>NZ_SCKT01000009.1 GCF_014155765.1 Pantoea dispersa | reverse complement strand
CGTTTATAACTGTTACCCATGTGCCCGGTCTAAAGTGTTACCCATGTGGCCGGTTTGTACCTTAACGCGCACCCTACAGGGTTTGTGACCTTCGCGTACCTGCTGCGGTTTTGGTGCGCGTTAACGCGCACCCTTCAGGGTTCGTTACCCTCGCGTACCTGCTGTGGTTTTGGTGCGCCTTAACGCGCACCCTACAGGGTTTGTTACCCTCGCGTACCTGCTGTGGTTTTGGCGTACGCGCCCGGCCAGGGTAGGGTCGCCATTCATGGCGACCTGGTCCCTTTCTGCACCGCTCAGCGACGCTTTCTCCACCACAGCACGGCAATCGCCATGGCGAACAGCGCGCCGAAGCCCACGCCCGTCGCGACCGCCGGCGCACCCAGCTTAATCGCCACGGTATACAGCCCCAGCATCAGCAGCATCGCGCTGTTCTCACCCAGGTTTTGCACCGCAATCGCGTTGCCAGAACCCACGGTATCTTTGCCGCGCTCCTGCAACAGCGCGTTGAGCGGCACCACAAAGAAGCCGCCGAGCGCACCAATCAGCATCAGCAGCAGATACGCATTCAGCAGGCTATGCTGCAGCGAGAACAGCACCACCATCACGCCAATCAGCACGCCGGCTGGCATGCAGCGCCGCACCGTTTGCAGCGTGACCAGTTTTGCCGCCGCGGCCGCGCCGATCACGATACCGATCGCCACCATGGCATTCAGCGTGGTCGGCGTCTTGTTGTCCGTGATGCCGAGCGCCACCGGCACCCACAGCACCAGCAGGAAGCGCAGCGTGACGCCGGCACCCCAGAATAGGCTGGTGCCGAGCAGCGAGAAACGCGTTTCACCGTTACGCCACAGCAGCTGTGCCGAGGCGATAAAGCTGCGCAGCATCACGCCAGCGTGCCAGCTCTGGCCGGGGCGCGCTGGCTGCAGACGCGGAATGAACAGGTTCGCCACCACCGCCAGTGCGTAAGTGAGCGCACACACCACCAGCGCCGCCAGCAGATGCCAGTCGGCGAGCACGCCGCCTGCCACCGAGCCGAGCAGAATCGCCGCGATAGTCGACGACTCCATCAGCCCGTTGGCTTTCACCAGCCGCGCGCCGCTGGTGATCTCCGTCAGGATGCCGTATTTCGCCGGCGAATACGCCGCCGCGCCGACCCCTACCAGCGTGTAGCCGAGAAACGGATTAAAGCCGAAGCAGATCACCAGCGCACCGAGCAGCTTAAGGCTGTTGGCAAACATCATCACCCGCCCTTTGGCAAAGCTGTCGGCCATCTGTCCGACAAACGGCGCGAGCAGAATGTAAGTGGCCACAAACAGCATCTGCAGGATCGGCTGGCTCCAGTCCGGATAGAACTGACTTTTCAGCAGCGCCAGCGTGGCGAACAGCAGCGCGTTGTCGCCAAAGGCAGAGAAAAACTGTGCCACGATCACCGCCAGCATACTGCGCGACAGCAACGGGGCGTCCGGATTCACCGACTGACTCATGCCCGCTCCTCTTCTGCCAGCTGTTTCAGGCTGACGTAGTCAGGTTTACCGCTGCCCAGCATCGGCAGCTGTTTCATGTAGCGAATGTCGCGCGGCACGGCCAGCTCTGGCGCCCCCAACTCACGCGCGGCCTGCTGCAGCCGCTCGCGGCTGAGTTCACTGTCAGTGGTAAACAGCACCAGCGCTTCACCACGCTGGCCATCAGGCCGCAGCGACGCCGCGTGCTGTTTCTCCGCCGAGGCTTTCAGGGCAATCTGCTCCACGCTCTCCAGCGACACCATCTCTCCGGCGATTTTGGCGAAGCGTTTAGCGCGCCCCTGAATCTGACAGAAACCGCCCTCGTCAAAGCTGACAATATCCCCGGTATCGTACCAGCCGGCTTCCTGTTCGCCTTCGCCGTTATCCGCCACCGGTGGCTCCAGCACGCCGGGGTTTTCCACCCGCAGGTAGCCGTTCATGACGTTCGGACCGCGCAGCTGCAGCCGTCCGCCCTGCTCAATACCGGGTACCGCAATCAGACGTGAATCCATGCCCGGCAGAATACGGCCTACGGTATGCGATTTGGCGGCCATTGGTACGTTGATTGCCACCACCGGTGCACATTCGGTCACGCCGTAACCTTCGAGGATGCGAATGCCGTACTTCTCCATGTAGATCTGGCGCGTGCCTTCCTGCAGCTTCTCGGCACCGGCGACGACGTAGCGCAGCCGGGCGAAATCGTACGGGCTGGCAAAGCGCGCATAGTTGCCGAGGAAGGTCGAGGTGCCAAACAGCACGGTGCAGTTACGGTCGTATACCAGCTCCGGCACGATGCGATAGTGCAGCGGGCTGGGATAGAGGAATACCTGCGCGCCGGTCAGCAGCGGCGTGAACAGCCCGACGGTGAGGCCGAAGGCGTGGAACAGCGGCAGCGCCGACATAAAGCGGTCGCGCGGGGTGAAATCCGCCACGGTGCGAATCTGCTCCACGTTCGCCAGCAGGCTTTTATGCGAGTGCACCACGCCTTTGGGATTGCCTTCCGAGCCGGAGGTAAACAGCACCATTGCCGCGTCTTCTGGCTGCTGGGCAACCTGTGCCCGGCGTGGCAGCAGCAGGTGCGCGAGGATCCACAGTTTGTCCTGCAGCGTGACGGTATCCTTCAGATCCTCCAGATAGATCCACTGCACCTCCGTCAGCCCCTGCGGCAGGTGCCACAGGTTGCCTTTCTCCAGGAACTGGCGCGAGGTAAACACGGTTTTCACCTGCGAGGCGGTCAGCGCCGCGCGCATGCCGTTGATGCCGGCGGTGTAGTTGAGCATGGCCGGCACGCGACCGCGCAGTGAAGCCCCGAGAATCGCTGCCGCGGTCACCGTAGCGTTCGGCAGCAGCAGGCCAACGAATTCGCCCTGCTGGCTGTAGCGCTCCAGAATGCGTCCGACGCCGAGCGCTTTTTTCAGCAGCCCGGTGTAGCTGTCCGGCTTAAAGTTGATGTCTTCGATGCAGGGTTTGCTCAGCCCGTAACGGGTGCGTGCATTGAGAAAAGCGTCGAACAGCGTTTCGCGCGGGCGCACGGCCATGCGCGCTTCCATCATCACATGATGTAAATGCTCACCGGCCAGCACGCGGCGGTCGCGCGCGCGTTTCGCTTCCGGCATGGGAATTACCGTGGCCGGCAGCACCGTCAGAGTAATGCGCGGGAACAGGCGGCGTTTAAACACCCCGGCCAGGCGGCCAAACGGGGTGTACTCTGCGCCTTCAATGCGCATCGGCACCACGGTGGCGGCGGATTTCGCAGCGACGAAGCCAGCGCCGCTGTAGATTTTCATCAATGAGCCGGTGACGGTAATGCGCCCTTCCGGAAAGATCACCACCGGACGCCCTTCGTTGATCATGCGCACCAGATGTTTGATCGACATCGGTTTGGTGGGGTCGAGCGGCACGAAGTCGATGACCGGCCTGAGCAGGCGCATATACCACTGTTCGCTGATCGAGGAATAGACGGCGAACACCGGTTTGATGGGCAGAAACAGCGCCAGCAGCACGCCATCGAGAAACGACATATGGTTTGGCGTGATCAGCACTTTTTCTTTGTGCAGGGCAGTCAGATCGCCACGCAGCTCAACGCGCCATAACAGGCGACAGAGGAAACGCAGAACGGTAAATAGCATGCCAGCTCCTTAGCAGCGGTAAAAATGGTTCTTACCTTGCAGGATCCGGGGATGTTCGACAAGTAGCGCAGTGATTTATCGTGATGAATTCAGGGTGATTCGCCCTGCCAGCCGCCGCCCAGCGCGGCGATCAGCGCCACGCTGCTCACCCACTGGCTGCTCTGCAACGACAGCAGGCTCTGCTGCTCGCTCAGGCTGCTGTTTTCCGTGGTAGCGACATCAAGGTAATCAATCATGCCGGCGTCATACTGGTTGCGCGTTACGCGTGCTGACGCCTGTGCTGCCACGGCGGCGCGCTGCTGCGCGGCGATTTCCCCCTGCAGGGTATTCAGTTCCACCAGGTTATCTTCCACTTCTCCCAGCGCGCTCAGCACCGTCTGGCGATAGGTGGCCACGCTGGCATCATAGGCGGCACGCGCCTGCGCCACTTTCGCCGAGGTCGCGCCAAAATCGAGCAGCGTACCGCTGAGCTCCGGCCCCAGCGACCAGGCGCGATTCGGCAGCGACAATAAACTGTGGATCGCTGAGGCGGTCACGCCACCGCTGGCGCTGAGCGTCAGGTCGGGATAATAACCGGCAACCGCCACTCCGACCGCCGCGTTGGCGGCCGCCACGTTACGTTCGGCATAGGCGATGTCCGGACGGCGCTGCAGCAGCGCCGAAGGCAGGCTCTGTGGAATGGACGGCAGCGTGGCATCCAGCTTCGCCACCGGCAACGTAAAGTCGGCTGGCGCCCGCCCCAGCAGCAGCGCCACCGCGTGCTCCAGTTGCGCGCGCTGCCACTGATAATCCTGCGCCGAAGCGCGGGCGCTCTCCAGCTGCATCTGCGCCTGCGCCAGGGTGGCGCGGGATTCGCTACCGGCGCGGTACTTGTTGTCGATCACGCTGAGATAGCGCTGATAAGCTTCAATGCTGCGCTGATAGAGCGCGATCTTTTCTTCGATGATGCGCAGCTGAAAATAGTCCTGCGCCAGTTCTGACTGGGCGCTCAGCGTGACATTGGCCAGTTCAGCCTGGCTGGCCTGCGCGCTGGCCTTATCTTCTTCCTGGGTGCGGCGCAGTTTGCCCCACAGATCCAGCTCCCAGCTGGCATTCAGCGTAGCGCTGTGGCTGTTGCTGACGCTGCGCTGACCGCTGGTGCTGGCACGGCTGCCGCTGCGCGTGCTGCTGACATCGTAGTCGAGTGAGGGAAACAGCGCCGCGCGCGACTGCGCGCTCAGCGCCTGGGCTTCGCGATACTGCGCCGCATAACTGGCGACGTTCTGGTTAGAGATGCTCACCTGGCGCAGCAGGCTGGACAAGGTGGCATCGTGATACACCGTCCACCACTCCCCTTTGCGACTGGCGTCCTGCGGCGTGGCCTGCGTCCAGCCTTTGGCCTCTTTATAGTGCGTCGGCAGCGCCATCGCCGGACGCTGATAATCGGGGCCAACGCTACAGCCAGCAACCAGTAGCGCCGCCGTCAGCGCGCCAATGTTCATCATTTTCATCAATCAGGATTCCACATGACGCACGCGCCGCCACTGACGCTGGGTGGCGCGGCTGAGACGATCCAGCCAGAGATAGACCACTGGCGTGGTGAACAGGGTCAGCAGCTGGCTCAGGGCCAGACCGCCGGCAATCGCAATCCCCAGCGGACTGCGTAAATCAGCGTCGCCACCGCTGCCCAGCGCCAGCGGCAGAGCGCCGAAGAAGGCGGCCAGCGTGGTCATCATGATCGGTCGAAAGCGCATCAGGCACGCCTGCGTAATCGCCTGCTGCGGCGACAGCCCCTGGCTGCGCTCGGCGTGCAGGGCAAAATCGATCATCATGATGGCGTTTTTCTTGACGATACCGATCAGCAAAATGATGCCGATCAGCGCAATCACCGTCAGCTGCGTATTGGTCAGCAGCAACAGCAGCAGCGCTCCGACACCTGCCGACGGCAGCGTGGAGAGAATGGTCAGCGGGTGAATGTAACTCTCATACAGCACGCCCAGCACGATATACACCGCCGCCAGCGCCGCGATGATCAGCCACGGCATAGTGGCGGTGAGCTGAGAGAACGCCGCGGCGGTGCCGGTAAAGCCCGCCTGAATGCTGGAGGGCAACCCCAGCTGTGCCATCGCTTGCTTAATCAGCGTCTGCGCCTGCTCCAGCGACACGCCGTCGTTGAGGTTGAAGGCGATGGTGCTGGTTGCTGACTGGCCCTGATGCGCAACCGACAGCGGCGCGTTGCCGCCGCTGAAGCGGGCAAAGGCCGCCAGCGGCACGCGATCGCCGCTGTCGTTAATCACATACAGTTGTTGCAGCATGGCCGGATCGCGCGTGTCGCTGTCCTGCAGGGCCATCACCACATGGTACTGATTGAGCGTGTGATAGAGCGTGGCAATCTGTCGCTGGCTAAAGGCATTGTTCAGCAGCGTGTCCAGCATCTGCACGTTAACGCCCAGCCGCATGGCGCGGTCGCGATCGATATTGATCACCACCTCCTGTCCGCCAGTTTGCGCATCGGAATCCACGCTGTTGAGTTGCGGTATCGCGGCCAGCGCCGCCTGGACTTTCGGCGTCCAGCGGCGCAGCAGGTCGAGATCGTCAGCCTGCAGGCTGTACTGATAAGTGGCGTTGGCGCTGCGCCCGCCGATGTGCAGATCCTGCGCGGCCATCAGGAACAGCTGCGCCCCGGCAATATGGCGGGTTTTCAGGCTCAGCCGGTTAGCCACTTCGGTGGCACTGGCGCTGCGCTGGTCAAAATCTTTCAGCCGGACAAAAAAGTTGGCGCTATTGCGCGAGCCAAACATGCCGCTGCCCATTGACGACATCACGCTGTCTACCGCCGGATCGGCCTCAATGATTTTGGTGAACGCCAGCATCTTTGGCTTCATCGCCTGGAAGGAGATGTTCTGGTCAGCGCGCAGGGCGCCCATCAGCAGGCCGGTGTCCTGATTGGGGAAAAAGCCCTTTTGCACCACGCTAAACAGAAACAGATTGAGCAGCACGGTGAGCAGCAAACTCAGCAGGGTGATCCTCTGGTGCGCCATCACCCACGCCAGGCCACGCGCGTAGGCGGCCAGCAGCGCGTTGAGCGCATTTTCGATCAGCTGATAGAGCGGATGCGGCCGCCGGGTGACCTGCGGCTTCGGCCGCAGCAGCCGGGCGCACAGCATCGGGGTCAGGCTGAGCGAGACAAACATGGAGATCAGCAGCGAGACCGTCAGCGTCACCGCAAATTCGCGGAACAGGCGGCCAACAATACTGCCCATTAGCAGAATCGGGATAAACACCGCCACCAGCGACACCGTCATCGACAGCACCGTAAAGCTCACCTCATGGGCACCGCGCAGGGCGGCACGCAGCGGACTCAGACCGGCTTCGATATGCCGGGTGATATTTTCCAGCACCACGATGGCGTCATCAACGACAAAGCCCGTGGCGATGATCAGCGCCATCAGCGACAGGTTATCGAGACTGTAGCCGAGCAGATACATCACCGCGCAGGTGCCGATTAACGACACCGGCAGCGCCAGCGCCGGAATCACCACCGCCTGCAAATTACGCAGGAAGACAAATACCACGGCAATCACCAGCAGCATTGCCACCAGCAGCGTCTCTTCGGTGTCATACAGGGAGGCGCGCACCGTTGGCGAACGGTCTACCACCACTTTGAGCTGGGTATCGGCAGGCAGATCTTTCTCCAGCTGTGGCAGCTGCGCTTTGATGGCATCAATGGTGTCGAGCATGTTAGCGCCGGCCTGACGCTTGATGGCGATCATCACCGACGGCTGTGAATTGAGAAAGCCGGCCTGATACTGATCCTCCACCGAGTCATACACCGTGGCGACGTCATGCAGTCGTACCGCCTTACCCGCCTGGTAGCTGACTATCAGGTCGCGGTACTGTGCTGCTTTGTCCAGCTGGCCGTTGCCGTCCACCATCCAGGACTGGCTGCTGCCCTGCAGCATGCCTTTCGGCAGATTGCTGGTGCTGCTGGCGACGGCGCTGCGCACCGTATCCAGCGCAATGCCATAGTGCGTCAGCTGTTGCGGCTGCAGATCGATGCGGACCGCCGGCAGCGCGCTGCCCATCAGCGACACCTCGCCCACGCCCCTGACCTGGCCCATCGCCTGTTCAATTTTGCTTTCGGCGAGGTCATACAGTTCACCCGGCGTGCGCGTGGCGGAGGTAAGCGCCAGCATCACAATCGGCGCGTCCGAGGGATTCGCTTTGCGATAGGTCGGCAGCGACTCCATAGCACTCGGTAACAGGCTGCGCGCCGCGTTTATCGCCGCCTGCACGTCGCGCGCCGCGCCATTGATATCGCGGTCTAATTCAAACTGCAGAATCACGCTGGTCGAGCCCTGCGAGCTGGTCGACGTCATCTCCGTCACACCGGCAATCTGGCCGAGCGAACGCTCCAGCGGTGTCGCCACCGTGGCCGCCATGGTTTCCGGGCTGGCGCCGGCCAGGCTGGCGCTGACCATAATGGTAGGAAAATCCACCTGCGGCAGCGGCGCGACGGGCAGCAGCCGGTAGCCCAGCGCCCCGAGCAGCAGGATCGCCAGCGTCAGCAGCAGCGTGGCAACCGGGCGAAAGATAAACAGCCGGGTGATGTTCATGGCTCGCCCCGCGCCTGCTGCTGCCGGCGCTGCACGTAGCGCTTACCGCGCTGCGCCAGCCCATCAAACCACAGATAGATCACCGGGGTGGAGAACAGCGTCAGCACCTGGCTCACCAGCAGGCCACCGACAATCACCAGCCCGAGCGGCTGACGCAGTTCGGCACCGGAGCCGGAGGCCAGCATCAGCGGCAGCGCCCCGAGCAGCGCCGCCATGGTGGTCATCAGAATCGGCCGGAAGCGCAGCAGGCAGGCCTGATGGATCGCTTCGCGCGGCGTCATATGCTGCTTATGCTGCGCCTCCAGCGCGAAGTCGATCATCATAATGGCGTTCTTTTTAACGATGCCAATCAGCAGAATGACACCAATTAGCGCGATCAGGCTGAATTCGCTGCCAGCCAGCATCAGCGTCAGCAGCGCCCCGACCGCCGCCGACGGCAGCGTGGAGAGAATGGTCACCGGATGAATAAAGCTTTCATACAGAATGCCCAGCACCACGTACATGGTGATCAGCGCCGCCAGAATCAGCCACAGCGTGTTTCCGGTGGCACTCTGAAACGCCGCGGTTTCACCCTGATAACGCAGCGTTATGCTGGCGGGCAGTTTAAGCTGCTGCGTGACCTGCGCAATCGCCCGCTGCCCCTCCTCCAGCGAATAACCGGGGTTAAGATTGAACGACACCATCACCGCCGGGAACTGATTCAGGCGCATGTGCATCAGCGCCCCGGTCCGCGCATGCACGGTGGCGATGGCGGTGAGTTTCACCATGCCAGTGGTGGTGGTCTCACTGTCGCTGTCGCTGCTGGTTGATGCACTGCTGCTCACCGGCAGATAAACGTCATCAAATGACGCCGGCGACTGCTGATACTGCGGCGCCACTTCCAGCACCACGCGATACTGGTTCGCCTGGGTAAAAATGGTGGAAACCAGCCGCTGACCAAAGCTGTTGTACAGCGCGGTATCGACGTCAGCTGCCGTGATGCCGTAGCGCGCCGCTTGATCGCGATTCAGCTCCACATAGGCCACGCGCCCCTGATCCTGCAGGTTGCTGACCACGCCATTAAACTCCGGGCGCTGCTGCAGCGCAGCTATCAGCTGCGGCGTCCAGCGCACCAGGTTTTCGCTGTCGGCATCATCAAGGGTGAACTGGTACTGGCTCGGCGTCACCTGATCGTTGACCGTCAGGTCCTGTGCTGGCTGCAGATAAAGCTGAATGCCGGCGACCTGGCGCGCCGCCTGCTGTAGCTGCGCAATCACCTCATCGGCTTTGACGTCGCGCTGGTCAAACGCTTTCAGGTTGATCTGCAGGCGCCCGCTATTGAGGCTGGTGTTATTGCCGTCGATACCAATGGTTGAGGACACACTCTCGACCGCCGGATTTTGCAGGATCACCGTTGCCAGCGCCTGCTGACGCTGCGCCATCGCCGTGAAGGAGACATCCTGCGACGCCACGGTCACCCCCTGAATCAGCCCGGTATCCTGCGTGGGAAAGAACCCTTTCGGGATGGCCAGATACAGCAGCGCGGTGAGTGCAAAGGTTGCCAGCGCCACCAGCAGCGTCAGCTTCTGATGGTTGAGCACCACGCTGAGCAGGCGGTCATAGCCGCGTACCAGTTTGTCAAACAGCTCGCCGCCTTTGCGCGCAAAGCGTGACTGTTGCGACTCCGGAATATGCCTTAACAGCCAGGCACACAGCATCGGCGTCAGCGTCAGCGACACCACCATCGACACCAGAATCGAGACGGCCAGGGTGATGGCGAATTCGCGGAACAGCCGTCCGACCACATCCCCCATAAACAGCAGCGGAATCAGGACCGCAATCAGGGAAAACGTGAGGGAAATGATGGTGAAGCCAATCTGCTGCGAGCCTTTCAGCGCCGCCTGCATCGGCGTTTCGCCCTGCTCCAGCCGGCGCGAAATGTTCTCCACCACCACAATCGCGTCATCAATGACAAATCCGGTAGCGATGGTCAGCGCCATCAGCGACAGGTTGTTGAGGCTGAAATCGGCGAGATACATCACGCCAAAGGTGCCAATCAGCGACAGCGGTACTGCCACGCTGGGAATCAGCGTCGCCGCCACGTTGCGCAGAAACAGGAAGGTCACCATCACCACCAGTGCGATCGACAGCATCAGTTCAAACTGTACGTCGCTGATCGAGGCGCGGATGGTCTGCGTGCGATCGGCAAGCACGCGCATTTTCACACCATCCGGCAGCGCCGCCTGCAGTACGGGCAGCTGCTTTTTAATGCTATCCACCACCTGAATGACGTTGGCGCCGGGCTGGCGCTGCACGCTGATGACAATCGCCGGACGGTTATTGGCCCATGCCGACTGAAAGCGATTCTCCGGCCCCTGTTCGATATGGGCGATATCTTTCAGCCGCAGCGCCGCACCGTTCTGCCAGGTGAGAATCAGATTGCCGTATTCGGCCGCGGTGCGCAGCTGGTCGTTGGCGTCGATGGTCACCGAGTGATATTTGCCGTCGAAGCCGCCTTTCGAACCGTTGACGTTGCTGTTGGCGATCAGCGTATTGACGTCTTCCAGCGACAGCTTGTGCGCCGCCAGCGCTTTTGGATCCATCTGCACGCGAATCGCCGGCTGATTGCCGCCCGCCAGGGTCACCATCCCCACACCGTTGATTTGCGACAGCTTCAGCGCCACGCGCGTGTTCACCAGATCCTGCACTTCAGTCAGCGGCAGCGTGTCGGAACTGGCGGCCAGCGTGATCACCGCACTGTCGGCCGGATTGACCTTTTTATACGTCGGCGGATTGGGCAGATCGTCCGGTAGCAGATTATTCGCCGCGTTGATTGCCGCCTGGACTTCCTGTTCGGCGACGTCGAGCGACAGATCGAGGCTGAACTTCAGGGTGATAATCGATGATCCGCCCGAGCTGGCAGACGTCATCTGGCTAAGACCGGCCATCTGACCGAGCTGACGCTCCAGCGGCGAGGTCACGGACGAGGCCATCACGTCCGGGCTGGCGCCAGGATAAAGGGTGGTAACCTGAATGGTCGGATAATCCACCTGCGGCAGCGCCGAGGTGGAGAGAAAGCGATAAGCGAACAGACCGGCGATCAGCACGCCGACCATCAGCAGAATCGTCGCCACCGGGCGCAGGATAAACAGACGAGACGGATTCATGGCTGGGTACTTTTGCTGTCGTCAGCCAGCTGGACTTTGCTGCCGTTAGTCAGACGATCGATCCCCTCGGTCACCAGACGATCGCCTGGCGCCACGCCCTGCAGGATCGCCTGACGATCTTCCCCCAGTGCCGGTCCGGCGGTGACCGCTTTGCGCGTCACGCTATTATCTTTGTTGATAATAAACACAAAGCTCCCGTCGCTGCTCAGCTGCAGCGCCTGCGCCGGAATCACCGTCGCGTTTTTCAGCGTGCCGGTTTGCAAACGCAGATTAACGAACTGGTTGGCAAACAGCGCTTCGTCCTGGTTAGGAAAGCTGGCTTTCAGTTCGATGGTGCCGGTGCTGGTATCGATCTGATTGCTGATGTACTTCACCTCACCCTGCGCCAGTATGGTGCTGTTGTCCTGATCGAAGGCCGTCGCGGGCAGGCTCTGGCCGTTGCGCAGTGCGCGCGTCAGCTGCGCGATGTAACTTTGCGGCACGCTGAACGTCACGGCGGCAGGCTGCATTTGCGTCACCACCACAATGCCGGTGGTGTCGCTGGTCTGCACCATATTGCCCGGATCGACCAGCCGCAGACCTACGCGGCCGCTGATCGGCGAGGTGATGCGGGCATACTCAATATCCAGTTTTGCGCTGGCGATTTGCGCCTGATCCGCCGCCACCGCGCCCTGATACTGGCCGACGGTAGCAATCTGGCTATCCAGATCCTGGCGCGACAGCGAGTCCTGCGCTGCCAGCTTTTTGTAGCGTGCCAGCGTCAGTTGCGCACTGTGCAGCAGCGCCTGGTTCTGGCTGAGATCGCCCTGATACTGCGCCAGCGTCGCCTGATAACTGCGCGGATCGATCTGCGCCAGCAGCTGACCGGCGCTGACTTTCTGCCCTTCAGTAAAGAACACCTGCTGCAGCTGCCCGGCCACGCGGCTGGTGACGGTGACGCTGGCGTTGGGGATCACCGTGCCGAGCGCATTCAGGTACACCGGCACGTCGGCCGTCGCGGCAACGCCGCTGTGCACCAGCGTTGCCGGGCCGCTCATCTGCGCCGCGCCGCGATGACCGCCTGGCGGCAGGTCGCCGGGTACTGCGCCCCGCTTGCCGCCTGCCACACGCCAGATCACGCCTGCCGCGATCAGCAGCACCAGCAACACAAGCAGCCATTTCAGCCAGCGGGAGAAACCAGAACGGGGAGCATGGATAGTCATCAGCGTCTTCAGATCAGCAAAAGTGTGGGTAAAACCCCCGGTAAGCAGGGGATTATTTCAGCGAAAATCATCACGACGCGCATTATCGGCGGATCGCCAGAACGTTTTCTATACGCAAACCGTAAGCGTTTCGTTAAGAGATGCAGGATTTAAACCGCGCCCGGCAGCGGCCGGTGATGGCGCGCGCAGGCGCTATAAACGGGAGAGGAGGACAACTTACAGGCAAAAAAAACCCACGCATCCGCGTGGGTCGGTGCAACCGAACAGGGTGAATACCACAAGGGTATCGCTGCCACAGCAGCCGATCTTCACACCAATCAATACCTCTGGGACCTTTATCGTCGCGCAATGGCGGCGCGGATAACAGCCGCAAATCGCAACGGAGTTCGGCGAAATGCAACGAGGTGTGAAAAGCTCGACTGCGCGTTTACATCCTGATTTCGTTAAGATTTATCTGATGCCGGTTTACTGTAAATCGCGTCGGGTGCCACGTTCATGTGTTTCAGCACCGGCCCCATGATGTTGCCAAATACCGGCGCAGCCACCGATCCGCCAAAGTGATCGCCGGCGGTAGGATGGTTAATCATCACCACCAGCGCCACTTCCGGATGGCTGGCCGGCGCGATGCCGGCGGTGTAGTTAACGTAGCCGCCGTCATATTTGCCGCTGCTGCCCATCTTCTCCGCGGTACCGGTTTTGGTCGCCAGCCGGTAGCCCGGAACCGCTGCTTTCACCCCGGTACCGCCCGGCAGCACGTCACTCTCCAGCATGTGCACCACGGTTTGCACGATCTGTGGATCCGCCACCTGCCTGCCCAGCACCGGTGGCGTCACTTTGGTGATCGACAGCGGGCGATAGACGCCATACGAACCGAGCGTGGCGTACTCACGCGCAATCTGCAGCGGCGTTACGCGCAGACCGTAGCCGAACGAAAAGGTGGCGCGCTCGATGTCCGCCCAGCGCTGGCGATGCAGCGGGAAGTAACCCACGCTCTCACCGGTCAGCCCCAGCCCGGTCGGCTTGCCGAGACCAAACGCCTGATAGGTGTTCACCAGCGCTTCCGCCGGCATTGCCAGCGCGATGTGCGACACGCCGATGTCGCTGGATTTCTGCAAAATGCCGGTCATGGTCAGGCGTGGCCAGTGGCCAACATCGCGAATCAGGTGGCCGTTGACGCTGTAGGGCGTGGTGTCGATCACCGAATCGGGGCGCACCAGATGACGCTGCAGCCCTTCCATCACCACCAGCGGTTTCACCGTCGAACCGGGCTCGTAGCTGTCGTTGATGGCGGTATTGCGCATTTGCGCCGGCGTGGCGTTGTCATAATTGTTGGGGTTGAACGAAGGATAAGACGCCATAGCGAGGATCTCGCCGGTGTCGATCTTCACCAGCACCGCCGCGCCCGAATCGGCCTTGTTGAGCAGCACGCCGTCGCGCAGCTTGCTGTACAGCGTAAACTGGTCAAACTTATCGATGCTGAGCTGCACCGTCGGCGGCTGCTTCGGCGGCTCGTAATCGATCATCGCAATAATGTTGCCGTCCCCGTCCTGGCGATACACCTCTTTACCCGGCTCGCCCTGCAGTACCCGGTCAAAGCCCTTCTCCAGCCCGTTAAGCCCGTTATTGTCCGCCCCGACGATGCCAATCAGCGGCGCCGCGGCTTCACTCATCGGATAAAAACGGCTGTCGTCATACACCGAACTGATGCCTTTCAGATGCAGCTCAGCAATATCTTTGGCAATGCCCAGCTCGATTTTGCGCCCGAGATAGAGGAAGCGCTTTTTCGGATTGGCGGTGATCTGCGCGCGCAACTCGTCCGGTCGCAAATTCAGCGCCGCCGCCAGATAGCTCCATTTGGCGCTGGTGAAATCGGGATTGGCCTCCAGCACGCGCAGCGGATCGGCGATGATATCGCGTGATGGCACGCTGAGCGCCAGCGCCTGGCCGTCGCGGTCGAGCAGCGTGCCACGGTTGGTCGGCAGCGTCACGGTCCGCAGCGAGCGCTGGTCGGCCTCGTGCTCCAGCATCGGATGATTGATCAGCTGCAGATCGCCGACGCGCGCCAGCAGCAGGCCCATGCAGCCTAATACGCCCAGACAAATCAGACGAAAACGAAACGGGTTAAACGGGGCTTTAATCTGGTCTTTTCCCAGAAATTTTTTAATCGGGGGCATGGCGATCCGCTGCGATAAAAGATGAATCCAAAGGGGTTAGCTGCAGTTATAAAGAAAGGTAAAGCGAGTTGACAGGAAAACAATGTATCAGTTCGTTTATGCCCGATTGAGGTCACCGCAACGGGACGCATCACACCGGCAGATCGCAGGCAAAAAAAACCTGCGCATCTGCGCAGGTCGGTGTAATCAAGAAAACTGTTGATGTTCACCCATCAATACCTCTGGGACCCTGACTGTAGCAAGTTGCTCAGCGCAGAAACTATCACTCAAACGCAACAGTTACCGGCAAAATGTAACCAGCGGTGAGATTGTTAGCCGATTGTGCAACTAGCGTGTTTTTTGATTTCCACCAGGCAGCTCATGGCGTTTGGTCCCTGAGTTAACGACGAGGTCCCGATGTCGAGCGTCAGCACGTTAGGGTTGCCGGCGCGGTCCCACGGCTGCCACGCTTTGCCAAAACCGGGATCGAACCAGGCACCGGTGGCGATGATCACCACGCCGGGCGTCAGGCCGTCCGTCAGGCGGACACCAGCCAGCATACGGCCACGCGCGTTGCTCACTTCAATCTCATCGCCGTCGCTGATACCGCGCGCGGCGGCGTCGTCAACGTGCATATACAGCGTTTCGTGACCGGCAGTTTTGCCGGCCTGCACCGTGGCGGTGGCATCCAGCTGGCTGTGCAGGCGATCCGCAGGCTGCACCGAAATCATGTGCAGCGGGAACTGCGCGCTGAGCGCTGCGCCAAGCCACTCCTGCGGCGCGCGCCACTCCGGATGCCCGGCGAAATCCGCCAGCTGGTAATCGGCGATGGTCTGGCAAAACAGCTCAATTTTGCCGCTGGCGGTGTGAATCGGATGCGCCTGCGGATCGGCGCGGAAATCATCCATAAACACGTACGGCTTGCCGCCCTGCGGAATCTCAACAAAACCGCGCTGCCAGAATGCCTCGAACTCCGGGAACGCGATGTCCAGCTGCGCATGCGCCTGCGCGCACTGCTGGTAAAGATGCTCAATCCACTGCATCTCGTTGCGTCCTTCGGTAAAGCGCTCGCGGTAGCCGAGGCGATCGGCCAGATCGGCAAAAATATCAAAGTCGTTACGCGCCTGATGCTGCGGTTTAATCGCCTGGTGCATCGCCAGCACGAAGCGGTCACGCGACGAGCCGCCAATGTCGTTGCGCTCCAGCGTGGTGGTGGCCGGCAGCACGATGTCCGCCATCTGCGCCGCGGGCGTCCAGACGATATCCTGCACGATGACCGTATCCGGGCGCTGCCAGCCCTCGACCAGCCGGTTGAGCTGCTGGTGATGGTGGAACGGATTGCCGCCTGCCCAGTGCACCAGGTGAATGTCGGGATAGTGCAGCGTCTCGCCCTGAAACGCATACGGCTGGCCGGGATTGAGCAGCATGTCGCTGATGCGCGCCACCGGGATCGACAGGTTCGCCGGATTCGGGCCGGTGCTCATCAGCGGCGCCGGGCCTTCCTGGCGCGGATTGCCGACGCTGTTCATCGAGCCATGACCAAAAGAGAAGCCGCCGCCCGGCAGTCCCGGCTGGCCCAGCATCGACGAGAGCGCAATCATCATCCAGTACGGCTGCTCGCCGCGATGGGCGCGCTGCACCGCATAAGCACAAGTGATAAAGCTGCGTTTGCCCGCCAGCTGCTGCGCCAGCAGTGCGATACGCGCCGCCGGGATGCCGGTTATCGCACTGGCCCACGCGGGCGTTTTTGCCACGCCGTCGCTTTCGCCCAGCAGATAGGCACGCAGTTGCGGCCAGCCGGTGCAGTGGCTGGCGAGGAAAGCCTCATCGATAGCGTTCCGGCGGGTAATTTCATAGCCGAGCGCCAGCATCAGCGCCACGTCAGTGTTCGGGCGAATCGGAATCCACTCGGCGTTAACGAATGCCGGGCAGTCATCGCGCATCGGGCTGATGTTAATGATCGGCGTGCCTTTGGCGCTCAGCTGCTGCAGCGCCGGTTTCAGGCTGTGCTCGCCGGCACCGCCGGAGGCCACCTGCGCATTTTTCAGCGCCAGGCCGCCAAAGGCGACGAAAATTTCTGCATGCTCCACCACCTGCGGCCAGTCGGTGACGCGGCCGGTGAGCGGCATATAAGTGCCAATCACGTACGGCAGAAAGAACTGTGCCGCGCCCCAGCTGTAGTTACCCTGCTGATCAACGCCACCGCCGCCCTGGAAATAGAAGCGACGAATCAGGGTGCGCGCGTGGTTAACGCGACCGGCTGATGACCAGCCGTACGAACCGTTGAAAATGCCGGAAGCACCGTAGCGGTCGCGCACCCGGCGGTTCTCTTCCGCCACCAGATCGAGCGCGGTGTCCCAGTCCACGGCGACAAAATCTTCCCGGCCGCGCAGCGTGCGATCGCTGTTTTCACGCGACTTCAGCCACGAACGGCGCACCATCGGCTGATGGATGCGTTTATCCGAGTACACCAGTTCAGGGAGAGTGTGGATCATCGCGGAAGGATCGGCATCGGCGAAGAAAGGTTCGCAGGCAATCAGGCGCTGATTTTCGGTGACGGCGGTAAACGCGCCCCAGTGCGCAAGGTGCGGCACACGAGTTTTCATGGTTATGGGTCCGGCAGGCAGGTGTGATTCAGGCTGGCAGCATAGCACGGTGCCGTTACCGGGCTAAAGCCTCACCGTGAGCGTCTGATTTTCCGCACTTTTGCGACAGCGCTGACATTCTGGCGGGTTGCGGCTGCCGGGCTTTTCCGTAACACTGAGAGCATGTGTAAACGTTTTCCCGGATGTCGACCATTGCATGGCTACTATTAAGGATGTTGCCCGCATGGCGGGGGTGTCGGTCGCGACCGTGTCCCGCGTCATCAATAATTCGCCCAAAGCCAGCGAGAGTTCGCGCCTCGCCGTTACCCAGGCCATGGAACAGCTGCAGTATCACCCGAACGCCAATGCCCGCGCGCTGGCGCAGCAATCCACCGAAACGCTCGGGCTGGTGGTAGGCGATGTGTCAGACCCGTTTTTTGGCGCGATGGTGAAAGCGGTCGATGAAGTCGCCGGGCAAACCGGCAACTTTCTGCTGATTGGTAACGGTTACCATAATGAGCAGAAAGAGCGTCAGGCGATTGAACAGCTGATGCGCCATCGCTGCGCCGCGCTGGTGGTGCACGCCAAGAAAATTCCCGATGACGATTTAGAGCTGCTGATGAAGCAGGTGCCGGGCATGGTGCTGCTGAACCGGCTGCTGCAGGGGTTTGAGTCGCGCTGCATTGCGCTGGATGACCGCTACGGCGCCTGGCTGGCCACGCGCCACCTGATTCAGCAGGGTCATACGCAGATCGCCTTTATCTGCTCGACGCACACCATTTCTGACGCCGAAGATCGGCTGCAGGGCTACTACGATGCGCTGAAGGAGCACGGTCTGCCGTGCAACGACCGGCTGGTGGCGTGGGGAGAACCGGATGAGGTCGGTGGCGAGCAGGCAATGACGGAACTGCTCGGACGCGGCAAGCAGGTGAGCGCGGTGGCGTGCTACAACGATTCGATGGCCGCCGGTGCGCTGGCGGTGCTGAGCGATAACGGCATTCGCGTGCCCGAAGAGATGTCGCTGATTGGCTTTGATGATGTGCTGGTGTCGCGCTACGTGCGTCCGCGCCTGACCACGGTGCGCTATCCGATTGTGACCATGGCGCAGCAGGCCGCGCAGCTGGCGCTGGCGCTGGCCAACGGCACCGCGCTGCCGGAGGTGACCAATATGTTTAGCCCGACGCTGGTCAGGCGGCATTCGGTGGGTGGACCAGGTTAAACGAGTGCGGGCTTTCCCTCACCCTAACCCTCTCCCTGAGGGAGAGGGAACGTTCCAGAGCGCGCGGCAAGGAGAGCGCGGTCAGCCCCCTCTCCCGCTTGCGGGAGAGGGTTGGGGTGAGGGCCAGCGCGCGCGGTCAGCCCTTGCGGAAAGGGGACGTTCCAGAGAGCGCGGTCAGCCCCCTCGCCCGCTTGCGGGAGGGGGTTGGGGTGAGGGCCAGCGCGCACCCAACCCACTATAAATCCTGCGAATACACCTTCACCTGGACCTCAGGAAACTCCAGCGCATCACACTGATACTTCCAGCCGAATCGCTCGTAGTAGCCACCAAACGTTGACCACAGCCACACCGTTGCATAGCCGCGCTGGCGGGCATAATCCAGCACGTGCTGCTGCAGGGCGGCGCTCAGCCCCTGCCCGCGCGCCGCTTCATCCACATACAGCGCGGCAACCCACGGATAGAGATCCTGACGGCTAATCAAATCACAGCGCCAGAACCCTACCGTGCCGTGCGGCACGTCATCGTCGTCCAGCGCGACAAAGGTCACCGGAAACGCGGCACCGTTCAGGCTACTGCGTACAATGCTGTCGTAAAACGCGCGCGAGGTGCCGTCACCAAACGCCTGCCATAGCCAGTCGGTGATCTGGCTGGCGTGATGCGGCACGCTGCTGAGCGGCACGATGCGCATCAGTTCAGCTCCAGCGCCAGCAGTTCCTGAATGGTCTGCGCACGGCGAATCTCACGCGGCACGCCCTGCTCAAACAGCACTTCCGGGATCAGCGGACGGCTGTTGTAGTTGGAGGACATTGATGCGCCGTAAGCGCCGGTATCATGGAACACCAGATAATCGCCGACCTGTGCCGCCGGCAGCGCGCGGGTTTCCACTTTGCCCCCTTCCAGCTGAGTAAACACATCTCCCGACTCACACAGCGGCCCGGCCACCACGCTCTCCACATTCGCCTCACCCGGCGCGCTGCCATCGGCAGGCAGCAGCGAAATATGGTGATAGCTGCCGTACATCGACGGACGCATCAGATCGCTGAAACCGGCATCCACCAGCACAAAGTGACGGCTGCCCATCTGCTTCACCGCCCGCACCTGCGACACCAGCACGCCCGACTCCGCCACCAGGAAACGGCCTGGCTCAATCTCCAGCTTCACCGCATGGCCGAGGTGCGCCGCGATACGCTCACGCGCGCCGTTCCACAGGCCGTAATAGTGCTGCGTATCAATCGCCTCCTCACCAAAGCGGTAAGGAATCGACAGCCCGCCGCCCGCCGAGATGGCCTGCAGGTCCTGACCAAAGGCCACTACCTGATCGACCATCGCGTCGCACACCTGCTGCAGATGGCCATAATCGACGCCGGAGCCAATGTGCATATGTAAACCTATCAGCTGCAGGCCATGTTGCTGAATCGCCGCCAGCGCCAGCGGCAGATCGCTGTGCCAGATGCCGTGCTTACTGTTTTCGCCGCCGGTATTGGTTTTCTGGCTGTGACCGTGGCCAAAGCCTGGATTAATACGCAGCCAGACGCTGTGACCCGGCGAAACCGCGCCGAGCTGATGCAGCATATCCACGGAGCCGGCATTCACCGGCACCTTCAGCTCGGCGATGCGCGCCAGCGTCGGTGAGTCCAGCACATCGGCGGTGAACACAATATCCTCGCCGCCCGGCTGAAAACCGGCGGCCAGCGCACGTTCGATCTCGCCGAGCGAGACCGAATCGACCTTGACGCCGGCAGCGCGCATCAGCCGCAGAATATGAATATTTGAGCAGGCCTTTTGCGCAAAGCGCACCACGTCAAACGCGCTGAGCTGCGCAATACGCTGCTGAATGATTTCGGCATCGTAAGCCCAGAACGGGCCGCTGTAGCGCTGCGCCAGCGGCAGCAGATTTGTGGCGTTAAGCGCCGTCTGGGAATCATTAAGTGGACGTGGCATGAGCATTCTCCTGAGTCGTTGCTGTCATTTAGCCACAGCACAGTGATGCAGAAAAATATCTGTTTAAGCATCAGCTATGCAAATATGATATGGATGACATGGAGGCGACGATGGCAAAAATTAACTGGCGGCATATCGAAATCTTTCACGCGGTGATGACCAGCGGCAATCTGACCCAGGCTGCCACGCTGCTGCACACCTCGCAGCCAACGGTGAGCCGCGAACTGGCGCGGCTGGAACAGCAGCTGGGCTTACAGCTGTTTGAGCGGGTGCGCGGCCGCCTGCAGCCCACCGTGCAGGGGCTGCGGCTGTACGAAGAGGTGCAGCGCTCGTGGTACGGTCTGGATCGCATCATGGATGCCGCCGAAGGGCTGCGCAATTTCCGCCAGGGCGAGCTGTCCATCGCCTGCCTGCCGGTGTTTTCCCAGTCGCTGTTGCCGCCATTGCTGCAGCCGTTTTTACAGCGCTATCCGCAGGTGAGCCTGAATATTATTCCGCAGGAGTCACCGCTGCTGGAGGAGTGGCTGTCGGCGCAGCGCTACGATCTCGGTCTGACCGAAACCCAGCATGCACCCGCCGGGACTGAACGCCTGGCACTGCTGACCTGTGATGAAGTGTGCGTGCTGCCGCCGCAGCATCCGCTGTGTCAGCGGGCGGTGCTGACGCCGCAGGATTTTCACGGTGAAAACTATGTCAGCCTGTCGCGCAGCGATAGCTATCGTCAGTTGCTGGATGCGCTGTTCCATGAGCAACAGGTGGAGCGGCGGCTGGTGCTGGAGACGCACAGCGCCGCATCGGTGTGTGCGATGGTGCGAGCCGGGGTGGGTATTTCGATTGTTAATCCGCTGACGGCGCTGGATTACGCCGACAGCGGTGTGGTGATGCGCCGCTTCAGTATTGCTGTGCCGTTCACGGTCAGCCTGGTGCGGCCACAGCATCGACCGGCATCGGCGCTGGTCGATCACTTTTGCGACCACCTGCAGCAGCAGGTGGCCACCTTTCCGCAGCGCATCGCCCAGCGGCTGGCTTAAGCGCGCACCGTCTCGCGCTGACCGCCCGATTTGCGGAAGGTCAGCAGACAAACCACTAATCCCGCTGCCGCCAGCGCTGCCGCCGCGACCGGCACCGCCGTCAGGCCATAGCCTTTGTCGATCACGGCGCCACCTACCCACGCACCGAGTGCGTTACCGACGTTAAAGGCCGAGATGTTGAGCGTCGACACCAGGTTCGGCGCGTCTTTGCCGTGGCGCACCACGTTGATTTGCAGACCCGGCACGGTGGCGAAGGTCGCCATCGCCCACAGGAACAGGGTAATTTCTGCCAGCCACAGCGCATGGCTGGTCCAGCTGAACAGCAGCGAGAACACGGCGATCAGCGAAAAGCTGAGGATCAGGCTGAACGACACTTTCCAGTCCGCCAGTTTGCCGCCAACAATGTTACCGACCGTCAGACCCGCGCCAATCAGGAACAGCGTCCAGCTGACGCCGCGATCGCTGATGCCGGTCACCTGCAGCAGCAGCGGCGCAATGTAGCTGAACAGCGCAAACATCGCGGCGGCAAAACACACCGTCATCAGCAGTGACAGCCACAGTTTGCCGTTGGCCAGCGCGCTGATTTCGCTCGCCAGGTGCACCGGTTTTTCATCTTTGTTGGTCGGCAGGCTGACGATCAGCGCGATGAACGCGAGGATGCCAATAATCGCCACGCCCCAGAAGGTGGCGCGCCAGCCAAACAGCTGACCAAACCAGGTGCCGAGCGGCACGCCCAGTACGTTGGCCAGCGTCAGACCGGTAAACATCAGCGCCACCGCCGACGCCTGACGGCTCGGTGCCACCAGGCTGGCCGCCACCACTGAACCGATGCCGAAGAACGCACCGTGACACAACGCGGTAATAACGCGCGCCAGCATCAACAGGTTATAGGTATAAGCCAGCGCACAGAGTACGTTGCCGATGATGAAGATGATCATCAGCAGAATCAGGGTACGTTTACGCGGCAGCTTCGCGGTCAGCAGCGCCATGATTGGCGCGCCGATGGCCACGCCCAGCGCATAGCCGCTGATCAGCCAGCCCGCAGAAGGAATCGACACCTGCAGGTCACCCGCCACTTCCGGCAGTAACCCCATGATGACGAACTCCGTGGTGCCGATGGCGAACGCACTCAGCGCCAGCGCCAGTAATGCAACAGGCATAACACACTCTCCCAAAATAATTTTGCAGGCGGGCCGCACGACGAACGCCGTACGGTTAAGACAGACGCGTATCCCTCCGACAGTGCGGGGATGTTTATTTTTGAACTGCGTCACAGTCTGCTATTAAAGCACAGCCTCTGACTCTCAACCACCCGGGCGGCAGCAAGGCTATTTTGCCTGCGCGGCAATAATCCCGGCGCTAAAAAGTGTCGCTTATGCATCACTGAGACAGGACGGCGATAACAGACTACGCTTGATAACAGGTTGTGATCGCTGTCACAGCGACGGCGCTTTCTGGCGTTAAATCAGGCAGTAAAGGATGGTCGCACATTGCCGATACCCCAATGGATTGCCCGGTAATGCGGCGTCAACACAACAGGGGGACAGAGTTATGCGATGGATCATCGCGCTGGCGATCGGCGGATTAAGCGGCTGCTCGGTCGGGCACTATGAATACAGCTCAGAAGCGGCCAGGCGCGTCGATATGACCGTCACCGGCATCCCCACCGTGCTCGGCATGGGTGCGCTGGGCACCACTATCCCCCTGACGCGCGAATACAGCCTGACGGCGGCGCACGTGGCCAAATATTCGCTGTATCGGGTGAAGGCGTGGCATCCGGAGTGCGATATCGCCGTGGTTTATCATGCGAATAAGGAAGCCAACCTGCCCCCGCAGTTCCGCAACAGCCATATCGGCGACAACGTAAATCTGTATGGGTATAGCTTTATCTCCGCGCTGCCGGTGGCATCAAGCGGCAAAAACCTGATCAATACGACGCTGAGCAATGACTGGAATAAGGCCAGCTGCGTAGTGGTGGCGGCCAATGCCGGCGTGGTGAAAGGCATGTCCGGCGGCGCGGTATATAACGCCAGCGACGACACGCTGGCCGGGGTGATTGTCGGCTATAGCAGTCGGATTGATGATAATAAGAGCGGCAAAACGTTGTTTAAAGATGTGGCGCTGTATGTGCCTTATGCGCGGTTCCAGGCGTGGCTGGATGGCGTGGTGAAGTCTTAGGTTGGGTGCGCGCTGATGCCCTCACCCCGGCCCTCTCCCACGGGGAGAGGGAGAAAACCAGAGCTGACCTCTGCCACAGGGAGAGGAAGAAAACCACAGCGGCCCTCTGCCACGGGGACAGGGAGAAAACCAGAGCTGACCTTTGCCACAGGGAGAGGGAGAAAACCACAGCGGCCCTCTGCCACGGGGAGAGGGAGAAAACCAGAGCTGACCTCTGCCACAGGGAGAGGGAGAAAACCAGAGCAGCCCTCTGCCACGGGGAGAGGGAGAAAACCACAGCGGTCCTCTGCCACAGCGAGAGGGAGAAAACCACAGCGGCTTTCTCCCACCGGGGTACCAGCAAGTCCCCTCTCCCCATGGGAGAGGGTTAGGGTGAGGGTGAAGGCAACCTGATTACTTACCGGTCGGGCGCAGAGCCGGGAACAGGATCACGTCACGAATGGTGTGGCTATTGGTGAACAGCATGACCAGACGGTCAATACCGATGCCCAGACCTGCAGTCGGTGGCAGACCGTGCTCCAGCGCGGTGACGTAGTCTTCGTCGTAGAACATCGCTTCGTCATCACCGGCGTCCTTCGCGTTAACCTGCTGCAGGAAACGCTCGGCCTGATCTTCCGCATCGTTCAGCTCGGAGAAGCCGTTACCGATTTCACGGCCGCCGATGAAGAACTCAAAGCGGTCGGTGATTTCCGGGTTCTCGTCATTACGACGCGCCAGCGGTGACACCTCTGCCGGATACTCGGTGATGAAGGTTGGCTGAATCAGGTGCGCTTCGGCCGTCTCTTCGAAGATCTCGGTCACCACGCGGCCCAGACCCCAGCTCTTCTCCACTTTGATGTGCAGCGCGTTGGCAATCGCCACGGCTTTGTCAAAGTCATCCAGATCGGCGAGGTCCGTTTCCGGACGGTATTTCTTGATCGCTTCACGCATGGTGAGCTTCTCAAACGGCTTGCCGAAATCGAAGGTGTGCTCACCGTAAGGCACTTCCGTCGTGCCCAGCACGTCCTGCGCCAGGGTACGGAACAGACTCTCGGTCAGTTCGATCAGATCTTTGTAATCCGCATACGCCATATAGAGTTCCATCATGGTGAACTCTGGATTGTGGCGCGGCGAAATCCCTTCATTACGGAAGTTACGGTTGATCTCAAACACGCGATCGAAACCGCCAACCACCAGACGCTTCAGATACAGCTCCGGCGCAATACGCAGGTACATGTCGATGTCGAGCGCGTTGTGATGAGTGATGAACGGACGCGCGGATGCGCCGCCAGGAATCACCTGCATCATCGGCGTTTCTACTTCCATAAAGTCGCGGTTAACCATGAACTGACGAATGCCGGCCATGATTTGTGAGCGAATTTTGAAGGTCTTACGCGAATCGTCGTTGGAGATCAGGTCAAGGTAACGCTGACGGTAACGGGTTTCCTGATCGGCGAGGCCGTGGAATTTGTCCGGCAGCGGACGCAGCGCTTTGGTCAGCAGGCGCAGCTCAGAGATGTGGATCGACAGCTCGCCGGTTTTGGTTTTGAACAGCTTACCGCGCGCGCCGAGGATATCGCCGAGATCCCATTTTTTGAACTGCTCGTTGTAGACGCCTTCCGGCAGATCGTCACGGGAAACGTAGATCTGGATCTGACCGCCTACATCCTGCAGGGTGGCGAACGACGCCTTACCCATGATGCGGCGGGTCATCATACGACCGGCTACGCTCACCTCAACGCCGAGCGCTTCCAGCTCGTCGTTCTCTTTGCTGTCATAGTCGGCATGCAGACGATCGGAGGTGGTGTCACGGCGGAAATCGTTAGGAAACGCCACGCCCTTTTCACGCAGCGCGCTGAGTTTTTCGCGACGCGCTTTCAGTTCGTTGTTTAACTCAAGGGCGGCATCAGCGCTCTGCGGTTGTTGTTCAGACATGTCGGTTCCTTATAGCCCTGCTTTTAAACTTGCTTCAATAAAACGGTCAAGATCGCCATCCAGTACGGCCTGGGTGTTACGCGTTTCTACGCTGGTACGCAGATCCTTGATGCGCGAATCGTCAAGAACGTATGAACGGATCTGGCTGCCCCAGCCGATGTCCGACTTGTTCTCTTCCGCCGCCTGCTTGTCGGCATTCTTCTTCTGCATTTCGTATTCATACAGCTTGGCACGCAGCTGTTTGAAGGCCTGATCTTTGTTCTTATGCTGCGAGCGGTCGTTCTGGCACTGCACCACAATGTTGGTCGGCAGGTGGGTAATACGCACCGCTGACTCGGTTTTGTTAACGTGCTGACCACCGGCACCCGAGGCGCGATAGACGTCGATACGCAGGTCGGCCGGGTTGATTTCGATGTCGATGTTGTCATCCACTTCCGGGTAAATAAATACCGAACTGAAGGAGGTGTGACGACGACCGCCGGAGTCGAACGGGCTCTTACGCACCAGACGATGAACGCCGGTTTCGGTACGCAGCCAGCCGTAAGCGTAATCACCGATGATTTTGATGGTGGCTGATTTGGTACCGGCCACTTCGCCTTCGGACTCTTCGATGATCTCGGTTTTGAAGCCTTTGGCTTCCGCCCAGCGCAGATACATGCGCAGCAGCATGCTGGCCCAGTCCTGCGCTTCGGTGCCGCCAGAGCCGGCCTGAATATCCATGTAGCAGTCGGCGCTGTCGTATTCGCCGGAGAACATACGGCGGAACTCCAGTTCACCCAGTTTCACGTCCAGCGCGTCCAGCTCGACTACGGCTTCGTTAAAAGTCTCTTCGTCGTCGGCTTCAACCGCCAGCTCCAGCAGACCCTGCACGTCTTCCAGCCCCTGCTGCATCTGGTCGAGCGTTTCAACTACCGCTTCCAGCGAGGCGCGCTCTTTGCCCAGCGCCTGCGCGCGTTCAGGTTCGTTCCAGACGTCCGGCTGTTCCAGCTCGGCGTTTACTTCTTCGAGGCGTTCTTTCTTGGCATCGTAGTCAAAGATACCCCCTAAGAACGCTGCTGCGCTCGCTGAGGTCCTGGATACGATTTTTGACCGGATTAATTTCAAACATGGCTTTTCAGTCTTTTTTGACGATTCGGTGAGAGGAGATAAAAGTAACGCGCTAGTTTACCCGAAAGCGCGCCTGGTTTGTAGCTTTGCACATCAATGGCTATACCGCGTATGAACCGGCAGAAAATAATTGCGTCAGTTCTGGAAACCGGCAGGTAGCGTGGTTGCCAGAAATCCCGCTGTCACTCGCCACCTACGCGGTGCGCCTTCAGAATTTTCCTACATAATCACGGCAATAAACGCCAGCTGGCGTCATTAAACACCATGATTTCTCAAACAAAATCGTTAAAACTCCACCATCAGAAATGTCTGGTTCGAAGCGTGATATAGCGCGATTAGCCTGCGCAATGCTGCGCTGTCCTGGCCATCAACCGGCCAGTGCGCACCTTATCCTTTCTGCACCCTGGCGGAATCCCAGGGGTTCGTGCTTCATCTATTGCGTTCTGTCTGTCAGCCACGTTGCTCAGGAGTATTCGTGACAGGGAAAGACTGCATTCAGGCCCGTTAACGTGAACGGGCGACAACATGCCCTGAGAGGCATGAGGAGTTGCCATGCATTATCCTGTTGTTACTTTTCGACCCTCACCGCGCCTGCTGGCGCTCCTCATCCCGTTTCTGCTCAGCGCCTGTGGTGGCGGTGGTGGCGGCGGCGGTAGTAGCGGCGGCGGCAGCACCCTGACCCCGGTCACGCCGGTCGTTGAACCTGCGGTGCCGGCCACGGCCGCCAGCAATAAAGTAGGCATCATTGACTCTGGTCTGGCCCCGGGCCGCAGCGAAATTAATTACGCCAACGTGAATTTCTCCAGTTATGTCGACAGCAACACCGCGCTGAATGACAACATGGGAATCAACGGCCACGGCACGCTGGTGGCGATGACGCTGCTGGGGCTGTCGCCTGACAGCGCGCTGTATGTGGCACAGGCATCACAAAATAACATTTTCAGCTACGACAATACTGCGCGCGCCGTGCAGGGATTAGTGGCACAGGGCGTACGCATCTTCAATATGTCCTACGGTTCGCAGGAGCGCCTCACCAGCCAGCAGGCGTTAACCGATGCGCGCCAGCGCTATCAGTCGCTGTATCAGGGGCTCAACGCGGTGGCTGCGGCAGATGGGCTGGCGGTGATGATCACCGGCAACAACAGCGGCGCCACGCCGGCACCGGACGTGCTGACACCGCTGATGTATAACGACCCGCAGCTGGCGCGTAATCTGCTGGCGGTGACCGGTATCCTGAGTCATACCGGTTATGACCTGCCAGGCCGCGCAGCCGGCACCGGACCGTTTGACGCCTGCGGCGCGGCCGCCGCGTGGTGCCTGACCGCACCGGGCTATACCGATTACCTGTATCAAAACTCCGACGGCAGCTGGGTGCAGGCGCGCAGCTACGGCACCTCATTTGCCGCACCGCGCGTGACGGCTGCGGCCTCGCAGCTGCTGCAGCGTTTCCCGTGGATGAGCGGCCATAATCTGCAGCAAACCCTGCTGACCACCGCCACTTACCGCAGTGATGCGCACGATAACGTCGCCGACAGCGCCAACGGGCGGCCATACAATGAGACGTTCGGCTGGGGCGATCTTAACGCCGCCAAAGCCTTAAACGGGCCGGGACAATTCTGGGCAGAGGACTTCAGTGCGCGCCTCGACGGCGGCCAGTATGTGTTCAGCAATGACATCAGCGGCGATCGCGGGCTGGTGCTGGACGGCAGCGAACGCGGCGGTACGCTGCAGCTGACCGGCAACAACAGCTATCAGGGCATGACGCAGGTCTCCGCCAATAGCCTGCTGATTGACGGTACGATTGCCGGCAATGCGCTGGTAAACGGCAGCGGCAAACTGGGTGGCAGCGGACGCATCGGCGGCAATCTGGTCAACCAGGGATCGGTTAACGGCGGCCTGCAGGTAGCGGGCAATTATCAGCAGAGCGCCGACGGTACGCTCAACGTCACGCTGAACAATCCGCTGCGCGTGACCGGCAACGCGGCGCTTGACGGCACGCTAAACCTGGCGCCGCCCTCCGCCAGCTACGTGGTGAAACAGCAGGAAACGCTGCTGACCAGCGGCGGCGGCGTGAGCGGTCAGTTTAGCCAGGTCAATACCGGCGTATTTCTCGACGGTTCCGTCAGCTATGACGCCCACAGCGTTACCGGCCAGCTCACGCGCAAGAACACCGCCGCAGCGGCACAGGCGATGGGAATGGACAGTGCCAGCGCGCAGCAAACCAGCCGCAACCTGGAGCAGGCGTTTGAGCTGGCGGACCGCTGGCAGGGTCAGGCGACGCTGAGCAGTGCGCAGCAGTCAGCGCTGGCGGCCGCAGGCGCCTTCCAGACGCTGGCGGACACCCGCAGCGCACAGGCGGCGATCAACTCCCTGTCCGGCCAGGCGCATGCCTCCGGCAATGCGGTGCTGTTTAACGCACTGGATTATCAGACGCGCCTGCTCAACAACCGCATTGATGATGCCAGCGAACAGGGGCGCTTTGGCTTCTGGCTGGAGAGCGGCCAGCTGCGCGGCTCGCTCGATCAGGACGGCTATCTCGGCAACCGCTATCGCAATACCCTGACCGCGCTGGGTGCCGACAGCGACTTTAGCCTGCCCGGCCTGCGCCTCGGCATCGCCTGGACGCACACTCAGCTTGATGCCACCTATGACGACACCGGCGGCAACAGCCAGAACAGCCTGCAGGGCGTAATGCTGTATGGGCGCTATGCGGTGACGCCAGCCTGGTACTGGCAGGGCAATCTCAGCTATCAGCATGGACGCGATAAGCTGCAGCGCCTGGTGCTGCTGGACGAGGCCGCGCCGGTCTCCTCTTCCGCCCGCACTGACAGCTGGCAGGCGGCGCTGCAGAGCGGCTATCGCTGGACGCTGCAGGAGGATTATCGCATTGAGCCCTACCTCGGCTGGCGTGAAACCGGCCTGCAAACCGGCAGCTTCAGCGACAGCGGCAGCGCGTTTGGTTTGCAGGGCGACGGCGACAGCTATCGCCGCAGCGTCGGTTACGGTGGTCTGAATCTCAGCGCGCGCCAGGACTGGTCGGCGGGCTGGTGGAGCATGCTGAGCCTGTACGGCGAATACCAGTACGCGTTCAGCAATCCGTCGATGGACGTCAGCGCGCGCTGGAGCGGCTTCGGCAGCGGTCAGCAGAGCTTTACCATTCCGGGTATGCAGCTCGATCGCCGCTCGCAGTGGTTTGGTGCGCGGGTTGATCTGGTGCAGTCGGCACGCGCGCGGCTGTTTCTGCGTGCCGACCGCCACGTGGCCGATCGCGGCGATGAGAAGGTGCTGCGCGGCGGTGTCGACGTCACGTTCTAAAGGTTACGACTGTGGCCAGATATGGTCGATGATCAGCTGTACCGAGCGATTGCCGCGGTATTCGTTGATATCCAGCTTGTAGGCCAGCTGCACCTGACGCACGCTGCTGTCTGGCCACAGGCTGGTGTCCACGTTAAAGGCGATACCATCCAGTAACGGGCCGCCGCCCAGCGGCTCGACCATCACTTTAAGGTGCCGCTCGCCGACCAGCCGCTGCTGCAACAGCTTAAACTGACCGTCGAACACCGGCTCCGGGAACGCCTGGCCCCAGGGGCCGGCTTCCCGCAGCATTTCCGCGGTGTGCAGGGTGAACTCCTGCGCATGCAGTTCGCCATCGGACCACATCACGCCCTGCAGCGCCTCGCCTTCCAGCCATTCGTCGATCAGCGCGGCAAAGCGCTGGCGGAACTCATCGTACTTCGCCTCTTCCAGCGACAGCCCCGCCGCCATGGCGTGTCCGCCAAATTTGATGATCAGGCCAGGATAGAGTGTGTCGATACGTTCCAGCGCGTCGCGCAGGTGCAGCCCGGCAATCGAACGGCCAGAGCCCTTCAGCGTGCCGTCACCGGCGGGTGCGAAGGCGATCACCGGGCGGTGGAAGCGCTCTTTCAGGCGTGACGCGAGGATGCCAACTACGCCCTGATGCCACTCCGGGTGATAAAACGCCAGCCCGAGCGGCAGATCGCGATGCTGGCGCTCCAGCTCATCGCACAGCGCCAGCGCCTCGCTCTTCATGCCCTGCTCAATCTCTTTGCGCGTCTGATTGAGCGCATCAAGTTCGCTGGCCAGCATGCGCGCCTGGGCAATATCTTCCGTCAGCAGCAGCGCAACGCCAACCGACATGTCGTCCAGCCGGCCGGCAGCATTGAGGCGTGGCCCGACGGCAAAACCGAGGTCGCTGGCCGCCAGCTGACGCGCATCGCGGTTAGCAATCTCCAGCAGCGCGCGGATGCCGGCACGGCATTTCCCGGCGCGGATGCGGCTCAGCCCCTGCCACACCAGAATGCGGTTGTTGGCATCCAGCGGCACCACGTCGGCTACTGTGCCGAGCGCCACCAGATCCAGCAGTTCGGCCAGATTGGGTTCACTGCGCCCGTCGCTGAACCAGCTCTGCTGACGCAGATGGGCACGCAGCGCCAGCATCAGATAAAACGCCACGCCCACGCCCGCCAGCGAACGCGACGGGAATGTGCTGTCGCTCAGGTTAGGGTTAACGATGGCCTCTGCCGCCGGCAGCGTTTCGCCCGGCAGGTGGTGATCGGTGATCAGCACCGGAATCCCGTGCTGGTGCGCGGTGTCGACGCCCGCGTGCGACGAAATGCCGTTATCCACGGTGAGGATCAGCTCGGCGCCACGCGCGCGCGCCTGCTCCACCACTTCCGGGCTCAGGCCATAGCCGTCCTCAAAGCGGTTCGGCACCAGATAATCAACGTTGCCGCCCATGCTGCGCAGCGCCAGTACGGTGAGCGCGGTGCTGGTGGCACCATCGGCATCGAAATCACCTACCACCACGATGCGGCGTTGCTGCTGCAGCATCTCATGCAGCAGCGTCACGGCGCGCTCAATGCCGCCAAGGCTTTGCCACGGCAGCAGGAATTTCGCGCCGCGTTCCAGTTCGGCGGCGTCTTTGACACCGCGCTGCAGGTAGAGACGACGCAGCAGCGGCGGTAAATCATCGGGTAACTGCGCGTCGGCCTGGGCTTCACGCCGACGTAATTCTACAGAGTGCATCACTGTGTCTTAACCACCACGCTTCTGGCCGTCCAGCACCTGCTTCAGCTCCTGCGGTCCCTGGTAGCCAGGAATCATCATGCCGCTGTCGGTGAGGATGGCGGGCGTGCCCTGAATACCAAACAGAATGCCCAGCTTGTAGTGCTGGTCGAGATTGATTTTGCAGCTCGCCGGCGCATCCATTTGCGGTGCGTCGCCTTTCATTGCGGCATCAAACGCTTTGTTGCGATCGGCACTGCACCAGATGGCGGTCATGGCTTTCTCCACCTGGCCGTGCAGGCCTTCACGCGGGAACGCCAGGTAGCGCACGGTGATGCCCAGCGCATTGTAGTCAGCCATCTGTTCGTGCAACTTGCGGCAGTAGCCGCAGGTGATGTCAGTGAACACGGTGATCACGTGCTGCTCTTTCGGCGCTTTGTAGACAATCATTTCCGGTGCCAGCGCGGCGACTTTTTTCTCCAGCAGCTGATTGGTGACATTCACCGGCTGCGCGCCGCTGACATCGTACAGCGGGCCCTGAATCATGTGCTTGCCGTCTTCGGTGACGTACAGCACACCGCTTTCGGTCATCACCGTTTTGATACCCGGCAGCGGCGACGGCTGGATTTCCGCCTGCTGCATACCCAGTTTTTTCAGTGATTGCTGAATCGCGCTGTCATCGGCATGGGCCAGCGCAGAAAAAGCGCTGACCAGCAGAGCCAGCGTCGTAACGGTTTTTTTCATCTCAAATCCTTGTTGCCGCTGCTCAGGCGCGCGGATGATGCTGTTGATGTAACTGACGCAGGCGCTCAGTCGCCACGTGCGTGTAAATCTGGGTGGTCGACAGGTCGCTGTGCCCCAGCAACATCTGTACGACGCGTAAATCGGCACCATGGTTCAGTAAATGTGTGGCAAATGCGTGGCGCAGCACGTGCGGTGACAGCTTTTCGCTGTCGATGCCGGCAAGGGTGGCATAGTGTTTGATGCGATGCCAGAAGGTCTGGCGTGTCATCTGCTGCGCGCGGTTGCTGGGGAACAGCACGTCAATGGTCTGTCCGTTCAGCAGCCAGGGCCGCCCGTGTTCCATATAGTGCTCCAGCCAGTAAATGGCTTCTTCACCTAATGGCACCAGCCGCTCTTTATTGCCTTTACCGATGACGCGCACCACGCCCTGACGCAGGCTGACATCACTCAACGTCAGACCGACCAGCTCAGAGACGCGCAGCCCGGTAGCGTACAGCAGCTCCAGCATCGCTTTGTCACGCAGTTCGAGCGGTATGTCCGTTGCCGGGGCCTGTAACAGGCGCTCGACCTGATTTTCTGACAGGTCTTTTGGCAGGCGCTGCGGCAATTTCGGCGCTGATAACAGCGCGCTGGGATCGTCACTGCGCAGCTTTTCGCGGTACAGATACTGAAACAGACGGCGCATTGCGCTCAGGGTACGCGCTGAGCTGGTGGCTTTGTAACCGCCCTCAATCCGCTCAGCCAGAAACTGCTGTAAATCAGCGGCTTCCAGCGTCAGCAGCGTGCGCTCATGGTGGTGCAGCCAGGCAGTGAGCGTCTGCAAATCCTGACGATAGGACGCCAGCGTGTTCTGCGCCAGATTGCGCTCAATCCAGAGCGCGTCGAGAAACTGTTCTATCAGATCGCTGTCCTGCACTGTTGCCCCTCGCCGTGTGAAATCGTGCTCATTATGCCTGAAACTGGCCTGCTTCTGGTACAATTGCGCCAGAGTGAGTTTCAGTCAGAGCATTAATTGCATGAATATCGGTCTGTTTTACGGTTCCAGTACCTGTTACACCGAGATGACGGCGGAGAAAATCCGCGACTTTATCGGTGAAGAATTAGTCACGCTGCATAACCTGAAAGATGACGATCCGTCGCTGATGGAGCAGTACGATTTACTGATTCTCGGTATTCCGACCTGGGATTTCGGCGAACTGCAGGAGGACTGGGAAGCGGTGTGGCAACAGCTGCCGGCGCTCAACCTGCAGGGCAAAATCGTGGCGCTGTACGGCATGGGTGACCAGGTCGAGTACAGCGAATGGTTCCTCGATGCGCTGGGTATGCTGCACGAACTGCTGCTGCCGATGGGCGTGCAGTTTGTCGGTTACTGGCCGCTCGACGGCTACCAGTTTACCAGCAAAAAACCGCTGACCGCCGATGGTCAGCAGTTTGTCGGTCTGGCGCTGGACGACGTTAATCAGTTTGAGCTGAGCGAAGCGCGCGTCGAGCAGTGGTGCGAACAGATTCTGACCGAAACCGCCGCGCTGCTTTAATGCGGCGTCGCGCCATCCAGCAAAAAACAGCGGGCGCGTAACGCGCGCCACGCGTCGGGCGGCATGCTGTCGTGCAGCAGCCACAGCCGCCAGCGCTGCCCGCGACGGTTACGCAGCACCAGCAACACGCCCCACGGTAGCCAGTCCAGCTGCCGTTGCGCCTGCCAGCGTTCACCGCGCCAGTACCAGTCCCCCTTGTCATCCAGCATGATCGCTCCGCAGCGCTGCTGCAGGCGACGCGCGTTACGCCAGCACTGCAGTGTCAGCAGGATCACTACCGCGATCTGAACCCAGGCCCAGCCCGCCGGCCAGCGACAGCTCAGCAACAGCGCGCCACCCAGCCCGAACAGCGTCACATTCAGCGCCCGCGCGCTGCGTGACGCGCGCAGATCACATTGCCACCGGCCCGCGTTCACGGTTGCGCTGCTGAATCAGTTTCACCATGCGTTTGAACTCGGGATCGGCCGGTTCGCCGTGGTTCATCATCCAGTTAAACAGGTCCGGATCGTCGCTCTTCAGCAGCGCGACAAACACCTGCTTGTCGCTGTCGCTCAGCGAATCATACTCATATTTAAAGAACGGCATGATCGAGACATCCAGCTCCAGCATGCCGCGACGGCATGCCCACTGGACGCGCGCTTTGTCATGAATATCCATGTGTCTTCTTCCACAGCTGATAACAGTGGTGCTCAGTGTACCTGCTTTTTCGCCGCGCTGCAGGCGTGCAACCCGACGCTGCGCGCGGTGACGCACAGCCATGCCACCGGTTACAGGGTTATCACGCGATTTGTGCGCCAGATTCCGCAAACAGGTTGCAATGGCGCACTGCTCTTTTAACATTGGTAAGCATATTACTGAATAAACCTTATTGATCAGGACGGACTCATGCCGATTTTCACCCTTCCGCCTCGCCAGCCCGCTGCGGCGTCGCGCCTGCCTTTAACGCTGATGTCGCTCGACGAGTGGGCGCTGGTATCGGTGCAGGGCAAAGACAGCACCTCTTATCTGCAGGGTCAGCTGACGCTGGACGTGGCGGCGCTGGACGCAGCGCAGCATCGCCCGGCGGCGCACTGCGATGCCAAAGGCAAAATGTGGAGCAATCTGCGTCTGTTCCATCGTGGAGAAGATTATGCCTATGTTGTGCGCCGCAATCTGCGCGAGCAGCAGGTGACCGAGCTGAAGAAGTATGCGGTGTTCGCCAAAGTGACCATTGCGGCCGATGATGACGCGGTCCTGCTCGGCGTTGCCGGTTTTCAGGCGCGCGCCGCGCTGGCTAACGTTTTCGCCACGCTGCCGGATGCCACAACCCCAGTGGTGCAGCAGGATGACACCACCCTGCTGTGGTTCGCCGAGCCAGCCGAGCGTTTTCTGCTGGTCACCACGCCGGCGCAGGCCGAAGCGCTGCAGCAGAAGCTGGCCGGGGAAGCGCAGCTGAATGACAGCACGCAGTGGCTGGCGCTGGATATTGCGGCGGGCGTGCCGGTGATTGACAGCGCCACCACGGCGCAGCTGATTCCGCAGGCCACTAACCTGCAGGCGCTGGATGCCATCAGCTTTAAAAAAGGCTGTTATACCGGCCAGGAGATGGTGGCGCGCGCCAAATTCCGCGGCGCCAATAAACGTGCGCTCTACTGGCTGGCGGGCAGCGCCAGCAAAGTACCGGACGCGGCCAGTTCGCTGGAGTTGCAGATGGGCGACAAATGGCGTCGCACCGGCACGGTGCTGAGCGGCGTACAGCTGGATGATGGCAGCGTGTGGGTGCAGGCGGTGCTAAACAACGATCTGGAGCCGGACAGCGTGCTGCGCGTTGAAGGCGATGAAAGCGGTAAGCTGACAATTCAGCCGCTGCCCTATTCGCTGGAGGAGTAACGGTTACGGCTGGTACGCCGCAGGGTCGCCATCAGTGGCGACCCTTGCCTTGTTACATTACGTAAAAATAGATGGCGCAAAAGTGCAGCACGCTGCCGCCCAGCACGAAACCGTGCCAGATGGCATGATTGTACGGGATGCGGCGCGACACATAGAAAATTACCCCGAGTGAATAGACAATCCCGCCCGCCGCCAGCAGCCAGACGCCGCCGGCCGACAGTTTGGTTGCCAGCTGATAAATCACCACCAGCGACAGCCAGCCCATACTGAGATAGGTCACCAGTGACAGCACTTTAAAGCGATGCGCAATGGTCAGCTTAAAGATGATGCCCGCCAGCGCCAGACTCCAGATCACCACCATCAATCCCTGCGCCAGCGGTGATTGCAGCCCGACCAGCAGAAACGGCGTGTAAGTCCCGGCGATCAGCAAATAGATGGCGCAGTGGTCAAATTTCTTCAGCCAGTATTTGGCGCGCTGATGCGGAATGGCGTGATACAGCGTCGAGGCGAGGAACAGCAAAATCATGCTGCCGCCGTACAGGCTATAGCTGGTAATGGCGGTGATATTCGCCTGCATTTCAACGGCCTGGGTCAACAGCAACACCAGCCCCACGATGCCAAACACGCAGCCCAGGCCGTGGCTGATGCTGTTGGCGATCTCTTCGGCCAGTGAATAGCCCTGGGCAATAAGTCGGTTCTGTACCATGGCGTCGGATTCCTGAACATCGTAACGAAAGTTGTGCTTTTTCTGTGCACCAGAGTAGCGAAGAACAATTTCAGAGTACACATGTACGCTAAAATTATTCTGTGAAGAGGTGTGACAACCCAGCGGCAAACCAATCTGTTACACTGAGGCTTCTTTTTGCCGTGAGCGCCGCCCGAATGTTTTCACACAGCGACCTGTCCCGTTTGAATGACCTTGAGATGCAGGTTTATCACTTCATCATCAAACACCGGGAAAGTGTCAGTTATATGACCATCCGCGAACTGGCGGCGCAGGCGGGCGTCTCGACCACCACGGTGCTGCGCTTCTGCCGCAAAATGCACTGTGACGGCTGGTCAGAATTCCGCATCCGTTTTCGCCTGGCGCAGGAGCAAAGCGCGCCGGTGCTGCTGCCCTCCGGCGTCGGAGAAATGCTGAGCTTTTTTAAAAGCATCAATAACGCAGAATTTGATCAGCAGATTGCCACCGCGGCGCAAATGATTATTGAGGCTGAGCACATTTTTTTTATTGGTGCCGGCACCTCAGGCAGCCTTGGCAAATATGGTGCGCGCTATTTTTCTAATATTGGTAAATTCAGCCATCACATCGATGATCCTTATTACCCGGTGAGTAAGAGCGCGTGGGAAAATGCGCTGGCGATTATTTTATCCGTCTCTGGCGAAACCGAAGAGATCCTGCGCTTTGCCAGCCAGTTCAGTCTGCATCACTGTAAAATCATCTCCATCACCAATCACGACAACTGCTCGCTGGCGAAAATGGCGGATTTCAATCTCTCCTATCATGTGCCGCAGGAGAAACTGCCTGACCGCTACGATATTACCACCCAGGTACCGGTGATTTATATTCTGGAGACGCTGGGCCGTTATATTGCCCGCCTCACGCAGGTATAAAACAGCCTGTTTTTCAGTGGTAACAAGTCACATTTCCGCGCCGGTGTTATAGCGTGACTTTGCTATTTCAGTTGTTACACTGCGGGCAGTATTATTTTCGCCAACAGCGTGACGAGGTATTGAAATGAGTGAAGGATTGCAGTTACCCAGCGGATTTCTCTGGGGCGGCGCGGTGGCAGCCCATCAGGTTGAGGGCGGCTGGGATCAGGGCGGCAAAGGCGTCAGTATCGCCGATGTTCTCACCGGCGGCGCACACGGCGTAGATCGCGTCATCACGCCCGGCGTTCAGCCCGGCCAGCACTATCCCAACCATCAGGCGGTGGAATTCTATTCGCACTACAAACAGGACGTGGCGCTGTTTGCCGAGATGGGTTTCAAATGCTTCCGCACCTCGATTGCCTGGACGCGCATTTTCCCCAACGGCGATGAACTGCAGCCCAATGAAGCCGGCCTGCAATTTTACGATGACCTGTTTGATGAACTGCTGAAATATGGCATCGAACCGGTGATTACCCTGTCGCACTTTGAGATGCCTTATCATCTGGTTAAAGAGTACGGCGGCTGGGCTAATCGCAAAGTGGTCGATTTCTTTGTGCGCTTCAGTGACGTGGTGATGACGCGCTATCGCCATAAGGTGAAGTACTGGATGACCTTCAATGAAATCAATAACCAGCGCAACTGGCAGTATCCGCTGTTCGGCTACTGCTGCTCCGGCGTCGTGTTCACAGAGCATGAAAAGCCGGAGCAGACGATGTATCAGGTGATGCATCACCAGTTCGTTGCCAGTGCCAAAGTGGTGAAGCGCGGCCACGAAATCAACCCGGATTTCCAGATTGGCTGCATGATCGCCATGGTACCGGTCTATCCGTTCTCCTGCCATCCGGACGATGTGATGCGCGCGCAGGAGTCGATGCGTCAGCGCTACGTGTTCAGCGACGTGCAGATGCGCGGTGCCTACCCGGCTTATACGCTGAAAGAGTGGGCGCGCAAAGGCTATCACATTGAGATGGAAGCCGGTGACGCCGAAACGCTGCGTCAGGGCTGCTGCGATTACATCGGTTTCAGCTACTACATGAGCAACGCGGTGGACACCAAAGCCAGCGGCGTCGACGACCCGATCACCGGCTTCGACGGCGTAGTGCCTAACCCGCATGTGAAAGCGTCCGACTGGGGCTGGCAGATTGATCCGGTCGGCCTGCGCTACGTGCTGAATGCGCTGTATGAGCGCTATCAGAAGCCGCTGTTTATCGTTGAGAACGGCTTTGGTGCCATTGATAAAGCCAATGCTGAGGGCGTAATCGAAGATGACTACCGCATTGATTATCTGCGCGCGCACATCGAAGAGATGAAAAAAGCGGTGGCGCTGGATGGTGTCGATCTGCTGGGCTATACGCCGTGGGGCTGCATCGACTGCGTCTCCTTTACCACCGGCCAGTACAGCAAGCGCTACGGCTTTATCCACGTTGATAAAAACGATGACGGCAGCGGCAGCTTTGCCCGTTCGAAGAAGAAGAGTTTCGCCTGGTATCAGCAGGTAATTGCCAGCAATGGTGAAGTGTTGTAACCGCTAATGGCGCGCGACGTATAAATGTGCGCCGCGCGCAGACAGGCTGTGAAGTGCGGCTCAACGGCCGCCTGATGCATCAATAAAGCTGCCGGTGACGTATGAAGCGGCGTCACTGGCCAGCCAGACGATGGCGGCAGCGATCTCCTCCGCCTGGCCGCCGCGCTGCATCGGCAGCGATGCCGCGAGACGATCAACGCGCCCCGGCTCGCCGCCGTCGGCATGCATATCGGTGTAGATCAGCCCTGGCCGCACGCTGTTGACGCGAATCCCCTGCGCCGCCACTTCCAGTGACAATCCTCTGGTCAGCGTATCCATCGCGCCTTTCGACGCCGCGTAATCGACATACTCATTGGGCGAGCCGGTACGCGCGGCCGCTGACGAGACGTTAACAATGGCGCCGCCCTGACCGCCGTGTGCGGTGCTCATGCGTTTTACCGCTTCGCGACAGCAGATAAACGTGCCGGTGACGTTGGTTGCCAGCACACGCTGAATGCGCGCAGCATCCAGATCCTCAACCCGGCACTGGGAGAAGAGAATACCGGCGTTATTCACCAGCACGCGCAGCGCGCCCGGCTGCTGATCCAGCTGGCGGAACATGCGCACCACCTGCGCTTCATCGGCAATATCCGCCTGTAAGGCAAACGCGCTGCCGCCCTGCGCTTCGATATCTGCCACCACCTGCAACGCTTCTGCTGCGCGCTGCCGAAAATTGATTGCCACGCGATAACCCGCCTGCGCCAGCAGCAGCGATGTTGCCCGTCCAATTCCGCGGCTACCGCCGGTGACCAGTGCCAGATCCATATGCTTCTCCCATAAAAAAAGGCCGACAAATCGGCCTTTAGTATTACTGAAGGGTTTGGATTACGCCTGCAAATTACTGGTATTCGCTCATCGGAACGCATGAACAGAACACATTGCGATCGCCAAACACATCGTCGAGACGCTTAACGGTCGGCCAGTATTTGTTGGCGCTGCCGGCCGGGAAGACCGCCAGCTCGCGGCTGTACGGATGAGTCCAGTCGCCGACGATTTCCATCTGGGTATGCGGTGCATTCACCAGCGGGTTGTCGTCAGCCGGCCATTCACCGTCGGCCACGCGATCGATTTCCATGCGGATCGCCAGCATCGCGTCAATAAAGCGGTCCAGCTCGATTTTGCTCTCGGATTCGGTCGGCTCGACCATCAGCGTGCCGGCGACCGGGAACGACATTGTCGGCGCATGGAAGCCGTAGTCGATCAGGCGTTTCGCGATATCCAGCTCGCTGATGCCGGTCTGCTCTTTCAGCGGACGAATGTCGAGAATGCACTCATGCGCCACGCGGCCGTCGCGGCCGGCGTACAGAATCGGGTACGCCGACTGCAGCCGGCTGGCGATGTAGTTGGCGTTGAGAATCGCCACCGAGCTGGCCTGCTTCAGCCCTTCGGCACCCATCATGCGAATGTACATCCAGCTAATGGGCAGAATAGATGCGCTGCCGAACGGCGCCGCAGAAACCGCGCCCTGCTGGGTCAGCACGCCGTCAATCTGCACCACGCTATGGCCCGGTACGAATGGCGCCAGATGCGCTTTTACCCCGATGGGCCCCATGCCCGGACCGCCACCGCCGTGCGGAATGCAGAAGGTTTTGTGCAGGTTGAGATGCGACACGTCAGCGCCAATGTAGCCAGGCGTGGTGATCCCGACCTGCGCGTTCATGTTTGCGCCGTCGAGGTACACCTGGCCGCCGTACTGATGCACGATCTGGCACACTTCGCGAATGGTCTCTTCGTAGACGCCGTGCGTCGACGGGTAGGTCACCATGATGCACGACAGCGCGTCACCGGCCTGCGCTGCTTTTTCACGCAGATCGCCGAGATCGATGTTGCCCTGCTTATCACAGGCCACCACCACCACCGCCATGCCCGCCATCTGCGCGGACGCCGGGTTGGTGCCATGCGCCGAGCTCGGGATCAGACAGATTGTGCGGCCCGCTTCATTACGGCTCTCATGATAGCGACGGATGGCCAGCAGACCGGCGTATTCGCCCTGCGCACCAGAGTTCGGCTGCATGCACAGCGCATCGTAACCGGTGAGCTGGACCAGCCACTGGGACAGCTGACCGATCATCTGCAGATAACCGCTCGCCTGCTCTGCCGGGCAGAACGGGTGCAGTTCAGCAAATTCCGGCCAGGTGATCGGAATCATTTCGGCGGCGGCATTCAGTTTCATGGTGCATGAGCCGAGCGGGATCATCGCCTGATTCAGCGCCAGATCCTTTTTCTCCAGGCTGTGCATGTAGCGCATCATCTCAGTTTCGCTGTGATGACGGTTGAACACCGGATGGGTAAGGAATTCGATGGTACGCTGCTGGCCTGCCGGAATAGCGCTGTTTTCCGCCGCCACCGCGGCGTCCAGCGCCTCGATATCCTGACCGTGCGCGTCACCCAGCAGAATGGCAAACAGCGCCAGCACGTCTTCACGCGTGGTGGTTTCATCCAGCGTGATACCAACCGCATTGAGGATATCGCTGCGCAGATTGACGCCGAAGCTCAGCGCACGGTTCAGCACCGCCGCTTTGTCCGCGACTTCAACGGTCAGCGTATCGAACCAGCTGTGATGGCGCAGCTTCAGGCCGCCGTTTTGCAGGCCTGCCGCCAGAATCGAGGTCAGACGGTGAATGCGCGAGGCAATGCGCTTCAGTCCGGCCGGGCCATGGTAAACCGCGTACAGGCCGGCGATATTCGCCAGCAGCACCTGTGAGGTACAGATGTTGGAGTTGGCTTTCTCACGGCGGATGTGTTGTTCGCGCGTCTGCATCGCCATGCGCAGCGCGGTGTTACCTGTGGCATCGCGTGACACACCGATGATACGGCCCGGCATGGAGCGCTTGTGCTCATCACGGCTGGCAAAGAAGGCCGCGTGCGGACCGCCGTAGCCCATCGGTACGCCAAAGCGCTGGGCGGAACCGAAGACGATATCAGCACCTTGTTTGCCCGGCGCTTCCAGCTGCACCAGCGCCATGAAATCCGCCGCCACGCTCACCACCACTTTGCGGCTTTTCAGCTCAGCAATCAGTTCACGGTAGTCGTGCACTTCTCCGCTGGTACCGACCTGCTGCAGCAGCACGCCAAACAGATCGTCGTGCTCGCGGGCTTTTTCGGCGCGATCGATAATCAGCTCAAAGCCAAATGTTTCGGCGCGGGTGCGCACCACATCCAGCGTTTGCGGATGGATGTCATCGGCGATAAAGAATTTGGTCGCGTTTTTCAGCTTGCTGACGCGTTTAGCCATTGCCATCGCTTCGGCGGCCGCGGTGGCTTCATCCAGCAGCGAAGCTGAAGCGATATCCAGCCCGGTGAGATCGAGCGTCAGGGTCTGGAAGTTGAGCAGCGCTTCCAGACGGCCCTGCGACACTTCCGGCTGATATGGCGTGTACGCCGTGTACCAGCCCGGGTTTTCCAGCATGTTGCGCAGAATCACCGGCGGGGTGATCACGGCGCTGTAACCCATTCCAATCCAGGATTTGTAACGCTGATTCTGGCTGGCAATGGCTTTCAGCTCTGCCAGCGCCTGCTGTTCAGTCGCGGTATCGCCTACCGCCGGCGGGCCTGGCAGCTGGATATCAGCAGGCACAATTGAAGCGATCAGCGAAGCCAGCGAGCTGGCACCAATCGCTTCCAGCATGGTGGCCTGCTGCGCGGCATCAGGACCGATATGGCGCTCAATAAAAGCACCGTTATGTTCGAGCTGGCTGAGAGTCTGGGTCATTTACAGTACATCCTGAATCGGGCTGGGTGACAAAATGGCATTAAATCAGGCAGATAAAAAAGAAGGCACCGCAGTGCGGCACCTTCAGAGACTACCGGTTACTCGTCGATGGACGCTTTGTAGGCGGCAGCATCAAGCATCGCGTCGAGCTCGGACTCGTCGCTGGCTTTGATGCGGAACAGCCAGCCGGCGGCGTACGGTTCGCTGTTAACCAGCTCCGGGGCATCGCCCAGCGCTTCGTTGACCGCCACGATTTCGCCGCTCAGCGGGGCATAGATATCCGATGCCGCTTTCACGGATTCGGCTACCGCACAGTCGTCACCGGCGGCAAAGCTGGTGCCCACGTCTGGCAGGTCGACAAATACCATGTCGCCCAGCAGTTCCTGCGCGTGTTCGGTGATGCCCACGGTAAACGTACCGTCAGCTTCTTTACGCACCCACTCGTGGCTATCACGGTACTTCAATTCATTTGGCACATTGCTCATCGCCATTTCTCCTGAAAAAAATTACTGAGCGACCGGCTTGCCGGCGCGAACAAAAATAGGTTTAGTCACTTTCACCGGCATTTCACGATTGCGGATTTCAACAATCGCCTGCTCACCGATACTGGCCGGCACGCGCGCCAGCGCAATGCTGTAGCCCAGCGTTGGCGAGAAGGAGCCGCTGGTAATGATGCCCTGCTGCGGCTGTCCCTGCGCATCGGTAAAGCGCACCGTCAGACCGTTACGCAGCACGCCTTTTTCGGTCATCACCAGCCCGACCAGCTTTTCCGTGCCGTTCTCGCGCTGTGCTTCCAGCGCCTCACGGCCAATGAAATCACGGTCGGCGGGCTCCCAGCTGATGGTCCAGCCCATGTTGGCGGCCAGCGGCGAAACGCCTTCATCCATCTCCTGACCATACAGATTCATGCCGGCTTCAAGACGCAGCGTATCGCGTGCGCCCAGTCCGGCTGGTTTCACGCCTGCGGCCAGCAGCTGTTGCCAGAAATCTGCGGCCTGAGCGGCAGGCAGGGCGATTTCATAACCGGCTTCACCGGTATAACCGGTCGTGGCGATAAACAGATCGCCGGCCTGTACGCCAAAGAACGGCTTCATGCCTGCCACCGCGTCACGCTGTGCCGCGCTTAACAGGCTCTGTGCTTTTTGCTGCGCGTTCGGCCCCTGTACGGCGATCAGCGCCAGATCGTCACGCTCGGTGAGCGCAACCCCAAACGGCTGCGCATGCTCAGCGAGCCACGCCAGATCCTTCTCGCGCGTAGCGGAGTTGACCACCAGGCGGAAGAAATCTTCGCTCATAAAGTAAACAATTAAATCATCAATGACGCCAGCTGAAGCATTCAGCATGCCGGTATAGAGGGCTTTGCCGGGCTGGGTCAGTTTGGCGACATCGTTGGCCAGCAGGTAACGCAGAAATTCACGGGTACGCGCGCCGTGCAGATCGACAATGGTCATGTGGGAAACGTCAAACATTCCGGCATCGTTGCGTACCGCATGGTGTTCATCCATTTGCGAGCCGTAGTGCAGCGGCATCATCCAGCCGTGGAAGTCCACCATGCGGGCACCGCAGGCCTGATGCTGTTCGAATAGAGGCGTTTGCTGAGTCATAACCATCCTGTGAAGACAAGTGAGTGTGACGCGCCTGCGCCGTCAGTTTTGAGCGACGCAAACGTTCTCTTTACGCTGAAGTTACCACCGAATCCGGCAATTAACCATAAGGAAAACGAGGGTGAAACCTTATCATCCTTTGTGCTGCCCCTGCAGCCACGCCAGCATATCTCACTGCATTTATGTGATTTACCGCGCATATAATTCACCTGTTGCGCAGTAATTCAGCCGAATAATGGAACCTGTGCCGCAGACAAGGGAAATGGTTCGGGAGCAAAAAGCATTTAGGATTAGTTAAATTAATGCGAATTGAGACCTGAAATTAGAATAAATCAAATGACGGGCAATTTGGGTGCAGCGATGCACAATAATGGTGCTGGGGCGGGTTTTGCAGTGGCGTTACCGGGTGCGCACAGGGTCGCGATGGATGGCGACAACGCTGTGCAGTTCGGTGATTCATGAGCGGCAGCCGACTGCCACGCCCACCCTTGAGGGCGATCGCGTAACGTCAGTGCAGGAAAAACGGCACCTGAAACGGTGCCGTAATAAGGAGGGTTAGCGGATCCAGCCGGGCAGGTCGTTGAGGCCCATGGCCTGCTTCAGCAGTAACGGCTTCACGCCGGGCAGCGTGTCGGCCAGCTTCAGCCCGACGTCGCGCAGCAGTTTTTTCGCCGGATGCTGCCCGGCAAACAGCTCACGGAAACCCTGCATGCCGGCCAGCATCAGCGCTGCGCTGTGCTTGCGGCTGCGTTCATAACGACGCAAATAGAGATGCTGGCCGATATCTTTGCCCTGCTGATGCAGACGGCGGATTTCGCCAATTAGCTCGGCGGCATCCATAAAGCCGAGGTTAACCCCCTGCCCGGCCAGCGGATGGATGGTATGCGCCGCATCGCCCACCAGCGCCAGCCGGTGCGCAGCAAAATTGCGGGCGTAACGCGCCGTCAGCGGGAAGGTTTTCCGTTCGCTTTCAACCTGGCACAGACCAAGGCGCATATCGAATGCCACCGAAAGCTGCTGGTTAAACAGCGCTTCCGGCATGGATTGCAGTCGCGCCGCTCCCTGCGGTGACAGCGACCAGACGATGGAGCTCAGGTGCGGATCCTGCATCGGCAGGAAGGCCAGAATGCCGTCGCCGTGGAACACCTGGCGCGCGATGGCATCGTGCGGCATATCGGTGCGTACGTTGGCCACCAGCGCGTGATGTTCGTAATCCCAGAAAGTAATCGGGATATCCGCTTTGTCACGCAGCCACGAGTTGGCCCCGTCCGCAGCAATCAGCAGGCGCGCGCTCATCATGCTGCCGTCCTGCAGGGTAATAAAGGCTTCGTTATCGCCAAACGCCACCTGCTGCAGCTGAGCCGGCGCAATCAGCGTCACGTCGCTACACTGGCTGGCGCGCTGCCACAGCGCACTGTGAATCACCTCGTTTTCAATGATATGTCCGAGGTGCGACAGCCCCTGCTGCTCGTCATCAAAGCTGATCGAGCCAAAGCTGTCCTGATCCCACACTTCCATGCCGTGATACGCGCTGGCGCGCAGCGCGAGAATGGTGGACCAGACATCGAGTTTTTGCAGCAGACGCTCGCTGGCGGCGTTGATGGCCGAGACGCGAACCGACGCTGGCGCCGCCGCATCAAATTGTGGCTCAGGCGCTTTTTCCAGCACCGCAACGCGCAGGCCGCTGCCCTGTAAGCCACAGGCCACCGCCAGACCGACCATGCCGCCACCGGCAATCGCCACATCAAATGTTTGCATTGCTGCCCCTTAATTCATGCTTAACGCTTAACCCAGCCGAGCGTGCGCACGGCAAGTGGGTTTCGCAGCCATGGCAGGTGGTCCATTGCCACCAGCCCAAGATTTCGTCCTGCCACCAGCGGGGCATAACGGTTGGCGAACAGCCGCACCAGACCGTCGGTGACGCCAATGGTCGCCGCGCGATCCGGCTGGCGGCGCGCAGCAAAATGGTGCAACACCGCGTGGCTGCCCGGATCCTGCTGGTGACGATGCGCCGCCGCAAGGGTTTCCGCCAGCGACATCACATCGCGCAAACCGAGGTTAAAGCCCTGCCCGGCGATCGGATGCAGCGTCTGCGCCGCATTGCCGACCAGTGCCAGCCGGTGCGTCACCTGACGCTCTGCGGTCTGCAGCGCCAGCGGATAGATTTCGCGCTGGCCGGCGTGAGTAAAGCGCCCCAGCCGCCAGCCAAAGGCGCGCTGTAATTCATGCAGGAAGGTGGCATCGTCCCACTGCTTAACCGTGGCTTCGGCAGCCGCCGGATGACACCACACCAGCGACAGACGGTTGCCGGACATCGGTAGCAGCGCCAGCGGGCCATGCCGGGTGAAGCGCTCAAACGCGCGACCCTGATGCGGCAACTGCGTCGCGACGTTGGCAATCACCGCCAGCTGCTGGTAGTCGTCGCGCTGCCAGCGAATGCCGCAGGATGCCGCCAGCGGCGAGCGTGCGCCGTCAGCGGCCACCAGCAGCGCGCCCTGTAACGTTGCGCCGCTGCTGAGCGTCGCCTGCACGCTATCAGCGCTGCGGGTTACTGAGGTCACGTGATCCGGACAGCACAGCGTCACGCCGGGTGCCTCACGCAGACGTTTAAACAGGCGCTGTCCCACGTCATACAGCTCGACCACGTTGCCCAACGCCGACAGCTGATAATCCTCAGCCTGCAGCTGAACAAACCCGCTGTGCCCGCGATCGGAAACGTGGATGTGGGTAATGGGCGTGGCGCAGTCCGCCAGCGAACGCCACAGGTCAATTTCCGCCAGCTGCTGACAGGTGCCCGCCGCCAGCGCGATGGCGCGCCCGTCAAAGCCCGGGTGCGCGCGGCTGTCCGGCTGATGACGTTCAATCAGCGTCACCGGCAACTGGCCCTGCGTCAGATGCGAAATCGCCAGTGCCAGCGTGGCGCCGGTCATGCCGCCGCCTGCAATCAGGATACTCATACGCCGCGCGCCGCCGCCATCAGTGCTTCGATCGCCTCAGCGTCTTTTACCACGCTGTCGGTCAGGTTTTCATTACCGTCGGCGGTGATGACGATGTCGTCTTCGATACGGATACCGATGCCGCGATACTGCGCCGGCACTTTGGCATCCGGCGCGATATACAGGCCCGGTTCAACGGTGAGCACCATGCCAGGCTCAAGCAGGCGGTCGCGGCTGGGCGTGCCGTAGTGGCCGACGTCATGCACGTCCAGCCCCAGCCAGTGACCAAGGCCGTGCATAAAGAACGGACGGTGCGCCTGCTCTTCAAACAGCGTATCGATATTGCCTTCCAGAATGCCCAGATCGACCAGACCGGTGATCATGATACGCACCACTTCGTCGTTGACTTCATGGATGCTGATGCCCGGGCGGAACATCGACAGCGCCTTATACAGCGAGGCGAGCACGATGTCGTAGATCTCGCGCTGCGGCTGGCTGAATTTACCGTTTACCGGGAAAGTGCGGGTGATATCGCCGGCGTAGCCATGGAATTCGCAACCGGCATCAATCAGCACCAGATCGCCGTCGCGCATTTCGCTTTCGTTTTCGGTGTAGTGCAAAATGCAGCCGTTCTCACCGGAGCCCACGATGGTGTTGTAAGACGGAAAGCGCGCGCCGTGGCGGGTGAATTCGTGATGGATTTCGCCTTCCAGTTGATATTCAAACATGCCGGGACGGCACGCCTGCATCGCACGGGTATGTGCCAGCGCGCTGATTTTTCCTGCGCGGCGCAGAATGGCGATCTCGTCTTCGCTTTTAAACAGGCGCATCTCATGCACCCAGGGACGCCAGTCGGTCAGCGTCGCCGGCGCGCTGAGGTTTTGCCGGAAACCGCGGCGCAGTTTCTCCAGCGCGCTGAACACCAGCGTATCCGCTTCCGCGTATTCACCCTGTGCGTGATAGACCACGTCGAGTCCGTTGAGCAGCTGGTGCAGCTGCTCGTCAATCGCATCCCACGGCAGCGCGCGGTCAACGCCCAGCTTCGCCGGTGCGGCTTCCTGACCAAGCCGACGCCCGAACCAGATCTCGGCCGTCAGGTCGCGTACGCGGTTAAACAGCACGCTGTGGTTATGATTGTCATCGCTCTTGATTAATACCAGCAGCGCCTGCGGCTCGTTGAACCCGGTGAAGTACCAGAAATCGCTGTTCTGGCGAAAGGGATATTCGGTGTCGTTGCTGCGCGTCACTTCAGGTGCAGCAAAAATCAAAGCCGCGCTGCCGGGCGCCATGCGGGCGATCAGCGCCTGACGACGTTGCCGGAAAGTTTCCAGTGTAATCATATTTGCACTCCCTGTAGAAAACGGGCAGCGACCTGCCCACGATGACGCGCTTAGTGTAGCGTAGGTTTTTGCACTTCCGGTGCGGTCGGCGTGCGTGGCCGGGTGAAGGTGTCATGGCACAGCAGCGCGGCAACGCGCACGTACTCAATCACCTCTTCCAGCGACTGTTCGAGCTCTTCCTGATCTTCATCTTCATCGTAGCCAAGTTGCGCAATGGTGCGCAGATCGTCAATCGCTTCGCCGGTCTCACCGGTCACTTTGTCCAGCTTCGGCTGCGTCACGCCCAGGCCCAGCAGGAAGTGATTGACCCAGCCGGCCAACGCGTCAGCACGATCGAACACCGTGATGTCCTCCTCATCCGGCAGCATCAGCTGGAACAGGAAACCCTCTTCATCCAGCGTGTTGGCCAGGTTTTCATGCAGCGCCTGCAGCGGCTGCGACAGGCTTTGCGAGAACGCCATGCCCTCGTTAGTCAGATCGTGCACCAGGGTTTTCCAGCTGCTGTCCTGATTGCCGCCGCACAGAATGCCACACAGCAGTCCGTGCATCTCGGCGGGCGTCATGCCTACGCCCTGCTGGGAAAGTGCCGCGGCCAGCGCGTTGTAAGTGGGTGTTGCGTTCTGTAAAGACATAAGCTTTGGTCGTCGTTGGCAGAATAAGTTCGTGTTATGCTACCACCAGGTGCCTCAGGGTTTCCAGAAAAGGGGTTGTAACTTATCACGCGGGTCTATATAGTTGCGCACCTCCCAACCCATTGACAGGTAAGGGAGATGCGAACGAAGTAATCAGTCAGGATGGTGGCATGTCTGCACAACCGGTAGATATTCAGATTTTTGGTCGTTCATTGAGAGTGAATTGTCCGCCTGAACAGCAAGATGCGCTGAATCTGGCCGCAGAGGATCTCAATCAACGGTTGCAAGATTTAAAAGTTCGCACTAGAGTCACAAATACAGAGCAGCTGGTGTTCATCGCCGCGTTAAACATTTGCCACGAGCTGGCACAAGAGAAAGGTAAAACGCGCGATTACGCAGCCAATATGGAACAACGCATCCGTATGCTGCAGCAGACCATTGAGCAGGCATTAGTTGAGCAAGGTCGCATAACTGAACGTCAGGGCCCTAAATTCGAATAACACTTCATGGTACTCGTGTTAGAGTAACGGTGAAGTCAATTTTCTCTGAGATGTTTGCAAGCGGGCCAGTCCCCTGAGCCGATATTTCATACCAACAGAGTGTGACGCTCTGTAACCTGTGAGCATGCTCGGTCCGTCCGAGAAGCCTGATGGTTACGACGGCATACTCACCTTGAACCAAGGGTTCAAGGGTTACAGCCTGCGGCGGCATCTCGGAGATCTCCTCTTAGTTCCACCCTGTTATTCCCGGTGTGATAATGTGGCTATCAACAGCCTTATCAGCCGGGGACATCATGCCAGCACCTTCTCTTCTCGACCGTCAGGATATTCGTCAGCATGTGCGCCATCTGCGCCGCAATCTTACGCCTGAGCAACAGGTTGAGGCCGCCGATCTGCTGGCTGAACATGCCATCAATTTTGCCCCGCTGGCCAGCGCACAACGCATCGCGCTGTTTCTCTCCGTCGATGGCGAAATCAATACCCGACCGCTGATTGCCAAACTGTGGCAGCAAAAGAAGCAGGTCTTTCTGCCGGTGCTGCATCCGTTTGCGCCCGGTCACCTGCTTTTTTTGCGCTACACGCCAGAAACCCCGCTGCGACCTAACAAGCTGCGCATCCCTGAGCCGCCGCTGGATATTACGCAGCTGGCCACACTCGATCAGCTGGATGTGATGCTGGTACCGCTGGTGGCGTTTGACGCGCAGGGACAACGCTTAGGCATGGGCGGGGGTTTTTACGATCGCACGCTACAGCACTGGCAGCAGCATGGCTTTTTACCGCTGGGTATTGCGCACGACTGCCAGCGCGTGGATGCGCTGCCGGTGGCGGCCTGGGATGTGCCATTGCCGGCGATTCTCACGCCGTCAAAGCTGTGGCAGTGGGAAACGCTGGCGGGATAAAGACAGGGCGCCCAGCGGCGCCCTGCACTGTCAGTACAGCAGACGGGCGCGCATGGTGCCCGGAATCGCCTTCATCAGCTGCAGCGCTTTCTCCGCCACATCCTCTTCGGCATCAATATCGATAACCACATAGCCCATCACTGGCGAGGTTTGCAGATACTGAGCGGCAATGTTGATGCCCTGCTCGGCAAAGATCTGGTTGATGGCGGTCAGCACGCCCGGGCGGTTTTCATGGATGTGCAGCAGGCGGCTGGCGCTGGCAGCGTGCATCGGCAGCGAAACTTCCGGGAAGTTTACTGCGGAGAGCGTCGAGCCGTTGTCAGAGTACTTGGCCAGCTTGCCAGACACTTCCAGACCGATGTTCTCCTGCGCTTCCTGCGTTGATCCGCCGATGTGCGGCGTCAGGATCACGTTGTCGAATTCGCACAGCGGCGAGTTAAACGGATCGCTATTGGTTGCAGGTTCAACCGGGAAGACGTCGATGGCGGCACCAGCCAGGTGCTTGCTGGCCAGCGCATTACACAGCGCCGGGATGTCGATCACGGTACCGCGCGCGGCGTTGATCAACAGCGCGCCGGGCTTCATCAGCGCCAGCTCTTCGCTGCCAATCATGTTCTGCGTGGACGGCGTTTCCGGCACGTGCAGGCTGACCACATCACTCATGTTCAGCAGGTCAGAGAGATGGCGCACCTGGGTGGCATTGCCCAGCGGCAGCTTGTTTTCGATATCGTAGAAAAATACGTGCATGCCGAGGCTTTCCGCCAGCACGCCGAGCTGCATCCCGATATGGCCGTAGCCAATGATACCCAGCTTCTTACCACGCGCTTCGTACGAACCGGTGGCGATTTTATTCCAGATGCCGCGGTGTGCTTTGGCGTTGGCTTCCGGAATGCCGCGCAGCATCAGCAGCATTTCGCCGATCACCAGTTCCGCGACCGAACGGGTATTGGAGAAAGGGGCGTTGAACACCGGCACGCCGCGTTTCGCTGCCGCGCTGAGATCAACCTGGTTAGTACCAATACAGAAGCAGCCCACCGCCACCAGCTTTTCAGCTGCCGCGAAGATCTCTTCAGTCAGTTGGGTACGGGAACGGATACCAATGAAGTGGGCATCGCGGATGGAGGACTTCAGCGTCTCAGCATCCAGTGCGCCTTTGTGGAACTCGATGTTGGTGTAACCTGCGGCGCGCAGATTATCCAGCGCACTCTGGTGAACGCCTTCCACCAGCAGGAACTTAATCTTGTCTTTTTCCAGTGATACCTTTGCCATTTCCCGACCCTATTCAGAATTCAACGAGGACTACCATAAGGTAGCCTTCTGTCAAAATATCAAAATTTTCCGGCGCGGCAATACAAACGATTGCCTGCACGCCAGCACGCGCCCACGTGCAGACAACACAAATCCACACAAAATCGTGAGATGACGAGAGCGCAAAGTACGAACCTGCTGTTGATGAATCATTTGTGACATAAGTCACCAAATTTCACTGCAGCAAGAAAAGATGTTTTGCGGATGGAAATAACCGGCGCTGGCGGCGCGCCGGTGAGATCAATTGGTGATGGTTTTCACGCCGTCCGGCGTACCAATCAGCGCGATATCCGCTCCGCGTGCGGCAAACAGCCCCACGGTGACGACGCCCGGCAGCGCATTGATGGTTTTTTCCAGCGCAATCGGGTCAAGGATGCGCAGATTATGTACGTCGATAATAATGTTGCCGTTATCCGTAACCACGTGCTGACGATACTCCGGCAGGCCGCCCAGCTTCACCAGCTCCCGCGCCACATAAGCGCGCGCCATCGGAATCACCTCCACCGGAAGCGGGAAGTTGCCCAGCACATCGACCTGTTTGGACGCATCCGCGATGCAGATAAATTTCTGCGCCACCGCCGCAACAATTTTCTCGCGCGTCAGCGCCGCGCCACCGCCCTTGATCATCTGCATCTGTGGATTGATCTCATCAGCCCCGTCGACATACACCGACAGCGCATCCACGTTGTTGAGATCGAACACCGGAATGCCCAGCGATTTGAGCTTTTCGGTTGAGGCTTCCGAACTGGAAACCGCGCCCTCGATCTGATCCCTGATGGTACCAAGCGCGTCAATAAAATGCGCCGCCGTTGAACCGGTGCCTACGCCAACAATGGTGCCTGGCTGCACGTACTGCAGCGCTGCCCAACCTACCGCTTTTTTCAGTTCATCCTGGGTCATGGTATGTTTAAAACCTGTGCGACATCGAAGTGCGCGTAGTATAAAACAAGGCGCTGTCAAAAAGCGCGGCTGACGGACGTTGGATGTAAGCCTTTAGAAGCCAGCCCGCAAAAACGCGTCGGCCGCACAGCTTCGCCGTTTTATGGCATAGTAGTTTCCACCCTGAACGAGAGAGAACAACAATGAAACGCCCGGATTATCGAACGCTTCAGGCGCTGGATGCTGTGATTCGCGAACGCGGCTTTGAGCGTGCGGCCCAGAAGCTGTGCATCACGCAGTCTGCGGTGTCGCAGCGCATTAAACAGCTGGAAAATTTATTTGGTCAGCCGCTGCTGGTGCGTACCGTGCCGCCGCGCCCGACCGAGCAGGGACAAAAATTGCTGGCGCTGCTGCATCAGGTGGAGCTGCTGGAAGAGGAGTGGCTGGGCGATGATAACGGTGGCACCACGCCGTTGCTGCTGTCGCTGGCGGTGAACGCCGACAGTCTTGCTACCTGGCTGCTGCCGGCGCTGAAAGATGTGCTGGCTGACTCGCCGGTGCGCCTGAATCTGCAGGTGGAAGATGAAACCCGCACGCAGGAGCGTTTACGGCGCGGTGAGGTGGTCGGGGCGGTGAGTATCCAGCCGCAGCCGTTGCCAAGCTGTCTGGTGGATCAGCTGGGTGCGCTGGACTATCTGTTCTGCGCCTCGCCGGAGTTTGCCGCGCGCTATTTCCCCAATGGCGTGACGCGCTCGGCGCTGCTGAAAGCCCCGGCGGTGGCGTTTGATCACCTTGACGATATGCATCAGGCGTTTTTGCAGCAGAACTTTGATTTATCGCCGGGCAGCGTGCCGTGCCACATCGTGAACTCGTCAGAGGCTTTTGTGCAACTGGCGCGTCAGGGATCGGTGTGCTGTATGATTCCGCACCTGCAGATTGAGCGCGAGCTGGCGCAGGGAGAGCTGGTCGATTTGACGCCGGGTCTGTATCAGCGCCGGATGCTGTACTGGCACCGTTTCGCGCCGGAAAGTCGCCTGATGCGCAGCGTGACCGATGCACTGATTGCCCACGGCCACCGCGTATTGCGCCAGGATGAAGTTGCGGCCTAGCGCCGTTCAGATTAGCGCACAACAGTCGTAGCGGCGCGATTCATCGCGCGTTTTAACAGCGGTTCTGCTGCTGGAAAGCGCGATGAATCGCGCCGCTACAATTTTACAGGCTAACTTACTGCGCCGTATTCGGTTTGATTTCGAATACCACATCCACCTGATCGTCAAAATGGATGCTCTGCTGCTCGTAGGTCTGCTGCGCGGTGGTGTCCGCTGCGGCACCGGCCGCTTTGTACATGCGCGCCATCGGCATCGGCTGGTAGTTAGCCACGTGATAGCGAATGCTGTACACCGAGCCCAGTTTGGCGTTGAAGCCTTCCGCCAGGGCACTCGCCTGCTGTGTGGCATTGGCAATCGCCGCTTTACGCGCCTGATCTTTGTAGCTGTCTGCGTTAGCCACGCCCAGCTCAACAGAACGAATCTCATTCAGGCCCGACTTCAGCGCGCCGTCCAGCAGCTCATTCAGCTTGTCCAGCTGGCGCAGCGTGACTTCCACCTGACGCACCGCACGGTAGCCTTTCAGCACCGATTTACCCTCTTTGGTGTAGTCATATTCCGGCTGGGTGCTGAGATTAGCCGCATCAATATCTTTCTTCTCGATGCCGTTCTTTTGCAGGAAATCAAAATATTGCGCCACGCGGTCGTCAGCCTGTTTTTTTGCATCCGCCGCGTCTTTCGACGAAACATTCACCACGATGGAGAGCGTAGCCATATCCGGACGGGCATCCACGCTGGCCTGTCCTGATGTCACCACGTGCGGTCCGTTCGGCACTTCTCCCGCCTGGACCAGACCGGACAGTGCGCCCGTGCTCATTACGGCGGCCAGCGCCAGTGCTTTCAGTTTCACGAAAGTCCTCCTTGAAGGGTTCAATTTGCAGGTCGCCACTATGGCGAAACCCAAAACACATTACTATGCGTGATGGTCTGAGTTTGAAATTAGCAAAAAGTTCGGCTTTGCTCAGGTTTAACGTATCCGCGATCGCAAATTTATCGCTACAGATTCGCTGAAAAGCGCCGCCTGCGTTTCTATTAAAGAAACACTTCTGCCCCTCGGGAGAGTTGTATTATGACAGAACAGCCACTTAGCCAAAGCGCGGTCAGCGTGCGAGCCGGACGCACACGCTTTATGATGCTGGCACTGGTGTTTATCAACATCATCATTAACTACATGGATCGCACCAACCTGTCGGTGGCCGCCACGCAGATGGCCGGTGAACTACGCTTCACGCCGCTGGAGATGGGGCTGATCTTCTCGGCGTTCGGCTGGATCTATGCGGCGCTGCAAATTCCCGGCGGATTCCTGATCGATCGTCTCGGCGCGCGGCTGGTATACGGCGCGGGGCTGTTTGCCTGGTCGCTGATCACCGCGCTGCACGCTTTTGCCAGCAGCTTCGGCGCGCTGTTCGGTCTGCGCCTCGGCGTCGGCGCCTTCGAGGCGCCGGTGATGCCGGCTAACAATCGGGTGATTTCCAGCTGGTTCCCCGAGCAGGAGCGTGCCAGTGCAATTGGCATCTACTCGTCCGCACAGTTTGTTGGCCTCGCCTGTATGACGCCGCTGCTGTTTCACGTGCAGGCTGCGTTTGGCTGGCGCGGGCTGTTTCTGATTACCGGCGTGGCGGGCATGATTTGGGCGCTGGTGTGGTATCTGCTGTATCGCGAGCCGAACCAGCACAAAGGCGTATCAGAGGCTGAACTTAACTATCTGCGTGACAACGGCGCACTGCTGGAAAATCGCCAGGGCAGCCAGCCGCCGCGTGCACGCTGGGCCGATCTGGCGCAGATGTTTCGCAGCCGCAAGCTGGTCGGCATCTATATTGGCCAGTTCACCATCTCCGCCACCTTCTGGTTTTTCCTCACCTGGTTTCCCACCTATCTGGTGGAGTATCGCCACATGGACTTTATCAAGAGCGGCTATGTGGCGTCGCTGCCCTACTTCGCGGCGTTTTGTGGCGTACTGCTGGCCGGCTTTGCCTCAGACCGCATGATCCGGCGCGGCATGTCAGCCAGCGTGGCGCGCAAGCTGCCGGTGATCCTCGGTCTGTTTCTCACGCTGTTCATCCTTGGTGCTAACTACACCGAAGATTCGCGGCTGATCATCCTGTTTATGTCGCTGGCGTTTTTTGGTAATGGCCTGGCGACCATCACCTGGGTGTTTGTTACCGCGCTGGCGCCGCGCCATCTGATCGGTCTGGCCGGCGGCGTATTTAACTTTACCGGCGCGCTGTCATCGATCGTAGTGCCCATCGCCATCGGCGCCCTGATTGACGGCAGCAACTTCGCGCCGGCGCTGGCCTTTATCGCCGTGCTGGCCGCTATTGGCATCTGCAGTTATCTGTTTGTGGTAGGAAAAATTGACCATGTCAGCGCGCGCTGATGAGCCGTTTCGCCAGCGCGTGCAGCTGTTGCAGACGCTGCGCCAGCTGGTCCTCATCGGCCTGCCAGATTTTGGCGAAGGCCAGCGCCGCACGATTGTTATTGATCGGCTGCGCCATACTGATTTCGCCGTCCTCGCGATGCCACACCAGATAATCCCCGGTGCGCTTGCGCGCCAGCAGTGGCGCAATCTGCGCCCACTGTTCGTCACTGAAGCGTGGCCGCAGCACCTCGTCACTCTCCGCCGCCAGCAGCGCGATGCCAATCACCGACTGCCACGCTGGCAGCATGCGGAATCCAGCCAGCGCCTGGCTGGTACTGGTGCGCTCGCCGGGCTCCGAGTGCCAGATGTAGATGACCTGGTCCTCCCACAGCACGCCAAGCGCCACCACGATATCGCGCGGCGCGTGCGCCTCCAGCTGCGGCAGTGCCGAAGCAAACAGCGACGATCCACGAATGGCCTGCGCCGCCAGCGCATGAATGCCCGGGCCCGGCAGATAGCGCCGGTGTTCATCCTGAATCGTCAGGCCGATGGACGCCATGGTCATCAGCAGACGGTTTACCCGCGTGCTGTTCATCCCCATCTGGCGCGCCAGTTCACGACCGCCGACCGCTTTGTCACTGGAGACCAGATATTGCAGGCAGCGAATTCCGTCAATCAGGCTCTGGTTGGGTTGCGAAGACATAAATCACCTTGTGACGGTAAAAATTCAATCTTAGCAGCCTTCAGGCGGGAGTAACCTCATGATGCAAACTTTCTCTTCTCAGGCCGCGCGTGCCTTTCCGCTGCAGTCGTTACACGCCGATGTGCTGGTCGCCGGTGGCGGTCTGGCGGGCGTGTGCGCCGCGCTGGCTGCGGCACGCGCGGGCCAGCAGGTGGTGCTGATTCAGGATCGCCCGGTGCTCGGCGGCAACGCTTCCAGCGAAGTGCGGCTGTGGGCCAACGGCGCGACGTCGCATATGGGTAATAACAACCGCTGGGCGCGTGAAGGCGGCATCATGGGCGAGATCATGGAGGAGAACCTCTGGCGCAACAAAGAGGGCAACCCGGTGCTGTTCGACATGGTGCTGCTGGACATCGTGCAGGCGCAGCCGCGTCTGACGCTGCTGCTCAATACCGTGGTCAGCGACATCGAAAAATCCGCGCAGCGCCTGCAGGCGGTTCAGGCTTTCAACGCCATCAATCAGACCCGCTATCGCGTGACGGCCGACCAGTTTATTGATGCCAGCGGCGACGGCGTGCTCGGCTATCCGGCCGGGGCCGCGCACCGTGTCGGCGCAGAATCACCGCAGGAGTTTGGCGAAAAAATGGCGCCGGGCGAGCAGTTTGGCCACAAGCTCGGCCACTCAATTTATTTTTATACCAAACGCAGCGCGCAGCCGGTGCGCTTTGTACCGCCCTCCTTCGCGCTGAAAGAGATCACCGCTATTCCGCGCTATAAACGTTTGAGCTCCGATCTCAACGGCTGCGATCTGTGGTGGCTTGAGTGGGGCGGCCGGCTGGATACCGTGCATGAAAGCGAAACCATCAAGTGGGAGCTGTGGAAGATTGTCTGGGGCGTGTGGGATTACATCAAAAACTCCGGCGAGTTTGCCGATGCCGACACGCTGACCATTGAATGGGTTGGGCTGATTCCCGGCAAGCGCGAGAGCCGACGCTTTCTCGGCGATACTCTGCTGTGTCAGCAGGATATCATCGCGCAGCGCGACCACTACGATGCGGTGGCCTACGGCGGCTGGTCGATTGACCTGCATCCGGCCGACGGCGTGTACAGCGCTCACGACGGCTGCCGCCAGTTCCACAGCAAAGGCACTTACACCATTCCGTTTCGGGCGCTGTACAGCCAGTCGCTGGATAATCTGCTGCTGACCGGCCGGCTTATCTCTGCCACGCACGTTGCCTTTGGCAGCGCGCGCGTGATGTGCACCTGTGGCGTGCTGGGCGAAGTGGTGGGCCGCGCGGCGGCGCTGTGTCAGCAGCATAACCAGACACCGCGTCAGCTGGCGCAGCCGGAGCATATTGGTCAGCTGCAGCAACAGCTGCTGCGCCACGGTGCGTTCATTCCGCGTCAGCAGCTGGCGCATCCGGCCGGTGCCGCTCAGGTCAGCGCCAGCAGCACCTTCGCCCTGCACGCCCTGCCGGCGGATGGCGGCTGGCACGCCCTCACCTCACGCTGCGCCCTGCTGCTGCCGCTTAAAGCCGGAGAACGCCTGCCCGCGCTGACGGTGCGGCTGCGGGCGTCATCCGCGCAGACGCTGCAGGTTTCACTGCTGACCAGCGACAATCCGGCCAACACCTGCGGCGATCGGCTGCTGGCCACACACAGCCTGCAGATTAGCGGTGAAGAGGCGTATTCGCTGCCGTTTGACTACCGTGCGGAGTGCGATCGCTACCTGTTTATCGCCTTTGAAGAAAATCCGGCGGTTGAAGTGGCGCTCACCCGCCAGCGCCTGCCGGGCATTATGATGGTATTTAACAGTCTCAATCCGCGCGTCGCGAAACGCACCCGGCAGATAAACGACGGCGATTACGGCGTGGATGAGTTTGATTTCTGGCTACCGCGCCGCGCGCCCAATCAGATCCTGATCGCGTTTAGTCTGACAACACCGCTGCGGCTGTGGCACTGCGACTATTTGCTCAACGGTAAACTGCGGCCGGAAAGCCACACCAACGGCTGGCTGCCGGCGGCGGACGATCGCCAGCCGTGGGTGTGCTGGCAGTGGCCGGACGCGCAGCGCGCCAGCCAGATTACGTTGCTGTTCGATAACGATTTCGATCATGCGATGGAAACGGTGCAGATGGGCCATGCGCAGGCGGTGACGCCGCACTGCACTACCCATTATCGCCTGTGGCTGGATGACACGCTGCTGGCGGAGGTCAGCGATAATCATCACTCGCTGTGCCATCATGCGCTGCCCCCGGATACCACGTTTCACCAGATTCGGCTGGAGCTGCTGGCCAGCGCAGGCGCCCTGCCCGCGCTTTACGGCCTGCATGTGCATCACCAGCCGGCGATGCCCTGACGCGCCAGCTGCAGGGCGATAAACCACATCACGCCGCCCACCAGCAGATTAATGATGCGCTGCGCGCGCACGGTGCGCAGGCGCGGCGACAGCCAGGCGGCCAGCAGCGCCAGACCGAAAAACCACAGCAGCGAGGCGCTGGCGGTGCCGAAAGCAAACCAGCGGCGCGCCTCCGCCGACGGCAGCTGACTGCCGAGGCTGCCGAGCACCACGAGGGTGTCGAGATAGACATGCGGATTGAGCCAGGTCACCGCCAGCATAGTAGCGACAATGCGCCAGCGCCCCTGCTTCAGCGCCGCCTCTGACGCCAGCGTGACATCGCCCTGCCAGGCACTGCGCAGCGCGCCCCAGCCATACCACAGCAGAAACGCCACGCCAGCCCAGGTGATCAGCATCAGCAGAACCGGCGACTGCTGCAACAGCGCGCTGCCGCCAAATATTCCGCCACAGATCAGCACAATATCGCTCAGTGTGCACAACGACGCGGTCATCAAATGGTAATGGCGCTTAATGCCCTGGTTCAGGACGAAGGCATTTTGCGGGCCCAACGGCAGGATAAGCGCAGCACCAAGGGCAAGCCCTTGTAAGTAAACAGATAACACGGAAGATTTCCTGAAAAAGGGGTGTTGCTGTGCAGTATAGTGAGGCGAGGATATTAGCGGAAATGGAAAGAATTAATCGGTCATTAGCGGAACTGATAAAACAAGGGCACCCGCCGGTGCCCTGATAACTTACTCGCTGCGCGCAGGCTGCTGCGCCTCGCTCTGCACCTGATGCAGGTGCACGTCCATCTGCGGATAAGGAATACCGATACCGTGCGCATCCAGGGTGCGCTTGAAGTTCTTCATCAGATCCCAGTAGACGTTTTGCAGATCACCGCTTTTGCTCCAGCAGCGCACCACAAAGTTCAGCGACGATGCCGCCAGTTCGTTCAGGCCAATCTGGATACCCAGATCTTTCAGCACGCGCTCGTCCGCTTCCACCACTTCACGCAGCAGATCGATCACCTGGTCGACATCCGCATCGTAGGCGACGCCAATAATGAACTCGTTGCGGCGGATAGGTTCGCGCGAAAAGTTAACGATGTTGCCGGCAATGATTTTGCCGTTTGGCACCACCACGATTTTGCCGTCAGCGGTTTTCAGCGTGGTCGAGAAGATCTGTACATTCTGTACGGTCCCCATCACGCCACCGAGATCGACGAACTCACCGGTGCGGAATGGACGGAAGGTCACCAGCAGTACGCCTGCCGCCAGGTTGGAGAGCGACCCCTGCAGTGCCAGACCGACGGCCAGACCGGCAGCACCGAGCACGGCGATCACCGAGGCAGTCTGCACGCCGACGCGGCCCAGCGCGGCAATAATCGTGAAGGCAATGATACCGTAGCGCACCAGCGCTGAGAGGAAATCAGCCACGGTGGCATCAATATGACGCGCGACCAGCAGGCGATTGACGCCGTTCGATACCACGCGCGCAATAATCATCCCGACAATAATGATGGCGATAGCCGCCACGATGTTCACCGCATAGCTGAGGATCAGCGCCTGGTTGCGCACCAGCCAGCCACCTGCATTGTTAATGCCGTCAACGACGTTAAGATCTTCCATTTGTTAGCCCTGTTGTTGAGTTTCCCGCAGGAAAGTACAAAAACTGCCAGATTCAATCCGACACTCCCGAGTACAAGGGTAAACAATAATGGGGCGAAGCGCCAAAAATGTGCTGTATAAACCGGGATTTCCAGACGGGACGCATAAAAAAAGGCCCTTTCGGGCCTTTTTTGTACGGTAAGCAAAAATTACAGTACGTCGACAGCGTTCAGTTCTTTGAAAGCCTGCTCTAAGCGCACAACCATGGAAGATTGTGCCGCACGCAGCCAGACGCGTGGGTCGTAGTATTTTTTGTTCGGGCTGTCAGCGCCGTTCGGGTTGCCAAGCTGTCCCTGCAGGTACGCTTCGTTGGTTTTGTAGTACTGCAGGATGCCGTCCCAGGTTGCCCACTGGGTATCAGTATCGATGTTCATCTTGATCACGCCGTAGCTGATAGACTCTTCGATTTCTGCAGCAGAAGAACCGGAACCGCCGTGGAATACGAAGTCCAGCGCGTTGTGCGGCAGGCCGTGTTTCTCTGAAACGTATTTCTGCGAATCACGCAGAATGGTTGGGGTCAGTTTCACGTTGCCTGGCTTGTACACGCCGTGTACGTTACCGAAGGACGCAGCGATGGTGAAACGCGGGCTGATTTTGCTCAGCTCGGTGTAAGCGTAATCTACGTCTTCTGGCTGAGTGTACAGTGCAGAAGCGTCCATGTGGCTGTTGTCCACGCCATCTTCTTCACCACCGGTGCAGCCCAGTTCGATTTCCAGCGTCATATCCAGTTTCGCCATGCGCGCCAGATACTTAGAAGAAATCTCGATGTTCTCTTCCAGTGACTCTTCAGACAGGTCGATCATGTGTGAGGAGAACAGTGGCTTACCGGTTTTTTTGAAGTGCTCTTCACCAGCGTCCAGCAGACCGTCGATCCACGGCAGCAGTTTCTTCGCACAGTGGTCGGTGTGCAGGATTACTGGCACGCCGTACTGTTCAGCCATCAGATGCACATGGTGTGCACCAGCGATTGCGCCGAAAATCGCAGCGCCCTGTGGTTTGTCGGTTTTGAAACCTTTACCGGCGATGAAGGCAGCACCACCGTTGGAGAACTGAACGATGACCGGCGCTTTAACTTTAGCCGCAGCTTCCAGTACCGCGTTGATGGAATCCGTGCCGACGCAGTTAACGGCTGGCAGAGCGAATTTGTTTTCTTTCGCTACTTTGAAGATTTTCTGAACGTCATCACCAGTGACAACGCCGGGTTTTACGAAATCAAAAATTTTAGACATGGTTGTGTCCTGTTTCGTTTATCGTCCACTCCCCAATGGGAATGCGATCTGTTCGCCCACAGCGGGCAAGCCTTCAGACAGCGCCGAAGCGCTGCCCCCAAAAATTACTGCTTCGCGCGTTCTTCCAGCATGGCAACTGCCGGCAGTTTTTTGCCTTCCACGAACTCGAGGAACGCACCGCCACCGGTAGAGATGTAGGAGATTTTGTCCTCGATACCGAACAGGTCGATAGCCGCCAGGGTATCACCGCCGCCGGCAACAGAGAACGCGTCGCTGTCTGCGATAGCGTTGGCAACGATTTCGGTGCCCTTACGGAAGTTCGGGAACTCAAACACGCCAACCGGACCGTTCCACAGAATGGTTTTTGCGTCTTTCAGCAGTTTCGCCATGTTCTGAGCGGTTTCGTCACCGAAGTCCATAATTTCTTCGTTATCTGCTACTTCGGAAACCTTTTTCACGGTTGCCGGGGCAGTTTCGGAGAATTCCGTGCCGACGCGTGAATCGGTCGGTACCGGAATGCCGTACTGGTCGCGCAGGCCTTTAGCGGCCTCAACGAAGTCTGGCTCGTACAGCGATTTGCCGACGTTGTTGTCGATCGCCACGAAGGTGTTAGCGATACCGCCACCGACAATCACGGTGTCAGCGATTTTCACCAGCGACTGCAGCACGTCGAATTTGGTCGACACTTTAGAACCACCCACCACGGCGACCAGCGGACGCTGTGGATTGCTCATCACTTTGCCCAGCGCTTCCAGTTCGGCAGACAGCAGCGGACCGGCACAGGCGATAGGGGCGAATTTGCCCACGCCGTGAGTAGACGCCTGCGCGCGGTGCGCGGTGCCGAATGCATCCATGACGAACACGTCACACAGCGCGGCATATTTCTTCGACAGGGTTTCGTCGTCTTTTTTCTCGCCTTTGTTGAAGCGAACGTTTTCCAGCACCACCAGTTCACCCGCGCCCACTTCAACGCCGTCGAGGTAGTCTTTCGCCAGGGTCACGTTAGTGCCGTTCAGTTTTTCTTTCAGGTAGTTAACAACCGGCAGGAGGGAGAACTCTTCGTTGTATTCACCTTCGGTCGGGCGACCCAGGTGAGAGGTAACCATCACTTTCGCGCCCTGTTTCAACGCCGCTTCGATGGTAGGCAGAGAAGCACGAATACGTGCATCTGACGTCACTTTCCCTTCTTTCACTGGTACGTTGAGATCGGCACGGATCAGAACGCGTTTACCAGCAAGATCCAGATCGGTCATCTTAATTACAGACATGGTGAACCCTCTCGTTGATTCTCATAAGTTTTGCCAGACGCAGTCCGCGTCTTACCTGAAACCGCTTGCGGCCATTGCTAACGTGGTGTCGATCATGCGGTTAGCAAAGCCCCATTCGTTGTCACACCAGACCAGGGTTTTGATCAGGTGGTGACCGCTGACCCGCGTTTGCGTGCCGTCCACTATGGCACTGTGCGGATCGTGGTTAAAATCTACTGAGACTAACGGTAATTCCGTATAGTCAACTATACCACGAAATGCCCCCTCTGACGCGTTTTGCAGCAACGCGTTGACCTCACACGCCTTCACCGCCTGGCGCACCGAAACGCTCAGATCAATGGCGGTCACGTTGATCGTCGGCACGCGCACCGCGATAGCCTCGAAGCGATCGTTAAATTTCGGAAAAATACGGGTAATGCCAGCGGCAAGACGCGTATCGACCGGAATGATCGACTGACTGGCGGCACGGGTACGGCGCAGGTCGCTGTGATACGCGTCAATCACCTGCTGATCGTGCATCGCCGAGTGAATGGTGGTCACGGTGCCCGACTCAATGCCAAAGGCGTCATCCAGCAGCTTGATCACCGGAATAATGCAGTTGGTGGTGCAGGATGCGTTGGAGACAATGCGGTCAGTTTGTTTAAGAGCCTGTTCGTTAACGCCGAACACTACGGTGGCATCCAAATCGTTGCCGCCGGGATGCGAGAACAACACTTTCTTCGCGCCAGCCTGCAGATGCGCTTCGCCATCGTCGCGGCTGCCGTACACGCCGGTGCAGTCCAGCACGATATCGACATTCAGCTCGCGCCACGGCAGCGCGGCAATCTCAGCCTGATGCAGGATACGGATGGTATCTTCGCCAACCCACAGCTGATCGCGCTCCTGGCGTACGTCAAAGGCAAAGCGGCCGTGGCTGGTGTCGTACTTCAGCAGATGCGCCATGCCAGCCGCTTCCGCCAGTTCGTTAATCGCCACTACGGTGATTTCCGCCCGGCGACCGGTTTCATACAGCGCACGCAACACGTTGCGCCCGATACGACCAAAACCATTTATTGCGATACGAATGGTCATCTCACTTCCTGCAGCCACACCTGAAAAAACGTGCCAAATACCTTGAGCGTTTCGCTGCGTTTTGTACAGGGAATTCTTGCCCGGTTACGGTTGCTGACGGAGAGCACACGGCTGCAACTGAAACGGTTCAGCGAGAATAAAGCATGGAAGGAATAACAGGAATGATTGCGATCAACTGTGCTGCTGATTATTGGATCTGCGTCACAAATTCAGGCAATGACAATTATTACTGCAGGAATAATTGAACCGTTTCAGGTTCAGGCGATAACAGGACCGGCGATCTGCACATCGGTGTCGCGGCGCAATTTATTGCGCGTGGTAAAGCATGATGATAGCAGCAGAAATGCGCGATGAATCGCGCCGCTACAATGCGCAGCGGCGCGACGGGTTACGCGAAATTACAGAATCGATTTCGCGGTTTTCACCACGTTGGCCACGGTGAAGCCGAACTCTTCGAACAGCTTCTCAGCTGGCGCTGACTCACCGAAGGTGGTCATGCCAACGATGGCACCGTGCAGGCCGGTGTATTTGAACCAGTAATCCGCAATACCGGCTTCGATAGCAACGCGTGCGCCAACTGCTTTCGGCAGCACAGACTCACGATAAGCCGCATCCTGCTTATCAAACGCATCGGTAGACGGCATGGACACCACGCGCACCTTACGACCTTCCGCGCTCAGCTGCTCGTAAGCGCCGACCGCCAGCTCAACTTCAGAACCGGTCGCAATCAGAATCAGCTCCGGCGTGCCGTCGCAATCTTTCAGCACGTAACCACCGCGCGCCACGTTAGCCAGCTGCTCAGCGCTACGATCCTGCTGCGCCAGGTTCTGACGCGAGAAGATCAGGGCTGATGGACCGTCAACGCGCTCGATAGCGTATTTCCACGCCACCGCAGATTCCACCTGGTCACATGGACGCCACAGGCTCATGTTCGGGGTGGTGCGCAGGCTGGCCATCTGCTCAACCGGCTGGTGCGTCGGGCCATCTTCACCCAGACCGATAGAGTCGTGGGTATAAACCATCACCTGACGGATTTTCATCAGCGCCGCCATACGTGCCGCGTTACGCGCGTACTCGACGAACATCAGGAAGGTTGCGGTGTACGGCAGGAAGCCACCGTGCAGCGCAATACCGTTGGCGATGGCAGTCATACCAAACTCACGCACGCCGTAATGAATGTAGTTGCCTGCGGCATCTTCATTGATCGGCTTCGAGCCAGACCACATGGTCAGGTTGCTTGGCGCCAGGTCAGCCGAGCCGCCCAGATATTCCGGCAGCAGCTTACCGAAGGCTTCGATGGCATTCTGCGACGCTTTACGGCTGGCGATTTTTGCCGGATTAGCCTGCAGCTGCTCGATGAACTTCTGCGATTCCGCCTGCCAGTTAGCGGGCAGCTCGTTGTTCACGCGGCGTTTGAACTCTGTGGCCAGTTCCGGATGCGCAGCGGCGTAAGCAGCAAACTTCTCGTCCCAGGCTTTCTCTTTCGCCTGGCCGGCTTCTTTGGCATCCCACTGTGCGTAGATATCAGAAGGAATTTCAAATGGCGCGTAGTTCCAGCCCAGCTGTTTACGGGTCAGTGCGATTTCGTCGTCACCCAGCGGGGCACCGTGCGAATCGTGCGTACCGGCTTTGTTCGGGGAACCGAAACCGATGATGGTTTTGCACATCAGCAGCGATGGCTTGTCGGTGACCGCTTTGGCTTCTTCTACCGCTTTTTTGATCGCGTCGGCGTCGTGACCGTCTACGCCACGCACCACGTGCCAGCCGTACGCTTCGAAGCGTTTGGCGGTGTCGTCGGTGAACCAGCCATCCACGTGACCGTCGATAGAGATGCCGTTGTCGTCATAGAACGCCACCAGCTTGCCGAGTTTCAGGGTACCGGCGATGGAGCACACTTCGTGCGAGATGCCTTCCATCATGCAGCCGTCGCCCATGAACACGTAAGTGTGATGGTCTACGATGTCATGGCCCGGACGGTTGAACTGCGCCGCCAGCGTGCGCTCAGCAATGGCGAAGCCCACGGCGTTCGCGATGCCCTGACCCAGTGGGCCGGTAGTGGTTTCCACGCCTGCGGTGTAGCCGTATTCCGGGTGGCCTGGGGTTTTAGAGTGCAGCTGACGGAAGTTCTGCAGCTCGCTCATCGGCAGGTCATAGCCGGTGAGGTGCAGCAGGCTGTAAATCAGCATCGAGCCGTGGCCGTTGGACAGCACGAAACGGTCGCGATCTGCCCACAGCGGGTTAGTTGGATTGTGGTTCAGGAAATCACGCCACAGCACTTCAGCGATATCGGCCATGCCCATTGGGGCACCCGGATGTCCCGATTTCGCTTTCTGTACTGCATCCATACTTAACGCGCGAATGGCGTTGGCAAGCTCTTTACGAGAGGGCATCTTCTACTCCAGGTCGGATTAATGCTCCGCCACGCTTAACTGATTGTAATTAATGAGTTATAAGGCGAAGCGAGAAAAAAGTCGCACATCAATGTACATGAAAATCGGGGCAAAAGTACATGTATCAGGATGCTAAATCTGCGGTTCAGGGTTGCATTTCGGGGCCTGTCTGCTAGCCAATCCGCCCCTGGCACGCTATAACCAATGCGTTTAAACACCTGCGTGGTTTTTCAGGTGTTTGTTTTCTCTACTTGTTACTCAAAGGATGCTGATATGAAAATTCGCGCCATGGTTGTCGCGCTGGGAATGGTTTCGCTGCTGAGCGGCTGCGAAGGAATGGATAATAACGCACTGTTGCAGTCTGGCGCGCAGGCGTTTCAGGCTTACTCGCTGAATGATGCCCAGGTTAAAGAGCTGAGCGATCAGTCATGTGCCCAGATGGATAAAGAGAACCAGCTGGCGCCAGCCAACAGCAGCTATCAGCAGCGGCTGAACAAAATCGCCGCCGCGCTGGGCGATAACATCAACGGCGTACCGGCCAACTACAAGGTGTATCTGACCAAAGACGTCAACGCCTGGGCGATGGCCAATGGCTGTATCCGCGTTTATAGCGGTCTAATGGATATGATGAGCGACAACGAAGTGGAAGGCGTGCTCGGCCATGAAATGGGCCACGTCGCGCTCGGCCATACGCGCAAAGCGATGCAGGTGGCTTTCGCGACCACGGCGGCACGCAACGCTGCGGCGTCGGTGGGCGGCGTGATTGGTTCGCTGTCGCAGTCACAGCTGGGCGAGATGGGCGAGAAACTGGTTAATGCGCAGTTCTCACAGACTCAGGAGTCGCAGGCGGATGACTATTCGTACGATCTGCTGAAGAAGCGCGGCATTAATCCGCTTGGTCTGGCGACCAGCTTCGAGAAGCTGGCGAAGCTGGATCAGGGCCGCCAGAGTTCGATGTTTGACTCGCATCCGGATTCTGAGTCGCGCGCACAGCATATTCGCGACCGCATCGCGGCGGATGGGAAGTAGTCGCCGGTCTTCCCCTCACCCCAGCCCTCTCCCGCTCGCGGGAGAGGGAGCAGTCCGTGCTGTTCTCACCTCCCGCTCGATTGGTTCCCTCTCCCGCATGCGGGAGAGGAAGCGGTCCGTGCTGTTCTCACCGCCCGCTCGATCGGTTCCCTCTCCCGCACGCGGGAGGGGGAGCAGTCCGTGCTGTTCTCACCGCCCGCTCGATCGGTTCCCTCTCCTGGGGGAGAGGGTCAGGGTGAGGGCAGCCGCCCGCACCGCCGCTTAACCTTTATTCGCCGCCTGCACGTGCAGCATATCCAGCGCCAGCGTCGCAGCGGCCAGTGAGGTCAGGTCGGCGTGATCGTAGCCCGGTGCCACTTCCACCAGATCCATCCCCACAATGTTCATGCCCTGCAGGCCGCGGATCAGCTTGGTGGCTTTATCGCTGGTCAGGCCGCCAATCACGGGCGTACCGGTGCCTGGCGCATGGGCCGGATCGAGGCAGTCGATATCAAACGTCAGGTACACCGGCAAATCGCCCACGGTGCGCTTCACTTCGGCCAGGATGTCGTCCACGCTGCGGTCATTAACCTGCGCGGCGTCCAGCACGTTGAAGCCCAGGCTCTTATCGAACTCGGTACGGATACCAATCTGCACCGAATGCTGCGGATCGATCAGCCCTTCCTGCGGCGCAGTGTAGAACATGGTGCCGTGGTCAAAAGTCGGGCCGTTGGAGTAGGTATCGGTATGCGCATCGAAGTGCACCAGCGCCATCTTGCCGAAGTGTTTGGCGTGCGCGCGCAGCAGCGGCAGCGTGACGTAGTGATCACCGCCAAAAGTCAGCATGCGCTTGCCGTTCGCCAGCAGCTTTTCCGCGTGCGCCTGCAGCTTATCGGACAGATCCTGTGAATCGCCGAAGGCGTACACCAGATCGCCACAGTCCACCACATTGAGGCGCTGACGCAGATCGAAATCCCACGGCCAGCGGCAGCCTTCCCACGCCAGGTTAGTAGAGATCTGACGGATCGCGCCCGGCCCTAAACGGCTGCCCGGCCGGCCTGACGTTGCGGCATCAAACGGCACACCGGTAATCACCCACTCGGCGTCGCTGTCGTAAGGCTGGAAGTTCAGCGGAAAGCGCATGAAACCGAAGGCGTTAGAAACCAGGGAGTTGTCGTACTGATTGCCCAGCGTGTTGTACATAACGAGTCCTCTTAAATCCTTAAATCGGTTAGCCAGTTAAGGTATAGATGAAAAAAATCCCCTCCGCGTCGTTAGGCCCGACGAGGAAGGGATTGATGGGCGTGATTATCGCCGAGATTGCCGCGCATCGCAATTAGCGCTCGCGCATCGCCTCTTTGGCCTTGTTAAACGGTTTGACCAGATAATCCATGATGCTCTTCTCGCCGGTTTTGATATCCACGGTGGATACCATGCCCGGGCTGATGGCAAAGCGCCGGCCAGCCTTGTTCTGCACATAGTCGTTATCAGTACGAATAAACACGCGGTAGTAGTAAATCTCCGGTTTGACTTCGTCCTGGATGGTATCCGGCGAAATGCTTTCCACCACGCCGTTCAGGCCGCCGTAGATGGCGTAATCGTAAGCGGAGATTTTTACCACCGCGCGCTGGCCGGGATGGATAAAAGCAATATCGCGCGGCGACAGGCGCGCTTCAATCAGCAGCCGATCGTTCATCGGTACGATGTTCATCAACTCACCGTTGGGCGGAATCACCCCGCCCACCGTCGAGACTTTGATGTTTTTCACGATGCCGCGCATCGGCGCGCGGATGGTCAGACGCGTTACGGTATCTTCGCGTCCTTTAATCACCTGCGCCAGGCTGTCGGCTTCGGCGCTGGCCTTCGCCAGCTCTTCGCGCGCCTGCACGTAATACTGCGAGCGCATATCGGTGAGCTTCAGCTCCAGGTCGGACTTATCGCGCTGTAAGCGCAGCACTTCCACGCTGCTGGCGGCACCGGTTTTCGCCAGCCGCTGGGTGATCGCCAGTTCGCGATTAGCCAGCGCCAGCGACTCTTTAAACTGCCGGGTTGCATCATTGAGCTGGGCGCGTTTAGTGTTATACAGCCGGGTTTCCGCCGCGATAAGATCCGGGTAGCCCTTCAGCTCGGCGGGAAACGTGAGCGGATCATCGTTCACTTCCGCACGCAGGCGCGAAGCCGCTGCCAGTGCGGCCCGGTAGCGCGCCGCGCTCTCGCCGACGCTGGACTGCGAGCGTGTGGCATCCAGTTTCGCCACGATCTGCCCGGCCTGCACGCGATCGCCCTCATGCACGTACAGTTCCGTGAGAATGCCGCCCTCCAGCGACTGCAGCACCTGCTCGCGCGAACTGGGGATCACCTTCCCGGTGCCGGTTGAGACCTCATCCAGCATGCCAAACCACGCCCACACCAGCGCCACCACGATCAGCGCGGTGCTGATGACGATCAGCCGCACTGCGCCGGTGTAGTGGCTTTCCGATTTCAGTTCACCGAGCAGATCGTCGGACGAATCCACTTCCGCGGCGGTCACCAGCCGCAGTTTTGCCGGCAATTGTTTCATCATGCCTGTCCCTCCCCCGCCGCTCCGCTGGCGCGCGGTGCCGGCAGCGCGTTCTCTTTCGGGCTGTCCATTACCAGCTGCCCCTCTTTCAGCACCAGTATGCGATCCACCAGCGACAGAATCGCCGCGCGGTGCGTCGCCACGATCAGCGTGCGGCCATTCAGCCAGGCGCCCAGCCGCTCAATAAAATCTTTCTCGGTATGATCGTCGAGCGAAGCCGTCGGCTCATCCAGCAGCACGATATTAGGATCGCGCAGCAGCATGCGCGCCAGCAGCAGCGACTGGCGCTGGCCGCCGGACAGCCCGACGCCGCCCTCCATTACCGGATGATCGAGCCCGAGCGGCAGACGACGAATAAAATCGGCCCCGCCACTGACCGTCAGCGCGGCAAAAATCGCTTCGTCGGTGGCGTGCGCCGCGCCCATGGTGAGGTTTTCCCGCAGCGTACCGTGGAACAGCCGCGCGTTTTGCGTCAGCAGCCCGACGTTGCGCCGCACGTCCGCGACATCAATATGCGGCAGGCTGAGGTTATCCAGCCGCAGCTCGCCGCCCACCAGATCCATGCCGCCGGCCATCGCCTGCAGCAGCGTGGATTTGCCGGAGCCGTTGCGCCCCAGCACGGCGATGCGCTCGCCTGGCTTGATGGTCAGCGTCCTGATGCGCAGCGCCACGGTCAGCGAATCGCTGTAGTAGCGGAACATGGCATCGGTGAACTGATAGTGACCAAACAGCACCGGACAGTGAATGCGCGTTTCGTCTTTACTGTTCTCCACCGGCAGATTCATCAGCGCATCGAGGCTGCTCTTCGCCGCTTTTACCTGCTGCCAGCGCGCCAGCACGCCACACAGCGTCGCCATCGGCGCAATCATGCGTGAGGACAGCAGCGACGCGGCGACAATCGCCCCGGTGGTGATATCGCCGTTGATCACCATCGGCGCACCGACCACGATCACGCTGGCGTACACCAGCCCCTGAATGGTGACGCCCCAGCTGATCAGCGCATGCATCACTTTGCGCATCTCGACGCCCGACTGCGCGGTGATGCGGATATAGCTGTTCCACTGCTGCAGAAAGCGATCCTCCGCCTGCATCAGCTTGATATCTTCCAGCCCCTGCACGCTCTCCACCAGCACCGCGTTGCGCAGCGTCGACTCCTTCAGGTTTTGCTGCGCCAGCTTCGCCAGTTTTTTCTGGCTCAGCACGCCGGGCAGGATCATCAGCAGCACTGCCACCGGCGCGATCCACGCCAGCTGCGGCGCGATGATCGCCATCACCAGCATAAACAGCAGGAAGAACGGCATATCGACGATCGCCGTCACCGTGGTCGACGTCACCATTTCGCGCACCGCTTCCAGCTCGCGCAGCTGCGAGATAAAGGTGCCGGTCGATCGCGGCACCGCGCTGTTACGCAGCCGCAGCGCGTGGCCGAACACGCGATCGGAGACGCGCATATCGGCGCGCTTGCCGAGCAGATCGGTGACGTGATCGCGACCGACGCGCAGAATATAGGTGAACACCACCGAGAGGATCACCCCGATATATAGCACGTACAGCGTGGGGTACGACTGCGCCGGGATCACCCGATCGTACACCTGCATCGAGAAGATGATGCCGACCAGCGCCAGCAGGTTGATCAGGAACGATCCCAGCATCACGTAGCCGTAAGGACGCATGTCGTGCAGCACCAGACGGCGCAGCCAGTCGGGTCTGACCGTGGCGAGATAGCGATCGACACGGCTATCTTTGGCGGCCGTCACCGGGCGCAGCGCCGCGGCGTAGCGGATCTGCGGCAGCAGCGTGTTCAGCGCGATCGGCGCCGGTTGTTCATCGCCGGCCAGGTGCACGCGCACCGTGTCATCGCCATCAAAGCTGGTGATGACGCCAACCTGGCCGTCGCTCAGTTCCACCGCCAGCGGCAAGCGCCAGCTGCTGATCTCCCACTGATGCTCTTCATACAGCTGCAGCGACAGTCCGGCCTGACGCGCCAGATGGCGCAGCGCTTTATCACGTGACTGTTTGCCCTGCCATTCGCTGGCAGCCATGATCATGCCCGGCGAGCACGGCAGGCGATAATGGGTCGCGATGAGAATAATGGCGGTGGCCCAGCCGTGTAGCGGCACCTCGCCACCGGCGGCGCTGGCGGGATTGCCATTGGGTGCGTCCGGAATCTGTAATTGCGTCATGGCTGGATCTCCACGGACTGGATGCGCTGGTTATTCAGCGCAAACGCTGACCGCATCTGCCCGGTGCTGTATAAGCAGTCGAGCTGCAGTGAACGTAACTGACTAATGGTTTGCTGCATGGCGAAGCGCGTCTGAAACACTTCCTGTTCGGCGTTGAGCACGTCCAGCAGCGGACGGGTGCCAAGCTGCAGATACTGATCCTGATACAGCTGCTGCGTCTTCTCGCCCAGCGTCTGCTGACGGGACATGATCGCCAGGCTCTGCGACAGGCTCAGCGCTTCGGTTTGCGATTCGCTGAGCTGCTGCTGCGCTTTGAGGCGCGCCGAGTTCACCGCCGCATTGGCCGCCTGCAGCGCGCTGGCCGCCGCATCGCGCGCCGCGGTAATGCCGCCGCCCTGATACAGCGGCATCTCAACTTTGACGAACGCGGAATACTGGGTGCGGTCGAGCGTTTCGCTGCCGGAGTAGTGATTGTTGAGGTAATGCGTGACCTGCGGTTCCAGCGAAATGGTGGGTAAATTCTGCGCGTTGGCGTTATCCAGTTTGGCCTGCGCCTGCCGCGCCTGCGCCCACGCCGCCAGCACCGCCGGATTGGATTTGTCGTCAGCTTTGCCCACCGCGCAGGCGCGCGTCAGGCTGGGCGGAAACGCATCGCTGACCTTTTTCACCAGTGGCCAGCCGAGATAGCTGGCCAGCGTGGCACGCCAGCGGTTGAGGCTGGCCTGATACTGGGTCAGCGTGGTGCGCGCGCCTTCGATACGCGCGTCGGTCTGGGTGGCGTCCGAGAGCGATGCCGCCCCCTCTTCATTGCGCTGACGCGCCAGATCGCCAATCTTACTCAGCGCAGTCAGCTGATCCTGGGCGATCTTCACCAGCTGCTGATAGCCCTGCACCTGCACCAGCGCGGCGGCGGTGTCGTGCGCGACGGTATCGATACTCACCAGCACGCTGGCCTGCTCCTGCGCCACCCCGGCTTCGGCGGAGCGCACCGAACTGCTGACTTTGCCGAAGTCATACAGCATCTGTGATACCGACAGCACAAATGACGGGCTGAAGCCTTTCTCGCTGTAGGCGTTGCTGTAGCCGTTGTTCATGCCGGCGCTGATTTGCGGGTAGTATTTGGCCTGCGCCACATCGACCTGGCTGGCCTGCTCCAGCATTTTGCCAATTGCCTGGGCGATGTCCGGATGCCACTGGATGGCGCGCTGTACGGCCTGGTTAAGGGTTAAGGTATCCGGCACGTTAGCCAGCGCGGGTTCGGCCACCTGACCGGTTAAGGAGGGAAGATCCTGCTGCTGCGCCAGACCGGCTGAGGTTATGCGCCCCGCCTGCGTCACGGCATCACTGGCAGCCATAAGATGAGAACTGTGAAAAAACACAATGCCAGCACACAGGGCGCTGAGCTTACAGGTACGGCGAGTTGTTGCGCCTGATTGCATCAGATCCATCGATTGTTCACCAGTAAAAGAGAGAAAGGGGCACCTCCCTGTGCCCGTTATGCTTCCCTGCGTTACACCCACTAAGCCGTGTGGTTTTGATGCGGTTGCTGCAGCAACTCCTCCAGTGAGACGTTTACGCCTTCCAGGGTAATCAGCTGCGTACTGCTGTACCCCGTGCCGCTGCCGTCACGGTCAATCGACAACACCGTATTGCCGTCCGCGGTATGATCCACTTTCACAAAGTCATTGATATTACTGGTGGAATCATTCCAGCCGATCAGCAGACTGCTGACGTCGATCTTGTCACCCTGCGCGACGCTGAAGTCGGTCCAGGTGTCGTGACCGTTGCCGCCGGTGGCATCTGCGCTGCTCAGCAGGTGATAAACCAGCGTATCTGCGCCGGCACCGCTGGTGATGGTGTCGTCGTAGGCGCTGCTGGTGAGGCTGTCAGCCGCGGCGCTGCCCGTGATGGTCGGGTGAAGCTCAATGGTAAAGGTGTTGCTGGTGATGGTGCCGTCGGACGACGCCAGGGTGTAGGTAAACACCTCCTTATGCGTGATGTTCTGGATATTCACATCCGCGTTCAGGGTATAGGTATAGCTGCCGTTGGCGGCGATGGTCAGCACACCAAAGTCCCCGGCCACCGCCGTGCTGCCCACGCTGCTCACGGTGGTGAGATCGCCGTGCTCATTGAGGATGCTCAGCGTGCCGCTGTGGCTGACGTTGCTGTCTCCCCAGATGCTGCCGCTGGCATCATGCTCGCTGCTGGTGGTGGTTTCCGCCGCCAGACTAGTGGTGGCGAACAGCGCGGTGGCCGCACCGTTATGCAACGTCACCGTCAGCGTCGCCGAGGTCACTGCACCGCTGGCATCCCGCACCGAGTAGGTGAAGGTGTCTGCGGATGGCAGGGTATCGATATCCAGCCCGGCCTTCAGCGTGTAGGTGTAGTTACCCTTCGCATCAATGGTCAGCGTACCGTAGGTGGTGTTGATCACCGTATTGCCGCTGGACGCCACCGCGCTGCTGCCCACCGACGCCACTGCCGTGCCGGACGGAATCGTCCCGGCGATGGAGCTGGTGTCGTTGGTCAGCAGGTTACCGGTGACCGTCGCGGCGGTGGTGACCGCCAGCGTGGTGAAATCCGACACCGTACTTACCGTGGTGGTTGGCAACACACTAATGTTGGTGGTGGCTGCGACCACCACCGCATAGTTGCCGGTCCCCAGTCCGGTATAGGTGACGTTTGCCCCTTTCAGCGTACCGATCGTCAGCAGCGCGTTAATGTAGTTGGTCTTGATACTGATCAACTGCCACGAGCCGTTCGCCTGCTGTTCGTACAGGTTTAACGAATAGTTGGCGGCCACGCCGAGACTGGTCACCGAACCGTTGAGCGTCACGTTACGGCTGTCATCGTTACCCACGCTGAACAGGTAAGCATTACCGTTGTTCAGTACGCTGGCATTGAGCACCGTACCCAGCCCCACGGTCAGCAGCGCGGTGTGCGACGAGCTGACCGTACCGTTGTTCACCGTTGCCTGCGTGCTGGTGTAATCCACCTCGTTGCTGTCGTTGGTCGCCACGATGCGAATCGCACCGGTCAGCGAGGCCCCCGGCGAGACGTTACCGGCGCGATCCGTCTGGATCACCGAGAGCGGCGCACCGGTGATCTGCGCGGTAGTGAGCGTCACCGACCAGTTGCCGCCGCTGCCGACCGTGGTGGTGCCGAGCGCGTTGCCGCTGGCATCGCGCACCGTCACCGTGGCCCCCACTTCACCGCTACCGGTGACAAGGGTACCGGCGCTGTTGATCGCCAGCCCGCTTACCGCCGCCGGAGGCAGGGTATCAACGTTCACCGTCGCCGTGATGTTGCCGGTGCTGACGTTACCTGCCGCATCGGTCACCGTGGTGCTCAGCGTGTGCGCGCCGTTCGCCAGCGTGGCGGTGGTGAAGCTCCAGCTGCCATCACTCCCCGCGGTCACAGAACCAATGGCGCTGGCACCGTCGTAGATAGTGACCACGGCACCTGCTTCGGTGGTGCCGCGCAGCGTTGGCGTGGTATCGCGCGTAAAGGCACCGTTCGCCAGCGTCACCGGCGTACCGCTGATGTCATCAATGATGGTCAGCGTACTGGCGACCGGCACCACGGTATCGACGATCAGCGTGGTCGACACCTGCGGGCTGACGTTGCCCGCCGGGTCGGTCTGCGTCACGTTCAGCGTGTGGCTGCCGTTGCTCAGCGCGTTGCCCACCACGAAGCTCCAGCTGCCGTTGCTGCCCACCGTGGTGCTGCCCAGCAATGTGGTGCCGTCGTACACCGTGATGCGCGCGCCCGCCTCACCGTTGCCGCTCAGCAGCGGCGTGCTGTCGTTGGTGACGCCGTTATTCGGAATGGTCACCGCCGTGCTGCCGTTGTTGTTGAGCGCCAGCAGATTGGTGATGGCCGCCGGTGCCGTGGTATCGATGATCACCGTGGCCGCGGTGGTGCCGCTGACGTTACCTGCCGCATCCGTTACCGTCACCGTGATCGGGTGCGGCCCGGCGCTCAGCGCCGCCAGTGGCGTGAAGCTCCAGCTGCCGTCCGCCTGCACGATCGCCGTGCCCAGTGCCAGACCGTTGTCCAGAATGGTGACGCGTGCCCCGGCCTCCGCCGCGCTGACGCTGCCGCGCAGCGTTGGCGTGGTGTCGTTGGTCGCGCCGCCGTTGACGATGGTGGCACCGGTCGCATCATTAATAATGGTGAGACTGGTGTTCGCTGGCGCCACCGTATCCACGGTGAGGTTAATCACCTCGGAACGGGGACTGACGTTGCCCGCGCCGTCGGTCACCGTCACGCTCAGCGCATGGGCGGCATTGCTCAGCGTCGGCGAGACGAAGCTCCAGTTACCGCTGGCGTTAGCCTGCACCGTTCCGAGCAGCGTGTTGCCATCGTAAACCGTGACAATCGCGTTCGCTTCCGCCGTGCCCTGCAGCGTCGGCGTGCTGTCGTTGGTGACTCCGTTATTAACGATAGCCACACCGGTGACGTCGTTGGTCAGCGTCAGCCCGGTTGCCGCCAGCGGCGGTGCGGTGTCGACGGTCAGCGCAAGGGACGCTGCGGGACCGGTATTGCCTGCCGCATCGGTGGCCGTCACGCTGAAGGTGTGTAAACCGTCAGACAAGGTGGCGGTGACGAAGCTCCAGCTGCCGTTGCTGGCCGCGGTAACCGAACCCAGCACCGTATCACCATCGCGGATGGTCACGATGCTGTTGGCTTCCGCCGTGCCGCTCAGGCGTGGCGTGCTGTCATTAGTGACGCCCCCCGCCGCAATCGCCACCGGCGTGCTGCCGTTGTTGTTCACCGCTGCCAGCCCGGTGATGGCTACCGGCGGCGTGGCGTCGATCACCAGCGTGGCGCTGGTGGTGGCACTGACGTTACCGGCCGCATCGGTGACCGTGACGTTGAGCGTATGGAGCGTTTCGCTCAGCGCCGTGGCTGGCGTCAGCGTCCAGTTGCCGTCACTGCCCACCAGCGCGGAACCGACCAGCGTGGTGCCATCCAGCACGGTGACGATGCTGCCCGCCTCCGCCCGACCGCTCAGCACCGGCGTGGTATCGCTGGTGACGCCGCCATTCGGGATGACGCTGCCGCTGACGTCGTTGGTGACCACCAGCGTGGCCGCGCCCGGCGCAACGGTATCGACGGTGATGGTCACCGGCGTGGTGCGCGGGCCGGTATTGCCCGCCGCATCGGTGACCGCCACGCTCAGCGCATGCGCGCCGTTACCCAGTGTCGGTGAGACAAAGCTCCATGCGCCGCTGCCGTTCACGAGCGCTGTGCCGAGCAGCGTGTTGCCGTCATACACGCTAACCGTGGCGTTGGCCTCGGCGCTGCCGCTCAGCGTTGGCGTGGTGTCGTTAGTCGCGCCGCCAGCCGGTATGCTGACGCCGGTAACATCGTTAGTGATGGTCAGGTTGGTGGCCACCAGCGGTGGCGTCGCATCAACGATCAGCGTCACGCTGAGCGCCTCGCCGGTGTTACCCGCCGCGTCCGTTTCCGTGACGCTGAAGGTATGGCTGCCGTCGCTCAGTGCCGCAGAGGTGTAACTCCAGTTACCGCTGCTGCCGACCGTCAGCGAGGCCACCACATCGCCATCGAGGCGAATGGTCACCACGCTGCCCGCCTCTGCCACACCGCGTAACAGCGGCGTGTTGTCATTAGTGGTATCGCCGTCAGCAATCGTCACCGGCGTGCTGCCGTTGTTGTTGCTGGCCGTCAGCGTCAGATCGTCCGGCGCCAGGGTATCAACGATCACCGTCGCGCTGGTGCTGGTGCTGACGTTGCCCGCCGCATCGGTCACCGAAACGCTCAGGGTGTGCGATCCTTCACTCAGCGCTGTCGCTGGCGTGTAGCTCCAGTTGCCGCTGGACGGCACGGTCAGCGTGGTCAGCACATCACCATTATTAAGGATGGTGACCGTGCTGCCCGCTTCCGCTACGCCGCTCAGGGTTGGCGTGGCATCGCTGCTGTAGCCGCCGTTGAGCACCGGCTGCGCGGTATCATCGTTGGTGATGACCAGCGTCGAAGCGTTCGGTGCGATGCTGTCCACAGTGAAGCTAAGCGCCGGGGTGCGGTCGCTGCTGTTACCTGCCGCATCGCTGACGCCCACGCTCAGCGCGTGCGCCCCTTCGCTCAATGCAGGCGTGGTCAGCGTCCAGCTTCCCCCTGCGCCCACCACCACCGACGCGATAGCGGTGTTGCCATCGTACACCGTGACCAGGCTGCCCACATCGGCGCTGCCACTGAGTACCGGCGTGTTGTCATTGATGACGCTGCCGTCGCTAATCGGCACCGCCGTGCCGCTGCGATCGTTGCTGATCACCACATCAGCGGCCACCGCCGGCGCGGTGGTATCCACGGTGAAGCTGAGGGTAGCCGAGGGCGTCCCCTCATCACCGCCAGGGTTTTGCGCGGTAATGTAGTATGCGTAGCTGCCTTCAGCCAGCGTCGGCGTAAAGCTCCACTGGCCGTTAGCATCCGCCGTAACGCTGCCGATCACCGTATCCGTGGCATCATCATAGATACGGATGAGTTGACCGGCTAAGGCAGAGCCGCTGAACGTTGGCGTGGTGTCGCGGGTTACCGCGTTGTTTGCCAGCGTAACAGGCATAGGCCCGCTGTCATCTGTGATTTGCAGCGTCGAGGTGGCCGGCGGCAAATCAGCCTGTATGTTCAGGTTGAACACTGGAGTAGCCGCACTGACGTTGCCCGCAGGGTCTGACACGGTGACGGTGAAATTGTGCTCACCGTTACGCAATATACTCGGTGTAAAACTCCAGGCCCCGCCCGAGCCGGCCAGCGCAGTGCCCAGCAGCGTGGTGCCATCGTAGATGCTCACCGTGCTGCCGGCTTCTGCCGTGCCGCTCAGGGTTGGCGTGTTGTCATCGGTCGACGCGCCGTCATCCAGCGGGCCCGTCGTGCCGCCCACGTTATCGGCGACCACCAGGTCAGGAACCGCGTCTGGCACCAGCGTATCGATGGTGACATTCACCGGACCCACCGGCTCGCTGACGTTGCCAGCGGCATCCACCACCTGCACCGAGAAGGCGTAGCTGCCATCCTGTAGCGCGCTGGTTTCAAAGCGCCATACGCCATTGGCATCGGCGACCACCGAGCCAATCACCGTATCGTCCTGCAGCAGATTGATGATGGCACCGGCCTGCGCCGTTCCGCTCAGCACCGGCGTGGTGTCGTTGGTAAAGCTGCCATCCACCAGCGGCAGTGCGGTCGGACCGTTATTGGCGTTGACCTCAAACGACAGCACCGGATCCGGCCCGACGGTGTTAACCGTCACGCCAATGCTCACCGGGTCGCTGACGTTACCCGCGTTGTCACTGACGACGACCGTCAGCGTGTAGTTGCCGTTATCCAGCGGCGACGTATTCAGGCTCCAGTTGCCCTCAGTATCCACCGTCGCCGACCCCACCAGCACGTTGCCGTTGTACACGTTGACGAGAGCACCCGGCTCACCGCTGCCGCTCAGCAGCGGCGTGTTGTCGTTGGTGGCGCCACCGTTGGCGATGGTGACTGGATTATCCGGATCGTTGTCATTCTGCAGCAGCACGGCGCTGACCGGCTGCGGCGGCGTGGCATCAACCTGAACGGTGAAGCTGGAAGACGGCGCACTGACGTTGCCGAGGCTGTCCGTCACCGTGGCCGTCAGGGTGTGCTGACCATCGGTGAGCACGGGCGACAGGAACACCCATTCGCCGGCCGCATTGGCGGTGGTCGAACCCAGCACCACATTGCCATCGTAAATGGTCACCAGGCTGTCAGCCTCCGCCGTACCGCTCAGGCGTGGCGTGTTGTCATTGGTAAAGGTGCCATCGGGCACCAGTACCAGATCGGTACCGTTGTCGTTATTCACTTCCAGCGTGGCCTGGGCCGGAGCCTGGTTATCCACGGTAAAGGTAATCGGTGCCGACGCCGGTCCGGTGTTACCGGCCGCATCGGTGACGGTCACCGTCAGGCTGTGCGCCGCGTTGGTGAGGGTTGGCACGTTGAAACTCCACGCGCCGTCACTGCCCGCAATCGCCGTACCAATCGGCGCGCCATTATCCAGAATGTTCACCGTGCTGCCCGGCTCAGCAACGCCCGCCAGCAACGGCGTGGTATCGCTGGTGGTCGATCCCGACGGAATATCCACCAGCGCACTGCCGTTGTCATTGGAGAGACTGATTTCCGTCACCTGATCCGGTGCGGTGGCGTCAATCACCAGCTGTGCCGTGACCGGCGCGCTGACGTTGCCCGCCGCGTCGCGCGCCACAACGGTTAAGGTGTAACTGCCGTCACTCAGCGCACTGGCCGGTGTGAAGCTCCAGCTGCCGCTGCTGCCGACAGTGACGCTGCCCACCGGACCGTTCTGCGAGGTAATCACAATCAGGCTGCCCGGATCGCCGCTGCCGCTCAGCACCGGCGTGTTGTCACTGGTTAAGCCGCCGTTCGGGATGGTGACCGGATCGCCGTTGCCATTGTCGCTGGCGACGCTCAACTGGGTGACCGCCGACGGTGCTACGGTATCGACGGTGATCGCCACGCTGGCGCTCGGTGCGCTGACATTGCCGGCGACGTCGGTGACCGTCACGCTGAGGCTGTGCGAGCCATCGGTCAGTTCAGGTGAGAAGGTCCATGCGCCGTCGTTATCTGCCGTCGCCGTGCCGATAGGCGTCTGTCCGTCATAGACGATGATGGTGCTGTTCGGCTCCGCCGTTCCGCTGAGCAGCGGCGTGCTGTCATTGGTGTTGCTGCCTGAGGCGATCGGCGTGGCCGGGTCGACGTTGTTGTTCACCAGCAGCAGATCGACGACCGCGTCCGGCGCCGTGGTATCCACGGTAAAGCTAATCGGCGCGGAAGGATCGCTGACGTTACCCGCCGCATCAGTCACCGTTACCGTCAGGCTGTGATCGCCCTCGTCCAGCGTACCGGTAACAAACTGCCAGCTGCCATCGGCGCCCACGGTCACCGAACCGATCGGCGTCGTGCTGTCGCCATCGTAGACAGTGATGATACTGCCCGCCGTGGCGCTGCCGGAGAGCTGCGGCGTAGTGTCGTTGGTCGCGCCATTGGCGGCAATCGCCACCAGCGTGCTGCCATCGTTATTGCTCAGCACCACGTCCACTGGCGCTGCCGGTGGCGTAAGATCAACGGTGAAGGTGTACGGCGCGGACTCCGGCCCGACGTTGCCTGCCGGATCGGTGACGCTGGCCGTCAGGCTGTGACTGCCCGCTTCCAGGGCGGTATCTGGCGTGAAGCGCCAGCTGCCGTCATTGCCGGCGGTAGCCGAGCCGATGATCACGCCGTTGTCACGCACGATCACCACGCTGTCAGGCTCGGCGCTACCGCTCAACACTGGTGTGGTGTCGTTGGTCGCCCCGCCAGAGGCCACCGGTACGGCCGGATCAACCTCATCGTTCACCAGCAGCAGGCCGGTCGGCTCGGCCGGTGCCGTGGTATCCACGGTAAAATCAATTGCCGCTGACGGTGCGCTAACGTTGCCCGCCGCGCTCGTAACCGTGGTGGTCAGGCTATGTTCGCCCTGGCTCAGCGTCGGTACCGCGAAGGTCCATGTGCCACCGGCACCCACCAGCACGCTGCCCAGCACCGTATTGCCATCGAGGATGGTGACGGTACTGCCGGCATCGGCGGTGCCACTCAGCTGCGGTGTGGTGTCGTTGGTCGCGGTGCCGCTGTTAATCGGCTGCGGCGTCTCGCCGTTGTCGTTGTTCAGCACGACATCAGCGGCGGCAGTCGGCGTGGTGAGATCGATAGTGAAATCAAACGCATCAGACGCCGGCCCGCTGTTGCCCGCCGTGTCGGTGACAATGGTGGTCAGGCTATGCGTGCCCGCCTCCAGTGCCGTATCCGGCGTGAAGCTCCAGTTGCCGTTTGCATCGGCCTGCGCCGAGCCAATCACGCTGCCATTGTCGTAAATCGCGACGAGGCTGCCCGGCTCCGCGCTGCCGCTGAACAGCGGCGTGGTGTCATTAGTGACGCCATCCGCCGCGATCGGCAGCGGCGTTGCGCCCTGATCGTTAACCAGCAGCAAGTCTGCGGCGGGCGCCGGATCGGTGAGATCAATGTTCACCTCCAGCGGAGCAGAAGGTGTGCTGGTATTGCCAGCCGGACTGGTTTCGGTCGCCGTCAGGCTGTGCGGCCCCTCGCCCAGCGCAGTGGCTGGCGTGAAGCTCCAGCTGCCGTCGTCGTTGACCGTGGTGGTGCCCAGTACGGTATTGCCATCCGAGACGGTGATGGTGCTGCCGGCGGTGCCGCTGCCGCTCAGGACCGGCGTGGTGTCGTTAGTGGCACCGCTGGTGATCAGCACCGGCGTGCCGCTCTGATCATCACTGAGCTGCACATTGCCCGGCGCGGCTGGCGTGGTGGTATCGATGGTAAAGCTGAGGGCGGCCGAGGGTTCGCTGGTATTGCCAGCGGTATCGGTCACCGTCGCCGTCAGGCTATGGTCGCCCGCTGCCAGCACCGGTGCAGTGAAGCTCCAGCTGCCGTCGTTGCCGACGGTGGCGGTGCCCAGTACCGTATCGCCATCGGAAATGGTCACGGTGCTGCCCGGTTCCGCGCGGCCACTGAGCACCGGCGTAGTGTCATTGGTGAGGCCATTGCTGACCGGCACCGGTGTACCGCTCTGGTCGTTGCTGAGCAGCAGCTCGCTGGCCACAGCAGGGGAGCTGGTATCGACGATGACAATCACCGCCGTGCTGCCCGGCCCGGTATTGCCCGCCGTGTCGGTAACGGTGGACGTCAGGTTGTGCTGCCCTTCGCTCAGCGGATCGGTCGGGGTGAAGCTCCAGCTGCCGTCGCTGCCTGCCGTCGCCGTGCCCAGCACCGTATCGCCGTCGCTGACGGTCACGGTGCTGCCAGGTTCAGCGGTACCGCTCAGGGTTGGCATGGTGTCATTGGTGCTGCCGCCCGCGGCAACCGGTGTGCCGTCGCCATTGCTGAGCTGCAGATTACCTGCCGCCGCCGGTGCCTGCGTATCGACGGTGACGGTTACCGGTGTTGACGCCGGTCCGGTATTGCCGGCCGCATCGGTCACGGTGCTGGTCAGGCTGTGGCTGCCATCGCTGAGGGGCGGCGTGATAAAGCTCCAGTTGCCATCATTGCCCACCGTGGTGCTGCCAATCACCGTACCGCCATCGGAGATAATCACCACACCGCCGGCTTCGCCGCTGCCGCTCAGGGTTGGCGCAGAGACGTTAGTGCTGCCTGTGCCCAGCGGATCGCCGTCATCGTTGGTCAGCTGGATGCCTGTCGGTGCCGCGGGCGCGACGGTGTCGATGGTGATGGTGATCACCGGCGAATCCGTCACCGTGCCGCTGCCGTTATCGGCGCTGGCGCGGAACGCGTAAGTGCCGTCGGCCAGCGCCGCTGGCGTGAAGCTCCACTGTCCATTGCTGCCCGCGACCACGCTGCCCAATACCGTGCTGCCGTTGTACAGGGTGACGAGATCGCCCGCCCCGGCCTGGCCGCTGAGAATCGGCGTGCTGTCGGTGGTGCTGTCGTTATTGGCCAGTTCGACCAGCGTGCTGCCGTTATCATCGGTGACAATCAGCAGGCTGCTGGTGGCCGGCACGCCCGCCTCAATGTTGACCGTGAACACCGGCGATGCCGGACTGACGTTGCCGGCCGCGTCAGTCACCGTGGTGGTCAGGCTGTGCTGCCCGTTGGTGAGCGCATCTGGCGTAAAGCTCCAGCTGCCGTTGCTGCCGGCGGTAACGCTACCGAGCAGCGTGGTGCCGTCATAGATACGCACCACCGCGCCCGCTTCTGCCGAACCGCTCAGGGTTGGCGTGCGATCGTCGGTGGTCTGGCCGGAAGCCAGCGCGCCGGTGGCGCTGCCCGCGTTATCCGTCACCTGCAGGCCGCTGACGGCGGCAGGCGCGGTGGTGTCAACGCTAAAGGCGATCGGCGTTGATGCCGGGCTGACGTTGCCGGCGGCATCGGTCACCGTGGTGCTCAGGCTGTGATTGCCCTCGCCCAGCGCTGGCCTGGTGAAGCTCCAGCTGCCGTTACTGCCCACGCTGACGCTGCCGAGAACGGTGTTGCCGTCGCGAATCGTGACAATACTGCCGGCTTCCGCTGTGCCGCTCAGCAGCGGTGTCGCATCGTTGATCGCGCTGCCGCCCGTAACCGGCTGTGCGGTACTGCCGGCATCGTTCAGCAGTGCCAGATCGCTGGCTGCCGCCGGTGGCGTGGTATCAACCGTGATGTTCAGGGTGACGGTGTCAATCACATTGCCGTCAACGTCGGTAATGGTGGCGCTGAACGCGTGGCCGCCCTCACTCAGGTTGCTCAGGGCAAAGCTCCACTGCCCATTGCCGTCGGCTGTGGTGCTGCCGAGCAGATCGCCGCCGTCAAAGATGCGGACGAGGCTGCCCGCCCGGGTCAGGCCGGCGAGGGTCGGGCTGTCGTCATTGGTGACGGCGCCGTTTTGCAGTGAGACGAGGGTATTGCCGCTGTCGCCCACCAGCTCAATGCTGGCGCTGGCGGGTGGCAGCGCAGCGTCCACATTGACCACAAATTCCGCGGTCGCGCTGCTGACGTTACCCGCCGCATCAGTTTGCGTAACGGTCAGGCTGTGGCTGCCGTTGCTGAGCGCTGGCGTGGTAAAGCTCCAGCTGCCGTTGGCCCCGACAAGGGTATTGCCCAGGAGCGTACTGCCGTCGTAAATGCTGATCAGCGCACCGGCTTCGCCGCTGCCGCTCAGGGTAGGTGTGTTGTCATCGGTGGTAGCGCCCGACGTCAGCGGGCCCTGGCTGGCACCCACGTTGTCGATCACCTGCAGATCGCCGATCGCCGCCGGTGCGGTGGTATCGACGGTGACCACAATAGCCGCTGACGCCGGACCGGTGTTGCCAGCGCTGTCGGTTACCGTGGTAGTCAGGCTGTGATTGCCGTCGCTGAGCGCTGGTGTGGTGAAGCTCCAGCTGCCGTTACTGGCGACGATAGCCGTGCCGAGCACGACGTTGCCATCGCGTACCGTAACGGTGCTGCCGGCCTCTGCTGTGCCGCTCAGCACCAGCGTGTTGTCATTGCTGCTGCCGCCGGCGGCAATCGGCGTCACGCTGCCATTGCTGTCACCGGTCAGCAGCAGATCGCCTGCCGCGCCGGGTGCCACGGTATCAATGGTGACCGTCAGGGTGACGGAGGTGGTGACGTTACCGGCGGCGTCGGTGGCAACCGCGCGGAACGCGTAAGTGCCATCTGCCAGCGTGGCGGGAGTGAAGCGCCACTGACCGCTGCCGTCGGCAATAGTACTGCCCAGCAGCGTGGTGCCGTTGTACAGCGTGATGACGGCGTTAGCGCTCGCCAGGCCGCTCAGCACCGGCGTGCTGTCTTTGGTACTGGCGCCATCGCTCAGCGTGCGCAGCGTGGCATCGCTATCGTCGGTAATTTGCAGCGAACTGCTGGTTGACGGCAGGCCCGCCTGAATCGTCACCACAAACGGCGAGGACGCAGCGCTGACGTTGCCGGCAGCGTCCGTCAGCGTCACGGTCAGGCTGTGGCTGCCATTGCTCAGCGCTGGCGTGGTAAAACTCCAGTTGCCGTTCGCGCCCACCAGCGCCGTGCCGAGCAGCGTCTGACCATCGTAAACGCTGACCACAGCGCCCGCTTCACCGCGGCCGCTCAGGGTCGGCGTGTTGTCATCGCTGCTCGATCCGTTTGGTACCGGCGTGGTGCTGCCGCCGCTGTTGTTGGTCAGGGACACGTCCGTGGCCACTGCCGGTGGCTGCGTATCGACAGTGAAATCAACCGGGCTGGTGGCCGGACTGGTGTTGCCGGCAGCATCGGTGACGGTAACCGTCAGGCTGTGCTGCCCTTCACCCAGAGCGGGTGTCGTGAAGCTCCAGCGGCCATCGGCACCGACGGTGACCGTACCCAGCAGCGTGGTGCCGTCGTAAATACTGACAATGGTCCCCGCTTCGGCCGTGCCGCTTAACGTAGGCGTGTTGTCATCGGTGCTGGTGCCGCCCGTGATAGCGCCCTGCACGCTGCCCGCGTTATCCGTGATCAGCAGATCGCTGACTGCCGCCGGTGCCGTGGTATCACCGCCGCCGCCATTGTCGCCGCCGCCGTTATCCCCACCGCCGCCGCCGCCACCGCCGTTGTTACCGGCGATCAGCGCACCGATACCGGCCAGCGCGGCGCCGGCGATACCAAAGGCGGTCAGTGTTCCGTCACCCGTGACGTTTTCCGCTAACAGCCCTTCCGTGCTGTCGATAGAGACAAACTGGAAGCCTTCTGTGCCGGGATCTTCCACCCACCACAGCGCGCCTTTGTCGTCCTGCAGCACCAGATCGCTGTCGCCGTTAGCATCGTAGAATTTATGAATAACAACGACTTCACCGGATTTAGTGGTGACCACTAAATCACTACCATTGCGTGTGAAAGACTTAATATCAGCCTGATTAAGGTTGAGCTTAACCACACTGGGAGCAGTCAAATTAACCTGATTACCGCTCACTTCAGTAACAATCGTTCCGCCTTTAGGCGTTACAGAGATATTGTTCATTTTATCGATATCCCGCGCAGTTATAAGCTTAATGGCATCCATAAAAACGCCCGGTATCGCCAGACACCGGTATTCTTCGCGAATAATTCAATGAATTACTCACATCCTCTCCAGGCCGGTTTCATCTGCCAGAGGCACAGTGAAAACGCGCTGAGTCGTTATTTGCCGCCCGTGCGAAAAACAGCTCTGCCGAACTCTTTTCAGACTTGCGCCAACAAATCAGTGAGATAGACGCTCTTCCAGTGGTAGCCTTGCATGCCGTAAATTGATTTTTGCGACAGCAAATCAACCTGACGTTGATGTTCAACGCCCTCAATAATCACGCCGCGACATAATTGATTGAGGTGGTCGAGCAGAATGTCGAAAGTGCGATCTTCGCCAAATTGCCAAAAAAATTTTTTATCAATCTTGACGATGTCGAATATTCCGCTATCGAGCATGGTCAGGTTGGAATAACCCGGACCAAAGTCATCGAGCCATAACGGGGCCGGCGTGATTTTGGCTACGCCTTTCAGGATCAGCAGGTCGGCACTATTAAAACGTGCGGTGAAGAAGGCAGAGATTTCCAGCCGTAATCGCGTCAGCGCGGCCAGTTTTCTTTGTATTTCAGCATCTTTGAAAATGCCTGAAACAATATCTCTGTCTACATTAACGCTGATGACCTGCTCAAACCCCGCATGGTAAAGCTGAATAAGTTTTTCGACCTGGTGGAGGAATAACTGCCATTTTTCGTCAGCAGAAAGCCGACTGAAGAACCCTGCATCCCTGTCAGGGTTACGCTTATTATTGGTATCTGCATCATCTGCGAAACGCGTCAACAATTCCCATGCCACCACTTCACCGGAAATAGCGTGAACCGGCTCCAGCATCAGAATGTAGTCGGATTTGCAGCGCATTTTTATGATCCTTACACTGGCTGAAAGCGCGTTAAACCGTCAGCTTTTCTCATGTGATTCGTAAGGGAAACATCGATAAAACTTAACACCTTAACTGAAGGTTAACTTACAACTTACATTTTGAAAAATAGATTTCAGTGAACAACAGCGTGAACTTTAATCGTTTAAACCAATCAATAAAGCTCCATTTTCACTGCATGTTTCATATAAAGATCAGATAATTCTTAGATTTCAGATTTTACTTATCGGCACTGACAAAAAAATAAAACCAATAATCAATTGATTAATAAGCAATTAATTATAAAGAATTGGTATAAATTCTGGCTTTGTGCTTAAGATGGGATATTGCACTGCTTAAAGCGGGATTCCAGAAAGCGTCAAAAAACCGACAGTCTGCACATCGCTCACCCACCGCCTTATGCTTAAATTTTTATTATAGATAGCCAGAAACTCATAAAAGAAAGATTGGTCATTTGCGGGCAGGTACAACACTAAGCCACAGATTTAAAAAACGTTTTTTTCGCTGCCGATGCGCTTTCGCTGCTGAATTAAGCAGATAGCTTTTGTTAATAAACGGTTTGAATTTGCTGTTTCGGCCGGGATAATTTCAGAGTGATAGCGATCACGAATTAAATAAATGGCGGGAAGGATTGTCAGGGAAGGTGATAATAACGGGCTCCAGCCGGAGCCCGTTGCGGGAAATACACTTACTCGTCTTCGAGATAGGTGTAGCCGTAAAGCCCACTCTCAAACTCTTCAAGGAACTGCGCCCGCAGCTCTTCGTCAATATCCTGCTGCTGTTTTACCTGATCGCGGAATAACGTCATCAAATCGTTAGGATTGAGCTGCACGTATTGCAGCATATCCGCCACGGTATCCCCTTCATCAGACAGCTGCACTTCTACGCTGCCATCCGGGAAGGCGAAGACGTCAACCGCTTCGGTATCGCCAAACAGGTTGTGCATATTGCCGAGGATTTCCTGATACGCCCCGACCATAAAGAAGCCCAGCATCGGTGGATTATCCACATCGTATTCCGGCATTGGCATGGTGGTGGCAATACCGTCGCCGTCAACGTAGTGATCGATGGTGCCATCGGAATCACAGGTGATATCCAGCAGTACCGCACGACGCTGCGGGGTTTTGTTCAGCCCTTCCAGCGGCAGTACCGGGAACAGCTGATCGATGCCCCACGCATCCGGCATCGACTGGAACAGCGAGAAGTTGACGTAAATCTTGTCCGCCATGCGCTCCTGCAGCTCATCAATGATCGGCCGATGGGCGCGGTTGCTCGGATCAAGGTGCTGCTGAATATAGTGGCAGATGCTGAGATACAGCTGCTCTGCCCAGGCACGCTGACCGAGATCGTAGGTGCCTGACGAATAACCGGTGTGGATGTCGAATAGGTCCATCTGGCTGTCATGCAGCCATTCGCGCAGCGAACGGCGTACGCTTGGCTCGTGCATCTCCTGCCAGGTATCCCACAGGCTCTGAATCGGGCGCGGTGAGTCGGCATCCGGTGCGACCGGCGTGCTGAATTCATTGCGCTCAACGCCGATGATGTTGGAGACCAGCACGGTATGGTGCGCGGTCACCGCACGCCCCGATTCCGTAATCACGGTCGGATGCTCCAGACCGTGCTCTTCACAGGCGTCACCGATGGCCCAGATCACGTTGTTGGCGTATTCGTTCAGGCCGTAGTTGACCGAGCAGTCTGACTGCGAACGCGTGCCTTCGTAGTCAACCCCAAGCCCGCCGCCGACGTCAAAGCACTTGATGTTGACGCCCAGCTTCGCCAGCTCAACATAGAAGCGCGCCGATTCACGCACGCCGGTGGCGATATCGCGAATATTGGACATCTGCGAGCCGAGGTGGAAATGCAGCAGCTGCAGGCTGTCGAGACGACCCGCTTTGCGCATGATATCGACCAGCTGCAGCACCTGCGATGCCGCCAGACCAAATTTGGATTTCTCGCCGCCACTCGACTGCCACTTACCGGAGCCCTGCGATGCCAGACGGGCGCGAATGCCGAGACGCGGCACCACATTCAGCCGCTCGGCTTCTTCCAGCACCAGGCGCACTTCGGTCATCTTCTCAATCACCAGATAGACTTTATGGCCGAGCTTTTCACCAATCAGCGCCAGACGGATATATTCGCGGTCTTTGTAGCCGTTACACACAATCACCGAGCGGGTTTTCCCGGCGTGCGCCAGCACCGCCATCAGCTCAGCTTTGGAACCCGCCTCCAGCCCCAGCGGCTCGCCGGAGTTGACCAGCGATTCAATCACGCGCTTATGCTGGTTAACTTTGATCGGGTAAACCAGGAAGTAGTCGCCCTTATAGCCGTAGGATTCACGCGCGCGTTTAAAGGCGGCATTAATCGAACGCAGACGGTGCTGCAGAATTTGCGGGAAGCAGAACAGCGCAGGCAGGCGCTGGCCGTCGGCCTCGCGCTCTTTAACCAGCTTCGCCAGGTCAACGCGCACTTCCGGCTGATCCGGATCCGGGCAGACGCTGATGTGGCCGAGTTCGTTGACGTCGTAATAGTTGTTTCCCCACCAGGCAATGTTGTAGGTGCGCAGCATTCTGCTTGCGTCCTGATCGTTCATCGCCACCTCCTGCATCGAGCGGAGTACACCCTGTTCGCCAGCTGACGAACCCTTGATATTCTTCATGTCGTCAGACATCACGAACCTCAATTTTCCGTTGAAATATGAAAAAGTTGCCGGATTTTGCTGCTACTGCGCCGGATGGAAATTTCCTCATTCTGCTTATCTTGCCTCAGCAGGTTACCGTGCGCCTTACTGAGGTTAAGTGTAAAACACCGTGCCGGAAGCGGTGAACAACGGGGCAAAATCGTCCCGCATCACCTCACCACAGGCGAGTGAAACACAGCAGAGAAACTGGGGGAATAGCTTAGCCGGCGCTCGTGTCGGGATAATTACCGCAGCGCAGAAAACTTCGACGAGAGAAAAGAGCAGAACTGGAAATGGAAAGGCGTGCCAGCGCGCCAGAACGGCGCCGTGAACCGAAGAGAGCGAAAATGTGGTTCATTGTTTTTATCACCTCCAGCGCCTGCTAACAGCATGCGGAAACGGAGTGGATGAAAATCAGATCAACAGCCTCTGACAGCGCGACGCACGGGGGCGTCATCCATGGGACAACTGCGGCGTTTTATACAGTCTGACGCGGCAAAATGCAAAATCTTTGTCGGCGCGCTGCGGCGGGTGTCAGGAAAATATTCCAGTTGATCTGTAGCGATAAATGCGGATGGCGAAAAAGCACTGGAAAAACGCGCACTGAGTGACCTAAAATAGCCGTCCAGATGGTTTTCCATCTAAACTGATTAACATCCAGGCGGTGTGAGCCTGGTACGCTGACACTTCCTACTGCTTGCGGCTTTGCCTGAAGGGGCGTCGAGCTGGCATCATCCCGCTTACGCTATGCAGTCGAATTCAAACCATTTGCAAGGTAAAGAACAGAATGGCTAAACACCTTTTTACATCCGAGTCCGTATCAGAAGGACATCCTGATAAAATCGCCGATCAGATTTCCGATGCCGTGCTGGACGCCATCCTTGAACAGGATCCCAAAGCACGCGTCGCCTGCGAAACCTACGTAAAAACCGGTATGGTGCTGGTTGGCGGTGAGATCACCACCAGCGCCTGGGTCGATATCGAAGAGATCACCCGTAATACCGTACGTGAAATCGGCTATGTTCATTCCGATATGGGCTTTGATGCTAACTCTTGTGCGGTGCTGAGCGCGATTGGTAAACAGTCGCCGGACATCAACCAGGGCGTAGACCGTACCGATCCGCTGGAACAGGGCGCGGGCGACCAGGGCCTGATGTTTGGTTACGCGACCAATGAAACCGACGTGCTGATGCCGGCACCGGTGACCTACGCGCACCGTCTGGTGCAGCGTCAGGCTGAAGTGCGTAAAAACGGTACGCTGCCATGGCTGCGCCCGGATGCCAAAAGCCAGATTACCTTCCAGTACGACGGCGGCAAGATTGTCGGTATCGATGCGGTAGTGCTGTCAACTCAGCATTCAGAAGAGATTTCACAGGCCGATCTGCGTGAAGCGGTGATGGAAGAGATCATCAAGCCGGTACTGCCGACCGAGTGGATCAACGCCAGCACCAAATACCACATCAACCCAACCGGTCGTTTCGTGATCGGCGGCCCGATGGGCGACTGCGGCCTGACCGGTCGTAAAATCATCGTCGATACCTACGGCGGCATGGCTCGTCACGGCGGCGGCGCGTTCTCCGGTAAAGATCCGTCGAAAGTTGACCGCTCAGCGGCTTACGCTGCGCGCTACGTGGCGAAAAATATCGTTGCCGCTGGCCTGGCCGATCGCTGCGAAATCCAGGTTTCTTACGCGATTGGTGTGGCAGAACCGACCTCAATCATGGTGGAAACCTTCGGTACCGAGAAAGTTTCAACCGAACAGCTGACGCTGCTGGTGCGTGAGTTCTTCGACCTGCGTCCATACGGTCTGATCCAGATGATGGATCTGCTGAAGCCAATCTACAAAGAAACCGCTGCCTACGGTCACTTTGGTCGTGAACACTTCCCATGGGAACAGACCGACAAAGCCGCCCAGCTGCGCGAGGCCGCAGGCCTGTAATCAACGCGGGTGCGGGCGAAGGCTCTCACCCCGATCTTCTCTTAGCGGAGAAGGTAAATCGAGCCCGCGCAAGCGGGCTTTTTTATAACAGCAAACTTTTAATTTAATGCGCTGAATACACTACTTTTCGGTACGCTCTCTGGAAAACTATTAAAAAGCTATTTTTTTAGGTTTATAGTCAACTCACCCATATGCAATGAATAATAAACACTCCCAACATTTATAAAAACCGGATACTCTTTTAACAAGCATCTTTTTTCGCTTTTTATTTCTTCAAAACAAATGTAATCCTCATCACTTTCGCCAGAAAAGTCCTTTTCCGGAAACGATAAAGATTTATATCCGCCGTTAAAATTCACGACGAATATGGATTTTAAATCGTGTTGCTGCGGGTTCGGTAGCTGATCAATCATGGGCTTAAGTTTATTCACCCACCAACTCTCAAGTGCTTTACCTGATGCGGGGGGATGCTGAACAACGACCATTAATGCGCCATTCTCAAAAAAAGCATCTTTAATTTCAGGTTCAGAAGAGGCGCCCACCCAAATTAATATGGATAAAAAGATGAGACTAAAAGACAAAAAAATTATTACAATTCGGGATTTTTTATTCATGATAACTCTATTGTTGCCTCCATATTAGTGAAAAAAGGCTTGTAAGCATAATCCTTATGTCTTTGCAGGATAAACCATATGTTGAATATTCTGAGCTTGTTATAGAGTGGATGCAAGATGTCTCTATCGTCTAGTCCAAAATGATCCTGACCTTTTACTTTGATCTTAGCAGAATATCTATGCTGAGAATAACAGACGTTTTCCAGCGTGATGCTGACATGATGAATATCATGGATGCTAATACCCAGACCGTTAAAATTGTCCACTTTTCTGGAAAATTTTGGCTTAGACATTTTCATCATATCAGCTTTTAACCTCTCAGAGTCGAACTCTGAGTTGTTTAACAAGCTATCCTGTAACGCCAGTTTGATTCTGTTGAGCATGCTACTTTCTGGCGCCTGTTTTAGTAGCATTTCTTTAAATGCTGAATTGAGTAATAGTGATTGATAAGGCCTGCCAGAGTTTAACTCCATATGATTTATAATTTGAAATATTATCTCTTTATATGGGCCATAGAATGAATGAAATCTAGCCAACTCCCTGAACTCAGAAAAAAGTATTTTAGCCGCTTCATATTTATCTAGCTTTTTACGATTAAAGACTGAAGTCGGTTCAAGTGTGTAAGGATTTAACTTTGCAGAAACATTATTAAGGCCGTATTTGTTTATACATATTTCTGTTGTCAAGTCCCCACAAAGCATGTCATCTGCGCGAAAATCGTTTTCTTTCTTTTGGGATGAAAATAGCAGGATCGATTTAGTAATGTCTTCCATGAATATCTTCCTTATTAAAACGCTGAAGTATTCTCTTTGATGTTCCAGCCTGAACGCGTTTCAGCGCCTTTGCCCCCTGCAGCCGTTTGCTCCCAGTATTGGATTTTGACGATATCAGCCTGAAATTCATACTCGACTGACGCAACCACATCATTATCATTAAGCTGAGCTTCGAATACCTGCACATTTTCCAGTGTTATACGATAGTATTCCTGCTGGCCCGTTCCTGCTCTGCAAGCCGATACGATGATTTTTCTTAGCTTTCGACCACTCGACGTTAACAACAGCATTGCGGGAGTAGCCTTATCAATTTTTGCCTTGACCACCAGATTGCGATAACTGCCCATACCGGCTTCGCTGCCGGATCGCCAGGCCCCCCAGTTGTAGCTATCAATATCAATCCAGCCCATATGCGTGGCGTCTCTTGACTCCCCTGCAACACCATAAACCTGAAGAAATAAGCTACTCATTATTCGATTTCCCTTTTCGAAAGAAATTGTTCCTGGCACCGATAGTATCATAAATGAACAATAACCACTCAAATAAAGTGGTTATTTGCTATGTCTCCGAACCAATACAACGCGCCTCTGCACCATCACACTTTTTGTCTACAGCACCGCAGGCGCATTTTTCAGCGCTGTCTACACTGTTAGCACTGCGCTTACAACAAAGTGTTAACGATTACATTTTGAAATCCTTTTAATATCTTCAATTTAGAGATTTTTCAGCGTAGTAACGGTGATGAAAATGCGTTATTTTCAGCGTCGTCTGATAGCCGATATTTATAGTGATGTCAGAAACTTAAAGGGTGCTATACCTTACTGGTTATGTGACTGATTCGGGCAAAAAATGCTGGATTACAGGGTTTCAGCGTGTGTAACCGATTACATCGATGTGATCGCACTCACTTTTTCCCGCAGGCAGCTTACTTAACATTGATAAAAACAAAGATGGATAAACTTCGGAGGCAATATGCCTGGTAATACTCACAAAAGCAGAACCTCAAACAAGGCGATGACCCTGTTTGTCTGCTTTCTGGCCGCTCTGGCGGGCCTGCTGTTCGGTCTGGATATCGGCGTTATCGCCGGTGCCCTGCCCTTCATCGCGAAAGATTTCAACGTTACCGCACATCAGCAGGAGTGGATCGTCAGCTCAATGATGTTCGGTGCTGCGGTCGGTGCCGTGGGCAGCGGCTGGATGTCTTCGCGTCTCGGCCGTAAAAAGAGCCTGATGGCCGGTGCCATCCTGTTCGTTATCGGTTCACTGTGGTCGGCGATGGCGCCAAACCCGGAAATGCTGATTGCCGCACGCGTGGTGCTCGGCCTTGCCGTCGGCGTTGCCTCTTATACCGCCCCGCTGTATCTCTCGGAAATCGCACCGGAGAAGATCCGCGGCAGTATGATTTCCCTGTATCAGCTGATGATCACCATCGGTATTCTCGGCGCTTACCTGTCGGACACCGCGTTCAGTGCCTCGGGCGACTGGCGCTGGATGCTGGGCATCATCACTATTCCGGCGGTGCTGCTGCTGGTTGGCGTGGTGTTCCTGCCAAACAGCCCGCGCTGGCTGGCGGCGAAAGGTGACTTCCGCGATGCACAGCGCGTGCTGGACCGCCTGCGTGACACCAGCGAGCAGGCGAAACGCGAGCTGGATGAGATCCGCGAAAGCCTGAAGATCAAACAGTCCGGCTGGCAGCTGTTCCAGAGCAACAGCAACTTCCGCCGCGCGGTGTTCCTCGGCGTGCTGTTGCAGGTAATGCAGCAGTTCACCGGCATGAACGTCATCATGTACTACGCACCGAAAATCTTCGAAATCGCCGGCTTCGCCAATACCACGCAGCAAATGTGGGGCACCGTGATCGTGGGTCTGGTGAACGTGCTGGCGACCTTTATCGCTATCGGTCTGGTGGATCGCTGGGGCCGTAAACCCACGCTGGTGCTGGGCTTCCTGGTGATGGCGGCCGGCATGGGCATCCTCGGTACCATGCTGCACATTGGCATTAACTCTGCCGGTGAGCAGTACTTTGCCATCGCCATGCTGCTGATGTTCATTGTTGGCTTCGCGATGTCAGCCGGTCCGCTGATTTGGGTACTGTGTTCTGAAATTCAGCCGCTGAAAGGGCGTGATTTTGGTATCACCGTCTCTACCGCGACCAACTGGATTGCCAACATGATCGTTGGTGCCACCTTCCTGACCATGCTGAACTCGCTGGGCAACGCGCCGACTTTCTGGGTCTACGCCGCGCTGAACGTGTTCTTTATTCTACTGACGGTCGCGCTGATTCCGGAGACCAAAAACGTCTCGCTGGAGCACATCGAGCGCAACCTGATGTCGGGCAAAAAACTGCGCGATATCGGCCAGCAGTAAGGCCAGATGCGTTAACCGGGGCTGCCGCAGGGCGGCCCTTTTTTTATCTGCCGCCTGTGCGCATGCAGTTGCGTACCCCGCTGCAACGCCTTATGCTGCCGCACATGAAAACGCCACGTCTGCCCATCGCCCTGCAACAAGCCGTCATGCGCTCGCTGCGCCATTTTTTGCAGCTGGCTCAGCAAAAACTCGAACGTCATTTCGAAGAGCCGACGCTGGTTTATCAGCAGCGCGGCACGGCCGCAGGCACCGCTTGGCTGGAGCAGTGGCAAATTCGCCTCAACCCGGTGCTGCTGCTGGAAAACCAGCAGGCTTTTATCGATGAAGTGGTGCCGCATGAGCTGGCGCATCTGCTGGTGTGGAAAACCTTCGGCCGCGTGCCGCCGCACGGCAAAGAGTGGAAGTGGATGATGGAGGACGTGCTGGGCGTGCCCGCCCGCCGCACCCACCAGTTCGCAATCACTTCGGTGCGCAGCAATACCTTCCCCTATCGCTGTCGCTGCCAGCAACATCAGCTGACGGTACGCCGCCATAACCGCGTAATGCGTGGTGAGAGCGAATATCGCTGCGTGCATTGCGGTACGCTGCTGCAACCCGGTGAATACGCAGCGGATTAGTCCGCGATTCTCATTCCCCGCGCCCGACCATTCTGTTACCCTGCCGCCCTTTTTCGGTACCAGGTTATTTTTTGGAATATGTCTCGCAAAACGCTGTTATTACTCTCTCTGCTGGTCGCGCCGCTCAGCGCGTACAGCCTCAGTCTCACCCATTACAACCAGAACAATTTTCAGCAGGCGAAAGTGGTCGCGGCAAAGATCAACGCGGATGCGCCGGCGGATTTTTACTGCGGCTGCAAAATCAGCTGGCACGGTAAAAAAGGCGTGCCGGATCTGAACAGCTGCGGCTATAGCGTGCGCAAGAACGCCAACCGCGCGGAACGCATCGAGTGGGAACACGTCATGCCGGCATGGGAGTTTGGTCATCAGCGTCAGTGCTGGCAAAATGGCGGACGCAAAAACTGCAGCAAAGACGCAGATTACCGTCGCATCGAAAGCGATCTGCACAACCTGCAGCCAGCCATCGGCGAAGTGAACGGCGACCGCAACAACTTCCAGTACAGCCAGTGGAACGGTGGCGAGCAGCCGTACGGTCAGTGCAGCATGAAGATCGATTTTAAGCAGAAGCGCGCCGAGCCTCCCGAGCGCGCGCGCGGCGCCATCGCCCGCACCTACTTCTATATGCGCGACCAGTATCATCTGCGCCTGTCACGCCAGCAAACCCAGCTGTTCACCGCGTGGAACAAGCAGTATCCGGTCACGCCGTGGGAGTGCGAACGTGACCAGCGCATCGCCACGGTGCAGGGAAATCACAATTCCTGGGTACAGCAGGCTTGCCAGCGCTGAAAGCGCTACCCTACACTAGCTTTTTTCGATTGGGCCGCATCGCGCGATGCGGCATAACGCCGGCAGGAACCGCATGCGCATACCCCGCATTTATCACCCCGAAGCTCTAACCGTTAACAGTGAAGTTCTGCTTGATGAGGATGCCGCCAACCACGTTGGCCGCGTGCTGCGCATGAGCGCCGGACAGCAGATCGAGCTGTTTGATGGCAGTAATCTGACTTTTAGCGCCGAAATCACCCAGGCCGACAAAAAGCGTGTAAAAGTAAAGGTCCTTGCCAGCCAGCCTGACGATCGCGAATCCCCGCTGCACTTACACCTCGGTCAGGTGATGTCGCGCGGTGAAAAAATGGAATTCACTATCCAGAAATCGATCGAACTGGGCGTGAATGTGATTACGCCCTTGTTTTCTGAACGCTGTGGCGTAAAGCTGGATGCCGAACGCCTGGCGAAAAAGATTCAGCAGTGGCAGAAAATTGCCATCGCCGCCTGCGAGCAGTGCGGTCGTAATCGCGTGCCGGAAATCCGTGCCGCGATGACGCTCGAAGCCTGGTGCGCCGAAGCGGATGACGGCCTGAAGCTCAATCTGCATCCGCGCGCCAGTCACAGCATCAATACGCTGCCGCAGCCGGTTGAACGCGTACGGCTGCTGATTGGCCCGGAAGGCGGCCTGTCGGCAGAGGAAATTGCCATGACGGCGCAGCACGGCTTTACCGATATCCTGCTCGGTCCGCGCGTTTTGCGCACCGAAACCACGGCGCTCACCGCCATCACGGCACTTCAGGTGAGGTTTGGTGACCTCGGTTAAGGGATACTTTCAGCCCGAAGACACACGCAGATAACTGACCAGCACAACGCTTTCGCACGGAACGGGGTGGCTGAATTCCCCTTTGAGGAGAGAATAATGATTAAGCTTGGCATCGTTATGGACCCGATTTCGTCCATCAACATTAAAAAAGACTCCAGCTTCGCCATGTTGCTGGAAGCACAGCGCCGCGGTTATGAAATTCACTACATGGAGATGGGCGATCTGTCGCTGCGTGGTGGCGTGACTTATGCGCGCACCCGGCTACTGAGCGTCGAGCAGAACTACGAGCAGTGGTACACGTTTGGCAGCGAGCAGACTATCCCGCTGGCCGATCTTAACGTGGTGCTGATGCGTAAAGACCCGCCGTTTGATACCGAGTTTATCTACGCCACTTATCTGCTGGAGCGCGCGGAAGAGCAAGGCACGCTGATCGTTAACAAACCGCAGAGCCTGCGTGACTGCAACGAAAAACTCTACACCGCCTGGTTTGCCGACCTGACGCCAGACACGCTGGTGACGCGCAACAAAGAGCAGCTGCGCGCGTTCTGGCAGGAGCATGGCGATGTGATCTTCAAGCCGCTCGACGGCATGGGCGGCGCGTCGATTTTCCGCATCAAAAAAGATGATGCCAACTTCGGCGTGATCACTGAAACGCTGACCAACCACGGTCAGTTCTTCTGCATGGCGCAAAATTATCTGCCAGCGATCAAAGACGGTGATAAGCGCGTGCTGGTGGTCGATGGTGAACCAGTGCCATACTGCCTCGCACGCATTCCGCAGGGCGGCGAAACCCGTGGCAACCTTGCCGCCGGTGGCCGCGGCGAAGCCCGTCCGCTGAGCGACAGCGACTGGGAAATTGCCCGCCGTGTAGGTCCGACATTGAAAGCCAAAGGGCTGATTTTTGTCGGCCTCGATATTATCGGTGATAAACTGACAGAAGTTAACGTCACCAGCCCAACCTGCATCCGCGAAATCGAGGCGGCGTTCCCGGTCTCCATCACCGGCATGCTGATGGACGCGATTGAAAAACGTTTGGGCTGAGGATGCCGCAGGAGTGAGAGCTCCGTGAACCACCCAAAGCCGGTGCAGCCGTTCAGCACCGGCTATTTTTGGTAAACGAGTGAGAATGAATTTACAGCACCATTTCTTGATTGCGATGCCGTCGCTGCAGGACCCTTTCTTCAAACGCTCGGTGGTGTATATCTGCGAGCATAACGAAGAGGGTGCCATGGGTTTGATCGTTAACAAGCCGATGGACAACCTGACGGTCGAAGGCATCCTGAAAAAACTTAAGATCAGCCCATCAGAACGCGATCCTGCCATCAAACTGGACAAACCGGTGTTTGCCGGTGGTCCGCTGGCGGAAGATCGTGGCTTTATTCTGCACTCGGCCCAGCGCGTGTTCTCCTCCAGTATTCGCATTTCTGACAATACGGTGATCACCACTTCGCGCGATGTGCTGGAAGCGATCGGCACGCGTGAACAGCCAGAGAACGTGCTGGTAGCGCTGGGTTATTGCGCGTGGGAGAAGGATCAGCTGGAAAATGAGCTGCTGGAGAATGCCTGGCTGACCACGCCGGCCAATACGCAGATCCTGTTCCAGACGCCGATTGCCGAACGCTGGCGTGAAGCCGCGCGCAGCATGGGTGTGGACATCCATAACATGACCAGCGATGCAGGGCACGCCTGATGGCCAGTGAAACGCTGCTCGGTTTCGACTTCGGTACCAAAAGCATCGGCGTTGCCATCGGGCAACAGCTGACCGGCACTGCGCGCCCGCTCACCGCGCTGAAAGCGCAGGACGGCACGCCGGACTGGGAACTCATTGGTAAGCTGCTGAAAGAGTGGCAGCCGGATTACGTGGTGGTTGGCCTGCCACTCAACATGGACGGCAGCGAACAGCCGCTGACGGCGCGCGCGCGTAAGTTTGCTAACCGGCTGCACGGCCGCTTCGGCGTGCGTGTGGAGCTACAGGATGAGCGCCTGAGCACCGTTGAAGCGCGCGCCGACCTGTTCGAACGCGGCGGCTATCGCGCGCTGCAGAAAGGCCATATCGATTCGCAGTCCGCGGTGATTATCCTGCAGGACTGGTTCGAGACGCATTAAATCAGCCCGGACACGGCCGCGCGGTTTCGTGCCGCCGTGTCGACGGTTCTCAGGGCACGTCCCCGCTCAAATTAATCCCGCCTCACGCCGGGCCTGCTCGCTCTGGGCGAAAGTCTGCATCCCTGCCTGCGCGCCGGTCTGCAACACACCGGGCAGCTGATGCATTTTACCTTCGCGGATCAGGTTAGCGACCGCCGGCGTCGCCACCAGCACTTCAAACAGGCCAATGCGGCCGCCGGCTTTGGCAGCGACTAAACGCTGCGCCAGCACCGCTTTCAGGCTGCCGGCCAGCTGCGTGCGCACGAGGTTTTTCTCCTCGGCCGGAAACACATCCACCAGCCGGTCCACCGCCTGCGTCGCGCCGCGCGTATGCAGCGTGGCCAGCACCAGATGGCCGGTCTCAGCAGCGGTCAGCGCCAGCCGGATGGTTTCGCTGTCGCGCAGCTCACCCAGCAGGATCACATCCGGATCTTCACGCAGCGCCGCTTTTAATCCGAGCTGAAACGAAGCGCAGTGCGCGCCGATTTCGCGCTGCTGAATCAGCGAACGCTGGCTGTGGTGGACGAACTCGATCGGATCTTCCAGCGTGATAATGTGGCGCGCCTGCTGACGATTGAGGCTATCCACCAGCGCCGCCAGCGTGGTGGATTTGCCGCTGCCGGTCGCGCCGGTGATGAGGATAAGCCCTTCCTCCAGCTGCAGCAGCGAGCGCACCACGTCCGGCAGCTGCAGGCGCGCCATATCCGGTGGCTGGCTGGCAATCAGCCGCAGCGCCAGCGCCAGTCCGTGACGCTGGCGGAACAGATTGGCGCGCAGCCGGCTGCCGTTGCCGAGCGTGATGGCGAAATCGACGTGACCGCTACTGGCTAACTCGCTGCGCTGCACGGCGCTAAGCCACTGCTCGCTAAAGGCCTGTAGCCAGCGCTCAGGCAAGCTGTGCTGTTGCGGTATTGGCTCCAGCACGCCCTGCCGGCGCCAGTGCGGTAAATGTCCGCTGCAAAGGTGCAGATCGGCCGCATTATGCTTTACACTAAGCGCCACAACGTCATCCAAATCCATTTAACTTCTCCTGACTATGACTTCCATTGAGCACAACTTACAGCAAGTGCGCGAGCGGATCGCTGCTGCCGCCGCGCGTTGCGGCCGCGCGCCAGAAGAAATTACGCTGCTTGCAGTGAGCAAAACCAAACCTGCGAGCGCTATCGCAGAAGCCATTGCCGCCGGACAGCGCGCCTTCGGTGAAAATTACGTGCAGGAAGGGGTTGAAAAAGTTGCCGAACTGGCCGCACATCCTGATCTGCAATGGCACTTTATCGGGCCGTTACAATCCAATAAAAGCCGTCTGGTGGCGGAAAACTTTGCCTGGTGCCATACCGTTGACCGTCTGCGTATCGCGCAGCGGCTGAACGATCAGCGTCCGGCCGCGCTGCCGCCGCTCAACGTGTTAATTCAGGTAAATATCAGTGACGAGCACAGCAAATCTGGCATCATGCTGGAGGCCGTCGCCGGGCTGGCACAACAGATTGCCGCCCTGCCGCGTTTGCGCCTGCGTGGGCTGATGGCGATTCCGGCGCCCGAGCAGGATTACGCGCGCCAGCTGGCGGTATGCCAGCAGATGGCCAGCGCGTTTCGCGCCTTGCAACAGGACTATCCAGGCGTCGATACGCTTTCTCTGGGAATGAGCGACGATATGGATGCGGCGATTGCCGCAGGCAGTACGATGGTGCGCATCGGCACCGCGGTATTTGGCGCGCGGGATTATGCACGCCCTTCACAACAATAATTGAGGAACCTCATGTTAACACTGACGTTTTTAGTCAAAACGCTGATTGATCTGTACGTGATGGTGCTGCTGCTGCGCATCTGGATGCAGTGGTCACGCTGTGACTTTTACAATCCGCTGGCGCAGTTTGTCGTGAAGATCACCCAGCCGATTGTTAAACCGCTGCGCCGCATTTTGCCGGCGCTGGGACCGATTGACACCGCGTCGCTGCTGCTGGCATTCGTGCTGACCACGCTGAAATATCCGATTCTGCTGCTGATTCAGGTCGGAGTGTTCTCCGTCGATCCGACCAACCTGCTGGTGGGCCTGCTGTCACTGGTCAAATCCGCCGGCTATCTGGTGTTCTGGGTGATCATCATTCGCTCGCTGATGAGCTGGATCAGCCAGGGACGCGGCGCGATGGACTATGTGCTGATCCAGCTGACCGAACCGCTGATGGCACCGATTCGCCGTATCCTGCCGGCGATGGGCGGCATCGATTTCTCAGCGATGATCGTGATTCTGGTGCTGTATGCGCTGAACTTCCTCGGTATGGACCTGTTCCCGGGTCTCTGGTACCTGCTGTAATTCGTTAATCTGGAACTGTTATGCAAAAAGTTGTGCTCGCCACCGGTAATCCGGGCAAAGTACGTGAACTGGCCGATCTGTTAGCGGCCTTCGGCCTGGATATCGTGGCGCAAACCGAGCTGGGCGTAGAGTCTGCCGAAGAGACCGGACTGACCTTTATCGAAAACGCCATCCTGAAAGCACGTCACGCGGCGCAGATCACCGGCCTGCCGGCGATTGCTGATGACTCCGGGCTGGCGGTCGATGCGCTGGGCGGCGCGCCGGGCATTTACTCGGCGCGCTATGCCGGCGTTGATGCCAGCGACCAGCAGAATCTCGACAAACTGCTGCAGGCGCTGGAGCAGGTGCCGGACGGCGAGCGCCAGGCACAGTTCCACTGCGTACTGGTGTACGTGCGTCACGCCGCCGACCCGACGCCGCTGGTGTTCCACGGCAGCTGGGCCGGGGAGATTACCCGCGCGGCCGCCGGTGAAGGCGGTTTCGGTTATGATCCGATCTTCTACGTGCCGGCGCTGGGTAAAACCGCCGCCGAGCTGAGCAAGGATGAAAAGCGTGCCGTGTCGCACCGGGGTAAAGCATTGACGCTACTGCTGGAAGCGATGCGCAATGCCTGAGTTACCACCGTTAAGCCTTTATATCCACATCCCGTGGTGCGTGCAGAAATGTCCGTACTGCGACTTCAACTCGCACGCGCTCAAAGGCGAAGTGCCGCACAGCGAGTATGTGCAGCATCTGCTCAACGATCTTGACCAGGATCTGCCGCTGATCGCCGGGCGCGAAGTGCGCACTATCTTTATCGGCGGCGGCACGCCCAGCCTGCTGAGCAGCGAAGCGATGCAGCAGCTGATGGATGGCGTGCGCGCGCGCCTGCCGCTGGCGGCGGACGCCGAAATCACCATGGAAGCCAATCCGGGCACGGTGGAAGCCGATCGCTTCAGCGGCTATCAGCGGGCGGGCATTAACCGGATTTCGATTGGCGTGCAGAGTTTCAGTCCGCAAAAGCTGACGCGCCTGGGGCGCATCCACGGTCCGGACGAGGCGGTCCGCGCGGCACAACTGGCGGCCGGTCTCGGCCTGCGCAGCTTTAACCTCGACCTGATGCACGGCCTGCCGGATCAGTCGCTGGAAGAAGCGCTGGACGATTTGCGCCAGGCGATTGCCCTCAACCCGCCGCATCTGTCGTGGTATCAGCTGACCATTGAGCCCAACACGCTGTTTGGTTCACGCCCGCCGGTTTTGCCGGATGACGATGCGCTGTGGGATATCTTTGAGCAGGGTCATCAGCTGCTGAGCGCCGCAGGCTATCAGCAGTATGAAACCTCGGCCTACGCCAAACCGGGCTATCGCTGCGAGCATAACCTGAACTACTGGCGCTTCGGTGATTACCTCGGCATCGGCTGTGGCGCGCACGGCAAGCTGACGCAGCCGGACGGGCGCATCGTGCGCACGGTGAAAACCCGTCATCCGCGCGGTTTTATGAAGGGCAACTATCTGGATAAGCAGCATGACGTGCCGGACGAGGACAAGCCGTTCGAGTTCTTTATGAACCGTTTCCGCCTGCTGGAAGCCGCGCCGCGCGCCGATTTTCAGCGCTACACCGGGCTGGACGAGGCAGTGATTCGCCCGCAGATCGACGCAGCCATCGCCGCCGGTTATGTGCAGGAGCAGCCAGAGCACTGGCAGATCACTGAAAAAGGCAAACTGTTCCTCAATTCGCTACTGGAGCTGTTCATGTAAATTCAGCGGAGAAGGCGCGCGCCTTTTCCGCTGGCAGCCGTACTGTGCGGCACGGCTGCATCTGTTACGCTCAGGCGACCATCACCTCATTATTGATTAACAGCGTTGCGCTGTGGTCGAGACTCTCAAACACCTGCCACACTTTGCCACCGCTCTGCTGCGTCCCCTGCTGCTGCCACTGCTGATAAAATTGCGTGCTATCGCTGAGCTGCACCACGTCGCCGGCATCGCCATCAATCAGCCAGCTGCGCGTGCGCTCTGGCAGCAGCACATCCTGGTGCGCCTGCTGCAACAGCTGCTGCGCATCCAGCTGCAGCAGATTGTCCCCGGAGCCGGTGAGATCGATATGCTGCAGGCCGCTGATATGCTGCGTCAGCTGCTGATAATCAAGCTGCTGATGTTCTCCTTCCAGCACCAGCGCAGAGAAGCCCTGCAGCAGTTGTCCGCTGTGCGCCGCCAGCCACTGCTGCACATCATTCAGATGCAGCTGCGCGCCCTCCTGTTCCTGCGTTTCCGGCAGCGTATGGTGCTGTATCAGGCTCTCGTCTTTGCCCCAGCGCACAGTATCAATAATCCAGCCCACATCGCGCTTCACCAGCACGTTCCAGCACAGCACTTTTTTATAGGTATCCGGATCTTCACCTGAATGGACGTCAATATAGCCAATCTGCTGGCCCGCCGGAGCCTGCCAGCTAAAGGTGTTCAGGCCTTGCTCTGACCGACTGGCGCCACTGGGCTGCAGGTATTCGCGCCCCAGCAGTTCACCGCTGGGGGAGAAGATATCCACGTAGGTATCGCAATTGTGGAGATAGCCATAATTGAACTCCACGTAATTGGTGGCACCAAAATCAAACTGCACGACTGAATGATCCAGCATCTCAATCGCTTTGCTTTCATAGCCATCCGGCCGGTTCATGATGCCGGTATAGAAACAGTTGTTGCTGGTGCCATGTTTCAGTTCGGTGACTTTCAACCCGCCGTACTGATACACACGGCCGGTTTGCCAGCTGGTATTGGCGCGACAGTTCCAGTTCTCTTCGCCAGAACTGTGCTTTACGCCAGAGTCATGGTTAATCGCCCAGTTGGGCGCATAGTCACTGACGTTACCCGCCACATCGACCGCTTTTACCGTAAAGTTGTTGCTGCCCGGCTGCATGTCGCGGTCCGGGGTAATCTGCCAGCGCCCATCGGCCCCCACCGTCGCGCTGCCGGCTGCCACGCCGTTCTGGTACAGCGTCACCTGACTGTAAGGCTCGGCCTGTCCGGAAAAATCGAGCCGCTTATCGTCGGTGGTCTGGACCGGCAGCACCGGCTGGATGGTGCCGACGTCATCGATAGCCTGCAGGATGGTGGGCGTGTTGATACGGGTGTCGATGGTCAGCGTCCAGCTGTCGCTCCATTGACTGACGTTGCCGGCTTTATCGCTGCTGCGGCTGCGAAAACGCCAGTCGCCGTCCGGCAGCAGATCCTGCGGCGGCGTCCAGTGCCAGTGGCCGCTGCTGTCGACGGTGGCCGTACCGCCGACAACCCACTTTCCGCCCGGTGCGGCATACTGAATGCGCACCACGCTGCCGGGCTCGGCTTCGCCGTGCAGTTCCGGCCGGACATCATCGGTGGGTTTGCCGCGGCCAAACTGGCCCTGATACAGCCCGCGATTGTCGTCGTAATAGCTGAACGTCGGCGTTTCCGGGGTAAGCGTATCGAGATGAAAGGTCCACTTCGGCGACGGCTGACTGCGGTTGTCGGCGCGGTCCTCGGCCTGCGCCGTCAGGTTATAGGTTCCGTCCTGCGGCAGATCGAGCTGCGCCTGCCAGTTGCCCTGCGCATCGGCACGCACAGAGGCGAGAAGTTGGTTGCCATTATAGAGATAAACCAGCGCGTTGGCTTCCGCCTGCCCGCGTACCACCGGCTGATCATCGTTGGTATAGCCGTTACGCCTGATGCTGTTACCGTCCTCCACGCCGCCGGCAACGTGGTCTTCAATGGCTTCAATGATCGGTCTGGCGGGCCGATGGGTATCGATATTGTAATCCACGCGCGTGGGTGCGCTGTGATTGCCGGCTGCATCCACGGCGGTGAAGGTTAGCTGGTATTCACCATCGGCCATCGGCTGCGGCGGCATCCACTCGAAGTGGCCATTGATCACCGGCACGCGTAGCGGATTGCCACCGTTAACCGTCACGATGACTTCAACGGCGTCCGGCGTTTGCACCGTTCCCTGCCAGCGTTTTTGCGGATCGTTGTACCAGCCGCGTTCGGCAAAGATAACTACAGGGGGTGATAAAACCGGATGTGAACTGGAAGCAGAGGTGTCAGAAAATAACATAAAATTTCCTTAAAAATTAATAAGTTCAACAGGCTGAATGCCCGTTGATATAGTTATTAATGCGGAAATTTTGCCGTTATCAGATTCGTCCCGAATCTAAGACAATCTGTTAAATCACGGCTTAAAAGCTGCGGGGATAAAAAAAGGCACCACTGTTCAGAAGAACAATGACGCCGTGATGTTCCGTGCATTCAGCGGCAACGCGGCTGGCTTAGCCCTTTACGTTCTGCATCAGCGTCTTGCGCTGGCTCTCCAGTGCGGTCACCCGGTTACACACTTCATGACCGAAGTTCTGGAAATCCTGCTCCTGATTGTTCCATTCAGTCTGAATCGACTGCTGTAGCCCGCCGAGGTTGCCCATCAGCGCCTGCAGCGGATTGCTGCCGCTGGCGGCCTGTTTGGTACCCATCTCGTTCAGGCTATCCTGCAACACCCCGCCCAGCGTGCTCTGCACCAGCTTCTCGCCGTCGGCGCGCACCTGCTCAATGGCCTGATGGTGGAAGGTCAGGCCATCCGGGCGATGCTCGATGATGCGGTTCATCTGCTGCTTAAGCTGGCCGTTCAGCGTGGTCAGGCGATTGCGCACATTACTGTCCGCCCCGAGTTTTTCGACGATCACTTTATCCAGCGACACGCGGCCCCGCTCCAGACGGGTGGTTGCGCCGCTGTCGACCCACGGCAGATCGCGACGCAGCGCGTTCTGGTAGTCAATCGCCTGCTGGCGCGTGGCGTTATCGACGCTCACCGCCTTGCCGTTGAACTGCACATCGCCCTGCGGCGTGATTTCAAGGTTGCCGTTGCTGCCCACCACCTGCACGCTCTGGGGTTTGATGATCACATCATCCTTTGGATTGACGCTGCACTGATAGTCAGCATGCGCCTGAGCTGCCGTCAGCAGCAGCGCGGCGAGAAGAGCCTTACGAACCATGAAATCTCCTGCAGATGTGAATAGTCTGATAAGCGGTGGCATTGTGCTGCGTCTGGCGATGCGCAATAAATTGCGCCGCTACGAAAGGTGCATTGGACAAGCGAATCAACCAACACGCACTGAATGTGTAGCGGCGCGATTCATCGCGCGAAGTTATCGCCAGTGGTGATACTTAGTCCCACCAAACGTCGAAGAGTTCAGTGACCTGAATATCGGCGAGATTTTTCTTTTCCAGCCAGTTACGCACCAGCTCGCGGTGCGCGTCGGTGCATTTGCCGGTCTGCTGCAGACACACCAGCCCTTCCCACACCAGATAGCCGCTGCCGTCATAGGCCAGACCATTCGGATCGATCACCTCATTGATGAACTGATCGAGCGTGGCATCCACCTCTTCCTCACTGGTGCCTTCGGCAAAACGCCAGGCAACAGAGAAGCCCAGCTCCTGAAACTCATCAACATGCAACTTTTTACGTAAACGGCGGCTACGTTTTACAGCCATTATTTCACCCTCTCAAACATCAGATCCCATACGCCATGGCCCAGTCGCTGCCCGCGCTGCTCAAATTTGGTTAACGGACGCGTTTCCGGACGCGGCACGTAATTCTGGCTCTCCGACTGATTGCTATAGCCATCGATGCTGCTCATCACTTCCAGCATGTGCGTGGCGTATTCTTCCCAGTCGGTCGCCATGTGGAACACGCCGCCCAGCTTCAGCTTGCGCAGCACCAGCTCGGCAAACGGTACCTGGACAATGCGGCGCTTGTTGTGGCGCGCCTTATGCCATGGATCCGGGAAAAACAGCTGCACCATGCGCAGCGAATTGTCCGGCACCATGTTTTCCAGCACTTCCACCGCATCGTGACACATCACGCGCAGATTCTGCACGCCAGCCTCTTTGGCCGAGGCCAGACAGGCACCGACACCCGGCGCATGCACTTCAATGCCGAGGAAGTTCTGATGCGGATTGTTCTGCGCCATGGTCACCAGCGAGGCGCCCATGCCAAACCCGATCTCCAGCACCAGCGGCGCTTCGCGGCCAAACAGCGCGGCCATGTCGAGCGGCTGCGGCTGATACTCGACGCCCATCTCCGGCCAGTAATTGTCGAGCGCGAGCTGCTGTCCTTTCGTTAAGCGCCCCTGGCGGCGCACAAAACTGCGGATACGGCGTAAAGGCCGCCCGTTCTCATCAAATTCCGGGGTGATGACGTCATTAATCATGTTGAAACCTGCTGGTTAGCCTGTTCAGGGAAACGGGCATTATGCAAAGTTAAGTAACAGAAGCAAGCCTTTGCAATCTTCCGGTTTACACCCTGATGTCTCTGTGCTGGAATTCCTGCCTGATTGTAGAGTAAACACGGAAAATTTCCTTCTTATGATGCAGGCGCCGCAGTTCGCGCAACAGGTGCTGGAGTGGTACCAACGCTTTGGCCGTAAAACTCTGCCGTGGCAGCTGGAGAAAACGCCCTATAAGGTGTGGCTCTCCGAAGTAATGCTGCAGCAGACGCAGGTTGCCACCGTTATTCCCTATTTCGAACGCTTTATGGCGCGCTTCCCCACGGTTGCCGACCTGGCCGCCGCGCCGCTTGATGAAGTGCTGCATCTGTGGACCGGCCTCGGCTATTACGCACGGGCGCGTAACCTGCACAAGGCGGCTAAACAGGTGGTTGAGCTGCACGGCGGCGTATTCCCGCCTCATTTCGATGACGTCGCGGCGCTGCCGGGCGTCGGCCGCTCCACGGCGGGCGCGATCCTGTCGCTGTCGCTTGGCCTGCATTTCCCGATCCTCGACGGCAACGTAAAACGCGTGCTGGCACGCTGCTATGCGGTGAGCGGCTGGCCGGGCAAAAAAGAGGTGGAGAAGCGACTGTGGCAGATCAGTGAAGACGTCACGCCAGCGGAAGGCGTCAGCCAGTTCAATCAGGCGATGATGGATCTCGGCGCGTTAGTGTGTACTCGCTCCCGCCCGAAATGCGAAATCTGCCCGCTGAATAGCGGCTGCGCGGCTTATGCACAAGGCAACTGGGCTGATTATCCCGGTAAGAAACCGAAAGTCACGCTACCAGAGCGCAGCGGCTGGTTCCTGATGCTGCAGCACGGCGACGAGGTGTTTCTGGAACAGCGTCCGCCGGTGGGTTTGTGGGGCGGCCTGTTCTGCTTCCCGCAGTTCACCAGTGAGCAAGCGCTGACTGACTGGCTGGCGGCGCGCGGCATCTACGCGAAACCGCAGCAGCTTACCGCGTTTCGTCACACCTTCAGCCATTTCCACTTAGATATTGTGCCTATGTGGCTGGCGTGGCCTTCCTCCGGGTCGCTGATGGATGAAGCCGGCGGTCTCTGGTATAACTTAGCGCAACCACCGTCAGTGGGGCTGGCCGCGCCGGTAGAGCGCCTGCTGCATGAGCTGCGCCATCCCCGGCAGCTTCAACTGCGAACCAGTTTGACCGAAGAGGAAGAGTAATGAGCCGCACCATTTTTTGTTCTTATCTGCAACGCGAAGCTGAAGGCCAGGACTTTCAGCTCTATCCTGGCGAACTGGGTAAGCGCATCTACAATGAGATTTCCAAAGAAGCCTGGCAGCAGTGGATGTCCAAGCAGACCATGTTGATCAACGAGAAGAAGCTCAACATGATGAACCCGGAAGATCGCAAAGTGCTGGAGAAGGAGATGGTGAATTTCCTGTTCGAAGGCAAAGATGTGCACATTGAAGGTTACACCCCGCCAGAAAAATAAACGTTCAGGGCCTCCCTTTGAGGCCCTCTTTTTCGAGTCAGGCACGCATTCACAATGAATAAAAAACTGATAGCACTGCTGGTCATCGCACCCCTGTTAGTCTCCTGCTCCGGACAAAAAAAATCGCAGTACCATGAAGAGTGGGTTAAGGACACCAACGGTTTTGACATTCTGATGGGGCAATTTGCCGCCAACATCGAGAATATCTGGGGAATCAATGAGGTTCTGATCGCCGGACCCAAGGACTACGTCAAATACAGCGATAACTATTACACCCGCAGTCACATCAACTTCGACAGCGGTAGCATCACCATTGAGACCATTTCCGGCACCGATCCGATGGCCAGCCTGCGTCAGGCCATCATCACCACGCTGTTGATTGGTGACGATCCGGGCAACGTCGATCTCTACTCCGACGCCAACGATATTCAGATCAGTAAAGAGCCGCTGCTCTACGGCCAGGTGCTGGATAATACCGGTCAGCCGATCCGCTGGCAGGGACGCGCCGGTAACTTTGCCGATTACCTGATTCAGAACAAACTGCAGAGACGCACCTCCGGGCTGCACGTTATCTGGTCGGTGACCATTCCGATGGTGCCCAACCACCTCGACAAACGTGCGCATAAATATCTGCCGCTGGTGCGCAAAGCCGCCGAACAGTATGGCGTTGATGCCTCGCTGATTCTGGCGATCATGCAGACCGAATCGAGCTTCAACCCTTATGCGGTAAGCAACGCCGATGCGCTGGGTCTGATGCAGGTGGTGCAGCATACTGCCGGGGTCGATGTGTTCCGCATGAAGGGCAAATGGGGTAAACCGAGCCGCAGCTATCTGCTCGATCCGGCCAATAACATTGATGCCGGTACCGCTTATCTGTCGCTGCTGCAGAAGAGCTATCTCGGCGGGATTCAGGATCCGCTATCGCGCCGTTACGCAGTGATCACCGCTTATAACGGCGGGGCGGGCAGCGTGCTGCGCGTGTTCTCCAGCGATAAAGACCGCGCCTTCGCCACCATCAACGGCATGTCACCGAGCCAGGTGTATCAGACGCTGACCACCAACCATCCGTCGGCCGAGTCGCGCCGCTATCTGTACAAAGTGAGCCAGGCACAGCGCAGCTACCACCGTTATTGATTAGCGCTCATCGCCACCTTCTCCCGCCTGCGGGAGAAGGTGGCGTGCGGTGGGGGAACAGCCCCCTCCTACAACATCATATTCGCCACTAACCGCTTGTGCCCGCTGTCATCCTCCTCGGTGTAAACCCCCTGCAACTCCGGTGAAAAGCCCGGCAGCAGATTGATACCCGCTTCCAGCGCGAGGAAATAGCGCTGCACTGCCCCGCCCCAGGTTTCGCCTGGCACCACGCACAGCACACCCGGCGGATACGGCAGCGCCCCCTCGGCGGCAATGCGCCCTTCGGCACTGGCGATCGGCACCAGCTCAACGTCACCGCGAATATACGCCTGATGCGCATCCTGCGGATTGACCTCGACTTTCGGGAAACACGCCTGGCGGAACATGTCGCGCTGCAGATCCTTAACGTCGTAGCTGACGTACAAATCGTGCATCTCCTGGCACAGGCGACGCAGCGTGTAGCCCTGATAGCGCTCGACGTGCCTGCGATACACGCTCGGCAGCACTTCGGCCAGCAGCGCATCTTCCCGCACGTGCTGTTCAAACTGCTCCAGCATCGCCACCAGATGCGCCATTTTTTCCGGCGTTTCCGCTGGGGTCAGCAGGAACAGGATTGAGTTGAGATCGCACTTCTCCGGCACGATACCGTTCTCGCGCAGATAGTTGGCGAGAATGGTGGCCGGAATGCCAAAGCGGGTGTATTCGCCGCTGGTGGCATCGATGCCTGGCGTGGTGAGCAGCAGCTTGCACGGGTCCACCAGATACTGTCCGGCATCGTAACCGGCAAAACCGTGCCACTTCGCGCCCGGTTCGAAGCTGAAATACGCCGGATCGGCGGCGATGGTGGCGGTTTCTGCCGCCTGCCATGCCTTGCCGTGCACCTGCTCCGGCAGGAAGGGCTGAATCAGGCTGCAGCGCTCAAGGATCGCTTTGCGTGCCTCAATGCCCAGCGTGACGCAGTCGTGCCACATGCTGCGCCCCGCTTCGCCCTGATGCATTCTGGCGTTGATATCCAGCGCAGCGAACAGCGGATAGAACGGGCTGGTTGAGGCGTGCAGCATAAACGCGTTGTTCAGCCGCTTGTGTGGGCAGAAGCGTTTCTGGCCGCGAATATGGTTATCTTTCTTGTGAATCTGCGAAGTCTGCGAGAAGCCCGCCAGCTGCTTATGCACCGACTGGGTGACAAAAATTCCCGGATCGTTCTCATTGAGCTCCAGCGTCAGCGGCGAGCAGCCGGCCATCAGCGGAATAAACTGCTCATAACCCAGCCATGCCGAATCAAACAGAATGTAGTCACACAGATGCCCGATGCGATCCACCACCTGGCGCGCGTTGTATACCGTGCCATCGTAGGTACCAAGCTGGATGATCGCCAGCCGGAACGGGCGCGGCTGATCCGCGCGCTGTGGCGTGACCTGGCGCACCTGCTCGCGCAGATACGTCTCGTCGAAACAGTGCGCATCGATGCCGCCAATAAAACCAAACGGATTACGCGCCGCTTCCAGATAAACCGGCGTGGCGCCTGCCTGGATCAGCGCACCGTGGTGGTTAGATTTATGGTTATTGCGGTCAAACAGCACCAGATCGCCGCGCGTCAGCAGCGCATTGGTCACCACTTTGTTGGCGCTGGAGGTGCCGTTCAGCACGAAGTAGGTTTTATCGGCGTTGAACACGCGCGCGGCATATTTCTGCGCATCCTTGGCCGAGCCTTCGTGGATCAGTAAATCGCCCAGCTTGACGTCCGCGTTACACATATCGGAGCGAAAGACGTTCTCGCCGTAGAACTCATAAAACTGACGTCCGGCCGGATGGCGGCGGAAAAACGCCCCGCCCTGATGGCCCGGACAGGCAAAGGTGCTGTTCTGCATATCGACATAGCGCGTCAGGGTGTCGAAAAACGGCGGCAGCAGTTCCGCCTCGTACGCCTGCGCCGCCTGCTCCAGCGCCTGCCACTCTTCCGCTGCGCCGTTGATCTCTCCGGTCACGCCCGGCAGCGTCAGCACCGCGTCATCAAAGGCGTTCGCGACAAACACCGGCAGATTGAAGCCAGTCTGGCGCAGCAGCGTCAGCACGCCGCTGCGTGTATCGGCCAGCGAGACCACTACCGCGGCCACGTCGGTGAAATCGGTATTATCCAGCGTCACCACGTCGCGCGCGGTGTTGAGACTCAGGCTTGGCGCTACCGCTACGCTGGCAGCAATTTTCAATGGGTTCATAACACAAATCCCCGTAATGAAGGATGAGTGGGTGCCAGTGGCACAGCAATGAGGAAATTTCCCCGGCGAATAACGTCCGGCGGCCGCAACCGATAGACATCAGTAAAGCCAGATCGCGTCTGTCTTTACTCATATCCAACAGCGAACGGGGCGTAGCCTCACCGCATGGTGAGCGGGAAATGCGAACAACAGATGACAGAGGCGCGCTTGTCATGAAGCGCACGGCGACAAGTGCAGATGTGCATTGTACCGGACATGGCGGCGTCCTCAGCGATGAAGATGGGGAATAAATTCGGGCGACATGATGGCATCTTTTTTTCCCGCGAACAACCAATCAGGGCGGAATTTTGATGCAGAACGCCAATGCGCTACTTCATTGATTTACATGAATAATAGTTAAGGCGTCTATTTTTAACTGCCTGAATAGTCGAAGATTACGCAAAGTTATGCAGAATGTAACACCGGTGCGATAGCGACCGCCTGCCGCGCCCATCCGCCTGGCACTCCCTGCGGCAGAAGCGTACTATGGAGCGCACTTCTCCCAACCAGCCGGAGGCTGCATGTTCAAGGCACTGGTCATTGAAAATGATGAACAGGGATACCGCACATCCCTGCAGGATCTGTCAGAGCAACAATTGCCCGATCAGGATGTTACCCTCGAAGTAAGCTACTCCACCCTCAACTACAAAGACGCGCTGGCCATCTGTAATAAAGGGCCGATTGTGCGCCAGTTTCCCATGGTGCCGGGCATCGATTTTGTTGGCCGGGTGATCCACAGCCGTCATCCGGAGTGGCAGCAGGACGATGTTGCGCTGCTCACCGGCTGGGGCGTGGGTGAAAAACACTGGGGCGGGCTGGCGCAGAAAGCCAGCGTCTCCGGCGACTGGCTGGTCAAGGTCCCGGCGGCGCTCAGCCCGCTGCAAACCATGGCGATTGGCACCGCCGGCTTTACCGCGATGCTGTGCGTGCTGGCGCTGGAAAAACAGGGCATCACACCGCAGCACGGTCCGGTGCTGGTTACCGGTGCCAGCGGCGGCGTGGGCAGCTTCAGCGTGAGCCTGCTGGCACGTCTCGGCTATGAGGTCGTGGCATCCAGCGGCCGCGCCAGCGACAGCGCCTACCTGCTCGATACGCTCGGCGCCTCCGCGATTATCGACCGTAACGAACTGAGCGCGCCCGGCAAACCGCTGGCGAAAGAGCGCTGGGCCGCCGCGATCGATAGCGTCGGCAGCCACACGCTGGCCAATGTGTTAGCCGGGATCCAGCGCGACGGCGTGGTCGCCGCCTGCGGCATGGCGCAGGGCCTCGATCTGCCCACCAGCGTTGCGCCGTTTATTCTGCGCGGCGTTACGCTGGCCGGCGTGGACAGCGTGATGTGCGCCAAACCGCTGCGTCAGCAGGCGTGGCAGCGTCTGGCGGAACTGGTTGACGGCGCGCTGCTGGAGCAAATGACCAAAGTGATTCCACTGAGCGAGGCGCGCGCAGGCGCAGAACAGCTGCTGGCAGGCCAGGTGCGTGGGCGGCTGATTGTCGATTGCCGCCAGGCGCCCTGACCCGGTGCAGGATGCCGTTATGGCCGCAGCTGTATCTGCGGCCGATCCTGCGCTGGCGGCGTAACCACCTGCAGGTCGGCCTGATACCAGCGCGTCAGGATCGGTTCGGTCATCACCGCGTGCGGCGCGCCCTGCGCCACCAGCTGGCCGTGGTGTAACAACAACACCCGATCCGACCACAGTGAGGCCAGATTCAAATCGTGCAGCACCGCGCAGACGCTGAAGCGGCCATTGCGCGTCAGCTGGTGCAGCAGGCGCAGAGTGGACTGCTGCCAGTAGAGATCGAGCGCGGAGGTGGGTTCATCCAGCAACAGCCAGCCGCGCGGACCGTCGTCATGCCACAGCTGCGCCAGCACCCGGGCCAGCTGCACGCGCTGCTGCTCCCCGCCCGACAGCGAGCGATAGTCGCGCTGCGCCAGCGGCGCGCTGCCGGTTAACTGCATCACCTCCTGCACCACCGCCTGGCAGTTACCGGCCGGCCAGGGTGCGCGCCCCATCGCCACCACGTCGGCAGCCGGCAGCGGAAAGGTGACGCTGTTTTGCTGGCGCATCACCGCGCGGCGCTGCGCCAGCGGTTCGCGCGGCCAGGCCGCCAGTGGACGATCGCCCAGCCAGCATTCACCGGCGTCCGCGTGCAGAAAGCCGGTCAGCAGCCGCAGCAGCGTCGACTTACCGGCACCGTTAGGACCGATCAGGGCAACCATTTCGCCCGGCGGCAGCGTCAGGGAGACATCATCGATTAAGGTACGCGTTCCCCGGCAAAACCGCAGTCCGCGCGCCTGCAACTGCTCACTCATTCAGCCCCCTTTGCTGGCGCAGAATCTGCCACAGGAACCACGGCCCGCCCAGCAGACTGGTTAGCAGCCCGACCGGCATTTCGGCCGGAATCACCACGGTGCGCGCCAGCGTATCCGCCAGCAACAGCAGAATCGCTCCCGCCAGCGCCGCGCCCGGCAGCAGCCAGCGGTGGTCACTGCCGAGACAAAAACGCATCACGTGCGGCACCACCAGCCCGACAAAACCGATAATGCCGCTGACCGCCACCGCCGTGCCCACCAGCAGCGCACTCAGCACCAGCAGCTGGCGCTGCGTGCGTTTAACATCGACGCCCATATAGTGCGCGTCCTCTTCGCCCAGCTGCAGCAGATTGAGGCGACGCGCGCGCGTCTGTACCAGCAGCAGCGCCGGAACAATCAGCAGCGCGCACACCAGCAGGCTCGGCCACTGGGCACCCGTCAGGCTGCCCATGCCCCACAGCGACAGCTGACGCAGCTGCTGGTCGTTGCTCAGCCACGACAGCACGCCAACCGCCGCGCCGCATAGCGCATTAATCGCAATGCCCACCAGCAGCAGGCGCGCCAGCTGGCCCTGCGCCAGCCGGCTAAAGCTGAAGATCAGCAGCGTTACTACCAGGCTGCCGGCAAACGCTGCCAGCGAGGGCAGCCAGAGCGCCAGCAGCGGCGGCAGGCTGACCGGCAACACCACTGAGAGCGCCACCGCCAGCCCGGCACCGCTGCTGATACCCAGCAGTCCGGGATCGGCCAGCGGATTACGAAACAGCCCCTGCATCACCGCGCCGGACACCGCCAGCGCCATGCCAGTCAGCACCGCCAGCAATACGCGCGGCAGGCGAATTGTGAGCCAGATTTGCCAGGCCAGATCGCTGAGCGGCGCCTGCCACAGCGTGCGCAGCGACAGCGGCATCGCGCCGAGGTTGGCCGCCAGCAGCATGCACACCAGCATGCTGATACTCATTAACATCAGCCAGCGCATCATCAGGCGGTTAATCATGCTGCACGGCTTCCGCCGCATGGCGCAGGCGCAAAATCGCGTCCGGCGTATCGAGGCCGAAACTCAGCAGCGCCATCTCATCAATCACCAGCAGCGCGTGATGCTGGCCGGCCGGCGTCAACTGCAGGCCCGGCAGCGCCCACACCGCCTGTTCGCCACCCAGCGTGCGCAGCCCCTCTTCGCCGACCACCACCAAATCCGGTGCCGCCGCCACGACGCCCTCCTGCGACAGCTGCTGATAGTGCGGCACCGCGCCCATGGCATTGACCAGGCCGGCAGCGCGAATTGCGCCGTCAGCGCCGGTCTGCGCACCAGCCGCCTGGGTACGTAATCCACCGTGCGCCATGATAAACAGCACTTTCACCGGCAGCGGCCGCTGCGGTAGCTGCGCACGCTGTTTGTTGACCTTGTCGATCAACGCGCGGGCCGCCTGTTCACGCTGCAGCGCTTTGCCAATGGTGGCGATTTTGTCCGTGATGGCGTCGAGGCGGTTATCCCCACTGACCTCCACCACCGTTACCCCGGCGTCCGCCACCTGCTGCAACACCAGCGACGGTTTAGCCAGCGCGCTGGCCAGTACCAGCGTCGGTTTCTGTGCCAGAATGCCTTCCGCGTTGAGCTGGCGCATATAACCGATATCCGGCAGCCTGGTGGCCGCCGCCGGATGCTGGCTGGTGCTGTCGCGCGCCACTAGCTGCGCCTGCGCATCCAGCGCGTAGACGATCTGCGTTACATCGCCTCCGATAGTAATGATGCGCTGCGCCGCCCACGCCGGCAGCGTCAGCAGAGCAAGCAGTGTCAGGATCAGCGCTTTCATGCGGCGGCTCCTGTCGGCGTCAGCGCCATCACCTGCTCGCGCCAGCGTGCCTGTTCCGGCGTGCCCTCGCTGCGCTGGCCGTACAGCTGGGCAATCTGCGTGCCATCGGCAGCAAACAGCTCCAGACTGGTGACGAAGCCATCGCCGCCCGGCTTGCGCGTCACCCAGCTCTCGTGAATGCGATCCGCCATCAGATGCAGCGTGAATGTGGGGTTAAAAACGTTAATCCAGTTATCCAGCGGCACCACTTTCCCGATAGTGCCGGTAAAGATCTGGGTACAGCCGCGATTGCCGACGAAGATCATGATTTCATTGCCATCCTGCTGTACCTGGCCCAGCAGCGTTGCCAGCGCGGTGTTGCTCACCTGACGCGCTAAATCATCCGGCACCGCGCGAAACGCCTGCGGCCGCGAGAGATGGTGACGCTTCAGCAGGCCAAAGAACTGATGCACATCGGTCATGGCACGCCACTCCGCTTCGACAGTGCCGGCATCCACCCTGTCGCTGAACGGCGTGGCGCTGACCGGCTGCGGCTGCAGCTGAGGCGCGTGCGCCAGCCGGAAGCGCTCAATCAATGCCTGCCACGCCGGCATCTCCGTTTGCGCGGTGGTGTAGATTTTCAGCACCGCATCAGCGTGACGATCGAAAATCTGTATGCTCTGTCGTTCGCCGTGCGCGGTCTGCTCGCGCAGGAAGAAAGCACTGTGCCACTGCGCGGGAAACAGACGCTGGTCGAGCGCACGCGGATTAAGCACCAGCCCGCCATGTTCGCCGAGATGCAGATTGCTGTAGGTTCCCACCTGTTCGTGCACCGCCCAGGCATTGCGCGTAATACTTTTGGTCTCACCCACTGCCGCCAGCGCCGTCAGCAGCGCCGGAAAATCGGCGCGCAGCGGCTGCGCGTCGTGGCCCACGCGCGCTTCGCACAGCTGTGCTTCCCCTATGCCCATCAGCGCGGCTAAATCACGCGCGTACATTTTTGGATGCTGGCCTTTCAGCGCCAGATAGTGTTGATAGCGTTGATGCATTGCGCTTGCTCCCGTGAAAATGCCCTGCGCCACCGCAGGGCGAAAAGTGATTAGAAGTCGACGTTCACGCCGAGCTGCCAGGTGCGTCCCGGCATCACGGCCAGATTGATGTCGTTGCGCTCCTGCGCGCTGGCGCTGGTCAGCGTGCGGCTGCTGAGGTAATCCCAGTATTTACGATCGGTAATGTTGTAGACACCGCTGCTCAGCCTGACATTTTTCGTTAGCTGCCAGTACGCGGTGGCATCGATCAGGCCGTAGCCCGGCACGCGCATGTATTCGCTGCTGGCGTCGCTGATGGCCGCCCCGCTGTTGCTGTAGCTCTCACGGTTGGTGGCGCTGGCCTGTTTGCCTTTGACGAAGGTGGCGGTGAGCGCAGCGCCGTAACCGCGCGCTTTGTCGTCCCACGCGACGCCGACAATCGCTTTCAGCGGCGCGACGCTGTCGAGATCGATGTATTTGTCGCCCAGATAGCGGGATTTCGCTTTACCCTCGCTGTAGCCGAGCGCGAACGTGCTGCTCAGGCCATCCACGGTCGGGAACCAGCTGCCGTAGTTGACGCGGGTGCTGATCTCCGCCCCATAAATGTAGGCTTTGTCGCGGTTCTCAGCCTGATAGCTGGTGTAGATGTTGGCCGGAACATTGACGAACATCGCCGGGTTGGTGGCGCGGCGATAGCGGGTGTAGGCAATAAAGTTTTTGTAGGTGTTGTAGAACACCGAGGTATTGAGGGTGATGCCGTCGGTCGGCTGTCCTTTCAGACCCCACTCAAAATTGTTGCTGGTCTCGGTTTTCAGATCGGTATTACCAATCAGCGCATACTGCGCGCTGCCGGCGTAGCTTGAACCAAGGTTCCACGAGCCGTAAAGCTGGCTGGTGGTCGGGAACTCCACGCCGCGCTTATATTGCAGCCAGGTGGTGAGCGCCGGATTGATATCGTACTGGAAGGTCAGTGACGGCAGCACTTCGGTGTCTGAATTGGTCTTGCCGTACAGTTTTTCCACCTGCTCTGCGGTCAGCACCGTGCTGCCGTTGGTCAGATCGCCGAGGTTCTTCGGTTTGGTGCTTTGATGAATAACGCGCACGCCGGGAATCACCGCGAAATTGTGGCTATCGAGATCGAAATTAATTTTATCCTGCAGATAACCGGCCACGGTCCAGGAACGGCTGTCTGACTGCGGCTGGGTGATGGTGCCGAAGGTGCCCGGGTTCGGCTCCTGGCGGAACGGACGCTCGCTGTTCTCCACGCGCGCGTTGACGCCGCCGCTCAGTTCGTGGCGGCCGAGGGTTTTGCTGGCGCGCGTGTCAAACCCTAAAGTATCGACGTTGTAGTCAGAGTAGACGAAACCGTACTGACTGGCGCTGGTCGGTAACCAGGTGGTGTCGTGCGCCTCGGTTTGCTGCCAGTAAACCCGCGTGGTCAGCGTATCGATCATCTCGTTGTACGGCGTCCACTCATCAGCAAGATTAATGCCCCAGCGGCGCGAATCGCTCTGCTGTTGCGCAGTGCCCCAGATAGTGTTGCCGCTGCTGCTGTCCCAGGTATCGTAGTGGGTGTGATTGGTTTTGTGGTAGTAGTCGAAGGTGGCGCTCAGCTTGTGCTGATCGTTTGGCTGCCAGATTCCCGACGTCATAAAGGCATCCGAGTGCCAGTTGGCCGGGTAGGCGTCTTTTACGCCGCTGTTGTTGCGCGTCTGCTGGCCGTCGCGGCGGCTGTAGACAAACAGGCCGCGCAGTTCATCATCCCCTGCCGCCGCGGTGATGCCATTGTGCCAGCTGCGATCTGCCGAACTGTAGTCGCTCTGATAACCGAAATAGTGGGTTTTATCGCTGCTGAGGTAGTCGTCCGGCGACTTGTTATGAAACGATACGTTACCGCCGATGGCGGTGTTAGGTTGTTCCACCGATGTAGCGCCCTTCTCAATTTCGACGCTGCCAAACATATACGGGTCGATGTAGTCGCGACCGATACCGAAGGTATTGTTACCGGCACGACTGACGTACGGACGACCGGTGGCGTCCGGTACCGGAATGCCATCAATATCCAGACCGACACGGTTACTTTCCAGCCCGCGAATGTTGTAGCCGGTGTAGCCTGCACGGTCAAAGCCGCTTTTACCGGCTGACGAACCGCCCGCCGCACCAGTGGCGCTGACCAGCGGCTCATAACGCATGATCGAACCGAAGTCATTGGCGCCGCGTTTTTGCAGATCGCTGGCGGTGAGCGTGGTTTTGCTGCCGGCCTGCTGCTTAGGCGCGGTAACGGTCATTACCGGTTCATTGCTGCTGTTGTTCTCTGCGGAACGCGCCAGCGTACTGCTGTCGCTGGCGGCATAGCTGCAGGCTGCGTGAATGGCTGAAGCAAGAACAGCGACGATAAACAGACGCTGCCGGAAATTTCCCTGAAGGTGTAAAGACATGCGCGAAATACCTGGTTAATTGTTAGTATTCGCTCACTTATTTGCTGCCAGAAAACCACGGCTTTATGCTAAAAACCGTGAAACAGCGCGTCACGCTGGCCAGATAATGTTATCGATCCCGGCACCTGTGGCACAGTGTCATGCGCGCTTCAGTGCACAGCTGCCGTGTGTCACTGGCAGCGGCGCCGAAGGGATGCCTGCGGGATTTATAGAGAGTAAAATGATGGCGAAAACAATTTAATGCAATTGGTAATCATTATCAATATCATTTGCATCAGGATGTATCTTTGTGCGCACAATTTGTTAACCCATGATTAATCAAGCACTAACAGGAGGGATAGGATGTCAGATAAACCGGCAGTAACCATTCACTACTGTACCCAATGTAACTGGCTGCTGCGTTCGGCGTGGATGGCGCAGGAGCTGCTGCATACCTTTGCCGGCGATCTCAGCGCGGTCACGCTCCAGCCCGGCAGCGGCGGCGTATTCGAGATTAGCATTGATGGTCAGGTAATTTGGGAACGCAAACAGGAAGGCGGCTTTCCCGATGCGGCAGCACTGAAGCAGCGGGTGCGCGATGTCTGCTGGCCGGATCGCGAACTGGGGCATGTGGACAAGAAGAAACCGTAACGCGCTTAGCTGTTGGCGATCTTCTCTGCCGCGTCCTGCAACGCCGCCACGACAATCTCCACCGTGGCCGGTGAAATCTGCTCCTGCGACAGCCGGTGATTGAGCGTATAGCGAAGCGTATGGATCGCCTGCTCCACCTGCGGAATGCTGCGGTTGTTGACCAGGATCGCCAGCGAAGTGAGCCGCCCGATAATCACCGCCACGTTTTCGCCATTTTCCGCCAGCAGCGCGCGGCCCGCATCGTTAAGCGCGTAGGCTTTGCGCGTGGCCTGGGCATCCACCACGCGAATGGCGTCCATCTCTTCCAGCAGCGTCAGGTTGGGATAAATAATGCCGGGGCTGGGGGAATATTCGCCTTTCGACAACTCTTCCACCGATTTGATCAGCTCATAACCGTGCGCCGCGCCGCTGGCCAGAAAGTGCAGCATCAGCAGGCGAATATCACTGGCATCCAGCATCCTTTCGCGCCGCTTTCTGCGTGCGCCGGCACAGCTGGCACGCTGTGCCGCATCGGCGTGCTCTGGAACATCCCGCTGCTGTTTCATCGCCTTCCCGGGGTCAGTTGAGGGAGGTTGATAGTAGTCTGGTGCCTGGTAAAATTCAACACAGGCGGCAGCGGGCGGGCGCCGGTTATTTCTGATGCCAGTAAGCGACGGCGCGCACCAGGTCGCTGTGCGCCGCGCGCTGCTGAGTAAAGTAATCGCTCAGCTGTTTCACCGCCGCGCCTTCGCCGGTCAGCCAGATGAAGTAGTCATCAGCAGGCAGCATAATCGGGTCCAGCAGCGGCGTCAGCGCCTCAGCCTGCATGTTGCCGCTGCCAAGCCAGCTCACCGTGACGTCCGGCAGGTCGCCAAGATACGCGCGGCCGACTGGCTCATCAACACAGGCCAGCAGATGAATCTGTTGTGCCTGCATTTCCTGATAGCGGCGCTTAAATGCCGGCAGACCGGTCTCATCACAGACATAAATCTGACAGGCATAATCCACCGGCACGACGCACGATCCGCGCGGGCCGCCCATCGCAATGCGATCGCCCGGCTGAGCGGCACTCGCCCAGCTACTGGCGACGCCGCCGTCGTGGATGTAAAAATCCAGCGTCAGCGAATCGCTGCCGTTAAAGGCCAGCGGCGTATAGTCGCGCGCCGCCGGACGCACGCCGTCAGGCCAGACGATACCTTCGTCGGTCATGTGTGGTAGCGCCAGCGCACCGCCCGGCGTATCCGGGAAAAACACTTTGATGTGGTCGTCAAAAGAGGGCGAGTGGAAACCCGCCAGATCGCTGCCGCTAAAGACGATGCGCCAGAAGGCATCGGCCACCCGCGTTTTGCTGGCGACGGTGATGTGACGGAAGCGTAATTCATTGCGCACGCGTTGTGGAGCGCGATAGTGAGTCGGGTTTGGCAACGTTTCTCTCCCTGCAGCGACGGTCCCGCGCTACTGCGCTGCCGCACACCGCTGATGGTGCATGTTATCGAAAATCATTCTCATTAAACGCCTTGCAAGATACCTATGATATATTTTCGACGCAATGCCGAAAAATGCTATTGGCGAAAACGGAACCAGTTTTTGCAATGTGAGGGGGCGTTTGTTGGCGGGGATTTTCACGGCTTGAGGTCGCCATAAATGGCGCCCCTACAGCGTGTCAGCGTATTTTTGAAAGGTAACGGCTGTCAGGGATGTGAATGACGAAAAACAATGCCGTTGAGTATTTGCACAGCAGAACTGCGCATAAAAAAAGCGGAGAGTTGCCTCTCCGCTTGTTACTGTCTGCGCACCCGATTAGCGGGTCAGATCGTCAAAGAACTTCTTTACGCCGTCGAAGAAGCTTTTCGAACGCGGGCTGTTTTTCTCGCCGGTAGGTCCGCCGAAGCTCTCTTCCAGCTCGCGCAGCAGCGCTTTTTGCTTGTCGTTGAGGCTGACCGGGGTTTCCACCACCACGCGACACAGCAGATCGCCGACCGCACCGCCGCGCACCGACTTCACGCCTTTGCCGCGCATGCGGAACAGCTTGCCGGTCTGGGTTTCTGCCGGCACTTTCAGCTTCACGCGACCGTCGAGCGTCGGCACTTCAATCTCGCCGCCCAGCGCTGCCATGGCAAAGTTGATCGGCACTTCGCAGTACAGGTTGTTATCTTCACGCTCGAAGATCGGGTGTTTCTTCACCGAAACCTGCACGTACAGATCGCCAGCCGGTGCGCCATGCTCACCCGCTTCACCTTCTCCGCTGAGGCGGATACGGTCGCCGGTATCGACGCCCGCCGGGATTTTCACCGACAGCGTTTTCTGGCGCTCAACGCGGCCGTGGCCGTGACAGGCGTTGCACGGATCTTTAATCACCGAGCCGCGACCGTGACAGGTCGGACAGGCTTGCTGCACGGTAAAGAAGCCCTGACGCATCTGTACCTGGCCCGCACCGTGACAGGTCGGACAGGTCTGCGGCTGGGTGCCCGCTTTGGCGCCGCTGCCGTGGCAGACATCACACTCTTCCAGCGTTGGAATGCGGATCTCTTTGGTCACGCCGCGTACCGCTTCTTCCAGCGTCAGTTCCATGTTGTAGCGTAAATCGGCGCCGCGTGAGGCGCGCTGACGGCGACCACCACCAAAGATATCGCCGAACACGTCGCCAAAGATATCGCTGAAGTCGGCACCGCCGCCACCAAAGCCGCCGCCGAAGCCGCCACCACCGCCCTGCTCAAACGCCGCATGACCGTACTGATCGTAAGCTGCACGCTTCTGCGCATCGGTAAGGATCTCGTAGGCTTCCTTGACCTCTTTGAATTTCGTCTCGGCCTCTTTATCGCCCGGATTACGGTCCGGGTGATACTTCATCGCCAGGCGCTTATAGGCCTTTTTGATTTCGCGCTCATCGGCGGATTTTGAGACGCCTAAGATCTCGTAAAAATCACTCTTAGCCATTTTTCTCTGCCCTTAACATGATCGCACGGGCGTGGAGAGATCTCCGACGCCCGTGCTGGTTTCAACGGCTGTCAGGCCAGCCGTCGCGCCCGGTCAGGGGCAATTATTTTTTATCTTTCACTTCTTCGAATTCAGCGTCGACAACGTCGTCATCTTTCTTCGCCGAAGCGTCGCCGGCATCCGCTGCGCCGGCCTGAGCCTGTTGCTGCGCCAGTTCCATCAGCTTGCTGGACACTTCCATCAGCGCCTGCATTTTGGCTTCGATTTCTGCTTTATCTTCGCCTTTCAGCGCGGTGTTCAGCTCGTTCAGGGCAGACTCGATCGGTGCTTTGTCTTCCGCTGACAGTTTGTCACCGGCTTCATCCAGCTGCTTACGCGTGCTGTGCGCAATCTGGTCACCCTGGTTGCGCGTCTGCACCAGCTCTTCGAATTTACGGTCTGACTCGGCGTTAGCTTCCGCGTCACGAACCATTTTTTCGATCTCTTCCTCGTTCAGGCCAGAAGAAGCTTTGATGGTGATCTTCTGCTCTTTACCGCTGTTTTTGTCCTTCGCAGACACGTGCAGAATACCGTCAGCATCGATGTCAAAGGTCACTTCGATCTGTGGCATACCGCGCGGCGCTGGCTGAATACCGTCGAGGTTGAACTGGCCCAGCGATTTGTTATCCGCCGAACGCTTACGCTCACCCTGCAGCACGTGAATGGTCACGGCAGACTGGTTGTCTTCAGCAGTCGAGAACACCTGGCTGTGCTTGGTTGGGATCGTGGTGTTCTTGCTGATCAGCGACGTCATCACGCCACCCATGGTTTCGATACCCAGCGACAGCGGGGTCACGTCCAGCAGCAGAACGTCTTTTACTTCACCGGCCAGCACGCCGCCCTGTACCGCAGCACCCACAGCGACTGCTTCGTCCGGGTTCACGTCTTTACGTGGCTCTTTACCGAAGAACTCCGCCACTTTCGCCTGCACCATTGGCATACGCGTCTGACCACCAACCAGGATCACGTCGTTGATGTCAGAAACCGACAGACCAGCGTCATTCAGCGCCACTTTCAGCGGCTCAATCGAACGGGTAACCAGATCTTCCACCAGTGATTCCAGCTTCGCGCGGGTCACTTTAATGTTCAGGTGCTTAGGACCAGTCGCATCCGCCGTGATGTACGGCAGGTTAACGTCGGTCTGCTGCGCAGAAGAGAGCTCGATTTTCGCTTTCTCTGCCGCTTCTTTCAGGCGCTGCATCGCCAGCGGATCGTTGTGCAGATCGATGCCCTGATCTTTCTTGAATTCGGCAACCAGGTAGTTGATCAGACGGCTGTCGAAGTCTTCACCACCCAGGTGGGTATCACCGTTGGTCGCCAGTACTTCAAAGGTTTTCTCGCCGTCGACTTCGTCGATCTCAATGATAGAGATATCGAAGGTACCGCCACCCAGGTCATATACCGCGATGGTGCGGTTGCCCTGACCTTTATCCAGGCCGTAAGCCAGTGCCGCTGCGGTCGGTTCGTTGATGATACGTTTTACGTCCAGACCCGCGATACGGCCGGCGTCTTTGGTCGCCTGACGCTGCGCATCGTTGAAGTAGGCTGGTACGGTGATAACCGCTTCGGTCACCGGCTCACCGAGGAAATCTTCCGCGGTTTTCTTCATTTTTTTCAGCACTTCTGCAGAGATCTGCGGCGGTGCCATTTTCTGGCCTTTCACGTCCAGCCAGGCGTCACCGTTGTCAGAACCGATGATTTTGTACGGCATGATTTTAATATCACGCTGCACTTCTTCGTCCTGGAAACGACGGCCGATCAGGCGCTTGATTGCAAACAGGGTGTTCTGCGGGTTGGTCACCGCCTGACGTTTAGCCGGTTGACCGACCAGAGTTTCGCCATCCCCGGTATATGCAATGATTGACGGTGTGGTGCGATCGCCTTCGGCGTTTTCAAGCACGCGTGCTTTGCCACCGTCCATAATCGCCACACATGAGTTGGTTGTACCCAGGTCAATACCAATAATCTTACCCATCTAAACGTCTCCCACTTAAATTCTTTGCCAAATTGGGTTGTGAAGCAGAGATGCGGTCACGCTGACCACTTTCAACTGCTGCGGCAGATTTTTTTGCTGCCTCACAATGCTTGATGACAACTAAATGGGGCCGCTTCGAAGCGCATCAAGGGTTAAAACTAAAAAAAATTTAGATTCTCTTACCGCGTGAGATCAAAGTGCGGCAAAAGCCACCTGATTATGATGCAGCGCCCCGCGCCCCACCGCTGTTGGCGCGGGCGTTAAACCAATAAACAATAACGCTGCTGCTGAGGAATTATGGGCAACACCACGCTGGCGAATCCCGCCCCACTGGGCCTGATGGGTTTTGGTATGACCACCATCCTGCTCAACTTACACAACACCGGTCTGTTTGAAATGGATGTGATTATCCTGGCGATGGGCCTCTTTTATGGCGGCATCGCGCAAATCCTTGCCGGGCTGCTGGAGTATAAAAAAGGCAACACCTTCGGCCTGACCGCCTTTACCTCCTACGGCAGCTTCTGGCTGACGCTGGTGGCGATTCTGCTGCTGCCAAAAATGGGACTGGCTGCCGCCGCCGATGGCCATTTCCTCGGCGCTTATCTGGCACTGTGGGGCCTCTTCACGCTGTTTCTGTTCTTTGGCACGCTGCGGGCCGCAAAAGTGCTGCAGTTTGTGTTTGCCAGCCTGACGCTGCTGTTTGCGCTGCTGGCTATCGGCCATCTGCTGGATCACGCGGCGCTGCTGCGCATCGCCGGCTGGGTGGGCATCGTCTGTGGTGCCAGCGCCTTTTATCTGGCGATGGGCGAAGTGCTGAACGAGAAGTTTGAGCGCAGCGTGTTGCCGATTGGCGAGTAATCAACTGCGCGCGGAGCCATGCCGCTCCGCGCGCTGCCATTACGATGAATGCAGCGAGACATCCAGCTGCGCATTAGCCTGGCGGCTGTCATGCCATAACCACAGCGCCACCAGCATGCCGATCAGCGCCAGCGCCAGCACGTACCAGGCCGGCGCCATCGGCGTCAGCGACATCATCAGCGTCACACTGATCGGCGTCAGACCGCCAAAGATGGCATACGACACGTTGTAAGAGAAGGAAATGCCGGTGAAGCGCACCGCCGCCGGAAACGCCCGCACCATAACAAACGGCACCACGCCGACCACGCCCACGCTCAGTCCCGCCAGACCGTACCAGATGAACAGCATCTGCGGCGTGCCGCCAAGCTGCTGGAAAAAGCTCCAGCTGCACAGCGCCAGCAGCAGCGAACCAATCAGTAAGGTACGCGCCGCACCGTAGCGATCGACAATCCAGCCCGCCAGCACGCAGCCGATCAGCAGCATCACGGTCGCGAAACTGTTGGCCTGCAGACTGAGCGCCGCCGGCACGCCATGCTGCTTCTGCATCAGCGTCGGCGCCATCAGAATCACCACCACAATACAGGCTGATAATAGCCAGGTAAGCAGCATCGACACCGCAATACCGCGCTTATGGCTGGCGAGAATGGTCTGTAGCGGCAGTTTTTCCGCCAGCGCTTTGCGCTGCTGCATCTGACGAAATACCGGGGTTTCATGCAGCCAGCGACGCAGATACATCGCCAGCAGGCCAAACAGGCCGCCGAGGAAGAAAGGAATGCGCCAGCCGTGATCGCGTATCGCCGCCGGCGAGAGCGAAGTATTCAGCACCGTCGCCACCAGCGACCCGAGCAGAATGCCGGCGGTTAAGCCTGCAGTCAGCGTGCCGCAGGCAAAGCCGATGCGCTTTTCCGGCACATGCTCCGCAACAAACACCCACGCGCCCGGCACCTCGCCGCCAATGGCCGCGCCCTGCAGCACGCGCATCAGCAACATCAGTAACGGTGCGGCAATGCCAATGCTGGCGTAGGTGGGCAGCGCCCCCATCGCCAGCGTCGGCAGCGCCATCAGCAGAATACTCAGGCTGAACATCTTCTTGCGCCCGACTTTGTCGCCAAAGTGCGCCATGATGATGCCGCCCAGCGGACGCGCCAGATAACCGGCGGCGAAGATGGCAAACGTCTGCACCTGACGCAGCCATTCCGGGATGTCTGGCGGAAAGAACAGCTCGCCAATCACCGCAGCGAAGAAGACGAAGATGATAAAATCGTAGAATTCCAGCGCCCCGCCCAGGGCAGCCAGCGCCAGGGTTTTGTAGTCCTGGCGGTTGAGTCGACGCGTTGTCAGCGAATCCATAAGAGTGCGGTATCCAGAGGCCATGTCAGTATAGTTGTAAAGCTTCAGTTACTATACCGTCAATATTTTGCCACACCAGTCACTCTGCATTTTATGCCTGAAAACGGCAATTTTCAGACGTTTGTCTCACGTCGTGCGCTTTTCGGGCGAAAAGCTGCTACCACCTCCGGGTGGGTTTCGACGTAAGGCCCTTCCAGCAGCTGTAAACAATAGGGTACAGCCGCGAAAATCCCTGGCACTTTCACCGTGCCGTCATCCGCTTTCAACCCTTCTAGCGTCTCTTTAATCGATTTCGGCTGTCCCGGCAGATTGAGGATCAGCGACTGCTTGCGGATCACGCCCACCTGGCGTGACAGAATCGCGGTCGGCACAAACTGCAGGCTAATCTGCCGCATCTGCTCGCCAAAGCCGGGCATCTCGCGGTCGGCTACCGCTAAGGTCGCATCCGGCGTGACGTCGCGCCGGGCCGGACCGGTACCGCCGGTGGTCAGCACCAGGTGGCAAAAACGTTCGTCGACCAGCTCGCAAATCGCCTGCTCAATCATCGGCTGTTCATCCGGAACCAGGCGGGTGTCAATCTCAAACGGTGTCGCCAGCGCAGCGCTCAGCCAGCTTTCCAGCGCCGGAATGCCCTGATCCTGATAGATGCCGTTAGCGGCCCGATCGGACACGGAAATTAAGCCAATACGTAAAGTATCCATAGAGTTATCGCTGTGTTGACCGCGGGGCGGTGAGAAAAAGGGGAATGGCAGAAAGGATAATACAAAGCATCAGCGAGGGAAACGCGAAAACCGTGGCGACCGGCAGCCGCCACGGCACATCACCTTACAGCAGTTCGGCGATCATCTTCTCAAGTTTGCCCTGGTCGATGGCAAAGTTGCGGATACCTTCGGCCAGTTTGGTCACCGCCATTGGATCCTGGTTGTGCTGCCACAGGAATTCCGCTTCGGTCATTTTAGCCGGACGCGCTTTCACTTCGCCGCTGTAGCTCAGTTTACGCTCTACGCTGCCTTCGCTCTCGGCCAGCTCTTTCAGCAGGCCCGGGGAGATAGTCAGGCGGTCGCAACCGGCCAGCTCGATGATTTCGCCGACGTTACGGAAGCTGGCGCCCATCACCACGGTTTCATAGCCGTGCTGCTTGTAGTAGTTGTAGATCTCAGACACGGATACCACGCCTGGATCTTCATGCGCTGCGTACTCTTTCTTGTCGGTGTTCTGCTTGTACCAGTCGAGGATACGGCCAACAAATGGCGAAATCAGGAACACGCCCGCTTCGGCACAGGCACGCGCCTGGGCGAAGGAGAACAGCAGCGTCAGGTTACAGTTGATGCCTTCTTTCTCCAGCTGCTCCGCCGCGCGGATGCCCTGCCAGGTTGAGGCCAGTTTGATCAGAATACGATCGTTGCTGATGCCGGCATCGTTGTACAGTTTGATCAGGCTGCGTGCTTTCGCGATGCTCGCTTCGGTGTCGTAAGAGAGACGCGCGTCAACTTCAGTAGAGATACGTCCCGGGATCAGTTTGAGAATTTCCAGACCAATGTTGACGGCCAGCTTGTCAGAAACCAGCGCCAGCTGCTCTTCTTTGTTGCTGCTCTGCTGACGTGCCCAGCTAATGGCTTCGTCAATCAGTTTGCGGTATTCAGGGATTTGCGCAGCGTTGAGGATCAAAGAAGGGTTAGTGGTGGCGTCCTGCGGTTGGTAGAGTTTCATTGCCGCGATATCACCGGTGTCGGCGACCACAGTAGTCAGCTGACGCAAGGAAGTAAGTTTGTCCGTCATGGTTCTCTTTTCTCTTAAGTTGACTGTCAGGGTGTAAAAGGCTGTTGCGATAATATCACGCAGGCTAAGCGGCGCAACATCGCCGCGTGCCCTTTACGATAGCGCTAACAAATGGGAGCGATTTGCCGATCCGTGCAGCTTTTTTGCTACACTCGTCGCGACATTTTTCCCATCCATCCCCTGAAAACAGCGGGTCAACGAGGACAGACACAATGCTGATGGTTATCTCGCCAGCCAAGACACTGGATTATGAAAGCCCGCTGGCAACGTCACGGTTTACCCAACCGGCGCTGTTAGAAAAATCACAGCAGCTGATTGACGTGGCGCGCGATCTTTCCCCGGCGCAAATCGCTTCGCTGATGGGCATCAGCGACAAACTGGCGCACCTCAACGCCGACCGTTTCAGCCAGTGGCAGCCGCCCTTCTCACCCGATAATGCGCGGCAGGCAATTCTGGCCTTCAAAGGTGATGTTTATACCGGTTTGCAGGCCGAGACCTTCAGCGAAGCCGACTTTGATTTTGCCCAAAAACACCTGCGTATGCTTTCGGGTCTGTATGGCCTGCTGCGCCCGCTGGATTTGATGCAGCCGTACCGCTTAGAGATGGGCATCAAACTGGCGAATCCGGCCGGCAAAGATCTCTACAGCTTCTGGGGCGACCTGCTGACGCAAAAGCTCAACGACGCGCTGGCGGAACAGGGCGATGACGTGCTGATCAACCTCGCCTCCGATGAGTATTTCAAAGCCATCAAGCCGAAGCAGCTGAATGCCGAGCTGGTTAAGCCGGTGTTCCTCGATGAGAAAAACGGTAAGTTCAAGGTGATCAGTTTCTACGCCAAGAAGGCGCGTGGCCTGATGAGCCGTTACGTGATTGAGAAGCGCCTGACAAAACCGACGCAGCTGAAGAAGTTTGATGTTGACGGTTATTTCTTTGATGCGGCGGAGAGTAAGGGTAACGAGCTGGTATTTAAGCGCCGCGAGCAATAACGCCAGCTTCACCTGAATCGTAGCGGCGCAAATTAATGCGCGTCTGTTAAAAACCCGCGCGTTAAATCGCGCCGCGATAAAAATGCATAACGGGCCGATGTGACCGGCCCGTTGGGTATTTACTTCAGCAAAAACGCCCGCAGCGCGGCGAAATCCGCCTTCATGGCATGCGACAGCAGCGGCAAATCGGCGCGCGCGGCCAGCGCTTCCGGCAGCGGCAGCGGCTGGCCGAGAATCTCTTCCACGCTCTCCTTAAACTTCGCCGGATGCGCGGTGCCGAGGAACAGGCCAAACTCCCCTTCCTGCAGCTGATCGCGCAGCAGACGATAGGCAATCGCCGCGTGCGGTTCTGACAGGTAACCCAGCTCTGCCAGCTCGCGCATGGTGGCTTTGGTGGTCTCATCCGACACCGCGCCGTAGGCCAGATCGGTCAGGCGCCAGGTTTTGCGGCGGAACAGCTCTTCCACGCGCGGCCAGTTGTTAGGCTGGCTGACATCCATCGCGTTCGACAGCGTTGCCACGGTCGCGTTCGGCTGCCACTGACCGTCGGCAAGGAAGCGCGGCACGGTATCGTTGGCGTTGGTCGCGGCGATAAAGCGCTTGATCGGCAGACCGAGCGATTTCGCCAGCAAGCCGGCCGTGAGATCGCCGAAGTTGCCGCTTGGCACCGACACCACCAGCTGATTACGTTTCTCCTGCGGCAGTTGCGCCACCGCCTCGAAGTAATAGCAAATCTGTGCCAGCAGACGGCTGATATTGATGGAGTTAGCCGAATTCAGGCCGATGGCTTTTTTCAGCTCTTCGTCATCAAACGCCTGCTTAACCAGCGCCTGACAGGCATCGAAGTCGCCATCGATCGCGATGGTTTCAATGTTGCCGCCCAGCGTACAGAACAGCTTCTCCTGCAGCGGACTGATTTTGCCCTGCGGATAGAGGATGACCACGCGCACGTTTTCCATGCCGTAGAACGCGTGCGCCACCGCTGCGCCGGTATCGCCGGAGGTCGCGGTCAGAATGGTGATCTGCTCATCCGCGCCAGACACGTACGACAGCATCTGCGCCATAAAGCGCCCGCCGAAATCTTTAAACGCCAGCGTCGGACCGTGGAACAGTTCGAGGCAGGCCACATCGTCGCTCACCTGGCTCACCGGTGCCGGGAAAGCAAAGGCGTTCTTCACGCGCTCGGCCAGCTGGTGCGCGGCAATTTCATCGCCGATGTAAGCAGAGAGAATCTTGCTGCTGCGGCTGACGAAATCCATCTCCAGCATCGCATCAATGTCGGTCAGCTCGAATTCCGGCAGTTCCAGCGGGAAAAACAGCCCCTGCTGCGAGCCGAGGCCCTGTTTCACGGCCTGCGCGAAGCTAACCTGCTCGTTATGATCCTTAAGGTTGTAGAGTTTCATGCGTTATCCCAGTTTACGTGCGCCAGCCGTATCAAGACGGCAGATATGGACGAAGCCTTCCTCATTCTGCAGATAGTGCTGGCTCAGCCAGTCCGCCATCCGCTGTGCCGTTGCCATCTCGTTGCAAACGGCGAAAAGTGTCGGGCCAGAGCCCGAAATCCCGCAGGCCAGCGCGCCGATGTCGCTGGCAGCCTGCCGCGCCTCAGCAAAGCCCGGCAGCAGTTTGGTGCGATACGGCTCGGCGATCACATCCTGCATCAGTTTAGCCGCCAGCAGCGGCTGACGGGTGTGGCAGGCGTGAATAAAGCCGGCCAGCAGACGACCATGTTTGATGGCATCCTGCTTGCGATACTGCGCCGGCAGGATGGCGCGTGCTTCCGCCGTGGAGACTTTGATGCCCGGATAAGCCATTACCCACAGCCAGTCATCAAAGCACGGCACCTCCTGGCTGATGATCCCGTTCTCTTCAATCATCAGCTGTACGCCGCCCAGGAAGCACGGCGCGACGTTGTCATAGTGCACGCTGCCGGAGATGCGCCCTTCCAGCTCGCCCATCAGCGCCAGCAGCTCGGTGTCGTTAAGCGGCTGGCCGCAGAACTCATTCATCGCCATCAGGCCGGCCACCACCGAGCAGGCGCTGGAACCGAGGCCTGAACCAATCGGCATGTTTTTCTCCAGCGTCATCGCCACCGGAACGTCTTTACCAATCGCCTGGCAGAAACGCTGCCAGCACTGGTAAACGATGTTGTCCTGCGGATCGGCGGGCAGTTTGCTGACAAAGCGCCCTTTATTCTGCAGGCTAAACTGGTCTGCCGCTTCGACCGACACGCAGTCGCCCAGCAGCGAGCCATCCACCGGCGAAACCGCCGCGCCCAGCACATCAAAGCCGACGCTGACGTTACCTATCGAGGCCGGTGCATAAATTTTTACCATCATTAAACTCCCAACTTCCACGTCAGCGTGCGCAGCAAATCGGCAAACACACCCGCCGCGGTGACATCATTCCCCGCGCCATATCCGCGCAGAACCAGCGGAATCGGCTGATAATAGCGGCTGTAAAACGCCAGGGCGTTCTCGCCGTTCTTCACTTTGTACAGCGGATCGTTGCCGTCCACCGCATCGATTTTAACTTTGCAGGCGCCGCCCTCTTCAATCGCGCCGACGAAGCGTAACACTTTACCCTCATCACGCGCTTTGGCAACGCGCGCGGCAAAGGCGTTGTCCAGCTCCGGCAGCCGCGCCATAAACTGATCGACGTCGGCGATGTCCGTCAGGCTGGCGGGCAGCAGCGGTTCGATGTCGATGTCGCTCAGCTCCAGCTGATGACCCGCCTCACGTGCCAGAATCAGCAGCTTACGCGCCACGTCAGTACCGGACAGATCGTCACGCGGATCCGGCTCGGTAAAGCCCAGCTCGCGCGCCATGCGGGTAGCTTCGGACAGCGTCACGCCCTCATCCAGCTTGCCAAAGATAAACGACAGCGAGCCCGACAGGATGCCGGAGAATTTGATCAGCTCATCGCCGGCGTTCAGCAGGTTCTGCAGGTTTTCAATCACCGGCAGACCGGCACCGACGTTGGTGTCGTAAAGGAACTTACGGCGCGATTTCGCCGCCGCCGCACGCATCTGCTGGTAGTAATTCCACGACGAGGTATTGGCCTTTTTATTCGGCGTGACCACGTGGAAACCTTCGGCGAGGAAGTCCGCGTACTGATCGGCCACCGCCTGGCTGGAGGTACAGTCGACGATCACCGGGTTGAGCAGATGGTACTCTTTCACCAGACGAATCAGCCGGCCGAGGTTAAACGGCTCTTTGGCTTCCGCCAGCGCCGCCTTCCAGTTGCTGAGGTCGATGCCGTGCACGTTGGTCAGCAGCGCATGCGAATTGGCGATGCCGCACACGCGCAGATCGATATGCTTGCCCTTCAGCCACGCCTGCTGACGGTGCAGCTGCTCAAGCAGCGCGCCGCCGACGCCGCCGACGCCCACCACAAACACTTCGATCACCTGATCGGTGGCGAACAGCATCTGATGCACCACGCGCACGCCGGTGGTGACGTCATCGTTGCTGACCACGACCGAAATGGAGCGCTCAGAGGAGCCCTGGGCAATCGCCACGATATTGATGTTGGCGCGTGCCAGCGCAGAGAAGAATTTAGCAGAGATGCCGCGCAGCGTGCGCATGCCGTCGCCCACCACCGAAATCACCGCCAGCTGCTCCAGCACGTCGAGCGGATCGAGCAGGCCATCTTTCAGTTCGAGGTAGAATTCCTCTTCCAGTACGCGACGCGCGCGCGCCTGCTCGCTCTGCGGCACGCAGAAGCTGATGCTGTATTCGGAAGAGGATTGGGTAATCAGCACCACGGAAATGCCGGTGCGCGACATCGCGGCAAACACGCGCGCCGCCATGCCCACCATCCCTTTCATGCCCGGACCGGAGACGTTAAACATCGCCATGTTATTCAGATTGGTGATGCCTTTTACCGGGTTCTCATCCACTTCGCCTTCGCCGCCAATCAGGGTACCTGGCGCCTGAGGATTGGCGGTATTTTTGATTAAGCACGGAATCTGGAACTGAGCAATCGGCGCGATGGTGCGCGGGTGCAGCACTTTGGCACCAAAGTAGGAGAGCTCCATCGCCTCCTGATAGGACATCGACTTCAGCAGACGCGCATCCGGTACCTGACGCGGATCGCAGGTGTAAACGCCATCGACATCGGTCCAGATTTCACAGCAGTCCGCGCGCAGACACGCCGCCAGCACGGCCGCCGAGTAGTCGGAGCCATTACGCCCCAGCACCACCAGCTCGCCCTTCTCATTGCCGGCGGTGAAGCCCGCCATCAGGATCATGTGGTCGGTCGGGATCTGGCTGGCCGCGATACGCCGGGTGGATTCGGCGATATCCACGGTCGATTCAAGATAGTGGCCCACCGCCAGCAGTTTCTCGACCGGATCGATCACCGTCACTTTGTGGCCGCGCGCCTGCAGCAGCGCTTCCATGATGGCAATCGACAGCTTCTCACCGCGACAGATAATGGCGGCGTTGACGGCATCCGGGCACTGCCCCAGCAGGCTGATGCCGTGCAGCACCTGTTTCAGCTGGGCAAACTCCAGCTCAACGCGGGTTTTCAGGCCATCGTAATCGAAACCTGGCTGAGCATCGGCCAGCCCCTGCAGCAGTTCGGCAAAAATGCGTTCGGCATCGCTGATATTCGGCAGCGCATCCTGGCCGCTGATGGTTTTCTCAATCATCGCTACCAGATGATTGGTGATTTTCGCTGGCGCAGAGAGCACGGTGGCAACCTGTCCCTGTTGCGCATTGCTTTCCAGAATATCTGCCACGCGGAGAAAACGTTCCGCATTGGCTACCGAGGTTCCGCCGAATTTCAGCACTCGCATGATTGAAGCTCTCCTGAATTTTTGCCGAAAAAAAAGCCCGCACTGTTGAGGTGCGGGCTTCTTTCTTTTGTTTTTCCTGTATGCGTCAGCCCGCACCGTTACCTGTGGTAATGGTGGTGGTAATAATAATGGTGGTGTTCAGGCTGTGGTTACGCATTGAGATTTTTTCTGTCTGTCTTTGTCTTGTCCGTCTGCCTTCCAGAAGTAAAGCAAAGCGCACGTTAAGTCAACGAATTTGTCTTTGCACCCGAATGGTGCTGCTGCGCAGTGCTGCGCCGCAGACGCCGAATCGGATTGCGATCGTTCAGGCAGCGTCACAGACGCCCGATCACTCACTGTCCGGAGCCGGTTTTCCCGAGCAATTATCTATAAGTTTTTTTTCTACGTCGTGCAGCAAACGGTGCAGCATGGCGCTGTCGCGCTGCTCAAGCAGACCGATGCGCTGATCGATCCAGTCTGCCAGCTTGGCATCATTGCTGACTTCCAGCGTCACCAGCAGCTGATGAAAGCGCTGACGCAGCGCCTGCAGCTGCTGCGCGTTAGCCGCCTCAACCGGCGCGGCTGCCACCTGGTGCAGCGCCGACAGCTGATAGCAGTACACCATCACCGCCTGGCCGAGATTCAGTGAAGGATAGTCCTGCGCCATCGGAATGCCGGTCAGCAGATCGACCTGTTCCAGCTCCTCATTAGTCAGCCCACTGTCTTCACGGCCAAACACCAGCGCGATGCGATTCAGCCACTGACGCTTCTCCTGCAGGATGGTTTCGACCTGCGCCGGCGTGGCGTAATAGCGAAACTTCGCCCGGCTGCGGGCGGTCGTGGCCACGGAAAAATCGACATCCGCCAGCGCGGCGCTCAGCGTGTCATAGGTTTGCACGTGGTCGAGAATCTCACCGGCGCCGTGGGCCACACGCCGCGCGGCCGGATCCTGCCAGGCGTCACTGGCGACAATACGCAACTCGCTAAATCCCATGGTTTTCATGGCGCGGGCGGCCGCGCCGATATTCTCCGGGCGAGCGGGTGAGACAAGGATCAGGGGGAAATGCATGATTTTTCCATCGAACGGTTAATAACCCGACCTATGTTGGCATGCAGGCGACAAAATACCAACCGCACGGGCATGAGAAAATAAGATGTTAAGGATGTTAAAACAGGGCAAAAGTGCCGGGCAGGCGCAATTATGCGTAATAAGCAAAATTTATGCGCCAAACCCATATTAAAACATTATTTTTCATGCAATTGAAAAGTTATTACCTGCAGGTTTTACTTTTGCGCTGATGCAGCTGAAATGTAGCGAAAATGCTGCTTTTTGTGAGCTAAGCTGGCATTCCAGTAGAAGTTTTTCATAAAAGTGTTAACGTGCTACACTTGCATTTGATATAAGTCAACGAAGCGTTGTTTTTATGCTTATCGGTTGTTGTTGGTGCTGTTAGGTTGCTGTTAATACGGTTAGGATAAGCGCCAGTCCGATACCCACGGGGCACGCAAATATTCATCCTGACTGGCTGAGCTAACACTGAAGTTGACGTAGATGGATGGTGTATTCCGAAGATCATTTCGTACACCGGTTGCGAACGGCCCACTGTTCAGTGGAACAGTTATGGCAACCGCCGTACGCCCTGTTTTCGATTTGTTGGCAAATTTTAGGTAGCGAAACATGCAGACCCCGCACATTCTTATCGTTGAAGACGAACTGGTCACGCGTAACACCCTCAAAAGTATTTTTGAGGCCGAAGGTTACGTGGTCTATGAAGCCACCGACGGCGCCGAGATGCATCAGGTTTTGACCGATAACGACGTCAATCTGGTGATTATGGATATCAACCTGCCGGGCAAAAACGGTTTACTGCTGGCGCGTGAACTGCGCGAACAGGCTAACGTCGCCCTGATGTTCCTCACCGGCCGTGATAACGAAGTGGATAAAATCCTCGGTCTGGAGATCGGTGCCGACGACTACATCACCAAGCCGTTCAATCCGCGTGAGCTGACGATTCGTGCGCGCAACCTGCTGTCGCGTACCATGAATCTGGCGATGCCGAGCGAAGAGCGCCGTCAGGTCGAGAGCTATCGCTTCAACGGCTGGGAACTGGATATTAACAGCCGCTCGCTGATCAGCCCGAACGGCGATCAGTACAAGCTGCCGCGCAGTGAGTTCCGCGCCATGCTGCACTTCTGTGAAAACCCAGGCAAAATCCAGACGCGTGCTGACCTGCTGAAGAAGATGACCGGTCGCGAGCTGAAGCCGCATGACCGCACGGTGGATGTCACCATTCGCCGCATCCGCAAACACTTTGAGTCGACGCCGGACACGCCGGAAATCATCGCCACTATCCACGGCGAAGGCTACCGCTTCTGCGGCGAGCTGCAGGATTAAGCGTCCGTCGCGAAACAAAAAAACGCCCGTCAGGGCGTTTTTTTATCGACTCAGTGCCACGGCATAATCGGCACCGCGCTCAGCGCATTTTTCGGTGAGCCATCGACCACTTTATCCGAATAGCTCAGGTACACCAGCGCATGACGTTTCTGGTCAAAGAAGCGCACCACCTGCAGCTTTTTAAACACCAGCGAAGTGCGTTTGCGGAACACCACTTCACCCTGCGCCTTGCCCTGCGCGATTTTATCGCTAAGCTCTATCGGTCCCACCTGCTGACAGGAGATGGCCGCGTCGGAAGTATCTTCCGCCAGACCCAGTCCGCCCTTAATACCGCCGGTTTTTGCCCGGCTGATATAACAGGTTACATTTTTAACGTCGGGGTCGTCGAAAGCTTCCACCACGATCTTATGATCGGGGCCAAACATCTTGAATACGGTGTCAACGGAGCCGATCTCCTCGGCCAGCACGCTCTGACTCAACATAAATGTTGCCAGCGTGACTATAAGATTGCGAGCTATTGTCATTGAGTTACCATTGCAAACGGAATAGATGTGAATGTAATGTACTGTTAATCGAACCGAGAACCAAACCTAACGGGTTTCAACCCGCATTGATGTAGCACAGTTAACTGGCAAACCACCCCCGCGCCGTTGTGCAATTCGTGCTACTATTCGGTGACTTCATCGTTGCGCCACCAGAGAGTTATGAGGATGTTTTATGGACCAAGCCGGTATCATTCGCGATTTGCTTGTCTGGCTGGAAAGCCATCTGGATCAACCCCTTTCGCTCGATAACGTTGCGCTAAAAGCGGGCTATTCCAAGTGGCACCTGCAGCGAATGTTCAAGGAAGTTACTGGCCACGCCATCGGCGCGTATATCCGCGCCCGCCGGCTGTCCAAGGCCGCCGTCGCGCTGCGTCTCACCAGCCGGCCGATCCTCGACATTGCGCTGCAGTATCGCTTCGATTCGCAGCAAACCTTTACCCGCGCGTTTAAAAAGCAGTTCAATCAGACACCTGCGTGGTATCGCCGCTCGTCGGAGTGGAATTCGTACGGCATTCGCCCGCCGATTCGCCTCGATGATTACCCGATGCCGCAAGCGCAGTTCGTCACGCTGCCGGAAACGGTGCTGGTGGGGCAAACGCAAAGCTATACCTGTACGCTGGAGCAGATCTCCAGCTACCGCGACGAGATGCGCATCCACTTCTGGAAGCAGTTCCTGCTGGAGACCGATACCGTGCCACCGGTGCTGTATGGCCTGCATCAGGTACGCGCCAGCCATGAGAAGGATGATGAGCAGGAGATTCTGTACACCACGGCGGTGCCGGCCGACCAGCAGGCGCTGAGCATGCAGTCAAACCAGAGCGTGATTCTGGAAGCCGGGGATTATGTGCAGTTCAGCTATCAGGGACCGCGCACTGCGCTGCAGGAGTTTATTCTGCTGCTGTACGGCACCTGTATGCCGACCCTCGGCCTGGTGCGCCGTCAGGGCCAGGATATTGAGCGTTTCTATACGCACGGTGGCAAGAAGCGCAGCGAGCCGCCAATGGAGATTCGCTGCGAATATCTGATTCCGATTCGTCCGCAGCAGTAACGGGCGTTGTCGATGGTCGCCATGAATGGCGACCCTACAGAAGCATCACCGTTTGTCGCCGATGCGTACTGACCGTGCTCCCGTAGGGTGCGCATTCATGCGCACCGATACGCGATCATTGATACGCACCGATACGCAGTCATTCTGCGCCATGCGCTACCGCGCTTAACGCTGCAGCTCATCCAGCGCCGGGGCATCCAGATGCGACACATCGCCGGCCGTCTCGACCACCCAGCCGGCGGCGAGCCACGCGCTTTGCTGATGATCAACGCGCGAAATCGAGCAGTTACGCAGACGCAAACGGCGCTCCGCATGGGCCGGCAGCCCCAGAATGGTACTCACCAGCACACCCAGCGCCATGCCGTGGCTCACCAGCAGCGGGCGGCTACCCGCCGGCAGATCGAGACAGGCATTGAGCGCGTCATGCATGCGCGTCGCCATCTCTTCCATCGACTCACCACCCGGAATCCGGCCGCCTTCGGTGCCATCCACCAGCGCTTTACGCCAGCTCTCCTCTTCCGCCGTCAGGCCGTCGAGCGGACGCTGCTCCAGACAGCCCATATTGAGCTCGCGCAGGCGGGCATCCAGCGTCACCGTACAACCGCAGGCATCAGCGATAATCTCCGCGGTGCGCCGGGTACGTCCTAAATCGCTGGCAATCACGTGAGTAATACCCAGCGATTTCACGCGCTCGCCCACCTGATGCGCCTGCTGCTCACCTTTATCCGTCAGCGGACTGTCGGACTGCCCCTGAATGCGTCGGGCCGCATTCCAAACCGTTTCACCGTGACGAACAAGATAGACCTGTAACATGCTTAATTTCCGTTATACTGCGACAAATTTGTCTCGAGGGTTCAGGTAATTATGTACCATGTTGTCGCAGCCACCATCAATCCGGCAAAAATCCGCGCAATTGCTCAGGCGTTCAACGACGTTTTCGGCGAAGGATCCTGCCATATTGAAGGGGTCGAGGTCGAGAGCGGCGTCGCCGCGCAGCCCTTAAGCGATGCCGAAACGCGAACTGGCGCACGCCAGCGCGTGGCGAACGCGCGTCATGTGCGGCCACAGGCGGATTACTGGGTGGCGATTGAAGCGGGCATCGAAGGCGACTGCGCCTTTGCCTGGATGGTGGTGGAGAATGCGCAGCAGCGCGGTGAATCCCGCTCTGCCAGCTTTACGCTGCCGCCGGTGGTGATGGCCGGTCTGGCTGCCGGGCATGAGCTCGGTGACGAAATGGCGCGCTTAACCGGCGTGGAGAATATCAAACACAAGGGCGGTGCGATTGGCGCCTTCACCCACGGCCTGCTGAGCCGCTCCAGCGTCTATCATCAGGCCCTGATTCTGGCGCTCTGTCCGTTCACTCACCCGCTGTATCAGCAGTAATCAGCTGCGCCCGAGGCGCGCTTCCAGCCAGCGTTTGAGCTCGGGCGGCGCCTCTTTCAGGCTGTTGGATCCACGGGTGATGGTGGCAATCCCGACGCCCAATTCGTTTTTCAGCTCGCGCTGACTGATATCACCGTTGATCAACGCTTCGATAATGCGCAGGCGCGTGCCTAAGGCTTCGCGCTCATCCGGCGTCATCATCAGCTGCAGCAAGGGCAGCGCTACGTCATCGGAAAACGCGTTGTGCATCAGGTCGATGAAACGCAGCCAGTTGTCTTCAACCGGCTGCGGGGAAAGGGGTTGGCTCATGAAGGCTTCCGTACTCATTAACGAGTACGGAAGCATAACACAGTCAGTAACGGCGATTCCACTCGCCGTCGGCGAGAATCTTATCCGGCTTGCCCATGAAGTAGCGGTAATAGGCATCGTAGGCCAGCACGTTTTTCACGTAGCCGCGGGTTTCCGAGAAGGGAATGGTTTCGATAAACGCCACCGCATCCAGTTTGCCGCCGCTGATATTCAGCCAGCTGCGCACCCGCCCCGGGCCGGCATTATAGGCGGCAGAAGAGAAGATGCGGTTCTGACCAAACTGCTGATAGACATACTCCAGATACTGCGTACCAATCTGAATATTGGTCTGCGGATCGAGCAGCTGGCTGCTGTTAACGTAGCCCGGAATGTTGTACATCTTCACGGTATGGCTGGCGGTGCCCGGCATCACCTGCATCAGGCCACTGGCGCCAACCGGTGAGCGCGCTTTCGGGTTCCACGCGCTCTCCTGGCGGGAAATCGCCATGGCGTAGCTTGGCGTGATGCCTTTATCGCTGGTGTATTGCTGATACAGATTGCGCCACGCCAGCGGGAAACGCTCTTTCAGGCTGTCCCACATTTTCGCGGTGATGGTGGCCTGCACGCTGAGATCCCACCAGTCCTGTTCATTGGCGTAGCGCGCCAGCATCTGCTGCTGGGTATGAGTTTTGCTGCTGATCAGGTTGGCCCACTCGCTGCGCGCCAGGTTATCCAGCCCCCAGTACATCAGCTCGCGCACGCGCGCCATCTCCGGCCCCTGCACCACGCTATTGTCCGCCGCCGGGGCCTGATCCACCTGCAGCGGATACTCGACGCCCAGCCGCTGTGCCGCCACCATCGGATAGAAGCCGCGCTGCTGCATCAGCTTACGCAGAATCTCATCCGCTTCCTCTTTGCGCCCCTGCGCCATCAGTAAATCGGCCTGCCAGTACTGCCACTCATCTTTCTCTTTGGCTTCCACCGGCAGCCGGGCAATCCAGGTGTTCAGGCCGCGACGGTCGTTTTCACTCAGCGCCAGCCGCACGCGCCGCTCAATCAGCGCGGTGGATTCGCTGTTCATCACCACCGCATCGCGCCAGCGCGCCTGCTCCGAGGTGAGATCGGCACCCATCATGCGCCACACCACCGTCTCTTTCAGATCCTGCTCTTCCGCCGGACTCATCTTCTGCGCCTGAACCAGCTGCGGGATCATCATGCGCGCGTTGTCCATATCCTGACGCGCCACGCGGGCAAAGGCGTAGCTGGTGGCCATGCGGGTAAAATCGGTCGGGCCGAGGGTGCTGGCAAAAGTGGTGACGGTCTGGGGATTTTGCTGTAGCGCAATCAGCGCGCTGGCGGTGGTTTGATAATCCGCCGGCAGCATTTTCGCCAGGTAATTAACCAGGCTGTCGTTGCCGGCTTTCATCGCCAGGCGGATGCGTTCGAGGATGGTGATCGGCGACAGCTGCCCTGACGCCTGCCACACCGAGAACAGCTTGTCGCAGTCGTTCGGTAACGCTGTGCCGCGCAGCCAGATGGCTTTGGCCCCGTCAAACGCCGCCTGCTGCTGACCGGTCGCCCATTTGGCGTAGTACCAGTTACAGCGCGCCTGCACCGGCTTTGGCTTATCCGGGCTGAAGCTGAGCACGCCCGGCCAGTCCTGGCGGTGCGCCAGCACGTTAACAAAGCGCGTCTGCAGCGAACGCGCCGGCGGCAGCGTCGGATACTGCTGAATAAAGTTTTTCACCGCCAGCCCGGTCTCCTGATCGAGATCCTGCGCCAGCAGGCGGTACTGCAGGTACGGATAGAGCGGATAATCCTGCAGCGTTGGCATCAGCTGCTCAACCTGGTCCATCTGTTTGTTGTCCCAGGCCTGTTTGATCTGCGCATAGCGCTGTCGTTGCTGATCCAGCGAATCGGCCCACACGCTGCCGGCCGTGCTGACCAGACAGATCCCTATCATCCAGTTACGCCACTTCTCCACTCCGCTCTCCTCATTGCTGCGCTCCAGCTTATGCCGGACTCCCTTCATGCTAACCAGGCCAACCGGCTCTTGCCACGTTCTTCACAAAATTTACCCAGGCGCACCGTGATTGTTCAGCGCCTGCGCCGCAATTGTGCAAATAATCATCACAAAAACTTATTACCCATCAAATAGCTATGCGTTTTCATTCAGTTACAACTCTGGCACGTGCTTTGCTCTGTTGAATGCCATCTTGTATACCAGCTGGAATTCACTCATGGCATCGACCTTCGGTTTTACGCTTCAGGATTGGCAACGTTGCGCACAGCAGGATGCACAGCAGATCCCTGCACTGCTGGCCGCACATCTCGACGCACTCGATAACCAGGATAATGCCTGGCTGTACCTCGCTTCGCCGGCCCAGTTGCTGGCGCAGGTTGAACCGCTGCTGGCGGCGTATCAGCGCAATCCGGCCGCGCTGCCGCTGTTTGGCGTGCCGTTTGCCGTCAAAGACAACATTGACGTGGCAGGCTGGCCGACTACCGCCGCCTGCCCGGCGCTGACGTATCAGGCGGCGGCCGATGCCTTCGTGGTGGCCAGGCTGAAAGCGGCAGGCGCTATCGTCATCGGTAAAACCAACCTCGATCAGTACGCGACCGGTCTGGTTGGCACCCGCTCGCCGTATGGCGCGGTGAGCAACACCTTTAACCCGGCCTACGTCAGCGGCGGTTCCAGCTCCGGCTCCGCGTCAGTGCTGGCGCGCGGCCTGGTCGGCTTCTCGCTCGGCACCGATACCGCCGGCTCCGGCCGCGTGCCGGCAGGTTTTAACAATATCGTCGGACTGAAGCCGACCAAAGGCTGGTTCTCGGCCAGCGGCGTGGTACCGGCCTGCCGTCTCAATGACACCATCTCGGTGTTCGCCCTGACGGTTGCCGATGCCTTTAGCGTCGCCAGCATCGCGGGCGGCTACGACGCCGATGATGTCTATGCGCGCCAGTCGCCGCGCAGCGCACCGGCCAGTTTCCAGCCGCAACCCTCGCTGGCGATCCCTGCCGCGCCGCAGTTTTACGGTGACCAGCAGGCGGAAGCGGCGTGGCACAGTGCGCTGGAGCAGCTTACGGCGAGCGGTGCGACGCTGCACCCGATCGACTTCGCCCCTTTCCACCAGCTGGCAGAGCAGCTCTATTACGGCCCGTGGGTCGCCGAGCGCACTGTGGCGGTCGGCGAGATGCTCGACCGCCCGGAAGAGATGGATCCGGTGGTGTACGGCATCGTCAGCAGCGGCCGCCAGTACAGCGCCGTCGAGGCGTATCAGGCCGAATACCTGCGTGCCGAACTGACGCGCCAGATCCAGCAGACGCTGGCCCGGTTCGATGCGCTGGTAGTGCCGACCTCGCCCACCATCCATACGCTGGAAGAGATGCAGCAGGAGCCGGTGCACTACAACTCGCAGTTCGGCACCTATACCAACTTCACGAATCTGGCCGATCTCAGCGCGCTGGCGCTGCCCGGCCCGTTCCGCGCCGATGGACTGCCCGCGGGCATCACGCTGATCGCCCCGGCGTGGCACGACCGCGCGCTGGCGGCGTTTGGCCTGCGCTGGCAGCAGCAGCTGGCGCTGCCGCTCGGGGCCACCGGCAAAGCGCTGCCGCCGCAGCCCGCCGCGCTGCCGCCGTCACCTGACCACGTGCGCGTGGCGGTGGTCGGTGCCCATCTCACCGGCATGCCGCTGAATTTCCAGCTCACCACGCGTCAGGCGGTGTGGGTCGAAGAGACGCAAACCGCCAGCCACTATCGCCTGTTCGCCCTGCTTGATGGCCCGATCAAAAAGCCCGGCCTGCTGCGCGGCGACAGCGGTGCCGCCATCACCGTCGAACTGTGGGACATCCCGCTGGCGCGCTTTGGCGAATTCGTCGCGGAAATCCCGGCACCGCTCGGCATCGGCTCGCTGACGCTGGCGGATGGACGCATCGTGAAAGGCTTTATCTGCGAACCGGCAGCGCTGACGCAGGCGCTGGAAATCACTGAATTCGGCGGCTGGCGCAACTGGCTGACGTCACAGGGGAATCACTAATCATGTTCAGCACCGTTCTGATTGCTAACCGTGGCGAAATCGCCTGCCGTGCCATCCGCACCCTGAAGCGCCTCGGCGTAACCAGCGTGGCGGTCTATTCGGATGCCGACCGCAACGCGCGTCACGTTACCGAAGCCGATGTGGCCATCGCCCTTGGCGGTGACAAAGCCAGCGACAGCTATCTGCGCATCGACAAAATTCTCGCCGCTGCGCAGCAAAGCGGCGCGCAGGCCATCTGGCCCGGCTACGGTTTTCTCTCCGAGAGCCTGCCGTTTGCCGCCGCCTGCGAAGAGGCCGGCATCGCGTTTGTCGGCCCGACCGCACAGCAGATCGGCGAATTTGGTCTCAAGCATCGCGCCCGTGAGCTGGCGGCCAGCGCCGGCGTGCCGATGACGCCGGGCACGCCGCTGCTCAGTTCGCTGCAGGACGCACTCAGCGCGGCGGAAGACATTGGCTATCCGGTGATGCTGAAAAGCACCGCCGGCGGCGGCGGCATCGGTCTGACCCGCTGCGCCGACGCCACGGCACTGGAAAATGCATGGGAGAGCGTGCGTCGTCTGGGCGAGCAGTTTTTCAGCGATGCCGGCGTATTTCTTGAACGCTGCATCGACCGCGCGCGCCACGTGGAAGTACAGATTTTTGGCGACGGCAAGGGCAAGGTGATTGCGCTGGGCGAACGCGACTGTTCGCTGCAGCGCCGCAATCAGAAGGTGGTGGAAGAGACGCCGGCCCCTAATCTGCCGCAGGCCACGCGTGAAGCGCTGCTGGCTTCAGCGGTGCGGCTGGGCGAGCTGGTTAATTACCGCAGCGCCGGCACCGTGGAGTACATCTATGACGCCGCGCAGGACGCGTTTTATTTCCTCGAAGTGAACACCCGCCTGCAGGTGGAGCATCCGGTGACCGAGTGCGTCACCGGCCTTGACCTGGTAGAGTGCATGCTGCAGGTGGCGGCGGATGATGCCATCGACTGGGATCGTCTGCAGCAGGCACCGCACGGTGCATCGATTGAGGTGCGGCTGTACGCCGAAGATCCGCTGAAAAACTTCCAGCCGAGCCCGGGCGTGTTAACCCACGTCAGCTTCCCGCCGGGGGTGCGCGTCGACGGCTGGATCGAGACTGGCAGCGAAGTGACGGCGTTTTACGATCCGATGGTAGCCAAACTGATCGTGCATGGCGAAACGCGCGACGCCGCGCTGGCGAAGCTGCAGCAGGCGCTCGACGCCACCCAACTGCACGGCATCGCCACCAATCTCGATTATCTGCGTCAGATCGTGGCGACCGACGCCTTCCGCAGCGGCAACGTCTGGACGCGCTTCCTTGACGGCTTTACGCCAGCGGCCAGCGTCATCGAAGTGCTGCAGCCGGGCACGTTCAGCAGCATTCAGGACTTTCCCGGCCGCCTGGGCTACTGGGACATCGGCGTGCCGCCGTCCGGCCCGATGGATGACTTCGCCTTCCGCCTGGCCAACCGTATCGTTGGCAACCACGCCAGCGCCGCCGGGCTGGAGTTCACCCTGCAGGGCCCGACGCTGCGTTTCCACAGCGATGCGCTGATCGCGCTGACCGGTGCCGACTGTCCGGCCGATCTCGACGGCAGCGCGGTCGACTACTGGCAGCCGGTGGCGGTGAAAGCCGGACAAACCCTGACGCTGGGCCGCGCGCAGAGCGGCTGCCGCACCTATTTAGCGGTGCGTAATGGTTTCGACGTGCCGGAATACCTCGGCAGCCGCGCCACCTTCTCGCTGGGCCAGTTTGGCGGCCACGCCGGACGTACGCTGCGCGTCGCCGACATGCTGCCGATCTCCCAGCCGGCGCTCGCCGCCTGCACCACGCCAGCCCCGGTCAGCGAACCTGAAGCGCTGGATCGCGCGCTGGTGCCGCACTACGGCAGCGAATGGCGCATTGGCGTGCTGTACGGCCCGCACGGCGCACCGGATTTCTTCACCCAGGCTGCCATCGATGAGTTCTTTGCCAGCGACTGGCAGGTGCATTACAACTCCAACCGGCTGGGCGTCCGTCTGGTCGGGCCTAAACCCAGCTGGACGCGCGCTAACGGCGGTGAAGCCGGGCTGCATCCATCAAACGTACACGACTGCGAATACGCCATCGGCGCGGTGAACTTTACCGGTGACTTCCCGGTGATCCTGACGCACGACGGCCCAAGCCTTGGTGGCTTCGTCTGCCCGGTCACCATCGCCAAAGCCGAGCTGTGGAAAGTCGGCCAGGTCAAACCGGGCGATCGTATCCGCTTCCACCCGATCAGCGCCGACGAAGCGGTCGCGCTGGAGAAAGCCCAGGCGCACAGCGTAACCACGCTGCGCAGCCAGCACGCACCGGCCTTCGCGGTGCCTTCGCTGGCAGCGAGCGACATCGGTTCTGCCACCCTGTTAGCGGCGCTGCCGGCAACCGCCACCACGCCTGCTGCGGTCTACCGCCAGGCGGGCGACAAATATGTGCTGATTGAGTACGGCGATAACGTGCTGGATCTGGCGCTGCGCCTGCGCGTACACCTGCTGATGCAGGCGCTGCGCCAGCGTGCAGAGCCCGGCATTGAAGAGCTGTCGCCCGGCGTGCGCTCGCTGCAGGTGCGCTATGACAGCCTGGTGATCGGTCAGCAGCAGCTGATGACGCTGCTGCTGGAGCTGGAAGCCGGGCTGGGTGACGTCAGCGCGCTGAAAGTGCCGTCGCGCATCGTCTGGCTGCCGATGGCGTTTGAAGACAGCGCCACGCTCGGCGCGGTGGAGCGTTACAAAGAGACGGTTCGCGCCAGCGCGCCGTGGCTGCCGAATAACGTTGACTTCATTCAGCGCATCAATGGACTGGCGAGCCGCGAAGCGGTACGCGACACCCTGTTTGCCGCCAGCTATTTGATTCTCGGTCTCGGCGATGTCTATCTCGGCGCGCCGTGCGCGGTGCCGATCGATCCGCGCCATCGCCTGCTGAGTTCTAAATACAGCCCGGCGCGCACCTTTACCGCCGAAGGTACGGTGGGCATTGGCGGCATGTACATGTGCATCTACGGCATGGATTCACCGGGCGGCTATCAGCTGGTGGGGCGCACGCTGCCCATCTGGAATAAGTTCCTGCAAAACGATCAGTTTGCCGCCGGCGAACCCTGGCTGCTGCGCTTCTTTGACCAGGTGCGTTTCTATCCGGTGAGCGAAGCGGAACTAACGCAGCTGCGTGACGATTTCCGCGCCGGCCGCGCCCGCATTCGCATCGAGCAGAGCGAGTTTGATTTCGCGGCGCATCAGCAGTTCCTCGCCGACAACGCGCCGGAAATCAGTGCCTTCCGTGAGCGTCAGGCCGCGGCGTTTGAGCAGGAAGTCACGCTATGGGCGCAGGAAGAGCAGGAAGCGCCGCTCACCAGTGAAGAGACGCTGGTGGTCGCCGACGCAGAGGACGACGCGCTGGCAGTGTGCGCTGACATGAACGGCAACATCTGGAAAGTGCTGGTTGCGCCGGGCGATACGGTGCAGGCCGGTCAGACGCTGATCATCGTGGAAGCGATGAAGATGGAGCTGGCGATTGTCGCGCCGCAGGCCGGCACGGTGAAACGCATTGCCTGCCAGGCGGGCCGTCCGGTAAGTCCGGGTGACACCCTGCTGTGGCTGGCTTAAGGAGCAGGTATGAACAGTAGCGCGCCCCGCAGCAAAGGCCGTCCCGAAGCGCTGGCCGAAAAGGTTTATCAGGCGCTGAAGCAGGACATCTTTGAATTCCGTCTGATGCCGGGTGACCGCTTCAGCGAAAACGAAATCGCCGAGCGGCTGGCGGTGAGCCGCACGCCGGTGCGTCAGGCGCTGTTCTGGCTGGAGCGCGAAGGCTACGTCGAGGTGTGGTTTCGCAGCGGCTGGCAGGTGCGGCCGTTCGATTTCGCCTACTTCGAGGAGCTGTACGACTTCCGCACCGTGCTGGAACGCGAAGCGGTGCGCCGCCTGTGCGCGCTGCCGCCGCTGGCCTGCGCGGAAACCCTGACCGCGCTGAAAACCTTCTGGATCGACGATGCCCGGCTGGCAGATGGCAAAGCGGTATCAGCGCACGACGAAGCGTTTCACATGGCGCTGGTGGCCGCGGCGGGCAATCAGGAGATGGCGCGCATCCACGCCGAGCTGACAGAAAAAATCCGCATCATTCGCCGTCTCGACTTCACGCGGGATGACCGGGTCGATGCCACGTACCGCGAGCACGCTCAGATCTTACGGGCGATTTTTCAGCAACACACCGAGGAGGCACAGCGCATTTTAACCGACCACATTGCCGTCAGTAAAGCCGAGGTCAGGAAGATTACGTTGCACATGTTACAGCAGGCTCGGCTTCAACCCATTGAATAACAACAGATAATACAGTTAGGGGTTTAAATGATGAAACGACGTTCGTTGCTTAAAGCTTTCGCGCTCTCCGCTACCGTTGCCAGCATGGGCTTCGCCTTTACCGCACAGGCGGCAGACACCATCAAAGTCGGCATTATGCATTCGCTGTCCGGCACCATGGCGATTTCCGAAACGCCGCTGAAAGATGTGGCGCTGATGACCATCGATGAGATCAACGCCAAAGGCGGTGTGCTGGGCAAGAAGCTGGAACCGGTGGTGGTCGATCCGGCCTCTAACTGGCCGCTGTTCGCCGAAAAAGCGCGCCAGCTGCTGACTCAGGACAAAGTGGCGGTGGTGTTTGGCTGCTGGACGTCGGTCTCGCGCAAATCGGTGCTGCCAGTGTTTGAAGAGCTGAACGGCCTGCTGTTCTATCCGGTGCAGTACGAAGGCGAAGAGATGTCGCCGAACGTGTTCTACACCGGCGCCGCGCCGAACCAGCAGGCGATCCCGGCGGTGCAGTATCTGATGAGCGAAGATGGCGGCAGCGCGAAACGCTTCTTCCTGCTTGGCACCGACTACGTCTATCCGCGCACCACCAACAAGATTCTGCGCGCCTTCCTGCATAGCAAAGGCGTGCAGGATAAGGATATCGAAGAGGTGTACACGCCGTTTGGTTACAGCGATTACCAGACCATCGTGTCCAATATCAAAAAATTCTCCGCCGGTGGCAAAACCGCGGTGATCTCCACCATCAACGGTGATTCCAACGTCCCGTTCTACAAAGAGCTGGCGAACCAGGGCATTAAAGCAACCGACATTCCGGTGATCGCTTTCTCGGTGGGGGAAGAAGAGCTGCGCGGCATCGACACCAAACCGCTGGTCGGTCAGCTGGCAGCGTGGAACTACTTTGAGTCAGTGGATAACCCGACTAATGCGAAGTTCGTGGCCGACTACCGCGCTTACGCCAAAGCGCACAACCTGCCGAACGCCAGCACCGTAGTGACCAACGATCCGATGGAAGCCACCTACGTTGGCCTGCACATGTGGGCGCAGGCGGTAGAGAAAGCCGGCACCACCGATGTGGACAAAGTGCGCGCCGCGATGGCCGGACAGACGTTTAAAGCGCCGGACGGATTTACGCTGACCATGGACAAAACCAACCACCATCTGCACAAGCCGGTGATGATTGGTGAAGTGGAGGAGAACGGCCAGTTCAACGTGGTGTGGCAGACCGAACAGCCGGTACGCGCCCAGCCGTGGAGTCCGTACATCGCCGGGAATGATAAGAAGCCGGACTACCCGGTGAAGTCGGCGCAGTAAGGGGAGGCTGATGGTCCTCGCCCTATGGCCCGCTGGCCCTCACCCTAACCCTCTCCCGCTTGCGGGAGAGGGAACCGATCGAGCCAGCACGCCGCTACCGAACTCACCTGTAGCAGCGTCTCCCTCTCCCTGTGGGAGAGGGCCGGGGTGAGGGCCTTGCACCGCACTCACCCATTTTTCTCCCTCTCCCTCCGGGAGAGGGCCGGGGTGAGGGCCAGACAACGCCCTGCCCCCTAAGGGCCACACCGCACCCAACGTAACCATAACAGGATGATCACCATGACACTCCGCCGTATTCTCAGCTGCCTGCTGTTACTGCTGCCGTGGCTGGCGCAGGCCGGTGATGGCGCTGACTTCGCCGCTGCCAGCCGCACGCAGCAGGCGACATTGCTGCAGCAGTGGGCTGCGGCGCCGCAGGCCAGCCGCTTGCCGCTGCTGCAGGCGCTGCGCAATGAAAGCGTGGTTATCGACCAGAACAAACAGCCGTTCAGCAAACAGGCTGACCAGCTTCTGCCGCTCGACAGCGCCCGGCAGCCGGACGGCGAAACCAAAAAACTCTTCATGAACAACCGGCTGCGCGTGCTGATTGCCAGCGCCCTCGCCGCCCACCAACTGGTGAGTGATGATGCGGCGATTCGCCTGCGCGCAGCGCAGCAGTTACAAAACGATGCCGCGCCTGACCAGCTGCCGCTGATTGAACAGCGCCTTGCCGCCGAGCAGGACAGCAAGGTGCACGCGGTGCTGGCGATGGCCGCCGCGAATCTGCAGCTCGCCAGCCCGGACGCCGCGCTGCGTCTGAAAGCGGTCACGCTGCTGGGTGAATCGGGCGATCCGGCAATGCAGGCCAGCCTGACGCGCTTAACCCAGGCCAGCAACGAACCCGATGCGCAGGTGCGCGCCGCTGCGGCCGCCAGCCTGCAGCACATCAGGCAGCGCCTGATGTGGGGCGATTGGCTCGGGCAGGCGTTTACCGGCCTTTCGCTCGGCTCCATTCTGCTGCTGGCCGCGCTCGGCCTGGCGATCACCTACGGCCTGCTGGGCGTAATCAACATGGCGCACGGCGAGATGCTGATGCTCGGCGCCTACGCCACCTGGCTGGTGCAGAATCTGTTCCAGCAGTTTGCCCCGCAGTGGCTGGCGTGGTACCCGCTGCTGGCGCTGCCGGTGGCCTTCACCGTCACCGCCGCGATGGGCATGCTGCTGGAACGCACCATCATCCGCCATTTGTATGGTCGACCGCTGGAGACGCTGCTCGCCACCTGGGGTATCAGCCTGATGCTGATTCAGCTGGTGCGCATGCTGTTTGGCGCGCAGAACCTCGAAGTGGCCAACCCGGGCTGGCTGTCCGGCGGCTGGCAGCTGCTGCCGAATCTGGTGCTGCCGTATAACCGCATCGCGGTGATCCTGTTTGTCATCGCGGTGCTGGCGCTCACCTGGCTGCTGCTGAATAAAACCCGGCTGGGGCTGAATGTGCGGGCGGTCACGCAGAACCGCGCCATGGCGGACTGCTGCGGCGTGCCGACCGGGCGCATCGATATGCTGGCGTTTGGCCTCGGTTCCGGCATTGCCGGACTCGGCGGCGTCGCGCTGTCGCAGCTGGGCAACGTCGGACCGGAACTGGGTCAGGGCTACATCATCGACTCATTCCTCGTGGTGGTGCTCGGCGGCGTCGGTCAGCTGGCCGGCACCGTGGTGGCGGCTTTTGGTCTCGGCATCCTCAACAAAGTGCTGGAGCCGCAGATTGGCGCGGTGCTCGGCAAAATCCTGATCCTCGTGCTGATTGTGCTGTTTATCCAGAAACGTCCACAGGGTCTGTTTGCGGTTAAAGGGAGGGTGATTGACTGATGAGCCAGCCACTGACCTTACGCGCGGTGCGCAAAGCGCCGCGCCTCAGCCTGATTCTCGGCGTCATCGTGACCGCGCTGCTGCTGGTGCTGCCGTTCTGCGCCCTGCTGCCCGCCAGCCATCCGCTGGCGATCTCCACCTATACGCTGACGCTGGTGGGCAAAATCCTCTGCTATGCGATTGTCGCGGTGGCGCTGGATCTGGTGTGGGGCTACGCCGGGCTGCTGTCGCTCGGCCACGGGCTGTTTTTTGCTCTCGGCGGCTATGCCATGGGCATGTACCTGATGCGCCAGGCCGCAGGCAGCGGTTTGCCGGCGTTTATGTCGTTTCTGTCGTGGAATGAGCTGCCGTGGTTCTGGGCCGGTAGCCAGCACTTTCTCTGGGCGCTGTGTCTGATTGTACTGGTGCCGGGCCTGCTGGCGCTGCTGTTTGGCTTCTTCGCCTTTCGCTCCAGAATCAAAGGCGTCTACTTTTCTATCATGACGCAGGCGCTGACTTACGCTGGCATGCTGCTGTTTTTCCGCAACGAAACCGGCTTTGGCGGCAACAACGGCTTTACCGGTTTTACTACCCTGCTCGGTTTCAGCGTCACCGCCACCGGCACGCGTATCGCACTGTTTATCGCGACCGTGCTATTGCTGCTGTTCAGCCTGGCGCTGGGCTTTGCCCTGGCGCGCAGTAAGTTTGGTCGCGTGCTGACGGCGGCGCGCGATGCGGAAAACCGCCTGATGTTTATTGGTTACGATCCGAAGGGTTTCAAGCTGTTCGTCTGGACGCTCTCCGCCGTGCTGTGCGGGCTGGCCGGTGCGCTGTATGTGCCGCAGGTCGGCATCATCAACCCGAGTGAAATGTCGCCGACCAACTCGATTGAAGCGGCGATTTGGGTGGCGCTCGGTGGACGCGGCACGCTGATTGGCCCGCTGCTGGGTGCGGCCATCGTCAACGGTGCCAAAAGCTGGTTCACCGTCGCCTTCCCGGAATACTGGCTGTTTTTCCTCGGCCTGATGTTCATCCTGGTCACGCTGTTCCTGCCGCGTGGCGTAATTGGCCTGCTGCGCCGGAGGCGTCATGACTGAGCAACTGTTTACCCAACCGCACCCGGCGGATCGCCATCGTCAGCAAACCGATCCGGTGCTGCTGCTGGAGAACATCAACGTCTCGTTTGACGGCTTCCGCGCGCTGACCGATCTGTCATTGCAGATTGGCGTCGGCGAACTGCGCTGCGTGATCGGCCCGAACGGCGCGGGAAAAACCACGCTGATGGACGTGATCACCGGCAAAACCCGCCCGGACAGCGGCCAGGTGATCTACGACCAGGATACCGATCTGCGCCAGCTGTCGCCGGTCGAAATCGCCCGTGCCGGCATTGGCCGCAAGTTTCAGAAACCCACGGTGTTTGAAGCGCTGACGGTGTTTGAAAACCTCGAAATCGCGCTGAAAAACGATAAATCGGTGTGGGCCAGCCTGCGCGCCCGGCTTAGCGGCGAGCAGCGCGATCGCATCGACGAGGTGCTGAAACTGCTGCGGCTCGGCGGCGAACGCCAGCGGCAGGCAGGTCTGCTGTCGCACGGGCAGAAGCAGTTTCTCGAAATCGGCATGCTGCTGGTGCAGGAGCCGCACCTGCTGCTGCTGGACGAACCGGCAGCCGGCATGACCGATGCCGAAACCGACTACACCGCCGAGCTGTTCCGCAGCCTGGCGGGCAAGCACTCGCTGATGGTGGTGGAACATGACATGGGCTTTGTGGAAACCATTGCCGACCACGTGACGGTGCTGCATCAGGGCCAGGTGCTGGCTGAGGGATCGCTGCGCGAGGTACAGGCGGACGATCGGGTTATCGACGTATATCTGGGGCGCTGAGATGTTACAGGTAGCAGAACTGCATCAATATTACGGCGGCAGCCATATCCTGCGCGGTCTGTCGTTTGAGGCTCGCCCGGGCGAGATCACCTGCCTGCTGGGGCGCAACGGCGTGGGCAAAACCACGCTGCTGAAGTGTCTGATGGGGCTGATTCCGGTCAAATCCGGCGAGGTTCGCTGGCAGAACCAGCTGATTAACACGCGCAAGCCACACCAGCGCGTACAGGCCGGTATTGCTTACGTGCCGCAGGGGCGCGAAATTTTTCCGCGTCTGACGGTGGAAGAGAACCTGCTGATGGGGCTGGCGCGCTTCTCCGGCACCCAGGCCAGCCGGGTACCGGAAGAGATCTACCAGCTGTTTCCGGTGCTGCGCGAGATGAAAACGCGGCGCGGTGGCGATCTGTCAGGCGGCCAGCAGCAGCAGCTGGCGATCGGCCGGGCGCTGGCCTGCCAGCCGCAGCTGCTGATCCTCGATGAGCCGACCGAAGGGATCCAGCCGTCGGTGATCAAAGAGATCGGTGCAGTGATCCGCCAGCTGGCACAGCGCGGTGACATGGCGATCCTGCTGGTTGAGCAGTTTTACGATTTCGCCGCCGAACTGGCCGACAGCTATCTGGTGATGTCGCGCGGCGAAATTGTGCAGCGTGGCGCAGGGGCGAATATGGAGAGCGAGGGCGTGCGCGGGCTGGTGGCGATTTAGCCGTGCGGCGGGCGGGCAGGCAGAAGACAGGTTGTTAATCTGCAAGAAAAAACTTATGTTTACCCTCCACCCGGCCATTCCGGCCGCAGCGAAGGTTGAGCGAACTGTTACTGATGGAAACCCGCCGCGACGAACGAATCAATAAGCTGGCGCAGGCGCTGAAACACAGCGACACCCTGCACTTAAAACAGGCCGCGCAACTGCTGGGCGTGTCAGAAATGACCATCCGCCGCGATTTAACCGGCGCGACGCAGGGCGTGGTGCTGCTGGGTGGCTATGTGATGCGCGACCCGCGGCAGAACGTGGCGCACTATTTTGTCAGCGACCAGCAAAACCTCAACGTCAGCAAGAAACGTCTGCTGGCACAGCGGGCTGCCGCGCTGGTACAGGCCAACGACACGGTGTTTTTCGACTGCGGCACCACGTTGCCGCTGGTGATCGAAGCGATCGATAACGATCTGCCCTTCACCGCCATCTGCAGCGCGATCAACACCTTTCTGGCGTTAAAAGAGAAGCCGCACTGTCGGGTGATTCTGTGCGGCGGCGAATTCCACGCCGATAACGCCGTGTTTACCCCGCTCGAGCAGGTCACGGTGCTGGATGCGCTCTGCCCCAATAAAGCCTTTATCTCTGCCGCCGGCATGGACGCCGCGCAGGGTGCCACCTGTTATAACCTCAACGAACTGCCCATCAAGCATCTGGCGCTGCAGCGGGCGCAGACCAAAATCGTGGTCGGCGACAGCAGCAAGTACGGCAAGGTACTGCCGGCGCGCATTGGCGACTTCTCGCTGTTTGATATGCTGGTCAGCGACAGCCCGCCTCCGCCCGCGCTGCTCGCCGTGCTGCAGGCGGCCAGGCTCACCCTGCACTGCGGTTAGCATTATTCCGCCGCTGCGTAAGATTGCGCGCAATGCGGCTGTGATTGCCGGGTGAAAACGGCTAAACTTCAGCATCTGACGTTCCACCCATTACAGACCAAGAGGCTCATCACAACGTGGCTCAATTCGTCTATAGCATGCATCGCGTCGGCAAAGTGGTTCCGCCGAAGCGTCACATTCTGAAGAATATCTCCCTTAGCTTTTTCCCTGGCGCCAAAATTGGCGTACTCGGCCTGAACGGCGCGGGTAAATCGACCCTGCTGCGCATCATGGCCGGCATTGATAAAGATATCGAAGGGGAAGCGCGCCCGCAGCCGGGCATCAAAGTCGGCTATCTGCCGCAGGAACCTCAGCTGAACCCGGAACACACCGTGCGTGAGTCGGTGGAAGAAGCCGTCGCGGAAGTGGTTGGCGCGCTGAAGCGTCTCGACGAAGTGTACGCGCTGTACGCCGATCCGGATGCCGACTTCGACAAGCTGGCCGCTGAGCAGGGCCGTCTGGAAGAAGTGATCCAGGCACACGACGGGCACAACCTGGAAACCCAGCTGAACCGCGCTGCCGATGCCATGCGTCTGCCGGAGTGGGATGCCAAAATCGCGAACCTGTCCGGTGGTGAACGCCGCCGCGTCGCGCTGTGCCGTCTGCTGCTGGAAAAGCCAGACATGCTGCTGCTCGACGAACCGACCAACCACCTGGATGCCGAATCCGTCGCGTGGCTGGAGCGTTTCCTGCACGACTTCGAAGGCACCGTGGTAGCTATCACCCACGACCGTTACTTCCTCGATAACGTTGCCGGCTGGATTCTGGAGCTGGACCGTGGTGAAGGGATTCCATGGGAAGGCAACTACTCCTCATGGCTGGAGCAGAAAGATCAGCGTCTGGCGCAGGAGGCTTCTCAGGAAGCGGCACGTCGCAAATCGATCGAGAAAGAGCTGGAGTGGGTGCGTCAGGGCGCGAAAGGCCGTCAGTCCAAGGGCAAAGCCCGTCTGGCGCGCTTTGAAGAGCTCAACAACACCGATTATCAGAAACGTAACGAGACCAACGAACTGTTCATTCCACCTGGTGCGCGCCTCGGCGACAAAGTGCTGGAAGTGAAGAACCTGAGCAAAGCGTATGGCGATCGCGTGCTGATTGACGATCTATCGTTCTCGCTGCCGAAAGGCGCCATCGTCGGCATCATCGGCCCTAACGGCGCCGGTAAATCGACGCTGTTCCGCATGATGTCAGGCCAGGAGCAGCCGGATTCCGGCAGCATCGAGCTGGGCGAAACCGTGAAGCTGGCGTCGGTCGATCAGTTCCGCGATGCAATGGATAATTCCAAAACCGTGTGGGAAGAAGTTTCCGGCGGTCAGGACATCATGCGCATCGGCAACACCGAAATGCCGAGCCGCGCTTATGTCGGTCGCTTCAACTTCAAGGGCACCGATCAGGGCAAACGCGTCGGCGAACTGTCCGGTGGTGAGCGTGGTCGTCTGCACCTGGCGAAACTGCTGCAGGTGGGCGGCAACCTGCTGCTGCTCGATGAGCCAACCAACGACCTGGACATCGAAACCCTGCGCGCACTGGAAAACGCCCTGCTGGAGTTCCCGGGCTGCGCGATGGTGATCTCGCACGACCGCTGGTTCCTCGACCGTATCGCCACCCACATCATCGACTATCAGGATGAAGGTAAGGTGGAGTTCTTCGAAGGTAACTTTACCGAGTACGAAGAGTACAAGAAACGCACCCTCGGCGCCGAAGCGCTGGAGCCGAAGCGTATCAAGTACAAGCGCATGGCGAAGTAATCGCTGTGATAACAAAAAGGCGCCGCGGCGCCTTTTTTGTTGTGCTGAGCTAGCTGCCCAGCATCTGCTTCACCAGCTCGACACAGCGCAGGAAGCGTGTGTCGTAGTCATCCTCTTTGACGTGCACATATTCAATGTGATTTTCACGCAGCATGGTGACCAGCATCGACTGGAACTCGCGGCGATCCATCGAACTGCCGAGGCTGCGCAGGCCGTCGGCCACCCACGGCACATTATTTTCCAGCAGAATCACCAGGTCAAAGCGGTACTTATCGATCAGCGCCTGCACGAACGGGTGCTCGCGCCCTTCATACTTAAGGCAGAACGCCTGGGTAGTGATGAAGTCGGTGTCAATAAACGCCACTTTGTTGGCGTATTTGACGGCAAAATCGATGTACTGCGCCTGGCCGAGCGCGATTTTGTCGTAGTCGGAGTATTGCAGCGCCATCTCGTCGCCGCCGAGGTGCGAGAAGACATAATCGCGGCCATACTCCCACGCGCTGGTGGTGTTAAAGATGTTGGCCAGCTTGTTGACCAGCGTCGATTTGCCGCTCGATTCACCGCCGAGCACCGCCACGGTGCGCACGAAGAACGGCTTCACTTCAGTCGGGATGTACTCCCAGTAGCGGAACGGATCCTGACGAATCTGGCTGCCGCTGATGTTCATAAACGATCGATGCGGATCGATCACCACTGCCGGAATGCCCAGATGCTGCTGATACATCGGCGCATCCGGTTCTTCGCTGGTATACACGCAGTCGGGCTCAATGCCCTGCTCCGCGAGGAAGGTTTTCACACCGGCGCTCCACACATCCCAGCCGTGCGGATAGGGCTCGATGCCCTCTTCGTTGAACGAATGGATACGGATGTTTTTCTGGTACTTGAAGGTCTGCAGCAGCCAGCGCAGACGATCGCTGATGGTGGGCTGCTGCGACATGGCGCTGTTCTCAAACAGCTGACGATCGCGCGGATCGTCATGGCCCATGATGATGTGCAGCTCATCGACCTGGCTACAGGCGCGCTGGATCAGGTAGATGTGGCCAGTGTGCAGCGGATAGAACTTCCCGAACACCACGCCCACGGTTTTGTCGCGACGCGGGAATTCCAGCCCGAGAAAACGGTGCAGCGCTTCCAGCTTCTGCGCGCTCGGGCTTTTGATTTTGGCATTCAGCAACTGGCTCAGATAGCCTTTGGTCATCCCGCTGGCATCAGCCACCTGCTGCAATGTGTGTCCCTGCTGGCGAATCGCGGTTTTCAGATAGTCAAACGATGACATGTGGTGCCTCCTGCATGGAATTAGAGGGATGGTGCGCGCGGGCCCTCACCCCGGCCCTCTCCCGCCCAGCGGGAGAGGAGGAAAATCCTGAACAGAGCGGTAAATGGCAGAACAACGCCGTACTTTCCGCCTCTCCGATCGGTCCCCTCTCCCGCAAGCGGGAGAGGGTTAGGGTGAGGGAAAAGGTGGAGCCACAAGCCAAACCCCCTCCCCAACAACCCGCCTTACAGCTCGTCCAGAATCGCCAGCGCGTCCGCCAGCTTCTTCGCGCTATACACCTTCATACCGTCAATCGCCTTCTTCGGCGCATTCCCTGCCGGCACAATGGCGCGCTTAAAGCCGTGCTTGGCCGCTTCGGAAATGCGCTCCTGACCGCTCGGCACCGGACGAATCTCCCCGGCCAGCCCGACTTCGCCAAAAATCACCAGATCCTGCGGCAGCGGGCGATCGCGCAGGCTCGACACCATCGCCAGCAGCAGCGCCAGGTCTGCACTGGTCTCGGTGACTTTGACGCCGCCGACCACGTTCACAAACACGTCCTGATCGGCCATCTGCAGGCCGCCGTGCCGGTGCAGCACCGCCAGCAAAATCGCCAGACGGTTCTGCTCCAGCCCAACCGCCACGCGGCGCGGGTTGCCCATCATCGAATGGTCCACCAGCGCCTGAATCTCAACCAGCAGCGGGCGCGTGCCCTCCCAGACCACCATCACCGAACTGCCGGAGGTGATCTCATCGCCGCGTGACAAAAAGATAGCAGACGGGTTACTGACTTCGCGCATGCCCTGCTCGGTCATGGCAAAGACGCCCAGCTCATTCACCGCGCCAAAGCGGTTTTTGTGGCTGCGCAGCGTGCGGAAGCGCGAATCGGCATCGCCGTCCAGCAGCACCGAACAGTCGATACAGTGCTCCAGCACCTTCGGCCCGGCCAGCGAGCCATCTTTGGTGACGTGACCGACCATGATGATCGCCACGCCGCGCGTCTTGGCGAAGCGCGTCAGGTAAGCGGCAGTTTCCCGCACCTGCGCCACGCTGCCCGGCGATGACTGGATCTCCGCCATGTGCATCACCTGGATCGAGTCGATCACCATCAGTTTCGGCTGCTCCTGCTCGGCGATCAGGCAGATCTGCTCGATGCTGGTTTCCGACAACATATTGAGGTTTTCCGTCGGCAATCCCAGACGATGGGCGCGCATCGCCACCTGCTGCAGCGACTCTTCGCCGGTGACGTACAGGGTTTTCATCCCTTCCGCCAGCTTACACATCACCTGCAACAGCAGCGTCGATTTACCGGCACCAGGGTTACCGCCAATCAGTATCGCGCTGCCCGGCACCACGCCACCGCCCAGCACGCGGTCAAACTCTTTAAAACTGGTCGAGAAACGCGGCAGCGCTTCCAGACTGATCTCCGACAGCTTCTGCACCCGGCTGGTGCCGGCGCTGCCGGCATAGCCGCTCAGGCGCTCATTGCGCGCAGCCGCAGGCGAGGCGGCAATGCGCACCTCGGTAATGGTATTCCAGGCGTGACAGGCGCTGCATTGCCCCTGCCAGCGCGGATAGTCAGCGCCGCATTCGTTACAGACGAAGGCGCGTTTTGCCGCTTTGGCCAAATCAAATCCTCAGTTAACGCTCTTCGTGAATCAGGCTGCCGGTGAGAATGCAGAACACCCCCATCAGGTCAGCGTGGCGGATAATCACTTCCGTCTGCTCATTCACTTTGGGTTTAGCATGATAGGCGATACCCAGCGCCGCGGTTTTAATCATCGGCAGATCGTTAGCACCATCGCCAATCGCCACGGTTTGTTCCGGTGCGATGTCAAAGCGCTGGGCCAGACTGTTCAGGGTATCGGCTTTAAATTGCGCGTCGACGATTTGCCCCAGCACTTCGCCGGTCAGCTTACCGTCACGCATTTCCAGTTCGTTGGCTACCGCAGCGGCCAGATGCAGCGTCTGTCGCAGGTGATCGGCATAGAAGGTGAAACCGCCCGAGGCAATCGCTACCTGCCAGCCCAGCGCCTGCAACTTGTACACCAGCGTGGTCAGGCCCGGCATCAGCGGCAGCGTATCGCGCACCTGCTTCAGGATGTTGGCGTCAGCGCCGGCCAGCTTCGCCACGCGCTCGCGCAGGCTGGCTTTAAAATCCAGCTCGCCGCGCATCGCGCGTTCCGTCACTTCCGCCACCTGCTCGCCGCAGCCCGCCAGTTTGGCGATCTCATCGATGCACTCGATCTGGATGGCGGTGGAATCCATGTCCATGACCAGCAGCCCTGGCGTTTTCAGATGGGGGATTTTGCCGAGCGGCGCCACATCAAAGCCAGCCTCATGCGCCAGCTTGCTGGCACGCGGTGTCAGCGAGCCCGCCAGCCGGATTACCTGATACTCATCGACATTCCACGCGCTGACGATCACCATCGCCGCGCCCAGCTGATGCTGATAATCGGTCAGTTTTTGTTTATCGAGCCCGCGCCCATACAGTAACCAGCCAGTCCGACCGGCACGGTAATCCAGCGGCATCACTTCATCACCGCTCAGGGAAAGGGGTAAACCCGGCCAAAGAGAGACATCGGCGGGCAGATCGCACCAGGTAAGACGATTTGGCATTACAGCTCCTGTAGGGACAACAAAACCACGCAAGAGGCTACCTTGTCTGCGCGGGTTCTGGCAACATAATTGCCAGCCTTTCTGCTGTTACGTCACACGGGTTTCTGATGGTCAAAACCGCACTGAAATTTCGCCTGCATCGCACGGTGATCGTTCTTATCTCGCTGGCGCTGTTAGTGGTGCTGATGCAGGGCGCGTCATGGTTTAGTCTTGGCCATCAGATGGCCCGTTCCGAACAGGTTGAGGAACTGGCGCACACGCTGACGCGCCAGGTGGCGTTCAGCCTGAAACCGCTGATGGACAACAGCGACGATAACCGCACGCAGATTGAAGCCATCCTGAATCAGATGACGGATAACAGCCGTGTGCTGGACGCTTCGGTCTATGCCGACGACGGCAGCCTGGTGGCCCACAGCGGCGAGAGCATTAATGTGCGCGACCGCCTGGCGCTCGACGGTAAACGTGCTGGTAGTTATTTCAATCATCAGATTGTCCAGCCGCTGGAAGGGAAAGAGGGTCCGCAGGGTTTTCTGCGTATTACGCTGGATACGCATGTGCTGGTGACGGAATCGCGTCAGGTGGATAACACCACCAATATTCTGCGCCTGATGATGCTGCTGGCGCTGGCGATCGGCATTATCCTGACCCGTACCCTGCTGCGCGACCGCCGCACCCGCTGGCAGCAATCCCCGTTCCTGCTGACGGCCAGCAGAACGGTGAAAGAGGATAAAGAGGAAGAGACGGCGGCGGAGAGTGTGAAGACGGAGAGGAAAGAGGGTTGAGTTCATTTGGGCAGTGCGGTCTGATCGCTTGCTGAAACGAGGTTTAACACCGGTCAGGCGATGACAGTCAGGATAGAGGCGGCTGCATGATCCTGACGGCGGGCGGCTAAAGAGAAAAGCCGGGAGGATCACGGGGATCGCTTCCGGCTTCTTTAACTATATTTCTTTTTCTAAATAGCTATCGACTGCTTTTTCCATTCTATCCAAAACATCTGTAATTGGATTAAGGTAGTCGTTATACATTTCTGCATAACGACGGGCAAAGCCTCTTAAGACATTGCTCTTTATTTCATTATTAATAACTTCCACTTTTAAATGTTCAAGATCATTAATAAAAGCCCGCAAATCTTCTTTGCGCTCATTTTTTATAACAGATTCAATATCATCAATTGCTTTATCTATTTCAGATAAAAGTGATTTTTTATACAAGCGTAATGTTCCTTATGTGGAAAGATAACTCTTCACTACTTCTTCAGCATCAGACATTTGATAAAGAAGAGGATTATCATAATCATTATATATTTCTAAATATGCTTTTACTGAGTTGTGAATTTCATTGCAAGTCAAAATATCCATTTCAACATATTGGATAGTTTTCTTATATTTATCAACGATATTATTGAGATCAGCTTTATGAAAAGCCACTTTTTCTTTTTCCAGATTCGAAAGAGTTCCCCTTAATATATTTAACTTTTCGGTTTTTGTTTTCATGAAATTAGTCTAAATCGATTTAATCTCCCTAATATTCAATATCCAACTCTGATGCCATCCTCGGGGAAGAATGATTTAGTCTGCTCCGTCAGAGATTATTGAACCAGACTTGATTTCGCGGTGCAACCTCCCCTAACTGTAGAACGGTGCTTTTTTAGCGGAATTAATCTTCTGATGTGTCTCATTTTTTGCGGACAGTTTTTCCTGCGTTCTGCCGCCCGATTACACGATGATCTCGACGCGCACCTATTCCTTGATAACCAGTTTAAAATCAGCAGCATAGAAAATCATGGGCCATAAAAATGCATTAAAGTATCAAGATCGCCCTGATCTTTTTTAGTTAATGTATTTTTATCCATGCTGTCATATTTATGTCTAATTCCTTTCATTGGAATAGAGCTATTGTTGGTTTTTACTAAATCCATTAATTCATCAATATCAGACTGATTTTTTAAAGTCCTTTTCAGCAGTTCCAACAGCATTAATTCTGCATCTTTTTTATCTAGTGTATACATTCTATTAATCCGGTAGCATTGTAATTGAGTCAAAATGGATAATTTGTCCATCTGCATGTAACTGTAAAGCAACACCTTTATCATATTCGGGGTATGCAGAGGCAAAGGGTTCTAATCTGGTTGGATGAATATTACCATCCCATTTTGGACAAAAGATGCAGGCTTACCATTTTTGATATAACTGTAAAGTATCGAAAGTATCACGCATGCGGGCATCACTCCATGCCGGGGCAATCTGGAAACCATCCCTGGCAACACTATCGGGTAATAGGGGAAATTCCGGCGCCGTCATACTTTTTAGCGAGGGTAATCTGCTGATGCTAATGCATTTTACGGACAGTTTTCCCGCATTCAGCCGCCCATTAACACGCTGCCCCCGACGCGTACTTTAGCCCCGCTTACGCTGCCTCCCCGCTTTAACCGCTAACCACAGTCACCACGGAGGAGTTGATTATGGCTGAGTACGTTCTAAGTCAGTACGGGGAATATTCAAAATGCAGTGGCGTATTATCGTTGACTGGCACCCCATGGTGATATGCCGCAGATGAAAATTGCGGGTAGATGCTTGGCTGAAGAGGGATTTGAGATGGGCACCAGCGTCAGTTTTAAGTTGCTGGACGGCTGTCTGCTGTCGATCCCCGACAGTTGCGAAGAGAGCCGGCTGCGCCAGGAGCAGGTGCGGCTTTAGCAGCAGCGGCGGAAGATTGAGCTGGCCCGGCAGCAGGCGTTGGCGTTGCTGGCTCAGGCTGGCAGCTAAAATAAAAGCCGGAAGGATCTTCTTGATCACTTCCGGCTATATATAGATATTTTAACTTGTTACTTGATAAAGTTCTTTTCGCAACTGATCTAACCGTGCATTTTCCTTTTTTAAAGGATTTCCGTTACTGTGCAAAACCAAATCATTAAAAGAGCCCATGCCACCATAGGCCGTTCTTAAATTATAAATACCCTCATGATAATCATCATCCAGTTGCCTTAGACACTTATCAAAATATCTAGCCCAAGATACTTCACCATTATCCAGTAGTATTTTTATTATTTCTTTTGTTACTCTTTTAATTTCATTTTTCATAGCAGCGGCCATTTTCCTATCACTGTTCCCACGTTCCAGGGTTCTAATATCACTATTTGCTCTGTCCCACCAAGATAGAAGCCATTCTGATAGCCAACCTCGCCCACATAAACTTTAGTTCCAGCGGGTATTTTTATTTCATATACGCTATCAAGTGGGGAAGCAGAGCCATTAGGCCATTTTGGCAATACTGCTTTATCCACTCGAGTCTGAATAATACTTTGTGGTATATCTAAACTAAAGAAGCGACCAAATGCATTTGTTGACACACCCGACCGATAAAAATATTTATCCTCAGAAAGGATTATTTCTCTATATTTTCCACCGGAAAAAGTTTCAGCCAACTCTTTATCTAAAGGTCCGGGTTTTATTGCTGAGTACCTGCCTGTCTCTTTTCCAAGAGAGTATTTACTCAACCCCCACGGATCCATCCACCCCAGCGCATTCGGCGCATAATGGTACAGGTTCAGCCCACCCGCCAGTCCTATCTGGTCATAGGGAGGACTCTAACATCGTCATACCTTTTAGTGGGATTAACATGCTGCTTTTATTATCTTTTCATGGGGGCCTTTCCCACTTTCAGCAGGCTGTTAACACGATGAACCTGGACGCGTAATTTTGCCCTGCCCACGCTACCGCCCAGTCATGACCTTCCCTGTCTGTACCCCAAATACTACCAGCCACGCTTTGAACGGCAACCCGTGCACGGCAGCTTGCTGTTCGCCGGGCACGGCCAGCACAGAGCCCACTGGTGATGCCACTACCACTTGGATTTACCGGGGGTAGCGGCTTCATGTGGCGGGGTTCGGGGTCGGTAAGAAGTTAACCATGCAGGTTGAACAGGGCTGTCTGATCCTGACGGCGAGCGTCTGAAGTTAAAAATCCGGAGGATCTTTAGGATCATTTCCGGATTCATTGTTATTTATCAATTATTTCGTAGTTATTAGGCGATCGCCACATTATAACTTTATATGGAAATTTAATTTTTCCATCATCTTTTAAGTATCCCATTACTTCAGATGGTGCCCAACCTTGCCCATAAGAAAATAATGCGTTAGCATTAGCCAGTTGTTCAACTATGGATAGTTGTTCTTTTTCATTGTTTGTCTTAATGGAATAAGAGTTATTTTTTTTAGAAAACCCGAGACTTAATAATATCGCACCGTCATTACTCCCTCTTACTTCAACGACAATTCTGTTCGGATCCAATATCGTTACTAACATATTGTTAAGCATATCACTTCCCTACGTTAACAGTTAGGATTGTATTAATAATTGAGTTATCTATAGTTGATTGTGAGTTGATAACCATTTCAGGAGCGCCACCCGGCAGATGCTGGCCGGGTCCTTTAAAGTAATCATTACCACTTAATGGGCTTCTTGGGCTTAGATCTCTTATACCTGTGACTTTTCTGACTTTGAAGCCCTCTGATAATGAATCCTTATAAAGTCCCATATCTCTTTCAATGGCTCTTGCTCTGGCTCTTGTTATCGTTATTTCCTTTGAATTACCTGCATGAGAGAAATACTGCATTATTCCTTGCTTATCGCTGATAAATGAGCCATCCCTACCAATAGTTGGATATACATCCCAAGATTTAGGGCTGATGTTATATCCTTCATTAGAATTTTTTAGCATGGCATGTTGCCGCTTACGCGCCTGATCTACACCACACTTACTCAGCCCCAGAGGATCTATCCAGCTGAACGAATTCGGCGCATACTGGTACAGGTTCAGCCCACCCGCCAGCCCTATCGGGTCCTGCTGCGTAAACCGGGCACTGTCCGGGTCGTAGTAACGAAACAGATTGTAGTGCAGTCCGGTTTCACGGTCCAGGTACTGGCCCTGCATACGCAGGTTCTGGTCGTAGCCGGGCAGTTGCTGATGAGTAAAGGTGGAAAGGGATTACTTGATCCTGACATTAGGCGGCTAAAGAGAAAAAAGCCGGAAAGACAGTTAAGATTACTCCAGACTATTCTCAGCAATAATAGAAATATATATCACTTATTAAATCGCCATCAGCCTGTTCTACAGTTACTGCTTTAACTTTATTTAAGTCTGCCAGTACCCCTTTTACTGGGACATCATCTCTTGATAGATATACATAAAAATTTTCTCTTTCACTCTTAGGCACATATTTATTTATCAAATAAAGAAGGTTTTCTCTTAATTCTTTATCTGTCATGGTATTAACTCTTTAAGAACGCTGACTTTATCGAAGTGTAATAGCATAGCATTTTTACGTTGATAATAATTTAATGCACCGCCTCTATCACATTCTGGATGTACGCTGGTATAAAAGCGTATATCCGTGCCCTGTGTCACTTTTGGCAAAAAGGCGATGGTTCGCTTAACGCGAATACCAAATTCCGCTTTTAATCCATCATTGCCAGATCCAAATCATCTATAAAGAAAATGATTTTATTTTCTTTGCATATCCAATGCAATTGACCATTTTCTTTATCGCAAATTAAGTCATTATTCATTTTCAACTCAATAATTATGGCTTACGCCGGGACTCGTCAATAACCTTCAAGTAATCCCTCCGCTCTGCGTGAGGTACCGCCATTTCACCTTGTGAACCGCCCCAAGTAGATACACATTGTACCTTAATCTACTCGAGGGCTGTCATAGGATTGCGAAGCATTAAATAGTTCATTTGATATTTCATGTCTATAGGCTGCGGGAGGTCGGATTTGAGAGCGGCCAGCCGGTTACCGTTCGGGTGGAGGTGGGTTGTCTGATCCTGACGGCGGGCGGCTAAAAAAAAGCCGGCAGGATCATTGAGATCGCTTCCGGCTTAGAGTTAATTGTTATTCACAATATCCCATATGTTATCCTTTATCTTTTGATATATTTTATTTAACCGGACTCTTTCATCAAAATCATCCCGCCATATAAAATATTCAGAAAAAGAACCATTTCCTTTATCCATCGTTTTCCATGTGTCACAAGCACTGTTAAAAAAACATTCTGGGTCATCACATCTGTTGTCATTAGACCATTCTAGTTTTTCTATTATTGATTCGACACCGCGAATCCAGTTAATTTCCTTCTCACTTATGAGAATGTCTCTCAACTTTTTAAATTCATTTAATAGATCTTCTGACAATATCTTACTATGCATATCACTACCTTAAAGGCCAGCTATCCATTATCTTAACCCCTGCCAGTTGCCAAGGCTGCTCAACAAATATCTGAGTAACATTTTGACCACCAAAATAATAGCCTCCCTGATAACCCACTGGCCCCTCGTATATAGTTGTTCCTTTAGGTATTAAAACTTTGTATACAGATTCTAAAGGAGAAGTACCAGTTAATACCCCTTCGTTATCAATCCATTGAGGTTTAACAGCTAAATCAACACGAACTTTTGCTGCTGACTCAGCAGGGTCTCTCGTGAACCACTGGCCAAAAGCATTTTTCCCACCGCCAGCCTTTCCTGCTCGAAATAAAACAAGATCTTCTTTTAAGATATTCTTATTATATTTACCGCCTGCAAAATTTGCAGCTGGATTATTTCTTAATTTAGCAAGTGGGCCAGGGTTATTAACCATGTCATATTTATAATCGCCCTTGCACCTGCTTAGGCCTAAGGGATCCACCCACCCCAGCGCATTCGGCGCATACTGGTAAAGGTTCAGCCCACCCGCCAGCCCTATCGGGTCCTGCTGCGTAAACCGCGCACTGTCCGGATCGTAGTAACGAAACAGATTGTAGTGCAGTCCGGTTTCACGGTCCAGGTACTGGCCCTGCATACGCAGGTTCTGGTCGTAGCCGGGCAGTTGCTGATGAGTTTCGCGCAGCAGCTTGCCCCATGCGTTATTGATGCCTTCCCTGAATAAAACATCCCTAATTTAAGCTGCATGAGTATAATAATTTAAATTGGTATTACAATTACCAATGTTTTTACATGTTTCATCTAAAAATCATTAAGCGTGATAAACTGCATAAAATACATCTAACCAAAAACACCTATAAGATAAGATAAATATCTTGAAGGTTGAACCTCCGAAAAAGTAAAAAATGTCAAAATTTCATGTTTATGTAGAGAACATTTGCTTTCAAAAAAGCATATGGCCTGTCCTTTATAACTGAAACTTCCATTCCTTGTTAAACTTTCTTTCACACCTTTGATATGACTTACAATCTCTTTTTTAAAGGTTTCACTTTCCAAATCCAATCTCTTAGAATTGAATACTGTAAATTCTACCTGACCGTCACAATATGGACAATCAATAATATTTCTTTTAAGGATGAAGTCATTTTCAAAACCATCATGCAATAATATAGCTTTCTTAATAAAGTTCTTTTTTATATTAATTTTACTCATAACTTTTTTAACACTCCATCACTTATAAGATCTTCAATAAAGTCATGTGTTTCATACTGAGTACCCATACCTGTTTTACCAAACCATGGTATAGCAGGCCCTGCATCCACATCATAAGGCTTCAATACTTCATAAGTAGAAAACGGTTTTGTTAACGTACTATCTGGAAGAGCTCGCCCTTCAAATGAGGATCCTGCTGGTGACAAAAAATTCCCTGTATCACGGAAGCCACTTGCGTCGGTCCATCCACCATAACGATCCACCTTAGTTCCAGGTATAAGAGTCTTATTTTTTACAGTAACAAAACCACGGTTTGGAGGCCAAGCTCCCGAACCCATTAATTTTTCAAGCGCTGCCCAATCTTGCTTTTTCCATAAGCCGTAGGCTTTGGATGCTTGAGAGCTGGATTTAAAATGACCTTTGGATTTAGACTGAAATTGATTCCATGTATTTTTACAACTTAGCCCCAGAGGATCGATCCAGGTTAGCGCATTCGGCGCATAAGCATACAGGTTTATCCCACCCGCCAGCCCTATCGGGTCCTGCTGCGTAAACCGCGCACTGTCCGGATCGTAGTAACGAAACAGATTGTAGTGCAGTCCGGTTTCACGGTCCAGGTACTGGCCCTGCATACGCAGGTTCTGGTCGTAGCCGGGCAGTTGCTGATGAGTTTCGCGCAGCAGTTTGCCCCATGCGTTATTGATGCCTTCCCAGCTGATGCGGCCTTCGCTGTCTGTCAGGCGTTCCGGCATACCGTTAGCGGCATTGTGGAACCAGAAAATCTCCGCGCCCTCATTGCCGTCAATACGCGCCAGCGGTTCATAGCTGTTTGCGTCGCTGTATACGTAGGTCAGTGGCACTTCGTCGTGTATTTCCTGCAGCAGACGAAAACCGTCCCAGACGAAGCGGGTGAGGGTCGCTGCTCCGGCCGGCTTGCCGTGCAGTAAACGCTGCACGCGCTTGCTGATGCGGCGCCCGAGCGGATCGTAGCGGAAACTCACCTGCACTTGAGGCTTGTTGCGATCGCGCGGTTCGCTGACGACTTCGATCAGGCGATGCTCGTCATCATAGCGGTAGCGCCAGCGCGTCTGACCGTCATCCTTTTCACTGGTGCGACCGTGCACGTCATAGCGCCAGCGGATGCCGTTCAGCTGCGTAACACGGTTGTGCGTAACCGCTGCTGCCGCGCTGCGGTCCAGCGGATTGCCCGCGCCATCCCATCGCCACGTATCATTACCGGGCTGAGCACCTTCCTGCACCAGCAGACGGCCAGCGCTGTCGTAGTGCCAGAGCGTCTGGCTGAAAGGATTGTCGTCGCGCTGTTCGCGGATCAGGTTGTTGCCGTAGTCGAAATCACGCCGGCGCGACCAGCGGCGCGGTGCCGGGCGCTGTGCCTCGCCGTCGAACACATCGCGACGCACCAGCCGACCCAGTCGATCGTAATCGCTGCGCGTGGTCAGTCCGCCCTGACTGCGGCTCAGCTCGCGATGCAGTGTATCGCGCGTAAATTCGCTGACCGGTAGGTTATCCAGCGCGATGCTCAGCAGATGGCCGCTGCCGTAATACAACTGTTTCAGCTGGCGGCCATCCGGCAACGTCAGCGCAGTGCAGTTGCCCAGCGCGTCGTACTGCCACGCCAGGCTGCCCTGATCGCCCTGCTCCGCTATCACGCGACCAGCCTTGTCATACGCGAAGGTAATCGCCTGCTCGGCTTCACGGCTCCACTGGTTTTCCCCCAGTGGCAGATGCTGCGCCACGCTTGCCAGCTGGCCCGCCGCGGTATAGTCATAGCGCGTCTGGCCTTCCGGGGTGATGCGCGCCATGAGTTGCCCTGCCGGGCTGAAGGCAAAGCGGTGCGTAATCGCCTGCGGGTGACCGGCGGCGAAAGTGCGGGCAACTGCGCGTCCGGCGGCATCGTAGTCGTAGCGTGTTGCCACACCGTCCAGCCCGATCTGCGCCAGCAGCAGCGAATCTGCGCCCCATTCGAAGTGGTAGCTTTCACCGTTTTGATTTTGCAGCGAGATTAAACGTCCACGGCTGTCCCAGCGGCGCTGCACCTCTTCGCCCTGCGCGTTTCGCGAGAGAGTCAGTCTGCCGGCCTGGTCGTAAGCGAATTCGCTGCGTTTACCGTCTGCCGAGGCATACGCCACTGGCAGACCACGTTCGCTCCACTCCAGACGTTCTTCCCAGCCTTCAGCACGTTCCATCTGCCGGGGCCGCCCGGCGGCATCATAGTAGTATCGCGTTTCTTCGCCATCGGCTGCTGTAACACAACTTAGCCAGCCCAGCGGATGATAACGGTAACGCGTAGTCTGGCCGGAGCAGTCCGTCTCGCGAATGACCTGCCCGGCATCGTTATACTCACGGCGATAGCGATTGCCCGCCGCATCAATCTCTTCAGTGATCAGCCCAAACTCATCGCGCAGATAACGCGTGCTGTACCCGAGCGCATCGACCACCCGTTCCAGTCCGTGATGGATATCGTAGTAATAACGGATGGCAGCGCCGCCAGGCTGGGTGATGACGCTGGGCAGGGCACGATGCGTTAACCACTCTGTGGTCTGCGCATTGCCATCGGCATCCTGCTCTTCAATGCGGTTACCGAGCTCGTCGTAGGTAAAGTTCACCGCATGGCCGAGCGGGTCAATACGGCGCGTCAGTAGTTCATTGTCATCCCACTCGTAGCGCCATTGCTCGCCGCGCTCGTCGATGTAGCAGGTAATCAATCCCTGTGCATTCCAGTGATGCTCGCGCTGCTGACCATCGTAGGTAGAAACGCGGGTAATGCCCGCCGTGAGATCGTACTGCATACGGCAGCCATCGCCGCTGCTGGTGCGATTTTCTATCACCCGCCAGTGATCAAACAGCTGCCAGCGATACTCGCTCTCCAGCCCGCCCGGCAGGCGGTGCCACACCATCAGGCCATCCACGTTATAACGGAAACGGCGCGTTTCAATGCCTGCCGCATCGGTGACGCTGGCAAGCTGGCCGTGATCATCAAAGCTCCAGCGCATCAGCGGCCAGTGCTGTTCACCGTCAAAGTGACTGGCAGCGGTAACGCGTTGCGGATGGCGTTCGTCGTTGTAGTGCAGCGTCACGTCAATTGCCAGCGGTTCATCATGGATGCGCACCAGCCGGCTCTGCTCATCCCAGCCCATCTCCAGCGCGTTGCCGTACTCGTCGCTCAGCGAGGCGAGACGCAAGAGCTGCGGGTTTCTGGCGGTGGGTTTGTACAAGCGCCAGACCGCGCCGTCATCGTCAGCGATTGCCACGTCACCGTGCGCATTGCGTCGCACCATCAGTCCTTCGCTGATGCTGTAAAGCACCTCTTTTTCACCGGGCAAGGCAAAACGCAGTTCGCGGCCGTTGTCATCAAACCAGGTGGCCTGATTGCCTTCCAGCGTCAGATAGCTGTCGAACACCGTCGACCAGCCGCGGCCAAACAGGCCGGCGCGCTGCGTCAGGCTGTTATAACTGCGCTGCCAGCGCAGGGGAAAACGTCCCGGCAGCGAGAAATCTCGCTCGGCATCATCATTCAGCACTTTCACGCCGGTAGCGGCATGTACCGGGTGCAGCGCGGAAAATATCGCGTTGATAGACATATCGGCCAGCATACCGCCGCCCGCCATTGCCAGCGCACACGGCATATTTTTCAGGATCTGGCCGGGGCGACCGCGGATCAGCGACAGGCCGATCATCGCCAGCGCCAGTCCCGGCTGTTTACCGCTTTTGATATCCCGCACCGTTAGCGTTTCACCGCCAATGATGACGTTGGCTGAAACATCATCGCTGATGGTCGCTCCACAGGTGGTGCGATCTTTAGCACGTGCCGCCGGCTGGCCGTTGATGAGTACGCTTTTAGATCCTTCAGCGAGATACTGTGGTCCGCTGTGTTTTTCGCACGCAACTTTATCCTGTTCCAGTGGCGAGGTACCTGCGGCAGCGGAGGCAATCGTCGGCTGCCACATCGCCCCGGCGAACTGGTCGGCAACCGCCAGCAGTTTGCCGGCATAGTCGGCAAAAAATCCGGCCGACTGCGCTTCCGGTGGTGGCGTATCGCCTGCCGTCAGTTCACCTGCCGCACGAGCCGCCGCCAAGCCATTGATGATCACATTATCCGAACCGCTGGCAATGATACCCGCAGGTGACGGCGGGAACAGCATGTCGCCAATGCCATCCGCAGCCGCGCTGATGTCGTCCGTGATACCTGCCACATTCGCCACCGCACCCGCGATGATACCGCTCAGCAGACAGCTACTGCCTACCGCCGCCAGCGCACCCACGCCAACCAGCGGAGCGGCTACGGTAGCCACACCGGCAACAATCGCGCCCATCGCGGCGTAGACCGCACCTTCAGCGACGATGCTAGTGATATCGGCGAAAATACTGGAATGAATGATGTCATCGCCCTGGCGGGCCGCGTGCTTATCCATAATTATCCCTTCCGTGGGGCGTTCAGTGTCAGGCTCTGTTTGAAGGCATGCCAGCGTGCCCCGTCTTCTTCATCAAAAGGCCGCATGGCTGAAAAAGTAAATATCATCAACATATTGGTTTCAGGCACGTTTACTGCCAGCTGACGTTGCCACAGTGCCTGCCCGTTGCGATCAAAAGCCGTTTCCACTTCGATGGCGCGCAATGTGTTGTCGGCTCCAGCCAGCACGCGTGTAAATTCGCTCTGCTCTACATGGCCCATCTGGCTGCGCAACGTATCCCACTGGCGGTGAAACTCCTGCTCAAAATCGCTGCCTTCGGCGATTGGCCCACGGCTGACGATCAGCGCCAGCCCGGTGGCCTCATCGCGCAGAATATTCATGCTGGTGTCCTGCCAGCCAGCCGGAAACAGGGCGAACGCGCCCTCGTTGAATTGGTAATGCATGTTGGATATCCGTTAGAGGAATAAATGAGGATGGATCTATGTGGAATCACTTTAGCGAAACGAACTTAATTAAGCTGGTCCATCGCCAGTTGATAATTTTATTTGCATATTAGCCAGTAATTGACAGTGACACATTACGCATCATTAAAAACCATCATAATGTGACTTATGCGATGATCTTCAATCTGAAATAAGAGACGTTTTCCATCACCCTCGTAATAAATCCAGTATTGATCATCACTGTCATCAACAGCGCCTTTGCCATAACGACGCTGCAGAGCGCTTTCGCTGTCACCAACTGAAACACCCCTGTACGTTTTGAACCCCGGCGAATTAAGGGTGATTTGCGCTATAATATAGCTATCACGGTCACGATGCTCTTTCTCCCAGTATAAATTGGAAGAGTAAATATCAAAACCTGGATAGTTATACTGATAATAATGATAATTTCCGTCGTCTGAAGGTCTGTCGCCAGCATAGCTTTCAGCAATCGGCACTCCGGCGTGCTGCTTTGTCAGATTATCCCATTCGTCTCCCAGTGAGACACGATAATGATTGATTTCCACACTGAAGTCGGAGGCTGAAAGAGGTTTACGGGTACAGTTTGCTTCTAAGTTACCTGCAGAATCCCCCGCAGGGTCGCTATTGAAACGCTTTGCCCAGGCAGCAATATCAGGCTGCGGATTTTTCTCAGTATTATCATTACATCGATAACTTATTTTGCCCGTTTTAGCATCTGTCCATGCAGCATAGGTCCTGCCATCAGGTTGTATTACAAAGGCTGAAGCCTGTTCCAGATAAAGATCACTTAACCAGCCTTCCACAAACAATCCGCCTGCTGATGTCAGGTGCGGTTCACCATACACATCAAAGTTTTGACTGAAGGTATCGTAATCAGGGCCCAAAATGCTCTTTAGCTTCAGCAGTACATCTTTGTTGCTAAAAACGGATGAAACTTTATCAAGGCTATTATAATCAGACATCACTACGTCTGCTCTGGCTGACATCATGCCGAAAGCCATAACTGCCACAACACTAAATAAAGATAATTTTACACGCATCAACTTACCCGACAAGCCGAATTTTAATAACACTCACAGACGTTCGTTCCGGATGATAAAGCCGACTAAAAGAACAATAAAAACCCGTAGAAATTACTTTTTAACTGGATGAAAAACTCCGTTATCAGATCCTGCATCAGTTAACAAAGAATAATTTTTCTTATCGACTTTAAAACGAAAAAGATGTACAGAAGTATTTGGATCTCCACCACAAATAGCATAGCGTTTATCCTCTCGAACATCGACAATGAAATATTTACTGTCAGAGACATCATCATAATCATAGGCTAAACAATGATCGCGTAATAACGATAGCTTATTATCCCTGATAGCTTTATGTACCGTCAGGACAGCAATATCTTCATCAGTTTGAGCTACATTTTTAGTGTCATAATGGATATTACTTTTAGCTGAAAGAACAGAATAACTTAAAACGGCACAAGAAAAAAACAAGATACACTTTAAGCAATACGATCTAGACATTTTTATTCCCACTTACCATCCTGTGATAGCAATACCTTTTTGTCTCTTGATACCGTCAGCGTCAACGGATCAAAAGTAATGCCATACTCTATATTTCCATTATTGAAAATCATACCAACTGCTTTGGCTGCATCAGGGGAATTAATTGTGTGGCCGGTAAGTGAAATCTGGCTACCATCGCTATTTCTCATGCCATAGTACTCTACATTTTTACAATTGGCATAAAACTCCCCACAGTTATTTACAAGAGTCACGGTGAATCCTGATGTCGAAAAAACCCTGGCTTTTAACATTGCATTTATATTTGGCTCTATCTTTTTAAGGGAAAAATATTTGGGAGCATAAAACTCACCATGGCTCGGCAGTACAGTTAAATGCCAGAGCATGCAATTATTATTTAATGTCAGCTCAGCCTCTCCATTTTTACCACCAAAGGCAGAGTCAAATTTCACAACAGCTTTATTATTCTTAACAATGCCATGTAAGTTACTCTCATCACCATCAGGGCAATCAATACGATTACCACTATTCGTAATGTAGCAGTAACGCCCAACAACCTTTCCGTCAACTTGCCTAATCTTGATATTTAACGTGGAATAATCGGAGCTATTTTCATTACCCGCAGCACCAGACCACTCACCGTTGAAATCTATCGCAGCCCATAAAGGAGCCGCAAAAGAAAGCAATATCATTGAGAAAAAACAGGCCTTTTTTTTTAAAAAAACATATTTCTTAATCATATTCGTAAGCGACATTAGTATGGGCTCCAGCTAACCCTGCCTTCGAAATTCAATCTGTACGCTGTTCTCCAACGCATAGAGAAGTTTATATTGCAGTAATTATCGGGCTTACTGTAGCCATATAACCCACCAAAATAGAAAAAACCTATGATTGCCAGCGCACTTAATTGTATAGAAAACTGATTCCCTGACACTCCCCCTGGCAGCCCAGGAGGTTGAGAAAAATAATTAATTGGGATTGTTATAGTCAGGAGCCAAACCCTTGTGGGTTGCAAGCAATCTGTCTTTTTTAACCCAGCCCATGATTTGATCACCGTCGTTAGTGAGGTACATGACCCGGTAAAATCCATTCTGCTCAACATAGGCATAAAGATCATCATTTGGCACAACAAATATCCCTTTTAATAAACACTTTTCATCAGGCGCTGAATAAAACTGCAAATGTCCTTTCCCTCCCACTTTGTACAGATTATCAGTATTATCAAACCGGACCCCGTTAGAAATCCCTGACTTATCTAACTTTGCACAAAAATCATTAGCTGAAGCAACCAGGGGCAAGGCAATCATCATCGCCATTAAAAACCTAATCATATCATCCCTCTACCTTTCATAATCCCGATAAGTTTTTTAGCATACTCCGGATCTGTTGCATAGCCATTCTCTTGTAGCCCCTTCGCCCATTCAACAGGATCTGAAGATTTGAAAAGACTACTGTAACGTTTATTATCCATCAAAAACTGACCATGTTGTTCAATACTCTCTTCAACCGAGCCATAAGTTGCAAAGCTATCAACAATTTTGATTTTCTTACCGTTGACATACTCATGCGTTACGGTTTCCGCAGCATTTTTAGAACCAAATGATTTTATTCCAAAAATATTGTTACTACTTGTATTCGTTTTCTTATCAAATGGAACCAAATCTCCCCAGCTTGATTCAAGGATCGCCTGCGCCGTAGTGATTTCTGCCGGAACGCCCGTTTTCTTTTCACTGATCTTAGCTGCAGCATAGACCTTATCAAAAAAAGCTTGTTTATCTGCTGGTAACGGGCGTGCTTTGCGAGCCGGGTGATTTGCTACAGGTGCAGCGGTCGGCTTAGCGGCAGCAGAGACCGCAGCTTTCGGCGCAGCCGGAGCCGCCTGTCCTTTCTGTTTAGGGGGGAACAGGTTCTCCACCGCTTTACTGATATTCTGTTTGTGATCGGCACCAGGCGCACCGGTGCCGGGCTTTGCACCGTCAGTATTCAGGTTCAGCTTGCCGCCGGACGTTGTAATGTGGCCATCGCCCTGCACGAAAATATTGAAGCCTTTACCGACAATATTAATGTGACCGTTAGCGTTGAGTTCAATGGCGCTTTCACCGCACTCCAGACGCAGTTTGGTGCCGGATCCCAGAACATAGGTATCAACTGCTGCATCCAGCTTGCCTTGTCCGGTCAGGAGCTCCTCGCCGCCTTTGATACCGTGTACACGGTTGGTCTCAACGCGGTACAGCTCATTGCCGCCAGCATAATGGCTGTGGTTATTGGCGACCGAGTGGCTGGCATCGTTTTTAACGTGCGTATCCATGTTTTTCTGCGCCTGGATCCAAAGATGCTCCTCGCCCGCCTTGTCCTCGAAGCGCAGCGCGTTTGCCGTGTCCGCCGTGCCGTCCTTCGAACGGCTTAAAAACCCCATCTGCGTCGCCGCCGCCGGCAGCGCCCACGGCGGCATGCTCGCCTCGTTGTACACGCGACCGATGATCAGCGGCCGGTCCGGGTCGCCGTTGATGAAGTCCACCACCACCTCGTCGTTCACCCGCGGGATCTGCACGCCGCCGAACCCCTGGCCCGCCCACGCGCTCGACACCCGCACCCAGCACGAGCTCGTGTCGTCGCCCTTCGCCAGGCGGTCCCAGTGGAACTTCACCTTCACCCGGCCGTAGCGGTCCGTCCAGATTGACTCACCCGCCGGGCCCACCACCTTCGCCGTCTGCGGCCCGTGCGTCTTCGGCCACGCCGTCGCCGGCTCCGCACGGTACGTCACCGACGACGGCAGCACCGTGAACGCGATGTTGTGCCGCGCCCCGCCGCCGCCGCTCGCGTACCCGTTCTCCTCGAAGTCGTACCGCGCCGACGTCACCAGGTACTCTCCGTTGTCGCTGAAGTGCGGCGCGTTCACGATGCCGAACCGGTACCCCGGCGCGATGCCCGTC
>NZ_SCKT01000008.1:52549-223050 GCF_014155765.1 Pantoea dispersa | reverse complement strand
CCGTAGCGCCGATGGTAGTGTGGGGCCTCCCCATGCGAGAGTAGGGAACTGCCAGGCATCAAACCAGTAAAGAAGCCCCGGACGAAAGTCCGGGGCTTTTTTACGTCCGTACTCCGGCAAATTTCCCGCCGAAAAACGTGTGATTAACGGTTTTTTAGCCACTGAACAATATACTCTGCAACCTGATCAGGCTGATTGATATCCAGCACCGGTACCTGAAGCGCTAACGCTTCATCCGTCGCTACGGCAATCACCCAGTCATCCAGCAATTCATCAATTTCTCCCTTAACGCCGCGCCGCCATAGCACCATCCTGGGCACGGGTTCCTGTTTAAACCCCTCGACCAGCACCAGATCCAGCGCGTCAGCGTCCATACGGCCTGCCAGCTCCATCAAACTTAGCGGCTGCTGTGGCGTTTCACACATCAACGCCCAGCGATTCTCGCTGGCGACGATCACCTGATCGGCTCCCGCTTTGCGCAGCAGATAACTGTCTTTTCCCGGCGTATCGATGTCCATCTGATGATGGGTATGCTTGATCAGCCCGGGGCGAATGCCCTGCGCTCTCAGTAGCGGAATCACCTGTTGTAACAGGGTGGTTTTGCCGGTGCCACTCCAGCCCACCACCGCCAGTAACGGCACACTCATCACGAACTTTCCTCATTAACCAAATCGTCAGGCGTATTGATATTGCGGAAGGCGGCTTCATCATCATCAAACAGTACGCTGTGTCCGCCATGTTCACACATAAACTGCATCAGACGGCGTTCTCCGCGCAGCAGCCACGCTTCCAGATTATCAGCCAGCGCACGATGCACCAAAGCCAGCGCCGGATGATCACGCTGACCCGATGTCACCCACACGGCGGCTGCTGCACCACGCTGCTGCCACAGCCGTGCAACAAAATCCTGCGGTAGCCACGGCGTATCACATGCGCAAAACGCCACCCATTCGGTCTGGCTGTGCCGCAGGCCGCTGAGCATGCCTGCCAGCGGACCGGGATAATCAGGCAGCGAATCACGAATTACCTGACAACCACTTGCCTGATAACGATCAATGTTACGGTTGGCGCTAATCAACACAATATTGACCTGCGGCTGTAAACGCTGCAGAACGTGCTGATAAAGCGGTTTGCCCTGTAATGGCAGCAAGCCCTTATCCTGACCTCCCATACGGCTGCCTTGCCCGCCTGCGAGGATCACACCGGTAAATGCGGTCATCTTCGTCTCCCTGTTTATTCTGGACGATACTTAACTCGCGGTAGCGAACCACCTGCGCAAAGGAATCAATGATGAAATATCACCGACTCAATGAACTGCTCGAACTGCTGCAGCCTGCCTGGCAGCAAGAACCCGATCTCAACCTGCTGGCATTTTTACAAAAACTGGCGCAGGAATCAGGTTTCAGTGGCCCATTAAGTGAATTAAGCGATGACGTATTGATTTACCATCTCAAAATGCGTGATGCCGGTAGTCAGGCTGTGATCCCGGGTCTGAAGAAAGATTATGAGGTGGACTTCAAAAGCGCGCTATTACGTGCACGCGGTGTGATCAAGGATGATGAGTAGTGTTATCCTTGCGCGTTCAACGCACAGGTAACACACAGGCACAATGATGAGCGAAGCCGCTTTTAATTTTCAGACGCTGAATCCCGACGTCATCCTTGATGCGCTCTGGGATGCCGGTCTGCGGGTCGAGTCCGGCTTAACCGCCCTGAACAGCTACGAAAACCGCGTTTATCAGTTCAGCGATGAGGATAAGCGACGCTATGTCGCTAAGTTCTATCGTCCGCAGCGCTGGAGCGCCGCGCAGATCGCTGAAGAGCATCGGTTTGCTCAGGATCTGCTGGACGATGAAGTGCCGGTTGCCGCGCCGCTGACGCTGCAGGGCAATACGCTCAATCAGCACGCAGGCTTTATGTTCGCGGTGTTTCCCAGCCTCGGTGGCCGGCAGTATGAAACCGACAATGAAGAGCAGATGGAGTGGGTAGGTCGTTTCCTTGGCCGTATCCATCAAACCGGACGCCACAGCCCGTTCCTCCAGCGGCCCACTCTGGGCCTGCAGGAGTATGTGGTTGAGCCACGTCTGCAGCTGGAACAGAGCGCGCTGGTGCCCGCCTCGCTGAAGGATGCGCTACTGAATGCGTTAGATAAACTCAGCGCCACGCTGCAGCAGAGCTGGCACAGCCAGTGGCAACCGCTCCGGCTGCACGGTGACTGCCATCCCGGCAATATTCTGTGGTGCGATGGGCCGATGTTTGTCGATCTCGATGACGCGCGCACCGGTCCGGCTGTGCAGGATTTGTGGATGCTGGTGAACGGCAGCCGTCAGGAGCAATTGATCCAGTGGGATATTTTGCTGGAAGCGTATAACGAATTTGGTGATTTCGATTTACACGAATTGACACTGATTGAGTCTTTACGCGCCATGCGCATGGTTTATTATCTGGCCTGGGTGGTACGCCGCTGGCAGGATCCCGCTTTTCCGCGCGCCTTCCCCTGGATGACCGATGAGGACTTCTGGCGCCGGCAGATTGCACTATTTATCGAGCAGGAAAGGCTGTTACACGAACCGCCGTTACAGCTTAGCCCGCAATTTTAATGAAGTACTCAGGAGATGTTCTCACGATGAAAAAGATTTGGTTTGCGCTGGTAGGTTTGATGCTGGCATTTAGCGCCTCAGCGGCACAGTTCAACGACGGTAAACAGTACGTTACGCTGCCAAAACCGGTCGCCGGTGAGCCGCAGGTTATGGAATTCTTCTCCTTCTTCTGCCCGCACTGCTACCAGTTTGAACGCATTTACCACGTCAGCGATGCGGTGAGAAAGAATCTGCCAGCGGATACCAAAGTGACCAAATATCACGTTGATTTCCTCGGCGGCGACTTCGGTCCGGTGGTCACGCATGCGTGGGCAGTGGCAATGGCGCTGGGTGTGGAAGATAAAGTGACCGCACCGATTTTCGACGGCATCCAGAAGACCCAGACCATTACCGACGCAGCCAGCCTGAAAGAAACCTTCATTAAAGCAGCGGGTATCACCTCTGAAGATTACGATGCAGCGTGGAACAGCTTCGCCGTGAAGGCGCTGGTTGCACAGCAGCAGAAAGCGGCCTCGGATGTTAATCTGCAGGGCGTACCGGCGATTTTCGTTAACGGCAAATACATGGTTAACAACGGTGGCCTGGACACCAGCTCAATGGATAACTTCGTGGCGGATTATGCCAACGTCGTGAAATTCCTGGTTGAGAAAAAGTAATTAAGCGCTGAAAACGCGATGGCTTATGCTGTAGCGGCGCGGTTATCACCCGCCGCTCCAGTGAAACCAACCCACACCACATCCTTAATTCACTGAGCCATTCATCCCTCACCGCCAGCGTTTTTGATTACCCTTTCGCTTAATATCCACATAGACGATCGCCTTTTTAAAAAGGTGTTACGTATCACGGCAAGATTATAACTGACTGATTGTAAAAACATTTTAATCGTAAAATGATTGCAATTAACGTAAATAACAATACGTTATGAATTTTACGCACAAAGTTATCCACAAGATGATCCTTGCGATCCGCGCCGCGTAACCGCGAAAAAGATCCTCACTTTCTGCTGTTACTTCAACATTGTTCGCTGGTTGTGGCATCCTTATAACCCTGATTATCGCAACGAAGAAAATACAAACCTATGGCGCAAATTGCAGAAAATCCCCTGATTCTGGTAGATGGCTCTTCCTACCTCTACCGTGCATATCATGCCTTTCCGCCGCTGACCAACAGTGCGGGTGAGCCAACCGGCGCCATGTATGGTGTGCTCAACATGCTGAAAAGCCTGCTGATGCAGTATCAACCCAGCCATGTGGCTGTGGTCTTCGATGCCAAAGGCAAAACGTTCCGCGATGAGCTGTTTGAAAATTACAAATCGCATCGTCCACCGATGCCGGACGATTTACGCGCGCAAATCGCGCCGCTGCACGAGATGGTAAAAGCCATGGGGCTGCCGCTGCTGGCGGTGTCCGGCGTGGAAGCCGATGACGTAATCGGCACGCTGGCGCTGGAAGCGGAAAAGCAGGGGCGTGCGGTGCTGATCAGCACCGGCGATAAAGACATGGCGCAGCTGGTGACGCCGGGCATTACCCTGATTAACACCATGACCAACACCGTGCTCGGTCCGGAAGAAGTCGAGCAGAAATACGGAGTACCGCCTTCGCTGATTATCGATTTCCTCGCCATGATGGGCGACAGCTCGGATAACATCCCGGGCGTTCCGGGCGTGGGCGAGAAAACCGCACAGGCGCTGCTGCAGGGGCTGGGCGGCATGCATTCCATCTACGACAACCTTGATAAAGTGGCCGGCCTCTCCTTCCGTGGAGCAAAAACCATGGCGGCGAAGCTGGAGCAGAATCGCGATGTGGCGTTTCTCTCCTACCAGCTGGCGACCATCAAAACCGATGTGGAACTGGAACTGGCCTGCGAGCAGCTGACGGTTAACGAGCCTGACGTTGAAGCATTGCAGACGCTGTTTAGCCGCTATGAATTCAAACGCTGGCTAGCCGATCTGCAGGAAGGAAAATGGCTGCAGGGTAAAAAGAGTAATAGCCAGGCGCAGAAATCGCTGCCGGATGAACCCGTCGTGGCCGCAGCGGAAACGGTCAGCGTGCTGTCATCCGACGGCTATGTCACCATCCTCGACGAGGCGACCTTTGCCGACTGGCTGAAAAAACTGCAAAGCGCCGACGTGTTTGCTTTTGACCTGGAAACCGATTCGCTGGATACCCTGAGCGCCAATATTGTCGGCATTGCCTTCGCCGTGGCACCGGGCGAGGCCGCTTACCTGCCGGTGGCGCATGACTATCTTGACGCGCCACCGCAGCTGGATCGCGCCGCGGTGCTGAAGCAGCTGAAACCGCTGCTGGAGGACAGTAAAGCAGCGAAGGTCGGGCAGAATCTGAAGTACGATCGTGGCGTACTGAAAAATTACGATATTGAGCTGAACGGCATCAAATTCGACACCATGCTGGAGTCTTACTGCCTGAACAGCGTCGGCGGCAAGCATGACATGGACAGCCTGGCGGCCCGCTGGCTTAACCACAAAACCGTCACTTTCGAAGAAATCGCCGGTAAAGGTAAAAATCAGCTCACCTTCAATCAGATCGCGCTTGAGCAGGCGGCGCACTATGCGGCAGAAGACGCTGACGTCACGCTGCAGCTGCACCTGCAGATGTGGCCGAAGCTGGAGCAGGAAGCCGGTCCGAAGCAGGTATTCGAGGCGATTGAGATGCCGCTGGTGACGGTCATTTCCCGCGTAGAGCGCAACGGTGTGCTGATCGATCAGAATATCCTCGCGAAACATTCGCAGGAGCTGACCACGCGTCTGGCCGAGCTGGAGCAGAAGGCGCACGAGCTGGCCGGCGAGCCTTTCAACCTCTCCTCCACCAAACAGCTGCAAACCATTCTGTTTGAGAAGCAGGGGATTAAGCCGACGAAGAAAACGCCGGGCGGCGCGCCATCGACCAGTGAAGAAGTGCTGGCTGAGCTGGCGCTCGACTATCCGCTGCCGAAAGTGATTCTTGAGCATCGCGGCCTGTCGAAGCTGAAATCCACTTACACCGATAAGCTGCCGCAGATGATCAATCCGATCACCGGCCGGGTACACACCTCTTATCACCAGGCGGTGACGGCCACCGGACGACTCTCCTCGACCGACCCGAACCTGCAAAACATTCCGGTGCGCAACGAAGAGGGACGGCGCATTCGTCAGGCGTTTATCGCGGGCGCGGATAAGCGCATCGTGGCCGCCGACTATTCGCAGATTGAGCTGCGTATCATGGCGCACCTGTCGCAGGACAAAGGCCTGCTGGATGCGTTTGCGCAGGGTGAGGATATCCACCGCGCCACGGCGTCCGAAGTGTTTGGTGTGGCGCTGAGCAAGGTTTCCGGTGAGCAGCGCCGCAGTGCGAAAGCGATTAACTTCGGACTGATTTATGGCATGAGCGCATTTGGTTTGTCGCGTCAGCTGAACATTGGTGCCGGCGAAGCGAAGAAGTACATGGATCTCTACTTTGAGCGCTATCCGGGCGTGCTGCGTTATATGGAAGCGACGCGCGCGCAAGCTGCGGATAAGGGGTACGTCGAGACGCTGGATGGGCGTCGTCTGTGGCTGCCGGACATCAACTCCAGCAATGCTATTCGCCGTAAAGCCGCCGAACGAGCAGCGATCAACGCACCGATGCAGGGTACCGCGGCAGACATCATCAAACGTGCCATGATCGCCGTTGACGGCTGGGTGCTGCAGCAGAACAGTGACGAGGTGAAAATGATCATGCAGGTACACGATGAACTGGTATTTGAGATCCACAAAGATGCCGTCGCAGGTGCCAGCCAGACGATCCGCGAACTGATGGAGAACAGCATGAAGCTGGATGTACCGCTGCAGGTTGAAGTGGGAACCGGCGATAACTGGGATCAGGCGCACTAAGGGCCCGCTGCCCGCCGCAGATGCAGGCGGCGGGTAACGTCATAAGAAAAAAGTTTACTTAATCGGTTCAGCCGGTCATCAAAACTGCCGGTAAAATACAGGTTAAGTAACTGCTTATCGGCTAAGCATTTTTTTGGTAATTAAACTACAAGCCCTGCGCGAAAATGTGACGAAGCTGGTAAAAAAGATGTCGAATTCTGAAACTTAACAACAAAAAACCCTTTGTTGGTCAGAAAAAATCGGGTAAAGTTCATCGCGTAGGGTACAGAGGTAAGATGTTCTATCTTTCAGACCTTTTACTTCACGTAATCGGATTTGGCTGAATATTAGCCGCCCCAGTCATTTATGACTGGGGCGTTTTTTATTGGGCTTTTTCTGAAAAAAAGCGGACGCAAAGGCCCACTCTGGCGCTATTCTGACAGCGCTTCACCGTCGCCTTCCTGCGCCGGGGTCAGCTCGCTAAACCAGGTATCGAGTTTCTGACGCAGCTTATCGACGCCCAGTTTTTTCAGCGATGAGAACATCTCGACCTGGACATCGCCCATAAATGCCAGCGATGCCTCACGCACCATGTTCAGCTGCGCTTTACGGGCACCGGAAGCCAGCTTGTCGGCTTTAGTCAGCAAAATCATAACCGGGATACCGCTCTGCACCGCCCACTCAACCATTTGCTGATCGAGATCTTTAAGCGGATGGCGGATATCCATCAGTACCACCAGTCCTTTCAGGGCCTGACGTTTCTGCAAATATTCACCCAGCGCGCGCTGCCATTTACGCTTCATCTCTTCCGGGACTTCCGCATAACCGTAACCTGGTAAATCCACCAGGCGTTTGCCTTCCACCACTTCAAACAGGTTAATCAGCTGCGTGCGGCCTGGTGTTTTACTGGTACGCGCCAGGCTTTTCTGGTTGGTCAGGGTATTCAGCGCGCTGGATTTGCCTGCATTTGAGCGCCCGGCAAAGGCAACTTCAATGCCCGTATCCGCCGGTAGATGACGAATATCCGGCGCGCTGAGCATGAAATGGGTGACGTGATAGTTCAAAGCAGACAATGTAAAACTCCAGCAGAATGATCGGGCAATGGCGCTGATTATACCTGTTATGGCGCAAAAGTGCCCGACAGGCGTCTTAACGCGCCATTTTGTAAGAGATCGCCGCTAACTGCTACCAGTGATGACGGATTCATGGAACATTCATTCGCTATATTACCGTTTATTTTCATTGGCTTACTTTAAACATGAAAAAGACCGCTCTAAATTAGAGACAAGTCTCACTTGTTCAATTTACTGTTTGGTCTACATTTGTTGTCAGTGCACGGCAGCACCCATCAGGATGATGAGCTCAGGAGCGTCGGGGATGACCGCGAGCATGGCAGGAGAGCGATTCAGGCAGGAATCGGACAGGGACAGGGATTACTCGCAGGAGCGATGTGGCGATGGAGCAACCGGGACGTTGTGAGCCGTAAAGGATTTGACGCGTGTTTCCTTCGTATGAAGGTGCGAAATAAGGCGATAGCACAGGCTATCGCCTTTTTTCTTTGTCATCTTTCTGCTAGATTTCGCCGCAATTCTATACTGAACTCACCAGGCATCGCCGAGACCGAACACATGAAGCAACCTGCACCAGCCCAGCGTGGCAAACCTGCTGCTAAAGCGAAACGCAAATCGCGTGAAGAACTGAATCAGGAAGCCCGCGATCGCAAGCGCGATAAAAAGCACAGCGGCCACAAATCCGGCAGCCGCGCCAACCCGGAAACGCAAAGCGCCGGTAAAGGGCACAGCAAAAAGAGCGCCGATCCGCGCGTGGGCAGCAAAAAGCCAGTCGCGCTGGTGGCGGACGGCAAAACCCTGCCCGAAAAGAAAGTGGCGAAGCCAAAGCCCAAAGCCGAAAAAGTGCGCCTGACGCCGCAGGAAGAGCTGGCCAAGCTGGAGAACGATGAGCGTCTCGACACGCTGCTCGATCGCCTTGAGAGCGGCGAAACCCTGAGCGCAGAAGATCAGGCGTGGCTGGATGAGACGCTGGATCGCATTGACGAGCTGATGGAAACGCTGGGCATTGCGCTGGACGACGACGCCGAAGACGAGCAGGCAGAAGAGGATATGATGCGCCTGCTTAAGGGCCACTAACCGCCATTTTTGATCGGCATGCGGCTTTGCGCATGCCGCGCTAAACAGGTATTCACCTATGTTTTGGCCTGGATCAATTTTAGCGCTGCTGCTGACGTGTTATCTGCTGTGGTTATTGTTTAAACTACGCCGCCTGTCGCGGCTGAAATCGCGCTTACGGCGGCGTTCCGCCCAGCGCTTCGTCTCCTCTTCTGCCACGCGACCCGCCCTCAGACGACGTCACCGTAAGGAGTGAGCATGTCATCGCAGCAGATTGAGTGGGATCAGCGGCTCATCGAAAAATACAATTACGCCGGTCCGCGTTACACCTCCTATCCCACCGCGCTGGAATTCAGTGAAAGCTTTGGCGCGAGCGATTTTCAGCGCGCGGTTGAGCGCTATCCCGAGCGCGCGCTATCGCTGTATGTGCATATCCCGTTCTGCCATCGTCTGTGTTACTTCTGCGGCTGCAATAAAATTGTGACGCGCCAGCTGCACAAGGCCGATCGCTATCTGGAGGTTCTGGCGCAGGAGATTCGTCAGCGCGCTCCGCTGTTTGCCGGCCGTCGCGTTACGCAGCTGCACTGGGGCGGCGGCACGCCCACCTTCCTTAATCAGCAGCAGGTCAGCCGGCTGGTGGCGCTGCTGCGCAGCCATTTCGACATCGCTGACGATGTTGAGATGTCGATCGAAGTCGATCCGCGTGAAATTGAGCTGGAGATGATCGATCATCTGCGCGCGGAGGGCTTCAATCGCCTGAGCATGGGCGTGCAGGATTTCAACAAGGCGGTGCAGGAGCGGGTCAACCGCGTTCAGGATGAAGAGACCATTTTCGCCCTGGTGCAGCGTGCCCGCGCGCAGGGATTCCGCTCAGTCAGTCTGGATTTAATCTACGGCCTGCCGCTACAGACGCCAGAGAGCTTTGCCTTTACGCTGCAGCGGGTGATTGCGCTCAATCCGGATCGCCTCAGCGTCTTCAACTATGCGCACATGCCTGCGCTGTTTGCCGCTCAGCGCAAAATCAAAGATGAGGAACTGCCCACGGCGGCGCAGAAGCTGCAGATCCTGCAGCAAACCATCGCGACGCTGACCGGTGCGGGTTACCAGTTTATTGGCATGGACCATTTTGCCAAACCGGATGATGAGCTGGCGGTAGCACAGCGTGCCGGCGTGCTGCATCGCAATTTCCAGGGTTATACCACGCAGGGCGAAACCGAACTGCTCGGGCTGGGCGTTTCGGCCATCAGCATGCTGGGCGACAGCTATGCGCAGAATCAGAAAGAGTTAAAAGCCTGGTATGCCAGCGTTGAGCAGCAGGGCCATGCGCTGTGGCGCGGCTTATCTCTCAGCGAAGATGATTGTCTGCGGCGGGATGTGATTAAAGCGCTGATCTGTAACTTTGCGCTGGATTTTGCCGACATCGAAGCCCGGTGGCCAGTGGTGTTTGAACGCTATTTTGCTGAGGACTTAGCGCTGCTGGCGCCGCTGGTGGCGGACGGCTTGCTTGAGATCGGTGAGCGCCGGCTGCAGGTCACCGGCATTGGCCGTCTGCTGATTCGCAACATCTGCATGTGCTTTGACCGCTATCTGCGGCAGAAAGCGCGGATGCAGCAATTTTCGCGGGTAATTTAAGCATAAAGGGAGCCAGCGCTCCCTTTATGTTAACTGAACAGACTGAAGCTGATGGCGCAGACCACGGCGGCCAGCGCGGTTTGCGGTGAGTGAGTCACAGCATTACCGATTGCCGCCACGTTATGCGCGATCAGCTGGATGACAGATTGCAACATGTTAGCCTCTCCCGATTGCCGCCCGTATGATACTGAACGGCACCGGTCTGTACAGATGTTACGCGCAGAAAGTGTGCAATAAATAACCCTTTTACACTTTTCCGCGTTATTCCATGCCCAGTTCTTTCAGTTTACGCGTGAGCGTATTGCGGCCCCAGCCCAGTAAACGTGCCGCTTCCTGCTTATGGCCCTGCGTATGACGCAGGGCAGTGGTCAGCAGCGTACGCTCCATCTCCGGCTGTGCTTCTGACAGCAGGTTTTGATGACCGGAACGCAGCGCGCGGTCTGCCCACTGCGCCAGCAGCGTTGCCCAGCTGTCCGGCAGCGACTGCACCGGATTTTCCGGCGTACTCGACTCAAACAGCTCCGGCGGCAGATCCTGAATCAGCACTTCCTGGCCTGCGGCCATGACCGTCAGCCAGCGGCAGGTGTTCTCCAGCTGGCGCACGTTACCCGACCAGTGCAGTCGCGTCAGCGCGGCTTCAGTCTCCGGATGCAGAATTTTCGCTTCTACGCCCAGCTCACGCGCTGCGACCTGCAGGAAGTAGCGCGCCAGACGCGGGATATCCTCACGACGTTCACGCAGCGGCGGCAGATGCACGCGAATCACGTTGAGGCGATGGAACAGGTCCTCACGGAATTTGCCTTCCTGCACGCGCAGCTCCAGATTCTGGTGGGTAGCGGCGATGATGCGCACATCCACTTTGACCGGCGCATAGCCACCAACACGATAGAACTGGCCATCGGCCAGCACGCGCAGCAGGCGCGTCTGCACATCAAGCGGCATATCGCCGATTTCGTCGAGAAACAGCGTGCCGCCATCGGCCTGCTCAAAGCGGCCCTGACGAATCTGGTTCGCGCCGGTAAACGCGCCTTTCTCGTGGCCAAACAGCTCCGATTCGATCAAATCCTTCGGGATCGCCGCCATATTCAGCGCGATAAACGGGGATTTGGCGCGCGGGCTGTGGCGATGCAGCGCATGCGCGACCAGCTCTTTACCGGTACCGGACTCGCCGTTGATCAGCACGCTGATCGACGAACGCGACAGACGGCCGATGATGCGGAAGACATCCTGCATCGCCGGCGCTTCGCCGATGATGTCGGTGGTCGGGCCGCTTACCGGCTGATTGCGCGGCTGCTGCTGCTCCTGATAGTGACTGATGGCACGCTCTACCAGCGCGACCGCTTCATCAATATCAAACGGCTTAGGCAGGTAATCAAATGCGCCCTGCTGATAAGCGCTGACCGCCGCGTCGAGGTCCGAATGCGCGGTCATAATGATGACCGGCAGCATCGGATGACGCTGTTTGATCTGCTTCAGCAGCGCCAGACCATCCATGCCTGGCATACGAATATCCGACAATAATACGTCCGGGGTTTTGGTCGAGAGCGCATCCAGCACCTCGTTGCCGCTGTCAAAGGTGGCGCAGCTTAAACCGGCTCCAGTGAGCGCACGTTCAAGCACCCAGCGGATGGAGCTATCGTCATCGACGATCCAGACTATCCCTCGTTGCATAGAAACCTCACTGGCGAATAGGCAGGTAAACCGAGAATTCGGTGTGGCCTGGCCAACTGTTAAATTCAATTTTTCCCGAATGCTGATCAATCAGGCTGCGGGCGATAGAGAGACCTAAACCGGTGCCGCCTTCGCGTCCGCTGACCATCGGATAGAACAGCGTATCCTGCAGCTGGGCCGGAATGCCCGGGCCATCATCTTCAATGTCGATACGCGCCACCAGCCGGTAACGCGTGCCGTGTAACGTCAGCTGAAACGCGGTACGGGTACGGATGACAATGGTGCCGCCCGCTTCGCCCAGCGCCTGCAGCGCGTTACGCACCACGTTGAGCAGCACCTGCTCAATCTGGTCCGGGTCGTGCGGCAGCTCCGGCAGGCTGGGGTCATAATCACGCACCAGCGAGACGTTTTCCGGCAGCTCCATCGACACCAGGTTAACCACACGTTCAGCCACCTGATGGATGCTCTGGGTCACGTGCAGTCCGGGCTGCTGCGGACCCAGCAGGCGGTCGACCAGGTTACGCAGCCGGTCGGCCTGCTCAATAATCACTTTGGTATATTCATTCAGCGCCGGATCGGGCAGGGCGCGCGATAACAGCTGCGCCGCGCCGCGCAATCCGCCGAGCGGGTTTTTAATTTCGTGCGCCAGGCCACGAACCAGATCGCGCGCGGCAACCTGCTGGGCGTGCTGAATCTGCTCCTGGCTGAGACGGCGCTGATTATCCATCGGCGCCATTTCCAGCAGAATAAATCCGTCGGGTAGGCGCTGTGCCGTGAGCGACATAATGTGCGCGCGGCCATCCACCACTAACGTGACTTCGCTATCGGTAAAGCCCTGGCCTGCCCCTAAACTCTCGCTCATTACCTCAATGTTCAGCGAAAAATAGCCGGTAAGTTCCGGTAAGGGCGTGCCGAACAATTTTCGTGAGCTTTGCGCCAGTAATTGCTGGGCCGCCGGGTTGGCGTAGTGGATAACCAGATCGTTATCGACCAGCAAAATACTGTTGATCAGGGAGTTGAGAATCTGCCCCGCGTCGGGCAGCGTGCCAGTTGCCATACAGCGTTCCTCTGCACTAAATTAGTGCATTATAGCCTTTGGGGACGCAAATCTATCCGTCGAACGATGAATTCGCGGTGAAAAAAGCCCATCCGGAGATGGGCTAAAGTTTCCACGGCAACAAAAAATCTTCAGCGCCAGGATTAGCACCGTCGCGGCGTTGGCGGCTACGGTGCATCTGCGCGAATCTTTTAAGGATTAAACGCTGTAGTACAGTTCGAACTCAACCGGGTGCGGCGTCATGCGTACGCGGTCGTTGTCAGCTTTACGCAGTTCGATGTAAGCATCGATAGCGTCGTCGGTGAACACGCCGCCACGGGTCAGGAACTCGCGGTCTTCGTTCAGTGCGTTCAGCGCTTCTTCCAGTGAACCGGCCACTTTTGGAATCTCAGCTTCTTCTTCCGGCGGCAGGTCGTACAGGTTTTTGTCCATCGCATCGCCAGGGTGGATCTTGTTGATCACGCCGTCGAGGCCGGCCATCAGCAGTGCGGTGAACGCCAGGTATGGGTTAGCCGCTGGATCCGGGAAGCGCGCTTCGATACGACGTGCTTTCGGGCTGGCCACCACCGGGATACGGATAGAGGCAGAACGGTTACGCGCTGAGTAAGCCAGCATTACCGGTGCTTCGTAGCCTGGGACCAGACGCTTGTATGAGTTGGTGGTCGGGTTTGCCAGGGCGTTGATGGCTTTAGCGTGCTTGATGATACCGCCGATGTAGAACAGGGCAGTTTCAGACAGGCCGCCGTATTTGTCGCCAGAGAACAGGTTTACGCCGCCTTTAGACAGTGACATGTGGCAGTGCATACCGGAACCGTTGTCGCCAAACATCGGCTTCGGCATAAAGGTAGCCGTTTTGCCGTAGGCGTGCGCGACGTTGTGCACGACATATTTGTAGATCTGAATTTCGTCAGCTTTCTTGGTCATGGTGTTGAAGCGGGTAGCCACTTCGTTCTGACCAGCTGTAGCCACTTCGTGGTGATGCGCTTCTACCACCAGACCCATCTGCTCCATGGTCAGACACATGGCAGAACGGATGTCCTGTGATGAATCAACCGGTGGCACCGGGAAGTAGCCGCCTTTCAGACCTGGACGGTGACCTTTGTTACCGCCTTCGTACTCTTTACCGGTGTTCCAGGCTGCTTCGATGTCGTCGATAGCCACGTGTGAGCCGGAAGTTGAAGAGCCGAAACGGATGTCGTCAAACAGGAAGAACTCTGGCTCAGGTCCGAACAGTACGGTGTCGGCGATGCCGGAAGAACGCAGGAACTCTTCTGCGCGCTTGGCAATGGAGCGCGGGTCGCGATCGTAGCCCTGCAGCGTGCCTGGCTCGAGAATGTCACAGCGGATGATGAGCGTTGGATCTTCGAAGAACGGATCCATTACGGCAGTTGTTGCATCCGGCATCAGCACCATGTCTGATTCGTTAATGCCTTTCCAGCCGCCGATGGAAGAGCCATCGAACATTTTGCCTTCTTCGAAGAAGTCAGCGTTAACCTGGTGAGCAGGGATAGTAACGTGCTGTTCTTTACCTTTGGTATCGGTAAAACGCAGGTCAACAAACTTAACTTCGTGCTCGTTCATCATCGAGAGAACGTGTTCAGCGGACATACTCAACTCTCCTGGAAATGGTCATTTTGTCGTCGTGGTGAGAGAACTTCTGTTGCCGGGAATGTGTCACGACTACTGACCACCCCTGACCAAGATCTCGGCAAGCTCTTCAACCGTTGTGCAACTGTCGTTTTCGCTTAAAAGATATAAAGCGAATTCTGTGCCAACTTTATTACAATGGTGAAAATGGCGCTGTGATGCGCCCTGCGGTGAGACGACGGCTGCACCAGCGTGGATGGAATGCACCAAAATAGTGCCGTCAGTTTAGGGGTAAGCACTTAAATGGTGCAAAGCGCCATCAAAGTGCAGCTTAATGCACCGTTATTGGTGCTAAAAACGCGCACTGCGAGAATCTTTCGGCGAAAACTGTGATCATGTTCAGTCTTTCGCTTAATCCGTGTACAATACCGCGTTATTTCTATAATGCCTGAGGCAAAGCTGTGATCGAAAATTTGCGTAACATCGCCATCATCGCGCACGTTGACCATGGAAAGACCACCCTGGTTGACAAACTGCTGCAACAGTCCGGTACTTTTGATGCCCGTACCGAAGCGACTGAGCGCGTGATGGACTCCAACGATTTGGAGAAAGAGCGTGGGATTACCATCCTCGCGAAAAACACCGCCATCAAATGGAACGACTACCGTATCAACATCGTTGATACCCCAGGACACGCCGACTTCGGTGGTGAAGTTGAGCGCGTCATGTCCATGGTGGATTCGGTGCTGCTGGTTGTAGACGCGATGGATGGCCCTATGCCGCAAACCCGCTTCGTAACCAAGAAAGCCTTTGCCCACGGTTTGAAGCCGATTGTAGTCATCAACAAAGTTGACCGTCCTGGCGCGCGTCCGGACTGGGTTGTTGACCAGGTATTTGACCTGTTCGTTAACCTCGACGCGACTGACGAGCAGCTCGATTTCCCGATCATTTATGCGTCTGCGCTGAATGGTATCGCCGGTCTGGATCACACCGACATGGCTGACGACATGACCCCGCTGTATCAGGCAATCGTCGACCACGTTTCTCCACCGCAGGTTGAAGTTGAAGCCCCACTGCAGATGCAGATCTCGCAGCTGGACTACAACAACTACCTCGGCGTAATCGGTATCGGCCGCATCAAGCGCGGTAAAGTGAAGCCAAACCAGCAGGTTACTGTGATCGACAGCGAAGGGAAAACCCGTAACGCGAAAGTCGGTAAAGTGCTGGGCCATCTGGGTCTGGAGCGTATTGAATCCGATCTGGCTGAAGCGGGCGACATCATCGCTATCACCGGTCTGGGCGAGCTGAACATCTCCGACACCATCTGCGACACGCAGAATGTGGAAGCGCTGCCAGCGCTGAGCGTGGATGAGCCAACCGTAACCATGTTCTTCAACGTCAACACCTCACCGTTCTGTGGTAAAGAAGGTAAGTTTGTGACGTCGCGTCAGATCCTTGAGCGTCTGAACAAAGAGCTGGTGCACAACGTAGCGCTGCGCGTAGAAGAAACTGAAGATGCTGATGCATTCCGCGTATCCGGTCGTGGTGAGCTGCACCTGTCAGTTCTGATCGAGAATATGCGTCGTGAAGGCTACGAGCTGGCGGTATCCCGTCCGAAAGTTATCTACCGTGAATTCGAAGGCCGCAAGCAGGAGCCATTCGAAAACGTTACCCTCGACATCGAAGAGACCCACCAGGGTTCAGTGATGCAGGCGATGGGTGAGCGTAAAGGCGACCTGAAAAACATGGATCCGGATGGTAAAGGCCGCGTACGTCTCGACTACGTGATCCCAAGCCGTGGTCTGATCGGCTTCCGTAACGAATTCATGACTATGACTTCCGGTACCGGTCTGCTGTACTCCACCTTCAGCCACTACGACGACGTGCGTCCGGGCGAAGTGGGCCAGCGTCAGAACGGCGTGCTGATCTCCAACGGTCAGGGTAAAGCGGTTGCCTTCGCCCTGTTCGGCCTGCAGGATCGCGGTAAGCTGTTCCTCGGTCACGGTGCGGAAGTGTATGAAGGCCAGATCATCGGTATTCACAGCCGTTCTAACGACCTGACCGTAAACTGCCTGACCGGTAAGAAACTGACCAACATGCGTGCGTCAGGTACTGACGAAGCTACCACCCTGGTACCACCGCAGAAAATGACGCTGGAGCAGGCTATCGAGTTCATCGATGACGACGAACTGGTAGAAGTGACGCCGCAGTCAGTACGTATTCGTAAACGCCACCTGACCGAGAACGATCGCAAACGCGCGTCTCGCGGCAGCAAAGAGTAAGCGAAATCGTCTGATAATGAGCCCCGCACCCGCGGGGCTTTTTTTTGCCTGCCGTCTGAGGCAGCGCGACCCGCACGAAATCAGACCCCGCTTGCGGAATGCGGATTTCCCCTAAGCGTACCTGTTCAGGCTTGCCTTTTACCGCTAGAGTGAATGATCCAGGGAACGTAGAGGAGAGGTGTCATGCTGTACATCTTTGATTTAGGCAATGTGATTGTTGATATCGATTTCAATCGGGTACTCGGCGTCTGGAGCGATCTGGGACGCGTGCCGCTTGCCACGCTGCAGAGCCGTTTTCGCATGGACGAGACTTTCGAGCAGCACGAGCGGGGCGAAATCAGCGACCCGGAGTTTGCCGCGCGGCTGTGTGACCAGCTCGATATTGCCCTGAGCTATCCGCAGTTCACCGCTGGCTGGCAGGCGGTGTTTGTCGGCGTGCGTCCGGAAACACTGGCGATCATGAACCAGCTGCGCGCCAGCGGCGAGCGCGTGGTGATTCTGTCTAACACCAACCAGCTGCATTTCGAGTTCTGGCCAACGCAGTATCCGGAAGTGCAGCAGGCTGCCGACCACATCTATATGTCGCAGGATATCGGCATGCGCAAACCAGAAGCGCGCATCTGGCACTACGTACTGGAGCATGAAGGCTTCACCGCCGATCAGGCGGTATTCTTTGATGACAACCAGGCCAATGTTGATGCGGCGCGCGCGCTGGGTATTGAGAGCGTGCTGGTCGAAGATGCGAAAACCGTGCCTGACTGGTTTGCGAGCCGTCGCTGAGTGACCATGCGAACTCATCTGCGCCACTCGGCGCATGCGTTTTTCCTGTGGATCAAACTGCTGTGGCGCCGCATCGATGAAGACAACATGACCACGCAGGCCGGTAACCTCGCCTACGTGTCACTGCTGGCGCTGGTGCCGCTGATTGCCGTGGTATTCGCGCTGTTTGCCGCCTTCCCGGTGTTCTCCGACATCAGCGTGCAGCTGAAGAACTTCATCTTCACTAACTTCATGCCGGCCGCCGGGGATGTGATTCAGCGCTATCTCGATCAGTTTGTCGCCAACGTCAATAAAATGACGGCAGTGGGAGCGGTCGGGCTGATAGTCACTGCGCTGCTGCTGATGCACTCGGTCGACAGCGCGCTCAACGCCATCTGGCGCAGCGACAAGCCGCGCCCGATGGTTTACTCCTTTGCGGTCTACTGGATGATCCTGACGCTGGGACCGCTGCTGGCCGGTGCCAGTCTGGCCATCAGCTCCTATCTGCTGTCGCTGCGCTGGGTGAACGTGACCGGCGTCACCAGCCTGATCGATCAGGCGCTGCGCATCTTCCCGCTGGTTTTGTCGATTCTCGCCTTCTGGCTGCTGTACAGCATTGTGCCGACGCGGCGCGTGCCGGGACGCGATGCGTTGATAGGTGCGGTGGTCGCGGGTCTGCTGTTCGAGCTGGGCAAAAAAGGCTTTGCGCTCTATGTTACGATGTTTCCTTCGTATCAGTTAATTTACGGCGTGCTGGCGGTGATCCCCATCCTGTTTCTGTGGGTTTACTGGACCTGGTGTATTGTGTTGTTAGGCGCGGAAGTGACCGTCACTCTGGATGACTATCGCCAGTTAAAACAGCAGGAACGCGATAAAGAACGAGAGGAAACATGATTGCTTTGATTCAGCGTGTGACGCGCGCCAGCGTCAGCGTGGATAACGCCACGGTGGGCGAAATTGGCGCCGGTCTGCTGGTGCTGCTGGGGGTAGAAAAGGGCGATGATGAGCAGAAATCACAGCGCCTGGCGGAGAAAGTGCTGGGCTACCGCATCTTTGGCGATGAGAACGACAAAATGAATCTCAGCGTACAGCAGACAGGCGGTAGCGTGCTGGTGGTTTCGCAATTCACCCTGGCGGCCGACACGCAAAAAGGCATGCGTCCCTCTTTCTCTGGCGGCGCGCATCCGGCGGAAGCGGAGCGCCTCTATCACGACTTCAGCGATCGCTGCCGGGCGCTGGGCGTCACCACCGCCAACGGGCGCTTCGCCGCCAATATGCAGGTTTCGCTGATTAACGATGGTCCGGTGACCTTCTGGTTACAGGTGTGAGATTTTTAGCCGAGCGGCAAGGGATCAGCCACGCAAGCTCCGAACGAGAGAATCACTTTATGTATCATCTTCGCGTACCGCAAACGGCGGAAGAGCTGGATATGTATTACCAGTTCCGCTGGGAAATGTTACGGAAGCCGCTGCGCCAGCCGCAGGGCTCAGAACGTGATGCCTGGGATGCGCTGGCGCATCACCAGATGGTGGTGGATGAGCACGGCAAACCGGTAGCGGTAGGCCGGCTGTATATCAATGCGGAAAATGAAGCGGCGATCCGCTTTCTGGCGGTGCACCCGTCGGTGCAGGGCAAAGGGCTGGGTACGCTGGTGGCGATGACGCTGGAGTCGGTGGCGCGCCAGGAAGGGGCCAAACGCGTCACCTGTAGCGCGCGCGAGGATGCGGTGGAGTTCTTTGCCAAGCTCGGCTTTGTTAATCAGGGCGAAATTACCGCACCGCAAACCACGCCGGTGCGTCACTTCCTGATGATTAAACCGGTGGTGACGCTGGATGATATTCTGCATCGCGCCGACTGGTGTGGACAGCTGCAGCAGGCGTGGTACGAACACATCCCGCTGAGCGAAAAGATGGGCGTGCGCATTCTGCAGTATACCGGGCAGAAGTTTGTTACCACCATGCCGGAAGCCGGCAACCAGAACCCGCACCACACGCTGTTTGCCGGCAGCCTGTTTTCACTCGCCACGCTTACCGGCTGGGGATTGATCTGGCTGCTGCTGCGCGAACGCCATCTCGGCGGCACCATCATTCTGGCCGATGCGCATATTCGCTACAGCAAACCGATCAGCGGACGGCCCGGCGCCATCGCCGATCTCGGCTCGCTGAGCGGCGATCTCGACCGGCTGGCGCGCGGACGAAAAGCACGCGTACAGATGGAGGTGGAGCTGTTTGGGGATGATGAGCTGGGCGCGGTGTTTGAAGGTGTCTACATCGTGTTACCCGCCGATCCCGACGGACCGCTGGAAGAGGGCGGTTCAGGCGCGCGTATTAATTAACCACGCAGCGCGCAGCCACAAAATTAATCCGATCACCCCGGTGCGCATGAATGCGCACCCTGGAAAAACGGTGCATTGATTTTGTAGGGTCGCCATTAATGGCGACCAAAAAAGCGCAACTGACCCGCATCGCGCTTTTCAGCGCGATCGGTCATGCAATCATCACTGCACCTGCCCGCCACGCATCGTCTGCTGCACCGACTGCGTATCCGTCGTCACCGACAAACTGCCTTCTGCGCTGGCACGCAGCGGGGCGCCCGCGCTAAGCGAGCCCTTCAGCTGCAGCTGCAAATTACTGCTGCCGCTCAGCGGCAGCGCAGGCCAGCCCCAGTTTTGCAGCACGTTTGCCGGTACCGCCTGGCCTTTCAGGTTCAGTGTAAACGGACGCTGTGCTTCCTGTCCTGCGGTTGCCGTGCCTTCCAGTAATCCGCTACCGTTGAAGGCGCTCATCTCGCTGACCTCAATCTGCCGATCGCTGGCGTTCAGGCTAATCGACGGATGGCGCAAATCGGTGCGGTTAAAGGTGGCTTCCGCCGCGTTAAAGCTGGCTTTGCCCGCCCAGATGCCCCATTGATGCTGGCGCGCCAGCAGCAGATTCTCTGCATTACCGTCGAGCGCGGTCATCTGGAACGGGAAGGCCGGATTGATATCAATCACCAGGTTACGGTTAGCGGTCGCACGCTTCACCAGCACGCTATCCAGCCAGCCCGGCAGCGTCTGCTGCCAGCGATCGCGCCAGTTTTGCGGCAGCGTGTATTCCAGGCCGGCAATGGCTAAATCGTCAAGCGTCAGGCGCTTATCGCTGCGCGTCCAGCTGCCGCTGGCGCGAATCACGCCGTTGACCCAGCGGGAGCTGAACTGCGTCAGCTGAATGCCCTGCGGTGAGAATTCTGCGTTGACGATCGGATCGTTGAGTTCAAAGCTGCCGTTAATAAAGTTGCCAGCGTTCATGGCCAGCGAACCGTCGTCGCTCTGCCAGTCATCGCCGCGCAGCGTGATGTTTTTCAGGCTCAGATCGAGATCGGTCACGGCCCAGTCCGGCCCCTGCAGGCGCGCATCGGTCATATCCAGCCGGTTGATGCTCACCGAAGGCACGTCGCGCAGCGGACTGAGGAACTCGCTCAGGCTCTGCTGGGTTTGCAGGCGGATATCGTTAAGACGCAGCTGGTTGATTTGCCAGTTACCCTGCGCGTCGCGCTCGGCACGTCCGGTCATTGAGCCGCGCGCCAGATCGGCGCCGATATTGCTCAGCACCAGCCGGCGTTTGGCGATATTGCCCTGCAGCAGCACGTTGTTACCGGCGACGCCGTCCAGCGTCATGGCACCTGCGCTCATCTGAAACTGCGCATCGCTGCCCAGCATATCGTCAGGCGTGGGCTTCCACGGCACAATGCCGCCGTTGACCCGCTGCGCTGCCAGCGGCAGGGCGCTGTGCGGGCTTTCGATCTGTACGTTATTGAGCTGCAACCGGTTGGCCTGAATCGGCAGCGTGGTTTGTGGTGACTGGTTAGCGAGGTTGATGTCGCCGTCGCGCACTTCAATGCTGTCGAAATGCAGCGGATCGCTGAACTGCACCAGTGCCAGACCGAGATCGACGCGCTTCGCCACCAGTACCGCCGGCTGGCCGTCGTGGCCGAAGCTGAAGTCATCCAGGATGATGTGGGAAGGCGAGGAGAAGTTGTGCTCAATCTTACTCAGCGACAAATGCCAGGCGGTTTTATCGCTTACCCAACGGCTAAACCAGCCTGCGCCCCACTGGGTTTGCAGCAGCACATAGAGAACCACCAGCGCCAGCAGAATCAGCAGTAACAAGGTAAGGAAAAACTTGCCTAAAAATTTCATCGCATCCATCCATCCCGATATTTATCCGGTGAGTGGTTGTTATGCCTGAATTACCGTTACAGCTCAACAGCCTGGATGAAAAAGCGGATAAATAACAGGCAGGCCGTAGCCTGCCAGCAGCATTACTTTTCCTGCGGAAAGACGAGGTTAAGCACAATAGCGGTGATACCCCCGGCGGCGATGCCGGATGACAGCAGGGTTTTCAGCCAGTCCGGGGCAAATTGCAGAATCAGCGGCTGCTGCGATACGCCAAGGCCCACCGCCAGCGACAGCGCGATGATCATAATGGCGCGGCGATTGAGCGGTTCGCGCGACACGATGCGCACGCCAGAAGCGGCAATGGTACCAAACATCACGATGGTGGCTCCGCCCAGTACCGGTTCCGGAATATGCTGCACAAAGCCGCTCACCGCCGGGAACAGGCCGAGTACGATCAGCATCAGCGCCACCACAAAGCCCACGTAGCGGCTGGCCACGCCGGTCAGCTGAATCACCCCGTTGTTCTGACCAAAGCAGGAGTTAGGGAAGGTGTTGAACAGCGCCGACACAAACGAGTTGAGACCATTGGCCAGCACGCCGCCTTTCAGACGCTTCATATACAGCGGACCGCTGACCGGCTGTTCGGAGACATCGGAGGTGGCGGTAATATCGCCGATGGTTTCCAGCGAGGTCACCATAAACACCAGCATCAGCGGGATCAGCAGATTCCAGTCAAAACCCAGGCCGTAATAGAGCGGCGATGGCACGGCCAGCAGCGCCTGGTTGGTTGGTGCAGAGGTAGCGGGCAGCATATCCAGCGCCCAGGCCAGCGCATAACCCACCGCCATGGCGATCACCAGCGACGCGACGCGCAGATAAGGGTTGCGCTGGCGGTTGAGCAGGATGATAACCACCAGCACGGCACCGGCCAGCAGCAGATTTTTCGGCGCCCCAAAGCTGTGATCGTTCATGGCGGCGAAGCCACCGCCAATCGAGGTCAGGCCGACCTGAATCAGCGACAGACCGATAATCATCACCACAATGCCGGACACCAGCGGCGTGATGATGCGGCGCGCGAGGTGCAGCACGCGTGACAGCAGCATCTCGGTACAGGAAGCCACCATCAGGGTACCAAACAGCGCCGCCATCATGGTTGGCACATCGGCACCGCCGTTTTTCAGCGCCATACCGCCCATGATCAGCGGCGTGACAAAGTTAAAGCTGGTGCCCTGAATCGACAGCAGGCCAGAACCCACCGGTCCCCAGGTTTTGATTTGCAGAATGGATGCCACGCCCGAAGCAAACAGCGACATGCTGATGATGTGCTGCGTGTCCTGCGCCGGTAAGCCGAGCGCCTGGCAGATCAGCAGTGCCGGGGTAATCACCGCCACAAACATCGCCAGCAGATGCTGGCAGGCGGCAAACAGCGTTTGCGGCAGCGGCGGACGATCTTCAAGACGGTAAATCAGTTCACTTTTGCTCTCGCCTGGCGCAGTGGCAGGCTGGCGGGATTCAGCAGTATTGACGGACATGGTGGCTTCTCAATAACAACAAAGGGGCGATTTTAAACGGTTGCGTTGTGAAAGCAATCGTTTGCAATGCCCCTTTTAGTTGCGATTGATCTAGAGCGTAAACACCGTGCGGCAGCGGCTGTCATCCAGCTGCCACGCCTGCTCTACCTCACTCAGCGGACGCTGCTGAAAAGCGATGGAGAAGTCACTTTCAGCGGCGGCGTTCAGCATCTCACCAATGCAGGCGATCAGTTCGCTGTCAGAGACGCTGCCCAGTCCGCTGCCCATCAGCGTCAGCCCGGATGAGCGCAGCAGTTTACTGTGCAGCGCGATCTCCTGCCCGCTGAGCGAGCCAATCTGCACGAAGCGCACCGTTTTCTCACCGCCGGCCACCGCCGCGTGCATGATGTCGAGCGCACTCTGGCCCCACAGATAATCCAGCACCACATCAATGCCCTGCTGCATCAGCGCTGGCAGCGCGCCGGGCAGTTCATCCAGCGTCAGGATGATATCCGCACCCTGCGTGCGCAGCTGCTCCAGCACCGCGCGGTTACGGCCGGTGGCGATGATTTTCCCGGCACCGAGGTGACGCGCAATGCGCACCGCCAGCCCGCCGGAGGTGCCGGTTGCACCGTTGATCAGCACGGTTTCACCCGCCTGAAACTGCGCGCGACGCGTCAGTGCGGCCCACGAGGACATGCCGGGATTGGCGATTGCCGCAGCCAGCAGCGGATCAAGCGTCGGCGGCAGCGCAACCACCGCCGCAGCCGGCACCCGGGTCTGCTGCGCCATACTGCCCCACGGTGCGCTAAAGGCGAGAAAATAGACCGGATCGCCGTTGCTCAGCGTGCCGGTGCCATCAATACCGGCGATAAACGGATAGTGGCTATCGGCGCTGTAATGGGCGCCGGCAGCTCGCGCTTTCGCCAGCTGGCTGATGGCGGCGGCCTTCACCGTTACCACCACATGCTGTTCATCGGCCTGCGGTGCCGGGAAATCGCCCCATACCGGTTTCTCACCTGCGGCACTGACAATAGCTGCTTTCATGTTTCACCTTCAGTTCATCGGATAATATGTGTAATATGCACACATTAGGCCTGCTCTGGGATGACGTCAATGAAAAGCGTGCAAAATACACATAATAATGCCGGCTTCGATGATTTGCACAACGCGCTGCTGATGATCGTCGGCACCTTTAATCGTCCGCAACGCGATGAATTATTAATAAAAGAGTCCGGTATCCAGCTGGATCGCGCCCTGTTTCCGTTGCTGATCCAGATTGGCCGCTTTGGTCCCCTCGGCGTGGTCGAGCTGGCCGATCGCGCCGGGCGCGATTACACCACTGTCAGCCGCCAGGTGGCGAAGCTGGAAGAGCTGGGGCTGGCGCAGCGGCAGAAAAATGCCAGAGACAAGCGGATCAATGAGGCGGTGATCACCGCGGCGGGAAAAGCGATGACGGACAAAATCGACGCGGCGCGCACCCAGATCTATCAGCAGCTGTTCGCTGGCTGGCCAGCTGAAGAGCGCGCTGAGTTAACGCGCCTGTTACAGCGCTTCGTCGGGGATTTTATGGCGGTGGATCGACAGCCGCAGCTGGATTAAGCGTGGCTGTAGCGCTCGGTTTCCGGCAGCCAGCGCTCGATCAGCGCCTGAGCCTGTTCGGGATAATGCTGGTGGATATGGCGCGCCACGCGCTGAACTTCCGGAATCATGCTTTGATCGCGCAGTAAATCGGCAACTTTAAACTCGGCGTTGCCGGTCTGGCGCGTGCCGAGCAATTCACCCGGACCGCGAATCTCCAGATCGTGCTGGGCGATGACAAAACCGTCGTTGCTGTCGCGTAGCACCTGCAGGCGTTTCTGCGCGGTTTTACTCAGCGGCGCTTTGTACAGCAGCACGCAGTGTGAGGCGACGGCACCGCGGCCAACGCGTCCGCGCAGCTGATGCAGCTGTGCCAGACCAAGCCGTTCCGGGTTTTCGATGATCATCAGGCTGGCGTTGGGCACATCCACGCCGACCTCAATCACTGTGGTAGCCACCAGCAGCTGGATTTCGTTGGCCTTGAACGCCGCCATTACCGCCTGTTTCTCCGCCGGCTTCATACGCCCGTGTACCAGACCGACCTGCAGGTCCGGCAGCGCCACTTTCAGCTCCTGCCAGGTGGCTTCCGCCGCCTGCGCTTCCAGCACGTCGGATTCATCGATCAGCGTACACACCCAATAGGCCTGACGGCCCTCGTGGCAGGCGCTCTGCACCCGGGTGATGATGTCGCTGCGGCGGGTATCGGGAATCGCCACCGTGGTCACCGGCGTACGGCCCGGTGGCAGCTCGTCAATGGTTGAGGTATCGAGATCGGCGTAGGCCGTCATCGCCAGGGTGCGCGGAATCGGGGTGGCGGTCATGATCAGCTGATGCGGATGGAAACCCTGCTCTTCGCCTTTTTCCCACAGCGCCAGCCGCTGATGCACGCCGAAACGGTGCTGCTCATCAATGATCACTAGCGCCATGCCGTTGAACTTCACCTGTTCCTGGAACAGCGCGTGCGTGCCCACCACCATCGCCACCTGACCGCTGGCAATCGCCTCCTGCTGCGCTTCGCGCGCTTTGCCTTTCTGCTTTCCGGCCAGCCAGCCAACCTCTACGCCAAGCGGCGCAAACCACTGGCGGAAATTACTGGCGTGCTGTTCTGCCAGCAGTTCGGTCGGCGCCATCAGCGCTACCTGCTTGCCGTGGGCGATCACATTCAGCGCCGCCAGCGCAGCCACCAGCGTTTTACCGGAGCCGACATCACCCTGTACCAGGCGCATCATCGGGAAGTCATGCGCCAGATCGCGCTCAATCTCTGCGACCACGCGCCGCTGCGCCGCGGTGGGCGAGAATGGCAGCGCGGCCAGCAGTTTATCCACCAGTTGGTGGCGTGCCGGCATGGGCAGGGCGTGATGGCGCTGCGCGCCGGCGCGTACCGCCAGCATGCTGAGATTGTGCGCCAGCAGCTCTTCGAGAATCAGACGCTTCTGCGCCGGATGACGGCCGGTTTCCAGCTCGCTCAGGCGCAGGTCCGGCGGCGGCCGGTGCAGGGTGCGCAGCGCCTCCGGCAGGCTGATCAAACCGCCGCTCAATTCCGGCGGCAGCAGCTCGGCAATCGGGCAGCTCTCCAGCAGCGTCAGTGCCTGATCGGTGAGATTGCGCAGCGTGGCCTGGCGAATACCTTCGGTGGTGGGATAGACCGGCGTCAGGGTTTCCTGCAGCTCAACGCCACCCAACTCGCCCTGGACGCGATACTCCGGATGAATGATTTCAGCGCCGCGCTGGCCGCGTTTGATCTCGCCATAAGCGGTAACGCGACGGCCCGGTGCCAGGCTGTTTTTCATGCCGGCGTTGAAGTTGAAGAAGCGCATCGTCAGCACGCCGCTGCCGTCGGTGATCTGGCATACCAGCATGCGACGGCGGCCAAAGGTGATTTCGCTGTGCAGCACTTCACCTTCCACCGTCGCCCAGATGCCGGGCAGCAGATCGTTAATTTTGTACAGCTGGGTGCGGTCTTCGTAGCGCAGCGGCAGGTGCAGCAGCAGATCCTGAATAGTAAACAGGCCGAGTTTCGCCAGTTTACCCGCCTGGCTGGCGCCGACGCCGGTCAGGGTACTGAGCGGAATGGCATCCAGCAGACGGCCTTTCATTTTTTACCCGTCGCTTGCATGGTGGACCACCAGGCGGCATCGGCTTCGACTTCGCCCTGCGCGTTGATGTGCGGATAGGGCAGGCCTTTCTGCTTCGCTACGCGCGCCAGCACCGGATACCCGCCCTCAAACAGCAGGCGCTGCTGCTCATCCTCGTCCAGCAGGCTGTGCTGGCGGCGATACATGCCGGCGTTTTGCCGCTGGCGCTGGGCTTCATACAGAATCAGCGCGGAGGCCACGGAGACATTCAGCGACTGCACCATACCGACCATCGGAATGATGATATCGCGGTCGGCCAGCGCCAGCGCTTCAGCAGTGATGCCGGTTTTCTCCTGGCCCATCAAAATACAGGTCGGTTTGGTGTAATCGATCTCGCGGAAATCGACCGCTTTGTCAGACAGATGGGTCGCCAGCACTTGCATGCCGCGATCTTTCAGATGGCGCACCGCATCAGCAATGTGGCGATGGGTTTTCACCTTCACCCAACTGTTACTGCCCGCCGACGCGGACACCATGGTGCGCATACGCACGCTGGGCCATACCGCGTGCACTTCGTGGATGCCGACGGCGTCGGCGGTGCGGATCACCGCAGAGACATTGTGCGGCTTATGCACCTGCTCCATGCAGACGGTGAGATCGTGCTGGCGCATGGCCAGCATCTCCTGGATACGAGCAAAACGTTGAGCGTTCATGCACTAATTACGGTTACGGTGAACTTTAATCACGTCCGGCATCACGCGGATTTTACGCATGATATTGGCCAGATGGACGCGATCGTTCGCGGTGAGGCGGATGAAGGCGCTGTAAACGCGGCCGTCACGCTCTTCGGTATTAAGGCTTTGAATATTCGAACCTGCGGTATTGATTGCCGCGGTCAGGTTGGCCAGCGCGCCCTGGTGGTTAAACATATCCACCTTAATCTCGGCGACAAACTCCTGATCGGTCACTTTATCCCATTCAACCGGCATGAATTTTTCCGGTTCTTTCTGGTAGCCGCGAATATTGCGACAGGATTCGTGATGCACCACCAGACCTTTACCGGGGCTGACGTGCGCGACAATCGGGTCGCCAGGGATTGGACGGCAGCACTTGGCGAAGGTAATCAGCACGCCATCAGCGCCCTTGATGGGCAGCTTTTTGCTGCGCTTACTGCTGCCAGATGACGGTTCGCTACCGGATTGCAGCAGGTTCTTCGCCACCACCACGCTCATGGCATTGCCGAGGCCAATCTCCGCCAGCAGATCGTCGATGCTGGAGAGCTTCATACGCTCCAGCTCCTGCTGAATATTCTCTGCAGGAATTTCGGCCAGCTTTTTACTGCCGCCGAGCGCGTGGCTCAGCAGACGACGGCCGAGGTTAACGGAATCTTCGCGCTTGAGGTTTTTCAGCAGCTGGCGAATTTTGGCACGCGCTTTTGAGCTCACCACAAAGTTGAGCCACGCGGCATTTGGCCGGGCGCCAGGGGCGGTAATGATTTCAATCGTCTGGCCGCTGGTCAGCGCCTGCGACAGCGGATACGGCTGGCGATCGACGCGCGCACCGACGCAGGCGTGGCCGATATCGGTGTGCACCGCATAGGCGAAATCCACCGGCGTGGCGCCAGCGGGCAGTTCGACGATACGGCCTTCCGGCGTAAACACGTAGATCTCATCCGGGAACAGATCGGATTTTACGCTCTCGATGAATTCAAACGAGCTGCCGGCGCTCTGCTGCAGCTCCAGCAGGCTTTGCAGCCAGCGCTGGGCGCGAATCTGCGCGGTGGTACCGCTTTCGCCGGCTTCTTTATAAGCCCAGTGGGCCGCCACCCCCATCTCCGCCATCTGATCCATATCTTCGGTACGGATTTGCACCTCAACCGGCACGCCGTGCGGGCCGATCATCGAGGTGTGCAGTGACTGATAGCCGTTGGCTTTGGGAATGGCGATGTAATCTTTCACGCGTCCGGGACGCGGTTTGTACAGGCTGTGCATCTGACCGAGCACGCGATAGCAGGTATCAAGGTCTTTCACGATGACGCGAAAGGCATAAATATCCATGATCGAGTGAAATCGCTGCTCTTTCAGGTGCATTTTGCGGTAGATCGAATAGAGATGCTTTTCCCGTCCGCTGACGCGGCACGGAATGCCGGCTTCCTGCAGACGCCCGTCGATTTCCGACAGGATCTTCTGAATCATCTCTTTACGGTTACCGCGCGCCGCTTTCACCACCTCTTTAATCACGCGGAAACGGTTTGGATAGAGTGCTTCAAAGCCGAGCTCTTCCAGTTCCGTTTTCAGGTGATGAATACCGAGGCGGTGCGCCAGAGGACTGTAAATCTCCAGCGTTTCCAGCGCGATGCGCCGTTTTTTATCCGGACGCAGCGCGCCCAGCGTGCGCATGTTGTGCGTGCGGTCAGCCAGTTTGATCAGGATGACGCGAATGTCCTGCACCATCGCCATGATCATTTTGCGGAAGTTTTCAGCCTGCGCTTCTTTCTTGTCGCGGAATTTCAGCTTATCGAGCTTGGAAACGCCTTCTACCAGCTCGGCCACGCTTTTTCCGAACAGCTGTTCCATGTCCTGATAGGTGGCGGGCGTATCCTCGATCACATCATGCAGCAGCGCCGCCATCAGCGTTTCGTGGTCGAGCTTCATCTCGGCCAGAATGCAGGCAACCGCAACGGGATGGGTGATATAGGGTTCGCCGCTGGAGCGTGTCTGGCCCTCGTGGGCATCACGTGCGACAAGGTAAGCTTGCTTGAGGCGCTTGATTTGCTCCTCAGGCAAGTATTTTTCAATCAGCTGATTGAGGCTTTCAAACAGATACAAGGTTGACCTGCAGAGTGCTGTTAACGACGACCTTCAGCGATAGCGGTAACGGCTTGTAACTCAGCGGCTTCCTGCTCTTGCTGTTCCTGACGATCACGGACATCCAGAATCTGGTTGGTGATCAGGCCTTCTTCGATTTCGCGCAGGGCGATAACGGTGGCTTTATCGTTCTCTTCCGGAACCAGCGGATCTTTGCCGCCTACCTGCATCTGACGTGCACGACGTGCAGCGACCAACACCAGGTCAAAACGGTTACCAACTTTCTCTACTGCGTCCTGAACGGTTACGCGTGCCATAGGTGTGCTACTCCACAGATGATGAAGAAATGACTGGGCATAATACTGAAAGTGACTTCAGACTGCCAATAGTTTGCTGATTAAAGCATCATGTCGCGCTTTCTGGCGACCCATACGCAGACGTTCTGCGCGAATAATGGTTTTCAGATCCGACAGCGCCAGATCGAAATCATCATTAACAATCAAATAATCGTATTCGGCATAGTGGCTCATTTCTGCCACTGCCTGCGCCATGCGGCGGGCGATCACCTCTTCGCTGTCCTGACCGCGGCCGCGCAGGCGGCGATCCAACTCTTCGGTGGACGGCGGCAGAACAAAGATACTGCGGGCGGCAGGCATTCTCTGGCGAATCTGCTGTGCGCCCTGCCAGTCAATGTCGAGAAACACGTCAACGCCGGTCGCCAGCACCTGCTCAATCGCCGCGCGTGAGGTGCCGTAATAATTGCCAAACACTTCCGCATGCTCAAGGAAAGCATCCTCGGCGATCATGCGTTCGAATTCAGGCTTTGAGACGAAAAAGTAGTGTTCACCATGCGCTTCGCCGGGGCGCACGCCGCGGGTGGTATGAGAAACAGACACCTGCGTATCGTACAGCGGTTGTGTCTTTAACAGCGCCTGAATCAGGCTGGATTTACCTGCGCCGCTGGGGGCGGAAACAATATAGAGCGTGCCTTGAGCCATGGTTATCTTGAATTGAGTAAAGAGCGGAGTCGATTTCCTGCACAGTATACACGGCTTAAGCGCAGCACGCAGCGTTTGCCGCCCGCACGCGGCAATTCTTTTTCTGTGCGCGCCCTCCAGCGGCAGCGCAACTTTCTGCAATTCGCACAAAAATCCGTCAGCCTCGCTCCACAATCGGCTTTTTAACGCTGGTGTCACTCACCGCGGCACGCTGCAATCAGCAAAAAAGGAGGCGACGATGAAAGGATGGAGATGGCTGTGTGCGATGTTGCTGGCGGGATGTGCGAATGGGATGGCGGTCTGTCCCAACTGGTCACCGGTGCGCGCTGAACAGGAGATGGGCGTGCTGCACAACCAGCTGCGCCACTGGGATGATGCCTACTACCGTCAGGGGCAAAGCCCGGTAAGCGATGCCGACTACGACAGCCTACAGCAGCGCTTACAGCAGTGGCAGCGCTGCTTCACGCCGGCGTTGCCCGGCTATGCGGCACAGCTCAGCACTGACGGCAGCACGCTGCACCCGGTGGCGCATACCGGCGTGCGCAAGCTGCGTGACAAGCTGGCGGTGGCCTACTGGATGCAGGATAAACCGGCGCTGTGGGTGCAGCCGAAAGTCGATGGCGTGGCGGTGACGCTGGTGTATCGCCACGGCGAACTGGCTGGCCTGATCAGCCGGGGCGACGGACTGCGCGGTGAACAGTGGCTGGCGAAAGCACCGCACATTGCGGCGATCCCGCAGCATATCGCGACCGACCGTGCGGAAGTGGTGTTACAGGGCGAACTGTTTCTGACGATGACCGATCACCAGCAGGCGCGCGACGGCGGTCAGAATGCGCGCGCCCAGGTGGCGGGCGCCATGATGCGGCGCGAAGCCAGTCCGCTGCTGTCGCGCATTGGTGTGTTTATCTGGGCATGGCCGGATGGGCCGCCGATGATGCAGGCGCGGCTGGCGCAGCTTACGCAGTGGGGCTTCGCCCTGACGCAGCAGTGGAGTCGCCAGGTCAGCAATGAAGAGGAGGTCGCAGCCTGGCGTGAGCGCTGGTATCGCCAGCCGCTGCCTTTTGTCACCGATGGTGTGGTGATTCATCAGTCACCGCAGCGCGTCGGGCGCGACTGGCAGCCCGGGCAGGGCAGCTGGTCGGCCGCGTGGAAATATCAGCCTGCCGAAGTCAGCAGCGAGGTGCTGTCGGTGGATTTCAACGTCGGACGCACCGGCAAAATTGCCGTGGTGCTGAACCTGCAGCCGGTGCAGCTGGAGGATAAAACCGTCCGGCGGGTCAATCTGGGCTCGCTGCGTCGCTGGAAGCAGTGGGATGTGATCGCCGGCGATCAGGTCACGCTGTCGCTGGCCGGGCTGGGTATTCCGCGGCTGGAACGGGTGATCTGGCGTGTGGCGCAGCGCGACTATCCGCTGCCGCCACAGGACGACGTATTCAATCCGATGAGCTGCCTGCACTTCAGCGCAGGGTGTCGCGCGCAGTTTCTGTCGCGCCTCAGCTGGCTGAGTCACAAGTCAGTGCTGGATATTGCTGGCATGCAGCGCAGTAGCTGGCAGCGCCTGCTGGACGGCGGCAGCATCAGCCACCTGTTCTCCTGGCTGACGCTCACGCCAGAGCAGATTGCGCAGGCGCAGGGCATCTCCACCGTACGCGCCCGGCAGATCTGGCATCGCTTTAACCTGACGCGCCAGCAGCCGCTGCGCCGCTGGATCAGCGCGCTGGGCTTACCGCTGCCGCGCACGGCACTACAGGCGTTGCCCGATACGCAGTGGTCTCAGCTGCTGGCGCGTTCAGCCGACAGCTGGCAGCAGCTGCCGGGTATCGGCAACGTCCTGGCACAGCGACTGGTGACGATGCTGCAGGATGCGCGCCTGCAGTCGCTGATTCACTTTCTGCAGCAGCAGAATATCCCGGCGCAGCCGTCAGTGCTCGGGGTGGGGGTAGTTGAAAATCGGCAGACCGAGGCGGAAGCGCAGCGCCAGCAGGCGGGCGAAGAAGCCGAACAGTAGCGTGATGATCACCACCACTTCATGTGCCAGCGGCGTTTTCAGCAGCAGGATATACATCCAGCCGGAGGCAAAAGCGATACCGGCGTACAGCTCTTTCTGGAACACCAGCGGAATGCGGTTGCAGAACATATCGCGCAGCACGCCGCCAAAAACGCCGGTGATGACTGCGGCGATGGCGGCGATGATCGCCGCATGGCCGGAATCCAGCGCAACCTGTGCGCCGATAATCGAGAACACCACCAGACCCAGCGCATCCAGCACCAGAAACACTTTACGCAGATGATTCATCAGCGGCGCGACAAAGGTGGTGACCACGGCCGCCGCCGCGACGATCATGATGTATTCCGGGTGTTTCACCCAGCCGAGCGGATAGTGGCCCAGCAGAATATCGCGCACCGAGCCGCCGCCAATCGCCGTGACTGACGCAATAATAATGACGCCGAACAAGTCCATTTTGCGTCGGCCTGCCGCCAGCGCACCGGTCATTGCTTCGGCGGTAATACCAATGATGTACAGGACGGTTAATAACATAGAGCACTCCAGTAAACTGGCGGCAAGGCTAAAGATTTCCCAGAGTGTAGACCACTGAGATTTTCTAAAAAAATGTTTTCGGATTAGCCATCTTAATGGCGAGCCTGCTGATGGGCTTGTTACAGAGGAAACGCGGTTATCAGCCGGTGTTTTCGCATCAATAAAAATGATGCGAGACGGCGGATCGGCCCTGATTTAAGTTTCGCCGATGATGTGTCGTACCTGATTAATGCCTGCTCATTCAGGCTCATCATTTACGGGCGCGACGTGCAGCAACTCTGGACAGGCATGAAAAAACACAGCGAAGACATCCTCTATTACTCCTCCGATAAGCTGGCGGCACTCGGGCTGGAAAGCCTGCTGACGGCATTACCGGTAGGCTGCCGCGTGCATGAGCTCTGGTCGCTCAGTACCGTCATCTCGCAGTGTGAAAAGCTGCGACCCCGCTTGCTGGTGTTTATCTTTCACGAGAATATGCCGCTGAGTGGCACCTTCAAAGTGCTGTATGCGCTGCAGCAGCAGTTTCCGGCTATGCAGGTGCTGGTACTGACGCGACGCCTGTTGCCGATGATGCACGCTCTCAGTCGTTATCTGCCCGGACTCAGCGTCCTCGATTTAAAGTCCTCACACACCGCGCTGTGTCGTTGCCTGCTGGCCTGTATCGCTGGCGGGATACCGCAGTTGCAGGAGGGGGCTGACATTCTGCTACCGGACCGGCAGCTGCGGGTGCTGCTGATGATGGCGTGGGGCTACAACACGGAGCAGATTGGTAACCGGCTCGGTATCAGCCATAAAACGGTGAATGCACACAAGCTAAATGCGTTAACCCGCCTGCAGGTGAAAAGCAAAAACGACATGGCCGATCTGTTTATGGTGATTGACGAGCTGCGCATGCTGGTGGGATGGCTGCGCCTGCACCGCAATGGCAAGCTGAGCGAGCTGGCTTATCATTCGCTGGAAGAGTTACTGGAAGCATAAAAAGAAAAAAGCGTGCTGGTAACCAGCACGCGAACGCATCTTGCAGATGCCCAGAGCCCACCATACAGACTTGTTGTTATTATCCGTTTCTTGCTCGCACTGCGGCGAAAGCTTTCAGGCTAAAACGGTACTCCGGCTGGAACCAGGGACGTCCGTAGTAGCAGTAGATCAGCATTCTGATGGAAACCATCGCCAGGTAACCCCAGATGGCGCATAGCACTGACGGTGTCAGCCACACGGTAAACAGCGTGACTGCCAGCCCTGCCAGCACGGAAGACGTTTCCGTAAAGGCAATGCGCGTAAATTGTTTTTCCCGTTGCAGGATGGCGCGATAGTGCTGCCCCTGCGGAATAATAATAAAGATGACGGAAATCATCTCCAGCATAATTGCCAGTTCCGGCTGTCCCATTACTCGGCTGTAAATGTCACTACCGATAAATAGCGCGGCAAAAATAAATAAACCGCTTAATACATTACCCCAGTAAAGCGTCGAGAGTTCGCTGTTATTTAAACTTTGATAGCGAATAAGTGCGTTACCAAAGCCGCGATCGGCTAGTGTATCAATCACTAATAATATCACTACGGCAATCGCGAGCAAATTGAGCTCATTTGCCTGCAGGATTTGCGCCAGCAGTGAAAGCTGTAATACCCCAATGCCAACGATTTTTATGGATGACAACACTGACCATTTGGCGCTGGCCAGATTTCTTTCGCGTATCGCCATACTCTGCTCATTATGGTACATGTACCAGTGCAATTAAGGGTTCACCCGGGCGGCGGCCCAGAGTACAGATCACATCAATGCAGCGCTTCCTGTCGCAGTCCTGAGATACCTTTCAGTACCGGCCACGTCGCGATGCTGTTAATTAAGTGATGCTCTGATAATAAAATGATGCCCCTGGCGCGTAATTGTTGTGGCGTCTGCGCGGTATCTCCTCCGGTCAGGAGGAAATCCGCGAGATCGTTATAAAATCCTTTTGCATTATTATATTTCCCGGCCAGTATCCGTCTGGCAATCTCAACAAATTCTTTTTCAGATAACAAAGGATAGGTTGAGCGATCCATGTTATGTCCCTGCTGTTTTTATTATTAAGTACTGCTGTGTGTGAAGGAGTTATACCGTGTTTTATTTAAATTAACACCATAAGAAAACTCCTATAAATCGACTGCAGGAATAAATGGTTTCAGAATATGGATGTGAATATATAAATTCTGATCTTTACAATTTATTAGTTTTTTTCCACCTTTAATGGCGCTGCAAAGTTGAACAAGTCAGCGCACAGGAAAAAACAGAGATAAATCAGAAGCACTCAGCTCTCGCCAGTCCGGCACGACCAGGAATTTTCCCGGTTACGACGCTTTAGCCAGACTGGTGAATGGTGCGAAAATGCGCTTTGCGCGCGGTGAAACAGTTAAACACCGCTGCGCGAAAAAAATGCTGCTTTTTAACGATTACGTCCAGCGGAGGATAAAGGGTGGCTGGTGGGATAATGCATTGATTCTAATGGGTTAACAGATGAAGGAGGCGCTCAAGATCGCGTTTTACCCAGGCAACATCCCCGGCGAACTTCTCGTCAGACATCAGCGGCTGGCGATAAACCACCATGACGACTTCGGCACCCTGCTCGTTGGCAATGACCCGCATCGGCATATAAATCTCTTTACCGCTGCCGGTGTCGATCCAGTGATCCATCACGCCAAACGGGTTATAGGGAGTGAAACGAATCTTCACTGTGCCTTCCGGGCCTTTCGCTTTCCAGTACTGGCCTTCCTGCGTCAGCGTTCTGCTGCTCAGGCCGCTGGCCCACTTCGCAAAACATTCGGGTTTCCAGATGGTTTCGTACAGATCTAACCAGTTACGGGGAATGGTGAGCGTCACTGTCTGAGATGGCAGCATGGAGCCTCCGCGGGGCAGGTAAACGACAAATTAAACCTGAAACATCGCCTGTCACCTTAACTGAAGGTCACCGGACTGCAAATGGCCCGGTGACGGAAGTGTGCTGCAACAGCGTTTTCTGTCAGATAAAACGACCGCGGCCCTGAATGTCATGCAGTCCGGCGCTGCCGTCGGGCTGACGCAGCACGAAGCGATCGGATTGCGCCACCACCGCGCAGCTGTGATTAGGGAAGATGCGCAACAGGGCGCCAACTGCAGGCGCATGTTCGCCGTAGGTTAAAAAGCCGTGCTCTTCCGACAACTTCTGCACTTCATACTGATGGCCATGCTTGTCCACCGCGATGCCGAAACCGCTGGCATTGGTGCCGTGCGGGCCTTTGTCCGAGCTCAGCATTTTGGAGCCAGCATCAATGATGGCGTAATAAGGATTAACGGCCACCACGCGCGTCACGACCGTTAACGCCAGCGCATCCGCCTCACACAAGCCCAGACGCCAGGCAGTGAGATCCAGCAGGGCATAATTGCCGGGACGAATTTCATCGCTGCCAGCGGCTACCGGTGCCGCCAGCGCCGTGGGCGTGGAGCCAACCGAGACGGGACAAGGGGCAAAACCGGCATCCAGCAGCCGCCGTTGCAGGTCACGCATCAGCGCGATCTCCTGCTGCGCCACCTCAGCTATCGCCGTGGCATGACCCGCAGCGTACGCATGACCCGCATGCGAGATCAGCCCGGCGAAGGGCAATCCGCTGGCGACAATCTGCTGCGCCAGCGTCAGCGCGCTATCGCTATGCGGATCGACGCCAACGCGATGCAGACCCACATCCACTTTAATTGCGATCGCCAGCGCGCAGTCCGGCTGCTGCTGATGGGCGGCGGCAATGGCGCTCACGCCCGCCGCGCAATCTGTGATGCAGGTAATGCGTGCCTGATGCTGTTCCGCCAGCTGCAACAGTTCGGTCAGCGCGGCGGCGTGCACCACGGGATAGGCCAGCAGCACATCGCGTGCCCCGCCGTGCACAAAAGCCACGCCTTCGCTCGGTTTCGACACGGTAATGCCGCGCGCACCCAGCTGGCGCTGCTGTTCAGCGATCCAGACGCTTTTATGGGTTTTGATGTGGGGACGCAGCGCGACGCCGGCGGCATCGGCTTTCTGTTGCATCAGTTGCAGGTTACGCTGCAGGCGCACAGCATCAACTTCCAGGTAGGGCGTAAGCCGGTCGGCGTGCAGCGGTCGCAGCCAGCCTGCTGTCTCAGAGTGTTCCATTATAATAGTCCGCAGGTTATGTCTTGGTGCGGACTATCATTCACGAGCGCCGGTTAGACGTAAAGTGAAGCTTCGCCTGGCGGACGGGTTTTAAAGCGGCGATGCAGCCACAGATATTGCTCAGGCGCGCGCAGAATTTCTTTCTCAATCACCCGATTCATGTACGCCGCGGCGGCCGCTTCATCATCATGCGGGTAGTTTTCCAGCTGCGGCTGAATGATCAGCTGATAGCCGTCTTTGCGCGCATTACGAATCAGCACGATGGTCAGCATCGCCGGTTTCGCCAGCCGCGACAGCACAAAGGTGCCATTAGTGGTGGCCGCTTTCTCGACCGCGAACAGCGGAGCAAACACGCTGCCTTTCGGGCCGTAGTCCTGATCCGGCGCGAACCAGACGGCTTCGCCCTGTTTCAGCGCCTGAACCATGCCGCGCAGATCGCGTCGATCAATCATTGCTTTATTGGATCGCATGCGCCCTTTGGTTTGCGCCCACTCCATCGCCTGATTATTGTGCGGGCGATACATGGCCATCATCGGCTGGCACAGTCCGGTGATACGACCGCCCAGCTCCAGCGACATAAAGTGCACGCCAATCACCATCACGCCGCGCTGCTGGCTCTGCGCATGCTGAAGATTGGCGATGCCGTGCACCTGAAACAGTTGACGCACGCGCGCATCGGACCAGAACCAGGCGATGCCGGTTTCCGCCAGCGCCATGCCCAGCGACTCAAAATTGCCGGCAATCATCACCTCTTTCTCGTCTTCATTAATGTGCGGGAAGCAGAGTTCGATGTTACGCCGCGTGATGCGTTCGCGCCGCTTCAGGAAGTGGCGTGATAGCCGGCCCGCTGTCGCACCCAGCCGGATCAACATTGGATAGGGGAGCTGCACCAGCAGCCAGAGCACTGCCAGCCCGAACCAGGTAAACCAGTAGCGGGGATGCAAAAGTTTGGAACAGAACTGCCCGGTTTTCTTCATAGCGCCTTCATGTCAGGAGTGAATGTAACGCGCGAAGAAGTCGGTCCATGGTTCCCGGTGCGGTACAACTGTAGTTATTACGACCGCCACTTTAGCAAATAGTGCCGTATAAGATATGTAAACTCTGCAATCTTCAGGATTCAGATGATTGATAGATCGTGCACTAACTGGCGTGAGAATGAAATCGGATTGGGTTTAAACTGCGTAAAAACAACAGGTTGCTGGATTGGCTGGCCAAATTTATATGTCATTTTCGGTCAGTAACAGACACAGTTGTTCATCATTCAGGCAATAATCCTTACATTGCGAAAATTAAATATTGGTCTACCACTGCAACTGGTAGCTTCTGCAAGCCAGTTTCAGTCACAGTAGTGTCCATTTGACGCTAAAAAAGCCATGATCAGACACTATTGTGTCTGTGTGGAAGCGTTATAGCTCAATCAGGCTTACCCTATGGCTACGGTGTGCGGCAAAATTTCACCGCATACCTGCGGCAGGCCGTAAAATCGTGCCATCCAGCAACCAGGCGCTATACAAACCGGCGTAATGGCTGCTGTTAGCAAGGAAGGATAAAGCCCTGAGCAGGGCTTTACAGAGATAAGCGTTACTCGATGTTCTGAATCTGCTCGCGCATCTGTTCGATCAGCACCTTGAGCTCAATCGCTGAGGCGGTGATGTCCGCATTGATCGATTTCGACGCCAGCGTGTTCGACTCGCGGTTGAACTCCTGCATCATAAAGTCGAGGCGACGGCCGACGGCTTCTTTCTTCTTCAGAATGTTGTAAGTCTCTTTCACGTGCGCATCGAGGCGATCCAGCTCTTCGGCTACATCAATACGCTGGGCCATCATCACCAGTTCCTGCTCAAGGCGATTATTCTCCAGCTGAACCTCAGCTTCTTCCAGCTTGCTCACCAGACGCTCGCGCTGCCATTTCAGCACTTCTGGCATCTGCGCACGTACTTTACTGACCTGCTCGGTCACGCCCTGCAGCCGCTGTTCGATCAGCGCTTTCAGCGCGTTGCCTTCACTTTCACGCGCAATGATGAAATCGTCCAGCGCGCCATCCAGCGCCGCCAGCAGTTCAGCGTTGATGGCGTCCAGATCCTGCTCCTGCGCGGTCATCACGCCCGGCCAGCGCAGAATATCCAGCGGGTTAATTGCGCCTTCATCACTCTGCATCTTCACCCAGTTCGCCGCCTGCACCAGCTGTTTAGCCAGCGACTCATTCAGCTGCAGCTCACCCTGGGCGCTGGCATCGGCGTCGAAGCGCAGGTTGCACTCGATTTTGCCGCGCGTCAGGCGGTTGCGGATGCGTTCGCGAATCACCGGCTCCAGGCTGCGAAACTGCTCCGGCAGGCGGATGTAGGTTTCGAGGTAACGCTGGTTGACGGAACGCAGTTCCCAGGCGGCGCTGCCCCAGCTGCCTTTGGCTTCACGGCGGGCGTATGCGGTCATACTGCGGATCATAAGCTTCTACTCATTCAGGAAATGTTCTTCGAATTATAGCGAGGGTGGCTTGTGCATGGTAGATAAATTCATGGGGGATATTAGGGCTGTATTAATAATGAAAAATCTTAATTTATAAATGATTAATTTATTCTTCATTAATTATAACCAGGCAGGAGTTGATTAATAATTAAGTTAAATATATTTAAGATAATTGCTTTTTGTGTCGCCTGTTACGCTGTTACTGAGTGTGTTTAGTCAGGTCGATTTGTTTTGAGGTTATTATGTGGCTGATTAATAATTAGATATTATTCAACCCGGAAAGCAGGACGCTTGAAAATAAAGGAAAGGTGACTTTACAACTCAACGCGAGTGCATCACGCTGTTTGTCATTATTCTTGCATAATCCCGGGGATGTTATTAGCCGTGAAGCGCTGTTGAGAGAAGGATGGGGAAATCAGGGGGTACTTGTCACGGATAATTCGCTGCGCCAGGTTCTGTCAACATTACGCAAACAATTTTCACATTTTAATATTGAAGGTGATTTGTTTGTTACGATGCACAGGAAAGGTTACAGGCTAAATGAAGACATCATTGTTAAAAAACTTATCCCTGTCATTGAAACTCATGATGAAAAACCATTGGCCGTTCTGGATGCTAATAAACTTTTGAATGTAAAGGCCAGAAGCTATTGGCATTTATTTAATAGACATTGGCCTGATTGTGAATCTGATTTCATGATTATTACACATGAAGCGAAATGACTCGTTGTGTCACGGTTCGGATAACGAGTAAAAATGTTGCTTTCTCTCCCGGTATTTATCTGAGGCGCGTGGAGGTGCTGATTTGATGTTTTTTTAACAATATAAAAAATATACCCATGACATTTTTAGCGCTGCATCAAACCATGCTCCTGTAGCGTCAATAGCCTGCCTGGCGGTTTTTGCTCCAACCTTGATTTACATACCTAACAATGGAGGCTCATCCTATGACCTTCCTTTAAACTTAATGACGGCTGGGCTTCTGGCATTATTTGTAACGGGAATTTTGTTAACGTGAAAGTTCCGCTTTGCGATGCTCCTTGATGATAATGATATGACGCATGCACAGTTATTCATGTTATTTTGCATAGCTCTGGCCGTTCTTTTGCAGGAAAGTGACCATGCGCTTGTTTCTGGGGTTTTTCGCTTTTTGAATCTCGGCTTTATTTTTATATTATGGCTGGTACTTAATCAGGTTCCCCAGCTTCGTAATCAACAAATCACTTTGTTAACCGGAATCGTTTTATTCGCGGTTTTACAGTCTGTTCTTTCTATTCTTCAGGTAATTTTTCCCACATGGTTACACTCTTTGCTTGAATTCAAGTTTAATCCCTCAGCTATCAGGCCTTATGGTATTTTTCAGCAGGTTAACGTTTTGGCGAGTTTCCTAGGATTTGTGCTAGCATTGTCGATTATTTTTATAATCAGCGCACCGCAGGTTCGTATTAAAATAATAAAAATTATATTTGTTATTTTTTTAGGTGCTGTCATTGCAAGCGTTGTACGCTATCAAATATCTTTGGGAACCAGAGAGTATACCGGCTCAAATACGTTACGCTTCGAGCTGTGGTTACATTCGGTAGAAATGATTCTGGCGAAGCCGTTTAGTGGTTGGGGTTTTGGTTCATTTGAACATGAGTTTGCCAGAATACGCATGGACGCGCACGCCTATAAAAATTCTTTCGATGTTGTTCATCCTCATAACGAGATTCTTTATTACTGGATTGAAGGTGGGATGTTGGCCTTTACAGGACTGATGGCCATTTTAATTTCATGGTTTTTGCCGTTTTGGAAACTGAGAAAGAATGTTGAGCGACAGCTTTTGTGGAGTCTTACCCTTCCTGTCGTTTTGCATACCATGCTTGAGTTTCCCCTCTATCAATCTTTGCCACATTTGTGGTTGCTATTACTGTTAGGTCATCTGGCGCTGCGTTCATCAGAAGACAATGCCACTCCTTGTGTTTGTAAAGAAAAGCGGAGACATTTTTCATTGCGGCTGACACTGGCCATGCTGACTCTGGGCGTCTCCGTGTTCTTCTTCAGCGGCCTGCAGACCAACGCGCTGCCCACCCAGGCGGAGCGCGGTCAGTTCCTCTCCTATCCTTCACGCGATCAGCTGTGGAATCCGTGGATTCAGGGCGAGCGCTATGAGTTCGGTGAAATGGTGCATTGCCTGATGCGCTACAACCAGACGCGGGATGAGCGCCTGCTGGCGCGCTTTGTGCAGCAGTCTTCCCTGTGGCTGGAGCGCCATAACGATCTCAACGTGTTCCGGAATGCGGTGATGATTGAGTGGCATCTGCGTCACTATCAGCGCTCGCGCAGGCTGCTGCGTCAGGCACTGACCCTCTATCCGACAGATGAAAGCCTGCTGCAGCTGAAAGCAAAAATGATGACGGAATGGTCGTCCGCGGCCTATGCTGTGACAGATGAGACAGGCAACTTCTGAGGCTAAGATGTTGAATAAATGGATGAGGCCGCTGGGCTTCGCCATGATGTTAAGCGGATGTCAGACTTCTCCGCCCACTCCGCAGGTTATTCCGCCGCACACCGCGCCCGTGGCCGTGTGCGGGGCCGGCGAGATGATGATGCAAACCACGCTGTGGTTTGACCTGCCGTCCTCCGCTAGCAGCGCAGCGGGCTGGTCGCAGTTTGCTGAACGCGACATCACGCCGCACTTTCCCTCGCCGCTGACGATTTACGATGGCCGCGGCCCGCAGGGCAATCGCAAGGTACTGGTATTGCTTCATCCGGCGGATCGGGCCAGCTCCGAAAGCATTAACGCGCTGCGCGACAAGTTTAAAAATCGTTTTGCGACACAACCGGTAACGCGTATCGACTCGCTGGTGTGCGCGGCGCTGTAACACGCGCTGCCTGCACGCGGGCAGGACAGCCGCCTGTGAAGTCCGTATAATGCGCAGCCAAACCCAAGCAAGCCGGAGAGAAACCATGCGTCCAGCAGGCCGTAGCACTTCTGAAGTGCGTCCCGTCACCCTCACTCGTCACTTTACCAAACATGCGGAAGGCTCGGTTCTTGTCGAGTTCGGCGAAACCAAAGTCCTGTGCACCGCGACCGTTGAAGAGGGCGTGCCGCGTTTTCTCAAAGGCAAAGGTCAGGGCTGGGTAACCGCAGAATATGGCATGCTGCCGCGTTCGACGCACAGCCGTATGGCGCGTGAAGCCGCCAAAGGCAAGCAGGGCGGTCGTACGCTGGAAATCCAGCGCCTTATCGCCCGCTCGCTGCGTGCGGCGGTTGATCTGCAGGCGCTGGGTGAATTCACCATCACGCTGGACTGCGACGTAATTCAGGCCGACGGCGGCACGCGCACCGCGGCAATCACCGGTGCCTGCGTGGCGCTGGCGGATGCGCTGAACGCGCTGGTGGCAGCCGGTAAACTGAAAGCCAGCCCGCTGAAAGGTATGGTGGCGGCGATCTCGGTCGGCATCGTGGCCGGTGAAGCGGTGTGTGATTTAGAGTATGTTGAAGACTCCGCCGCTGAAACGGATATGAATGTGGTGATGACCGAAGATGGCCGCATGATTGAGGTGCAGGGCACCGCAGAAGGCGAGCCGTTCAGCCATGACGAGTTGTTGCAGCTGCTGGCGCTGGCGCGCGGCGGCATTGAGCAGCTGATTCAGGCGCAGAAAGCGGCGTTAATTGATTGATGTAACAGGCGACCACAGAGTCGCCTTTTCTTTATTTGAGGAGTGAGAAATGAAAGCCTGGCAGCGTCAGTTTATTGAGTTCGCCCTGAACAAAGGGGTATTGAAGTTTGGTGAGTTCACCCTGAAGTCCGGCCGCAAAAGTCCCTATTTCTTTAATGCCGGTCTGTTCAATACCGGGCGTGATTTAGCGCTGCTGGGCCGTTTCTATGCGCAGGCGCTGGTGGATGGCGGCGTCGATTTCGACCTGCTGTTTGGCCCGGCCTACAAAGGCATTCCAATTGCGACCACTACCGCCGTGGCGCTGGCCGATCATCATGACCGCGATGTGCCGTACTGTTTTAACCGTAAAGAGGCCAAAGATCACGGCGAAGGCGGTTTACTGGTGGGCAGCCCGCTGCAGGGCAAAGTGATGCTGGTCGATGATGTGATCACCGCCGGCACGGCAATTCGTGAATCGATGGACATCATTAACGCCCACAATGCTACGCTGGCCGGCGTGCTGATTTCACTCGACCGCCAGGAGCGTGGCCGTGGCGAGATTTCCGCGATTCAGGAAGTGGAGCGCGATTATCAGTGCAAGGTCACCGCGATCATTACGCTGAGCGAGCTGATTGATTACCTGGCGGAGAAGCCAGAGATGGCCGATCATCTGGCGAAGGTGAAGGCGTATCGCAAAGAGTACGGTATTTAAGGTTTGCCGCGGTCGCCATTAATGGCGACCCTACAGTCGCAGGATGCCAGGTCACAGGGTGCGCATTGATGCGCACCAGGTGGCGAAGGTCGGGGCGTATCGCAAAGAGTACGGTATTTAAGGTTTGCTGCGGTCGCCATGAATGGCGACCCTACAGTCGCAGGATGCCAGGTCACAGGGTGCGCATTGATGCGCACCAGGTGGCGAAGGTCGGGGCGATTGCAAAGAGTACGGCATTTAAGGTTTGCCGCGGTCGCCATGAATGGCGCCTCTACAGTCGCAGGATGCCAGGGCGTAGGGTGCGCATTGATGCGCACCAGGTGGCGAAGGTCGGGGCGTATCGCAAAGAGTACGGCATTTAAGGTTTAGCGCGATATTCAGCACCGCACGATAGCGTAGCGGCGCAATTTATTGCGCAATGGATCGCGCCGCTACAAATCCGCTGTGCGTATTAAACCAGCTGTGCTGCAATCAGCGGCCAGCGGCTGTCGAAATCGGCGGTCGGACGATAGCGGAACTCCGAGCGCACATAGCGTGACAGCAAACCTTCGCAGAACGCCAGCAGCTGGCTGGCGAGCAGCGTCTCATCGGTCTGGAAACCTTCGCCGTCGCGCATCTTCTTCTCTTTCATCACCTGGCGCAGCTGAACTTCGATACGCTCAAACAGCTGATTAATGCGCCCCTGCAGACGATCCTGTTCAAACATCAGCGCGTGGCCGGTCAGGATGCGCGTCAGCCCTGGATTACGCTCACCAAATCCCAGCAGCAATTGCACGATCAGGCGCAGGCGCGCCATCGTCTCTTTTTCATCTTTCAGGATCAGATTGATGCGGGTAATCAGACTGTCTTCAATAAACTCAATCAGGCTATCAAACATGCGCGTTTTGCTGGGAAAGTGGCGATATAACGCCGCTTCCGAAACGCCGACATTGGCGGCCAGCTTGGCGGTGGTGATACGCTGACTGCCATCGCCCGACTCCAGCATTTGCGCCAGCGCCTGCAAAATCTCTTCGCGACGATTCCGTTTCGCGACTTTTTTTTCTGCCATGACCTTCAACACCCCTGAAATTCACCAAAAACAGGCAATACTGCCTTATCTGCCACAGATAAAGCGGCCTGTGGCGACAAGAAATAAAAAGATGGCTATGCGAAAAGTGAGCGTATTACTGACGGCCAGAGTGACCGAAACCGCCTGCGCCGCGATCGCTGGCGTCAAAATCTTCCACCAGGTTAAATTCGGCCTGCACCACCGGTACAAACACCAGCTGGGCCAGGCGATCGCCAGGCTGCAGCGTGAAGCTATCCTGGCCACGATTCCACACTGAAACCATTAGCTGGCCCTGATAGTCGGAGTCAATCAGCCCTACCAGGTTACCCAGTACGATGCCGTGTTTGTGACCGAGACCGGAGCGCGGCAGGATTACGGCAGCCAGTGACGGATCGGCAATGTGAATCGCCAGGCCGGTCGGCACCAGCGTGGTCATGCCCGGTGCGATTTCCAGTGCGTCATCAAGGCAGGCGCGCAGATCGAGACCCGCGGAGCCAGAGGTCGCATAGGTGGGTAGTGGGAATTCCTTGCCTACGCGCGCATCAAGTATTTTTACGTCGATTTTTTTCATCATAACGGCTGACAATCTCGTCTATTAATTGTTGGCCAAGGAGCGTCTTATCACTGAGCGGTAAGACTTTCTCTCCCTCCTGCCAAAAAAGGTGAAGAGCATTGGTGTCGCTATTGAAGCCCTGCCCGGCCTGCGCCACATCATTGGCGCAAATCAGGTCCAGGTTTTTCCGCACCCGTTTTTGCCGCGCGTATTCTTCCACATTCTGGGTTTCGGCAGCAAATCCCACCACGAAAGGGCGCTGCACTTTGAGCGCCGCGACGCCTGCGACAATATCCGGGTTCTTCACCAGCTGCAGCGTGACGTTATCATCGCCACCCTGTTTTTTAATTTTCTCTGCGGCAATGTTTGCCGCCCGGTAGTCTGCCACGGCTGCGCTGGCAATGAAAATATCTTGTTGGCTGATTTGCGCCATCACCGCCGCTTCCATCTCCAGTGCGCTGTTGACATCAATACGCGTCACGCCGGCGGGCGTGGCTAAGTTCACCGGACCGGAAACCAGCGTCACGTTTGCGCCGCGCTTCGCCGCAGCCGCGGCAACCGCATAGCCCATCTTGCCGGAGCTGTGATTACTGATATAGCGCACCGGATCCAGCGCTTCTCGGGTTGGACCGGCGGTGATCATAATGTTGAGATGTTGCAGATCGTTGACGGGCGCGGCCCACTCCAGCGCATGCGCAACGATGGCCAGCGGGTCCAGCATGCGGCCCGGGCCGATATCACCGCACGCCTGGCTGCCGCTGTCCGGTCCCCAGATCAGCACGCCGCGCTGCGCCAGACGCTGCAGATTCTCCTGCGTGACTGCCGCGCGGTACATCTGCTGGTTCATGGCCGGCACGATGGCGACCGGTGCCGCGCTGGCCAGGCAGGCGGTGGTGACCAGGTCGTTTGCCATGCCAGCGGTAATGCGCGCAATCAGATCGGCGGTTGCGGGCGCAAGCACAATCAAATCGGCCCATTTTGCCAGTTCGATATGGCCCATTGCCGCTTCGGCCGCCGGGTCGAGCAGGTCATCAAACACCGGATAGCCGGAAACCGCCTGCAGGCTGAGCGGCGTAATAAAGGCTTTGGCCGCATCGGTCATCATCACGCGGACATCCGCGCCGCGATCGCGCAGGCGGCGCACCAGTTCCGGTGCTTTATAGGCCGCGATGCCGCCGCTGACGCCCAGCAGAATTTTTTTTCCGGCTAATCCCATCATGTTGTTTGCCTCACTTCAACGCAGAGTGCCGCGCCTGGCGCGACAGATGCAGGCAACTTTATCACAAAATCGGCGACCCGCCTTTTCACTGCCTGCGCCCTTTGCGAGCCGGCTCTGGAATTTGTCACGCGCCGCTGGTGGCCTGCAATGCACCGGCGCAGAATGGCGGCATTGCAGGGAGGGCGGAACGATGACGGAACTGGCACCACGGGAAAAATTGACGCTGCTGGGCGCCGAGGCGCTAAGCGATGCCGAGCTGCTGGCGATCTTTTTACGTACCGGCACGCGCGGCAACAGCGTGATGGGGCTGGCGCGGCTGATGCTGAATGAATTCGGTTCGCTGTATCGCATCATGACCGCCAGTAAAGAGGAGCTGGGGCAGATAAAGGGCGTCGGCAGCGCCAAAATGACGCAACTGCATGCCATTGCGGAACTGGGTCGGCGCTTTTTTGCCAGCCAGCTGGCGCGCGAAAATGTGATGGAGAATCCGCAGGTCACGCGCCACTACCTGCAAAGCGTGCTGGCACATCAGGAGCGTGAAATCTTTATGGCGCTGTTTCTGGATAACCAGCACCGCGTTTTGCAGGCGCAGAAGATGTTTTCCGGCTCCATTGCCAGCGTGGAAGTGCATCCGCGTGAAATCGTGCGTGAGGCGCTAAAGCTCAACGCGGCTGCGGTGATACTGGCGCACAATCATCCGTCCGGCATGGCGGAACCGAGCCGTGCCGATCGTGAGATTACCAGCAAGGTGGCGCAGGCCTGCGCGCTGCTGAATATCCGTTTATTAGATCATCTGGTGATTGGTCACGGCGAGTTTACCTCTTTCGCCGAGCGCGGCTGGCTGTAATTCGCGGCGTCAACTGGGCAGAAATCCGGCGTTTTTGCGCGATCCGGAGGGATCTTTATCTGTTCGGGACTTGAGCACTTCGGCTTAGCGGCGTATACTACGCCACCTTTGAGAATCTCGGGTTTGGCGTTTGGGCCAGCTTAGCGGGTTCACATGGAACTCGCCTGGGCGGGCTAAGGCCTGACGAGGCGGCCAAAACCTAGTTTTTAAAGCTCGAGCTGATTTGATTTTTGGAGAATAGAAATGTCACGAGTCTGCCAGGTAACTGGAAAGCGTCCGGTGACCGGTAACAACCGTTCCCACGCAATGAACGCGACGAAACGCCGTTTCCTGCCGAACCTGCACTCTCACCGTTTCTGGGTTGAGAGCGAGAAGCGCTTCGTTACTCTGCGTGTATCTGCTAAAGGTATGCGTGTTATTGATAAAAAGGGCATCGATACGGTTCTGGCCGAAATCCGCGCCCGTGGTGAGAAGTACTAAGGAACTGAATCATGGCTAAAGGTATTCGTGAGAAGATCAAGCTGGTTTCCTCTGCTGGTACAGGTCACTTCTATACCACCACGAAGAACAAACGTACTAAACCTGAGAAACTGGAACTGAAAAAGTTCGATCCGGTTGTACGTCAGCACGTGATCTACAAAGAAGCCAAAATTAAGTAATTTTGGTGTTCTTGCGAAAAACCCGGCTCCGGCCGGGTTTTTTGTTTCTGCGCTACGTTGAGGAGATGAGATGCCTGAATTACCTGAGGTAGAAACCAGCCGACGCGGTATAGAACCTCACCTGGTGGGAGAAACCATTCTGCATGCCATTGTGCGCAATCCGCGTCTGCGCTGGCCGGTTTCCCATGAAATCCACGCGCTGAGTGACCAGCCGGTGCTCAGCGTACAGCGCCGCGCCAAGTATCTGCTGCTGGAGCTGCCGCACGGCTGGATCATCATTCATCTTGGCATGTCCGGCAGCCTGCGCGTTCTGCCCGGCGAACTGCCGGCTGCGAAGCACGACCACGTCGATTTGGTGATGAGCAATGGCAAAGTGCTGCGCTATACCGATCCGCGGCGTTTTGGCGCCTGGCTGTGGACTACCGATCCGGAAGGCAGCAGCGTGCTGGCGCACCTCGGGCCGGAACCGCTGAGTGATGTCTTCAGCGGCGGGTATCTGTATGAAAAGTCGCGCGGCAAACGCACGGTGATCAAGCAGTGGCTGATGGATAACAAAGTGGTGGTGGGCGTGGGTAACATCTATGCCAGCGAATCGCTATTTACCGCCGGGATCTTACCCGATCGTCCGGCGATGAGCCTGAGTGAAGCGGAAGCGGAACTGCTGGCGAACACCATCAAAGCCGTACTGCTGCGTTCGATTGAGCAGGGCGGCACCACGCTGCGTGATTTCCTGCAGACCGACGGTAAGCCAGGCTATTTTGCGCAGCAGTTGCAGGTGTATGGACGCACCGGCGAGCCTTGTCGCGCCTGCGGTACGCCGATCCTCAGCGGTAAACACGGTCAGCGCAGCACCTTCTGGTGTCCACGCTGCCAGCACTGATTACGGCTGCGCCAGCTTCGCCAGCAGCGCCTGATGCACCACGGCAGGCAGAAATGCCTGCACGTCACCCTGATGACGCGCCACTTCCTTGACCAGCGACGACGAGACAAATGAGAAGCCTTCGGAGGGCATCAGAAACACGCTCTCCAGCGTGGGCAGCAGATGACGGTTCATGTGCGCCAGCTGCAGCTCATACTCAAAGTCCGATACCGCACGCAGGCCGCGCACCAGCACGTTCGCGTTCTGCGCCTGGGCAAAATTCGCCATCAAATCGCTAAAGCCAACCACCTCAACATTGGGCAGATGGGCCGTAACCTGGCGCGCCAGATCGACACGTTCATCAAGGCTAAACAGCGGCTTCTTACTCGGGCTGGCGGCAATCGCCAGCACGATGCGATCAAACATCTGCGCTGCGCGCGTGACGATATCCAGATGGCCCAGCGTCATCGGGTCAAACGTGCCGGGATAAATCGCTTTAGTGCTCATACGCGGCCCTGTGTTGAGGTGTGATGCAGCGCCCAGAGCGCCGAGTATTTATTAAAGGTGTATTGTGCGTTGACCACCGCCAGAATCCAGCCTTGTTTACCATCGAGAAAACCGGCGCGCAGCAGCAGTGTCTTAATAAACGCGCCTGCGGTGTGGCTGAAAACAGAGAGAATACTGCAGCGCTTACCGCGCTGAAAGCGCTCCTGCGCCCAGGCTTCGGCATAGTTCATCTGCTTGCGCTGGAAGGCGATCAGGTCGCGGCAGGTCAGGTGCTGCAAATCACCCGGCAGCGCCACCACCGGCGTGCCCTGGGTCTCCAGCGATTCGTGCACCAGATTGTCGTTATAGCGCAGATGGCGCGGATAGAGGCGCAGCACGCGGTCGGGATACCAGCCGCTGTGGCGCATAAAGCGGCCGAGAAACAGATTACTGCGCCCGAGGCTGTAAACCTTATCGCTGGGTGGCTGTATCAGCACCTGCTCAATGGCGCGGCGCAGTTCTGGCGTAACCCGTTCATCGGCATCCAGCATCAGAATCATATCGCCGCTGGCAAAGGCCTGGGCGCGCTGACGCTGCTTACCAAAGCCGGCCCAGCCGTCTGCCTGATAGACCTGTGCACCGTGCGCGCGTGCAACCTCAATGGTCGCATCGCTGCTGCCCGAATCCAGCAGAATGATTTCATCTGCCCAGCTGACGGAAGCCAGCGCCTCCGGAAGGAGTTCAGCTTCGTTTTTGGCGATCATAACCACGGAGAGACGTTGGCGTTGCGACATGCGTTAATGAGCTCGTGGAGGCAGATGCGGTTCGAGTAACTGTAGCAGACGCTGCAGTGCGCCCTGATTCTGGTGCAGCACGTCTACCGCGTGGCGGCCGTAGTAGCGGCGATAATCGTCATCCTGCAGCAGGTTCGCCACTTCTTTTTCCAGCGACACCACATCAGTAACGGTAATCAGCCCTTCCGCCTGTTGCAGACGGGCGCAGATATCTTTGAAGTTCCAGATGTGCGGGCCCATCAGCACCGGAATGGCATGTGCAGCGGGCTCGAGCGGATTGTGGCCGCCGCGCTCCACCAGGCTGCCGCCAACAAAGGCCAGATCGGCGATGCCGTACAGCAGCATCAGTTCGCCCATGGTATCGCCAATCACCACCTGCGTGGCGCTGGAGGGGATCTCGCCGCTGCTGCGCAGGGTAAAGCTGAAGCCGCGTTTTTGCGTCAGGTTGCAGGCATCTTTAAAACGTTCCGGATGGCGCGGCACCAGAATCAGCAGCAGGTCCGGGAACTGTTGCAGCAGGCGACGATGGGCGTCGAGCACGATGGCCTCTTCGCCTTCGTGCGTGCTGGTGGCGATCCACACCGGCCGGCGCGACGCCCACTGGCGGCGCAGCGTCACCGCGCGTGCTGCCAGCTCAGGCGTAACGGAGATATCAAACTTGAGACTGCCGGTCACGGCCAGATGCGAGCGCTTCAGGCCGAGGCTGAGGAAACGATCGCCGTCCTCAACGTTCTGCGCGGCGATCAGCGTAATGCGCTGCAGCAGGTCACGCATGAAACCGCCGAGCTTTTTATAACCTCTGGCGGAGCGTTCAGACAGGCGCGCATTGGCAATCACCAGCGGAATCTGGCGCTGATGCAGAATGCGAATGATGTTCGGCCACAGCTCGGTTTCCATAATAATCACCAGCCGCGGGTCGACGGTATCGAGGAAACGGTTGATTGAACCGGGCAAATCGTACGGCAGATAGACGTGGTGCACGTCTTTGCCAAACGCCGACTGGGCGCGCTCGGAGCCGGTGGGCGTCATGGTGGTCACGGTAATGGGCAGCGTCGGATAGCGATGACGCAACGCGCGCACCAGCGGTACGGCGGCGAGCGTTTCACCGACCGAAACCGAGTGCAGCACAATGCCGTGCGGCGCCACTTTACCGCTGCAGTAGCCGTAGCGCTCCGCCCAGCGTTTGCGATAGGCCGGTGCTTTTCGACCGCGCAGCCACAGGCGCAGCCAGATCAGTGGCTGAATCAGATAAAGCAGGGCTGTATAGAGAGTCGTCATAGTTAAGGTTACGACCAGTTCGCGTCAAAAAACACAGGAAAGGCGGCATGTTAACAGAAACTGACCGCCTGCTCATACCACTTCGTCAACGGGTTTGCAGGACGTGCTGATAAAGCGAAGTCAGTGCCTGCGCCAGTCTCTGCGGACCATAAGGTTCAATTTTGCGACGTGCGGCTTCGCCCAGCGCCGGATTGTGCGAAAGTGCAGGCGTTGCCATTACCGCTTCGTTTAACGCTTTGATATCCAACGCATCGCAGACAAAACCCTCTTCACCGTTGGTGATAAATTCTGCGCCGCCGCAGCCGGTGCTGGTAATGATTGCCAGCCCGCAGGCCATCGCCTCCAGCACCACATTGGGGAACGGATCGTACAGCGTTGGCAACAGCAGCGCATCGGCGGCGTGATAAAACGGCTGAACGTCCTGCTGCACGCCCGCAAAGCGCAGGCGGTCAAGACAGTTAAGCTGGTTCGCCAGCTGCTGATAGCGCGCCAGCTGTTTGTCCTGGCCGACCACCACCAGGTAGCGATCGCTATTAGCGACCGCTTCGATAGCGGCCTTTAGCCCTTTGCGTTCGAAGCCGGAGCCGACGTAGATCATCACCGTGGCGTCCTGCGGCAGGTTGAGTCGCTGACGCGCGGCGTGACGCAGCGTATCGCTGGCAGGCTGAAAACGCTGGCTATCAATGGCGTTGTGAATCACGTGGATTTTGCTGGCATCCAGCGCGAAATGGCGCAAAATATCCTGCTTCACCATGTGCGAATTACAGATCACCGCTTTCAGCGAGGGCGCGTTGAACATCTCCGCTTCCGCCTGCAGCACATAGCGATGGTACGGGCTCAGGCTGGCGCTCAGCCGCTGCCACGGCGAAACAATGCGCGCGCGCTGCTCCAGCCATACGCGATGCACGCCGTCGCCGGCGCGGAAAATATCGCAGCCGGCGATGCGCTCGTGGCTCTGTACGATATCGAACTTTTCCCGCTCCCAGCAGGCGCGCGCCGCGCGGGCAAAGCCGCGTTCACGCGAAATGCGGCCGAATTTTGCCGGATTGCAGATGTGCAGGTGCCAGGCCGGGTTCGGCGTGCCCTGCCAGCTGCGGGTAATGATGTTGAGATCGAGCTGCTCGCTGTCCAGCGCTTCCAGCGCGCGTGAGATAAAGCGCTCGGCACCGCCGTCCGGCCGGTATTTCTGCCGGACAATCGCCAGCCGTAACTTAGTCATGCAAAAGGCTCCTGGCGGCGGCAAGCACATCCTCAACCGGGATGGCAGACAGATAGCGCTGCTCGGTATTGGTATTGATCGAATCCGGTGACGGCAGCGGCGCATAGTCGCCCGCCCAGATAACGCGGTTATTGTCGCCCCACGGGCGCCAGTGCTGCAGCTTGGTCGGGCCGAACAGCGCCAGGCACGGCGTCTGCAGCGCCGCGGCCATGTGCATCGGTGCGGAATCGACGCCAATAAACAGCTGTGCCGCGTCGATCAGCGCCGCCAGCTGCGGCAGCGAGAGCTGGCCCGCCAGCGACACCACGTTCGGCGTGCGGCACAGCGACTGGATATGGGCGATCATCGCCAGCTCTTTCTGATCGGGCGCGGCGGTCAGCACCACGCTGCGACCATCAGCGGCCAGCGCATCAATCAGCTGCGCCACCTTTTCATCTTCCCAACACTTAAAAACCCAGCGCGAGGTGGGCTGCAGCACCACAAACGGGCCGGTAATCGGCTGCTGAGCGAGGACGTCCTGCACTTTTTGCTGGTCGGCGGCGCTGAAATGCATGGAGGCTGTCGCCCCGGCGGTGGGAATGCCGAGCGGCTGCAGCGCCGTCATGTTTTGTTCCACGGTATGCAACTGATGGTGACGGTCGGTAGAAACCAGCTGGTTATGGCACCAGCGCCAGAACGCGTTGTCGCGCTTGCGGTACGCAAAGCCAATGCGCACCGGCGCACCGGACAGGCCGGTAATAATGGCGCTGCGCCACTGGTCGGCCAGATTAATCACCACATCGTAATGGCAGGCGCGCACCGCCCGCACCAGCGCGACCTCATGGCGAAACTTCTGCCAGCCGCCTTCCTTTTTCCAGTTGCGATCGATGATATGCAGCTGACGGATCGCCGGATGCGCTTCCAGCATCGGGCGCGTCTCTTTATACAGCAGCACATCAATGTTGGCCTGCGGATAGCGCTGGCGCAGCGCATTGATGGCAGGCGTGGTCAGCAGCATATCGCCATGATGACGCAGCTTTATCAGCAAAATATTTTGCGGTGCAAAGTGGGCTGGAATCGGGCTTGCCATACTCAAATCATCTCAAAATTCAGTGAGCTGATTGTAGGGCAAACCCTGGAGGGGTTAAAGCCGCGGCGGGCGCTTATTTATTGCGCCAGCGATAAATGCGGCTCAGCCACAGCAGCAGCTGATACCACTGACGCGCGCCGCGCGCATTGCGCAACATGCGTTTGTGCGTCTGGCTGCTAAACAGATCGGCGATCATTGCCTGGCGCGCTGCGGCGTCCGGTTCGCGCCGGATAGCGTGGCACACGCTGAGCGCTTCGCGGGTAATCTGCGCGTGGAAGCTCGGGTAAATCTTCACCTTGTGACGATAGCGCGTGTTGATCTCTTCCAGCATGCGCGCGATTTTCAGGTAGTGACGCTGATAGTCGACGTTGTGCTGGCCGGTGCGCTTGCGGTTGCTGATCGACGCATCGTGCATGTAGTAGCGATACAGCACCCGATCGGTGTAGCGCACGCGCTTAACGTTGAGCATGAACTCGGTGGTCCACGGGATGTCCTGATGATGCAGACCGGGTTCAAACTGCAGATTAAGCTGTTCGATCAGCTCACGGCGGTAGATACCGAGCCACACGACGTGCAGGTAACGCCGGGTTTTCAGCGCCTTGTCGAGCCACTCCGGCCCGCTTAACACGCCAGTGCTGGTGAGGCGATCCCGCGGAATCATCGGCTTAGTTGTCTGGCTGGCCTTGAAAAACCACTCGGCGTTGCACTGCGCAGCGTCCAGACGATCGCGCTCCGCCATGTCGACCAGCGTCTGGTACATCGCCGGGTCCATGGTGTCGTCAGCGTCGGGAAAGCTGACGTATTTACCCCGCGCCACGGCCAGCCCGGCATTGCGCGCACGCGACACGCCACCGTTCGGCTGATGAATCACCTGGATATGTGGGTACTGCTGCGCCAGCGCGTCGGCGCGCTCGCCGGAACCGTCGGTGGAGCCATCATCAACAATGATGATCTCCAGCGACGTCAGGGTTTGCGCCAGCAGCGACTGAATGAACACCTCAAACATTGCGCCTGCGTTGTAAACAGATGCAATGATGGAGAGTAAGGGAGCTTCTGGTAACATAGGCCCACATTATTTAATAAAAATTTGACATTTCCTCTCTGAATTATTAGCAGTCACTTCAGAACTTTTTGCACATTAATGGTCAAACTTTATTAGCATGCTCGCTTTTATGTAACTATCAGCGTTTACAGGTCAGGCTGAGCTGCAGCAACGTTTATAACTCTGGGTATTAGCATGAAAAATATACTCGTCATCAGACGCGATAACATTGGTGACATGGTGTGTACAACGCCGTTACTGGAAGGCCTGAAGCAGGTATTCCCGGAGGCAAAGCTGACATTGCTGGTGAACAAGGTTGCAGAGGATGTGGTTAAGCATAACCCTCATGTCGATCGATTATTTGTCTATAAAAAAGCTAAACACCGAAGTAAACATGAAACTGCTATAGGCCTTTACTGGCAGCGATTGAAGATTATGCTGGCACTACGGCAGACTCGATTCGATGCCACTATCCTGGCAAACCCGAGTGCCTGTAAATATAGTTTACGCCTGGCTAAACTGGCTGGCGCTCGCAATATCATCGGTTCAGCGTTACCCCATGAGCAAGTAGACCGTCCGTTTCACAAAGCTGATTTTCATGGTAGTCATCAGGTCGAACACACCTATTCTTACCTTTCTGCGCTCACGCCTGAGGCACCACCCGTACCGCCAGTGAGGCTCTATCTGTCAGAAGCGGAGCGAGAACTGGCCATTAAGCGCATTATTCAGGCTTTTCCTTCCCCGGGGAGGGTTTATGGCGTGCACATCAGTAGCCGTAGTCCTAAACGTCGTTGGCCGGTTGCTCGCTATGCCGCGTTTATCAGTAAATTACTGGAAGATGAACAAGCACGCGTATTGGTCTTTTGGTCGCCACAAGGCACATTAGATCCGCAGGATATTGGCGACGCGGTACGTGCCGGGGAACTGTTGCAGTTGCTCAATTCACCACGTGTTGTCCCATATCCGACGGCATCAGTGCGTGAGTTGATAGCCGGTTTTGACCAATGCGAGCAGATTCTTTGCAGTGATGGCGGACAGATGCATCTCGCCGCCGGCTTACATAAAAAGCAGGTGGTTTTTTTCGGTGATACTAATGCCAGTGTATGGCATCCATGGTCCGGTACCTATCAGATTATGCAGAGCGCAACTGGCGAATGCGTTGATGTATCGCTTGATTCGGTCTGGAGTGCGTGGCAGCAGCTTAGCGCTTTAAGTGACGCTGCTTGAAGCTGTCGTGATATTCTGCAAGTGTCTGGCCGAAAAAGCGGGGCGCCAGCCAAGTAAACAGCGCTTCAAGATCTTCATATAGCTGTTCGATGTCGCGTTCATTTTTAAAGGTTGGGCTGCCGTCCGGCATGAATTCAGAACTGTGCAACATAAATTCAGCATAGTCTTGCCCTTCGGCCAGCGACATTTCGACAACACGTTGCATATCTGCCAGGTTGCCACCTGACGGGCGTAGCCAGTGCACAGCCGGACTTTTCTGTTTGCCGCGCAGGCGATACAAGCCCTGCTTCACACGATTCATTGCTGATGAATATTTATACTGAATGCTCATCGGAATTTCCAGCAGTGTAGAGTCACCGCTGCGTGAAATATCATGCGGATCAATGAAGTAGGGCTGGTGCGGGAAATGCGTATAATTTGTTCCGCCGTTACCCTGCGGTGCACCGCGCGTAAAAGCCCAGTTGACGCGTGGCGTTACAGAACAATCCACCTGATAACCTAACCCGGTAAGAACAGCAGCATAGCGCTCGTCAAATGCCCAGCGTCCGGCACGATGACTGCGCATTTTTGTCTGGAACTTTTCTTCCAGCAAATCGGTCATGAACACCACTTTGTCACGCAATACAGCATCTGGATATTCAATCAAAAACGGCTGCCAGCGCCAGTCATCATCAGTGAGCGGTGCTTCCGGTGGGCTATTCCAGGCGTGTAAATGCATACCAATCTCGCCCTGATTGCGTGCAATTACATCTTTGCCAAATTCGACAAACCCGGGATCCACCGCCATCTCATAATTGGTTAACCAGGTGGGCTTAAAACCATAGCGTTCGCACAGGGCCTGGAAACGCGGCAGATACCGAGTGTTTTCAGTCGTAATAGTGCGATGGTTGCGCCAGAGATTGTCGCCTTCGGTATCAATGGTAATGAGAAATGCATGCCGGGTCATGTTTGCCGCCTGAGACCAGTAAAAACGCAATGTTACGCTGTGGCCTTCAGTGACGCAAAACTATTTAGGCAACAATCTAAGCAGGCAAAAACGCGCAGCAGAGCGTCGGTTTTTACATCTGATTGCGATAATATTTATGGCGTTAATTTCGCTTTTCCATTCGGACAGGAAGGATACTGTGGCAAAACGTATACTCATGGTGATTGATGGCCTGCCAGGCGGCGGTGCCGAAAAAGTGGTGCTCACACTCGTCACCGGTATGATGGCGCAGGGACATCGCGTGTCGCTATTTTCTCTGCGCAAGGTTTGTGACTATCCCTTACCGGCGGGAGTTAATTATCAGGTTATCGAGGATCATAATCGTCGTCCGTGGCGCAAACTCACCGAACTGAGGCGACGCGCCTGCTTGCTGGATCGTGCAGTTCGCCAGGCCGAACAGACTTCAGGCGCATTTGATTTAATCATTTCCCATTTACATAAAACTGACCGGATTGTGCGCCATTGTCGTGCACTACCGTCCAGTAAAACCTGGTTCTGCCTGCACGGCGTATTTTCAGCCTCTTATCTGGGACACCGTAAAGGGCTGTCGCGCTGGTTAAAGGTGCAAAAAATTCACCATGTTTATCAGGGTGGTAATGTTATTGGTGTGTCGCCGGAGGTTCTCGACGACTTAAAAAGGGCTTTTAATGTGACGCTGGCTCGCGAAGCGGTGATCGGCAATCCTTTTGATATTGAAAAAATTCAGCAGCTCGCAGCTGAGCCAGCAGAAGTCCCTTCATCCGGTTTTCTATTGCACGTAGGACGTTTTCATGAGACCAAACGGCACGATCGCTTACTTAAGGCATATGCTCTTAGTGATATCCCTTTGCCGCTAGTGCTGCTTGGTCAGGGATCGGCAGAGAGAAAAGCGGCACTGCAATCGCTGGCGCAGCAATTAGGTATTAATGATCGCGTTATTTTTAAAGGGTTTACTGCCAATCCTTATGCCTGGATTAGTCGGGCCTCGATGCTTATTGTCAGTTCGGACAGTGAAGGATTTGGAAATGTGCTAATTGAAGCGATGCTATGTGGTACGCCAGTAGTTAGTACGCGCTGCCCTGGCGGCCCAAAGTGGCTGCTGCAGGGGGATCTGGCGCGTGGGCTTGCGGACCTGAATGCGCAGTCGCTGGCAGAGACCATGCGGGCGATTTATCAGCAACCACCACAATTCAGTGCGGCGGACTTTGCCGGATTTGATACGGACGCTATATGTAAGCAGTATCTTGCACTAAGCGATTAAACAGAAGGGAGCCTAAGCTCCCTTTTTATCGTTTAATCCCAGCTCAGCACCACTTTGCCTGAACGCCCGGAACGCATCTCGTCGAAGCCCTGCTGGAAGTCGTCGATGTGATAGCGATGCGTGATGATCGGCGTCAGATCGAGGCCGGACTGAATCAGCGCGGCCATTTTGTACCAGGTTTCAAACATCTCACGGCCGTAAATCCCCTTGATAAACAGTCCTTTGAAAATGACCTGATTCCAGTCAATCGACATCTCACCCGGCGGAATGCCCAGCAGCGCAATGCGTCCGCCGTGATTCATGGTCTCCAGCAGGGTACGAAACGCCGGCGGCGCGCCGGACATCTCCAGTCCGACATCAAAGCCTTCGGTCATGCCCAGTTCCGTCATCACCTCGCGCAGATTCTGCTGCGCCACGTTGACCGCGCGCGTCACGCCCATTTCACGCGCCAGCCCGAGGCGGTACTCATTGATGTCAGTGATCACCACATTCCGCGCGCCGACGTGTTTACACACCGCTGCCGCCATAATGCCAATCGGTCCGGCACCGGAGATCAGCACGTCTTCACCTACCAAATCAAACGAGAGCGCGGTATGCACCGCGTTACCGAACGGGTCGAAAATCGCCGCCAGCTCGTCGGAAATATTGTCGGGAATTTTGAACGCGTTAAACGCCGGGATCACCAGATATTCGGCGAAGCAGCCCTGACGATTGACCCCTACACCCACGGTATTACGGCATAAATGGGTACGGCCGGCGCGACAGTTGCGGCAGTGGCCACAGGTGATGTGACCTTCGCCTGATACGCGATCGCCGATGGCGAAACCCTTCACTTCCTGACCGATACCGACCACTTCGCCCACGTATTCGTGGCCGGTGATCATTGGCACCGGAATGGTTTTGCGCGACCAGTCATCCCAGTTATAGATATGCACATCGGTGCCACAGATGGCGGTTTTGCGGATTTTAATCAGCAGATCGTTATGACCAGGCTCCGGCACCGGTGCGTCGTGCACCATCCAGATCCCCTCTTCCGCTTTCAGTTTAGCCAGTGCTTTCATCCGTTGGCTCCTGCAGTGATAACCCCTAATTGGTGTCCGATGCGCGTGAAGGCCGCCACCGCGTGCTCCAGCTGCGCCTGGGTGTGGCCGGCAGAAATCTGCGTGCGAATGCGCGCCTGGCCCTGCGGTACCACCGGATAGAAGAAGCCGGTAACGTAGATGCCTTCCTGCTGGAGCAGGCTGGCAAACTGCTGCGCCACTTTGGCATCGCCCAGCATCACCGGAATGATGGCGTGATCGGCACCGGCCAGCGTAAAGCCAGCGGCGGTCATTTTTTCCCGGAAGAAGCGGGCGTTCTCCCACAGCCGCTGCCGCAGGCCATCGCCTTCGTTCAGCAGATCCAGCACGCGCAGCGACGCGGCCACAATCGCCGGTGCCAGCGAGTTAGAGAACAGATAAGGGCGCGAGCGCTGACGCAGCCATTCAACCACCTCGCGTTTTGCCGCCACGTAACCGCCGGACGCGCCACCCAGCGCTTTACCCAGCGTGCCGGTCAGGATATCCACGCGATCCATCACGCCGCAGTATTCATGCGTGCCGCGTCCGCTTGCGCCGACAAAGCCCACCGCGTGCGAGTCATCCACCATCACCAGCGCATTAAACTCATCGGCCAGGTCGCAAATGCCCTGCAGGTTAGCGATCACGCCATCCATGGAGAACACGCCGTCGGTGGCAATCAGCAGATGGCGCGCCCCCTTGTCGCGGGCCTCCTGCAGGCGCGCGCGCAGCTCAGCCATATCATTGTTGGCGTAACGATAGCGCTGGGCTTTGCACAGGCGGATACCGTCGATGATCGACGCATGGTTGAGCGCATCCGAGATAATCGCGTCTTCCGCGCCCAGCAGGGTCTCAAACAGCCCGCCGTTGGCGTCGAAGCATGAGGAGAACAGGATGGCCTCTTCCATGCCGAGGAACTCCGCCAGCCGCCGCTCCAGCAGTTGATGGCTGTCCTGAGTGCCGCAGATAAAACGCACCGACGCCATGCCGAAACCATGCGTATCCATACCGTCTTTGGCGGCCTGAATCAGCGCCGGATGGTTCGCAAGGCCGAGATAGTTATTGGCGCAGAAGTTAATCACCGGCGGTCTATTGGCGACGTTGATTTCCGCCTGCTGCGCCGAGGTCAGGGTGCGCTCCTGTTTGAACAATCCGTCCTGCCGCGTTGTCTCAAGCTGTTGCCGGATTTGTGAATAGAACTGATCGGACATGATTCTGCTCCTCAGATAGCAAAATTTTGGCACATATTACTGATCGAAAAGCGAATGGACGACAATTCAGCCAGGGAAATCTCCGTTTTGCAGCATAGTTCACGCGGCGCGCAGGATTTGTGCAGCGCGATCGGCGTCATCTGGCTGTCCGCATCGGGCTGAAATGTTATGATGTTAGGTATTCGTGCGTGAAACCTCCTGTTTCACCCCAACTGTTTAAAGGCAAAGCATATGATTATCGTAACCGGCGGCGCGGGCATGATTGGCAGCAACATTGTGAAAGCGCTCAACGATCGCGGTCATACCGATATCCTGGTGGTGGATAATCTGAAAGATGGCACCAAATTCGTGAACCTCGCGGATCTGGACATCGCGGATTACATGGATAAAGAGGAGTTCCTCACCTACATCATGTCGGGTGAAGATCTGGGTCCGATTGAAGCGGTGTTCCATGAAGGTGCCTGTTCAGCCACCACTGAGTGGGACGGTAAGTACATGATGGACAATAACTATCAGTACTCGAAAGATCTGCTGCACTTCTGCCTCGAACGTGAAATTCCGTTCCTGTATGCCTCATCGGCCGCCACCTACGGCGGGCGTAACGAGAACTTCATTGAAGAGCGCCAGTACGAGCAGCCGCTCAACGTGTACGGCTACTCAAAAATGCTGTTCGACCACTATGTCCGCCAGATTCTGCCGGAAGCGGATTCGCCGGTGTGCGGCTTCCGCTATTTCAACGTGTACGGGCCGCGTGAAGGCCATAAAGGCAGCATGGCGAGCGTCGCGTTCCACCTCAATACGCAAATCAGCAACGGTGAAAATCCTAAGCTGTTCGAGGGCAGCGACAGCTTCCGTCGTGACTTCATCCACGTTGATGATGTAGTGGCAGTCAATCTGTGGTGCTGGGAAAACGGCGTTTCCGGCATCTATAACTGTGGTACCGGCCGCGCCGAATCTTTCCAGGAAGTGGCGGATGCGGTGCTGAAGTTCCACCAGCAAGGCCAGATCGAATACATCCCGTTCCCGGACAAACTGAAAGGGCGCTACCAGGCCTTTACGCAGGCGGATCTCAGCAAACTGCGCGCCGCGGGCTATGACAAACCGTTTAAAACCGTTGCGCAGGGCGTGGGCGAATACATGGCCTGGCTGAACCGTCACGCATAAGGAAACCGGCACCGGCGATGAAAATTCTGGTTATTGGCCCCTCCTGGGTCGGCGATATGATGATGTCGCAAAGTCTCTATCGCACGCTGAAACAGGCGCACCCTGAGGCGGTAATTGATGTGATGGCGCCGGCCTGGTGCCGGCCGCTGCTGTCACGCATGCCGGAAGTGAATCAGGCGCTGGCGATGCCGCTTGGCCACGGTGCGCTGGCGCTGGGTGAGCGCCGTCGCCTGGGCAAAGCGCTGCGGGCCAGCGGTTACGATCGCGCCTATGTGCTGCCAAACTCGTTTAAATCGGCGCTGGTGCCGTTTTTTGCCGGCATCAAACGCCGCATCGGCTGGCGCGGTGAAATGCGCTATGGCGTGCTGAATGACGTGCGTGTGCTGGACAAAGCCGCGTTTCCCTTAATGGTGGAGCGCTATGTGGCGCTGGGCTATGACCAGCCGGTTGCGGCGGCAGCACAGTTGCCGCAGCCGCTGTTGTGGCCGCAGCTGCGCGTCGACGACGATGAAAAACGCATGACCGCAGCGCAGTTTGCGCTGTCGGCCGATCGCCCGGCCATCGGCTTCTGCCCCGGTGCCGAATTTGGTCCCGCGAAGCGCTGGCCACACTATCACTACGCCGCGCTGGCAGAACAGCTGATTGCTGAAGGCTATCAGGTGCTGCTGTTTGGCTCGGCTAAAGATCGGGAAACCGGCGAGGCGATCCTGCAGGCGCTGCCGGACACGGCACGCGCGCACTGCCGCAATCTGGCGGGCGAAACGCAGCTGGAGCAGGCGGTGATTCTGATCGCCCACTGTGCTGCGGTCGTCAGCAATGATTCCGGACTGATGCACATTGCCGCCGCGCTCAACCGGCCGCTGGTGGCGCTGTATGGCCCGAGCAGCCCGGACTTCACGCCGCCGCTGTCCCATCAGGCGCGCATCATTCGCCTGATTACTGGCTACCACAAAGTGCGCAAAGGCGATGCCGCAGAGGGCTATCACCAGAGCCTGATTGATATTCAACCGGCACGCGTGCATCAGGAACTCAATGAGTTACTGCATCCGGTGCAGGAGTAACCATGCACGTTTTGATTGTTAAAACCTCGTCGATGGGTGATGTGCTGCACACGTTGCCGGCGCTGACCGATGCGATGCAGGCGATTCCCGGCATTCGCTTCGACTGGGTGGTGGAAGAGAATTTTGCGCAAATTCCTGGCTGGCATCCGGCCGTCGACAAAGTCCTGCCGGTGGCGATTCGTCGCTGGCGCAAACACTGGTTTGGCAGCCAGCAGCGCGAAGAGCGCGTGCAATTCAAACGCGAGCTGCAGTCACGTCAGTACGACGTGGTGATTGATGCCCAGGGGCTGATTAAAAGCGCCGCGCTGGTGACGCGCCTGGCTAAAGGCATCAAACATGGCCAGGACAGCCGCAGCGCACGTGAACCGTTCGCCAGCTGGTGGTATGACAAGCGTCATGAGATTGGTAAGCAGCAGCACGCCGTGGAACGCACGCGCGAACTGTTCGCGAAAAGTCTGGGCTATGAAAAACCGGCCACGCAGGGCGACTATGCCATTGCCGGTCATTTTCTCGCGGCGCAACCGCAGGATAGCCAACCGTACCTGGTGTTTCTGCACGCCACAACGCGCGACAACAAACACTGGCCGGAAGATCACTGGCGCCAGCTCATCGCGCGGGTTCAGCCCACTGGCCTGCGCGTCAGGCTGCCGTGGGGCGCCGAACACGAGCACCAGCGCGCGCAGCGGCTGGCAGCAGGGTTTGATCATGCAGAGGTGTTGCCGAAGCTAACGCTGGAGCAGGTGGCGCAGCAGCTGGCGGGTGCCCGTGCAGTGGTCTCGGTGGATACCGGTTTGAGCCATCTGACCGCCGCGCTGGATCGCCCCAACATCACCCTGTTCGGCCCGACTGACCCGGGACTGATTGGTGGCTATGGCAGGAATCAGCATGCTATTGTTAGCGAGAATGGGACAATGCAGTTTATTTCTGCTGATTATGTTATGAATAAGTTACGGGAATTGCTCTGAATGTCATCATTATTCAAGCAAATTTATCGTTATACTCACAGAAGAAAGCTGAGGCATAACGAAAACTTTTGGCCACATATTAAAATCTCGCGTAACGAAGCCGGACATATTCAGCGGCTATCATACCGCGGTGAAGAAGTGAAAGTTGAGGATCTCAACAATCTCCGATCTGCTACATCAGGAGATTTTACTATTCTGGCAACCGGACCATCAATCAAAACATTAAATCTGCATGATCTTTCACGAACCAGTGTTATCGGCGTAAATGGTGCTTATCATTTACGTGATAAAATCAAATTTGCATATTTTGTTATTGTTGATCGGGATTTTATTGATAAGAAGTTTGATGTGGTTGAGGAAATAATTGATGATTCAGAGTTATTGTTTTTTACCACTTTACATTGTTTAAACGATATTCTTAAGCGAGTTGGGGGACTTAAGATAAAATGTAAGTTAGCGATAATTGAAGACTTAAGCTATAAGATCTTCTGCGATATTGTTCAGCCTAACGAATATGCCAGTCGATATAATAAAACAAAAGGAATAAGTTTATTCAATACCGATCCGCCATCTGGATTTTCCTGGGATATAAGAGTTGGTATTTTTGATGCTGCTACGGTTGTATATTGGGCATTGCAATTATCAGTTTGGTTAGGGGCCGGTAGAATTCTATTGGCCGGTGTTGATATGAATAATTTTGGAAGCCCCAGATTCTATGAGAATGAAGAAAATAAACAACCCAGCCAGCTTGAAATGAATTTTAATAAGGTTATACAGCCGGCATTTTATCATGCAAGCTTGGAGTTAAAGCGGAAGAAGATAAAGGTGTATAATCTCTCTTTAAAAAGTGGTCTAGGCGAAGATATATTTGAGAAGGCAACGCTAGATGTTATTTTTAAAAAGGTGTGAAAGTCTGAAACCAGTGGCTCTAATTTCTTTTATGAGCTTCTTACTGCTGCTTCCTATATTTACTGGTGTAGGGAAAGTAAACAATTTATTTCATATCTCAATTATTTCAGCAATGATTTATATCTTTCTGACTCGAAATAATATCTTTCACCAAGATGGCTTGAGTGGGAAGTCTCTGGGGGTTGTTTTAATATTTCTGCTTTATTATAGCTTAACCAACCTCTGGAGTGCTGACCCATCAAATATTGAGTCAACATTAAAGCACTCTATGTATTTTGTCTTCTTTATACTGATGTTTAATCATTGCATCGTAAAGTATGGGGTGCTAAAAGTTCATCTCGTTATTTTTATGGGGTGCATAACGCTTTTTATTTTAACAATTCTTTTTGTTGATAAGAGCACAATTTTAACTAATAGACTAGAATCAGGGTTTCTCTATGCCCCTAAGAATGTTATTGATTTAGGTGGTTATTTTGCTATCGGAATCTTGAGCGGGTTAATAGTTGCGCGTGAGTCTGGTAAGCTCTGGGTTTTCATTCCTGCTGCTTTCCTTTTCATTGGGTTATTATTGACTCAAAGCCGCGGACCTTTGCTGGCTTTAATTGTATCTTTGTTAGTATTATTTGCAAAATATAAAAATATGCATTTGCGGCATTTTTTATATATTTTTTTAGTTTCCTTAATTATATCATTGTTCTTCTTTTTCACAGATTATGGCAATGAATTCTATCAACGTATGTTGTCTTCTTATCAACAGAGCTTTATTCGCTTTGGGATCTGGAAATTTGCATTTGAGCAAGGTCTTCATCATCCCGTATTTGGCTGGGGATTCGATAAAGAAATTAGGTTTATAAACAGTATCGGACAGCATGTTACTACAACGCATAGTATTTATTTTTCTGCCTTTCTTAAGGGAGGAGTTGTAGGTGTTTTCTTCCTTTTAGCGCTAATGATTACCGGACTTATCAATGCCTATAAGAAATTTCATCGGGGTGCGGGTCTGGAAGCTTCAATTTATCTTTTTTCACTGATGTTTTTTATTACTCAAGGTATGTTTGTTATTGGAGGGCCAGGAGAATCATGGATACTTTTCTGGCTTCCATTAGCTATTGTTTTATCCAACCGTCAAACCCGTTAACAAATGTCGCCCAGAGACTTTCATGTAAATGATCTGGGCAATATTATTCGAGAATTGAAGCCAGTGCTTCATATACTTTAGCAACTCCTATTTTACGGAGTGGGTATATTGGATCGTCATTTTTCTCTGGCTCGATTCGTATGGTCCTGTGCAGTTGAGGATCCTGATAAGGACCTGTATGGGCAGGATTAGCACTAACATATAAACTAACAGTTCTTGTTCTTGCAGTGATTGCGATGTGAAGCGGACCGGTATCTCCAGTAACGAGAGCATCAACTGAATAGATTAACTTTATTAACTCTGGCAAACGAGTTTTGCCAATATATGATACAACGTTAGGATGATATTGTTCCGGCAGAGCGGCATAGAAGGCTGAGGCAAGTTTCAGATCTTGTTCTGCACCCGTCAATACAATATGGGTACTGGGATGGCGTGAGATGATAGTTTGCGCAAGATTTGAATAGTGCTCAACAGGCCAGCAACGTAGCTTTTCTGATGCACCTAATTGGAATGCTATAGTAGCATTGTTATTACTTGATATTGGTGTGTTATAATCATTTGGAAATTGCATTGAAATATTGGTAATATCACAACCAAGTTGTGCAATTAAATTTAATTTTCGCTGAATAATATGAAGGTTTTTCTCTTTGCTATATAAGTCTATCCAGCGATTAAAAATCGTTGTGTCACTGCTAAAATTATCTCGCACAATATACCTGGAACCACCAAGGCGTGAGCATAAAATATCATAACCAATTCGAGAGTGAAGTATGAATGTAATTTCAGCCTTGAATTTCCTCATGGCTTTAATAACGCTAAATATATTTTTAACTTTATTGTCCCAAATAACCACTTCATCAAACCATGTACTACCCTGCACTAAATCGCGGTTCTTATAGCTCGAGACCAGCATGATTTTAGCCGCAGGATAGCGATTTCTTATCGCACGGATTGCTGGTGTGTTGAATAACAGATCGCCCAGCGCTGTTGTGGAGAAAATAACAATACGCTTAAAGTCCTGAGCTGCACTAAGCGGCTTTTTATTCGCATCAATCCTGCTCAATCTGGCATGCAGGCTTAGTACTTTATTTATAGTATTAATCTTCCAGAGCTTCTTCATTAATACGTATTACCTTCAAATTCAATTCAATAGGAAAACATATGAAAAAAACAATCCAGCTATAATAACGGAAAAATCATCAGCCTCAAAAGAGGCTGATGTGAATATTTTGCACGATATTCAAACAGAGCCTCAAAGCAGTTGCTGTAGCTGCTTAATCAGTGGGCTATTGGTAATACTCTCAACTAGCACCTCCACCGCACGACTCTGCGGTACGGCTGGCAGCGGCTGGCCCGGCTTACACACGCCAGGCGCACGGAACACCGGGGTACGCGGTTTCACCGGCGTGCTGACCGGCGGCGTAGCGCCCTGGCGCAGCGGTTCGTTGAGCAACTGGCTGGGGCGGACGAGGGTGATATCGCCCGGTAGCGTTGGCAACATCTGCTGCAACACCCGTACTGTGGTGGGATGCGGATGGCCAATGGCGATAGCGTAGCCATCACGCTGTGCCAGCTTCACTGCGCGGGTGAACTGGGTGCGAATCGCCGCTTCATTCTGGCTGTCGTCGAGGAATACGCGCCGCTTCAGGACTTTGACCTGCGTGCCCTGCGCGGCCGGGACCGACTGGCTGTTGCCAATGGTCATGCTATCGAGGAAGTAGTAGTTGTAGTGATTAAGCACCTGCATCACTTTCTGCATGCCGGGCAGGCTGGAGGTCATTTTGCTGCCCATATGGTTGTTCAGGCCAACCGCATACGGCACTTTGTTGCTGGCGTCACGCACGACGCGCGCGATCTCTTCGCTGCTCATCTCCGGCGTCAGCGTGTCCTTCTCCAGCGGCTGTTTGCTCAGCGGCGCCATCGGCAGGTGAATCAGCACTTCATGACCGCCCTGATGCGCTTTGGTTGCCATATCACGCGCATGAGGCGCGTTGGGTAGCACCGCCACAGAAATCGCGGCAGGCATCTGCAGCACTTTATTCTCTTCAGCCGGGCGGTAGCCGAAGTCGTCAATGACGATAGCCAGTTTTCCCGCATGGGCGGCAAAGGTGAAAAACAGCCCGCACAGGGCGGCGCTAAGCTTTTGGGACTGAAACAACACTTATCTTCCTAACCACGGCAGTGGATTGACGGCCTGTCCCTGACGACGAATTTCAAAGTAGAGCGAGGGCGTGCCGCGGCCGCCGCTGGTGCCCACGAGGGCGATAGGCTGTCCTGCCTTCACCTGCGCACCGACGCTCACCAACGCGCTCTGATTGTAGCCATAAAGGCTCATATCGCCTTTACCGTGTTCGACGACCACAACCAGGCCGTAGCCTTGCAGCCAGTCGGCCATCAGCACGCGACCATCAGCAATGGCTTTGACTTCAGTGCCTTCCGGGGCATCAATCACCAGACCTTTCCAGCGCAGTTCGCCCTGCATTGCTTCACCAAAGCGATGTTCAATGCGACCGCGCACTGGCCAGATGGCCTGTCCGCCCGGCCGGCCAAGGCCGCCGGTGCGCGCCATCAGCTCGCGCTCGCTTTGCGTAGGGGAATAGCTGGAGCCTTTGGCTTTTGCCTGGGCCTGACGCTGGCGCACTTTTTCCGCCTCGCGCGCTTCGCGTTGCGCCCGTTCGCGCGCCTCACGTTCGGCTTTGGCGATTTTGTCCTGCAGGCGGCTTTCGTTCTGACGCATCTCGACCAGATCGGCCTGGTCTTTCTCCAGCGCGCTCTCCAGTGCGGACAGCGTTTTCTTACGCGCGGCGCTGGCGGTTTCCAGTTTGTTCTGTTGCGTCTGCTGCTGCGCTAATAGCGACTTTTGCTGCTCCTGCTTGCCCTGCAGCGCCTGACGCTGCTGCGCCAGCTCCTGCTGAGTCTGCTTAAGCTCGTCGATGTTTTTCTGCCGGGCGGCATTGAGGTAGCCAAAATAGGCCAGAATGCGTTCGCTGCGCTGTGCTTCTTCACCGCCGAGCAGCAGCTGCACGCCGTTGTGCTGGCCCTGACGAAACGCGGCATCCAGCTGCTGCGCCAGCAGTTTTTCCTGCTGCGCCTGCTGCTTTTCCAGCCGGGCAATGGCGGCGGTGGTTTGGGCGATTTCGCCGTTCAGCGCGCTCAGGCTGTTGCGGGTTTCACGCAGCTGGCGACTGGCCTGGGCAATCACTTTTTCCTGACTCTGCAGCTGATCGAGCAGCTTACTGCGCTGCAGCTTCTGCGCTTTAACGCTTTTCTCTTTTTCGGCGATGTCCTGCTGAATGGACTTTAGCTGCGTTTTGCTGTCATCGGCGCTATGCGCGGCGACGGGCAACAGCAACGCACCCGCACAAAGCAGGCTGAGGGAGATATCGGACCAGCGAAATGACAACGGAGATGCCGGGTCGTTGTAACGGGTCCTTGTGTGTGTAACGGTCGCTTTTCCCTTCATAGTCGATAATTATTCCACGATGAACAGCCGCTTACCAGTTATCCCGGCCGGGTTTTGCTTTACGAAAGATGTCGGCCACAGCTTACCGGGATAAAGATTGTCTCAATTTTGCGATTAGAACACTTTTTTTGGAAAATGACGCACAAATCGTAACTCTGCCCGCTTCGCGACTGTACATGCGAAGTGGCGCAGGTATACTCAGAACCCTTGTTTTAGCTTATTAGCCCCGGTCTGGAGTCGTTACCCCTCATGCAAGAAATTATGCAGTTTGCAAGCAATCACCCCATCCTTAGTCTGGCATGGGTCGCTTTACTTATTCTGGTGATTGTAACCACCGTTAAAGGTATGTTCTCTAAGGTAAAAACCATCAGCCGTGGCGAAGCAACCCACCTGATCAACAAAGAGGACGCGGTGGTGGTAGACGTTCGTTCACGCGACGACTATCGCAAAGGACACATTTCAGGGGCTATTAACATCGCCGCAGCCGATATCAAAAAAGGCAGCTTCGGCGAGCTGGAAAAGCACAAGTCGCAGCCCATAATTGTGGTATGTGCCACCGGCCAGAGCGCCGCAGAACCGGCAGCCACCCTTAGCGCAGCGGGTTTTGACAAAGTGACCGTGCTGAAAGATGGTGTGAGCGGCTGGAGTGGCGAAAACCTGCCGCTGGTTCGCGGTAAATAACTTCCTGAGGTATCACCGCATGGCTAATGTTGAGATTTACACCAAAGTGACCTGTCCTTACTGCCACCGGGCGAAGGCGTTGCTGGATCAAAAAGGCGTGTCATACCAGGAGATTCCCATTGATGGGGACGCGGTAAAGCGCGAAGAGATGATCAAACGCAGCGGCCGCACCACGGTGCCACAGATCTTTATTGACGCGCAGCACATTGGCGGCTGTGACGATCTCTACGCGCTGGACGGGCGTCAGGGACTCGATCCCTTGCTCCGCGCATAACATTTTCGACCGACAATTTTCATTTAAAGGATTCAGTAACATGTCAGAGCATAGCAGCAACGAAATGCAGTTCCAGATTCAACGCGTTTACACCAAAGACGTCTCATTTGAAGCGCCAAACGCACCTCAGGTTTTCCAGAAAGAGTGGGAACCGGAAGTGAAGCTGGATCTGGACACCGCCTCTTCTCAGCTGGCGGATGAAGTGTATGAAGTCGTGCTGCGCGTTACTGTCACCGCCACCGTGGGCGAAGACACCGCGTTCCTGTGCGAAGTACAGCAGGCCGGTATCTTCACCATCAGCGGTATCGAAGGCACGCAGATGGCACATTGCCTCGGCGCTTACTGCCCGAACATTCTTTTCCCGTATGCGCGTGAATGTGTCACCAGCCTGGTGTCACGCGGTACCTTCCCTCAGCTTAATCTGGCGCCGGTCAACTTTGATGCGCTGTTCATGAATTATCTGCAGCAGCAGGGTGAAGGCGAAGCGCCACGTCAGGATGCCTGATGACTACACTCAACGCTTCGATTAGCGTCATCGGTGCCGGCTCGTACGGCACCGCTCTGGCCATTACGCTGGCTCGTAATGGCCATCCGGTTCTGCTGTGGGGCCACAATCCACAAAGCGTGGCGCAGCTACAGGCTGACCGATGCAATACCGCTTTCCTGCCCGATGTTCCTTTCCCTGATAATCTCGTTCCTGAAGCCGATTTAGCGCAAGTCGTCAGCGCCAGCCGCGATCTGCTGGTGGTGGTGCCAAGCCATGTATTTGGCGATGTGCTGATGCAGCTGAAACCACTGCTGCGCGCGGATTCGCGCATTGTCTGGGCGACCAAAGGACTGGAAAAAGAGACCGGACGGCTGCTGCAGGATGTGGCGCGCGAAATCCTCGGCGACAGCATTCCGCTGGCGGTGATTTCCGGCCCGACCTTTGCCAAAGAGCTGGCGGCCGGTTTGCCGACGGCGATTGCGCTGGCGGCCACTGACGCGCAGTTTGCCGACGATCTGCAGCAAAAGCTGCACTGCGGCAAAAGCTTCCGCGTTTACAACAATCCGGACTTCACCGGCGTGCAGCTGGGCGGCGCAGTGAAAAACGTCATTGCGATTGGTGCCGGGATCTCCGACGGCATTGGCTTTGGTGCCAACGCGCGTACGGCACTCATCACCCGCGGTCTGGCGGAGATGAGCCGTCTTGGTGCTGCGCTGGGTGCCGATCCGACGACCTTTATGGGCATGGCGGGTCTTGGCGATCTGGTGCTGACCTGTACCGATAATCAGTCGCGCAACCGCCGTTTCGGCATGATGCTGGGGCAGGGCGAAAGCGTGGATGAGGCGCAACGCATTATCGGACAAGTTGTAGAAGGTTACAGAAATACCAAAGAAGTCAAAGCGTTAGCTGCGCGTGTGGGCGTGGAAATGCCAATAACCGAGCAAATTTATCAGGTATTATATTGCGAAAAATCGGCGCGAGAGGCAGCATTGAGCCTGCTTGGTCGTACAAGGAAGGACGAGAACAGCCAAAGCTAAAGCAGGACGCTTAAGCATTATCACCTGTAGCGCCTAATCGGGCGCTTTTTTATCGGGAGCAAACAGCAATGTCGTCTGAAGAGTTAGAACTGGTCTGGAACCATATCAAAGCCGAAGCCAGAGCGCTGGCCGATTGTGAACCGATGCTGGCCAGTTTTTACCATGCGACCTTGCTCAAGCACGAAAATCTCGGCAGCGCGCTCAGCTACATGCTGGCTAACAAGCTCGCTAACCCGATCATGCCCGCTATCGCCATACGCGAAATTGTTGAAGAAGCGTATCGTCAGGATCCTGAGATGATTGTCTCGGCCGCGTACGATATTCAGGCGGTGCGTCAGCGCGATCCGGCGGTCGACAAATATTCCACGCCATTACTCTATCTGAAGGGCTTCCACGCGCTGCAGGCGTACCGTATTGGCCACTGGCTGTGGAAAGAGGGACGGCGCGCGCTGGCGGTGTATCTGCAAAACGAAATCTCGGTCTCATTCGCCGTGGATATTCATCCGGCGGCGCGCATCGGGCGTGGCATCATGCTGGATCACGCCACCGGCATCGTGATTGGTGAAACGGCTGTGGTGGAAAATGACGTCTCCATTCTGCAGTCGGTCACGCTGGGTGGTACGGGTAAAACCAGCGGCGATCGCCATCCGAAGATCCGTGAAGGGGTGATGATTGGCGCAGGGGCCAAAATCCTTGGCAATATTGAAGTCGGGCGCGGTGCCAAAATCGGTGCCGGTTCGGTGGTCTTGCAGCCGGTGCCGCCCCATACCACGGCGGCCGGCGTGCCGGCGCGCATTGTCGGCAAACCAGCCAGCGACAAACCGTCGATGGATATGGATCAGCACTTCACCAGCGCCGGGTTTGAGTACGGCGACGGCATCTAGCTTTTGATCAGCGCGCCCGCATATTCCAGCTGGCGCCACGCCTCATACACCACCACTGAAACCGCATTCGACAGGTTCATGCTGCGGCTCTCCGCGCGCATCGGAATGCGGATCTTCTGTTCTGCTGGCAACGCATTAAGAATGTCTGGCGGTAAGCCACGGCTCTCCGGGCCAAACAGCAGATAGTCGCCCGGCTGATAGCTGACGGCGCTGTGCGCCGGTGTGCCTTTGGTGGTCAGCGCGAGTAAGCGCTGTGGCGCTTCCGCCGCCAGAAAAGCGGCGTAGCTGGCGTGCTTTTTCAGCGCGGTATATTCATGGTAATCCAGTCCGGCGCGGCGCAGGCGTTTATCATCCCAGGCGAAGCCTAACGGCTCAATCAGGTGCAGCTGAAAGCCGGTATTGGCGCACAGGCGGATGATGTTGCCGGTATTTGGCGGGATTTCAGGTTCAAATAAGACGATGTTTAGCATAAGGCCCCCGGAAACGAGGGCCGCAGCATAGCAAATTATTGCCGGGCGGAGTACAGCGGCAGCCACAGCGTCAGGCGCAGACCGCCTAACGGGCTGTCATCGGCTTTCACCCAGCCGCGGTGCTGTTGCACGGCGGTTTCGACAATCGCCAGCCCGAGCCCGGTGCCGCCGGATTCACGGTCACGCGCTTCATCGGTGCGGTAGAACGGACGGAAAATCTGCTCGCGATCTTCCGGGCTGACGCCGGGACCGTCGTCGTCGACGTGCACGGTAATGCCCTGAATATCCACCGCAAAGCTAACGCTGATGTGCGTGTGCGAATAGCGCAGCGCGTTACGCACAATGTTCTCCAGCGCGCTTTCCAGCGCATGCGGGTTACCGTACAGCGGCCACGGACCGGGCGGATACGGTACGTCCATGGTTTTACCCATCTGCTCCGCTTCGAATTTGGCATCTTCCAGCACGCCATTCCACAGCTGGTTGGCCTTCATCGCTTCGCTCACCAGCGCGTTCTTGTGCTGGGTGCGCGACAGTACCAGCAAGTCGTTGATCATGCCGTCCAGACGCTGCGCTTCGGTCTCAATGCGCTCCAGCTCTTTGCCTTCGCCATGACGCCGGCGCAGTAGCGCAGTCGCCAGCTGCAGACGCGTCAGCGGCGTGCGTAATTCATGGCTGATATCCGACAGCAGACGCTGCTGTGCCGTCATCATGCGTTCGAGCGCGCTCACCATCTGGTTGAAACTGGAACCGGCAGCAAGAAATTCCTGCGGGCCTGATTCCAGTTCCGGATGCTGACGCAAATTCCCGCTCGCCACTTCATCCGCGGCATGTTTTAGTTTGCGTGCCGGACGCGCCAGGCTCCACGCCAGCCACAGCAGCAGCGGTGAGCTGATTAACATGGTGACGATGAGCAGCAGCAGAGGACGGTCAAACAGCAGGTTGACGAAATCGAGCTGGGAACTGGTGGCGGGACGGATCAGATACAGCTGGTAATTGTCTTCGCCGTCGCGCACCGCGAAGGGACCGACCATCTCGACGCGGCCATACTTTTTCTTCTGCGGATGATCGGCATTATCAGACTGGCCGATAAAGTTGCGGATCACCTGCATTTCATTGTGCTGCGCACCGATCACCCGTCCTTCGCTGGTCACCAGCAGCAGGCGCTGACCGGGCGGTGCCCATTTGTCGATGGCGCGAAACAGCCGGCGCCACCACATCAGGTCGTTGGGCGGATCCTGTGACAGCTCCGCCTCAACGTGTTGCTCAATCATGGTACCCTGGCGCTGTTCGCTCTCCATCAGTGAGGTCATCTGGCGCGAATCGAGTTTGGGCACCATCAGTACCAGCATCAACACCAGCGCCAGGGTGAGCCAGAAGATGGCGAAGATGCGGGTGGTCAAACTTCCAATCATGATGCCGAAACCATCAGATAGCCGCGTCCGCGCAGAGTTTTGAACCACGGATGACCATCACGACGTTCCGGCAGCTTACGACGCAGGTTAGAGATGTGCATATCAATAGCGCGGTCAAACGGCGTCAGGCGCTTGCCCAGCACTTCCTGGCTGAGATGCTCGCGTGACACCACCTGGCCAAGATGCTGCGCCAGTAAGTAGAGCAGGGTGAACTCGGTGCCGGTGAGATCCAGCGTTTCGCTGTCGAAGCTGGCTTCCTGACGGCCCGGATTCAGGCGCAGGCAATCCACTTCCAGCGTCGGTGAGCTGTTATCGTGCTGTTGCTGCTGTTCGCTCCAGTTGGAACGGCGCAGAATCGCACGGATACGCGCCACCAGTTCGCGATCGTTGAACGGCTTTGGCAGATAGTCATCCGCGCCCAGTTCCAGGCCCAGAACGCGGTCCAGCTCGCTACCGCGGGCGGTCAGCATGATGACAGGGGTTTGATGTTGCTGGCGTAGCTCTTTTAACGTGTCGATACCGTTCTTCTTCGGCATCATGACATCGAGCAAAAGCAGGTCGACGGTGTTGTCCAGCAGATTGAGCGCCTGCTCGCCATCGCTGGCGACAATCACCTCAAAACCTTCCATTTCAAGCAGTTCTTTAAGCAGCGAAGTCAATTCGCGGTCGTCATCAACCAACAGGATTTTATTCATTTTTTGTTGCCCTCCGCAGGCAAAATACCGTGTTCCTATAGTGGCAATCCAACGCTTTACGTAGTTTTACACCCCCTGACGGATGTTTGCAGCTGTCGCCGTACACTAGCTCTCGTTGAATCGCAAAACTGAACGAACCGGGAGTAAACGATGCGCTACTTAACCGCCGTCGTCTTTGCCTCAGCGATGGTTCTCAGTCACGCCAGCGCAGAAGCAGCAGACACGACGACGATTGACGAGATGCATCATAACGGCGGATTGACGACAGGCAGTATGACGCAAAATCCGCAAAGCCACATGTTCGATGGCATTGAGCTGACTGAACAACAGCGGCAACAGATGCGCGATCTGATGCAGCAAGCGCGCCATGAACGCCCGGTGTTAAGCGTTCAGGACATAGAAACTATGCATGACCTTGTCATTGCAGACAAATTTAACGAATCGGCTATCCGCCAGCAGGCAGAGAAACAGGCCCGCGAGCAGGTAGAACTGCAAATCGAGATGGCCCGGGTTCGTAATCAGATGTATCACCTGCTAACGCCTGCACAGCAAGCGACATTGCAGAAGAATTTTGAGCGGCGCCTGAATGAAGCGCGTCGGCTCTCCGGATTGCAGCCATCATCACCGCTGCAAGCAGTGAGTAGTACCAGCAGTAACCAGTAACATAGTATCCCTGTTTTCCTTGCCATAGACACCATCCCTGTCTTCCCCGCCATGATGGCGGGGTTTTTTTTGCCCTGAATTCGCGGGCAAATTGCATCCGTTTCGCTATCCTGTCACGCAGTCTGCACGGGACGGTGATAAACTTGAGCCATTTTCCACTGCATGGCGTGCTGCAGCGCCTGACGAGGCAAGGTATGGAACCTTCCTACGCAAAACTGGTAAACCGCGCGGCGCTGGCGGCGACCACGCTGGCAACGCTGTTGCTGATCGTGAAAATTTTCGCCTGGTGGTACACCGGTTCGGTCAGCGTGCTGGCGGCGCTGGTGGATTCGCTGGTCGATATCGCCGCGTCACTGACCAATCTGCTGGTGGTGCGCTATTCATTGCAGCCTGCCGATGACGATCACACCTTTGGTCACGGTAAAGCGGAATCGCTGGCGGCACTGGCGCAAAGCATGTTTATCTCCGGATCGGCGCTGTTTTTGTTTCTTACCGGGCTGCAGCATCTGGCCACACCGGAAACGCTGCGCGCGCCGCTGGTGGGCGTAGTCGTGACGCTAATCGCCCTCAGCTCCACGCTGGTGCTGGTCGCTTTCCAACGCTGGGTGGTGCGGCGTACCCGCAGCCAGGCGATACGCGCGGACATGCTGCATTATCAGTCGGATGTGGTGATGAACGGTGCCATTCTGGTGGCGCTGGGCTTAAGCAGTTATGGTTTCAAGCGTGCGGATGCGCTGTTTGCGCTCGGCATCGGCGTATATATCCTCTATAACGCGCTGCGCATGGGCTATGAAGCGGTGCAGTCGCTGCTCGATCGTGCGTTGCCGGAGCAGGAAAAACAGGCGATTATCGCGCTGGTAAGCCACTGGCCCGGCGTACGCGGTGCCCATGCGTTACGTACGCGGCAGTCTGGCCCGACGCGGTTTATTCAGCTTCATCTGGAGATGGACGATCATCTCCCGCTGGTGCAGGCGCATCAGGTGGCCGATCAAATTGAGCAGGCATTACGGCAAAAATTTCCCGGCTCAGATGTGATTATTCATCAGGACCCCTGTTCTGTCGTGCCGCAAAATCAGCAGGGTTTTTTTCAGTTTTAGCCGTTATAAAACATAGTATTGCGTGAAAAAAATGACGTAACGCTAACAACTCTGTAAAAAATTAGCGAAAACTTGTCTGACCTGAATCAATTCAGCATCAAGCCTTTGATATACTATCTGCAACTATTAAGCCGTGCGATCGCGAGCTGGTCCACACCGGTCGACAGGCAGGAATAATCCTTAGTTTTGAACAATCCAGAGGTTGTCATGATCAAAAAAATCGGAGTACTGACCAGCGGCGGCGACGCCCCAGGCATGAACGCAGCCATTCGCGGAGTTGTCCGTTCCGCGCTGAGTGAAGGCCTTGAAGTTTTTGGTATCTATGACGGCTATCTGGGTTTGTACGAAGACCGCATGATCAACCTCGACCGCTACAGCGTGTCGGACATGATTAACCGCGGCGGCACCTTCCTCGGCTCGGCGCGTTTCCCGGAGTTCCGCAACGAAGAAGTGCGTCAGGTCGCGATCGAAAACATGAAAAAGCGCGGCATTGATGCGCTGGTGGTGATTGGCGGTGACGGTTCTTACATGGGTGCCAAACGCCTGACCGAAATGGGTTTCCCGTGCATTGGCCTGCCGGGCACCATCGATAACGACGTCGCCGGTACCGATTACACCATCGGTTATTTCACCGCGCTGGAAACCGTGGTTGAAGCGATTGACCGTCTGCGCGATACCTCTTCTTCGCATCAGCGTATTTCCATCGTAGAAGTGATGGGCCGCTACTGCGGTGACCTGACCTTAGCGGCGGCCATCGCCGGTGGTTGTGAGTTCATCGTGCTGCCTGAAATCCCTTACACGCGCGAAGAGCTGGTGGCAGAAATCCAGGCTGGCATTGCGAAAGGTAAAAAACACGCCATCGTGGCGATCACCGAACATATCTGTGACATCGACGATCTGGCGCACTTTATTGAAGCGGAAACCAAGCGTGAAACCCGTGCCACCGTGCTCGGCCACATCCAGCGCGGCGGTGCGCCATGCGCTTACGACCGCATTCTGGCATCACGCATGGGCGCTTATTCAATTGAGCTGCTGCTGCAGGGCTACGGCGGTCGCTGCGTGGGTATTCAGAACGAGAAGATGGTGCATCATGACATCATCGACGCTATCGAAAACATGAAGCGTCCGTTCAAGCGCGACTGGCTGGATACCGCGAAAAAACTCTACTAATCAACGATAAATCGGGCGCGATCGCTTTCGCGCCCTTTTTTATGCCTTGCTATATTCTCCATAGTTATAACAGCTTATTTTTAATTCTTTAATCCATGGATTGCTTTGTGTCAGTCTTGTTCTATAACGACCTCGGGAGAGCAAGCAATGAACAAGTGGAGTATTGGTGTCACCCTGTTACTGGCTTCAACCAGTGTTCTGGCAAAGGATATTCAGCTGTTAAACGTCTCTTACGATCCAACCCGTGAGCTGTACGAGCAGTACAACAAAGCTTTTAGCGCGCACTACAAGCAGGAAACCGGCGATAACGTGGTGATCCGCCAGTCGCACGGCGGTTCGGGTAAGCAGGCGACGTCCGTGATCAATGGCATCCGCGCAGATGTGGTGACGCTGGCGCTGCAGTCCGACGTGGATGCTATTGCTGACCGTGGTCGTATCGATAAAAACTGGATCAAGCGTCTGCCGGACAACTCGGCACCTTATACTTCCACCATCGTGTTCCTGGTACGCAAAGGCAATCCTAAAGGCATTCATGACTGGCCAGATCTGATTAAGCCAGGCGTTTCCGTGATCACGCCAAATCCGAAAACCTCCGGCGGCGCACGCTGGAACTATCTGGCGGCCTGGGGCTGGGCGCTGGACCAGAACCACGGTGACCAGGCCAAAGCGCTGGCTTACGTCCGGGCGCTGTTCAAAAACGTTGAAGTGCAGGATTCCGGTGCACGTGGCGCGACTAATACCTTCGTTGAGCGCGGTATCGGTGATGTGCTGATTGCATGGGAAAACGAAGCCTATCTGGCCGTTGATAAGCTGGGCAAAGACAAGTTTGAAATCGTTACGCCGAGCGAATCGATCCTCGCCGAACCAACGGTCTCCGTGGTCGATAAAGTGGTGGATGAGCAGGGCACGCGTAAGGTGGCGGAAGAGTACCTGAAATATCTCTACTCACCGGAAGGCCAGACCATCGCGGCGCAAAACTTCTATCGCCCGCGCGATCCTGAGGTGGCGAAGAAGTTTGCCAGCAGCTTCGCGCCGGTTAAGCTGTTCACCATCGATGACAAGTTTGGCGGCTGGAGCAAAGCGCAGAAAGCACACTTTGCCGACGGCGGCAGCTACGATCAGGTCATGAAACCGTAACCGCGTTTTCATCATGACGAAACGGTCAGCCCTGCGCTGGCCGTTTTGCTTTACGGCGCGGAAAAAACCGTGACTTTACGCTGGCGACAGGTGAGGATGCTGACAGCTCATCACAGAGGATCTGGCCATGCAGGCGCGCCGCCGTAGTGTTACGTTGCTGATTATCGCGTTCATCCTTCTGATTGCCGGGCTGATCGCCGGTGCGCTGCATTTGCATAAAAACGCCGACGCGCTGTGGCAGATTGTCAGCGAAAAGTGCGTACCGGACATGACGCAACGCGGTAATCCTGCCCCCTGTCAGCAGGTCAATCTGGCGCAGGGTTACGTTACGCTCAAAGATCTGAATGGCCCGCTGCAATATCTGCTGATGCCGATAGCAAAAATCACCGGCATGGAGAGCCCAATCCTTCTCGAACCCACTACGCCGAACCTGTTTGCTGCCGCCTGGCAGCAGCGCCGCCTGCTGGCGCAGAAACGCGGTGCGCCTGTCGACGACCGCGTGCTGTCGCTGGCCATCAACGCGCAGTATGGTCGTACGCAGAATCAGCTGCATATTCATATCTCCTGCCTGCGACCGGATGTGCGCCAGCAGCTGGATACGCTGGCACCGAAGCTGAATGCGCAGTGGCAGACGGCAACGCTGCTGCGGCATACCTGGCTGATTCGCACGCTGAGCACCGCCGAACTGGCGCAGCAGAGCGTGTTTATCCGGCTGGCAGAAGAGGTGCCGCATGCACGCGGTGAGATGGGCAAATACGGGCTGGCGCTGGCCCAGCTGCCGGATGGACGCCTGGCGCTGCTGGCGCTGGAGCGCAACTGGCTCAAGCTGAATCGCGGTTCGGCGGAAGAACTGCAGGATCACCAGTGCCGTTTGCTGGAGTGAGTGGCATCGCGACTGCTCAGGCAATAAAAAAGGCGGCTTATCAGCCGCCTTTTTCTGCGTGAGAAACTTACGCGTTTTTGGCTGCCGCAGCGGCTTTGACGATCACCGCGAAAGCATCTGCCTTCAGTGACGCACCGCCCACCAGCGCGCCGTCAATGTCCGGCTGAGTGAACAGTTCTGCGGCGTTTTTGTCGTTAACCGAACCGCCGTACTGAATGATTACCTGCTCAGCGATAGCGGCATCTTTCTTCGCGATGTGATCACGAATGAATTTGTGTACTGCCTGCGCCTGCGCTGGGGTCGCTGATTTGCCGGTACCGATGGCCCAGACTGGCTCATAGGCGATAACCGCGCCTTCGAAGGCCGCTGCGCCCTGGGTTTCCAGCACGGCGTCGATCTGACGTGCGCACACTTCTTCAGTTTTGCCGGCTTCGTTCTCGGCTTCGGTCTCACCGATGCACAGCACCGGTACCAGGCCTGCGGCCTTCAGCACGGCGAATTTCTTCGCGATGAACTCGTCGCTCTCTTTATGGTAGGTGCGGCGCTCAGAGTGGCCGATGATGATGTATTTCGCGCCGATGTCTTTCAGCATCTCGGCAGAGGTTTCACCGGTGAAAGCGCCAGACAGGTTCACGTCAACGTTCTGCGCACCCAGCGCAATGTGGCTGCCGGAAATGGCGTGTTTGGCCTGATCCAGATAGATCGCCGGCGGAGCAATCGCCACACCGCAGCCTTCCACACCTGACAGCTCTTTGCGCAGGCCTTCAATCAGCTCGCCCGCCATGTGCTTGCTGCCATTCAGTTTCCAGTTACCCATAACCAGTGGATGTCGCATTCTTTCCTCCGCATAACGCGATTCATGAAATAGCGCTGCCATCGGGGCAGCGATGTCTGCCAGACAGTATAGAGATCAAATGGGGCGCTGGCTTTGCTTTTCGTCATTTTTGCCGGGGAGATCAGGGGCTAGCGAGCGCCAGTTTGATGGGCTCAACGGCGAAGGTCAGTCCCTTGTCGCCGTTGTCTGCGACCACAAAGCGCAGCGCACCTTCGGTGCGGGAAAAATAGCGTGCGCCCTTGCCGGCGCTGAGCAGGCCATCGAGCTTCTTGTGTCCCTCTTCCGCTGACAAACCGGGCACAAAAAAGCGCAGTAGCGCAGTCATGTAATCCATGGCGCGTGTCTGTGCCGCTTTCATATCCGGGCCCGGCACCGGCAGCCAGGTAATCTGCAGCGTTTTAATCTTGCCGGTGCCCTGTTCCAGCGCGGTAGAGGCATACAGCGTTTCGCTGATTTTGCTGGCGGCACGAGTCAGGTGGCTCTTGTCATCGCGGTTGTCGATGGCGCGATACTCCTGCAGCGGCAGGTCAGGATTGGCAGCGTTGTACTTTTCGCGGAACTGCGCGATGGTCATATCAAAGGTGGGCGCACCCGCCAGCAGATACGGCGCCGCAGGCAGGTGATCGTTGCGATCCTGCGCGGGCGCGTCCTCCGCCCAGGCGGGAAATGTCAGTGCGACGCTGAGCAGCAGCGCGACTGGCAGATTCTTCATTGCTTCGGCCCTAAATCATTCACTTAGCCCACGATTAGAACGGTTTTTACCGCTGAAAGTCAAAACCCGCGCCGGGAAAAATCTGACATTTTGCTGCCGGCACGATTACCAGTAATGCTCGCTGGTCATGTGACCGGGTTTACGTTTGAAATGCTTACGCATATCGCGGGTCTCTTTCAGCAATTGCTGGGTATCGCGCACCATCTGCGGGTTACCGCACAGCATCACGTGGCTGGTGTCGGCGAGCATCGGCAGGCCCACGGCGTTTTCCAGTTCTCCGCTCTCGATCAGCTGCGGTACGCGGCCATGCAGTGAACCGGGCATCTGCTCGCGGCTGACCACCGTCTGAATGTGCAGCTTGCCCTGATAACGCTGCTGCAGTTGCTGCATCAGCGGCAGAAAACTCAGGTCGGCGGCATAGCGCGCAGCGTGTACCAGCACAATGTTGTCGAAGCGCTCCAGCCCTTCGCCCTGTTGCAAAATCGACAGATACGGGCCGATCGCCGTGCCGGTCGCCAGCATCCACAGCGTCTGGCAGTCGGGGATCTCATCCAGCACAAAGAAACCGGCCGCCTCTTTGGTCACCATCACCTGATCGCCAGGCTGCAGCGCCTGTAAACGCGGGCTGAGCTTCCCTTCCGGCACCGTTACCAGATAGAACTCCAGCAGCGGATCCTGCGGCGCGTTAACGTAGGAGTAGGCGCGCTGCACGCGCTCGCCGTCGACTTCCAGCGCCAGCTTGGCAAACTGGCCGGCGGTAAAAGGGTCGATGGGTGCCGTGACGCGCAGGCTGAACAGTGCATCGGTCCAGTTTTTCACTTCTTTTACTTCTGCATTGACCCACTCTGCCATGTTCGCTCCTGATGATTGATAATTGGTCTCTTTCTATCTTCGTCAGCCCGGCACCAGATTTCCAGCTCCCCAGCCGGCAAAGGGCTCTCTGCGACAAATCGTCCGCACACATCAGCAACTGTAGCGGCCACGTTACAGCCTGGTACAGAAGCTTGACAGTGTCTGAGCTATCGCTTTACGCCCGCCTCTCGCTTTGTGCGCAATTCCTGATATTTTTGCCGCCATAACTCTCCGGCAGCCCTGTTTAGTGCTGTCATTACTTTGTTTCTCAGGCAGACATTTTGTTCCATGATGATGAGTAATACGCAAAACCGCTTCCTGCTGATCATGCTGATTGTGCTGGTGGCGGTCGGGCAGATGGCGCAGACCATCTATGTGCCCGCCATGGCGAATATGGCAGAGGCGCTTAACGTACGCAGCGGCGCCATGCAGCAGGTGATGGCGGCCTATCTGATGACCTACGGCGGATCGCAGCTGATCTACGGCCCGCTGTCGGACAGCATTGGCCGGCGGCCGGTGATCCTCGCGGGCATGACGATCTTCGCGGCGGGCGCGCTGATCGCCCTGTTTGCGCCGTCGCTGAGTGTGCTGGTACTGGGCAGTGCGGTGCAGGGACTGGGCACCGGCGTGGCTGGCGTGATGGCGCGCACCATGCCGCGCGATCTTTACTCCGGCATTGCGCTGCGCCAGGCCAACAGCCTGCTCAACATGGGCATTCTGGTCAGTCCGCTGCTGGCGCCGGTAATCGGCGCGCTGCTGACCCATCTGTTTGGCTGGCACGCCTGCTTTGCTTTCCTGCTGCTGCTGTGTGTTGGCGTAACGGCGGCGATGGCCCGCTGGCTCCCGGAGACCCGTCCGGTGGATGCGCCCGCGACACCGTTTCTGCGCCGCTACATCACGCTGCTCAGCGACGGCAACTTTGTGCGTTATCTGCTACTGCTGATCGGCGCGCTGGCGGGCATCGCGGTATTTGAGGCCAGCTGTGGCGTACTGATGGCGGGCGTGCTGGGGCTGGACGGGCTGACGGTGAGTATTTTGTTCATCCTGCCGATTCCGGCGGCGTTTTTTGGTGCCTGGTTTGCCGGCCGCGAGCAGAAATCCTGGCATACGCTGATGTGGTATGGCGTGAACAGCTGCCTGCTGGCGGGACTGCTGATGTGGCTGCCGGCGTGGTTTGGCGTGATGACCATCTGGACGCTGCTGGTACCGGCCGCGCTGTTCTTCTTCGGCGCGGGCATGCTGTTTCCGCTGGCAACTTCTGGTGCGATGGAGCCCTACGCGTGGCTGGCCGGCAGCGCCGGTGCGTTGATTGGGGGGCTGCAGAATCTGGGTTCCGGCGTGGTGGCGTGGCTCTCAGCGCTGCTGCCGCAGCACGATCAGTCGAGCCTCGGTATGCTGATGTTTGTGACGTCGCTGGTGATGCTGCTGTGCTGGTGGCCGCTCTCGCGTCATCCTGAGAGCGGCAAACAGACGGTTACAGGATAAAAGGGTGCAGCGCCGCGTCTTTGCGGTCCAGATAGTGGATCGACTGAATGCGGCGAATGGTGCGCGATTTACCGCGCACCAGCAGCGTTTCGCTGGTGGCGATATTGCCCTGGCGCGTGATGCCCTTTAGCAGATCGCCCGTGGTGATGCCGGTCGCCGCGAAAATCACGTTATCGTTACGCGCCATCTGTTGCAGCGTCAGCACTTCCCCGGCGTTGATACCCATTTCGGCACAGCGCGCCAGCTCCTGCTCACCCAGACGGCGGTTTTCGGCCGAATCCCCTTTGACCTGATGACGAGCCAGCAGGCGCGCCTGCATGTCGCCATCCATGGCGCGGATCACCGCCGCTGACACCACGCCTTCCGGCGCGCCGCCGATGCCATACAGCACGTCCACTTCGCTGTCCGGCATGCAGGTAAGAATCGAGGCCGCGACATCGCCGTCCGGAAAAGCAAACACGCGCACGCCCAGCTGCTGCAGCTGCGCGATGACCGCATCGTGACGCGGTTTGGCGAGAATCGACACCGTCAGCTGGCTGAGCGGTTTATTGAGCGCCTGCGCAATCGCCTGCAGATTAGTAGCGAGCGGCAGGTTGAGATCGATAGCGCCGCGCGCGCCCGGACCGACAATCAGCTTTTCCATATACATATCAGGTGCGTGCAGGAAACTGCCTTTATCGCCCACCGCCAGCACTGCCAGCGCGTTGGCCTGGCCCATCGCAGTCATGCGCGTGCCTTCGATAGGATCAACTGCAATGTCCACTGCATCGCCGTGGCCGGTACCGACTTTCTCACCAATGTAGAGCATCGGTGCTTCGTCGATTTCGCCTTCGCCAATCACGATCTGGCCGTCGATATTGATGGTGTTGAGCATAATGCGCATGGCGTTGACGGCGGCGCCGTCAGCGGCATTCTTGTCGCCGCGTCCTAACCAGTGATAGCCCGCTAACGCAGCGGCTTCGGTCACACGGGAAAATTCAATCGCGAGTTCTCGTTTCATGGTCTGCACCTGACAAAAAACAGGCGGGCAGTGTAGCACAGCGGGGCAGGGGGACGGGAAAAACCCGCGGCAGGGCGCCGCGGGTCAGCACAGTGTTACTCTTCTTCTTCCCACGCTTTGGCACGCGCCACGGCTTTTTTCCAGCCGGCATAGCGCACGTTGCGTTCGGTGGTTTCGATGCTTGGGCGGAATTCGCGTTCCACCACGGCTTTAGCACGAACTTCTTCCAGATCGTCCCAGAAACCGACCGCCAGACCGGCGAGGTAAGCCGCACCCAGCGCAGTCACTTCGCGCACTTCCGGACGCTCCACGCGCGTGCCGAGAATATCGGACTGGAACTGCATCAGGAAGTTGTTGGCCACCGCACCGCCATCCACGCGCAGCGACTGCAGGCGGGTATCGGCATCGTTCTGCATCGCTTCCAGCACATCACGCGTCTGGTAAGCGATGGACTCCAGCGTGGCGCGAATGATGTGGTTGGCATTGGCACCACGGGTCAGGCCGAAGATTGCGCCGCGCGCATACGGGTCCCAGTACGGTGCGCCGAGACCGGTAAAGGCCGGCACCATGTACACGCCATTGGTGTCTTTGACTTTCATCGCGAAGTATTCGGAGTCGCCCGCATCGCTGATCAGCTTCATCTCATCGCGCAGCCACTGAATGGACGCACCACCGATGAACACGGCACCTTCCAGCGCGTAGTTCACCTCGCCGCGTGGACCGCAGGCGATGGTGGTCAGCAGACCGTGAGTCGAAGTAACCGCTTCGGTACCGGTGTTCATCAGCATAAAGCAGCCGGTGCCGTAAGTGTTTTTCGCCATGCCAGGCTGCACACACAGCTGGCCATACAGCGCAGCCTGCTGGTCACCGGCGATACCGGCGATAGGAATACGCGTGCCGCCCTTACCACCAATGTTGGTCTGGCCGTAGATTTCGGACGATCCTTTCACTTCCGGCAGCATTTCACGCGGAATATCCAGAATCTCCAGCATGCGCGCATCCCACTCCAGCTTGTGGATGTTGTACATCATGGTACGCGATGCGTTGGTGTGATCGGTGATGTGCACGCGGCCCTGGGTCATTTTCCACACCAGCCAGGTGTCGACGGTGCCGAACAGCAGCTCGCCGCGTTTTGCCCGCTCGCGCGCGCCTTCCACATGGTCGAGAATCCACTTCACCTTGGTGCCGGAGAAGTACGGGTTAATCACCAGACCGGTGGTGTGCTGGATGTACTCTTCCAGACCCTCTTTCTTCAGCTTGTTACAGTAGTCGGCGGTACGCGGATCCTGCCAGACGATGGCGTTGTAAATTGGTTTGCCGGTCTCTTTGTCCCAGACAATCGCGGTTTCACGCTGGTTGGTGATACCGATGGCGGCGATCTGGTCAGAACGGATATCAGCGTGCGCCAGCACTTCCACCAGCGTGGAGCTCTGTGAGGCCCAGATGTCCATCGGATCGTGTTCAACCCAGCCGGCTTTCGGGTAGATCTGGGTGAATTCGCGCTGTGAGACGGCGACGATGTTGGCGTCATGATCGAGCACCACGGCACGTGAGCTGGTTGTGCCCTGATCGAGCGCGACAATATATTTTTTATCAGTCGTAGTCATTATGGTTTCCTGATGATTAACGATGAAACTTACGCTTTACGCTGCTCAGCGCGCGCGACCGGTTTTTCTGTTTTACTGGTTTCTGCAAGGTTGCCCGGCAGGTGACGGCCAATCAGCGCACGATAACCGAAGGCACCGAGGCAGGCACCGACCAGCGGGCCAAAAATCGGCACCAGGAAGTAAGGAATATCTTTACCACCGGTGAACGCCACGTTACCCCAGCCCGCGAAGAAGGCGAACAGCTTCGGACCGAAGTCACGCGCCGGGTTGAGGGCGAAGCCGGTCAGCGGACCCATGGAACCGCCAATCACCGCCACCAGCAGACCAATCAGTAGCGGCGCCAGCGGGCCACGCGGTACGCCGTTGCCGTCGTCGGTCAGCGCCATGATCACCGCCATCAGCACGGCAGTAATCACCATTTCTACCAGGAACGCCTGCGCCACGGTGATGTGCGGGTTCGGATAGGTGGAGAAGATACCGGCCAGATCGAGGCTTTGCACGCTGCCGCGTACCATCTGGTGGCTGGCTTCGTAATCAAAGAACAGATTGTAGTAAAGACCGTAGACCAGCGCCGCCGCACAGAACGCGCCAGCGATTTGCGACACAATATAAGGTAAAACTTTGCGGCCTTCGAAGTTGGCGAACAGGCACAGGGCAACCGTGACTGCCGGATTGAGGTGAGCGCCGGATACGCCTGCGCTCAGATAAACCGCCATGGAGACAGCAAGACCCCAGATGATACAAATTTCCCACTGGCCGAATGCGGCACCGGCCAGCTTCAGCGCCGCCACACAGCCGGCACCAAAAAAGATGATCAAACCGGTACCGAGGAACTCGGCGATGCACTGACCTTTGAGTGTGTTCGTTGTCTGACTCATAATGGAATTCCTGAAGCGAGGTTAAATTTTATCAGTTTTTGTTCTCAATCCTTGAGTCGCCCAGCTCTAATGTAGGGTTGATGTGAATTTATCGTTAACGAGCATAAACGAGAAATAGCGAAATCGAATTTTGTGTGCCGTGTCATAAAAATGCGCGTTTTCGCGTCTTTTGCCTGTGTTTAGGGCCAAAAACCCCCGCTGCGCTACACCCTGCGCGTGTGACCGCGCGCAAAATGCGCGAAGTTGCGCGTTTTCCAGGTATAAACTGAAAAGTGTTACAGACTTCCCTCGCAGGCCTTGTGCTGCTGGACTTGCCGGGTGTGGCTACATACAATCGGGACATCGTGGCTGGACGCACTATTTTAAGGCACGCCCGGTCTATCAACGCCTTGCACGATTTAGGAGAGGTCAGAAAGATGTCATTTGAAGTATTCGAGAAACTGGAAGCGAAAGTACAGCAGGCGATTGATACCATCACCCTGCTGCAGATGGAAATTGAAGAGCTGAAAGAGCAGAACAATAACCTGAAAAACGAAATGAGCCAGGCATCCGGCAATCACGAAGCGCTGGCGCGTGAAAATCAGCACCTGAAAGAAGAGCAGCATGTATGGCAGGAGCGCCTGCGTGCACTGCTGGGAAAAATGGAAGAAGTTTAAGCCTCAGCGCTTAAACCAACGGGTGCCGCGGCACCCGTTTTTGTTTGTCGCTTACTCGATGTCGAGCGCGTCTTCAGACAGGATCATGCCGGTGTTGTCGGCGTAGAGATGATCGCCGGAGAAGAAGGTGACGCCGCCGAAGTTAACCCGCACGTCGCTCTCGCCGATGCCTTCGCCTGCGGCGCCAGCCGGAATGGCCGCAATCGCCTGAATGCCGATCTCCAGCTCTTCCAGTTCATCGACCTGGCGAACCGAGCCGTACACCACGATGCCTTCCCACTCGTTTTGCGCCGCCAGTCTTGCTAACTGAGCGTCAACCAGCGCGCGCCGCACCGAGCCGCCGCCATCGACCAGCAGCACGCGACCGCGACCGTTCTCTTCGAGCAGGTCATACAGCAGGCCGTTGTCTTCGAAACATTTCACTGTGGTAATTTGACCACCGAATGAGGTGCGCCCACCAAAGTTCGAAAAAAGCGGTTCAACAACGTTCACTTCTTCATGGTAGATGTCGCAGAGTTCAGATGTATCGTATTTCATAGGGATGTCGTCTGTTTGCCACAGGAGCGGTAAGTATATCGCTATCTGACGATTGTTGGCAAAATCATCAACCGCCAAAAAAAGCGCTGCATCAATATCCTGCGTAATAATTTGTCTGCGGCGGAGAGAACAGCGGCGCGTGGCAACAGCGCCGCAGGGGAAGCGCTACACGGCGGGCTTCTTGAAAGCCTGCTTGTGCGAGATACGGGAAATCAGCTCGGTCAGCGACAGCACCATGGTGGAGCGCACCATCTGCAGGTAGCGCTGCTGCTGCATGGCGCGCAGCGCGGCGTCGTCGCGGGTGAAATCGGGTTGCGGCGGCCAGGCCAGCACGCAGTGCAGTTCGCCGAACGGGCCGAGTATTTCATCGTCGGTAAAGCGGTAGTCGCTGGTGTCGTGATTCAGCTCCTCACGCAGCGCCAGCAGCAGCTCGCAGTCTTCGTATTCGTGGCGATTGATCACCCCCAGGCCGTAGATGAGCTTCAGGCGTACCGAGAGCTCGCCCAGCGGGCCGTCGCCCAGCAGCAGCGGTTCCACCGCATATTTCACCGCGTAGTCGTCTTTGCGAAAGACCTGCAGCACCAGCAGATTGACTGCTTCCGCCAGCAGTTCGACAGCGGCGATCAGGAAGCTTCTCACCGAACGACCGGCGTTCAGCCGCTCAAGCACCCGGTTTTCAAAAGCCTGCTTCTCTTCCATTATTGCCTGCATCATTCAGCTACCGTCGACGGGCACGCGGCTGCCGTGCCCGAATTGACCACTAAAGGGCGCGCATTATGCCATAGCGTGGTAAGCGCTCACCACTGAGCTCACCACTTCGCTATTGGCATCAAGGCCAGAAATCTCCGCCAGCGCCGCCTGTGGGCCTTTCTGCGCAATCAGTGACGCCAGCTCCTGCGCCTGCGGATCGGCTTCGCTGCGATAGTGCATCGCGGCGGCAATGCCCTGCACCAGGCTGGCGTGCGGCAGCTGATACTCCAGCGTGCCCAGCGTCGGTTTAATCAGGCGATCGCCGGCGCTCAGCTTACGCAGCGGCTGACGGCCCACGCGCTCGACGTCATCTTTCAGGTACGGATTTTCGAAACGCGTGAGGATTTTCTGGATATACGCGGCATGTTTCTCCGCATCGAAACCATAACGCTCGATCAGCACAGCGCCGCTCTCCTGCATCGCGCTCTGCACCACGGCACGCACTTTCTGGTCGAGAATGGCTTCGCGAATGGTGGCGTGACCGGCGAGCTGGCCGAGATAAGCGGTAATGGCGTGACCGGTGTTGAGGGTAAACAGCTTGCGCTCGACGAACGCCATCAGGTTATCGGTCAGCTCCATGCCAGGAATGTCCGGCAGCGCGCCTTTAAACTGGGTTTTGTCGACAATCCACTCGCTGAAGGTTTCTACGGTAACTTCCAGCGGATCGGTGCTGCCGGCTTCAGATGGCGGCACGATGCGGTCAACTGCCGAATCGACAAAGCCAACATGCTCTTCAACCCAAGCATGATACTGCTGCGGCAGCGCCTTCAGTACGTGCTGCTTCAGCTGGCTGGTGCCGCGCACCATGTTTTCACAGGCGATGATATTCAGCGGACGGACATTACCGTTGTCACTGCGTTTGGCCAGACCCTGCGCCACGCTGCCCGCGATGCGCTCAAGGATCTGCGGACCAACCGCCGTGGTAACGATATCAACCTCAGCGATCAGCGTGACGATGTCGTCGCTGGTGCTGTTCACCGCGCTGACGCCGGTAACGATTTCAACCTGCGCCTGCTCGCCCACCACGTGAACCGGATACTCATGACGGGCGTTAAGGGCATCAAGCACCACCTGATTCACATCAGCAAACACCAGTTCGATACCGGCATCCGCCAGCAGCTTACCGATAAATCCACGGCCGATGTTACCTGCTCCAAAATGTAACGCTTTCATAAATTTGACCCATATCAAATGACGAAAGGGCGGGCATGTCCGCCCCGGAAAGTGGGGACGGGCTTGCCCGCCCCAGGGAAGTTAAACCGCGAATTACGCGTTGGCAGTGCTGCCAGACAGCAGATCCAGCACGTCCTGCACGCTGGTGGTGTTCGCCAGCTTCTCAATTACGCTGTCGTCGTCGAGCGCATTGGTCAGGCTGGTGATCACCTGAATGTGTTCGTTATTGCGTGCGGCAATACCAATCACCAGTCGCGCGACTTCGTCCGGCTCATCACCAAACTGCACGCCGGCCGGATACTGGCAGAATACCACGCCGGTTTTCAGCACGCGGTCTTTGGCTTCGACGGTGCCGTGCGGCACAGCGATGGATTCACCGAGGTAGGTTGGCGTCAGCTGCTCGCGCGCCAGCATCGCTTCAACGTATTCCGGCTGCACGTAGCCGCCTTTCACCAGCTGCTCGCCGGCGAAGCGAATCGCCTGCTCTTTATTGCTGGCGCTCAGGCCAAGGAACACGTTGTCAGCGCCCAGTTTGAACAGGTGCGCGCTGCCGTCGTCATAGCTGTCTGCCAGCGCGGTCTGCACCGTTTCACGGTGGGCTTCGCTGCGGTTCGCCGCCACCAGACGCTCAGTCAGGTTGGTGTACAGCGCGCTGTCGAGGAAGTTGTTCAGCGAGATGTGCTGCGCCTGTGGCGCCTGACGCATCGCACGTTCGGTCAGATCGCGGTGAGTAATCACCAGATCAACATCGCCCGGCAGCGAGTTAATCGCGCTGTTGGTCACCGAGATATTGCTCAGGCCCGCATCCTGCACCTTCTTGCGCAGCACGCCTGCGCCCATCGCGCTGGAGCCCATACCGGCATCACAGGCGACGATGATTTTGCGCACGTGGCTGACGTCAACGCTGCTGGCATCGGCTACCACCGGTGAACCGGCAACGGCCTGGCCTTTTGACTGCGCTTTCATGTCTTTCATGCGCTGGGTTGCCGCTTCGATGTCGTCTTCTTCTTTTACTTTGCTGGTTTTCAGCAGAATCGAGGAGACCACGAAGGAGACGGCGAAAGCCGCAACGATAGCCGCGATGTTAGCGAAGTAAGCGCCTTTTGGTGTCATCGCCAGCACGGCCAGAATCGAACCTGGTGAGGCCGGTGATACCAGACCGCCGTTCAGCAGCGTCAGGGTGAACACACCGGTCATACCGCCGAGGATTACTGCCAGCAGCAGGCGCGGCGCCATCAGCACGTACGGGAAGTAGATTTCGTGGATACCGCCAAGGAAGTGGATGATCGCTGCGCCGCCCGCAGACTGCTTGGCGCTGCCGCGGCCGAAGATCATATAAGCAACCAGTACGCCCATACCCGGACCCGGGTTCGCTTCAATCAGGAAGAAGATCGATTTGCCCGCTTCGCTGGCCTGCTGGATACCCAGCGGCGAGAAGATACCGTGGTTGATGGCGTTATTGAGGAACAGGATTTTCGCCGGTTCAACAAAGATTGAGGTCAGCGGCAGCAGGTTGTTCTGCACCATCAGGTTTACGCCGGCGGCGAGAATGTGCGACAGACCTTCTACCAGCGGACCGATAGCGAGGAAGGCCAGCAGCGCCAGCAGCATACCGATAATACCGGCCGAGAAGTTGTTGACCAGCATCTCGAAGCCGCTTTTGATTTTGCCGTCAACCGCGCGGTCAAACGACTTGATCGCCCAGCCGCCCAGCGGACCGGCAATCATCGAGCCAAGGAACATCGGCATATCGGCACCGACGATCACGCCCATGGTGGTGATGGCACCGACCACGCCGCCGCGATCGCCACCCACCAGACGACCACCGGTGAAGCCGATGAGCAACGGCAGCAGGTAGGTAATCATCGGGCCGACCAGCTTGGCCAGCGTTTCGTTAGGAATCCATCCGGTTGGAATGAACAGTGCTGTGATGATACCCCAGGCGATAAACGCACCGATGTTTGGCATCACCATATTACTCAGAAAGCGACCAAAGCTCTGAACCTTGACCTTGACTGATGAGGACATAAACCCACCCCTTATTGAGACGCGCTGCAATAAGAGAGCGCGTTTGTTTTTGTTAAGACGTTACGGCGGGGGCCGTGGCATTACTGTATGCACGCGGACTCTAGCACTAGTTGATTACACTGCGTAGCGTCAGGAAAAAGTGTGATACATATCACGCTAAGTTGGGGTGGGCAGGGGGATTAAAGGTGACTTTGATCACAAAAATACCCTGTAAGAAAGCAACGCCGGCGAAAAAATGCGCGCAACAGCGGTAGAAATGTGACAAAAATCACCTTTCACCTGGGCCGGTTTGTTTCACAAATGTGATTGAGATCACAAACTATTTTTGGTTGAAAATGCGCCAGATCACACTCTGTGCTGACAGAAAAAGGCGATGTAAGGAAGTGACGAAAATCTGAAAAGCGGGCAGTGGAGAACTGCCCGCTGAACGGCTTACTGCAAACCGCCCTGTACGGCATTTTGTGCCTGGGTCAGCGCCTGCGTGTTGCTGGCGAGATTGCTCATCAGCGTGTTGTACTGCGTGGCCTGCTCCTGCGTCGGGAACTGAACGCCGCCGTCATTGAAGCTGACGCGTGCGCCCTGCGACTGCAGATAATCGCCGGCCTGAACTGCCGACTGGCTCAGCGCCTGCAGCTGCGGCAGCAGCGGGATCAGCGTGCTGGCTGGCTGCGTCACCACTTTGGCGTACACGCTGTCGTACACTTTCTTCAGATCGTCCGGCTGCTTCAGCGTGGCTTTGCTGCTGTCGGCCTGCATCTTGGCGCTCTGAATCTGCTGCGTCAGCACGCTCAGATTGCCGCTCGCCTGGCGCAGGCTGTCGCGGCGCGTCAGATAATCCTGCGGCACGCGGATGGCCGCCAGCTCATCAACCACCGGGCGCATGCCCTGATCCACCGCCTGATTCACCTGCTGCGAGAAGCCATACAGGATGGCGTAATCACTGGCGTAGTTACCGAAGGTTTGCTTCTGGTTTTCGCTCAGGCTGGGCAGATGTTCACCGCTGCGCATCACGGTGTTTTGCAGAAAATCAGTAAAGGCTTTGCGCTGATCGCCCTCTTTATCGCCGCAGGCGGTAAGCTGCAGCACAAGTAGCACGCCGGTCAGCAGCATGCCGCTACGCATCCAGATGCGGGAAATTCCTGACGCCATAATTCAACTCCTGTTGTGACGATGGCTAAATTCGATTCGCTGGGAAAGGTCCTAAAGAATAGTGCAATGGCCCCGGCTGTACAACGGCTGGTCTGCAGTGCTTCACGCTGGTGCGTGCCTGCTGCACAACTGTGCAGCGCAGCCTGCCTGCGAGCGCAGCGCTGTGCAATAACGCATGTAATTCAGGCTGATAGCAACCTGGCATTGATATTGCCTGCTTTCTGGCAGATGCAGGAGCGATCGCGGGCAACCGACGTCGCCACACAATTTGCAATGGGTCACTAGGGTTCCGATCGCGAGATGCTGGTCCGAGAGTGACCGACCGTCCTCTGACGGTTACACGGCGGGAAAAAAGCCCGGGAGGAAAGCGAGAACGTTGCTCGCCGCCTCCTGCCTGATTTTCGTCCGTTAACGCCAGAGGAATCATCATGATTAAAGCCTGTCTGCGCCTGCTGCTGATTTGCAGCGTCGCCCTGTTCAGCGTTCCGTCGCTGGCCGCCGCTAAACCTTCCTTTAAGCTTTGCTGGTCCATCTACGCTGGCTGGATGCCGTGGGATTACGCCCAGCAAAGCGGCATCGTGAAAAAGTGGGCCGATAAGTACGGCATCGATATTCAGTTTGTGCAGGTTAACGACTATATCGAGTCGGTCAATCAGTACACCGCAGGTGGCTTTGACGGCTGCACCATGACCAATATGGATGCGCTGACCATTCCGGCCACTGGCGGCGTCGACAGCACCGCGCTGATTGTCGGCGACTACTCCAACGGTAACGACGGCATTCTGCTTAAAGGCGCGGACAGCGTCAGCGCGCTGAAAGGCAAACCCATCAACCTCGTCGAACTCTCGGTCTCACACTATTTGCTGGCGCGCGCGCTGGAGAAATCCGGCATGAGCGAGAAAGACGTCAGGGTGGTTAACACCGCCGATGCCGATCTGGTGGCGGCGTTTGGCACTGCTGACGTTAACGCCATCGTCACGTGGAATCCGCTGCTGGCGGAAGCAGAGAAGCAGCCGGGCAGCCATCTGGTGTTCTCCTCGGCGCAGATCCCGGGCGAAATCCTCGACCTGCTGGTGGTCAACACCGCCACGCTCAACAAATATCCTCAGCTCGGCAAAGCGCTGACCGGTGCCTGGTACGAGACGCTGCACAGCATGGCCGGACAGAGCGACAGTGCCAAAGCGGCGCGCACGCAGATGGCGCAGGCATCCGGTACCGATCTGGCCGGTTTTGATCAGCAGCTTGCCGCAACACACCTGTTCAGCGATGCCAAAACCACGCTGGATTTTGTCGACAGCCCGCAGTTAAAAGCCACGATGCAACTGGTGGCCGAATTCTCCTTTAAACACGGCCTGCTGGGTGAAGGCGCGCCGGGGGCCGATGCGGTAGGGGTCGCTACCCCGGCCGGTAACTGGGGCGATGCCGGCAACATCAAACTGCGCTTTACCGATACCTTCACCACACTGGCCGCTGCCGGTCAGCTGTAAGCGAGGCGCTGCCGATGCGTAAATTGATCAACTACCAACCGCTGCCGCTCGGCCGCCTGCTGCTTGGCATTCTGCCGCTGCTGGCGGTGCTGCTGGTCTATCTGTTCGCGTCAGATGCGCGCCTCAGCCTGAACGCGGCAGACAAGCTGCTGCCGGGATTCAACGCCATGGGCGAGGCCATCAGCCGGATGGCGTTTCAGCCCAGCCCGCGCACCGGCGAGTATCTGCTGTGGAGCGATACCGCCGCCAGCCTGCTGCGTTTGCTGAGTGGCGTTGCTATCAGCGCGCTGCTGGCGCTGGCAATCGGCCTGTTCACCGGTGCGCTGCCGGTGGTGCGTGCGGTGCTGGCGCCGCTGGTGACGCTGTTTGCGCTGGTGCCGCCGCTGGCGATTCTGCCCATTCTGTTTATCTGCTTTGGCCTTGGCGAAGTCTCCAAAGTGGTGCTGATCGTTATCGGCATCACGCCGCTGATCGCCCGCGATCTGCAGCTGCAGGTGCAGAAAATCCCGCAGGAGCAGCTGGTCAAGGCGCAGACGCTGGGTGCGCATAGCGCGCAGATTCTGTGGCGGGTGATTCTGCCGCAGCTGATGCCGCGCCTGTGCGATGCGGTGCGGCTGTCGCTCTGTTCGGCGTGGCTGTTCCTGATTGCTGCCGAAGCGATTGCAGCCACGGAAGGCCTCGGTTATCGCATCTTCCTGATGCGCCGCTATCTGGCCATGGATGTGATTCTGCCGTACGTGGCGTGGATCACCCTGCTGGCCTTTGCCCTCGACCTGCTGCTGCGGCTCGTCAGCCGACGCTGCTGGCCGTGGTATCACGCCAAATAAGGAGCGTGCGATGCCCTTACTGCAACTGAAAAATCTGGAAAAACATTACGGCGATCAGGTGGTGCTTGAGCGGCTGAATATGCAGGTCGAGCGCGGCGAGTTCGTGGCGATTGTCGGCGCCTCAGGCTGCGGCAAAACCACGTTTCTGAATATGCTGCTCGGCACCGAAGCGCCGACTAAAGGCGAGCTGCTGCTGGATGGCGCACCGATTCCCGACGAGCCGGATGCCCATCGCGGCGTGGTGTTTCAGCGCTACTCGGTTTTTCCGCATCTGACGGTGCTCGGCAACGTGATGCTGGCTGACGAGTTCAGCAGCGCACGCTGGCTGGGACGCGTCTGGGGACGCAAACGTCAGGCGATTCGCCAGCGCGCGCAGGCAATGCTGGCGCAGGTCGGACTGGAACAGGCGCAGAGCAAATATCCGCATCAGCTGTCGGGCGGCATGCAGCAGCGTCTGGCCCTGGCGCAGGCGCTGATGAAACAGCCGCGCATTCTGCTGCTGGATGAACCTTTTGGCGCGCTCGATCCCGGTATTCGCAGCGAGATGCATCAGCTGATCACCCAGCTGTGGCAGCAGCATCAGCTAACCATTTTCATGATCACCCACGATCTGAAAGAGGGTTTCAGCCTCGCGTCACGCCTGCTGGTGTTCGACAAGCTGCGCCACGATCCGCACGCGCCGCAAGCCTGGGGCGCCACTATCACTTACGACCTGCCGCTGGATCGCACTCAGCCCGCCGCTGAAGTGCTGTCCGCAACGCAGGTGGCTTAAAGGAGAGCACGATGCAGCCATACCAAACCCTGCTGCCCGCCGGGGCGCACTGGTCTTTTGTCATGCGCAGCGGTAGCGCGCTGACGCTGACCGATGTGGAGGGCGGCGCCAGCGCCAGCCTGCTGTTTTATAACCCGGAAAACCTGCTGGAGCGCTACAACGCGCCGGATACGCTCAAATGCCAGCACACTTTCCGGCTCACCGCCGGCCACTGTCTCTACTCGGACATGGGGCGCATTTTCTGCGGCATTGAACACGACAGTTTCGGCTGGCACGAGAGCGTGTGCGGCACGCTGAACGCGGCACAAACGGCCGCGCGCTATGGGGTCAGCGATTATCAGCAGGCGCGCAACCTGCGCCATCAAAACGGCTACGACAGTTTCCTCGTCGAGCTGGCGAAATATGGCCTTGGCCAGCGCGACATGGCGGCCTGCCTCAACCTGTTTGCCCAGGTATGCGCCGATGACAGCGGACGCTTAACGCTGGAGCGGCAGGGCGAAGCCGGCGCGCAGGTTCGGCTGCGTTTCGCCATGGACACGCTGGTGCTGCTGCACACCTGTCCGCACCCGCTCAGCCCGGCGAGCGATTATCCGCGCCAGCCGCTGCAGCTGATGCTGGATGCGCAGCGCGCGCCGCTGCCGGAAATCTGTCTGCAGCGCGCGGAAAACCAGCGCGGCCTGCGCAATAACGCCCTCTATCAACTGCAGGAAGAAGTGTGATGATCAAAGCGAGTGAACGAAACCCGGCGCAGGCGCGTCTGCAGCAGCAGATCGACGCCGGTGATTACTGGCTGCAGCGCATTGCCGCCGGAGAAACGCTGCGCATTACCGATCTGGAAGGCAATCAGGCGGCGGATACGCTGTTTTTCAACGCCGACGATACCGCCGAGCGCTACAGCATGAGCGAGACGCTGCGCGGCCAGCACAACGTGTTTCTTACGGCCGGCAGCGTGCTGCGTTCTAATCTTGATCGGCCGATGCTGACCATCACCGCCGATACCTGTGGCCGTCACGATACGCTCGGCGGCGCCTGCTCGTGCGAGAGCAATACGGTGCGTTATGACCTCGAAAAGCGCCACATGCACTCCTGCCGCGACAGCTGGATGCTGGCGGTCGCCGCGCATCCGGAGTCTGGCCTGACGCGCCGCGATATCACGCACAACATTAACTTCTTTATGAATGTGCCGGTGACCCACGACGGCGGCCTGACGTTTGCCGATGGCATCTCCGCGCCGGGTAAGTATGTTGAGATGGTGGCGCAGATGAACATTCTGGTGCTGATCTCCAACTGTCCGCAGCTCAACAATCCCTGTAACGGTTACAACCCGACGCCGATTGCCGTCAGCGTGTGGTGATTCTCTGACGCAACGGGACGACCCGTTTTACGCCGTCACAGCTGGTGCAGGACGACCTGCCGCAATAAGAGTATTCAGTCATGATTGATCGCGTATTGATTGCCAACCGTGGCGCGATTGCCGTGCGTATCATCCGTACCCTGCAGGCCATGAATATCCGGGCGATTGCCGTCTATGCCGAAGCCGACCGCCATGCGCGCCACGTGCGGCTGGCCGATGAAGCCTGGTCGCTGGGCAAGGGCCAGGTGCGCGACACCTATCTCAACCAGGACAAACTGCTGGCGATTGCCGCGCAGAGCGGCGCACAGGCGCTGCATCCGGGCTATGGCTTTCTCAGTGAAAAACCGGAGTTCGTCACGCGCTGCGAAGCAGCAGGCCTGCATTTTCTCGGACCGGACGCGGCGCAGATGCTGGCGTTTGGCCTGAAACATCGCGCGCGTGAACTGGCTGAGCAGAACGCGGTGCCGCTGCTGCCGGGCAGCGGCCTGCTGACCTCATTGCAGCAGGCTCAGGCTGCCGCGCAACAGATTGGCTATCCGGTGATGCTGAAAAGCACCGCCGGCGGGGGCGGCATTGGGATGCAGCGCTGCAACAGCGCGGACGAGCTGGAAGACGCCTTTACCCGCGTGAAGCGGCTGGCAGGCAATAATTTCGCCGACGATGGCGTGTTTTTAGAGAAATTCATCGCCCGGGCGCGCCATATCGAAGTGCAGATTTTTGGCGATGGCCAGGGCAACGTGATTGCGCTGGGCGAACGCGACTGCTCGGCGCAGCGCCGCAATCAGAAGGTGCTGGAGGAGACGCCCGCGCCGCGGCTGAGCGATGCGGTGCGCGCGCAGCTGCAGGCCACCGCCGTACGGCTGGCGCGCGCCGTCAACTATCGCAGCGCCGGCACGGTGGAGTATGTTTACGATGAGGTCAGCCAGCAGTTCTGGTTCCTCGAGGTGAATACCCGCCTGCAGGTTGAGCATGGCGTCACTGAACTGGTATACGGCGTGGATCTGGTGCGCTGGATGGTCGAACTGGCGCAGCAGCGTTTGCCGCCGCTGGCGACGCTGCAACCGGTGGCGCAGGGCCATGCCATTCAGGTGCGGCTGTACGCTGAGGATCCGGCGAAGCAGTTTCAGCCGAGCGCCGGACTGCTCAGCCACGTGCAGTTCCCGACGGCGCTCGATCACGCCACGCTGCGCATCGATAGCAGCGTAGAGAGCGGCATGGAAGTTTCACCGTTTTACGATCCGATGCTGGCGAAGATCCTCGTGCATGCGGCCGATCGCCAGCGCGCGCTCGACGGCATGATCGCGGCGCTGGCGCAGAGTGAGCTGTATGGCATCGAGACCAACCTGCGCTGGCTGCGTCAGCTCTGTACGCTGCCGGACGTGCAGCAGGGACGCATCATTACCGCCACGCTCGGCAGCGTGGCGTGGCAGCCGCCGACGCTGGATATCCTCAGCGGCGGTACCCTCACCACGGTGCAGGATGCGCCGGGCCGCGTCGGCTACTGGCACGTCGGCGTACCGCCTTCCGGGCCGTTCGACAGCCGCGCCTTTCAGCTGGGCAATCGCCTGCTGGGTAACGAGGCCCAGGCGGCCGGGCTGGAAATCACGTTGCGCGGTCCGACGCTGCGCTTTAATCAGGCGTGCAGCTTTGTGCTGAGCGGCGCGCCGCTGGCAGCCACCCTCGACAGCCAGCCGCTGGCGATGCATCAGGTGCTGCATGCGCAGGCCGGGCAAACCCTGACGCTGGGTGACGTGCGCGACGGCTGCCGCAGCTATCTGCTGCTGGCGGGCGGGCTGGATACGCCGCGCTATCTGGGCAGCCGCAGTACCTTTACGCTGGGTAAGTTTGGCGGTCACGCCGGGCGGGCGCTGCGCGCCGGCGACGTGCTGCAGCTGGCCGCGCCGCGTCAGGCTGCGGCGGCGCGCCTGCCCGAGACGCTGCTGCCGCCGCTTAACGGTGAATGGCAGCTGCGCGTTATTTATGGTCCGCACGGCGCACCTGCCTTCTTTACCGATGACGATATCGACGAATTTTTCGCTGCCGAGTGGCAGGTGCACTACAACTCCAGCCGCACCGGGATTCGGCTGATCGGCCCGAAACCTGACTGGGCGCGCAGCGACGGCGGCGAGGCGGGCATGCATCCGTCCAATATTCACGACAACGCCTATGCCTTTGGCACGGTGGATTTTACCGGTGATATGCCGGTGATCCTTGGTCCGGACGGCCCTTCGCTGGGCGGCTTTGTCTGCCCGGCGACGGTGATCGACGCCGATCTGTGGAAGCTGGGTCAGCTCAAAGCGGGCGATCGACTGCGCTTTGTGCCGATCGCCCTTGCTGATGCCGATCGTCTGGCGCAGGCGCAGCGTCACGAGATCGCGCATCTGCAACCGGAAGCGGTGTGCGTGGCGCCAGCACTGCCGCTGATCGATCCGATCTTGCACCAGCATGCAGCAACCGCCGGGCGGCCTGCACTGTGCGTGCGCGCCGCGGGCGACCGTTTTCTGCTGGTGGAGTATGGCGCGCTGACGCTGGACATCGCGCTGCGTTTCCGCGTCCACGCCCTCATGCAGTGGCTGGAGGCGCATCCGCTGGCGGGTCAACTGGAGCTGACGCCCGGCATCCGCTCGTTACAGGTGCATTATGATGCGCAGCAGTGCGCAAGAAGTGAGCTGTTGGCGCAAATTTTGCACGCTGATAATCTGCTGGGCGACCTCGCCGACGCGGCTGTGCCGTCGCGCACCGTGTGGCTGCCGCTCAGCTGGGATGATGCCGCCTGCCGCGAAGCCGTAACACGCTATAGCCAGTCGGTGCGTCCGAATGCGCCCTGGTGCCCGAGCAACATTGAGTTTATCCGGCGTATTAACGGGCTCGATAGCGTGGAGGCGGTGAAACAGATTGTGTTCAGCGCCTCGTATCTGGTGATGGGGCTGGGCGATGTCTATCTCGGCGCGCCGGTGGCAACGCCACTCGATCCGCGACACCGCCTGGTGACCACCAAATACAATCCGGCGCGCACCTGGACGGCGGAAAACTCGGTGGGCATCGGCGGCGCGTATCTGTGTGTTTATGGCATGGAAGGGCCGGGCGGCTATCAGTTCGTTGGACGTACGCTGCAGATGTGGAATCGCGATCGCCGCACCAGCGCCTTTACCCAGCCGTGGCTGCTGCGTTTCTTCGACCAAATCCGTTTTTATCCGGTCAGTGCCGACGAACTGCTGCAAATCCGCGAACGTTTCCCGTGGGGCGATTATCCGCTGCGCGTGGAAGCCGGAGAATTTCGCCTCGCCGACTATCAGGCGCTGCTGACTGCCCAGGCGACGGAGATTGACGCATTCCAGCAGCAGCGTCAGCAGGCGTTTGACGCCGAGCTGGCACGCTGGCGCGCCGATGGCCAGTTCACCTTCGACAGCCAGCTGCAGGCGCAGAGCAGCGAGGAAGTGGTGGTGCCGGCGGGCTGCCACAGCGTGGAGAGCCAGGTGGCGGGCAGCGTGTGGCAATGGCTGGTGGCGGAAGGCAGTGATGTGACCGCGGGTGCCACGGTAGGCATTCTCGAATCCATGAAGATGGAAATCCCGATCGTGGCGCCGGTCAGTGGCAAAATCCACAGCCTGCAACGCCAGGCCGGGCAGCAAGTGCAGGCGGGTCAGTTACTTATGGTGATCGATCCGTTTGCAGTATAAGAAAGAAGAAAAAATAATCAGGAAACAGGCAGCAAAACCGGGGATCTGACCCATACTTAGAGACCCGGTTCAATGTTGCATTGCCCTGACATCTTTTCGCAGTGTGCAACAGGCTGTGTCCCGTAACGGTTTCATTAAAACACTATTTTCGCCCTGATAAGGGAAAACTGTTTCGGGATACAGCCTGATAAGGCCGGTTTCAGCGCCTGGTGGCGCTTACCTCTCTACTTTCACGTGCTTCATAGTGAGTTTTAAGGAGTTCTCTATGGAAATAAAAGATCCAATGGTCGAATTACTCAGCAGTCTTGAGCAAATTGTTTTGACACGTGATGCACAGACTCCCGTATCAGAAATTGCACTCAATACCGTTTCCGTTCCCGAACCGCAGCGTTTACGCGAGATGACCGGCATGCAGGTGGATGAATTCGCCCGCGTGATGGGGGTGAGCGTCTCGTCAGTAAAAAGCTGGGAAGCGCAACGTACGCGCCCATCCGCCACGGCTCGCAAACTGATGAAACTGCTGCAGGCCAATCCGTATCTGGGCCGACAGCTGCTGGAATAACGCCGACTATCGGTTCTCTGTGACCCGCCTGCACGGCGGGTTTTTTTCAGCTTAAGCCACCGTATTTCGCCGCCTGTTTGACAAACCAGCTTTCCGGCACGCTGTATGGCGGTTTTGCCAGCTGCGCGATGCCCTGTTCAATGATGTGATTCGCCTGCTGCCATAAACGCCGATCGCCCTGCTGTAACAGCTGAATCTGAATCTGTTTCTCGACCAGGTAAACCCGGGCAAAGTTGGGATCGAACTGCACGATGGCACGGGTGTTATCGATGATATCGGCCAGCTTGATGGTTTGCGCCTCGGGCGAGGCTTCGGCAGTGTGGCGAAAGTGTGCCAGCTTACGGGCGGTACGATTTTTCGCCTGCGGCTGGGCGCTGTCGGTGAGCATGTCCACCAGGTGTGCAACGCGCGCACCAAAGTGTTCTTCAATATCCTGTAAAGTACTGGCGGTGTCCTCTACCGTGTCGTGCAGCCAGGCGGCAGCGATCATCGCTTCGTCATCGCTGACGCTGCGCACCAGCTCCGCGACGGCAGCCGGATGCACAATATAGGGTTCGTCGGTGTATTTGCGACGCTGGCCCGCATCGGCATGTGCCTGCGTGGCATAACGGCGCGCCTGCTCTTCCAGTGAATCACGCATCTTCACACTCCAGGAAAAAGTTGCTTGCAATTATCTAGCGCGCTATTTATATTGAGTCGCATGAACAGTAATCAAGATGACAAAAAAGTGAAGCCTGCGCCACTCCAGCTTGATCAGCATCTGTGTTTCGCGCTCTATTCGGCGAACCTGGCGATGCATAAAGTCTATCGCCAGCTGCTGGCGGCGCTGGAGATCACCTATCCGCAATATCTGGTGATGCTGGTGCTGTGGCATCAGGATGATCTGACGGTATCGGAGATTGGTGAAAAGCTGTTTCTCGATTCGGCCACCCTGACGCCACTGCTGAAACGACTGGAGAGCGCTGGTCTGCTGCGCCGCCAGCGTTCGCGTCAGGATGAGCGCCAGGTCGTGGTCACGCTGACCGACCAGGGACGCGCGCTGCAGGAAAAAGCCGCCAGCATTCCGGAAGCGGTACAGTGCGCGACCGCCTGCGATACCGACACCATGACGGCGCTGAAACAGCAGCTGGACGATCTGCGCGGCAACCTGAATCGCGCCACCTGAGCATCAGGGATGTCGCTGCGGCGGCATCCTGAGAGTGAAGTTTCCCTTGTGCCTTATAAATAGCACGCTATTATATAGCGAATAGTGAGGTTATAATGTCTTTAGAAAAAGTGATTTACACCGCCAAAGCCAAAGCAACCGGTGGCCGCGATGGCCGCGCCACCTCGTCTGATAACGTGCTGGACGTGAAGCTGGGCGTGCCAAAAGAGATGGGCGGCGCGGGCGGCGAGGTGACGAACCCGGAGCAGCTGTTTGCTGCCGGCTACTCTGCCTGCTTCCTCGGCGCGATGAAATTTGTCGCCGGCCGCGACAAAATCGCCATGCCAAAAGACGCGTGGATTGAGGGCGAAGTAGGGATTGGCCCTATCCCCACCGGTTTTGGCATTGAAGCAAAACTGAATATCCATCTGCCAGAGATGGACGCGGCGGAAGCGCAGAAGCTGGTTGATGCGGCACACATTGTTTGTCCGTACTCAAACGCGACGCGCGGCAACATCGACGTGACGCTGAATATCATCAACTAAGTTGATGCATGCATAAAAGGCTCCTGCGGGAGCCTTTTTTATCACGAACACCATCCCGCATCCCATCGAACTAAAGAATTTTCTGGTCTTACCATTGGTTAAATGTTCTACTGCTGCGCTCCGTGCATCATCGTAATTATTTGGGTTCAGATTCGTCCCGATCCTACTCGCCAGGTCACGCTTTTCTGCTATGTAAGCGAACCTTACGCTCTTTGCACAGTCACATTTACGGTTGAAGCATCGACACCAGGTCGGGAACAGAAATTTATATGAATTACATTAAAAGTTTAACGCAGCAAAAGTTGTCGCTTTTGCTGGCGCTCTATCTTGGCATCTTATTGAATTTGCCAATCTTTTATCGCCGTTTTGACGGCTTCTTAACGAAATCCACCGTCACCAACTGGTTATCCGCTGCGGCGGAAGTGACCGCTGCCGTACTGCTGACCTTCTTCCTGATGCGACTGCTGTCGCTGGGTGGCAAATGGTTTTATCGCGTAATCGCCAGCCTGCTGGTGGTGATTTCGGTGGCCGCCGCCTATTACATGGCGTTCTTTAACGTGGTGATCGGTTACGGCATCGTGGCGTCGGTCATGACCACCGATGTCGATCTCTCTAAAGAGGTTATCGGGCTGCACTTTGTATTGTGGATGGTGCTGGTGAGCGCACTGCCGCTGCTGCTGATCTGGCGCAATAACCTGAGCCTGACACTGATTGAACAGCTGAAAACCCCCGGTCAGCGTCTGAAACCTACAGTGATCCTGCTGCTGAGCGTGGCGCTGGTATGGCTGCCGATTCGCTACTTCGACAAGCTGCAAAAAGCCAATGAAGAGATCACCAATATCGACCTGCCAAGCTATGGCGGCGTAGTGGCGCACTCTTATCTGCCTTCGAACTGGATCGCGGCGCTGGGCCTGTTCGCCTGGACCAAGGTGGATGAGAGGCTGGACAGCCAGGAGTTACTCGATCCGGCGAAGAAGTTTACCTATATAGCGCCGCCTGGCATTGACGATACCTATGTGGTGTTTGTGATTGGCGAGACCACGCGCTGGGATCACATGGGCATGCTGGGCTATAACCGCGATACCACGCCGAAGCTGTCGAAAGAGAAGAATCTGGTGGCATTCCGCGGTGAATCCTGTGATACCGCCACCAAGCTGTCGCTGCGCTGCATGTTTGTGCGCGAGGGCGGCACCATGGATAACCCTGGCCGTACGCTGAAAGAGCAGAACATTTTTGCGGTGATGAAAGAGCTGGGCTTCACCTCCGAGCTGTTCGCCATGCAGAGCGAAGTGTGGTTCTACGACAACGCCGATGTGAATAACTTCTCGTTCCGCGAGCAGATTGGTTCTGAGAAGCGTAATCAGGGCAAAGCGGTGGACGATATGCTGCTGGTGCCAGAGCTACAGGCTTCACTGCAGCGCTTCCCGAAAGGCAAGCATCTGGTGGTGTTGCACACGAAAGGTTCGCACTATCTCTATTCACAGCGTTATCCGCGCGAGTTTGCCCGCTATCAGCCTGAGTGTATTGGCGTGGACGATAAGTGCAGCAAAGCCCAGCTGATTAACGCCTACGACAACTCGATTCTGTATGTTGATACCATGCTGGACAGCGTGCTGGATCAGCTGCGTGATAAGAAGGCGATTGTGTTCTATGCCGCGGACCACGGTGAGTCGATCAGCGAAAATATGCACCTGCACGGTACGCCGCGCGAGATGGCACCGCCGGAGCAGTTCCGCGTGCCGATGATTGTCTGGGCGTCTGATAAGTATTTGCAGGACCCGACTAACCGCAGCAACTTTGAGCGGTTACAGGCGCAGCAGCGCGTCGGCAAAACCCATCGTCACGTTGAGTTGTTCGACACCATTTTAGGGTGTCTGGGTTATACCTCGCCGGATGGCGGTATTAAAGCAGCGAATAACTGGTGCCAGGCACCTGCCACTGCCAGCAGTGCGAAAGCGCTGTAATTCGTGCCTGGATCTTATTGAGCAGGCTGGTGTTTAAGGCACTGCTTGCTTTCCAGGCAATCAGGCGGATTTTCGGGAAAAGGGATTGACGCTCTAAAGTCACGGCAGTAATATTCGCCCCCATCGGCGAGTAGCGCAGCTTGGTAGCGCAACTGGTTTGGGACCAGTGGGTCGGAGGTTCGAATCCTCTCTCGCCGACCATCATTTAAGAAACCTGCTTTGCAAAAAGCAGGTTTTTTTTCGTCTGTGGCAAATAGAGGATGAGAACCTCCGAAGGAGGTTTGAGCCGAGCGCAGCGAGACAACGTTGCGTCAGCAACGGCCCGCAGGGCGCTTCTCGCAGAGAAGCGTAATCCTCTCTCGCCGACCATCATTCAAGAAACCTGCTTTGCAAAAAGCAGGTTTTTTTTCGTCTGTCGTTTTTGCAGTTTCAGGGTGAAATACGGGACCGCTCCGTAAAGACGCTGTCTCGTCCCTGATCGCTCGGCACACGCCATCCATGGCGTGTGACGCTTTACTCCACGGCCCCGCCTTCCACCCTTTATCCGGCTTCGGCGATGGCTGAAGGTTTACTGGCTGCCGTGCACATCCCCAGGTGCGTATAAATACGCATCCTACAAAAGTGCATAATCCTGTAGGGTCGCCATTCATGGCGACCGGACGGCCACGCCGGAACCCACGCCGATCATCCATGGCGATCTAATGACCTTCCCTGAACCAGACTCACATCCCGGCAGCGATCAAGCAAAGTCATCAATTTACGCGTTCCATTAATCATCACCGGGATAAACGGTATTATCCTTCAACACCGCTCTTCATCCCTTGCTGCATCAAAGCACCTCTCTTAATTCGCGACACATTCTGCTTATGACCGGCTTTTGCTTTTTGCTGATTTCTTATGCCATTACGCCAGCATATTTCGCTGCCTGAACGTCATAACGCACGGGGAATCGTTCAGATATTCAACATTTACCGACAACTTTAAGACGTTTTTTAACGGTGATAATCACTGTCATCAGGCGCCATTGCCAGAGAATCACACGGCATTGCGCGCTTTATCACCTTTTTAAATTTTGGCTTAGCGTGCAAACACTGTTTTTTATCGTTGCTTGCACTTACTCACACTCTGTGTAAATAACCCCACGTTGTATTGACGTTCATTGCAACTGTTGACAAATTGATGCGTCAATAAGATGCAGAGACGGCCAGCGCTGGCAGGTTCCACGGCGTCAGCGCTACAACAATAACCGCTCGCATTTTGGTCATTACATAACTGACCTGCCCGAACCGCATAAAAAAACCAGAGGTCGGGCGACGCACACAACATCACATCACAATGGAGCAAAACATGATCAACTCCCTGGCCAAATCCAGGATGCTGAAGGTCGGTCTTAGCCTGATTGCTATGACCGTGGCCGCGGGCGTTCAGGCGAAAACCCTCGTTTACTGTTCAGAAGGTTCGCCGGAAGGCTTCAACCCGCAGCTGTTCACATCCGGCACCACTTACGATGCCAGCTCAGTACCGATCTATAACCGTCTGGTTGAGTTCAAAACCGGTACCACTGAGCTGCAGCCGGGCCTGGCAGAAAAATGGGACGTCAGCGAAGATGGTAAAACCTATACCTTCCATCTGCGTCAGGGCGTGAAGTGGCAAACCACCAAAGACTTCAAGCCGACCCGCACCTTCAACGCTGATGACGTCGTGTTCTCCTTCGAGCGCCAGCTCGATAAAAACAACAAGTACCACGGTGTCTCCGGCGGCAGCTACGAATACTTTGAAGGCATGGACATGCCGAAGCTGATCGCCAAAATCGAAAAAGTGGATGACTACACCGTACGCTTCACGCTGACCCGTCCGGAAGCGCCATTCCTCGCCGACCTTGGCATGGACTTCGCGTCAATTCTGTCGAAAGAGTACGCCGACAACATGCTGAAAGCCGGCACGCCAGAAAAACTGGACCTCAACCCGGTGGGTACCGGTCCGTTCGTGCTGCAGCAGTACCAGAAAGACTCACGTATTCTGTACAAAGCCAACCCGGACTTCTGGGGCACCAAGCCAAAAATCGATCGTCTGGTATTCTCCATCACGCCAGATGCTTCGGTGCGCTACGCCAAACTGCAGAAAGGCGAGTGTCAGGTGATGCCGTATCCCAACCCGGCTGACATCGCCAGCATGAAGAAAGACTCCAAAATCAACCTGATGGAACAGCCAGGGCTGAACGTCGGTTACCTGTCTTTCAACACCGAGAAAAAACCGCTGGATAACGTCAAAGTGCGTCAGGCACTGACCATGGCGGTGAACAAACAAGCGATCATTGATGCGGTCTATCAGGGCGCCGGTCAGGCAGCGAAAAACCTGATCCCACCAACCATGTGGGGCTACAACAATGACGTCAAAGACTACGCTTACGATCCGGCCAAAGCCAAAGAGCTGCTGAAAGAAGCGGGCATGCCGGATGGCTTCAGCATTGACCTGTGGGCGATGCCGGTACAGCGTCCGTACAACCCGAACGCCCGTCGTATGGCGGAAATGGTTCAGGCTGACTGGGCGAAAATCGGCGTGAAAGCCAAAATCGTTACTTTCGAGTGGGGCGAGTACCTGAAGCGTGCTAAAGCCGGTGAACACCAGACCGTGATGATGGGCTGGACCGGTGATAACGGGGATCCGGATAACTTCTTCGCCACCCTGTTCAGCTGCGCGGCAGCGAAAGACGGTTCTAACTACTCACGCTGGTGCTACAAGCCGTTTGAAGATCTGATCCAGCCAGCGCGTGCTGAAGCCGATCACAACAAACGTATTGAGCTCTACAAGCAGGCGCAGGTGGTAATGCACGACCAGGCGCCAGCACTGATCATCGCGCACTCAACCGTGTACGAGCCAGTGAGCAAGAAAGTGAGTGGCTATGTGGTTGATCCATTAGGTAAACATCACTTCGAAAACGTCGACATCCAGGAATAACCTTTCGGATTATCGCGGTCAGGGCCAGCATGGCTGGCCCTCGGGCGGCACCTTCGCCGCCCGTACTCCGCACTTTATTTCCGGCTAATTTCTTATAAACCCTCAATACCTTGCGCTGATGCAGCGTGAAGTATGACGGGGATTTTGAAGCGCTTCTTGCGTCGCGTCCGGCTATGCCGGCTGCGGATTGTGAGCAATGTAGTCCATGGCGTTAGCGCCACGGAAAATGACTGAGAATCCGGCTTATGCTGCAATTCATACTCCGACGTCTGGGCCTTGTCATCCCGACGTTCATCGGTATTACATTATTGACCTTTGCCTTCGTTCACCTGATCCCCGGCGACCCGGTGCTGATCATGGCCGGTGAACGCGGTATCTCCCCCGAACGTCATGCGCAGCTGATGGCCCAGTTTGGTCTCGATCAGCCGATGTGGAAACAGTACATCACTTACATCAACGGCGTGCTGCATGGCGACCTCGGCATCTCGCTGAAAAGCCGCATCCCGGTGTGGGATGAGTTCGTGCCGCGCTTTAAAGCCACGCTTGAGCTGGGCATTTGCGCCATGATCTTCGCCGTTGCCGTGGGTATTCCGGTCGGCGTGCTGGCGGCGGTGAAACGCGGCTCAATTTTCGATCACACCGCGGTGGGCATCTCGCTGACCGGCTACTCAATGCCGATCTTCTGGTGGGGCATCATGCTGATCATGCTGGTGTCGGTGCAGCTCAACCTGACGCCGGTCTCCGGCCGCGTCAGCGACACCATCTTCCTTGACGACAGCCATCCGCTCACCGGCTTTATGCTGATTGATACGCTACTGTGGGGCGAAGAGGGCGACTTCAAAGATGCGGTGATGCACATGATCCTGCCGGCCATCGTGCTGGGCACCATTCCGCTGGCGGTGATTGTGCGTATGACGCGCTCCTCGATGCTGGAAGTGCTGGGTGAAGACTACATCCGTACCGCGCGCGCCAAAGGCCTGACGCGCATGCGCGTGATCGTGGTGCATGCGCTGCGTAACGCCATGCTGCCGGTGGTCACGGTGATCGGTCTGCAGGTGGGCACGCTGCTGGCGGGCGCCATCCTCACCGAAACCATCTTCTCCTGGCCGGGACTCGGCCGCTGGCTGATCGAAGCACTGCAGCGCCGTGATTATCCGGTGGTGCAGGGCGGCGTGCTGCTGGTGGCAATCCTGATCATTCTGGTCAACCTGCTGGTTGATCTGTTGTACGGCGTGGTGAATCCGCGCATCCGTCATAAGAAATAAGGGGGAATCATGTCTGCTGTTGATCCCGCAAGCGTCACCGCTGCACCGAAGCCGATGACCCCGATTCAGGAATTCTGGCACTATTTTAAACGTAACAAAGGCGCGGTTATCGGCCTGGTTTACATCATTCTGATGCTGCTGATCGCCATCTTCGCCGATGCGCTGGCACCGCATGCCCCGGCTGAGCAGTTCCGCGATGCGCTGTTGCACCCGCCGGTGTGGCAGGAGGGCGGCAGCTGGAAATTTATTCTGGGCACCGATGACGTCGGCCGTGACATCCTGTCGCGCCTGATGTTTGGTGCGCGCCTGTCGCTGCTGGTGGGCTGCATGGTGGTGGTGCTGTCGCTGATTCTGGGCGTGATTTTCGGCCTGATGGCCGGTTATCTCGGCGGCGTGGTGGATGCAGTAATCATGCGCCTCGTCGATATCATGCTGGCGCTGCCAAGCCTGCTGCTGGCGCTGGTGCTGGTGGCCATCTTTGGCCCGTCGATTGTCAACGCCTCGCTGGCGATCACCTTCGTCGCACTGCCGCACTACATTCGCCTGACGCGCGCAGCGGTGCTGGTGGAAGTCAATCGCGACTACGTAACCGCCTCCAGCGTGGCCGGTGCCGGTACGCTGCGCCAGATGTTCATCAATATTCTGCCTAACTGCCTGGCACCGCTGATTGTGCAGGCGTCGTTAGGTTTCTCCAACGCTATCCTGGATATGGCCGCGTTGGGCTTTCTCGGTATGGGGGCGCAGCCGCCGACGCCGGAGTGGGGCACCATGCTCTCCGACGTGTTGCAGTATGCGCAGAGTGCCTGGTGGGTCGTGACCTTCCCCGGAGTGGTCATCCTGCTGACGGTTCTGGCCTTTAACCTCATGGGCGATGGTTTGCGTGATGCACTCGACCCGAAACTCAAGCAGTAAAGAGGCACCGAGATGGCGTTATTAAATGTAGAAAAACTGTCGGTGCATTTCGGCGACGAAAAGGCACCGTTCCGTGCGGTTGACCGCATCAGCTACCAGGTAGAACAGGGCCAGGTCGTCGGGATTGTCGGCGAGTCCGGCTCCGGTAAATCGGTCAGCTCGCTGGCGATCATGGGGCTGATTGACTATCCCGGTCGCGTGAAAGCAGAGAAGCTGGAGTTCAATCAGCGCGACCTGCAGCGCATCTCCGAAAAAGAGCGCCGCCAGCTGGTGGGCGCAGAAGTGGCGATGATCTTCCAGGACCCGATGACCAGCCTCAACCCGTGTTACACCGTGGGCTACCAGATCATGGAAGCGCTGAAAGTGCATCAGGGCGGCAGCAAGCGCACGCGGCGTCAGCGTGCCATCGACCTGCTGGAGCAGGTGGGCATTCCCGATCCGGCATCGCGGCTCGATGTCTATCCGCATCAGCTGTCCGGCGGTATGAGCCAGCGCGTGATGATCGCCATGGCCATTGCCTGTAAGCCGAAGCTGCTGATTGCCGATGAGCCAACCACGGCGCTCGACGTGACCATTCAGGCGCAAATCATCGAACTGCTGCTGGAGTTACAGAAGCAGGAGAACATGGCGCTGATCCTGATCACGCACGATCTGGCGCTGGTGGCCGAAGCGGCGCAGCACATCATCGTGATGTACGCCGGTCAGGTGGTGGAGAGCGGCAAAGCGGTGGATATCTTTAAAGCGCCGCGTCACCCGTATACGCAGGCGCTGCTGCGTGCGCTGCCGGAGTTTGCCGCCGACAAAGCGCGGCTGGCGTCGCTGCCGGGCGTGGTGCCGGGCAAGTATGACCGCCCTAACGGCTGTCTGCTCAATCCGCGCTGCCCGTATGTGACCGACCGCTGCCGTACTGAAGAACCTGAGCTGCGCGATATTCCGGGCCGCCAGTCCAAATGTCACTTCCCACTGGATGATGCCGGGAGACCGACTTATGAGTCTTGATAACACGAAGCAGGATTACCTGCTGCAGGCGATTAACCTGAAAAAACACTATCCGGTGAAAAAGAGTCTGTTCGGCCAGGAGCGCCTGGTGAAGGCGCTGGACGGCGTCTCCTTTAACCTCGAGCGTGGCAAAACGCTGGCGGTGGTGGGCGAATCCGGCTGCGGTAAATCCACGCTCGGACGCCTGCTGACAATGATTGAAACGCCGACCGCCGGCGAGTTGTACTGGCACGGGCAGGATCTGCTGAAACACGATCCGCAGGCGCAAAAGCTGCGCCGGCAGAAAATCCAGATTGTGTTCCAGAACCCGTACGGTTCGCTCAATCCGCGTAAGAAAATCAGCCAGATTCTGGAAGAGCCGCTGGTGATCAACACCGTGCTGAGCAAAGCGGAACGGCGGGAAAAAACGCTGGAGATGATGGCCAAAGTGGGCCTGAAAACCGAGCACTACGATCGCTATCCGCATATGTTCTCCGGCGGTCAGCGCCAGCGTATCGCTATCGCGCGCGGCCTGATGCTCGATCCGGACGTGCTGATTGCCGATGAGCCGGTCTCGGCGCTCGACGTATCGGTGCGAGCTCAGGTGCTCAACCTGATGATGGATTTACAGCAGGATCTCGGCCTGTCCTATGTGTTCATCTCGCATGACCTGTCGGTGGTGGAGCACATCGCCGACGAAGTCATGGTGATGTACCTCGGACGCTGTGTGGAAAAGGGCAGCAAAGAGGCGATCTTCAGCAACCCGCGCCATCCGTATACTCAGGCGCTGCTGTCGGCCACGCCACGCCTCAATCCGGACGAACGCCGCGAGCGCATCAAACTGACCGGTGAGCTGCCGAGCCCGCTGAATCCGCCGCCGGGCTGTGCGTTTAACGCACGCTGCCGCCGCCGTTTCGGTACCTGCGTGCAGCTGCAGCCGAAACTGAAGCAGTATGGTGAGCAGCAAATCGCCTGCTTCGCCGTCGACCAGGATGAGAATCAGCCGGTGGCGACGCCGTAATTACGGCCAGTCAGTGCGAAAGGCTCCTGCGGGAGCCTTTGTTATTGGTGGCCTGATACATGAGTAAAATTAACCTGACGTGTCTTAATCGCCTGCGATGGCAGAAATGTATTACGCGACTGAATCTTTAAATCGCTGGTCCTGAACCATAGCGAAAAGGTTAAGGCAAATTCTGAATCCGTGCCGCATTGTGTGAGCGCCGTCACGGCCAGAGATAACTGCACATTTCAATGATATGTTGTTTATTATCAGTGCATTAGTTTAATTATCTTCTGGCTGCTATTTCCGTTAATCGATTTTTATTAATCCTGCTCAATTAATCAGTGCATGCTTTTTGCATCTGCATATTTTCAATCTTTCAGATAAAACTCTTTTGTCGAATCTGCGGTTTTAATAATCAGAATTCTCTCACCGTGTCTTAACGTGTGTGTTATATTCGCGGAAATTACCCCTCCGCTTTAACAGGCTCTGATCATGAAGAACTACGACGATCTGCAGCGTTTCCAGGAAAAAACGCAAACGCTGGACATTGCTTTTAAGGATATGTCCGGGCAATCGCTGGAAGCCGATCACAGCCAGTGGGCGATCATCCGTCAGCTGGCGACGGATGATGAGCCGGAGCTGGGTAGCGGCCAGCGCGTCGATCTGCCGCAGCCGCAGCCGATTCGCGGCGATGAGTTTGTCGCGCCGCCGCAGGCTCTCAATCCGGCGCCCGTCGCCCGCAGTGAAAAGGCATCGCTGCTGCAGAGCCTCGCCGCCAGCGCGCCGGCACCCGACACAGAAACACCGCGCAGCGCGTTATTCCCGCCAGCAAGCAGCGCGCCCACTGCCGCGTCAGTGTCGTCACTGGCACCGGCAGCCACGCACGTAGCGCGTCAGGCGGCCACTTCACTGTTCCCACCGCCGCCGATCAGCGCGCCGGTTGCTGAACAGGCGGTTGTCCCTGCTGCCGCAGCACCGGCCACTACGCCCGCCGTGGCGCAGCTGGAGCCTGCTACGCCCTCGCGCTTTGGCGCACTGTTCCGCTCGCGTGCGGCGGAACCGGTTCATTTATCTAAAGAAACACTGCTCAAACCGTTACTGGAGAAGATCGCGCTATGCCATTAGTTTGTGTGTGCTCGCCAAAAGGGGGAGTAGGAAAAACCACCATGGCGGCCAACCTGGCCTGGAGTCTGGCGCGTGCCGGCAGCAAAGTGCTGGCGATCGATTTTGACGTACAAAATGCGCTGCGCCTGCATTTTGGCGTACCGCTGCACGACAGCCGCGGCTTTGTGGCGCGCTCGGAAGAGCACGCTGACTGGAGTCAGTCAATCCTTACCACCGGCAGCAACATCTTTGTCATGCCTTACGGTGAAGTGACTGAAGCGCAGCGTGAGCGCTTCGAACACAACCTGGCGCACGATGCCCATTTCTTAAAACGCGGCCTGGATACCGTTCTGAATTATCCGGGTCTGGTGATTATTGCGGATTTTCCGCCGGGACCCGGTCCGGCGCTGAAAGCCATGCAGACGCTGGCCGATATGCATTTAGTGGTGATGCTGGCGGATACCGCCTCGGTGGCGCTGCTGCCGCAAATTGAAAACCATCGCATGATTGGCCAGCCATTAAATAATCAGCACGGTCATTATTTCGTGCTCAACCAAAGTGATAATCGCCGGAATATCAGCCGTGAAGTGACCGCATTTATGCAGCAGCGGCTGGGCGATAATTTACTCGGCGTGGTGCACCGCGATGAAAGCGTGGCTGAGGCCAATGCCTCGCAGCAGTCAATCTATGATTTCAGCCCGGCTTCGGCAGCGGCGTTTGATATTGAACTGGTGGCAAAACGGGTGGCGAATATCCTGAATATCAACGTAGGCAACGGCGAAGTTCAGGCACCGATCCGCAGTCATTATTAACAAGCCCGGCCGCCAGCGGCCTGGTTCAAATAATAACAACACAGCTTTTTCAGGGTGAATCATGAGTAAACTCGGGTTTTACCTGCTGCTGCTGGTGCTTGCACCGGTCGCTGCGGTAATCGTCATCACGCCTATGGACAGCCAGAAACAGTATATTTTTGGTTTGATCAGTATTGGCATGATGTTTTTACTGGGCTTCAGTAAAAGCCGTAAAATAACCATTGTGATGGTTTTTCTTTCCGCGCTGATGTCGACCCGATATATCTGGTGGCGCACCACGGAAACGCTGCAGTTTAATTCCGAGATTGAAGCGATTCTCGGTATCGGCTTATATCTGGCCGAGCTGTACGTCTGGCTGATCTTAATTCTCGGCTTCCTGCAAACCAGCTGGCCATTAAAACGCACCATCGAACCGCTGCCGGATGATACCCGCTTGTGGCCGACGGTCGATGTCTACGTGCCGACCTATAACGAAAGCCTCGACGTGGTGCGGGATACCGTGCTGGCGGCGCAGTGTATCGACTACCCGCGCGATAAGATCAAAGTTTACCTGCTGGATGATGGCAAACGCAGCGAGTTCGCGGTATTTGCCGCCGACGTTGGCGTCGGCTATATCACGCGCGACGATAACCGCCACGCCAAAGCCGGCAACCTCAATCACGCCATGAAAATCACCAAAGGTGAGCTGATTTGCGTGTTTGACTGCGACCACGTGGCGACGCGCACGTTCCTGCAGGCCACCGTCGGTCCGTTCCTGAAAGATCCGAAGCTGGCGCTGCTGCAGACGCCGCACTACTTTTACTCGCCGGATCCGTTCGAACGTAACCTGCGCGCTGCGCGCAGCATCCCGAATGAGGGCTCGTTGTTTTACGGCCCGGTGCAGCAGGGCAACGACAACTGGAACGCCACGTTCTTCTGCGGCTCCTGTGCGGTGATCCGCCGCAGCGCGCTGGAACAGATTGGCGGCTTCGCGGTGGAAACCGTCACCGAGGACGCGCATACCGCGCTGAAAATGCAGCGTCTCGGCTGGGGCTCGGCGTTCCTGGCAATTCCGCTGGCGGCAGGACTGGCGACCGAACGTCTGGGGCTGCACGTGATTCAGCGTACCCGCTGGGCGCGCGGCATGACGCAGATTTTCCGCGTCGACAATCCGCTGCTGGGCCGTGGGCTCAAGTGGCAGCAGCGTCTGTGCTACCTCAACGCTATGCTGCACTTCCAGTTTGGCCTGCCGCGCGTGGCGTTCCTCACCGCGCCGCTGGCTTACCTGCTATTTAACCTGAATATTATCCACTCGTCGGCGTCACTCATCTTCGCTTACGTACTGCCGCATCTGGTGATGTCGCTGTACGTTAACTCGCGCATGAATGGCAAATTCCGCTACACCTTCTGGGGTGAAATCTACGAAACCGTGATGTGCTTCCACCTGGTGATTCCGACGCTGCTGACCCTGCTGTCGCCAAAGCACGGCAAATTCAACGTGACGGATAAAGGCGGCCTGCTGGACCAGGGCTTCTTTGACTTCCACATCGTGCGGCCTCACGTCATCGTTGCCGCGCTGCTGTCGATTGGCATCGTGGCCGGCGTGGTGCGTGCCGTGGCGCATGATTACTTCGGGGTGGACCCGTATGTGATTGCGCTCAACGTCGGCTGGGCGGTGTTCAGCCTGATTATTCTGATGGCGGCGATTGCCGTGGCGCGTGAAACCAAACAGGTGCGTAAAACCATTCGTATCGAGGTGCAGATCCCGGCGGTGATTCACTACGCCAGCGGCATCTCTTCGCGCACGCAAACCAGCGATCTGTCGATGGGCGGCGCGCAGCTGGATGCGCCGGACAACCGGCATGAGCACGATGAAATCGAAGAGATCGATCTGTTGCTGAAATCGGGTGCCATCACCATTCCGGTGAGCAAGATCTCCGGTGATGAGGAGACCATTCGCCTGCGCTTTGGCGCGATGCCGCTGGCGCGCCGCCGTGAACTGGTGCGCGTGGTGCTGGCGCGGGCCGATGCGTGGATCCAGCCGGAATATAAGCAGGACAATCCGCTGTTGTCGCTCGGCACCATCATCCGTACCGTCTTTGAGCTGTTCTGGCTGAGCTGGAAAGATCGCCGTGAGGCGCGCAAGCGTGATGGCCAGGCAACGGCCAAAGAGGACAGCGCAGCATGAAAACATTGACGTACACGCTGCTGGCCAGCGCGCTGACCACCACGCTGCTGCTCGCCCCTGCCTGGGCAGAGACGCCGGCGGTAACCCAGGACAGCGCCGCGCTCTCTGACGTACCGCCGCCGCAGGGGCTGGATGGCAGTGCCGATCCGCAGCTGAAGCAGGCGGCGGGCGACGCGCCGTACACGCCGGGCGATGCAGCGCCGCTGCAGGAAAATACAGCACCCGCACAGTCGGCAGAGTCAGCACCGCCGGCAGAGGCAGCAACGCCAGCAGCATCGGCTGCGCCTGACATCGTCATACCGTCGGTGGCTGCGGAGGCACCGGCTGCCGCTGATCCCGCTGGCGCGCTGTTAAACCAGCCGGTGAGCAGCACCATTTCGGTGGCGCAGATGGGGCAGCCGCGCGGCATCACCCTGACCGGCGGCCAGCTGCAGTCCGGTATTCTGTTTACCCTGCCGGGCGATGAGGTGATCACTAATGCGCGGCTCAACCTGTCGCTGCGCGTCTCTGCCGCGCTGGCGGCGCGCAACACGTCGCTGCAGCTGATGCTCAACGGCCAGCCGCTCGGCACCCTGCCGCTGGGTGCCAGCGACAGCGATGTCAGCGACTATCAGCTGGATATTCCGGCGGCGATGGTGGTTTCCAGTAATAACCTCAGCTTTAAAATTAACGATGCCGACAAGCTGCTGTGCGAAAAAGAGAGCGCGCAGCAGTATCAGGTCACCATTCTGCCGAAAACCACGCTCAGCCTTGAAGGCCAGCAGCTCAACATCGGCACCAGCCTGCGCAACTTCCCGCGTCCGTTTATTGATGTGCAGCGCATGACGCCCGCCAGCGTGACCTTTGGTTTTGCCGCTAACGTTTCGCCGGATAGCGTCAGCGCCGCCGCGCTGGTGGCTTCCTGGCTCGGCATTCAGTCGGATTACCGTGGCATCCGTTTCCCGGTGGTGCGCGGCGATCTGCCCGAGCACAACGGTATCCTGATCGGCCATCCGGGTGACAAAATCGGCAGCGTGACGCTGCCCGCAGCCCGTGGTCCGCTGCTGCAGGTGATCGATAACCCCAACAATCCGGTGTACAAACTGCTGCTGGTGGTCGGTGCAGATGATGCCCAGCTGCGCCAGGCGGCCAACCGCCTGACCACGCAGCCGCTGGCCACCGATGCCAGCAGCCTGAACGTACCGCAGCAGCCGCTTGGCACGCGCAAACCGTACGACGCACCGCGCTGGATCAACACCAGCCGCCCGGTGCGCCTCAGCGAGCTGCTGCGTAAAGATCAGAGCCTGACCACCACCGGTATCTGGCACGATGCGCTGCGGGTTAACTTCCGCGCGGCGCCGGATCTGTTCCTGTGGGACGGCGACGCGATTCCGGTCAATCTGCACTACCGTTTCCCGTCCGAAAGCTGGATCGATGAAAACAATTCGTTCCTCAACGTCACGCTGAACGGCACTTTCCTGCGCAACCTGACGGTGAACAAAGTCGGGCTGCTGGAGAGCGCCTGGCACCGGCTGGGCGGGGATGCACGCCAGGAGCAGTACACGCTTAAGCTGGAGCCATACCTGATTTACGGCGACAACCAGCTGGCGCTCTACTTCAACATCAAGCCAAAGGCGGATGCGCCGTGCGGCGTGCTGCTCAACAACAACATCAAGAGCCGTATCGAAGAGGATTCGTGGATCGATCTGAGCCACACGCGCCACTTCACCATGCTGCCGAACCTGTCGTACTTCGTCGGTGCTTCGTTCCCGTTCTCGCGGCTGGCGGATTTTTCGCAGACCACGCTGCTGCTGCCGGAGGCGCCGGGTGATGCCGAGATCGCCACGTTACTGGACATGGCCGCGCGCGCCGGTAACGCTACCGGCGTGCCGCTGGTGCAGAACCAGGTGTTGTTTGGTCTGCCGAACGGTGGCACCAATCTGACGCGCCTGCAGCACAGCGATGTACTGGCGGTGAGCACCATGCAGCACAGCGCCTTCACGCAGCAGATGCTGGCCGGCACCGCTTACCAGACCAGCGGCAACACGCTGGGCGTCAAAGAGCCGACCGCCGTCGATAAGCTGCGCGGCTGGCTGACCGGTGACTGGTCTCGCCAGCAGCTGGATGCCGATCGCTACTTCTCCTCAAATGAAGCGTGGCGCGGCTTTGTCAGCTATCGCTCACCGTGGAGCGCCGATCGTCTGGTGGTGATGACGGTCGCCACCAGCGATCAGCAGCTGCTGCGTTTGCACGATGATTTGAATTCGGCGCGCATCAACGCCGGCATCCGCGGTGATACCGCCATCATCACCGATGAGAACGGCATCCGCAGCTTCCGCGTCGGGCCGCAGTTCCCGAGCGGTGAAATGCCGTGGTACATGATGGTGGTGTGGTATGCCAACCAGCACTCGGTACTGATGGCGCTGGCGGCGCTGCTGCTGTCGGCGCTGATCGGCAGTGCGGCCTGGGTGATGCTGAAGCGCCACGCGTGGCGCCGTCTCCACCCGCAAGACGATAGCCACTCCGGCCGGAAGTAAGGATAAAAATAATGAAAAAACAGCTGATAAGTGCCGGTATTCGTCAGGCGTTCCTGCTGGGCGGCGCGCTGGCCTTCTCACAGCCGCTGCTGGCGGCGGAGAGCACCAATCCGGCGTTACAGGCACTGTTCGACCAGGCGGCCTACTGGCATCAGAAAGCGCATGACGATCTGGCGAAAGCCTCGCTGCAAAAAATCCTGATGGTGGAGCCGAACAATACCCAGGCGCTGTATCTGCTGGCGCTCTATTCACAGCAAAGCGGCAGCGCGGCTGATGCGGCACAGTGGCGCGCCCGCCTGAGTGCGGTATCGCCCAACGATCCGCATCTGACGGAGCTGGACAACGCCCGGCAGCTGCAGAGCATACCGCAGGCGCAGCTGTCGCTGGCGCGTCAGCAGGCGCGCAGCGGTAACATCGCCGCCGCGCTGCAAACCTGGCGCAACACCTTCAGCGGCAACGAGCCGCCACCGAGCGTGGCGGCAGAATATTATCTGACCATGGCCGGCGACCGCACGCTGCTGCCCCAGGCGGTGGAGGCGCTGCGGCAGTTTGCCGCTGATCATCCGCAGGATACCGGCGCTCAGCTGGCGCTGGGCAAAGCGCTGACCTATCAGGAAGCGACGCGCCGCCAGGGTATTGATGTGCTGGCCAGCATGGCGGACGGTAATAAAGAGGCCGATCGCTCGCTGCGTCAGGCGCTGCTGTGGCTGGCGCCGCAGGCGTCGGACGCCGCGCTGTACCAGACCTGGCAGCAGCGCCATCCGCAGGACAGCGCCGTGGTGGATTACTACCGCAAAAATGTCGGCGGCGCGGAGAAGGGCGCGGGCTTTAGCGCGCTGAACAGCGGCGACGTCAGCGGTGCGCAGAACAACTTTGAAAAAGTGCTGCAGGCCAACCCGCAGGACGCCGATGCGCTGGCCGGTATGGGCTACGTGGCGCAGCGCGCCGGACGCTACGCCGAAGCCGCCGATTATCTGACGCGCGCCGCACAGCTGGGCGGCGATCAGAGCCAGCAGCGTCAGCAGCAGGCGGCCGACGCCCGCTTTTACGCGCAGCTGGCGAATGCCCAGCAGGCGCTGAAAAACGGTGACAGCGCGCAGGCGCTGGCGCTGAGTGAGCCGCTGACGCAGGCCGAGGGCGAAAAAGGTATATCGGCGAAGCTGTTCCGCGCTGATGTGCTGCGCCGCAGCAATCAGCTGCAGCAGGCGGAGCAAACCTACCGGGCCATTCTGCAGAGCGATGCCGATAACCGCAGCGCCAAAGAGGGGCTGTTTTACGTGCTGCGCCAGCAAAACCGCAGCGCCGAAGCCAATACCCTGCTGGCATCATTGCCCGACAGCGTGCGCCAGAGCGTGGCGCCGCGCGGTAACAGCAGCGATCCGCTGCGTGCGCAGGCAAAACGCGAGCTGGCGGCAGGCAACCGCAGTGCGGCCATCGCCACGCTGAACAGCGCCATTCAGCGCTATCCCAGCGACGGCTGGCTGCGACTCGATCTGGCGCGCATCTACCGCGCGCAGGGCGATAGTTTACTGGCTGCCAACGTCATGCAGCCGACCCTGCGCAGCGGTGCCAGCACCAGCGAGCTGTACGCCGGTGCGCTCAACGCCAGCGAGAGCGGTGCCTGGCAGCAGGCCAGCCAGCTGCTGGCGCGCATTCCCAACGGCAGCAAGAACAGCGAGATGCGCGAACTGGCGCAGCGCGTGAATTTCAATCTGCAAATGGCCACCGCCGATCGCTATCTGGCGCAGGGATCTGACGCGGCGGCGGCCAATACGCTACGCGCGCTGGCCGCCACGCCGCCAGCCAATCCGGTCGATGCCGGTAATCTGGCGCAGAAACTGGCCAAAGCCGGCGATCTCACCACGGCGGTGACGGTGGTGCGCGGCAACATGCAGCGCGGCGTGCAGGGCAACGCCGGTGATTACGCCGCGCAGGTGGCGGTACTGAATCAGGCGGGACTGACGACCGAAGCGCAGAGCTTCCTCAGCAGTCCGGAGCTGCAGGCGCGCAGTACGCCCACGCAGCTGGCCGGTATCCGCAACGGTTATCTCATCAATGAAGTCGATCGCCTGCGCGAGCAGAAGCAGTACGCCGCCGCCTATGACAAGCTGGTGGGTGCGCTGCAGCACGATCCGCAGAACCGCGATCTGATGTTTGCCATGGCGCGTCTGTATCAGTCCGGCAAGATGAACAAAGAAGCGGGCGTGGTGTATGACTATCTGCTGACGCAGGATACGCCCACTCAGGATGCGCGCACTGGCGCTATTGATGTGGCGCTGGCGCAGAACGACATCGACAAAGCGAACACCTTAACCCGCGGCCTGCGCAATGAGCAGACGCCGGATCGCCTGTTACTGCTGGCACGCGTGGCGGAAGCCAACGGCGAGCACAGTCAGGCGATGAGCTACCTGCGCAGCGCGCGCGGCCAGCTGATTGGTCTGCAGGGCGCACAGAGCGGCAGCGTGCCGACCGTTGGCGGTCTGGCGCTGGCGGACAATCCGTTTATCAACCGCAGCACCTCGCCGGTGTCCGGTTCGCCTTCCAGCTATGGCACGGTAATGCCGTGGCAAACGGCACCGGCCACCAGCAGCAGCGCGCAGGACGTCACGCTGGCGAGCACCACGCCGGAGGTCCGGCAGAGCCAGACGCTGCGCCAGATTGACGAGATGATGGACAATCTGCAGGAGAAAACCGGCACCTGGGTACAGGGGCAGATGCAGGTGCGCGGACGCGACGGCGAATCGGGGCTCAGCAAGCTGACCGAAGCCAAAGCGCCGCTGACCTTCTCGACCGTGCCGTTCGGCGAGTCGCGCTTCGACTTTACGATGACGCCGGTGTCGCTCACCGCTGGCAGTGCGGCCGGTGATGCGTGGCGTCGCTTCGGCAGCAACGCGCTGGTGCAGGGCAATGTGGTGGCATCCGGCGCGGCGAAAATAGACGACACGCCGTCTTCGTCGACCGATTCGCAAAAGGCCACCGGCGTGGAACTGAATATGGCGCTGAAGGGCGACAGCTACAAAATCGACCTCGGCAGCACGCCGCTCGGCCAGGATCTCAGTACGCTGGTGGGCGGCGTGCAGTGGTCGCCGAAGCTGACCGATTTCCTGACGCTGATCCTCACCGGTGAACGCCGCGCCATGACCGACAGCCTGCTGTCGTACGTTGGCGTGGAGGACAAGACCAGCGGCAAGCGCTGGGGGCGCGTCACCAAAAACGGCGGCAACGCCATGCTGAGCTTCGATAACGGCGACGCGGGTTTCTACGTCGGCGGCGGCGCTTACAGCTATCTGGGCGAGAACGTGGCGAGCAACAACAGCGTGCAGGCCACGGCGGGCGCTTACGTGCGGCCTTACCACTACGACGACCGCGAGCTGAAGGTCGGCATGAGCCTGTCGTGGATGGATTTCTCCAAAAACCTGAGTTACTTCAGCTACGGTCAGGGCGGCTATTTCAGTCCGCAGAATTATGCCGCGGTGTCGTTCCCTGTCGACTTCAGCCGCAAGTTTGATGACCTGAAAGTCAACGTTGGCGGTTCGGTCGGCTATCAGTCGTACAGCCAGGACAAGAGCGCGTATTTCCCCAACGATCCGTCGCTGCAGTCCCAGCTGCAAAGCCTCGCCGATCAGGGCTTTGTCAAAAGCGCCTACTACAGCGGTGAGAGCAAAAACGGCATCGGCTATAACCTGCACGCCGGTGCCGATTATAAGATTAATAAAGACGTCACCATCGGCGGCCAGCTCGGCTATGACACCTTTGGCGATTACAACGAAAGCACAGCCAATCTGTACTTCCGTTATCTGTTTGGAGACAACTAATGAGTGAGCAACCGGGCGCACGCATCAGCCATCCGTATCAGCCGGGCTGGTTTGATCTGGTCAGCGTGATGATTGAGAGCATGCTGGACAACGCTGGCGCGGAGGCGGAAGCCTTCCTCAACGGCGTGGGCGAATTGCTGGCAACGCGCTATCCTTTGCCGGAGGCGCGCACCGTGCAGGATCTGGAGCGCGAAATTAATCTCCAGCTGGCACGCTTTAACTGGGGCTTTGTTCAGCTGCAGCCGCAGCAGAACGCGATTATGCTTGAGCACCATGCCCTGCCGCAGGGCGACAGCCAGCTTGATGCAGAACGCTGGCAGCTGGCGCTGAGCGCAGTGCTGGCCGGCGTGTACGCGCAGTGGCTACGTGCGCAGGGTGGTAGCGCGGCGGTACCGCTGACGCTGGAAAAAATCGACGGCGGCACGCTGCATTATCGATACCAATAGGAAGCTGTGATGAGAGTGATGCGGTTCTGGCGTCAGTGGATGCTGTGTTTCATGGTGATATTTTTCAGTGCTCAGGCGGCCGCCGATGGCTGGAGCAGTTACAAAAGCCGCTTTATGAGCAGCGACGGCCGCATCAGCGATACGGCCAACAACAACGTCAGCCACACCGAAGGTCAGGGCTACGGCATGCTGCTGGCGGTGGCGTATAACGATCGCGCCACCTTTGATTTGCTGTGGCAGTGGACGCGTACCCATCTGCGCAATCCGCAGAATGACCTGTTCTACTGGCGCTATACGCCGGGCGCAGCCGATCCCATCGCCGATAAGAATGATGCCTCGGACGGGGATGTGCTGATCGCCTGGGCGCTGCAGCGCGCGGCACAGAAGTGGGGCGGTGATTATCAGCAGGCGTCGGATCGCATTCAGCGCGCGGTCATCAAGCTAACGGTGATCGACTACGCCGGCCGCAAGGTGATGTTGCCGGGCGCGCAGGGCTTCGATAAAACCAGCTATGTGGTGCTTAACCCTTCCTATTTCCTGTTCGCCGCATGGCAGGAGTTTGCGCAGCACAGCCATCTGCGCGTGTGGAACACGCTGATTGATGATAGCCTTGCGCTGCTGGGCGACATGCAGTTTGGCAAAACCGGCCTGCCGCTGGACTGGGTGGCGCTGAACGCCGATGGCTCCGTCGCGCCGGCGGTCGGCTATTCCAACCGCTTCAGCTATGACGCGATTCGTATTCCGCTGAATATCTGGTGGTACGATCCGCAAAGCCTGCGGCTGGTGCCCTTCCAGCGCGTCTGGCAGGGCTACGCGCGCGACACCACGCCAGCGTGGTTTGATGTGCTGGCCAATACCCCGGCACCTTACAATATGGAAGGTGGCCTGACCGCGGTGCGCGACCTGACGCTCAACCAAACCGGCTACCTCAGCGACCGCTTAGCGCCGGAGCAAAACTATTTCTCCGCCAGCCTGCAACTGCTGACCTGGCTGGCTTATCAGGAGAAGCGATAGCCGAACGCTACCTGCACCCGTCGGGATTTATACCGGAGCGCATCAAAGCGCACCCTGTAAAAACCACGCAACTATCTTGTAGGGTCGCCATTTATGGCGACCTTTTCATTTTCGTGTGCTTATTTAAAATCCGCATACGGTTCCAGTGGCTGTGGTGGCATATCCATGTCGCCGTTCCAGCCGGCCATTGAGTAGCGCACATACAGCAGCCCGTGGCTTGGGGTGTAATCTTTCGCCTGCTGAATGTCCATGGCCAAACCCAGCGACCAGTGCGGCGTGATGCGCCGCTCTATCAACGCCTGCAAGGTATAGCCGAAACCGCGTCCGGAACTGCTGTCCGATGACGGATTGCTGGCCAGCGTAAAGCCGGGATTCACCGGGTAGCGCGCCTGAGCGTCGGTGGTTGACTGTGACCACGACACCGAGCCGCCGAGTTCATACGACCAGTTTTCCGTGCGCTGACGCCAGGTCAGCGGCACCGCCAGCGAGAAGTAGCGCTGCGGGCTGTAATAGCCGCCCTGGCCAAAGGTGTAGTCGCTCAAATCTTTCTGATAGTGCCACAGCATACTGTTCAGGCCGATGGTGGCGCGCTGGTTGTCGCTATTGATCAGCTTGTAGTAATAGCCTGCCATCAGCCGTTCGCGGCTGTTGTCCGCCACGTTTTCACCGCTGATTTGATGGGCGCTGAGATCGGCCCACACCCCGTGCGCGCCGCCCCGATCGTAACTCAGGCCGATGCCGCCGCCGGTCGCGACGACGCCGCCCCAGTTTTTGCCGCCGTTAGTGGCCGGATCGCGCGCGCCGGCGTAAGCCAGCAGCGAACTGGAGATTGGGCGACGTGAAGCGGTAAAGGTCACCCCGAGATCGTCGATGTCAGTTTTCCAGCTTACGCCGCCGACCCAGTTAGTGACGGTAAAACCGAGCGGCGTGGTGCCGATATCGGCTGACCAGCGATCGTTGTGCCAGCCGACGCCCAGCGCGGTGCCTTCGTCCCGCTGGGTGAAATCGCGCCGGCAGCCCCCGGCGTTGGCGTCGTTACAGCTGCCGAACTGTTCACTATGGCTGCCATCAGTGGTGGAAAATGTTCCGGCAGAAACCTGTACGTGATCAACGCGCACAAAGCTGCGGCCATCGGCCAGCGGGGTTTCCGCCTGCAGCATGGTGGTATGGGCGGTAAAGTCAGAGGTGCCACCGTTGCCCTTATCGCGCGAGTAGTCCTGTTCCAGCGTCACAGTGGTGTCCTGCTGGCGATACAGGTCAGCGGCGTCGCTGCGGATGCTGCGCTTCAGCCAGTCGTCCTGTGCCTGCGTGCGCGTCAGCCGGGTATAGCGGGCGTTATCGTCTGGCAGCGCAGGGGTGATGCCGCTGGCGACCATCGCCGCGCGGTAATCCTGCTGTGCCAGCGCGGGCTGGCGCTGCTGTCTCTCCAGCCGCGCGGCATCACGCAGCACCAGCGCTTTTTCCTGTGACGGCGCGACGGCGGCGGCGCGGGTTTTCAGCGCGCTGAACAGCTGCTGCGCTTTGCTGGTATCGCCGCTGTTTTGCCAGGCGAGTGCCACGCGCCGGCCGCTGTTCAGGCTCTGCTGCGCCACGCTGTCCGGCAGGCTGTGCAGCGCTGCGCGCGCTTCGGTGGTGCGCTGCAGCGCCAGCAGCGCCTCGATGCGGCCGAGCGCGGCATCGTTGTTGCTGGCGTCCTGCTGCAGCACCTGCTGATAACCGGCCAGCGCTGTTGTGGCATCGCCCCGCTCCAGCGCCCAGTCGGCCAGCGTAATGTCGCGGCGCGGCGAGGCCGGCTGCTGTTGCAGCAAGCGGATGGCGGCGGCTTCATCACCGCGGGCGCGTAGCTCCCCGGCACGCCCGAACGCCTGGTTTTGCGCCAGGCGGTCCGCCAGTTCATGCATGTTGCTGTCCCAGCGGGCGGTGGGTAAACGGTGCAGCGTGGCCAGCGCGGCGGCATCGTCGTCGCCGGATGACTGCCACAGTGCCGTGGCATACAGCGCGGCTGGCTGCTGCGGCTGCTGGCGCACCATCGCGGCCATTACCGCCGCGCCTGCCTGGTTGTCACCGCTGCTGCGTAGCGCATTGGCCAGCCGCCAGGCCAGCCAGACATCATCCGGTCGCGCCTGAGCCCGCTCACGGTATTTCGCTACCGCCTGCGGCCATTGCTGCTGCTGCGCCAGCGTATCTGCGTCGGCCAGCAGGCTCTCAATACGTAAATTGCTCAGGCGCTGCTGCGCCGTGCCGTTACTGCGGTCAAGGCGCAGCGCCTGCTGCCAGTACTGCCGGGCTAACGCGCTGTTTTTACGCGCCTGCGCCACATCACCGAGGCCGATGAGCGCCCAGCTGTCATTGCTGTCGATGGCCTGCGCGCTGCGGTACTGCCGCTCAGCGCCGGATAAATCACCCTGCTTCAGCGCCGCGTCGCCGCTGTCGATGGCCAGCCAGTAACGATTGGTCTGTAGCAGGGACTGCCACTTGCCGATTTGCGTGCTGGCCTGGCCCGCCTGAATCGCTTTCTGTAGCCAGCTGATGGCGGCGGAACGGTGACCGGCACGCGCCTGCGCCTGGCCCATGGCACCGAGCAGTTCGGCGTCGTCCGGATTGGCCTTCAGCGCCGCCTGTAATGCGCCGATTGCCGCCGCGCCGCCGCCAGCCTCGACCAGCGCCAGGCCGCGCATGCGCTGGCGGAAGGCCGGATCGGCCAGCATTTTTTGCTGACGCGCCAGCTCATCCGCTCCGCGCTGTTGCGCATCGCCGCTGGTGAACACCTGCAGATACTGCTGCAGGCTGGCAACGCTGCGCTCGCTTACCGGCTGGTTCTGGATCTGCTGCAGCCACAGTTCAGACGCGGCATCGCGGCCGCCGTCGCGGTTGGCCAGCTGACGCAGCTGGGTCACCGCCTGATCCGGCTGATTATTATCAAACGCCATGCGCGCCAGCTGTAGCTCGACGCCGATATTGCCCGGATAACGCTGCTCCAGCGCCTGCAACTGACGCCAGGCGAGCGGCTGCTGGCCCGGCAGGCGCGCCACCAGTCGCCAGTACTCCAGTTCGGTGTTTACATCGGGAAAGACGCCGTGAAACAGCGCATCCCACGCTGCTTTGGCCTCCGGCAGCCGTCCGGCGGTGGCCAGCAGCCGCGCCTGCTGCAACTGCTGACGTCCTTCGGGGCTCATCAGGCGCAAACCTGCCGCAGATTCGCGTGTGGCGGCGTCATCCGGTGCAGCCTTTTGCAGTGCATCGAACAGCTGCTGAGCTTTGGCCTGATCGCCCTGACGCAGCGCCATACGAATGCGTGCCGCCAGCACCTGCGGGTTATCCGGATCGATTTTTTCCAGCCGGTACAGCGACTGCTGCACCAAATCGTATTTGTTGGTGGATTCGCCGGTACGAATCTGCATCAGCAGCCACGCCACCGGCGCCACCTGCGGACCGGGTGCGGCCGCCACGCTGCCGGCCAGCGCACTGGCGATCAGCAGCGCAAGCGGTAACTTATTCATCGTCATCCAGCTCAGCCAGGCGACGACGGCTCACCATGCGCATCAGGCGCCAGGCCATCAGGGCGAACAGGATCACCACCAGCACGGCACATATCGCCAGCCATACCGGATGGGTGGCCAGCAGATTCCACAGCCGCTCCCACCACGGCAGATGCCCGACAAAGTAGGTATCGCCCACGCGCACGCTGTTGACGCCGGACTCCCGGACGATGCTGACGGAACCGAACATCGCCGCGCGTTTGCCGCTGTCGCGCAGCGCTGCATTCAGCAAATCCCAGCCGCGCGGGCTGTCAGCCAGCAGCGCCACCACGCTGCGCTGATCGTGGAACGGCGACTGGAAGCCAACCAGGGCGCCGAGCGGACCGCGCGAACTGATGCCGGTCTGGCTTTCGGCAGTGCGCTCGCTGGCTGACAGTGGCACGTTGGGCGCGCTGCCCGGGCGCGATGGCATGTTGAGGGTGCTGCGCGTGCGATCCACCAGCAGATTGATCGCCGTGTCCGCCTGCAGATCCGGCGGAATGCTGCCGATCAGCAGCAGATCGGCATCGTGGTCTTTGGCGTTGCGCCAGTCATCGCTCATCTGCACGCGCAGTGCCGGATAGCCGGTCTGGGCGCCGATCGCCCCCAGCGCGTCAAGCAGCGTACTGACTTCGCCGCTCTCCGGTTTTGCCGGTACCAGCACCAGGGTTTGCGCCAGATCGGCGAAGCGGCTGAACGGGAAGCCAGCGCTGGCAAACGCGCCGAGCGAAGGCATTTCGATGTAGTGACGATAGCCGGAGAAATCGATGCTGGAGCGATCGTCGATCACCGCATGATGCGCGACGGGGGTGACGGTTTCACAGCGGCCATCGGCAGTGCCGCCGATAAAGGTATTGGCGTAGTCAAAATCAAAGCGCAGCTGGTTCACCACACCGAGACGCAGTGCCGGAATGGTCAGCTGACGGCTGTTGTCCTGCAGGCCCTGCATCAGCGGAATGCGCATCAGCTGCTGGCCCGCGCCATCTTTACTGGTCAGCGGATAATCCTGCATGAACTGGTTATTGAGATGCACCGCCAGCCGTGAGCCGTCCTGCTGCACCGGTGAGGTGTAGCGATAGATCAGGTCCATATCAATGCCGCGTGCGCGCACCAGGAACAGATCCGGCGGCAGGTTGAGCGTCAGGCTAATCGGGTTGGGTTGCAGGCCATCGGCCTGCAGCTGGTTCTGATACTGCGTCAGTTCACCAAAGGTGGTACGGCGATCGGTGCGTACCCAGTTTGGCGCATCGTACGGCTGGCGCGGGGCCAGCAGTTTCACGCTGTCGATGGTGGCGCGCTCGCCGCGCAGTAGCAGTTCACCCTGCACAATGCCCTCTACTGCAGTAATCAGATCGTTATCGTCGCGGCCGAGAATCAGCAGCATCTTCTGATAGGGATTGTCCGGCTGGCTGACCATTTCCACGGTGGGTTTGTCCACCGGCGGCAGCGTTTGCAGGAAGTCAGGCCGGCGATCGTTGGTAGCGAACACCACTGCATGCTGCCCTTCCGGCAGCTGGTTATACAGCACCGGGAAGGACTGGCCGCGCCACTGCGCCTGGCTACCGAACCACGAGGCCAGCAGGCCTGCCGCACGCTGTTGCTGCACATCCGGCTGGCCGCTGAACACCATAGGCAGCTGCAGCGGCCGGTTGTCGCGCGCGTCAAAGAATGGCTCCGGGAAATGGGAGAGATCGTTTTTCAGCGGCAGCTTCTGCAGCGTCAGGTCCAGTTTGCTCGCTTTACCGATATCCAGCCAGATGGTGCTGTTGGCCGGATTTTCACACACGTTGGCGTAATGGCCGACCAGTTCCAGGCGGATGCGGTTGAAGTCGCTAATGTAGCGCGGGTCGATCTCCAGCTGCGTCTGGTTCTCTTTGCCGAGCTGATCGGCGGTGACGGTGACCAGTCCCACCAGTTCATCGTTGAGATACACCTTGAGCTGCGACTGCGTCGGCAGCAGCGCCGGCGAAGGCCGGTAGTTGAGCGTCAGCAGCGCGCGCGTGACCACTTCGTCGCTGCGCACGCCGAACTCAATCTGGCTGGTGGGGACGGTGCCGCGCAGCGTCATGCTACCCGGCGGCGGTGCCACCTGGGTAAACAGCAGCTGGCTATCGCGCAGCGGGGCGCTGGCATCGAGCGGTTGGTTCACGTCGGACAGCGGCGCAGAGGTTGCCGCAGGCGGTGCATCAGGAAGTGCCGCCGGAAGTGCCGCCTGCGCCAGAGATGCCGTGCCCAGCAGCAGGGCGGTGAACCAACTCAGTTTTCTCGTCATGGTCATATCATCAGCTTAGGTAAAATCAGTGTTGAGCGTTGCCGGTCGCGGACGGACGCTATGCGGCAACAGCGTTGCCAGCCAGTGCAGTCCGGCGGTCAGGCCACGGAACAGGCGGCGCAGCGGTGCCGGACCATACTCCGCCAGCCGCAAATAGCCTTTGAAGCCGAGCAGCATAATGTCCGCCAGGCTCTGCACCGGTTTATCCTCCGGAAAACCGTCCTGCCACAGCGCCCAGGTATCGGCGCGCGCAAAGGTGCACTGAATAAATTCGATGTGCTGGCGGGTGGAGAGCTGGTGCAGGCGGATACCTGCGCGGCGGCCAAATACGCGCTGCACCTAGCACGGAAAACTGAACTCCTGCTGTCCGCGCCGCAGCAGCAGCGAGACGCTTTCGTTCTCGCGCAGTGCATCCGGCTCGCGCAGTTCGACGCCCACGCCGCCGTCAGAGTAGTCGCGCAGCGTGCACGGCAGCATATGACCATCGGCGCGTGCCAGCGCCGCCGGCATGGCGATCTCCACGCGGTGCGCTTCACGGATTTGACGCGCTTCCACCGACACGGCCACCGCGCCGCCGAGAATAATCATGTTGTAAACCACCCACACCAGACTGACCCAGATGGTGAGCAGCTCATTGGCCGGGCCATGCGCCATGCGCCAGAAGCCCATGCCGATACCGGCAATGTTCAGCAGCACCAGCAGCATGTAGGGTTTGGTGATCACCCAGTCGAGATGACGCTCTTCTACCAGGCCCCCTTTGGCGGTCACGTTGAATTTGCCTTTGTGCGGATTAAACAGCGCGACCGTGGTGGGGCGGGCGATATACCAGGCGAGCACGGTTTCATACACCTCGCTCCAGAACGAGTGGCGCCAGCGCCCCTGGATGCGCGAGTTGGTCAGGCTGGTATGCACCATGTGCGGCAGCACGTAGATGGCGATGGCCAGCGCGGGCGCATAGATGATGTAGGCATGGCACAGCAGAAACGCCAGCGGCGCCAGCAGAAAGATCAGCCGGGGAATACCGGCAAGAAAGTGCAGCATGGCATTGGCGTAACACAGCCGCTGTACCAGCTTCAGCCCTTTGCCAAACAGCGGATTATCGAGACGGAAGATCTGCACCATGCCGCGCGCCCAGCGGATGCGCTGGCCAATATGCGCTGACAGACTTTCGGTCGCCAGCCCGGCAGCCTGAGGAATGCGGATGTAGGCCGAGGTGTATCCGCGGCGGTGCAGTCGCAGCGAGGTGTGTGCATCTTCGGTTACCGTCTCTACCGCGATACCGCCAATCTCATCCAGCGCGCTGCGGCGCAGCACTGCGCAGGAGCCGCAGAAAAAGGCGGCATCCCAGGTGTCGTTACCATCCTGCACCAGACCGTAAAACAGCGAGCCTTCATTCGGCGTCTGGCGGAAGCGGCCGAGGTTGCGCTCAAACGGATCCGGTGAGAAGAAGTGGTGCGGCGTCTGCAGCATGCCCAGCCGGTGATCTTTCAGGAACCAGCCCATGGTGAGCTGCAGGAACGAGCGCGTCGGCACGTGGTCGCAGTCAAAAATCGCCACGTATTCGCTGCGGCAGGTGGTTTTCAGCGCATGGTTGATGTTGCCGGCCTTGGCGTGTTCGTGGCTGGGGCGCACCACGTAATTGACGCCTACGCTGGCAGCAAACTCGCGGAACTCCTCGCGCGTGCCGTCATCAAGAATATAGATGTTGAGTTTATCCTGCGGCCAGTCGATGCCCAGCGCAGCATAGATGGTGGGTTTGACCACGCTGAGCGGCTCGTTGTAGGTCGGCACCAGAATATCGACGCTGGGCCAGCTGGCGATCTCCGGCGGCATAGAGACCGGCTGGCGGTTGAGCGGCCACAGCGTCTGGAAATAGCCCAGCACCAGTACTGTCCACGCGTAGGTTTCCGCGCCAATCAGCAGCAGGCCAAACGTCAGGCTGAGCGGATCGTCCCAGTTAAGGGTTTCCGTATAGCGCCACCACAGATAGCGGCAGGAGATGGTGAGCGACAGCACGATCAGCATGATGGTCACCAGCCGGCCCGGCATACGGCGCACCAGCATGGCCAGCGCCCACAGCAGCAGCACAAACACAAACTGCGTGGTGATATCAAACGGCTGCGAGATGCACAGCAGCGCCAGCAGGCTGGCGGCGATCGCCACTACGATGAACAGCAGCTGACGCACGCGCCGTGGCAGGCGCTGCAGCCAGCGTTCGCTGCGCTGCGGCACGCCGCTGTGCTCCAGCCGCGCCGGCAGCTGCGCCAGCCATTGATACAGCTGCTGGCGCCAGCGGAACAGCGAGCCAAAGGCGTTAAAACGTTTACGCTCGCTGCGCGCGCTGCCGTCCAGCGGCAGCATGATAAGCAGCCACAGGCTCTGGAGTGCATAGCGCACAATATCGAGCGGACGCGGACGCAGCGGAGAGATATGCGGGAAGTAGCGCTGACGCTGCTGCAGCACGCGCCGCCACGCCGGCGTTTCCAGCCGCAGCAGCGACCAGGCGAGCACGCACCACAGCAGATGCAGCGCGACCGTTAACCGCCCGGCGCCGTGCTGACGCGCCAGGTGCGCGCGCTGCTGCAATGCCTGCGAGGCCTGCGGCACCAGCAGCCAGCGCAGCGCATTCATGCGCCACCTCCGGCAACATGCAGCAGCAGCCAGTTGGCCAGCGTATTGATCTCTTCACTGGCCAGCGCATGCGGACGCCAGGCGCCCACTGGCTGTTTCATCATCAGCGCTTCTGCCAGCGCTTCATCGCGATGAATCATCTGTGGAATCAGGTTCTTAAGCGAGCGCAGCCACAGCTGATGCAGATCCTGCTGCAGCTGGCTATTGGCGTTGAACTGGTTAATCAGAAACAGCGTCTGCGGCGAAAAGTGCGCGCGGTGCAGGCGCAGCTGGCAGTTGGCATCCAGCGTTAACAGCTGAAGCAGCCGATCGGCGGCCGGGATGAACGCCTGCTGCCACGGCAGCAGATCCGCCGGAAGGTCGAAAATAATCCACTGATAGCGCTGTTTCAGGGCCGGCAAAGCCTTAAGCAGCGGTTGTGCAATTTCCGCTGTCGCTGCGGTTAAGGATAAGGTCTGCTGATGCGTGAGCGTGCCAGACGGCAGGAAATCCAGCCCCGGCTGATAGCGCAGCGCGCTGTGCTGCCACGGCTGGTTATCCAGCTGCGCACGCAGCCAGCCGTGCGGCGTGTCGAGCGGCAGATTAAAGTGGGCCGCCAGTTGGTTGGCTGGCGAAAGGTCGATAAGCAGCACCGACTGCTGCAGCGCGTTTAGCGCCCAGCCCAGCGCGGCACTGAGTGCCGTCGCGCCGCACCCGCCGCGCAGCCCCTGTAAGGCGAGAACCGGCATTAGCGTGGTGACTCCGGTCCCTGCGTGCATTCCTGCAACAACGGCCAGCGCGACAGCAACTGTTGCAGACGCGCTTCACGGGCAATATCAATATAGCGAAACGCCTTCAGTGAAAAGGCGTCACTCAGGGCGTTAATATCATCCTGATCTTCGCTGCCGACAGCGATCAGTGAAAAAGCATTTTCAGTTTTCATTACTTTTTGCCACCAAAGAAACGACAACGGATAAAGAGGGGTGATATTTTTCTTGTCGCGTATAAAACCGCAGCCAGCGATTTCTGACCCGGCAAAGTCAAACAGTCTGGCGCGTGCGCAGCTTTTTTTATTTCAGCAGTTCCAATCGTTGCCGTCTATATTAAACTAGCCTGGATTGTACAGATCGCGACGCTAATATGAAAAATCTTTATACGCTTGGCCTGCAGCAGGTACAACAGGAATTAATCGCCCTGCAGTCGCCGGGATTTTACTGGATAACCTGCCAGCGGCCCGAAGACGCACGAACGCTGTTACGTCAGGTGGTTAGCCAGCAAAAGGCGGCCACGCTGGTGAGCGCGGATGCATCCCCGCAGACGCTGTTAACGCCCGATCCGCCCGGCGGTCCGGCACGTATTCCCTTATTTTCGCTGCCTGCCAATAAAGCCAGCCTGCAACATCTGGCCAGCGATATGGCGCGCGTAATGAATAAACGTAGCGGTCTGGTCATGTTTTATAGTCAGGCGGCGCTGTGGAACAAATTATCCCCGGATGAACTGACCGTGTGGATAAAAGGCTTGCGCCGGGTTCTGTTAAAAAAACAAATGACGCTGCTAATGATCACCTGCGGAACCGCAATTATTCCCCTGCGAAATCATCTGCAGCGTTATTTTCGTCAGCTTGATGGTGTCGCTCATTTAGAATTTCAGCAGGATAGCTGGCAATATCGAATTAACTGGTGGTACTCCGCCGATAAATTGCTGGCCGACCGCGCTATCCGCCTGAACTGTATTGATAATCAGTTTATTGCGCAGGCTGAAGCCGCCGCGTCGCAGCCGCTGAGCCTCAATGATGAAAACCAGTTTCTGGCCCAGCAGGATGTGCTGGAAGGGGCGCCGCCGCTTTCTGCGCAGTGGCAACTGTTCAGCGATAACGAGAGCGTGTATACGCGCGGGCAGCAGGCTAACGCCGCCACGGTCATCTTTAGCCTGGCCCACAATCAGGATGTGCCGACTCTGGCGAGCATGGTCCATGGTTTGCGGCGATCGCGCGGCAACGCGCTGAAAATCGTGGTGCGGGAACTCGGTACCAGCCTGCGCTACAGTGATGAACGTTTGCTGCTGGCGTGCGGCGTTAACAGCATTGTCCCAACGGCGGCGCCGCTGTCGCGCTTGCTGACCGCGCTGGAAGGCGTGCAGGGCCAGCAGTTTACCCGCCACGTGCCGGCCGATCTGCCGGCGCTGGTGCAGGCGCTACAGCCGCTGCAGCAGAAAGGCTATTTGCCGCTGGAGCGTTTCTGTGCGGCGGTACAGCAGTTGATGAACAATACGCTGCTGCCGGAAAACGACAAAGGGCTGATGGTGGCGCTGCGCCCGGTGCCGCAGCTGTCGCCGCCGCAGGTGCTGACGCTGTGTAAACCACGTCGTTTTGGCGACCTGGTGACGCTGGTTGACGATCGGCTCTATTTATTCCTCTCTTCCTGCCGCTTTAACGACCTGGACATTGCCCTGAAATCGATATTTTCCCTGCCGCACGACGAGCTGTTCAGCAACCGCATGGTGTGGTTTGCCGACAATCAGATTTTGTCGGAGGTGAATAAAGTGCGGCAGCTGACGCCGGTGGCGCAGTTCGAACCGCTCAGGGTACCGGCCGCTGCGCAACCAGCCGCGCCGGCAGCGGCCGCGCCGCGCAGCCCTCAGACGCCGCAGCCAATCATCATAGATCTCGGGGAGCCGCACGTATGACGCTGATGGATGGTGTGCAGGTGGCGATCCTGCTGTTACTGATTTTGCTGTTCCTGAAATCGCTGTGGCGACGCTGGCTGCCGCAGCGCAGCACCAGCCTGCTGATGCGCCTGTTACCTGCCCGCGCCCTCAAATCGGAAGGGCAGTGGCAACGCCAATCGACCAAAACGGATAAACATGGATAACACACCTTCGACGCTGCACGCGGCGCGCTGGCGCGGCCTCGGCGGCTGGAACTTTTACTTTCTGATCAAATTTGGTCTGTTGTGGTACGGCTATCTCAACTTCCATGCACTGAGTAATCTGGTGTTTCTGGCGTGGCTGCTGTTTCCGCTGCCGTCAGCGCGGCTGCATCGTCTGCGCCAGTGGGTTTCGCTGCCGATTGGCTTCGCGCTGTTTTGGCACGATACCTGGCTGCCGGGTCTGAACTCGCTGCTCAGCCAGGGCAGCCAGGTGGCGGGATTCTCGCCGGCCTATCTGCTGGATTTGCTGCAGCGCTTTATTAACTGGGAGATGATCGGCGCGGCCTTTGTGCTGCTGGTGATTTACCTGTTCGTGGCGCAGTGGATTCGCGTCACCGTGCTGGTGTCGCTGGCGCTGATCTGGCTGAACGTGCTGACGCTCGCCGGCCCGGCGGTCAGCCTGCTGCCCGGCAAAGCCGCCGCACCGCCGGTGGCGCTGAACGACAAACCGGCCGCCAGCCCGGCCGCGGCGGGACTCGATCAAAGCGCGCCGCCCACCAGCGCCAACCTCACCGCGTGGCTGAATCGCTTTTACGACAGCGAACGCCAGCGCGTCACGCATTTCCCGGATGCGCTGCCCGCCGATTCGCAGCCGTTCGATATTCTGGTGATCAACATCTGTTCGCTGGCGTGGTCGGACATTGATGTGGCGCAGCTGCGTGACCATCCGCTGTGGAAGCACTTTGATATCGTGCTGAACAACTATAACTCCGCCACCGGCTACAGCGGCCCGGCCGGTATTCGCCTGCTGCGCGCCAGCTGCGGCCAGACCTCACACAGTAACCTGTATAAAGCCACCGACCAGCGCTGCTATCTGTTTGATAATCTAGCGAAGCTGGGCTTTAAGCAGCAGCTGATGATGGATCATACCGGTGTGTTCGGTAACTACCTGAAAGAGCTGCGCGAGGATGGCAACATGCAGGCGCCGCTGATGTCGCAGGCCGGGATTGCGCCGGAGCTGACGTCTTTTGATGGTTCGCCGGTGTACAACGATGGGCAGCTGATGCAGCGCTGGCTTGATGACCGCAGCAAAAGCAGCGATGCGCGCAGCGCCACCTTCTACAACCTGATTCCGCTGCACGACGGTACGCGCGAGCTGGGCAGCACCCGCACCGCCGAGTGGCAGCCGCGCGCACGGGTACTGTTCGACCAGCTCGATACCTTCCTGACCAATCTGGAGAAGTCGGGACGCCGGGTGATGGTGCTGGTGGTGCCGGAGCACGGTGCGGCACTGCAGGGGGATAAAATGCAGATGTCCGGGCTGCGCGACATTCCGAGCCCGGGCATCACCCACGTGCCGGTTGGCATTAAATTTGTGGGCATGAAAGCGCCGCATCAGGGCCAGCCGCTGACCATCGATACGCCTGTCAGCCTGCTGGCAATTTCCGAGCTGGTGTCGCGGGTGGTGGACGGTCAGGTGTTTAACGCACCGAATGTCAACATGTCGGTGCTGGCGGATAACCTGCCGCAGACGCCAGTGGTGTCGGAAAATGATAACGCCGTCGTGATGATGTATCAGGGCAAACCGTGGATTCGCCTTAACGGCGGCGACTGGGTAGCCTATCCGCAGTAAAACCTGAGCGGCAAACGGTGCGGGCTGGCGCGCACCGTTTTGTCTCTGCGCCGCTAATGGCTGACAAAATGCTGAAACCGCGCGTAAAGCGGGGCAGTTGCGTGATTTTCGCCTTTATCCCGGCGCAAAAAAATGCTGACCTGGGATATACTTGCTGCGCATTCCGGCAACTGTCACGGCCCCCGGCGGCCAGGAGAGGTTTTGTTGCGCGTCAGTCGTTCGTTAACGATAAAGCAGATGGCTACCGTGTCCGCCGTGGCGCTGGTCACCATCTGTATTTTTATCGTCATCCAGTTATTCCATTTTGTGCAGCAGCGCAGGGTGGATTACGCCCAGCAGATGGAGAACGTCGCGCATACCGTGCGCCAGCCGCTGTCCGAAGCGGTGCTCAAAGCCGATATCCCGCAGGCCGAACGCATTCTGAATACCCTTAAGCCGGCGGGCATTCTGTCGCGCGCCGATGTGGTGCTGCCGAACGCCTTCCAGGCGCTGCACGCCGACTTCGCGCCGGAGAAACCGGTGCCGCGCTTTGTCGCCCGGCTATTCGAACTGCCGGTGCAGATTACGCTGCCGCTCTATTCGGTCGAGCGCAGCGGGCTGCCGAAGCCGATTGCCTATCTGGTGCTGCAGGCTGATTCGTCGCGCGTTTATCAGTTCCTGCTCAGCACGCTGTCCACCATGATCACCACCTATATGCTGCTGGCGCTGATTCTGTCCGTGGCGATCAGCTGGTGTATCAACCGGCTGATCGTGCATCCGCTGCGTAATATTTCGCGTGAGCTGCAGGAGCTGCCGCCGCCCGCCATTCTCACTCATAAGCTGGCGCTGCCGCACAATCATCGCGACGATGAGATCGGCATGCTGATTCGCAGCTACAACCGCAATCAGCAGGTGCTGGAGTCGATTCACGATGAGATGAGCCGGCTGACCACCCATTTCGCGGTGACCGATTTGCCCAACCGCGCGCTGTTTCTGGCGCTGCTTGATCAGCACATCCGCCATCGCCACAGCCAGCAGCCGTGGGGGCTGATGGTGATCCGCATCGAAACCCTGCAGGAAGCCAATGGCGTCCTGAGCGATGAGCAGCGCGATACGCTGATGCTGACGCTGGTGGAAAAAATCCGCAGTACCATTGATGACCATACCCTGCTGGCACAGACCGGACCGAGCGACTTTGCGCTACTGATGAAGCGTGCGCACAACCCGTTTCGCGCCATGCGGCTGGCGCGCAACCTGATGCTACGCATCAACCAGCCGGTGAACCTGTATCAGCTGCAGCTGCGCCCCAACGCCAGCATTGGTCTGGCGCTGCATGATGACAACACCGTGTCCGCTGGCGAACAGCTGGCGCGCGCCACGTCGGCGATGATGTCGGCGCGCCATCAGGGTAAAAACCAGATTCTGTTCTTTGACCCGGCGCTGACCGAGCGGGCGCAGAAGCGCTTAACCCAGGAGCACGACATCCTGCAGGGCCTGCAGGATGGCCAGTTTGCGCTCTATCTGCAGCCGCAAATCAATATGGCCACTGGCGAGCTGGCCGGCGCAGAAGCGCTGCTGCGCATGCGTATGCCGGACGGCAGCTACGGGTTATCCGAAGAGTTCATCGCCAGCGCCGAAGAGATTGGCGTCATCTCCGCGCTCGGCCGCTGGGTTTTTGAAGAGGCGTGCCGCATTATCGCTGGCTGGCAGCGCCACGGCATCAATCTGCCGCTCAGCGTGAATATCTCCGCAGTACAGCTGCGCGATGCCAGCGTGGTGAGCCACCTGCAGGGGCTACTGGAGCGCCACCGCATTGCGCCGGGTAACTTCGTGCTGGAGATCACCGAAACCGCGCAGATTGGCGATGCTGAACAGGCGATGGCGCTGCTGCGCTCGCTGCAGCAAACCGGGGTGGCGGTCGCGCTGGATGATTTCGGCATGGGCTATTCCAATCTCAACTACCTGCATCAGTTCAAAGCGCTGCCGGTCAATAAGCTAAAAATGGATCGCAGCTTTGTCGCCGCGCTGCCGGATGATGACACCATGGTGCGCATCGTGGCGGCGATTGCCGATATCATCCACCTCGACGTGATAGCCGAAGGCGTCGAAACCGCCGAGCAGCGCGACTGGCTGCTGGCGCGCGGAATTACCATCGGGCAGGGCTACTTATATGCTGAAGCCCTGCCGTTATCGGTGTTTAACCAGCGCTGGCTGGCCAGCTCGTCACCGTCTGAATAATCACCTTATTTATTGATTTTCCTTGCAGAATTGCACCGTTATGGGGTGCTGAAGCGTTTCAGTTCATAGTTAGAGTTTTGTAACTTTTGTAAGGAATGTAAGGGTATACTAATCCTGTTAACAGAGTGTTATTTTCCTCGCCATCGGTAAGGTCATACGCTTCCAGGCGGCTTGCCGCATGCGTTTCTCCATAACAATGGCGGTGAATGCCGTCTATACCTGGACACCTGTTATGAAACTGTTCAAAAGCCTCTACTTTCAGGTGCTGGTTGCCATCGGCATCGGCGTCCTGTTAGGCCACTACTACCCTGAGTTAGGCGCGCAAATGAAGCCGCTTGGCGATGGCTTCGTTAAGCTGATCAAGATGATCATCGCCCCCGTGATTTTCTGTACGGTGGTGACCGGTATTGCCGGCATGGAGAGCATGAAAGCAGTTGGACGGACCGGCGCAGTAGCGCTGCTCTATTTCGAAATTGTCAGCACCATCGCGCTGATTATCGGTCTGGTGGTGGTCAACGTGATCCAGCCGGGCGCGGGAATGAACGTCGATCCGGCGACGCTGGATGCCAAAGCGGTTGCGGTCTACGCGCAGCAGGCTGAGCAGCAGGGCGTGATTGCCTTCCTGCTGGACGTGATCCCGAACAGCGTGGTCGGTGCCTTCGCCAGCGGTAACATCCTGCAGGTGCTGCTGTTCGCTATCCTGTTTGGCTTTGCGCTGCATCGCCTCGGTAACGCCGGCACCGTGATGTTCAACGTCATCGAGAGCTTCTCGAAGGTGATTTTTGGCGTGATCAACATGATCATGCGTCTGGCGCCGATTGGTGCGTTCGGCGCCATGGCGTTCACCATCGGTAAATATGGTGTCGGATCGCTGGTGCAGCTCGGTCAGCTGATCATCTGCTTCTACATCACCTGCGTACTGTTCGTGGTGATTGTGCTGGGCATTATTGCCCGCTGGGCCGGCTTCAACATCTTCAAGTTTGTTGCCTACATCAAAGAAGAGCTGCTGATTGTACTGGGAACGTCTTCGTCCGAGTCGGCGCTGCCGCGCATGCTGGACAAGATGGAGAAGCTGGGCTGTAAGAAATCGGTGGTCGGGCTGGTGATTCCAACTGGCTACTCGTTCAACCTCGATGGCACGTCGATTTACCTGACCATGGCGGCGGTGTTTATCGCTCAGGCGACCAACGCCCACATGGATGTCTTCCACCAGATCACGCTGTTAGTGGTGCTGCTGCTCTCCTCCAAAGGCGCGGCAGGGGTGACCGGCAGTGGCTTTATCGTGCTGGCGGCTACGCTGTCGGCGGTGGGACATCTGCCGGTGGCCGGTCTGGCGCTGATTCTCGGCATTGACCGCTTCATGTCGGAAGCCCGTGCGCTCACCAACCTGGTGGGTAACGGTGTGGCGACTGTGGTGGTGGCGAAGTGGGTCGGCCAGCTCGATGAAGCGCAGATGAAAGCGACGCTTTCTTCAGCGAAAAAGGTCAATAACGCTTCACAGACCAGCGCGTAATCCTCTATTTGCGTTAATTTGTCGTGAAATGCCCGCTGTCGCTTGCCCTGACAGCGGGCATTTGCATAATAACCCCATTGATTTTTTTCCCGATTTTTTTCCTCGTCGCGCGACATCCTGGCCTTCCTGTGGTCAAAGAGTCTGTCGTTGAATAAACGTGGCGGCAGCCTGCCGCCGTGGTTCGCTGAAAAGCGGCCGCCTATGGCGCGCACGAGCGTTTATCTGTTTGAGTAGGGGTTCACATGCAGGGCACCAGAATTCGGCTTTTGGTTGGCGGATGGCTGCTTGCGGCATCTGGCTTCGGCGTCCACGCCGAAACACTTCAGCCTGATCCCGCCTGGCAGGAAGGCAAACTGGACAATGGTTTCAGCTGGCAGCTGCTGACCACACCACAACGTCCGAGCGATCGCATCGAGCTGCGCCTGATAGTTAATACCGGTTCGCTGGTGGAAAGCGCCCAGCAAACCGGGTTCAGCCATCTTTTACCGCGTCTGGCGATGGTACATAACACCGCGCTGGATACCAATCAGCAGCGCGCACTGTGGCAACAGGCGATGGATCCACAGCGACCGCTGCCGCCGGCCATCTCGTCTTATGATTTCACTCAATACAATCTCAGCCTGCCGAACAACCGGCCGGAGCTGCTGAAAGAGGCGCTCAGCTGGCTGGCGGCCACCGCCGGTAAAATGACCATCAATGAGCAGGTGGTGTCGACCGCGCTGACCGCCACCGATCCCATCGCGACCTGGCCGCCCAATACGCAGGATGTGTGGTGGCGCTATCGTCTGAAAGGGTCGACCATGCTGGCGCATGACCCGGGCGAACAGCCGCGCGCGCCGGTGGATATCGCGCAGCTTAATGCCTTTTACCAGCAGTGGTACACGCCGGACGGCATGACGCTGTACGTGGTGGGCAACGTGGATAGCCGCAGCATGGCGGAGCAGATCAACAAAGCGTTCTCGCCACTGCAAGGCAAACGGGTGGCGCCCGCGGCGCTGCCCACGCTGTCGCCGCTGCCGCATCAGCCAATCAACCTGGTTAACGGCGGCATGATGCAGGATCGCCTGTCGCTGGTGTGGGATACGCCATGGCAGCCAATCCGCGACTCGCAGAATCTGCAGCGCTACTGGCAGAGCGATCTGGCGCGCGAAGCGCTGTTCTGGCACGTCCAGCGCGCGCTGGCCGACAGCAAAGCGCAAAACGTGCAGGTTGGCTTCGACTGTCGCGTGCTGTATCAGCGTGCGCAGTGCGCCATTAACATGGATTCGCCTAACGCGTCGCTGGCGCAGAACCTGAACCAGGTGGCGCGTGAGCTGGCCACCGTGCGTGATAAAGGTCTGCCGCAGGAGGAGTTTGATGCGCTGATGGCGCAAAAGCTGCTGGAACTGAACAAACTGTTTGCCACCTACGCGCGCACCGACACCGATATTCTGATGGGGCAACGTCTGCGCTCGCAGCAGAATTCCGTGGTGGATATCGCGCCGGAGCAGTACCAGAAACTGCGTCAGGCGTTTCTCAGCGAGTTAACGCGAGACCAGCTCAACCAGGAGTTGCGCCAGCAGTTAACGCAGGAGCTCACCATGGTGCTGATTCAGCCGCAGGGTGAGCCCGAAACCAACGTCAGGATGCTGCAGGACAGCTGGGACAAGGTGATGAAGGTTCCGGATGCGCCTGCCGCCGCTGCTACCCCGGACGAAGCTAAACCCGAAAATAATGGCAGCGCGACCGCGACCGATGCGGCTCAACCCTCGTCATAACACAGGGTGCATGAATCCCCGCAATAAGGTGCGCTGCAGTAAGGCGGCACGGGTGTTCTTCCTCAGGAGCTTACGTAAGCGACCAGGATGAACGCGCGCCGCCAGCGCCGCTGCGGTTCAACGTAGCAGAGGCATCAGGTCTTTGCGCGCAGCCATTCGGTCACCAGCATCGGCCAGCTGGCCAGCGGCAGATCCGCCACGCCACGAATCCCAAATCCGTGGCCACCTTTCTGATAAAAGTGAATTTCCGCCGGTACCTTGTGCTCACGCAGGGCACTGAAAAACACCATGCTGTTATTAACGGAAACCGTCTCATCGTCAGCGGCGTGGATCAGCAGCGTCGGCGGCGTCTGGCCGTGCACGCGCGTCTCCAGCGAATAAGCCTCAATGCTTTTCTGATCCGGCCACGCGCCCAGCAGGCGGGTGCGTGAACTTTCATGCGCCAGACCGTCGCGCATGCTAATGACCGGATAAAGCAGTACCATCGCATCAGGCCGCGGTGACAGGCTGTCGGCCTGATCCTGCAGCGGATAGATTTTTTCGCCAAAGCGGGTGCCGAGGCTGGCGGCCACGTGCCCGCCGGCCGAAAAGCCCATCATCACGATGTACTTTCCGTTCAGGCCGCGCTGTGAGCGCTCGCGCAGCACGCGCACCGCACGCTGGGCATCAGCCAGCGGCGCATCCGGTCCTTCATGATGGCCGTCGTACGGCAGGCGATAGGTCATTACCGCCAGTGTGTAACCCATCGAGGTGAAAAAGGTGGCGAGGGCGCTGCCTTCGCGGTCGATCAGTACGCGCTGATACCCGCCGCCCGGTGCCACCAGCAGGGTGATACCGTTTGAGGTTTCCGGATGCCAGATCGCCATCTCCGGACAGCGCACGCCGGTGGCGGCGCGGTCGTAAGGTTCGAACTCTCTGGCCAAATCGACGATCTGCGGCTGAGCGCGCGAGTCACTCGCGCCTGGCGCGTCGCCGTGCGGCCAGATATTGATAATTTCTGTGTGCATAAATCTGTCCTGAGCGAGTCATGTTGTCGTTATTGTGTTCGCGGTCGACCTGACAGCTTCCTGCTGTGGTTGATTAAAACATGGTCTTTTTTCGCGCGATCGTCCAGCCGAAAACCGCCGGCGTCGCCAGTTTCGGACTATGCCTGGCGGTCGGGTTTATCGTCGTAATGCATTGAATTTAAATCAGTCTGATTAGCGGCATTTAAGTGGTGAGCGTCAGGCAGAGAGACGGCTGGATGGCGTGCGTCATTAGTAAAAATTGCCCGGTGAATCTGCGTCATTAAGCCAAATTTTCGCGGTGATATTTTTCAGCGCAATAATCAATTTGCCGTCAGGGCAGAGGGGAAATTGTCGCGACGCGTAGCAGGCAGCGCGGCGCGACAATCGTGTGCGGTGTTAAACGGTTTTTGGCATCGCGCTGGGCGGAATAATCGCGCCGCGATGCTGGATCACCGTACTGGCGGTGAGATGGCCGCGCGCAGCGGCCTGCTCCACGCTGCCACCCGCGAGGCGCACGGCCAGATAACCGGCGCTGAAGGAGTCACCTGCGGCGGTGGTATCGACAATCTGCGCCGGAGCCAGTTTGATGGCCGCAATGTCCCGCAGCGGCTCGTCGCCGCGCGCCACCAGGCAGGAGTCAGCACCACGTTTGATCACAATCTCCTGCACGCCGGCGGCGCGCGTGCGCGCAATCACGTCCGCCAGCGGCTGTTCGCCCCACAGCAGGTGTTCATCATCCAGCGTCAGGAAGGCGATATCGGTGTGGCGTAGCATCGCCGCATACGCCTGCTGCGCACTGGCGCTATCCGCCCACAGACGCGGCCGGTAGTTGTTGTCAAAAATCACGGTGCCACCGTTTTGCCGGCAGGCACTGAGCAGCGCCATCAGCTTTTCGCGGCTGGCCTCAGGCAGGATCGCCAGGCTGATGCCGCTCAGGTAGAGATAGTCGTAATGCGCCAGCTGCTGACAGATGGCCCCGGCCTGCGGACTATCCAGCCAGAAGCGCGCGGCAGCATCGCTGCGCCAGTACCAAAAGGTGCGCTCGCCGTGGGCATCGGTTTCGATGAAGTAAAGCCCGGGCATTTTGTCCGGCAGGCGCTGCACCAGTTGCGTGTGCACCTGCTCCTGCTGCCAGGCCGCGATCATCTGGTCGCTGAAGCTGTCGGTGCCAAGCGCGGTGACATACTCCACACGCAGCTGGCTGGGATCGCTCTGCCGTGCCAGATAGACTGCGGTATTCAGCGTATCGCCGCCAAAGCCGCGTTTGATGTTCTCACCTTTTTCGGACAGCTCAATCATGCATTCGCCAATAATGGCGATGGTTTTCTGCGTCATGGTGTTTGGCCTGTAGTGAATGCTGCGCTCTAGTCTCGCGTCTGGTATGGCAGTCGTCAATGCTTTTTAAAACGCTGTTTTAATTTGCCTTAAGGCGTAAAACCGCGCTTCTGCACCGATTTAGCGGCCAAACCGGGGGTTGTTTTGCCGATTAAGCCGCAGACACGCTGCTAGACTCAACAGCTCGTGTGGCTGCGCAGACCAATAAAGTTATCCAGGGGAGAGCCGATACTTGCCGCTGAGATGCTATTTGCAGGCACTCAATACCAACCAGGAAAACACCATGGTGATGAAGAATTTGAGTCATCGGCTGCCTTTTTCTCCCGAACTTGAGCAACAACAGGAAACCCGTCTCTACTGGCAGCAGTGCCAACGGTGCTACACTTTCCAGCCGATTTACCAGGTTTCTGGCCGCTTACTGGCTATTGAACTGCTTACCGCCGTGGTGCATCCCGCCGCACCTGAGCAAAACGTGTCACCCGAAGACTATTTCGAGGCGCTGACCATTGCCCAGCGTCTCGACATCGTCCAGGAGCAGCTTGAACTGTTATTACAGTGGGCTTCCTTCTTCAGCCAGCGTCAGCTGGTGGCCTCCGTCAATATTGATGGGCCCACGTTACTGGCCATTCAGCAGCATGCGCCCGTGCGCGCGCTGATCGTCCAGCTGCCGTGGGTGCGCTTCGAACTGACCGAGCATCACGCGCTGCCGCAGGAAGAGATGGTGGCGCAGATGCCGGAGCTGGGCCCGCTGTGGCTGGATGACTTTGGGTCTGGCATGGCGAACTTCTCCGCGCTGACCGAACTGCGCTACGACTACATCAAGCTTTCGCGCGAGCTGTTTATGCTGTTGCGCGCCAGTGATGAGGGCCGCTCGCTGTTCTCCATGCTGCTGGCGCTGATCAATCGTTACTGTAACGGCGTGATCGTCGAAGGGGTGGAAAACGAGGAGGAGTGGCAGCAGGTACGCAACTCGCCCGCCATGGCCGCACAGGGCTATTATTTTTCACGTCCGCTGCCGTTTAACCAGCTGGAAAACCTGGTACTTGAGCTTCCGTAATTCCGTTCTGCCGCGTCTCGACTATCTTTAAGGAGACGTGAAAGGGCAAGGAGGAGGCAAAATGTCGCGTACAGGAAAAATAATTAGCTGGGTGGTCGGGATTTTATTGTTGCTGGTTGTGGTGGTCGTGGTGATTATCGCCACCTTTGACTGGAACCGCCTGAAGCCAACCATCAACCAGAAAGTCTCGGCAGAACTGAACCGACCGTTCGCTATTCGCGGCGATCTTGGCGTGGCCTGGGTGCGCAATCGCGAAGAACCAGGCTGGCGCAGCTGGGTACCGTGGCCGCAGGTACACGCTGACGATGTCATGCTCGGTAATCCGCCCAGCGTGCCGGAAGTGACAATGGTGCATTTGCAGCGGGTGGAAGCCACGCTGGCGCCGCTGGCGCTGCTGCACAAAGAGATTTACCTGCCGTGGATTAAGATGCAGCAGCCGGATGCGCGACTGGTGCAGACCGCCGATAAGAAAAATAACTGGACCTTCAACCTCGCCAGCAGCGAAAACAGCGACCCCAATGCGCCGCCTTCGGCATGGTCATTCCGCCTTGATAATATCCTGTTCGATCAGGGACAGCTGCGCTATCGCGACGCCATCAACAAAGCCGATGTCACGGTGAAGATCAATCCGCTGGGTAAACCGGTGCCGTACGCGCAGGTCGCGGGCGGTAACGACCAGCAAAAAGGGGCCGGCGATTTTGTGTTTGGCTGGCAGGCGAGCGGGACCTACAACAACCAGAAACTCGATGGTGACGGTAAGATTGGCGGTATGTTGTCGCTGCGCAGCAAAACCACGCCGTTCCCGTTGCAGCTCGACGTACGCAACGGCACCACACGTGTGCGCGTGGATGGCACCCTGCAGGATCCGCTCAATCTCGGCGGGCTGGATGTGCGGCTGCGTTTCTCCGGCGACACGCTGGCAAATCTGTACGGCTTAACCGGCGTGCTGCTGCCGGACACGCCACCATATGAAACTGACGGCCACCTGATTGCGCGTTTCAATGAAGAGAAAGGGCCGCTGTTCCGCTACGAAAAATTCAACGGTCATATTGGTGACAGCGATATTCACGGTTCGCTCAGCTATCGTCAGGGCAAACCGCGTCCGACGCTGAGCGGCGAGCTGACGTCGAACCAGCTGCGTATGGCGGACCTTGGGCCGCTGATTGGGGTTAACTCCGGCAAGGGCAGTGAAAAAACGGCGCAGGCCAAAGCGCAGCGCGGTGAGGCCAGCACCCAGCCGGCGGATCGCGTGTTGCCACATGACAAGTTCGATACCAAAAACTGGGATGTGATGGACGCTGACGTGAAGTTCAGCGGCAAGCGTATCGAGCACAGCAGCAAGCTGCCGCTCAGCGATCTCTATACCCATCTGCAGCTGAAAAATGGCGACCTGCTGCTGGATCCGCTGCGCTTCGGCATGGCCGGCGGCAGCATTAATTCGACCATCCATCTGGAGGGCGATCGCTCACCGATGCGCGGCCGCGCCGACCTGCATGCGCGCAAGCTGCAACTGCGTCAGCTGTTCCCGGATGTCACCGCCATGCAGCGTAGTCTCGGCCAGCTCAACGGGGATGCCAGCCTGACCGGCACCGGCAATTCGGTGGCCGACCTGCTGGGCACCAGCAATGGCGAGCTGAAACTGTTGATGAACGATGGCCTGATCAGTCGCAGCCTGATGGAGATTGCCGGGCTGAACGTCGGTAACTATGTGGTGGGTAAACTGTTTGGCGACGATGAGGTGCGCATCAACTGTGCCGCGACCGACCTGAATATCCGTCAGGGACTGGCGACGCCGCGTCTGTTCGTGTTTGATACCGAGAACGCGGTGATTAACGTTACCGGCAACGCTAACTTTGCTAATGAGCGACTGGATCTGTCGATCAATCCGGAGAGCAAGGGCATTCGTATCATTACGCTGCGTTCGCCGCTGTATGTGCGCGGCACCTTCAAAAACCCGGATGCCGGAGTCAAAGCCGGTCCGCTGCTGGCGCGTGGTGCCGCAGCCGTCGCGCTGGGGGCAGTGGTCGCGCCGGCGGCCGCACTGCTGGCGTTGATTTCACCAAGCGACACCGATGATAATCAGTGCAGCAACGTGCTCCAGCAGATGAAAAGCAAAAAGTGATCAGTTACGCCACAGCACTTTGATGATGTGGTAGCCAAAAGCGGTTTTCACCGGTCCGTAAGGTTGCAGCAGCGGGCAGGTGAACACCGCTTTATCAAACGCCGGCACCATCTGCCCTTTGCGAAACTCTCCCAGATCGCCCCCGTTACGCCCGGACGGGCAGGTCGAGTGTTTTTTTGCCAGTTGCTGAAAATTCGCGCCTTTTTCCAGCTGCGCCAGCAGCGCTTTCGCCTGAGCTTCCTGTTTCACCAGGATATGTAAAGCCGCCGCGGTTTTCGCCATGATGGTGTTCCCGTTATGTATAATGTGCGACGCATTATAGCGTAGTGCGCTTCAGTTGTAGGGTCGCCATTGATGGCGACCTTTGCGCTCAGGTGCGCATCAATGCGCACCCTACGGCGCGATGTAAATCTTCCTGTCTGATTAAATTGAGTGATGTTTTTCTATGCGTCTTAATCCCGGCCAACAACGTGCTGTCGAATTTGTCACCGGTCCCTGTCTGGTGCTGGCCGGTGCGGGTTCCGGTAAAACCCGCGTGATCACCAATAAAATCGCCCATCTGATCCGTGAATGCGGCTATCAGGCGCGCCATATCGCGGCGGTGACCTTCACCAACAAGGCGTCGCGCGAGATGAAAGAACGTGTGGCGCAAACGCTGGGACGCAAAGAGGCGCGCGGTCTGATGATCTCAACCTTCCACACGCTGGGCCTGGAGATCATCAAGCGTGAGTACAAGGCGCTCGGCATGAAATCGACCTTCTCGCTGTTCGACGATCAGGATCAGCTGGCGCTGCTTAAGGACCTGACCAAGCAGTGGCTGGAAGAAGATAAAACCCTGTTGCAGCAGCTGATTTCCACCATCTCCAACTGGAAAAACGACCTGGTCGATCCGCAGGGCGCGGCCGGTCTCGCCAAATCACAGCGCGACCAGATTTTTGCCCACTGCTACGCGCTGTACGATCAGCATCTGAAAGCCTGTAACGTGCTGGATTTCGACGATCTGATTCTGCTGCCGACCCTGCTGCTGCAGCGTAATCAGGAGGTGCGCGAACGCTGGCAACAGCGCATCCGCTATCTGCTGGTGGATGAGTATCAGGACACCAACACCAGCCAGTATGAGCTGGTGAAGTTGCTGGTCGGTGCCCGGGCGCGCTTTACCGTGGTCGGCGATGACGATCAGTCTATATACTCGTGGCGCGGCGCGCGGCCGCAGAACCTGGTGCTGCTGAAAGAGGATTTCCCGGCGCTGGAAGTGGTGAAGCTGGAGCAGAACTATCGCTCGACGCAGCGTATTCTTAAATGCGCCAATATCCTCATCGCTAACAATCCGCACGTGTTTGAAAAGCGGCTGTTCTCGGAGCTGGGCGAGGGCAGCGAGCTGAAAGTGCTGAGCGCCAACAACGAAGATCACGAAGCCGAGCGCGTGGCGGGCGAGCTGATTGCCCATCATTTTATTAATAAAACCCAGTACAAAGATTACGCGATTCTTTATCGCGGTAACCATCAGTCGCGCGTGTTTGAAAAGCTGCTGATGCAGAACCGTATTCCTTATCGCATCTCCGGCGGCACGTCGTTTTTCTCGCGGCCGGAAATTAAGGACTTGCTGGCCTATCTGCGCGTGCTGACCAATCCGGAAGATGACAGTGCGTTTCTGCGCATCGTGAACACGCCACGCCGCGAGATCGGCCCCGCGACGCTGCAGAAGCTGGGTGAATGGGCCAATCTGCGCAACAAAAGCCTGTTTAACGCCAGCTTTGATATGGGGCTGGAACAGACGCTTTCCGGGCGCGGGCTGGAGCATCTGCAGCGCTTTACCCACTGGCTGAATGAAATCGTTCAGCTCACCGAGCGTGAACCGGTGAATGCGGTGCGCGACCTGATTCGCGGCATCGACTACGAAAGCTGGCTGTTTGAAACCTCCCCCAGCCCGAAAGCGGCGGAAATGCGCATGAAGAACGTCAATACGCTGTTTCAGTGGATGACCGAAATGCTGGAGGGCGACGAACTTAACGAGCCGATGACGCTGGCGCAGGTGGTGACGCGTTTTACCCTGCGCGACATGATGGAGCGCGGCGAGAGCGACGAAGAGCTCGATCAGGTCCAGCTGATGACGCTGCACGCCTCGAAAGGGCTGGAGTTCCCCTATGTCTATCTGGTGGGCATGGAAGAGGGGCTGCTGCCGCATCAGAGCAGTATCGATGAGAACAACATCGAAGAGGAGCGTCGCCTGGCCTACGTGGGCATCACCCGCGCGCAGAAAGAGCTGACTTTTACCCTGTGCCGCGAGCGCCGTCAGTACGGCGAGCTGGTGCGTCCGGAACCAAGCCGCTTCCTGCTGGAATTGCCGCAGGATGATGTGGCGTGGGAGCGTGAGAAAAAGGTCATCAGCGCCGAAGAGCGGGTGAAAACCGGGCAAACGCGCGTCGCCGGCTTACGTGCGATGCTGGAGAACGCAAAGAAGGGGTAATGGTTTCGTCACAGCCGCAAGCCTGGCCTGTGGCGAAATCTGTTGCGCGCGCCGCAGAGGCAAAGCGCCCGGCAAAGCGAAGTTTACTCGCTTAAAGGCGCAGTTGCCGGGCGCTTTTCAACGCAGCAGCAGCAGGTTCGATCAGGAAATCGTCAGCAGCCAGTGCACATACGACTGGTAATGGCTCTCCTGCTCCAGCAGCTCGGCGCGCAGCGGATGCGCAGCCAGCCAGCCTGCCGGCAGCGTCAGATGCAGCGCATCATCATCCGCCTGCAGACGCACCGCCGGCAGCGTGTCGTCGCGCCGCCGGCTGGAGAAGATAATTGCCAGCCGCAGCAGACGGCTCAGCCGCTCTGCCATGCGCGGCGGCACGGCGTTTTGCTGCGTCAGCAGCGCCAGATCAATGCTGCCGCTCTGGTTCTGCAGCAGGCAGGCCAGCATTTTTTTCTGTGCGGGGGTGAAACCAGGAAGATCGAGATGGCGAATCAGATACGCGGCGTGCTGCGGTGCCTGGCGGAAATCGACGCTCAGGCCAATTTCGTGGATTGAACAGGCGCTGAGGAGTAAATCGCGACATCGCTGATCCAGCTTCCAGCTGCTGCTCACCTGACGGAAAAAGCTCTCTGCCAGCTGGCGCACGCGGCCGACCTGCTCAACATCAATGGCGAAACGACGCTGAACGTTCTGCAGCGTGCGGCTGCGAATATCGCGGTCAATCGGCAGATGCAGCATGCCGTACACCAGCCCTTCGCGCAGTGCGCCGCCGGCCAGCGTCATGCTCTCAATGCTCAGCTCGTGAAAAATGGCGATCAGGATCGACAGGCCGCTGGGGAACACCAGCGCACGCTCCAGCGTCAGCCCTTCAATCTCCAGCTCCTCCAGCTTGCCGCACTGAATGGCACGCTGCTTGAGCTGCTGCAGTTTGCTCAGAGTGATGCGCTCATCCATGCCCTGCGCCACCATGATCTCCTGCAGTGCCTGGACGGTGCCGGACGCGCCCACGCAAATCTGCCAGCCTTTCTCTCGCAGTGCCGGCGCAATCGGACGGATCATTTCACGTGCGGCCTGTTCGGCCTGGGCAAAGTTCTCTTTGGCGAGATGACGATCGCTGAAGAAGCGCTCCAGCCAGGTCACACAGCCCATCGACAGGCTAAACAGCGTAGTGGCGTGCGCACCTTCGCCGGTCACCAGCTCGGTGCTGCCGCCGCCGATATCGACCACCAGCCGCTGGTCAGAGCCGCCGGTGGTGTGCGCAACACCCTGATAGATCAGGCGCGCTTCTTCCTCACCGCTGATGACGTTCACCGCGCAGCCGAGAATCTGTTCCGCCTGAGTCAGGAAATCCTGCGCGTTACTGGCAATGCGCAGCGTGGCGGTTGCCACCACGCGGATTTGTTCCGAGGGAATGTCCTGCAACTGCTCGGAGAACAGACGCAGGCACTGCCAGCCGCGCTGCATCGCCTCAGCCGAGAGATGGTTGGCCGCATCAAGACCTGCCGCCAGACGCACCTTGCGTTTAATTCGCGCGACGGTCTGAATACTGCCGGACACTTCGCGCACCACCAACATATGAAAGCTGTTAGAACCTAAATCAATCGCAGCATAAAGTGACGATGCGCTTAGCATGTGTGCTTAACCCGAACGTTTACGGTTGTTGTTGCGCGGGGCACCGCCGCGACGGTTGCTGTTGTTGCCACCGCGACGTGGACCGTTGCCCGAGCGGTTACGCTGCAGGCGTTTCGGTGGCGGCAGGTCGCTCAGCAGGGCGTCGCTGTTGTACTTGCTCACCGGAATACCGTGACCGATGTACTCTTCAATCGCCGGCAGGTTGAGCGCGTACTCTTCACAGGCCAGGCTGATGGAGTGACCGCTGGCGCCAGCACGACCGGTACGGCCAATGCGGTGCACGTAATCTTCGCGATCGTCCGGCAGGTCGTAGTTGAAGACGTGCGTAACTGCCGGGATGTGCAGGCCGCGCGCGGCGACGTCGGTGGCAACGAGGATATCCACATCACCTTTGGTGAAGTCGTCCAGAATGCGCAGGCGTTTTTTCTGCGCCACGTCGCCGGTCAGCAGGCCCACGCGGTGACCATCGGCAGCCAGGTGGCCCCAGATATCTTCACAGCGGTGCTTGGTGTTGGCGAAGACGATGGCGCGGTCCGGCCACTCTTCTTCCAGCAGGGTCTGCAGCAGACGCATCTTCTCTTCGTTCGAAGGGTAAAACAGCTCTTCTTTAATGCGGTGGCCGGTTTTCTGCTCGGGCTCAACTTCAACGTATTCGGCGTTGTTCATGTGCTCGAACGCCAGTTCACGTACGCGATAAGAAAGCGTGGCCGAGAACAGCATACTCAGGCGCTGGGTGGCCGGCGGCATGCGGCGGAACAGCCAGCGAATGTCTTTAATGAAGCCGAGATCGAACATGCGATCCGCTTCATCCAGTACCACGACCTGAATGGCGCCGAGGTTGATGTGATTTTGTTTGGCGTAGTCAATCAGGCGTCCGGTGGTGCCCACCAGAATATCGACGCCGTCTGCCAGCACTTTCAGCTGCTTGTCATAGCCGTCGCCGCCATAGGCCAGGCCCAGCTTCAGACCGGTGGCCTGCGCCAGCGGCTCGGCATCGGCATGAATCTGCACCGCAAGCTCACGCGTCGGTGCCATGATCAGCGCGCGTGGCTGATTAACCTGGCGGCCTTCAGCAGCTGGATGAGAAAGAAGATAATGAAACGTTGACGTCAGGAACGCCATCGTTTTGCCGGTACCGGTTTGCGCCTGACCCGCGACATCACGCCCTGAAAGCGCAAAAGGCAACGCGAGCGCCTGAATCGGCGTGCAGTTATGAAAGCCTTTTTTATCAAGGGCTTCCACTACCTGTGGGTGCAGGGCGAAGTCGGAAAACTTCTGTTCTGTTAAGTGTGTTTTGCTCATAGTGTGGTAGAATATCAGCTTACTATCGCTTTACGAAAGCGTATCCGATGAAATAAAGTCAACCTACGTTGGTATATTTTACGCCAATTCGCCAGGCATAATCTTTGGAGTTAAACATGAGCAGCGATAAAATCGTTCACCTGACCGATGACAGTTTCGACACTGACGTGCTGAAAGCCGACGGTGTGACGCTGGTAGATTTCTGGGCTGAATGGTGTGGTCCTTGCAAAATGATCGCCCCGATTCTCGACGAAGTCGCAGAAGAGTACGACGGTAAGCTTACCATCGCCAAGCTGAACATTGATGAAAACCCAGGTACTGCGCCAAAATACGGTATTCGCGGTATCCCGACCCTGCTGCTGTTCAAGAACGGCGAAGTGGCGGCGACCAAAGTGGGTGCGCTGTCTAAAGGTCAGCTGAAAGAGTTCCTGAACGCTAACCTGGCCTAAGCCCGGCGCGGTGTTTGTTCGGCAGTGGTGAATTTTTTCGCCACTGCTGGACGTCTCCCTTCAGGCGTGTTAAGTTGACCTCACTGCATTACGCACTTACCTTGTAGTTTGCATCTAAAGTTTTCCCTTGTCAGACCCAGCTCGCATTGAACGTTTTCGTGGTTTGGCAATCTGACGGCTAGCACATTCGGCATCACCTTTCGACCGTCTCCTCGCTTCCTATCGCCACATCTGACGATAACCGTCGAGCAGCGTTGAAAAAGAGCCATTAACAGGCATGGAATTTTTGCCATACCATTCACGACAAACATTTCGAGAATTACCCCGAGTTTAAGAACCCATCACTATGAATCTTACCGAATTAAAGAATACGCCGGTTTCTGAGCTGATTACTCTCGGCGAAAATATGGGGCTGGAAAACCTGGCGCGTATGCGCAAACAGGACATTATTTTCGCCATCCTGAAACAACACGCGAAGAGCGGCGAAGACATCTTCGGTGATGGTGTGCTGGAGATACTGCAGGATGGATTTGGTTTCCTCCGCTCCGGAGACAGCTCCTACCTCGCCGGTCCCGATGATATCTACGTTTCTCCCAGCCAAATCCGCCGCTTCAACCTCCGCACTGGTGACACCATTTCTGGCAAAATCCGCCCACCGAAAGAAGGTGAACGCTATTTTGCGCTGCTGAAAGTTAACGAAGTTAACTACGACAAGCCAGAAAACGCCCGTAGCAAGATTCTGTTTGAAAACCTGACGCCGCTGCACGCGAACAACCGTCTGCGCATGGAGCGTGGTAACGGTTCGACCGAAGACCTGACGGCGCGCGTGCTGGATCTGGCATCGCCAATCGGTCGTGGTCAGCGTGGTCTGATCGTCGCACCGCCGAAAGCCGGTAAAACCATGCTGCTGCAGAACATCGCGCAGAGCATCGCGTATAACTACCCTGACTGCGTGCTGATGGTGCTGCTGATTGACGAGCGTCCGGAAGAAGTAACCGAAATGCAGCGTCTGGTGAAAGGCGAAGTTATCGCGTCTACCTTTGACGAACCGGCCTCGCGTCACGTGCAGGTTGCAGAGATGGTGATCGAGAAGGCTAAGCGCCTGGTCGAGCACAAAAAAGACGTTATCATCCTGCTGGACTCCATCACCCGTCTGGCGCGCGCCTACAACACCGTAGTGCCGGCGTCGGGTAAAGTCCTGACCGGTGGTGTTGACGCCAACGCCCTGCATCGTCCGAAGCGTTTCTTCGGTGCGGCACGTAACGTGGAAGAGGGCGGCAGCCTGACCATCATCGCCACCGCGCTGGTTGATACCGGTTCGAAGATGGACGAAGTGATTTACGAAGAGTTTAAAGGTACAGGTAACATGGAACTGCACCTGTCACGTAAAATCGCTGAGAAGCGCGTGTTCCCGGCTATCGATTACAACCGTTCCGGTACGCGTAAAGAAGAGCTGCTCACCTCTCAGGAAGAGCTGCAGAAGATGTGGATCCTGCGCAAAATCATCCATCCGATGGGTGAAATTGATGCAATGGAGTTCCTCATCAATAAACTGGCAATGACCAAAACCAACGACGAATTCTTCGATATGATGAAACGCTCGTAATCTGTTGCCGCCGGTAACGGCCTGAGCCAGCCGGCTAACGGCACAAATTGCCAGGATTTATGACTAACGCCACGTCTTAACGTGGCGTTTTTCATTTGTGGGCATTAGGATTATGCCTGTCAGGAAGCAGACATATTGACTGAGGCAGCAAAGCGGCGGTTTTTTCAGCAAACGCACGCGCTGCGACAGAATTCAGACCAGGGATATACAGCAATGGCGGGAAAATTGCTTATTGTTGTCCATGATTTTAGCTGAGAGCGTTAACGTGAATTTACTCACTATGAGTACTGAGCTTGGTTTAGTTTTTCTTTTTTCTTTAGCGTTCCTGTTTTTTGCTCGTAAAGCGGCTAAAAAAATTGGGCTTGTGGACACGCCGAATTCCAGAAAACGACACCATGGCGCCATTCCGTTAGTCGGCGGTATCTCCGTGTATGCGGGGATTTGCTTCGCCTTTGCCATCTCAAATTATTATCTGCCGCACGCCGTACTGTACCTCTTCTGCGCCGGGGTACTGGTGCTGGTCGGCGCGCTCGATGACCGCTTTGATATCAGCGTCAAAATCCGTGCCGTGGTTCAGGCGGCGATTGCCATCGTGATGATGGTCGGGGCAAAACTCTATTTACTGAGCCTGGGGTTTATCATTGGTCCGGTCGAGCTGATCGTCGGGCCTTTCGGCTATGTGCTGACGCTGTTCGCGGTATGGGCAGCGATCAATGCTTTCAATATGGTGGACGGTATTGATGGTCTGCTGGGTGGCTTATCCTGCGTCACCTTCGCCGCGATGGGCATCATCCTCTACTTTGACGGACAGACCAGCCTGGCGATGTGGTGCTTCGCGATGATCGCCGCCACCATTCCCTACATTCTGCTTAATCTCGGCTTTTTAGGCCGCCGTTATAAAGTGTTTATGGGTGATGCCGGCAGTACCATGATCGGCTTCACCATCATCTGGATTCTGCTGGAAACGACGCAGGGCCTCAGCCATCCCATCACGCCAGTCACCGCCCTGTGGCTGATTGCTATTCCGCTGATGGACATGGTGGCGATCATGTATCGTCGTCTGCGCAAGGGCATGAGCCCGTTCTCGGCCGATCGTCAGCATATCCATCACCTGATCATGCGGGCCGGTTTTACCTCCCGGCAGGCCTTTTTATTGATTACCGTGGCCGCCGCGCTGCTGGCCGGGATTGGCGTGCTGGGCGAATATCTGGCATTCATTCCCGAGTGGGTCATGCTGGCGCTGTTCCTCGCTGCTTTCCTCCTTTACGGTTATTGCCTGAAACATGCATGGCGCGTCGCGCGCAAAATCCGTCGTATCAAACGTCGCTGGCAAAGCAGCGGCGAAGAGAAAAAATAATTACCCAGATAAGTACCCGGATAAGGACACTTTTGTTATGACCTCTGTCGTTGTGGAGAACGAACTGGATGTACGCGGCCTCGGCTGCACGCTGTGGCGCGGCAAAGGCTGGATTATTGGCCTGGCGCTGCTGTTTGCGCTGCTGGCGTGGCTGGCTTCCATGTTAATGAAGCAATCCTGGAGCGCCACGGCGGTGACCGATCGGCCGACGGTGAATATGCTGGGCGCATTCTTTGTGCAGCAGCAGTTCCTCAATAATCTGGATGTGCGCAACGAGACCGTCAGCCTGAATACGCCAGCGCCGACGGTGATGGATGAGGTCTATCAGGAGTTCACCATGCAGCTGGCGTCGTGGGATACGCGTCGCGATTTCTGGCTGCAGACTGATTACTATAAGAGCCGCAAAAGCGGTAATGCGCACAATGATGCCGCGCTGCTCGACGATCTGATCACCAACATTCAGTTCACCCCGGCCGATGCCACCCACAATACGCTGGATAACATTAAGCTGATCGCGGAGACCGCCGGCGACGCCAACAACCTGCTGCGGCAGTACATTGCCTATGCCAGCGAACGCGCCGCGCGCCATCTCAACGATGAGCTCAAAGGTGCGTGGCAGGCGCGCAGCGTGCAGCTGCAGGCGCAGGTCAGTCGTCAGCAGGAAGTGGCGCAGGCGGTGTTTGATCGCCGTCGCCAGCGCATCGAGCAGGCGCTGAAAGTGGCCAGCCAGCAGGGCATTAAAGAGAACCGCGCGCCGGTCAGCGGTGAAGCGCTGCCGGACAGCGATCGCTTCCTGCTGGGGCAGCAGATGCTGCAGGCGCAGCTGGATACCCTGCAAGCCAGCGGACCTGCTTACGATTTAAGCTATGATCAAAACAGGGCGATGCTCAACACACTGCAGGCCGGACCGCGCCTGGATAAACCGTTCCAGACCTACCGTTACCTGCGCACGCCGGAAGAGCCGGTCAGCCGCGATAGCCCACGTCGTCTGTTTATGATGGTGATGTGGGGCGCGATCGGTGCGCTGGTGGGTGCCGGCGTAGCGCTGGTGCGTCGTCCGCGTGCAACATTCGCCAACCGTCACTAAGAGAATCCGCGTGAAAGTTCTGACTGTATTTGGCACGCGCCCTGAAGCGATCAAAATGGCTCCGCTGGTGCAGGCACTGGCGCAGGATGCTGCCTTCGAATCGCGCCTGTGCGTGACGGCACAGCATCGTGAAATGCTTGACCAGGTACTGCGCCTTTTCCGGCTGCAGCCCGACTATGACCTCAATATTATGCGGCCCGAACAGGGACTGACCGAGATCACCAGCCGCATTTTGCAGGGTATGAAGACCGTGCTGGCAGACTTCCAGCCGGATGTCGTGCTGGTGCACGGCGATACCACTACCACCTTTGCCGCCAGCCTGGCCGCGTTTTACCATCAGATTCCGGTGGGCCACGTTGAGGCGGGTCTGCGGACCGGTAACCTGATGTCACCGTGGCCGGAGGAGGCCAACCGCACCCTGACCGGTCATCTCGCCAGCTATCACTTCACGCCGACAGAAAATTCGCGGCAAAACCTGCTGCGCGAAAATCTGCCCGACGCGCGCATTTTCGTCACCGGCAATACGGTGATCGACGCGCTGCTGTGGGTACGCGATCGCGTGCTGGATGATGCCGATCTCAATGCCCGCCTGGCGGCGCGTTACCCGTTCCTTGAGGCCGGTAAAAAGCTGATTCTGGTTACCGGCCATCGGCGCGAAAGCTTTGGCGAAGGCTTTGAACGCATCTGCAGCGCGCTGGCGCAGCTGGCGCGTCAGCATCCGCAGCTGCAAATCGTCTATCCGGTGCACCTCAACCCTAACGTCAGCGAGCCGGTGAACCGTATTCTGAGCGGTATCAACAACATCATTCTGATTGAGCCGCAGGAGTACCTGCCGTTTGTCTGGCTGATGAATCGCGCCTGGCTGATTCTTACCGATTCCGGTGGCATCCAGGAAGAGGCGCCGTCGCTGGGCAAACCGGTGCTGGTGATGCGCGAAACCACCGAGCGGCCGGAAGCGGTCGCGGCCGGTACGGTGAAGCTGGTCGGCACCGACGTGAATAAAATTGTTGCTGAAGTCAGCCTGCTATTGCAGGACGACGAGGCGTGGCAGGCGATGAGCCGTGCGCACAATCCGTATGGCGATGGCCATGCCTGCGCGCGCATCCTGCAGGCACTTAAACAACACAGAGTTTAACTATGCGTTTTTCAACCATTTCCGTTATCGGACTGGGCTACATTGGGCTGCCGACGGCAGCCGTTTTTGCTTCGCACGGGAAACAGGTCATCGGCGTGGATATCAATGCGCGCGCGGTGGAAACCATTAATCGCGGCGAAATTCATATCGTCGAGCCTGAACTGGGCGACGTAGTACGTGCAGCGGTGCACAACGGCAACCTGCGCGCCACCACCCAGCCTGAAGCTGCCGACGCCTTTCTGATTGCCGTGCCGACGCCGTTTGTCGGCGATCATCAGCCGGATCTCAGCTACGTGCAGGCGGCTGCGCTGTCGATTGCGCCGGTGCTGAAAGCCGGCGATCTGGTGATCCTCGAATCAACCTCGCCGGTGGGCGCTACTGAACAGATGGCGCAATGGCTGGCGGCGGCGCGCCCGGATCTGCGCTTCCCGCAGCATGGCGAGCAGCCTGACGTGTTTATCGCTTACTGCCCCGAGCGCGTGCTGCCGGGGAAAGTAATGGTCGAGCTGCTGGAAAATGACCGCGTAATTGGCGGCATGACGCCGGCCTGTTCGGCGCGCGCCAGCGAGCTGTATCGCATTTTCCTGCGCGGCGAGTGCGTGGAAACTAACGCGCGCACCGCAGAGATGTGCAAGCTGACGGAAAACAGTTTCCGCGATGTGAACATCGCGTTTGCCAACGAACTGTCGCTGATCTGCGCCGAACAGGGGATCAACGTGTGGGAACTGATTGCGCTGGCGAACCGCCATCCGCGCGTCAATATCCTGCAGCCGGGACCGGGCGTTGGCGGCCACTGCATTGCGGTCGACCCGTGGTTTATCGTGGCGCAAAACCCGCAGCAGGCACGGCTGATCCGGACCGCGCGTGAGGTTAACGATGCCAAGCCGGGCTGGGTGCTGGATCAGGTTAAACAGGCGCTGGCCGAGTGCCTGACGGCTAGCGGCAAGCGTGCCACGGACGTGACCATCGCCTGTTTCGGTCTGGCATTCAAACCTAATATTGATGACCTGCGTGAAAGCCCGGCGATGTCGGTGGCGCAGCGTATTGCGGGCTGGCACAGCGGCCGCACCTGGGTGGTCGAGCCGCATGTGGCGGATATTCCGCCGCAGCTCGCCGAACGCGCTACGCTGGTGCCGCTGGCTGATGCCCTGCAACACGCCGACATCCTGGTGATGCTGGTCGATCATGCGCAGTTCCGCGCCGTCACCCCTGAACAGGTGACGCAGCCGTGGATTGTGGATACCAAAGGAGTCTGGCGATGAAACAGTTTTTAGTCACCGGCGGCGCCGGTTTTATTGGCTCCGCGCTGGTGCGCTTCCTGATTGCCAATACCGACCACCGGGTGGTGGTGGTGGATAAGCTGAGCTATGCCGGCAATCTGGCGTCGCTGGCACCGGTTGAGCAGGATGCGCGCTTTGCTTTTGAGCAGGTCGATATCTGCGACCGCGCCGCGCTGGATCGCGTGCTGGCGCAGTACCAGCCGGACTGCATCATGCATCTGGCGGCTGAGAGTCACGTGGACCGCTCGATTGACGGGCCAATCGCCTTTGTCGAAACCAACATTGTCGGCACCTACCAGCTGCTGGAGGCGACGCGCCATTACTGGAACGGCATGACGGATGAGCGCAAGAAGGGCTTCATCCTGCACCATATCTCCACCGACGAGGTGTTTGGCGATCTGCACGGCACGGAAGATTTCTTTACCGAAACCACGCCGTACGCCCCGAGCAGCCCTTATTCGGCGACCAAAGCCAGCAGCGACCATCTGGTGCGCGCGTGGCTGCGCACCTACGGACTGCCTGTGGTGGTCACCAACTGTTCCAACAACTATGGGCCTTACCATTTCCCGGAAAAACTGATTCCCCTCACCATTATCAATGCGCTGGCCGGTAAGCCGCTGCCGGTGTACGGCAACGGCAGCCAGATTCGTGACTGGCTGTATGTGGAAGATCACGCCCGCGCGCTGTACACCGTAGTCAGCAGCGGCAAAGTGGGCGAGACCTACAACATTGGCGGCCACAATGAGCGGCGCAATATTGAGGTGGTGGAGACGCTGTGTGATTTGCTGGATGAGCTGGCACCGCAACAGCGCGCTGCCGGGCTGAGCAGCTACCGGGAGCTGATCACCTTTGTCCACGATCGTCCCGGCCACGACCTGCGCTATGCCATTGATGCCAGTAAAATCGCCCGTGAACTGGGCTGGACGCCGCAGGAAACATTCGACAGCGGCATCCGCAAAACCGTGCAGTGGTATCTGGCCAATCCGCAGTGGTGGCAGGCGATTCTCAACGGCAGTTATCGCGGCGAGCGTCTGGGCTTAGCCACCCCGCGTTAAGCACGCATGCAGGAGGAGCAACGATGAAAGGTATCATCTTAGCCGGTGGCTCGGGCACGCGCCTGCACCCGATAACCCGGGCGATATCCAAGCAGCTGCTGCCGGTGTACGACAAACCGATGATCTACTATCCGCTGTCGGTGCTGATGCTGGCGGGGATTCGCGACATTCTTATTATTACCACGCCGGACGATCGCGCCCATTTTGAGCGGCTGCTGGGGGATGGCAGTGAATTTGGCCTGCAGCTGCAGTATGCCGAGCAGCCGAGCCCGGATGGCCTGGCGCAGGCCTTTATCATCGGCGAATCCTTTATTGGCGACGATAGCTGTTGTCTGGTGCTGGGCGACAATCTCTACTTCGGCCAGGGCTTCAGTCCGAAACTGAAAAAGGTGGCCGCGCGCAGCCACGGTGCCACGGTTTTTGCCTATCAGGTCATGGATCCGGAACGTTTTGGCGTGGTGGAGTTTGATGACGACTTCAACGCGCTGTCGATTGAAGAGAAGCCGCAGCAGCCGAAATCGCGCTGGGCAGTCACCGGCCTCTACTTTTACGATAACCGCGTGGTGGAGTTTGCGAAGCAGGTGCAGCCCTCGGCGCGCGGCGAGCTGGAAATTACCGCCATCAACCAGATGTATCTGGAGCAGGGCGAACTGGCGGTGGAGCTGCTGGGGCGCGGCTTTGCCTGGCTGGACACCGGCACCCACGACAGCCTGATTGAGGCCAGCGTGTTCGTGCAAACGGTGGAGAAACGCCAGGGCTTTAAAATTGCCTGCCTTGAAGAGATTGCCTGGCGCAACGGCTGGCTGAGCGATGAGCAGCTGCTGGCAGCGGCACAGGCGTTGACCAAAACCGGCTACGGCCAGTATTTGCTGGATATTCTGCATGCCCGTCCTCGTCAGTATTGATCCTCTCGCGTGGGAGAGCGACTTCTTCCGCTGCGCCACGGCGCGGCTGACGCTGGATGGCGATGTGCCGCTGGCCGAGGCGCTGCAGCAGCCTTACACGCTGTGGCAGGTTAAGGTGCCGGCGCAGGACAGCGCGGCGATAGATGCGCTGAGCCAGTATGGTTTTCAGCTGGTGGAAGGCGAAGCGGATCTGGCGATCAATATCAAACGCACCGAACGGCAGACCGGCGTGCGCATCGCGCGCGAAGCGCAGATCCCGCAGCTGCGCGCGGCAGCGGCCCAGGCGTTTAGCCAGAGCCGTTTTCGTGCTCCCTGGTTTGACGCTGAAGACAGCGGCCGCTTCTACGCACAGTGGATTGAGAACGCGGTGCGCGGCACTTTTGATCACCAGTGTCTGATCGCCTGCGACGAGCAGGGCGCGCTGCAGGGTTTCGTCTCCATGCGCGAAGTCGCCGGTGATGCGCGTATCGGTCTGCTGGCGGTGCTGCCGGCGGCGCAGGGCAACGGCGTCGGTCAGCGTTTGCTGCTGGCAGCTGCCGACTGGGGCCGGGTGCGCCAGCTCGAGCGTCTGCGGGTCGCGACCCAGCTCAGCAATCTTACGGCGATGCGCCTCTATTTACGCAGCGGTGCCCGGCTGGAAAGCACCGCCTACTGGTTTTACAGGAAAGCCTGATGATCCCATTTAATGCGCCCCCGGTTGTGGGCACCGAAGTTGACTATATGCAGTCGGCGATGGCCAGCGGCAAGCTGTGCGGCGACGGCGGCTTTACCCGGCTCTGTCAGCAGTGGATGGAGCAGCATTTTGGCAGCAAAAAAGTGCTGCTGACGCCCTCGTGCACCGCTTCGCTGGAGATGGCCGCGCTGCTGATCGATATCCAGCCCGGCGATGAAGTGATCATGCCGAGCTACACCTTTGTCTCCACCGCCAACGCCTTCGTGCTGCGCGGCGCCACCATTGTGTTCGTCGACGTGCGCCCGGATACGCTGAATATCGACGAAACGCAGATTGAAGCGGCAATCACGCCGAAAACGCGCGCCATCGTGCCGGTACATTACGCGGGCGTGGCGTGCGAGATGGATACCATCATGGCGCTGGCAGCGAAGCATCAGCTGTATGTGATTGAAGATGCGGCGCAGGGCGTGATGTCGCAGTACAAAGGGCGCGCGCTGGGCACCATCGGCCATATTGGCTGCTTTAGCTTCCATGAGACGAAAAACTACACTGCCGGCGGTGAAGGCGGCGCCACGCTGATCAACGAGGCGAAACTGATCGAGCGTGCGGAGATCATCCGCGAAAAAGGCACCAACCGCAGCCAGTTCTTCCGTGGACAGGTGGATAAATATACCTGGCGCGATATTGGTTCCAGCTACCTGATGGCGGATTTGCAGGCGGCTTATCTGTGGGCACAGCTGGAAGCGGCGGAACGCATCAACCAGCAGCGTCTGCGCCTGTGGCAAAACTATTACGACGCGCTGCAGCCGCTGGCGGCCAGCGGGCGCATTGCGTTACCGGCGGTGCCGGCCAGCTGCCGTCACAACGCCCACATGTTCTATCTCAAATTGCGCGACAGCGAGGATCGCCAGGCGCTGATTAACTGGATGAAGGAAGCGGAGATCCTCACCGTGTTCCACTATATCCCGCTGCACTCCTCACCGGCCGGCACGCGTTTTGGCCGCTTCCACGGCACGGATGCGTTCACTACGCGCGAGAGCGAGCGCCTGCTGCGGCTGCCGCTGTTCTACAACCTGTCGGACAACAACCAGCGTACGGTAATCAGTTCGCTGCTGAGCTTCTTTGCCTGATGTCGTTAGCCAGAGCCTCAGTGTGGACCGCCTCGTCCACGCTGGTAAAAATTGTCGCTGGCCTGCTGGTGGTGAAACTGCTGGCGGTGAGCTTCGGCCCCGAGGGTGTCGGCCAGGCGGGTAACTTTCGCCAGCTGATTACCGTGCTCGGCGTGCTGGCCGGCGCGGGTATCTTTAACGGCGTAACCACCTATGTCGCGCAGTTCCGCCAGCAGCCGGCGCAGCTGCGCGCCGTGACCGGCACCGCGTCGGCAATGGTGCTGGGGTTTTCCACACTGCTGGCGCTGCTGTTCCTGCTGGCGGCGGAGCCCATCAGCCGGGCGCTGTTTGGCCACGCCGCCTGGCAAAACGTGGTGCGCATCGTCGCTTTTTTGCAGCTGGGTATTGCCTGGGCCAACCTGACGCTGGCGCTGCTGAAAGGTTTTCGCGATGCGCGCGGTAACGCGCTGGCGCTGATCGCCGGCAGCCTGATCGGTGTGGTGGGTTATGTGCTGTGCTGGTGGCTGGGTGGCTATGCCGGTGCGCTGGTCGGGCTGGCGCTGGTGCCGGCGCTGCTGGTCGGGCCGGCGCTGTGGATGCTGCGACGCCACCGCGAGGAACTGCCGCTGCGCTGGCTGATGCCGCAGTGGCAGCCGGCGCTGGCGCGTAATCTGGCCAAATTTACCCTGATGGCGCTGATGACGGCCGTGACCCTGCCGGTAGCCTGGGTGATGATGCGTAATCTGCTGGCGCAGCAGCAGGGCTGGGCGCAGGTCGGGCTGTGGCAGGGCGTCACCAGCATCTCCGATGCGTATCTGCAATTTATCACCGCCACGTTCAGCGTCTGGCTGCTGCCAACGCTGGCGCGGCTGGAGCATAAAGCCGACATCGCGCGCGAAATTGGCCGCGCGCTGCGCTTTGTGCTGCCGGCGGTGGCGGCGGCCAGCTTTTGCGTCTGGCTGCTGCGCGATGTCGCCATCTGGCTGCTGTTTTCCCCGCAGTTCAGCGCCATGCGCGATCTTTTTGTCTGGCAGTTGTGCGGTGACGTCTTTAAAGTAGGCGCCTATGTTTTCGGATACCTGGTGATCGCCAAAGCCTCACTGCGCTTTTATATTCTCACGGAAATCAGCCAGTTTGTGCTGCTGACCGCCTTTGCGCACTGGTTGATCCCACTGCACGGAACGGCGGGCGCGGCGCAGGCTTACATGGCGACCTACGTGCTCTACTTTGCCCTTTGCTGTGGCGCTTTCTTGATTTATTGCCGGAAAAAATGACGCTATTTCACGTGCTGGGCTCCGATATCCCGCATCACAATCACACGCTGCTGCGCTTTTTTAACGACGTCATGAGCGTTGAATCGCCAGCCGACGCGCCGCGTCAGTTTATGGTGGTGTCGGCCGCGCCGGATACCCTGCTGGCCTATCCTCAGCTGCAGATCGACGTGTATCCCAGCAAGCGCGCGCTGGCGCAGGCGGTGATCGCACGCGCCGCTGATCGCCGTCAGCGCTTCTTCTTTCACGGCCAGTTCAATCCGCGCCTGTGGCTGGCGCTGCTCAGCGGCAAGCTGCGGCGACAGCAGGCGTTCTGGCACGTCTGGGGCGCCGATCTCTATGAAGAGGGTGCCGGGCTAAAGTACCGCCTGTTTTATCTGCTGCGGCGTATCGCCCAGGGGCGCATGGCGCAGGTGTTTGCCACGCGCGGCGATCTGCACTTTTTCCAGCAGCGCCATCCGCGCGTGCCCACTTCGCTGCTCTATTTTCCAACGCGTATGCCGGAGGCCGCGATACCTGCACCTGCCGCCAGCGACAGCTTTACCATTCTGCTCGGCAACTCGGGCGATCGCAGCAACCGGCACATTGAAGGATTGCAGGCGATTCGCCGCCAGTTTGGTGAGCAGGTTAACGTGGTGATCCCGCTCGGTTATCCGGCCAGCAACTATGAGTACATCGATGAGATTGATGCTGCCGCGCAGCGCCTGTTTCCGCGCGGCCAGGTGACGCTGCTGCGCGACAAAATCGACTTCACTGCCTATCTGCAATTGCTGAGTCGCTGTCAGCTCGGTTATTTTATGTTCGAGCGTCAGCAGGGCATCGGTACGCTGTGCCTGCTGATTCAGGCCGGCATTCCGTTTGTAGTCAACCGTAAGAATCCGTTCTGGCGTGACCTGAGCGAGCAGGGGCTGCCGGTGTTATTTAGCGCTGATGCGCTGGATCGCACGCGCGTGGCGGAGGCGCAGCGTCAGCTGGCGCAGTGCGATCGTTCCGCTATCGCCTTTTTTGCCCCGGGCTATCTGGCGGGATGGCGCCACGCGCTGGCGGAGAGTGAAAGGGAGTCAACATGAGCCTGCTGCAGTTTAGTGGTCTGCTGGTGGTGTATCTGTTTTCGCTGGGCTTCATTCTGACGCTGACCTGGCGCGAATTTAAACGGGTGCGTTTTAATTTCCACCTGTTCTTTACCCTGCTGTTTTTACTGACCTTTTACTTTGGCTTTCCGCTGACCAGCGTGCTGGTGTTCCGCTTTAACGTCAGCGTGGTGCCGGCAGACTATCTGCTGCAGGCACTGCTGGCCGCTACCAGTTTCTACGCCATCTATTACGTCAGCTATAAAGTGCGGCTGCGGCCTGCGCAGGCGGCGCCGCGCAAACCCTGGCTGACGATGAACCGGGTGGAAACCCATCTGACCTGCCTGCTGCTGGCGCTGGTGGCGGTGGGAACCGTCACGGTGTTCTTTATGCATAACGGCCTGCTGCTGTTCCGGCTGTCGGCCTATAACCAGATCTTCTCCAGCGAAGTGTCCGGCGTGGCGCTCAAGCGTTTCTTCTACTTCTTCATTCCGGCAATGCTGATCCGCTATTTTCTTAATCCTACCCAGCGCCAGTGGCTGCTGTTTTTGCTGATCACGGTGGCGTTTGGTCTGCTGACCTATGCGCTGGTGGGCGGGACGCGCGCCAATATCATCATCGCCTTTGCGCTGTTCCTGTTCATCGGCATTACGCGCGGCTGGATTACGCTGTGGATGCTGGTCGGGGCCGGCGTGATGGCGATTGGCGGCATGTTCTGGCTGGCGCTGCGTCGTTACAATCTGGATGTGGTGGGCGATGAAGCGTTTTACACGTTTCTCTATCTGACGCGCGACACCTTTTCGCCGTGGGAAAACCTTGCGCTGCTGCTGCAGAATTACGACAAAATCGATTTTCAGGGGCTGGCCCCGATCTGGCGTGATTTCTACGTGTTTATCCCGGGCTGGCTGTGGCCGGATCGGCCATCGATGGTGCTCAACAGCGCCAACTATTTCACCTGGGAATTGCTGAATAATCACTCCGGGCTGGCGATTTCACCTACGTTGCTCGGTTCGCTGCTGATCATGGGTGGCGCAGGTTTTATTCCCCTTGGGGCGATAGCGGTCGGGCTGTTGATGAAAGGGTTTGATTCTCTCTACCAGCAGGGGCGCGAAGCCGGCAACCGCTACAGCGGTGCCATTTTGCAAAGCTTCTGCTTTGGCGCGGTGTTCAATATGATCGTGCTGGCGCGCGAAGGGCTGGATGCCTTCGGCTCGCGCGTGGTGTTCTTTTGCCTGATTTTCGCCGCCTGTGTTGGGCTGGCGAAGTTACTTTTCTGGCTGTTAGCGCGTGCCGGGCTGATTCGCCCGCGCGCGGAGCCAGTTTTATCGCGCTCTGCTTAACCTCCGGGCCTGACGGGAAATACCGACCATGGAAACCGATCATCCGCGTTATACCCTGCGCGGCATCGATTTACACGCTTTCGCCGATATGGCGAGCTTTCTTCACTTTCTGCTGCCGGACGGCAAGCCGCGCAGCGGCACGCTGGTGGCGATCAACGCCGAAAAGATGCTGACGCTGGAAGAGGATGCCCAGCTGCGCGCGCTGATCGCCGCCGCGGAGATCAAATACCCGGACGGCATCAGCATTGTGCGTTCGCTGCGTAAAAAATACCCGCAGCTAACGGTGAACCGTATCGCCGGCGCCGATCTGTGGGAAGCGCTGATGGAACAGGCGGGCCGCAGCGGTATTCCGGTATTTTTAATCGGCGGGCGTGAGCAGGTGCTGCAGGAAACCTGCGATAAATTACGCCGTCAGTGGAATGTCAACATCGTGGGCAGCCAGAACGGCTACTTCGCCCCTGCCGAACGTGAGGCGCTATTTGCGCGCATCGCCGCCAGCGGGGCACAGATTGTGACCGTGGCGCAGGGATCGCCGCGCCAGGAGCTGCTGATGCGCGACTGCCGCGAACACTGGCCGCACGCGCTGTATATGGGCGTCGGCGGCACCTATGATGTCTTTACCGGCCACGTCACGCGTGCGCCACGCATCTGGCAGCAATTAGGGCTGGAGTGGCTGTATCGCCTGATTCGCCAGCCATCACGCTGGCGTCGTCAGTTAAAACTGCTCAAATATTTACGCTATCACTGGCGCGGTGATCTGTAACGCGGCAGGAATAGTGCTGTAATTCCGGCAGGTTAAGCAGGCAAATTGCGTTATTTATCGACGGAATGCACAAAGCGTAAGCAAACGCGATTTTTTTATGAAAAAGCACTGGACAGCCTGGAGTCAAATACGTAGTATGCCCATCCGCAACGGCGCTACGCGCCCGTAGCTCAGCTGGATAGAGCGCTGCCCTCCGGAGGCAGAGGTCTCAGGTTCGAATCCTGTCGGGCGCGCCATTTAGTTTGTGCGCAAGAGCTTCGGTGGTTGGTTTAACCGCGTTATGCAGTGTATTGAGTAAGCGGTTACGCTTACGCACCAGAATTATGGTGGCTATAGCTCAGTTGGTAGAGCCCTGGATTGTGATTCCAGTTGTCGTGGGTTCGAGTCCCATTAGCCACCCCAGATTTTGCTGGGACATGCGAAGGTGGCGGAATTGGTAGACGCGCTAGCTTCAGGTGTTAGTGTTCTTACGGACGTGAGGGTTCAAGTCCCTCTCTTCGCACCAGGCAAAACAAGTAAGCAGTAACAGGCAGTACAAA
>NZ_SCKT01000008.1:0-52404 GCF_014155765.1 Pantoea dispersa | reverse complement strand
TGCGTCAGCAACGGCCCGCAGGGCGCTTCTCGCAGAGAAGCGTAATCCTCTCTCGCCGACCATATTCGAAAAGCCCGCTTTGCAAAAAGCGGGCTTTTTTCGTTCGTAGCAAAAGAGGATGAGAACCCCCGAAGGAGGTTTGAGCCGAGCGAAGCGAGACAACGTTGCGTCAGCAACGGCCCGCAGGGCGCTTCTCGCAGAGAAGCGTAATCCTCTCTCGCCGGCCATCATTTAAGAAACCTGCTTTGCAAAAAGCAGGTTTTTTTTCGTCTGTAGCAAAAGAGGATGAGAACCTCCGCAGGAGGTTTGCGCCGGGCGCAGCGAAGGAAAAGCAGTCGAGGTAGTTGTCGCTATTACGCGACATATAACCTGCTGATTTTAAACAGCCTTACCTTTCCTTGCACAGCCTGTCGCTCAGCGGAGACAGCTTTAAACCGGTCTGTCGCGTTTTCGCGACATCGTAACCGCTGTTAGCAGGCAGGGATTATCTAACTGACTGATATAAAATAACTTCCCGTGATTCATGCCATTCTGGCACGCTTTGTGCAATAATCTCAGCGTAGATGCTCATTCCACCTCTTATGTTTGCCAATGCAACATAAACCTGGGAATGATGCAGAGCCCCTTACGGTATCCGTTGTCCAGCTGGCAGTAACGTGCACGCGCTACTGCAGTAAGAAGGACATTACGTTGAGTCGGATACCATCAGTTGTCTTACCGACCTGATCTTACACCTGCTTCTGGCAGGTGTTTTTTTATCTGCCGTTCACGGATTGATGCCGTATTCCCTGCACGCTCTTTCAGGCAAAAAAAAGCCGGGACTGGCCCGGCGTGCACAAAAATAACAACAGTAAAATCAGGCGCCAGGATTGTTCTTCAGCGTCAGTAACAGACCTTCGCGACGCATTTTAGCCGCGTCTTCCGGGCGATGCAGGCGATCGTAAACGTCCGCCAGCCAGGCGTAGTCAAAGCCATCCGGACGCTGTGCCAGCGCCTGCTGGAAGGCTTCTGCGGCCTGCTGCCATTCACCGTGGCGCATCAGCAGCTGGCCGAGCGTGCTGTGCAACAGCGGCGTGGCACCGTGCTGTTTAATCTGCTGACGCAGCGCTTTCTCCAGTGCCTGTGGGTCACCGCTTTTGATACGCGGCATCAGCAGCACCAGCCGATCGTCATACTGACGCTTCAGCCCTTCCAGCACGATGCTTTGCGCGGTGTCCGGATCGTCGCACTCGATCAAATGCTCAGCCATCGCCACCTGCAGCGCGGTCTCCTGGCGCGTTTTGCGACTCTGGTTCTGCCACCATTTTTTCAGACCTTCGCTGCCCTGATCGGCCATTGCCTGATTCATCAGACCCAGCCACGCCTGCTGCTGCAGCGCGTTACGCTGGTTCTCATCGTTAATCTGCGCCTTCTGCATCGAGGGCAGGATATCCAGCAGTGCGCCCCAGGCGCCGGTGCGGATATAAGCCTGCTCGGCCAGACGCAGTACTTCCGGATGGCGTGGCGCCACTTCCAGCAGGCGATCGATACCGTGACGTGCGGCGTGATCTTCGTTACGCGCCAGCTGCAGGCGCACGCGGGTGATCTCAACCGGAATGGTATCGTTCTCGGAGAGCTCAGAGGCGCGCTCCAGATGCTGGTTAGCACGGATTTCATCGCCGCGCTGCTGCGCTGCTTCCGCCGCCAGCAGATAGTTCGCCACCGGCTGATCGGCGTGATCGGCATTCTTTGACAGCAGCTTTTCTACCTGACGGTAATCACCTTCCGCCAGCTTCATCAGCGCGCTTTGCGTGTGACGCTGAGCGCTGCGACGTTTCCGCCCGGTGAACCAGCCGCGGGTGCGGGCGCCGGTGCGGAACAGGCGACGCAGAATCCATTCGACCAGCAGAATCACCAGCAGGCTGAGAATCAGGATGATGGCCAGACCGGTGACGCTGGTCTCAATGTTCCAGTTATCGGTCTGGATCAGCACATAGCCCTGATGGCCGGCAACCATCGGTCCCAGCACAATGCCGGCAATCAGCAGCAGGAAAAGCACCAATACTTTCAGCATGGTTAGCCTCCCTGTTGATCAGCCGCAGCCGATGGCTGCGCCAGCAGATTGCGCACGCGCGTTTGCATCAGTTTTTCCAGCAGCGCCTGGCTCTCCAGCGTGTCCGGCACGTCCATCGAAATACTTTGCTGACTCAGCTCGTCGAGCTGGGCGAGGAAGGCTTTGGTTGCCGCATCGTTAGTGTCGTACCAGGCACGCACCCAGGTGGATACCGCATCGATGGACTGTTTGTAGATCTCATCCTGATGGCGCGGCACCGCCTGCGCAGCAATCAGCAGACGTGAACGGATGTTTTCGCGCAGATAAACATCCTGATTCGGTGCCAGCAGCGGCTGCGCGGTGTTATCGCGGCGGCGGATGGTGATGAAATCATCCATGAAGTTGTGCCAGCTCTTCACCAGATTCTGACGCCACTCGTGCAGCGAGCTGGAGAGCTCACCGCTGTCGGCATCCATTGGCGATTCATCGCTGTCGTTATCGGCCAGACGCAGATTATCCACGCCGTTCGACAACTGATTCAGCTTGAGGATGATGCCGTCGTAGTCCACCTGGCTGACCGCCGCCAGTGAACTGATATCCTGGGTCAGCGCACGGCGCACGTTCATGATGCTGGGATCGTTCATCTCCGCCAGGCTGCTGTCCGCGCTTTTCAGCAGCGCTGCCGCGGTGGTGACGTCCTGATCGCTCCACAGTTTGCGACCCGCCAGTTTGACGAGGTAGTCGGCCTGCGCCAGCAGCCAGGTGCGGGTATCGTTGCCGGAAATAGTGGCCACTTTTTCACGCAGCGTCTCCAGCTCTTTCGCGCTGTTATCCTGCTGGCTGCGCGCTTCCTGCAGCGCGGTATTGGCGTCCGCCAGCTGCTGCGAGAGCTGTTGTTTATCGCTGCCCAGTTGCTGCTGCAGGGCGCTCAGCTGCTCGCTCAGGTTCTGGTTAGTCTGAGCCTGTAAGTCGGCCTGGTGTTTCCCATTCAGGTAAAGTCCCGCGCCAATCGCCAGTGCAATGACAATTGCCACCGCACTCAGCACCTTGCCGTCGCTCTTTTTCGCGCGAGGCGGCTGGCTGGCTGGCGTCGGGGAAGTGTCCGCAGGGGTGGTTTCTTCAACCATGGCGGAGGAGTCTTTTTGTTCCGTCATTGTGGCTCATCCCAATGTTAAGTTCAGCGTAACGCACGCAGCAGCGCGTCGTTATCCGCACCATCGGCTACCTCAATCTCCTGCCAGCCTAATTCGGCGGCCTGGGTAGCCAAACGTTCACTGACGACCAGCAGTCGACAGTGCAGCAGCCATTCCCGCCGATCGATTGGCGGAAACAGCGCAAACAGTTGTTGTAACATTTCACCGCTGGTCACCACCAGCGTGGTAATACCGCGATCGCGCCAGCGACGGCCTTCAATCGCGCCGTCATACTGCTTTTCACAGCGCTGATAGCACTCACAGTATTGCACGTCCGCGCCGCGGGCGATCAGCGTCTCCGCCAGCAGTTCACGGCCCGGACTGCCGCGCAGAATCAGCGCACGCTTGCCGCTGACCTGCTGCAGGCGATTCAGCCGCACCAGCTCTTCGCTGGTTTCCCGCGCATGCGGATAGTCAACTTTCAGATTACTGAAGGTGTGCAGCGCCAGCGCGGTGCTGCGACCAATGGCATAATAGTCGAGAAATGCCGGCCACGCGCTGCGCTGCTGCTGTAAAGCGGGCTGGGCAAAGTGCACCACCTGCTGCGACAGTAGAAATACCAGGTCACCGGGCTGCAGGGCGGCCAGTTTCAGCGGCAGTTGGGGGAGATCGCGACCCGGCGTGAATTCAATCAGCGGAAACGACCACGCCAGTTTGCCCTGGCTGCGCAGGCGCGCGACCAGTTCGCTGGCGGCGGGTTCCGGACGGGTCACGAGGATAGTCATGCGGGCGGCTGTCCCTGATAAACTTCACGCAGAATGTCACGCGCGCCGCCGTCCAGCAGCTCTTCGGCCAGTGAAATCCCCATCTGTTCGGCCTGTTCACGCGGGCCGCGGCGTTCGCCCACCACCATCTGGCTGCCATCCGGCGCACCGACCAGGCCGCGCAGCCACAGCTGATCGTCTTCCAGCACGGCAAAACTGCCGATCGGCACCTGACAGCCGCCTTCGAGACGGGTATTCATGGCGCGCTCAGCGCGCACGCAGACGGCTGTGTCGCTGTGGTTCAGCGCCTGCAGCAGCGTAATTAACGGCTGATCGTCAAGACGGCACTCAATGCCGACCGCGCCCTGGCCCACCGCCGGCAGGGAAAACTCCGCCGGCAGCGCCTGGCGAATGCGATCTTCCAGTCCAAGGCGTTTCAGCCCGGCGGCAGCAAGAATGATGGCGTCATACTCGCCGGCGTCCAGTTTGCTGAGACGCGTACCGACGTTACCGCGCAGCGAGCGAATCACCAGGTCCGGGCGCCGTGCGCTAATCTGGCACTGGCGACGCAGGCTGGACGTGCCGACCACCGCGCCCTGCGGCAGCGCGTCGATCGAGGAATAATGATTCGAGACGAACGCGTCGCGCGGATCTTCGCGCTCGCAGATGGTCACCAGTCCCAGACCGTCGGGAAAATCGACCGGCACATCTTTCATGGAGTGCACCGCCATATCGGCACGGTTTTCCAGCATCGCCAGCTCAAGCTCTTTGACAAACAGTCCCTTGCCACCCACTTTCGCCAGCGGCGTATCAAGGATGACATCACCTTTGGTGACCATCGGCACCAGCTCAACCTGCAAGCCGGGATGCGCAGCCATCAGGCGCTGTTGGACATATTGTGCCTGCCACAAGGCAAGCGGGCTTTGCCTGGTAGCAATTCTGAAAATTTTGTTTAACATGCTGTTAACCATTTTGATCGTTCATCGATTATCCTATCATTGATAGGGGAATGCTGTCAGTTTCAACGGATTGACCAGGCTGCAATCTCAGACCGGAGCCCGCTTTTTACGGCGTCAGATTCTGAGGCTGGAGTCCGAAAATGCAGGGCTACGTTTGGAACGTGCTAAACTGTCAGGTAGCGCAACTTTCTTTACGGTCAATCTTCCAGGTGTTAGATTGATCACGTTTCCAGCAATAATTTGCCCGACATCTTTATTATTAAGCGGCAGATTTTGGAAACAGGGTGCTTAACACTGGGACAATCAGGCGAAACGTCTTGTACCTCTACATTGAGACACTGAAACAGAGACTGGATGCGATTAACCAGCTGCGTGTAGATCGCGCACTGGCTGCCATGGGACCTGCTTTCCAGCACGTCTACAGTCTGCTGCCAACATTACTGCATTATCATCATCCGCTGATGCCGGGTTACCTTGAAGGTAGCGTTCCCCATGGCGTCAGCTTCTTTGCGCCTGATGAAAACCAACAGCAGCTGTTGCAACAGTTAGCGGGCGACCATCCGCTCGACCTCAGCAGCGCGGTGAAGGGCGAACTGCCTATCACCGGCATCTACTCGATGGGCAGCACCTCGTCCGTCGGCCAGAACAGCGTCTCCGATCTCGACATCTGGGTATGCCATCAGTCATGGCTGGATAACGAAGAGCGTCTCAATCTGCAGCGCAAGTGTACGCTCCTGCAAAAATGGTGTGTGTCGCTGGGTGTGGAAGTCAGCTTCTTCCTGATCGACGAAAACCGTTTCCGCCATAATGAGAGCGGCAGCCTCGGCGGTGAAGACTGCGGTTCTACCCAACATATTTTACTGCTGGATGAGTTCTACCGTACCGCCGTGCGCATGGCGGGCAAACGCATTCTGTGGAACATGGTGCCTGGCGAAGAAGAACATCACTACGACGATTACGTGATGTCGCTCTATTCACAGGGCGTGCTGACGCCGAATGAGTGGCTGGATCTCGGCGGTCTCGGCACGCTGTCGGCGGAAGAGTATTTCGGTGCCAGCCTGTGGCAGCTGTATAAAAGTATCGATTCGCCGTACAAAGCGGTGCTGAAAACCCTGCTGCTGGAAGCTTACAGCTGGGAATACCCAAACACGCAGCTGCTGGCGATGGATATCAAACAGCGGCTGCACGACGGCGAAATTGTCTGCTTCGGTCTCGATCCCTACTGCATGATGCTGGAGCGCGTGACGCGCTACCTGACCAGCGTCGATGACACCGCGCGCCTTGATCTGGTGCGCCGCTGTTTCTACCTCAAAGTGTGCGAAAAACTCTCCAGCGAGGAGCAGCATCCGCGCGCGGGCTGGCGGCGTGAAATCCTGTCGCAGCTGGTGAAAGAGTGGGGCTGGGACGATGAGAAGCTGGCGGTGCTGGATAATCGCGCGCAGTGGAAAATCGAACGGGTGCGCGAGGCGCACAACGAGCTGCTGGATGCGATGATGCAGAGCTATCGCAACCTGATCCGTTTTGCCCGTCGCAACAATTTAAGCGTCAGCGCCAGCCCGCAGGACATCGGCGTGCTGACGCGTAAATTGTACGCCGCGTTTGAAGCGCTGCCGGGCAAAGTCACGCTGGTGAACCCGCAAATCTCGCCCGATCTGTCGGAAGAGAACCTGACCTTTATTCATGTGCCGGCCGGGCGCGCCAACCGTGCCGGCTGGTATCTGTATAACCAGTCGCCGGACATGAGTTCAATCATCAGCCATCAGCCGCTGGAATATAACCGCTATCTCAACAAGTTAGTGGCATGGGCGTGGTTTAACGGACTGCTGACGCGCAAAACCCGTCTGCACATCAAAGGCAACGAGTTCTGCGATCTGCCGCGCCTGCAGGAGCTGGTCAACGATGTCTCCAGCCACTTCCCGCTGCGCCTGCCGGCACCGACGCCGAAAGCGCTCTACAGCCCGTGCGAAATCCGGCATCTGGCGATCATCGTTAACCTCGAACACGATCCGACCTCAGCGTTCCGCAATCAGGTGGTGCACTTCGACTTCCGCAAGCTGGATGTATTCAGCTTTGGTCAGCAGCAGCAGTGCCTGATCGGCAGCATCGATCTGCTGTACCGCAACTCATGGAACGAAGTGCGTACGCTGCACTTCAGCGGCGAGCAGGCGATGATTGAAGCGCTGAAAACCATTCTGGGCAAAATGCATCAGGACGCTGCACCGCCGGACACGGTAGAAGTATTCTGCTATAGCCAGCATCTGCGCGGTCTGATTCGCACCCGCGTGCAGCAACTGGTGTCGGAATGCATTGAGCTGCGCCTGTCGAGCACGCGTCAGGAGCCGGGCCGCTTTAAAGCGCTGCGCATGGCCGGTCAGACCTGGGGGCTGTTTTTCGAGCGCATGAGCGTCTCGGTGCAGAAGCTGGAAAACGCAGTCGAATTTTACGGCGCGATTTCCAACAACAAGCTGCACGGTTTGTCGATCAAAGTTGAATCGAACCAGACGCCGCTGCCACCGGTGGTCAACGGCTACGCCAGCGAAGGCATCATTCAGTTCTTCTTTGAAGACACCAGTGACGATCGCGGCTTCAACATCTATATCCTCGATGAAAGCAACCGGGTTGAGGTGTATCACCATTGCGAAGGCAGCAAAGAGGAGCTGGTGCGTGACGTCAGCCGCTTCTATTCGTCGTCGCACGATCGCTTTACCTACGGCTCGAGTTTTATCAATTTCAACCTGCCGCAGTTCTATCAGATTGTGCACGCCGGCGATCGCTTCCAGGTGATTCCGTTCCGCAGCCAGACGCTGACGCAGCTGTGCGCCACCCAGCCGGACAACGACAACGGCGACTTCCAGCCGCGCTACCAGATGCACTAAAGCCGCTGCGCTGTACGCAGTGGCCTGCCCCCGTTTCTGAACCTTCTGCCGGATATTTCCTGTTGCTTTTACAACGTCAACTGCGATGATAAGCAGCTGGGATTTGGATAAAAAGAGCAGACAGAATGATACGAGTGATGAGCCAGCTGGGTATGGCGCTGGCACTGGTCAGCCTGGTAGGCTGTGGCCTGAAAGGACCGCTGTATTTCCCGCCCAACGATCGGCCGCAACAGAAAAATCAGCCGGTGACTGAGCAGCAGCAGAAAGCGGCACAGGATGCGGATACCAGCGGCCTGGTCACCAGCAAACCGGCTGGCGTGCAGGCGAATTAAACCCGATGAGTCATCCGGCGGAGCAGAAAATGCAGTTCTCGAAAATGCACGGTCTCGGTAACGACTTTATGGTCGTCGATGCCGTGACGCAAAACGTCTTTTTTTCGCCGGAACTGATTCGCCGCCTGGCGGATCGGCATCTGGGGATCGGCTTCGATCAGTTGCTGATCGTCGAGCCACCTTACGATCCGGATCTCGATTTCCACTACCGCATCTTCAACGCTGACGGCAGCGAAGTGGCGCAGTGCGGCAACGGCGCGCGCTGTTTTGCCCGCTTTGTTCGCCTCAAAGGGCTGACCAATAAAAGCGACATTCGCGTCAGCACTCAGACCGGCCGCATGGTACTGAGCGTCACCAGCGATGAGCTGGTACGCGTTAACATGGGCGAGCCCAACTTTGACCCGCAGCAGGTGCCGCTGCGCGCTAACAAGGCGGAAAACCTCTATCTGCAGCGCGTGGCCGAGCAGACCGTGATGTTTGGCGCGGTATCAATGGGCAATCCACACTGCGTGATTCAGGTTGAAAGTGTGAAAACCGCCGCGGTGGAGACGCTCGGTCCGGCACTGGAGAGCCATGAGCGCTTTCCCGAGCGCGTGAACGTCGGCTTTATGGAAGTGGTCAATCCGGAACACATCCGTCTGCGCGTGTATGAACGCGGCGCGGGCGAAACCCAGGCGTGCGGCAGCGGCGCCTGCGCCGCAGTGGCCTGCGGCATTCAGCAGGGCATTCTGGCGGAGAAAGTGCGCGTCGATCTGCCCGGCGGCACGCTGCATATCGCCTGGAAAGGGGCCGGTCAGCCGCTGTTTATGACCGGGCCAGCCACACACGTCTATGATGGGTTTATTCATCTATGAAAAATATCGAAGAGCAGACCGACAGCGCGGTTTTGCTGGACGATCAGGCGGTGAGCGCCTGGCTGCGTCACAACCCCGATTTCTTTATTCGCAATGCGCGCCAGGTTGAGCAAATGATGGTGCCGCATCCGGTGCGCGGCAGCGTATCGCTGGTGGAGTGGCATATGGCGCGTCAGCGCAACCACATCCAGCAGCTGGAAGAGGAGATTACGCTGCTGATGGAGCAGGCAACCGCCAATCATCAGCTGTTCGATCGCCTGCTGGCGTTGCAGAGCCATCTCGCGGCGGCCGATAGCCTGCAGGAGATGCTGACGCGCCTGCACCGCTGGGCGCGCGAGCTTGGCCTGGCGGGTGCCAATGTGCGGCTGTTCAGCGACCGCTGGCGCATCGGCGCACCCTCCGATTTCACCCAGCTTGGTCTGTCACGCCAGGCGTTTGAGCCGCTGCGCATCCAGCGCTTTGGTCAGCAGCATCACTACCTTGGCAGCCTGAACGGACCGGAGCTGCTGCTGCTGCTGCCGCAGGCAAAAGCCGTCGGGTCGGTGGCGATGTCGCTGATGGGCGAGCAGGGCGATCTCGGCGTGCTGATCTTCAGCAGCCGCGACAACCAGCACTATCAGGCGGGCATGGGCACGCTGCTGCTGCAGCACCTGGCGCAAATGCTGCCCGACCTGCTGTCTCGCTGGGTTGAGCGCGCATGAGCAGCGCCAGCCCGCTGCTGCCGGCCGTTGAGGGCTTTCTGCGCTATCTGAAAGTCGAACGCCAGCTCAGCCCGCTGACGCAAAAAAATTACCAGCGCCAGCTGCAGGCGCTTATCGCCATGGCGGATGACATGCACATTACCGCGTGGTCGCAGCTGGAACCGGCACAGGTGCGCAGTCTGGCGGCGCGCAGCCGGCGCGGTGGCCTCGGGGCCAGCAGCCTGGCGCTGCGCATGTCGGCGCTGCGCAGCTTTCTCGACTGGCAGGTCAGCCAGGGCATGCTGAGCGCCAATCCGGCGAAAGGCATCGCCACGCCGCGCAACGCCCGGCATCTGCCAAAAAATATGGATGTCGACGAAGTCAGCCAGCTGCTGGAGATCGATCTCGACGATCCGCTGGCGGTGCGCGACCGCGCCATGCTGGAAACCATGTACGGCGGCGGTTTACGTCTCGCTGAGCTGGTGGGCATCGACTGCCGTCATCTGGACCTGGAGAGTGGTGAAGTCTGGGTGCGCGGTAAAGGCAGTAAAGAGCGCCGCGTGCCGATTGGCGGCACCGCCGTCACCTGGCTGCAGCACTGGCTGCCGTTACGCAACAGCTTCGCGCCGCAGGATGATGCGGTTTTTGTGTCGACGCGCGGCAGCCGTATTTCGGCGCGCAATGTGCAGAAACGCTTCGCAGAATGGGGCATTAAGCAGGGCGTCGCCAGCCATATCCACCCGCATAAGCTGCGCCACTCGTTTGCTACCCATCTGCTGGAATCGAGCGGCGATCTGCGCGCGGTGCAGGAGCTGCTCGGCCACGCCAACCTCTCGACCACGCAAATCTATACCCACCTGGATTTCCAGCATCTGGCGTCGGTATACGATGCGGCACACCCGCGTGCCAAACGAGGAAAGTCTGAATGAAGTTTTATCGCCCGCTGGGCCCGATCAAAGCCATCACCTTCGATCTTGACGATACGCTGTATGACAACTATCCGGTGATCCGCAAAACCACGGCGGAATCGCACGCTGCACTGCAGGCGTATCACCCGGCGCTGCGCGAGTTTACGCCGGAAGATTATCAGGCGCTGCGCGATGAACTGCTGCTGCGTGAGCCGGAAATTTATCACGATGTCTCTGAGTGGCGTCGCCGCTCGGTAGAGCTGGCGCTGCTCAACGCCGGACTGCCGGCCGCGCAAGCCAGCGCAGGTGCCCGCGACGTGATGAGCGTGTTTCACCAGTGGCGCAGTGCGGTGGAGATGCCAGAAGAGACGCATCAGACGCTGGCCTGGCTCGGCGAGCGCGTGCCGCTGGTGGCGATCACCAATGGCAACGCCGACCCGCAAAAGCTCGGCATTGATCACTACTTACAGTTCGCGCTGCGCGCCGGTCCGCACGGCCGCGCCAAGCCGTGGCAGGATATGTACCATCTGGCCGCCGAACGGTTGGGCATTGCGCCGCAGCATATTCTGCACGTCGGCGATGACCTGACCACCGACGTCGCCGGTGCGCTGCGCGCCGGTCTGCAGGCGTGCTGGATCAACCTGCGTGACGGCAATCTGATGAAGATTGATGACGCGCGCCTGCTGCCACACGTGGAAATTCATCAGTTGGCATCGCTGACCTCGCTGCTATAATGGCTGTAAATTTATCCAGTCGTATTCTGTATTCTGCAACGCGCGGCCGTGCAGGCTGTGTGTCACCAGCCTGATCGCTTAGCTGATTACGCCCTCGCAGATATCTGCCCTTGCCGCCTGGCGGCAACGCGAACGGTGCAGGATACGCATCCTACTTGCTTAAAACGGTGCTTATGGACGTTTCCGATCTGCTTAACGGCTTGAATGACAAACAGCGCGAAGCGGTCGCCGCGCCGCGCAGCAATCTGCTGGTGCTGGCCGGAGCAGGCAGCGGTAAAACCCGCGTGCTGGTGCATCGCATCGCCTGGCTGTTGTCGGTAGAGAACTGCTCGCCTTACTCAATCATGGCGGTGACCTTCACCAACAAGGCGGCGGCGGAGATGCGCCACCGTATCGACCAGCTGATCGGTACCAGCCAGGGCGGCATGTGGATTGGTACCTTCCACGGCCTGGCGCACCGTTTACTGCGCGCGCACCACCTGGATGCCGGGCTGCCGCAGGATTTCCAAATCCTCGACAGCGAAGATCAGTTGCGTCTGCTCAAGCGCCTGATCAAAGCCATGAACCTCGACGAGAAACAGTGGCCGGCGCGTCAGGGCATGTGGTACATCAACGGCAAAAAGGACGAAGGGCTGCGGCCTAAGCACATCGAAAGCTACGGCAACCCGGTGGAGCAGACGTGGCTGCGTATCTATCAGGCGTACCAGGAAGCCTGCGATCGCGCCGGGCTGGTCGACTTCGCCGAACTGCTGCTGCGGGCGCATGAGCTGTGGCTCAACAAGCCGCAGATTCTCAATCACTACCGCGAGCGCTTCAGCAATATTCTGGTGGACGAATTCCAGGACACCAACAACATTCAGTACGCGTGGATTCGCATGCTGGCTGGCGACAGCGGCCGGGTCATCATCGTTGGCGATGACGATCAGTCCATTTACGGCTGGCGCGGCGCGCAGGTGGAGAACATCCAGCGTTTCCTGCAGGATTTCCCAGGCGCGGAAACCATCCGTCTTGAGCAGAACTATCGCTCCACCAATAACATTCTGAAAGCAGCCAACGCCCTGATTGCCAACAACAATGGCCGTCTGGGGAAAGAGCTGTGGACCGACGGCAGCGACGGCGAAAAGATTTCGCTGTATTGCGCGTTCAACGAGCTGGATGAAGCGCGTTTTGTCGTCAATCGCATCAAAACCTGGCATGAAAACGGCAACGCGCTGCAGGATTGCGCCATTCTCTACCGCAGCAACGCCCAGTCGCGCGTGCTGGAAGAGGCGCTGCTGCAGGGCAGTATGCCGTACCGCATTTACGGCGGCATGCGCTTCTTCGAGCGCCAGGAGATCAAAGATGCGCTGGCCTATCTGCGGCTGCTGGCCAACCGCAACGACGATGCGGCATTCGAGCGCGTGGTCAACACGCCGGTGCGCGGCGTTGGCGATCGCACGCTCGATGTGGTGCGCCAGACCGCGCGTGAGCAGCAGCTGACGCTGTGGCAGGCCACGCGCGCACTGCTGCAATCCAAAGCGCTGGCTGGCCGTGCCGCCTCGGCGCTGCAGCGCTTCTGCGAACTGGTGGATGCGCTGGCGACGGAAACCGCTGAGCTGCCGCTGCACGTACAGACCGATCGGGTGATTAAAGACTCCGGTCTGTGGCTGATGTACGAGCAGGAAAAGGGCGAAAAAGGCCAGGCGCGTATCGAAAACTTAGAGGAACTGGTCACTGCCACGCGCCAGTTCAGCTATCAGGACGAAGACGAAGATCTGATGCCGCTGCAGGCGTTTCTGTCGCACGCGGCGCTGGAAGCCGGTGAAGGCCAGGCGGACAAATGGCAGGATGCGGTGCAGCTGATGACGCTGCACTCGGCGAAAGGGCTGGAGTTCAGCCAGGTGTTTATCGTCGGCATGGAAGAGGGCATGTTCCCGAGCCAGATGTCGCTGGACGAAGGCGGCCGGCTGGAGGAGGAGCGTCGCCTGGCGTATGTCGGCGTGACGCGCGCGATGGAGAAGCTGACGCTCACCTACGCTGAAACCCGCCGCCTTTATGGTAAGGAAGTGTATCACCGGCCATCGCGTTTCATTGGTGAACTGCCGGAAGAGTGCGTGGAAGAGGTGCGGCTGCGCGCCAGCGTGAGCCGGCCGGTGAGTCATCAGCGCATGGGCACACCGGTGGCGAAGAGCGACAGCGGCTTCGCGCTCGGGCAGCGCGTGCGCCACGCTAAGTTCGGCGAAGGCACCATTATCAATCTGGAAGGCAGCGGCGAGCACAGCCGTCTGCAGGTGGCCTTCCAGGGCCAGGGCATCAAGTGGCTGGTGGCGGCTTACGCCCGGCTGGAAACCGTGTAGCGCGGTTGCGCTACCTTGACGACTTTTTCGTCTCAGCGTAACATGCGCGCACTATTATCATGAGAGGACAATGCCTTGGACGCGCCCAGTCGATGCTGGCTCTATACCCTGGTTAACAGGGACAATTTCTAAGGCTACCTCTTTAACGCGGGTAGCCTTAGCGGTTATCAGCGACCTCCCTTTTTGATCCCGTCGCACGAGTCAGCACTGATTTACCCTTGAAGCGAAAGTTTCCGCGTTCAGGCTTTGCCGTGCCCGTGGTGCCAGCAGCACTGCGGTTCACCGCCTTGTCCCATGTCGTCTGCAATGGGGAGTATTGCTATGCTGAGCGCATTTAAACTGGAGCGCGATCGCCTGACGCGCATCGAGCTGGAAGACAACAACGACAAACTCAACACCTCGGTGTGGGTCGATCTGATCGAGCCGGACGACAGCGAGCGTGAGCGCGTGCAGTCGGAACTGGGGCAGAGCCTGGCAACGCGCCCCGAGCTGGAGGACATTGAGGCCTCGGCGCGTTTCTTCGAGGACGAAGACGGCCTGCACATCCACTCCTTTTTCTTTTTTGAAGATGCTGAAGATCACGCCGGCAACTCCACCGTGGCGTTTACCATCCGCGAAGATCGCCTGTACACACTGCGCGAGCGTGAGCTGCCGGCGTTCCGCCTGTACCGCATGCGCGCGCGCAATCAGCAGCTGACCGACGGCAACGCCTACGAACTGCTGCTCGATCTGTTCGAAACCAAAATCGAGCAACTGGCGGATGAGATCGAGAACATCTATAGCGCGCTGGAAAAACTCAGCCGCGTGATCATGGAAGGGCAGCAGGGCGAAGAGTACGACGACGCGCTGTCGCGCCTGGCGGAGCTGGAAGATATCGGCTGGAAAGTACGCCTGTGTCTGATGGATACCCAGCGTGCGCTGAACTTCCTGGTGCGTAAAGCGCGGCTGCCGGGCAATCAGCTGGAGCAGGCGCGCGAGATCCTGCGCGACATCGAATCGCTGCTGCCGCACAACGAATCGCTGTTCCAGAAGGTTAACTTCCTGATGCAGGCGGCGATGGGCTTTATTAACATCGAGCAGAACCGCATCATCAAAATCTTCTCGGTGGTGTCCGTGGTGTTCCTGCCGCCGACGCTGGTGGCCTCCAGCTACGGTATGAACTTTGAGTTTATGCCGGAGCTGAAGTGGAGCTTTGGTTATCCCGGTGCGATTGGCCTGATGATTCTCGCCGGGCTGGCGCCGTATCTCTATTTCAAACGGAAGAACTGGCTGTAATCGCACAGCATTGCATCATCGCACAGAACCGTAGCGGCGCGATTCATCGCGCTTTGTCTAACGGATGCTCAGCATATTGCGTCGTGGCATTCGCGTTATTAATACGCAAACCTGAGCGCAATAAATTGCGCCGCTACAACAGCGTGCGGTCTTTTGCTGGCGCCTTACCCCTGACGCGCCAGCGCTAATCTGCTAACCTGTTGCCTCAACTCACTTTCTGATTTCCACCTTATGGCGCGTTTCTCTTTGCGGCAGCAGTGGGCGCTGCTGCTGACGGCTTCGCTGGTGCTGGGCTGCCTGTTGCAGCTGTTGCACCTGCCGGCTGCACTGCTGCTCGGTCCGATGATTGTCGGTACCATTATGGGGCTGAGCGGCGCAACCGTGCGCATCGACAAACGGCTGTTCGTGCTGGCGCAGGCGGTGCTGGGCTGCATGATCGGCCAGAGCCTGTCGCCAGCGATCCTCTCACCGCTGCTCGATGACTGGCCGGTGGTGCTGGCGGTGCTGCTGCTGACGCTGGCGGCCAGCGGGCTGTCCGGTTTTCTGCTGGTGCGCTTTAGCTCGCTGCCGGGACCGACCGGCGCGTGGGGATCGTCGCCGGGCGGCGCGTCCGCAATGGTGGCGATGGCGGGTGATTTCGGCGCCGACGTGCGGCTGGTGGCGTTTATGCAATATCTGCGCGTACTGTTTGTCGCCACCGCGGCGGCCGTGGTGGCCCGCATCGGCCTTGGCAGCAGCGGTGCCGCCGCCCACATTGTCTGGCTGCCGCCGCTGCACAGTGGCTTCGCGCTGACGCTGCTGGTGATGGTGGCGGGTGCGTGGCTGGGGCAGAAACTGCGTATCCCGTCCGGCGCGCTGCTGCTGCCGGCGCTGATGGGTGCCACGCTGCACGGAACGGGGGTCGCGACGCTGCAGGTGCCGGAGTGGCTGCTGGCACTGGCCTATGCGCTGATCGGCTGGAGCGTTGGCCTGCGCTTTACCCGGCCGATCTTTTTGCTGGCGCTGCGCACGCTGCCGCAAATGATCGCCTCGATTATCGGCCTGATGCTGTTGTGCGGGGGGCTGGCGTGGATGCTGACGCGCGTGCTGCACGTCGATCTGATGACCGCTTATCTGGCAACCAGCCCGGGCGGGCTGGATACGGTGGCAATTATTGCTGCTGGCAGCCGGGTCGATATCGCGTTTGTCATGGCGCTGCAGACGCTGCGTCTGTTTACCATTCTGCTCACTGGCCCGGCGATGGCCCGTTTTATCTCACGCTATGCGCACGCGCGTGCGGGCTGAAAACAGCAGCGCGTCCAGAATGAAGATCGCCAGCGCCAGCCAGATGAAGCCGAAGGTCACCATTTTATCCGGCGTCAGGCTCTCACCGTAAAACAGCACCGCCAGCAGGAACATCAGCGTCGGCCCGAGGTACTGAAAGAAACCGACCGTCGACAGGCGCAGGCGCGCGCAGGCGGCGGCAAACAGCATCAGCGGAATGGTGGTAATGATGCCGGCGGCGATCAGCTTGAGGTTCAGGCTGAGCAGATTGGCGCTGAGGTGGCTGGTGGCGCTGTCAGCAAAGCCAAACAGATAGATGGCCGCCAGCGGGAACAGCCACGCGGTTTCAATCAGCATACCGCTCTGTGCATCAACCTGAATCTTCTTGCGCACCAGCCCATACAGCGCGAAGCTCAGCGCCAGGCCGAGGCCGATGATCGGCAGCGAACCGAACTGCCACAGCTGCACCAGCACGCCGGTGGCCGCCAGCAGCACCGCCAGCCACTGCAGACGGCGGAAACGCTCGCGCAGAAACAGCATGCCAAACACCACGTTAATCAGCGGGTTGATAAAGTAGCCGAGGCTGGCCTCCAGCATATGCTGATTATTCACCGCCCAGATAAACAGCAGCCAGTTGCCGCCGATGGTCAGTGCGGTCAGCGCCAGCAGCAGCACTTTTTTCGGCTGGGCCAGCACGCTGCGTACCTGACGCCAGCTGCGGCTCAGGGTAATCAGCCCCAGCATAAACAGGGCCGACCAAATCACACGGTGGGTCATAATTTCTGTTGGTGGCACCTCTTTGACCAGCTTGAAATAGGCCGGCGCGATGCCCCAGATAAAGTAAGCGCCCAGCGCATAAAAAATGCCCTGACGCGTTTGTTGCGTATCCATCATCTATTCCAGAAAAGCGGCGAGTGTCGCAGGCCGCGTGAGATTAACCAATAAGATAGGTCGCAGTCGCGGTGGCGATGTAATCGCCCTGCTGATTGTGCAGCTCGACGCGCGCTACCGCGACTTTATTCCCGGCGCGCAGCAGACTGCTGGTGGCGACAAAGCGCTCGCCGCGGCCCGGGCGCAGATAGTCGACGCGCATGTCGATGGTGCCCATGCGTGACAGGCGCTGACGCAGCTCCTCTTCGCTGATGCTCTGCTGGCGCGACAGCGCATGGCTGACGCACACCAGCCCGGCGGCAACATCCAGCACTGAGGCAATCACGCCACCGTGCAGAATCTGCTGCGCGGCGTTACCCACCAGCATGGTTTTATTGGCAAAGCCGAGTTCGGCGTAATCGGCTTCAAGGCGATCCAGCTCAAGGCCCAGTGCCTGATTAAACGGCATGTGATAGACAAAAATTTCGCCAATCAGCCGGCGCGCTTCCTGCTGTGTCAGCATCGGGGATGACATTTTTCCTGCCTTAAGATGTTAAAGAATTGTGTATATTATGCCGCGTTCGCGCCGCTTTCCAGTTTCAGAAATCCGCGCTAATCAACCACCGGGTTTGCGTGTAGAATGGCGTGCTTTTTGAACCGTCGCCCGACGATAACTTTTGCAGCGCTCTGGAGAATTCTATGCGTAAGCAGTACGCCTTGCTGGCCGCGGCATTTATGGTCCCTGCGCTGGCGCAGGCCGATGAAGCCACCGTGAAAGAGGTTCATGACGCACCAGCAGTGAAGGGCAGTATTATCGCTAACCTGCTGGAAAAACACGATAACCCATTCGTGCTTTATCCCTATGAAAATAACTATCTGCTTTACACCTACACCAGCGACATGAATAAAGAGGCGATTTCCTCTTACAACTGGGCAGACAAAGCGAAAAAGGATGAAGTAAAATTCCAGCTCAGCCTGGCGTTTCCGCTGTGGCGCGGCATTTTGGGTGACAACTCGGTGCTGGCCGCGTCGTATACTCAGCGCTCCTGGTGGCAGTTGTCGAACCGGGGGGCTTCATCACCGTTTCGTGAAACCAACTATGAGCCGCAGATTTTTCTCGGCTGGGCTACCGACTATTCGCTGGGCGGCTGGACATTACGCGACGTCGAGCTGGGTCTGAATCATCAGTCAAACGGCCGCAGCGATCCCACGTCACGCAGCTGGAACCGCGCTTACGCCCGTCTGATGGCGGAGAACGGCAACTTCCTGGCGGAAATCAAACCCTGGTATCGTCTGCCGGAAAGTGCCAGCAACGACGATAACCCGGACATCACCAAATACATGGGCTACTACCGCGCGAAGCTGGGCTATATGCTCGGCGACAGCATTTTCAGCGTGGAAGGCAACTACAACTGGAATAGCGGCTACGGCGGTGCAACCTTCGCGTGGAGCTATCCGATTTCTGAACACGTGCGCTTTTACACGCAGCTGTTCAGCGGTTATGGTGAATCCCTTATTGACTATAACCATCGCCAGACGCGTCTTGGCGTCGGCGTAACGCTTAACGATCTGTTCTAACCAGTCAAAACAGGATTACCGTGGCAACATCGGCAGTGCTTAATCAGGAAATGCTGGCGCAGCAGGTATTACAGGATACCTTCGGCTATCAGCAGTTCCGTCCGGGTCAGCAAACCATCATCGAAACCGCGCTGTCAGGGCGCGACTGCCTGGTGGTGATGCCGACCGGCGGCGGCAAATCGCTGTGCTATCAAATCCCGGCGCTGGTGCGCGAAGGGCTGACGCTGGTGGTTTCGCCGCTGATTTCACTGATGAAAGATCAGGTCGATCAGCTGCTGGCGAACGGCGTGGCGGCGGCGTGCCTTAACTCGACGCAGACGCGTGAGCAGCAGCAGCAGGTGTTTGCGGACTGCCGCAGCGGCAAACTGCGGCTGCTGTACATCGCGCCGGAACGTCTGATGATGGATAACTTCCTCGACACCCTGCAGCACTGGAATCCGGTGATGCTGGCCGTCGATGAAGCGCACTGTATTTCGCAGTGGGGCCACGATTTCCGTCCGGAATATGGCGCGCTCGGTCAGCTGCGCCAGCGCATTCCGCAGCTGCCGGTGATGGCGCTGACCGCCACCGCCGATGAAGCCACGCGTAACGACATCGTGCATCTGCTGCAAATGCACGATCCGCTGATTCAGATCAGCAGTTTTGACCGTCCCAACATTCGCTACACGCTGGTGGAGAAGTTCAAGCCTACCGAGCAGCTGCTGCGCTATGTGCAGGATCAGCGCGGCAAAAGCGGCATCATCTACTGTAACAGCCGCGCCAAAGTGGAAGACACCGCTGCGCGTCTGCAGAGTCGCGGCATCAGCGTTGGCGCTTATCATGCCGGCATCGACAGCGAGCAGCGCGCACGCGTGCAGGAAGCCTTTCAGCGTGACGATTTGCAAATCGTGGTCGCGACCGTGGCGTTCGGCATGGGCATCAACAAGCCCAACGTGCGTTTTGTGGTGCACTTCGATATTCCGCGTAATATCGAATCCTACTATCAGGAGACCGGCCGCGCCGGGCGTGATGGCCTGCCGGCGGAAGCGATGATGCTGTACGACCCGGCCGACATGGCGTGGCTGCGTAAGTGTCTGGAAGAGAAAGCGCCCGGGCCGCTGCAGGATATTGAACGCCACAAACTCAACGCCATGGGCGCTTTTGCCGAGGCGCAAACCTGCCGTCGTCTGGTGCTGCTTAACTACTTTGGTGAAGGTCGCCAGCAGCCGTGCGGCAACTGCGATATCTGCCTCGATCCGCCGCGGCGCTATGACGGCCTGGTCGAAGCGCAAAAAGCGCTGTCGGGCATTTATCGTACCGGGCAGCGTTTTGGGATGAGCTATATTGTTGAAGTTTTGCGCGGCTCAACCAACCAGCGCATCCGCGATAACGGCCACGACAAACTGCCGGTGTACGGCCTCGGGCGCGAGCAGAGTCAGGAGCACTGGGTCAGCGTGCTGCGCCAGCTGATCCATCTGGGCATGGTGACGCAAAATATCGCCATGCACTCGGCGCTGCAGCTCACTGAGGCCGCGCGCCCGGTGCTGCGCGCTGAAGTGCCGCTGATGCTGGCGGTACCGCGCACTGTGACGGTGAAAAGCCGCAGCAGCGCGCCAAAAGTCTACGGCGGCAATTACGATCGCAAGCTGTTCGCCAAGCTGCGTAAGCTGCGTAAAGCCATCGCCGACGAAGAGAATATTCCGCCTTACGTGGTGTTTAACGACGCCACGCTGATTGAAATGGCAGAACAAATGCCGGTCAGCGCTTCAGAGATGCTGAGCGTGAACGGGGTCGGTCATCGCAAACTGGAGCGCTTCGGTAAGCCGTTCCTGCTGATGATCAAAGAACATCTTGATGAAGAATAAGGGAAATAAACCATGCTGATGTTATTTGCCACCGTCGCGCTGGTGCATCTGGTTGCGCTGATGAGTCCGGGACCGGACTTCTTTTTTGTCTCACAGACCGCCGCCAGCCGCTCGCGCAAAGAAGCGATGATGGGCGTGCTCGGCATTACGCTGGGGATTGTGATTTGGGCCGGTGTCGCGCTGATGGGCCTGCATCTGATTCTGGAGAAAATGGCGTGGCTGCATGAAATCATCATGGTCGGTGGCGGGCTGTATCTGCTGTGGATGGGCTGGCAGCTGCTGCGCTCAGCGCGTCAGCGTCACAAGCAACCTCATACGGAAGCGCCGGTGGTTGAGCTGCCAAAGCGTGGCATGAGCTTCCTCAAAGGGTTTCTCACCAACCTGTCTAACCCGAAAGCCATCATCTACTTCGGCAGTGTGTTTTCACTGTTCGTGGGTAACGATGTGGGCGCGATTGAGCGCTGGGGCCTGTTCCTGTTGATTGTCGGTGAAACCTTTGCCTGGTTTACCCTGGTGGCGGCGATTTTTGCCCTGCCGTGGATGCGCGATAAGTATCAGCGGATGGCGAAGTGGGTGGACGGTATGGCGGGCGTGCTGTTTGCCGGGTTTGGTATTCACCTCATCATCTCCCGATAAGATCCCGAACCGTAGCGGCGCAATTTTTTGCGCGTTTCAACTGGGCGCGATAAAGCGTGCCGCTACGATCAATGCCAATCGTTACGCCATTTTACGTGCGCTGGCCAGCAGTGCGCCGACCGCCATAAACAAGCCACCAAACACCCGGTTCAGCAGTTTCATCTGCTTCGGACCTTTGATCCAGCCAGCAATGCGCGTCGCCAGCGTGGCGTAACCAATCATCACAATGATGTCGACCACGATGGTGGTCACGCCGAGCACCAGATACTGCATCAGCTGCGGCTGGTGCGGCACGATAAACTGCGGAAACAGCGCGGCGAGAAACACAATGCTCTTCGGATTGGTGAGATTCACCAGCAGCGCGCGCTGAAACAGACGACGACGCGGCATCGCTTTGGCCACCGCATTGAGATCGATTCCGCCCGCTGAGCGCCACTGCTGAATGCCAAGCCACACCAGATAGGCCGCGCCCGCCCATTTCAGTACCTCAAACGCCAGCACCGACTGCGAAAACAGCGCGCCCAGACCGGCGCCCACCAGCACAATATGCACGGCAAGACCCAGCTGTAATCCGGTAATTGAGGCTGCCGCACCGCGATAGCCGTGGCTGATGCCGGTGCTCATGGTGTTGATCGCGCCGGAACCGGGCGAGAGGCTGAGGATGGTCGTGGTTAACAGGTAGGTTAACCACCATTCAATGGTCATGGGTGACATTCCCTGAAGAGAGTGAAGTGTGACACAATACGCCAGAAAATCGCGCTGCGCTATTAAGTGCAGGGCCGCGTTTGACGTTTTTTCAGGGGGACGGATGCAGCAGCATAAACAGAGTTGGCTCGGACGTGAGCACGCTTTTTCAGCCTTTGCTACCGGTCCGCTGCTCGACTTCTGGCGTCAGCGTGAAGAGTGTGAATTCAGCGGCGTGGGCAATCTGACCATTCGCTATGTGCGCTTCACCTCACCGCAACACCGCCGTGTCATCCTGATTGTGCCCGGACGCATTGAAAGCTACATCAAATACCCCGAGCTGGCCTATGACCTGTTCCACTGCGGCTACGATGTGGTGATTATCGACCATCGCGGTCAGGGGCGTTCAGACCGGCTGCTGGCTGATTCGCATCGCGGTCATGTGGTGGAGTTCAGCGATTATGTCGACGATCTGGAAACGCTGTATCTGAAAGAGATCGTCAGCCATCACTATCAGCAGCGCTACGTGCTGGCGCACTCGATGGGCGGCGCAATTGTGGCGCTGTTTCTGGCGCGTCAGCCGCAGGCCTTCCACGCGGCGGTGTTTTGTGCGCCGATGTTTGGTATCGTGCTGCCGCTGCCGCCGTTTCTGGCGCACCGTATTCTCGACTGGGCGGAAAAGCTGCCCGCGCTGCGCGACGGCTACGCGCTGGGCACCGGACGCTGGCGCGCCAGCCCGTTTGGCATTAACCGGCTGACGCACAGTCGCGAACGCTATCGTCGCAATCTGCGTTTTTATGCCGACGAGCCGGCGATTCGCGTCGGCGGCCCCACCTATCACTGGGTGCGGGAAGGGATTCAGGCCGGACGCCATATCCTTAATCAGGTGGCGCAGATTACGACACCGATTCTGCTGCTGCAGGCCAGTGAAGACGATGTGGTGGATAACCGCGCGCAGGATCTGTTCTGTGAGGCCATGGCGGCAGCGGGACATGCGGTGGAAGGCACCACGCCTTACATCATTCAGGGCGCGCGTCACGAGATCCTGTTTGAAACAGACGCCATGCGCGCCGAAGCGCTCAATGCGGTGGTCGACTTTTATCAGCGCCACCGTGACTAATGTATTCTTAGACATCAATGCCAGAGGCCTACATGTACCACATCGTTGCATCCGACCTGGATGGCACGCTGCTTTCTCCGCAACATCGTCTGACGCCGTTTGCCCGCACCACCCTGCAGGAACTGGTGGCGCGCGATGTGCATTTTATCTTTGCCACCGGACGCCACTACATCGACGTCGGTCAGATGCGCGATAAGCTCGGCATTCCGGCGTATATGATCACCTCAAACGGCGCGCGCGTGCACAACGCCGACGGCGAACTGGTGTTCAGCCACAATCTGGACAGCGATATCGCCAGCGAGCTGTATGGCCTGAAGTATCACGATGAGAAAATCCTGACGCACGTTTACCGCGACGATGAGTGGCACATCAGCCGCCATAATCCACAGGAAGCGGAGTTTTTCCAGGAATCGGTGTTCACCTATCAGGTGTATCAGCCAGGCATGCTGGCCACCGACGGCATCAGCAAAGTGTTCTTCACCTGCGACGATCCGGAGCATCTGGTTCCGCTGGAACAGGCGATTGAAGCGCGCTGGGGTGACCGGGTTAACGTCAGTTTCTCGCTGCCCACCTGTCTGGAAGTAATGGCTGGCGGCGTCTCGAAAGGGCACGCGCTGGAAGCCGTGGCGAAACAGCTTGGCTATTCGCTGAAAGAGTGCATCGCGTTTGGCGACGGCATGAATGATGTCGAGATGCTGAGTATGGCGGGCAAAGGCTGCATCATGCGTAACGCCCATCAGCGCCTGAAAGATACGCTGCCGACGCTGGAAGTGATTGGCAGCAACGCCGACGACGCGGTGCCGCAGACGCTGCGTAAGTTGTTCCTGGCCTGAATAAAACGGGCCGGTATTCACCGGCCCGCTCAGATTATGCCTGCTGCTGCTTGTGGCGATGCTCGCTGACCATGGTCAGCAGCAGTAACACCACCGCCAGCACCGATCCGACAATCATCACTAAGAAACCGCCGTCCCAGCCGAAGAAATCCACGGTGTAACCGACAATCGCACTGGCTGCCACCGATCCGCCGAGATAGCCGAACAGACCGGTAAAGCCTGCCGCAGTGCCGGCCGCTTTTTTCGGTGCCAGCTCCAGCGCGTGCAGACCAATCAGCATCACCGGACCGTAGATCAGGAAGCCAATGACGATCATGCAGATCATATCTATGCCCGGATTGCCCGGCGGGTTCAGCCAGTAAATGATGGTGGCGATGGTCACCAGCGTCATGAAAAACACCCCGGTGGCACCGCGATTGCCGCGGAATACCTTGTCCGACATCCAGCCGCACAGCAGCGTGCCCGGAATCCCGGCGTATTCGTACAGGAAATAGGCCCACGAGGATTTATCCAGCGTGAAGTGCTTCACCTCTTTCAAATAGGTCGGTGACCAGTCGAGAATGCCGTAGCGCAGCAGATAAACGAATACGTTGGCCAGCGCGATGTACCACAGCAGCTTATTCGGCAGCACGTACTGCATGAAAATCTGCTTCGCCGTCAGCTCCTGTTCGTGGTTCTCGCTGTAATCCGGCGGATAGTCATTCTTCCATGCCTCAATCGGCGGTAGCCCGCACGACTGCGGCGTATCGCGCATCAGCGCAAAAGCGATGATGGCGACGAGGATGGCACCAAACGCCGGCATATAGAGCGCGGCTTTCCAGTCGTTAAACCACGCCATGCCGAGCAGGAACAGCAGCGGAGGAATACCGCCACCCACGTTGTGCGCGCAGTTCCATACCGACACAATGCCGCCGCGCTCTTTCTGCGACCACCAGTGCACCATGGTGCGTCCGCACGGTGGCCAGCCCATGCCCTGGAACCAGCCACACAGAAACAGCAGCACGAACATCACCATGATGCTTGAGGTTGCCCATGGCACGAAGCCCATCACCAGCATCACGGCGGCGGCGAGAATCAGGCCGGCGGGCAAAAATACCCGCGGGTTGGAGCGATCCGAGACCGATCCCATGATGAATTTGGAAAAACCGTAGGCGATGGAGATGCCGGAGAGGGCAAAGCCAAGGTCGCCGCGGGAAAAGCCCTGTTCGACCAGGTAAGGCATCGCCAGCGCAAAGTTTTTGCGCACCAGATAATAGGCGGCGTAGCCAAAGAAAATGCCGAAGAAGATCTGCCAGCGCAGACGACGATAGAGCGGATCGACGCGATCGTCCGCCACCTGGGGCTGGTGTGGTGCAGGTTTAAAAATACTCAACATCAGAATGGCCCTCCAGGGCGCAATATAGTTATCGATTCCCAGCAGGTTGGGGCAAAAAAAGTACGACAGCGAACAGAAAGCAACCTTTCCATTTCGCGCACAGAATAGTGATGGTTACGCGCAGTTACTGTGACGTGTGACACATATGTTACAGTTTTATGACAATAAAGAGCGATATAAACCAGTAAATGTTGGATTTCGCGCATTTTTGCCAGAAAAACGGCGCGCTGCCTCATAAAAATTGCCGCCCGTCGGTCATCCCGCCTTGCGGATGCGTGCCTGCTGACCGGGCAGTGAAGATGCGATCGTGTTTAATTTCATCACATGTCAACCAGATTATCCCGCCAGCGCGCTGTAGTTTGTTTACACTAGCGCCAGTGTTGAACTTTAGGATACATAACCGTGCTGTTGCTGATCGTTACCACCATTCTGTGGGCTTTTTCTTTTAGTTTAATCGGGGAGTATCTGGCGGGGCAGGTGGATACCTGGTTCTCGGTGCTGATGCGTTTAGGCCTGGCGGCGCTGGTCTTTCTGCCGTTTCTGCGCTGGCGCGGTTACCGCGCCTCAACGTTACTGCTCTATATGCTGGTGGGCATGCTGCAATTAGGCATCATGTATCTGATCAGTTTCGAGGCTTATCTCTATCTCAGCGTGCCGGAATTCCTGCTGTTTACGGTGATGACGCCGCTATATGTCACGCTGATTTATGACCTGCTCAGCAAGCGCCCGCTGCGCATTGGCTATGCTTTCAGCGCGCTGCTGGCGGTGCTCGGTGCGGCCATTATCCGCTACGACAAAGTCAGCGATGATTTCTGGTTCGGACTGCTGCTGGTGCAGGCGGCTAACATCTGCTTTGCGATTGGCATGGTGGGCTATAAGCGCCTGCAGGAAGTCCGCCCGATGCCGCAGCACACCGCGTTCTCGTGGTTCTATCTCGGCGCAGTGCTGATCGCGGTGATCGCCTGGTGCATCTGGGGCAATCCGCACAAGCTGCCGACCACCACGCTGCAGTGGGGCGTGCTGGTGTGGCTGGGCGTGGTCGCGTCCGGGCTGGGTTACTTCATGTGGAACTACGGCGCGACCCAGGTCGATGCCGGGACGCTGGGCATTATGAACAACATGCACGTGCCGGCAGGATTACTGGTGAATTTGGCGATCTGGCAGGAGAAGCCGCACTGGCCGAGCTTTATCGCCGGGGCGATAGTGATTTTTGCGTCCCTGTACGTGCATAAACGCTGGGTACTGGGACACACGGCCAAAAGCAGCAGTTCAGGCGCTTAGCTTTTTTTCGCGGGTGTCGATGGCCGCTGAATCAGCGTTAAACCTTTCAGGAAGTTACGCAGAATCTGGTCACCGCACTCGCGATAATTTTTATGATCCGGGTTGCGGAAAATCGCGCCGATTTCAGCCTGTGACACCTTGAAGTTAGCCTTCAATAAGATATCCGGGATATCGGTGGTTTTCAGCGCGAAGGCGATGCGTAACTTCTTGAGAAAGATATTATTGTTCATGCGGCGCTCAACCGACGGGGCCGGCGCGTCTTCGCTTTTGCCGCGACGGTAGAAAATCAGACCGTTGAGGAAGTAGCCCATCAGCACATCCGGCAGTTTACGAAACGCCTCATCGTCATCTTTCTTCAGCCACGCCTGCACTTCTTCACGCGGTACTTCACTGCCCGCCAGCGCAAAAATCTCCACCACTTTGCTGTCGCTCAAATCCAGCATATAGCGCACGCTGCGCAGCACATCGTTATTGGTCATGGTGAAACTCTCCGGTAGCGGTTAAGGCGGCGCATTATAGAGCAGGCAGGGCAGGGATAACAGCACGGGCGACATTGGCCGCCCGCGGCATCAGGACGAGACCGGCTGCAGGGAACCGGGGCGCGAGGCATCGCGCACGTAAGGCAGGTGCTCGCAGGCGTGCTGACGGGCAAAGCGCACAAAGGCCTCCAGCACCGGCTGCCGCTGCTCGCCGTCGCGCATCGCCGCGTATAAACGGCTCCACAATCCGTCGCCCAGCGTGCGTGTCACCACCAGCCCCTGGTGCTCAAAGCTCTCTACCACCCAGTGCGGCAGCGCGGCAATGCCCATGCCGGCCGACACCATCTGGATCAGCAGCAGCGTATTATCCACGCTCTTCAGCGCCGGGCTGACGCCGGCTGGCTGTAAGAAGTTACGCCACACGTCCAGCCGCTGACGCTGTACCGGATAGATCATCAGCACCTCATCGGCCAAATCTTCCGGCGTGATGTGGGCCAGCTGCGCCAGACGGTGATCCGGCGCCAGCACCAGCCGCACCTCAAAATCAAACATCGGCGCATAGAACAAACCGCTGCGCGGCAGAATATCGGACGTCAGCACCACGTCCAGTTCACCCTGCTGCAGCGCCGGCTGCGGATCAAAGGTCACGCCGGATTTGAAGTCCATCACTACCTGCGGCCAGCTCTGACGGAAATTGTTCAGGGCCGGCGTCAGCCACTGGATGCAGCTGTGGCATTCGATAGCGATGCGCAACGTGGTCTGATGCGGCTCATGACAGGCCTGCAGCGCCTGCTGGATCTGCGGCAGAATCTGCTCCGCCAGCTGCAACAGAATCTCTCCCTGCGGCGTAAAACGGAGCGGCTGGCTCTTACGCACGAACAGCCGGAAGCCCAGCCGCTGTTCCAGGTCGCTGAACTGGTGAGACAACGCCGATTGCGTCTGATGAAGCTGGGCGGCGGCGGCAGCCAGCGAGCCGGTGTGCCGTAACGCCTGCAGCGTCCGCAGGTGTTTGAGTTCGATCATGAGAGTCCTTCACATCGAGATTGAACAAATTGCGCTTGAGACACATACAGTACCCGCAGATTATAGCGGTGTAAACATCTGGACGGCTAAACATCTCGGTCAGACGCGACGGCCACTTTACCTTTGTCCAGCTAACACGCTCAGCGCACGGCAGGATTGCCCGCTGGATGAACGTAAATCGGTTGCTGCGACTGTCGCACAGCGAACAACTTCTGGAGAATCTCACATGACCATTCTGAACCATACTCTCGGTTTCCCTCGCGTCGGACTGCGCCGCGAACTGAAAAAAGCACAGGAAAGCTACTGGGCCGGGAACAGCTCACAGGACGAACTGCTGGCGGTGGGTCGTGAACTGCGCGCCCGTCACTGGCAGCAGCAGAAAGACGCCGGTGTTGATCTGCTGCCGGTCGGCGATTTTGCCTGGTACGATCACGTGCTGACCACCAGCCTGCTGCTCGGTAACGTACCGGCACGGCACCAGAATAAAGACGGCTCGATTGACCTCGACACCCTGTTCCGCATCGGCCGCGGTCGGGCGCCCAGCGGCGAGCCCGCGGCGGCGGCGGAGATGACCAAATGGTTTAACACCAACTATCACTACATCGTGCCGGAATTTACCCAGGGTCAGCAGTTCCGTCTCAGCTGGACGCAGCTGCTGGACGAGGTGGATGAAGCGCTGGCGCTCGGCCACGCCATCAAACCGGTGCTGCTGGGGCCGGTGACCTATTTGTGGCTGGGTAAGGTGAAAGGTGACGCCTTTGACCGCCTGTCGCTGCTGCAGGCCATTCTGCCGGTGTACCGTCAGGTGCTGGCTGAACTGCATCAGCGCGGCATCGAATGGGTGCAGATTGATGAGCCGGCGCTGGCGCTGGAACTGCCGCAGGCGTGGCGCGAGGCGTTTAAACCGGCGTACGACGCGCTACAGGGCGAAGTGAAACTGCTGCTGACCACCTACTTTGACAGCATTGGTCAGAATCTTGATGTCATCAAAACGCTGCCGGTGCAGGGCCTGCACGTGGACCTGGTGCACGGCAAAGACGACCTTGAGCAACTCAACCAGCAGATCCCGGCGGACTGGCTGCTGTCGCTGGGGGTGATCAATGGCCGTAACGTCTGGCGCGCCGATCTCACCCGCTGGTTTGAGCGCCTGCAGCCGCTGATCGGCCAGCGTCAGCAACTGTGGATTGGATCTTCCTGTTCACTACTGCACAGCCCCATTGACCTGAGCGTGGAAACCCGCCTCGACGACGAGGTAAAAAGCTGGTTCGCCTTTGCGTTACAGAAGTGCACGGAGCTGTCGCTGCTGAGTCAGGCGCTAAACCAGCACGATGCCGCTGTGCTGCACGCCTGGAGCGCGCCGATTCGCGCCCGGGCAAACTCTGCTCGCGTGCATAATCCCGTCGTGGCGCAGCGTCTGGCGCAAATCCAGGCCAGAGACACTGAGCGCAACAGCAGCTACACCGTGCGTGCTCAGGCGCAGCGTCAGCGCTTTAACCTGCCGGCGTGGCCCACCACCACCATCGGTTCTTTCCCGCAGACCACCGAGATTCGCGGCCTGCGCCTCGATTTCAAAAAAGGCAACATTGACGGTGGCCACTACCGCACCGGTATTGCGGAACACATCCGGCAGGCGATTGCGGAGCAGGAACGTCTGGGGCTCGACGTGCTGGTGCATGGCGAAGCCGAGCGTAACGACATGGTGGAGTACTTCGGCGAAAACCTCGACGGCTTTGTTTTCACGCAGAACGGCTGGGTACAGAGCTACGGCTCGCGCTGTGTTAAGCCGCCGGTGATCATCGGGGATGTCAGCCGCCCGCAGCCGATTACCGTCGAGTGGGCAAAGTATGCGCAGTCGCTGACCGACAAACCGGTGAAGGGCATGCTGACCGGACCGGTCACCATCCTGTGCTGGTCGTTCCCGCGGGAGGACGTGACGCGCGAAACCATCGCTAAACAGATTGCGCTGGCGCTGCGCGACGAAGTGCAGGACCTGGAAAAAGCCGGTATCGGCATCATTCAGATTGACGAACCGGCGCTGCGTGAAGGCTTGCCGCTGCATCAGTCTGACTGGGCAGCCTACCTGCGCTGGGCGGTGGACGCGTTCCGCCTCAACGCTGCGGTGGCGCAGGACGAGACGCAGATTCACACCCACATGTGTTATTGCGAGTTCAACGACATCATGGATTCGATCGCCGCGCTGGACGCCGACGTGATCACTATCGAAACCTCACGTTCTGATATGGATCTGCTGGATGCGTTTAAAGCGTTTGAGTATCCCAATGAAATCGGGCCGGGCGTGTATGACATCCACTCACCCAACGTACCGAGCGTGGAGTGGATGGAAGATCTACTGCGCAAAGCGGCGCAGAGTATTCCGCAGCAGCGCCTGTGGGTGAACCCGGACTGTGGCCTGAAAACGCGTGGCTGGAGTGAAACGCGTCAGGCGCTGGCCAACATGGTGAAAGCGGCGCAGAAGCTGCGCGCCGAAACCGTTTAATAGCAGGATAATACGTTGTGTTGTTGAGTTGGGGCGCCCTGGCGCCCCTTTTTTATTCCGCGTTCGGCGCGACGCCATACTGCTTAAACCACGCCAGCATGCGCTGCCAGCCATCCTGTGCGGAATCGGCGTGGTAGCTCGGACGATAGTCGGCGTTGAAGGCGTGACCAGCTTCCGGATACACCACAATCTCGGCTTTGGCATTGGCCGCGTGCAGGGCCTGGCGCATCTTATCGATACTCTCCAGTGTAATGCTTTCATCCTGGCCGCCGTACAGGCCCAGCACCGGTGCATTCAAATCCACTGCAATATCAATAGGATGTTTCTGCTGCTTCAGCGTTTTCTCGCCCTCCAGGCGACCGTACCAGGCGGCGGCGGCGCGCACCTGCGGATTATGGGCGGCAAACAGCCAGCTGATGCGACCGCCCCAGCAGAAACCGGTGATCGCCAGACGACGGATATCGCCGCCGTGGCGCGCCGCCCAGTTGGCCACGTGGTCGAGATCCGACAGCACCTGCGAATCCGGCACTTTGCTCACCAGCTCTTTGAACAGGGTAGGGATATCGTTGTAATCGTTGGGATCGCCTTCGCGGAAATAGAGCTCCGGCGCCACGGCGAGATAGCCTTCCAGTGCCAGACGGCGGCACAGATCGCGGATGTGCTCGTGCACGCCGAAAATTTCCTGCACCACCAGCACGACCGGCAGCGTGCCGCTAAACTGTTGCGGACGAGCATAATAAGCCGGCAGGTTCTCACCCTGGCTCGGCACGGACGTCTCGCCCGCGTGAATGGCATCGCTGGCGGTAATGATAGTGCTGGCTGCGGTGGGCTGCACCGCTGGCGCAAAGCCGTCGGTGGCGGATTTTTGTGCCATATTGTCTTCGGTTTTCATGGTTCTCTCCGTGCTAGCAAGTGCGCAATCACGTAACTATAGCCTGGCCTTACGGCAAGGCTGGCGTAGGGTACGGGGGATGGTTAACCTGGTCTGCTTCTCTATTAACACTGCCTTTTACGGTTACACAGCACCGCTTGTAGCAATTCAGCGCAGCAGACCGCTAATATGTGATTAGAGTCACACAATATTTTTAGTTCAAAGTAACTTTCATTATTGATAGTGAATTCAGTCACATATTTATCCGGGCCGCTGACGTAAAGTGGCGCGCTTATTCCCCCTTATCTTCCAGGAGTCTGATATGGCCCAGTCTGACGTTTTCCACCTTGGCATCACCAAAGCCGATTTGAAAGGAGCCACGCTGGCGATTGTTCCTGGCGATCCGGAGCGCGTGAAGAAAATCGCGGCGCTGATGGAGAATCCACAGCACCTCGCGTCGCACCGTGAATTCACCACCTGGCTGGCGGAGATCGACGGCAAACCGGTGGTTGTCTGTTCCACCGGTATTGGCGGTCCGTCCACCTCTATCGCCGTTGAAGAGCTGGCGCAGCTGGGCGTACGTACCTTCCTGCGTGTGGGTACCACCGGCGCGATTCAGCCACACATCAACGTGGGTGATGTGCTGGTGACCACCGCCTCGGTCCGTCTGGACGGTGCCAGCCTGCACTTTGCGCCGATGGAATTCCCGGCGGTGGCTGACTTCGCCTGTACCACCGCGCTGGTGGCCGCGGCAGAAGCCTGCGGTGCGACCACGCATATTGGTGTCACCGCCTCGTCAGACACCTTCTATCCTGGCCAGGAGCGCTACGACACCTTCTCCGGACGCGTGGTGAGCCGCTTCCAGGGCTCGATGAAAGAGTGGCAGCAAATGGGCGTGCTTAACTATGAGATGGAATCCGCTACACTGTTAACCATGTGCGCCAGTCAGGGACTGCGTGCCGGCATGGTGGCTGGCGTCATCGTGAATCGCACGCAAAAAGAGATCCCGGATGCGGCCACTATGAAGCAGACAGAAAGCGATGCGGTGAAAATTGTGGTGGATGCCGCGCGTCGTTTACTTTAGCGCGCCAGTCAGGGAATGATTTCGAGACCAGGCTTATAGGGAGCTCAGCAATTGCCTGATTAGAATGCGCGCAATTTCAGCCGATTCTGAGAAATTTCCTATGCGCAAAACGATCTCTGTCCCACGTCCGGGTTTTACCAGCCGCCCTGCTGCAATGCAGGCCCGCGTTGAGAGTGCCGCCGCGCGCTTTCGTCAGGCAATGGCCGCGTCAGATTATCCTCTGGCGCGCCAGTGCTGCGAAGAAGTGCTGCGCGTCATGCCTAACCAGATGCAGGTGCTCAGCGACTACGCGCTGACGCTGATGCGCGTCGGCGAACATAAAAAATCCTACAAGATTTACCAGAAAATCTATCAGGCACCGGCGGCGCAGCGCGCGCAGGCGTCGGAAACCTGGCTGGATGGCCTGACGGAAGTGTGTGGCTGGCTGGATAAGAAAGATGAAGTGGCGCGTTATGGCCTGGAATCGCTCACCCAATCCGACGTGCGTTTCAGTCAGGGCGCGAAAGCGACTTTTCCCGCACCGGCGCCTGCGCCGATTAACCGCAGCAATCCGGCAGAAAATATCATCTCCTTCAGCCTGTACGGCGGTCAGCCGCGCTACTGCGAAACCCTGATTAAAAACGTTGAGGTGGCGCGCGAGCTCTATCCGGACTGGATGTGCCGCATCTATCTCGACGATAGCGTGCCGCAGCACGTGTGGCAGCGCCTGACCCAGCCAAACACCCAGCTGGTGGATATGTCGCAGGAGAAAACCATTTTCCCTACGCTGTGGCGTTTTCTGGTGATGGACGATGTCAGCGTAAAACGCTACATCGTGCGGGATGCGGATTCGCTGCTGTCAGAGCGCGAAGTCGCGGCCGTCGACGCCTGGCTGGCTTCGCCATTCTGGTTCCACCACATGCGCGATTATTATTCTCACACCGAGCTGTTACTGGCCGGCATGTGGGGCGGCTGTCACGGCGTGTTTCACAACGTGGAGCAGCAAATGCGCGACTTTATCGCGCAGTATGACGGCAGCGAGCGCTTTACCGACCAGTACTTCCTCAAGGTAGCGCTGTGGCCAACGGTGCGCGACAGCATCCTCAATCACGACGATATCTTTCACTTCCACCACGCGCAGCCGTGGCCGGCGCATGCGCCGATTCGCTGGCAGACCGACAGCTTCCACGTCGGCAGCAACGCCGGTTTCGCCAGCATGGCCGGCAAAGTGGCCAACGCCGAAAATGGCCAGCAGCAGGTGGAGCTGACCTACGGCGGCAACAGCTGGTGCTATCCGGCGAAGGTGAAAAGCGACAGCGAATGGGTGCTGCCGATGCCGTTTTTCCTGATTGACGCCTGGAAAGCCGGCGATCTGACCGTGCGCGCCCTGTAGTTGCCCGGACGGTGCCCATCGCGCCCGCGATAAAATCCGCGGGTTGCCATGAATGTTCTGGACATTCATACAGTGGCGCTCTACCTTCTCCTCAGCGAGACGATCCGCGGGGGGATTATGGATCAGCAACTTATCATCAGCGGCGCGCTGGCGCTGGCCGGTTTGGGCATTGGCTGGATTATTGCCCAGCTGCGCGCCGGCCATCAGCACGCCAGCTTCACCACCGAACGCCGCCTGCTGGAACAGGCGCAGCAGCGTCAGCAGCAGCAGCTGGAGCAGCTGCAACAGCAACTGCAGCAGCGCGAACAGGAGCTGCGCCAGCTACACGGCACGCTAAGCGGCGCGCAGGAGCGCCTGCAGCAGCTGGATTACTGGCGGGCCGAGAGTGAACAGCTCAGCCGCGAGCTGCGTAATCAGCTGGAAGTTAACAGCGCGCAGGAAGCCGAACTGCGCGAAGTCACCATTCGATTAGAAGAGACGCGTTTCGCCGCTGAGGAGAAGCAGCGTCTGCTGACCAACAGCGAACAGCGCCTGAGTGCGCAGTTTGAAAACCTCGCCAACCGAATCTTCGAAAACAGCGGAAAACGCGTCGACGAGCAGAACCGGCAGAGCCTCAACAGCCTGATCGGCCCGCTGCGCGAGCAGCTGGACGGCTTTCGTCGCCAGGTCAACGACAGCTTCGGCCAGGAAGCGCGTGAACGTCATACGCTGGCACACGAAATTCGTCAGCTGCAGCAGCTCAACGCACAGATGGCGCAGGAAGCGATTAACCTCACCAAAGCGCTCAAGGGCGACAATAAAATTCAGGGCAACTGGGGCGAAGTGGTGCTCAGCCGGGTGCTGGAGGCGTCGGGCCTGCGCGAAGGCTACGAGTACCAGACTCAGGTCAGCGTGCAGCTGGAGCAGCAGGGCCGTATGCAACCGGATGTGATTGTGCGTCTGCCGCAGGGTAAAGATGTGGTAATTGACGCCAAAATGACGCTGATTGCCTATGAGCGCTACTTCAACGCCGACGATGAGCTGACGCGCGAACAGGCGATTCAGGAGCACATCAACGCGGTGCGCGGCCATATCCGGCTGCTGGGGCGTAAAGATTATCAACAATTGCCCGGTTTACGCTCGCTGGATTATGTGCTGATGTTTATTCCGGTCGAACCGGCGTTTCTGCTGGCGATCGACCGTCAGCCGGAGCTGATCAGCGAAGCGCTGCAGCAAAACATTATGCTGGTCAGCCCGACCACGCTGCTGGTGGCGCTGCGCACCATTAATAATCTGTGGCGCTATGAGCATCAGAGCCGTAATGCCCAGCGCATCGCCGACCGCGCTGCGCGCTTGTACGACAAGATGCGGCTGTTTGTCGATGACATGAGCGGCATCGGGCATAGCCTCGACAAAGCGCAGCAGAGTTATCAGCTGGCGATGAAAAAGCTGGCGCAGGGGCGCGGCAACCTGATCGCCCAGAGCGAGTCGTTTCGTGCGCTTGGCGTGGAGATCAAACGGCCGATTAACCCGCAGCTGGCGGAGCAGGCGCAGCCCGACACGGCGGATGATGCATGGGCCGATGACAGCGAGCCCGCTGAAAATGCGGCAGATTCTTCCGCCGCCTCCCTGCGCCGCATCAACGAATAACACGCCGGTGGCGTGCTCGGATCGCCCGACTCTGATACACTTCGGGAAGTATTGTTTGTGGAACAGGTAAAACCGATGGCAGATGAATCACAGCAGGAAACTACCCATTTTGGCTTTCAGACCGTCGCCAAAAGTGAAAAGGCCGATAAAGTCGCGGACGTGTTTCACTCCGTCGCGGCGAAATATGACCTGATGAACGATCTGATGTCGTTCGGCATCCATCGCGTCTGGAAGCGTTTTACCATCGACAGCAGCGGCGTGCGCCGCGGTCAGCGCGTCCTGGATCTGGCCGGCGGTACCGGCGATCTGACGGCAAAATTCTCGCGCCTGGTCGGTGAAACCGGTCAGGTGGTGCTGGCGGACATCAACAGCTCAATGCTGAAGATGGGACGCGAAAAGCTGCGCAACCTCGGCGTAACCGGCAACGTCAGCTACGTGCAGGCTAACGCAGAAGCGCTGCCGTTCCCGGATAACTATTTCGACTGCATCACCATCTCCTTCGGCCTGCGTAACGTGACCGAAAAAGAGAAGGCGCTGGCGTCGATGTTCCGCGTGCTCAAGCCGGGCGGCCGTCTGCTGGTGCTGGAGTTCTCTAAACCGGTTTTCGATCCGCTGAGCAAAGCCTACGACACTTACTCTTTCCACATTCTGCCGCGCATCGGCCAGCTGGTGGCAAAAGACGCGGAGAGCTATCGCTATCTGGCGGAGTCGATTCGTATGCATCCGGATCAGGAAACCCTGAAGGCGATGATGAACGACGCTGGCTTTGAAAATACCAGCTACTACAACATGACCGGCGGCATTGTGGCGCTGCATCGTGGCTTTAAGTTCTGATTAATCATGACTTTTACCCCTCTCATCACCGGCGGTCTTGAGACCGCCCTGAACCGTGTGTTGTACCGCGATCGCAGCCTGAAAACCGCACGCCAGCGTCTGGCCGGCAAAGTCCTGCTGCTGCGCCTGCAGGAGCTGGATTTTCCGCTGGTGCTGGTGTTCAGTGAAAACCAGCTGGATGTGCTGAGTGACTGGCAGGACCGCAGCGACTGCAGCGTCAGCCTGCGTTTCAGCACGCTGCCTAAGCTGCGCGATCGTCAGCAGCTGACCAGCCTGATTCGCAGCGGTGAGCTGGACGTGGAAGGCGATCTGCAGGTGGTACAGCAATTCTCCGCGCTGATGGATCTGGCTGAACTCGACCCGGCCGAATATCTCGCGCCGTGGGTGGGCGACATCGCGGCACAGGGCATCAGCCAGGCCGCTCAGCGTGCGCTGGCCCAGCTCAGGCAGCAGGTCACCCGCCGTCAGGATTATCTGGGGCAGGTGCTGACCGAAGAGTGGCGCGTGGCACCTGGGGCGCTGGAGCAGGCGTGGTTTTGTGAGGAGGTAGAAGCGATGGAACGTGCGCTTAATGCGTTTGAGGCGCGTTTGGCACAGCTGGAGGCGAAATGACGCTGGGAGAAATTCGGCGCTTATACTTCATTATCAAAGTTTTTCTGACCTACGGGCTGGATGAACTGATTCCGCATATGCGCATTACGCTGCCGCTGCGGCTGTGGCGGCGCTGTGTTTTCTGGATCCCCAACCGGCACAAAGAAGCCGAGATGGGCATCCGTCTGCGTCTGGCCATGGAGCAGCTCGGTCCGGTTTGGATCAAGTTCGGTCAGATGCTCTCGACGCGCCGCGACCTGTTCCCGCCGAAAATTGCCGATGAGCTGGCGATTCTGCAGGACCGTGTGGCGCCGTTCGACGGCGTGAAAGCCAAAGCGCAGATTGAGCGTTCGATTGGCGGCCCGGTGGAAACCTGGTTCGACGACTTCGATATCAAACCGCTGGCATCGGCTTCGATCGCCCAGGTGCATACCGCGACGCTGAAATCCAACGGCCGCGAAGTGGTGATCAAAGTGATTCGCCCGGATATCCTGCCGGTGATCAAAGCTGACATGAAGCTGATTTACCGCCTGGCGCGCTGGGTGCCACGTCTGCTGCCGGACGGTCGCCGTCTGCGTCCGATGGAAGTGGTGCGCGACTACGAAAAAACGCTGATTGATGAACTCAATCTGCTGCGTGAAGCCGCCAATGCGATTCAGCTGCGCCGCAACTTTGACCAGAGCCGCATGCTGTACGTGCCGGAAGTGTTCTCCGACTACTGCAGCGAAACCATGCTGGTGATGGAGCGCATTTACGGCATTCCTATCTCCGATGTTGCCACGCTGGAGCAGCACGGCGTCAACATGAAGCTGCTGGCCGAACGCGGCGTGCAGGTGTTCTTCACCCAGGTGTTCCGCGACAGCTTCTTCCACGCCGATATGCATCCCGGCAACATCTTCGTCAGCTACGAGCATCCGGAAGATCCGCAGTACATCGGCATTGACTGCGGCATCGTTGGCTCGCTGAACAAAGAAGACAAGCGCTACCTGGCGGAAAACTTCATCGCCTTCTTCAACCGCGACTACCGCAAAGTGGCCGAGCTGCACGTCGACTCGGGCTGGGTACCGCCGGATACCAACGTGGAAGATTTTGAGTTCGCGATTCGCACCGTGTGCGAGCCGATTTTCGAAAAGCCGCTGGCGGAAATCTCCTTTGGTCACGTGCTGCTCAATCTGTTCAACACCGCGCGCCGTTTCAATATGGAAGTGCAGCCGCAGCTGGTGCTGCTGCAGAAAACCCTGCTGTACATCGAGGGCATTGGTCGTCAGCTCTATCCGCAGCTCGATCTGTGGAAAACCGCCAAGCCGTTCCTGGAGGACTGGATTAAGGATCAGATTGGCATTCCGGCCATCCTGCGGGCGGTGAAAGAGAAGGCGCCGTTCTGGGCGGAGAAACTGCCGGAGCTGCCGGAGCTTTTTTACGACAGTATGCGCCAGCACAAGTTATTGCAGCACAGTGTCGATAAACTCGTCACCGATTTGAACGCGCAGCGCACCCGTCATCATCAGGCACGTTATCTGTTTGGCGTCGGGGCTACACTGTTATTAAGTGGCACCGCCGTGCTGTTGAGCCGGCCTGACTGGGACTTCTTCCCGGCGCTGTTAATGGCCGCCGGCATCGTCACCTGGCTCATCGGCTGGCGCAAGACAAACTGATTGTCTGCCTGGTGCAAATCGCGTAATGTCGCAGGCTTAAGTCCGGGTAAAAACGGACTTTCTGTGCGTTACAGTTAACCGTTTTTCACAGAATATTAGAGGCATATCTCATGGGCGGTATCAGTATTTGGCAATTGTTAATCATTGCCGTCATTGTTGTACTTCTGTTCGGTACCAATAAGCTTCGTAACCTGGGTTCGGATTTAGGCTCTTCCATTCGCGGCTTCAAAAAAGCCATGAGCGATGAAGACGAGAAAAAGGATCAACCGAAAGAGCAGGACGCTGACTTCAACGCCAAACTGGCAGACAAACAGCACACCCCGGCGAGCAAAGACGACGCCCGGGACAAGTAAGGTAAAACTGTGTTCGATATTGGTTTTAGTGAACTGGTATTGGTGTTCGTGATCGGGCTGATTGTACTGGGCCCGCAGCGCTTACCGGTTGCGGTGAAAACCGTTGTTGGCTGGATCCGGGCCATTCGCTCGCTGGCTGCTAATGTGCAGAACGAACTGGCCCAGGAGCTGAAACTGCAGGAGCTGCAGGACAGCCTGAAAAAGGTCGAAGAGGCAGGACGCGGCACGCTGTCGCCGGAGCTGAAGCAATCCATGGAAGAGCTGCGTAAAACCGCGGACTCCATGAAGCGCTCGGTGCAGCAAAGCATCGATATCGAGAAAGCGGAAGATGAAGCCAACACCATTCATCAGCCGCCCGCTGCCGCGCCACAGCCCGCTGCCGCACCGCAGCCCGCAGAGCCGCACAGCGTCGTGACGCCGGCCAGCGCGGCACATCAGGCCAGCGCCCCGGCGCAGGCGCCGCAGCCTGCACCAGCCACCAGCCACACCGATTCCGTCGCGCCTGCGACCACTCCTCCCGTAAAAGATGAACGATAAACATGGCCGTTGAAGATACCCAACCGCTCATCAGCCACCTGATTGAGCTGCGCAAGCGTCTGCTGAACTGCATCATCGCGGTGTTTGTTATCTTCCTGTGTCTGGTTTACTTCGCCAACGACATCTATCACGCGGTGGCAGCGCCGCTGATTAGCCAGATGCCCGCCGGCGCCAGCATGATCGCCACCGACGTGGCCTCACCGTTCTTTACGCCGATCAAACTGACCATCATTGTGTCGGTGTTTCTTGCGGTGCCGGTGATTCTTTATCAGGTCTGGGCGTTTGTCGCCCCCGCGCTGTATCGCCATGAGCGCCGCCTGGTGATGCCGCTGCTGTTCTCCAGTACGCTGCTGTTTTATGTCGGCGTGGCCTTTGCCTACTTCATTGTGTTCCCGCTGGCATTTGGCTTCTTCGCCAAAACCGCGCCGCAGGGCGTCACCATCGCCACGGACATCACTAACTACCTCGACTTTGTCATGACGCTGTTCATGGCGTTTGGCGTGGCGTTTGAGGTACCGATTGCCATCGTGCTGCTGTGCTGGACCGGCATTACCAGCCCGGACGATCTGAAAAAGAAACGGCCGTATATTCTGGTCGGCGCGTTCGTGGTTGGGATGTTGCTCACACCGCCGGACGTTTTCTCGCAAACTTTGCTCGCTATTCCGATGTACTGCCTGTTTGAAGTCGGCGTATTCTTCTCCCGCTACTATGTGGGTAAAGGACGTCAGGCGGCAGACGATGAGGAACAGAACCCCGACGCCTGATGTCTTTTATGCAGGGCATCCCGCTGATGGGGTGATGATGAATCTTAACCGCCCGCCTGCCGGGCGGTTTTTCTATCCGTCGCTTTAAGACGGAATGGGGAGCAAACATGTTTGATATCGGTGTAAACCTGACCAGCACGCAATTCGCAAAAGATCGCGATCAGGTGGTAAAACGCGCGCGCGAAGCAGGCGTCACCGGCCTGTTAATCACCGGCACCAATGCCCTGGAGAGCCAGCAGGCGCGTCAGCTGGCGACCCGGCACGCGGGCTACTGCTGGTCGACCGCCGGCGTGCACCCGCATCATGCCAGCGAGTGGTCGGCGGAAACCGCCAGTACGCTGCGCCGCCTGGCTGACAGCGAGCAGGTGGTGGCGATTGGTGAATGCGGACTCGACTTCAACCGTAATCTTTCCGCGCACGAGCAGCAGGAGTACGCGTTTGATGCGCAGCTCCAGCTGGCGGCGGAACTGCAGCTGCCGGTGTTTTTACACTGTCGTGAGGCGCATGAACGTTTTCTGGCGGTGCTGCAGCCGTGGCTGCCGAAACTGGTGGGCGCGGTGGTGCACTGTTTTACCGGCACGCGTGACGAGCTGGAAGCCTGCCTGGCGCTGGGTTTATCGGTGGGCATTACCGGCTGGGTGTGCGATGAACGGCGCGGAATGGCACTGCGTGACATGCTGCCGCTGATTCCGGCAGATCGTCTGCTGCTGGAGACCGACGCGCCCTATCTGCTGCCGCGCGATATGCGTCCGCGTCCGACCTCGCGCCGTAACGAACCCTGCTTTCTGCCGCATATCGTTCAGCAGGTGGCGCACTGGCGTGGTGAACAGCCAGACGCACTGGCGGCACGCGTCGACCACAACGCACGTCAGCTATTCAGGCTGGCTTAAACCTTACGGAACTGCTTGTTGTCCACGCTGCGCATCACCTGTTTATTCAGCAGGTTAAGCAGCAGGATTGAGCGGGTTTCACCATCGGGCTCGGCAAAAATAGCGCGCAGCCCTTCAAAGGTGCCGTCGGTGATCAGCACTTCATCACCGACCTGCGGCGTTTCCGGATCCAGCAGGATCTGCGGCGCATCAGTTTGCAGCGCTTCGATCACTTCATACGGCACCGTCGCGGGCATGGCACCAAAGCGCACAAAGTGGCTGACGCCGCGCGTGCTGCTGATGGTGGTGGTGTGAATCGCTTCCGGATCGAATTCGATAAACAGATAGTTGGGAAACAGCGGCTCACTCACGGTGGTGCGTTTGCCGCGCACAATCTTTTCCAGAGCGATCATCGGGCTGAGGCAATTCACCTCCTGCCGCTCAAGATGCTCCTTCGCGCGCAACAGCTGACCACGTTTGCAATAGAGTAAGTACCAGGATTCCATAACTGCTCCCAAATAATGGACGCTAAGAATAACAAACCTGTTGTCAGAGTTATAGCGCATCGGCGGCCGGAAACCCGGTCACACAAGAAAAATCTCTACGAATTTTCCGATTGGTGCGGCGAACTAACGCTTTTCAGCAAGAAAATTGACGTCTGGCGATCATCTGTATCAGACTGCCAACCCATTAGACGAAGAAAAAGGACGGGCTGATGGAACTGTTTTTACTGAGCAATGGCAAAGTGGCCGACGATGCGCCGCTGCTGAGCTATGCGCATCCGCAGCTGCACGCGATGATTGCCCAGCGCGGCATCACCTCGGCGGTGCTGGTGCCCTATGCCATTATTCGTGACGATCACGCCCAGCGTGCGCAGGCGTTGTCTCAGTCACTGGGCATTCCGGTGCGCACGGTACACGAGTTCGAGACACCGGTTGCGGCCATTGAGCAGGCGGAGCTGATTCTGGTGAGCGGCGGCAATACCTGGCTGCTGAACCAGATGCTGCACGAGCAGGGGCTGATCGTGGCGATTCAGCGCGCAGTGCGCGAGCGCGACGTCCCTTACGTTGGCTGGAGCGCGGGCTGCAACGTGGCGACACCGTCGATTCGCACCACCAATGATATGCCGGTACGCAGCAGCGTGGTGCTGCCTGCGCTGGGGCTGTTCCCGGTGCAAATCAATCCTCACTATCTCGATGCGCACGTCAGCGGCCACATGGGCGAAACCCGTGATGAGCGTCTGGCCGAATTCTGCGCGGTGAATCCGCAGGAGTCGGTGATTGCGCTGCGGGAAGCCAGCTTCCTGCACGTCAGTGAGAACCGTCTGCGCTACTACAGCGCGCGCGGTGAAGATTTCAAAGTGTTCCGTCACGGTGAAGCGATTGCCGCTTATCACGATGTGCTGGCCCTGCAGTCGCTGGTGCCGTTTTCCTGTCAGCCCGCCTGACGCAGAAACTCAAACACGCTGGCGTGAACAAACTTATAATGACGCTTCACTCTGGCCGGAAGACTAACGCCGCATGAAATATCAGGATTTACGAGACTTTCTCGCGCTGCTGGAACAGCGCGGCGAGTTAAAGCGCATCACTCAGGAGATCGATCCTGTCCTCGAGATGACCGAAATCGCCGACCGCACGCTGCGGGCCGGTGGCCCGGCGCTGCTGTTCGAAAACCCGAAGGGCTACAGCATGCCGGTGCTGTGCAACCTGTTTGGCACGCCGAAGCGCGTGGCGATGGGTATGGGCCAGGAAGAGGTCAGCGCGCTACGCGAAGTGGGTAAGCTGCTGGCGTTTCTGAAAGAGCCGGAGCCGCCGAAGGGGTTCCGCGACCTGTTCGATAAGATGCCGCAGTTCAAACAGGTGCTGAACATGCCGACCAAACGGCTGCGTAATGCGCCGTGTCAGGAAGAGATTTTCAGCGGTGACGAGGTCGACCTGGCGCGCATCCCGGTCATGAAATGCTGGCCGGGCGATGCGGCGCCGCTGATTACCTGGGGTTTAACCGTCTCACGCGGACCGCATAAAGAGCGGCAGAATCTCGGCATTTATCGTCAGCAGGTGATTGGTAAAAATCGGGTGATCATGCGCTGGCTGTCGCATCGCGGTGGCGCGCTGGATTTCCAGGAGTGGTGCAAAGCGCATCCCGGTGAACGCTTCCCGGTGGCGGTGGCGCTGGGCGCCGATCCGGCCACCATTCTTGGCGCGGTGACGCCGGTGCCGGATACGCTATCGGAATATGCGTTTGCCGGTCTGCTGCGCGGCAACAAAACCGAGGTGGTGAAGTGCGTCTCGAACGATCTGGAAGTGCCGGCCAGCGCCGAAATCGTGCTGGAAGGCTACATCGAACCGGGCGACATGGCGCCGGAAGGGCCGTACGGCGATCACACCGGCTACTACAATGAAGTAGACAGCTTCCCGGTGTTTACCGTGACGCACGTGACCCAGCGGCGCAACCCGATTTACCACTCCACCTACACCGGCCGTCCGCCGGATGAACCCGCGGTACTGGGCGTGGCGCTGAACGAAGTGCTGGTGCCGATTCTGATCAAACAGTTCCCGGAGATTGTGGATTTCTACCTGCCGCCGGAAGGCTGCTCTTATCGCCTCGCGGTAGTGACGATTAAAAAACAGTATGCCGGTCACGCCAAGCGCGTGATGTTCGGCGTGTGGTCGTTCCTGCGCCAGTTTATGTACACCAAGTTTGTGATTGTGTGTGACGATGACGTCAACGCGCGTGACTGGAACGACGTGATTTGGGCCATCACCACGCGGATGGATCCGGCGCGCGATACGGTACTGGTAGAAAACACGCCAATTGACTATCTCGACTTCGCTTCGCCGGTTTCCGGACTTGGCTCGAAGATGGGACTGGATGCCACCAACAAGTGGCCGGGTGAAACCCAGCGTGAATGGGGGACGCCGATTGTGAAAGATCCTGCGGTTACGGCGCGTATTGATGCAATCTGGGATGAGTTAGCGATCTTTGCCGAGCCGCCGCAGCGCTGATGGCGGCTGAGAACCATAAAAAAGGGCACCTATGACGACGTTAAGCTGCAAAGTGACTTCGGTTGAAGCAATTACGGACACGGTTTACCGCGTGCGGTTAATTCCAGCGGCGGATTTTAGCTTCCGCGCCGGCCAGTATCTGATGGTGGTGATGGATGAGCGCGACAAGCGCCCGTTTTCGCTGGCATCGACGCCAATGGAAAAGGACATCATTGAGCTGCACATTGGTGCCTCAGAGCTGAACCTGTACGCCATGGCGGTGATGGATCGCATCAAAAACGATCGGCAGATCACCGTGGATATGCCGCACGGCGACGCCTGGCTGCGTGAAGACAGCGCGCGGCCGATTGTGCTGATTGCCGGCGGCACCGGCTTCTCCTATGCGCGTTCGATTCTGCTGACCGCGCTGGCGCAGCAGCCGGATCGCGATATCGCTATCTACTGGGGCGGCCGCGAGCTGAGACATCTGTACGATCTGGATGAGCTCAATGCGCTGGCGGTGAAGCATCCGAACCTGAAAGTGATTCCGGTGGTGGAGCAGCCAGCGGAGGACTGGCAGGGGCGCAGCGGCACGGTGCTGACCGCGGTGATGCAGGACTATGCCAGCCTGAGCGGACACGATATCTATATTGCTGGCCGGTTTGAGATGGCAAAAATTGCCCGCGAGCGCTTCTGTGCCGAACGTGGTGCGTTAGAAGCGCAGATGTATGGCGATGCGTTTGCCTTTATCTGATGCGTGACATGGTGCGCATGCACGTGCTGCTGCAAAAAAGCCCGCCCGGTTGGGCGGGAACACGTGCAAGTGTAGTGGTCAACGTATTAAACCCGTTCGAATACCGTCGCGATGCCCTGGCCTAAGCCAATGCACATGGTTGCCAGACCAAACTGTGCATCGCGACGCTCCATCAGATTCAGCAACGTGGTGCTGATACGCGCGCCGGAACATCCCAGCGGATGCCCGAGTGCGATTGCGCCGCCGTTAAGGTTCACTTTCTCATCCAGCTGCTCCAGCAGCCCTAAATCTTTCAGGCACGGCAGCGTCTGCGCGGCGAAGGCTTCGTTGAGTTCGAACAGATCGATATCCTGCACGCTCAGCCCGGCGCGCTTCAGCGCCAGCTTACTGGCCGGTACCGGACCGTAACCCATGATCGACGGATCGCAGCCAACCACCGCCATGCTGCGGATGCGTGCGCGCGGCGACAGCCCCAGTTCGCGCGCGCGGCTTTCGCTCATGATCAGCATGGCGGCCGCGCCGTCGGACAGCGCCGACGAACTGCCGGCGGTAACCGTGCCGTTGACCGGATCGAACGCCGGACGCAGCGCGGCTAAGCCTTCAAGGCTGGTGTCTTCGCGAATCACTTCATCGCTGTCATAGCGTTTCAGCACGCCATCGGCATCGTGGCCGTAGGTCGGCACGATTTCGCGTTTGAAATCACCGCGCTGAGTGGCGGCCGCAGCGCGCTGGTGTGAACGCAGCGCGAAGGCATCCTGCTGTTCACGGCTGATGTGGTGCATGCGCGCCAGCATCTCGGCGGTCAGCCCCATCATGCCCGCCGCTTTCGCCACGGTGCGCCCCAGGCCGGGATGAAAATCCACGCCGTGGTTCATCGGTACGTGGCCCATATGTTCCACGCCGCCAATCAGACAGCTGTGGGCATCGCCGACCATAATCGCGCGCGCCGCATCGTGCAGCGCCTGCATGGACGAGCCGCACAGGCGATTGACGGTGCTGGCCGGCACGCGATGCGGGATCTCCGCCAGCAGCGCGGCGTTGCGGGCGATATTAAAGCCCTGTTCCAGCGTCTGCTGCACGCAGCCCCAGATAATGTCATCCAGCGCGGCGGCATCGACGGCCGGATTGCGGCTGAGGAGTTCGCGCATCAGATGGGCGGAGAGATCCTCGGCGCGCACCTGGCGAAAGGCGCCGCCTTTGGAACGGCCCATCGGCGTGCGCACGGCATCAACAATCACTACGTTTTCCATGTTCATTACCTCAGGCAGTTTGCAGCGCCGCTGCATCAATCGGTTGAGCGACGGGATACCAGCTCTGATGCTGATGGGCTTTCTGAACCAGCAGCTCAGGCAGCGCGTACAGTGGGCCGAGCGCGAGGTAGCGTTTAGCCTGATCGACGACATTGCTGATGCCCAGCGTGTCCATATAGCGGAACGCGCCACCGCGGAACGGCGGGAAGCCTAAGCCATACACCAGCGCCATATCCGCCTCGGCGGGGGAAGCGATGATGTTTTCTTCGAGGCAGCGCACCACTTCGTTGAGCATCGGCAGCATCATGCGGTTGGCGATCTCTTCATCGCTGAATACCCGCTTCGGTTCACATACCGGCTCCAGCAGCGCATCGACCTCCACATCGGCGCGCTTCTGCGCTTTGCCTTTTTTGTCCTGTTCCCAGCGGTAAAAGCCCTGGCCATTTTTCTGGCCGTAGCGTTTGGCTTCAAACAGCACATCAATGGCATCGCGGTAATCTTTCTGCATCCGCGACGGGAAGCCCTGGGCCATCACCTGTTGTGCATGATGCGCGGTATCAATGCCCACTACGTCCAGCAGCCACGCCGGCCCCATCGGCCAGCCAAACTGCTTCTCCATCACTTTATCGATCTGGCGGAAGTCCGCGCCGTCGCGCAGTAGCAGGCTGAAGGCGGCAAAGTAGGGGAACAGCACGCGGTTCACAAAGAAGCCGGGACAGTCATTCACCACAATCGGCGTTTTGCCCATCTTGCTGGCCCACGCCACCACTTTACTGATAGTGGCTTCAGAGGTTTGCGCACCGCGAATCACTTCGACCAGCGGCATACGCGGCACCGGATTGAAGAAGTGCATGCCGCAGAAATTTTGCGGACGCTGCAGCGCCTGCGCCAGCTGGCTGATTGGAATGGTGGAGGTATTCGAGGCCAGCACGGCATCATCCCGCAGCTGCTGCTCGGTTTCAGCCAGCACTTTGGCTTTGATTTGCGGGTTCTCGACCACCGCTTCCACCACCACATCGGCGCGATCAAAGCCGCTGTAATCCAGCGTCGGCTGAATGCTCGCCAGCACGCTCGCCAGCTTCGTGCCGTCGATTTTGCCGCGCTCCAGCTGCTTGTTAAGCAGCTTGCTGGCTTCATTCATGCCCAGCGTCAGCGCCTGCGGATTAATATCTTTCATCTTCACCGGCACGCCTTTCCAGGCCGACTGCCAGGCGATCCCGCCGCCCATGATCCCTGCGCCCAGTACCGCCGCCTGCTCTGGCGTGCCGGCCGCGCTGCTGTGTTTCTTCGCCAGGCCTTTTACGTACTGGTCATTGAGGAAGATGCCGACCAGCGCGCGTGCCACATCACTCTGCGCCAGCGGCACAAAAGCAGCGGTTTCCAGCTTCAGCGCATCATCACGACCTAAGCCCGCTGCCGCTTCGATGGTTCGCACCGCGGCGATCGGCGCTGGATAGTGTTTACCGGCGGTTTGCTGCACCATGCTTTTGGCGAGGGTAAAACTCATCGCAGCTTCAATCGGGCTGAGCTTAAGCGGTGCCAGCTTCGGCGCACGACGCGCCTGCCAGCTTCCCTGGGCTATGGCATCCTGCAGCATGGTCAGCGCCGCGCTGCGCAGCTTCTCGCTGCTGACCACCGCATCCACCAGACCGAGCTTCAGCGCGCCCGGGCCATCAATATCTTTACCGGCGGCGATGATCTCCAGCGCGCTGTCGGCACCGAGCAGGCGCGGCAGACGCACGCTGCCGCCGAAGCCCGGCATGATGCCGAGTTTGGTTTCCGGCAGGCCAATGCGCGCGGTGGGCGTGGCCACGCGGAAGTCGGTCGCCAGCACACACTCGCAGCCCCCGCCCAGCGCGTAGCCGTCAATGGCGGCGATGGTTGGCACCGGCAAATCTTCCAGACGATTAAAGATGCTGTTGGCGAATGTCAGCCACTGGCTGAGCTGCTCAGCGGGCGCATCAAACAGCGACAGGAATTCTGTGATATCCGCCCCGACAATAAACGCCGGTTTGGCGGAAGAGAGCAGCAGGCCGCGCAGCGTGCTTTGCTGCTCCAGTACGCTCAGCGCCTCGCCTAAGGCGGCGACGGTTTTGGTATCAAGTTTGTTCACCGAACCGGGCGCATCAAAAACCAGCTCGGCGATGCCATCGTCAAGCCAGTGCACTGAAAGGGTATCGCCTTGGTAGAGCATGTCCGTCTCCTGAAACGCGAAAGGTGATCTGGTCATACCAGATGATCAGGAGTGTGGGTGTCATGTTAATTTTTTGCAAACGAGAGTTTGCTTATTTGATACGGCGATCACAGCGCGCGCAGCACGGCATCCCCCGCGCGGCTGTGCTACACTGCCGCCACTTTCGCGACATCGGAGACAAGTCCATGGATTCACTGAAAACCCTGTATCACGCGCATATCTCAACGCTGCAGCAGCGTGCGCAACAGGTGCTGGCGCGCTTTAAGCTGGACGCCATGCTGATTCATTCAGGCGAGTTGCTGACCGTATTTCTTGACGATCATGACTATCCGTTTAAGGTGAATCCCCAGTTTAAAGCCTGGGTGCCAGTGACCCAGGTGCCCAACTGCTGGCTGTGGATCGATGGCGTGAATAAACCCAAACTGTGGTTCTACTCGCCGGTCGATTACTGGCACAACGTCGAGCCACTGCCGGACAGCTTCTGGACCCAGGATGTCGAGGTCATCGGCCTGAAAAACGCTGACGATATCGCTCAGCTGTTGCCGGCACAGCGCGACAATGTGGCCTATATCGGGCCGGTACCGTCCCGCGCCACCCAACTGGGCATCCGCAGCGAGGGGATCAATCCTCAGGGCGTGATCGACTTCCTGCATTATCATCGCAGCATCAAAACCGATTACGAGCTGGCCTGTATGCGCGAAGCGCAGAAGCTGGCGGTGGCAGGCCATCGCGCAGCGAAAGAGGCGTTCTTCTCCGGCATGAGCGAGTTTGATATCAATCTTGCCTATCTGACCGCCACCGGCCACCGTGACATTGATGTACCGTATGGCAATATCATCGCGCTGAATGAACATGCTGCGGTGCTGCACTACACCCGGCTTGACCATCAGCCGCCGGCGAAACGTCACAGCTTCCTGATAGATGCCGGCGCAGAGTATCTTGGCTATGCGGCAGACCTGACGCGCAGCTACGCGGCGCAGAGCAAAACGCGCTACGCGGAAATGGTTGCTGCGATGAATAAAGAAGAGCTGGCGCTGATCGCCACGCTGAAAGCCGGCGTGCGCTATACCGATTACCATCTGCAAATGCATCAGCGTATCGCGCGTCTGCTGCTGAAGTTTGAACTGGTGCAGGGGCTAAGCGAAGAGACGCTGGTGGCGGAAAATCTCACCGGGCCGTTTATGCCGCACGGTCTCGGCCATCCGCTCGGCCTGCAGGTGCACGACGTTGCCGGGTTTATGCAGGACGACAGCGGCACGCATCTGGCGGCGCCATCGCAGTATCCTTATCTGCGCTGTACGCGGGTACTGCAGCCGGGCATGGTGCTGACCATTGAACCGGGCTTCTATATTATCGATTCACTGCTGGCGCCGCTGCGCAGCGGTAAGTTTAGTCAGCACTTTGACTGGCAGGCGATTGATGCCCTGAAGCCGTACGGGGGCATTCGTATCGAGGATAATGTGGTGATTCACGCCAGCCGCATCGAAAACATGACGCGTGACTTGCATCTGGCCTGATGGACGCTTACGACATTCCCGCTGAGGCCGTCAGTCTCAGCGAGGAGACCATCAAAAAGAGCCGCTTTATTACCCTGCTGGCGCATACCGATGGGGTGGCCGCTGCGCGCGCCTTTGTGCAGCAGGTAAAGCACGAACACCCGACCGCGCGGCATCACTGCTGGGCCTGGGTGGCGGGCGCGCCCGATGATTCACAACAGCTGGGGTTTTCTGACGATGGCGAACCCTCCGGCACGGCCGGTAAGCCGATGCTGGCGCAGCTGATGGGCAGCGGCGTGGGCGAGATCACCGCCGTGGTGGTGCGCTATTATGGCGGTATCATGCTGGGCACCGGCGGGCTGGTGAAAGCCTACGGTGGCGGCGTGCAGCAGGGGCTGAAGCTGCTGGCGCGCCAGCGTAAAGTGCCGATGCAATGTTTCACCCTGCAGTGTGACTATGCGCAACTGAGCGATATAGAGCGCCTGCTGCAGCGTTTTGACGGCAGCATTGAACAGAGCCATTATCAGGATCGCATTACGCTACGTCTGGCGTTGCCCCATCCGCAGATTGATGGCTTCAGGCAAAACCTTTCTGATTACAGCCGGGGCGCTTTGGCGCTGATCCCGCTGGACAACTAACCGCATCTGTTTAAAGGAAACGGCTGAATGCATTTTCGCGCCATTACCCGCATCGTGGGCCTGCTGGTGATTCTGTTCTCGGTAACCATGATCCTGCCTGGCTTAGTGGCCCTGATTTATCGCGACGGTGCCGGGCGCGCGTTCAGTCAGACGTTTATGATGGCGATCGTCATCGGTTCGCTGCTGTGGTGGCCCAACCGCAAACAAAAAAGTGAGCTGAAACCGCGTGAAGGCTTTCTGATTGTGGTGCTGTTCTGGACCGTGCTGGGCAGCGTGGGGGCAATGCCGTTTATCTTCGCCGAGCAGCCACACCTGTCGGTGACCGACGCCTTCTTCGAATCGTTCTCTGGCTTAACCACCACCGGTGCCACTACGTTAGTAGGGCTCGACTCGCTGCCCAAAGCCATTCTGTTCTATCGCCAGATGCTGCAGTGGCTTGGCGGCATGGGGATCATCGTGCTGGCGGTGGCCATTCTGCCGATTCTCGGCGTCGGCGGCATGCAGCTGTACCGCGCCGAGATGCCGGGACCGCTGAAAGATAACAAAATGCGCCCGCGCATTGCCGAAACGGCGAAAACCCTGTGGCTGATTTACGTGCTGCTGACGGTGGCCTGTGCGCTGGCGCTGTGGCTGGCGGGCATGCCGATGTTTGATGCTATCGGCCACAGCTTTTCGACCATTGCCATCGGCGGTTTTTCTACCCATGATGCCAGCATCGGCTACTTCAATAGCCCGACCATTAATACCATCGTGGCGATTTTCCTGCTGATCTCCGGCTGTAACTACGGCCTGCACTTCTCGTTGCTCAGCGGGCGAAACCTGAAAGTCTACTGGCGCGATCCGGAATTCCGCATGTTCATTGGCGTGCAGCTGACGCTGGTGCTGATTTGTACCCTGGTGCTGTGGTTCCATAATGTCTATTCCAGCGGCTGGCAAACCCTCAATCAGGCGTTTTTCCAGGTGGTATCGATGGCGACGACGGCGGGCTTTACCACCGACAGTATTGCGCGCTGGCCGCTGTTCCTGCCGGTGCTGCTGCTGTGTTCAGCCTTTATCGGCGGTATGGCGGGTTCGACCGGCGGTGGCCTGAAGGTGATTCGTATTCTGCTGCTGTGCAAGCAAGGGTCGCGCGAACTGAAACGCCTGGTGCATCCCAATGCGGTCTATACCATTAAGCTGGGCAACCGTGCGCTGCCGGAACGTATTCTCGAAGCGGTGTGGGGCTTTTTCTCGGCTTACGCGCTGGTGTTTCTGGTCAGCATGCTGGCGATTATCGCCACCGGTGTGGATGACTTCTCGGCCTTCGCCGCGGTGGCGGCGACGCTGAATAACCTTGGCCCGGGGCTGGGTGTGGTGGCAGATAACTTCACGTCGATGAATGATGTCGCCAAGTGGATTTTAATCTCCACCATGCTGTTTGGACGCCTTGAAGTGTTCACGCTGCTGGTGCTGTTCACGCCCACCTTCTGGCGCGAATAATAAAACAGGAATGAGTGATGAAAGCGTTAATTCTTTATTCCAGCCGCGACGGGCAAACCCGTGAAATCGCGGCGCGTATTGCCCGCACGCTGACACCGCAGCAGCTGTGTGATGTGCTGGATCTGGCGCAGGCACCGCAGGTGGAGTGGGCACAGTATGATCGCGTGCTGATTGGTGCCTCGATCCGCTATGGTCATTTCCAGCCCGAGCTGATGAAATTCGTCACGCAACATAAGGCGGAACTGCAGCAGCGCGTCAGCGGCTTTTTCAGCGTCAATCTTACTGCGCGCAAAGCCGATAAGTGCACGCCGGAAACCAATGCCTATACGCGTAAGTTCCTGGCGCAGTCACCGTGGCAACCGGATCGCTGTGCGGTGTTTGCCGGTGCGCTGCGCTATCCACGCTATCGCTGGTTCGATCGCATCATGATTCAGTTCATTATGCGTATGACCGGCGGCGAAACGGATACCACCAAAGAAGTTGAATACACTGACTGGGAGAAAGTCACGCGTTTTGCCCAGGATTTCGCACAGTTACCAGGCAAATTGCCGCAAAATAACGCGTAGTGGTGAAATTTAGGCCGAACGATCATTTTTTTGCAATAAACCCTTGTCAGCCAGAATTAACTCCCTATAATGCGCCACCACTGAGACGGCAAAGCGGCAACGCAGGCGGCTCAGCAGG
>NZ_SCKT01000007.1:107371-229561 GCF_014155765.1 Pantoea dispersa | reverse complement strand
GCGGCGCTCGGCCTGCTGTCGCGAGGTGGCGTATATTACGCTTTCCTCCTTCAGAGTCAAACATTTTTTTCAGCGTTTTTCTCCGGCGGGGTGAATCACTTCACGCCCTGCTGAGCCGTCTGCGTTGCCGCTTTGCCGTCTCAGTGGTGGCGCATTATAGGGATCCGGATTTTTTGCACAACCCCTTTTTTCGATCTTTTTTATCGACTGGCGAGTTTTCACTCTTTTCGCTGCGATCGCGAGCGATCCGCGCAAAAATCAGCTTGTTTACCCGCACCGGAAGCCGCAGGCTAGCGGGAAACATCAGAAAAGGAGAAATAGAATGTCTGTAGCCCTGCGCCCTTATAAGCAACATATTCCTCATACCGGCGAGCGCGTGATGGTGGATAGCAGCAGCGTGGTCGTTGGCGAAGTCGAGCTGGCTGATGATGTCAGCATCTGGCCACTGGTAGCAATCCGCGGTGACGTGAATAAAGTGGTGATTGGTAAACGCAGCAATATCCAGGATGGCAGCGTGCTGCACGTTACGCATAAATCCAGCAGTAACCCAGACGGCTTTCCATTGATCATCGGTGAAGACGTGACGGTGGGCCATAAAGCAATGCTGCACGGCTGCACCATTGGTAACCGCGTGCTGGTGGGTATGGGCTCTATCCTGCTGGATGGCGCGATCGTCGAAGATGAGGTGATGATTGGCGCCGGCAGCCTGGTGCCACCCGGTAAACGCCTGCAAAGCGGCTATCTCTATTTAGGCAGCCCGGTGAAGCAGATCCGGCCACTAACCGAAGCGGAAATAGCCGGACTGCTTTATTCGGCCAGTAATTATGTCGGCTGGAAAGATGAATATCTGGCTCAGGGCAGCCACAGCCAGCCCTGATCGTCGGCCTGCTCCGCCCGGAGCAGCTGCTCGGCCTCTTCCTCCAGATCCCAGCGATGCGCGCTAAACAGCGCCATCGCCTCTCCGGCACCAAAGCGCTGCTGCAGCGCCGGCAGCGATATTGCGCAGGTCAGTCCCATACCATTCACCAAGACCGGGAACAGCACCGCCTGCCGGACTGCGTCCCAGCTTTCCCGATCGGGAAACTGGATTGCCTGATTCATGCCTGCATCGCCTGTTTAAGTTGATCAATGACCGGCGCGATCTCCGGCATAACGCCATGCCACAGCTGAAACGCATGCGCCGCCTGACCCACCAGCATGCCGAGTCCATCCGCCAGCTGCTGTGTGCCGTGCTGCTGGCACCACGCCAGAAATGGCGTCAGCCCCTGCTGATAAAACATGTCGTAACAGCGCACCTGCGCATCAATCAGCGTAACCGGCAGCGGCGGCACGTCGCCCGCTACGCCGCTGGAGGTGGCATTGATGATCAGATCAAAACGTTCGCCGGCCAGTTGATCAAAACTCATCGCCTGGATCGCTCCACTGTGCTGGAAAAGCTCAGCCAGCTGTTGCGCGCGTTCTGCCGTGCGGTTAACCACCACCAGCGCGCAGCCCGTCGAGAGCAGCGGCAGGATCACCCCACGCGCCGCGCCGCCCGCACCCACCAGCAGAATGCGATCGCCCGGCCGGATCAGCTGCAGCCGTTGCAGATCGCTCAGCAGGCCGATGCCGTCCGTGTTATCACCCAGAATCGAACCATCGGCTCTCTTCTTTAAGGTATTTACCGCGCCGGATAATGCCGCGCGTTCGCTGAGCTCATCCGCGAATTCCCATGCCTGCTGTTTAAACGGCAGCGTAACATTGGCGCCTTTGCCACCAGCCGCAAAAAACGCCTCTATCGCCTGCGGGAACCCTTCCAGCGGTGCGCAGATGCGTCCGTAAGGATGTTCAATACCGGTCTGCTCAGCAAAAGCGGCGTGAATAAACGGAGATTTGCTGTGGGCGATGGGATGACCAAAAACGGCAAACTTTTCCATAATCAGCCCTGACGAATGAGTTCACCGCTAATAGCATCGCGGATTTCAGAAGGATTCAGGCGACCGCCGGTGGCCGCCTGCAACACCGGGAACTGCGAGCCAAACTGCTCTGCCACTTCGGCGGCGCTGCGGCACGGCGGCTGACCGGTTAAATTCGCGCTGGTTGAGACCAGCGGCTTGCCCAATCCGCGGCACAGCGCCTGAACCTGCGGATGATCGCTGACGCGAATCGCCAGCGAATCAAAGCGGCCGGTTAACCAGCGCGGCGTATGCGGCGAAGCAGGCACCACATAGGTGACCGGACCCGGCCAGCTGGCAAACATACGTTCGCGCTGCAGCACGGTGAGTTCGCTATCGGCAATATAAGGCTCGAGCTGCGCATAATCAGCGGCGATCAGGATCAGCCCCTTTTCTACCGGGCGCTGTTTCAGCTCCAGCAGGGCCATCACCGCGCTTTCGCTGTCCGGATCGCAGCCAAGGCCGAATACGGCTTCGGTAGGGTAAGCAATCACTTGCTGTTGCTGAAGTTGTTCGATGCAGAAGTCGAGGCTTCCGGGTGCATGCTGGCTCTGGTTCATGATCACTCTTCATCCTGGGCGATGGGCTTGCCGCAGCGTTTGCTGGCGCAGAAGCGCTTCATGCCCTGTGCGGTTTTCTTTTCTATTAATAACGGGAACTGGCAATGGGGGCAGACACCTTCCAGCGGCGTGGCGTTGATCGCCAACTGGCAGTCGGGATATCGATCGCAGGCATGGAAGGTTTTGCCATAGCGTGAACGGCGCTGCACCAGCTTGCCGCTGGCGCACTGCGGGCAGGCAATTGCGGTTTCGTCCGGCTTATCGATGGTTTCCGTGTAATCACACTCCGGATAGTGGCTACAGCCGACAAACATGCCGAATCGCCCCTGGCGCAGCACTTTGTCCGCACCACACTGCGGGCAGGCATGGCCTTCCAGCACTTTGACAATATGGCCATCACCCTGGCTTTTCAGCGGGCGGATATAGTCGCAGGTTGGATAATTCACACAGCCGAGAAAAGGCCCGTGTTTGCCGGCACGTATCACTAATTCTGCCCCGCAGGCGGGGCAGGGATCGTGTTTACGCACGGTAAATAGTGCTGGTTTACTCATATTACCGAATGCATTAATCGCAAATTAATGCAGCATACCTTCATTGACGTCGAATAACAGTTCTTCCATCTGCTGATAGGCATTTTCACACCCGGGGATGTTAAACAGCACCATCAGCACCACCCATTTGAGATCTTCCAGATCGAATTCCAGCGTATCAAGCGCCATAACCCGTTCGATGACCATTTCGCGCGTTTCCATATTCAGCACCTGGATTTGCTCCAGGAACAGAATAAAACCACGACACTCGGCATCTAAACGCTGGCTCTCTTCTTCCGTGTAGATTCGCATGGAGAGCGGATCGTTAGCCAGCAACACTGGCGCGACCAGGCCATCCTGATAATCCGCTAACCGCTCAAGCCAATTCAACGCATTGTAGATATCTTCGCGATGAAAACCGGCATCGGTTAAGTCATCGGTCAATTTATCCTGGTCAACGCGCATTTCAGCCTCGTTGTGGATATACGTCTCAAACAAGTACATAAGTACGTCGAACATGGCATGCCCTCCTCAATCGGACATAGCCGCCGGGTACAGCTGCGATCCATCCTGCTAACTCCAGCTCCAGCAATTGCGCTGCGATAACTGGCACAGGTTGGCCGGCACGTTCAGCGACGACGTCAACAGGTGTAACCTCATCACCTACGTTAGCCAACACGCTGGGAAATGGCAATGGCACATCATCACTGAGTTGTGAATATATTGTTTCTGAGATGCTGGCCGGCAACCATTGCAGGGCAGAATGCAAATCCTCAAGGATATTGTTGGGATGCGCCACCAGCAGCGCCCCCTGCTGAATCAGCCAGTGCGTGCCTTCACAGCCAGGGTTACCCAGTGCGCCAGGCAGCGCATACACGTTACGGTTTTGTTCCAGCGCATAGCGCGCCGTTACCAGCGAGCCACTCTTCAGCGACGCTTCAACCACCAGCACGCCATGACTCAGGCCGCTGATAATACGATTACGCCGCGGGAAATTTACCGCATGGGGCGCCATCGACAGCGGCAGTTCTGAAACCAGCGCGCCGCCGCTGGCGATGATCTCCTGTGCCAGCGGCTGATGGCTTTTCGGATAGAGATGATTCAGCCCGCTGCCCAGCACGGCCAGAGTTTTGCCCTGCACTTCCAGCGCGGCACGATGCGCCACGCCATCAATACCGCGCGCCAGCCCGCTGGTGATGGTCAAACCGCTTAGCGCCAGCTGCTGGGTAAACCAGCTGCCCCATTCTCTGCCATACGGCGAACAGTGACGACTGCCGACCACCGCCAGTTGCGGTGTCGCGAGTGCAGAGAGGTCACCCGCTATATAAAGGGCAGCCGGATAGCGGCTGATTTCCCGCAAACGGGCGGGATAATGTGCATCGGTGCAGGCAATCAGATGATGTTGCGCCTGTTGCAGCCAGCGCTGCGTTTTTTCCAGCTGGCGTGGACAGAGGGCGAGAAACTGCTGCCGCTGCGTGTCGTCCAGCCCGTGCTGCTGCAGCCACGCGTCGTCAATGTGGCTGGCGGCCAGAAGCGCCATGATGAACTGACGGGCGCGCTCACCGCTTAAACCCCAGACGTAAGTCAGCCTGATAATCCTTTCACTGCGTTCCATGCTGCGCTCCCTGTCAGCCGTGCTCTGATGCGGCACAATGCTGTCAATCAGGCCCCAAAAAGTCTACAATATGAGGCAGTAATCTTTTCTTTAACGCATACAGATCTGGATATTTATGTCAGTTTTGCAGGTATTACATTTCCCTGACGATCGCCTTCGCAAAATTGCTGCACCCGTTGCGGCTGTGAATGCTGACGTTCAGCGTATTGTCGACGATATGTTTGAGACCATGTACGCCGAAGAAGGCATTGGTCTGGCGGCGACGCAGGTGGATATTCACCAGCGCATCATCGTGATTGATGTTTCTGAAAGCCGCGAAGAGCGCCTGGTGCTGATTAACCCGGAGCTGCTGGAAAAAAGCGGCGAAACCGGTATCGAAGAGGGTTGCCTGTCGATCCCGGAACAGCGGGCGTTTGTGCCGCGTGCCGAGCGGGTCAAAGTGCGCGCGCTGGATCGCGACGGTAACAGCTTCGAGCTGGAAACCGACGGTCTGCTGGCGATCTGCATCCAGCATGAGATCGACCATCTCGACGGTAAACTGTTTATTGATTATCTGTCGCCGCTGAAGCGTCAGCGTATTAAACAGAAACTGGAAAAACTGGCCCGCCAGAATGCGCGCGCATCCTGAGAGCGAACAGAAGGTTGAACTGTGTCTGCACCGTTAAAAATCATCTTTGCCGGTACTCCTGACTTCGCAGCGCGTCATCTCGACGCGCTGCTTGCTTCTGAGCATCAGGTGGTTGGCGTCTTTACTCAGCCCGACCGCCCTGCCGGACGTGGCAACAAACTCACGCCGGGCCCGGTAAAAGTGCTGGCTCAGGCGCATGATATCCCTGTGTTTCAGCCAAAGTCCCTGAAGCCGGAAGAGAATCAGCAGCTGGTTGCCGGGCTACAGGCCGATGTGATGGTGGTCGTCGCTTATGGTCTGATCCTGCCTCAGGCGGTGCTGACGATGCCGCGCCTTGGCTGCATCAACGTACACGGCTCGCTGCTGCCGCGCTGGCGCGGTGCGGCGCCGATCCAGCGCTCACTGTGGGCCGGCGATAACGAAACCGGTGTGACCATCATGCAGATGGACGTGGGTCTGGATACCGGCGATATGCTGCACAAAATAACCTGCCCGATTAATGCCGACGATACCAGCGCATCGCTGTACGACAAGCTGGCGCAGCTGGGCCCGCAGGGGATGCTGACCACGCTCAGTCTGCTGGCCGCCGGCAGCGCGCAGCCCGAAGTGCAGGATGAGACTCTGGTAACTTACGCGGAAAAGCTCAGCAAAGAAGAGGCACGTCTTGACTGGTCGCTCTCTGCTGTTCAGCTGGAACGGTGCATTCGCGCCTTCAATCCGTGGCCGGTGAGTTATTTCCTCATCGACGATCAGCCGGTCAAAGTCTGGCAGGCCAGCGTATTACCGCACCGCAGCGCCCAGCCGGGAGAAATTCTGCAGGCTGACAAACACGGCATCCAGATCGCGACCGCTGACGGCGTGCTGAATCTGCTCTCACTGCAGCCTGCCGGCAAAAAAGCCATGGCGGCGCAGGATCTGCTCAATTCGCGTCGTGAATGGTTTACCCCCGGCACCGTTCTGGCCTGATTCTTCAGCCCGGTCTCCGCCGGGCTTTTTGTTTGATGAATGAATATGAAAAAAGCGACCAACCTGCGCAGCCTTGCCGCGCAACTGATTGAACGCGTGGTGGATAAAGGGGAATCGCTGAGCGCGATTCTGCCCGCTGCGCAAAAAACGCTGGCAAACAACGATGGCGCGCTGCTGCAGGAGTTGTGTTTTGGCGTGACGCGCACGCTGCCGCAGCTGGAAGCGTTGATTAATAAGCTGATGGCGCGGCCGTTAACCGGCAAACAGCGCGTGCTGCACTATCTGATCATGGTGGGCCTGTATCAGCTGCTGTATACCCGCGTTCCGCCGCACGCCGCGCTGGCCGAAACCGTGGCCGGGGCTGAAGCACTGAAGCGGGCAAATCTGAAAGGCTTACTTAACGGCGTGCTGCGTCAGTTCCAGCGTCAGCAAGACACACTGCTGGCAGAGGTCAATCAGGGCCCGCAGCGCTACTGGCATCCGGGCTGGCTACTGAAACGGTTGCAGACCGCGTGGCCGGAGCAGTGGCAGCAGATTGTGGAAGCAAACAATCAGCGACCGCCAATGTGGCTGCGCGTGAATCGTCAGCATCACAGCCGTGACGCCTGGCTGGCGTTATTAACCCAGCAGAATCAAAATGCGTTTAGTGCTGACGCGCCGGATGCGCTGCGTCTTGAAGCACCGGCTCCGGTCAGTCAGCTGCCAGGCTTTGAGCAGGGCTGGGTGACGGTGCAGGATCTCTCTGCTCAGCGTTGCGCCCTGCTGCTGGCGCCGGAAAACGGCGAAACCATTCTCGACCTGTGCGCTGCGCCCGGCGGCAAAACCACCCATATTCTCGAAATTGCGCCGCAGGCCCGCGTGATGGCGGTGGATATCGATGCGCAGCGCCTGTCGCGCGTGACGGAAAACCTGCAGCGTCTGGGGATGCAGGCTGACGTGCGTCAGGGCGATGGCCGCACGCCAGCGGCCTGGTGCGACGAGCAGCAATTCGACCGCATCTTGCTGGATGCGCCCTGCTCGGCCACCGGCGTTATTCGACGCCATCCGGATATCAAATGGCTACGCCGCGATCGCGATATCGACGAACTCGCCGCGCTACAGCGTGAGATTCTGGCGGCCATCTGGCCTCGCCTGAAATCGGGCGGTACGCTGCTTTATGCCACCTGCTCAGTGCTGCCGCAGGAGAACCAGCAGCAGATCGATGCTTTCCTCGCGACGCATGACGATGCGGTGCCGCAGGCACTGCCACATGGGCAACTTAACGGCTGGCAGGTTTTCCCTGCCATCAATGGCGGCGACGGTTTCTTCTACGCTAAGCTGATGAAAAAATAGTGCAGCGCACAGTGACAAGAGCAACGTATCCATGAAAATTATTATCCTCGGCGCCGGCCAGGTGGGGGGCACGCTCGCCGAAAACCTGGTGGGCGAAAACAATGACATCACCGTGGTTGATAGCGATCCCTCACGCTTACGCGTGCTGCAGGATAAGTTTGACCTGCGCGTGGTGCAGGGCCATGGTTCGCATCCGCGCGTGTTGCGTGAAGCCGGCGCCGAAGATGCGGATATGCTGGTGGCGGTCACCAGTTCTGACGAAACCAACATGATTGCCTGTCAGATTGCTTACTCGCTGTTTAACACGCCAAACCGCATTGCCCGTATCCGCGCCGCCGATTATCTGCGCGATGCGGAAAAGCTGTTTGTGCCGGAAGCGGTACCCATCGACCATTTGATCTCGCCTGAACAGCTGGTGATCGACAATATCTATCGGCTGATTCAGTACCCTGGCGCGTTGCAGGTGGTGAATTTTGCCGAGGGCAAAGTCAGTCTGGCAGTGGTCAAAGCCTATTACGGCGGACCGCTGGTGGGCAATCCGCTGTCGATCCTGCGTGAACATATGCCGCATATCGATACCCGCGTGGCCGCCATTTTCCGTCAGGATCGCCCGATCCGCCCGCAGGGATCGACGATCGTCGAAGCTGGCGATGAAGTGTTTTTTATTGCCGCCAGTCAGCATATCCGTGCGGTGATGAGCGAGATGCAGCGGCTCGAAAAGCCCTATAAACGCATTATGCTGGTCGGCGGCGGTAATATCGGCTTTGGCCTGGCGCAACGGCTGGAGAAGCAGTACAGCGTTAAGCTGATTGAACGTAATCAGCAGCGCGCAGCTGAACTGGCTGAACATCTGCAGGATACCATCGTGTTCTATGGCGATGCCTCGGATCAGGAACTGCTGGCAGAAGAACATGTCGATCAGGTCGATCTGTTTATCGCCGTCACTAACGACGATGAAGCCAATATCATGTCAGCGATGCTGGCAAAAAAGATGGGCGCGAAAAAAGTGATGGTGCTGATCCAGCGTCGCGCCTATGTCGATCTGGTGCAGGGCAGCGTGATCGACATTGCGATCTCACCGCAGCAGGCCACGATTTCTGCGCTGCTTGGCCACGTGCGCAAAGCCGATATTGTCGGCGTCTCTTCACTGCGCCGCGGTATTGCGGAAGCCATCGAGGCCATTGCCCACGGTGATGAAACCACTTCGCGCGTGGTCGGCCGCCTGATTGAAGATATTAAGCTGCCGCCGGGTACAATTATCGGCGCGGTGGTGCGTGGTGATGATGTGATCATCGCCAATGATAATGTGCGTATTGAGCAAGGCGACCACGTGATCATGTTCCTCACCGACAAAAAGTTTGTGCCGGACGTGGAGCGTCTGTTCCAGCCGAGCCCGTTCTTCCTGTAACGCGTTGTGATTGGGCTGCAGTGAGAGTGGTGTTTAATCCATTGTTATAATGGCAATTACACGAAGGTTTGTTAGACTTTAGCCATTGGCCAAGGCAAGGAGATAACAATGAGTTTATTCAAAGAGTTTCGTGATTTTGCGATGCGTGGCAACGTGGTGGACCTGGCGGTCGGTGTGATCATCGGTGCTGCGTTCGGTAAGATCGTATCGTCACTGGTTGCGAACATCATTATGCCACCGCTCGGTTTACTGATTGGCGGCGTCGACTTTAAGCAGTTTAAATGGGTACTCAAGCCAGCAGAAGGCGATATCCCAGCGGTGGTGATGGAGTACGGTAACTTTATTCAGACGGTATTTGACTTCATCATCGTAGCGTTTGCTATCTTCATTGCCATCAAAGTAATGAATAAACTGTATAAAAAGAAAGAAGTGGAAAAACCAGCGCCGAAACCGACCAATGAAGAAGTGCTGCTGACCGAGATTCGCGACCTGCTTAAGCAACAAAATAATAAAGTGTGATGAATAAAAGCCGCCAGTTTCAGGCGGCTTTTTTGTCACTAAAGCAGAAGGCCAGAGGTAAACACTGTTGCTTACCGCTGGCCTCCTGATTCGCTCCCTTCGCGTATTTATCTTTACGCCGGTAGCTGCCTTTCCCCTTCTGATTGCGCTCAACACGCTGGCGATACAGCGGATCGTGTAACAGGGCTTCCAGGGCGTTATCGTTAATTTTGCCTTTTCGATGCTGATAGTGACTCATATCGTCCTCCGGTTAGTGATGGCGCAACTATAGTCCCTGCGCGCCAGAATTCAATCTTTGCTACAACAAATTTCAGGATGCGGATCTTCGCCGGTTTCCAGTGCCTCGAGGATCGAACAGCAGGCGCTACTGTGGCGGTCACCACAGCAGGTTTCCGCCAGCCGTTGCAGTGAGCGCTGCATGGTTTGCAGTTCGCCAATCATACTGTTCACCTCATTCAGCCGTTTCGCCACGATCGCTTTTGACTCTTCACAGGTGTGATGCTCTGGATCGATGCGGATCGACAGCAGGTCGCGGATCGATTCCAGGCTGAAACCAAGCTGCCGGCCGTAACGGATAAAACGCAGGCGCTGCAGATCGTTATCGCTGTACAGGCGGAAGCCGCCCTCGGTGCGTACCTCATGATCCATCATCTGCTGCTTTTCATAAAAGCGAATGGTATCCGGCGTCACGTCCGCCAGTTTTGCCAGCTGGCCAATGCGATACATACTATTTCTCCTGCTGTAGCCGCTGACCGATCGCCGGGCGGTATTCGCCACGCAGAAAATCGGTGCTCATGCCGGCCTGCTGCAGTTTCATTTCCAGCAATGTCAGGCGCTTGGCCAGTTCGCGCGCCTCGTTGTCATCAGGATCGAGTTCGCGAAGCAAATCGCTCAGTGCCAGCGCGTCGCGGCGCATCTCCAGTTCCGGTGGGAGATAGCCGGCGTTTTTCAGCAGTCGCCAGGCACTGCGCAATTCCGCCGGCACACCACAGTCATCGTCCAGCGTGAGCGGCGCACCCTCACCAGGCAGATTGCTCAGCTCACCCTTTTCCTGCGCGGCGCGGATGTGTTGCTCAGCCAGCTGATCGATAAGCCACATAGAAACCTCCTGCAGGCATGTCTGCCAACAGCATAGCGAATGGAGGGGAAATGGGAAGAAATGACAGGCAATAAAAAACCCGCCGAAGCGGGTTTTTTACGTTACTGCAAATTACTCTGCAGCAGCTTCTGCTTGAGCTTCTGGACGATCAACCAGCTCGATGTAAGCCATCGGAGCGTTGTCACCAGCACGGAAGCCACACTTCAGAATGCGAGTGTAACCACCGGCACGGCTCGCGAAACGCGGGCCCAGCTCGTTAAACAGTTTTGCCACGATCTCGTTATCACGAGTACGGGCGAATGCCAGACGACGATTAGCTACGCTGTCGGTCTTGGCAAGAGTAATCAGCGGCTCAACTACGCGACGCAGCTCTTTGGCTTTCGGCAGAGTCGTCTTAATGATCTCATGACGAACCAGAGAACCAGCCATGTTGCGGAACATAGCCTGACGATGGCTGCTGTTGCGGTTCAGTTGACGACCACTCTTACGATGGCGCATGACCTTATCCTTCTCAGTGAAACCTTAACCTGCGATCCGGTTATTCATCAGCAATGCTTGCCGGTGGCCAGTTTTCCAGGCGCATGCCCAGAGACAGACCACGTGATGCGAGCACGTCTTTAATCTCGGTAAGAGATTTTTTACCCAGGTTAGGCGTTTTAAGCAGCTCAACCTCGGTACGCTGTACCAGATCACCGATGTAGTGGATAGCTTCTGCCTTGAGGCAGTTAGCAGAGCGGACAGTCAATTCCAGATCGTCAACAGGGCGCAGCAGGATCGGATCGAATTCTGGTTTCTCTTCTTTGACTTCCGGCTGACGTACATCACGTAAGTCAACGAAAGCTTCCAGTTGTTCTGCCAGGATGGTTGCCGCACGACGAATCGCCTCTTCAGGATCGATTGTGCCGTTGGTTTCCATTTCGATGACCAGCTTGTCCAGGTCGGTGCGCTGTTCTACACGCGCTGCTTCAACATTGTAGGCGATACGGTCTACAGGGCTGTAGCAAGCGTCAACCAACAGACGGCCGATTGGGCGCTCATCTTCTTCCGAATGAATTCGGGCAGAAGCCGGCACATAACCACGACCACGCTGAACTTTGATACGCATGCTAATAGACGCGTTTTCATCGGTCAGATGGCAGATCACATGCTGCGGCTTGACGATTTCGACATCACCGTCGTGGGTAATGTCGGCTGCAGTCACAGGGCCAATGCCAGATTTATTCAGAGTGAGGATGACTTCATCTTTACCCTGAACTCTTACCGCCAGCCCTTTCAGATTGAGCAGGATTTCCAGGATATCTTCCTGTACGCCCTCTTTGGTGGAGTACTCGTGCAGCACGCCATCAATCTCAACCTCGGTCACCGCGCAACCCGGCATGGAAGAAAGCAGAATACGGCGCAGTGCGTTACCAAGAGTATGGCCAAAGCCACGCTCTAACGGCTCAAGGGTCACCTTGGCGTGCGTCGAACTCACTTGCTCGATATCTACCAGGCGCGGTTTTAGAAACTCTGTCACAGAACCCTGCATTGTGTCCTCTCTTTGGTACTAAGCTTTACTTAGAGTAAAGCTCGACGATCAGGTGTTCGTTAATGTCCGCAGACAGATCGGTACGCTCAGGAATACGCTTGAACACACCTTCCATCTTAGTCGCATCAACTTCCAGCCAGGTTGGCTTTTCACGCTGCTCAGCCAGCTCCAGAGCGGCCTTCACGCGAGATTGCTTTTTGGCTTTCTCACGGATGCTTACGACATCATTCGGAGATACCTGATAAGAAGCGATGTTAACAACGCGACCGTTTACCATTACAGATTTGTGGCTAACCAGCTGACGTGCTTCTGCACGAGTGGCACCAAAACCCATACGGTAAACTACGTTATCCAGACGACCTTCCAGCAGAGCTAACAGGTTTTCACCGGTGTTGCCTTTCAGACGCGCTGCTTCTTTATAGTAGTTACGGAACTGACGCTCCAGCACGCCGTAGATACGACGAACTTTTTGCTTTTCACGTAACTGGCCGCCGTAATCAGACAGACGCGGTTTACGCGCACCATGCTGACCAGGGGCTTGTTCAATTTTGCACTTGGAATCAATCGCGCGAACGCCAGACTTAAGGAATAAGTCGGTGCCCTCACGACGGCTCAGCTTGAGCTTAGGACCCAAATATCTTGCCATTTTCTTTCTCCAACTAACCTAAAAAACGGAACGTTAAACGCGACGTTTTTTCGGCGGACGACAACCGTTGTGAGGGATCGGAGTCACATCAGTAATATTAGTGATGCGGAAACCAGCGGCGTTCAGAGCACGAATAGTAGATTCGCGGCCTGGACCCGGCCCCTTAACCATAACTTCCAGGTTCTTAATACCGTAATCTTTCACGGCTTCTGCACAGCGCTCTGCAGCGACCTGAGCAGCAAACGGAGTAGATTTACGTGAACCGCGGAAACCGGAACCACCGGCGGTTGCCCAACCCAGTGCGTTACCCTGACGATCAGTAATAGTAACGATGGTGTTGTTAAAAGACGCATGGACATGAGCCACGCCATCTGAGACTTGTTTTCTTACACGCTTACGTGCACGAACTGGTGCCTTTGCCATTATTTACTCACCCCGATTATTTCTTGATCGGTTTACGCGGACCCTTACGGGTACGTGCGTTGGTCTTAGTACGCTGACCGCGCACCGGCAGACCACGACGATGGCGTAAACCACGGTAGCAACCAAGGTCCATCAGACGCTTGATGCTCAGGGTGATTTCACGGCGCAGATCACCTTCAACAACGAATTTACCAACTGCTTCACGCAGCTGATCAATTTGTTCTTCAGACAGCTCACTGATCTTAACATTTTCAGCGATGCCCGTTTCAGCACAGATGGCTTTAGAACGGGTTTTGCCGATACCGAAGATCGAAGTTAATGCGATAACGGTATGTTTTTGATCAGGAATGTTAATGCCTGCTATACGGGCCACTATGCACTCCTATAATTAAATAAATGCGTACCATGCTGAAAAGCCCGTTTTCAGGATACTCAAATGGAAACGCATCGACATACAAAAGATTGGCTGGCTAATCTAGCCAGCTCAACCCGACTTTGCAAGAAAAATATGTGACTTAATCAGCCCTGGCGCTGTTTATGCTTAGGCTCGGAGCTGCAGATCACACGTACGACACCGTCGCGACGAATGATTTTGCAGTTACGACATAATTTCTTGACGGAAGCACGAACTTTCATTTTTACTCTCCGTAACTTCTCAAGCTACTGAATTAACGGCCATAGCCTTTCAGGTTAGCTTTCTTCAATGCAGACTCGTACTGACTGGACATCATCAGAGTTTGCACTTGAGCCATAAAGTCCATGATGACAACCACTACAATCAGCAGCGAGGTGCCGCCAAAGTAGAAGGGAACCTTCATGGCATCACGCATGAACTCCGGGATCAGGCAGATAAAAGTAATATACAGTGCGCCGATTAAGGTCAGACGTGTCATTACTTTATCGATGTACTTCGCCGTTTGCTCTCCCGGACGAATTCCCGGTACGAATGCACCAGACTTCTTCAGGTTATCTGCTGTTTCACGCGGGTTGAAAACCAACGCCGTGTAGAAGAAACAGAAGAAGATGATTGCAGTCGCATAGAGTAGCACATAAAGCGGCTGTCCTGGCTGCAAATACAGCGAAATTGTTGTCAGCCAGTTCCAACCGGTACCGCCCCCGAACCAGGATGCTATCGTCGCCGGGAACAGGATAATGCTGGAAGCAAAGATAGCTGGGATTACGCCCGCCATGTTCACTTTCAACGGTAAATGTGTGCTCTGTGCAGCATATACACGACGACCTTGCTGACGTTTAGCGTAGTTAACCACAATGCGGCGCTGGCCACGCTCAACGAAAATAACAAAGAACGTCACTGCAAATACAAGAACTGCAACCAACAGCAACAGAAGGAAGTGCAGGTCGCCTTGCCGCGCTTGCTCGATGGTATGGCCAATGGCCGGCGGTAAACCCGCAACAATACCCGCGAAGATAATGATCGAAATACCGTTACCGATACCTCGTTCAGTAATCTGTTCGCCCAGCCACATCAGGAACATGGTTCCGGTAACCAGACTTACAACAGCGGTAAAGTAGAAAGCAAAGCCTGGATTTAATACCAGGCCCTGCATTCCAGGCATATTCGGCAGACCGGTAGCAATACCGATCGACTGGAATATAGCCAGAACCAGTGTGCCGTAGCGAGTGTACTGGCTGATCTTACGACGACCAGCTTCACCCTCTTTCTTAATCTCGGCCAACGCGGGATGAACCACCGTCAGCAGCTGGATAATAATAGAGGCCGAAATATACGGCATAATACCCAGCGCGAAGATTGAGGCACGACTGAGAGCACCACCAGAGAACATGTTAAACATTTCAATGATGGTGCCACGCTGTTGCTCAAGCAGTTTGGCAAGTACAGTGGCATCGATACCGGGGATTGGAATAAAAGAGCCAATACGGAAGACAATCAGTGCACCGATTACAAACAACAGTCTGCGCTTCAGTTCACCAAAGCCACCTTTGGCACTTTGAAAATCTAATCCCGGTTGCTTTGCCATCTGCTACTTATTCCTCGATTTTACCGCCAGCAGCTTCGATTGCAGCACGAGCACCTTTGGTGACACGCAGACCACGAATCGTAACAGGTGCAGATACTTCACCAGACAGGATCACTTTCGCGAACTCAATCTGTACACCGATGATGTTAGCTGCTTTCAGCGTGTTCAGGTCGACGATACCGCCTTCCACTTTCGCCAGATCAGAAAGACGCACTTCTGCAGTCACGAATGATTTGCGCGAGGTGAAGCCGAACTTCGGCAGACGACGGTACAGAGGCATCTGACCACCCTCGAAACCACGACGTACGCCACCGCCAGAACGAGACTTCTGACCTTTGTGACCACGACCGCCGGTTTTACCGAGGCCAGAACCGATACCACGGCCCAGACGCTTGGAAGCGTGTTTAGACCCTTCGGCCGGAGACAGAGTGTTTAAACGCATCTCTTACTCCTCCACTTTCAGCATGTAAGAAATCGCGTTGATCATACCGCGTACAGCTGGCGTGTCTTCACGCTCAACGGTGTGACCAATACGACGCAGACCCAGACCAACCAGAGTGGCTTTGTGCTTAGGCAGGCGGCCGATTGAGCTACGGGTTTGTGTAATTTTGATTGTCTTAGCCATCGTGATTACCCCAGAATTTCTTCAACGGATTTACCACGCTTGGCAGCAACCATATCCGGAGACTTCATATTGCCCAGGCCGTCGATAGTTGCACGAACCACGTTGATCGGGTTAGTGGAACCATAGGCTTTAGCCAGAACGTTATGAACTCCAGCGACTTCCAGAACGGCGCGCATTGCACCGCCGGCGATGATACCGGTACCTTCAGAAGCCGGCTGCATGAACACACGAGAACCCGTGTGCGCACCTTTAACCGGGTGCTGCAGGGTGCCGTGAGTCAGCGCGACATTAACCATATTGCGACGAGCTTTTTCCATCGCTTTCTGGATCGCTGCTGGAACTTCACGCGCTTTACCGTAACCAAAACCAACGCGGCCGTTACCATCACCCACTACAGTCAGAGCGGTGAAGGAGAAAATACGACCACCTTTCACAGTTTTAGAGACACGGTTTACCGCGATCAGTTTTTCCTGCAGGTCGCCAGCTTGTTTCTCGATGTGTGCCATCTTAGACCTCTACCTTAGAACTGAAGGCCAGCTTCACGAGCAGCATCTGCAAGTGCCTGGACGCGACCATGATATTGGAAACCGGAACGGTCGAAAGAAACATCTTTGATGCCTTTTTCGATAGCGCGCTCAGCCAGAGCTTTACCTACAGCTGCAGCGGCGTCTTTGTTACCGGTATACTTCAGTTGTTCAGCGATAGCTTTTTCTACAGTAGAAGCAGCAACCAGAACTTCGGAACCGTTCGGGGCGATTACCTGTGCGTAAATGTGACGCGGGGTACGATGTACCACCAGGCGAGTAGCACCCAGCTCTTTGAGCTTGCGACGTGCACGGGTCGCACGACGGATACGAGCAGATTTCTTATCCATAGTGTTACCTTACTTCTTCTTAGCCTCTTTGGTACGCACGACTTCGTCGGCGTAACGAACACCCTTGCCTTTGTAAGGCTCAGGACGACGGTAGGCGCGCAGATCAGCTGCAACCTGACCAATCAGCTGTTTATCAGCGCCTTTCAGCACGATCTCAGTCTGAGTTGGACATTCAGCAGTGATGCCGGCCGGCAGTGCATGGTCAACCGGGTGAGAGAAGCCCAGGGCCAGACTCACAGAGTTGCCTTTAACAGCTGCACGATAACCAACACCAACCAGTTGCAGCTTCTTGGTGAAGCCTTCGGTAACACCGATAACCATGCCGTTCAGCAGCGCACGGGCAGTACCTGCCTGTGCCCAACCATCCGCATAACCTTCGCGCGGAGCGAAAGTCAGGGCGTTGTCTGCATGCTTAACTTCTACAGCACTGTTGATAGTACGAGTCAGCTCGCCGTTTTTGCCTTTGATCGAAACTTCCTGACCGTTGAGTTTTACCTCTACGCCGGCAGGAACAACGACAGGTGCTTTTGCAACACGAGACATTTTATCCTCCGATTACGCTACGTAGCAGATAATTTCGCCACCAAGACCAGCCTGGCGCGCTGCACGATCAGTCATGACACCTTTAGAGGTAGAAATTACAGCAATGCCCAGACCGGCCATAACTTTTGGCAGCTCATCTTTTTTCTTATAGATGCGCAGACCTGGACGGCTAACACGCTGAATGCTTTCTACAACAGCTTTACCCTGGAAGTACTTAAGAGTCAGTTCCAGTTCCGGCTTGATGTCGCCTTCGATTTTAAAATCTTGAATATAGCCTTCTTCCTTCAGCACGTTGGCAATTGCCACTTTCAGCTTGGAGGAAGGCATAGAGACCGCAACTTTGTTCGCGGCCTGACCGTTACGGATACGGGTCAGCATATCCGCGATCGGATCTTGCATGCTCATCTGTGTTACTCCCGTGATTCAAATGGTGACAATTACCAGCTAGCCTTTTTCAGACCCGGGATTTCACCGCGCATTGCGGCTTCACGGACCTTGATACGGCTCAACCCAAACTTCCGCAGGAAACCGTGCGGACGACCTGTCTGACGGCAGCGGTTACGCTGACGTGAAGGGCTGGAATCACGCGGCAGACTCTGCAGCTTGAGAACGGCGTTCCAACGGTCTTCGTCGGATGCGTTCACATCAGAAATGATCGCTTTCAGTTCAGCGCGTTTTGCGAAGAACTTGTCTGCTAATTTCACACGCTTAACTTCGCGTGCTTTCATAGATTGCTTAGCCATTAAGTAACCCTACCTTACTTGCGGAACGGGAAGTCAAAGGCAGCCAGCAGAGCACGGCCTTCATCATCAGATTTCGCAGTAGTGGTAATGGTGATATCCAAACCACGAACGCGATCGACTTTGTCGTAGTCGATTTCTGGGAAGATGATCTGCTCACGAACGCCCATGCTGTAGTTACCACGACCGTCGAAAGACTTCGCGGACAGACCACGGAAGTCACGGATACGCGGTACAGCAATAGTGATCAGACGCTCAAAGAACTCCCACATGCGCTCGCCACGCAGAGTTACTTTACAGCCGATCGGATAGCCCTGACGGATTTTGAAGCCTGCAACTGATTTGCGTGCTTTGGTGATCAGCGGTTTTTGACCGGAGATTGCTGCCAGGTCAGCTGCTGCGTTATCCAGCAGTTTCTTGTCAGCGATCGCTTCACCAACACCCATGTTCAGGGTGATCTTCTCGACCCGAGGGACTTGCATGACAGAATTGTAGCCAAACTCTGTCATGAGTTTCTGGACTACTTCGTCTTTGTAGTAATCATGCAGTTTCGCCATCGTACTACTCCAAATTACTTGATAGTTTCGCTGTTAGACTTGAAGAAACGGACTTTTTTACCGTCTTCGAATCTAAAGCCTACACGGTCAGCCTTGCCGGTTGCCGCATTGAAGATTGCAACGTTAGAAACCTGAATAGCAGCTTCTTTTTCAACGATGCCGCCTGGTTGGTTCAGAGCCGGAACCGGCTTCTGGTGTTTCTTAACCAGGTTGATACCTTCAACGATGACCTTACCAGAAGTCAGGACATTCTTTACTTTACCGCGTTTACCTTTGTCTTTACCGGTAAGCACGATAACTTCGTCGTTACGACGGATTTTCGCTGCCATTGTTCGCTCCTTAGAGTACTTCTGGTGCCAGAGAGATAATTTTCATGAACTTTTCAGTACGAAGTTCACGAGTTACCGGCCCAAAAATACGCGTTCCGATAGGCTGCTCGCTGTTATTGTTCAGAATAACGCATGCATTACCATCGAAGCGAATGACAGAACCGTCCGGGCGACGAACACCCTTCCTGGTGCGCACCACTACCGCTTTCAGGACATCACCTTTTTTCACCTTGCCACGCGGAATTGCTTCCTTGATGGTCACTTTGATGATATCGCCGACGCCTGCGTAGCGACGGTGCGAGCCACCCAGAACCTTGATACACATTACGCGACGTGCACCGGAGTTGTCGGCGACGTTCAGCATAGTCTGTTCTTGGATCATTTTAGTGCTCCGCTAATGTCAACTACTACTTCGGGACCCAAACCTCAGGTCGTTAAAAAGCCCCATAATTGAGGGCGCGGCATTATAACACCGGTTCTCGCAGATGGGTAGAAAAAATGAACGGCTCCATAGAGCCGTTCATTTTGTTTTTAGAGGAAGCGGATTCTATTACAGAATCGCTTTCTCTACAACGCGAACCAGAGTCCAGGACTTAGTCTTGGACAGTGGACGGGTTTCGCGGATTTCAACCACGTCACCAATACCACACTCGTTGTTCTCGTCATGGATGTGCAGCTTAGTCGTACGCTTAATGAATTTACCGTAGATCGGGTGCTTCACGAAACGCTCGATAGCAACAACAGCAGATTTCTGCATTTTGTCACTAACAACACGACCCTGCAGAGTACGGATTTTATCGGTCATTACGCCGCCTTCTCAGTCAGTAAAGTCTTAACGCGTGCAACATCACGGCGAACTTGCTTCAGCAGATGGGTCTGCTGCAGCTGGCCAGATGCTGCCTGCATGCGCAGGTTAAACTGCTCGCGCAGGAGGTTAAGCAGCTCAGTGTTCAGCTCTTCAACGCTTTTTTCACGCAGCTCAGTTGCTTTCATTACATCACCGTCTTAGTTACAAAGGTGGTTTTGATAGGCAGTTTTGCTGCTGCCAGCTTGAATGCTTCACGGGCCAGCTCTTCCGGTACACCGTCCATTTCATACAGGACTTTACCAGGCTGGATCAGGGCAACCCAATACTCCACGTTACCCTTACCTTTACCCATACGCACTTCCAGCGGCTTCTCGGTGATTGGTTTGTCCGGGAATACACGGATCCAAATCTTACCTTGACGCTTAACTGCACGGGTCATAGCACGACGTGCTGCTTCGATCTGACGAGCAGTCAGACGACCACGGCCAACAGCTTTCAGACCGAAAGTACCGAAGCTAACATCCGTACCCTGCGCCAGACCGCGGTTACGGCCTTTGTGCACTTTACGGAATTTCGTACGCTTTGGTTGTAACATCAGCGACTCTCCTTACTTACGGCCTTTACGCTGCTGCTTTTTAGGTTGAGCAGCCGGTTCCGGTTGTTCAACAGCAGCCATACCACCCAGGATCTCACCTTTGAAGATCCATACCTTAACGCCGATTACACCATAAGTGGTGTGCGCTTCAGAGGTGTTGTAGTCAATGTCAGCACGCAGAGTGTGCAGCGGTACACGACCTTCACGGTACCATTCGGTACGTGCGATCTCAGCACCGCCCAGACGGCCGCTAACTTCAACTTTGATACCTTTAGCGCCCAGACGCATTGCGTTCTGTACAGCACGCTTCATCGCACGACGGAACATCACACGACGCTCCAGCTGTGAAGTGATGCTGTCAGCAACCAGTTTTGCGTCCAGTTCCGGTTTACGGACTTCGGCGATATTGATCTGTGCAGGAACGCCAGCGATGTTCGCTACGACCGTGCGCAGTTTTTCAACGTCTTCACCTTTTTTACCGATAACGATACCCGGGCGAGCGGTGTGAATGGTCACACGGATGCTCTTAGCCGGACGCTCGATAACGATGCGAGATACAGACGCTTTTGCCAGTTCTTTGTTCAGGAACTGACGTACTTTAAAGTCGCTGTCCAGGTTGTCAGCGAATTCTTTGGTGTTCGCAAACCAGGTAGAGTTCCATGGTTTTACAATACCCAGGCGAATACCATTAGGATGTACTTTCTGACCCATTGCTAGTCTCCAGAGTCTCAGCGATCGGACACAACCACAGTAATGTGGCTGGTGCGCTTCAGGATGCGATCTGCACGACCTTTAGCACGCGGCATAATGCGCTTCATGCTAGGGCCTTCATCTACGAAAATTTTCGCAACTTTCAGATCGTCGATATCAGCGCCATCGTTGTGTTCGGCGTTAGCAATGGCAGATTCCAGGACTTTCTTAACCAGTACAGCCGCTTTCTTGTTGGTGTAAGTCAGAATATCCAGAGCCTGCGACACTTTCTTACCGCGAATCAGGTCAGCAACAAGGCGAACCTTCTGAGCAGAAGAACGAGCATGGCGATGTTGAGCAATAGTTTCCATCTCTTCCTCCTACTTATTTCTTCTTGGCTTTCTTATCAGCAGCGTGGCCGCGATAAGTACGTGTCGGTGCAAATTCACCCAGCTTGTGGCCGACCATTTCGTCGGAAACAAAGACAGGAACGTGCTGACGACCATTATGGACAGCGATGGTCAAACCGATCATGTTAGGGAAGATCGTTGAACGACGGGACCAAGTGCGCAGGGGCTTCTTGTCACCGCTTTCCACCGCTTTCTCTACCTTCTTCAGCAAGTGCAGGTCAATAAAAGGACCTTTCTTGAGAGAACGTGGCATGGCTTATCCTCTAAAATTATTTGCTACGGCGACGTACGATAAATTTATCAGTACGCTTGTTGCTACGGGTCTTCTTACCTTTGGTCTGAACGCCCCACGGAGTTACCGGGTGCTTACCAAAGTTACGACCTTCACCACCACCGTGCGGGTGATCGACTGGGTTCATCGCAGTACCGCGAACGGTAGGACGAACACCACGCCAACGGGTTGCACCGGCTTTACCCAGAACGCGCAGCATGTGCTCAGCGTTACCGACTTCGCCCAGGGTTGCGCGGCAGTCAGCTTCGACTTTACGCATTTCGCCTGAACGCAGACGCAGGGTAACGTAGGAACCTTCACGCGCAACGATCTGCACGTAAGCACCAGCAGAACGGGCAATCTGACCGCCTTTACCTGGTTTCATTTCTACGTTATGCACGGTTGAACCAACCGGGATGTTACGCATCGGCAGGGTGTTACCTGCTTTGATCGCAGCATCAACGCCAGACTGAATCTGGTCGCCAGCTTTCAGGCCTTTAGGGGCCAGGATGTAACGGCGCTCGCCATCTTTGTACAGAACCAGTGCGATGTTCGCAGAACGGTTCGGATCGTACTCAAGACGCTCAACAACTGCCGGGATACCATCTTTGTTGCGTTTGAAGTCAACAATACGGTAAGCCTGCTTGTGACCACCACCGATATGACGGGTAGTGATACGACCATTGTTGTTACGACCACCGGATTTGCTGTTTTTTTCAACCAGCGCGGCAAAAGGCTTGCCTTTGTGCAGCTCAGGGTTCACCACTTTAACAACGTGACGACGACCCGGAGATGTCGGTTTACATTTAACAACTGCCATTGTCTTTCTCCTCCGACTTACTCAGCGCCGCCGACGAAGTCCAGGTTCTGGCCTTCTTTCAGGGTGACGTAAGCTTTTTTCCAGTCGCTACGACGACCGATACGCTGTCCGTGACGCTTAACTTTACCCTTAACAACCAGGGTGTTTACGTCTTTCACTTCTACTTCGAACAGTTTCTCAACAGCAGCAACGATCTCTGCTTTGGTCGCGTCTTTGGCAACTTTGAGAACGATGGTATTGGTTTTTTCCATCGCGGTTGATGCTTTTTCAGATACGTGCGGCGCGCGCAGTACTTTCAGCAGACGTTCTTCACGGATCATGCCAGCATCTCCTCAACTTGCTTAACTGCTTCTGCAGTCATAACGACTTTGTCGAAGGCGATCAGGCTAACTGGGTCGATACCCGCTGCATCACGCACGTCAACCTTGTACAGGTTACGCGCAGCCAGGAACAGATTCTCATCCAGTTCACCGGTGATGATCAGCACGTCTTCCAGCGCCATGTCTTTCAGTTTCTGTACCAGCAGCTTAGTTTTAGGCGCTTCAACAGAGAACGACTCGACAACGATCAGACGGTCCTGACGTACCAGCTCGGACAGGATGCTTTTCAGCGCGCCGCGGTACATCTTTTTGTTAACTTTTTGACTGTGGTCCTGTGGACGCGCAGCGAAGGTCACGCCACCTGAACGCCAGATCGGGCTCTTGATAGAACCTGAACGCGCACGGCCGGTGCCTTTCTGACGCCATGGCTTTTTGCCTGAACCAGTTACTTCAGCACGAGTTTTCTGCGCGCGAGTACCCTGACGAGCACCTGCAGCGTAAGCAACAACAACCTGGTGAACCAGCGCTTCGTTGAAATCACGACCGAAGGTAGTTTCGGAAACAGTCAGCGCGCTCTGCGCGTCTTTCAGTACTAATTCCATTGCTATCCCCTTACGCCTTCACAGCTGGTTTAACAATCAGGTCGCTGCCGGTTGCACCCGGGACAGCACCTTTGACCAGCAGCAGGTTGCGCTCAGCGTCAACACGTACTACTTCCAGGCTCTGAACGGTTACGCGCTCATTACCCAGCTGACCAGCCATTTTCTTGCCTTTGAACACTTTGCCCGGAGTCTGGTTCTGACCGATAGAACCCGGAACGCGGTGAGACAAGGAGTTACCGTGCGTAGCGTCCTGGGTACGGAAGTTCCAGCGCTTAACGGTACCTGCGAAACCTTTACCTTTAGAGGTACCGGTAACGTCTACTTTTTTAACGTCAGCGAAAATTTCAACACTGATGCTCTGGCCAACAGAGTATTCTTCACCTTCGGTGCGGAATTCCCACAGACCACGGCCAGCTTCAACGCCAGCTTTAGCAAAATGACCTGCTTCCGGCTTACCAACACGGTTTGCTTTTTTTGCACCGGTGGTAACCTGGATCGCCTGGTAACCATCGTTTTCCAGACCTTTGACCTGGGTAACGCGGTTTGCTTCAACTTCGATTACGGTTACTGGGATTGAAACGCCTTCTTCAGTGAAGATGCGCGTCATGCCCACTTTTTTACCGACTAAACCAATCATTGTATCAACCTCTCAATCGCTCGATGACCTGATTAACCCAGGCTGATCTGCACGTCAACACCGGCAGCCAGATCCAGACGCATCAGAGCATCAACGGTTTTTTCAGTTGGCTCAACGATGTCTACCAGACGCTTGTGAGTGCGGATTTCGTACTGATCACGCGCATCTTTGTTAACGTGCGGAGAGATCAGAACGGTGAAGCGCTCTTTGCGAGTCGGCAGCGGGATCGGACCACGTACCTGCGCACCAGTGCGCTTGGCAGTCTCGACGATTTCCGCGGTTGATTGATCGATCAGGCGATGATCAAACGCTTTAAGACGGATACGGATTCTTTGGTTCGACATGAGACCAAGGCTCCAAACATTTTATAAACGAAAAAAATTACTACCCGCACCCATTACGATTGATGGGGGAGTGTAATCGTTCAGCATATAACTCCCCAATCGGGAGTATTGTCAGGCGATACACTAATCGCTATCGCCTGCGATTCTGCTCGAATCGCGCCACACCAATATCGGCAGGCCCGCGCATTATACGCAAATCTGTTCAGGAAGCAACCCATGCTGCGTTTTTAACCGCAAAAGCACGCTCCGGTAAAAAAGCCCGCACGGGGCGGGCTGCAATCAACAGGTGGAACGGCACGGCAAACGCTACTTATCGCCCTCTTCTTTCAGCTGGGCCTGCAGATAGTTTTGCAGACCCAGTTTCTGAATCAGGTCGAGCTCAGTTTCCAGCCAGTCGATATGGTGCTCTTCATCCGCCAGAATCTCGATCATCATGTCGCGGCTGACGTAATCATGAACTTTATCGGCGTACGCAATCGCTTCGCGTAAGTCTTTCGCCCCTTCCAGTTCGAGCGTCAGGTCCGACTGCAGCATTTCCGGTACGTCTTCACCAATGCGCAGCCGGCCGAGATCCTGCAGATTAGGAATGCCTTCGAGAAACAAAATGCGTTCGATGTACTTGTCCGCATGTTTCATTTCATCAATGGATTCATGGTATTCAACATCGTTGAGGCGGATTAAGCCCCAGTTTTTGAACATGCGCGCATGTAGAAAGTACTGGTTGATTGCAACCAGTTCATTTCCCAGCAATTTATTGAGGTGAGTAATGATTTTGCCGTCGCCCTTCATTGTGCTTCCTCCGCTTGCAGATAAATAGAGCGTAGATGCGGATAAAAAGAAGTCAAAAAAACGCGACAGTTTTTGGGGTTATTCAGGCGAAGCGGATGCGTAGTTACGCTATCTCTTTGTAAAGAGGCACGTTTTGCATTTCATCATCCATAATATCGCGCGCCACGCGAATACACTTGCCGCATTGCTTGCCGATAGGCACCAGCTGGCGCAGTTGCTGAATCGATTTGGGTTGATAACGGCGGACAACTTCACGCAGGGTTCGGTCGCTTACGGCATTACACAGACAGACGTACATTTACAGCCCACTCCAGTACAATTTCCGATCAAAGTGTAAATGAGAATGGTTTTTATTTCAACGTAGCTTTTGTGTGGGATTAGGCGTGCCGGTCAATGCAAAGCAAAAAAAAAAGAGCACCGAAGTGCTCTTTTTCATGCTGCGGTGGCAACCGGAGTTACCACCGTTATTAACGCAATTAAGCGAGAACTTCAGCAACAACGCCCGCGCCAACGGTACGGCCGCCTTCGCGGATTGCGAAACGCAGACCCTGGTCCATCGCGATTGGGTGGATCAGCTCAACGGTCATTTTGATGTTGTCGCCTGGCATTACCATCTCAACGCCTTCTGGCAGTTCGATGTTGCCGGTCACATCAGTAGTACGGAAGTAGAACTGTGGACGGTAGCCTTTGAAGAACGGAGTATGACGGCCGCCTTCGTCTTTAGACAGTACGTACACTTCTGATACGAACTTGGTGTGTGGCTTGATGGTGCCTGGCTTAGCCAGAACCTGACCACGCTGGATCTCTTCACGCTTGATACCGCGCAGCAGAACACCACAGTTCTCGCCTGCCTGACCCTGGTCCAGCAGTTTGCGGAACGTTTCAACACCGGTACAGGTAGACTTGGCAGTCGCTTTGATACCAACGATTTCTACTTCGTCGCCCACTTTCACGATGCCGCGCTCAACACGACCGGTAACAACGGTACCACGGCCAGAGATTGAGAATACGTCTTCGATTGGCAGCAGGAACGGCAGATCGATAGCACGTACTGGATCTGGAATGTAAGTATCCAGGTGACCAGCCAGCTCAACGACTTTCGCTTCCCACTCAGCGTCGCCTTCCAGCGCTTTCAGCGCAGAACCGCGTACGATTGGGGTATCGTCGCCTGGGAAGTCGTACTGAGACAGCAGATCGCGAACTTCCATCTCAACCAGTTCCAGCAGCTCTTCGTCATCAACCATGTCACACTTGTTCAGGAACACGATGATGTAAGGAACGCCAACCTGACGGCCCAGCAGGATGTGCTCACGGGTCTGAGGCATTGGGCCATCAGTCGCAGCAACAACCAGGATCGCGCCGTCAATCTGCGCAGCACCGGTGATCATGTTTTTCACATAGTCGGCGTGGCCTGGGCAGTCAACGTGTGCGTAGTGACGGGTCGGGGGTTCATATTCAACGTGAGAGGTGTTGATGGTGATACCACGAGCCTTCTCTTCTGGCGCGTTATCGATCTGATCGAATGCACGCGCCTGACCGCCGTAGGTTTTAGCCAGAACGGTGGTGATGGCTGCAGTCAGGGTGGTTTTACCGTGGTCAACGTGACCGATGGTGCCCACGTTTACGTGCAGTTTGTTACGTTGAAATTGCTCTTTCGCCATGGCGATAATCCTTACGTTATGCCTTCATCAATGATGAAGGCATCAGTTCACAATTTTTAAACCGTAGCCTTATTTGCTACGAGCTTCAATAACGGCCTGAGCGACGTTGTTCGGCGCATCATCGTACTTCAGGAACTCCATGGAGTAAGAAGCACGGCCTTTGGTCAGAGAACGCAACTGAGTCGCGTATCCGAACATTTCAGACAGCGGAACTTCAGCGTGAATCTGAACGCCAGTCGCGTTAGATTCCTGACCTTTCAGCATACCACGACGGCGGCTCAGGTCACCGATAACGTCACCGGTGTTCTCTTCTGGGGTTTCTACTTCAACCTTCATGATTGGCTCAAGCAGAACCGGCTGTGCTTTCTTAAAGCCATCTTTGAAGGCGATAGAAGCGGCCAGTTTAAACGCCAGCTCAGAGGAGTCAACGTCATGGTAAGAACCGAAGTGCAGGCGCACGCCCAGATCAACTACCGGGTAACCGGCCAGTGGACCAGACTTCAGCTGCTCCTGGATACCTTTATCAACCGCAGGGATGTATTCACCAGGAATCACACCACCTTTGATATCGTTGACAAATTCGTAGCCTTTCGGATTCGAACCCGGCTCCAGTGGGTACATGTCGATAACAACATGACCGTACTGACCACGACCACCAGACTGCTTGGCGTGTTTACCTTCGATATCGGTAACTTTAGAGCGAATCGCTTCGCGGTAAGCAACCTGAGGTTTACCGACGTTCGCTTCAACGTTGAATTCAAGCTTCATGCGGTCAACGATGATGTCGAGGTGCAGCTCACCCATACCAGCGATGATGGTCTGGTTAGACTCTTCGTCAGTCCATACGCGGAATGACGGGTCTTCTTTCGCCAGACGACCCAGAGCCAGACCCATTTTTTCCTGGTCAGCTTTGGTTTTCGGCTCAACGGCGATAGAAATTACCGGCTCAGGGAATTCCATACGCTCCAGAATGATCGGGTTAGATGGATCACACAGGGTATCACCGGTGATCACGTCTTTCAGACCGATTGCTGCAGCGATGTCGCCTGCGCGAACTTCGCTGATCTCTTCACGTTTGTTGGCGTGCATCTGAACGATACGACCGAAACGCTCACGTGCAGATTTCACGGAGTTCAGTACGGTATCGCCCGAGTTAACCACACCCGAGTAAACGCGGAAGAAGGTCAGGTTACCTACGAACGGGTCGTTGGCAATTTTGAACGCCAGCGCAGAGAACGGCTCGTCGTCAGTTGCGTGACGCTCAGCCGGGGTATCTTTACCGTCGTCCAGGATACCGTTGATCGCCGGAACGTCAGTTGGTGCTGGCAGATATTCAACGACTGCATCCAGCATCGCCTGAACACCTTTGTTCTTAAATGCAGAACCACAGGTCACGAGGATGATCTCGTTGTTCAGTACGCGCTTACGCAGAGCAGATTTGATCTCTTCTTCAGACAGTTCTTCACCGCTAAAGAATTTCTCCATCAGCTCTTCAGAAGCTTCAGCAGCTGCTTCAATCAGCTTGCCACGCCACTCTTCAGCCAGTTCCTGCAACTCAGCACGGATATCTTCGTAAACGAAGGTAGTACCCTGATCGGCGTCGTTCCAGTTGATCTCTTTCATCTTGATCAGGTCAACAACACCGGTGAAGTTCTCTTCTGCGCCGATAGCCAGCTGCAGTGGAACCGGAGTTGCGCCCAGACGTGATTCGATCTGACCAACAACTTTCAGGAAGTTCGCACCCATACGGTCCATTTTGTTAACGAACGCGATACGTGGAACTTTATATTTGTTTGCCTGACGCCATACGGTTTCAGACTGCGGCTGCACGCCACCTACTGCACAGTAAACCATTACTGCGCCGTCGAGCACACGCATAGAACGTTCTACTTCGATGGTGAAGTCAACGTGTCCCGGGGTGTCGATGATGTTGATGCGGTGCGGCTCAAACTGCTTCGCCATACCTGACCAGAACGCAGTGGTCGCTGCAGAGGTGATGGTAATACCACGCTCCTGCTCCTGCGCCATCCAGTCCATGGTTGCAGCGCCATCGTGCACTTCACCGATTTTGTGGTTAACACCGGTGTAGAACAGGATACGCTCGGTGGTAGTGGTTTTACCGGCGTCAATGTGTGCGCTGATACCGATGTTACGGTAGCGCGCAATGGGTGTTGTACGAGCCATTTGATTCCTCTGATTCTCGGACGTTCAATGTAAGTCGACCCCAGCGGGTTGGCTGAATGAGCGCCCGCTGGTTTAACAACAACTACGTGGCGATTACCAGCGGTAGTGTGCGAACGCCTTGTTGGCTTCAGCCATACGGTGAACGTCTTCACGTTTCTTCACTGCAGTACCTTTGTTTTCTGCAGCGTCAGAAAGTTCGTTCGCCAGGCGGAGAGCCATCGATTTATCACCGCGTTTACGAGCAGCTTCTACGATCCAACGCATTGCCAGGGCATTACGACGAACCGGACGGACTTCAACTGGAACCTGGTAGGTTGAACCACCAACGCGACGTGACTTAACTTCGACAGTCGGACGTACGTTTTCGAGTGCAACTTCGAAAGCTTCCAGACCGTCTTTACCAGCACGTTGAGCCAGGGTATCAAGTGCGGTATAGACGATTGATTCAGCAGTAGATTTTTTACCATCTACCATCAGGATATTTACAAATTTAGCCAGCAGCTCTGATCCGAACTTAGGATCCGGCAGAATTTTACGCTGACCAATGACGCGACGACGTGGCATGGAAATACTCCGTTGTTAATTCAGGATTGTCCAAAACTCTACGAGTTTATTTTGACATTAAAGTTAAAACGTTTGGCCTTACTTAACGGAGAACCATTAAGCCTTTGGCTTCTTCACGCCGTACTTGGAGCGAGCCTGCTTACGGTCTTTAACACCTGAGCAGTCCAGCGCGCCACGAACGGTGTGGTAACGCACACCTGGCAGGTCTTTTACACGACCGCCACGGATCAGGATCACGGAGTGCTCCTGCAGGTTATGACCTTCACCGCCGATGTAGGAGGTGACTTCAAAACCGTTAGTCAAACGCACACGGCAGACTTTACGCAGTGCGGAGTTTGGTTTTTTCGGGGTAGTGGTGTAAACACGAGTACAAACACCACGTTTTTGCGGGCAAGCTTCCAGCGCCGGCACGTTGCTTTTAGCAACCTGACGAACGCGTGGTTTGCGAACCAGCTGGTTAACTGTTGCCATTAAATAGCTCCTGGATTTAGCTTTTGCTTCGTAAACACGTAATAAATCGCCTCGTATTACTACGAGGAGGCAGAATTTTAGGGCTGTGCCCATAGGGTGTCAAGAAATAACCAGGTTTTACCCCTCACCAGGCCACTTGTTGTGGATGCTTCGTCGTCAGCGTAACGAAACCAGTATAGTTCAGACGCGACACATTGGTCGAAATTTGCGCAGCCAGCCCGCGCGCCATCACGTCTTCTTCTAATACCCACAGCGTGGCGGGCGATGCCAGCAGCTGCTGCAGCTTCTCACTGCCTGCCAGCGCGGCCGTCACACCATCCTGTAACAGCAGCACGTCATCGCCCTCCTGCAACAGCAGCAGCAGGCTATCGAAATCGCATTGCCAGGGAGAGTGCAGCAGGGTGTAGAGCATGGTCAGTTCTCAGAAACGGAGGATACGGTCATAAGTTGCCAGCGTCTGACGCAGCGCGGCAGGTTCCAGCAGCTGCGCATCCAGCACGCGCGCTGCCGTGAGGCTCAGGCCACGTGCCAGCAGTGACGCCTGACAGATATAGCAGCGATCGATGTCGTATAGCGCCAGCACGCCAAAGGTCGCAATATAGTCACGCGCCAGAATCTGCGCCGGCTGCTGATCGCGGTTGAGCTGCAGCACGCCGTCGCCAATAAAGAACAGGCCGATATCCTCGCTCAGCGCGCCAGTCGCCAGCACGGCATCCAGCCCTTCCCGGCCAGCACTGCTGCCGTGCGGAGCCTGCGTAAACAGAAACGCCACGCGGTTCATCAGAACTGCACCAGGCGATCGCAGCTCAGCGCGGCTTCCGCCAGCGCGCCCAAGCCGCTAAGGGTAAATCCGGGCTGCAGATTGCTGCCCGCCAGCTGCAGGCGCGCCGCCTCCTGCGCATCGGTCACGCCGCGCCGCAACGCGGCTGCCACACAGATATTCAGCGCCGCGCCACTGTCGTCGCGCAACTGCTGCCAGGCGCGCACCATGTCCACTTCATCGCTGGCCGGCGCGCTGAGCTGGTTAGCATTCAGCACGCCTTCGCGGTAAAAGAACACGCTTTCCAGCTGATGTCCCTGTGCCAGCAGCGCACGGGCAAACAGCAGCGCGCTACTGGCGTGCTGTGTGCCGTAAGCCGGCCCGGTCACCAGCAGCGTGTAGCGCATTAGCGATCCTGCCCCTGCAGATCGCCACTCTTAAACTGGCGGATATACAGATACACGGTGTGCTTAGAAATATTGAGGCGATCGGCCACCTGGTTAATGGCGTCCTTAATATCGAAAATGCCCTTCTCGTACAGATTGAGGACGATCTGGCGATTCTTGGCGTTATTCGACACGTTGCGATCGGCGCTCACCTCTTCAATAGTGAACTCCAGCGTCTGGGTGACCAGATCCTCTACCGAGCTGGCAAAGTTGACGTTGGAATCCACCTGCTGCGTCTCCGGCGGCATGAAAGTCGACATAATCTGCGAAAACGGTACGTCCAGGTTCATATTGATGCACAGCAGGCCAATCACCCGCTGCTGCCGGTTACGAATCGCAATGGTTACCGACTTCATCAGCACGCCACTTTTGGCTCGCGTGAAGTAGGCGCGCGACACATTGCTCTCCGCGCCGTGCATATCATGCAGCATGCGCAGCGCCAGATCGGTAATCGGGGAACCCACTTTGCGGCCGGTATGTTCGCCGTTGGCGATACGCACGGCGGAGCATTTAAGATCTTCCAGAGAGTGCAGCACGATTTCGCAGTGCGAGCCAATCAGCATCGCCAGACCGTCGACCACCGCTTCGTAGGATTTAAGAATATCGTAGTCTGCTTGTTCGAACGGACGCTGCTCCAGTAAATCGAAGTCAGTCAGTTCGCCGGGATTGAATGGATTAGACATCGAAGACATTACCCTAAATGGCTGGAGCCTGTCTCGACAGCATTGGGGCAGACTCATCTTATGATCATTGTGCAGGCGCTAGTCTGGCAAATGTCGCCGTTTTTAGCCAGAGCTTTACTCATCGCGCCGCAAATTCAGGATGAGCGAAAACAAAACCGCCGCCCGAAGGCGGCGGTGCAAGTCAGCTTACTGCGCTTTCTTGTCAGCGGCGGCCGGAGCCTGCGCTTTCTCATCGGCTTTCGGCGCCGGCTTGATGTCGAGCAGCTCAACATCGAACACCAGCGTGGAGTTGGCCGGAATACCCGGCACGCCGTTTTTGCCGTAAGCCAGGTTCGGTGGGATCACCAGCTTGATCTTACCGCCTTTCTTCACGTGCTTCAGACCTTCGGTCCAGCCCGGGATTACGCCGTCCAGACGGAACGACAGCGGCTCGCCGCGCGTGTAAGAGTTGTCGAACTCGGTGCCGTCAATCAGCGTACCTTTGTAGTTAACCACCACGGTATCGCTGTCTTTCGGGGTTTCACCGCTGCCCTCTTTCTCTACCTGATACAGCAGGCCAGATTCGGTTTTCTTCACGCCCTTCTCTTTGGCGAACTTGTCTGCGTAAGCGGTGCCTTTGTCGGCATTCTCTTTCGCGTCTTTTTCCATCTTCGCCTGAGCGGCCCCTTTCACGCGGCCTTCAAACGCCTGCAGCGTCTGCTCAATCTCTTCGTCAGACAGCTTGCTCTTGCCGCCAAACGCATCCTGAACACCGGCAATCAGCTGGTCTTTGTCCAGTTTGATACCCAGTTTCTCCTGCTCCTTCAGAGAGTTGTCCATGTAGCGACCCAGGGAGGCGCCCAGCGCATAGGCTGACTGCTGGTCTTCGTTTTTGAAGGCAGCATTTTTCGGCGCCTGTGGCGCAGCCTGCGCTGCGTCAGCCGGTGCCGCAGTGGTTTCTGCTGCCATTGCCAGCGGTGCATTCAGCGCGACGGCCATGGTGGTAGCTAACAATGTGACTTTAAACAGTGATTTCATCCTTTCTCCAAAACCGAAGCTTCAAAACCTCGGGAATCATTGCGGACAGTGGCCCACACTATAACTTTACGTGGCAGTGGCGAACACTCCCACAGTGTAATTACCCGGTCAACCTCCGACCTTTTTTGCTTCAGGAAGTTTCATCAGAGATATAGGCGCAACGCGGGAATTCAATGCATACGCCAGACCGAAGGTGAAATATCAGGTGATTCTGACACGAAAGACCGTAGAATCACGCCCGACAAGATCAACGCGCAGCACCGTGACAGGAGGAGTGATGATGCAACAACCAGAATGGGATCAACGCCTTGAGGCGCTGGAGAGCAAGCTGGCTTTCCAGGAACATACCATTGAGCAGCTCAATCAGACGGTGGTTCAGCACGAGCTGGAAATGAGTAAACTGCGTGAGCAGGTGCGTCTGCTGGTGGATAAAGTGAAGGCCGCCGCCCCGTCCATGGTCGCTTCGCAAGCGGAAGAGACCCCGCCGCCGCACTATTAATATCGCGCGCTTTGCTGCCCAATAAAAAGGCCACCCGCAGGTGGCCTTTTTACACTTAGTGGTTGCAGCCGCAACCACCGTGGCCGCCGCAGCCGCCGTGACCGTGCTCATGATCGTGACCATGGTCGTGGTCATGATCGTGATGATGGCCGTCAGCGCCATGAACGTGGCCGTGAGCGATCTCTTCTTCCGTGGCTTCACGGATAGCGACCACTTCCACATTGAAGTTCAGGTTCTGACCCGCCAGCATGTGGTTACCATCAACCACCACGTGCTCATCTTCCACTTCGGTGATCTCGACCGGCACCGGGCCCTGGTCGGTTTCTGCCAGGAAGCGCATGCCAACCTGCAGCTCGTCAACGCCCATGAACACGTCTTTCGGTACACGCTGCACCAGGTTGTCATCGTACTGGCCGTACGCGTCGTTTGCCGGGATATGCACGTCAAACTTGTCGCCGACCGCGTGATTTTCCAGCGCTTTTTCCAGACCAGAAATCAGGGAACCATGACCGTGCAGATAATCCAACGGCGCACTCACCGGTGACTCGTCAACCAACACACCGTCTTCGGTACGAACCTGATACGCCAGGCTCACCACCAGGTCTTTTGCTACTTTCATGATATCTCCTAACCGTTGAGAACAAAGAATCCCGTCTCATTGGTCTATTCTCGCGTGCAATAACCAACCAGAAAGGTTCAGTACTGAGGATGCCAACAGTGCTGTTGGACCATACTGCTCAGCGTTAATGGCGCCGATTGTAGCGGAATTCAATACCGCTGTAAGGCTAAGCTTAAAAAAAGCTGCGCCATCGCGCTACTCCGGATGAAAAATGCCAATCACTTGCTCAGTGCTGCGAACCTGATCGCGCGCCTGCTTGTCCGCCTCACGCATCTGGTGGCCGCACTTTACGCACTCCACCACATCGACATTGTTTTCACGCCACATCGCCAGCGTGTCTTTCTCCTGACAGTGCGGACAAACCGCACCGGCAATAAAACGTTTACGCATAGTCTTTCCTGCCCGTTATCAGAACGGATACGTTAAGTGTAGCCTTACTCATCATCCCAGCCGTCAAACTGCCGTTTTTCATGCTGCATTTCACGCTGGAAAATGTCCTCCAGCTCGCGTCGCGCCTCACGCACGCGTGAAACCTGCACGCTGTCGTCGTGGCTCGGCACCAGTTCACGCAGCATGCGCATATCCAGCCGGCGGAAGTGCTGCTGCGCGCGCTGCGCCTGATGCGGATGCATGCCCAGCGATATCAGCGCTTTGCGGCCTAACTCCAGCGCGCTGGAGAAGGTTTCACGCGAGAACAGCGTGACGCCCGCCTGCAGCAGCTCATGCGCCTCGACACGACCGCGCGCCCGCGCCAGAATCTCCAGCTGCGGGAAGTGCTGCTGGCACAAGTGCACGATGGTCATCGAATCTTCCGGATCGTTACAGGTGATGACGATCGACTGCGCATTCTCCGCCCCGGCGGCACGCAGCAGCTCGAGCTCGGTGGCATCGCCATAGTAAACCTTGTAGCCATATTTGCGCATCAGGCTGACCGCCGAGATATCGCGCTCCAGCACGGTGATGCGCTTGTTGTTGGCCATCAGCAAACGCCCGACCACCTGACCAAAACGGCCAAAGCCCACCACAATCACCTGGGGCTGATCGTCCTCGACAAACGGCTTTTCACCGTCCTCTTCCGGTTCGTTGAAGCGGCGCGCCAGAATCTTATCCACGCCCTGCATCAGCAGCGGCGTGGTCATCATCGACAGCGTCACCGTGACCAGCAGCAGCGGCAGCTGATCGCCACTGAACAGTTTTGCCGACGACGCCGCCGAAAACAGCACGAAGGCGAATTCACCGCCCTGACTCAGCACGCCGGCAAACTGCAGGCGCTCCGAACTGCGCAGACCATAAATGCGCGCCAGCACGTAGAGCACCAGCGTTTTCACCGCCACCAGCAGCACCACGCCAATCAGAATTTCGAGGATGTGGGTATAAAGCACGCCGAGGTTGAGCGCCATGCCCACCGAAATAAAGAACAGCCCGAGCAGCAGCCCTTTAAACGGTTCAATGGCGACTTCCAGTTCGTGGCGATACTCACTCTCTGCCAGCAGAATACCGGCGATGAACGTCCCCAGCGCCATCGACAGGCCCAGCGCATCCATAAACAGCGCCGAACCGAGCACCAGCAGCAGCGAGGCGGCGGTAAACACTTCCCGCACGCCGGACGCGGCGATGAAACGGAAAATCGGCCGCAGCAGATAGCGTCCGCCCACCAGCATACCGGCGAATGCCAGCACCTTCATGCCCACCTTGAGCCAGTCGACGTGGCCACTGTCGCTGCCGGCCAGTAGCGGCACCAGCGCCAGCGCCGGAATCACCGCCAGGTCCTGGAACAGCAGCACCGAGAAGCCCAGCTGGCCCGCTTCGCTGCGGTTCATGCCTTTGTCGCGCATCAGCTGCAGCGCCATGGCGGTCGAGGACATCGCCAGGCCGATACCGCCAATCACCGCGGCCTGCCAGCTGAAGTCGGTCAGCCACAGCAGCACGCCGAGGATCGCTGCCGAAACCAGCACCTGCGCGGCACCGACGCCAAAAATAGAGCGCCGTAGCGCCCACAGCTTGGCCGGGTTCAGCTCCAGCCCGATGATAAACATCAGGAACACCACGCCAAGCTCCGAGAAGTGCAGAATCTCGTCTACATCGCTGATGAAGCCCAGCCCCCACGGGCCGATGGCGATACCGGCCAGCAGATAGCCCAGCACCGCACCAATGCCGAGCCGGGCGGCAATCGGCACCACCAGCACCGCCGCCACCAGATAAATCACGCCGGCGGTGAGTAACGTTTCGCCTTGCATCACACTCCTCCGTTCGGCAGCGGTGACGCCAGCCAGTCGCCATAGGCGCGCGCAAAATTGCGCAGCACCTCGGGTGTCTGACGACGCGCCCAGTAAATCACCATCGGCGTCAGCCAGTGCATGCGACACATCTGCGCCGTCAGCTCAAACGGTCGCATAATGTCGCTCATCGGGTAGCGATTGAGGCCGCTGTGGTGATACGCCGTCTCCGGCTCACCGGTGGTCACCACGCTGCGCCAGTATTTGCCTTCCAGCGCATTACCGTCCTGGCCGCTGGCAAAGCCGCGCGACAGTACGCGATCCAGCCACTCTTTCAGCAGTGCCGGACAGCTATAGGTATAAAGTGGATGCTGAAACACCACGATTTGATGGTCGCGCAGCAGTTGCTGCTCGTAATGAATATCAATAAAGAAATCCGGATAGTGGGCGTATAAATCGTGCACCGTGACGTGGTCCAGTTCCATAGCCGACTGCAGCAAAACCCGATTGGCAATCGAATCCTGTGATTCCGGATGGGCGTAAAGCAGCAATATTTTGGGCGGCTGCGACATCGTTCCCCTCCAAAGCGTCGTCACCGCGGCGGAATTCCGCTACCATGCTCGACGCAACAAACATTATCGAATTATGTTGCCGATAAATTAACATATTCTGACGATACGGCGCTTATGATTGTCTTTTCCGCATTACAAATCCGTCGCGGCACTAATGTGCTGCTGGATAACGCAACGGCCACCATTAACCCGGGGCAAAAAGTCGGCCTGGTGGGTAAAAACGGCTGCGGTAAATCCACGCTGCTGTCCCTGCTGAAGGGTGAAATCAGCAGCGATGCCGGCAACGTCACCTTTCCCGGCAACTGGGCGCTGGCGTGGGTGAATCAGGAAACCCCGGCGCTGAGTAAAGCCGCGCTGGAATATGTTATCGACGGCGACCGCGAATATCGTCAACTCGAATCCGAATTAGCGGCAGCCAATGCGCGCGACGATGGCAACGCCATTGCGCTGCTGCACGGCAAGCTGGATGCTATTCAGGCGTGGAGCATACACGCACGCGCCGCCAGTCTGCTGCACGGATTGGGCTTCAGCCAGGAACAATTAATGCGGCCGGTGAGCGATTTCTCCGGCGGCTGGCGTATGCGTCTCAACCTTGCTCAGGCGCTGGTATGCCGTTCCGACCTGCTGCTGCTCGATGAACCGACCAACCACCTCGATCTCGACGCGGTGATCTGGCTGGAGCGCTGGCTGAAGAGTTATACCGGCACGCTGATCCTGATCTCGCACGACCGCGACTTCCTCGACCCGGTGGTGGACAAAATCATCCATATCGAACAGCAGACAATGTTCGAATACACCGGCAACTACAGCTCGTTCGAGCGTCAGCGCGTAGCCAAACTGGCGCAGCAGCAGGCGCTGTACCAGAGCCAGCAGGAAAAAGTCACGCACCTGCAAAAGTACATCGATCGCTTCCGCGCGCAGGCCACTAAAGCCAAACAGGCGCAGAGCCGCATCAAGATGCTGGAGCGCATGGAGCTGATTGCCCCGGCGCACGTCGATAACCCGTTCAGCTTCAGCTTCCGCGCGCCAGAGAGTCTGCCTAACCCAATCCTGAAAATGGAGCAGGTTTCGGCGGGGTACGGTGAGCGGGTGATTCTGGATGCCATCAAACTCAACCTGGTGCCGGGTTCGCGCATCGGCCTGCTGGGGCGTAACGGCGCCGGTAAATCCACGCTGATCAAACTGCTGGCGGGCGAGCTGGAGCCGCTGGCGGGCAAGGTGGGTCTGGCGAAAGGGATCAAGCTGGGTTACTTCGCGCAGCATCAGCTCGAGTATCTGCGCGCCGATGAGTCGCCGCTGCAGCATCTGGCGCGCATCGCCCCGAAAACGCTGGAGCAGCAGCTGCGTGACTACCTGGGTGGCTTTGGTTTTCAGGGCGATAAAGTCAGCGAAGCCACCGAGCGTTTCTCCGGCGGCGAGAAAGCGCGGCTGGTGCTGGCGCTGATCGTCTGGCAGCGGCCAAATCTGCTGCTGCTCGACGAACCGACCAACCACCTCGATTTGGATATGCGCCAGGCGCTGACCGAAGCGCTGATCGACTTTGAAGGCGCACTGGTGGTGGTGTCACACGATCGTCACCTTCTGCGTTCAACCACCGACGATCTTTACCTGGTGCACGACCGCAAAGTGGATGTGTTCGAGGGCGATCTGGACGATTATCAGCAGTGGCTGAGCGACCTGCAGAAGCAGGAAACGCAGCAGGATGCCGCGCCGAAGCAGGACAACGCCAACAGCGCGCAGTCCCGCAAAGATCAGAAGCGCCGCGACGCCGAGCTGCGCGCGCAGACGCAGCCGCTGCGCAAAGAGATCGAAAAGCTGGAGAAGCAGATGGCCAAATGGCAGACACAGCTCAGCGAAGCCGAAGCACAGCTGGCCGACAGCGCCATTTACGAGCAGAGCCGTAAGGCCGATTTAACCGCCGCCCTGCAGCGCCAGGCGGAGAGCAAATCGGCGCTGGAAGAGGTCGAAATGGCGTGGCTGGAGGCGCAGGAGCAGCTGGAGCAGATGCTCGCGGGGTAAGGTGCGCGATGATGCCCTCACCCTGACCCTCTCCCATAGGGAGAGGGAATAAACCTTACTCCCGCGCTGGAACAGCCTCCTCCCACAGGAGAGGGAACAAACCTTACTCCGCCTTACCTGCTACGCACGGTCGGCCCCCTCTCCCGCTGGCGGGAGAGGGTTGGGGTGAGGGCAATCAACGCTCCGAAATCACACCGGCACATCCCCTAACACCGTCGCGCGATGCATCACGCGTCGCGCCGGATAATAATCCGCGTTGGCATAATGCTGCGTCACGCGGTTATCCCAGATTGCCACATCGTTCGGCTGCCAGCGCCAGCGCACCTGAAACTCCGGCTTGGTGGCGTGCGCAAACAGATAGCCCAGCAGCGCCTCACTCTCCTTCTCGCTTACGCCCAGCAGCCTGGTGGTAAAACCTTCATTAACAAACAGCGCCTTGCGTCCGCTCACCGGATGGGTGCGGATCACCGGATGCTGCACCGGCGGATGCTTCGCCACGGCCTGCTGCCAGCGCTGATGCTCCTCTTCCGTCTTACGGTACTTATACTCCTGGAACGATTTCTTAAAGTCGTGCTCCGCCTGCAGGCCACTCAGCAGCTGTTTGAACGGCTCTGACAGCGCCTCGTAAGCGGCAATCCCGCTGGTCCACAGCGTATCGCCACCGCTCTCCGGCAGCAGCTTTGAGGCCAGAATGGCGATCGCCGGCGGCGTCTGAATAAAGGTGACGTCGGTATGCCAGTTATCGTTGTCCGGCGGATTATCCTGATGCGTATCCAGCACGATAATCTCTTCCACGCCTTCGGCATGCGGATAAACCGGATGAATGTGCAGATCGCCGAAGCGGATCGCCAGCGCGCGCTGCTGCTCCGGCGTAATACACTGATCGCGCAGAAACAGCACCTGGTGACGCAACAGACCATGGTAAAGCTGCTCAAACTGCGCGTCACTCAGCGGACGGCTGAGGTCGACATCGCTGACCTGCGCCCCGATATACGGACCCAGCGCGGTAAAATTCACTCGTTCGTTCATTGCTGTTCTCCATTCCAGGGCGTCAGTCGGCGCTGTAGCGCACGTAAACCCAGTTCTAAACTAAAGGCAATCAGGGCGATCACCGCGATGCCCGCCAGCACCACATCGGTGGCGAGAAACTCCCCAGCCGACTGCACCATAAAGCCCAGTCCGCGCGTCGCGGCAATCAGTTCGGCCGCCACCAGCGTGGACCAGCCCACGCCCAGGCCGATGCGCAGACCGGTGAGAATCTCCGGCAACGCTCCGGGCAGAATGACAAAACGCAGCAGCTGCCCGCGCGTCGCCCCCAGCGCCTGAGCGGCACGGATCCGCACCTGCTGCGTATTCTTCACGCCGGCCAGGGTGGACAAAGTCACCGGCGCGAAAATTGCCAGATAAATCAGTAAAATCTTTGAGGTTTCGCCAATGCCAAACCAAATCACCATCAGCGGTAAATAGGCCAGCGGCGGCACCGGTCGATAGAGTTCAATCAGCGGATCGAGCAGCCCGCGCACCGCCGGGCTAAGCCCCATGGCAATGCCCACCGGAATGCCGATCAGCGCGGCAAAGAACAGCGCCACCAGCATGCGCGTCAGGCTGGCACCAAGGTGCTGCCATAGCGTGGCATCCATAAAGCCCTGCGGACCGGCAATAACCAGCAGCTTATGCAGCACCTGCTGTGGTGGCGGCAGGAACAAGGGCGCAATCAGCCCCAGCGCGGTCACGCCCCACCACAGCAGCAGCAGCACGGCTACGCTCAGCAGGCTCAGCGACAGCTGGCGGGAAAAGGGCCAGCGCAGGCGACGAACGCGGGACGTCCGGCGCTTGTCATCAATAACGGCACTCATACAAACGCCTCCCGCTGCGCGAACACCTGGTTCAGGACATACTCACGTCGTTCGATAAATGCCGGATCGGATTTGATGCTGCGGCACGGCTCGCCTGCGGCGAAGCGCTGGCCAAAGTCGAGCTTCAGACGTTCTACTACGCGACCCGGACCCGGCGACAGCAGCACCAGTTCGCTGGCGAGAAAGACGGCTTCTTCGATGTCATGGGTGATCAGCAGAATCTGCTTGCCGGTATCGCGCCATAACGTCAGCAGCAGCGTCTGCATCTGCTCGCGCGTGAAGGCATCCAGCGCACCGAACGGCTCATCTAACAGCAGCAGCTGCGGATCAGCGGCCAGCGCACGGGCAATCCCCACGCGCTGACGCTGACCCCCAGAGAGCTGCCAGATAAAACGCTTTTCTGCGCCCTCGAGCCCGACCTTACGGATCAGACGGCGGGCGATAGCGTGCCGTTCAGCTTTTGCCATGCCCGCCAGCTGCAGGCCAAATGCCACGTTATCGATGACGTTACGCCACGGCAGTAGCCCTTCGTTCTGAAAGACCACGCCGCGCTCTGCGCCCGGTCCGCGTACCGGCTTGCCATCCAGCGTGATACTGCCGGACTCCAGCGGCAGAAAGCCGGCGATCAAGTTCAGCAGCGTGGTTTTGCCACAGCCGGACGGCCCCAGCACCACCAGCAATTCGCGGCTGGCCAGCTGCAGATTGATATCCTGCAGCGCCGGTTGCCCGGCGTAACGTGCGTTGAGATGGGTGATGCTGAGCATAAGGCCTCCGTTATTTGGCTAAGGGGGCAACAAAGCGCGTGGTGACAAAGCTGCTGTAGTCACTGGCGGCATCCGGCACTTTGCCCTGCTCTTTCAGAAACTGTGCGGTATCGACAATCGCCTTGTTGACCGGTTTGCCCAGCTGTTCCACCTGCTGCTGCGCCGTCAGGTAGGTGTTGCCTTTCACCAGTTCGGGGACGTCACTTTCCGGCACGCCGCTCAGGCGCGACAGCTTGCTGAGGTTATCCGGTTGCTGCAGCCACTGTTCCGGGTTGGCGATATAAGCCTGCTGCGCGGCAATCGCGCTACGGGCGAAAGCGGTGACCACTTCAGGATGCTGCCGGGCAAAATCCTTGCGCACTACCCAGACGTCGAGCGTCGGTGAGCCCCACTGCCCGACCTGCGACGAGTCGGTCAGCACCTTGCCGTCTTTCTCCAGTTCATTGACGGCGGGCGCCCAGACGTAAGCGCCGTCGATATCACCGCGCTGCCAGGCAGCAATGATCGCCGGCGGCTGCAGATTGACCAGTTGCACCTGGGTGGGTTTGATGCCCCAGTGTTTCAGCGCGGCCAGCAGGCTGTAATGGGTGGTGGAGATGAAGGGAACGGCAATGCGTTTGCCGATCAAATCTTTGGGCGAGCTGATGTCTTTTTTCACCACCAGCGCTTCAGAATTGCCCAGCTGTGAAGCCAGCAGGAAAGCTTCAATCGGCAGCTGCTGCGTGGCGGCCACCGCCAGCGGGCTGGAACCGATGTTGCCAATTTGCACATCGCCCGAGGCTAACGCACGCAGGACGCTGGCGCCGCTATCGAATTTGCGCCAGTCAACCGTGGCACCGCTCTCTTTGGCAAAGGTATTGTCAGCCTGCGCCACTTTGGCCGGTTCCGCCGACGTCTGATAAGCCACGGTCACATTGACCGCCTGCGCCTGAAAGGTCATCAGCGCTAACGCGGCTGCTACCGCGCTTATTGTTTTGGTTACTGCCATCATCATGCACCCCAATGTTGAGTCGTGACGGCAGTGTCGCCAGCAGCAATGATTTCATAAAGGAATTAAAAATTATCCCTAATAAAAATCGGTTCTTAGATCAACATCGGGTAACGCTATGCAAAAAATGCAAATACAAAACCGCTGGTGCGGAACAAATATGTCAGGCGCTCACATGCCGACTGTGGTATTGATCTCGTCTTGATTTTTTCCCCCTTTTACAGCGGTACTGGCCTCCATGTCGATTGAGAAAGTTGCGCGCCTCGCGGGCGTGTCGAAAGCCACGGTTTCACGGGTGTTAAACCAGCATCCTGGCGTCCGGCCAGATACGCGTAAACGGGTGCTGGCCGCAATTAATGTGTGCGAATACCAGCCCAACCTGCTGGCGCGCCAGCTGCGTACCGCGCAAAGCAACATGTTGCTGGTGCTGATTTCCGATATCACCAATCCGTTCTGCTCACGGGTGGTGCAGGGCATCGAGGCGGAGGCCGAAGCGCACGGCTATCACATCCTGTTATGTAATTCCGCCTCACAGCTACGGCGCGAAACCGCCTATCTGGCGCTGCTGGCCGGCAAAGTGGTGGATGGGGTGATCACCATGGACGCCGCGGCCTGTCTGCAGGGACTGAAAGAGTTGATTGGTGATGCGCCGTGGGTGCAGTGTGCGGAGTACGATCCCTCGGTTAACGCCTCCAGCGTCACCATCGATAACCGTCAGGCGGCCTATGACACGGTGCATTATCTGGCCGGCAAAGGGCGCCAGCGCATTGCGCTGGTCAACTGCGATATGCGCTATCTCTATTCGCACCAGCGCGAAAGCGGCTATCGCGACGCCATCACGCAGCTGGGGCTTGACTGGCACGGCGTCGCTTACGCCAGCGACATCTCCTGCGAAGCGGGCAGCGCGGCGCTGCGCGAACTGCTAACGCAGCCAGAGCGGCCGGATGCGGTGTTTGCGGTATCAGACGTGCTGGCGGTTGGTGTGATTCACGCTGCTCTGGAAGCCGGACTGCGCGTGCCGGAGGATCTGGCGGTAGTCGGCTTTGACGGCATTCCGTTCACCAGCAGCATCAACCCGCCGCTGACCACCATTGCCCAGCCGATGAACCAGATGGGTGCCCGCAGCGTGCAGCTGCTGCTGGCGCGCATCCGTCAGCGCCAGGCGGCAGTGGTGCATGAAGTGCTGCCGTGGACGCGCATTGAGCGCGCCTCCAGCTGACTCAGTGCCAGATCAACAGCACGCAGGCTGCGGTCAGCGCACCCATGGCGAGGTTGAAGATTTTCCACGCGCGCGGACTGCGCAGCAGCCGGCCAATCAGCGAGCCGAAACCCATCCAGATCACGCCGGAAACCACGTTCACCAGCGCCATGCCGAGGCTGATCGCCACTACGGAATGCATATAGGCGCTGCCGGCAAGGCTAAAGCTGGCGACCGCACCCAGCGCCATCAGCCACGCTTTCGGGTTGATCAGTTGCAGTAATCCGCCCTGCCAGAAAGGCATCTGCTTCACGCTGGCATCGTCGGTCTCCAGCGTTTCGTATTCGGCGGTGGCAATTTTCCACGCCAGCCACAGCAGGTAGAGGCTACCGGCCACTTTTAGTACCAGATGCAGTGAGGGATAGAGCAGAATCAGGCTGCCGATGCCAAACGCCACCATCAGCAACATCACCTGCATGCCAATCATGATACCAATCAGCAGTGGAAAGGTGCGCAGGAAGCCAAAATTAGCACCTGAGGCGGTAAGTAACATATTATTGGGCCCTGGCGTGATGGCCGCGACCCAGAGAAAGCCCAGCATTGATAAAAAAAGACTCAGTTCCATGTATATTCGGGTGCTCCTCACCCAGAAAAGCGAACAACCCATCGAAGCTATCAGCGAGTTATGCATCAGACAAGTACTATCCCAGGCTATTTTGATCGCCCGAGCGGCGAGCGCTTTACCCCGCTGCGCGGCTTCGGCAATGCGCATCTGCAAACGCTGCTGCCGCGCCTGCTGCGCCGGCGCGTCACGCTGCGCCCGCACTGGCAGCGCCTCGATCTGCCGGACGGCGACTTCGTCGATCTGGCGTGGAGCGAAGATCCGGCACAGGCACGTCACAAGCCGCGCATGGTGCTGTTCCACGGGCTGGAAGGCAGTTTCCGCAGCCCCTATGCCCATGGGCTGATGCAGGCGTGTCAGGCGCGCGGCTGGCTGGCGGTGATCATGCACTTCCGCGGCTGCAGCGGCGAGCCTAACCGTCTGCAGCGCATCTATCACTCCGGTGAAACTGAAGATGCGACCTATTTTCTGCACTGGCTGCAGCGCGAATGGGGCACGGTGCCAACGGCGGCGGTCGGCGTTTCGCTCGGCGGCAATATGCTGGCCTGTCTGCTGGGGCTGCAGGGCACGTCGGCCCCGCTGGATGCCGCGGTCGCCATCTCCGCGCCGCTGGCGCTGGAGCCATGCAGCCAGAAGCTGGACGTGGGCTTTTCACGCTTTTATCAGCACTACCTCCTGACCCAGCTGAAGAAAAACGCCACGCGCAAACTGCGCGCCTGGCCGGGCACGCTGCCGGTCGATCTGACGCAGCTGCGCGCCTTCCGCCGGCTGCGTGAGTTTGATGATGCGATTACCGCCCGCGCCCACGGGTTTATTGATGCGCGCGACTATTATCAGCGCGCCAGCGCCATGCCATTGCTGACCGGCGTGCGCAAGCCGCTGCTGATCATCCATGCTAAAGACGATCCCTTCATGACCGATGCGGTGATCCCGCAGCCGCAGCAGTTGTCTGCCACAATTGAGTATCAGCTGACGCAGCAAGGCGGTCACGTCGGCTTCGTGGGCGGCAGCCTGCTGCGACCCAAAATGTGGCTGGAGCAGCGCGTGCCGGACTGGCTCTCAACTTATCTGGATATGTAACTGTGATTATTCCCTGGCAAGAACTCGACCCGACAACGCTGGAAAACCTGATAGAAAGTTTTGTGCTGCGTGAAGGCACCGATTATGGCGAGCAGGAGCGCAGCCTGACGCAAAAAGTGGCCGACGTGCGCCGCCAGCTTGAGCAGGGCGAAGTGGTACTGGTGTGGTCAGAATTGCATGAATCGGTCAATATTATGCCGCGGCGGGAATTTCGCGGCTGATGCGTCAGGCGGCAATTCGTGGTAACAATGCTCATCGCCGGACTTCACAGGGAGCGCTGTTATGTCAGCCAGGCATCCAGTCATAGCCGTTACCGGTTCCAGCGGCGCCGGAACCACCACCACCAGTCTCGCCTTCCGTAAAATTTTCCAGCAGCTGGATCTGCACGCGGCGGAAATAGAAGGCGACAGTTTCCATCGCTATACCCGTCCGGAAATGGACATGGCGATTCGTAAGGCGCGCGACCTCGGGCGTCACATCAGCTACTTTGGCCCGGAAGCCAACGACTTCGGCCTGCTGGAGCAGACTTTCCGCGACTATGGCCAGAGCGGACTCGGCCAGTCGCGCAAATATCTGCACACCTACGATGAAGCGGTGCCGTGGAATCAGGTGCCGGGCACGTTTACACCCTGGCAGCCGCTGCCGGAAAACACCGATGTGCTGTTCTATGAAGGCCTGCACGGCGGCGTGGTGACGCAGCAACATAACGTGGCGGAACACGTCGATCTGCTGGTTGGCGTGGTACCGATTGTTAATCTGGAGTGGATTCAGAAACTGGTGCGCGACACCAGTGAGCGCGGCCATTCGCGCGAAGCGGTGATGGATTCGGTGGTGCGTTCGATGGAAGACTACATCAACTACATCACGCCGCAGTTTTCCCGCACGCACCTCAACTTCCAGCGCGTGCCGACCGTGGATACCTCGAACCCGTTTGCCGCGCGTGAGATCCCGTCGCTGGATGAGAGCTTTGTGGTGATCCATTTTCGCGGCCTGGAGGGCATCGCTTTTCCTTATTTACTGGCGATGATCCAGGGCTCGTTTATTTCCCACATGAATACGCTGGTGGTGCCGGGCGGCAAGATGGGACTGGCGATGGAGTTGATCATGACGCCGCTGGTGCAGCGGTTGATTGAAGGAAAACGTATTGAATAGCGCAGGCTAACGCGCCAGTTTCGCCGGGAGGAACTGAGATCGGGAGCGCAGCGCCGCGCTCCCGGCTGGATTACAGCTCCACCACTTCGTAGCTGTGCGTTATCTCGACGCCCTTGCCCAGCATGATCGCGACCGAGCAGTACTTCTCCGCGGACAGATCCACCGCGCGCGCCACCACTTTATCGCTCAGCGCTTTGCCGCTGACAATAAAATGCAGATTGATATGCGTAAAAATGCGTGGCGCTTCTTCGCGGCGTTCCGAGGTCAGTTTGACTTCACAGTCGGCGACATCGTTGCGCCCCTTTTGCAGAATCGACACCACGTCAATCGCGCTGCAGCCGCCCGCAGCCATCAACACCATCTCCATCGGGCTGGGCGCTTTATCACCGGAATTGCCGTCCATTAATACCTGATGACCGGATGAGGATTCTCCGAGAAAGGTCAGCCCTTCCACCCATTTCACTCGTGCCTGCATTATTCTTTCTCCTGAAGCGGCGGTTTTGCCGCCAGAGTACGCTTTCACCTGACAAACAGCAATGCAGACGCATCCCCCACCTGCTGAAGCGAGACAACAGGAGACAGGTTGCAAAAGCTATGCTACAAACAGTGCTGAAAATATTTTCGTCACGAAAGACGAAAGCGGGACGAATCAAAAGCATCGCTTACGAATCCACCCCCGAATAACTGTCCCTCACGGGAAACGCTGGACGATTTCACCGCCTGACAGGGAAAACTGCCCCCTGTATTTTGGGCACGATTACAACAGAGGATAATAGCGAATGGTTCTCGGCAAACCGCAAACAGACCCTACACTCGAATGGTTCCTGTCCCATTGCCATATTCACAAATATCCATCCAAAAGCACCCTCATCCATCAGGGTGAGAAAGCGGAAACGCTGTACTACATCGTGAAAGGTTCCGTCGCGGTACTGATTAAAGATGAAGAAGGCAAAGAGATGATTCTCTCCTACCTCAATCAGGGGGATTTCATCGGTGAGCTCGGCCTGTTTGAAGAGGGCCAGGAGCGTAGCGCCTGGGTACGTGCGAAAACCGCCTGCGAAGTGGCTGAAATTTCCTACAAAAAATTCCGTCAGCTGATTCAGGTCAATCCGGATATTTTAATGCGCCTGTCGGCGCAGATGGCGCGTCGCCTGCAGGTTACATCTGAAAAAGTCGGCAACCTTGCCTTCCTCGATGTGACCGGCCGTATCGCGCAGACGCTGCTCAACCTGGCGAAACAGCCTGACGCCATGACGCACCCGGACGGTATGCAGATTAAAATCACCCGTCAGGAGATTGGTCAGATCGTGGGCTGCTCACGCGAAACCGTGGGTCGTATCCTGAAAATGCTGGAAGATCAGAACCTGATCTCCGCACACGGCAAAACCATCGTCGTTTACGGCACCCGCTGATTTCTTCTCACCCACGGCGTGATGGCAACATCGCGCCGTTTCTGTTTACGATGAGCTGATGTGGCGTCGAATCATCTATCATCCGGAAGTTAACTATGCGCTGCGGCAAACGCTGGTGCTGTGCCTGCCTGTGGCGCTCGGCTGGCTGTTTGGCGATCTGCAAAAAGGGCTGCTGTTCTCCCTGGTGCCGGCCTGCTGCAACATCGCCGGTCTGGATACGCCACACAAGCGGTTCTTCAAACGGCTGATTGTCGGCGGCGCACTGTTCGCCAGCGGCAGTTTTCTGATTCAGTACCTCACGGCTTACGCTGTGCCGCTGCCGCTGATTCTGCTGGTGTTGCCGCTGCTGGTGGGCGTGACCGGTGAAATCAGCCCGCTGCATGGTCGTTTACTGCCCGGCACGCTGATCGCCGCCATCTTTACCTTAAGCCTCGTCGGCCGTATGCCAATGTGGGTCCCGCCGCTGCTGTATATCGGCGGGACGCTGTGGTACGGGCTGTTTAACTGGTTCTGGTTCTGGCTGTGGAAAGAGCAACCGATGCGCGAGACCCTCAGCCTGCTGTACCGCGAGCTGGCCGATTACTGCGACGCCAAATACACCCTGCTGACGCAGCTGACCGATCCGGAAAAAGCGCTGCCGCCGCTACTGGCGCGCCAGCAGAAAGCGGTCGATCTGATCACCACCTGCTACCAGCAGATGCATATGCTGTCCGCCAGCCGTGATAACAGCCATAAACGCCTGACGCGCGCCTTTCAGGTTGCGCTCGATCTGCAGGAGCACATCTCGGTCAGCCTGCACCAGCCGGAAGAGGTGCAAAAGCTGGTGGAGCAGAGCCACGCCGAGGCGGTGATCCGCTGGAACGCGAAAATCATTTCGGCACGGCTACGCGTGCTGGCCGATGCCATTCTTTATCACCAGCTGCCGGAACGCTTCCACATGGAGAAGCCGCTCGGCGCGCTGGAGAAAATTGCCCGGCAGCACCCGGATAATCCGGTCGGTAATTTCTGCCTCTACCATTTCAGCCGCATTGCGCGCGTGCTGCGCACGCAGAAGCCGCTGTATACCCGCGACCTGATGGCCGATCGCCAGCGACGCCTGCCGCTGTTGCCGGCGCTGCGCAGCTACCTGTCGCTAAAATCTGCCGCGCTGCGGACGGCGGCGCGCTTTGCGGTGATGCTGATGTTCGGCAGCGCGCTGGCGCTGTTCTTCAATATCCCTAAGCCCTACTGGATTCTGATGACCATCATGTTTGTCAGCCAGAACGGCTACAGCGCCACTCGCGTGCGCATTCAGCACCGCGCGCTCGGCACCTTCGCCGGATTGCTGATCGCCGCGGCGTCGCTGCGCTTTGCCGTTCCGGAGTCGATTGCCCTGCTGACCATGCTGGTCATCACGCTCGCCAGCTATCTGATCACGCGTAAATATTATGGCTGGTCGATGATTGGCTTTACGGTGACGGCGGTCTATTCGCTGCAGCTGCTGTCGCTGAACGGCGCGCAGTTCCTGCTGCCGCGTATGATGGATACGCTGATGGGCTGCCTGATTGCCTTCGCCGGCATGATCTGGCTATGGCCGCAGTGGCAGAGCGGGCTGCTGCGCAATAACGCGCACGACGCGCTGGAGGCGTATCAGGAGGCGCTGCGCCTGCTGCTCGGTCCGGAGCAGGCGCCGGAGAAGCTGGCGTATCAGCGCGTCAAGGTTAACCAGGCGCACAACGCGCTGTTTAACTCGCTCAACCAGGCGTCCACCGAGCCGGGCTTTAACTTCCAGTATCTGAAAGATATGCGCCTGTGGGTGACTCACAGCCAGTTTATTGTCGAGCACATCAACGCCATGACCATTCTGGCGCGCGAGCATACCATGCTGACGCCAAAGCTGGCGGAGCGCTATTTGCAGTCCTGTGAAATCGCGCTGCAGCGCTGTCAGCAGCGGCTGGCTTACGACGGGCCGGGCAACGACAGCAATATTCTGGAAGCGCCGGAGAATCTGAATGAGGGGCCGGTGACGATTGTCGAACAGCATGTGAAGCGCATTCTGCAGCACCTCAATGTGATGCACACCATTTCTTCACTGGCGTGGAGCCAGCGCCCGCATCACGGCCGCTGGCTCAGCGTGCTGAAGCCGAAAGGTTAATTCAGGACTTTCGCGATCGCCCGGGCGAAGCGCGCCATGCCTTCTGCGATATCGGTCGGCTCAATCACCAGCGACGGCACAAAGCGAATCACATCGCTGCCGGCGGTCAGCACCATCAGGCCTTCAGCGGCGGAAGCGTTGAGGATATCGCGCGCTTTGCTGGCGTGCTGCGCGTTGAGTACGGCACCCAGCAGCAGCCCTTTGCCCCGAATTTCACTGAAGATGTCGAACTGCTCATTGATCTTCTGCAGCGCCGAGACAAACTGCTCACGGCGCGCGTCAACACCATTCAGTACCTCGGGCGTATTGATGATATCCAGCGCGGTTTCGGCAATCGCACAGGCCAGCGGGTTGCCGCCGTAGGTGGTGCCGTGCACGCCTGGCGCCATCACCGAGGCGATTTCATGAGTGGTCAGCATCGCGCTCACCGGGAAACCGCCGCCCAGCGCTTTAGCGGTGGTGATGATATCTGGCTTGATACCATAGTGTTCGTAAGCAAACAGCTTACCGCTGCGGCCCATGCCGCTCTGCACTTCATCCAGCACCAGCAGCGCGTTGTGCTGATCGCACAGCGCACGCAATCCCTGCATGAATTCCGTCGTTGCCGGCATCACGCCGCCTTCCCCCTGAATCGGCTCCACCACAATCGCGCAGGTGTGGTCGTCAATCACCGCTTTCACCGCTGCCAGATCGTTAAACGGCACATGGACGATATCCGCCGGCTTCGGACCAAAGCCATCGGAGTATTTCGGCTGACCGCCCACCGAGACGGTGAACAGCGTGCGGCCGTGGAAGGCGTTGTGGAAAGCGATAATTTTGCTTTTGAACGGGCTGTGCTTTTTGCAGGCGTAGTAGCGCGCCAGTTTGAACGCCGCTTCGTTCGCTTCGGCACCGGAGTTACCGAAGAATACCCGCTCGGCGAAGGTCGCCGCGATCAGTTTACTGGCGAGGCGCAGTGCCGGCTCATTGGTGAACACGTTACTGGTGTGCCACAGGGTTTCGCCCTGACTTTTCAGCGTTTCCACCAGCGCCGGATGACAATGGCCAAGCGCGGTGACCGCGATACCACCGGAGAAGTCGATATACTCTTTGCCCTGTTGATCCCACACGCGGCTGCCTTTGCCTTTGACCGGCACAAACTGCGCAGGTGCATAAACAGGCAAAATAACGTTATCGAACGTTTCCCGGCTTACCGCTAGATTTTCCGCTGCCATTGATGACCTCATCGGGTTATTTGTTGAGCTGATGTGAAATTATAATCACAAAATATGCATAAAAAATCATGCAATGGCAAACGGAAGTTACATATTGAGGAAATTCGCCAGCAGCTGATGCCCCTGCTCGCTGAGAATGCTCTCCGGATGGAACTGCACGCCCTCCAGTGGCAGCGTACGATGGCGGAAGCCCATGATCTCATCGGCAACGCCATCGCGCAGACTCCAGGCGGTGACTTCAAACTCTGGTGGCAGCGTGTCGCGCGCCACAATCAGCGAGTGATAGCGCGTCACGGTCAGCGGATTATTCAGGTTGCGGAACACACCCTGGCCGGTGTGCTGCACCGCAGAGGTTTTGCCGTGCATCACCTGGCGCGCGCGCACCACCTGTGCGCCGTAGGCCTGGGCGATGGCCTGATGGCCCAGGCATACCCCGAGAACCGGCAACCGTCCGGCAAAGTGGCGAATGGCTTCGAGCGAAACGCCGGACTGATCCGGCGTACAGGGGCCCGGCGAGATCACCAGATGACTCAGCGGCAGCGCCGTCATCTCTTCCAGCGTCATCGCATCGTTGCGCACCACGCGCACCTGCGCGCCAAGTTCACAGAAGTACTGGTAGAGATTCCAGGTAAAGGAGTCGTAGTTATCAATTAGCAGCAGCATACATTACAGATGAATTGAGTGGGTGCTGTCGGTGGGCGACAAGCAAGAAAGGTCGCAAAAAAGCAATGTTACCACCTTCGACCTCAATCCCCGCTAGCTGTCAAAAAAGAATCTGATTACTCTCGCACCAGGTGCTAGATCTAACGGAGCTGTGATGACAACACACATGCAAAAAATAAAAAGCCCAGCCCTGGAGGCAATTCACAGTGCAGCAACAGGCCTGTTTGAAGCCGGAGCCCTGAATAAACAGAGCATGCGGGATTTTGACCAATGCTGTCTGGAAGAGGTTAAAGCGCTGGAGGCCGGAGATATCAAAGCGCTGCGCGAAAACCTTAACGTGAGTCAGCCCGTTTTTGCCCGCTACCTCAACACCAGCGTTTCCACGGTGCAGAAATGGGAGAGCGGAGTAAAACGCCCGGGCGGCATTTCACTCAAATTGCTCCACATCGTGCAAAAGCACGGGCTGGAAATATTACTTTAGCGGTGAGGCCGGCCTCACCACTTTCGCAAACTGCGCATTGAGCGGCGCGAGATCGCCGCCGACGCCGGCGACGATGGCCTTGTGCCAGCTTTCAGGCTCCAGCGTATCCCAGTTCAGCAGATAGCCCGCGTGCAGCGCCAGCTGTTCGAAAAAGATGCGCTGTGCCCGCCCGTTACCGGCACGGAACGGATGCAGGACGTAGATTTCACAGTAGTAATGCGCGATGCGTGCCACGAAGGTCTGCGGGTCGAGGTCGCACAGGCCCTCTTCCTCTTCCAGTGCGCTCATCAGCGCATTGCCCTCGTTCTCGATATACTCGCAGTGGCAATAGGGCGTGTCGTCGCGCCAGATGTCGATGGTACGCAGTTCGCCGGCCCAGCTGTAGATATCCTGAAACAGCGTGCGGTGAATATGGCGCAGGTGCGGCAGGCCAGGCGTGGCCGGTCCGAGCGCCAGCGTGGCCAGCCGCGCCGCGCTGAATGCCAGCTCGGCTTTACGCAATTGCGCCACGTCGTGAATTTCCAGCAGGTTTTTCAGCACGTCATCGTTGTGCCACAAATAGGGATCGCGCACCGCCAGGCTGTTATCCGCCATATTGCCTCCTCAGCGATGCCAGACGATCGTCCGCCTGGGCGCTCTCGACGGCAGGTTCATTCAGCGTATAACCGGCCAGTTTGCAGCTGGCCTGATAATTGGCCGCACGGGTTTGCTGCCACAACGTGATTTTCTGTTTTTCGGTGAGTTTGCTGCTCATAGCGCCTCCGGCAAGCAGGATGTGCCCTAAGTATAAGAGCAAATTTCAGCTTTGCTGGAGCGCGGCAGACGGCGCCACCCAGGGGTGGCGCGCAGAGGGATTACGGCAGGACTTTCGCGGAAGTGATAACAATCGGTTTTGACGGCACATTCTGGTATGGCCCGACATCTTTGGTCGGCACCTGGGCGATCTTGTCGATCACATCCATGCCTTTCACTACTTTACCAAACACCGCATAGCCGAAGTCGCGCTGGCCATGGTCAAGAAAAGCGTTGTCCGCCACGTTCAGGAAGAACTGGCTGGTGGCACTGTCTTTCTCAGCGGTACGCGCCATGGAAATGGTGCCACGCAGGTTGCGCAGGCCGTTATCCGCTTCGTTTTTGATCGGCGCGTTGGTCTGCTTCTGCTGCATATCCGCCGTGAAACCGCCGCCCTGAATCATGAAACCAGGGATCACACGATGGAAAATGGTGTTGTTGTAGAAGCCGTTATTCACGTAATCCACAAAGTTTTTTACTGAAACCGGGGCTTTCTGATTATCCAGTTCAAGTTCGATATTGCCCGCAGAGGTGGTGAGCAGCACGTGCGTATCCCCTTTCGCCGCCAGAGCCGAAGCAGATACAGAAGAGAGCGCTAACAGGGCAACCGCCGCTGTCAAAGTACGTTTAAGCATGAAAGATTCCTTACCTTGGAGAGCAAGCTCAAAAACGAGATTGATTGTAAAGAGCATGTAATACAAGAGCCAGCGTTTTACCTATATTTACGCTGATGTTGCTATCGTCATACTTTTCCCGTCGCGCAATCATTTGCGTGACGAAAATCACACTATTAATGAAATATTTCTCGCACGTTTCACTGCTTGTTTATTACGATCACAGATCCATTTACAATTCATGACACTTTTTGCCACGTCGGCGCATCACAGGTTCAGAACATGACAAACCGTAATCGCATTGGCCTTACCTGGATCAGCTTTTTCTCCTATGCGCTCACCGGCGCACTGGTGATCGTTACCGGTATGGTGCTGGATAATATTGCCCGGTATTTCCAGCTGCCCATCTCCGAGATGAGCAACACCTTCACTTTCCTTAACGCCGGTATTCTGGCGGCGGTGTTCCTGAACGCCTGGCTGATGGTGATTGTGCCACTCAAGCGCCAGCTGATCTTTGGCTTTGTGCTGATGATCCTCGCCGTGGCCGGGCTGATGACCAGCCATAACCTCACGGTGTTCTCGCTGTGCATGTTCGTGCTCGGCGTGGTCAGCGGTATCACCATGTCGATCGGCACCTTCCTGATTACCCATCTGTACGATGGTCGCCAGCGCGGTTCCCGTCTGCTGTTTACCGACTCGTTCTTCAGCATGGCCGGCACCATCTTCCCGATTATCGCGGGCATTCTGCTGGCGCGCGCGCTGCCGTGGTACTGGGTTTATGCCTGCATTGGCGTGATCTACGTGGCGATCTTTATCCTGACGCTGATGGTCGAGTTCCCGGTGCTGAAGAGCGAAGCCGCGGTGCAGGGCGGTGAAAAAGAGAAGTGGGGCATCGGCGTGCTGTTCCTGTCGATCGCGGCACTGTGCTACATCCTCGGCCAGCTCGGCTTCATCTCCTGGGTGCCGGAATACGCCACCAAATCGATGGGCATGGATATCGCCGCTGCCGGTCAGCTGGTCGGTAACTTCTGGACCGCCTATATGGTCGGCATGTGGGCGTTCAGCTTCCTGCTGCGCTTCTTCGACCTGCAACGCATTCTGGTGGTGCTGGCGCTGCTGGCCACCGGCCTGATGTTCTGGTTCGTGAAAACCACCGATGCCAGCATGCTGCACTGGATCATTATGTCGCTTGGCTTCTTCTCCAGCGCCATTTACACCACCATCATCACGCTGGGCTCGCTGCAGACCAAAGCGTCATCGCCGAAGCTGGTGAACTTCATCCTCACCTGCGGCACCGTCGGCACCATGCTGACCTTCGTGGTCACCGGCCCGATCGTGGCCAAAGGCGGTGCACACGCGGCGCTGTCCACCGCGAACGCGCTGTACGCGGTGGTGTTTGTGATGTGTGTGCTGCTCGGCTTTGTCACTAAACATCGCCAGCACGCTCACCAGACTGCCTGATCCCCGAGCGGCGCGAAGCCTCGCGCCGCTATTCCTCTTCCCGCTCCCTTAACGCCGGAACGTCACCGCTTCGCTAGCACCGAGATAAATTTCACTGCTTGCCGGCAGTGTGGCCGCCACCAGCACGCCCTTACGCAGCGAATAGCGCACCGGCACCTGACGGCGCAGCGCATCGAACCCGTTATCGGCAGGCAAAATAATCAGGCTGGCCGCGTTGCCCACCTGCACGCCATAATCCGCCAGCTGCATGGTTTTGGCACTGTTGTGCGTGATGAGTTGCAGACCGCTGTCGATCTGCTCATAGCCCATCAGCTGACAGACGTGCAGCCCCATATGCAGCACCTGCAGCATGCTGGCGGTGCCGAGCGGATACCAGGGATCGAACACATCATCATGGCCGAAGCAGACGTTGATCCCCGCCTCCAGCAGCTCTTTCACCCGCGTCACGCCACGCCGTTTCGGGTAGCTGTCAAAGCGTCCCTGCAGATGAATATTCACCAGCGGATTGGCGACAAAGTTAATCTGCGACAGCTTCAGCAGGCGGAACAGCCGTGAGGTATACGCGTTATTGTACGAATGCATCGCCGTGGTGTGGCTGGCGGTGACGCGCGCGCCCATGCCTTCGCGGTGCGCCAGCGCCGCCACGGTCTCGACAAAGCGCGACTGCTCATCATCAATCTCGTCACAGTGCACGTCCACCAGCCGGTCATAGCGCTGCGCCAGCGCAAACGCCTTGTGCAGTGATTCGACGCCATATTCGCGGGTAAATTCATAATGCGGGATCGCGCCCACCACGTCGGCACCGAGGCGCAGCGCCTCTTCCAGCAGCGCTTCGCCGTTGGGATAAGAGAGAATGCCTTCCTGCGGAAAGGCCACGATCTGGATATCGATCCACGGCGCCATCTCCGCTTTCACCTCCAGCATCGCGGTTAAGGCGGTCAGCGTGGGATCGGACACATCCACGTGGGTACGCACGTGCTGAATGCCGTTGGCAATTTGCCACTTCAGCGTCTGCCGCGCGCGCTGCTTCACATCCTCATGGCTGAGCAGCGCCTTGCGTTCAGCCCAGCGCTCAATGCCTTCAAACAGCGTGCCGGACTGATTCCACGCCGGTTCGCCAGCGGTTTGCGTAGTGTCGAGATGAATATGCGGCTCGATAAACGGCGCGCTCGCCAGGCCACCGGCGGCATCCAGCGCATCCGGCTGGGCGGCCGCGTGCGGCGGCTGCGGAATGATGGCGCTGATGTTGCCGTGGCGAATTTCGATCTGCCATAAACCCGGTTGGCCTGCCAGGCGCAGGTTGTTTATCCACTTAAACGCTTGCTGGGTCATATCCTTCTCCGCTGAAAACGCAACATCTTAAGCTAGCACGAAAAACGGCCGCGCCGCTGGCAACTTTTCTGCCGCCATTGGGTAATTTTCAACCAAATAAAAGACTTAGATAAAAACGCGTAAAATCAGCAACATACCTCTAAATGGGTATATAAAGCCGCAGTTGATGTACGTCAATAAGCGCCAGAAACAGCGCGCTAAGGTAGGCGCAGATCCCGCAAATTTTGAGGCAAGCATGAGCAAGCACAGTGTCGTTATTATTGGCAACGGCATGGTTGGCCACCGCTTTATCGAAGAACTGATCGACAAAGCCGCCCCTGAGCAGTTCGCGATAACCGTTTTCTGTGAAGAGCCCCGCGTCGCCTATGACCGCGTCCATCTCTCCGCCTATTTTTCCCACCACACCGCCGAAGAACTCTCACTGGTGCGCGAAGGCTACTACGAAAAGCATCAGGTCAATCTGCTGCTCGGCGAGCGCGCCATTACCCTCAACCGTGAGGAAAAGCTGATTCACTCCAACACCGGTCGTGCGGTGCATTACGACACGCTGATTCTGGCCACCGGTTCTTATCCGTGGATCCCGCCGATCGCCGGCGCGGAGGGCAGCGACTGCTTTGTCTATCGCACCATCGAAGATCTCAACGCCATTGAAGCCTGCGCGCGCCGCAGCAAACGCGGTGCGGTGATTGGCGGCGGTCTGCTCGGACTGGAAGCGGCGGGCGCGCTGAAAAATCTCGGCATTGAAACGCACGTGATTGAGTTTGCGCCGGTGCTGATGGCGGAACAACTGGATACGCAGGGCGGCGAACAGCTGCGGCGTAAGATCGAACAGATGGGCGTGCAGGTCCATACCGGCAAAAATACCCGGCAGATTGTGCATCACGCTAAGGGCGGTAAAACGCTGGAGTTCGCCGATGGCAGCGCGCTCGACGTCGACTTCATCGTGTTCTCCACCGGCATTCGTCCGCAGGATAAGCTGGCGCAACAATGCGGCCTGGCGCTCGGCCAGCGCGGTGGCGTTGCCATCAACGATCGCTGCCAGACCAGCGATGCGGCGATCTACGCGATTGGGGAATGCGCCGCCTGGCAGGATCGGATTTACGGTCTGGTGGCGCCGGGCTACAAAATGGCGCAGGTCGCCAGCGATGCGCTGGTCGGGCGTGACAGCGTCTTTGCCGGTGCCGATATGAGCGCCAAACTCAAGCTGCTGGGCGTGGACGTCGGCGGCATTGGCGATGCGCACGGCCGCACGCCGGGCGCGCGCAGTTACATCTGGCTCGATGAACAGCAGCACGTGTATAAGCGCCTGATCGTCAGCGAAGACAACAAAACTCTGCTCGGCGCGGTGCTGGTGGGCGACACCAGCGACTACGGCAATCTGCTGCAGCTGGCGCTCAATCACATCGCCTTACCGGAAAACCCGGCGCTGCTGATTCTGCCGGCGGGCAGCGGCGAAAAACCGGCGCTGGGCGTCGATTCGCTGCCGGACAGCGCGCAAATCTGCTCCTGCTTTGACGTCAGCAAAGGCGATATCGTTAACGCGGTGCAGGCGGGTTGCCACACCGTGGCGGCGCTGAAAGCCGAAACCCGCGCCGGTACCGGCTGCGGCGGCTGCATCCCGTTGATTACGCAAGTGCTGAACGCTGAGCTGAGCCGTCAGGGCATCGAAGTCAATCATCACCTGTGCGAGCATTTCGCCTATTCGCGCCAGGAGCTGTATCACCTGATCCGCGTGGAGGAGATCAAGTCGTTTGACGCGCTGCTGGCGAAGTATGGCCAGGGTTACGGCTGTGAAGTGTGTAAACCGACCGTCGGATCGCTGCTGGCCTCCTGCTGGAACGAATACATCCTCAAGCCGCAGCACACGCCGCTACAGGACAGCAACGATCTCTATCTCGGCAACATCCAGAAAGATGGCACCTACTCGGTGATTCCGCGCACCGCCGGCGGTGAAATCACGCCGCAGGGGCTGATGACGCTGGGCGAAGTGGCGCGGCAGTACAACCTTTACACCAAAATCACCGGCTCACAGCGCATCGGCCTGTTTGGGGCGCAGCGCGACGACCTGCCGGCCATCTGGTCACAACTTATTGCCGCCGGCTTTGAAACCGGACAGGCTTATGCCAAAGCGCTGCGCATGGCGAAAACCTGCGTCGGCAGCAGTTGGTGCCGCTATGGCGTTGGCGACAGCCTCGGCTTCGGCATTGAGCTGGAAAACCGCTACAAAGGCATCCGCACGCCGCACAAGATGAAGTTTGGCGTCTCTGGCTGTACCCGTGAATGCGCCGAAGCGCAGGGCAAAGATGTCGGCGTCATCGCCACCGAAAAAGGCTGGAACCTGTACGTGTGCGGCAACGGCGGCATGAAACCGCGCCACGCCGATCTGCTGGCGGCTGACCTCGACCGCGACACGCTGCTGCAGTATCTCGACCGCTTCATGATGTTTTACATCCGCACCGGCGACCGCCTGCAGCGCACTTCGCTGTGGCTGGAGAGCATGGACGGCGGCATCGACTATCTGCGCAGCGTGATTATCGACGACCGGCTCGGTCTGAATGCGCAGCTGGAGCAGGAGCTGGCGCGTCTGCGCGCTGACGTCCGCTGTGAATGGACCGCCACGGTTAACGACCCGCAGCAGCAGGCGCACTTCGCCACGTTTATTAACAGCCCGCAGCGCGACCCGCTGGTGCAGCACGTCAGTGAACGCGAGCAGCATCGCCCGGCGCGTCCGGCGGAGCGCATCGCTATTACCCTGATCGAGGAGGCTGACGCATGAGCCAGTGGTACACCGTGTGTGAACTCACACAAATCCTGCCCGCTACCGGCGTGTGCGCGCTGGTTAACGGCCAGCAGATCGCCATCTTTCGCCCGCGCGACGATGCGCAGCTGTACGCTCTGAGCAACATCGATCCGTTTGCTGAAGCCAGCGTGTTATCGCGCGGCCTGATCGCCGAACACCAGCACACGCTGTGGGTCGCCAGCCCGCTGAAAAAACAGCGTTTTCGCCTGAGCGATGGCGTTTGTCTGGAAGATGAAAGCCGCTCGGTGGCGAGCTATGCGGTGCGCGTCAGCAACGGCCAGGTCGAAGTCTGCGCCTGACAGAATTCCTTCACTTTATGAGACGTCACTATGTTTTCTGACACCCTGAACACCTGCGCCGCCAATGCGGCGCGCATTGTACGCACCGCGCAGCACAGCCCGCTGTCCTTCTGGATTGGCTCGGCGATGGCCGGCGCTTATGTTGGCCTGGCGATCATCCTGATCTTCACCCTCGGCAACCTGGCGGACCCGGCGTATCGTCCACTGCTGATGGGCGCCACCTTCGGTATTGCCCTGACGCTGGTCATCATCGCCGGTTCCGAGCTGTTTACCGGTCACACCATGTTCCTCACCGTGGGCGTCAAGGCCGGTACCATCAGCCACGGTCAGATGTGGTGCGTGCTGCCGCAAACCTGGCTGGGTAACCTGATCGGCTCGGTGTTTGTCGCCCTGCTCTACTACTACGCCGCTGGTGCGCTGCTGCCGAACGCCGGTTCGCTGATCCACAGCGTGGCGCTGGCGAAAACCACGCAGACGGCGATGGCGCTGTTCTTTAAAGGCGCGCTGTGCAACTGGCTGGTGTGTCTGGCGATCTGGATGGCGGTGCGCAGCGAAGGGGCCGCGAAGTTCATCGCTATCTGGTGGTGCCTGCTGGCGTTTATCGCCTCCGGTTACGAGCACTCCATCGCCAACATGACGGTATTTGCGCTGTCGTGGTTTGGTCAGCACAGCGCCGACCTGACGCTGAGCGGCATCGGCCACAACCTGCTGTGGGTGACGCTCGGCAATATGTTCTCCGGCATGGTGCTGATGGGTCTCGGCTACTGGTATGCCACGCCGCAGGCGCAGCGCCCGCAGACGCAAGCCCAGGCTTCGCCGCTGAAATCGGTATAATCCCTTCCACAGCCCGCACCGTGCGGGCTTTTTTTCAGGATTCGTTATGGATTACTTTCCGCTGTTTTGTCGGCTGCAAGGCAGGCGTTGTTTACTGGTTGGCGCAGGCGATGTGGCTGAACGCAAAGCGCGTTTGCTGCTGGAGGCCGGCGCAGAGCTGTACGTCGGCGCAGTGGATTTTTCCCCGGCGTTTCAGCTGTGGGCTCAACAGGGAAAAGTGACGTTACTGCACGGCGCCTTTACCGATGACTGGCTGGATGAGTGCTGGCTGGCGATTGCGGCCACCAGCGATGATGCCGTCAATCAGCAGGTGGCTGACGCCGCCGAACAGCGCCGCCTCTTCTGTAACCTGGTGGATGCGCCGCAGCAGGCCAGCGCCATTATGCCGTCGATCGTCGACCGCTCGCCGCTGATGATCGCCGTCTCTTCCGGTGGCCGCGCGCCGGTACTGGCGCGTCTGCTGCGTGAGAAGCTGGAGGCGATGCTGCCCCAGCATCTCGGCGAACTGGCTGCGCTGGCGGGCTCACTGCGCGAGCGCGTGAAGCAGCATTTTAGCGCCATGGCGCCACGCCGCGCCTTCTGGGAGCGCTTCTTTACCAGCGATCGGCTGGCCCAAACGCTGGCCAACGGCGATCGGGCACGCGCTGCCGCACAGGTCGATGCCTTGTTTGCGGCGCCGCTGACGCAGCAGGGCGAAGTGGTGCTGGTGGGTGCCGGGCCGGGTGATGCCGGTCTGCTGACGCTGAAAGGGTTGCAGGCTATCCAGCAGGCTGATGTGGTGGTGTATGACCGGCTGGTATCGGAGCCGATTCTTAATCTGGTGCGGCGCGATGCCGAACGCCTCTTCGTGGGTAAACAGGCGGGCCATCACTGCGTGCCGCAGGAACAAATCAACCAGCTGCTGCTGGAGCAGGCGCAGCGCGGCAAGCGTGTGGTGCGCCTCAAAGGCGGCGATCCCTTTATTTTTGGCCGCGGCGGCGAAGAGCTGGAGGTGCTGGCGCAGCATAACATCCCGTTCAGCGTAGTGCCGGGCATCACCGCCGCCTCCGGCTGTGCCGCCTACAGCGGTATTCCCCTCACCCACCGCGACCATGCCCAGAGCGTGCGCTTCGTCACCGGCCATCTGCAGCAGCACGGCGAAATGGAGTGGGGCAAACTGGCGGCGGAGCAGCAGACGCTGGTGTTTTATATGGGCCTCAGCCAGGCGGCCGACATTCAGCAGCAGCTGTTACGGCACGGGATGGACGCAGCGATGCCGGTGGCTATCGTGCAGCACGGCACCACGCCGCAGCAGCGCGTCGCCTGCGCCACGCTGCAGGAGCTGGCGACGCTGGCACAGCAGTTTGCCAGTCCGGCGCTGATCATTGTGGGCCGCGTGGTCAGCCTGCGTACGCAGCTGCGCTGGTTCTGATGCGGTAAAACACTGTACAGCGCTGCGCTTTGCCGCCAGACTGAGCAACCAAATCAATCACAAGGAGTTTCCATGCGCATTATTTCTCTGGCCGCGGCGCTGCTGATGCCGCTGAGCGTGGCGGTGAGTGCCGCCCCGGTGACGTGGTCAACGGTCACGGGCGAATGGCAGGTGGTTGCCGTGACGCCGAAAAAGGAGAACGGCCAGATTTACATCAAAAACGATCCGCAGTTTATGGGCGCGCGCGTGGCGTTTAAACCCAATGCGATTAGCTGGACGCGCGGTACTGCCGAACGCGGCATCAATCCGGCGACCGACAATTGCCAGGGAAAACCGCGCCTGAGCGCCGCCAGCGGGGCCGGACAGGATCGTGATTTCAGCTTTCGCTATGGCTTCAACGTGCACTGTGGCAATCAGGCGTGGGGACCGGCACCGGGCGCGGTACTGAGCGTGCTGGCCGACGGCAATGCGCGGCTATTCTGGGATGGCGCAGAGCTGACGCTGCATCGGGTGAAGTAAAGCCTGCGGGGCGCGTTGTGCTGCGCCCCGGCAAACCGGCTTATGGCTGCGCCACGAAGCCTACGGCGTCATACACTTTCTTCAGCGTTTCCTGGGCATGCGCACGGGCTTTCGCTGCGCCATCGCGCATCACCTGGTTGAGGAACGCTTCGTCATTGCGGAAACGATGATAGCGCTCCTGCAGCTCAGTCAGCATCTCAGACACAGCATCTGCCACCGCGCCTTTCAGGTGACCATACATTTTGCCTTCGAACTCCTGCTCCAGCTGCGCAATCGACTTACCGGTCACGCCTGACAGGATATCCAGCAGGTTAGACACGCCCGCTTTCTCTTTGATGTCGTAACGCACAACCGGCGGCTCTTCCGAGTCGGTCACTGCACGCTTAATCTTCTTCACCACCGATTTGGTGTCTTCCAGCAGACCAATCACGTTGTTGCGGTTGTCATCGGATTTCGACATCTTCTTCGTCGGCTCCAGCAGTGACATCACGCGCGCGCCGGACTTCGGAATAAACGGCTCAGGAATTTTAAACACGTCGCCGTACAGCGCATTGAAGCGCGCGGCGATATCGCGGCTCAGCTCAAGGTGCTGCTTCTGATCTTCGCCGACCGGTACCTGGTTAGTCTGATACAGCAGAATATCGGCCGCCATCAGCACCGGATAATCGAACAGACCGGCGTTGATGTTCTCTTCGTAACGTGCCGATTTGTCCTTGAACTGCGTCATGCGGCTCAGTTCGCCGAAGTAAGCGTAACAGTTCAATACCCAGCTCAGCTGCGCGTGCTCCGGTACGTGCGACTGCACGAAGATGGTGCTTTTTTCCGGATCGATACCGCAGGCAAGGTACAGCGCCAGCGTATCCAGCGTGGCTTTGCGCAGCGCGGCCGGGTCCTGACGAACGGTGATGGCGTGCAGATCGACGATGCAGTAAATGCAGTGGAAATCATCCTGCATCTGCACCCACTGACGCAGCGCACCCATGTAGTTGCCAATGGTCAGTTCACCGGAAGGCTGGGCGCCGCTGAAAACGATGGGTTTGCTCATGTTATGTCCTGATAATCACAGCCCGAGAACGGGCAAAAGTTCGCTAAAAGTATCGAGAGTTAAATCGGGCTGGCTGGTGGCAATCGGCTCACCGTAGTTGTAGCCGAAGGTCATCGCAACGTTCGGCACGCCCGCCGCCTGGGCAGCGAGAATATCATTGCGCGAATCACCGACAAACAGCAATTGTCCTGGAAGCACGCCAAAACGGCCGAGAACGAGGAAAATCGCCGCCGGATGAGGTTTTTTCACCACCACATCATCGCCGCCGATGATCAGAGAAAAGTAGTCGGCAATGCCGAGCGACTGCAGCAGCGGAGCAACAAACGGTGTAGGTTTGTTGGTGACGATGGCCAGCGGCAGACCGCTGGCGTGCAGCGCAGCCAGCGTCTCCTGCACCTGTGGAAACAGCGTACTGCCGGCTTCCACCGTCGCGGCGTAATGTTTGTCGAACAGCGCACGCGCGTCGCGCTGCTCGTCGGCCTGCGGCTCACGGCCCAGCGCCCAGCTGAGCGCCCGCGCCATCATGATGTCCGCACCGTTGCCAATCCAAGTTGAGACGCGCTCAACGCCTGCGGGCGGCAGCTGCAAATCGGCCAGCGCCAGATCGATCGCCTGTGCCAGGCCTGGCGCGCTGTGCACCAGCGTGCCATCGAGATCGAACGCCAGCGCGCGGATATCAGTGAAATGAGCCATTAACTTTCTCCAGTTCGCTGCGCATCTCATCGATCACCTTCTTGTAATCCGGATGACCGAAGATCGCCGAGCCGGCAACAAACATATCGGCCCCGGCCGCCGCGATCTGACCGATGTTATCGATCTTCACGCCGCCATCCACTTCCAGACGGATTTGGTAACCGCTCTGGTCAATGCGACGACGCGCTTCGCGCAGTTTATCCAGCGTGCCCGGAATAAAGGACTGGCCGCCGAAGCCTGGGTTGACCGACATCAGCAGAATGATGTCGAGCTTATCCATCACGTAATCGAGATAGCTGAGCGGCGTTGCCGGATTGAACACCAGACCGGCTTTACAGCCGTGCTCTTTGATCAACTGCAGCGTACGGTCAACGTGCTCGCTGGCTTCGGGATGGAAAGTAATGAAGCTGGCACCCGCTTTGGCGAATTCCGGAATCAGCGCATCGACCGGTTTGACCATCAGATGCACATCGATGGGCGCGGTGATGCCGTAATCGCGCAGCGCTTTCAGCACCATTGGCCCCATGGTCAGATTGGGAACATAGTGGTTGTCCATCACATCGAAATGCACCACGTCGCCACCGGCTTCCAGCGCTTTAGCGGTATCTTCGCCCAGGCGGGCAAAATCAGCGGCAAGGATTGATGGGGCCAGTAAAAATTGTTTCATCCGAATCTCCCAATTTTGTGCGCCAGCCGGAGCTGGCGTGATGCGTTGGTCGCGGACGAAACAGGCTAGCGGAAAAGCGCCAGCAGTTCGTCAACCTGAGTGCGACCACTTATGCTTCGGCTGATGGAACGCCGGGCTTTAACTACGTGTAAATCCGCATGCTGATACCACTCGCGCGTCAGCAGGGTATCGTGGTTTGAAATCAGTACCGGGATGCGGCTCTCCTGCGCCAGCTTACTGGCCAGTTCCGCCAGATGCTGCTGCTCACGCAGGCTAAAGCTGTTGGTGTGGTAAGCGGTAAAATTAGCCGTCGCCGACAGCGGCGCGTACGGCGGATCGCAATAAACCACTGAGCCTGCAGGGGCGTTGCCCAGAGTAACATCGTACGATTCACAGACAAAGGTGGCTTTTTGCGCGCGCTCGGCGAACCATAACAGTTCGGCTTCCGGGAAGTACGGCTTACGATAGCGACCAAAGGGCACATTAAATTCACCGCGCAGGTTGTAACGGCACAGGCCGTTGTAACCGTGGCGGTTGAGATAAAGAAACAGCACGGCGCGCTGATAGGTATCCGTGCTGGCGTTGAACGCCGTACGCTGGGCGTAATAGGTTTCCGCCGTATTGCCGCTGGCGCTGAACAGCTGGCGCGCGTCTTCAATAAACGAGGCGGTGCGCGTTTTGACGATATTGTAGAGATTGATCAGATCACCGTTGATGTCCGCCAGGTGATAACGGTCATAATCGGTGTTGAGGAATACGGAACCGGCGCCGACAAAAGGTTCGATTAAACAATCACCTTGTGGCAGATGACGACGGATATCGTCAAGCAGCGGGTATTTCCCTCCGGCCCATTTCAGGAAAGCGCGATTTTTCTTCATGCTGTCGTGGCTATTACATCTTAATTATTGGCTGTGGCGAAACCGACAGCAGATCTGCGCTTAGAACGGGGCCGCAGCAGCGCGGCCCCACATCACTTACTGGCTCTCTTTCTTCACCTGGCTGAGCGGTTTAACCCACGGGTTCGCCGCACGCACTTCCGCCGGCAGTGAAGCTACTGCACGTTTGGCTTCGGCCGGTGTGGCATAAGCGCCGCTCACCAGCACGTACCACGGCTGGCCGTTACGCGTGGTTTTATACACGTGATAACCGCTCAGATTCTGTTTCTTCGCCCAGGCGTTCAGGCTCGCTTCTTTCGACGCACCGCTCAGCTGCAGCGTGTAGTTGCCGCCCGATGGCAGCGACTTGCTGGCACCGCCACTGCTGGCCGGTGCGCTGTTGTGCGCGGTGGTGGTGTGCGTTTTGTTCTCTTTCACTGCAGCCGGTTTGCTGGCAGCCGGGGTTTTGTGGCTGCTGCTGGCACCGAGGCTGCGCGGTGGCGTCTCAGCGCGTACCGCCGGCGGCGTGACCGCTTTGCCGGCGCTGCCGCTGACCGTTGCCGGTGCGGTAGGCAGCGAACTGTTGCCCTGTGCGCCCTGCGCCGCGGCATCAACGGAACCCTGCTGATTGTTCAGCGCGGTATTGAGATCGCCCGGCAGCGTTACGCGCTGCTGGTTGGCCGGTGTGTCAACCGGTGCTGCCTGAGTCGGCGTGGAGGAGACAGACGGCATGGAGATTGACTGACCGTCACTGCCGGCAGGTGCGGCGTTACCGGCGGTATTCTGCGGCGCACTGCCCTCAGCCGACGGCGTGGCATTCTGCTGGCCGCTCATGGCGGTTGAACCTGACAGGTCGATATTCTTTTCACTGCCGCCGCCAGCCGGTGCCGCGCTACCGGTGCTGGCGCTGTTGCTGGCCGGTTTCTTCTCGTCCGGGCCGGTCAGCGCGGAGCCAATGCCCAGCACCAGAATCAGCAGCACCAGAATGCCGATGCCCATCATCATATGCTGACGGGAAACCGGTACTTTCGCTTTCGGCGCAGAAGACGATTTGCGAGGCCGCGTGGGACGGCGGTCACTGGCGTCAGGTTTTAACTCGTCTTCCGGTTTGAACTCATCCATTTAGCCTCCTCCGTAAAACGGCACGCTTCCCACGTGCCGCATCACTGCTCACTGTTCCCCGCCGGACAGCAGCCCGACGTAGTCCGGGGATAATCAAGATACTTTGCAATCGTTAATCGCAGCCAGCACCATATCATGCGCCACGCCGCCACGCACTTCGGAGCGGCCAATAGCGAGAGGCAGCACCAGACGCAGCTCGCCGCCGAGCACTTTTTTATCGCGCATCATGTGCGGCAGATAGGCTTCTGCCGTCATGCTGGCCGGGCCGTTAACCGGCAGGCCAGCACGCTGCAGCAGCGCAATAATGCGGTCAGTATCGGCAGCGCTGAACTGACCCAGACGCTCAGCAGTGCGCGCCGCCATTACCATGCCTGCCGCAACCGCTTCACCGTGCAACCAGTTGCCGTAACCCATATGCGCTTCAATCGCATGGCCAAAAGTATGACCGAGATTGAGCAGCGCACGCAGGCCGGTTTCACGCTCGTCGGCCGCCACCACGTCGGCTTTCAGCTCGCAGCAGCGGCGAATGCAGTAAGCCATGGCAGTGTTATCCAGCGCCAGCAGCGCATCAAGATTCTGCTCCAGCCACTGGAAAAATTCACCGTCGAGAATGATGCCGTATTTGATCACTTCCGCCAGACCGGAGGCCAGCTCGCGCGGCGGCAGCGTAGTGAGGCAGTCGGTATCAACCACCACCGAAGCCGGCTGGTAGAAAGCACCGATCATGTTTTTACCGAGGGGATGGTTCACCGCAGTTTTGCCCCCGACCGAGGAGTCAACCTGCGACAGCAAGGTGGTCGGCACCTGAATAAAGCGTACGCCGCGCTGGTAGCTGGCGGCAGCAAAACCGGTCAGATCGCCAATCACGCCACCGCCCAGCGCAATCAGCGTGGTGTCACGGCCGTGCGGCTTCTGCAGTAGCGCGGTGAAAACCTCGTCCATCACCGCCAGCGTTTTGTACTGCTCACCGTCGGGCAGAATCACCAGATCCACTTTCACCCCGGCGTTGCTCAGCAGCGTCGCGAGTTTGTCCAGATAGATCGGTGCCAGCGTCTGATTCGTCACCAGCATGGCATTGTCGCCGGCTTTCAGCGGCCAAAAAGAAGCCGGATCGTTAAACAGTCCGACAGCGATGGTGATGGGGTAACTGCGATCCCCCAGTGAGACAGTGATCTTCTCCATGATGACCGATACCTATTGCTGAGCCCTCAGGGTGCTGGATTAATTTTTTTCCAGCATGTTGATGATCTGATTGGCGACAACTTTTGCACTTTGATCGTCAGTGCGAATGGTGACGTCAGCGATCTCTTCATAAAGCGGATTACGTTCGCCAGCCAGCGCTTCCAGTACTTCGCGCGGCGGTTCGTCAACCTGCAGCAGCGGACGCTTTTTATCACGCTGAGTGCGGGCAAGTTGCTTTTCGATGGTGGTTTCGAGGTAGACGACCACACCGCGGGCGGAGAGACGATTACGGGTTTCACGGGATTTGACGGAGCCGCCACCGGTCGCCAGGACAATGCCCTGTTTCTCGGTCAGCTCGTTGATGATTTTCTCTTCACGATCGCGAAAACCGGCTTCGCCTTCCACATCAAATACCCAGCCTACATCCGCTCCGGTACGTCGCTCAATTTCCTGATCGGAATCGAAAAATTCCATATTGAGTTGCTGAGCTAACTGACGACCAATAGTGCTTTTGCCGGCACCCATCGGCCCAACCAGAAAGATATTGCGTTTCTCTGCCATTTTGTCGGTATTACTAAGAATTCGTTGATGATACCCCGCGTTCAGCACATTGCTGGCGGGACAGGAACTGAGACCTCATGAGCGTTAGCAAGAGTCAGACGGAAAATTATCTCAACACTCATGGCCGTTTGGCAACCGAATAAATTGCCCCCGGCGACCTTCAAACAGGACCGGTCTGTGGTTCGCGAGACGGTAACGCTCTTCCTTTTTTGCCATCCTTGTGCGCGCTACAGGTGCGCTGGCTGGGCCTGTCGCTCCCGACAGCTTACCTGCGTAAACTGTGGAATAGGTGCCGTTGCTGACGTCCTGTACCACCCAAAATTCGGGCATATTTCTTTCGATGCCAGTATCGCTTGTCACTGACACCCGCCGGAAGGTTATCCTGCCGCGTTCCGTTACACCGTTTTAAAATCGCTAAACCTTGTATGCTAATTCCTGCCCTGCGTCAACGCAGTTGGTCATATGGAGCGAATTTTCCGCTTTATCCGGCGGTAAGCGCTGCTTCCCTGACCAGTCGCGGCGTGATGAAGATCACCAGCTCACGTTTTTTGCGCTCGTCGGTCTGCTGACGAAACAGACTGCCGAGCAGCGGCACCTCGCCCAGCCACGGCACGCGCTTTTCGCCCTGGGTGCGCTGCTGCTGGAAAATACCGCCCAGCGCCAGCGTTTCACCGTCGCGCAGCGTCACCTGAGTGGCGATTTCCTGCTTATCAATGCTCAGCACCTGACTTTCCCCCATCGTCAGGCTGCGACCCGGCATGTTCTGGCTCAGCCGCAGCGTGAGCTGAATACGCCCGTTGCCCAATACTACTGGCGTCACCTCCATGCCCAGCACCGCCTCTTTGAACTCAATCGCCGTCGCACCGCTGTTACCGGATTTCACCTCGTAGGGAATTTCGGTGCCCTGCTTGATGGTGGCGGTCTGCTGGTGTGAGGTAAACAGCCGCGGGCTGGCGATGATTTCGATCTGGTTCTCCTGCTCCAGCGCGCTCAGCTCCAGGTTAAGCAGTTCGCCACTCATCGGTCCGAGCGTGATGCCGGCGCGTATCGCCGGATTGCTCACCGTCAGCGGCACCAGCAGCTGCGGATTGCGCAGCGCCCCGGTGACGACATCGCCGGGTGCGGTGCTCCAGCTGACGCCGAGCTCGCGCAGATGCTCTTCATTGATGGTAACAATGTGCGCTGACAGCTCCACCTGCTCCAGCGGCAGATCCAGCGCCTGCAGCCAGCGCTCGGTGTCGCGCAGCGCCTGCGCGCTGTCCCGCAGCAACAGGCTGTTGGTACGGCTATCCACCGTCACGCTGCCGCGCGGCGTCATCAGCGAGCGTTCCGCCTGCAGGCTGCGGTAAACATCGCTGGCGCTGGCGTAGTGCAGCGTGACGGTGCGCTGCTCAAGCGGCGCCTGCAGCTGCTTCTCTTCACGCTCCGCTTGTGCCTGCTGTGCCTGTCGCTGCTGCCAGCTCTCCGGATAGACCAGCAGCACACCCTCCTCCTGGATCACCGTGAGTTTCGCCAGCCGCGTGACCAGCGCCAGTGCGCGCTCCCAGCCGACGTTATCGAGTCGCAGCGACAGCCGCCCCTCCACGCCCGGCGCGATCAGCAGGTTGGTTTGCTGATAGTCAGCCAGCGCCTGCAGAATGCGCTCGACCGGCGCATCATCAAATACCAGGCTCAGGGGCTGATCAGCGGCGTGCAGCGGACTGCTCAGCGCCAGCCACAGCAGCAGCATCATCCTTTTCATAAAATCCTCCTTTTATTACCCATGTAATGTGCTGCGGCGGACAGCTCTGCGGGGCACTCAGTACCAGCGTATGTGCACTGAGCTGCGTTACCTGCCACGGTGCCATCGGAAAAGCAGCTGGTGCACTCAGCCGCTGACGTTTGCCCTGCGGTGAAACCAGCCAGGCCACAAAGTGCGGCGCGCGACCAATGATGCCCTGTAATCGCCAGCCCTGCGGTACGGCAGCGGGCGCCTGACACTGGCTGGCAGTCAGCGGCTGGAACGGATCGCGCGCCAGCGCCCAGCTGCTGCACAGCAGTAACACCAGTGCGCTACTCCGCATCGTCACTCTCCAGCCAGAACTCGCTGTGTAACACGCCCTGCTCCGCCTGCAGCTGAAAACGCTGTGGCACCGCTAACGCCGTCGCAGCCAGCCCGCTGAACAGCGGCAGAAATTGCGGCCAGCTCAGGCGCAGCGCCAGCTGCTGTGGCTGGCTGTCCGGATGCCAGGCCTCGAGCTGATTGCCGCGCGCCGCCACCAGTTGCTCTAACGATACGGACGCCGCCGTTGCCGCTGGCTGCAGCGTTGCGATCTCCGCCTGGAGCTGTTCGATGGCCGGTCGCGCGTCCAGCTGCTGCTGACGTTGCTGGTGCTGCTGCGCCAGTTGTGACAGCTGCTGTTGCAGCGTGCTGAATTGCTGCTGTTGCGGACGCAGCAGCAGTAGCCACGCCAGCCCGAGTAGCAGCAGCGCCAGCAGCTGCAGGCTGGCTATCCGCCACGTCAGTGCCAGCTGCAGCCAGCGCTGGATGAGCTCATTCATCGGTCGCCTCCTGCAGCCGGGCGCGCAGCGCGAAGCGGTAATCCCCCTGCGCCTGACGCTGTACGCTGCCCTGCTTCACCGCCGCAAACAGCGGCTGCGTCTGCAGCTGCTGGCGGAACGCGCTGACGTCAGCCAGGCTCTGCGCCAGACCGTCCAGCACCAGTTGCCCCTGACGCCGCTCCACGCGACTCAGCCACAGCGTCTCCGGCATCAGCGCGGGCAGTTGCTGCCAGAACTGCTGCCAGCGTTGATGCTGCTGCAGCCGCTGTTGCTGCGCCTGCTGCCTGCGTAACAGGTCATCCCGCTGCGCCATCAGCGTTTGCTGTTGCGCCAGCCGTTGCTGGATCTGCTGGAGCTGTATGGTCATATCGGTGTGCTGCCGGGCTGCATGCTGGAGCCGCTGTTCAGCGCGCCACCACAGCAGCAGCGTGAGTAACAGCGTTACCAGCAGCACGGCAACCAGCAGCGCCACACTGTGCTGGCGGCGTAGCAGCAACTGCTGTGCCCGCCACGGGAGCAAATTGACCGCCAGCATCAGTAATCCTCCGGACGCAGCGCCAGGCCTAGCGCAATCGCCAGCGCGCCCGCCTCTGCCGGTAGCGGCGGTTGCAGATAATGCAGCAGCGCCAGCGGCTTGCAGCGCTGTACTTCCGCCTCCGGCAACGCCTGCGGTGAGGTGCAGAACACCGTTTGTGCCTGGGGAAAGGTGTCACGCAGATGGGCGAGCGTCAGGAGTTCGGTCGCCGCGCCGCAGGCGCTATTTTCGCCGGCCAGCGTCCACAGCCAGTGGTCGCTGAGCGGATGGATCAGCAACTGATGCGGGCGCAGCGGAACGCGCATGGCGATCTGCGTCAGTGCCAGACTGCTCAGCTCAAACACGTCGGGGCGCAGTCCGGCCTGCTGCAGCGGCGCCAGCCACTGGGCGATGACGTCGCGGCGCGCGGCGGTGACGTGCAGCTGGCTGGCACTGCCGCCCAGCCGGTAATCCAGCGACAGCGAGGCGGCTTCGACCGGGAACAGGCGTGATGCGGACGCGTTAACGTAGCGGCTGAGCGCCGGCTCGCGCAGTGAGGTTTGCGGCAACGGCAGCGTACGCTGCAGCACCAGCTGCGGCGGCAGGCCAACGCGCAGTGAGTAGCGCCTGGGTAAATGACGTTGCCAGCGCACCAACATCTCCTGTAACACTGGCGAGGTTTGCAACACGCCGTTGCGTAACGTATCGTGCGGCAGCGGCTGCTGCCACCAGTGTCGCAGCTGCCATCCGTGACGGCGTCGTTCAATGCCAAGGGCGCAGAGTTGCCCGTTCTGGATGTCCAGTCCAATTTGCCAGCGCTGAAAAGCCATGCGCGCGATCTCCTTATCGTTACAGGGAAAAGGATGATTACCCGCATTGCATGAAGATTGACGGGTATATCAAAGCGTCAGGCTTGCCTTTATACTACCGCGCGATTGTTTATAAACTGCCCAAACGCCAACAGATGGGAATTCTCAGGTGAAGTTCGTAAAGTATTTATTGATCCTTGCAGTGTGTTGCATTTTGCTGGGAGCCGGCACGGTTTATGGTTTGTACAAATACATAGAGCCGCAGCTGCCTGATGTGAACACATTGAAAGATGTGCGCCTGCAAACCCCGATGCAGGTTTACAGCGCGGATGGCGAGCTGATCGCCCAGTACGGTGAAAAGCGCCGTATCCCGCTCACCCTGCAACAGATGCCGCCTGAGCTAATCAAAGCGTTTATCGCCACCGAAGACAGCCGCTTTTATGAGCATCACGGCGTCGATCCGGTGGGGATTTTCCGCGCCGCCAGCATCGCGCTGGTCTCCGGCCACGCCTCGCAGGGCGCCAGTACCATTACGCAGCAGCTGGCGCGTAACTTCTTCCTCAGCCCTGAACGCACGCTGATGCGTAAAATCAAGGAAGCCTTCCTGGCGATTCGCATCGAGCAGTTGCTGAGTAAGGATGAAATCCTTGAGCTGTATCTGAATAAAATCTATCTCGGCTATCGCGCTTACGGCGTCGGTGCGGCGGCGCAGGTGTACTTCGGTAAACCGGTCGATCAGCTGTCGCTGAGTGAGATGGCGATGATCGCCGGCCTGCCGAAAGCGCCGTCGACCTTTAACCCGCTCTATTCCCATGCCCGTGCGCTGGCGCGCCGTAATGTGGTGCTGGCTCGCATGCTGGATCAGAACTACATCACGCAGCAGCAGTATAACGACGCGCGCAACACGCCGCTGACCGCCAGCTATCACGGCCCGGAAATTGCCTTCTCTGCACCGTATCTCACCGAGTTAGTGCGTCAGGAGATGGTGAAACGCTACGGCGACAGCGCCTATGACGATGGCTACAAGGTGTATACCACCGTGACCCGCCATCTGCAGGAAGCCGCACAGCAGGCGGTGCGTAACAACGTGATGGCGTACGATATGCGTCACGGCTATCGCGGTCCGACCAACGTGCTGTGGAAAGTGGGTGAAGCCAGCTGGGATCACACCCGCATCGTCAATACGCTGAAAAATCTGCCGGTCTACGGTCCGCTGAATGCCGCCGTGGTCACCAGCGCCAGCGCCGACGAAGCCACCGCCATGCTGAAAGATGGCAGCAGCGTTTCGCTGACTTTAGCCGGCGTGCGCTGGGCGCGTCCGTATAAATCCGACACCCTGCAGGGCCCGACGCCGCGCAGCGTCACTCAGGTGCTGCAGGCTGGCCAGCAGATTTGGGTACGTAAAGTCGGGGATGCATGGTGGCTGGGACAGGTGCCGCTGGTGAACTCGGCGCTGGTGTCGCTTAATCCGGAAGACGGTGCGGTACGCGCGCTGGTGGGCGGTTTTGACTTCAACCAGAGTATGTTCAACCGCGCCACCCAGGCGCTGCGTCAGGTCGGCTCGAACATCAAGCCGTTCCTGTATACCGCCGCCATGGACCGCGGCCTGACGCTGGCCTCCATCCTCAACGACGTGCCGATTTCACGCTGGGATGCCGGTGCCGGCGCAGACTGGCGACCAAAAAACTCGCCGCCGACTTATGCGGGTCCGATTCGTTTACGCCAGGGGCTGGGTGAGTCGAAAAACGTGGTAATGGTGCGCGCGATGCGTGCCATGGGCGTTGATTACGCCGCTGAGTATCTGCAGCGCTTTGGCTTCCCGGCGCAGAACATTATCCATACCGAGTCGCTGGCTCTGGGCGCCGCATCCTTCACGCCAATGCAGGTGGCGCGCGGCTATGCGGTGATGGCCAACGGTGGCTTCCTGGTCGATCCTTACTTCATCGCGAAGATCGAGAACGAACAGGGCGGCGTGATTTTCCAGGCGCAGCCGAAGATCGCCTGCCCGCAGTGCAATCTGCCGGTGATCTATGGCGACACCAAAAAGTCGGTGGCGCTGAATGAAGAGAGCGTGGAAAACGTCGCCACCTCGAATCAGCAGCAGAATCAGACCGTGCCGCAGCCCGAGCTGGAGCAGGTACCGGCGCAGCCGCAGCCGGCCGGCGATCAGCAGTATGCGCCGCACGTGATCAACACGCCGCTGGCGTTCCTGATCAAGAGCGCGCTGAACTCTAACATCTTCGGTGAACCGGGCTGGATGGGAACCGGCTGGCGTGCCGGCCGCGATCTGAAGCGCAACGATATCGGCGGCAAAACCGGTACCACTAACAGTTCCAAAGACGCCTGGTTCTCCGGTTATGGTCCGGGCGTCGTGACGTCGGTGTGGATTGGCTTCGATGATTCGCGCGCGCTGGGACGCACCACGGTATCGGGTGCGATTCCGGATCAGATCTCCGGCTACGAAGGCGGCGCGAAGAGTGCGCAGCCGGCATGGGATGATTACATGAAAGTGGCGCTGGATGGTGTGCCGGTGCAGCCGCTGACACCGCCGGACGGCGTGGTGACGGTGACCATTGACCGCAGCACCGGCAAGCTGGCCAACGGTGGCGGCAACACCCGTCAGGAGTACTTCATTAACGGCACCCAGCCGACCGAGTATTCGGTGCATGATGTGGGCACCACCATCATGGACAACGGTGAAAGCCACGAACTGTTTTGATCAAAAAAGCCGGGGGAAATCCCCGGCTTTTTGTTTTTACCCCGTGCGACTTTCCGCGCCTTTTATTGCGCCGCCAGGTGTCCTCAATAACTCAACCGCCCCTGCTTCACCAGCCACTCACGCACCATAAACAGCGCGCTGACGTTACGCGCCTCGCGAAAATCCGGCTCTTCCAGCAGCGCCAGCAGATTGCTGAGCGGCCAGCGGCGTACAATCAGCGGCTCCGGCTCATCCCCTTCCAGCTTCTCTTCGTACAACCCTTCAGCTACCACGATATTCATCTTGCTGGAGAAATAGGACGGCGCCATGGTGAGTTTGCCCAGCGCTTCCAGCTGATGCGCGCCAAAGCCCACTTCTTCTTTTAGCTCACGGTTGGCGGCTTCAAAAGCGCTTTCACCAGGATCGATTAAACCTTTCGGGAAGCCCAGCTCATAGGTTTCCAGTCCGACGGCGTACTCCTGGATCAGGATCACGTCATCGCCAATGATCGGCACAATCATCACCGCTTCACGATCGGAGGGCTTCATGCGCTCATAGACGCGACGCGCACCGTTGCTGAAGGCGAGATCAACCGCTTCGATGGTAAACAGGCGGGAGCGGGCCACCGCTTCCACGTTGAGGATGTCAGGTTTTTTCAGGGGAGTGGTCATATCAGCCTCAAACTTAGCACAGCCTTGTGAAACGCGATGACGTCAGCATACCGAAGCCCGCGGCATTGTGCGACACGCAGCGCGGGTCAATCATGGTGACATACATTTGTTCGCTGCCGCTAACAACTTCTTGTTATCTGCACAGTAAGATTTTCACAATAAGTCAACGGGGTAGCAGCAAATTCGGATAATACCGATGTTTAATTGAGGGACTTGTGAGTACCATCCCGTTAAGGAATAATCTAACAAATTTATAATACAATGATTTTGCGCGGTATTTTGTTTCATTTGCCTCTTGTCAGAATGACTTCTGCTCGCCAAAATTGACTCGTATTGCAGGTTTTACCGGGAGCACATCGTAAACGTGACGGCAGTTTTTTGGCTGGATTGAGCAAAGCATGAGCACTCTTATCGTCATTCTGGCTGTCATGCTGGCCTGTTCGTTAGTGGCCGGAATCGGCTACTGGTACGCTATGCGGCATCGTCCGCCGTTGGCGAAACCACTGCCGTTTATCAGTCCGCCCTGCCGTAAACTCACCGATGAAGAACGCGCTGCCGTTGAGAAGTATATTGCGTCGCTGGGTAAAGCGCGTCAGCACAGCGGCGGGCGATCGACCCGATCGTCACGGGAACCCGAAGCGCTGGCGCTGACCGCACAGAGCAATAATGTTTATCCCGTTACCCGCTCCATCACCCGTTACGGCCTCTCCACTGACGATCCCCACAAATGGCGCTACTACCTGGATGAAGTCGAGGTGCATCTGCCGCCGCTGTGGGAGCAGTACATCGCTGAAGAAAACTACGTCGAGCTGATCCGTACCCAGACCCTGCCGCTGGTGATCTCGCTCAACGGCCACTCGCTGGTGAACTATGCGGTGGAACAACCGGCGCTACCGCCGCTGGTGCGGCCGATGTCGACCAACGCTTCGATTCGTAAAGAGGAGAGCGAAAACGTCGAGCTGCTGCAGGTGCGCAAAGAGTCGCCGGAAGAGTATCAGCTGTCGCGCGCCGACGGCACGCGTGAAGCGAGCGCCATTTGCTGCGCCTTCCTGCTGTTTTTCCTCAGCCTGGTACTGCCCGGCAGCCTGATGCTGTGGATTGCGCTGCCCGCCGGCGCGATCGTCGCTGTCAGCCTGTGGTTTATGTATCGATTCCCCGGTGAAAAAGGGCTGCGCGATGTGCACTGTCTGCGCGGTGCACCGAAGCGCTGGGGCCTGTTTGGCGAATCCAATCAGGAGCAGAGCAACATCTCGCTCGGCATCATCGACTTAATCTATCCGGCACACTGGCAGCCTTATGTGGCGCACGACCTGGGCCAGGTGACAGATGTGGATATCTACCTGAATCGTCAGGTGGTACGCCAGGGGCGCTTCCTGTCGCTGCAGGATGAAGTCCGCAACTTCCCGGTACAGCGCTGGCGTAAAAACCTGGTGCTGGCGTGCGGTTCGCTGCTGGTACTGGTGATGCTGGTGAGCTGGATTCCGCTCAGCATGCCGATCAAACTCAGCCTCGCCTGGCTAAAAGGGACTGAGAGCGTGGAAGTGAACAGCGTCGATAAACTCACTGCCCTGCCGCTGCACATTGGCGATAGCCTGAAAGTGAGCGGCACCGGCATGTGCTCGGTTCCGGGCAATTACCAGAGCAACCGCAGCTACGGCTACATGCCGTTCGACTGCTCGGCGATTTACTGGAACAACGCTGCGCCGCTGCCGCTGCCGCAGTCCGACATCATCGACAAAGCCGCCGCGCTGCTGGAGACCACCACGCAGCAGCTGCATCCGGAAACCAACACCGACCCGAAACTGAACCCGCAGCTGGCGTCGGCGATTCAGAAATCAGGCATGATCCTGCTGGATGATTTCTCCGACCTGGTGCTGAAAACCCAGCAGCTGTGCAGCCAGCAGCAGGACTGCGTGCGCCTGAAAAATGCGCTGGTCAACCTCGGTAATGCGAAAGACTGGGATACGCTGATTCACCGTGCGGATTCCGGCAAGCTCAACGGCATGAACGTGCTGCTGCGCCCGGTTAGCGCCGAAGCGCTGGAGAATCTGGTGAACACCGCCACCTCGACCTTCTTCTCGCGGGAGACGCGTCGCGCGGCGGAAACCCTTAACAGCCCGCCGCCGGGCGGATTCCTGATCATTAGCGATGAAGGCCGGCAGATGGTGAACCAGCCGCAGCCGTCGGTGGCGCTGTTCGATCTCGACGCCCCAGCGCAGTGGCACGAACTGCAGCGCCTGTCCGGCATGCTGCTGCACACGCCATTTGCCGCCAGCGGTATCATTACCAGCATTACCACCGATGCCAACGGCACGCGCCATATCGCCCTGCACAACGAGCCCGACGCCATGGCGCAGTGGCGCTATCTGGGCACCGCGCTGCTGATGCTGGTGCTGATTGTCAGCGCCGTCAGCAACGGCCTGCTGGCGCTGCGCCGCATCCACCGCAACCGCCTGCGTATGGCGCAGATTCAGCAGTATTACGACAAGTGCTTTAACCACAACCTCAGCACTATGCAGAGCGTGCGCTCGCTGTTCTGACCCTCCGCCTTCTGTGCTACCCTGTCGCCCTGTTTTTCAGGGCGGAAAACAAAATGCCGATTACGCTTAAGGGATTGGCGATGGATCGGCAGTCCGCAACGGTACCTCGCCCTTGATTTATCACGTTGTACCCATACCTTTGGGTATCCGGCACCGGCCCGATCCATCTTTCCGGCGTCATGCGACCGTGTGCGACCGATCGCCAAACGGCGCGACGCAGCGTAACAGCAGGAGCCGCAATGAAAGAGAAAACCAGTGAAGGCGTCCGCCTTGATAAATGGCTGTGGGCCGCGCGCTTCTATAAAACCCGCGCGCTGGCTCGCGACATGATTGAAGGCGGCAAAGTGCATTACAACGGCCAGCGCAGCAAACCGGGCAAAGTGGTCGAACTGCAGGCCGAGCTGACGCTGCGTCAGGGCAACGATGAGCGCACGGTAATCATTACCGCCATCGGCGACCAGCGGCGTCCGGCCAGCGAAGCGCAGCAGATGTACACGGAGACGGCCGCCAGCATCGAAAAGCGCGAAAAGAACGCGCTGGCGCGCAAAATGAATGCCCTGACCATGCCGCATCCCGATCGTCGCCCGGATAAAAAAGAGCGCCGCGATCTGCTGAAATTTAAATTGTCGGGCGATGAATAACTCGCGCCCCCACGAGAGAAACCTTATGTCTGTTCAAGATCAACTGCATCGTTACCTGTTTGAAAACGTCGCCGTGCGCGGCGAGCTGGTCAACGCATCTCAAACCTGGCGCGACATCGTGCAGAACCACGACTACGCCGAGCCGGTCAAAACGCTGCTGGGCGAACTGCTGGTCGCCACCAGCCTGCTCACCGCCACGCTGAAATTTGACGGCGACATCACCGTGCAGCTGCAGGGCGATGGCCCGCTGAGCATGGCGGTGATCAACGGAAATAACCGCCAGGAGCTGCGCGGCGTGGCGCGCCTGAAAGAGGATGCGGAGATTGCCGCCGGCAGCAGCCTGAAGCAGATGGTGGGTAACGGCTATCTGGTGATCACCATTTCGCCTGAGAAAGGCGAGCGCTATCAGGGCGTGGTCGGCCTGGAAGCCGATACGCTGGCGGGCTGTCTGGAAGATTACTTCATGCGTTCCGAGCAGTTGCCAACCCGCCTGTTCATTCGCACCAGCGAGAAAGGCGCAGCCGGTATTCTGCTGCAGGTGCTGCCCGCGCAGGAGCCCAACCTGGATGACTTTAACCATCTGGCCACGTTAACCGAAACCGTGAAGAGCGAAGAGCTGATTGAGCTGCCCGCGACTGACGTACTGTGGCGTCTCTATCATCAGGAAGAAGCCACGGTTTACGATCCGGCGCCGGTCAGCTTCAAATGCACCTGCTCGCGCGAACGCTGCGGTGAAGTGCTGAAAACGCTGCCGCCAGAGGAAGTGGATGAGATTCTGGTCGAAGACGGCAAAATCGATATGCACTGCGACTACTGCGGCACGCACTATGTGTACGACGCCGTGGATATTGCTGCTATTCGTAACGCTCCCTCCGGCAATAGCGATCAACTGCATTAATCAGCAAACGGGCGGTGACGCCGCCCGTATTTTCCGCCGGCGTAGCGCTATGATTTTTCACGGAAATTAACTAATTTACGCTAACTTTAGTTTCATAAGTGGCAGATTTCTCTACTTGTCACGTTCCAGCTCGCATTTTTAACTCTCTTCACTTTTCCACCTCGCTCAGACGTGTACACTGCGCGCGATCTGCCCTGTGCGGCTATGCGCAGCAGGACGCAGAAACCCTCATAAAAAATGCCATGAAGTACCGATTTAAGGAGCAGTCACATGCGCGTTAACGGCCTGACATCGCAAGACCTCGAAACGCTCGGAATTAGCGGCACCACCGAGGTGGTGTACAACCCTGATTACGCCACGTTATTTCAGGAAGAAACCCGCCCGGAGCTGGAAGGTTACGCGCGCGGCACCCTGACGCAGAGCGGTGCCATTGCCGTGGATACCGGCATCTTCACCGGACGTTCGCCGAAAGATAAATACATCGTGCGGGATGACACCACGCGTGACACGCTGTGGTGGAACGATGTTGGCAACGGCAAGAACGACAACCAGCCGCTGTCACAGGAAACCTGGCAGGCGCTGAAAGATCGCTGCACGCAACAGCTTTCCGGCAAGCGTCTGTTTGTGATTGACGCCTTCTGCGGCGCCAACCCGGACACCCGCCTCAGCGTGCGTTTCGTGATGGAAGTGGCGTGGCAGGCGCATTTCGTCAAAAACATGTTTATCCGTCCGACTGAAGCCGAACTGGCTGAGTTTACGCCGGATTTCGTGGTGATGAACGCAGCGCAGTGCACCAATCCGGACTGGCAGGCGCAGGGGCTGCATTCCGAGAATTTTGTCGCCTTTAACCTGACCGAACGCATGCAGCTGATCGGCGGCACCTGGTACGGCGGCGAGATGAAAAAAGGCCTGTTCGCCATCATGAACTATCTGCTGCCGCTGAAGGGTATCGCCTCAATGCACTGCTCGGCCAACGTCGGCAAAGCGGGCGACGTGGCGGTGTTCTTTGGCCTGTCCGGTACCGGTAAAACCACGCTCTCTACCGATCCGGATCGTCAGCTGATTGGCGATGATGAGCACGGCTGGGACGACGACGGCGTCTTTAACTTCGAAGGCGGCTGCTACGCCAAAACCATCAATCTGTCAGAGCAGGCTGAGCCGGAGATTTACCGCGCGATTCGCCGCGATGCGCTGCTGGAGAACGTGGTGGTGCGCGCCGACGGCACGGTCGATTACGCCGACGCCAGCAAGACGGAAAACACCCGCGTGTCTTACCCGATCGAGCACATCGAAAACATCGTGCAGCCGGTGTCGAAAGCGGGCCACGCGAAGAAGGTCATCTTCCTGACCGCCGACGCGTTTGGCGTATTGCCACCGGTTTCGCGTCTGACGCCAGAGCAAACCCAGTACCACTTCCTGTCCGGCTTTACCGCCAAGCTGGCCGGCACCGAGCGCGGTGTGACGCAGCCCACCCCAACCTTCTCCGCCTGTTTTGGCGCGGCGTTCCTGACGCTGCATCCAACGCAGTACTCGGATGTGCTGGTGAAACGTATGCAGGCGTCCGGCGCGCAGGCCTATCTGGTGAATACCGGCTGGAACGGCAGCGGCAAGCGCATTTCGCTGAAAGACACGCGCGCTATCATCAACGCGATTCTGGCCGGTGAGCTGGATGAAGCGGAGACCGTGACGCTGCCGGTGTTTAATCTGCAGGTGCCCACCACGCTGGCACAGGTGGACGATGCCATTCTCGATCCGCGCCGCAGCTGGCCTGACGCCGCCGCCTGGCAGCAGGCTGCCGAAGCGCTGGCGCAGCGCTTTATCACCAATTTCGATAAGTACACCGACAACGATGCCGGCAAAGCGCTGGTGCAGGCCGGCCCGCAGCTGTGAAGTAGCCCAGCCGCCACAACGGCGGCTTAGCTAAGGCACATTTCGTCGCGGCGCGATTTATCGCGCATGCCTGCAGCGGTAATATCGCTGATGGATGCGCAATAGATTGCGCCGCGACGGTTGGTGCGGAAATTTAACTAACAGTACTGCTTACTGCCGTCGTTGCGCTGTTTTCCGGAATCGGTAACCACGCGCGGATACGTAATCCGCCGCGTTCACTGTCGCCAATCTCCAGCGATCCGTCATGTGCATCGATAATACGCTGCACAATCGCCAGACCCAGGCCGGTGCCGCTGGTGCTGCGCGCGCTGTCGCCGCGTACAAACGGCTGGAACAGATGCTGTAACTGATCCGGCTTAATGCCCGGACCATCATCCTCCACCTGGAACCACGCGCGATTCAATTCCTGACCGCTGCTGACTTTGATCCAGCCGTTCCCGTAGCGCGCCGCGTTAACCACCAGATTCGCTACCGCGCGTTTAATCGACAGCGGATTAATATCCAGCATCAGCTCCGCGTCCATCACCGCATTCTCAATCTCGCGTTCGTAGCCGCTCTCCGCCGCCACCACTTCGCCCAGCACGCTATTCAGATCGGCGCGCTCGGTTTGCATCTCCTGCCCGGTACGCAGGTAATCGATGAACTGCTCAATGATGGCGTTACACTCTTCAATGTCTTTGTTGATCGACTCGGCCAGGTAGCCATCTTCCTCGCCCATCATCTCGGTGGCGAGACGGATGCGCGTCAGTGGCGTGCGTAGATCATGGCTGACGCCGGCCATCAGCAGCGTACGGTCATCGGCCAGCTGCTTCACGCCCGCCGCCATCTGGTTGAAGGCACGCGTCACCGAACGCACTTCCGAAGCACCGTATTCGCGCAGCGGTGGCGGAATAATGCCTTTCCCCACCTGCAACGCAGCGTGTTCAAGATCGACTAAGGGTCGGTTTTGTATACGGATAAACAGCCAGGCGCCGCCAATCGCCAGCAGCATTATCGCCAGGGTATAGCGGAACAGCGGTGAGAAGTCGCCCTGATGGATTTCGGTCAGCGGCACGCGCACCCAGATATCCGGCGACAGCCAGGTTTTCAGCCAGACCACCGGCGAGTTTTTGTTAACCTCAACCCGTACGTCGGTCGGCCCGCCCAGCTGCTGCGCCATCTGTTCACTGAGGAATTCATAATGCTGCGCCCAGCGCAGCCCGCTCTCTTCCGCCGCCGCGTTGGTGTACAACGAGATGCCCAGCTCACGATAAATTTCGCGCCGGAAGGCCGGCGGCACTTCCAGCTGCGTACCATCCTCCAGCTGCAGCCGATCGGTCATCAGCATACGCACTTCGTAGGCGAGGACTTTGTTGAACTGCTGCAGGCTGGGAAGAATGGCGAAATTGAGCACCACCAGGTAGGTCGTTACCAGGCTGACGAACAGCAAGGTAACGATCAACAACAGGGTGCGGGCAAACGAACTGCGGGGTGAGAAGCGCAATCGCCTCATGCTTTACTGCCGTCCGGAACGAACACGTAGCCAAGGCCCCAGACGGTCTGGATGTAGCGCGGATGCGCCGGATCTTCTTCGACCATGCGGCGCAGACGAGAGATCTGCACGTCGATAGAACGCTCCATCGCACTGTACTCACGCCCGCGCGCCAGGTTCATCAGCTTATCGCGCGACAGCGGCTCACGCGGATGGCTCACCAGCGCTTTCAGCACGGCAAACTCTCCGCTGGTCAGCGGCATCGGCTCATCTTCACGGAACATTTCGCGCGTGCCGAGGTTCAGTTTGAACTTACCGAAGGCGATGACGGCTTCTTCCTGCGACGGCGCGCCCGGCAGCTCATTGGCCTGACGACGCAGCACAGCACGAATTCGCGCCAGCAGCTCACGCGGGTTGAACGGTTTTGGAATGTAGTCATCGGCACCGATTTCCAGCCCCACGATACGATCGACCTCTTCACCTTTCGCGGTGACCATAATGATCGGCATCGGGTTACTCTGGCTACGCAGACGACGGCAAATTGACAGGCCATCTTCGCCCGGCAGCATTAAATCCAGCACCATTAAATGGAATGATTCGCGGGTCAGCAGACGATCCATCTGCTCGGCGTTGGCGACGCTGCGCACCTGAAAGCCCTGTTCGGTGAGATAGCGTTCGAGCAGTGCGCGCAGACGCATATCATCATCGACGACCAGAATTTTGTAGTTCTCTTGCATGTTCAACTCCCAAAGGCGCCATTGCCTGAGCCGATATTGTGTAAAAAAGATGCCTGTCTGTGACAGTCATTAATGGTTTATATTCTAGCCGAAATTGTTACAAAGCATATTAAACAGCAGCTTATCTTTAATTTTAACCGCGAACTGCGGCTCCGCTCGCGCTTTTCTGACTGATTTTGACGCCGTTTAGCGCTTGTCTGAAAATCAGCGGCGTTTTCTGCCGGCGAGTGGTCCAGCCGGGCCGTCCCGCTTCCGCCGTCAGGCGGGGCGCGCCATTTGGCTTAAGTTTCGCCTGTTGGATAAGCCAGCGGCCGCGCTCAGCAGCATAAAATATCGCGTTTTCGACGCTCACTGCGTATCCGCGCTCGGAACAGTGCCAGTGCGCGCGCAAAATAAGGCCAATGTTAAATAAAGTGATTTAAATCAGTCAGTAAACTCCCCTTTCCTCTGCGCAAATGATCTCCGACACTGCATCGGCACCTGCTTACTGAGTTCATGTGGAGAAGAAAGATGAAAAAAACCGTTGTTCTGCTGAGCGCTCTGGTACTCACCAGCCTCACACAGGTTCAGGCCGCTACGCCAGCGGGCGAAGCCGCCGGCGCACAGGCGTCGACCACGGCCAAAGGTAATTCAGATGCTATCGGCATCGGTGCGGTGGGAGCCCTGCTCGGCGTCGCGCTGGCCACCATGGGCGGCGGCGATCACGGCGGCAGCAGCACCTCAACGACCACGGCGACCACGCCGGGCAAATAACGCTTATCTGGCGCGGCAAGGCTGCGGCGCTTCCCCCTCTTATACTGCCAGCCCTTTCGCCAGCGGAGAATAAGTTGCGCCCCGGCTTGTTTCACCAGGCCATTACTCTCCGCCTCTTTTTTCCTCACTTTCCGTGACGTACTCAATGCGGTTCACAAACCACACCTTCTGTCCTTCCGGCGTGTTCACCGTCACCTCGTCATCCACCTCTTTTTTGATCAGCGCGCGCGCCATCGGCGAGTCGATGGAGATGTACTCTTTCACCGTATCGCCATAGATCTCGTCCGGTCCGACGATGCGAAAACGCTTCACGTCGCCCTGCTCATTCTCTACTTCCACCCAGGCACCGAAGAACACTTTGCCCTCCTGCTGCGGCGCATAATCAACGATTTTTAGCTCGGCGAGGCATTTACGCAGATAGCGTACGCGCCGATCGATCTGGCGCAGCAGGCGCTTGTTATAGGTGTAATCGGCGTTTTCAGAGCGATCGCCCAGGCTGGCGGCCCAGGAGACAATGCGGGTGATTTCCGGCCGCTTCTCATTCCACAGATGGTCGTGCTCAGCACGCAGCTTGTTATAGCCTTCGCGGGTAATCAGTTGGGTTTTCATCGCTTCACTCGTGGTTACAGCCCTGTTCACTGCACAGAGGCTATCACAAAGCCTTACCTGCCCGGACAGGCACCCAGCGTCTTTTTCATCAGGCGCACATAATCGGCGACCAGGCCGGGCGTCCAGGTCATGATTTCTGCCCGTTCGCGCAGCACGCAGGCGCCCCAGAATGCCGGCTGCAACAGCAGCGCAAACACCTGCTGCAGCCGCTGGCCGTAATAGCCTTCAAACGCCACGTCCAGCGCATCCACCACGGTGGTCGAACAGTTTTTTGCCGTCAGATTATACAGGCTGTCACCACGGTTGGCCTGCCAGTAGCTGGCGAGCGCCTGCCCGTTGTAGTGCTGAAAACTGAAGGTTAAATCCGGGCTGCGCCAGTCGGCAATCTCTGCCGCCAGCGAGGGGAGAAAACGGCCGGGGCGATCGTTAATCTGTCCGGCCAGCAGCAGACGCGGCAGCTCGTGCGGTTGCGGATCGATCTCCTGCTGCGGATAAAGGCTGATGTAGCCGCGCTCGCCAAAGCTCAGTGCCGCGTGGCCGGTACAAAAGTGCCCTTCACCGTTAATCACGCCGATGTAACGGTCAATCACATAGCGCTTCGGCTGTTGACTGGCTTCAGACTGCGCCTGCCAGACGTGGACACAGAGAGGAAATGCCGCAGCGTCCGGCGGAAAGCGGGCCTGCTGCCACGGCCGGAGCCGCGCGATATGACGATGGCCGCGACAAAACCACGGCAGCAGCGTAACGGACTGACCCGCCGGCAGGCGCTGCCACTGGCGCCAGACGCGCCATACCGTCAGGCTGAACGACAGCAGCAACAGTACCAGCCAGCTGCCCAGCAACAGGCAGGTATGCAGGTTGTCATTGAAAAACAGCACCACGCTCAGCACCATCTCGCCGCAGCCCAGCATAAAATGTCGCACCCAGCGCTGACGCTGAATCAGCGCCGCGCTCAGGCAGCGAAACAGGCCGTTAAACAACAGGCAGATTTCCATCACCGTCAGCAGCAGTTTCTTCAGTTGCCTCTCGTCACCGTGCCACAGCGCGCCGGCCAGCAGCGTGCCAACAAAAATCAGGGAAAACAGCAGATTGAGCCAGCGCTGCAGCGACACCTCGCCACTCAGCAGGTTAAACAGCAGCGACAGCGACAGTAAGAGCGCCAGCACCTGTAGCGACAGATTGATATGCCCATCGACCAGCACGTCCGCCACAATCATGCCGGCCAGCAGCACACCGCACAGCGCCAGGCCATAAATCAGCAGACGATAACGCACCAGCAGCTCGCGTCCGGCCAGCAGCAGCAGTAATTTGATCATTGCTTCACCCTCCTTCCGTGGTTTGCCGCGGATTATAGGGCAGAGACGGGGCGAGCCTGGCTGCAACCGGCACGCCATTGCGCTGGGGTTTAACACATAGGTGGCTAAGTTTCTCTGAGTTGCGCGCTGCATTCAGAAAAAGACGGATTCACCGGTCAGCGGCTGGCAATTTGCGGCCTCAGTCCGTATAACTGTCCCCTATTTCTAACCCTGTGTAAGCAAGACCGTTACTGATGATGAAAGATTCGCTGAGCCAGATTATCGCAGGTGAGCTGAAGGCACGCGCCGACCAGGTTGACGCCGCCATTCGCTTGCTGGACGAAGGGAACACCGTGCCGTTTATCGCACGTTACCGTAAGGAAGTGACCGGCGGGCTGGATGATACCCAGCTGCGTACGCTGGAGAGCCGTCTCGGCTATCTGCGTGAGCTGGAGGAACGCCGCCAGTCGATTCTGAAATCCATTGATGACCAGGGCAAACTGACGCCGGAATTAGCCACTGCTATCAACGGCACGCTGAACAAAACCGAGCTGGAAGATCTCTATCTGCCTTATAAGCAGAAGCGCCGCACGCGCGGGCAGATCGCTATCGAAGCCGGGCTGGAACCGCTGGCAGAGACGCTGTGGAACGATGCGTCTCAGGACCCCGAGCAGCTGGCAGCGCGTTATGTCGACGCGGACAAAGGCGTCGCCGATGTGCGTGCCGCGCTGGATGGCGCACGCTATATCCTGATGGAGCGCTTCGCCGAAGACGCCACGCTGCTGGCGAAAGTGCGTGATTACCTGTGGAAGAACGCCCATCTGGTTGCGCGCGTCGTCGAAGGTAAAGAGGAAGAAGGCGCTAAATTCCGCGACTACTTCGATCATCACGAAGCGCTGAGCAGCGTGCCGTCGCACCGTGCGCTGGCCATGTTCCGTGGCCGTAACGAAGGCATTTTACAGCTGTCGCTCAACGCCGATCCGCAGTTCGACGAAGCGCCGCGCGAAAGCTACGGTGAAACGCTGATCGCCGACCACCTTGGCCTGCGCCTGAACAACGCTCCGGCCGACAGCTGGCGCAAAGCCGTGGTCAGCTGGACCTGGCGCATCAAGGTCCTGCTGCACCTCGAAACCGAACTGATGGGCACCATCCGCGAACGGGCGGAAGACGAAGCGATCAACGTGTTTGCCCGTAATCTGCACGATCTGCTGATGGCGGCTCCCGCCGGCATGCGCGCCACCATGGGTCTCGATCCTGGCCTGCGCACCGGGGTCAAAGTGGCGGTGGTCGATGCCACCGGCAAGCTGGTCGCGACCGATACCATCTATCCGCATACCGGCCAGGCGGCCAAAGCCGCGACCTCGGTGGCGGCACTGTGCGCGAAACATCAGGTTGAACTGGTGGCGATCGGCAACGGCACCGCTTCACGTGAAACCGAGCGTTTCTTCCTCGACGTACAGAAGCAGTTCCCGCAAATCAAAGCGCAAAAAGTGATTGTCAGTGAGGCCGGAGCATCGGTCTATTCCGCTTCCGAACTGGCGGCGCAGGAGTTCCCCGATCTCGACGTTTCGCTGCGCGGTGCGGTGTCTATCGCCCGTCGTCTGCAGGATCCGCTGGCAGAGCTGGTCAAAATTGACCCGAAATCGATTGGCGTCGGCCAGTATCAGCACGATGTCAGCCAGAGCCAGCTGGCGAAAAAACTCGATGCGGTGGTGGAAGATTGTGTGAACGCCGTGGGCGTCGATCTGAATACCGCTTCGGTGGCGCTGCTGACGCGCGTCGCCGGCCTGACGCGCATGATGGCGCAGAACATTGTCAGCTGGCGTGACGAAAACGGCCGTTTCCAGAACCGTCAGCAGCTGCTGAAGGTGAGCCGCCTTGGGCCGAAAGCCTTTGAACAGTGCGCCGGCTTCCTGCGCATCAACCACGGCGATAATCCGCTGGATGCCTCAACGGTGCATCCGGAAGCCTATCCGCTGGTGGAGCGCATTCTCGCCGCTACGGAACAGGCGCTGAATGAACTGATGGGCAATCCGGGTAGCCTGCGCGACCTGAATGCGCGCGACTTCACCGATGAGCGTTTCGGGCTGCCGACCGTCACCGATATCATCAAAGAGCTGGAGAAACCGGGCCGCGATCCGCGTCCGGAGTTCAAAACCGCGCAGTTTGCCGAAGGCGTGGAGACGCTCAACGACCTGCTGCCGGGCATGGTGCTGGAAGGTGCAGTGACCAACGTGACCAACTTCGGCGCGTTCGTCGATATCGGCGTGCATCAGGACGGCCTGGTGCACATCTCTTCGCTGTCGGACAAATTCGTAGACGATCCGCATCAGGTGGTGAAAGCCGGCGATATCGTCAAAGTGAAGGTGATGGAAGTCGATCTGCAGCGTAAGCGTATCGCGCTGACCATGCGTCTGGATGAGCAGCCGGGTGAAAGCAACGCGCGCAGCGGCGGCAACCGCGGCGCAGGCAAAGAGGCCGCGCGGCCGGCCGCCGGTGCCAAAGGCCGCGGCAAACCTGCCAGCGCCAGCGTCGGTAACAGTGCGATGGGCGATGCGCTGGCGGCCGCGTTTGGGAAGAAACGCTAAGCGGCGCGCGAGTACAGGAAGTTGATAAATTGTCCTGGCGGACTACGCTGAAAAAACCGTGTGAAAAAAATGACCTTCCGCGTAACCCGGCGATCCGATGGACATTATCAACTTCCTGCTCGATGAGATTTATGAAGGTAGCTTCCCCGTCGCGGCGCGCGAGCGCCTGCTTTCGCACATCCGCGCGGCGCGCGACACGGTAAAGCTGCCGCGTAAAGCGCACTGGGATGAAAAAGACGTGGTGCTGATCAGTTACGCCGACCAGTTCCGCGAACCCGAGCAGCCCACGCTCGCCAGCTTTACGCGCTTTTATCAGCAGCATCTGCAGTCCACCTTCAGTCTGGTGCATCTGCTGCCATTTTTCCCCTACTCGTCCGACGATGGCTTCTCGGTTATCGATTACCACAAAGTGAACCCGATCTGCGGTGACTGGCAGCACATCACGGCGCTGCACAGCGAAACCCGGCTGATGTTCGATTTCGTCTGTAACCACATGTCGGCGCACAGCGCGTGGTTTCGCCACTTTCTGGCGCAGGATGCCGGCTGGGACGACTTCTTTATCAGCATGCCGCCCGCCACCGATCTCAGTGCCGTGACGCGCCCGCGCACCTCACCGCTGCTGACGCCGTTTACCCTCGCTAACGGCGACACGCGCTTTATCTGGACCACCTTCAGCGCCGACCAAATCGATCTCAACTTCGCTAATCCGCAGGTGCTGATCCGCATGGTGGGCGTGCTGCTGGATTATCTCAACAAAGGCGCGGATTACGTGCGGCTGGACGCGGTGGGCTACATGTGGAAAACGCCGGGCACACGCTGTATCCATCTGACCAAAACCCATCAGCTGGTGAAGCTGTTTCGCGCCATCGCCAACGAAGTCGCGCCAGGTACGGTGATCGTGACCGAAACCAACGTGCCGCATCAGGATAACATCAGCTATTTCGGCAACGGCCACGACGAAGCGCAGATGGTCTACCAGTTTTCACTGCCACCGCTGGTGCTGCACGCCATTCACTCCGGCTCGGCACGCGCGCTGCGCCAGTGGGCCAGCACGCTTGAGCCCGGGAATGGCGGCACCACCTTCTTCAATTTTCTCGCCTCGCACGACGGCATTGGCCTCAATCCGGCACGCGGCATTTTGTCGGAAGTCGAGATTGTGGCGCTGGTGCGTGAACTGGCGCTGGAGGGCGCGCTGGTGTCCTATAAAAACAACCCGGACGGCAGCACCAGCCCGTATGAAATCAACGTAACGTATCTGGATGCGCTCAATCACCAGACCGACGATGACGAGACGCGCCTGCGTCGCTTCCTGCTGGCGCACGCGATTCTGCTGGCCTTTCCCGGCGTGCCCGCCATCTATATTCAAAGTATTCTCGGCTCGCGCAATGACAACGAGGGCGTGCGCGCTGCCGGGCACAACCGCGCCATCAACCGTGAGAAGTACAGCCTGCGCGATATCGAACAGCAAATCAGCGGCGGCAACCCGCTGCGTCAGCAGGTGTTTGAGCGGCTTAGCGCACTGATTCAGCTGCGTACCCGGCAGCCGGCGTTCCATCCGGACAATCCGATGACGCTGCTGGAGAGCGACAACGCGGTGCTGCTGCTGCGCCGTCACGCCGCGGACAGCGACGAAGGGTTACTGTGCGTGTTCAATCTCAGCAGCCGCGAAATCAGCACCACGCTGCCGCAGGCGCGCCCTTTTCAGGATGTGATCAGCGGGCAGCGCGTGGATGGCAGCCAGCCGCTGGTGCTGGCCGCCTGGCAGTTTATGTGGCTGCGTGGATGAACTGCTGCACCTGCTGGCAGAACGCCTCCGGGTGCGAAATAAACGGCGCGTGCGCGGCCTTCGCGATGACAACCGACTGCGAATGCGGCCAGCGCGCATCCAGCTGCGGCGCAATGCGGCGCGGCACCAGGCCATCCAGCGCGCCATAGATACGCAGGAACGGCAGCGTCAGCCCATCCAGTGCGCTGCGCAAATCATCGTGGCGCAGAATGTTCAATCCCCCTTCCAGTACCGCCACCGACGGCATCGGCTGCGACAGCACCACTTCTTTCAGCTGGCGCGCATCCTGACGCGCATTTTCCGTCCCCATAGTTTGCAGCGCGAGAAAACGCTCCACCGTGCGCTGGAAATCGCTGCTCAATTGCTGCTGGAACGTCGCCAGCGTCTCAGGCTGGATGCCGGGCCATTCATCCCGGGCGGTAAAGCACGGCGACGACGCCACGCTAATCAATGCCGCCACGCGATCGGGCTGGCTCAGCGCCAGCTGGCTGGCCACTAAGCCGCCCAGCGACCAGCCGAGCAGCACGGCGCGCGCTGGCAACTGCGGTAATAGCTGTTGCGCCATCTGCGCCAGGCTCAGCGGCTCAAATCCCTGGCTGCGGCCAAATCCCGGCAGGTCCACCAGGTGCAGACGAAAATGCGGGCTGAGTCGCGGAACAATGTGTTGCCACACTTCGGCGTTCAGTCCCCAGCCGTGCAGCAGCACAAGATCGCGATCGCCTGTGCCTGTGGTGTGCCAGTAAAGCGAACTCATCGGTTACACTCCCGAAAAGTGAAAAGGAGGTCGCTATGCTAGCAATCCCGGCCCTGTGTTGGCTATGCCGTCTGCCGCTGCGTATCGCCCGGCACGGCCTGTGCAGCGTATGTCTGCGTCAGCTACCGGCGCTGCCGGCGCTCTGTCCCTGCTGCGGACTGCCGGCCAGCGGCGATCAGCCGTGCGGACGCTGTCTGCGCCGGCCGCCGCCGTGGCACGCTCTTACTTGCGTGAGTGATTATGTGCCGCCGCTGAGCGAATGGGTGCAGCAGCTCAAATTCTCGCGCGCAACCGCACTCAGGGTGATGCTGGCGCGGCTGCTTTTGTTAAAATTATTAACAAAGCGCCGCCAGCAGCCGTTGCCGCGTATCGATCTGGTGCTGAGCGTGCCGCTGCATCGCCGCCGCGCGTGGCAGCGTGGGTATAATCAGGCCGCGCTGCTGGCTAAACCGCTGGCGCGCTGGCTTGGCTGTGAATACCGCGAAGGGCTACGCCGGGTGCGTCACGGTGCGGTGCAGCATGCGCTCAGCGCCCGCGCCCGGAAAAGCAATCTGCGTGGCGCGTTTCGCCTTGAAATGGCGGTGCGCGGACGCCACATCCTGCTTATCGATGATGTGGTGACCACCGGCAGCACGGTGGGGGAAATCAGCCGCTTATTACTGGCGCAGGGCGCGGCCAGCGTACACATAGGATGCCTGTGCCGTACCTTGTAGAGCGTCGGCGTTGGGCGTATTATAACCAGGTATTTTAGTCAACTATTGAGCAATCGCCATGATCCGTATTACTGATACTGCGCAAGAGCACTTCGCAAAACTGCTGTCAAAACAGGAAGATGGCACCCAGATTCGCGTATTCGTTATTAACCCGGGTACGCCAACCGCCGAGTGCGGCGTCTCCTACTGCCCGCCGGACGCGGTCGAAGCCACCGATACCGAACTGAAGTTCGACAAGCTGTCTGCCTATGTTGATGAGCTGAGCGCGCCGTACCTCGAAGATGCGGAAATCGACTTCGTGACCGATAACCTCGGCTCACAGCTCACGCTGAAAGCGCCGAACGCTAAGATGCGTAAAGTGTCGGACGATGCGCCGATGGTTGAGCGCGTGGAGTATCTGCTGCAGGCGCAGATCAACCCGCAGCTGGCCAGCCACGGCGGTCGCGTCTCGCTGATGGAGATCACCGACGAAGGCTACGCCATTCTGCAGTTCGGCGGCGGCTGTAACGGTTGCTCGATGATTGACGTGACGCTGAAAGACGGCATCGAGAAAGAGCTGCTGGCCGCCTTCCCTGAGCTGAAAGGCGTGCGCGATCTCACCGAGCATCAGCGCGGCGAGCACTCCTACTACTGATAGAAGATGCGGCAGCCACCCCGGCTGCCGCGTGTTTTACGGCTTCTTACGCCCTTCATTGACGATCGCCAGCAGCTGCTGCACTTTCCGGTAACTAAACAACTTCTCCAATGGTACGCGCAGTTTGCGCCGCCAGTTGGGGTATTCGGCTACCGTGCCCGGCACGTTGACCGGCGTCTCCATTCCCAGCCAGTCCTCCGGCTGCAGCCCCAGCAGGGCGCTGTCGGTGTACGCCAGAAAGCGGTGCACGCCCTGATTCAGCGCAGGCGTCAGACGCTGGCCGGCGCGGTTTTTGCTGCGCGTATCAATGGCTTGCGCCTCGCTCAGGGCGTTCAGCAACGCGGTTCTCTGCCCATCGCGTTCCGCGATGGCCGCCTTCAGCATGCTGCGTTTAGTAAACAGCCCCAGCTGCTCGCGCAACTGCAGATCGGCGGCATGCCAGAATCCGCTCAGCGTCGGCAAATCATGGGTACTGGCGCTGGCAATCGACTGGCGCGGATAGGCTGCCGGTGGCCGGAACTGCCCGTCCTCCCCGCACTCGAACATCAGCACCTTCCACGAAAAAATGCCGCGGTCGCGCAGCAGGCTGACGATCTCCTGCGGCACGGTGCCGAGATCTTCACCGATCACCATGCAGCGCTGACGCTGACTCTCCAGCGCAAGGATCGCCAGCAGGTCGTGCACCGGATAGGCGACATACGCGCCTTTATCGGCACTTTCGCCATAGGGAATCCACCACAAACGCAGTAGCGCCATAACGTGATCGATGCGCAGCGCCCCGCAATCGCGCATATTGGCGCGCAGCAGATCGATAAACGGCTGATAGCCCCGCGCGCGCAGTACATGTGGATCGAGCGGCGGCAGCGCCCAGTTCTGCCCGAGCGGGCCAAGCGGATCCGGCGGTGCGCCCACCGACGCGCCCAGCTTATACAGCTGCGGATCCTGCCAGGTTTCCGCGCTGTGCTGTGCCACGCCAACCGCCAAATCGCGATATAACCCGACCGCCATCCCCAGCTGCTGGCTACGCTGCCAGCAGGCGGCGAACTGCTGCTGCGCCAGCCACTGCAGCCAGCTCCAGAACAGAATGTCGTCCTCATGCTGCGCGCACCATTGCTGCACCTCCGGCTGCTGCGCCTGCTGCCAGCCTGACGGCCACTTTTCCCAGCCCCACTCATCGGGATGCTGCTGGCTGCGCGCCGCTACGATGGCGTCAAACGCCGCCTGATAACGCAGTGCATCGCCGCCTTCAGCCAGAAACTGCTGAAACGCCGGCTGCCGGGTCAGCTGCGGCTGTGCGTGCTGCCAGGCAAAACGCAGCGCAGTCAGCTTGAGCGTCGTCACCGCGCGATAATCGACAAACGCTGCGCTGCGCGCCTGTTTTAGCGCTTTGCGCGTTGGCGCGCTGTGCCACCAGCGCTGGGCGGCGTCACTTTGGGTGAATTCGTCGATTTGATTGATGTCGATGTACAGCACGTTGAGCCAGCGGCGCGAGCTCGGGCTGTACGGGCTGACGTGATCCGGCTTCGCCGGATAGAGCGCATGCAGCGGGTTGAGACCGATGAAATCTCCGCCGTGAGCGGCGACCTGCTCCAGCATCTGCATCAGATCGCCAAAGTCGCCGATGCCCCAGTTACGCGCTGAGCGCAGCGTGTAGAGCTGCACCAGCGCGCCCCAGCGCTTCTCCCCCTGCGCCAGCGCTGGCGGCAGATAACAGCGCGCCGGTGCGATGATAATGCGAGTCTGCCACTGCTGGCGTGAAGTGCTCAGCGTGAGCTGATGGTAGCCCTCGGGCAGTTCTGCCGGCAGCGCCAGGCTTTCTCCCGCGCTCAGGGTGCCGTCGTAGTGCTGCCCCTGCTCGCTCACCAGCTGCCAGCGGTAGTCGTCGCTGCCCTGCGGCGTCAGTTCAGGCTGCCCGGGCGGCGTGAACACCAGCACCGGCGGCAGCGGTGGCGCGTTGCCCGTCGGGGCGTCCATCAGCGCCAGCAGCGCGCGTTTGGTGTCGTCGCTGATGGTCTGTGACTCACCTTTATTGTTGATAAAACTCAGTGCGATACCGGCATCCCGTGCAGCCTGATCCAGTTTCTTCATGGCCATGTTGTCTCCTTCGTTGCCGTGCGCACATTACGCATGCAGCGTCATTTTCCGGCGGCTCAGCGCGCCGCCTGCCAGATACGCTGTTGATAATCGCGAATCGAACGATCGGCACTGAAGCGGCCGGTATGCGCCGTATTGAGAATCGCCGCTTTGGTCCACGCTTCCGGATCGCGCCACAGCGCTTCGACGCGCTGCTGCGCCGCGATGTAAGCGGCGAAATCGGCCAGTACCAGCCACGGATCGCCCTGTTTGCTCAGGCTCTCCAGCAGCGGCGCAAATGCCTGCCGGTCGCCGTCGCTGAATTTGCCCTTTTCCAGCTCCTTCAGCAAACCGTCGAGATAGCGATCGTGCTTACGCAGTTTCTTCGGACTGTAACCGTCGGCCTTCAGTGCTTTTACCTCATCCACCGTGTTGCCGAAGATAAAGATATTTTTCTCACCGACCGCCTCGGCAATCTCCACGTTAGCCCCGTCCAGCGTGCCAATCGTCAGCGCGCCGTTGAGCGCCAGCTTCATGTTGCCGGTACCGGAGGCTTCGTAACCGGCCGTGGAGATCTGCTCCGAGAGATCGGCTGCCGGAATCATCAGCTCGGCGGCGGTAATCCGGTAATCCGGCACAAACACCACCTTCAGGCGATCGCCCACCAGCGGGTCGTTGTTGATCACCTCCGCGACTTTATTGATGGCACAGATGATGTTTTTTGCCAGCAAATAGCCGGGCGCCGCCTTAGCGCCAAACAAAAATACGCGCGGCACGAAGTCGGGATTGTCCGGGTTATCGCGCAGCTGGCGATAGCAGTGCAGGATGTGCAGCAGACTGAGATGCTGGCGTTTGTATTCATGCAGGCGCTTGATCTGCACATCAAACAGCGCGTCAGGATTGATATCAATGCCGGTCACGCGTTTGATGTACACCGTCAGCCGCAGTTTGTTTTGCTGCTTAATGGTGCGGAACTGCTGGCGAAAGCTTTTCTTCTTCGCCAGCGGCGCCAGCCATTCCAGCGCGTCGAGATCGTTGGCCCACTCCACCTGCAGGCTGTCGTCAATCAGCGCGGACAGCAGGGGGTTGCACTGCTTCAGCCAGCGCCGCGGCGTGATGCCGTTGGTGACGTTATGAAACTTGTGCGGCCACAGCTGGTGATATTCCGGGAACAGATCGTTAACCACCAGCTGCGAGTGCAGCGCTGCCACACCGTTGACGGCGAAACAGCTCACCACGCACAAATTGGCCATGCGCACTTCGCCGTCGCTCACCACCGCCAGCTTGTGCCAGAGGGCGCTGTCATTCGGCCAGCGCTGTTTGACCTGCTGCTTCAGCTGGCGATTGATCTGTTTGATGATCTGCAGATGGCGCGGCAGCAGTTCGCGCAGCAGGCTCGCCGGCCAGCGCTCCAGCGCCTCCGGCATCAGCGTATGGTTGGTATAGGCAAAGGTGCGGCTGGTAATGTGCCAGGCGTCGTCCCAGCTCAGGCCATGCTCATCCAGCAGCAGGCGCAGCAGCTCCGGAATAGCGATAGTGGGATGGGTATCGTTGAGCTGAATCACTTCGAAATCCGGCAGCGTATGCAGCGCACGGCCCGCCAGCCAGTGACGACGCAGTATGTCGCTCACCGCGCAGGCGCACTGGAAATACTGCTGCATCAGCCGCAGACGTTTACCTGGCGCATGGTTGTCATTGGGATAGAGCACTTTGGTCAGCTTGTCGGCTTCAATGCCCGGCTGCTCCGCCTGCAGGAATTTCCCGGCGTTAAACAGCGTCAGGTCAAACGGCTGCGCGCTGGTGGCTTGCCACAGGCGCAGCGGCAGCATGATGCCGTTGCGATAGCCGATTACCGGCAGATCCCAGGCCTGGCCGATCAGCTGCTGTGCCGGACGCCATTCGACGCTGCCGTCGTCGCGCTTTTTGACCTTACCGCCCAGCCCCACCGGCACATCCAGCGCCGCGTTGTGGCGGAACCACGGATAGCGATCGCGCTGCCAGTCATCCGGCGCTTCGTGCTGCTGTCCGGCCACAAACGACTGACGAAACAGGCCGTACTGATAGTTGAGGCCGTGCCCCATCGCCGGCTGGCCGACCGTCGCCATCGCATCCATGTAGCAGGCCGCGAGCCGTCCCAGACCGCCGTTGCCCAGCGCCGGATCGACCTCCTCCTCCAGCAGTTCATTCAGCTCAACCTGGTGCTCTGCCAGCGCGGCGGCCACCTCGTTATACCAGCCGAGATTGAGCAGGTTATTACCGGTCAACCGGCCGGGCAGAAACTCCATCGAGAGATAATTAACGTGGCGCTGAGCGCTTTTCGGCGGCACGGGCGGCTGTGCGGCAAGCAGTTCCATCAGCGCCCGGCTGAGCGCCTGCCACCACTGATGCGGCGTCATCTGCCGGACGGAGGTCAGTCCGAGCTGCTGCCACTGGCGGGTCAGCGCGGCGTCAAAGCGGGTTTTATTGAATTTTAGCGGCGACATAGTGCATCCCTTTGCATCCGAAACGGTAAACACGGGCAAGCGCAAATCTGAAAGAGTAAGTTAAGCCGGGGACGCTGAAAAAAGCGACAGGGAAATGAAGAAGCAGTGAAAAAAGGCGTGCCGCTGCGGCCTGGTCGCCATCAATGGCGACCTTACAATAAGCGCGATGACCCAGGGTGCGGTTTGGTAACCATGGCCAGATGCCTCACAGGGTGCGCATTGATGCGCACCTGGGAAATCAGCACAGCTCCAGATGCACTTCGTGCTGTTCAATCACCTTCAGTACGCTTAACGGCGGGGTTTGATCGGTATACAGGTAATCAATCAGGCTCATGTTGCCAAGGTTAACCATGGCGTTACGGCCAAACTTCGAATGATCCACCACCAGCATCACGCAACGCGAGTTCTCGATAATGGCGCGCTTGGTGCGCACTTCGTGATAGTCGAACTCCAGCAGCGAACCGTCCATATCAATACCGCTGATGCCGAGAATGCCGTAATCGAGCCGGAACTGAGAGATAAAATCGAGCGTGGCTTCCCCCATGATACCGCCGTCGCGCGTGCGCACTTCACCGCCAGCGATGATCACGCGGAAATCCGGCTTGCCCATCAGCAAAATCGCCACGTTGAGGTTGTTGGTGACGATACGCAGATTGTTGTGGTTGAGCAGCGCATGCGCCACCGCTTCCGGCGTGGTGCCGATATCAATAAACAGCGTAGCGCCGTCCGGGATCTGGCTCGCCACGCGCTCGGCGATGCGTGCCTTTTCCGCCGACCACATCATTTTGCGATCCTGCCACGCGGTGTTTTCCGAGCTGGAAGGCAGCGCCGCGCCGCCGTGATGACGCTGAATTTTGTTTTGATCGGCCAGATCGTTCAGATCGCGCCGGATAGTCTGCGGGCTGACCTCAAAGTGATCCACCAGCTCTTCCGTACTGACATACCCCTGACGCCGGACCAGATCGATAATGGCGTCATGACGTTGCGTCTGCTTCACATCTCTCTCCTCGGCTCAAGGCCGTGTTCTTTTTATCCTGCTACTAGCGACGTGCGCGTTTGCGCGTATCAACGAACGCCATTGCCAGCCCCACCAGCAAACCGGTGACGTGCGCAGCGTTCGCGATCGACAGGCCAAAGGCGCCGTACCAGCCAATCACCAGCCATACAATAGCGAAGCCAATCAGGCCGCGCTCGAGATAAATGCCACTTTCGGGATCGCGCTCGCCGCGCAGCCAGCAGTAGCCCATCAGCGCATAGACCACGCCGGACAGCCCGCCAAACAGCACGCCGCTGAACTTCGCCTGCATCCAGCCGCTCAGCAGCGCTGAAATCAGCATGATAACGAACAGCTTGCCGCTGCCGAGGCGCTTCTCTACCGCACCACCGAGATACCACCACCACATCAGGTTGAACAGAATGTGCAGCAGCGAGAAGTGCAGCAGCGCGTGGCTGAACCAGCGCCACACCTCAAAATATTGTGATGAATCTGCCGGCCAGGCCAGCCAGCCGAGCACCACATCGTCGCCGACGATCTGCATCAGGATAAACACCGCCACGCAGGCGATCATGATGGTCAGCGTGAGCGGGCCCGCGCGTTCGCGAATGTTTGCCCAGATATTGCCACGCTCATAACGCAGACCGCTGTCGGTGGTACCGCTGTGCCAGCTCGCCGCCTGATAGCGTGGATGGTTGGGATCGCGCACGAACTGCGCGAGTTCGTTTTCGACCATCTCCAGCTTGCTGTCGTCATCCAGCACAATGACATAGTGGCTTTCGCGCTCAATACGCAGCGTGACGCCGCGCGTCGCCATGTAATCGACAAACGCCTGCGCCATACGCGGCTGGTTAAACTGGGTAATGCGCATCATGCGGTACTCTCCTTCCTTTTGTCGGTCGATCAGAGGCTGCCGGTCGCCACCTGCGTCGGAAACGCGGCGCGCCAGGCATCAAAACCGCCGTCGATGCTGTAGACGTCGCTAAAGCCCTGGCTTAACAGGAACTGCGCCGCGCCTTTACTGCTGTTGCCGTGATAGCACATCACCAGCACCGGCTGGTCGTGCCGGGCGCCGGCAATGAACGTCGCCAGGTTGTCATTGGTCAGATGTTGCGCACCGGTGGCATGGCCCATGGCGAAGCTTTGCGGATCGCGGATGTCTACCAGTTGCGCTCCCTGTGCCAGATGCTCGTTAGCCTGCAGGACGTTAATACACTCGAAGGTTTCCATGGGTCTCTCATTACCTCGTCATCATTTGGCGTTAGTTTACCCTGATAAGCCGCCGCTATAACCTGACAAATCCTGTGGATATGTGATTTTTTTCCTGCCGAAATGTTAGCTATATCACGCAAGAATGTTTTTATTGAGTTAAGCGCTGGCGTCAATGTTGGTTTCCGATTATTATTACGCTCGAAAACGAACATTTTAGAACTATTCCGAACATCGGAGGAGATGACGTGGAAACCAAAGACCTGATCGTGATCGGCGGCGGCATCAACGGTGCCGGCATTGCAGTGGATGCTGCAGGACGCGGCCTGTCAGTGCTGATGCTGGAGGCGCGGGATTTGGCCTGTGCAACCTCCTCTGCCAGTTCCAAGCTGATTCACGGTGGCCTGCGCTATCTGGAACATTACGAATTCCGTCTGGTGGGCGAAGCGCTGGCCGAACGTGAAGTGCTGCTGAAAATGGCGCCGCACATCGCCTTCCCGATGCGTTTCCGTCTGCCACACCGCCCGCATCTGCGTCCGGCGTGGATGATCCGCATGGGCCTGTTTATGTACGATCGCCTCGGTAAGCGCACTACGCTGCCAGGCAGTAAAGGTCTGCGTTTTGGCGCGGAATCGGCCCTGAAGCCTGAAATTACGCGCGGTTTCGAATATTCCGACTGCTGGGTGGACGATGCGCGCATGGTGGTGCTTAACGCGCAGGAAGTGGTGAAACAGGGCGGCGAAGTGCGCACCCGCACCCGCGTAACTCGCGCCTGGCGTGAAGCCGGTCTGTGGATGGTGGAAGCGGAAGACGTCGATACCGGCAAGACCTACACCTGGCGCGCCAAAGGGCTGGTTAACGCCGCTGGTCCCTGGGTGAAGCAGTTCTTTGACGATGGCCTGAAGCTGAAATCGCCGTACGGTATTCGCCTGATCAAAGGCAGCCATATCGTGGTGCCGCGCGTGCACACCGAGAAGCAGGCTTACATTCTGCAGAACGAAGATAACCGTATCGTGTTTGTGATTCCGTGGATGGATGAGTTTTCAATCATCGGTACCACCGACGTCGAATACAAAGGCGATCCGAAAAATGTCAAAATCGATGACAATGAAATCAGCTACCTGCTGAAGGTGTATAACGCGCACTTTAAAAAGCAGCTGACCAGCGACGATATCGTCTGGACCTACTCCGGCGTGCGTCCGCTGTGCGATGATGAATCTGATTCACCGCAGGCGATCACCCGTGATTACACACTGGACGTGCACGACGACAACGGCCAGGCACCGCTGCTGTCCGTGTTCGGCGGCAAGCTGACCACCTATCGCAAGCTGGCGGAGCATGCGCTGGAGAAACTGGCGAAATACTACCCCGATGCCGGTCCGGCGTGGACCAAAAACGCCGTGCTGCCAGGCGGTGATTTCTCCGGTACGCGTGAAGATTATGCTGCCAGCCTGCGCCGTCGCTATCCGTTCATCAGCGAAGGCATGGCGCGTCACTTCGCCCGCACCTACGGCAGCCGTACTGAAGTGCTGCTGGAAGGCGCGAAGAGCCGTGAAGATCTGGGTGAAAACTTTGGCCACGAATTCTATGAAGCCGAACTGCGTTACCTGGTGAAACACGAGTGGGTGCGCGAGCTGGACGACGCCATCTGGCGCCGTACCAAACAGGGTATGTGGCTGAGCGAAGCCGAACAGGCGCGCATCCGCGACTGGCTGGCGGAAAACGGCCAGAAACCGGCGCTGTCGCTGGCTTCCTAATCACCTTAAGCATTGTCCTCAACCCCGCCACCGCGCGGGGTTTTTATTTTTTCTCTTTTTGTGTCGGCGAGAGGTTATTCACACAAGGCACTGCACCAGATCAATTCTCACCGCTCCACTTACTGACTAAATAATCCGCGACCGGATTAACGGACTCGTCAGTGACAGGGAGTATCACGCATGGCTTTAGCAACTTTTCCGCTCAATATCTTCACCACACAGCGCATGTTTAATGACTATGGCGCTGACGATATGCGCTACGGCGATATCTCAGAACGCCGGATGAAAAACGAATTCGGCTTCACCCACATTTCCAATGTGGTCGACCCGTGGTTTTTGTAGAAGGCGGTCGTTAATGAACAGGAAGACATGGGCAGGATTAATTCTGCTTGTTGCATTAGCCAGTGGCATATACTGCTACCTGAACTTCAGGGAAGTTAACGTTATTGACGTTCACCAGGATTACTATTCTGCATCAATTATCGTCGATCACCTGCCTTACTCTGACGATAAAAAAATAAGGTGGTGGTTGATTCACCAGCCGCAAATAACGTCAAAATACAATATTAAAGCCTTTAATGATAATGGCCCCATTACCTATTATTTTTATGCACTAGGTGAGGGATATCAGTCATTGGAAAAAAAGGACCGCATTTGCTTTAAGCAAATGCAACCCCCTGCTAATTGTCTGGATAAAAATTTACTGATGAAAATTCAGCGGAAGCAGGATGGTGGCGTGATATTCTCACTGGATTCAGGAGATTACACAGTGAATAAAGACAATGAAATGAGTCGATTGCAGAAGAGCAATTGATACATAGCGCGATAAATCGCGCCGCTACAGTGTGTGCGGTCGATAATGACGAAAGTCACTGTCGAATTTACCGTAGCGGCGCAATTCATTGCGCTAATTAACACGCAAATTTACAGCCCGGCATTGTCACGAATATATTTACGGGCTTTCACTGCATATTCGAATGGGTTAGCGATGGCCGGATCCTGTTCCGCTTCAACCACCATCCAGCCTTTGTAGCCGTAATCATCAAGGATTTTGAATACCGGTTTGAAATCGATCACGCCATCGCCTGGTACGGTGAAGGTGCCTTTTTTCACCCCGTCGAGGAACGACAGCGAGTTTGCGCGCACCTCTGCCACCACGCTGTCACGCACATCCTTCAGATGCACGTGGAAAATACGCGGCAGATGCTGGGTCAGCACATCCAGCATCACCTGCTGTGATCCTTCGGAGTAGTAAATGTGGCCGGTGTCGTACAGCAGACCGACGTTATCGTTGGTCATTGCCATAAAACGGTCGATTTCGGCTGGCGTCTGAATGCCGGTGCCCATGTGATGATGCAGCGTCACGCGCATCCCTTTCTGCGCCGCGATCGCCGCCAGTTCGTTGTAACCTTCTGCCGTCAGGCGCCACTCTTCGTCAGTGAAAACCGGCTTCTGCTCCAGCACCGGCAGCGACGTGCCCTGAATGCTTTTGCTCTGTTCCGAGCAGCCAATCACGCGCGCGCCCATGGCGTGCAGGAAATTCATGTGGTTGATGAACTGATCGATGGTTTTCGCTTTGTCACCGTTGGCAAAAAAGGTACTAAACCAGGCGTTACAAATCTGAATACCGCGGATATCCAGCATCGGCTTCAGCACCGCCGGATCGCGCGGATACTTGCTGCCCACTTCGCTGCCGGTGAAACCCGCCAGCGCCATTTCGCTGACCGTTTGCTGGAAAGTATTTTCGCTGCCGAGTTCCGGCATGTCGTCGTTGGTCCAGCCAATCGGCGCAATCGCCAGTTTGACGTTCTCTTGGTTCATTTTCAGCTCCCTGACACAGAGAGGCAGCGGTAATCCGCTGCCGTGGATAGGTTTAGCGCTCGCGCCTGATTATTTCTGGTAAAACGCCGGACGCGGCGGCATGGCAACGGGCTCAATCGCGCCGCTGGTTTGCGCCTTCAGGCAGGCATCGGCAGCCACCGAGGCGGCAAAGCCATCCCAGGCGGAAGGCCCGCTCAGCTGGCCCGCTTTCACATCATTGATAAACGCCTGCAGCTCAACGTCGTAGGCGTCGATAAAGCGATCTTTCCAGTCGGTCAGTAGTGCGTTGCCAAGGCGGGCATCTTTGCGCATCTGAATCGCCGACGGCTCCGGCAGTCTGGCGATGCCCTCTTCACCCACCACTTCACACTGAATGTCATAGCCGTACGCGCAGTTCACAAAGATCTCCACATCGATGCGGATGCCCTTCTGCGTTTCAAACAGCACAATTTGCGGATCTTTCAGCTTCGCGTGTGACTTTGAGGTCGTGCGCGGGAACACCACCTGCACGCTTTTGTAATCGTCCTCGGTCAGCCAGCGCAGGACATCCAGCTCGTGAATCAGGGTGTTGGTGATGGCCATATCGGTGGTGTAATTCTCCCCGACGCTCTGATTACGGTGTGCGCAGTGCAGCATCAGCGGCTCGCCGATGTCACCGTCGGTGATCACCTTTTTCAGCGCGCGATAGCCGGCATCATACGGGCGCATAAAGCCCACCTGCACCAGACGTTTGCCGTGCGCGATCTCGGCGTCAACAATGCGACGGCAGCCCTCTGCGCTCAGCGCCAGCGGCTTCTCGCAGAACACCGGTTTCCCGGCGGCAATCGCGGCCAGCGTGAACTCTTCATGCGTCGGGTCCCATGAGGTCACCAGCACGGCATCCACTTCCGGCGAGTTAATCACCTGATGGCCATCCTGATAGACTTCGGCCTGGATATTAAGCCGCTGCAGCGCCGCGCGCGCACCTTCCACATTGATGTCTGAAACCGCCACCACTTTTGCGCCCTGCAGCACGTTGTTGCAGCGACGAATATGTTCCTGACCAATTGCGCCGGTACCGATTACACCGAGTTTGAGCGTCATAATTACACCTGTAGAGTCGGATAAGTAGGGTAAAACGGGCCGGGCAGCGCCGGCCTGAAAAGGGTTAGTACTTACGCGCCTGTTGAATATGCTGATTGAGCTTGTCGGCCACCTGCTGCGTCCGCTCTGAGGTAGAAGCCTGCGCCACGCCGACGTGCCACCAGCTGAAGTATTTGTGCACCATGGTTTTTGGCAGCACTTTGATGTCAATCAGGGTCGAAACCGTCTGCTGCTGCGCATCTTCCAGCGCCGCCTTCAGCTGCTCCAGCGTGGTGACACGGTAGGTTTTACAGCCGTAGCCGGCGGCTATCGCCGCGAAATCAACCGGCACGAAGCCGCCATCCAGCTTGCCGCCCTGCGGATTACGGAAGCGGAACTCGGTGTTGAAACTGTCCATGCCGTGTTCCATCTGCAGGTTGTTGATGCAGCCATTGGTCATGTTATCCAGCAGGATGACGTTGATTTTCGCCCCTTCCTGAATCGAAGTGACCAGTTCGGAGTGCAGCATCATGAATGAGCCGTCACCCACCATGGCGTAGACTTCGCGCTGCGGCTGTGCCAGCTTCACGCCCAGCGCGGCATTCACTTCGTAACCCATGCACGAGTAGCCGTACTCAACGTGATACGCGTTGTAATCTTTGGTGCGCCATACGCGCTGCAGGTCACCCGGCAGACTGCCGGCGGCGGCGACAATCACCGCATCCTTTGGCAGTTGTTCGTTTAAGGTGCCCAGCACGCTGCTCTGCGTCAGCACCGACTTTGTCAAACGCTCAAACTCGGCGAACAGCGCAGTGCGATCGATGTGGTCAGCGATTTCCGGAATAAAGTCGTCGGTGTTGAAAGTGGCGGCGTACACGCGCTGCGTCTCTTTCAGCAGCTTGCTCTGGGCCTGTTCAATCTGGCCACCCCAGTGATTCTCAAAGCCGTTCAGTCCGGCTTCCAGCGCGGTTAATCCCTCGCGTGCATCCGCCAGCAGCTGCACGCCATCCAGCTTGTAGCTGTCGAAGTTGTTGACGTTAATATTGAGGTAGCTGATTTCCGGATGCTGGAAAATCCATTTTGAAGCCGTGGTGAAATCCGTATAGCGCGTACCAATACCGATCACCAGATCGGCCTCTTTAGCCAGCAGGTTCGCCGCCAGACAGCCGGTTTCACCCACGCCGCCCACGTTCAGCGGATGGTCGGAAACGATGGTGCCTTTGCCGGCCTGCGTTTCGGCAAACGGAATATTGAAACGCTCGGCAAAGCTCAGCAGCGCCTGACCGGCATCGGAGTATTTCACGCCGCCACCCACTACAATCAGCGGCTTGTGCTTACGCGAAATCAATGCCAGCGCCGCGTCCAGCTGGGCGGCCGTCGGCAGACGCCGGTCAAGCAAATGCACGCGTTTCTGGAAGAAGTATTCCGGGAAATCCCAGGCTTCGCCCTGCACATCCTGCGGCAGCGCCAGCGTTACCGCCCCGGTTTCCGCCGGATCGGTCAGTACGCGCAGCGCATTGATACAGGCGGTCATCAGCTGTTCCGGACGGCTCACGCGGTCCCAGTATTTACTCACTGCGCGGAAGGCATCGTTGGTGCTGATGCTGAGATCGTGACTCTGCTCGATCTGCTGCAGCACCGGGTCCGGCTGGCGCGTGGCGAACACATCGCCCGGCAGCAACAGCAGTGGAATCCGGTTGGCTGTTGCCGTGGCTGCCGCGGTAATCATGTTGGCGGCACCCGGTCCGACGGAAGAGGTACAGGCAATGATTTGACGGCGCAGCGACTGCCGGGCAAAACCGATGGCAGCGTGCGCCATACCCTGCTCGTTACGGCCCTGATACACCTGTAAATCGCCGCTGTCCTGCTCCAGCGCCTGGCCGAGGCCGAGCACATTGCCGTGGCCGAAAATAGCAAAGATGCCGTGCACGAATTTGGTTTCAACGCCGTCAACGTTCAGGTACTGGTTATCCAGAAATTTCACCAGCGCCTGTGCGGTAGTCAGTCTGATAGTGCCCATATGCTTCTTCCTTTACATGTGGTACCCGCTCAGGGGGTACGACGCGGTTCGGGTCGGCGGTGAAAACGCGCCCGACGCTAAGTGAAACGTGTGGCGATTATAAACAAATGTTTTTTCCATTAAAGCTGATTACAGAAGAAACATTTCATTTTGCGATGAAGATCAAATTCGGCGCTGAAACACGGGCGGTGACGGGACGGGATGACAGCAAAGTGAAACAGCCTGCTGTGCCTCAGCCATCATAACGAAATTTCATTTCACGTCAGCAGCTTCCTCTCATCCGTCATCATTTCCTGCGAGCTGGCTCACAAGCCAGAGCACCCGCGAAACGGGCAAGCCGTAAAGGGCGGGAAAGGTAGCGGCACCAGAGTTTTACCTGGCTCACAAAATCGCGATGGATGTTTCATTTCATATTGTGTTTGGAATTTTTATTCCTCATACTGCCCACATAGCCAGTCAGGCACCCCGAGACCCCGGAAGCATTGCGCTTGATAGTGGGCGGCAGCGCCCGCCGTGTCTGCTTATCACAGAAGGAAACCATCAGTATGAGTACACAACAGAAGCGGCTTGATGTGATTTGTATTGGACGCATCGCCGTCGATCTTTACGGCCAGCAAATTGGCTCTCGCCTGGAAGATATGACCAGCTTTAACAAATACCTCGGCGGCTCTTCCGGCAACGTAGCTTATGGCACAGCGATCCAGGGGCTGAAGTCGGCGATGCTGGCGCGCGTCGGTGACGAACACAATGGCCGCTTCCTGCGTGAAGAGCTGCAGCGCGTGGGCTGCAATACTGACGGGCTGATTACCGATAAGCAGCGCCTGACCGGGCTGGTGATTCTCGGCATCAAAGACGAAGAGACCTTTCCGCTGATTTTCTATCGCGACAACTGTGCTGATATGGGGCTGGTTCCCGAGGACATTCGCGAAGAGTTCATTACCTCGTCCCGCGCCGTGGCGGTAACCGGCACCCACCTGTCGCATCCGGACACGCGGGCGGCGGTGCTGAAAGCGCTGGATATTGCCCGGCGCAACGGTCTGCGCACCGCGCTGGATATCGATTATCGCCCGGTGCTATGGGGTCTGACCTCACTGGGTGACGGTGAAACACGTTTCATTGAATCCGGCCAGGTGACGCAGCAGCTGCAGGAAGTGGTGCACTATTTCGATCTGATTGTTGGAACGGAAGAAGAGTTCCATATCGCCGGTGGCAGTACCGATACGCTGACCGCGCTGAAAAATGTACGTAAGGCCAGCAACGCCACGCTGGTCTGCAAACGCGGGCCGCTGGGTTGTGTGGTGTTTGAGGGCGAGATTCCCGATAGCTGGGAACAGACGCGCCTGCACAGCGGCGTGCGCGTTGAGGTGCTCAACGTGCTGGGCGCCGGCGATGCGTTTATGTCGGGCCTGCTGCGCGGCTGGCTCAACGATGAGAGCTGGGAGCAGGCGTGCCGCTACGCCAACGCCTGTGGCGCGCTGGTGGTATCCCGTCACGGCTGTGCGCCGGCGATGCCAACCAAAGAGGAGCTGGACGATTTCCTCAGCCGCGATAACGCGGTGAAACGTCCGGATCTGGACGCGCGCCTCAATCATCTGCATCGCGTTACCACGCGTAAGCAGCAGTGGCCGGAGCTGAATGTGTTCGCCTTTGACCACCGTAAACAGCTGGCCGATATGGCGCGCGAAGCGGGCGTCAGCGAGGATCGCATTCCGCAGCTGAAGCTGCTGCTGCTGCAGGCGGCACAGGAGGCGGCTAACGAAGCCGGTCTCAATGAGAAGAGTGGCATCCTGGCGGATACCACGTACGGCCAGAAAGCGCTCAACGCCATCACCGGCAAGCACTGGTGGATTGGGCGGCCCATCGAGCTGCCGAGTTCACGACCACTGCGTCTTGAGCACGGCAATATTGGCTCTCAGCTGGTGGACTGGCCGGCCGAACACGTCGTCAAGTGCCTGGTGTTTTATCATCCCCATGACAGTGCTGAACTGCGTAAAGAGCAGGACGAGCTGGTTCTTGACGTGTGGCGCAGCTGTAACAAAAGCGGGCACGAGCTGCTGCTGGAAGTGATTCTGCCGGAGAGCAACCCGGACCGTAACGAGTCCTACTATTACGACATGCTGAGCCACTTCTATAGCCTGGGCGTGCAGCCGGACTGGTGGAAGCTACCACCGCTGACGGCGGAGAGCTGGCAGGCGATCGGCGAGCTGATTGAGCAGCAGGATCCGCACTGTCGCGGCATTCTGTTACTCGGCCTTGATGCGCCGGAAGAGAAGCTGAAAGCCGGCTTCGCCGCCGCCGCGCAGGCGACGTGGGTGAAAGGTTTTGCCGTGGGTCGCACCATTTTTGGCCAGCCGTCACGCCAGTGGCTGAACGGTGAGCTGGATGATAAGGCGCTGATTGAGACCGTGAAAGGCAATTATCTGCGCCTGATTGGCTACTGGCGCGCCGCGCGCGGCTGACGGATTTGCAGAGGATGTACTGAGAAGCGGCCTGACGGGCCGCTTTTTAGTGAGTTGCGCGCGGATGCCCTCACCCCAGCCCTCTCCCACCGGGAGAGGGAGCCGTTCAGGCAGGTCGTTAAGCATTGTACCAGCCCTGTCAGACCGCTCCGGACTGTCCCCTCTCCCGCCTGCGGGAGAGGGTTAGGGTGAGGGAAAGCCTTCAACCCCCTGAGTTTTGTGAGGCAATTCATAAACCGATGAAATAGCCTTCACGATAGCGTCAAACAAATGAAATTTTCCATCCATCTGGTACTATAGCGCTCATTATCCAGCCATATTTCCTTTTCTGACGGGCCGAAGTAATGACCAATAACCCAACGCAATTAACCTTGTTACAGGACGATATCCGTCGTCGCTACGAGACGCTGAGTAAACGCCTGAAGCAGGTGGCTCGTTATATCCTTGATAACAGCAACAGCATCGCGTTTGATACCGTCGCCTCTATCGCCCAGCAGGCGGATGTTCCGCCCTCCACGCTGATCCGCTTCGCCAACGCGTTCGGCTTTAGCGGCTTCAACGAAATGAAACAGGTCTTTCGTCAGCACCTGATGGAAGAGACCGTGAACTATACCGAACGGGCGCGCCTGTTCCGCCAGACAGCCACAGACGACAGCGCCAGCTCACCGGAGAGCCCGGTGGAGATCCTCAACGTCTTTACCATGGTCAACAGCCAGGCGCTGCAGCAGCTGGCGATGCAGGTGAATCCCGACCAGCTGAACAAAGCGGTGAAAATGCTCAACGAGGCGGAGAACATCTACATCATCGGTCTGCGCCGCTCGTTCAGCGTGGCCTCGTATCTGGTGTATGCGCTGCGCCATCTGGAGCGTCGCGCTTTTCTGATTGATGGCCTGGGCGGCATGTTCACTGAACAGCTCAGCATGGTGAATCCGAAAGACGTGGTCATCGCTATCAGCTACTCGCCGTATGCGCGTGAAGCGGTGGAACTGGTGGAGCTGGGTGCTAAACGTGGCGCGCATCAGATCGCCATCACCGACAGCCAGGTCAGCCCGCTGGCGGCGTTCAGCGATGTCTGTTTTGTGGTGCGCGAAGCGCAGGTGGATGGCTTCCGCTCGCAGGTGGCCTCGCTGTGCCTGGCGCAAACCCTGGCGGTGTCGCTGGCACTGAATAACAGCAGCAACGAATAAACCTCAGGTACCGAATAGAAAAAAGGCAGCCAGATGGCTGCCTTTTTTTATCTGTGCGCATCAGTGAATGCGTGTGCCGTTTAACCTGGTGCGCATCAATGCGCACCCTACGGCTGTGCACGTTTATATGCTTGCGTGCGCCGTTTAACCTGGTGCGCATTTCCGGCAACCGCGCGGAGACCCGATTAACGGCGCGGATACTGCTCGCTGTTCACCCAGGCGTGATCCTTCTCCCAGGTAAATTTCCACAGCCGTACCGGCCCGGCCATCACGTTCAGATAATAGTTATCGTAACCGGCCAGCGTCGCCACCGGATGATACCCGCGCGGCACCGTTACTACATCGCGGTTATACGGGGCCATACACTCGTCGAGCGAACGGTCGTCGGTGTAGACGCGCTGCATGGCGAAACCGGGCTCGGGATCGAAACGGTGATAATAGGTCTCTTCCAGATAGGTTTCGTCCGCGCTGTCCTTCTCATCGTGCTTGTGGCTGGGATACGAACTGGTCGCGCCCTCGTCGGTATACACCTCGACCACCAGCAGGCTGTCGGCCGGTTGATTATCCGGCAGAATGTTATGCACCAGGCGCTGGTTGCGCCCTTTGCCACGGTGCTCCACGCCAACATCCTGCGGTGCAATCAGCCGCGCCGGCAGATTGCCACTGCCCGGCGCACTGCATACCGCCAGTTCCAGATCGCTGTCGGCAGTGACTTCAACCTCATCATCATGCGGCACGTAAACCGAGTAAGGCGGCGTGCGCTCAAACGGCGACAGGCGCTTACCGATGCCAGGGAATTCTGCATCGCGGGTTTTCACCGACGCCAGACCGGCCACCAGCACCAGGCACAGCTCTCTCTCGCCGCTGCTTAACCGCAGCGTCTGGCCCTTTTTCAGCAGATAAGCGTCAAAGCCCACATATTCCCAGCCGGCGCTCTCGGGCGTCACGTGCTGGATACGCCCGTGGCTGTCCGGCTGCTGCACTTTTGAAATCAGTGACATCCTGTTTCTCCTGTTGCGCGACATTAACCCAGCGTTGGCATGCTGAATTCAGAAACGGTCTGCTGACCGCTCGGCCAGCGCACGGTCGCCGTTTTCATGCGGGTGTAGAAACGCACCCCGTCCGGACCGTGCACGTTGAGCGCACCAAACACCGAACGCTTCCAGCCGCCAAAGCTGTGGAACGCCATCGGCACCGGCACCGGCACATTGACGCCCACCATGCCCGCTTCCACGTTGTGCACAAATTCACGGGCGGTGTGGCCGTTGCTGGTGAAGATGGCGCTGCCGTTACCAAATTCGTGGCTATTTACCAGCTGCAGCGCGCTGTCGAAGTCGCTGGCACGCATGATGCTCAGCACCGGTCCGAAAATCTCTTCGCGCCAAATCACCATCTCCGGCGTGACGTTATCGAACAACGTACCGCCAACGTAGTAGCCCTCTTCATGGCCGGCGACTTTCACGCCGCGTCCGTCAACCACCAGCGTCGCGCCTTCCTGCTCACCTTTGTCGATGTAGCCCAGCACTTTCTTCTGGTGCGCAGCGGATACCACCGGCCCCATTTCATTCTCTTCGGCACTCTGCTGCATGCCCGGACCTACGCGCAGCGCTTTGATCAGCGGCGTCAGGCGCGAAATCAGTTTATCGGCTGTATCGTCGCCAACCGCCACCACCACCGGCAGCGCCATGCAGCGTTCCCCGGCAGAACCGAAAGCACCGCCCATGATGGCGTTCACGGTGGCATCCAGATCGGCATCCGGCATCACAATGGCGTGGTTTTTCGCGGCGCCGAAGGCCTGCACGCGTTTGCCATGCGCGCTGGCGGTTTTGTAGATGTGCTCGGCCACGCCGGACGAGCCGACGAAGCTGACCGCCGCGATGCGCGGATCTTTATACAGCTGCTCGGCGTCTTCGTTTGAGGAGTGCACCACGTTGAACACGCCATCCGGCAGCCCCGCTTCTTTCAGCAGTTCAGCCATGCGTACCGAGGCAGAAGGATCGAGCGCCGGCGGCTTCAGCACAAAGGTATTACCGCACGCCAGCGCGATGGGGAACATCCACAGCGGCACCATCGCCGGGAAGTTGAACGGCGTAATGCCCGCGACCACGCCCACCGGCTGCATCAGCGAATAGCTGTCAACGCCGGAACCGACGTTCGGTGAGTTTTCCCCTTTGATCAGGTGCGGAATGCCGCAGGCAAATTCGATCACTTCGATGCCGCGCGTCAGCTCACCCAGTGCGTCGGACCAGACTTTACCGTGCTCAGAAACAATCAGTGCCGCCAGTTCATCGCGATGTTTTTCCATCAGCGCTTTGAAGTTGAACATGACGCGGGCACGACGCAGCGGCGCCGTTTTCGACCATTCCGGAAACGCCGCATGGGCGACCTCGATGGCCTGCGCCACTTCTGCCGCCGTGCTTTGCGTCAGTTCGCGGATCACTTTGCCGGTCGCCGGATCGTAGACCGGAATGGTTTCGTTGCTGGCGCTGTGCGTGATTTTGCCGCCGATAAAGTTTCCTACGATAGTCATGTCGTTGCCTCTTTGATTTGTAAGGTCCCTGCAGGCCGCGGGTCAGTCTGGGTCGCGCCCGATCAGGCAATACGGAAAGCGTGCTATGAAGCTATTACAGTGAAATAAATTTTTCAAATAGTTCTTTTTGGAAAATTTACTTTTAGCGGCCTGGATCGCATTTTTCCGCCAGCGTTAGCGGACTGGCGCAAAGTGCGGGCCTGATGACAATGCCGATGCGGCCTGCACCCGTAATCAGCAGCAGTGAGATTAGCAGGACGATCAGTCAGCGAGAGGGTCAGCGCCGGAGCGTGGCTGGATGAAACGAAATATGAAATTTTTGCGAGGCAGATCCAATATCCGTTATTTCATAATTCAATTAAAACGAAATAAATGTTTTCTTTGCAGCATCTGCAGACAATGCGATGTGAAACGAACCCTTATCTGTGTCTTAGCGACACGCTTTTGTTAGTGTTGGCCTCGGTCGGAGGCCTTTTTTTCACCTGTTCCCCCACCCCATGCGTGATTGCAGCAGTGGATTGCCCGGTGCACATCAATGCGCGCTCTGTCATGCCGTAGGGGCGCCATTTATGGCGACCTGGACGCCGCATCCTCGGCTGGCATCCCAGCCTGACGCTTGATCATCCGCAGGGTACAAAGCAGCGCAAATCCCACCAGCAGCGCAGTCAGCAGGTAGACCAGCTGTACGCCGGCGAAGCTCATGATAAAGCCCGCGATCGGACCGGTGATGCCGAGCGACAGATCCATAAAAGCGGTATATGTGGCCAGCGCGCTGCCCTGGTTCTGCTGCGGCACCACTTTGACTGCGACCACGCCAATCGCCGGGAATACCAGCGAGAAACCGGCGCCGGTGAGAAAAGCGCCGAACTTCGCCATCCACGGTTCGAACGCGCCCGCCACCAGCAGCAGGCCAATCGCCTCGACGGCAAAACACAGGCTGGCGACGCGCAGTCCGCCGAGCTTATTAATGGCATTGGGAAACAGCAGGCGCATGCCGACGAACGCAGCGCTGAACAGCGTCAGCGCGAAGGCGGCACCGTCCCAGCCCTGCTCCTGATAAAACAGGGTGATAAAGGTGGCGATCACGCCAAAGCCCGCCGAGCCCATCGCCAGCAGCAGGCCAAAACCGTACACCTTACCGAGCACCGCGCGGAACGGCAGCGGTTTGGCCTTGCTGCCTTTCACCGGCGCACGGGGCAGCGCCAGCACTATCGCCAGCACGCTGATGGCGATAATCACGCTGGAGAGCAGCAGCAGGCCGCCGCTGCGAAAGATCATCACCCCAAGCGGTGCGCCAATCGCCATTGCGCCATAGGTGACAATGCCGTTCCAGGAGATCACCCGGCCAATATGCAGCGAGCCGACTTTCGCCATGCCCCACAGCGAGGTGCCGGTGCCGCAGAAACTCTGACCGACGCCCAGCAGCACGCGCCCGAGGCACAACAGCGCGAGGCTGAGCACCTCCTGCTCCTCTACCAGCGCCGACAGCAAAATACACAGCCCGCTCACCAGGCTACCAAACAGCCCAAGCACTACCACCTTTTTGGGTCCCCAGCTGTCGGCATAGCGACCGGCATGCGGACGGCTCAGCAGCGTGGCGACATATTGCAGGCTGATCACCACGCCGGCCCAGAAAGCGCTGTAGCCCAGGCCGTCATGGACAAAGCCCGGCAGCACCGCCAGCGGCAGGCCAATAGTGAGATAGGTGGCGAAGTTGAACTTCACGATGGAGAGAATCTGTAAATTCAGACGAAAGCGGCTGTATTCGGCCGCGGCGGGCTGGTCAGGCATGAGTGATTGCGCTCGTGTTTGACGGAATTTTTATAGCTGAAGCTTCACTATACGCCTTTTCTCGCCGTGCGCACCGTCGATTCGCGGCGGGCTGATGGCGGTATTTCCGGCGGTGCTTATCGGGTTCGCTTCGCTTACTCCTAAACAAACAATTACTTACTGGCGTTCAACTACACTTTTCACAGCGAACCACCATTCAGGAGAGGGAATGAACGAAAAGCCACAGGAGAAAATTGGCCAGAACATCCTGGTCAAGCTGGCGATGTTAGTGATTATTCTGGCGGGCATTCGTGCTGCGTCGGATATTCTGGTGCCCTTCTTACTCGCCAGCTTCCTGGCGATTGTGCTTAATCCGCTGGTGACCCTGCTGATGCGCCGGGGTCTGCGGCGCGGCGTGGCGATCTCGCTGGTGATCACGGTGATCTTCATTGTGATGCTGCTGCTGGTCGGGGTGCTGGCCAGTTCGGTAAGCGAGTTCAGCGATACCTATCCGCAAATCCGCGGCCTGCTGGAACAGAAGCTGACGGTGCTGCAGCATTTTGCCGCACAGTTTCATATCAATATCTCCACCAGCGCACTGGCGGCACGGCTCGATCCCAATGTGATTATGAACATGGCTACCACGCTGCTGGCGCAGTTCTCCGGTGCCATGACCAATGTGGTGCTGTTGATTCTGACCGTGGTGTTCATGCTGTTTGAGGTGCACCATCTGCCGTACAAATTGCGCAATGCGATGATGAATCCGCAGATCCGCATCGCCGGATTGCACAAGGCGCTGAAGGGCGTCACGCACTATCTGGCACTGAAAACGCTGGTCAGCCTGATTACCGGGCTGGCGGTGTGGCTGGTGCTGATGCTGCTGGACGTCAAATTTGCGCTGTTCTGGGGCGTTGTCGCCTTTATCCTCAATTTTATCCCCAATATCGGCCCGATTATCGCCGGTGTGCCGCCGTTTATTCAGGCGCTGGTGCTGAATGATGTGTATGACGCCGTGCTGGTGGCGGCGCTGTTCAGTGCCATTCACATGGTGTTTGGCAATATGCTGGAACCGCGCCTGATGGGACGCGGGCTGGGGCTGTCAACGCTGGTGGTATTTCTGTCGCTGATTTTCTGGGGCTGGCTGCTCGGTCCGGTCGGGATGCTGCTGTCGGTGCCGCTGACCAGCGTCACCAAAATCCTGATGGAAACCACGCCGGGCGGCAGCCGGCTGGCGATAATGCTGGGTAATGGCCGCCCCAAACCGCGCCTGCGCGTCAAAGCTAACCGGCCCGCGCCGCGCCCGTAACGTCTTACCACGCCACGATGCCAGACAATCGGTATTTGCCGATCGTCTGGCAGCTTCCCTGCGCAGTGACGCCACCGCCGTATGGCGTCAGCGCGCATCGCCATGCCTGATGATTCTGGCGCAACACTTTTACTCATCTCGTGCCACAGGCTTTTTCCTGCCGGGAAATGCCAGTAACGGCAAAACATTGTCAATAAACGCAAAGCGCGAACCATAATTGACTTGTATCAGATTGGTGGAAAATCAAAACGCTAACATGCACGGCCGCGGGAAAGTGTTATGCTGCTGACGCCGTAACGCGCTCCCTGAATGCTGCTTAAACCGACCGAGGAAAGTCTGGTGCCTCTGCAAAAACGACAACGCGATTTTGGCTGGCTGTTGATTGTCTGTGCCGGGTTATTACCGCTGGTGCTGGGCATATTTTGCACAGCCATTGAGGCGCGCCATACGGTCAGCCAGCAGCAAATTGCCACCGCCAATGCCCTGCTGACGCAGGCAGAAAAGATGAGCGACAGCGCCTGGGACATGGTGACCCGCCTGCGTCAGTACCAGAATCGTCGCTGCGCCGATATTGATGAAGATTTGCAGCGCGCCGGCACCCTTAATGCCTATTTCCGCTCGATCGGTACCCTGCAGGGCAGCGAAATCACCTGCTCGTCGGCTTACGGGCTGCAGCACGACACGCTGGCCGGGATGATGATGCAGTCGCCGCCGGTGACCGGCAAAGCCTGGTGGAGCCTGTCGATTCGCGGCACCTCCGGCGTACCGGATCGCCCGGCAGTGATTTTCGTGCGTCACCTGCCGGACAGCAGCGGTTTCTGGGCGGTGATTGATGGCCAGTATCTGATGGACTTCATGCGCGCCATCGGCGAGTCGAACCGTTATCAGATGAGCCTGCGCTTCAACGGCGGCAGCCCCATCGCCAGCGGTCCGGACGACCAGCCAGAACTGCTGTACCTCAGCAGCGCCAACTATCAGGCGGAGTCCAGCCGCTATCCGATCAGCGTCAGCGTGACGGTACCCGCCGCCGAGCTGATCAAAGCCTGGCGCCAGGCGTTGCTTATTTTTCTGCCAATGGCCGCCATCTTTTCGATATTGCTGATGGTGCTGACCGCCAACTGGCTGCGCCGCCGCCTCTCATGGGCGGATGAAATTCGCCGGGCGATACGCAACCGTGAGTTCACGGTGCACTATCAGCCGGTGTACAGCACCGGGATTCAGCGCTGCACCGGTGCGGAAGCGCTGATGCGCTGGCAGCGGCCCAACGGCGAAATGATCCGCCCGGATATCTTCATCAGCCATGCCGAAGCGGAAGGCATGATCGTGCCGCTGACCCAGCATTTACTGGCGATGATGGCGGAAGATATCCAGAGCTGGCAGGTTGAACCGGGCTTCCACATTGGCTTTAACCTCGCCGCTGAGCATCTGCAACACCCCGATTTTGTGCAGGACATGATGCGTTTTGCCCGCAACATCCGTGACAAACAGATGCTGATCACGCTGGAGCTTACCGAGCGCAGCCTGATCGAGGACGGCGACGCGGTGTCACGCAAGCTGCGTTATCTGCAGTCGCACGGCATGAAGGTGGCGATTGACGACTTCGGCACCGGCCACTGCGCGCTCTCCTATCTGATGACCTTCCCGCTCGATTACCTGAAGATTGACCGCGGCTTTATCAACGCCATTGAAGGACTGGAGATCGAAACCCCGGTGCTGGATGCCATCATCAATCTGTGCCACAAGCTGCAGCTCGAGGTACTGGGTGAAGGGGTAGAAACCGCGTTGCAATTTCAGTATCTGCAGCAGCGTGGCGTGGTGTTTATTCAGGGCTATTATTACGCCCGTCCGATGGACAATAACCAGCTTCGCGCCTGGCTTAATCAGCAGGGGCGCCAACCGCTTCCCGTTGAGGACCATCATGAGCCTGAACTGCATCATTCTTGATGATTATCAAAATGTTGCCCTGTCGCTGGCCGACTGGGCATCGCTGCAACCGCAGGTACAAACTAGCGCGCTGCACCGCCACTACGCCGACGAAGATGAACTGGTCGCTCACATCGCCCACGCCGACATCCTGGTGGTGATGCGCGAACGCACGCCGCTCAGCGCCCGGCTGATAGGCCGCCTGCCCAATCTGAAGCTGATTGTCACCTCCGGCATGCGCAATGCCTCAATCGATCTGCACGCCTGTGCCGAACGGCTGATTGCGGTGTGCGGCACCGCCAGTAGCAGCGCGGCGCCGCTGGAACTGAGCTGGGGGCTGCTGCTCGGTCTGGCACGCCATATTCCGGCGGAAAGCCAGGCGCTGCGCAGCAACGGTGCGTGGCAGCATACGCTGGGCATGGCGCTGCACGGCAAAACTCTCGGCCTGCTTGGGCTGGGCAAGATTGGCGGTGAGATGGCTAACGTGGCGCGCGCCTTTGGCATGCGCGTGTGCGCCTGGAGCCAGAACCTGAGCGAAGCACGCGCAGCGGCGTGCGGCGCAGAGAAGATGGCTTCGCTGCCGGCGCTGCTCAGGGCGAGCGATGTGGTATCGATTCATCTGGTGCTGAGTGAGCGCACCCGTCATCTGCTGGACGACGCGGCGCTGGCGCACATGAAGCCGGGCGCGCTGCTGATTAACACCTCGCGCGCCGGGATTGTCGATCAGCAGGCGATGATCAGCGCGCTGCAGTCTGGTCAGCTGGCGGGCGCCGGGCTGGATGTCTTTGAACAGGAGCCGCTACCGGCCGATCATCCGCTGCGTCAGCTGCCGAACGTGCTGGCGACGCCGCATCTGGGCTACGTCGCCGACACTAATTACCGCACCTACTTCAGCGAGGCGGTGGAAGATATTGCTGGCTGGCTGCACGGCGCGCCGCTGCGCTCGCTGCTTTAAGCCCCCGGCGCGTCGACAGCACCAGGGTTAGCTGTGGCAGTACAGGCGCGGCAGCCCGGCATAATTAATCATCTGGTCGCCATTGGGCAGCTGGTACATCTGGTAATAATCGTTATTGCCCTCGCGCGCTGGCGAAAACACAATCTGCGCCGCCAGCGCGGGCGGTACGGTGTCGTCTGCCAGAATACGTACGTTGCGCGTGGTGCTGAGCATGAAATCGCCCTGGCGGCGCCAGGTGGTATCGGATACGCGATGCAGGCGATAGTGGCGATCGCGTACCGTGACGGTGCCGGTTAGCGTTGAGCTGCCGCTGCCGTCCGCCTTAAAGCGCGTGCGAATAGTGGCATCAATCGCGCCAGCCGGCGCGCCTTCATGATCAATACGATACGGTACTTCACACCACTCCGGCACCGGTTCTGCCGGCCGCAGCAGCAGCGCCAGCGCCCACGGCAGCACAAAGGCCAGCACCACCGCCGTGGTGATTATCGCTTTACGCATCGGGTATCTCCTGCGCGGACACCATCCATGAAATACATTCGTTGTCCTTCTGCGCGATCGGTTTGGCGCACAGGAAGGTGCTGGAAAAGAGTCGGGTGCGCACCGGGTTGATGTACACCATCGGCGGCGCTGAGCCATCCGGCAGGCGCGGCTGCCACTGCCGATAGCGGCGCAGCGCGTCCTGCACCACCCACGAATCGGCTTTCAGGTGGCTGGGGATAAACACCTGGCTGTTCTGAATGCGCAGCAGCGGCCGGAAATCCAGCGTATCGTGCTGCACAGGCGCAAACATCTGGCGTGCCAGCAGCGCCAGCGCGACATTCACCAGCAGCAGCGCAACGATTACCCAGCGCAGCACAGGCCGCTTTTTCTTTACGCTGGCCGGCGCGGGCGCAGGTTGCGGACTGACCACCGCTGCCGCTGGCGCAGCCACCGGCTCATCGCTCAGCGGCGCCACATCGACCTGATCGGCCAGCACGCAGCCAATCAGCGGCACCTGATGCACCAGCGGTCCCGGCGCGTGTGCCAGCTGCGCCTGCTGATTGATGGCGGCAATGGTGGCCGTCAGGCGTTCGGCGAACGGTGTGTCGCTGGGGACGCGCTGGAACAACGCATGCAGGGTCTGGTTGCGCACCAGTTTGCCATCCGCATCAATCACGCGCCGCAGAATAGCGGTTTGCAGCGGCGTCAGTGCCACGCGGTGCGCGGGCGACTGCACCGGAAAGAGGACCTGCTGGTCAACGTCAAAACAGAGACTTTTTGCAAATAAAACAAAGCGTGCCATGCGGCGCCCGATCTCCGGCAGAGAAACTGGCGCAAGTATAGATATTTTCGCTCGCGCGCGCATCTACGCTGCGGCCTGCGTCGCGATTCAGACAATTTTTTTGCCGCGATTGCGGACCAAAACGGCCATAGTTTTAGCCAAAAAATAGCCAGTTATTGGCGGAAACATGACAAATATCACATTTAAACGGTATACTCTGTCGCGGGATGCAATAATTACCTGAGTAATAATTGCTTTGGCAGGCCAGGGAAAAAACCACTTTCACGGCTATGCTTTAATTTTCTCAACGCCGCGGACTGAACGCTCCACCGAGTCCGCAGCGTTGAGGACTTTTTGAATTCCAATACAGGGTAACCTCATGAAATTACGTAGGAAGCGTGTAAAACCTATTGGGCTGGATGACGTCACGATTATCGATGACGCTCGTTTACGTAAGGCCATTACCGCCGCGTCACTCGGTAACGCGATGGAATGGTTCGATTTCGGTGTTTATGGCTTTGTGGCCTACGCGCTGGGTAAAGTGTTCTTCCCGGACGCCTCGCCAGGCGTGCAGATGATTGCCGCACTCGGGACCTTCTCGGTACCGTTCCTGATCCGTCCGCTGGGCGGCCTGTTCTTCGGCATGCTGGGCGATAAATATGGTCGCCAGAAAATCCTGTCGATTACCATTGTCATCATGTCGATCAGTACCTTCTGTATCGGCCTGATCCCTTCTTACGCCTCGATTGGCATCTGGGCACCGATACTGCTGCTGCTGGCGAAAATGGCGCAGGGCTTCTCGGTGGGCGGGGAATATACCGGTGCGTCAATCTTTGTCGCCGAATATTCGCCGGACCGTAAGCGCGGCTTCATGGGAAGCTGGCTGGACTTTGGTTCGATTGCCGGCTTCGTGCTGGGCGCGGGCGTAGTGGTGCTGATCTCAACGGTGATTGGCGAGCAGAAATTCCTCGACTGGGGCTGGCGTATTCCGTTCTTCCTCGCGCTGCCGCTGGGCATTATCGGCCTGTATCTGCGTCATGCACTGGAAGAGACCCCGGCGTTCCAGCAGCATGTCGATAAGCTGGAGCAAGGCGACCGCGAAGGTCTGCGCGACGGCCCAAAAGTGTCGTTTAAAGAGATTGCCAGCAAACACTGGAAAAGCCTGCTGGCCTGTATCGGTCTGGTGCTCGCTACCAACGTGACCTATTACATGCTGCTGACCTACATGCCGAGCTATCTGTCGCATAACCTGCACTACTCGGAAGATCACGGCGTGCTGATTATCATCGCCATCATGATGGGGATGCTGTTTGTGCAGCCGGTGATGGGCATGTTGAGCGACCGCTTCGGCCGCCGTCCGTTCGTGATCGTCGGCAGTATCGCCCTGTTCTTCTGTGCGATTCCGGCCTTTATGCTGATCAACAGTAACGTACTGGGGCTGATTTTTGCCGGTCTGCTGCTGCTGGCGGTGATCCTCAACGCCTTCACCGGCGTGATGGCCTCATCACTGCCGGCGATGTTCCCGACGCACATTCGTTATAGTGCGCTGGCCAGCGCCTTCAACATCTCGATTCTGATTGCCGGCCTGACGCCAACCGTGACCGCCTGGGCGGTGGAAGCCAGCAACAATCTGTATATGCCGGCTTACTACCTGATGGTGGTGGCGGTGGTCGGTCTGGTGACCGGTCTGTACATGAAAGAGACCGCCAACAAACCGCTGCGCGGCGCGACACCGGCGGCATCGGACCTCGAAGAAGCGCGTGAGATCCTGCAGGAGCATCACGACAATATCGAGCAGAAGATTGAAGATATTGATGAAGAGATCGCCCGCCTTGAGGCGAAGCGGAAAAACCTGGTGCAGCAGCACCCGGACATCAACGAGTAATCTGCCCTTTCACTCCCGCCACCCGGCGGGAGTTTTGTTTCTGCGGTTGCCGGGTGCGTGAGAATGTGGGTGCTGCGGTGAGGCTTCCAGGTGCGCATGAATGCGCACCCTACGGGTGTGCTGCGGGTTGGGATTCTGCTGATTCCCGGTGCGCATGAATGCGCACCCTACGGGTGTGCTGCGGGTTGGGATTCTGCTGATTCCCGGTGCGCATGAATGCGCACCCTACGGGTATGTTGCGGGTTGGGATTCTGCTGATTCCCGGTGTGCATCAATGCGTGCCCTGCGGGTGTACTGCGGGTTGTGATTCTGCGGTTGCCTGGTGCGCA
>NZ_SCKT01000007.1:0-107361 GCF_014155765.1 Pantoea dispersa | reverse complement strand
GAATGCGCACCCTACGGGTAACGGCGGGTTGTGATTCGGCGGTTGCCGGGTGCGCTGTAGGGTCGGCATTCATGCCGACCGGCAACAACGCCCGGCCCACACCGCACACAATCCTTCATGCTACCCGGCGAAAAGGGGTAAACTGTCGCCACTTTTTTCACCAGCATAAGTTAACCGAGCATGTCTGATTTCAATCTCATTCAGCGCCCAAGAAGACTGCGCAAAAGCGCGTCGATGCGCGAACTGTTCCAGGAATCCCACCTCAGCCTGAACGATCTGGCCCTGCCGATCTTCGTTGAAGAAGGCGTGGATGATTACGTGCCAATCAACGCCATGCCGGGCGTGATGCGCATTCCGGAAAAACGTCTGGCGTACGAAATCGAACGCATCGCCAAAGCCGGGATCCGTTCGGTCATGACCTTCGGTATCTCGCACCACACCGATGCCACCGGCAGCGATGCATGGAACGAAAACGGCCTCGTGGCGCGCATGTCGCGCATCTGTAAAGACACGGTGCCGGAAATGATTGTCATGTCCGATACCTGCTTCTGTGAATACACCAGCCACGGCCACTGCGGTGTACTGTGCGATCACGGCGTCGACAATGACCAGACGCTGATTAACCTCGGCAAACAGGCGGTGGTTGCTGCGCAGGCCGGTGCCGACTTCATCGCGCCGTCAGCAGCAATGGATGGCCAGGTGAAAGCGATTCGCCAGGCGCTGGACGCGGCCGGTTTTACCGATACCGCTATCATGTCCTACTCCACCAAATTCGCCTCGTCGTTCTACGGCCCGTTCCGTGAAGCGGCGGGCACCGCGCTGAAAGGCGACCGCAAAACCTATCAGATGAACCCGATGAACCGCCGTGAAGCGATTCGCGAGTCGCTGATTGATGAAGCGGAAGGTGCAGATTCGCTGATGGTCAAACCGGCAGGCGCTTACCTCGATATCCTGCGTGATATCCGCGAGCGCACCACGCTGCCGCTGGCGGCTTACCAGGTGAGCGGTGAGTACGCGATGATCAAATTTGCCGCTCAGGCGGGCGCCATTGATGAACGTAATGTGGTGCTGGAGAGCTTAGGTGCCATTAAGCGTGCCGGTGCCGATCTCATTTTCAGCTATTTCGCCCTTGATCTTGCCGAGCAAAAAGTGCTCTGATCCTCTCGTTACGCTAAACAATCGCGGATTACCGCGGTTGTTTAGTGCTCTCTGCCCCTGCGCGGGCACGACATCCGGTTTGCTGTAACACATCCATCATTAACAAGAGTTACGCGATGAAAGCACCTGCACTGCCTGCGGACGAATCACAGCGTCTGGCCCAGTTACGTGCGCTCAACATTCTGCACACACCCACAGAAGAGCGTTTTGACCGTTTAACCCGCCTCGCCCGACGTCTGTTTGACGTTCCGGTCGCGATGGTCAGTCTGCTGGAGAATGACTATCAATGGTTTAAATCCAGCGACGGTTTTGATCGGCCAACCACCGCGCGTAACATCTCTTTTTGCGGTCATACCATCCTGCAGGATGAGGTGATGGTGGTCGAGGACGCACTGGCCGACACGCGCTTCAGCGATAATCCACTGGTTACCGATGCAGACAATCCGGTGCGTTTCTACGCGGGCTATCCGCTGCGCACGCCCTCCGGCGCCAAAGTCGGTACGCTGTGTATCATCGATAATCATGCGCGCCAGTTCAACGCGGAGGATCTGCACGCGCTGCGCGATCTGGCGGCCATGGCCGAAGCCGAGCTGGTGGCGTTTCAGACCGCGACGTCCGATGAGCTGACGCAAATCACCAACCGGCGCGGCTTTATGACGCTGGGACAGATGGCGCTGAATGAGTGCCAGCTGAGACAGCTGCCCGCCAGCCTGACGTTTCTCGATCTCGACGGTTTTAAGGCCATCAATGACCGGCATGGCCACCGCGAGGGCGATCGCGCGCTGATGGACTTTGCCGATGCCATGAAGGTGAGTTTTCGCCATGCCGATATCTTTGCCCGGCTCGGCGGCGATGAGTTTGTGGTGCTGCTGAACGGCATTCGTCAGGACGAGGCGGAAGCGACGCTGGCGCGCTTCGCCCACTATCTGCATAAACAGATGCAGGATCTGGAGCGGCGTTACACGCTGCAGTTTTCGTCGGGCATCGTGGAATTTGATCCGCAGCAGCCGCAATCGCTGGAGCAGCTGCTGGAAAGCAGCGACGCACGTATGTACGCCGCCAAGTATCAGAAAAGGCAGCCGCGCAGATAGCCGCTGCGCGGGCATTCACCTTAACGCGCCAGGTCGTCAATCAACGTCTGATTAAACTTCGCTGGCGCTTCCATCTGCGGCGCGTGCCCCATGCCGGGGAACTCGATCAGTCGCGCGCCGGGAATCAGCTGTGCCACCTGTTTGCCCAGCACATTGTAATGGCCGAGCTGCGCTTTCACCGCCGGTGAAGCGATATCGCTGCCAATCGCGGTGGTATCGGCCGTGCCGATCATCAGCGTGGTCGGCACCTTCAGGTCTTTAAACTCGTAATAGACCGGCTGGGTGAAAATCATGTCGTAGATCAGCGCCGAGTTCCACGCCACTTTCTCATGCCCCGGTCCTTTATTCAGCCCGGCCAGCATCTGCACCCATTTGTCATATTCCGGCTTCCACTGGCCGCTGTAATAGGTGTGCTGCTCATATTTCTTAATGCCCGCCGCGTCGAGCTTCAGCTCGCGCTGATACCACTGATCCACCGAGCGCCACGGCGCGCCCTTCGCCTTCCAGTCCTCAAGGCCAATCGGATTGACCAGCACCAGCTTCTGCGTCTGCTGCGGATACATCAGTGCGTAACGCGTCGCCAGCATACCGCCGGTCGAGTGGCCAACGATCACCGCGTTCTCAACGCCGAGCTGCGCTAACAGCTGATGGGTGTTTTGCGCCAGCTGCTGGAAGCTGTACTGATAGCGGGTGGGTTTGGTGGAGGTGCAGAAACCAATCTGATCCGGCGCAATCACGCGATAGCCCTGCTGGCTCAGCGCGTTGATGGTGTCTTCCCAGGTGGCAGCGCAGAAGTTTTTACCGTGCATCAGCACCACCGTCTGACCATTGGCCTGCTGCGCCGGCTTCACGTCCATATAGCCCATGCTGAGCGACTGCTGCTGGGAGGAGAAGGTAAAATGCTGCAGCGGATGCGGATAGTGAAATCCCTCCAGCTGCTCGCCATACACGGCCTCTGCGGCCTGCGCGCTGAGCGTGCCGCACAGCATCGCTGACGCCAGCGCTACGCTCAGTAACGGTTTTAATCGAAAACGAAACGTCATGTGACCTCTTTTGTACAGGGAAAACCCTCAGTCTGGCACGAAAACCGCCGGTGGATATTGATGCGCCGTGCCGCCGCCCGTCACACCTTTAACTGTTAAGCCGCGCAAAGCGATAATCCATTTGCGTTAATAATAACGGCCGTAATTACGGCAACTATTCAACATCATCACAACATGTCGGCGATTAATTTCACGATAAACAAGACCAGTCTTGATGACAATTAATAAAAAAGCCATTTCCTGATAAAACTTTACGTTACGACAGTGCTTAAAAAGTTTAATTTAATTACACTGTGTCGAGTTATTGGAGGACCATAATGATGCAGCAAAAATACAACCAAGGGGTGATTGATTCGGTGACCGAATGGATTATGGCCAACCTGGATCAACGTTTGAGCATTGATGATATTGCACTGAAATCTGGCTATTCCAAATGGTATTTACAGAAACTGTTTGCCCGTTACCATAACGAAACGCTGGCGCGTTATATTCGCAAAAAGAAACTGATTTGTTGCGTGAACGAGCTGAAATTCAGCCGCACGCCGATTATCAGTCTGGCGGTTAAATACCATTTCGAAAGTCAGCAATCCTTTACCCGCTCGTTTAAACAGGTGATGGGCTGCACGCCGCTATTCTGCCGCAAACGCCAGCTGAGCGATGCTGCCGAAGCCCTGCTGCGCAGCAGTGACGATCCCTGCGCGCTGTGTCGCAAGGTCGGGTTTAATCGCAGCGAGCAGGAAAAACAGGTTTGTAATCCGGTAAGCGAAAATAATGGGAAGTTTCCAGCGCGTATTAGCTGCGCGGTACGTTAATCACGTCTGATATTTCGGGAAAATATTTATAACCGCGTGAGTAGAAGCGGCGCGATTTATTGCGCTGATGTTAAGTGGCACCGTGCCCATTCAGGCATTGCGCAATAAATTGCGCCGCTACCGTACGTGCGAAATATCATTTCGGTGCCTGTCGGCCGCACAGATTGTAGCGGCGCGATTTATCGCGCTGATGTTGAATTGCACCGTGTCCATTCAGGCATCGCGCAATAAATTGCGCCGTTACGGTACGTGCGAAATGTCATTTCGGTGCCTGTTGACCGCACAGATTGTAGCGGCGCGATTTATCGCGCTGATGCTGAGTTGCACCGTGTCCATTCAGTCATCGCGCAATAAATTGCGCCGTTACGGTACGTGCGAAATATCATCTCGGTGCCTGTCGGCCGCTACGGTACGTGCGAAATATCATTTCGGTGCCTGTTGACCGCACAGATTGTAGCGGCGCGATTTATCGCGCTGATGTTGAGTTGCACCGTGCCCATTCATGCATTGCGCAATAAATTGCGCCGCTACGGTACGTGCGAAATATCATCTCGGTGCCTGTCGGCCGCTACGGTACGTGCGAAATGTCATTTCGGTGCCTGTTGACCGCACATATTGTAGCGGCGCGATTTATCGCGCTTATGTTCCGCCGCACCGTGCCTGTCCGGCCGGTGAAACCCTGTTATTTCTCAGCGCACCGGCTGGCCCGGCAGCAGCTTATCTGACATCAACTGGCGACAAACAAACGCGTCCTGCCGTGCCTGCTGCTGCTGTTGCGGCGACAAATCCTGCCACACCGTTTGCAGATGCTCTGCCAGCCCGGACTGGAAATGAATCTTCTGCAGCGCGTAATCCGAATTACCGCCTTCAATAATCTGCTGCATCGCCTGTGCGCTGTTATCGCGCCCGTCATGGGTCAGCGTACAAAAGGTCGCGATGTAGTAAGCCTTGTCCTCATCGCTGTAATGCGGCATCAGCCACCAGACCAGCGCACTGATAACCAGCAGCAGCGGCAGCAGGAATTTGATTTTTAACATGGATTTATTGACCAGCTGAAAAAGAAAACGCCGCGATCTTAACAGATTCGCCGCGCCATGCCGCACGCCATTTTCAGGCTTTTCTCCGGCAGATTGAGACGAGGCTTAACGGGGGATACACCGATGTGCTTATAAAGTAGCCCGCTCAATTTTCCTCGTCATTCAGGGAATGAACATCATGAAAAAAAGCCAGCTGGCGCTGCTGATTAGTACCTTGTGCCTTAGCGGTTCACCCTATGCCGGGATTATGCGCCATGACATTGACGTGCAGGAATACCGCGATTTTGCCGAAAACCGGGGCAAATATGCTATCGGTGCCACCGATATTCCCCTCTATCGCAAAGACGGCACCTTTGAAGGCTATGTACTGGACGTGCCGATGCCGGACTTTAGCATGGTCAGCGACGAGGGTTTCAGCTCATTTATCGCGCCATCTTTTGTCACAGGTGCCAAACATGTTCGATATGTTCTGTCGCTGAATTTAGGCAAAAAAGCCAAATTTTCGCCAACTTACCGTGGCATTAACTACAATAATGATCCTACGCGAGACTTTCATTTACCGCGGGTTAATAAGGTGGTCGTCGAAAGCGCGCCTTCGCCTTACATCGGCGGTGAAGAATTATTAGCGAATCGCAGTCGCTATACCTTATTTGCCCGCCTGGGTGCGGGTTATCAGCAAATCGACGATCCAGAAAGCGGTAAATTGATACCTATCGATGGCGCCTACGTCTATAACACCGGTGGAACCTTTAAACCCGGCGCCATTACGAATTTTTATAAGGACTACATTAAGTGGAGAATTTTTTCACCTGATCACCCCTCATTTTCCCTGCTAAGTATTGGTACCCGTGGAGGTGATAGCGGTAGCCCGGTGTTTGCCTGGGACAGTGTTGAAAAACGCTGGGTACAGTTCGCTGTCCATTCTGGCGGCTATGGGGGTACTACCTACAATTATTCCTTTGCCAGTGAATTAATTAATGGAAAGCATGTGCAGGAGGTACTGGATTCCGTCAGGGATGCTGATGTTGAAGACAGCGGCAGCAGTACCCTCGAATGGCGCGGTGACAGCATTACGCAGGATGGCAAAAGCTGGCAATGGCACGGGCTCGATGACAGCCTGGCAGAAACCGCACCCGCCAGCGCCAGCAATGAACAGCTCGACGCCACCAAAGATCTGCGCTTCAACGGCGACGGCGGCATCATCGAGCTGGCGCAGTCGGTCAATCTCGGTGCCGGCCGCCTGCATTTTTCCAATGACTACACCCTGCGCGGCGCAGGCGACGGCAACTTCAGCTGGGTCGGCGGCGGCGTAGAGGTCGACAAGGACAAAACCGTGCTGTGGCAGGTTAACGGCCTGCAGGACGATGCGCTGCACAAAATCGGCGCCGGCACGCTGCACGTTAACGCCAGCGGCATCAATCCCGGCGCGCTTAACGTTGGCGACGGCACAGTCATCCTTGACCAGCAGGCAGACGCGCAGGGGCGTAAACAGGCCTTCTCTACCGTCACCCTGTTCAGCGGCCGCCCGACCGTGGTGCTCAACAGCGCCGATCAGTTAAGCACTGACAACATCCGCTTCGGCTATCGCGGCGGTACGCTGGACGTTAACGGCCTCGATCTGACCTTCGACGATATCCTGCACAACGACAGCGGCGCGCGTATCGTTAACCGCAGTCAGACGCTGGCGCATCTTGCTCTCACCGGCGATAACCGTCTGTTCCTCGGCGAGCTGGGCGAAGCGGAGTCACGCGATAACCTCAACGTGACCACCCATCAGCGCTGGCAGCTGGCCGGCGGCGCGCAGCTTAATCAGCTGGCGGTGGCCGACGGTGTGCTGACGCTGAGCGGCGAACAGGTTGAGCATGCCGGGAAGGTGTTCTTTGCCAATGACTGGCAGGACAAAACCTATCACATCAACCAGCTGCAGGTGGCGCAGGACGCCGCGCTAACCGTCGCTGAGCACGCCCACGTTACCGGCGATATCACGCTGGCCGACGAGGCCACGCTTAACGTGCTGGGCCGTTCCACGCTGGCCGGCGACATCAACCTGAGCGGTACCGCTTCCAGTCTGATTGCCGACATCGCGCAGTACGTCAGCACGCTGGGCGAGCTGGCTTCCACCATCAGCGCCAATATCAGTGGGCAGGGCAGCGTGATTAAAAGCGGTGACGGCCGGCTGACGCTGAGCGGTGACGTCAGCAATCAGCAGGGCGTTGAGGTGCAGCAGGGCGAGCTGGAAGTGAGCGGCAAGCTGCACACGCCGCTGAACATGGCCGCCGGCACGCTGCTCTCCGGCGGCGGCGTCATCAATCACGCCAGCCTCGCCGATAACGTCACGCTGGCACCGGGCTGGAACAATGCGCCGGACAGCTGGTCGACCATGCGCCTTGGCGATCTGCGTCACGGGCGCGACACGGCGCTGGTGCTGAACTCCGCGTTCCGCAATAACGCCAGCGATCGCCTGCTGATCGATGGCGATCTGCAACAGCCGGACGATGCGCCGCTGTGGCTGACGGTAAAACCGCAGGCCAGCTGGATCGATAGCGATCGCAACCACAACGGTGCAGCGGATAACAATGAAGGTGTGTCGCTGGTGCAGGTTGGCGGCCAGGCGCACGCCGACAGCGTCCAGCTGGCCGGCAGCTATGTGGCGCGCGGCGCCTGGGCTTACGGTCTGTACGCCTTCGCACCGGGCCGCGCCAGTGGCGATGAGCGTCTGGTGGCGGGCGAAGGGGATCAGTTCTGGGATTACCGTCTGCAAAACATTCTGCTGGCGGAAGGGGATAACCGCGAACCTTACCTGCCGGAGCCGGAGCCTGAACCGCAGCCCGAGCCTGAACCGCAGCCGGAACCGGAAAATCCGCAGGTGCCGCAGCCAGAGCCAAAACCGGAGCCAGGTAAGGTGCGCGCGGCGGTGATTCCGCAGGTGCCGGCCTACATCTCGCTGCCTGCCGCCTTCCACAGCGTGACGCATAACCTGCAAGCGCTGTTCAGCAGCAGCGCACAGCAGGCGAGCGCAGAGGGCCGTCCGGATCTGTTTGTGTCCGGCTACACCGGCGACGACCGCTATCACAGCGCGGGCGGCTTTATGGATTACGGCTACGATTTTCACAGCCGCTATCAGGGCTGGATGATTGGCAGCCGCTTCCCGCTGCAGTCCGCGCTGGCGCTGAGCGTCGGCGTCAATAAAGGCAATCTGAGCATCACACCGGAAGCGCGAGACGGCAATAGTCACGCCCGCATTGATACGCTGGGCGCCAGTGCGCTACTGAGCTGGCAGCCCGATCAGGGCCTGCAGCTGGCCGTGCCAGCTGGCGTGATGCAGTACCGCGGCAGCGTCAGCACCGACCTGCGCGGTAACGTGACGCAGCTAAAAGCGCGCGGCGCGAACCTCGGGCTCGACAGCGGCTGGCGCTGGCAGTCTGGTGCGCATGCGCTAACGCCGGTGGCCGGTGTGAATGCGCAGTGGCTCGATATCAATGATTTCACCGACAGCGACGGCGCACAGGTCAGCTACCGAAATCCGCTGCAATGGCAGCTCTCCGGCGGCGTAAAATACGACTTCCGCCTCAACGAGAAGCTGAAGCTGGGCGCGGAAACGCGCTACGTGCAGCGCATCAGCCAGCGCGATCGGGTGGCGATTGGTGACGGCCAGCAGGCGGCGCACTTCGCCACCGGACGCGGCGGCAATAGCCTGCAGTACAGCGGTTACGCCGGCTGGCAGGTACTGGATAATCTGGAGCTTAACACCCAGCTTCAGGGCCAGCAGCGCCTGACGCAGGAAGGCATCAGCGACTGGAATCTGCAGGCCGGTGTGAAAATCAGTTTTTAATCGCGGCTCTCATCATGCATCAGCCCGGGACATGTCTTACCGGGCTTTTTCATGCTTTTCTGAAAAAAAACCAGACAAAACTTAATTGCCGCATTATTCGGTCGCATTAGGTTGACGATTCTCGCTATTTTCATCCATGGAAGAGAATATGAAACTTACCCCGCTAACGCTGGTGATCAGTACGTTCTGTTATTGCCTTCCTGCATTCGCTGATGAGCGCGCCCCTACCCTTCCTGCATCAGAAAATAATAATGTTAACACTGCGAATATTCCTCTATTGCCAGAACCTTCGTCTGGCCTGGCAATAGAGGAAATCCCTGAGCTGCCGCTGCTTGCGCAGGTCAGCCGCCAGACCGGCGAAGGGATTAAACAGCTTGGGAAAATGATCGCCCGCGGCTCGTGGTTTGATGAGATCAATCCGGCGACCTCGGGCCTGGTGCGGAGCAGCGTGCTGGCCGGCAATAATAGCCATCATTTGTGGTATTACCGGTTACAGACCATGGTCCTGACCGGGGAGAAAGATGAAGGATTGCCGAATATTAATAATCCTGGCATCGTGGCTCCGATACCCGATCCCGATCATGGCGAAGCTGTCATAATACCGCCGCCTCCACCGCCTGAGCCGGAACCGCCACAGCTTATACCCGCGCCACAAATCCCGACCTATCTCGCCCTGCCCAACATGCTGTATGCCCTCAACGACACCATGCAAACCCGCTTCCACTTTGCTGCCCGGCAGATGAGCCTGGATGATCATCACAACCTGTTTGTGTATGGCTATAGCGGCGGCGAGCGCTATCGCAGTGCGCAGGGTGATAGCGATGCCATCAGCCGCTATCAGGGCTGGATGCTGGGCGCGCGCTGGACGCCAGAAGCGGAACAGAGCCCGCTGGCCTTGAGTGCAGGCGTGCACAAAGGCGTAGTGACTATGCTGTCGGATACGCCGGCGGGACGCAGCCAGTTGCGTATGCAAACCCAGGGTATTAATGCGCTGATCGGCATTCAGCCGCCTGAGGGCTGGCAGCTGGAGGTACCGCTGGGGCTGACGCATTATCGCGGCACCTTACGCCATGAAACCCAAGGTGAAGTGGCGCGGATCAGCGCCGTTAGCGGCAATATCGGCGCAGAAGCCGGCTGGCGCTGGCAGCAGGATGCGCATAGCCTGATGCCGCTGGCCGCAGCCGGTGTGCAGTGGCTGCATATTGCGGATTTCACCGAGCAACAGGGTGCACAGGTGAACTATCAGCTGGCGCCGCAGTTCAGCCTGGCTGGCGGTATTAAGTATGATTATCAGCCGCTATCGTCAGTGAAGATGGGGCTGGAGGCGCGTTATGTCTGGCACAGCGGCAGGCAGAATACGCTGGATGCCAGCGATATGCGCGGATTACCGATTGAGCGCGCCCGCCACAGCGCCCAGCTGGGCGGTTACGTCAGCTGGCAGTTGCATGAAAACGTGGAGATCGGCACGCAGTTGCAGGTGCAGCAGCGGCTGGATCGCCCCGGCGTGAGCGACTGGAATGTGCTGAGCGGCGTGAAAGTGGCGTTTTAAACCAGTAAAAGGATGCAGATTGTTGTAGCGGCACGATTTATCGCGCAATTTCAATTACCGCACCGCGGCAGAATGCGCAATAAATTGCGCCGCTACCATCCGTGCGGTTATCTGCGGCATCACATGGAAGGGATATCTGCACGATACGTCGCGCCATCATGATTTATTGCGGATGCGATATCTGCATTATCCAGTCGCACAAACCGTAGCGGCGTGATTCATCGCGCATTTCAATTACCGCACCGCGGCGGAAAGCGCAATAAATTGCGCCGCTACCACCCGTGCAGTTATCTGCGGCATCACATGGAAGGGATATCTGCGCGAGAAATCGCGCCATCATGATTTATTGCGGATGCGATATCTGCATTATCTCGCCGCACGAACCGTAGCGGCGTGATTCATCGCGCATTTCAATTACCGCACCGCGGCGGAATGCGCAATAAATTGCGCCGCTACCACCCGTGCGGTTATCTGCGGCATCACATATAAGGGATATCTGCACGATACGTCGCGCCATCATGATTTATTGCGGATGCGATATCTGCATTATCTCGCCGCACAAACCGTAGCGGCGCGATTTATCGCGCAATTTCAATTACCGCACCGCTCCATCACGACGCCTGCAAATAATGCACTACCGACTGGTTCAGCGTATCCAGCTTCTCTTCCAGCAGCAGAAGCCCTTCGCGGATGACCTCCTGATCTTCAGCGCTTTGGCAGGCGCGCTCGATCTGCCCGCACAGATCATCGATCTCCCCGGCATAAATGATCTGCGCCGATCCGCCCAGCCGGTGCAGCGATGAAGCCAGCGCCGGCCAGTCCTGCGCATCAAAATGGCGCCAGCACTGCTGCATATCGTTGCGGCTCTCTTCGCCGACCTTCTCCAGCATCTTCGCCACCATCGCATCGTCGTGATACACCATGGCGCGCAGCGATTCGAGCGACAGCAGCGAATCCAGCGCCGGTACTTCGGCGGCCGGCTCGTTGCTGCTCAGCAGCTCGGCCAGCTTGTCAATCTTCAGCGGCTTAAACAGGCAGGCGTTCATGCCCGCTTCCAGACAGCGCACGCGCACGTCCGATTGCGCATTGGCCGTCAGACCAAAAATTTTCACCGCGTTGCCATTGCGGCGCAGGGTCTGCGTCAGTTCGATGCCGCTCATGCCTGGCATATTGCAGTCAGTAATAATCAGATCAAACGACTGATGCGCCAGCAGCGCCAGCGCCTCTTCGCCGCTACTGGCTTCGCTGATCTGCTGGCCCAGCTCGCTGAGCTGGCTCCGCAGCAGCAGGCGGTTGGCCGGATGATCGTCGACCACCAGAATATTCAGCTGCGGCAGCGCACGGCTGCGCACCACGCGGGTTTTCTCCAGCAGCTTGCGCGACCGGCGTGCCGGCATCATCACGTTAAGCTGAATCAGCGTGCCGCGTCCCGGCTGGCTGTTGAGGTTCATGGTGCCCTGCATCTTCTCCAGCAGCTGGGCGCTAATCACCAGACCAAGACCGGTGCCGGTCTGCTTGCGCCCCTCTTCGGTCTGGGCAAACGGCTGAAACAGTTTGGCCTGGTCGGCAGCGCTGATGCCCACGCCGCTGTCTTCGATCTCAATTTCCAGCTCCAGCGAACCGTCTTCCCACTCATGGCCGATCACCCGCACTTCGACGCCGCCTTCGTGAGTGAATTTGATGGCGTTATTGATGTAATTGGCGATCACCTGGCGGAAGCGCGCGGCATCGATAAACACCTCCAGCCCCGACGGCGTGTCACTGTGGTAGTGCAGCGTCAGATTTTTATCGCGTGCCATGCCGTCAAACAGTCGCACCACCGGCAGCACCAGCTGCTCGGTGCTGACCCACTCCGGCATCAGCTCCAGCTGTCCGCTCTCAATCTTGGCCATATCGAGGATATCGCCAATCAGCCCCAGCAGCGTGTTGGCCGACTCGTAGGCGATTTGAATGGCTTCGTTGTCGCGCTGTTTGCGCCCTTCCAGCTCCAGCAGGCCGATGATGGCGCTGATCGGCGTGCGGATCTCATGGCTCATGGTAGCGAGGAACGAACTCTTGGCTCGGTTGGCTTCATCCGCCACCTTTTTCTCCGCCTGTAGCGCCAGCATCAGCAGCTCGTAGGCGGTGACATCCTGCCAGCCGCAGATCAGTCCGGTGATATTGCCCTGCGCATCGCGCTGCTCCTGCGCCCAGTGGTGCACCATGCGCGCTTCGCTGCCGTTCTCGATCTCGATTTCCAGATCCTGGGCGGTATCGCCCCACAGACTGTTGTGCGCCAGCGCCACCAGTTCCGGATCGTTAACCGCTTCCGGGCTCATCAGCGGATAGAGTTTGCTGATGAGCGGCGACAGCGGATGGCGCTGATCGTAAAGCGAAAAGCTCAGGCGCTGCGCGTCGACGCCGGCAAAAAAGCGCTGAAACGCACCGTTAGAACTAACCACGTTCCAGTTGCGATCCAGCACGTAAACCGGCGTTGGCAGGCCATTCAGCAGCGCATCGCGAAAGCGCAGTTCAGCCTGCAGGTCGGCCTCAGCGCGACGGCGATGCTTCACCTCTTTGCCGCGATAGTATATCCATACCAGGCAGGCGATCAGCAGCAGCGCGGTCAGCAGAGTAATAGCGTAAAACTGCGCACGGTACAGCGGCCAGGTGTTGTGCGTGGTCTGCGGCGTCCCCTGCCAGCGGCTGGCAATCAGCGAGATTTCGCTCGGCTGAATATCGGCCAGCGCCTTATCAATAATGCTCAGCAGCTCCGGCTGATCGCGGCTGACGGCAAAGCTCAGCTCCACCGGCGGCAGCGCCAGGCGCGACACGATCTTCAGCGGCTGCTGCGCGTAGCGCGCCAGTAACGTGTTCACGCTCAGCTGGTTATCGATCAGCCCGGCAACCTTGCCCTCCTGCAATAGCTGCAGCGCCAGGCTGGCGTTATCCACTTCAGACAATTGCAGCGTGGGGAAGCGATCCAGCAGCGCCTGACGCGCCGGATTGCCTTTGACGATACTGAGCTTCATGCCGTTATAAAGGGCCTGCGGCGCATCGGGCTGGTCCGGCACCAGTAGCACCAGCGGCACTTTCAGGTAAGGCCGGGTAAAGCGCACCGCCTCCTGATGGCCACCATCCTGTGCCACTGCCGCCAGCATCGCCACCTGATGCTGTTCCAGTTGCTTTACCCCATCACGCCACGAATACGCCGGCACCGGGGTGAAAAACAGCCCGGTGCGCAGCTGAATAAGATGCAGCAGATCGGCGCTGATACCCTGAAATGCACCCTGCTCATCCAGCAGGGCCAGCGGTGCGGAGAATGGATTAAACGCCACCTTCACCTGCGCATGCTGCTGCAGCCACTGCTGCTCGCGCGGCGTCAGGCTGAGCGGCTCCTGCAGTCGCCAGACGTCCGGACGCTGCGTCCACTGCCGCGAAATCAGCCGATGCTGTTCGCCGGGAATCGCGGCGATGGCAGCATTCAGTGCCGTCAACAGCGGCTGATTATCGGCTTTCACCACCAGACGGCTGCCGTATAGTGCGTCCTCCGGTAAAATCGCGGCCAGCGCCAGCTGATTGACATAGCTGCGCTCAATCAAAAACGTCGCCGCCAGCAGACTGCCGAGCGCGTAGTCCGCTTCGCCACTGGCCACCGCCGCCAGCGCCGCCTGGCTGGAGGGATAACGCACCACGCTGGCCTGCGGAAAATGCTGTTTGATTTGAGCATCGGTAAGAAAGCCTTCGCGCATCGCAAGGCGCAGCGGCGCATCGTAGGGCACCGGCTGTGAGGCCTGCTTCTCTGCGCCAATCACCACCGGACGATTGATGAGAAAACTGTCTGTCGCCCTGAAGGCCGCCGCATCGTGCAGTTCACGCCCCGGCGAGGTAAACAGCGCATCCGCCGAGCCGCTTTTCACCGCTGCCTGCGCCGCCGCCTGGCTGGGATAACGCACCATTACCGCCTGCAAGCCAAGGTTACGCGCCAGTAGTTGCAGATAGTCAGCGTAAATTCCTTCCACGCTATTCTCGCTGCTCGCCCCCTGCTGGAAAATCAGGTAAGGCGGTAACTCTGGCGTCCACACCGCCACACGCAACTCATGCCTGATGCGCAGCCAGCGCCACTCGTTGCCGCTCAGCTCAATGTGCAGCGGTGTCAGCTTTTCCCGGCTGAACAGTTGAAAAATTTCCGGCTGCGGCTGGGCAGCCAGCAGCGGGCTCAACAGCAGCAGAAGCAGGGTGATCAGGCGCAGCATCGCTACTCCATGTGGTTACGATTGGCAAAAGCAAAGAGATCGCGCAGACTTTTACAGTGCAGTTTCTCCAGCAGACGGCCTTTATAGGTTGAAACGGTTTTATTGCTGAGATTCATACGGTTAGCAATGCGCATGTTATCCAGCCCTTTTAACAGGTAGTTGAATACCTGGAATTCCTGCGGCGAAAGCGATTCCAGCAGCTGCTTATCAGAATGGATGTGGTTTTCTTCCGCCGGCACGTTGATACCCGACAGAGGGAAGTAGCCATAGCCGCTCTGCGCCGCGCGAATCGCGGTGATGATTTCCGGCAAATTGTCCTTTTTACTGATGAAACCATTCGCCCCGCAGCGCACACTCTGCACCGCATAAAAGTTCTGATTTTTACCTGAGACGATAATAATAATACCCGGAAAACTCTTAGCACGCAGCGCCTTAACCACTTCGATACCGTTCAGCGAGTGAATATCAATATCCATCACCACGATCTCCGGGTAATGCTGGTCGATAAGCTGAAGCGCTTCATACCCATCATCGGTTTCGGCGACCATGCTATGGCCCTCTTTTTCAAGCAGAAAGCTCACAGCCATACGCGCCATTGGATGATCGTCGACGACGATAAATTTCGCCATATTTTATTTCCTGACGTGACCTTAAAAAGAAAAGTTAATTAGCTTACTATTAGACTAATAAATTCAACCCTGAATCAACCACATTCAAATAACAAAATGTAGGCCGCGTCCTACACGCCGCCGATGAACATTCCCATATCCCTGCGCGTAATTTAATCGTAAAATGTCATCATTAAGAATTCATTACTCTGCAAACTATATTTTTTATTAGTTAAGTAAGGGGTAAATATGGGAAAGGTAATTTCAAAGAAAGCAGCCAATCCTGGAAAACCGAAAAAAATTATTATTGCACTCAGCTGCCATTTTGCTCTCACTGGTTTACGTGAAGTGTGCCAGCCGCTGCAGGATTATAGCTTACAGACATTGCAGATTGCGCCCGAAGCCGTGGCGGAAGAGTTAATGTTCAACTACGCCGATTTACTCATCACCGGACTGCCGCATGACGCCGCCGGCCTGGCCGATCTGCTGCTGATTCCGGAGTGGTTTACCGGCAATACAATCATTCTGCTTGATAGAGAAACACAGCCTATGCACCAGACGCTGATAGCTGCCGGTTTCTCTGCGGTGATGTGTAAAAGCGACCGGGCTGAGATATTGCGGCGCGGCATCAGGCAACAGCTACAGCGTCCACCGCTGCGCTACGACTACACCGCATCCCAGGATGGTCGCAGCGCACTGGCACGTGAAAAGCGCGTCCTGCTCGCGCTACTGCGCGGCATAAAGCCAGCGCGCATTGCACGCGAAATGGGGGTGCACCCCCGCGAGATCAGCCGCATCAAGTTAAGTAGCCTGGCGCGCAGCGGGTTTCCGTCGCTGAACGCCATGCTAGCCTGCGCCGGCAAACGCCCGATTTAAGTACCAGGACAGCGCAGCAACAACACTTTGCACAAATCGTAGCGGCGCAATTCATTGCGCAATCTGCCACGGGGCGGCTGGCGGACTCGCGCGATAAGCCGCACATCGCAAAAGAATTATCACGTCGTAGGGTGCGCATTTATGCGCACCAGGACAGCGCAGCAACAAGACCGCGCACAAATCGTAGCGGCGCAATTCATTGCGCAATCTGACACGGAGCGGCTGGCGGACTCGCGCGATAAATCGCGCCGCTACGCCCTCTTGCGGTTTAGAAGCCGGGCAGCCGAATGGGTCAGCAATAACACTGCGGATAAATACCTGCCAAATAGTCAGGCAATAATTAATTAGCTCGCAAATAAAATTACAGACCGGTCTTAATTGACACACAGCAATACAACTATTAGCCGATAGATAAAAAATAACAACTGAAGCCTTAAGACAGGGACTACAGAACACCGATGAACATTCGCATAGTGACACAGGAACTTTCGCTCTATTATAACCTCATCGCTTAGCAGCCACACCGCTAAAAGATAATAAAGCAATAATCTGATTACCTGCGCTGTTATCACTAATAGCCTGTAAGAGAAGACAGCCACATTATTTTTAAAAGGACATTAATTCAACGCAGTATCTGGATAATGCCCATCGCCTTCTCCGTTTTATTTATCAGGGAAGAAGGTTATTAAACACAACGAAGGAAATAAACCATGATGAACAAAATGATGAAAACCGCCTGCGCCCTCGCTGTGCTGGCAGCCTCAGCCAACGTAATGGCTGAAAGCGTAGAACTGAAGGTGATTGGTACTATTACTCCGCCATCCTGTAAGCCAACCCTGAGCGGCAGCGGTGGCATTGACTACGGCAGCATCCAGTCCGACTCGCTGGACCCAACCGGCTACACCCTGCTGGCAGACAAAGAGACCACGCTGAGCATCGTGTGTGATGCGCCAGCCAAAGTGGCCATTCAGGCGGTAAGCGGTCGTAAAGACTCTACCGTGTCTGACGGTACCGAAGGCGCCAGCGGTGCTGCCGCACCGGTAAGCGCAGTGGGTCTGCCGGCTGGATTTGGCGTGGTTGGTCTGGGCATGGTCGGTGAGACCAAAGTTGGTGCGTATGGCGTAGCGATCAGTGACGTTACCCTCGACAGCACCGCAGCGAAAGCCATCCAGTCTGATGACAAGCAGACCTGGAACGACAGCAATGCCAGCTCGCTGTACAAAGCGGATGGCAGCACCAGCTATCTGAGCTGGAGCGATGCCGGTGAAGTCGCGCCCGCCGCCTTTGAAAATATGAACGCCAAGCTGACGGTGAAAACCTATCTGAACAAAACGTCAGATCTGGATCTGTCCAAACCGGTACAGCTGGACGGCCTGACCACCATTGAACTGGTCTACCTGTAATAAATTGTTAACTGAACGCATTAACGCAGCCGGCATTTAACCTGGCTCACCGTTAATAGCTAAGTCTTTATTTCTCTGCGCCATAAGCCGCAAGGAAATTAACCCAATAAGGGACTTTAATGATGAAAAAAATGATGAAAACCACCTGTGCGCTGGCCGTGCTGGCTGCATCCTGTAATGTAATGGCCGAAAGTGTCGATATGCGTGTGACGGGTGCGGTAACACCAATCGCCTGTAAACCAACACTGTCTGATAATGGCGTGGTCGACTTTGGTGAGATTAATACCAACGCGCTTAAGAAAGATGAGTTAAATTTATTACAATCCAAAAAGATTACGTTAAGTATCGATTGCACTGCACCGGCTAAAATTGCTGTACTGGCAACGAATGCGCGTCCGGGAACTACCCTGGCAATAAGCGAAGAAGGCCCAGCAGGAACAGCTAAGCCCTTAATCGGAAATGGATATGGACTAAATGGTGGTGTTGCAGGTTTAGGTCTGGATGGTGATAAAAAGATTGGAGCATATGGTTTGCATATATCTAATCACAAAATTGATGGTCAAGCTGCAAGCATTTTAAGATCCACTGATAAAAACACCTGGGTTAATAATTACTATGATAGCCTCTTTGATGATAATGGGCATTACAAATATATCACATGGCATCGTCCTGATGAGCCCGCACCGACTGCATTCAAAAACGCAAGCACTACTATTACAGTTAATGGATATATTAATAAAAGCTCAGAACTTGACTTAACCAAACCCATCAAACTTGATGGTCAGGCGAACTTTGAAATGTTTTATCTATAATAGAATGGCACACATACCTAGAACAATTTAAAGTCAAAAGCAAAAGTATCAATTCAATTGATATAATGCTATTCATCAGGAAAATATCATGAACAAAACCTTCAAAACAATTTGTGCTGTGGCTATTATGTCAGCAGCGAACCAGGCAGCAGCCGAAAGTTTCCAGCTGGGCGTTACCGGAAACATTGCACCAGCAGCTTGTACGCCAGCTATCGCCAGTAATGGTGTAGTCGATTACGGCGTAATCAAAACTGAATCATTAAATAAAGACAGTTATACCTGGCTGGATGAAAAAGAAATTACACTCAATATATCCTGCAACGCACCTGCCAAAGTTGCTCTGTTCGCGACCAGTGGGCGTAAGGGCAGTACATTGTCAGACATCAATGAAGGTGTAACCGGAGCCGCCTGGCCTGCTGTTCGTGGCAATATCCCGCTAACGGCAGGAGTAGCCGGTTTTGGTTTGGATGGCGAAACTAAAATTGGTGCTTATGCTGTTACTGTTGGAGACGTTATTAAAGATGAAAACAGAGCTGCCGTTATTAAATCAGCTAATAAAACCGCATGGAGCGCAGATTATGCAAGATCCCTTTATAATGAGAGCGGTAACATACAGTATGTAACAATCAAAGAGGATGACGCTGTAGCTCCTGCGGCATTTACGACAGCCACTTTCCCATTAAAAATTATGGGTTATGTTAACAAAGCTTCAGAACTCGACATTTCCAAGCCAATCAAACTCGATGGCCTGACCAATATCGAAATGGTTTACCTGTAATAACTGCTGTAATAACCCAGGCCGGAATAAATCCCGGCCTTATTCACCCACTTTATGATTCTTATATTGAATTAACAAACAAACCAGCCGGGAACACATTATGCTGAATGTATTTAACCGCCGCACGGCATGCGCGGCCGCCCTGTTATTATCTGCCTCTCAGGCTTATGCCACCGGTATGGTACCGGAAACCTCGGTGGTGATTGTCGAGCAGGCCGATGGCGAAGGCGCACTGAATATTCAAAACACCGATTCAACGCCGGTATTACTGCTGACCACGCTGCAGGATACGCCGGACGATAAAGAACCGCTCCTGACCGTTACGCCGCCGGCGGCGCGCGTCGAGCCAGGCAAATCGCAGCGCGTGCGTTTTATTCTTACCACGAAAGAGCCGCTGAAAACTGAACGCCTGAAGCGCGTGGTAGTGGAAGGCGTGCCGCCACAGAAAAAAGATTCCAGCGAAGTACGTATGACGGTGCGGCAGAACCTACCGGTGATCATCCGTCCGGCCGGTCTGGCCAAAGAGATGGCACCGTGGAAACGCCTGAACTGGAAAATGCAGGGCGACCAGCTGACCGTCAGCAATGACTCACCGTACGTGGTGCGCCTGAACCAGGCGGTGCAGACGCTGCCCAACCGCAACGTCTACATGCTGCCGAACAGCTACGTGCTGCCGGGCCAGAAATTTACCCTGACGGCGCAGGACGGCAAAAAAGCCGGTAATGCACAACAGGTACGCATCTCTCCGGCCACCACCTGGGGTTACAGCGTCGATACCTACGACGCGCCGCTCGCGCGCTAATGGAGTGAGCCGTGCCTGGAATCACTACGACACGACGTCTGCTGCCGCGCCCGCGCCTGCTGTGCGCGGTACTGTTCCCGGCGCTCTGCTGCTTCTCCGCTTATGGTGCTGAGGAGCTGGAATTTGATAGCGCCGCGCTGGCCGCGCGCGGTATCGACCCGAAACTTGCGGCGCTGTTTAAAAATGCGCCGCGCTTCCTGCCTGGCGCGACCACGGTGGCGCTGCGCGTCAACGGCGCTGAACGCGGTCGGGTGCGCGTCACCTTCGATGAGCAGGGCGAGCCTTGTATCGATCGCACCTTCCTGAAAGCCGCCGGCCTGCTGGTGCCGCGCGGCGTCAGCGACGACGGCTGTTTTGATCTGAAAAGCGCCTGGCAGCAAGCGGAAATCACCGCCGATCCCGGCGAAGAGCGGCTATCGCTGCTGGTGCCACAACAGGCGCTGGCCGCGCCGGATCAGCATGATAGCTGGCAGCACGGCGGCGCCGCCGGCATGCTGAGCTACGACGCGCAATACCTCGATTCGATTGGCAAAAACGCCGGACTCAACTTTATGCAGGTCGGGCTGGAAGGCGGTTTTAACATCAGCGACTGGATTGTGCGCAGCCGTCAGACGGTATCGCGCTTCAACGGCGAAGTCTCACTCAACCACCAGGGTGCCTATGCCCAGCGCAGCTTTACCCAGACTAAACAGGTGCTGCAGGTTGGCCAGATCAACCTGCAAAACTCGCTGTTCGGCACCGGCCAGGTGCTGGGGGTGCAACTTTTTCCTGAGCTCGGTCTGGAGAAGCGCGGCGGCGCCGGGCTGGTGGAAGGCATCGCGAACAGCGCGTCGGTGGTTGAAGTACGTCAGGCGGGCGTGCTGGTGTACAGCACCAGCGTGCCGGCCGGTCCGTTCAAACTGCAGGGTTTCTCCCTGCTCAATACCCGCAACGATTTACAGGTAACGCTCACGGATACCCAGGGCAATAAGCAGGAGTTCGTGGTGCCAGCTGCGTCGCTGCCAATGAGCAGCGGCAGCGCACCGGGCCTGTCGATTGGCGTGGGTAAAATGACGCAGCTGGCGGGCAACGCCGGTTCGCCGTGGGTGGCAACGCTGTCGCGCGGCTGGGAACTGAACGCGCGTAATATCTTTACCGCCGGCCTGATGACCACCGCGCAGTGGCGCGCCGCCGCCATCAGCCTCAACAGCCAGCCGTTCAACCATACGCAAACCCAGCTGCAAATCACCGCCAGCCAGGATGCGCGCCACGGCGATCGCGGCGTGTCGGTATATAGCGCAGTGAGCCAGAAAGTCAGCGAACGCATCAGCCTGAGTCTCAACGCCTCCACCCAAAGCAAGGGTTACAGCGATATGGGCGATGCGCAGCAGGAGGAACGTCGTAAGCGTGATTACAGCAGCCGCGACCAGATCGGCGCTGGCATCAGCTGGGCCGGTGGCGATGTCGGTACTTTCTCGCTCGGCTGGGCGCGCAGCCGCACGTTCAACGGCGACAGCATCTCGTATCTGCGCGGCGGCTGGAGCAAATCGTTTGACCGCGCTTACCTCAGTCTCAACGTCGAACGCAGCGGTGGCGGACGCAACAACACGCCAGAGCAGCGAGTTTATATGGCGCTTAACGTGCCGTTCGGTGATTCACGCACCGTCAGCAGCTACCTCAACCACAGCGATAAAAATGGTGCCCGCGCCGGTGCGCGTTACAACGACCGGCTGTCGCAGGATCGCAGCTGGAGCCTGTCGGCCGAACGCGACTTCCGCCAGCAGCGCGACAGCCTGAGCGCCGGTATGGATATGGTGACGCCGGTCAGCCAGCTGAGCGGCAGTCTGAGCCGTTACGCGGAAGACAGCACCAGCTGGTCGCTGCGTGCCAGCGGTGGCGCAGTGGTGCACGGCGGTGGCGTCACGCTGTCGCCTTATCGCATCGGCGATACCTTCGGCATTGCCAAAGTCGGCGACGAGCGCGGCGTGCGGCTGGATACACCAGGCGGCCCAACCTGGACGGACGGGCGCGGCTACGCGGTCATTCCATCACTCAGTAGCTATCGCCGTTCTCAGGTGCAGATTGATGCACGCAGTCTGAAGAAGAACGTTGATATCGCCAACGGCGTACAGGAAACCAGCGCCGCACGCGGGTCAGTGAGTTATCTGGCATTCGATATCGTACGCAGCCGCCGCGTACTGGTCGACGTGAAGGATAACGTCGGCAAAGTCCTGCCGTATGGCGCCAGCGTGTTCGACGCCAAAGACAACTTCGTGACGGCAGTGGGCAGCGACGGCAGCATCTTTATTTCTGATGCCGGTGACGGTGGCCGCATGGAAGTGCAGCTGGGCGGCAAAACCATTTGCAGCTTCGACCTGAAGTTGCCCGCGAAGCCGCAGGACGCCGGACTGTTTGAAAACGCCAGCGCGCAGTGCAGCTAACAGGAGAGAAGAAGATGAAGCATCTGTTTTACCCGCTCGGGCTGGCGCTGCTGCTGTGCCAGAACGCACTGGCCAGCCTGCCCACGCTGCCCCAGGTGGCGCAGGATACGCCCTGCTCGCTGTCGCTCGGCACGCAGGAAGTGAACTATGGTCGCCAGACGCGCTATCAGCTGGCGGACGCTGGCGGCGGTCAGCTCACGCCCGGCAAACGCGAGCTGCTGCTCGGTGTGGTGTGTCCGTATAGCCAGCCGATGAAGCTGGCACTGCGTGGCGATCGCGCGCTGGATGGCGCACTGCGCTGGGGTGAGCACGGCAGCGTGCGGCTGCGGCTGTATGACGCGCGGCTCGACGGCCAGCCGGTCGCGCTGCTTCAGGAGCAAAATGGCCAGAGCAGCGAAAGCCTGCTGCTGCGTCCCGGCGAGCCGTTCAGCGCGGTGCAGAACGGCAACGTGGTGGAAGGTAAAGCCTTTACCGCGCAGCTGGAAATTGTGCCACTGCTGCCGGAGAGCGCCTCACGCGTGGCGCTGCAAACCGACAACGAAGCACGACTTACCCTGGAGCTGCTGCGCTAACTTCGCCAGTTACCGGGCGGCAGCGCTGGCAATTCTGATTTCTCTGGCACGCGCTCAGCATGCCTTTTGCTGCGGCGCCACTATCTGGCTGACAGGGTGCCGCAGCGCGTTAAGCGACACGCCCTACGCGTCCACCGCCCTGCGGCTGAAACAGAAAGAACAGCCCGGCGCCGGGACTGATCACCAGCATACATCCTCCCTTTTGCGGCTGCAGCTCCGCCAGCGCCAGCGTGCGCGCGTCATTGAAATCCGTCACCAGCGCCGGAAAATGCGCCATGCCGTTAATCTGCGCGCGATACTCGCGCATCATGCCGCGTCGCAGGTGCTGCACATCGTTAGTGAGCCAGCGCGGCAGGCTGTTCGCCAGCTGATGCGCTGCCACCGGCCCGCCGGTGTAAGCCAGCAAACGCACGCGCGCCTGGCGCGGCGGCTGAATAAAGTGGTGAATGAACCAATCCATGTATGCGTCTTTCATCCCTGCGCTTCCCCTGTGCTGACCGGCTGGCCTCAGGCTATTTTAAGGACTGGCAGGTTTAAGGTTAATGAGACCAGGCCTACGCGCCGGTCAGTGCAGTCTGACAAATGGGGGAGATTCTTAGTCGTTTGGGTTTGGGTTTGGGTTTGCCCTCACCCCGGCCCTCTCCCGCAAGCGGGAGAGGGAGCGGTCCGCTGCGGGCGGGGAAGGCAGTGCGTCACATGGGTTAACCAGGAAGGCGCAGCGGGTGGAAATGTGAAAGGCATGCACCGCCCAGTTCCCTCTCCCGCAAGCGGGCAAGGGAGTGGTCCGCTGCGGGCGGGGAATGCCGTGCGTAACTGGGGAAAATAAGGGGCATGAAGCAGGGGGCAAGTGTGAAAAGCTCGCAGACAAAGACTGAAGATGACCGATTGCACCCTGGCGCACCAGCCAGTTCCTTCTTCCCCTACCAGCACCGCCCAGTTCCCTTTCCTCAACCGGCACCGGCCAGTTCCCTCTCCCGCTTGCGGGAGAGGGTTAGGGTGAGGGAAAAACCACTCGACTATTAAAAAATTAAACCGCCTGCGCGCACGCCCACGCCGAGCTCCACGCCCACTGGAAATTGTAGCCACCCAGCCAGCCCGTCACGTCCACCACTTCGCCGATGAAATAGAGCCCTGGCACGTCGCGCGCTTCCATGGTCTTTGACGACAGCTGCGAAGTATCCACGCCGCCCAGCGTCACTTCGGCGGTACGATAGCCTTCGGTGCCGTTTGGCTGCACGCGCCACTGGTGCAGCGTGGTCACCAGCTCACTCTGCTGCTTGCTGTTAAGCTGCTTCAGCGTCACGTCCGGAATCTGCTGCAGCTCCTGCAGCACTTCCACCAGCCGCTTCGGCAGGATCTTCGCCAGGCTGTTTTTCAGGCTGAGGTTGGGATGCGCCGCGCGCTGCACGTCGATAAAATCGTCCAGCGGCGTCTCCGGCGACAGGTTGACGGTGACAAACTCGCCCGGCTGCCAGTAGCTGGAGATCTGCAGCACCGCCGGACCGGACAGGCCGCGGTGGGTAAACAGCATCGCCTCTTTAAACAGCGTGCCGTCCTGAGCGGTGATGGTGGTCGGCAGCGCCACGCCGGAAAGCGTGTTCAGCTGCTCCAGCAGCGGCTTATGCAGCGTAAACGGTACCAGCGCGGCGCGCGTTGGATGGACGCGCAGGCCAAACTGCTCCGCCACCTTATAACCGAACGGTGTTGCCCCCAGTCCCGGCATCGACAGACCACCGCTGGCGATCACCAGTTTGTCCGCGCGAACCGCCGAGCCATTCAGCTGCAGCGTATAACCGTCGTCGTCGCGCGCCACGCTCAGCACTTCGCTGCGCAACCGCAGCGTCACCTGGCCGGCTTCACACTCTTTCAGCAGCAGGTCGACAATCTGCTGCGCCGAGTCATCGCAGAACAGCTGGCCAAGGGTTTTCTCGTGATACGCGATGCCGTGACGATTAACCAGATCGATGAAATCCCACTGGGTGTAACGCGCCAGCGCCGATTTACAGAAATGTGGATTGTGCGACAGGTACGCCGCCGGCTCAGTGTAGAGATTGGTGAAGTTGCAGCGGCCGCCGCCGGACATCAGGATTTTACGCCCTGCCTTCTTGCCGTTATCCAGCAGCAGCACGCGACGGCCTAATTGCCCGGCCTGCGCCGCGCAGAACATGCCGGCCGCGCCTGCACCAATAATGATAACGTCAAATTTTTCCACGGCCTTAACCCACCTGATTGAAAGGCGCTGATTGTAGAGATCTGCGGCTTTTCGCGCCAGCGTCAAAAAAAAGCCGTAAATGTGTCATATTGTAACTTGCTCATTTTCCGGTCTTTTTGTCCTTAATTACCTGCCGGATGACAAATTTAAGACAAAAAAGAGCTATATTTTTCTTTCCCATAGCGCACGTTGTCGCAGATAATGCGCCGCGTTCATGTCCTCCAAAATGGCGTAACGTTTATGCTACATCTGTTTGCTGGTCTTGACCTAAGCACCGGCCTGTTATTGGTTCTTGCTCTGCTGTTTGTGTTGTTTTACGAAGCAATCAACGGCTTTCACGACACTGCCAACGCGGTCGCTACAGTCATTTACACCCGTGCGATGCGGGCGCAACTGGCGGTTGTGATGGCCGGTGTGTTCAACTTCTTAGGTGTGCTGCTCGGCGGTTTGAGCGTGGCTTATGCCATCGTGCATATGCTGCCAACCGATTTGCTGTTGAATGTCGGTTCGGCGCATGGGCTCGCCATGGTGTTCTCCATGCTGCTGGCGGCGATTATCTGGAACCTCGGTACCTGGTATCTCGGCTTACCGGCGTCCAGTTCGCACACGCTGATCGGCGCCATCATCGGTATTGGTCTCACCAATGCGCTGATGACCGGCACGTCGGTGGTGGATGCGCTGAACCTGCCGAAAGTCATCAATATTTTCCTCTCCCTGATTCTGTCGCCGATTGTTGGTCTGATCATTGCGGGTGGCCTGATTTTCCTGCTGCGTCGCTACTGGAGCAGCACCAAAAAACGGGCTCGCATTCACATGACGCCTGCTGACCGCGAGAAGATCGACGGCAAGAAAAAGCCGCCGTTCTGGACGCGTATCGCGCTGATTGTCTCCGCCATTGGCGTGAGCTATTCGCACGGTGCCAACGACGGTCAGAAAGGCATCGGCCTGATCATGCTGGTGCTGATTGGCGTCGCGCCGGCGGGATTTGTGGTGAATATGAATGCCTCCGGTTATGACATCACCCGTACGCGCGATGCGGTGAACCATCTGGAGCAGTATTACCAGCAGCACGGCCAGTCGCTGACGCACATCGTGCAGATGGCGCCACCGGCGGTGCCGACGCCGGAAGAGTCGCTCGGCGGCCCGCAGGAGTTCCATTGTGATAGCTCCCGTGCGCTTGATGCGATTAACCGTGCGCAGGGTCTGCTGGGTAATCTGCAGAGCTACAGCGATCTCACGCCTGACCAGCGCGGTCAGATGCGCCGTCTGCTGCTGTGCATCTCCGACACCGCGGACAAAGCCGCTAAGCTGCCGGAGACCAGCGCCGACGATAAGCGCTTCCTCAATAAGTTGAAAGGCGATCTGCTCGGCACCATCGAGTATGCGCCGGTATGGATTATCGTGGCGGTCGCGCTGGCGCTCGGCATCGGTACCATGATTGGCTGGCGCCGCGTGGCGACCACCATCGGCGAGAAGATTGGTAAAAAAGGCATGACGTATGCGCAGGGCATGTCGGCCCAGGTAACGGCGGCGGTGTCGATTGGTATCGCCAGCTACACCGGGATGCCGGTTTCGACCACGCACATTCTGTCATCGTCGGTTGCCGGTACCATGCTGGTGGATGGCGGCGGGCTGCAAAGCCGCACCATCAAAAATATCGCGATGGCCTGGGTATTTACCCTGCCGGTGTGTATTTTGCTGTCTGGCTCGCTGTACTGGATTGCGCTGAAGCTGATTTAACGCTTCAGCGTTGCAGGGTTCTGTCGTGGTGCGTTGCGAATACAACACAGCGCGCCGCGACAGAACCCGCTCCCCTCTCAGTGCCAAATCGCTAAGGCGATCAGGCTCACCACCACCAGAAAACACAGCCCGCTGGTCAGAACAAACTGACCGCGCACCCGCTCGCAGCGACGAATAAATTCATCGTCGTGATGATCGCGATAGCGTTTTTCCCAGATATAGCGCACCAGCCGCACCTGCTTGCTCGGCTGACCGTGGGACGTAAAGAAACCGGCACCATCAACATACTGATACAGCAACGGATCGCACCCGCGCAGCACCGCCAGCAGTGAGCGCAACGATGAGAAGTAACGCGCCATATTCACCAGACAAACCACACACAGAGCCCAAAAAAGCGCGATAGTGCTGATCATGTTCCCCTCCCGGCTGGAGCCGCAATGACGTTACCTGCAGCGGGGAAAAGCTGCAGACGCCCCACGGGAAATAAGCCAGCCACAGATGAATCGAATTGCATTGTTGTTATGCGGACCTGAGCGCGCTACCCGGACGGGAGTGGCCCTCATTTTCAGTGTAGGAGATCTGTTTAAATTTTTTCCAGCGATGATTTTCGTTCAGCGCGAGCGAAAAAAGCGATAACCCATGATCTGACTCACAGCCGGGCTTCGGTTTGCAGCATTTGCTACCCACTCTGGCTATACTCGGGATATAACAATTATTCGCCTGCGTGGCTGACATTGTGGTTGGTGGCGCTTCATCGCCGTTACGCGCAAAGGATTACGCCAGCCGAACGGCAGAAATTCGGGTTGCCCCAGAATCTTGAGAAAGGAGTTTTATCATGGCTTATAAACACATCCTGATTGCAGTAGACCTTTCCCCGGAAAGCCAGTTACTGGTTGATAAAGCGGTATCACTGGCCCGTCCTTATGATGCAAAAATCTCGCTGATTCACGTTGATGTGAACTATTCAGATCTCTACACCGGGCTGATTGACGTCAACCTCGGCGACATGCAGAAGCGTATTTCGGAAGAGACACACACCGCGCTGCGCGAGCTTTCCACCAATGCCGGTTATCCGATTAGCGAAACCCTGAGCGGCAGCGGCGATCTCGGCCAGGTGCTGGTGGACGCGATTAAAAAATACGATGTTGATTTGGTGGTGTGCGGACACCATCAGGATTTCTGGAGCAAGCTGATGTCGTCGGCGCGCCAGCTGATCAATACCGTGCATATCGATATGCTGATTGTGCCGCTGCGCGACGAGGAAGAGGAATAACCGCGAGGCGTGGGTCGCCGGGACCGGATTGGGTCGCCATCAATGGCGACCCTGCAATGAACATTAACACGGTAGGGTCGGCATTAATGCCGACCTGTTTTATTGCCGCACCGCCTGAACCAACGGCGGATAAATATCGAAACGGTGGCTTTTGGTCACCACTGCGGATTGGGTGGCGACGCCAGCCAGCGGCGGTGCGTAATCCGGGCGCTTCACCACGATGCGCTTCTTCGCCAGACGGCGCGCCGGTTCGAGCAGCGCATCGGCATCCTCGTCCGGCCCCACCAGCGACTGAAACACCCGCATCTCCTTCTTCACCAGCGCGCTTTTCTGCCGGTGCGGATACATCGGATCGAGATACACCACGTCCGGTGCCGGCGTGATATCACTCAGCGCCTGCTGGCTGACCACATGCAGCAGCGTCAGGCGCTCGCGCAGCCAGCCGCCGATCTCCGCATCTTCATAGCCACGCCGCAAACCATCTTCCAGCAGCGCCGCGACCACCGGATGACGCTCCAGCATACGCACGCGGCAGCCCAGCGCGGCCAGCACAAAGGCATCGCGCCCCAGCCCCGCCGTCGCATCCACCACGTCGGGCAGATAATCCCCTTTGATGCCCACCGCTTTCGCCACCGCTTCGCCACGTCCGCCGCCAAATTTGCGCCGGTGCGCCATCGCGCCGGAAACGAAATCGACAAAGATGCCGCCGAGCTTCGGCTCGTCCACTTTACGCAGCTCCAGATGCTGCGCTGTCAGCACCAGCGCCAGCGTGGCGCTGTCGTCCTGCTCCAGCCCCCAGCGCTGCGCCAAATGTAATAAGGCGCCGTCTCCGGCGCCTGTTTCATCCACTAAACCGATCTTCACAAGCAGGCTTATCCCTGAATTCCGTAGTGTTCCAGCATCGCATCCAGCTGCGGTTCACGGCCGCGGAAGCGTTTGAACAGCTCCATCGGCTCTTCGGAACCGCCGCGCGTCAGGATGTTGTCGAGGAACGACTGACCGGTCTGACGGTTGAAGATGCCCTCTTCTTCGAAGCGCGAATAGGCATCGGCAGCCAGCACGTCGGCCCACAGATAGCTGTAGTAACCCGCCGCGTAGCCACCGGCAAACACGTGGCTGAAGGCGTGCGGGAAGCGGCCCCACTCCGGACTCGGCACCACGGCAACCTGCTTTTTCACTTCACGCAGGGTTTCGAGGATTTGCGCGCCCTGCGCCGGATCGAACTCGGTGTGCAGACGGAAATCGAACAGGCCGAACTCCAGCTGACGCAAAATGAACAGCGCCGCCTGATAGTTCTTCGCCGCCAGCATTTTATCCAGCAGCGCTTTCGGCAGCGGCTCACCGGTTTCGTAATGGCCGGAGATGAACGCCAGCGCTTCCGGCTCCCAGCACCAGTTTTCCATAAACTGGCTCGGCAGCTCGACCGCATCCCAAGGCACGCCGTTGATGCCGGATACGCCCGGCGCTTCGATGCGCGTCAGCATGTGGTGCAGGCCGTGGCCGAACTCGTGGAACAGTGTGGTCACTTCATCGTGAGTGAACAGCGCCGGTTTGCCCTGTACCGGGCGATTGAAGTTACAGGTCAGGTACGCCACCGGCTTCTGCAGACTGCCATCGGCTTTGCGCATCTGCCCGACGCAGTCATCCATCCACGCGCCGCCGCGCTTGTGCTCGCGCGCGTAGAGGTCGAGGTAGAAGCTGCCACGCAGCTCGCCGCTCTCGTCGTACAGGTCGAAGAAACGCACGTCCGGATGATAAACATCCACGTCGGTACGCTCTTTGGCGGTGATGCCATAAATGCGCTTCACCACTTCAAACAGGCCGTTCACCGCGCGTGATTCCGGGAAGTACGGACGCAGCTGTTCGTCGCTGATGGTATACAGATGCTGTTTCTGCTTCTCGCCGTAATAGGTGAGATCCCACGGATTCATCTCATCCACGCCAAACTCTTTTTTGGCGAAGGCACGCAGCTTCGCCAGCTCTTTTTCACCCTGCGGGCGCGCGCGTTTGGCGAGGTCGTTCAGGAAGTCGATCACCTGAGACGGGCTTTCCGCCATTTTGGTTGCCAGCGATTTGTCGGCGAACGAGTCAAAGCCCAGCAGCTCGGCCAGCTCGTGGCGCAGCGCCAGCTCTTCCGCCATGATTGGGCCATTGTCCCATTTACCGGCGTTCGGGCCCTGATCGGAGGCACGGGTGGAATAGGCGCGATACATCTCTTCACGCAGCGCGGCGTTGTCGCAGTAGGTCATCACCGGCAGATAGCTCGGGATATCCAGCGTCAGCAGCCAGCCTTCCTGCTGTTTGGCTTCCGCCTGCGCTTTGGCTGCGGCCAGTGCGCTCTCCGGCATGCCCGCCAGTTCAGCTTCGTCGGTGATCAGTTTGCTCCAGCCCATGGTGGCGTCCAGCACGTTGTTGCTGTAAGCCGATCCCAGTTCGGAGAGGCGCGCGGCGATCTCGCCATAGCGTTTCTGTTTCTGTTTATCGAGGCCGATACCGGACAGCTCAAAGTCGCGCAGGCTGTTATCCACCGCTTTCTTCTGCGCGGTATCCAGCTGTGCGTAGCTCTCGCCCTCACGCAGGTTGCGATACGCCTGATACAGGCCTTCGTGCTGACCCACCCAGGTGCTGTATTCGGACAGCAGCGGCAGCGTCTGCTCGTAGGCTTCGCGCAGTTCCGGGCTGTTTTTTACCGAGTTGAGATGGCTGACCGGCGAGAAGATGCGGCCCAGGCGATCGTCCACTTCCGCCAGCGGCTGGACTAAATTTTCCCAGGTGTAAGGCGCGCCCTGCGCCACTACGCGCTCCACCGCCGCGCGACAGTCGTTCAGCGCTTCAGTTACAGCGGGAACCACGTGCTCAGGTTTGATGGCGGAAAAAGGCGGTAGCGTAAAAGGCGTGAGTAACGGATTGGTCATAAGCGCAGTCCTTTCATCATGGAGTGGGGCCGCGCGCAGGGGCGCGGCGCAATTTTACTAACATGCGGCCAGACGCGGGGAAAATCAATGCCACCCGCAAGGGCAGAGAGAAAAACGCGCGATGAATCGCGCCGCTACAATAAGTGCACGAATCAGTAGCGGCGCGATTTATCGCGCAATATTGAAAAAAAAGCCCGCCAGACGGCGGGCCAGAGGTTATTTGATGGTCAGCTGATAATGGATCACATCATACGGCGCGACCCACGGTGGCAGCGGCTCGCGCTCGTAAATATCTTTCGCCAGCGCCCAGCCTTCCACTGCGCCGCCTTTACCGGTCAGCGACATGCCCTCCTGCAACAGTGGCGGCAGGCTGTCGTTGAACGGCACCTGATCGTGCGAAAAATCGTTGATTACTTTGCCGCTCAAAGTGGTGACGCGGACGCTGACCGCCGCCTGCTGGTCCGGCAGCAGTTTGCCTTTCACGCTTTTCACCGCAAACCACTGCATGCCGAGATCTTTCTTCAGCGCTTTACGCTTCGCCACTTTCTTGTCCAGCTGCGCGTAACCTTTTTCAATCAGTGCGTTCAGTCCTTTGCCAATGGAAGCCTGCATGGTGGCGTAACGGCGCGCCATCTCTTCGCCATCGAGCAGCGAATCACCGCTTTGCAGCTGGGTGGTTAAGCCGGCAATCAGCTGATCCATACTGATGCTGAGGCCGATGTCTTTTACCATCTGCAACTGCACCACCGCATTGCTGGCGATGAACTGACCCAGCGTATAACCATCGCGTTCGGCATCGCTTTTCGGGGCAGAAAGTTTCGGCGCGGCGGCCGGTTGCTGCTTCGCTGCCTCCAGTTCCCGCGTCAGCTGCGCCAGATTGTGCGCCTGCTGCTGTTTTTCGCTATCCAGCGCAGCGAGTTGTTTTTCACGCTCGGCCTGCTGCGTCTGCAGTGCGGTGAGCTTCTTCTCGCTTTCCGTCTGCTGAGACTGTAACGCTTTCAGCTGCTTGTCGCTTGCAGTCTGCTGCGCGGCCAGTTTTTGGGCGCTCTCAGCCTGTTGTGCGCTGAGCTGCTTTTTACTCTCAGCCTGCAGCGCCGCCAGCGCCTTCTCGTTTTCTGCCTGTAAGGCCGCCAGCTTTTTGTCACTTGCGGCCTGCTGGGCGCTGAGCTGTTTTTTGCTCTCTGCCTGCAGCGCCGCCAGCGCCTTATCGTTTTCCGCTTTCAGCGCTTTAAGCGCGTCGGCGCTCTGAGTAACCGCCGCGCGGGCGTCACTGAGCTGTTTCGTCAGCTGGGCGCTGCCGGAGCTTTGCTGCTGCTGTGCCTCTTTCAGCGCCTGCTGCAGCGTGGCGATGTTTTTCTCCTGCTGCTGCTTCTCCGCGCTGAGCGCCGCCAGCTTTTTGTCGCTTGCCGCCTGCTGGGCGCTGAGCTGCTTTTTGCTCTCTGCCTGCAGCGCCGCCAGCGCCTTGTCGTTTTCCGCTTTCAGCGCCTTCAGCGCGTCGGCGCTCTGGGTGGCCGCCGCGCGCGCGTCGTTGAGCTGCTTCATCAGTTGGGCGCTGCCGGTGCTTTGCTGCTGCTGTGCCTCTTTCAGCGCCTGCTGCAGCGTGGCAATGTTTTTCTCCTGCTGCTGCTTCTCCGCGCTGAGGGCTGCCAGCTTTTTGTCGCTGGCAGCCAGCTGCGCCTTTAACGCATCGTCCGCTTTCACCGCAGGTGCCGCAGAAAGCTTTTCGAGTTCCGCCACGCGGGCGCGCAGACGCGTCAGTTCCGCACTGTGATCGGGCGCTGTTGCGGCTTTTTTCTCTGCCTTGCTGACGGTTTTCGCCGCCGGTTTAGCGGCCGGTTTTGCAGGTGGCTGTGGTTTTGCTGCCGGTGCCGGCGGCAGGGTGCGCGCTGCTTCGCTGAACGCGCGCAGCATGTCATCATCAGCCGCTGACGCGGCCTGTCCGGGTAGCAGTAAGGCCGCGCTAATCAGCACCGCCAGCAGATGACGCTGTGTCATCAAAACCTCCAGTCGCGGCTCCTTGCCGCTAAGAAAACAAAAGGCCTCATCTCAATATGTTAATTGAGATGAAGCCATCCACCGCGCGAGGTTGTCGCGCTGTTAAAAAAGGGGTCGGCTTGCGCCGTTATTGTTAACCGGCCTGGCGAATAATCAGCTGTGACAGACGGGTTTTAATGCGGAAGCACAGTTCACGGATCTGGAACTGATAGCGCGGCATGACTAAATCGTTAATATCCGCGCCGATCGAATCTTTAATCTGCAGATATTTGTTGGTCTGCGCGCCAATTTTCTGGAACTCCGCCTGGTAGCTGTCGTAAGACGCCTGGCTGTAGAGGCGCATCGCATCCAGCTCTTTACGGCACTGCTGAATGTTGCTGGCGCGATCGTCAGCGAACGAGGCAGCGGCCGGCTGGGCTGGCGCTTCGGTTACAAACGGCTGGCCGTCAGGCCGTGCAGCGGATTCAGCCATCGGCTGAGCTTCGGCGGCGGGCGGCGTTACCAGGCTATGAACAGGCTGTTGTTTCGCGCAGCCGGCCAGTGCCAGCAGGCTTGCCACCGCGATACCAGTCATTTTTTTCATTATTGTCACCAGGAGTTATTAAGGATGCTTGAAGCAAAAAATTATACGGCCATGGCCGAAAAGTTTCCTTGCCAGAGACGCATTCCTGGCATTTCGCTCGCGACCGCTTCGTTTTCGGCTACTAACTTACTTAATCTGCGGTAAAATTTCGAGAGTCGAATTATCCCTACGTGAAATTAGTTCTCTACCAGACCGGTCGCATTCCGCTAAAGCGACCCGGGCGCTGAAAACTTAAGCGGATGGTAAAACGTCAGCAATTTTTATGCGGCGCGGCTATAATCGCGCCACACACGATCTATTCGACTTCATTGATCCAACCGCGGACCCCTCTTTTTTATGCTGAGTTATCGCCACAGTTTTCATGCCGGCAACCACGCCGACGTGCTGAAACACACCGTTGAAAGCCTGATCCTCACCGCCCTGATGGAGAAGGAGAAACCTTTCCTCTATCTGGACACCCACGCCGGTGCCGGACGTTACCAGCTGAGCGGTGAGCACGCCGAACGTACCGGCGAATATCTGGAAGGCATTGCGCGCATCTGGCAACAGCCGGACGCACCGGCGCTGCTGAAGCCCTATCTGGCGGCGATTCGCAACCTCAACCCAACCGGTACGCTGCGCTATTACCCTGGCTCGCCGCTGATCGCCCGCCATCTGCTGCGCGACGAAGATAAGCTGCAGCTCACCGAACTGCATCCGACCGATTACCCGCTGCTGCGCAGTGAGTTCAGTAAAGATGCGCGCGCCCGCGTTGAACGCGCGGATGGTTATCAGCAGCTGAAGGCCAAACTGCCGCCACCGACCCGTCGCGGCCTGATCCTTATCGACCCGCCGTACGAAATGAAAAGCGATTATCAGGATGTGGTGAAAGGCATTCAGGAAGGTCACAAACGTTTCGCCACCGGCGTCTATGCACTGTGGTATCCGGTGGTGTTGCGCCAGCAAATCAAGCACATGCTGAAGGATCTGGAAGCCACCGGCATTCGCAATATTCTGCAGATCGAGCTGGCAGTGCGTCCGGACAGCGATCAGCGCGGCATGACCGCGTCCGGGATGATTGTCATCAACCCGCCGTGGAAGCTGAAGGCGCAGATGGAAGAGCTGCTGCCGTGGCTGCACCAGAAACTGGTGCCCGCCGGCACCGGTCACTACAGCGTGACGCAAATCGTGCCGGAATAAGCGCTAAACCTCAAATATCGCAAAATCATGCGCCAGTTCGGTGGCCGGAAACACCGACTGGCACTCAGCCAGCAGCCTTTCCCGATCCTGTGACAAATAGCGCGAGCTAAAGTGCGTCGCGATCATGCGTTTTGCGCCAGCGCGCTGTGCCACGCTGGCCGCCTGCACCGTAGTGGAGTGGCCGCGCCCGTTGGCTTTTTCCGCCATCGCCGCTTCCAGCGTGGTTTCATGCACCATCACATCGGCGTTCGCCGCCAGCTGCAACGCCACCTCGGTGGGGCCGGTATCGCCGAAGATCGCCAGCACTTTGCCTTTGGTGGCCGGGCCAAGATAGTCGGCGCCGTTGATCTCGCGGCCATCTTCCAGCGTGATGCGTTTGCCCTGTTTCAGATCCTGATACCACGGGCCGCGCGGCACGCCTTCCGCCTTCAGGCGCGGTGCGTCAAGGAAGCCTGGCTTATCATGCTGTTCGATGCGGTAGCCATAGCACTCGACCACGTGGTTCAGCGCATAAGCAGTGACGCGAAACTCACCGTTATCCAGCACCGGACCGGCTTCGATCTCGACAATCTCCAGTGGATAGCCGGTATAAGAGCCACTCAGGCTGAGCGCGGTGTCGACAAACTGGCGCAATCCTTTCGGACCGTACAGCGTCATCGGCTCGGTCAGGCCCGCCATCGAACGGCTGGTGAGCAGACCCGGCAGGCCAAAGATGTGATCGCCATGCAAATGGGTAATAAAGATTTTTTCCAGCTTGCCGGGCTTAAGCGCCGATCGCATAAACTGATGCTGCGTCGCTTCGCCACAGTCGAACAGCCAGGTCTCGCCGCGCTTCGACAGCGTCAGCGCAATGGCCGTGACGTTGCGCTGCAGGCTGGGCGCGCCCGCGCCGGTACCAAGAAATGTCAGGTGCATGATAAGTTCCTTTAAGCCAACCCCTTGCCGGCATTCAACCCTATTACATACATAGGTGCAAACTTTGCGCCGGTAACTGAAGCGGCGTTACACTCTATGCCAGTTTTCCTCCAACAGATGGACACAACGGATGACCAGACATTTTGATTACCTCGCCATTGGCGGCGGCAGCGGCGGTATCGCCTCCATTAACCGTGCGGCGATGTATGGCCAGAAGTGCGCGCTGATCGAAGCGAAAGAGCTGGGCGGCACCTGCGTCAACGTCGGCTGTGTACCGAAGAAAGTGATGTGGCATGCGGCACAAATCGCCGAAGCAATTCACCTGTACGGTCCGGATTACGGCTTTGATACCACCGTTAATCGCTTTGACTGGTCAACGCTGGTGAAAAATCGCAGCGCCTACATCGACCGTATCCACACCTCATACGACAACGTGCTGGGTAAAAACCAGGTGGAAGTGATCAAAGGGTTCGCGCGCTTTGTCGATGCCCACACGGTGGAAGTGAACGGCGAGACCATTACTGCCGACCATATCCTGATCGCCACCGGCGGGCGTCCCAGCCATCCAAAGGTGCCGGGCGCAGAGTACGGCATCGATTCCGACGGCTTCTTTGAGCTGGAGGCGCTGCCAAAACGCGTTGCGGTGGTAGGCGCAGGCTATATTGCGGTAGAGCTGGCCGGCGTGGTGAATGCGCTGGGCGCAGAAACTCACCTGTTTGTGCGCCAGCATGCGCCGCTGCGCAGCTTCGACCCGCTGATTGTTGAGACACTGGTAGAAGTGATGCGGGCGGAAGGTCCGACGCTGCACACCGAATCGATCCCGAAAGCGGTGATCAGGAATGCTGACGGCAGCCTGACGCTGCAGCTGGAAAACGGCCAGCAGCAGACGGTGGATTGCCTGGTGTGGGCAATTGGCCGCGAGCCCGCTACCGATAACCTCAACCTGGCGGTGACCGGTGTGGCGCTGAATGACAAAGGCTACATTCAGGTCGACAAGTTCCAGAACACCAACGTCAAAGGCATCTATGCGGTGGGTGATAACACCGGTGCGGTCGAGCTGACGCCGGTGGCCGTGGCGGCAGGCCGTCGCCTGTCCGAACGCCTGTTTAATAACAAGCCGGACGAGCATCTCGACTACAGCAACGTTCCCACCGTGGTGTTCAGCCATCCACCGATTGGCACCGTCGGTCTGACCGAGCCGCAGGCGCGTGAGCAGTATGGCGACGACCAGGTAAAAGTGTACAAATCGTCGTTCACCGCCATGTATACCGCGGTAACCCAGCACCGCCAGCCGTGCCGCATGAAGCTGGTATGCGTGGGGCCGGAAGAGAAGATTGTGGGTATTCACGGTATCGGCAATGGCATGGATGAGATGCTGCAGGGCTTCGCGGTGGCGCTGAAAATGGGTGCCACCAAAAAAGACTTCGACAACACCGTGGCGATTCACCCGACGGCGGCGGAAGAGTTCGTCACCATGCGCTAACACCGCTTCAGCGCCATCATCGCAGCCCCCGCCTGGGGGCTTTTTTGTTTGCTGACTACTCAACAGCGCGCATACCCGCTATGATTTTTGCTTTGCTGGCCCGGCGGCCAGCGTTTTGCGGTAACGGGACGACGTGAGCACGTGAATATCATCAGCATAATTATGGAGTCGGGCAAAGCCGCGGTCGACGTCGCGCTTTATACCCTGATTCCCATCATGGTGGTGATGCTATTCATCATGAAATACCTCGAAGTGAAAGGCGTGCTGGATTTTGTCGTGCGCCACGCCACGCCGTTACTGAAGCCGCTGGGGATTACCGGCCTGGCGCTGTTCGCACTCATCCAGTTAAATTTTGTCAGTTTTGCCGCACCGCTCGCCGCGCTGGCGATCATGGAGAAGCGCGGCACGTCAGACCGCCACATGGCAGCCACGCTGGCGATGCTGTTTGCGATGGGCCAGGCCAATGCCTTTTATCCGCTGATTCCTGACGGGCTCAACTGGAGCGCCGCGCTGCTGTTCTCCATCAGCGGCGGCGTGCTGGCGGCCGCCTCAACCTATCACTTTTTTGCCCGTAAACTTTCCGACGTCGCGCTGCGCGATGAAGACCAGGGCGTGGAGAACAGCGACGCGAAGCCGGGGCTGATCGCCATCATCAACACCTCGGGTGCCGACGCCATTCGCCTTGCGCTCGGTTCGCTGCCGATGCTGATCCTTTCCTTGTCGGTGGTGGGCATCCTGAAGAGTGCCGGCGCCATTGAGCTGCTGACGCAGCTGCTGGCACCGCTGTTACACAAACAGCATATCGCCGAGGTGTATGTGCTGCCCGCGCTGACCAAATGCCTGGCCGGCGGCACCGCCTATTACGGCGTGGTTGCCGGTCTGGTCGAACAGGGGCAGTACAGTGCGCACAACATCAACGTCTCGGCAGGCCTGCTGATTCAGACCTTCGACCTGCCCGGCATCGGCATTTTCCTCGGGCTCTCCAGCCGTTTTCCGCGCCTGTTCCGCTTCGCCGTGCCCGGCATTTTGCTCGGCATTGCGCTGCGCGCCACGGCGCACAGCCTGCTGTTCTGATGCCGGTTTCCCGGTCAGGATTTTGCCGCAGCAACGGACTTACGCATCCGCGCCAAACGCCAGCGCTTTCTGCGTTCGCAGTTCTGCCAGCCGGGCTTCCAGCGCGGCTTCGATGTGCTGATAGGCCGTGCTGCCCAGCGCCAGCCGCAGCGGCATCGTTTCCTGATCCAGCGTCGCCAGCGTGGCCGTCACGCATTTTCCAGCATCACCCAATATAGCAAAGTCACCCGCTTCAATCGCCCGACGGAACTGACCGGATGCGTTATCACGATAGGCGTCGAGCGGCGCGGCGATATCCAGCCCGCTGGCGAAGTTGGTGACGGTCGGGCCCGGCTCTACCAGCAGCAGTTCGATGCCAAAGCTGGCGACTTCCTGGCGCACCGCTTCGACAAAACCTTCAATGCCCCATTTGCTGGCGTGATACAGGCTGAAATTGGGATACGCCACCTGGCCGCCCTCGGACGAGATCTGCGCAATGCGGCCCCCGCCCTGCTGGCGCAAATGCGGGATGACGGCGCGAATCAGCTGGATCGAGCCGGTGAGATTGGTGGCGATCTGGCGTGCAATCTGCGCGTCGCTGAGCTCTTCCGCCGCGCCAAACAGACCGTAAGCGGCGTTGCTTACCACCACATCAATACGCCCGACGCGGGCAAAGGCGCTGGCGATGGCCGGTGCGATACTGGCCGTTTCGGCCAGATCCAGCCGCATCACCAGCAGCCGATCGCCATATTGCTGCTGCAAATCGGCCAGCGCCTGCTCGCGGCGCACCGTTGCCACCACGCGATCGCCGCGCTCAAGTAAACGTTCACTCATCAGTCGGCCCAGTCCGCTGCTGGCACCGGTAATTAACCAGGTTTTCATTTTGCGCTCCTCATGTTGAAAACCTGATGATAGATCGCTTTACTGGTGGTCATAATCTCCCCAATTGCACATGACCTGGTGAGGAAATACCACCAATGAAACGCCCTTCCTGGCACGAACTGCAGGCGATCAAAACGCTGGGCGAGCAGCGCAGCTTTCGGCGCGCCGCCGAGCTGCTTGGCCTGAAGCGCTCTTCGCTCAGCCACCTGGTGAAAACGCTGGAGCACAACCTCGGCGTGCAGCTGTTTCAGCGCACCACACGCAGCGTGTCGCTGACCGACGCCGGTGAGCAGCTATTACAGCGTCTCGGGCCGCTGCTCAATCAGATGGATGAGGTGCTGCACGACGTCAGCCTGAGCCGCCAGCAGCAGTACGGTACGCTGCGCATCAGCGCCAGCGATGTGGTGATTGGCCTGCTGCTGGATCAGGTGGTGCCCGAGTTCAGCGCGCGCTATCCCGGTATTCAGCTTGATTTCGCCGCCCAGGGCGCGCTGGTAGATATCACCGCCGCCGGGTTTGATGCCGGCATCCGGCTGATTGAAGATGTGCCGCAGGATATGGTGGCTATTGCGCTTGGCGGCCCGCTGACCTTCGTTACCGTAGCCTCGCCCGACTATCTGGCGGTGCACGCGCCGGTGCGTCAGCCGCAGGATTTACTGCAGCAGCAGTGTATTCGTCATCGCCTGCCCGGGGGCAAACGCTATCGCTGGGAGTATCAGAGTGCGGAGGAAAGTCTGGAGATTGACGTGCCGGGTACGCTGACGTTAGACAATAACGCGCTGATGGCACGCGCGGCCATCAACGGTTCAGGGATTGCGTTCGTGCCTTCGCTGTACGTTAGCGAGGCACTGCAGCAGGGGAAATTAGTGGAGCTGCTGGCCGACTGGCGCATTCAGTCGGCGGGAATCGCGCTGTGGTTCCCGCCGAACCGGCATCAGTCGATGGCGCTGCGGCTGTTTATCGACGCATTGAAAACCCGCCTGCCGCACTACCGCTGAATCAGCCCTGACGCTGCGGCGCTTTGTGCACCATGGTGTAGGCGTAGTCGACGCCCATGCCGTAGGCACCGCTGTGCTCACGCACCAGATCCATCACTGCATCGTAGGTCTCTTTGCGTGACCAGTCGCGCTGGTACTCCAGCAGCACCTGCTGCCAGGTCACCGGCACCGCACCCGCCTGCACCATGCGCTGCACGGAACGTTCGTGCGCATCAACACTGGTGCCGCCGGAGGTATCGGTCACCACATACACTTCGTAACCGGCTTTCAGCGCCATCAGGGCCGGGAAAGTCAGGCACACTTCGGTCCACAGCGCCGAGATGATCAGTTTTTTGCGGCCGGTTTTCTCTACCGCCTCGACAAATTTCGCGTCTTCCCAGGAGTTCATGGAGGTACGCTCAATCGGCTTCGATTCCGGGTGCACCGCCAGCAGTTCTGGCCAGATGTAGCCGCTGAAGCTTTCCGTTTCTACCGAGGTATAAATCACCGGCACGTCGAAAATTTTCCCCGCTTTCGCCAGGGCGACGGTGTTATTTTTGAGCTGCTGGCGGTCAATATTGGCGACACCAAACGCCATCTGTGGCTGATGGTCGATGAAGATCAGGGTTGAGTTCTGTGGGTCAAGCAGGTCGAGTTTAGACATGATACTTTCCTCTAAAGTGGTTTTAAATTTGTGTGTTGTGCTGCTGGAATAAACTTTAGAGAAAGCGCGGACAAAGAGATAACGCAAAGAATTTTACAACTTGTTCAAAGCGTTTTTAGAAGCTTGATTTAAATAGATTAATTAGCCAAAGCGCAGCGTTTTTGCTGGTAAAACAGCGGCTCACCGGCGTTGATTCTGCGCCTGCGACGGGCGTAATCTGTGGCGACAAAATCATAAAAAACACCATCGCAAAATGATCGTACGTCCTCATCAACACTGGTTTCTCCGGTTGTTTGACTGGCATGGCTCAGTGCTGTCTCGCATTGCGTTCCGCCTGTCGCTTAACCTGCTGATGTCAGTGATCGCCATTCTGGGTTATCCCTGGTATTCCACGCTCGGCATTCACCTGACCACCGCGCCGTTCAGCCTGATTGGCGTGTCGATAGCTATCTTTCTTGGCTTTCGCAATAACGCCAGCTACGCGCGCTTTATCGAGGCGCGCACGCTGTGGGGCAATATGCACATTACTCAGCGCTCGCTGCTGCGCCAGGTGAAAACGCTGCGCGGACTGCGTGCGGAACAGGTGCAGGAGTTTATCGGGCTGCAGCTGGCATTTAGCTGGAGCCTGAAACACCGGCTGCGTAAAACCGATGCCCAGCCCGATCTGCAGCGGCTGCTGCCGCCCGCGTGGCACGCCGCGGTGCTCGGCCATCCGATGCCGACCTCGCAAATCATGTTATGCATGGGCGAATGGCTGGCGCAGCGGCGTGATGAGGGATTAGTGACGGATATCGTCTGGCAGAGTATTGATGACAACCTCAATCATCTGTCGGCGTATCTGGGTGGCTGCGACCGGCTGGCCAGCACACCGATTCCCTTCGCCTACAGCCTGATTCTGCACCGCACGGTGTATCTGTTCTGCACCCTGCTGCCGTTTGCGCTGGTGGCGGATTTGCACCTGATGACGCCGCTGGTATCGGTGTTTATTTCGTACACCTTTTTGTCGCTGGAGTCGCTGGCGGAGGAGCTGGAAGATCCGTTCGGCACCGCGCCCAATCATCTGCCGCTGGACGCGCTGTGCGTGAATATCGAACGCAATCTGAAAGCGATGAACAACGATTTCCCGCTGCCGGCAGCGAGCCAGCCGGACCGGTATTTTAATCTGACGTGAACCAGGTGCGCATGAATGCGCACCCTACAAAATAGCGCATCATACTGCTGCAGGGGCGCCATTCATGGCGACCAAAAAACGGTGACCAGGCGAGCATCCAGGTGCGCATGAATGCGCACCCTACAAAACAGCGCGTCACGCTGCTGCAGGGGCGCCATTCATGGCGACCAAAAAACGGTGACCAGGCGAGCATCCAGGTGCGCATGAATGCGCACCCTACAAAACAGCGCGTCACGCTGCTGCAGGGGCGCCATTCATGGCGACCAAAAAACGGTGACCATGCGAGCATCCAGGTGCGCATGAATGCGCACCCTACAAAACAGCGCGTCACGCTGCTGTAGGGTCGCCATTCATGGCGACCGCAGCCCATCACACCTTAACCCAGCTTATCCAGCCAGCGGACATACGCCTGGTCCCACAGCGCGGCGGGGGTGCCGGCTTTACCGAGGCCAAAGCCATGGCCACCGCTGCTCAGTTCGATCAGCTCAACCGGCACGCGCATACGGCGGCAGGCGTCGCGCATCAGCTCGGTGTTATGAGGGTTGGAGGTATGATCGTCCTCCGCCTGCGCCAGAAAGGTTGGCGGATAGGCACGGGTAACGTAATTTTGCACTGACCAGTTGGCTTCCTGGGTCGGCGTGGCGTCATTGCCCACGATCATCTGATGAGTACGGGTGTGCTGATATGGCGCTTCAAGGGTGATAACCGGGTAAATCAGCCCGACGCTGTCTGCGGTTGGCCGGATGTCATCCAGCGAATCCTGCGGTGAATAGGTGACGAAGTCAGGCCGCGCTGCCGCCATGCCGAGCAGATGGCCGCCGGCCGAAAAGCCCAGCAGGTGCACCTTGTTTTCCATCGCGCGCACCATGCGAATCGCGCGCTGCGCATCCTGCAGCGGCGCCATTCTGCCGGCCTGCCACTTTTCACCCGGCAGTCGGTAGCTCAGCACGTAGGCAGTATACCCGTTGGCATTAAGCCAGCGCGCGACCGGCCAGGCTTCGCGCCCCATGCCGATAAAACGGTAGCCGCCACCAGCCGCAACGATCACCGCTTCGCCGTTGGGATTCTCCGGACGAAAGCGCTGAATGGCGGGAGAAACAATATTGGTCCACGAACCGTTAGCGCTGACTTTCAGCAGGCCAGACGGACCGCCGCCGCCCGGTGGGTCGTCCGGCCAGAGCGGAATAATGTCATCCCGGGCAAACAGTTTGCCCGCCGTCATGGAGAGTACGGTTGCTCCGCTAGCCAACAGAAAACGACGCCGTGTAATCATCTTGCCCAGTAGCCGGTATGGAAAATGCGCCAGCCCGGAGGCGGCGTCTCATTATGTGATGCAGGTCCTGTTTCAATCTGGCGATAATGTACGCATTTCGTACAAAAAAGCCATAAAAAAACGCGCCAGAAAAGGCGCGTATTCACGAAGAGAAGGGAAAATTAATCCTGCTGCTGGAATTGAGTCATCACCGTCTGCTCGCACTGCTGCTGATCGTGACGCAGCTTCGCCCGCTCTTCTTCGCCCAGCTCCAGCCAGCCGTTGACCACTTCCTGCGCGGTTTCCTCGTTGAAGGAGGGCTTGTTCATGGCCGACGGTGACTGGCTGGCCGCCAGCTGTGACTTCATTTTCTCAGTGTAGCTCTGCATGTCACCGGTTTTCTGCTCCCCGCTAACAATGTGGCACAGCTGGCTGGCGTAGATATTCTCCTGCGCGTCGGCATCCGTATCATCCGCCAGCGCGCTGGCGGACAGCGACAGCCCTACCAGGGCGATAAGCAATGCTTTCATAATAAGCTCCCGTTATTTCCAGAAAATCACGTTTCGTCTTGCTGCGTGCGTGCCGCCTGCCGGGCAGCACGCCAGTTCAGTAGCGGCGTCACCGTGATGCCGTGCAGCACAATGCTGCACACCACCAGCGTCAGCGCCATGTCCATCATCTGTTCCGCCTGCGGGCCCTGCAGGCCATGCACCCAGGCATAAGCAATATAATTGATACTGCCGATGCCGCGAATCCCCAGCCAGCCAATCAGCATCCGCCGCATAAACGGCATTTCGCAGCGCCAGGTGGTCAGCCATACCGCCAGCGGCCGCACCACCACAAACAGCAGCAACGCCAGGCCGATGCCGGTGAGATTCCAGTGATGCGCCAGCGTGATGCCCAGCACCACCATCATCGCTGCCGCCAGCAGGCGTTCGATAGTATCACCAAACGACAGCGCATCGCCGACCACCAGGCCGACCGATTTTACCGGGCTGCCGCCCTGCTGCTTCAGACGCTGGTTAGGATTGACCAGCACTTCTGCCGGCAGGTAGCGCTTCTCTTCCGGCAGATCTTCCAGCGGAAAGCGTTTGGTCACGCGCAGCTCGGCGCGGCGCAAGCCGACGCCTGCTGCAAAGGTGGCAAGAAAGCCAGACGCATCCACCGACTGCGCCGCCGCGTAGCTCAGGGCGATCAGCGCCAGCGCGAGGAAATCATTTGGGGCCACGTCGTGATGCGCGCTGCGCAGATGGGTCGCCAGCTGGCCGATCAGCCGGCCGAGCAGGTAACCAATCGCCAGCCCGCCGCCAATCGCCCACAGCACATCGCGCGCTGCCCAGCCGCCCAGCAGCTCGAGACTGAAGGCGCCCGGATGCATCATCAGCAGCGCCAGCATCAGCAGCGGCAGCGCTGAACCATCGTTCATGCCGGCCTCGCTGGAGAGCGCCACGCGCAGCGCATCGTCATCGCGCGCATCGTTAACGGAGATCAGGCTGGCAAGCACCGGGTCGGTCGGGGCAACAATGGCACCAAACGCCAGCGACAGCGGCCAGCCAAAGCCGGTAATCCAGTGAATCAGGCAGGCCATGCCGCCGACGGTCAGCAGCATCGCCGGGAATGCCAGCCGCAGCCCGACGCGCCACGCGTGCGCACTCATCGGCAGACGCAGCTTGAGCCCGGTGATAAACAGCGAGGCGGCCATGGTGATTTCGGTGATATGGGCGGCGAGCTCGGCGTGGCCGATAATGTCGATTTGCAGCAGATTAAGCATCCACGGGCCGCACAGAATGCCCGCGAACAGGTAGAGACCAAACGACGTCACCGGCCCCCGGTGAATCCAGCCGGAAGCCAGTGACATCAAAAGTAGCAGACCGCCAGTGAGGGCGGTCCAGGCCAGGAAGTTCATAACGCTCCGTTTTTAAATAACATTCTCCTTTAAGCCTGGCACAGGATCGTGAATTAGTTTTGCAGATGGCGACTGGCGAGGCGAATCAGCAGCGCAAGCACAGCGGCAGCCGTCGCAAGGCTGACCACGCCATTCCAGCCGAAATGGGCCAGCGCCAGGCTACCGAGCGCCGCGCCGGTCGCCATACCGATAAACACCACGGTGAACATCAGCGCATTGAGGCGGCTGCGCGCTTCCGGCGCCAGGCTGTAGACCAGCGTCTGATGCGCCACCAGCGTGGCCTGCACGCCAAGGTCAAAGCCGATGGTGCTGAGGATAATCAGGCCAAGCTGCGCCGGCACCGGCAGCACCGGCAGCAGGAACATCAGGGCAAACGACACCATCACCAGCGTGGCGCCATACTGGGTGACACGCGCCGGGCCGATGCGGTCGGCAAAACTGCCCGCCAGCGGCGCGGCCAGCGCCCCGGCGGCACCGGCCAGACCGAAGGCCCCTGCCACGGCGCTGTCGAGATGGAAGCGATCGCTCAGCATCAGCGCCAGGGTAGACCAGAAGGCGCTAAAACTTACCGACAGCAGGCCCTGCGCCAGCGCCGCGCGGCGCAGCGTCTGGTGATGCTGCCACAGATGCGCCAGCGACAGCAGCAGACGCGGATAGCTCACCGTGGTGCCCGGCGTAAAGCGCGGCAGCGCGCGCCACAGCGCCAGACTGCTCAGCAGCACCGCCGCCGCCGCCATCATGTACATGGTGCGCCAGCCCAGATACTCCGCCACCACGCCGCTCACCACGCGCGACAGCAGAATGCCGACCAGCAGCCCGGTCATCACTGTGCCGACGGTTTTGCCACGGCTGCGCTCCGGTGCCAGCGCCGCCGACGCCGGCACTATGTCCTGCGCCACGGTAGCGGTTAATCCGGTAACAAAGCTGGCGATCAGCAACGCATTGATGCCGCCGGAAAAGCCACACAGCAGCAGCGCGGCGACCAGCAGCAAGCCTTTAACCAGAATGATGGTGCGGCGATCGTGGCGGTCACCGAGCGGGGCCAGCAGCAGAATCCCCAGCGCGTAACCGGCCTGGGTCAGCATTGGTACCATACCAACGCTGCCAATGCCCACATTGAACTGTTTACTGATGATATCCAGCATCGGCTGGCTGTAGTAAATCGATGCCACGCTGAGACCGGCACCGGCCGCCAGCGTAAACACCAGCGGCGCCGGCAGCTTTTCAGCAGGCATGGCAGAAGATTGAGACATGGCAGACATAGTGGTTTTCCCCTGTGATGATGCGCTTATTAAAGCGCGTTGCGGCCATACGCGGTAGACTGCTATGACACAGAACTGTTATGCAGGCTACGTATGAGCACACTCACCAGCGTTGACCGCATCGAACTGATGCAGACGTTTATCCGCATTGTTGAAAGCGGCTCGCTGTCGGCGGCCGCGGCGCAGCTCGGCACCACCCAGCCCACCGTGAGTCGCCGTCTGCAGGCGCTGGAACAGCGGCTCGGCCTGAAACTGATTTTACGTACCACCCATGCGCTGAAACTCACCGACGACGGAGAGCGCTGCTATGCCCAGGCACGGCAGCTGGTGGCGACCTGGCACGCGCTGGAAGATGAGTTAACTGGCGCGAATGACGACCCGATCGGCACGCTGCGCGTGCGTGCGCCGCATGCGTTTGGTCAGGATCAGTTGATTGCACCGCTGATGGATTATCTGCAGCGCTATCCGCGCCTGGCTGTGGAGTGGATGCTCAACGACCGCACGCCGGACTTTGTCAGTGAAAACGTTGACTGCGCCATTCAGGTCGGCGCGCCCACCGATCCGTCGGTGGTGGCGGTGCTGCTGGCGGAAGTGCCGCGCTTTGTCGTTGCGGCACCGGCGCTGCTGGCGGCTCATGCGCCGGTGAAAGAGGTTACCCAGCTGACACAGCTGCCGTGGCTGGCGCTGACCAGTTTTTATCGTAACGAAATTGCGCTACAGCGTCTCAGCGACGGCCAGCCGATCAACCTGGCGATTGCCCCGCGCCTCGCCAGCGATAGCCTGTACGCGGTGCGCAAAGCCGCGCTGGCGGGCATGGGCGCCGCGATTGTGTCGTCATGGGTGGTGCAGGAGGATTTAGCCAGCGGCGCGCTGGTGCAGCTGGTGCCCGACTGGCAGGCGCCGCCGCTGCCGGTGTGGCTGACCTACCCGTGGGCCAGTTATTATCCGGCCCGCCTGCAGCATTTTTTCGCGATGATCAGGGACGTGATGCCGCAGCTGACCGGCACGCAGCCGGTGCGGTAAGGGGCCAGGTCGCCATGAATGGCGACCCTACGGGGCACTGCGGTTTTTTACAGGGTGCGCATTAATGCGCACCTGGTGCAATGGGTCAGCTCATGCGTGAAGGTCACGATTTCTTTTCAACCTTCGACATATTATCCAGCCAGCCCATCACAAAGGCCGACAGCACGAAGGTCAGGTGGATGATTACGTACCACATCAACTTTTCGTTGGCGACGTTACGCGCGTCCATAAAAATACGCAGCAGGTGAATCGATGAGATCGCCACAATCGAAGCTGCCACTTTGTTTTTCAGCGAGCCGGAATCCATCTTGCCGAGCCAGCTCAGCTTCTCTTTGCTTTCATCGATATCCAGCTTGGAGACAAAGTTCTCATAGCCGGACAGCATCACCATGACCAGCAGGCCACCAACCAGCGTCATGTCCACCAGCGACAGCAGCAGCAGAATCAGATCGTTTTCCGCGATGCTGAGAATGTTGGGCAGCAGGTGAAAAATTTCCTGAAAAAATTTAACCGTCAGCGCCAGCAGCCCCAGCGAAAGTCCAATGTAAACCGGTGCCAGCAGCCAGCGCGATGCATACATCAGGTTTTCGGTAAAACGTTCCATAAGTTCCCATTTATCAACAGACAAGCCATCGAGTATAACCGAACTTATGTGAAGTTATTTCAGTGCTTCTTCAGAAATTTCAGGCGCGGCCGGCAGCGGCAGCGACAGGCGAAACACCGCCCCGCCCTGCGGCCGGTTTTCCGCCCAGATGCGTCCGCGATGCGACTCAATAATGGTTTTGCTGATGGCCAGCCCCAGCCCGACGCCCGGCACGGCCGACTCCTTGTCGCCGCGGGCAAACTTGTCAAAAATGCGCGTCAGATTCTCCGGCGCAATGCCCGGTCCGTTATCCCATACGGCGATCTCCAGCCGGGTTTTATCGCGCCAGGCACGAATGCCGTGCTGCGCGGCATTGCCGGCATACTTCAGGCTGTTTTCGATCAGGTTAGTAAACACCCGCTCCAGCATCGCGCTGTCGCCTTTGATCAGCACCAGCTCCGGCGGTAAATCCAGCGTGAAGTCGTGCCCTTTCAGCGACGGTCCCATGCTGCTTAGCGCGCCGCCAATCACCTCATCCAGTGCCACCCACTCTTCGCGCAGGTTCAGCCCGCCGGACTGAATGCGCGCCATGTCCAGCATGTTGCTCACCAGCCGGATGGTGCTCAGCGTCTGTTCGCGAATCTGATTGGCCTGGCCAACGTATTTTGACTGTTCGCTGGCGAGGTCCAGCATCAGCATCTCAGCCTGGCCAAACAGCACCGTCAGCGGCGTGCGCAGATCGTGGGACAGCGCCGACAGCAGCGCATTACGCAGCTGCTCGCGCTCGGCGGCCAGCCGTGACGCGGCTTCGCTGTGCGACAGCGCCATGCGTTCCAGCGCGTTGGCAATCAGCACCGTAAAGGTCTCCACCAGCCGCTGCTGTTCGGGAATCATCAGCTGGCGCAGGTTGTCCGGCTCAACCACCAGCAGGCCGCGGCAGTGTGCCCCGCTTTTCAGCGGCAGAATCTGGTACGGCACCGCCGGTAACGTATCAGTGCCGGCACCGGCCGGTTGCCCTTTGCTGTAGCTCCATTTGGCGATGCCGAGGTCGGGCGGCGTCCCGATGGTGCTTTCACCCGCCGACTGCAGCTCACCCTGTTCGTCGGGCAGCAGCAGCTGGCTGCGCGCCTGCAGCGTCACCTCAATGACGCGCTGGCTGGTAGCAGCGATATCCTGCGGCGTCAGCGCGCTGCCAAGCGATTTCGCCATCTCATACAGATGGCGCGCGCGCTGTTCACGGTAGCGCGCCACCCGCGCCTGATAGCGCACGCCGGCGGTGAGATTGCCGACAATCACCCCGACCGCCAGCATCACCGCAAAGGTCACCAGGTATTGCAGATCCGATACCGCCACCGTGCCGGTGGGGGCCACAAACACCAGGTCGAAGGCCAGAATATTGATTACCGTGGCGAATACCGACGGCCAGCGGCCAAAGCGCAGCGCCACCAGCACCACCGCCAGCAGATAGATCATTACCGCGTTGGCGGTATCAAACTCCACCAGCCACCAGCGACCAATCAGCGTCACCAGTACGCACAGCGCGATCGCCATCAGACACCCGCGCAGGTGCAGCCGCCATTTCTCGCCGCTGGCACGCTGGCCGCTCAGGGCCGCTGGCACATCGCGCACCGGCTCATCCAGCGCCACCACCAGCAGGTCGAGCTCCGGCCCCAGCTCGCCGAGACGCTGGGCAAAGCTGTCGCGTCGCCAGCGCCGCTGCGGCTGCCGGCCGGTGACGATTTTGCCGAGATTGTGCTCGCGCGCATAGCGCAGCACCGCGCGCGCCTCGTCCGGGTCGGACAGCGTGGCGGTTTCCGCGCCCAGCTCCTGCGCCAGCTGCAGCGTGCGCAGAATGGCGCGCCTCTGCGCTTCCGGCAGTCGGTTGAGGCGCGGCGTTTCCACATACACCGCATGCCACTCGCTGCCGAGACGGGCAGCAAGACGGGCGGCGGTGCGTACCAGCTTTTCACTGCCGGTGTCGTCACCGATGCACAGCAGAATCGCGTCGCGCGTGTGCCACACTTTGTCGCGCCCCTGCTGATCGCGCCAGGCGCGCATCTGATCGTCTACCCGGTCGGCCGTGCGGCGCAGCGCCAGTTCACGCAGCGCGAACAGGTTGCCTTTGCGGAAGAAATTTTCGATGGCGCGCTCGGCGCGGTCGCCGACGTACACTTTGCCCTCTTTCAGCCGCTGACGCAGATCGTCCGGCGGCAGATCCACCAGCACCACTTCATCGGCGCTGTCGAAAAAGGGATCGGGTACGGTTTCGCGCACCTGAATGCCGGTGACGCCGCCCACCACGTCATTCAGGCTCTCCAGATGCTGCACGTTGACGGTGGTAATCACGTCGATACCGGCATCCAGCAGCTCTTCAATGTCCTGCCAGCGCTTGGGATGGCGCGAGCCCTGTACGTTAGTGTGCGCCAGTTCATCCATCAGGATCACCGCCGGATGGCGCGCCAGCGCGGCGTCGAGGTCGAATTCCGCATGGCGCGACCGACCGGTGGCGCGCCGCGCCAGCACCGCCAGCCCCTGCAGTAGCGCGGCGGTCTCTTCACGGCCGTGGGTTTCGACCACGCCAGCCAGCACGTCCAGCCCCTGCGCACGCAGGCGCTGCGCCTCCTGCAGCATGGCGTAGGTTTTCCCTACGCCAGCACAGGCGCCGAAGTAGATTTTCAGTTTACCGCGATGGCTGTCGCTGTGATTGAGCAGCAGGGCATCGGGATCGGGGCGCGGTAATTCGTCGTTCATGCGAGGTCCATTTTTATCGCGTGCACCAATGTGGCATTGCGCAATAAATTGCGCCGCTACGGTATGTGCACATTTTTGTAGCGGCACGATTCTTCGCGCGGTTTGAAACTATCCCTGCAAATCATCCAGCGCCATATTCAGCCGCAGCACGTTCACCGTTTCTTCGCCGATAAACGGCAGCAGCGGGCGCTCGGTGTTGCGCGCAATCAGCGCCTCAACGTCTTTCAGCGTCATGTTGCGCGCTGCCGCAACGCGCGGTGCCTGCCACAGCGCCGCTTCAGGGGAGATATCCGGATCCAGGCCGCTGCCTGAAGCGGTTACCAGCTCCACCGGCACCGCTGCCGGCGCCTGCGGGTTGGCAGCGCGCAGCGCAGCGACCCGCTCCGCCACCGCTTTATCCAGCGCCGGATTACTGGCGGCAAGGTTGCTGCCGCCTGACGCCTGCGCGTTGTACGGCACGTCGCTGGTGGCCGATGGACGGCCCCAGAAGTGCCCCGGCTGGCTGAACGCCTGACCGATCTGCTCTGAGCCGCGCACCGCGCCGTCGCGCTCAATCAGCGAACCGTTGGCCTGCGACGGAAACCACCACTGCGCCAGGCCGGTGGTCAGCAGCGGATAGACCGCGCCGGTCAGCAGGGTAAGCAGGATTAACAATACTATAGCCGGACGTAACTGACTCATTTCTCTTCTCCTTACACCAGACCCGACAGCGTCAGCAGCAGGTCGATCGCTTTAATGCCAATAAACGGCACCACTAAACCGCCTACGCCATAAATCCACAGATTGCGGCGCAGCAGCGCTGCCGCGCTCATCGGCCGATAGCTCACGCCTTTCAGCGCCAGCGGAATCAAAAACACAATTACCAGCGCGTTAAAGATCACCGCCGACAGAATCGCCGAGGCCGGTGAATGCAACGCCATCACGTTCAGCATATTGAGCTGCGGATAGGTCACGGCAAACGCCGCCGGGATGATGGCGAAGTATTTCGCCACATCGTTGGCGATACTGAAGGTGGTAAGCGAACCGCGCGTCATCAGCATCTGTTTGCCGATGTGCACCACTTCCAGCAGTTTGGTCGGGTTCGAGTCAAGATCGACCATGTTGCCCGCCTCTTTCGCCGCCTGGGTGCCGGAGTTCATCGCCACCGCCACGTCGGCCTGCGCCAGCGCGGGCGCATCGTTGGTGCCGTCGCCGGTCATCGCCACCAGGCGCCCTTCCGCCTGATACTGGCGAATCAGTGCCAGCTTGGCTTCCGGCGTCGCTTCCGACAGGAAGTCATCGACACCGGCTTCCGCCGCAATCGCCGCGGCGGTTAACGGGTTATCACCGGTGATCATCACCGTTTTGATGCCCATCTTGCGCAGCTCGGCGAAACGCTCCTTAATGCCGCCTTTAACGATGTCCTTCAACGCCACCACGCCCAGCACCTGCGCGCCTTCAGCCACCACCAGCGGCGTACCGCCGGCGCGCGCCACCTCTTCCACCCGGGCATTAACCTCAGCCGGGAAGCTGCCGTGGCTGGCTTCGATATGACGGCGTACCGCGTCGACCGCACCTTTGCGGATCAGGCGATCCTGCACGTTGACGCCGCTCATGCGCGTCTGCGCGGAGAACGGGATAAAGCTGGCGCCCATGCTGCTGAGATCGCGTTCGCGCAGGTTAAATTTCTGCTTCGCCAACACCACGATGCTGCGCCCTTCCGGCGTTTCATCGGCCAGCGATGCCAGCTGCGCCGCGTCGGCCAGCTGCTGCTCGCTGACGCCCGGCGCGGGCAGGAACTGCGTCGCCTGGCGGTTACCGAGCGTGATGGTGCCGGTTTTGTCCAGCATCAGCACATCCACATCACCGGCGGCCTCCACGGCGCGCCCGCTGGTGGCAATCACATTGGCTCCCAGCATGCGGCTCATGCCCGCCACGCCAATCGCCGACAGCAGTCCGCCGATGGTGGTGGGAATCAGGCACACCAGCAGCGCCACCAGCACCGTCACGCTAACCGGCGTGCCGCCCCAGGCGGAAAACGGCCACAGCGTGGCGGTCGCCAGCAGGAACACAATGGTCAGCGACACCAGCAGAATGGTCAGGGCGATTTCGTTGGGCGTTTTGCGGCGTTTAGCGCCTTCCACCATGGCGATCATGCGGTCGAGGAAGGTTTCGCCCGGATTGACGCTGCACTGAATCACCAGCCAGTCCGACAGGATGCGCGTCCCGCCGGTCACCGAGGCAAAATCCCCGCCGGATTCACGAATCACCGGTGCCGATTCGCCGGTGATGGCGCTCTCATCCACTGACGCGCCGCCCTCCAGCACTTCACCGTCGCACGGGATGATGTCACCGGCTTCCACCAGCACCACATCGCCTTTGCGCAGCGTATCGGCCGCCACCGGCCGCCACTGCGCACCGTGAAACGGTTCCGCCAGTTTCTTCGCATCGCTGTGCTTGTTCACCCCTTTCAGGCTGTTGGCCTGCGCCTTGCTGCGCCCTTCCGCCAGCGCTTCGGCGAAGTTAGCGAACAGCACGGTAAACCACAGCCAGATGGCGACCGCCGCGGTAAAGCCGGCGCTGCCGTTCAGCTGCCCCGCCGCCATACCGATGGCCAGCAGCGAGGTGAGCACGCTGCCGATCCACACCAGAAACATCACCGGGTTGCGAAACTGTACGCGCGGATCGAGTTTTTTCACCGCATCCAGCATCGCGGTGCGCGTCAGCGCCGCATCAAACAGCGCCAGTTGTTGACGACTCATGATTCCGTTATCCCTGAATAAGTTGCAGATGTTCCGCCACCGGGCCAAGCGCCAGCGCGGGAACGAAGGTCAGCGCACCCACCAGCAGCACGGTGCCCACCAGCAGTGCGATAAACAGCGGGCCGTGAGTCGGCAGCGTGCCGTTGCCCACCGGCTGAATTTTCTTCGCCGCCAGCGAACCGGCAATGGCCAGCACCGGAACGATGATGCCGAAGCGGCCGACCAGCATGCAGAAGCCCAGCAGCAGGTTCCAGAACGGGGTGTTGGCGCTGAGACCGGCGAAGGCGCTGCCGTTGTTGTTGGCCGCCGACGATACCGCATACAGCACCTCACTGAAGCCGTGAATGCCAGGGTTGGCCATACCGGCGCGTCCGGCTTCGGTCATCATCGCCAGCGCAGTACCCAGCAGCACCAGCGTCGGCGTCACCAGAATCGCCAGCGCGGTCATTTTCATCTCCCACACATCGATCTTTTTGCCCATGTACTCCGGCGTACGGCCAATCATCAGACCGGCGATAAACACCCCAAGCAGCACGAACAGCAGCATGCCGTACAAGCCGGCACCGACGCCGCCGAACACCACTTCGCCCAGCTGCATCAGCCACATCGGCACCATACCGCCCAGAGCAGTGAAGGAGTCATGCATGGCGTTTACCGCACCGCACGACGCCGCGGTGGTGATCACCGCAAACAGGCTGGAGTTGAGAATGCCGAAGCGTGTCTCCTTGCCTTCCATGTTGATCGCGCTATCGGCGCCCAGGGTCAGAAAGTGCGGATTGCCGCGCAGCTCAGCCCACATCACCGCGACCACCGCCAGCACAAACATGATGCTCATGGCCCACAGCAGCATATGGCCCTGACGGCGATCGCCCAGCTGCTGACCAAAGGCAAAGCACAGCGCGGCCGGGATCAGGAAGATGCTCAGCATCTGCACAAAGTTGGTCAGTGCCGTAGGGTTTTCGAACGGATGCGCCGAGTTGGCGTTGAAGAAACCGCCACCGTTGGTGCCGAGCATTTTGATCGCTTCCTGCGAGGCTACCGGCCCGAGCGGCAGCGTTTGCTGCGCGCCTTCCAGCGTGGTGAAGGCATGATAGGGTTCAAAGTTCTGAATGCTGCCCTGGCTGACAAAAAACAGCGCCATCAGCAGGCTAATCGGCAGCAGCACGTAGACGGTGATACGCGTCAGGTCGCGCCAGGCGTTACCGAGCGTTTCCAGCGAACGGTTGGCAAAACCGCGCATCAGCGCAAACGCCACCGCAATACCGGTTGCCGCCGAAAGGAAGTTTTGCACCGTTAAGCCCGCCATCTGGCTGAAGTAACTCAGCGTGCTCTCGCCTGCGTACGCCTGCCAGTTGGTGTTGGTGACAAAGCTGATCGCCGTATTGAGCGCCAGATCCCAGCTCAGGCCAGGCAGATGCTGAGGATTGAGCGGCAGCGCGCCCTGCCCCATCAGCATCGCCAGCAGCAGCACAAAGCCGAGCGCGTTAAACAGCAGGATGGCCAGCAGATAGTGCGGCCAGCGCATCGCCGCGCCGTCAACGCCGGCCAGACGCCACAGCACGCGTTCGCTGCGCGTTAGCAGGGGTTTATCCGCCACCATCAGCGCCAGCAAGCGGCCCAGCGGCTGCGCCAGCACCATCAGCACCAGCAGATAGCACGCAATCAGTAAAAACGCATTCGCCGCCATCAGAATGCCTCCGCATTAAGCAGGGCATAAATCAGGTAGCCCAGTAATAAAAATACCAGCACGATGCCGGCTATCACGCCCACACTCACAGCAACCTCCAGAGGATTTGGTAGTGCAGCAAGCATGCGCGGCGCGGCATAAAGAAGGGGTAAAAAGGCGCAGAGCGGGCGTAAAGAAAGTATAAAAACGCGGGCAGATCAGGCGCTTTCCAGCGCCCAGATGCGGTTCAGGTCAACGTTGTGCCACAAGCCGCTGTCCTCAGCGCCAGTGATGGTATCGGTGCAGAAGCTGTCGCCGAGGTCCAGCGCTTCCGGTTTGACCTCGCGCTGCGAATGCAGCGACCAGAACACATGCACTTTGGGTTTCAGCAGCGATTTTTCCCCGGCCTGCACCACCAGCGCCACGCGCCCGGAGGCCAGCCGTACCAGCGAGCCCACCGGATAAATACCGATGGTGCGCACAAACGCGTGCAGCAGCGCACTGTCAAAGTGGCCGCGCCAGCTCAGCATATTGTGCATCGCCTCCGCCGGCGTCCAGCCTTTGCGATACGGGCGATCGGAGGTCACCGCGTCGTAGACGTCACACACCGCCGCCATGCGTGCGTACAGCGAGATCTCTTCGCCCTGCAGCCGATGCGGATAGCCGCTGCCATCGAATTTTTCATGGTGATGCAGCGCAATATCCAGCAAATCTTCATCCGCATGGGCTTCCATCAGCATTTGCGCACCGACGATTGGATGCTGCCGCATAATCGTAAACTCTTCGTCGGTGAGCTTATCCGGCTTGTTGAGGATGGTCAGCGGCACCGCGGCTTTACCGACGTCATGCAGCAATCCGCCCATGCCCACGCGACGCAACTGCTGCTCATCCAGCCCCATTTTCTTGCCCAGCGAAATCATCAGACCGCACACCGCCATGGAGTGCAGGTAAGTGTAATCGTCATGATTTTTCAGCCGCGCCACGCTGAGCAGCGCGGTTGGCTCGCGGGTAATCGATCCGGCAATTTCATCGACCAGCTCAAGGGTAAAGGCAAGATCGAGGCCCTGCCCCATGCGCGCTTCGTTGAACATCGCCAGCACCTGCGGCTTGCCCTGGTTGAAGATGCACTGCGCCTGATCCATCTCGCGGAAAAACGGCGTCTGTGGAATGTCTTTTTTCGGCTGCGGCGTGGCAGGCGCGCGCACCGACCGCTCGGGATCGATCCATACCTGCTGGATCCCCTCGTTACGGATCAGGGCGATCTGACGCTTATCGGTGATCAGCATCTGGTTGCGAATGCGTTTGTCCTTGATCCACCAGACCTCAAGCTTGTGGATAAACATGCCTGGCCGCAGCTCGTCAACGGTAATCAGCTTTATCACGATATCGCTCCTTAATATCAGTGGATGGTAAGGAGTGATATCGGCAGCTGAGCAAAAAATCTTCAGGGCGGCGTGACTGGTCGGGTCAGGTTCAGGCAACCTGCGTGCCGCGCTGGGCTAAAAAGGCACTCAGCGTCATGACACGGCTTAACTCCTCCTGCGTTCTGGCGTCATTTTCCACTTCCCACTGATCGAGATGACGCTGCAGGTTAAGCCAGAATTCAATCGAGGTGGCGAAAACCCGTGCCAGCCGGTAGGCCATCTCAGTGCTGAGTTTACGGTTGTTATTCACCAGCGCGCTGACGGTGTTGCGATGCACATTCAGCATCTCCGCCAGATCATTCACTTTGAGGTTGAGCGGTTCGAGAAATTCATACTGCAGGACGTCCCCCACGCTGGTGGGTTTGCGCATTGCTTGTTTCATAAGGTGCTCTCTTTGGTACGGGTAGCGGGCCAGAAGGGATCGTTAGCGCTATTTTTTGTAGCGGTGCGGATCCAGATACAGATCCCAGGCTTCGCCTTTTGCCCACTGGAAAATTAGCCGATACTGCGCGTTAACCCGAATCGAATAATAACCCAGCAGCGGCGGCTTTAACGCTTCAAAACGGTTACCCGGCGGCGAACGCAAATCCTGATGCGAAGTGGCGGCATGAATGATATCCAGCTTACGCGCCAGCGCTGATTCAATCGCACGCGGAATCTGCGCATGCGGTGTCCCATGGGTATAAAATTGTGCCAGCCAGGCCTGACGAAACGCCCTGATTGAACCCATCCTGCTTCCCTGCCTGTCTTACGAACCAGCAGGTAAAATAGTGCACTCATGCACAGTGCTCAAGTGCACTTTTTAACATCATAGTTTATTTCCGATCGGGATTCCAGATCGGCAACCTCAGACCGATCGCCTACGCGTTCAATCGGGCCCATCACCAGCAGGAACAGCAGTGCCGCGACGACACAGTGCGCACCGACGAACACCAGGCCAATGCTGTAGCTGCCGGTCAGGCCAACGATCACGCCAAACAACAGCGGCGTAATAAATCCTGCCATGTTGCCGATGCCGTTGAAGATCGCGCCGGCGAGGCCAACCGCCTCTTTGGGGGCCGTATCGCTGACCACGGTCCAGGTGCCCGCGCCCGCCGCCACGCCTTTGCCGAAGAAGGCAAACGACATGATGGCGATAATGCCGGCGTTGGAAGGGATCACCGCCGCCAGAATCAGCGATGCGGCCATCAGCATGCCAACGATGTACGGCGTTTTGCGCGCCCACGACAGGCTCCAGCCGCGCGCCAGCAGCTTATCTGAGATGTAGCCACCGCTGATGCCGCCCAGAAAGCCAAACAGCGCCGGTGCAATGGTGGCGAAACCGGCATCCAGAATGTTCATGCCGCGCGCCTGCACCAGATAGATCGGGAACCAGGTAATGAAGAAGTAGCTAAGCGCGATAGTGCAATACTGGCCGAGGTAGGCGCACCACAGCATGCGGTTGGTGAGCAATGTTTTAAACATCGCTTTGCTGATCGGTGGCCGTGCCCGCAGCGTTTGCGCGGCGTCGATATCCACCAGCGCGCCGCCCTGTTCAATGTAATGCAACTCGCTGGCGGAAACGTGCGGATGCTGACGCGGGCTGCGCATATAGCCCGCCCAGACAAACACCGCCAGCACGCCGATGCCGCCGAGCACAAAGAATGGCCATTCCCAGCCATAACGCGACACCAGCCAGCCGGAGAGCGGTGAGAATATCGCCACGGCAAAGTATTGTGCCGAGGCAAACAGCGACGATGCGCGTCCGCGCTCTGCGCCCGGGAACCACATGATGACTGCGCGGGCGTTGGCGGGAAAGCTCGGCGCCTCAATCAGGCCCAGCGCGAAGCGCAGCGCAAACATCAGCGTCAGCGCCATGGTCATGCCACTGGAAAACTCACCGACAAATCCCATCAGCAGGGTCGAAACCGACCACAGCGCCAGCGTCACGCCGTAGACCTTTTTGGTGCCGAAGCGATCGAGAATCAATCCGCCGGGGATCTGACCGATAACATACGCCCAACTAAAGGCCGAAAGGATCAGGCCGAGCTGGATCGCCGACAGGCCAAACTCCTGTTTGATCGCTGAGCCGGAGATCGACAGGATCGAGCGATCGGCATAAGCGACCACTGACAGGAACAGAATCAGGCAAAGGATCCAGATACGCACATGGCTGTTCTGGCTGCGGTTTTTGCGTTGCAACATAGGCTGAATTCCTTGATGGAGGAGCATCCTGCCCCGAAGCGATGATGGTCAGGAATACCGCGCAGATTTCCCTGTTCAGCAACTATAGGAAGCCAGTGTTGCTCTGGTCATTGTGCGAATGAAGGAATCCGCGCGGCGAAACGGCGCGGGTTTTGGTCGCTGACACAAAGCCGGGTGCGGTAGCGCACAAAATCTTCAATCCGTGCTGGCTTTCGCCGCGGAATGTGCGCCAGCGCTGAGAAAAGAGTTTGCGCGATCACTATGAGCAGGCAAAGCATCCATGCGCGTCGGGCAAATTGTGCGCTACACAGCAAATTACCACGCAGCAGATTGCCAGCTCTGCTGCCGGCTCGTAGGCTGAAAATGATTTCATTGAGCCATTTTTAACACCAATGAAAAATTTATTCTAATAAACAGCTTACTCTGGAGTCTGCGATGAAAACCCTCAAGGCGATACTGTTACTTGGCCTGCTGACCAGTTCTGCTTCCGCGCTGGCGGAGAAGATCGGCGTGTCGATGGCCTATTTTGACCAGAACTTCCTTACCATTATTCGTCATGCCATTGATAAAGAAGCCAAAGCGCGCGGGCTGGATGCCCAGTTTGAAGATGCGCGCGGCGACGTCGGCCGCCAGACCGACCAGGTGCAGAGTTTTATCAGCGCTGGCGTGGATGCCATCATCGTCGATCCGGTGGATTCTGCCAGCACACCACAGCTGACCAGACTGGCGCAGCAGGCGAAAATTCCGCTGGTGTACGTCAACCGCACGCCAGGCGATAAAACCCTGCCGCCCGGCGTGGTGTTTGTTGGTTCGGACGAACGCGAATCCGGCACGCTGCAAATGGAGGCGCTGGCTAAGCTGGCAAATTATAAAGGTAACGTGGCGATCATGATCGGCAACCTGACCGATGCCGGCGCGCTGCAGCGCACCAAAGATGTCGAGCAGGTGGTGGCGAAATACCCAGGCATGAAAGTGGTACAGAAGCAGCCAGCAAATTATGCGCGCAACGAAGGCATGGACCTGATGCTCAACTGGATTGGCAACGGTGAAGCGATCGATATCGTCGCGGCCAATAACGATGAGATGGCGATTGGCGCGGCAATGGCGCTGGCAAAGAGCAATAAAAAGATTCTGGTGGGCGGCATCGACGCCACGCCGGACGGCCTGAAGGCTCTGGCGCAGGATAAGATGCAGGTGACGGTGTTTCAGGACGCCATCGGTCAGGGCAAAACCTCGGTAGACGTGGCGCAGAAGCTGATTAAAGGCGAGAAAGTGGCTTCACACGTGTGGATTCCGTTCGAGCTGGTGACCAAAGAGAATATGCAAAAATACGTCGAGCGCAGCCAGTAGCAGGCGGACACTGCCGGGGCGCGATTGTGGCGAGCTGGGTTGCCTGGTGCGCATGAATGCGCACCCTACAGATATTCTGCGAACACTGTAGGGGCACCATTTATGGCGACCTGGTTCCTGGTGCGCATGAATGCGCACCCTACAGATATTCTGTGAACACTGTAGGGGCGCTATTTATGGCGACCTGATTCCTGGTGCGCATGAATGCGCACCCTACAGGTAGTCTGTGAAATTGTAGGGGCGCCATTTATGGCGACCTGGTTACCGGGCGCCCTGGTTCCAGGCCGACGCAACCATCACTCGCGCAGTATCGCCATGACGATGATGTCGTGGTACTCGCCCTCGCGCAGGCAGGCTTTGCGCTTCACGCCTTCCTGCTCAAAGCCCAGGCGCTGATACAGACGCAGCGCGCGCTGGTTGTCGTGAAACACTTCCAGCTCAACGCGGATCACGCCCAGCCAGTTAAAGGCATAGTCGATACCGGTGCGGATCAGCCGCTCACCGATGCCACGACCGCTAAACGCCGGATCGACGCCAATACCAAAGCTGATGCTGTGACGCGTACGCGGCCGCTGTTCGGTAAACAGCGTCAGCTCGCCCACCATCTGCCCGTCGATTTCCGCCACAAAGCCGATATGGCCTTCGCTGTTCATCGGCTCGAATTTTTTCTGCCAGGTGGCGACGCTGGGAAACGGCAACTGCGTGGTCCAGCGATACACCTCGGGATGACTGTATAAACGTTGATAGGCGGCGGCATCGCCCGGTTCGCGTCCGCGAATCTGCAAATCCATGTCGATAATCCCTGTTCAGTTGCACTAAGCTGTTAACTCTCACCGATCGGAAAGAGTGGCCTTATGTTGTATCGTCGTTTTGAACGTTTTATCAATATTTTTCAGGATGCCCCCACCGATTCCCCACCCGCCAGCGTGTGGCCGTTTTACCTCTATTATCTGCGTCAGGTGTGGCCAAGTTTTGTCGCGCTGCTGATTGTCGGACTGGCGCAGGCGCTGATCGAAGTGGCGCTTTTCAGCTATCTCAGCCGTATTATCGATCTGGTCAATCACACCACGCCCGCCACGCTGTTCAGCGATAACTGGCCGATTCTGCTGTGGATGGCGGCGGTGGCGCTGGTGCTGCGGCCGGTGGTGATCGCACTGCACGATATGCTGGTGCATCAAAGTATTAACCCCAGCATGACCAGCATGATTCGCTGGCAGCATCACAACTATGTGCTGCGGCAGAGCCTCAATTTCTTCCAGAACGATTTTGCCGGCCGTATCGCCCAGCGCATCATGCAAACCGGTAACTCGCTGCGTGACTCGGCGGTTCAGCTGGTGGATGCCATCTGGCACGTGGTGATTTACGCCGTGACCTCACTGGTGCTGTTCGCGGAAGCCGACTGGCGCCTGATGATTCCGCTGATCATCTGGATTGTGGCGTACAGTTTGTCGCTGCGCTTCTTTGTGCCGCGCGTCAAGCAGCGCTCGGTGGTGTCATCCGAGGCGCGCTCGAAGCTGATGGGCACTATCGTTGACGGTTACACCAACATCGCTACCCTGAAACTGTTTGCCCATAACGATCTGGAAAAACGCTACGCGCGCGACGCCATTCAGGAACAGACCGACAAAACCCAGCATGCCAGCCGCATGGTGACCAGCATGGATATCACGCTGTCGACGCTCAATGGCCTGCTGATTGTCAGCACCTCCGGCCTCGCGCTGTGGCTGTGGAGCCAGTCGCTGATCAGCGTAGGCGCCATCGCGCTGGCCACCGGGCTGGTGATTCGCCTGGTGAACATGTCCGGCTGGATCATGTGGGTGGTGAACGGCATCTTCGAAAACATCGGCATGGTGCAGGATGGCCTGAACACCATTGCGCAACCGCTCAGCGTGCAGGATGCGCCGCAGGCGAAAAAGCTGCAGGTGATGCGTGGCCAGATCCGCTTTGAGGATGTGCGTTTTGACTACGGCGGCGGCCGCCAGGTGATTAACCGCCTGAATCTCAATATCAAGCCTGGCGAGAAAATCGGTCTGATTGGCCCGTCCGGCGCCGGTAAATCGACCCTCGTGAACCTGCTGCTGCGGCTGTATGACATCAACGGCGGGCGCATCCTGATTGACGATCAGGACATCGCGCAGGTCACACAGGCGAGCCTGCGCAGTCAGATTGGCATGATCACCCAGGATACGTCGCTGCTGCACCGCTCGATTCGCGAAAACCTGCTGTACGGTCGCCCGGATGCCAGCGAAGCCGAACTGCAGGCGGCGATTTTGCGCGCCCGCGCCGACGAGTTTATCCCGCTGCTCTCCGATCCGCAGGGCCGTACCGGGCTGGATGCGCACGTCGGCGAGCGCGGCGTCAAACTCTCTGGCGGCCAGCGCCAGCGTATTGCCATCGCCCGCGTGCTGCTGAAAGATGCGCCGGTTCTGATCATGGATGAAGCCACGTCGGCGCTCGACTCGGAAGTGGAAGCGGCGATTCAGGAGAGCCTGGAGACGCTGATGCAGGGCAAAACGGTGATCGCCATCGCCCATCGCCTGTCGACCATCGCGAAAATGGACCGGCTGGTGGTGCTGGAGAACGGCGGCATTGTTGAGATGGGTAACCATCGCGAACTGCTGGCGCACGGCGGGCTGTACGCGCGCCTGTGGCAGCATCAGACCGGCGGATTTGTCGGCGTCGATTAATCGCCGCGCCGGTAAGGCAGGGCGTCGCGCGCTTCCTGTGCCCAGGCGCGTACCCCTGCCCGCTCCTGCTGCAGAAAATCCCCGACCGCCTCACGCAGCCCCGGATGGCACAGATAGTGCCAGGAGTGGGTGAGTTGCGGTTCAAAGCCGCGCACCAGCTTGTGCTCGCCCTGCGCACCGGCATCAAAGCGCTGCAGCCCTTCGGCGATGGCGAAATCCATGCCCTGGTAGAAACAGGTCTCGAAGTGCAGCCGGTCAAACTCTGCCAGACAGCCCCAGTAGCGGCCATACAGCGTGTCGTCATCCACCAGACAGAAGGCCATGGCCGCGGGCTGCTGCTGTAGCGTGGCGATCACCACGCGAATCGCCTGCGGCATCCGCTCCGCCAGCAGGCTGAAGAAGGAGCGCGTCAGATAGGGATGCTGGCCGCGCACCGCGTAGGTGTTGGCGTAGCAGGTATACACAAAATCCCACTGATCTTCACGCAGCTCATCGCCGCGATACCAGTTAAACGCAAAGCCGCTGCTGGCCACCTGTTCGCGCTCTTTGCGCAGCTGCTTGCGTTTGCGCGACATCAGCGTGTCGAGAAAGTCGTGAAAATCGCGGTAGCCGCGATTGTGCCAGTGATACTGCACGCCGAGGCGCGCCAGCCAGTCCGGCTGGGTTGCCAGCAGCGCGTTGGCGTGCGGCGTGGTGAAGTTGATATGCGCCCCGCTTAAGCCGTGCCGCTGCAACGCATCGGGCAGCGCTTCCAGCATCGGGATGATGGCCGTCTCGTCGCCCAGCAGACGCGCACCGGTCACCGGGCTGAACGGAATGGCGCCGAGCCATTTGGGGTAATAGGCGATGCCGGCACGCTGGCAGGCATCGGCCCACGCGTGATCGAACACATATTCGCCCCACGAGTTGTTTTTACGGTAGCCCGGCAGCGCCGCACGCAGCCTGCCGTCTTCGCGCCACAGCAGATGATCCGGCTGCCAGCCGTTTTCCGCGCGCACGCTGCCACTCTCTTCCAGCGCGAGCAGGAAGGCGTGACGCAAAAAAGGTTGATTGTCAGGTAACAGCGCATCCCATTCGGCAGCGGTGATCTCCGCCAGCGATGACAGGTGAAGCAAAGGCATTGTTGGCTCCCGGCCAGCTTAAGGCGAATGCCTAGTTCAGCAGGTTTTGCCGCCGTGCGAAAGGTGCGGCGCACTGAATGTAAAGCGGGTCGTTGCGCCATGCTGCGCACATTGCTGCCGCGGCCCGTGCCACGATTTTTCACTTCGCCTGTGTATACTCACCCTTTTCCCTTGCAGGAAATGCCATGGATCGTCTTGATTGTGATCGCTTGTTTGTCGCCGTACTCGAAGTCGGCAGTTTTGCCGGTGCCGCCGCCCGGCTCGGCACCAGCAGCGGCCAGGCGTCAAAGCTGGTGTCGCGTCTGGAGCAGCAGCTTGGCGTGCAGCTGTTCAAGCGCAGCACACGAGCGCTGTCGCCCACCGAGATCGGCCGCGCCTATTACGAGCGGGTGAAAACCCTGCTGGAGGCGTTCGACGCGCTGGATGCCACGGTGCAGGAAAATGCCCGCTCACCCACCGGTCGCCTGAAGATCAGCGCACCCGGCACCTTCGGCACCGCGGTGCTGGCCAGCGTGCTGGTGGCGTTCGCGCGTCACTATCCGCTGATTGAACTGGACGTCAACTTCTCCGACCGCGCCGTGAATATCGTCGATGAAGGCTTCGATATGGCGATCCGCATCGGCAAGCTGGACGACAGCAGCCTGATTGCGCGCCGTCTGGGCGAGGTGCCAATTCGCCTCGCCGCCGCGCCCGGCTATCTGCTGCAGCACGGCACGCCGCAGCACTGGCGCGACCTCGCGACGCATCAGTGCATCAGCGATACCAATTTTCGCGATCCGTGGCACTGGCCGTTCGTTACGCCGTGCGGCGACAGCGTCAGCATGCCGATTCGCGGCCGCCTGTGCTTCTCCAATACCGAAGCCTGCCTGCAGGCGGCGCTGGCCGGCCTCGGCATTGCGCGTCTGCCCGGTTTTATCGCTGCACCGGCGCTGCAGCGGGGCGAAATCGTCACGCTGCTGGAGGACTTTGCGCCGCCAGCCATGGGCCTGTTTGCTCTGTATCCGCCCGCGCGCCATCTGGCGCAGAAAACCCGCCTGCTGATCGACTTTCTGGCCGAGCACTTCCGCCTGCATCAGCCCGGCTGATTCCTTCCATTATGGAAACAATCAAAGCCGTTTTGCCCGGATTATCAGCATAACGGCAGCACGGTAAGCTGCTGACATCACTTCAGAGGAGCAGAGCGATGTTGGTAAACGGTAAGTGGAGCGCAGAGTGGCATCCGGTTCAGGCCACCGATAAACAGGGTGGCTTTGTACGCCAGACTTCCAGCTTTCGTCACTGGATCAGCGCCGATGGCAGCAGCGAATTTGCCGCCGAGCCGGATCGCTATCATCTGTATGTCGCGCTGATCTGCCCGTGGGCCTCGCGCACGCCCATTGCACGCAGCCTGAAAGGGCTGGAACAGATTGTCAGCGTGTCGGTGGTCGAGCCGCAGCTTGGCGCGCAGGGCTGGCGCTTCGGCGATTATCCCGGTGCCGATCGCGACCCGCTGAACAACGCTGAGTATCTCCACCAGCTGTATACCCGCGCCGACGCCGACTTTACCGGGCGCGCCACCGTGCCAGTACTGTGGGATAAAAAAACCCAGACCATCGTTAACAATGAGTCGGCGGATATTCTGCGCATGTTCAACAGCGGCTTTGGCGAACTGGCAGATAACCGACTCGATCTCTACCCTGAGGATCTGCGGCCGGAGATCGACGCGCTGAACGCAACGATCTATCCGCGTCTCAATAACGGCGTTTATCGTACCGGTTTCGCTACCACCCAGGTGAGCTATCAGCAGGCGTTTAATGAGGTGTTTGAGCAGCTGGATGAGCTGGAGCAACGGCTGAAAGATGGCCGCACTTTTCTGCTGGGTGAACGACTGACCGAAGCCGATATCCGCCTGTTCGTGACCCTGATACGCTTTGACGTCGCCTATCACGGCCTGTTCAAATGCAACCTGCGCCGCCTGCGCGATTACCCGCTGCTCGATCGTTATCTGAAGAGTGTGCTGGCGGTCTCCGGCGTGCGGCAAACGGTGAACATCGACCATATCAAACAGGGCTATTATTCGATTAAAGCACTGAATCCCAACGGCATCGTGCCAGCGGGACCGGATTTGGCGGACTACGGTTTTTAAGGAGCAGGGCAATGGCAAAAGCGTTAGTGGTGTTTTTACATGGCGTCGGCAGCAATGGCGCGGATTTGGCGGTGCTGGGGCAACACTGGTCAGCGCTGCTGCCCGACGTGGCATTTGCCGCGCCCGATGCGCCCTTTCCCTTTGAGCACGCCATGGGCTATCAGTGGTTCAGCCTGACCGGCATCACGCCGGAAAACCGTCCGGCACGCGTACGGGCTGCGCGCGACGCCTTTGACGCGACGCTGCAGCAGCTGATGGCGCAACACGCGATGGCCGGCGCGTGGCAAAATGTGATTCTGGTGGGATTCTCGCAGGGCTCGATCATGGCGCTGGATGCGCTGGCCTCCGGACGCTATCCGCTGGCTGGTGTGGTGGCCTTCTCCGGTCGCCTGGCCTTTGACGAGGCGCTCACGCCGCCGCCGCATGCCTCCGCGCTGCTGATTCACGGCAAAGCCGATGAGGTCATCCCGTTCAGCGAAACCGTCTCCGCCGCGCAGCGCCTGCAGAGCGCGGGCGTCGCGGTCACCGCACAGTATGAACCCACCACCGGTCACACCATTTCCAGCCACGGCGCGATGCAGGCAGCGGCCTACATCGCCCAGTGCCTGCAGGATTAAGGCCAGTAGCGCTGCAGCGCCTGCCACGCCTGACGCGCGGCCGCTTCCGGCGGCTGTGCTTTGAGGCGATCGTTAAACACTTCGATGCCCACCGGACCGCGATAGCCTGCACTTTTCAGCTTATCGACAAAGCGTTCCACTTCAATGATGCCGTCGCCGGGCAGTAAGCGCTGATGGCGCGCATAGTCGCTCAGCGCCTGCTTTTCCTGCGGTGGCATCTGCGCCATATCGCACAGCTGCACTTCATAAATGCGGTCGGCCGGAATGCCGTCGAGCTGAGAGGCATCGCCACCGCGTGCGCAGATGTGGAACAGATCGACCACCAGCCCGATATTGGGCTGATCCAGCCGCTGCAAACGTTGCCACGCCAGCGGCAGCGTATTGTCGACGCTGCACCACGCCATCGGTTCATACATGATGCGCATGTTATAGCGCGCGGCTTCCGAGGCCAGCCAGCGCAGATCTTCATCAATGCGCTCCGCAACGCAGTCTTCGCGCGTGGTCGCCGGCGCCTGAATGGTATCGCAGCCCAGCGATTGCGCGACGCGAATGAAATCACGCAGTTCGGCGCGCTTTTGCAGCCGTTCGCTGTCCGGCGCGCCGGTAAAGTCACGCAGCACCTGCAGATTGGTAAAGCCCAGGTGCAGCTGCGCGGCCAGCGCCGCCGTGTGCTCAGTAACCTCTTCCCGCCACATTTCAACCTGATCGAACCCGGCGGCACGCGCCGCCTGCAGCTTATGCGCCGATTCACCGTTTAACAGCACCAGGTTAAGGAATTTCGGGTTTGCAGACATCAACAGCTCCTTAATCGTCCGGATAAAGCGGTGACAGAGGCTGTGCGCCACCCGCACAGCATCCTGATCAGTATCCCCCTCTCAAGGGTGATTTCAAGCGTGTCGTTTAGCCCAGCAGGTTCACCACGGCGAAACCGGCAAAGGTCATCAGCAATGAACCGATGACATGCACCATCACGCTCGACATTGCCCACAGGTATTTTCCTGATTGTAGCAACACCACGATCTCGGCCGAGAAGGTCGAAAACGTCGTCAGCCCGCCGCACAGGCCGGTGACGATCAGCAGTTTCCATACGGGATCGATGTGCGGATTGCGCACAAACCACGCCATTGCCGCACCAATAATAAAGCCACCGACCAGATTAACGATCAGCGTACCTGGCGGCAGGTTGGGGAATAACGTATTGAAACGCAAAGAGATAAGCCAGCGCAGCGTGCAACCGATGGCACCACCGATCATGACCGCGAACAGCGACTTCAGCATAGTCTGGAGCTCCTGAATTGAGATACGCGCAGGGCCGCGGCAGGACAGAAACTACACCTGACACACCGCCGTCTCCCGCGCAGGGATAAGCAAGTTGTCAGGCGTCATCAGCCGTCTGTAACCAGAGGGCGGTTGGGTAAGGTGGCACGCCATCACCTCAGAGGCACGATAATACGCTGGCGCGCCGAAGGTGACAATATTCACCTGCCGTCAGCGTATCGTCGGGGACGATTATGTTTTACCGTGGCAGACATCATCAGCAAGGAGATTCCGATGCGTACCCTGATTTTTGATACTGATATCGGCGTGGATGACGCCTTTGCGCTGGCGTATGCGGCGCGCACGCAGCGGCTGCTGGGCATCACTACGGTGTTTGGTAATGTCGCGGTTGGCCAGGCGGTAAAAAACGCCCGGCTGTTCTGTGCAAAGATGAACATCAGCGCGCCGGTGTATCGCGGCTGTGCGCGTCCGCTGGCGCTGGCCCCTTCCGCACCGGCCACCCTGCACGGCGCAGACGGTCTCGGCGATGCCTTCGATAACCCGTATAGCGATGTCGCCGACAGCGCGGTGCAGTTCATCATCGACAGCGTACGCGCGCAGCCGCATGCGATTACCCTGGTGGCAATCGGGCCGCTGACCAACATCGCCTGCGCCATCAACCAGGCGCCAGACATTATTCCGCTGGTGAAAGAGCTGGTGATCATGGGCGGCGCGTTTGGCACCGACGGCCACGCCGGTAACGTGACGCCGTTCGCCGAGTTCAATATCTGGAAAGATCCGCATGCTGCCGATCAGGTGCTGGCCTCGGCGCTGCCGGTGGTGATGCTGCCGCTGGATGTGACGCACAAGGTGCTGATCAGCGGAGAGGAAGTGCGCCAGCTGAATCAGCCGGTGTTGAGTGCCATCTGCCGGCCTTATCTGGCTTACAGCCTGCAAAAAGAAGGATTTGATGGCATGGCGCTGCACGATACCCTGACGCTGTCGTGGCTGGCGCTGCCGCAGGCGTTCAGCGTGACAACAGCGCCGGTGCGCGTGGTGACCGAAGGCATCAGCCGCGGCCAGACGCTGCAGCGCGTGAGCACTCTCGCCTCGCGCGACGATCCGTTCGCCGGCCTGCGCGCCCAGCGGTTGTGTCTGGGCGTCGACGCCGAGGCGGTACGGCAACATTTTTTTGCCACGCTGCGCGCCTGACACTCTCCCTAGCGGGCGAAATGGATGACGCCTTTGATCAGCTCAGGGTTGTTGATCACCCCGGGCTCAAAAGTCTCGGCCAGCGTCGAGAAGTCGTAATGGCGGTTGAGCATCATATCGGCCCGCAGCTGACCGCTGGCCATCAGGGTGCGCACCTTGTCGAAGTCTTCCCGCGTGGCGTTGCGGCTGCCCAGCAGCGTGGTCTCCTTTTTGTGAAACTCGGTGTCGGGGATCACCAGATCGCCTTTGTGCAGGCCAACAAACACGATGGTGCCGCCGTGACGAATCAGCTGCACGGCGCTGTTCATCGCCGCCGGACTGCCGGTGGCGTCAATCACTTTCGCGGCCAGCCGCCCGCCAAACTCTGCACGCAGCGCGGCGATAAAATCATCGGCCAGCGGATCGATCGTCGCCAGCTGCAACTGCTGCGCAACGTGCGCGCGCCGCTGAGCGCTGGTATCGGCCACCACCACCTGCGCACCGGCTGCGGCGGCAATCGCCGCGACGCCCAGGCCAATCGGTCCGGCCCCGACCACCAGCACCTGCTCATCGGCGACCAGCGCCGCGCGTCGCACCGCATGGGCGCTGATGGCAAAGGGCTCAATCAGCGCCGCTGCTTCGGGCGCCACATCATTAACCGCCAGCAAATTAGTGTCCGGCACGCTGAGAAACTCGCAAAAACCCCCGTCCTGATGCACGCCAATCACTGAAATCTGTTCACAGCAGTTGGTTTTGCCGCTTAAGCAGGCGTCGCAACGCTGACAGGCCACGTAAGGAATCAGCGCCACGCGCTGCCCTGGCTGAAATCCCTGCGCCGCCGCGCCCAGCGCCACCACTTCACCGCACAGCTCATGACCGAGCACGCGCGGATAGGAGAAAAACGGCTGATTGCCGGCCCAGGCGTGAATGTCGGTGCCGCAAATGCCGGCGGCAATCGGTTTAATCAGGACTTCGTGCGCGGCAGGCGTCGGTACGCTGCGCTGCTGCCACACCATGCTGCGCGGTTCGGCGACCACCAGCGTTTTCATGTTCGTCATCGTTTCCTCCTGGGCTGTTCACGCAGTTATGGCGAAAATCGACCGCGGCGGGAGGTTGCGCTGTGCGAAGTGTGAGTCAGCGCGATTTTTTTGGGCTTTGTGTGGTTTTTAATGCATAAAAAACCGGAGGGCCGTATGAGCCGAAGCCAGAATCTGCGCCAGAACGTCATCAATCAAATGCTGGAAGCCATTGCCCGCCGCCATGTGCGCTCGCCGCTGCCCCCGCAGGCGGCGCTGGCCGAGATGTTTAATATCAGCCGCACCACGGTGCGCCACACGTTGCAGCATCTGCATCAGCGCGGCGTGCTGGAAAAAGTGGCTGAGACCTACGTGATCGTGCGCGATCCCTGCGAGGAGGATGGGTTTAGCGTACTCAGCCCACCGATCGACCAACAGGCGGTGCAGTTTGAGCAGGCGTTTTTTAACCTGATTAACCAGCGTTTGCTGATGCCAGGCGACAGTTTCACCGAACTGCAGCTGGCGCAGCAGGTGCGGGTCAGCCCGGTGGTGGTGCGCGAGTTCCTGCTGCGCTTTATGCGCTATAACCTGCTGGAACCGGTTAAGCGCGGCCACTGGCGGATGAAGAAATTCGATCAGGAGTACGCCGAAAAGCTGTTTGAACTGCGCGAAATGCTGGAAACGCACGCGCTGACCCGCTTTCTTAACCTCGCCGCCGGTGATGAACGCTGGGTGCAGGCGCGCGATCTGCTGGATCGTCATCGCGCGCTGCGCGACACCATCGCCAGCAACTACCGCCAGTTTGCCGCGCTGGATAAAGAGATGCATACGCTGATTCTCTCCGCCGCCAACAACCCGTTTTTCAATCAGTCACTGGAAATTATCTCTGTGATTTTTCACTCGCATTATCAATGGGATGAAAGCGACCTGAAACAACGCAACATTGTCGCGCTGGAGGAGCATATGGCGATTCTTACCGCGCTCATCAGCCGCCAGGATGTGGACGCACTGTGCGCGCTGCATGCTCATCTCAGAACCGCCAAACACTCGATGATTCGCTCTATCCGGCAGTACAATTAAAAACCGATTAAAAACCACAAAGCATAAGCGCCCGCACGAATCAGAAACATGTTTGCAACATCTCCCGCGGTTTACTTCTAGTCTCGAAGGCAGCCCCTTAGGGCAGGCCGTTTCGCTGCCGCAGGAACCCCAAGACTGATAACGATAAGTACCCGAACCTGGGAGGTTGCAATGGAAAATACATCAATGCGCGGCGGTACCACCGCGCCAGCACCCGAGCACGCCGGGCAGGATTATGTGCCGGCGCGCGCCGATGTGGTGCGCTCTCCGCGCATCCGTAAGATTCAAATCACCGCCATGCTGCTGCTGCTGTTCGCCGCCATCATCAACTACCTTGACCGCAGCTCGCTGTCGGTGGCCAACATGACCATCCGCGAGGAGCTGGGCTTATCGGCCACCGAGATTGGCGTGCTGCTGTCGGCGTTTTCGCTGGCCTACGGTTTAGCCCAGCTGCCGTGCGGCGCGCTGCTCGATCGCAAAGGCCCGCGCATTATGCTGGCCATCGGCATGTTCTTCTGGTCACTGTTCCAGGCGGCGGCCGGGCTGGTGCATAACTTCACACAATTTGTGCTGGTGCGCATCGGGCTGGGCATTGGCGAAGCGCCGATGAACCCGTGCGGCGTGAAGGTGATTAACGACTGGTTCAACATCAAAGATCGCGGTATGCCGATGGGGATGTTTAACGCGGCGTCGATGATTGGTCTGTCGGTGGCACCGCCGATTCTGGCGGCGATGATGCTGGTGATGGGCTGGCGCGGCATGTTTGTCACCATCGGCGTGCTGGGCATGTTTCTCGCCATTGGCTGGTATCTCACCTATCGCGACCGGGATAACAACAAACTGAGCGGCGAAGAGATTCACTATCTGCAGGCGGGCAGCGTGGCATCACGCAAAGAGCCGCTAAGTTTCGCCGAGTGGCGTGGACTGTTTAAGCAGCGCACCATGTGGGGCATGATGATTGGCTTCAGCGGCATCAACTATACCGCGTGGCTGTACATCGCCTGGCTGCCGGGCTATCTGCAGTCGACCTATCATCTGGACCTGAAAAGCACCGGCCTGCTGGCCGCCATTCCTTTCCTGTTCGGCGCGGCAGGCATGCTGCTCAACGGTTACGTGGTGGATGCGCTGGTGCGTCGCGGTTTTGACGCGGTGAGAGTACGCAAGGTGTCGATTGTCAGCGGCATGCTGCTCTCCGCGGCCTTTACCACCTTTGTGACGCGCGCCACCGACACCACCAGCGCGGTAACGCTGATTGGTATGGCGCTGTTCTGCATTCACTTTGCCGGTACCTCATGCTGGGGCCTGATCCACGCTAACGTCACGGCGCGCATGACGGCGTCAGTCGGCAGTATCCAGAACTTTGCCAGCTTCGTTTTCGCCTCTTTTGCGCCAGTAATTACCGGCTGGGTGCTGGATACCACCAAATCGTTCAGCCTCGCGCTGATGATATGTGCTGGCGTCACGGTGGTCGGCGCGCTGGCTTACCTGCTGCTGGTCAGAAAACCGATCACCGATGGGGTGTAACACCAGGGTTTCTGCTTAATGCTCTTCTCCGGGTGCGCAGGTTATGCGCACCCTTTCTTCATCCGCCCGCCACATGTCTTCCAGCCGCCGTGTTATCCCTGATTCTGGGTCTGATCAGATAAATTAAACTGCATGATGGCAATTACTATCCAGCACCATTAAGCCCAAAATAAGGAAAATATACCGCTAAACACGCCGGTAATAGTTATTATTTTAAGACAAAACTCAAAGACGAATATTATAAATCACCACCCTCAGCGCATTATTATCCATTAATGCATTAACGAAGATGAATTAATTAGCCACAGTAAACTTTTGTGGATTAGATCAAAGTTTGACCGGATAATTTAACTTACCGTTCAGTCACTATTAATGTTCAGGTATGAGCGTGGTGACCAAATGGATTTACAACGCAAGGCCCTTTTTATCTCTTTTGATGCCGTGGCATTATCGGGTATTACGGTAGAAGCTACTAAAATTGCCGTTCGTTTACGCGAGCAGGGAATCACCTCCTTTCTTGATATCGGCTACGACATAAAAATTGATAAGGGAAACTTCGGACGTCCCTATTCCGAAAATGAAATTAATTCGCTAAAGCATCATTTTACATTAGTCCGGCACGATGAGATTCGTCAGGTGGAAGGTTATAACCCGGCCTTTCTGCAATATATTCATGACGTACTGATTAATCATAGCCAGACGCTGGATGCCGCCGCAGAAAAAATCCTGGTGCAGCAGACGGAAAAGATGGCACAGGCGGTGGCAAACGCGCTGTGCGCAAAATGGCAGGCGCTGGATATCAATTATTTAATCATTGAGAACGGGACGCTGCCGGATAATATTATTTTTACCCGCGCGCTCTATCAGGCGATTGCGCAATACGGCGCCGCAAAACAGCTAGGCCGGTTTGTGTTGTGGCGCGACCATGACCTGATGTGGAACAGCGAATCCACCTCATCGCGCTACGGCAACGCGCCCTGGCCACATGCCGTCAGGCCGCAGCCCTCGCCGCATATCACCTACGTCACGCTGAACCAGGCACTGGCCTCACAGCTGGCGGCCTGGTGCGAACATCAGGTCGAAATCGAGGTGATGCGTAATACCTATCCTTTTGACCCGAGCCATCCGCGCAAAGATTTACGCCGCCAGTTTGGGTTGCTGCCACAGGATAAGGTGATTGCCCGCACCACGCGGATTATTCCGGCTAAGCGGCTCGATCGCGATATTCACCTGTTGCATGCGCTGAACAGTGAACTTATTGCGCAGCATCAGCCGCAGCGCGTCTATTTAATGGTGGCCGGCGATCCTTTGGAAGACAGCGTACATTACCACGCGTTAAAACAGTTAATTAGCCAGTTCCAGCTGGAACGCTACGTCATCTTTTTTGGCGCGTTAAATCACGACTTTATGGAGCGTAATCCACAGGCCACCACCATTCAGGATCTTTATCACGCCTGCGATGTGGTGTCGTTTTTAACCGCATGGGATTACGACAGCTACGGTAATCCGATTGGCGAGGCGATCAGCCATCAGCGCTGTTATATCGCCACCCGCTATGAATATTATCACGAGGTGTATGGCCAGTACGGTTTTGAAGGCGAACTGATGGCGATTTCCGCCAGCCATGATGGCCTGCCGGATGCCGATTTTATTCAGCGCGTCAGTGCCTTATTACAGGATGACGCACGCCGCGACGCCATCGCCACGCGCAATTATCAGAAAGGAAAATCCCTGCTGTCGGATCACATCTTCCGGCAGATATTTAATGTGTAGTTAAGGAGTGACTATGGATAACCGTTGTTTTATTTCTGTCGTGCTGCCGGTTTATAACGAGGCAGCACGTATTAACGCGGTGCTGGAATCAATATTGCAGCAGCGTTCACCCGGCGGATTATTTAATTTTGATAATCTGGAAGTGATCATGGTGGATAATAATTCCACCGATAATTCGGTCGCGCTGATTGAAGCCTTTGCCGCGCAGCATCCGCAGCTGACAATTCATCAGCTGCAGGAGACGGTGCAGGGCGTCTCTTCGGCGCGGAAAAAAGGCATGGATTTCGCCTCACAGCGCGCCGGTCTGCGCGACGAGGCCAGCGGTTTTCAGCGCAAGCACTACATTCTTTCGGCCGATGCGGACTGCACCGTTGATGCGCTGTGGATCGACGAACTGGTCGGCACCATGATTGCGCAAAACGGCGATCTGGGCACCTGTAACTACTACTACGAAACCGCGGATTTTCACGAGCGCCCGCGGCTGTATGCGGAGATTGATAAAACGCTGCGCTGCCGCCACGCTTCCTTCTCCCTGTTTGGCGGCTTTCCGGACGGCAAAGGCTTTGGCGTCGAAAAGCAGCTGTACGATGAAGTGGGCGGCATCGAGATTTTTTACCAGCTGAAAAACGGTGAGTTTGTTGAACATCTGTCAGACGACTGGGATTTTGGCATCAAGGTGATCGCCGCTGGCGGCAAACCGGTGTATGCGCCCAATTCCCGCGTGCAGATCAACAGCCGCCGGGTGGATAACCTGCTGCACGAAGTGATTGAAGGCGTGGCCTACGGCCATAACGGCACCATCATCATGAAGGATGTGCGACCCACGCTCACCGCGCTGACGCCGTTCACCGATGTCAGCGCAGAGCAGGCGCAGCAGGCGTGGCACTACTCGATTAAAGATTACGTGCCAAAAAATCTGGTGCTGCCGGTGTTGCTGAATCCGTCGCTGCTGCGCGACGATGCCGCGGTGATTGATTTCTTCACGCCAGAGGTGGCTGAACGCCTGTTCGCCCGCATTCACAGCATGATGCAGGAGATGAGCGTGACCGATTTCCTGCCGATTCACAGCTACAAAACCCCGGCGTTTCGCCTCTATTTTGAATTCCGCCATGAGCTGTTTGCCGCGCTGCGTCGTGCCGTCGGCGCAGAGATTGGCGAGCCACCGCCGCTGCCGGCCTGCTTTGCCCGGGTGACGGAAAATGATTTCGCCCGCTTTGTCTGGTATTACTGCGAAGATCGCGAATCCGGTGAGGCGCATAACTACTTTGCAAACGGCGGGGTGTTCTGATGCGTGCTGCCTGGCTGCAATCCCTGCAGGATATCGATCGTCACTATCCTCGCCCGGCCATATGCGAGGTGCTTAGCCGGCCTGAAAACGCCGATTTGCTGGAATACGTGGTGCATGATCCTTTTGGCTGCCATGTGTTTCCCGGTGATATCGACGATTTTCCGCTGCCGAATTTTTTCCGCGCCATGCAGCATAGCCTGAGCCATGCGCCGCAAATTCATCTGTGGGCGTATATCCCCACCTGCCGCTATAAGTGCCATTTCTGCCAGTTTCCTACGGTGATTGTAAATCCGCAGTCGCCGCGCGCGCCTGAGCTGTTCCGCGATATCGTCGATCGCAACATTCAGGAGGCGAAACTGTGGCTGGCGCAGCTGCCGGCACTGGGTGAAGTGCCGGTGGGTGAGTTCAACCTGTTCGGCGGCACGCCCTCGCTGCTGCCACCGGATGAGCTGCGGCGCTTAATGGATTTTTACCGCAACCATTTCAACTTCCGCGAGGCCACGCTGCGCTTCGAAGGCGAGCCCGGCACGTTGACGCGCGAATTCCTCGCACAGCTGCGCGAACTGGGCTTCAGCAAACTGTCGTTTGGCGCGCAGTCATTCTCGGACCGCCTGATCAAAGGCTGTGGTCGCCTGCATAGCGCGGATGCCTGCTACAAGGTGATTCGTGATGCGCGCGAGCTGGGCTTCGCCCTGGTCAGCGTCGACCTGATGTATGGCCTGCTGGGACAAACGGTGGACGACGTGCGTGACGATCTGCAGCAGGCGCGCGCGCTTGACCTGTCGCATCTGGTGTTCACCAAGCTGCACATGAAGCCGTTCGCCGAGAGCCGCACCGGCGTGTCGGCGGAGGGAGAAAATGCCTGGCAGCGTAAGAATGCGGCGATGCCCAGTCTGGGTCAGCAGTATCAGATGCGCGCGCTGGCCGAACAGTGGCTGGATGGCGATTATCTTGAACATCCCACCATGTATTTCCACCATCGCAGCGCACCGCCGGAGAAGTGGAAAGCGATCATTACCGATCTCGACCAGCAGGCGCCGGAAGTGGCGATTGGCCTTGGCGGCAGCTCCAAATGTGCCGGCGCAGAGCTGATTAACCTGACCGACTACGCCGATTATCAGCGCGCACTGGATAACGGTGAGCTGCCGATCGCCTCGGTGCGCGGTATGTCGCCGGATCAGCAGGCCATCAACGGCTGCAAGATGGCGCTGTCAACGCTGATTCCGCTCGACGATGTGCTGTTTCAGCAGAAGTTTGGCGTCAGCCTGTTTGCCCAGCCAACCATCGCCCGCGCGCTGCGTGAGTTGCAGCAGCGCGAGTTAGTGCACAGCGATGGCCGCTACGTCACGCTCACCCCCGCCGGCCGCGTGCTGGTAGAAGCCATCATCAATACCCAGTTCGACTAAACCGCCCTTACCTCTCAACGGCACGCGACGGCGTGCCTGGAGCCTGTTATGTCCCAGTCTGTTTATAGTTTTTTTTATATCGCCATCGACACCGAAGCGGGCGTCACCGCTGAACAGTTTGAAACCTTCGTGCGCGAAAAAGGCGTGCATCTCCCCTGCTATCCCGGCTGGCGCTGGACGCTGTTTCGCGGTCTGCGCGGCGAGCGCGTCGATCAATACCTGATGCTGTTTGAAATGAAAGATGCGGCACAGCGCGCGCGCTTTATGCAGGATGACGGTGAACTTACCGCCGAGGCAGAGCACTTCTGGCATCTGCATCCTGACGCGGACGCGCTGCTCAGCGAGTGGCGCCAGCTGGCAACCTTCGCGCGGCGCCCGACAATTTTCACCCATTTCGATCTGCTGGCAGAGAATCCTCACAGTACGCTGCCGGGTGGCCCGCGCTTTGATGCCCGCAGCGGCACCGCGCGCATTCTCGGTACCCACTATCTGGCGCTGCGGCCGGGCGTGCAGCCGCAGGAATTTGAGCAATTCATCGCGCAGAATGCCGCGCGTATCGTTGATTATCCCGGCTGGAAGTTTCATCTGCTGAAAGGCCACAGCGGCAACCGGCTGGACGGCTATGTGGTGATGATGGAGATTGAGAGTGAAGCGGCGCTGAATGTGTTTTATCCGCAGCCTGATATCGCCACCGCCAGCGCGGCTGACTTTGCGCGCGCGCACCGGGATACCAAACAGATGTATGAAGAGTGGAAGCAGCTGGCGTCCTTTTCCGGTTCGCCGCAGCTGTATACCGATTATCTCGCCGTGGCGGAATGCGGCACGCTGAAGTGAGTGCAGGCGGCGCGCTCTGCTCATTGCTGAAACGCGCCGCCGGATTTCTCCGTTACGACTGGTAGTAATACACCGCTTCAAAAGGCCGCAGGTGCGTCAATGCCCCAGGCGGCGATGCCTCACTGTAATTACTCATCAGTACCTGCCAGTTGCCTTCAACTTCCGGCAGCAGCAGTGGCTGCGCGCTGTGACTCAGGTTCGCCACCACCAGCAGGCTTTCACGCGGCGAATTGCGACGATAACACCAGATGTGTGACGCTTCCGGTGCCAAATCCTGATAATCGCCCTCAGTGAAGATAGCGTAACGCTTACGCAGCCGAATCAGCGTTTGGTAGCCATAGAACACCGAGTTACTGTCGAGCAGCGCGTTAGCCGCGTTGATCAGCGTATAGTTATCCGCCACGCCTATCCACGGCTCACCCCGCGTGAAGCCGGCATTGGCGCTGCTGTCCCACAGCATCGGCGAGCGGCTGTTATCGCGCGATTTGCTGGCCAGTATCGCCAGGATTGCCGCCTCCGGCTTGCCCTGCGCCAGCCACGCAGCGTGGATGTTGTGGCTCTCGATGTCCTGATACTGCTCAATGCGGGTAAAATGAGGGTTGGTCATTCCCAGCTCTTCGCCCTGATAGATATAGGGCGTGCCCTGCATGCCGTGCAGCAGCATCGCAAAGCATTTTGCCGAGGCGATGCGCAGCGCACCTTCATCACCAAAGCGCGTGACGATACGCGGCTGATCGTGGTTACACCAGAACAGCGCATTCCACGCCACGTCGTGCATCCCGCGCTGCCACTCCGCAAAAATTGCCTTGAGCTGAACGAAGTCCGGTGCCGCCAGCGTCCATTTGTCGCCCTGGGGATAATCCACCTTGAGATGGTGGAAGTTAAAGGTCATCGACAGCTCGTTTTGCGCCAGCGAAGCATAGCGCTGGCAGTTGGCCAGCGTGGTCGAGGACATTTCCCCCACCGTCATCAGCCCACGCGGCGTGAACACATCGCGGTTGAACTCCTGCAGGTAGTCATGGATGCGCGGGCCATCGGTGTAGAACCTCCGCCCGTCATGGCCGGGCAGATCGTCGCTAAAATCCTGGTGCTTCGACACCAGGTTGATCACATCAAGCCGCAATCCATCGACGCCTCGATCCGCCCAGAAGTGACACACCTGCTTTAACGCCTCGCGCACCGCCGGATTTTCCCAGTTGAGATCGGCCTGCTCCGGCGCGTACAGGTGCAGATAGTATTGCTGACGCCGTTCGTTCCACGCCCAGGCGCTGCCGCCAAACTTAGACTGCCAGTTGTTGGGTGGCGTACCGGGCACCCCGTCGCGCCAGATATAAAAATCGACGTACGGCTGTTCACCGGCTTCGGCACGCTTAAACCAGGCATGCTCGGTCGAGGTGTGGTTGAACACCATATCCAGCACCATGCGCATACCGCGCCGGTGCGTCTCCGCCAGCAGGTGGTCAAAGTCGGCCATGGTGCCGTAGGCGGGATCGATGGCGGTGTAATCCGCCACGTCGTAACCATTATCGATCTGTGGCGACACATAGATAGGCGTCAGCCACAGCGCATCGACGCCCAGCTGCTGCAGATAATCCAGCCGCTGAATCACACCGTTGAGATCGCCGGTGCCGCGCGCCCCGCTGTCCTGAAAACTTTTGGGATAGATTTGGTAGATCACCGCCTGGCGCCACCAGGGATATTCAGCGTGCCTGTTCATGTTGCACCTCTGCCTGGCTGATGATGGCGGTTGCCGCTTTACGTTTGGTGATGATGATGGTCAGCAGCAGCGGAACCAGAATCGCCACCAGAATCGCCAGCGAGTAAACCGTCCAGTACTGTGGCTGAATCGAGAGAATACCCGGCAAGCCGCCTACGCCGATGCCGTTGGCCATCACGCCGTTGAGGCCGCACAGCAGCGCCGCCAGCGCAGAGCCAATCATGGCGCACAGCATAGGGTAGCGGTACTTGAGGTTGACGCCGTACATCGCCGGCTCCGTTACGCCGAGCCACGCTGAAATGGCGGCCGGCACGGTGAGGTCGCGTTCAGCACGATCTTTGTTAGCGATAATGATGCCAACCACCGCAGCACCCTGTGCAATATTGGACAGCGCAATCAGCGGCCACACCGGCGTGCCGCCCATGCTCTGAATCATCTGCAGATCAACTGCCAGCGTGGTCTGATGCACGCCGGTGATCACCATCGGCGCATACAGGAAGCCAAACAGCGCGGCACCAATCGGCGCGAAGCTGCCGGTCATCAGGTGACGCACCGCGAAGGCAATGCCGTCGCCAATCAGACGGCCAAACGGGCCAATCAGGCTGTGGGCGAGGAAAACCGACAGCAGCAGCGCACACACCGGCACCACCACCAGCGTCAGATAGGCGGGCACGATACGTTTTAGCGCCAGTTCGATTTTTGCCAGCGCCAGCCCGGCCAGCAGCGCCGGGATCACCTGCGCCTGATAGCCGACCCGATCAATGCTAAACCAGCCGAAGTTCCACACTTCCGGCACCTGGCTGCCGATCAGATACGCATTCATCAGCTGCGGTGAAACCAGCGTAATGCCCAGCACAATCCCCAGGATTGGCGTACCGCCCAGCTTGCGCACCACCGACCAGCAAATCCCCACCGGCAAATAGAAGAAGATCGCTTCACCGATCAGCCAGAGGAAATCGTACAGCCCTTTCACACCGGGATAGAGTTGCACCAGGGTTTTATCATCCGCCACGGCAATATCGCCCAGCACGTTACGGAAACCGAGAATTAAACCGCCGCTAATTAACGCCGGTAATAACGGGAAAAATATCTCGGCAAAATGGGATAATAATGCCTCGTGCCATTTCATCTGGCTGCGCGCCGCGGATTTAATCTGCTCCTTAGAGGTCTCACTAATATTTAGTGCTTCAACTAACGCTTTATAATAAGTGTCAACTTCGGTTCCAATAATTACCTGAAACTGTCCGGCAGCGTTAAAGCATCCTTTAACGCCGGGCGTGGCGCGGATGGCCGCCGGATCGGCTTTGTCGACATCCTGCAGCACAAAGCGCAGGCGGGTAATACAGTGCGAAAGTGACAGAATATTTTCCCGACCGCCCACGCGGTCAATGAGATCGTTAATGATCTCGCGACTGATGGTTTTCATTATCATCCCTTATTTCCATGCCGGAATCGGCAGTGGACGATAATACGCCGCTGCTTTTAATTTTAACCATAGCAAAGCGAGGGAATTAGTTGGCGATCACAAAAATATTTACGCAATACATCGCAGGAAAATTAACTTAACAATAATTATTTAACCTGATAACTAAATCTGCGCAATTTAAATATAAATTCGGGACATTTCGTATTGTTGAATATTTATTTAAGCGGTAGCGCGGTGGCTGTGCAACGTTCGCCACCGCGCAGCAATGTGTCAGACGATGCGGTGGCGCAGACGACCAATCTTCTCAATTTCCACTTCGATCTCATCGCCAGGGAACATAAACAGCGGTGGCGTACGCTTTTTCCCCACGCCGCCTGGTGAGCCGGTGATGATGACATCGCCCGGTGACAGCGGACTAAATGCCGAGATGTATTCAATGATCTTCGCTACCGGATGCACCATGCTGGCCGTGGTATCGTTCTGCACTTCGCGCTGATTCAGCCAGGTTTTGATCGCCAGCTGCTGCGGGTCCGGAATGTCGTCGGCGGTGGTCATCCATGGGCCAAAGCCGCCGGTTTGCTGCCAGTTTTTGCCCGCGGTAAACCAGGTGAACTGCATGTCGCGCACCGTGGCATCCATAAAGCAGCTGTAGCCCGCTACATGCTGTAGCGCATCGGCGGCTTTTACCTGATAAGCCGCCTTGCCGATGATCACCGCCAGCTCGCCTTCGTAATCAAATTCAGCCGTGGTCGCCGGTTTCAGCAGGGGCTGCTCGTGCGCAGCCAGCGAATCGGCAAAGCGCACGAATAGCGTCGGCGCGTCGAGCGTGGCGGCAAACTCCTGGCGCTTGTCGGCATAGTTCATGCCAACGCAGAAGACTTTACCTGGGTTTTCCACCACCGGCAGGAAGCGAATCGCGCTGAAGGCATAGTCCACCGGCTCGCTCAGGTAAACCTGCAGGTCACGCAGGCCACCGCGCTGCAGCAGAGTTTTCAAATCCGGACAGCTGTCGCCCAGCCGCGCACCGAGATCGATCACGCCGTCGGGTTGCACGATGCCATAACTTTTTCTTGCCTGGTCAATAAGAGAAAAACTGCACAGCTGCATGATGGCCTCAATGTTATAGAGAATTTGCGCGCAGGTTATCAAAAGCCAGACGGAAAAGCGGTATGACCTGAGGGTAAAGTAATTAATGTTTGTGAGTTTTGGTGACAGAGGTGCGCAGAGGGGAACGGCGCCGGGTGATAACCACAGGTCGATCCCTGACCGCGATTATCGAGGGTTTCTGGCGGAGCGCTTAGTTTAATGCGCCCGGCGGTACGTGTTTGAAGGTCTCAACATAAGAGCGAAACACGGAGCGGAAAAAACGTTTCATGGTGCACCTGATACAAAAATTGTTGAAGAATTACGCGAAAATTATAACGCCCGCGCATTTTTCACGCAATTATTTTTGAACCAGATCACAAAAACGCGCCCACCCCATCGTGCCAGACGTTAACGGAACAGCCCTAAGTGCTCAATCAGGATGGTGCAGCCAATGCTGATCAGTACCACGCCGCCCAGCACTTCTGCCCATTTGCCCATTACCGGACCGATAAAGCGGCCGACCAGCACACCGGTGGTCGCCATGATAGTGGTAGCCGCACCGATGGTGAGCGCGGTGAGCACAATGTTAACCTGCAGGAACGCGAGGCCAACCCCCACCGCCAGCGCATCAAGGCTGGTCGCTACCGCCGTCAGCGCCAGTACCATAAAGCCGTGGCGCTGCGGCGCTTCACACGGCTCGTCGGCCGTCTGACGGAAACCTTCCATGATCATCCGCCCGCCAAGAATGCCCAGCAGACCAAATGCCACCCAGTGATCCCACGCCATAATGTAGTGGCTGGCGGCCAGCCCGATGGCCCAGCCCACCAGCGGCGTCAGCATTTCAATGACGCCAAAAATCAGCCCTGTGCGTAATGCTTCTTTGAAACCCGGACGATACAGCGACGCGCCTTTGCCCAGTGCTGCAGCGAAAGCGTCCATCGACATACCAAAGGCCAGAATCAGGGTTGCGATAAATGTCATGGTTTTCAGTCAATGCGGGGAAATAAGACGATTAAGCCTGCACTTTGTCCGCATATCGGGTTCAGTAATGAAAAAGTGCGCGCAGTCTAGCACGCCAACCCGCCAAAAAAAAGACAACAAAATCATGGGTTTAAGTATAGCAAAGGCTATAACTCTTAACTGCCGCTATTTCTGCAGCTAAGTGGATGGAATAGAAGAAATTTCTTAGCGCGTGCTACTGCGGGGATTGCACCGCGCCGCGGTTTTATGCGCTAATGCCCGCGCTAACTGATTTGGAATGATGCGATGAAAAACCCGTTTGAAACGCTGATCATCCCGGGCGGCATTCTGCTGCTGGGCTTTCTTTCGGCGCTACTGCTGCCCGCCCCTTCGTTTGGCGTAGCGCTGGCAAAACAGCTGCAGCAGGCTCTGCATCTGCAGGATGTGAATCAGCTGTACACCATGGTGTTCTGCGTCTGGTTTTTGCTGCTGGGTACCGTTGAGTTTTTCATTATCCGCTTCGTCTGGCGCCGCTGGTTCCAGCTGCGCTGAGTGTTGCGCGTGATGCATTTTTCTTCTGACGGGCGCCTGACACGGTGCCCAAATTAAAAGTCACACAAATGTAACATTATTTTTACACGATCTGGCGAAACATCAGGCAACATAAAATCCGCATAAAAAATCAATTTCGCTAAAACCTATCTTTTTCAATGCGTTAATTTGTGATCCAGCTCACCGTGTGAAATCAACCCTCTCCATTTCCCTCACACTGTCGCAACAACTACGTTACTATAACTGCCTGATTAGGGGATAAAAATCCCTTATGACAGCGCCGTCGGGCTGATTAATTCTTATGCTGAATCATTTCTGCATTTAAAAAATAAACAAACGTTTAATTCCGATACGAGAATGTTATATTCGAATGCATATGCATAACGTGCAGTTAACCGTTATCACACCTATGGCTTAAACCTGAGTCTTAACCTTTGAGAAATAGCGCAACGCGCTTGCAAAAAGCGTGGCTGTTTCGCCTGCGAACCTGTTGAGCTTCAGGGCAACAGAGAGGAGATGTCGCCTCATGAGCAACACTGCGGTAAATCTGGCGCTAGCCGCCGCTGGCATGGAAAGCACACACCTTCAGGAACGAAAAGACGTAGATGTCCTGCTGATCGGCGCAGGCGTGATGAGTGCTACCTTAGGCACCTGGCTGCAGGATCTCGAGCCGGACTGGTCGATTGAGATGGTCGAGCGGCTGGATGATGTCGCGGTCGAATCCTCTAACGGCTGGAACAATGCCGGCACCGGCCATGCGGCGCTGGCCGAGCTGAACTATACGCCCGAAAGAGCGGATGGCAGCATCGACATTGCCAAAGCGGTGGCGATTAACGAATCCTTCCAGATTTCCCGCCAGTTCTGGGCGTATCACGTACAGAAAGGCAACCTGAGTAATCCACAAAGCTTTATTCACAGCACGCCGCACATGAGTTTTGTCTGGGGCGAGGCCAACGTGGCTTTCCTGCGCAAGCGCTTCCAGGCGCTGCAGAAAAGCACCCTGTTCCGCGGCATGAACTATTCCGAAGATCGTGACCAGATCGCTGAGTGGATTCCGCTGGTGATGAACGGACGCGACCGCAAGCAGAAAGTGGCGGCCACCTGGACCGACATGGGCACCGACGTTAACTTCGGTGAAGTGACGCGCCAGCTGATTGCTGCGCTGGAGAAGAAAGAGAATTTCCGCCTGCGTCTGCGTCAGGAAGTGCGCGATATCAAGCGCCTGAGCGATGGGCGCTGGCAGGTAAACCTGCACAACCTCGCCAGCGGTGAGTCGCGGGTGCTGACCGCGCGCCAGCTGTTTATCGGTGCCGGCGGTGCGGCGCTGCCGCTGCTGCAAAAAACCGGCATCCCGGAAGTGAAAGGCTACGCCGGTTTCCCGGTGGGCGGCTCGTTCCTCGTCACGGAAAATCCGGACGTGGTGGCGCAGCACATGGCGAAGGTGTACGGCAAAGCCAGCGTGGGCGCACCGCCGATGTCGGTACCGCACGTTGATACCCGCGTGCTGGATGGCAAGCAGGTGCTGCTGTTTGGCCCGTTTGCGACCTTCTCCACCAAATTCCTCAAGCAGGGCTCGCTGCTGGATATGTTCGGCGCGATGAACAGCAGTAACCTGCTGCCGATGATGCAGGTTGGGCTGAAAAGCTTCGATCTGGTGAAATATCTGGTCGATCAGGTGCTGCAGAGCGATGACGATCGTATGGAAGCGCTGCGCGCTTATGTGCCGCAGGCAAAACAGGAAGACTGGAAACTGGTCACGGCCGGTCAGCGCGTGCAAATCATCAAAAATGATGAGAAAGAGGGCGGCGTGCTGCGTCTCGGTACCGAAGTGGTCACCTCGGCCGACGGCTCGATCTCTGCGCTGCTGGGCGCGTCACCAGGCGCCTCCACCGCAGCACCGATTATGCTGGAGCTGATGGCGAAAGTGTTCCCGGAGCAGATGCGCTCGCCCGAGTGGCAAACCAAAATCCGCGCGGTAATCCCGTCGTGGGGCCGCAAGCTGAACGGCGACGTGGCGCTGACCGAGAAGGTGCTGGCCGAAACCAGTCGCGTGCTGCAGCTGGATTACGCACCGGTCATCACGCCGGAAGCTGCCAACGACGAAGGCCGTGAAACCGCCCATGTGGTGGGCAAGTAAGCGGCGACGCCTGTCCCTTCACCGGCAAATACAGAACTGACTGAGGCCGCAATCGCGGCCTCTTTTTTTGATTACGGTGTCGCCCTTTGGATGACGCAATCCCTGACGGTTCAGCCTGGGATTTATTCACCAGGAAGCGCGCGTTTGTTAGCGGCACAATACATTGCACATTGCGCGATAAATCGCGCCGCTACATCAGGGTGCGTCGTACGGCTTCGTTAACTGACCAGCCCCCCATATGGTGCCCCTGCTTACCGCGCCATCAAACGCCGTAGCATCAGCTCAATAGCAGCGCGTCATACAGCATCCAGCCGGTGGTCGCCACCAGCGACAGCGCCATTAGCGTGTTGAACGCCTGACGTTTCCACGCAATCTGCAGGTGATGGCGCAGCCGATCGCCCAGCGCTGCCCAGATTAAAATGCACGGCAGGTTGAGGGCGGCAAAGCCGAGCAGCACCGCCAGCACACCGTTGCTGTTGGCGTACATCAGCGCCACGTTGGTGACCATCAGCCAGGCTTTGGGATTCACCGCCTGGAAACACACGCCGCCCAGCAGGGTCATCGGACGCGGACGTTCGCGCAGCTGCGGCGCACCGGCGCGGAAGATTTTCCACGACAGCCACAGCAGATAGCTGCATCCCACCACCGTCAGCGGCAACCGCACAGACGCCATCCAGTGCAACAGCAGCTCCAGCGCCACGCTCGCCAGCAGCATCTGTAACGCACAGCCGAGCAGGATGCCAAACAGCATCGGCAGCGTGCGCCGGAAGCCAAAATTGACGCCGGACGTGGCCAGTAACAGATTGTTCGGGCCCGGTGTAATCGACATCACCGTAACGTAGCTAAAGAAGGATGGATCGAGCATGGTGCGTTTCCCTGAGAATCAACGAAGCACCATGCTAATGCGCAAATTACGATGGCAACAGAGACACAAAATCACTATTGTGATGGATACAGTTAAGGCAATTTTAAATTGTACCTATCGCGCGCGGAGGCTTTTGTGTCCCTTCCTCTCTCATCCGGCCAGACGCTGTACCAGCAGCTGGCGGACAGCTTTGCCGAATCTATCCATCAGGGCACGCTGAAGCCGGGTAAGCGCCTGCCGGCCATCCGGCGCGTGGCACAGTCGCACCAGGTCAGCATCAATACCGTGCTAAGTGCCTGGCATATCCTGGAAGATCGCGGCCTGATAGAAGCCCGTCCGCAGTCGGGCTACTACGTGCGTGGCGTGCTGCCCGCGGTGACGCGACCGCTCAGGCCAATGAGCGCCAGCGTTAATGACCCCAGCACGCAAAAACTGGAACTGATCGAGCAGGTGTTCGCCGCACAGAATCACCCCGACTACACCAATATTTCGCTGGCCTGCCCGCAGGATAGTGAGCTGTTTCCGGCGGCGAAACTGGGACGCATTACCGCCTCCCTTATTCGCCGCGATAACGACATCATTGGTCGCTACGCGCTTCCGCCGGGTAGTGAGCGCTTACGGGAGGAGATTGCGCGCCGTAGCCTGCACACCGGCCTGAATCTGACTGTCGCGGACATCACCCTGACCCACGGCTGTATGGAAGCGCTGCAGCTGGCGCTGCGTGCGGTGACGAAGCCGGGCGACTGCGTCGGGCTTGAATCGCCGACCTACTTCTTTTTGTTCCCGCTGCTGGCCTCACTCGGGCTGAAGGCGCTGGAAATCCCCACCGATCCGCAAAACGGTCTGTCGCTGGACGCGCTGGAGATGCTGCTACAGGAGCAGCGCATTCAGGCGCTGATCGCCATGCCGGGCGCGCAGAATCCGCTGGGCTACGTGATGCCGCTGGAAAATAAAAAGCGTCTCGCGAAGTTAGTGAACACTTACCACGTTCCGCTGCTGGAGGATGGGCTGTATGACGAATTGCAGTTTGACTGGCCGCTGTCGCCGCCGGTCAAAGCCTTTGACCGCGACGGCTGGGTGATTTACTGCACGAGCTTTACCAAAACCGTCGCGCCCGATTTTCGCGTGGGCTGGACGGCTGCCGGCCGCTTCCACCCGGCGATTGCGCGGCTGAAAGCGGTATCGTCGATGACCGAATCAAAACTGCTGAGCGAAACGCTGGCCGAATTTCTCGCCAGCGGCGGTTATGATCACCATCTGCGTTCGCTGCGGCGTCGCTATGCCGCCAATCTGGATGCGGCGCGCGGCATCATTGCCCGTCATTTCCCGCAGGGCACGCGTGCTACCCTGCCGCGCGGCGGCTTTGTGTTTTGGGTCGAGCTGCCGGGCAAAGTTGACACGGTGGAGATGTTCCATCGCCTGTTGCAGGAGCAGATTTGCGTCACGCCGGGCGCGCTCTATTCACTGAGCGATCGCTATCGCCATGCGCTGCGTCTCTCCTGCTGCTATCCGTTTGATGAGCGTTACACCTGGGCACTGAAACGCACCGGCGCGCTGGCCTGTGAAATCACCGGTCTCGCGCCAGGTCAGGATCAGGGCTTACCGTTGCGGCCCCAGGTGGTGTAACCCTCGCGTTCGGTCAGCCGCTCGTAATAGGTTTGCACGGCGGGGAAGTCCGGATGGTCGAGCGGGGTTTCAAACCAGCGGTTCACCGCCAGGCCAACCGGAATATCGGCCAGGGTAAAGTTACGGCCCGCGACGTAGCGCCCGGTTTTTTCCAGCTGCTGATTAAGAATACCCATGGTGTGGCTCCAGCCTTTGACGGCGGCAGCCAGCAGGCGCGGATCCTGATGGGCTGGCGAATTGCGCACCAGCGACATAAAAGCATAGCGCCATGAGGTGTTGAGCTCGGTGGCCTGCCAGTCCATCCACTGATCGACCGGCGCACGCGCGCGCGGATTATCCGGGTAGAGCCATTCACCGCCGTTGCTGTTGGCGAGATAGCGCAGAATCGCGTTGGACTCCCACATCACGAAGTCATCTTCGATGATCACCGGCACCATAGCGTTGGGATTGAGCGCCATAAACTGCGGTGAGTGCAACGACTGCGGGTCTTCGCCCCACGGCTCGTGCTCCCAGGCAATATCCAGCTCTGAACAGAGCCACAGCACTTTACGAACGTTGATTGACGAGTTACGGCCCAGAATTTTTAACATAGCGGACTCCGCTGGCAGAATTGTTAATCTATTCATAGTCCTGTTAGACGCCTTAAGCAATCAGCAGGATGTAAATCCGGATTTCAGACAACCTCAATGAGGAAAGGAGCGAACATGCAGGTGGCGTTTAAACAAGTGGATGTGTTCTCCACAGGTGCGTTCAGCGGCAATCCGCTGGCGGTGATTATGGATGCCCAGGGTCTGAGCGACGCACAGCTGGCGGCCATCGCACGCTGGACCAATCTGTCGGAAACCACCTTCGTGCTGCCACCACAGGATGCCACAGCCGACTATCGTGTGCGCATCTTTACGCCTGGCGGCGAACTGCCGTTTGCCGGACACCCCACGCTTGGCACCGCGCATGCCTTGCTGGAAGCCGGCTGGCCCCTGAAAACAGCGGGTAAGATTGTGCAGGAGTGCGGCGTGGGCCTGGTGGAGGTGCAGATTGGCGCTGACGGTACGCTGGCCTTTGCCGCGCCGGACGCCAGCCTGACGCCGTTCAGCGATGCGCTGATGAGCAGCGCACTGCACAGTGACGCGTTCGACCTCAGCCAGACGCCAGCCGTGGCGGATATGGGGATTCGCTGGCTGTTGATTCCGATGAGCAGCGCGCAGGCGGTGCTGGAGGTGGTCACCCAGGCGGACGATTTACTGCGGCTGCAGCAGCATGCGGGTGTGAACGGCATCGCCCTGTTTGGCCCGCTGCCGCAGGATGCAGAGGCGCAGTACGAGGTGCGCGCGCTGCTGGTCGAGAACGGTAGCCTGGTCGAAGATCCGGTCACCGGCAGCGCTAACGCCTGTCTGGCACGCTATCTGGCGGCGCAGGGCCAGCGGCAGGATTACTGCGCGCGGCAGGATTACTGCGCGCGTCAGGGCAGCGCCATCCAGCGTGCCGGTCGCATTGTGGTGCGTTTTGCCGGTGAGACAATCTGGATCGGCGGGCAAACCGTCACCCTGATTGATGGCACGATTGAGGTGTAAAACGGGCGCTGCTCCGTTAATTCGGTCGCAGCGCGATGTTTTTACAGTGCCTGACCGCCGGAGGCCTCGATACGCTGGGCGGTAATCCAGCCGGTTTCGTCGCTCAGGATGGCGCTGATGGCATCACCGATATCATCCGGCAGACCAACGCGGCCCAGCGCGGTCACTGAAGCGATATGCGCGTTCAAATCTTTCGTGTCGCGCACGCGACCGCCGCCAAAGTCGGTTTCAATCGCCCCCGGCGCCAGAATGTTGACGCGAATGCGGCGCTCGCCCAGCTCTTTCGCCTGATAGCGCGTCAGCACTTCCATCGCCCCTTTCATGGCGGCGTAAGTGCCTGAACCCGGCAGCGTCATGCGCGTCAGACCGCTGGAAATGTTCAGGATGCGTCCACCATCGGCGATCAGCGGCAGCAGTTTCTGCGTCAGGAAATACGGCCCTTTAAAATGCACATTCACCAGCGCATCAAACTCCTCTTCACTGGTTTCGGCCAACAGCTTGTAATGACCGTGGCCAGCGTTGTTCACTAAATAATCAAAGTTATCGCGCTGCCAGGTCTCGTTCAGCGTTGCTTTGACCCGCGCCGCAAAGTCATCGAACTGTTTACTGTCGCCCACATCCAGCTGCAGCGCCACCGCACGCGCGCCCAGCGCCTCAATCTCCTTCACGACCGCCTGCGCTTCTTCAGCATGACCGCGCCAGGTAAACAGAATATCGACGCCCTTAGCCGCCAGTTTTAGCGCGCCATTCTTGCCCAGACCGCGGTTACCGCCGGTAATCAATGCAATTTTATGAGACATGTTTCGCTCCGGTTGGAAAATTGAACACGGATTAAGGATATTCGCGAATAATTGATCTATAAACGCAGGGGAATACACAGCACTGTTTCACTAACAACAACAATCGGTGAACAACATGGATAAAATTCACGCTATGCAGGTGTTTGTGCGGGTGGCAGAAATGGGCAGTTTTACCCGCGCGGCTGAGAGTCTGGGTTTACCCAAGGGCAGCGTGTCCCGCCAGCTGCAGGCGCTGGAAAACCAGATGGGCACACGTTTGCTGCACCGTACCACGCGCCGTGTGCATCTCACCCAGGATGGGCTGGTGTATTACGATCGCTGCCTGGATTTGCTGTCGATGCTGGATGATATGGACAGCCTGTTCCAGCACGATCCTGCCACGCTGAGCGGCAAGCTGCGCGTCGATATGTCGGTGGCAATGGCGACCGGTTTTATCCTGCCGCGCCTGCCGGAGTTTTTGCAGCACTATCCGGGCGTGGAGATTGAACTGAGCAGCAGCGATCGCCAGGTTGATGTGATTCGCGAGGGCTTTGACTGCGTGTTGCGCGTTGGCGAACTGAAAGATTCCGGCCTGATTGCGCGAAAAATTGGCTCGCACGCCTTGATCAACTGCGCCAGCCCTGGCTACCTTTCCCGCTTCGGCATGCCGGTGCGGCTGGACGATCTCGGCCAGCACGCCATGGTGCACTATACCCAACAGCTGGGGCAGCCCTCGCCGGGCTTTGAGTACTTTGATGGCAAACAGTGCCACTACGTGCAGACCGGCGGCGTGGTGACGGTAAACAGCACCGAAACCTATCGCGCCGCCTGTATCGCCGGGCTGGGCATTATTCAGGTACCGGCGATTGGCGTGCAGCCGCTGCTGGAATCCGGCCAGCTGGTCGAAGTGCTGCACCACTTCCCGGCCAAACCGATGCCGATTTCCCTGCTCTATCCTCACCGTCGCAACGTGGCGCGCCGCGTGCGGGTGTTTATGGAGTGGCTGAGTCAGGTGCTGCAGGAATACGTGACCTGAACGGGCAGGCTATAATTTTATTTTCGCTGTGAACAGGATGCAGAAGGTCTATGACGGACAAAACCACAAAAGCCTCAGCGGCTGAAGCTAAGCCGCTGATTGATATCAAAACCGGGAACAAAACGGTGGATGGCTCGATCAGGCGCGTCTCACGCTTTGCCGCCTGGTTTCAGGCGATCCCGGCAGTGGCGCACTTTTTGCGCGCGCTGGAGCGCTTTAACGATCGCCTCGGCAGCCAGTTTGGTGCGGCTATCACCTATTTTTCATTTCTTTCGCTGATACCGATTTTGATGGTCTCCTTTGCGGCGGTCGGCTTTGTGCTGGCGTCCAATCAGGACCTGCTTTCTGAGTTGATCAACAAAATCGTTAACAGCATCAGCGACCCGACGCTGGCCACCACGCTGAAAAATACCGTGAATACCGCGATTCAGCAGCGCGCGACCGTGGGCCTGACCGGTTTGCTGCTGGCGCTCTACTCCGGCATTAACTGGATGGGTAACCTGCGCGAAGCGGTGCGCGCCCAGTCGCGTGACGTATGGGAACGCACGCCCGATGACCAGGAAAAGTGGTGGAAGAAGTATCTGCGCGACCTGGTTTCGCTGCTGGGTCTGATGCTGGCGCTGGTGATTACGCTGTCGCTGACCTCGATTGCCGGCGCAGCGCAGGCGGCGATCGTGAATGCGCTGGGGCTGGGCGATATTGAGTGGCTGCGGCCGGCGATGACCATCATCGCGCTGTCGATCTCCATCTTCGCCAACTATCTGCTGTTCCTGTGGATTTTCTGGATCCTGCCGCGCCATAAGCCGCGCAAAAAAGCGCTGCTGCGCGGAACACTGCTGGCGGCGATTGGGTTTGAGGTGATCAAGTTTGTTATGACGCTGACGCTGCCGAAGCTGGCGACGTCGCCCTCCGGTGCCGCCTTTGGATCGGTGCTGGGGCTGATGGCCTTCTTCTACTTTTTCGCGCGTCTGACGCTGTTCTGCGCCGCGTGGATCGCCACCGCAAAATACAAGGATGATCCCGAGATGTCGCAGCCGCATCACTCTGCCTAACGCGACAATTCAGTTACATTTGCCGCAACAGCAAAAAATGTTTCCTGCTGGCTACTAAAGCAGCAAAAACCAGCAGGAAACGCTAAAGGGTCACTTTTATTTGGCCCTTTTGCAGAGAATCACGCCAGAAAAGCCGCGCTTACCCTTCCCATCCGCCGCCGATTGCCGTAACTCAGAAATTATCCTCTTTTTCGCCGCCAAAGCCCGGTGTGACGCGGTTTTTCGTCATTGAATGCGGCAAAACAGGTGCGTAAGATTCTTTGTTTACATTTACAATTAAGAAACAGTTATGCAAGCCTCCATCTCCGAAACACCCGACCAACCACACGACGGCACACCGGTTAACTCACGCAGTAAAGTGGTAGTTGCCTCGCTGGTTGGCACTGCGATCGAATTCTTCGATTTTTATATCTATGCCACCGCCGCGGTAATCGTTTTTCCGCATATCTTCTTCCCGCAGGGTGATGCTACGGTTGCCACACTGCAATCGCTGGCGACCTTCGCTATTGCCTTTGTTGCGCGCCCTATTGGCTCCGCGCTGTTTGGTCACTTTGGCGACCGCGTGGGCCGTAAAGCGACACTGGTTGCCTCGCTGCTGACCATGGGCGTTTCTACCGTACTGATCGGCCTGCTGCCGGGTTATCAGACCATTGGCGTGGCGGCACCGCTGCTGCTGGCGCTGGCGCGTTTTGGTCAGGGCCTGGGACTGGGCGGCGAATGGGGCGGCGCGGCGCTGCTGGCCACCGAGAACGCCCCGGCGAAGAAACGTGCGCTGTACGGCTCGTTCCCGCAGCTGGGCGCACCGATTGGCTTCTTCTTTGCCAACGGCACGTTCCTGCTGCTCTCGTGGCTGCTGACCGATGAGCAGTTCATGAACTGGGGCTGGCGCGTGCCTTTTGTGCTTTCTGCGGTGCTGGTGATTATCGGCCTGTATGTGCGCGTATCGCTGCATGAGAGCCCGGTGTTTGCCAAAGTGCAGAAAGAGAAGAAACAGGTGCGGATCCCTATCGGTACGCTGCTGAGCAAGCATATGACCGCGACCATTCTTGGCACGTTTATCATGCTGGCGACCTATACGCTGTTCTACATTATGACGGTGTATTCGATGAGCTACGGCACCGCGCCGGCGCCGGCTGGTCTCGGTTATTCGCGTAACAGCTTCCTGTGGATGCTGATGGTGGCGGTCATCGGTTTTGGTGTGATGGTGCCGATTGCCGGCCTGCTGGCGGACCGTTTTGGCCGTCGCAAAACGATGATCACCATTACGCTGATGATCATCGCCTTTGCGCTGATGTTCCCGCTGCTGCTCGGCTCCGGCTCGCAGATTCTGGTGATGGGCTTCCTGCTGCTCGGCCTGAGTATTATGGGTCTGACATTCGGCCCGATGGGCGCGCTGCTGCCAGAACTGTTCCCGACCGAAGTTCGTTATACCGGTGCGTCGTTCTCTTACAACCTGTCGTCAATACTTGGTGCCTCGGTAGCGCCTTATATTGCGACCTGGCTGAATGCGAACTACGGCTTGCAGGCGGTGGGCTTCTATCTGGCCTCCATGGCGGTGCTGACGCTGATCGCGCTGATCGCCTGTAAAGAGACACGCCATCAGACGCTGTATGAAGCGGTGTGATTGATTGCATGTTGACAGAACCCGGCTCCGGCCGGGTTTTTTATTGGCGGTGTGGGGATGGTGCGGTGTGTCCCTCACCCTGGCCCTCACCCCGGCCCTCTCCCGTAAACGGGAGAGGGAGCGTCCGCGCGATGTTGATAGATAAGTGTAGAAACATCAGCCCGCACCGAACGGTTCCCTCTCCCGCCAGCGGGAGAGGGCTAGGGTGAGGGAAATAGTGAGAAAAACCCTTCTGCCCCCAGACATAAGACATAAAAAAACCCCGGCAAGCCGGGGTTTGATTGGGCTGAAAACTGTGTCTCGCGTGCCTTAGCCCGCGACGGCGATGCGTTTCATGTCGGTCATATAGCCACGCAGTTTGCGGCCAACGGCTTCGATTGGATGCTGGCGGATCGCTTCGTTCACGTCGCGCAGCTGCGCGTTATCCACCTGCGTGCCTTCCACCGCTTTGCCCAGATCGCCAGGCTGCAGCGTGGTCATGAACTCTTTCAGCAGCGGAACGGCCGCGAAGGAGAACAGGTAGTTACCGTATTCTGCGGTATCGGAAATTACCACGTTCATTTCATACAGACGCTTACGGGCGATGGTGTTGGCAATCAGCGGCAGCTCGTGCAGCGATTCATAGTAAGCCGACTCTTCGATGATGCCCGCGTCAACCATGGTTTCGAATGCCAGCTCAACGCCCGCTTTCACCATCGCGACCATGACCACGCCTTTGTCGTAATACTCCTGCTCGTCGATTTTGCCTTCGAACTGCGGGGCATTTTCGAACGCGGTTTTGCCGGTCTCTTCACGCCAGGTCAGCAGGTTTTTGTCGTCGTTCGCCCAGTCAGCCATCATACCGGAAGAGAATTCACCCGAGATGATGTCATCCATGTGCTTCTGGAACAGCGGTGCCATGATGGTTTTCAGCTGCTCAGACAGCGCGTAAGCACGGATTTTTGCCGGATTAGACAGACGATCCATCATCAGCGTGATGCCGCCAAACTTCAGCGATTCGGTGATGGTTTCCCAGCCGAACTGAATCAGTTTCTCGGTGTACGCCGCGTCGTGACCTTCAGCCACCAGCTTGTCGAAGCACAGCAGTGAACCGGCCTGCAGCATACCGCACAGAATGGTCTGCTCGCCCATCAGGTCTGATTTGACTTCTGCCACGAAGGACGATTCCAGCACGCCTGCACGGTCGCCGCCGGTGGCTGCAGCCCAGGCTTTGGCAATCGCCATGCCTTCGCCTTTTGGATCGTTTTCCGGGTGAACAGCGATCAGCGTTGGAACGCCGAAGCCACGTTTGTACTCTTCACGCACTTCGGTACCCGGGCACTTCGGTGCCACCATCACCACGGTGATGTCTTTACGGATGGTCTCGCCCACTTCGACGATGTTGAAACCGTGAGAGTAACCCAGCGCGGCACCGTCTTTCATCAGCGGCTGAACGGCCTGCACAACGGCAGAGTGCTGCTTGTCTGGTGTCAGGTTAACCACCAGATCCGCCTGCGGGATCAGCTCTTCGTAAGTGCCCACTTTAAAACCGTTTTCGGTGGCTTTACGGAACGACGCACGCTTCTCAGCAATGGCTTCAGCGCGCAGTGCGTAAGACACATCAAGGCCAGAGTCACGCATGTTCAGACCCTGGTTCAGGCCCTGCGCGCCGCAGCCGACGATGACCACTTTCTTACCTTTCAGGAAGCTAGCGCCATCCGCGAATTCATCGCGCGACATGAAGCGACATTTGCCTAACTGCGCTAACTGATTGCGCAGATTCAATGTGTTGAAGTAGTTAGCCATGGGTACTCCGCTCAGATGTTGTGTTTGCTTTTGTTCAGTAACGGCGCCGGATTTAGCGCCGCGAATGACCCCATCATATGACAGGAAATCTGTTGCTTAAATTGATATATTAACAACGTCACATTGCAGAATTTGCAACATCACGCTGAGGGCAAAACGCGCATGGATTTACGAGACCTGAAACTGTTTCTTCACCTGGCGGAAAGCTGCCACTTTGGCCGCACCGCGCGCGCCATGCACGTCAGCCCGTCGACATTATCACGCCAGATTCAGCGGCTGGAAGAGGATGTCGGACACGCGCTGTTCCTGCGCGACAACCGTACCGTGACGCTGACCGAAGCCGGCGAGCGGCTGCGTCAGTTCGCCCAGCAGACCCTGCTGCAGTATCAGCAGTTGCGCCATGTCATGGACCTGAACGGTCCGTCGCTGAGCGGCGAGCTGCGCCTGTTCTGCTCAGTAACCGCCGCCTACAGCCATCTGCCGCCGATTCTCGACCGCTTTCGCGCAGAGCATCCGCAGGTGGAGATCAAACTAACCACCGGCGACGCCGCCGATGCCATTGAAATGGTGCAGTCCGGCGAAGCGGATCTGGCCATCGCCGGCCGGCCGGAGTCGCTGCCCGCCAGTATCGATTTTACACCGCTGGGTTTGATCCCGCTGGTGCTGATCGCCCCGGCGCTGCCCTGCCCGGTGCGCAGCCAGGCGACGCAGGAACAGCCGGACTGGTCGCAGATTCCCTTTATCCTGCCGGATCAGGGGCCGGCGCGGCGCGGTATTGATTTATGGTTTCGCCGCCACCGCATTGCTAACCCGCAGATTTACGCCACGGTGTCAGGTCATGAGGCGATTGTGTCGATGGTGGCGCTCGGCTGCGGCATCGCGCTGCTGCCGGATGTGGTGCTGGAAAACAGTCCGGAACCGGTGCGCAATCGCGTGCTGACGCTGGAGAATGTCGAGTCGGTGGCGCCGCTGGAGCTTGGCGTATGCGTACAAAAAAAGCGGCTCGGGGAGCCGCTGATTAATGCTTTCTGGCACCTGCTGTAGTTTAGCCGGCGAGGAAGAAGCGAAACGCCGGATTGCTGGCCTCGTCGTGCCACTCATAGCCGAGTGCATTGAGGTGAGTGTCGAAATCCGGCTCTTTGTCGTTGATCTCGAACGCTGCCAGCACGCGACCAAAATCGGTGCCGTGGCTGCGATAGTGGAACAGTGAAATATTCCAGTGCGCGCCCAGCGTCTGCAGGAACTTCAGCAGCGCGCCTGGCGCTTCCGGGAATTCGAAGCTGAACAGCCGTTCACGCAGCGGTTTTGACGGGCGTCCGCCCACCATGTAGCGCACGTGCAGCTTCGCCATCTCATCGTCTGACAAATCCACCACCTGATAGCCGCCTTCAGTCAGCTGGCTTATGATCTCGCTGCGCTCTTCAAGGCCGCGCGTTAAACGCACGCCAACAAAGATGCAGGCGTTGTCGGCATCGGCATAACGGTAGTTGAACTCAGTTACCGCACGACCGCCCAGCGTCTGGCAGAAACGCAGGAAGCTGCCCTGCTGCTCAGGAATGGTGACCGCCAGCAGCGCTTCACGCTGTTCACCCAACTCACAGCGCTCGGAGACATAGCGCAGACCGTGGAAGTTGACGTTGGCGCCCGACAGCACGTGCGCCAGCCGCTCGCCTTTGATGTCGTGCTGCTGGATGTACTTCTTCATGCCCGCCAGCGCCAGCGCGCCGGAAGGCTCCGCCACCGCTCGCACATCCTCGAACAGATCCTTCATCGCTGCGCAGATGGCATCGCTGTCCACGGTGATGATGTCGTCGAGGTATTCTTTGCACAGGCGGAAGGTTTCGCTGCCGATACGCTTGACCGCCACGCCTTCGGCAAACAGCCCGACGCGCGGCAAATCCACCGGCTCGCCGGCATCAAGCGCCGCCTTCAGGCAGGCAGAGTCCTGCGACTCGACCGCGATAACCTTGATTTGCGGCATCAGCTGTTTAATCAGTACCGCGACACCCGCCGCTAAGCCGCCGCCGCCTACCGGCACAAACACGCGATCGAGATGCGCATCCTGCTGCAACAGCTCCATCGCCAGCGTGCCCTGACCGGCAATCACCGCCGGATGATCAAACGGCGGCACGAAGGTGTAACCCTGCTGCTCCGCCAGTTCAATCGCTTTGGCTTTTGCCTCGTCAAAGTTGGCGCCAAACAGGTAAGCCTCACCGCCAAACGCGCGCACTGCATCAACCTTGATGTCCGCCGTCGCCACTGGCATCACAATCAGTGACCTGATGCCGAGCGTGCTGGCCGAGAGCGCCACGCCCTGCGCGTGGTTGCCCGCCGAAGCAGTAACCACGCCGCGCGCTTTCTGCTCTTCCGTCAGGCCGGCGATCATGGCGTAAGCACCGCGCAGCTTGAAGCTGTGCACCGGCTGGCGATCTTCACGCTTCACCAGAATGGTGTTGCCAAGACGCGACGAAATTTTTTCCATTTTTTGCAGCGGCGTTACCTGGGCAATTTCGTACACAGGCGCACGCAGCACCGCGCGCAGATACTCCGCGCCATTGGGCGACGCGGAAAGCGGTTGAGACTCAGCCATCAGAGATTAGCCTCCCAGCTTAGACTTATCGCGCACCGCGCCCTTGTCAGCGCTGGTGGCGAGCGATGCATAAGCACGCAGTGCGAAGGAGACCTGACGCACGCGACCGTGCGGCGTATAAGCCGCTTCGCCACGCGCTTCCTCTTCTTCACGGCGGGCATGCAGTTCGTTATCCGGTACCGCCAGCTTAATGCCGCGATTCGGGATATCGATTTCAATGATGTCGCCATCTTTAACCAGCGCGATGGTGCCGCCGTTCGCCGCTTCCGGCGATGCGTGGCCAATGGAGAGGCCCGAGGTGCCGCCCGAGAAGCGTCCGTCAGTGATCAGCGCACAGCTTTTGCCAAGGCCCATCGATTTCAGATAAGTGGTCGGATAGAGCATTTCCTGCATGCCCGGACCGCCTTTCGGCCCTTCGTAGCGGATGACCACCACGTCACCGGCGACCACTTTACCGCCGAGAATCGCTTCCACCGCATCGTCCTGGCTTTCATACACTTTTGCCGGACCTTTAAAGGTGAGGATCTCTTTGTCGACGCCGGCGGTTTTCACGATGCAGCCATCTTCCGCCATGTTGCCGTACAGCACTGCCAGACCGCCATCCTGAGAGAACGCGTGTTCGCGCGTGCGGATACAGCCTTCCTGACGGTCGTCATCCAGCGTATCCCAGCGGCAATCCTGTGAGAACGCCTGGGTAGTACGGATGCCCGCCGGGCCGGCGCGGAACATCTTCTTCACCGCTTCGTCTTTGGTCAGCATGATATCGTACTGATCGAGCGTTTCGCGCAGGTTGAGACCCAGCACGTTGCGTACGTCGGTGTGCAGCAGGCCGGCACGATCCAGCTCGCCAAGAATACCGATTACCCCGCCCGCGCGGTGCACATCTTCCATATGATATTTCTGTGTGCTCGGCGCCACTTTGCACAGGTGCGGCACTTTACGTGACAGGCGATCGATGTCGGAAATGTTGAAATCGATCTCGCCTTCCTGCGCGGCGGCCAGCAGGTGCAGCACGGTATTGGTGGAACCGCCCATGGCGATATCCAGCGTCATGGCGTTTTCGAACGCGGCTTTGCTGGCGATGTTACGCGGCAGCACGCGCGCATCATCCTGCTCGTAATACTGTTTGGTCAGGTTAACGATGCGCTTGCCGGCGTTGATGAACAGGTCTTTACGATCGGCGTGGGTTGCCAGCAGCGAGCCGTTGCCCGGCTGCGACAGGCCCAGCGCTTCGGTCAGACAGTTCATGGAGTTCGCGGTGAACATGCCGGAGCACGAGCCGCAGGTCGGGCAGGCGGAACGCTCAATCTGCTCGCTGTCGGCATCGCTGACGTTCGGGTTCGCCCCCTGAATCATCGCGTCCACCAGATCCAGCTTGATGATTTTGTCTGACAGCTTGGTTTTACCGGCTTCCATTGGACCGCCGGAGACAAAGATCACCGGAATGTTGAGGCGCAGCGAGGCCATCAGCATGCCGGGGGTGATTTTGTCGCAGTTGGAGATACATACCATGGCGTCGGCGCAGTGGGCGTTCACCATATATTCCACGGAGTCGGCAATCAGCTCGCGTGAAGGCAGTGAATACAGCATGCCGCCATGACCCATGGCGATACCGTCATCCACCGCGATGGTGTTGAACTCTTTGGCTACACCACCCGCGGCTTCGATTTGCTCAGCAACCAGTTTGCCAAGATCGCGCAGGTGCACGTGGCCCGGTACGAATTGGGTGAAGGAGTTAACCACGGCGATAATCGGCTTACCGAAATCGTCGTCGGTCATTCCGGTGGCGCGCCACAGGGCACGGGCACCCGCCATGTTACGACCATGGGTGGTGGTGGCGGAACGGTACTTAGGCATGCTCTATTTACTCCAGTCTGAAAAATGACGCGGGCGCTGCTGCACCCGCGTTACTGTCTTGTTATGGATTCACCTGATCCAGCCAGCCGTACTTGTCTTCGGTTTCGCCGGTGAACAGGCCAAAGAATGCCTGCTGGATTTTGGTGGTCACCGGGCCACGTTTGCCCTCACCCACCTGGATGCCGTCCACGCTGCGTACCGGCGTGATTTCTGCGGCAGTACCGGACATGAACACTTCATCCGCCAGGTACAGCGATTCGCGTGACAGCACCTGCTCGCGCACTTCGATACCGAGATCCTTCGCCAGCTTGATGATGGCGTCGCGGGTGATGCCCGGCAGCGCTGAAGAGGTGAACGGCGGGGTGAAGAGGATGCCGTCTTTCACTTCAAACAGGTTTTCGCCAGCACCTTCGGAGATATAACCTTGGGTATCCAGCGCGATACCTTCCTGATAGCCGTGGCGGCGCGCTTCGCTGCCAACCAGCAGGGAAGAGAGATAGTTACCGCCTGCTTTCGCCGCGGTTGGCAGGGTATTTGGCGCCACGCGATTCCAGGAAGAAACCATGGCGTTAATGCCCTGCTCCAGCGCTTCGGCGCCCAGGTAAGCCCCCCACGGGAACGCAGCGATGATCACATCGGTGGTGAAGCCGTCTGGCGGGTTAACGCCGAGGCCCACGTCGCCGACAAAGGCCAGCGGACGAATGTAGGCGCTCTTCAGTTTATTGACGCGGATAACTTCGCGGCACGCTTCCATCAGCTCATCCACGCTGGCTTTGATCGGGAAACGGTAAATTTTGGCGGAGTCGTGCAGACGCTGCATGTGTTCACGGTGACGGAACACCACCGGACCTTTGTGTGAGTCGTAGCAGCGAACGCCTTCGAACACAGAGGTGCCGTAATGCAGTGCGTGAGACATAACGCTAACCTTGGCGTCTTCCCACTTAACCATCTCTCCATTGAACCAGATAAAGTCTGCTTTCTTCGTACTCATTGTTATTTCCTTTGGCGACTAGGCGCGGATTTGTTGTGTTGTCTGTTGCTGGATCTCGACACAGGCGACATCCATAAGTTTGCTTAACTGCGAAGACAGTAAATCGACAGAGCGCTGGCTGGCAACGGTCATTTCGATATTAATGTTCTCCGCATTGACGGCGGACGCCATATTCATCGCGCAGACCTGGAAGCCACGGTGACGCACGACGCGCAAAATGCGCTCCAATATTTCAGGGCGAAAGCGGGCTTCGATAGACAATTGATGCTGGTTCATACGGTTTTCTCCATCATGTTTGCGTTGCTGGCACCCGGCGGTACCAGTGGCCAGACGTTTTCATGCTCATCAATCGCAACATGCAGGAAGTAAGGACCTTCACTGTTCAGCAGAGCATCAATCGCGGCGTCGACCTGATCTTTACGGCTAATGCGCTGGCCCGGAATATCAAAGGCGCTGGCCAGCGTGAGGAAATCGGGGTTATCGGTGAGGATGGTTTCGCTGTAGCGACCATCAAAGAACAGCTGCTGCCACTGGCGAACCATGCCAAGACGCTGGTTATCCAGCAGCAGGATTTTTACCGGCAGCTGCTTACGCTTGATGGTGCCCAGCTCCTGAATATTCATCATGATTGAGCCGTCACCGGACACGCAGATAACGGTGTCATCCGGACGGGCAACCTGCGCGCCCACCGCAGCCGGCAGCCCAAAGCCCATGGTGCCCAGGCCGCTGGAGGTGATGAAGTTTTCCGGCGCGCTGAAGCGCATGTGCTGCGCCGCCCACATCTGGTGCTGGCCAACGTCGGTGGTTACCACCGCGCTGTCAGGTTTACGATCTGACAACTGCTTCAGCAGCAGCGGCGCGTAGATCGCCTCACCGGGATGGTCGTAGCGCCACGCGAACTCCGCGTTCATCGCTTTAACTTCAGTACGCCAGCCGTCGATCTGCAGCGGCATGCTCAGCGCCGGCAACACCTGGTTGAGATCGCCCTGCAGCGAAACGTGAGCGCGACGCAGTTTGTTCAATTCGGCCGGATCGATATCGATATGAATGACGCTGGCGTGCGGCGCGAAGGTATCCAGCTTACCGGTGACGCGGTCGTCGAAACGTGCGCCGACGGCAATCAGCAAATCACAGGATTGCACCGCCAGGTTGGCCGCTTTGGTGCCGTGCATGCCGAGCATACCAAGATAGAGATCGCTGCTGGCTTCGGCGCTGCCCAGCCCTTTCAGGGTAGAAACCATCGGGATGCCGGTCTCCTGCGCCATAGCCCGCAGCGCCGGGACGGCCTGCGCCATGCCAACACCGCCGCCGATATACAGCATCGGTTTTTGCGCCTGCGCCATCAGCGCGCGCGCTTCGGCAATGTGCTGCGGTGAATGGCTCAGTGCCTCTTCAACCGGCAGCAGGTGCGGCGTCAGGTCACCGCTGGCAATCTGAATATCTTTGGGAATGTCGACCAGCACCGGTCCCGGACGGCCGGACTGCGCGATGGCGAAAGCTTCCGCCATCACCGAGGGTAAATCATCAAGCGATTCAACGAGGAAGCTGTGTTTAGTGCAGGCTAATGACAGGCCAAGAACGTCGATCTCCTGAAAGGCGTCGGTACCGATAAACGCTGAAGAGACCTGCCCGGTGATGGCGACAACCGGAACGGAATCCATCATCGCATCGGCCAGCCCGGTGATCAGGTTGGTGGCGCCCGGTCCGGAAGTCGCGATGCAAACCCCGGTTTTGCCGGTCGCACGCGCATAACCGATCGCTGCCATCACCGCACCTTGTTCATGACGACACAGTAGATGTTCCACGCCGCCATCGTAGAGCGCATCGTACACTGGCATGATTGCTCCGCCAGGATAACCAAACACTGTGTCGACACCCTGCGCGCGTAAAGCCTGAACTACCCACTGTGCACCTGTCATGGTTATTCTCCTGTATTCCTGCTGGAACAACAGAATTTTATGCTACTGCTCATAATCTGTTCCTCGCTGATTCGCTGATATTTCGTCTGGTCGAAAAAAAACCCCCGGACCTTACGGTGCGGGGGTTTTTCGAATTCCAGGCTTGATTTTTAAGCCTTTCTTTCTCCAAGCGTAGCCCCGCACGGTGGGTTAATAATCACCACCACGCTAATCACGACTAGGCTAATCACTTGTAGAAGGGCTTTCATGTGTCGTCTGTTTTTTCGTTAGTTCGAAGTAATACCTACAGAGTTACCATAGTTAGCAGGGGATTTACAATAATTTTCATCGGAAAATTTTATGACGCGCGCAGCTGACGTGCGTTATCGCTTTGTAAGTAAAAGGTTATTCGCATTTGTGATAATTATTCATTACGCCCGCGACGCAACCGTTATTTTGCTTTTGCGATCTGGCTGCGAAAATTAATGAACAGGATGAAAAGCGCAGCGATTTTCCTGAATACCGCTTCGGGATGATAGTTTCAGCGATCGCCGTGTGGATTTTTTTCAGCAAGGATAAAGGCAACAAGGAGCGGTTATGTCTTTATCGAAAGTATTAACACGCGCGGCGCTCGGAGTGCAGGCTCCACTGGTGACGATTGAAGTGCATATCAGCAATGGTCTGCCAGCATTGACGCTGGTAGGTCTGCCGGAAACCACCGTCAAAGAAGCCCGCGAACGCGTGCGCAGCGCCATTATCAATAGCGGTTTCACCTTTCCGGCGAAGCGCGTCACCATTAATCTCGCGCCAGCAGATTTACCTAAAGAGGGTGGGCGCTACGACCTGCCGATCGCTATCGCCATTCTCGCGGCCTCAGAGCAGCTGCCAGGCGATAAATTGGCCCATTATGAGTTCCTGGGTGAGCTGGCGCTAAACGGCGCGCTGTGTGGCGTTCAGGCCGCGATTCCTGCTGCCATGGCGGCACTGCAGGCCGGGCGTCAGATGGTCTTAGCGGAGCAGAATCAACAGGATGTCGGCCTGATACAACAGGGTGAAACGCTGGTGGGCAAGCATCTGGTGGAGATCTGCGCTTTCCTGCATAACCAGACGGCGCTGACGGTCGCCCATTACCAGCCTGAAACGGTGCCGCACGAGCAACAGGACCTGAGCGATATTATTGGCCAGCAGCAGGGACGGCACGCGCTGGAAATTACCGCCGCCGGTGGCCATAACCTGTTGCTGCTGGGCCCGCCCGGCACCGGTAAGACCATGCTGGCAACCCGATTGCCCGGCATTATGCCGCCGCTGGACGACCAGGAAGCGCTGGAGTGCGCCGCAATTGCCAGCCTGGTCAGCAGCGGTACGCTACATCATCAGTGGCGTAAACGGCCGTTCAGAGCGCCTCATCACAGCGCATCGTTGTATGCGCTGGTCGGCGGAGGATCACTACCGCGGCCGGGCGAAATTTCGCTGGCGCACAATGGGGTGCTGTTTCTTGATGAACTGCCCGAGTTTGAGCGCAAAGCACTGGATGCGTTACGCGAGCCGATTGAGTCCGGAGAAATCGCCATTTCCCGTTCCCGCGCCAAAGTCACTTTCCCTGCACGCTTTCAGCTGATTGGTGCAATGAATCCCAGCCCGACGGGCCATTATCAGGGGAATCATAATCGCTGCACGCCGCAGCAGGTGCTGCGCTATCTCAGCCGGCTGTCTGGCCCGTTTCTGGATCGCTTCGACCTGTCGCTGGAGATTCCGCTGCTACCGGGCGGCTCGCTCAGCCAGAAGCAGCAGCACAGCGAAACCAGCGCGCAGGTGCGCGCCCGCGTACTGGCCGCCCGGGCGATACAGATGGCACGCGCGGGCAAAGTGAATGCGCAGTTGTCGAATCCGGAGATCGCCCGTGATTGTGTGTTACAGCAGCAGGATGCGGAATGGCTGGAGGAGATCCTGAATGCACTGGGATTATCGGTGCGTGCGTGGCAGCGCATCTTAAAGGTGGCGAGAACCATCGCAGATTTAGCGGGTGAACGGCAGGTTACGCGTCAGCATCTGCAGGAGGCGGTGGGATATCGCAGTATCGATCGTTTACTGATTTACCTGCATAAAAGCCTGGAATGACAACGGGGCTGAAATCAGCCCCGTCATGTTAATCGTCGCTATCGCTGAAGTCTTCCACCGTGTCCATCTGCGGTTTACCGCCGGACAAGGTATGAAAACGTTTCGGACGCTTGATACGTGCAGTGTATTTTGACCAGACACGTTCAGCCTCAGTCTGCGGCTCACGCAGACCACGACAGACTTCAATAAACAGACGCTCTTCTTCGGTCTCCGGATCGCGCTTAGCGAGATCCAGTTCGTTGAAAGCGTATCCGTGGCGTTCCAGAAGCTGAGCTTCTTTAATGGTGAAGTCACCATGACGCGAAAAACCACGAGGGTAATGTTTGTTATCAAAGAAACGATTAGTTGTTGCGAAGCTGTCCGCCATCTTACACGCTCCTGATTCTCATATGGCCGTGCTATTTATGGCGCGGAGTATTAGATAGGCTTGACAGAGTGTAAAACAAAACATTTAAATCAGTACGACAAACATTTTTTGGGAGAATGCTGTGGATACGGAATTACTGAAAACTTTCCTCGAAGTGAGCAGAACGCGTCATTTCGGGCGTGCTGCTGAAGCGCTTTACCTCACGCAATCTGCCGTTAGTTTTCGCATCCGTCAGCTGGAAAATCAGCTGGGCGTTAATCTTTTTACCCGTCACCGCAATAATATCCGGCTGACTTCAGCAGGCGAGCGCTTATTGCCCTACGCTGAGAGCCTGATGAGTACCTGGCTGATGGCAAAGAAGGAGGTTTCGCATACCCAGCAGCACCATGAGCTATCAATCGGTGCCAGTGCATCGCTCTGGGAAGCGTATCTTACGCCCTGGCTGCAGACGCTATACGAGAACCGGGAGAGCCTGCATCTGGAAGCACGTATTGCTCAGCGGCATTTGCTGGTCAAGCAGTTACATGAGCGTCAGCTCGATTTGCTGATCACCACTGAAGCGCCAAAAATGGATGAACTCACCAGCCAGCAGATCGGTCATATTTCTCTCGCGCTCTTTCGCGCACGCAAAACTGAAAAGCGTGAAAAATATGATTACATCAAACTCGAGTGGGGCGCGGATTTCCATCAGCATGAAAGTTATCTTTCCAGTGATGACGTACCGGTATTAACTACCACTTCAGCACATGTGACCCGCGAATTGCTGCATACCACGGGAGCCTGCGCTTTTTTACCTGATTTCTGGCACGGCATTTATAGCGATTTGATGGTTATTCCAGACACACCTGTCGCAGTGCGACCGTTATATGCAGTATGGCTGCAGAATAGCGATCAACAGGCACACATTCGTCAGCTGCTTAAATATCCGGTCCTGACTCACTGAAGCAATAATTGAGGGAGTTTGAGTGGAAGAAATGAAACTCAGGCTCTTGCCTGTGCCGAATTTCAGGCAAAAAAAATCCTTTGCCGAAGCAAAGGATTATTTTCTGGCAGGGGCGGAGGGACTCGAACCCCCAACACCCGGTTTTGGAGACCGGTGCTCTACCAATTGAACTACGCCCCTAATTAGGGTGGCGGAACGGACGGGGCTCGAACCCGCGACCCCCTGCGTGACAGGCAGGTATTCTAACCAA
>NZ_SCKT01000006.1:97216-240166 GCF_014155765.1 Pantoea dispersa | reverse complement strand
GGATGTCATTTCGGGTCTCCTTTCACTGAGAGTTTAGTCTCCCGAAAACCCGGTACGGTTCAGTTCGCCACAGGAGACGTTATCTCTGAGGATTTCGCCCCGGATGAAAACGCCACTTACGAGGCCATACTGAGCGGGACATACATCCCGTCGCGTCTCAGACATCGACAGAATACGGAAAGAGACATCGTGCAGTGCTTCAGTCATGAGAATGCCCTCCGGAAAGAAAACGGTAGCGCAGGTGTGCCAGATGCTGTGCCTGACGGCAGGCATAGAGGTATGCGTTTCGACGACCTGTAATTCCCTCAGGAAAGGAAACCGGCAGGCGGTGAAATACATACTCAGCGCGGTGGCAACCTGTACGAATGGTAAGAAAGACGTTAACGCCCTGATCTTTGACAGAGGTGATATGCGCTCGGACGGCATAATTGCCCGAGCCGTTGACATACCAACTGCTGTTGCGATGCTGATAAATGAAAGATTTCAATCTCCGGACAACTGCGTCAGCAGACTGCTGAAGCTGAGTAAGGAGATGTTCAGGGAAAACCGCAGAAGAGATGACAGACATTGTGTTTCGCCATAAAAGAAGGAAACACCTGCCCGACCGGGAAGTGTTTCCCGTCGGGGAGTCAGAAAAAACAACATTCTGACTGTCTGGTTAGTACAGAAGGAACCTTTATCGTCGCGTCATAGTGCGCTTACATTGACGATATCTGCTCTCAAAGGTGTGCAGATTTAACAAAGTTTGCCCCCTTTCAGGTTGCAGGAGCTTTTTTTAGCCACCCGAAGGCGATTCTCACAGGCTATTGAATCATTGGTGGTTGCATAAGCAACGTATAGACCTGTTCATTTTCGGAGCAAATAGTGATTATGTCAAGCTGGGTATCAAATGGGTATGGCTGGCTGGTCTGTTGAGAACGCCCCAGATGCAGTTTTAAATCGACCGGAACTGATGAGACTGCTTTTAGTGGCCAAGATTAGTTTACGACTACAGTCGAAGATCTTCTCCACCTGAGCGGAGAAAATCAAGACATAAGGGATAGGGTGAGAGGAACAGACGACTCTCTACTACCATTAATGACTCAAAATCTGTTCCAGGAACTGCTGGGTACGCGGATGCTCCGGCTGATGAAGAAACGCGCTGGCGGTGCGGTTTCGACGATTTTCCCGTCAGCCATCAGAATCACCTTGTCCGCCACAACGCGGGCAAAGCCCATCTCGTGGGTTACCACAATCATAGTCATCCCGCCGTCAGCGAGAACCAACATCACATCCAGAACCTCTTTGATCATCTCCGGATCGAGTGCGGACGTTGGCTCATCGAACAGAAAAATTTCCAGCTCCATGCACAAGGCTCGGACAATCGCCACGCGCTGCTGCTGGCCACCAGAAAGCTGGAGCGGAAACTTATGCGCCTGATTCGCAATATGCACCTTCTCGAGATAATGCATCGCCAGCTCCGTCGCCTGCTTCTGACCCAGCTTACGCACAAGCGTCGAGCCGAGGGTTAGATTGTCCAGAACGCATAGTCTGAACCGTTAGCTATGTTTCTTCTAACAGATAGCCAGGCAGATTTGATTGCCTTCTGGCTACGCAAACTGTCAGTTCGAGTCTGAGCTAAATAACTGAACCTAATACCGCTACACTTTAACCAGCCCATGTCTCCCAGCGGGGAATGGGCTGACGGTATCCATAAAGTGACGAACCTATTTCAACTGTTGCCACATTGAACGGCACTGGTAGGTGATTTCGGGTTTTGTCTCATGAAGTGCCTACCACAACCGTTCGACATGATTGACTCACGGCGAGTAAACCGGCTGATAGATTACCCTGAACTTCGGGTCTGCTTACAGCAAGTGCAGTGTTTCACGACTTTTGTGGTTGATGTGGTTATCGACAATCAGCGTAATCGTTTTTGCCCGCCGGTATGTAGCCTTCAGATGCTTTACAGACTGATAAATAGGGTCGAACCTTTACTGTTTCCACCAACGTAGCTGACTTTTCCCGTACCGCTGTGCAGCGCATCGGCAAGATAGTACTTTTCATTCAAGCCCGGCGTGACAACGCGCTTTTGCTGCCCACATAGCTGCCAGTCTGCGCCAATTTTGGGATTGAGGTGAATATCCACTTCATCTTTCGTACAACACGGGGTTTTACACACTGCATTTCGTCAGTTCTTGATGGATAGCGACCATTTTTACTTCTTTACGCAGTGTCGGCACGGCTCTCCGCCATACCAGTCCGGCAGAAGGTAACCGTCGCCGGATGGTTGAAGCATGTAGCGGACAACCAGTGACATCACGGATTTTTATCGCCAGCAGTTCGGTACTCCAGCGGGAACGCTGATAACCGAAATCGCCGGGAGAATGCTTAACAAGCTCACACAGCAATGCGCAAATATGTTCGAACGGCCAGCGTCTCCTATGTCCTGACGGTAATGACTTCAGACCTTCAGCACCAGACAGCGTGAACAAGTTAAACCAGCGATCAATCGATGAACGGGCAGAGCAGAGCGTTCTGGAAACATGACTGACAGTGTCACCACGATGCTGCTTCAGCATGGCGGTGAGCCGCCGGGCGTGTTTTTTTCTCCTTTGTTTTATAGATAGTTTTCTGCATCAGGCATCGTTCGGTTCTGGCTGTTGGTGCTATGATCGGCATTGCTCAGTCCGGCTGGTGATTTGGGATATTCAGCGATTGGTCAGATCGCGTAAACCGGACTGAGTACCCCCGAAGTGATCTACTATTCTGAGCAATTATTTAGTACAGGTTAAGAAAAAGCCACAGCCCTGATTGTGCTGTGGCGTTACGTCCTGAAGTGAAGTGTAAATACGTCTATTCTGTTCCCTCACAAAAATAAACCTGTTTGATATACCCCCCCCCGGCAATCTCCATAGCCTAGGTCCATTGAAACTAATGCCTCCGCTTCTACGCGACTCATTCCATTCTTAACATGATGAGTCACCACATCATGTTAATATGCGTAATATAAGCTATGGGGGAGCATATTTCCCTGTCATTCCAGACTCACGGACAATATTTCTGTACCGTTTTATTGCTGTATGTAATGAAGGCTTATCAATCAATTTCCCACTGTGTGGTGCATAATGCTTTATTGCTGCATCTAAAATAGATAAAACCTTCTCACGATAAAAAATAGTTGTATCACGAGGGAGACTTACTTTCACGCTCAAAAACATATTACGATGCTCTACATTAATTAAAGCAGTCGCTATGTTTTTAATGACTTTGCGGACTGAACAGTTTCTTCCGTCCGCAAACCGACATAAACGGATTTACCACCCTAATTACGTTGAAGTGAATGCGTGTTAAAAACAGCATTGACACGGACTACTTGTTGGTCAGATGGAAGTTATACGTTGAAAACCACACTCCACGAGCATCAGTCGAAGTCATTATTTGGATCGCATTCCCGACATTACGAAAGTCAGCACATTGACACCTATCGCTAACCCCTTGGAAAGCACTTCAACACCTAACACAATTCCTGCTCTGTAACCTAGCCAGGTCAGCTTCGTTGGCCCGATATTGAAAATAACCAAAACCTTTCAGGTTCTGCGAGCCCCCTGATGCTTACCATGACCATGGTGCTTATACTGAACAAAAGGACGAAGGTTCGAATACCAGAGAGCGCAACTATTGCATGATAGTCAATTATTTTACAGCGATGCTTCCCTGGAGTTTGATTTATTCGACAAAGCCCAAAAATTACGGGGCATAACCTTAATCTAGTTATGCAGACAGTAAATGAATTGATAAGCAATGAAAAACATTATCATTGATATATTAACAATAATTTATTGGTAGGGCGACAATGGTTTACAACGTAACTTTAACAAATGGAAACGATATTTGTGATGAATGCCACATAAACACAACCAAGATTCTGACTTACCGCTCAGTTTTTTGTGATTTTGATCGCGTTTTTTAAACTTTTTTGTGAATATTCAAGGATAATTGTCAAGAAGTTGTTTAAATAAAATTGGCTACACAATATAGCCAAACACTTAAGACTTAAGATAGATTTCACAGGAGATAGCTATGGAACAAGACATGACCCTGAGAACACTTACTGAAGAAGAGATAATGCTTCTTGTGTCCGGTGGGTGCAAAGCGTGCTCAAATAGTGGTGGTGGCGGCGGTTTAGGCGCTATGGCCTCTGCGAAAGAGTTTGAAAAGTATTTGGCCACACATCAAGAGTACAATTAGATCATAGTATTTTAACGAACATCATGATTTAAATAAATCAGGCCACATGTAACATACTCGTGGCCTTTACATATCAAAATTAAATTTCATACATACTTTGGGGCTGCAACCCAAGGGCGGTAGCGTGAATAATAACCTGACTACTTAGACAGGACATTGTCGCTATGACAGTATTTAGAAAGGCTGTACTGGAAAGAAAAAAAAATAATATTACCGGTGTGTTATTTGATGATACAGACACGAGGAAAATGAAAGGACTTTTACTTTTCATGCTAATAATGGTGGTGTCATTATTATTTATAAGTCAAAAAACGATTAAGGCGTATACTACAACCAAAATATACTCACCATCAAAAGAATTAAACAGCAATGAATCGTGTTTCAGCTTTGAGTATGAAAAAACAAAAGAAAGGAAATTTGGACCAGGAGAACTCGTTGGTCTATCCATAAATAAAAAAGATCATTTAACGGGGGTAGTGATACATATCAACGACGTTAACTTACTCTGTGTAAAATTAACTAAAGAAAAAAACAAAGAGATATCTCAGATAGGACCAGGAAGAACAATCTATTTATGGAAACATGAAAAAATCTGGTTTTTTTTATATAATAAGATTAAGGGAAGCACAGGTTTATGATTTTTTTTAAATTTAAAAAAAAAGAAAAAATAAAACTACATTTACAAGCTGAGTCAGCAGAATGCGGATTAGCCTGTATTGCTATGGTGTTAAGCTATTACGGATACCAGACAGATCTTCCATCTTTAAGGGAGAGATTTCCCATAACCTCACGCGGAGTAAATTTAAAGCAATTAATTACTATTTCTTCTAAATTAGATACTATAGCCAGACCAGTAAGGTTAGAGCTTGAAGGCTTAAATAAACTTCGTACACCATGTATTCTACACTGGAATTTAAATCACTTTGTGGTTCTAAAAAAGATCATTGGTAACAAAGCTGTGATATTAGATCCAGCTAGAGGAGAAATGAAGCTAACGCTGGAAAAGGTGTCTGGACATTTTACCGGTATCGCACTGGAACTCTATCCAAGTGACGGATTCAAGAAAGGGACTGTAAAAAGGAAGACAACACTCAAAGAATTACTCGGCAAAGAGCCCCGAATAAAAGGACCATTATTTAATATTTTGACTCTATCTTTTATAATACAGATATTAATTCTGCTATCACCATATTTTAGCCAAATACTAATTGATGATGTAATAGCATATCAGAATTATGGAATGCTAAATGCAATAACGCTTTTTTTTATAATTATACTGTTGTTCAATGTCAGCTTAAATTTATATCGCGGCCTAATGAGCATTCGCTTTAGCAATATAATTAGCGTCAACATTAGCACTAGAATTTTTCATCATCTAATGGCGCTGCCGATAAGTTTTTTTTATAAAAGAAATCTGGGAGACATTATATCAAGATTTGAATCATTAAAAATAATAAAAAACTTTATCACCAATGGTTTTGTAGAAGTTATTGTTGATGGCGTATTAACAATGGTAGTATTAGTTTTTATGTTTTCCTATAATATTCAGCTGAGTTGCATCGTGCTAACCATTGCAATCCTATATACTATTGTACGGGTTGTTCTTTACGGCATTTACTCTAAAATTAGTGAAGTAAATCTTAATGCTATCGCTATTGAAAACAGCCACTTTATTGAAAGTATCAGGACTATTCAAAGTATAAAGCTAGCAGGGAACGCAGGTTTAAGAGAGAGTCAATGGCTAAACAAATTAATTGAAAGCATTAATAGTGGAATGAAACTAGGCCAGATATCCCTCTATTCAGTTGGTGCTAATCAACTTATTTTTGGTTTAGAAGCAATTGTTATACTTTACATCGCAGCATTACAAATCATCAATGAAACTATTACTATCGGTATGATGTTTGCCTTCATTGCCTACAAAACGATGTTTACAAACAAATATAGAGAATTTATAGAAAAGATTATGGAGCTAAGGTTACTTTATCTACATCTTGAACGCGTATCAGACGTAACGCTGACGGAAAAAGAAAACTTGCTACCAGACAGTAGATATGGTTCTGTCGATCAAGCTGTAACTAAAATGAGTGTTGAATTAAAGGAAATTTGCTACGCATTTAGTACCATAGAAGCACCTATTTTTACAAATGTAAACCTTACCATTAAAGAAGGGGCGATTACCGCCATTATTGGACCATCAGGCTGTGGGAAGTCAACTCTGCTGAAGATAATGATGGGATTATTAATTGCTGATTCAGGTAAAGTGTTGGTAGGTGGAGTAGATATCCGTGCATATGGAATTGAAAAATACCGTGAAGAAATCTCAGCAGTACTACAATCTGATGAACTTTTCTCCGGTTCTATAGGAGATAATATCAGCGGATTTTCAGCGACGAAAGATTACAAACTTATTGAGCAGAGTGCAGCATTGGCATCAATTCATCATGATATTATGAAAATGCCAATGGGATATGACACTATCGTTGGTGATGTAGGCAGCCATCTTTCAGGTGGGCAGAAGCAGAGGGTTTTGCTCGCCAGGGCTTTATATAAGCAGCCGAAAATATTATTTCTCGATGAAGCTACTTGCCAGCTTGACTACGCTAACGAAGATATAGTGTTGAAGAGTTTGTTAGAGTTGAATATTACTATCGTTATCATATCGCATCGTAAAGAGACAACACAGATAGCAGATGAAGTTATAGATATGAATCGGCTACTCTCCACAAAATGATATAGGTAATATATGAAGCTTCCTTATCCCGTCGAAGTGAAAAGTCTTAAAAACTTTCCGGTTTTTTTTGGGTGTATTCCTGTCGATCTGCTTGATCAGGATAAAAGACCCCTTCTGGAAGGGCGTTCAATTTATCACAAACCCGACGCATCTAATTATTCAGTATGTCATTATCAAGGGAAAAGAAAAAAACATTCCTACCCTATGAACAAAGGGGCACTTAAGTTAGCCTGGCAACATACTGACGAGATTATCGACACTCTGAACTTATTAAATTTACAAGCACGAAATTTATTAAATATATCAAAAAAGGAGGTGACAAGAACAGATCGATTGTATGCTGTAGCACTCAGTGGTTTTAAAACGGCTAATTACCTCCTTGCTAACAGCGTGATAAATGACACAGAGTTTACCTGCCCCCCCTATCTATCAGCATTATCTAAAATTTGTCATGGTCTTTGCCATTTAATTTACAATTGTGACAAACGAATTATAAATCATTGTTTAGATAATAATAAAATAGATGAGCTTTACAACTATATTGACTGTCAAGAATTACTAATAGGGCATCAGACGCAAGAGGTTTGTGCTGGCCCAGCGGTAATGATAAAAAAGGTGTTAGCGATATTCATCAATGACACTCCAATTAAGAGAATTGAAAAAGTCAATCCTATGGTGAAAAATTATTATAGCTATGGAAGCATAACCTCACTTTTCGAAGTATTGTCATGTTATTATGAATTTTATAATGTATGTTACATTCATATGTTAGGTAAATTGCCATCAAAAAAGAATACTATTCCTTATAGCCATCATCTATATAATGCATCAATTAGTTGTACAGTAAAGGACATCCAAGTTTTAGGTAGGTTAGAGGACCTGGCGTGGTGTATCACAGGAAACGATTATTTAACAGAAACTATAAATAAAACACTGAATAAAATCGAACACCGAATAGAGAAAAAAGACTTTACTGATAAAAGGGAAATTGATATTGATTGCCTTGATCTGTTTAATGATTTGAATTACGAAATATACAAATTACTCAAAATGAGAAATACTCCCAAGATGAATCTCCAGCACTTATGTTTTTTCTTCAATGCTGATTCCATTTAGATACTCTTGAAAAAACGGCAATAATTATTAAAACCAGTAACCATTTTTGAGATCAAATATTATACGAAAAAAAAAGCAACTGCACATCAATATTATTAAAAGGAACACTATGAAAAATGATTTTTTCCTAGCACCTTATATCGACAAATATAAACATAATGCCAACTGCATTCTGCTTGTGGGATCTCGTGCCGAAGGATTTTCTACAAGAACTTCCGATATAGATCTCATTATCATTACAGAACATCCTGAAGAGTATGGTGTAAAAAGCAATCGCTATGTTATAAGCTCAGAAAACGGCATAAAAATTGAAATGCTAATAATAACAAAAAGTGACATAAAAGAATTAATAAAAGTAGCATTTATGAAAGAAGATTTTTATTCTTTGCAAAAAATATTATTTGGGAAAATAATTTTTGGATACTGGGATGTAGATAGGCAGATCCTGCAAAAGGAGTTCAGGACTCGATATTATATAAAGAACACTGACCAAGCATTAAAAATGTACGCTGCCTTGGAAGGTATTAAGTGTGATTGTCACTTACAGCAATATGCCTTTTCGTTGAAAAAATACATGGAAAAAATAGCCGAGATTTATCTTTTTAAATTAGGTGATAACTATATCAAACCTAGGTGGTTAATATCGAGATTAATTCGTACCGAAGGTGAACATAGTGTACTGCTAAATACATACTTTACTACCATTAATGTCAGCATTACAAACACAAAAGACATAGATGAACTGGAACGTCAGGTTATGACTACCACGGGTTTGATGTTATATTCGGCAATATATGAACAGAAAAGAATTATTGATACTAAGGAGCTTCGCGGGGATGTTAGTTTTTTTGCTATGGAACGTGAAGGCCAGATTGTACTATTTTTAGGCAAGGAGGCTTTTTTGATCTCAAAGGAAAAGGCAAAACAGCTTATTGAAAATATGATATTCAAAATAACATAAATCAAACGGGAATTTAAAACTCTCAATCTTAAAAATAAATTGGTTTAAAAATAAATGAAGACAAACTATTATATAAAATTAATATTATTGCTCTTAGTCGGTTGGCTGCCAGTTTATGCTTCTGGAAAAAATATTATTCTCATGATCGGCGATGGCATGGGTTCTCCATATTTATCAGCATTACGATACTACCAAGCCGCCAATTCCCAAGGTAATTCTACAACCATATTTGATTCAATGGGCGTAGGCATGATCAGAACCAACCCGGTAGGAAAATTTAAAATTACCGACAGCGCTGCAGGAGGCACGGCCTTAGCCACCGGAGAAAAAACCGTAAATGGCCGAATTAGTATTTCTGCCGATATGCAACCACTAGAATCCATATTAAACATCGCAAAAAAAAGGGGGTTAAAAACAGGTGTTGTTGTAACATCATCAATTACCGATGCCACTCCCGCCAGTTTTATAACCACTAACGATAGTCGCAACAATCAGAATGAAATAGCCTATTCATATATTCAGCAGATAATGGATAACCAACCAGCTTTTGATGTACTTTTAGGCGGTGGAAAAGAGTATTTTGATAAAAACCCATTAATAAAAGTGAAACTAAAGAGGAATAAAAACCTTCACTATGTTACCGCCTTCACAGATTTAAATATCAAAGACCGCCGACCAGAGATAGGTGTGTTCAGTGAAAAGGAACTTCCGTATGCCATCGACAACAGGAAACCAAGTTTGAGGGCAATGACAAATTATACCTTACAAAAACTAAAAAATGAAAATGGATTTTTCCTATTAATCGAATCGAGCCAAATTGACTGGTGTGGCCATATGAATGATATTATTTGCGCGGTCAACGAAATGAAGGACTTTTCGAAAACAGTTGAATTAGTTAAGCAGTTTGTTAATAATCATTCCGATTCTCTGCTAGTGATCACAGCGGATCACTCGACTGGAGGATTAACAATAGGTTCAGAACGCGGGAAATACTGGAACCCTAGCGTAATTGATAAAATTCATGCATCAGGGGAGAAAATAAGCAAAGCACTTATTTCGAGTAATGATATTACCTCAGAGTGGTTAAAATACAGTGATGTTCCACTTAACGAACAACAGTGGGAAGAAGTAAAAAGGTATAAACGGCAGAATGACCAACTTAATTTACGACGATACATTAACAATCTTATTAGTTTAACCACTAATACGGGATGGACGACAGAGAGCCATACAGGTGAGGATGTACCGGTGTTTGCCTATGGAGAACATGCTACCATGTTCCATGGTTTTTATGATAATACAGAAATAGGAATCAGGATAAAAAAAATCATAATGGCCGATAAGTTAAATTAGACATGAATAAAATGGAACTGACCATGAATATTATAAATCTTAGTGCTTTTGACAACTCTCATTATTACAAAGAGCCATGGGAATGGGGAATAATTCATGGCTTAGTATCTCACAACTGGATTAAAAAGATAGCAGATGAAGTAAAGTTATTAAATTTCCAGCAGGTAGCAAGTAACAGAAGCGATAAGAACTACAGTATGGGGTTAATCGCTCTACAACAACAGCAAGTTAAAAGCTATGCCCTGAATGAGCTGATACGTGAGCTCACTTCAGATAAATATCTAATCAAGCTGGAATTATTCACTAATAGCAAGCTTCGCGGCCGAGAGGTTGAAATGAATATCTGGCGTTATTCTATAACCGACCACCTTTCACCCCATGTAGATAAAGACTATAAGCATTTAACGCAGCTAATATATTTAAATGAAAGTTGGGAAGCCGGTTATGGAGGAAGTTTGAACATTCTTGGGAGTAGCAGTGAAGATGATATCTTCGAGGAAATACTACCCGTCTACAATTTATCGCCGTTAATTAAAAACTGTAAAAATGCATGGCATAGCGTTTCGCCCGTCAGTTTGTGTGCGCCTTCACGTTACTGCCTACAAATAATTTATAAGGATTAATTATGTCAAGCCGACAAATAACACTCGTTGACTATGATATCAACTGGCCTGCTAAGTTTGAGGCTGAGAAAAAACAGATTGTTAATAGCCTGAATGATTGTGTTATCGAATGCTTTCATATTGGCAGCACATCTGTACCCGGATTGGCTGCAAAACCGATTATTGATATACTATTGGTTGTATCATCTTTAGATTTACTCGACAGGTGCCAATTAGAACTGGAAAAGATAGGATACATAGCTAAAGGTGAAAATGGAATTTGTGGGCGGCGCTATTTTATCAAAGGGATACAGGTGCGAAGTTTTCATTTACACGCCTATGAATCAAATCATCCTGATATCGTACGGCATTTAGCATTTCGAGACTATCTCAAAAATAATCCAGACATAGCTAAAGAATACCAAAAAATAAAAAAACAAGCTATCATCATTGCTAATAATGAACCGGAGATTTACTCCGAATATAAAAATCCATTCATCAAAAAACATGAGTCTATTGCGTTGAGCCACGCTAAAAAGAGCAGGCAAGAAGATGATTAAATTTGATATTCCCACACTTCCTTTTATGGTAAAAAAAGAGTCAAAGAGAAATTTTATCAATCTGAAGAGCAATGAGAATCTAACAGGAGATCTGCTAAGAGCTGAAATGTCCTCCCTAGCATTTATACTTTCCTCTGAGGATATCTATAAGTATCCTGTCTATGATGAAATATATGCGAAGGCTTCACTTTATACCGGCACACAGAATATTCTTTTGACCAGCGGAGGACATGATGCAATAAGAATTGTTTTAAGCAGCTTAAGTAAGAATAATAAAGCATTGCTTACAGCTCCTAACTATAATGGCTATGAATTATATTTTTCTCTCTATAAAATACCCTACCTCATCCATATGCGCGGTCCTGAAGAGCCTCACAACCTGGATGAACTAGTATCAAGGGCTAAGCATAATAAATGCAATCTCATTGTTATTACCAATCCAGACCCTTACTCTGGCGACTTTTTTGATAATGAAACACTAGCCTCCTTCATCCAGTGTTGTGATGCTAAAGGGATCAGCGTCATCATTGATGAAGTTTATACCGGTTTAGGAAAGGAGCCGCATACCGCGCTTACTGATATCTATGACAATCTAATCCTGATAAACAGTTTCGCAAAATCTTTCGGTTTGCCTGGTCTTCGTGCTGGCTGGATCGTTGCTCAAGATAAATATCTTTTACGGCTAAGAAATCATTTTCCGGAAACAAATTTATCGGGACTAAGCATCAAAATCCTTTTACATTTATTAGATCGCCCTCTTGTTCTTCAGCATTACAGGGATAACTTGCGTCTATGCCGCAGAAACATGATAATTGGGATGAAAAAGGTCAACGATATTATTCCTTATGAAAATTCTGTTGCAAACTTTATTCTATTTAAATCTCTTAAGAATGTATCTGCGAACAGATTATGGGAAACACTAAAAGAAAAGGGCTTTTATGTGGCAAATTTAAACAGCATTGAAGGCTATGAAAACTATTTCAGAATTACAGTTTGTTCACGCCATGAGTATGAGGGCTTACTAAATGAACTATCCAGAATTTAGCGGTACAAAAATTCTCGTAATTGGTCGGCCTTGTAGCGGTAAAACAACATTGGCCGAAAAATTATCATCAGAATTAGGTATTCCTGCCTATGATATGGATGATCTTAACTGGAAAGATGGGTGGCAAAGAGTTGATATAAAGGAAATAAATAATCAACTCGGTTTTATCCTCGCTAAAAAATCGTGGATTATTTCTGGTGATTATTTGAACACTCTTCCTGTACGCTTGGCTCACGCTACAGATCTTATTATCCTAGATATAAGATGGTATAGAGCAGCATTTCGCTATTTCAAAAGAATATTTAAACGCGCATTTGGTAATGAGCGCCATGCTGGTTATGGAAAGTGGTATCAAGAGATCAACCTCTTTTTTTTTATAAAAAAGGTTCTATTCTATGATATTTATGCAAAGCGGTTTAATCGGAATATAAAAACCCTTTACCCAGACATTACCGTTCACAATTACTAATATATTCTCATTGATACGAGATATCATACATCGATAATATAAGAGGGAAGATGAACTATCAACTGAAAGTAATCCCAGAGGATTTTATAGTAAAAGAAAAACATCGTTTGTGCCTAGAGTATAAAGACAGCACAGAACAAAACATATACTTCTTACTCCAAAAGAAAAACTATGAGACATTTGAAGCAATTTCGATAATCGCAAATTATTTTAAAATAAATCAAGAGAACATAGGTTATGCCGGATTGAAAGATATTGATGGAGTAACGGAACAATATATATCTATCAATGCCGCATCGCTCAGTGATAAAATCAAATGCTGCCGAGGCACTTACTGTAATGTTATGGACTTTGAAAATAAATTCATCCGGTTATTCCATACAGGAAAAGTAGGTGCACGAATTAATGTCGCCAGCCTGGAGGGTAATTACTTTAATATAACGGCTCGTGGTATTGATGCCAACATTGGTAATAAAACAAACAATAACTCTTGTATTTCTTTTTCTTTTATTAACTATTACGATACCCAGCGTTTCGGCATTCCAGGGGGAGACAAAATAACACATTTTTTAGGTGCGGCGATTGAGCGAAAGGACTATACATCAGCCATTAAGTTGGTTAATAGAATAAATGATTCACAAGATATTGTTGAGCGCCCTCTGAGAAGCATTGATGACTTCTTTTCGCGTATTGACTTAAGAAAGATAGCGTTCTACCGCTCTGCATATTCCTCATATAAGTGGAACTCTCAGATAATAGAACGTCTTGAAAATTCCAAACAGATAAAAAATAGTATTAAAAGCGAAATTGAAGGAATGAAATTTGTTTTCCCTTGCTGCATAGATAATACTATAGAGGATATTTTAGAAAACTTACCATATAAGTATAAACGCCATGTGGTTGTTGATAAAGATATTATACCTATTGATACCAACAGACCAGCCATTATCAACACTAAAGTAATGCTCGGGAAAATGGAAAAAGATGAGTTCAATTATGGGAAATATAAATTCACCCTTTCATTTTTCTTACCACCGGGTTGTTACGCTACTATGCTCATTAAGCAGTTAATGATGAAATTACATTCTTGAAATAATGACGTTCAGCTTCCCTTCAATAATTAATGACGAGACTTTGCAAAATGAATGTGTTGATAATAATACCACCTTATATACCTTCTTATTTTAATGCAGGTCATCATTTACCTGTTTTCCAGACTTCAGCTTATTTGAGAAAAAACGTCCCTGACCTGACTGTCAAAACAGTAGATGCAGCAGCACTTAATGTTAACTGGAAGCATATTTGTGAACTACTGACAAATACTATTTTCGATGTTATCTTCGTAATGAATGATTTTGATGGAATCGATACATTCCCACGATTTGTCCACTATTGTAAAAAACTATCCCCTCAAAGTAAACTTGTCACTTTTGGCAGATTGAGCAAGCAGAATCCGCATATATTTGAACAATTTTATTTTGATGCAATACATTACTCTGGGGATTATGAAGCAGGGTTGCAAGATTATCTCCTTCAGATGATGGGAGGGAATATGGCCCACGGTTTTCTTAACCGCTCAACGGTAGGATACAAAAAGAACGGTGAGGGCAGAATTCTCAGTAGTGAGGAGTGGGTATTTCCAGATATAAAAGAAATCCCTTATTCTCATTATGACAAAATGTATCTTGATGATTTTAACAAGTTTTGCGGCATTCCTAATAGAAGAGAATTGGTTGTTCCTGTAGCTAGAGGATGTAGCATTGGTTGCAAGTATTGCGATGTACCGTTAATGCAAGGCAGAAATGAACGTCGTGTCACGGTATCCAGCGTAGTTAAATATATCAAAGATTCTTTTTTATACGGAAAATTCGAATATGTAACCTTTTATGCACCGACTTTCACTCTTGATAAAAAGTGGGTGATTGAACTTTGTGATACGTTAATTGCTCAAGATGCTTGTATTCCCTGGAAATGCGTTACAACATTATCCTTCCTGGACGACAAGCTGATAAAAAAAATGTCCCAAGCTAATTGTATAAGAATAAGCTTAGGAATAGAAACGATTGAAGCTACAGTTGCCGAAAATTGTTTACCAAAGGTCAAAACCATGGCATTGAAAAAGTTTGATGAAATATCAAGCCTTTGCCAACAAAGTCATATTGAACTTAACTGCTTTATCATGATGGGACTCCCCGGAGACAGCATTGAAGGGTTAAAACGTACAATACAATATGTTCACAAAAACAATGCTCGTTATAGACCAACAATATTCACACAATATCATCAGATTAACGATGATATGTCTGTTGACGATATTGCTTTATTTAATCGTCAACTATTTCCAACGCGCTCCATTCCGGACGACCAAGAGAAAGAATACTATAAGTTATTTCATGGCTATGAGTATAAAAAAATCACTTCTGTAGATAAGAACATTCCTGTACGTGGCTGTAACAACATTTAATAAATATATTATATCAGGAGGTAATATCACGTGCGCACATTATTAGTTTCGCCAAGTCGGATAACAGAAGGTTCAATCGAGATCGCCGGATTTAAACATGCTACGACTGTAATTATGGCAGCCTCAGTCGCCCTAAAAAAAGATGTGGTTATCAACAATGCACCTGACATTTTGGATACTCATATCATTAGCGAGATTATTAACAATTTAGGTGGGTTTTCCAGCTATCAGGAGAGACTCCTGAAGATTAATTGTTCACAACTCAATAACTGGTATATCCCACGCAAGCTGGCAGAAAAAATCCATGGCGCTATCTATCTTATACCGGTGCTATTAGGACGATTTAAGCAAGTATCTTTCTCATCGTTTGGTGGTTGCGCTATTGGTGAGAATGGAGGTCGCCCTATACAGCATATGCTGGATGTACTATCGCATTTTGGTGCCCATTTTTCATTCAATGACGAGAAAATTGTTGGACGTATTAAGGAGTTTAGTCCTTGTACCATCGATATTATGAAATTTTCAGATTTTACAGACGACCTTACAGGCCCACTTGTGTCTGGGGCGACAAAAACGGCGATACTGGCGTCAATGTTTGTGACTCAAGGTGTTACCAATATTCTCAATCCTTATTTAAAACCTGATGTGACCGAACTGCTTGATTTTTTGAAATTAAATGGCTTTTATATTCATTATAACAAAAATAAGATTGTTATTTTCCCTCCCAACATTCCTGTTGATATGCACTCCGATCGCTGTGTAACAATGACTCTGCTTTCCGACTTGTCAGAAGTTATCACTTATCTCACTTTATCTGCTTTGTCCGGTAAAAAGATAGTTTTGCATTGCAAAAATTTAGATCGTGTTGTTAAGGGATTACAAGCCGAACTGAACTTGTTTGCACGTATTGGTATTTGTATTAATTATAATGCTAGTGATATCTATGCCGAAACACCTCATCCGTTAAAAGCGATTGATGTCGTCGTCAACAGTATGGGTATCTATAGTGACCATCAACCTTTCTTCGCATTACTTTTGTGCCATGCCGACGGTAAATCTTCAATGGAGGAAAGGGTTTGGAAAAATCGCTTCTCTTATGCCCATGAACTAAACAAAATAGGGACAGCTATTGCTGTTTGTGATCGAAGTATTACAATAAACCCAGCTCGGTTGCACTCTGTTTCGCAGTCGCTACACGCACATGATCTTCGGTCTGCTGCTGTTTTGCTTGTTGCCGCTATTGTCAGAAATGGAGAAACCACTATCACTGGAAGCGAACATCTTGAGCGTGGGTATACTCATTTAATTGCAAATTTATCCAGACTAGGTGCTCGTGTTCAATATCTTTTGTAAAACAATAGTTTGTATTTTTAGAGGATTTCAGGTCATGAACTTTTCAAACTTTACACAGGGAGGCCCTTGGCCCTGGTTTGTTTCAGATGACTTTTTTCTACCCGGTTTTATTAAAAGTCTATCCAATACGTTCCCCGATGACAAACTGGTACTTACTGAGCGTAATAATGGATCGGATAAAAGCTACCTGTGTAAGCAGGCTAAGATTTATTCACAGTTCGATGAGAGCATAATTGACACATCATCACTCGATGCATGTTGGCAGTATTTACTCGCCATGGTTAAAACTAATGAATACAAAAGTAAAGTTGAAAAGTTACTAGATATTGACGTGTCAGGAGCATGGATAGAAGTGATAATTAATCAATACTACGAAAATTGTTTTATGTCGATACATACCGATAGAAAGCCAAAATTGCTAACTCATCTTATTTACCTGACAGGTTCTCCAGGTTGTGGATTAGGTGGAGAATTTCTAATTCACAATAAAAGTGGAGAAATTATTGATGCGATAGAACCAATACCCGGCAAGAGTATAATTTTCAAACGGACCGAAAATTCTTATCATTCCGTCAACAAGATGCATAAAAAATACAAAAGAAACTCTATCCAGATCGTTTTCTGGGAACATCAACCACCAGCCACTCCCATAGGCAGGATTACGTATTTGAATAAATAAAACCTTATGGACTGAAAAGGATTGTTATATGACCGAACGCCTTTTATTTGAGTTTGCCGGAGAGAAATTCTCATTAATTTCCCGGGATGGTGTTAATTTAAATGAAGTTATCTTATATTTGACACCCGCCTTCAGAATAATAAATGTGGCAACCCCCGTTACCTGCACCATCAACCTCTACGTTAGAAAATTTGTTCAAACCTGGGTAGACGAAAATCGCCCTTGGCGTATGCCGCCTGTGTTGAACGTCGATCTAGATGGCAATGGTGGCGGCTTAAGAATAGTAAAGTATTCTGACGAAGAAAAAATCATTTACCGAGAACCTGAAAAGGATAGCGTAGGGGCTCTCATTGAAGTTAATCAGTGTAACAGAACTTGGAATATCACCATTTCTGAAGATGGCCACCTAAATGATAAAACCTTTTCCCGAATAATTAAGCAACTGGTAGGGTATTGTACTTACAAAAAGAAAGCTCAAGTTCTTCATGCTTCATGTGTAATAATTAAAGACACCAGTTATGTTTTTTTTGGACCAAGAGGTTCCGGAAAATCTAGTTTTCTCCTACGATGCTGTACCGATCTCAATGCTGATTTTAAATCTGACGACCTATTAATTTGTTGGTCAGAGGGAAATGATGTCCAGCTTTCAGGTTGGCCACGCCGGATGGGTATTTCATTAAGTTCCTTAGATAGCTCTGTGGTAGGTACTATAAAACCGTTCTCTCTTAGACGTAAACAACCCCTCGAGGATAACTGGCTCAATGATATTGGACAGCATTATCCACCGAATTCGCGGAAGAGGATCTTATTTGATGTCGATGAGTTTATGCAGACATTTAATACTAATTATAGCGATTTTACGGGAAGGATTGTTTTTCTAATGCTTAATTTTGTTAATGAGGAGAATATATTGAGACTAACCCATTTGAACGGAGTGGATGACCATAACATCTTCACCAACCCTAACCAAGAACGCCATTTTGTTGATTACCTTAATTTGGCACCTTCACCGCTTGTCCCCGGCGTTAAGCATACTTTTACCGAGTTGAGTTCTCATAATAACCTTTTTCAGCTAAGCTACGGTCCAAATATTTTTTCGGACTTTCGTAAAACATGGCAACTTATCGAGCAGGAAATAAAGCGTCATGCTGCATCATAATGGTCTTGTTGCTATTATTGTCGGTGCGCCTGGATGCGGTAAAACAACCCTTTCTCCTTTTATTTCAACTATTATCACTGCAGCCGAGGAAAACAACCTTAGTACAGAGCGTACTGTCAAAATTATTGATGACTTCTTAGCGGAATATATTTCTATTCATCCTGATGCTTCGTTATGCCTTCTTAATCGTATTTTACATCGTGCCGGGTTAGCACTTCCGCAACACATTCACCTTAACAAAGGTAAAGTCGCTGAAACAGGCGATCTGCCCAATTATCATAACGGTCGGGGTGAGATTAATCGTTCTCTCACACCGCTCGCTAATGCTTACTGTTTTTCACGAGTTTTACTACAGCAAGCAAATGTCATTATCACCGGTACGGGAATATCCATGTACCGTTTTTTGCCTTTACTGAACCAACAACCGGAAAGAGCGGTAAAAGTAATTATACCTGCTAAGGATTTTAAGGGATACTTCTCAGGCGCATTAACAAATGCTGCTAAAGTCAGAACCGGACAGGGTGGGGTTAATCATAAAAGGCTAGTACCTATATCTGTGTTATCTCAGTTGTACACATTGCAAGATACTTTATTGGCTGAGGGGGGAACTTGGGCGCAAGTTTCCCAGCTTCATACCTTCTCTTCATTGGCCCATATGATTTTAAATCATTCGCAGTATTTGCCCAAGCAGGAGATCGCTTTGATTAAGTCTCATATGGATAGTTTCCTCGCATGCAACGCAGACTAGTCCTTTATTTATTTCATCAGAGGCTTTCATGTTAATTTCCTATTCGCATACTAAAGTTAACGCCCTAGAGTGGAACAACTTTATTTGCCAACATTCCAGTACACCTTATCCACAATCTACTTATAATGGCGAATATTCTATGGCCTGCTATGGCTACACTCCGACCTATGTTTCGATTGATATCCAAGGCGCTTGCCTAAGATGCCTAGTACTGATAAATGAAAATACGGGTACGGTTAAGTGGTCTTGCGGGCCAGTTATTTCTGGACCTTACCAGCAAATCCCTCTGCTAGTTAAAAAATTTTTTGAGTGGCTTAGCTCTCTTAATCTAAGTATAAATAAAGCGAGTTTTACAGCAGATGACACATTTGAGACATTGTCACTTTGTAACCACCTATGTTATTACGCACAAGAACTGAGCTTAAAAATATCATTATCTACACTTATTAAAAAAGACTTAACTACCGATTTATGGCTTGATGCCGTTTATTATTCAGGAGGAAAAAAAAGGAAAATAAAGCATATTATTGATAGAGTAAAACGTGATAATGTCGATATCATTACTTGTTCAGAAAATATGGTTTACGCAAGGGATGAATTGTATCGAGTGCATTATCTTAATGCGATTCAACAAGGATATGAAAGAAATAAAATTTATGATCAGTCTGCTTTAAATGCGATAGAATCCATTATTTTACAGGATAACGCAGGCATCAGCAGGAGTTTTTTTACCGTTATAGATGGCGTGATATTGTCATGCCTGAATATTGTGATTCTTGGTTCTGAATGTTATCTAAGAAAACTTGCTATTAATCATCGCTCTAATTATAAAGATCCTGGCTCATCTTATTATGCAATGATGGCAGCAGCGGAGTGGGCAAAATCCCAGGGTTTAAGTACGTTTAACCTCTCTATCGCCCGACTTTCTGAGGAACCGAAAACAAGTCGGTTACGTCAGTATAAAAGTCGTTTTGGCAAAAAAATCGTTCCTCTTTATGAACTGAAAAGCGATAAATAAATGATCAATTGTAGACGAGTAAACTATGGTAACATCTCTTTTTTCAGAACATCTCTTTCATATTCATCAGGAGCACTTTTCCCTGCAACGTTAGATGTTTTAGTTGATTTCAGAGGACGAATGGCTCCTAAGGTTTTATTTCCTTTTGCCAAAAAGATTGTTCATATGCCAATGGATACCGTTGGAGAAGCTTACCGCCGCTCCCTTACGCCTACAGTTGATGAACTTATTGATTTTTATATAGAAATAGTTGATAAGCACAGAAATGAATTTTCACAATTATTCAGAATTGTTTACTCATTACCTATGGTTGGTTTCGGTTGTTATTTCGGTAAAGATCGTACAGGCATAGCAAGCTACCTTCTTGGTAAAAAACTCAATGCTACACTTGATGACATCATCCTTGATTATACCCAGTCAGAGTATGAGCTGATCAAAAATATCGATCTGTTTTCTGCTCACTGGCTTAAAAGAAATATGAGCAAAGAGAGCTATATAAAAAGGCTGGCATGCCCTAGTCAGGCTATTAAAACACTCGACCATTATCTTATTCAGCGATACGGGAGCATCGATTGCTATCTTGATGAGTAGTTTATTTCAACCAATTTGCGATGGTTACCATTGCAAATAAATTTTGGATACTCAATTTTGTTTCCCTGACTGTAATACACCTTGTCAATAAGGTCTACTACTTGAGCTAAAAATTACTGGAGGTATAGGAATGAAAACTTTCATCCTTTCCGTCATTATTCTTTTTTTAATTGCTATGTGTTGCACTCTTTTCGTGATACTTAAATCAAATAAAAATGAATCATACTTAATACATTCTGAGGTCACTAAGGATGCTGACAAACATGTCATGTGTCTCACACTAAAGGTAAGCAATACGATAACCCACCACCGTTGGCTTACGGAGAGACAGCCTTGCCGCTATGAAACGGTGGTCTGCTCCCCGTTTATTAACACACTTAACACACCGCGATGTTAGTAATGCCATATACCTTTGATACCGCAACAGCAAGGGTTTTATAAAAGGTCATAGGCAGGAGCAGATCACACATTATCCTGACAACACAGATATTACAATGGTAAGGTAGAAGTCCAATTCACTTTGCAAATACATTTAAACTGCTTCCCTTCACTATATAATGGATTTTCCTCATCACGGACTACTACGGAAGCTCCGCCAATCAACGTGTCATCGGAACCCTGCACCTTAACATCCGTCGCTGATCTGTCTGGACTCAGACGTACTGAGGTCGCTGCCCTTCGTACTCTTTGTCCTTACTTACTCCAAGTTGCTAGTAGTCAGCAACGCGAGCATGATAGACGCTCCTGTCCCTGAATTTTGCATACATGCCAAAATAATATTTTCGTCTGGCAGTAGTTACGTATAACTGCAAGTTCCTCCTGCTCGGCCTGTCAGATCACGTAGGCCCTGGTAACATTTATGCGAATTAACGGGTTCATGTTCCTCAGCCTTTCAGTACTCAACCTTGAAGATCGTCTCGGCTTAGTTGTCTCACCTCAATCCCTGTTGTCAGCGGGTCACATTACCCTGCGGACAGCTGCAGGTCTCTTCCTTTCAGCTTCTCCACCATCAACCCCTGGTGGGATTGTTGGGTTTCTCGTCGTGAGTGACCTGTTCATTGTTACCGGGAATCAATGATCGGTTTGGGACGGAATATGCACAAGTCAAGGCGTGAATTACTATGGCCTAAAATCGTCATCAACAAGTTGTCATCACATCCGAGATTTTTAAATTATTAAAATCCTGTACACTGAATGCGATTAAAGCATTATTCCACATCACCTTTAAAATATACTTGCTTAATGTAACGCCCTCGGCTATCCCCATGCCCTAAATCCATCGATACCAGTGCCTCTGCTTCTACGCGACTCATTCCATTTTTGACATGATGAGTCACCGCATCGCGTGAATACGCGTATCGCAAACTATGCGGAGCATCTTTTCCTGTCATTCCAGCCTCACGAACAATATTCCTGTACCGTTCTATTGCTGTATGCAATGAAGGTTTATCAATCAATTTCCCATTGTGTTCATCACAATATTTTATTGCCGCATCTAAAATAGATAAAACCTTTTCGCGATTAAAAATGGTCGTATCGCGTGGACGCCCCCCTTTCGTGCCGAAAACAACCCGAACACATTCGTCCCCATTAATTAAAGCCTGCCTCCATGTTTTTAAAGACTTTGCTGACTGAACAGCTTCTTCCGTTCGCAAACCTACATAGCGAGACAACTGAACACCCAATGCTACCCCTGCATCTTTTTTTAAGACGTGATTTATGACAGCAGTTAATTTTTCATCCGAAATAGGGGCTTTTGTCCCATCACGGTTAGCACCTGAAATCCCGAGAGCCTGGTTGCTCAATTTCTCATGGTTGGGATCAGCAAGTTTATTTCGCCCCGCAGCTGACATGATTGAACGCACTGCTGCCATCTCGTTTTGCAATGTACGGAGCGACAGGTTTTCAGCCTGCCGGCTATGAATATATTTTTCGATATGGGTCGTCTTGATGTGTTTTACATCACGAATTTGAATATTCAACTTTGCCAGACGTTCAGAAAAACGGTCCGCAATTCTGGAACGGTCAGCAACGGTTTTAAAACTCCCTCGTCCCTGACGAGCAAGCGTGACAAGTTGTTTTCCTAGCTGTTTACCGAATCTGGACATTCCTATATCTCCACAGGGATACACGTCCCTCGGCTTGTAAATAAGCGGACGGATCTGTACCCCAGTAATTCATCCCCGACGACACGGTTGCTTTTGCGCTTCCTGCGTCTCAACTGGTATCTGTGCATCGGGGCGGCGAATTGTTGAGTTCTTGCGAGGCACCCCAGATCTCTGATCTGTTTGCTGCTTATGCAGAGCTGACTTACGTCAAGCTGCCTCCAACACTACTGTTCGTAGTGTCGCCATCGATACCGAGTCGATTTCCTCCTTACTGATAGTTGAACGTTCAGACGGCCTTCCGTCGTGCTTACGTTGATGTAAAAGTGAGTTTAATACCGTACTGACACGGACTACATGTTGGTCAGATGGTAGTAAAACGTTGAAAACCACGTCGTACGTGGGTTGAGACGTTATGCGCTGCGCGCGTCACTTGGTAGTGTCTTCGCCACTTCACAAGTGACGCCGCGCAGCTTCGTGCTCCTAATGCAACTCCGTAAGCGGCCAAATGTACCAAATGGCCTTATCCGTCGATGCAAAAGTCGTACGAAACTCAGGGCGTATCACTGCAAATGAGAAGACGTTGAACTGATGCCGTTCACAGAACGGAAGTGAATTGAAACTGGCAGATTTGCTACACAGTAAACCTTCATCGCCGCGTCATAGTGCGCTTTCATAGACGATATCTGCTTTCAAAGGTGAGCAGATTTGCCACATTTTTCATGTACTCCCTTTCAGGCTTAGAGAGTTTTATTGTGCAGTCACCCGAAGGCGCTCCTCACAGACTGCCGGAACATTGGTGGTCGCAGCTTAAGTGCGACTGTAGCCACCCGAAGGCGCTCATCACAGGCTACAAGAGCATTGGTGGTCGCCAGTGCGACAGTACAACAGTTTGATAGTACCAACAGGGAAATACGACGTCAAATGGATGTAGACATCGTTTTTTGGGTGAGTAATATGTAGTTTTCTCCGATGAAAGTGGTTGATATGGATATTTTAAAACAACGCCTTATGATTCTGACTTTCGGATTATCTAACTTTTTATTCTTTTATTTATTATTAACCTCTATTGATCTAAATATATTCTTAATGACTAGGCTTGATTTCTCAATATTACATTTGCAGATAATTAAGCCTCTGATGATGCTTTTAATTTTTTTATCCATAACTCACTTATTAAATCACACCTCACTTTACCAAGGATTAACCTGGGGGAAGCCTAATAAGCAGTCATTTGTTTTTTTCTTGCTCATAATTATTGCTTACACTGCTTCATACTACCTTACGCCGAAAGAACCCTTCGTTACAGAATTTACTAAAGGTTTGTCACATGAAATGGCAGCTGTAAAAATCGCAGCCACAATTATTATTTTCCCTCTACTGGAGGAACTGGTTTTCAGAGGAATTATCCTGAGTTCTTTTTTAAACGCCCTTGGTGAAAAGGCGGGCTATATCATCGGTGGGCTGACAGTTTCTGTTTTGTTTGCAGTTATACACACACAGTATTCATTGCCCACCAAAATCCAAATGTTTTCACTTTCATTAATTTTCTGTGGAGCAAGATATCAAAGCAGAGGGCTTCTTTTACCAATTCTACTGCATGCTTTTTGTATCGCGCTTGGCCTATATATTGAGTTAAAATAAACCAACTACAAAAGGTAGTTATCATTAACACATAATGATAACTACCTTTTCCGGATAAAATATCACTCACCTATAGCCACGGAATGAATTTCCTTCATCAACTTCTGTACGCCAGATCCCGATAGCCTTTCTGCAGATGCCGAAGAATATGTTATATAGAGTTTACTCCCACTCCCGTTTTTTTCAATTTCTACATCTAAATGATCGTTATCATTCCAGTCAGATCCCATTTTATAATAGCTACCAGGTATTGCCTCCCAAACTGGATGTGCATCATCTTCAGCGGCCGCTTTCCATGCCCCGTCATTAGAGCTATTCCGTAAACTATCCAGCTCCTGACTTGACATAAACTTGTAATGTCTTTTTATTCTGGCAGCAGCAGTATCTACATCAACAGCTACAGTATAATTTTTAGACTTGGATTCTTTTTTTAATGACTGAGGTAAATGCATTGGTGTTGTAACATCAGTTGATGGGTTAGAGTTTCCCCTCAAAGAGTTCATTATACCTGAAGCACCATCACTGATTTTCTTATTTGTATCTGCTATTTCCTGCATGCTACAGGCTGTGACAAGAGCAGGAATTATTAAAATGGCGGTAAGACTCCTCACGATCCATATCCTCCAAACATATTTACTAAAAAAGCGGTCAATGAAAAGTACGCTTGACTTATTCACCATGTAACAGACTGTAAACCCTGCCGTATAGAGTTTGTAATGTCAATGGTGCGGTTTCGAGCAAATATAAAAAAGATGATTACCTTACTCTGACAATATCATCCAATCTGGTTGTAAAAGCGGGCGAAAGTCTTTCTCTTCGCATCTTCCAGCCTGTGGCATCACTTTTAATGCCCTGTCCTGCAAACCAGACTGAACCCTTACCAGAGCTGTTAATGCTGTCTATGAGTGTCATTAATTCATCGCTATTACGATGAGGCTGAAGGTCATCGAACAGGGTAAGTTGTGATACTGCCGCGCTGCGAAAATCGGTGAGAATTACACCTGCGCGTTGATAACGATGCCCCGGGATGAATATTGTTTCAAGAGCTCTTATAGCCGCCTTGATGATATCCCGGGAATCACGGGCCGGAACAGCAAGCTCCGTTACAGCCTGATTTTTATAGAACGATTCATTCTCTGCAAAGGGACTGGTACTGATGAATACCGCTACTCGTTTACAAAACTGGTGCTCTGCGCGTAACTTTTCTGCTGCACGTTCGGCATGAGCGCAGACAGCCTGATGGATGCTGAATTCATCTGTAGGTTTTTCTCCAAAGGAGCGGGAGCATATGATTTGCTCCTTTGGAGCTGTAAACTCTTCAAAGCCCAGGCAGGGCGTGCCGTTGAGTTCTCTTACTGTTCGTTCAACAACCACTGAAAATTGCTTACGAATAAATGAAGGAGACAGCTCAGACAGCTGGAGTGCATTGTTAATCCCCATCAACTGCAATTTTTTACCGAGCCGACGGCCAATACCCCAGACCTCTTCGACTGACACCAAGGCCATTAACTTTCGCTGTCGCCCTATATTGCTCAGGTCAACTACTCCTCGCGTAGCTGGCCAGCGTTTACTTGCATATTGGGCCAGTTTAGCCAGAGTTTTCGTTGGGCCTATCCCCACCCCCACGGTAAGGTGTGTCCTGCGCCTGATCTGCTCACGTATCTGATGGCCAAAAACCTCAAGTGATAAAAGACCACTTACTCCCGTAAGATCGCAAAAGGCTTCATCAATACTGTATATTTCTACGCGGGGAGCTAACATCTGCAAAATAGTCATCACTCTGTCAGACATGTCAGCATAAAGGCTGTAATTACTGGAAAAGGCAACAACGCCTCTTCTTTCCGCCTCGCGGCCAACCTTGAACCAAGGGTCACCCATTTTTAGCCCAAGTGACTTCGCAGCTGCTGAACGGGCTATTATGCATCCATCATTATTGGATAGTACAACCACAGGTTTGCCACGGAGGTCTGGCCTGAAAACGGTTTCGCATGAAGCATAAAAAGAATTCACATCGACCAGCGCAAACATGCTCAGGCATCCCGGAATTTGAAGGAGTGAACGAGATGACGTACCACACCAAAGACCACTGTTTCTATATCCTCAGTAAGGGGGATTGAAGAATAAGCTGGATTAGCCGGGACCAGAGCTGGTGATGGCAATAGCTGAAGCCTCTTACAGGTAAACTCCCCATCTACGGCTGCAATGACAATGTCACCGTGCTTTGCCTCACGAATACACTCCACTATTAGTAAATCACCGTCTTTAATCCCGGCATTAAGCATCGAATCCCCCTCTGCCCGCACCAGATAGGTACTTTCCGGATAGCGGATGCAAAGGTCATCGAGGGAAAGACGTTTTTCGACATAATCCTGTGCTGGAGAAGGGAAACCACATGAAACCCCATCACCAAACAACGGAACGCATGCCAGTGATGAATTGCTACCTGTAAGTCTGGCGATAGCCGCCATCATCAAAACCGGTGTGTTTGCTGAATTTTTCTGCGAACTTTTATCCCAACACATCGTCTGTTCTAAAGGAATTGGCATAACTCGCCCCTCAGATTATACTGTATATAAGCACAGTATAATGATGCTTTTTTAATGATGACAAGTCGTAACGCATTGAAAAAAATTAACCCGATGATATTAGAGAATTTATTAGTAACTCTGAGTACTGAAGCAGTAATTAGTAATTGCTCAAAAAATCCGCTATAGTCCCTTTAGAACTCACCTAATTCGGAGGGGGAGATGTATCAGTCTCAAGAAAAACGCGCCTGGGAACGTGGTGTTCGTCTCGCTGCAATATGGAAGGGTATCAAAAAAATTTTTACACGTTTAGATCAGCGCTGCGTCATACTGGCTAAACAATACAAACTGCCGAAGTGGTTAGGCCACATACCGCTGCTTTTAGCTGTCCTTTGTTCGTTAGTTGCACTTATAGCAGGCGGTTTCTTGATAAGCTGCAGCGCAGTTTTATTATGGACTTTTATTGCTGCCATAACACATATAGGATCTAGCTCTAAAGATGCTTCAATAAATAGTTTTAATGAAAAGAAAGATGAAAATAATTTTCATGATGAATTTGTAATGAATAGCGCCATCAATAATGAATATGATGGCGCTCCTTACAAATCCCCGAGTGAAGATTAGGCCCAATTAACTCGGCCAGTAAAACTACCCTTTGGTTGCTTTACTGCCGATAGCATTACCAGCAGCTTCTCCAAGTTTCCCGCCTGTATTCTGAGCAGTTTCAGTACCCTTTTGAAAGGCAGCGCTAACAGCGACACCCACGCTGGCCCCTGCCCACGAAAGAGCTCCCAGCCAAACGGCAGGCAGTACAATAAACATCGCTCCCATTACTAGATTCATAATGAGGTCATCTGAGCTGTTCTGCAGTCCCGCCATATTGAAGCGGCTGTGTGTATCCGAACTGTACAACGCGGTTAACAGCCAGCTGTCGAGCCAGCGCGCCAGTTCCCACCAGAACGTCAGGAAGTTCAGGGCGAATATTACAAAGGTCAGCGTAATAACGGTCTTGAACTCGTAAGCCGCAAACGCCAGAATCAGCGGCAGCATGACATATATTGCCATCAGCAGGATAGCCTGCACCATTGGCAGCGCCTGTCGCATCGCATCGAACGCCGGGAATGCAGCCAGACTGCCGAGAGATGTCCCGCCAATAGCCGCCACGCGTGCCGCTGCATTATCCAGGGTAAAATCGGCGTTACCTCCATAGCCGGCATACACATGGCCACTCTGTGAGACCGTCAGGCTCTCCGGGCTGACCAGGCGCCGTATGACAGCTTCCTGATAGTCACTGTCGTTAAAGCCTGACATTTTCATGGCGGCCGAGATACGCAGCCACATATCCGGGTCAGCCTGGTCCTTCACGCGGGCTTTCAGACCGGTATCCGCACTGCTCCACCATTCGCTGCAGGTGGGATAGCCTCCTCTTCCGGTATTGGGTCGGCCGCTGTCCCGGCTGTCAGACCATGGGAACGCAGCCCGGGGCAGTTTGGACTGCAACGAAGGATAATACCGGCTCAGGAATGTACTGCTGCCAATCCATTCGATATCACGCAGCGTGGTTTTGTCCTTTGTCTGGCCCTGATCCTGTTGCTTCCACAGATACAACGCAACCGAATAGCAGTCGTTGGTGAAGTCCTGCAGCTCCTGCGCCAGCGCTTTGTTGTCGATACGCGTATGCTGCACTTCAAAGCGGATCTGGCGCATGTCAGGGCGGCAGGGAATGGTCGCCACGGCCGCCTGGGTTACCCCTTTTGAGAGTTTATGAATCAGCACCCACCATACCGGTGCTGCAGCCGTCTGGTCGTTGAGACTGGTGACCACGCCGGCATAGCCGCTTTCATCCGGCGCTTTGGGCGTCCACACACCACAGCTCTTTGCCCGGGTTGTGTCGTACTGCATCGTACTGAGGCTGACATTAATCAGCGGTACGCAGCAGGCAATCATCACCAGGAAGCCGGCATACAGCGCGTTCTCGATACGGGGCAGCGACAGCATCCCCTTGTTGCCTTCATCCTCCCCCTCTTCACGGACCCTGAGCCAGATACCCACCACCTTAAACGCCAGCGGAAGGACAAAAAGGCCGGTGCTCAGCAGGACATTCCACAGACCGTTATTGATCACCCAGCCGAGCAGCGTGAGAAAATACTCAAGATAGCTATTTGTCGTCATCTTCAGACTCCCGGACCGGTAAACATCGCGTACTCACACAACGCGATAAAAAGCACACTGACCACACTGATGCGCAGCAGCGGCCGCCGGTATGCCTCCCGGAAGCCCGGCGCATGCCGGATTTTCCAGAGGCCCCACGCAACCAGCGCATACAGCGCCAGTCGCCACATCAGCCAGCCGTAACGCGTCGACTGCATCCAGCTCCGGAATGCAGCAGCTTCAGTCGGATGTTTCATGGCGGTGTCAGCCATCATCAGTGAGACCACCATGAACAGCGCCGTGCAGGCGAGGAAGATGCCGGCACGGGTCAGGACTTTCCTGACAGTCGTTTTATTACGCATCCTTATTCCCTCATTCAGCCGACTGCGGCGCTGCCATCTGGTTGAAGCGACTGTCGGTATTGTCATCTGACTGGGTCTGCGGGTTGGTTTCGACGCGCTGATTCTCCCTGTCGATAATGGTCAGCACTGAATTACGTGACAGTTCACGCTTCATCTCCATCTCGTTTTTCAGCGCCGCGATTTCCCGATCCAGCGCCTCGATACGCTGACCGGCGGTATCAATGGCCTTTGGCTGGGCAGCGGCATTCGGCTCCGACATACCGGTAACCATCATGCGACGCATCAGCAGCGCCGTTTCCACCGTGTCAGACATGGCCAGCTCGCCGGCAAGACGGGCGGTCAGGGCCGCGTTATCCGGATCACGCTGCAGGGCTTTAATCACGCCGGCCGTCACCGGCAGTCCGCCGGTTTTCAGCTTAGCCAGATTCGCGGCCGTGGGCTTTTCCGTACCGTTGACGAGCCTGACCAGCTGCTCAGCGTTGGCTTTAGTTGCCTCTTCCAACAGTGGCGCAAAGCCGGTGCCGGCAACGGTCGTACCGGGCTGGTCATCCGCATCACCGCTGGTACATTCGCTCGCGTTGGCACAGGTGCGCATCGAGCGATCGCCCAGTACCTTCACGGTCATGGCCGCCGCCTCTTCAGCACTGCCGAATTTAGAGCATGCGCCACCGTTACAGCTGCTTTCGCCGACAGTCGAATTAGCGGTGACAGGTAAACCGTTCATCATGTTGTAGCCGGCAGCGACAAGGTCATGGGTGACACGGATGGCGGGCTGCCCCGCCCCCCCACGTTTCTGACCACCAATCCAGTTGTTGCCCGACGTGCCGGTGACTTTCCGCCCCGCCTCATCTGCACGAACCGCGTCAGTATCTCCGCTGTTCACAACAGACTTGTATTCATCCATCATGGCCTGCTGCGTCCAGTTACTGCTGTCGCTGAAGTCCATCATCTTTTTCGCCATGTTCTGGCAGTTAAGCTGCGCCTTGTCGAATGACACATTGGCCTGAAGAACGCCGTTGGTGAGCATGTCGTACAGACCGGGGTTGGCCCGCTGAATGACCATCGCCGGCAGACTGGCCACCGCGCCGGTGGCCCCCTTAATCACGTCGCCCATCAGGTTTTTAAAGCCGGATGTGACGCCGTTGAGCTGGTTGCCGACGGTGGTTTTCAGGTCAAAGTTGCCGCACATCAGGTCACTGCTCCAGCCGGTATTCAGCCCCAGCTTCTGCATATTGCCGCGCGTGGCCGGCTGGGAAATGACCGAGCCGCCGCCGAGGGTGTAGAAGAGCTTGTCCGACACGGCACCATCGACGGACTTGCCGTAACCGATGGCGCTGTTGTTCACCTGCGGCAGGGACATGCCCAGGATGGTATTGTCATCATCGGCCGCGTGCGCGGCCGGGAGAACGGTCAGCAGGGAGCCGGTCAGCAGCAGGCTTACGCGAACGGCTGAAAATGAAGGTGTTTTTTTCACGGTTTTCCTCATCAGATATCTCTGCTGCCCAGAAATTTCTGCCCGCGCTTTTTGCAGCAGCTGTAGGGCTGCCAGAGCGCAAAGGCTTCGTTGTTATCGCTCGCGGCGGTATAGCTCCCGTCCGGGAATACGGCACATGACTGTGTCATGTGGGGAGCCAGCCGCTGCCATTTGTGATTGCGCGTGCCGGTGTTTTCCGTGACCTCGCCCGGTGGCCAGTACCCGTCATGGCGGTTGGCCCGGAGCACCTGATAAACATGGGGCTGCCCGGCGCGGGTGATAATGTCTGCCACACGCTGCGCCACCACGGCAGAGGCTTTGTCATCATCGGTCTGGCTGATAAACCCCGAACGGGGATAGATGTTGCCCCACATGTTTGCTGCTGCCTGACTGCCGATTTCCCGCTGGCCGGGTACAAGCGCTTCCGGATACAGGGATTCCGGTACGCCCGTGCGCCAGGCCGCCGAATCCAGCGTACTCAGGAAGTAAGGCATTAACGGGGTGGCTGCGGTATCACAGGAATAGCCCGGAATACTGCCGCCAATCAGGGAGGTGGCCGGGTGGCCAATCGCATCGGCATACTTGAAACGCACGGCGGACTTGCGCTGGCCGGGATTTTTCATGTCGGCCGGATTGGCTCCTCCGGCAGAAACACCGGAAAGCCCGCTGGTCACGGCACTCTCCAGCCCGCCGGCGGTCTGGCTGACAAACGCCATTTCCTGCCACGGGTTACCGCCCGGCGCGACATAGGTCGAAACGACTGTCTGGGGAATGAAGTGAGTGACTTTGACCGACGTGCGCACTTTGCAGCCAAAGGGGGTGCAGAACAGCCAGTAACAGATGCCACTGACACGCCAGCTGATACAGTTTTGCGACACGGCGCTGGCAATAATCTGCGCCGTGTTAAGTGCTGCAACAGCAGCTGGCGCGGTTGCCGTACCCAGTAAAGTGGCAACCGCCAGCGAGCACACCGTGGTTCTGATGCGGGAAGGTGTTGTATTCACTGACCACCTCCCCGGTTACGCAGGGATGTGGCCACGGCCACATCCGTGGTGCCGTACACCACATCGCGGTCATCAAACACCACGGCCGGCACTTTTTTAATGCCCAGTTCCCAGGCCCGGACCACCTGGCGATAGGAATCGTTTAGTTGCAGCTGTTTTTGTTGCCAGGCAGGAGACGTCATAGCCTGCCTGACCTGTGCCTCGGCCTGCTGCGGGTCTGCAGGCAATTCCCCGAACATGTCGGCCTGCAGCCGGTCAGGACCATCAAGAAGAACCACCGGCACGTCCGGCGGCAGATTTGCCGGCAGATGCTGACTGTCGGTGAAGACGACCGTGCCGGCCAGTACGGATGCCGGCAGCAGAGCCGGCAGGAAAACAAGAGAGGTCAGTTTCATGAATCGGAACTCCGTCAGACTGAATCGTCTGACAGCGTGCCCGCAACGGCTCAAAAAGGCCGCAATAAATTGATAACGCAGTTCTAATAATTTAGAGGTTAGCTACAGCTAAGTTTTAGGAAGTTAGTTAAAGTTATTATTTCAAAGCGATGATTAATTAGGAAGTGGGTGTTTTTTAGCCCGCTTTAGATTCGAAAGGAGAAAAAGTTTGGAACTATACACAGCCAACTCTCTGAATGAACTAGAGAATATACTTTCCAAGCATGGTACTGATGTCTTATTCCGTGGTCAAAATACTAGATACGGAGATCTAGGGTTGCCTTCGGTCAAAACTTCTTTTGACCGACATGGATGTATACCTAGTGAAATGCTCAAGTGGAGTCGTTACGCAAAAAATGTTCTTAGCACGACTATCGGGCATCACGTTAACGACTTTAAATTTATACAGGCACTCCTTCAACATTATGGTTGGCGCTCTTTTTATATTGATTGCTCGTCGAACGCAGCTGTTGGGGCGTGGTTCGCCAGCCATCAGTATGATCAACAGCATACATTAGAAATGAGTGAAGACTTTGCAGAGCGACCCGTCTGGTTACGAAAGCTAAAGGCGCGATATACTCATAGCGAGGGTGTGGGTTATCTTTATATCCTAGATAAGAAAGCAGCCGAACAGGTTGGTTTAGTCGATTTAGCTTCTTTAAAGTTAGAGGGTTTCCATCCCAGGATGGAGGCTCAGGCGGCATGGTTAGTGGGACCTCTACAGCAAACTGATCTCCCTCAAAATTGTTTTCTCTCTGAAATTAAATGCAGTAGTGAGATTTTGCGTAAGTACTCTTCAAAGAATGGCTTTGATACAACAAGTGACCTTTTCCCTCCTATAACGGACGATCCTATTCTAAGGATGTTACTCGGATTACCTTGGAGAGAATTAGCTGACGTAAAAGATAAATCATTCCCCATCCCTGCGTTTCATAGGGCCCTTGAATTACCAGAGTATCATGAGAGCTATGTTAAGATTGCATGGCCTCAAGCTGCATTTTTTCGGGGTGCCAAAATATCACAAACCTTTAATTCAATTGATGGCGACCCTAACGGCTGTGTCATAATTAACGTACCTGAGGAGGCTCTATATGGTGAGTCTGATGAAAACGCTACATTACACTTTTCTAGAATTGAAGATCTGATAAATATTAAAGGTTCAGTTGCATTCGAGATAGACGATCTTATCCAACACGTAAATATGGGACACTTATCTCTTTATCAAAAAGGAATTGGTGTTATATCCCGTGGTGTCAATTTATTTGAGGTAAGCGAACTTATGGTTGAACATCCAGGTATGGATATGACCCGAGTTGGGTTTGTTAGAGGATGGTTTTACCGAAAGGATGAAAATGGTTTATGGGCAAGGGAACAGCATACAATGGAGTGTGGTTGTGGGGATTCAAGAGTCCACAAAGCGCACATCTCAGCACTTCAAATCATAGAAATTTACTTGCAAGAGCAAACTAACATTGTTGGTGAGCTGAAAATATAGCCAAGTTCAGATGCGAAAAACCCCAGCAGAGCCGGGGTCTTTCAATACTTTTGCCTAATGTGCTTTCACTAGAACCCATGAAACATGGGGGAAGATTCGACACTGGCTAACGTTGTGCTTATAGATTAGCTTATGATGACGGAGTCGTCAACTAGCTTGTGAAGCATGAAAAATGCCCAGTAATAATGGCTAAAGCATCAGGAGATACTATGCCTAAAAGCATACAGGATTATACGCCAATCCTTTCCTTGCTCTCAACAGCAAGGCTAGGGGCTGTTCAAGGTACTTTCAACGTCCAGCCCGGATTAGAAACGTATGGGTTTAGCCTCTGGCTACAGAATGCAGCAGCTTCCCTGTACCCCTTAATGCAACAACTTGAATTGGTTTTGAGAAACTCAATTGATAAAGCGGCCAGGCAGCGATTCCAAGATAAGTGGTGGGATAAGATTAAATATGACACTACAAAAGATAATCACAGCAAGTTTATAAACTGCATTAGAGAGGCGGAATCCACTCTCAAAAAAAGATGGAAAGAAAAAGAAGCTGCGCGTCTAGGACTGGCTAGCTCAAACTTGGTAACCACACAACCTCCGGCATTTGATCATGATGATATTATCGCCACAACAACATTCTCAACATGGGAGTCAGTCCTGTTAGAGGCACTTCATACAGATGATAATTCTGAAAAAAATGATTATCTTTGGCCCCTTTCTCTTTCAAAAGCCTTCAGGCGATTAAATTTAATCGATAACAAACCTATTGAAGCACGCCGCAAACTAATTAACATGCTAAAAGAAATTCGTGATTATAGAAACAGACTTTTTCATCATGATTGCATCTGGATAAAATCTAAAACAGTCGACGCTCAAACGGCCATCGAGTCAATAAGGGAAAAAATTAACCTTATTGAAAAAATAATAAGAGCGATAAGCCCGATAACTTGCAACGCGTTAAACGCATGGGGAATGTTTGAAAATGCCCGACGCATATGCTCAACGTCCGAATTAGCTATATATACGAATCTCGATTATGAAACTATTAAGGACGAAGATCTAAAGGTACTAAACAAGATATTTGAGCGGACAAATGGTGGAAGATCATCTGTACCGATGTACGTAGGTGATAACTCGTGTGTTTTCTATAAAATAAGATGATAAAAAAACCGGCCCCTGCGGCCGGTATCAAAAAAGCATTAAGTAATTTTTATTATCATGCCCCTGGTGAAGGCAAGTCTGGAGTTACACTTCAAGCCCGTTAATCCACAGCATCAGATACACCAAGTCGGCCGAATCCGGCACCGTGATATACCAGCGGGGATGCGCATACTCCTCTTCCTGCGGCCAGCTTGTCTGCCCCGTCACGGTGATAAGGATGTTCACCGCCTGCTTCAGCTTTCCCTCAAGATAGATGGCCACGCTGCTGCTGAGTCCCACCCGGTGCGGGTGACACGTCATTCTGACCGGCCCGGTCAGGCGCTGCCTGAGCATCGCCCGCAGCCTAACCAGGTGCTGATGTGTCGCCGGGAGCACGCCGGGCTCCCCCTGAGGCGACAGGGTGAATAGCGCACCGCCACTGTGCTCATGAATGGCGGGTTCAGGGTACTTCAGTGTCATCATACCGTGGCAGGCTCCTGTTGTTTCTCCGTCAGACCGCGCAGACGGTCCAGATTCTGCGCGACGCGTTTTGCCGCCTCCAGTTCGCTGCAGTGAAATTCATTCATCAGCGCCCGGCGTTCGGCTTTCTCTTCTTTTTCCGTCATGCCCAGTGCCAGGAAGAGACTGGGCGGCACGGCACGAAACAGCGCTTCGATCCGTTTCGCCAGCACCACGCCTTCCGTATAACAACCCGACAGTTTACTGGCGGAAAGCAGCACCGATTCCTGCTCCGGCGTGAGCGCGCGGAAACGGCTGATATCTTTGACCTCCTCCGGGGGCATGGTCAGACAAATCCACCATTCCGCCATGTTCAGCATTTTTTCGGCAATATCCGGGTAGTCTTTAAGGTTCTGGGTGGCCAGCCACAGCCAGGCACCGAGCTTACGCCACATCTTGACCACCTTCGTCATGTAGGGCGACAGCAGCGGGTTGACCGTCACGATATGCGCCTCATCCACCGTGAAGACAATATCCCGGCCCAGGAACTGGTCACGCTCCGCGATGTTGTTGATCATGTTGGTCATCGAGACCATGGTCAGGGCCATCTGCGCCTCGTAACCCTCACGCGCCAGATGCCCCAGGTCGACCAGCGTCACGTCCGCTTCCGGCCACAGCTCCCCTTCGCGGTTGAACAGCTCCGCTTCAAAGCTCCCGGCCTGAGTGAACATGCCCAGGGATTCCGCCATTTCCGCCGCTTTCGCCTTGCGCTGAGCATTGCGGACATTGATGACGCCCTCATCGTTGTCAGAGGCAATGTCGTACAGCGCCTTCTGCAGGTCAGACGGCAGCATCTGCCGCCCTTCTTTATACGTGGCATGTGCCGCCATCAGCAGCGCCTCACGTATCATCGCCCTGTCAGCACGCTTAAGGTCAGCCTCTTCTTTCGGGTCGCCGCCGGTAATCATCATGCGCGCGGAGATTTCCATTTCACCGAGAACGTCACGCTTGTCATCCTCGCCATCGTCGTCCGTGTCGATATCAGGCAGGTCGCTCTCATCCACGGCATGGGCGGCCAGGCCTTCTTCCACCAGTTTGTGAGCATCAGCAAACGGCGGCAGACTGACGCCGCTTCCGGGTTTGACGCTGATTTTATTCACCGTCAGCCCGAGGCTGTCAAAGAAGTCGGCCAGCAGGCCGAACGAGTTGCCGGCCTCCGCAATAAACAGCCGCGGACGATGGACGGCCATCAGCTGGGAGAGCGCGGCACACAGCGTGGCCGACTTGCCCGCCCCGGTCGGGCCGAACAACAGCAGATGCGCGTTCTGGGTGCGGTCGAGCTTGTTGAGCGGATCGAATGTCAGGGTATCCCCGCCGCGGTTGAAAAAGCTGAAGCCGGGATGCCCCGTGCCGGTTTCCCGCCCGGTTACCGGCAAAAGTCCTGCCAGGTGCTGAACCCATGTCAGACGGGTATACCAGTGTTTTTTGTCGCTGTCCGGGTTAAAGCACATCGGCAGCGCCCGCAGCCAGCTGTTCAGCGGACCTTCTTCAAACTCCGGCCGTACCGGCTGCAGACCGGCCCCTAGCAATACGGTGGACAGCTCCAGCCGCTTGCGCTTCAGGCTGGTCATGTCGTCGCCGCGCAGCAGGAAGGTGATCCCCGCCCGGTACAGCTTGTGCCGGTTGCCCAGATACTCTTTGACCGTCTTCACATCCTGGCGGACGCGGCCCGACTCGGTATTCTCACCGACCGCATTTTTCGACAGCCGGTTAAACTGCTCTTCAAGCCGGTCCTGGGGCTGTACCACCACGGTCATGCACACCATGGTCCCTTCCGGAAACATATCCATCAGGGCATTAATTTTCTTTTCACCCCGGCTTTTCTCGCCGGTCAGGGTGCCCGGCTCCGGCGGTGTACGCAGTTTTTCCACCGCCACCGCGCAGTGCGGCTTGTTGTCAATCCACCACACGCCGTTTTCCGGGTCTGAAACCGGCGGCGTGAACCACAGGGTTTCGGCAAAATCATTGCTGACCGGCACGGTGCCTTCAGGTGTCTCGCGCGGGTCTGCGTAAGCAGCCTGCCGATAGAGCGTGGTTTTCTCCACCCAGTCCGGTGACGGATTGAACAGCCGCAGCAGCCAGCCATGCACCTGCAGGCCGTTCTGCCGGGTGCAGCGGATCCCCGCCCCGCCCAGGGCATTAACGACCCGGTCGCACACCTGATTGAGCATCGCCACCGGCGGCATCGGATCCCGGCTTTTACCAAGCCAGCGATAAACAACCATCCGGGTGCGGCGCTGCTGCCCGCGCCACGGCTGGCCGGTAATCAGCGAGTCAGTAAAAAGTCCCTCAGGCCGGGAGATACTGCGGATATGGCGCTCCATTTCACCCAGCCAGGCGTCGGTAAACGCCGTGCGCTGTGCATGTGGTTTGACATACCCGCGCAGCCTGTCCAGGTACGCGTCAGTGTCGTCCTCGTCCTGGCAGAAGAACTGCACGACCCAGGGATTCACGTCATGTTCATCAAAGCTGTCCTGAAGTGCATCCTCAACCGAGTCCCGGATCTGCTCCAGGCGCTCTTCGGTTCGCCCTTCGGTCGCCACCGGTGTCACATCATAAACGGCCCCCACCGACACGCCGTCATCAAGCAGGAGACACTGCTCTTCATCGAGAAATTCTGCCCAGGGCAAAAAGTCAATGATGGACGGATTGGCGTGATAAACCTTCTCCTCATCCTGGCGCGTCATTTTCCCGGGGCGCTTCAGAGGTTGCCGGCCCTTCACGGCCGCGGTCAGGGTTTCATCTGCCTGAACGGACTGGCCGTCATCAACCGGCGTCTGCCGGTCGGTGGATTTATTACGCGTAAACAGTGAAAGCATTACAGGGCCTCCGTGCGCTCGCCAGGCATGGCATACTGCGTCTGGCTGTAGAACGGGAACACAGTGCTGTAACCCGGCACCGGCGTGTTACCGTCTGCCAGATGGGGATACAGGTACATCACCATGTCGGGGTTGGGCAGCCGGGGAAACTGCTGGGTGATTTCGCTTTCCTGAGTACGGCTGTAGCTGCGGTCGGCCTGCGCGTCCGCCTGCGTTTCGCTGCCCGTCAGCGGGCGTCGCAGCGTGTCGCGGGCCGCCGCAGACTGGCGGGAAGTACTGCCGCCACCGTCCGCCCCGTTCCACAGTTCAAGCATGGTGTTATCGCCCGCTGGCAGCATTTCCTCTTTGGAGGTTGAGCAGCCGCTGAGCATTACACAGCTCAGGGCCAGAATGAAAACCGTTCTGTACATTACCGGTATCTCCTTTGTGAGGCGGCCGGATCGTAACCGCCGCAGATAAAAACGAACGCACTGACATTCAGCAGGTGCCCCAGCTCCCGTAATGTCATACGCGGGCAGTAAAGCCGGCGCGGGATTTTCGGGCTGCGCCACGAAACGGCACACTCCCGGGCACTGAGCGGCAGGGAGAACCTGCCGATATCCAGTAAAAGCTGGCCATTGCGCCAGCGCAGTAAAGGTGCGCCGGCAGGCAACAGCGCTACGGGTCGCAGCAACAGAACCGCAGAAGACGCAGGGATCACGTCAATATGCCAGCCTGCCCCGTCGCTGAACGTCCAGCACACGGATGAAAGAGGGAAAAACGTTATCTGTCCCGCCATGGCCGTGTACTCAGTCCAGTCCGCCGTTGTCACTGACGCCACCCGGCAGGGTGAAGTCGTAGCGCACCTTACGGCCCTTATCTTCATAATCAATGGCCAGCTGACGGGTGATATGCACGGCGAGACGGGCACCGGGCGGCACATAAATGGCATCAAACGTCATCCCGTAACGCTGTTTGATCCAGTCGGTGGTTTCAGACATGCCGCCGGAAATGGCTTTCCCCAGCGCCGCCTGTCCGGCGTCGCCGGTCATGGTGGCGGAAATGCCATTCACGTTGTTCTGCGTCGTGTACTGCCCCTGGCTCATCGCTTCACCCGCCGCACCGGCAGCCGACAGGCCAAAGATGGTGGGCAGGTAAGTGGAGGCGTTGGACTTACGTTCGCCGCCAATGCACGGGATCCCGTTTTCATCCGAGATCCAGCCGATACCGCCACTGGTGCCGGTATCCTGTTTAGCCTGAGCGTTATTATTTTGCCCGCCAGCGTTGTTACTGGTGTCGGGTCTGGGGAGGGTGCGCACCGTACCGTCGGAAAAAACAAAGGTGACGCTGTTAACCTGCCCGCGCACGCAGGACAGCGTCCAGTCGCCGCTGGCCGTCCCCGAAACAATCGCCCCTTCGACGTCCGGTAACTCGATGCCGTTCGCCGTCAGGTTATCCTTACCGATAAGCACCTTGAACGGATAAGGATCGGTCACGGTGCCGTTGATGGGCACCCGGCCAAGCAGTGCCGTCATGGCGCGGCTGCCGACCAGCGTGGAATTTTCCGGCAGCGTGTAAACCGGCTCGGCGCTCTCTTCCGCCCCTTTTTCATTCGTCCGTCCCTTCACTTTCTCCTCATAGGCGGCTTTCTGGCGGGTCAGCTCATTTTCCCCCAGAAAAGAGGTCGGGAACTGAGGTGAGGCTTTGCCGCTGGCCGCATCCCGCGGATCCGTCTCTTTCTGGTCCGTCGGCGCGACCCACATCATGCCGTCGCTGCCCTGAGAAGCGCTCCCCCCGGTGCTGCTGCCCATGCCGTCCAGTCCCAGCCCCAGCGGGATATCGCTGTCCGCCGTTTTTTTCTCGCTGTCAGGCTTTTTGAGTTTGTCAGTCAGCTCCTGGATTTTCGCCGTCAGGCTCAGTTGTTCGTTCTGAAGCTGAGCCTGCCGCTTGTCGTACTGCTCGCGCAGGCCATTAACGGCCTCATTCACCTGTCCTGAAACGTCCTGATTGCGCCGGCGCAACCGTTCGTTTTCTTTCACCAAATCCGCGTTCTGCTTATCCAGCGTTTTCTGGCGGTCACGCACATCGTTCAGCCGGCCGATGAGGGTGCGCAGGGTGTCCTCCGGCGTGTCGCCTTCCACCCCCAGCGCCTTCAGTTCATCCGGCGAGAGGTTTTTCAGGGAGCCGCTTTGTTTTGCCTGAGGTTGTTCTGCCGGTTCGTTTTTGCAGCTTTTGAGCCCCACGGCCAGCCCGGCAATCACCACGGCCGGCACGATAAACTTCACCAGGGCATTAGATTTAATCTGCATGGCGGGCCTCCTGTTTTACCGTGCGGGTCGCTTTACGCAGTGCAGACGGCTCAGCAATGAATGCGCTCTCCGGACGACCGGCGGTCACCACATACACCGTGGTGGTGTCTTCAGGCGTGCCGGCCGGACCGACCCAGCGGTGCTGGAAGGTGGCGGACACAAACTGTCCCTGCAGCGAGCGTGGATCCAGAACGACCTTACGGCTGCCGGTGTTCGTGAGCCTGAGTGCCACCACGCTGCGGTTTGCCACACCCCAGCCAGCCAGCGGCGTGACCGTTAATGGTTCAGAGGGATACAGCGTGCTGACACGTCGGGGCAGATGAGGATTGACCGGATGAATACCCGGGACCGCCTCGACCGTACGTGCCGGAGCATAAAGGCTTTGAGCGGCATAGCGGGTCAGCAGCACCGGGATGGGGGCGCTGTAGCGGATTTTTTTACGCTTTGCCTGGGTGCCGTCATCGCTGCCGGTGGGAGCAGATGAGCCTGATCCGGAAGCAGTCCGATCTGCACCACCTGGCTGACCGGCCGCATCGCCGGCGTGACTCAGCGTGCTGACATCACCGCTGTAGACCAGACGGACCGGCTCAGTCGGCCCTTTTTCACCGGCGGCGATATCAAACAGCAGAACCTCGCCACTTTCCACATCCTGCAGCTGCACCCGCGTCTGCGGAAAGGCGCTGTCGGCCTTCAGGTAGACGGCTCCCCCGGTGCTCTGCACCCGAAGTTTACCGTTAAGCGCCGGCGGAAAACCAACGCGGACGTTTTTGTCCACAAAGACCACCCGCTCCTGCCCCACCCTCAGGGGGATCTGCAGCGGAATACGCTCCCATTTCATCAGCTCATCTGCGCCGGCAGGACGTGATACCAGCATTGCCAGGGGCAGCAGGGCGAAGGACAGCGCCATCAGCCCGGCGCGGTAGTGGGGGTTTTTACTCATCACTGAAACACTCCTGACTTCTCCGGTTTAGGTGCAGGCGGTGCCGCCTCCAGACGCTGGGGCACACCGGCATAACAGTCCAGCGCCAGACCGAACGGGTTGCGCTCCGCATCACCTTCCCAGCGCACCACTTTCAGCGGGTAACGCACCAGGGCGCGTTTGACCGGCTCGGCATGGAAATATTCATCGGCCACCACGTCCAGGCGGGCTATCCAGTGATCGCGATCCTGTACGGTCACGCTCTGTGACTGGTAACCGCGGCCGGGCACTTCATACACCACGCGCACGCGGTCAGTGAGCTCCCCGGCGTCACCGCGTTTCTTCGCATCCGCTTTCAGGAAATCCTGACAGGATGGCGTCAGATACGGCGACAGCGCATTGATTTTGGCGGAATAGTCCACCTCGCCATTTTTCGGCCAGGCATTGAGCTGCTGAAAAATGTAAAACGCAAAGGAGTAGACCGTCGGGGGCGGCACTTCCCACCAGGGACGCGTGCTGCCGGTACGTAAATCCGGCGGGTTATGCACGGTCAGCTTGCTGGGCGCCAGCATCCAGCCGGCACAGGTGAATAAAAGGAAAAAGGCGAGCACGGCGCAGGCGATGCGCAGCGTCTGAATATGCTGGTCGCGGTCTTTTACCGCATGGCGAAAACGGCTCATGAGGGTCTCCTGTTACGTTTCACTGACCAGCCCCGGGCATCCACTATCAGTTTCGGATTGCCCATCCCCAGCCGGCGTTTTTTCGTCTCCAGTCGCTGCCAGAGCCAGTTCTCAGGCTTACCGCGCTTGAGCCTGGCCATCCAGCGGCCGCCGAACCAGACGAGCAGCAGCGGCATGACCAGCAGGCCGGTGGGAACAACAACCCAGCCGGCAAGCGGGATAAACGGCAGTGACAGGAGCAGACCCGCACCCGCGCCGGCAAGGGCTGCCAGCCCCATCTCATGGGTGGTAAACCCGCGAAACACCACGGGCTCACTGTTGAGACGGTCAGGTAAAAAACGAATGGTCTGCATCGTCGCAGGCTCCTACAACAGAATGTCGGCAGACTTGCCGAGCAGCCAGATAACGGCAACCAGCAACACCACACCCACCACCACAATGGCCCCGAATTTGGTCCAGGTGGCTTTCTCATTGCGGACTTCGGTGAAGGTGTGCAGGGCGGCAATGGCAACGTTGATAAAGGCAACGGCCGCCACGACCAGCCCCCCGATAACAATGCCGTCCTGCAGGTAGCCCTTGATTTGTCCGGACAGCCCGCTTCCGCCTCCGGACTCAGGCGCTTCAACGCTTGGCAAGTCCGCAAAGGCCGGTTTGCAGGTGAGCCAGCCCAGCAGGGCAAGCGTACCGGCGCGGGTCAGCGTACGACTGGCGAGACGGCGCAGGCGGGCAACAACAGACTCAGAATGGTGCATGGAATTCATCTCCTGACTTAACGTTCATAATCGGTTAACTGGCAAACATCCAGATACACACAAGCAACAGCAGCACGGTGCGGACGGCAAAACGCCCCAGGGCCGCGTCCCGCACTTTGGTGTTACTCCAGCCGGTCCAGACATCCGACAGCGCCCACGCGGCCCATAAAAAAAGAAATGCCAGCAGTGCCCCGATGCAGAGCAGATGAAGGATGTTCACATCAAGACTGCCGGAGCCGGCTTTAAACGCGTTCGTTTGTTCGGATGTCATGGGCATCAGGGCCGCTCCCGCCGGTAATTACCGGCCACAAAAGACGGGTCACGCGGTTGCGCGCGGGAGGGCTCCAGATAGCGGTCAATGCCGCTGCGGATGATGTTGAGATCGGATGTGGCCTGACGGTAATCAAAGAAAAAGCGGCCACGGTCAGCCGGGTCGGCCTGTGCAGCCGCCACGCGGGCCCGTTCAAGCGACGCCTGAACCTGGTCCAGCTGACGCTGAACAGACGCAAGCTCGTCTTTCTCGGATGCCTGTGCAGCAGCTGATGCCAGAAAGGTCAGCAATACCAGGCCAGTGATGCCCGGGACACGACGGTTGCGCCGCATGGCCGGACGATTTGAGTTCATACGCACCTCCAGAAGGATTAAGGGGTGCGGACAGGATGCGGAAGAGGGAGCGTCGGGTCAGCGATAAACCCTAAACAGGAATTTCAAAATTAATTGCAGGTCTGTGCCGGTGGCAGGTTTAGCTGTAAATAAAGGTTCATTGTGATATTAAGAAAACTCAACGGTAAACAGAGGGAAAATGAAAATGATGAAGACTGTTCTGAAGGCCACGTTAATCACTGCACTGATTACCGGCCCTGTTCTTGCGGCCGACGGTACTGGCAAAGTCCAACTTTCAGACCTGCATTTCGCCACAGCAGCAAATGGTTTGCAGCAAATTGAAGGCACGGGAACAAACGTGTCAGGTGGGCCTGTGAAGACTGTAATTGTCAAATTCAACTTGCTTCAGAATGGGGCAGTAATAGGAAATACGGCAGCGATGGCTGAAAATCTGGAGCCGGGTCAGCAATGGAAGCTACAGGCCCCCTACGACAGCATAACCAACAAGCCAGACAGCTTCAAAGTGACAGAATTGACGGTATTTAATAACTGACACTGACGCGCCAGTAACGGTCGTTTCATGGCTTGTCTGCTGACGGAGGCGCGCAAAACAAGTTTTGCACGCCTCCGTCCAGCCCTGATTTAAAGATACTTCTTGAACGACGCAGTGGTCACCGTTACGGCGATCCCCAGCAGAACAGCCGCCGGCAACAACAGCAGATTGGGGTAGACTGCCGTGGGCCAGGAAAGGTACAGCATGGCGGGCACCACAGCTGCCGGTTTGACCAGCTTCTTGGCATGATGATAGACAAACGAACTTTCATACCCCGCGCCGTACCGCCGCAGATCACGCCGCCCCAGCCCCTCAACCAGCGCCACCACCACGACCAGCACAAACAACGGCACGGACAGCACCAGGATGGTGACGCGTACCAGGGTGATAATGCTGATCCATACCGTGGCCAGCAGGTATTCACGCAGGTAGCCGGCAAGCCAGCCGCTCCAGCTGTTGATTTCCCGGGTGACGGCATTGTCACTGTGCATCTGGTGTGCATACTGCTGCCGGACCCAGTCCAGGAAGCCACTGTCCACAAAGGCCCACTGATAGGCGGTGCTCACCCAGCGCACAACCGTCACCGATGGTTCAGACAGCAGCAGGCTGCGGGTGAACTCTGTGGACAGCCACCCCAGCTCGGTGTTCATGACCGCTTCACTGTGCGCCGCCCCGGCTTCCGGCCAGAAGAAGGCGATGCCGATATATTCAATCAGCAGGCTCAGCAGCAGCGAGGACAGCACCACGCCCACCAGGGCCCATGGCCAGCCCCAGAGCAGATTATACAGAATGCCGTGCTTGCGTTCCGGCAGCGTCTGCTGCTGTGGGGGACGTTTTACCTCAGCCATTCGCCCCTCCTGTGACCGGCACGTTCAGGGCCGGACCGTCCCGCCACCAGGATTCGCCGCTGTGATAGCTGCGCCGCATCTCCTCCGCTATTTTCTCAATACTTTCCGGCATCAGCACATCATCAGCATCCCCGGCAGGCAGCGGCATGCGGATTTTCCACAGCTGCCCGCCCTCCAGCAGGGCAAACGCCTGCCCTTTCGGCAGCGTCACGATATCGGCCGGCTCCAGCAGCGGGACTTTTACCGTCCCGACGCGGTCCTGGGTGCTTGAGGTGAAGTCCTGGTCAGCGTTGACATCTGCCGTGTCCTGGTGCCCGGAGACCAGCGTTTTGGTGTAAATTTCCACCTGCGGCAGCTGCGTGGTCAGCAGCTCGGCGGTGCGGTTTTCCCTGACGCGCAGCATAATCAGGTTGTTAAAGTTACCCTGTACCTGGGCCGTCTTGGCCGCATTCCCGATGCGGGCCTCAATATCAGAAGACGTCTGGGTATAGGCCGTCACCTGCATGCCGGCACCGCCACCTTTGTTGATGAGAGGGATAAACTCATCGCCCATCAGCTCGTTAAACTCATCGCAGTGCAGGTTAATCAGGGACTTCCCTTCTTTTCCGCCCGGCAGGCCCGAATTGATACCGTGTTTGTAGATATGGCCGGCCACGCTCACCAGATCGGCGAACATGGAATTGCCCACCGCGCTCGCTACCATACTGTCACTGAGCGCATCGAGCCCCACATACACCACGGCTTTTTTACGGATGATTTGCTCCCAGTCAAATATGGGCCGTGAGTCATCCATATCGAGATAGTCGGGAGCCAGCAGTTCAGCGGTTTTGCCGGTGGTCAGTTTTTCCAGCAGCGGCAGCAGCGACGCCACGATTTTGTCAAAGTAAGTGCGGTCATAACGCACCGCTGACCGCAGCCCGTCGAGAATGGGATCATAGAGCTTCTTACCTTCTTCTGAACTCAGCGCAACCTCGATGGCCCAGATGCGTAAGGCATCCGGCTGTCCCTGCATGTTACGGGGCACGTCGTCCTCGCCCAAAACCTGCTGATTATTCTCAATCTGCGTCTGCAGAGCCGGCAGCTGCGCCTGGATGATTTTTTCCGCATAGCGGATATAGAGATCGGCGATATTGTTCACGTAGCGCATGATCAGCGTGTAGTCAGGGCGCTCACCCAGGGCGACCAGCGCACGGGCGATGATGTTGACGAACCGCCAGGCAAATTCGCGGAATGCCGCGCTGTTCCCCTCACCCGACAGCTGACCGGCCACGCGGGACGCCACCTCTGACACGCGACCAAAACGCCCGACGGCATTATAACGGGCTGAAATTTCAGGCCAGCCGAGATGAAAGATATACAGCTCATCCCCGCGCCCGGCCCGGTGGGCCTCTGCCCAGACGCGTTTCATCAGATCTGCGTCGCCTTTCGGATCAAAAACGATGGTGACTTCACCCCGCCGGATATCCTGTGTGACCAGCAGCTCTGCCAGCCGGGTCTTCCCGACGCGCGTGGTGCCGTACACCACCGTATGGCCAACGCGCTCTCCCAGAGCCAGGGTGACGTCTTTTTCATCGGGCTCGATGCCGTGCAGCGCCGGATTCCCGCCCACTGGCGGTAACGGCCGCACCGGGTTCAGCGGCGTATCGGCACTCAGCAGCTTACCCAGCCAGGGCAGACGGTGCTCTGTCAACATTTCGAGCTGACGCGCCACCAGGTAAAAGCGGTTTGGTTGCAGGTAACGGGCCACTTCCGGGCGCAGCGTATCCTGCAGGCGCTGGGTGTGTTTCTGGGTCCAGCGGAAACCCCGGCCTAGAAACAGGCGACGATGGCTGACGGGGATCTGTTTAGTACTCATGACATAGCGCGGCAGGCGGCGGAGATTCCGGCGGTAGCGAATAATCTTCATCCCCTGATGCGTGCGGGTGACGGCCAGCGCCGCAAACCCGGCTGCGGTGACATAGCTGACAGACGGAGCCAGAGCGACAGCCCAGGGTGCCTGCACACAGACATATGCCGCCATGCCCGATACCACGGCGGTATTCAGCTCAACGGCCGGACGCAGCAGGGCCTCAATGACGTAACGGTTACTCATCGTCTGCCTCCTTTATAATTTTACCGTCGGCCATACGGATATACGTTCCCCTCCCGGCACCGGCTTCCCTGCAGGAAAGGGAGTGGTAACGCAGGGCATCCGCCAGTAAGCGCCAGAGCACATACAGAACATTCGACAGGATGAAAAAAATGATCCATACGGCCCGCAATGACAGCAGGTAATTGTTCGCCGCGGTTTCTGTGGAGACGGCAGTGACGGTACAGGCTGCCGGCTTTGCCTCAGGCGGAGCCGCATTATCAGGCACCGGGCATTCCTCCCACATGTAATGTCCGGGCGGCGCGGTGCGCCATGCCGTTGCCTCCTTCTGCAACTGGTCGTTCAGGTCACTGACCGGATGGCCGAAAACAAGCCAGGCGAGCAGGCAGACACCGCCGAAAGCGGCAGGCACGAAAACGGCATGACGGAATAAACAGAACACAAGCCACAAAGCGTAGCGCAGGCTGTTCAGGATGATGTGCATAAAAGATTCCTCAGAGAGTCTGCCGGACGTCCTGCCCGGCGAGAATGGCCAGCAGGCGTTGCCCGCTGATGATGCGCAGGCGCGGTGACGCCATATGAAGGGTGCGGCTCATTTTTCCGGTACGGCCCGTGTGGATAAAGAGCCCCCGGCGGCCGGAGTGCAGGAGAAGTCGGTCGAAGTCCTCAACATGTGCGGGGGAAACAGCACGACTGTACCGTTTGGCCTGGATAAGCCAGTGCTCGCCGTCGATGATGACCTGACCATCAAGGCCGCCGTCACCGCTGTAGGAGGCATTACGCACTACGGTCAGCCCCTGACGTTCAAAGGCAGACAGCAACAGCTCTTCAAAGACATAGGGGCTGATTTTGCGCAGATAAGTCAGGCGCTGCCCGTCTCCCGGCAGGCTGATCAGCTTATTCAGTACCCGCCCCGCCGTTGCCCGGTATCGCCGGTGACGGCGGGTGCTGGCTTTCTCCCGCCGGCGCAGGTTCAGAAAGGCCATCACCACCAGGAAAAGGACGATCAGTATGACCGCCCCGTAAGGGTGCGCCATCAGCAGATCGTTGATATCTGGCGCGCTCATTACGGCTTAACCTGCTGCGTCAGGCCGGTATCGGTGATAAGTACCGGATAATGCGCAATCTGCAGGCGACGGGCCAGCTCGCTGCCGGAAGCCGGGGCCAGGCTGACACCGGGTGCCAGTTCGCGCAGCTCGCGCACGGTATCCATGTCTGTGACGTTGACTATCATCCCGGCCGCATGCTGTTCAGCCAGGGCACCGGCATTGGCCGTCAGCCATTCACGGGACAGAGCATCATCCCCAATCAGAAACAACGCCCCGATGCCGGGCAACTGCAGCGTCCGATCGGGAACGCTGCCCGGGCGCAACTCCGGCGTGAATACCGGGAGCATGGCGGCCTCGCCCTGCAGCACGGGTGACGGGGGTGAAGATGTGGTGTCGTTTTCCGTGCTCATACCGGGCTGTTTATTAACGGCCTCAAAATACGGCGTAGCATCCTGACCGCCCAGGTCAGCAATGACGTTCAGTTCAGCATGGCCGGTCAGGGGAAGGAGGGTAAACAGCAGTAAGGACAGCGTTTTCATCAGAGTTATCTCCCGGGTTCAGTCCAGACGAAGCCTGGATCGGGGTTGAGCTCAGCAACCGAACGGGGCGCTTCAGCTGCCGGCGCAGAAATGCGGGGTGCAGGGCTGATTTTTGCCAGATGCCCTCTCACAATGGCGCGGTAACGTGCAGCAGGCTGACCACCTGCGGGATGGTGATAACACCCGGCGGCATCCAGCCAGCTGCCGGGCTTGCGCGCCCAGCACTCACGCAGAATGGTGGCGGCGGCGTTCAGGTTGGTGTAAGGGTCAAACGCATCCCACGTCGAGGCAAAATGATGACCGTTCCAGCCCAGATTGACCTGGGCAATACCGACATCGATGCGCTTAAGCGGGTGACGCTTCATAAAGACCTGCAGCGCCTGCCAGGCCTGCAGGCGCGTCTCATAGCGGTACCCTTTGCCTGCCACATTGATGGTCCATGGCCATGGCCGTACTCCGCGGGGAAGTTTGCGCGAAGACTCGCTCAGGGAGACCGAGTAAAGCGCTTCGGGAGGCACGCCGTGCGCCATGGCCACGCGGACGTAACCCTCCGGCACCGTCTGGTCAGCATGGCCGTCAGGGACGGCCGCCATCAGTAAGCCCAGCGCCAGTGCGCCGGTCAGAACGCTGCGATTGTCCATTTACCGTCTCCCGCCTGCTGCAGTAAAACCGGCATCAGGCCGTTACCAAAACGCATCCACCGGCCGCCGTCGTGGTTAAGCGTGATCTGGCGCTTGCGGACCTTTTCCACAGGAATGTGATGGTCCCGTGCCCAGCTGCGAAGCGCATCATCACTGCCCTGGCTGTCGACCAGATAGATGTCCACCGGCCGGTTGTCAGCCAGCACGGCAGACAGTTTTGCGTCGCAGGTGGCGCAGTCTTTTGACCTGACGAACAGCGCCAGCCGGCCACCACTGTCGTGCGCCACGCCGGAGGCGTTCCCCATATTGACCGGCAGTGTGCCCGGATACAGGCGCTGCCAGGCCGCGTTCACCTCACGCTGGAAATCAAGCTCCTTCTGGGTGCGGGCAAACTCTTCCTTCACCCACTTTTCAGCAAACTTACGGCGCTCTGCCGGCGTCTGCGCCTCAATACCCAGGGTGGAAAGCGGATCGAGACCCGGCGACTGGATACCCCGGGGCCCCTTCATCAGCTGCTGATAACGCTGATAATCGTCGGCACTGAGTCCCCACTGACCGGCCTGTTGCTGCAGGTTTTGCTGTGCGGAGTCAGCACGTTGTGTTGATTCCTGTCGGCTGACATCCGTCTGTCCTGATGTGGTCGCGGCCTGGGTCAGGGGACTCAGCAGCATGGCGGCTAAAAAGGTATGTTTCAGTTTCATCATTCGCTCCGTTACTCTGCTCTGAGCACGGTCAGGCGGCCGTTAACCCGAAACGTCGCCTCACCATAACCGGCACTGACCAGCGTCCAGCCGGCCACGGTTTCACCCTCTCCGACCAGGGCCACCTGCGACAGGCTGCTGTAGCCTCGGGGCGCGATGGCAGCCCAGGACTCTGCCCCCCGCTTCTCCACTCCCGTCAGCACAAAAGGCGCAGTGCGGGCCACGCGAAGGGACGGAGCAGCACGACGTGTGTCAGCGGGACGGGGCTTTTTTTCCGCAGGTTCAGTTTTTTTAACCGGTGCGGCGACAGGTGTGGCGGGTGCCGGCTGTGATTTCAGCGCTGTCAGCTGCTCAGTAAGCGCACTCAGGCGGGTTTCCAGCCCCTGCTGGGCATCCTGAAGGGCGCGTAATGACTGATGCACGGCGTCATCGCTGCCGGCCTGTTTCGCAGCAGCGCTGAGTCGCTGTTGGACCTCGCCGAGATTTTTCCGCGTATCCTGCAGACCGGCTTTGAGCGTGGTCACATCTGACTGCAGGGCCGCAACTGTCTCAATAGTGGCCGCTGTACTGCCCTGAGATTCAAGGCGTGCAAGACGCTCATCAAGGTTCGATATGCCCAGACTGAAGGCGGTGTAGCCCAGCGCCAGAATGCCGGCCAGCGCCACACCTGCGGCAGCGCCCCAGATAAGACGGCGGCGGGGACGCCAGCTGAATCTTTTACGGGCCGGCGCAGGCTCCGTATGGAAAGGTTGCTGTTCGCTCATTTTCTCAGAAACCCTCCGCTGACAGGTTTAACGGGTACTGACTGAGGTGTGCTGATGGCCGGTTGTGACATTGCTGACGGCGCAGGCGTGGACCAGGTGCTGACCGGCGGCGGAAGCTGGGTAACCGGCAGCTGGTAGCCGTCGCGCAGGCTGTGGCAGACCACCCGCTGCACATCGTCCACTTCCAGCTGCCAGGCCGGACCGGCCAGGACCTGCAGGGCAGTACGCAGGCGCATCGGGCCCAGCTGGTACTGGACTGCCGGCAATGCCTGGCGGTAAAGCACGCCGTTGGCGGAACCCGTCGCGCACAGGGAATAACCGGACTGGCGCAGGGCGTAACGCAGCGCATCCGCCACGGTAGGATGCAGGGATGACGGGATGCGAATATCAATAATCTGCGAGAGAGGGTCACGCTGGGCCGCCTGCGGATCGGTGCTGACCAGCAGATAACGATCGTAGCGCACCACTTCCGGCGTCCGCGCATACTCGTCGGGAGAGACCGGCTGAACGTTGCGGGTGACGGTGGTGCCGGGTGTCGGGTCCGCAGGCGCGCGTTGCTGCAACTTTTGCGGCTGGGAAACACAGCCCGCAAGGAGCATCAGGGGAAGAACAGTGGCAAGCCTGCCTGGTGAAAATACGTTGTGAGAGGTGTTACGTTTCATCCGGAATTTTCCTGTACAGTGATAAAACAGCCCTCACTGTGCGGAATCGGTCCGGTTTTACTCAATTAACAACTGATTTTCCGTGGATGAAAAAAAACGCCGGCAAAAGCCAGCGTTTTTCATTAACAGCGCTGTCAGGCTACTTTATGGGGACGATGGGTCACATCGCCGCGGCCTTCAAGCAAACCCGCAACAGAAATGTCTTCGTCCAGCGCGTCCCAGTGGATACCACGGGGACTCAGTTCATAGCTGTTAAGCTGTTCAGTTGAAGCATGCAACAGGCGTGGAAACCATGCCAGCGGCACACCGATGGTACGGGCGTCGTTGAGTTCAACCCACATCGTGGCCTCATCGAAGCTGACCCGTTTAGCTGAAATAGTCATTCCAGGCCTCCAGAAACAATGCTTGGTTATCTTCAACGATCCCCGTCAGTTCTTTTAATACCCGTGAATTAAACCCATCGTTACTGGCCAGTGCCACTGATGGCGTTAACCAGAATTTGGCTTCACTACCTGCTTTCATTACGTGAATGTGTGCAGGTTCGAGCGGGTTACCTTCATTAGAATAAAAAAAGAACCGGAAACCGTTGATCCTCAGTATAACAGGCATGTCAGTTATCCTTAAATGCTGACCGGATTATGTTTAAGTTCAGAGCAACTGCCATAAAGACTGTTCAGAGTGCATGGACTGCCGATTTTGGTACTCCATACCCGAATCCAATGAACGGTATATCGTCATCGAAGTCCATCGGTGGCGCACCGGCACTGCTGCCGGAAGCCTGGCCACTGTGAGTCGGTCCTGAAGGTTGCTGAGGCTGCCCCCAGTCATTCCGGGAAGACGTATTCTGACTGCTGCCAGATTGCCGGCCACCCAGCATCTGCATGGTGCCACCAATATTGACTACCACCTCTGTGGTGTATTTATCCTGGCCGGCCTGATCGGTCCATTTGCGTGTGCGCAGCTGGCCCTCGATGTAAACCTGGGAGCCTTTACGCAGATATTCACCCGCAATTTCTGCCAGCTTGCCGAAAATAACCACCCGATGCCATTCGGTCACTTCTTTCTGTTCACCGGACTGCTTATCGCGCCAGCTCTCAGACGTGGCCAGCGAAAGGGTGGTAACTGCGCTGCCGTTAGGAATATAACGAACTTCAGGATCCTGGCCGAGGTTTCCGACAAGAATAACCTTGTTAACGCCGCGTGAGGACATAATCATTTCTCCTGTAAGGAATAAAGAAACACCCCGCGAACGGGGTGTGTCAGGTGCGCATCAGAATGAGTTTTCTGCGTAGTTTTGTTGTGCGGCAGAGCCATTCTGCGGCGGCACGGAGTCAGATTTTTCAGTCTTGTAAACCATTTCCTGGCCTATTTTGATCCAGTCCACCTTTATCAGGCGGGCTTTCAGACTGACGCGCTGTTCGCCGGCATGGTCACCCTTGTTCAGCGTAAATATGTCCGTGGACGGGTTACTCAGGTTAAAGCCCAACAGGACTTTCTTGTCTTCATCGACGGCTTTCTGGCAGCGGGCGATAAGGCTGGTTGCCTCTTTACCTGCGACAGAAATGTCAAAACGGACGTAGGCCGGATTATCAGTCGGACCACTCAGTGCATTGATTACGCAGCTGAGGAACGAGCCATTCTGATGGTTAACCTGGCGAATGTTGCTGAGATACCCGATGCCTTTGATAGTCAGGTTGAAGTACTCAGATTTTGCAGATGCAGAAGTGTTGTTTGCAGACATGATGTTTTCTCCATGGAGGTAAAAATAGGTACGACGGAGAAACCATCTGCCCTGACGGGAGTGGTTTCCCGTCGGGGGTCAGGATCGGTTGAATCCTGAGAGTCTGGTATGTTGAAGGAACCTTCATCGCCGCGTCGTAATGCGCTTGTACAGGCGATATCTGCTTTCAAAGGTGCGCAGATGTACCAAAGTTTGCTCCCTTTCAGGTTATAGGAGCTTTCGCTGTAGCCACCCGAAGGCGATTCTCACAGGCTACGGAATCATTGGTGGTCGTATGAACGACGGTTTAGCACTTTTATAATTAAACCGTCCTCCCGGAATGTCAACGGTCAAAATGGAAAACGTGATCCGTAAAAATAAAAGGGCACCGTTTCCGGTGCCCTGGGGTCAGTGCCTTAACCTGCGGTCGTCTCATCTGTCTCCGGGGAATAATCCCGACGCGGTTTTCACGGAGTGCATGCGTCTTACAGGTCCGTTAGTGTGCAATAACTTCCTGCCAGGCCTGCTGCGGGTAAATCCCGTTAAAGTTTACCTTACAGCACCGTGGCCAGCGGGGCACCTATGCATCAAAGCCTGGCAACAATAGCAGAACCCGCCCCGGGGTTGTACAGTGAAATAGTTCAATACTGCGCGGATTATTCTGTTTTAGCCTTAACCGATGTTTTTTTACGCTTCGCTGCTTTCTTCTTACCTGTACTGATAATTCCCTCACAGTCCGGATAGCGTATGCACCCCCAAAAATCACCATTTTTACCTTTACGTTTACGCGTGGGTCCTTTGCATAACGGGCAGGGAGGCGTGACGGGAGCAGTAATTTTCACACTGTCCTGGCGGCCTTTTTCGACAAGGTGACGGGTCCACTGCAGCTGCTTTTGCATAAAGACCGCAAGCGACATTTTCCCCTGCGAAATATCATCCAGTGCCTGCTCCCATAATGCGGTCATGCCCGGGCTCGTCAGCGTTTCCGGCAGGGCCGCAATCAGCTCCCGGGCCATCTGCGTTGAGTGGATGTGCTTCCCTTTTTTCTCCAGATAGTGCCGTTTGAAGAGGGTTTCAAGCACAGCCGCACGCGTCGCCTCTGTGCCCAGACCGGCGTTATCACGCAGCACTTTCTTCAGCTTCGGGTCACTGACGAAACTGGCCGCGTTCTTCATGGCAGCAATCAGCGTCCCCTCCGTGAACGGTTTGGGCGGACTGGTTTTCATATCCTTAACCTCAGAACCGGTGACAGCGCAAATATCCCCTTTTGCCAGCGCCGGCAGCGCCATACTGTCACCGTCGACGTCCTCTTCATCGTCATCTTTTTCAGCCAGGAACAATGACTTCCAGCCCGTCACCACACCGACTTTCCCGCGTGTACGGAACAGCTGTCCACCGATATTGAAAGAGGCCTCCGTCACGTCAGATTCCTGCAGCGGAAGGAACTGGGCGAAATAATGCTGGCGAATCAGCTGGTAGACATTCAGCTCATCGGCACTGAGGCGTGACAAATCAAATGCCTGTCGGGTGGGAATGATGGCATGGTGCGCGGTGATTTTTTTGTCATTCCAGACACGCGAGACAAACTGCCTGTCCAGCTGATTCAGTACCGGGGCCACAGCTGGATCGGATTTCGCCACTGCCGCCAGCACGTCGGATATTTCCTGCTGCATGGAAGTTGGCAGAAAACCGCAGTCTGTACGGGGGTAGGTGGTCGCTTTGTGGGTTTCGTAAAGTGACTGAGCAATGGCGAGCACATCATTTGCGCCCATGCCGAATTTTCGGGAACAGACCTGCTGAAGGGTGCCCAGGTCAAAACAGAGGGGTGCCGCCGTTTTCTCCCGCTTCTGTGTCACCTCCAGTACCGCAGCCCTGCCCTGCTGCTGACACAGCTGTCCCACCGCCCGGGCAGCCTGAGGATTGATGCAACGCTTTTCCTCATCACAGTACTGCTCAACGGGCACCCAGCCAGCCCGGAACCGGACGCCCTCTTTTTCAATAAGCGCATGTACCTGCCACCAGGGCTTTGGCACGAAGGACGTAATTTCATTATCCCGGTTAACCACCATGGCAAGCGTCGGCGTCTGTACCCGCCCGACGGACAGCACTTCTGACACCCCTGAGTCACGGGCTTTGAGAGTATAAAGGCGGGTCAGGTTCATACCGATGAGCCAGTCAGCCTGGCTCCGGCCCTTGCCGGCATCGTACAGCAGGGCTGTTTTTTCTCCGGGAAGAATATTGCCCAGTGCTTCCTTCACACTGGCCTCATCCAGGGCTGACAACCAGAGCCGGCGTACCGCGCCACTGTAGCGGCAGTATTCCAGCAGCTCACGCGCGATCACCTCGCCCTCGCGGTCGGCATCGGTGGCGATGACCACCTCAGAGGCCTTTTTGAGCAGCTTACTGATAACAGTGAACTGCGATTTTGTCTGCTCCTTGACGACCATTTCCCAGGTCTCAGGCAGCACAGGCAGGACATCGGCACGCCATGGCCTGCCATACTGCTCACCATAGGCTTCAGGGCTGGCAGTTTCGAGTAAATGGCCGACCGCCCAGGTCACAACGATGTTACCGCCGCTGATAAATCCCTGCTCACGCTTGCTGATACCCAGCACGCGGGCAATATCCTTTGCCTGTGATGGTTTTTCACACAGAAAGAGTTGCATGTGTTGCCTCCCGCATCAGCGTTTTTCACCCGCCGCAACAGCGCGGACATCATTCATCAGCTTCGTGACGCCGGACCCGGCCAGACGCTGTGATGATGATGAGCGATAGACAACATAGAGCCTGCTGCCGGACCCGTTTTTCTCGATTTCGATATCCAGGTGATCACGTTCGTTCCAGTCGGAGCCCATTTTGTAGTAGCTGCCCGGCATGGCGTCCCAGACGGGATGCGCATCATCTTCAGCCGCCGCTTTCCAGTCCCCGTCATTTGCGGCCTGCCGCAGTGCCTCAAGCTCCTGCGTGGAGATAAATTTGTAATGGCGCTTCAGGCGGGCCGCCGCGGTATCCACATCGACCGGCACGGAGAACGTTTTATCGACGGACTTCATGGCCTGTTGCCCCGCCGGACTCATCAGCGGCATCCCGCCACTTTCTCCGCTGCTGTTGCCGCCCAACGTTTTTGTCAGGTTTGCGGCTGTGTCACTGACCTGTTTATTAATCGCAGCCCAGTCCGTTGTTGCGCATCCGCTCAGTAAAAAGAAGGAGGTGAGGAGGAACACAGGGCGAATCATATTATTCCTCCTCTGCCATGTTGTTTTTAAGCGGAGGTGAGAACGAAGAGCGTTTTTTACCGCTTAACACATCCGGATCAGGTTCGCCATTTCGCTCAATGGCAACAAGCCCTTGCGTGGTTTTTTCTGCAATATCACGGCGAGTCACTGCAAGTGTTCGGTAAGGCTGAATCACGCCATAGACCTGACGAACAGCATGGCCACCATTGTCCAGGATAGTGTCACGTTGCGAACGCGAAATCAGCCCGTAATGAAAAGCCTGGAAAGCTTTCATTGCTAACTGATCATATCCAACCAGAAGCCATACGCACCGGTATCCTAACGGTGAACGGCTGAAAACGCTGACATTTAACGGATCGGCTGATTCAACTTCCGAGAGCGTTACCCCTTTGGGTACGGCTGACAATATGGCATCCAGTGAACTGACGTTTTCATTAATTTTAAGTGTTGCTCGTTGCAGGGCTTCTTCGAGCCGTACCAGAGCCATATCGGCATAGGGATTATCTGCCGCTGAGTCTCGGGAAGCATTACCAGCTCGCGCAATGGCTTGCGGCATGCTGATTATTTCAGGCCTCTTTTTTTTCACCCCTGTCTCGTCCGGAGCATCACGTTTCCTGCCCTCCCAAAGCCGGATTGCATAATGTGTATGGAGCAGGATATTAACAGAGGACTGTAGGGCCCCCGCTCGTGAAGCGGTTGTTCCGCCCTTTGTTTTACCATCAGACATGTCTAACGCCTCTCTTTAGTGGGTAATGAGTTTTGACACGCTTGAGATAGTCCGGGCGAGAGGGGTATATGAACAACTTAAAACCAGATCGTCACCATTACAAATTTGCAGGACCTTCATCTCTTTTATGGCGAAGAAATATTGCCTGGCTTTTAACCACTGTTGCCACTGGCAACAGTGCTTACTTCTTAGTCAGTGTTGCCACTGGCAACAGCGCTCACTTTTTAGCCAGCATTTTTGCTGACAAAAGTGCAAGACTTCATGCGCCGCTGCCTGTAAAAATCTGCAATCTCATGAATTTATGATTTTTTCCCGAATTTTCTTCACCAGATCCCTGATATATTCCTCCGATACCGGGCGGGCAGAGGCGCGTGGTTCGGGTTTCCATTGTTGCTGTTCGGGACGCTGAACTGTTTTTTGCCCGATACTGTCAGATATATCGCCACCCTGACGGGGCGCGTATAACCTGCCCTCACGCGCCTTCTTCATCACGGCCAGCAACCAGCCTACCGGGTTGCTGAGCTGCTGGCGTGCCATCACCTTTTGCAGGCTGAGCAGCACAAGTTGTGCCTGCTCCTCAGGCAACGCCTGCAGCTGTGCGGTCAGCATGGCAATATCTTCTGCCGGAACAAGTTCATGCAGACTGTCGGGAAGCACAGGTTTACCCGGTACGTACGTATTTTTATTCACACTGTGTGTGATACTACGTACGTAATGGTTCGGTTTCCGAACCCGGCCATAACTGCCTGTTTTTACTGGCAGTACGGATTCCGAACTTAGTGAGTTGTTATGCCTTTCTGGACTGAGTTCGGTATCCGAACCCTGTTTTTTAGCGGCGATTCCTGGACGTTTATGACTGAGTTCGGTTTCCGAACCCGGTGCGGGACAGGGTATTCGGTGATGATGTTTCGCCATCTGGCTGGGCGTCTGTGGGCGGTCCAGACGCGATTCGATCAGCGCAAGATGGCTGCGATAATGGCGCATGGTGGGGTCGTTTTTTATATCGTCGAGCACTTCGCGGGCGGTCTGGCTGATAGTCCGGTTTTTACTCAGGCAGGCATCCGCCACCGTATCAAGGAAGCGGGGGTCGAGCATTTCCGCATCGCTGAACGTCAGGGGCTCATCGTGCTGAGCATAGATATTCCCCCGCACCCGCCCTTTATCATCCCGCACGCGTTTACAGAGGCTGAGCCAGCCGGTTATTCGCAGCATAAGCAGGACGCGGCTTACCGTTTCCCTTGAGGCTTTCCCCTTTCCGGGTGAGGCAAGCTGCAGCTGCAGTTCGTCATAGCTGGGGAAAACCGCCCCCTCATTATTTTGTGCATACAGCCGGATAATCATCCAGCCCATCTTGTCCAGTGGTGACAACCGCGTGTCGAGCAACAGCCGGCGGGGAATGGAATCATGCACATTTCCAGTAAACAGCAGGCCGTTACGTATCCTGCCATCATCCCGCCGGGGACTGGCCGCAAGGCGGGCATTCATTTTATCCAGCGTATAAGCAATCAGGCTTTCTGCAGGCAGACTCATTATTTTTCCTTTTCGGCCGCCATCACGGCCGTTCTGAACTGTCAGTATGCTTAGTACTGCACCCGCGTACGGGTGCAGGGTAAACAGGCTGTCATGCTGCTATTTCCGTATGGCGCTGTTATAGCGTTCGTGGCTGAGAAGAAGCCATGTCCGGCCTTCGTTGCGACTCAGCAGACGCCAGAACGGGCCGAGATCGATTTTGTAGTAACCGCAGCCTTTCTCATCGAGCCGGGTGTAATTACGCGCCCCCTGCCGGAAACGGCGAACCTGACGTAACGCCTTTTGACAGCATTGCGGCGGCGTACCATGGGGAGCCCGCAGGCCCGGCGCAACCATTCTGTATTTCATGCCGTCTTCCTTACCGGCGTTCGGGCCGGAGAAGGCTGCCGGGTCTTGTGCCAGCCGCGGACGGCATGCCAGACCGACGTCAGCGAGACGTTCATCTGTTCTGCAGCCAGCATCATTACGTCCAGCCCGTCAGCACTTTCCGCGTCTTCAACGCCGGACTTTTGCCACTGACGCCACAGGGCGGCGTTTTCCTCATCACCCAGTGCGTTACCGCGCCCCGGCCGGACATCGATACCGGCAATGCGACGGCGGGCCGCCACGTCCGTACTGGAGAGCCCGAAGTAATTGGCCATCAGTTCAATGGAGCCGCCCAGCGCCAGCGCCCGATCGATACGCTGGAGTCGTTTCTGTTCCGTCCGGGCCTGCTGTAGCATGCGCACCAGATTGCCGTGATTGATGCCCACACTGATGATCGACACCTCACTGCCGGAAAGGTAGTGAAGCTCTTCGAGCGAGAGCCCCTGCAGCATCTGCATTTCCTCGCGGTTCAGTCCCAGCGATTCGCAGCGGCGGAGATAGCCACTTCTGAGATCCATAACCAGCTGCATCAATAATCCGTTTGCAGCCTGAGATAAACTGTTCATCATTCCCCCTTAATCCTGACGGTAACCAATGGCTGCCGGACCCCGGCCGCTGACACCCTGATGAAGACGGGCATTTTGTCCGGCTTCATACCCCTGATAACGTGCTGTATCCGCCCCGCGGCAGGCTTTCAGTTCACGGGTTGTGACTGTTTTCATACTGCGGCTTTCCAGCCAGTGACTCATCACCTGCTGCTCCTCGCTGCTGATGTCAGTTGCCGATATCACCTCACGCACCCCACATACCCAGCCGTCACGGAACTGCTCCGCTCTCGCCCGGCGTGTGGCCAGTTTCAGCCGCTTACTCTGGGTTTTGAGATAAGAATTTGTGGCATCTTTCAGCTGGCGCGTCAGCACATCAAAGGCATAGGCTGCTATCTCAGATTTTTCACTGAATCCGTAAAAGGTTACCGAACGGCGATACCCGGCAGAGGTCTGACGCCATGAGTAATAAGCCTGGCAGCCAAAGGCATAACAGACGCCCCGGACAAGGGTCACCATCCATTCCGGAACTTTTTCAGCATCCGAAGGGGCCGTGCGGGAAGACGCTTCGCGCACGGATGTAAGGCCGGCATCAAGCTCGCTGATACCGTATCTGGCCATCAGCTTCTGGGCACGCTGCAGGGCCAGTCCTGCCTCATGGGCATTACTGTTGCTGCGGCCCAGCTTCAGCAGTTTCCTGACAAGATTCAGCAGTCGCAACTGTCGCTGTGAGTTATTCATCACTGTTATCCTCCCCGTACTTCAGACCGCGTTGCAGCTCCCGGAGACGGCGCATAACGCGCATCAGGCGGAGCAGTTTCAGAGCATCTTCATCTGTCAGGGCAGGTGCTTCCCCCTCACCCGGGCCGCCGGTGAAAAGCTCCGGCAGACTACACACCCCTGCCGCCGGATGCAGCACAGGCGCTTCGCCGGTCAGGCCCAGCAGAAATGCGGCGGCTTCAGAACACACCTCACCTGCCCCGACGTAACCGGCAGACATGTCCTTGTCGCGTTGAGGAAGAATTTCATCTTCGCAGCCAAGGACCTCACCCAGCTCCCATGCCAGACGAAAAGCGGTATTCTGCAGGTGTTCGATATCGTCCTGATGGGCCGGCACATGCCAGATGCTGTCATTACTCACCGGCGCGTCATCCTGCAGGACAACTTCAGGTTCTGGTGTTAAAAGAGAAAGCAGGCCATCCTCCCCATTGTCCTCTTCTCCACCATTCTCTTCTCCGTACCCATCGGAGAGGGTAACCAGCCCGCTAACATCCCCGCTCTCACCTGAAATAACCGGCGCGGCACCGTACATATCTGGCTGAACCTCATGCCGAGGGGGCTCATTAATCGGTGTTTCAGAAGGAGAAGACGCATTACCCGGAACGGGCGTTACAGCCCCTCCTGAGACCTCAGGACGTGAACTGGAGACAGGTAGCGGGACGCCTTCACTCTCATCTGAGCCTGTGGTATGCAGGGCGTGATCAGCATTAACAGGCTTGTTTGCGGCGGGAAAGGCAACCGTCTCCGGCTCGCCAAAGTGATGTCTGCGGTTGCGTTCTTTAGGATCGAGTTCCATCATCCAGCGGTCATAGTCCAGTTCCGGATGGGGTAGCGCCTGCAGTAAATCACCAATAAATTCATCGCGAAACATCTCCCGAGACCACAGTTCCGGGGAGTTGAAACGGCCACAACACTGGCCAAAAACGTCGCTGAAGGATTTGTCGCCTGTGTCTGAAATCAGGCAAAACTCATCCCACACGCGTTCCGCATCATGCCGGAGCGCCAGCAGTGACGTTATTTGTGGCCTGCCAAGCCCGGACTCAAGCAGGTCTGGGATCCACGGATAAAGATATTTCAGCGCATCTTCCATACGGCTGACTGTTGAGTAATGGACTGGCAAACCTTCACGGGTCAGTAGCTCTGACAACTGACGCAACGAAACCGTCTTTCCCATCTGCTCTTCATATATAGAGCGGGCTTTGTGGATCCCCTGCGCTTTTTCAATAAAACTCAGCTCCCCGCGCACTTCATTCTCTGCCAGATGGCCAATAACACACTGCAGCCGTCCCGGCCACGGCTTGAACAACACATGGACGCGGAAAAACCGGTCTTCTCCGGTTTCCTGCCACAGTTCTGACAGGATCTGATAACGTGTATTACCCCCGTCGCTGAAGATGTACATATCGGGCTCACCATCCGGGTCACGGGTGACTTTGGGCACGGTGTCCAGCCCGCGCGAACGGATGGAAGCCTTGATATCGTCATAACGCGGATTGCGTGATGTTCGCGGATTATCAGGATTCGGGCTTAACTGGTCGAGCGTCAGGACCATGGGCATTTCAGCCGCCGGCATGAAGCTGATATTGCCGGCCGCCTGCGACTGGCGTCCGGGCTGCAGCATGGCAGCCCCCACATTAGAACTTTTACGGCTCATGCCTGTTTCCTCCCGCTGCGGTAACCGAAGTAATAGCTGCCTTCCTGAAACTCCGAAAAGAGGGTGTAACGCCCGTCAAATTTGACTTTTACCGTGCCGGTTGGCCCCTGTCGCTGCTTGCCGACAATGATCTCAGCCACCCCGGCATCAGGGGTGCCGGGGTTATAAACCTCATCCCGGTAAATAAACATGATGAGGTCCGCATCCTGCTCCAGCGCACCGGAGTCACGCAGGTCACCATTATTGGGGCGTTTATCGGCCCGCTGCTCCACCAGGCGGTTGAGCTGGGAAAGCGCCAGTACCGGACAGCCCAGCTCTTTACCGAGCGCCTTAAGCGAGCGGGAAATTTCCGCTATTTCCTGCGTGCGGTTTTCCTGCTCGGGGGAGCGGACAAGCTGCAGATAGTCCAGCATGATGAGAGAGGGTCTGCCGTATTTGCGGACATAGCGACGGGCGCGGGCGCGCAGTGTGGCCGGGGTCTGGTAACTGGTATCATCAATGATCAGACGGTTTTTCCACTCAATAATGCGACCGGTTGCCTCGGACACGCGAGCCCAGTCTTCATCATCCATGTTGCCGCTGCGAAGCCGGGACAGTTCCACCCGGCCTTCCATCGCCAGCAGGCGCATCATCAGCTGCTCTGAGGGCATTTCAAGACTGAACACAAAGACGTGATCGTCAGGTTTTGCGCTCACGGCCGCTGTGCAGGCGGCCATGGCCAGCGACGTTTTCCCCATGGAAGGACGGGCGGCCAGCAGGGCCAGATCGCCGGGCTGGAGACCACAGGTCATCGCGTCCAGTTCACTGAACCCTGTCGGTGTCCCGGTGAGGCCGTCACTGGCGGACATGCTTTCCAGCTGCGTTAGCAGTTTATCCAGCGCCTCGTTAACACCGGTCTCACTGTTGAGCTGCATGGCTCCCTGTTCGGCAATGTTAAACAACTTACCTTCGGCCGACTCAAGAATGCCCGCCGAGCTGGCTTTCGGGGCCTGCACATCGGAAAGAAGACTGTTACCCACAGTCATCAGCTGCCGCAGGCGGCTTTTCTCCGCCACCACCCCGGCGTATGCCAGGATATTGGCTGCAGACGGCGTGTTTTTACTCATTTCAGCCAGATAAGCAAAGCCGCCACACTGTTCAAGGTCGCCTCTGTTCTCCAGCCGTTCCGTAATAGTGATGAGATCGAGCGGTAGCCCTTCTCCGGCCAGCTCGGCCATCACGCGAAAGACCATACGGTGCGGCCGGGAAAACAAATCTTCCGGGGAGATTTGCAGTATCACCTCATCCCACCGGTCGTTATCAAGCATCAGTCCGCCCAGTACGGCCTGCTCAGCCTCATAAGAGCAGGGCATCATCATCTCAGACATGACGCACCTCCCGGGTCAGAACGTCACTGAAATGGCTCTGCCACTCGGGGAACAGTTCAGACGCGAGGTCGTGCATGGTGACGGCTGCGGCCGGACCTTTGCGGCGTGTTTTGTATTCCAGACGATGCACGGGCTGCTGCTTGACGTGCCCCAGTTTGAAAATATCCAGCGCCTCGATACGGGTATCGAGTAAACGATAAACGTCACGGTTGCCCAGCGCAGAGGCGTCGTAATGTTTTTCGTTAATGATGGCGGCAAGACCGTCCATTGCTTCACGGTCAAGCAGAGTGTTTTCGATACAGTTGACGAGAATGGAAATATCAGGAAGGCGGATACCGTAATTTTCATAGGTTTTCAGGCGGGTAAGCATATGAAGGGAGCCGCGGATAAATTCACGGACATCCGGAAGGATGGGTTTAACAACGCCCATCACATTACCGGTAGAGGAAAGGAGGGAAAGCTCGGTCATGACGCCTGTTGCGCCTTTCGAATCCACAATAATGACGTCATAACGGTTAAAGAAAGGATGCTGAAGTATGTTACGCAGGCGCAGACGGCCGTCTGCAGCGTGGAGCATCGCGGTCGGCAACAGTTCGTCCGGGTCGTTAGAGTAGATGACATCGAGATTTTTTATGGCGGTCTGCGAAATGCATTGCGTATGGTCACTGACCATCTGCATCAGCAGTTCATAGAGACCGAAAGGGGATTCATGCTCCAGCGCGAAGATACTGCTGGCTGTGGGCTGGGAATAGTCTGCATCCACAAGAAGGGTGTTCAGGCCGGCATCGGCAAGAAAACCGGCAAGGTAAGCAGCAAACGTGGATTTGCCTTCTCCACCTTTGGGAGAGATAACGGGAAGTATTTTCATTTTGCACACTCTTTACAGTATGCAAATACGCCTGTTTACAAACTATTAACTTTGACTCAGGGATTGAAAATCCCCGTGTCCGTGGTTCGATTCCGCGTCCGGGCACCACTATTCAGAAAACCCAGCCTTATGGCTGGGTTTTTGCTTTTCTGCGCCGGCATATTGATTCGCTACATTGCCGTTCTTAGCGCTAAAAATTCGCAGCTGTATCGCTGCTATTTCTCTCTTTCCAGTCCCTCATTTGCGCGACGCGTCGCACACTTTTGCGATTGCGCCCAAACCTTTCCAGCGAATTGCGCCACCGGTCACGCCGCGTTGCGCGTGTCGATGTTAAAAAACTGTTAATCGTAATACCTGCCTGCCGTCGTGGCTTTTGTCCTTAACTCAGCGTCTGCTGCATCTCATCGTGCCGGACGTTTTTGATACACCGAATCGTGTCGCCAGAGGGAGTAATCGTGAACCTTCGTCGCCTTAAATATTTCATCAAAATCGTCGACGCGGGCAGCCTGACGCAGGCCGCTGAAAGTTTGCATATTGCGCAACCGGCGCTAAGCCAGCAGCTTGCCACGCTGGAGGGAGAAGTGAATCAGCAGTTACTGATCCGCACTAAACGCGGCGTAACGCCTACCGAAGCGGGGAAAATGCTTTACCATCATGCCTTCACTATTTTGCATCAGTGCGAACAGGCACAGCGCGCCATTGACCAGATCGCCGCAGCAACTGCAGAAGGCATGCGCAGCGGCTCCCAATAAAGCACGGATGCCGCCCCGCTGCTTCGCACTCCGGTTAAATTTCGTCAGCTAATTAGCACTCAACCCACACCGCACCGGCATCCGCCGATTTGACACACTGTTCCACCCAGCGTACCCCCATCAGCCCGGCGTGCACGTCCGGATACCAGAAGTCCTGCAGGAAGGCGTGATCGCCGCGGTCGGTGGCGTCCATCGCCAGCGCAAAACGGCGATAGAGATTCGACCAGGCTTCAAATAATCCTTCGGGATGGCCGCCACCAATACGGTCATCGGCCAGCGCGCTGGCGTGCAGATAACCCATGCCGCGCTCAAGAATCTGCACCGGCTCGCCCTGCACTTCATAGCGCAGCTGGTTTGGCTGTTCGTCCCACCACTCCAGACTGGCTCGGGCCCCCACCACGCGAATTTTCTGGCCGTGCATCGATCCGCAGTTCACCGCTGACGCCCACAGCGTACCGACCGCACCGTTGTCGTATTCCATCATCACGAAGGCGTTATCTTCCAGCGGCGCACGCGAGGCCACAAAGCTCTGGCGGCTGCACAGCAGACGTTTTATTTGCAACTGCGGCAACAGGGTTTCAGCGATAAACAGCGGATGGGTGGCCAGATCGCCCAGCACATAGCTCGGGCCGACAAAACGCGGATCGACGCGCCATTTGGTGCTGGCATTCTGTAATTCGACCGCTTCGTGATGAAAGCCGTGAGCAAACTGCATGTTCACAATGCGGATCTCACCCAGCAGCCCGTCAGCAATCATGGTGCGCGCCTGCTGAATCAGCTGATGACCGGCATAACCGTAGGTCACGCCGATGATCTTCTGCTGCGCTTTACACAGTTGCTGCAGTTCCTCAGCTTCAGCGGAGGTGAAACACAGCGGTTTTTCACACACCACGTGCAGCCCGGCGCTGAGCGCAGCGCGGCAGATAACAAAGTGCGTATTGTTCGGCGTGGCGATGGAGACGGCTTCAATGCCATCAGCACGCGCGGCTTCCGCTTTAAACAGGGTTTCGTAATCGCTATAGCAGCGCTCGGCCGCCACGCCCAGCGCGCGACCAAACGCTTGTCCGCGCTCCGCATCAATATCAAACGCACCCGCCACTAAGGTGAAGTTGCCGTCGCGTAAAGCAGCGGAACGGTGGATGTAACCGATCTGGCTGGTGCCGCCGCCGCCCACCATGCCCCAGCGCAGCGCGCGATCCAGTACTTTGCTCCCGTTAATCATGCTGTTCTCCTCAGAATCCGATGGAATGCAGGTAGTGCAGGCTGGCCGTGACGTCCTGCAGACTGGTGGCGGCATTGCGCGGATCGCGCTCCTGCTCGATGGTGATCCAGCCCTGATAGTGACGTTCAGCGAGAAACGCCCGCAGCGCCGGGTAATCAATCGCGCCCTGGCCAAGCGGGCACATCACGCCCTCGGCACAGGCAGTGAAAAAGTCGACGCCGCGCGCAATCACATCGCGCCAGACGGCCGCATTAATGTCTTTGAAATGCAGATAGTCGATGCGCGACCAGTAGCGTTGCAGCCAGGTCTGCGGATCCATGCCGGAATAAAAAAGATGGCCGGTATCGAGACACAGTCCGGCGACCTCGTGCGGGATGTCCTGCACCAGCTGCTCCAGTTCATCGGCAAACTCAATGCAGCCACCGGCATGAGGATGAATCACCGGTCGCACGCCGTAGTCGTGCCAGGCGATGTGACTGAGCTGAGTGATGTGCTGCATCATGCGCTGCCAGTCTGCGGGTGCCAGGCGCGGCGCTTTCTCTGTCTGGCCGGCAAATTGCGCCCGCTGCGGGTTGCCGAAATCGATAATCACCAGATAGGGCGCGGGTCGGTTATCACCGTGCGTGCGTGCCGCGCACGGCACCTGCGACAGGTTGCGGCAGATGTTGTGCGTCAGCTCAACCATCGCCGGGAAATTCGCCTCGCTGACCAAATCATCAAAAATGGTGCCGGCCACCAGCGACAGCTGATGCGCTTCCAGCTGCTGGCGCAGTTCGGCGGCATCGGTCGGCAGATAGCGCCACGGCCCGAGTTCAATGCTGCGGTAACCGGCCTGGGCCGCCTCACGCAGCACCGTTTGCCATGGCGGCAGGAAAGGATTGTCAGGATCGTCTACGCCCCAGCTGCAGGGCGCATTGGCAATGTGTAGGGTCATGATGGTTCCTTATGATGAGGGCTGGCGTCAGTATCAAATAGATATTTCACCAACCTCAATCATGGAACTTTCATTCTTTGATAGAGATCATAAATTTAATTATCAAATTTTTGATATTTTTTTATCAAATGCTGTCGTCATGCGCGCGGGCGCGGCTGTTGCCCGGTGAGCGATAACAAAGGGTGACGGCGCTACGCCTCAGACATTTTCCCGCATGACGATCTCAAACGGCAGGGTGACCTGAGAAAAATGGTCGCTGCGCTCAGCGTGGCGTTGCAGCACGGTTTGCGCCAGCTGTCGTGCCATGTCATCGATCTGGTGGCGCAGCATCACCGTGATGGTGCCATCTATCAGCGCCAGGTCGCCATCATTGACCGGGCCGTGACAAATCAGCGCCACCTTACGCTGCGGCTGCTCACGCAGCGCCTGAACGACCCCTTCAATGCCGCCGCACGGCGCGTAGATCAGCGCCAGATCGGCATGCTGCTCCAGCAGCTGGCGGGTCGCCTGATAACCACCGGCAATCGATTCGTGGGTTTTGAGCGGTTCCAGCACGCGGCGTGCACTGTCCTGCTCGCGCAGATACGAGCGAAAACCACTCTCGCAGTTCTCCTGACAGATAAAGCGGTGATCCCCCAGCAGCACGCCCGCCGGACCCAGCTGATGCAGCAGATGGCTGGCGATCCAGCCCGCGCTGCGCCCGGCTTTCTGATTATCCAGGCCGAAATAGCCAGCATGCCCACAGGGCGAGAAGTCAGAAAACAGCGCGTAGACGCGCACGCCCTGACGCGAAACGTGCGCTATCGCGTGGCGGATAAGCGGATGATCCAGCGCCACCACGCCGATAGCCTCCACCTGCTCAGCCAGCCGGTAGAGCGAATCCACCACCGCTGCCACCTCATCAATCTCGTGCCAGACAAACAGCGGCTCGCTGCCGGCCGGATGAAATGGCTGCGTCTGCTGGCGCAGCGCATCGGTTAGCGTTTGATAAAAAGAGTACGAAGCCGACAGCAGGATAAACCCCATGCGCAGCGTCACGCCGTCGCTCTGCGTGCTGAGCGGGGCGTGGCTGCTGCGGTAGCCCAGCCGGTGCGCCGCTGCCAGTACTTTCTGTTCGGTCTGCGCCCGCACCGGCGCGCGGCGATTGAGCACCCGATCCACGGTGGCGATTCCCACCCCGGCAGCGGCGGCAATCGCGCTCATGGTAATTTTGCTCATCGTTAAGCCCTTTAATGATAATAAACTATCAAAAATAATGCCTGACGTTATGCTTTCACGCCATATAAGCCGGTCGTTATCTCTTAATTAATGAGTAAATCCTCTCATTCTTTTGATCGCTGTCGCACAAACACCCTCATTCGTTTCATTTCTCACGCAAATAGAATAATTATTTGGCAAACGTTCGCCGCAGCGTGTCGCCGGCACTGATGGAAATGCATCAGCAAAGCATTAGAGCCGGTGCCGGGCTGTTTTTATAGTTGACGCGACACCAGCCGCCGATTGCGGTGGTGGGTAACGTAACGCGCAGGAGAACAACAATGAAAATCGCTTTTGATGTGGATGTTATCCGCGATCTCGGCATCACGCGTATGGTGCATCAGGTCGCGGAGTGGGGTTATAAATACATTGAACAGTCGCCGCATCCGCAAATCAATCCGTTCTATAAACACCCGAAAGCCAGCCGGGAGATCATGCGCGAGTACAAAAATGCGCTCAACGCTACCGGACTGGAAATCTCCTCGTTTATCACCGTCTATCGCTGGTCGGGACCGGATGAGCTGCGCCGGCAGGCGGCGGTGAAAAACTGGAAGCGAATGATTGAGATTGCCGTGGAGATGGGCGTGCAGGTGATCAATACAGAGCTCTCCGGTAACCCGAACGAGCCCGAAATCTGCGAAGAGATGTTCTATCGCTCAATGGACGAGCTGCTACCGATTTTCGAGCGAGAGGGGATTCGCGTGGAAATACAGGCGCATCCGTGGGATTTCTGCGAAGAGAGCAATGAAACGGCCGATATCGTCAAGTCGTTCCGCAGCGACAACGTCAAATACATCTACAGCGCACCGCATACGTTCTACTATGACAAGGGCAAAGGCGACGTGAAGAGTATGCTGCATTATGCTGGTGACGATCTGTCGCACATGCTGATTGCCGATACCATGAACCACACCAAACACTGTCGCTACATCGTTAACCCGCCGGGCGTCGATGCCACTATCCACCAGCACGTAGCCGTTGGCGAAGGTGAGGTGAATTTCGACGCGCTGTTCGAGGCGCTGCGCGAGATGGATTTCGCTAACCGCCACTATAAAGTGGGCGGCGAGTCGATTATCTCCGCCGCGCTGTTTGGCTATCCGGAGAAGATGAAGTATCAGGCGGTGGAAACCCGCGAGCTGATTGAGCGCGAGCTGCTGAATCTGTAAGTTGCATGCACAATCACCCCCTTTCCCGCCAGCGATAAGGGGGCGCACAATCAGCCCCCTCTCCCACTAAATAGAGATGGATGCACAATCAGCCCCCTCTCCCGCCTGCGGGAGAGGGTTGGGGTGGGGGCGAACGCCATCGCCCATTCCCCATCACACCGTCACCCACTCCACCTCCACAAACTCGCCGCGCGTCAGCGACAGCTGCGCCGCTTCCGCGATGGCCTGCGCGCGCAGCCCGTCAATCAGCCCCGGCAGACCGGCCACGTTCTCGCCGCCAAGATGGCGCACAAACGCATCGAGATGGCGGTAATAGGTCTCCTGTACCCGGCTGAACCAGTCCGCATACAGCCCCGGCTGGCGGATGTGCTGCCCCTGATACAGCGTTGCTCCGCGCACCGCCTGGCTTTCCGATGCCAGCATGCCCAGACTGCCCATCACGCTGATGCGCTCGTCATAACCGTAAGCGGTACGACGGGCATTATCGAGCTGCGCCAGCGCGCCCTGCTGCAGGCGCATAATCAGCACCGAGGTATCGACGTCAATGTCGCGGATCGCCGGCATCGCCAGCGCGGCACCGAGCGCGCCCACGGTGACCACTTCATCCTCAGTTAGCCAGCGCAGCAGATCGAAAAAGTGGATGGCCTGGTCGCGCATCTGTCCGCCGGACGCCTGCAGATAGCTCAGCGGCGGCAGTTCAGAGGCGCGGCACACCATCTGGATGAGCTCGCTACGCCCAATCACGCCCTGCTGCAGCTGGGCTTTCAGTTGTGCATGGCTGCGATCAAAACGCCGATTAAACCCTACCGTCACCGGCACCTGCAGCGGGGAGATGCTGGCTACTACTTCCCGGGCGCGCGACAGCGACAAATCGATCGGTTTTTCACAGTACACCGCTTTGCCCGCCAACACCGCCTGCTCCAGTAGCGGAGCGTGGGTCGGCGTCGCACTGGCAATCAGCACCGCATCAATGGCCTCACTGCTCAGCGCCTGCGGCACGCTGGCGGCCCGCGCCCCAAACTGCTCTGCCAGCGCAGCGGCGCGCGCGGCGTCGATATCGCACACCAGCGCCAGCTCAACGCCGGGATGGCGCGCCAGGTTTGCGGCATGCACCTGGCCAATAAATCCACAGCCAATCAAGGCAAAACGTTGCGCACTGCGCATGATAACGCTCCTGTTGCTCACACTTCGGCATCGTCGGTCTTGTCAAAATATCGCTTTCTGGCAGGCTGTCTGAACGCGGTTTTTGATGGAATTCACTCAGATGAAAACTATGACGCTGGCCGAACTGGCTAAGCGGGTGGGTGTGGGCGTCGCCACGGTGGATCGGGTGCTGAACGACCGGGGCGGCGTGTCGCCCGCGATGACGAAAAAGATTTTACTGGCGGCGCGCGAAGCGGGTTTGAAACGCATCCTGCCGGAGGAACACCGCCACGCGTGGCAGATCGAAGTGCTACTGAGCGGTAACGGTTCCTTCTTCTTTCAACAGCTGGCGCAGGATTTTGCCCGGCTGGCTGATGAGCTCGGCTATCGTCGCCTGCGGCTGCACCGCACGCTGATTCCGGAGCATGCGCCCGAAAAGCTGGCGGCGCATATCGAAGCCAGCAGCAAAAAGATGGACGGGCTGATTGTTTTCGCCCATGAAAATCCGCTGATTTACGCGGCGCTTGAGGCCTGTAAAGCGCGTGGCGTACCGGTCATCACGCTGGTGGCCGATCTGCCTGATGCGCCGCGCCTGTGCCATGTCGGTATTGACCAGCTGAAGGCGGGACGCACCGCCGCGCTGATGCTCGGCAGCATGCTGCCCGTGGCGGGTGACGTGGTGCTGGTTAGCGGTCGCGCCGATTACGCCGCGCACCGTCTGCGCATCGAAGGGTTTCAGGCGGTGCTGGCGGAGCGCTTCCCGCATCTGCGGCTGCGGGAGATCATCGCAGGCCAGGACGAGCGCGAGCGCATCAGCCGGCTGCTGGAGAAAACGCTGGCCGCATCGCAGCAGATTGTCGGCTTGTACAATACCGGCATGGGTAACACGCAGATTCACGAAGCGCTGGCGCGCCACCGGCTGTGCGGCAAGGTGGTGTATGTGACGCACGAACTTTACCAAACCACCCGTGAGCTGCTGGCCAAACGCGTGCTGACGCTGACGCTCGATCAAAACACCCTGCGTCACGCACAGCTGGCGCTGACGCTGCTGCTGCGACATCTGGAAGAGGGTGAGCAACCAGAGACCTATCAGCCCGGCAAAGTCGACTTTATGCTGTTTACGCAAGAGAATTTTGCCTGATTCGACTTTGTCTTTTATCGCCAGCGCGGTTAAATCGGCGTGATAGCGTGCTGCTACACTCAGTAGCAGCAAAAATCTTCTCACAACAAGGCGAACGCATTATGTCGGAAAATCAGTATCAGCCCGCGAAAGTCTGGACCTGGGACCCGGAAGCCAAAGGTAACGGGGCGAAGACTAACCGTCCAACCGCCGGGCCGACGCATGAGCAAACGCTGCCGGTCGGTAAGCATCCGCTGCAGCTCTATTCGCTGGGGACGCCAAACGGCCAGAAAGTGACCATCCTGCTGGAAGAGCTGCTGGCGCTCGGCGTGCAGGAAGCGGAGTATGACGCCTGGCTGATCCGCATCGGCGATGGCGATCAGTTCTCCAGCGGCTTCGTTGAGGTTAACCCCAACTCAAAAATTCCGGCGCTGCGCGACCACTCGATCACGCCGCCACAGCGCGTGTTTGAATCCGGCAATATCCTGCTCTATCTGGCAGATAAATTCGGCCACTTTATTCCCTCCGACGTAGCGGGCCGCACGGAAACCCTGAACTGGCTGTTCTGGCTGCAGGGATCCGCGCCCTACCTTGGCGGCGGTTTCGGCCACTTCTATCACTACGCCCCAGAGAAAATTGAATACGCCATTAACCGCTTCACGCTGGAAGCCAAACGTCAGCTTGATGTGCTGGATCGCCAGCTGGCGAACCACCGTTTCCTCGCCGGCGACGAATATACCATTGCCGATATCGCAACCTGGCCGTGGTACGGCAATCTGGTGCTGAATAACCAGTACGGCGGCGGCGAATTCCTCGATGTGCAGTCGTACAAAAATGTGGTGCGCTGGGCAAAAGAGATTGCCGACCGTCCGGCGGTGATCCGCGGGCGTAAAGTGAACCGGGCATTTGGCGCCGAGCCGCAGGATCAGCTGCTGGAACGGCACGATGCGAGCGATTTTGATACCAATACTGAAGACAAGCGTCAGGCGCGAGGCGAACAATAATGGCCGCATATGTCGTTATGATTAAAGACGAAACGCTGGATAAAGATGAGCTGGCCACCTATTCGCAGAAAGCCGGCGCGGCGCGTGGCGATCACCACATCACGCCACTGGCGTTTTACGGCGATCTGGAGGTACTGGAAGGGCGCGATGCTGAAGGCGTGGTGGTGCTGCAGTTTGAAGATGCCGAGGCCGCCAAAGCCTGGTACTTCAGCCCGGCCTACCAGGAAGCCAAAGCGCATCGCCTGAAAGGCGCCAACTACCGCGTACTGCTGGTGAACGGCGTGGCGTAATGGATGACGTAACCCGTGGCTAAGCACGGGTTATCCGCGGCGCGATCCCTCGCGCCGCGATTAAATCCAGCGCGGTTAATCCAGCGTAATCCGCACCACGCTATCCGGCCCTTGCGGCGAGCGCTCTTTATTGAGCCCCTGCTTCACCGTCACATACAGCGTCTGACCATCTGGCGACACCAGCAGGCTGTTAGGGTGGGTCGGCAGCGCCCAGCTATTTTTCACTGCGTAGGTCGTCGCGTCCAGCTGCAGCACTTTGCCGCCGAGTCGCTGGCTGATGTAAATCTCGTTGCGCTTCGCATTGAATTTGATGCCAAGCGAATCGCCGACATCCAGGCGCTTGATCACCTTACCGCTGCGCTCATCAAATACCAGCGTGGTTTTGCCCTTAGAATTGTCAGTGACGTACAGGCGGCCATTGGCGGCATCTTCCGCCAGATTTAACAGCAGATACTCTTTGCCATCGCCTGGCGTCCAGCGCTGCTCAATTTTGTGACTGCGCGGATTGATCACCAGCACTTCGCCACTGCCGTTCGCCGCGTAAATACGGTCGGTTGACGCCGAATAGAGCAACCCGGTCACCCACTTGCCGGCGTTTTTGATGGTGGTTTTCAGCCGCAGCGTATTCGCATCAACCACCCAAATCATCGCCGGATTCTCAATCGCACCGATGTACAGCAGGCCGTCATGCAGCAGGATTTCACGCGCGCCAACCGGATTGCCTTTGTCGTTTTTCAGGCCAAACAGCAGACGCTGCAGCACTTTACCGCTTCTGGCGTCTACTTTGGTCACGCCGCCGTCCAGCGTGTTGGTAATGTACAGTACGCTGCCGTCCGGTGAAGCCGTCATGCCAAAGTTTTTCAGATCGGTGTGGGTTTCGCCCAGCGTCGCCAGCGTGCGGGCATCCAGACGATACAGCACGCCACCGTTGACGGTTTTAAATGCCTGCGCGCTGGCCACATACAGCGCAGCCGGATCGCCCGGCACATAGGCCATTTCATACAGGCCGTCGCCCAGTTCACGCTGCTGTACCTTCTCCGCTGCCGCTGGCTTAGCCGCGGCGGCAGGCGCTACTGATTTTTTAGCCGGCGCCTGACAGGCGCTCAGGCTCATGGCTGCCAGCAGCGCCAGAGCCAGCGCGGTGGCGCGCGGGCGTAATGATGAAGTCATTGCTGTCTCCGGTAAGGACCGATGGGTTACCTGCGCGAGCAGGAAGCATAAAAAGGAATGAGAATCATACGCATTATTGTATCAGTCGTAAATGTGCCTGGTTCCATGCAGGCACTAGTACAGCGACGCGCCGCCGCAAATTACCAGCTCCTGTCCGGTAATGGCAGCGGCAGCCGGCGATAGCACAAAACCAGCCAGCGCGGCCACCTCTTCGGGATGGATATAGCGTCCGATAGGCGGCAGTTTCGGCGGCGAGCTGGCGCGGTCCGGCTGCAGCAGCATCGGCGTGGCGGTGGCACCGGGAGCAATCACATTGACCGTAATGCCCTGCGGAGCCAGTTCGGCGGCCCAGCTGCGCGCCATGCCCACCATCGCCGCCTTGGTGCTGACATACTGGCTGCGATTCGCCGCGCCGCGTGACGTGCGGCTGCCGAGCAGCAGAATACGATCGCCGTGGCCCATCTGCGGCAGCAAGGTGTTGGCCATGATTTGCGCCACCTGCACGTGCAGATACCACAGCCGCGCCCCCTGCTCTTCCTCCAGCTCACCCAGCGGCGCGGCCAGCATCATGCCTGCCGCGTGCACCAGCGCATCCACCTTCGCCAGCCCGGCCAAAGCCCGTTTCAGCTGACCGGCGTCAAACAGGTCGACGCTGACGGAGGTAAACGCCGGATGATCTTTCTCCACCGGCGTACGGCTAAAACCGGTGACCTGCCAGCCCTGCGTCAGTAGCTCATCGGCAATCGCCGCACCAATGCCGGAACTGACACCGGTCACCAGCGCATGGCGGCTCATGCTTTGTCCCTCACCCAGTTCTCCTCCACGCGCACGTACTTGATGGCCTGGCGAAAATAGGTGTAGGCAATGTGCAGTGCGCCGTCCGCGCTCTGCTTAATGCTGGGATAGGAGAACTCACGGTTCAGTTTCTGCTGTGAATTGTTGGTCATGCAGTAGCCGTCCCCCTCATCCAGATTACGCTGCCAAGGCCAGCTCACTCCGCCATCGGCAGAAATAGCCAGCGTCATCGGTGCGCGCGGAGCCCCCCAGAAGGCGGTACGTGCGCCCTGAACCACCGGCTGCGCCGCCACGGCCACCGCCGCGTCATCTTCATCTTCGTCTTCGATTTCGTCGTACAGTGACAGGCGACGCTCGCTGGCATCACGCGCGCTCATGGCGTTAAACACCAGCGCCAGATGGCCGTTGTGCAGCGTAGTCACCTGAATCGATGAGTTATTATTTGGCAGATCGGTCGCCTGCGGCGTGCTCCAGCTTTCACCGCCGTCGTCCGAACAACTCTGGTAGATATAATCAGCCCAGCGGCTGCGATACAGCGCCAGCAGGCTGCCATCCTGCAGCAGCGTAATGTTCATGTGCACGCAGCCGAGGCTGTCCGGCACCGCCACATCGCGCCAGCTCTGTCCTTTGTCGCTGGAGATTTTTACCGCACTGATGTCATCGTTGCCCACCCATTTCACTCCCGGCTGGGTGCGACAATAGAACACCGGCAGCAGCCAGTTGCCATTCGGCAGCACCACCAGCGGCTGGCGGATAAACGTGCCCGGCTGATCGAGCAGCGTATCGATGGCACTCCAGCTGTGACCCAAATCGTGTGACTGGCGATAGCGCACAATTGCCGTGTCCTGATTGCCGGACTTTTGCGCGGTCCACAACAGCCACAGCACGTTATCCGGATCGAGAAACAGCACCGGATTCTGTTCCGATCGCGCCGGATCGTCGGATAACTGTTGAGGATCGCTCCACTGCGCGCTGCCCTGCGCCAGCCGCGAGCACCACACCGAAATATCCGCGATGCCTTCCTGCGTGCCGCCAAACCACACGCACAGCAGGTCGCCGTTTGGTAACGGCAGCAGATTAGCGGCGTGGTTCTGCGGACAGACCGAAGGCAGCATCGCCGTGAGCTGCTGCGCGTCCTGCGCGTGCGGATGAAGCTTACCGTTACGTTCGACGGTAATGGTTGAGTCGGTCATGTCAGGCTCCACTGTTTTGCATTGATGAATCAGGTGCATTTTTGCGCTGCGGCTGGCGTGACGGGATCAGACGGTCAATCAGCATGATCACCGCCGGTGTGACCAGCGCGACGTACATATTGTTGATGCCGAACGGATCGCCCAGCAGATACCACAGCGAGGTCATGACGCAGGCACCAATCAGGCCGGCGTTCGCGCCGCGCGTACTTTTATAAAATGGCAGGTAGAAAGCGATGATCGCCACCACCGAAATCGACAGACGGATGGCGCGGGTAAAGAACGATAGCTTCAGCACTTCCGGTACAAACAGCACGAAGATCAGCGGCAGGAAACCGATCAGCAGTGACAGCCAGCGCGTCATGCGAAATTCGCGTTCCGGCGTCGGATTACGGTACGGCACATAAAAGTCCTTCACCACCAGCGAGGCGATGGCCAGCGCCACGGTGCTGACGCTGACAAAAATCGATGCCACCAGCGAAGTGGTGACAATCCCTGCCAGCCACGGGCTCATGTCCTGCAGGAACACCGGCAGCGCGTACAGGCTGTTAATCTCCGGATGCAGATACTTTGCCGCCACGCCAATCAGCGCAATGGCGATGGCAATCGGCATACAGAAGAAGAACGCGACCCAGGTGGCGCGCTTCGCAGACGCCGCACTTTTGGTCGAGGCGATAGCCTGAATCACAAACTGGGTGCAGAAGATCGACCCGATGGTGCCAATCATCCAGGCAAAAATGGTGCTGGCGCCCACGTTACCGTCCTAGGTCCAGTAAAAGTGCGGCATCTCTTTGATCATCGGGCTGACGCCGCCGGTCATGTGCAGCGCCACGCCGAGAATGACCAGAATACCGATATATTTCAGGCCGCTGTGCAGCAGCGTCACCCAGGCGATGCCTTTCATGCCGCCGAACATAAAATAGAAGGTGCTGACCAGCGCGGTGATCACCGCCGCCGTGGTGAGATCAAGGTTCAGTACCGTAGAGATCGCCGCCGCACCGCTGACATAGTTACCGACGTTCACCAGCAGCAGCGCGTAGATCATGATGATAGAAATAATATTTTTGGTGGAGTTGCCATAGCGCTCGGCAATCGCGCCGGAAATGGTAATTTTGCCGGTATTGTAGATGCGTTTGACCAGCAAAAAACCAAACAGCGGAAAGCCGATAGCGGCACCGATCACCGACCAGGACGCGGCAAAGCCATCCTCAAAAGCCGCTTGCGCCGTACCGATGGTTGACTTGGCGCCAATGTATTCAGACATCAGCATCACGCCGACCACAAACGCTGGCATCACGTTTGAACCCGCCATAAAGTCGCCGCTGTTTTTACTGCGCAACCGCCAGGTCAGCCAGGTAGTGAACAGGATGTAGGCAATGACAATCCCGACAATAATCACCATCCCTTCTGCAGAGAACTGTTTCATGTTCGCCTCATTGATAACGTAGGGTCGTGGTGCGTGCCGGGCTTCACACGCACCGTTAATGAGGCGGCCATGATTATTGTTGTTGCGTCGCTGCGCTGGCTACCCCGCACCGTGCAAAATGATTTACTTCACTCAAAAATGAATAAATTTACGCACAGGCAGGGCAATTTATAGATTAACTGGCGCTTAATTAGTTTGATCATGCTCACAAACAGTCAAATGTGATTAATAATAATCAAACCTGGCTGTGTGAGACAGCGAGGCAGACTGCGTACCTGGCCACGGCCACCGCGCCGGGCAGCCGCGAACGTCAGGCGAGACTGTCGTTTTCCAGTTTCTGCCGTTTGCGCAGATGAGGGAACAGCGCCATCCACAGCGCCACGACCACCAGAGTGCCGATACCGCCAATCGCCGCTGCCGGCACCGCACCGAACCATGCGGCCAACAGGCCGGATTCGAACTCCCCCAGCTGGTTAGAGGTATTAATGAAGATGGCGTTGACCGCGTTGACGCGCCCGCGCATCTCATCCGGCGTGTCCAGCTGCACCAGCGCGCCACGAATCACCATGCTCACCATATCGAAGCCGCCAAGTGCCGCCAGCGCCAGCAGCGAGAGCCACAGCTGCGTCGATAGCGCAAATACCAGCGTAGCCAGGCCAAAACCGGCTACCGAGCCAAACATGATCATGCCCACGTGCTTTTCCAGCTTGTGACGGCTGAGCCACACCCCGACCAGCAGCGCCCCGACCGACGGGGCACCGCGCAGCATGCCCAGCCCCCACGGACCGGTATGCAGAATATCCTGGGCGAAGATCGGCAGCAGCGCCGTGGCGCCGCCCAGCAGCACGGCAAACAGATCGAGCGAGATCACCCCAAGCACATCTTTGCGCTCGCGGATGAAGCGGACACCGGCAAACATGGTGCTGAGGCTGGCCGGAATACGTGCCTGCGGCGGTCGTTCGTAGCGCAAACGGCTGACCAGCACAATCGACAACAGATAGAACAGCGCCGAAACACCGTACACCACCTCCGGCCCGGCCACGTACAGTAAGCCGCCCAGCGTCGGACCGACAATCACCGCCGCCTGACCGCCCACCGAGCTGGCCGCCATGGCGCGCGCAAGGATGGGCGGCGGTACCAACGCTGGCAGCATTGAGGTGATTGCCGGCCACTCCAGCGCTTTGGCCAGCGAAATCAGGAATACCAGTCCCCAGATTTCAATCCGGCCCGCCCAGTGCAGCAGCGTCAGCGCCACCAGCCCGAGCAGCGCCAGCCACTCAATCAGCTGCCCCAGCAGCACGATGCGGCGACGGTCATACTGATCCGCAAGGTGACCCGCCGGCAGCGCCAGCAATACCGAAGGTAAAAATTGCATCAGACCGATCATGCCCAGCGCCATAGCACTGTGGGTAAGCGCATAGATTTGCCAGCTGACGGCCACGGAGAACATCTGAAAACCAAACGATGAACAGGTACGCGCCAGCCAGAAGGCGACGAACGACCTGTGTCGCAGCAGCGAATCTTCCGCTGCGGTGACCGGTGAACCCATAGTTTTATCCCATCCTGAAGCAGAACCGGCCGGCGTCATGGCACCGGCCTGGTGAAAAGCCACCATCGGCTTTCCTTATGTTTTTCACGCCATAGAGTGCGATAACTGACCGGGGCAGGCAATGGCTGGATGTGCGCTGTAAAAACAGGTGTTTATCCGGATTGACAGTTAAACATGGCGTTCTGAATATTAGCAGACTGATTGTTTTACTTTGAAAATAGCCGAATCATTCCAGATAATTCAGTAAAGCGTTAATTAATGCCTGGCGAATCCTTTTTATCTCTTTATCAGAAACAGCTAAAAAAGGTGATCTTTGCCGGCGAATCGATCTATATTGCCCCCTGTGATAATCACAGCAGTCTTCCCGTCCTTATAATAATTAAGACGCTATCGTTCATTAATTTATTCATAGAGATAAATGGAAAACAATTCATACCATCCTTATGTCACTGAGCGTGTCTGTCGCTTCGACGGCACACCTATCGGCGCGTGTTATTCAGCGTCCTTAATGCATTGCGTGCCGGAACGTGATGCATTACTTCATGAAGGCGAGATAATTACCCAACATTATCAGTCAGCGGATGCTGCGGGATTAATAATTATTCCACTGGCGGGAAATAGTGTGATGTCCTTTTTGCATGACGTGGATAATTATTCCAGCCTGCAACGTGAGAATGTAAGGCTGGCGATCAACTATGCCACTTTATGTCAGGCAGGATCCGCCTTACGCGCTGTGGCGTCTCGTTTTTCCTTCTGGCTTTACGATCTCGCGCCGCCGGGAACCGAGTGGAAAAATATTACCGATTTTCCCTTCAGCGGTATTGTTCTGAGCGATGACTTCTTCCGCGAAAATTATCTCAAGTTCAGCTTTCCTTTTCTGCTCGCTTCGCTGCGGGAAACACAAGCAGAGGTAATATTACGTACGCCTCAGCTCCAATTACCGGCCGAAGATTACCTGCATTTACAGCTAAGCGGCTGGCAAACGCAGCGGAGCTGTCATCCGCTCTTCCCAGGGTAAACGTTTACACAAAATTCTGCGTGTCGGCGTTATCGCCCGATGACGCCGGACAGGATGGCGCAATATCCTCATAAAATGTCGTGTCACTGCCTGATAAAAAGAGCAAAGCGCTAAAAAAATCAAACCTGTTAACGTTTTTAAGATAAAATTTAACGCAAAGGGATCATCCTGCTTAACGGAAAAGCACTGACAGAACACCTTAAGTCACTTCGTACTCTATGTCGGGATACAGCCTAATCGGTTGTTTCCTTTGATTTTATGGCAAAGAAAGAGGTCAATATTATGGGGAAAGCTTCCTCATCTTTTGGCGTAATTCGCTTCCTGACGGTGCTGTTTGCACTGCTGACGGGCGCATTTATGCTGATTGGCGGCGTTTGGTTAGCCGCCATTGGAGGTTCCTGGTACTACGTTATTGGCGGTGTGATTATGCTGATCACCGCTGTTCTGCTGTGGCGCCGTAGCGGTTCCGCACTGCTGCTGTATGCCCTGTTGCTGCTGGCAACGCTGGTGTGGGGCGTATGGGAAGTCGGCTTCGACTTCTGGGCGCTGGCCCCACGTACCGACGTGCTGGTGATCTTCGGTATCTGGCTGATTCTGCCGTTTGTGTATCGCGGCCTGAATCATGCGGGTAAAGGTGCGCTGGGTGCGATGGCCGTTGCGCTGGTAGCCAGCGTACTGGTGCTGGCGTGGGCAGTATTCCACGATCCGCAGGAGCTGAATGGCAATCTGCCGGAAGCCGCTAACGTTCCGCAGGCCCAGCCGCTGAGTAACATCAACGATGCTGACTGGCCAGCCTACGCGCGTGACCAGCAGGGCACCCGCTTCTCGCCGCTGAAGCAGATCAACACCAGCAACGTGAAAGAGTTGCAGGTTGCCTGGCAGTTCCAGACCGGCGATCTCAAAACCGCCAACGATCCGGGTGAAATCACTGATGAAGTGACGCCGATTAAAATCCGCGACACGCTGTACCTTTGCTCGCCACACCAGATTCTGTTTGCGCTGGATGCGACGACCGGTAAGCAGAAGTGGAAATTCGATCCGGGCCTGAAGCCGAATCCTACCTTCCAGCACGTGACCTGCCGCGGTGTTTCATACCATGAAGTGCCTGCCGCTGCCGATGCCGCCAACAGCCAGCCTGCGCTGTGCTCACGCCGCATCTACCTGCCAGTGAACGACGGTCGTCTGTTCGCGCTGGATGCCGATACCGGTGCCCGTTGCCCATCCTTTGGTAACAACGGTGAGCTGGATCTGCAGCACAAGCAGCCGGTACAGACGCCAGGCCAGTATGAGCCTACGTCACCGCCGGTTATCACTGACACCACCATCGTCATTGCTGGTGCGGTCACCGATAACTACTCTACCCGTGAGCCGTCTGGTGCCATCCGTGGCTTCGACGTCAACACCGGTAAACTGCTGTGGGTGTTCGACCCGGGCGCGAAAGATCCTAACGCGATTCCGGCCGATGAACACACCTTCACCATGAACTCGCCGAACTCGTGGGCGCCGGCGGTATACGATCCAAAACTGGATACCGTTTACCTGCCAATGGGCGTTTCCACCCCGGATATCTGGGGCGGTAACCGCACACCAGAGCAGGAGCGCTACGCGAGCAGCGTTCTGGCGCTGAACGCCACCACCGGTAAGCTGGTGTGGTCGTATCAGACCGTGCACCACGATCTGTGGGATATGGACCTGCCGTCACAGCCGACGCTGGCCGATATCACGGACAAAGATGGCAACACCGTACCGGTGATTTATGCCCCGGCGAAAACCGGTAACATCTTTGTGCTGGATCGTCGTACCGGTAAGCCGGTCGTGCCTGCACCGGAGACGCCGGTACCGCAGGGCGCGGCGAAAGGTGACCACGTGGCACCGACCCAGCCGTACTCCGAACTGACCTTCCGTCCGAAGCAGAACCTGACGGACAAGGACATGTGGGGCGCGACGATGTATGACCAGCTGGTGTGCCGCGTGATCTTCAAGCGTCTGCGCTACGAAGGTCCGTTCACGCCGCCATCTGAGCAGGGTACGCTGGTGTTCCCGGGCAACCTCGGTATGTTCGAGTGGGGCGGCATCGCGGTTGATCCCCATCGTCAGATCGCGATTGCTAACCCAATGGCGCTGCCGTTTGTGTCTAAGCTGATTCCGCGCGGTCCGGGCAACCCGATTGAACCACCGCAGGGCGCAGAAGGTGGTTCCGGTACTGAAACCGGCATTCAGCCGCAGTACGGTGTGCCGTTTGGCGTCGAGCTGAACCCGTTCCTGTCGCCGTTTGGTCTGCCGTGTAAACAGCCGGCCTGGGGTTACGTTTCAGCGATCGACCTGAAGACCAACGAAACCGTTTGGAAGAAACGTATCGGTACCGTTCGCGATAGCGCACCGGTTCCGCTGCCGTTCAAAATGGGTATGCCAATGCTGGGTGGCCCAATCACCACCGCCGGTAACGTGTTCTTCATCGGCGCGACCGCAGATAACTACCTGCGTGCGTTCGATACCAACACCGGTGAGATGCTGTGGCAGGCGCGTCTGCCAGCGGGTGGCCAGGCGACGCCAATGACCTATGAAGTGAATGGCAAGCAGTACGTTGTCATCGCGGCCGGTGGCCACGGTTCGTTCGGTACCAAGCTGGGCGATTACGTGATTGCCTATGCGCTGCCAGATGCGAAGTAATTTTTCGCACTGAAGTAAAAAAGCGGGCAATGCCCGCTTTTTTTTATATGCCGGTCGGCATTACGGTCGATCTGGAGGTCAGGGTTTACGCAGCACCCGCGCATTCAATAGCGCGCACAGCGCCATAATCACGCAGGTGGCGAGAAACACCGGGCGCATACCAAACGCGCCGCCGATAAAGCCACCGAACAGCGGGCCGCTCACCTGGCCGACATACTGGGCTGAGGTCGCATAGCCCAGCATTTTCCCAACCTGCCGCTGCGGCACATTATGACGAATCAACGCCGTCACGCAGGGCATCAGGCCGCCCAGCGCCATCCCCATCAGGAAACGCAGCACCACCAGCTGCCACGCCGCGCTAATAAACGCCTGCGGAATCAGCAGCAGCGCGCAGACCAGCAGGCCATAAATCAGCACGCGCGCATGTCCGATGCGGTCGGCCAGCCGGCCAAGGCGCGGCGCGGAGAGAATGCTGCCCAGCGCGGCGGCCGCCATCACCAGCCCGGCCGTCACCGTCACCGCGTGATCGCCGTGCACAAACTGCGCGATATACAGCGTGATAATCGGCTCAATCGACATATTGGCAAAAATCAGCAGCATGCCCGACAGCCACATCAGCCGTACCACTGGCCGGTTGATCGACGCCTCCGGCTCATCACCCTCCCCGGCTGCGGCTTTCTTCGCCGCACGTGGCGCTTCTTTCAGCAGAAAAGTGGTGGCGAGAAACGCAAGAAAAATCACCGCGCCGGTGAGCCAGAAAGTGTGGCGGATACCGATCAGCGGTGGCAGCACGCCGCCCAGCAGCGGGCCGACCACATTACCGGCCATGATGCCGGAGGACAGCACGCCCAGCGCCCAGCCGGTCTGCGCTTTCGGCGTTTGCGCCGCCACCAGAATGGTGGAGCCCGACGCATAGCCGCCGAGCAGACCGGCCAGCAGGCGCAGCGCTACCAGCTGCCACGGCGCGGTGGCCATACCAATCAGCGACATGGCGACGGCCATTCCGAGGCTGGCGCGGATCAGCATCAGCTTGCGGCCATAGCGATCCGCCAGTTTGCCCCACAGCGGTGCCGTCAGCGCCGCGCTGAGAAAGGTGGCACCGTAGGCGGTGCCTGACCAGCGCGCAATCGCGGCCGGTTCCTGCACGCCCAGCTGCTGCACATAAAGGGGCAGAAAGGGCAGCAGCAGGGTCATGGCGACGATAGTGCTGAACGAGCCCAGCACGCAAACCCACAAATTTCGCCGCCAGTGTTGCTGCTCAGGCGCTAACGCGATAGAAGAATGCGACATAGTGATATCCCTGTTTTTGGCTTTTTTAGCAGGCTATCAGCGGTAGCACACAGAAAACAGGGAGAAGCGGATATTTGCCAGCCAGCGCGTTATTGTTGCCAGAAAACAACAATCACGGCGCACCCAGCGTAGTGATCAGCGCGTCGCAGAGCAAGGTGACCGGTGACGAGGGCTGCGGCTGCTCTTTCAGCAGCAGGTAACTGTGCAGGCGATCCATCTGCCATTCCGGCAGCACCTGCTGAATCTCGCCGCGCGCCAGCGCCTCCTGCGTCATATAGGCCGGCAGATACGCCACGCCGGTTCCGGCCAGGGCCGCATTGAGCAGCGCCATGCTGTTATTCGCGCGAAAGCGGCTGTGCACATCCAGCGCCAGGCGCTGCTTATCACGGCGAAACGGCAACGCCGCCGTGTGTGCCGGGCCGTGAAACAGCAGCAGATCATGGCGCATCAGACGTTCAGGATGATCGATGGTCGGATGCGCGGCCAGATACGCTGGCGACGCATACAGTCCCCAGTCAATGCTGCTCAGCTCGCGGTAGTTCGCCACCTCCGGCGCACGTGCGCGGATCACAATCGCCACGTCCGCACTGGGCTGCGGATCGTCGCTGGTGGTCAGTTCGAGATCGACGTTGATGTGAATATGACGGCGGATAAAGGTGTTCAGCGTCGGCACCACGCACTGACAGCCGAAGGTGATCGGCGCCTGCAACCGCACGTTGCCGGCAGGCTGCTGATGCACCTGCTGCACAAACGCATCGGCGCGATGCATCTCTTCCAGCATGCGGGTGCAAAACGGATAGTAAGCCTGGCCCAGCTCGGTCAGCGCCACCTTGCGCGTGGTGCGCTGCAGCAGTTTGATACCCAGCCGCACCTCCAGCCGGGCGATTTCGCGGCTGACGTGCGATTTTGATACCCCCAGCGTACGGGCCGCTTCGCTGAAGCTTTGCCGCTCAACGACGCGTGCAAACAGCATCATGGCGGTGAGATTATCGCTGTTGTCCATGTTCTCTGGCTGATTCGAAAGAGTGAGAACCGCAGCTTAAAAGCAAACACGCGAATGCGCACCCGATTTCCCGTTACGCAGCGGCCACGGGAAATCGGGCGAGGGATGTCACACCGCCACCGCTAACGGAAACAGCAGGCGGTCCGGCTCGACGCGACGCTGACGCCGCAGCTGGCCTGGCGTGACGCGAAAATAATTTTTAAAGGTGCGGGTGTAAGCCTGTTGGGTATCAAAGCCGTAGCTCATCGCTACCTGCAGAATCGCCTCATCACTGTTGATCAGCGTGAGCGCTGACTCAGTCAGCCGGCGCTGGCGAATGTATTCTGCCAGAGAAAAACCGGTGTGCTGACGGAACAGACGTTGCAGATGCCAGCGGGAATATCCCGAGCGGCGTGCTACTTCATCCAGATGCAGATCGTGCCCTAAATTTTTTTCAATCCACTCCAGCAAACTACGGATAAATTCGCGCTGATTCATGACTCCCTCCGGCGTCGGTAAAATGTCCAGTGACGTCACTGTAGCGCGTTAAATTTATCCCTTAATTAGCAGAAAATTAGCGCAGAATTAGCAAGCAAAAAAACGGCTTTCCCGACGAAACAGCGCACCAGGTTAATTCTGCGCTAATTATCGGGCGCTACACTGCGACAAGTTATTCAGGAGGGCATCATGCGTGTGCTGCTGGTAGAAGATGATGAAATGATCGGCGCCAACCTGCAGCAGGCGCTGGAGGCCGCCGGCTGGTCGGTGGACTGGGTGCGTGACGGCGTATTTGCCAGCAACGCCTGGCAGGAAGGCGGTTACACCTGCGTCCTGCTCGATCTCGGTTTACCGCGTGAAGATGGCATCAATGTGCTGCGCCGTGCGCGCACGCGCGGTGACATGACGCCGGTGCTGGTGCTGACCGCACGTGATACCGTGCAGCAGCGCATTCAGGGTCTGGACAGCGGCGCCGATGACTACTTACTCAAACCCTTTGATCTGCAAGAGGTTCTGGCGCGTATGCGAGCCATCACCCGACGCAGCCACGGTGCGGCGGACTCCCTGCTGGGCAACGGCGACGTGCAGCTCGATATGATGACGCGTGAAGTGCTGTACAAAGGCCAGCGCGAGCAGCTAACCGCACGTGAATACGCCCTGCTCTATGCGCTGCTGGAACGCCCAGGGGCGATCCTGTCGCGTGAGCAGTTAGAAAACCGCATCTACGGCTGGGGCGAAGAGGTCACCAGCAACGCCGTGGACGTGCTGATTCACGGCATGCGGCGCAAACTCGATAACGAAGTGATTCGCAACGTACGCGGTCTGGGCTGGCGGGTGCCAGCAATATGAGATCCTTTACGTTTATGCGGTCGCTGCGCAACAAACTGCTGGTCACGCTGGTGCTGCTGCATCTGGCGATGATCGGCGGCGTCACCTGGTATTTCTACCACTGCTATGGCGACATGATGGGCACCATGAAGGACGACCAGCTCGCTAAAATTGCCGATGCCTGGTCAAGCAGCCAGCGCATGCCGGCACTGATGCCGATGGTGATGCAGCAGGAGAAGCTGAAAAGTACCTATATCGTTCAGCTCTGGGACACCAATAATCACCTGCGCGCCAGTTCCTGGCCGGCGTTGCATGCGCCCCTGCAGAGCAAAAAAGGCTGGTCAGATTTAAAAGTTGGCGACTGCGGCGATGACTGCCAGTGGCGCGTTTACACCCGACCCGGCGAGCTGGGCAGCGAGATCGGCAATATTCAGGTGCTGCACAACGTCGGCTACATGAAGAGCCTGATGGTGAAGCGCGTACTCTCCGCCATCATTCCGCTCATCCTGATGATGCCGCTGTCGCTGCTGGTGATCTGGCTGGTGGTGCGTGCCATTACGCGCGATCTGCGCGTGGCGTCGCGCCAGATTGCGGCGCAGGAAACCCTGCATCCGCACAGCGTGTCGCCGGACGGTCTGCCGGACGAAGTGCTGCCGCTGGTCGATGCCTATAACTCGCTACTGGATAAACTACGCGCGGCCTGGTCGTCACAGCGCCAGTTCCTTGAGGATGCCGCACATGAACTGCGCACGCCGGTCACCGCCGTCACGTTACAGCTGGAGAACCTGCGTCAGCACATCCTGCCGGGCGAAGCCAGCCGCCAGTTTGATCAGCTGGAAGCGGGCGTCACGCGCACGCGCCATCTGGTGACGCAGTTGCTGAATATCTCACGCCAGGAGGATCAGTCCGTGGTCGCCAGCGTCGAGACCATTGAGCTTGATGACCTGCTGAAGGAGAGCATTGAGCAGCTGATGGTGGTAGCGGACAAGCGCGGCATTGATATCGGCTTCAACGGCACCGCGCACTATCGTCTGCACGCCAGCCGCTCCGATCTGCGCAGCCTGTTCGATAACCTGATCGGCAACGCCATGCTGCACACGCCGGAGGGCAGCATGGTGGATGTGCTGCTGCATCGCGTCGGTCATCATACGGTGGTGGATATTGTCGATAACGGCCCCGGCATGCCGGAGTCGTTTATTGAGCGCGCCTTCGATCGCTTTACCCGCTCGCCGGATGTCCAGGCGCAGGGCAGCGGCCTGGGATTATCGATCGTGCGCAGCGTGGCGCAAAAGCATCAGATGCAGGTGGCGCTGTCGAATTGCCTGAACCCGCAGGGTGAAGTGTGTGGCCTGCAGGTACGCGTAACCCTTCCCTGACGTCTTTCCTCCTCCGGCGCGATAATCCGCGCCGGCTATTTTCTTCTCCTGCCAGTTCTCTGCGTATCCCGACAACGTAAACGGTTGCGGGGTTCCGTTCGTTACACGGCCTTTATGTGATCTAGTTCACATATTTACTGAATCGAAATGCAACACTTTTTGACAAACGTGATCAAAATCTATTTTCTATCGCTCTGTTACAGGCACATTACGCGGGCCTGAAAATCCGGCGCGTCAGACCGGCGACAACAGCACACTGCCCATCCCCTGGGATCGATTTCACCCGATCGCAGCATTTGCGCGGCGATCACGAGCAAGTGGTTAAAAAATAATGAAATTTAAAACGTTGATAGCAGGGGCCTTACTGGCCAGTAGCTGGACCGGCGCCGCACAGGCGGCGGAAAGCGATCCGCAGTACCTTTCTGACTGGTGGCATCAGAGCGTGAACGTGGTAGGCAGTTATCACACCCGCTTCGGACCTCAGTTCAACAATGATGTGTATCTCGAATACGAAGCCTTTACTAAAAAGGACTGGTTTGATTTCTACGGCTACCTTGACCTGACCAACTTCTTTGGCGTGGGTAACAGCAATGCCAACGGTATTTTTGACCATGGTTCGCCGATGTTCATGGAAATTGAGCCACGCTTCTCCATCGATAAGCTGACCGGCACCAGCCTGGCATTCGGACCGTTCAAAGAGTGGTACTTCGCTAACAACTACATCTACGACATGGGTCGCAACAGCGACAGCCGTCAGAACACCTGGTATATGGGTCTGGGTACTGACATCGATACCCATAGCGATATCGGCCTGTCACTGAACGTGTACGCGAAATACCAGTGGGAAAACTACGGCGCGGCTAACGAAAACAGCTGGGATGGTTATCGCTTCAAGGTGAAATACTTTGTGCCGATCACTGACCTGTGGGGCGGCAAGCTGAGCTATATCGGCTTCACCAACTTTGACTGGGGTTCCGATCTGCGTGACAAGTCTGACCGCTCACGCACCAGCAACTCGATTGCCTCCAGCCACATTCTGTCGCTGAACTACGATCACTGGCATGTCTCTACCGTGGCGCGTTACTTCCACAACGGCGGCCAGTGGGCTGATGGCCAGGAGCTGAACTTTGGCAACGGTCCATTTGAAGTGAAATCGACCGGCTGGGGTTACTACCTGGTGGTGGGTTACAACTTCTAAACCGCTTCCGGCGTGGCCGCTTACCATCGCGGCCACGCCAGTCGGTTACGCCTGTGGCTTCACCACGTTGATGCGCCATGGGATGCCAAACTTATCGATAAACATCCCGAAGCCGTTCGACCAGAAGGTTTTTTGCCATTCAGTGGTCACTTTGCCGCCCGCAGAGAGCTTATCAAACCAGGCTTTACCCTCCGCTTCATCTGGCGTGGCCAGGCTCACCGCATAACCGGCATGTTCGGACGCCGGTGGCTGGGCGGTATTGCCATCACTCAGCATCAGCTCGCCCTGACCAATGCGCAGATGCGCATGCATAATCTTTTCCGGCGGCAGCGGCGGCGCCGACCGATCGCCCACCTGCTCGCCCTGCTCCGGCATATCGCCAAACGTCATTTTTTGCAGAATTTCGCCGCCGGTGGCCTCCAGATAGAAGGCAATGGCTTCTTCACAGCGGCCGTAGAGAAATAAATAAGGACTCACCTGCATCGTAACCTCCGTTGAGAGTGCGTTAACGCGTGTCGTACACCTAAAGTGTAGACGATGCAGTTTTTCACCCGTCACGGCTGGCAGTAGCGGCGGAACAGCTGCGCCATGTAAGCGCTCATCGGCGTCAGCGCGGTGTCTTTACGCTGAATCAGATAGAAGGTGGCTTTCGGCAGCGGATCGTCGAGATCCAGCGCGATCAGCTGCCCGCCGTGCGTAGGGTCTTCAATCACGTCGCGCGCAATGATGCTGACAAAATCACTCTTCGCCACCAGGCTGGTGCAGGCCATAAAGGTCTCGCAGGTCACCGCGATTTTGGGTGCCATGCCGCGCTCACCGAACAGGTCATGCAGCAGTCGGTAATAACTGCCCTGCGGCGTCGGCATGGTCCAGTCGCAATGTTGCAACTCGGCCAGCGAGCGCGCATGCGCCATCGGATGCCCTTTACGCATCACCACCTGATACTCGCGCTGCATCAGCCGCTCGAAAATCAGCTCCTGATCGAAGTGATGCCGGTCGTAGGTATTGATGGTGAAATCCAGCGCACCCTGCCGCAGTTCATGCACCATCGACACCAGCTGGCCCTCGACTATACGCACTTTCACCAGTGGATATTCGCGATGAAACTGGGTTATCACCTGCGGCATCACGGTACGCGCAATGCTGCCGCCCACCCCAATATTCACTTTGCCACCGGCCAGACCGAGCCGCTGCTGGATATCCTCCTGCGCCACGCGCAGTTCCTCCAGCACCAGACAGGCATGACGAAAAAAGGTTTCACCGACATCGGTCAGCATCACGCCCTGCTGACGACGCTCGAACAGGCGCGCGCCCAGCGCCAGCTCCAGTTCCTGAATCGCTTTGGTTAACGCCGGCTGTGACAGGCCCGACAGCCGGCTGGCGGCGCGAATACTGCCCTGGTGCGCCACGTCAACAAAGGCGCGCAGCTGATGAAGTTTAAGATTGGCCGCCATGATCTGGTGATAACCGTTGTCTATCGGTCACAAGATATTCGCATCTTATGCGCCCTAATACCATTGTGTAGATTCGGTTGAATGCATAAAAAACCAACACTAAGGAACAGCCGATGAACACCCTTTCCGACCTTGTCAACGCGCGGATACCGCAGATGCAGACATGGCGCCGCGACCTGCACCAGTTTGCTGAATCCGGCTGGCTGGAGTTCCGCACCGCCACGCTGGTGGCGGAAGAGCTGCATCGTCTTGGTTATCAGCTACAGCTGGGCCGTGAGGTGATTGATGCCGATGCGCGCATGGGTCTGCCGTCTGCTGAAGTGCTGGCGCAGCAGGAAGCGCGTGCGCTGCAGCAGGGCGCACTGCCACAGTGGCTGCCCCACTTCTCCGGCGGTTTCTGCGGCGTGGTGGCAACGCTGGACACAGGACGTCCCGGTCCGGTGATGGGCTTTCGTGTTGATATGGACGCGCTCGACCAGACGGAGAGCGCCACCGCCGATCACCTGCCGACGCGCGAAGGCTTCGCCTCGTGCAATCCCGGCATGATGCACGCCTGCGGCCACGATGGTCACACCACCATAGGTCTGGCGCTGGCGGGCGTGCTGATGGCGATGAAGCACCAGCTTAGCGGTCGCATAAAACTCATTTTTCAGCCGGCGGAAGAAGGCGTACGCGGTGCCAAAGCCATGGTGGCCGCGGGCGTGCTTGATGATGTCGATCTGTTCACCGCCATTCACCTTGGCACCGGCGTGCCGCCCGGCGAGATCGTCTGCGGCAGCGACAGCTTTCTCGCCACGACCAAACTGGACGTGCGTTTTACCGGGGTCGGCGCGCATGCCGGTGGCAAACCGGAAGAGGGACGCAACGCGTTGCTGGCGGCGGCGCAGGCCACGCTGGCGCTGCACACTCTGCCGCAGCACAGCGGCGGCGTGGCGCGCGTTAACGTTGGTGTCTTACAGGCCGGCAGCGGACGCAACGTAGTGCCGGATGTTGCGCTAATGAAGGTGGAAACGCGCGGCGCGAGTAATCAGGTTAATGACGATATCTATCAGCAGGCGCTGCGCGTGATTGCCGGTGCCGCGGCGATGTACGGCGTTGAGCACGAGGTTACGCTGATGGGCGGTGCCCGCAGCTGCACGCCGAGCCCGGCGTGGGTCAGTTTTATCCATCAGCAGGCCGAAGCGCTGGGTCTGTTCAGTTCGGTGATAGACAGCAAACAGCAGGCGGCCGGTTCCGAAGATGCCACCTACATGATGGAGCGCGTGCAGCAGCGCGGCGGCCAGGCGTCTTACGTCATCTTCGGCTGCGAGCTGGCGGCGGGCCACCACAATGCGCGGTTCGATTTTGATGAAGCGGTGATGGCTACTGCCGTGCAGATGCTGGCTACGCTGGCGCTTAACCAGGCGCAGTTCGGCGGTGCCCGATGAGCGCGCACGACTTTATCGATCGCTACATCGACCAGCATCAGGCGCGCTTCAGTGCCCTCAGCGATGCGATCTGGGACGTGCCGGAAACCCGTTTCGAAGAGACGCAATCGTCTGCGCTGCTGGCCGATGCGCTGGCGCAGGAGGGGTTTGAGGTCGAGCGCGGCGTTGGCGGTCTCGACACCGCGTTTATCGCCTCAATCGGCCACGGCCAGCCGGTGATCGCCATCCTCGGCGAGTTTGATGCGTTGGCCGGCCTGAGCCAGCAGGCGGGCTGCGCCACGCCTGAGCCGCTGGTGGAAAACGGCAACGGTCACGGCTGCGGCCACAACCTGCTCGGTACCGCCGGCCTGGCCGCCGCTTTCGCCATCAAAGCCTGGTGGGCAGAACAGGGCGGACGCGGCACGCTGCGCTTTTACGGCTGCCCTGGCGAGGAGGGTGGCTCGGGTAAAACCTTCATGGTGCGCGAGGGGCTGTTTGATGATGTCGATGCTGCCGTGACCTGGCACCCGGAAGGCTTCAGCGGCATGTTTAACCTCAGCACCCTCGCCAATATTCAGGCGGCGTTTCACTTCAAAGGTGTGGCGGCGCATGCCGCTAACTCGCCGCATCTCGGGCGCAGCGCGCTGGACGCGGTGACGCTGATGAACACCGGCGCGAATTTCCTGCGCGAGCACATCGTGCAGGAGGCGCGCCTGCACTATGCGGTCACCCAAACCGGCGGCGTATCGCCCAACGTGGTGCAGGCCGATGCCGAAGTGCTGTACCTGATTCGCGCGCCGCAGCTCGACCAGGCCCAGGATATCTACCAGCGTGTGATCAACATCGCCAAAGGTGCAGCGCTGATGACCGATACGCAGATGACGGTACGTTTTGATAAAGCCTGCTCCAACTATGTGCCCAACCGCGCGCTGGAAGCGGTGATGGAACGTAATTTGCACCATTTCGGTCTGCCGCACTACAGCGCGCAGGAACAGGCATTTGCGGCAGCGATCCGCGCCACGCTAAGCAAAGACGATCTGCGTAACGCGCGACTGAATGCGGCGCGCACCGGCGGCGAAGCGGGCATCGCCTGGGCTGAGGCGCTGGGGGATAAAGTACTGATGGATGAGGTAGCGCCGTATGCGGTCACGCGCGAGCTGCTGTACGGCTCAACCGACGTTGGGGATGTGAGCTGGGTAACGCCGACGGCGCAGTGTTTTGCCCCCTGTTTTGCCTTCGGCACGCCGCTGCACACCTGGCAGCTGGTGGCACAGGGCCGCACGCCGATTGCCCACAAAGGGATGTGCCTTGCCGCTAAAGTGCTGGCCGCCACCGCGCTGACGCTGTTGCACGATGATGCCGCGCTGGCGCGTTGTCGTGAAGAGTTTGACCGCGTGCGCCGTGAGCAGCCGTACGTGTGCCCGATTCCGGCCGGCGTGCAGCCATCGACATTAGCATCCTGAGTTCAGCAACGCATTACGCCAGGTGCGCATAAATGCGCACCCTACGAGGGCGTGGCCGGTGGTCACCGCTCCTTACCGTGTAGGGTCGCCATTTATGGCGACCTGGTGCCAACGCATCACCATTAAAAAAATATAAGCAGTACGCAAACATAACTGACAAGACGACTCATGAGGATCTACCGATGGAAGTGATGACCGAAAATCGCAGCCCCGGCAAGCTGTTCAGCTGGATTGAGCGGGTCGGCAACAAAGTGCCCAACCCGTTCTTACTGTTTGTCTACCTGATCGTGGTGCTGATGATCGCCACCGCGCTTCTCAGCAGCCTTGATGTAGCTGTTAAAAATCCGGCCAATGGCGAACTGGTGCGGGTCAATAACCTGCTGAGCGTGGCGGGCATTCAGTGGATCCTGCCCAACATCATCAAAAACTTCAGCGGTTTCACCCCACTGGGCTCCATTCTGGCGCTGGTGATTGGGGCCGGGCTGGCGGAAAAAGTCGGCCTGCTGCAGTCGCTGATGGTGAAGATGGCGTCACGCGTCAGCCGTCGCTACGCCAGCTATATGGTGCTGTTTATCGCGTTCTTCAGCCATATCTCTTCCGACGCCGCACTGGTGGTGATGCCGCCGCTCGGCGCGCTGATCTTCCTTGCCGTCGGGCGTCATCCGGTGGCGGGCCTGCTGGCGGCGATTGCCGGCGTCGCGTCGGGTTTTACCGCGAATCTGCTGATCGTCACCACCGACGTACTGCTCTCCGGCATCAGTACAGAGGCCGCCAAAGCGGTCAGCGACACGGTCCACGTCAGCGTGATCGATAACTGGTTCTTCATGGCCAGCTCAGTCATCGTACTGACCGTGGCCGGCGCGCTGCTGACCGATAAATTTGTCGAGCCGCGCCTGCCGGTCTGGAACAGCGGCCACCACGATCGCCTGCCACCACTGACGGCGCAGGAGAATCGCGGCCTGAAGGCGGCCGGTCTCGCCGCACTGGTGTTCATCGGCGTGATGGCGCTGCTGGTGGTGCCGGAGCATGCGCCGCTGCGCAACCCGAAAACCGGCGGCATCATCCCTTCGCCGTTTATTCAGGGCATCGTGCCGATCATCATCCTGTTCTTCTTTGTGGTGGCGATTGCCTATGGCGCGATGACACAGCAGATTCGCCGCGCTGACGACATCCCCCGACTGCTGGTGGATCCGATGAAGAGCATGGCCGGCTTTATCGTCATGGTGTTTCCGCTGTCGCAGTTCGTGGCGTTCTTCAACTGGAGCAACATGGGTAAGTTTATGGCCATCGGCCTGACCGATATGCTGGAGAGCGCCGGCATCAGCGGTGCGCCGGCCTTTCTCGGCCTGATGTTCCTCTCGGCGTTTCTGTGCATGTTTATCGCCAGCGGCTCGGCAATCTGGTCGATCCTCGCGCCGGTGTTTGTGCCGATGTTCATGCTGCTCGGCTTTCACCCGGCGTTTGCCCAGATGATTTTCCGCATCGCCGATTCCGCCGTGCTGCCGCTGGCGCCGATGTCGCCGTTTCTGCCGCTGTTCCTCGGTTTCCTGCAGCGCTATCAAAAAGACGCACAGCTCGGCACCTATTACGTGCTGATCTTCCCATATCCGCTGGTGTTCTTTGTGACGTGGATCGCGCTGCTGCTGGTGTGGTATCTGCTGGGCCTGCCCATCGGTCCGGGCGTTTATCCGCATCTGCCCTGACCTGGCGCCATGGACGGCGTACCGTTTTCTGTGAACTGCAACGCACGTTGCCAAAATGTCACCGCTGCGCCTCTCGGCAACCCCGGACGAATTGATTATTCTGCTATTTCTTCGCTTGCTAACGGTTAATGATTTCTGACAAACCACCACCGGGCGGATCCTGCAAACACCGAGGTAACAATCATAATGACAACCACCTATTCGACAGGGGTGGCGACCGATCGCATCGCGACCGAACGCCAGACGCTGGCCGGGCGCATCGACGCTTTGCCCTCTTCCGCCGGGCTGTGGCGCTTTATTACGTTGCTGGCGCTCGGCGGCTTCTTCGAGCTGTACGATCTGTTTGAAACCGGCTACATCAGCGCCGGGCTGGTCGCCGCAGGCGTGTTCCACACCGGCGCCGCAGGCGTGTTTGGTATCGCCGATCAGGCGGCGTTCGCCTCGGCGACCTTTCTCGGCCTGTTTGTCGGTGCCAGCCTGCTGACACCCTATGCTGACCGCTTCGGCCGTCGCCTGACTTTTATGTGCGCGCTGGCGTGGTACGGTGCGTTCTCACTGCTGATGGCGTTCCAGCACAGCGCGGAGATGATTATTCTGTGCCGCTTTCTGGTCGGCATCGGTCTGGGCGTCGAGCTGGTGACCATCGATACCTATCTGTCGGAGTGGGTGCCGGCCCATCTGCGCAGCCGCGCGTTTGCCTTCTCTTTTTTCATTCAGTTCCTGTCGGTGCCGACGGTAGCGCTGATGTCATGGTGGCTGGTACCGCAAACCCTGCTCGGCCTCGAAGGCTGGCGCTGGGTCGTGATCGCCGGTGCGCTGTGCTCGCTGGTGATCTGGTTTATCCGGAAAAACCTGCCGGAGTCGGCGCGCTGGCTGGCACAGCAGGGGCGGCATCAGGACGCGCACCGGGTGCTGAGCGAGATGGAAAAACGCTGCGGCATTGCGCCGGGAGACGATTTCTCTCAGCGTGATGCGGCGGCACAGCTGCCGAAAAAAGGGCGCTTTAGCGAAATCTGGGCACCGGCTTATCGCCAGCGTACGCTGATGCTGGTGGTGATGAACTTCTTCCAGGCGATTGGCTTCTTCGGCTTCGGTAACTGGCTGCCGGCGCTGCTGTCCGGCAAGGGGGCCACCGTCACCCATAGCCTGCTGTACGCCTTTTTCATCACGCTGGCCTATCCGCTCGGCTCGCTGATCTGCAGCCGCTACGCCGACCGGCTGGAAAACAAATGGCAGATCGTTTCTTCATCGCTGATGACGGTGGTGTTCGGCACGCTGTTCGCGCTGACCAGCAACCCGCTGCTGATGGTGGTGTGCGGTTTCCTGATCACCTACAGCAACGCCTGGCTCACCTTCAGCTATCACGCTTATCAGACTGAGATCTTCCCGACGCACATTCGTGCGCGCGCCGTCGGCTTCTGCTATTCATTCAGCCGGCTGTCGACCGCTTTCAGCAGTATTCTGATTGGCCTGATTCTGCAGTATGCCGGCAGTCAGGGAGTGATCGTGTTTATCGTGCTGAGCATGCTGATGGTGATGCTGTCGGTCGGGATTTACGGGCCGAAGACGCGGGGGCTGGATCTGGAGAACATTTAACCCGGATGGGCGCAGGGTGGGCGGCGGCCGGTTCAGCCCGGCAATGCGCACCCTTTGGAGCGGCACGATTCATCGCGCGATAAATCGCGCCGCTACGTCCTGGTGCAAACCTTTGGGGGCGTTTCCGCCCCCGCCAGATTTACACCAGTTCGGTTTTCACCCCTTCCTGGATCAGCACATCGGCATCGACGCCGCTGTGGCTGTAAACCTGATACTTCACGCCAGCCACCGTGGTGCTGCCCTGCTGTTTCACCCAATCGCCCACGTCACCGCCGTCGCCGAGGATGTCATCCAGTTTCACCACGTCCTGCGCATCGCCTTTGATCAGCACCTGGGTTTTGCCGTCAACAATAAACAGGTCTTTGCTGCCAGCACTGAGAACATCCGCCACGCTAACGCTAAGCGTATTTTTACCGTTGCCGAGCATGTCGATTACCGCGGCTTCTTCACCGCTGGCAAGCATTTCTGTCAGTATGCTTTCCGTTGCGATTACTTTGGTAACACTATTATTTTGCGGCTGCACAAACAGATTATCCAGCAGGAAGTCATTGCCATAGGCATTTGGCGTATCATTGACCACCGCAACTTTCACCACTTTGGTTTCGGTTGCTGTGTAAACGCCACTAAAATGCTGCCATGTTTGCGTCAGGGTAGCAGGAGCAACAACATCTACTCCGTCGACTTGAATGCCGATTACTGAAGATGCATAGCTTTTATTAATCCGTTGACCATCAAAGCCCAGCGTGTAACTTTTACCCGCTTCGACCTGGATATATTGATAAACAACCTCACCACTATAATCACGTCCGGTATTATTAGCATCTGTCGAGCTGCCTAAGACATTGGAGCCATCTTCGCCCTTCCAGTAAGTGGTCTTAATCTGGTTGAGTTTTTCATATATCCCTGCAGCCATCCAGCCCTGCAGTGTGCCGTCGTTGAAGTCCCAGTCGATCCGCTGTTCCCCCACGTTGGTTACGTTGACCGGCTTTATCCCAAGGTTATCCAGCAGGAAATCGTTGCCGTAGCCATTGGCGGTGGCATTAGTGACTGCAACTTTGACCACTTTGGTTTCGGTTGCGGTATAGGTGCCGCTTTTATGCTGCCATGACGACGTTAACGCCTCGGGTTTAATTACCGTTTTACCGTCCACTTCCATGCCGATTACTGGGGCAACCCAACCCTGATTCAGACGATAACCATCAAAATCCAGTTCATAAGTTTTACCCGCCTCGACTTCAATATAGCGATAAACCACTTCACCGCTGTAATCACGCCCCTCGACGAAGTCAGTCATTGAGCCAAGTACGTTAGAACCGTCGGCGCCTTTCCATTCGGTGGTTTTCAGCTGGTTATATTTTTCGTACAGCCCCGCAGCCATCCAGCCCTGCAGCGTGCCATCGTTGAAGTCCCAGTCGAGTCCCTGTCTATCCACCGGCGTAACTTCGACCGGCTTCATACCGAGATTGTCCAGCAGGAAATCATTGCCGTAGCCATTGGCGGTGGCATTAGTGACCGCGACTTTGACCACTTTGGTTTCGGTTGCGGTATAAGTGCCGCTTTTATGCTGCCATGACGACGTTAACGCCTCAGGTTTAATCACCGTTTTACCGTCAACTTCCATACCAATTACTGGGGCAACCCAACCCTGATTCAGACGGTAACCATCAAAATCCAGTTCATAAGTTTTACCCGCCTCGACTTCAATATAGCGATAAACCACGTCACCGCTGTAATCACGCCCCTCAACGAAGTCAGTCATTGAGCCAAGCACGTTAGAACCGTCGGCGCCTTTCCATTCGGTGGTTTTCAGTTGGTTATATTTTTTGTACAGCCCGGCAGGCATCCAGCCTTGCAGCGTGCCATCATCAAAGTCCCAGGCCAGCCCTTCATCGCCTACTCTCACCGCGTTATCGTTGATTTCCAGCTTGAAAATATCAGCGGACGGATCGCGCGTGCTGCTGCTACTAACCTGGAACTGATATTCGCCGTGCTGACCGGATAAGTTACTGGTAGTGAAATTCCAGGCCCCGAAGTTGCTGGCGCGCGTGCTGCCAAGTAACTGCCAGTTGCCATTGTCGTGCTGAGCATACACATACACTAAACTGTTTGATGCTGCCCAGCCCGTGAGTGTTGGAGTGAAATCATCGGTATAGTCGCCATTTTTTAGTTCGCCCTGGATACCGCCTTCATTATCAATAGCGTTACTGATATTCGGTTTTTCCGGCTGCAGCGTTAGCTGATACGTGCTGCCATTGGTGTAACGTTTCTCGCTGTTGCTGACCTGGAAAGTATGCTCTCCGAGATACCCCCCCAGATTTGGCGTAGTGAAGGTCCAGTTCCCCTGCGCGTCGGCTTTAACACTGCCGAGCCGTGCCCAGGTACCGTTGACGTGTTTATCAAAGAAATAAACGATCGAATTGGCTTCGGCACGACCGCTCAGCGTCGGTGTGTAATCATCAGTCACAGCTCCATTTTTCAGCGCGCCGGTGGATGTACCAACATTATCAAAAGCGGATTCAATTACAGGCATAACGGCTTCGCCGCTGATAATAGTCAGGCTAAACTTCTCTGCCTGGGTATCTGGCTGCGTGAAATAGCCAACCTGGAACTCATAATCACCGTCCCCCTGCGTCAGCTTATTCGTCTCAATCTCCCAGTTACCCTGAGCATCCGCACGTACACTACCGAGCAGCTCCCAATAACCGTTAATCCGTTGTGCGTGGACATATACCACACTGTTGGCTTCTGCACTGCCTTTCAGAATAGGACTGAAATCATTGGTCAGCGCCCCGCTATCCAGACGCCCCTGATAGAGGCCTTCGTTATCGAATGCATAATCGATTTTAGCTTCCGGCGTTGGAATCACTTTGTAAGTAAAGGGTTCGCTTTCATTACTCAGTTCGCCACGATTATTCTGCGCGCGGACGGTAATGGTATTATTGCCAAAGTTAAGGAGATCAATGTTGCTTTCCCAGTGCCACTGGCCATCAACCACTGGTGCGATGCCTACCCGCTCGCCGTTGACATAAATCACTACACTTTCGGCATCCAGCGGCGCGTTGCCGCTCAGGCGCGGACTACGATCGTCGCTCTCGCTACCCGCTTTAATCACGCCATTATTGGGGCCTTCATTATCATAGACTTCCAGCAGCTGCGGCTTGTCGATGCGCGGCGAATTGACGTAAAGCGTGAAGACCGGGGAATCAAAACTGACCTGGCCGAATTTGTCAGTGGCGGTGACATACAGGCGCTGTTCACCATTACTCAGTTCCGGCGTGATGGTCCACTGACCGTTTTTCGCCGCCTGCACGCTGCCAGTCAGCACGCCGTTGCTGTACAGGCGGACAATGCTGTCCGGCTCGGCATAACCGGAAATGGCTGGCGTTTTATCATCGGTGAAGCCTTTGTTGCCAACCGGGCCCTGCACCGGACCGAAGTCATCCAGTACGCGCATAATCGCCGGCATATCGGGCGGGCTGAGATCGACTTCCAGCCGCGTCTGAAGGGGAATTCCGGCATTGCCGGCAAGATCGAAGAAGCGGATAGTGAGATTGTGGCTGCCCTCTTCCAGTCGCAGCGGCAGCTGATACTCCCAGCTGCCGTCCGCGTTTACCTGCGTAGTAAATAGCCGGCCATTGATGGCAAATTCGATATAGCTAACGCTTTTATCCGCAACCACTCCTTTCCAGTACTGATAGGGTGAATTGACGAAGTTTTCTTGTCCCGGTTTGGTCGGGTCGTAATAGCCGACAGACATATGGTCATCCTTTTCGCTAAAGTTAATGTAACGCTTAATAAGCGGAAAGGATTTTCAAGCCAGAGATAATCAATCTCTTACAAGAAATGTCTGAAAGGATTTTCGCGGTCGTGTAAATAAATATATGTAGATCTATTATATTTTCACACCCCATCAGTTTTTAAATTGCATCATGAGCTGATGGGGTGTAAGAGTAATTTACTGCTTTTCCAGCCCCCGGATATCCGCGCTGCCCTGTTTTGGCTGCACGCTGTCATCCTGGCGCAGTTTCGCCACCTGTTTCGCCGTGACTTTGGTCTGCACGCCGTTGCCCCAGCTGCTGCGGATAAAGTTCACCACATCCGCCACCTGGCTGTCGTTCAGACGCCAGCCAAACGCCGGCATAGTGATCGCGGTCGGTGCGCCTTGCACGCCCGGCAGCGTGCCGCCAACCAGTACGATATGAATCAGCGACGTCGGATCCTCTGCCATCACCACCGGATTCCCGCGCAGTGCCGGATAGAAGCGTTGATAGCCGCTGCCGTCGGTTTTATGACACGCCGCACAGCTGTCGACATACACGCCGGCACCCGGCTGGCTGTCGTCACCTTTCCACAGCGCCCGGGCCACTGCGTCATCCTCACGGAATACCGCCTGAGACGGATCTTTCGCACCCAGCGATTTCAGGTAACGGGCGATCGCGCTGATATCCGCATCGCTGAGATACTGCAGGCTGTGCTGCACCACCTCGGTCATGCCACCAAACGCCGCCGTGTGATCGTTACGGCCATAGCGCAGGAACTGCTGCAGATCCGCTTCGCTCCAGCGCCCCAGGCCATCGCGGTTGTCACCGCGCAGGTTGCTGGCGGTCCAGCCGTCAATCGGCGCGCTGCTGCCGGCAAGGTAATCGTTGCCCTGACCGTTATTCAGCGCTTTCTCCTGCATAGTGATGCTGCGCGGCGTGTGGCAGGCACCGCAGTGGCCCAATCCTTCCACCAGATAGCGACCGCGTGCCAGCGCCGGATCTTCCTGCGCGGCCGGCTGGAACGCCTTCACATCTGGCGCAAACAGGCCGCGCCAGATCGCCAGCGGCCAGCGCATCGACAGCGGCCACGGAATGTCGCTCTCTTTGTTAGCCTGCGCCACCGGTGCCACGCCGTGCATGAAGTAGGCATACAGCGCCTTCATGTCGTCATCGCTGACCACCGCATAAGATGGATAGGGCATCGCCGGATAGAGCGTGTCGCCGTTTTTCGCCATGCCGTGACGCACCGCTTTCTGGAAGTCGTCATAGCTGTAGTCACCAATGCCGGTTGCCTTATCCGGCGTGATATTGGTGGAGTAGATGGTGCCAATCGGCGTCGCCATCGCCAGTCCGCCGGCAAACGGTTTACCGCCTGCGGTGCTGTGGCAGGCGACGCAGTCACCGGCGCGCGCCAGATACTCACCACGCTGCACCAGCGCATCGGCGGCGGTGTCCTCCGCCAGCGCGGCGAACGACAGGGTGCCCAGCAACAGGGCTGTTAAACTTTTGATCATCGCCATGTTCCTTATGCCTGTACCAGCGGGCCGGGGTTCTTCAGATACTGTTCACGAATCGCTTTGGCGGACCAGTAGCTCAGCGCCGCCACCATGCCGGTCGGGTTGTAGCCCAGTCCCTGCGGGAAGGCAGAAGCGCCGGCAACAAACACGTTCGGCACATCCCAGCTCTGCAGATAACGGTTCACCGCGCTGGTTTTAGGATCTTCGCCCATGATGGCGCCGCCGCTCATGTGCGTGGTCTGGTACACGGTGGTATCGAAATGGGCACCCGGCCCTTTTGCGCCGCCAATGATCATCTTCGGATTCATCGCTTCGGTGATTTTGCGCATCTTGCCGATCATGAACTGCGCCATTTTGATGTCGTTGTCCTGCCAGTCAAAGGTCATACGCAGCAGCGGCTGGCCGTAAGCATCTTTGTAGTTGGGATCGAGATCGAGATAGTTAGCGCGATACGACTGGTGCGCGCCGTGCGCATCCATCGACACGTGATGGTTATAGGTATCCGCCACCGCCGCTTTCCACTGGCTGCCCCAGTTCGGCGTGCCTGTTGGCGTCGGCAGGCCGGAGATCGGCTTGGTGCCCGCCTGGTTGACCCAGAACGGTGAACCGCCGACAAAGCCGTACGGACCATGGTCAAAGTTATCGGCGTTGTAATCATCCACCGCCACGCCGGCGCCACCGGCACCGATGAACGGATTGGTGGTGGTGTTTTTATCAAACAGCGCCTTCAGCGTGGAGATGTTCTGGTAGGCAAAGTTACGGCCGACCACGCCCTCGTTGCTGATAGGGTTGTACGGCTTGCCGATGCCGGACAGCAGCATCAGGTGCACGTTGTGGAACTGGAAGGCGGAGAGGATCACCAGATCCGCCGGCTGCTCCACTTCACGTCCCTGACCGTCCAGATAGGTCACTCCGGTCGCGCGTTTTTTATCGTCGGTAAGATTGACGCGCAGCACATACGCGTTGTTGCGCAGCTCAAACTTCGGCTCCTGGCGCAGCGCGGGCAGAATGTTAACGTTCGGCGACGCTTTGGAGTACATGTAGCAGGCGTAGCCGCTGCAGAAGCCGCAGAAGTTGCACGGGCCCATCTGCGCGCCGTAGGTATTGGTGTAAGGACCGGAGGTGTTGGCCGACGGCATATCGTAAGGGTGATAGCCCACCGATTCCGCCGCCTGGGCAAACAGCTGTGCTGACCAGGTGCGCTTCTGCGCCGGCAGCGGGAAGTCGCTGGAGCGATCCGGCGCATACGGGTTGCCGCCTTTCTCTTTGCCCACCACTTTGCCCTTGATTGACCAGGCGCTACCGGAGGTGCCGAACACTTTTTCCGCCTGATCGAAGAACGGTTCCAGCTCGTCATAGCTGACGCCGAAATCCTGAATGGTCATGCCTTCCGGGATAAAGTTTTTGCCGTAACGCTGCTCGTAGTGACTGCGCAGGTTCAGCTCGACCGGGTCGACGCGGAAGTGCACGCCCGACCAGTGCAGGCCGGCGCCGCCGGTGCCGGTGCCCGGCAGGAATGCCGCCAGCTGACGATACGGTACGGCGGTTTGTGAGGCATCGTGACGGATAGTCACAGTGCTTTTTGACAGATCCTGGAACAGCTTTTTGCGGATGTTATAAGTCAGTTCATCAATGGACTGTGGATAGGATCCATCCGGATAGGTATCGCGATGCGGCCCGCGCTCCAGCGCCACCACATGCAGACCGGCCTCGGTCAGCTCTTTCGCCATGATCGCCCCGGCCCAGCCGAAACCGACGATCGCCACATCCACTTTTTTTAACGCATTTGCCACGGTTACGCCCTCTCGCCGCGAATATCAACTGACGGGAACGGATAACGTTCGCCGCGCTCTACCCAATCCATAAAGTCGGCGCGTGCGCCAGGGAAGCCGATCAGCTTCCAGCCCACCATGCCCTGATTGCCGCCGTGGATCGGATCGCTGAAGTAGCCCTCGCGGGTGTTTTGCAACAGAAAGGCGAAGAAGGTTTTGGCCGGCACCTGCGGGAATTGCGCGCTGCCGTTTTCGAAGGCGCTCAGCAGCGCGTCCTGCTGCGTGGGCGTCAGCTCAGCAAACACCTTGCCGTGCTGCTGTTTGCTCCACCCATCGGCATCGGCCAGGCCGAGACGGTAGATCTGCTGCGGCACCAGCGGCAGTTGATAGCCGAGCTCTTTTGGCAGATCCGGATTGAACGGTCCCTGCATATACCAGTTGCTGCCGGTGGCATACGGCGTATTCATCTGGCGATCGATAAACTCCGGTACGCCGGCTTCCAGCGCGCCAGGACCACGTTCATCGTTGGGGATCAGGCGCGCCACGGCGGCTTTGAGGAAGGCAAACTCTTCGGCGGTAAACCACACCGGTTGATACTCGCGCGCCTGCTGCGGCGCAGCTGCCGACGACGCTGCCGCACCGGCGGCCATTGGCGCGACCAGTGCGCCCATCGCCGTACTGCCTACCGCCATTGCCGGCGCCAGGGTGATGGTTCTCAGCAGGAAATCCCGGCGAGTGTGACCCTTTTTTTCTTCTGACATGACATTGCCTCATTACCGCATATAATGCGGCATGAAAGTTAAGTAGTTGCGTTGTAATGATTTTTATTGGCGTTTTAAGGGATACAGCAAGACTGTTACCGGTAACAGTTGGCGTAGTGTAACACCATCGCTGTTAATAATTTAGTTTCCCGAAACAAATGAGCACAAAAAACTTAACAACTAACTCTGCCGCTTTACATAAAAGCGGCGATGCTGTCATCGTCGGATACAACCGACAACAGACAGATAAATGCCGGAAGCGGTATAAAGAGTACACACAACAGCGGAGTGCCTATGTTTAAGTCCTATTTTCCGCGGCCGGCGCTGTTTTTCAGCTCGGCCGCGATTTGGAGCCTGATTGCCATTTTTGCCTGGTTTGGCTTTTTCAATGATTTTCCGGCGCGCTTTCCCGCTTTGCAGGCGGCGATGCAGCAGCCGCTGCCGACCAACGCCAGCCGCTTTATCCACGCCAGCCAGCTGTGGTTTTATGCCTATTACTGGATCATGGGCGGCGCCTTTGCGCTGGTGTGGCGCATCATCGACAACCATCCGTGGCAGCGCTGGTCGGTATGGGGATCGTTACTGATTATCTTTGTCACCTGGTTTGGCGTGCAGGTTGGCGTCGGCGTTAACGCCTGGTATGGTCCGTTTTACGACATGATTCAACAGGCGCTGACCAAAGCTGGCTCGGTGAGCATCAATCAGTTCTATGTGCAGGTACTGGCGTTTCTCGGCATTGCGCTGATCGCGGTAGTGATCGGCGTGATGAACTCGTTTTTCGTCAGCCACTGGGTATTCCGCTGGCGTACCGCGATGAACAACTACTACATGCATAACTGGCAGCGCCTGCGTCTGGTAGAAGGTGCCGCACAGCGTGTGCAGGAAGACACCATGCGCTTCGCCAGTACGCTGCAGGACTGGGGCATCAGCTTTATTCAGGCCATCATGACGCTGGTGGCGTTTCTGCCGGTGCTGGTGACGCTATCGCATCACGTGAAAGAAGTGCCGATCCTCGGCAATATCCCTTATGCGCTGGTGATCGCCGCGCTGCTGTGGTCGCTGTTTGGTACCGCGCTGCTGGCGCTGGTGGGGATTAAACTGCCGGGGCTGGAGTTCCGCAATCAGCGGGTGGAAGCCGCGTACCGTAAAGAACTGGTGTACGGCGAGGACGATCCGCAGCGCGCCGCGCCGCCTACGGTGCAGGAGCTGTTCAGCCGCGTGCGTCACAACTATTTCCGCCTCTATTTCCACTATCTCTATTTCAACATCACGCGCATTCTCTATCTGCAGGTGGACAATGTGTTCGGGCTGTTCGTGCTGTTCCCTTCGATTGTTGCGGGCACCATCACGCTGGGGCTACTTAACCAGATCACCAACGTGTTCGATCAGGTGCGCTCCTCCTTCCAGTATCTGATCACCTCGTGGTCCACGCTGATTACGCTGATGTCGATCTACAAACGTCTGCGCAGCTTCGAGCAGATTCTGCAGGATATTCCGCACGACGAGATGCTGCGCGAAGCCTCGGAGTAAGCGGAAAAGCTCGGGGGCAGAACCGCGCTGTACTCCGACATCGCTCAGAGCAGTTCCCTCTCCCGCCCGCGGGAGAGGGTTAGGGTGAGGGCGAACCCCGCCCCCATCCGCCCCATCCTCAGCCCGCCAGCACCGCAAACACCCTCTCGATGGCGTACGCGCCGGGATCCTTCACGCCATCCAGACTCTGCTGATTGAGATAAGCCGAACGGCCCGCCTTCGCACTCTGCATCTGCGCCGTCGCGTCGGCACCCTGTTGCGCAGCGGCTGCCGCCGCGGCCAGCGACTCTCCGGCCGCTAACGCCTCCAGTGCCGGCTGCAGCGCATCCACCAGGGTGCGATGTCCCGGCTGCGCGCCGCCGTAGTGCTTCATCCGTTCCAGCCCGTGCATCAGCGCCTGCGGCAGCGTGCTGCCCTCCTCCAGCTGCTGTCCGGCCGAAGTAAACAGAATCGACATCAGCACGCCGCTCGATCCGCCCATCACCGTCGCCAGCTGTTCGCCTACCAGCGCCAGCAGCGTAGGCAACTCATCCAGCGGTAGCTGCTGTTCACGCAGGCCGCGCTGGATTTTCTTCGCGCCGGCGGCAAAGGTCGAGCCGGTATCACCGTCGCCGACTTTGGCGTCCAGCGCATTCAGCTCGCTCTCCAGATCGATCAGCGTCTGCGTCACGCGCTCAACCACCTGCGCCACTTCAGCGTTATCAGAAGGATCGAAATCCAGCACGCTGCCGATGCGTTCAGCGCGCTGCAGGCTGATGGGCGCAAAGTCGTATATCGGCGTCCAGCCCAGCACCTGCACCGGCGCATGCAGCGCCTCGAAAAACGCCTCTTCCAGCGCCAGCAGCGTCAGCGAAAACCCTTTCATATCCAGCGCGCTGACCAGCGTTGCCGGGCCAATTAAATGGGTGATGCGTGCCGCCAGCGGCGACTGCAGTACCTCGCGCGTGAGCAGCGCCAGCTCCAGCTGGGAAAAGCCGCCGAGATTGTTGATCATCAACAGCGCCTGTTTGCCGTCGGGCAGCGCCTGCGCCAGCTGATCGGTCATGATGCTGGTAATTTTGCGGCTGTTTTGCGTATCGAGCGTGATCACGCCCGGCTCACCGTGAATGCCCATCCCCAGCTCGCTATGACCAGCTGCCACGCGATCGTCGCGCTTTTCACCCGGAATGTGACAGGTGGCAAACGCCAGGCCGATGGAGGACGTGGCGTCGATGGTGCGCTGCGCCAGGGTTTTGACCTCGTCGAGCGAGTGCCCCTGCTCCGCGGCAAAGCCGGCGATTTTGTGCACCAGCACGGTGCCGGCAATGCCGCGCGGCTGTGGATTTTCCGGCAGCGCGATATCGTCCTGCACCATCACCAGCTCCACCTTGTAACCAAGATTTTTCGCCTTTTCCGCTGCGAGGCCAAAGTTGAGCCGGTCACCGGTGTAATTTTTCACAATCAGCAGACAGCCCGCCTCACCGGTGACGTTAACAATGGCGTTCAGCACCGCATCAACGCTCGGCGAGGCGAAGATATCGCCGCACACCGCAGCGGTCAGCATCCCTTTGCCGACAAAGCCCGCGTGCGCCGGTTCGTGACCGGAGCCACCGCCGGAAATCAGCGCGACTTTGCTTTTATCCCAGTCCGAACGCACCACCACGCGAATCTCATCGCCCAGATCGAGGCGGGTCAGGTTGTGCCACGGCGTGCTGAGTAACACGCCTTCGATCGCTTCGTTCACCAGATCGTTTTTTTCATGCATAAAAAACTGGCTCATTGCACTCTCCCCTTAGGTGTTGTCGTCCTAAAGGTAGCGTAAGCCGGGCGGGAAAGGGGGCATCAAGGCTGGAAATGCAAAGGGCGACACACGTCGCCCCTGAGTTTCGGATAATTACGCCCTACAGCGCGATGCGCAACACGCTGTCCGGATTTTTCGGCGGTTCCTTGCGTGAGCCCGGCTGCTTGATGCTGACGAACAGCGTCTTGCCATCGGCGGAGAGCGCCAGGCTGTTCGGCAGGCCCGGCGCTTTCACCGTGCGTTTCACTTTATAGCTGCTGGCATCAATGATGCTGATCTCACCGGCTTTACGGTGCGTGACATACAGCTCGTCACGGTCGGCATTGAACAGCACCGCCAGCGATTCCGGTACCTCAATACGCTGAATCACCTGCTGCGTGCGGGTATCCAGCACCAGCACCTGCGGCTGCTTCGCATCGCTGAGGAAAGCGCGGTGGCCTTTGTTATCCAGCGCAATATTCAGGAAAAAGTGCTCTTTATCGCCGTCAATTTTCTGGCGCTTTTCAATCGCGTTCAGCCGGGTATTGATGGTGACCAGCTCGCCATCGGCATTGGTGACATACAGTTTCTGCGCAGCGGCATCCAGCGCCAGCCCGGTGCCCATTTTGCCGGTATTCGGGATAGTGCTGATGAGCTGCAGCGTTTTGCCGTCCACCACCCACACCACGCTCTGCGCGCCGAGACCGGTAATGTAGACGCGATTGGTCGCCGCATCCGTCACCACTTCACGCGGCTGCAGCGGACGAACCGAGTCACCGCGCTTGCGGCCATCCAGCACCAGCGTGTTGATCACCTTACCGCTGCTGGCATCCACTGCCGTCAGCGCACCGTTGACCGTGTTACCGAAGTACAGCACGTTGGTGTGCTGATTGATGGCGGCACCAAACGTTTTCAGGTCGGTATTGATGGTTTGTTTCACCGCCAGATTCTGCGGATCGAGACGGTACACGGTACCGCCCTGCGGGTTGCCGGCGTTTTGCGCCGTGGCGAGGAACAGCGCGTTGTCGCTGTTGCTGAACGCCAGTTCATAGGCGCCTTTGGCGATCGGCTGATTGAGCGGCTGCGTTTCCGCCGCTTGCAGCGCGCTGCAGGACAGCAGCGCCGTGGCCACCAGTAGCGGACGCAGCGCCCACTGCATTGTTTTATTCGCTTTCATAACTTCTCCATAGCAAAACCACCGCCGTGCGGCAGTGAAATGAAAGCCCGACATTGCAACCAATAGGAAATTCAGCCCGAGGCGAGCCGATAAGGATGTTAGTTTTTGCGAATAATAATCATTTATGCGAAAAAGGGACAGGATTTTATGGCGTTAGCAACGCCGCCAGGGCGCCCGAAGGCACCCTGTCAGCACAGAGGGTAAGGCGAACTTATTTGGTCAGTTCTGCCGTCATGTGAACGCCGTTGTTGAAGTTGGCTTCAGTCACTTTGTAGGAAGCACCAAGTTCCTGCGCTTTAGCAGCGATTTGCGCTTCAGCACCGTCAAGCGTAGAGGCGGTAGCGGTCACGCTTTGCGCGAAGCTGGCAAATGGCAGAACAGAGAGAGCAATAACAGCAGCAAAAGTTTTGATGGTTTTCATGGTCATTTCCTTAAAGATTTTTGATTGAATAAGGCGACATCGCCTTGATGAGAGATATAGTAGGCCGGCAACCGATCAAAAAAAAGCGCAGAGATTTGCCTAAGTCATTCGAATATTTTGACTATAAAAAGCACATTTAGCGCAACCTGCGCGCAAAGGGTTAAAAAACCACGATTTGATTAAAAGGCAGGATTTATTGCTGTGATTGGTGAGACCAGGCATACGCGGCAAAAGCGGCGCCGCGACAGCCCCTGAAGCGTGTCGCGGCGCGCCTGATGGCGGTAAACGGATTTAACCGTGATGCCGCACGCGGGTAAAGATGGTGATGGCGGCCAGCAGCATCAGCACGCCGCTGGCAAGGAATACGCCGCCCGCGCCCTGCAGATCGAACATCCAGCCACCAGCTGCCGCACCGGCGGTGATCGCCAGCTGAATAGTTGCCACCAGCAGCCCGCCGCCCGATTCGGCGTCGTCCGGCACCGCGCGCGACAGCCAGGTTGACCAGCCAGTCGGCATTGAACCAAACGCCAGCCCCCACAGCGCGACGCCGCTCGCCACCAGCCAGGAGACGTGGCCAAAGCTCACCAGCAGCACCGCCGTCACGCTCATCACCAGCGCCATGCCGGTCAGCGTCAGCGACACGCTGCGCGTCACCAGCCACGCGGCCAGCGAGGTGCCGAAGAAGTTCGCCACGCCGAACGCCAGCAGCACCAGCGACAGCTGATTCACATTCAGCTGCGCGCTGGTTTCCAGGAACGGGCGCAGGTAGGTAAAGAAGGCGAAATGGCCGGTAAACATCATGATCACCGCCAGCATGCCCCAGCGCATCACGCTCTGACGCAGCAGGTCCAGCACGCCGCCGCTGCGCGCTTTGTTCTCCGGCGGCATCGATGGCAGGGTGAAGAACTGCCAGAACAGCGCCAGCACGCCCAAAACACCGGTCAGCAGGAAAATGTTACGCCAGCCAATCAGCCCGCCAAGATAGCTGCCCAGCGGCGCGGCAATGATGGTGGCCAGCGAAATACCGCTGAACACAATCGACAGCGCGCGCGGCACCTGATCGGCGGGCACCAGCCGCATGGTAATAGCGGTCGACAACGTCCAGAAGCCGCCAATCGCCATGCCGAGCAGCACGCGCGCCAGTAAAATCATCGGCAGATTTTCGGCAAACGCCACCAGCAGCGCCGAGGCGATGAGCAGCAACGTGAACGCCAGCATCACCAGGCGGCGGTCGAGGCGGCGCGTGACGTTACCAATCACCAGGCTGGTCAGCAGCGCCACCAGCGCGGTAACCGTGACCGTCTGGCCCGCCTGCCCTTCGCTGACGCGCAGCGAGTCGGCAATGGGTGTCAGCAAGCTCACCGGCAGAAATTCTGCGGTGATCAGGCCGAAGACGCCAAACGCCATGGCGAACACCGCGCCCCATGCAGGTTTCTCTACCGCAATGCTTGTTTCCACTACTTCAGTATCCAGACTCATCTGCGATCCCCATCACAAAATATCAGGCTGTAAGCATAGAGAGACGACGCAAGACGATCTATGATACAGAAACTTTGTTTTTTGATAATTCGTCTGGATTGTATGAGCCGCTATGAAGACTTGACCAGCGAACTGCTGATGGGCATGCGCCTGTACGGCGTCAAATATCAGCGCATCGCGCTGCATGCGCCGTTTGGCCTGCAATATGATGACGCGCCGGGCAAGGCGCAGCTGCACTTTGTTGGCCGCGGCTCGCTGCTGATTCGCTCCGCTTCCGGCACCGTCTATCCGCTGCAGGCGGGCGATGCGCTGCTGATTCCGCACGGTAAGCCGCACGCGCTGATCTCCGGCGAAGATGCGGTGTGCGTGCCGATCGCTACCTTTAACAGCAAACCCATCTGCGACAGCGTGTGCGCCATCAACGATGCGCCGGACGCGGATGCCTGCCCGGACGACAGCGATGTGATTTTATTCAGCGCCTGCATGGCGTTTGAGCTGGGCGGCATGCAGCCGCTGGTGCACACCATGCCGGATGTGATGCTGGTCAGCACGCTGCTGGCGCAATACCCGGAAATCCAGCCGATTCTGGATGCCATGGAGCGTGAAACACGTCAGCGCAAAGCGGGCTTTGCCGGCATTTTGTCGCGGCTGGCCGATGTGGTGGCGGCGCAAATTGTGCGGGGCTGGGTGGAGAATGGCTGTGGTCAGGGCAGCGGGCTGGTGCAGGCGCTGCGCGATCCGCGCCTCAGCCTGGCGATGGCGGCCATGCACCGCGCGCCCGGCGAAAACTGGACGGTGGAGCGGCTGGCGCGCGAATCCGGCAGTTCACGTTCGGTGTTTGCCGCGCGCTTTCAAAACGCCACCGGCATGACGCCGCTGCGCTACCTTACCGAACTGCGCATGCGTCTGGCGGTGGAGCGCATAGTTAACGATGGCGAAGCGGTGGAGAGCGTGGCGTTCCACCTCGGTTACGGTTCACTGGCCGCCTTCAGTCGCGCCTTCAAACGCATTGTCGGCACACCGCCCGGCGCACTGCGCGCCGGACGTGAAGCGTCGTGAAACTTAGCGAAACACGCTGATCGCTTCAACCAGCCGGTTGGCCTGATGCGCCATTCGGCCGGAAGCTTCTGCGCCTTCCGCCACGCGCGCCGCGTTCTGATGGGTGATGTCGTCGAGATCCTCCACCGCGCTACTGACTTCGCTCAGCGCGATGGATTGTTCGGCCGTCGCCGCGCTGATTTGCGCGATCAGGGCGGTGACATTCTGCACCTGATCGACAATCGCCTGCATCGTGTGGCCGGCCGCATCGGCGTGATCGCTGCCCGACTGCACGCGGCCGGCGCTGGTTTCCACCAGGTTTTTGATCTCGCTGGCGGCTTTGGCGCTGCGCTGTGCCAGACTGCGCACCTCGCCCGCCACCACCGCAAAGCCTTTGCCCTGTTCACCGGCACGCGCCGCTTCCACCGCCGCGTTCAGCGCCAGAATATTGGTCTGGAAAGCGATGCCGTCGATCACGCTGGTGATGTTGGCGATACGCTTCGAGCTGTCGGCAATTTCCGCCATCATGCCGACCATCTCCTGCATCACTTCACCGCCTTTGATCGCCGCTGCGCTGGTGCTGGCCGACAGCGTATTCACTTCGCTGGCGGTTTCCGTATTGCTTTTGACCGTGGCGGTCATTTCGTTCATGGTCGCCGCCGTTTGCTGCACGTTCGCCGCCGCCTGCTCGGTGCGACGGCTCAGCTCATCATTGCTGCGCGCGATGGCGTCGCTGGCGCTCAGAACGTTGATCGCCTGGCCGCTGACGTCATCCACCAGCCAGCGGAACATCAGGCCCAGCTGGCCGATAGCGCGCTGCGTCATGCCGATCTCATCCACCCGATCTATGTGCTCGACTTTGTGGCTGGCGCCGGTGGCCACGCTCAGCGCCTGACGGCACATGCGCTCCATCGGGCGCGAGATCTGCTGCTCCAGCCACAGGCTGGCCAGCAGCAGCAGCCCGGCCATGCCGCCGCTGAAGCAGCCGATCGCCAGGGGTGCCATGCCCAGCAGCCAGACGCCCAGTATCGACAACGGCAGCAGCGCGATCAGCGTGCTGCGGATGCGCCAGCGCAGCGGCAGCGTTTTCAGCACTGAAGTCAGTCGCCGCCAGCCGCTGCCAACAATCAGCCCTTTATGGAAGCGACGCCCTTTGGCACGCCCTTCACGAAAATCACGGTACAGCGTCTCGCACTGACGGACCTCCTCCGCCGACGGTTTGGTGCGTACCGACATATAGCCCTGCAGCTTGCCCTCGCGCACCACCGGAATGGCATTGGCGCGCACCCAGTAGTGATCGCCATTCTTGCGCCGGTTCTTGACCAGCGCGGTCCAGGGTTCGCCCTGCTTCAGCGTGCTCCACATATCGGCGAACGCTTCCGGCGGCATATCCGGATGACGCACCATGTTGTGCGGCTGGCCGTTGACCTCTTCCGGGCTGAATCCGCTGACCTCAATAAAGGCGTCGTTGGCGTAGGTGATGTGGCTGTTGAGATCGGTGGTCGACATCAGCGTGGCGCGATCGTCGAAGACGTATTCACGCTGGGTGATGGGCTGGTTATTACGCATGTGTGAGTCCTTGCAAAACGCAGGCTGAAGAGAAATCGATAATACTTTTTTACCTTTTCGGCAGCACAATGGCCTGGCTTTAGCGCGGCTATTTAATTTTTGTTCTGAATAAAGCAGGAGTGCGCGGCGCTTCACAGTTCCGGCCGCGGGCGGGATCGATAAAAAATCATTTAGGGTAAATGAGATCGAGCTTTGGCTGAAAGGCGTGTCGGCAGCGGTGCGCATGAATGCGCACCCTACAGAAAAACGTGCCATCACCGCATCCCTGCACATCCCGCCACATGCCCCATTCTTGTAGGGTCGCCGTTCACGGCGACCGCGTCATGTGCACGTACTGTCAGAACTGCCAGCGCACGCCGAGGTTGTAACGCCAGCCTCTGGCGCCGTTGCCGTCGATCTCCTTGCGGTAATCCGCTTCGGCGTACAGCGACACATCCTGCTGCAGCGTCACCGTGCCGCCGGCACCCACTTCCCACATCTGGCCAAAATTACCGCTGCTGAAGCTGGCGCCGAGCGCCGGGTTATCGGCAGCCGACACCGACGCCTGCGTCGTGCCGCCCCAGCCTTTGTAATAATTCGCGCGCAGATAAGGCGTGTACTGGCGGTTGCTGTCATCGGTCCAGCTGCGGTCGAGACGCGCGCCGAGACGGCCAATCGTCTGGTGATAATCGCCATAGCGCACCTGGTTATTGTCCTCATCCGTGAAATCGTTCATGTTCAGTTTCAGGTACATCAGCTGCGCCTGCGGCTCCAGCTTGTAGCCCTCGCCGAGTTCAAACGGATAACCGCTCTCCAGCGAGGCGGTCCAGCCGTGGCCCTTCAGCCTTGCCTCTCGCTGCTGGCGCGCAATGTCGGTTTCACCACGATGCCAGTCAAACGACAGCACGCCGTCAAGGTAAAAGCCGTTCTGGCGCTGCCAGGTGCCGTACAGCGCCAGACTGTCGCTGTCAAAACTGGTGCTGCTGTAACCGTCTGCCGCCTGCGGACGGATGCGCGTATTGCCGCGCGTGTAGGCCACGCCGCCGCGCAGGCTGTCCTGCTCACCGTCGAGACGCAGCAGGTTGCCGCCAAGCTGCACCGCGCTGTAGTCGAGGTCAAACCCGTAGCCGTAATCGCTAAAGCTGCGGTCGCTTTTGTATTTCAGATTCGAGCCGATGTAGCGCAGGAACATCTCACCGCCGTTACCCGCCGGGCGCGTCTGCTCGTGACGCAGTTCGCCGAGACGCTTGTGCAGGTCATCAATAATCGCGGCGGTGTAATAGGCGAGGCCAACCGGTGCCGAAATGTACGAAGGCACCTGCGGCACCACCGCCGGACGCGCATCGTAGCGCTGTGGCGTGCCAAATCCGCTGGTCACCAGCGCTGGCTGGCAGCTGTCGCTGTCCTCGCACACGTAGTAGTTTGCCAGCCGGTAATCCCAGTAATTGTTGCCGCTGCCGCTCAGCAGGCGCTGAGCCGGATCGCTACTGCCCGGCGCGAAGCTGTACAGCCGGTACTGCCACGGTCCGGCACCGAGATAGCCATCCCTGAGCGCAAAGCTGTTCTGGCCGGCGTTGCCGCCCACCTGCGCCAGCGAAATGCCTTCGTTGCCCTCAATGCCGCCGTTGCGGTTGCGATCGGTGAGCGCCGCGCTGCTTGCCGCATCGAGCCTGACGTTGAGCAGCGTGGTGCCGCTGGCGTTACCGCTGACGTTGATGTGGTCGGTGAACTGGTTGCTCAGCGCGCCGCCGTCATTCAGGCGCGTCACCAGATTCGCCTGACCGCCCATCGACGCCAGCGAGCCGTTGATGTCCAGCGTATTACCTGGCGAACCGCCGCCATTGGTGAGGTCCAGCGTGCCGCTGTTATTCACCTGCAGCGAATCCGCTGTGCCGCCCGCCAGTGTGGGATGCACGTTGTCACCGGCATACAGCGTTGAGCGCCCATCAATGTTGATGGTGCTGTGCGCCAGCTGCAGATTGTCGGTCAGCGTCCAGCGGCTATCCGCGAAGTTAATGATGCTCCAGCCGCTGCCGAGATTAACGCCTTTGCTCAGGTCATCCGCGCTGAAGCTGCCGCCGCGCGCCGTAATCTGGTCAAAGGTCAGGCTGTTACCGGTGCCGTTGCCGCTGGTGAGATGGTAAGTAGTGCTGAGATCGACGCCGCTGACGTCGGCGATATTGTTGTTGTCTGCGCCCATGGTCAGGCTGCCGTTGAGCGTGCCGCCGGTCCAGCGGAAAGTGTCGCTGCCGCCGCCAGGATTGATGTCGCCCAGCACGTCACCCTGGGTCAGCAAAATCACATCGTCGGCGTTACTGCCCGCCACCGCCACGCTTTGCGCCGTGGCGGTTACGATTGTGCCAAGGTTTTCGAATACCGTTTTGCCGCCGCGCAGATCGACCACCGGCGCCGTCAGGCTGCTGGAGCGCAGTGTGCCGCGGTTGACGATGGTGCCGGCGGTGCTGGAGACCAGCGCCGAACCGCCTGCCGCATTAGTGATATTAACGCTGGCGGCGGTGACGATATTTCCCGTGGTGTTGGCGCGAATCCCGGTGCCGCCGGCGCCGGTGACATTGAAAACGTAACCCGAACCCAGCGTCAGATCGCCGCCGGTGGTCGATCCATCGGCGTTGGCGATAGTCAGGCCGTTACCGCTGCCGGATACATTGGTGGTCACGGTGGAGGCGGGATCGAACGCGACGGCAGTGCGGATGCCGTTGCCATCGCCGACGTTAAGCGTCAGGTTGCTCAGGCTAACGTTGTCCAGCTCCGCGCGGTTTTCGATGCCGTTGCCGCTGCCCAGTACGTTGATGGTGGCGTCGCGCGCGCTGAGCGCCGCCGCGCCGCTGTCGAGCAAAATGCCATGCGCCGTGCCGCGCGTGGTGATCAGCGTATCGCTGCCGGTCAGTGCCAGCTGCGCACCGTCGCTGATGCGCACGCCGGCCACGCCGTTATCGACATTGATGCTGCCGCCCTGCGCCAGCGTGGTGCCGCTGCCGCCGACGTCTAACCCGGTGCCGCTGCTGACGTTAACCACGCCATTGTTGGTCAGCGTGCTGTCGGCGCGCGAGCGCATGCCGATGCTGTTGCTACCGGTCAGCGTCAGTGCGCCATTGTTCTCGAGTTCCGCGCCGTTGGTCAGGTCGAAACCCACGGCACCGTTGCCAGCGCCGCTGATGCGGGCGTTGCTGGTGACGCGGGTGGCGACAGCGCTGCCGTCCAGCGCATTACTGAGATCGCTGCGCAGCGTATTCACCAGCACGCCCACCGCGTTGTTGCCGCTGAGTGTGATGTTGCTGCTGCCGTCGAGCGTCGCCGCGGCACCGCCCTCGACGCGCACGGCGGTGCTCTCCTCGCCGCTGGCGGTCAGATTGAGGTTGGCGCTGTTGAGGCTGCTGCCGCTGCCGGAGACAATTACGCCGGTGCTGCTGGCGGCGCTGGCGCTCAGGCTGTTCGGCGTGCTGAAGCTCAGCGCCGCACCGTCGTCAAGGCGGTAGCCGGTGGAACCACGCGTGCTGACATCCAGCGCGCTGGTGGCGGCGCGAATGCGCGAACCGTTACCTGCAGCGTGATAGGCGATCTGGTCGCTATTGTTAAAGATCGGCGTCGATCCGGCGGCGATATTCACCAGCGCACCGTCCAGCGCTTCGGCGCCGATGGCACCACTGCCGTTGAGCGTGAGCGTGCCGCCGTTGAGGTTCGCCACCGCCTGGCTACCGCTGGCGCTGACGCCGCGCGAACGGCGGGTGCTGCTGCCGCCATTGACGTCGATGTTGCCGCTGTTGCTGGCGGTGGTAGCGAAGGTGCTGCCCGCGCTGTTCACCGCGATACCGGTGCCGCCGTCGCTGATGCTGATGTTGCCGCTGTTGCTGCCGGTCGCCCCGCTCTCCACGCGCAGGCCGGTGGTATTGGCCCCGCTGAAGTTAATGTTGCCGCTGTTGCTGAGCTGCGCGCGGTTGCGTGCCAGATAGCCGGTGATGCCGTTCTGCGCCGAGTTGAGTTCTGCGGCGGAGGTCAGCCGCGTGCTGGCGACCGGCGCACGGCTGTTGGCGCCGGTCAGCGTATGTTTCTGCCCGTCGGCAATCGCGCCCGTGGCGTTGCTGCCACTGAGGGTAATGGTGGTCGCCGCGTCAATATTGCCCTGCGCACCGCCCTCGATATTGACGCCGGTGGCACCGGTGCCGCTAACGTTAATCGTGGCGTTGTTGGTCTTCACCAATGTTCCGCCACCGCCGGTGCCGTTCACCGCCACCGCACCCGCGCCGGAGGCGGTCAGCGTGGTATTAGTCCCGTCGAACGTCGCGCCCTGTTCGATGCGGAAGAGCGTCGAGTTAGTGGTGGTGACGTCAAACGCGTTGTTGTCGTCTACGTTGATCAGCGCATTCGGGCCATAGGCAAAAAAACCAATTTGATTGCTGCCGGTGCTGAAACGGGGAATGGCATTCTGCGTTACATTAACCGTGGCGTTGCCGCGCGCGTACACGCCAATCGCGCCGTTGCCGGTGAGGTTAATCGGCCCGTCCACGTTCGCTGCGGCAGTGCCGCTGCCCTGACCTTCCACCCAAACGCCAAAGTTGCGCGTGCCGCTGGCCGGATCGGCTCCGCCCGCCACGTTGATGGTCCCGGTGGAGCTGGCGGCGGCGCTGTTACCACTGGTGGCCAGCACTTTCAGGCCGGTGCCGTTAACGCCATTGAGGTTGATGGTGCCGCGATTCTCCAGCGTACCGTTGCTGTTAGTGACCAGCATGCCGACGTTCTCGCGCGGCACGCGCGCAGCGCTGCCGTTGACGTCGATGGTGCCGCTGTTGATCAGCGTGGCATTGCTGGCACCGCTGACCGACATCCCGACGGCGTTCTGTACGCGCGAGCCAATCACAATCGCCCCGTCGTTGGTGGCGCTACCGTTGGCCAGCAGCGCAATGCCGCTGGTCAGCCCGCTCTGGTTCAGGGCTGTCTCCGCCACGTTGTCGCTCAGGCTGTTCTGCGCGCCTCGCCCGAGGTAAATCGTGCCGCCGCTGTTGTTGGTAAATCGGCTGCTGTCGCTGGTGAGCAGCACGCCGGAAGTGGTGCCACGCGCGCTGGAACCGTTGACGCCCACGTTGATATTGCCGCTGTTAGCGGCCTGCGCATTGGCATCAAGGCGGATGCCCGCCACGCCGTTGGTCAGATTGCTGCCGGTGGTACCGAGGTTAAGCACGCCATTGTTAGTGAAATCACCGCCGTTTTGCACCGTTACCGCCGTGGCGTTGTTGCTGGCCGCGCCGACGCCGGTGCCATCAATACGGTTGAGGAAGCCGCCGTTGATGACGCCGCTGCTGCTGTTGGTAGCCGTCGCGCCATCCAGCGCCAGCGCGGTGCCGCGGCTCGCCAGTTTCCCGTCGATGGTGGCATTGGCCCCGCTGGCCACGCGTACCGCGCCATCGCTGGCCCCAACCACTTCCAGCGTTTTACCGGCGGCGATAGTGACCTGCGAACCGGCGCCTTCGGCATTGATCACCACGCGGCTACCTATCGGCTGCGTCACTTCATCCGGCGCAGTGGCGCTGACGTTATAGACAATATCGCCGTTGGTGATAGTGACCGCCTGATTGAACGCGCTGAGGTAGCTGGCCGGCGCGAGATTGCCGGCCTGCAGCTGGCTCACCAGCCAGTTATTGTAGCTTTGCAGCTGGCTGGCATTGGTGACGTTGAAGGCGGTGGTTTTGCCGTCCAGCGTCTGCACGCTAAAGCTGCCGTTATAGGTCGCAAGGTTTTGTACCGCCAGGCTGTCGGTCACCTGGCCGCCGGAGACGTTGGCCGCAGAACCGTTGAAGGTGATGCGGTTGTTGTTGTTCCAGTTGAGGGCGCCGCCGTTACTGACCTGAAACAGCGTGGTGTTTTTGGCCGCCATGGTCTAGGCGTTGGTGCTGGCGCTGCTGTTGGCGTTAGCCTGACCAATGCTGACATCCAGCGAACTGCCGCTGCCGCTGACGTCGGCGATACGCGCGTCGATATACTGATTGTCATTCACGTTTTGCAGATCCGGCACCACCGTGCTGGCGGTAACCGGTGCCTGCGCCACCAGGCTGGCGGAATCAAACACCTGAAAGGTGGTGTTGCCGCCGGTAGTGGGATCCGGCACGGTGATGGCGAGGTTTTGCGGACCGGGATCGAGACGTGCCTGATTGAGATATTGTGCGCCCGCCGCGATGGTCACCTGGCCGAGCGTGGTGTTGACCGCCCCGTCAATCCCCGGCTCAAACGCCTGATTACCGGTTAAGGTTGCGCTGCCGCCGTTAACAATCAGCGCGCCGCTCTGCTGGTCGTTATCGCGCGGATTATACGCGCCCAGTGTTGCCGCTTCCCCTACGCCGGGGAAATAAAACACCGCCTGCGCAGCGACGATCCCTAACGCAATGGGATTCCGGGTGAATCTCATACAACCTCCAGTAACAAGCAATCAGCGACGCTGTGAAAGCACAGCGAAAAAAAGAACAAAGGGGCAGATGGGCGAACTCTATTTTCACAAAACGAATCAAGTGGTTAATTATGGGCACAGAGGGTGCCGCTGATGCGTGAAAATCAGGAGAAAGCTGTTGCTTATATAGACTTTATGGCTGCACAGATCAAAAGCGAGCCCGGAGATATTTATCAGGATGAAATAAGAATTTCGCAGGAAATGAAAGGCTATAACCCTGGTTTAAATAAGGCTTATAGTGATAACGCATTAATATCACGTGATTTATCTTCAGCCACTCCAGTAAAGTCTGGACGGGTGATAATTCTCACGCTCAATAATAAGCAGCGCTAACGAAATACTGCAATTGTGAGCCAGCCCACAATTGTAGCAAAATCATCCATTTAATGACATCAGACCTCTTCACGGTCTGCTCGCGCAGGCTTTTCTAGCTTAAATCGACGTTTTTGGTGCCGCCCCACCAGGTAAAGACGAAGCCGCCGATCCACGCCACGATCAGCCCCACCAGATAGACCGCCATACCGGCAAAGATGCCCTGCGAAGAGGTCATCAGCGGCAGCGTCACCAGTCCTGACGGGCCAAACACCGTGTTCATGCCCACCGGCAGACCGAGCCACGCCACCAGCCCGATAAAGAAGCCGCCCAGCGCACCGCCGAAGCAGGCGGTGATAAACGGTTTAAGACGCGGCAGCGTCACGCCATAGATAAGCGGCTCACCGACGCCCAGCAGACCTGGCACGATAGCGCCTTTAATCTGGCTGCGCAGCAGCGAGTGCTTGTCGGCTTTGCACCACAGCGCCAGCGAAGCACCGACCTGACCGGCACCGGCCATGGCGAGTATCGGGAACAGCGAATTGAAACCCTGGGTTTCCATCAGCGCAAAATAGACCGGAATAAAGCCCTGATGAATGCCGAACATCACCGCGATCAGGAATAAGCCGGCCAGAATGGCACAGCCGAACGGGTTATTGTTCAGGTGGATAAACAGCCACGACATGCCTTTAAACAGCTCGCCGCCAATCGGCATGATCACCAGGAACGTCACCGCGCCGGTAATTACTAGCGTCAGCAGCGAGGTGAGGATCATATCGAGATTATCCGGGATAATTTTGCGCAGCTGTTTCTCCAGCCAGGCACCAAATATCGCCGCCAGCAGCACGCCAATAATATTGCCGCGCGGATCGATGGTCAGGCCAAAGAAATCCTGCATGCCGCTGTAATAGCCGACGGTCGCGTTCGGGACATAACCCAGCACAAACAGCGAGGCGATGATCGCACCGTTCACGCCGGTGCCGCCAAACGCTTTCTGCGCGTTATAGCCGATTAAGATGCTGAGGAAGGTGAACAACCCTTTGCCGAACACCTTCATATAAGCCACGGTGTCCAGCAGCCAGCGGGCGTGTTCCCCGGGCTGATTAAGATGGCACACCTGCTCAATCAGCGTGGCAAACCCCAGCAGTAATCCGGCACCGATAAAGCCCGGGATCAGCGGGGTAAAAATGGTGGCAAAGCAGGAGAGAAAACGGTGCAGTGCGCTGGTTTGCTTCGCTTTCATCTGCTGCTTCTGCGCGCTGGCGATGCTGTGCAGATCGCCCGGCGCCTCTGGCGTAGCGCTGTTCAGCATCGCCTGCATTTTTTCCGCTGCGGTTTGCGCTTTGCCAGGACCGAGCACAATCTGCAACTGGGCATCGCTGTCAATCACACCCAGCACGCCGGGCAGCGTTTTCAGCCGGGCGCTGTCGACCCGCGCGGCATCGGCCAGCGTCAGACGCAGACGCGTCATGCAGTTACCGCAGTGCACGACGTTGCCTGCGCCGCCGACCGCCTGCAGGATATCGCGTAATAAGCTTTCAGTAATCGCCGCCATCATTGCGCCCCTGCGTGGTGTAAAGCCTGGCGGATAAAGCCGTGGTTCTGCGTCAGCAGCGCCTGCGCGTCATCGGCGCTCAGGTCTGCCAGTATCATCACAATGGCGGTTTTACAGTGGCCGCCGCACGCTGCCAGCGCCTGCTGCGCGCGGGCATCGTCACATTCGGTGGCCTGCTTAACGATGTTGATTTGCCGCTGCACCAGTTTCTGATTGGTGGCTTCTACGTCGACCATCAGGTTGCCGTACACTTTGCCGCTGCGGATCATGGCGCCGGTGGTCAGCATATTGAGCACCAGCTTCTGCGCGGTGCCGGCTTTCATGCGTGACGAGCCGGTGACCACTTCCGGGCCTACCACCGGCGTCAGGGCGACGTCCGCCGCCTGCGACATGGCGCCGTTGGGATTACAGGTCAGCGCGGCGGTGAAGGCGCCCTGCTGCTTCGCCCAGGCCAGCGCACCGAGCACATAAGGTGTGCGGCCGCTGGCAGCAATGCCGACCAGCACATCGCGCGCCGAAAAGTCGATATCTTTTAAATCCTGCGCGCCCTGCTCGCGGTTGTCCTCGGCGTTTTCCACCGCCTGTAAAATCGCGGTATGGCCGCCGGCGATCAGCCCGACCACCTGACTGCGCGGCGTGCCGAACGTGGGCGGGCATTCGCTGGCATCGAGAATACCGAGCCGGCCGGAGGTCCCGGCACCGCAGTAAATCAGACGTCCGCCCTGGCTGAATGCCGCCGTGATGGCATCCACCACCTCAGCAATCTGCGGCACGATAGCTTCCACCGCCAGCGCCACTTTTTTGTCTTCATCGTTAATGACGCGCAGCATCGCTTCCGTGTTCAGCTCGTCAATGTTCTGGCTCGCCGGGTTGCGGCCCTCGGTGATCATCTGGCTCAGATCAATGTTCATGTTCGCTCCCTTAAGGAATAATTTATTCTTGAAACTATATATCATATAGAATTGTTAATTCCTCCTGCTCAGGTCAATTTTTTTACCTTTTGCGGCAGCGGACATAAAAAAACCCGCCAGAAGGCGGGTTGGATTAAGAAGAAGCACTAGATGTTTGCCAGTTCTCTGCGTGCCAGCGCGGCGAGAAAGCCGCTACGGGAGCCGTATTCGCGGTGTGCTTCTACGTGGCTATCGATTTTGGTCAGTAAGTTTTGCGGCAGGGTGATGTTCAGCTTCACCGCTTTACCTTCGTAACGACTGAGATCAATCTCAACGAAAGCCCAGTAACCTCCCTGGCACTCTTCATCATTAATATGGGTTTCAACGCTGGCTGCTTTTGGAATGGCCTTGCCTGCGTCCGCTAACGATTCCACATGCGCATCGATTGCACCAAATGCATCGCTCAACGCCTCGTCAACGGTGTTGCCCGCAAAAAAACATCCCTGCACGTCGGGTACGAAACCTGACCAGCTGCCGTTTTCTGTTTTGTGCAAATAAACGGGGAATCTCATGGTGAGTCCTTATGTAAATTGCCTTCTTGATTATCTACTGCGGACATGAAAAGCATTGCAATGCCTGCTGCACCTGACATTGCTAATTGTTCCAAATCGGGGGCAAAGCCCCCGTATATCAGTCCATCATTTTCAATAGCTTACGTAATGTTCCGGTTGCCAGGTCTTTTTCAGGATGAGGAAGCGAGATGTGATATGGCTTATCTGCACGGACAAACACATGATGGCTTCCTTTAACACGATCCAGAATCCACCCTCGTTCAAGCAACATCCTAATCAGCTCCCTGCTGCTCAACACAACCTCCTGATGTCATCGTGAATATTATATACCCACCATAACCACCGATTCAATTTTAGTGGTTATGGTGGGTATAAATTTAAACTTTCTTCAGCCGCTCACCACGACAGGACTTGTCTGCAAAATATAAAAAAACCCGCCAGAAGGCGGGTTCAGTCAGAGAGCGTGTCGCTTAGCTGGCATTTTGCGTGCGCAGCTGCAGCTCGTAGGCGGCGGCCTGTTTGGTATCAAACTGGTTTTCCCAGCGGGCAATAACCAGCACCGCCAGCGCGTTACCGATGACGTTGAGCGCGGTGCGCGCCATGTCCATGATACGGTCGACGCCGGCGATAAACGCCAGACCTTCCAGCGGAATACCAACGCTGCCCAGCGTGGCCAGCAGCACCACAAACGAGACGCCCGGCACACCTGCGATGCCTTTCGACGTCACCATCAGGGTCAGCACCAGAATGATTTCATCGGTCAGCGACAGGTCAATGCCGTACAGCTGGGCGATAAAGATCGCCGCAATGCTCTGATACAGCGTTGAACCATCCAGATTGAACGAATAGCCGGTTGGCACCACGAAACTGGTGATCGCCTTCGGCGCGCCGTAGGCTTCCATCTTCTGCATGATGCGCGGCAGCACGGTCTCTGAGCTGGAGGTGGAATACGCCAGAATCAGCTCATCTTTCAGAATGCGCATCAGGGTCGTAATACGCAGCTTGCAGAAGCGCGCCACCGCACCCAGCACCACGAACGCAAAGAACAGAATCGCCACGTACACCAGCAGCACCAGCTTGGCCAGCGGGTAGAGCGAGGCAAAACCGAAGTTAGCAATGGTGACGGCAATCAGCGCAAACACCCCGACCGGCGCATAGCGCATGATCATGTGCGTCACTTTAAACATGGTTTCGGAAATGGAACGGAATACGGTCACCAGCGGATCGCGATGCTCCGATGGCAGCGCAGACAGTCCCATGCCAAACAGTACCGAGAAGAAGATAATCGGCAGCATGTCGCCTTTGACCAGCGAGGCAAAAATATTCTGCGGGATCAGCGACAGAATGGTGGTCACCAGGCCATGTGGCGCTCCCTGCACCGCTTCCGTTGTGGCTTCGTATTTAGAGATGTCCACCGTTGCCAGCGTTGACATATCAATGCCGCTGCCGGGTTGGAATACGTTGGCCAGCGTTATGCCGACCACAATGGCAATGGTGGTAATCACTTCAAAATAAATGATGGTTTTCACACCAATCCGCCCGAGCTTTTTCGCATCACCCACGCCGGCGATGCCGACAATCAGTGAGGAAATAACAATCGGCACCACAATCATCTTGATCAGATGAATAAAGATGTCGCCGGCAGGAGTGAGAATGTTAGTGATTAACCATTCACGATCGTCTGGCTGATTATGCAGCACGGTTCCGACGATAACGCCGAGAATCAGGGCAATCAGAATCTGCCACGCGAGGGTGAGTTTAAAACCTTTCATAACGCGTTATTTCCTCAGTTAAAACCCCTTTGCTCTGCTGCGAAGGTGCAGAAGACATTACACACAGGGAAGTGAGCAAAAGCCCGATAAAATAGAGGGTTATAATGGACTGCATCGGTTACCGCTGCGCCGGCATTATGCGCCCGCGCGATGATGCAGCCTGAGTTGATACCTGCTGAACAGGGCCGAGATAAGTACCATTTTCACTACGGTAAATGCAACCCCTGGGGCGATAGCTTAAATCCTGCACAGCCAGGCAGCATAAAATGCTACTGACATGCGCCTGTCATAACTCGCTGTTATGAAAAGTGTTAATTCGATAATTTTCCGCATAGCTATTCAGGATTGCTGAAAAAACGTGCCGGTCTGTTTGCTGCTTATTTAACCGGCTGGTTCATAATTTTATTGATCCAGCCAGTGGTTTTGCCTCATTTCCTGCGCCGGTAAACAGATTGAATTGGGTGACTTTTCAGCCTTACACAAGGTCGTGATCCAGACTGCAAAACAGAAACAAAGCCCGGCCTCACTCTTCAATTAACCTTTGATTGACATATGATTAACATCTTCAAGGAGGTCAGCCATGAGCCAAATACACAAGCATCCCGTACCCGCTGCCATTGCAGCGAATGCCCTGATAAATGCCGATCAGTATGCGGCGCTGTATCAACAGTCGGTTGACGATCCTGAGGCCTTTTGGGGCGAACAGGGCAAAATCCTCGACTGGATGACGCCCTACAGCAAAGTGAAAAATACCTCGTTTGCCCCCGGCAATATTTCGATTCGCTGGTATGAAGATGGCGCGCTGAACCTTGCCGCCAACTGTCTCGATCGCCACCTGGCTACGCGCGGCGATCACCCGGCGATTATCTGGGAAGGCGATGACGCCAGCGAAAGCAAAACCCTGACCTTCCGTGAACTGCACGCCGACGTCTGCCGCTTTGCCAACGTGCTGACCGGCCTTGGCGTGAAGAAAGGCGATGTGGTGGCGATTTACATGCCGATGGTGCCGGAAGCCGCGGTCGCCATGCTGGCCTGCGCGCGCATCGGCGCCGTGCACTCGGTCATTTTTGGCGGTTTCTCACCTGAAGCGGTGGCCGGACGCGTAGTGGATTCCAGTGCAAAACTGGTGATTACCGCTGACGAAGGCGTGCGTGCCGGACGCAGCATTCCGCTGAAGAAAAACGTGGATGATGCGCTGAACAATCCAAACGTCACCAGCGTGAAAAACGTGGTGGTGTTCCAGCGCACCGGCAAAGAGACCGGCTGGCACGAAGGCCGCGATCTGTGGTGGCATGAACTGATGGCGAAAGCCAGCGATCAGCATCAGCCGGTGGCGGTCGAGGCCGAACATCCGCTGTTTATCCTTTATACCTCCGGCTCCACCGGCAAGCCGAAAGGCGTGCTGCACACCACCGGCGGTTATCTGGTGTATGCTGCCACCACCTTCAAATATGTTTTTGATTATCATGAAGATGATGTGTACTGGTGCACCGCCGACGTGGGCTGGATTACCGGGCACAGCTATCTGATCTACGGCCCGCTGGCCTGCGGGGCCACCACGCTGATGTTCGAAGGCGTACCCAACTGGCCACAGCCCAGCCGCATGGCGGAAGTGGTGGATAAACATAAGGTCACGCTGCTGTACACCGCGCCAACCGCTATCCGCGCGCTGATGGCCGAGGGTGATAAAGCGATTGCCGGCACCCAGCGCAGCAGCCTGCGCATCATGGGATCGGTCGGCGAGCCCATCAACCCGGAAGCCTGGGAGTGGTATTACAAAAAGATTGGCGACAGCCGTTGCCCGATCGTCGATACCTGGTGGCAGACCGAAACCGGCGGCTTCATGATTACGCCGCTGCCCGGTGCCAGCGAGCTGAAGGCCGGCTCGGCCACCAAACCGTTCTTTGGCGTCCAGCCGGCGCTGGTGGATAACGAAGGTAATACGCTGGACGGCGCCACCGAGGGTAACCTGGTGATCGTCGACTCATGGCCCGGCCAGGCACGCACGCTGTTTGGCGATCACGATCGCTTCGAGCAAACCTACTTCTCGACGTTTAAAAATCGCTATTTCAGTGGCGACGGCGCGCGCCGTGACGAAGATGGCTATTACTGGATCACCGGCCGCGTCGATGACGTGCTGAACGTCTCCGGCCACCGGCTTGGCACGGCGGAGATCGAGTCCGCGCTGGTCTCGCATCCGAAAATTGCCGAAGCCGCGGTGGTGGGGATTCCGCACAGCATCAAAGGCCAGGCGATCTATGCTTATATCACGCTGAATCACGGCGAAGAGCCGTCGCCAGAGCTGTACAGTGAGGTGCGCAACTGGGTGCGTAAAGAGATCGGCCCGATTGCCACGCCAGACGTGTTGCACTGGACCGATTCGCTGCCAAAAACCCGCTCCGGCAAAATCATGCGCCGTATTCTGCGCAAGATCGCCGCCGGCGATACCAGCAACTTTGGCGATACTTCAACGCTGGCCGATCCGGGCGTGGTGGAGAAATTGCTCGAGGAGAAACAGTCGATCACCATGCCATAACCGGCATTGACCCGGCGGAGAGTATCAGCCTGTCCCCGGCAGGCAGCTCTCCGCTCTTCCATCCTTACGCCGTATGCTTTTCACCATCGCACAACCTTTATAACTAGAATATTCAGCCAGTTAAATCACGTTGCCGTGAGTTTTCTGTCTGCCTTGCCTCTGGAGAAAATGTGATGAACGAAGCCCTGAACCAACAGGAAGCCGTCTGGCAACAAATCGAAAGCAATCCGCGTTTTCAGGAGCTGGTGCACAAACGTCAGTCGTTTGCGCTACTGCTCAGCCTCATCATGCTGGTACTGTACGTCGGCTTTATTCTGCTGATTGCTTTCGCGCCCGGCTGGCTCGGCACGCCCTTGCACGCCGGCACCAATGTGACGCGCGGCATCCCCATCGGCGTCGGCCTGATTGTGGTGTCGTTTCTGCTGACCGGCGTTTATGTCTGGCGCGCCAACGGCGAGTTTGATCGTCTGACCAAACAGATTGTCAGCGAGGTGAAATCATGAAGCGCCTGCTCTCCGCCTCGCTGGCTATCGTACCAGCCAGCGTATTTGCCGCCGATGCCATTACCGGCGCGGTGCAAAAACAGGCCACCAACTACGAAGCGATCATCATGTTCGTGGTCTTCGTGGCGGCCACGCTCGGCATTACTTACTGGGCGTCCAAACGCACCCGCTCGCGCAGCGATTACTACACTGCCGGCGGCAACATCACCGGTTTCCAGAATGGCCTGGCGATGGCCGGTGACTTTATGTCGGCCGCCTCGTTTCTCGGTATCTCCGCGCTGGTCTACACCTCCGGCTACGACGGGCTGATCTACTCGCTCGGCTTCCTCGTCGGCTGGCCCATGATTCTGTTCCTGATTGCCGAACGCCTGCGCAACCTGGGCCGCTATACCTTTGCCGATGTGGCGTCCTATCGCCTGCAGCAAAAGCCCATCCGCACCCTATCCGCCTGCGGTTCGCTGGTGGTGGTGGCGCTGTATCTGATCGCGCAGATGGTGGGTGCCGGTAAGCTGATCCAGCTGCTGTTCGGTCTCGACTACCACATCGCCGTGGTGCTGGTCGGCATTCTGATGGTGCTGTACGTGCTGTTTGGCGGCATGCTGGCCACCACCTGGGTGCAGATTATCAAAGCGGTGCTGCTGCTGTTTGGTGCCAGCTTTATGGCCATCATGGTGATGAAAGCCACCGGTTTCAGCTTTAATACGCTCTTTACCGAGGCGATGGCGGTGCACCCGAAAGGAAGCGCGATCATGCAGCCGGGCGGTCTGGTGAAAGACCCGATCTCCGCGCTGTCGCTCGGTCTGGGCCTGATGTTTGGCACCGCCGGCCTGCCGCATATTCTGATGCGTTTCTTCACCGTCGCCGATGCGCGGGAAGCACGCAAAAGCGTGTTCTGGGCCACCGGCTTTATGGGCTACTTCTACTTCCTGACCTTTATTATCGGCTTCGGCGCGATTCTGCTGGTCGGCGCTAATCCGGCCTTCAAAGACGCCAGCGGCGCGCTGATTGGCGGCACCAATATGGCGGCAGTGCATCTCTCCAATGCGGTCGGCGGCAGCCTGTTCCTCGGCTTTATTTCGGCGGTGGCCTTCGCCACCATTCTGGCAGTAGTGGCCGGACTGACGCTGGCCGGTGCTTCGGCGGTGTCGCATGACCTGTATGCCAGCGTGATCCGTAAAGGTCAGGCCACCGAGCGTGAAGAGTTACGGGTGTCGAAAATTACCGTGCTGGTGCTGGGCGTGGTGGCGATTGCGCTGGGGATTCTGTTTGAGAAACAGAACATTGCCTTCATGGTCGGCCTGGCGTTCTCGATTGCCGCCAGCTGTAACTTCCCGATTATTTTGCTGTCGATGTACTGGTCAAAGCTGACCACGCGCGGCGCCATGGTGGGAGGCTGGCTGGGCCTGCTGACGGCGGTGGTGCTGATGATTCTCGGCCCGACCATTTGGGTGCAGGTACTGGGACACGCAACGCCAGTCTATCCGTATGAGTATCCGGCGCTGTTCTCGATGCTGGTCGCGTTTGTCGGCACCTGGCTGTTTTCCATTACCGATCATTCCCAGCAGGGAGCGCTGGAGCGGGCGAAATTCCGCGGGCAGTTTATCCGTTCACAGACGGGCGTCGGGATTTCGCAGGGGAAAGCGCATTAAGATTGAAGCAGTGCGGTGATTGACCAGGTCGCCATTAACACGGTGCGGTAATTGACCAGGTCGCCATGAACGTAGTGCAGTGATTGACCAGGTCGCCATAAATGGCGACCCTACGGAATTTCGTAGGGTGCGCATTCATGCGCACCTGGTACAGTCATCAGAAACGCAGCGACGCACCGACGTACGGGCCGTCGACCAGCACGTTATCTTTACGGTCGCCTTTGTTGTTCAGCTCAATGTACTGATAGCCAACGCGCAGGTTCAGCAGCGAAATCGGCGTAAAGCTCAGGCCGCCTGAGGCTTCTTTATAGCTGTCCAGACGATCGGAGAACGCTTCCGGCGCATAGTAATATTCGCCGTACAGGCCCCACATGCTGTTGAAGTTATACTGCGCACCGGCACCCAGCGCCACGGTGAAGCCATCACGGCCATCTTCCGGATGGGTGAACAGCGCTTTCGCCGTCGGTGCCACGCGGAAATCACCCACATCCAGGTTATAACCCATACCAAGGCCGTAAGTGCTGCCGTCGTGATCGCTGCGCAGCCAGTTGCCTTTCAGAAACAGACCCGGTGAAGCGGTGCCGAGGCCAAGGTTCAGGTTGGTGCTGTGCTCACCCACGTCAACACTGCCCTCAATCGCCTGCGCGCCGCCGCTCAGCAGTGCCAGACCTAAAACGCTTCCCGTAACAAGTTGCTTAAACATAACAATCCACTCCATGAAGGACACATAATTCGGCGCAAAGGGTAAACAGCGCGGCGACGTGACACAACTTTATTTGGAAAGCTTTACGTAAAAATGGGTTACAGCGGGCAGAAACTGACCGCATCCGCCAACACCCAGAGCGATGCGGGCGCAGATTTGCCCGTCAGGCATGCCACAACAGCTGTCCCAGCAGCGGGGCCAGCAGCACCGTGAGCACGCCGGAGAGCATCATTACCAGGCTGGAGACCACGCCCTCCTGCTGGCCGAGCTGATAAGCGCGTGCCGTGCCGGCACCGTGCGAGGCGGCGCCAAAGCCGGCGCCTTTCGCCACGCCCTGCTTAATCGCGATGCGTAAAAACAGCACGTCGCCCACCGCCATGCCAAACACGCCGGTAATCACCACGAACAGCGCGACCAAATCGGGCTGGCCGCCAATCGGCTGGGCCGCTGCCAGCGCAAAAGGCGTGGTGATGGAGCGCACCGCCAGGCTGCGCTGGATGCTCTCCGGTAGCGTCAGCAGCCGCGCCAGCCATACCGAACTGCACACGGCCACCAGCGTGGCGGTGATCACGCCCACGCTCAGTGACAGCCAGTGGCGGCGGATAATGTGCAGGTTTTCGTAAACCGGCACCGCAAAAGCCAGCGTCGCCGGACCCAGCAGCCACAGCAGCCAGTGGCTTTCAGCGATGTAATCCTGCCAGCTGACGTGCGTCAGCAGCAGCAGCGCCACCAGCACCAGCGGCGTTAACACCAGCGGCATCAGCAGCAGTGTGGGCCTGCGCCGGTACAGGCGTTTATTGAGGTAGTAAACCAGCAGCGTCAGCGCCAGACACAACAGGCTAATGATAAAGTCAGTCACGATTGCCCTGCTTACGCGCCGCGCGCGCCAGTTCGAAGCGGTATAAGCGATCGACCACCAGCGAGGTGGCCGCCAGCACCATCAGCGTACTGACGGCGATCACCACACAGATGCGCCAGCCTTCACTGCGCAGCAGGTCGCTGTAATTCACCACCGCCATCACCGCCGGAATAAAAAACAGCAGCATTTCGGCCAGCAGCCAGTTGGCTCCGGCTTTAACCCAGCGCAGCGGCACGATACCGCTGACGATCAACAGTAACAGCAACACCATACCCACGACGTTGGCCGGTAACGGCAGATGCAGCCAGCTCACCAGCTGACCACTGGCAACGAACAGGGCGATATACAGCACCAGCTGCAGCGGCACCGTGACGCGTTGCAGGATATCCGTGGTGCGCGGACGAAGCGCGGACGCCATTTCTCTCTTCCCCTCAAAAATTCAGGGTTGCAGTATAAATCCGCGCCAGAGTGTGAAAGAAATGAATTAAAATTATTCAAACTATGCCAAAAAGGAATGTTTATGGACGTGCGTGCCCTGCGTTACTTCACCGAAGTGGTGCGTCAGCAGAGCTTTACCCGCGCGGCGGAGAAGCTGTTCGTGACGCAACCCACCATCAGCAAAATGCTGCGCCAGCTGGAAGAAGAGCTGGGCTGTACGCTGCTGCTGCGCGAGGGACGCAAGCTGCATCTCACCGACAGCGGCCAGGCGGTATATCAGCGCGGCCTGGCGATTTTGCAGGAGTTTCATCAGCTGGAGGCGCAAATCAGTGACATCAACCAGCTGAAAACCGGTGAGCTGCGGCTGGGCATTCCGCCGATGGTCGGCATGCAGATTGCCGGATCGATCTCCGCGTTCCGCCGCCGCTATCCCGGCGTACAGCTGAAAATCTCCGAATTTGGTGGCCTGACGGTGCAGCAGGCGGTACTGAGCGGCGGGCTGGATATTGCGCTGACCGCCCTGCCGATTGATGCGGAGCTGCCGCTGAACACGCTTGAACTGATGCGCCATCCGCTGTGCGTGCTGCTGCCGCGCAGCGCGCGCTGGCTCAACCGCACCAGCCTGACGCTGGCCGAGCTGGCTCAGCATCCCCTGCTGATCCTCAACGAAGAGTTTTCGCTTAACCGCCAGCTGATGAAAGCGTTTCAGCGCCAGGGAGTGATGCCGGATATCGCGCTGCGTAGCGCGCAGTGGGATTTTCTTGCCGCGATGGTGCAGGCGGATATGGGGCTGGCGATCCTGCCGGAGCCGATCTGCCAGCGGCTGGATAAACAGGCCTTGCTGTGGCTGCCGCTGGAGTCGGAGCTGCAGTGGCGTCTGGGGCTAATCTGGCGCGAAGGCAGTTATCTGTCGCGCAGCGCGCAGGCGTGGATTGCCTGCTGCCGCGAACACTGGCCGGATAACGCGCCACGGCTATCGCTGTAGCAAAGCGGCCGCCCTGTCTGTCAGGCGGCCGCGGGATCGGAGAGCAGCAAAACGCGGCGGCTATTCCTCTTTCTCTATCAGCAACGCTTCCAGCAGGTCGAGATCGCGCAGCAGGCGCTGCATAGTCTCGTTGGAGATCTGCTGGGTGGCGCGCAGATGATAAACCTCGGCACGCTCGGCGCGCAGCGCGGTCAGACGGAAACGGCGCTCCAGATTTTCCGCAAACAGCGCCTGCTCCATATCATCTTTGCCATCGACGCGACGACGCAGATTACCAATCACCCGCAGGCTGACCTCTTTCAGCAGCTCAGGATCGATGTTCTCTTCAGCGTCGTTTTCCAGCCGCTGCTCCATTTTGTGCAGGCTTTCGATCGCCACGCCGGCCATCGCAGCACGCGCGCTCTGGATTTCGCGACGGTGCCCCACTTTGTCGTGGCTCTCCATGCCGCGCAGCAGAATCGGCAGCAGAATCACGCCGACAAACAGCGAGAACAGAATCACGCCGGTAGCGATAAACACCAGTTCGTAGCGCGCCGGAAAAGGTTCGCCATTGCTGAGGAACAGCGGAATCGACAGCACACCGGCCAGCGTGATAGCACCGCGCACGCCGGCAAAAGAGGCGATCAGCAGTTCACGCAGCGAGTAGCTGGAAAACTCCAGCGGCTTCTTCTTCAGCAGGCGCAGGCTGGTGCGCTTCATGATCCACAGCCAGCCGAAGCGCACGATCATCAGCGCCGCATAGACCAGCCCGACGTCAGCGAACAGCATCCACAGCTCGACGTTAGGATCGGCGTTCGCCTGAGCAATCGAGGTGGAGAGAATGTCCGGCAGCTGCAGGCCCAGCATCAGGAACACCATGCCGTTGAACACAAACTCCAGCATCTGCCATACGCTGTTGGCGCGCAGGCGCATTGCCAGCGGTGCCTGACGGATGATGCCGGAACGGGTGATGGTCATACCGGCCGCTACCGCCGCCAGAATGCCGGAGACGCCGAGGTGTTCAGCAATCAGGTAAGAGGCGAACGGCAGCAGCAGCAGCAGTACGGTTTGCGTTGCCGGGTCGTCACCGCTCCAGCGGCTGAGCAGGCGCAGCGAACGACCGTACAGCCAGCAAACGGCGACACCGGCCACCAGGCCGCCAATCGCCACTTTAAGGAATTCGACACTGGCGCCGCCCCAGGTGAACACCATGGTGCCCATCGCCACCGCGACGGCAAACTTGAGTGACACCAGGCCCGACGCGTCATTCATCAGCGCCTCGCCCTGGACAATCGACATGATCTTTTTCGGGATGCGCCCTTCGCCGACGATGCCGGAGAGCGCCACCGCATCGGTCGGTGACAGCACCGCCGCCAGCGCGAACGCCGGAATCAGCGGAATGCCCGGCACCAGCCAGTAAATCAGGTAGCCGATACCGACCACGGTAATCAGCACCAGCACCAGCGCCAGGCCGATAATTTCACGGCCGTGATGCAGAAACTCGTTGATCGGCGTTTTCCAGCCATCGGCAAACAGCAGCGGCGGAATAAACAGCACGAGGAACAGTTCGGGGTCAAAATCGACGTGCAGACCAAAGGTTGGCCAGGCCAGCAGCGCGCCGGCCGCGATCTGTACCAGCGGGAGCGGGATCTGAAACGGCAGGATACGTGCCGCAACGCCGGACAGCGAAACCACCAGCGTCATGATGAGAATAGTAAAGAAGATTTCCATGCTTTCCTTAGGCGAATCATATTAATCGAAGCGATGTTGCGTCGGAAAGTGTAAAACAAAACGCCGCCCGGCGGGGCTACCCGATGTGCGGCGTGTGCGATAAAGAGAATAATCCGGACTGACGCCCGGATTGCGGTCAGATAGCCCAGCCGCCCGCGTAGAACGCCACCAGCGCCACAGCAATCACCACCGTGCCAGCGTTGAGCTTGCGCCACTCGCCGGCAAATAGGCGGCCAATTACCAGCGCGGCAAAGCCGAGCATGATGCCGGTGACGATGTTGCAGGTCAGTACGATGAATACCGCCGTCAGCAGGCCAGACATCGCATCGACGAAATCATTGAAGTCGATTTTGGCCACGTTGCTCAGCATCAGCAGGCCGACATACATCAGCGCGGGTGCGGTGGCATAGGCCGGAACCAGATAAGCCAGCGGCGACATAAACAGAATCAGCAGGAACAACAGACCCACGACAATCGCCGTCAGGCCGGTTTTACCGCCGGCGGCAGTACCCGCAGCGGACTCGATATACACTGCGGCGGGCGAGGCACCCACCAGTCCGGCAAACAGGCTGCTGATAGAGTCGGTGGTCAGCGCGCGACCGCCATTGATAATCTGGCCCTCTTTATCCAGCAGGTTCGCCTGCCCGGCCACCGCACGAATGGTGCCGGTGGCGTCAAACACCGCGGTCATCACCAGCGCCAGCACGCTCGGTAACACCACCGGCTGCAGCGCGCCCATGATATCCAGGCTAAACATTGCCGACTGGCCGCTGGCATCACGCAGGCTCGGCATGGCAAACAGCCCCTGCCACTTTACCGCCGGGTCGAAAATCAGCCCAAGCAGCGAAATCGCAATGATGGTCAGCAGAATGCCGCCCGGTACCCGCCGTTTTTCCAGACCAAAAATCGCCGCCAGCCCGATCAGCGCCATGATCACCGGGAAAGAGGTGAAGTGACCAAGCGCCACCGGCAGGCCTGCCGCCGGGTTTTTTACCACCAGACCAATGCCATCGGCGGCAATCAGCAGCAGAAACAGGCCGATACCGACGCCGGTGCCGTGCGCCACGCCCATCGGCAGGTTACGCAGAATCCACGCGCGAATGCCGGTCACGGAAATCAGCGTGAACAGCAGCCCCATCAGGAAGACCGCGCCCAGCGCCACCGGCACGCTAATGTGCTGGCCCAGAACCAGGCTGAACGCGGTAAAGGCGGTCAGGGAGATGGCACAACCAATCGCCATCGGCAGGTTGGCCCACAGTCCCATGATGAGGGAGCCAAAGCTGGCCACCAGACAGGTGGCGACAAACACCGCCGTCGGTGAGAAGCCCGCTTTACCGAGCATGCCAGGCACCACGATGACCGAATAGACCATCGCTAAAAAGGTGGTGAGGCCAGCCAGCACTTCCTGCCGCACGCTGCTGCCGCGTGCTGAAATGTGGAACCAGGCGTCCAGTTTTCCCCTGGCCGGGCGTGATTCGCCAGACATAGTTATTCCTCTGTGTTTTTTAAGATATAGGTCACCGCGCGGCTCGCGTTTGCGCATCATCCTGGTGAAGATGTCTCAGAGAGAAAAGCAGGCAAACGATTACGTGGCCGCGTATTCCAGGTCAAAAAGGGGTGACGCGGAAAAAAGGCAAACGATTATCTGGCGTTTGGGGTGGCGTTTTCAACTGCTAATCACCTGGCAGGCAGGATAATGCGCAGCTCTGGCGCCATTATGGCTGGCGTTACGCTAGCGGGAGCAGGAAATCATGGAGGAAAAAGGCTGGCATTTCAGATGGTTTGCTGCGGTGCCGCGACAGCGCGTCGCGGCGTCCTGTTTCGTTGCGTTACCGCTGCGCCTCAGCCGTTATTGAACTGAATCGGGCCGCCCTGCTCCAGCGCGCGCTGCCACGCGGCGCGCTGCTGCATATTCTCCAGCCAGCGCGCCGTGGCGGGCATCTCACCCAGCGCGCCGCGCATCTGCAATGCCAGCAGCGGAAAACTCATCTGCACATCGGCAATGCTGAAGCGTGAACCGGCAAAAAAGCGCTGCTGGCTCAGATGCTGCTCAATCACGCGCCCGTGGAGCGCCAGCTGCTTGTTCAGCCACGCTTTCTGAATGCCTTTACTCAGCGCCACGCCGGCCGGGCGCAGCAGCCATGGCACCGGCTTTTTGCCCAGTTGCGCAAACACCAGCTTCATCACCAGCAGCGGCATCAGCGAACCTTCAGCATAGTGCAGCCAGTAGCGCGCCTGAATTTGCTCCTCTTCCTCATGCAGCGCTAGCAGATGCTCGCTGTCGTATTTCAGCTGCAGATATTCGAGGATGGCGCCCGATTCGGCGATCACCCGATTGCCATCGGTAATCACCGGCGATTTACCCAGCGGGTGCACTTTCTTTAATTCGTCCGGCGCCAGCAGGGTATTTTCCCGCTGATAGCGTTTGATTTGATACGGCACCGCCAGCTCTTCCAGCAGCCACAGCACCCGATGAGAACGGGAGTTTTCCAGATGGTGAACGGTAATCATGCGCGATTCCTTGCTGCTAAGGGTTGGCATCTAGTATAGCGGATTAACGCTGCGGCTCGTCCTGTTGCGGATCGAGCAGGACCGCTCCGGAGCCCTGCTGTCCCAGACGGTCACCCGGATTGCGCAGCGGGCAGTCGCGCATCGACAGGCAGCCGCAACCAATGCAGCCGTCAAGATCGTTGCGCAGACGCGTCAGGGTTTCGATGCGTTTATCCAGCTCTTCGCGCCAGTGCTGCGTCAGCGCGTCCCACTCCTGCGTCGACATGCGCTTATTCGCCGGCACGTGCATCAGGCTGTCGCTGACCGTCGCCAGCGGAATCCCGATGCGCTGGGCAATTTTGATGATCGCCACGCGGCGCAGCACATCACGGCTGTAGCGGCGCTGATTACCGCCATTGCGCGTGCTGCTGATCAAGCCTTTGCTTTCATAAAAGTGCAGTGCCGATACCGCCACGCCGCTGCGTTTCGCCACTTCGCCCGGCGTCAGCACCGGTTTCGGGTAATTGCGTTCTTTTTTCATTTAGGGCCTTTACCTCAAGTTAACTTGAGGAATTATACTCGCACCCCAGCAAAACAGCGAATTTCAAACCAGGCGATAACCTTGCAGAAGGAACAGGCTATGATGCAACAGGAAATCATCCATTCACTGACTAACTGGATCGATCAGAATCTGGATAAAACATTGTCGATTGATGAAGTGGCGGCAAAATCGGGTTACTCGAAATGGCACCTGCAGCGTATGTTCCGTACGGTTACGAAACAAACGCTGGGTGGTTATATTCGTGAACGCCGTCTCACGCTGGCCGCCGAAGCCTTGCGTCAGACGCAGCGTCCGGTATTCGACATTGCGATGCAGTACGGCTACGACTCGCAGCAGACGTTTTCGCGCGTGTTCCGCCGTCAGTTCTCGCAAACCCCTACCGCTTATCGTCACAGCATGCGTCGCCAGGCGATGGTGCAGCGTCCGCGTCTGGTCAACTTCGACTGCAGCGAAGGCATGAACAGCTTTGCCCAGCGCACCACCGGCGAGTGCTGCCCGGTACGCTGAAGTCAGTGCGCCCCGCGCGGGCGCGCCTTTCCCCTCCTCTTCACCTTCCTCCAGCCCTTTCTTGGCCTGCCATACCAGGTCTAAATTTTGTTCAAATTTTCAAATCCAGTGATATAATGTGACCCAAGTCACAGATTCAAGCTGTATTAAGACGACAGAAGGGCTTCCCTGACCTCCCTTTTCTGCCGCCAGTGATGTCCGATGAATGTCAGGGATATTACTGATCTCAAGAGGTTTTTCGCAGATGGCTACGTTAACTACCAGTCTGATCGTCATGCGTTGGGAACTGCTCAGCGCGGTAATGATGTTCTTCGCCAGCACCATGAAAATTAAATTGCGTCAGAACAGCCACCACGTGATGGCGCTGATGTGCGGCGGCGTGGGCGTAGCGATGTCATGCTGGTTCGTTACCGGTCTGCTCGGCATTACGCTGAGCATGGAAAACGTGCATAACTTTATGTCCATCACCAAAGAAGCGTTTATTCAGGTGATGAGCCAGACACCAGCCGACTGGCCAATGCCGTAAACGCGGCGCATAAAAAACCCCGCTAAGCGGGGTTTTTTATTTTGCTGTGTGATTTCAAATTTTCTTCAATACGGCTGGAAGTGGCACTTCCGGCACCGTGACGTCCGATCTCTGCGTATCGCGACGATCCTGAATCCACATATCACCCATCATCTGATTAAGCCCCCGATCCAACCCGGTGACCAGCCCGGCGCCTGGCGTGAACGTCAGCTCACCGAAGTAGATCTGTTCGCCATCGATATACCAGTCCACGCGCACATAATCGAAATCGCTGGCCAGCGTTTTACTCAGCGCCAGCGCGTGCTGCAGCTGTGGCAGCAGCGGTGACACATCCAGCCCGGTATCACGGATTTTGTGATACGCCTCGTTAAGATTGTTGACGTAAAAGTTCATCGACAGCAGCGGATTACAGCGGTTGTAGATCACCTGCAGCACATATTCAAAATTGCCGTCGCGCTTGTTGAACATGTGAAACTTGTAATCGATCGGCGCGGTTTTGCCATCGCCGATGTACTTCTCCACCAGAATGCGCGGCTTAATATAGCGATAGTGAATCTCGCGCGCCTCGTTGGCGAAATCGGTCTTCAGCCAGCGCTGGCAGTCGCTGATAATCTGCTGTTTTTTCAGCGCATCCGGTTCTTCCAGCAGGATCTCGACCATGTTGGAGCCGTGATTCGGCTTGATAACCGTGTTCTTCCAGCTCGGCAGCGTATGCAGTGAGTGCGGATCGCTGGTCTCATAAACCAGCGGAATCAGATACTCACTGCCCACCTTTTCGGCAATGTACTCACGCACCGAAAACTTGTCCGACAGGCGGCCATAGCACTGGTAGTCGCCGTAGACGAATTTGCGATACAGCACTTTCTCATTGAACACCTTCGGCTGACGCAGGTTCGGCAGCTTACGGAATTTGTGAAAGTAGTAGATGCGATCCTGGTAAGCCCAGGGCATCTTTTTGATGAAATACTGTACGCTTCTTCTGAGTTCGTCTTTCAACCTGATCATATCTGACCTCATTTGTAGGTTTTGTAGTTGAGTGAGGAAACCTGAATTTTTTGGATGACGCCGTTTTTGAAGAAGTAATTCATTACGGTCAGGGACAGTAACTCCGTGATGAAAACGCTCCAGGCGGCACCCATGATGCCGTAGCCCTGGATCAGCCACCACGACAGCGGCAGGCTGATGACCATCAGACAGATGATCTTCTTCAACAGATAGTTAAACCCGCCCTCTTTCACCATGTAGCGATAAGCGACGGTCCCCATTGCCGAAAAGCAGGTTGCTAACGACAGTAACGTAATGAGACTTCCGGACTGTGTGTACTCGTGACCATATAAAGCGATGATGATTTTTTCGCCGTACAAGGCGATCATCGCTAATAACAGCAATGAAACTCCCATGACATAGCCGTTCAGCCGCGCGGTGAGCTTGATCGCGGCTGCTCCACGCTCGCGGAAAATCTCCGAGAAGCAGGAAGTGATGATGGCAACCGGGATAAAAATCCAGGAAGCCGAAATGGTATTCGCGGCGGCGAACAGGCCAAGGTCGCGCGCTGAGGCGATGCCCGCGAGGAACATCTGTGCGGCTTTCACCTGCACCGAGATAAAGATGCTGGAGATGGCCAGCGGCAGGCCGGCATACATCAGGTAGCGCAGGTAGGTGGTGCGCTTGTCCTGCGGCGGCGCCAGATCCTGATGTTCGCGATAAAAATTGACGCGCTTGATGGCATACGGCACCAGCGTGACGGCCACAATCGAAGCGGTGAGCCACAGTGGATTGAGGTGCAGCCAGGCGATGGTGAAGCTCATGGCAAAGCCCAGCAGCAAGCCGGCCGAGTTAGCAATGGTATTGAGCCGCGACGCCAGCCGCGCATTGTTATAAACGCTGAACGTGTCCTGGGTGACAAACACCGACGAGATAAACGAGGCCAGTGCAAACGCAAGGAAGTTTTCCTGCATGTTGTACCAGACCCAAATCAACACCGGGATTGATGTCAGCAACAGCAGCACCAGGCGCATGGTCCGCGCCACGGTCATCAGCCGCAGGCCTTTCGGCGCACTTTTACTGATGCGCTTGAACAGGATGGTTTCGGTACCAAAAATCGCCACGGTTTGCACCATGGAGAACAGCGAGGTCGAAAATGCCATTTGGCCAAACACCGTTGGGCCAAAGGATTTTGCCACGTAGGAGGTCACAAATATGACGCCGAATACCGAGACGATCTTCTCAGACATCATCCAGGCGGCATTAGACATTACGCTCAATTTCATTGACTGGTCCTTAGTATTACGTACAGCAACTGCTTTTCGGTACAACGTCCTTGAAATGAATTAACAAGCGCTCAGTGGGCCTGACACAATTTAATAACTTCAAACCAGGCTGGTCCGAAAAATGAGACTCGCGTCAGAGTTTAGCGATTAAATTCAGGAAAATTCCGATTAAACCTGGTGCGAAGCCCGATGGATGTAAACGATTTCAACCCGAATTCAGGACAAAAGTTCACAGGCATATCCTGAGTTTTTTGCAAGCAGGCTATGCCGAATTTCCAATGATTGTCGTATTTTTCTGCATTTGGGATGGAATGAATCTATATCAAAAACCCAGCACCAGGAAGGCGTTCAATGGCATTCAGAATAAAATAAGATTTATCCCATGATGATATTTATTCTAAATAACTTAATTTAACCCTCGCAATTCTAATCGCGCACTTTAATACTGCATTAATACCGTTTTTGCAGTACCAGATATTAATACAGTAATTCTCATCCACTAATTGATAAGAAAGGTAAGAGCATTTATGAGAAAGTCACGATATAGCGAAGAGCAAATCACAAATGCCATTAAAGCTTCTGAAACGGGAGTGAAAGTCAGGGAGATTTGTGAGGAGCTGGGCATTTCCGAGGCCACCTTCTATAGCTGGAAGAAGAAGTTCTCCGGGCTTTCTTCAGAGGAGGGTCGAAAAATCAAGGAGTTGGAGGATAAACTGCAGAACCTTACGCGTGAGCTGCAGACCCTGAGCTCCGACAAGGAGATGCTGCAAAGCGTGCTGAAAAACTTCTTCACTACGAATGAAAAGCGTCAGGCGGTCAACTTCCTGCAAACCACTTTCGACATCGGTACCCGTCGCAGCTGTCGTTTACTGGATATTAGCCGTAGCGTTTATCATTACCCTTCCGGTTCCGATAATCGCTAATACCATTGAGGCCGATGTTATATGACTTAATGCTGAGATTTGTTCTTACCAGAAGAGATGAAGATCATTAAATTCGGCATTCGCTACATAACAATTCGAACCACTTTTTCCTGATGAATGCCATCACGGAATCACTTCCTTTTTTGCGGTAAAATTGATTCACACCAGCAAAAGCCTCGCGTTTCAAGCCATTTAGACTTAGCCCAATCTCATTTTGGTGAGATTGGTGCTTAGTCTATTACTTCACGATTACTAATAATCAGACCTGATCACAGACAATTCTGTTAAGCATTAATGAACAACACGGTGTAACCGCTCACACATTGGCTCAGTTTTAAACTGGATCTGGCCGCTGCGTTTATGATCGCTTTGGCGATCAGCGCTAGTCGGCTAACTCTTAAACCACACCAGGAATACTCCGGTTCAAAAACGTTATGATGTTTAAACTATAAAGCCGAAAAACGGTTATCCATGGTAAATACTGCGCTTAAATCCATCGTCATCTTTAATCTTTTTTTCTGGCAGCTGTTGGGAATCATTCTTAACAATGCCGGTAACGCTTAAGGCTAAGGTGGCTTCTCACGCTGGAATTTCAGTGCCACAGCCGGGTAAAAATCCGACTGGCGAAGAGTTTTTTACGCGCTAAACCGGCGAATTGTTGCCCGATATGCGCTTTTTTTATCCCTCCGGAACGCTAGAAGGCAGCGAGAGTCAGCCTTTTACCGTGCTGACGGCAGGGAGTTTTATAGCGGAAGAGAATGAAAACCGGGCGGCCGTAGCGCTGGTCGGTTATATAGCATGCGCGTGCCGGCCAGCATCAGGTCACTGAGGCGGGATTAT
>NZ_SCKT01000006.1:0-97206 GCF_014155765.1 Pantoea dispersa | reverse complement strand
GCTGGTCAAATTCCTAAAATATCAGGGGAAAGCGCTGCTGAGTGGATGACTCAGCAGCGAGGCAGGGTTAAGGAAGCGCGGTCAGCCGCTGCGGTTTAATGCGCATGGCATAGATCACGCCAACGATCAGACAGCCGATACCGATGCTGGTGAGCAGCGGTGGCCAGCTCTGGCGGTAAATAAAGGTCCACAGCAGGCCAGAGAGCGTTTCGAATACGATGAGCGGCCCCATCACAACCGTTGGCAAACGCTGACTGGCGGCATTCCAGCACAGCGCCGCCAGCCATGAGCAGAACAAACCAATCGCCAGCATCAGCCAGATAAAGCGCGCCGGCTGCGGGCCGAACGGCAAAGCGAAATCGGGCTGCTGCCAGTGAATCTGCAGGCTCACCAGCCCATAGAACACCAGCGCCAGCGGCAATGTCACCAGCCCCTGCGCGGTGGCCCAGCTCGACGGTTTGTGCTGAGGATGTTCGCGCAGCCAGCGCGCATTGCGCAGCGGATACCAGGTCCAGCACACCACTGCCAGCACCGCCAGCAGCAGGCCACTCAGGTAGCCCCAGAGATCAAATGCCGGCCCCTGCCCGTGCAGTTCCGCCGCGTTGACGCAGCCCAGACCGGCAGCAATGATGACCAGTGCGGGCATCAGCCGGCGCCATGGCAGGCGCCCTTCGAGATCGCCGTAACAGAGGTTAGCGGTGACGGTGATCACCACCGGCAGCGTACCGATGATCATGGTGGAGACCGGTGCGCCGGTGCGCTGAATCGCGCTGGCAAGGCAGGCGTAATAGAGCAGATTACCCACCAGCGACAGCTTCACTGCCTCCGTCCAGTCCGGACGCGTCAGCTGTTTTAGCCGACGCCGGCTAAGCCACGCCAGCGGCAGCACCACCAGACCAAAGGCAACATAGCGACCCGCCGATTGCAACGTGCCCGGATAATCGGGTATCAGCAGCGGCCCGACAAAAATCATGCCCCACATCAGCCCCGCCGCGAGGGCAAACACTATTCCTGCAAACATACACCTTTCCTTTATCTTTAATCCGCCACAGTGTGGCGCAGGAAAAGGCGAAAGGCTTGTAGCAGATTGCGGTTAACGTCCGCTGAACACCTGCTTTTGATAGCGTCCCGGCGTGATGCCGTAGCGATGGGCAAACGCCCGCGTCAGATGCGCCTGGTCGGTGAGGCCAACCGCCGCCGCCACGCTGGCGGCACTCTCGCCCTGCGCCAGCCGCTGCTTGGCTTCGAACAGGCGGAAGGCCATCAACATTTGATGGGGAGTGACGTGAAAGTGTTGTTTGAAACTGCGCAGAAAATGCCACGGCGACAGCGATACCAGCGCCGCCAGCTCTTCCAGCCGCACCGGCTCTGCCAGGTTATCGCGCAGCCAGGCTTTTACCACATCAAAGCGGTGGGCGCCTTCACGCGGCCTCGCGACGCCCTGCTGCGCCAGCGGACGCAGCCACTCCAGCAGATCCAGCAGCGCACCCTGCCGCTCCAGCGCACTTTGCGCCTGCCACATCTGTGCCAGCGCATGGGAGAAAGGTTGTGCCAGACGCGCATCGGTACGCAGCGCATCGCTGAACCACCAGTTGCGATCGCCGGTCAGTCGATCCATCTCCGCCGGATCGATATAGATCATGCGATAACGCCAGCCTTCGGCGCAGGCCGATTCACCGGTGTGCAGTTCATCGGGATTCATCATCACCAGCGAATGCACCGGCGCGACATAATTGGTGCCGCGGTAGCGAAAGCGCTGCGCGCCGGATTCAATGGTGCCAATCCCGAAGGCTTCGTGGGTATGGGGCTCAAAAGCGTAGCGGGAGATGTGCGCCTGATAAAGCTCAATGCCTGGCAGCTCAGCAAAGTGCTGAAACTGCGCACGATCCTGCTCACAGGGAAAGACTTCGGGAACCACCGTCACCACACACCTCCATACGCTATCAGGCAGTAAGCATGCGCGGCGCGCACAAAAAAAGCAAAGCCCAATCGCTTTACGCGCCTACCCGTTCAGCGCGACACTGGGGCCTGACCTATAAAGGAGGCGACAATGGCACAACGGGTGGTAATGGTAGTGGATATGCAAAATGGCGTGCTGGCAACGCCGCGTTACGACCGCGCCGGACGCTGCGCGCGCATTAATCAGCTGATGGCCGCCGCCGATCAGGTCATTTTTATTCAGCATAGCGGGCCGGATTTAGCCGTCGACTCCGCAGACTGGCAAATGGTCGCCGAACTGGAACAACCCGCCGGCGCGCTTTACATCACCAAAACCGCCTGCGACAGCTTCTGGCAAACGGGGCTCGCGGCGCAGCTTGAACAGCATCAGATTGAAAGCTTTGTCATTTGCGGCTGCGCCACCGATTATTGCGTCGATACCACCATCAAAGTCGGCGCCAGCCTTGGCTATCACATCACCGTGGCGGCCGACGCCCACACCACCGCCGATCGCACTTATGTGTCGGCGCAGCAGCTTATTAATCAGCACAACGAAGTGTGGGCGGATTTGATCATGCCGGGCAATCCGGTGCGGGTTAAAACCACGGAAGAATTACTGCGGGAGTGGCGCGCGCATTAACGTCGTTGTATGAACGTGCGGAGAGAAAAGTTTTGTTGGACAAGAGCTTTTGAAATGGAGCCCTCGCAGAAGCGAGGGCTGGATAATGCGTTGATCAGTGCGCCAATCAGAACGGGATATCGTCGTCGAAATCCATTGGTGGTTCGTTGTTCGCCGGTGCGCTCTGCTGCTGTGGACGCTGCTGCGCGCCGCCGCTGAACTGGTTGCCCCCACCCTGCGGCTGCTGCGGCTGGCCCCAGCCGTTATTGTTGCCGCCGCCCTGGCCGCCCATCGGTGCGCCACCGCCGTTGCCGCCCTGCTGACGGCCGCCCAGCATCTGCATGGTGCCGCCCACGTTCACCACCACTTCGGTGGTGTATTTATCCTGACCGCTCTGGTCCTGCCATTTACGGGTGCGCAGCTGGCCTTCAATGTAGACCTGCGAACCTTTACGCAGATATTCGCCGGCGACTTCAGCCAGCTTGCCGAACAGCACGACGCGGTGCCACTCGGTGATCTCTTTGTTTTCACCGGTTTGCTTGTCGCGCCAGCTCTCTGACGTGGCCAGCGTAATGTTGGCTACCGCGCCACCATTCGGCATGTAGCGCACTTCCGGATCCTGACCCAGATTCCCGACAAGAATCACTTTGTTTACGCCACGACTGGCCATGTTGCTGTCTCCCGATGAGTTGATGCTAAAAGTCTAAGCGAAAAATTGTATCACGTCACAATGACGCTTCCCACTTTCGAGCGGGATTCCAGTTTTTCGACCGTGACAGGATAGCAAAAACACTGGATATTTATTCAGTTTATTTTTTGTGCCATAATGATGCGTTTCTGCTGGTCGTGCTGGCAAGGCATGGCGAGCGTTGCCTAATCCGGGAAAGGTGAATGGATAAGATTGAAGTCCGCGGTGCTCGCACCCATAATTTGAAGAATATCAACCTGATCATCCCACGCGACAAGCTCATTGTAGTGACCGGTCTGTCGGGTTCCGGTAAGTCTTCGCTGGCGTTTGATACGCTGTATGCCGAAGGCCAGCGCCGCTATGTTGAATCGCTTTCTGCCTATGCGCGCCAGTTTCTTTCCTTAATGGAGAAACCGGACGTAGACCACATTGAGGGGCTGTCGCCTGCCATTTCCATTGAGCAGAAATCGACGTCGCACAACCCGCGCTCGACCGTCGGCACCATCACTGAAATTCATGACTACCTGCGTCTGCTGTTTGCCCGCGTGGGTGAGCCGCGCTGTCCGGATCATAACGTCACGCTGGCGGCACAAACTGTCAGCCAGATGGTCGATCAGGTCCTGGCGCAGGAAGAGGGTCGGCGCCTGATGCTGCTGGCGCCGGTGGTAAAAGATCGCAAAGGCGAGCACACCAAAACGCTGGAAAATCTGGCGGCGCAGGGCTACATCCGCGCACGTATCGATGGCGAAGTGTGCGATCTGTCGGATCCACCCAAGCTGGAGCTGCAGAAGAAACACACCATTGAGGTGGTGATCGATCGTTTCCGCGTGCGTGACGATCTGGCGACGCGTCTGGCCGAATCCTTTGAAACGACGCTGGAACTGAGTGGCGGCACGGCGATCGTCGCGGATATGGACGATCCCGATACCGAAGAGATGCTGTTCTCGGCCAATTTTGCCTGCCCGGTGTGCGGTTACAGCATGCGTGAGCTGGAGCCGCGCCTGTTCTCGTTCAATAACCCGGCCGGTGCCTGCCCGACCTGTGACGGCCTCGGCGTTCAGCAATATTTCGATCCCGATCGCGTGGTACAAAATCCGGAGCTGTCGCTGGCCGGTGGCGCCATTCGCGGCTGGGATCGCCGTAACTTCTACTATTTCCAGATGCTGCGCTCGCTGGCGGAACATCTGGATTTCGATGTCGAAGCGCCGTTCAATAGCCTGAGCGACAAAGCGCGCGAGGTGATTCTGTACGGCTCCGGCAAAGAGAACATTGAGTTCAAATATATCAACGATCGCGGCGATACCTCGGTGCGTCGTCATCCGTTCGAAGGCGTGCTGCATAACATGGAGCGCCGCTACAAAGAGACGGAATCCAACGCGGTGCGCGAAGAGCTGGCGAAGTTTATCAGCAACCGCGCCTGCGCCAGCTGCGAAGGGACGCGCCTGCGTCGTGAAGCGCGCCATGTGTTCGTGGAAGATACCAACCTGCCGACCATCTCGGATATGAGCATCGGCCACGCCATGGACTTCTTCCGCAATCTGAAGCTGAGCGGCCAGCGCGCCAAAATCGCCGAGAAAGTGCTGAAGGAAATTGGCGACCGTCTGAGCTTCCTGGTCAACGTCGGCCTGAATTATCTGTCGATGTCGCGTTCAGCGGAAACGCTGTCCGGCGGTGAAGCACAACGTATTCGTCTGGCGAGCCAGATTGGCGCCGGTCTGGTTGGCGTCATGTACGTACTGGATGAACCGTCCATCGGTCTGCATCAGCGCGACAACGAGCGCCTGCTGTCGACGCTGATTCACCTGCGCGATCTCGGTAATACCGTGATCGTGGTTGAGCATGATGAAGACGCGATTCGCGCCGCTGACCACATTATTGATATCGGTCCGGGCGCTGGCGTGCACGGCGGCCAGGTGGTAGCCGAGGGTGATGTGCATGCCATTATGGCGCACGAAGATTCTCTCACCGGTCAGTTCCTCAGCGGCAAGCGTGAAATCGCGGTGCCGGCAGAGCGGGTGAAAGGCGATCCGTCCAAAGTACTGAAACTGAGCGGCGCGCGCGGTAATAACCTGAAGGATGTCACGCTGACGGTTCCGGTTGGGCTGTTTACCTGTATCACCGGCGTGTCCGGTTCCGGCAAATCAACGCTGATTAACGATACGCTGTTCCCGATTGCGCAGCGCCAGCTGAATGGTGCTACCAGCGGTGAAGCTGCACCGTATCGCGAGATCGCCGGGCTGGAGCATTTCGATAAAGTGATCGACATCGATCAGAGCCCCATCGGCCGGACCCCGCGCTCAAACCCGGCCACCTACACCGGGATTTTTACCCCGGTGCGTGAACTGTTTGCCGGCGTGCCGGAAGCGCGTTCGCGTGGCTACAATCCGGGCCGCTTCAGCTTTAACGTGCGTGGCGGGCGCTGTGAAGCCTGTCAGGGCGACGGCGTAATCAAGGTCGAAATGCACTTCCTGCCGGACATTTATGTGCCGTGCGATCAGTGCAAAGGCAAACGCTATAATCGCGAAACGCTGGAGATTAAATACAAAGGCAAGAGCATTCACGAAGTGCTGGAGATGACCATCGAAGAGGCGCGTGAGTTCTTTGATGCGGTACCTGCGCTGGCGCGTAAGCTGCAGACGCTGATTGATGTCGGCCTGTCGTATATTCGTCTTGGCCAGTCGGCAACCACGCTGTCCGGCGGTGAAGCGCAGCGCGTTAAACTGGCGCGTGAACTGTCGAAGCGCGGTACCGGTCAGACGCTGTACATTCTCGATGAACCGACCACCGGCCTGCATTTTGCCGATATCCAGCAGCTGCTGGAAGTGCTGCATCAGCTGCGCGATCAGGGCAATACCATCGTGGTGATTGAGCACAACCTCGACGTGATCAAAACCGCTGACTGGATTGTCGATCTCGGTCCGGAAGGCGGCAGCGGCGGTGGTGAAATCCTGGTGGCTGGTACGCCGGAAACCGTTGCACAGTGCGAAAAATCGCATACTGCACGCTTCCTCAAGCCGATGCTGAAAAAGTAGGTTTAACGCGCCGCACCCGCTGTTGCGGCGCGTTTTTTCTGATCTCGCCACGGCTTACCGCTCCGGTTACTCGCCAGCCGGTGCCATTGTCTGAATGCCTTAGCAAATGCAGAAACAGGCAAGAAACAGACAACTTCAGGCATATACGCATCGCGTCCCGCTGACTATTCTTACTGCGTTCCTTTTTGGCGCCGCTGACGCGCCTCTGTCCTTCAGTGTCATCACTGAACGGACCCCTCGCAAAAAATACTCACGACACATCTGACTGGAGACACCATGAATATTACGCATGCCTATGCCGCACAGGACGCGAAAGCCAAACTCGCCCCGTTCGATTATAAGCCGCGCGAACTGCGCGCTCATGATGTGCAGATTGAAGTGTTGTACTGTGGCGTCTGCCACTCGGACCTGCACCAGGCGCGCAACGAATGGCGCAACACCGTATTCCCGGTGGTGCCAGGCCATGAAATCGTGGGTCGCGTCACCGCCGTTGGCGCGCACACGCACCAATATAAAGTGGGCGATTTAGTCGGCGTCGGCTGTATGGTCGACTCCTGCCGCAGCTGCCCAAGCTGTCAGGAAGGACTCGAGCAGTACTGTGAAAACGGCTTTGTTGGCACTTACAACGGCCAGGATCGTGAAACCGGCGCCATCACCTACGGCGGCTACTCCACCAGCATGGTGGTTGATGAAAGCTTTGTGCTGCGCGTACCGGAAAACCTCGATCTGGCGGGCGTTGCGCCGCTGCTGTGCGCCGGTATAACCACCTATTCCCCGCTGCGTCACTGGAATGTCGGTCCCGGCAAAAAAGTTGGTATCGTCGGTCTGGGCGGCCTCGGCCATATGGGGGTGAAGATCGCGCATGCGATGGGCGCGCACGTGGTGCTGTTCACCACGTCACCGTCAAAAATTGAAGATGGCAAACGCCTCGGCGCTGACGAAGTGGTGATTTCGAAAGATGCTGACCAGATGGCGCAGCACGCCAACAGCTTCGACTTCATCTTAAATACCGTCGCCGCGCAGCACGATCTCAACCCGTTTATCGCCCTGCTGAAGCGCGACGGCAACATGACGCTGGTTGGCGCGCCGGAGCACGATCACCCGGCACCGCAGGTGTTTAACCTGATCCTCAAGCGTCGCAGCATTGCCGGTTCACTGATTGGCGGTATCGCTGAAACCCAGGAGATGCTGGATTTCTGCGGCAAGCACGGTATCACTTCGGATATCGAGCTGATCGCCATGAACCAAATCAACGACGCCTACGAGCGCATGCTGAAAAGCGACGTGAAGTATCGCTTCGTGATTGATATCAACACCCTGCGTGAAGAGTCTGCGGCTTAATCAGCGCGTCTCATCATCATGGCTGACGCCCGCCGCGCGCGTGGCGTCAGCCTGTTGCCATGACGCATCAACCAGATAGTAAATCTGCGAATCTTTCAGCGATCCATCCAGCCACAGCGTGCTCCAGTGCGACTTATTGAGATGTTCACTGGGAAACACATCGTGGTGTTCATCGCGCAATAACTCCGCCAGCGCGGGCGAGGTCTTCAGCGACAACGCCGGTCGCCCTTCAACGTCATGCACCATGGCAAACAGCACGCCATCGCTCTTCACCTGGGTTGCGTCCCACTCATCTTTATAACTTTGTGAAGCGCCCGGTTTGCTCATGCAGTAGGTCAGTAAATCCGACGTGTTCATGTTTTATTCCCCTTGTAAGGTGGCGACGATGCGCCGCGCGCCGCCGTGTACCCGATGTTCACCCAGCCAGATCCCCTGCCAGGTGCCGAGCAGCAGTTTGCCGCGGCTGACCGGGATCAGCAGCGATACGCCAAGCAGTGACGATTTGATGTGCGCCGGCATATCGTCAGCGCCTTCATAGTCGTGCTGATAGGGCGCATCCTCTGGAACGTGCCGCAGAAAGTGCTGCTCCATGTCGCTGCGCACCGTAGGATCGCAATTTTCATTGAGCGTCAGCGACGCTGAGGTGTGCTGCAACAGCAGATGCAGCTGGCCGATGCGCAGGTCCGTTAAGCCATTAAGCTGGCCGACAATCTCGTCGGTGATCAGATGAAAGCCGCGCGCCTTCGCGCTCAGCGTGAGAGTTTGTTGCTGCCACATGCCACATTCCTGGGTTAAACCGTTTACTTAAGTGTGCAGCATGTCGGCGAAAGGTAAACCCTTCAGCGGGAAAAAGCGGCAGAGCGCTTGCTCTGCCGCCGGCGCATCAGTCGCTCAGCTTGTCAGCCAGCGCTTTTACCGTGGTGATATCGTCCTGCGTTACCGCCGCCAGACGCGTGCCGTACTCGCTATCGGCCTTATAAAAGAACGAGAGCATCGCCAGCCGGCTTTGCGCGTCGGCGCTTTTCAGCGCGCCACCGAGAGAGGTGATCAGATCGCCCCGCTCTTTCGCGTTAAAGGAACGATACAGCTCCCCTGCCTGGCGGAAATTCTGCGGTTTGGCGATTATCGCCTGCTGCGTACTGCCGCTAAGCGGCGTATGGCTGTAACGCGCGCTTTGCAGCTCTTCACGCGGATAGATGCGGCTTGGCTGGTAATTAACGCCCTTGTCATCGGCGTTACCGCTATCCATCAGGCCATCCTGATTGCCGTTGCTGACCGGTACGCGCGGCGCGTTGACCGGCAGGCTGAGGCCGTTAGTGCCCACGCGGTACAGCTGGGTGTCAGCATAAGAGAACAGGCGGCCCTGCAGCAGGCGATCTTCAGACGGCTCAATGCCCGGCACCAGATTGGACGGCGCCATCGCCACCTGCTCGGTTTGCTGGAAGAAGTTGTCGACGTTGCGATTCAGCACCATCTGCCCGATTTTCACCTCTGGCACGTTCGGCCAGATTTTGGTGGAGTCGAGCGGATTGAAATCGAACTTATCCAGTTCGCTGGCTTTAATGGTCTGAATGTAGAGATCCCACTTCGGAAACGCTTTGCGGTTAATCGCCGCCACCAGATCTTCTGTCATGTGGCTGTAGCTGCGGCCCTGGATCGCTGCCGATTCAGTAGGATCGAGGTTGCGTTCGCCCTGCAGCGTCTTCCAGTGAAACTTCACGTAGTGCACTTCGCCTTTGCTGTTCACAAATTTGTAGGCGTGCACGCTGTTACCGTCCATTTCGCGATAGGTCGCCGGCGTGCCCATGTTGGAGAACAGCATGGTGAGCGCGTGCGTGGCTTCCGGTACGTGGGAGAAGAAATCGAAGGTGCGCGCATCGTTATCGAGGTTAGTGCGCGGATCCGGTTTAAACGCGTGCACCATATCAGGGAACTTGATCGCATCGCGGATGAAGAACACCGGCAGGTTGTTGCCCACCAGATCCCAGTTGCCCTGGCTGGTATAGAATTTGGTGGCAAAACCACGCGGATCGCGCAGCGTTTCCGGCGAATGCTTGCTGTGCACCACGCTGGAGAAGCGCACAAAGACGGGCGTCACCGTTCCCGGTTTAAACACCTCAGCGATAGTCAGATCGCTGATATCTTTGCTGGCGCGAAATTCACCGTGCGCGCCGGTGCCACGTGCGTGCACCACACGTTCCGGAATACGTTCACGATCAAAGCGCTGCAGCTTTTGAATCAGCTGCATGTCCTGTAACAGCACCGGGCCATTAGCGCCGGCAGTTTGTGAATTCTGGTTATCGCCGACCGGCGCGCCGTTATCACGCGTCAGCTCAACGGCCGCAGCAGGCAGTGCGAGCGCCAGCGTCATGGCAATGCAGAGGGGTTTCAGTGCGGAAGGGAAATAGCTCATGGGCGGTTCCTTATTGTGATTGGCGAGCGCTCTGGCAGTGCGCCAAAGCGCGCCGGCAAAAAATAGCGCCCTCTCTAACAGGAACACACAAGACCCGTCCCGATTACCCGGGGTTAAGGTGTTATACCCATGCGGAATGCGGCCGCCAGCAAGCATGGCCGGCAAAGAGAAGCGTGGAAAAGCGGGGGGCGGCAGAAGGTACAGCGGGAACAGACAATGTGTGGATGGCTGAACGAGTGCCTGCCAGCCGCGGGCTGACAGGCATCGCGTCGGTTACATTACGGCAGCAAACGCCTCAGCTACCTGATTGACGTTGCGGCTGTTGAGACCGGCGACACACATGCGGCCGCTGGCGATCAGGTACACACCGAACTCTTCGCGCAGGCGGTCCACCTGCTGCGCGCTCAGGCCGGTATAGCTGAACATGCCGCGCTGTTTCAGCAGATAATCAAAGTTTTTGCCGGGCAGTTTACTGTTCAGCACATTGACAAGCACCTGGCGCATTTCGATGATGCGCAGGCGCATCGCTTCCACTTCCGCCAGCCAGTTGTTCAGCAGCGCTTCGTCGTTCAGCACGCAGGAAACCACCTGAGCACCGAAGTTCGGCGGGCTGGAGTAGTTGCGACGCACGGTCGCTTTCAGCTGACCCAGCACGCGTGCCGACTCTTCTGCGCTGTCGCAGACAATCGACAGCCCGCCCACGCGCTCACCGTACAGCGAGAAGATTTTCGAGAAGGAGTTGCTCACCAGCGCCGGCAGGCCCGCCGCGGCAATCACGCGAATCGCGTAAGCGTCCTCTTCCATACCGGCACCAAAGCCCTGGTAGGCGATATCGAGGAACGGAATCAGCTCCTGCGCTTTCAGGACCTCAACGGTTTGATCCCACTGCGCGTTGGTCAGATCCGCACCGGTCGGGTTGTGGCAGCACGGATGCAGCAACACGATGGATTGCTTCGGCAGCGTTTTCAGTTTGGCGATGAAGGCATCGAACTTCACGCCGTTGGTGGCGTCGTCGTACCACGGGTAGGTGTTAACGTTAAAACCGGCACCGTTAAAGATCGCCACATGGTTTTCCCATGTCGGATCGCTGACCCATACGCTGGCGTCCGGGAAGTAACGCTTCAGGAAATCTGCGCCCACTTTCAGCGCACCGGATCCGCCCAGCGTCTGGATGGAAGCAATGCGCCCCGCCTGCAGCATCGGGTGCTCTTTACCAAACAGCAGCGGCGCAATGGCGTTACGATACGGACCCAGCCCTTCCATTGGCAGATAGAGCGAAGCCTGATGTGGCTGCGCCTGCAAACGCTCTTCCGCGGCGGCCACCGCCTGCAGCTGAGGAATGATGCCGGCTTCGTTGTAATAGAGGCCGATGCTCAGATTCACCTTGTGGTCACGCGGGTCCTGTTTGAAGGTTTCCATCAGCGACAGAATCGGATCGCCAGCATAGGCATCAACGTTTTGAAACACGGTGCAGATCTCCATGATTATTCATAAATGTGTGGGTCGACGTCATCAAACAAAATAGCGGCCGGGACGGTGATTCATGGCGATGATGAGATTGAGCATCACCGCGCCGGCGATGGAGGCCAGCAGCATCGGCAGCGATACCACAAAAAGCGAGGCCAGTACCACACAGGTATCCAGCGCCATTTGCAGTTTGCCGGCGCGCAGACCAGAGCGATCCTGCAGCCAGAGCGCCAGAATATTGATACCACCGAGGCTGGCTTTGTGACGAAACAACACTATAAACCCAATCCCCATCACCACGTTACCGAACAATGTCGCATAAAACGGATTTAGCGCAGAAAAATGGATAAACAGCGGGTGCAAATGGGTGAACAGCGATACCAGCCCCACTGCACAGAAGGTTTTCAGGGTAAATTCCCAGCCCATGCGACGAATGGCCAGCCAGTAAAACGGCAGGTTAATCAGAAAGAAGGCGCTGCCGAACGAGAGCGGCGACAGGTAGCTGATGAGAAAAGCCACGCCCGCCGTACCGCCGGTCAGCGCGCCCGCCTGTTTCAGCAAAATGACGCCAAACGACACCATCAGCGTGCCAAGCACGATAGCCAGCGCATCTTCTGTACGGGTGTGGGGAATGCGGGAAGGTTGTACAGCGTTATCCATGGCGCGATCTCTTTGCAAATGATGGCGTTCATTTGCAAAAAACGCACCACATCGGCGGCTTCCTGTCGCCGCCGATGGGTGCCAGCGATTATCCAATTGATAACTAAGGCGCTTTATTGCAGGTTTATGTGCATCAATCTGCTGTAAAATAATCGATTCATGCACAAATTCGGTTTCTGGTGCGCGCTTTGCGCGAAAAACGGCACAAATCTGCACCACACTGGCACATCATGCACTCTTTTGGCGCACTTTGTGCTCGGGGATCATCATCAAGCCGTTCTCTTTTAAACGGTTGAGTACCACCGAGGTTTTCACGTGGGCCACGCTTTGATGGCCAGCGACGAGCTGACTGATCAGCGCGCTCAGCGCCGCTAAATCGGCCACCGCGACTTTTAACAGATAGTCGGCGTCACCGGTGGTTTTGAACGCGTCGACAATCGCCGCTTCCTGCTCCACCATGCGGTGAAAACTCTCTTCGTAATCGGGCGTGTGATTTTTTAGTCGCACCTCGATCAAGCCGACCATGCCCAGCCCTACCGCGTCCGGCGAGAGCCGCGCGTGATAGCCGAGAATAAGATTTGCCTGTTCGAGATTAATGCGCCGGCGTGAACATTGCGACGCCGAAAGTCCGACTAAATCACTGAGTTCCTGGTTGGTAAGGCGGCCGTTAGATTGTAGTAGTGTCAGTATCTTAAGGTCGTAATCGTCTACCTGAGTCATTCTGTGTCCACAGCGTTATAGGATTCGCTTTGCTACAGATAACCTGATAATTGACGAGGTTGTCCAACACTATTTTCTGATGACGTGAAATGCATGCACAAATCGTGCATGCAACTGTGGAAGCGCGATTACTCGTCGTCGTATTGCGGTCCGGCGTAGTTATCAAAGCGTGACCACTGGCCGTTGAATGTCAGACGTACTGTGCCGATCGGGCCGTTACGCTGTTTACCGATGATGATCTCGGCGATGCCTTTCAGATCGCTGTTTTCGTGATACACCTCGTCACGATAGATGAACATGATCAGATCCGCATCCTGCTCGATCGACCCCGATTCACGCAGATCTGAGTTAACCGGACGCTTATCGGCGCGCTGCTCCAGCGAGCGGTTAAGCTGCGACAGCGCCACCACCGGTACATTGAGCTCTTTCGCCAGCGCTTTAAGCGAGCGTGAGATCTCGGCGATCTCCAGCGTACGGTTGTCAGAGAGCGCCGGTACGCGCATCAGCTGCAGGTAGTCGATCATGATCATGCTCAGGCCGCCGTTTTCACGGAACACGCGGCGCGCGCGTGAACGCACTTCTGTTGGCGTCAGGCCGGACGAGTCATCGATGAACATGTTCTTCTTTTCTAACAGAATGCCCATGGTGGCCGAGATGCGCGCCCAGTCTTCATCCTCCAGCTGACCGGTACGGATACGCGTCTGATCAACGCGCGACAGCGAGGCCAGCATACGCATCATCAGCTGTTCGCTGGGCATCTCGAGACTGAAAATCAGCACCGGTTTGTCTGTCAGCATGGCGGCGTTTTCGCACAGGTTCATGGCGAAAGTGGTTTTACCCATCGACGGACGCGCCGCGACAATGATCAGATCTGAACCCTGCAGACCGGCGGTTTTCTTGTTGAGATCCTGATAGCCGGTATCGACGCCAGTCACGCCATCGTGCGGCGTTGACACCAGCGCTTCAATGCGCGATACCGTCGCTTCGAGGATCTGCTCGATATTTTGCGGGCCTTCATCCTTATTGGCGCGCTGTTCGGCAATTTTAAAGACGTTGGATTCAGCGAAATCCAGCAGCTCTTCGCTGCTGCGGCCCTGCGGATCGTAACCAGCATCAGCGATCTGGTTAGCCACCGAAATCATCTCACGCACCACCGCACGTTCACGCACGATGTCGGCATAAGCACCGAGGTTTGCCGCACTTGGAGTATTTTTTGCCAGCTCGGCCAGATAGGCAAAGCCGCCGGCCATTTCCAGCTCGCCGCGCGTTTCCAGCGACTCTGACAGGGTGATCAGATCGATAGGCTGACCGGCTTCCAGCAGGCGCTGCATTTCGGAGAAAATCATACGGTGCGAACGGTTGAAGAAATCTTCCGCGACCACGCGCTCGGAGACGTTATCCCAGCGTTCGTTATCCAGCATCAACCCACCGAGCACCGACTGCTCCGCTTCGAGAGAGTGCGGCGGCATTTTCACGCCTTCGAGCTGCCGATCGCGGGGTTCGTTCGATTTGTTGGTGGGTTTATTTCCTGCCATAGTGAATGCATTACCGATCGTGAAAGGGACGCGCAAGTATACCGTCCCAGGATGAACAATCACAGGAGTCAGAATGGCAAAGCGAATTCAGTTCAACCAGCACGGCGGCCCGGAAGTATTGCAATGGGTCGATTTCACACTAGCCGATCCCGCCGACCATGAAGTTCAGGTGGAGAACAAGGCGATTGGTATTAACTACATCGATACCTACGTGCGCAGCGGATTGTATCCGGTCTCCTCGCTGCCATCCGGCCTGGGCACTGAAGCGGCAGGCATCGTGAAAAAAGTGGGCAGCGCGGTTTCGCGTTTCAAGCCGGGCGATCGCGTGGTGTATTGCCAGGCCGCGCTGGGTGCCTACAGCGAGCTGCACAATGTGGCAGAAGATCGGCTGGTGATTCTGCCGGACAGCATCAGCTTTGAGCAGGCAGCGGCCTCCTTCCTCAAGGGCCTGACGGTGCAGTATCTGCTGCGTCAGACGTACAAAGTAAAAGCCGATGAAATTTTCCTGTTTCATGCCGCCGCGGGCGGCGTGGGCCTGATTGCCTGCCAGTGGGCGAAAGCGCTGGGCGCGCATTTGATTGGCACCGTCGGGTCTGCGGAGAAAGCGCAGATCGCCAAAGATGCCGGCGCCTGGGCCACCATCAATTATCGCGAAGAGGATATCGCCCAGCGCGTCAGCGAACTGACCAACGGTGAAAAAGTGGCGGTAGTGTACGACTCAGTGGGCAAAGATACCTGGGAACCGTCCCTCGACAGCCTGCGCCGCCACGGCCTGATGGTGAGCTTTGGTAATGCCTCCGGCCCGGTGACCGGCGTTGACCTCGGCATTCTTAACAAGAAAGGCTCGCTGTTTGTCACCCGCCCTTCCCTGTTTGGCTATATCACCAACCGTGAAGAGCTCGATCGCGCCAGCGGCGAACTGTTTTCGCTCATCGCCAGCCGCGCTATTCAGCTTAACGTGCCGGAGCAGCAGAAATTTGCCCTGAGCGATGCAGTGCGTGCGCATCAGGTGCTGGAGAGTCGTGCCACTCAGGGTTCCAGCCTGTTGATTCCCTGATAGCAGAAATGATGAAGGGCTTCCCGAAGGAAGCCCTTTTCTTTCTTTTTTATAGTTCGCGCTGGTGTAGGGACAGCGGCGATGAATTCGTCTGAATTTCTTTACCTATCCTGACAGAAAACATAAGTAAAAAATATGTTTAATTGCGAATTCGTACTAAGCAATCACCAACTCTGTGATCGTAACCGCATTTAGCGCCAGCTTCTCTTCTCTAAGTCGCTGATTTTCCTTTTCAGCCGGTTAAGTTTCACTTCTCCCTGCGGCGTGGTAAATGCGCGATACAGCCACACGGCGACCACCGCCAGCACCAGCCACGGCAACAATTTTATAACAAGCGCAAACAGCCCGCCGAGAAACATCACCACGGTGGCCACCAGCAGCGCGGCGATCACGCCCAGCAGCGATACGCCTGTCAGCAGCAGCATCATAAAAAAGCCGATAACGAATAATATTTCCACGAGCGCTCTCCTGTATCTGTAATGCAGAAGGTATTACAAGATACGTGCCAGGTCGTAACGATCGCTAAGCCATTGAATTATCGCTTAGATACAGGACAGAGGGGACGTTGATTTGGTGAAATTGACTAACTGGTGGTGAATTAAAAACCGCACGATGAAACCGTGCGGTTTAAACCGTCCTGCCAGCCTGACCAGGCCGGCTCGCGGGATCAGGCTTCCTGCACGATGCGGTCGGCCACCAGCGCCAGCGCCGCTTCCAGCACGCGGACGTCGGCGCCCGGTTTGTGGGCATTTTCGCTCAGATGACGGCGCCACTGGCGCGCGCCGGGGATGCCCTGGAACAGGCCCAGCATGTGGCGCGTAATGTGTCCCAGATAAGTGCCCTGGGCCAGTTCGGCTTCGATGTAAGGGTACATGGAACGCACCACGGCGACCGGATCGGCCGCCGGTGTCTCGCGGCCAAACAACTGGCGATCAACCTGCGCCAGAATGCCGGGATTTTGATAGGCCTCGCGCCCCATCATCACGCCGTCCAGGTGCTGCAGATGCGCTTTGGCCTCTTCAAGCGTCTTAACGCCGCCGTTGATCGCTATGGTCAGCGCCGGGAAATCCCGCTTCAGCTGGTAAACACGCGGATAGTCGAGCGGTGGAATTTCACGGTTCTCTTTCGGGCTGAGACCCGACAGCCACGCTTTACGCGCATGAATAATGAACGTATCACAACCGCCCTGCTGCGCCACGGTGCCGACAAAATCGCACAGGAAGGCGTAGCTATCCTGGTCGTCAATACCGATGCGGGTTTTCACCGTGACCGGAATGCTGACCACATCGCGCATCGCTTTGATACAGTCCGCGACCAGCGCCGCCTCACCCATCAGGCACGCGCCAAAACGGCCGTTCTGTACCCGATCGGACGGACAACCGACGTTCAGGTTGATCTCATCGTATCCGCGCGCTTCTGCCAGCTTTGCACAGGTTGCCAGCGCAGCCGGATCGCTACCGCCCAGCTGCAGCGCCAGCGGATGCTCCGCCTCGCTATAGGCCAGATAGTCGCCTTTGCCGTGGATGATGGCGCCGGTGGTCACCATTTCGGTGTACAGCAGCGTGTCGCCGCTCAGCTGACGGTGAAAATAGCGACAGTGACGGTCGGTCCAGTCCAGCATGGGTGCGATGGAGAAACGTTGCGAAGAGAATGTATCGGTCATGAAACGCAGTAAATCCGCAGTTAAGTGATGAGAAACTGCGCAATGATATCACAGCTGTGACGGGCGACACAGCCGCCCGTCATCGTGTGGTCAGAAGTTAAACCCGAGCTGCACCATGGCGCCCCAGGTATTGTCTTTGCCGACCGAACCGGCCAGGTCCAGATGCACCGCATTGTTGAACGGCGACACGCCGAGACCGGCCGTAAACACATCGGTGTCATTCGACTTCATATCTGCGCGATAACCGGCACGCAGCGCCAGCCAGTCCAGCACGCGATATTCACCACCCACGCCAGCGTACTGACTGCTCTCCTGCGATTTAAAACGTTTGGTTTCCGTCAGATCAACATCGCCGGTCAGGGTAAAGGGTCCGCGATTCCACGCCAGGCCGGTGGTTACCAGTGGGCGAATCTGATACGTATCGCGATAGCCGTTAACCTCTTTGGTGTCGATATCGCGCGAGACCAGGTTCTGCCCGGTCACGCCGAAGGTCCAGTTCTCCGCGAAGTCGGTAGCGATACCGGCATCGACGTTGAAACCGGTGTCGGTGCTGCGATAGCGGCTGTCGTTAATATCATTCTTGTCGTAGTTATAAACGCTGGCGGTATAGTTATACAGCCAGGTTTTCTGCAGCTTCGGCGTGACGCCAACGGAGACCGGGTGACCAGCGATGGTGAACTCATGTGCCATTGCAACGCCGTAATCGGTGATCAGCGCAGCCAGGCCGTTGGCGCTGGAGCGCAGATTATTTTGGTCGCCCGGCAAGGGAATGCGTCCATTTGCGACCTGATCCAGATAATCAATATCGCTCTGTACCACGTTAGCGCGGATGTGTGCCGTGCCGTAGGCTTTGGTGATGAAGGCGAAAGGAAGGGTCTCGTTGGGAATGCTGACGGCTAACGCCACGCCTGCGGTGCCATTCGCTTTATCACCGCGCAGATCGCGCAGTTGATTGGCCATATCACCTGCCGCCGCTCTGACCTGAGGCGCGCCGTTGATGATCTCCGGCAGCGTGATGTTGTTGATCACGTCACGATAGCGGTCCACCGTATCAGTAATTTCGTCTACGCGATCCACTAATTTGTCTTTGTCAGTAATCTGCACACCGGCTGAAGGAAAAATGATGCTGACGTTATCTTCAGGCTGCGCTTTGGTCATCAATGCCGGGTTAGCCAGCACTGCCGAGCTCCAGGTTGAGGAAGCGACACCGGTTCCCCCCATGGCATCGTTACGCGCATCGTACCAGGTGCCGGCAGCAAATGCTGATGAGGTAACAAATACCGCATTAAAACCAACAACATAAGCAATTTTCTTGCGTCTGAATAATGTCTTCACCATGAGTCTGCCATCACCTTTTAATTGTCGTGGACTGTCTCTACGACGGAATAGTTTATTAGCCCTATTCTGAACGCTGGCTAACGCTTTATTGCTGTGAATTGAAAGGAATTAGCATTGCTATTCGCAGAATTGGTCACGCCCGCACCATTCTGCTGTTGTTTTATGCAGAAATATGAACGTCAGCTAAATTGATGCCAGAAATTACTTAAAACCTTTTGAACCATAGCCACTAAGTCAGTGAGTTGCAAAGCAAAAAGATGGGTAAACCTGTGAGAAAAAACCCAGGAAGGAAAAGCATGGCTTAACAGAAGGAGGTACCAGGACGCAACGCGGCAGATAAGTGGCTGAAAGCCTGACATTTCCTGGATGATATAAGGTAAAAAAGCAATGGCAGCAGCGTAAAAGTTTGTGTGATAAAATAACATCACCCATCACCTGGAGAATGCTTATGCCAAACCTCACGCCCGAACAACTGCTCACGCAGGCTGAATCTCTGTGCCTTGACCGTGGCGTGCGCCTCACTACGCAGCGCGCAGAAGTGCTGCGCCTGATGGCGGAGCAGAACGGTTCCATTAGCGCTTACGATTTGCTGGACCAGCTGCGCATCAGTGAACCCCAGGCGAAACCACCAACTATTTATCGCGCGCTGGATTTCCTGCTGGAGCAGGGATTTATTCATCGGGTGGAGTCAAATAACAGTTATGTGGTGTGCCACCATTTCGACGAGCCGGCGCACACATCGGTGATGCTGGTGTGCGACAACTGTGCCGCCGTCAGTGAGAAGCACGCGCACGGCGTGGAAAAGATCATTGCCGGGTTGGCCGATCAGGCAGGTTTTACCTTACGTCATAGCGTTATTGAGGCGCACGGCCTGTGTGAAAACTGTGCCGAAGTGGCGGCCTGCACGCAGCCGGGTAGCTGTCATCACGATCATGAAGTGGAAACTAAGAGGAAGGTGCGTAAAGGGTAACTGGCACGTCCGTATGCCAGGCCGATCGTAACGATCAGCGGGTAGGAGCATCATCCTTAAAGCGGGAGACTTACCAGCGGTAATCTTTGTTTTGACTTTCCCAGTCTTTCAATTCACGTTCAGCTTCATCTTTGGCGTAACCGTAACGTTCCTGGATTTTACCCACCAGCTGATCGCGTTTCCCTTCGATCACGGTCAAATCGTCATCGGTTAACTTGCCCCATTTCTCTTTAAACTTCCCTTTAAACTGCTTCCAGTTTCCGCTCGCTTCGTCTTTGTTCATAACAATCCTCCACGTCTTCCTGAGTGAGATGGTGTATTTCTCATGTAATGCCGGAAATAACCATATAACGCGCTGCTTATCTGCGCCGTTTGAGATAATTATAGTAGCCACTTCGGATTGTGCACGGAATTACAGATTATTCTGGTACCTGCGCTGCGCTTATGGCTGGCTGAACCAGCTGTCACGCTGCCAGTGGCGGCGCCACATCCATCCCAGCGTCAGGCCGCGCAGCGCCAGAAACACCGTGATCGCCAGTCATAAACCGTGATTCCCTAACCACGGTAGCGTTAGCAAAGTGATGCCGAAACCGGCTGCAGCCATGATCATGCTGTTACGCATTTCGCGGCCGCGTGTCGCGCCGATGAACATGCCGTCCAGCAGATAACACCAGACGCCGACCAGCGGTAAAATCACCTGCCACAGCAGAAAGCGATCGGCCATCTCACGCAGCGGCTGCAGCGAGGTAAGCAGCGCAACAATGTGCGGCCCGCTGAGCGCATAAATAAGCGCAAACAGCAGCGCAACGATACCCGCCTGACGACAGGCGGCATGCCAGATCAGCAGCAGCCGGCTGCGATCTTTTGCCCCTACCGCTTCACCCGAGCAGGCTTCCACCGCGTAAGCAAAGCCGTCCAGCGCATAGGCAGTAAACGTCAGGAACATCAACAGCACCGCATTGACCGCAACCACATCCGGTCCGATGCGTGCACCCAGCAGGGTCAGTGAGGCAAAGCAAATCTGCAGCATGAGCGAGCGCAGCATGATGTCGCGATTAAGGCGAAATAACCGCGCCGCGTCACCGCGCCAGCTGTTTTTCAGCAGTTTGAAATCGATGCCGCGCAGTTTCAGCACGCGCGCCACCATCCATAATCCCACTGCCAGCGTCACGTATTCGGCCAGCGCCGTGGCGGCGGCAGCACCGGCAACGCCCCAGTGCAGTTTCAGCACCAGCAGCAGATCGAGCAGGATGTTGACCAGGTTTCCGACAATCAGCAGAACCATCGGCGCACGCGCATACTGCACGCCCAGCAGCCAGCCGAGAATCACCAGGTTAGCCAGCGTAGCCGGTGCGCTCAGCCAGCGGATTTCAATGAAGATCTGCGCCTGCTGCTGGACTTCCGCGCTGCCGCCCATCAGCGTTGCCGCCAGGCTGCTGGCAGGAGAACGCAGTAGCGCCAGCAGCAGACCCGCGGCCAGAGCGATCAATAGCGGCTGGGTCAGCGCGCGCGCCAGCGCCTGTTTGTCGCCAGCACCAAACGCCTGTGCCGTTAAACCGGTGGTGCTCATGCGCAAAAACAGTAGCAGCATAAAGATGAAGCTGGTCGCGGTGGTGCCCACCGCCACGCCGCCGAGGTAGATCGGGCTATCAAGATGGCCAATCACGGCGGTATCGACCACGCCGAGCAGCGGCACGGTGATATTGGAGAGAATCATTGGCAGCGCCAGTCGCCACAGCGCTTTATCAGAGGAGGAAAATAGCTGCATCAGCCCCATCCCGAGGGTTACGGTAGTCGGCCTGAGCGAGCGCCTTACGGGCCGGGAACAAAAGTATTATTAGAGCAGACTGCGGCCAGCGCGCGAGCGCGCGAGCGCCGCCGCAGCGGGGGAGATCAACCGGGTTTCAGAGCCACTCGCCGTTGCGCACGATGCCTACGGCCAGCCCTTCCACGGTCAGCGACTGTTCACGGGTATCCACGACAATCGGCTGGAAATCATTGTTTTCCGGCAGCAGCTGGACAATCGCGCCCTGCTTCTTCCAGCGTTTCACCGTGACTTCATCATCAATACGCGCAACCACCACCTGGCCATTGCGCACTTCCTGTGTTTTATGCACCGCGAGCAGATCGCCGTCCATAATGCCGATATCTTTCATCGACATACCGCTGACGCGCAGCAGGAAATCGGCAGAGGGTTTGAACAGGTTGGCGTCGACCTGATAGTGGGCTTCGATATGTTCCTGCGCCAGCAGCGGTTCACCGGCGGCGACGCGACCGATCAGTGGCAGCCCTTCACTCGCCTCTTCTTCCATCAGCAGGCGGATACCGCGCGATGCACCGGAGACGATTTCAATGACACCTTTACGCGCCAGCGCTTTCAGGTGCTCTTCAGCAGCGTTAGGCGAGCGGAAGCCCAGTTGCGAAGCAATTTCAGCACGCGTTGGCGGCATGCCGGTCTGATTAATATGGTCGCGAATCAGGTCATAGACCTGTTGCTGCCTGCTGGTTAACGCTTTCATCCCGCCCCCTGGTTGTTTATACAGTCGCTGTGAGTATATACAGGTATTGGCGAAATGAAAACCGAAACAGAGGGAAAAATCAGCGGCTTGATGAATGTGGAATGTTTATCGCAAATGCGACCAAAGCAGCGCGATCCAGACAAACAGAGCCAGTAAGATAGCCAGCAGTACCGCCGCCGAGCCCATGTCTTTGGCGCGTCCTGCCAGCGGATGGCGCTCCTGACCGATGCGGTCCACCACGGCTTCGATGGCACTGTTAAGGATCTCAACAATGACCACCAGCACCACCGAGCCAATCAGCAACACACGCGTGATGGCATCGACATCCAGCCAGCAGGCAATGGCAACCGCGACCAGTGCGGCAATCGCCTCCTGGCGAAAAGCGGCTTCATGCTGCCAGGCAGCGCACAGCCCCTGCCAGGAATAACCGGCGGCTTTAATGATTCTCAGGAAACCGGTGACGTTATTTGCCATGTTGTGGAACCCTTAACTGTTTTTGACGTCAATGTCTGGGCGCGCGAGGTGGCACAGCCACAGATCTTCGCCGCACTTTCTGGTATGCTTGCCGCGCTTTGCTAACAAGAGGCTTCAAGTTGTCTATGTCAGGTTGGCGTAAACTCTATTACAAATTGTTGAATTTACCACTCTCTATTTTGGTAAAAAGTAAGGTCATTCCGACCGATCCGATCTCGGAACACGGTATCGATCCGACCCGTCCGGTGATGTATGTTTTGCCTTATGATTCAAAGGCGGACCTGCTCACGCTACGCGCACAGTGCCTGAAGCACGATCTGCCGGATCCGCTGGCGCCGCTGGAGATTGACGGCACCCTGCTGCCGCGCCACGTATTTATTCACGATGGGCCACGCGTCTTCCCCTATTTCGTGGCGAACCCGGAGTCGGTCAAGCTTTTCCATGACTACCTCGATCTGCACCGCAACAATGCGGCGCTGGACGTACAGATGCTGCCGGTTTCCGTGATGTTTGGCCGTGCGCCAGGCCGTGAAATTCAGGGCGAACCGACGCCACATCTGCGTATTCTTAACGGTATACAGAAGTTCTTTGCCATCCTGTGGCACGGTCGCGACAGCTTTGTCCGCTTCTCGCCCACGGTTTCGCTGCGTCAGATGGCCACCGAACACGGTACCGATCAGTCGATCGCGCAGAAACTGGCACGTGTCGCGCGCATTCATTTTGCCCGCCAGCGGCTGGCAGCCGTCGGCCCGCGTCTGCCGGCACGCCAGGATCTGTTCAACAAGCTGCTGCAATCCAAAGCGATTGAGAAAGCGGTTGAAGACGAAGCGCGCAGCAAGAAGATTTCGCATGAAAAAGCGCAGCAGAACGCCATCGAAATGATGGAAGAAGTGGCGGCGGATTTCTCGTACGAAGCGATCCGCGTGACTGACCGTGTAATGGGCTGGCTGTGGAGTCGGCTCTATCAGGGCATTAACGTGCACGGCGGCGAACGCGTGCGCCAGCTGGCGCAGGATGGTCACGAAATTGTTTACGTGCCCTGCCACCGCAGCCACATGGATTATCTGCTGCTGTCCTACGTGCTCTATCACCAGGGCCTGGTGCCGCCTCACATTGCTGCCGGTATCAATCTCAATTTCTGGCCAGCCGGACCGATTTTCCGTCGCCTCGGTGCCTTCTTTATTCGTCGTACCTTCAAAGGCAACAAGCTCTACTCCACGGTGTTCCGCGAGTATCTGGGCGAGCTGTTCAGCCGCGGCTATTCAGTTGAGTATTTTGTTGAAGGCGGGCGCTCACGTACTGGCCGTCTGCTCGACCCGAAAACCGGCACGCTGTCGATGACGTTACAGGCGCTGCTGCGCGGCGGCAGCCGTCCTATCACCTTTGTGCCAATCTACATCGGTTATGAGCACGTGATGGAAGTCGGCACTTATGCCAAAGAGCTGCGCGGTGCCGCGAAAGAGAAAGAGGGCTTCATGCAGATGGTGCGCGGCCTGCGCAAGCTGCGTAACCTCGGCCAGGGCTATGTGAACTTCGGTGAGCCGCTGTCGCTGGTTAACTATCTCAACAAACAGGTTCCGGAGTGGCGCGACGCGATTGACCCTATCGATCCTCAGCGTCCGGCGTGGATGACGCCGGTAGTGAACGATATCGCGGCACGTCTGATGGTACGCATCAACGAAGCCGGCGCGGCCAACGCCATGAACCTGTGCGTGACCGCGCTGCTGGCATCGCGCCAGCGTTCGCTGACGCGTGAACAGCTGACGGAACAGCTGGAGTGCTACACCCAGCTGCTGCGCAATGTGCCGTACTCACCCGAGTCAACCGTGCCGGATCTCAGCGCTGAAGCGCTGCTCGATCACGCCATGGGCATGAACAAGTTCGAGACCGAGCAGGACAGTATTGGCGAGATCATCATTCTGCCGCGCGAGCAGGCGGTGCTGATGACCTACTATCGCAACAACATCCACCATATGCTGGTGATGCCGTCGCTGATTGCCGCTATCGTGCAGCAGCATCGGGAGATCAGCGAGGCGGAACTGCTGCGTCAGGTCAGCCTGGTCTATCCGATGCTGAAGAGCGAACTGTTCCTGCGCTGGGACAGTGCCGAACTGCCGGCCCTGCTGAATGCGCTCTGCGCCGAAATGGCGCGGCAGGGACTGATCACCGTACAGGAAGGCCAGCTGAAAATGAGTGCGGCGCGTTACCGTACGCTGCAGCTGCTGGCGGCCGGGATCCGTGAAACGCTGCAGCGTTTCGCCATTACCTTCGCCATTCTCAGCGCCAAGCCGACCATTAACCGTGGCACGCTGGAGAAAGAGAGCCGCACGCTGGCTCAGCGTCTGTCAGTGCTGCACGGTATCAATGCGCCGGAGTTCTTCGACAAGGCAGTCTTTACCGCGCTGGTGCTGTCCCTGCGTGATGAAGGCTATATCAGTGATTCCGGTGATGCGGATGCTGAACGTACCAATATGATGTGGCAGATGCTGGCCGAACTGGTCACCAGCGATGTCCGTCTGACCATTGAGAGTGCCGTGGCGCACGACTAATGGACGACTGAAAACCGCGGCGCATCTGTCACACGCCAGATTGCGCCGCGGTTTTCGTTGTCAGAATTCAGGCGTGAAAAGAACGCGCCTCCCAATGCGGCGACCGGCGCGCCGCCGGGGTTAATCACCCCACCATCAGAACAGCGCAACAAACGGCTGGGTATTAAGCAGCACGCCAATAAACAGCACCAGACCAACGTAGTTGTTGTTAAGGAATGCCTGGAAGCACAGCTCACGTTCACGCCCGGCAATCAGTTTCTGCTGATGCACAAACAGCCCGCCCGCCAGCAGCAGCGACCAGTAAAACGCACCGTTCAGATGCAGTAAAATGCCCACCAGTGCCATCAGGCCCAGCGCGGCCAGCTGTAACAACCCGATAATCAGCTTGTCGTAACGCCCAAAAAGAATCGCCGTGGATTTCACACCAATCTTCAGATCGTCGTCGCGGTCAACCATGGCGTACTGGGTGTCATAAGCCACCGTCCAGCAAATATTGGCGAGAAACACCAGCCAGCAGACAAAGGGTAAGGACTCACTAACCGCCGCCCAGCCCATCGGAATTGCCCAGCCAAACGCCGCGCCCAGCACCACCTGCGGCAGATGGGTATAACGCTTCATAAAGGGATAAACCCACGCCAGCGCCAGCCCGCCAAATGACAGCAGAATGGTCATGCGGTTCATGGTCAGCACCAGCAGGAACGCCAGCAGACCGAGGCCGGCGAACAGCAGTTTCGCCTCTTTCTCCGTTACCGCGCCGCTGGCTAACGGTCGCGCGGCGGTGCGTTTCACGTGGCCGTCGACGTTACGGTCGGCGTAATCATTAATCACGCAGCCCGCCGCGCGCATCACAAACACGCCAAGGACGAACACCAGCAGCACCGACAGCGGTGGAATCGCCATGCCGGATAGCCACAGCGCCCACAGTGTCGGCCACAGCAGCAGCAGCGTGCCAATCGGTTTATCAATACGCATCAGGCGACTATAGGCCTGCCATTTGCTCATGGTTAAAGTCTTTTGCACGGGGCGTTATCCTTGCTTCAGCGCGCGGTACAGCGGCGACGCCGGTAAAAACAGTTCAGTTAACAGCAGCGGTTTGCCGGACAGGCGCAGCCGCGAGCGGCGTCCCCACAGGTCATCAATCTGGCCCGGATCGATAAAATCGCGGCTCAGCGTCGAGGAGGAAAACAGGTAGCGTCCCAGTGGCCGCGTGCCGAGATTTTGCAGCATCTGTTCCGGGCCGTTCAGCGTGCTCTCCGGCACCACGGTTCGGCCAATCAGCCAGGGTTCATTGTCACCGCACAGCACGATTTCACGCAGCCAGAAGCGCGTGTCGGCAGGCAGAAACGCCGCTTCCTGCGGCATCTCATCGGCGGTAATGAACGCTTCCCGCAGCAGTTGTACGGTAACCTGCTGGCAGTGCTGCTCAAAGCGGCGCGTCATTGAGTCTTCTTCCAGCAGCCAGTCAAGCAGCGGCGGTGAAAGTAACGGGGAAGAGGCTGGCAGCCAGTGCAGTGCGCGTAACTGGCGCAGCGCGTCATGCGACATCAGGACATCTCCGGTAAAAAAGTTGCCCTAGTGTAGCGCACCGCGCTCAGCGTGACACATCTGCTTGTGCCACGCTGGCGTCGCGGGAGGAATTACTCGCGTTTCAGGCGGTTACTGTTGGCCAGCCACAGCGTCACCACCAGAATCAAAATGGCCGCCGAGTAGCACAACGTATCGAAAGGATTTTTATGGTCGACAATGATCAGACGAATAATCGCCGTGATACCGATATAGACGAAGTAGCGCAGCGGAAAGTGAAAGCCGGACTGAAAATACTTCACAATCAGCGCGATAAACTCGAAATAGAGAAAGTAGATCACAATGCCTTCGATCAGCAGATACGAGGACGCCTGCTCACCGGTGCTGAACAGCACATTCGCCAGGTGAATGGTCTCTTTACCAAGAAACACCACCAGAATAACGGCCAGAATCACCAGGCCAATGTTCAGTACCCACTGTAATACCGAAGCAATAAGCTGCCCCGCCGCTGGTTTTGTTGTCATTATTTTGCGCCTCAGATGACGAGATTCTTCTGGCGCTATCATGCTGTAATGTGATCTAAATCACAATACATCACACCTCAACATCAACACACAGCGCGTCATAACGCCAGTACTCGCAGTCGCAGTCAATCACCCGCTTATGCTGGTCACGGTTGATACGCGTAATCAGCAGGCCGGGCGTACCGCTCGCCACGTTCAGTGCGGGCGCCGCCCGCGCCGGAAGCGGACCGGGCACAATGGTAAACCGTGCGCCGCCGTAGTGAATGCCGTAGCGCTGGTCATACAGATCGGTCAGCGAGCGGGTGAGATCTTCACGCAGCAGACCGGGAAAGAAGGCCGGATTGAGGTAATGCTCGACGTACAACACCGCGCGGCCATCAATGCGGCGGAGGCGGCGAATGCGGTACACCTGATCGCCTTCCAGCAGTTGCAGATGACGCGCAATTGCCAGCTGCGCCGGCACCTCGCGCGCCTCCATCACCTCAGTGCTGGCAATGCGCCCCTGCTGCAGCGCCATGGCGTGAAAGTGGCTGTGATGTGCCGGGTTATAGATGAGGCGCGGCGGCGCAATAAACCAGCCGCGCCGCAGTTCGCGGTAGATGACACCCTGCGCTTCCAGCAGGCCAAGCGCTTCACGCAGCGTGATGCGCGTGGTGGAATATTGTTCGCTCAACGCGCGCTCGGCCGGCAATCGTCTGGTGACAAACTCTCCGTTTTCAATCCGTTCGCATAGTGCGGCGGCGATCACATCTGCGGTTTTCGACGACATTTTTTTCAGCCTCATTTTGGGGCAAATCTGCACTATGACAGTTCGATGACTACAATGTGACAAGGCACATCCCACGCTTTAGCGCGCTGTAACCGCATGTGGAACGACGCGCCACATCCCATTTCAACACCCCGGTCATAAAACCTTCATCTATCCGGGCTACATTGGCTCGGTTCTTGCTGGACTAGACCACGACGACCCACAACTTACACCCGGAGCAATCGAGATGAAAGCGTTTATCTCTTCTGTAGTAGCCAGTGCCGTTCTGCTTGCGCTGCCCGCCGCGCATGCCGCCGATAACGATGTTGCCGCACTGGAAAAAGCCGCGCGCGCCGAAGGCCAGGTGAACAGCGTCGGTATGCCTGACACTTGGGCTAACTGGAAAGATACCTGGAACGATCTCAGCACCAAATATGGTCTGAAGCACAGCGATACCGATATGTCTTCGGCGCAGGAGCTGGCGAAGTTTGCCGCCGAGCAGGATAACGCCAGCGCCGATATCGGCGACGTGGGCGCCGCTTTCGGTCCGATTGCCGTCGCCAAAGGCGTGGCGCAACCCTATAAACCGACGCACTGGGATCAGATTCCGGCATGGGCGAAAGACGCCGATGGCAACTGGATGCTGGCTTACACCGGCACTATCGCTTTCCTGATCGACAAGCAGCAGGTGAAAGACGCACCGCACAGCTGGGCCGATCTGAAAAAAGGTAAGTATGTGGTCACTATCGGCGACGTCGGCACGGCTGCTCAGGCGGCAAACGGCGTCCTCGCCGCCAGCTATGCGCTGGGCGGTGACGAGAAGAACATCAAGCCGGCGCTGGCGTTCTTTGGCGAGCTGGCGAAACAGGGCCGCCTTGGCGTGACCGATCCGGTGATCGCCAACATCGAAAAAGGTGAGATTCAGGTCGCCGTGGTGTGGGACTTCAACGGTCTGAACTACCGCGACCAGATTGATAAAAATCGCTACGAAGTGGTGATTCCGTCGGACGGGTCCGTGACCTCTGGCTACACCACCATTATCAACAAATACGCCCGCCACCCGAACGCGGCGAAGCTGGCGCGTGAATACATTCTGTCGGATGAGGGCCAGATCAACCTGGCGAAAGGCTATGCGCGCCCGATTCGCGCCGAGCATTTAACGCTGCCGGCAGATGTGCAGGCCAAACTGCTGCCGCAGTCGGAATATAAAAATGCCCGTCCGATCAAAGATCAGGCAGCCTGGGATAAGACCTCAAAACTGCTGCCGCGTCTGTGGCAGGAGAATGTGGTTATTAACATGAAGCAGTAACGCAGACGTTTTGCCAGTCGCACATACCGTAGCGGCGCGATGTATCGCGCATCCGTTTTCCGGCAATGCGCAATACATTGCGCCGGTACCTATCACCAATTTTTACAGGGTGCGCATTCATGCGCACCTGAGGGAGCGGGGATGAAAACAATCCTGGTGGTACTCGATGGGCTGAGTAATCAGGTGGCGCAGCACGCCATGGGCTATCTGTTTGCCGAATGCAAACAGGGCAACGGCCACTATTACACGCTGACCTGCGAATTGCCGTCGCTGTCGCGTCCGCTGTACGAATGCATTCTGACCGGCATTCCGCCGGTGCGCAGCGGCATCATTCACAACGGCGTCAATCGCCTGAGCAATCAGCGCAGTATCTTCCACTACGCGCGCGACGCCGGACTCACTACCGCCGCTGCCGCTTATCACTGGGTGAGCGAACTGTATAACCGCTCGCCGTTCAACGCCGCGCGCGATCGCCACACTAACGCGCCCGACCTGCCGATCCAGTACGGCCATTTCTACTGGGACGACGGTTACCCCGACTCGCATCTGTTTGAGGATGCCGAAAGCCTGCGCCTGCAGCACGATCCCGATTTCCTGCTGATTCACCCAATGAACATCGATGATGCCGGGCACAAGCACAGCCTGTCATCACCACAGTACCGTAACCGGGCACGAATGGCGGATGGCTATCTGTCGCAGTGGATGCCCGACTGGCTGGCCGCCGGTTATCAGGTGATGGTCACCGCCGATCACGGCATGAACGACGATCGCTCGCACGGCGGTATTCTGCCGGAAGAGACGCAGGTGCCACTGTTTGTTTTTGGCCGCGGCTTCTCGCTGCAGCCCGACCTGGAACCGCAGCAAACCGACCTGTGCGGCACCGTCTGCACCCTGCTCGGCGTCCCGCACGACAAACCGCTGTGTCGCGGTCTGCTGGCGGAGCCGCGCTGATGAAGGGCAAAACCCTGGCCTCGCTGTTGCTGCTGCCGTTTGTGCTGTTCTGGATCGCCTTCCAGCTCGCGCCGCTGCTGTGGATTGCCATTAACAGCTTCTGGAGCGATATCAATGAGCGCTGGGGCATCGATAACTACAGCGATATCCTCACTTCACCGTTCTACCTGCAGGCTTTTCGCCTGTCGCTGGATATTTCGCTGTGGTCGAGCGTTTACGGCCTGCTGATCGCGCTGCTTGCCGGTTATTCGTTGCACAAGCTCGGCACCGGGCGTTTTCAGCGCTTTTTGCTGTCGTTCACCAATATGACCAGCAACTTCGCCGGCGTGCCGCTGGCCTTCGCCTTTGTCATCCTGCTCGGACTGAACGGCTGCCTGACGCTGCTGCTGCGCCACTACGGCTGGCTGGACAGCTTTAAGCTGTTTTCGCGCGACGGCATGGTGCTGGTTTACACCTGGTTCCAGATTCCGCTCGGTATTCTGCTGCTCTACCCGGCGTTTGACGGGCTGCGGAAAGACTGGGAAGAGTCGGCGGCACTGCTCGGTGCCAGCCGCTGGCGCTACTGGTGGCACATCGGCCTGCCGATTCTGTTTCCGGCACTGCTCGGCACCTTTGTAATTTTGCTGGCCAACGCGCTGGGCGCCTACGCCACCATTTACGCGCTGACCACCGGCAACTTCAACGTGGTGCCGGTGCGCATCGCCGCGCTGGTATCAGGCGATATCTCGCTCGATCCCAATACCGGCGGCGCGCTGGCGATGCTGCTGGTGCTGATTATGGCGCTGATTACCGTGGTGCAGCAGTATCTGGTGCGTCGCAGCTATCTGCATGCCCGCGTACAGGAGTCCTGACATGTCTCGCGTCGAAAAACTTTACCATCGCCTGATTGTCTGGCTGCTGCTGATTGTGCTCGCCGCACCGCTGCTGGCGACGCTGCTGTACGGCATCTCCAGCGAGTGGAGCGATACCATTCTGCCGCAGGGCTTTACCCTGAAGTGGCTGACGCAGCTGTGGAGCGATCCGCGCTTCCTCACCGCGCTCGGTCATTCGCTGCTGATCTGCGTGGGTGCGCTGCTGTTCTCCCTTCTGCTGGTGCTGCCTGCGATGTTTGTAATCGCTTACTACTATCCAAAACTGGACGCGGTGATGAACGTGCTGATTCTGATGCCGTTTGCCGTGCCGCCGGTAGTCTCGTCGGTCGGGCTGCTGCAGCTCTACTCCTCGGGCCCGCTGATGCTGACCGGCACGCCATGGATTCTCATCGGCTGTTACTTCACCATTGCGTTGCCGTTTATCTACCGCGCCATTGCCAACAATATGCAGGCCATCAACCTGAAAGAGCTGATTGACGCGGCTCATCTGCTGGGCGCCAGCACCTGGCAGGCAGCCCTGTTTGTGGTGCTGCCAAATCTGCGCAAAGGGGTGTTCATTGCCGTGCTGCTCTCCTTCTCCTTTCTGATTGGTGAGTTTGTCTTTGCTAACCTGCTGGTCGGCACCCGCTATGAAACGCTGCAGGTTTATCTCTACAACATGCGCAACGGCAGCGGGCATTTCACCAGCGCGCTGGTGATCTCTTATTTTGCGGTTGTCCTGCTGGTCACCTGGCTGGCCAATGCCCTCAATCCTGAACGAGGCTGACCATGAGTTACCTGAACGTTACCCAACTGAATAAAAGCTACGGCCCGACCACCATTTTTGAAAACATCGATTTCAGCGCCGACGAAGGTGAGTTTGTCACCCTGCTCGGCCCGAGCGGCTGCGGCAAGTCAACGCTGCTGCGCTGCATCGCCGGCCTGACCGATGTCGACAGCGGCACCATTCTGCTGCAGGGCCAGGATCTGGTGCCGCTGCCGCCACAAAAGCGCACCATTGGCATGGTGTTCCAGAGCTATGCGCTGTTTCCCAATATGACGGTGGAGAAGAACGTCGCGTTTGGCCTGAAGATGCAGAAACTGGCCGCCGGTGAGATTCAGCAACGCGTGATGGAAGCGCTGGCGCTGGTGGAGCTGACCGACTTCGCGCGCCGCTATCCGCACCAGCTGTCGGGCGGCCAGTGTCAGCGCGTGGCGCTGGCACGTTCGCTGGTGACGCGGCCGCGTCTGCTGCTGCTGGATGAACCGCTGTCGGCGCTGGACGCCCGCATTCGCCGCCATCTGCGCGAGCAGATTCGCCACATTCAGCAGGAGCTGAAGCTGACCACCATTTTTGTCACCCACGATCAGGAAGAGGCGCTGACGCTGTCGGACCGTATTGTGCTGATGAATCGCGGTCGCATTGTGCAAAACGGCAACGCGGAAACGCTCTATACCCAGCCGGTGGATCTGTTCGCCGCGGGCTTTATTGGCAACTACAACCTGCTGAGTGCCGAACAGGCAACGCAGCTGACCGGTCAGCCGTTCAGCAGCCAGGTGGCGATTCGTCCGGAATCCATCCAGCTGTGCGCACCGCAGGCAGGCATCGCGGCCACCATTCTCAGCCATAGCCTGCTCGGGAACGTGATCCGCTATCGCGTGCTGGCGAATCAGGTCGAGTTGTCGGTGGATGTGCTCAACCGCAGCGTGGCAGATTTACACCCCGCCGGCATGCAGATTGGACTACAGTTAGAGATGTCGACGTTGCGCCAGGTCGCTTAAATTAAACGAAAAATTGGCAACGCAGCGCGACGCAGGTATTTATCGGCTGTGCTTATCGCCAGGCAGGCAGCCGCCTGTTTTCTGCCTGGCGCATAGGAGCCTTTATTCGTGCTAACCCTGCTTAACCTTCTCTCCGCCGTCGCCCTGCTGGTATGGGGCACCCACATTGTCCGCACCGGCGTGATGCGCGTGTACGGTGCCGATCTGCGTCGCGTGTTAAGCCGCAGCGTGGAAAAAAAGCCGATGGCCTTTCTTGCCGGGATTGGCGTTACCGCGCTGGTGCAGAGCAGTAACGCCACCACGTTATTAGTCACCTCGTTTGTGGCGCAGAATCTGGTCAGCCTGACGCCCGCGCTGGTGGTGGTGCTGGGAGCCGACGTCGGTACCGCCATCATGGCGCGCATCCTGACCTTCGATCTCTCCTGGCTGTCGCCGCTGTTTATCTTTTTTGGCGTGGTATTTTTCCTCAGCCGCAAACAGACGCGCGCCGGTCAGATCGGACGCGCAGCTATCGGCCTCGGGCTGATTCTGCTGGCGCTGCAGCTGATTGTCGCCGCCGCCAAACCCATTACCCAGGCCGCCGGCGTGCAGGTACTGTTCTCCACGCTGACCGGCGATATCATGCTGGATGCGCTGATTGGCGCGGTATTCGCCATCATCAGCTACTCCAGCCTGGCTGCGGTGCTGATTACCGCCACGCTGACCGCCACCGGCGTTATCTCGTTCAAAGTGGCGCTGTGTCTGGTGATTGGCGCTAACCTCGGCAGCGGCTTGCTGGCGATGATCAACGCCAGCGGATCGAATGCTGCCGGCAAGCGGGTGGCGCTCGGTAGCCTGTTGTTCAAGCTGATTGGCAGCATCGTTATTTTGCCGTTTGTCGATTACATCGCCGACCTGCTTGATAAGCTGCCGGTTAACGATGAAGAGATGGTGATCTTCTTCCACGTGTTCTACAACCTGGTGCGCTGTCTGGTGATGGTGCCGTTTGCCGAACCGATGGCGCGCCTGTGCCGCCGCATGATCGCCGACGATGCGGAAAACCAGACCCATCTCAAACCTAAGCACCTCGACAGCAGCGCGCTGGATACCCCGGCGCTGGCGCTGGCCAACGCGGCGCGGGAGACGCTGCGCATTGGCGATGTGGTGGAGCAGATGCTGGAGAGCTTCAACAAGGTGGTGATGGGCGAACTGCGCGAGGAGCGCGCAGTGCGGCGGCTGGATGATGATGTGGATGTGCTGTACACCGCCATTAAGCTCTATCTGGCGCGCATGCCGAAGGAGGACCTGGCGGAAGAGGATTCACGCCGCTGGGCCGAGGTGATTGAGATGGCGCTGAATCTGGAGCAGGCAGGCGACATTATTGAACGTATGAGCGCCGACGTGGCGGACAAATCGCTGCAGGCGCGCCGGGCGTTTTCGCCGGAAGGGCTGGAAGAGCTGAATTCGCTGCAGGAGCAGGTGTTAAGCAACCTGCGCCTGAGCCTGTCGGTGTTTCTGTCGCACGACGTCACCAGCGCCAAGCGCCTGCGCCGTGCCAAGCACCGTTTCCGCATCCTGATTCGCCGTTATTCCCACGCCCACGTCGAGCGCCTGCACCGGCAGAATGTGCAAAGCATCGAAACCAGTTCGCTGCATTTAGGTTTGCTGGGGGATATGAAGCGCCTGAATTCGCTGTTCTGTGCGGTGGCGTACACCGTGCTGGATCAGCCGGACGATGAGCGCGAGGTGGATTAATCATTTTTACAACGCGCGATAAATCGCGCCGCTACAGGCTGAGCATTAATCTGTAACGGCGCAATTTATTGCGCATTGCCATTACGACAACAAACTAAACGCGATCATCCCGACGATGGCGCCGGTGGTGCCGAGAATCGTCTCCATCAGCGTCCAGGTCTTCAGCGTCTCGCCTTCGGTGGCACCGGTGAAGCGGCCAAACAGCCAGAAACCGGCATCGTTGACGTGGCTGATAATAATCGAGCCGCCGCCAATGCAGATCGACAGCGCCGCCAGCTGCGCACCGCTGTAATGCAACGGTTCAATCACCGGCATCACCAGCCCGACGGTAGTTAAACAGGCCACCGTGGCCGAGCCCTGAATCACCCGAATCGCGCCGGAGAGAATAAAACAGGCCAGCGCAATCGGCATGCCGGCACCGGTCAGCGCGTGGCCCAGCACCGGACCAACGCCGGAATCCACCAGCACCTGCTTGAACACGCCGCCCGCGCCAATCACCAGCAGGATAATCCCCGCCGGCTGCAGCGCGCTGCCGCATACCTGCATCACCTTCTCTTTATCCATGCCCTGACGGTAAGCCAGGCCGTAAATCGCTACCAGCAGCGCCAGCAGGATGGCGGTAAACGGATGGCCGATAAACTCCAGCCATGCATACAGACGTGAATCCGGTGTGGTAAAGCGCGCGCCGATGGTTTTCAGCCCGACCAGCAGCAGCGGGAACAGAATCAGCGACAGGCTAAAGCCAAACGACGGCAGCTGGCCCTCGCTGACGTCCGGCTGATGATCTTCCGGCGGCGCACTGAACGTCACATGGCGCGCAATCAGGTTGCCGAACAGCGGACCGGCAATCAGCATGCCGGGAATCGCCGCGCACAATCCCAGCAGGATCATCCAGCCAAAGTCAGCGTGCATCTGCGCCGCCAGCAGCATCGGTGCCGGTCCGGGCAGCAAAAAGGCCGCCGCGGCGGCGACGCCGGCAAACAGCGGGATCACCAGTTTGACCAGATTATCGTGGGTGCGACGCGCCACGGCAAAGGCGATGCTGATCAACAACACTACGGCCACTTCAAAGAACAGCGGCAGCGCACAGATCAGCCCGGCAATGCCCATCGCATAGTGCGCGCGCCGTTCGCCAAAGGTTTTCAGCATGCGAATGGCGATCTGATCGACCGCACCGGTTTCGTGCAGAATTTTGCCGAACATGGCGCCCAGCGCCACCACAATAGCGAGAAAGCCGAGCGTGCCGCCCATGCCTTTTTGCATGGTCTCGGCAATTTTATCCAGCGGCATACCGGAGAACAGACCGGCACCCATCGACACTAACATCAGGGCGACAAAGGCGTGCATACGCGCTTTCATCACCAAAAACAGCAGCAGCAGGACAGAGCCTGCTGCGGTTAACACCAGCGTTGCGGTACTCATGACTAGCCCTTGTTGATTGCGCCCTCGATGGTCGCAACCGTGGCCGCAACTACCTCATCCAGTGAGTGATTGATATCGACAACCAGCACATCCGGCTCGTCGGCACCCGGTTCCTGCAGGGTTTCAAACTGTGTCACCAGCATCTGCGGTTTGAAGAAGTGGCCTTTGCGCGCCTTGAGACGAGACTCAATAGTGGCAAAATCGCCCTTCAGATAGATGAATTTCAGGTTGTGATTACCCTGACGCAGGATGTCGCGATAGGACTTCTTCAGTGCCGAACAGACGATGATCGAGATCGCCTGGGTGCGCTGCATCGCGAACGCCGCATCATTCAGCGCCTGCAGCCACGGCTGGCGATCGTCGTCGTTCAGCGGATGGCCTTCCGCCATTTTGGTGATGTTACTGCGCGGATGCAGGAAATCACCATCCAGAAACGCGGTGCTGAGCTGATGAGACACCTGATTGGCGACGGCAGACTTTCCGCTGCCGGAAACACCCATCAGGATAAAGACGTGGTGCGATGGAGATGGCGTGGTCATGGTTTTGCGCTCCGGCAGATTAAGCTGCCAATGTTACCGATAACAATTTTGATTGCCATTGTCCGAGCGCGCTCAGACGCTGGCAACCCTTGTCAGGCGGAAAAGCACGAAAGTGTGAACTGACTCAAAAAATCGCCAAAATCAGATGCTGCCACCTTCGGCAATCTCAAAACCGACATCCAGCGGCACGGTCACGCTGCGATCGCCGCCAATCCGCGCCAGCAGCATGGCGGCTGATTCACGCCCCATGCGTTCGCGTGGCGTCAGCACCGTAGCCAGCCGTGGATTAACCACCTGCGTGATGTCGTGGCCGTGAAAGCCGGCGATCGCCATCTGCTCCGGCACGCGCAACCCCTGGCGCTGGCATTCAAACATCGCGCCTACCGCCAGGTCATCATTGGTACAGAACAGGCTGTCAGTGTGCGGATAGCGCTTCTGCGCCTCGCGCAGCAGCTGGGCACCGGCGCTGAAGGAGGAGGCATCTTCCATCATGACGCTGTGTGGTGTCAGCCCGGCTTCGCGCATCGCCTGTTCGTAGCCCTGCTGCTTTTGCAGCGTACGCTCATCGAGGCGCGCGCCCAGATAGACGGTGTGACGATGGCCTTTCCTGAGGATAGCATGCGTCATCTGCCGCGCCGCCTCGACGTTGTCGAAGCCCACGGCCATATCAAGGCACGGCGTGACGCAATCCATCATTTCGATCACCGGAATGCCCGCCACTTCCAGCATGCGCAGCGTGCCCGGCGTATGGGAACGTTCGGTGAGGATCACGCCATCAATGTTCCAGCCCAGCAGCGAACGCAGCTGCAGCTCCTCTTTGTGCGGGTTATAGCCGAAGTGCGCCACCAGCGTCTGATAGCCCGCTTCATCGGTCACGGTTTCAATGCCGCGCAGCACGTCGGCAAATACCTGGTTGGTGAGCGAGGGTAGCAACACGCCAATCGCGCGGCTGGTGGCGTTAGAGAGCATGTCGGGCGCACGGTTGGGGATATAGCCGAGTTCATCCAGCGCCACGGCGATTTTGTCGCGCAGCGCCGCAGAGACCTGATCGGGGTTCCGCAGGTAGCGGCTGACGGTCATTTTTGTGATGCCGACGCGATCGGCAACATCCTGTAATACCGGTCTTTTCTTCTTCATCGTGTGCGCCTGAGGTCAGAGATACGCTGAGTTTATCATTTTTTTGTCATGTTATGCCGTTGCGGCGCAACCTCTCACAGACACAACTAAAAAATACCAGCAGATAAAAACAAGACTGGTCTGCTGGAAAAGAAACATTAAAGCAATCCTGCGGGATTATTTAAATCCGAAAGCGGATTAACCTCACATAAAAATAAAAAAACAGATTATTTAACTAACCTTACATTCGAAAGATAAATAAAATTAAATAAATATTATCAATAATATAAATAAATACACCTCGCATTATCCCTGGTTTAAACAGAAACACACTCTTGATCGTTTTTTCCCTCTTCTTACTATGGCAAACCGGGCAAAAAGCGGCTCGCCCGCTGTATATAAGGAGAATGACCTCATGGAAAAAACCACTTCACCTGCGAAGCGTCCTGTCGAACGCTTCCTCAATACCGTTGAATGGCTGGGCAACCTGTTGCCACACCCGATTACGCTGTTTGCACTGTTTTCCCTGTTTATCCTCGTCGCGTCGGCTATTGCTGCGGCATTAGGCGTGAGCGTGATCGATCCGCGCCCGATCGGTGCCGCCGGGCGCGCGCCGGACGGGGTGATTCACGTGGTCAGTTTGCTGAGCGCAGAAGGCTTACAGCGCATCGTCAGTCATCTGGTGACGAATTTCACTAGCTTTGCCCCGCTGGGAACCGTGCTGGTGGCGCTGCTGGGTGTCGGCATCGCCGAACAGTCTGGCCTGCTGTCCGCCGCGATGCGCGCACTGGTGTTTAACGCCCCGAAGAAGCTGATCACCTTTACCGTGGTGTTTGCCGGTATCGTCTCGAATACCGCTTCGGAGCTGGGATATGTGGTGCTGATTCCGCTGGCTGCGATGATCTTCCACTCGCTCGGTCGCCATCCGCTGGCTGGGCTGGCGGCCGCGTTTGCTGGCGTCTCTGGCGGTTACAGCGCCAATCTGCTGCTTGGCACTATTGATCCACTGCTCTCCGGCATTACCCAGAGTGCAGCGCAGATCATCGATCCTGCTTACAGTGTTGGCCCGGAGGTGAACTGGTACTTCATGTTTATCAGCACCTTTGTGATTGCCGGGCTGGGCACCTGGATCACCAACAGCATCGTCGAACCCAAGCTGGGCAGCTATCAGGATAGTGAAGGTGATGCGGTGCGCGGCGACATGGGCGAGCTGTCGCCTGGCGAGCGTCGGGCACTCAAAGGTGCGGGCTGGGCGGTGCTGGTGGTGTCACTGCTGCTGGCGCTGACGGTCATTCCCGGTCACGGCGTATTGCTGAATCCCAAAACCGGCACGCTGGCGGGTTCACCGTTCCTGAAAGGCATCGTGGTATTTATCTTTGTGTTCTTCGCCATCCCCGGTTTTGTTTATGGCCGCCTGATGGGCACCATGCGCAGCGATCGCGATGTCATTCATGCCATGTCCACCAGCATGAGCAGCATGGGAATGTACATCGTGCTGGTGTTTTTTGCCGCGCAGTTTGTCGCCTTTTTCAACTGGAGCAACTTCGGCACGGTGGTGGCAGTGAAAGGTGCCAGCCTGCTGGCTTCACTGGATATGAGCGCCCCGCTGCTGTTTGTCTGCTTCATCCTGATCTGCGGCTTCATCAATCTGATGATTGGCTCCGCGTCGGCCCAGTGGGCAGTGACCGCACCGATTTTCGTGCCGATGCTGATGCTGGTCGGGTTTGCGCCTGAGGTGATCCAGGCGGCGTACCGCATTGGTGACTCAGTGACAAACGTGATTACGCCGATGATGAGCTACTTCGGGCTGATCATGGCAGTGGCGGCGCGCTACCGTCGTGATATGGGCATCGGTACGCTGGTGGCGATGATGCTGCCTTATTCGGTGGTGTTTATGATTGGCTGGACGCTGCTGTTTGTGCTTTGGGTGTTCGTGTTTAACCTGCCGGTCGGTCCCGGTGCGGCCACCTGGTACACGCTGTAAACTCCCCGTGCAGTGGATTGCCACGGACGGCGTTCGGCTGAGGCGCAGGCAAAAAAAAGCCAGCACCCGAGCTGGCTAAGAAACACTGGAAGCAATGTGAGCAATGTCGTGCTTACCCGGTTTGTCAGGAGACGCTGCCGGATTCGCGTTGACAATAATAATCATTATCATTCGCGTCTGTAAAGCCCTTTCCCGATTTTTTTACCGTTGACGTTGCGCGCGAATTCCCTGATGTTAAAGGGGATTTCATTCACTGAGTGCAAGGAGCTGCTTTATGAGTCAGGTTACTGTTCGTCACGCAACGCCCGAAGATGCCGCCGTTCTGACGCGTATCTATAGCCAGCCGGAAACCCAGGCGGGCACGCTGCATCTGCCGTATCAGTCACCGTCACTCTGGCAGGAGCGGCTCGCGAATCCCCGTCCCCATGTCACCATGCTGGTGGCCTGTATTGACGGGCAGGTTGTCGGTCAGCTGACGCTGGAAGTTATGGCGGTGGCACGCCGCCGTCACTGCGCCACTATCGGCATGGGCGTTGATCCGGCATTCCATCGGCGCGGCGTGGGTAAAGCGCTGATGGCGGCGATGGTGGATCTGTGCGATAACTGGCTGCAGGTCACGCGGATTGAACTGACGGTGTTTGCGGATAACCACCAGGCCATGGGTTTGTATCAGCAGTTTGGTTTTGAGATTGAAGGTACCGCCAGAGGTTTCGCGGTCCGCGACGGCCAGATGATCGATACGCACTACATGTCGCGTCTGAAAGGGAATGCGCGATGAATCGCGCCGCTACCGGCCGGTGCACGGTGAGGTAGCGGCGCAATTTATTGCGCGACGTTAATACCCGGCACTCAAATCATCCACCGAGCGCGGGTCGGACGCGCCGTAGCGCATGCCGTCCGGGCCAATCATGATGCTCTGCGTGCTGCCCATCGCCGGCAGCACTTTCACATGCTGACCTTTTGCTTCCAGCAGACGCAGCGTATCCGGGCTGAAGCCCTTCTCGACGCGCAGCTGATCCGGCAGCCACTGATGGTGGAAGCGCGGCGCATTGGTAGCTTCCGCCACGTTCATGCCGAAATCGATACTGTTCACCACCATTTGCAGCACGGTAGTGATAATCCGACTGCCGCCCGGGCTGCCGGTCACCAGCCAGGTTTTACCGTCTTTCGCCACAATGGTTGGCGACATCGATGACAGCGGACGTTTGGCCGGCTGAATCGCGTTCGCCTCACCGCCCACCAGACCATAGACGTTTGGCGTGCCCGGCTTGGCGGAGAAATCATCCATTTCATTGTTCATCAGAATGCCGCTGTTACCGGCCACCACGCCGCTGCCAAAGTAGGTATTCAGCGTGTAGGTCACCGCCACCGCGTTGCCGTCTTTATCCACCACCGAGAAGTGGGTGGTTTGATTGCTCTCGTACGGTGCCAGCTTGCCGGGCTTGATGTCGGCTGAGGGGCGCGCCTTGTTGACGTCAATCTGCTGGGCCAGCGTTCTGGCGTAGGCTTTGCTGGTCAGCGCCTGCTGTGGCACCTTAACGAAGTCGGGATCGCCGAGATACTCGGAGCGGTCGGCGTAGGCATATTTTTCCGCTTCGGCCATAACCTGCATCGCGTCCGCGCTGCCAAAGCCCCATTTCGCCAGATCGAAGTTTTCCAGGATATTGAGGATCTGCACGATATGAATGCCACCGGACGACGGTGGCGGCATAGAGAACACCTCGTAGCCACGGTAGCTGCCGCTTACCGGCTTGCGTTCCACTGCGCGGTAGGCCGCCAGATCCGCCTTGCCAATCAGTCCGCCGTGCTGCGCCATTTCGGCAGCGATCTCATCGGCAATTTTGCCTTTGTAGAAAGCATCCGGCCCCTGTTGGGCAATCAGCTGCAGGCTGTGCGCGAGGTTTTTCTGCACCAGGCGATCGCCCTTCTGGTAAGGCTGACCGTCGGCTTTGTAGAAAATGGCGCGACTGTTGTCGTGGTTGATCAGGTTCTCTTTACCGTAGGTAGCGAGATCGTCAGCCAGCGCATCGTTAACGATTATGCCGTCGCGCGCCAGCTTGATCGCCGGCGCCAGCAGCGTGCTGAGCGGCAGCGTACCATACTTTTGCGCCGCCAGGGCAAAACCGGCTACGGTTCCCGGCGTGCCGGAAGCCAGATGAGAAGTGAGTGATAACTTACTATCCGCATTGCCCTGCTTATCCAGGAACATATCGCGCGAGGCACGCGCCGGCGCCATCTCGCGGAAATCGATGGCGGTGGTGCGGCCGGCAGCGGTGCGCAGCAGCATAAAGCCGCCACCGCCCAGGTTGCCCGCCTGCGGGTGAGTGACCGCCAGCGCAAAGCCCACCGCAATCACTGCATCTACCGCGTTACCCCCCTGTTTGAGGATATCGACGCCCGCCCGGGTTGCCATGGCGTCCACTGACGCAACCATCCCGTGCTGCGCTTTCACCGGGTGAAAGGTGTCGCTGTCGACGCCATATGACACTGGCGGTGCGCTGGCTGGCGCCGCCTGCGCCCCCTGCACCACGGTAAAACTCATTAACAGCGCCCAGCCGAACTGGCGCACACCGTTATGTATCCTCATCCCGCCACCATCCTTTCAGTTGTTTACATTTGTTATTGATTGCTGCAAGTGTTTGCAAATACTGTAAAAAAGATAGCAGTTAAGCCAAATTAGGTGCACTCCTGGTTTTGGGGTTTGTGATATCGCATAAACTTATGGTTGCGGCGGTTGCTGCCGGGTGGCGAGCAACCTCACACAGCAGGCCGCACTGATGGAGGAACACCATGAAAAAATGGCTGATTGTTATCGCGGCACTGATGCCGCTGAGCGGCATGGCGAACATGCTGAACAACACTAACCAACCGAATCAACCCGGCTATAACCCAAGCCAGCAGCGGATGCAGACGCGCATGCAGGTCCAGCAGCAGCAACAGCAGCAGCAGTTGCGTCAGGATCAGCAGCAGCAAAATCAGGAGATGCAGCGTAAGCTGCAGGAGCGGCGCGATAGCGCCCGGCAGCGCGTGATTCAGTCGCAGCCGGGCCAGCAGAACAGCAATGCGCAGACGCAGTACGGCAATTAACGGAAGTCCGGGCCGATAGCATCAATGCGATCGGTACAGATGGCATCCACGCCCCAGCTCAGCAGCTCGCGCGCCCGCGCGGGCTGATTCACGGTATACACCAGAATACGCAGACCGGCGGCTTTAAGCGCGGCGGTGCGTCCGGCGTCCAGCAAGCGATGATTTAAATGGATGGAGACGCAGTCGAGCGCGGCGGTCAACGCCTGCCAGTCGTCGTGCCACTCATCCAGCAGCAGGCCGCGCGGCAGCTCCGGCGCGGCCTGCATCGCCGCTTCCAGCGCCGCGTACGAGAACGAGGACAGCAGCGGTGCCGTTTGTCCCTGCCACAGCGTTCGTGCGGCCAGCGCTACATCACGTCCGGTTTCCACCTCGGTACCGCTGCTGGGTTTGATCTCAATGTTGGCCATCATCCGATGCTGGCGGCAGCGCGCGGCCACCTCGCTCAGCAATGCCAGCGGCTCACCGTCAAATTCACGGCTAAACCAGCTGCCGGCATCCAGCTGCGCCAGCTGCTGCCACGGCAGATCGCCCGCCACGCCCCAGCCGTTGCTGGTGCGGTCCAGCGTGTCATCGTGCAGCAGGAAAATCTGATTATCCTGTGACAGTTTGGCGTCGAATTCGATCATGGTATGACCGTAGTGCGCGCCGACATCAATCGCCGCCAGGGTATTTTCCGGGGCCAGCTTGCCGCCGCCGCGATGCGCAACAATGTGCGGATAGGGCCAGTTTATTACACTCATTCCAGACGCTTTCCATGGGTAGAATCGAAGAAGTGTAACGCATCTGGCGGCAGTTGTAGCCACAGGCCGCTCGCTGTGCGGCAAACGCACCACCAGCCGCGTGTTGCCAATGTGACCATGCGCAAGATTGTCCGCGCCGAGGATCTCCAGCGTATCCACCACCAGCGGCACACCGCCGGCCTCACGGTTGCTGAGCTGAATATGCTCGGGACGAATGCCGAGCGTCAGCGGACGGTTGGCCCATCGCGCTTTGCCTGCGCCGAGCGGCAGGCTGTTGAGCGCGTCGAGCGTAAAGCGCGAGCCATCGCTGTTGATCTGACCGGGTAGCAGGTTCATCGCCGGCGCGCCGATGAACGACGCAACAAACTGACTGGCCGGACGCTCATACACCTCCACCGGCGTGCCCACCTGCTCCACCACGCCTTTATTCATCACCATCACGCGCTGCGCCAGCGTCATGGCTTCAACCTGATCGTGCGTGACGTACAGGCTGGTGGTTTTCAGCCGGCGGTGCAGTTGCTGAAGCTCCAGACGCATCTGCACGCGCAGGCGCGCATCCAGGTTCGACAGCGGCTCATCAAACAGAAACACCGCCGGTTCCCGCACGATGGCGCGGCCCATGGCCACGCGCTGACGCTGGCCGCCGGAGAGCTCGCGCGGACGGCGCTGCAACAGGTGATCAAGCTCCAGACTGCGCGCCGCATCCATCACCCGCTGGGTAATCTGTTCCTTGCCCATGCCGCGGATTTTCAGGCCGTAAGCCATGTTTTCTCCCACCGTCATGTGCGGGTAGAGCGCGTAATTCTGGAATACCATGGCGATGCCGCGATCTTTCGGCTCCATGTCGGTGACGCGCCGATCATCGATGTAGATATCGCCCGAGGTGACGCGCTCCAGCCCGGCCACCATGCGCAGCAGCGTCGATTTCCCGCAGCCGGATGGGCCGACCATCACCATGAATTCACCGTCATTGATGGTGATGTTCAGCGGCTGAATGATTTGGTTTTTGCCGTCATACGATTTCGTCACGGTCTGAAGGGTTACCGCTGCCATCTATTTCTCACTCTCCACCAGGCCACGCACAAAGGCGCGCTGCATCACAAGCACCACCACCACCGGTGGGATCAGGGTTAATAACATCGCCGCCATCACTTCGTTCCACTGCGTCGGACCGCCGCTGGTGTTGATCATACTTTTCACCCCCGCCACGGCAGTGCTCAGGCCGGCATCGTTGATGATCAGCAGCGGCCACAGATACTGGTTCCAGCCGTAAATAAAGGTGATGACAAACAGCGCGGCGAGATTGGTTTTTGACAGCGGCAGCACGATATCCCAGAAAAAACGCATCGGACTGGCGCCGTCAATGCGCGCCGCTTCAATCAGCTCATCCGGCAGCGACATAAAAAACTGGCGGAACAGGAACGTGGCGGTCGCGGAGGCCATCAGCGGCAATGTCAGACCGCTGTAACTGTCCAGCATGTGCAGCGTGGAGATCACCTCCACCGTCGGGAAAATACGCACTTCTACCGGCAGCATCAGGGTGATAAAAATCAGCCAGAAAAACAGCGTGCGCAGCGGAAAGCGAAACCACACCAGCGCAAACGCCGAGAGCATCGACACCGTGATTTTGCCCACGGTGATGCCCAGCGCCATGATCAGGCTGTTCAGCATCATCAGGCCAAACGCCGCGCTGCCGTTGACGCCATCGCGCCAGATGTGGGTGATGTTGTCGATGAGATGCGGGCCGGGCACCAGCGTCATCGGCACCTGATACACCGCGTTGTTATCCAGCGTCGCGGCGACAAACGCCACGTACAGCGGGAACAGAATGGTCAGCACCCCCAGCGCCAGCAGCGTGTGGGCGAAGATATCCAGCCCGCGTCGGTTTTCAATCATTGGTATTGCACCTTACGCTCGACAAAGCGGAATTGCAGAATGGTCAGGCCGATAACCAGCAGCATCAGCACCACCGACTGCGCGGCGGACGACGAGAGATCGAGCCCGGTGAAGCCTTCGCGGTAGATTTTGTAGATCAGCGTGGTTGTAGCCTGTACCGGCCCGCCGCCGGTGGCAGCATCAATCACCGGGAAGGTGTCGAAAAAGGCGTAAACCAGATTCACCACCAGCAGGAAAAAGCTGACCGGCGTAATCAGCGGCAGCGACAGATTAAAGAAACGGCGCACCGGTCCGGCACCGTCAATCGCCGCGGCTTCCACCAGCGATTTAGGAATGGACTGCAGCGCGGCAAAGAAAAACAGAAAGTTGTAGCTCATTTGCTGCCAGATCGACGCTAATACAATCAGGAACATCGCCTGACCGCTGTTCTGCGCATAGTTCCAGTTGTAGCCAAGCTGGTTCAGCAGATGGCTGAACAGCCCCAGCCCGGGATTGAACAGGAACATCCACAGCACCGCCGCAACCACTGGCGCTACCGCATAGGGCAGCAACAGCAGCGTCTGATAGAGCTTTTTCAGCCGGATAACGTAATCCACCAGCGCCGCCAGCAGCAGCGAGAATGTCATGCCGCATACCGTCACCAGCGCGCTAAACACGAGGGTGGTCCAGAACGAATCAAGGTAGTAGTCGTCACTGAACAGGCGGCGGAAGTTATCAAGGCCAACAAAGGTGCTGGAGATGCCAAACGGATCGATGCTTTGCAGCGAGTACCACAGCGCCTCTCCGGCGGGCCAGAGAAAAAAGATCGCGGTGATCGCCAGCTGCGGGGCCACCAGCAGATACGGCAACAAACGGGCACGGAAAACCGGACGTGATGATGAAGACATAGCAGGCTCGTCAGAAAGAGACAGCGGGACGGACTTACCCGTCCATCCCGCCATTACGGAATTACTTCACTTGCTGTTCAAAGCGACGCAGCAGTTCGTTGCCGCGTTTCACCGCGTTGTCCAGCGCTGCCTGTGGCGACTGTTTGCCGGTCCACACGCCTTCCAGCTCTTCGTCGACGATGGTACGAATCTGCGGCATGTTGCCCAGACGCATCCCTTTGGTGAACGGCAGCGGATCTTTATTCAGCATCTGCCGCGTGGCGATGTCCGCGCCCGGGTTTTTGTCATAGAAGCCCTGCTGTTTGGTCAGCTCATAAGCCGCGGTGGTGATCGGCAGATAACCGGTTTTCTGGTGCCATTCTGCCGCAATATCCGGCTGGGCGAGGAACTTCATGAACTCCGCCGCACCTTTATAAGTCGCTGCATCTTTGCCTTTCATCACCCACAGGCTGGCGCCACCGATAATGGCGTTCTGCGGTGCGTTCGGCACGGTGTCATCGTACGGCATCATGCCCACGCCAAAGTTGAATTTGGCGTAATGCTTAATGTCGGCCAGCGAACCGGACGAGGCGGTGGTGATACCGCAGTCGCCGTTGTAGAACTTGGACGTCGACTCGTCTTTACGGCCAAAGTAGGTGAAATCACCTTTCTTATTCATCTCTTCCAGCAGCTGGATGTGGCGCACCTGCACGGGTTTGTTGAACTCCAGCACCGCGTCGGTACCGTCAAAGCCGTTGTTTTTGGTGGCAACCGGCAGACCATGCCAGGCGCTGAAGTTTTCGATCTGAATCCAGCCCTGCCAGCCGCTGGCATAGCCGCAGCTCATGCCGGCTTTACGCAGCGCGGCGGCATCCTGCGCCAGCGCCTGCCAGGTTTTCGGTGGCTGATCCGGATTAAGACCGGCTTTTTTGAACGCGTCTTTGTTGTAGTACAGCACCGGCGTGGAGCTGTTAAACGGCTGTGAGATCAGCTGGCCGTTGCTGTCGCTGTAGTAACCGGCAACGGCAGGGACAAACTGTTTCGGGTCCATCGGCACGCCGGCGTCTTTAAACACTTCATGCACCGGCACGATGGCTTTAGAGGCCATCATGGTGGCGGTGCCCACTTCGTAAACCTGCAGAATGGCCGGCGCCTTACCGCTGCGCACCGCAGCGATACCCGCGGCCAGGCTCTGCTCGTAGTTGCCTTTGTAGGTCGGAACGATTTTGTAATCCGGGTGAGCCTGGTTAAAACGCTGTGCCAGAGAATCGACTTCTTTGCCTAACTCGCCTTCCATTGAGTGCCAGAAAGGGATTTCGGTAGCAGCCAGCGCATTACCGCTGATCGCCAGACCGAGCAGCAGACTCATCAGGCGGGGACGAAGCGTAAAAGCGGACATAAGGGTTTCCTGTGCTTGTGGCGCGCGCGATATCACGCATTTTTTGTTCGCGAAGTAACATGACACGAGGAAATGACGGAAAAATAACAGGATTATGACGGGAATGTGACGGGATAAGCGCAGGGGCGATGGAGTGTAAGTGGGTGGGAATTATTGGTTATTCCGCACTCCGGTTAATGACCGTCGGCGGCGCAGTCAGATTACGGGCGGACAGCGCGCAGCCACCGCAGCGTACATCTAGTACGTGAGGATGGCGAGCACTGCCCAACCGCAATCTGACAAGTAAGCCAGGTCAGGCGCCTAAATACGCGCTTCTCACCGCTTCATTGGATAACAACGCTTCACCGCTATCCTCCAGCACCACGTGACCGTTCTCCAGCACGTAACCACGATCGGCCAGCTTCAGTGCCTGGTTGGCGTTCTGCTCGACGAGGAAGATGGTCATGCCCTCTTTACGCAGCTGTTCGATGGTGTCGAAAATCTGCTGGATAATGATCGGCGCCAGACCCAGCGACGGCTCGTCCAGCAGCAGCAGGCGCGGCTGGCTCATGAGGGCGCGGCCAATCGCCAGCATCTGCTGCTCACCGCCGGACATGGTGCCGGCGCGCTGCACTTTGCGCTCCGCCAGCCGGGGGAACAGCTGATAAACGCGCTCAATGCGCTCCTGATACTGCTGACGCGTCGCGAAGAAACCGCCCATCGCCAGATTCTCTTCCACCGTCATGCGCGAAAACACGCGCCGGCCTTCCGGTACGATGGCAATCGCTTCACGCATGATTTTTGCCGTCTGCCAGTCGGTAATCGTTTTGCCATCAAAGGTGATGGTGCCGCTGGTGGCGCGCGGCTCGCCACACAGCGTACCGAGCAGCGTGGTTTTACCCGCGCCGTTAGCGCCAATCAGCGTCACGATTTCGCCCTGACTGATATGCAGATTAATGTTATGCAGTGCCTGGATCGGGCCATAGTGCGCACTGACACCCTGTAAAGTTAAAATCGGGTTCGCCATGTTACGCCTCACCTAAATAAGCACGGATCACATCCGGGTTGTTACGCACTTCTTCCGGCGTACCGTTGGCCAGCGGCGTTCCCTGATTCACCACATAAATGCGGTCAGAAATGCCCATCACCAGTTTCATATCGTGTTCAATCAGCAACACCGTCACCTTGTGTTCGCCGCGCAGTTCAGCGATCAGCTCATCCAGCTCGTGCGTTTCGCGCGGGTTGAGGCCGGCGGCCGGTTCGTCGAGCATCAGGATTTCCGGACGCGTCACCATGCAGCGGGCGATCTCCAGCCGGCGCTGCTGGCCATAAGCCAGATTGCCGGCCTGACGGTTAGCCAGCTCCAGCAGACCAATGCGCTCCAGCCAGCTGGCCGCGCGGTCCAGCGCTTCGCTCTCGCCGCGCCGGAACGCCGGGGTTTTAAACAGCCCGGAGAACACGCCGCTTTTCAGATGCTGATGCTGCGCCACCAGCAGGTTTTCAATCACCGTCATCTCGCGGAACAGGCGCACGTGCTGAAAGGTCCGCACCACGCCCATGCGCGCAATCTTCTGCCCCGGCAGGCCCTGTAATGACTGATCGCGCAGTTTGATGGTGCCACCCGTTGGCTTATAGAAACCGGTCAGGCAGTTGAATACCGTGGTTTTCCCCGCCCCGTTCGGGCCAATCAGCGAGACGATCTCCTGCGGATGCAGTTCCAGCGCCACGTTGTTGACGGCCAGCAGGCCGCCGAAGCGCATCATCAGGCCTTCAACGGCTAATAAAGGCTGACTCATGCCTGCTCTCCTTGTTTTGCCTGTTTCAGCTTCAGGTGCGGACGCTTCATCGGCAGCAGCCCCTGCGGACGCCAGATCATCATCAGCACCATCAAACCACCGAGCACCAGCATGCTGTACTCGTTCAAATCACGCATCAGCTCGCGCGACACCACCAGCAGAATCGCGGCCAGGATTACCGCCAGCTGCGAACCCATGCCGCCCAGCACCACAATCGCCAGCACAAACGCGGACTCGACAAAGGTGAAAGATTCCGGGCTGACAAAGCCCTGACGCGCGGCAAACAGCGTACCGGCGAAACCGGCGAACACCGCGCTGATGGTAAAGGCCGTCAGCTTGATGCGCGTTGGGCTGAGACCGAGCGAACGGCAGGCGATCTCATCTTCACGCAGCGCTTCCCACGCACGCCCCAGCGGCATGCGCAGCAGACGATTGATGACGAACAGCGTCAGCACCACCAGCAGCAGCGCCACCAGATAAAGGAAAATCACGCGGTGATTGGGATCGTACGCCAGGCCCGTCAGCTCGTGGAAGGTGGTCCAGCCGCCTTCACTGACGCGCCGGCCAAATTCAATACCAAACAGGCTCGGCTTGGGGATCTGCGCGATTCCATTGGGACCGCCAGTGATTGATGTGCTGTTCAGCAGCAGAATACGCACGATCTCACCAAAGCCGAGCGTCACAATCGCCAGATAGTCACCGCGCAGCCGCAGCACCGGGAAGCCCAGCAGCAGGCCAAAGGCACCGGCGACAATACCCGCCAGCGGCAGACTTTCCCAGAAGCCAAAGCCGTAATAGTGATTCAGCAGCGCAAAGGTGTAAGCACCGATGGCGTAAAAGCCGCCGTAACCCAGCACCAGCAGGCCGGACAGGCCCACTACCACATTCAGGCCGAGGCCGAGCATCACGTAGATCAGCGTCAGTGTGGCAATATCCACGCTGCCGCGCGACACGAAGAAGGGCCAGGCGACGGCGGCAACAATCACCAGCAGCATCAGCAGCTTTTGTTTTGGTGTCGAACCGTCAAAACCCGGCAGCACCAGCCCTTTGCCACTGCGCTTAAACTTGCCCTGCAACAGCGGACGCAGCAGCTGGAACACAAACACCACTGCGCAGCCGAGGAAGATCCAGTTCCAGCGCACGGCGCCCGCATTCGCCACCACCAGTTTGGTGCCGTCGAGATCGAGGCGCATACCCATAAAGAAGCTGGCGAGTACCAGCAGCATCACCGTGGAGACCACGGCGTTAACCAGACCGAGGCGTTTCATACTTTCTCCACCTCCGGACGGCCAAGGATACCGGTTGGCATCACCAGCAGCACCACGATCAGCAGCGCGAACGACACCACGTCTTTATATTCGGTCGACAGATAGGCTGACGTCAGCGCTTCCGCAATGCCCAGCACCAGGCCGCCAATCATTGCGCCCGGAATGCTGCCGATGCCGCCCAGTACCGCCGCGGTAAAGGCTTTCATGCCAGCCATAAAGCCGATGAACGGGTTGATGGAGCCGTAAAACTGCCCCAGTAGCACGCCAGCCACGGCCGCCATCGCTGCGCCGATCACAAAGGTCAGTGAGATCACGCGGTCGGTGTTGATGCCCAGCAGGCTGGCCATTTTCAGGTCTTCAGCGCAGGCACGGCAGGCGCGGCCCATGCGCGAATAGCGGATGAACAGCGTCAGCGCCAGCATCGCGAGGAAGGTGACGACCCAGATAACCAGCTGCATGGTGGTGAGCGTGGCGGCAAAGCCGTTGCTCTCACCCAGCGTCCACTGGCCGGTGATCAGGCTGGGCAGCGCCAGATCGCGCGAGCCCTGCGTCAGGCTGACGTAGTTCTGCAGAAAGATCGACATACCAATCGCCGAGATCAGCGCGATCAGGCGTTTGGAGGAGCGCACCGGCTTATACGCCACGCGCTCGATGCTCCAGCCGTAGGCGCTGGAGATAATCACCGCCATCACGAACCCGGCGGCAATCATCAGCCACGAGGTGTCGATACCCATCATCATCAGGGCGGCAATCACGATAAAGGAGACATAGCTGCCGATCATGTACACCTCGCCGTGGGCGAAGTTGATCATGCCGATGATGCCGTAAACCATGGTGTAACCGATGGCGATCAGCGCGTAGGTGCTCCCGAGGGTGACCCCGTTGAACATCTGCTGAATGAAATAGAGAAACTGCTCGGACATAGTGAGGACCTGCATGTAAACGGGAAATCCCCGGTGCGTTCGGCACCGGGTTAGGGTGAGAGCACCGCGTCGCAGCGCCTCATTCAGCGCGCGTGCGCGGTGCCGCACCCTGCCCTCGCCCATCAGGAGAGGGACAATTCAGGAGCGTGCTTACTTAACTGCGGTAGAAGAACCGTCTTTGTGCCATTTGAAGACGCCAAATTCGAAGCCCTTCAGATCGCCCTTCTGGTCCCAGCTCAGGTTACCCATCACGGTGGGCACCGGCGCACCCTCTTTCAGGTTTTTAGCAATCGCATCAGGCTCATCGCTTTTGCTGCGCTCAATGCCCGCCACCAGTGACTGAATAGCCGCATAGGTGGTCCAGACGAACGGGCCGGTTGGATCTTTGCGGTTTGATGCGCTGTTGGCTTTGATCGCGTCCACAATCGCTTTGTTGTCTGGCAGCTGGTCGTAGCGCTTCGGCAGCGTCACGTACAGGCCTTCAGAGGCGTCACCCGCGATGTTAGACAGGGAAGCGTTGCCGACCCCTTCTGGTCCCATAAAGCCGGCTTTCAGACCGGCCGTTTTAGCCTGACGCAGAATCTGGCCCAGCTCCGGGTAGTAACCGCCGTAGTAAACGAAGTCAACGTTCTCTTTCTTCAGGCGCGCAATCAGCGTGGAGAAGTCTTTATCGCCAGCGGTGATCCCTTCGAACAGCACTACGTTGCCGCCTTTCGCCTTCAGGGTTTTCTGCACGGATTCCGCCAGGCCCTGACCGTACTGCTGCTTGTCATGTACCACGGCAATACGTTTTGGTTTGATCTGATCGAGGATGTAGTTGGCCGCGGTCGGGCCCTGATCGGAATCCAGACCGGTGGTACGCATCACGTCGGCATAGCCGCGCGCGGTCAGTTCAGGCGCGGTAGCCGCCGGGGTGATCATCAGAATGCCTTCATCGTTATAAATGTCTGATGCCGGCTGAGTGGAGGAGGAGCACAGGTGGCCGATAACGTATTTGATGCCGTCATTGACCACTTTGTTGGCCACCGCAACCGCCTGTTTCGGGTCACAGGCGTCGTCATATTCTACGCCGACCAGCTTGTCGCCGTTTACGCCGCCTTTGGCGTTGATGTCCTTGATCGCCTGGGCCGCACCGGTGAACTGCATATCACCGTACTGCGCCACCGGGCCGGTTGCCGCACCGACAATCGCAATTTTGATGTCTTTCGCCAGTACCGCATGGCTCATCGCCAGCGCTACGCAACCCGCCAGTAAAGCGCGTCCTTTACTCATTTTCATGCGAACTTCCCCATCTGTTGTGTCGTGTCTGTTGTGATTGGTTATTTATCTGCCAGTCAAAGAGCAAAACTGATTTGAGAATAATGAGTTAGCACTCTTTTCTGGCATTTTTTGTTAAGAAGGCTTTATTTTTCAGGTTATTAAACAGGAACTTTCTTCTGTAAATCAACTGACATATTCAGTAAAAGCTGACGAGAACAGCAGATTACTCTGGTTTTTATGGCCGGTTTTTCACCGCCAGGCCAGCGCGTTATGCTGGCTTTTTCAGCGATCGATGCGGGCTTACTCCACAATCCTGGCAAAGTGGCTGGCATTTGACCTCTTTTCATCGCAAAAAAGTGACAGCGCTCTGACTGTCTAAATTCGCTACACTAAGGCCTTTCTGCCAGTACAGGTAAGGGTTATGAAGCTCACTATTCAGCGCATCAGCACGCTGACGCCGCAGGATCGACTGGATTTAGCCAAAGTCTGGCCGCAACAGGATATCGCGCAGCTGGAAGCCAGCCTCAGTGAAGCGCAGCGGCTGTATGCAGCGCGCTTTAACGATCGCCTGCTTGGGGCGCTGCGGCTGGAGATTCGCGGCACGCTGGGCAAGATTACGCAGCTGGAAGTGCGTGAAGTCACGCGGCGGCGCGGCGTAGGGCAGTATCTGCTGGAAGAGACAATAGCGCAGAACAGCGCGCTGGATCACTGGTGGGTTGCCGATGACGGCGAAGACGATCAGCGCGTACGCGCGGCGTTTATGCAGGCGTGTGGCTTTCGCGCGCAGAGCGACGGGTGGATGCGTTAAGCGGCGATTTTACGCCGTGCAGAGCGGTGCGCATGAATACGTATGTGGCGCAGGAGCGTGATTAACGGTGCGCATGAATGCGCACCCTACGGGGATTGCGAACGAGCGTACAGATTGCGTGGGATCGTGATTAACGATGCCTATGAATGCGCGTCCTGAAGAGTCGCCATTCATGGCGACCGTGCTGCCATCCGCACAGGTCATACGTCGTCGCCGGTTATTGCGCGCATAAAAAAGGGCGACCCGCTGGTCGCCCCATTTATCTGTCAGCCGTTAATCAGGCTTCAATCGCCATACGCAGTTTCTTCATGGCGTTCTTTTCCAGTTGACGCACGCGCTCGGCAGACACACCGTACTGGTCAGCCAGCTCCTGCAGCGTGGTTTTGTTGTCATCATCCAGCCAGCGGGCGCGGATAATGTGCTGGCTACGCTCATCCAGGCTCAGCATTGCGTCACTCAGCTTGTCAGCGGCGTGCGCATCCCAGTTATCCTCTTCGATGCCGTCGGCAAAGTCAGAGGTTTTATCCTGCAGATACAGCACCGGTGCCATCGGCTTGCCTTCGCCCGCATCGTCATCAGACGACATGTCGAAGGTCATATCCTGGGCCGCCATGCGCGACTCCATTTCCAGCACGTCTTTGCTGCTGACACCCAGCTCGCGCGCCACCATTTCGACTTCATCCTGATTGAACCAGCCGAGACGCTGCTTGGTTTTACGCAGGTTAAAGAACAGTTTGCGCTGTGCTTTGGTGGTGGCAACTTTCACGATACGCCAGTTACGCAGCACGTATTCGTGAATCTCCGCTTTGATCCAGTGCACGGCAAACGACACCAGACGCACCCCGACTTCCGGGTTGAAGCGACGCACCGCCTTCATCAGGCCGATGTTACCTTCCTGGATCAGGTCCGCCTGCGGCAGGCCGTAACCGGAATAGTTACGAGCGATATGAACAACAAAGCGCAGGTGAGACAGGATCAGCGTCTTAGCTGCATCCAGATCGCCCTGGTAATGCAGCCGCTCAGCCAGTGCTTTTTCCTCTTCTGCCGTTAATACCGGCCAGTTGTTAGCAGCCCGGACGTAAGATTCCAGGTTGCCCAGAGGAGCAATCGCTAAAGTTTGCATTTCTTTGGTCATTCAAACCCTCACAAATTCAATGGACTTGCTGCTCGTTTCCCTGCGCAGCCGTTACATTATGTCAACGACGCGTGAAAACCAAAAGCAATCTGTGCTACTTGGACGTCAAAGTTATCCACAAGTTCAATTATAGCAGTGAATATTTTACACACAGATGACGGCGGGGGAAATCGGAGAAATCCTCTGCTCCCAGGTCGTCGGCAGCAGAGGAAGAGTATATCAAAAAATCGTTGCTATGGGTTACTGCGGCGTAAAACGACGTAAATGTTGCACCGTCGCCAGCCAGGCGGCAATCCAGCCGATGATGGCCGCGATTAACAGCAGCAGCAGACCTTCATCCCATGAAAAGCCCTCCAGCGCGAAGCTGGTGCCGAAGACGGAGGCGACCTGCGCCACCACCGACTGCAGGCGCAGTACCAGCACTTCCGACAGAATCAGCGACAGCACCGCACCGCTGAAACCGAGCAGCGCGCCGCCGTAGAGGAAAGGCCGCAGAATAAAGCCATCGGTCGCGCCAATCAGCTTCTGTACGTTGATGGTGTCACGCCGGGCAAAAATGCTCAGGCGCACGCTGTTGCCAATCACCAGGAACACCGCCACCACCATCAGCAGGCCGATCATTGACGCCACCTGCCCCACCAACCCGGTGAGTGCGGCTAAACGCGCAAACCAGCTGTCATCCATGCGCACTTCATCCACGCCCTGCACTTTCGCCACGCGATCGCGCAGATTGGCCATGGTATCGGAGTTCTGGAAGTTCAGCTTCGGCGTGATGATCGCCACCGCCGGCAGCGGGTTCTGCTCCAGCATATCCATCGCACCACCAAAACCGGACCAGTTGCGGAACTCGCTTTGCGCCTCTTCACGCGTCAGGTAGTTCACCTTGTCCACGCCATCGAGCTTTTTCAGCTCGGCGGTCACGTTCTCTGCCGCCGTGTCATCCAGCGCTTTGTCGAGGTAAACCGTCAGCTGCGGCGCCGGGTACCACTGCGCGGCGGCCTGGCTGACGTTTTTCCACACCATGTAGCACACGCTGGGCAGCGTCAGCGAAATTGCGATGACCATTACCGTCAGCAGCGTCGCCAGCGGCTGACGATACATGTCGGACAGCGTACCGCGCCACGCGTAGCGCCACTGCTCCTGCCAGCCGCCTTTCAGCGCTTTGCTCTTTGACGGCTGCTTCGCCGTTTTCGGCGCAGCCGGACGCTTGTTACGTTTATTGACCATCGTGGCCTCCGTGCAGACGTCCCTGATTAAGCGTCATCACGCGATAATTGCGGCGTGCGATCAGCCCGATGTCGTGCGTCGCCATCAGTACCGTAACGCCCACGCGGTTGAACTCTTCAAACAGGCGCAAAATATCTTCCGACAGCGCGTTATCGAGGTTACCGGTCGGTTCATCCGCCAGCAGCACGGCCGGTTTATTCACTACCGCGCGGGCAATGCCGACGCGCTGCTGTTCACCGCCAGAGAGCTGAATCGGATAACTTTTTGCTTTGTCGAGCAGGCCGACTTTGTCCAGCGCCGCCGACACGCGACGGCGAATATCCTCGCCGCTGGCCCCGGAAATAATCAGCGGGATCGCCACGTTGTCGTAGACCGAACGATCCATCAACAGGTGGTGATCCTGGAAAATCATGCCGATCTGACGGCGCAGGAAAGGCACTTCGCTGTGACGCAGCCGGGAAATATCGTGACCGCTGAACCAGATTTGCCCGGCGCTCGGGCGCTCAATGCCACAAATCAGCTTCAGTAAGGTACTTTTCCCCGCGCCTGAGTGGCCGGTCAGAAACGCCATCTCACCGGGACGCAAATGGAAATCCACGCCCTGCAGCGCCTGGCGTCCTCCCAGATAAGCCTTACTGACCTCTTCAAAGCGAATCATGCCAATTATTCCTCTCGGGCAAACAGTGCCTCAATAAAGTCGGCGGCCTTAAACGGCCGTAAATCTTCGATGCCTTCCCCGACACCGATATAACGAATCGGAATGCCAAACTGATCGGCCACCGAGAAGATCACGCCACCTTTTGCGGTGCCGTCGAGCTTGGTCAGGGTGATGCCGGTCAGGCCGACCGCTTCGTGGAACAGCTTCGCCTGGCTGATGGCGTTCTGGCCGGTGCTGGCGTCAATCGTCAGCATCACCTCATGCGGTGCCTCATCGTCCAGCTTCTTCATCACGCGGGTGATTTTTTTCAGCTCTTCCATCAGGTGCGCTTTGTTCTGCAGGCGGCCGGCGGTATCGGCGATCAGCACGTCAACGTGGCGCGATTTCGCCGCCTGGATGGCGTCAAAAATGACCGATGCAGAATCCGCGCCCGTATGCTGCGCGACCACCGGAATATTGTTGCGCTGGCCCCAGACCTGCAGCTGCTCTACCGCCGCCGCGCGGAAGGTGTCACCCGCCGCCAGCATGACGGACTTGCCCTGCGCCTGATACTGACGCGCCAGCTTACCGATGGTGGTGGTTTTACCCACGCCGTTAACGCCGACCATCAGGATAACGAACGGTGTTTTGCCCGCCACGTCCAGCGGGGCATCGACCTTTTCCAGAATGCCGGCCATTTCAGCCTTCAGCAGGCCATACAGCGCTTCGGCATCGCGCAGCTGCTTACGGCTGGCCTGTTGCGTCAGGCTGGTGATGATGCGGCGCGTGGTTTCCACGCCGACATCGGCAATCAGCAGCTGCTCTTCCAGCTCTTCAAACAGCTCGTCATCGATTTTTTTGCCGCGGAATAGGCTGATAAAGCCGGATCCGAGGTTTTCACGCGTTTTGACCAGGCTGCGTTTCAGGCGGGCAAAGAAGCCCTCTTTGGTGGGGCGCTCCTGCTCCTGGGCCACAATCGGCGCGGCCGCCAGCGGCAGATCGCTCACGGTGTCTGTCGCCACGCGCTCTTCTGCCGCGTCTTCGGCATAGGTTTCCGCTAACGCCAGCGCTTCCAGCTCTTCATCGCTCAGCGGTGCGTCTGCGTCCTCTGCGTCCTCTGGCTGAGGCTCCTCAGAGAAAACCGGTGCTTCAATAATCAGTTCTTCAGCCTGCGGCTCCTCTTCAACCGGCATCAGCTCCGGCTGCGGATGATCTTCCGGCAGTACCTCTTCTTCAATCGCGCTGACGGCAGTGGTTTCTGCGTCATCAGCGTTAGCATTGGATTCGGCTGCGGTTTCTGCTTCCGCAACGGGATGCATTTCAGCGTCGGCGTGAACCGACGATTCGGCCTGCTGTTCTGCCACCTGCTCAGTGACGATCACGGTTTCGGCGGCCTGCGCTTCGGCGCTTGCTAACGCGCTCTCTTCAGCGGCGGGTGCCGGTTGATCGGTCGGCTGCTGCTGCGCCTGCTCTTCCGCTGGCTGCTGCTCTTCTTTGCCAAAGCCCAGCCAGGAAAAAAAGCCGCGTTTTTTCTCTTTTGCCATTGTGTGACCACACTCCTCGATGGCTTATTCCCGGTAGCACGCTGTTCCCAGGGGATAAAAAATTCACTTTTTCGCGCGTGAGCGGCGTAAAAATCAGGCAATTACGTCCGCTTTATCAACTTAGTAGTCTAACACTTTCCTGCCAGCGCACCACAGCACCCTTTTTTAACGTTTCTTCTGCCTGCTACGCCCGTTAAACTACGCAACAAATTATGACGAGTTGTGAGCGAAATGAGTAAATCCCCCCGCAACAGCGGCGCGGCAGGCCAGATTCGCCTGATTGGCGGACAGTGGCGCGGCCGCAAATTGCCGGTGCCGGACAGCGCCGGCCTGCGCCCGACCACCGACCGCGTGCGTGAAACGCTATTTAACTGGCTGGCGCCGGATATCCAGCAGGCGCGCTGCCTCGATTGCTATGCCGGCAGCGGCGCGCTGGGCTTAGAAGCGCTGTCACGCTATGCCGCCTCCGCGACCCTGCTGGAACTGGAACGTCACGTGGCGCAGCAGCTGACGCAAAACCTGCACACGCTGCGCGCCAGTAACGCCAGCGTCGTCCAGACCAATACGCTGCAGTGGCTAAGCCAGCCCGGCGAGCCGTTTGACGTGGTGTTTGTTGATCCGCCGTTCCGCAAAGGCCTGCTGCAGGAGACACTAACGCTGCTGGAGAACAATGGCTGGCTCGCCGCCCACGCGCTGATTTATGTTGAGAGCGAAGTGGAACACGGCCCCCCGCTGGCACCGGCTAACTGGGATCTGTATCGCGAGAAGATTGCCGGTCAGGTGGCCTATCGCCTCTATCAACGCCAACAGGAGACCGATGATGTGGCTTAATCTGGGACGTTTGCTGATGATTTGCGTCTGGGCATTTCTGCTGCTTAACCTGGTGCACCCTTTCCCGACGCCGCTGCGCTACTTTGTCCACGTTGCGCTGTTCTTTATGGTGGTGATGCACGGCCTGCAGCTGGTACTGCTGCGTGCCACGCAACCAAAGGAGGCGCCAAAGCTGAGCCGCGTCACGCAGGCGAAAATCTTCTTCTTTGGCGTATTTGAACTGCTGGCGTGGCAGAAAAAGCACTATCCGTCGTAACGTAAGACAGCGCGCGCGGCTTCAGCCCCGTGCGCTTTAGTGCCTATTGCGCCGGGGTAAAGCTGACAAAGCGCGTGCCCTGCATTTTCAGCTCACCCTTCACGCCTTTGTCCATCTGGTGATAATCGCTGGCGCTGACGTTGACCTTAAAATCACCGGCGCCGTTCAGCGGATGGAACCAGGCTTCATACTTCATCTCTTCCGCCACAATCTCTTCGCGCTGACGCGAACGGCGATTGGGGGCCGGAAACTCTCGCTTGGTTTTCACTTCCACACTCATTGAGCGCACCGGTGAAGCGTCGTTGACCGCGGCTTCGCGGCGCTGCTTGATAAACTGACGGGTTGCCAGGATGGCAATTACAGCCAGGACGATAAAAAAGATTAGCGGTGGTTTGCTCATGTTTTCTCTCGCACTTTACGTCGGGGGTTAACAGATAAAAGACGCCAAAGCATACAACCAGAGTTGCCCGATTGTCACATTTGCCGCCAGTAACTTAAACTGAGATCGCGATTTTGGGAAAATTCATCAATGTGGGCGACACGTTCACAAAAGGGAGAAAAAATGCTTTGGTCTTTCCTTGCAGTCCTTTTTTCCGGTTGGCTGTATGTCGATGCCTCCTACCGCGGCCCGCAGTGGCAGCGCTGGCTGTTCAAACCCGTTACGCTGCTGTTGCTGGTTGCCTGGGCGTGGCAGGCTCCCACGCTTAACACCACCGACTACCTGATTCTGGCTGGCCTGGTCGCTACGCTGGTGGGCGATGCGTTAACCCTGCTGCCGCGTCAGCAGATGCTGTATGCGCTCGGCGCCTTTTTCCTTTCGCATCTGCTGTACACCATCAGCTTTGCCGCGCACATGACCATGAGCTTCTTCTGGCCGATTCCGCTCACCTTCCTGGTGATTGGTATCATCGTGATCGCCATTATCTGGTCAAAACTGGATACGCTGCGCTGGCCGATCTGTACGCTGATTGGTATGACGCTGGTGATGAACTGGATGGCGGCGGAAAATTACTTCTTCCGTCCGACCGATTACAGTTTCTCGCTGCTGGTGGGTGCCGTGCTGCTGTTGCTGGCTAACATCGTGTGGTTTATCTCGCACTATCGCCGTCGCTTCAGCGCTGACAGCGCCATCGTTGCCGCCTGCTACTTCGCCGGTCACTTCATGATTGTGCGTTCACTGTGGCTGTACTGAAAAAAGTGACCTCACCGCTTGACTCTGGAGTCCACTCCAGAGTGTAGCATGCAGACTGCGGGCATCGGCCCGCTTCTGCAACCGGAGGTCACATGCATCAACATGCCCACTCTTGCCGCTGTGGCAAATCACACCGTCAGCCAAAACCGCTGTGCGCGGTACGCAGCGTTCAGCCTGCATCCCTGAAGATTTCCGCCGCGCAGCCGGTGGCCGCGTCCAGTGATTGCGGCTGCTGCACCAGCGATGACGACAGTCCCGGCGGCGGCGACGCCGACAGCGACAGGCGCGCATCCGCGCCCTATCAGTTCCGCTGGCAGATTGCCGGCATGGACTGCCCGAGCTGCGCCCGCAAAATCGAAACCGCCGTGCAAAAGCTGCCGCAGGTCGCCAGCGCGCGGGTGATATTCGCCAGTGAAAATCTGCTGGTGGAGGCGCACAGCGATATTCGTCCGGCTATCGAACAGGCCGTTAACCACGCCGGCTTTAGCCTGAAATCCACTGAGAACCCCGCACCGGCGGCGCGCCGCTGGCGCGATAATGCCTCGCTCATACTGCTCACGCTGTTGATGATCGCCAGCTGGCTGCTGAGCCAGCTCACGCCGCTGTGGGGCGATCGCCTGTTTGTGCTTACCACGCTGGTTGGTCTGGTGCCAGTAGCCCGCAGCGCGTGGCAGGCCATACGCAGCGGCTCACCGTTCAGCATTGAAACCCTGATGACCCTCGCCGCCGCGGGCGCGCTGGTGATTGGCGCCCATGCCGAAGCTGCCATGGTGCTGCTGCTGTTCCAGCTGGGAGAACGGCTGGAAGCCTATGCCGCCGCGCGGGCGCGCCGTGGCGTCACCGCGCTGATGGCGCTGCGTCCGGACACCGCCACGCGCGTCAATGGCACACAGCGTGAGCAGGTGGCACTGGCGGCGCTGCAGCCTGGCGATGTGATTGAAGTGGCGGCAGGCGGTCGTCTGCCCGCCGATGCCGAGCTGCTGCACGCCAGCGCCAGCTTTGATGAAAGCGCGCTGACCGGCGAATCGCTACCGGTGGCCCATCAGCCGGGCGATGCCGTGATGGCAGGCGCAACCAGCGTGGATCGGCTGGTGACGCTGCGCGTGACCTCACAGCCGGGCCACAGCGCTATCGACCGCATTCTGCAGCTGATAGAAGAAGCTGAAAGTCACCGCGCGCCGGTGGAGCGTTTTATCGATCGCTTCAGCCGCCTCTACACGCCGGCCATCATGCTGCTGGCACTGCTGGTGATGGTGCTGCCGCCGCTGCTCGGATTAGGCGCCTGGCCGCCGTGGATCTACAAAGGGCTGACGCTGCTGCTGATTGGCTGCCCGTGCGCACTGGTGATCTCCACGCCTGCCGCTATCACTTCCGGCCTGGCGGCGGCGGCTCGCCAGGGCGCGCTGATTAAAGGCGGCGCGGCGCTCGAACGCCTCAGCCGGGTGCAGGCGCTGGCGTTTGATAAAACCGGCACCCTGACCGCCGGTAAACCGCAGGTTACCGACGTGCAGCCGTTTGGCGCGGATGCACAGCAACAGCTGCTCAGCCTCGCGGCCGCTATTGAGCAGGGCTCCGGCCATCCGCTGGCGCGGGCGATAGTCGCGGAAGCGCAGCGCCAGCAGCAGGTGATTCCACCGGCGCAGCATCAGCAAACACTGGCCGGCAGCGGCATTCGCGCGCAGATCAACGGCGTGATGCACCAGCTGCTGGCACCGCGCGATGTGGCGGCGCTGAGTGACGCGCAGCAGCAGCAGATTGCGCAGCTGGAGGCACAGGGCAAAACCGTGGTGGTGCTGTTGCGCGAAGCACAGCCGCTCGGGCTGCTGGCGCTGCAGGATTTGCTGCGCGAGGAGGCCCGCAGTGCGCTGGCGGCGCTGCAGGCGCTGGGGATTCGCAGCGTGATGCTGACCGGCGATAATCCGCGCGCCGCCGCCGCGATTGCCGCCGAACTCGGCATCAGCTATCGCGCCGGTCTGTTGCCTGCGGATAAGGTAGCCGCCGTGCGTGAACTGGGCGAACAGCAGCCGCTGGCGATGGTCGGCGATGGCATCAACGATGCGCCAGCCATGAAGGCCGCAGCGCTGGGAATTGCCATGGGCAGCGGCACCGATGTGGCGCTGGAAGCGGCCGATGCGGCTCTGACGCAGAATAACCTGGCGATTCTGCCGCGCACCGTGCAGCTGGCACGCCGCACGCGCGCCATTATCCGTCAGAATATTGCGCTGGCGCTGGGGCTGAAGGCGATTTTCCTCGTCACCACGCTGCTCGGCTTTACCGGCCTGTGGCTGGCGGTGCTGGCCGATTCGGGTGCCACCGCGCTGGTCACCGCCAACGCGCTGCGCCTGCTGCGTCAGCGCTGAGGCGGGCGGATGCCGCGATCAGGCCTCCGCGCCTTTCTGGATCAGATACTGGTACGGCAGGCTCTCGGTCTGCTGTGCCAGCAGCTGATGCTCCATAAAGCGGCAGAAGCCGGGAATATCACGCGTGGTCGCCGGATCGTCGGCGATGATCAGCAACGTTTCGCCCGCCTGCATGGTACGCACAGTTTTGCGCACCATCATCACCGGCTCCGGGCAGCGCAGCCCAAGCGCATCAAGCGTATGGTCCGCAGCGGAAAAAGGATCGCTCATGATTCTCTGTCTTTATTCAGGGTGGGCGCTCATTCTAACGCGCTACAGCGCGCGCGCAAGGCGAGAACGATTGCGTTAAAATTAACCATTGCATTTGTTGCGCAACACGCTAAGATGCCGTCCGATTTTTTAATGTTACTGCCAATTCCTCAAAATAATTCAGGTTTTAGGAAGGCGGCAAGCCTGCTCACCCCAGGAGCTTACTGAAGTAAGTGACTGGGGTGAGCAGGCGCAGCCAACGCACATAAAACCTGAAGTATGAAGAGGATGGGTTCCCTCACCCCATTTTTAAAAAAAGGCCTTTATGATTAACTTCTCTGCTCGTCAGCGCATGCATGCGCTATTCTGGCTGTCGCTGTTTCACCTGCTGGTGATTACCTCCAGTAACTATCTGGTGCAGCTGCCGGTCGCGATTTTCGGTTTCCACACCACCTGGGGTGCGTTTAGCTTCCCGTTTATTTTTCTCGCCACCGATCTCACCGTGCGTATTTTTGGCGCACCGCTGGCACGGCGCATTATCCTTGCGGTGATGATTCCGGCGCTGTTTATCTCCTACATCGTGTCGTGCGTGTTTTATCAGGGCGCGTGGCAGGGCTGGGCCTCGCTGCAGGAGGTCAATCTGTTCGTGGCGCGTATCGCCTGCGCCAGCTTTATGGCCTATGCGCTGGGGCAGATCCTTGATGTGCACGTGTTTAACCGCCTGCGTAAACTGCCGCAATGGTGGATTGCGCCTGCCTGTGCCATGTTCCTCGGCAATATCAGCGATACGCTGGCCTTCTTCTTTATCGCCTTTTATAAGAGTCCGGACCCGTTCATGGCCAGCCACTGGGTGGAGATCGCACTGGTGGATTACAGCTTCAAAGTGCTGATCTGCATGGTTTTCTTCCTGCCTGCTTACGGTGTTCTGCTCAATGCGGCACTTAAGCGTCTGGCGGAACGTTCGGCTCAGCGCCAGATGAATTTCGGCTAATTGAACGTAGACGAAACGCCACGGCACGCTAAGATTTCCTGACAAAGCGCTGATTGCTTTTAAGCACCGATTCCGTTTTGATAACGGCTGATGGAAACCTTACGAAGGGATAAGAATGCGTAACTTAGTGAAATATGCGGGCATCGGCCTGCTGGTGTTAGGCCTGGCGGCGTGTGATCAGAAGAAAGACGACACGGCGGCAAACAGCAACGGCGCCAGCGCCAGTCAGTCAGCACAGACAGTAAACCTGATGGACGGTAAGCTGAGTTTCAGCCTGCCAGCAGGCATGTCAGATAAGAGCGGCAAGCTGGGTTCGGAATCCACCAATATGCACGTGTATGCCGATGAAACCGGCCAGCGCGCAATTATCGTGATTGCGGGCGATCCGACCAGTGAAGGACTGGATGCGCTGGCTCAGCGTCTGGAGCAGCAGCAGCGCAACCGCGATCCGCAGCTGCAGGTGGTGTCGAACAAAGCGGTAACGCTGAAAGACCAGCCGGCACAGCAGCTGGATACGGTGATTTCCGCCAATAACCAGACCTCCTGGTCCTCGGTTATTCTGGCGAAGGTGGACGGTAAACTGCTGACGCTGCAGATCACTCTGCCCGCCGACAATCAGCAGCAGGCGCAGAGCGATGCCGATGCGATTGTGAAGAGTATTACTCTGAAGTAAGCCGTTACCAGGTGCGCATTAATGCGCACCCTACGACAAACAGCAAAGGTTGTGGGATTGAGCCAGTTGCGCATCAATGCGCACCCTGTGACAAACAGCAACGGTTGTGGGATTGTGCCAGTTGCGCATTAATGCGCACCCTGTGACAAACAGCAGCGGTTGTGGGATTGTATCCGATGCGCATCAATGCGCATCGGGCCATATTTTGTAGGGTCGCCATTCATGGCGACCTTTTTTATAACCTCACCGGCGAAATATGCCAGATCTCATCCGCGTACTCCTGAATGGTACGGTCGGCGGAGAAATAGCCCATATTGGCGATGTTCAGCGCCGCACGCCGCTGCCACTCTTCCGGCTGGCGATAAAGCTTATCCACCTTATCCTGGGTATCCACATAACTGCGGTAATCCGCCAGCAGCTGATAGTGATCGCCAAAGTTGACCAGCGCGTCGAACAGGTTACGGTAGCGCCCCGGCTCCTGCGGACTGAAGACGCCGCTGGCGATTTGCGTCAGCGCCTGGTGCAGTTCCGCATCCTCTTCATAGTATTTGCGCGGGTTATAGCCCTCAGTGCGCAGCTTCTCCACCTGCGGCGTGGTGTTGCCGAAGATAAAGATATTTTCTGCGCCGACGTGCTCGCGCATCTCCACGTTGGCCCCGTCCAGCGTACCGATGGTCAGCGCGCCGTTTAGCGCAAATTTCATGTTACTGGTGCCGGAGGCTTCGGTGCCGGCGGTAGAGATCTGCTCGGAGAGATCCGCCGCCGGAATGATGATCTGCGCCAGGCTGACGCCGTAGTTAGGGATAAACACCACCTTCAGCTTGTTCTTCACCTGCGGATCGTTGTTGATCACGTTGGCGACATCGTTGATCAGGTGAATGATGTGCTTGGCGACGTAATAGGCCGACGCCGCTTTCCCGGCGAAGATATTAACGCGCGGCACCCACTCTGCGGTCGGATCGGCTTTGATGCGGTTGTAACGCGTGATGACGTGCAGCACGTTCAGGAGCTGACGTTTGTATTCGTGAATACGCTTGATCTGCACGTCGAACAGCGCCTGCGGATCCAGCACGATATCCATATTCTTCGCCACCCACTCCGCGAGGCGCTTCTTGTTGGCGAACTTGGCATCGGCGATCTGTTCAATAAACGCCGGATAGTCAATGTGCGGCACCAGCTCGCTCAGCTGAGCCAGATCGGTACGCCAGGTGCGGCCAATGGCGTCATCCAGTACCTCTGACAAGGCCGGGTTGGCCAGCGCCAGCCAGCGGCGTGGCGTCACGCCGTTGGTTTTATTGCAGAAACGCCCCGGGAACAGGCGGGCAAAATCGGCGAACAGCGACTGCACCATCAGATTAGAGTGCAGCTCCGACACGCCGTTAACTTTGTGGCTAACCACCACCGCCAGCCACGCCATGCGGATGCGGCGACCATCGTTTTCGTCGATGATCGAGATGCGCGCCATCAGATCCCAGTCGTCCGGATAGTAGTCCTGAATGGTCTTCAGGAAGTAGTCATTGATTTCGAAGATGATGCTGAGGTGACGCGGCAGGATCTTGCCGATCATGTCCACCGGCCAGGTCTCCAGCGCTTCGCTCATCAGCGTATGGTTGGTGTACGAGAACACCTGACAGGTGACTTCAAAGGCGTCGTCCCAGGTAAACTTGTGCTCATCAATCAGCAGACGCATCAGCTCGGGAATCGCCAGCACCGGATGGGTATCGTTGAGGTGGATGGCAATTTTGTCGGCCAGGTTGTCCCAGGTTTCATGCATCTGCCAGTGGCGATTGAGGATATCCTGTACCGTGGCGGAGACGAGAAAATACTCCTGGCGCAGACGCAGCTCGCGCCCGGAGTAGGTCGAGTCGTCGGGATAGAGCACGCGCGACACGTTCTCCGAGTGGTTTTTATCTTCCACCGCCGCGAAGTAGTCGCCCTGATTGAACTTGCCGAGGTTGATTTCGTTACTGGCCTGCGCGCCCCACAGCCGCAGCGTGTTGGTGGCATCGGTGTCGAAGCCAGGGATGATCTGATCGTAAGCCATCGCCACGATCTCTTCGGTCTCAACCCAGCGTACCCGGCTGCCTTCATGCTGCAACCGCCCGCCAAAACGCACTTTGTAGCGGGTATTAAAGCGCTGGAACTCCCATGGGTTGCCGTATTCCAGCCAGTAATCCGGCGATTCACGCTGCTGCCCGTCAACAATGTTCTGTTTGAACATGCCGTAATCGTAGCGAATGCCGTAGCCGCGCCCGGGCAGGCCCAGCGTGGCCAGCGAGTCGAGGAAGCAGGCCGCCAGCCGGCCAAGACCGCCGTTGCCGAGTCCGGGGTCGTTCTCTTCTTCCATCAGCTCGCTGAGGTCGAGTCCCATCTCATCCAGCGCCTGGTTGAGATCGTCATAGATACCCATCGCCAGCAAGGCATTGCCCAGCGTGCGCCCCATCAGAAACTCCATCGACAGGTAATAAACCTGGCGCACATCCTGCGACAGCTGCGCACGGCTGGAGCGCAGCCAGCGCTCCACCATGCGATCGCGTACCGCCAGCAGCGCGGCGTTCAGCCACTCATGCTTGTTGGCGATCGACGGATCTTTACCAATGGTAAACATCAGCTTATAGGCGATTGAGTGCTTGAGGGCGTCAACCGTCAGCGTGGGTGAGGCATAGGTGAAAGGTGCGTTCATATGCGGTATCCCAATCTCTCATTACAGCAAGCGTTGATAAAGATCGCGGTAGGCTTGTGCTGCCACCTGCCAACTAAAATCCATCCCCATCGCCTGGCGCTGAACATAACGCCAGAGTGAAGGACGGGACCATAAAACAAAAGCACGACGAATCGCGCGCAGCAGTGACCAGGCATTGCTGTCTTCGAAGCTGAAGCCGCTGGCTACGCCGTCGGCGAGGTTTTCCAGCGAGCTGTCCTGTACCGTATCCGCCAGTCCACCGGTGCGCCTGACCAGCGGCAGCGTGCCATATTTCAGACCGTACAACTGCGTCAGACCGCACGGTTCGAAACGGCTGGGCACCATAATGACGTCCGCACCACCGACAATGCGGTGCGAGAAGGCTTCGTGATAACCAATTTGCACGCCGACGCTGCCCGGATGCTCAGCGGCTGCGGCGAGGAAGCCCTGCTGCAGTTCCGCATCGCCCTGACCCAGCAGCACCAGTTGCCCGCCCTGCGCCAGCAGTCCCGGCAGTGCTTCCAGCACCAGATCCAGCCCTTTCTGTTTGGTTAAACGGCTGATAACGCAGAACACCGGCACTTTGTCATCAACCTTCAGCCCCATGGCAATCTGCAGCTGACGTTTATTCTCCGCTTTGCTCTCCAGCGTGTCGCGGTCGTAGCGGGCGGTAAGCAGCAGGTCGTGTGCCGGATCCCAGATGCCGGGATCGACGCCGTTGAGAATACCGCTCAGCCGTCCTTCGCGCAGCCGCTGCTCCAGCAGCGCTTCCATGCCGTAGCCGAACTCCGGACGGGTGATCTCCAGCGCATAGGTCGGGCTGACCGCAGTTATATGATCGGCATAAAACAGGCCGGCCTTTAGGTAAGAAATCTGGCCGTAGAATTCCAGCCCGTGCATTTCAAAATAGGCGCGCGGGATCTGGATTTCGTCCAGATGCCGCGCGGAAAACAGCCCCTGATACGCCAGGTTATGCACGGTAAACACCGTTTTCGCCGGACGTCCGCGTGCGGCGATATAGGCCGGAGCCAGACCGGCGTGCCAGTCGTGCGCGTGCACGATGTCCGGCTGCCAGTATGTATCCAGCCCGCTGGCCAGCTCAGCCGCCATCCAGCCGAGCAGCGCAAAGCGCAGGTAGTTATCGACATAGGCAAACTGCGACGTATCGTGGTACGGGCTGCCGGGACGATCGTACAGTCCCGGCGCATCAATCAAATATATCCCCACGCCGTTGAAGGGCCCAAACAGCAAGCGGACCGGCCCGGCAAAGGTTTGCAGCTCCGCCACCACTTCGGTATCAGGAATCCCTTTACGCAGATCCGGAAACGCCGGAATCAGCACCCGCGTGTCCATACCTTCGGCAATTTGTGCCTGAGGCAATGCGCCGACGACATCAGCCAGTCCGCCGGTTTTTAGCAGCGGGAAAAGCTCTGAACAGACATGTAAAACCTGCATCCTGACCCCCTATTGTGTTATCGCCCGCGTTCCACGCGGCAATGTTCTTTGCCTTTCGTCACTTACTGACCCGCAGCGGCCAATTTGGCCAGCATGGCGCGCGTCACCAGTACGATGCCCTCTTCTGAACGGTAAAAACGGCGACTATCCTCATCCGGATTTTCGCCAATCACCATGCCTTCCGGAATGACGCAGGCACGGTCTATGACGCAGCGACGCAAACGGCACGATCGCCCGATAACCACATCGGGCAGCAGCACCGCCGAATCAATATTGCAAAACGAGTTAACGCGCACGCGCGGGAACAGCACCGAATTCACCACCACCGAGCCGGAAATAATGCAGCCGCCGGAGACCAGCGAGTTCATGGTCATGCCGTGACTGCCGGATCGATCCTGGACAAATTTGGCCGGCGGCAGCGGCTCCATGTGGGTACGAATCGGCCATTCGTGGTCATACATATCGAGTTCGGGCGTCACCGAGGCCAGATCGAGGTTGGCGCGCCAGTAAGCTTCCAGCGTACCGACGTCGCGCCAGTAAGGTTCCGCGTTTTCGTCGTTCTGTACGCACGACAGCGTGAAGGAGTGCGCGTAGGCTTCGCCGCTGGCGACGATCTTCGGCAGCAGATCTTTACCGAAATCGTGGCTTGAGTCGGCGATCTGCAAATCCTCCTCCAGCAGCTCATAGAGGTAATCGGCGTTGAACACGTAAATGCCCATGCTGGCCAGCGCTTTGCTGTCGTCGCCCGGCATGGACGGCGGCTGCGCCGGTTTCTCAACGAAATCGATTACATTGTTGTCCGCATCGACTGCCATCACGCCAAACGCGGTGGCCTCATGCAGCGGTACGGGCAGACAGGCGATGGTGCACTTGGCGCCACGATCGGCGTGGTCGAGCAGCATGCGCGAGTAATCCATTTTGTAGATGTGATCCCCGGCGAGAATCACGATGTACTGCGCGTTGTAACGGCGAATGATGTCGAGATTCTGCGTGACCGCATCGGCGGTACCGCGATACCAGTGTTCGGTCGAGGCGCGCTGCTGCGCCGGCAGCAGATCGACAAACTCATTCATCTCTTCGTTGAACAAGGACCAGCCGCGCTGAATGTGCTGCGTCAGCGTATGTGACTGATATTGGGTGATGACGCCGATGCGCCGAATCCCGGAGTTGATACAGTTGGAGAGCGCAAAGTCGATGATGCGGAACTTGCCGCCGAAGTGCACGGCAGGCTTGGCGCGTTTGGCGGTAAGATCTTTCAGGCGCGTACCGCGCCCGCCAGCAAGGATCAGGGCAACCGTCTGTGTAGGGAGCTGGCGCGCCAGCATCAGGGGGTCGTTTCTATCTAATTTCACCATGTCTGACTCCTTATGATTGCTTTAGGAACACACACACGCCGTGTGCGGGCCCGTGCCAGACAGTTGTCAGGATGGGGTTATCTTCCCCGGCGAAAGGAGGAATGGCTCGCCATTCTCCGTCTGGTAAGGCAAGGTCACTCACCGAATCCGTGGCGTTTATCGTTAGTAACCAGCGGCCGGAGAGCAGGATCTGCAGTCTGTGCATCCCCTGTTCCCACTCATCCCTTTCCAGTGGTTTGCCGCTGGCATTTAACCACTGCACGTTGCCATCGCCCTCCTGCCACCAGCTGTCCTGCGTCAGCGCGGGAATATGCTGACGCAACCGGATTAACGCGGCAGTGAAGTCGACCAGTCCAAAATCATCCTGTTGCCAGTTCAGCCAGGTGAGCGGGTTATCCTGACAGTACGCATTATTGTTGCCGTGCTGGCTGTGACCGCGTTCGTCACCGGCCAGCAGCATCGGCGTGCCCTGCGCCAGTAGCAGTGTGGTCAGCAATGCGTGCACGCTGCGCCGCCGCCGCTCGACCACATCGAAGTTGCCCTGCAGCCCTTCAAAACCATGGTTATGGCTGAAATTACTGCTGCTGCCGTCGCGATTATCTTCGCCGTTGGCCTGATTATGCTTCTGGTTATAACTCACCACGTCACGCAGCGTGAAGCCGTCGTGCGCGGTGATCAGATTAATGCTGGCGTGCGGCAGACGCGCCGCGCGCTGAAATACATCGCTTGAGCCGGCAAAGCGGCGGGCAAAATCACCGTTACTCAACTCACCGTGCAGCCAGTAGCGGCGCGCCGTATCGCGAAAATGGTCGTTCCATTCAGCGAAGCCCGGCGGAAAGTTGCCCACCTGATAGCCGCCGGGGCCGATATCCCAGGGTTCAGCGATCAGCTTCACCTGCGACAGCACCGGGCAGGCCTGCATGGCCACAAACAACGGCGCATCCTGGCGATAATCCGGCGTGCGCCCGAGCACGCTGGCCAGATCGAAACGAAAGCCGTCAACGTGGCAGGTTTGCACCCAGTAACGCAGCGCGCCCAGCGCCCAGTCAAGCACCTGCGGATCGCTGAGGTTCAGCGTATTACCGCAGCCGGTCCAGTTGTGATATTCACCGTTATCGCCCAGCCAGTAATAGCTGGCGTTGTCGACGCCGCGCAGCGACAGTGTCGGGCCAATCTCTTCCAGCTCGGCGCTGTGGTTGAACACCACGTCCAGAATCACTTCAATGCCCGCCGCGTGCAGCGCTTTTACCGCCTGCTGAAACTCCTGCAGCGGCGTCTGGCCCGCTTCACCCGCCGCGTAATGCGGATGCAGCGCCCACAGCGCAAACGGGTTATAGCCCCAGTAGTTGCTCAGGCCGAGCCGTTGCAGGCGCGGCTCGCTGGCAAACGCGGCTATCGGCAGCAGCTCCAGCGCGGTGATACCCAGCCGGCGCAGATAGCTCACCATAGCAGGATGCCCCAGCGCCGCATATGTCCCGCGTAGCCTTTCCGGAATTTCCGGATGCTGCTGCGTCAGGCCGCGAACGTGCGCCTCGTAAATCACCGTCCTGCCCCACGGCGTGCGGGGCGCACAATCGTCCTGCCAGTCAAAATCGTCGGCGATCACCAGCGATTTGGGCGCAACGCCAGCGCTATCGGCATCATCCTGCTGCCACTCTCCACCCAGCAGGCGCGCGTCGTCTGGCACCGCGCCGCATACCGCTTTGGCACAGGGATCGACCAGCAGTTTGGCCGGATTGAAACGATGACCGCGCTCTGGCTGCCACGGCCCATGCACGCGGTAGCCATAGCGCTGGCCCGGCTTTAGCGCCGGAACATAGCCATGCCAGATGTCACCGCTGCGCGCCGGCAGAGGAAAACGCTGCTCACTCCCCTGTTCATCAAACAGGCACAGCTCCACCCGCTCCGCGTGGCGCGAGAACAGCGTAAAGTTGACGCCGCGCCCGTCATAATGGGCACCCGGCGGTACCGGCTGGCCCGGCTGGAGCATCAATCGCCCTCCCGCACCAGCCACAGCGTGGCGAGCGGCGGCAGCGTCAGGCTTAGCGACTGCGCGCGCCCGTGGCTTGCGATGTCATCGGAATGGACGATACCGTGATTGCGCAGATCGCTGCCGTGATAATCATGCTGATCGGTGTTCAGCACTTCGCGCCAGCCGCCGCGCTGATTCACGCCGAAGCGATAGTTGTGACGCGGCACCGGCGTGAAGTTACTGGCGACGATCAGTTCGTTGCCCTCGCGGTCGCGGCGTACAAATACAAAGACCGAGTTTTCGTGATCGTCGACCACCAGCCACTCGAAGCCGCTGGCATCGAAATCGAGCTGATAGAGCGGCGAAAAGTGGCGATAGCTGTGGTTCAGGTCACGTACCAGACGCTGCACGCCGTGGTGCCAGTTATCCAGCCCCTCCAGCAGATGCCAGTCGAGGCTGGTGTCGTGGTTCCATTCCCGCCCCTGAGCGAATTCGTTGCCCATAAACTGCAGTTTTTTGCCGGGAAAGCCCCACATCCAGCCGTAATAGGCGCGCAGGTTGGCAAACTTCTGCCAGGTATCACCCGGCATGCGGTCGAGGATCGACTTTTTGCCGTGGACCACTTCGTCGTGCGACAGCGGCAGCACGAAGTTTTCCGTGTAGTTGTACAGCATGCCGAAGGTCATCAGCTGATGATGGTAGCGGCGATGCACCGGATCGAGCTTCATGTAGTCGAGGGTGTCGTGCATCCAGCCGAGGTTCCATTTGAACCAGAAGCCCAGGCCGCCATCCTCGGATGGCCGCGTCACGCCGGGATAATCGGTAGACTCTTCCGCCACGCTGATGCTGCCGGGTGCGGCGCGGCCCAGCGTGCGGTTGGTATGGCGCAGGAAGGCGATGGCTTCGAGATTTTCACGGCCGCCAAACTGGTTAGGTACCCACTCACCCTCTTTGCGGCTGTAGTCGCGATAGATCATCGACGCCACCGCATCGACGCGCAGGCCATCGATACCGAAGCGCTCCATCCAGTACAGCGCATTGCCGGAGAGATAGTTGCTGACCTCGCGCCGGCCAAAGTTGTAGATCAGCGTATTCCAGTCCTGATGGTAGCCTTCGCGCGGATCGCTGTGCTCGTACAGCTCGGTACCGTCGAATTTGGCGAGGCCAAAATCGTCGCTGGGGAAATGGCCCGGCACCCAGTCGAGCAGCACGTTGAGACCCGCCTCGTGGGCTGCGGCGATAAAGTGACGAAACTCATCGCGCGTGCCGAAGCGGCGCGTCGGCGCGTACATGCCGAGCGGCTGATAGCCCCAGCTGCCGTCGAACGGATGCTCGTTGATCGGTAACAGCTCGATATGGGTAAAGCCCATCTCTTTGACATAGGGCACCAGCTGTTCGGCCAGCTCTTTGTAACTCAGCCAGAAATTGTTGTCGGTGTGGCGACGCCACGAACCGAGATGCACCTCGTAAATGGAGATCGGCTGGTCAAAGCCGTTGGCGATTTTGCGCTGTGGCTGCATCTCCAGCTTCGGCGGCAGGCCGCAGATCATCGAGGCGGTCTGCGGGCGCATTTGCGCCTCGAAGGCGAACGGATCGGCTTTGATGCGCATCTGACCGTGCGCATCAATGATCTCGAATTTGTACAGCTGGCCATTAACCGCGCCGGGGACAAACAGCTCCCAGATGCCGAGTTCGCGGCGGAAACGCATCGGATGGCGGCGACCATCCCAGAAGTTAAACTCGCCTACCACCGAAACGCGCTGCGCGTTCGGGGCCCAGACGGCGAAGCGCGTACCGGCGACGCCATCAATGGTGGTGCCGTGCGCGCCGAGCGTTTCATACGGCCGCAGGTGCGTGCCTTCGGCCAGCAGCCAGGCATCCATCTCCGCCAGCAGCGGGCCAAAGCGGTAGGCATCGTCGATCAGGTTTTGCTGGCCGTGCCAGTTGACTGCCAGCTGGTAGCGAAACAGGTTTTTACGGCGCGGGATCACGCCGCTGAAGAAGCCGCGCGAATCAAGACATTTAAGCTGGGCGCATTTGCGGCCGGTGTTGGTTTCAATCACCCAAACTTCGGATGCATCCGGTAACAGCGCACGCACTTCGAGACCTTGTGTGGTCTGGTGCATCCCCAGTACTGAGAAGGGGTCGGCATAATTCCCGGCGAAAAGGGCATTGATCGCATGGCGATCGGGAAGCTCTGACATGACTTTCTTCCTATGATTTTTTGCGCAGGCGACCGGAGAGACAGGATTGTCGCTATAGGTGCGCTGCTTTTCATGAGCCATACATACAGCAGCAAGGAAGGACACCCTCCGTGGGAAAGATCCTGGCCGTGTACAACAACTATTCCATTCGCAAAGTAAAAACAGTTAACAACCGGCACATCACTGTTAAATCATAGCTTGGGGTTGGCAGAAGCCAGGGTGGAACGCAAAAAATTGTTATCGGGCGAGCAAAAAGGGGAAGCTGATCACTTGTCGGGCGCAATTTGGGTTAAGTTTTGCACTCCCGTGGAAAGAAAAAAGGCCGGGAAACCCCGGCCTGTCTGGATTCGCGCTGCGCTTAGTCGATCAGCAAACGCAGCATGCGACGCAGCGGTTCGGCAGCGCCCCACAGTAACTGATCGCCGACGGTGAAGGCCGACAGATACTCCGGCCCCATGTTCAGCTTACGCAGACGGCCCACCGGCGTGGTCAGCGTACCGGTCACCGCGGCAGGCGTCAGTTCACGCATGGTGATGTCGCGATCGTTCGGCACCACTTTCACCCACTCGTTGTGCGCGGCCAGCAGCTGTTCGATTTCGTTCAGCGGCACATCTTTCTTCAGCTTCAACGTGAACGCCTGACTGTGGCAGCGCAACGCGCCGACGCGCACGCACAGGCCATCGACCGGAATGGTGTGACGGGTCGAGAGAATTTTGTTGGTTTCCGCCTGGCCTTTCCACTCTTCACGGCTCTGGCCGTTGTCCAGCTGCTTGTCGATCCACGGTATCAGGCTGCCGGCCAGCGGTACGCCGAAGTTGTCGGTCGGCAGCGTGCCGGAACGGGTAAAGTCAGTCACGCTGCGCTCGATGTCGAGAATGGCGGAGGCCGGATTTTGCAGCGAAGTCGCAACGTGGTCGTGCAGCATGCCCATCTGGGTCAGCAGTTCGCGCATATGGCGCGCGCCGCCGCCGGAGGCCGCCTGATACGTCGCGACGGAGGCCCACTCGACCAGGTCGTTAGCGAACAGTCCGCCCAGCGACATTAGCATCAGACTGACGGTGCAGTTACCGCCGACAAAGGTTTTGATGCCGCTGTCGAGGCCCTGACGAATCACCTGATGGTTGACCGGATCAAGAATAATGATGGCGTCATCTTTCATGCGCAGCGTGGAGGCCGCATCAATCCAGTAGCCCTGCCAGCCGCTCTCGCGCAGCTTCGGGTAGACTTCACTGGTATAATCGCCGCCCTGGCAGGTGATGATGATATCCAGCGCCTTCAGCGCCTCAATATCAAACGCATCCTGCAGCGCACCGGTCGACTTACCGCCAAACGTCGGCGCAGCCTGACCCAGTTGCGAAGTGGAGAAGAAGACCGGATTGATCACATCGAAATCGCGTTCTTCGCTCATACGTGACATCAGCACAGAGCCGACCATGCCACGCCAACCAACAAAACCTACATTCTTCATTTTCTGTCCGTCTCAGGAACTCGGGCCGGGGCCTGGGTGGTGCGAAAAAAGACCAGCGCCAGCAACGCGCCAGTCTGCGTAATAATCAGGTTTACCTATGACCCACAACTCTACAAAATGCAGCACTTCTGGCAAGTGAATTAATTCGATTGCGCTAACTTTTTCAGCAGTACAACTTATAACGGCTGTGGCCGACCTGAAGGGATGGTTTACCTCTGATGACTGAAATGATATCCGCGACCATATTGTTGCTGTTGATTATGGACCCGCTGGGCAACCTGCCGATTTTCATGTCGGTGCTGAAGCACCTAGAGCCGAAGCGCCGCCGCGTGGTGCTGATGCGCGAGATGCTGATCGCCTTGATTCTGATGCTGCTGTTCCTGTTCGCCGGTGAACGCATCCTGGCGTTTCTTAATCTGCGCACCGAAACGGTATCGATTTCCGGCGGCATCATTCTGTTTCTAATCGCCATTCGCATGATTTTCCCGTCCGGCGAGACCAGCACCAGCGGCCTGCCCGCCGGCGAAGAGCCGTTCCTGGTGCCGCTGGCGATCCCGCTGGTCGCCGGGCCCTCGCTGCTCGCCACCCTGATGCTGCTGTCACATCAGTATCCCAACCAGATGACGCACCTGGTCGGCGCCCTGCTGATTGCCTGGGGCGTCACGGTAGTGATTCTGCTGATGTCCGGCCTGTTCCTGCGCCTGCTGGGGGATAAAGGCGTCAACGCGCTGGAGCGATTAATGGGTTTGATCCTGATTATGCTGGCGACGCAGATGTTCCTGGACGGGATTCGGGTTTACCTGAAGCTGTAATGTTTCGCGTTTGCGGTCGCCATGAATGGCGACCCTACAAGATTATTGCGCGTTTTACAGAGGGCGCATTTATGGGGGAACCCTTGACCGTTGAGCGTTTACGGTCGCCATGAATGGCGCCCCTACAAAGTTATCGCACGTTTTGCAGAGGGCGCATTTATTGCCCCTCTGCAAGGTTATCGCGTGTTTTTTGTAGGGTGCGCATTTATGCGCACCGGCATCAACAGGACGATGGTGCGTAACCGATCGTCATTGATGACCACCGGTACGCATGCCCCGTTATTTCTGCTTCTTCTCAATCGTTTTACCCGACCAGTAACCCGCCAGTAGCGAACCGGAGAGGTTGTGCCACACCGAGAACAGTGCGCCGGGCAGTGCGGCCAGCGGTGAGAAGTACAGTTTGCCCAGCGTGGCCGCCAGTCCGGAATTCTGCATACCGACTTCCAGCGCCAGCGTGCGGCAGGTGGATTCGTCAAAGCCAAACAGCTTGCCACCCCAGTAGCCGCCGAGCAGCCCAATGGCGTTGTGCAGGATCACCGCCGCGATCACCATCAGCCCTACCGAGCCGATAAAGCCCTGGCTACCGGCGACCACCGCGCTAATGATCAGCAGAATACACACCATCGAAAACGCCGGCAGATACGGCTCAACGCGGCGCACCACGCTGTTCATGGAGTGGTGAATAATCAGGCCAAGCCCAATCGGGATCACCACGATTTTGACGATGCTGAGCAGCATGCCCACCACATCGACCTGAATGTGGGTATCTACGTAGAAGCGCGTCAGCAGCGGCGTCGCGAACACGCCCACCAGCGCCGAAACCGACGAGATGGTCACCGACAGCGCCACGTCGCCCTTCGCCAGATAAATCATCACGTTCGAGGCTGTCCCGCTGGCCACGCTGCCGACCAGAATCATCCCGGCGGCCAGATCCGGCGGCATCTGGAACAGTTTCGCCAGCGCCCAGGCCGCCAGCGGCATTACCAGATAGTGCAGGAACGTGCCGGCAATCACCGGTGCCGGACGCACCAGCACGCGTTTGAAATCGTCAATGTTGAGCGTCACGCCCATGCCGAACATGATCAGCATCAGCAGGTAGGTTACCCACGGCCCGATGCCGAGGAAGGTGGACGGCGAATAATAGGCTGCAACGGACAGCAGTACGGCCCAGAGCGGAAACAGGCGGGTGAGTTTGGCGAGCATGAAGAAATGTCCTTAGCGTTTTACTTAATTGGTTTTTTGCCACAGATGAAACGGCGCGCGGGGAACGACCGCAGCGACCTGCGCCGGATCATAACATTTCATTATCATAAGCGTGGCCGACGACAGAAAATGCCTATCGGCTGCTAAAGATCGCCGGGCAGGCATAGGCATTCCGCTGGCATTTGTCCGAAATAGCGTCAGGCTGAACGGCAGAAATAAAAAAAGCCGGACATTGTCCGGCTTCAGGTGGCTTATGCGTCAATTAAGATTCGAACAGATTCTTATGCAGCGCGCGCACCACCTCTTCCGCGTCCGGCGTTGGCACCAGGAAGCACAGGTTGTAGCTGCTTGCGCCGTAGCAAATCATGCGCAGGTTAAACGGCTCCAGCGCGCCGAACACCTCTTTGCCGACGCCGCAGGCTTTCGACAGGTTGTTGCCGATGATCGCCACCAGCGCCAGATTCTCTTCCACTTCCACCCGGCACAGGGAAGAGAGCTCGGTCAGCAGCGCCTGGGTCAGCAGACTGTCGGCGGTGCTGGTTGAACCGGTGGTATCCAGCGTCAGCGCGACGCTCACTTCCGAGGTGGTAACCAGATCAACCGAAATACTGTGGCGCGCCAGGATAGCAAACACTTCGGCCAGGAAGCCGTGCGCGTGCAGCATGTTCAGACTGTGCAGCGTCAGCAGCGTCTGTTTGCGCCGCAGTGCCAGCGCGCGGAACAGCGGCGGATTTTTAGTCTCGTTGCAGACGCGCGTGCCGCCCGCCGCCGGATCTTTACTGGAGCCGACAAACACCGGAATATCACTGCGCACCGCCGGCAGCAGCGTCGCCGGATGCAGCACTTTCGCGCCGAAGATTGCCATCTCCGCCGCTTCTTCAAAGGTGATCTCTTCGATGCGTTTCGCCTGCGGCACCACACGCGGGTCAGTGGTGTAGATGCCCGCCACGTCGGTCCAGATATCCACACGCGTCGCCTGCAGCGCTTCGCCGAGCAGCGCAGCGGTGTAATCGCTGCCGCCACGGCCCAGCGTGGTGGTGCGGCCTTTGCCTTCGCTGCCGATGAAGCCCTGCGTGATCACCAGCGCTTCTGCGGTGCGCGGCTGCAGCTGAGCCGCTGCCAGCGTTTTCAGCTCGGCCACATCCGGCTCGGCGCGGCCGAAACGGTCGCTGGTGCGCATCACTTTGCGTACGTCAAACCACTCGGCATTCACCTGGCGCTCGCGCAGAATCTCCACGAACAGCAGGCTCGACATCAGTTCGCCGTGGCTCACCAGCTCATCGGTCAGCGCGGCCGAACGGGCTAATGCCGCCGCTTCCGCCAGCATGATGATGTTCTCCAGCATGCGATCAATCTCCTGACGGATGACGTCCGGCGACTGCAGGCGATCGATGATGGCATATTGAATGGTGCGGATTTGATCCAGCAGATAAGCGCGCTGCTCGAGTTCCTGGCCTTCAGCCAGCGAAACCAGCAGGTTAGTCACGCCCGCCGAGGCAGAGAGCACCACCAGACGGGTATTGGCATCAGACAGCACGACGTCCGCGCTGCGGTTCATGGCATCGAAATCGGCAACGCTGGTGCCGCCAAATTTTGCCACGATCAACGATTGAGACATGTAACAAAACCTCGTGTCAGGTTATCTCCTCCCATTCGCGGAAGAGAAGATCGGGTAACAGCCTTGGCACAAGAGAAGAGCAGAATTGGACAGACAAGATCAGGAGATGAGTCACCAAAAGCACTTCACCTTGCGAAACGTCCGACTGCGGACGCTTCTGGTGACAACCCAGAGGATTCAGCCCCTGCAGCCGACAGCACAACACTCCGCGTGTTGCACCACCTCGGCGTCGCACCCCCTGATGTGTTCTCGCCGGATACGGATCCTCAAACACACTGCCTGGGCGACGCGCCTCTTCTGGCTTGCACCCGGAGGTGCAAGTCGCGCGCACAAAATACTGATTAATTGTTCCGCTGTCCAGCCTTGCGGCGCCGGGAAAATTCATTTTTACACTTATGCAGCGCATTGCTAAACAAACCCGGAAGCCGCCAGCCGCCTAAAGTAGTCAGCGGTGCGAAAAAACCGGTGTTTTGCTGATGCCGCGCAGAGTAATGCGCGGCGAACCGGCCGACAATCGCCGCCGGATTTACCTGAAACGCTGCGGCTGGCGTCACAAATTTTTTCCTTTCAGTTGCAACTGTGGTCATACTGAAACGCGTGCAAGCCGTAACAAATGCTCAGCATGCCGGGCCAGACAGGATGCGCCCGGATGGAATGACGGTTCTTATATCAACAAGAGTGTTGCCATGAAAAATATCAATCCGACACAAACCGCAGCCTGGAAAGCGCTGCAGCAGCATTTTGATCAGATGAAATCGGTAGAGATTGCCGACCTGTTTGCGCAGGATGCCGATCGTTTTGCGAAATTCTCTGCCACCTTTGATGATCAGATGCTGGTGGATTTCTCAAAAAACCGCATCACCCAGGAAACCCTCGACAAACTCCAGGCGCTGGCGAAAGAGACCGATCTGGCGGGCGCCATCAAATCCATGTTCTCAGGTGAGAAGATTAACCGCACCGAAGATCGCGCCGTGCTGCACGTAGCCCTGCGCAACCGCAGCAACACGCCGATTCTCGTGGATGGCAAAGATGTAATGCCGGAAGTGAACGCGGTGCTGGCGAAGATGAAAGCCTTCTCCGAGCGCATCATCAGCGGCGAGTGGAAAGGTTACACCGGCAAGCCAATTACTGACGTGGTGAACATCGGTATCGGCGGTTCAGACCTCGGCCCGTTCATGGTGACCGAAGCGCTGCGTCCGTATAAAAACCACCTCAACATGCACTTTGTTTCCAACGTTGATGGCACGCACATTGCCGAAACGCTGAAACCGCTTAGCCCGGAAACCACGCTGTTCCTCGTGGCGTCGAAAACCTTTACCACGCAGGAAACCATGACCAACGCCCACAGCGCGCGCGACTGGTTCCTGAACACCGCCGGCGATCAGCAGCACGTGGCGAAGCACTTTGCCGCGCTCTCAACCAACGCGAAAGCGGTCGGCGAATTTGGTATTGATACCGCCAACATGTTCGAGTTCTGGGACTGGGTCGGTGGCCGCTACTCACTGTGGTCCGCCATCGGTCTGTCGATCATCCTGTCCATTGGCTTCGAAAACTTCGAACAGCTGCTGAGCGGCGCGCATGCCATGGACCAGCACTTCGCGAACACGCCAGCGGAGCAAAACCTGCCGGTGCTGCTGGCGCTGATCGGTATCTGGTACAACAACTTCTTCGGTGCCGAAACCGAAGCGATTCTGCCGTACGACCAGTACATGCACCGTTTTGCCGCTTACTTCCAACAGGGCAACATGGAATCCAACGGTAAGTACGTCGACCGCGACGGCAACCCGGTGGATTACCAGACTGGCCCAATTATCTGGGGTGAACCCGGCACCAACGGGCAGCACGCGTTTTATCAGCTGATCCATCAGGGCACCAAACTGATTCCATGCGACTTCATTGCGCCGGCGCAGACCCACAACGCGCTGGCCGATCACCACCAGAAGCTGCTTTCCAACTTCTTTGCTCAGACCGAAGCGCTGGCGTTTGGTAAAGCCCGCGAGGTGGTAGAGAAAGAGTTTACCGATGCCGGTAAATCAGCGGAGTCCGTCGCGCATATCGTGCCGTTCAAGGTGTTTGAAGGTAACCGCCCGACCAACTCGATTCTGCTGCGTGAAATTACTCCGTTCAGCCTCGGCGCGCTGATTGCGCTGTACGAGCACAAGATCTTCACTCAGGGCGCGATTCTCAACATCTTCACCTTCGATCAGTGGGGCGTTGAGCTCGGCAAACAGCTGGCTAACCGTATTCTGCCGGAGCTGGAAAATGACGCGCCAATTAACAGCCACGATAGCTCCACCAATGGCTTAATTAATCGCTATAAATCCTGGCGTTAATTCACCACTCAGCTTCATCAGGCGGCAGCTCCTGCCGCCTTTTTTCTGCCCCGATTTACCGGTCCCGCTGAAATAAGCCGGTTTCACTGCTGCGCTGCGGTTAGAAAATTCTTAAAATGCCCTAAGGAAAATCGGAAGATGCCAGGATTGCCAGCCGGTTCATTGGGTAAAAAATGGATCTGATTTTGCCGCCATTCTTACCTAAGTGACTGATTAATTTTCCCTTTCTATTTTACTGCTTTCAGGAAAATCTGATTATTCCTATTCCGTGCCATTTTTTAATGCAAAAGTGAAAAATCCTGCCGTGCCATTACGGCCTGCGCAAATATTCCAGCCAGCGAAAAAAGCACAATTAAAAAAAGCAGCTATCGCCAATTCGCCTTATTTATCACCAGAATTGTCTCGCTTAAACCCCCTCTTTTTCTGGCGCTGAACTCTGGTAATTTGTTGCCCTATACTGAACGCGCCTTCAAGGCTGCCCTGAATACTTCCCCGCTGTCGCCAGCCGGCCCGGGAAACATGACCGCGCGCTGACCACGGTTAGCCAGCTGCATGCGGCCCAGCGGCCATCGGACGGCAGCGTACGGTATGACGGGTATTATCCTTCATTCACGTTTTATCAAGATGCAGGAAACGTTGTTATGAAAAAACTGATGGTTGCCGGTGCAGCCTTACTTTACGTTGCCGTTTCTTCCGCTGCGATTGCCGCACCGGAAGAAGCCGGTGCTGCAGCAGGCGCGCAGGCGGGAGCAATCTCGACCGGTGCGACCACCGCTGTGGGTATCGGCGCACTCGGTGCGTTAGTGGGTCTCGGCGTTGCCGCTGCTGGCGGTGGCGACGGTGCAAATACCGGTACAACAACCACTACCACAACGAGCACCACTCGTTGATGTAGCACCTTTAAACATAACCACACAGTCGTGTGGTTATTTTTTGTTTTTTTGCCTCTATTGAGACAGGGATACACAGTGCGCCGACTCTCTTTGCTGCTTCTTTGCCTGTTGCTGCAGGCTTGCACACAAACGCAAAAAGGCCTCGAACAGACCGTGATGCTCGCCATCAGCGGTCCGGACGATGTCACCGTCAGCGATGAACAAATCGCTAATCTGCCCTATGCCAGCCTGTATGCGCGCGTCGACAACGGTCCGCGCATTTTTGTGGTGCTGGGCTACCTGGAAAACGGCCAGCAGAAATGGGTAACCCAGGATAAAGCCATGCTGGTGATGCAGCACAGCCGTCTGGTGAAAACCCTCGGCCTGCGCGACAACCTGCAGGCCGTCAGTAACCTGGCGCAGGATCCGCTGGCCGATGCGCTGCGGCTGCAAAATGGCGCGCAGTGGACGCGCGTCGTGCAGTGGCGCGAGCAGGACAACGTGCGCGCCGCCACCGCTCACTCCACCTTTCAGCGCGGTGACGATGAAGTGCTGAACCTCGCCGGCGAGCGGGTGCCCTGCCACGTCTGGCACGAAACGGTAGAGATGGAGAGCCCCGGCGTCATCTGGCAGAACACCTTCTGGATCGATAACCGCGACGGTACGGTGCTGCAGGCGCAGCAGATGCTGGCGGCTGACCAGTTCCCGATTGCAACCACCCTTCTGAAGCCGGCGAAATCATGAAAAAAATCAATTGCTTGCTGGCGGCACTCGCCCTCACGGCGGCCAGCCATGCGCTGGCGGATAGCCAGGTGACGGTACACCCTGCGCACGATCAGCGCAGTTTCCAGATCGATCATGCCAGCACGCTTAGCGAACTGGTAACGAACCCGGCGCTGCACAGCTGGTGGCCGGGCACGGTGATTGCCGAACGCGGTGCGACCGCCGTGGCGCAGCAGCAGCACGCTCAGCTGCTGGCGGATCTGCGCGCCTGGCAGGCCGACAGCGGTACTTCACTGGCCGCAACCATCGGCAGCGTAATCCAGCAGCTCAGCGCCCTGCAGGTTACCGGGCGCCAGTTTACTTCGCTCGATCCCGACTGGGTGCGGCTGCGTCCGGAAGCCAACCGTAAACTGCAGGGCAGCTACGACCTGTACATCGTGGCAGCGCCGACGCAGGTACGGGTGATGGGCGCACTCAGCCATCCCGGCAGTGAGAGCTGGCAGCCAGGACGCACGGTGCGTGACTATCTCGCGCCGCATGCGCGTTTATCGGGTGCCGAACGCAGCGTGGCCACTGTGATTGCGCCGTCAGGTGAGACGCAACAGGTGCCGATCGCTTACTGGAATCAGCGGCATGTTGAAGTCGAGCCTGGCAGCACCATCTGGCTGGGCTTCTCCACATGGAGCCTGCCCTGGGGCCAGCCTGATTTGAATGCGCGCATGCTTTCCGTTCTGACTCACCGGATGCCAGACTGATGAAAAAACAATTACTCCTCAGCCTGTTGGCTGCTTCTGTCGCCGCCGCATGCCAGGTGCAGGCGGAAACCTGGCCGGAACCGGTCGGTCCTTCACAATCTGATTTTGGCGGCGTGGGCCTGATGCAAACGCCGACCGCGCGCATGGCAAAAGAGGGCGAATTTAGCCTGAACTTCCGCGATAACGATCAATATCGTTACTATTCTGCGTCATTGCAGCTGTTCCCATGGCTGGAAACCACGGTGCGCTATACCGACGTACGCACCCGCCGCTACAGTGCGGTGGAAGGCTTCAGCGGCAACCAGAGCTATAAAGACAAAGCCTTCGACCTGAAGCTGCGCCTGTGGCAGGAGAGCTTCTGGCTGCCGGAAGTGGCGGTCGGTTCGCGTGATTTGGGCGGTACCGGCCTGTTCGACAGTGAATATCTGGTGGCGAGTAAAGCCTGGGGGCCGTTTGATTTCAGCCTCGGCCTGGGCTGGGGCTATCTCGGCAACAGCGGCACTATCAAAAACCCGTTCTGCTCCTACAGCGATAGCTTCTGCAGCCGCACCGGCGGCGGTTCGGCGGGTTCCATTAACGGCTCGCAGATGTTCCACGGTCCGGCGGCACTGTTTGGTGGCATCGAATACCAGACGCCGTGGCAGCCACTGCGTCTGAAGCTGGAGTATGAAGGCAACGATTATCAGGACGATTTTGCCGGCCGGCTGGAGCAGCGCAGTAAGGTCAACGTTGGCGCAATCTATCGCCTTACCGACTGGGCGGATATCAACGCCAGCTACGAGCGCGGCAATACCTTTATGTTTGGCGTGACCGTACGCACCAACTTTAATTCGTTACACCAGTCGCACCTTGATAGCGCAAAACCGGCTTATCAGCCACAGCCGCAGGGCGATCTGCTGCAGCCGACGGTGGTCGCTAATCAGCTTACCGATCTGCAATACAATGCCGGACTGAATGGTCCGCGCATCCAGACCAAAGGCCGCACGCTGTACGTCTCCGGCGAGCAGACCAAATATCGCGACACGCGCGAAGGCGTTGACCGCGCTAACCGCATCATCATGAACAATCTGCCGGCTGGCATTGATACGATTGAAGTCACCGAGTCGCGCTTTAACATGCCGCAGGTCACCACGCGCACCGATGTGGCCAGCCTGAATAACGAACTGCGCGGCTATCCGCTCGGTCACGAGCAGCCGCTGCAGCAGACGCGTGAAGAACCGATCGATCCGGGCACCACCGAACAGGGCTATTTCATCCGTAAGGATCGCCTTAACTACAGCCTGTCGCCGGTGCTGAACCAGTCGGTCGGCGGCCCGGAAAGCTTCTACATGTACCAGCTCGGCGTAATGGGCAATGTCGATTACTGGCTGACCGATCACTGGCTGATTGGCGGCAGCCTGTTTGGCAACATCGCCAACAATTATGACAAGTTCAACTACAACGGCGCGCCAGCCGACTCGACGCTGCCGCGCGTGCGCACCCACATTCGCGACTACGTGGAGAACAACGTTTACGTGAATGATCTGCAGGCCAACTACATGCGCTATCTCGGCAATGGCTTCTACGGCCAGGTGTACGGTGGCTATCTGGAAACCATGTATGGCGGCGTGGGCGGCGAGCTGTTGTATCGCCCGGTGGACAGCAACTGGGCTTTTGGTCTCGATGCGAACTACGTGAAGCAGCGTGACTGGGACAACATGATGCAGTTTACCGATTACAAGGCGCCCACCGGGCACCTTACCGCCTACTGGCGTCCGTGGTTCATGCAGGATGTGCTGGTGAAAGCCAGCGTCGGTGAATATCTGGCGAAGGACAAAGGGGTCACGCTGGATGTGTCGAAGCGCTTTGACAGCGGCGTGATGGTCGGCTTCTACGCCACCAAAACCAACGTGTCAGCCGAAGCGTATGGCGAAGGGGATTTCACCAAAGGTTTCTATATTTCGATTCCGATGGATCTGTTTACCGTCACGCCAACCCGTGGCCGTGCGCAGGTGAACTGGGTGCCGCTGACGCGTGACGGCGGTCAGATGCTGGGCCGTAAGTACCAGCTGTACGATCTGACTGCCGATCGCGATGCGCGTTTTAATTAAAGCGTAGCGCGGGGTTAAACCCGCGCCATTTAACGGTGCGCATTAATGCGCACCCTACGTGAACCATGTAGGGTCGCCATTGATGGCGACCGCCTGCCAGCATTTCATTGCGCGCGCTCTGCGCCGGCAATTCATCAATCCGCGTCGTAGCCTAAATTCGGTGCCAGCCAGCGCTCCACGTCGCTGACGCTCATGCCTTTACGCGCCGCGTAATCTTCCACCTGGTCGCGCTGAATCTGCGCCACGGCGAAATATTTACTCTCCGGATGACTAAAATACCAGCCGGACACCGCGGCACCGGGCCACATGGCAAAAGATTCGGTCAGTTTCATGCCGGTGTGATGTGCCACATCCAGCAGCTGCCAGATTTGTGCCTTCTCGGTGTGTTCCGGACAGGCCGGATAGCCCGGCGCCGGACGAATGCCCTGGTAATTTTCGCGAATCAGCTCGTCGTTGCTGAGATTTTCATGGGCGGCATAGCCCCAGATCACCTTACGCACGCGCTCATGCAGATATTCGGCAAACGCCTCCGCCAGGCGATCCGCCATCGCTTTCACCATGATTTTGTTGTAATCATCGTGCTGCTGGTCGAACGCCGCCGCCAGCGCATCCTCCTCCAGCCCGCCGGTGACGGCAAACGCGCCGAGATAATCCGCTTTACCACTGGATTTCGGCGCCACGAAGTCCGCCAGACAGTAGTTGGCGAAGTCGGTTTTTTCCGTTTGCTGGCGCAGATGATGGCTGACGCACAGCACCTCGCGCCGGGTCTCGTCACGGTAGATTTCAATGTCGTCGCCGACGCGGTTAGCCGGGAAAATGCCGACCACGCCGCGCGGCCTGAGCGTGTCCTGCGCGCTGAGGTTATCCAGCATCGCATTGGCATCGGCAAACAGCCGCGTGGCTTCTTCGCCCACCACCTCATCTTCCAGGATACGCGGATATTTGCCGGCCAGCGACCAGGTCATAAAAAACGGCGTCCAGTCGATGTAGTTGCGCAGCGTATCGATACTGGCCTCCACTGCGCTGACGCCGGTACGATGCGCCACCGGTGGCGTGTAGCGTTGCCAGTCAATGACGTAATGATTATCGCGCGCGGCCTGTAGCGTGACCGGCGGCGTGCGCGGCTTTTTACGCGCGTGCTGAATCCGCACGGTTTCGTACTCCTTACGCGTGCGCGCCACAAACGCCTCTTTCAGCGTGGGTGACAGCAGCGAAGAGACCACGCCGACGGTGCGCGAGGCGTTCTGCACATAGACCGTCGGGCCGCTGTAATTCTGCTCAATTTTCACCGCCGTGTGCGCTTTCGAGGTGGTGGCCCCGCCAATAAGTAGCGGCAGCGTAAAGCCCTGGCGCTCCATCTCTTTCGCCACGTTCACCATCTCGTCGAGCGACGGGGTAATCAGGCCGGAAAGTCCGATGATGTCGGCGTTTTCCTCACGCGCGGTTTTCAGGATTTTGTCGCCCGGCACCATCACGCCCAGGTCGATGATTTCGTAGTTGTTACACTGCAGCACCACACCAACAATATTTTTGCCGATGTCGTGCACGTCGCCTTTTACCGTCGCCAGCACGATTTTACCGTTGCTGCGGCCGGCCTCTTTGCTCGCCTGGATAAAGGGTTCGAGGTAGGCCACCGCCTGCTTCATCACGCGCGCCGATTTCACCACCTGCGGCAGAAACATTTTGCCCTCACCAAACAGATCGCCGACCACATTCATGCCGGACATCAACGGTCCTTCAATGACTTCAATCGGCCGTGCCGCGGCCTGGCGCGCCTCTTCGGTGTCCTGCTCGATAAACTCGGTGATACCTTTCACCAGCGAATATTCCAGTCGCTTCACCACGTCCCAGCTGCGCCATTCGGCCTGCTGCTTGTCCTGCTCACCCTCGCCTTTGTTGCCGCGATACTTCTCCGCCAGCGCCAGCAGTCGCTCGGTGCCATCGTCGCGCCGGTTGAGGATCACGTCCTCAACCGCATCGCGCAGCTCCGCCGGCAAATCGTCATAAATCGCCAGCTGACCGGCGTTGACGATGCCCATGTCCATACCGTTGCGGATGGCGTAGTAGAGGAACACCGCGTGAATCGCCTCACGCACCGGTTCGTTACCGCGGAACGAGAACGACACGTTGGAGACGCCGCCGGAGATCATCGCATGCGGCAGTTCGCGTTTGATGTCTTCACAGGCACCGATGAAATCCATCGCGTAGTTGTTGTGCTCTTCGATGCCGGTGGCCACGGCAAAGATATTGGGGTCGAAAATGATGTCTTCCGGCGGGAAACCAACCTCTTCAGTGAGGATGTGGTAGGCGCGGCGGCAGATCTCAATTTTGCGCGCGCGGGTGTCCGCCTGGCCCACTTCGTCGAACGCCATCACCACCACCGCCGCGCCGTAGCGCCGCACTTTGCGCGCGTGCGCAATAAACGGCTCGATGCCCTCTTTCATCGAGATGGAGTTGACGATGCCTTTGCCCTGAATGCACTGCAGACCTTTCTCAATCACCTCCCATTTCGAGGAGTCGATCATGATCGGCACACGCGCAATATCCGGCTCACCGGCAATCAGGTTGAGAAAGCGCACCATGGCCGCTTCCGCATCCAGCATGCCTTCATCCATATTGATATCGATAATCTGCGCGCCGTTTTCCACCTGCTGGCGCGCCACGTCCAGCGCTTCGTTGTACTTCTCTTCTTTAATCAGGCGCTTAAATTTGGCCGAGCCGGTCACGTTAGTGCGCTCACCCACGTTGACGAACAGTGAATCGGCCTGAATATTGAGCGGTTCGAGGCCAGACAAGCGGCAGGCGACGGCTATTTCCGGCAGCGGCCGCGGTGGCACGCCCTCGACCGCTGCCGCCATCGCCGCAATGTGCTGCGGCGTGGTGCCACAGCAGCCACCGATAATGTTGAGGAAGCCGGCGCGCGCCCACTCGCCAATCTGCGCCGCCATCGTCGCCGCATCAAGGTCATATTCGCCGAAGGCATTTGGCAGACCGGCGTTGGGGTGGGCGCTGACATAGCCTTCGGCAATGCGCGACAGCTCCTGCACATACTGGCGCAGTTCGTCCGGACCAAGCGCGCAGTTGAGGCCGAACGACAGCGGCTCCGCGTGGCGCAGTGAGTTGTAGAATCCTTCCGTGGTCTGGCCGGAGAGCGTCCGGCCTGACGCATCGGTAATGGTGCCGGAGATCATCAGCGGCAGCGTCACGCCCATCGCTTCCATCTCGCTCTGTACCGCATAAATCGCCGCTTTGGCATTCAGGGTATCGAACACCGTTTCGATCATGATGATGTCAGCACCGCCGCTAATCAGCGCATGGGTCGATTCGCGGTAGGCGTCCACCAGCTGATTGAAGGTGATGTTACGAAACGCGGGATCGTTGACGTCAGGCGAGATCGAGCAGGTGCGGTTGGTCGGGCCGAGCACGCCAGCAACGTAGCGCGGGCGATCGGGCGTTTTTGCCGTCCACGCGTCGGCGCAGGTGCGCGCCAGTTTCGCCGCTTCGAAGTTGATCTCCGCCGACAGCGCGGCCATTTCATAGTCGGCCATGGCAATCGGGGTGGCGTTGAAGGTGTTGGTTTCGAGAATATCCGCGCCAGCCGCCAGGTAAGCATCGTGGATTTCGCGAATGACGTCCGGCTTACTCAGCACCAGCAGGTCATTATTGCCTTTCACATCGCACGGCCAGTCAGCGAAGCGGCTGCCGCGAAAATCCTGCTCATCCAGTTTGTAACTCTGGATCATGGTGCCCATGCCACCGTCCAGAATCATGATGCGTTGTGCCAGCTGCTGCTGTAGCGTTGCGGTTTTATTGCTCACTCTTGCCCCATCCACGTCATTACGCTGGCTAAATGCCAGCCAGTCATACTGGCACAACTTTCAAATGAGCAAAAGTCACCCGTTTGCGGCCACCGGCGGCAAAATGACCAGCAGATCCGACCAGTCAGCCAGCGTTTGCATTCATACCATTAAAAACGAAAATGGTTTCCATACCTGCAATGACTGTGGAGATGTTATGGCAACCCCTGCGCCCGCGAAACGCGGCAAAAAACCCCGTACGGCTCCGGCGGCCAGTGCCCCTGCCGGCGGCCAGGTACAATCTCTGACGCGCGGGCTGCGTTTGCTGGAGCTGATTGCCGAATCACACGGTAGCGTGGCGCTGACCGAGCTGGCGCAACAGGCCGGGCTGCCCAACTCCACCACTCATCGCCTGCTGACCACCATGCAGCAGCAGGGATTTGTGCATCAGGTGGGCGACCTCGGTTTATGGACCATTGGCGCTCATGCCTTTGTGGTCGGCAGCAGTTTTCTGCAGAGCCGCAATCTGCTGGCGATTGTGCACCCGATTCTGCGCCGGCTGATGGAAGAAGCCGGCGAAACCGTGAATCTGGCGGTGCTGGATCTCAGTGATTATCAGGCGGTGATTATTGACCAGGTACAGTGCACCCAGCTGATGCGTATGTCAGCGCCGATTGGCGGCAAGTTGCCGATGCATGCGTCCGGTGCCGGCAAAGCGTTTCTCGCTCACCTTAGCGATGATCAGGTCACCGCTCTGCTGCATCAGAAGGGATTACATCACTACACGCCGAAAACCCTGATGTCGCCGCATAGCCTGAAGGAGAATCTGGCGCTGATCCGTAAGATGGGTTTTTCGCACGACGACGAAGAGCACGCGCTCGGCCTGCGCTGTGTGGCGGCACCGATTTATGATGAACACGGCGAACCGTTTGCCGCCATCTCCATCTCCGGCCCGCTGGCGCGTATGACCGACGACCGCATTACCGAGCTCGGGGCGCTGGTGATCCGCGCGGCGAAGCAGGTAACACTGAGCTATGCCGGCCGCTAGGCGGCCACTGACGCGTAGCGCGCGCTGAAACGCTGTCCGGCGCGCCACGCCATCACCTCTTCAATATGCCCGGCACGGATCCGCGCCTGCAGGGCGCGCCACCAGCCAGGATCGAACAACTGCGGATGCAGCGCCTGCAGCAGTTTTCCGGTCGCCGGTTCGCTGCACAGCGCGTAGCGGAAGGTTTCCGGAAACACATCATCCGGCCCGACGCTGTACCACGGCTCGGCCTGCAGCTCATCCTCTTCGTAACGCGCCGCCGGAACATCGCGGAACACCAGCTCGGTCATCGGGCGGATTTCATCATAGTCGTAAAACACCACGCGGCCATGGCGCGTCATGCCGAAGTTTTTAAACAGCATATCGCCGGGGAAGATATTGGCCGCCGCCAGCTGACAAATCGCATCGCCGTACTCCTCAATGGCGTGCTGGCGCTGTTCCGGCGTCGCCTGCATCAGCCACAGGTTAAGCGGCTGCATGCGACGCTCCAGCCATAAGTGGCGGATGATCAGTACGTCATCGCGCAGCTCGATTTTTTCCGGAATCTCGCGCTCAAATTCCGCCATCAGCGCCGCCGGAATGCGCGCGCGCGGGATGGCGAAATGCTCAAACTCCTGGGTGTCAGCCATGCGCCCGACGCGGTCATGCTCTTTGACCAGCCGGTAACAGGCGCGCACCTGCGCATCCGTCACCTCTTTTTGCGGCGCGAAGCGATCTTTAATCACCTTAAATACCCGATCAAAACCGGGCAGCGTAAATACCAGCATCACCATACCGCGCACGCCGGGTGCGATGGTGAATGCTTCCTGACTGTGCGCCAGGTAATCTAAATATTCGCGATAGCATTCGGTTTTACCGTGTTTCTGGCAGCCAATCGCCATATAGCGCTCGGCGAGGGTTTTGCCCGGCAAAATCGGCTGCAGCCAGGCCACCAGCGCGGCTGGCACCGGCGCGTATACCATGAAATAGGCGCGGGCAAAGCCAAACACGATGCTGGCGTCATTGCTGTCGGTGAGGCAGGTATCGATCCACAACCGGCCGGCGTCATCGCGCTGAATCGGCAGCAGACACGGCACAATCTCGCCCGCGCTCAGCTGCAGCCGCGCCACAATCCAGGCGGTTTTGTTGCGATAAAACAGCTCGCTGGCGACGTCCAGCGTGGCATGGGCCAGCTGTGCCGCGCTGAACTGCTCGTGCAGATGACGCACAATCCAGCCGATGTCGCGCGTCTGATCCTGCCACGTCAGCCGCAACGGAATGTCATTTAATACCTGACGCAGCGTCTCATGCCAGCTGTGCTGCGGCCGGTACAGGCGCGACAGCGGTCGCTGCGCCGGCGGCGCGGGCGCGTACGGCTGTGACGGCAGGATAAACAGCCGCTCAGGCAGTAAGTGGCTGTGCCCCAGCAAGCGACAATAGACAGAATTAAAAAAGCTTTCGGCAATTTCATGACGCGGATAGCCCGGCAGCAGCGTGGCATAGTGGCTTTTCACCCGCAGCCAGAAGGCGTCATCCCAGTCGGCCATCTCGTTGAGGATGCGCAACTGATTGGCGACCAGCCCGACGTGATGATCATACAAATGGATACGCGCTTTCATCGCCTGCTGCACCGCCTGCCAGTCCGCCTGTTCAAAGCGCTGCTGCGCGCCTGCGGTAATATCGAGAAAGCGACCGTACTGCGCATCAAAACCCTGCAGAATCGTGTGGGCGATAAGGGATTCTCTCGGTGACATCGGCAATCTCCGGCAAGCGTGAGCCAGTGAAACGGTGCGCCATGCTGCGCACCGGGAGTACGCTGATCAGAACTGTGCGGCTTCGGTGGAGCCGGTCAGCGCGGTGACCGACGAGCTGCCGCCCTGAATCACCGTGGTGATGCGATCAAAATATCCGGTGCCCACTTCCTGCTGATGCGCAGAGAAGGTGTAGCCGCGTTCGCGTGCGGCAAATTCCGGCTGCTGCACTTTTTCCACGTAGTGGCGCATGCCTTCGCCCTGCGCATAAGCGTGCGCGAGGTCGAACATGTTGAACCACATGCTGTGGATACCCGCCAGGGTGATGAACTGAAAGCGGTAGCCCATTTCGCTCAGCGCCTGCTGGAAGCGGGCAATGGTGCGATCGTCGAGATTCTTCTTCCAGTTAAACGAAGGCGAGCAGTTGTAAGCCAGTAGCTTGCCGGGATACTGCGCGTGAATCGCCTCGGCGAAGCGCTGCGCCAGCGCCAGATCCGGCGTGGAAGTTTCGCACCACAGCACATCGGCATACGGCGCATACGCCAGGCCGCGGGCTATCGCCTGTTCGATACCGGCATGGGTGCGGAAGAAGCCTTCAGCGGTCCGTTCCCCGGTGATAAACGGCGCATCGCGCTCGTCGCAATCGGAGGTAATCAGATCGGCAGCGTCGGCATCGGTGCGCGCAATCAGCACCGTGGGCACATCCATCACATCGGCCGCCAGCCGCGCCGCCACCAGTTTCTGAATCGCTTCCTGCGTCGGCACCAGAACTTTGCCGCCCATGTGCCCGCACTTCTTCACCGCCGCCAGCTGATCTTCAAAGTGCACCGCGCCGGCACCGGCCTGTATCATCGCTTTCATCAGCTCAAAAGCATTGAGCACCCCACCAAATCCGGCTTCCGCATCGGCGACAATCGGCAGGTAGTAATCGATAAAGCCGTCATCTTCAGGCGACAGTCCGCTCGCCCACTGGATTTGATCGGCGCGCTGAAAACTTTGGTTAATACGTTCCACCACGTTCGGCACCGAATTGACCGGATACAGCGACTGGTCCGGATACATCTGCCCGGCCAGGTTTGCATCGGCCGCCACCTGCCAGCCGGAGAGATAAATCGCCTCAATGCCAGCTTTCGCCTGCTGCACCGCCTGCCCGCCGGTCAGGGCACCGAGGCTGTTGATATAGCCTTTGCGCGCGTCACCGTTCAGGAGTGCCCACAGCTTTCTCGCGCCGCGATTCGCCAGCGTGCAGGCGGGATTAACGGAGCCGCGCAGGTTAATGACCTCTTCGGCGCTGTAAGGACGGGTAATACCCTGCCAGCGTGATGCCAGCCAGCTGTTTTCCAGTTGAGCGATCTGTTGGGTACGATTTGACATAGCAGTATCTCCAGAGTCAGGGCAGCAGGCGGTAGCCCGGCAGGGTGAGGAAAGGAACCAGTTGTTCGTCGGTGGTGATTTGCGCCATCAGCGCAGCCGCATCTTCATAGCGACCGGCGTCAAAGCGCGCGTCACCCAGGCTGTGGCGCAGGGCCGCCAGCTCTTCATCAAGAAACTGTTCGAACAGCGCGGCGGTCACCAGCTGACCATCGCTGAGGATTTGCTTGTGGTGAATCCACTGCCAGATGGAGGTACGGGCAATCTCCGCGGTAGCGGCATCCTCCATCAGCCCATCAATAGGCACGCAGCCATTGCCGCTGATCCACGCTTCCAGATACTGCAGCGCAACGCGGATGTTGGCACGCATCCCGGCTTCGGTGCGCTGACCACGGCACGGGCGCAGCAGGCGCTCGGCGGTGATCGGCGTATCCTGTTCACGACTGACGTGCAGCTGATTGGGGCGATCGCCCAGCTGGCGGTCAAACTCCGCCATGGCGATGTCTGCCAGGCCGGGATGGGCGACCCAGGTACCGTCATGGCCGTTGCCCGCTTCCCGTGCTTTGTCCTCCTGCACTTTCTGCATCACCCAGGCGTTGCGTTCAGCGTCTTTGGCCGGGATGAGCGCCGACATGCCGCCCATCGCCAGCGCACCGCGCCGGTGGCAGGTTTTGATCAGCAGGCGCGAATAAGCCTCGAGGAACGGCTGGTCCATGCTGATCTGCTGACGATCCGGCAGAATGCGGTCACCATGCTGGCCCAGCGTTTTGATGTAGCTGAAAATGTAATCCCAGCGGCCACAGTTGAGGCCAACCACGTGATCGCGCAGTTCCCACAGGATCTCATCCATCTGAAATACCGCGGGCAGCGTCTCGATCAGTACCGTGGCTTTGATGGTGCCGCGCGGCAGATCGAAACGATCTTCACTGAAGCGGAAGATTTCCCGCCACCATGCCACTTCCGCCGCATGCTCGGTTTTCGGCAGATAGAACCACGGACCGTGGCCCTTCTCCAGCAGCGCGGTGACGTTGTGAAACAGATAGAGCGCAAAGTCGAATAACCCGCCGGGAATGGCTCGATCGCGCCACTCAACATGCTTCTCATCCAGATGTAAGCCGCGAACCCGGCACATCAGCAGCGCCGGATCGGATCGTAACTGGTAGATCTTGCCGTTTTCGCTGGTGAAGCTCAGCGTGCCGTTAACCGCATCGCGCAGCGCCAGCTGGCCATCAAGCAGTTTTTGCCAGGTCGGTGCCAGCGAATCCTCAAAATCGGCCATGAACACTTTGACGTTAGCGTTCAGCGCGTTGATCACCATTTTGCGATCTGGCGGACCGGTGATTTCGACGCGGCGATCGCGCAGTAGCTGAGGAATGGGCCTCACCTGCCAGTCACTTTGCCGAATGGAAGCGGTTTCCGAATTGAAATCTGGCAACGCCCCCTGATCGTAGCGCTGCTGGCGCTGCTGACGCGCTTTCAGCAGACGCTCGCGCTCGGGTGCAAAGCGCACCACCAGCGAGTGCAGGAAATCAATGGCTTCGGGCGTCAGCAGCTGCTTTTCCGCGTGGGTAAAGGGCTGGCTAAAGGTCAGTGTCGGGCTGATAACCGTGTCTGTCATGCGGGCTGCCTCCTGGTTTGATCCTTTTTCTAACGACAGGATCGGGCTGTAGGGTATTTTTTAACCGGCAAGATCAGAGCATAATCATTTTTATTTTAATTTCAAAAACTATTTCCATTTTATGGCTTTATTGATTTTATTTATCTGATTTAACTGTAATTTAATCTCACGAAATAAAGGCAATACGTTCCATCATAGAAAAAAGGCAAAAAAAAGCCGCGACCACACGCGGCTGTCACGGCAGGTTTAAACGCGTTGTTAGCGGGCGTTTTACTCGAGCGTTGGATTCATGTGGCGCAGATCGAATGGCGTAATCTGATAGACGTAGTAGTTGAGCCAGTTGGAGAACAGCAGGTTGCCGTGGCTACGCCAGGTGGCGCGCGGCGGCAATTCCGGGTTGTCCTGCGGGAAGTAGTTGAACGGCACCTCAGGGTGCAGGCCGGCCTCGTAGTCCCGATGGTACTCACCCGACAGCGTAAGAGCGTCATATTCCGGATGGCCGGTAACAAAGGCCAGGCGCTTGTCTTTACTCGCCATCAGATAGGCACCGGTGCTTTCTGATTCGGCAAACAGCTCGAGATCGGTATAGTCACGAATCAGCTGGCTGGGAAAATCAGCATAGCGTGAATGCGGTGCCAGGAAGTTGTCATCAAAACCGCGCGTCAGTAGCGCGTGCGGATGAAGGATCTGATGCTCATAGACGCCAGACAGCTTGTTCTGTCGCGTTTGTTTAGGAATGCCATACAGGATGTTAAGCGCCGCCTGCACCGCCCAGCAAACGAACAGGGTAGAAGTGACGTGCTCTTTTGCCCAGTGCAGCACGCGCTGAATTTGTGGCCAGTAGGCAACATCATTGAAATCAACCAGCCCCAGCGGCGCACCGGTGACGATCAGGCCATCAAAGTTATCGTTAGCGATATCGTCGAAGTTGCAGTAGAAGTTGTTCAGATGCTCGCTTGGCGTGTTGCGCGACTCGCGGCTGTCGATGCGTAACAGCTGAACATCGATCTGCAGCGGCGAGTTAGAGAGCAGGCGCAGAAACTGGTTTTCGGTCTCAATTTTTTTTGGCATCAGGTTAAGGATCAACACTTTAAGCGGACGAATCTCCTGAACACTGGCGCGCGATGAGGTCATGACAAAGACATTCTCATTACGCAAAAAATTCACTGCCGGTAATTCGTCGGGGATCCTGATTGGCATAACCTGCTGACCTCTTGCTGATAACCATATAAACGTTTAGACATCCAGATGCCCGAGATTAGCCTGGCTGCCGCTGGATGTCGAGTCTTCATGCGGTTTATGAAAATGTTTCAGCATTGAGCGGCAATAGCCCCGAGCGCCGCGCGGTGAGCAGCAGCAATAAGGTCGGAATAAAAGCGCGTTAGAATTTTTTCAGGATTAAATAAGTCGTTATGGAGGGGTTTTTGGCGGCAAATTTGCCGGAGTGCGGATGTAAAAAAGCCCCGGACTCTCGTCCGGGGCTTCTTCACTTATTTAATGCCTGGCAGTTCCCTA
>NZ_SCKT01000033.1 GCF_014155765.1 Pantoea dispersa | reverse complement strand
GGGAGCGTACACCCGGACAGGAAAAGCAAAAGGAGGGGTAAAGATACTCTTATGGCCTTTATGTTATTTACCTGAATCATATTTATCCTCCTGAATAATATGCTGGTGACTGTCAGCGCGTCCTGACGGCGGTTAAGCGGCAAAAGCCATCACCGCCTTCCTGACAGTGGTGAATAAAAAGCCCTGCAGAGAATCCCGCAGGGCTTTTGTCTGCTGAAAACGGCAGCTGTTCAGGGCGTGCCGGCTGCACGCAGCAGAGCCGGGCCCGACCCGATTACGTCCGTCTGTTTACGTCTGTCAGTCTCCCCTGAGGAAAACCGAGCGGTGCCGGGTGCCTCCCGGTGAGTCAGGAAAAGCCACAACCTGACCCGCTTATTGGCCAGGGCTTTCAGCCTTTTTGTGGCTCAGCCCCGCCGCTTAGGGGGATTCACCGCCCGGATAAAATAACACAACTCCCACAAAATTCAGGCATTACTCTGATTAACACCGGTACTGAAAAGCGGTG
>NZ_SCKT01000005.1:148015-339468 GCF_014155765.1 Pantoea dispersa | reverse complement strand
CTGGTACACCGCGTAGCGCGTCCCGCTCAGCTCCTCGCTGCGCACCGCCACCCGCGTGATTTTCCCGTTGAGGTAGCGCGGCGACAGCAGGCTCTGCGTCGGCAGCGTGAACGTGACCGGCTGCCCCAGCAGCGCGTGCCGGTCGATGCGCGCGTCCGTGGCCAGCAGCTCGGCGTTCAGCTCAAACGACTGCGACAGCGCCTCGGCGCCGGTGAGTTTCCAGAACAGCAGGCCGTCCATCGGCAGCTGCGCGGTGATGCGTGAGAACATAATAAATCCCTGATGATTAACTGTGTGGATCGAGCAACCAGACGCCTTCTTCGCTGATGGTCAGCGTTTGCTCGCGCGTGCCGCCCTGGCCGCTGATGGCAAAGGTATAGTTGCCTGGCGCCAGCTGCAGCGCGGCAAAACCGTTGGCGGCAGGCACCAGCGCCTGCGGTTTGCCATTCACCTGGACGCGTTCGCCCTGCTGCAGCTTGATGTAAACCTGCGCGACCGGCTCCGGCGGCGGTGCAGGCTGCGGCTCCGCTTCGCGCGGTTTTTCCGGCGTTACCGCTGCCGTTGCGGCTGGCGCTGACGACGCTGAAGGTGAAACTGCCGGATCAGCAGCTGGCGCGCTGTTTTGCACCGTCTCTGCCGGCGCCGCAGGCTCATCGCCCCCGGACATCAGCAGCCCCACGCACAATCCCACCAGCACGCCCGCGGCCACCAGTCCCGGCAGCGCAAAGCGATGGCGCAGCAGCGATTTCACCGGCGAAAGCGTTTCGGCTTCGTTCGCCTCTTCCACCGGCACCAGCATGGTGCCCGGTCCGCTGATTTTGGCGCTCAGCAGCGGTTCCGGTTCGCGCTCTGGCAGCGCCATCAGCCCGGCAAAAGCATCAATATCCTGCGGCCGATCTTCCGGTTTGAGCGCCAGCGCACGGTCCACCGCCGTCAGCAAGGCCTGGGAGTAGCCCGGCAGGCGGCGCGCGGCCAGCGGCTGGTAGTTATCTTCGATGCTGCGCACCACGCTCACCGGCGGTGGCGCCCCGGTGATCAGCGTGTGCAGCACCGCGCCCAGCGCGTAAATATCCGTCCACGCGCCCTGTTCGCTTTCGTCGTTATCGCTGTATTGCTCGATGGGCGCATAGCCCGGACGCAGCATGGTTTCGCTCTCATCCGAGAGGTTGCCAATGGTTTTACGCGCAGAGCCAAAATCCAGCAGCACCGGCTCGCCGCTGCTCTGAATCTGGATATTATCCAGCGAGATATCGCGGTGCAGGTAACCGGCGTCGTGGATGGTTTTGATCGCACCCAGCAGCGGCGGCAGCAGGCGACGAATCCAGGCTTCATCCACCATCTGCGGATTGCGCTCGCGCAGGTTCGATAAGGTGGTGCCGCTGTAAAACACCGTGCCCATGTAAGCGGTGTCGTTCTGCACCCAGAAACGCAGCACGTGCAGCAGATTGGGATGGTTGAAGCGGGCCAGCAGGCGCGCCTCCTGAATAAAGCTGTTCAGCCCGGCATGAAAGGTTTTACTAAAGCGTTCGCTGCGCAGCACCAGATTCAGATCGTCGCTGCGCACTGCCAGCGAAGCCGGCATAAACTCTTTGATGGCGATATCACGCTCCAGCTGATGATCCCAGGCACGATAAACAATGCCAAAGCCGCCACCACCGATCACTTCTTTAATTTCAAACTCATTGAAACGGTAACCCACCGGCAGAGCGTTGGGTACGTTGAGGGGATTATCGTGTTCCGACATTTTCGAAAACTCTCTGATCACTAACGGCTTTAGACATCGAACTGGCAAACAAACTCGCCCTGCTCACAGCGTACCTGCACGCGACGATAGCGTTCATCGCGGGCGTAGGCGCTGAGCAGCATCTGGCTCATCTGCGGCAACAGGGTATTGGTAAGGATGGCGTCGACCATGCGGCCACCGGACTCCACTTCCGTGCAGCGCTGCACGATCTGGCTGATGACCGAATCGTCAATCTGCGCGCTGATGCCGTGGTTATCGGCGAGGCGATGAACAATACGGCCCAGCTGCAGCCGGACGATTTCCGCCAGCATCGCGTCGCTCAGCGGGTAATACGGCACCACCAGCAGGCGACCCAGCAGCGCCGGCGGGAAAACCTCCAGCAGCGGTTTGCGCAGCGCGGTGCTCAGCGCTTCCGGATCCGGCATCAGCTCCGGATCGGCGCACATCGCGCTGATCAGCTGCGTACCGACGTTGGAAGTCAGAATAATGATGGTGTTACGGAAGTCGATATGGCGCCCTTCGCCATCCTCCATCCAGCCTTTATCGAACACCTGGAAGAACAGCTCGTGCACATCCGGATGCGCCTTCTCAATCTCATCCAGCAGCACCACGCTGTAGGGTCGACGCCGCACCGCTTCGGTCAGCACGCCGCCTTCGCCATAGCCCACGTAGCCCGGCGGTGCGCCTTTCAGGGTGGAAACGGTGTGGGCTTCCTGAAACTCGCTCATGTTGATGGTGATGATGTTCTGCTCGCCGCCGTACAGCGACTCGGCCAGCGCCAGCGCGGTTTCGGTTTTGCCGACGCCGGAGGGACCGCACAGCATAAAGACGCCGACCGGTTTGTTCGGATTGTCGAGGCGCGCGCGTGAGGTGCGCACGCGTTTGGCGATCAGATCGAGACCGTGCCGCTGGCCAATCACGCGCTGGTTGAGCGTATCGGCGAGATTGAGCACCGCGTCGATTTCGTTTTTCACCATGCGCCCCAGCGGAATCCCGGTCCAGTCTGCGACCACGGCGGCCACCACGCTGGCATCCACGGCGGCAAACAGCAGCGGCGCTTCGCCCTGCACCTGCTGCAGCTGCCGTTGCGTCGCGTCCAGCTCATCGCGCAGCGCGGCTTCGCCCTCCGTCACGCAGCGCGCCCGCAGAGCGATCAGCTGATCGACCAGTTCACGCTCCTGCTGCCAGCGCTGCTGCAACGCATCGCGCTCGGTTTCCAGCGTCGCGCGCTGGGCGGCAACCGCCTGCGAACGCGCCGCATCGCCCAGCCCGACTTTGCTTTCGCGCTCAATGATCTCCGCTTCAATCTCCAGCGCGGCCAGACGATGCAGGCAATCTTCCAGTGCCGCAGGCTGTGCGCCCTGGCTCACCGCCACGCGTGCGCAGGCGGTGTCCAGTAGCGCCACCGCTTTGTCCGGCAGCTGGCGCGCCGGAATGTAACGATGCGACAGCTTCACCGCCGCGCTGACAGCCTCATCCAGCAGCAGTACCTGATGGTGCTTCTCCAGCGCGCTGACGGTGCTGCGCAGCATCAGAATCGCTTTGGCTTCATCCGGCTCCTGTACCTGCACGGTCTGGAAACGACGCGTCAGCGCCGGATCTTTCTCAATGTACTTTTTGTATTCGGCCCAGGTGGTGGCACCGATGGTGCGCAGCTGGCCGCGCGCCAGCGCCGGTTTCAGCAGGTTAGCGGCATCGCCGGTGCCCTGCTGGCCGCCGGCACCGACCAGCGTGTGGATTTCGTCGACGAACAGCACAATCGGCGTCGGGCTGGACTGCACTTCATTAATCAGCGCCTGCAGGCGCGCTTCAAATTCGCCTTTCATGCCGGCACCGGCCTGCAGCATGCCGATATCCAGCAGCCACAGCTGCACATCCCGCAGCGGAGCCGGTACGTCGCCAGCGGCAATACGCAGCGCCAGGCCTTCGACCACCGCGGTTTTGCCAACGCCCGCTTCGCCGGTCAGCAGCGGGTTGTTCTGCCGGCGACGCATCAGAATATCCACCATCTGGCGGATCTCTTCATCACGGCCGGTGACCGGATCGATGCGTCCTTCGCGTGCGCGTGCGGTGAGATCCTGCGCGTACTGCGCCAGCGTGCTGGTGCTGGCTGCCGGTGCGGCACTCTCGGTGCCCGGCTGTGCCACCAGCGCCTGCTGTGCCTCTTTGCTGCTGGCGAGCAGCGTGTCGAACTGCTCCAGCAGCGCATCAGCATTGACACGGCCAAACTGGCCAGAGATGCCTTTCAGCACGCTGGCGAGGTTGAAGGTTTTGAGCATGCCAATCAGCAGATGGCCGCCGCGAATGCGCGTCGCACCGTACTTCAGCGAGGCGTAGACCCAGGCGCGCTCGACGGCGCTGTCGATGTGTTCGGCGAGATCGGAAACCGCGCTCGCACCGCGCGGCAGGCGGTCGAGCGCCGCGACGATATCCCGCGTCAGCGCGTTTTCATCCAGTGAAAAATGGCTGATCACCCGCTGTAAGTCGCCATCCTGCTGCTGCATCAGCTGGTGCAGCCAGTGCACCAGCTCAACATAAGGATTGCCGCGCAGTTTACAAAAGGCGGTGGCGCTTTCCAGCGAGGTAAATAACAGCGTATCCAGTTTGCCGAATAACACGGCACGGCTGATTTCTGACATATCGGGTCTCTTTAATGAAAGAAGCAGGCTGTGTAACAGGGAAAAGCGATTGGGCTAGCTTGCGGCTGCCTCAACCTCAAACATGAAATCTTCGCGATCCTGCGGCTGTGGCGCGTGTCCCAGCCAGCTGGTGTAGCCCAGCCGGGCATTGCCTCCCAGCGTGACGCTTTGCACCTCTTCCGCCGCCAGGATCAGGCTGAGGTCCCACTGCATCTCGATGCCGAGATAGTGACGCACCCAGTCGCGCACTTCGCGCGCGCCCGGCGCATCTGGCAGAAAGTGGGCATACTGCTGCGCGCTCAGCGGACCGAGCCGCAGGCGAAAACGGTGCTGCACATCGCGCACCGCCACACCAAGGAACGCCGATTCGCCCAGCCGCGGCATCTGGCGTCCGGCTCCCAGCCGCGCCTGATCGCGCGCGTCCAGCGTCAGCCACTGTGGCACGTTCTGTGCCAGCTGCACCGGTACGCCAAAGTAGTGACGCAGAATGCGTACCAGCCCTTCAGCGTCGTGACCGTGGCGGCTAAGATGGCCGACCAGCATCAGCCGCGCATGCAGGCTGAGCGAACTGGCCTGCTGCTGCGCCGGTAAACCGATGCCGGCCAGACAGGCAAGGTAATCGACAAAGCGGCTGTTATCGGCGCGATCCAGCGAGACGGCCGGCTGCGCATCGGCCCAGGCGCGATAAAACAGCAGCGTGGCACGATGGTGAAAGATGTCGGCAAATGCCGCCAGGCTGTGATCCTGATGGTGCACGATGCGCTCGTGCACATATTCCGTCAGGTGGGTCGGCAGCGGACCGTTGGGGCCAAACAGGCCAAAGCTGTAAATCGCCACGTCATGGCGCGCGTCCTCTGCGCGCGGCTGCACGCTGGCCAGGGTTGCCGGGGCAAACGCCAGCGACGGTTGCTGACCAATGCGCAGCGCTTCGAACTTCGGCAGCGGCGCGCGTCCCAGCGGATAGCGCTGACCGCCCTGCGCATCCAGCCGGCGCAGCAGCTGAAACAGATCGTAGCGCCACGGTGCCGCCATCACTGCCTGCCAGAAATCGTCCGGCAGCCGCTGGGCGCGCTGCAGCGGAATGATCTGCGCCTCGCTCATAGCAGCGCCTTCCTGCCCATGCGCGGCGGCCAGTAGCCCACCTCGCCGCGCTGCTGGCTGTTGAGGGTGAATTCGGTAAAGCTATTCAGCGCCACCAGCCGGCCGCACACCCGCTCCAGCACGCTGCCGAGCAGCCACGGACTGGCACCGGAGAACGCCTGTTCGTCGACCTCCAGCGTGATGCTGACGCCGCGGGCAAACACCACCGGGCCCGGTTCCGGCACCCGGCGATTGACCGCGCTAAGCTGGCAGTGGCGGATACCGTCAATCTGGCGCGCCACCGCCGCTTCGGCGAGATTAGCGTACAGGCTCAGCAGCTGGCGCAGCGCGGCAGCGCCCTGACCGTCGCTGCTGTCCATCAGGCTCAGGTAGTTCATCTGCAGGTGGCTGATCAGACGCCACGCGGAGAGCCCTTCGGCCAGCGCCGGACGCGGCGGCGTCGGGCCTTTACACAACTTCAGCTGCCCGACCGGGATCGAATCCGGCATGACGAAATTGCCCTGCTCCTGCTGCAACAGCATCAGCGGCAGATCGCGGCTGGTGCAGAGCACGTCTGCCGACAGGTAGCGCATGTCGTCGCGCCACGGCGTGTGATGCTCATCCACCAGCGACAAAAATACTTCCGAGCCGATATAGCCGGTGCGCGTGCCGTAACGCTGCGCCTGCTCAGACAGCGTGCGCTGTTCGCGGCGCAGCGAGAAATAGGCACCGTAATCGCCGTCGTCGCCGCTGAAGGTGCTCCAGAACGGGCGGAATAACTGCTCTTCGCGCTTGCCCTCAACGGTGGCGAACAGCCGCTGCACCGAGTGCACTTCGTAGTCCAGCGGCCGGATGTTATCCACCACCAGATGATATTCGTGCTGGCTGTCGCTGACCTTCAGGCGCTCGGCCGTTTTGGGAAACAGGTTGATCACCGGCGTGCAGTGCAGTGCCAGATGGCTGCTGTCCACCACGCTTTCCAGCGCGCTGTCGGCCTTATCCAGCAGGATGATAATGTCGAATTCCTGCGCGTTATCGCAGCGGCGCAGAAACGGTGCCAGCTGGCTCAGGCTGATGAACTGGAAACGCGCCGGAAAGGCAAAATACTCCTGCAGCAGCCGGTAGCCGTCGAAGTTACGCAGATCGTCCGGCAGCAGCGCCTGCTCTGGCGCAAAGCCTTCCTGCTGTAGCGAGTCATCCGGCAGCACCTGGCGCAGCGGCTTGTGTTCGACCGATTGCAGCACGATGCCGACGCGGTGCTGTATCAGCAGCTCCAGCAGTTTCTGCGCCTGAATGTCCGGGCCGCTGAGATACAGCGTTAAATCGGCGACATTCAGCTGGCTGAGCGACGAGATGCCTTCGCAGGCGATACGCACGTGCAGCGCGCTGGCGGCACCGCGACCGCTGAGCTTCAGTTCGCCCAGCGGCAGATCGCCCGGCACGCCGCCAAGTGAAACGTCGCTGATGCGCAGCGGATGCAGCGTGACATCGTGCGCCGTGGTGTAGCTGCAGGTTACGCCGCTTTTTTTCAGGTGCTGGCTCTCCATCATGGTGCCGCGCGGCACGTGGAAGCCATTGCTGATGTCGCCTTTGCGGCTGTCCGGCGTGAGCTGTGCAATCGCCATCGACGGCGTAGGTGACAGATAAGACGGCGCAATCATCTCCAGCAGCCGCTGCGAAAAGCGCGGGAACTCGGCGTCCATTTTGAGCTGCACGCGCGACGTGAGGAAAGCAAAGCCCTCCATCAGGCGCTCAACGTAAGGATCGGCGACTTCGATGCCGCGCATTCCCAGCCGCCCGGCGACTTTCGGATAGCGTGCAGCGAACTCCGCGCCCAGCTCACGCAGATAGGCCAGTTCGCGGTTGTAGTAGTCGAGCAGTTTGCTGTCCATGATTAACCTGCATCCAGTAGTTCAAAATGACCGCTTTCCAGATCAACCTGGGTGCGGAACAGAAACTCCAGCGGATAAGGCACGCACCACAGGCGGCCTTTGATCTCAATCGATAACACGTTGTGCAGGCTGAGCGACTTCAGATCGCTGACGCAGCGCACCTGCAGCCCCTGCGGCAGAATGCGCGGCTCGAAATGCAAAATGGCATCGGTCATTTTGCGCTGCATATCCTGCCATTCGATGTCGGAGATGTTCTGTCCGGCCAGCGGCGCCACGCCAAAATTCCACACCGAGCGCTGCACTTCACCAAAGGCGCTGAGATCCTGCTGGGCTTCGTTGTTGATGGTGTTAAACAGCCACTGCAGATCGCGCAGCACGTGGCGGCGCAGCGTGCTGTGGGAAATCAGCGTGGTGTTGCTGGCTTCGCTCTGCTTGTCCGGCGCGTTGTCAGTCAGACGATCAAGTAACGAGGATTGCAACTTGTCGCGCGCGGTTAGCGCATCGCGATTTTTACGCGCGCGGAAACCGCCATGCAGCTGGGCATAGCCGTCGTTGTGCGAGCTGTTATCACGGCTCATCGCTGCCGCCTGGCTGGAACGTCAGCTGCTGCAGCGTCAGCAGCGGATACTCGCCGCTGTCGCTCAGCCACAGCTTCTGGCCATGGCCGGTAAACTGGCTGTCATCGTGGCCCAGCGGCTGCCATTCCGTGACGCTGGCGCGCAGATAACGCTCATCCGCCCCCGGCAGCAGCGGATAGCGCACCGGGATCTGGCAAATCTGCTCGCTGCCATCCACCAGCTGCACGCGCGTATGGCGCCAGACCAAATCGGTCACGCTGGCGGGTGCCTGAAATTCCATCTCGCGGATCGCGGCGAACGGAATCCAGTAGTAGCGGCCGTTGGCAATGGCTTCGCACACCGGCCCGAAGCGGCTGTCGCCGTCCATCAGCCACGCGAAGTCTGCCGTCTGTTCCTGCTGCTGCAGCTGGCCCGGATTGGCTTCGGCCTGCGCCAGCGCGGCGGCACGTTGCTCTGCACCCTGTGCGAAGTCACCGCGGATTTCGGCGGTCAGCGCAGCCAGCAGGGTTTCACACCACGCCCACGCGCTGCCCGGCAGTTGCGGCTGCGCCGCGCCGCGCAGTACCGCTTCACGCTGCTGCTCACCGGCAATGGCCTGCTGCAGTAAAGTGACGGTCGGCTGCGCCTGGGGCGTCAGCGCCAGCCACGATTGCAGCTGGGTTTGCGCGCGCGTCCAGTTGCCCGCCAGGCACAGCAGCTGCACAAACGCCGCGCGCAGGTCGGCATTGGCCGGGCTGGCCTGAATCTGGCGGGTGATATCGGCGAGGTTATCGGCCAGTGAGGCACTGGCCAGGCGCGATTGTAACGACTCCATGCAAGCTCCTTTTGCGTTAGTTGATGGTGCGGTAAACCGCGGCGGCGGGATCTTTCAGCTCCGGATGCAGCTGTTCTACCAGCTGGACTTTCAGCGGTGCGCTGGCGCTCAGCCACGGCGACCACACTTTGCGCACTTCCTGCAACCGTGCACGCAGCGCGCTCTCATCGGCGGCATCGCTGGCGGGCATCTGCACCACCACCTGATCCGGTGCCTGCCAGCCATTGAACTGGCTGCTGAACGGCAGCACCAGCCAGCTGTCTGGCGACTTCTCGTTGCTCAGCACCATGCGTTCGCTGTTGACGGTAGTGATGCTGAGCTCGGCGCTCTGCTGTTTGTTATTCAGGCCGGCAATAGGGAAGCCCTGCAGGAACGTCACCACCACGCTTTTCGCCGCACCGTTGCCCATCTGCGTCAGGCTGCTGCGGCCGCTCAGCCAGCCATCCTGACCGCAGCTCAGCCCCTGTTTTGACGGCACGAACAGCGCGCTGGTCTGCGCCGGATGCTGCCACCAGGTGCGGAAGTGACAGCCGTCGAGCAGGCTGAACTGCAGCCACGGCGTGGTATCGGCCTGCGGCGAGTTGAGCACCGGCGCGGCAGGTGCAGCCGTAGCGGTCTCTGGCTGCTGCACGGGCGCGGGCGGCGGCGTTACCACCGTTTGCCACTGCTGCGCTTTGGCAGCGCTACCGCTGGCGATCGGGTTGCCATCATCATCGTTGAGCGCCCAGTTGAGCTGCTGCAGCGCTTTACACTGCGATGCCATCAGCCCGGCGACGCGCGGCAGAAAATCCTCCAGCGCCGCGACGTTTTTCGCGCCGTGAGTGACGATGCGCAGATCAACATTGCGCTTACACCAGCTCGCCAGCTGGTTATCTTTCACGTCATCAATCCAGACATCCAGTTTCTGTGCCGGGGACTGCACGATGCGATAGTTCTCAGCAAATGCGTGCGTGCTGAGCAGCAGCGCAGCCAGACCCAGTAATCCATGTTTCATGTTGGCGTTCTCAATCTCGAAGAGGGAAAAACTGCGCCGCTTCGGACAGCGAGTGCAGTAAGGTGGTGTCCTGCGGTGAGCCAATCCAGACGGCCAGCGCGCTGAAGTTATCCTGCTGACCGTTATCCGGCTGACCGTTGCGGATGATTTGCTGCATCAGCGTCAGCCACTCTTCCGGCGTATTGACCATGTGCAGCGACTGCTGCATCTGCTCCAGCGTCACGCCGTGCCAGAAGCCATCGGTGCACAGTAAAAAGGCGTCGCCGTCTTCTATTTCCACCACATCGCTGTAGCTGGCGTCGCGCTGCTCATCGCCCATGCCGAGGGCAAAATAGAGCAGGTTGCTGTTGATACCTTCGGTCTGGTGGCCGGCATCTTTCATCTGCTGCACCAGGCTGTGGTCGGTCGTCACGTGATAGAGGTAGCCGCGGCGAAACAGATACAGCCGGCTGTCGCCCGCGTGCGCCCAGTAGGCCAGCTCGTAGTCGCGGTCGACAAACAGGCTGACCAGCGTGGTGCCCATGCGGCTGTGCTCGCTGCTGGCTTTCTGCTGCTGGCGAATCGCGTGATTCGCGTGGTTGACGTAGTTGCGAATCGACTGCGCATCCAGGTGCGCGTTACCGTCGAACGCCTCCATCAGGCTGCTGCGCGCGATGCGGGCGGCCACGTCGCCGCCGGGAAATCCTGCTACGCCGTCGCACACCACGAAGCAGGCTGAGCGTTCACCGATTACCTCACCGGTTTGATCCTGATTGCTGGCGCGGTCGCCCTGATTCGACGTGGAAGCAATGGTGATATTCATGCGTCATCCGTGTGGGTTTGTGAATCTTTGTACTGATTAACTTCCAGGTCGTAGGCATGCAGGAAAGCTTCGCCGAACAGGGTATGGAAATCGTCCTCAATCTCGCCCGCCGTCTCGCCGTAGCGCTCAACAAAATGCTCCCACAGCGCGGCTTTACGGCTGCCCGGCAGGCCGAGGCGCGACAGCGATCCCGCCTGGCGGGCTTCCTCTTCCAGCTGATCCGGATTAAAGGATTGCAGCATCGAAGCGATGATGGCGCGGATCCCGGCGATCATGCCGAGCTGATGCGCCTGCAGATCGATCAGCGCATCACGCACCGCCTGACGCGGCGGCATGAAGCCCGGCATACGGCTGCCAAACATCTGCATCAGCACGGTTTTGCCGGACGGCAGCAGTTTGAACGGGTTGTTGGCGTCGTCGAGGATCACCGTCATATCCGCTTTAACGCCACGCTTAAGAATCGAGCGTGACGACAGCAGCGCAACGGTGCCCTGCGAGAACATGCTTAGCATCTGACCAAACTGCAGCATCTGCTCGCGGTCGAACTGCGGCGTGGGTTGCAGATCGCGCAATCCCATGCCTTCCAGCAGTGCATCCAGCAGTTCGCCTTTCAGCGCGTCGCCGCTGTTGTGGCTGGCAGTCGCCTGGCTGGCGGGTGCCGCGTTCTGATGGCTGGAAGCCACCGGATCGATACGCAGCCGCCCTTTCGGCGTCGGCGACGGTACACGTTGCACCGCCTGCGGCGTGGGCAGCGTAATGCCGCCGTAATCCATCTGCGGCGCGACCGTCTCCGGCTGCTCCGCCTGCGGTTCGATCAGCGGCGACGTGGCCTGGGTTTCGGTGTCATCAAACAGTGGCGAACTGCTGAGATCCGCCAGCCCGACCGGTGCCGTCTCCGGCGAGGGTTCACTGGGCGTTTCCGACTGAGCGACGGGCTGCGGTTGAACCGTCTGTGCCGGCGCGATCTCCGGCTGCGCCAGCGGAACCGCATTACCCATCATCAGGCCAAGCGGATCGTCGTGGTTGCGCACGTCGCTGCTGCTCTGGCTGCCAAACAGGCTGAGCGGATCGAGCTCGGTAGCACTCTCGACCTGCGGCTGCGCGGCGGCATTCTGCTGCGCCGACAGCGTGCTGGGGGTGCGATCGTCGAAGATACTTTCCTGCGCGAACAGCGCATCGTCTTCATCGAACAGGCTGGTGTTTTTCGGCTGCTGGCCAATATCCAGCGGCGCATCGTTCACCAGCTGAGCCAGCGGATCCTCCGGGTTGCGATCGAGGCTGGCCGGCGCGGTGAGCGGATTGGCCTCCGTCAGCACCTCGGCCGCTGCTTTGCGCTTCGACAGATCGTCGGAGATCGAGAACTCTTTGGCGAGGCTGTCCCAGATCTCGCTGGGGATCGCGGCGGTGCTGGCATCCTTTTCCGCCGGTGGCACATCAGCCATTACCGGAGCCTGCACCACCGGCTGCGGTGCCAGCGTGGCGGCCTGCGGCTGCTGCGCGCCGTTGAGATCGTTGACCAGCAGCTGGTAATCATCGATGCCCAGCACGTCGCCATCCTGTAATTCCACCTGACGCCCGCGCTCCAGCGGGATGTCATTGAGCAGCACGCGCGTCACGTTGCCCCGGTTGGTGAGGCGGCATTCGCCAGCGGCGGTGATGTGCACAATCGCCTGCAGGCGAGAAATGGTGCGATCGTCATCCGGCAGCACCAGATTGTTGTCCACCCCGCGGCCAATGGTGCCGCCGGGCGGCATAAAGTCACAGCGGGTTTGCGGCGGCTGGTGGCCGGGTTTAGTCGTTATTATCGTAAAGCGCATAACGGGTTCCTGCGGTTAGCGGTTCGGCATCTATATTGCGCGGCTCTCCGGGAAAGACGCGGAATATAGGAAGCGGGTAATACGATGCTGTGTGCGATATAAGGTGAATGATGCTGTTCGTTAAAGCGTGATGCGTTGTGTCATATTTGCCATTTAGAATTTTCGTTGGCTTAGAAATGATTGCAATTTTGTAGCGTCACAATGTATTGCGCGATGAATCGCGCCGCTACAATATGTGCGCGGTGCTGTAATTAATAGAGTTGTTCACTAAGCCAATTAGCGGATAAGAAGCAGAGAAGAGTGTTCTTCTTTAATAAGGAATCTGCCTCAATAATTCCAGACGTTCTTTATTGATGCGCACAATGCAGATATTAGTCGCTACTACGTGAGCGATACTCCCTTCCTCTGCATCAAAAGCTTCCAGTTTACACTGTCCATCACGGTACTTTAGCCAGCCACGTTGGGTATTTTTTAGTGTGCTAAGGTAATCATCCGCCAGTTTTTTATCCGCGCGGTATGATAATGCAATCCGTTTTTTGGCCGCAGTGTATTCCTGATTCAACGCGTCTTCAGCTAACTGCTTCTCATGAAGCGTGCATTGATAAACGGCGCTATCTGAGGGTTCGCTGGAGCAGAGGGCTGTAGCAAAAGCTGATTTATTCATTACCAAAAGAAAAGTAAAAATATATAACTTTGAAAACCTCAAGCAACCTCCTGAACAAATCAGTGTGTGTGTTTATAAATTAAAATAGTTATGGCGCCTACAAATAAAAGCAGTGCACTAATTAAGTTTAGTTTATGAAGCATGAGCAACCATTTGATCTTTTCAGATGGGAGATTCTGAACAAAATTATATGTTTCAGCATTAACCCGCTCATTTTTCTTATGATACATGGTCACACCTTTATAAAGCCGTGCAAAATATGAGACCTTGTTATGATGAAATAATGATGAAAAATGATTAGCAACCTGCGTGGTAATATCTATCTGCAGGTTAATACGCTGAAACTCACTCATTATAAAATCAAATTTCCGCTGATTACTCTTGAACAGGAAAAATGCCCATACTTGCAAAATGCAACCCGAGCCTATCAAAGCAGCTGATATTGATAGTAATAGGTCCACAGTAGTTTCCATAATCATGACTGTCCCAGCTTCAGGAGCTATGTCCATCACAGATGCTGCGAATGATTAACTATAATAGTGCCTCCAGATTATAAACCCCACGCCTCCCCCAATCATGAAAAAGGCAGTAACCAGGTTTAAAGTATGCAGACGCAGCAACCAGTTTATTTTTTCTTTAGGCAGGGACTGAATGAACTCATAGGTTTCCTTGTTTACCCTTTCATTGCTTTTATGATAGAGCATGACACCTTTATAAAGATAAGCAAAATAAGCTATTTTAAGCGGATGAAAGGATGCGCTAAAGTAAGAGGAAATGTTCGTCGTGATGTCTAGCTGAAGATTTCTCTGTCGAAATTCAGACAAAACAACTTCGAACTTCTTGATATTTCTTCTAAAAATCACATAGCCAGAAATTTGTAAAACGATCGATAAAAGAAAAGAAAATACAGATAGAAAAATTAAAGCATCTGAAAGATTCATAAAACGTGATTCATTATTTATTCTATTAGCCAATCTATCAAATTCGTCAGGAAAAATCGGCGCTATCGATTATCAATATGTATTCAGCTCTCGGATTCTGTTTAAGCATGAACAGGTAAACTACAGTACCTACGAATTCATCGAAGCAAAAAATTTAAGGATTAATTATAAAACTAAACACACCAACACAAACAACTAGCGATATAAAAATTTAGAACCTACTTGAATCTCGCCTACACAGGTAAAAGCAATTAATAATATTAAAGGCCAAAATCGCCAGCTTAGCATGAGCCGCGCCCGGCCTTATTAAGAAAGTTATTTCATTACCCCAATATCCTGAGCAATAACCTTATCTTGGTAGGTCACAATATAATCCCAAAGGTTGTCGCCTTTAAGGCTTGGGTAAAATGAATAATCATATTTCCCGTTTGTAAACCGATATCCCTGAAAGTCACAAACATCAGGGCAGTTTGTATTAATGGTTTCTCCTTTTAAAGAAATAGATGAATTATCTTTTAACCGTGTAGATTTGAGTGAAACTTTATCACAAGTCACATTACCTTCTTGACAGCCATATTCTATTTCAGCCTTGAATTTCTTCCCTTCAAAATAGGAAGTAGATTTAGCAAAAGTGAGAAATGGCAAAAAAAACAGCCCAACCACTAATAGCATAAAATTTCTTTTTATCATCTCGTATAATCCGCCTCATAATAGACTTTGAGTTCAGTTTCGCGTCTTTTTATTAACCCTCGATTAACCTTGCCCTGACTCTTATTCCATGCTTTCCAGGCAGTATCAAGATCATCATTACTTTCACCATTCACAATCTTTACTACAGTGGATCCTCCAAATCCCTTAGATTCATTACCTATACCAATGTTATAGCATAGAATTGTCAGTGCATCGAATTGACTTTGAGTTACATTAACTTTTATAAAGCTTTTGACGCCATTTTCAAACTTTCTTAACACATCCTTAAAAAGCGTTTCAGCTTCAGTTGATGTAATTCCATTTTTAAAGCTCTCAAACTCTGTTGCGCTTCTAATAAGATAGCCATACCCTATTGTGGCGCCTTTCACAAAGCTACTGATATCTTTACCTGTCTGATCATCATAGGGCTTAAGTCTCAAACTTTCATAATTTTTAAGAAGATTCACACCAGACTGGCTTAAGCGCATACCAGAAACATTATATTTATAACCAACACCATCAACAGACGAGTTCGCCTTATTTTTTCCTAAAGGCTTCGCTTTATCATCATTCAGTAATGCAAAGGTTTTGCCATTCACATCAACCCGAGCATCAGGTGAATGCATGAATGCTTTCTGAAAATTTCTTATTGCACCAATTGTATTTTTACCGCAAATTCCATCGACTCTTAGTTTATATCCCTTCTTTACGAGTAGTGATTGAATTACGACAACATCTTTATGTGCATTTATTGCATGTAAACCTACAGTGCGTTCTATCATCATAATTAACCTTACCCCCCTCTTAATGAGGGGGGGAATGAATTAGGCTTCTTTATTTTCTTTAATGTTCCATCCCGCGCTACTTTCGGCTCCCTTGCCACCTGAGGAAGTTTGTTCCCAGTATTGCTGCTTAACTTTCGAAGCCTGGAATGCGTAGGTGATACCAACAGTATCGCTATTATCGGAACCAGTATAGTTAACGGAGGTAACTAACACGTCCTCTAAAGTTATACGGCCATACTCTACCTGTTGCCCACCAGCTTTACAGATTGAAAGCTCAACTTTAGAAAGATGCTTTCCGCTAGAGCAATACTTAAGAATAGCGGTTGTCGATTTATCAATTAGAGCATCGACACTCAGATCAGCAAAGTTGACCTTACCGGCACCGCCACCGCCGCCCACAGCCATATTGCCTGGCTGACTTGCACCCCATGTAAATGAAGTAATATCAGTCCAGCCGGTGTGGTTGGAGTCTTTAGACTCGCCGGTCACACCATCAACTTTTAAAAACATATCAATAGCCATAATTATCTTCTCTTGCTTGATTTACGTTCTGCTTTGATAAAGCATCGTTATGGCAAACAGGAAAGCATGGGGCTGAATAAAACAGTCCATATTTTACCTCTGCCTCGTTTTCTGAATATCGCTACATGGTTTATTCAGAGAGTGTTTTTATTGTCCCACTGAAGGGAGCAATAAAAAATAATGAATCTTTTAGTTCTTCGATATTAATATCGAAACGTGGAGCCGGCTCGCAAATAAGCGTTTTGCGTCTGCACGTTAACTGCAAGGCTTTGTGAGCATTCTGGCCGCCATACATGACGGCCTGATGCAGTTAATCAATTCTCATTCGATTTGAGTGAAGGCAGTTTCGATACCAGACGCAGTGACACCGTCAGGCCTTCCAGCTGGTAGTGCGGACGCAGGAAGAATTTCGCGGCGTAGTAGCCCGGGTTATCTTCCTGCTCTTCCACGCTCACCTCGGCGGCAGCCAGCGGCTTACGCGATTTGGTTTCCTGTGACGAGTTCGCCGGGTCGCCGTCGACGTAGCTCATCACCCAATCGTTCAGCCAGCGCTCCATTTCATCACGCTCGCGGAATGAACCGATCTTGTCGCGCACGATGCACTTGAGGTAGTGCGCGAAGCGGCAGCAGGCAAACAGATACGGCAGGCGTGCAGCCAGACGTGCGTTGGCGGTCGCATCGGCATCATGGTATTCCGCAGGCTTTTGCAGCGACTGCGCACCAATAAAGGCAGCAAAGTCGGAGTTTTTGCGGTGCACCAGTGGCATGAAGCCGTTTTTCGCCAGCTCGGCTTCACGACGATCGCTGATGGCAATCTCCGTCGGGCATTTCATGTCTACGCCGCCGTCATCACTCGGGAAGGTGTGGCACGGCAGGTTTTCAACCGCACCGCCAGACTCGACGCCGCGGATCGCGGTGCACCAGCCGTACTCTTTGAACGAGCGGTTGATGTTGGCTGCCATGGCGTAGGCGGCGTTGCTCCAGGTGTAGCCGTTGTGATTTGAGCCATCGGTCTGCTCTTCAAAATCAAAGCTATCCACCGGATTGGTGCGAATGCCATACGGCAGGCGCGCCAGGAAGCGCGGCATGACCAGGCCGAGATAACGGGCATCTTCCGATTCACGCAGACTGCGCCAGGCGGCATATTCGGTGTTCTGGAAGATTTTGGTCAGATCGCGCGGGTTCGCCAGCTCCTGCCATGACTCCATCTGCATGACGGTCGGCGCGGTACCGGTGATGAACGGGCAGTGTGCCGCCGCGCTGATACGCGCCATTTCGCCCAGCAGCTCCACGTCCTGCGGGCTGTGATCGAAATAGTAATCGCCCACCAGGCAGCCAAACGGTTCACCACCGAACTGACCGTACTCCTGCTCATAAATCTTCTTAAACAGCGGACTCTGATCCCAGCCAGCGCCTTTAAAACGCTTCAGGCTGCGTCCCAGCTCCTGCTTGGAGATGCTCATGAAACGGATTTTCAGCATCTCGTCGGTTTCGGTGTTATTCACCAGGTAGCTCAGACCGCGCCACGCGCTCTCCAGCTGCTGAAACTCTTCATGATGAATAATCTGGTTGATCTGCTGTGACAGCTTGTCGTCAATCTCAGCGATCAGCGCCTGGATGGTGCGATAGGTATCATTCGAGATGGTGACGGTGTTTTCCAGCGCCTGCTGCGCCAGCGTCTTCACGGCACTTTCGACGGCTGCACGCGCCTGATCGCTGGTTGGACGAAATTCTTTGTTCAGCAGGGCGCTGAGTTCATTCTCGCTGTAGTGCGCGGCGCCCTGTTGCTGCTGATGCGAAGACTGGGTCATGATTACTCCTCCTTACCTTCAGCGTTTGCATCCTGCTTCGGCAGGTGGGTCAGCGCTTTCAACAGCGTTGGATCCTGCAGAATCTTACCGATCAGCTCTTCCGCACCGTTTTTGCCGTCCATGTAGGTCAGCAGATTCGAAAGCTGGGTACGCGCTTCCAGCAGGTTGCTCAGCGGTTCGACTTTACGGGCAATCGCATCCGGTGAGAAATCGTCCATGCTCTCAAAGGTCAGTTCGACGTTAAGTTTGCCTTCGCCGTTGAGCGTGTTATCCACCTGAAACGCCGCGCGCGGCTTCAGCGCTTTCATGCGCTCATCGAAGTTATCGATATCAATTTCCAGGAATTTACGCTCATCAAGGCTCGCCTGCGGCTCGAGTGGTTTACCGACCAGGTCCGCCATGACGCCCATCACAAACGGCAGCTGAATTTTGCGTTCCGCGCCATAAATTTCCACGTCGTATTCAATCTGAACGCGAGGCGCGCGATTGCGGGCAATGAACTTCTGCCCACTGGATTTCGTTGGTGCCATGGTTTTCTCCATTAAGGGTGCGCGGGTAAAGTTTCGCAGGAGGCGCGCAGGTCTCGCTGCGTTGAGTTGTTACGCTCGCTTAGTCGCGGCGTCCAAAGATATTTTCCAGCTGATGCACGCCGTCTGGCGCCAGATCGCGGATGATGTCCATAAAATCGAGCTCAATCAGCCGCTGTACGCGGTCGATCATCAGCGGTGCCGGATGGCTGGGTTCGTGCTGAGCAAAGTAGTGCTTCACCTTCTCCAGCATCAGCTGCGCATCGGCGCGCGAACTGAGCTGCACGCTGCGCCAGTCAGCCGTGCGAACCGCTGCTGCGGGCGCGGCGACGCTCGGTTCCGGCGGCGGCTCTGTTACCACGGCCGGCTGCAGCGTGCTGAGGTCAGTGGCCTGACAGCGTTCGGCGATCATAGCGATCTGCCTGCGCAGCTGCGACAGCTCCGGCACCGCCGCTTCACCCAGCTGTTCGGTCAGGGTTTCGGTAATAGTTTGCAAACGCTCACTTATCTGTAGCACCGCTTCAATACCGGGCTGCTCGCCGCGCGCCAGCTCATCGGTCAGGCGCGGCAGACCGCCAGGATAGTCCGCGACTTCGGTCTTGCTGCCGTCGCACAGCGCTGCGGCATCGCGGAGCGTGATGCCATCCGAGGCGTAGCGCAGCAGCCAGCTCTGGCGTACCGCGCTGCTCAGCGCTGATTTATCGCCCAGCAGCGCCACCGCGTTGATGCGGTAAAACGGATCCTGTTCGCCGTACTCTTCCAGTCGCGGCCACAGCGGCTCCCAGTACAGCAGCAGCGCCTGCTCAATCAGCTTCAGCCCCTGCGCATAGCCCGGCAGCCCTTTCAGCTCGGTCCAGGCGTGAGTAAGCGCTAACATCACTCGCAGGTCTTTGCTGCGGCTGAGCAAGTCAATCGCCAGCTTTTCGACTTTATTCCAGTCCGCAGATTCAGCCGGGATAATGGTCTCGCCAAACTGCTGTTCGGCTTTACCGGTACTGGCCTGCTCCATCGCCTGGTAATCCGCGTGATACTCCAGGTTGTCGCCGCAGGGGTTATCACTGCTGACCGGCGCCAGCAGCGCGTCAATATTCATCGTCATAGCGGTTGGCCTCAGGATTCAAACATCGGAGGATAAAGTCCGTTTCGTCCGGGTTTTGCCCCGCCGGCCGGGTCGAACAGCAGTGAGAACAGCTGTGCGGTGAAATTGCCGCTGTGCACCTGGGTGTAAAGCGGGAAACCGTCGCTCTGGTTTGTCCACCAGAAGCTGGTGTAAAACTGCGGGTCGAAGCTGTCACCCGGCAGTTTCCAGTTGAGCGTTGACGACTCGCCGTCGCCAATCACCTGTAAAATGTCCGATTGTTCGCCGTCAGTTTGCGGCTGCTGGGGCTGCGGAATACTCAGCAGCGCCTGGTCGAGCTGCTCTGGCGTACCGCCGTTTTGCACCACGCGCAGCAGCATATTGCCGACCTGCTGATACCACTCGCCCGAGCGGGCCAGCAGCGCCGGTGACCACTCGGCAGGGGTAAAATGGCGCAGCGCACACAGCGGATAGTTGCGGCCGACGCTGTCGCGGGCCGCAATCAGGCAGCCCATCTGGATCAGCTGACTGCCGAGCATCGGCGGCACGACAAAATTCCACACCGGCGCTTTGAGAAAGGCGCGCGACGGGGCGTTTTTACTCTCTTCACTGGTTTGCCAGTGATGCAGTCCGACCTGAAACCAGTTCGACCACTGCCGGTACAGCACATCGGGGAAGCGTCGCTTCACAAAGTCACCCGAGCTGGGCAATTTGCCGTACCAGCCGGGTGCTGCGTAATGAGTCATTATCAGGTCCTGTTTCAGGGGCAGCTAAAGCCGGGAAGCTGGAACGGGTTACGAATACTGCCAGGGGTGAACGACAACGTGACCTGATGGCCATCGACGTTAAAACTGGCCTCGCGGGTCAGGCCACCGACCGCGGTCAAACGAGCGCGATCAAAGAAGTGGTTCAGCGCCCACGGACCGCTGGTCACCAGCGTTGAGGTGGTGCCGTTGGTCAGGCCAAGCTGCATCCGCACCTGGCTGGTGCCGCCCGGTCCGGGCCAGCTCACCATCTGCACCGCCTGCGGGCCGTGGCTGTAACGCAGAATCTGGCCATCGACGTCGAGCGTCAGGTTGAGAATGTCGTTATCCATCTTCACCGTACGCAGCGTGACGCGGAACGACGGCGTGGTCGCCCCGTTAGCAAAGAAGGCATCACGAATCGACTGCGCCTGCTGGAACGGACGCAGCAGCGCCTCACCGCCCGGTAGCGTTTTGCCGTCGATACCTGGCGTGAAACGCCACGCCGTATTGGTGGTATCCACTTTGCTGGCCAGATTGTCGCGGAAGAAGCTGTCCATCAGCCCGCTGCCCGGCGCGAACATGCGCGCCAGATCGTCCGGCGTCACTTCGCTGCGCGCATTGCGCACCAGCGGATAACGGCCGGCAATCGCCTGGCGGCAGAAGCTGCCCACTTCCATGGTGATGCGCTTGCGCACGTTATCCATATCGCGGCGCTGTGCATCGCTGCTGGCGCCCACGGCCATGCTGGAAACCATATTCTGCAGCGAACCCGGTAAGCGACCGGCGCTGGCCTGCAGACGACTGATGGCATCGCCGGAAGGCGGCGGCATGCCACTATTGGCGGCGTCCTGCACCGCCGTCAGATAGCGGTAGAGATCGTCGATCTGATGCAGAAAATCATCCACCGCCAGCACTTTACTGCCCTGCTGCAGCGGCTGTGCCAGCTCCAGCACAGGCGCAAAGTGCACCGCCACCGCCTGCTCCGGTGCCTGCTGGGCTGCGCCCTGGCCCGGCGCCGCGCTGGCTTTGGAGGAACTGAACAGCGCTTCTAAAGTGCGCGTGGCGCTGTTGCCCGTCGCCGGCTGTGCCTGGGTACTTTGCTCATCCGGCTGTGCGCGGTTCAGCGTCAGCAGCTTACTAAGGTTAACCACCAGCTGGCGCAGTGGCGAGTGGTTGCCCGACAGAAGACGTGCGGTGTTGATGCGCTGCGACAAATCCGCGCTGCTGTTGAGCTGAATATCGCTGAGGAACTGCTCCCACTGGCGGATGTAATCCTGCACGTAGAGCTGGCGTACCGCGAGATCGGTCTGCTGACTGTTCTCCGGCGACGCAACGCCGCCCAGCACCCAGACATCATCCTGGAATAGCGCCTGCGTGACCGGTGCGATTTGTTTATCGACGTGCTGCCAGTAACCGTCTGGCGTGAACAGGCCGGCCACGCCGTCATTGACCGATTTGCCGCTTTTGCGTGAAAACACCAGCTCACTCTGCGGCCCGCCCAGCGCCGCGAGGGTGACCGGTTGCAGGCTGCCGTCACGCTGCAGCAGGCGCTTCAGACGTCCGTAGACGCGCTGCGACAGCGGCATTTGATTAATCAGCGCCTGCTCGCGCTTTACCAGCGCGTCATCCTTCGCGTACGGCGAGGACTGAATCTGTGTCTCCAGCAGCTGCTGCAGATGCCACGCCAGCTGTTTCACTTCCTGCTGCGTCACGTTTTGCGGCAGTTCGCGGCTAATATTCAGCATCAGCCAGGCATGCAGGAATTTGCCGTCATAATGTTTTGGCTGATACAGCATCTGGTAAGCTTTCAGCGCTTCGTAGCTGTAATCCGCATCGCTGCCGTTGTCGTTGCGCAGCCAGCGGGTGATGTTTTGCGCCACCTGCGGCAGCAGCAGCTGTTTCAGCGCTTTGTCATACAGGGTGCGCGTGGCGTCGCTGACTTCGGTACCGCGATACAGCCCCATGCGGCGCGTCAGCGGGGGATCTTCCAGCGAGAAGTCGGCGCTTTTCGGCAGCTGCAGCAGCGTGTTGAGATACGGCACCAGCGCAAACAGATCGCCATTGCCCTGGCGTTCCAGCTGTTGTCCCAGCTGTTCCACCTGCGGCGTTTTACCCGCCATCTCCTGCAAATAGGCTTTGTTTTTACTGTAGCTGGTGAGCCACAGCGCTCCGGCAATCAGTACCAGCACCAGCAGCGCCAGATAGCCGGACCACAATCCGGCGCGATTGCGCAGCTCCCACCAGCGGTTACTGCCCGCCAGGCCCGACTCCTGGAAGATGACATTTTCCAGCACGCCTTTCAGGAAGAAGCTCTGGCCTTTGTTCGGTGGGATCGGTGACTCTTTGTCGACCTGGTCCCAGCTGCCGGACTCGCCGCTGCGCTGTCCCGGCAGATGCAGGGCGCGGCTCAGCTCGCCCATCACGCGGTCAAACGGCAGCCCTTCCTGAGTACCGCTGGCGAAATAGATACCGCGCGGCGCGAACTGGGTTTCGAAATCAGAGCGGGCAAACAGCGTATCCAGCGCCTCCGCCAGCAGCGGGCGCAGCGCGGCGAACTCCTGCGGGAACAGATAGCTCTCCGCCCGTGCCTGCGCATCGCTTTCCGCCAGCAGCGTATCGGCCATACCGGCATCCAGACGCTGCTGCAGCAGTGAATACTCCTGCTGAAACTGGCTGTTGAGCTCAAACTCTGCGGTCGATGCCTGCGCCCACGGGAAGGTAAAGCCCCAGATTTGCTCGCGCTGGGTTTTATCCAGCGAAGCGAAGTAGCTGCGGAAACCTTTGAGCAGGTCGGTTTTGGTGACCAGCACATAAACCGGGAAGCGAATGCCAAGGCGATCGTGCAGCTCCATCAGCCGCTGACGCAGTGCGATCGCCTGATTGCGCTGCGCTTCCGGCGATTGCGTCAGTAAATCGGAGACGCTGAGCGTGACAATCACGCCATTGACGGGCTGACGGCCGCGATATTTGCGCAGCAGGTCGAGAAAGTGATGCCACTCGCTGGCGTCGCGCTCCTGCTGGCTCTCCTGGGTGGTATAGCGACCGGCGGTATCCAGCAGCACCGCTTCGTTGGTGAACCACCAGTCGCAGTTGCGCGTGCCGCCAATGCCGCGCAGCGCCGCTTTGCCGAACTTGTCCGCCAGCGGGAACTGCAGCCCGGAATTGACCAGCGCGGTGGTTTTACCGGCACCCGGAGCGCCAATGATCATGTACCACGGCAGCTGGTAGAGGTATTGATGGCTGAAGCGCTGCGCCCAGAAAGGCGCGCCCTTGCTGCTGGCGCGCTGGAAGTGCGCTTTTTTCAGCATGTCGGTGGCTTCGGAGAAACGGCTCGCCAGCACCTGTTCTTCATTGGTCAGGCGTTTGCGGTCCTGCTCCGGCGCATCGCTTTTGCTGGTTTCGAGGCTCGACATCAGTTTGCGGTTGAGCCAGAAGTTATACAGGCGCGGAATCGCCTGGCTCAGCCCCCAGACCAGATAGAGCAGCGCAATACTGATGATGCGGTTCTGCTCTGGCTCCAGCGGCCGCGAGTCGACAATGGAAAACACCGGGCCAATCACCCAGATGATAAAGGAAAGCGCGGTAATGCCGACAAAACCCCAGGCGAGGCGGCTGGTCAGCACCGCAAAAAGCATATTCAGCATGGATTAGTTCCCTCTCGCCAGGCCGTTGAGTTCCGCTTGCGTCGCATCCGGCGCGACCAGCAGAGTAATTTCTACGCGACGGTTGCGGGCGCGATTCTCAGCGCTGGTGTTCGGCACCAGCGGATGGCTTTCGCCACGCCCTTCGGCTTTAACCCGCGACGGTTGTGCCAGCTGCTGCTGCAGCAGGGTTTGCACCGACTGCGCGCGCGCCAGGGAGAGTTCATAGTTGGAGGCGAAGCGGGCGCTGCGAATCGGCACGTTGTCGCTGTAGCCAATCACCAGAATCTTCCCGCTGACGTTATTCATCGCGGCGGCAATGCGCTGAATCACCGCATCGTAGCGGCCACGCACTTCGGTGGATGCCGAGGCGAACAGGCCATCGCCCTTCAGGGTGACCACGCTCTGGTCGGCTTCATCGCGCACCGCCACCAGGCCGGCATCAATTTCCGGCTTGAGGAACGCTTTCAGGTGCAGCGTGGCGGGCGGCGGCGGTGCCGGATTGCTGATTTTGACTTCCGGCAGCGCGGTCTGATAGATGCTGGCCAGCACCGGCGAGGTGTAGTCGCCGAGACGCCAGTTCAGGACGATGTAGAACAGGCAGGCAGCAAAGCCGGCCACCGCCGCACAGGCCCACAGTGGAATCATCGGCCGCCACAGCTTGCGCAGCACCGGCTGATCGGTGGGATGCGGTGACAGCGCCGCCGGGTAACTGCCGCGCACGCTTTTGATCATCTGCAGCAGACGCTGTTTGATGGTTTCCAGCTGCGAACGCCCGTTATCCAGCACGCGGTAGCGCCCTTCAAAGCCGAGCAGCAGGCAGAAATAGATCAGCTCCAGCAGCAGGATGTGCTGACGCGGGTTTTGCGACAGCTTGGCCAGCAGCTGAAAGAACTTCTCACCGCCCCAGGTTTCATTGTGAAACGTCACCAGCAGGCCGTTGCTGGTCCACACGCCGCGGCTGCCCCACGGCGTCAGCGCCGCCGCTTCATCCAGCGCGGTGCACAGGCAGTAGCGCGCGCCGACGATCACTTCATAACTCAGCCCCGACTGCTGGCAGCTAAGCTCAAAGCGACGGATCTGATCGATCAGCTGCTGGCGCAGTCGCGCCGGATCGTCGTGCGAGACGGAGTGGCGAATCTGCGGGATCGCGTTAATCAGCGGATTCGCCGCGGCGACCAGCACATTCTGATGGCTGACATCCTGCTGTGTGACGTCACTGTTCGGTTTCTGTTGTTCCTGCATCATGCGGCGTGCTCAGTTTTGATTATTCTGACTGACTACGAATGGCCCAGAACTCCATGTTCAGGCCCGGAAACTCACCGGCCAGATGCAGCGCAAAGGCACCTGAGCGCTCCATCTCCTGCCACAGCTCGCTGTTCTTATCGAGCTCAAAATAGCTGTAGCCGGCATGCCACGGGATTTGCGGCGGCGCGCCCGGCATGGCTTTCAGCGCCAGTCCCGGCAGCTGCAGCTGCACCAGATCGCGGATTTTGGTGACGGGCGCGACTTTCATCTGCGCCGGGAAGTGGGTTTTCAGCGCTTCGGCTGGCACGCTGGCTTTGACCGCCAGCACAAAGCCGAACTCGCGTACCATACTGCTTTCCGGCACCGTGGCCACGTTGAGGCCGTGCGAGCGCTGCGTCAGCGGCAGCTGGATGGCGCTCTCTTCCATCACCTGCGACAGTCCCTGGCGCAGCAGCAGCGTTAAGCGGGCAAAGCAGCTGTACAGATCGTCATGGTCATACAGCGGCAGCGCGTCCGGGGTGCGCGCCGGCATCCAGCTGCTCAATTCAGCGGCCAGCTGCAGCCAGTGACTGTAGAGCGTTTCCGGGTGCAGCAGCGGCAGATGCTGTAAGTGCGCGTGCAGGCCAAGCTGACGATTGAGTAAGGTCAGCAGCATAAAATCGACCATGTCGGCACTATTAAAACGGCCGGTACCCGGCGTGCGCTGACTCAGCTGCTGGCTGCGCTGCTGAATCAGGCCGTGCAGGTCATTGAGCATGCTCTGCAGCGGACGGCTGGCGTTGAGCGTCAGCATCGGCGGTATGTAATCGGTGTCGAGGCGCACGTGGTTATCACTGCGTTTTTCAATCACCTGCGCCACGCCCATCGCTGTCCACTCCGCGGTGAGATCCTGTTCCAGCATCAGGCGCAGGCGCAGTTTGCCGAACTGAACGGTGGCAGCGCCGACCGCCTGAGCGTTGTCATCTTCGACTTCGGCTTCCCACGCCAGATAGCGCGCCAGTGAATCCTGCGTCTCCTGAAACGCCACCGCTTCGCGCCCGTTGCGCCGGGCCGGGATCGCCAGTACCACTTTGCTGCGATCGACATTCGCCGGCAGATCCAGCGGAGCCGGACCGTGCTGTGGCTGGCTGAAAGAGAAGAAGGTGCCGTCAGGCAGACATCCGCTGGCGGCACTCAGCGCCAGTTTTCCCTGGCGCAACAGCGCTTCATCAAATTCGAGATCAAAAAAACCCCAGGTGTAGGCGCGCTGCGACTGCCCCCACTCGCGCAGGGTGCTGTGTAGAAAATTTTCCGACTGCTGGAAATGGTGAGGGCGCAGGAACATCCCCTCGGTCCAGACAACCTTTTCGGCTCGGTTCATAGGCATCCTTACTGCTTAACCACGCGCAGGCCGTTGATATCCGCCACGACGCGGGCATTCAACTCACCATCGTTATTTTTCCAGAACTGCCAGAATGCGCTGTCGTCGCCATCCGGGAACGGCAGCGCGAGACGCCAGACTTTACCGTCCAGCGCCTGATACTCGGCCATGATGCCGATGAAGCGCGCTTCCGGCAGGCTTTTCGCGCTGAGGGTTTTACTCAACTGACCTGACATCAGGAAGAACTGCTGATTGTTGAGCAGCGTGCTGCCCAACGCGGTGGCGGGCTGGTTCTGCAGGGAGTAGAAATCAGCGGACATGAATTCCGCATCGGAGGTCAGCAACATCACCCGGACTTTAAGCGGCGCACCCGCGTTGATCTGCGGATGCGCCTGAAAGTCGAGATTGTAGCGTGCAACCGGCGCCGGACTGTTGCTGCTGCAGGCGGCCAGCAGGCAAGCCAGCAGCAGTAATCCGGCGCGGCGGAGAGAAATCGTCGTCATCATTCAGCCCTCCCTGCTTACCGTGTTAGTTGATGATCCAGGTGCCGCTGTTGCTGTTCTGGCACGCTTTGCTGTCGCCATCCACCGCGACGCAGGTCTTTTTCTTGCTGCTGGCGCGGGCGCGACGCTTCGGCTTGTCCGCTTTGATGGTCTGCTCATACAGCGCGCTTTTCACCACCGCGCGGAACGGGACATAACCGATCAGCTGTACCGCAGGCTGAGCCGCCGGCTGCTGCGCTTTTTTGTCATCGGCCGGTGCAGTCTCAGGCTGCGCTTCGTCTGCGGCCTGCGCCGACTCGCCAAGTGCCAGCCAGTTGTTTTCAACCTGGCCAATCACGGTGTAGGTTTCACCGCTTTTCAGCGTATCCACCACTTTGCCGCCGAAGCTCGGGCGGGTCATGATCGAAGCCGGATAGAGCGCGCGATAAGCCTCGTTCACCGGGCTGAACTGTGCCGGCGGCTGGACGGCATAACGGTGCGACAGCGTGACGCCGTCAACGGTGCTGCTGACAATAGTGTCGTCTGTCATCTTTGGCGGTGCTTTACAGCCAGCCACTGCGAAAACAAACATCAGGCCCAACGCCATACGGAGATTCACCATTTTCTTCATGTTTAGTTCCATTAACGCCTAAAAAGTGGCCAGAGGCCGGTTAAGAGCAAAATGAACCGTGCGCACGGCGGGAGCCGGCGTCGATTCAGTACCAGTTAAAAAGTTGACCCTTTAATGAGTGTGGCTAACGCATCGCGCCAGCGAGGCAAAAATTGATCAGCCTGAATTAAGTATTAAAAATGCAACATTAGTGACAGGGATGATGTCGGAAGAATTCCGATCGTTTCACAAACGATCAGCAACATGATCAATTTTTGCTAAGCGAAGGGGTCGGCCACAGCCAAACCTCGGTTTCTCTTATGCCATCCCTGGGTTAAAAACTATCACGTTCAATGAATCTGGTTAATCGGTAACGATTAAGAGGATAACAGCAACAACTTACGGCATTCGCTGGCAGTATTGCTATTTATTGAGATATATCAACAACATATAAAAGACTGGAAACATCATAGCTACCGCACGAGCCAGGTAAAACCTGCCCGTGAGCATGCAATCACAATCCATTTGTTAATGTCTGACGGAAGTTTACAGAAGCCTGACAAAATTTCAACGCGCCGCTAGCAGAGGAAATTAGTTCAGTAAAGGTTAACAAATATTTTTAATGCAAATTTGCGTCACTTTTGCCCGTAAACCTAAGACTATTCTTATCAACCCATTAAAACTGTGAAAGATTGTAAATGAAAGATGAAAATTTGCTCGCGCGATCATTAAAAATTGTCATAAAAAAATGGCGCTGAGCGGCACGCATTTTGTCTGAGCGCGATAAAACAGAGGCAGGCGGTAAAAAAGGGGTTATAAAGACAAACTGGCAGTTAAAAAAACCAGCCAGGCGGAACAGGCTGGTTTAATTCGCTAAAATAGCGGGTATCGGGATTGTTAAGCAGTCAGAATAGATTGCAGCTCAGGCAAGGTTTTCACCTGCCAGGTGGGCGTGATGTGCGCCGGCAGCGGACGCGTGCCGTGATCGATCCAGCAGGTTTTCACGCCGGCATTCATACCACCGAGAATATCTGATTCCGGCGTGTCGCCGACCATTAATACCCGGCGGCGATCGGGATTGCCCAGCAGCTGCAGCGTATGGTCAAAAATCGCCGCGTCCGGCTTGGGTACGCCCAACTGTTCGGAGATCACCAGCGCGTCAAAGTAGTCACGGAAACCGGTGCGTTCAAGGCGCGCCTGCTGCAGCGCCGTAAAACCGTTGGTGATGATGGCGATTTTTACCTTGCCCTTGAGCGTATCCAGCAGGCGGGCTGCGCCATCCAGCGGCAGGCAGATCTCGGCCATCGCATTAAGAAAGTCGCTGTTCAGCACTTCCGGCGCCACGCTGAGTTTTTCACCCCACAGCGTGAAGCGGCGCGTCTGGAGCTGCAACGCTGAAATGGTGCCGTTCTGGTAATCGACCCACAGCGGTTTATTCACCGCCTGATAGTCAGCGTAATCCTGATCGCTAAAGTGCACGTCGTAGCTGGCAAACATGCGCTGCAGGCCGGCAAACGCGTCAAAATGAAAAAGTGTGTCATCCGCATCGAACAGGATGCAGTCCCAGTCGTTTAACATAGTGCCCCTTTTGAATGACGTCAGAGCGTGAGCGCCATAATGATGGCATCCTCGCGCCCGCTGGCGGTGGGATAGTAGTTTGGCCGCACGCTGACCTGATGAAAATCCAGCTGCTGATACAGCGTAATCGCGGGCTGATTGGAGGCGCGCACCTCCAGCCACAGCGTCATCACCGCACGCTGCTCCAGTTCGGCAATCAGCTGCTGTAGCAGCTGACGCGCATAGCCGCGGCGCTGGAACGCGGGATCGACCGCGATGTTGAACAGCGACGCTTCATCCAGCACCACCTGGGTGATGGCGAAGCCGGCCAGCTGGCCGTCCGCGTGCAGGCAAAGATTGACGTAACGTTCGCCCTGATTACTGGCAAAGGTCTGCTCGCTCCATGGAAACGCATGCGCGCGGCGCTCGATCTCCAGCAGCCGCGGCTGTAAATCAGGGGTGATGAAAGAGATGGCTGTCATGGTTACACATCTGTTGCCACAGCGCGCGCTTGGCCGCGCCGCTGCTGATTAATTCATTGAAAACGGCGCTGGTGAACGTGATGCCGTTAAAAGGATGATCGCTGGTCACGCCCAGCAGCCAGCCGGCACAGTCGACCTGCTCCGGCAGCATCGGCAGCTGTTCTGGCGTCAGCGTCATTACCTGCCCCGGCTGAATGCTCAGCGTCCGCAGTACGTCACGCACCAGCGGCTCCTGCAGATCCGGCGCCTGCTCAGCGACCAGCACCAGCCGCGTGTCCGGCGTTAGCGTGACGGCAATTTCACCTTGCAGCACGCGCGGACGTCGCAGCTGATACTGCGTAATCCCCATTTGCTGTAGAAGCCAGTCGCGCCTTGTGCTCATGCTGTTACCTGTAATCCTGCCAGAATGCGACGCTATGCTAGCAAACCCATCGAACATGCGCCAACAAAGCACTATAATCGCCGCTCTGATTTAACAGGAGCGTTCCATGTCTGCTTTTACCCCGGCCAGCGAAGTGATTCTGCGCCACAGTGATGAATTTACCGCCCGCCACGTACTGTTCGCCGGCGACCTGCAGGATGACCTGCCCGCCCAGCTGGAGACCGCGTCGAGCCGCGTGCACACTCAGCAGTACCATCACTGGCAGAACCTCAGCCGTCGCCTCGGTGAACGGGCAGTGTACGGTCTGGTGGCCAGCGCGGCCGATGTGGCCGGTTGCGACACGCTGGTCTATTTCTGGCCGAAGAACAAACCGGAAGCGCAGTTCCAGCTGCAAAACCTGCTGTCGCTGCTGCCGCTGGGCTGCGATATTTTTGTCGTCGGTGAAAACCGCAGCGGCGTGCGCAGCGCTGAAGGCATGCTGGAGAGCTGGGCGACGCTGGAGAAGATCGACAGCGCGCGCCGCTGCGGGCTGTATCACGGCCAGCTGACGCAGCAGGCCAGCTTTGACGCCAGCGCGTTCGGCAATCGCTATCAGCTGGACGATCTCACCATTCATACCCTGCCGGGCGTGTTCAGCCGCGACGGGCTGGATATCGGCAGCGATCTGCTGCTTTCCACTCTTACGCCGCATACCAAAGGCAAAGTGCTGGATATCGGCTGTGGCAGTGGCGTATTAGCCGCCGCGCTGGCGCAGCATTCGCCGAAAGTCCGGCTGTGGCTGTGCGATGTGCACGCCGCCGCCATCGAGGCGAGTAAAGCCACGCTGGCCGCTAACGGCCTGGAAGGCGAAGTGTTTGCCAGTAACGTGTTCTCAGACGTCAGCGGCCGTTTTGATCTGATCATCTCTAACCCGCCGTTCCATGACGGTCTGCAAACCAGCCTTGATGCCGCCCACACGCTGATTCGCGGTGCGGTGAAACATCTTAACAGCGGTGGCGAGCTGCGCATCGTGGCCAACGCCTTCCTGCCTTATCCGCAGGTGCTGGATGAAACCTTCGGTAACCATGAAGTGCTGGCGCAGACCGGCCGCTTCAAAGTGTATCGCGCCGTATATGGCCGCGGCGCGAAAGCGCGCTAAGCGTAGTAAAATCCGCGATGCGACGGGGAAAACGTTGCTTTTTGCAGCAGTCGTTTCACCGTCGCAAAATATGTGTTGACGCAATGAGTAAAATCTCTAAAATGCGCCTCCGTGGTTAGCAATACTGTAATGTATTGCAGGTAGGCGAAGGTGGCGGAATTGGTAGACGCGCTAGCTTCAGGTGTTAGTGTCCTTACGGACGTGAGGGTTCAAGTCCCTCTCTTCGCACCAATAATCACAGAGTTTATATCGCGTGCACTGCGCGAAGGTGGCGGAATTGGTAGACGCGCTAGCTTCAGGTGTTAGTGTTCTTACGGACGTGAGGGTTCAAGTCCCTCTCTTCGCACCATGCGGTGATATAAACAGACAACTACGATGCGAAGGTGGCGGAATTGGTAGACGCGCTAGCTTCAGGTGTTAGTGTTCTTACGGACGTGAGGGTTCAAGTCCCTCTCTTCGCACCAATGTTGTCACACTTCTTCTGCAGTACATCCCTATTGATTGTTACCGCTGTTATCACGCCTTTGCGTGATATTGTCGTTTCTGCTCGCCGTTAAATGACGTGAAAATTCACTGAGATAGCCGCCAGACCGCCAGCCAGCGCCAGGCAGGAAGGCAGCAGCAGATAATGACGCAGACGATGGTGGAACAACATCACCACGGTAAGCAGCAGCGCAACGATCATCACTAAGCGCCACTGGCTGAAACTCGGCTCCCACAGTGCAAACACCGGCATGGCCGCGCAGGGCAGCAATACGCCCCAGCCGCTATCCAGACGTTTACCCATCACCCAGCTTACGCCCCACAAGCCGCAGGCAGCCATCATCGCCATGATCATCACGCAACCCTTCAAATGATAAATATTCCCATTATCATATGACAACATTTCTCATCTTGCAGCGAATTTTTTGCCCTGCCCGCGCCGGATGACAGAATTACTGGAAAATGATAGATTGCCGCCGATAACTATTTTGATAACACAGCAAAAACGTGCTCACTATCCGCGTTGTGGGATTATTTCCTGCGGGTAGCGCTTTGATATTTCAGGGCTGTCACGAGTAATAATAATGAAATTACAATCTTATGATGAGTTGAAACACAGCAAGTATCGGCTGTCGCTGATGCTATTTTTGTTTTTGAATGTCGCCGTTTCGCTTTTTTGTCTGCTGCCGTTTTTCGGCACGGATAATCCCATCAATTCGCTGCCGGTAACACTGGTGGCGGGCTTTAGCACCACGCTGCTGGCGCTATGTTTAATCGCGCCAAATCTAAAATTCCCGTTATTAAATCCTGTCGCATTGCTATTAGGCGCGCTGTGGGCCTGGCATATCAACCATCGTTACCATCTGGTGTTTTATTTTGACGGTAGCTTTTTAATAATCAGTCTGCTGAGCGTATTTTTTATCAGCGCGATTGCCCTGAGTGATTATTTGCTTGCGTTCTGTTTACATATTACGCCACCGGTATTAACCGTACTGTTACTGGATGATGGTCAGCATTTAATGACCATTCTGTTCACCATTACGCTGCCGCTGATCGGCTTCTCGCTGCACCATTTGATGCGCCGCCGCTTCGACACCTTCACCCTGCGGCTGGTGCGCCAGCTGTATGAGGAGAAGCAAAGTTTCAGCGACCTGAGCATGCTCGATCCGCTCACCGGCCTGTATAACCGGCGCGGGCTGAAGAACCGGCTGGATACCATCATGGAAAATCATGCCGGCAGCCACTTTGTACTGCTGCTGGATATTGATCACTTCAAGGCCTACAACGATAACTACGGTCATGCCATGGGCGATCAGGCGCTGGCGCGGGTGTCGGTTGCGATTCGCGATGCGGTGCGCTCGCGCGATGTGGTGACGCGCTACGGCGGCGAAGAGTTTCTGGTGCTGATGACCAATGTTAACGCCTCGATTGCCATGAAGCTGGCCGAACGCATCCGTCAGTACGTGGTTGATCTGGAAATTCCCCACCGCTTCAATGATAAAGTCTCGACCCACGTGACCATCAGCGCCGGCATCGCGCCGATTTTCGCAGAAGACTTCGACCAGGCGGTGGCCAACGCCGACCGCGCGCTGTACGTGGCGAAGAATCAGGGACGTAACACCATTCTGGCGTGGGAGGATTTACCGAAGCTGGCGCCGGTAAGCAGCGATCTGGTGTAAGCGGTGCGGCGACAACGCCGCGCCCTTTCCGCAGGATTTCACGCAAAATGCGCGGTGGCCAGGCAGTGAGCGCTGCTGGCATCTTGCTCAGTGAATCGGGAACGATTATCATTTGTTTTTCGCTTCCCGTTTTCACTCAGGAGCCGCATGGCCATCATCACGCGTCAGGATCATCGCTTTAGCGCGCATCCGTTGATCTTTATGCAGAGCGATCGCAGCTTAGCCAGCGCGCTGGAAGATCTGATGTGCGACCAGCGTAGCTACATGCGGGAAAACGTGAAGCTGGGCCAGCCGGCCCCCGCAGGCACGCTGACGCTGGCCGAATGGTCCACGCCGTTTCACTATCGCCGCCTGACGCAGCGCTACAGCGACTATCTCTATCGCCACCATCCCGATGTTCCGCAGGAAGCCAAACCGCTGCAGTCGCTGTGGGCCCAGTGGTATTTTGGCCTGCTGCTGCCGCCATTAATGCTGGCGCTGCTGCAGGAGCCGCGCGCGCTCGACTGCTCGCCGCAGCGTATCCACGTTGAGTTCCACGAAAACGGCCATCCCTGCGCCTTCTGGATTGATGTGCAGGAGGATGAGGATGCGCGCTATCTCAATCCGCAGCAGCGTATCGAACGCCTGATTCAGCACGGCCTGATCCCCGCCGTTAACGGCATGGCGCAGCACGGTGATATCAACGCGCGGCTGATCTGGAACAACTTAGGCTTCTCGTTTTACTGGTTCCTTGGCGAACTGCAGCAGCAGCTGCCTGCGGCCACCCGGCATCAACTGGAACAGGCGCTGTTTTTCAGCAAATCCCTGTCCGACGGCAGTGATAATCCGCTGTATCGCACCATGATCCCGCGCAACGGCGCGATGGAGCGGCGTAGCTGCTGCCAGCGCTATCGCATTCCGGACGTCGAACGCTGCGGTAACTGCACGTTAAATGCCGTGTAAGCGCGGCGTATTCTGTTACAGATTCTCCGTTTCTCCCGTTTACAGCTTTCCCGCCTTATGGCAGCTTTTACGCTCTGTTTTTACCGGAGAAAAAAATGAGCCTGGAGTCGGTACGGCACTTCTTTGCCGAACACGCACCGGATATCGACATCATCGAGATGCCGGAAAGCACTGCCACCGTAGAACTGGCCGCACGCGTACATGGCGTGGCGCCGGGGCAAATCGCCAAAACCCTGTCGCTGAAAGTGAAAGAGAGCGTGGTGCTGATTGTCACGCGCGGCGACGCCCGGCTGGATAACCGCAAGCTGAAGGCGGCGCTCGGGGCAAAAGCGCGCATGCTGAGCGTGGATGAGGTGGTGAACTGGACCGGCCATCCGGTCGGCGGCGTGTGCCCGTTCGGGCTGGAAAATCCGCTGACCGTCTATTGCGATGTGTCGCTGCGCAGTTTCGATGAAGTGTTACCTGCGGCCGGTTCGATTCACAGCGCGGTGCGCATTTCGCCGCAGCGCATGGCTGAGCTCACGGCGGCGAAATGGATTGACGTCTGCGAGGCGCGTTAACGCGTCTCTTTCGCCACCGCCCCGGATATTTCGATGCCGCGCGTCTCGCGGCCAAACGCCACGAACACGCAAATCAGCACCGCCACCGTGCCGGCGACAATCGCCATGCCCAGTCCGTAGTTACCGCCGTGGGCTTCGGCAATGCGTGACTGCAGCGTGGCGTTGACCGAAGCAATTAAATTCCCCAGCTGGTAAACGAAGCCCGGCAGTACCGCACGCGCATTGGCCGGCACCAGCTCGGTCAGGTAGGTCGGTACCACGCCCCATGCGCCCTGCACCATAAACTGCATCAGGAACGCGCCGATCCCAATCGCCCAGGGACCGCTGGAGAACGCCCACAGCGGCAGCACCGGCAGCGCCAGAAACGACGCCAGCATGATGGCTTTTTTACGCCCGATACGCTCGGACAGCGAGCCGAACGTAATGCCGCCGAGCATCGCCGCGATGTTATAGCCGATGGCGATAATGCTCACCGTGTGGGCGTCAAACTGGTGCTGCACTTTCAGGAACGTCGGATAGAGATCCTGCGTGCCGTGGCTGAAGAAGTTAAAACAGGCCATCAGCAGCACCATGTAAATACAGATTTTCCAGTGCTGGCGGATGATGGGCAGCAGCGCGTGATTCTCTTTACGCTCGCGTGCCGCCAGCCATACCGGCGATTCCGGCACTTTAAAATAGATAAACGGCAGCAGCAGAATCGGCAGCGCGCCAATCAGGAACATGCCGCGCCAGCCCACCTGTTCGAAGAACAGGCCAAACACTATCGACGCCAGCAGATAGCCGCACGGATAACCGGCCTGGAAGATGCCGGACATCAGGCCGCGCGAACGGTCGGGAATGGTTTCCATCGCCAGCGAAGAGGCCACGCCCCAGATGCCACCCATCGCCACGCCGTAAATCACGCGGAAGGTCAGGAAGGCAGCAAAGTTGGGCGACCATGCCGACAGCAACTCAAACAGCGAAAACAGCACGATGTTGAGCATCAGGATCGGCCGGCGGCCATATTTTTCCGCCAGCCGGCCAAAGATCAATGCGCCCACCGGTCGTACGGCCAGCGTCAGCATAATGGCAATGGAAACATCGGAGACGCTGGTGTTGAAGTAGCGCGCAAGATCGCTGAGCACAAACACCAGAATAAAGAAGTCGAACGCATCCAGCGTCCAGCTGGCGAAACTGGCGAAAGCCACGTTGCGCTGGGTCGCAGTCCAGTTAAACATAAGGGTATCCTGTCTGATTGCTTCCGGCTCGCGGCCAGATTTTTATTGGAACGTTATCCAGCGAATGGTTGCACTGGTTATTATTGTGTTAACCATTTGTATATAGCATGTCAGAAAGGCGCCGCGCGGCGGGGAATTGTCAGCGAGTGATTCGCGATGTAAGGAAGCGTGTCGGCAGGAAAGCGGCGCACGGTACTCCGGCCGGGAGACCGCGCGCCGCAGCAAAATCTCAGCGTTTCAATCCGTTGAACGTCTGCTCAATCACTTCCAGCAGCAGCGGATTGTTTACGTTCTGCATCACATGCACCAGTGCGCCCGCGTCCGCCGGCACGCCGACATCCAGCCGCAGCGGCGTGCGGTAGCGCCAGGTCTTGCCGCGCGTGGCACCGGGACGCAGCTCAATATCGACGTGATAATCCACGCCGTCCGCCACGCGCTGGTTGAGCAGCCAGGCAATGACCAGCGCATCGTGGATCCAGCAACCCGGCAGATGGCGGGTGCGGATGGAGTAATCAATCCACGGTCGCAGCGTTTCGCGCACAAACTGCGGCAGTGGATGATCGCAGGCGGTCAGGCGCGTGAGATCCTGATGGGTCAGCAGCGTCTGCGTGGTGGCATCCATTGGCACCAGCGTGATGGTGGCGCCGCTGTGCAGCACCTGATGCGCCGCTTCCGGATCGAGGCCAAAATTGGTGTCTTTGATGTAGTCATCCAGCGCGAATACGCCGCCCATAATGACGATCTCCGCTACGGAATCCGCCATCTGCGGATAGCGCTGCAGCGCCTGCGCCACGTTGGTCAGCGGGCCTATTGCCACCAGCGTAAACTCGCCGGGATTGTCACAAATCAGCTGGCCCATCACGCCCGCCGCATCGTTGCCGTCCGCTGCCACCATCTGCGGCTGACGCACGCCGCGCCACAGTTCGCCCAGCGCCGGGTCGGCGACGTTATCCAGCCGCGCGCGCCACGGCGCCGGATCTTCGCGCAGCGCCTGCAGCGCGCCCTGCACTACCGGAATGTTCAGTCCGAGCCGCTGCAGCAGATCTTTAGCCACCCGCGCTCCCACCGCGCTCGGCGTGTTGCCGCTCACGGTGGTGATCAGCTCAACGGCCAGCGCGCGTGACGCCAGCGCTAAGGCCAGCGCCAGCCCGTCATCGGTGTTAGCGCCAGCAATACCATTCCCCGGATCACAATCAATAATTAGTCTTTTCATAATGTTATATATTTATTTTTGTTGAGATAGCTGGCAGCCACAGGACTCACCGATCTCCAGATGGTGAGGAAATTCGGCCAGCTGCGCCTCGCCATGACCGTTTTTCAGCATGGCGATGGCGCTGCGTGCCATTTCGCGCAGCGGCTGGCGCACGGTGGTGAGCGTGGGCACATGAAAGGCCGACTGCTCGGTACCGTTGAAACACACCAGCGCGACATCGTGCGGCACGCGCAGGCCATGTTCGGACAGCGCGCGAATACAGCCAATCGCCTGCCCTTCGTTACTGGTAAACAGCGCGCGCGGCACCCGGCCGCTGGCAATCATGCGCTGCCCGGCGTCGTAACCGCCCTGGCGCGAATAGCCGGCCGGAAAAATCAGCGCTTCATCTACCGTCAGCCCGTGCTGCGCCATGGCGTCGCGCCAGCCCTGAATACGATCCTGCGCGTTAAGCATCTCACGCGGACCGCTGATCATGCCGACCTGCTGATAGCCGTGGCTGAGCAGATGCGCCGTGACCTGACGCGCCGCTTCACGTTCGTTCACGCACAGCATGCTGACGCCGGGGCGCGGTTCAATGCGGTCCAGCATCACCAGCGGCGTTCCGCTCGCCTGGATGACATCAATATAGGGATGGCGATCGACGCTGGTGTAAAACAGGCCATCAACCTGACGATTCAGCAAACCCTGAATCAGCTCCAGCTCGCGCTGGCGGTCGTCGCCGGCATCGCCCAGCAGCATCACGTGGCCGTGGTTCAGCGACTCCTGCAGCAGCACGTGCGCCATTGAGGCGACAAACGGGTTTGCGATATTCGGCACGATCAGGCCAAAGGTTTTGGTACTGCCGGAGGCCAGTGCGCGCGCCACCGCATTCGGGCGATAGCCGGTTTGCTGGATGGCGGCCAGCACGCGCTGACGCGTGGCTTCGGCCACCGGACGCGGTCCGTTGTTGATCACATAGCTGACCACCGCCACCGAGGTTCCGGCGGCTTTGGCGACGTCACTGCGTGTCACATTTCCGGTTGGGGATTTCGCCAATATTGCCTCTGCGTTAATGCCGCTGGCCGGGAGTACCGGCCAGCGTAATCAAAGAATGTTGCACGATCCTGCGCGTCAGATAGCATCCTCCGGCAGATTCAGATCGCGTCCGCGCGTTTCCGGTGCCACAAAGGTGGTGAGGAAACCGATGGTCGCCATGGCCGAGAAGTACACGGCAATCGGCCACCAGTGGCCGGTAAACGACAGCAGCGCCGCCGCCACCAGCGGTGCGGTGCCTCCTGAAAGAATAGACCCCAGCTCTTTGGCAACCGCCATTTTGGTGTAACGGTGTTTAACGCCAAACATCTCCACGCCCCATGCCGCCTGCACGCCAAAGATGCCCAGCGACGCCAGCGCCATGCCCACCACAATCACCGGAATCACGATGGCCGGCTCGCGGCTGTCCATCAGGCTAAAGGCGGGCCAGGCGTAAATCATCAGTAACAGGCAGAAGCCGCGATAGGTGATGCGTCGGCCAAAGCGGTCTGACAGCCAGCCGGCAAACGGGATGATCAGGAAACCGAGCAGCGAGGCGATGAACACCGCGGTGGTCGGCACCGATTTGTCCAGCATCAGCACTTTGGCGACGTAGCCGACGATAAAGCCCTGTGCCAGATAGGACGGGCCGTTCTCACCGATGCGCAGGCCCACCATGGTCCAGAAGGCGCGGCTGCGCTGCCAGAAGCTGCGGCTGTCGGGTTGCGTCGCGCTTTGCGCCAGCGTTTCATGGCGCTGCGCCTGCAGTTCCGCCTGCTGACGCTCAAACACCGGCGTTTCACGCAGATGACGGCGAATCCACAGCGCGACCGCAGCAATCAACACACTGCTGAGGAACGGAATTCGCCAGCCCCAGTCGAGCAGCGTGGCTTTATCCATCTGAATCACCGCCAGCCACACCAGCGACGCAATCAGCGTGCCGCTGTTGGAACCAAGTGCAATCACCGATGACACCAGGCCACGGCGCTCAACCGGCGCGTATTCACCCAGCATCACCGTGCCGCCCGAGAGCTCAGCGCCGGCGCCCAGCCCCTGCGTGAAACGCAGCAGCACCAGGCAGGCCGGCGCCCACAGGCCAATCGTTGCATAGGAAGGAATCAGGCCGATCAGCGTGGTCGAAGCGCCCATCAGAATGATGGTGCTGATCATCACTACCTTGCGGCCCTTGCGATCGCCAATCCAGCCAAACAGCAGCGCCCCGATCGGGCGTGCAATAAAGCCGACCGACCAGGTGGCAAAGCTGGAGAGCAGCGCCATTGCTGGGGTGGCTTCGGGAAAGAACACATCGCCAAAAATGATGCCGGCAGCGAGGCCATACAGGGCGAAATCCGCGTATTCCATCGCGGTGCCCAGCCAGCAGGAGAAGGTGGCGCGCCAGAAATCTTTGCGCCCGGTGGTGGTTTCCAGCCGCGCATCGGCGGCGGAAGCGGGTGAACCTTGTTGCGTAACGGAGTGATGTACCGTCATAACCATTTCCCTGAAAGAGGTGAAAACAGTAAACGCCCATCCGTGGGTAGGTTCCCTGGCAACAAGCGGAACTCCCCGGTGGCGACGTTCAGTAGGCAAACCTGGATGAAAGGTCAGTAAAGAATTCCCTGGTGTTGGAATTCATCTATTTGCCTGATTTCGCCGATGTTTTTTTCATCGATCGCATTAGCACGGCAAATGTAACTGGGTCATCTCAAGGCCAACTTCGTCTCTGGCACCGTGAGTTGTCACTGTGAAGACAGTCTATCTACGCGCGTAGATAAATCAAGTGATCAACAGGAAAATAATTAACTTATCTTCACAATGGTGCAGGAGAAAAAGATAAAAACGGCGTTAATTCATGACATTACATTACAGCCAGCGTCATAAAAAAATCCACGCACGCTGCGTGATTAACGACTATTGCTTATCATTGGCAAAAACGGCGACCAAACTTTCACCGCGCCGTTTTCGCACATTTCAGTTAAGTTTTGATGACACCCGGGCATTATTCTTAAAACCGCCCGGGCCGCGCGAAATCCTGCGCGCCTGCAGTAGACTGGATGACCTTCACTCAGGAGCATTATGACCATTATCCTCATGCGACACGGCAAGCCAGACCATCCGGTAAGCGGGCGCTTTACGGCGCGGGCGCTGGCGGACTGGTGTGAAGGCTACGACCAGGCGGTGATTTGTGATGCGCCGCCGCCGCGCAGTATGGCGATTGCGCGCATGGCCAGCGTGATTGCCTGCAGCCCGTTGCCGCGCGCGCGTTCGTCGCTGGCGCGGCTTGGCCTGCAGGCGCAGGACGTGGATGAGGTGTTCAGTGAAGTGGCGATGCCGCTACTGCCGTTTGCGCGCCTGCATCTGCCGCTGACGCTGTGGCTGGCACTGCTGCGCCTGCTGTGGCTGTGCGGTTACGCCGGACGCGTGGAATCAGTGCAGCATGCCCGGCAGCGCGCGCAGCGGGCGGCAGACAAACTGATTGCCCTGTCGCAACAAGGCACGGTGCTGCTGGTGGGCCACGGTATTATGAACAAACTGATTGCGCGCCAACTGCGCAAGCGCGGCTGGCAGGCAGAAAAACACGCCAGCAGCCGCCACTGGAGCAGCGCTATTTATCACCGGCCGTTTATTTGATGGCGGCCTTCGCACTCAGGACGACAGCTGAAAGTAGCTCAGGACTTCGCATCCGGTGCCAGCCTGCGGCGTGGCGATGACCTTCATCTGCGTCAGGTCGATCAGGCTAAGCGAACCGTCACCCTGATTAGCGATCAGCAGGCTGCGGTTATCGGCGCTAAAACAGCCATCCATCGGCTGATTGCCGACCGCAACGTCACCCAACGGATTAAGCAAGTCGTCAAACAGCGTCACCACTCCTTCCCCGTCGCCAATCGCCACCAGCCGCTCACCGTTGGCGCTGAAGCGCACCACCTGGCACGGCTGCTGATGGCCGGGCAGCGTGATGCGCTGGCGGATACGATGGCTCTGACGATCCACCACGTACAGCAGCGGCGCGTCTGCCGCGCTGGCCATCAGATAGGGGTGCTTTGGCGAGGCGGCAATGCCGGCAATCGGTCCCGGCAGCAGGATGTTATCAATGATGCGCCCTTCCGCCTCGCACAAATCCACCACCGTGATGCTGGCGTCCTCTTCGTTTTCAGTAAACAGCTTGCGGCCGCTGGGCGACAGCGTCAGCCGGTGCGCGTTGTGCGACGGCAGCCGGATGGTTTTCTCCAGCGTGTCGCTGTGCGGATCGATCACCGCCACCGCGGCACTGTGTTCACAGCACAGATACACTTTGCCATCGCGTCCCAGCTGGCCGCTGTGCGGTGCCTTGAGCGGTGACAGATCGATAAAGCCGCGAATCTGCCGCTGGCGCAAATCGATAATCGCCACCTTGTGCCCCGGATGCGGATTGTCGCCGTGGACGCCATCACCGTAGATCGGCACATACGCCTTCTCCAGCGCGGGCAGCATCAGCAGCTCATGCGGTCGCGGCGGTAAGGCATTCAGCTCCTGCTCAACGGCGAAGCTGTCGGGATTGAGAAACAGCACGCGGTTGCCCTGCTTATCAACCGCCAGTAACCCACGCTTGTGTGGCTGCATAGTGCCTCCTTTTTTTCGTTGCCTGCTCTAAGCGTAGCTAACCTGCCTCCGCGTTGGGCAAGCGGCGGCCAGGCCAGGGGAAAATACAGTGCCGTTAACGGACCGCCGATCGCTCATTTTTATTCCGCGCCGCGGCCTGCGCCTGCAGAGGGTTATTTTATTAGGAATAGTCTTAATCGAGCAAAAATAAAAAACGCACTTCCTCATCATTTTATTGATACCTCTTTTTAGCCATCCCGGATCCCGGCATTTCCGGTAAATCTGAAAGCGAAAAAAATTCGTAGCCTTGCCGCTGCGGATCGATTATTAAGCAAGGGTAGTCTTTTTACACACAGCCGTCAGGACACATAAGAGCGCTCAAGCCGCCAGCATCAGGGAATCCTTGCTCCCCATAAACACAATAATCAGGTGCATCATGACAAAAAAACGTCTCCAGCCAGCCCTTACGCTCTGGCAACACTGGCAGAGAATCGCCTTTACCGGCCAGACATTACTGCAGAAAAAACAGCATACTGCGCTCTGCGCGCCGGAATATGATCCCAGCGAAGAGGACAATATCGTGTTGCTTTCGGGTGAGAAAGCGCTGCCGGAAATACCCAAAAAAATCTGGATGTACTGGGACAATGAATATTTACCGAAATCGATGGCGTTAAATATCCAGCAACTGCGTCAGGATAATCCCGACCATCAGGTGTATGTATTAAACCGTTTAACGCTTAAAGAAGTCCTGCCGGATTTTATTTTTACCTCGACACAATTAAGTGAGCAGCAAAAAAGTGAAGTCATTCGCCTCGAATTATTATTACGCTACGGCGGCATTGCGATTGACTGCAGCACGCTGTTATTTGAAGACCTGAGCTGGGTGCACCGTGCGCATCAGGAACGCCGCATGGATGTGATTGGCTATTACCGTGAAATTGCCACCGTCAACTATCTGGCACCGGTGATTGAAAACTGGTTTCTTGCCGCTGCGCCCAATAATCCTTTTATTCGCGAGTGGCAAAAACAGTACGCGCCGATCAAGCATCTGGGGGCGCACAACTATTTTAATGAGCTGGCAAAGCGCGATGATTTTGCCCTGCTGACGCAGAAAATCGCCGAGCCGGCACAGCAGCTGGGTTCGCTGGCGCAGCAGGCGGCGATGCGCGAACATCGCCGCGTGAACCTGTATCTGCGTAAATGCGAGGCCAACGCATATTACTATCAGCGGCTGAGCAACTGGCAAAGTGATGCCTTTGCGCACACGGTACTGTTCCATCAGCGCCCGCATACGCCGCCGCCGGTGATCAAGCTGAGCGGCATTGAGCAGCTGCATCTCGACTTCAATCTGCGTCTCGGTAACTATAACCGTCGCAGCCTGCTGGGGGCGATGATGCAGCCCACAGCACCGCTCAGCGCGCCGCTGGCCTCACCCATCAACAAAGCGCGTGCGTAGCCAGTGGATAAAGGTGGTGACGGCACGCGGTACCTGCGCTGCGTAAGGCCGCACCACCCACAGGCGGTCGGCAAAGGCATCGACCGCCTGCCACTCCGGCAGCACCTGCTGCAGCGTGCCGCTGGTCAGCGCCGCGCTGGCGCTGAAGTCCGGCAGCATGGCAATGCCCAGCCCCTGCAGCGCAGCGTCACGAATCGACTCGCTGTTATTAGTGGCGAAATTACCCTGAATCTTCACCTGCACCGTTTCGCTGTCATCGCTGTGCAGACGAAAGCGCCACTGCGGCGACTCCAGCCCGCGCGGATAATAGAGGCAGTTATGCTGCTGCAGCGCCTGCGGCGTATCTGGCGTACCGTGACGGGTCAGATAATCCGGCGCGGCCACCAGCAGCGTGCGCGTTTCACACAGCGGCAGCGCGACGTGCGTTTCCGGCAGCTGCTGGCTGTGGCGAATGGCGAGATCGAATCCTTCGCTGCCCAGCGACACCAGCCGATCGCTGACGTTGAGCTGCAACCGCACCTGCGGGTAGTCGCGCAGAAAGTCGCCGATAATCGGCACCAGCTGCTGCCGGGCAAACGCCACCGGCGCGCTGATGCGCACCAGGCCGCGCACCGGCCCGGCTTCGTCACGCACGCTGAAGAAGCTCTGTGCGATGCGCGCAAACGGCTCACGCAGGTCGTCCACCAGCTTTTCACCGGCCGACGTCAGCCGCACGCTGCGCGTGGTGCGCTGCACCAGCGCCACGCCCGCCATCTGCTCCAGTTCTTTGATTTTCTGGCTCATCGCCGCTTTACTGACATCCAGGCGTTCAGCCGCGCGGGTAAAACTGCCCTGTTCCGCCAGCACCGTCAGCCAGTGCAAATGCACCCAGAGTGCATCGGTTTTAATTTCTTTCATCAGGATTGTTCAAAATAATAAATAATCATTTTAATCAGCGCGCTTTTTCTTTCCGGCAGCAAGCGGCAGCATAGCGTTTCATCCTACTCTTTCCGCGTGGGCAAAAACGAGGATTTATTGATGCCGTTACTGACTTTTGATGTTATTCAGGGCCGTTCTGAAGCAGAGATTCGCACCTTACTCGACGCCGCGCATCGCGCGGTACTCACGGCATTTAAGGTTCCGGCGCGCGATCGTTATCAGATTGTTCATGAAAACAAGCGTTATCAAATGGTCTTTCAGGATACCGGGCTGGGCTTTGCGCGCAGCGACAATCTGGTGATGGTGCGCGTGTACACCAGCCCAAGAAGTGAAGAACAGAAAACGCACTTCATGGCAGAGTTAGCGCGCGAGCTGCAGGAGAATTGTGGCGTGCAGGGCAACGATCTGATGATCAGTTTTATCACCAACAGCAAAGGTGACTGGAGCTTTGCCGACGGCGAAGCGCAGTATCTCACCGGTAAGTTGTAACACCCGCACCCGCCCTGTCTGGCAGCAGCGCGCCGGTTGCTGCCAGACTAAATCAGACTCCGCCTAAACCCGCCTTAAACGATTCGCAATGCATCGCACAAATCTGGTTGGATGTGTTGCAGCCCTGTGACAGCCAATATAGATTGACGCAAAACCCCCGCAGAGGGCCGCAGACGCAGGTAACGCGTTCTTTTTACTTAATGTGAGGATCTGCCGTTGGAGTTGCTTTCAATAGTGCTCTTTTTGGCTGCGATCGCAGTCTATTCGTATAAAGCCGGGCGAAATAAATTCTGGTTTATCCTGATCTTGCTGCTGCTCACCCTGTTCATCGTGCTCAACGCCACGCTGTATGCCAGCAACTATTTTACCGGCGATGGCATCAACGATGCGGTGCTCTATACCCTGACCAACAGCCTGACCGGCGCGGGCGTGAGCAAATATGTGGTACCGGCGCTTGGCTTGATCATCGGCCTGTTTTTACTGTTTTGTTTTCTCTCCTGGGTGCTGCGCCGGCATAAACGTCCGCATCATCTCGGCTGGAGCCTGCTGGCGATCGCCTGTGCTGCCGGCTCGGTGCAAACCACGCCGGCGTTTCGCCAGGTGAAAGAGCTGATCGCCTCCCACGCGCGTCAGGCCGACTCGGATTTCGAAACCTATTACAAAACGCCGAATAAGCAGATTAACGCGCCGAAGCTCAACCTGGTGTATATCTACGGCGAAAGCCTTGAGCGCACCTACTTCGATCAACAGGCTTTTCCTGGCCTGGCACCGGAGCTGAGTCGCGAAAAAGATCACAGCATTGACTTCAGCAACACCGAGCAACTGCCCGGCACCGATTACACCATCGCCGGCATGGTGGCGTCGCAGTGCGGAATTCCGCTGTTTGCGCCGTTCGACGGCAACGCCTCGGCTTCGCTTTCCAGCTTCTATCCGCAAAATATCTGCCTCGGCGATATCCTCAAACACTCCGGCTATGAGAACTGGTTTATTCAGGGTGCAGACCTGCGCTTTGCCGGCAAAGACACCTTTTTGCTGTCACACGGTTTTGATGCCGCCAACATGTACGGCTCGCAGGAGCTGAAGAGCCGCGTCGCCGACCCCAGCTACCGTAATAACTGGGGCTTTTACGACGATACGGTGATGGATGAAGTGTTTGAAAAGTATGAGGAGCTGTCGCGTCAGCAGAAACGCTTTGCGCTGTTTACGCTCACCGTGGACACCCATCATCCGGACGGCTTTATTTCGCGCAGCTGTCAGCGCAAAAGTTACAGCTATGACGGCAAACCCAATCAGTCGTTTAGCGCGGTGGCCTGTACCCAGGAGCACGTGGCGCGCCTGATTGCCCGCATCAAAGCCTCGCCGTGGTTTAAAAACACCGTGATTGTGGTGAGTTCCGATCACCTGGCGATGAATAACACGGCGCATCAGTATCTGATCAAGCAGCCGCGCCGCGATCTGTTTATGGTGATCCGTGGCGATCAGCCGCAGGCCGAGGTGCTGGATGGCAAGCGCAGCACGCTGGATAACGGCGCCACGGTGCTGGATATTCTCGGCGGGGATAACGCGATTGGCCTTGGCCGCAGCGGGCTGTCTTCGGCCTCGCTCTCCAGCCAGTTCGATGACATGGCGAAGAAGGTCACGGCGTGGAAAGCCGATATCATTCAGCTGTGGAATTTCCCCAGCCAGATGAAGACGTTCACCATCGACCAGCCCAAAAATACCTTTAGCTTCTCGGGCGCGACGTTCAGGCTGCCGATCCTGTTCCGCGTATCCGATCATCAGGTAGAGCCGCTGCCGGAAGGCGAATACGCCGCGCCGCTGCGCTTCCAGCTGGCCGATTTTGCCGCCAGCGATAAGTTTGTCTGGGTCGATCGCTGCTTCAAAATGGGCCGGCTGTGGCAGCCGGCGCTGGCGCTGTCGACCGATCTCTGTCTGGCGATGGGCCAGACCGGCGGACAACCCACGGTGACGCGCATCGACCAGCCGGTGTGGCAGGGCAAAGCGCAGTTCCCGCAGGTGAAAGTCAGCGCGGCGACCTATCAGCTCAACGAGCAGCAAATGCGCATTGAGGACAATGCCATTCGCTACCAGGCGGACAGCTTCCTGCTGACCGTGCCGGGCGCGCCGGCCAGCGTGAAGCGCTTTAGCGGTATTTCACGGCCGGAAAGCTGGGGACGCTGGTCGAACGCCAACCTCGCGCCGGAGGTGAATATTGAATATGTCGATCCGCTGCCGGCGCGCTTTGACGTGGTGATCACTGCACGTGCCTATGGGGCTAACGCCCATCGGCCAATTCCGGTGCGCGTCGGCGAGCAAGTGCAGCAGCTCAATCTGGGTGACGCGTTCTCCACGCAAACGCTGCATTTCACCAATCCCGGCGCCAGCCGCAACCTGATCATCACGCCGCCAGAACCACAGCTGTCTAATCTCGGCAACATTACCGGTCAGGATCCACGCAAACTCGGTATCGGCATGGCGGAGATAAAAATAATTCCGCAGCCCGAAAAGTGATAAAAATGCGTGCCAGACCAGGGCCTGCCAGCGTGCAGGCCCTTTTTATTGCCGCTTAGCGTTACTCTTTGTACGAATTGATATTTTTCGAGACGTCGCGCAAAATCCACATCATCACATGGTGCAACTATCACCACCTGGATAACCTTGCAGGCAACAGGAAAGGCGACCAGGAGCAACAGGGATGATACCGACGATGATGAACACCCATAAGGCATTCAAAGCGCTGCAGCAGGCGGGCGTGGCCGATCACCAGGCCGAAGTGATGGTCGACATTTTTGCCGAAATGCAGCAGGAAAACAGCCTGACCAAAACGCACCTTTCGCAGGCCATGGAAGGCGTGATGCGGGCAAATCACGCCACCGCGCAGCGTGTCGATAAACTGGCACAGAGCCTCAGGCATTTTGAAAATGAGGTCCGCCATACGTTTAAAGCCATTGAGCTGCGGTTTGATAACGTCGATGAGCAATTCCGGAAAATTGATCAACGCTTTGAACAAATCGATCAACGCTTCGAAAAGGTGGATGCGCAATTCAGATCAATCGATAAACGCTTTGAAAAAGTGGATGCGCAATTCAGAACAATCGATCAACGTTTTGAACAAATCGATGAACAATTCAGGAAAATTGATCAACGCTTTGAAAAGATGGATGAGCAATTCAGGAAAATCGATCAACGCTTTGAACAAATCGATGAGCAATTCAGGAAAATCGATCAGCGTTTTGAACAAATCGATGAGCGATTCAGGCAAATTGATAAACGCTTTGAAAAGATGGATGAGCAATTCAGGCAAATTGATAAACGCTTTGAAAAAGTGGATGAGCGCCTGCTGGATCTCGACCATCGCATGCAGCTCGGTTTCAATGAGCTCAAACGCGATAATCTCTGGCATCGGCGGCTGATGATGGCGATGGCCAGCGCCTTTGTGTTGTCAGCCGCCAAATATATTTTTGCCGGTTAGCCGGACAGCCAGCACGGCGCGCTAGCGTCAGGCCTGACGTAATGTCTCCAGCCTGGCGCGTTGCTGCCCGCGGGCGTCGAAATTGTCTGCCGCCAGCCAGCGCTCAAAGCCCAGCTTCACCTGCGGCCATTCACAGTCGATGATAGAGAACCAGGCGGTATCCCGGCTGCGATTTTTATACACAACCACCTGACGGAACGTGCCTTCATAACGAAAGCCCAGCCGCAGTGCGGCGTTGTACGACGGCTGGTTACAGCTGTCGCATTTCCACTCGTAGCGACGATAGCCGAGTTGTTCGAAGGCGTAACGCATCAGCAGATAGTGGGCTTCGGTGGCCATGCGGGTTTGCTTCAGCAACGGAGAGAACACCACAAAGCCGACCTCCATCACGCCGTGCTGCGGTTCAAGGCGCATCAGCGCCAGCGAGCCGACCGCCTGCCCGCTTTGCCGGTCAATAACCGCGAAGTGCAGGTAATCCGGACTCTGCTGGCACTGCTGCGCAAACGCCAGATAAGACGCTTCATCGTCAAAGCGCCCGACCGGCAGCCAGGTCCAGTCGCGGTCATCTTCCGCCAGCGCATAAGCCGCATACAGCTCGTGACCGTGACGTGCGGCATCCAGCGGCTCCAGCCGGCAATATTGTCCGGTGAAAATCTGCCCCTGCGGCAGCGGGCGCGGCTGCCACGCCTCCAGCGCCGGGCCGATGGGTTGTCCATAACGATTGGTCTGCGATGACATACGGCGATTCCTTCTGTGTGAGAGTGACAGCGTGCAGCGTGCCACTTTGCTGGTTCAGGAAAAAGCGCCACAATGTGACAAATCGATAGATCCACGGAGGCGCCAATGCGCGCATTAAACCGGCATTCGCTGCTGCTGGCACCGTTAGAGGCCGACGGCAGCCTGACGCTGCAACAGCAGCTGTATCAGCGGCTGCGCCAGGCGATACTGAATGGTCAGCTGGCGGCGGGCACGCGCCTGCCGGCGACCCGCCAGCTGGCGGCTGAACTGCAGGTGTCGCGCAATACGGTGATCGCCGTCTGGTCACAGCTGCAGGCGGAAGGATTTATCCTCAGCGACCGCCAGGGAAGCCGCGTCAGCCGACTGGCGCACACGCCGCTGCCAGCGCAGGCGTCCGACGACAGCGCCGACTGGCCGGTTTCCGCGCGCGCTTCCCGGTTGCACTCGCTGCATCGCCTCTCCAGCCAGGAGCTGGCGCTGCGCCCGAGCACGCCGGCGCTGGCGCATTTCCCGCTGGCGCAGTGGCGTCGCGCGCTCAATCAAACCGCGCAGCAGGCACAGCTGCTGGGCTACGGCGATCCGCTGGGTGAGCTGGCGCTGCGTGAGGCGCTGGCGCAGCATCTGGCGCTGGCGCGCGGCGTGCGCTGTGCGCCGCAGCAGATTGTGATTACCGAAGGCGCGCAGCAGGCGCTGACGCTATGCGTCGCGCTGCTCACCAATCGTGGTGACACCGGCTGGGTGGAAGAGCCGGGCTATCGCGGCGCCAAAGCGGCGATGCGCCTCGGCGATCTGCAGATCGAGCCGATTGCGGTGGATGCGCAGGGACTGGCACCGACAGCGCAGGACTGGCAGCAGCGCCCGCCGCGGCTGATTTACACCACGCCGACGCATCAGTATCCCACCGGAGCGATCATGAGCGCCGCGCGCCGGCTGGCGCTGCTGGCGGCGGCACAGCGGCATCAGGCGTGGATTATCGAAGATGATTACGACAGCGATTTTCGCTACAGCGGCGAGCCCATTGCCGCGATGCAGGGCATGGCGCAGCCGACACCGGTGATTTACATCGGCTCCTTCAGCAAGACCCTGTTTCCGGCGCTGCGCATCGGCTACATGGTGCTGCCCGCGCCGCTACTGCCGCGGCTGCGGCCAGCCTTGCATGAGCTGTTACGCGGCGGTAACCGGCCGGAACAGCAGGCGCTGGCGCTGTTTCTACGCAGCGGGGATTTCAATCGCCACCTGAGCAAAATGCGCCGCCTGTATCGTCAGCGGCAGGCCACGCTGCGGGCTGCGCTACAGGAGACATTTGGTGCTCAGGTGCCGCTGCTGGGCGGTGAGTGCGGTATGCATCTGGTGTTGCCGCTGGCGGATACGGTGGATGATGTGGCGCTGACGGCGCAGCTGTTTCGCCATGGCTATGCGCCTGGCGCGCTGTCAGGCTTTTATCTGGGCGGGCAAAAACAGCAGGGACTGGTGCTGGGATACGGTAATACCAGCACCAGTCAGATAATGGCAGGCGTGGCGCAGTTAGCGCGCCTGCTGCCGGGCATTAACCCTTGAAGAAAATGTCGCCGGATTTGCCCATCACGATCTTGCCGCTGTCGTCGGTGATCAGGATGTAGTTAGCGTTGATGTAAGCCCAGTGCGTGCCTTCCTGCGGTGCAGGCAGGTGGCGCGGCTGCCACTCAACGATGGTGTACTGCTTTTTACGGTACTCATCCGGCACGACGTCACCGACTTTATACTCTTTGTAATCGATGATGATGGTGTGCAGATCGTAATTATTGGCGGCGGATGGCGCTTCACCCGGACCGTTTTGTGACGGGCGAATCGGCGCAACATCGCCACTGGATTCTGCCGGTTCACTGCTGGCGGGCGCATCGCTGGTGGCCGCTGGCGCTGAGGCGTCCGGTGCGGTTTGCTGCACCTGCGGCGGCATCGGTACGCTATCGGTTTGCTCACCTTCTGCCAGTGCTGCTGGCGTCAGGCTTAAAGCGCCCAGAAAAATTCCTGCTGAAAGAAGGGTGACGTGTGTCCTGCGCATTGGTGATTTCCACTCTGGTTAATTATTTAACTGTCCCATTTACTGACAAGCGCCACGTGCGGAAGGTTCCCGCGCCGCGCTTAGCGCGTCAAATTTCGCTCCACAGCATACCTCAGGCGGCGCGCTTTGCTGAGCAGCAAAATTGCAAGCAACCGTGTTCATATCCCGGCGATCTTTACGCGCCAAATCACGCAGCAGCGCAATGCCGAGATAGTTGCTCCAGTTGAAGGCATTCTGCAGCACCACGATGGCATTGCCGTGGGCGCGATCGTAGCCGATAAAACTGGCATAACCGCCAATATACCCCACCTGATACGTGATCTGCTGCTGACCATAGGTATCGGTTACCCAGGCGATATTCTGCGCCTGGTTGCCATGCTGCTCATAAGGATGATTAACCTGCGCCAGCGCCTGACCGAGCGCGCCCTGTGCATCGCTGTGCAGATGCGCATCGAGGTAGCGAATCAGATCGCGCGCATTGCTGTACAGGCTGGCGGCCGCCACCATATTGCCGCGAAAGGCCCAGTCCGGCGTCAGCTGACCACGCGCGATCAGTTTCGGCTGATCGCCGGCGTGGCCCAGCGCGCGCCACGGATAGCCGCGCAGGGTTTGCGGATGGAAGCTGCTGCTGGTCATGCCGAGCTGACCAAACAGCTGATGCTGCGCCAGCGTTTCAATGTCCTGATGCAGGCGATGCTGCAGAATATAGCCCAGCAGCGCATAGCCGAGATTGGAGTACTGCGCCGCCGGGTGCGCGGGGGCGCTGAAATCGGCCAGATAACTCAGCACGGCATCGCTATCCAGATTGCCGTAAAAATTTTCGCCGCTGCGCAGGTAAGCCATAAATTTCAGGAACATCGGCAGATCCATATCCTGACGCGGCAGCCCTGAGGTGTGCGTGACCAGCTGCAGCAGCGTGATACGTTTTGCATCCTCACTCAGCGGCACGCCGCGCGGCAGCAGCGTGGCCAGCGTGTCGTTCCAGTGCAGCTCGCCGCGATCCACCAGCCCGATAATGACCTCTGCGGTAACGCCTTTGCTCAGCGAGCCCAGCGCAAACAGCGTATCCGGCGTGATGGGATAACGCTGACGCGCATCGGTGACGCCATAGCTGTAAAACTGCGGCGCGCCGCGCTGGTGAATAATGGCGATGCTGATGCCGGTCACCTGCTTTTGCTGCATGTAGTGGCGCACAATGTCATCGACGTTTTCATGGAAGGAGGCGTGGGAAAGATAGACGCGATCGCCCACCGGCGCGGACGTTTGCGACAGCGTTCCGCAGCCGCTGAGCAGCAGACACAGGGCTGACAGCCGCAGGTGAAACCATGCGCGAGAAAGCGTCAGCCGCTGAAGTCTGACGAAGCGGGAAGTAGCCATCAATTGATAAGTTATTTTTTATGTTATGCAGCAGGTGCCACTGGTGTTGGTGGCGAAATATACCACAGAACAGCGGGTGCGCCACCTGTCAGCCGCTGGTGGCGCCGGGCATTATTGATTAACCGGGATAACCGATCCTTTGTAGTGCTGGTTGATAAATTCAGCAGTTTGTTTTGATTCGAGATCTTTCGCTAACGCGAGAATGCGCGGGTCGCTGGCCAGCTTTGGCGTGGTGACCAGCACGTTGGCATACGGATTATCCTTTGCCTGTTCCAGCGCCAGCGCGTCTTTTGACGGCACCAGCCCGGCCTGCAGGGCATAGTTACCGTTAATAATCGCCAGCTGCGCATCATCCAGCGCGCGCGGCAGCTGCGGCGCTTCAACTTCAATGATCTTCAGATGGTGCGGGTTGTCACTGATATCCGCCGTGGTCGCCAGCGTACTGGCGCTGCGGCTTTTCAGCGTAATCAGGCCGTTGGCCTGCAGCAGATAGAGCGCGCGGCTCAGGTTAGTGACGTTGTTGGGCACCGCCACCTGCGCACCATCCGGCAGATCTTTCAGTGATTTCACTTTGTGCGAGTAAATCCCGAGTGGCTCAATATGCACGGTCGCCACCACGGCAAATTTTTCGCCCAGCGCTTTTTCCTGATCGCGCAGATAAGGCACATGCTGGAAATAGTTGGCATCGACGTCGCCACGCGCCAGCAGCTCGTTGGCGTTTAAATTGCCGTTAAGCTCGATGACCTTCAGGTCGAGCTGTTTGTCGGTTTGTTTGATGTAGTTGAGGATCTCACTGTGCGGCACCGGATCGGCGGCCACGCGCAGTGCCGCGGTGGACGCCACGCTGCTGAACAGGGCCATCAGGGCCAGTGACGCTATCATCGTTTTCTGCATGGGCTTTCCTTACGTTTCTTATGATTTCACTGTGCTTAATGCATCAGCGTAATAGCGCTGCGCCACATCGCGATGGGAACGCAGACGCCCTTTGAGGTAGTTCCAGCCCACTTCGCGCAGCAGCGGATTGTCAGGATCGCTGGTCGGGCCGTGGGCTTCTGCCGCCAGCTGCGGCGGCAGCTGATACAGCGGTACTTCGGCGTCCAGCTGCGCACCGAGGAAAAAAGCGATTGACACGCGTTCACGATTAGCCGGCGGCGACACCACGCGGTGCACGGTGGCGCGCAGATACCCATTGCTGGCAATCTCCAGCAGTTCACCGATGTTGACCACAAACGCGCCCGGCTTCGGCAGCGCATCCACCCAGTGACCGGGTGACACTTCCACCTGCAAACCGGGCTGATCGTCCTGCAGCAAAAAAGTGAGGAAGCCGGAGTCTTTGTGCGCGCCGACGCCCTGCTGGCTGGCTTCTGCCGCCTGGCCGGGATAACGAATCAGCTTGATGTGCTCATTGGGCTGGGTGCCATACAGCGCGTCGAACGCATCCGGCGGCAGCGCCAGCGCTTTGGCAAAGGCACGCAGCAGGCGCAATGCGATGGCGGTCATCGCCTGCTGCCAGGCGTGCATCACCGGACGCAATTGCGGTAACGCCTCCGGCCATAAGTTGGGCCCCTGCAGCCGTTTCCACGCCGGATCGCCCGGCTGCAGCGTCAGCGCCACGCGTTCGGCACCGATATCAAACTGTTCACGCTGATCGCGCTGGTCGCGGGTGTATTCCACACCGGCGTGGTTGTAGCCGCGAAAATGCGGCGAGTGGATCATTGCCACGCGCTGCTTCTCCGCCTGTGGCAGGGCAAAAAACGCCCGCGTGATACTCTGCACGTTATGCAGCAATTGCGGGTTGATGCCGTGATTAACCAGATAGAAGAAACCGACGTCACGCGCGGTCTCCCGCAGCTGCGCCAGGTAAGCTGCCTGCTCTGCGTCCGGTAATTCCAGCAGGGCCAGATCCAGTACTGGCAGGGTATCCGCCATGATGTTGTCTCCTCGCTATCGGTAAATCCTGCGTTTACGCTGACATTCGCCGCCGTTTCCCGCCAATACTGTTGCGCCATAAGTTATGGCGATTCCTTTTTAGGCGCACTTCAGCTATCGATATGCAAAAAGCGGTAAATCAGGCGCGCTGCCGCTATAATCGCGCCCAGCAATTTTTGCCCACCAATGCACACCGCAGGAGACGCCGGATGAATCAGGGTCCGTTAACCGAAAAAGAGCTGAACTGGCTTGATGACATGCTGGAAAAATATGGCAACGAACACTCCGTGGTGGACACCGCCGAACTGGACGGCATGCTGACCGCCCTGCTCTCCGGCCCGAACGACATCGAACCGAGCGAATGGCTGGTGGCGATCTGGGGCGGTGAGAAAAAGATTCCTCAGTGGGCGAACGCACGCGAAATGGACCGCTTCATGGCGCTGACTTTCCAGCACTTCAACGACATCGCCGAGCGGCTGGCGGAGTATCCGGAACAGTTCGATCCGCTGTTCGGCGAGCAGGAGATGGAAGACCAGCTGTTTACCGTGGTGGAAGACTGGTGCTACGGCTACATGCGCGGCGTAGCGCTGGATGCGGACTGGTCGCAGCTGCCGGCGGCACAGCAACCGGCGCTGCAGGCGATTGCGCTGCACGGCAGTGAAGAGCAGCTGGCGCAGCGTGAAGCCTTCACCCCGGACGCGTTTGAGACCAGCATCGAGGCGATTCGTCCGGCGGCGCTGGAACTGCACGAATACTGGCAGGAACAGCGCATGGCGCAGCCCGATCCGGCCCCGCAGCTGCCGCATTTTGCCGGTGAAAAAACCGGCCGCAACGATCCCTGCCCGTGCGGCAGCGGCAAAAAATTTAAGCAGTGCTGCCTGAATAAAGCCTGAGACGCTCACGTCAACGCAGGCCAGCGCTAAAACTGGCCTGCGCACCGCGTTATTTCCCGGACGCGAGAAATTCCATTACCGCCGCATTCAGCGGCGCGGGGCACTCTTCAGGTAACCAGTGACCGCAGCCAGGTAATACTTTGCCGGTGACGTGCGAGGCGTAGCGGCTGACCACCTGCTGCTCATAGGCACCCAGTCCGCCGTGACCGCCACCGCCAATCGCCAGCATCGGCACGGCAATTTTCTCGCGGGAAAGCACTTTATTGTCCGCCACTCCCTGATTCAGCACGCGGTAATATTCAAAGGCGGCGTTCAGGCTGTGCGGTTTTGCATAGGATTTGCTGTACATATCCAGCAGCGCCGGGGTGAACACCGCTTTGTTGGCGGCATGTTCTTTGATGAAATGCTCGAAGAACAGGCGCTCTTTACCGGCGATCAGCTGCTCAGCGAGCTGCCCCTGCGCCGCAAAGAAGCTGAAGTGCCACACCAGGGATTCGCCTTCGGGCGTAAAGGCCGGGAACTGATAGATACTTTCATCCGGGATTGGCGCTTCCATGAAGATGGCGCGGCGGATGCTGTCCTGATGTTTCACCAGCAGCGGATAGGTATTCCAGATGCCAATATCGTGCGCCACCAGATCGAACTTTTTGCCGCCAGCGAACTGTTGTGCCAGCTGATAAAGCAGCGGCGCGACATCGGTGGCGCGATACGAATGCGGCACGTCAGACTGCCCCAGCCCCGGCAAATCCACCGCCACGACGGTGTGATTTTTTGCCAGTTCCGGCATTAGCTGGTGCCACTCGTACCACGTCTGTCCGAAACCGTGCACCAGGTACACCAGCGGTCCGCTGCCGCCCTTCACATAATGCAGGCGCACGCCATTCACGGTTTGATAGCTGCTGGTGAAACCGGCGGGCAGCGGGAATTCATCCGCGGCAGTGCTGGCAGCGGAAAACAGCGCGGCCGAAGCAAGCAGCAGGGTTAACAGTAATTTTTTGAACACGTGATTGATCTCCATTTTGTGATAATGCCATTTAAAACAGTTATTTAAATTTTCATGTGCGCACGGCAGGTCAGTGACCTTGTACGCGCTGATGCCGCGCGCCGGGCTGGAAACCGTACTGACGCGCCTGCAGTGCGATGAGGAAGCCAATCGCCAGCAGCAGCAGCAGCGCCAGCGGGAAAGACGCCACGCCCCAGTGAGTAAGCAACACGCCACCGGCCAGACCGCCGCCGGCAATCGCGCTGTTCCACACCACCACGTTCATCGACAGCGCCACATCCGCGCCCTCGCCCGCCGCATCCGCCAGTGCCGTTTGCAGCAGCGTGGCCGCCCCGCCAAACGTCAGCCCCCACAACGCCACGCCGACATAAACCAGCAGCGGCAAGCGCGCCAGCCAGACGAACAGCAGCGAGACCAGCGCAAACAGCGCCAGACTGCCGAGCACGGCGACGCGCAGGTGGTGATCGACGAGGCGACCGGCCAGGCCGATAGCCGCCAGCGCCGCGATGCCAAACACCAGCAGCACGCTGTCCACCTGCCCGGCGAGACCCGCCTGGGTAACGAACGGCGCAATGTAGGTGTAGAGAATGTTGTGCGCCGTCATCCACGCCAGCACCACGCCCAGCACCGGACGCACGCCTGGCGTCATGAACACCGTGCGCAGCGGCAGACGTTGATCGCTGCTTTGTCCCGGATAGTCAGGCACCCGCAGCAGCACCCAGCCGATCAGCAGCAGCGTCAGCGCCGACATGATGCCGAACGCCGTGCGCCAGCCTACCGCCGTGCCCAGCCAGGTGCCGACGGGAACGCCCAGCGCCAGCGCAATCGGCGTGCCGACCATCGCCACGGCAAGCGCTTTGCCCTGCTGTTGGATCGGCACCATGCGCCGCGCATAGCCGGCCAGCAGGCTCCAGGCGAGTCCCGCCGCTGCGCCGGCGAAAAAGCGCGCCACCAGCGTCAGTGCGAAGTGGGTCGAAAACGTGGTGATGGAGTTGAAAATCAGAAAACCGACGATAGCCAGCAACAGCACGTTACGGCGGCGCCAGCCCTGAGTGGCGATGGTCAGCGGAATCGCCGCCAGCAGCGAGCCAAGCGCATAAACGGTCACGGTCTGCCCGGCCAGCGCGGTGGAAATGCCAAGGCCCGCCGCCATCTGCGGCAGCAGTCCGGCCGGTAAGGTTTCGGTGATGATGCAGATAAAACCGGTCATGGCCAGCGCCAGCAACGCGCCCAGCGGTAGCGGCCGGGTTTTATCCGCGGCGGTATTCAAAATTGTCACAATCAGCGTTCCCGATGTCATCAGCGTGCAGGTGAGGCGCGCGCCGGTCGTTGAAATTATATGTACCGATCAGTATATAAATTGGCGAAGTGCGACAACCTGTTACGGTTCAGGAACAACCCCGCGGATACGCTATCCGCCGCCCGCCGGCACAAATATATACTGATCGATACATTAGTTGACGTGCGAGACCGTTGTCAACGACTTATGTATCGATTAGTATTTAACCATTGAGCTTAACGGAGCACTGAGATGGCCACTATGGGACGGCCGCGTACGTTCGATCGTGATGCGGCCATTGAACAGGCGATGAAGATTTTCTGGCAGCACGGTTATGAGTCGACATCGTTAACGCAGCTGAAGGCGGGAATTGCCGGCGGTATTTCCGCACCGAGCTTCTACGCGGCCTTTGGCTCAAAGCAGGCACTGTTTCAGGAGTGTGTGCAGCGCTATCTGTCGACTTACGCGCAGGTGGTGGAGCCGCTGTGGGATAACAGCCTGCCGCCCCGTACCGCAATGGAGACCGCGCTGCGGCGCTCGGCCAGCATGCAGTGTGAGTCCGGCCATCCGCTGGGTTGTATGGTCGGCCTGGGCGTGATGAGTGCGCCTTCCGCCGAACACGCGGATGTCACGCAGCCGCTGGCGCGCTCACGCGCCCGCACGCTGGCAGGCATGACGGCCTGCGTGCAGCGCGGCATCGACAGCGGCGAACTGCGCGCCGACACTGATGCCGCCGCCCTCGCCATCGCCCTCGACGCTTTTCTGCTTGGCGTGTCGGTGCTGGTGCGCGATGGCGTCAACGGCGCGCAGATCGATACCGCCATCGCCCACGTCATGGCCGCGTGGGACGCGGCAAAATCCGTGACGGATTAAGCATCCCTGCCGCCCGGCGTTGCGCGCTGAACATTACCCCGCCGGTTTGACTTCGGTGACCAGCGTTGGCAGCTGCCATGCGCCGCCGGCGCGGATGGCACGACACATGCCGGTGGTGGCCTCGCTGCTCTGCACAAACTGGCGGCCATCCCACACCCATGCAGCGGTGCTCCAGCAGTCACCAATGCCGCGCCCTTTCTGCGCTTCGCTGATCACGCCGTCGTGATAATCAGATCCGGAGTCGGTGATCAGCTGCGGCGTGCCCTGCAGCGCGTTATCCAGCAGCCAGAAACCGTAGCCTTCGTTGTAAGCCCCGCGCCAGCACAGCGCGGCGATCAGCACGTGCTGCGCATCCACCGGCGTCAGCGTAGGCGGTTCTGCGCCCTCTTCTGGCTGATCGTCGGACGGCGCGAGATTGTCACAGCTGTCGTCATCGGTCAGCGAGGCAATCAGCTTTGGCTTGACCTGTGCCAGTTCATCTGGCGTCAGCGGGCGCGGCGCGGCTTTCAGCACATGGACCTGCTGGATCACCGGCATCGCCACTGCCGCCGGTACGCTGGCCTCCGGCTGGTTGCCCTTGCGCACCAGCGCGCCCGGCGTGTTCAGCCGTCTCTGCGCCTCGTCCATTTTCAACAGCGTGGCAAAGGCCCCGTTGCCGGAGAGCTCAAACGGCTCGGCCGCACCGCGAAACTCTACTCTGGCGCTGCCTTTGATGGCGGCGATCAGCGCCTGGGTCTGCGCGTCGCTTAGCGTCCACTCATCGTTCTCCGCTTTGCTGACTTCGCCCAGCGCGCGATCGTCAATCCACAGCGCCAGCGCATTTACCTGCTGCGCATCATCGTCGCCGGTATCGGCCAGCACCACGCGCCCGTGCGTCAGGCTGTCTGGCCCGCCGGCGCGCGTCAGCAGAACCGATCCGCCCGCGCCTTCTTCGGCGCTGTAGCCGGCGGCGCGGCAGGTCAGCGTATTATCACAAGCCAGCTCCCAGTCTTTATGGCTAAACGAGACGCCTTCGTCGGCCCACAACGGCGTACTCAGGCTGGCGAACAGCGTCAGCGCCAGCAGCAATCGGCTTTTCATGCCATCTCTCCCTAATGGTAAAGGTGGCTAGTGTGATGATTTTTGCGGCGCGGGAGAAGTGAATTTTTTGCGGCGGGTCTTATTCCATCGCTGCCTGTGGTTGTGGCTGACGCGCCATCAGGCTCAGCGCCACCAGCATCGCCAGCGCCACGGCAATCGCGCCAGCGAGATACACCGAAGCCACGCCGCGGTGGGCGGCCAGCGCGCCCGCCAGCGGACTGGTGACTGCCAGTGCGATATCGAGAAACGCCACGTAAGCCCCCATCGCCAGGCTGCGGGTGTGCGGCGGCGCACGGCGCACCGCTTCCACGCCGAACGCCGGAAAGGCCAGCGAATAGCCAAAACCGGTCAGCGCTGCGCCGAGATAAACCAGGGTCGCGTCATCAGCGCCCCAAATCAGCAGCTGACCGCAGGCTTCAATCAGCACACATACCAGCGCGACACGCGCGCCGCCCAGCTTATCCGGCAGATGGGCAAAGAACAGGCGCGCCGCGATAAACGCCACGCCAAATGCGGTGAACGCCAGTGACGCGTTGCCCCAGGCCCTGGCCGCAAACAGCAGCGCGATAAACGCGGTGATCATGCCAAAACCGACGCTGGCGAGCGCCAGACCCAGCCCGGGCCGCCATACCGCGCCCATGACTTTGTAGAACGGCGTGCGTTTGGTCGAGGTCGGCGCGACGGCGCGCACCTGGGTGATAAACATCAGCGGCAGCAGCGGTACCACGATGATCGCCATGGCGATGCCGGTGAAGTGCCAGCCGTGATAAATCGCCACGCCCAGCGGCGCACCCAGCGCCCAGGCGCCGTAAATCGCGATACCGATCCACGCCATCACTTTACCGGCATTGGCCGGTCCCACCAGCCCAAGCCCCCAGCCGAGCGCGCCGGTGGCCAGCAGGCTCTCGCCCAGCGCCAGCACCACACGCCCCAGCAGCAGGATGGCCACCGAGCTGGCAGGCCGATCAACGAACAGCAGCGAAATCAGGTAGATCACGCCGGAACTTGCCACTACCAACAGCCCGGCCAGCACCGCACGTTTCGCGCCGCGCATATCGGCGAAGTTGCCCGCCCACGAACGCGTCAGCAACGACGCGACAAACTGCGCGCCGATGACCGTGCCGATCGCCAGCGTATCCATGCCGAGGTTCTGCTGCAGATGCAGCGGCAGCACCGGCAGCTGCATCCCCATGGTGAGAAAAGCGATAAACACCGCCAGCGTCACCGGCAGCAAGGTGATAAATACATTATTTTTCATCGATATAATCCAGAAAAACTGCCGCACGCAGCGGCAGCGTGATATCAGAGATGGGTGTAATAGGCAGGCGTATTGAGCTCGCTCAGCAGGTCCGGACGGGTTGCAGACCAGTCCAGCAGCGTGCGCGTGCGCTGGCTGGAGACCGCCATGTTGCCCGCCGCCATGTTGGCGAACCAGCCAAAATGAGCCCGGTCGCGCTCGCCGCTGGGCAATCCGAGCTGGCGTCCGATCGTCTCCGCGATTGCGCGGAACGGCACCGCCTCATCGGCCACCGCGTGATAAACGCGTTCGGTGACGCCCTGCTCCAGTGCCAGCCGATAGACGCGCGCCGCATCGCGACGGTGCACACCGGACCAGCAGTTTTCACCGCTGCCGCACCAGGCGGAAATCCCGCTCTCACGCGCCAGCCGCACCAGAATCGGCACGAAACCGTGGTCGCCGAGGCCATGCACCGACGGCGCCAGCCGCACCGTCGCCACGTGCACGCCGCGCTGCGACAGCGCCTGCGCCGCCGCTTCCGACTGACGCGGTGACACCGGCTGCGGCTGATCCAGCTCCGTCGCCCCGCGCGCCATACCGGACAGGCCGGACGTCACCAGCAGCATGCGATCCGATCCGGCAATCGCCTCGCCGAGCAGTTCGATCACCTGGCGGTCCTGCTCGCAGTTCTGCACGAAGCGCGAGAAATCGTGGTTAAACGCAGTATGAATGATGGCGTCCGCGGATTGCGCGGCGTCACGCAGTACGTCAGCGTCCTCCAGCGAACCGCGAATAACCTGTGCGCCAGTGACGGCCAGTGCCACGGCTTTTTCCGCCGAACGCGCCAGCCCTGTTACCTGATGGCCCGCCGCGATCAACTCTTCCACCACCGCTGAACCTACCCAGCCAGTGGCCCCGGTGACAAATATCTGCATGGTCTTCTCTCCTGCACGTTAAAACGCGAGTGTTTCGTCGTGTTGATATGATGCGTGCTGTGGAGCGGTGGCGCTAATCGCATCAGCAATGCAGGAGCAAGCCTTGTCGGACAAGGCCTGAGGGCATGAAGACCGCGACTTATTCGGCGAGAGTTCAGGTTTACAGCGCTGCGACAATCTGCTGGCGCAGCCATTGCTGGGCGGGATCGCGATGCAGGCGCTCGTGCCACAGCATCAGGATGTCAAACCCTTCAATCTCCAGCGGCGGTGCCAGCACGCGGAGCTGCGGCGCGTTTCGCACCAGGCGCTCCGGCAGTACGGCGACCAAATCACTGTTGGCCAGCGTGTCGAGCATAAACAGGAAATGCGGCACCGAGAGCGCGACGCGGCGCGTGCGGCCGAGCCTGGCCAGCGCGCGATCGGTGGCTGCACTGAAGCCGCCGCCATCCGGCGAAACCATCACAAACTCCAGCTGACAAAAACGGTCCAGCGTCAGGGGCTGCTGCAGCTGCGGATGATCGTGCCGGCCGGCCAGCACGTAGCGCTCGCTGAACAAGCGGCGCTGATGCAGCGTCGGCGGCGCGTTGTCACCGGTGTGAAACACCATATCCAGCTCGCCCTTCTCCAGTTGCTGCGCTACCTGCGGCGGATTGAGTGCAAACACCGCCATGCGGCTGCGCGGTGCTGCTTCACGAATGAGTTTCAGCGCCGGCAGGATCAGCGCCGATGACATGTAATCGGTGGCGGCAATACGCCAGGTGAGCTCCGCGCGCGCCGGATCGAACGCTGCCGGCGGTGCCACCGCGCGCTCCAGCGCTTCCAGCGCCAGACGCAGCGGCTCGCGCAGGGCCTCGGCGCGGGCGGTGGGCAGCATGCCGCGCGGACCGGGCAATAGCAACGGATCGTCAAACAGCACCCGCAGGCGCGCCAGCTGAGCGCTTACCGACGGCTGCGACAGATTGAGGCGCTGCGCTGCGCGCGTCACGTTCTGCTCCACCAGCAGCACGTCTAAGGTGTGCAGCAGATTCAAATCCAGCGAGTGCATATTCATTCTGTCTATACCTGAGATATCAGTAATTGATTTCTACTATAGCCAGTGCTGGCTTAACCTGCAGCGGTTTTCATCTCACAGGATACCGCCATGAATGTTTTGATTGTGTATGCCCATCCGGAACCGCGCTCGCTGAACGGATCGCTGAAAGACTTTGCCGTGAATCATCTGCAGCAGGCGGGCCATCAGGTGCAGGTGTCAGATCTGTACGCCATGCAGTGGAAAGCGCAGCTGGATGCCGCCGACACGCTGGCGCCCCCGGTGGGCGCGCATTTTGATGCCACGCTGGATTCGCGTTTCGCCTATGAAAACCAGTTGCAGGCAGCGGACATTGCCGCCGAGCAGGAGAAGCTGCGCTGGGCCGACACGGTGATTTTTCAGTTTCCGCTGTGGTGGTTTTCGATGCCGGCAATCATGAAAGGCTGGTTTGACCGCGTGTATGCCAACGGTTTTGCCTATGGCGTCGGCGAGCACAACGATCATCACTGGGGCGATCGCTACGGCGAAGGCTCGCTCACCGGCAAGCGCGCCATGCTGGTGGTGACAACCGGCGGCTGGGAGTCGCACTACGCGCCGCGCGGCATCAACGGCCCGATTGAGGATCTGCTGTTCCCGATCCAGCACGGCATGCTGTTTTATCCCGGCTTCAGCGTGTTGCCACCGCTGGTGTTGTATCGCGTGCAGAAGTCGGCGCAGGAGCGCTTTGATGGCTGGTGCGCCGCGCTGGCGCAACGGCTGGATCGCTTAGCGCAGGATCAACCGATTGCCTTCCGTCGCCAGAACGGCGGTGAATATGTGATTCCGGCGCTGACGCTGCGCGAGGATCTTGCGGAAGGTGAGCGCGGATTTGGCGTGCACGTGGCGCGCTGAGCCGCAGGCCGCCAAACCGCAGCGGCGCGCTGCCGCATTATTCAAACAGCCAGCGCCCCGCCTGCGCCGACGTAATCAGCATGCCCAGCGTGAAATCCGGCACTACCGGCACTTCACGTTTATTGAACGGGTTGAGGATTTGCGCCAGCGACGGTTCGTCCGGGTAATAGGTTTCAATAGCGAAATTCGCGCGATCGACCCCGAACTCGCTGAAAAACTCTTCCATCAGCGCGGCAGCTTCGTCACGCTCGAAGTTGAGATCGCTGTCGATATCAATCTGCGGCGTGAGCGTTTTCTGCTTGAACAGATACACGCCGTCATAGCGCCGCACCAGTTCATAGATACGCTGTTCGAGTTGCTCTGTCATCGTCGCCTCTTCGCCTGTGCTGATAGGATCGCAGGGCATTTTGCCATGCCTTGCCGCGAGGCAGGAGGAAAAAAATGTCAGCCGTGAATACGTATCGCAATCCTGCATAAAAATCCCGATAGCCATTGCTACCGGGACCCTCATCACTTAAGCGGCAGATAGATATCCGTCAGCAATTCGTGTTCCGCCACTTCATGCACGAAGTTGTGATAGTGGAAGAACAGCGGGAAATCGCGCAGCTCTTCACCGCTGGCCGGCAACCATTCGCTGTAGAGCGATCGCGCCAGCTCGGTCAGTGCGCTGTGCGAGCCGTGATGACGCAGCACCGCGCAGCGTCCGCCGGGAATGGTGCTGTTGACGACGCCAAAGGCGTTGTCTTCGTTAACCGGTGCTGTCACCGAACCGCAAAGGTGATACTGAAAATCCCCGGCTGGCGTACTGGCCGGATCGCGCGGCGCGACGCCGAACGTCTGGCTGCTGCGCACCGGCGACGCGCCGCTGCTTTTGCGCCAGGCAATAAACTGCGCCGCCGTTTCGTTGATGCGCTGCGGATCGCCGTGATGCGTGAGCATCGCCACCGGCGTGGTGGGAAACATTTTAATCTCAACTGACATACTCTCTCTCCGTTTGACGGGTGGCTGAGGCATGCGCTGATGCCAGGTCATCCACACCGGCTGCTGACGAAACTCACTCGGCGTCACGTCAAATACCTGTTTAAAGGCGCGACTGAATGATTCGGCATGCTGAAAACCGGCATCGAGCGCAATCTCAATGATTTTCTCGTGCGGATTGAATGCCAGCCGGTACGACGCCCGTTTGAGCCGCATCAACTGGATGTAACGCCCCGGCGGCATGCCGCACCAGGCGCTGAACTGGCGGTGAAAGTGGTACGGCGAAAAGTGCGCCACTTCACTCAGTTGCTCCAGCAGCAGCGCTTCATCAAGATGGCGTTCGATGTAGTCGAACACCTTGTCAAAGCGCTTGCGGTAGGTCTCGCGGTGATCGTTTTTGTTTACTGGCATAGCATCCTCTCTGGGGAATGAGTATGCCCGTGTGGCGGAGAGTGGGCCTGATGGATCTTGCGGAGTTTTGAGGGAAAGTCTTTTTTTTGTTGACGATGCTCAGGCTGCGATCAACACCGTACATTGACTTTTTACTCGCAGGGCGGTTTACTTTTTTAATCATAGTCACACTATTAGTGAATGTATGACATCAAAAATAAACTGGCTGCTGCAGAACACCGCTCCAGGAAGCCTGGTTTTACAAAACTGGCTAACCCGAAACAACATATCGCCTTCACTGGCATTTAAATACGCGCAAAATGGCTGGCTGGAAAAACTGCGTGCTGGTGTTTATGTCCGCGCTGGCCGGGAACCTGACTGGAGCGATGCGCTATGGTGTCTGCAGAACCAGCTTGAAGCATCAGTCTATCTGGCTGGATTGAGTAGCCTCTCCTGGCAGGGACGATCCCATTACCTGCAGCTTAAACAGAGTCAATGCTGGATTAGTGTTGAAAATAAAACCATATTGCCCAAATGGTTTAAAGAATTTTCCCATGTTGAGTGGCTTACGTTATCGGCCTTAAAACTCCCTCAACTGGATGAGAAGTACCGAACCCAGCTTGAGATCAAAGGGAAAAAAATAACTGCCAGCGTGCCAGAACTGGCCGCCTACGAGCTATTAAGCGCGGTGCCTAAGGAAATCTCATTTGAGCATGCTGCCGAGCTTTTTCAGGGGCTGGTCAATCTCAACCCACGTAAAGTGGAAAACCTCCTCACGCTTAGCCAGTCTGTGCGAACCAAGCGCCTGTATCTTTTTTTCGCCAGCTTCTATGAACATGCATGGTTCAAACGTGTGGATACCAGCAAAATCGACCTGGGATCGGGCAACCGACAAATCGTTGTTAATGGCAAACTGGACACGCAATACCTGATTACTGTGCCCGAAAATTTTACTAAGAAGGGAATAAGCCATGGATAAAACCTCACCTTACTACCGCCAGGTCGCGCTGCTGGTGCGGGCATTACCCTATGTCGCTAACGAGACCTGTTTTGCGCTGAAAGGTGGAACTGCGATCAATTTATTCATCCGTGATTTTCCCCGATTATCCGTTGATATCGATCTGGCTTATATCCCACTGGAAAGCAGAGAGGTTGCGTTACCTAACGTGCGGGAAGCGCTTGCCCGCATCGCTGCCGAACTGGAAGCGCAAGCCGGGATCAGCGCAGTGCTGCAAACCAATAACCCCGATGAGATGCGCATCATTGTCACCACGAATGACGCGCAAATTAAAATTGAAGTTTCACCCGTTGCCCGTGGAACATTGTATCCACCGCAAGAACGCGATGTCGTGGAAGCGGTGGAGGAAGAATTTGGTTTTGCCGCGATCCCGGTTGTCTCACTGCCTGACTTATACGGTGGCAAGCTATGTGCTGCGTTAGATCGCCAGCATCCCAGAGATTTTTACGACGTTAAAATGCTCCTTGATACCCAGGGAATCGACCGGACGATTTTCAATGGCTTTATTACTTATTTGCTTAGCCATAAGCGTCCATTGTCTGAAGTGCTTAGCCCGCGCTGGAAGGATATTACCGCGCCCTTTCAAAATGAATTCAGCGGCATGACCTTTGAGGTTGTCTCACTGGAAGCGCTGAGAGAGGTTCCGGAAAGCATGCTCAGTGCGCTGAAGGCGCATTTTACTCAGCAGGACTTCGATTTCCTGATGTCATTCAAACGCGGCGAACCTGACTGGCATTTAGCACCAGAAACCCACATTCAAAATTTGCCAGCTGTTCAATGGAAGCTCAGCAACATCATAAAAATGTCGGAAGAAAAGCGCGCGCAATCACTGGGTAAACTGGAAAAGGTCATGACTGAATGGCTAAGTTAGTTTATTAAAATTGATATAGTGACACTGATAGTGAAACTATCTGAGTTTTTATAAACCAAAGAAGCCCTTTCGGGGCCAAATACCTTCTTGAAATTAAAATATAAAATCGGTGTTGGCCTCACTAGAGATCAGGCTTGTTGAAACCTGCGTGCCGCAGACTCCAGACTTCCATTCAAATTAATCATGCTCTCTCGCTGCTTTTTAGTTGGGGTTCAAAATCATAGCCCTGATAGGCGAGCGGAACGTGCCATCCAACTGTTTAACACAATTTTGATGTGGAGCTTTAGAAACAGCTTCTGAGCTAACTGTCATAGGAGTTAATTCGATAAGCCGATTATCTACCCAAGTAGCCATGTAACTGTCTGGCGGTGATTCCAAAAAGCCAAAAGCAATTTTAGAGCCTTCGAATTTTATACGCCTGGTAACTTTCGGTTTAAGAAGTAAACTATTTTCACCTTTCCCCATAGTGAATCTAAAACGGAGCCGTATAGCATTGCCTTCAGGTGATAGTGTTAATGATTCTGGTTTTATGTTATTCGATACACTGACAGGTACAATACCTTCTATTGATTTTCGTAATGTGATAGTTGCTAGCGCCGTCTCAGACTGAGCGACATACATTCCCGCCATGCGCCTGAAATTGGCTACCCACATCTCATTCAGGCGGAGGGCGATATTTTTACGCTGTATAATTGTCAGCGGCTTAGTCTCTTTAATAACTGCAGGCCGATCAACAACCATCACAGTGTTTGGATTCTGACTACCAAATAAAATATCCAGCCCTCCTCGTGAATCATGCTTCCCTGCTAACAATGGATCATCATGGTTTTCCCAACAATTTGTCTGAGCCAGGCCCATCATGTATAAAAACTGCTCAGTTAATGTAATATATAAATCCCCAATACCCTTAGAGTATGAAGCGCCTATATCAGAGTGAGATCCAGGCAAATAGATAGTATTAATACGATTTATAGGGAAAAACTGCGCACCTCGAAGTAACGGTGTTTTATCCTCATCAATAGTTGGAATAAAAAGCCAGTTTCTGGCCTCGTCTATTGCAACAAAGTGCACAAGATAATCAACGTCCTGAGGTATGTTCAGAATAAGGCGATCTTGCTGACCTGTTGCTACGGTATCGTAGAGCAGCGCATAAAATCGTGGACTATTAATATCCGAATTGAAATACTGGCCCCAATGATTACTGACCATATTAATAAAGTGCCTGGCAGTTGCCGCTCCCCGACTGAATCCGGTAACAAAAACACGAATATCAGTTTCAGGATTTTGCTTTAGCCAAATTCTGGCTTGAGCATAGAATTTTTTTTCCGCATCTGCTGCAATTGCCATACTACTTCTACCAGTTGCAGCGTCGAAATAATCGATACTACTGCCCTGCATTCCAGCTCCGGGATAGTAAATATCAGCTTGTACAAGCTCTGCTATCCTGGCAACAAGAGTCTCCCGCTCACCAGATGGTATCCTGGCATGATCGTTGAGCGTCCCATCAAAAGCAACTTTGTATATTCTCACAGGTCGATTTCCAATGGGGGCAGTGATCAATGGCGCGTCTAAGACTGTAGACGTAATCTTATGGATTTCTTCATAATCTGTCACTTTTACAGGTATAGAGCGGCTACCCGAAACTAATTCAGTACAAGCACTTAAAAAACCACTCATCAAAATACATACAAGAATAGTGCACAGTTGACGAACCCAATTTCCAGCCATCTTTCCCTCGCATGCCGTTCTAATATCACTGCCAATGATGCTAGAGTTTCCGAAGCTTGCAAATATTACTTAGAATAGCTCTGTACTGCCCTCTGAAAGTTAACCGCTCCCGATGCGATGTCGGGAGCGGTTTATCATTCAGATGACTTTCTGTTTACCGGCAATGACCCGAATAAACTCCAGCACCTGCTTTTGTTTCCGTGCTGACAGCTTGCATGCCTGGCGCAACGACTGCATTAGCTCATCCTCTTTCTGCCGGGCGGTGAGCACAATGCAGCCTTTCATTACCTTCACTTCAACCGCCATGCCACTGGCAAAACCAGCCTCCTCCAGCCATTGTCCTTTCATGATGATGGCAGGAGTTCGACGATAATCCGGATAGCAACTCGCATAGCCAACGGTTATTTGGCGATTATTTGCCGCGAGGACTTCTGGTTCAGACGGTTGTGCAATAGAATGCGTGTCAGTCATGATTACTATTCCTTCTAAATAGTAGTTTTGATTAGCGGCGGGGGTGTGTTGCAGCATATCTGCGCCGCGCTAAAAACCTGTATATATCATCAGGAAAGAGACAGGAAGCCCAGCTTGAAATAGTGGGAAAAAGCTATTTATAAAATCATTTTAATATAAAAATTACGCTTTAGCTGGCAGGAAATAATAAGAAGCGCACCATCAAAGTGCGCAATAAGACAAGAATCAGGATTTTTTACGCGAGGCTTTTTTACCTGTGCTGGCTGCCAGTTCGGCTTTAATTTTTTCCAGCAACGCGGCGGCACTGTTTTCTCCGCTGATTAATTCCGGGTTTTCAGTCCGCCACTGTGCGGTGAGTTCACCACGGAATGCCTTCGCCAGAATCGATTGTGTCAGATTGTTTACGCGGGCAAGTGCGTTGTTGACCTGTTTTTCAATGGTGTCGGCGTAAGCGAAGAGTTGTTCTACGCGGCGGACGATTTCGTGTTGCTCAGGCAGTGGGGGGAAAGGGATTGGATAAGATTTAATATCAGAAATATTTATCCTAGGCACGGTACTTCCCATTGTCATGGATTTAACAATTTTAAGTATCTTATTAGAGTTGAGCACTATAGTTAAATATTTTCCAGCTATTTTATCAGTAGCTCTGATTAGTACCATTCTCTGCCCAAGGCACAGTTCTACTCCTTTAGGTATTTGGCAGGCAATACCTACGGTACCTTCACGACTATATAAAATATCATCAGCTTCAGGTTTTAGCCTTTGTATTCTTCCTAGATATGTTTGTTCATCAACATATCCCTGATTAGATAGATCCAAATTAAATGGACTGAACGCTGTAGTCCGGACGCAGTATTTTCCTTCAGAGCTCCATTTAGGGGTTGAATGCGGACAGTCCACAATATGAGACGCAATATGGCTCAATGGTAGTTCCTGCCAGTTGTGGTTTTCATCTAACCTATTTGTTAAATTTCCCTCTACCGCAGCAGCCAACACCGCCTGGCGAAAACGTTTCACGATTTTTGGGATTTGCTCAAGACGTGCTTTGCTGCTATCAACCTGCGCCAGCAGCGTATCGAGTTTTTCAGCGATAATTTTTTGTTCTTCCCATGCAGGAATATCAATTTTTAACTCTTTGAAATACTTGAAGTGTCGTGAGTATCCCTTATCTGGAATATTCAGAGCGCAAAGGCTGTAATATGCATATTTAGGGTAAATAAAACCCTTGGATTTTAGTAGTTTAGTACCATCAGCACCAGGCACGAAATTATGCTCCACCCATTTGATGATCCTAGTGTGATCGCCAAATATACAAATAGGCGTAGTTATTTTGATAAGTTTACTCTCATCATTAATATATCCAGAGATATAATTTTTCCCTTGGTCAATTACAGGATATAACCCATGCGGTGAACAAGCAGTACTCTTTACCTTATTGTTTGTGGTTGAAATTTGATCAAAGCAATCAATGGCTATTTTTGACAGCCATGATTCTGGCCTCGTTTTTTCACTCATTCCTTCACCTCACCAAACGCTTCCTGCAGCAACTGACGCTGTGCATCGGCTTCATCGCTCGCACCCAGTTCACGCATCAGCGCATCCAGTTCGCCCATCGCCTGTACCAGTTCGCCCATCGCTTCTGCCGCTAAAATATCCGGTTCCGGCAGGTTGTCGGCATCAATGCTGTCTTTATCTTTCAGCCAGGCGATATCCAGTGAATCGGATTTCGCCGTGCGGATCCACTCGCGGCTGAACTTGCGCCAGCGGCTGGTCGCAAGATGCTGATCGGTGTTTTTGTTCTCTTCGCTGTCGGCTATTTCCGTCTCTTCAGCGTTAAAGCTCCATTCACCTTCACTACGCGGGCTTAAGCCGTGCGGGTCTTCGCCATACACGCGCTCAAACGGCTTTAAATGCTCGTCGGTGAATGGCGTGCGTTTACCAAAGCTCGGCATATTGGTTCGCAGATCATAGACCCACACATCATCGGTGCAGCTCTTGTCCTGAGTCGGCTTCGCCGCCGTGCCTTTGGTAAAGAACAGCACGTTGGTCTTCACGCCCTGAGCATAAAAAATGCCGGTTGGCAGGCGCAGAATGGTATGCAGATGACACTTATCCATCAGGTCGCGACGAATGTCGGTCCCTTTGCCGCCTTCAAACAACACGTTATCCGGTACTACCACCGCAGCACGGCCGCCAGGGAGCAGGGTTTCAACGATATGCTGCATAAAGCACAGCTGTTTATTGCTGGTCGGGTGAACGAAGGTACGGGTAATGTTGGTGCCCGCTGCGCTGCCAAACGGAGGATTGGTCGCAACCACATGCGCCATCGGCAAGGTTTCACCATCGCTACCCAGCGTATTACCCAGGCGGATCGCACCACCGTGGTCGAGATTGCCTTCAATGTCGTGCAACAGGCAATTCATCAGCGCCAAACGACGAGTGCCCGGCACCAGTTCCAGGCCAACAAAAGCACGATGTATCTGGAAATCCTGCGTATCGTTATCCAGGTCATCAAGATCGTTGGTCTGCAACTTAATATAGCGATCGGCTTCAATCAGAAAGCCCGCCGTCCCCGCTGCCGGGTCCTGCACTATCTCACGCGGCTGCGGTTTCAGCAGGTGAATAATGGTTTTGATCAGCGGACGCGGGGTGAAGTACTGACCGGCACCCGACTTGGTTTCGTTGGCGTTCTTCTGCAACAGCCCTTCGTACATATCCCCGAAGTCATCGCGGGATTTGCCGTGCGTGCCATTGTACCAGTCCAGCGAATCCATATTGCTGACCAGCTCGGTTAACTGCTTGGGCTGGGTAATGGTGGTATTCACGTTCTGGAATACCGCCTGCACCAGTTTTTGGTTATCGGCCCCCAGATGCACCAGCAGATTCCGATAGAACTGCAGCTGTTCCTGGCCGATGCGGGATTTCAGATCATCCCAGCGATAGCCTTTCGGCAAGTAATCCGCTTCCTGGCCGGTCTCTTTACACATTTTCAGAAACAGCAGCGATGCGAGTTCGTTAACATAGTTTTGATAGGAGACGCCGCCGTCGCGCAGGTTGTCACAGAGCTTCCACAGCTTCGCGACCAGATCGTTATTGTTCATTGGGTATTCCATAAATAGACAGCGGCCCTAATGAGGGCCGCAGACGATGACATTGCCGGGGATGATAACGCGTTAAGCAGGCTCGTCCCAGATGTAATCGCTGAACTTATCGAGCAGGTTGTCGAGGTCATCGTCGAACGTTTTTTGCAGCATCGCCTTTCCGCCACGCCGATGGAAATTGCCCGTTTTGAAAACGTCGTCGTCAAGCACCACCTTCTCTTTCAGCGCCGTAGCTAAACGGTCGAGCCAGGTGACCTGCTCGCTGCTCCAGTCGTTTTCGCCTTTGATGCGTTTAAGGGCATGATCGACACGCTCATCAAACGGCTTCAGCGCATCACCCACCGCCGCCCGGCGGATATGGCCAATCAGCCGGGCTGCGATATCTTCGTTGCGCGTCTCTTTCCACGCTTTGCGCAGGGAAGATTCCTCAAAATGCTGGCGATCAAACCACTCCTGCAGTTCGACCAGTCCTTTGCGGGTGAGATCGCGCGGACGATTGATCACCGCCTGTAAGGCTGGCTGCGCATTCGGTGAACGTTGCACCAGCGAATCAAACGCTTCAAGGAAATCCTGCGGCGTGTCGTACTCACCATAGAGCGACTTAACGCTTACCACTTCATCGTCAATATCGAGGAAGATTGGCGCATCATTCAGGCTATTGATATCGGCTTTCAGCTTCTCAAGACGGGCAATGAAGCCAGGCAGTTTATTGAAGACTTCGGCACTCCAGTGCGCTCCTTTATCCCGCAAACGCGAGGCGAAACCGTTAAACGTAACGCCCGCTGTGTCCTGACAGAGTTCATCAAGACGACGCACCTGCTTATCTACGGTTTCGCTGCGGTCACGGTTAAACGTGGCCAGGCCGATAATACGCTGAAGCTTAGCAATCAGCTGTTCATGGCTGTGCTCGGCAAAGCTGCGACCATCCGCCTCCATGGTTTTGTAAGTCTCGGAGTCGGTGATTTCATTGACCAGCGTTTGCAGTTCGACCTGAGGACGGATAACTACCGGGCGCATGGTATCGACACTCTCCAGCGAGCTATAAATATCGACACAGTCAAAAATCTTAAAGCTGGTTTTAGCCACCGCCGGACACAGACGCGTCGCACGACCTTTCATCTGCTCATACAGAATGCGGCTGCGTACCTTACGCAGAAAAACGATGTTACAAATCGACGGGATATCCACGCCGGTGGTCAGCAGATCGACAGTGACGACGATATTCGGCAGCCGCTCTTTGTTAAAGCGGGTGATCATGGTCTGCACTTTACGCGCGTCTTTATCGGCATCACCGGTAATCTTGATAATCGCGTCGTGTTCCAGCTGCGGATACTTTTTCTTAAACGCGGCACGTAGCTCTTCCACCACCATATCGGCATGGGCGTTAGTGACGCAGAATACCAGCGTTTTTTGCAGCCCGGTCGGATCGAGATACTCAGTCAGTTCATTACAGACGGCGCGGTTAAACGCGGGAATAATCAGCTTGCGGTTAAAGTCGGCGACCTCAAAATCCTGCTCGTCTTCCAGGGTGTCGTTAATCACTTCACCCTGCGAACTAATACGCTCGACCTGCTCACCCTGAGCGAGATAAACGCCATCCTGCGCGTTGCGGGTGGTGATCTGAATCGGCGGATCCTGATCGATCAGATAACCGTCGATTACCGCAGTACGATAGGTGTAGCGGTAAACCGGATCGCCGAAAATCTGCACCGTATGTAGCGCAGGCGTAGCGGTTAGTGCAACCTTCACGGCATCAAAGTGGTCGAGAATACGGCGATAGGCTGAGACGTAATCCAACTGGCTGCGGAATTGCAGTTCACCTTCGGTCTGCTCTTTATCAAGAATGTAACCGCGATGTGCTTCATCCACCACGATACAGTCGTAACGACCAACCGGCATGGGTTCGTCAGATTGTAGGGTGCGTTTAACCAGCGACTGAACCGTGGCAACGTGAATTTTAGTGCTGTCTTCCGGGAACTTATCTGTCAGCCCTTTAATATCGAAGATGCTATTAAAGGTGTCGCCATTTATACGCGTATCGTCAAACGCGCCCAGCGCCTGCTCACCAAGAGAACGTCGATCAACCAGGAAGAGAATGCGCTTAAAACGCTGGGACTGGATAAGACGGAACATCAGGGCGATAGCGGTACGGGTTTTACCGGTACCGGTCGCCATTGCCAGCAGGATCTCCTGCTGCCCATTGACGATGGCATTTTCTACCGCCCGCACAGCATCTTCCTGGTAGTAGCGCAGGCCCAGCTCACTCATCCCTGGATTATCAGCAAACCACTGATTTTGTCTCTGCGGATCGCTACCGAGCATGTCCAGCAGCTCTTCCGGACGATGCCACTCCGGCAAGGCTTTTGACATGTTGGTGGTATAGCGAACGTCACGATACCAGATGCCGCTTTTGGTCTTCATCGCCGCGCGATATTCACGCCCGTTGGTGGAGAAGCAGAAGGGAATTTTAAAGCGCTGTTCGCCGCTGGTATCCTGCCAGCTGATTTCATAGAGCGGTACCGCTTCGTGCACGTCTTCTGCCGCGTACTCTTCCAGCAACGTATTGCGTAAGAACGCATTATCGAAGTATTTACTGTAGCGATAGGACTCATTGAGCTTGGTGGGAACGTCAATGTTCTTACGCTTCGCTTCTACTACTGCGATGGGCTTAAGACCAACAAATAAAACGTAGTCCGCAAAACCCTGCTTGCCCGTTTCATCTTTACCGGTTGGCCATTCAGCAATAGCTTTGTTGACTCCCGGCTCCGGGCGCGCGCCTTCAGAAAAGCGCAACGCTTTGCTATCGGCCTGCCAGCCTGCTTTACGCAGCTGTGCATCAATCAGGAAGCGACTCTCTTCTTCACTCAGATCAAGCGTACGCTTGATGGCCTGATCGGTGATTTCATTCTGGTATGCCTTACGTTCCTGTTCAGTCTGCTTCGCCAGTTCTGCATTTTTCTCAGCTAACTGGGCTTCCAGCGCCGAAAGTCGTGCTTGTGTTTGCGCTTCAGTTTCCTGCTGCTTACCTTCCAGAATAGCGATATAGCCGTTCAGGCTTATCAGCTTCTGCTGCTGTGCTGCCAGCTCAGCCTGACTCTGCGCTTTTTCGCGTGACTGCTGCTCCAGCTGCTGTTTCAGCGTCAGCACCTCCTGGTAGTAGAGGTTTTCGCCACGTTCAGGCAACGCAAAAACAGGCACTGCGAAATCATAATTTTTCGTGACCAGACGGTAATACCAGACACCCAGACGGAAGCCGAGCCGAAGGCACATCTGGGCATCATCAAGATCGTTATGGTATTCATGCACTGCCTGGTTACCGACACGGCGCAATTTGTGGAATACAGAAAGAATAGTGTCATCAACAAAGGCAATTTTGCCTAACTCACGGAGGAGATCATGTTGATTCTCGCAGGAAGGGACGCCCAGTAGCAGGCCAAGGTGTTTAGCCGTCGCTTCACCAAACATACGCATTTTAACCAGCGTGGTGTTGGGATCATCCGGATAATTGTTTTCCGCCGCACAGGCGATGGCATAAGTGAAATCGTTGACGCCTTTCAGGAACTCAAAATTAGATTTATTCATCATTAAGTTTTGATCTGTCGCTGTGCAGCCTATCCATATATTTATGGCCTATAAGCTTTTATCTTAGCTTCCTGCATCTTCACGGGCAACGAACAACGTCACATCAACTAATTAATTCTTAAGGATTCGTTGATTTTGATGTGCCGTACTAAGCACAAAAGCCCTAAACTTTTTCAGCAAAGACATTTTGATCGGCCGCAATGTCAGATAAAAAGATCATTAAACCGATTTAACTCAAACCAGATCGATTTAAGCCAAGAGAAAAATCAAAAAAACCTTGCAGCTACTGAATTTCAGGCACAAAAAAAGCCGCTCGTAAGCGACTTAAGTTGCATCAGATGGTGCCGAAGGCCGGACTCGAACCGGCACGTATTTCTACGGTTGATTTTGAATCAACTGCGTCTACCGATTTCGCCACTTCGGCACTGAAGAGGATGCGGAAAACGTGGGCGATTATACCGTTACGCGCTTGCGGCGCAACCGGAATCGACGGGGATGTGCGCTAAACGTCGAAAAAAGCAGCGCTGCCAAAAACGCTGCGCAAAACCCCGGCAGTCGCCTCCGGAACACTCCCAAACTCGCGCGCGGCGGCCACTTCTCCGGAACTTTCTGCCGCTGCATGCCTCTTAACCACAACTGACGCAGTCAGACGTATAAGCACAACGAGGTTGAGATGAAAAAAGCAACACAACGGTTAGTTTGGGGATGGGGTATCGCGGCGGCACTGGTAGCCGGTAGCGCATCGGCGGCGAGCTGGCAGGATCAGCTGAGCAGCGCCGCATCGCAGCTGTCGCAGCAGAACAGCGGCAACACCGCCACCAGCAACACACAGAACGGCGGCCTGTCGCTCTCTTCGCTCAGCGGCCTGCTGAACGGCGGCGATAAAGCGGTGAGCGCCAATAGCATGACCAACGCCGCCGGCGTGATGGAGTATTGCGTGCAGCACAACGTGGTGGATAACAACGTGAAGTCAGTGAAGGATCAGGTGCTGAGCAAGCTGGGCCTGAGCAGTACCACCGCGCAGCAGCAGAAAACCGATTACCAGCAGGGGCTGCAGGGCCTGCTGAACACCGGCAACGGTCAGCAGCTGAATCTGCAAAGCCTGAGCAACTCGCCGATGGGTGAGAAGCTGAAAACCAAAGCCTGCGATGTGGTGCTGAAGCAGGGCAAAAAATACATCGGCATGTGATTCCTTCGCGCGGGTTCAGAGGCCGCCTTCCTGCCGTCTGAATCGCAGCTCACCTTATGCCAGCCGGCGCGGGCTGTCCCCCGCGCCCTCTTCTCTCGCCACGTAGCCGCTAAGCCCTCAACAACGTCAGCGTCGCATCCGCCACGCGCGCCAGCAGCGTCCTCGCCTGTTCAAACGACTGAATATTGGTGTAGCCAATCACCAGGCCATAGCGCTTTTGCGTCTGCGCGTACCAGCCCGACAGCGGCCGCACGTACAACGCCTGCTGCGCCCACAGCGTCGCCAGCGCCACGTCCTGCGTGCCGCGCCGCAGAAATGCCACGATGTGCATACCGCCGTCGGTCAGCTCAAAGGTAAACAGCCCCGGAAAGCTGGCTTCGATGGCCTCCAGCATCATGCGGCGGCGCTGCTGATACAGGATGCGCATCTTCTTGATGTGGCGATAAAAATGCCCTTCGCTGAGGAACTGCGCTAGGATTTTCTGCGGCAGCAGCGGCAGGCCGGTTTCCAGAATCTCGCCCAGCTCGCCGAACTGCGCCAGCGTGTGCTGCGGCATCACCAGATAGCCGATGCGCATCGCCGGCATCATGGTTTTACTGAAGGTGCCGGTGTAGATCACCCGGTCGTGCACATCCAGGCTTTTCAGCGCCGGAATCACCTTACGCGTGTAGTGAAATTCGCCGTCGTAATCATCCTCAATGATCCAGCTGTCATGCTGCTGCGCCCACGCCAGCAGCTGATGTTTGCGCGGCAGCGACAGGCTGACCGCCAGCGGGCTCTGGTGCGTTGGCGTTACCACCGCAAAGCGCGCGTCGGCGTGATAGCGCAGAAGATACTCCACGTCGACGCCCTGCCCATCCACCGGCACATAGTGCAGGTTGGGTGCGATGCGCTTCAGCAGCTGCTGGCCGAAGAAGTAGCCGGGATCTTCGAACAGCACTTTGTCGCCCGGCTGCGCCAGCACCGCCAGAATCAGTCGCAGGTTAGCGCGGTAGCCGCTGGTGATGAAGATCTGCTCCGGCTGGCAGTTGAGGCCGCGCGAAATGTTCAGGTAGCTGGCGATGGCCGCCCGCAGCGGCGCATACCCCATCACCGGCGGTATCATCATCTCGTCCGGCCGCAGGCTGCGCGCCGCTTTCGCCGACATCAGCCGCCACTTCTTGTGCGGAAACTCGTCCAGCGCCGGGATGCCGAGCCGCAGCTCGCCTTTGCCCTCGGTCACCGGCAGCAGCGCGGGCGTCGTCGCCGGTGCGCGCGGTGGCGTGGCTGCGCTCGCCAGCTTCAGCTGCGGATTGACGCGCGTGCCCTTCGCGCCCTGGCTGACAAAATAGCCTTCGCCGATGAGGATTTCATAGGCGGCCTCCACCGTTTTACGCGCCACCTGCAGCTCACCCGCCAGCATGCGGATCGCCGGTACGCGGTCGCCCGGCCGGAGCAGTCCGGCAAGAATCTGCTGCCGGAAGCGCTGGTAAATCTCTTTGTAACCCACGCGTCACTCCTTTCCCTGCCACTGCGCTATGTCCTACCTGTTTTCACGCGTAATGGCCCTGTTCGCTCAGACATAGCAGTTTAAGATGCAGGCATTCCCCCCGCAATACGGATGAGAGCCATGAAGATTGTGCATTACGCCACCGCAGAACAACTCGCGCGCTGCTACCCGCTGATGCGTGCGCTGCGCGGGCGGCTGGTGGATGAGGCGCAGTTTATCGCCCAGGCGCAGCGTCAGCAGGCGCAGGGTTATCGCCTCGCCAGTATCGAACATCAGGGACAGCCGGCGGTACTGGCCGGTTATCGCCTGCTGGAGAATTTTATCCACGGCAGCTTCTGCTACGTCGATGACCTGGTGAGCGATCCCGCGCTGCGCGGTCAGGGCTTCGGCGCCGCGCTGCTCGACGGCTTAGCGGTGCTGGCGCGTGAGTACGGCTGCCACCGTATGGTGCTGGATACCGCAATCAGTAATACCCGGGCGCAGGCGTTTTATCAGCGCTGCGGCTATCAGGCGCTCGGCCTGCATTTTTATCACTCTATCGTATGAGGAATCTCTGCATGAATGTGCTGCACATTAAAGTCAGCCCGGATCTGGCGGGATCGACGTCGCGCATCGCCTCGGCGCGTCTGATCGAAAAGCTGCGCAGCCGCCATCACGATCTGCACGAGACGGTGCTGGATCTGGCGCAACAGCCGCTGCCGCATCTCGATGCTTTCACCATCAGGGCTTTTTTTACCCCACCGGAGGCGCGTGATGAAGCGCAGCGTAACGCCATTCGCACCTCGGAACGGCTGGTGGATCAGCTGCTTGCCTGCGACACCCTGGTTATCTCATCGCCGATGTGGAACCTCGGGCTGCCGTCGGTACTGAAAGCCTGGTTCGACCATATTACCCGCGCCGGCCGCACCTTCGCCTTTACGCCTGAAGGCACCAAAGTCGGGCTGGTGAGCGGCAAAAAAGTTTACTGCGTGATGGCCAGCGGCAGCGTGTTTGCCCACGGGCCCTTTATGCAGGATGACCAGTTCACGCCGTACGTGCGCGCGGCGCTGGCGTACATCGGCATCAGCGATGTGCAGTTTATCCGCGTCGACGGCACGCACGACCCGCTCAGCCGTGCCCGCGCGTTACCCGAAGCACTTGAAACCATTGAACGTCTGTTCTGACGGAGGAAAATCATGACTCAACGCGTTAACCATTTCAAAACCACCCCGGCGCTGGCCAAAGCGATGTCGGATTTGTCGAATAGCGTCGCCAGCACGTCGCTGGAGAAGTCGCTCAGGCATCTGGTGGATATCCGCGCCTCGCAGCTCAACCACTGCGCGTTCTGCCTCGATATGCACATCAAGCAGGCGGCGATTGACGGCGAGCACGAGCTGCGGCTGCACCATGTGGCGATCTGGCGTGAATCGCCGCTGTTCAGCGCGCGCGAGAAAACCGCCTTTGCTCTGACCGAAGCGCTGACGCGCATTGGCGAGCACGGCGTTGACGAAGCGCTGTACGGCGAGCTGCGCGCGCACTTCTCCGAGGTGGAGATCAGCGAGCTGACCTTTAAGATCGCGGTGATCAATACCTGGAACCGGCTGATGATCCTGTCGCAGATGGCACCCGGCGCGCTCGACAGCGCTTACGGGCTGGATCGTGCTGATTTGCGGTAATTTTTATCGCCAGTGGCTGCGGCTGCTGGCGATAGCATGTTTTTCTGCGCGCCCTGACGCTATAGTGAAGTTTTGCACCACACAGGACACCGCGCATGAAAGGCATCAACATTGCGATTTACTTCGATCCCGACCTGATTCGCATCTGCGTTCACCAGCCGGATGACAGCTACCTCAGCCAGACGTTTCATTACGCCGACAGCGTGATTGAGGAGATTTATCAGTGGCTGGAGCAGTTCACGCCGGGTCGCACCCACATTTGCCTGATTGAGCACGACACCGCCGATATCCTCGCCGATGAGCTGGTGGACAACGGTTATCACGTACATCAGGTGAGCCAGCATGCGCTGCTTAGCTGGTTCGCCAGTGAACCGCCCGCCACGCCGGACGGCTCGCCGGTGCGCGCGCTGCTGCGCTATCTGGAGAATGAGAAGCCGGCAGAGTATCAGTCACGCACGCCGCAGATTGAAGCGCTGATGGAGTTGCTGGATGAGCTGGACGATCTGGAAGGCGTAGAGAGCGAGGAAGATGAGGATAACCTGCCGGATAACGTGCTGCGCCTGATGAAGCAGAAGAAAATCAGCGCCAGCGACGCCGCCCAGCGCCTGTTGCCAGACGTGAATGAACGCATTCGCGAGCATTTGATTCATTACCCCGAGCTGATGACGCCGGATCTGCTGGAAGATTTTTTCCCCGAGCTGCTGGAAGCGATGGAAACGCCGAAGCATTGATGCTGTCCAGGTGCGCATAAATGCGCACCCTACGAAAAAAATCGGTGCACAGGATACTGTAGGGTCGCCATTCATGGCGACCGTTGTGCTGGCAGCTGCGCGCATAAATGCGCACCCTACGAAAAAATCGGTGCACAGGATACTGTAGGGTCGCCATTCATGGCGACCGTTGCGCTGGCAGCTGCGCGCATAAATGCGCACCCTACGAAAAAAACGGTGCACAGGATACTGTAGGGTCGCCATTCATGGCGACCGTTGCGCTGGCAGCTGCGCGCATAAATGCGCACCCTACGAAAAAATCGGTGCACAGGATACTGTAGGGTCGCCATTCATGGCGACCGTTGCGCTGGCAGCTGCGCGCCTGATATTAACCAGGGAATAAATCATGCTGGAACTGTTCAAAGCCATTGGGCTCGGCCTGGTGGTGATTTTGCCGCTTGCTAACCCGTTAACCACCGTGGCGCTGTTTCTCGGCCTCGCGGGTGACATGAACTTTCAGGAACGCAATCGCCAGGCGCTGCAGGCGTCGATCTACGTGTTCCTGATTATGATGGTCGCCTGGTACGCCGGTAACGCGGTGCTGCACACCTTTGGCATCTCGATTCCCGGCCTGCGCATGGCCGGCGGGCTGATTGTCGCCTTTATCGGCTTTCGCATGCTGTTTCCCGCCAAACCGGTCGGGCATTCGGTGGAGGCCAAACACAAGCTGGATGAACTCGACGCCAGCGACGATCCGCGCGAAACGGTGAATATCGCCTTTGTGCCGCTGGCAATGCCGAGCACCGCCGGACCGGGCACCATAGCGATGATCATCAGTTCAGCCTCGACGGTGAAAGCCGGCGTCGATTTCCCCGCGTGGGTGGTGGCCATCGCGCCGGTGCTGACGTTCCTGGCGGTGGCAGTGATTTTATGGATTTCGCTGCGCAGCTCCGGCGCCATCATGAAGCTGGTCGGCAAAGGCGGCATCGAAGCGATTTCGCGCCTGATGGGGTTTTTACTGGTGTGTATGGGCGTGCAGTTTGTCATCAACGGCGTGCTGGAAGTGGCGCACACCTTTCATTAAACAATAAAAAATCGCACCGTACGCTAGCGGTGCGATTCATCGCGCAATGCCCGCCATCTCGCGACGCCGGGCATTGCCATCAGGACAGCGCGCCAGTTCGCGCCGCTACGTTTTAGTGCAGCGTTTTCCGCACATCCGCCACCTGTTCTTTCGTCACTGCCGGCGCGTGGTTGCTCCAGCCCTGACGAATAAAGGTGGCCAGCTGCGCCACTTCATCATCGGTCAGACGATACGCAAACGGCGGCATCGCCAGCGTCGACGGTGCTTTCTCCGTTGAGGGCTGCTGCGCACCGGCCAGAATGGTGTGAATCAACCCGCTGGGGTCCTGCGCATTAACGATAGTGGCCTGATCCAGCTCCGGGAAGATCCCCGGCGCGCCTTTGCCGGTGACAAAGTGACAGGCACCGCAGTTGTCGAGATACAGACGCTCGCCTTCGGACAGATTCTTCGCCGCTGTCAGCTTCGCTTCGGTCTTCTGCTGCGCCTGCACGTCGTACGCCTGCAGCGGTGGATTGCCGCCGAGGAACTTGAGGTAAGCGGCAATCGCTTGCAGATCGGCATCCGTCATGTGCGAGCTGGAGTGCTCCACCACCGACGTCATCTCGCCGCCCACCGCGGCTTTATCGTTACGTCCGGTTTGCAGATAATCGACAATCTCCTGCTCGCTCCAGCGTGGCACACCGCGCAGCGACGGCACCTCCCAGTTATTCAGGCTGCCGCCGGCGAGGAAGCGATCGTCGCTGCTGTCCAGCGCCTTCTCGTTCATGCCGATGCCGCGCGGCGTGTGGCAGCTGCCGCAGTGGCCGAGGCTTTCCACGATGTAAGCACCGCGATTAACCTCCGCTGACGCGCCGCCAATCGGCTGGAACGGTTTGTCCGAAGTAAACGCCCAGTTCCAGAAACGCATGCCCCAGCGCTGGCTGAACGGGAAGCTCAGCTTTGTTTCCGGCGGCTGTTCGCTGTCCGGCTTCACGCCCTGCATGAAATAGACGTACAGCGCGTGCAGGTCTTCATCGCTGATTTTGGCGTAATCCGGGTACGGCATCGCCGGGTAGAGGCGCGATCCGTCCGGCAGCACGCCTTTGCGCACCGCATCCGAGAACTGCTGCTCGCTGTAGTTGCCGATGCCGTGCTGTTTATCCGGCGTGATGTTGGTGGAGTAAATGGTGCCGAGGTTCGACTCAATCGCCAGTCCGCCGGCGTAATCCGCTTTGCCCGCCACGGTATGGCACGCCATACAGTCGCCGAGGCGCGCCAGATACTCGCCCTTTTTAATCAGTGATGCGTCATCTGCTGCCTGCGCCTGCACCGCACAGCTGCCCAGCAGCACCGCGTGAGCGATTAACAATGATTTTAATTTCATGTGCTTATGCCTGTACCAGTGGGCCGGGATTCTGCAAATAGTGCTCTTTGATAGCCTGCGCCGCCATCAGGGTAATCGCGCCGATGGTGTCGGTCGGGTTCGCCTGGAAGTTCTGCGGGAAGGCGTTACCGCCCGGCACAAACACGTTGTGCACATCCCAGCTTTGCAGGTACTTGTTCAGCGCCGAGGTTTTCGGGTTGTCGCCCATCACCGCGCCGCCCACGTTGTGGGTAGAGACGTATTTGGTCAGGTCAAAGTCAGCGCCCATCGGCAGGAAACTCATGCTCATGCTGTCCGGATTCAGCTCTTTGGCGATGTCGCCAACGATGCCTTTCAGGTGCTGCTGCAGCTTGAGCTCGTTCTGTTTCCAGTTAAAGGTCATGCGCAGCAGCGGCTGACCGCGATGGTCGGTGTAGTGCGGATCCAGATCCAGATAGATATCGCGGTACGACTGGCAGGTGGTGGTAATACTGATCTTCATCGAATGGTTGTACCACTGCTCCAGCCCCTCTTTGTACCCCATGCCCCAGCTCGGTGTGCCTTTCGGCAGCGCAGTGCCAATCGGCGTACCGGTCGCCTGCGAACTGTGGATTTTGGCGCCGCCGAGGAAGCCGAGTCCCGGACCGTCGAAGTTGCCAGGCGAGATGTCGTTAAACATCTGACCGGTCGCGCCAGCGGTGGCGAAGGCGTTGAAGTTCTTGTCTTTGAAGAACAGCGTGGCGCCGCCGTTGGAGAGAAACGCATAGTTACGCCCGACGACACCCTCTTCGGTGATCGGGTTGTAGGGCTTACCGATGCCGGACAGCAGCATCAGGCGCACGTTGTACAGCTGGAAGCTGGAGAGCACCACAATCTTCGCCGGCTGGAACACTTCGTTGCCATCAGCGTCGAAATAGAGCACGCCTTTCGCGGTTTTGCCGTCGTCGTGCAGTACCACTTTGTACACTTCCGCATGCACTTCATAGGAGAAGTTCGGCATGCGCTTCAGCGCGTCCATCACCGCCGTCTGCGGCGAGGCTTTTGAGTAGTTCAGGCAAGGATATTTCGAGCAGTAGCCACAGTAGTTGCAGGGAGCGATTTGGTTGCCGTACGGGTTTTTCCACGCGCGCGAGACGCAGGCTGACGGGTTCGGGAACGGATGATAGCCCAGCTTCTTTGCTGCCTCTTTGAACATCACGTTATTCAGCGTGTCGTCCAGCGCCGGTAGCGGATACGGCTCAGAACGCGGGCCTTCAAACGGATCGCCACCTTCCAGAATTTGCCCGCGCAGATTGCCAGTGGTGCCAGACTGGCCGCAAATCAGCTCAAATTTGTAGAAATACGGCTCGATCTCATCCCAGGTGAACGGGAAATCCATCACGCGCATGTCATCCTGCAGGATGCCGGGCTTATACGCCTGATCGACGTAGGTTTTCAGTTTGATATCGGTGGGCGTGGGGCGAATCAGTACCGCTGTCCAGTGCATGCCCGCGCCGCCGACGCCGGTACCTGGAGCAAACGCCCCCCATTTACGAGTCGGCAGCGCCGTCTGGTCCATGTTGTAACGCACGGTGACCGCCACTTCTTTTGGCGTGGCGAACACTTTGTTGCGCACGTTATAGGCGTACTCATCGGCCGGTTTCGGGTAAGCGAAATCCGGGTAGTCGCGCTCGCCACCGCGCTCAAGGGCGCGCACGTCCAGACCGGCCATTGCCAGCTCGATACTCATCAGCGAGCCGGCCCAGCCGAGGCCGCACACCACGACGTCGACTTCTTTCTTTGTAATCTGTGCCATGTTTTTCTGTCTCACATACCAAATACGGGGATTCAGGCGCGTTCGCCCATCAGGCTGACCGGTCCGAGCGGATACGGCACGTTATGCTGCTTCACCCACTCGGTGAAGCTGGCGCGTGCCCCCGGGAAGCCGATGGCGATCCAGGCTTTCATGCCTTTGTTGCCGCCGTACATCGGGTCAGCGAGGTAGCCGTGTTTGGTATCGGAAAGCAGCTGGCTGAAGAACTGCGAGGCTTTCAGGTTCGGTTCGCCCAGCGCGGCGAAGTCGATACCGTCGTTTTTATTCACTTTGGTCAGCACCGCGTCTTTCTCTGCCAGCGTCAGCTGCGAGAACGCTTTGTGGTAGGTGCTCTGCGTCCACTGCTCCACCAGTTTGATGCCGGTGCGATACATCTGCTGCGGCGTGAACGGGATCTGATAGCCCATGGTGGCGGGCGCGTGCACGTCAAACGGCCCCTGCAGGTAGATCTCTGCGCCGAACTCCGGGCTGTGCAGCTGCTGGTCAATGAAGATCGGCACATTGGTTTCCAGCGCACCCGGCGCTTTGCCGTTGCCACCGGCAGGGATCAGGCGATCGGTCGCGGCCAGAATAAATTGCCACTCCTCAGCGCTAAAAAAGATCGGTTTATAGTCGGCAAGGTCCGGTGCTGCCATTTCCGCAGCCTGGGCTGCAGTCAGTCCTTTTAAAACCAGGTCGCTTAATGGCAAAGCCAGCAACGACCCAAGTAAAAACTTACGTCTGGTGGTCGGTTTTTCTAAAAGCATGGCGCGACGACTCTCACTTGCTAAGAAAGGGAATTATTTTTGTTAATAGATTTATAAATCGGCAAACAAGCTGGCAATCTTATGGATACAGATATTTCAGGATGTAAGCATTAAATTAGAAATGTGTTTTGATGAGAAACCATCAACCTGACGAAAAGTCGCCAGGCGCTGTGGACGCGCTTTCGCAGCGGGAATTGCGCTTTTAACCGTACAAATGCCAGGAGATTAGCGCCAGAGACTGGGCAAATGACTGAAACAAATCGGCGTGAGAAATAGTCGCTCAGCTTAATTAATCAGAAAAAATCATACTTCCATACCAGAGCTTATTCTGATCAATAACCGCTTATTGGCTCAATGCGCAACGTCTGAGCGGTTTATTTCCTGAATATGGCAGCGCGCGCACAAAATAACCGATTAGTTAATTGCCGGTATTAATTGTTATTTCCGGCACAGCTCAGAACAAACCGGCATTTAGCCAGCAGCGCGACAGCGATAAAGTCGTCGCATCAATTACTCAGGATAATCATGATGCGAGCACTCTTATTGTTCTTCACCTTATTCAGCAGCGCCTTTGCCCTGCAGGCCGCCACGCCAAAAGACACGCTGGTGGTGGCCGTGCCGCTCGACGGCATTATCAGCTTCGACCCGGCAGAAAGTTTTGAGACCGTCAGTAACAGCGTGCAGCGCAACATTTATCAGACGCTGGTAGAGGCCGATCGCGATGCGCCACAAAAACTCGCGCCGCTGCTCGCCACCTCATGGCAGCCCGGCAGCACACCGCACAGCCTGGTGTTCAATCTGAAACCGGATGCGCATTTCGTTAGCGGTAACCCGGTGACCGCGCAGGACGTGGTGTTTTCGCTGACGCGCGCGGTGCAGCTCAACAAAGCCCCGTCGTTTATTCTCGCTGAGTTTGGCTGGACGGCGGACAACATCGCCAGCCAGCTGCGGGTTGTGAACGATCATCAGCTGGAGATTCAGTGGCCAGCGCAGATTGGTCAGGATCTGGCGCTGCGCCTGCTGACCGCGCCGGTGGCCTCGGTGGTGGACAGCAAAACCGTGCAGCAGCACATCACCGCCAACGACAGCGGCAACGGCTGGCTGCACACTCACTCCGCGGGCAGCGGCGCATTCAGCATCCAGCAATATGTGCCGCAGCAGGCGCTGGTGCTGAGCGCAAATCCGCACGCCAGCCCGCAGCCGCAGCTGAAACGCATCCTGCTGAAAGGCGTCGCCGATGCCGGTGCACGCCGCCTGCTGATTCAGCAGGGCGATGTCGATGTGGCGTACCAGCTGGGCCCGGACCAGATCGATGCGCTGAAAAACGACAAGCAGTTGCGCATCGAGGCATTCCCGTCGAGCCTGGTCTATTACCTGGCGTTTAATACGCAAAACAAAGCGCAGCCGGCGCTGGGTAACCCGGCGCTGTGGCAGGCGGCGCGCTGGCTGGTGGATTACAACGCCATTTCACGCGATCTGCTGAAAGGCCAGTACCGTATTCACCAGAGCTTCCTGCCGCAAGGCTTTGATGGCGCGCTGGAGAATCAGCCGTTCCATTACGATGTAGCCAAAGCCAAAGCGATTCTGGCGCAGGGCGGTATCAGGCCCGGCAGCAAGTTCTCGCTGACGGTGATCAACCAGCCGCCGTACATCGACGTGGCGCAGGCGCTGCAGGCCAGCTTTGCCAAAGCCGACGTGCAGATTGAGCTGCAGCCGGTGGCGGAATCGGAACTGTGGGGCAAAATGCGCGGCCGTGATTTCCAGTCGATCTTTATTTACTGGGGTGCGGACTATGTGGATCCGAATACCAACGCCAGCGCCTTTGCCTATAACGTGCCGGGCGGTTCTAAAACGCTTGCATGGCGCGTCGGCTGGGAGATTCCCGAACTGAGCGCGCAGACGCGCACCGCAGCCGGTGAGAGCGACGCCAGCCAGCGCCGCGCGCTGTATACCGCACTGCAACAGCGCGTACAGCAGGATTCTCCATTCGTGGTGATGCTACAGGGCGCGCAGCAGGTGGCGGTGCGCAATAACGTCAGCCACGTGCAGCAGGGCATCGGCGTGAGCCTGCTGTTTTTCGATGCGGTAGAGAAGAGGTAGGTCGGTACGCGCTGCCCCTCATTCCAGCCTTCTCCCGCCCGCGGGAGAAGGGCCGATCGCGCGGGCAGCAACCGGAACTCCCCTTATTTTTCACCCAAATATCCCTCTCTCTCCCGCGCACCGCTTGCTATTCTTTGAGTCATTACGCAATGCCGGAGAGCGCAAACATCATGACTACCCCACTGCTGATCGCCCAGACGCCTGACCTTCAACTGCATCTGCTGCCCGCCATGGCTAACCGTCACGGACTGATAACCGGCGCGACCGGCACCGGTAAAACCGTGACGCTGCAAAAGCTGGCTGAATCCTTCTCCGCCATCGGCGTGCCGGTGTTTATGGCCGATGTCAAAGGCGATCTTTCCGGCATTGCGGCCGCGGGCGACGGCTCGGAAAAGCTGCTGGCGCGGCTGGCGAAGATTGGTGTCACAGACTGGCAGGCGCAGAAAAATCCGGTGATGCTGTGGGATATCTTCGGCCAGCAGGGCCATCCGGTGCGCGCAACGGTGTCCGATCTCGGCCCGCTGCTGCTGGCGCGACTGCTCAGCCTCAATGAGGTGCAGTCCGGCGTGCTGCAAATTATCTTCCGTATCGCCGACGATCAGGGCCTGCTGCTGCTGGATTTCAAAGATTTGCGCGCCATGACGCAATACATCGGTGATAACGCCAAAGCGTTTCAGACGCAGTACGGCAATATCAGCAGCGCCTCGGTGGGCGCCATTCAGCGCGGCCTGCTGGCGCTGGAGCAGCAAGGTGCCGAACACTTCTTTGGTGAACCGATGCTGGATATCCGTGACTGGATGCGCTGCGACGCTGACGGCAAAGGCTTCATCAATATCCTGGCAGCGGAAAAGCTTTATCAGCAGCCGAAACTCTACGCCACCAGCCTGCTGTGGCTGCTGGCGGAACTGTATGAACAGCTGCCGGAAGCCGGCGATCTGGACAAACCAAAGATGGTGTTCTTCTTTGACGAAGCACATCTGCTGTTTAACGACGCGCCGCCGGTGCTGCTGGAGAAAGTGGAACAGGTAATTCGCCTGATTCGCTCGAAAGGCGTTGGCGTGTACTTTGTCACGCAGAATCCGGCGGACATTCCGGATAATGTGCTCGGTCAGTTGGGTAACCGCGTGCAGCATGCGCTGCGTGCCTTCACGCCGAAAGACCAGAAAGCGGTGAAAAGCGCCGCCGAAACGATGCGCGCCAACCCGGCGTTTAATACTGTGGAGGCGATTCAGGCGCTGGGCACCGGCGAGGCGCTAATCTCCTTCCTCGATGAGAAAGGCAGTCCGTCGATGGTGCAGCGTGCCATGGTGATCGCGCCGGGCTCGCGCATGGGGCCGGCCACTCCTGATGAACGCAACAGCCTGATCAACCATTCGCCGCTGTACGGCAAATACGACAGTGCCGTCGATCGCGAATCGGCGTTCGAAATGTTGCAGCAGGGCGTACAGGCCGCGCCGCAGCAGGCCGATGCGCCGCCCAGCAAAGGCAATAGCGTGGCGGTGGATGACGGCATTCTGGGTGGACTGAAAGAGATTCTGTTCGGCAGCACCGGGCCGCGCGGCGGCAAGCGCGACGGCGTGGTACAGAGCGTGGCGAAAAGCGCGGCGCGCCAGGTGACCAATCAGATCATCCGCGGCGTGCTGGGCAGTCTGCTCGGTGGACGCCGCCGTTAATCGCCCTCTGCTATGATCGTGGTATGGATAAATATCAACAATTAAAACGGAGCAAGCGTCTGGCCCTGTCGCTGCTGCTGATTGCCGCCGCGACCTTTGTCGTGACGCTGTTTCTGCCGCCCACGTTCTGGGTGCTGGGGCTGAAGGCGATTGCCGAAGCGGCGATGGTCGGCGCGCTGGCCGACTGGTTTGCGGTGGTGGCGCTGTTTCGTCGCGTGCCGGTGCCGTTCATCTCGCGCCATACGGCAATCATTCCACGCAATAAAGATCGCATCGGCGAGAATCTTGGCCGCTTCGTGCAGGAGAAGTTTCTCGATACCGATTCGCTGCTGGCACTGATTCGCCGCCACGATCCGTCACAGCTGCTGGCGCAGTGGCTCAATACGCCGGGCAACGCCGATCGCATTGGTCGCCACCTGCTGCAGGTGATGCGCGGTTTCCTCGATCTCACCGACGATCAGCGTATTCAGCGCTTTTTGCGCCGCGCGGTGCATCGCGCACTGGATAAGGTCGATCTGACCCAGTCCAGCACGCTGCTGCTGGACAGCCTGACCAAAAACAATCGTCATCAGGAACTGCTGGACGCTGCGGTGCAACAGCTGCTGCGTCTGCTGCACAAACCCGGCACGCGCGAATTTATCGCGCTGCAGATTGTGCGCTGGCTGAAACGCGAACATCCGATCAAAGCCAAAGTGCTGCCGACCGAATGGCTGGGCGAACACAGCGCCGAGCTGGTCGCCAACGCGGTGGATTCGATTCTCGATGAAGTGGCGCGCGACCAGGGCCACGAATTTCGCCTCGGTTTTAACCGTGCGGTACAGCGCCTGATAGAGCGACTGAAAAGCGATCCGGAGATGGCCGAACGGGCTGAGAGCATCAAACACTGGCTGAAAGAGGATGAGTCGTTTAACCGTTATATCGGCGAGCTGTGGCACGACCTGCGCCGCTGGCTGAAGAGCGACCTCAACAGTGACGATTCGCGCGTGCAGGAGCGGGTGCGGCTGGCGGCGCTGTGGCTGGGCGAAACGCTGGCCGCCGATGAAGCACTGCGTACCTCAATGAATCAGCATCTGGAAGACGCTGCGCGCAGCGTCGCGCCGGAGTTTGCGGCGTTTCTCACCCGTCACATCAGCGATACGGTGAAGAGCTGGGATGCGCGCGAGATGTCGCAACAGATTGAGCTGAACATTGGCCGTGATTTGCAGTTTATCCGCATCAACGGCACGCTGGTGGGCGGTACCATTGGCCTGGTACTGTTTTTGCTGTCGCAGCTGCCGGGCTGGGTGCAGACGTTGCGCTAACGGTGCGGGCATCGACCTGGTTGCCATGTATAAAAAAGGTCGCCATGAATGGCGACCTTACGGTAACGGTGCGGGAATGACAGGGGCGTCCTGAATCGCGCCCCTGCAACCCTCACTACCGCCGTTTCAGCAACAGGTACAAACTGATGGCGAAGAACGCGCCGCTTGGCAGAATCGCGCCCAGCACCGGCGGTAAACCGTACACCAGACTCAGTGGCCCGAAGATCTGATCCAGCACGTAGAACAGGAAGCCAAAGCTGATGCCGGTGACCACGCGCACGCCCATCGATACGCTTCTCAGCGGACCAAAGATAAACGACAGCGCCATCAGCATCATCACCGCCACCGACAGCGGCTGGAAGATTTTGCCCCACATATTCAGCAGATAGCGCCCGGATTCCTGGCCGCTCTGTTTGAGATATTTACTGTAGTTATACAGACCGCTGATCGACAGCGCGTCCGGGTCCAGCGCCACCACGCCCAGCTTGTCTGGCGTCAGATTGGTTTTCCATTCGCCGCTCAGGCTCTGTGAACCGGTAATCTGCTTCGGATCTTTCAGGTCCGACTCATCCACCTGCGACAGCTCCCACAGTTTGCGATCTTTATTCCAGACCGCGGTGGCGGCATAGCGCACGCTCAGCAGACGCCGCTGGTCGGTAAAGCGATAGATACTGACGCCGTCGATCTCGTTGTCGCCTTTAATGCGCTCAATGTAGATAAAGTCGTTGCCGTCTTTCGCCCACAGGCCGTTTTGCGTCGAAACCAGCGAGCCGCCGTACAGCTGCTGCGCCCGGTAGTTACGCGCCATCTGCTCGCCCTGCGGGGCGACAAATTCGCCCACCGCCATGGTCAGCAGCACCAGCGGAATCGCGGTTTTCATTACCGCCAGCGCCACCTGCAGACGGGTAAAGCCGGAGGCCTGCATCACCACCAGCTCGCTGCGCTGCGCCAGCGTGCCCAGCCCCAGCAGCGCGCCCAGCAGCGCCGCCATCGGGAAGAAGATCTCGATATCTTTCGGTACGCTGAGCAGCGTGTAGTAACCGGCATCCAGCGCGGTATACGCGCCCTGCCCGGTTTTACGCAGCTGATCAACGAACTTAATGATGCCCGACAGCGACACCAGCATGAACAGCGTCATCATGATGGTGTTGAAGATAGTTTTGCCGATATAGCGGTCAAGGACCTTAAACATCACACGGATCCTCCACGGCTAAAGCGCGCGCGGAAACGGCGCATCGGCACGGTATCCCATACGTTGAGCGCCACCGCCAGCGCCAGATACGCCAGGTTGACCACCCACATCCAGATCGCCGGATCAAACCGGCCTTTCGCCGCGTTGGAGCGCAGTGAGCTCTGCAGCAGGAAGAAGATCAGGTAGAGCAGCATTGCCGGCAACATCGACAGCACGCGGCCCTGGCGCGGGTTAACCACGCTGAGCGGCACCACCATCAGCGCCATCACCAGCACAGCGAACACCAGCGTCAGACGCCAGTGCAGCTCCGCCTGGAACTGCGGCGTTTTGGTTTTTATCAGCGTGCTGATATCGGCCTGATCGGCATCGTTAGGATCGAGCACCGCCTCTTTGTATCCCACCAGCGCCTGATAATTGACGAAGTCGGTAATACGGAAGTCACGCAGCAGCGCCGTGCCTTCAAAGCGTGTGCCTTTGTCCAGCGTCACGGTCTGCGAGCCATCTTTGTGCTGCTCCATGTGACCGCTGTCGGCCAGCACCACCGATGGCCGTGCATTGCCCTTCGGCCGCAGTTGCGCCAGGAATACGCTGCCGAACTTGTTGCCTTTCACGTCTTCGACGAACAGCACGGTATTGCCGTCGCTGGAGGTCTGGAACTGCCCCGCCGCCAGCGCTGCCGCGCCCGGGTTGGCTTTGGCATTTTGTGTCACTTCATCCTGATAACGCGAGGACCACGGGCCAAGCCAGATCACGTTGACCGCCGCCACCAGCGAGGTGAACAGCATCAGGATCATCGCCGCTTTAATCAGGACGCCTTTACCCAGCCCGCAGGCGTGCATCACCGTAATTTCACTTTCGGTGTACAGCCGCCCAAGGGTCATTAAAATCGCCAGAAACAAGCTTAGGGGCAGGATAAGTTGTGCCATTTCAGGCACGCCAAGTCCTAACAATGTCAGAACCAGATTTGTTGGGATTTCGCCATCCACCGCCGCACCCAAAATCCTGACTAACTTCTGGCAAAAGAAGATAAGTAGCAGGATGAACAGGATAGCCAGCTGGCTTTTGAGCGTTTCCCGAACCAGATATCTAATGATGATCACGCTTAGTACGCCTGTGAAAACTTGTCTTTTTGCAGGAAAATCGCTAGTTTCAACGCTTATCAGCCATTTTTCTTCATCAATGGCCGTCATGGTAGCTAAAATAGTATGACGAACGCGTTAGGGTGGTGAAAAAACAACACATTGTCACCCCACTCATTATGGCCGCCGGCGTTAAATTGTCATGGCGTCGCAACAAATTAATGGGTTACGAACGCGCTACATTCTAACGACAGCTAAGGCCGTTGTCTTTAAGATTCAGGAGAGTGCATGGAGTTCAGTGTAAAAAGCGGTAGCCCGGAAAAACAGCGCAGCGCCTGCATTGTGGTTGGCGTTTTCGAACCGCGTCGTCTGTCACCGATTGCCGAGCAGCTGGATAAGATCAGCGATGGCTACATCAGCGCGCTGCTGCGCCGCGGTGAGCTGGAGGGCAAAGTGGGCCAGACGCTGCTGCTGCACCATGTGCCAAATATCCTGTCCGAACGTATCCTGCTGATCGGCTGTGGTAAAGAGCGCGAGCTGGATGAGCGCCAGTACAAACAGGTGATTCAGAAAACCATCAATACCCTGAACGACACCGGTTCAATGGAAGCGGTGTGCTTCCTGACCGAACTGCACGTTAAAGGGCGCAATACCTACTGGAAAGTGCGCCAGGCGGTAGAAACCTCTAAAGAGGCGCTGTACAACTTCGACCAGCTGAAAAGCAACAAAGTTGAGCCGCGCCGTCCGCTGCGCAAGCTGGTGTTCAACGTGCCGACCCGTCGTGAGCTGACCAGCGGTGAGCGCGCTATTCAGCACGGTCTGGCCGTTGCCGCCGGCGTCAAAGCGGCGAAAGACCTGAGCAATATGCCGCCGAATATTTGTAACGCCGCGTATCTGGCATCGCAGGCACGTCAGCTGGCCGATGCGTACAGCAAAAACGTTACCACCCGCGTGATTGGCGAACAGCAGATGAAAGAGCTGGGCATGAACGCCTATCTGGCGGTCGGTGCCGGTTCGCACAATGAGTCGCTGATGTCGGTGATTGAGTACAAAGGCAGCAGCGACGCCGATGCGCGCCCTATCGTGCTGGTAGGTAAAGGGCTGACCTTTGACTCCGGCGGCATCTCCATCAAGCCTGCCGAGGCGATGGATGAGATGAAATATGACATGTGCGGCGCGGCGTCGGTGTACGGCGTGATGCGCATGGTGGCGGAGCTGAATCTGCCGCTGAACGTGGTCGGCGTGCTGGTGGGCTGTGAGAACATGCCGGACGGGCGTGCGATGCGTCCGGGCGACGTGCTGACCACCATGTCCGGCCAGACGGTTGAAGTGCTGAATACCGACGCCGAGGGCCGCCTGGTGCTGTGCGATGCGCTGACCTACGTTGAGCGCTTCGATCCGGAAGTGGTGATTGACGTCGCTACCCTGACCGGCGCCTGCGTGATCGCGCTGGGCCATCACGTCAGCGGGTTGATGTCGAACCACAATCCGCTGGCGCACGAGCTGATCAGCGCATCAGAGCAGTCGGGCGACCGCGCGTGGCGTCTGCCGATGGCCGACGAGTATCAGGAGCAGCTGGAGTCCAACTTTGCCGATATGGCCAACATCGGTGGCCGTCCGGGCGGCGCGATTACCGCCGCCTGCTTCCTGGCACGCTTCGCGCGCAAGTTTAACTGGGCGCACCTGGATATCGCCGGCACCGCCTGGCGCTCCGGCAAAGCCAAAGGCGCGACCGGCCGTCCGGTGCCGCTGCTGTCGCAGTTCCTGCTGAACCGCGCTGGCCTGAACGGCGACGATTAAGAGCCGGGGCGAATGCTGCAACGGTGCGCATGAATGCGTTTGAAAGCGTGCGGCCATTGGAACGGTGCGCATGAATGCGCACCCTACGGGTGTGATGGTGCGTATAATACGTTAAATACCGTGCGGCCATTGATACGGTGCGCATGAATGCGTTTGACACCCTGCGGCCATTGATACGGTGCGCATGAATGCGTTTGACACCGTGCGGCCATTGAAACGGTGCGCATGAATGCGCACCCTACGGTGTAGGGTCGCCATTCATGGCGACCTGATTATCCGCCGCACGGTTTACAGGGTCGCCGTTCACGGCGACCTTATTATTGGACGCCGCAATCTTACTGTCGCACAATGCGCCCCACTGTCATTGATGGAAATAACCTGCCATGAAAAACGCCACCTTCTTCGTCATGGAGTCTGAAAGCGCCAGCGACGGCTTAAGCGCCATCGAAGCGCTGGTGTGCGATTTGGCCGCCAGCCGCTGGCGAGACGGTAAGCGCATCCTGATTGCCTGCGAAGATGAACAGCAGGCCAATCGGCTGGATGAAGCACTGTGGCAGCGTCCGGCCAACGCCTTTGTGCCGCACAACCTGGCCGGCGAAGGCCCGCGCTACGGCGCGCCGGTTGAGCTGGCCTGGCCGCAGCGACGCGGCAGTGCGCCGCGCGATCTGCTGATCAGCCTGCTGCCGCAGTTCGCAGATTTTGCTACCGGTTTCCATGAAGTGATAGACTTCGTACCTTATGAAGAATCCCTGAAACAACTGGCGCGCGACCGCTATAAAGCGTATCGCAGCGTTGGTTTCCAATTGAATACGGCGACGCCACCCCCGCCGCAAACGACATAGCAGATATGGAAAAGACATATAACCCGCAAGATATCGAGCAGCCGCTCTACGAGCACTGGGAACAGCAGGGCTACTTCAAACCGAATGGCGATACCAGCCAGGAAAGCTTTTGCATCATGATCCCGCCGCCGAACGTCACCGGTAGCTTGCATATGGGTCACGCCTTCCAGCAAACCATCATGGATACCATGATCCGCTACCAGCGCATGCAGGGTAAAAACACCCTGTGGCAGGCAGGTACGGACCACGCCGGTATCGCCACGCAGATGGTGGTTGAGCGCAAGATCGCCGCTGAAGAGGGCAAAACGCGTCAGGATTACGGTCGTGACGCCTTTATCGAAAAAATCTGGCAGTGGAAGGCTGAATCCGGCGGCACCATCACCCGCCAGATGCGTCGCCTCGGCAACTCGGTTGACTGGGAGCGCGAGCGCTTCACCATGGATGAAGGCCTGTCCAACGCGGTGAAAGAAGTCTTCGTCCGTCTGTACAAAGAAAACCTGATTTACCGTGGCAAGCGCCTGGTGAACTGGGACCCGAAACTGCGCACGGCGATCTCTGACCTCGAAGTGGAAAACCGCGAGAGCAAAGGCTCAATGTGGCACATTCGCTATCCGCTGGCGGACGGCGTGAAAACTGCCGAAGACAAAGATTATCTGGTGGTGGCCACCACCCGTCCGGAAACCCTGCTGGGCGATACCGGCGTGGCGGTCAACCCGGAAGATCCACGTTATAAAGATCTGATCGGCAAAGAGGTGATCCTGCCGCTGGTGAACCGTCGTATTCCGATCGTCGGCGACGAACACGCCGATATGGAGAAAGGCACCGGCTGCGTGAAGATCACCCCGGCGCACGACTTCAACGACTACGAAGTGGGCCGTCGTCACAAGCTGCCGATGATCAACATCCTGACCTTTGATGGCGACATCCGCGAGCGTGCGGAAGTGTTCGACACCAACGGTGAAGTCAGCGATGCCTGTTCCGATGAAATTCCGCCGCAGTTCCAGAAGATGGAGCGTTTCGCCGCGCGTAAAGCGATTGTCGCCGCCGTTGACGAGCTCGGCCTGCTCGACGAAATCAAACCACACGATCTGACGGTGCCCTACGGCGACCGCGGCGGCGTGGTGATCGAGCCGATGCTGACCGATCAGTGGTACGTACGCACGGCCCCGCTGGCGAAAGTCGCGGTGGAAGCGGTAGAAAACGGCGATATCCAGTTTGTGCCGAAGCAGTATGAAAACATGTACTTCTCATGGATGCGCGACATCCAGGACTGGTGCATCTCGCGTCAGCTGTGGTGGGGCCACCGCATTCCGGCCTGGTACGACAACAACGGTAACGTCTATGTTGGCCGCAGCGAAGAAGAAGTGCGTCAGGAAAATAATCTGGCCGCCGACGTGACGCTGCGCCAGGATGACGACGTGCTTGATACCTGGTTCTCTTCCGGCCTGTGGACATTCTCTACGCTGGGCTGGCCGGAGAATACCGAAGCGCTGCGCACCTTCCATCCTACCAGCGTGCTGGTGAGCGGCTTCGACATCATCTTCTTCTGGATTGCGCGCATGATCATGCTGACCATGCACTTCATCAAAGATGAAAACGGCAAGCCACAGGTACCGTTTAAAACCGTTTACATGACTGGTTTAATCCGCGATGAAGAAGGCCAGAAGATGTCCAAGTCGAAAGGCAACGTCATCGATCCGCTGGATATGGTAGACGGCATTTCGCTGGAAGATCTGCTGGAGAAACGCACCGGCAACATGATGCAGCCGCAGCTGGCTGAGAAGATTCGCAAACGCACCGAGAAGCAGTTCCCGGACGGTATCGTGCCTTCCGGCACCGATGCGCTGCGCTTCACCCTCGCCGCGCTGGCGTCCACCGGTCGTGACATCAACTGGGATATGAAGCGCCTGGAAGGCTACCGCAACTTCTGTAACAAGCTGTGGAACGCCAGCCGCTTCGTGCTGATGAACACCGAAGATCAGGATTGCGGCCAGAACGGCGGCGAGCTGAAGCTGTCACTGGCGGATCGCTGGATCCTGACGGAATTCAACAGCACCGTGAAAGCGTACCGTGAAGCGCTGGATAGCTATCGCTTTGATATCGCTGCCAACATTCTGTACGACTTCACCTGGAACCAGTTCTGTGACTGGTATCTGGAGCTGACCAAGCCGGTGATGAACAGCGGCAGCGAAGCGGAGCTGCGCGGCACGCGCAACACGCTGGTGACGGTGCTGGAAGCGTTGCTGCGCCTGGCGCATCCGATCATCCCGTTCATTACCGAGACCATCTGGCAGCGCGTGAAAGTGCTGAAGAACATCGACCACGATACCATCATGCTGCAGCCGTTCCCGCAGTATGACGCGGCGAAGGAAGACGCGGAAGCGAAGGCCGATATCGAGTGGATGAAGCAGGCGATTGTGGCGGTGCGTAATATCCGTGCCGAAATGAACATCGCGCCGAGCAAGCCGCTCGACGTGCTGCTGCGCGACTGCTCGCCGGCGGCGCAGCGTCGTGTTGAAGAGAACCGCAACTTCCTGTCGCGCCTGGCGCGTCTGGAGAGCCTGACCATTCTGCCAGCCGGCGAGAAAGGTCCGGTCTCGGTGACCAAGATTGTTGATGGCGCAGAGCTGCTGATCCCGATGGCAGACCTGGTCAACAAGGAAGCCGAGCTGGAGCGTCTGGCGAAAGAGCTGGTGAAGCTGGATGTTGAGATCGAGAAGATTCAGACCAAACTGGCTAACGAAGGCTTTGTATCGCGCGCACCGGAAGCGGTGGTGGCGAAAGAGCGCGAGCGCGTAGCCGAGCTGGAGCAATCAAAAGCAAAACTGATTGAACAGCAGGGCGTGATTGCGGCATTGTAAGCGCTTCAGTCCTGACGCTTAATCGAAGCCGGGCACTGCCCGGCTTTTTTCTATCGGAAGATTATGATGACCACCGCCACGCCACTTAACCTGCAGGTGCGCCCGATTATCGCCGCCGATAATCCGCGGATTGCGCAGGTGATCCGCGATGTCTCCGCCGAGTTTGGCCTGACGGCGGATAAAGGTTATACCGTGTCCGACCCGCAGCTCGATCGGTTGTTTGAGCTGTACAGTGCGGCGGACAGCGCCTATTGGATCGTGGAGCATGAAGGTCAGGTGGTCGGCGGCGGCGGCGTGGCACCGCTCGCCTGCAGCGCACCGGATATCTGTGAGTTGCAGAAGATGTATTTCCTGCCGTCGGTGCGCGGGCTGGGTTTAGCGCGCGAACTGGCGCTGCGCGCAATGGATTTTGCCCGCCAGCGCGGGTTCCGGCGCTGCTACCTGGAGACCACCGGCAGCCTGACGCGCGCCATTAAACTCTACCAGTCGCTGGGCTTTGAACAGATTGCGGACGCGATGGGCTGTACCGGCCACGTGGATTGCGAAGTGAGAATGCTGCGGGTGTTGTGAGGGAAAAACCACTCACTTCTTTACCGCAACACTCTGCGCCAGCTGACCAATCAACGTCCCCAGCGTCTCCACCGCCGCCTCAGCGCGTGCATCCCACGGCCAGGCGGTGTTGAAGCGGAAGCAGTGGCTAAAACTCTCGCTGCTGGAAAACAGCTGGCCCGGCGCAATACTGATGCCCTGCTGCAGCGCCAGATGATACAGCTGCGTGGCGTTGATCTGCTCCGGCAAGGTAATCCACAAAAAGTAGCCACCGGGCGTATCGCTGATGTGCGCCTCGGCGGGCAGCACGCGGCGCAGCGCCTGCTGTGCCAGCTGTTTGCGCTTCGCCAGCGTCTGTCTTAGCTTTTTCAAATGCGTGTCATAACTGCGGGTACTGAGAAAATCCGCCAGCGCCAGCTGCATCGGCGCGCTGGTCGAGAGCGTACTCATCATCTGAATGCGCTGCACGCGCTGCGCATAGCGCCCCGCCGCGACCCAGCCCACGCGAAATCCCGCCACCAGATTTTTCGAAAAGCTGCCGCAGTGCAGCACGTAACCCTCGCGGTCGAACGCTCTGGCCGGCAATGGCTTATCGTGGCCGTGATACAGGTCGCTATAAACATCATCCTCTATCATCGCCACCCGATAACGCGTCAGCAGTGCCACCAGCTGCTGTTTGCGCTCGGCGCTGAGCGTAAAGCCGAGCGGATTCTGCCGGTTGGTCATCAGCCAGCAGGCTTTCACCGGCCAGCGCTGCAGCGCCTGCTCCAGCTCATCCAGATCGATGCCCTGCTCCACATCGCTGGCGATAGCAATCGCGTTCAGCTTAAGCCGTTCAATCGCCTGCAACGCGCCATAGAAGGAAGGGTTCTCAATCACCACCCAGTCGCCCGGTTCGGTCACCGCCTGCAGGCTGAGGTTCAGTGCTTCCATCGCACCGTTGGTAATGACGATGTCATCCGGCGACAGCGTAATGCCCTGCTGCGCATAACGCTGGGCGAGGATTTTTCGCAGCGCTTCATTACCGGGCGGCAGATTATTCAGGGCATCGGTGGGTTTAAGATTGTGCGAGACCTTCACCAGCGAGCGCATCAGCTGGCGCTGGGGAAACAGTTCCGGATCGGGAAAGGCAGAACCAAACGGCATGATGGCCGGATCGCGCGTCGCCTGCAGCACATCAAACACGAAGCTGTTGGTATCGGCCTGATCGGTTTTAGCGATTGCCTGGGTTGGCAAACGCGGACGGCTCTCCGCCGCGCGCGGTGCCACGTAGTAGCCCGACTGCGGCTTCGACACAATCCAGCCCTGGCTCTCCAGCACTTCGTAAGCGTGCATCACAGTCATCAGGCTCAACCCGCTCTGCTCCGCCTGCTGGCGCAGCGACGGCAGCTTTTCACCCGGCGGCCAGATGCGTGCTTCGATTTGCGTACGTAGCTGATCTACCAGCTGCTGGTATTTGGCCATGGCGCCTCCGCTGCGGAAATGTCGCGCGCCAGTTTACATGGATTGGTTCGAAGAGGATATCGCGTCCTCAGGGACATTCAGGACTGATGTTGCACCGTACGACTGGAAGCTGAGCGAAGGTGTCGTGGATACTGCGGTTTTTTGTTGGGTTGGGTGCGGTCTGGCCCTCACCCCGGCCCTCTCCCGCATGCGGGAGAGGGGGAATGATCTGCCACTATGCCCCTACTCCGCCGTCAGCGCCGCGGGTTTGTCCTTCACAAAATCCGGTAGCTCGCTGATGCGCTCTGGCGGTAGCGGTTTGCCCAGCAGGAAACCCTGCAGAGTGTCGCAGCCGAGCCCGGTGAGGAACGCCTGCTGATCCTGGGTTTCCACGCCTTCGGCCACCACTTTGAGATCCAGCGACTGCGCCAGCGCGACGATGGCGGAGACGATGGTGGCGTCTTCCGATTTCGCCTGCAGCTCGTTAACAAAGGCGCGGTCGATTTTCAGCTCGCTGGCCGGTAAGCGCTTGAGATACAGCAGGCTTGAGTAGCCGGTGCCGAAGTCATCAATCGAGGCTTTTACCCCCATGCTGGTCAGCTCGGTGAGGATGCGCACGCTCTCTTCCGGATCGCGCATCGCCGTGGTTTCGGTGACTTCCAGCGTCAGCAGCTCCGCCGGGATCTGGTGCTGTTCCAGCGCCTGCGTCACGGTGTCGACCAGGTTGCACTGCTCAAACTGCAAGGCAGAGAGGTTCACCGCCACCGACCAGTGCGGATGGCCCTGCTGATGCCAGATGTGCAGCTGGCGGCAGGCTTCGTTGATCACCCAGTTGCCGATATTAATGATCATGCCGGTCTTCTCGGCAATCGGCAAAAACTTGTCCGGCGTCAGCAGGCCGCGCGTCGGGTGCTGCCAGCGCAGCAGCGCTTCGAAGCCAATGATCGGCCCGCTCGGCGCGCAGTACTTAGGCTGATAGAACAAACGCAGCTCGTTGCTATCCAGCGCCTGCCACAGATCGTTATTAAGCTGCAGCTGCGACTGCGCCAGCGTGTTCATGGACGGCTGGAAGAAGTTGTAGCCGTTGCGGCCGTTGTTCTTGGTGTGATACATCGCGGCGTCGGCGTTAAACATCAGCTCGCGCTCGTCCTTGCCGTCACCGGGATAAACGGCGATGCCGATACTCAGCGACACCATCAGTTCGTAGCGTGACACGCTAAACGGGCGATCCACGGCTTTTACCAGCGCATCCGCCACCGCTGCGGCATCGTTGGGATCGCCGATCTCAATCAGCAGTACAAACTCGTCACCGCCCAGTCGCGCCAGCGTGTAGTGCCCTTTCATCTGGTCGGTCATGCGTTCGGTTACCGCAATCAGCAGGTTATCGCCGACGTGGTGACCAAAAGCATCGTTGACCGCTTTGAAGCCGTCGAGATCCATAAACATCAGCGCAAACTGCGAGCGCTCGCGGTTGGCCTTGTTGATCGCCTGCTCGAGGCGATCCTCCAGCAGGATGCGGTTCGGCAGTCGCGTCAGGTTATCGTGCAGCGCCAGCTGGGCCAGCTCGCGGTTGGCCTCCGCCAGCGAGCGCGCGAGGATCGAAGTGCGCGCCTGCATACGCGCGTCGAGCATCGAAACCAGCAGCGTAATGCCGAGGATCGCCAGCGTCACTACTGTGACCAGCATCGCCAGCCAGTCGCTGTTCACGCCGTGATGGGTGGCGTGACTGTGCATCGGGAAGTTCGCCGCCGCCATGCCGGTATAGTGCATGCCGGCAATGGCGCAGCCCATTACCACGGCCGCCCCGACGCGCAGTAGCGTGACGCGGCCATGCCCTTCGCGCAGGTTGAACGCCAGCCACAGCGCGGCACCGGAAGCCACCAGCGCAATCAGCACCGAAACCGCAATCCAGCCCCAGTTCCAGCTGATGCCCGGCTCAAACATCAGCGCCGCCATGCCGGTGTAGTGCATCGCCACCACGCCGGAACCCAGTACCAGCGCGCCGCCCAGCAGCCGTCGCCACGGCAAGTCGCCGGACGAGCACACCAGCCACAGGGCAAAGATGGAGGCAAGAATCGCCACCACCATTGAGGCGGCGGTAAGCAGCGGATCGTAGCTCATCACCATATCCAGGCTCATCGACAGCATGCCGATAAAGTGCATGGCCCAGATGCCCACGCCCATGGCGAAGCCGCCGCCCAGCAGCCAGACCAGCGCCACCCGGCCGGTCGAGGAAGCGACGCGCCCCGCCATATCCAGCGCGGTAAACGAGGCCAGCATCGCTACCAGTATCGAAACGATAACGGTAAACGCATCGTACGAAGTCACTAACATAGTGATTTCCCATATAAAAAAGCTGTGTTAAGTCAGCTATGGTGTTGTTGAAATGAAAAAGAAAATGTTGGTTTTATAATTGAAATTATCGGCAGACCGGCTGCCGATATGAGTCACTGAACGATGAAAGCTTCCGATGTGAAGGAGAACAAAAATTGCTGGTCAGGCGCCGGTGAGCGGCAGCACGTTATCAGGAAAGTGCGGCGCAATCGGCGTTGACGCGGTGAATTCGCCGATGCGCTCCGCCGGCGTCGGTTTGCCCAGCAGATACCCCTGCAGCGTGTCAAAGCCGAGACCGGTCAGCAGGCGCTGCTGCTCTTCGGTCTCCACGCCCTCCGCTACCATGCGCAGGTTAAGGCTTTGCGCCAGCGTCAGCATGGCGGTTACCACGGTTGCATCCTCGCTGTCGGCACGCAGGCTATTAATAAAGGCACGATCAATTTTCAGCTCGCTGGCCTCAAGATGCTTGAGGTGCAGCAGATTGGCGTAGCCAATGCCGAAGTTGTCGATGGCCACTTTGACGCCAAGCCGCTGCAGTTCGGTGATGCGCTGCTGGCTGAACTGCGGATCGCGCATGGCGATGTTTTCCGTGATTTCCAGCATCAGCGCGCCTTCCGGCAGCTGATAGCGCTGCAGCGTCTGGCGCAGCGTGTCGATCAGATCGCGCTGATGAAACTGCAGTGCGGACAGGTTAACCGAGACGCTCCAGTCACGGTTGCCCTCGTCCAGCCACTGCCGCAGCTGGCGGCAGGCTTCGTTGATCACCCAATTGCCGAGCGCCACGATCTGGCCGGTTTTCTCGGCGCGCGCCAGAAACATATCCGGCATCAGCAAGCCGCGGCGCGGATGCTGCCAGCGCAGTAATGCCTCAAAACCCATCAGAATGGTCCCGCCCGCGCGAAACTTCGGCTGGTAGAACAGGCGCATCTCCTGGCACTCCAGCGCGTTCCATAAATCGTTGGCCAGCGCCAGCTGATGCTGTGCCACCGCGCTCATCACCGGCTCAAACAGGCTCCAGCCGTTACGCCCGCTGTGCTTGGTGTGGTACATGGCCGAGTCAGCGTTGAACATCATCTCCTGCGGGCTGCGGCCATGCTGCGGGAAGATCACAATGCCGATGCTGAGCGAGACGCGCAGCGAGTAGCGATCCAGCTCAAACGGTGCATCAATGCTGTGCACCAGCCGCTGCGCCAGCGCTTCAGCCTGGGTTGCCGCGTACTGCGGACACAGCATGACAAACTCATCGCCGCCGAGGCGCGCCAGCAAAATGTCCGCATCCAGCTGGGTGCGCAGCCGTTCCGCCACTGCGACCAGTAAACGATCGCCGACGTGATGCCCCCAGGTATCGTTCACCGCTTTGAAGCCGTCGAGATCCATAAACATCAGGGCAAAGGGCTGGTCATCCAGCGTCGCCTGTTTGATTTGCGTGCTGAGCTGCTGGTCCAGCATGACGCGATTGGGCAGTGCGGTGAGAGTATCGTGCAGCGCCAGCTGGCGCAGCTCGCTGTTGGCGCGCCGCAGCCGGGCGGCAAGACGCGCCGCGCGTAGCTGGGCGTCCAGCATCGAGATCAGCAGCGTCAGACTGAGAATGGTGAGCGTGATGATGGTTACCCACACCGCCAGCCCCTCCTGTCCCATGCCGTGGTGCTGCATGCTGCCCGGTGCGCTGAACTGCGCGGCCGCCATGCCGGTGTAGTGCATGCCGGCAATCGCCACCCCCATCGCCAGCGCCGCGCAGGCGCGCATCAGCAGCAGGCTCTCGCCATGGCGCAGATGGAATGCCAGCCACAGCGCGGCACCGGATGCGCCGTAGGCAATCAGTACCGACAACGCCACCAGGCGCAAATCCCAGTGAATGGCGGGTTCAATCAGCAGCGCCAGCATGCCGAGATAGTGCATGGCAACCACGCCGCTGCCGAGGATCACCGTGCCTCGCAGCAGCCGGCGGCGCGTCAGATGGCTGCCCTGCAGACCCTGCGCAAAGGCGAAGATGCTGGTGAGAATCGCCAGCAGCAGCGAGAAGGCGGTGAGCGGAATGTCATAGCGCATGGTCATCGGCATCATCATCGCCAGCATGCCAATGAAGTGCATCGCCCAGATGCCAATCCCCATCGCCGTACCGCCGGCCACCAGCCACAGCTTCGCCAGCAGGCCGCGCGACACGGCGACGCGCCCGGCGGTATCCAGCGCCGTAAACGCCGCGATAAACGCCACAATCAGCGAAACGGCAACCAGAACGCTATCCCAGGTAACCAGCAACATGTGCGCTCCTCAACTCAACCCGCGGCGGCGCAGGTGCGGTATCGTCAATTAACAACAGAAAAAGTGAAAACATCAATGTGAGGCAGGTAATGACCACCAGCGATGCGGCAACACAAAAACAGATCCAGAAATAACTGGAGGTATTGCACGGCTATTTTTTATTCTCATCGTCTGTCGCGGCCGGGAAAAGTAATGATATCTGATTAATGCATGAACATAGCATTGAACCTGAAGTCGCGGTAGAGGGGGGAATCACTTGCCGTTTGGTTTTTTTAACGGCCTGCCAGCCCTTGTTATGACTGCATTACCGGGGAAAAGGAGAAATTGATTAGCGAAAATTCTCCGGTGCGTTGTACAAGCGGCAAAAGGGTGTTCTATAGTAAATAAAACTGATATAAATCACTAACTCAGCCTTTAAGAATTTTCTTAGGTGGCAGGGCATTAAGTTCGTTTGCCGATCGCGGCGTCTTGTTATTTACGGGTTCGTTTCATTAATAAATCACCAGGCGAAAAAGCACTGACATTGGATAATCAGTAAGGATTGATTATGAAACTCAAGCTTTTTCTTTTGGCTACCAGCCTGAGCGCCGCGCTCGCCCCTGCAACGGTTTTTGCTGCCACCACAACGGGAACCATCAATGCCACATTGACGCTCACCACCGGCTGTCTGGTGAACGGTCAGTCCGCCACCAGCGGGGTTAACTTCGGTACCCTGAACTTCGGTAGCAGCGCTGCAACCTTTGATACCTTAAACGCCACCCTGGTGGGCGCATCCGGGAACGGCATTTTTGTCCGCTGCACCACCGGCCAAACCTTCAATGTGCAGGTCACCAGCAGTAATCCGGCACCGGCCACCATTTACGGTACGGTGAGCGGCCAGCCGCGTTACCTGATCCTCGGCTCCAACAATACGCAGGGCATTGCTTACACGCTGTACAGCGACGCCGCGTTTACCACCGCCATCGCCAACAACACCAACATTGCCGCCAGCGGCACCACCGATCCGACGCTCGGCACCAACTATGCCATTTACGGTCGGGTAGTCGGCGGCGGCTTTAACCCACTGATTCCGGCCGGTACCTACACCGATACTATTAACGTGGCGGTGAACTACTGACGCCAGCGGTGGGGTAAGAAGGATGGTATGGCTGCTGCGTGCTGGCAGCCTGGCCCTGCTGATAGGGAGCGTCCCGGCCTGGGGTTTGCCGACGGCCACCTTCCAGGTCTCTGCGTCAGTGGTGGCAGGCTGCGTGATTTCCGGTACCAATACCGGCGTGTTTGGCACGCTGAATTTTGGCACCCAGTCGGGCGTGGCGAGCAGCAGCGTCAGCGCCAGCTACGTGCAAAGCACCACCCTCACCCTCGCCTGCACGCCGGGTACCGCCCTCAGCATGAGTATCAATGGCGGCAGCAATTACACCAGCAGCCGCAATCTCAAACACACCAGTAACACCGATACCGTGGCGTACAGCCTGTATACCAACGCAGCGCACACCACGGCGATTCCGGTTAACTCGCCGGTGGCGCTGAGTTACAGCAACGCCAATAACATCGTGCTGCCAATTTATGGCCTGTTAACCCTGCCCGGCCCGACGCGCGCCGGGACCTATACCGATACGTTAACCGTCACCCTGAGCTGGTGACGGCAGCATAAAAAAGGATGAAAGATGATGAGCCTGCGCGCCCTGCTTCTGTGGTTTCTTCTGGCCCTGTCGCCCGCCAGCTTCGCCGCCAACTCGCTGATGATCTGGCCGATCGATCCCGCCATCAATCCGCAGGAAAAAGCCAGCGAACTGTGGCTGGAGAATCGCGGTAACGCCACCACCATCATGCAGGTGCGCATCTTCAACTGGCAGCAGATTGACGGCCAGGAACAGTATCAAACGCAGCAGCAGGTGGTCGCCAGCCCGCCGATGGTGCGGCTGGAACCGGGGCAGAAACAACTGGTGCGCCTGATTCGCCAGAGCGCGCCGCCTGCGGGCGTGGAGCAAGCCTATCGCGTGGTGCTGGATGAGATCCCGACGCCGCGCTCGCCGGGCGAGAATCAGGCCGGGCTGACCTTTCAGATGCGCTACTCGGTGCCGCTGTTTGTCTATGGCGATGGCCTGACGCGCGACAGCGCCAAAGCCGATCTCAGCTGGCGTCAGGTCAGCCGCGACGGCAAACGCTGGCTGGAGCTGACCAATCGCGGCAACGGCCACGCGCGTCTGAGCAACGTCACCGTCGGCGGTCGCGCGCTCGGCAACGGCCTGTTTGGCTATGTGCTGGCTCACAGCAGCCACCGCTGGCCGCTGAACAGCCCGGTGAGCGGTGAACTCGCGGCCGAGGTGAATAAGAATCACTGGCGCAGCGCTGCCGCGCGCTGATGAAGCTGACACCGCCTCCCTGCGCGCTGGCGGTGACCAGCGTGCTGTGCTTTTCCCCGCTGAGCAGCGCAGAGACTTTCTCTGAGCTGCCACCACCGCCTGCCGTCAGCCACAGCGCCAGCGGCCAGCAATACATGCTGGAACTGGTGGTAAACCAGCGCGAACGGGGCGAGATTGTGCCGGTCGAGCGGCGCGACGGTGAGTTCTGGCTGCGCAGCGGCGATCTGCAGCGCGCCGGCATTCCGGCGGCGAAGCTGGCTGGCGAACAGGTCGCTCCCGGTCAGTTGGGTGAGGTTAAAGTGGAATACGATGAACGCCGTCAGCGCCTGCTGCTGACGGTACCGCCCGCCTGGCTGCCGGAGCAGACGCTTGGTCAGCCGCAAAACGGCCCGCGCTACCCCGGCCAGGCCAGCAACGGCGCGCTGCTCAACTACGACCTCTACGCCACGCGCACCGACAACGCCGGTTCGCGTCTCTCCAGCTGGAACGAGCTGCGCCTGTTCGGCCCGGCCGGCCAGTTCTCCAGCAACGGTGTCTATATCCAGCAACTTGCGGGCGACACCAGCGGCCAGCAGCAGGGTTACATTCGCTACGACACCTGGTACAGCAACGAGAACGAGAGCGCCGCGCTGAGCTGGCGCGCCGGGGATTTGATTACGGATGCGCTGGGCTGGAGCAACAGCGTGCGCCTTGGCGGCGTGCAGATCGCGCGTGACTTCAGCGTGCGGCCGGATCTGGTCACTTATCCGCTGCCGGCCTTTAGCGGCCAGGCGGCGGTGCCGTCGTCAGTCGATCTGTTTATCAATGGTTACCGCAGCGCGCAGGCCAACGTGCAGCCGGGGCCGTGGTCGCTGACCAATGTGCCGTTCGTTAATGGGGCGGGCGATGCGGTGATCACCACCACCGACGCGGTCGGTCGTCAGGTGACGACGACGCTGCCGTTCTACGTCTCCAGCAGCCTGCTGAAAACCGGCCTGTCCGATTACGCCTTCTCCGCCGGGGCGATTCGCGAGAACTACGGCATCAAAAACTTTGATTACGGCGCAGCGGCGGCCAGCGGTTCCTATCGCTACGGCCTGCGCGACTGGCTGACGCTGGAATCGCACGCCGAAGGCAGCAGCGACGTGGCGATGGGCGGTGCCGGCGCGCTGGTGAAACTGGGCAGCCTGGGCGTCATCAATGCCGCGCTGGCGCAGAGCCAGCTGGACGGCAGATCCGGTACCCAGTACAGCTGGGGTTACCAGTACAACAACAGCTGGTTCAGCCTCGGCACCCAGCACACGCTGCGCAGCGAGGATTTCGGCAACCTGGCGCTGGTCGGCAGCCGCGGCGATAGCGCCAACACCAGCTATTCGCTCGCCAGACGCAGCGCGCAGTACACCGCCAGCCTGTCGCTCAGCCAGTACGGCAGCCTCGGTCTGGCGTATCTGGACATCGCCGGCGGCAGCGGCGATCGCACCCGCCTGTGGAATTTATCGTGGAGTAAAAACCTGTGGGGCAACAGCAGCCTGTACATCTCCGCCAGCCGCGACCAGCAACAGGGCGACTGGAGCGGCGCGATTTCGCTGGTGATTCCGTTTGGCGAACAGAGCAGCGCATCGATCAGCGTCGAGCGCGATCAGCAGGGACAAAGCAATCAGCGCCTGTACGTGTCGCGCGCCATGCCGAGCGACGGCGGTTTTGCTTACGATGCATCATGGGCGCATCAGGGCGGCGACAGCGGCGATTATCGTCAGGGCAGCCTGCGCTATCGCAATAACAAGATCGATACTTCCGCCGGCTTTTACGGCGACGATGACAACACCACGCAATGGGCCGATTTCACCGGCTCGCTGGTGCTGATGGACAACCATGTGTTCGCCGCCAACAACATCAACGATGCCTTTGTGGTGGTGAAAACCCGCTATCCGGACGTGACGGTGCGCTACGAAAACCAGACGATGGGCCGCACCGATGACGCTGGCTATTTGCTGGTGCCGTCCATCAGCAGCTATTACGGCGCGAAGTACGATATCGATACCCTCGATCTGCCGGCTGACATGACCGCGCCGAGAGTGGAGCAGCGCTTCGCGGTGAAGCGCAAAAGTGGCTATCTGCTGAATTTCCCGGTGGAGCGCCTGCGCGCCGCCAGCGTGATCCTGCACGACAGCAACGGCCAGCCGCTGCCGGTCTCCAGCCAGGTGTTGCGCCGCGATCGCGCCACCGAATATGTCGGCTGGGACGGCATCGTGTGGATGGAAGATCTCAGCGCCAGCAACCCGATGCGCGTGGTGACGCCGGACGGCCGCCAGTGCGAGACCACGCTGGCTATCGCTGAGGGCCAGCCTAAAGCGCTGCAGACTTACGGTCCACTCACCTGCCCGCTGCCACCTGCCGCGCCCGGTATGGCAGTGAATGCCGCCAACAACTCACAGTCAGGGATCTCGCCATGAGGAAATTTCTGTTCTTGCTGCTGTGGCTGCTGCCGGCCAGCAGCTACGCGCTCTGTTCGCTTTCGGCTCCCAGCGCCAGCTTTGGCACGCAAACCACGTTTTACGTGCAGTCGACGGCGGTCAATACCTCCAGTAACACCAACGTTAACTGCGGCACCGGCACGCTCAACCTGCTGGGCAGCGATTACGTCGCCTATGCGTTTACCACCGCCAACTACCTGAGCGGCACGCGCGCCACCATGAAGGCATCGGCCAGCGGCACCGATAACGTGCCGATTCAGCTGTGCATCGACAGCGCCTGTGCCACCGAACTGCGCCAGGGCGGCAGCTATCGCTGGAACTCTTCCGCGCTGCTGGCGCTCGGCAACAGCCTCAATTTTGTCATTCCACTCTATTTCCGCACCGTGCCCGGCCAGGTGATTGCCGCCGGCAGTTACACCACCACCATCACGCTGACGGTGAGTTATAACGTGTGCGCCGGGTTGAACGTGGCCGGCGTGTGCGTTGGTACGGTGCAGAGCAGCAGCGGGACGGCGATGCCGATCACCGTGAATATGGTGATCACCAACGACTGCACTACGATTACGGCGCCGAACGTCAGCTTCGGCAGTGCGCCGCTGGTCGGCAGTTTTTCTACCGTGCAGCAGACGATTAACGTGGTGTGTTCAAAGGGCAGCACGTATACGGTGGGACTGAGTAATGGCAGCTATTTCAGCGGCACCACGCGCCAGATGGCGAGCGGCACCAACCGGCTGGCGTACGATATTTATAAAGGCACCACCACCACTAATCGCTGGGGCCCGAGCGGCAGCGACCGCTGGAGCAGCGCGACCTCGACATCGCTCAACGCGGATACCGTGACGCGCAACTTTACCTATACGGCGCAGATTCTGACTACGCAGAATACGCCCGCAGCGGGCAATTACAGCGATAGCGTGGTGGTGGATGTGGCGTTTTAGCGGGGTGGGACGGGAGCTGGCTGGCACCCTCATCCCCCGCCTTCTCCCGCCAGCGGGAGAAGGGGCCGATCGCGCGGATGTTGAGGTGAAGCGCAGGTCTGTGAAACCGCACCGAACGGTTCCCTCTCCCGCGTGCGGGAGAGGGTCAGGGTGAGGGCCAGCAGGCAGAGCAGGAGCTGGCTGGCCCCCTCATCCCCCGCCTTCTCCCACTGGCGGGAGAAGGGACCGATTGAGCGGGGGTTGAGGTAAAGCGCAGGTCTGCAAACCGCACTGAACGGTTCCCTCTCCCGCGTGCGGGAGAGGGTCAGGGTGAGGGCCAGCAGGCAGACGGGAGCAGGCTGGCACCCTCATCCCCCGCCTTCTCCCGCTGGCGGGAGAAGGGGCCGACCGCGCGGGCGTTGAGGTGAAGTGCAGGTCTGCGAAACCGCACTGAACGGTTTCCCTCTCACGCGTGCGGGAGAGGGTCAGGGTGAGGGCCAGCGCGCAGAGCAGGAGCAGGCTGGCCCCCTCATCCCCCGCCTTCTCCCGCACGCGGGAGAAGGGGCCGATTGAGCGGGGGTTGAGGTGAAGCGCAGGTCTGCGAAACCGCACTGAACGGTTCCCTCTCCCGCGTGCGGGAGAGGGTCAGGGTGAGGGCCAGCGGGAGAAGGAGCCAACCAAGCGAGTGTTGAGGTGAAGTGCAGGTCTGCGAAACCGCACCGAGCGGTTCCCTCTCCCGCGTGCGGGAGAGGGTTAGGGTGAGGGCCAGTGAGAGAAAGTCAGGGTGAGTCCAGCGCGCGCGCACTCGAACTACAGCGACGCGCCCACTACTGTTGCGCTGTGCCGCGCCTGATACTGTTTCACCATACGGCCGATCAGCAGCGTGCCTACCAGGCCGCACACCGCGGCGAACGACAGCCAGACGCCCGGCATCGCTTTATCGCCAGTAGCATGAATCAGATAGCTCGAAATCGCCGGCGTAAAACCACCAAACAGAGCGGTCGCCAGGCTGTAGGCCAGCGAAAAGCCCGAAGCACGCACTTCAGCCGGCATGATCTCCGCCAGATACACCACCATCGCGCCGTTATAGCTGGCGTACAGAAACGATAACCACAGCTCCGCTTCCACCAGGTGCGCGAAGGTCGGCGATCCTACCAGCCCGTGCAGCACCGGCCAGGTCGTCAGGATCATCAACACGGTAAAAGTAATCAGCAGCGGTCGCCTTCCGACGCGGTCCGATAGCGCGCCCATCACCGGCAGCCAGAACAGGTTGGAGATGCCGACAAACAGCGTCACGAGGAAGCTCTGTTTGTCACTCATCATCAGCACGGTTTTACCAAAGGTCGGGGTGAATGCGGTGATCATGTAGAACATCACCGTGGTGGTGACCACCATCAGCATGCCGGCCAGCACCAGCGCCCAGTTCTGTCCCACTGAACGCACAATCTGGCCCATCGACGGGTGCGATTTACGCTGGCTGAACGCTTCGGTCTCTTCCAGCATGCGGCGAATCCAGAACAGGAACGGCACAATCAGACAGCCAACCACAAACGGAATACGCCAGCCCCATTCGGTCACCGCGTCCTTCGCCAGCAGATGATTAAGCCCCAGCCCCAGCAGCGCGGCAAAGATTACCGCTACCTGCTGGCTGCCTGACTGCCAGCTGACGTAAAAGCCTTTACGGCCTTTGGGAGCCACTTCAGACAGATAAACTGAGACGCCGCCCAGCTCCACGCCCGCCGAGAAGCCCTGCAGCAGGCGACCCAGCAGAATCAGAATCGGTGCCGCCGCGCCCAGCGTGGCGTAGCCTGGTACCAGCGCGATAGTCAGCGTACCGAGCGCCATCAGGCCGAGCGTCAGCAGCAGCCCTTTACGCCGGCCGTGATGGTCAATGTAGGCCCCCAGTATAATCGCCCCGAGCGGACGCATCAGGAAGCCGGCGCCAAAGGTCATCAGCGTCAGCATCAGCGAGGCGAACGGATCGTCGCCCGGGAAAAAGGTTTTTGCAATGGCGGTGGCGTAGTAGCCAAACACCATAAAATCGTACATCTCAAGAAAGTTACCGCTGGTAACGCTAAAGATGGTTTTGGCACCGCCCTGCGATGACTTTTGTAAAGCGTGACTTGAGCTCATATCGTCCTTCCTGGTTTTTCTCCTGTTTTAGCCTGCCGGCGCGCGAATAGATGTGATCCTGTTCACCATTGCACTTTACAAAAGTACAAACAAAGGTAACAAATAGTTAACACAGCCGGTCCGATCAGCTTATGAGGAAAGTTAATAATTCTGGGCTTTCCAGGTGGCAGGTGCAGCACAGACTATCGACCTTACCAGTAGCATAAATTCAGCGATATCAATCCCCAACAAACAATATCATGAGCCATATCCCACTCTTTTTAATGCCTTTTTCATTAGCAGAACTTATTAAGATCAGTCTTAGAAACGAGACGATTCTGGTACATGCCGCCATCCCCTCCCCCTTTATGCTGGGCAGGCAACGGTAATCACGCCGTTGTTGATTTTGGTGGAGAATACTTATGCTAACACCTCTCAGCTTTGACCCCTTTTCATCCAATACCTTGCGAGTGGGCACACCTTATCCGCTGCTGAGCGGCAGCCTGCCGGCGCAGGCCGGTGAAATCATTGAATTCATTATCAATGATCACCACTACAGCACGCCGATTGCCGCCGACGGCAGCTGGTCATTTCAGCCGCCGTTCTCGCTGAGCGAAGGCAGCCACGACATGATGGCGCGCATCGGCGACAGCGGCGAACCGCATCCGTTCTCTGTTGACGTCGCGCTCTCGGTGCCGGACAAACCGGCGATCACCGCGCTGTTTGACGATGTCGGCAGCGAAACCGGCCCGGTCGGACGCGGACACACCATTGATGACACCACGCCCAAAGTGCAGGGCTATGCGCTGCCGGGCAGCACGGTGCGGCTGTACGATCACGACAGACTGATTGGCAGCACCGTGGCCAGTAAAAGCGGCGAATGGTCGCTGGAGCCGCTGCTGGGCGCGGGCGGCCATCAGCTAACCGTCACCGCGACCGACGAGTTTGGCCGTGTCAGCGAACCTTCTGAACATTTCGACATCACTGTGGTTGAAAGCGGACCGGTGCCGCCGACCATCAGCTACGCCATTGACGATGTCGGCACCGTACAGGGCCAGCTCGCCAGCGGTTCCACCACCGACGACTTCTCGCCGCTGATCGTGGGCCGCGCGGAGCCGAACAGCATCGTTTATCTGTTCGCGCAGAACGATCACGGCGGCATCGGCTATAAAGGCAGCGTTAAAACCGATGCCAACGGTGACTGGGTGATTCAGTCACGCGCGATGATCAGCGGTGACGGCATCTACACCTTCTACGCTTCCTACGAGAACAGCAAAGACGACTACCGCCCGGATTTCAGCCTTAATATGTCGGCGCTGGAAAATCTGCGTCCGGCTATCGACTGCGCGCGTGACGATACCGGCGCCCATACCGGCCAGGTGTACCATCGCGGCACCACCGACGATAAAACGCCGGTGCTGGAAGGTCGTGGTGCGCCGGGCAGCATCGTTGAGATTGAGTACAACCTGAGTAACAGCGGCTGGCACAGCGCGGGCAGCGTGACGGTCGATGCGCAGGGCAACTGGCAGTTCGCCGGCTTTGAACTGACCTATTTTGGCGAATGGGGTTTCCGCTCGCGCGGCGTAGCCGATGGCAAAGCCAGCGCGTGGAGCGATAAGTTTGAGCTGCTGGTGATCCCCGGTGCGCCGCTGGAGCCGACCATCGACTACGCCTGGGACAACGCGGGCCCGCTGCAGGGGCCGGTTTATCAGCACGACTCAACCGATGACACCACGCCAACGCTGCACGGCAGCGGCACGCCGGGCCAGGTGATTGAGATCGAATATGGCGTGCAGGGTGAAGGCCTGCGCCACGCTGGCAGCGTGCAGGTCGATGCCGACGGCAAGTGGAGCTTCACCTCACCCTATCTGCATCAGCCTGGCGTGTGGGAATATCAGGCGCGCGCCTCAACCGGCGAGATGAAGAGCAACTGGAGCAGCAAATTCGTGCTCGACGTCAGCCCTGATGCCGCGTTCGGGCAGCAGGATGAAGCCCAGCCGGATGCGCTGACGCTGCACCAACTGCTGAGCGAAGGTGGCAAAGGGCTGTTCATTGAGGATGACAGCACCCAGCTGCTGGTGAACGGCAAGCCGGGCGACAGCGTACAGCTGCAGGATATCCTGCCGGCAGGCGAAGCGGTTGATGGCTGGACGCAGCAGACCGGCACCCTGACCATCGCCGGTACGCAATATCACGTCTGGAGCCACGGCGACGCCGAACTGCTGGTGCAGGACGGCGTACAACTACAACTGGTGTAACTCCCCGATGCCGTGCGCGTAGCACGGCATTTTATTTTCTTAGCGTATATATTACGTGATGGATGGTGCCACAGGAATTTCATGCCACCGGCGATAACAATCGTAACTGTATTAAGTCTCCAGATATTTTATCCTGCCATGTCATTTGTTATTTTATTATAATTTAAAAAAATCAAATCCCACCTTTTAATCTCACCCTCAAGTCAAAGAGCAGCTCGCACCGTTATTATTTTAATTCAAATTTTATGTCTGAAGGCGACCTCATGAACGATTAACCGTTTTAATTCACAACACTAATAATGGAACCATTTTAACTATGACCTTCAGTCAACCTGAAGGAAATCACTGAATTAATATAACAGGCTAATTATTTTTATATTACTTAATTGAGCGTTCGAGACGCTTCTCATACAGCTCATTAAAAAACTTGTTAAGAATGCAGGCTCATTTTGTTGCGGCCTCCGTTACCGCACTATTCTTTTCAAAGGGAATTTTAAATGGAAATCCTTGATTATAAAGAAGTTATAATCCATGAGCGTACCACAGCAAATCCAACCTTTAGCGGCTCGGCCAATACTGAGATTGGGCTTGGCGGTACGATGAGAATCGTCATTGGCGACACGGAATACCGTGTTGACATCAATCCTGAGACTGGCCGCTGGAGCTGGACGGCACCGGAAGCACTGAAAGATGGTGAATACAGCGTTTTCTTTCAAACCATTGATAAAGCGGGTAACCCTAGCCCACCTACGTTAATTACGCTAGTTGTAGATACTACGCCTCCCGCAGCACCCAAGCTTCTGTTCATCTATGACGATCAGGGTAATGAGACCGGCATAGTGAACCCTGGCGAAACCACTGATGATCGCCGCCCAACGCTGACGGGATTTGCTCAGAAAAACACCCTTGTCTACCTCAAAGATGGTGGCACGATTATTGGTAGCGCAAAGACCGATGAAAATGGCGTGTGGGTGATTGAACCGGAAAAAGATCTTAGCAACGGAGATCACAAACTTACATTAGTGGCCAAAGAGACCTTTAATAAAACTGAACGCCTGGGTGCTGAGTCTGAAGTCATTGATTTAAAGATCGGGACTATCAGTAAGTCAACGCAGTTCGAAACAGGCAAAGCAATTACTCAGCCTGCGAATATTATTTCAAATGAAGAGAGCGCCACTCTGTCAGATAAAGTGGTGAAAACCGTTCAGTATCTGGAGAGAGACACCGCAACGCCAACATTCCAGGGTAACAGCCCTTCTGAGAAAGGCCGTGGTGGTTCAATGATAATCACCATAGGGAAGGTGACTTACACCACCGAGATTGATAAAGAAGGGAACTGGAGTTTTACTCCACCTCAATCCTTTGCTGATGGTGAATATAGCCTCGCCTTCCAGTCAGTTGATAAGGCCGGGAACATCAGCCTGCCTTCCCTTTTTACCTTGAAAGTGGATACGACTCCTCCTGTCGCGCCGAAATTACTTCTGATGTATGACGATCAGGGTAGCCAGATTGGCATGATCGAAAATGGCGGGATCTCTGATGACAAAGTCCCGACTCTCACTGGCGTTGCGCAAAAGAACACTATCGTCTATTTGAAAGATAGTGGAAAAATAATTGGCAGTGCGCTTGCGGATCAGGATGGCATCTGGACAATCGAACCAGAAGTAGCTTTGACCGACGGCATACATAAACTCACCCTGATCGCAAAGGAAACGTTTAATAAAAAAGAACGCTGGGGAGAAGAATCGACAGACTTTACGCTGACTGTTGATACTACCGCCCCGGACAAGCCGGTCATCACCGGTGTAAGCGATGACGCCGGCGCCATTCAGGGTCCGGTCGCCAAAGACGGCGTCACCGACGACAAGCGTCCGGCCCTCAGCGGCACCGCTGAAAAGAACAGCACCGTCACCATCTACATTGATAATGTGCCACGCGGCTCCGTTATCGCCGACGGCAACGGCAAATGGACCTTTACCCCGGGCACCGACCTCGCCGACGGAAAGCACCAGTTCCACATCATCGCCACCGACGCCGCCGGCAACGCCAGCGCGCAGAGCGACAGCTGGGGCATCACCGTTGACACCAAAATGCCCGTCGCGCCGACGATTGAAAGCATTCTTGACGACGCCGGCAGCGTGACCGGCAGCGTTAAAAACGGCGGCATCACCGATGATAAAACCCCGACCCTGCACGGCAAGGGCGTACCGGGCACCATTATTGAGGTGCAGTTCTGCGCCGCCGGAAAGACATGGCAGGCCGCCGGCACCGCCACTGTTGACGAAAACGGTAACTGGACGCTCACTCCGCCGGCCCTCAGCGCCGACGGCGCGTGGGAGTATCAGGCCCGCGCCTTTAACGGCGCAAACCACAGCCCGTGGAGCAGCAAGTTCGTCCTTAACGTCAGCACCGAGGCCGACAAAGCGCCGGAAATCACCCACGCGGTAGACGACGCTGGTGCGGTGCAGGGTAATCTGAAGAACGGTGACATCACGGACGACAGGACCCCGACGCTGCACGGCAAGGGCGTGCCGGGCGCAGTAATTGCGGTGCAATATAATAAGGCCGGCACCAGCGGGTGGATTGATGCGGGGTCAGCGGTGGTTGACGCCAGCGGCAACTGGCACTTTACATCCCCGGACCTGAAGACCGACGGCACCGTTCACTTTATTGCGCGATCCGTAAACGGTGCGAAGGTGAGCGACCGGACAGGCTACTTCACGGTAAAAGTGTATGCCAGCGCCGACAAAGCACCGGAAATCACTCATGCGGTGGACAACTCGGGCGCGGTGCAGGGTGACGTGAAGCACGGCGGCATCACCGACGATAAAACGCCGACGCTGCACGGCAAGGGCGTACCGGGTGCGGTAATTGAGGTGAAATACAGCAAGGCCGGCGGCGAGTGGGTCGTGGCAGGCTCAGCGGTGGTGGATGCCAGCGGCAACTGGCACCTGACATCCCCGGACCTGAAAACCGACGGCAGCGTTTCTTTTGCGGCGCGTAGTATTAACGGTGCCAAAATGAGCGACTGGTCAAACACCTTTACGCTGAAAGTTTACGCCACAGCAGACGCCGTGCCGGAAATCACCCACGTCATGGACGACGCCGGTGCCGTAACGGGCCCCGTAAAAAGCAATGAATATACCGATGATAAAACCCCCGTGCTGCACGGCAAGGGCGTGCCGGGCGCAATTATTGAAGTGCAGTTCGGGCTGAGCACTGGCTCATGGCAGGCAGCAGGCTCAGCGGTGGTGGATGCCAGCGGAAACTGGCGCCTCGAATCACCGGCCCTGACGACCGACGGCCGCTATGAGTACCGTGCCCGTTCAACAAACGGCGTGAAGCAGAGCGCCTGGACGGGCAAGTTTTACCTGAACCTCGACACCGCTGCCCCGGACAAGCCGGTCATCACCGGCGTGAACGATGACGCCGGCGCCATCCAGGGGCCGGTCGCCAAAGACGGCGTCACCGACGACAAGCGTCCGGCCCTCAGCGGCACCGCCGAAAGGGACAGCGTCGTTACCGTCTACATTGATAATGTGCCACGCGGCTCCGTTATCGCCGACGGCAACGGCAAATGGACCTTTACCCCGGGCACCGACCTCGCCGACGGGAAGCACCAGTTCCACATCATCGCCACCGACGCCGCCGGTAACGCCAGCGCGAAAAGCGACAGCTGGGCCATCACCGTGGACACCGTTGCCCCGGGCAAGCCGGCCATCACCGACGTGAGGGATGACGTCGGTGCTGTCACCGGAAGCATCGGTAAAGACGGCGTCACCGACGACAGACGCCCGACCCTCAGCGGCACCGCCGAAAGGGACAGCGTCGTCACCGTCTACATTGATAATGTGCCACGCGGCTCCGTTATCGCCGACGGCAACGGCAAATGGACCTTCACCCCGGGCACTGACCTCAGCGACGGGAAGCACCAGTTCCACATCATCGCCACCGACGACGCTGGCAACTCCAGCGGCAAAAGCGACAGCTGGGATATTGAGGTTGATACGACTATTGCAGCTCCGGTCATTAAAGGCATTCGTGATGACATCGGTAGCATTCGGGGAGACCTGAATAGCGGTGATTATACTGATGACAACCGGCCTGAACTTTGGGGTACAGCCAAAGCAGATAGCATCGTTACCATTTTTGATGGTGCTATCATCATTGGCTCCGTTAAGGCTAACGCCAGCGGTGAGTGGAGTTTCATACCACCTCGTGAACTGGCAGATGGTACGCATACCTTTACTGCTCAGGCAAAAGATCAGACCGGTAATACCAGCGGTAGCTCTAATTCCTGGAGTATAATTGTTGATACCATTCCGCCGGATGCGCCGGATATTGATTTTGAACTTTCCAGTACATCATTACTGATGCTTAACGGAGAAGAAACTAACGTTACTGAATTTAACGTGGGCAGTGATCCAACAACTGTGACGTCTATCAACAAGCAACTTCCTTCCGCTGAGCTTCTGGTTGCGGCAAATGAGGAGTTGTTTAGTCAACAAAGTGAGATCCAACATCAGTCAATTACTTTAAAACTGGAAGATATCGTTAAGAGCGAAAATATCAATCAATGGGGTCAAGAGACAGAAGAAGCGAGCAAAAACAGCAATGGCTATCAGGTATTTATTCACTCTGTATCAGGAGAGGAAACGCTCATTCAGGATAAAGCTATTAACAACATTGAATAATTAACTGATATTGTTGACGCTGTTTCAATATGTAATGGAAAAGGGCCACCTTAACGGTGGCCCTTTGAATATTTATTAATGCAGAAAAGCATATTCGCTATTTCTCCACCATCTCCTTGTCCATCAAACCAATCTTCAGATAATCCACTTCACGCAGTTGGTCCATCACCGACATTAGCGGTTCATAATCTACAGATTTGTCCACCGGGAAAAAGATGGTGGTCTCTTTGTTGCCTTCTGTTTGCGCAGTGAGTGCGTTCACCAGCGTCTCCCTGGTCACCGCGTTGTTACCAATGTAGCTCTTTGATCGACACATAAACCGGCTCCTCCGGACGCAGCTGCGGCGCGCTGGTGGAGGCCGACAGCGTGCAGCTCAGCGACATCCTGCCGGAAGGCGAAGCGGTCAGCGGCTGGACGCAGCAGGCCGGCACCGTGACCATCGCCGGCAGCCAGTACCACGTTTTCAGCCACGGCGACGCGGAACTGCTGGTGCAGGACGGCGTGAAAATCGAGCTGGTGTAATCCCCCGATGCCGTGCGTGCAGCACGGCATCATCTTCTCCTTTTCCTCTGTTTTGAATCCGTTCGGATTATCTCCCTTCGGGACGTGTCTCATACGGCGTGTTACATCATCTATTACAAAATGCGCACTCTGTAACAAGGCGCAGCGGCCCTCGCTGCAGTGGACCCGACGTAAAAAAACACAGGAATAATCTCCATGAATCTATTCGATTTTAAAGAGGCTAAGTACCTCGAGCGAGATACCAACACCCCAACCTTTTCCGGCACCGTACCGTCAGAAATTGGCAAAGGCGGTCAGATGCTGATTACCGTGGGCGATAAAACTGTCTCGGTGGATATCAACCCCGCCGACGGCAGCTGGAGCTGGACGCCGCCCACGCCGCTGGAGGATGGTTACTACAACATGTCTTTCCAGTCGGTTGATAAGGCCGGTAACGTCAGTACGCCAAGTCTGCGTACGCTGATTGTTGATACCACGCCGCCAGCAGCGCCAAAGCTGGTGTATGTCTATGACGATGAAGGACAACAAACTGGCATGATCAAGTCAGGTGACACAACTGATGATCGTCGCCCTACGTTAACGGGCATTGCCCAGAAGAACACCGTCGTCTACTTAAAGGATGGCGATATCATCATTGGTAGCGCCCAGACAGATCAAGACGGTATGTGGACGATAGAGCCTGAGCGCGATTTAAACGACGGTAAGCACAACCTTACACTTGTAGCAAAAGAAGAATTTGCTAAGAAAGAGCGTTGGGGCGAAACGTCGGAGATTATTGAAATTATTGTAGAAACACGTCCTGAGGCACCGCCCACAACCACAGTCCGATTTGATGATATGACGCGCGACAGCGGAAATCCTTACGATTGGCGCACAAATGATGGCAGCGCAGGGCGTGTTGTCAGCGGCACACTAAGCGAACCGCTAAAAGCAGGTGAGACACTTAAAATCTATAATGGTGTTGAATGGAAAGAAGCGAAGGTAATTGGTAATCGCTGGACATTTATTGATGATGCTGCTCACGATAATAGCTGGGATTATTCGGCTGTTGTTAGTAACGAGAAAGGCGCGGGCGAGCAGATTCAGCAACATGTAGTGATAGATAAAAGTGCACCTGGCTTACCTGCTGATATTATTTTGAGCGGCAGCAACGCAACTATTGATTTAAAAGGCAGCGGAGTAATTGCTGGCGACAAGCTGAATGTCATCGCTGGTAACAATCATATTGGTCACATTCTAACTCAGGCAGAAATCGACTCAGGTAAAGCCGTTATAGCTTTAGGTTCGGTACACACTAAAGTTTCAGCAGCTCTAACTGATCAAATAGGAAATAGCTCAAATTATTTACAAGTTAATATATTAGGTAACAGCGCGACTAACTTTAATGGGATGAACAAGTTATCCTATAGTGAAATTAAAAATAAAGATTTTGGTGACTTTACGTTGAAGGTTGGCAGTAGAAGTCATGCAGGAGGTTGGGAGTATGGACTTGTTAAAGCAGGAACTCGTTATGATTACCAATATGGAGACACTTGGATTAACAACTGGGTCACTCCTTCAGATATGATTGTCATGGGAGGGGCGAATGATGGTAACAATTTAATAGAACTAGATCTTAACGAAAAAGAAGCTTCCGGGATTACATTTCAATTATATGCTCGCGGATATGGTGAAACATTCACTATTCAATTCATTGATATAAATGGCGCCGTTGTTTATACCAAAAAACATATAGTCCCTGGGCATAGCACATGGAATATTGTTGGAGCAAGAATTGATGTTGATATGCCTGATGGCCTTAAGTTCAATAAAATTCAAATTAGTGATTCAACAAGATATCCTAGCCAAAATCCAGTGACAGCTTTAGATGATATACAATTAAAAGGATTATCGGAGAAGACCATATATTCACCGGATACTATACAGACTATCACCGCTCAATATGATGACTACACTTATTTTGGTGATGAGAAAAATAACATCTTTAAACTGTCAGACCCTACAGTGCTCAATGAGAAAGACATCAACATTAATGGTGGCGATGGGATTGATACACTGCAGATAACTACTACTACTTCTGGCTCATTATTGGATGTAAGTAAAATAGTTAGCGTTGGTCGACTTTCATCCGTGGAAATTTTCGATATAAATGGCGGTAACGATACAGTCAAAAATACTTTGAACCTGAATATTAATGATATTTTGGAGCTGGGCCAAAAAAATATTTTCGTAAGTGATGGCAGGCTACAGGTAATGGTCAAAGGCGATAACGATGTGGTCACGCTAGATCATTTATTTAAAGATCAGGATCTTGGAAATTGGGTGAAAGAGTCCGGTAACATAACCCTGGGTGGTCAGCATTATCAGGTGTTCCATCACCAGGCTTTTGACGCGGAACTGCTGGTGCAGGACGGCGTAACGGTGAATCTGGTTTAACCGCGGTTCGCCACCGCATAATGACATGGCGGCCTGCTCGGGCCGCCACAATAAAAAAGGTCGTCATGAATGACGACCCTACAGATATGGTGCTGGTATTACGCCGGTGAAACTATTTCTTCACCGTCTCCATGCCCATCAAACCAATCTTCAGATAACCCGCTTCACGCAACTGATCCATCACCGACATCAGCGTTTCATAATCGACTGATTTGTCCGCCTGGAAGAAGATGGTGGTCTCTTTATTGCCTTGGGTTTGCGCGGTGAGCGCATTCACCAGCGTCTCTTTGGTCACTGCATCGTTACCGATGTAGATCTGTTTATCTGCTTTGATCGACAGATAAACCGGCTTCTCCGGACGCGGCTGCGGCGCGCTGGTCGAGGCAGGCAGATTGACGCGCACATCCACCGTGGCGAGCGGCGCGGCGACCATGAAGATGATCAGCAGCACCAGCATGACGTCGATAAACGGCGTCACGTTGATTTCGTGCATTTCGCCATCGCCGACCGCATCATCGTTTAAACGCATCGCCATAATACTTATCCTACGCGCAGTTTCTGGGCCGCCGCCGGACGGTTAACTTCTTTTGCGGTATCGACGTTGCCGAGGTCCAGATCGCGGCTCTGCAGCAGCAGTACCTGCGCCGCCACGTCGCCGAGCGAAGCTTTGTAGCTGGCAATCATGCGAGCGAAGACGTTGTAGATCACCACCGCCGGGATTGCTGCCACCAGGCCAATCGCCGTCGCCAGCAGCGCTTCCGCGATGCCTGGTGCCACCACCGCGAGGTTAGAGGTCTGGGTTTTCGCGATACCGATAAAGCTGTTCATGATGCCCCACACGGTGCCGAACAGACCGATAAACGGCGCGACGGAACCGATGGTGGCGAGGAAGCCGTTACCGCGGCCGGCGTGGCGGCTAAAGCCTGCAACGCGACGCTCAAGGCGGAAGCTGGTGCGCTCTTTAATACCGTCGAGGTCTTCGCTGCCAGCAGAGAGTTCCAGTTCGTTACGCGTGTCGGCGAGCAGCACGGCGCTGTGGCTGTTGGCTTTGAAGTTTTCGGCCGCGCGATACGCGTCATTCAGTGAGCGCGCTTCGCCCAGCGCCAGCTGTTCGCGCTTCAGGCGACGTTTCGCCCCGCTCAGCTCCGCGTATTTGCCAAAGAAAATCGCCCAGGTGACGACCGAGGCCAGCAACAGGCCGATCATCACAATTTTTACCACGATATCGGCATGCTGATACATGCCCCAAACGGAGAGGTCCGTTTGCATCAAGTCACTGGCTACCACGCTGCGTCTCCGACTTCTGTTGCACCGTTCACGATTGAAGCGCGGATCATAGCAAAAAAACCGACCGAAGTGATAGTGGTTCTCATTACTATTTACAAAGCTGTAACCCGCTGAATTGATGCGGCGCAATGTTTAGCGCGATAAATCGCGCCGCTACGGTTCGGTGCGATTTGCGGAATGGAGCAACAGACACAGTTGCGCGATGAATCGCGCCGCTACGGTTGGGTGCGGTTTGTGGAATTGAGCAACAGGCATAGTTGCGCGATGAATCGCGCCGCTATGGTTGGGTGCGGCTTGTGGCATTGAGCAAAAACACCGCACGGGTCGTAGCGGCGCAATTTATTGCGCTTTGTTTTTACGCCGCGTAATAAAAGCCGCATCCAGCCTCTTTCCGCGATTGTGCTGGCGTCACTCTGATATTCGGCAAACGGGCTCAACCCCGCGCCGCGATTCGTGGTAAGTTGGATGCTTTGTGAGACGTGTCAGGAAAGGCAGTGATGGCAACGAAAAAAATTGATACCCGGCTTGTCACCGCGGGACGCAGCAAACGTTACACTCAGGGCTCGGTTAACAGCGTCATTCAGCGCGCATCCTCACTGGTTTTTGACTCCGTCGCGGACAAACAACGCGCCACCGCCGGACGCGCCAGCGGTGAACTGTTTTATGGCCGGCGCGGCACCCTCACCCATTTTTCCTTCCAGGATGCGATGACCGAACTGGAAGGCGGCGCCGGCTGCGTGCTCTATCCGTGCGGTGCGGCCGCGGTCGCCAATGCCATCCTCGCGTTTGTCACCAGCGGCGATCACATTCTGGTCAGCGGCGCGGTGTACGAACCCACCCAGGATTTCTGCACCAAAATTCTCGCGAAGCTTAACGTCACCACCACCTGGTTTGATCACTGCATCGGCAGTGAAATCGGCGAGCTGGTGCAGCCAAACACCCGCGTGGTGTTCCTCGAATCGCCGGCGTCCATCACCATGGAAGTGCAGGACATTCCGGCAATTGTCGCGGCGGTGCGCGCCAAAGCACCAGACGCGGTGATCATGATTGATAATACCTGGGCGGCGGGCGTGCTGTTTAACGCGCTGGAGCATGGTATCGACATTTCTATCCAGGCCGGCACTAAATACATCATCGGCCACAGCGATGCGATGATCGGCACTGCGGTCGCCAACGAACGCTGCTGGGCGCAGCTGCGCGAAAACTCCTACCTGATGGGTCAGATGGTGGATGCAGACACCGCGTACATGGCCAGCCGCGGCCTGCGCACGCTGGCTACGCGTCTGCGTCAGCACGAAGAAAGCGGTCTGCGCGTGGCCGAATGGCTGGCGGCGCAACCGGAAGTGGCGCGCGTCAACCATCCGGCGCTGGCGCAGTGCAAAGGCCACGAGTTCTGGCGACGCGACTTCAGCGGCAGCAGCGGGCTGTTCTCATTCATCCTGCATGAAAAACTCACCCCGGCGCAGCTGGCAAATTATCTCGATCGCTTCCACCATTTCAGTATGGCCTACTCGTGGGGCGGCTTTGAATCGCTGATTCTGGCGAACCAGCCGGAAGAACTGGCGGCAATTCGTCCGGCGGGCGGCGTGGATTTTGACGGCACGCTGGTGCGTCTGCATATCGGTCTCGAGCACGTTGACGATCTGCTGGATGACCTGAAAGCCGGCTTTGCCCGCCTGCATGCGTAAAAAGATAAACCAAACTTAAACCATCCGGTGCGGCGTAGCGGAGATCAACGATTACGCCGTCCCGGACGGTTAAAATACAAGCCTTGTGACTCGATGGGATAGCTGATGGGTGTTTTACATGAGATTGTCCAGGCGCTGTGGCATCAGGATTTTGCCGCGCTGGCCAATCCGGATGTGGTGTGGATTGTCTACGGCGTGATGTTTCTGACGCTGTTCCTGGAAAACGGTTTGCTGCCTGCCTCGTTCCTGCCCGGCGACAGCCTGCTGCTGCTGGCAGGGGCGATGATCGCCAAAGGCGTGATGGATTTTGTGCCGACCATGGTGATTCTGACCACCGCCGCCAGTCTCGGCTGCTGGCTGAGCTATCTGCAGGGGCGCTGGCTTGGTAATACTAAAATCGTCAAAAGCTGGCTGATGCATTTGCCAGCGCAGTACCATCAGCGCGCCTGGCACCTGTTCAATCGCCACGGCCTGATGGCACTGCTGGTTGGCCGCTTTCTGGCCTTCGTGCGCACGCTGCTGCCGACCATGGCGGGCATTTCGGGTTTGCAGAACGGGCGTTTTCAGTTCTTCAACTGGCTGAGCGGCGCACTGTGGGTCGGGATTGTGGTGGCGATGGGCTACGGCATCAGCCAAGTGCCGTTTATCAAGCGCCACGAAGATCAGGTGATGGCGATCCTGATGGTGCTGCCTATTGTGCTGCTGTTTCTCGGCCTCGGCGGCAGCATTGTGGTGATCTGGAAAAAGCGGCGCCAGAAAGCCTGACCTCTGTGAAGCGCCGCCGTTTCAGGCGGCGTCAAACGGCTGCAGCGCCCCGGTCTGGCGCGCGCGGCTCGCCTCTTCTCCCGGCGTCACGCCAAAGTACCGTTTAAACTCCCGCGAAAACTGTGACGGGCTTTCATAGCCAACACGCACGGCGGCGGCGCTGGCCTTCAGCCCATCCTGCAGCATCATTAACCGCGCCTGATGCAGCCGGTAACGCTTGAGATACTGCAGCGGCGAGGTCTGGGTCACCGCCTTAAAGTTATGGTGAAACGCCGAGACGCTCATGTTGACCTCTGCCGCCAGCATTTCCACGCTCAGGCTTTCGGCAAAGTGGTTCTCGATGCGGCGCAGCGCCCGGGCCACCTGGCTGAACTGCGTCTGGCGATTGACCAGCGACAGCAGCGCGCCGCCAATCGGTCCGGTCAGTACGTAATAGATGATTTCACGCACCAGCTGCGGGCCGAGCACGCGGGCGTCACGCGGTTTATCCATCACATCCAGCAGCCTTTCCGCGGCGCACAGCATCTCCTCGCTAAGAAACGCAGAGTGAATGCCGGAGGTTTGCGGCTGCGGCTGAAACTGCTCGTCATCGCCAATGCTTAACAGCAGATCCTGCAAACTGGCCGGATCCACGGTGAGGCTCATGCCGGCCAGCGGCTGCTGCGGCGTGGCGTCAGTTTCGCACTCCACCGGCAGCGTGACGGTGAGCATCAGATATTTGGTGGCGTCGTAGCGAAACACCGTACTGCCGAGGTAGCCGGTTTTGTGTCCCTGAAACAGGATCACGATGCCCGCCGGATACAACATCGGCGTGCGCGGCAGCGGTTCCTCCGCGTAGATCAACCGTACGTTTTCCACCGCACACAGCGGCTTTTGTGGCTCGCGCATCAGCGTGATCACGCGCTGCGCCAGCTGGCGGCAAAGGGCATCGTTCGGCATGGCACTCTCTCGGGCAGCAAAAAAGCGCAGTGTGCCGCATTGCTGCATAAAGCTCCAGATGGCTGGAGAATCAGGCAAGATTTTTGCAGGATTGCACCGGGCGAAAGTGCCGTTCGGTTGCCACAATGATCCTCAGGTCAGGTTTGTTGACTAGACTTAAGCACATCGTTTCTACGGTAAGTCACTGCAACCGATAAGGAGTCACTATGGCAGAGCAACCCCGGATTAAACTGCACGACGGCAACATGATGCCGCAACTCGGCCTTGGCGTCTGGCAGGCCAGCATTGATGAAGCGCGCAATGCCGTGCTGGAAGCGCTGAAGGTCGGCTATCGTTCCATTGATACCGCCGCCGCGTATAAAAATGAAGAGGCGATTGGCCAGGCGCTGCAGGAAACTGACGTGGCGCGCGATGAGATCTTTATCACCACCAAACTGTGGAATGATGACCAGCAGAACGTTGAGCAGGCGATGGAAACCAGCCTGAAGAAGCTGCAGCTGGAGCAGGTGGATCTCTATCTGATGCACTGGCCGTGCCCGCAGAAAGATCACTACGTCGATGCGTGGAAGAAAATGGTGGAACTGCAACAGCAGGGCCTGGCGAAAAGCATCGGCGTGTGTAACTTCCATGAAGCGCACCTCAAGCGGCTGATTGATGAAACCGGCGTGTCGCCGGTGGTAAATCAGATTGAACTGCATCCGATGCTGCAGCAACGCACGCTGCATGCATGGAACGCGCTGCATCAGATTCAGACCGAGTCGTGGAGCCCGCTGGCGCAGGGCGGCGAAGGCGTGTTTGATCAGGAGATCATTCGCGAGCTGGCGAAGAAGTACAGTAAGACGCCGGCACAGATTGTGATTCGCTGGCATCTGGACAGCGGCCTGGTGGTGATTCCGAAGTCGGTAACGCCGGCACGCATTCAGGAGAACTTCCAGGTGTTTGATTTCCGGCTGGATAAGTCAGAAGTGAGCGAGATCGCGAAGCTGGATAAAGGCAAGCGACTGGGACCGGATCCGGAAGAGTTTAATGGGTGACGTGGGTTAAGGATGCGATGGGTGAAAGGTGCGGTTTGCCCCCTCACCCCGACCCTCTCCCGCACGCGGGAGAGGGAGTTGTCCGGGCGAGACTGAAACAATTAAATGGCTTTAAAATCCCTTTAAACTAATAAGTTAAGTTTATCTCTTAATTTACAGTTGGCTCAAAACGGTTCCCTCTCCCGCGCGCGGGAGAGGGTTAGGGTGAGGGAACAGCAACGCTCCTCACCCAACCGGATTCACCACCATCTGCCCTGCCGTGCCGCGGTCGGCGAGCTCCAGCGTCTGGCTGTAATAGACAAACGGGAAATGCTCTGACGAACTCTGCGGGAAACTCACCAGCAGTTCGACATCGCCATCCACCCAGACCGTATCTTTCCAGCCGCGATCTTCTCCCATCGACTGCGCGCCGTTGACGCTTTTAATCAGGAACATCACGCCCTGAATATGCAGCGACTGCGGACGGTCGGCGTGTATGATCCAGCGCTCAAAGGTGCCCTGCTGCACCGTTGTATCGATGCGATTCATGTCCCACAGCACACCGTTAATCCCCGGCGTACCGTCGCCGAGGCGGAATTCACGCGTGCGCACCGCCACGCCATCCAGAATCTGATCCGCCAGCAGGCGCATCGGCAGGTTGTCGGTCACCAGCGGCAGCAGGCCGGTTGGACGCAGCGTCAGCACCAGCGTATTGGTCAGAATCGATGACGGCTCAAACAGCCCGCGCAGACGATCCATAATGCCTGCCGCCGTGCCTGCGGTGATCGACACTTCATCGCCCTGCGACATGTCCACCAGCACTTCGCGGCGTTCGCCCGGTGCGAGCGACAGCGTTTGCACCGCTACCGGCGCGGGCAGGAAGCCCTGATCGCTGGCGATCACCGTAAACGGCCGGTTGTCGCTAAAGCTGAGATCGAAACGGCGCGCATTGGCCGCATTCAGCAGGCGCAAACGCACCCAGCCGCGCGACACTTCGACATACGGATTTTGCACGCCGTTAACCAGCAGCGTATCGCCGAGGAACCCGCCGTCCGACGGTGGGTTATAAACCGGCGTGGCAAAGTTATCGAGGCGCTTGTCCTGAATAATCAGCGGGAAATCATCGACGCCGTAATGCTTCGGTAGTGGCAGCGCTTTGCTGATGTCATCTTCGATCAGCCACATGCCTGCCAGGCCGTTATAGACATGCGGCGCCATGCGATTCGGCGTGTTGGCGTGATACCACAGCGTGGCTGCGCCCTGACGAATCGGCAGCACCGGCGCCCAGTCTACGCCGGCGGACATCATGCGCGGCGCACCGCCCATCAGCGCGCCCGGCACCTGCAAACCGCTGACGGTCATTGCTACCGGTTCATTGAGGCGGTTGCTGTAGATCAGTTTGACATCATCGCCGCTGTAAACGCGCACTGTCGGGCCAAGGTACAGGCCGTTAATGCCCCACACCGGCACTTTGTTGCTGTTGCCGTTGAAGGACCAGTGGCTGCGCTGCAGCGTGAGGAACAGCGGCTGACCGCGGCGTGATTCGATCAGCGGCGGCACCGGCAAAGGTACATCGCCCAATGGCGCGGCGGCGCGGGCGGCGTAAGGCATAACGCTGGAAGCCAGCGCCATACCGGCAGAAAGCTGAATAAACTGACGTCTGCTGCAAGACATAAAACTTCAGACCTTTTGAGCGTGGCGTGAAGACGCCGTGTCCATGTTGTTATTTTTAATCGTGTTGTGAAGCGCACGAAAGGCGCGGCTGTGTGTCCGGGTCAGGTAAATGCGCATCCGGGACCCGGTGCGCATGAATGCGCACCCTACAAATGGCGGGATCCGCAGCAAATCAATGCACCCGACAGATCGAGCCATTGCGCGCTGCGGGTGAGCCATTTTTTGCCGGCTAGATTTTACCGTTTTTTTCGCGTTCGGCGACTTCAGCGTTCAACTCTTCCAGCTTAGCAGACATTAATTCACGGCAGTGGGTCGCCAGCTTACGTACCGACGTGGTTTCAAACTGCGTGGTATCCACTGGCGGCAGCATTTCCACGATCACTAAGCCATTGTTCCAGCGATTCAGTTTGATTTTGCCGTGGGTGTTAGAGACCACCACCGGGATGATCGGCACGCCCGCCGCCACCGCCGCATGGAACGCGCCGGTCTTGAACGGCAGCAGACCGCGTCCGCGGCTGCGCGTCCCTTCCGGGAACATCCAGAAGGAAATTTTCTTCTTTTTAAACTGCGCCACCAGCTCGCCGATGGTGCCGTGCGCTTTGGCGCGGTTATCGCGGTCGATCAGCAGGTTACCGGTCAGCCAGTAGAGCTGGCCAAAGAACGGGATCCACAGCAGGCTTTTCTTGCCAACCGTGACCGTGGTCGGCTGCACGATATTGGCGGCGGTGATCATGTCGTAGTTGTTCTGATGGTTAGCGATGTAAATCGCGTTACCGTAGCTTTCGGCATCCGCCGGTTTACGCAGTTCGACTTTGACGCCAAACACCGTCGACAGACGACCAAACATGTGACCAAAGGTCGCCACGTGGCGCGGATTACGCGGTGAAAACAGACACCAGATGCTGCCAAATATACAAACCAGAATCGAATAAATCACAACGATCAACGTGCGTAAAATTAGTAACATAGCTTCCTCAAATGTGGCAGTCCTTCGCCTTTTCAGTCTTACTCTTCGCTATTCGCGTCACTTTTTGGCCGCGCTGGCGCATTCACTTCCACGCTATCGATCCGCTGCAGTCCGCGCGATACGCTACCGCGACGGCCGCGCTCAGCACGCACTTTCTGCAGATCTTCATCACGCATGATCAGCTTACGCTTGCCGACATAGATAGTGATGGAACTGCCCGGCGGCAGAATCAGCAGCCACTGCAGCTTGTCCACGCCCGCGGCGGCGTCCGCGGACGGAATCGAGATAATCTTGTTGCCCTTGCCTTTCGACATCTGCGGCAGATCGGCCACCGGGAACATCAGCATCCGCCCCGCCTGGGTGATGGCCAGCAGCATGTCGTCGCCAGAGTGCACCGCCAGCGGCGTCATCACTTTGGCGTTTTCAGGCAACGTCAGCAGCGCTTTACCGGCGCGGTTGCGCGACACCAGATCGGCAAAGGTACAGATGAAGCCGTAGCCGGCATCGGAGGCCATCAGCAGCTTCTGATCGTCCGCTTCCATCAGCACCTGCTCAATCACCGCACCTGGCGGTGGCGTCAGCTTGCCGGTGAGCGGCTCACCCTGCCCGCGTGCCGACGGCAGCGAGGTCGGATCCAGCGTATAGCTGCGGCCGGTGGAGTCAATAAACGCCACCGGCTGGTTGCTCTTGCCGCGCGCGGCGGCACGGTAGCTGTCGCCCGCTTTGTAGCTTAATCCTGCCGGATCGATATCGTGACCTTTGGCGCTGCGCACCCAGCCCATCTGCGACAGCACAATGGTGACCGGCTCAGCGCTCACCAGCTCGTTCTCGCTCAGCGCTTTCGCTTCTTCACGTTCGTGCAGCGGTGAACGGCGATCGTCGCCGTAGGTCTGGCTATCGGCCAGCAGTTCTTTCTTCAGCAGGTTACTCATTTTGCGATCGGAGGCGAGGATCGCCTGCAGCTGATCGCGCTCTTTTTCCAGCTCGGCCTGTTCACCGCGAATCTTCATCTCTTCCAGTTTGGCGAGATGGCGCAGTTTCAGTTCCAGAATCGCTTCGGCCTGGGTTTCGCTGATGTCAAAGCGCGACATCAGTACCGGCTTCGGCTCATCCTCGCTGCGGATGATGTGAATCACCTCATCAATATTAAGGAACGCCACCAGCAAACCTTCGAGGATATGCAGACGACGCAGCACGCGTTCCAGGCGATGATTGAGACGGCGTGTCACGGTATCGCGGCGGTACACCAGCCATTCCGAGAGGATCTCCAGCAGGTTTTTCACCGCCGGACGGTTATCCAGCCCGATCATGTTGAGGTTAACGCGGTAGCTCTTCTCCAGATCGGTGGTGGCAAACAGGTGGTTCATTACCTGATCGAGATCCACCCGATTGGAGCGCGGCACAATCACCAGCCGCGTCGGGTTTTCGTGATCCGATTCATCGCGCAGATCCTCCACCATCGGCAGCTTTTTATTGCGCATCTGGCTGGCGATCTGCTCCAGCACGCGCGCGCCTGACACCTGGTGCGGCAGCGCGGTGATCACCACCTCGCCATCCTCTTTTTTCCACACCGCACGCTGGCGGATTGAACCACGGCCGTTCTGGTAGATCTTGCGGATCTCGTCGCGTGGCGTGATGATCTCGGCTTCGGTCGGGAAGTCCGGCCCCTGCACGATCTCCAGCAGCTCATCCAGCGTGGTGTTGGGTTTGTCGATCAGGCGCACCGCGGCTTCGGCCACTTCGCGCAGGTTGTGCGGCGGAATGTCGGTCGCCATACCCACGGCGATGCCGGTGGTGCCGTTGAGCAGAATGTTCGGCAGGCGCGCCGGCAGCATTTTCGGCTCCTGCAGCGTGCCGTCGAAGTTCGGGATGTAATCCACCGTGCCCTGCCCCAGTTCGCTGAGCAGCACTTCGGCATATTTCGACAGGCGCGATTCGGTGTAACGCATCGCGGCAAAGGATTTTGGATCGTCCGGCGCACCCCAGTTGCCCTGACCATCCACCAGCGGATAACGGTAGGAGAACGGCTGCGCCATCAGCACCATGGCTTCATAGCAGGCGCTGTCGCCGTGCGGATGGTATTTACCCAGCACGTCACCCACGGTACGCGCCGATTTCTTGAATTTTGCGCTGGCGTTAAGCCCCAGCTCGGACATGGCATAAACAATGCGGCGCTGCACCGGCTTGAGACCGTCACCGATGTACGGCAGCGCACGGTCCATGATCACGTACATGGAGTAGTTCAGGTACGCGTTTTCAGTAAACTTGTGCAGGGCAAGACGCTCTGCGCCATCCTGTGTCATTTCACTCATTAAGCTGGCATCCTCACTTCGTGGCCCGCAACGGCGGGTCATCCGGCGGTCATTTGGCGAGGATAGTACCTTATTCGCGGGATTTAGTCACAGGGAAGCCGGTTAACTTGCGGTACCATTCTTTTTCCTGAATTATGGCCTGGTGCTGCGCGTAAGTTGCAGAAAGTACATCATTAATTTTGTAAGTGGTTCCCCACACCTGGTGACCAAAAACATGGCCGCTGCCTAAATACTCTTCGCCGGAGAAATGGCGCGGGATAAAATAGTGGCTTGGCCATAACGTGAGATTGTTATAACGCAGACGGTTGATAGTATCGGTTAGCAGTTGCGGCCCGGTCATTTTCCACGGCTGGTCGGCAAGAACATCTTCTTTTGCCCCGATAGCCATGATGATTTCGGCCAGTAACGCCGCTTGTGCTTCTGCCGCCAGATAGCCATTAGCGATCATGCCAGGCCTGGCGCGTTCGTTTTCCATACTGGCACATATCTGACTATCAAATAGCCAATCTTCAAGCGGCCGCAGACAAAAGCTGTCCGCATCAAGAGCAAAACCGCCCTGCCGGAACAAAATCTCATAGCGCATGATATCTGCTGCGCCGCAGTAATAGCGGGCTTTAAGCATAGTGTGGAGATGCTTGTGGTTAATCCAGCGTGTACTTTTAACTTCTGAATTACCCCAGACTTTTACCTTCCAGTCCGGATTAAAGCTTCTCCAGCTTTCAATCATTTCACGTGGCATGCGGGATTCATTTCCTACCCACACGATGTGCATGATTTTGGGCATTTTCATTGCTGCGGCTCCGCTCTTATTTCAGTAATATCCTTATAAAATAGGGATTTATAATTTCTAAACTGGCCTTCAATATCTGAATTGCCCGGCAGCTGATGACCCACAACGGGATACATACCCAGCCAGCGACCACGCTGCATTAGCTGCATCCAGTGCACATCTACAGCAAATTGATGCTTTGCGCCGCCCTGTAACAAGCGCTCCACCGATTCAGCCACGTTGTCTCGTAATTCTGGTAAATAATTTTTGTTTACCAGATAAGCACAGGCGCACCAGGCTTGCAGCGGCTTAATCAGACTGGTTGTGCTTTTAAAAGGAATAACACGGGAATAATTCGCGCTCAGTAAGGTGACATCCCATTGCAGGGAGGGCAACACATCGAAGGTGTATGCCAGGGCAGCCTTGCTTGCAGCATCATGATTAAAATACATGTCATCTTCTAAAATCAGCACATGGCCCCAATTCTGAGTGATAGCATGCTCCAGTACCGCCAGATGAGATTGCGCACAACCAACGTGACCCAGCAGGTGGCGCTTCGCTTCAAACCTGAAGATCTTGTTTTCCGGCACCGCAAGTTTTCTGAGTTGCTGCTCAATACTGCTTCTGCGAACGGTACGTTCTTTGAGATTGATGTAAACGATTTTGTCGATAAGATCCCAGTTAAGCACCATAGATGCCAGCCCCTGATAACGATGATTGCCTTATGTGGCGGCTATAATCCGAAAAAACTTAAATCAGTCAGCGAACAAACCGCAGAAAGATAACGACTGGTTTAACATTGTTTGTAATTTAAAATAGCCAAAGAGTGTGAACAGCATCACGTAAATAACCTTACCTCCGCATCTTAGTGTGATCACTTTAGCTCTTTGGTTCCCGGTGTATTAATGCTGTCCGCCTGACGGGACAACATTTAGTATTGTTGCTGCCGCCATCCTTTCCTAAATTCATACTCCATACGACACACCTTTTTCGCGACGGCTTGCTGGCAATGAAATAAATGCCACAAGGAAAAATCCCATTAGGTTTTACCAAAATAAAGGGTGACCGAATGCAAATACTGACTTCGCGACAACACCGGTTAGTGAAATTGCTGTTGCAACAGGCGGCGCCGCAGCCGATTGGTCAGCTGGCGTTACAGCTCGGTGTCTCCGGAAAGACCATTCAGCGCGACCTGCAGTGGCTGGAGAGCTGGCTCAGCAACTGGGCGCTGACGCTGGAGAAAACCCCTGGCCGCGGTGTGCGGCTGCGGGTTGAGGATATGCAGCAGCGTTTGCAGCTGGAGCAGCAGCTGAACGGCGACGAGGCCGGCGACGCGCTCAGTCATAACAGCCGGCGGATAAAAATCGCCTCCCAGCTACTGAGCGATGCGCCGCGTGCTACGTCAATCAGCAAGCTGTCCGAGCGCTACTTTATCAGCCACGCCTCGATTGTGAACGACCTGAAGGTGATTGAAGAGTGGTTGCAGCCGCTGGGATTAACGCTGCAGCGCGGTCCGGGCGGCACGCACATAGAGGGCCATGAGCAGGCGCTGCGTCAGGCGATGGTGTCGCTGATCAACGATGTGATGCAGCAACAGGTCGCCGGTACGCCGTTGCTGCCGCGGCTCGATCCCGGCAGCCAGCAGGCGCTGGTGCACTATTTTGGCGAAGAGGATGTGGCCTTTGTGCAGACGCTGCTGCAACAGATGGAGCAGCAGCTGAGTTATCCGCTGGGCGATGCCTGGTATCTCAATCTGTGCACGCACATCCTGATCATGATGCACCGCATGGCGCAGGGCAACGCGCTGGCGCTGGACATTCTCACCACCGCGCACGATCTGGATCAGTCGATTCTCACCATTGCCCGGCAGATGGTGGCGCGCATTGAGCAGCGCATCGGCTGTGCATTGCCGGCCGATGAAGTCGGTTTTATTTATCAATATATCGTCTCCTCCGGCATTGTGGTGGAAGAGCGTGGCGATCAGGTGACGCTGCATAATCAATTTTCCACTGCCGAGTCGGTTAAAATAACCTGCGAATTAATTGATCGTTTCTCGGCGTTTATTCAGCAGGACTTATCTCAGGACCGTTTATTATTTGACGGTTTACTGGTGCATATAAAGCCATTATTAAACCGGCTTAAATATCACATTCATATTCGCAATCCGCTACTGGATGATATTAAACAGGAAATGAAAGAGATATTTTCGCTGACTCAGCAGGCAATGCAACTGACCGCGCGCATCTTCGCCCTGTCGCCGGTGGCTGAGGATGAAATTGGTTATCTGTGCGTTCATTTCCAGGCGGCACTGGAGCGGCAGATCGCCCACAAACGCATCCTGGTGGTGTGCTCCAGCGGCGTGGGTACCTCGCACCTGCTCAAGAGCCGCATATTACGCGCCTTTCCGGACTGGGAAATTGCCGGCGTGGTGTCAGCCAGCAATCAGGCGGCGTTTTGTCAGCACCACGCGGTGGATTTGGTGATTACCACCATCCACCTCGACGCCGGTGCCATTCCGGCCGTGTATGTCAGCGCCTTTTTTAATGATGACGATATCCGGCGGGTCACTGACGCCATGATTGGCAGCCAGCTGCCCAACGGCACGCCCTGCGCGTTGGCCGCACACTGATTGAATGAGGAGCAACCATGGACATTTCCCGCATTCTGACGCCGCGCCGCGTTAACCTGGCGCTTAGCGCCACCACTAAAGAAGAGGCGATCAACGAACTCACCGATCTGCTGGTGAGCGACGGCGCCATCAGCGATCGCGCCGCGTTTATTGCCGATGTCTGGCTGCGTGAAGCGGAAGGCTCGACCGGCTTCGAAAACCATATCGCGATTCCGCACGGCAAATCGTCGGCGGTAAAGCAAACCACGCTCGCCATTGGCCGCACCCAGCAGGACATTCCGTGGGAAACGCTGGATGGCAGCCAGGTGCGCTGCATCATCCTGTTCGCCGTGCGGCTGGAAGATCAGAACACCACCCATATTCGCCTGTTGTCGCAGGTGGCCAGCGCGCTGGCCGATGATGAGGTGATAGCCCGACTGCTGGCGGAGAATGACCCCGGCAATATCATCCGGCTGTTTAGTCAGTACGCCGAAACCGACCTCTGTTAACACCCAACACCTTGAGGTGCCACATGAATATCGTCTGTGTAGCGGCCTGCACCGCAGGCATCGCGCATACCTACATTGCGCGCGAAAAACTGATTAAGGGGGCTCACGCGCTGGGCCACACCATCCACGTTGAAACCCAGGGCACCATCGGCACTGAAACGCCGCTGACGCGCGAGCAGATCGACGCCGCTGACGTGGTGATCCTTGCGGTTGACGTCAAGATCAACGGCGAAGAGCGCTTTCAGGGCAAACCCATCGTGCGAGTGAAAACCGAAGTGGTGATCAAGTCACCGGTGAAATTCCTCGAAAAAGTGGCGGATTCACTGGCGCGCGCCTGAGGAGATCGATCATGAGCGATCACAAACGTCAGTACGGCCAGGAGATCAAAGGCCATCTGCTCACCGGCATCTCATGGATGATCCCGCTGATCGTCGCCGCCGGCATCTGCATCGCGCTCGGCCAGGTGATTGGCGGGTCGGACGTCGGCAAGCAGACCGGCAGCATTGCGTGGATGCTGAACCAGATCGGCGGCTGGGGCATGGGGCTGATTGTGCCGCTGATCAGCGCCGCCATCGCCTACTCCATTGCCGATCGTCCCGGCTTTGCGCCCGGCCTGATCGTCGGCTTCATCTGCGGCCAGATTGGCACCGGCTTTATCGGCGGCATTCTGGGCGGTTTCCTCGTTGGCTACACCGTGCTGCTGCTGCGCCGGGTGATCAGGCTGCCGCAGTCGATGCAGGGGCTGATGCCGATCATGGTGCTGCCGCTGCTCAGCACCATCATCGCCGGGCTGCTGATGATGACCTTTATCGGCCAGCCCATCGTCTGGCTGCAAAAGACGCTGATTCATCTGCTGGAGTCCATGCAGGGCGGTTCCAAATTCGTGATGGGCGCCATCCTCGGCGCGATGGCTACCTTCGACTTTGGCGGGCCGATCAATAAAACCATGTCGCTGTTCGCCGACGGCATGCTGGTCGATGGCATTTACGGTCCGGAAGCGGTGAAGTTTGTCGGCTCCATCATTCCGCCGTTCGGCATCACCCTCTCGTATCTGCTGACGCGCCACAAGTACACCAAAGCGGAGAAAGAAGCGCTGAAAGCCGCTTTCCCGATGGGCATCTGCATGATTACCGAAGGTGTGATTCCGATGGCGGCACGCGACCTGCTGCGCGTGGTGGCCAGCTGCGTGGTGGCCTCAGCACTGGCCGGCGGACTGATTATGGTGTGGGGCGTGGAAGCGCCGGTGCCGCACGGTGGCATGTTCGTGGTGCCGCTGTTCACCAAACCGTGGCTGTTCTGCCTGGCGCTCGGCATCGGCACCGTGGTGTGCGGCGTGATGCTGTCGGTGATGAAAAAACCGGTCACGCAGCAGGATGAAGAGTTCGATGACGTGGAAGCACCCGGCGTCCGCGATGAAGAGATCAAATTCACTCTGGAATAAGGAGCCCGCATGTTTGCCATGATGAATGACCTGATTCAGGCCGCCTTCCAGCACAAGTACGCGGTGCTGGCGATCAACTGCTTCAACCTCGAAACCGCCCGCGCGGCGATTCAGGCGGCTGAACAGCAACGCGCGCCGCTGATTCTCAACGTGTATCAGGGACACAGCGCGCATTTTCCGCCGGCGGTGGCGGTGGCGCTGGTACAGGCGCTGGCGGCTCAGGCCGCGGTGCCGGTAGCGCTGGCGCTCGACCACGGCAAAGCTTTTCCGCTGATTGGTCAGGCGTTTCGCGCCGGCTTTACCGGTCTGATGATTGACGCATCGGCCGAGCCGCTGGCGGACAATATTCGTCAGACCGCAGCGGTAGTGAAGATGGCGCATACCGCTGACGTGTGCGTTGAAGGCGAACTGGGGCATATCGCCGATGCGCCCAAATATGAACTGGCCGATGCCGCCGTGAAAATGACCCGGGTGGAAGACGTGCTGCCGTTTATTGAGCAGACCGGCATCGACCTGCTGGCGATTTCGGTCGGTACCGCGCACGGGCTTTATCCGCCAGGCGTAAAGCCGAAGATCGACTTCGAACGGCTGCAGCAGCTGCACGCGGTGACGACGCGGCCGCTGGCACTGCACGGCGGCTCGGGCACCCCGGCCGAGGATATACGCCGCGTCAGCGCCTGTGGCGTCGCCAAGATCAACGTCGGCGCTGCGGTGTTCGACGCCGGTAAGCACGCGGTGCAGCAGGTGCTGCGCCAGCATCCGCAGGCCGAGCTGGCCGATGTTCTGGCGCTGATGGAGTCCGCCTGTCGCGAAGTGGTTATTGAATATCTGAGCTGGTCAGGGTCGGCAAACCGCTACTGACGGCGCGCACGCTCCGATCGCGGCGCAATTTCCAACTGTTTCTTTTTATCCCTCATCGGGCCGGCGCGTGCGCCGGCTCTGGTAAAACTCACGCTAAGGAAACATAAACATGTTGATTTCAATGAAAGAGATGCTGGCCCCGACCCGTGAACATCGCTTCGCCATCGGCGCATTTAACGTCGCTGACAGCTGCTTTATCCGTGCCGTGGTGGAAGAAGCCGAAGCCACCAACACGCCCGCCATTATTTCTATCCATCCGAGCGAACTGGAATTTGTCACCGATGAATTTTTTGGTTACGTGCGCGAACGCACCTTAAAAAGCCGCGTGCCGTTTACCATTCACCTCGATCACGGCGCTTCAATTGCGCAGGTGCTGCGCGCTATTCAGTGCGGCTTTACCTCGGTGATGATTGACGGCTCGCTGCTGCCGTACGAAGAGAATGTGGCGCTGACCAAAGAGGTGGTGAAGCTGGCGCACGCGGTTGGTGTGTCGGTGGAAGGCGAACTCGGCACCATCGGCGATACCGGCACTACGGTGGAAGGCGGCGTGAGCAAGGTGATTTACACCGAACCGGCGCAGGCGGAAGATTTTGTGCAGCGCACCGGCGTCGATACGCTGGCGGTGGCGATTGGCACCGCGCACGGTATCTATCCCAAAGATATGAAACCGGAGCTGCAGATGCACATTCTGAAGGATATCTCCCAGCGCGTAGATATTCCGCTGGTGCTGCACGGCGGTTCGGCCAATCCGGACGCGGAGATTGCCGAGGCGGTGACGCTGGGCGTGGGCAAGATCAATATCTCCAGCGACATGAAGTTTGCCTATTTCGCCAGACTGCGCGAGATCCTCGCGCGGGAGAGCTGGTGGGATCCGAATGTGATTTATCCGGACGCCATCGCCGCCGCGAAAGCGGTGATTCGCTACAAGATGAATCTGTTTGGCGGGCTGGGTAAAGCCGGGTTGTATCGTTGATTTCAAAATAATAAATAGGGCCGCTACGCAAGTGCAGGATGTCAGTTGCACATGCCGTAGCGGCGCGATTGATCACACGTATTCACCCGCCGCACTGCTGCTGATTGCGCAATAAATTGCGCCGCTACGGGACGGTAACGCCTGTCGCAATACGATTTATCGCTAACGATTACTTCACCACCCCCAGCCACTGTCTGGCGATCTGCGCATATTCGCCGGTGGCGGTGCTGAGGTGCAGCCACTGATCAACATACAGCTTCCAGCTCATGTCATCACGCGGAATCATGTAAGCCTTCTCGCCATACTGCATCGGCTGCTGTGGATTAATGGCGCACAGCGACGGATAGTGCTGCTGCTGGAACAGCGCTTCGGAAGCATCGGTGATCATCACGTCGGCTTTGTTATCTACCAGCTGCTGGAAAATCCCGGTGTTTTCCGCCAGCTGCAGGCTGGCCTGCGGCAGATGACTGTGCACAAACGCTTCGTTGGTGCCACCAGCCGGCTCGATTACCCGCACCTGCGGCTGGTTGATCTGCTCAACCGTCTGGTACTTCGCTTTATCCGCACAGCGCACCAGCGGAATCTTGCCATCGACGCCCAGCGGCTGCGCGAACCAGGCGATCTGCTGCCGTTTTAGCGTCACGGAGACACCGCCCAGCGCGATATCACACTGTTTCGCCACGAAATCCTCACTCAGGGTTTTCCACGTGGTTGGCACCCACTCTACTTTTGCGCCGAGGCTGGCGGCCAGCGACTGCGCCATGCTGATGTCCAGCCCTTCATACTGGCCGTCGCTGCGCAAAAAGGTGTAAGGCTTGTAATCGCCGGTGGTGCAGACCTTCAGGATTTTGCTCTGGCGAACATCATCAAGGTGGGATTGCGCCTGAGCCGCGCCGGCCACCAGAAGTAAAGCACTCAGTATCACAGTTTTCATGGTGTGTTCTTTTTAAGTGGATGTTGGTTTGCGTGCGGATTGTTGCATAAGTGACGGCATTATTGCTTTAAGAGCAAAAGTCTTGTGATCAATCACGCATTTTTTTGCCCCGCGCGCGCGCGTAGAGTGGGCGGCATCTACGAGAAACGGAGCGAATTATCCATGAGCAAGATTTTGATTATTGACGGCGGCAAGACCTTTGCCCATTCCAAAGGCGAACTGAACCATACCCTGACCGAGGTGGCGGCCAGCCAGCTGCGCGATCTGGGCCATGAGGTTCAGGTGACCGTTGCCGATAGCGACTACAACGTGGCAGACGAAGTACAGAAATACCTCGACAGCGACGTGGTGATTTATCAGATGCCGGGCTGGTGGATGGGCGAGCCGTGGACGGTGAAAAAGTACATCGATGAGGTGTTTACTCAGGGCCACGGCGCACTGTACGCCAGCGATGGCCGTTCGCGCAGCGATGCCAGCAAAAAATACGGTTCCGGCGGCCTGATTCAGGGCAAAAAATACATGCTGTCGCTGACCTGGAACGCGCCGCTGGAAGCCTTTACCGATCCCGACCAGTTCTTTGAAGGCGTCGGTGTGGACGGCCTGTACCTGCACTTCCATAAAGCCAATCAGTTCCTCGGTATGGAAAGTCTGCCGACCTTTATCTGTAACGACGTGATTAAACAGCCTGACGTGCCGCGTGATATCGCACGTTATCGGACTCATCTCAGCCAGATCTTTGCTTAACTGTAAGCACACCGGGAAAAAACAGAAGGAAGCGTTATGTTAACTGTGGTTGCAGAAATTTGCGTTAAGCCGGGCCGCCGTCAGCAGGTACTGGAGGCGATTAATAAACTGATCCCTGTCGTTCTGGAAGAAGAGGGTTGCCATCAGTACGATGCGCTGGTCGATCACCAGGCACAGGTGCCGTGGAAGCAGAACTCGCCAGACTCGATCTTTATGCTTGAGCAGTGGGAATCGCTGCGCCATCTGGAGCAGCATCAGCAGATGCCGCACATGGATGCGCACCGCGCCACCATCAAAGATGACGTGGTGGACGTGAAAATTCTGGTGCTGGAACCGACCGCCTGATTTTTCCGCTGCAGGCATAAAAAAAGCCCCGGTTTTGCGACCGGGGCTTTTGTTTAGCAGCTAATCAATGATCAGTGCTGTTCGTTATGCAGGTTCTGCACCAGCAGTTCCGCATCACCGTTGCTGTAGACGTTGTACTCGGTGCCGCCGACGGTGACGGTACCGGTCGCCTGCTGCCAGGAGCTGGCATCTTCACCGGCTGGCAGGATGTCTTCCAGCGTCAGCGCCTCGCCCTGTTTAGCGTTCACTACCAGCTGTGACTTGCCGTTGTCGATGAACAGAGTGTCCTGGCCCTGCGCAATGATGTCGTTGAGCGACATGCTCATCAGCCCTTCAACATCAGTGGCACCCGCAGCGAAGATCGAGTTGATCTCTGGCGGCGGCGGCGGGGTGACGTCGACGTTGGTCTTAACGGTATGGTCGATGACCAGTTCGTTTCCGGCTGTATCGCGAACCGTGACGTTAAAGGCATAATCACCTTCTGCCAGTTTGTCTGACTCATAGCGCCACACGCCATTTTCTACCACGGTAGAACCGATCAGCTGGGTACGCGCTTCATCGCCCCAAATCATCACGATAGTACCGTCTTCTGAGCCCTTACCTTTGAAGATCAGGGTGTCATCGTTGGTGTCCGGCCGCACGGGAATTTCACTGCCGGTTTTATCCGCGAAGACGCCTTCGAAGTTAGCCTTGCCGCCGCCTTCTACTGGCTCCGGCTTAGTGGTATCAACGTCAAAGTTGATGGCGGCTTCTTTATCGCCTTTCACACCGGACTGGCTCACTGGCTGTACTTCAACTTTATGGTTGCCCTCGCCCAGTTCTGGCAGCTCATAGCTCCACTTGCCATCCTTAACATCAACCACGACAGGTTCCCGATCGTCGATGTAGATGATGACCTGCGACAGATCCGGTGACGTGCCTTTCAGGGTTGGCTGTTTGTCATCGGTGACCGTGCCATCTTTGATCTCACCCTGGATAGGACCGACGTTATCCTCCAGTATGTACGAACCTTCCATTGAGCCAGGCTTTTTGGTGTCGATGATCAGATCGATTGGATCGGATGGCTGCGATTCGTTGCCGGCCGGATCGGTGATCTCGATGATAACCTGATAGTTACCGTCATCGATTGGGTTCTCAGGTTTCACTTCCCACTTGCCGTCTTCGCCCACGATACCGGTACCAATCACCACCGGATTACCTTTACCGTCATCAATGATGACTTCCACTTTGTCGCCAGGGGTACCGCCTTCGCCGCCGAAACCTGGACGGTTGTCATCAATGGGCTTACCTGGTTCAACCGGACCGGTGTTGTCACCTTCGTTATCGACAATCGTTGGTGGTTTTGGCTGATCCGGTGGCGTAATATCGATAATCACGTTGATTGGATCTGAGGTCGGTGACTCTTTGCCGCTAACTGGATCTTTAGCGATCAGTTCAATATCGTGTGAACCTTCCGCCAGCTCTGGCAATTCAATTTCCCATTTACCATCTTTAACGACAGTTGAAGCCACCGGCTCTTTTTCACCGTCTACAATCACGTAGATGATGTCGCCGTCGTTGCCTTCACCGCGCAGGACTGGCGTGGTGTCGTTAGTGGAATCGCCTGGCTGCAGCACACGCTCTTCATCACCGTTGTTGGCGACCATCTCATCCACCACCGGTGCCGGCAGGATGTTGCTGTCGATAACCAGTTTGAACGGATCGGTTTTCTCAGAAACGGTGCCGCCTTTGCTGATGGAATCCACGACCAGCGAGTGCTCACCGTCATCCAGCTCAACGTCCAGTTTCCACTGGCCGCGATTGTTCGCCACAGTAGAGCCAATCAGTTTGTCGCCGTCCCATACGCGCACGATCACGCCCGCATCCGCCACGCCCGACAGGGTTGGGGTTTTGTCATCAGTAATGTCGCCTGACTTCAGCGGACCGGTAACGCGTCCTTCATCATCGTAAACCTGAGCCAGCTCTGGCGTACCCGGTACGGAGGTATCCAGCGACAGCGTAAAGTTGTCAGAACGTGGGCTCTCGGCGCCGAAGCGGTCAGTGTAGCTGGCGCTAAACACGTGGGTGCCGTCGGTGGTCAGTTCCGGCGTGAAGCTCCAGCGGCCATCGGCACCGGCTTTTACACTGCCAATCACGTTGGAGCGAATATCGTAGATTTTTACTACGCTGTCCGGCTGGGCAACACCGTACAGGGTTGGGGTTGTGTCGTTGGTGTAGTTGCCTGGCGTCAGATAGGTATCCGCGCTGCCTTCATTATCGATCACGCGCATAATCTGCGGCGCTTCCGGTGCGGAGGTGTCGATATTGTAAATAACCTGGACTGGTGTCCCCCAGTTGCCCGCGCGATCCACAGAACGCACTTGTACAACATGTAAACCATCTGCCAGCTCAGGTGATTCAAAATTGAACTTACCCTCGGCATTTGCGCGTGCGCTGTAAGGAATACCGTCAATAACGATCATTACCAGCGAATTAGCTTCTGCCGTTGCATCCTTATATGAGATGACATTTTTATTGCGATAAATAACATCTTTACCTACCAGCTCAGTGGTTTCGACAACTGTCGGCTCCGCATCTGCTTCCGTCTTTTCTGCCGCAGCTTCATTCACCGCACGCGTCACGACACCATCACTCACGGTCAGGTTAAAGGCATCAGAAACTGGACTCTCATGACCAAGGCTGTCTTTCGCCATCACGGTCAGCTTGTGCTCACCATCGGCCAGTTCCGGCGTGATGCTCCATGCGCCCATTTTGTCTGTCACGACGGAACCGATCTCTTTACCGTTGTCGTAAAGGGTAACAATTGAGCCAGGCTCAGCTACGCCCGACAGCGCCGGGCTTTTGTCTGCGGTACCCTGACCTGGGCTCAGGTATTGATCCTCACCCGCTGCGTCATCAATCACGCGCCAGATTTCCGGTTTTGCCGGTGGCTGGGTATCCACATCAAGAATGTACAGCGATGCAGGGCTGCGGTTGGTGGCTTTATCGATGGTAACCATCTGAATGACATGCTTACCGTCCATCCACGAATCTTTCGGATCGAATGACCAGTTGCCTTTATCATCAATAGGGATCATATGGACTTTGCCGTCGATGATCAGCTCCAGGTTGCCGCCGTTAGCGTCTTTAACATTACGATCGATCCATTGATATAAATCGTTTTTTGTCGAAACAACTAGCGCGTTAGTCGCGTTAATTTGGTTGTTAGCCATGTTGTATATTCCTTTTACGTTGAATAATGTTTCGGGATTTCCAGCCGAAGACAGTGATAATTTCGTAGCTTATGCTTTCAGACAATACGAGAAACGTCTTAATCGATTAGGTTATATAAACCCTTAATTAATTCATCGAGGCACAGTCTCTCACACCTCATCAATATGAGGTGTGAGAACATCCGTTAAATAAATCAAATCAGATCATTAATTTTCAACGCTTACAATAACCCGGCGCTCGCTGGCATAGCAGGCTTTCAGCTCCTGCAGACTGCCTGAACAGTTAGTTTTGACCTGAGATTCACCCATGCTCTGTGCGGTAATATTTGCTGCATTTATTCCCTGGGCAATCAGCAGCGCTTTCACCGCCTCAGCGCGACGCTGGCCGAGCGCCATATTGCTGCTGTCGCTGCCAATCGGATCGGTAAAGCCGGTAACAATGATGTGGCGTTGAGCGGCATTTGCCGTTTTCAGCATGCTGGCAAAGCTGCCAAGCGCCTCGCGCCCCTGTGCGGAAATGTCGTTGCTGTTGGCGCTGCCAAAACGGAACAGCAGGTCGGATGAAAACGCATAGTTATCATAAGCTTCAGTCGTCCCTTCCTGACAGCGCTGCACTGACGATGCGCGCGACAGCAGATGAGCCTGACGTTTGGTGCTCAGCAACTCCTGCTGTGCCTGCTCCTGGCTGACCACCAGCGGACGGCCGCTGCCATCGAGGTTTGCCCGAATGTAGTAGGTTTTACCGGCAGCCAGTTTATCACTCCACGATTGCGCGCTTTTACCCTGATAATCTGGCGCATCATTAACATAACTGCCAAGCGAATGCAGGCCCGGCGCAACACAGAACACCGTATAACCACCAGCCAGTAACGATGTCTGAAATTCACCGTCGATATAGATATTCGCTGGTTCCGCTCCGGTCAATGAAGCCGGACGATAATAAACCACACGCGCCTGTTCCGCTGATACAGGGGATAGACTACGCCATGCGGCGCCAAAAGTATTTTGCGCCTGGGATGAAAAAGTTGTGAATACTGGTGCACACACCAGTGAAGCTAAAATTAATTTTTTTGCAATCTTCATTTAAGTTTCACAGGTGCAATAAATTGCACCTGTATGCTCCAAATAAATTAAAATTGTTCCATTTCGTTCTGGAAAAGCAGGACGTCTGATTGGGAATTATTTTCAGCCATCACACCACTCTGGCTTTCCTGATTATTCCAGTCATTGAGCGCATCATTATTAAGCTGCAGTAATTCAGCATTAATTGGCTGCTGCTGATCGTCGGCCTCATTGAACAGTTCATGATTGTCCAGAGAGAGCAGAACGGAAAGATCGAGACTGGCCAGTTCAAGCGCACTAATATCCGGCGGCGGCGGTGGAAGGGTGTCGACTTCCACTTCATAAATATCCGTTTTACCGGTCACTTCACCATCACTCGAGAACACGCCGCGCAGCTGGTAGACATCATCCGCCAGATCCGTCGTGGTCAGTTCCCACTTACCGTCAGCACCGATGGTGGTGGTGAACGTATACTGATTTTCCAGACCGACGATGTAGATGGTAACCAGCTCACCCGGCACGCCTTTACCGGCCACAATGATGCTCGGATCGTTAATCGCACCACCGTTTTCAATCGGCGTACGCACGCCAGCGTCGTTATTGTCTTTAAAAATATGCTCAATCACGCCGGAAACCGGAACGTCCGGATCGGGCAGTCCTTCAACAGGATCAGGATCGCCCGGCTCTTGCGTATCGCCTTCAAAGCCGATGGTGACCTTTTCTGAGGCCGGCGATTCGTTACCGGCCGGATCGCGCACCACGATTTCCAGCTCGTGCTCACCCGGTTTCAGATTGTTTTCCGGCGTGAAGGTCCACTTGCCGTCTTCTACAATCACCGAACCGATTGGCTTGCCATTGTCGATAATGACCACGATATCGCCATCTTCACCGGTACCTTCCAGCGTCGGACGCAGATCTTTTGTGGTGGAACCGTCTTCCAGCGGATTACCTTCGCTATCTTTGATGACGCCAATGCCCGGATTTTCCGGCGCTACGGTATCCACATCAATGATGAACGGATCGGATGGCAGTGATTTGTTACCCACCTGATCGACCACCACGATACTCAATTCGTGTTGCCCATCCTGCAGCACCGGTGCAGTAAAGGTCCAGTTGCCTTCTGCGTCCACCTTTGCGGTGCCCAGCTTAACGCCGTCGTTCCAGATTTCTACCGTCGAGCCCGCTTCAGCTTTACCGGTCAGGGTTGGCGTGTTGTCTTTTGTCACGCCGCCTTTTTCGATCAGTACTGGCGGATCCTGCGAGTCATCCATCAGGCTGCCAATGGTACCTTTGGCCGGTGCCGTCAGATCGATGATAAATTCCCACGGATCGCTCTCTTCACCCACCACGCCCTCAGCGTTGCGCTCAACGGTGACAATACTGTGATTGCCTGCCGCCAGCGGTTTTTCCGGTGTAAAAGTCCAGTTACCGGATTTATCTACCAGCACATTCCCCAGCAGCGTCTCACCATCCCACACTTCAATAGTGTTGCCCGGTGTACCAGTACCGTTGAAGGTAGGCATGGTGTCATCGGTGCGCCCGCCGTTCTCAATCGAACCGGTCACGTCACCAATATCGTCAATCATATCGCTGATCACCGGCTTGCCGATATCGCCGCCGCCGCTACCGCCGCCGCCTTCACCTTTGCCGCTGTTGTTGCCGTTGTTATTGTCGTAATGGTGCTTCGCCGCAACATAGCCGAGCCCAGCCGCTGCTGCGATAGCCGCCAGACCACCCAGCGCAATCAGCGCGGGCGACCATTCAAAGCCGCTGGCCAGTGCGTAGCCGGAATTATCATCAACGCTGGCTTCACCCAGCGCCAGTGCAGTGGTTTCGCCGTCTGCCAGCGCGGCTGCTTCATGATCGGCATTACCGTCAGTTGCAACGTAAGCATGCATTTCGCCGTCTTCGGCTTTACCCGCTAAGATGCCGGATTTAGCGAAGAAATCTTCGATAATCAGATCCGGTTTGCTGGCGTCTGAGCCTTCCAGCATCACCAACAGGTTTTTCCCCACGCGTTTAACAGTGATGTTTTCAGGCGCGGTGCCGTCCTGGTTCTGCGTCAGCAGATATTTACCATTGGTAATTGCCTGAATCTTCACTGCTTTACCGTCTTTACCGGCGCGCAGCACTTCCGCTTTGGTTATGGTTTTCTTATCGATTACCGCCACACTAACGGGTGAAACGTTCATGATTTTTCCTTCCATCGATTAAATTTGACTGCGCGTTTGCAGGCAAGCGCCGCAATCTCCCTGGCTCTGCACATCAGGTGGGCTCAAAGTGGCGACATAATCCGGAAAGAGATCATTTCGAGACATAAGAAATGTCCCGTTAGACAAAAAATTCTTAACTATATGTGGGGAAGATAAGAAAACAACTAACCTTTTGAATTAATGAATTTTTATTGGGTTACTCCAGTAGCGATTGAGGGCGTTTTTCAACTATAACAGGACTATAATAAATGGTTTTTTAGAATCTGTTCGCGTAAAAATTCCAGAAAGCAAGTAATCCGCGAACTCAGCGCCTGGTTGCGATAATAGACCGCGTGAATCGGCAGGCGCATCTCCCGCGTGTCATTTTCCAGTACCTGTACCAGCCGACCGCTGGCGCGATCCTCGCGGCTGACAAAATCCGATAGCCGCACAATGCCCTGCCCGGCCAGCGCCAGCTGGCGCAGGGTTTCGCCACTCGACGCGCAAAGCGTGGGTTTGATGCGCAAAAACTCGCCTTCACGCTGCCATACCGGCCAGACATTGTGCGCGTCCAGCTGGCTGAATCCCAGCAGCTGGTGCGTCAGCAGATCTTCCACGCTCTGCGGCGCGCCGGCTTTTTCCAGATAGGCCGGACTGGCCAGCAGACGAATCGCGCTGCTGCCCAGCACGCGGGCACGCAGCGTCGAATCGCGCAGTTCACCAATGCGAATAGCGATATCGGTTTGCTGCTCAAGCAGGTCGATGACAATGTCATCGGTGTTCAGCTCCAGCTGAATTTGCGGATAGCGCGCACAAAATTCAGCAACCAGCGGCACGATGACATGCAGGGTAAACGGTGTATTGGCGTTGACGCGCAGCCGTCCGGAGGGAATGTCGCGCCGCTGCGCGATATGCTCTTCGGCCTGCTCCACCGATGCGAGGATTTGCCGCGCGTGATCGAGAAAAATCAGCCCCTCTTCGGTCAGCGCCAGGCGACGCGTGGTGCGGTGCAGCAGCGTGGTTTGCAGTTTGCTTTCGAGGCGGCTCAGCGCCCGGCTGATGCCGGAGCTGGTTTGATCCAGCTGTTCCGCTGCGGCGGTAATGGAACCGGTGTCCACCACCGCGACCCAGGCACGTAACTCTTCCAGTGTGATTTTCACTCTTCCTGCCTTAGCGTATTGCCACTTCGAGACCTGTCTTAGCGTCGCCCCCACCGCTGCTGTCGTAGATTACTCCACTTTCAACAGCGGCAGGATAGCACAATGCAGCAAAAACCATGGATTATCGCTGACATACGTCAGCAGCGGGCACTAAGCCAGCTACTGCAGCAGGGCAAACGGGATGAAGCCTGGCGTAAAATTCGCGCCCGTCTGACGCTGGTACCGAACGATATCTGGTTTTTGCACGAAGCAGCCCGGCTGGCGCGACGCGGCGGCGATTTGGTGCTGGCGCAGCGCTATTATCAGCGCGCCCTCAGGCTGACGCCAGAGGATGCCGGTCTGCTTAATGGTCTCGGCCTGACACACTTTGACGCGGGACGTTATGCTGAGGCGGAAATGTGTTATCAGGCCGCGCTGCGTGCTCATCAACATTACGCAGCCTGTCATAATAACTACGCAATTCTGTTGCATCGGCTGCACTGTTACCATGCGGCGCTGGAACAGTACCAGCAAGCGCTGCACATCCAGCCCGATTATCTCGAGGCACGTTACGGTATGAGCACGGTGTTGGCGCACATGGGCGAGCTGGCGGAGGCTGAGCGCCAGATGTTACAGGTTTTACAGCAGCGCCCTGACGATCATCGCTGCCGTAATGCGCTGGCAATGGTCGAGCTACAGCAGGGCAAGTTTGCCGCTGGCTGGCGCCACTACCAGTCACGCTATGTTGCCACTAATCCGGACCGTTTTTTCAGTCTCCCCTCAATGCCGATGCCGTACTGGCAGGGCGAAGATTTGCGTGGCAAAACCTTGCTGGTTCGTACTGAACAGGGCATGGGTGATGAAATTCAGTTTTGTCGTTTTTTAGCACGAGTGAAAGCTGAAAAGCAGGCGGCGCAGGTGATCATGCTGGGGAGCAATGCAATGCAGCCACTGATGGCCTCGCTGGCTGGCGTTGATCGCTATCTGACGCGCGAAGATGGCGAACTGCCAGGCGCAGATTACTGGTGCTCACTGCTGGATTTACCGCAGCATTTTCTCGACTCACCGCAGCCATTCGGCATGCAGCCTCCTTATCTCTTCAGCGATCCGGCGCAGCAGGCGCAGTGGCCGCTCAGCGCTGGCGGACGCAAAATTGGTATTGTGTGGAAGGGTTCCAGCGCGCACAAGAATGACAGCCAGCGTTCGCTGGCGCATCTGGCGCAACTGGCCCCACTGTTTTCCCTGCCAAACACGTGCTGGATCAGCCTGCAGAAAGGCGCGGGCGAAGATGAAACTGACGATTTTCCGCAGCTGCTGCCGTTAGGTGCGCGCTTTAATAATTATCAGGATACGGCTGCGGTGATCGCCCAGCTGGATCTGGTGATTGGCGTGGACACGTCGGTAATTCATCTGGCGGGGGCGCTGGGCGTTCCGTGCTGGGTACTACTGCCAGCGTGGGCGCGCGACTGGCGCTGGCTGGCGGGACGGCAGGATTCGCCATGGTATCCACAGATGCGGCTGTTTATCCGCGGCCAGGATGAAGGTTGGGATGCGGTGATTGCACGCGTGAAGCAGCAGTTACAGGCATAAAAAAGGGACGCCGCAGCGTCCCGTTTGCATCACACTTCGAGGTCGGCGAGGTCGCCTTTTTCCTGTAGCCAGTTGCGGCGGTCTTCCGAGCGTTTCTTCGCCAGCAGCATGTCCATCATCCGTAACGTCTGCTCGACGTCTTCTTCGTCGACCGTCAGTTGCACCAGACGACGGGTGTTGGGATCGAGCGTGGTTTCGCGCAGCTGCAGCGGGTTCATCTCACCCAGACCTTTAAAGCGCTGCACGTTCGGCTTGCCTTTTTTCCGCTTCAGCTGCTCCAGCACGCCCTCTTTTTCGTCTTCATCGAGCGCGTAATACACCTCTTTACCGAGGTCGATGCGGTACAGCGGCGGCATCGCCACATAGACGTGGCCCTGCTGCACCAGCGAGCGGAAGTGCCTTACAAACAGCGCGCACAGCAGCGTGGCAATGTGCAGGCCGTCGGAGTCGGCATCCGCGAGGATACAGATTTTGCCGTAGCGCAGCTGGCTGAGATCTTCACTGTCCGGATCGATACCGATCGCCACCGAAATATCATGCACTTCCTGCGACGCCAGCACTTCGTCCGACGACACTTCCCAGGTGTTGAGGATCTTGCCTTTCAGCGGCATGATCGCCTGATATTCACGGTCGCGCGCCTGTTTGGCGGAGCCGCCCGCAGAATCCCCTTCCACCAGGAACAGCTCGGTTTTATTCAGATCCTGCGCGGTACAATCGGCCAGCTTGCCCGGCAGCGCCGGTCCGCTGGTCAGCTTTTTACGCACCACCTTTTTCGCCGCGCGCATACGGCGCTGTGCGCTGGAGATCGCCAGCTCGGCCAGCATTTCGGCGGCCTGCACGTTCTGGTTGAGCCACAGGCTGAAGGCATCTTTCACTACCGCCGAGACAAACGCCGCGCACTGGCGTGAGGAGAGACGCTCTTTGGTCTGTCCGGCAAACTGCGGATCCTGCATTTTGACCGACAGCACGTAGGCGCAGCGATCCCAGATATCCTCCGCCGACAGCTTCACGCCGCGCGGCAGAATATTGCGGTATTCACAGAATTCGCGCATCGCGTCGAGCAAGCCCTGACGCAGGCCGTTAACGTGCGTTCCGCCCTGCATGGTTGGGATCAGGTTGACGTAGCTTTCGGTCAGCAGCTCGCCGCCCTCCGGCAGCCACAGCAGTGCCCAGTCGACCGCCTCCACATCACCGGCAAAGCTGCCGACAAACGGTTTTTCCGGCAGCGTTGGCAGGCCGTTCACCGCTTCGCTCAGGTAATCCGTCAGGCCATCCTGATACAGCCAGGTTTGCTCGGTATCGTTCACCTTGTCTTTAAAGACAATTTCGACGCCCGGGCACAGTACCGCTTTGGCTTTCAGCAGATGCTTGAGGCGGGAGACCGAGAAGCGCGGGCTATCGAAGAAGCTTTCGTCTGGCCAGAAGTGAACGCTGGTGCCGGTGTTACGCTTGCCTACCGTACCAATCACCGCCAGATCCTGCACTTTATCGCCGTTTTCGAAGGCGATCTGGTAAATCTCACCGTTGCGGCGCACCGTGACTTCCACACGCTTCGACAGGGCATTGACCACCGAAATCCCCACGCCGTGCAGGCCGCCGGAGAACTGGTAGTTTTTGTTGGAGAATTTACCGCCGGCGTGCAGGCGACAGAGAATCAGTTCGACCGCTGGCACGCCCTCTTCCGGGTGGATATCGACGGGCATACCACGGCCATCATCGATCACTTCCAGCGACTGATCGGCGTGCAGGATGACTTCCACGCGTTTGGCGTGACCGGCCAGCGCCTCATCGACGCTGTTATCGATCACTTCCTGGCCCAGATGGTTAGGGCGTGTGGTATCGGTGTACATGCCCGGACGGCGACGTACCGGTTCGAGGCCGGTTAAAACCTCAATGGCGTCAGCATTATAGCTAGATTGGCTCATCGTAACAGTCTGATTAGCAATAGGAAAATGGGCCCATCCCGCAGCATCAGGGAGTATTCAGTCCCAGAAAATCAATCATCTGCGCAAAATGGCGTTCGAATCCGATATAGGCATGATTGCCGCCCTCTTCTACCGTCTGACGGCACGCGCTGTAGTAATCCAGCGCCTGGCGATAGTCGAGCACTTCATCGCCGGTTTGTTGCAGCAGCCAGAGTAGATCGGGCGCTTCCAGAGGGTCAATCTGCATCACTTTCAGATCGTAAATGTGGCGAGACTCTAACACATATTGCTGGCCGGTGTAGGGATTCCGGTTTTCACCCAGATAATCCACCAGCAGTTCAAACGGCCGCACCGCCGGATTCACCACCACCGCCGGCAGCATGAAACACTGCGACAGCCAGGTGGCAAAATAGCCACCGAGCGATGACCCCACCAGCCCGAGCGGTTCCCCGGCATACTGCATCACCAACTCTTCCAGCAGCGCAGCAGCCTCAGCGGGAAAAGTCGGCAGCTGCGGCACCAGCACCTCAATGTGCGGGTGCTGCGCCTGACACCACTGCTGTAACTGCGTCGCTTTAGCCGACTGCGGTGAGCTGTTGAATCCGTGCAGATAAATCAGCGCCGCCATGGTTTAGTAGCCCTCGGAATCCAGATCCGGACGGAATAGATCGCTCTGCAGACGATTCACTTCGGTGTGCAGCGTGCCATCCGCCTGCAGCGTCAGCCAGCGCCAGCCGGGCGCCACGGTATCAATGGTGAAGTTGGTGCAGTGCGGTTTAAACTGGACGCAGGTCGAAGGCGATGCCAGTACGCGGCGGCCGTGCCAGTCGAGATCCAGCTCCTGATGAATGTGGCCGCACACCAGGTGGCGCGCCAGCGGGAAGTTTTGCAGCACCGCATCCAGCTGATGCGGATTGCGCAGGCTGTGCTGGTCAAGCCAGGTACAGCCGCAGGCCAGCGGATGATGGTGCAGCAGCACCAGCGTGTAGCGATCGGGGAACTGACGCAGCGTGCGGTCCAGCCACTCCAGCTGATAGTCGCTCAGCATGCCGTGCGGCACGCCAAAAACCTGGCTGTCCAGCAGCACCAGCTGCCAGTGCTCGCCGAGCAGCACATGCTTGTCCGCGGCGATGCCGGCCTGTGCCAGCGTATCCACCATCGCTGGCTGAAAATCGTGATTGCCCGGCAGCCAGACGCACGGCTTCGGCAGACGCGCAATGCCCGCAACAAAATGCTGATAAGCTTCGACGGTGTGATCCTGGGCGAGATCGCCAGTGGCGATAATCAGATCGTAATCGCGCTGTTGCGCCGCGATGGCGTCCAGCACCGCATCAAAACTCGACCAGGTATTCACTCCAAGCAGCGATTGATGTTTTCCCGCGAAAAGATGGGTATCCGTAATTTGTAAAATCCTGATATCGGACCCATTTGCCGCAGGAAGAGTTAGCAGGCTATCCAAAGCGTTTCCTTTCTCTCCACGCTATCGTTGCGTTATATACCCGTGCGGATTCAGGGTATCGCTATCAGCACACCGGCACGGCCATCGCGCCGTGCGCCAGGCAGTACCGCAACCAGTCGGCAAGGAACTGGTTAATCTGATGTTTTTCATCGCGCTGATGCAATTTTTTATTAGGATAATCATAGCGCGCTTTGAAGCGATAGATCTGCTGAGTGGAACACACTTCAGCCACCATCGCATCATGGTAGAGCCGCACCGACATGGACGGCAGGCTCCAGTAGCTCACTGCGGGTGCCACCTGGCGGATCTCCACCAGCGTGGTATAGCGCGTCGACTCTTCAATAGTCAGCTGATAACTGGCGCCGTTCACCTGATACATCACCGACGCACCTGCCTCGTCACTGCGCGGCAGCAGGCGGCGCAGCTGAGCGAAATTGGTTTCGCACAGACGCATCATTTCGGGGAAATCAGGGGTATAGCGCTGTTTCATGTTGGCTTCCACTCTTCTCTTAGTTTCTCATGGTGCAACGCCAGCCATTGCAGAGCGATGACAGATGCCGCGTTATCAATAATCCCCTCTTCCACCCAGCGATAAGCCTGTTCGCGGCTTACCACATGCACAAGAATATCCTCATTCTCTTCCTCCAGCCCGTGATTTCCCTCTGCCTGGCTGGCATCCACTTCGCCCACCAGCACCGACAAACGCTCTGAGGTTCCGCCGGGGCTGGCTAAGTAATTCACTATCGGTTTGACGCGGCCAACCTTGAGGCCAGCCTCTTCGACCGCTTCACGACGCACCACATCTTCCGGCGTTTCGCCCGGTTCAATAATGCCGGCCACCATCTCCAGCAGCCAGGGCGTGGCGCTGGAATCATAGGCCGGAATGCGGATCTGTTCGATCAGCACTACTTCGTCGCGCAGGGGATCATAGGGTAGCAGCACGGCAGCGTGTCCGCGCTCAAAAACTTCGCGCACCACTTCACCGCTCATGTCGCCATTGAAACGGCGGTGGCGGAAGCGGTAACTGACGATGGAAAAAAAACCGTCGTAGCGAGTATCGCGTGCAATAATTTCTACATCGTTTTTTGTGAAAGTCACAGGGGATTTTTTTTCACCCGCCATCATCTGGTTCCTTATGCAGATTGGGATGGAGCGAAGAAAAGCCAACCCTTGTGCTCCGTCCGAGTGGTTCTTTCTGAATTATTTACGTAAATTAGGGGGAGAAGGCACGTTCAGCCAACTTATCTCTGACGCCGCCTCTGTAGAATCGGCGATTATTTTTTGGCTTACCTGCAGCACACTCTCTGTGCATTTGCTGCAACACAAGGAATGCAAATGAAAAAACTGCTCCCACTTTTTATTGGACTGAGCCTGGGCGGTTTCAGCCTTGCCAGCCAGGCAGAAAACCTGTTGCAGGTCTACCAGCAGGCGCGCCTCAGCAACCCGGATCTGCGTGCTTCAGCCGCCGATCGCGACGCTGCTTTTGAGAAAATTAACGAAGCGCGTAGCCCGTTGCTGCCGCAGCTGGGTCTGGGTGCAGATTATACCTATAACAGCGGCTATCGCGACAACAGCGGTCTCCATTCCAACACGACCAGCGCCTCGCTGCAATTAACGCAGACGATTTTCGACATGTCGAAATGGCGTGCGCTGACGCTGCAGGAAAAAACGGCCGGCATTCAGGACGTTACTTATCAGGTAGCGCAGCAGGATCTGATCCTGAACACCGCAACCGCCTATTTCAACGTGCTGAAGGCCATTGATACGCTTTCTTACACTGAAGCGCAGAAACAGTCGATCTACCGCGAGCTGGATCAGACCACCCAGCGTTTTAATGTCGGTCTGGTAGCCATCACCGATGTGCAGAACGCCCGTGCTCAATACGACAGCGTGCTGGCTAACGAAGTGACCGCGCGTAACGACCTGGATAACGCGGTGGAATCGCTGCGTCAGATCACCGGCATGGATTATCTGTCGCTGGCGTCACTGAATATCGATCGTTTCAAAACGGCGCGTCCGGAAGCGGTATCCAATTTGCTGAAACAGGCTGAGAGCCGTAACCTCAACCTGCTGTCTGCCCGCCTGAGCCAGGATCTGGCGCGTGAGCAGATTCGCTCCGCCGAGTCCGGCCACATGCCGACGCTGGATCTGACCGCCTCTACCGGTCTGTCGAACAGCAAATACGGCGGCAGTCGCGCTAATCAGAGCGCCGGTACCACTGATTCAATCACCGGCTCCAACCAGGTTGGCCTGAGCTTCTCACTGCCTCTGTACAGCGGCGGTTCAGTGACCTCGCAGGTGAAACAGGCGCAGTATAACTTTGTCGCCGCCAGCGAGCAGCTGGAAGGCGCGCATCGTAGCGCGATCCAGACCGTCCGTTCTTCGTTCAATAACGTGAACGCTTCGATCAGCAGCATCGACGCTTACAAACAGTCGGTAATCTCGGCGCAGAGCTCATTAGATGCCTCAGAAGCCGGTTATCAGGTGGGTACGCGTACCATCGTTGACGTGTTAGACGCGACAACTACGCTGTTTAACGCTAAACAGCAGCTGTCGAATGCGCGTTACAGCTACCTGATCAACCAGCTGAACATCAAATATGCGCTGGGCACGCTGAACGAGCAGGATCTGCAGCAGCTGAACAGCACGCTGGGCAAAGAAGTGACGACCTCGCCAGAAGTGGTCGCGCCGGAAAACAGCCAGCAGGCCGCGCGCGTGGATAACGGCCCGAAAGCGACCTCCGCGTCCGCCGCCGCTCAGGCCCGTCCGGCCGCGGCACGTAACAGCGCCAATCCTTTCGCTAATTAAGCCTTCAAGGGGCCGCTTGCGGCCCCTTTCGCATTCAAACGTATAACAACGTAAAGATCCCCTTGCCACCCGGCTTCCCGCTTCATTTTCCACCACTCATCACCTATCCTAAGCCCCACCTTTGGGCACAGGATGAAGATAATGAAACGGACAAAAAATATTCGTCATGCCGCTTTCCGTAAAAGCTGGCAGGCACGCCATTTAACGCCGGTCGCACTGGCGGTCACCGCCGTGTTTATGCTGGCAGGCTGCGAACAGAGCGATGAAACGGTTTCGATGTACCAGAACGCCGATGATTGTGCGAAAGCCAATCCGGGCCAGAGCGCCCAGTGCACCACCGCTTACAACAACGCGCTGAAAGAGGCTGAGCGCACCGCGCCAAAATACGCCACGCGTGAAGATTGTGTCGCGGAATTCGGCGAAAACCAGTGTCAGCAAACCCCGGCACAGGCGGGCGTCGGTACCACGGCGAACAACGCTGAAGCGCAGCAGAGCGGCAGCTTCTGGATGCCTCTGATGGCCGGCTACATGATGGGTCGCCTGATGGGCGGCGGCGCTGGCTTTGCGCAGCAGCCACTGTTCTCGCCAAAAACCCCTAACAGCCCGGCTAACGGCCAGTTTGTTGATGCTTCCGGCAAGAACTACGGTGCGGGCACCTCGGGCCGGACGGTAAACGTGCCGAAAACCGCGCTGGCGCCAAAACCGGCCACTACGTCCACCATCACCCGTGGCGGCTTTGGTGAGACGGTAGCCAAACAGAACACCATGCAGCGCAGCAGTGCCACCAGCACCGGCAGCCGCTCGCTGGGAGGCTAAGCCCGCGCATGCAACGTATTGCTATCAGCGAACGTCCGAACTGGCGCGAAAAGGCGACCGAGTACGGCTTTCAGTTTCACACCATGTATGGCGAACCCTACTGGTGCGAAGACGCTTATTACCAGTTTACGCTGGCGCAGATTGAACAGCTGGAAGCGGCCACCGCTGAACTGCACCAGATGTGCCTGCAGGCGGTAGAAAAAGTGGTGAACAGCGAAGCGCTGCTCACCCGTTTCTGCATTCCGAAACACACCTGGGATTTCGTGCGCGAATCCTGGCAGCAGCGTCAGCCCTCGCTCTATTCACGCCTCGATCTGGCGTGGGATGGCACAGGCGAGATCAAGCTGCTGGAGAACAACGCCGATACGCCAACCTCGCTGTACGAAGCGGCGTTTTTCCAGTGGATCTGGCTGGAGGATCAGCTCAACGCCGGCAACCTGCCGCAGGGCAGCGATCAATTCAACAGCCTGCAGGAGCAGTTGATTGAGCGCTTCGCCACGCTGCACCAGCAGCACGGTTTTAACTGGCTGCACTTTGCCTGCTGCCGCGATACGGAAGAGGATCGCGCCACGGTACAGTATCTGCAGGATTGCGCCACTGAAGCCGGTCTGCCGAGTGAATTTCTCTACATTGATGAGATCGGGCTGGGCGAAAAAGGTCAGTTTACCGATCAGCACGATCAGGTGATCAGCAACCTGTTCAAGCTCTATCCGTGGGAATTCATGCTGCGCGAGATGTTCTCGACCAAGCTGGCCGATGCCGGCGTGCGCTGGCTGGAGCCGGCGTGGAAAAGCATTCTCTCCAACAAAGCGCTGTTACCGCTGTTGTGGGAGATGTTCCCCAATCATCCTAACCTGCTGCCCGCCTGGTTTGCCGATGATGCCAGCGCGCCGCAGATGGAAAAATATGTGGTGAAACCGCTGTTTTCCCGCGAAGGTGCCAATATCACTATCGTGGAAAACGGTCAGGAAATCGCGCGCGCCGACGGCCCCTATGGCGAAGAGGGCATGATCGTCCAGCAGTTCTGGCAGCTGCCGAAGTTTGGTGACAGCTATACGCTGATTGGCAGCTGGCTGATTGACGATCAGCCTGCCGGTATCGGTCTGCGCGAAGATCGTGCGCTGATCACCCAGGATCTGTCGCGTTTCTATCCGCACACATTTATTGAGTAATGCACGTGCCGCCCGGTCTGCGGGCGGCACAGGTGTCAGCCAACCTGCACTGACAGCATACTGATCGAACCCATCTCCATGCCTTCCACCGGGATGCTCACCGCCTCACCTTCAGCACGCGCGCCGAGAATATACAGCAGCGGCAGATAGTGCTCCGGCGTCGGGTTAGCCAGCTGCGCGCCTTCATGCTGCTGATAATTCACCAGCGGATGCTGCACCGCCTCGCCTTCGTAGTCCAGATTATCGCGCACAAACTGGTTGAAGCTCTCCGCCCACGGATAAGCGCTTTCCGCGCCCTGCCAGCGAATCATGCGCAGGTTATGCACCACGTTGCCACTGGCCACCAGCATCACGCCTTCGTCACGCAGCGCCGCCAGTTTACGTCCCAGCGCAAAATGCCACGCCGCCGGCTGGGTGCCATCAATACTGAGCTGAATCAGCGGAATGTCTGCCTGTGGATACATCTTCGCCAGCACGCCCCACGAGCCGTGATCAAAGCCCCACTGCTGATCGGCCTGCACCGCCACCGGCGCCAGCAGATCGATAACGCGCTGTGCCAGCGCTGGCGAACCCGGCGCCGGATAGCGCACGTCGAACAGCGCCTGCGGGAAGCCTCCAAAATCATGGATGGTGCGCGGATTGCTCATCGCCGTCACCGCCGTACCGCGCGTGTACCAGTGCGCCGAGATGGCGAGAATAGCGCGCGGACGCGGCAGGGTTTCGCCCAGCTGCTGCCATACGCGGGTATAACGGTTGTCTTCTAATACGTTCATCGGGCTGCCGTGGCCGAGAAACAGAGCGGGCATGCGGGTCATTATTCATCCTCTGGCGTCGGGATCGCGTTAATGACTGTCACGATACGCGCTTTCGCCAGGGGAAAAACGCTGATAAGCGTGATGATGTTTATCAGCAAATTTGAACAAGATTTTGCCGACATAACTTTACGCTAAATAACTCGATATTTTATGGGGTTAACTATATTGTAACTGGTAATCATTATCATTAAGGAGCCCATCATGTCAGTACCTTTGCTGCTAACCATCCTGGCTGGCGGTGCCACTTTCGTCGGCGCGATTTTTGGCGTGCTCGGTCAAAAGCCGTCGAACCGCGTACTGGCCTTTGCGCTCGGCTTTGCCGCCGGCATCATGCTGCTGATTTCCCTGATGGAAATGCTGCCCGCCGCGCTGCATGCGGAAGGAATGTCGCCGGTGCTTGGCTACGGCATGTTCATGCTCGGCTTACTGGGTTATTTCGCCATGGATCGCCTGCTGCCGCACCAGCATCCGCAGGATCTGATGGCGGTCAATCGCCGCCCCACCAACCTGAAACGTACCGCGATCCTGCTGACGCTCGGTATCAGCCTGCATAACTTTCCCGAAGGCATTGCCACCTTTGTCACTGCCAGCAGCGATATGGAGCTGGGGCTGGGCATCGCACTGGCCGTCGCGATCCACAATATTCCGGAAGGGCTGGCGGTGGCCGGACCGATGTACGCCGCCACCGGCTCGAAAGCCAAAGCGCTGTTCTGGGCCTGCCTGTCCGGCATGGCGGAGATTCTTGGTGGCATCATCGCCTTTCTGCTGCTGGGGCCGGCGGTCTCACCGGTGATGATTGCGGCGATTATGGCGGCGGTGGCGGGCATTATGGTGGCGCTGTCCGTGGATGAACTGATGCCGCTGGCGCGCGAAATCGATCCGCATAACAATCCCAGCTACGGCGTGCTGTGCGGCATGACGGTGATGGGTCTGAGCCTGACGTTGCTGCAAACCAGCGGGGTAGGCTGACGCGAGATTCGTCTTATTCATCACCACTTCGGCCTTAACTCTCAACGACTTAGTCTTGTTAAGGCGTAGTCGAGACGGGTCTTGTTAACACCCGACGGCGGGCTCATTACACTCCACGCGACTCTTAGAAAGCAGTGGAGTGTTATGTTAATTCAGGGAGCCATTTTATGCCTGGCGATGAATATCTATCATGAAGCGCGCGGCGAACCGGTAAAGGGACAGATTGCCGTCGGCACTGTCACCATGAACCGGGCTAACTGGGACGTCAAAGAGATCTGTCCGGTGGTGTACGCACCCAAACAGTTCTCCTGGACGTCTCTGCACAAACATCCCCATCGCCATCCGCCGCAGCATGACAAAAGCTGGCAGCGCGCGCAGCGCCTGGCCCAGCGGATTGTCGAGGGTAAGCTGGCGGATGTGACAAAGGGCGCGACCTTCTTTCATGCGCACAGCGCCAGACCGGCGTGGCGCCACGCCTTCCAGCGTACCGTGGTGATAGGCAATCACGTTTTTTACGCCAGCCGTTAATCATAAAATAAGGCCGGATGCATCACATCCGGCCTTATTTATTTCACGTCGGCTTAACTGGCCTGACGGGTTTCATGCTGGCGGCGCCAGGCCACCAGGTCTTCAATGGTCACCACCGGCATGGCGTGCTGCTTCGCAAACGCAATTACTTCCGGCGCGTGCGCCATGCTGCCGTCATCATTGGTCAGTTCGCACAGCACACCCGCAGGTTTGAAGCCCGCCAGCGTCACCAGATCGAGCGTCGCTTCGGTGTGGCCGCCGCGCGCCAGCACGCCGCCGTCGCGCGCGCGCAGCGGGAATACGTGGCCGGGACGATTCAGATCGGACGGTTTAGCGTCATCGGCAATCGCCGCGCGGATGGTGGTAATACGGTCGGAGGCCGATACGCCGGTCGTCACGCCGCTGGCCGCTTCAATGGTCACGGTAAAACCGGTGCCGTAAGAGCTGGTGTTGTTCTCTACCATCATCGGCAGATCCAGCTGCTGGCGGCGCGCTTCGTTAATGCACAGGCAGACAATGCCGCTGCCGTGACGAATGCTCAGCGCCATCTGTTCCACGGTCATGGTTTCGGCGGCGAAGATCATATCGCCTTCGTTTTCGCGATTTTCATCGTCCAGCACCATCACGCCGCGCCCGTTGCGCAGCGCATCGATGGCGCGTTCTACACGCTGTTCCGGCGTGCCAAATTCAGAAAGAAGCGTCTGATTCATGGTAAAAAAACCTTATTAATAAAATATGAGTTACCAGAACCAGGGCGAGCTTAGGAGTGCGTAGAAAACACATGGCAATAACGTGACGCGGGCGCAGCCCGGCTGATGTCGTTACCCTCTCCCATCCGGACTTTAACCGTCGGCCCCGGAATTACACCGGATCTGCTGACCTTTCACTTTACAGCGAAAGCGCTCGCGGGCTTTCAGCCGAAGCTGATTTACCGCCGGTGGGGAATTTCGCCCCGCCCTGAGAATAAGCGAAATTACTATAGCGCCAATCACCTGGTCGGGCAATCAACAAAAGTGCAAATGCTTTTGCACTTCATGCGTTGCGGATTTCGGGTTTAACCTTTTCGTTTCTGGCATTACACTTAATGTTTGATGAGTCGGAACACGCGCTGTTATCAGCCACCGTAACCAGGAAACAACCATGATCGACACGAAAAAAATTGAACAACTGGCGCGCCAGGTGCACGAAGCGATGCCAAAAGGTATTCGCGACTTTGGCGACGATGTGGAAAAGAAAATTCGTCAGGTATTGCAGGCGCAGTTAACCCGCATGGATCTGGTTAATCGTGAAGAGTTTGACGTGCAGACCCAGGTTTTGCTGCGCACGCGTGAAAAACTGGCGGCGCTGGAGCAGCGTCTGGCGAAGCTGGAAAGTGAAAGTCCGGCGGCCCCGGCTCCGGCGGTGATCACGCCAGATCCGGCAGGCAAAATCGATACGCCTCAATAAGGTTTACGCGGCGGGAGTTCGCTCCCGCCGGCTACGTGTTTACTGATTGCGAATGGTTTTGATGATGTTGGTGGTGGAGATACCGTCTTCAAAGTTGAGCACCCGCACGTCACCGCCGTTGGCCCACACCTCTTTACTGCCCGCGATATCTTCCGGCTTATAATCACCGCCTTTCACCAGCAGATCCGGCAGCACTTCGGCAATCAGCCGCTGTGGCGTATCCTCTTCAAACAGCACCACCCAGTCTACGGCTTCCAGCGCACCCAGCACGATCATGCGGTTTTCCTGCGGGTTCACCGGGCGGGTTTCGCCCTTAAGACGTTTGGTGGAAGCATCGCTGTTGACCGCCACGATCAGGCGATCGCCCAGTTTGCGCGCGTTGGCCAGGTAAGAGACATGGCCGGCGTGTAAAATGTCGAACACGCCGTTGGTCATCACTACTTTCTCACCGCGCTGGCGCGCCTGCGCCACCGCCACTTTCAGCTCGGCTTCGGTCATCACGCCAAAGCCGCTGTCCGGCCGCGCGTGAATCGCATTCTCCAGCTCCACGGTACTGACGGTTGAAGTCCCGAGCTTGCCGACCACCACGCCAGCCGCAGCATTGGCGAGGAAGCAGGCATCCTCCAGACTTTCACCGGCAGCCAGCACTGCGGCCAGCACGCCGATCACCGTATCGCCGGCACCGGTGACGTCATACACTTCCTGCGCCTGAGTGGGCAGATGCAGCGGCGCTTTGCCCGGCTGCAGCAGCGTCATCCCGTTTTCCGAACGCGTCACCAGCAGCGCGGAGAGATCGTAATCGGCAATCAGCTGCATACCGCGGCTGACAATCTCCTCTTCGCTTTTGCACTTGCCCACCACCGCTTCGAACTCGGACAGATTGGGCGTCAGCAGCGTCGCGCCGCGATAGCGTTCAAAATCGGTGCCTTTCGGGTCGATCAGTACAGGCACCTGCGCCGCACGCGCCAGCTGAATCATGGTCTGCACGCTGCTCAGCGCGCCTTTGGCATAATCAGACAGCACCAGCGCGCCCGCCTGTGCCAGCGACTGACGCAGGCGATCGTGAATCGGCTGCGGGTCGACCTGCTCAAAGCCCTCTTCAAAGTCGAGGCGAATCAGCTGCTGGTTGCGCGACAGCACGCGCAGCTTGGTGATGGTCGGATGGCTATCAAGGGCGACGAAATCGCACTCAACCTTCACCTGCGCCAGCGTTTCGCGCAGCACGCGCGCAGCGTCATCTGCACCGGTCAGGCCGATAAGGCGCGAGTCCGCACCGAGTGCAGCGATATTCATCGCCACGTTGGCCGCGCCGCCCGGACGCTCTTCAATGGTATCCACTTTAACCACCGGCACCGGGGCTTCCGGTGAGATCCGGCTGGTCGGGCCGTACCAGTAGCGGTCTAACATCACATCGCCGACAACCAGCACAGCGGCCTTGCCAAACGCGGGCAGTGTTACTTTCATGCAGAGACTCCAGACTTCAACGTTCAGTCAAAATAATGCGCGGATAATAGCATAGAAGCCGCCAGGCTCACTGCTCCGTGTCATCCGCGTCGCTCGCGGCCAGCCAGCGCTGCCAGCTGGCGTGCACCACGGCGCGTTCGTCAGCGAACGATGCCGGATCGACATGACCCGGCAGTTCCTGCAGCGCCAGATGGTGCAGCGCATCGCGCAGCGTGACGTAAGCGTGCGTCAGCGCCTGCGCTTCCTCATCAGCCATGATGCCGTGGCGCGCCATCAGTTCAAAAATGCGCACGTTATCCGACCAGCGCGTCAGCGCCGGCTGGCTGGCGGCGTAACCTAAGACCAGATACTGCGCAATGAATTCAATATCGGTGATACCGCCCTCATCGGTTTTAATCTCCCAGCGGCCTTTGTGCTTGTTACTGAGGTGCGCGCGCATTTTCTCACGCATCTCACGCACTTCGGTTTGCAGCTTCGCGCCTTCACGCGGCAGGCACAGAATACCGCGCCGGATCGCATCGAAGCGCTCACACAGCGCCGGTTCGCCAAACACGATGCGCGCGCGCACCAGCGCCTGATGTTCCCACGTCCAGGCTTCATGGCGCTGATAGTCGTCAAAGGCAGCAAAGGTGCTGACCAGCATGCCGGCCGCGCCAGAGGGGCGCAGGCGCGCGTCCACCTCATACAAAATGCCGGACGAGGTGCGGGTGCTGAACAGATGCATGACGCGCTGGGCGAGACGCAGGTAAAACTGACGCCCGTCGATAACGCGTTCACCGTCGGTTTCGGCATCGTCCGGACAGTCATGCAGAAACACCAGATCGAGATCCGAGCTGTAACCCAGTTCCCAGCCGCCCAGTTTGCCGTAGCCGACCACGGCGAAGCCGCGCTCGCTGTCGCTGGTGAGGTGCGAAGGGCGACCATAGCGCTGCACCATCATCTGCCACGCCTGCTGCACCACCGATTCAATGATCGCTTCCGCCAGCCAGGTTAAGTGATCGCTCACTTTCATCACCGGCAGGGTTCCGGCGATGTCGGCGGCGGCGATACGCAGATGCTGTGCCTGCTTGAACTGGCGCAGCGCTTCCAGCTGCTGCTCTTCATCATCGGTGGGAATGCGCAGCAGATACTGGCGCAGTTCATCACGATAGGCATCGGTGGCAGTGGGCTGATACAACGTGGCCGGATCGAGCAGTTCATCCAGCAGCAGCGGATAGCGCGCCAGCTGGCTGGCAATCATCGGCGAAGCGCCACACAGGCGAATCAGATGACGCAGCGCGCCGTGATACTCGGTCAATAACTCGAGATAGGTGCTGCGCGTTAATACGCCAAGCAGCAGCGGTGTCAGGCGCGCCAGCACCACATCGGCATCGTCACGCGCGCACACTTCGCTTAGCAGGCGCGGCATTAATTGATCGAGCGCCAGCCGGCCGCGCGGGCCGATGGTGCGGCGACTGACATCCTGACGGAAATCATTCAGCGCCCGATACAGCGCATGGCGCTGTTCCGCCTGCAGCTGCGGTACCACCGGCAGCAAATCGCTCTCTTCCAGCGCGTCCTGCCACAGGCTGGCGAACTCCGCCAGCTGCGGCTGATCGTCGATATCCGGCGCATCATCGCCTATCAGCTCGTCGAAAATGTGGCGCACGCCGGCCATGTGCTGTTCCAGCTGTGCCAGCAGCGTCGCCCAGTCCGCCATGCCCATCGCCCAGGCCAGGCGCTGGCGATCGAGCGGATTTTCCGGCAGCGTCTGCGTCTGCTCATCGTTGATGCTCTGCAGCAGATTCTCCAGCCGGCGTAAAAACAGGTAGGCGTCACGCAGATGGTCAACCTGCTCCGGCATTAACAGTGCCAGCTCACCGATGGCCTGCAGCGTCGGCAGCAGCGAACGCAGCTGAAGTGAGCCCTCACGTCCACCTCGAATCAGTTGAAACACCTGGACAATGAATTCGGTTTCGCGAATGCCGCCGGCGCCGAGTTTGATGTTGTCCTTCAGGCCGCGCCGCCGTACTTCGCGGGCAATCATGCCTTTCATGTTACGCAGCGACTGGATCACACTGAAATCGATGTAGCGGCGATAGACGAACGGGCGCAACATCTGCTGCAGCTCCTGGCTCCAGTGGCCGCCGTCGTCGCCCATCAGGCGCGCTTTCACCATCGCGTAGCGCTCCCAGTCACGACCCTGCTCCTGGTAGTAATCCTCCAGGGCGGCAAAGCTCAGCACCAGCGGACCGCTGTCGCCGAACGGGCGCAGGCGCATATCCACGCGATAAACAAAGCCATCGACGGTAGGTTGATCCAGCACCTTGATCAGGCGCTGCCCCATGCGGGTAAAGAACTGCGCGTTGTCGAGCTCGCGCCGGCCGCCGCGGGTGACGCCGTTTTCCGGCCAGGCAAAGATCAGGTCAATATCGGAAGAGAAGTTGAGTTCACCGCCGCCCAGCTTGCCCATACCCAGAATCAGCATCGGCTGCGCTTCGCCGGCGGCGTTGCACGGCGTGCCGAAATCGCGACAGCAATCCTGCCACACCCAGTCGCGCGCGGCGGTAATCAGCACTTCCGCCAGCGTGCTGAGCTGCGTCAGGCTCTGCCCGGTGCTGGCCTGCTCCAGCGCCTGCATCCACGCGATGCGCACCAGCATATGGCGGCGGAACAGGCGCAGTTCGCGCATCAGGGAGGCTTCGTTATCTACCGGCTGCAGCGCCGCTGCCAGCCAGGCCGCATAGTGCTGCCACTCTTCGGGCTGCGGCGGTTGCTGCTGCAGCTGTTGCCACCACGCCGGATGCTGCTGCAGGTTGTCCACGATAAAGTCACTAAAGGTCAGTGCGCCAGCCTGCTGCGGTGTGATCGCCGTCAGCGGCAGGCCCAGACGTTCTGCCACGCTGGCGAGCTGCGCCTGCATCAGCGTCGGTAACGGTAACGACATCTTCCCTCCCTGATGATTGATGGTGCCGTAGCCTTAGCGTTTCGCACCGTTATTCAGCCAGAACGGCGGTTGACGGATCGCCAGATTGACCAGTTGAATCAGACCGCGCTCCTGTTTTTCACGAATGGCGTGCTGCAACTCCTGCCAGCCCGCCAGCCACTGGCTGACCTCTTCAGCCGGATACGCCCCCGCCAGCAGATGCACCGCCAGCAACTGGCGGTTCAGGCGCGTAGCTTTGTCCTGAAATTCATTAAACAGCTGCACGTCGACGAAGGTTTCACGCAGATCCGCGCCGATGCGCCCCAGCATGATGTCGCTGAAGCGTTTAAACGATCCCTGCAGCTTACTTTTGCTCTTCTCGTCCAGCCACGGCTGCCACTGCGACTCCACCAGCCAGTGAGTAAGTGCTAACTGGGCTTCAACTGAGGTCGTTGAGAAGCAGACGGTTTCTGCGCTGGCCTCGCTGTCCGCCAGCAGCTCTTCCAGCCGGGTCAGCTTCTGACGCAGTTCGCTGTTGGCCTTGCGCGGCACCAGCGTGCCAAACAGGGAAAACGCCTGACGCAGCGTTTCCAGCGCTTCAATTACCCGTGCCCGGGCGTCTTCGTTACCGCGCAGCCAGACCTCTTCATGGTATTGCCAGTGGCCGAGCGCCGCGCTCATGGCGTGAACCATGCCCTGCTCCACCGTGGCTTTAGGGGCAATTTTCTGCAGCGGCAGCGCGCGCAATGGTCGCGGCGCGTTGCCCTGCGCCAGCTGATAACCGCGTGCCGCTTTGCTCAGGCTGCCGAGGCGCAGGCCGCCCGTGGCGATCAGCGCACTGGCGAAGGTCAGCATATCGCTGCGCGCTCCACGCTTAAGCTCCAGCTCCACTTCATACAGCGGCTCGCTCAGCTCCCCTGCGGCAACGCTGCCGCAATCGAAAGCCACTTCAATTTCGCTGTCGCCAACGCTCACCAGCCAGGTTTCACGCTGGAAATGGGTGCTGAACAGCGGCTGCAAACGCGACTGCAGCGCGGCAACATCGGTCCCCTGCGGCCAGATCTCTGCCGGCAGGCGGGCAATGTCCAGCTGCGGCTCGCTGAGGTCGACGTTGTATTCCGGACGCTGATGCAGACCGCCCAGCGTTTTGCCGGCGGTTTTCAGCGTCATTTCATAGCGCTGATCCACGCCGCGAATCCGCAGGCCCATATCCCAGCGGCGCAGCTGGTTGTCATCGGTTTCGTAATAGATGTTGGTCAGCTCACGCGCGGCGTGGTGCTGATGTGGCCAGGCGGCAAGCGTCTGCGCCAGTTTTTCGGCGGCTTGCGGGGTGGCAATGAACTTTAATTCGATTTCGATGGTCATAATTTTTTATTCAATACGCTGCTGGCACTTACGAGTTTAATCTGGCGAAGAGTAATGCACCGCAAGCCTGCTGTCTCTGCTTTCTTGTGCTTTTACGACCCTTTTCGCACCGCATTGAGACCAGGATAGTTCTCATTCAGATTTATGCGAAGCGACTCCAGACTGTGCCGGTAAATTTACGCCCATCATGAAAAAACGATATCGAATGAAAAAAATCACACTTGCCGCCCTCTCTTTGCTGGCTTTCAGCGCCATCGCACCGGCCCACGCGGCCGATGAAAAACGTTACATCTCCGACGAATTATCCACCTGGGTACGCAGCGGCCCTGGCGATCAGTATCGCCTGGTTGGCAAGCTGAATGCCGGGGAGGAAGTCACGCTGCTGCAAACCAATAATGACTCGCAGTACGCGCAAATCCGCGATGCAGAAGGCAAAACTAACTGGATCCCGCTGTCGCAGCTCAGCGCCTCCCCCAGCCTGCGCACTCGCGTGCCGCAGCTGGAGCAGCAGGTCAAAGAGCTGACCGACAAACTGGCGAACATTGATAACAGCTGGAATCAGCGTACGTCAGAGATGCAGAACAAGGTGGCCAACAGCGACGGCACCATCAACGGCCTGAAAGAAGAGAATCAGAAGCTGCGCAACGAGCTGATTGTGGCGCAGAAGAAGGTCAGCGCCGCTAACGTTCAGCTGGATGACAAACAGCGCACCATCATCATGCAGTGGTTTATGTATGGCGGCGGCGTGCTCGGTGTGGGTCTGCTGCTCGGTCTGCTGCTGCCGCACATGGTGCCGCGCCGCAAGAAAAACGATCGCTGGATGAATTAAAGCCGCCACGCCATTTGTGGTTTGCCTGGAGGGGATCGTAAGATGCCCCTTTTGGCATGCCCGCTTTTTCGCCAAAGTATGCAACAATAACGTAACAAGCGTGCGCGGCACGCAAAAGTGGATTGCCTCTGGAGTGGTTGAGTGAAGACGTTTCTGGTCGGTGGCGCAGTGCGTGACGCCTTACTGCGTTTGCCGGTAAAAGATAGAGATTGGGTGGTGGTGGGCGCAACGCCCGACAGCATGCTGGCGCAGGGCTATCAGCAGGTGGGCCGGGATTTTCCGGTTTTTTTACACCCTGAAAGCCGTGAAGAGTATGCGCTGGCGCGCACCGAGCGCAAAAGCGGCAACGGTTATACTGGCTTCGTGACCCAGTTCGCGCCGGACGTGACGCTGGAGCAGGATTTACAGCGTCGCGATCTGACCATCAATGCCATCGCGCAGGCCGCTGACGGCACGCTGATCGACCCTTATCACGGCCAGCAGGATTTGCAGCAGCGCACCCTGCGTCACGTGTCGGCAGCTTTTAATGAAGATCCGCTGCGCGTGCTGCGCGTGGCGCGTTTTGCTGCCCGTTTCGCCCACCTCAATTTCCGTGTGGCCCCTGAAACCCAGGCGCTGATGCGCGAGATGGCGCACAGCGGTGAACTGGCGCACCTCACCGCAGAGCGGGTGTGGAAAGAGACGGAAAAAGCGCTGCTGACGCGCAATCCTCAGGTCTATTTCCAGCTGCTGCGCGACTGCGATGCATTACAGGTGCTGTTCCCGGAAATCGACAACCTGTACGGCATTCCGGCCCCCGTTAAGTGGCATCCGGAGATCGATACCGGCGTCCACGCGCTGATGACGCTGACCATGGCCGCAGCGCTCTCCGACCAGCTTGACGTGCGTTTCGCCACGCTGTTCCACGATGTGGGTAAAGCGCTGACGCCGCCAGAGAAGTGGCCGAGCCATCATGGTCACGGCCCGGCCGGCGTACCGATTGTTGAAGCGCTGTGCCAGCGGCTGCGTGTGCCGAACCAGGTGCGCGATCTGGCCCTGGTAGTGACGGAGTTTCACGATGTGGTGCACACCATTGAACGCCAGCCGGCTGACGCGCTGGTGGCGCTGTTTGACCGCATCGACGCCTGGCGCAAGCCCGATCGCGTGGAAAAGATGGCACTGACCAGCGAAGCCGACGCTCGCGGGCGCACGACGCTGGAGAGCATGGCTTATCCGCAGGGCGATTATCTGCGGCGCGCGTTTGCGCTGGCGCAGGCGGTGCCCACCAAAGCGGTGGTCGAGGCCGGTTTCACAGGCGCGGCGGTGCGGGAAGAGCTGACGCGTCGGCGCGTGCTGGCGTTGCAGGAAGGGTTAATCGACGCGCGGCCAGCGTAACCGGCCGCGCCTCGCGTATTACATAAAGATGGCGTAAACCGCTGCCGCGACGATAAAGCGGTAGATGGCAAACGACACAAACGAGATACGTTTGATCAGCTCAAGGAACACTTTGATCGCCAGCAGCGCGACAATAAAGGCGGTCACGAAGCCCACGGCAAACATCGGGAAATCCTGCATCGTCAGGAAGCCCATGCTCTTGTAGAGATCGAGTCCGGTAGCACCGATCATCATCGGTACCGCGAGGATGAAGGAAAACTCGGACGCCGCATAGCGGCTGACGCCCATCAGCATACCGCCGGAGATGGTGGCACCGGAACGCGAGAAGCCCGGCCACAGCGCCAGACACTGGAAGCAGCCAATCATAAACGCCTGGCGATAGGTGATGTCATCAATGCCCACCGCTTTCGGCTGCTTTGGCTTGAGATATTCCGCCGCCAGCAGCAGCACACCGCCCACCACCAGCGCGTACATCACGTTGATCGGGTTAAACAGGGTTTTAATCTGGTCATGCAGCACCAGGCCAATCACCACCGCCGGTACCATACCCAGCAGAATGTGAATCAGCGTCAGTTTTCCGCTGCCGACGCCTTCGTGGCGCTCCTGGCCGAAGTGAATGCCGATCAGGCCAAACAGCCGGCGCCAGAACATCACGACTACGGCGAGGATTGAGCCCAGCTGGATCACCACTTCAAAGGTTTCCGCCTTCTCACCCTCGAACCCCAGCAAATGGCCAACAATAATCATGTGGCCTGTGGATGAGACCGGCAGGAACTCCGTAAGGCCTTCCACAACCCCCAGGATTGCAGCTACCCATAGCTGATGAATGTCTGCCATCAAATTTTACCCTCTATCCGTTTTAAACAGTAAAAAGGCGGTCGCGCACCGCTACCGCCTGAAATTATGCCTGCACCTTGCTGAAGGAAACCTTAACGATTTCGGTCACTTCCCCTTCATCAGCGCAGCGGCCTCCACTGAGACACACCATAATTTGGTTTGGTTTCATTGTGATGGCAATCACGCAGGATTTATTTAGGAATAGTCCCGCGCTCAATTCTCACGCCCACGCTCGCCGCCTGGGCGACAGCCCCCGGTTTACCTACCTTCACGCGTACTCCGGGCGTTTTGAAACGATTCATCAACAGATCGGCGATTTCTTCTGCCACCCGTTCGACCAGCGCAAAACGCTGTCCCTGCAGATGACTGAGGATCGCTTCGGTGACATCGGCGTAGCTCAGACAGTGGTTCACATCGTCGCTCACCGCCGCCTGACGGTTGTCCCACGCCATTTCGACATCGAGCACCAGCTTCTGCTGCATGCCCTGTTCCCAGTCGTAAACGCCAATGGTGGTGAACACGGTGAGTTGTTCTATAAATACGATATCCATGATGTCACTCTCTGTTTTTGGCTTAGCCGGATACCACTTCCGGCGGATTATGCGTATTATCCACGCTTATCGAGAACAAAACGACCCAAAAGGAACGGTACGAAGCTATGAGTGCTATCGCGCTTGGTATGATTATTTTCGCGTATCTTTGCGGCTCGATTTCCAGTGCGATCCTGGTTTGTAAACTCGCTGGTTTACCCGATCCCCGCAGCGCAGGCTCTGGCAATCCAGGCGCCACCAACGTGTTACGTATTGGCGGTAAAGCCGCCGCTGCCGCGGTACTGATTTTCGACGTGGCGAAGGGAATGGTGCCGGTATGGATCGCCTGGTGGCTGCACGTCACGCCGATGTATCTTGGTCTCACGGCCATCGCCGCCTGCCTTGGCCATATCTATCCGGTATTTTTCCGCTTTCGCGGCGGCAAAGGTGTGGCCACCGCGTTTGGGGCCATCGCGCCGATTGGCTGGGACCTGACCGGCCTGATGACCGGCACCTGGCTACTGACGGTGCTGCTCAGCGGTTACTCATCGCTGGGCGCGATCGTCAGCGCGTTAATTGCCCCGTTTTATGTCTGGTGGTTTAAGCCGCAGTTCACCTTTCCGGTGTCGATGCTGTCATGCCTGATTTTGCTGCGCCATCACGACAATATTCAGCGCCTGTGGCGCGGTCAGGAAAACCGCGTGTGGAAGCGTAAAAAGAAGAAATAAAAAAACCGGCGCGCAGCCGGTTTTTTTATCATCAGATGGCCGGTAATTCCGCCAGCGGCCAGCGTGGCCGCACGCTGACACCCAGCTCACCGCGCGTGCCGCCTTTCAGCCGCACCATGCCGGCATAGGCAATCATCGCGCCGTTGTCGGTGCAGAACTCCGGACGGGCATAAAACACCTCGCCGCCGCGCGCGCTCATCATGGTTGCCATGCGTTCACGCAGCGTGCGGTTGGCGCTCACGCCGCCGGCAATCACCAGGCGTTTAAAGCCGGTCTGCTCCAGCGCACGCTTGCATTTGATCATCAGCGTATCCACTACCGCATCTTCAAAGGCGCGGGCGATATCGGCACGCGCCTGTTCGTCACCGTCATGTTCGCGAATGGTATTCGCTGCGAAGGTTTTCAGGCCGGAGAAGCTGAAGTCCAGTCCCGGACGATCGGTCATCGGACGCGGGAACTTAAAGCGATCCGGCGTGCCCTGCTGTGCCATGCGCGACAGCATCGGGCCGCCCGGATAATCCAGCCCCAGCAGCTTGGCGGTTTTATCGAACGCTTCCCCGGCGGCATCGTCAATCGATTCGCCCAGCAGCGTATATTCACCAATGCCGGTGACGCTGATCAGCTGCGTGTGGCCGCCGGAGACCAGCAGTGCCACGAACGGGAATGCCGGTGGGTTGTCTTCCAGCATCGGCGCCAGCAGATGGCCTTCCATGTGATGAACCGGCACCGCTGGCACGTTCCAGGCGAACGCCAGCGCGCGGCCAATGGTGGCGCCAACCAGCAGCGCACCGACCAGGCCGGGACCGGCGGTGTACGCCACGGCGTCAATCTCTCCGGCCTGCAAGCCCGCCTGTTTCAGCGCGGCCTGGATCAGCGGCACGGTTTTCCGCACGTGATCGCGCGAGGCCAGTTCCGGCACCACGCCACCGTAATCGGCATGTAATTTCACCTGGCTATATAATTGATTCGCCAGCAGACCGGACGCATCGTCATAAATCGCGATGCCGGTTTCATCGCAGGACGTTTCAATACCCAGAACTCGCATAGCTTTATCACCCTCTTCTTGCGGCGCGCAGTGTAGCACAGGCCGGCTGACGCCTGCCCCCTTCCGCACGCGAAAAAGTGTTTTTCTGTCGCGCAAAGAGTGCGCTATACTCCACGGCCTGAAAAAACCGGCAGCCGCACAGGCAAACGCTCCTGTTGGTTCTAAATTGTCCATGGTGCTTTACAAGCCAGCCGCGCCTGGAGTAAAATGCTGCACCATTTTGAAAAGTGCTGGCGCCGCAGTCAGCAGCAAAAACCGAATTTTATCGAGGTGAGAGTTACATGCCGGTAATTAAAGTACGTGAAAACGAGCCATTCGACGTAGCACTGCGTCGCTTCAAGCGTTCCTGCGAGAAAGCAGGCGTTCTGGCTGAAGTTCGTCGTCGTGAGTTCTATGAAAAACCAACGACTGAACGTAAGCGCGCTAAAGCGTCTGCTGTTAAGCGTCACGCCAAGAAACTGGCTCGCGAAAACGCACGCCGCACTCGTCTGTACTAATTTCTTTTCGGAAGTTCGCTTCCGCCGCGTGTTAAACGCAGACAGAGTCAAGTAAGAGGCCGTGCTTTCCGAAAGGAAGCGCGGCTTGTTGCCGTTTATGAGCTGAAAAACCGGGGCTTATGGCTGGACGAATTCCACGCGTATTTATCAATGATTTACTTGCCCGCACGGACATCGTGGATCTTATCGATGCCCGCGTTAAGCTGAAAAAGCAGGGTAAGAACTATCACGCGTGCTGTCCGTTCCATAACGAAAAAACCCCCTCTTTCACCGTAAGCGGTGAAAAGCAGTTCTACTACTGCTTTGGCTGTGGTGCCAAAGGCAACGCCATCGACTTCCTGATGAATCACGATCGTCTGGATTTCGTCGAGAGCGTAGAGGAACTTGCCACGCAGCACGGCTTAGAAGTGCCGTACGAAGCGGGCAATGGGCCGAGCCCGATGGAGCGCCATCAGCGCCAGAGCCTGTATCAGCTGCTGGAAGGTTTAGACAGCTTTTATCAGCAGAGCCTGCGCAATCCGCAGGCGAAATCAGCACAACAGTATCTCGCCACACGCGGTCTGAGCCAGCAGGTGATCGATCACTTTGCTATTGGCTATGCGCCAGCCGGCTGGGACAACGTACTGAAGCGCTTTGGTCAGCAGAAAGAAGATCGTGAATCGCTGATGGAAGCGGGCATGCTGGTCAGCAATGACAGCGGCCGCACCTACGATCGTTTCCGCGATCGCGTGATGTTTCCGATTCGCGACAAGCGCGGACGCGTGATTGGTTTTGGTGGCCGTGTGCTGGGCAACGATACGCCCAAGTACCTGAACTCACCGGAAACACCGATTTTCCATAAAGGCCGCCAGTTATACGGCCTGTATGAAGCGCAAAAAAATCATCCGCAACCGGCGCGTCTGCTGGTGGTGGAAGGCTATATGGACGTAGTGGCGCTGGCGCAGTTCGGCATTGATTATGCTGTCGCCTCGCTGGGCACCTCGACCACAGCGGAACATATCCAGCTTTTGTTCCGCTCGACCGATAACGTGATCTGCTGCTACGACGGCGACCGCGCCGGTCGTGAAGCTGCATGGCGTGCACTGGAAACCGCATTGCCTTACATGAATGACGGTCGTCAGCTACGCTTTATGTTTTTGCCCGACGGCGAAGACCCGGATACCCTGGTGCGTAAAGAGGGCAAAGCAGCGTTCGAAGCGCGGATGGAGCAGGCTATGCCGCTCTCCACGTTTCTGTTCGACAGCCTGATGCCGCAGGTGGATCTGAGTACGCGCGACGGCCGTACCAAGCTGGCAACGCTGGCGCTGCCGCTGATTAGCCAGATTCCGGGCGAAACGCTGCGGATTTATATGCGTCAGACGCTGGGTAATAAACTCGGCATTCTGGACGATAACCAGTTAGACAAGCTGATGCCGAAGCAGGCGGAAAGCGGTACCGCACCGGTGGCACCACCGATGAAACGCACCACCATGCGCGTGCTGATTGCGTTGCTGGTGCAGAATCCGCAATTTGCCGCCATCGTGCCTGCGCTGGACGGGCTGGAGCAGTCTAAATTAGCGGGATTGCCACTGTTTGTGGAGTTAGTCCGCCGTTGTACTGAGAATCCTGGCCTGACCACCGGACAGCTACTAGAGTTATATCGCGGGACAGAATTTAGCCAGCCCCTTGAAACACTGGCCACCTGGAACCACATGATCGTAGATGACGAAGCGGAAGAAGTGTTCCAGGACTCGCTGGCAAGCATCTATGATGCTGCGCTGGAGCAGCGCCTCGAAGCACTGATTGCGCGCGATCGGACTGAAGGCCTGAGCGCCGCCGAACGCCGTGAATTCTGGGCATTAAGCCAGGCATTAGCCAAAAAATAAGATTTTACCGGGTCAGAATGATGAAGGCTGATAACGCCGCCGTTCTTGCCTGATGTTTCTGGTTTATGGACGCTGTAAGCGAAGCCGGAAGCAATGCATAAATACCAGAGGCGTTAACGTCGCTGTCAGTTTCAAGGCTGCCAGCGCGCAGCAACCCGAGCGTACTGGCGTACGTGAGGATTGGAAGCACTGCCAGCATTGAAAATGGCAAGTAAGTTAGCGCCGGACAGAATATTAAGCGGCTTAAGTGCCGATTTACGATGGGCCAAAGCCCTGGCCGCGTTGAAGGCAGCGGCAAAAATACAACGCCTTCACTGTTATAGTTGGCTCGCTGCCGACCGACACCAATCTAATTAACAGAAGTGTGGATACCGTCTTATGGAGCAAAACCCGCAGTCACAGCTTAAGCTGCTTGTCACCCGTGGTAAGGAGCAGGGCTATCTGACCTATGCTGAGGTCAATGACCATCTGCCGGAAGATATCGTCGACTCCGATCAGATCGAAGACATCATCCAAATGATCAACGATATGGGTATTCAGGTGGTGGAAGAAGCCCCGGATGCCGATGATCTGATGCTGAATGAAAACAGCACCGATACTGACGAAGATGCCGCGGAAGCTGCCGCTCAGGTATTATCCAGCGTTGAATCTGAAATTGGCCGTACCACCGACCCGGTTCGCATGTACATGCGTGAAATGGGTACCGTTGAGCTGCTGACGCGTGAAGGCGAAATCGACATCGCCAAGCGTATCGAAGACGGTATCAACCAGGTGCAATGCTCTGTCGCCGAATACCCGGAAGCAATCACCTACCTGCTCGATCAGTACGATCGCGTTGAAGCGGGCGAGTCACGCCTGTCTGACCTGATCACCGGTTTCGTCGATCCGAACGCCGAGGAAGATCTGGCGCCAACCGCGACCCACGTCGGTTCTGAGCTGTCGGAAGAAGACCGCGACGACGACGAAGAGGAAGACGAAGAGAGCGACGACGACAGCTCCGACGACGATAACTCTATCGATCCGGAACTGGCGCGCGAGAAGTTTAACGACCTGCGTACGCAGTACGAAACTACGCGCACCGTGATCAAAGCCAAAGGCCGCAGCCATGCGGACGCCGTGGCCGAGATCAACAATCTCTCTGAAGTGTTCAAACAGTTCCGCCTGGTACCGAAGCAGTTCGATTACCTGGTGAACAACATGCGTGAAATGATGGAGCGCGTGCGCACGCAAGAGCGCCTGATCATGAAGCTGTGTGTTGAACTGTGCAAAATGCCGAAGAAAAACTTCATCACCCTGTTTACCGGTAATGAAACCAGTGAGAGCTGGTTCAAAGCGGCACTGGCCATGAACAAACCGTGGTCGGAAAAACTGCAGGAAGTGGAAGAAGATGTCATGCGTTCGCTGCAGAAACTGCTGCAGATCGAAGAAGAGACCGGCCTGACCATTGAGCAGGTGAAAGACATCAACCGTCGTATGTCGATCGGCGAAGCCAAAGCGCGTCGTGCGAAGAAAGAGATGGTTGAGGCTAACCTGCGTCTGGTGATCTCCATCGCCAAGAAGTACACCAACCGTGGCCTGCAGTTCCTCGACCTGATTCAGGAAGGCAACATCGGTCTGATGAAAGCGGTTGATAAGTTTGAATATCGCCGTGGCTATAAGTTCTCAACTTACGCCACCTGGTGGATCCGTCAGGCTATCACCCGTTCCATCGCCGACCAGGCGCGTACCATCCGTATTCCGGTGCATATGATTGAGACCATTAACAAACTCAACCGTATTTCGCGCCAGATGCTGCAGGAGATGGGCCGCGAGCCAACGCCGGAAGAGCTGGCCGAGCGCATGCTGATGCCGGAAGATAAAATCCGTAAGGTGCTGAAAATCGCTAAAGAGCCGATCTCCATGGAGACGCCGATTGGTGATGATGAAGATTCGCATCTGGGCGACTTTATCGAAGACACCACGCTGGAGCTGCCGCTGGATTCCGCAACCTCGGAAAGCCTGCGTTCTGCCACACACGACGTGCTGGCTGGCCTGACCGCGCGTGAAGCCAAAGTCCTGCGTATGCGTTTCGGTATCGATATGAACACCGACCACACGCTGGAAGAGGTGGGTAAACAGTTTGACGTAACGCGTGAGCGTATCCGTCAGATTGAAGCCAAAGCGCTGCGTAAACTGCGCCATCCGAGCCGCTCGGAAGTGCTGCGTAGCTTCCTCGATGATTAATCGTCCTGTCAGTAAAAACCCCGGCTTGCCGGGGTTTTTTATTGTCTTCAGTATGGCGTCAGCCCTTTCTCCTGCATCACGCTGCGCGCCTTGTCGCTCTGCAGGTATTTCACGAACTTCGCCGCGGCCTGCTGCTGCTGGCTGCTGCGCGTGATCACCGCACCGTACAGCGTATCCTGCTGTGCCGCCGGCGGAATCAGTCCCACGATAGTAATGCCTTTCACCGCCTTCAGCTCGCTGTTCTGCTGGAAGCCCAGCTCGGCTTTGCCCTGCGCGACCGCCTCACCCACCGGCGTGGCCGGAATCACGGTGATCTTCGCCGCCGTTTTCGGGCCCAGCTGCAGCTTATCCAGCATCTTGCTCTGAATATATTTGCCGCTGGCGCTGTCAGACACAGCGATACTTGAGGCGGAGGTCAGCACCTGTTTGAACTTCGCGACGGTACTGATATCCGGCGGCGTGGTGCCCTGCTTCACCGCCATGGCAATGTACGAGTGCGCCAGCACCTGATGGCTGGCGCTATCCACCCATTTCGCCTGCTCCAGCGGCTTGATGGCGTAATCCACCATTACCAGCACATCGGCGCTTTCATGGCGTTTAAGGCGATTAGGAATCGCCTGCGGCGTATCACCCATCGACGGCGCCGCTTCCAGCTCAATGCTGTCACCGCTCTGCTGCTGATAATCCTGCTTCAGGCTTTCAATCACCGGGTACATACCGCCGGAACTGAATACCTTCAGCGTTGCGGCCTGGACGCCCGGTTGCGCCGCCAGTAGCAGTGCCGCCAGAACCATGGTGCGTTGCTTCATCTCCCTGCTCCTTTTTTTGCGTGGAGCATCCGGTGTAGCCAGAAACAAAACGATGAACAACGTTATTACCTGATGAAACAGAGCCAGCTCACGCCTTATTCTGTAACCAATCATGAAGCTGGCGATAAGCGGCGACCATCTCTTCCAGCGAAGCGCGGTTTAACCCGCTAGGATTGGGCAGCACCCATAAACGGGTTTCGCCCAGCAACTGCGGCTGCTCGCCCCATGCCACGTTGCGCTGACGAAACGCCTTCTGAAACGCATCCTTACCCAGCACCGCCAGCGCGCGCGGCTGAAAGCGCAGCACCTTTTCCTGCAGACGCGCGCCGCCGTCACGCAGCTCCGCGCCCGCCAGCTCGCTGGCCTGAATGGTGGGGCGCTCAACCAGCATGGTGATGCCGCAGCCGGTCTCCAGCAGCCGCTGTTCCTGCTCCGGCAGCAACTGCTCGCGGGTAAATCCGGCCTGATGAATCACCTTCCAGAAGCGGTTGCCGGGATGCGCAAAGTGAAAGCCGGTATGCGCCGAGGATTTGCCCGGATTGATGCCGCAAAACAGCACCTGCAAATCGGGCGCGATGATGTCGCGGATGTCGTGATCGCTCATGCTGTCACCAGCCCGGCGCGCAGTTTGACTGCCTGACGCGTCACCTCCAGCATCTGGCGCGCTTCCGCCTCGTCAGTACAGGCGCGCGCCAGCGCCAGCGCACCGACCATTTCGGCCTGCATGCTGCTGGCGATGCTCTCCGCCTGCGCATGTCCCAGCTGCTGCAGCGCCTGTACCAGCTGACGCCGCACCGCTTCGCGCTTCGCTGAAAACAGCGCCCGCGCATCCGGCGGTAAATGCGCCACTTCGCTGACCAGCGCCGGTATCGGGCAGCCCTCGCCCGGCGCGCCACAGTGCTGGTCCGACAGATAGCGGTCGATCCACTGATTCAGCCGTTCAGCCGGATCCTCAATCGCCAGCACGGCGGCAAAACGCTGCGCCGAGTCGGCAAACATCTCGCTAATCACCGCTTCGACCAGCGCTTCACGCGAGGCAAAGTGCGCATAAAACCCACCGTGCGTCAGGCCAACGCGCTTCATCAGCGCTGCCACGCCAATGCCTTCGGTGCCGCATTCGCGCATCACCACCGCCGCTTCTTCCAGAATGCGCTGCCGCGTGCGCGCCTTATGGCTTAGCTTTTCCATCGGTTGTTACCCTGCTCATCGTTAATGGCAATCAGTTTAATTATTACGATCGTCATATTCCAGCTTGACGATAGATATGATGGTCGTCATATTATCAGCACACCAATATGACGACCATCATACAGAGGGCTCTCCCATGTCACACCAACTGGCTTTAATCACCGGCGCTTCCAGCGGTATCGGCGCAACTTACGCTAAACAGCTGGCCGCACGCGGCAACGACCTGATTCTGGTGGCGCGCGATGCTGCACGTCTGAGCGCACTGGCGCAATCGCTGCACGAAGCGCACGGCGTGGAAGTCAACGTGCTGGCCGCGGACCTGACGCGCCATGAGGATCTGGCGCGTATTGATAGCGAGCTGCGGGACAATACGCGTATTACCACGCTGATCAACAATGCGGGCATGACGGTGGAAGGCGAGTTTATCGATGCCAGCATCGACCAGACGCAAACCATGCTGGCACTGAACGTGGTGGCGCTGACGCAGCTTTCTCATACGGCCGCGCAGGTTTTCCGCAGCCGCAACGCGGGCACCATCGTGAATGTGGCGTCGGTACTGGCGCTGGTCCATGAGCAGGCAAACGGGGCCTACAATGCGACGAAAGCCTTTGTGCTCTCGCTGACGCGTAACATGCAGCGCGAGCTGGCGGGCCACAACGTACGCGTACAGGCGCTGCTGCCGGGCCTGACGCGCACCGAGATCTTTCAGCGCACCGGGCGTTCGGTGGATGACCTGCCGGCAGAGATGGTGATGGAGGTCGACGACTTAGTCGCCGCCGCGCTGCGCGGTCTGGATGACGGCGAAGCGATCACCATTCCTTCGGTGGAAGATATGGGCCTGTGGCACAGCTTTGAGCAGGCGCGTGGCGCCATCCTGCCATTTATCTCGCTGAATAAGCCCGCCACGCGTTATCGCTGAGTCAGACCAGCATGAGACAAGGCAGCAGCAAGCCTTGTCTCAAAAACGCGACAGCAGTGGGCGCTTATTGCCCGCTTCTGTCAGGGTTGCGGGATTTTTTGCTGTCAGATCAAGGACTCAGTGATTGCGGGAATTTTCACCAACCGATTGCGCAACGCTGGATCGCCCCACCGAGATACTTTATAATCCCCGCTCCGCTGGCCCCTTAGCTCAGTGGTTAGAGCAGGCGACTCATAATCGCTTGGTCGCTGGTTCAAACCCAGCAGGGGCCACCAAATTTAGTGATGTAAATCATGCAGTTAAGCCGCCTTTCATGGTGGCTTTTTTGTTTTAAGAATCCGCCATTGGCAGCAAAATGGCAGCAGATTTTTTCTCTGACATAGGCCTCAGCCATTTTGAGTACTCAAGAATGTAAACAAACCTCGTTAATCTCTATATTCAACTTCAGTTGTTAACATCTAAGAGGAAGGTCGCGTTACAAAATCTCAACCCACTTACAGCTGTGGTTAAACAAAGATGAATAAGATCCCAATTTTTAAATGATTCGGTTGAAATAATAGTGTCGTGTGAAATAATTAATAAACAAGATGGAAACCGTCAAATTAATGGCTTGCTAGCCAGCCAATTTAAACAGGTAAATTATTATGAAAAAAAACACCTCTCATATATTATATAATATTAAATTTAATCCATTTAAAGATAGAAATGACATCTGCATAAAAATATTACGTAATGAATACGGCATTGATGTTTCCGAGTTGCATGTAAGCCCAATAGATACTTTAATGAACATCTATCATATCCTCATCCCTCAAAAAAAAAGGATGGTTATTGAATCAAGCGATTTTCTCTGTCCTGTCAATGTAAAAAATGGATACGATCAATTAAAGTTCAAAATATCTAATGGATATAATTTAAACCTACATCTTAGCAAGCAGATATACAATCCAAAGTTTAATGATGGAATGCATTTGGAGTTTGGACTATACCATTTACATTTGGGAGTTGGAGTTGAAAAAGATAAAAAAGGAAATTTATTCTCTGCGAGAAGCGGCCCGATTTTAATAGCGCACATAACAAACGACACAGTTTATTGTTTAGGCGTATATGAACACGGATCTCAGCTATGGTCAAATAGTAAAACTTTAGAAATAATCGAGAAAAACTGGCCGCATTTAATCGAAAATAAAAAAACAACAAGAGTCACTGATATTTCACCAATTATTGAAGATAATGACAGAGCTAGACTTAGGAAGCTTGGTGTAAATACAGTTGTTACACTAGGAAGTGGAGTTAGTTACTCTTGGCTTGGAAGTGGGATAGCATTATCAGGAGGAAGTGCTAAAGCTGGCATGGCTGTAGCACATGCTAATGGAATACTTCTCCGAGCAACCCCATTCTTCATTCGTGATGTTGTTGCATTTGATGAATTTAAAGATGAGGTTCCAATCTTTCATGGCGACATAGATTTAAAATTAATATGCTTGCCAGACAATAAGATTACTGCAATTGATAAAAACTCCGGAGTAATATACAGCTTCAATTGTTTGTCAATGGCCTCTATGTCAATAAGACCTAATTACTTACCCAAATACGCCATTTTTGACTTAAACTCTAAACAGTCATCTATTTCAACAACTATAAATGCATTACTCAAAACTAACCATGGTGATAGCATTGAGACCTACTTGCAATATTCTTCTATTTACTACGCACCCAAAAATTGAAAATTAAATGTTATTTCAGCATAACATAATCTTGGCACTGTTAATGTTATGCTGAAATATTTATATTTGACGTGAATAATTAGATTATAAAAATCATAGGTTTTTAATACACTTTTTTATTTTCTTCAGACATTAAATCACTGTCAATTGATACCCTTCATTAACATTATCAACATTAAAAAATGTAGGCAAACCTTTTAAGGTTCATATAGTAAATAATTAAAGCCCATTATTGATGGACAATTAAAATAGACCAACAGCCATAACCACAGTGCTTGTTGCTGACTCCGCCCCGGATGAGGCGGCACCGGCTTTACGCTACCCGGCTTCATAATGATCTCAGAAACCGTTTCATGAGACTTAAACGTACAGCTGCAATTAATATTCTGACACTGGTTATAGCGCTCCTTAGTTGTTGCTGATACTTGAAAGCTGCTGCGTGTATGTGCGGCATTCCCGCACAAAGGGCAATTCATCATAACGTTGTCTCCAAAACCCAATTGAGGTAAATATTACTCAATAAAAGCATTTGAGATAGAACTATTCCATTTCAAGTGAATTTATTTTCACTTCAAGTTCAATGCTGGTCGTATAGCCGTTTTCCGAGCTCAGGCTGTGCGTCAGCGTCGTGATGATCCACTCCCCCGCATCAATCTGCTGCTTAAATCCGCTCACCTTCACGGGCATTTCCGTATAGAGATCTGCACGCCCGCGTGCAAGCTGGAAAGAAAACGTTGCCACGCCGCGCTGTAGCCGCTCCCACTGCATTTAGGCAGCGCGCTCGGCGTTGGCCCGGTTGGCATAGGTTCGACTCAACACAAGCACATTTTCATCCGTGCCGATCAGATAGTCGCCCTGATTTGCTTCCGGCTCCTTCTTCTTAGCGGCAGTTTTGCGGCGCTTTCGCTTCACCGTGGTTTCCGGCTTTTTCGCTGGCTTTCGGATGTGCACCCAGCTTGCAATAAGGCCGGTGTAGGCGTTGCGGTTCACACGCTCTACTCGAGTGAAAACAGTTACGCCTCGCACGGTGAATTTAGAATTGATGTATTTCAGGGCGATCTTCAACGAGCTACGCCGGTTAGATGAATGGACTACACCCAACCCGTTACCGTTAGAGAACGTGCGAGAATATAAAATCAGTGAATCGGAGATGGCATATCTCACCATTTAGGAAATTAGAACCCTTCTCGTCGAATGTGAGAACAGCCGATCAAAAAGATCTGACGACCATTGTGAAAATTTGCCAGGCAACTGGCGCACGATGGAGTGAGGCCGAAGGCTTGAAGGGGAACCAAATCCGCGCCGGTCAGATCATCTACGTAAAAACGAAAGGCAAGAAAAACCGAGCGGTGCCGATAACTGAAAAATTACCGGCTGATCTGCCATCAAGCAGAAAAGCGCAGTTGCTCTTTAAACCATGCTATTCAGCCTTTAGAAAGGCCATCCAACGCGCTGGCATCGAGACATCTGCTGGGCAGCTAACGCATGTTTTACGCTACACTTTCGCATCTCATTTCATGATGAACGGGGGAATATTCTGGTGCTTCAGAGGATATTGGGACACACGGATATTAAGGTGACGATGCGTTATGCCCACTTTGCCCCTGATCATCTATCAGAAGCCCCTTTTACTCAACCCATTGAATGAAATTCAATAATAAATTTAATTTATTATAAAATCGATAACCTAAATCGATGAATTAAATGAGAGTAATCTCCAAAATTGGTTAAACAGGAGTAGCCCGATTTAAAAATCGGGCTGTTGCATGCAGGAAACTTTACTTGAAATCCATTATAATAACAATTCACAACCTCGCATACTTAAGCCAAGTTATAAGATTATTAATTATTTCTGAGCGCATCATTTATGCATTTAAGATAGTCATCATCTTTTTCGAGACTAATTGGAAATCCTTTAATATCGAGAATATTACTTATAATTGAAACTACAAGTTTCCCATCATCAATCACAAGGTTAAAAATATTTGATCTTTCTTCAAGCAATGTTTTTGCTAGCATATTGAAATTTGTAGTTGTATCACCACTTTTCACTCTCGCATGAGCAGGTGCAACTACAGACAAAAGTAAATCTCTTAGTGCATCAGCCTCACATATTAATTCAGCGCTTGATGCATACTTAACACAACGGATTAAGTCAGAATATTTTTTTTCAATATCTACGTTTTCGAGTTGACCTATATGGTCTATTTCACTAACAGCAGCACTTGGTTTTCCAATAGAGGTAAATTGATCTGAGCTTTGATAGTAAGACTCTATTGAACCTTTGCGCAAAATAAAAAGACCGCACTTCTCAAGTAATTCAAGCAGTGCTATTAGTCTATTTTTTGTAGTTATCCAAATATTATCTACCGCCAAGCTTGCTAATTTTTTTTCATCAATTATAAAAAGTGAGCAAAAAGCAGAACGGCGCTTTGCTTGAGTCTCTTCACCAGGATTTTTATTAACCCAGTACGGGTGTAATTCGGCATCAGCCGAAATTTCGCCCCATCTTGCATCCACTAATTTGCAGAAATCAGTAAAGATTAAAGATGCCAACTGTTTTGCCGAAGAAGATCCCATTGCACTCGCTAGCTCGTCAGCCATTGAGTTTCCATTAAGGAAAAAATTAATAAGTTCAAGGCCATCTGCAAGCCCATCAGCATCCGCTAATACTACAGGTTTTTTTCCTAGAAGTCGGAGCAATTTCGCAACAGTTGGCATCTGCCCCTTACCAATGACAGGCAATAATTGTGAGCCAGCAGCTTCAAGATGCATATCGAGCTTGTTAGCAAGCGCACTGCAGATTAATACATCAGAAGGGCCTTCCACTAATAAAGGACTTTTTGAAAATAGAGATAGCTTATGTTCTTGTCCTAATCTAGCGATTAAACTTTGAATTTTTTTATTTTTTAATTCATCAGCGTCAGCAGAAATTTGAACAGGAGAACTCATTAGGTCGTAACAAAAAACTAGGGATAATAAATCCTCAGCCTTTTGAATTTGAAGCATTTCTGTCGAATGTGTAGCAATAACTACAATCTTCTTATTTCCATTTGATGTTGGATATCCAGCAACACTTAGTATTTCATTTAATAGAAAAGCTTGAAGCTGTGGGTGCAATGATACCTCAGGCTCATCTAGGAGAAGAGCTCCAACGTCATCATCATAAAGTGCTGCAAGAATGCCAACTAAATGCATCAACCCCGATGCTTCACGACCAGAAGAATAAGATTGAGAATCAATATCCATTCGTGAAAATGATATTTTTAAACTTCCTCCATCCCAATCAATGAGAATGTCACGTTTAAATAACTTTCTCAATCGCTCTTGGATCTTAATAAGGATATCAGCTCGCTCAGCAAGAGTATGAAAATCTCCATTTATAGTTTCCATCAGATGTCTGCGAACTGCGTCACTTTTGCTACCAAATCTCGCTTGATCGTAGCGTAATGAGCTACCACGATGCCCATCATAGTCTGATCTAAACTCCTCCAGTAACCCCATTCTTCCTGCTGAAAGAAAGCGTACATGTTTTCCACTAGTGTGCTGTGAAAGGCTTTGTTTTAGTCCCCTCAGAAGATGAGTTTTTCCTGAACCATTGGGGCCAAGTATTACAGTAAGACCTCGGTTTAAAGTAATATCCCGCTGAAAACTACCATTTTGACTATTTATATGCGCTATTAATTCCAATGGAAAACTCAATTTTCCTACCCCCATATATAATAAGATAGTTAAGGGTGACACACGCTATTAATCGTGGATAATCCCTTGTCCCGACATTAATTCCAATTAAAATACTTTGAAAAAATGCCTTAAAGATAAAATTATCTTTACAAAAAATTTTATAAACTTAATTTTGATTCAAAGCAACTTCTGTAAGAAGATAATTTTGTGAAAATACGTTGCACATTTTAGAGACTCTAGCCCGTAAAACAGATTAACAATAATTTAAATCATCTTGAATCGCAGCCTGATAAAACCAATATAAACAAGAATTTAGATAAGCACATTTCTCCTTAATGCATTTCTGAACGCTTAGTTGAGTCGGTTTTAAGGTTTATCTGGGCTTCAATTAATTGGCAGCAAAGTGGCAGCAGAGCTCAACGCTATGTGCCACTTTTCATCACTATTCAGCCTAAATAAAATATAAAAATCAGCATGTTACTGATTTGACTCACTTCGAATTGGGACTCATAATCGCTTGTTCGGTGGTTCGAACTTAGCGAAAGCCGCCAATCACTTGTTCATCTGATTGACTTAAGTCACCCTTAAACAGGTGGCTTTGTTATTCAGATTTCAATGATGGAGATAAAAGGGCGACGCTTTAAGCTGATACAGTTGAAACTCCAATGCGCAGCACCCTTCCCACTTTCAACCTGAAATCACCTGCCTTGCCAGCCTTTCCGGCTCTTACTGCCTCACGCTGTCATTGTGTTAACAACCGCCTCTTACAAACAACGACGCGAGAATCTACCTCGTTAAGCCTGCATGCAGCCTCAACTTCCTACAGAACCACACATTTGCACAACAGGCACAACACATCCCAGTGACTGCCAGCTATTTACTTGCTAAGGTAACTACTCAAAAACTATTCATATATCTATTCACAAACCTATTCAAAAGCTACTCAAACACATGTCATTACATTCAAAAAAAATACATCAGCTTCTCTATAGCGGGCCGATGGCAGGAAGGCAACTCATTAAAAAAATGGGTATAAGCCAGCCTACGCTTTCCCGTGCGATTAGAGAACTGGGTGATGACATCGTCAAAATCGGGGCGGGTCCATCTATTTAATATGCCCTGCGGGATACGTTTCGCGGATTCCGCTCGGCCCCGATTTATCGTGTTACCGATGAAGGGCAAATCAAACCTCTCGGCGAGCTGATTCCGGTTCGTCCAGAGGGATTTGTGATGGTGCAGGCGGACCACAAAAGCTTTCACAGTGACGGGCTGCCGTGGTGGCTGTTTGACATGCGACCACAGGGCTATCTCGGCAGAGCGTATGCCTCAACTTATGCCAGCGGGCTCGGTCTGCCGGCGAATCCCGAACAATGGGCGGACGCAGATGTCGTCAGAGCGCTGCTGGCGCAAGGTCATGATGCGATCGGCAACCTGCTGATCGGCGAGCAGGCGCGCAGCCTTTTCCTGGAAATGCCCGAACCGACACCCGTGGAGCGCGCGACAGCGTATCCCGAACTGGCGCGGGCTGCGGGCGCTGGTGAGGTGCCAGGCTCATCTGCGGGTGGCGAGCAGCCAAAATTCTGCACCTATACCGAACGCGGTCATGTGCTGGTGAAATTCACGGCGGCAGATGACAACCCAGTCAGCGAACGCTGGCGCGATCTGCTGATGGCTGAGCATCTGGCCCTGAAAGTGCTGGGTGTTGAGACCGACGTGTTTGATATTGCAGGGCAGCGCTTCCTCGAAATCTCCCGCTTTGATCGGGTGGGCAAAATGGGCCGTATCGGCGTGTTCTCGCTGCGCGCGCTTGATGCGGAGTTCGTCTGCAATGCCAGTGCAAGCTGGCCGGTCCTCGTCAACCAGCTTGTGGCGAAAAAGTGTGTCCATTCTGAGGCCGCCAGCAGCACGGCACGGCTTTGGGCATTCGGCATGCTGATCGGCAATACCGACATGCACGCCGGTAACCTGTCATTCATCAGTCGCCATGGCCGTCCTTATCACCTCGCGCCAGCTTACGACATTCTGCCGATGGGCTTTGCGCCCAGAGCGGGCGGCGCCATCGTGAATACGCTGCGGCCTGCGTCCCTGCCGGAAGTGGTCAGCAGCGATATATGGCGGGAAGCGCTGGCTTTGGCGGAGGAATTTTTGTCGCTGACGAATAGTTGCGATGGCTTCTCCGATCGTTTTGCGCCCTGCCTCGCCGCGTTACAACAGCATCTGGATGAGGCCCGAGCACGCATCGCCCGACTCGGCTAAGCGCGTTTCCTGATTGATAATTCCTTCAAAGCTGCATCCTCGAAACTGGCGGTGATTAACCGCCTCGCACCCGATTTTCGCGCCGCCACTTTGCAAAAGTAAAACGATCGGTTTACTTTTTAAGGTATGCGTAAAAAACAACATATCCTGAACGCTGCCGAGCGGCTGTTCTACAACAACGGTTTTCATGCCACCAGCACCGATTACATTTGCCGTGAGGCGAAGGTCTCCACGCGTACGCTCTATCAGCACTTTCCGTCGCGCGAGCGGTTAACTGCCGCGGTGATGACCGCGCGCCGGCAGCGCTTTGCTGATTTGTTGTCACAGCCAGACGATCCGGCAGCCATCAGCCAGCTGTTTTCGGTGCTGGAACAGTGGATGCGGGCGGAAGGTTCGCTCGGCTGCTTTTTTGCCAAAGCGTACGGCGAGTATGCGGAGCAGGATGCAGAGCTGGCGGCGCAGGCGCTGGATTATCGTTACTGGCAGCGCGGCTATATCCGTGCCTGCCTGGCGCACTCGCACAGGAATTCGCCGTCAGCGCTGGCCGATGCTATCTGGATACTGTTTGAAGGGGCGATTATGGCCGGATTGATTGACGGTCCGCAGGCCGCGGTCACTGCGCGTCTGGCGGCTGAGCAACTGATGGCGAATGCATCATGAAAGCCTCACTCCGCCTGACGCTAAGCGGCTTTATGCTGATCGCCGTGACCTACGGACTGGCGCGTTTTGCCTGGGGAATGATGATGCCGCAGGTGGCGCAACAGATCAGCTTCAGCCCGCGCGCATCGGGCATGCTGGCCGCCTGCAGCTATCTGGCTTACTGCCTGGCCACGCCCGGCGCCACACTGCTGCTGGCGCGCTGGGGCGTGCGCAGCACCGCCATGCTGGCAGCACTGACGGCCATGCTCGGCTTACTGCTGCTGGCCGCTGCCGGTAGCGCATGGCTGATTGCCGGTGGGCTGTTTATCGCCGGTCTCGGTGCCGGACTGGCTTCCCCGGCGCTCGCCAGTGCCGTGAGCCGGCAAATTGACGCGTCGCGGCAAACCGCCGCTAACACGTTCATTAACGCCGGCACCGGCGCGGGCATTATTGTGTCAGTGCCCATTTTTATGCTGATGCCCGGCGGCTGGCGCGCGGCCTGCTGCTGTTTTGCCGCGCTGGCGTTAATCAGCCTGCTGCTGGCACGCTATTGCCTGCCCGCCGGGCGCGCCGATCCATCGGGATCGCCGGTTGGCTGGCGCGATCGGTTGCACAACTGCGCGCTGCAGCGGGTGATCATCATCGCTTTCCTTAGCGGTGTCGCCAGCGCGGCGTGGTGGTGTTTTGGACCGGATGTGTTACGCCAGCACAGCCACCTGAACGAGGGCCACGCCAGTATGCTGTGGCTGGTTAGCGGCGCGGCCGGCATTCTCGGCGCGCTGACCGGTCCGCTGGCACGCTGCATCGGTATGCGTCAGGTGTACTGGCTGGCGCAGCTGGCGATGGCCGCACCACTGCTGTTGCTGGCGGCGCTCACCCACTTTAGCTACTGGCTGGTAC
>NZ_SCKT01000005.1:0-148005 GCF_014155765.1 Pantoea dispersa | reverse complement strand
GCGGCGGCGCTGTGCGGCGCGGGATACGTCACGCTGTCGGGTATTCTGCTGGTTGCGGGTGCCGCCGCCACGCCACAGAATGCGGCCTCTGGCGTGGCGGCGGCGTTTCTGACGCTGGCGATTGGGCAAATTGTCGGGGCGATACTCTTTGCGCAGCTCTACAGCAGCAGCGCCGCCACAGCCCTGCTGCTGTTCGCTGCCATCCCGGTTGCGCTGCTATTTCTGATACCGGCTAACCCGCCACAGCGCGCTGACGCTTAACGTCCGGTGGTGAGCCAGCGGCTGAGGATGCCGGCACTGGAGTAGCCGCGAATGATCGCCGCGTAGCTGTCAAAGCGATTGCTCACTTCGCTTACCTGATTGTTATACAGATCGCTTTCGGCGCTCAGAACATCCAGCAGCGAGCGGCGTCCGAGGTGATACCACTGATCGAAAAAGTCTTTGCGGATGCGGTCAGACTCGACAATCAGACTCTTATACAGCGCGGCGCGATCGGCCATCGAATGTGCATCCTGGCTGGCAGCGCGCACGCGATTCTCCAGATCGCGTCGCTGCTCCTGTACCTGCTGACGGCTGGCTTCGGCGCGTTTAATCGCCGCAATCTCCTGCGCGTTGGTTGAACCGCCGCGGAACAGGCCCCAGCTAACGTTGATGCCGGTTTGCCACGCCTGCTGGCGACCGAGCTGATCTTCACGCGTGCTTTTGGTTACCGTCCAGTTGAGTTTTGGCAGGCCGGAAGCTTTAATCGCCTCCGCTTCTTTAAACCCCGCTCGCGTTTCCGCATTGGCGCGCAGGATCAGCGGATGATAATCCAGGCTGGCCAGCTGACGATTGAGATCGCCAAAATTCATCGCCCAGCGATCGCTGGCGGGCAGCGTCACGCGACTATTGCCCATCAGGCGGTTTAGCGTGATTTCGACATCGCGCGCGCGCGACTCGGCATTCTCCAGATAACTCTGCGCCTGCAGCAATCGGCCTTTGGCCTGCGTCAGCTCGCTGCGACGACCGGTATCTGACTGCACAATGCCGCTCAGCATGGTGGTCAGTTCGGTCATGCGCGCCACGTACTGCTGGCTAATGGCAATGATCCGCTGCTGCTTGTTCCACTCAATCAGCGCGTTGCTGACCTGCATCGCCAGCTCTTCTCGCTGCGCCTGCGCCGCCTGTTGCGCCGAGGTCACGCGCTCTTCGCGGCTTTCAATAGTGCGGCTGGTCTGACCGAAATCAATCAGGTTGGTCGCCATCGACACGCCGAGCGCCGGCACGTTGCTCTGACTACCGTCGCTTTTTACCCCGCCACCAAACTCTTTGGTCGCCGAGCTGGCGCTGACATCCAGCTGCGGCCAGCGCTGCCCTTTCGCCTCATCCACGCTGGCGGCGGCGGCATCGGTCTGCGCCACGGACGATTTCAGCGCCGGGCTGATGCGCCAGGTGATGCGCGCGGCCGAGAGGAATTTCTGCCGCAGCTCGGATTCAGCCACGGTTTCATCCACTGCGCCGCTCAGGCTGACCGGTGAACGCGCCACGGCGGCATCGGCGGCAGTGGTTCTGGTTTCCGCTACTGGCGGACTGACATAACTGAACTCGCTCTGTGCTTTTACTTCTGCTTCATTCACCGGCACCGGCGCAGGCTGCTGTGGGTTGAAAGTGCGTACCGATTTCAGCAGCGGATTCGTCTGCCTGGGTTCCGGCTGGCGCTGCTCCTCCGTCAGAAAACCGCCGCCCTGTACCGGCTGCACCGGCGGTGGTGCAATCGGCGCTGCTGGCGCTGGGGCCGGTGAAGGTGCCGGCGCTGGTGCCGGCTGAGCGCGTGGCGCGGCGACCGGTGGTGCAACCGGCGCGGCCTGAGGTTGCGTAAACATCGGTTGCGGTGCCGGCGCGGTTGCAAAGCGCTGGACTGGCGCAACGGGCACGCGCTGTACCGGCGCGCTGCGTACCGGTGCCGCAGCGGGGGCGGCCGGGCGATGTCCGCTCATCTCGGCAAACATCATCAGTTCACTGGTCGAATCGGCCATTACGCTGATGGCCGGGGCCATCATGACCGTAATGCAACCGGCAAGCAAAGAGAGGCGTCGCGCCGCTGCGCGACGGTGCATATTATTATTTTTCATGGTTATTAACGCTCGCGGAAGGCTTCTTTCGCCTTAAGTACCGGCTTCAGCAGGTAATCAAGGATGGTTTTCTCGCCGGTGCGGATTTCCACCGTGGCCACCATGCCGGGAATGATCGGCAGATCTTTATTGCCTGCGTGCAGCGTGCTTTTATCAGTGAGGATCAACACGCGGTAATAGGTGTCATCCGGGCGGCCGGAAGCGGCTTTCTGATCGTCTTTCAGCGTATCCGGACTGATGTATTCCACGTGGCCATCCAGTCCGCCGTAGATGGCGAAGTCGTAGGCGGTGATTTTCACTTTGGCCGGCAGCCCCGGACGCAGGAAGGCGACATCAGAAGGACGGATTTTCCCCTCCACCAGCAGTTGCTCTTCCAGCGGCACAATTTCCAGGATGTGCTCACCGGGCTGAATCACGCCGCCGATGGTGTTGACGCGCACGTTTTTCACCGTGCCGCGCACCGGTGCGGTAATGGTGGTGCGCTCGACCACGTCCGCGCGGCCAATCAGGTTTTCGCTTACCTGGCTGAGTTCCAGCTCCAGCCGCGCCAGTTCGGTGTTGGCATCAGACTGATAGCGGTTACGCCGCTCAACAATCTGCGCCTGGATGTCGTTCGCCTGGCGCTGCATGCGCAGCAGTTCAACCTCAGACAGCAATCCTTTCGCCGCCAGCGGCTCCGCCAGACGAATTTCACGCATCGACAGGGCATAGCTGCGCTGCAGTGAGTTAATGCTGTCGTTCAGCGCGCGCTTGCGTGATTCATAGGCTTTGGTCTCCTGCGCAACCACGGCGGGATCGCTCTGCACCTGCTCGTCAAACGTCAGCGGCTGCGCGTAGGCTTCGGCACGCAGACGCGCAATGCTGCCCTTCAGGCCAATCACTTTGCTCAGCGCCTCGCGATAGCTTGATTGCGCACGCGTCGGATCGATTTTCAGCAGGACGTCGCCCCGGTTGACCACCGTGCCTTCACGCACGTTCATTTCGGCGAGAATGCCGCCTTCCAGACTCTGAATCACCTGCTCGCGGCTGCGGGAAATCACTTTTCCGTCGCCTTTGGTGATCTCCTCCACCCGCGCATAGTTTGCCCAGGTGAGACCGATGCCAATCACCGCGATGATGATCCACATCACCAGTTTCGATCCCGGCGTGGTTTGCGACAGCAGGGACGCCTGCACATCATTCATGAATTCGGCATCCGCAGCGGAGAGATTTTTGCTGCGGCTGCGCCATGGCATTAACTTGATCATACTGCGGCCTCCTCTGCCGCGGCGACGGCGGGCTCTGACGTTGCCGAAGCATCGTTAGCCGGCGCGGGTGCGCGCGCCGCCTGCTCTACCGCCTGACGCGGCGGCTGGCGGGTTTTACCTTTACCTTCCAGCGCGGCCAGCACCTGCTCTTTCGGGCCATCCGCGACAATTTTTCCTTCCTCAACCACGATGATGCGGTCGACCAGCGCCAGAATTGACGGACGATGCGTCACGACGATCAGCGTGTGGCCTTCGCTGGCGCGACGCAGATGGGCAAGGAACTGGCTTTCGGTCATGCTGTCCATCGCACTGGTCGGCTCATCCATCAGCAGCACTTTGGGCCGCGTCAGCAGAGTTCGCGCTAATGACACCAGCTGGCGCTGGCCGCCCGACAGCCCTTCACCGCCCTCGCCGACCGACAGATTAATGCCGCTCGGATGGCGCGCCGCCACGTGATCGAGACCGGTGAGGTTCAGCACGCGCAGCAGTTCGTTCGCGGTGGCATCCGGTCGGCCAATCATCACGTTTTCGCGCAGCGTGCCGTAGAACAGGCGCGCATCCTGGCTGACGAAACCCACCGCTTTGCGCCAGTCCGCCGGATCGATCTGGTTAACATCGAGTCCGTCGGCGGAGATCTGCCCTTTCACCGGCTGATACAGACGCGCCATCACGCGTAACAGCGTCGATTTACCACTGCCGATGCGGCCAAGAATCGCCACGCGCTCACCGGCCTTGATAGTCAGCGAGATGTCTTTGAGGATTTCCGGATTGGGCTTCATCGGCGGTGCCGGATAAGAGAAGCTGACATTGCTCAGCGAGATCTCGCCGGTCAGCGGCGGATCGGTCAGATAAGTTTTGCTGCTGTCGCGATCGACCGGCATCTCCATCAGCTTATTCAGCGAGGTCAGCGCCGCTTTGGCCTGCTGATAACGCACCGCCAGACCAATCACCTGACCCAGCGGGCCGGTGGCGCGGCTGGCCAGCATCACGGTGGCGATCATCGCACCCATGGTGAAGGTGCCGGCGTTGATCAGATAAACCCCGGCCACCACCAGCATCACGGTCTGAAACTGCTGCAGAAAGGTCACCACGCCGGTTGCCAGCGTCGAATAGCGTTTTGACTTCATTGAGTTAGCCGACTGCAGCGCGCTGAAGTTCTCCCAGCGGCGCTGCATATGCGCCTCACCACCCACGGCTTTCAGCGTTTCCATGCCTTCAACCGACTCAATCAGCACGCCCTGTTTCAGCGACGCATCGCGCAGGTTCTCCTTCATGATGCGCGCCAGCGGCCACTGAATCGCGGCGCTGACGATGATGATCAGCGGGATCATCATCAACGGAATAATCGCCAGCGGACCGCTGATAAAGAAGATCACGCCGACGAACATCAGGATAAACGGCAGATCCGAAATCGCCGCCAGCGTCGCCGAGGCAACAAAATCGCGCACCGATTCGTATTCACGGATCTGGTTGGCGAAAGTGCCTGATGAGGCCGGTTTGTGCTCCATCTGGATCGACAACGCCTGACGGAACAGCATGCTGCCCAGCACCAGGTCGGCCTTTTTGCCCGCCATGTCCAGCAGATGCGCCCGCACAAAGCGGGTAATGGCTTCGAAGATCATGGCGATGGTGACGCCAATCGCCAGCGACCACAGCGTAACAAACGCCTGGTTCGGCACCACGCGATCGTAGACGTTCATGGTGAAGAAGATGCTGGAGAGTGCCAGCACGTTGATCAGCACGGCGGCAATGGCGGCGCTGCGGTAGTAACGGCGGTAGCGCCACAGGGTGCTGAACAGCCAGTGACCTTTGACCTCCGGCAGCATTTCGCTGGCGCGCTCATCCAGTACCGCCGCCGGTTTCGCCATCACCGCAAAGCCGGCGTAAATCTCGTTGAGCTCCGCCAGGCTCATCTCCACCGCTTTATCACTCACCTCCGGCATAATCAGCTGGAAGCGCAGCTCGCGCTGATTCTCCTCATTGGTGTGAATGCGCCGCGACAGCACAATGCAGCCGCCGCCGTTCTGCCGCAGCAGAATCATCGGCATCAGCTGCTCCGGCAGATCCTGCAGGCGGCGTTCAACCATGCCGCCAGTAATGCCAGCGTTCTCCAGAGCGGTCATTGCCTGCGACGGCGACAGCAGCGTCGCTTTCGGCAGGCCGGCGACCAGCGCCTCTTCACTCTTCTCGCGTTTGTAGTGTTTGCAAATCCACGCCACGCTTTTTAACAGCGTGTCATCCACGGTGGTTTCGATACGAGCAACAGAACGCGCATCCTGCTCCACGGCATTCTGCTTCTGGTCCATCATTTCCCGACTCCTGTAAACCTGACAAAAAACGGTGGACGCATCGTCCACCGCAGACTTTTCTTTGAATTGGGAAAATTCTGACAGAAGGCAGCTTTCAGGCCGTCCAAGACTTGTCTCAAACGGTGGAGAATATTTGTGAATAAAGCGGAGAAAGCCCGACTGAATGCGGTCTGGCGACCGATCGATTGCAGAATAATCGCGGCGCTGTTGAGCGCTGTCCTGGGCGTGTTATCTTAGCTGCTCGCTTTACTGCAACCGGACAAAGAGCAATGGCAAAACAGCGGGTAGGTATCGTATTTGGCGGCAAGTCGGCCGAACATGAAGTGTCGTTACAGTCGGCCAAAAATATTCTTGAGGCGATCGATAAAAACAAATACGACGTGGTGCTGCTGGGGATCGACAAACAGGGCGAGTGGCATCTCAATGACGCTTCAGGCTTTCTGCTCAACGCCGACAATCCGGCGCTGATTGCCCTGAACCGCTCCGGTGAAAATGTAGCGCTGGTGCCCGGCAGCCGCGCGGAACAGCTGATTACGCGTCAGCAGGCGCAGCCGCTGTCGCAGCTGGATGTCATCTTCCCGATTGTGCACGGCACGCTGGGCGAAGATGGCTCGCTGCAGGGGCTGCTGCGCATGGCCAATCTGCCGTTTGTCGGGTCGGATGTGCTGGGCTCCGCGGTCAGCATGGACAAAGATTTCACCAAACGCCTGCTGCGCGATGCCGGCCTGAAAGTGGCGCCGTGGCTGAGCGTCACCCAGACGCAGCGCGCGGCGCTGGATCTGCAGGCGGTGATTGCGCGCTTTGGCCTGCCGCTGTTTATCAAGCCAGCCAATCAGGGATCATCCGTTGGGGTGAGCAAAGTGACGCAGCCGGATGAATTCGACGCGGCGCTGGATCTGGCGTTCCGCTTTGACCGCAAGGTCCTGATTGAACAGGGCATCAGTGGCCGTGAGATTGAGTGCGCGGTGCTGGGTAACGAGGCGCCAGAAGCCAGCCCGTGCGGTGAAATTGTGGTGCACGACGCCTTCTACTCGTATGACACCAAATATATCAGCGAGAGCGGCGCGCAGGTGGTGGTACCGGCTGACATCAGTGCGGAAGCCAGCGAGGCCATTCGGGCTGTAGCGATTACCGCGTTCCAGGCGCTGGAGTGCTTTGGCATGGCGCGCGTCGATGTGTTCCTCACCGAAACGGGCGACATTATTGTCAACGAAGTGAATACCTTACCCGGCTTCACCAACATCAGCATGTATCCCAAACTGTGGCAGGCGGCCGGCCTGAGTTACAGCGATCTGATTACCCGCCTGATTGAACTGGCGCAGCAGCGTCATCAGCAATCCAGCCAGCTGAAAAGCAGCGTGTAACCTGCGATGGCGTGGCTCAGGCCACGTCATGCGCCATGCTGCGCGGCGCGATTGCCGGTGAGGTCTGATTGCGGCCATTGCGCTTGGCAACGTAAAGGTGTTTATCCGCCGCTGACACCAGCCGGTTGATCACCCCCGGCCATTCACGTTCGTTAACCGCACCGCCGCGCGCCAGGCCGAGGCTGACCGTCACGGTCACGGTGTTGCCCTGAATCCAGAACTTCTCTTTCACCATTGCCTGACGAATCACTTCGGCCAGCTGAAACAGCTGGCTGTGGGTGTAATCAAATACCACCACCACGAACTCTTCGCCGCCAAAGCGGCACACCAGGCCGCGACTGCGGACCACGTGCTGAATACGGCGCGCAATTTCCTCCAGCACGCCATCGCCGGCATCATGGCCGAAATTGTCATTAATGGCTTTGAAGTAGTCGACATCCAGCATAATCACGCCGGCTTCACGCTGCAGGGAAAACGGCTGCTGGCGCAGGTTCTCATACAGGCCGGAGCGCGAAAGTAGCTGGGTGAGGAAATCATAATTGGCGCGCAATGCCAGGCGATGGTTAAGCTGCCGAATGGCGTCCATGCTCACCGCCACCAGCAGCGGGCTGAGCGCTACGGTGGCCACGCCGAGCCGTGCAGAAGTGAGATGGCTGATGGGCAGCAGCGAATCATCGCCCTGAATATTCATCACGCCGTGCGAGACCAGCACGATCTCGGTGATGCCGGTGAACAGAATCACCAGGCTGGTGATCGGAATCGGCAGAACAATGGCACACCAGATCAGCGCCGGTACCGGGAAGGTCAGACTGCCCGCGCCACCAATCAGCGCCCCCACCGTGAGCGACAGCGCCACGGCGAGCAGCGGCAGCAGCCTGGCCGGGTGTACCAGCGTCCGCAGCGGCACGCTGCGCAGCGGACGCGTCAGCATCACCGGGAGCAGCATCAGCGAGGTAGAGAACTGCTCGCTGAACCAGTCGGCCCACGCCACCACAAAGCGCGCGTTGAAATCGATATCCTGCGCCCATGCGCCCCAGGTGGCGCAGGCTGCCGCGCCGAGCAGGCACGCCGGAAAGATGCGCATGGCATTGAACACCTGGCTGTTTGCGGTCGGCGATTGCAGATGCTTAATCAGCATGCTGACCGACACCAGAATAAACAGGATATTGGCAAAATTAATCGTCACCGCTGGCAGTGCCCAGCCGGAAAAAACCGTATCGTTGAAAATCATGGCGGCAAAACACACCAGATAACTGGAGGTGGTGTGTAAAAACGGGTTGCGCACCATCAACCCGGCGATGAGAGCATTCACCGGCCAGAACAGGGAAAACTCTTCGGGAATACGCAGGTGGCTGCCAACAAAGCAGAAGAACAGCGTAATAAGACACAGCGAAAGAGCATTCTTTTTAACATTATTCTCTTCAAACAGCTTAACGCGCATACGTCTGAACCCTGTAACCTGAAATCGCTGCCATCCGTCGCTGGCATCAGCAATCATTTAACCTGAAAAATCCGTGCGATAATTCGCTAATTAACCCGGTATTCGTCGCCCTGCTCTGCGACTGAGCGGCGCTCACTCTGCCATGAAAGCCAGAGACGAGCTACCAGCCCCGCCGGCAGCATGTGAAACAGGCAGGCGCAGTGAGCGGCAATTATGCCGTATAAATAAAAAAATCGGATATCCGGGATATCCGATTCTGGCGAAAAAAACTGCATGAGTGCGCGCGGGAACGTTATTTCACCGCCACCGGCCACTGGCTCAGCCGGATGCCGCGCTCACCGGCGCTATCCCCGAAATCCTGCAGCACCGCTTTCACGTCCGGATCCATATACTCGGCGTTATCGTGATCGACAATCACCACGCTATTTTCCGGGATCTCCGCCAGCAGCCCCTGCAACTTCGGGTTGTGCATAAAGGTCAGGTTTTGCTGAAAGCGCAGCACGTAATGGTCGTCATAGCGGGTAAGCTGCAGCGCGTTGCGGTGGCTTTGGTAGATGCTGCACAGAATCTGCGTCGCGATACCGATACCAATCCCGGCCAGCATGCCAAACACAATGATGCCGCCGATGGTGGCAAGAAACGGCACGTACTGCTGCGCGCCCATGCGAATCTGTTCGACGAACAGGCGCGGCGTTGCCAGCTTATAGCCGGTATACAGCAGCACCGCCGCCAGGCTGGCGAGCGGAATCGCGTTAAGCAGGGCGCTGAACCACAAGCCACAAATCAGCAGCAGCACGCCGTGCAGCAGAATCGACAGTTTGGTTTGGGCACCCACGCTGACGTTGACCGAACTGCGCACAATCACCGCGGTAATGGGCATCGCGCCGAGCAAGCCAGCGGTCAGGTTACCGATGCCCTGCGCGAACATCTCTTTATTCGGTGACGGCGCCGGATGCTGCGGACGCAGTTTTTTCAGCGCCTCCTGGCTGAGCAGCGTTTCAAGGCTGGCCACCAGCGCCAGCGTAATCGCTACCACCCACACCGACGGATTCTGCCACGCCAGCCAGTCTGGGGTTTCCAGCTCCGCCACCAGCGCCGACATACTGTCAAACGCCGGCAGTACGATACGCGGCAGGCCTTCGCCGAGGCTGGGAAACAGGCGATCGCCCAACACCGTGGCGAGGCAGCCAAACAGCACCGCCACCAGCGGGCCGGGGATCCAGCTCAGCGCTTTAACTGCCTTGATCGCGGGCGTGGTCCACAGCCACAGAATCAGCAGCCCGCTACCGGCCACCAGCATCGCGCTGAGCGAAAACGAAAACTCACCGCTGACCAGCGACTGCAGACCGGCATCGCTCGCTGCGCCCAGCGCCACCGGAATCTGCTGCATAATCAACAGCAGGCCAATTGCCGCCAGCATCCCTTTGATGACGCTGCCCGGCACCAGCGAGATAAAACGACCGGCGCGCAGCAGGCCGAGCATGCACTGCAGCACGCCAGCCAGAATCAGCGCGGTAAGAAATGCGGAAAAGCTGCCGAGCGTCTGGATTGAGGCCACAACAATAGTCACCAGCCCCGCCGCCGGGCCGCTCACGGCAAAGCGCGAGGGACTGAGCGCGGTAACCAGCAGACCGCCGATCACCCCGGTGAGCAGACCGGCAAAGGGCGGCAGACCGCTGGCCTGCGCGATGCCCAGACACAGTGGCAGCGCCACCAGAAACACCACCAGACCAGCAGGAATATCCTGACGAAGCGTTTGCAGATTCATGATGAGGGTTCCTCTGACGATTGCTGGATTAACTCTTTCAGATGGCCGGACTGCAGGTCATAAACGCAGCCAAATACATCCAGTTGCTGTCCGGCCTGCCAGGCCTGTTGCACCGGCTCGCAGCGCACCAGCTGGCTAAACTGGGCGATGACATTGGCTTCAATCAGCCGGTTAAGCTTGCTGCTCTCCTCTTCCTGCGCGGGACTGGCGTGATAGGCCACCAGCCCGTGCTGCAATGCGCGGCGCAGCGCGGCAATGCGCCTGGCGAGCGCCGAATCCTCCTGCGCTAACGGGCTGGCAGGCAGACCCAGCGCCGCCTGCACGCCGCCGCAGCCGTAGTGACCGCACAGCACAATGCGCTCGACGCCGAGATAAAAAATCGCGTACTGCAGCACGCTGATAAAGTTGTCATCATCGGGTAGTACCATATTGGCGATATTGCGGTGCACGAATAGCTCGCCCGGATGCGAGCCGGTCAGCACTTCTGCCGGTACGCGACTGTCGGAACAGCCAATCCACAGGGAGTGGGGTTTCTGCTGATGCAGATATTGTTCAAAGTAATCTGGATTACGCTCGCGGCGCTGGAGTGCCCAACTGCGATTTTTCGCTAATAAGGGTTTAAGGGTCGTCACAATTATCTTCTCTCTGTATCCGCAAATAGCGCTTCCGGGCAAATAAATGCATGGCGCAGCACGGTTTTAGCGTTCTGTGGCAGGTGTATACGGCGCTTTCTCACAGAAATTGGTTATAGACGCTTATGAATTTATTTGCACCAGGAATATTTCAGTCAGGCAGAAGCAGCGACCTTATGTAAAATAAGTGTCAGCAAATGTCATGGTAAAGTAAGTTAATGCAAGTGACGCAATCAGGGAGGGTTCGATTAAAAATCAATATAATCAGCTTATTAAAATTAGTTTTTAAAACGCATTTCGGATGAACTGACAAATATATACACGTAAAACTTTTGCGCCTTTACGCTGGTATGGTGGATTACACTCTGCTCGCTGAGAAAAATCCTAATTACTAAATTTATGAATAGTGATATTCGCTGGTTTTAACGTTATTCGCGATGATATTTCACTGAAGACGGCGGAAGGATTAAGTAAGAGATCGGGAAAATGATAAGCAGAATAATAATTACAAAGAAACGTAAATATCACTGGCGCTAACCGCCTGCGATAAGCGCCCGCCAGGGCAGGCGCTATTTCGCTTGACGAATTATTTACCGTTCCAGGCTTTCATGCGGGATTCACGCACCTGCAGCTGCTGTTCCGGGGTTAACTTATTGTAGTTTTCAGCCATGCCGCTCTCCCAGTCGCCGTACAGTGGATTTGGCAGCACAATGAACTGGGTGCCAAAACGCTGATGGTTGAGCGTGACAAACTGCTGGCGCTGCGCGTTACCCTGATGCCAGGTGGCGCCGCCGAAGTCATTCAGGTTATCGCCGATATACAGCACCACGTTGTAGCCGGCATTTTTAATTGCGTCGAAACGCGCCTGTTTATTGGAGTTACCGGTGCTGAGACGCACGGTTTTGTCGCTTACGCCGCTGAAGCCCAGCTTGTTGAGATTATCGACCGTAGCCGCGTAGTCTTTCTGATCGCGGTTCGAGACGTAGAACATGGTGCCGCCGTGGCTATTCACATAGTTGGCAAATTCGACGGCACCGGGCACCGCGGTCGCCTGGCGCGCCTGCGTCCACGCTGACCAGGTTTTACCGGAGAACGGCTGGCCGTTTTTTGCCTGCCACGCGCTGTAGGCGCTGTTATCGATCATGGTTTCATCCAGATCAACAATCACCGCTTTGGGTTTGCCGGTGAGCGAAGGAGCGTTATCAAACGCCATGCGTGCCGTATTGAACGCCTGCCAGCTCAGCGCCTGATACTCGCCAGACTGCTGGAACCAGTTGACTGCCAGCACCGACTGCTGACCAAGTTGCTGCTGAGCCTGCTGCTTTTGCGGTTGGGCACAGCCGGTGAGCGTCAGGGCAATCAAGCCTGCCGCGGCCAGCCAGGAGGTGTTTTTCATCATGTCGTCCTTAAGTGATTATGGTCAGTTTTTGTAAAGCTTTAAAAATGTAGCAGTTAACGTAAGCTGTGGGCAGAGGAAAACCGGGGTCAGGTCACAGGAGACACTTATGGATAATCGCGGGCCGCGCTCGGCGCTGCTGGAGAGTCAACGCTGGCTGGAGTATGCCTTTCAGCCTGCCGGTCAGCCGGCACCGGCCGCTGCGGCGTACGGACAGCAGCGGCACAGCGCAAAAGTGATGCTGGCCGGGCAAAACCGGCCGCCGAAAAGTTGTGAATCCGATGGGGTGATCAGTGACGATCATCAGCCGGTTGCGGTTTACACCGCTGACTGTCTGCCGGTGCTGTTTGCCGATGTGAAAACGCATCAGGTGGCGGCGGTACATGCCGGCTTGCAGGGTACGCTCGGCGGCGTGCTGAGCAGTGCCCTCGATCAGCTGCTGGCGGGTGGCGCGACGCCGGCATCCCTGCTGGTGGCGATCGGTCCGGCAATCGGCCCGTGCTGCTATGAGCTGGGCGTTGATCGCATCGCACAGATGCAGCAGCGCCCGGACCTGCCGGCGCTAAGCTGGTCACAGCAACAGCCGCATAATCCGCAGGCAATCCGACCTCAGGCGCGGGGGCATCATCAGGGAGTATGGTTTGATTTGCCTCAGCTGGCGCAGGACCTGCTGTTACAGCGCGGCATCCCGGCGGCGCAGATTGATCGCGTGGCGGTGTGTACTTATTGCATGGCGGAGGCGGGATCGAGCTATCGTTATAACACCCATTTTGACAGCGGCTATCAGTCACGTTTCTCGTGGATTCGCCGCCGCGCGTAAGCACGCTTCACCTCCCTGTGAAGCGCGGGCCTTAGTGAATGATGGCGTTGAGCGCCAGCACACCGGCGAGGCCGAGGATGGAGATCAGCGTTTCCATTACCGTCCAGGTTTTCAGCGTTTCAACCACGCTCAGGTTGAAATAGCCTTTGAACAGCCAGAAACCCGGATCGTTCACGTGCGAGGCGATCACGCTACCCGAACCAACGGCCAGCACCATCAGCGCCGGATCGGTATGGGTGGCGGCAATGATCGGCGTCACGATGCCGGCGGTGGTGATCGCCGCGACGGTGGCCGATCCCAGCGCGATGCGCAGCATTGCCGCCACCGTCCAGCACATCAGCAGCGGTGACAGCGACGATCCTTTCATCAGATCGGCAATGTAATTACCGACACCGCTATCTACCAGCACCTGCTTAAAGGCGCCGCCGCCGGCAATGATAAAGACGATCATGGCGATGGCGGCAATCGAATCGCCACACATATCCATCACCTGCTCCATTTTGCGCCCGTTGCGCAGACCGAGGGTAAATACCGCAATTACCACGGCGATAAACAGCGCCACCGCCGGGTTGCCGATAAATTCAAAGAACTGGCGCAGCGCATTCTCTTTCGGCATCGTCAGTTCGCAGACTGCCGCAATCGCCATCAGTACTACCGGAATCACCGCGGCAAAGATGCTGATAAAGAAGCCCGGCATCTCCTCTTCGGTGAAAATTTTCGGGTTATACAGCCCTTCCGGTGGCGACTTTTCGAAGCTTTTGAGGAATTTTGAGAAGATCGGACCGGCAATGATCACCGTCGGGATGGTAATGATTAAGCCGTACAGCAGCGTGGTGCCGAGATTGGCACCAAAGATGGTGGCAATGGCGGTTGGACCGGGATGCGGTGGCAGGAAGCAGTGCGTCACCGACAGCGCTGCCACCATCGGCACGCCGACGTACAGCAGCGGCAGTCCGGCTGCCGCCACGATGGTGAACACCAGCGGCAGCAGCAGCACAAAACCGACTTCATAGAACATCGCCAGACCGACGATCAGTCCGGTGACCACCAGTGCCCACTGCAGCCGCTGTTTACCGAACGCGGCAATCAGCGTGGTGGCCACCCGCTGGGCAGCGCCGGTATCGGACACCAGCCGCCCGAGCATGGCACCAAAGCCGAGGATCATCGCCAGGCCACCAAGCGTGGAACCAATGCCTTTCTGAATCGAGGCCATCACATTGAGTGGCGTCATGCCTTCGGCGATACCTACCACCGCCGAGACAAACACCAACGCAATGAAGCCGTTGACCTTGAAGACAATCATCAGAACCAGCAGCAGTATCACACCCAGCACAATTATGGTTATTGGCATTTTTTATTATCCTTAGGAAGACAGAGGGGTGTTTAAGGTTTAGGCGCGCGCCGGCAATTACGCCAGCCGCGCCACGGCATTACACGGCGACGCGCATACCACCATCAACAAACAGCAGATGGCCATTGACGAAATCAGATGCGCCCGACGCCAGGAACACCGCCGCGCCAATCAGCTCTTCCGGCTTGCCCCAGCGTGCGGCCGGTGTACGTTTAGTCAGCCAGCCGGTGAAGGCCGGATCGTCAGCCAGCGTCTGGGTCATCTCGGTGACGAAATAGCCCGGCGCAATGGCGTTAACCTGAATATTGTGGCGCGCCAGCTCCACGCACATGCCGCGCGTCAGCATGGTGACCGCGCCCTTGGAGGCGGCATACGGCGTGATGGTGTCGCGCCCCAGTTCGCTCTGCATTGAGCCGATGTTGATGATTTTTCCGCGCTGACGCTGCACCATTCTTTTCGCCACGGTTTGTGACACCAGAAACACTGCTGTCTGGTTGACGGCAATCACGTCGTTCCAGTCCTGCTCGGGAAACTCAAGAAACGGCCGGCGGCGCTGAATGCCGGCATTGTTCACCAGGATATCAATCGCGCCCCACTGACTTTCAATCTCCTCCACCGCCTGCTGAACCTGCGCCGACTGCGTGACGTCGAAGGCCTTCGCCCGCGCGTGATAACCCAGCTCGCGCAGTTTCGCTGCGCCCTGCTCTGCGCCGTCCCCGGTGGTGGCGTTGATGATCACTTCCGCGCCCGCTTCGGCCAGACCGCGCGCCAGCAGGAAACCGATGCCGCGCGCCGAACCGGTGAGCAGCACGCGCTTGCCCGCGAGGGAAAATAACTGACTCATACTGACTCCTTAAAACGTTAACTGGACTTTCGCCGCCCGGGTTTTATCACCGGCAAACTGCAGCGCCGCGTCGATATCCTGTAAGTCATATTCTCCGCTGAACAGCGGCAGCGGATTGACCACGCCGCGTGCCAGCCAGTCAACCGCCGTGTTGAATTCGTGGGTGAAACGGAAAGAACCGACCAGATTGATCTCTTTGGCGATCAGCGTCATCAGCGGAAAATCCGGAATGGTACCGCCCATGCCAACCTGCACCAGCGTGCCTTTGGCGCATACCACGTCGAGACAGCGCTGCAGCGAAGACGGATGGCCGGAAGCCTCGAAAGCGACATCGAAGAAGCCTTTATCTGCAAGGTAAGGCGTGAAATCACCGTCAGCAGCGTGGATCACCCCGGTCGCGCCCATTTGCTGCGCCAGGCTGAGCGAGCGTTCGCTGATATCGCTGCAAATAATCTCCGCGGCTCCGCGGGCTTTGGCAGCGGCGGCAATCAGACAGCCAATCGGCCCGACGCCGGAAATGAACACGGTTTTGCCGCTCAGATCGCCCGCCTGCTGCGTGGCGTGGATGCACACGGCCAGCGGTTCAGCAAACACCATCACGCTGTCATCAGCTTCCTGCGGAAACGGCACGCACTGCGCGCTATCGACCACTTTGTATTGCGTGAAGCCACCATCCACATGCGGCAGATACATGGCGCTGCCGAAAAAGCGCATTGAGGTGCACTGATTTTGCTGCTCGCGCAGGCAGTATTTACAACTGCCGCACGGCTTTGAGGGATTGACCGCCACTTTCTGGTTGGGCTGGAGCTGCGGATCGTCGCTCTCCACCACGTAGCCGATCACTTCATGGCCGAGGATCATCGGCATCTTCACTTCGAAGCTGCCGACTTTACCTTCCTGATAGTAGTGCAGATCGGACCCGCAGATGCCGCCGCGCGTGATGCGCACCAGCGTGCCGGTGCCGTCCCACTGCACCTGCTGCTGTGCGACGCTGACCTGTTTTTTGCCGGTAATGACGCAGGATTGCGTTTCAATGTTCATCGTAGCCCCTTCAGTGCTGTAGCAATGGGGGCTATCACAGCGGGATACGGCCGGCGAAACTGTGACGAACATCACTCAAAGCGATGTTACAAAACGGCTGTTACCGGGAACGTGATGCAGAGAGGCGGAAAAACAGACGGCGGCCATTCCTGACCGCCTTAAACAGGGATTAGCTGCCCGACATCAGGTCGTGGCTGTATTTAAACAATTCCGAATCCGAGCGCAGGCCGAGCTTTTTCAGCGCCGACTGCTTTTGTCCGCTCACGGTTTTGCGGCTGCGTTTAAACTTCACGGCAATTTGCGACACGCTGAGCCCATCCAGAAAACAGCGCACCACTTCTACTTCGCGCGGACTAAGGGTTTTGACCTTCTCGTACATATTGCCTTTGCTGGAGAGATCGAGGTTTTCGTTGATGGCGTCTTCATTCATCACGTAGAGGTTTTCCACCTCGTACGCCACTTCCTGCGACAGGAATAGCCGCCCCTGCGCCACCTGACGAATCGCCTGGACGATCTCCTGCATATTGTGGCTTTTTCCAATAAAGCCTTTAACGCCGGCGCTCAGCACCATTTTGACAATCGCCGGACTCTCCATGGACGATGAGATCAAAATCTTTTGCTGCGGATAGTGATTTCGCAGCTGTTTCACCAGGGCCAGGCCATCCAGTTCACGCTCGCCCAGCAAAAAGTCCAGCACCAGCACATCCACCGTAGTGCTGCGCAGCTGACTAAACAATTCATTACTTGAAGACCAGGTCCCGACCAGATGAATATCGGGTTCGTGTTTCAGGCATAACTCGAAAACGGTACGAACCATCGGGTGATCATCAAGGACAGCGACACGCACCTGTTTATTATGTGCATATACCATTCTTTTATTCCTTTATTACAGTCTCAATTTTGTCCAGTACTGATAACCACACCAGTGAAAATGACCTGAAAGTATGCGCTGACCGCTGCAGAGAAAATCGCCTGCAACGGTTTAAACCAAACGTCACCAGGTTAACAAAAATTAGAATCTTGCTTACGCGTTTAACTTATTACCGCTATTTAAAAGGTAGTGTTACCGGATGAATGGCCAGCAGCGGTTAGCGGCCCCGGAAAAACTGCGAAAATTCTGACGTAACTCTGCGAAAGGACCACATAAGAATTGTCTTGAAAGGTCATTTTATGGATAAACCGTTGAAATTTTTGAAATCAAAGCAAAAGCAATATCTAAAAAAAACTGCAAATGTTAATAATGAGTTAAACATTCGAGAATGGTCGCAAAATATCCTTAATGCGGCATTAGATCAGGCAGGCGGGAAAAATCTCTTTATACTCCTTTTCCCTTATCGGCATTAATGACTTTATTTTCTTCAGGAACGCACGGTGTTTAATCCTGTTAATTTCATCCGTCTGGCGGGCGTGGTCCTGTTTATTTTTTTTTGCGGCGCGCTGCAGGCGCAGATCAAACCGTTGCAGCTTTTAGCGCGTTACGATACCGCACAGCCCGCGCTGCAGCTGGCGGAGCCCATCTCTTCAGCCTTTCGAAATAAAGTGATTAAAGTCGCGGTGGCCGGTAAATCACAGCCACCGATATATATGGATACCGATACGCGCCGCTTCGAAGGCCTGAGCGCCGATTACCTGTCGCTGATACAAAGCATGCTGGAGACCAGCATTGAGCTTTATCACTTCCCCAGCCATAGCGCCGCGCAGCAGGCGGTGCTGAAAGGCGAAATGCATATGCTGGCGATTTACGTCGCCCAGCCGTCGTCACAGTCGCAGCCGCTGCTGGCCAGCGCCCCGTGGATGCTGGATTACAGCGTGATGGGACTAAAGACCGACAGCGACCTTTTTCTCAATAACGGCATGCCCGAGCAAGTCGCCTGGTCAGGCACGCCGCTACAGCGCCAGTACCTGGAAGAGACATACGAAAACGCGCAGCTGGTGCGTTTCCCGGGCTACTATGATGCCGTTGCCGCCACCGTTTATGGTCAGACGGCGCGCGTCTGGGGAAATGCGGCGACGCTGACGCACCTCAACCGCTATCTGTTTGCCAACGCGCTTACTATTCTGGCCGATGAGCATACGATTCCGCTCAACGTCGGTTTCGGCATCAGTCCGCTGTATCCTGCGCTGGCCGACGCCATCAACCAGGCGCTGCCGCAGATTCCGCTGTCTATCCGCATGCAGATTGCCAAACGCTGGCAGCTCGATCCCCATCATGTACTGCAACGCAATCCGCTGGCGCTCACCGCCGACGAAGAGCAGTGGCTGCAAAACAACATTCACATCGAGACCACCTTGCCGCTGGCGCAGGCACCGCTCAGCAGCCGGACGCCGGCAGAGCAGTTTCGCGGCATGGCGCCGGACGTGCTGGAGCTGATCACCAGCCAGACCGGCCTGAATTTTGTGGCGCACGCCAGTCATGAACACCCCGGCGGACGTCCTTTGCCAAAGCTGTTTCCACTGGAAATTCTGGAGCCACAGTTCGAAGCACAACCGGCTCTGATTACACGTCCGTGGCTGGTTTCGCATTGGGTGATCATCCGCAATCAGCAGCCGGGAAACATCATGGCACGTGACACCTTTCCGTTTGGTTCGGCGCTGATGCTAAAAAATCCGCTGATGAAAAGCTGGCTGCAGGAGCACTATCCGCACCTGTCGGTGAGCGATACCGATCGTCCGCTGGATGCGCTGCGCCAGCTGCTGGCGCGCAAGGTCGATGCGGTGATCGTGCCGAAAATTTTTGCCGACTACCATCTGCGCAACCATTTTGGCAGCGGGCTGATCGTCGAGGGTACGCTGGGCGCCGACCCCGCGCGCTTTGTGATGCGCGTAGAGCCAGGCAATGAGACGCTGATCAGCATTCTCGATAAAGCGCTGCTGGCCATCCCGCCGGAAACCCTGTTTAAGCTGATGGCGCAGTGGCGTCAGGCGGAACCGCCGTTTCTCAGCAGCTCGTGGCAGAATTACAAGCAAACGATTCTGCTGATCGTTTCGGTATCGCTGGGATTGATTCTGTTGATCCTGCTGTGGAACCACCATCTGCGCAAAGTGATTCAGCAGCGTATGCAGGCAGAGAATGCGCTGAAAAATCAGCTCAATTTTACCCACACGCTGTTTAATGACTCGCCGGTGGCAATGTACATCCGCGATAAGCAAACGCGGCTGGTGGACTGTAACAATGCCTATCTGCGCTTTTTGCACATCAAACGCGACGAGGTAATCGGTAAACGACTGTCGGACGTGTTCAACACCAATAACGCCAGCATTCATACCATTGAAGATGGTTACCAGCAGACGCTGCAGGATGGTGAAGCGGTAATGCGCGACGTCCAGCTGATGTTTGGCCAGCAGGCCTTCCATCTGTACCACTGGACGCTGCCGTTTCGCGATCGGCTGGGGGAAGTTGCCGGGGTGATCGGCGGCTGGGTCGATGTCACCGAACGTAACGCGCTGTTGCAGGAGCTGCAGCTGGCCAAGGACACCGCAGACAAAGCCAACCGCTCCAAAAGTGAGTTTCTCGCCAGCATGAGCCATGAGATCCGCACGCCGCTGCACGCCATCATTGGTTTGCTGGAGCTGGAAACCCGCTCGCAGCCGTGTGAGACGCTGTCAGAGAATATTCGCGTCGCCTACAGCTCGGCGCGCGCGCTGCTGTCGCTGATCGGCGATATTCTCGATCTGTCGAAGATCGAATCTGGTCAGTATCAACCCACGCCGGAAACCGTCTACCTGCCGGATGTGATCGATCAGGCGGTGACGCTGTTTCGCAACAAGGCCGAAAGCAAAGGGATCGATCTGCGCGTAGAAATGGACATCGCGGCCTACTGGGTACAGACCGATCCGCTGATGATCAACCAGATCCTGTCTAACCTGTTGAGTAACGCCATTAAATTTACCGATCGCGGCAGCGTAACCGTGGTGCTGATGCAGGGGATTGGCCAGGAAGAGGAAGGTTGTGAGTTCGTCATAGAAGTGAGCGATGACGGCTGCGGCATGACTGAGGAGCAGCAGCAGGCTATCTTTGAGCCGTTTGTCCAGGTCGGTGAACGTCAGCAGCAGCAGATTGGCACCGGTCTTGGCCTGAGCATCTGCCGCAATCTGGCAGAGCTGCTGGATGGCGAACTGATTGTGGAGAGTACGCCAGGTGAAGGATCGGTGTTCTCCTTCTACTTCCGCGCGCCGGCCGGCGAACCGCGCGATCAAACCCAACCGCATTTGTCACAGCCGCTGGTCACCGACAAGCTGTCGGTGCTGGTGATTGATGATCATGCGCCTAATCGCCTGCTGCTGGGTAAACAGCTGGAGCTGGCGGGCCATCAGGTGGTGGTGAGCGAAAGCGCCGTCGAAGCGCTGAAGCTGTGGCAGCAGGATCCGCTGCGCTTTGACTTAATCATTACCGACTGCAATATGCCCGGCATGAACGGGTTTGAATTTGCCCAGGCGCTGCGCCAGCATGAACGCCACCATCATCTGCCGCCGATCACGCTATACGGCCTGACCGCCTCCGCCGAGCAGCACATCATGCAGCGCTGCCTGCAGGCTGGCATGAACGACTGTCTGTTCAAACCGCTGAATCTGGATACGTTGCTGGCGCAAATCACCCACTGTCCGCGCCGCACGCCAAACGTGCCTGACAGCGAGGCTGCAGCCGGCTTGACCGGGCAACCTGCTGCTGACATCCCCGTCGCCGCGCTGCCGGCCCCTGTGGCGGTTCCGACTTTTGCGCCGCTGCTGATGCAGCTGGCTGAGCGCGATCCCGCCAGCTGCATCACCCTGCTGGAGAGCATTCGCACCAGCCACGATGAATTACTGGCAGCACTGCAGCAAACCACTGATACTCACGCGCTGTCACAGCTTGGCCATAAGCTGAAAGGCGGTGCCAGTATTCTTAATGCCAGCGCGCTGATGGAGCTGGGGCGCAAGCTGGAGAAACACCAGCAGGAAGGACACGATGTCGCGCAGCTGATTGCCGCCATCGCGTGCGAAATTAACGCCGTCAATGAAACATTAATTATCTTTGAACAATATCGGCTGAAAAATCAGCAGGTTTTATAAAAACATAATCTTATCAAGACATTTCTCGGTTCGCCGGGATAAGCCGCCAGACATAATGTCCGCCAGCGCCATCATATCGGTGTCGTAAAAGGGAGATCTATGTTTAATGCAAAAATTCTCATCGTTGATGAGCATCGCCTTGTTGCGGCTGGGGTGCAGGCTTTATTATTAATGAATGGCTTTAATTGTGTCACTACAGCAAACACAATTAATGATGGTATTGACGATGTTATTCATCAGCACATCGACATCCTGATTTTAGATCCTGATTTCAAAGAGAAAAACGGCATCGCCTTTTTACGCGATATCGTAAAATCTAAAACCTGGATGAAAGTCATTCTGCTCAGTCAGAGCAGTAACAATCACCTGCTTATACAATCGCTTAGTCAGGGCGCTAACGGCTTCGTGTCGAAATACGATCCGATTCAGACGTTGATCGCCGCCATTGGCTGCGTATTTAATAATGTAAATTATTTGCCCGGCGATATTCTTGACCGGCGCCAGCGCTATGTTAATGAACAGGATATGCTGTCGCGCCTGACCGAGCGGGAAACGCTTATTTTACGTCAGCTGGCGCAGGGAAAATCCAATAAAATCATTGCCTGTGAATTAGGATTAAATAACAAAACCATCAGTACTTATAAAACTAAGATTTTTCAAAAGCTCGAATCAAAGAATCTGGTCGATATTATCGAACTGGCACGGCGAAATGGTGCCTGCTGAAGCCAAAATCAAGACCAGTCTTGCGGATTAATTCGACTGAGGCATGGCATCATCACCTCGTCCTCACCCGGGATTGTTATAGAGATTGAGTCATACAGGAATTTATAACCACAGAGCTAATTTATTAGCCCAATCTTCATGCCATTACAGGGCGCGCAGGTTTCTTCCCGTGCCTGGCGAAAGTGGTCCGATACTTTCGTCTGCGACTTGCCGCCCTGCTTTTTTTTGATGTTTCTCACAGGCTGAGCGCCGCAAATTTCCAGCCCGCACTTTTCCCGCTAGAGTTCACTCATCCGACCACTCACTGAGTAAGTGATCATGACTGAGCGTTATCCGCATCTGTTTGCCCCGCTGGATCTGGGCTTTACGCAACTGAAAAATCGTTTCCTGATGGGCTCAATGCACACCGGTCTGGAAGAGCATGCCGATGGCGCACAGCGCCTCGCCGCCTTTTACGCCGAGCGCGCCCGGGAAGGCGTTGCGCTGATTGTGACCGGCGGCATCGCGCCCAATGCGCAGGGTGTGGTGGCGCAGGGAGGAGCCATGCTCACAGACGAAACCCAGTGCGGCTGGCACCGCCAGATAACCGATGCGGTACATGCTCAGGGGGGCAAAATTGCGCTGCAGATCCTGCACGCCGGACGTTACAGCTATCAGCGCGATCTGGTGGCGCCCTCGGCGTTACAGGCGCCCATCAACCCGTTTACACCGCAGGCACTGAGCGAAGCGCAGATTGAACAAACCATCGCGGATTTCGCGCGCTGCGCCCGGCTGGCGCAGCAGGCCGGTTACGACGGCGTCGAAATCATGGGTTCGGAAGGCTACCTGATTAATCAGTTTCTGGTCGCCCATACCAATCAGCGCGACGACGGCTGGGGCGGTGATGTGGCGCGGCGGCAGCGCTTTGCACTGGAAGTGACGCAGGCGGTGCGCGCCGCTGTCGGTGATGCCTTTATTATTATTTTTCGCCTGTCGATGCTCGACCTGGTGAATAACGGCAGCTCGCTGCAGGAGACGCTGCAGCTTGCCACGGCGCTGGAGCAGCGCGGCGTGACGCTGTTCAACAGCGGCATTGGCTGGCATGAAGCCCGCATTCCCACCATTGCCACCTGCGTACCGCGCGCCGGTTTCGCCTGGGTCACGCAGCATCTGCGCCAGCACGTCAGCGTACCGGTTATCGCCACCAACCGTATTAATCATCCCCAGGTGGCGGAAGAGATTGTGCGCGACGGTATTGCCGACATGGTGTCGATGGCGCGGCCATTTCTTGCCGATGCCGCGTTTGTCAGCAAAGCGCAGGCGGGCCAGCCCGACGCCATCAATACCTGCATCGCCTGTAATCAGGCCTGTCTCGATCAAATCTTTGCCGGCAAGGTCACTTCCTGCCTGGTCAATCCGCGCGCCTGTCATGAAACGCTGATGCCGGTCATCGCCGCCGCGCAGCCAAAACGCCTGGCGGTGGTAGGTGCCGGTCCGGCCGGTATGGCATTCGCGCTGCAGGCGGCGCAGCGCGGCCATCACGTCACCCTGTACGAAGCCGATGCGCAGATTGGCGGCCAGTTTAATATCGCCCGTCAGATCCCCGGCAAGGCGGAGTTCAGCGAAACGCTGCGCTATTTCCGCCATCAGCTGGCAGCCGCAGGCGTTGAGCTGTGCCTGAATCATCGCGTCAGCGCCGACGAACTGGAACAGGCGGATGAAGTTATCATCGCGACCGGCATCACACCGCGCCAGCTGGCGATTCCGGGCATCGATCACCCCAGCGTACTGAGCTATCTCGAGGTGATACGCGACAAAAAACCGGTTGGCCAGCGCGTGGCGATTATCGGTGCCGGAGGCATTGGTTTCGACACCGCGGAGTTTCTGCTGCAGCACGCCGATCGCGAGGAAGACTTCTACCAAAGCTGGGGCATCGATCGCAGCCTGCAGGCGCGCGGCGGTTTAGTGCGTCCACAGCCAGCTCCTGCCGACCGCCAGATCTGGCTGCTGCAGCGTAAATCCGGCAAACCGGGCGCCGGACTGGCGAAAACCACCGGCTGGATCCATCGCGCCAGCCTGCAGGCGCACGGCGTGCAGATGTGGGGCGATGTCGAGTATCTGAAGATTGATGATGACGGGCTGCACCTGCGCCATCAGGGGGAAGCGCTGACGCTGGCGGTAGATAACATCGTGATTTGCGCCGGTCAGGAACCGCTGCGTACGCTGGCGCAGGCGCTGGCCGCACGCGGCAAAGCCGTGCGGCTGATCGGCGGTGCCGACGTCGCGCAGGAGCTGGATGCACGGCGCGCCATTGCTCAGGCCACCGAACTGGCGCTCAGCCTGTGATTAACGCAGCTTGACCGAACGCAGTACCACAAATTTGGCGTTAGAGGCCACCAGTTCGCAGTTGCCAAACAGCTTCTTCATTTTCTGATGATAGCCAAGGTGGCGGTTGCCGACGATGCGCAGCTCGCCGCCATACTGCAGGCAGCGTTTGGCGTCACGCAGCATCTGCCACGCCAGGTGGTCGGTCACCGCGTGCTGCTGATGGAACGGCGGATTACACAACACTGCGTGCAGCCGGTCCGACGGAAAACCGCTCAGCACGTTGTTAACCCGAAACTGGCAGCGTGCCAGATCCTGTGGCCGGTTCAGCTCAACGTTAAGCTGGCTGGAAGCCACCGCCATGTAAGATTCATCGACGAACAGCACCTCGGCCTGCGGATTCTGTTCCAGTGCCTGCAGGCCGATCACGCCGTTACCGCAGCCGAGATCGACGATTTCGCCTTCAATATCGTGCGGCAGGTGTTGCAGAAAGAAGCGCGCGCCAATATCCAGCGCGGCGCGGGCGAACACATTGGCGTGATTGTGGATGTGATACGGCGTCTCGTCGAGCGGCCACACGGTGGTCGCCGGCACGTCCGCCAGCGCCGGGGCGCTGAAATGGCTGTAAATCAGACGCGCTTTTTTCCACGCCAGCGAGGTTTTGCTCTCACCAAGAATGCGTTCAAACAGCTGCAGCGTGGAATTATGGATATCTTTGGCTTTACCGGCCGCCAGAATCAGGGTATCCGGCGTGACGACCGTCCGCAGCGCGCGCAGCTGGTGCTCAAGCAGCGCCAGCGCTTTGGGCAGCTTAATCAGTACCGCCGCCGGGGCAGCCGGCAACGGCGCCAGGCTATCAAGAAAGTGTACCGACGCTTCATCCAGACCGTTGAGACGCAGATTCTGCCGGGCGGCCTGCTGGCTGAGCCACGAGTCGCTGACGTGCCAGATTTCCCGATTGTTCAGCCCGCAGGTCAGCGCGCCAAAGCTGTCATTGAATACCAGCACCGGGCCTGCCGGCAGCGCCTGCTGCAGCAAATATTCATCTGCGGCGTCCCACGCCTGTAGCGGGCTCTCTTCGCGCATCGGCGGGAAGCGCTGAAGCGTCAGCGTGCGATCGGTCAGTTCAAGTTGGCTCATGGAATCTCCGGCGTGGTACACTTTGCGCGATTTTCGCCCTGAAAAGGGGGCGCAGTATACTGTCTTTCGTCGGGAATCCCAATGTCATTAATCTATCTGCAGGGTTACCCTGAAAACATCCTCGAACAGGTGCAAGTGCTGATTGATAATCAGCGATTAGCCGCCTTTTTGCAGCAGCGCTATCCCGATACGCACGACGTCGTCAGCGACCGCGCGCTTTATGACTACACGCAGGCGCTGAAAAACCGCTATATGCGCAGCGCACCGCCGGTGAGCAAGGTCATCTGGGATAATAAAATCAAAGTGATGAAGCATGCACTTGGCCTGCATACCGCCATTTCCCGCGTACAGGGCGGTAACCTGAAAGCCAAGGCCGAAATTCGCATCTCGACCTTTTTCCGCCTCGCGCCGGAACCCTTTCTGCGCATGATCGTGGTGCACGAACTGGCGCACCTGAAAGAGAAAGATCACAGCAAAGCCTTTTATCAGCTGTGCTGCCACATGGAACCGGACTACCACCAGCTGGAGTTCGACGCGCGCCTGTGGATGACCGAACAGGCGCTGCGCGGCAACGCAGCCTAAAGAAACTCCTGCGCTTTCTGAATCAGACTGGTTTTGGTCAATGCGCCGAGGAAGCGACGCTCCTGCGCATTATTCAGCACCGGTAAACGCTCCAGCGTCACGCGTGCAAATGCCTCCCAGCCTTCACGCATGCTCTGGTGCTGGTAAATGCAGGGGAAATTATCATCCATCACGCTGCTGACCGGCGAATCCAGCGTGATCTCCTGTGCCAGCACTTTGCGCGAAATATCATGAATTGATACTACGCCAAGAAACTGACCGGCCTGATTAATGACGTAGACGTAGCGCTCGCGCTTGAGTGAACTCACCGCCAGCGCCTGCCCGACCGATTCCGCCGGCTGCAGCGCCGCGCCGGGGATGATCAGCTGATCAACCCGCATATTATCAAAATCATATTTCGCTTCTGAACGATTAAGGTGATGGCTTACCACCGGATAGGTGCTGGCGGACTGCAGCCGGTAGACCAGCATTGACGCCAGCACCGAGGCAATCATCAGAGGGAACAGCAGGCTGCTGTTGAGCGTCATCTCCAGCACCATCAGCATCGCCATCAGCGGCGCCTGACTGACCGCCGCCAGCACCGCCGCCATGCCCACCGCCGCATACAGCAGCGTATTGCCCACCGGCAGATGCAGCAGCACGCCAGTCTGCGCCAGCGCCACGCCGAGCAGCGCACCAATCAATAATGAGGGCGTGAACAGGCCGCCTACCGCGTTTGAGCCAACCGAGAGCGTGGTCGCCAGCATTTTCAGCACCAGCAGGCCGAGCAAACCGGCCAGCAGATAGTTGCCTTCAATGATTTTCACGATCACTTCATAGCCGTTACCAAGAATATCGGTGGAGATCAGCGCCAGTAAGCCAACCGCAAAGCCGCCTGCGCCCAGCCTGAGCGGCAGCGAGCGCACGTGGCTGAACAACGCTTTGCTGCGCGCAATCAGCTTGATCAATAGCCAGCCCGCCACGCCCGCAGCAAACCCAATGATTACCGTCATCAGCAGGCTGGTGAGATCCATTTGAAACAGCGTGTCGGAGAGCGGATAGAGCGCGCTGCGAAAGCCCAGTGACCACATGGTCATTACCGCCACAGCCGAGGCGATAATCAGCGGAATCAGCCGCTGTAGCGCAGAGATACCAAACGCAATTTCCGCGACAAAAATCGCCGACGCCAGCGGGGCGTGATACACCGACGACAGACCGGCGGCGGCCGCCATCGCGACGATGTCGCTGTTGCGCATATTGAGGGACGCTGGCAGCCAGCGCCCCAGCAGGCTGCCGCTCAGCGCCGACAGCTGCACCATGGGCCCCTCTTTACCAATCGACGCCCCGCTGCCGATACTGGCAATCGACGACAGCGCGCGAAACAGCGAGGTTTTGGTGGGCACCGCATCCAGCCGCGCGTTAATCACTTCAAGGTAATCGGTTTTCACCGTCTCCTGCTGCTCAATCGCCACCGCGTAGCGCAGGAACCAGCCGGCCAGCAGCCCGCCCGCCCCCACCAGCATCGGCCAGAAGATCCACGGCCAGACGTGCATCGCGACCGTGATTTCGCTGTCGCTGTGAAACAGCAGATGATTGATGAGATCGATGATGCCGCGAAACGCCAGCGTGACCAGCGAGGCCACCAGGCCCACCGGAATGGCGATCAGCAGTGTGGTCCAGTTCAGTGCGTGTTTGCTTCCGCTCACCCGGCGTCCCCGCATGTCGGTTAAAAAAGGGTTTAGCATCATCATATTGGAATGCGGATCGCAGGATCAAATTTCGCCTGCCTGCGCCGCCAGGGAACATGCTACTCTGCCGCTTTCAGAGTGCAGGAGAACCAGCCGTGATACGTTTTGCCATTGTGGGAACCAACTGGATCACCCGCCAGTTTATCGACGCCGCGCACGAGAGCGGCAAAATGAAACTGAGCGCCGTCTATTCACGCAGCCAGCAGCAGGCCGACGCCTTTGTCGCGGATTATCCCTGTCCGCTGACCTTTACCTCACTGGAGGCGCTGGCGGCAAGTGCGGAAATCGACGCGGTGTATATCGCCAGCCCCAATGCGCTGCACTGTGAGCAGTCGCTGCTGTTCATGTCGCACGGCAAACACGTCATCTGCGAAAAACCGCTGGCCTCTAACCTGCGTGAAGCTGAGGCGATGATTGCCTGTGCGCGTCAGCATCAGGTGGTGCTGTTTGAGGCGTTCAAAACCGCCAGTCTGCCGACGTTCCTGCGCCTGCAACAGGCATTGCCGCAGCTGGGCACACTGCGCAAAGCGCTGTTCAACTACTGTCAGTACTCGTCACGCTATCAGCGCTATCTCGACGGTGAGAACCCGAATACCTTTAACCCGCGCTGGTCCAACGGTTCGATCATGGATATTGGCTACTACTGTCTCGCCGCTGCCGTTACCCTGTGGGGCGCGCCGCAGCAGGTGAAAGCTGAGGCGTCGCTGCTGGCAAGCGGCGTCGATGCGCACGGCGTGGTAGTGATGGACTACGGCGATTTCGACGTCACGCTGCTGCACTCAAAAGTCAGTGATTCCCTGATTCCCAGCGAAATCCAGGGCGAAGCCGGCTCGCTGGTGATAGAGAAAATTTCTGAGTGCCAGCAGCTGCGTCTGATTCCGCGCGGCGGCGAGAGCCAGAACCTGACGCAGCCACAGCACATCAATACTATGCTGTATGAAGCAGAGACCTTTGCCCGGCTGGTGGAAACACGCCAGGTGGAGCACCCTGCGCTGGAGGTGTCACGCATTACCGCTCGGTTGCTGACAGAGATTCGTCGCCAGACCGGCGTGGTGTTTCCGGCGGATCGGAAAGAAGTGTAAATATTGCAAAATATTACAGCTCCCCCATTGAATCTGCTCGCGCTTGCACGTATGTTGGCGGCAGCAAAGGGGAGTAACTTGTAAGCTGACCGATCGTCATTACGATGCGTAGCGCATCCGGTCGTCAGGCAACCCGGAATTGATTCTGTGTTGTAAGTGAGACCTTGCCGGAAGGCGAGGTTTGCTTGCAGCTCTATAAAGCGGCTGACGTCTTCTGACTCAGCCGTTTTTTCATTTTCAGGACAGGATACGACTATGCACTCTGTAGGCACACCGTTACTCTGGGGCAGCTTCGCTGTCGTCGTGCTCATCATGCTGGCGATCGATCTCTTCTTACAGGGACGACGCGGCGCACAAACCATGTCATTCAAACAGGCTGCCGTCTGGTCGCTGGTGTGGATCTCCGTTTCTTTGCTGTTTGCCGCCGCGTTCTGGTGGTATCTCGACGGTAGCGCCGGGCGCGAAGTCGCAACCGCGCAAACCCTGGCTTTCCTGACGGGTTACGTACTGGAAAAAGCGCTGGCGGTCGATAACGTCTTCGTCTGGCTGATGCTGTTCAGCTACTTCGCCATTCCGTCTAATCTTCAGCGCCGCGTGCTGATTTACGGCGTGCTGGGCGCGATTGTGCTGCGTACCATCATGATCTTTGCCGGCAGCTGGCTGGTCACACAGTTCAGCTGGATCCTCTATATCTTCGGCGCTTTCCTGCTGTTTACCGGCATCAAAATGGCCTTCGCGAAAGAGGGCGATGACGCTGCCGTCGGCGATAAGCCGGTGGTGCGCTGGCTGCGTAAGCATCTGCGCATGACCGATGAACTGCACGGCGAAAAGTTCTTCACCCGCAAAAACGGCGTGCTGTTTGCCACACCGCTGCTGCTGGTGCTGATTATGGTGGAGCTGAGCGATGTTATTTTCGCTGTCGACAGTATTCCGGCTATTTTTGCCGTCACTACCGACCCGTTCATCGTGCTGACCTCTAACCTGTTCGCCATCCTTGGCCTGCGCGCTATGTACTTCCTGCTGGCCAACGTGGCAGAGCGCTTCTCGATGCTGAAGTACGGTCTGGCGATCGTGCTGGTGTTTATCGGTATCAAGATGCTGATCGTCGAGTTCTATCACATTCCGGTGGCGATCTCGCTGACGGTGGTCGGCGTAATTCTCGGCGGTACGCTGCTAATTAACGCCTGGGTAAACCACAGAAACGACCAGAAAGGCATCTCACGATAATCTTCTGCAGGGGCGCTAATCGCCCCTGCTTTGTTTCGCCAGCGCCAACCTTCGCGTTTCATATCTCTGTCACACTTCCTGTCATCAGCAGATCAAAAAACCGATCTGGCGCGCACCGGCAGAATTATCTCTTTTCTCGTCGGCTCTTTTCCTTATACTCCGCCGGGCAAACCGTTTGGCGCGGAGCAACCGCGCACAACACTCATACCGCGATAAAAAGACCGTAATATGCTAAATAATCTTCTTCGACCGCTGGGTGCGCTGTTCTCAGGAAGCCTGGTAAAACAAATCATGATCGGCCTGATTGCCGGCGTGGCGCTGGCGTGGCTTTCACGCGATGCCGCGCTGGCCGTGGGCCTGCTGGGTGAACTGTTCGTGCGCGCGCTGAAAGCCGTGGCACCGCTGCTGGTACTGGTGCTGGTGATCTCTTCCATTGCCAACCATCAGCAGGGGCAAAAAACCAATATTCGCCCGATCATCATGCTGTACCTGCTCAGTACCTTCTTCGCGGCGGTGGTCGCGGTGATTTTCAGCCATCTGTTCCCGCAGACGCTGTCGATGGACGTCGGCGCGACCGAAATTACCCCGCCGTCCGGCATCACCGAAGTACTGCACGGCCTGCTGATGAGCATGGTCGCTAATCCGATTGAAGCGCTGATGAACGCCAACTACATTGGCATTCTGGTGTGGGCGATTGGTCTTGGCCTGGCGTTTCGTCATGCCAGCCCGAGCAGCAAAGCCTTCCTGAATGACGCGTCGAATGCCGCGACCTGGGTGGTGCGCTGTGTGATTCGCTGCGCGCCGCTGGGCATTTTTGGTTTGGTGGCATCGATTCTGGCCTCAACCGGCTTCGGCGCGCTGTGGCAATATGCCCACCTGCTGACGTTGCTGATTGGCTGCATGCTGATTATGGCGCTGGTGGTCAACCCGATGCTGGTGTTTCAGAAAATCCGCCGCAATCCTTATCCGCTGGTGTTTACCTGCCTGCGCGAAAGCGGCGTAACGGCATTCTTTACCCGCAGCTCGGCCGCGAATATTCCGGTCAACATGGCGCTGGCCAAACGCCTGAATCTGGATGAAGACACCTATTCGGTATCGATTCCGCTGGGCGCGACCATCAGCATGGCGGGCGCGTCAATCACCATTACCGTACTGACGCTGGCTGCGGTGCACACGCTGGGTATTGCCGTGGACGTGCCCACCGCTATTCTGCTGAGCCTTGTCGCCTCGCTGTGTGCCTGTGGCGCGTCCGGCGTGGCGGGCGGTTCACTGCTGCTGATTCCGGTTGCCTGCAACATGTTTGGCATTCCTAACGATCTGGCGATGCAGGTGGTTGCGGTCGGTTTTATCATCGGCGTACTGCAGGATTCCGCCGAAACCGCACTCAACTCCTCGACCGACATTCTGTTTACCGCCGCCGTATGTCAGGCGGAAGCGGAACGTCAGCCGCGTACCGCCGGTTAACCCGTGCCGCGGCACCCACCGGTGCCGCGCTTTAACCGCTGCCGCTTTAAAGCGTCACGCCACTCTTAAAGATTGCCAGCTCGCGGAAATCATTAGCTTCATTGCGCGCCGGCTGGCCGTTCGCAATCGCCACAATAGTCTCAACAAACTCCGCCAGCAGCGTCTCCATGCTGGTACCCTCCAGCAGTCGTCCGGCATTGAAATCAATCCAGTGCGGCTTTTTCTCCGCCAGCGGCGTGTTGGTGGCGATTTTCACGGTGGGCACGAAGCCGCCGTACGGCGTGCCGCGCCCGGTGGTAAACAGCACCATATGGCAGCCGGCTCCGGCCAGCGCGCTGGTGGCGACCGCATCGTTACCGGGCGCGCTGAGCAAATTGAGCCCCGGCGTGCGCAGCCGCTCACCGTATTTCAGCACATCCACCACCTGACTCTGCCCGGCTTTTTGCGTACAGCCCAGCGACTTCTCCTCCAGCGTGGTGATGCCGCCCGCCTTGTTGCCCGGCGATGGATTTTCATAAATCGGCTGCTGATGATCGATAAAGTAGCGCTTGAAGTCGTTAATCATCGCCACCGTTTTGTCGAAAATCGCCGCATCATGGCAGCGGCTCATCAGGATGCGCTCGGCACCAAACATCTCCGGCACTTCGGTCAGCACCGTGGTGCCGCCGTTGGCGATCATCTGGTCAGAGAAACAGCCGAGCAGCGGATTGGCGGTGATGCCGGAAAAGCCGTCCGAGCCACCGCATTCGAGACCAAACTTCAGCTCGCTCAGTTTGCCCGGCTGGCGACGGTCGTGACGCATCACGTTGTACAGCGCATGCAACCGCTGCAGGCCGGCTTCCACTTCATCATCCTGCTGCTGACACTCCATAAACTGCACACGTTCGCTGTCAAAGCTGCCCAGCGTGTCGCGAAAGATATCGACCTGATTGTTTTCGCAGCCGAGTCCAATCACCAGCACCGCGCCGGCATTGGGATGACGCACCATATTTTGCAGCATGGTGCGGGTATTTTCGTGATCCTGCCCCAGCTGTGAACAGCCGAAGGGATGGCTGAACAGGTGCACGCCGTCGATGCCGGCCGCGTCGTCACTCTCCCGGAGGAAGCGTGACACAATCTGCCGGGCGATGCCGTTCACGCAGCCGACGGTCGGCAAAATCCACAGCTCGTTACGAATGCCAACCTCACCCGTGGCGCGACGATAGATCTGTACCTCACGATCCGCCGCCTGCGGTGGCAGCGTAAGGTGTTCCGGCTGATAGTGATAGTCATCGACATCGCTCAGATTGGTGCGCGCGTTGCTGGAGTGAATCAGCTCGCCGACGGCGATCGGCTGAGTGGCATGGGCAATCGGCAACCCATATTTAATCACCTGCTCGCCACTGTTGAGCGGTTGCAGCGCAAACTTGTGGCCGCGTCCGATATCCTGCTGCAGCGTAATCCGCTGTTCTGCGACGATAACCTCGGTGCCGGCCGCCAGATCCTGCAGCGCGACGGCGACGTTGTCGCGTGAATGTATTTTGATTGCCTGTTGCATCGCGTTATCTCAGTTGGCTAAGGGCCGTCCGCATGCCATGGACGAGAATGTTGTGCAGCTGCTGGCTGACCGCCGTAACCAGACCGGGCCGCTGGGTTAAATCTTCGCCCCAGTGCTGCGCGTCGCTCAGTACGTCGCTCACCAGCTGCTGCGGGGTGAGTTGATCGGTGAGGACCGCCGGCCACAGCCGGGCAAAACGCTGCAGCCAGTGCGCGTCATCCTGCAGCGGCCACTGCCGGTCATCCTGCTGGCCGCGATAAAACGCCAGCAGCGCGGCAAAGGCAAAGGTGAGGCGCGGCGGCCAGTCGCCACGCTGCTGCTGCGCCTGCAACAGCGCCGGCAGCAGGCGCGTACGGAATTTGGTCATGCCGTTGAGCGCAATCGCCAGCAGCGCATGGTGAATAAACGGATTGCGAAAGCGGCGTTGCACCGCATCCGCATAGGCGTGCAGCTCGGCGCGCGGCAAATCCAGCGTCGGGATCACCTCTTCGCGCAGCAGGGCGTCGACAAAAGCGGCCAGCTGCGCATCGTTCATTGCCTCGCCCACGCTCGCCAGCCCGGCCTGAAACGCTACCGGCACCAGCGCAGTGTGCGCCCCGTTGAGGAGCGCCACCTTCTGCGCTTTGTAGGGCGTGATGTCATCCACCCGCCTGACGGCTGGCGCCAGCGCCGTCAGCTGCAGCTCGTGCATCAGCGCATCTGGTCCCTGAAGCACCAGCTGGTAGTCGCGCTCCCCGGCCACCAGATAGCGGTCGTCATAGCCCAGTTGGGCTGCAATCTGTGCCCCATCCGGCGGATAGCCGCTGACAATGCGATCCACCAGCGTGTTGTAAAAGGCGCAGTGCTGCGCCACCCATTGCATAAAGGCCGCTGGCAGCTGCCACTGCTGGCAATAACGCAGCACTAGCGCGCGCAGCGTGTCGCCGTTATGGTCGATCAGCTCACACGGCACGATCAGCCAGCCTTTATCGGCGGCACCGGCAAAGTGCTGATAACGCGCCCACAAGAGCTGCGTCAGTTTGCCGGGAAACGACGACGCGGGTTGATCCTCCAGCCGATCCTGTTCGGCATACGCGATGCCGGCCTCGGTGGTGTTGGAGAACACAAAACGCATCTGCGGCGCGCGTGCCAGAGCCAGGAATTCATCGAACTGCTGATAAGGCTGGATTTCACGATTAAGGCTGCGGATCAGCCGGGTTTCGCTGAGCGGCTCCCCGGCGTCATTCAGCCCGCGCAGCAGCGTGGTGTAGAGGCCATCCTGCTGATTGAGCGTCTCCGTCTGCATCCGGTTGCGCGGTCGCACCACCACCACGCCGGCATCGGTGCCCTGATGTTCATTGAGCCAGTCGAGCTGCCAGTCGATAAAGGCACGTAAAAAGTTGCCTTCGCCGAACTGGATCACGCGTTCGCTATAGCGTGCGCCGGGGAAATCGCGGCGGTTGAGTCGCAACATGTCGCTTCCTTGAAGATGAAATCGGTCAGCTAATGCGCAAAAGTTATCATACCAATTTCAGCGACAGGGAGATTTGTTTGCCAACTGCGTCACATTATCCATCATTGCCATACGGCGAAAGCCGGCGTGCCTCTTATTTTCATCGACTTAAGCATATGTATATTCTATCAATTAAACATCAAACCTGAGCAGGCGCGCAGGTTCTTAACTTGCCAGATGGTATAACAGCTTCAGCGCTTTGCGACATCGCAGGGTAAGTGGTATAACAACTTACCGTCTTTCACAGAACCGAAAAATCATGGACCTGAACGAATCCCGCCGCCTCTACCAGCAACTCGCCAGCGAACTCAAGCAGCGCATCGAAGCGGGCAGTTATGCCGTGGGGGCAAAGTTACCGGCAGAGCGGATGATTGCGGAGGCGCACCAGGTGAGCCGCACCGTGGTACGGGAAGCGATCATCATGCTGGAGGTGGAAGGCTACGTCGAGGTGCGCAAAGGGTCCGGCATTCATGTGATCAGCGACCAGCCACAACCGCGCGACAGCGCCACCGATCAGCTGGAGTTTGCCAGCTATGGCCCCTTTGAACTGCTGCAGGCGCGCCAGCTGATTGAGAGCAATGTCGCCGAATTTGCCGCCACGCAGATCCGTCCACAGGACATCGTGGCGCTGCTGGCGATTCAGGAAAAAGCCCGGCAGGAAGATTACGCGCGCGACTCAACGTGGGATATGGAGTTTCACGTGCGCATTGCCCAGGCCACCCAAAACAGCGCGCTGGCCGCCATCGTAGAGAAAATGTGGCGGCACCGGCTGCATAATCCTTACTGGCTTAAGCTGCACGAGCACATTGACGCGCGCCATATCACCAGCTGGTGCGACGATCACGACCAGATTTTAAAAGCGCTGATGCGCAAAGATCCCGCCGCCAGCAAACTGGCGATGTGGCAGCATCTGGAAAATACTAAACAGATGCTGTTCGACGCCACCGCCGATGATTTCGAATTCAACGTCGACCGCTACATGTTCGCAGAAAATCCGGTGATCCTGCCCTGAAGCCGCAATGGCAGAAACGCTGCATTTTCAGGCTAAAAAGTCAGTTAATCTGCAATAGTGTCAGCTCGTGTAAAGCTCCTTTTGACCATCTGCGTCAAAAGGTAAAACTCCTGTGCGACCGCGACTTTACACTGTCTGAATCCCGCGATTTTTGTTACAGTTATCGCCCTTTTCTTACCCTTTGCGACAGGGCTATAAAAAGTCGCTGATTTAACAATCAATTCTGGATGGATCCGGAAATCCTGCTCAGGTGGCATACCTAAAATGTATAACTTAACCCGCCTGCGCCTAAGCCCCTCACGGGCACGTTTAACAATGATGTTCAGGAATGATTGATGGATATTTTGCAAGCATTGCTGCATGCCCTGTGGCAGCAGGATTACGAAATGCTCTCCGACCCCACGCTGGTGTGGGCGATTTATGGCGTGTTGTTCATGATTCTGTTTCTCGAAAATGGCCTGCTGCCCGCCGCGTTTCTGCCCGGTGATAGTCTGCTGATTCTGGTCGGCGTGCTGATCGCGAAAGGCACCATGAGCTTCCCGCTCACCCTGCTGGTGCTGACCACCGGCGCCAGCCTTGGCTGCTGGGTCAGTTACATTCAGGGCCGCTGGCTTGGCAATACGCCGACGGTGCAGAAATGGCTCTCCCATCTGCCCGCGCAGTATCATCAGCGCGCCCACAGTCTGTTCCATCGCCACGGCTTGTCTGCGCTGCTGATTGGCCGCTTTATCGCCTTTGTCCGTACCCTGCTGCCGACCATTGCCGGCCTTTCCGGCCTGAGCAATGCCCGCTTCCAGTTCTTTAACTGGATGAGTGGCTTCCTGTGGGTGCTGATTCTTACCGTGCTCGGCTTTGCGCTGGGGAAAACACCCATTTTCCGCCGCTATGAAGATGAGCTGATGTTCTGCCTGATGCTGTTGCCGCTGGTGCTACTGGTCATCGGTCTGGTGGGTTCACTGGTAGTGCTGTGGCGTAAACGTCAGGCGGGTCAGAACGGGAAGTCACAGTAATGACAGGGTTGCGTAATTTCCCCAGGCGTTTACTCCCCTGGCTGTGCGCTGGTGTGCTGGCGCTGCTGGCTATCGGCATTGTGCCCAAACTGATGCAGCATGAAACGGTGGTGAAGATCCGCGTGGCACACAGTGGCACCAATCTGCCGGACGGCTTTTATCTCTATCAGCAGCTTTCGGCGCAGGGCGTGCGGATTAAAAGTATTACCTCGGCAGGCGATGCGCTGGTCATTCATTTTGAGAATGAAGAGCAGAGCCTGGCCGCGCAGAAAGTACTGCGCCGCCTGCTGCCACAGGGCTTTGTCGTGGCGGCGGGTCCGCAGGCGTCACAGCAGGTGGTGGACGCTAATCGCCCCACCTATAGCTGATCCCCGCCGTCGGGTTCACCGCCCGGCGGCACCTCAATCCTCGCTATCCCCGCGTGTTTTTTGAATTTTTTCGTCTGCTGTCTATTCTTAAGTAAGCGCGAGCAGACGACAAGCTGGGATGCCCCTCCTGTCCGGTTTGCGACAGGTCGTCAACAATGGAAGGTAAAAACCTGATGAAACAACAACTACTGCTGGGTGCGATTCTTTTCTCTCTCTCGGGTTCACTGCTGGCAGCGGAATCGCTGTGTCAGCAAAAACAGCAGGATATTCAGCGCGAAATTGAGATGGCGAAACAGCACGACAACCAGCGCCGGGTCACCGGACTGGAACGCGCGCTGACTGAAGTCCGCGCCAACTGCACTGACGAGAAACTGAAATCCGCCCACGCTGAACGCATTGAAGCCCAGCAGCATAAAGTGGCTGAGCGCGAGCGCGAACTGCAGCATGATCGCCAGGAAGGCAAAGACCAGGAGAAGATCGGTAAGCGCGAACGGAAGCTGGAAGAGGCACGCCAGGAGCTGAAAAAGCTGCAGGCCGAGCCTTATTAATCGGACTTAAATAAATGATGTAATGGAGAACACCATGGCTAAAGACACCACATCTGAACATCTGCGTGCGGAACTGAAAAACCTTGCCGACACCCTGGAAGAAGTGCTGAGCAGCTCGGCTGATAAGTCGAAAAGCGAGCTGGATAAACTGCGTCACAAAGCACGCGGTGCCATTGAGAGTTCACGCGAGCGGCTGGGCGAATCCGGCGAACGCATCGCGCAGACCACGCGTGAAGCGGCGGAGAAAGCGGACGTCTACGTGCGTGAAAATCCGTGGCACGGCGTGGGTATCGGCGCAGCAGTCGGCGTGCTGATCGGCATCCTGATTTCACGTCGTTGATATGAGCGAGAATCAGAGCCACGGCCCAGGCAAAGGGGTCTTCAATGTAGGTCAGCGCGTGGTGACAACGCTGGTTGGCATGGTCGAGACACGCGTGCGGCTGGCCGTTGCCGAGCTGGAAGAGGAAAAAGCCAATCTGATCCAGATGCTGATCATGATAGGCCTGACCATGCTGTTTACCGCTTTCGGATTGATGAGCCTGATGGTGCTGATTATCTGGGCGGTGGATGCGCAGTACCGGCTGATGGCGATTGCCATCACCACCGGCGTGCTATTCGCGCTGGCGCTGATTTTTGGTTTGTGGACGTTGCGTAAATCCCGGCAGTCCACGCTGTTGCGCCATACGCGCAAAGAGCTGGACACCGATCGCACCTTACTCGAGGAGCATCGCTCATGAGTCAGCGTGAACGTGAAGCACGCATTCATGAATTGCTTAATCAGGTACAGCAGCAACGGCTGGATCTCAGCGCTGCGCGCCGCGACTGGCTGGAAAGCACCGCGCAGTACGATCGCGGCTGGCTGACGTTTCTCAGCCTGCGCCGCTATCTGGCGATTGGCAGCAGCGCGCTCGCCATCTGGTCGATCCGCAGCCCCAACCGCATCATGCGCTGGGCCAAACGCGGACTCGGCCTGTGGAGCACCTGGCGCATGATCAAATCGGCGATGCCGCCACGCTAACTTCCCCACTTTAAACCGGATCGAAAAGGTTCGGTTTTCCTCCTTCAGAATTCCTGAATAACATCGACAGTTTATCTCGCTTACAACTATTGCTGCGCGCGACTATCATCTCCCTCCATCAGCCCGACGAACTGTTTAACGCGGTTTAAAGGGAAAATAACCCCGCAGGCCAACAACCTGCGCCAAAAACCTTGTTGGAGTAAATGATGAAAAAATTCGAAGACTCAGGCCTGCTGCTGGCACGCGTATTAATGACCATCCTGTTTATTACTGCCGGCTGGGGCAAAATCACCGCCTATGCGGGCACCGCACAGTACATGCAGGCGATGGGCGTGCCCGGCTTCCTGCTGCCGCTGGTGATTCTGCTGGAACTGGGCGGCGGCCTGGCGATTCTGTTCGGCTTCCTGACGCGCTTCACCGCGCTGTTCACCGCCGGCTTCACGCTGCTGACCGCGTTCCTGTTCCACAGCAACTTTGCGGAAGGCGTTAACCAGCTGATGTTCATGAAAAACCTGTCCATCGCCGGTGGTTTCCTGGTGCTGGGTCTGGTGGGTCCGGGCGCCTACAGCATTGACCGCCTGATTCGTCAGCGCTTTATGCCAGCAACCGCACGCTAAGCACGCAAGCCGTGCAACAGCACATATACTGAATAGCAGGGGCGGGGATTTTCCTCGCCCCGTTTTTTTTATGGGGGGCTTATGGGACAACTGATTGACGGTGTCTGGCATGACACCTGGTACGATACGAAGTCAACCGGTGGCCGCTTCAAACGCACAGAAGCAGTCTGGCGTAACTGGATCACGGCAGACGGCAGCGCCGGGCCAACCGGGAAAGCCGGCTTTGCCGCCGAGCGCGATCGTTATCATTTATACGTTTCGCTGGCCTGCCCGTGGGCGCATCGCACCCTGCTGATGCGTCAGCTGAAGGGGTTAGAAGAGATGATTTCGGTATCAGTGGTGCACCCGCTGATGCTGGAGAACGGCTGGACCTTCGACGATGATTTCCCCGCCGCGACCGGCGATTCGCTGTATCAGAACGAATTCCTCTATCAGCTCTATCTGCATGCCGATCCGCAGTACAGCGGGCGCGTGACCGTGCCGGTGCTGTGGGATAAAAAGCAGCACACTATCGTCAGTAATGAATCCGCCGATATCATCCGTATGTTCAACAGCGCCTTCGACGCGCAGGGCGCTCGCGCCGGCGATTACTACCCGCCCGAGCTGCGTGACAAGATCGACGAACTCAACGGCTGGATTTATGACACCGTCAATAACGGCGTCTACAAAAGCGGATTTGCCACGTCACAGTCGGCTTATGATGAAGCCGTAACCGCGCTGTTCCATGCGCTGGCACGGCTGGAGCAGATTCTGGGTCAGCATCGCTATCTGACCGGCGATCGCCTCACCGAAGCCGATCTGCGCCTGTGGACCACGCTGGTGCGCTTTGACCCGGTCTACGTGACCCACTTTAAGTGCGATCGTCATCGCATCAGCGATTACCGTAACCTGAACGGCTTCCTGCGCGATATTTATCAGATGCCGGGCATTGCCGATACGGTAAACCTGCCGCACATCCGCCATCACTACTACTGCAGCCACAAGACCATCAATCCGAACGGCGTTATTTCGCTGGGACCGGCTTTTGACTGGGATGAGCCGCACGGCCGCGGTTAACGGCTGGCTTACACATGCCTGCCCTTCTCTCCCACCATTGGGAAAGGAAGGCAGGCAGTATTGCGCTGCCTCAGGCAAATTTGATCAACACCATCCCGGCCAGCAGCAGTGCCACGCCCAGCCAGCCGCGGGTGTTCAGGCGTTGTCCGAACAGGATCCAGCCTGCCGCTACGGTCGCCACCAGACCGAAACCGCCCCATAAAGCGTAGGCCACCGAGAGATCGATCCCCTTCACTGCCTGCGACAGGGCACTGAATGCCGCCAGGACAGCCACCAGCGATATCACGCCATACAGCGGACGGCGGAAGCCGTTGGCGTATTTCAGCGCGATGTTCGCCACAATTTCCAGCACGATGGCCAGTGCCAGCCAGGCCAGATGCACGACGTTAAGCGTGGTCATGACGCAGCTCCTTACGGCTGAATGTCCCTGCTTTGATCAGCGCGATACCCGCGATCAGCGTGATCAAACCCGCCGCCTTCATCACTGACAGCGCCTCGTCAAACAGCATCACGCTGAACAGGGTGATAAACAGAATACCGACGCCTTCCCACATGGCATAAGCCACGCCAAGGGCAATACGTTTAACGGCAAAGGTGAGGAAGATGTATGACAGGGCGATCATCAACAGCATAAAAATATAGCCGGCGCTGCCGCCATTGACGCTGGCCCATTTCATTGACACGGTGCCTGTAATTTCGGCAGCAATCGCTAACGCTAATAAAATCCAGTACAGCATGATTTCTCTCCTGTGAGAAATAAACGCCATCCACGCGCAAACAGCAGCGTGATAGCTGAAAAAGATAAAAAGCTAACAAGGAGAGAAAAAACTACAGCGCGAAGCGCCAGTGCCGATCGCTTAGTGAGCAGGAGAAAACGCAGGTGGGTGAAGAGGTTAATACGTAAAGTGTAACGAAATGGTTATCCATAATTTTACAACTTATCCACGTTGTTGCTTTTCCCGGTGTGGATGAAAAATTGTCCTCAGTAGTTGAACACGCGCCTATTCTGGCACAGGGAAAAGAATGTTTTTGCGGATTTGCGTTTCTTTACGCAGAGAAATGGGGGTTTTGTGCTGTTTTATCTGGCTACGTGCGGTTTTCTGCCCTCACCCTAACCCTCTCCCACGGGGAGAGGGAATAGTTAGGTGCGATTTTCTGGCTACGTGCGGTTTTCTGCCCTCACCCTAACCCTCTCCCACGGGGAGAGGGAATAGTTAAGTGTGGTGTTGGAGGCCGAATACTCAACTCATCCCACGCACAATCGGTCCCTTCTCCCGCTTGCGGGAGAAGGTTAGGATGAGGGGCAGCACGCACCCTCCCCCAAAAACAAGACGCCCGCAGATTCTCACCTGCGGGCGTCTTTATAAAAAAGTCGAAACTGACCGATAAGCCGGGTTCTGTCGTGGACAGTCATTCATCTAGGCCAGCAATCGCTCACTGGCTCAAGCAGCCTACCCGGGTTCAGTACGGGCCGTACCATGTGAACCCCTATTTGGCCTTGCTCCGGGTGGAGTTTACCGTGCCACGGACTGTTGCCAGCCGCGCGGTGCGCTCTTACCGCACCCTTTCACCCTTACCTGATCCCATTACTGGGCCATCGGCGGTTTGCTCTCTGTTGCACTGGTCGTAGGCTTGCGCCCCCCAGGCGTTACCTGGCACCCTGCCCTATGGAGCCCGGACTTTCCTCCCCTCTGCCCGTCTCCCCCGAAAGGGACGACGACAAAGCGGCGACTGTCTGGTCAGCTTCGGCGCGGGATAATAGGCGATCCGCCCGCGTTTGTCACGCCTCTTGCTGCTCCAGCGCATACTTGTACAGGGCGTTTTTCTTAACCCCATGAATTTCCGCCGTCAGCGCTGCCGCCTTTTTCAGCGGCAGCTCAGCCTGCAGCAGCGCCAGCGTGCGCAGCGCCTCTGCCGGCAGCGTCTCTTCATCCGCTTTATGGCCTTCGACAATCAGCACCATCTCGCCCTTGCGGCGATTCTCATCCGCCTGCACCCATGCCAGCAATTCACCCACCGGCGCACCGTACAATGACTCCCAGGTTTTGGTCAGCTCACGTGCCAGCACCACGTAGCGCGTCGCGCCCCATACGCTGACCATATCCTGTAGCGTATCCAGCACGCGATGGGTCGATTCGTAGAAAATCAGCGTGCGCGGCTCATCACTCAGGGCACGCAGCGCATCGCAACGCCCTTTACTTTTGGCCGGCAGAAACCCTTCGTAACAGAAACGATCGGACGGTAATCCCGCCGCGCTCAATGCTGTGATCGCCGCGCAGGCACCGGGCAACGGCACCACGCGCACCCCGGCCTCGCGGCAACGACGCACCAGATGGTAGCCCGGATCGTTGATTAACGGCGTGCCCGCATCGGAAACCAGCGCAATGCTCTGGCCCTCCTGCAGCTTCGCTAACAGCACGTCGGCCTTCTGCTGTTCGTTATGGTCGTGAAGTGCGAACAGTCGCGCATTGATGGCGAAATGTTGTAGCAACAGCCCGGTATGACGTGTATCTTCCGCAGCGACCAGATCGACGCTCGCAAGCACCGTCAGCGCACGCTGCGTGATATCACCCAGGTTACCGATCGGGGTAGGAACGATATAGAGCGTGCTGGCAGAAATCTCTGCCCGATCGAGTTGTTTCATTGTTTCATCCGAATTGCCGATTTAATATTGAGCATCTTGAAAAAAACATCACTGGATACAGTATGCTTCCTTCGAAAGTCGTACGTCATAAAGCAGGACGCCTGGTCCCTGTTTTGCTCGCGGGCCTGATTCTGGCCGCCTGTAGCGGCCAGGGACCGCAGCAAACCTCAAGCGTAAACGTGCAGGGTCCTGCCACGGGCCGCTCTGACTATTATCTGCAACAGGTGCAGCAAAGCAGCGATGATAGCAAGACCGACTGGCAATTACTTGCCATCCGTGCCCTGCTGAAGGAAGGAAAGTATCCGCAGGCGCAAAATCAGCTCGGCCAGCTGCCACAGCAGCTCTCTGACGTGCAACAGCAGGAACTGCTGCTGCTGCGCGCCCAGCTGCAAATTGCCCAGCAGGATTTCAACGGTGCTCAGCAGTTGCTGGGACAGATAAAAGCCGCTGACCTGTCGCAGGATCAGCAGGTGCGCTACTACGCGCTGCAGATTGCCGCTGCGCAAAATCGTCCGTCGCTCGCGCTGCTGCGCGCCTATATTGCTCAGGAACCGCTGCTGAAAGGCGCCGATCACCAGAGCAATATTGACGCCACCTGGCAGGCGCTGACCCAGCTTACCCAGGATCAGCTCAACAGCGTGGTGATCAACGCCGACGAAAATACGCTGCAGGGCTGGCTTGACCTGCTGAATACCTGGCACGCCAACAGCCAGGATGCCCAGATGCTGAAAGCCGCCATTAGCGACTGGCAGACGCGCTATCCGCAAAACCCCGGCGCGAAAACCCTGCCGACCCAGCTCAGCCAGGTGCAGAACTTCACTAAAGCCTCGACCAGCACAATCGCGCTGCTGCTGCCGCTTAATGGTCAGGCGCAGGTGTTCGCCAGTGCCATCCAGAAAGGCTTTAACGATGCGAAAAACGGTGTGCTGACTGCGCCGGCAGCCCCTGCCGCACCGGCCAGCAGCGATGCCAGCGCCTCCACGCAACAGCCCGCCAGCACGGCAACGCCAGCCAATGGCGATGCCAACGCGGTGGTCAGTCCGTCGGCCGCGGCCATCACGCCGTCAGACAGCGCACAGCCGCAGCAGCCCGCCGCACAGCCAGCCGTCGCGCAGCCTGCCAGCAGCGCCCAGGTGAAAGTGTATGACACCAGCAGCCACCCGATTGCTCAGGTGATGCAGCAGGCGCAGCAGGATGGTGCCACCCTGGTGGTTGGTCCGCTGCTGAAAAATAACGTGGAACAGGTCGCCAACAGCCAGACACCGCTGAACGTGCTGGCGCTCAACGAACCAGAGCAGATCCAGAACCATCCGAATATTTGCTATTTTGCGCTTTCTCCTGAAGACGAAGCGCGCGATGCCGCGCACCATATCTGGGATCAGGGCAAACGCCAGCCGTTGCTGCTGATGCCGCGCAGCAGCTATGGCGACCGCGTGGGCAAAGCGTTTGCGCAGGAGTGGCAGAAGTTGGGCGGCACAACCGTGCTGCAGCAGCGTTTCGGCGGCGTGGGCGAGCTGAAACAGGGCATCAACAGCGGCGCCGGTATTGCACTGAGCGGCACGCCGCTGACGGTACAGCCGGACCAGCCGCAGGGCGTGGCGGTTGCCGGTCTGACGATTCCGGCACCGCAGACCAGCACTCCGGCACCTGAGAGCAGCAGCGGCAGCGTTGATGCGGTTTACATTATTGCCACTCAGGACGAACTGCAGCTGATCAAGCCGATGATTGCCATGCGCACCAGCAGCCGCAATAACATCGCCCTGTATGCCAGCTCGCGCAGCGCGCAGGCCGGTGCCGGTCCGGACTTCCGGCTGGAGATGGATGGCCTGCAGTTCAGCGATATTCCGCTGCTGTCCGGCGCCAATCCTGGCCTGATGCAGCAGGCGGCGCGCAGTTTCAACAACGACTATTCGCTGGTACGCCTCTATGCGATGGGCATTGATGCCTGGACGCTGGCGAACCAGTTTAACCAGATGCGTCAGGTACCGGGCTTCGCCATTGATGGCAATACCGGCAAGCTGAGCGCCGACACGGATTGCGTGATCAACAGGAAGTTGGCATGGAACCAGTATCGTCAGGGACAAATCGTTCCGGTGCAGTAAACCGCCAGCGCCTCGGCGCTGAGCAGGAGCAGCAGGCGCGTCGCTACCTTGAGCGCGCCGGACTGCAGTGGGAAGCCAGCAATGTGCGCTGCCGCAGCGGGGAAATCGACCTGATTATGCGCGACGCGGATTGCTGGGTGTTTGTTGAAGTGCGCTATCGGCGCGATGCACGTTTTGGCGGCGCGGCTGCCAGCGTGACGCGCCAGAAACAACAAAAGCTGCTGCGTACCGCTGCGCTGTGGTTGCTGGCACGCGGCGGCAGTTTTGATACGGTGAATTGCCGTTTTGACATCATCGCCATCACCGGGCGCGAACTGGTGTGGCTGGCCGATGCCTTTCGTGCGGATGGATAGAACCAGGTGGTCTTGTGCAGGACAGAATTAAAGCGTGTTTTACCGAAAGTATTCAGACGCAAATCGCCGCAGCCGAAGCGCTGCCAGATGCGATTTCCCGCGCCGCGATGACGCTGGTGCAGTCACTGCTGAACGGCAACAAAATCCTCAGCTGCGGTAACGGCGCCTCCGCGGCTAACGCCCAGCATTTTGCCGCCAGCATGATTAACCGTTTTGAGACCGAGCGTCCCAGCCTGCCGGCGCTGGCGCTGAGTGCGGACAATGTGATGCTGACGGCAATCGGTAACGACCGTCTGCACGACGAAATTTATGCCAAGCAGGTTCGTGCGCTTGGACAGGCCGGCGACGTTCTGCTGGCCATCTCCACCCGTGGCAACACCCGCGATATTGTTAAAGCGGTGGAAGCTGCGGTTACCCGCGATATGACTATCGTCGCGCTGACCGGCCATGACGGCGGTGAGCTGGCGGGCCTGCTCGGTCCGCACGATGTGGAAATTCGCATTCCGTCACATCGCAGCGCACGCATTCAGGAGATGCATATGCTGACGCTGAACTGCCTGTGCGATTTGATTGATAACACCTTGTTCCCACACCAGGAATGACTGAAGGAGCTCAAATGAAAGCATTGAACGCTATCGCCATTCTGTTAACCGCCATGCTGCTGCAGGGCTGCGTGGCGGTTGTCGCCGGCGGCGCTGCGGTCGCCACCAAAACCGCCACCGACCCGCGTACCGTGGGCACGCAGGTTGATGACGGCACGCTGGAGCTGCGCGTCACTAACGCGCTGGCAAAAGATGAGCAGATCAAAAATCAGGCGCGCGTGGTCGTGACCGCGTATCAGGGCAAAGTACTGCTGACCGGTCAGGCACCGTCAGCCGATCTCGCCAGCCGGGCGAAACAGATCGCCATGGGCGTTGATGGCGCGACAGAGGTGTATAACGAGATTCGCACCGGGCAGAAAGTGAGCCTTGGCACGTCTTCATCGGATACGTGGATCACCACCAAAATCCGCTCGCAGCTGCTGGGCAGCGATCAGGTGAAATCGTCCAACGTGAAAGTCACCACTGAGAACGGGGAAGTGTTCCTGCTGGGTCTGGTAACGCAGGAAGAAGCGAAGGCAGCAGCGGATATCGCCAGCCGTGTCAGCGGCGTGAAGCACGTCACCACCGCCTTTACCATTCTGAAATAATGCCACAGGCGGCCAGCAGGCCGCCTTTTTTATACCGGAATATCAATCACCAGCGCGCGCAGCGGCGTTTCCGCCTGCAGCGTAATCTGCGCCTCTTCACTGACAAACGCCCCATCACCACAGCGCAGCTGTTCCTGATGCGCACTGCTGGCCCGTACCTCAAGCGCACCGTGAATCGACTGTAAATAGGCGCGCGGTCCGTGCAGCGCCAGACTGTACTGCTCGCCCGGTGCCAGCGTGACCTGATGTACCCACACCTGCTGGCGCAGCTGCAAACTGCCGTCCGCGCCATCCGGTGACGCAATCAGCACATGGGTTTGCTGCGGCAGCGCGCGTTTTTGCAGCAGCGGATTTTCCCGTTCCGGACAGGCGGCCAGCCACAGCTGCATGCGCGTCAGTGGGCGATCCTTGCTGATATTGTGTTCGCTGTAATTGACGCCCTGGCGGGCCGACAGCAGCATCGCTTCGCCCTCGCGCGCCACCAGGTGATTGCCTTCGCTGTCGCGGTATTCGGCTTCACCCTGCAGCACCAGGTTGAGCACATCCACCTGCGGATAGGTGCGCGGCTGAAAAGCCGCACCAGGTGCCAGCACTTCCTGATTCAGCACGCGCAGCGAGGCGTAGCCCATCAGCTGGGGATCAAAATAGTGGCCAAATGAGAAGCTATAGCGCGCCTGCAACCAACCGAAATCGGCCTGGCCACATGCGGACGCGCAGCGGGTTGTCATCATGCTTTACCTCCGACGCACTGCGGTGAGAATCCACCACAGGCTTTATACGTCAATGGTAAAAGGCTGGACGCCGGATTGTTAGCCAGTTAATCTGCCTGGCATATTCAAATTTACTGACAGAGAGTCGGCATGGCTAAAGAGCGCGCGTTAACCCTGGAAGCTTTACGTGTGATGGATGCTATTGACCGTCGCGGCAGCTTCGCCGCTGCGGCCGACGAGCTGGGACGCGTGCCATCGGCGCTGAGCTACACCATGCAGAAGCTGGAAGAGGAGCTGGATGTGGTGCTGTTTGACCGCTCCGGCCATCGCACCAAATTCACCAACGTCGGGCGAATGCTGCTGGAACGCGGCCGCGTGCTGCTGGAAGCCGCCGATAAACTCACCACCGATGCCGAAGCGCTGGCGCGCGGCTGGGAAACCCATCTGACCATCGTGGCCGAAGCACTGATCCCGACCGAGCTGCTGTTCCCGCTGGTAGAGAAGCTGGCCGAAAAAGCCAATACGCAGATTTCGCTGGTCACCGAAGTGCTGGCGGGCGCGTGGGAGCGACTGGAACAGGGGCGCGCCGACATCGTGATCGCGCCGGATTTGCATTTTCGCGCCTCCACCGAAATCAACACGCGCAAGCTGTACAGCATTATGAGCGTGTATGTTGCCAGTCCGGATCACCCGATTCATCAGGAAGCCGAGCCGCTGTCCGAGGTCACGCGCGTTAAGTATCGCGGCATCGCCGTGGCGGACACCGCGCGCGAACGTCCGGTATTGACGGTGCAGCTGCTGGACAAACAGCAGCGCCTGACGGTAAGCAGCATGGATGATAAACGCCGCGCGCTGCTGGCCGGTCTCGGCGTAGCGACCATGCCCTATCCGATGGTAGAGAAAGATATCGCCGAAGGCCGCCTGCGCGTCGTCAGCGCCGAGTATACCCGTGAGGTGGATATTATTATGGCGTGGCGCCGCGATAGCATGGGTGAAGCCAAAGCCTGGTGCCTGCGTGAGATTCCGAAACTGCTGGCGAAACGCGGCTGATTGTGGGGGCTGGCGGCGTTTCGCCCTCACCCCAGCCCTCTCCCGCACGCGGGAGAGGGAGCCGTCCGAACGTGGTTTTAAGAGGGAATCTAAGAAGGAGTCGTCCGGGCGTGGTTTGAGGGCCAGAATTCAGTCAATCCACCGGGCGCTGAGGATCAGCGCCTGAACTCACACACCGCTGGATCGGTCCCCTCGCCCGCTTGCGGGAGAGGGTTAGGGTGAGGGACAAACCGCACCCATCCCCATCACAACCGGCTCAGACAATCCATCGCCACCGCTTTAAAGCTGACGAAATCAGCGCAGTCGCGCAGTCTTGTCACCGCCCTTTCGCGCAGGAAGGTGACAAACAGATCGTAAATCGCCATCGCCTCTTCGTATTCGCTCTTACTGATCGCCAGCAGAAAAATTACCGAAGCCGTCTCATCGCCCCAGCTCACGCCGTGCGGTGCCAGCACGGTATAAACCACGGTTTTTTTAGCCAGTAATCCCAGCGAGTGTGGTAGCGCAATCCCTTCGCCCAGCATGGTACTGACAATCGCTTCACGCTCTTCAACCGAAGGATAAAAATCAGCATCGACATAGCCCTCCGCTTCGAGCCGATCGCACAGCAGGCGGAACAGCGCCGACTGGCTCATTGGCCGGTCGAGCACCATGAAATGCTGCGCGTCGAAGTACTTCTCCAGCATGTAAGGCCGGGTGCGATCCACCAGCACCAGCTTGCCGAGCTGTTCCAGCTGAAACTCCGTAGGGAACGGCGACATCATCACTACCGGCTTGTTCTTCTCGCTGAGCCGCGCGGTTGAAATAACAAAATCTTCATCAATGTGCGCACGCACTTCGTAGTCGCGCTGCGACAGCCGCGCCGTCACCACCAGCTGCGGATATTTGCGCAGCAGCAGCGCCTCGATCATGCGCAGCGTGGAGTTGCCGCTGTCGCAGACCAGCAACACCTGCGGGTGTCGCTGGTAGCCGACATCGTAATGTCGCTCCAGCCCGACGCCGATGTGCAGTACCAGAAAGCCAATCTCGTTTTCGCTGATGGTATACGGCGTGTATTTGCCCCAGCTGGTGACGGCCGCCAGCGTTACATCGTAGGCCATCGGATAGTGCTGCTTGATGTTACTCAGCAGCGGATTAGGGATGTGGATCTGATAGCGCACGCGGGTGATCATGGTTTTGATGTGCGTGAGCAGATCGGCGCGCAGCTGCTCATCCTGCTGCAGCCGGTAGTTGTAATGGGTGTTGATGTAGTTAAGCAGGTAATCCACCAGCGCATCCGCGTCATCGGCGTTGATGGTGCTGGGGGCCAGCGCCTGAATCTGCCGCGCCGCAATGTTAACGCGCAGCCAGTTCTCTTCGGCCTGCGAGATGCCTTTACCCACCAGCGGACGCATCAGATTAACCAGATCGTGCGCCGCCTCGCGTATCTCCTCGCCGACATCCTCCGCGCCGGGATCGCTGAGTGGGAAGCCTTCGCTGATGCGGCGCACCGCCACCGCGCAGTAAATCAGCAGATAGCGCTCGCCTTCATCGCTCAGCCGGATGGCATGCTGCGTGAAGCACTGCGCCAGCAGCGGCTGCAGCTGCGCCAGCATGCCGCTGTGCAGCGCCTCGACCGTCAGCAGCGGACTGTCCGGCGTCTGCTGGTCGATTTGCCACAGCAGATCGGTCAGGCAGGTGCGAATCGCCGCCTCGCTGCCAAACAGTTTCATACCGTAGCGCGGCTTGGTTTCGATGTTGAGATGATAGCGGCCCAGCCACTCGCGCACTTCCGCCATATCGCTCTGCAGCGTGGCGCGGCTGACGAACCACTCTTCCGACAGATCTTCCAGCTTGAGCGAATACGCGGCGGTGAGAAAGCGGCTCAGCAAATAGCGCACCCGATCCTGCGAGGTGCGCGGCACCCGCAGCGGTGCCGCACTCTCCTGCTGCAGGCGGCCGAAGCGCACCGCGTCGTCGATTTTTAGCTGATAGCCCGCGCCGCGCGCCAGCACGAACTGAGCGCCGTGCTGTTCCAGCAGCGCATTGAGCGCGGTGATGTCGGTGCGCACCGTGCGCGTTGAAACGGAAAAACGCCGCGCCAGCTCATCCTGTGGCAGCGTTTCGCTTTGCAGCGCCGCGAAGAGTTGAGCTAAACGCTGATTGGGAAATCTCACGGAGCCTCACCTGTTACTCATTTGTTACAGCAGTTTCTTGCACGTTGCCAGAAGCTGACGCACATCGTCAATGCGCGTGTCGCCGCTGACGCTATCAATAATTGAGCTGTAAACGTGCGGGATGACTTTACTGACCCCGGCCTCCAGAGCAATCCGCACAATCTCTTCGAAATTACTGAGATCGATACCGCCGGTCGGCTCCAGCCAGAAATCATGGCGCGCACAGGCGTCCGCCACCGCGCGATACTCCTCCACCGCGTTCAGGCCGCCCATCGGGAAATACTTCACCGAACTGCCGCCCATATCCTGCAGCATGGCGATCGCCGTGGCGATCGGCACAATGCCGTCCGCCGCCTGCGAACTGCGCGGACCGGTGGAGATTTTCACCTTGCCCGGCGTGCCGGTTGGTGAAACCAGACCGTTCACGATGGTGTGTGGCTGTCCGAGCAGCGCGCGGCTGGTGGCCACGCCGGTAAAGACCTGATTAACGTGCTGCGGCTGCAGTTCCGCCGAGATTTCACTGACCATCGCCGACTGATTCGGGTCGCCCGCACCCAGCCCGACCGACAGCGCATTATCAATCAGCGCCGCGTACTCGCGCATATCGGCAATCGCGGCCTCATTCGAGGCGTAGTTTTTCGACAGAACGCCGACCAGCACATGCCCTTCTGCCGCCTGCCAGATCGCCTGCGCATTCTGCTTTGAACCAGCCAGCACGTTGAGGCACAGACGGCCCTGATAGAAATTGGGGTTGAGATTCATGCGCGTTTTCCTCCGCTGAGCAGCGCCTGGATGCGGCTAAAGATAATGTGCAGCTGTTCCGCGCTGACGCTGCGCACATCCGCTTCGATAATGCCTTCGTTGGCTTTATAGCCGCGGAAATAGATGGCGATGTCGCCGTTTTTCAGCGCCTGCACCAGCTCGCCGGTTGGCCAGCCCGTCACCGCTTCATCAAATTTGATCTCAGCGCGGGCGATATCACGACCGGCGGCATCCCACACCACGCGTGCGCTGACGCCGTTCAGCGTGTTGAGGTTATCGATAAAGGGCGTCATCTTCGCCACCATGTCGGCACCGCTGGTTTTGCTCTGCAGCAGGTAGTTTTCAATCGCCTGAGTCAGACCGAGAATGCCCTCTTTGCCGACTTTCATCGCGCGGCCAATGCCGTTGCTCTGGCGTTTCACCCACTCGACGTACTGGCTGCGGCCAATCACCAGGCCGCTGGTTGGCCCTTCAATGGCTTTGGCACCGCTGTAGATCACCAGGTCGGCGCCCATCTGGTAATAGCACTGCAAATCCTCTTCGGCCGCCGCATCGACAATCAGCGGAATACCGTGTTTGCGCGCGACTACTGCCGCCTGTTCGACGCTGAGATGGCTTTTCTGCACACAGTGATGCGACTTGACGTACAGCAGCGCCGCGGTGGTCGGCGTGATGGCCGCCGCCAGCTGTTCTGGCGAGCACTCATTGCTGTAACCGGCCTCAATCAGGCGTCCGCCGCCCAGCGCCACCATGCTACCCACCGGCGCGCCGTAGTTCACGTTATGGCCTTTCGGCACCACAATGTCGTGCGGCACGCTGAGCGGCGCGGCGTGCAGGTTATTCAGCAACCAGTCGTTATCTTTGACGATCACCGCCGCTACGCACTGGGCAATACCGGCCGAGGCGCAGGACACCACCACCGCGTTTTCGACTTCCAGCAGGCGCGCGATGTAGGCACCGGTTTTGTTGACCAGATCTTTGATCTCAAAGTAGTGATTAAGGCCGTAGCTGACGGTATCCACCACGTCGGCGGACGGCGTCGACACGCCGAGAATGGTCATACGGCCGGAGGCGTTGATCACCTGTTTCAGGTCATATTTCTCATAAATCGAAGACATGATGCGCTTTCCCTTCCTCAGTCAGATGCCACTGGCCCGCGATCACCACGGCCAGCGGCAGCAAATGTTGCTCACCTGTGACCCGTTCGCCTTCAGCATCGACGAACGGGCTGGCTTCCTCTTTGACGGTAAAAATGGTCAGATCGGCGTCATAACCGGCGGTCAGATGACCTTTACCGGCCAGACGCAGACCCGCTGCGGCATTAACGGTGACGCAGGCGATCACCTGCGGCAGCGTCATGCCGATGGAGAAAAATTTCGACATCACGTGCGCCAGGCTGTGCACCGGGCCGTTGATGCGGTTGCGACAATAGATATCGGAGCTGATGGTGTCCGGCAGAATGCCCTGGGCAATCGCCTCGCGCGCCACCGCAAAACTGAAGCTGGCGCTGCCGTGGCCGATATCCAGCTTCACGCCGCGCGCGATCGCCTGCTTAACCGCCGCTTTCAGCTCGCCCTGCGGTGACAGAATGCGGTTCGGCTTGCCGTTGAAGCAGTGAGTGATGATGTCGCCGGAAGTGAGCAGCGTGGCGATCTCTTCCAGCACCGGCGGGTTGTTACCGATGTGCACCATCAGCGGCAGATTGCCCGCCGCCTGCTGAATGGCTTTGGCGCGCACCAGCGGCTGAATGCCGTTGTCGCCGACCACGCTGCTGCTCATGCGTGCCTTCAGGCCGACGATAAAGTCCGGGCGACGCTGTACCGCCTGCACCACCGCTTCGCCGTCGATCTGCGCCATGTCGGCCAGTTCGTTCTGCGTGACGATGCCGGTGCGCGAGATGTTGATCAGCGCGCGCACTTCGGTCTTCGCGCTGCGCGTCAGCTGATAAAAGTCGTCGATGTGATCGGCACCGGTGCTGCCCGCATCCACCACGGTGGTGACACCCTGCGCCACGCCAATCGCGTCGGCTTCGTCGTGGTAAATCGGTGATTTGGGATAGCAGTGTACGTGGCTGTCAATCCAGCCGGCGCTGACGTAGTAGCAGCCGCCGAGATCGCGCTCCTGTTGCGCGGCGCCGTCCACCTTACCGACCGCCGCGATTTTGCCGGCGTGAATCGCGATATCCACCAGCTGTTCATCACACAGACGCGCGCGGCGCAGAATCAGATCAAACATAAAACCCCCATTTACAGAGCGCACATGCCGTAGCGGCGCAATTTATTGCGCGATAAATCGCGCCGCTACGGGATTGTGCAGCCATTTCGCGCTTACAGCGAAACCGGGAAGATAGCGCCGAGCACCATGGCACCGAGAATTGCGCCGCCGGTAATTGGCTTGTTCCACAGGTAAAACAGCAGCGCACCGACCAGCGAACCGAGGCCGATCGGAATCGACGCCGCCATAGCAGACAGAATAATCAGTGGACCAAGGAAGCGACCGGAGGCATTCCCGGCGCCCATCATTACGTCCGCGCCGTAGGTGGAATCGCTCTGGTTGATGGTGAATTTACGCGCGAGGATAATCACGTAGCCAATCGCCACGCCAATCACCAGCCCGGTTGCCAGCGAGGCGGCAAAGTTCGCCACCGGAAACACGATACCGGCTCCAAGCAGCAGCGCTGGCACACCGAGGCCGACGCCGGTCTGAATCGCGCCGCCGATATCCAGAATCCCTACCAGCGAGCCTTCAATAATGCGGGCAAACAGGAAGCTGGCACCAAACGCCGCCACCGCGCCGTACACGCCGGTTTCCATGCCGGAGCGCAGCATCGAAACGAATGCCACTTCGTTAAAAGCACCGATGCCGTACAGGTAGTACATGTGCGTCCCGGCGAATACGCCGGAGGAGAGCAGGCCGACAAACAGCGGGAAAGACCAGTCGGCGTACCAGAACCCTTTGTTTTCGTTCTCGTTCATGCTGAAGGCTCCTTATTTGCCGCTCAGACTGTTGTGGATCATGTCGAGCCAGCCAGGGATGCCGAGCTGGAAGGATTGCAGCAGTTTCACATCGAAGCCACGGAAGAAGCCGCTCAGCACAAACAGCAGGACAATCGCAGCCATCATCACTTTGGTGACTTTGTTCCAGCCGCTCTCTTCCACGCCTTTACCGATCAGAATGCCCAGCACCAGACCCGGCACGGCATTACCCATGATCAACTGCGCCAGACCACCAAAAATGGTTGCCCAGAAGCCCGATTTCTTACCGGCATCTATCGCCGCCAGCCAGAAGATCACCGGCATCACCGTGTTCACCAGCAGATTCGCCGCCGGCACCAGCACCTTTACCGCGGTCACCTGCAGCGCAGCCGGTACGGCGGAAGCAGTACTGTTCAGGAAGGCCACCACGATCATGCCGATGATGCCGCAGGCAATCGCCATGCGTTTCGGGTTATGCAGCGTTTCCGCGACGTTGCGGTTCTTTACCATCAGTGCGGCCGCGCCCCAGTTCGGCAGAATGCGGTGATCCACATCCTGCGTGAAGGAGCCCGCGGCAACGGAGGATGCCCAGGCGTTAAAGAAGAAGCCGAGACCAAAGGAGAAGTGCGAAGCCGGATCGCCCTCGCAGGAGTTGAGCTCGCCCAGCGTACGGAAGGCACCCATCCCCTGCGTGACAGGCGCGTGGAACATGCGCGCCGCGCCCGCTCCAACGCCCACGCCGACTAATCCACCTATGATCAACGACTTAAACAAAATGATTAAAAACATATTGTTACCCTTGTTGTCGTTATTCTTACGTTGCTGTGAAGGTCACGCTCTCGGTGTCGATCACAGTGACGCTGACGGTAATTTCCAGCTCCACGCTGTAATTCCGCCGTTCACGCGCGAGGAAGAAAAACAGAAATTTCTCCTTCCGCACGCTCTCCTGCGCGCGCAGCACCCGCACATCGAGCGGTTCAATGCGCAACAGAATTTTCTGGCTGGTGCGCAGCACCTGCTGCTGCACCTTGCTGAGCGCATCGGCGAAGGCTTTTGCTTTGCTGTCGCCTTTGCCCTGCACCGTGACCTGCGTCTCATACTGTTGTTTCATGCTTAGCTGCCGTGTTTTTTATTCCAGGCCTGAACCAGACGCTCACCCAGCTCTTCTTTATCCATGAAGCCAAAACCGAGCACGGTGGCGCCTTCGTTGATGGCGGTTACCCCTTCGTCAACCGAACGCATGCCGTGTTTGGCTTTGTAGCCGTACTTGTTCTGTGCGGTGATGGCACCCGCGCCGCCGCTGCCGCAGAAGGAGATGCCGAAATCAGCGTTTTCCGCTTTCATCACGTCGCCCAGTTTCATATCCGCCGCCACGCCCGGCACCACTACTGCCCGACCGCCGGCTTTTTCCACGCCAGCTGCCACTTTCTGCCCTTTACCCAGACGATCGCCAATCACTACCGTTACCATATTCCGTTCCTCTCTCAATTCATGCTTCGTTCGATTTCGCCACTTCGATATGCACCGACAGCAGCCAGGCTTCTTTGACAGGCAAATTGCCAAACAGATCCACCACCTGCTGCGCCAGCGCCATGGTCTCAGGCGAGATGTCCTCAAACAGTTCGGCTTCGACGTCCGGCAGCGCCTCTCCGGTGAGAGAGCGAGCCGCCATGGCGCGGACATGTGAGGCCAGCATTTGCTGTTGCACCGCATTGGCTGCAATGTGGTGCGCGGCATACAGCGCCGCGATTTGATTCATCACCTTATCCGCCAGCGCCTGGATTGCCTCCGGCGTGCTCGGTTTCAGCGGGACAGCATCACTCCTCACCTTGTTACTCCTGTTTACAGCGGACAATGTCAGATAATTCGCGTTGAGAAGAAATTACGCTGTCCGCCTGGCGGTGTGGAGACGCAACATTTCCACCTCAAAGTGGAAATCCCACGGGCGACTGTGCGCCAGATCGCACGATGCACGAACTATGCGAGATCGCTCACGAAATGCGTGAAATGAGGTAAAAAGCGGGATAAAAACGGTGGAGTGACGCGAAGCCGCGGCAGGAATAAGGCCAGCCTGCAGGCTGGCCCGGTTTATCAGCGGAATTTCTTATGGTTGGCGTTACGGATATCTTCCAGTTTCTTCGCTTCGGTTTTCGCCTCGTCCAGCTTGTTAGCCTGCGCCAGCTGGTCGACAACGTCGATCTGGGCAATCAGTGAGTCCAGACCGGCGTGGTAATCCTTGATCTGTGCGCTGTCAGCGCCCTGACCTTCCAGTTTTTCCGGCGTGGATTTTTTTGCATCCTGCGCAGCGGCACGCATCTTGCCCAGTGCAGCGTGCATTTCCTGCGCGTCAGAGGTTTTCTTAACGACACTCAGCCCGTCTTTCAGAGTATCCATATCCTGCTCCAGGTCAGCCGCGAACAGGCTGGCTGAAGAGAACAGCAACGACAAAGACAACATAGCAATCACATGCTTACGCATAACGTTTTCCTTTAATTATTATCAGGCGAAAAAAAAGCAGCCGCTGTGGGCTGCTTTCATCAAGCGATGTCTTTATTGTCCGGCGATTTTCATCTCCGGCAGCAGCACCGATCCGCATTGTATATTGCTGCGCGTTTCAATGTCGTTACCGACCGTTACCATATTGAGCCACATATCTTTGAGGTTGCCCGCAATTGTGATCTCGCTCACAGGGTATTGAATTTCACCGTTTTCAACCCAGAAGCCAGCCGCACCGCGCGAGTAGTCACCGGTCATGGCGCTGACGCTGGAACCCATCATCTCGGTAACGATCAAACCGCGTCCCATCTGCTTCACCAGATCGTCAAAGCTGTGGCCCTGACCGGCGATGCGCCAGTTATGAATGCCGCCCGCGTGGCCGGTGCTTTGCAGGCCGAGCTTACGCGCCGAATAGCTGGTCAGCAGCCAGTTCTGCAGCACGCCATCTTTCACGATTTCGCGCGCTTCGGTGCGTACGCCTTCGCTGTCGAACGGCGTCGAGGCCAGCCCTTTCAGCAGGTGCGGCTTCTCTTCAATCGTAAGCCACGACGGCAGAATCTGCTGGCCCAGCGCGTCGAGCAGGAAGGTGGATTTACGGTAAACGCTGCTGCCGCTGATCATGCCCACCAGATGGCCGAACAGGCCGGTAGCCACTTCCGGCGCAAACAGCACCGGCGCTTTCATGGTCGGCAGCTTACGTGGCGAAAGACGTGCCAGCACGCGGCGCGCGCACTCCGCGCCCACCCAGTCGGCGCTTTGCAGATCGCCCATCGCGCGGCCAATGGTATAGGCGTAGTCGCGCTCCATGTCACCGTTGTGCTCGGCAATGACGCAGCTCGACAGCGAATGCCGGCTCGAGCAGTAGCTCTGCAGCATGCCATGGCTGTTACCAAAGACTTTGATGCCGACGTGGCTGTTAAAGCTGCCACCCTCGGTATTGGTGATGCGTTTATCAGCCTGCAGTGCGGCCTGCTCGGCCTGCGCGGCCAGCTCAATGGCGCGATCGGCGTCGATCTCCCACGGGTGATAGAGATCGAGATCCGGCGCCTCAAACGCCAGCAGATCGCGCTCGGCCGGCGCAGCACAGGGATCGGGCGAGGTGTAGCGCGCGATATCGATCGCCGCCTGCACGGTGCGTTTAATCGCGTCCGGGCTGAGATCGGTCGAGGAAGCACTGCCTTTGCGGTTTTGGTGATAGACGGTGATGCCAAGCGCGCCATCGCTGTTGAATTCGACGTTTTCCACTTCGCCGTAGCGGGTACTGACACCGATTCCGGTGGTTTTGGTGACCGCCACTTCTGCTCCGTCGGTGCTGGCTTGCACCAGTTCCAGCGCCTGCGCGACAGCCTGTTCCAACACTTTACGTTGTTCTGCAACCTGAGTAGATACGTTCATCGACCTGCCGTCTAATCTTAAGTATGAATTTATTGAGTCTATCAGACTCAGAGAACAATTTCGCAGTCGCCCGATAAACTGGTAGGATTAGCCTCTTTTTTTAGGGAGCCAACAGATGACGAAGCAGCCCGAAGACTGGCTCGACGATGTGCCGGATAATCAGGAAGAAGAAGACGAAGAGATTATCTGGGTCAGTAAAAGTGAAATTAAACGCGACGCCGAGGAGCTGAAACGCCTGGGCGCCGAGTTAGTGGATTTAGGGAAAAACTCCCTGGATAAGATCCCGCTTGATGAACAGCTGCGTGACGCCATTGAACTGGCGCAGCGCATTAAGAAGGAAGGCCGCCGCCGCCAGCTGCAGCTGATTGGTAAAATGCTGCGTCAGCGCGACGAAGAGCCAATCCGCCTGGCGCTGGATAAGCTGAAGAACCGCCACAACCAGCAGGTTGCGCTGTTCCACAAGCTGGAGCAGCTGCGCGATCGGCTGATCGAACAGGGTGATGACGCGGTGGCGGAAGTGCTGAATCTCTATCCGCACGCCGACCGCCAGCAGCTGCGCAGTATGATCCGCAACGCGCAGAAAGAGAAAGCCGCCAGTAAGCCGCCAAAAGCCGCCCGCCAGATTTTCCAGTACCTGCGCGAGCTGGCTGAAGCGTAAGTCCGCTGCGGACGGTTGCCCTGCCCTCACCCTAACCCTCTCCCGCAAGCGGGAGAGGGGATATAAAGTACAGTGCCGGGTTAGAAGCAGAGTGCTGAGGTAGCTGAGGACGAGCGCTGAATGTGACGTCCGCACCGGGCGGCCCCTTCTCCCGCTTGCGGGAGAAGGCTGGGATGAGGGTAGCCCCCTTATCTGCCAGAGGCCGGCCTGAACCGGCCACGCATTACTTACCTAACCGCTCCAGCAGTTTCTGATGAATCCCGCCAAAGCCGCCGTTGCTCATCACCAGAATCGAATCACCCGGTTGCGCCGCTTTAGCCACCATCTCCACCAGCGTATCAATGTCCGCGCTCCAGTGTGCCGGCTGAATGCAGGCGTCCGCAACGTCGGCGACCTGCCACGGAATGTGGTGCGGCTGGAACAGGAACACCTCATCGGCACGCCCTAACGAAGGGGCCAGTTCGTTCTTGCTCACGCCCATCTTCATGGTATTAGAGCGCGGCTCAAGCACCGCCAGAATGCGTGCGGTGCCGCCGACTTTACTGCGCAGCGCCGCCAGCGTAGCGAGAATCGCCGTTGGGTGATGGGCAAAATCGTCATACACCTTAATCGCGTTCACTTCGCCGCGTAGCTCGAGGCGACGACGCGCGTTAATGAAGCTGTTCAGCGCCTCTCCGGCATCGCACGGCTTCACGCCAACGTGACGTGCGGCGGCAATCGCCATCAGGCCGTTGTGCATATTGTGTTCGCCGACCAGCGCCCAGTTCACTTCCGCCACTTTCTCACCGTCGAGCCAGGCTTCCCAGCGCGAGGCATCCGGCACCAGCTTCTTCGCCTGCCAGCGGCCGTTGTCGCCCACGCTCTCCTGCTCGCTCCAGCAGCCCATCGCCATCACCTGCTTAATATTGTGATCGTGTTCCGGCAGCAGGATCTTGCCCTGACCCGGCACGATGCGCACCAGATGGTGGAACTGCTTCTGGATCGCCCGCAGATCGTCGAAGATGTCGGCATGATCGAACTCAAGATTGTTGAGGATCAGGGTGCGCGGGCAGTAGTGTACAAACTTGGAACGCTTGTCGAAAAACGCGCAGTCGTACTCATCCGCCTCGATGACGAAGAATGGACTTTTTCCTAATTTTGCCGATACGTCGAAGTTACCCGGCACCCCACCAATAATAAAGCCTGGTTCCAGGCCGCAGGCCTCGAGAATCCACGCTGCCATGCCGGCTGTGGTGGTTTTGCCATGGGTACCGGCCACCGCCAGTACCCAGCGATCGCGCAGCACGAAATCGTGCAGCCATTGCGGTCCGGAAAGGTAAGGAATGTTGCGTTCCAGCACCGCTTCCACGCACGGGTTGCCACGCGTCATGGCGTTGCCAATGATCACCAGATCCGGTGCCGGGTCCAGCTGCGAGGCATCGTAACCTTCAGTTAATTCAATGCCTTGCTGTTGCAGCAGTGTGCTCATCGGCGGATAGACATTGGCATCTGAACCGGTCACTTCATGTCCGAGCGAGCGGGCCAGCATCGCCAGTCCGCCCATAAAAGTGCCACAAATCCCAAGGATGTGAATGCGCATAAAAAGATCCATTACTCAAAAGTTCGGCGCACAGTGTAACGCCGAGTCCGGAGGGAAGAAACGGATTAGGACTATGGTTTTTGAAGTTCAATCGGCTAAACTGCGTACGCATACGTTGGTAGCTTGTTACAGCTGCTGCCACTCCATCGTAGATTCAGGGAATGTGTTATGAAAACGTTAGGCGAATTCATCGTCGAGAAGCAACACGACTTTCCTCACGCCACAGGTGAACTGACGGCGCTGATTTCCTCCATCAAGCTGGGCGCAAAAATCATCCACCGCGACATCAACAAAGCGGGTCTGGTGGATATTCTTGGTGCCAGCGGCGTAGAGAACGTGCAGGGTGAGCAGCAGATGAAGCTGGATCTGTTCGCTAACGAAAAGCTGAAAGCGGCACTGAAGGCGCGCGGTGTGGTCGCGGGGATTGCTTCCGAAGAAGAAGATGAGTTTGTCATCTTTGAAGGTTCGGAGAACGGTAAGTACGTAGTATTAATGGACCCGCTGGATGGTTCTTCGAACATCGACGTTAACGTTTCCGTCGGCACCATTTTCTCGATTTATCATCGTATTAGCGAGCCAGGCACACCAATCACTGAAGCCGATTTCATGCAACCGGGCCACAAGCAGGTTGCCGCAGGTTACGTGGTGTACGGTTCCTCAACCATGATGGTATACACCACCGGCGTGGGCGTTCATGCCTTCACTTACGATCCGTCGCTCGGCGTGTTCTGCCTGAGCCACGAACGCATGACCTTCCCGGAAAAAGGCTACACCTACTCGATCAACGAAGGGAATTACATCCGCTTCCCGCAGGGCGTGAAAAAGTACCTGAAGTTCTGCCAGGAAGAAGATGTTTCAACGAAGCGCCCTTACACCTCGCGCTACATCGGTTCACTGGTGGCGGATTTCCACCGCAACCTGCTGAAGGGCGGCATTTATCTCTATCCCAGCACCGCCAGCCACCCGAAAGGCAAGCTGCGCCTGCTGTATGAGTGCAACCCGATGGCCTTCCTCGCCGAACAGGCGGGCGGTAAAGCCAGCGACGGTAAAAACCGTATCCTCGATATTCAGCCGGAAACGCTGCACCAGCGCTGCCCGTTCTTCTGCGGTAATGATGCGATGGTCGACGACGTTGAACGCTTTATGCGTGAGTTACCGGACGAACATCAGGCGTAAGTAAGCGGGCATTTAAAATGCCTGCGTGTGATGTTTGCCAGTAAATGATTTTCGGTCGCCATTAATGGCGACCCTACAGGTTGATGGCACGGTTTATGTTGGGTGCGCATTTATGCGCACCGGCATACAGAAATTAATTGCCACTTAATCGGCATTACGCCGGCGCCCAGGCTTACTTATTTTTTATTTCTGATTCTTGCCTGACGATTAATTAATTCACCATTCTCCGCATAATAACGACTCGGCCAGATCTCAGCCGGCGAAATACCAATTGCTTCGGCAATAATTAATTCCCCTTTCGGCCACGGACGCGCCAGCGCGTTGGCTAACGTGGTGGAACATAATCCCGCCTGTCGGGATAACGCCGCCATTGAGGTTCCCTTTTTACGCAGCGCCGCAATGATATCGGCCGGATGCCAGTCTGACTTCGCATTATTCACGCAACTCTCCTTAGTTCGCTTATCCATTCCCGTAACGATACTACGTTACTCGTAGTATCTGACAAGCGCTAAATCTACGATTCTCGTAGTCATGAAACCGACCTCCTCGCTGCAAGACACTTTTTGTCGACGCCTGAAACAAGCGCGTCTGGCGAAAGGTTTGTCGCAGAAAGGATTGGGTATTGCCGCAGGGATCGAAGAGTTTTCTGCCAGCGCGCGTATTAATCGCTATGAACTGGGCGTGCATAAACCGGACTTATTAACGCTGCAATTACTGGCGCAGGTGCTGGAAGTGCCGGCAGCCTATTTTCTGGCGGAAGATGATCGGCTGGCCGCCATGATTCTGGCGTTTCCCGCCGGTCTGAACAGCGGTGCACAATAACACGCACCGCGTAAATTACCGCGTTATCTTCTCCCGCGTCGCCATCCATCAGGGCGAACGCAGGCAGCGTTACCGGTCATCCCTGACCCCACCCTGATTATGCTGTCGCCACGCGGAACTGTGCCATGGATGCCTGCAACTGCTGCGACTGCGCTTCCAGCGACTGCGTAGCGGCGCTGGCCTGTTCCACCAGCGCGGCGTTTTGCTGTGCGGCTTCATCCATCTGCGTTACCGCCTGGTTAACCTGTTCAATACCGCGGCTCTGCTCTTCCGAGGCGATGGAGATCTCTTTCATTAGCGCGGTCACCCGCATCACTTCACTGGAGATCTCATCCATGGTTTCGCCGGCGCGCGTGGCCATGTCGCTGCCCTCTTTGACCCGCGTCTGTGATTCGCTGATCAACTCACGAATCTCTTTGGCGGCGCTGGCGCTGCGCCCGGCCAGGGTGCGCACTTCGTTGGCAACCACGGCAAAACCGCGCCCCTGCTCACCGGCACGCGCCGCTTCCACCGAGGCGTTGAGCGCCAGGATGTTGGTCTGGAACGCAATGCCGTCGATCACGCTGAGAATATCGGCGATCCGATCGGAACTGTGGGTGATCTCACGCATCTTCTCCATCACGTAGCACACCACTTCCGCGCCGCGGTCGGCGGTATCGGACACGCTACTGGCTAGCTGGTTGGCCTGCTGCGCGTTGCTGGCGTTAAGCCGGACGGTGGCTGTGAGCTGCTCCATGCTGGCGGCAGTCTGCTCCAGCGAGGCCGCCGACTCTTCAGTGCGCTGCGACAGATGCACCGTGCCCGCGGACAGCTCGCGGCTGCCGACGTCAATCTGCAGGCTGGCTTCACGCACCTGGCTGACCGAGTTGCGCAGCGCCAGCTGCATTCCCGTCAGCGCCTGGTTCAGACGGCCAATTTCGTTATTGGCCGCTGCCGGCAGCGGCTGCGACAGATCGCCGGCTGCAATCTGCTCCAGATGCTGGATCGCCCCATCCAGCGGACGCAGTAGCGCGCGGCGCAGCAGCAGCCAGGCCAGTGCAATCAGCAACAGGGTCAGCGCGACGGCGACGCCAATCATGATCTTCATCTGCAGTTCATTGTGCGCCGCTGCCGCCAGACGTGCGGCAGAGACTTCGTCGGCATACAGGCTGAAGTCGTTCACTGCCTTTGAATAGTTAGCCGCCAGCTGCGACAGGTTGCCTTCCAGCACCTGGTAATACTCATCGGTATACTGCTTTTGCAGCGCATCCATCATGGGTGCCATGGCACCTTTCTGATACGCGCTGAACGCGGCCGCGACCGCATCGGCGAGGCTTTTGCCCTGCGCGGTAACGGTACCGGCATCAATAAACGCGGTGAGATGGCGTTGCGAGCTGGCGACATCCGCCTGCGCCTGTTTGGTGACGGTCGCGCCCTCGTCCAGCAGGCCGATTTCGATTTTGCGCACCGCCAGCGCGGCGCTGGCGCGGGCACGCATCAAATCGGCGTTGCTCTGATACAGGCTGTTGAGTTCAATGCCCTGAATACGGTTGATGGCGTCAAGTGACTGGTTGCCGGAATTGATGGCGTAGATGCCCATAGCGCTCACTGCCAGCAGCAGCAGCGTCATAAAGGCCAGAAGAGAGAGTAAAGCCGTGCGTATAGATAGCTGTGTGATCATGATAATTCCCGTGCGCTTTAAAAAAGGGAGAATCCAGTAGCCCTAAAACGGAGAGATTATCGGCAGTGACCGGCGGAAACTTTATCCTTGATTGATGGTCAACCTGATTACGATCATCTACGCTTCAGATTTCCTGAAGTTCGTAGCGCTAAAAGCAAGGAATGTAACGATGAAAAAATGGCTTCCGCTTGCCTGTCTGTTCGCGTCCAGCGTGGCAATGGCACAGCAAAACCCTATCGATCAGCAGCTCAATCAATGCCTGAATAAAGAGTCCAGCACCGCCGGCATGTCGCAATGCTACAGCACGGCCAATAAGGCGTGGGACAAAGAGATGAATGCGCAATATAGCCAGCTGATGAAGAAATTAACCGGTGAGCCCAAAGACAAACTGCGCAATGCGCAGCGCGCCTGGCTGGCCTACCGTGATAGCTGGACCGATGCCAGCCGCAGCTATTTCCTCAGCAGTCAGGGCTCCATGGCGGCGCTGTCAGTGGGCGCGCAGGGCGTCAGTCTGGTGCGCAACCAGGCGCTGATGCTGCAATCAATCAACAAAGGCAGTTGCGCCAATCCCGATGATTGTTGATAAATGGGGGCGTTAAACACGCTTAGCGCTGGCCACGGTCAGCGCGCCCATTATTCACGGAGAAACCATGGCTGCCTACGCCTCGACCCTCATTCTTATCTGCCTCGCCATCCTGAGCTACTTCGTCCACAACAGCGCCGTTACCATTTCGATTCTCATCCTGCTGGTGATTAAGCTCACGCCGCTGGCACAGTTCTTTCCCTACGTCGAAAAGCAAGGCATCCAGATTGGTATCATTATTCTCACCGTGGCCGTCATGGCACCGCTGGCAAGCGGCACGCTGCCGGCCTCGTCGCTGCTGAAATCCTTTGCTAACTGGCAATCCATTGTGGCGATTATCGTTGGCGTATTTGTTGCCTGGCTCGGCGGTCGCGGCGTCAGTTTAATGAGCGTGCAGCCGTCGGTGATTGGCGGGTTGCTGATTGGCACGGTGATTGGTGTGGCGTTCTTTCGCGGCGTGCCGGTCGGGCCGCTAATCGCCGCAGGGATTGTGTCGCTGTTTGTCACCACGAAGTAGCCTGCTGGACCATTCCGAAACGCCAAAAAGGGGGCATACTTTCAGAGTCAGTTGGCTATAATAGCCGTCACTCAACTTACGACTAATGAAGGAAAGCCAGATGAGTTTGAACCAGGTGCCTGCAGGTAAAGATCTGCCAGAAGATATCTATGTCGTCATCGAGATCCCGGCCAACGCCGATCCGATCAAATATGAAGTGGACAAAGAGTCTGGCGCCCTGTTTGTAGACCGTTTCATGTCTACCGCCATGTTCTATCCGTGCAACTACGGTTACATCAACCACACGCTGTCTCTGGATGGTGACCCGGTTGACGTACTGGTGCCAACCCCGTATCCGCTGCAGCCAGGTTCAGTGATCCGCTGCCGTCCAGTGGGCGTGCTGAAGATGACCGACGAATCAGGTGAAGATGCCAAACTGGTAGCGGTTCCGCACACCAAGCTGAGCAAAGAGTACGATCACATTAAAGATGTGAACGACCTGCCAGAACTGCTGAAAGCGCAGATCACCCACTTCTTCGAGCACTACAAAGATCTGGAAAAAGGCAAATGGGTGAAGGTTGACGGCTGGGACAACGCGGAAGCGGCTAAAGCTGAAATCATCTCCTCTTTCGAGCGCGCACAGAAGAAGTAAGTTTTCTGTCAGCGCTGTCGCATCGCTATATACGGCGATCGGCAGATAAAAAAACACCGCCCACTGGGCGGTGTTTTTATTTACGCTTCTGCGGCGTCATCGCGCCGTAACCAGTCGCCACTCGCGATGCGGGTGCGACCGGCAATCGAACGCTGATACACGTACAGCCAGGCGCTGCCGTAGGGCGTCTGGATCAGCTGGCGCTTATACTCGCCGTTCTTGCTGCGCAAGGCATCCAGCTCGCCGAGGGTACTGGCGTCGATGCGATACACTTCGCAGTACACCGTGCCGTCCCCCTCAACCACGCCCGGATAGTGACCGAGATTGTAGAGCGCAAACCCTTCAATCTGATGGTCGCCGAGCCATTGCGCATTGGTCATCCAATGACTATTTCCCTGTTTGCGCCGTAAACTGCCGTAGACAATTATTCGCATTGCTAAAACTCAAACTGATAGAGCAAATCCAGTGCCTGATCGAGACCCGACACGGCTTCCAAATAGAGTTTGGGCATCAGGCGATAACGCAAAGTGAGCGTCGCCAGTGAATCAAATATGCCAACACCGTATTTTACCTGCAGACCCGGCAGCACATAACCACTCACCTGCACCTGCTGGCTGTCGCCGACACCGGTGGTATCAAGCGCAAGGTTACTGACGCCGAAGGTCTCGCCGATTTTACCCATAACCTGACCACTTTGTGCAACCCCCAGTCCAACCAGCGCCGAGGTTAAGGCGTTGCTGTCGCCATCGCTGCTGAGTCCCTGACCGCGTAACAGGTAAGACAGCGCCTCCTGCTGCGACATTGCCGGGTCGGAGAAGACCTCCACCTTCGGCTCGTCGGCCAGTCCGGTGACGCGCAGACCGGCTGTCACATCATCCTCGGTGGCTTCCGGGTTACGAATCGCCTCCAGGTTGACGTACGGCTGATCCGGCGGACCGGCGAACTGCAGCTCGCCTTTACGCACAATCAGATCCTGACCATACGCGTGGAAACGGCCGGAAGGAATATTGATTTGTCCGTTTAAGCCCAGGCCGGTTTTATCCTGCACCAGTTTGAGATCGCCGTTGAGGCGCGCTTTCAGGCCAAAGGCCGAGAGACGCACATCGTTGCCGACGTGGATCACCAGATTGCTGTTGATCGGGATTGCGGCAGTTTTCGGCTGAATCGGCTTGAGGTTCTCATCCAGCATCACCTCATCCGACGACACGCCGGTAGCGCTCTCCGGCACTTCCTGCACCGTGATGCGCGCCCACGGAATATCAACCTTGCCGTCAAGATTGAACGCCGCCGGTGTGGCTTCAAACGCCAGGTCCGGCGAAACGTCCATCCGCACCATCGGCGGAACGGTAACGCGAATACGGCTGCCCTGCGCAGTAACGCGCGCGCGCCAGTTATCCAGCTGGCTCCAGTCCGCGTTGCCACCCAGATTGAGGTTACCCTGCTGCGTCTGGATCAGGCCGTTGAGCGTGGAACTCATGCCGTTAAACACCAGGTTGAGATTGGCCGAGGTGAGATCGACTGGCATAAAGCTGCCGTCCACATCAACATCGCTCAGTCCCAGCTGACCAAAGATCTGCGGCTGCTGCAACGTGCCGCCGAGACGCAGATTGCTGTTGAGGTTGCCTTTGATCTTCTCGCCCTGCATCAGCGCCGGGTTGAGCATCGCCAGCGAAATGTTGCTGATGCCGATGTTGCCTGACAGCTGGCGGCGATTCTCCGGATCGGCGATCTGCACGTTGCCGCTCAGCTGACCGTTATTCACGATGTGAATCAGCCAGTCGAGCTGCGCGCGTCCATTACGCAGCGCCGCATTCAGGTTGAGCGTGTCGAAGGCGATCGGCAGGTTATTCCCCTGCACATCCTGCACCACTTTTACGCCGTTTCCTTTAAGCGATACCGTGCCGGTCGGCAGCGCGCCGTCGGCGGTCCAGTTCACGCGTGCATCACCGCTGAATACGCCGTTCAGCTGGGTGGCATCGGTGAGGAACGGCTTGATCATCGCCAGATCGAAGCGGTTCAGCACCACGTGCGCATGGCCGCTGGCACCGGCCTCGATCGGCTCCGGCACGCACAGCTGCGCGTTGGGGTTTTGCCAGCAGTGCGGCCCGATGGTGGCGCTCTGTTTGCTGTTCAGGTAGTCAATCGTCATCGCGCGCGTCAGGCGCCATTCGCCCACCGGCGTGTCAAAACGCGTATTGTTGAGATTACCCTGCCAGCGCTGCGTCTGGCGGTCAAAGCTGCCGTTGAGCGCCAGCTGGCCGGAGACCGGCTCGCCCTGCACGTTGAGTTTCAGCTGATGCTGCTTCTCGTTACCGTCGGCGTTGAGCGTCAGCAGGCCGATCTTAAGCGCGTCCTGCTGTAGCTGCTCCACGCGCAGCTGCAGTTTACCGGCGACCTGATCGCTGGATTTCACATCGCTCTGCAGCGTGACACGGCGGATCTGCAACTGCTGCCAGCGCAGGCCGCTGGCGGTAAGATCGGCCAGAAGCTGGGGCGCCTGCAGCGTACCGCGCGCTTTGATGGTGCCTTTGGCTACGCCGCCGAGGCCCGGCAGCGCGTTATCCAGATGCGGTGCATCGACACTGGCATCCAGATTTAGCGCGTCGCCCAGTTCGCCCTTCACGTCGAGATGGTTGCGCCCCAGCGCGATGTCAATGCCGGGGATTTTCCACTGATTGTAACTGTTGCCGGTCAGCGAGCCTTCGGCGCTCACCGCGTTCTGTTTCACATTGCCCTTCAGCGCCAGCTGCGGCACGCTAAGCTGCCAGCTACCGCCGTACAGGCTGCCGCGCGTGGTGATTTTACCGTCGAGCTTCGCCGGCCAGTCAGGATACTGTTTAGCGGTATTGATGCCCGCCAGCGTCAGTTCGCTGCGCCAGCTGATGGCTTTGCTCCAGTCCACCAGCGCGCTAAGGTCAATGTTGCCCTGCAGCGCCGCCACGCGAAGTTTATCCAGGCTGAACTGCTGCACGTTGCCTTTACCGTCCAGCGTAATGGTGGCTGGCGGCACCGCTTCGCCCTTCACCGCGGTGCGCAGCGACATCACGTAGTCGGTGGCTTTACCGCTGAACTGGTAGTCGAGATTATCCGCCTGATACTGCACCGGACCGGTCAGCGGCCAGCGCAGCTGCGGGCTGGTGAGTTTGAGCGACAGCGGCAGACCGGCGACCGCTGGCTGTGCGGCGGCGTCCAGCTGGGCACGCACCGGCCCCGAAAGATTCAGGCCCAGCTTCAGCTCGTCGCGCATTGCCCCGGCGAGGTTCAGTTTGATCTTCTCGCCTTTAATCGGATCGAGATTCAGCGAGCCGTTGAGCACAAAATTGACCGGCCAGTTATCCGCCAGCCGGGCATCGCCGCTGGCGTTGATCTGCCCCTGCGGCGAGTCGACGTCAAAGGTCTCCAGCTGCATATGCCGGTCGGTAGTTTTGGCTTTCAGCAGCAGACGCGTAATCGCCACATCCGTATCGCCGGTGATGCGCAACTGCTCACCCAACAGCTGCTGCACGTTGATATCGAGCGGCAGCTGGAAATCCGGCAGTGCCGGCAGCAGCGGCTCGGCAAACATCGCCTGCAGCGTTTCGCCCAGCGGTTTCTCATCCGGCTGCGGCTGCTGCACTTTAGGCTGCACCACCTGTTCGTCCGCCACTTTCGCCGCCTTCGGCAGCGCGATCAGCAGGCTCTGGATATGGGTGGGATTGAGCGTCAGCGCGCGATCCTGCCACTGCAGGCCACTGGTGAAGTCGAGCAGCGAAATGGCGGTGTCATCGACTTTGACGTTGATGTTATGCAGGCTGACCCGGCTCAGGGTAATCGGGTATGGCGTGCTGAGATTGCTGCTGCCGCTCTCCTCTTCCGGCGGCGGCGCACTGGCGGGCGTCATTTTTTTGCTGTCGACCACCACGCTGACGTCCTGCAGCGCGATATCGTTCACGCACACCGAGGAGTGCAGCAGGCAGTTGAGGTTGAGCGCCAGATGGAAGCGCCCGGCATCCACGCTGACGCCCGGCATCTGGTACTTCACGCCGCTCAGCGTCAGATCGCGCCAGCCGCCTTCCACCTTGTTAATCGACAGGCCCGGCACCCAGCGATCGGCACCTTTAAACAACAGATGCAATCCGGGCGTGGTGCCCACCAGAAACGCCACGCTGGCCAACAGCACCAGCAGGAAAATACCGATACCGATTAGGACCTTTTTCCACAGCTTCATAGTTCAGGCCCCAGTCCTACATAAAATTGCAATCCATGCTCCTTGTCGTCACCAATCGGGCGCGCGATATCAAACTTGATCGGCCCTACCGGAGAAGACCAGCGCACGCCGAAGCCTGCACCGGTTTTAACATTACTCTGCTTGATGTCGTTGACCGCTTCGCCGGAGTCGACGAATACCGCGCCCCACCATTTGCCGGAGACGTTGTACTGATACTCGAGCGAGCCGGTGGCCAGCTTTGAGGCACCGGTGAGTTTGCCTTCGTCATCGCGCGGCGAGATATCTTTGTATTTGTAGCCGCGAATGCTGCGGTCACCGCCGGCGAAGAAGCGCAGATCGGGCGGCACTTTTTCGAAATTGTTGGTTTCAATCCAGCCAAGGTTACCGCGCGCCACAAAGCGATGCTTCTCGCCCAGCGTGCGGATCCATACGTTCTGCGCCTGCAGGATCAGGAAGTCGACGTCCGAGCCCCAGGTGGTGTCCGACACGTCTACCGAGTAGCGCTGTGAATCGCCCCAGGTCGGCATCAGGCCGCCGCGCGAACGGGTGCGGTTCAGGCTGACGCCCGGATAGAGCAGCATGGTGGTGTTGGTGACGCTGCCCTGAGTAAAGTGGTCGAGACTCCAGCGCAGGTTAACCGCGCGCTGCCAGCCGGAGCTGCTGTCCCAGTTACGCGACATCGCCAGCGTGGTGGTGTCCGATTTGGTGTCGTTGAGATCGGTGCGTTTCAGGCCGCCGGAGAAGGTGTAGTACTGCTCCAGCGGACTTTTCAGCAGCGGCACTTTATAGCTGAGATCAAGCTGCTGCTCCGGCGCGGAGATATAGGCGCTGGAGGTCAGGCTGTGGCCGCTGTCGTTGATCCACGGCTTTTTCCACGTGCCTTTCAGCCGCGGTCCGACGTCCGTCGAGTAACCGACGCCGGCTTCGATGGTGTTCTCCACGCGCGGCGACACGGCGGCGCTGAGCGGCAGCACTTTGGTCTGGCGTCCTTTATCGAACTCGGGTGCCACGACGACAGAATTAAACCAGCCGGTGGCGGAGAGGCGACGATTGAGTTCGGCCAAATCGCGTGAGCTGTAGGGATCGCCCTTTTTGAACGGCACCAGATTGCGCAGATAGGCTTCATTGATTTGCGAGCCTTCAAAGCTGACATCGCCGAAGCGATAGCGCGGGCCGCTGTCGTAGTCGATATCCCAGAACGCTAAGCGCCGTTCGACCGAGACACCAAGCTGGCTCTGCTTAAAGTCACCGTCGAAGTAACCATTACGCAGCGCCAGGCTGGAGAAGCCGTTTTTGAATTTATCGTAGTCGCCGTGATTGAGCTGGCTGCCGACTTTCGGCCTGCCCTGCTTCACCCACGCCTGATAATCAGGATCGTCTTTCGCGGCACCTTCCACCACAATGGTGCTGCCGCCAATCTTCACCGGCTCACCGGCGGTGACGCGGGCAATCAGCACCGGACGGCCACCCTGCGGCGGTGCCGGGCGTGATTCAAAGTCGATCTGCGGCTCGTAATAGCCGAGCGCGCGCAGGCCTTCTTTGATCGCGGCAGCCACGCGCGCCTGGAAACGGCCGTCGTTCGACACCTCGTCACTGCCGATAGTGGACAAGCGCGCCCTGACGTTTTTCTGTAACTCCCCGGTCAGGCCTTCCAGCTGCAGTCGCACTTTGGCTGCCTCAACAGCAGGTGCGGCAAGCAGCAGGCTGGCCAAGCAATAAGCATGAAATCGCGGCACGCGTACTCCTGTTAATAATGCCTGCCCCTATTCCGCAGGGGCGTTAACTCTGGTGGAAAGGGTATCACCACACCTTGCATACCCATCAGTATAGCCGCTCTTTTTTGCGAGCGGCTGCGTAAAAACGGCCGCTAAGCCAAATCGACTGCTATTGTCGGTAAATGTGCGTACCGATACAACAACGAAGCCGCGCTTCTGCGCACCGCCAGCTGCCACTCGGATTAATCCGAGCCGGCCAATCACGCCGCTGGCGGCAGCAATAGCGCTGCTGCTATAATCAGCGACCAGCAGGCCTCGCCTGCACGCATTTCTGCCCCGACGTTAACGTGACTTTGTCGAACTGGCGCAGACATTTTTGGCACGGATAGCCCTGTTTGACGGGTAAGTACCGGATGTACGCCTCTTCGCGCTGCCCAGGCCAAAAATGACAAGTGATTAACCCAACGGATCTTTTATGCTTGATAGCCTGCTTGTCATTCTTTTACTGATCGTAATCAGTTCATTTTTTTCTCTGTCGGAGATCTCGCTGGCGGCTGCCCGCAAGATCAAACTGAAACTGCTGGCCGATGAAGGCAACATCAACGCGCAGCGCGTGCTGAAGATGCAGGAACAGCCTGGCATGTTCTTCACCGTGGTACAGATTGGCCTCAACGCCGTGGCGATTCTCGGCGGTATCGTCGGCGATGCGGCGTTTTCGCCCGCCTTCAGCAGCCTGTTCTACCGCTTTATGGAGCCGGAACTGGCGGATCAGCTCAGCTTTATCTGCTCCTTCACCATCGTCACCAGCCTGTTTATTCTGTTTGCCGACCTGACGCCAAAACGCGTCGGCATGATCGCGCCGGAAGCCATCGCGCTGCGCATCATCAATCCGATGCGCTTCTGCCTGCTGGTTTTCCGCCCGCTGGTATGGCTGTTCAATGGCCTGGCCAACGTGTTCTTTCGCATCTTTAAGCTGCCGATGGTGCGTAAAGATGACATCACCTCGGATGACATTTACGCGGTGGTAGAAGCGGGCGCGCTGGCCGGCGTGCTGCGCAAGCAGGAGCACGAGCTGATCGAGAACGTGTTTGAGCTGGAATCACGCACCGTGCCTTCGTCCATGACCTCGCGTGAAAATATCGTGTGGTTCGATCTGCACGAAGACGAAACCAGCCTGAAAACCAAAATCGCGCAACACCCGCATTCGAAGTTTCTGGTGTGCGACGGCGATATCGACCATATCGTGGGCTACGTCGACTCCAAAGAGCTGCTGCTGCGCGTGCTGGGTAACCAGAGTATGACGCTTAACAGCGGCGTGCAGATTCGTTCGGCGCTGATTGTGCCGGATACGCTGACGCTATCAGAGGCGCTGGAGAGTTTTAAAACCGCCGGCGAAGACTTCGCGGTGATCATGAACGAATATGCGCTGGTGGTCGGGATTATCACGCTTAACGACGTGATGACCACGCTGATGGGCGATCTGGTCGGTCAGGGGCTGGAAGAGCAGATTGTGGCGCGTGACGAGAATTCCTGGCTGGTGGAAGGCGGTACGCCGATTGATGACGTGATGCGCGTGCTGGATATTGACGAGTTCCCGCAGTCCGGCAACTACGAGACCATCGGCGGCTTCATGATGTATATGCTGCGTAAGATCCCCAAACGCACCGATTTCGTCAAATTCTCCGGCTACAAATTCGAGGTGGTGGATATCGACAGCTACCGCATCGACCAGCTGCTGGTGACGCGCATTGATGACCGCCCGCCGGTGCTGAATGTGTCGAAGAGTACGCTGGATGAGTCTGAAGGGCCTGCCGCGTAGCAGTGATCGTGCGGTTACAGAAAGATTCAGGGCGCCAGCGGCGCCCTTTCTTTTGCTTAGTTGTACTCGGCTTGCAGCCGCAGCACCTGGCGGTTGATTTCTGACATCACGCTAAGGTGCTGTTTATCCTTGACGCGCGGCAACATGACTTTGCCTTTGTCGAACTCAAACGCGCCAACATCCTTGATGTACAACCTTCCTTTAAATAGCGTCTTTACATATTTCGCAATTTGCAGCGGATTATAGCGCTGGAAGATCTTCATGCTGTTTAACTCCTGAACAGATGTAATACGCTTCGCCGTTGCCAAATTCGGTACGAGCCCTTGAAGCGCAAATGAGGCATAACTATAGAACATGATTCCTTGCCGGTGTTCCGAAAAAATGGATTTTTTACTGAATTGACACATCATTACAGAGAACTCTGTCATAACGATCACAAAATCCAGTATAAACCTTCATTGGTTAAGGAATTGTGGCATGGGTTACAAAGCTGCTATCTCATCGCGACAGGCGCATCATCCACGCCTAATATTGCAAAAACATGAATAACTGGTCGGATCACTAAGGAGCATTACCATGCGTTTGGCACATTCCGTGATAGCCCTAGCGCTGCTGCTGCCCAGCCTTGCCTCAGCCCACGCGTTTAAGGTTGGCGAGCGCGTACCGGCAGTCGGCGTTAACGACAAAGGAGAACTGCTGTATCAGCAGGAGAAGTTTCGCTACCAGCCCTGGAACAGCGCCCAGCTGAGTGGCAAAGTGCGGGTCATCCTGCATATTGCCGGACGCTCGTCAGCCAAAGAACAGAACGCCGCGCTGATTGAAGCCATCAAAGCCGCCCAGCTGCCGCACGACCGCTACCAGACCACCACGGTGGTTAATACCGATGATGCCATTCCCGGCACCGGGATGTTTGTGCGCAGCAGCATTGAGAGCAATAAACAGCAGTATCCGTGGTCGCAGTTCATTGTCGACAGCAACGGCAACGCGCGCAAGGCGTGGCAGCTGGAGAAAGGCGGTTCGGCGATTGTGATTCTGGATAACACCGGCCATGTGCGTTACGCCAAAGACGGTCCGCTGACGCAGGATGAAGTGCAGCAGGCGATGAAACTGATCCATCAGCTGCTGCAGGCGTGATCGCGCCACAGCGGGTGGCGCGCACAGCGTATCAGAACAGCGAGACGCGGAAGCCCGGATTCAGGAACGACTCGCGCGGCGCGTAGTCGAGGGTTTTGCCCTGCCAGTCATGCACGTGCGCGCCAGCGGCAATGGCTACCGCATGGCCGGCACCGGTATCCCAGATATTGGTCGGCCCGAAGCGCGGATAGAGCTGCGCCTTGCCCTCTGCCACCAGGCAGAACTTGAGCGAGGAGCCGATAGCGGTGGTCTGATGCTCGCCCAGTTGGGTCAGATACTCTTTCAGCTCTTCGTCTTTATCAGCGTGCGAACGGCTCACTACCACCAGCAGCGGTCGCGCTTCACGTACGTGGATCTGCGTGGTGTGGCCGCCCTCTTCTTTCCACGCTTTGCCTTCGGCCGCAGAATACATCACCCCCAGCGCCGGCGCGTACACCACGCCCAGCACCGGTTTGCCGTGCTCAATCAGCGCGATATTGACCGTGAACTCGCCGTTACGCTTAATGAACTCTTTGGTGCCGTCGAGCGGATCGACCAGCCAGTATTGCTGCCAGTGCTGACGCACATCCCAGCCGGGTGGATCCTCTTCCGACAGCACCGGCACGTCAGGCGTCAGCGCCGCTAAGCCCTGCACGATAACCTGATGTGCCGCCAGATCGGCCGCCGTGACCGGTGAATCATCCGATTTACGCGTCACGTCCAGCGGTTGTGCGCCATCGTAGACCTGCATAATGGCATCGCCCGCGCTGCGCGCCAGCTGGCAAATTTTATCTAACATTGTTCACCTCATTTCGGCTGATGCTGCCGCTGAACCCCGGCAGCCCGTCTCCAGATATTTTAGCAGGTGCGCTGTGACAGCCGCAGCTAAGCGTATTCGCTTTGATTATCAATATCATAGTTCGCTCGTGACGGCTATGGCGCAATGCTGAATGGCAGGCACTCCGTCAGCTTACGCAGGAAAGAGGCAAAATCCCGAGCCCCATCACAAATTGAAATGATAATTCGTCATGGTTTTACATTATTTTGAGAGGCCCATTAAAGCGAACAAGGAGCAAGCCATGTTCAAAGCGAGCATGTCGTTACTGGCCCTGTGCGTTGCAGCCGCCACGGTGCAGGCTGCCACGGTGGATTTACGCATTCTGGAAACCACCGATCTGCACAGCAACATGATGGATTTCGATTACTACAAAGACACGCCGACCGAAAAGTTTGGTCTGGTGCGCACCGCTACGCTCATCCAGCAGGCGCGCGGCGAAGTAGCAAACAGCGTGCTGGTGGATAACGGCGACATTATTCAGGGCAGCCCGCTGGGTGATTACATGGCGGCCAAAGGCCTGCAGCCGGGAGAAATCCATCCGGTGTATAAAGCCCTTAATACGCTGGATTACGCGGTGGGCAATCTGGGCAACCACGAATTTAACTACGGCCTGCCCTATCTGCAGCAGGCGATTGCCGGGGCACGTTTTCCCTACATCAACGCCAACGTTATCGATGAAACCAGTGGCAAACCGCTGTTTACCCCCTATTTAATTAAAGAAACTGCGGTAAAAGACCGCGACGGCAAGCCGCATACGCTGAAAATCGGCTATATCGGCTTCGTACCACCGCAGATTATGGTGTGGGATCGCAACAATCTGCAGGGTAAAGTGCGCGTTGATGACATCACCGAGACAGCGAAGCGCTATGTGCCGGAAATGCGCGCAAAAGGTGCTGAAATAATCATCGCTATTCCGCACTCCGGTCTGAGCAGTGAGCCGTACCATGCCATGGCGGAAAACTCGGTGTATTACCTCAGTCAGGTGCCAGGTATCAACGCCATCATGTTCGGCCACGCGCACGCGGTGTTTCCCGGCAAAGAGTTTGCGGCGATTAAAGGCGCGGATATCGCTCAGGGCACGCTTAACGGCGTACCGGCGGTGATGCCCGGCATGTGGGGCGATCATCTCGGCGTGGTTGACCTGGTGCTGAAAAATGACGGCGGCAACTGGCAGGTGACCCGGGGTAAAGCCGAAGCGCGGCCAGTTTACGATGCGGTGGCGAAAAAATCGCTGGCGGCGGAAGATGCCGATCTGGTGAAAGTGCTGGCCGACGATCATCGCGCCACGCGTGAATTTGTAGCAAAACCGATCGGCAAGTCGGCGGATGTGATGTACAGCTACCTGTCGCTGGTGCAGGACGATCCCACCGTGCAGATCGTCAATAATGCGCAGCGTGCTTACGTCGAACGCTTCATTCAGGGCGATCCCGATCTGGGCCGCTTACCGGTGCTCTCGGCAGCGGCACCGTTTAAAGCCGGCGGCCGTAAGAACGATCCGGCCAGCTACGTTGAAGTGGAAAAAGGCGATCTCACCTTCCGTAATGCCGCCGATCTCTATCTCTACCCGAATACGCTGGTGGTGATGAAAGTCAGCGGTGCGCAGGTGAAAGAGTGGCTGGAGTGCTCGGCAGCGCAGTTTAATCAGATCGACGTGCATCGTCGTCAGCCGCAGTCGCTGATCAACTGGGATTTCCGCACCTACAATTTTGATGTGATCGACGGCGTGCAGTATCAGATCGATGTGACGCAACCGGCGCGCTACGACGCCGAATGCCAGCTGATTAACCCGGCGGCATCACGCATCCAGGATCTGCGCTGGCAGGGCAAACCGATCGATCCCAAAGCGACCTTCCTCGTTGCCACCAATAATTACCGTGCCTGGGGCGGCAAATTTGCCGGTACCGGCGAGCAGTATGTCGCGTTTGCTTCGCCGGATGAGAACCGCTCGGTGGTGGCCGCCTACATCAGCAGCGAAACCCGCGCCCACGGCGCGGTGCAGCCACAGGCCGATCACAACTGGCGGCTGGCACCGATCGCCAGCGCAACGCCGCTGGATATTCGCTTTGAGACCGCGCCGGGCGCAAAAGCCACGCAGTTTATTGAGAAGTATGCTGATTATCCGATGAAAGCCGTCGGCAGTGATGAAACGGGCTTTGCAATCTGGCAGGTAGATCTACAGAAGCAGGCAGAGAAGAAGTAGTGACCGCGGGCGCCAGATATGGCGCCCGCTGTTTATTACAGGATTTCCAGCAGCTCGACTTCGAAAATCAGGGTGCTGAATGGTGGGATAGAGGCACCCGCGCCGCGCTCGCCGTAAGCGAGATTGTGCGGAATGACCAACTCCCACTTCGAGCCTACCGGCATCAGGGTCAGCGCTTCAATCCAGCCGGCAATCACGCCGCTGACCGGGAATTCAGCCGGTTCGCCACGGGCAACGGAGCTATCAAACACGGTGCCGTCAATCAGCTTACCGGTGTAGTGCACGCGTACGCGATCCTGACGTGATGGGATCGGACCATCGCCCTGGGTGATGACGCTGAACTGCAGGCCGGATTCGGTGCTGCTCACGCCTTCACGCTGTGCATTCTGCTCGAGGAACTGCTGACCTTCGGCCGCCATGGCTTCGACGCGCTCACGACGTACGCCTTCGGCACGCTCGTGGACTTCACGCAGCGCACGGTGTACCACGTCAACCGGAACTGCCGGTGAGTTCCCTTCCAGCGCGTCGCGCAGGCCCGCAAGCAGCGCTTCTGGCTGCAGACCCTGCAGTCCAGACTCTTGCAGCTGCTGACCAACCTGTAAACCGATACCGTAACTTGCTTGTGATTCGACGCTGTCAAATGAAGGGGTCGTCATCTTGTTTCCTTAATCCCGGAGAAAATAGAACCGGCAGCATAACAGCGCAGGCGGCTGGCGTAAAATCTCGCGCGCCGCGGATGACATTTCCCGGGGAAAGAGAAACAATATGCAGGTCAAATTTTTCAATGCTGGCAGGCACTTCGCGCCCGCTTTGCCCATACTATAGAACAAGAGAGCATCCATGGGCCAAATCGCCCCACGACGTCGCAGGACGCGCGCACCGCGTACCTTATTTTCCCGGTTGCAACGCTGGCTGCCTGACAGGCGCGTCACGACCGCCAGCGAGGAGGAGGAAAGAATGGCTTCTGAAACCCCGTCGCGTATACCCGCTGTGCTGCAGCGCATCTGGCATCTGCTGGATAACGTACGCTGGATGGATCCGCTGCCGCCGCTGCACCGACGCGGTATCGTTATTGCCCTGCTGGTGATGCTGCTGGCGTTTCTCTGGCCTGCCAGCACACCGCAGTATCCGGTGGAACGTCCGGCGGAGAGCAGCGGCAAAGAGGTGCCGATGCAGGCGGAAATCTACGATAACAATGCGCAGCCGCCGCAGAATACGACGCCAAAGAGTGATGCCCAGGGCGAATGGCACAGCTATACCGTGGCCTCGGGCCAGACGCTGGCACAGCTGTTCCGTGACAACAATCTTCCGGTCAATGATGTGTTTGCCATGGCGCGGGTGGAAGGCGATGGGCAGCCGCTGAGCGCACTGCAGAGTGGTCAGCAGGTGAAGATTCGTCAGAACGCGCAGGGCGTGGTGACCGGCTTAACGGTCGAGAGCAGTAACGGCCCGGTGCTGTTTACCCGCCAGCCGGACGGCAGCTTTATCCGCGCGCAGTAAGTAACAGAAACAAAAACGCCGGCACAAGGCCGGCGCTTTCAAACTAAGTAAAAAATTACTCAGCTACTACATTCACAACCAGTTTCGCGAATACTTCGCTGTGAACCTGGAAGTCAACTTCGTGCTCACCGGTGGTGCGCAGAACGCCGTTTGGCAGGCGAACTTCGCTCTTCGCCACTTCAACGCCAGCTGCAGTAACTGCATCAGCGATGTCGCGGGTACCGATGGAACCGAACAGTTTACCTTCGTCGCCTGCTTTAGACGCGAGAGTAACGGTGCCCAGTGCATTGATTTTCTCTGCACGTGCGTTAGCAGCAGCCAGAACGTCAGCCAGTTTGGCTTCCAGTTCAGCGCGACGCGCTTCGAAGAACTCAACGTTTTTCTTTGTAGCAGGAACAGCTTTACCCTGTGGAACCAGGAAGTTACGAGCGTAGCCCGCTTTAACGTTAACCTGATCACCCAGGCTGCCCAGGTTTGCTACTTTATCAAGCAGAATAACTTGCATTACCTTATCCTCTTAAAGTCGTTAATGGACAGTTGCCGATTACTGATGACGATCAGTGTACGGCAGCAGAGACAGGTAACGCGCGCGCTTGATAGCACGAGCCAGCTGACGCTGGTATTTTGCACGAGTACCGGTGATACGGCTTGGAACAATCTTGCCGCTTTCAGTGATGTAGTTTTTCAGCGTTGCGATATCTTTATAATCGATCTCTTGAACGCCTTCCGCGGTGAAACGGCAGAACTTGCGACGACGGAAATAACGTGCCATTTGGCTAGTCTCCAGAATCTATCAATTCAATCTGCTCGGCATGTAACACAAGTTTGCTCTGGCCATTGCGTGCCTGATGGCAGCTAATAAAACCTTCGAGTGTGAGTTGCGTGCCGACCGTTATATGTTGAGTAATCGCCTGATGGGCGCTGCCGCTGATAATCACCGGCATCTGACACCAGGCTTGCCGGTGAAACCCGGCTTCCTCCTGCACAGAACGATGCTCAAGCACGAACTGGCAGTGAGGAATCCCTGACGGACTGACTTTTCGAACTGGCGTCTTGCACACGGTGCCAGACAGGCGCAGCCGATTGGCCGTCATCGTGGATTACTCTTCAGAATCCCCAGCATCTGAGTCTTCTGCCGATTCGTTAGCGAAGTCTTCGCGGCGCTCACGACGCTCGTCTTTCGCTTTAACCATCGGAGAAGCTTCAGTTACCGCGTGCTTAACGCGCATAACCATGCTGCGGATAACGGCGTCGTTGAAGCGGAAGTTAGTTTCCAGCTCGTCGATCACTTCCTGCGGTGCTTCTACGTTCAGCAGAACGTAGTGTGCTTTGTGCAGTTTGTTGATCGGGTAAGCCAGCTGACGGCGACCCCAGTCTTCCAGACGGTGGATCGTGCCCTGTGCACCAGTGATAGCACCAGTGTAACGCTCGATCATGCCCGGAACCTGCTCGCTCTGGTCAGGATGGACCATAAATACGATTTCGTAATGACGCATCGATAGCTCCTTACGGATTATTCAGCCTCCTGTCAGGGTCAGCTGCGGCCCACGGAAGCAAGGAACGTTATAGGTTGCGAATCACCCAAAAGATGAAACACACCTCTGAATGCAGCTGAAAAATTGACGCGTAATCATACTGACCTCGCCGGGGAAACTCAAGCGCACAATTCATCAAATTGTCGCTGTCGTGCCAGGCGGGGACACCTTTTGTGCTAAGGATTGAGATTCAGCAGGTTAGTCAGAGATTGTTCAAAATCCCTGAACGAGGCGTTCAGCACGACGATCTGGCATCGCACGGGTGAAGCACTAAACTATTTACAGGCGCAACGGTTTGGCTTAATCAGCGCGCCTGAGAGTGAAATCCCTGGAGTGAGGAGTCGATTATGAAAGCTGTCATTATCGCCACTTTACTGGGTCTCTTCCTGTCTACCCCCGCTCTTGCCAGCTCCGCTGACCAGGCGCTGCAGATGAGAAGTAACAGCAGCAAAGCGGCTTCAGGCTATGTGTACGTTAACCGGCTGGATGCGCCAGGCGGTAACCCGGTCAGCGCGAACACCAGCGCCGCCGACCGCTTGTCGTCACAACTGTAGTCCGGCCTGTTATCCCGGGCTGGCGTGCTCCGCGCCGCCAGCCCGTTCCGTTTACAAATGATGTTTAAAGAAACTGACCAGCGCGGTGAGCGCTGGCGGCGTGATTTTGTGCCCGATCTGCTTTTCCGCCAGAAAAGTGAGCCGGCTGTCGAGCTGCGCCTCGCGCAACGCCTTCTCCAGTCGTACCGTTTCGGCAAACGGTACGACTTCATCCGCTTCACCGTGCCATAACAGCAGCGGCCGGTTAGCCAGCTGCGCCAGCTGCTGACAGGGATCGTAGGCTGCCAGCGGGGCCAGCCGCGCCTGTAACGCCGCTTTTTGCTCTGGCGTGTGCGCCACCAGCGGCGGGAACAGCGTCTGACTGAGCTGCATGAAGTAACCGGAGCCCATCAGGCAGGCAACGCTGTGCAGGTGTGGATAGCGCGCCATCGCGCCCAGCGCGGTCATCCCGCCCATTGAGGCGCCGGCAATGGCGAAACGCTCGTCCGCCACCCAATCGTTGTCGCGCAGCGCCGCTTCCAGCAGCGGCACTTCATCAATGTTCTGGCGCAAAATCTCCCAGAAGTGCGTCATGCGCGCGTCGGTATCGCCGTTGTAGCGTGCGCCGTGCATCTCTGCATCCGGCATCACCACACGGAAACCGGCCTGCGCCAGCGCCACGGCAAAGTAGCTGTACACCTCTTTCGACGAGGTAAATCCGTGATAAAACAGGATGGTGGGTAAGCGCGCCAGCCGCTGTCCGGCCGGTGCCGCGTGAATACACTCAATGCCCGCCAGGTTCTCCGTTGCCAACTCAATCATACCGTCTCCGTTGAGAATGATTATCACTGGTCTCAGTGTACGTGCTGCCGGCCAAAACGCGAGCCACATCACATTTATTTCGATTAATTTCTGCCCTAAACATTTGCCGCATTTTGCCGTTGATCCTGTACCCCTCCAGTTATTTATTAAAGGTACTTTATGAAGCGTCTCTCTCTCAGCGCCATGAGTCTCGGAATTAAGCTGTCTGTATTGACGTCTTTCAGTGTGGCAATCGTGCTGTTTGCCCTGACGTTAACGCTCAGCCATAACGCCGCGCGCCAGCTGGAGCAGCTGGCTGTCGACGATATGCAAAACCAGGTGCTCGGCATTAATGAAATGGCCACGATGTTTAACGCGACCTTATCGGAAGAAGTGGCGAACTATACCCGGCTGTTTCAGAGCTTTTTACCTAAGCGATTCAGCCGTGACGACAGCTCACGCATTCAGGTGGGATCGTTCAGCACGCCGACGCTGCGTGCCGGGCTGAAAACCCTCAACCTCGATCAGATCGCCGTGGACGATTTTCTCGATCGTACCGGTGCAGTCTCCACCATTTTTGTGCGCGACGGCGAGGATTACATTCGCATCGCGACCTCACTGAAGAAAGAGGATGGCAGCCGCGCGGTGGGCACCCAGCTTGATCGCAGCAGTGCGGCGTGGCGCAGCGTGAATAAGGGCGAAGTGTATCGCGGCCTGGCGACGCTGTTCGGCCATCGCTACATCACCCAATACCAGCCGGTGCAGGACGACAGCGGCGCAGTCATCGCCATTCTGTTTGTTGGCGTGCAGATTGATAAACAGTACGCGCTGATGCGGGATAAAGTGCTGGCGCGACGTCTCGGCGACAGCGGCAGCTTCTTCGTGCTGAACGGCACGCCGGGCAGCGCACAGGGCCAGTATCTGTTTGCCCGTCAGTCAGAAGGCAAGCTGCCGGACTGGGATCGCAGCGTACAGCAGCAGATGCTGACGCAGCCGCACGGCCTGCTGGAGATCGCGCATCAGGGCGAAACCCGCCTGCTGGCATGGCAGCAACTGCCGGGCTGGAACTGGATTATCGCCGGTGAAGTCAGCCGCGCCAGCCTGCTGGCACCGATCACCCACAGCCGCAATCTGTTCATGCTGATTGGCCTGGCGCTGGTGCTCGCCTTTGCCATTGGCTTTGTGCTGTATAGCCGGCGCGCCATTACCCGGCCGCTGCAGCAGGTGATCCATCTGGCCGAGCAATATGCGGCGGGTAATCTGCAGGCGCACCTCGACTCAGCGCGCCGCGACGAGATCGGCCAGCTGGTGAGCGCGATTAACGGCATTGGCGACGGCCTGGAGAAAGTGGTAGGCCAGGTACGCGCCGCCGCGCGTGAGATCAGCGATGGCACCGACACCATTGCGGCCAGCAGTTCCAGCATCAGCGAGCAGATTGGCCGCCAGGCGAGCAGCGTCGAAGAGACCTCGGCCAGCATGGAGCAGTTTGGCGCAACCGTGGCGCAAACCGCCGCTAACGTGCGTCAGGCGATGGCGCTGGTCGGTGAAGCCGCCAGCACCGTCAGCCAGGGCGGCAGCACCGTGGCGCGCTCGGTAGAGACCATGGCGGAGATTCGTATTGCCTCACAGAGCATCGCCGACATTACCCACGTGATCGAGTCGATTGCCTTCCAGACCAATATTCTGGCGCTCAACGCTGCGGTTGAGGCGGCGCGCGCCGGTGAGCACGGCAAAGGCTTCGCGGTCGTCGCTGCGGAAGTGCGTGCACTGGCGCAGCGCAGCGCCAATGCGGCGAAGGAGATTGACGGGCTGATCGCCAGTTCGATCGACAAAGTGGCCGCCGGCCATGCGCTCTCGGAACAAACGCGTGACGCCATGAGCCATATTGTCAGCCATATCGAACAGGTGAAAACCCTGATGGGGGAAATCAATATCGCCGCCCAGGAGCAGGCTGCGGGTATTGGTCAGGTCAATCTGGCAATGAACCACATCAGCCATGCGACCCATCAGAGCAGCGACATGATTAACCAGTCCGAGCACACGGCGCAGCACCTGAGTCAGAAAGGCCATCATCTGACCCAGCTGGTGAGTATTTTCCGTCTCAACGACTGATGAGCCGGGGCAGATGGCTTACACTTGAGTCATCTGCCTGTTTTCCGGAGCCACCATGCGTACGCTTATTCTGCTGCTGGGCCTGCTGCTGAGCGGCTGTGCCGCACTGCACACCACGCCACAACCCCCGCCAGCGCCCACCACTCAGGCGCAGGAGATCACCCGCGCGCAAAGCTATGGCCTGCCGAAGCTTGGCACCGTCAGCGCCCATTCACGCGGCTCGCCGGATGATGTGCAGCGCGCGATCGCTGCACGCGCCAATCAGAGCGGTGCGGTTTACTATCAGATCCTGATGGTCGATGAGACCACCATGCCTGGCTTCTGGTATGCCACCGCCATTCTGTACGGCGCGCCCTCAGGCGGCAGTAGCGCGCTGCAGTAAGCGTGCACTCAGATCATCACTCAGCGCCTGTGCCGGGCGCGATGAGAGATAACGCGCGCACCAGCTATCCGCCAGCGGCGGTTCTGCCGCCTTCAGCAGCACCGCGGCACTCGCCAGCCGAATCAGCATGTCGCTGACCTGCCGTGCCTGCTCTTCGCGCAGGTTGCCAAGCTGTAGCCGCAGCTGACGCCAGCAGCGATCGAAGTGGCGATTGCTGCCCTTCACCGCATCAAACTCATCCTGCAGCATGCTAAGCACCTCTGCATGCCGTCCCAGTACACGCAGCACATCCAGGCACATCACGTTACCCGAGCCCTCCCAGATGCTGTTCACCGGCATCTCGCGATACAGGCGCGGCAGTTCACTCTCTTCGCAGTAGCCAATGCCGCCCAGCACCTCCATGGCTTCAGCCACAAATGGCATACCGGCTTTGCAGATCACGAACTTGGCCGCCGGGGTGAACAGGCGTGCATACAGCCGTTCATGCGCGCTGGCCGGCGTTGACCAGGCGCGCGCCAGACGCAGCAGCAGCGCGGTTTGTCCTTCCAGCTGCAGTGCCTGCTGCGCCAGAACCGCGCGCATCAGCGGCTGATCGCTAAGGCTTTTGCCCATCACCTGGCGCTGACCGGCGTGATGCAGCGCAATCGCCAGCGCGCGTCGCATCTGGCCATGGCTGCCGAGCGCGCAGTCAAAGCGCGTCAAACCGCCCATTTTCAGGATCAGCCGCACACCATCGCCCTCCTCACCCAGCAACCAGCCGAAGGCATCCTGAAACTCCACTTCGGCACTGGCATTGGCGCGGTTGCCCAGCTTGTCTTTCAGGCGTTCAAGACGAATGGCGTTGCGCGTGCCGTCCGGCAGCAGGCGCGGCAGAAAGAAGCAGCTCAGCCCGGCGGCGGTCTGCGCCAGAATCAGGTGCGCGTCGCTTTGCGGCACCGAGAAGAACCACTTGTGCCCGGTGATGCGCCAGGGTTCGCCCGGCGCACGCGTGCCAGGCGGTTCGGCGCGTGTGGTGTTGCTCAGCACATCGGTGCCGCCCTGCTTCTCCGTCATGCCCATGCCAATCAGCAGGCCGCGCTTCTGGCTGCCGGGCAGATGATGCGCATCATACCGATCGCTCAGCAGTCGATCGTGCCAGTCGGCGTAGGGAGCGGGCAGATGGGTTTGCAGCAGCGGGATCGCGGCGTGAGTCATGGTTACCGGGCAGAGCGAACCGGCTTCCACCTGCGCATGCAGAATGAAACGCGCCGCGCGCGCCACCATGGCGCTGCCCTGCACGTCAGGCTGCCAGCTCAGGTTATGTAACCGGCTGGCGCACACGCCCTGCATCAGCAGATGCCAGGCAGGATGGAAGCGCACCTCGTCGAGCCGCTCACCGCGCGCGTCGTAACGCAGCAGCTCCGGCGGCTGTGCATTGGCCAGGCGACCTAATTCCAGTGACTCCGCGCTGCCGAGCTGCAGGCCAACGGACGCCAGCCATTCGCGGTCCCAGCCGGCCCCTTCACGCACCACCGCCTCGCACAGCGCGCTGTCGCCGGTGAAGAGATTGCTGTTGCTGAGCGGAGATGGTTGATTGAATACGCTGTGAGTGGTCCAGGCCATGGCACTCTCCTCTCCTGTTGCCCGTACTGATGTGGCTATAAGTATGGAGAGGATGTGCAGTTATGCCTGGTACAGCTGAGGTTTTGCGGCGGCGATCACGCCTGGCGCTGACGCACCGCTTCGAACAGACAAACGCCGGTGGCCACCGAAACGTTGAGGGAAGAGACGCTGCCGGCCATCGGGATGCTGATCAGCTCATCGCAGTGTTCGCGCGTCAGGCGGCGCATGCCTTCTCCTTCCGCACCCATCACCAGCGCCATCGCGCCGGTCATTTTGCTCTGATACAGCGTGTGGTCTGCTTCACCGGCCGTGCCGACGATCCAGACGTTGTACTCCTGCAGCAGACGCATGGTGCGCGCCAGATTGGTGACGCGAATCAGCGGCACGTTTTCCGCCGCCCCGCTGGCGACTTTTTTCGCCGTGGCGTTAAGCGGTGCCGAACGGTCTTTCGGCACGATCACCGCATGCACACCCGCCGCATCGGCGCTGCGCAGGCAGGCACCCAGGTTATGCGGATCGGTGACGCCATCCAGAATCAGCAGGAACGGCTGATCCAGTGAAGCCAGCAAATCCGGCAGATCGCCTTCCTGATAGTTTTTACCCGGCTTAACGCGCGCCACGATACCCTGGTGCACGCCGCCTTCGACCTGGCCGTCGAGCCACTGGCGGTTGGCCAGCTGAATCACAATTCCCTGAGCTTCCAGTGCGGCGATCAGCGGCTGCAGGCGGCGGTCATCGCGGCCTTTAAGGATAAAGACTTCCTGAAAACGCTGGGGATCACGCTCCAGCAGCGCCTGCACGGCGTGAATGCCAAAAATTATTTCACTCATTACTTTGCTCAAGGTTGGATGTATATCGTTGAATACAGAACATTAATCAGGCTGCGCGTTGGGGCGCAGCCTGCGAAACAGGTTGAGCCAGGTGCGTCAGCGCTGACGCACCTGGCCGCTGGCGGGTGAAGAGGCCATCAGGCTTCGCTGGCCTTCTTCTTCACTGCGCGCTTCGCCTTGGTTGCGGCGGCGATTTTACGGGTTTTTTCGGAGACTTTTTTGCTTTTTTTCTCGCTTTTATTCGCCGCAGCCGGCTGCTTCTCACCGCGGAAAGCGGCGTCCGGCTCAAAGTTGCCCTTGCGACCCGCGTCGCGACGCCGCTTCGCCGGTGGCTTGCCGCCACGCTTCTCACGCTCGCGCGCGGTTTTCCCTTCACCGCGCGGTACGCGTTTGCTGGAGATCAGCGCGAAATCGATCTTGCGCTCATCCATGTGCACCGCGTCAACGCGCACTTCCACCGCATCACCCAGACGGTAAGTGCGACCGCCGGATTCGCCAATCAGACGCTGGCCCACCGGATCGAAGCGGTAGTAATCATTGTCCAGCGTGGAGACGTGCACCAGACCATCAATGAACAGATCGTTGAGGCGAACAAAGAAGCCAAAGCCGGTCACGCTGGAGATCACGCCGTTGAATACGTTACCCACCTGATCCTGCATAAAGTCACACTTCAGCCAGTCGGCCACATCGCGCGTCGCTTCGTCGGCACGGCGTTCGGTCATCGAACAGTGCTGACCCAGCTGCAGCATCTGCTGCATATCGTAGTGATAACCACCAGTTGGCGTGGTGTTGCCTTTTACCGTGCCCTGCTCTTTGGCCAGCAGATACTTGATGGCACGGTGCAGCAGCAGATCCGGATAGCGACGGATCGGCGAGGTAAAGTGCGCATACGACGCCAGCGCCAGGCCAAAGTGACCGCGGTTTTCCGGATCGTACACCGCCTGCTTCATCGAACGCAGCAGCATGGTTTGCAGCATTTCAGCATCCGGACGGTCGGCAATCTGCGTCAGCAGATCGGCATAATCGATCGGCTGCGGTTTCGACCCACCCGGCAGGCTGAGACCCAGCTCGCCCAGCACGGTACGGAAGCTGGTGATGCTGTCTTCGCTCGGGCGATCGTGATCGCGGAACAGCGCCGGCTCCTGATGTTTCTCAACGAAACGCGCGGAGGCGATGTTGGCCAGAATCATGCACTCTTCAATCAGCTTGTGCGCATCGTTACGTACGGTGCGCTCCACGCGCTCAATGCGACGCTCAGCGTTGAAGATGAATTTGGCTTCGTCGGTTTCAAACGAGATGCCACCGCGCTGTTCACGGGCGGTTTCCAGCACCTCATACATGCGGTGCAGCTCTTCGAGGTGCTTCACCTGCGCCGCATACTGTTCACGCAGCTCCGGGTTGCCCTGCAGAATGCTCCACACTTTGTTGTAGGTCAGACGCGCATGTGAGTTCATCACCGCTTCGTAATGTTTGAAGCCGGTGAGTTTACCGCTGGCCGAGATGGTCATCTCGCACACCATGCACAGGCGATCCACCTGTGGATTGAGTGAGCACAGGCCGTTCGAGAGGATCTCCGGCAGCATCGGTATCACCTGCGACGGGAAGTAGACCGAGGTGCCGCGCTGCTGCGCTTCGTTATCCAGCGCGGTGCCGGGACGCACGTAATAGCTGACGTCGGCAATCGCCACCCACAGGCGCCAGCCGCCGCCGCGTTTTTTCTCGCAGTAAACGGCGTCATCGAAGTCACGCGCGTCTTCACCGTCGATGGTCACCAGCGGCAGTTCACGCAGGTCGACGCGGCCTTTTTTCGCCGATTCCGGTACCTGCTCTTTCAGTCTGGAAATCTCTTTCTCGACTTCTTCCGGCCATGAGTGGGGAATTTCATGGGTGCGCAGCGCCATATCCACGGCCAGACCGGTGCCCATGTTGTCGCCGAGAATTTCAGTAATTTTGCCAATGGCTTTGCTGCGGCGCGTCGCGCGCTGCACGATTTCCACCACGACCACCGATCCCATGCGCGCATTCAGCGTCTCTTCCGCCGGGATCAGAATGTCAAAACTCAGACGGCTGTCGTCCGGTACCACGAAGCCGGTGCCGGCATCGGTGAAGTAGCGGCCAACAATCTGGCTGTTGCGCGGTTCCAGCACGCGTACCACGCGCGCTTCACGCCGCCCTTTGCGGTCGGAGCCGCCCGGCTGGGCGAGGATGACATCACCGTGCAGGCAGAACTTCATCTGCTCCGCCGAGAGGTAGAAGTCATCTTTCTGACCATCAACGCGCAGGAAGCCGTAGCCATCGCGATGGCCAATCACTTTGCCGCGCAGTAAATCCAGACGCTCCGGCAGGGCGTAGCACTGGCGACGGGTGAACACCAGCTGGCCGTCACGCTCCATGGCGCGCAGGCGGCGACGCAGCGCTTCAAGCTGATCTTCGCTGGTGATGTTTAACTCTTCGGCGATCTCTTCGCGACTCGCCGGCTTTTCACGCTTTTCTAATAGCGCGAGGATAAATTCCCGACTGGGAATAGGATTTTCGTACTTTTCAGCTTCTCTATCCTGAAAGGGATCTTTTGACATTACGGTTCCTCCGATGTCATTTATGTGGAATTGCCACCGGCGGTTCGGACAATAAGATGTGGTAAAGCGAATCGTTGTTTTGCACCAGGTCGGCGAGCGTATATTTATCCAGTTCCTGCAGGAATAGCTGGACCGCATTATTCAGCGCACTACGCAGGCGACAGGCGGGATTTATCGCACACTCTTTACAGTTTACCAGCTGCAAAGGCTCCATTTTTCTCACGACATCGCCAATGACGATTTTATCCGGGTCCATGCCTAAACGAATTCCGCCGTTTTTACCGCGTGTCGCGGCAACAAAGCCGGCCCGGCTCAGTTGATTGATGATCTTAACCATATGGTTACGCGATACCCCGTAGGTATCGGTGACTTCGGTAATGTTGGTCTGCTGACCTTGCGGCAATGTCGCCATGTAAATCAGGGCGCGCAGACCGAAATCGGTAAAACTTGTTAGCTGCACATGTACCTCAGTGAATCATCGATATTGTTGTTATAACGCCCGTGAGCGCTTCGATTAACATTGATGATAAACCAGTGTGGAAAACCCGGAGCGCTTTTTTCCTGCAACTCCCGAAACCAGCAGGAAAAAATGAAGTGAGCGGAGTCAAAGAGCAGATAAACGAAGGCCGGACAGTGTCCGGCCTGCAAAACGTGATTAAGCGTCGAACGGATCGCGCAGAATCATGGTCTCACTACGGTCGGGACCGGTTGAAATAATATCAATCGGCACGCCAGTCACTTCTTCAACACGTTTGATGTAATCACGTGCTGCCTGCGGCAGGCCTTCCAGTGTTTTAACACCAAAGGTGTTTTCACTCCAGCCCGGCAGAGTTTCATAAATCGGCTCGATGCCTTCCCAGCCTTCTGCCGCCAGCGGCGTGGTGGTCATCTCGCGGCCATCCGGCATACGGTAACCGACGCAGATTTTCACCTCTTTCAGGCCATCCAGCACGTCCAGTTTGGTCATGCAGAAGCCGGACAGGGAGTTGATCTGCACCGCGCGGCGCACAGCTACCGCATCCAGCCAGCCGGTACGACGACGACGGCCGGTGGTGGCACCGAACTCGTTACCTTTCTTACACAGGAACTCGCCGGTTTCATCAAACAGTTCGGTCGGGAATGGACCGGCACCGACGCGGGTCGAGTAAGCTTTGACGATGCCCAGCACGTAATCCACGTAGCGAGGACCGATACCTGAACCGGTCGCCACGCCACCAGCAGTGGTGTTGGACGAAGTCACGTACGGATACGTACCGTGGTCGATATCCAGCAGCGTACCCTGTGCGCCTTCGAACATGATCAGGTCGCCACGCTTACGCGCGCCGTCCAGCAGTTCAGACACGTCAACGACCATGCCGGTCAGGATGTCGGCCACCGCCAGCACATCGCTCAGCACTTTATCGTAGTCTACTGCATCTTCTTTGTAGTAGTTCACCAGCTGGAAGTTGTAGAAATCAACGATCTCTTTCAGCTTCACGGCGAAGGTTTCTTTGTTGAACAGGTCGCTGACGCGCAGACCGCGACGGGCAACTTTATCTTCGTAGGCTGGGCCGATACCACGACCGGTGGTACCGATAGCTTTGGCACCGCGCGCTTTTTCACGCGCCAGGTCCATCGCCACATGGTATTGCAGAATCAGCGGACAAGCTTCAGAGATCAGCAGACGTTCACGTACCGGCACACCGCGCGCTTCCAGACCGTTCATCTCTTTCATCAGGGCTTCAGGCGACAGCACAACACCATTACCAATGATGCTGGTGACGTTTTCACGCAGGATGCCAGAGGGAATTAAGTGGAGGACGGTTTTCTCACCGTTGATGACAAGTGTATGGCCTGCATTGTGGCCACCCTGGTAACGCACAACATATTTCGCGCGTTCAGTCAGAAGGTCTACGATCTTACCTTTACCTTCATCACCCCATTGGGTGCCCAGTACGACGACGTTCTTACCCATTTTCTAAAATCACCGATTGCTTAAAAATGGATTCTACCATCGGATTTTCACTCTTTCAGCACTTTTAGCATACGATTGCGCTGTTTTTTGCCTGAGTTTTGATCACTACAACATGTTGGGGGCAATGCTCTACAGCAGACACAATTTAGCCGTGCGGCAGGGCGCAGATTTTTGCTCAGCCATTCGCGTGCGTGCTCAGCATGGCGTAAATCACCACGCCCGCCACCACCAGCCCGCCGCCAAAACGGTGCAGTATACGGTCCGGTAACTGCGTCATCGCCAGAATCATGCGACGCCACAGGCGCGGCAGCAGCATCGGTCCTAATCCCTCCAGCACCAGCACCAAAGCCAGCGCCATCCAGACGGTTGTGTTCATTCTGTTTTCCCAAAAAAAAGGCCGACATCAGTGTCGGCCTCAAGGTTATAACAGTTATTAACGCGAGACGTTAGTTGGCGCCTTCATATAGCGGAAGAAATCGCTATCCGGGCTCAGCACCATCACGTCCTGATTGTCCGCGAAGCTGTTCTCATAGGCACGCAGGCTGCGGATAAAGGCGTAGAAATCAGGATCCTGGCTGAAAGCGTCGGCGAACAGCTTGGCCGCTTCACCATCCCCTTCACCACGGCTGATCAGCGCCTGACGCTGCGCTTCTGCCAGCGTACGGGTTACCTGATAATCGGCCTGGGCGCGCAGTTTTTCCGCCTCTTCCTGACCCTGTGAGCGCTGGCTACGTGCTACCGCTTCACGCTCGGCGCGCATACGGTTGTAGATCGCGTCCGACACTTCGGTCGGCAGGTTGATCTGCTTGATGCGCACGTCGACCACCTGAATACCCAGCGCCGCCATACTGTTCGGGTTTGGCGCTGGCTCATTGCTGTTGGTCTCGCGCTCAACGCGGGCAGCCGCGCTGGCAATCGCATCGTCAGCGGCTGGCGTCTGCACTTCGTCGTCATTGCCGGCACTGCCGGTGTTCAGCGCATCGCGTACGTCGGTAGTCAGACGGCCACGCGAGTCGGTGACGATATCTTTCACATCAAGACGGCCCATTTCTGAACGCAGACGGTCGCTGAACTTACGTTTCAGCAGTACTTCCGCCTGAGATACATCGCCACCGCCAGTCGCGAGGTAGTAACGGCTGAAATCGCTGATGCGCCACTTGATGTAAGAGTCCACAATCAGGTCTTTCTTCTCTTTGGTGACGAAACGATCCGCCTGGTTATCCATGGTCTGGATGCGCGCATCCAGCGACTTCACGGTTTCAATAAATGGAATCTTGAAGTGCAGGCCCGGTGCGTACACCTGCGGCTTGTTCTCATCATCACGCAGCACTTTACCAAAGCGCAGCACGATACCGCGCTGGCCTTCCTGCACCACGAACAGTGAGGCGTACAGCACCACCAGAACAACAATAATTACGGCGATGATTGGCTTACGCATCGATTACTCCCTCCCTTCGCGCTGGGTATCGTTACGCAGCGCATTGGCGCGACGCTGATCCATGATGCTGTCCGGACTGTAGGATGAAGTGTCGCCGCGGCCGGCATTGCTGCCCGGTGACGACGGTAACTTCATCAGATTGGCATTGTTCTGACCGCTCTGGCCGCCTGCCTGGCCGCCACGCATCAGCTGATCCAGCGGCAGCACCATCAGGCTATTGCCGCGGTCGTTAACCAGCACTTTGCGGGTATGGCTGAGCACGCGCTCCATGCTTTCAATGTAGAGACGTTCTTTGGTGATCTGCGGTGCGGCTTTGTACTCCGGCAGCAGACGCGCGAACCGCGCCACTTCACCCTGCGCTTCCAGCACAGTCCGCTCTTTGTAGGCTCGCGCCTCTTCAAGAATACGCTGCGCCTGGCCGTTTGCACGCGGCTGCACTTCGTTGGCGTACGCTTCAGCTTCACGCACGTACTGCTCGCGGTTTTCGCGGGCGGCAATCGCATCGTCAAACGCGGCTTTGACCTCTTCCGGTGGACGCGCCGCCTGGAAGTTGACGTCAAGCAGCGTAATACCCATGTTGTAAGGACGAATGGTTTCGTCGATTTCACGCTGGGTATCGCTACGCACGACGGTACGGCCTTCGGTGAGGATACGGTCCATGGTCGAGCGGCCAATCACGCCGCGCAGCGCGCTGTCAGTGGCCTGACGCAGGCTGTCATCGGCACTGGTCACCGCATACAGGTAGCGCTCTGGATCGGTCACGCGGTACTGCACGTTCATCTCCACGCGCACCACGTTCTCGTCCGAAGTCAGCATCACGCCCGACGCCGCCAGCTCACGCACCGCTTCGACGTTGACGGCCCGCACCTGATCGATAAAGGTCGGTTTCCAGTTGAGGCCAGGCTCAACCAGATGGCTGAATTTGCCGAAACGCGTCACGACCCCGCGCTCCGCTTCTTTGATGGTGTAGAAACCACTGGCTGCCCAGATAACCACTGCCGCCACGGCGACAATGCCAACCAGTTTGCCACCGCTGCCGCCGCTGCGCTGGCCGTTATCGCTCTGTTTGCCACCGCCCAGTCCGCCGAGTTTTTTACTCAGCTTACGGAAGATATCATCCAGATCAGGAGGTCCCTGATCGCGACCTCCTTTATTTCCCCCAGAGTTGCCGCCTTGGTTATTGCTGCTTCCCCACGGGTCGCGGTCCTGTCCGTTATTTCCGGGCTGATTCCACGCCATGTCTCTACTCCATTTATTGTATATAAGTTTACCCTGCCACGTGCCGGGCACGTCCTGGGGTAAATGAGTTGGGCAACGGTCAAACAATATAACTGGCGAGCTGCGGTTCCTGCTTGCACAAGCGGCGCCAGTCAACAATCGGCATTCGCACCTGCAAACCTACGCAGCCATCTTCTTCATTCCACTCTTTTTCAATCGCCTGCAACTGATAGAAGCGGCTGCGCAGGCGGCCCGCTTCCGGCGGCAGACGTAAATCATACTGCGCCACTTCACCGGCTAAGCGCTCGGACAGCGCCTGCCACAGCAGCGGCAAACCGGCACCGCTCTGCGCCGACAGCCACACGCGCGTCGGCCGGTTTTCTTCGTCGCGATCGATACGCGGCTCAAAGCCATCCAGCATATCGATCTTGTTCATCACCAGCAGCACCGGAATCTCATCGGCTTCAATCTCTGCCAGCACTTCGTTTACGGCGTCGATGTTGTCATTGACGCGCAAATCCGCGGCGTCAATCACGTGCAGCAGCAGCGACGCCTGACGGGTTTCCTGCAGGGTGGCTTTAAACGCCGCCACTAAGTCATGCGGCAGGTGTCGGATAAAGCCTACCGTATCCGCCAGCACCACTTCGCCGACATCGGCCACGTTGAGGCGGCGCAGCGTCGGGTCCAGCGTGGCGAACAGCTGGTCGGCAGCATACACGTTGGCTGAAGTGATGGCGTTGAACAGGGTGGATTTGCCGGCGTTGGTGTAGCCCACCAGGGAGACGGTCGGCACATCGGCTTTCGCACGCGCCTGACGTCCCTGCTCACGCTGTTTCTCCACGCGTTCAAGGCGGGACAGAATCTGGCTGATGCGGCCGCGCAGTAAACGACGGTCGGTTTCCAGCTGGGTTTCACCCGGTCCACGCAGGCCGATACCGCCTTTCTGCCGCTCAAGGTGAGTCCATCCGCGCACCAGACGGGTGGCAAGATGGCGTAACTGTGCCAGCTCGACCTGCAATTTCCCTTCATGGGTGCGGGCGCGCTGGGCAAAAATATCGAGAATTAAGCCGGTGCGATCGATTACGCGACATTCGCACAGCCGCTCAAGATTACGTTCCTGAGCAGGGGATAAGGCATGATCGAATAAAACGACCGATGCTCCACTCGCTTTCACCGCATCGGCAATTTCAACTGCCTTTCCTTCACCGACAAAATATTTGGGATGTGGCGCTTTACGGCTGCCGGTAATCACTTGCAGCGCATCGACGCCCGCAGAAGAGACAAGAGTTTCAAACTCCTGCAAATCTTCCAGCTCTTTGTCTTGGGAGAACCAGATGTGTACCAGTACGGCCTGCTCACCGGCATCATAACGGTCAAACAAGCTATAACCTCGCTAAAATAAAATAACCAGGACGGGAAAACGCACTCGCTCCCCAGCCCTGGCTTTACGGCCGTGCAGAATTACTCTGCGTTATCGCCGTCTTGTTGTGGCTGCGACTGAGCGCCCTGGTTGCTTCCGCCATGGTGGTAGTTACTGCCACCGCTGCCGCCCGCGTTGTTGCTATGGTGCGAAACCGGACGAGAAGGAACCACTGTAGAGATGGCGTGCTTATACACCATCTGGCTTACCGTGTTTTTCAACAGAATGACGAACTGATCAAAGGATTCAATTTGTCCCTGCAGCTTAATACCATTCACCAAATAGATCGAAACCGGTACACGTTCACGACGCAATGCGTTCAAAAACGGGTCTTGTAATGATTGCCCCTTAGCCATTCTATCTTTTCCTTATATGCTTGTTGTTTGTTACTTTGTGAACCGTGGTTCAGAAAAACTGCGTAAAAATTTGCGCACGATAACGGACCAATTGTACACAATCATCCCTGCTACGCACTAACAACCTGAAGCACCGCATTACGCGCTAATTCTGGCGCGTCACTGTCTAACCAGTGGACGTCGGGCCAGCCACGTAACCAGGTCATCTGGCGTTTAGCGAGCTGCCGGGTGGCGCAAATTCCCCGATAAACCATTTCGTCGTAATCGATTTCGCCAGACAGATAAGACCACATCTGACGGTAACCAACACAGCGAATGGAAGGCATGTCCGTATGCAAATCACCTCGTGCAAACAGTGCCCGAGCCTCCGCTTCAAAACCTGACGCTAACATCTGGTCGTAACGCAACGCGATGCGCTGGTGTAACAGTTCACGGCTCGCCGGAGCGATAGCAAACTGGTACACATCGTAGGGTAACGCTTCACCGGCCGTTTTTGTCAGTTCCGTTAAAGTTTTACCCGAAATAAAAAAAACTTCCAGTGCTCGCGAAAGTCTCTGCGGATCATTCGGATGAATACGACTACCGGCGACCGGATCGATTTCACACAGCTGGCGGTGCAGGGCTTCCCAGCCTTTTTCCGCCGCCATTTGCTCTATTCGCTGACGCACTTCCGGATCGGCCGAGGGCAGCGGCGACAATCCTTCCAGCAACGCTTTGAAGTAAAGCATGGTTCCACCAACAAGCAGCGGAATCTTACCTTTTTGGGTAATCTCCGCCATTTCTGCCAGCGCATCGCGACGAAACTCAGCAGCGGAATAGCTCTCCGCCGGGTCGCGAATGTCCAGCAAGCGATGGGGTGCCTGCGCCAACTCCTGTGCCGACGGTTTCGCCGTGCCAATATCCATCCCGCGATAGATTAAGGCAGAGTCAACGCTAATAAGTTCCACCGGAAGTTGCTGACGCAGCGCAATGGCTAATGCCGTCTTACCGGAGGCGGTCGGTCCCATCAAAAAAATTGCCTTTGGCCGGCTAGCCTGGTTCAGTTCACTCATGCTTCAACGCGTTTAGCGCGCTCTCAATCTCAAGGGTCTGTAACAGACCTGAAGGCGGCGATTTCAGCAGATGCGGGCAGAGCCGTTCGAGCTCTGCCAGCAGCGTGATCGCCTGCGAGTGATTCCAGTGAGGTTCTGCCGCATCGTCGCGTCGCGCCAGCCACTGGGCCAGTGCGGAAGCAGAAACCTCTTGCTGCCGGGCGAGATAGCCTAACAGGTCTGGAATCAAGATTTGTAAATTTTGTGTTCGTAACGGTAAAGGGACAGCGCGCAGCGTCACATGCTGTCCTTCCCGTTGTAAATCAATGCCCATCTGGCTTAACAGCGCCGCCTGGGCAGCAATCACGCTTAACTCTTCGTGAGCGATTTTCAGCCGTACCGGGATCAGCAGCGGCTGCGGTTTGAGCCCCTCATCGCCGGGTTGCAGCTGGGCCTGTTTGAGCCAGCGCGCCGCTACGCTTAATGACAGCAGCTGCAAGGTCTCCCCGCGCTCCAGCAGCGCATAGCGCTCGCGCACCACGCTGAGCACCCGGCCAAAACTTTGCGTGTGGGCGGCCAGCGGCGCTTCACGCGCGGGTGCCGGGCGTGGCGCGGGTTCAGATTCAGCGGCCGGTGTGCGTGGCGTCTCCGCCGCCGGTGTTTTTATCAGCTGCTGATAAACCGCCCCTTCACGCGCGCGATAGCCCGGCTCTTTCGGCTGCCACTGGCCGCCCGTGCCGCCGGATGCCGCGCTGCCACCGCTGCGCGCACCGGTTGCCGGCTGGGCAAAGTGATTCGCCCCGGCGGCCTGGCGGTTCTCAGGCTGCCACTGCGGCGGTGGCTCTTCGGCATGGGCCAGCGGCAATTCGGCGCTGCGACTGGCCTGCAGCACGCTCATCACGCCCTGCCAGATAAAGTCATGCACCAGACGCGACTGATGAAAACGCACCTCATGCTTCGCGGGATGCACGTTGACATCCACCTGATGCGGGTCAATCTCCAGATACAGTACATAGGCTGGCTGCTGATCTTCACCGAGCTGGGTTTGATAGGCCTGGCGGATGGCGTGATTAATCAGCTTGTCGCGCATCATGCGACCGTTAACGTAGCAGTACTGCAGGTCGGTAACCTGACGCGACCCCGCCGGATCGGCCACCCAGCCGCGCAGCGCCAGATCGTCGTGCTGCCAGTCAATGCGCAGCGCGTGCTGCATGAAAGGCGTTCCGCAGATGGCACCCAGACGCCGCTCGCGCTGCGCCTCCTGCGTCACGCCGCGATACTGACGCACCAGCTTGCCGTTGTGCGTCAGCGAAATGGCGACGTCGAAACGCGCCAGCGCAATGCGGCGAATCACCTCATCAATATGGGTGAACTCGGTCTTTTCGGTGCGCATGAATTTACGACGGGCAGGCGTGTTGTAGAACAGATCGAGCACTTCCAGCGAGGTTCCCACCGGGTGGGCGGCGGGTTTGACCGTCACCGCCATATCGCGCCCTTCGGCATAGGCCTGCCAGGCTTCCTGCTGATCGGCAGTGCGCGACGTTAGCGTCAGGCGCGACACCGAGCTGATACTCGCCAGCGCTTCGCCGCGAAAGCCGAGGCTGACAATCGCCTCCAGATCATCCAGCGAGGCGATTTTGCTGGTGGCGTGGCGGGCCAGCGCCATCGCCAGTTCATCTCTGGCAATGCCGCAGCCGTTGTCGCGGATGCGGATCAGCTTTGCACCGCCCTTCTCAATATCGACCTCAATGCGCGTCGCTCCGGCATCAAGGCTGTTTTCCACCAGCTCTTTTACGACCGAGGCCGGGCGCTCAACCACTTCGCCAGCGGCAATCTGGTTCGCCAGCTGAGGCGGTAAAATCTGTATTGGCATGGTGGTGATCCTTATCAGGTATGGGCTGCGCGCAGCCCCTCATCAGGATTGTGGAATCTTTAAATTTTGCCCCAGCATCACGTTGCTCGACTTCATGTTATTCGCCTGCATGATGGCTTTCGGGCTGACGCCGTACTTCGCGGCAATCGCCGTCAGCGAATCACCGCGCACCACTTTGTGCCGCGCCGGACGGCTGGCCGCGCTGCTGACGCCGGAACCGGCCGGCACTTTCAGCCGCTGGCCGACCCACACTACATCGCGCTTCAGGTTATTCAGCTCGCGCAGCGTTGCCATGCTGACACCGTAGCGCGCGGCAATGCCGGACAGCGTCTCGCCGCGCGTTACGGTATGGCGCTGGGTAGCACCGGTGTACTGCACGGTGCCGGTGGCCGGGTTGCTGGCGACGCTAACCGCTGGTGCGCGATCCAGCGGCCGGTTTTCCTCCTTTGGGACCGATTGCAGCGGATGCGCGAGGAAATAGTTACGCAGTCCTTTGTAAATCGACTGGGCAATCTTTTCCTGATACGCGCTGCTGCCTAGCAGCCGCTCCTCCCCGGCGTTACTGATAAAGCCGGTTTCAACCAGTAAAGAAGGGATGTCCGGCGAACGCAGCACGCCGAGGCTGGCATGTTCCGGCAGACGTTTGTGCAACGGCGTTACGCCGCGCAGCTGCTGCAGCACTTTAACCGCCACGTCATAGCCGACGCGCTGTGAATGGCCAAACTGCAGATCCAGCACCGCCTGGCTCAGGTAGGGATCGGCCTGGCTGTTCGCCAGCAGATCGCCCGCGCCGCCCAGCAGCTCAGACTGTTTCTCTTTCTGCTCCAGCCAATTAGCCATTTCGCTGTTGGCGCGACGGTTGGACAGCACCCAAACCGAAGCCCCGGTAGCAGAGTGATTCGGTGCGGCGTCGGCGTGAATCGATACCAGCAGGTTAGCGTTCTCTTTACGCGCCACTTCAGAACGGCCCATCACCGAAATAAAGTAGTCGCCGTTACGCGTCAGCACCGGTTTGAACATCGGGTCCTGATCCATCAGCGCTTTAAGCTTACGGGCAATGGCGATGGTGACATTCTTCTCATGCAAACCATGCTGGCCCGAGGCGCCCGGATCCTGACCGCCGTGTCCGGCATCAATCGCCACGATCACCGCATCGTTACGGCTGACCGCGCCGCCCGGACGCACCGTGGTGTTGCTGCTGGTCACCGCCGTCACCGGATTGGCGTTGAACGGATTACCCTGGCTGGTCGTAGCGCTGTCGCTCTGGCGCGCACGCGTCACCGGTGCCGCCGCGGTGCTGCGTCTGGCCGGCTGGGTGCCGCTGATGGTGAAGACCACGCGGTACTGATTGCCGTCGCGCTGCGTACTGGCGCGCGTTTTTGCCGCCTGAGTCAGCTCAAACACCAGCCGGATGCTCTGCTTATCCTTCGGCTGGCTATTACGAATCCGTTTAACGATATTTTCGCCGCTAAAGTTGAGCGGCAGCCCCTGAATATTGCCGCTCTGGCGAATATCCAGCACCACCCGGTTCGGGTTGTGCAGCGGAAAGAAGCCATACACCGGCTGACCGTTGAAGCTCAGGGTCACCGTCGCCTGGCTGTCGCCGTTATCGACTTTGATATCCGATAGTGTCGCGGCCAGCGCCGACGAGGAGAACAGACACAGCAGGGCGAGCATCATCCCGGTAACGCGTGACATCATGCCGGTTCCCTGCCCTGCTGAAACTGCTGCAGCAGCGTATCGCCCAGCGGCGAATGCGCGCTGATCTCCGCTGCGCGCGCGCTGGCAACGTAGCTTAGCGTCAGTGCCAGATCCGGCTCTGGCAGCACACCCGCGCCCTGCTGCGGCCACTCAACCAGGCACAGCGCGTCGCCGCTGAAGTAGTCACGGATGCCCATAAACTCCAGCTCTTCCGGGTCGGCGAGGCGATAGAGATCGAAATGGTACAGGCTGCGGTCGCCCAGCTGATAGGGCTCAACCAGCGTATAGGTTGGACTTTTGACGTTGCCCTGATGGCCAAGCGCCTGCAAAAAGCCGCGGCTGAAGGTGGTTTTACCGGCACCCAGATCGCCATACAGATAGATCACCACCGCGCTGCTGCAAACGCGGGCCAGTTGCGCACCCAGATTCAGGGTTGCCGCCTCATCGGGCAAAGGAATAACACAGGTCTTCATGCTTTATTGTTGGATCATCTCTGGATTAACAAACTGCCACAGCAGTGCGAACAAATCAGTGGCTAACATGCCGCGCGTCCCGCGCTGTCGCGCTACCGCATCCGCCGCGGCACCGTGCGCGACACAGCCCGCACAGGCGGCGTCAAACAGGGTGGCCTGCTGGCCCAGCAGGGCGGCGATCATACCGCTCAGCACATCGCCCATACCGCCGGACGCCATGCCCGCATTGCCGACATCCGCAATCGCCATGTCGCCCGTCGCGCTGGCAATTACCGTACCGGCACCTTTCAGCACCACCACGCCGCCGTAGCGGTTTGCCAGGGTCTGCGCGGCGTGTAAGCGGTCACTCTCAATCTCTGCGGTTTTCACCCCGAGCAGGCGTGCGGCCTCGCCGGGATGCGGCGTAATGATGCGATTCTGACGGTTATCTGCATTGATTGCCAGCAGGTTAAGCGCATCAGCATCCCAAAGCATCGGCTTTTCACTCAGTGCCACCTTTTTCAGTGCCTTCTGAGCCCATTCACGCTGGCCAAGACCAGGGCCGATGGCGATGACATCCGCCCACGCCAGCGCGTCATCCAGCCGCGCATCGCTCAGGGCATCCACCATCAGCTCCGGCCGCGCGCTGAGAATCGGGCCAATATTATCTTCATGCGTTAATACCCGCACAAGTCCGGCACCGCTGCGCAACGCCGCTTCGCCGGTCATGCGGATCGCGCCGGCCGTACCGCTGTCGCCGCCGACCACCAGCAAACGGCCGTGATCGCCTTTGTGAGAAGTGGCTTTACGCGGCTTCAGCCAGCGCGACAAATCCCGGGCGGCATAGCGATGAACTGGCGCCTGCTCGCCGGCCAGAAACGCGTCCAGACCAAGCGTCGCGCAATGCAGCACGCCGACGTGGTCGCGCGCTTTGCCGGTGAGCAGACCAGGCTTTAGCGCGATCATGCTCAGCGTGCAGTCCGCCACCACTGCGGCACCTGGCGTGGTGCCGGTCGCCGCCACCAGCCCGGAAGGGATATCGACGGCAAACACCGGCGCGGCGTGCGCGTTGACCTGTTCGATCAGCGACTGATAAGGCGCGGCAGGCGCGCGATTCAGCCCGGTGCCCAGCAGCGCATCAACAATCACGTCGATGTGTTCCGGCCAGGCAGCGTCGGCGGCATGAATTACGCCGCCCGCCGCCAGCCAGCCGTCGCGCGCCTGCTGTGCTTCTTCCGGCAGCGGACGTTCGCTGTCACAGGCCAGCAGCGTCACGCTTAGCCCGGCGGCCTGCGCCAGCCGCGCCACCACGTAGCCATCGCCGCCGTTATTACCGTGGCCGCATAAAATCAGCCAGTGCTGCGCCTGCGGCCACTGCTGGCGAATCCGTTCATAACTGGCCTGCCCGGCGCGCTGCATCAGTTCATACAGCGTCAGGCCCAGGCTATCGGCGGCGTCGCACTCCAGTTGCGGCATGGCCTGCGCAGGCCAGACAGAGTGTGGTAAACTGCGTGCGTTTGCTTCAATTGCCTGGTCTCTCATGTCATACCCTCTCGATCTTCAACAGCTCGCTCAACAGATTAAACAGTGGGGGCGCGAACTCGGCTTTCAGCAGGTGGGTATTTGCGATACCGACCTGAGCGCCGAAGAGCCGAAACTGCAGCAGTGGCTGGAGAAACAGTATCACGGCGAGATGGACTGGATGGCGCGTCACGGTATGATGCGCGCCCGTCCGCATGAACTGCTGCCCGGCACGCTGCGCGTGATCAGCGTACGCATGAACTATCTTCCGGCCAAAGCCGCGTTTGCCAGCACGTTAAAAAACCCGCAGCTGGGTTATGTCAGCCGCTACGCGCTGGGCCGCGATTACCACAAAGTATTGCGCAATCGACTGAAAAAGCTCGGAGAAAAAATCCAGGCCCACTGCGGCGAACTCAATTTTCGTCCGTTTGTTGACTCCGCGCCGATTCTGGAGCGGCCGATTGCCGTCAAAGCCGGACTCGGCTGGACCGGCAAACATTCGCTGGTGCTGAATCGCGAAGCCGGCTCATGGTTTTTCCTCGGCGAACTGCTGATTGATCTACCGCTGCCGTTGGATGAGCCGCAGCAAGAGCAGTGCGGCCGCTGCGTCGCCTGCATGACCATCTGCCCGACCGGCGCCATCGTCGAACCTTATGTCGTCGATGCGCGCCGCTGCATCTCCTATCTCGCCATTGAACTGGAAGGCGCCATTCCCGAAGCGCTGCGTCCGCTGATCGGCAACCGCATTTACGGCTGTGACGACTGCCAGCTGATCTGCCCGTGGAACCGCTATGGTCAGCTGACCGATGAAGAGGATTTTTCGCCGCGCGCGGTGCTGCACGCGCCGCAGCTGGTCGAACTGTTCGGCTGGGATGAAGCCCGTTTTCTGCGCGTCACGGAAGGCTCCGCCATTCGCCGCATCGGCCATCTGCGCTGGCTGCGTAATGTGGCGGTGGCGCTGGGTAATGCGCCCTGGGCACCCGAAAATCTCACGGCATTAGAACAGCGGCGCGGTGAACATCCGCTGCTGGATGAGCACATTGACTGGGCGATCGCGCAGCAGCGGCAAAAGCGCGCGGCGCAGGCGGTAGAGGTGCAATCGGCACAGCAGCAGCGGCTGGTGCGCGCCGTCGAGAAAGGGTTACCGCGTGATGCATGATTGAGCAATCGCGCAGGATATTATGCTTTTCCACATGCTGTGAATAAAATTATTTCCCCGAATAGTGACGTGGATCGTTATTTCGTCTAAAAGGGGCATTCACAGTCTGAAATATCATTTACCCAATAAAAAACATAGGGTTAGATAATTACTGTAAACATTTACGTCGGGTTTTGCGCGCAGGGGCTTGTCCAGAGCTTGTGGATAACTCTGTTCAAAACGGTTTTGCAGATAGGGTAAAACGCCGTCAGCACGTTGCGGGCGCATTGTGGATAACCTGTAAGATTACTGCAACAGACGCAGACATCCTGGGCACTCACGCGGCGTGCAAAATTTCCAGATAACAAACGGAACCGCACAGGTAAAACGACTGCAGCAGTTGTATGTCTGATTGTGCCCGGGGGCAAATAACTTTAGTGAATATGAAAATCTGGAGCGGGAAACGAGACTCGAACTCGCGACCCCGACCTTGGCAAGGTCGTGCTCTACCAACTGAGCTATTCCCGCATAATCTTCGTATTTTAGTCTGCCACGGCGTTGGCTGCCTTCGCTCACCCAGGTCACTTACTCGTGTAAGCTCCCAGGGATTCGCTCAGTTGCCGCCTTGTTGCATACTCAAATACTCGATTATGTACCGGCATTCTTAAGTCACAACAACCGCAAAAAGACTAAATCCGTGATTTGGATGGCGTACTGCAACAGAGACTGGAGCGGGAAACGAGACTCGAACTCGCGACCCCGACCTTGGCAAGGTCGTGCTCTACCAACTGAGCTATTCCCGCATAATCGTCGTCTTTCATTGCGCTGCGGCGTTAACGGCCTGGACGCGGCTGAAATCCTTGATTCTGATGCATTACTTTTTACTGCACGTTCTGGAGCGGGAAACGAGACTCGAACTCGCGACCCCGACCTTGGCAAGGTCGTGCTCTACCAACTGAGCTATTCCCGCATCATTGTCTTTCAATCTGCTGCGGCGTTGACCGCCTTAGCGCAACTGAACTACCTGATTCAGAACATTTGTTACTTTTACTGCTCCGTACCTGTTGTAAATTCTTCACCGGTACGGGGTGCGCATTATACGAGAAATCCTTCCCGCCGCAAGCGTTGCAAAGCAAAATTTTGCGCTTTGCGCGCGTTTGCTGTTTTAATCGGCAAACTGCTGCTTTCCTGCGCACCCGCGTTGATTTACAGCTGCAGGAAGTGCTCGCGGTAGTAGGCCAGCTCGGCAATGGACTCGCGAATGTCGTCCAGCGCCTGATGCGTACCGGCCTTTTTAAAGCCTGGCAGAATCTCTGGCTTCCAGCGGCGCGCCAGCTCTTTCAGCGTGCTGACATCGAGATAGCGGTAGTGGAAATAGGCTTCCAGCTCCGGCATGTACTTAAACAGGAAGCGGCGATCCTGGCCAATGCTGTTGCCGCAAATCGGTGAGGTGTTGGCCGGAACCCACTGCTGCAGAAACGCAATCGTCGCCTGCTCCGCCGCACGATCGTCATGCTGGCTGGCCTTCACGCGCGCAACCAGGCCGCTATTGGTGTGGGTGCGCACGTTCCAGTCATCCATCAGCGCCAGCTGCGCATCGGACTGATGCACCGCCAGTACCGGCCCTTCGGCCAGAATGTTGAGGTTGGCGTCCGTTACAATGGTGGCGATCTCAATAATGCGATCGCGCTCCGGATCCAGTCCGGTCATTTCCAGGTCGATCCAAATCAGATTGTTTTCATTTCCCGCTGTCATGCATTTCCCGCCTGTTGCCAAAGTCGTCATTAGCCTGAATTAAGGTGTATCATAGACGTTTTGCCCAGCGGGGCGAAGCCTGGCGAAAGCGTGAGAGGATGCGTGAGCAAAAATAAATTGTCGAAGGGTCAACAACGTCGCGTCAGCGCCAACCATCAGCGTCGTCTGCAGCAACGGAACGAAAAGCCGGAACCGGACGACAGCCTGTTTGGTGAAGCCTCTGAGGGCGTAGTAATCAGCCGCTTTGGCATGCACGCGGATGTGGAAGACAGCGCCGGCGAGGTGCATCGCTGTAATATTCGCCGCACTATTCGCTCGCTGGTCACCGGTGACCGCGTAGTGTGGCGCGCCGCCGGCGAAAACGGTGGCAAAGGTATTGTTGAAGCCGTGCACCCGCGCCAGACGGTGCTGACGCGCCCGGACTTCTATGACGGCGTGAAACCGATCGCCGCTAACATTGATCAGATCATTATTGTGTCGGCGATCCTGCCAGAGCTGTCGCTGAACATTATCGATCGCTATCTGGTGGCCAGCGAAACGCTCGGCGTGGAGCCGCTGCTGGTACTGAATAAAACCGATCTGCTGGATGACGACGCGCGGGCGTTTGTCGATGAGCAGATGGATATCTATCGCCACATTGGCTATCGCGTACTGATGGTGTCGAGCCGCGCCAAAGATGGACTGAAGGATCTGGAAGCGGCGCTCACCGGCCGGGTCAGCATTTTTGCCGGTCAGTCGGGCGTGGGGAAATCCAGCCTGCTGAACAACCTGCTCGGCCTCGACCTGGCAGGCGATGAGATCCTGACCAATGATGTGTCGGACGTGTCCGGCCTCGGCCAGCACACCACCACCGCCTCACGGCTGTATCACTTCCCGCACGGCGGCGATGTCATCGATTCGCCTGGCGTGCGCGAGTTCGGTTTGTGGCATCTGGAGCCGGAACAAATTACCCAGGGATTTGTCGAATTCCGTGAATTTCTCGGCGGTTGCAAGTTCCGTGACTGCAAGCACGACAACGACCCTGGCTGCGCCATCCGCGAAGCGGTGGAGAACGGGATCATCGACATTTCACGCTTCGATAACTACCACCGTATTCTGGAGAGCATGGCGCAAGTAAAAACGCGTAAAAACTTTTCCGCCAGCGAAGATTAACGGGTACAACGGCACATTCGCCAACTGACCGGGGCGCTGCTACAATCCGCCCCCTTTTGTGTAAACCAAACGTTATTAAGCCAGGAGGCAACGGTGTTTGATCGTTTTAAACTCGGCCTGAATCACATTCTGCCTAAAAAAGCGCTGACCGAACTCGCCGGTTGGGGCGCCAGCCGCCGCGCTGGCTGGCTGACCAAAGCGGTCATCGACATTTTTGTCTGGTTCTACAAAGTGGATATGGCGGAAGCCAGCAAGCCGCACACCGGCAGCTACCGCACCTTTAATGACTTCTTTGTACGCCCGTTAAAAGAGGGTGCGCGCCCTATCGATCCGGACGCTTCGCTGCTGGCCTTGCCAGCCGATGGCGCCATCAGCCAGCTGGGCCGTATTGCTGGCGATCAGATCTTCCAGGCCAAAGGCCACACCTACTCGCTGCAGGCGCTGCTGGCCGGCAATGACGATCTGGCGGAAAAATTTGTCGACGGTGAGTTCGTTACCACTTACCTTGCGCCGCGCGACTACCACCGCGTGCACATGCCGTGTAACGGCATCCTGCGCGAAATGATCTACGTGCCGGGCGATCTCTACTCGGTTAACCCGCTGACCGCGCGCAACATCCCGAACCTGTTTGCCCGTAACGAACGCGTGATCTGCGTATTCGATACCGATCACGGCCCGATGGTGCAGATCCTCGTGGGCGCCACCATCGTCGGCAGCATCGAAACCGTCTGGGCCGGCACCGTGACGCCGCCGCGCGAAGGGGTGATCAAACGCTGGCGCTACCCATCGGCCGATCATGATGGCGCGGTCGTGCTGCTGAAAGGTCAGGAGATGGGCCGCTTTAAGCTGGGCTCGACGGTGATCAACCTGTTCGCGCCGAACCGCGTCAAGCTGGCTGAAAGCCTTGAAGCCGAAAGCAAAACCCGCCTGGGTCAGCCGCTGGCTATCGCCCTGCCGCAGCCCGGCGACAGCGCTCCGCTCATCGACTAATTCCGGGAAACACCGCCGTGCGCGCCTCTCTTTTTCTGCTGCTGAGCCTGGTGCTCAGCAGCACCGTCTTTGCCGCCACCGTTCCACCCGCCAGCCAGCTGAAACAGGATCTGGAAACGGCGAAATCCGCGAAAAGCTCGCCCAGCCAGGCCGAACAGGTGCAGGCGCTGGAAGCAGCAATTAACTTTCTGTCCGAACGCGACGACTCGCTGGAACGGGCGAAACAGTATCAGCAGGTGATCGATGATTTCCCGCGGCTGGCGCGCGAGCTACGTCAGCAAATCGCCACGCTGACCGACAGCAGCAAGCCAGTGCGCAGCAACATGAGCAATGCCGAGCTGGATCAGGAGATCCTGCAGGTTAGCAGCCAGCTGCTGGAGGAGAGCCGCCAGGCGCAGCAGGAGCAGGATCGCGCCCGCGAAATCAGCGATTCTCTGTCGCAGCTGCCGCAGCAGCAGACCGATGCGCGGCGCGCCATGACCGAAAGCGAACGGCGTGCACAGGGCGTGGCGGCTGCCGCTACCCCGCTGGCACAGGCGCAGATTTATGCGCGTCAGACCGAGAGCGCTGCCAGTAAAGCGCGGGTAGATGAGCTGGAGCTGGCGCAGCTGTCGGCCAATAACCGTCAGGAGCTGGCGCGCATGCGCGCGGAAGTGCATCAGCGCAAAGCCACCCAGCTGGATAACTATCTGCAGGCGCTGCGCAATCAGCTCAACAACCAGCGTCAGCGCGAAGCCGAACTGGCGCTGGAGCGCACCGAACAGCTGGCGGAAAACAGCGGCGATTTGCCGGCCTCCATCAGCGATCAGTTCCGCGTTAACCGCGAGCTCTCCGCCGATCTGAATCAGCAGGCGCAGCGTATGGATCTGGTGGCCTCGCAGCAGCGTCTCGCCACCAATCAGACATTGCAGGTGCGCCAGGCGCTGAGCACGCTGCGCGAGCAGTCACAGTGGCTGGGCGTGTCGAATCTGCTGGGTGAAGCGCTGCGCGCGCAGGTGGCGCGCCTGCCGGAGATGCCGAAATCCCAGCAGATCGACAGTGAAATGGGCCAGCTGCGCGTGCAGCGGCTGCATTATGAAGACCTGCTGGAGCGCCAGCAGGCGCTGCGCAAAGAGAAACAGGCGGACGGCACGCCGTTCACCAGTGAACAGACGCGCATTCTGGATGCCCAGCTGAAAACCCAGCGTGAACTGCTGAACTCGCTGATTTCCGGCTGCGACACGCTGATTCTGGAAATCACCAAGCTGAAGGTTTCCAATACGCAGCTGCAGGACGCGCTGAGTGAAGTTAAAGAGGCGACGCACCGCTATCTGTTCTGGACCGCCGACGTCAGCCCGGTTGGCCTGAAATATCCGCTGGACGTGGCCACCGACCTGACGCGCCTGCTGTCGCTGGACACGCTGGGCCAGCTGGGCAAAGCGCTGGCGATGATGTTCACTAACCGCGAAACGGTGCTGCCGATTATTGGCGCCATTTTGCTGGTGGGCTTTAGCATCAGCACACGTCGTCACTACAACGCCTTTATGGCGCGTGCGGCCAGCCGCGTGGGGAAAGTGACGCAGGACCGCTTCAGCCTGACGCTGCGCACCGTCTTCTGGTCGATTCTGGTCGCGGTGCCGCTGCCGGTGCTGTGGGCCGCGCTCGGCTTTGGCCTGCAGCACGCCTGGCCTTACCCGTTTGCCGTGGCGATTGGCGATGGCATCACTGCCACCCTGCCGCTGCTGTGGGCATTCATGATTAGCGCGGCTTTTGCCCGTCCTGACGGCCTGTTTGTCGTGCACTTCCGCTGGCCGCAGGCGCGGGTCGCGCGCGCCATGCGTTATTACTCGCTGACGGTCGGCCTGATCGTACCGCTGATTATGCTGCTGATTGCTTTCGCCAACCTCGACGATCCGCAGTTCTCCGCCACGCTGGGGCGCCTGTGCTTTATTCTGATCTGCGGGGCGCTGAGCATTGTCACCGTCAGTCTGAAACGCGCCGGTATCCCGCTCTATTTGGATAAAGAGGGCAACGGCGACAACTTCGTTAACCGGATTCTGTGGAACCTGATGATCGCCATTCCGCTGGTGGCGGCGCTGGCCTCCTGCATTGGCTATCTGGCCACCGCGCAGGCGCTGCTGGCGCGTCTGGAAACCTCGGTCGGCATCTGGTTCTTCCTGCTGGTGATTTACCACATCATTCGCCGCTGGATGCTGATTCAGCGCCGCCGCATCGCCTTTGACCGCGCGCGCCAGCGTCGTGCCGATATGCTGGCCAACCGCGCGCGCAGCGAAGAGGAAAAAGAGCAGCAGTCTGCCGTCAGCACCGATACCGTGGAAGTCGAAGAGCCGATTATCGATCTGGATGCGATCAGCGCGCAGTCGCTGCGGCTGGTCCGCTCGATTCTGACGCTGATTGCGCTGGTGTCGGTGATTGTGCTGTGGTCTGAGATCCACTCCGCGTTCAGTTTCCTCGACAACATTCCGCTGTGGGATGCCAGCACCACGGTGCAGGGCGTCGAGAGCGTACAGCCCATTACGCTGGGTGCCGTGCTGATCGCCATCCTGATCTTTATCATCACCACCCAGCTGGTGCGCAATATGCCGGCGCTGCTGGAGCTGGCGCTGCTGCAACACCTCAGCCTGTCGCCCGGTACCGGTTACGCCATTACCACCCTGACCAAATACGCGCTGATGCTGGTCGGCGGTCTGATTGGCTTCTCGATTATTGGCGTGGAGTGGTCAAAACTGCAGTGGCTGGTAGCGGCGCTGGGTCTGGGACTGGGCTTTGGGATGCAGGAGATCTTCGCTAACTTTATCTCCGGCCTGATCATCCTGTTTGAGAAACCGATTCGTATCGGCGATACCGTGACAATTCGCGATTTGACCGGCAGCATCACCCGCATCAATACGCGCGCCACCACCATTACCGACTGGGACCGCAAAGAGATTATCGTGCCGAACAAGGCCTTTATCACCGAGCAGTTCGTCAACTGGTCGCTGTCGGATTCGGTGACGCGCGTGGTGCTGACCATTCCGGCACCGGCCCACGTTAACAGCGAAGAGGTGACGACCATCCTGAAGCAGGCGGCCGATCGCTGCACCTACGTGCTGGATATGCCGGCGCCGGATGTGTTCCTGGTGGACTTGCAGCAGGGCATTCAGCTGTTTGAGCTGCGCGTGCACGCGGCGGAGATGGGCCATCGTATGCCGCTGCGTCATGAGCTGCATCAGCTGATTCTGCGCGGCTTTGAAGAGCATGGCATTGAGATGCCGTTCCCGCCGTTCCAGGTACGGATGGAAACGCTGGGGCGCAAAACGCCGGCCAGCAACGGTTCGGCTGCCAGCCGGACTTTCAAATCCGGTGGCCTGTAAAACAAAACGCCCGGCATGCGCCGGGCGTTTTTTCTTTACGCGCGAGTTACTTCACAAACTCTTCGCCCTGCGCGATATCTTTTTTCAGCGTCTCCAGCATGCCGTTGAGCGCCTGCTGTTCGAAATCACTGAGCGGCCCGAGCGGACGGCGTTCGGCGATACCGTTTTTGCCCAGCAGCAGCGGCTGCGAGAAGAAGCGCGCGTACTCGCCGTCGCCTTCCACATAGGCGCACTCTACGACATTGGCTTCGCCCTGCAGTGCACGAATCAGCGACAGACCAAAGCGCGCCGCCGCCTGGCCCATCGACAGCGTCGCCGAGCCGCCACCGGCTTTGGCTTCCACCACTTCGGTACCGGCATTCTGAATACGTTTCGTCAGGTCGGCGATCTCCTGCTCGCTGAAGCTGACGCCTTTAACCTGCGACAGCAGCGGCAGAATGGTCACGCCTGAATGCCCGCCGACCACCGGCACTTCAATCTCCGTAGGCTGTTTGCCCTTCAGGGCAGCGACAAAGGTGTTGGCGCGAATCACATCCAGCGTCGAGACGCCAAACAGCCGGTTTTTATCGTACACCCCGGCTTTTTTCAGCACTTCGGCGGCAATCGCCACCGTGGTATTTACCGGGTTAGTGATGACGCCAATCAGCGCTTTTGGCGCGGTGGTCGCCACCTGTTCAATCAGGTTACGCACGATACCGGCGTTGACGTTAAACAGATCGGCGCGGTCCATGCCAGGTTTGCGTGCCACACCGGCCGAGATCAGCACCACATCGGCGCCGTGCAGAGCCGGCGTCGCATCTTCGCCACTGAACCCTTCAACTTTCACGGCGGTAGGAATGTGACTGAGATCAACCGCGACGCCTGGTGTCACCGGGGCAATGTCATACAGTGAGAGGGCTGAACCTGCGGGTAATTGGGTCTTGAGCAGCAGAGCGAGTGCCTGGCCAATACCACCAGCTGCACCGAGAACGGCAACTTTCATCCTGAACTCCTTATTAAGGTGGGGCAGAGATATGCCGGAAATCCATCAGGTTACGAGTTTAATCAACTTCTCAGGCGATAGCGACACACCTGTCGCGCAATAACATTACGCCGCAATCGGCTCCCGAGACATCTCCACTTCAGAAGTCGCCTGAATGATCCAGTCGCAGCCAGAAGACTATGGACGGCAATGATCATCGTTTTGTTGTTACCACTTCAATAATATAACAACTTTGCAACCTTCGCTTTGCGCGCCAGCGCGCGATTTTGGTGCAGGATAAAACTCTGTTATCATGCCCGCCCCACACGCGCATGCCGTGAATTCACGCATCCGCTTATTGCATAAAAATTCATCTAAATGCATAATAATTTATCTGCGACGGGCCTGTTGCCTGCTGCAACCCTCTTTTATTGGTAGCTTATGCGAAACCCATCTAAACAAGACGATCTGATAAAGGCGTTCAAAGCCTTACTGAAAGAAGAAAAGTTCAGCTCTCAGGGCGAAATTGTCCAGGCGCTGCAGGAAGACGGCTTCGGCAACATCAACCAGTCAAAAGTTTCTCGTATGCTGACCAAGTTTGGCGCGGTGCGCACGCGTAACGCCAAAATGGAGATGGTGTACTGCCTGCCTGCCGAACTGGGCGTGCCTACCACCACCAGTCCGCTGAAGAATCTGGTGCTGGATATCGACTATAACGATGCGCTGGTAGTGATTCATACCAGCCCGGGCGCGGCCCAGCTGATCGCCCGCCTGCTCGACTCCCTCGGCAAAGCCGAAGGCATTCTCGGCACCATCGCCGGTGACGACACCATCTTTATTACGCCAGCGCGCGCCTTTACGGTGAAGCAGCTGTATGACGCCGTGCTGGTGTTATTCGAACAGGAACTATAAAACCCTGTCTGTTACCGGCGGTTCACCTGCCGGTAACCTTGCCTGCCCGCCCACGTTTCTCCCGCTGTTTTATCGCCAACACCTTACAAAATAACCGCTTAGCCATATTCCGCCGGGTTCTCAATGCGGGGAACTATTGGTACGACCTTTTCGCCTGCTTAACCCTTTGCGCTATTTTACGCTGCTTTACAATTAGTGCTTAGCGGTTATCTCTTGCTTTTAGCGCGCAGCCAGCTTGATCAACCACATTGTTTCGCACAAAAAGATAATTTGATGCAGATCATTGTTTTTGCATGAAAATACACCCTCCTGGTTAAGATCCAGGCGGTTTTAATAACTTTGCGTTATAAAAATGTGCCATAAGGATAAAGAATTACAACCAATCATTATTAGCGGGATATTAATTTCATGGGTGATTAGATCTATACTTCTTTTCGTGATGCAAATCACACGAAATCAAAAAGAGAAAAACAGAAGACGAGGAAAAATACCATGAACGTTAAAACTACTATCGCCACCCTGAGTGTTCTATCTGCCCTGTCATTTGGTGCTTTCGCCGCAGATTCTATCAATGCCGAACAGGCAGCGAACCTGCAGCCGGTCGGCACCATCAGCGTCAGCGGCATTGGCGGCTCACCGATGGATATCCATCAGCAGCTGAACGCCAAAGCTGAAGCGCAAGGTGCTAAAGCCTATCGCGTTGTTGAGGCTTATAACGACAACAGCTACCACGCAACCGCGGAACTTTATAAATAAGTTTGCCGGAACAAGATGCAGTGTGAACGGCGACCCGTTTGAGAGGCGTTTGCCTCTCAGGTTGCCCACCCCATTTCAGGAGAGTGAATCATGAAAACCAAATTATCTATTGCTGTACTGAGTCTGGCTTCCGTTCTGTCTTTTGGCGCCAGTGCTGCCACCCTGGTAACCAACACCCAGGCTGAAAATCTGCAGCCACTGAATCAGACCATTAGCGTGAGCGGCGTCGATGGCGACCAGACCAATATCCGTCAGGAACTGTCCCAGAAAGCCGATGCTCAGGGTGCCAGCCATTACCGCATCATTGAGAACAATCAGGACAACACCTTCCACGTGACGGCTGAACTGTACAAATAAACTTTAACTATCGATCCGGCGTTATGCAGTCGCCGGGAGAAGATCGACGACCCGCTTACCCTCTTCGTGCCGCAGGTTGTTGATTCTAATGAGGAGACGAATTATGAAAATCAAAACAACCATCGCAACCGCTACGCTGCTTTCTCTGTTCGCTTTTGGCGCTTCAGCTGCCCAACTGGTAACGGATGAATCCGCGCAGAATCTGCAATCTACCGGCCAGACCATTACCGTTAGCGGAACAGGCGGCTCACCTATGGATTACCGCGCTCAGCTTTCTCAGAAAGCCGACGAGCAGGGTGCCAGCGCGTATAAAGTGATTGAAGCGCGCACCGGTGACAGCTATCACCTGACTGCAGAGCTGTACAAATAATTCCTCGTCAATTCTGACGAACCCTTTGGCCCCGCCTGCCGGGGCCCTTTTTGGTTGTGCTACTGAACATTAAAGCGGAGCTGGCCTTCCAGCTCCTCTTCTGCCTCATCGAATAGCAATATCAGCGCACCATAGCGGCGTTTCTGCCCTTTCCCCAGATTGATGAACGCAATTTCCAGCGGCAGCGGCATCTGCTCGCCGATGATCATTTCCCACAGATCGTCCAGATCGTGAATGGTGCGATCCGCCAGCGCGAAACGTTCGCAAAACTGACGGTAGAAATGAGCCTGATCGACGATTTCATTGAAGTCGAAACGCTCGGTTCTCATGGTGACATCCTCTCGCTACGCCAGACCGCCGAGGTGCAGCGCTTTGACTTCCAGATACTCTTCCATGCCCAGCACCGATCCTTCGCGTCCCAGTCCGGACTCTTTCACGCCGCCAAACGGCGCCAGCTCGGTCGAGACCGCGCACTCGTTGATCCCAATCATGCCGGCTTCCAGCGCCGCCGAAACGCGAAACACGCGCTGCAGATTCTGCGTATAGAAGTAAGCCGCCAGACCGTATTCGGTGTTGTTGGCGCGCGCGATTACCTCAGCTTCATCGTCAAAGCGGAAGCAGGCAGCCACCGGACCGAAGGTCTCTTCCCGCGCCAGCTGCATCTCTTCATGCGCATCGGCAATCACCGTCGGCTGCCAGAAGTTGCCGCCCAGCGGATGGCGCTCGCCGCCCACCAGCAGCTTCCCGCCTTTGCTCAGCGCATCTTTGACATGCTCCGCCACTTTCTCCACCGCAGACGGCTCAATCAGCGGCCCGACCACCACGCCAGGCTCCACGCCATTGCCCACTTTTAGTTTGCCCACCGCCTCAGCCAACTGATGCACAAAGCGGTCGTATATTGCGTTGTGGATATAGAAGCGATTAACGCTGACGCACACCTGGCCGGCGTTACGGAATTTGTTGGCGATAGCCCCCTGCACCGCCGCGTCGATATCGGCATCGTCAAACACGATATAGGGCGCGTTGCCGCCCAGCTCCATCGAGACTTTCTTCATGGTTTCGGCCGCGTTCCGCATCAGCGTTTTCCCCACTGCGGTGGAACCGGTAAAGGAGATTTTACGCACCGCGCGGGAAGCCATAATGGCGTCGCTGATGGCGTGCGTGTCGCCAGCTACCGCGTTCAGCACGCCGTCCGGCACGCCCGCTTTTTGTGCCAGCGCCACCAGCGCAAAGGCGCTGAGCGGGGTGTTATTGGCTGGCTTGATGATGCCGGTGCAGCCGGCCGCCAGCGCCGGGCCGAGTTTGCGCGTCAGCATCGCCATCGGGAAATTCCACGGCGTGATGGCAGCGACGACGCCAATCGGCTCGCGCGTTGCCAGAATACGTGAACCGGCTTTGGCCGGCGGGATAATTTCGCCGTTGGCGCGCTTCGCCTGCTCGGCAAACCATTGAATAAAGCTGGCGGCGTACTCTACTTCACCCTCGGCTTCCTGCAGCGGTTTGCCCTGCTCGGCGGTCATCAGCTGGCCCAGCCAGCTTTTGTGCTCAATGATCAGCTGGTACCAGCGATAAAGGATTTCGCTGCGCTGTTTGGCGGTTTTGTCGCGCCACGCCGGAAAAGCGCGCTGTGCGGCGGCAATCGCCTGTTCGGTTTCAGCCTTGCCGGCTTTCGCCACCTGCGCCAGTACCTCGCCGGTGGCCGGATTGGTGACATCAAAGGTGCTGCTAGCGGTGTGCCACTGGCCGTCAGCGAAGTAGCCAGTGTTGAACAGTTCGTGTTGTTGCAGGGAAGTGGACATCGTTATTCTCCTGTCAGTAAGCATCCTGTCAGGAAAGTATAGATGGCAATAATCGGGCAATGAGGGTCAGCGTGGCATCAGGCCAGCCGCTGCGCCAGGCAGCGGCCAGTTTCAGATTTGGATGAGGGTGTTCTGGTACTTATCCAGCATCATCGACAGCCGTTTCACCGGTTCCGTCACGCTGGCCGGGGCGGCATAGTGCTGCAGCTTCTGCTGATAAACGTCCAGCTCCTGCAGCAGGCGCTCAAAGTAGTAGCGCCGTTTATCATCGCTGCTGGCCGCAATAATGCGGTCGGCGGTGGCGCGCAGCTGGCGGTGATACGCCGACAGATCGGCATTGACCGGCACCTCTGCGTTGCGCAGGCGCTGATGACCAATAATCAGCGTGAGCGCAATCCGGTATTTGTCGATATCGCCCGGGAACAGATTAAGCAGCAGGAACAGCTGCTGATAAAGCGCCGGTAAATGGTTTTCACGCCGGCGCGCCTGATTGGTGGTCAGCGCGGCCACCGCAGCATACATAAAGCGATTCAGCAGCTTGCGTCCGGTGCGGGCTTTGGATTTGTCACGAATCAGCAAAATCACCATCATCGCCACAAAGCTGCCAATCCACTGACCGAGCGCGTTGTCGAGAAACACGTTGAACTCAAACTTCATCGGGTTATCCAGCACCAGCACGTTGATGGTGCCGATCAGCGCGCCCAGCGTACCAATCTGCCGCCGCTGTACAAAGATGCCGCCGATAAAGCCGAGTGCGCCAATCGCGATACACAACAGCAAGGCACTTTGCTGGGTGCCCGGCAATACCCAGATGAAGTAGAGCATGCCCAGCGGCACCGCAAAGGCCATGCCGTAGAAGAAGTCTTTCGCCATCATCAGCGGATTCGGCATACGCATCGCCAGCGCGGTAATCACCGCCAGCATCACCATGCAGCCGCTGCCGGAAGTCCAGCCAGTATACAGCCAGAACAGCGAACCGAGCGCGGTGGCGACAAAAGTGCGCACGCCATTGATCATCGCATGATGCGTCTCCGCTGAACGCGCCTGGATCACCACTTCACGCTGCAGAATGCTCTCCTCCAGCGTGGTGATACGGCTGTTACTTTTGACGCCATTGATCAGCAGCAGATATTCGGTTGCTGCGCCGACCCAGCTGGCCAGGGTAAACGGCACGCTTTTACTGCTGACGCCAATAACGCGGCGCATCAGCTTCATGCGCTTATGTACGTCACTGACGCTGGTTACCTCTTTCTCAATCAGCAGGCGATACTGCGGCGGGATGTAATCCGGGCGCGAATTCTGAATCAGGAAGGTCTCGGCGGCCTGAGTAATTAGCGTCAGCGATAGCGTGTTGAGCATTTGCAGCCGGCGGCTGGTGTTGCTCCAGCGCGACGACTCCATCAGCAGCTGGCTGCGCATACCGTTGAGCGCGGTCGTGCGGCGCACCAGTGCGCTCCAGGCTTTGTCGACTTCCTCTTTATCCTCGTGCGCCACGCACAGCTGCAGCAGGCGGTAGTGCGCTACCAACAGCGCATCCACTTCCGCATCAATCACTTTCTTGATCGAGCGCGGAGAGAACAGCATGTCGGCGAGAATAGCGCACAGAATACCGAGCACAATTTCGCTGCAGCGCTCCACGGCGAACTGCGGCGCCAGCGTCAGGCCGCCGCTGGCATCCGCGGTCACCACGATGATCAGCGCGGTGTAGCCGGCGAGGCCCAGCGCGTAGGAGTTTTCGACTTTAATCAGCGATGAGAGCCAGACGCACATGCCGGCCCACAGGCAGCACAGCAGCAGCATCACCACCGGCGCGCGCACCGTCGCAATCATGATGGTGAGTGCCGCGATACAGCCGATAAAGGTGCCGATAATACGCAGAACGCCACGGTAGCGCAGCGCGCCAGAATAAGGATCGCCGCCCGCGGCAAAGGCGGTGCCGCCAGCCACGATGCCGGCGGTCATCACCGCCCAGCGCGGCGTTTCCAGATTGAAGTGAAAGCCAATCATCAGCGCTGCCACCAGCGCGAAGGTCAGCTTTACCGGGAAACGCAAAAACTCAATCATATCGCCCCCGCTTAACCAAACTCACGCAGGCGGTTGAACAGCTGCGCCATCGGCGACACTTTGGTCTGGCGGTCTTTGTCACCGGTGATCACCACGGTGGCGGTGGTCCCCGCCGGGAAGCGGTTGCCGGGTTGATCGTCAAGGCGAATACGCACCGGTACGCGCTGCGCCAGACGCACCCACTCAAGGTTGGAGTCCACGGTGGCCATGCCTTTGCTGTCGACGCTGCTGCTGCTGTTGGTCACGCCAGCCGCGATACTGTCAACCGTGCCGCGCAGCACCGTGTTGCTGCCCAGCGGAGTAATTTCCGCGCGGAAGCCGGGACGCACGCCATCCAGCTTGGTCTCTTCCATGTAGGCCAGCACGTAGAACGAGTGCTGCTGCACCAGCGCCACGGCCACCGAGCCGCGCGTGATGAATTCACCCTGATAGACGTTGAGGTTGGTGACCCAGCCGTCGGACGGCGCTTTGATGGTGGTGCGATCGAGGTCGATCACCGCCAGATCGCGCGTCGCCACCGCTTTGGCCAGCTGATGTTCGCTGGTCTGCAGGTCGCTGTTCGACTGCTCAATGGCTTCACGCGACATCGCGCTGGTACCGAGCTGGTTACGGCGCGCCGCTTCACGGCGTTTTTCGCTGACCAGCGCCTGGTAATATTCGACATCCGCCTGCGCCTCATCCAGCGCTTTCTGATAGCGCGGACGGTCGACGATAAACAGCGTATCGCCTTTTTTCACCAGCTGGTTGTCGTGTACCGGGACGTCGGTGATCAGTCCGGTCACGTCCGGGGAGATCGCCACCACATCGGCGGAGAATTTGGCGTCACGCGTCCACGGCGACTCGGTATAGAACACCCAGGCGCGGAAGATGATAACAACAGCGATGATAACCAGCAGGAGCGTAATGGCGTAACGCGCGATTTTTCTTATTAGCGCTTTCACTTAAAACCTCAGACGAATAGACGGGATACAAGGTAAAACACACAGCAATACAGCGCTGTGTTAAAAAGTGCCGGGTGCCACACCAGATCGTAAATCCCGCTGGGCGTCAGCACGCGTTTCACCAGCCAGAACAGCGCCAGCGAAACCAGTAGTTCAATGAAGATGGGCGGAAAAGACAGCCCGAATACGACAAATACCGGAAGCACACTCATTTCGGTTCCTTAGTTCGACCTTGCCGGATTGCACCGATACCTGCCCTCATGCCCTCTGGCACGTCGGGTTGATGATAGTGGGGTGACGGATAATCTGATGACAACATTCAGGCCGCGTTGAGCTAATCATAGCGTATCATCGGGTAAACACTGCCGTGTTCAGGTGCGGTGAAGAGACCCAGCGTGCGTATAGTAACGCGCTTGACTATACGTTTTCTACATATTGTGAGCTAAATCACTTTTTAGCCAGAGTAAACAATGGAACGACTCAAAGGCATGTCCATTTTCGCCAAAGTGGTTGAATTGGGCTCATTTACCGCCGCCGCACGCCAGCTGCAGCTCAGCGTCTCGTCAATCAGCCAGATTGTTGCCAGACTGGAAGATGAGCTGCAGGTGAAGCTGCTTAACCGCAGCACCCGCAGTCTGGGCCTGACCGAAGCCGGTAAGATTTATTATCAGGGCTGCCGCCGCATGCTGGCAGAGGCCTCGCAGGTGCACGAACAGCTGTACGCCTTCAACAACACGCCGATCGGGATTTTACGCATCGGCTGCTCAACCACCATGGCGCAAAATGTCCTCTCCGCCATGACCAGCGAGATGCTGCACGAATATCCGGGACTGAGCGTCAACCTGATGACCGGCATACCGGCGCCGGACCTGATTGCTAACGGGCTGGATGTGGTGATACGCGTCGGTGAGTTGCAGGATTCCAACCTGTTCTCGCGCCGGCTGGGCGCCATGCCGATGGTGGTATGCGCGGCGAAGAGCTACCTGGCCCAGCACGGCACGCCGGAAAAGCCGGCTGAAATCGACAACTTTTCCTGGCTGGAGTACAGCGTGCGCCCGGATAACACCTTCGAGCTGGTGGCGCCGGAAGGCCAGGTGACGCGCCTGACGCCGCAGGGCCGTTTTGTCACCAATGATTCTCAGACGCTGATTCGCTGGCTGAAAGCGGGCTGCGGTATCGCCTATGTGCCGCTGATGTGGGTGATTGATGAGATTAACGCCGGAGAGATCGATATTTTGTTCCCGCAGTATCACTCGGAGCCGCGCCCGGTGTATGCCGTCTATACCGAGAAGGATAAGCTGCCGCTCAAGGTGCAGGTGTGTATCAATTATCTGACCGAGTATTTCAGGCAGGTGGCGAGGCAGTATCAGCAGCACCGCAAAAGTTAGCCGCCGTCTGGCGCTGGTGTGGTCGGCCTGAAGGGCGCATACGGGAAAATGCGGGGCAGTTATGCATGCCAGGTCACCACGAAGGGTGACCTGACAAAACAATTGCGTAATGCCGATCAGTTAAGTACCAAATTCAATTACCGCAGATTTCGTAGCAGCGCGATTAATCGCGCGTACTACTAGCAGCACCGTTCCCATCCATGCTTCGCGCAATAAATTGCGCCGCTACCAAAGTGTGCGTGCTGTTTACTCATAACTGACAAGCATTGTACAAACCCATTGCGCGGTTTTGACAGGGTGCGCACTGATGCGCACCAGCATGAACCTTAAGCTGTTCCGCCCACGGTAATTTTATCCAGCTTCAGCGTGGGCTGACCTACGCCGACCGGCACGCTCTGGCCCTCTTTACCGCACACGCCGACGCCCTTATCCAGCGCCAGATCGTTCCCGACCATGGAAATCTGCTGCATCGCCTCAATGCCGGAGCCGATCAGCGTAGCGCCTTTCACCGGTTTGGTGACTTTGCCGTTCTCGATCAGATAAGCCTCGGAGGTCGAGAACACAAACTTGCCGGAGGTGATATCGACCTGGCCGCCGCCAAAGTTAGGGGCATACAGACCATACTCCACACTCTCAATGATCTCCTGCGGCGTCGATTTGCCTGCCAGCATATAGGTGTTGGTCATGCGCGGCATCGGCAGGTGCGCATAGGATTCACGACGCCCGTTACCGGTAGGCGGCACGCCCATCAGACGCGCATTGAGCTTGTCCTGCATATAGCCTTTCAGCACGCCGTTTTCGATCAGCACGTTGTACTGTCCCGGCACGCCTTCATCATCCACCGCCAGCGAACCACGCAGCCCTTGCAGGGTACCGTCGTCAACCACGGTGCAGAGTTCGGACGCCACCAGCTGGCCCATCTTACCGCTGAAGACGGAAGTCTCGCGGCGGTTGAAATCCCCTTCCAGACCGTGGCCCACCGCTTCGTGCAGCAGCACGCCTGGCCAGCCCGCACCCAGCACCACTGGCAGCGTACCGGCTGGTGCCGCGACGGCAGACAGGTTAACCAGCGCCATGCGCACCGCTTCGCGCGCCCAGGCATCGGCCCGTACATCACCGCTCTCATCGGCAAGGAAGAATTCGTAGCCGGTACGCGCACCGCCGCCGCTGGCGCCGCGCTCGCGTTTACCCTGATCTTCCACCTGAACGCTAATGGACAGGCGCACCAGCGGACGAATATCCGCCGCCAGCGTACCGTCGGTGGCGGCAACCAGCACCTGCTCGTAGACGCCGCTCAGGCTGGCATTCACTTCCTGCACGCGCGGATCGGCGGCGCGTGCCACTTTATCAACCCGGTGCAGCAGCGCGATTTTGTCTTCGCGCGTCAGGCTGTCCAGCGGATTGACCGGGGCGTACAGCGAACGGTTAAGCACCGCGGAGAGCGCGTGCGCTTTACCGTTGCCCTGCTCGCGCACGATACTGCGCGCCGCTTCGGACGACTGGCGCAGGGCGTTGAGGCTGATTTGATCGGCATAGGCAAAACCGGTTTTCTCGCCGCTTACCGCGCGGACGCCCACGCCCTGATCGATATGATAAGAGCCATCTTTAATGATTTTGTCTTCCAGCACCCAGGATTCATGGAAGCTGGACTGAAAATAGAGATCGGCATAGTCCAGACGACGTTCTGAAAGCTGCCCTAACAGGGAAAAAAGGTCCTGCTGATTAATGCTGTTCGCAGCTAGTAACTGCTCACTTACCAGATTCAGAGTCATCGTTTCTCACTCATTATGTGCTCGGATAGTCATAGCCTGCGGCAATTCCCCGACGGCGTCAAATTCACTTCTTATCGGCTTCGCGCGGTTTGCGCAGCACTTCATTGATTTCCGGCTTATCCAGCGGTCCGCTGATGTGATAGCGCAGCAGCGAAATCTTATTCCACAACGGAGCCAGCACCTTGCTGGCGGCAAAAACCGCCGCGCCGACCACCGGGTTAATCACAAACGCGGTGGCCACGCCAACCGAGGCACCGATCTCCGGTGCCACCACCGCTTCCATGTCGATTTGCCGCTGCACCAGATCTATTTTGCCCTGCATGGCGATATCCGCTTCGAGGCCATCTACCAGCAGGTTATCGGTGCGCATCACGCCGTTTTCAATCCACGCCGTGCCGTTGATCGAATCAAACCAGAAACCTTCATTAAAGGTATCGCTAAAATCGAAGCGCAGCTTACGCAGCAGGGCATCGAAGCTCACCAGCCGCAACAACTGTCCGGCACGACCGGTGTTCACATCCGCAATCTGCCCTTTGCCGAAGTGGGTTTTCAGCGTGCCGCTCAGCGTCTTTTCTGAAGGCTGCCACGGTGCGGAGCGCCAGTGCAGGTCATAATCAATTTTAAACGGCGCATCGCGCAGCGGCGTGTTCATGCCAAACCAGTTGGTGGCATCATTGATATTTTTGCCGCTCAGGCTGCCTTTTAACGAGGTGCGCTGCTCGCCCGCTTTGTTCACCCATTCACCCGCGACATTGAGCTTCGAGCTGCCGGTATCGACGCTGCCGTTAGTGAGTGCTAACGTCTCTCCCTGCGGCTGGAGCCTGGCCTGGATGTGGCCGAACTTCTGCCCGCGCAGCCAGCACTCAGCGCAGTTGAGCTGCAGCGCTGGCCAGCTGCGGAAATCAATGCCGCTGTCACCGCTGAACGGCGAGGAGGCCTTGCCCGCTTCACCGTCACTCCATTGCGGATTGTAATAAAGATAGCTCAGGTCGATTTGCCACGGCGCGTGTTGTGCGGTTCGCAGGCTGCCGCGCGCTTCGCGGCTCTCCAGCTGCAGCTGCGTGCTGCCGCCCGCGCCCTGGGTCACCGTGGCATTAACATCGTGCCACTGCTGGCCGCCGAGCGTCAGGGCCGGGGTGCGCAACGTCACATCGCCCGGCAGCAATGCGCCGCCGATGTCCGTCTCGCCCTGCGCATTGCGTGAACCCGTCGCGCCGGTCATCAGCCCCAGCCAGGCTTCGCCGTCCAGCGCCGGCAGATTGAGTACCATCCCGCGCCGATCCGGTAGCGCCGGCGTGCTTTTGGCATCATTCAGCCAGATACCGCGATCGACGCGCAGCTGCGGCTCCAGCAGCCAGCGGCTGTTAAAGCGATGGTGCTCACGCACGCTGCCGCTGAGGTTAAAACTGTGCAAATCGCCGCTGGCATTAATGGCGATGGGCAGTGCCTCACCGGCCTCTTTATCCAGTGGTGGAGGTAAGTGACTGCTCACTGTCTTGCCGTCACCATTGATATCAACCTTGTAGCGCGCCCCACCCTGATGCGGCAGCGTGATGTCGACATTGCCCTGCCACGCCAGACTGCCGCCCAGCTTACTGCTTACACTGGCAGGCAGCATGGCCAGTTTTGCCGGCTGCCAGTCGCCCAGCAGTTTGACGTTAACGCCAAAATCATCGGGATTTTCCGTGGTGGTGAAACGCACGCCGGTGGGCTGACCGAACCAGTTGGCCTGCAGCTCTTCACTCTCCAGGTTTCCGTTGTTGTAGCGGAAACGTCCGGTCAGGTTTTTCAGCGTGGTGTTGAGCGGCTTAATGTGCAGGCTGTTGTTATTCAGCACCACGTTACCGCTGGCGTGCACCAGTTCCCCATCCAGCGGAATATCCAGGTTGAGCGAACCACGCACGTTGCCGCCAATCTGCAGCTGCTCCAGCGCCGCACCCAGCGTGGATTTGAGCGGCGTGCGGGCGAAATAGTCGGCGATATCTTTACCTTCGCCGCTCAAATCACCGTCAATGATCAGCTTCTCTTTCAGGTAATCCGGGATTACCGCACTGACGTTGCGCGCGTCCACCGCACCCAGCCGGGTTTGCGCCGCCTTCATCCACAGACCGTCGTTGATAAAATCGAGGTCGATATCGAGGTTTTGCAGCGCCGGCCAGCCTGGCTGGAACTGGAAGGTAGCATTGCGCACCGGCACGGCCACTTCAAACATGCCGTCGTGGTGTTTGAACGGGAACAGACGCGGATCGCCGGCAAACAGCAGCGTGGCATTCTCCACCTGGCCGCCTTTGACCGCTTCGCTGAGATACTGCGTCAGATCGTGGCCCATCAGCGGCTCGGGGAAGTAGCGCCACGCATCACCGGCATCGGTGACGCGAATCCCGGCAAGAATGTCGAGGCGCGGCGCTTTACCGACATTTTGCTGATAGCGGAAATCGCCGCGCGCCCATAGCGAACGTGCCTGCACGTCCAGCTGCTGGCCATCCAGCGTCAGGCCGTTGCCATCGCGCAGCCAGTTAATCCTGCCGGTGACCTGCTGAATCTGTAACGGCGCCTGGAACATATCGCCGTACGGCACTTCGGCCTGGCCCATCTGCACATCCAGCTGGCCGTGGTTCAGACTGCCGCTGGCGCTGCCGCTCAGATTGCTGATGCCCGGCAAAAGCTGCCAGTGCTGCCACGCCAGATCGCGCCAGCGCGCCTGCAAACGCGTCTGCTCCGGCTGCGCCAGCGGAATATCCAGCGCCAGCGCGTCGATATAGCCGCGCGGCTGCAGCGCCCGCCAGTTGTCCAGCAGCGTGGGCGAGAGCGGCGCAAACAGCGGCACCAGCGGTGCCAGACGCTGCAGATCGAGCCGGGTGGCACGCACCCGCACTTCCGCTGCACTGTTCGCGCCGATCATCTGTTTATCTTCCGGCTTCCACAGCAGGGCGATATGGCCGGCATCCCAGGCCACGCCGTCAGTCATCAGCCGGGTTTGCGGCACCGTCAGGCTCCAGCCATTCTGGTAGCGCGCCAGATGCGCGGTCAGGCCATCCACCTGCAGTTGATGATCGCCCTGCTCGCCGCGCCAGCGTGCGCCGCCTTTGCTCAGCAGCAGATCGCCCGCGTACACTTCGCCGTCGCGCAGGTTGACCCACGCGGCCAGGCTGAAACGCGCGCTTTGCAGGCTGGTATTATCACGCAGCCAGCGGCCAATCCACGGGCGCACGTCCACATCATCGGCCTGCATCCAGATGCGGCCGTCGTTGAGTAAGCCGTTAGTATCGTTAAGATCGAGCCGTACCTGCACCACGCCGTGCTGGCCGGTGAAGCTGGACAGGCTCACTTCGCCTTCGGCGCGATGGCGGTTGTCCTCGTTCAGCCAGGTAAGGCGGGGAATCGCCAGTTCGGCATGCTGGCCGGAAGGCGTGAGAAAACGGATGCTGCTGTCACGCAAATCGAAATGGTCAAACTGGCGTAAGAACAGATCGTTGATTTGGGCCGGTTTGAAGCTATTTTTTTGCTCGTCGCTGGTGAGCAACGGACGGTTGGTTGCCAGCCGCAGCTGCCAGAAGGTGAGATCGCGAAACTGCCAGCGCCAGTGCAGCAGCGACTGCCACACATTGAGCGCCAGCGTAACGCGGCCAATCTGCAGCTCGCCATCTTTATCCATGTCGATACGCAGATCGCGCACCTGCAGGGTCGGGCCAAAATTCTCCCATTTTCCCTGAACTTCACTGGCATCGATGGTGACGCCGCTGACGCGCGAAAGAGTGTGCAGCACCTCGCCGCGATAGCTGTTGAGATGCGGCATCACAAGGCGCAGCCCGCTGACCAGCAGCGCCACAATGACGATGATTGCGGCGAGCAGCAGTAACAAAATCCCCGGCAACCGCCTCACACACCTCTCCTTGCTTTCCGTTGGGTTACGGCGTTCAACCTCACGACTTACATCATGACGACGTCAAACTGCTCCTGCGTGTAGAGCGGTTCAACCTGTACTTTGACCTGCTTGCCGACAAAAATTTCCACTTCGGCCAGCGCGTGCGACTCATCGCTTTTCAGCGCTTCACCCACTGCGGGCGACACGTACACCAGGAAGCTGTCGGAGTCGTAAGCGTGATGGACGCGGACGATTTCACGCATGATTTCATAGCACACGGTCTCCACCGTCTTCAGCGAACCGCGTCCCTGGCACACCGGGCAATCGGCACACAGCACGTGCTCAATGCTTTCGCGCGTGCGTTTGCGCGTCATCTCGACCAGCCCCAGCGCGGAGAAGCCGTTGATGCTGGTTTTGACGCGATCTTTGCTCAGCGCGCTCTCCAGCGAGTGCAGCACGCGCCGGCGATGATCGTCATTATTCATGTCGATAAAGTCGATGATGATAATGCCGCCGAGATTACGCAGCCGCAGCTGGCGCGCAATCGCCTGCGTGGCTTCGATATTAGTATTAAAAATGGTTTCGTCGAGGTTGCGGTGGCCGACAAACGCACCGGTGTTAATGTCCACCGTGGTCATCGCTTCGGTCTGGTCGATAATCAGGTAACCGCCAGATTTCAGTTCCACCTTGCGCTCGAGCGAGCGCTGAATCTCGTTCTCCACATCATAGAGATCGAAAATCGGCTGCTTGCCGTTGTACAGCTCCAGCTTGCTGGCCATCTCCGGAATATATTCGCTGGTAAATTCCACCAGCAGATCGCAGGTCAGGCGCGAATCGACGCGGATGCGATCCAGCGCTGCGCCGGCGAAATCTCGCAGCACGCGCTGTGCCAGCGCCAGCTCGCCGTACAGCAGGCAGCGCGTCTGGTTGCGCTTCTTACGCTCGCTGACTTTGGTCCACAGGCGCTTTAAAAATGCCGCGTCCTGCGCCAGCTCTTCTGCGCCAATGCCTTCTGCGGCGGTACGAATAATAAAGCCGCCGAGATCGTCACAGTAAGCGGCAACCACCGCTTTCAGCCGCTCACGTTCGGCTTCGCTTTCAATGCGCTGTGAGACGCCCACGTGTGAAGCCCCCGGCATAAAGACCAGGTAGCGCGACGGCAGCGTGATATCGGTGGTGAGACGGGCGCCTTTGGTGCCGAGCGGATCTTTCACCACCTGCACCATTAAATCCTGTCCCTGACGCACCAGCTCGGCGATATCGCGCACGATAAAGTTCTTCTTCTCATCACCCGCCACGCATTCGGTGTGTGGCATGATGTCCGAGGCGTGCAGAAAGGCCGCTTTGTCCATCCCGATATCGACAAACGCCGCCTGCATGCCCGGCAGTACCCGGCTGACGCGCCCTTTGTAGATATTGCCGACAATACCGCGCCGCGCTTCGCGCTCAATATGGATTTCCTGCAGAATGCCGCCGTCAATATAGGCAACACGGGTTTCAGAAGGTGTCACATTTACCAGCAGTTCAGCCGTCATCTTGTCCCCTTAACGCACGCAGCGACTGAAAATGGCTCAGCAGTTCGCTGGTTTCCACCAGCGGCAATCCCACTACGGCGTGATAACTTCCATTGATGCGGCGCACAAAGTTGCCGCCCAGGCCCTGAATTCCGTACGCGCCGGCTTTATCCATCGGCTCGCCGCTGGCGATATAGTGCGAAATTTCCTCTGCCGTGATAGTGCGGAATGTCACGTCTGTGGTCACCAGGCAATCCAGCTCGCCCTGCGCATCGGCCAGCGCCACGGCCGTCATGACCTGATGGGTTTGCCCGGCCAGTTTACCCAGCATCTGCGCGGCATGCGCCGCATCGCGCGGTTTCTCCAGCACTTCGCCATTCAGCACCACGATGGTGTCAGCGCCCAGCACCGGCAGATCCTGCGGTGCTATCTGCACGCCGGCCCGCGCCTTATCGCTGGCCAGACGCCGCACATAAGACTCCGCCGCTTCGCCCGGCTGACGCTGCTCTTCAACATCGGTAATCAGGCGCTCAAACTGCAGGCCAAGCTGCGTTAACAGCTCGCGCCGACGCGGTGAGCCGGAAGCCAGGTAGAGGGTTATCATTCTATTCCTTATTGCACAGCAAACTGACGGCGAATCTTTCTCATCAGTAAGAATAGCCAGGGCCACAGGATACCGTCGACCACGCTACTCCAGAAGATTTCCGGGCGGAAGGAGACGTTGATGACCAGAAATTCTGCCCAGAAAACAATCACATCAACCGCCAGCGACAGCACCATAACCATTAATGCCTGCTGCCACAACGCCAGATTACGGAATAGCTGAAATTTAAAGGCCACCAGATAGGCGATAATGCTGAACGCCAGCGCACGCACGCCCAGCGTTGAGCCGGCGACCAGATCCATAATGGCGCCGAGGAAAAAGCCGGTGCCCACATTGACCCGGTGCGGCAGCGCCAGCACCCAGTAGATCAGGATCAGCAATAGCCACGATGGCCGGAACATGTAAATCTGATCCGGCCACGGCATGATTTGCAGGATAAGCGCAACAAGGAAGGACAGCCAGATCACCCAACGCCCCTGGCTGCGATATCGACTCAAGGCTGGCCTCCGCGCGAGTTCGCCGGATTACCCTGCGAACGGCTGCTGGCGGCGGGCTGTGGCGGCCCCATCTGCTGATTTTGCTGCATCATGGCGGGTGCCGGCGGCCCCATTTCGCCCGCGGGCGGCAGCACCTGCGGCATCATCTGCATCAGGCGCTCGTTGGCCACGCGATGCACTTCATCCGGTGCCATCGGCATGTCGCCGTTCTTATCCGCACCCCACAGCAGCAGCAGGTAGCGCAGACGCTGCAGACCGGCGGTCGGACGCGCCTGAATCACGGTATAGGCACGCTGCGTATCCACTTTCACTGACGACACCACGCCGACCGGATAACCTTCCGGGAAGCGTCCGCCCAGGCCCGACGTCACCAGCACATCACCGACGCGAATATCCGTATTGCCCGGCAGATGCTCCAGCTGCAGATCTTCGCTGCAGCCGTTACCGGCGGCGATGACGCGAATATCGTTACGCAGCACCTGAATCGGCAGGGCGTGCGAGGCATCGCAGATCAGCAGCACGCGGCTGGTCATCTGCCCTACCGCCACCACCTGGCCGACCACGCCTTTATCGCTGATCACCGGCTGGCCTTCATACACGCCGTTGACGCTGCCTTTATCGATGATCACCTGATCGGTGTAAGGATCGGTGCCGGTGGAGATCACCTGGGTCACCATTTTGTGCTCATCCTGACGCAGCGGCGAGCCGAGCAGCTCGCGCAGACGCGCGTTTTCCTGCTTGTATTGCCCCAGCATCAGCAGGTCACTGTTTTTCAGGAAGAGCTCACGGCGCAGCGCTTTGTTTTCCAGCTCCAGCTGCTGGCGCGAGGCCAGCGTTTCGGAAACGCCGTCAAGAAGCTGTCGTGGCCCGTTGGCCAGGAAGTAAAATGGACTGACCGACGTGTCCAGGTAGTTGCGGATCTGGGAGAACGTGCTGATCCGGCTATCGGCGACAATAATCGCGATAGCCACAATCACGGCCAGAAACAGGCGCAACTGCAGGGAAGGTCCCCTGCTAAAAATCGGCTTCATAAATTCTGCGAATTCCTCGACATCAGGGAAGAAGCGTGAGTGTCAGCACTCACGCCTCCAGGGCTGGACGCTATACGCCGTCGTGCGCAGCGTCGCCAGTTACCCCGCATCCTGCAAACCGCAGTGACGACGTTGTGCCGCTGCTGCCCGGTGCCTGCTGCTGAGGCTGCCGTGCGGCATGCGATGGCCATCGTCCTGCCGTTGTGCTGATTTTGGGTATCGTCGCTATTCCCTGCGCAATTTGACCACGGTCTCAGCCGGAGAGGAATTACTCCTCGCTGAACAAATCGCCGCCATGCATGTCGATCATTTCCAGTGCTTTACCGCCGCCGCGCGCTACGCAGGTCAGCGGATCTTCTGCGACTACCACCGGAATACCGGTCTCTTCCATCAGCAGACGATCCAGGTTACGCAGCAGCGCGCCGCCACCGGTCAGCACCATACCGCGCTCGGAGATGTCAGAAGCCAGCTCCGGCGGGCACTGCTCCAGCGCGACCATCACGGCACTGACGATACCGGTCAGTGGCTCCTGCAGCGCTTCCAGGATTTCATTCGAGTTCAGCGTAAAGCCACGCGGCACGCCCTCAGCCAGGTTACGGCCGCGCACTTCGATCTCGCGCACTTCGTCACCCGGATAAGCAGAACCGATCTCATGCTTGATACGCTCAGCGGTGGCTTCACCAATCAGCGAGCCGTAATTACGGCGCACGTAGTTAATGATAGCTTCATCAAAGCGATCGCCACCAATACGCACAGAAGAAGAGTAAACCACGCCGTTCAGGGAGATAACCGCGACTTCGGTCGTACCGCCACCGATATCCACCACCATCGAGCCGGTCGCTTCCGACACTGGCAGACCTGCGCCGATTGCCGCGGCCATGGGTTCTTCAATCAGGAACACTTCACGGGCACCGGCGCCCTGCGCCGATTCGCGGATGGCACGACGCTCAACCTGGGTCGCACCGACCGGCACGCACACCAGCACGCGTGGGCTGGGGCGCATAAAGCTGTTGCTGTGCACTTGCTTGATGAAGTGCTGGAGCATTTTTTCAGTCACGAAGAAGTCGGCGATAACGCCATCTTTCATCGGACGGATAGCTGCGATGTTACCCGGCGTACGGCCAAGCATCTGCTTTGCATCATGACCAACAGCCGCTACGCTCTTTGGGGAGCCGGCGCGATCCTGACGAATGGCAACCACAGAAGGCTCGTTCAGCACGATGCCTTGTCCTTTTACGTAAATCAGGGTATTCGCGGTACCCAGGTCAATGGACAAGTCATTGGAAAACATGCCACGAAATTTTTTAAACATACTAAGGGATAATCCTGCAAGCTGGGGGCGGAAAATAAAATCCGCCTACTTTACCAACCACGCGAAGCCGCTACAAGGCGCAAAAACGTTCTGCTTCGGTGAAAAACCAGGCTGAATAATTTTTCGCGGCGGTGCTGCCGTCCGACACCGGCGTTAAACGGCGCTAAGCTGCCGCTCTAAACGCAAATTCACCCGCCGGTCGCGGGTGAATTCCGACATAAAATCTAACATTTCCCGCCGCCGATCGCGCCGGCTGCGCACGGCATAAAGGCGAAAAATAGCCGCCTGCTGCCGTATCTGTGGCTGACGCGCTAAATCCGGTAACGTTGCGAGTGTTTCTTCACGTTACTGTTCACCGGCAGCGAGGGAGCAAAAAAGTCGCCCTGGCCGCCCGCGACGCCCAGCCCGGCCAACGTTTGCCACTCCGCGCGCGTGCGTACACCGGCGGCAAAGACTTTGGTGGGCGTGGATTTACACACCTCCAGCAAACTTTGCACGAAGAGCTGATTTTCTGTACGGCGCTCAATGTTGCGAATCAGGCCCGGGTCGAGCTTAATCAGCTCAATCGGGAACTGCTTGATGTAAGCGCTACTCACCACCGTTAATCCGGCCTGATCTACCGCAATCCGACAGCCAAACGCGGTCAGCATACGGAAAACCGGCACTAAACGATTGATGTGTTGACAAACATCCGCCTCAGCAAGTTCAAATAAAAATCGTTTTCTTTGCGATTTACTGCACTGCAGCAGCAATTTTTGCAGCCAGCGCTGGAACGGCCGTTGCAGCAGCGAATCGATATTCACCGGCAGCGCCAGCGTTTCATCCGGCCAGACCTCCGACAGCGCCGCAATACGCATGACCAGCTGGCGATCCCAGCTGTCGGCCATGCCGAGTTGCAGCACCAGCGGCATGAACTCTGCCGACACCACCTCTTTATCGCCGTCGAACACGCGCGCCAGCATTTCACGGTGATGCACTTTGCCGTCCAGCAGCACCGCCGGTTTCTGGTACAGACGCGGGCCGCCGCGGTTTACGGTGTTTTCCAGCAGGGTGCGCCAGCGCACGCTGCCGCGCCCCATCTCCAGCGTATTGCCCTCGCCTACCGACCAGTTGTTGCCGCCCTGCAGCGCCGCCCGGCGCGTGGCCAGTTCGACATTCTCCATCACCTGCGACACCGACTCGCCGCTGCGCCAGGCGCTGATGCCAATGTGGATTAGGTCATCGCGATCCACCATGCGCATCGGCGGCAGTGAATCCACCGCGTTGATCAGCTGGTCGGCAATGCTGTTGGCCTCTTTCAAAGTGCGGTGCGGCAGCAGTACGGCAAAGTCGCTGCGGAAATAGCGCGCCAGCAGCGCACCCGGATAGCGCAGCACGAAGGTGGAGAGCATGTTCACCAGGTCGAACAGGTATTCATCGACCAGCGTCGGTCCGAGGGTTTCATGCAGGGTGTCGAGGTCCGGCAGCCGCACCATCATCACCACACCGTGCGTGCCAACGTCTTCCTGGTCTTCCAGCAACGTGGCCAGCTGGTTATCGAAAAACAGGCGATTATTCAGGCCGGTGCGCGAATCCTGCGCGGCAAAGGTGCGGATTAAGGTGTCGATACGCAGACGCTGCTCGCCGGCCTCCTGTAAATCCCCCAGCAGCAGATCGATAGCGCGGCTGGCTTTCGGCGGCCATTCGGCGATGGTATCGCTGCGTGGCGCGCGCTCGCCAGCCAGAATGCGCTCCGCGCGCGCCTCCAGCCGCTCCATATGCTGCCAGCGGCGGTTAAGCCAGCGGTGCGTCATCACCAGCAGCGCCGACATGATCGCCACCACCGTCAGCAGGATAATCAGCGTGTAGGCACCGGTGAACGAGCGGAACCAGGTTTTGGCGGGATCGAGCACCACCACGCGCAGCGCCATGCCCGGCGCGTGCACCAGCGGTACATCCAGTTGAATGAAACGGTTGGGCTCGTCTTCCAGCATCGGATTTTCATGACGCGCGAGGCGGAACAGCACGGTATCATCGTGATGCAGTTCCAGCTGTTCGGCATTGATGACGGGCATCAGGCGCGTCAGCCAATGCGTCAGTTCCTGCGGTGACTGGCTGGCCAGCGCTTTATCGACTTCCGTCGCCAGCGTCTGCACGCGGTTCTCTACGCGCTGCTGCGACAGCCAGATAAAACTAAAAGCGCAGCCTACCAGCATCAGTAACATCGCCAGTAAGCTTAATAAGGTAATAAACGCAGAAAACTTGGTTGTTAATCGCATCCCTGTGCCTGTATCACTGCGGTTTATGAACGCCAGCCAACGGTTCGCGCCAGCCGCGCTGGTGCAAACCTGAGCAAATTATCACAATTACCGATCCAAATCAGCGCCCGCCCGGCGCCGGGTTTCGCCACCCTGCGGCGCGAGTATAACGTCAAAGTGTGAAGCGCTGGCTTCCGGGGCGGCTTTTTCGTCCTATTCTCAACAGAACGCACCGGCCAGGAAATTTCACATTTTGCCAGCAAAAGTGGCGCGCCGGGCAGCGTTTGATCATGCTAGCTGCAGTTAATCGATTTGCCGGAGAACGCCATGAAGCGCAAGCACATCCTTACCGAAGCCGATGTTACGCCGGAAAGCATTTTTAATCTGCGCCGCCGCCAGGTGCTGAAAGCGCTGGGGCTTGGTGCTGCCGCGGCCAGTCTGCCCGGCGGCGCACAGGCCGATGTGCTGAGCTGGTTTAAGGGCAATGACAGGCCGCCGGCGCCTGCCGGACGCGATCTGCAGTTCAGTAAACCGGCCCAGTGGCAGGCGGACCTGCCGCTGACGCCGTTTGATAAAGTCGCAGGCTACAACAACTTCTACGAATTTGGTCTCGACAAAGCCGATCCTGCCGCCAATGCCGGCACGCTGAAAACTGACCCGTGGCAATTGCGCATTGAGGGCGAAGTGGCGAAGCCGATGACGCTGGATATGGACGACATCTTCAAACGCTTCGCCATGGAGCAGCGTATCTATCGCATGCGCTGCGTTGAAGCCTGGTCGATGGTGATTCCCTGGGTAGGCTTTGAACTCAACAAGCTGCTGAAGCTGGCTGAACCCACCAGCAATGCCCGCTATGTCGCCTTCCAGACGCTATACGCGCCCGATCAGATGCCAGGACAAAAGGACCGCTTTATCGGCGGCGGGCTGGATTATCCCTATGTTGAAGGCTTGCGGCTGGACGAAGCGATGCATCCGCTGACGCTGCTCAGCACCGGCGTTTACGGCAAAGCGCTGCCGCCGCAAAACGGCGCGCCGATTCGCCTGACGGTGCCGTGGAAATATGGCTTCAAAGGGATTAAGTCGATCGTCAAAATTACCCTGACGCACGATCGTCCGCCTACCACCTGGAGCCAGATCGCCGCCAACGAGTATGGCTTCTACGCTAACGTGAATCCGCACGTCAACCACCCGCGCTGGTCGCAGGCTACTGAGCGCTTTATCGGTGCGGGCGGCATTCTCAAGGTGGAACGCCAGCCGACGCTGCTGTTCAACGGTTATGCTAAAGAGGTGGCCTCGCTGTATCGCGGTCTCGATTTACGGGAGAACTACTGAGTGCGCCTGACATTACGCCACGTTACGCTGCTGAAAGTGGTGCTGCATCTGGCGGCGTTTTTGCCGCTGGTGTACCTGTTTCTGGCGGCAAACCAGGGCTGGCTGAGCGCCGATCCGGCGAAAGATATCCAGCATTTTACCGGCCGCATGGCGCTGAAGCTGCTGCTGGCGACGCTGCTGGTGAGCCCACTGACGCGTTATCTGAAGCAGCCGCTGCTGATTCGTACCCGCCGGCTGCTCGGCCTGTGGTGCTTTGCCTGGGCCTGTCTGCATCTCACCAGCTACTATCTGCTGGAACTGGGTTACGATCATCTGCGATTACTCGGCAGTGAGATTGTCTCGCGCCCCTATTTGTTACTGGGCATGATCAGCTGGATTATTCTGTTTGCTCTCGCCATCACCTCTTTTCAGCGCGCCCAGCGCAAACTGGGACGCCGCTGGCAAACGCTGCACAACGGCATCTATCTGGTCGCGATCCTCGCGCCTGTCCACTATCTTTGGTCTGTGAAAGTGCTGTCACCGCAGCCGTGGATTTATGCATTACTGGCGCTGGCGCTGTTAGGCTGGCGTTACAATAAGTTGCGTAAACTTCTGCGCCGATAATCCCCGCAAGGTTGTTTTCCTGCTGCGAGATCTGTTAAAAGGTGTGGCCTTCGGGCCTCGCCGGATCAACTTCGCAGATAAGACCAGTATTTTGCTGCGAATTGCCTCGAAACGGATATAATGCCCGGCTTTATTGCAAGCGAAGTCTTCTTTTTCACTCTGAAGAGTGACAAATGAAGGATGTCGCGGTATTTTACGCGATGCCTTACTGATTGCAGGAGATAGCCGCAAGATGGCGCATAAATTTCACATACTGCTGTTAAACGGACCCAACCTGAACCTGTTGGGAACGCGCGAGCCTGACAAGTATGGTCACACGACGCTGGCGCAGATTGTCAGCGATCTGACGCAACAGGCCGACCAGCACCATGTGAAATTGAGTCATTTGCAATCGAATGCGGAATACCAGCTGATTGATCGTATTCACGAAGCCCGCGGCAACGTCGATTACATCATCATCAACCCGGCTGCGTTTACGCACACCAGCGTTGCCCTGCGCGATGCGCTGTTGGCGGTTAGCATTCCTTTTATTGAGGTGCATCTCTCTAATGTGCATGCACGCGAACCGTTCCGACATCACTCCTATCTTTCCGATGTATCTGCCGGCGTCATCTGCGGACTGGGCGCCGACGGCTACTCGTGGGCTTTACAAACGGCCGTAAAACGCCTGTCACATTCCAATTAAACAGAGTACGGAACCACACTCATGGATATTCGTAAAATTAAGAAACTGATCGAACTGGTTGAAGAGTCCGGCATCGCTGAGCTGGAAATCTCTGAAGGCGAAGAGTCGGTTCGCATCAGCCGTTCACCTGCCAATGTCGGTTACCCTATGATGCAGCAGGCTTATGCTGTTCCGGCTCCACAGCCTGCGCTGGCTGCTGCGGTTGCACCTGCTGCTGCGCCTGTCGCTGCAGAAGCGGCTAAACCTGAAGTCAGCGGCCACATCGTGCGTTCGCCGATGGTCGGTACCTTCTATCGCACCCCAAGCCCGGACGCCAAAGCGTTTGTGGAAGTGGGTCAGAAAGTGAACGCTGGCGACACCCTGTGCATCGTTGAAGCGATGAAAATGATGAACCAGATCGAAGCCGATAAATCCGGCGTTGTGAAGGCGATCCTGGTGGAAAGCGGCCAGCCGGTTGAATTCGACGAGCCGCTGGTCGTCATCGAATAACGAGGCGAAGCATGCTGGATAAAATTGTCATTGCTAACCGTGGTGAGATTGCGCTGCGCATTCTGCGTGCCTGTAAAGAACTGGGCATCAAGACTGTGGCGGTACACTCCACGGCAGACCGCGATCTGAAGCACGTGCTGCTGGCGGACGAAACCGTCTGCATCGGCCCGGCGCAGTCGGTCAAAAGTTATCTTAATATCCCGGCGCTGATCTCCGCCGCCGAAATCACCGGCGCGGTTGCGATCCACCCGGGCTACGGCTTCCTCTCTGAGAACGCCGATTTCGCCGAGCAGGTTGAGCGCTCTGGCTTTATCTTTATCGGTCCGAAAGCCGACACCATTCGCCTGATGGGCGACAAAGTGTCAGCGATCAACGCGATGAAAAAAGCCGGCGTACCGACCGTACCAGGCTCCGACGGTTCGCTGACCGACGACATGGAGAAAAACCGTGCCATCGCCAAGCGCATCGGCTACCCGGTGATCATCAAAGCCTCTGGCGGCGGCGGCGGTCGCGGTATGCGCGTTGTGCGCAGCGACAAGGATCTTGAGCAGTCCATCAACATGACGAAAGCGGAAGCCAAAGCGGCTTTCAACAACGACATGGTGTACATGGAGAAATTCCTCGAGAATCCACGCCACATCGAGATTCAGGTTCTGGCCGACGGTCAGGGCAACGCCATCTATCTGGCCGAACGTGACTGCTCCATGCAGCGCCGCCACCAGAAAGTGGTCGAAGAAGCACCAGCACCGGGCATCACGCCGGAACTGCGTCGTTACATCGGCGAGCGCTGCTCTAACGCCTGCGTAGAGATCGGCTATCGCGGTGCCGGTACGTTCGAGTTCCTGTATGAAAACGGTGAGTTCTACTTCATCGAGATGAACACCCGTATTCAGGTGGAACATCCGGTCACCGAGATGATCACCGGCGTCGACCTGATCAAAGAGCAGCTGCGTATTGCTGCCGGTCAGCCGCTGTCCATCAAACAGGAAGATGTGGTGGTGCGCGGTCATGCGGTCGAGTGCCGTATCAACGCCGAAGACCCGAACACCTTCCTGCCGAGCCCGGGCAAGATCACTCGTTTCCACGCGCCAGGCGGTTTTGGCGTGCGCTGGGAATCGCACATCTATGCCGGCTACAGCGTGCCGCCGTATTACGACTCAATGATTGGTAAGCTGATTACCTACGGCGAAAACCGTGACGTGGCTATTGCGCGCATGAAAAATGCGCTGGCAGAACTGATCATCGACGGCATCAAGACCAACGTCGATCTGCAGATGCGCATCATGACCGACGAAAACTTCCAGCAGGGTGGTACTAACATCCACTATCTGGAGAAAAAACTCGGCCTGCACGAGAAGTAAGCGCAGCGCAGAGCAATGCAGAGGCCGGTTAAACCGGCCTTTTTCATTTTTGTTGCCTTTGAGGTTGCATGATGGATGGGCGTTTTTTGCAAGCTAACAAAGAGGCGCGCTGGTCGCTGTACCTGACGCTGGCGTACCTCGCCGTCTGGGGCGTGTCCGCATGGCTCGGCGGCACACAAAGCGGTTTCACCGGTTTACCGCGCTGGTTTGAGTTCTCCTGCGTGTTCGCGCCCGTGCTGTTCATTGGCCTGTGCTGGCTGATGGTGCGCGTGGTGTTCCGCGATATGTCTCTGGAGGACCACGATGGAAACTGAAATCATTCTGCCACTGCTGGCCTATCTGGTGCTGATTGCCGGGCTGTCGGTGTTTGCCATGCGCAAACAGCGCCACGGCAACTTCCTGAGTGAGTATTTCCTCGGCAGTCGCTCGATGGGCGGTTTTGTGCTGGCGATGACCATCACCACCACTTACATCAGCGCCAGCTCATTTATTGGCGGGCCGGGCGCGGCGTATAAATACGGGCTGGGCTGGGTACTGCTGGCGATGATCCAGGTGCCGGCGGTCTGGCTGTCGCTCGGCGTGCTGGGCAAAAAATTCGCGATTCTGGCACGACGCTACAACGCGGTGACGCTCAATGACATGCTGTATGGCCGCTACCGCAGTCCGCTGCTCATCTGGCTGGCCAGTATCAGCCTGCTGGTGGCGTTTATTGGTGCCATGACGGTACAGTTCATCGGCGGCGCGCGCCTGCTGGAGACGGCCGCCGGTATTCCTTATGACACCGGGCTGCTGATTTTTGGCGGCACCATCGCGCTGTATACCGCGTTCGGCGGCTTTCGCGCCAGCGTGCTCAACGATGCCATGCAAGGGCTGGTGATGCTGATTGGCACCTTCCTGCTGCTGTTTGCCGTCATCCACCAGGCGGGCGGTCTGGCAACGGCGGTCACCAAACTGCGTAGCATCGATCCGCAGCTGGTGTCACCGGAAGGCGTCGGCAACGTCATCAATCCAACCTTCCTCAGTTCGTTTGCCGTACTGGTGTGCTTTGGCGTGATTGGGCTGCCGCATACCGCCGTGCGCTGCATCTCCTACAAAGACAGCAAAGCGATGCATCGCGGTATCATACTCGGCACCATCGTGGTGGTGATACTGATGCTCGGTATGCATCTGGCCGGCGCACTCGGTCGCGCGGTACTGCCGGATCTGGCGATTCCGGATCGCGTGATCCCGACGCTGATGATCACCGTGCTGCCACCGATGGCGGCTGGCGTGTTCCTCGCGGCGCCAATGGCGGCGATCATGTCGACGATTAACGCGCAGCTGCTGCAATCGTCCGCTACGCTGATCAAAGATCTTTACCTGCGTATCGCGCCGCAGCACAGCGAGAACGAGGCGCGTCTGCGGCTGCTCTCCGGCACCATCACCTTTGTGCTCGGCCTGCTGCTGCTGCTGGCGGCCTGGAATCCGCCAGATATGATTATCTGGCTCAACCTGCTGGCGTTCGGTGGCCTTGAAGCGGTCTTTCTGTGGCCGCTGGTGCTGGGACTGTACTGGGAGCGCGCCAATGCGGCGGGCGCCATCAGTGGCATGGTGGTGGGAGCCGGATGCTATACGCTGCTTGCCAGCCTGAAAATCGAACTGTGGGGCTTTCACCCTATCGTGCCATCGTTGACATTAAGCCTGCTGGCCTTTCTGGTGGGTAATCTGTTCGGCAGCGCGCCTGACGCTCGCGATGCTGCCCTGGAATAAAAGAGAAACGCTATGCCATGGATTCAAATCAAAATTAACAGCACCGGCGAGCACGCCGAAACCCTCAGCGACGCGCTGATGGACGCCGGTGCGGTGTCGGTCACCTTTCAGGACACGCACGACAACCCGGTGTATGAGCCGCTGCCCGGTGAAACCCGCCTGTGGGGCGATACCGATGTGATTGGCCTGTTCGACGCGGAAACCGCCATGGACGATGTGGTGGCTGAACTGAGCCAGCATCCGCTGCTGGGATCGGGTTTCCGCCATAAGATCGAACAGATCGAGGATAAAGACTGGGAGCGCGAATGGATGGATAACTTCCATCCGATGCGTTTCGGTGAACGCCTGTGGATCTGCCCAAGCTGGCGCGACGTGCCGGATCCGGATGCGGTCAACGTGATGCTTGATCCCGGTCTGGCCTTTGGTACCGGCACCCATCCCACCACGTCGCTGTGTCTGAGCTGGCTGGATGGTCTCGATCTGCAGGGCAAAACGGTGATCGATTTTGGCTGTGGCTCCGGCATTCTGGCCATCGCCGCGCTGAAACTCGGTGCAGCGCAGGCGATCGGCATTGATATCGATCCGCAGGCGATCCAGGCCAGCCGCGATAACGCGGAGCGCAACGGCGTGGCCGACCGCCTGTCGCTGTATCTGCCGCACCAGCAGCCGGAAAACCTGCAGGCGGATGTGGTGGTCGCCAATATCCTCGCCGGTCCGCTGCGCGAACTGGCGCCGCTGATTAGCGTGCTGCCGAAAGCCGGCGGCCATCTCGGCCTGTCCGGCGTGCTGGCCAGCCAGGCGGAGAGCGTGTGTGAAGCCTATGCGGAGCGCTTTGCGCTGGACGCCGTGGCGGAAAAAGAGGAGTGGTGTCGCATCACTGGCGTGCGCCGCTAACCGACGCATGGGCCAGCGACTGCTGGCCCGATTTTACCCGACTGAGACCTGTCTCAAATCCCCGCCAGCCCCGTTTTCCTGCCGTTTCTTTACATTGAAATCAGTAGACTGCTGCACCAGGCGATAGCGCTATCCCTGTTAACCGTGCCGTGCGCGGCACATAACATTGATATATCGCTTAGTGAATAAATGATGATGAAAAGCAAACACACACTGATCGCTCTGCTGCTGGCAGCAGCGCCTTTTGCTCACGTTCAGGCTGCCGCCTGGGATTATGCTCAGCCACAGCAGTGGGGCGACCTGTCCCCTGATTTTCACGTCTGCAAGCAGGGCGTGAATCAGTCGCCGATTGATATTCGCCAGGCGCTGCATGCCAGTCTGCCGGCGCTGACGCTGGAACTGCAGGCGCGCCAGGCCGCGATTGTTAACAACGGCCACACCGTGCAGATCAACCTGCAGCAGGGCGATACGCTGACGCTGGACGGCGAGACCTTCACGCTGAAGCAGTTCCACTTCCATACCCCGAGCGAAAACCTGATCGACGGCAAACGCTATCCGCTTGAGGGCCACTTTGTATTCAGTGACGAGCAGCAGCAGCTGGCGGTCATCGGGGTGATGTTCGAAGCCGGTGCGGCAAATCCGGTACTGACGACGCTGCTGGATACGCTGCCGGCGCAGGTCAATCAGCCGGCTACGCTGCAGCAGGATGTCGATATTACGCCACTGCTACCCGCCGATCGCCGTTACTACCGCTTCAGCGGTTCACTCACCACGCCACCGTGCAGTGAAGGCGTGCGCTGGCTGGTGATGAAGCAACCGGTAACGGCTTCCGCACAGCAGCTGCAGGCCTTCAGCGCGGTGCTAGGTGAACACGGTAACAGCCGCCCGGTGCAGCCGCTCAATGGCCGGCTGGTGGTTGAGTAACGAAATACTCACTAAACGTAAATAAAGCGTTCACTTTTCAATCAAATCACCGCCATTTCTCTTGCCGATTCGCGGAAGTGGCGGTTTTTATGTTGTGATTCAGCGCATATTTTTGGAAAAACTTTTGCTCACAATTTCAGCGTATTTTTTGTAATGCACTGAATTTAAACAAGTAATGATGAATATCCCGCTGCTAAGCCCCATTTCCCTGATCTTAAACGGCGAATTGTTCAAAGTTTGGCCTTTCATCTTCCGGAAAAAATGCGTAATATACGCCGCCTTGCGAACAGTTAGGGTCACTTCTTTTTCATGCGCATTGGACATCACCAGCTACGTAATCGACTCATCGCTGCGCCTATGGCCGGAGTATCCGACAAGCCATTTCGCACCCTGTGTTATGACAACGGCGCCGGTATGACTGTCTCCGAGATGCTGTCATCGAACCCGGAAGTCTGGGCCAGTGACAAATCGCGTTTGCGTATGGTGCATAGTGACGAGCCCGGTATTCGCGCCGTGCAAATTGCGGGTTGCGATCCCGATGAGATGGCCGCCGCCGCGCGCATTAATGTTGCGTCCGGTGCACAGGTTATCGACATCAACATGGGCTGCCCGGCTAAAAAAGTGAATCGTAAGATGGCAGGTTCAGCGCTGCTGCAGCATCCGCAACTGGTGGAGTCAATCCTCCGTGCGGTGGTGAACGCAGTCGATGTACCGGTTACGCTGAAGATTCGCACCGGCTGGGACAAAGAAAATCGTAATTGTGTAGAGATTGCCCAATTGGCTGAACGCTGTGGTATTCAGGCCCTGACCATTCATGGCCGCACGCGCGCCTGTTTGTTTGAAGGGCAAGCTGAATACGACAGCATTCGGACAGTTAAGCAGAGCGTCGCTATTCCGATTATCGCGAATGGTGACATTACTGACCCGCACAAAGCCAGGGCAGTGCTCGACTACACCGGAGCCGATGCTCTGATGGTGGGACGCGCTGCTCAGGGAAGACCGTGGATCTTCCGGGAAATCCAGCATTATCTGGACACAGGGGAGCTGCTGGCACCGAAGCCGCTGGCTGAAGTGAAGCATATGCTGATTGGACACATACGGGAGCTGCACGACTTTTACGGTCAGCGCAAGGGATACCGTATTGCCCGAAAACACGTTTCCTGGTATTTGCAGGAAAGTGCCCCTGACGACCAGTTTCGGCGCACATTCAACGCCATAGAGGATGCCAGCGAACAGCTGGAGGCGTTGGAGGCATACTTCGAAAATCTTGCGTAAACGAAATAAAGAGCTGAAAGAACTATGTTCGAACAACGCGTAAATTCTGACGTACTGACCGTTTCTACCGTTAACTCACAGGATCAGGTGACGCAAAAGCCTCTGCGTGATTCGGTTAAACAGGCACTGAAGAACTATTTTGCTCAACTGAACGGTCAGGATGTAAGTGACCTGTATGAGCTGGTACTGGCTGAAGTCGAGCAGCCTCTGTTGGACATGGTGATGCAGTATACCCGTGGCAACCAGACCCGCGCTGCCCTGATGATGGGCATCAACCGCGGTACGCTGCGTAAGAAGCTGAAAAAATACGGCATGAACTAAGCGTTCTGGTTCCTTGCTGCGATAACGCCAGCCTCTGGGCTGGCGTTTTTGTTGCTGCTGTTTGTGCGTTAACACCGCGTGAAACGATTAACGTCAAAATGGTAACGATAGTTGCAATCGCCGGCGTGATAGCTCATCTCTCTCAGGGCCGCTGCCCTGCCCTGTTTTTGCGCAGAAAAAATCCTTCCGATCGCCTCTCAGCCCGCTTTGTTTGTGATCCTGAACCGCTTCAGCGGTAATTCCACTTTGCCGTACACCTGTTCATGAGCGTTAGCTCACACTGCTTCCATATAGTGAAACTTTTTGCACTATTTGTGATCGTGGCGACTCGTCATGCTGCCTTTTGGTGCGCGATAGTAGCGACAACTTTCCGGATACGTCCGTTTATTAAAAGATCTTTCCAGTGAATTCAGGATTCTGCAAACCTGGCATCAGCTTTGCAGTGTCGTGGATGGCTAAACGCCACAGAAAGAAATAAGCGCACAGTAAAGTGCGCGCAAACATAACAACACACGATCTCGCCACACAGGATGCTTTATGAAAAAGATGATGCTTTCCACCCTGATTGCTGCCGCCTCGCTGTTCGCCGTGACCCAGCAGGCGCACGCAGGCACCACGCTGGACGCCATTAAGAAGAAAGGGTTTATACAGTGCGGTATCAGCGATGGTCTGCCAGGGTTCTCCTACGCTGACGCCAGCGGCAAATTCACCGGTATCGATGTTGACGTGTGCCGCGCCGCTGCTGCTGCGGTCTTCGGCGATGCCAGCAAAGTAAAATACACCCCGCTGACCGCTAAAGAACGCTTCACTGCGCTGCAGTCAGGCGAGGTGGATATCCTGTCGCGTAACACCACCTGGACCTCATCACGTGATGGCGGCATGGGCTTCCTGTTCGCCGGCGTAAACTATTATGACGGCATCGGCTTCCTGACCCATAAGAAAGCCGGTCTGAAAAGTGCCAAAGAGCTGGATGGTGCCACCGTGTGTATCCAGGCCGGTACCGATACCGAGCTGAACGTGGCCGACTACTTTAAAGCTAACAAAATGCAGTACACGCCGGTCACCTTCGACCGCTCTGATGAGTCTGCAAAAGCGCTGGATAGCGGCCGCTGCGATACCCTCTCTTCTGACCAGTCACAGCTGTATGCGCTGCGCATCAAGCTGGGCAAGCCGGATGACTTTATCGTACTGCCAGAAGTGATTTCGAAAGAGCCGCTGGGCCCGGTCGTGCGTCGCGGTGATGATGACTGGTTCACCATCGTGAAATGGTCGCTGTTCGCCATGCTGAATGCGGAAGAGATGGGCATCAGCTCGAAGAACGTTGATGAGATGGCGGCGAAACCAACCACGCCAGATATGGCACACCTGCTGGGCGCAGAGGGTGATTTCGGTAAAGACCTGAAGCTCGACAACAAGTGGGCGTACAACATCATCAAGCAGGTTGGTAACTATCAGGAAGTGTTCGATCGTAACGTTGGTAAAGACAGCGCGCTGAAAATTGCACGCGGCCAGAATGCGCTCTGGAACCAGGGCGGCATCCAGTACGCTCCACCAGTGCGTTAATTGTCTCCTGCCAGTCGGGCACCGCATCCTGCGGTGCCCACGCGTATTCTTCACTGAGGTTTTAACATGTCGCAACGCCCAACCGTGAAAAGGGATTTTTCGTTCGGTAATCCTACGGTTCGCGCCTGGCTTTACCAGATTGTCGCGATTGTGGCGGTGTTTGCTGTGGTGGGTTATCTGATCCACAACACGGTGATCAACCTTGCCAATCGCGGTATCACCTCCGGCTTTGGCTTTCTTGAGCGCAATGCCGGTTTCGGCATCGTCCAGCATCTGATCGATTACAGCGAAGGCGATACCTACGCGCGCGTGTTTATGGTCGGGTTAACCAACACCCTGCTGGTCTCCGCGCTCTGTATTGTCTTCGCCTCCATCCTCGGCTTCGCCATCGGTCTGGCGCGCCTGTCGGATAACTGGCTGCTGCGCAAGCTGTCGACCATTTATATCGAGACGTTCCGTAATATCCCGCCGCTGCTGCAAATCTTCTTCTGGTACTTTGCCGTGCTGCGCAATCTGCCGGGCCCGCGTCAGGCGCTGAACGCGTTCGATCTGGCTTTTGTCAGCAACCGCGGTTTGTATATACCGTGGCCGGAGTATGCACCCGGCACCTGGCCATTCCTGATCGCGCTGGCGATTGCCATCGCCGCCAGCGCCGCGCTGTTCCGCTTCAACCGCAAGCATCAGCTGAAAACCGGTCAGCTGCGCCGCACCTGGCCCGCTGCGGCCGGTTTAATTGTGCTGCTGCCGCTGATCGCCCATACGCTGTTTGGTGCCGCCACGCACTGGGATGTGCCCGAGCTGCGCGGTTTCAACTTCCGCGGTGGCTTTGCCATGATTCCGGAACTGGCAGCGCTGACGCTGGCACTGTCGATCTACACCTCTTCCTTTATTGCTGAGGTGATTCGCGCCGGGATTCAGTCAGTACCGCATGGTCAGAGCGAAGCGGCACGTTCGCTCGGGCTGCCCAACCCGGTTACGCTGCGTCAGGTGATCATTCCGCAAGCGATGCGCGTGATTATCCCGCCGCTCACCAGCCAGTACCTTAACATCGTAAAAAACTCCTCGCTGGCGGCCGCGATCGGCTATCCGGATATGGTGTCGCTGTTTGCCGGCACCGTACTGAATCAGACCGGCCAGGCAATTGAAACCATTGCCATCACCATGGCGGTTTATCTGATTATCAGTCTGCTCATTTCGCTGCTGATGAACCTCTATAACCGCAAAATTGCGCTGGTTGAGCGTTAAGAGAACGGAACCATTATGTCTGTGACCACACACGAAACGCCGCCGGTGTCGGGCAATCCACTGGGTAAAGCCTGGCTCTGGGCGCGTAAAAACCTGTTCTCCAGCTGGCTGAATACGCTGCTCACGTTACTCAGCCTGTGGATTATCTGGAGCGTTATCCCGCCGGCGCTGAACTGGTTGATCTTCCAGGCTAACTGGATTGGCGAAACCCGTGCGGACTGTACGAAAGCGGGCGCCTGCTGGGTCTTTATCCACGCGCGCTTTGGCCAGTTCATGTACGGGCTCTATCCGCATGAGCTGCGCTGGCGCATCAATCTGGCGCTGGTGATTGGCCTGCTGTCGATTGTGCCGATGTTTATCAAATCCATGCCGCGCCGCGGCCGCTATATCGCCTGCTGGGCGGTGATCTATCCGGTCGTCGTCTGGCTGCTGCTGTATGGCGGCTATTTCGGGCTGGATCGCGTGGAAACGCGCCAGTGGGGCGGCCTGACGCTGACGCTGATTATCGCATCTGTCGGCATTGCCGGGGCGCTGCCGCTCGGCATTCTGCTGGCGCTGGGCCGTCGCTCTAAAATGCCGGTGGTACGCACCCTGTCGGTGATTTTCATTGAGTTCTGGCGTGGCGTACCGCTGATTACTGTGCTGTTCATGTCTTCAGTGATGCTGCCGCTGTTTATGGCGGAGGGCACCACGATAGACAAACTGGTGCGTGCGCTGGTTGGCGTGATCCTGTTCCAGTCGGCGTATGTCGCCGAAGTGGTACGTGGCGGGCTGCAGGCCCTGCCTAAAGGCCAGTACGAAGCGGCAGAGTCGCTGGCGCTCGGCTACTGGAAAACCCAGGCGCTGGTGATTTTACCGCAGGCGCTCAAGCTGACCATTCCCGGTCTGGTGAACACCATCATCGCGCTGTTTAAAGATACCAGCCTGGTGATCATCATCGGCCTGTTCGATCTGTTCAGTAGCGTGCAGCAGGCAACCGTCGACCCTACATGGCTGGGTATGTCGACCGAAGGCTACGTCTTCGCTGCACTGGTTTACTGGATTTTCTGTTTTAGCATGTCGCGCTATAGCCAGTATCTGGAGAAGCGCTTCCACACCGGGCGTAAATCGCACTGAGGTTTTACATGACACAAACAATGACAACGGCGGCTAACGCCATGATGATTACGCTCGAAAACGTGAACAAATGGTACGGGCAATTCCACGTGCTGAAAGATATCAACCTGCAGGTGAAACCGCGCGAGCGTATCGTGCTGTGCGGCCCTTCGGGTTCAGGTAAATCCACCACTATTCGCTGCATCAACCATCTGGAAGAGCATCAGCAGGGACGGATTGTCGTAGACGGCATCCACCTGAATGATGATGTGCGCAATATTGAACGCGTGCGCACTGAAGTCGGCATGGTATTTCAGCACTTCAATCTCTTCCCGCATCTGACCGTCCTGCAGAACTGCACGCTGGCACCGATGTGGGTACGCAAGATGCCAAAGAAAGAGGCCGAAGAGCTGGCAATGCACTATCTGCAGCGCGTGCGCATTGCTGAGCATGCCCATAAGTTTCCCGGGCAGCTCTCTGGCGGACAGCAGCAGCGCGTAGCCATCGCCCGTTCGCTGTGTATGAAGCCGAAGATTATGTTATTCGATGAGCCCACCTCCGCGCTCGATCCTGAGATGGTTAAAGAGGTGCTGGATACCATGATCGGCCTGGCGGAAGACGGGATGACGATGCTGTGTGTGACGCATGAGATGGGCTTTGCGCGTACGGTTGCCGATCGGGTGATCTTCATGGATCGCGGTGAAATCGTTGAGATGGCGCCGCCGGAAGAGTTCTTTGCGAATCCAAAATCCGAGCGGACCCGGGCGTTTCTGTCGCAGGTTATCCACTAAGCGAACACGATTCGCCGCATCATTCAGCCCTTGCCAGCATGGCAGGGGCTTTTTTACGTCTGTGGATTTTATTGAGCGTTTTTATTGCGATAAAGGTCACCGCGGAAAACAAAAAAGCCCTGAACAAATGTTCAGGGCTTTCGTGTTTGATGCCTGGCAGTTCCCTACTCTCGCATGGGGATACCCCACACTACCATCGGCGCTACGGCGTTTCACTTCTGAGTTCGGCATGGGGTCAGGTGGGACCACCGCGCTGTTGCCGCCAGGCAAATTCTTTTAAACCGAACTCATGCCATAACTGGTGCTGATACCCAGAGTCGAACTGGGGACCTCACCCTTACCAAGGGTGCGCTCTACCAACTGAGCCATATCAGCACACTAAATTTGATGCCTGGCAGTTCCCTACTCTCGCATGGGGAGGCCCCACACTACCATCGGCGCTACG
>NZ_SCKT01000031.1 GCF_014155765.1 Pantoea dispersa | reverse complement strand
AGCGTGAAGGGGCGGCACCAGCTGCCGTCTTTCAGGCGGAAGCGCCCTTTAAAATCAGCGCTCCAGACGTGGTTATTCCTCACGGGCGTCGTGAGACTGCGCAGGTTGCCCGGCGTTCGCTTGCGCGGCGTCCGCGGCTGCACCATTCCCGCCGCCTTCAGCAGGTCGCCGATGGTGCTGGCGGCGGGCACGATGAAGTCAGCGCCGTTGCTGAGGAACCAGTGGCGGATTTTTTTTGGCCCCCAGTCGGGGTGCTGCTGGCGGAACTGAACAAGGCGCGCGGCGATGTCGGGGGCGATTTTATCGGGCTGGAGATGGCGGGCGCGGGAGAGATTTTCAAGCGAGGAGAGCTCGCCGGGGTTAAAGCGGCTGAGCCACTTGTAGCCGGTTTTGCGGCTGATGCCGTGGCGGTGACACAGCTGCGTCATGGATTCCCCGCCTGCCTGGCAGGCGAGGATGAATTCAAGGCGTTGCATGGTAACAGTCTCAGTCCAGGGCATAGTGAGTCTCCTCTGCTATGCCGTTTATAACTGTTACCCATGTGCCCGGTCTAAAGTGTTACCCATGTGGCCGGTTTGTACCTT
>NZ_SCKT01000030.1 GCF_014155765.1 Pantoea dispersa | reverse complement strand
TACCTGAAGATACCTTCCCGCGAAGTGCTCACACAGATTGTCTGATAGAAAAGTAACGAGCAGAAAAAACCTCTACAGGCTTGTAGCTCAGGTGGTTAGAGCGCACCCCTGATAAGGGTGAGGTCGGTGGTTCAAGTCCACTCAGGCCTACCAGATTTCTTCTCATGCCGCGTTATGTTTCCGGCTCGCATAGTTCACTATGCTTCGCGAAAACATGCCTTGCCTGAGACGAAATCACATTTCCCGTGTGAGAAACGTGACTCCTGGTGAGTGGATGTAGATGGTCTCTGCAGTGACTGTATGGGGCTATAGCTCAGCTGGGAGAGCGCCTGCCTTGCACGCAGGAGGTCAGCGGTTCGATCCCGCTTAGCTCCACCATTACAGTACTGAAACTTACTTCAGAGTATACCGGTGACGGTGTGCTGCGAAGTATTTGCTCTTTAACAATCCGGAACAAGCTGAAAATTTGAAACGACGCGTCGTATTCATTCTCCGTAATAAGAATGAAATCACGATGCGTTCGGGTCTCTCAAATGCTTGCAGTCTGCAGCGTTGCAAAACGCCTGTGGGTTGTGAGGTTAAGCGACTAAGCGTACACGGTGGATGCCC
>NZ_SCKT01000029.1 GCF_014155765.1 Pantoea dispersa | reverse complement strand
TACCTGAAGATACTTTCCCGCGAAGTGCTCACACAGATTGTCTGATAGAAAAGTAACGAGCAGGACGGCTGCGAAGTCGTGACACTTTGTGTCCCCTTCGTCTAGCGGTTAGGACTCCGCCCTTTCACGGCGGCAACAGGGGTTCGAATCCCCTAGGGGACGCCACTGCTTGGTGACAGGTGAAAGGTGTCTCCACAGAATATCTCAAAACTGACGGTAACGTCGTGTTTGAGATATTGCTCTTTAACAATCCGGAACAAGCTGAAAATTGAAACGACGCGTCGTGTTCATTCTCCGTAATAAGAATGAAATTTACGATGTGTTCGAGTCTCTCAAATGCTTGCAGTCCGCAGCGTTGCAAAACGCCTGTGGGTTGTGAGGTTAAGCGACTAAGCGTACACGGTGGATGCCCTGGCAGTCAGAGGCGATGAAGGACGTGCTAATCTGCGAGAAGCGACGGTAAGGTGATATGAACCGCTACAGCCGTCGATGTCCGAATGGGGAAACCCGGTGCACTCTGTGCATCATCGTTTGATGAATACATAGTCAAACGAGGCGAACCGGGGGAACTGAAACATCTAAGTACCCCGAGGAAAAGAAATCAACCGAGAT
>NZ_SCKT01000004.1 GCF_014155765.1 Pantoea dispersa | reverse complement strand
TTCACGCCCTGCTGAGCCGCCTGCGTTGCCGCTTTGCCGTCTCAGTGGTGGCGCATTATAGGGCGAACTTATGGAAGCGCAAGTGCAAATTTCAACTTTTTTACTGTTCGCTTAAGATTTGTGCAGAAGGCCTGATTTCAGGCCTTTTTCATGCGCGCCGGCAGCTCTGCGAGACTATCAATCACCCAATCCGCAGCCGCTTCGCCTTCGGCGGTGACCGGCTTACCACTGCGCACCAGCACTTTGGTTCCCACACCTGCCGCCTGCGCTGCCAGCATATCTTCCAGCTTATCGCCCACCATATAAGAAGCCGCCATATCGATGTTCAGGTGTTTCTGTGCCGAAAGCAGCATGCCCGGTTGCGGCTTGCGGCAATCGCAAGTCTGACGGTACTCCACGACCGTTGCATCAGGCAGATGCGGACAGAAATAGATGCCGTCGAGATCGACATCGCGATCGGCCAGCGACCAGTCCATCCACTCAGTGAGTTGCATAAACTGATCTTCGGTAAACATGCCGCGCGCGATGCCAGACTGGTTAGTTACCAGCACCAGCGCGTAGCCCATCTTCTTTAACGCCTGCAGCGCTTCAATGGTGCCATCAATAAACTGAAAATTGTCGATCTCATGAACATAGCCGTGATCAACATTCAGGGTGCCATCACGATCGAGAAAAATAGCCGGGACTGGGTTCGCCACGTAGAAACTCCTGCTGCAAATAGTGCCGCGCAGTATCGCATGATTGCGCATACCGTGAGAATGGCAGATTGAATGACTTTGATTGATTTAGCCGTCTGGATGCCTTACCATCCATCCAGATTTCGCCTGCCCCGGCGGCGCGAAAACCGATACACCACGGACAACGCAACACGATAACAATTAAACTAATGATTAAACTCGAAAATATCACCAAAGTGTTCCAGCAGGGTTCACGCACTATTCAGGCGTTGTCAAACGTTAGCCTGCACGTGCCTGCCGGACAAATTTATGGCGTCATCGGTTCATCCGGTGCCGGTAAAAGTACGCTCATCCGCTGCGTCAATCTGCTGGAGCGCCCGACATCCGGTCGCGTGCTGGTTGACGGTCAGGAGCTCACCGCGCTCTCTTCCGGGCAGTTAACGCTGGCGCGCCGCCAGATTGGCATGATCTTCCAGCACTTCAACCTGATGAACTCCCGCACCGTGTCGGGCAACGTTGCGCTGCCGCTTGAGCTGGGTAACCTGTCACGCGAAGCGATCAAAAAGCGCGTCAGCGAGCTGCTGGAGCTGGTCGGTCTGGCGGACAAACACGACAGCTGGCCGGCGAATCTGTCCGGCGGTCAGAAACAGCGCGTCGCGATTGCCCGTGCGCTGGCCAGCAATCCGAAGGTCCTGCTGTGTGATGAAGCCACCAGCGCGCTGGACCCGGCCACCACCCGCTCGATTCTGGAGCTGCTGAAAGACATCAACCGTCGGCTCGGCATCACTATTCTGCTTATCACCCACGAGATGGATGTGGTGAAACGCATCTGCGATCAGGTAGCGGTGATCAGCAACGGCGAACTGATTGAAAAAGACAGCGTCAGCGAAGTGTTCTCGCACCCGAAAACGCCCCTGGCCCAGCAGTTTATTCAGTCAACGCTGCATCTGGATATTCCGGATGATTACCAGCAGCGCATGCAGGCGAGCGCGGGCAGCGAGAGCGTGCCGCTGCTGCGGCTGGAGTTCACCGGTAAATCGGTGGATGCGCCGCTGCTGTCAGAAGCCGCGCGCCGTTTCAACGTCAATAACAACATTATCAGTGCCCAGATGGATTACGCCGGTGGCGTGAAGTTCGGCATCATGCTGGCCGAAATGGACGGCAGTGAAACAGATACACAAGCCGCTATTGCCTGGCTGAAAGAAAATCATGTGAAAGTAGAGGTGCTGGGTTATGTCTGAAGCGATGCTGTGGTTACTGACGCGTGGCGTCTGGGAAACGCTGATGATGACCTTCGTTTCTGGTTTCTTTGGCTTTGTGCTTGGCCTGCCGGTTGGCGTACTGCTGTACGTCACCCGTCCGGGGCAGATTCTGGCCAACACTGCGCTGTATCGCGTGCTGTCAGCCATCGTCAATATTTTCCGTTCTATCCCTTTCATTATCCTGCTGGTGTGGATGATTCCGTTTACTCGCGCCATCGTCGGCACCTCCATTGGCCTGCAGGCGGCTATCGTTCCGCTGACCGTGGGCGCGGCGCCGTTTATCGCCCGTATGGTGGAAAATGCGCTGCTTGAGTTGCCGACCGGACTGATTGAAGCCTCGCGCGCCATGGGTGCCACACCGCTGCAGATCGTGCGTAAAGTGCTGCTGCCGGAAGCGCTGCCAGGGCTGGTGAATGCCGCTACAATTACCCTGATTACGCTGGTGGGCTACTCCGCCATGGGCGGTGCTGTGGGCGCGGGCGGTCTGGGCCAGATTGGCTATCAGTATGGTTACATCGGCTATAACGCCACCGTGATGAATACCGTGCTGATTTTGCTGGTGGTGCTGGTGTATTTAATTCAGTTCTGTGGTGACCGCATCGTGCGTGCGGTGTCACATAAATAAGCAAACAACATCAATAGTCCTCTATTAAGGAAAGGATATGTCTTTCACATTTAAAAAGATTGCCGCTGTGGGTGCTCTGATTGGCGCGATTGCGCTGGCAGGATGCGATCAGAAAGAGAAAGATCCCAACCACATTAAAGTGGGTGTGATTGTCGGGGCTGAGCAGCAGGTTGCGGAAACTGCCGTGAAAGTCGCGAAAGAGAAATACGGTCTCGATGTTGAACTGGTTACCTTTAACGATTACGTGCTGCCTAACGAAGCGCTGAGCAAAGGCGATATTGACGTTAACGCCTTCCAGCACAAGCCGTACCTCGATCAGCAGATCAAAGACCGCGGTTACAAACTGGTGCCGGTCGGCAACACCTTCGTTTATCCGATTGCCGGCTACTCGAAAAAAATCAAATCGCTGGATGAGCTGCAGAACGGTGCGCAGATCGCTATCCCGAACGATCCAACCAACCTCGGTCGTTCTCTGCTGCTGCTGCAGAAAGTGGGCCTGATCAAACTGAAAGATGGTGTGGGCCTGCTGCCAACCTCACTGGATATCACTGAGAATCCAAAGAACCTGAAGATTGTTGAGCTGGAAGCGCCACAGCTGCCACGTTCACTGGACGATCAGCAGATTGCGCTGGCGGTGATCAACACCACTTACGCCAGCCAGATTGGCCTGACCCCAGCGAAAGACGGCATCTTCGTAGAAGATAAAGACTCGCCGTACGTGAACCTGATCGTTAGCCGCGAAGACAACAAAGACGCGGAGAACGTGAAGAAGTTTGTTGAGGCTTATCAGTCAGACGAAGTGTCTGAAGCCGCCAACAAAATCTTCAACGGCGGCGCAGTGAAAGGCTGGTAATTATCCCTTTCATGCGGTGCAGGGCGGCTTCGGCCGCCCTTTCTATTTCAGCATGTGGCAGCTGACTTGTTATTTCTGGTCGTCCTTGTTTCAATAACGCCACTTTTTATTACATGAGGATGTTGCCATGCGTTTTTTACCGCTCTGCTTGTTGGCATTGATGCTGACCGGGTGCGTGCGTGAATATCACCCAATAAGCAGTGCTCCGTCTCGCCCGCAGCAATCAACCAGCGAACCTCAGCGCAAACCGGCTGCGCGTCCGGCCCCGGTGAAGATCTATACCGATGCGACCGATCTGGTCAGCAATCCGTTCCGCGATCTGGGCGAAGTGTCGGGTGATGATTGCCAGAGCAGCACCCAGGACTCGCCGCCGAACCTCAATACCGCGCGTAAACGCCTGCAGATTAAAGCGGCCGGCATGAAAGCCAACGCCGTGCTGCTGCACAAGTGTGAAATTGTCTCCAGCACGCCAGGCTGCTATCGCCAGGCCGTATGCCAGGGCTCTGCGCTGAAAGTTTCGAATCAATGAGTGAATTTGCCTTTGCGCAAATCGGCGTGATCCGTTCGCCGTGGAAAGAGAAATTTGCCGTACCGCGCCAGCCGGGTCTGGTGCAGGACGGCGGTGGCGAACTGCATCTGCTGGCGCCGTACAATCAGCCTGAAGCGGTGCGTGGACTGGAGGCATTCAGCCATCTATGGGTGCTGTTTGTCTTTCACCAGACCATGGCAGGCGGCTGGTGCCCAACCGTACGCCCGCCGCGCCTCGGCGGTAATGCCCGCATGGGCGTATTTGCCACCCGCTCGACCTTTCGCCCCAATCCTATCGGCATGTCGCTGGTTGAGCTCAAAGGCATCCGCTGCGAGCAGCAACAGGTGATTCTGCAATTAGGCAGCCTCGATTTGGTGGACGGCACCCCTGTGGTGGATATCAAGCCTTACCTGCCCTTCGCCGAAGCGTTGCCGGAGGCGCGCGCGGGGTTCGCTCAGAGCGCGCCCGACGCCAGCATGCCGGTGCGTTTCTCCGCGCAGGCGCAGCAACAACTGCAGCAGCAGCAACGCCATTACCCGCAGCTGGCGCGCTTTATCACTGAAGTGCTGGCGCAGGATCCGCGTCCGGCTTATCGCAAAGGCGAAAGCCCTGGCCGTGAATATGCCGCGTGGCTGCTCGACTTTAATGTGCGCTGGCGCATTGACGCGGCGGGAACCGAGGTGATCGCGCTCGATCCGCGCTAAAACAAGCTTTTGAGTGACGGATCTCGCTGGTACACTAGCCGCCAGCAAATTTTTTGTTCGTATCCTTCCGTACAACTGGAATCGTAAATTAATGCGTACTACTCAATATCTGCTCTCCACCCTGAAGGAGACGCCTTCCGATGCTGAAGTGATCAGCCACCAGCTGATGCTGCGCGCCGGTATGATCCGCAAACTGGCTTCCGGTCTCTATACCTGGCTGCCGACCGGTATTCGCGTGCTGCGAAAAGTTGAAAACATCGTGCGCGAAGAGATGAACAACGCCGGTGCGATTGAGATCTCCATGCCGGTGGTTCAGCCAGCCGATCTGTGGGAAGAGAGCGGTCGCTGGGAGCAGTACGGCCCGGAGCTGCTGCGCATTAAAGACCGCCACGAACGTCCGTTCGTGCTGGGTCCGACCCATGAAGAAGTGGTCACCGACCTGATCCGCAACGAGCTGAGCTCCTATAAGCAGCTGCCGCTCAACGTCTATCAGATCCAGACCAAATTCCGTGATGAAGTACGCCCGCGTTTTGGCGTGATGCGTTCGCGCGAATTCATCATGAAGGATGCGTACTCATTCCACACCTCGCAGGAGTCGCTGCAGGAAACTTACGATGCGATGTACCGCGCCTACAGCCAGAGCTTTAGCCGCATGGGGCTGGATTTCCGCGCCGTGCAGGCCGATACCGGTTCGATTGGCGGCAGCGGCTCGCATGAGTTCCAGGTGCTGGCGCAGAGTGGTGAAGATGATGTGATCTTCTCCAGCGAGTCCGATTACGCGGCCAACATTGAGAAAGCCGAAGCGCTGGCTCCTGCCGGTGAGCGCCCGGCGGCAACGCAGGCGCTGACGCAGTTCGCTACGCCAAACGCGAAAACCATCGCCGAGCTGGTCGAACAGCACCAGATCCCGGTAGAAAAAACGGTGAAAACGCTGATTGTGAAAGCCAGCGAAGAGAGCGGTCATTCGCTGGTTGCGCTGCTGTTACGCGGCGACCACGAGCTCAACGAAATCAAAGCCGAGCATCTGGACATCGTGGCCGCGCCACTGGAAATGGGCAGCGAGGAAGAGATTCGCGCCGCCATCGGTGCCGGTTTTGGCTCTCTCGGTCCGGTCGGCCTGACCATCCCGGTGATTGCTGACCGCACTGTGGCAAAAATGAGTGACTTCGCGGCAGGCGCCAACATTGATGGCCAGCACTATGCCGGCATCAACTGGGGCCGCGATCTGCCAGAAGCACGCGTAGAAGATATTCGTAACGTGGTAGAAGGCGATCCGAGCCCGGATGGTAAAGGCGTGCTGATGATTAAGCGCGGCATTGAAGTCGGCCACATCTTCCAGCTCGGCACCAAATATTCGGACGCGATGAAAGCAGCGGTACAGGGTGAAGATGGTCGCAACCAGATCATGACCATGGGCTGCTACGGTATCGGTATCACCCGCGTCGTGGCGGCGGCTATCGAACAGAACCACGACGAGCGCGGAATTATCTGGCCAGCGGCGCTGGCACCGTTCGAAGTGGCGATTCTGCCGATGAACATGCACAAATCCTTCCGCGTGAAAGAGCTGGCGGAACAGCTGTACAACGAGCTGCGCGCCAAAGGCATTGATGTCATTCTTGACGATCGTAAAGAGCGTCCGGGCGTGATGTTCGCCGATATGGAACTGATTGGCGTACCGCACACTATTGTAATTGGCGATCGCAACCTGGATAACCAGGAGATCGAGTACAAAGCCCGCGCCGCCAGCGAGAAGCAGATGATCAAGCAGCACGACATCGTCGACTTCCTCAGCCGCGCACTCAACAAGTAATCCCCTGACGCCTCCTGCCGGAGGCGTTTTTTTTAGCGTAGCTTGCCGCGCAGCGCCTTCACATTGCTGCGTCGTGATTTGCCTTCCAGCCGCCGCTCTCGGGACGCCCGCGTCGGGCGCGTCGCGCGGCGCACTTTCTCCACCGTTGTCAGCTCGCGTATCAGGTTGATCAGCCGCTGCAGCGCCGCTTCGCGGTTCATCTCCTGGCTGCGATACTCCTGCGCTTTGATAATCACCACGCCATCGGCGCTGATCAAATGGTGGTTCGCCTCCAGCAGCCGCTGTTTATAAAACGGCGGTAGCGACGAGGCGTGAATATCGAAACGCAGATGGATAGCGGTCGACGTCTTATTGACGTGCTGGCCGCCCGCGCCCTGAGCGCGAATGGCACTGAGCTCCACTTCATTGTCCGCAATTGAAACACTACGTGACAGCACAATCATCTGCCACCTGCCGTTATCAGCGCGGTTGTATCCGGAAATAACCTGTTCATCAACTTAACCTTTTGTGCGCCGCCAGGCTGGCTGAGACCAGTGCTGGCTGTCACTTTTTGCCCTTTCTTTGCCACCTTCCCTGCGCCCCCTGGCTGATTTCCAGCGAACCCCTGTGATATAGTCGCATATCAACCAGAGTATTGATGCTCTGCTGAGGAGGTGTATGTGCAAAAGTATTGTGAGTTAGTTCGCCAGAAGTATGCCGGGATTGGCAGCGGCGACCTGGGGTATGTGCCAGACGCGATCGGATGCGCACTGAAAGCACTCAATGATATTGCCGCTAATTCTGCGCTAAACTCTTCTGTCAGGGAACAGGCAGCGTATGCCGCTGCAAACTTATTGGTGAGCGACTATGTTGACGAATGAAGCCTACAAACCCATCAACTGTGATGACTACGACAACCTCGAGCTCGCCTGTACCAAACACTGGACGCTGTCGCTGGAGCTCAAAAACGGCGACCAGCTGAAAGCGAAAGCCGTGGACATGGTCTCACGTAAAAACGTCGAGTATCTTGCGGTCGACCTCTCCGGTGAAACGCGCGAGCTGCGTCTCGACCACATCGCCAGCTTCAGCCATCCTGAGCTGGGCACCGTTATCGTCAGCGAAGACGAATAATCTCTCCCCGGGCGGGAAAGCTGTTCCCGCCCACCTCGCTTAAGGCTGCAGCGAAGCGTAGTACGCCGCTAAATCATCCATATCCTGATCGCTCAACCCGGCAACAAAGGCTTTCATCACCTCTGCCTGACCGCCACTGCGCTCGCCTTTTTTGTAGGCCTGCAGCGAATGCAGCAGGTAGGGCGCATGCTGCCCGGCCAGATTAGGGTAAAGCGGCACCGCGCTCTTACCTTCCGCGCCATGGCACGCCATACAGCTGGCGGCTTTCTGCGCGCCAGCCTTGACGTCGCCCTGCGCAAACGCCGGCAGCGCAGCAGCCAGTAGCGCCGCGACAATCCACTGTTTCATCATTGCTGTTCCTTTTTAGGGTGTTGACCAGATCGCCTGCCAGCCTTGCGTCTCGCCCGCCGCGCCTGCGCGGGTGACAAACAGCCCGGGCGCAGCAATCAGCGTCTGGTTGTAGTAAATCAACGGAATGCGTTCGCGCTGCCACGGCGGGACGCCCAGCTCCTGCCACAGTTTTTTCATTTCGCGACCACCAGCCCGGCCGACAACATGGTGATAGCCGCGGGCCTGAAAGCGCACAATAACCTGCTCATCCGCCGCCGGCTGGCGCAGTTCCGCCTGCGCCGGGCTGGCGCGCAGTTCACCCAGCCCATCAGGCAAAATTAATGGCTGCGTCAGCGGCTGCCAGGTTAGCGAGTGCTGACTCAGTGAGTGCTGTCGCGGCAGCCAGTAAAGCCGCTCCCGGTAGCGCCGCAGTTCGTGCGCGCCAAAGCGCAGACACGGCTGCGCATCTTCACGGCTGTGCATCACCTCGTCGGTAATGCGCTGCAGCGCGTCGCGCGCGGGCATTGCGCCACCGCGTTCGCTAATCCAGCGCCGCAGCAGCGCGTGCCGCCGCGCCTCGCTGCAGGCCAGCAGCGGCGGAAAATGCAGTGCGCCCTGGGCATCGGTCAGTTGCGCCAGCTGCTCGCTGAGCAGCTCATCCAGCAGTTGCTCCTGCTCACCGCACAGCGCTGCGCTGCGGGCGCTGGCCGCGCTGAAGTGCGGCCAGCGCGCCTGCAGCAGCGGCAGCACGTCCTGGCGCAGGAAATTGCGATCGTAGCGACGGTCAGCGTTGCTCTCATCGTCAATCCAGTCCAGCTGGTGCCCGACAGCGTAAGCTTCCAGCTGCTGACGGCTGAGGTTGAGCAACGGGCGCAGATGCCAGTGGCCGTTAACCTGCCGCTGCTGCGGCATCGCCGCCAGACCCGCCGGACCGCTGCCGCGTTTCAGCGCCAGCAGCAGCGTTTCAGCCTGGTCATCGAGGTGCTGAGCAGTAAGTAAGTACTCACCGGGTTGCAGGTGAGTGAATAACGCCTGATAGCGCGCCGTGCGGGCTGCGGCTTCGATCCCGCCGGCGCGAGCGTCCACCTGCACGCGCAGCACCTCACAGTGAATGTGCCACTGCTGACACTGCTGCTGGCAGTGCGCCGCCCAGCGATCGGCGTTGGGGCTTAAACCATGATGCACGTGTAATGCGCGCACGCGCAGCTGCGGCTGCTGGCGTTGCCAGCTCACTAACTGATGCAGCAGAACGCTGGAATCGAGCCCGCCGCTGAATGCCAGCACGCAGCGGGCATCGGCTGGCAGCAGCGCAGCAAGATGAGAAAAGGACATGCACGCATTCCGTTGAGGTGAACCGCCGGATTGCGGCTCACTGCGCGCGCTATTTTACGCCTGATACAGCTCCAGCGGCAAACCATCCGGATCGGGGAAGAAGGTGCAGGCTTTACCGGTGAGAGCATCGATGCGGATCGGCTCGCACACCACGCCCTTTTCTGCCAGCGCGGCAACCGACTGTTCGACATCATCCACACAAAACGCCAGATGGCGCAGCCCGCACGCTTCCGGCCCGCTGACGCGCGGCGGCGGCGCAGGAAACGAGAACAGCTCAATGGTATAGACGCCATTAAGGCCAAGATCGCCTTTCCATGAGTCGCGCTCAGCGCGATAGTATTCACCCAGCAGCTCAAAGCCCAGCACGTCGCAGTAAAACGCCTTACTGCGCTGATAATCGGTGGCAATAATGGCGATGTGGTGGATCTGTTTTATCTGCAGCATAGCGGCTCCGAAAGTATTCTGAGCCGCTTAGCCTACGTGCCCGGCGCGGCGCTGAAAAGAGGCAATTATCTGAAGTTAGCGCGCAGGCTCGTCGCGCAGCACGCGCACCAGATAGCGACCGTCGTCGGTGAGCGTGGCACCGTGAATATCCGTTTCAAAGCCGGGATAGTGCCGCCCGATGGTACAGAGCATCAGCAGGAAATCCAGCACCGCCCGGCTCTGTTCGGTAATCATCTCGCCCGGCATCACCAGCGGCACGCCTGGCGGATAAGGCAGGATCATGTTGGCTGAAATCCGCCCGACCAGCTCGCGAATGTCCACGGTTTCCACCTGTCCCTGCACCTGCCGCTGAAACGCCTGGTGCGGCGTCATCTTCATCTCCGGCAGAACGTCAAATGCCCGCAGCATCAGACGCGGCAAATCGTGCTGCAGGATCAGCTGATGAATGCCCTGCGCCAGCGTCTGGATGCGCATATTACGGTAGAAGTCAGGATCTTCAGCATAGAGATCCGGCAGCATGTTTTTTACCCGCAGGTTGAGATCGTAGGCACGTTTGAACTCCGTCAGCCCGCGCAGCACGCTCATCGCTTTGGTTTTATCGATGCCAATGCTGAACAGGAACAGCAGGTTATACGGTCCGGTCTTCTCCACCACGATGCCACGCTGGTCGAGGAATTTCGCCACCAGCGCGGCCGGAATGCCCTCTTCCGCCATCTGGCCCAGTTCGCTCATGCCCGGCGTGAGAATGGTGACTTTGATGGGATCAAGGTACATATGATCGCGATCGGCGTGGGTAAAGCCGTGCCACGCCTCGTCGCCCGGCTGAATCGGCCAGCATTCGGCTTCATCCACCTGTTCCGGCTGCCAGATATCAAAGAACCAGCCGTCAGACTCTTCGCGCAACCGCTGGATCTCGCGGCGAAAATGCAGTGCGCGCTCCACCGAGCGATTAATCAGCCGCCGGCCCGGATTACCGCGCAGCATCGCCGCTGCGGTCTCAATCGAAGAGACGATCGCGTAGCTCGGCGAGGTGGTGGTGTGCATCATGTAGGCTTCGTTGAAGGTGTCGTGATCGTAATCGCCCTTGATGTGAATCAGCGACGCCTGTGAGAACGCCGCCAGCAGTTTGTGGGTCGACTGGGTTTCATAGATCACTTTGCCGGGAATGCGCTCGCCGCTCATGCCGCTTTTGCCGCTGTAGATAGGGTGAAAATTAGTGTACGGCACCCAGGCGGAATCGAAGTGGATGGACGGCACGTCCAGCGTCTGCTTGATGTATTGCGTGTTATACAGCAGACCGTCGTAGGTTGAGTTGGTGATGACCGCATGCACCGGCCAGCGGGCGCGCGGTGTGTCGTTAACTTTCTGCTGGATGCTGTCGCGGGTGAATTCGCGCTTAGGGATGCCACCCAAAATGCCCAGGGCGTTGCGCGTTGGTTTGAGCCAGATGGGGATGATGTCGCTCATCATCAGCAGATGAGTCAGCGATTTGTGGCAGTTGCGGTCAATCAGCACCGTGCTGCCGGCCGGTGCGGCGTACATTCCGACGATTTTATTTGAAGTCGACGTGCCGTTGGTGACCATATAGCTCTGTTCAGCGCCAAAGGTGCGCGCCACATACTCTTCTGCTTCGAGGTGCGGACCGGTGTGATCGAGCAGCGAGCCCAGCTCAGTGACCGAGATCGATACATCCGCTTTCAGCGTGTTGGCGCCGAAGAAATCATAGAACAGGCTGCCGACCGGGCTTTTCTGAAACGCCGTGCCGCCCATGTGGCCCGGCGTGCAGAAGGTGTATTTCCCCTCTTTGACGTAGGTGAACAGCGCTTTGGTCAGCGGCGGCATAATTTTGTCGATGTACTCATCGGTGTACTGCCGGATATGCAGTGCGATATCGTCAGCGGCATTGAGCGCGTATTCGAAGAAGTGCAGCGCCATGCGCATTTCATTAATGCTGACATCCATCTGCGAATGGGTGTTGATGAAGGCATACAGCGGCAGTGATTCGTTAAGCTGATTGATGTCGCTGCACAGCGCCAGGCTGTAGTCGTCCCAGTCAAATATCACCCCGCAGACGCGCGGGTTGTGTTCAATCAGTTTCAGCAGGTCGCTGGCATTGTTGGGATAAACGGTCTGGAAACCCTGCAGCTTCAGCGCCGCGTCCAGTTCGCGAATCGGTTCATCTTTGTAGAACGCGCCGTGCGGTCCCATGATCGCAATAATATTCAATGCTCACCTCCTGTGGTGTTGTGGCACGGAATAAGGATAGCGAAAAGTGGCGGGTGAATGTTCCGGAATAGCGCCGTTGTTGGCCTGATGTTTGTCAGCGAGGCATATCAGGTCGCCATGAATGGCGCGCCTGCGGGATCACTGCCGGTTTTTCCCAGGGTGCGCATTAATGCGCACCGCCATAAATGGCAACCCAGCGGAGAACTCAAGCCTGATCGCGGAAAACAGGCATAAAAAAAGCGGACCGGGGTCCGCTTCTGTGAAGGCTTTTCGGCGCTTACGCGTAGCCGTAGCTCATCAGACGCTGATAGCGGCGGTTAAGCAGCTCTTCCGTGCTCAGCACATCGAGATCGGCCAGATCGGCCAGCAGCTGCTGCTTGAGCGCTGCCGCCATGTCCACCGGATGACGGTGCGCGCCGCCCAGCGGTTCCGGGATGATCGAATCGATCAGCTTCAGCTCTTTCAGACGCCCGGCGGTGATGCCCATCGCTTCTGCGGCCAGTGGCGCTTTGTCGGCGCTCTTCCACAGAATTGACGCACAGCCTTCCGGTGAGATCACCGAATAGGTGCTGTACTGCAGCATATTCACTTTATCGCCAACGCCAATCGCCAGCGCGCCGCCGGAGCCGCCTTCGCCGATCACGGTACAGATCACCGGGATCTTCAGGCCTGACATCTCGCGCAGGTTGCGGGCAATCGCTTCAGACTGACCGCGCTCTTCCGCGCCCACGCCCGGATAGGCACCCGGCGTGTCGATGAAGGTGATCAGTGGCATCTTAAAGCGCTCGGCCATCTCCATCAGACGCAGTGCTTTACGGTAGCCCTCGGGTGCTGGCATACCGAAGTTACGCCGGATTTTCTCTTTGGTTTCGCGGCCTTTCTGATGGCCAATGACCATCACCGGACGCCCATCCAGACGAGCGATGCCGCCGACAATGGCTTTATCATCGGCATAGGCGCGGTCACCGGCCAGCTCGTCAAAATCGTCAAACGCATTGCGGACATAGTCCAGCGTATAAGGACGCAGCGGATGGCGCGCCAGCTGCGCAACCTGCCATGCACCCAAATCGGAGAAGATTTTACGGGTCAGCTCGACGCTTTTCTCGCGCAGACGCTGCACTTCTTCATCCAGATTAATATCGTGTTTCTCATCCGAACGACCAATCGATTTCAGCGAGTCGATTTTCGCTTCCAGTTCAGCGATTGGCTGTTCAAAATCCAGGTAATTAAGACTCATAATGTTCCTGTTTTAGTCAAACTCCAGTTCCACCTGCTCCGACCCTACTAACGACCGCAAATCGTTGAGTAAACGATCGCTGGGCGAAATACGCCACGCTGCACCAAAGCGCAGCTTCGCCCGCGCATCTGCTCTCTGATAATAGAGATGCACCGGAATGGTCCCGGAGCGATGAGGCTCCAGAGACTGGCGGAGACGGTTTAAAAGCTGGTCATCAATTTGCCTGTCCGTCAGCGAGATAGCAAGTCCGCGCGCGTATTTTTCCCGCGCTTCGTCGATGTCCATGACTTCCCGGGCGGTCATTTTAAGCCCACCGCTAAAGTCATCAAAGCTGACCTGTCCACTGACGATCAGGATACGGTCCTTCTCCAGCAGCTGCTGGTATTTATCTAACGCATCGGTAAATAACATCACCTCAAGACGGCCAGAGCGGTCGTCAAGAGTACAGATACCAATTCGGTTGCCGCGCTTGGTGACCATGACGCGGGCGGCAATCACCAGCCCGGCCGCAACGGTCACTTTACCACGTTCTGTTGGATGCATGTCTTTCAGGCGCATGCCGCCAACGTAGCGCTCAATTTCTTTCAGATACTGATTGATCGGATGACCGGTGAGATACAGACCGAGCGTCTCACGCTCGCCGTCCAGCTGCACCTGTTCCGGCCACGGCGTAATGGCCGCGTAAGATTGCTCAACCTGCTCGGGCTCTTCCGCCAGCACGCCGAACATATCCGCCTGCCCCGTCGCTTCGGCTTTGGCATGCTGGTCCGCCGCCTTCAGGGCGTCCCCCAGCGCGCTCATCAGCGCCGCGCGGTGCGGGCCAAGGCGATCGAACGCGCCGGACATGATCAGTTTTTCCATCACGCGACGGTTGATCTTTTTAGTGTCGGTGCGCGCGCAGAGATCAAACAGCTCTTTAAAGTAGCCGCCCTGATTACGCGCTTCGAGGATCGCTTCGATCGGCCCCTCACCCACGCCTTTGATGGCGCCGATGCCGTACACGATCTCCCCGTCATCGTTGACGTGGAACGGATAGAGCCCGGAGTTAATGTCTGGCGGCAGCACTTTCAGCCCCATGCGCCAGCACTCATCCACCAGTCCAACCACCTTCTCGGTGTTATCCATATCGGCGGTCATCACCGCCGCCATGAACTCGGCCGGATAGTGCGCTTTCAGCCACAGCGTCTGATAGGAGACCAGCGCATAAGCAGCAGAGTGCGACTTGTTAAAGCCGTAGCCTGCGAACTTCTCCACCAGATCGAAGATTTTCATCGACAGTTCGCCGTTGATGCCCATCTTCTCAGCACCGTCCTGGAACACCGAACGCTGCTTGGCCATCTCCTCCGGCTTCTTTTTACCCATGGCACGACGCAGCATATCCGCGCCGCCCAGCGTATAGCCGGACAGCACCTGGGCAATCTGCATCACCTGTTCCTGATAGAGGATGATGCCGTAGGTCGGCTCCAGCACCGGCTTCAGGCTCTCATGCTGCCACTGAATGTCCGGGTAGGAGATGGCTTCACGGCCGTGCTTACGGTCAATAAAGTTATCGACCATGCCCGACTGCAGCGGCCCCGGACGGAACAGCGCCACCAGTGCGATCATATCTTCGAAGCAGTCCGGCTTCAGGCGCTTAATCAGATCTTTCATGCCGCGCGATTCAAGCTGGAACACCGCGGTGGTTTCCGAGCGTTGCAGCATGTCGAAGCTTTTTTTGTCATCCAGCGGGATGGCGGCGATATCGATCGGCGGTAAACCCTGCTTTTCACGCCGCGGGTTGATCATCTTCAGCGCCCAGTCGATGATGGTCAGCGTGCGCAGGCCGAGGAAGTCAAACTTCACCAGTCCGGCGTATTCCACGTCGTTTTTATCGAACTGGGTGACCGGGAACTGGCCGTTCTCATCGCAGTACAGCGGCGCAAAATCGGTGATTTTGGTCGGCGCAATAACTACTCCACCGGCGTGCTTGCCGGCGTTACGCGTGACCCCTTCCAGCTTGCGCGCCATGTCGATCAGCGCTTTGACCTCTTCGTCAGCTTCGTAGATCTCCGGCAGCTGCGGTTCCGCCTGGAACGCTTTTTCCAGCGTCATGCCGGGATCCGGCGGGATCAGTTTCGAGATGCGATCAACAAAGCCGTACGGATGACCCAGCACCCGGCCGACGTCACGAATCACCGCTTTCGCCGCCATGGTACCAAAGGTGATAATCTGCGACACCGCATCGCGGCCGTACATCTCAGCCACGTGATCGATCACCTGGTCACGTTTTTCCATGCAGAAGTCGACGTCAAAGTCGGGCATCGAGACACGTTCCGGGTTAAGGAAACGTTCGAACAGCAGGTCAAACTCCAGCGGATCGAGATCGGTAATTTTCAGCGCATAGGCCACCAGTGAACCGGCACCGGAACCACGTCCCGGCCCGACCGGAATGCCGTTATCCTTCGACCACTGGATAAACTCCATCACGATCAGGAAGTAGCCGGGGAAGCCCATCTGGTTAATGACGTTGAGCTCGATGTCGAGACGCTCGTCATATTCCGGCCGGCGTTCAGCACGCACCTGCTCATCCGGGAAGAGAAACGCCAGGCGCTCCTCCAGCCCTTCGCGCGACTTCATCACCAGGAAATCTTCGGTCGACATGTCGCCGGTCGGGAACTGCGGCAGGAAATATTCGCCGAGGCGCACCGTGACGTTACAACGCTTAGCAATCTCTACGCTGTTTTCCAGCGCTTCCGGGATGTCCGAGAACAGCTCGCACATCTCCTCTTCGCTGCGCATATATTGCTGAGGACTGTAGTTGCGCGGACGTTTAGGATCGTCCAGCGTGTAGCCGTCGTGAATCGCCACGCGGATTTCATGGGCATCGAAATCTTCTTCGTTGAGGAAGCAGACTTCATTGGTGGCCACCACCGGCACCGATTCAGCAATCGCCAGCTCAACCGCGGCGTGCAGATAGGCCTCTTCGTCTGGCCGGCCGGTACGCGTCAGTTCCAGATAGTAGCGGTTAGGGAAATGCTGCTGATAGAAGCTCAGGCACTGCGCCACCAGCGCGTTATTGCCGCGCAGCAGGCTGCGACCGACGTCACCGCGCCGTCCGCCCGACAGCAGAATCAACCCTTCGCCCAGCTCCAGGAGCCAGTCGCGATCGATAATCGGTCCGGCGATACCGTAACCGCGCTGGTAAGCGCGCGAAATCAGCAGCGTCAGATTCTGGTAACCGGTGTTATTAGCCGCCAGCACGGTGAGCTGCGTCAGCTCATCGCCCATCAAATCGCTGGCCACCTGGAAGTCGGCCCCGACGATCGGTTTGATACCGGCGCTGTGCGCGCTGCCATAAAAGCGCACCAGCCCGCACAGGTTGGTGTAGTCGGTGATGGCAATGGCTGGCATGCCGAGCGCGGCCGCCTTTTTTACCAGCGGCCCGGTCTTGGCCAGACCATCAACCATGGAGTAATCGCTGTGTACGCGCAGATGTATAAAACGAGGTTCAGCCATATCAGTTTCCGGTTAAAACAGCGTCAGGCTATTAAAGCGTAGTCGGCTGGCGCGCGGCCAGCACATCAGCATCAATCAGGGCGTTACGCACCGGCGCAAAGCTGCGGCGGTGGTGAGGTGTGGCACCAAACTGCGTCAGTTTTTCCATGTGCAGCGCGGTCGGATAGCCTTTGTGCTGGGCGAAACCGTACTGCGGAAACAGCAGGTCCAGCTCAGCCATTTCACGGTCGCGCGTGACTTTGGCGATGATCGAGGCGGCGCTGATTTCCCGCACCAGACTATCGCCCTTCACCACCGCCTGCGACGGCATCGGCAGCGCCGGACAGCGGTTGCCATCAATCAGGACAAAATCCGGTGCAATATGCAGACCGGCAACCGCGCGCTGCATCGCCAGCATGGTGGCGTGCAGGATGTTCAGCTGATCAATCTCTTCCGGTTCAGCGCGGCCCAGGCTCCACGCCAGCGCTTTCTCTTTGATTTCATCAAACAGCGCAAGGCGGCGCTTTTCAGACAGCTTTTTGGAATCCGCCAGGCCGGCAATCGGCCGCGCTGGATCGAGGATCACGGCGGCGGTCACCACGGCACCGACCAGCGGGCCACGTCCGACTTCATCAACGCCGGCAATCAGCCGGGCATCAGGATAGATAAATTCAGCCATTGGCAATCTCCAGTACCGCATCCGCCGCCTGTTCGTCGGCGTTCCAGCGAATCTGCTGATGCAATTGGGTGAAAGTGGCCAGCAGCGCGTCACGCTCCGGACCGGCATGCAGCAGCGGCTCCAGCGCCGCGGCTAACGCTGCAGGCTGGCACTCCTCCTGCAGCAGCTCCTGCACCAGCTCACGGCCGGCCAGCAGGTTAGGCAGCGAAACGTACGGGGTTTTCACCAGCCGCTTCGCCAGCCAGAAGGTGAACGGCTTCATACGATAGCCCACCACCATCGGGCATTTCGCCAGCATGCACTCCAGCGCTGCAGTGCCGGAAGCCAGAATCGCCGCGTCGCTGGCGATCATCGCCTGGCGCCCTTTGCCATCCAGCAGGTGCATCGGCAATTCCGGCGCGACGCTGGCTTTAATCTGCTCGAACTGCGCGCGCCGCTTCGCGTTAACCAGCGGCACCACGATCTCCAGCGCCGGATAGCGCTGGCGCAGCAGCTGTGCAGCGCGCAGGAAATCGGCGCTGAGCATCTCCACTTCCGCGCCACGGCTGCCCGGCAGCAGGCCAAGGCACAGCGCATCGTCAGCGATGCCTAATTCACGCCGCGCGGCCAGTTTGTCCGGCTGCAGCGGCATCGCATCGGCCATGGTGTGCCCGATAAAGCGGCACGGCACGTTGTAGCGATCGTAAAACGCTTTTTCAAAAGGCAGAAACGCCAGCACCAGATCGGTGTTGCGGCCAATTTTGAACACGCGCTTTTGTCGCCAGGCCCACACGGAGGGACTGACATAATGAATGGTGCGAATGCCGGCACGCTTGAGGTTGCCTTCCAGCGTGATGTTGAAATCCGGGGCATCGATGCCGACGAAGACATCCGGCCGCAGCTCGGTAAAGCGCTGGGTTAAATCCTTGCGGATGTGCAGCAAACGGCGCAGGCGGCCAAGCACCTCAACGATGCCCATTACCGCCAGCTCTTCCATCTCGTACCAGGCTTCGCAGCCTTCGGCCTGCATCAGCGGACCGGCAACGCCAACGAAGCGCGCGTCAGGATGGCGCGCTTTCAGCGCACGAATCAATCCGGCACCAAGAATATCGCCGGAGGTTTCTCCGGCGACCAGGGCAATCGTTAAGGGACGCACTGACATGAATTAACGAATCAATCCACGGGTAGAACGGGCAAAGAAGTCGTAGAAAGGCTGCACTTCGCTATGAAGTTTGGCCAGTTCTTCAATCTCCGGCTTCACTTCATCCAGCGTTTTACCGCTGCGGTACAGCAGCTTGTACGCGTTACGAATGGCGTGCAGTGCTTCTTTGCTGAAGCCACGACGCTTCAGGCCTTCGATATTGACACCGAACGGCGTGGCATGGTTGCCCTGCGCAATCACGTACGGCGGCACGTCCTGCGCGACGCCGGAACAACCGCCTACCATCACGTGGGCACCAATGGTGCACCACTGGTGCACCGCCGTCACGCCGCCGATGATGGCAAAATCATCCACGGTAACGTGGCCGCCCAGCGTTACGTTGTTGGCCAGAATACAGCGATTGCCGATCACGCAGTCATGGGCAATGTGCGCATTGACCATCAGCAGGTTGTCGCTGCCGACTTTGGTCAGGCCGCCACCCTGCGTGGTGCCACGATGAATGGTGACGCTCTCGCGGATGCGGTTGCGATCGCCGACTTCAACGCGGGTCGGTTCACCGGCATATTTCAGATCCTGATTCACTTCGCCAATCGAAACGAACTGGTAGATCTGGTTATCTTTACCGATACGCGTGTGGCCATTCACCACCACGTGCGATTTCAGCACCGTGCCTTCGCCAATTTCCACGTTCGCTCCGACAACACAAAACGGACCGATTTGGACGTTGGCGCCGATCACCGCACCTTCTTCAATGATGGACGTTGGATGGATGCTGGCGGTTGAATCAATCACTAATTATGCCTCCCGGCTACGGGCACACATCATGGTCGCTTCACAGACAATCTTACCGTCTACGGTTGCCACGCCTTTGAAGCGCGTCAGGCCACGGCGGGTCTTCTCGAAGGTGACTTCCATGATCATCTGGTCGCCCGGCACTACCGGACGCTTGAAGCGGGCTTCGTCGATACCGGCGAAATAGTACAGCTCGCCTGGTTCCAGTTTTCCAACGCTTTTAAACGCCAGAATACCGGTCGCCTGCGCCATCGCTTCCAGGATCAGAACGCCTGGGAAAATCGGTTTACCAGGGAAGTGTCCCTGGAAAAACGGTTCATTAACAGAAACGTTCTTTACCGCACGCAGATATTTATGCTCTTCAAATTCCAGCACGCGGTCAACCAGCAAAAACGGGTAGCGGTGCGGCAGCAGTTCTAAAATCTCTTCAATTTTCAGAGTATGCGTTTCAGTTGTCAAAATACTCTTCCTGTCCTAAAAAATCTGATGGCAACAATAACACGGCCTGCACCGATCAAAATGATCTTTCGCAGGCCGCAAATCAGTTCAGTGGCGTTTCGCTTACCACGATACCTGCTGCCGCACTCTGGTTAACCCCGAGGTGAAAGAAGGTACGCTGCTTTATTATGAAAGCGGGTAGAGCCGGGATGTACTCAGTCGTCTTTGCCGACCTTGCGTTCGATGGCTTTTAAGCGTTTGCTCATGTCATCGATGTTCATCACCAGCGCTGCCGTTTTACGCCAGGTTTTGTTGGGTTGCAGCGGGATACCCGATGAGTATACCCCAGGCTCTGTGATGGGACGCATGACCATGCCCATGCCGGTTACCGTCACTTTGTCACAGATTTCCATATGGCCGTTAATGACGCTGGCTCCGCCAATCATACAGTAACGCCCAATCTTCAGACTACCCGCCATGATCACACCACCGGCAACCGCGGTGTTATCACCAATCACGACGTTGTGCGCAATCTGACACTGGTTGTCTATGATAACACCATTGCCGATCAGAGTGTTATCCAGCGCACCGCGATCAATCGTGGTACAGGCACCAATTTCTACCCGATCGCCAATCACCACGGTGCCCAGCTGAGGAATTTTCACCCAGTTGCCGCGGTCGTTAGCATAACCGAAACCATCGGCACCAATCACGGTGCCAGACTGAATCAGACAATCCTGACCAATCTGAATCTCATGATAAACCGTAACGTTGGCCCACAGACGGGAACCACGGCCAATGCGCGAGCGCTTGCCGACAAAGCAGCCGGCGCCAATCACCACGTCATCACCCAGCTCAACGCCGGACTCGATGACCGCGTTAGCGCCCACCGAGACATTGTTCCCCAGCTTCGCGCTCGGATCGATCACGGCGCTGGGCGCGATATTTTGCGCGGGCTGCGGCGTGGTGTCCAGCAGTTGTGCCATGCGGGCATAAGTCAGGTAAGGGTTTTTCACCACCAGCGCGGCGGTTTTACACCACTCCAGATCCGCTTCCGTCAGCACCACGGCTGAGGCCTGAACCTGTGCGAGCTGCTCGCGGTAGCGGCTGTTGGCAAGAAAAGTGATTTGACCAGGGGTGGCGGATTGCATAGAAGCAATGCCGGAGATGGCGATATCGCCATCTCCGTGCAATTCTGCATCCAACTGCTGGGCTAAATCAGCCAGTCGAATTGATGACATCGATTATTTAACCTGTTTCAGCACGTCAGCAGTAATGTCTTTCGCGTTAGAAGCATAGGCAACGGCATTGGCGTCGATTACCACGTCATACCCTTCGCTGTCCGCCACTTTCTTCACTGCGTCCTGAATACGGCTCAGCAGTTTGTTACGCTCTTCCATCTGACGACGGCGGTTATCCTGATCGAAAGCCTGCGCTTTCGTCGAGAATGCTTCGCGCTGTGACATGATGTCTTTTTCCATGCGGCTGCGGTCGCTGGCCTTCATGGTTGAACCATCACGCTGCAGTTTCTGCATTTTAGTCTGCAGATCGCGCTCCTGGCTCTGCAGCTCAGTGGCACGGCCCTTGAATTCGTTTTCCAGCTGTTTAGCAACGGTCGCACGTTGCGGTAACTGTTGGAAAATGCTGGACACGTTTACCACTGCAATTTTGTCAGCAGCCTGAACGCCCGCGGAAACCGCTAAAGCAAGACCCAGACCTGCGGCACACAACAACTTTTTCACTATAAACTCCTTACCATCAACGTTTGTGTCAGCGACACAGTGTTGGCATCGTCCGGCTCCCGTCTGGCGCCGGCGCGATGCCGTACTACGACTCTGCTTCCGTGCTCAGAACCTTACCAGGTTTTACCGATGTTAAACTGGAACTGTTCTGCTTTGTCTCCCTCGACTTTTTTCACTGGCTGTGCGTAGGAGAACACCAGTGGTCCAAGTGGCGACATCCACTGCAGCGCAAGACCGGCAGAGACGCGAATGTTGTTCGGGTCGCTGTAGTCCGGAATGCCTGCCGCGCGGGTTTCCGCGGTGTTCTGCCACTTGGTATCCCAGACGGTACCGGCATCCATAAATACCGAGGTACGTACTGAGTTTGCATATTTCTCGCTCAGGAACGGCGTTGGCGTAATCAGCTCAAGGCTGGCGATCGCCATGGCGTTACCGCCCACCGCATCGTCAGACTTACAGATGCCGTCCGGATCGGTCAGATTACAGCTCGACGAACGATCGTTCAGGTAAGCGGCTTTCGGACCAATGGTGTTGGACTGGAAGCCACGCACGGTGCTGGAACCGCCGGCGTAGAAGTTCTCATAGAACGGCATCTCTTTGCCACCGAGTCCGTCACCGTAGCCAACACGGCCACGACCCAGCACCACCCAGGTGCCATCACGGTTCAGCGGCACGTACTGCTGGGTGTCCAGCGTCGCTTTGTAGAACGAGTTATCCGAACCCGGAATGGTCACTTTACCGTTCAGGTTGGTACGGTTACCGCGCGTCGGGAAGAAACCACGATCGAGCGTGTTGTACGTCCAGCCGTAGTTGAAGGTGAAGTCATCCGCAGAGAAATCACCGTCATCATTCAGCCCCTGATGACGACCCACCGAGTCAAGGTAACGCCACATCGCCACCTGCGGACGCATGTTGGACAGGTCGTTGTGCACATAACCTAAGCCAACGCGCAGCGTGTTGTTTTCGTTAACCGGGAAGCCGAGCGTACCGTCCACACCGTAACTTTTGTTGGTGTAGTCGGAGAGGTCAGCATCATCCGCTTTAAAGTCGTTGTAGAAGAGGCGGCCGCCGAGGCTCACACCGTCCACCGTGAAGTACGGATCGGTGAGTGAGAATTCTGCGTAAGTCTGGTAGTCGTTCTTGGTACCGCTGATGCCGACGGTATTACCGGTGCCGAGCCAGTTCTCCTGGGTTACGCCAACCTGGAAGCTGACGCCACTCTCCGTACCGTAACCCACACCAAAGTTGAAGGTACCGGTGTTACGCTCTTTGACTTTGTAAACCACGTCAACCTGGTCTGGCGAGCCCGGAACGCGCTGGGTATCAACGTCCACGGTTTCGAAGTAACCGGTACGGTTCAGGCGCTCTTTGCCCTGATCGACGAGGTCGCTGCCCAGCCATGCGCCTTCCATCTGACGCATTTCGCGGCGCAGTACGGCATCTTTCGAGGTGTCGTTACCTTCAAAACGCACTTTACGCACGTAGTAACGGTTACCGGCATCAACGTTGATGTGCAGCTTAACGGTTTTATCCGCATCGTTGATTTCCGGCTGCGTCACCACACGTGGATAGGCGTAGCCATAACGGCCCAGCAGCTTCTTGATGTCATCTTCCATCTGGGTGACTTTGGTGCCGTTATACAGCTCACCGTTAGGAATCTGCGTCAGGTGCTCAATTTCCGCCGAGTGGCCCGCCATGCTGCCGTTGACGATCACGCCGGCAATCTTGTACTGATCGCCTTCAGTGATGTTGACGGTGATGTAGATGCCTTTCTTGTCCGGCGTCAGGCTCACCTGCGTGGAATCAATATTGAAACGCGCATAACCGCGATCCAGATAGAAGCTGCGCAGGGTTTCGAGATCGCCCGCCAGTTTCTGTTTCTGGTATTTACGATCGCCCACCACGTTCCACCACGGCACTTCATCGCGCAGCTGGAAGCGGGAGATCAGTTCGTCTGAGCTGAACGCTTTGTTGCCGACAATGTTGATCTGCTGGATCTTGGCCGAGACGCCTTCCTGGAAGACGAATTTCAGATCGACACGGTTACGCGGCAGCGGCGTCGCGATGGCTTTGACGCTGGCGGTATATTTACCGACGCTGTAGTAAAAGTCCTCCAGCCCCTTCTCGATGGAAGAGAGCGTGGTGCGGTCAAGCGCTTCGCCGACGCGCACACCGGAGGCCTCAAGGTTCTCCTTCAGCTGATCCTCTTTCACCGCTTTGTTACCGGAGAAGGTGATGCTGGCAATGGTCGGACGTTCCTTCACCTGAACAATCAGGGTGGTGCCGTCACGCAGAACCTGGACATCTTCAAAGTTACCGGTAGCGAACAGTGAGCGAATGGTGTTTCTGATGTCATCATCATTCACCGTATCACCGACGCGTACCGGCATGCTGAGCAGAGCCGCGCCGACGGCGACTCGCTGTAGACCTTCGAAATGAATGTCCTTCACTACGAAATCGTCTGCACCGTAAACGGTGGCGCTGCTAAACAGCAGCGACGCTATGAGCAACTTTTTCATCGCCATCGTTGTTATGCGTTTTCCTAACACATCCCGCGCCTGTCTGCGTTCCAGCGATTACAGGCGAGAGAAATCATTGAAAAGTGCAAGCCCCATTAAAAGCACCAGCAAAATTGAGCCGATGCGATAACTGAAGTCCTGAACTCGCTCGGACACCGGTCCACCTTTGATCTTTTCGATCGCCAGAAAGAGCAGATGTCCACCATCTAAAACCGGCAGAGGGAACAGATTGATGATCCCTAAGTTGACGCTAATCAGCGCGAGGAACATCAGGTAATAAATCACCCCATATTCAGCTGATAATCCGGCACCCTGCGCAATCGAAATTGGCCCGCTCAGGTTATTCAGCTTGACGTCCCCGGTTATCAACTTGCCCAGCATCGAAACCGTCAGCTTCATCAGTTGCCAGGTTTTGACACCGGCTTCACCAATCGCGGCGAAAGGTCCGTACTGTTTTACCGTTTTGTACTCATCCGGCAGCGGGATAACACGCGGGATCACCCCGGCAAAACCTTCCGCTGCGTTGCCCGGTTTCGCTTCCGGCGTTAGCGTCAGCGTTAACGGTTCACCGTTACGCTCAACCTCCAGCGCCATGTTTTTGCCGGGATTATCCCGAACCTGAGCCGCAAAAACCTGCCATTGCGTTAATGGCTGACCATCGACTTTAACGATCCTGTCGCCGGCTTGCAAACCGGCAGCACTTGCCGGTGAACGCGCCTGCACTTCTGCCAGCGTGGTTTCGATTTGCGGCCCGCGCGGTCGAATACCTAAAGCGACCACCGGGTCCTGTTTGTCCGGTTCAAATTGCCAGTCACGCAGATTGAGCTGCTTCTGCTGCGTCGCCTGCTGACCAAACTGTGACACGGTCAGCGTGGCACTGCTGTCGCCGATTTTACCAATCAGCGCCAGGCGCACAGCATCCCAGTCAGGCGTTTCGATACCGTCAACCGCTTTAAGTTCCATGCCGGAGGTAATTTGCGCTTCTGCCGCGACGGAACCGCTCATAATTTCGCCGACTACCGGGCGAACACCCGGCACACCATGGATGAACACCACCCAGTAGGCAAATACGGCAAAGATGAAATTGGCGATGGGACCGGCGGCAATGATTGAGGCACGCTGCAGCACGGTTTTATTGTTGAAGGCCTGATGACGCAGCTCAGCGGGCACGCTCTCTACGCGCTCGTCGAGCATTTTGACGTAGCCACCGAGCGGAATCAGCGCGATCACGTATTCCGTGCCCTGGCGGTCAGTGCGACGCCACAGGGCTTTGCCGAAACCGATCGAGAAGCGTTCTACTTTGACACCGCAGCGACGCGCCACCCAGAAGTGGCCGAACTCGTGCACCGTAATCAGCACGCCGAGCGCCACGATAAAGGCGACAAAACTCCAGAGTATGCTCAACATCGTCGCTTATCCTCAGAGGGTGCGGAACACCAGCAGCAGCAGGCAGGCAAATACCGGCACCGCGGCTGTCAGGCTATCAATGCGATCGAGGATACCACCGTGCCCCGGAATCAGGTTACCGCTGTCTTTGATACCGGCTTCACGTTTGAACATACTTTCCGTGAGATCGCCCAGCACGGAGGCCAGCGTGGCAATCACGGCGCAGATAATCAGCGTGCCCGGCGCCACCGACAGCGGGGCCAGCAGCGCAAACAGCCAGGCGATAATCGCCGATGACAGCAGTCCGCCAAAGAAGCCTTCCCAGGTTTTGCCCGGCGAGACTTTCGGCGCCAGCTTATGCTTGCCGAACAGACGACCAAACATGTAAGCACCGGAATCCGCGCCCCAGACGAGGAACATCACAAACAGCAGCCACCAGGCGCCGGCGAAATGGTCGGTGTCATAGTGATACTGGCGCAGCGCCATCATGCCCCAGAAGAACGGCACCACGGTCAGCACGCCAAACAGCAGGCGCAGCGGACGCGATGCGCGCCACAGCGCAGCGGAGGCCGGATAAAACAGCACGAGAAACAGCGCGACAATCCACCAGCCCAGCGAGGCCCAGAGCGAGCTCTCCATCTGGAACTGGTGCAGATTACGTTGATAGGGTTGCAGGGTGAACAGCATCACCGCCAGCAGCAGGCCGCATAGCACCGCCAGCCAGATACGCTGCTGACGCGTTGCCATCCCCGCCAGCTGCCCCCACTCCCAGGCGGCAAGCATGCAGATGATGATGGTGGTAATCGCAAAACCGGACAGCGGCAACCAAAACAGAGCAGCGATCACCAGCGGAATCAGAATAAACGCGGTGATCAGACGAGACTTCAGCAAAGGTTACCCCCAGGTTGCTCAGGCGCCGCCTGGTGCAGCGCCGCCATAGCGTCGCTCCCGCAGAGAGAATGCATTCAGTGCACCTTCAAAAACGTGTTCATCAAAATCAGGCCAGAGAACATCGGTAAACCAAAACTCAGCATAGGCGATCTGCCACAGCAGGAAGTTGCTGATCCGATGCTCTCCCCCGGTCCTTATCACTAAATCCACCGGCGCCAGCTCCTGCATACACAGATGCGGAGCCAGACTTTCTTCAGTTATCTGGTCAGGACGTAGCAGTCCTTCCTGAACCTGTTCAGCCAGTTTTTTTACACCCTGGATAATATCCCAACGGCCGCCATAGTTGGCAGCAATGTTGAGGGTGAGTCCATCATTTTGCTGAGTCAGTTCCTCGGCGCGGCGAATGCGTTCCTGAATGCGGTTATTGAAACGGCTGATATCACCAATAATGCGCAGACGCACATTGTGCTTGTGCAGGCTTTTGACTTCGCTGTCGAGCGCCCAGACAAACAATTCCATTAAGGCCGTCACTTCCTGTACCGGTCGGCTCCAGTTTTCACTGCTGAACGCATAGAGCGTGAGCGCTTCCAGCTTGTTGCTGACCGCAAAGCTGACGGCCCGGCGTACTGATTTTACCCCGGCTTTGTGGCCTGAAATACGCAGTTTGCCCTGATTTTTTGCCCAGCGACCATTACCATCCATAATGATGGCCACGTGACGTGGCGTGCAGTACGACCCGTCATCGATTGTATTGTGATTGTTGGACGACATAACGCGTAATAATTCCTTTCATCAGAAATGCTGTGGTTTCTGAATACATTGCGCCTGCGGCAAACGCCGGAAACTTCACCGGATGACATCGAAACAATGTCGGGCCGTAAAACGCGAGCGAGCGACTATACCATTTTCACCCTGAGCGAACAAATAGCGCCACTATCAACCGGCTAAACGAAAGCGCGGCAGCAACGCCGTGGCCCGCACGCGTGCAATCCGATCAATCTCCATCACGTCATCCACGCTGCCCGGCTCCTGACACTGCAGGGTTGCCAGCACTTCACTGTTGATGGCCGCGATATCGGTAAAGCGAATCTGATGCTGCAGAAATGCCGCTACCGCGACTTCATTGGCTGCGTTCAGCGTGGTGGTGGCCGCCTGTCCGGTTGCGCATGCATCGATTGCCAGCTTCAGGCAGGGATAGCGTGCGTAGTCCGGCTCAGCAAACGTCAGCGCCTTCATTCGGGTGAAATCAAGCGGCGTTACGCCTGCGGTAATACGTGCCGGCCAGGCCATGCTGTGGGCGATTGGCGTGCGCATATCGGGTGAACCCAGCTGTGCCAGCACGCTACCGTCGCAGTATCGCACCATGGAGTGAATCACCGACTGCGGATGCAGGATGACCTCCATTTGTGCGTCGGTGGCGTTGAACAGCCAGCGGGCTTCAATGTATTCAAGACCTTTATTCATCATGGTGGCCGAATCAACGGAGATTTTACGCCCCATTGACCAGTTCGGATGCGCACAGGCCTGATCTGGCGACATAGCGGCCAGCTCGGCTAATGGCGTGTCACGAAAAGGGCCACCCGATCCCGTAAGGAGAATCGACTCGATGCCATTCTCCCGCAGATCAGCGTACCCCAACTGATGCTGTATGGAAGCGGGCAAACTCTGAAAAATGGCGTTGTGCTCGCTGTCGACCGGCAGCAGCTGCGCCTGATGCTGGCGTACCGCCTCCATAAACAAACGGCCGCATGTGACAAGCGATTCTTTATTGGCAAGCAGGACGGTTTTGCCGGCGCGAATGGCGGCCAGCGTCGGTTGTAAGCCGGAAGCGCCCACAATGGCGGCCATTACCTGATCGACCTCATCCAGTGCGGCCAGTTCGCAGGCGGCCTGAACGCCGGAGAGCACTTCCGTATCGATGTTGAGTGCTTTCAGTCGTTCACGCAGCGCCGCAGCGGAAGCGTCGTCGGACATCGCCGCGTAGCGCGGTTTAAATTGCTGACACTGTTCGGCCATCAGCGCCACATTTTGACCTGCCACCAGCGCAGTCACCTGATAGCGTTCAGGATGCGCCGCCACTACCGCCAGCGTGCTGGTACCAATTGAGCCGGTCGAACCCAGCAGAGTTAATCGCTTCATGGTGCTGTCCCTGTGAAGTCGTGGTGCGCGCCCGCGCGTACGCCGGGCACAATGTAAAACGCCGCCAGAGTCGTACTACGTCTCTGAACGGCGTTTTGTCAGGCAAATGACGGAATCAGAATTCCATCAGTTCCTTCTCTTTCTCGGCCAGCGCCGCATCAACGTGCTTGATGCGAACGTCGGTCATTTTCTGGATCTCGTCCTGCGAGCGACGTTCGTCGTCTTCGCTGATCTCTTTGTCTTTCAGCAGCGCCTTGATCTTGTCGTTCGCGTCACGGCGCACGTTGCGCACGGAAACACGGCCCTGCTCGGCTTCGCCACGCACAACCTTGATCAGATCTTTACGACGCTCTTCGGTCAGCGCAGGCAGTGGAACACGAATGTCGCTACCGGCTGAGCTTGGGTTGAGGCCGAGGTCAGAAGCCATGATGGCTTTCTCGACTGCCGGACCCATTGAGCGATCGAACACGTTGATTTTCAGCGTGCGTGAATCTTCAACGGTGACGCTGGCCAGCTGACGCAGCGGCGTTGGCGTACCGTAATATTCCACAACGATGCCGTCGAGCAGTGAAGGCGAAGCACGACCGGTGCGCACTTTGCTGATGGTGTTTTTGAATGCTTCCACGCATTTGTCCATGCGCGTTTCAGCATCTTTTTTAATATCGTTAATCACGTTGAAACCCTTGGATTCGGTTTGACCTGGCCACTTCCGGACGCAGCGGAACGGAAACGGTATCGATAAACATCGATCATCCTGAATGCTGCGCGACAGCAGTGCAGCGCGCCAACAGAATATACCTTATTTTATCCTGCGTCGGGTATTAATGCGTAATCAGGGTGCCTTCTTTTTCACCCATCACCACGCGACGCAGCGCGCCAGGCTTGTTCATATTGAAGACGCGGATCGGCAGTTGATGGTCGCGCGCCAGCGTAAAGGCGGCCAGATCCATCACTTTCAGCTCTTTTTCCAGCACTTCACCGTAGGTCAGCTGTTCGTACAGCGTGGCATCCGGATTTTTCACCGGGTCGGCTGAGTAGACGCCGTCGACCTTGGTGGCTTTCAGTACCACGTCCGCTTCGATTTCGATGCCGCGCAGGCAGGCCGCTGAGTCGGTGGTAAAGAACGGGTTGCCGGTACCGGCAGAGAAGATCACCACGCGGTTATTGCGCAGCAGGCTGATGGCTTCTGCCCAGCTGTAGTTATCACACACGCCGTTCAGCGGAATCGCCGACATCAGGCGCGCGTTAACGTACGCACGATGCAGTGCGTCACGCATTGCCAGGCCGTTCATCACGGTCGCCAGCATCCCCATGTGGTCGCCGACCACGCGGTTCATGCCTGCCTGCGCCAGACCCGCGCCACGGAACAGGTTACCGCCACCAATTACCACACCCACCTGAATGCCCAGCTCAACCAGCTCTTTCACCTCTTGCGCCATACGGTCAAGCACGCTCGCGTCGATACCAAAACCTTCGGCACCCTGCAGTGCTTCGCCGCTCAGTTTCAGTAAGATACGTTGATATACAGGTTTTGCGTTGGTCGCCATGGTCAATTCTTCCTGGAAGATAAGATGAATGAGAAGTTAAATCTGATCGATCATCCGCTTAGCGCGTGAGAAAAGCTATTGGGATGAGACTGAAAATTGCTGCGCCAAAACGCAGACAAAAAAGAACCGCCTCTCGGCGGTTCCTGCAAACCATTAAGACTGTTTGGACATGGCAGCAACTTCGGCTGCAAAGTCAGATTCGACTTTCTCAATGCCTTCGCCCACTTCGAAGCGGATGAAGTTGATCACGTCAGCGCCTTTCTCTTTCAGCGCCTGGCCAACAGTTTTGCTCGGATCGATAACGAAAGCCTGACCGGTCAGAGAGACTTCGCCGGTGAATTTCTTCATGCGGCCTTCAACCATCTTCTCAGCAATCTCTTTTGGCTTGCCAGACTGCATCGCGATGTCCAGCTGAACCTGGTACTCTTTCTCAACCACGTCAGCAGAAACGTCTTCTGGCTTCACGAACTCTGGCTTGCTGGCAGCAACGTGCATAGCAATCTGCTTGCTCAGCTCTTCATCAGCGCCGGTGGTAGAAACCAGTACGCCGATACGTGCGCCGTGCAGATAGCCGTTCAGCTCAGCACCTTCGAGGACAGCAACACGACGGATGTTGATGTTCTCACCGATTTTCGCAACCAGTGCCACGCGCTCTTCTTCGAACTGCGCTTTCAGAACTTCCACATCAGTCACTTTACCGGCAGCAGCAGCGTCCAGCACTTTGTCAGCAAAGGCCTGGAAACCGGCATCTTTTGCCACGAAGTCAGTCTGGCAGTTCACTTCCAGAATCACGCCATAGCCGTCAGCGATTTTGGTTTTGATCACGCCGTCAGCAGCCACGTTGCCTGCTTTCTTAGCAGCTTTGATCGCACCAGACTTACGCATGTTCTCGATCGCCAGCTCAATGTCGCCGTTCGCTTCGGTCAGCGCTTTTTTGCAGTCCATCATGCCTGCGCCAGTACGCTCGCGCAGTTCTTTTACCAGTGCAGCGGTAATTTCAGCCATTCCAGAATCCTCGATTCGTCTCGCAGTGCTTTCACACTGTCAGAAACTTGTTGCGGAAAATTTACTTGCCCCGCCAGCCCGAACAGGGTGCGTGACTAAGTGAGATAAATAAAGGGGCCTTCACGGCCCCTTAACAGATCACATCTGATGTCTAAGGGCTCTCAGAAAGAGCGAACCTTATTAAGCTTCAGCAGCTTCTTCAGCCTGCTCAGCCAGGTCCTGTGAACGGCCTTCGCGCACGGTAGTGGCAACGGCAGTCAGGTACAGGCTTACAGCACGGATCGCATCGTCGTTACCTGGGATAACGAAATCAACGCCGTCTGGATCAGAGTTAGTATCAACGATAGCAAATACCGGGATACCCAGGTTGTTTGCTTCTTTGATTGCGATGTGTTCGTGGTCAGCGTCAACAACGAACAGTGCATCCGGCAGACCGCCCATATCTTTGATACCGCCCAGGCTGTTTTCCAGCTTGGCCAGCTCACGAGCACGCATCAGTGCTTCTTTCTTGGTCAGTTTGTCGAAAGTACCGTCCTGAGACTGAGTTTCCAGATCTTTCAGGCGTTTGATTGACTGACGAACGGTTTTCCAGTTGGTCAGCATACCACCCAGCCAGCGGTGGTTAACGAAGAACTGGTCGCAGCTCAGTGCAGACTCTTTTACCGCTTCGGCAGCAGCGCGCTTGGTACCAACAAACAGAATCTTACCTTTACGGGAAGAGATCTTGTTCAGCTCAGCCAGGGCTTCGTTGAACATTGGTACGGTTTTCTCAAGGTTGATGATGTGAACTTTGTTACGCGCACCAAAAATGAATGGCTTCATTTTTGGGTTCCAGTAACGGGTCTGGTGACCGAAGTGAACACCAGCCTTGAGCATGTCGCGCATGGAAACAGTTGCCATGATTACCTCTAAAAGTTTGTTTGGGGTTGGGCCTCCATGTATCCCATACAACCGACCTCTTACGAGGCACCCCGGCGTACGTGTCGATACATGTGTGTTTTAGTACACATAATGAGATTTATGCGTTTCCTGCCCTCTCATACGAGGTGACAGAGAATCGTCGGCGCGCTTTATACCACAATGCGCAGGAATACGCCAACAGTTGTTAGCATGAGCGGCAGGGTATAATCCCGATTTGGCAGCCCATTTGCTGACTGCTAACATGACTGCCACAGAACTCATTATTGTCGAAAATTGCGGCGATTGCGGATTATTTAATGGCCATTTCAATCAAAACCCCAGAAGAAATCGAAAAAATGCGCGTGGCGGGCCGTCTGGCTGCCGAAGTGCTGGAGATGATTGCTCCACACGTCGTGCCAGGCGTCACCACCGGCGAGCTTGACCGTCTGTGCCACCAGCACATCACCGAAAAGCAGCAGGCCATTTCAGCCTGTCTCGGCTACCACGGTTTCCCGAAATCAGTGTGTATTTCGGTCAACGAAGTGGTATGTCACGGTATTCCCAGCGACGATCGCGTGCTGAAAGACGGGGATATCGTTAACGTCGACGTCACGGTGATCAAAGATGAATACCATGGTGATACGTCAAAGATGTTCATCGTCGGCAAACCGACGATTCAGGGCGAGCGCCTGTGCCGGGTTACGCAGGAGAGCCTGTACATTGCGCTGCGTCTGGTGAAGCCGGGCATTCGCCTGCGTGAACTGGGCCGGGCGATTCAGAAATACGTGGAAGCACAGGATTTTTCCGTGGTCCGCGAGTATTGCGGACACGGCATCGGTAAAGGCTTCCATGAAGAGCCGCAGGTGCTGCATTACGATGCCGACGACAGCGGCGTGGTGCTGCAGGCTGGCATGACATTTACCGTCGAACCGATGGTAAACGCCGGTGATTATCGCATCCGCACCATGAAAGATGGCTGGACGGTGAAAACCAAAGATCGCAGCTTGTCCGCACAGTATGAGCATACTATTGTGGTGACGGAAAACGGCTGTGAAATCCTGACGCTGCGCGCCGACGACACTATTCCAGCGGTGCTGGAAAACAACGCGTAACGCTCGTCATCAGGATAACAGGCCGACTCAAAACGAACGCCTGTCAGTTTAGGTTCACCCATCCCTGCACCTCCCGTAGCGGCGCCATCAGTTGCGCGTTAACCCGCGCCGCTACTGCGGTGGTGTCACGGACGGTGACTAACTGAACGGCATCACGGCGTTAAGCCCGCTTTTTATGGTGCAGAAGAGGCATGTTGATGAGTGGTAGCGTGACCGAAGCAGTACACAAAGGCCTGACCGATTCCCCCGCCAGCTGGCCAGACGACGCGCTGACGCGCGACAAACTCAAACAGTATCTTGAACAGTTCCAGCAGCATCTGGGCAGCGCTTTTGACGCTGGCAGCGATATCGAATCGCTGATTGATGCGCGCACGCTGTTTATCGATCGCCTGCTGCGCCGGCTATGGCGACTGTTTGGCTTTGACCAGATGAAAGAGATCGCGCTGGTGGCGGTGGGCGGCTATGGCCGCGGTGAGCTGCATCCGCTGTCGGACATCGACGTGCTGATCCTGAGCCGTCAGCCACTGGACGAAGCTGCCGCGCAGCGCACCTCAGAACTGCTGACGCTGATGTGGGATCTCAAACTGGAGGTCGGCCACAGCGTACGCACGCTGGAAGAGTGTCTGCTGGAGGGCTTGTCGGATCTCACCGTCGCCACCAACCTGATTGAGTCGCGCATGCTGACCGGCGACGTGGCGCTGTTTCTCGAACTGCAAAAGAATATCTTCAGCGACGGTTTTTGGCCATCGTCACGCTTCTTCGCTGCCAAAATTGAGGAGCAGCTGGAACGCCACCAGCGCTATCATGGCACCAGCTACAACCTCGAACCGGATATCAAAAGCAGCCCGGGCGGGCTGCGCGACATTCATACTCTGCAGTGGGTCGCGCGCCGCCACTTTGGCGCCACCACCATGGATGAGATGGTCGGCTTTGGCTTTCTCACTGAAGCCGAACGCAATGAGATTAATGAGTGCCAGGAATTTCTCTGGCGCATCCGTTTCGCGCTGCACCTGACGCTGCCGCGCTACGATAACCGCTTACTGTTCGATCGTCAGCTCAACGTGGCACAGCGCCTCAACTATGGCGGCGAAGGCAATGAGCCGGTTGAGCGCATGATGAAAGATTTCTATCGCGTCACGCGCCGTATCGGCGAGCTGAACCAGATGCTGCTGCAGCTGTTTGACGAAGCCATTCTGGCGCTGTCGACCACCGAGAAGCCGCGCAGCATCGATGAGGATTTTCAGCTGCGCGGTAATCTGATTGACCTGCGCGATCCCACGCTGTTTGAGCGCGAGCCGCAGGCGATTCTGCGCATGTTTTACGTGATGGTGCGTAACGAAACCATCACCGGCATCTATTCCACCACGCTGCGCCAGCTGCGCTACGCCCGCCGTCATCTGCAACAGCCGTTATGTCAGATCCCCGAAGCGCGCCGCACCTTTATGGCGATTCTGCGCCACCCTGGCGCGGTAAAGCGCGCGCTGCTGCCGATGCATCGCCACAGCGTACTGTGGGCCTATACGCCGCTGTGGGGCAACATTGTCGGCCAGATGCAGTTCGACCTGTTCCACGCCTACACCGTGGATGAGCACACCATCCGCGTGTTGCAGAAGCTGGAAAGTTTTGCCGACGAAGCCACGCGCCCGATGCACCCGCTGTGCGTCGAGCTGTGGCCGCGCCTGCCACAGCCGGAGCTGCTGCTGATGGCCGCGCTGCTGCACGATATCGCCAAAGGGCGCGGCGGCGACCACTCGATTCTTGGCGCGCAGGACGCGCTGGACTTTGCTGAGCTGCACGGCCTCAATTCGCGCGAAATGCAGCTGGTGGCGTGGCTGGTGCGTCATCACCTGCTGATGTCGGTGACTGCTCAGCGTCGCGACATTCAGGACCCCACGGTGATTCAGCAGTTTGCTGAAGTGATGCAAAATGAAAACCGGCTGCGCTATCTGGCCTGCCTGACGGTTGCCGACATCTGTGCCACCAATGAAAGCCTGTGGAACAGCTGGAAACAGAGCCTGCTACGTGAGCTGTTCTTCGCCACCGAAAAACAGCTGCGCCGCGGTATGGAGAACAGCCCGGATCTGCGCGAGCGCGTGCGTCATCACCGGCTGCAGGCGCTGGCGCTACTGCGCATGGAAAATCTCAACGAAGAGCGCCTGCACCATATCTGGAGCCGCTGCCGCGCCGACTACTTCCTGCGCCATACGCCCAACCAGCTGGCGTGGCACGCGCGGCATCTGATCAATCATGACCTCAGCAAACCGCTGGTGCTGGTGAGCCCGCAGGCCACGCGCGGCGGCACCGAGATCTTCATCTGGAGCCCGGATCGCCCTTACCTGTTTGCCGCCGTAGCCGGAGAACTCGATCGCCGTAATCTGAGCGTGCACGATGCGCAGATCTTTACCAGCCGCGACGGCATGGCCATGGACACCTTTATTGTGCTGGAGCCGGACGGCAGTCCGCTGGCAGCGGATCGCCATCCGCTGATTATTCAGGCGCTGGAGCAGGCGATCACGCAAACGCAGTGGGTGCCACCGCGTACGCGCCGGCCGTCGTCACGTCTGAAACACTTCAGCGTCGATACCGAAGTCAACTTTTTGCCCACCCATACCGACCGCCGCAGCTATCTGGAGCTGGTGGCGCTGGACCAGCCAGGTTTGCTGGCGCGCGTCGGCGAAGTGTTTGCTGACCTCGGTGTTTCGCTGCACGGCGCCCGCATCAGTACCATCGGCGAACGGGTGGAGGATTTGTTCATCCTTGCCAACAGCGAACGACGTGCGCTGGATGCCGAAATGCGTTCCGTGCTGCAACAACGGTTGACAGAGGTACTTAATCCAAACGATAAAATGTGACCCGGCTTCCATTCTTCACGTTGCCGATGCATTGGCCTGGTGACACGGCCCATCCGTGGATCTCGCTCCGATAGGCGCGCCACCGTTCTGCAGCATGAAGGATGTTTGCCCGATAATTTTACTCTGCACGCCAGTTGGCGTGCATCCGCAATGACAGACTCAGGAATTAAATATGCAACAGTTACAGAGCGTTATCGAATCTGCCTTTGAACGCCGCGCCGACATTACGCCGACCAGCGTAGACAGCGCCACCCGTGAAGCGATCAACCAGGTGATTGGCCTGCTGGACAGCGGTGAACTGCGCGTGTCAGAAAAGATCAACGGCGAATGGGTAACGCATCAGTGGCTGAAAAAAGCGGTACTGCTGTCGTTCCGTATCAACGACAACCAGGTGATCGACGGGGCAGAAACCCGCTTCTACGACAAAGTGCCGATGAAATTTGCCGGCTGGGATGAAGCGCGCTTTAAAAGCGCCGGCTTCCGCGTCGTGCCACCGGCCGCAGTGCGTCAGGGTGCATTCATCGCGCGCAACACCGTGCTGATGCCGTCCTATGTCAACATCGGTGCGTATGTCGATGAAGGCACCATGGTTGATACCTGGGCCACCGTCGGCTCCTGTGCGCAGATTGGTAAAAACGTGCATCTGTCCGGCGGCGTCGGCATCGGCGGCGTACTGGAACCGCTGCAGGCCAATCCAACCATCATCGAAGATAACTGCTTTATCGGTGCCCGTTCTGAGATCGTTGAAGGCGTGATCGTCGAAGAAGGCTCGGTGATCTCCATGGGCGTTTACATCGGCCAGAGCACCAAAATTTATGACCGCGAAACCGGTGAAGTGCACTACGGTCGCGTACCGGCAGGTTCGGTGGTGGTTTCCGGTAACCTGCCGTCTAAAGATGGCAGCTACAGCCTGTACTGTGCGGTGATCGTGAAGAAAGTTGACGCGAAAACGCTGGCAAAAACCGGCATCAACGAACTGCTGCGTACCATCGATTAAGTTTTTTCTTCCCGCTTATTTTTATAGCCACGGGCCTGTATTCAGGCCCGTCATTTTTTCTTTACACTTCTACCGCTATTACCTGTTTCGCGCCGCGAATTAACAGGTGCGTTTGTTTTTCAAACAGGTCATAATCCGCGCCAGTTAACTCCGGTCGCGCACTGTTCATCCCGGTTTTTGTGTCTACAGTTGATTAAGTATGCCGTAAGCGTTCGGTTCGTTGCGCTTATTACGCAGCCGAATGATGATGATAATCCTGCGCGCTCACTCACTCTCAGATGGAATATAAACGCTATGTACGACAACCTGAAAAGCTTAGGTATCAGCAATCCTGAAGACATTGACCGCTACAGCCTGCGTCAGGAAGCCAACAACGACATCCTGAAAATCTACTTCCGTAAAGACAAGGGCGAGTTCTTCGCCAAAAGCGTGAAGTTTAAATACCCGCGTCAGCGCAAAACCGTGGTGGCCGATCACACCACCCAGGGTTATAAAGAGATTCAGGAAATCAGCCCTAACCTGCGTTACGTGATCGACGAGCTGGATCAGATCTGCCAGCGCGATCAGGTAGAAGTGGATCTGAAGCGCAAAATCCTCGCCGATCTGCGCCATCTGGAGAACGTGGTGTCGAACAAAATCGCCGAAATCGAATCCGATCTCGATCAGCTGACCCGCAACGGTCGCTAATTCCCGCAGCTTCTCAGGCCAGCTGCTGCTGGCCTTTTTTATGCCTGCTCATCAAGCTGCAGCGCCACATACAGCAGCAGCCGATCGTCAAAGTTCGCCAGATTAAGGCCGGTCAGTTCCGAGATGCGGTTCAGGCGGTACTCCAGCGTATTGCGATGAATAAACAGCGCGCGCGCTGTGGCGCTCGGCTGCACGTTATGACTGAACCACGCAACCAGCGTGCGCCGCAGCAAACCGTTATTGTCCATACTCTTCAGCTTTGCCAGCGGACGTGCCAGCTCGCTGGCCTGCCAGCCGCCGCGCAGGCTATCCAGGAGTACAGGCAGCACCAGATCCTGATAGAAGAAGCTCCGCTGCTGCGGCATGCGCTGTTTGCCCACCATCATGGTAGTGCGGGCGGTGCGGTAAGAGCGCGCAATGCTGCCGGGCCCGGTAAAGAAATTGCCGAGCGCGATGCGCATCCGCACCTGACCGCTCTCTTTCATGCGCTGCAGCAGTTGATCGACGCGGCGGCGATGATCGTCCTGATCGTAACGGCCATGGGCATTCAGCGCTGGCTTCAGCACCACCATTTCGGTGAGCGAAACAATGGCGATCAGGTTGTCGCGATCGGGCGTGGTCAGCAGCGTCTGTAATTGCTGCAGCTCCGACATCGCGCTATCGACCCCCAGCTGTCCGCTGTCCACTTCCACCACCGCCACCACGCGCGGCTGATTGAGATCGATGCCCAGTCGCTGCGCCCATTCGTTCAGCGCTGGCGACAGCGTATCGCTGCGGATCAGGTTCAGCACCAGCTCCTCACGCAGGCGGCTGTCCTGCGCCAGCATATGCAGCAGGCGCGCCTGTTCCAGCATCATCTCTGCCGTCATGCACACCAGCTCGCCGTAATGGCGTAACGTGCTGGGCTGGCCGGTGAGGCCAATCACGCCGACGATGTCGCCGTCAATGCGCAGCGGTAAATTGATGCCCGGCCGCACGCCGTGCAGGTGTTTAGCCACCGCTTCGTCAATATCAACCACCCTGCCCTGTGACAGCACCAGCAGCGCGCCCTCGTGCAATTCGCCAATACGCTCGCGATCGCCACTGCCAATAATGCGGCCGCGCGCATCCATCACATTGACATTGCTATCGATAATTTTCATGGTGCGGGCAACGATATCCTGAGCCAGTCGCGCATCAAGATGATAGGTGGCCATCAAACACTCCAGAATTCGGGACGAACCGACAGAATACGCATCCCGATTGCCCCTGGCATTGTGCAACTGCACATAGCCGCAGGGCGATTACCGGAATTGCGGCAGCGGTCACACTGGGAAGGCACAGATGACTGGGGCGCAGCAGCATACAGGCAATAAAAAAGGCGAGCCGAAGCTCGCCTGAGAGACCAATAAAAGGATTACTGCATCAGCAGATAGAGGCTGCTGTCGCCGCGCTTGACGTTGAGCGCCAGCACCGACGGTTTGGTGTCGAGGATTTTACGCAGCTCGCCAAGGTTGCTTACCGCCTGCTGGTTCACACCGAGGATCACATCGCCTTTCTTCAGGCCGATACGTGCCGCAGCGCTGCCGGCTTTCACGCTGTCAACGCGCACGCCCTTCTGGCCGTTGCTGTCGACGTTGCTGAGATCGGCGCCTTCAATGCCGGTGTAAATCGTCGCGGACTGCACTTTATCCTGTGAGCTCTGCTGCAGCTCAACCGTCACGTTGAGCGGTTTGCCATCGCGCAGCAGACCCAGCTGCAGTTTGGTGCCGACCGGCAGCGAGCCGACTTCTGCACGCAGCGCCGCAAAGCTGGTCAGCGCTTTACCGTTCATGGAAACCACCACATCGCCCGCTTTCACACCGGCTTTCGCCGCCGCGGAGTTTGGCAGCACCTGGCTGACAAAGGCGCCACGCTGCGCATCCACTTTCATCGCTTTAGCCAGCTCGGAGTTGAGCTCGGTGCCCATAATGCCCAGCTCGCCGCGTTTCACCTGGCCATACTCCACCATCTGCGCGGTCAGGTTTTTCACCATGGAACTCGGGATGGCAAAGCCGATACCGATGTTGCCGCCGTCCGGTGCGAGGATCGCGGTGTTAATACCGATCAGCTCGCCGTTCAGGTTAACCAGCGCACCGCCGGAGTTGCCGCGGTTGATGGCGGCATCGGTCTGGATAAAGTTTTCGTAATTTTCGACGTTAAGGCCGCTGCGCCCCAGCGCTGAGACGATGCCGGACGTGACCGTTTCGCCCAGGCCGTACGGGTTACCGATGGCCACGGTGTAATCACCGACGCGCAGATTGTCGGAGTCTGCGATCTTAATTGCCGTCAGGTTTTTCGCATCCTGCAGCTGAATCAGCGCGATGTCAGACTGCGGATCTTTGCCGATGACCTTAGCATCGTAGCGACGGCCATCGCTCAGCTGTACCTGAATTTTGGTGGCGTTATCTACTACGTGGTTGTTGGTAACCACATAGCCTTTGTCGGCGTTGATGATTACGCCGGAACCGAGTGCGCGGAACTGCTGCTTCTGCGCGTTGGCGCCATCGTCGCTACCGTCACCGCCGCCGCCCTGGCACATGGGTGAACCCTGGAACGGCGATCCGTCCTGACAGAACGGGGAATTATCGCCAAAGAATTGCTGGAACTGCTGCGGCATGCGCGGGGTTTTCACCGTGGTGCTGCCTTCCACGCTGATACTGACCACGGAAGGCATCACTTTTTCCAGCATGGGTGCCAGGCTGGGCAGTTGCTGACTGGAGGAAGACGCTGTCTCCGCCGCGAAAACACTGACAGGGCTTAACGCCATGCCCAGACTAAGCGCCAGCGCACTTAACATTAATGTGCTTTTTTTCATTCGTCTGTGTCTCTCTGAAATTAACGTGCAGACCATTGCTGTGGTCGTGATGATGAGATTAAGTTTTTAGCGCGAAGTTCCTGATAAAGTATTGGGCAAAGGTAAAAATTTATTCTTCGTCTTTACAAAACTGCGCTTATTCCACCGCCATCAACCGACGATACTCATCCCAGGCGTAATTGTCCGTCATCCCGCTGATATAGTCCTGAATCAGCCGCGAGCGATAATAACGTTCCCATAACAATCGCTGATATTTATGCTGCACCACCAGGTTACGCATCTGTTGCTGATAAGCTTTACGATGTTTACCGGAAAGTTTATGAAACAGTCGGGTTTCGATCGGATGTTTCGCGAGAAAATCCTCATTCATTAACGTGGTAAACTGTTCATAATCGAGCTGCATCAGCGACTGATAAATTTCCAGTAATCCTTTAATGACCCGATAACCCTGTAATTCCAGCTGCTCAACTTCAGGGTGATTAAACACCTGCTGGCGCGCCACGGTTTTAAATAATTTTAACAGGCGCCCTTCATCACCGTCATCTTCCAGCAGCGCATGGTTAAAGCTGCCGGCAAAAATGGCAGGTAAATTATCAACAAAGCGGCGCACCGCATGGCTGACCAGCACGCTCTGGACGTTGACCCGCAGCGACATGAAAAATTGATCGCTAATACTGCGACGCTTTTTCTGATTGGCCTCTTTCCACGCTTCATTAATGGTGCGGCTGAACGCGTCGCCGGATTTCACCGGACCCCAGGCGTTGAGCAAAGAATGATAGAGCGTATCGACGGTGAAGATGTCTTTTTCTACGGCGTCATCAAGGTCGGCAATACAATAGGAGATATCGTCAGCCGCTTCCATTATCCAGGTCAGCGGATAACGGTGGTGCTCAGGTATATCCGTTGCCGCGCGGAGATCGGCCACATATTCACGTTCGGATAAATAGAAACCCGGCTTTTTCATTAACACGCTGAACTCCGCCGGCTTATCGCCCTGCCACCACGCCGGCGCGGTGTATTTTAAAATACACGCTACCTGCGCATAGCTAAGATTTAGCTGCAGCAGGGTATGCACCAGCCGAATGGCCTGCGCATTCCCTTCGAAATGGCACAAATCCTGACGAATCATTGCATTTAACCGGTCGAAATCGGCACGCTGCGCGTCATCCGCCACGCCCGCCACCAGCGGATCCACCAGTTCGGCCGGCAGGTTGTCATCAAACCAGTCATTGATCGCCGCTTCACCAAAATGGCCAAACGGCGGGTTGCCGACGTCGTGCAGCAGGCAGGCCATCTCCACCAGGCTCTCGACCGCGCCCTCAAAGCCATCGAGGCCGTAAGCCGCCAGCCCGCCGCCCTGGGTTTTCAGCGTATGCAGAATCTCTTTGGTGATGTAACGCCCGGTTTGCTGCACCTCAAGCGAATGGGTCAGGCGCGAGCGCACGGCCGCATTCCGCTCCAGCGGAAACACCTGGGTTTTTTGTTGCAGACGGCGAATCGCGGCAGAATTAATAATGCGTCCACGATCGCTTTCAAAGTGGCGGGTAATAAAGTATTCGCCTTCGGGATCTTTGCGGCTTGTATAAGGGCGGGTGAAACTGATCTTCTTCCTGAAATTGATCGTCGCCATTGTTACCCCTTATTTTTTCCTGAATTGATCCCCTTTGAGCCATGTTAGACTATGCCTCACTTTAGCCTTATACATCCATAACTACAGCGAGATTCTTTATGAAAGCAGGCATTATTGGCGCGATGGAGCAGGAAGTCACACTGCTGCGTGACAAAATTGAAAACCGTCAGACGCTGACGCTGGCCGGCTGCGAAATTTACACCGGTACGCTCAACGGCGTTGAGGTGGCTCTGCTGAAATCGGGCATCGGCAAAACCGCGGCGGCGCTGGGTACCACGCTGCTGCTGGAGCTGTGCAAACCGGATCTGGTGATCAACACCGGTTCCGCAGGCGGTCTGGCGCCAACCCTACAGGTGGGCGATATCGTGGTGTCCGATGAAGTGCGTTATCACGATGCCGATGTCACCGCTTTTGGCTATGAGCCTGGTCAGATGGCGGGCTGCCCGGCGGCGTTTGTCGCGGACAGCGCGCTGATTGCCGTCGCAGAGCAGGTGATCAAACAGCTGGATCTCAACGCGGTGCGCGGTCTGGTGGTCAGCGGTGACGCCTTTATCAATGGCGCCGCGCCGCTGGAGCGTATCCGCAGCACCTTCCCGCAGGCGATTGCGGTAGAGATGGAAGCCACGGCGATTGGTCACGTTTGCCATCAGTTTAAGGTGCCGTTCGTGGTGGTACGCGCTATTTCTGACGTGGCCGATAAAGCGTCGCATCTGAGTTTCGAAGAGTTCCTCAGCGTGGCGGCTAAACAGTCGTCACTGATGGTGGAAAACCTGCTGGCTCAGCTGGCGCGTGGCTAAATATCTGCTGCTCGGGCTGTGGCTGCTGTGCCACAGTCTGCTGGCCGCACCGCGCGTCATTACCCTGTCGCCGCATCTCACCGAACTGGCGTTTGCCGCCGGCATCACGCCAGTGGCGGTGAGCGCCTGGTCAGACTATCCCGCCGCTGCTCGCCAGCTGGAGCAGGTGGCGAACTGGCAGGGCATTCGCGTTGAACGCATTGTGCAGCTCAGGCCGGATGTGGTGCTGGCCTGGCGCGGCGGCAATCCGCTACGCCAGGTGGAGCAGCTACAGCGTCTGGGCATCCATGTGGAATGGATCGATCCGCAATCACTCGATCAGATGATTGACGCGCTGGCAGCGCTGCAGCGCTGGAGCCCACAGCCCCAGCGGGCCACCGCGGCCGCACAGGCGTTACACCAGCAGCTGCAGACGCTGCGTCAGCGCTATCAGCAGCAAACGCCGGTGCCGCTGTTTCTGCAGTTTGGCCAGCAGCCGCTGTTTACCGCCGCGCGCAGCACGCTGCAGAATGAGGTTATCACCCTGTGCGGCGGTCGCAATATCTTTGCTGACAGCAGTGTGAGCTGGCCTCAGGTGAGCCGGGAGCAGGTGCTGATGCGGCATCCGCAGGCGATTGTCACTGGCGGTGATGCCAGCCGCGCCGCCAGCGTCGCGCGCTTCTGGCAGCCGCAGCTTAACGTGCCGGTGATTGCGCTTAACGATGACTGGCTGAGCCGGCCGGGTCCGCGCCTGCTGCTGGCGGCAAAACAATTGTGCGAAGCTTTACATCCGACGAAAAATAAAGCATTACCAGACTAAAGATTCGACGATTCATGTCGAAAATCAAATAACAAGGCACAGCGGCCACGTATGCTCTGTGCCCTTTTAGCGCATAGCGCACTTTTGACATCACCAGGATTTCACCATGACCAGAGCGCTGCTGCTGGCCATAGGGCTGATCGTGGCTGCACCGATCGGTGCGGCAACCACCACGGGCTCTATCGCCGTCTCGCTAACGATTTTCTCCCGCTGCGATATCTCACGCCCGAGTGAGCAGACGCTGCCATCTGTTGACTGCGGCCGGCATTTCAGCGCGCAGCCGCGCGTGACACAAAGCGTAATAAACCGCGATGCATCACGCCGTGAAACGGCACGCCTGGTGACGATTGAGTGGTGAGTTCTGGCTGCCAGAACGGCAGCCAGCCCAGCATCAGATGCTGAAAGAGGAGCCGCAGCCGCAGGTGGTTTTGGCGTTCGGGTTAGTCACGATAAAGCGGGAACCTTCCAGACCTTCGGTGTAGTCAACCGATCCGCCCACCAGATACTGCAGGCTCATCGGATCAACCACCAGCGCCACACCCTGCTTCTCGATGGTCATGTCGCCGTCATTCATTTGATCGTCAAAAGTAAAACCATACTGGAAGCCACTGCAGCCCCCGCCGGTAATATATACGCGCAGTTTCAGCGCCGGATTCTCTTCATCCGCAATCAGGTTTTTTACTTTTTTCGCTGCTGCATCGGTGAACTGCAGAGGCAGCGCGGCTACGTCGTCACTCATCTTTTACTCCGGGTAAACGTCCAGGTCAGAAAACGACCTCAATTTCGCTATTATCTGCCAGCCGTCCAGTGCAATCAAGTAGCGCCCTTGACACTGTGTGCCGCCAGTTATGGCATAAAGTATAGCAATGTCGCAGGCGCAAGCGGCCGCGCGCCTTTCTTCACCGGCCGCTCTTCCGTAGAATGGCGCCAGATTTTTTCCAGAACAGCAGGAGCCGAACCATGAGTAAGTCAGAAAACCTGTATGCCGAAGCACAACGCCTGATCCCGGGCGGCGTGAACTCCCCGGTGCGTGCCTTTACCGGCGTGGGCGGCGTGCCGCTGTTCATCGAACGCGCCGACGGTGCCTATCTGTATGATGCCGATAGCAAAGCCTATATCGATTACGTCGGCTCCTGGGGGCCGATGGTGCTGGGCCACAATAACGCCACCATTCGCAATGCGGTGATCGAAGCCGCCGCGCGCGGCCTGAGTTTTGGCGCGCCGACCGAGATGGAAGTGAAGATGGCCGAGCTGGTGTGCGAGCTGGTGCCGAGCATGGATATGGTGCGGATGGTTAACTCCGGCACCGAAGCCACCATGAGCGCCATCCGCCTGGCGCGCGGTTTCACCCAGCGTGACAAAATCATCAAATTTGAGGGCTGCTACCACGGCCACGCTGACTGCCTGCTGGTGAAAGCCGGTTCCGGTGCGCTGACGCTCGGCCAACCCAACTCGCCGGGCGTGCCGGCGGATTTCGCCCGTCACACCCTGACCTGCACCTATAACGATCTCGACTCGGTGCGCGCGGCGTTTGAGCAGTATCCGCAAGAGATCGCCTGTATTATCGTCGAACCAGTGGCGGGCAACATGAACTGCATTCCGCCGCAGCCGGAATTCCTGCCGGGCCTGCGTGCGCTGTGCGATGAGTTTGGCGCGCTGCTGATTATCGATGAAGTGATGACCGGCTTCCGCGTGGCGCTGGGCGGTGCCCAGGCGTATTACGACGTTACGCCAGACCTGACCTGCCTCGGCAAGATCATCGGCGGCGGTATGCCGGTTGGTGCCTTTGGCGGCCGCCGCGAAGTGATGGCCGCGCTGGCTCCCACCGGCCCGGTGTATCAGGCGGGCACCCTGTCCGGCAACCCGATTGCCATGGCTGCCGGTTTTGCCTGCCTGTCGCAGATTGCGCAGCCTGGCACCCATGCGACCTTAACCGCACTCACCGACCAGCTGTGTGCTGGCCTGCTGGCGGCGGCGGAGGCGGAGAATATCCCGCTGGTAGTGAACCACGTCGGTGGCATGTTCGGTATTTTCTTCACCGACGCCGACAGCGTGACCTGCTACGCCGACGTGACAAAATGCGATGTGGAGCGCTTTAAGCGTTTCTTCCATCTGATGCTGCAGGAAGGTGTTTACCTCGCGCCATCGGCCTATGAGGCCGGCTTTATGTCACTGGCGCACAGCCAGGAAGATATTCAGCGCACCGTCGATGCCGCCCGCCGCTGCTTCGCGCGGCTGTAAACCTGCCGGGGCGCCATTCATAGCGCCCCGCTTCACTAAGCGCGCCTTAGCAGCCAGATAAAATACGGCGCGCCGAAGAAGGTCGCCATCAGGCCTGCCGGGATTTGATCCGGGAAGGCCAGCATACGGCCGCACCAGTCGGCGAACACCAGCAGCCCCCCGCCGAGCAGGCCAGCCATCAGCAATTGCGGCAGCGCGCGACGGAAGCCGAGCATGCGCACAATATGTGGTGCCATCAGGCCAATAAAACTCAGCGGACCGATAGTGAGCGTCGCGGTGGCGGTCAGCGCGGCCGCCAGCAACAGCAGGCTGAAGCGCGATCGGTTAAGCGCCATGCCGGCTGAGCGCGCCGTGGCACTGCCGAGCGGCAGCAGCGTCAGCCAGCGGCTGGCCAGCGGTGTCAGCGCCACCAGTATCATGCCCACGACAGCACTCTGCAGCGCCTGCGTCATTGAGATGTTGTACGTGGAACCGGAAATCCAGCTCAGCAGCCCGGCCATGCGCGGATCGCCGCTCGCCAGCAACACCATCAGTAACGTGACAAACGCACTGTTCAGCGCCATTCCGGCCAGCAGCATGCGTTCCGGTGCAAAACCGCCGCGGCTGGCCACCAGCATAATCACCAGCAGCGTCAGCGCAGCTCCCAGTACGCCCGCAGGCAGCAGCCAGGCGACCGCGTTGCCGGGCACAAAGAACAGCATCACCACCACCCCGCAGGCCGCCCCGGAGCTGATGCCCAGCACTTCCGGACTGGCCATCGGATTACCAGTCAGGCGCTGAATCAGCACCCCGGCGACGCCCAGCATCGTGCCGACCACCAGTGCCGCCAGCACGCGCGGCACGCGCCACGGCAGCAGCTGTTGCAGCATATCGCCGCTGACCCACGTCCAGCCGTGTGCGTCGCGCCCAAACGCGATGCCTGCCAGACTGCACAGCGCCAGAATCATCACGCCCACCAGGCACCAGCGCAGCACGGCCTGTCGCTCCTGCGGCACTGTGTCGCCGGCATTCATCGCCGGCGGCACAGTGCCAGTGCGCAGACGCGGCAGCAGCCACAGCAGAATCGGCACGCCAATCAGCGCGGTAGCCGTCCCGGTTGACACTTCACGCCAGTGCGCGGTTAGCCACAGCACGCACTGATCGGCCAGCCACAGCAGCAGTGCGCCAATCAGCGGCGCCAGCAGCAAGCGGCTCAGCAGACGACGCGCCCCCAGCATCTTCGCCAGCAGCGGCGCGAACAGCCCGATAAAGCCGATGATACCGGCGACGTTAACCAGCTGCGCACTGAGCAGGATCGCCAGCGCCAGCGCGGCAATGCGCGCTGCCGACAGCGCCAGACCGAGGTTTTTTGCCACGCCATCATCCAGCCCCATCAACGTCAGCGGACGCAACAGCGCCAGCGCCAGTGCGAACGCCAGCAGCAGGCGCGGCCACAGCAGCGCCACGTTGTGGCCGTCGAGCTGGTTCAGCGCGCCGGTGCTCCACAGAAACATGTTTTGCAGCTGATCGTGATTGAAGATGGCAAAGATTTGATTAACCGCGCCGGCATACAGGCTCAGTACCAGGCCGGCGAGGATCAGCGTCACCGGCGACAGACGCTTGCCCCAGGCGATGCCAAACACCAGCACGCCGACCAGCACCGCCCCGCCCATCGCGGCAAACTGCTGCGTCAGCTCCCCGCCCGGCAGCTGCCACAGAGTGGCGACGGTCAGGCCAAGCTGCGCGCCGGAAGAGACGCCCAGCGTGGTCGGCTCCGCCAGCGGATTGCGCAGCACCTGCTGAAACAGCAGGCCCGCGAGGCCAAGTCCGGCTCCGACCAGCAGCGCCAGCGCCAGCCGCGACAGCAGGCTGTAGTGGAACACCACCTGACGGATGTTATCGATATCCGGCGCGAACATCGCCTGCTGCCACTGCGCCAGCGGCAGCGCCTGGCGCAGGTTGATAAACGTGAGCGCCAGCGCCAGTAAACTGAGCACGCTGAGCAGCGTGACGGGAAACAGACGGTTGCGCATCAGTGCGACTCCAGCGCGCGTTCCAGCACGCGAATAAATTTGATGGCTGAGTAAGTGGCGCCGTAGTACCACACCGCCGGCACCCGCCGGAAACGGCCGGAACGGACAAACGGCAGCGCCTGCCACAGTGCGCTTTGCGTCACCTGCTGCATATCGCGTTCGTTATCGTGATCGAAGCAGATCACCTCAACGTCACCGACCTCCGCCAGCCGCTCCAGCCCGACCACCGCACTGCCCCAGAAGTTGGTTTCGCCCTGCCAGGCATTGCGCAGGCCAAGCTGCTCCATCACTTCGAGGAACAGGCTGCCTTTACCGAAGGTAATGGCGTGACGCGGATCCATCAGCGACATCAGCAGCAGCGGACGCTGCGCCCACGGACGTAACCGCTCACGCGCGGCAGCCACTTCACCATCCACCCAGTGCAAATGGGCCTGTGCCTGCGCTTCAAGGCCAAGCCGGGCACCCAGCGCATGCAGCGATGTGCGCGCGGTGGTGAACGGTTTGCCATCGCCGCTGTTGAGGTCAAAGCCCATTGTCGGCGCAATGCGCTCCAGCTTATCGACCGCCGGGCCGTAACCGTTGGAGTGCAGGATCAGCGACGGTGCCAGTTGGGTCATCAGTTCCAGATTGGGTTCGGTGCGTAAGCCGAGATCGAGAGTGCCGGCCGGCAAGACCGGGTCACCCACCCAGATGGCGTAGTTGTGCAGATCGGCCACGCCGAGCGGGGCGACGCCGAGCGCCATCAGCAACTCCACCGGCAGCCACTCCAGCGCCAGGATGCGCTGGCTGTCCGGCGGCGCGGCGCGCAGCGGTGCAAGGTTCATCAGCGGTGAGAGCGCCAGCGCGGTCAGCAGACGGCGACGGGAAATGTCGAACATCACGAGGCCTCAGTAGACAAAGCTGACGGGCGCGCCGCCCTGCGGATGCGGCAGAATGCCCATCGGAATGCCATAAATATCACCCAGCACCCCGGCCTGCATAATCGCTTCCGGTCCGCCTTCCGCGATCACTTCGCCCGCGCGCAGCGCTACCAGCCGGTCACAGTAGCGAGCCGCCATGTTGAGATCGTGCAATACCGCTATCACCGTCAGGCCGCGTTCGTGGCTGAGGCGCTGAATCAGCGCCAGCACATCAACCTGATGAGCGATATCCAGCGCCGACGTGGGTTCGTCCAGCAGCAGACAGCGGCTGTTCTGCGCCACCAGCATCGCCAGCCACGCACGCTGACGCTCGCCGCCGGACAGGCTGTCCACCAGCCGCCCGGCGAAGGGTTTCAGTCCAACCAGCGCAATCGCCTCGTCTACCCGATCGCGATCTTCCTGGCCGTAGCGCCCCAGCGCACCGTGCCACGGATAGCGCCCAATCGCCACCAGCTCGCGCACCGTCATGCCCTCTGCCGCGGGCAGCTGCTGCGGCAGATAGGCTACCTGACGTGCAAAAGCTTTACTGCTCCAGGTATCAACCGCTTCACCGTTAAGCATCACGCGCCCTTCGCTGGCGGCATGGTGACGGCCGAGCATCTTCAGCAGCGTGGATTTACCGGAACCGTTATGCCCGATCAGCGCGGTGACTTTGCCCGGGGCGAAAGTCAGCGACAGCGGATGCAGCAGCGTGCGGCCGGGCACACGGAAGCTGACGTTTTCCAGTGAAAAGGTGGTTTCTGCGTGGTGCGGATGCTGCATGATAATCCCTGTTAACGGGCGCCGCAGCGCCCTGTGTTCAGTATCAGAAGCGGAAGGTGGCGGTACCGACGATCTGGCGCTCTGCGCCCCAGTAGCAGGCGTAGTCGCGGTAGCAGCTGGCAACGTATTCGCGATCGAACAGGTTGTTGATGTTGACGCCCACGGTTGAGCCCGGCAAGCCGAAGCGGCCCAGATCGTATTTCAGTGCGGCATCTACAGTGGTGTACGCGGCGACGTCAAAGTTCTGGTTGGATTTCACGCCATTTTGCTCATTGTCAGCGTACAGGCCTTTGCTTTCACCCACGTAGCGCACCCCGGCACCCACGGTAAAGCCCGACAGTGCGGTTTCGTGGAAGGTGTAATCACCCCACAGCGAAGCCATATGCTTCGGCACCTGCACCGGCGTACGGCCTTTCAGCAAGGTGTCTTCGGTGTATTCCGCATCGGTATAAGAGTAAGCCGCCGTCAGGTTGATGTTGGCGTTAAGCGCCGCTTTGGCTTCCAGCTCGACGCCACGGGAGCGGATTTCACCGCTTTGCACGCTGGCAAATTGATGGCTTGCATCGGGATCGGCCGTCAGGTTCTTCGTTTTGGTCAGCTGATAGACCGCCGCCGTCATGACAATCGGACGATCTTTGGGAACGTATTTTACGCCCGCTTCATATTGTTTAGCGCGTGACGGATCAAACGCTTCGCCGCCCCATGTTGCGCCAGCATTAGGAATAAACGCTTCGCTGTAACTGAAATAAGGTGCAATGCCATTATCGAACACATAGTTAACGCCACCACGCCAGGTAAAGGCCTGATCGTTCTGGCGATCAACGCTCTGCGCTACGCGGTCGGTAACGGAGTTCATCGCGTAGTCGTAGCGGCCACCGAGCGTCAGCACCCAGCGGTTCCACTCCATTTGATCCTGCGCGTACAGACCGGTCTGGCGTTGCTGGTTCAAACGCTGATAAGGATCGTCATAAGGGGTGTAGCTGTCGTTGCCATATTGCGGATTGAATGGACTCAGGCCGGTGGCGGTGCCGAACTGACCATCAATATCGTTACGGGTGCGCTGAAAATCAACGCCCAGCAGTAACGTATGGGCTAAATCACCGGTTGCGAATTTAGCCTGCGCTTGCGTATCCATGGCAAACTGGTTGAGTTTTTCTTTTGAGAATGCGGCATTACGGGTAATCAGTTGATTCTCAGGGTTATAACCGAAGCCATAAATACTGCGATAATCGGTCTGCATTTCGGCATAGCGCAGATTCTGGCGCACCGTCCAGGTATCGTTAAAGCTGTGCTCAAAGTTGTAGCCAACCATTTTGGTGTTGCGCGAGATCTTATTGCTGTCTTCGCCTTCATCAAAATTGGTGGGCAGCTTATAGCTGCTGCCGTCCGGCCGGGTGATGCCCACCACGGTGCCTTCGCGCGGCAGCCAGCCGTAATAGCCGGTTTCCGGTTCGTTCTGGAAGTAGGTCAGCAGGTCAAAGCGGGTATTGGCATCGGGACGCCAGCTGAACGAAGGCGCAAGGGTATAGCGCTTCTCTTTGTTCATCTCCTGTTGCGCATCGGCGCTGCGCGCCAGGCCGGTCAGGCGATAGCTGTAAACGCCGTCATCATCCAGTGAGCCGCCAAAATCGAAGCCGGTGGAGAACAGGTTGTCGGTGCCCATCTGGAACTGGACTTCACGCAGCGTCTCCTGGGTCGGCCGCTTGCTCACCAGTGACACCACACCGCCCGGGTTGCTCTTACCGTACAGCACCGACACCGGGCCGCGCAGCAGCTCCGCGCGCTCAAGGAAGTAAGGATCGATAGCGAATTCGGAGTAGTTGTCACCCTGTAGCTTCAGGCCATCGAGATACTGATTGGTGTTGGTTTCGCTGAAGCCGCGAATCGACAGCGCGTCGATAACGTCCGAGCTGCCGCGGTTACCGGTCAGCACGCCTGGCGTGTAATTGAACGCACCTTTGACGCTGGTCACCGCATGCATTGACATCTCTTCCTGCGTCACCACCGACACCGACTGCGGATTCTTCTCGATTGGCGTATCGGTTTTGGTGCCGGTCGCGCTGTGTTTGGCGGCGATGGTCGGCGACGGTCCCCATGCGCTCTCCTGCGCGACGCCGCTGCCGCCATCAGCCGTCACCACCACGGTATCTTCGGCCAGCGCCTGCATGCTGAGTGTGCCCAGAGTCAGGGAAATCAATAACGCGAGCGGTCGACGGGTGGTCACCGCGCGCAGAGAACAAGGAAAAGTGTTTCGCGCATTCATAGTGGGATCTCATGAAAATAGAACAATGCAGGCGAATGGAAACGAGAATGATTATTAGACGCACGGATTTTAGGCGAAACCTGGCAAGCACCGCAAGATGTAATGCCTGCTGGCGGTGAGTTTGCCAGCGGATCGCACATATCCATGATCGCGGCTAAAAAAATGGCGGGCAAAGAAAAAGGCGCCGCAGCGCCAGAGAGAGTTAAATTCAGCTTTTATGCAAGACTCAGGCTGGAGCGCCGCCATGTATCTGGCACCGCCACGTGGTGGTAAAACGCCGGCACTGCACAGGCTCTGAAGGTATAAAGCCGGTGCAGTGCCGGATGGCTTATTTACTGCCAAACATATCTTTAATCCAGCCCGCGACGCCGTCAGAGTCCTTCTGCTCGCCCTGCGGCTGCTGCTGTTGCTGTTGTTGCTGTTCTTGCTGTTGCTGCTGCTGAATCTGCTGCTGTTGCTGCTGGCACAGCGCGTTCGGATCCAGCGCCCACACAGGCAGCGAACGCCAGGTGCTGCTGCCGCTGCCGCAGACAAAGTTACCGGCCGAATCGATATTCATCTGAGTGATATCTTCCGGTGGCGTCAGGACCAGTGGCATCGGCGCCTGGTTGTCGAGGTAGCGACGATAGATCTGCATCGCACCACTGGCACCGTACAGCTTCGAGGTCTGGTTGTTGTCGCGGCCAACCCAGGTGATCGCCACTTCTTTGCCATCAATACCGGCAAACCAGCTGTCGATCAGGTCATTGGTGGTACCGGTTTTCGCCGCCAGATGCGCACCCGGGAAGCGTGCGCCCAGCGCCCGCGCCGTACCGTGATCGGCCACCTGCTGCATGGTATACAGCGTCAGATACGCCGCCTGCGCCGGCTCAACGCGCTGCGCCTGCGGGAAGCTCTGATACAGCACCGTGCCATCTTCCGCGATCACCGAGCGCACCGCCGACAGCGCAGCGCGGTTACCGCCGCTGGCAATTGACTGGAACGCCTGCGCCACTTCAATCGGCGTCAGATTAAGCGCCCCCAGCAGCATGGCCGGTACCGGATGCAGCTGATCTTTTGGCACGCCCAGTTTAGTCCAGGTATCCACTACCGCATCGAGTCCCAGCGTCATACCGAGGTTAACGGTTGGCACGTTCATCGAGTTAGTCAGTGCATCCACCAGCATCACTTTACCGCTGAAGCGACGATCGTCGTTCATCGGCTTCCACACCGAACCGTTTGGCTGTTTCAGCGCAATCGGCTCGTCGGCGATCCAGCTGTTCAGGCGATAGCTGTTTGGCTGGCTGAGGGCGGTCAGATAGGTCGCCGGTTTTGCCAGTGAACCAATCGAGCGACGCGCCTGCAGCGCGCGGTTATAGCCGGCAAACTGCGGATCGGCACCGCCGACCATGGCGCGCACTTCACCACTGAAGCGGTCGACCACCACCATCGCGGTTTCCAGATCTTTCAGCCCGCGCTGTTTCTTCAGCGTGGGAATGCCGTCTTCAACCGCTTTTTCCGCCGCATCCTGCGAAATCGGATCGAGCGTGGTGAAGATCTTCACGCCGGAGAGGTCTTTGACCTTATCGCCCAGCTTCGCCTGCAGCTCATTACGCACCATCTGCATAAACGCCGGCTGCGGCGTGATCACCCCGCCTTTCGGCTGAACGCCAAGCGGCCGCGCCGACAGCATGTCGTACAGCTCCTGATCGATCACTTTCTGCTGTTGCAGCAGACGCAGCACCAGGTTACGACGCTCCAGCGCCAGCTGCGGATTACGCCACGGATTGTACAGCGACGCACCTTTAACCATGCCGACCAGCATCGCCTGCTGATCAAGGCTCAGTTCGTCCACCGGGCGACCAAAGTAGTACAGGCTGGCCAGCGGGAAACCGCGGATTTGGTCGTTGCCCGCCTGGCCGAGATACACCTCGTTCAGGTAGAGCTCGAGAATGCGATCTTTGCTGTAGCGCGCATCCATGATCACCGCCATATAGGCTTCACGCGCTTTACGCCACAGCGAGCGTTCGTTGGTGAGGAACAGGTTTTTCACCAGCTGCTGCGTCAGGGTACTGCCGCCCTGCACCGCTTTACCGGCGGTGATATTGGCGAGGAAGGCGCGACCAATCGAGTACGGGCTGATGCCGTCATGCTCGTAGAAGTGGCGGTCTTCGGTGGCGATCAGCGTATCGACCAGCAGATCCGGGAACCCGGCGCGCGGCACAAACAGACGCTGCTCGCCGTTTGGCGACTGCAACATGGTGATCAGCCGCGGATCGAGGCGGAAGAAGCCAAAGTCGCGTCCGGTATCGAGGTTTTTAATCTCGCTCAGCTCGTTGTTGCTGAAGGTGAGACGCGCGTTAATCTGGCCCTCTTTGCTGTCCGGAAAATCAAACGGACGGCGCAGCAGGTCGATGGTGTTGCCTTTCACGCTGAACTCACCCGGACGGGTAATGCGCGACACTTCGCGATACTGCGTGCCTTCCAGCAGCGCAATCATCTCTTTCTTGTCGTAAGCCATGCCCGGTTCGAGGCTGACCATGCGCCCGTACACGGCCGCTGGCAGCTGCCACACTTTACCGTCAATGCGGCTGCGGATTTCCGAATCGAGATAGACGCCCCAGGCGGCCATCACCACGACAAACACCAGGAAGAGTTTAATCAACCAGCCTAACCAGCGGCGTTTGCCACGCGCGGGTCGTTTTCCTTTACCTTTGGGTGGCACCGGCGCACTCTCCTCATCATCTTCGTCAAAATCGTCCTGATCGATATCATCTTCAGGCTCCCTGCGGCGACCCCGGCGCGTAACGTTACGCGGCGGCTTTGGCGCTTTTCCTTTGCGCCCAATAGGTTCGCGATCGTTCCCAGACATGCTTTGTTTTCTCCAGGCATAGCTACGGCAGCGCCGCTACTCTAACTGCTTTCTCGTGCCGCGCATGGCAGAACCCTCTGAATTCGATCCACTGCGGGCTACGAGGAATATTTTTTGGTGCGCCTCGTCGGCAAGGCGCTGGCCGGATCGTCCGGCCACGGATGTTTGGGATAGCGCCCTTTCATCTCTTTCTGCACTTCAGGATACGCACCGCGCCAGAACGCCGCGAGGTCACGGGTGATCTGCAGCGGACGGTGCGCCGGCGAAAGCAGCTCCAGCACCAGCGGAACGCGCCCATCGGCAACCGCCGGGTTCTGCGCCTCGCCAAACATCTCCTGCATACGCACCGCCAGCGCGGGGGGCTTTTCCGCGTCGTAGCGAATCGGCAGGCGACTTCCGGTCGGCACAGTGTAATGAGTTGGCAGCACAGTATCCAGCCGCTGCCGCTGTGACCATGTCAGCAAATGTAATAAAGCGCTGACAAGATTAACGCTCTGCAGCCCTTTTAAATCGCGTACTGTGCCCATCTCCGGCAGCAGCCAGTGCTCCAGCGTGGCCAGCAGTGTGTCATCATCCAGCGTCGGCCACGCCTCTTCCGGCAGCCACTGCGCGGCGCACTGCAGGCGCAGACGCAGCTGCTCTGCCTCTGGCGTCCAGCCGAGCACCGCCAGCCCTTTTTCGCGGATCCAGCGCAGCATCGCCGCATGCAGGATCTCCGGCTCGGGCCGCGCCTGCGGCTGGGCCCGCAGGATCAGCGCACCAATCGCTTCCCGCTTCCACGCGCGCAGCGTGCCTTTGTCTTCATCCCAGTCCACATCGGTGCGCTGCTCCACCAGTTGCGGGCACTGCTGGCGTAACGCATCCATCTCTACCGGCAGCGCCAGCAGCATGCGTGCATCGGCGCTGCTGGCCCCCTGCAGCAGGCTCGGGGCAATCAGCCACTCATAGCGGCTAAGACCGTCGTGCTCATCCAGCATCGCGCCGATACCATTGGCGAGCTGATAGCGCGCGCTGTCACCGCGACGCTGCGCCAGCCGGTCAGCAAATCCGGCGGCCAGCAGCGCCGGGAAGCGATCGGCGTCAACGTGACCTTCGCGCGCGTTCAGCCGCTGCTGCCAGTGCCGCGCGCGCCGCAGCCACTGCGGCTGTGGCTGGTTGAGCGCATCGCGCAGATCGACACTGCCGCTGCGCGGCGGATCCTCCAGAATCGCCACCAACAGCGCCGCGCTGGCGATGGCGTGCACATCGTCGCCGGCGGCGCACAGCATCGCCGTGAGACGCGGATCGCTGCCGAGCTGCGCCATTTTACGGCCGCGCGCGCTGAGCCGCCCTTCGCTATCCAGCGCGCCGAGCCGCTGCAGCTGTTGACGTGCCGCCTGCAGGCTGCGCGCCGGTGGACTATCCAGCCATTGCAGCTGAGCCGCGTCCTGACAGCCCCACTGCAGTAAATCCAGCTGCAGCGAGGCCAGATCGCTGGTGAGTATCTCCGGCTCACTCTGCGCCGCCGCACGCAGCGCCTGCTCCTGCGGCAGCAGATGCAGACAGATTCCCGGCGCCAGGCGACCGGCGCGGCCAGCGCGCTGCGTCATTGATGCCTGGCTGATGCGCTGGGTCAGCAAACGCGTCACGCCGCTGCGCACGTCAAACTGCGCCGCGCGCTCCAGCGCGCTGTCCACCACCAGGCGAATGCCTTCAATCGTCAGGCTGGTCTCGGCGATATTGGTGGCGAGCACCACTTTACGCCGGCCCGGCGCGGCCGGCAGGATGGCTCGCCGCTGTGCCTCCAGCGACAGCGCACCATATAAAGGAGATAAATCCACCTCATCACTGACGCGCGACGCCAGTTCACACTTCACCCGTTCAATCTCCGCCACGCCGGGCAGAAACAGCAGCAGCGAACCGGGCTCATCCCGCAGCAACTGTGCCACCTCGCGCGCCACTGCCTCTTCAAACCGCTGCTGCGGATTGAGCGAAGCGTAACGTCGCATCACCGGAAAGCTGCGCCCCTGTGACGCAATAAACGGCGCGTCGGGCAGTAGCGTGCGTAGCTGCTGATTATCCAGCGTTGCCGACATCAGCAGAATTTTCAGGTCGTCGCGCAATCCCTGCTGCACATCAAGCAGCAGCGCCAGCGCCAGGTCAGCCTGCAGGCTGCGCTCATGGAATTCGTCGAGGATCACCAGCGATACGCCCTCCAGCAGCGGATCGCGCTGCAGCATGCGTGTCAGAATGCCTTCGGTGACCACCAGCAGACGCGTCGCTGCGCTGCTGCAGTTTTCCCCGCGCAGCCGATAGCCTACCGTCCCGCCCGGCTGTTCACCCAGCTGTTCCGCCAGCCGCTGTGCCACGTTGCGTGCCGCCAGCCGGCGCGGCTCCAGCATGATGATTTGCCCCGGCAGCTGCGCCTGTTGCAGCAGCTGTAGCGGCAGCCAGGTGGATTTCCCGGCGCCGGTCGGGGCCGCCAGCAGCACCTGTGGCGACTGCGCCAGCGCGGCCAGCAATGCAGGCAGTACCTCGCTTACCGGTAACTCACTCACACTCAACTCCCACTCTGCCTGTGCTAAGATGGCGCGCATTGTACACCACCCGGCGCCAATTATCGGAGTTCAGCATGGCCACGCAACGACTGTTTTTTGCCCTCGAATTGCCTTATGCCCTCCAGCAACAGCTGGTGCAATGGCGGGCCGATTGCTTCGCCGCAGACGCGGGTAAACCGGTGGCGGCGGCGAATCTGCACCTGACGCTGGCGTTTCTCGGTGAGGTCAGCACGGAAACGGCGGAGCAGCTGCAGCAGCTGGCGGCACGCATCCGCCAGCCGGGCTTTACGCTGGATCTCGATGACGCCGGTCACTGGCCGCGTCCCGGCGTGGTGTGGCTTGGCTGCCAGCGCGCGCCGCGCGGTTTACTGCAGCTGGCCAACCTGCTGCGCGCCCAGGCCGCGCGTCATGGCTGTGCGCAGAGTACGCAGCCGTTCCATCCCCACATCACCCTGCTGCGCCACGCTGCGCAGGCCGTGGCGCTGCCGCCGCGCGGTTTTCACTGGCGCGTTGAGGTGAGTCATTTCGCGCTGTTTGCGTCCAGCTTCACGCAGGGACGCACGCGCTATCGCCGGCTGGCGCGCTGGCCACTGTTATCTGCCGCAGGAGCATAAATGCAGTTCGATCCGCCGTTACAATCAGCCCGCTTAATCACCCGCTATAAACGTTTTTTAGCCGATGCCATTACGCCGCAAGGTGACACCTTTACCCTGCACTGCGCCAATACCGGCGCGATGACCGGCTGCGCCACGCCAGGCGACACCGTGTGGTACTCCACCTCGGCCAGCGCGACGCGCAAATATCCGCACAGCTGGGAAATAACGCAAACCGCGCAGGGCCACTGGATTTGCGTCAACACCCTGCGCGCAAACCAACTGGTGCGCGAGGCGCTGCTGCGCGATGCAATTCCGGAATTATCCGCTTATAGCCACTGCCAGGCTGAGGTGAAATACGGCACGGAAAAAAGCCGAATTGACTTCCTGTTGCAAGCGGAGGGCAAAGCCAACTGCTATATTGAAGTCAAGTCCGTCACCCTTTTACAAAATGGTAAAGGCTATTTTCCGGATGCGGTGACGGCTCGTGGACAGAAACATCTGCGCGAATTAAGCACTATCGCGGCAGAAGGCCACCGGGCCGTTTTGTTGTTTGCTGTTCTGCACACGGGGATTGAGGACGTTTCCCCGGCGCACCATATCGATGCGCAATACGCAGAACTACTGGTACAGGCGCAGCGCTGCGGTGTGGAAGTGTTGGCGTATCAGGCTCAGATTTCACCGGCAGAAATGTTACTTACCCGGCCGTTAACGGTAACGATTAACGCACAGTTGTAATATTTAACGTTATTTGCTGTGATAAGAATGTTCTGAGCGGTGCGCTAAATACGCTGTTCCTCACAGGCTTGTCAAGGTGCGTTCATGAATAATTGCCAACCTTGATTGCTTCTGCTATTTATAGCGGCCTGTTTTTTTCCCTGATGGGAATCGATATGCCCCGCATGCGTCGGGTTGCAGGCAAAGGCTTTCGCAATCTGAAACAGAACGGGTAGTGCGTGTTATCCAGGAGAAACAACATGCAAGAAGGGCAAAACCGTAAAACATCGTCCCTGAGTATCCTCGCCATCGCTGGGGTGGAGCCGTATCAGGAGAAACCGGGCGAAGAGTATATGAATGACGCCCAGCTGAGCCATTTCCGCAAGATTCTGGAAGCCTGGCGCAACCAACTCAGGGATGAAGTAGACCGTACTGTGTCGCATATGCAGGACGAAGCTGCCAACTTCCCGGATCCGGTTGACCGTGCCGCCCAGGAAGAGGAGTTCAGCCTGGAGCTGCGTAACCGCGATCGTGAGCGCAAACTCATTAAAAAGATTGAGAAAACGCTCAAGAAAGTGGAAGACGACGACTTTGGCTACTGCGAATCCTGTGGGGTCGAAATTGGTATCCGCCGTCTCGAAGCGCGTCCGACCGCCGATCTCTGCATTGACTGCAAAACGCTGGCAGAAATCCGCGAGAAGCAGATGGCAGGCTAATGGCCGTTAACAGACTGTCGCCGCACAGCCGGGAAAACCACTGTTTTCCCGCCGTGCGGTGTACCACAGCATGATGTCCGCCACGCTTCCCTGCATCGGGCGTTTCGCCCCCTCTCCTTCCGGTGATCTTCATTTCGGTTCGCTGATAGCCGCATTAGGCAGCTACCTGAGCGCGCGCGCGCAGCAGGGCCGCTGGCTGGTGCGCATTGAAGATATCGATCCGCCACGTGAAGTCGCCGGTGCCGCAACGCGCATTCTGCGTCAGCTGACCCATTATGGGCTGCACTGGGACGGCGACGTGCTGTGGCAGTCGCAGCGCCACGAGGCCTATCGCGCGGCGCTGAGCTGGCTGCGCGAACACCGTCAAAGCTACTTTTGTACCTGCCCGCGCAGCCGCATTCAGCAGCTGGGCGGCTTTTACGACGGTCACTGCCGCGATTTACATTTGCCGCCGGACGGCGCCGCGCTGCGGCTGCGTCAGCATGCGCCGGTGTACGGTTTTGACGATCGCCTGCGCGGCCATCTGCAGGCGGAGCCGCGTCTGGCGCAGGAAGACTTTATTATTCACCGTCGTGACGGCCTGTTCGCCTATAACCTTGCGGTGGTGGTCGATGACCATTTTCAGGGCGTGACGGAGATAGTGCGCGGTGCGGATTTGATTGAGCCAACGGTGCGCCAGATTGCGCTGTATCAGCAGTTTGGCTGGCCGGTGCCGGCTTATCTGCATCTGCCGCTGGCAATTAACCCGGACGGTAATAAATTGTCGAAGCAAAACCACGCGCCGGCTTTGCCGGACGGCGATCCGCGACCGGTGCTGGTGCAGGCGCTGAGCTTCCTGGGGCAGTCGGTTTTGCCTGGCTGGCAGGACCATGGGCTGGGGGCGCTGCTGGACCATGCCGTTACACACTGGGATAGCGCATTGATTCCGCGGCATGATGCGCAACAACCGGATGAGGCGACAACGCCATTCCTAAATGGTTCGCAACAGGCTATGATTAGCCGCTGATTTTATTCACACCCATTTTCTCACTGTCGAGGTGTCCCATTTTTACCCGAGTCGCTAATTTTTGCCGGAGAGTCCTCAAGCGTGATGAGGAGGCCCCTGAAGAGGTGGAAACCGTAAGTCTGATGACCGTTATCCCCCGGGAAAGCCACAATATCTCACGCAAAGATATCAGCGAAAACGCTCTCAAAGTGCTGTATCGCCTGAACAAAGCCGGATACGAAGCCTATCTGGTCGGCGGCGGCGTGCGCGATTTGCTGCTGGGTAAAAAGCCGAAAGACTTTGACGTGACCACCAACGCCACGCCGGAGCAGATGCGTAAGCTATTCCGCAACTGTCGCCTGGTCGGGCGTCGCTTCCGTCTGGCGCATGTAATGTTCGGTCCGGAAGTGATCGAAGTCGCCACGTTCCGCGGCCATCATCAGGAAGAGAGCGTCGACGATCGCAACGGTTCGCAGCGCGGTCAGAACGGCATGCTGCTGCGCGACAATATTTTTGGCAACATTGAAGATGATGCGCAGCGCCGCGATTTAACCATCAACAGCCTCTATTACAGCGTGGCTGATTTCACCGTACGCGATTACGTCGGTGGCCTGCAGGATCTGCAGGAAGGCATCATCCGCATGATTGGCGATCCGGAAACGCGCTACCGCGAAGATCCGGTGCGTATGCTGCGCGTGGTGCGCTTCGCCGCCAAGCTGGACATGAGCATTGCGGCGGAAACCGCCGAGCCGATTCCCCGCCTTGCCACGCTGCTGAATGACATTCCGCCGGCGCGCCTGTTTGAAGAGTCGCTGAAGCTGCTGCAGGCCGGTTACGGTTATCGCACCTATCTGATGATGCGCGAATACCAGCTGTTCCAGCCGCTGTTCCCGACGCTGGCGCGCAACTTCACCGAACAGGGCGACAGCCCGATGGAGCGCATGCTGGCCCAGGTGCTGAAAAACACCGATACCCGCCTGCATAACGATATGCGCGTGAATCCGGCGTTCCTGTTTGCAGCGATGTTCTGGTATCCGCAGCTGGAGTCAGCCGAGCAGATTGCGCAGGAGAGCGGCCTGACCTATTTCGATGCCTTTGCGCTGTCCATGAACGAAACGCTGGATGAAGCCTGCCGTGCGCTGGCGATTCCGAAACGTATCACCACGCTGATTCGCGATATCTGGCAGCTGCAGCTGCGCATGTCGCGCCGTCACGGTAAGCGCGCATGGAAGCTGATGGAGCATCCTAAATTCCGCGCCGCCTACGACCTGCTGGCGCTGCGTGCAGAAGTCGAGAACAACGCCGAGCTGCTGCGCCTCAGCCAGTGGTGGGGCGAGTTCCAGTCGGCGGTGCCGACACAGCAGAAAACCATGCTCAACACCCTGGGTGACGATCCGGCTCCGCGCCGTAAACCGCGCCGTCCACGCCGTCGTCCTGCTGGCCCGCGCCGCGACAGCAACCACAGCGCGTCATGACGCGGGTCTATCTCGCCTTAGGCAGTAATCTCGCCGATCCGCTGCATCAGGTTGATGCAGCGCTGGCCGCGCTGGATGCCATTCCCGATACCCACCGCGTAGCCACCTCCGCGTTTTATCGCACGCCACCGTACGGCCCGCCGGATCAGCCGGATTACCTCAACGCCGTGGTGTCGCTGGAGACCACACTGGCCGCGGAAACGCTGCTCGATCACACCCAGCGCATTGAGCTGGAGCATGGCCGGGTGCGCAAAGCCGAACGCTGGGGCCCGCGCACGCTGGACCTCGATATTATGCTTTTCGGCAATGCAGTGATCCACACGCCTCGCCTGACGGTGCCGCACTACGATATGCACAACCGCGCCTTCATGCTGGTGCCGCTGCTGGAGATTGCGCCAGCGCTGCGCCTGCCGAACGGTCAGCCGCTGGCCGGCATTCTGGCGACGCTGGACCGCAGCAGCATCCGCTTGTGGTCTGCCTGACGCGGCAGAATCGCACGCCCGTCGTATCGCCTTTGCAATCAATCCAGTACACTGCGCGCATCAGAAAATGCTGGAGATTGCGATGAAACCCACCACCCTCTCTCACTTACGCCAGCTGAAAGCCAGCGGCCGCAAGTTCGCCACGCTGACCGCCTACGATTTCAGCTTCGCGCGCCTGTTTGCCGACCAGGGCATTCCGCTGCTGCTGATTGGCGATTCGCTCGGCATGACCGTGCAGGGCCATGATTCCACGCTGCCGGTGACGGTCGACGATATTGCTTATCACACCGCCGCTGTGCGGCGCGGTGCGCCTGACGCGCTGGTGATGGCCGACCTGCCGTTTATGAGTTACGCCACGCCGCAGCAAACCTTTGACAGTGCCGCGCAGCTGATGCGCGCCGGTGCCAACCTGGTAAAACTGGAAGGCGGCGCCTGGCTGGCAGAGACCGTGCGCATGCTGACCGAGCGCGCCGTGCCGGTGTGTGGTCATCTGGGATTGACGCCGCAGTCGGTTAATATCTTCGGTGGCTACAAGGTGCAGGGGCGCGATGAAGCGGCAGCCGAGCGCCTGCTGGCGGATGCGCTGGCGCTGGAAGCGGCCGGTATGCAGCTGCTGGTGCTGGAATGCGTGCCGGTCGCGCTGGCTGAACGCGTCACAAAAGCGTTGTCGGTACCGGTGATCGGCATCGGCGCCGGTAACGTCACCGACGGCCAGATTCTGGTGATGCACGACGCGTTTGGTATTACCGGCGGCCACATTCCAAAATTTGCCAAAAATTTCCTTGCGGAAACCGGCGACATTCGTGCGGCAATTCGCCAGTATATGGCCGACGTTGAGGCAGGCACCTACCCTGCTGCCGAACACAGTTTCCAGTAAATCAGGAGATTTGCAGTGCTGATCATTGAAACGCTGCCGCTGCTGCGCCGTGAAATCCGACGCTGGCGCCAGGCAGGTAAACGCATCGCGCTGGTGCCCACTATGGGCAACCTGCATGAGGGGCATCTGACGCTGGTGGATGAAGCACGCCAGCGCGCAGATATCGTGGTGGTATCGATCTTCGTTAACCCGATGCAGTTTGATCGCGCCGACGACCTGGCGCGCTATCCGCGCACGCTGCAGGACGATTGTGAAAAACTCAATCGCCACAGCGTCGACCTGGTCTTTGCCCCGGCGCCGGCCGATGTCTATCCGCAGGGTCTCGACAGCCAGACGTTTGTTGAAGTCCCGGGCCTCTCCTCGCTGCTGGAGGGCGCCAGCCGTCCCGGTCATTTCCGCGGCGTGGCGACCATCGTCAGTAAGCTGTTTAATCTGGTGCAGCCGGATATCGCCTGTTTTGGCGAGAAGGATTTTCAGCAGCTGGCGATCATCCGCAAGATGGTAGCGGACATGGGCTTTGACATTGACATCGTTGGCGTGCCGACGGTGCGCGCCAAAGACGGTCTCGCGCTCAGCTCACGTAACGGCTATCTTACTTCCGATGAACGCAAGCTGGCGCCGGTGCTCAGCCAGGTGATGAACAGCATGGCGCAGCGCCTCAGCAACGGCGAGCGGCACGTGGATGAGATTATTGAGCACGCCGAACAGACGCTGCGCGATCAGGGCCTGCGCCCCGACGGCCTGGCCATCTGCGATGCCGATACGCTGCAGCCGCTGACGGTCGACAGCCAGCGCGCAGTGATTCTGATGGCCGCCTGGCTCGGTAATGCGCGTTTGATTGATAATCAGCAAGTGGATCTGACGGTTTAACGCCGTCGTTTATGGGCAGCATGTACCCGCTACACACTGCGCGGTGGAAACCGGCCGCGCACGGGTATAACAAAGGTATCACGCTATGATTCGTACCGTATTACAAGGCAAACTGCACCGCGTAAAAGTGACGCAGGCGGATTTGCATTATGAAGGCTCCTGCGCCATCGATCAGGATTTTCTTGATGCCTCCGGCATTCTGCAATACGAAGCCATCGACATCTATAACGTCACCAACGGCCAGCGCTTCTCTACCTATGCCATCGCCGCCGAGCGTGGCTCGAAAATCATTTCGGTCAACGGTGCAGCCGCGCGCTGTGCCTGTCAGGGCGATCTGCTGATCATCTGTTCTTATGTGCAGGTGGAAGATGAAGTGGCGCGCAGCTGGCAGCCCAAAGTGGCCTACTTCGACGGCGATAACGAGATGAAACGTATCGCTAAAGCGCTACCGGTGCAGGTGGCCTGATCATCCCGCGCGCTGTACTGACAGCGCGCCTTTTCCTTATACGCCCGCCAGCTGCGGCTGCCCTTTGCGCTTCAGCGTAAACAACCAGTCAAACCACCCTTTTGCCCGCAGTAAGCACAGCGCCGTTGGCAACGCCAGCGCGACGCTGAACGCCAGCACAAAATGCAGGTCAGCCAGCCACGCAGAGTGGCCGTCGTGGCGCAGCAATTTACTGCACACCTGAATCGCCAGATAGTGCGAAAGATAAAACACAATCGAATGGCGGCCAACGTAGTTAACCGCCCGCAGATTGATACGGCAGGCCAGCGCAACGAACAGCGGGATTGAGGGCAGCGCCAGCGGCAGCAGCCACGGCGAATGCTGACGCAGCCCGCCCCACAGGCTGAACGCCGCGAGCAGCATAAAGGCGATCAGCGACAGCAGCAGCGGCGTACGACGCTGCGCGAACGCGGCAATATCAATATCCTGGCGCACCAGCCAGTCGGCGCTGTAGAAGAAGGCAAACAGCACCAGCGACTTGTTCAGATGCAGGTTGTCGAAACTGGCAAACAGCGAGTCAGGCGGCACCGGCGGCGGCAGCACCGCACCGGCAACGCACAATGTCAGCACCAGCGCCGCAGGCAGGCGGCGCACCGGGATAATCAGCACAAAGAACAGAAACAGCGAGTGCAGAAACCAGGTGATATCGCCGCCGCTCAGATGGCCGAGCGCGATGGCCAGCGGCGACTGTGGGTGATTGGCCATCGCGCTGAAGGTCCACTTCAGACCGCCGTAGATCAGCGCCCAGACGGCAAACGGATAGAGAATGCTGCTGACTTTGTTTCGCAGATAGCGCGCCTGCCCGTGGCGTAAACCGCTGGCGACGAACAGTCCGGAGACGAAGCACATCAGCCCCATACGCACCGGCGCCAGCAGCTGATTTACCAGCTCGTTAAAGGCAGTGAAGTGCCCGGCCTGCTGGTTCACTGCAATCATGCAGTGCAAAAAAATCACCGCCAGAATGCTCATGCCGCGTAAATTATCAATCCATGATACCCGATTCACTCTTCGCTTCCCCGCTGCTTTTTTGGTCAGCGGCCACTATGGGGAAAGCCACAGACTGAAAGCACAAGACGCGTCTGGAATTGCGAAGAGTGGGTAAAAAAAAGCCGCCGCCGGACGACGCCGGCAGCGGCTTCTTATTCGGAGCTGCGCCTCAGGTGCGCAAGCCGCGTCCGCGCTGAATCAGCGCATACACCAGCACGTAAAACACCACGATAAACGCCACCAGCACTGACAGCGTCAACACCAGCGGAACATCGTTGATGCCAAGGAAGCCATAGCGGAACCCGCTGATCATGTACACCACCGGATTGAGCTTCGACACCGCCTGCCAGAACGGCGGCAGCAGCGCCAGCGAGTAGAATACGCCGCCGAGGTAAGTTAACGGCGTCAGCACGAAGGTCGGGATCAGGCTGATATCGTCAAAGGTGCGCGCAAACACCGCATTCAGCAGGCCCGCCAGCGAGAACAGAATCGCTGTCAGCAGCAGCGTGATCGCCACCATCGGCCACGAGAATACGTGGAACGGCACGAAAAACAGCGACACCGCCGTCACCAGCACGCCCACGCACACGCCGCGCGCTACGCCGCCGCCGACATAACCGGCGATAATGATGTGCGTCGGCACCGGCGCCACCAGCAGCTCTTCAATGTTGCGCTGGAACTTAGCGCTGAAGAATGACGAAGCGACGTTGGCGTAAGCGTTGGTGATCACCGCCATCATAATCAGGCCCGGCACGATAAACTGCATATAGCTGAAGCCGTGCATATCGCCGATGCGTGAGCCGATCAGATTGCCAAAGATAATGAAGTACAGCGTCATGGTGATCACCGGCGGCACCAGCGTCTGAATCCAGATGCGGGCAAAACGGTTGATCTCTTTGCTCCAGATACTCTTGAGCGCCACCCAGTACAGATGCGTCATGCGGTTACTCCTGTTTTTCCCTGCGTCAGGCTGACGAACAGCTCTTCCAGACGATTCGCTTTATTGCGCATGCTGAGCACCTGCACGCCCTGCGCGCTCAGCTGGCTGAATACGCTATTCAGCCCCTGTTCACGCATCACTTCCACTTCCAGCGTTGAGGTATCGACCAGACGATACTGGAAGCCCTCCAGCTGCGGCAGCGGGCTGCGCGGCGCCAGGTCGAGGATAAAGGTTTCCGACTGCAGCTTGGACAGCAGCCCTTTCATTGAGGTGTTCTCCACCAGCTCGCCGCTCTGGATGATGCCGATGTTACGGCACAGCATTTCCGCCTCTTCCAGATAGTGGGTGGTCAGGATAATCGTGGTGCCTTTGGCGTTCAGCTCTTTCAGGAACACCCACATCGAGCGGCGCAGTTCGATATCCACGCCAGCCGTCGGCTCATCAAGAATCAGCAGTTTCGGTTCATGCATCAGCGCCCGGGCAATCATCAGCCGGCGCTTCATGCCGCCGGACAACATGCGCGCCCGTTCGTTACGCTTGCCCCACAGGTCGAGCTGATTAAGGTATTTTTCCGCGCGCTTGTTCGCTTCGGCGCGTTCCACGCCGTAATAACCGGCCTGATTAACCACAATCTGCATCACGGTTTCAAACGGGTTAAAGTTGAATTCCTGTGGCACCAGCCCAAGCTGCCGCTTGGCGTTGACCACATCTTTCTGCAGGTCATAGCCAAACACGCGCACGCTGCCGCTGGATTTGTTCACCAGCGAGCTGATAATGCCAATGGTGGTGGACTTACCGGCACCGTTAGGGCCCAGTAAGGCATAGAAGTCGCCTGCTTCCACGTTGAGATCGAGGCCTTTCAGCGCCTGTACGCCGCCGGGATAGGTCTTGGTCAGCCCGGAAAGTTCCAGTGCATAAGTCATTGCGAGTCCGTACCCTGTTGTAGTGACATCATAGCCATATGAAATGATAGTGCGCTCGCGTCGAGCGTGCGGGGTTATTCAGCGATAACGGTTGTGAAATCAAAGGAATTGCGCAGAGTGATAACCCACCACACTCTACCACTCTGCGTGCCGCAGGAAAACGCGTGCCGAGCCCGTAAGTCAGTGAGTTACGGGCTGCGCATCTTATCGCAGGCGGAGGGAATCAGCCTTGGAAGATTGTGCGGTTATTCGTCCAGCAGCGTAACTTTGCCAATATACGGCAAATGGCGGTAGCGCTGTGCGTAATCAATACCGAAGCCGACCACGAACTCATCCGGAATGGTAAAGCCGACAAACTCGACCGGCACCTCAACTTCACGACGCTCCGGCTTATCCAGCAGCGTGCAGATCGCCAGTGATTTTGGCTCACGCAGCTGCAAAATTTCACGCACTTTGCTCAGGGTGTTACCGGAGTCGATGATGTCCTCGACGATCAGCACATCTTTGCCGCGAATGTCTTCATCGAGATCTTTGAGGATTTTCACGTCGCGCGTAGAGGACATGCCGCTGCCGTAGCTGGAGGCGGTCATGAAGTCGACTTCGTGCGCGACATCAATGGCGCGGCACAGGTCAGCCATAAACATGAAGGAGCCGCGCAGCAGGCCGACCAGCACCATTTCGCTGCCGCTGTTGCGGTAGTGCTCGCTGATCTGCTTGCCCAGTTCGGCAATACGGGTTGCGATCTCCTGCTCAGAGATCATCACGTCGACGGTGTGTTTCATTGCATTCGCCTAAGAAGGTTTTCAGAAAGCCGCGCATTCTATCATAGTCGACGCACAGGCTAACGCCGCGCACAGAACGCAAACGTTATCGTGGCGAAATTTATTGCGCTGGCGTTAACTGTAAGCATCCTGCCCGCTCTCTCTGGAGATCCCTATGGCCGCTTCATCAGGTAAAAAAACGCAGATCGGCACGCGTGAACTGCATCCGGAAACGCAGATGCTCAACTACGGTTACGATCCGCGCCTGTCAGAAGGTGCGGTGAAGCCGCCGGTGTTTCTGACGTCAACCTTTGTGTTTAACAGCGCCGAAGAGGGCAAAGAATTTTTCGATTTCGTTGCCGGCCGCCAGCAACCACCGGCGGGCAAAAGCGGCGGGCTGGTCTATTCCCGCTTCAACCACCCTAACAGCGAGATCGTTGAAGATCGGCTGGCCATTTATGAAGGTGCCGAAAGCGCCGCGCTGTTCTCTTCCGGCATGTCGGCGATTGCCACCACGCTGCTGACCTTTGCCCGTCCCGGCGAAGTGATCCTGCACTCGCAGCCGCTGTACGGCGGCACCGAAACGCTGCTGAGCAAAACGCTGCACGATCTGGAGATCAAAGCGGTGGGATTCAGCGACGGCACCGACGAAGATAAAGTGTATGAAGCCGCGAAGCTGGCGTGGCAGCGCGGGCGCGTCGCGATGATTCTGATTGAAACACCGGCCAACCCCACCAACAGTCTGGTAGACATCCAACTGATGCGTCAGGTGGCGGAGGTGATCACCCAGCAGCAGGGCTCCCGGCCAATTCTCGCCTGCGACAACACCCTGCTCGGCCCGCTGTTTCAGCGTCCGCTGCAGCACGGCGCGGATATCTCGCTCTACTCGCTGACCAAATATGTCGGCGGTCATTCCGATTTGATTGCCGGCGCCGCGCTGGGTAGCCGGGCGTTAATCAACAAAGTGCGTTCGCTGCGCAGCGCGATTGGCACCCAGCTCGATCCGCACTCCAGCTGGATGATTGGCCGCTCGCTGGAAACGCTGTCGCTGCGCATGGAGAAAGCCGCCAGCAATGCGGAACAGGTCGCGGCATTTTTACGTGATCACGCGCAGGTGGCGAAACTGCACTGGCTGCCCTATCTCGACGCCAGCAGTCCGGCAGGAGAAACCTGGCAGCGCCAGTGCAGCGGCGCCGGTTCCACCTTCTCCTTTGATATCGAGGGCGGCCAGGCTGCGGCATTCCGCTTTCTCAACGCGCTGGCGCTGTTCAAACTGGCGGTGAGCCTCGGCGGCACCGAGTCGCTCGCCAGCCATCCCGCCAGCACCACCCATTCCGGCGTACCGCTGGAGGTGCGCGAGCGTATCGGCATCACCGACGCGACGGTGCGCCTGTCGATCGGCATCGAACATGCCGATGATTTGATTGAGGATATCCGCCTGGCGCTGGACGCGGCCGTCAGCTCACCGTAAAGCCCAGCATCATGCCGGTATCTTCATGCTCCAGCAGATGGCAGTGCGCCATATAGGCATTTTCGCTATCGGCGACGTAGTTGAAGCGCACCAGCACTTCACTGCGCCAGCCGTTGACGCTGACCATATCTTTCCAGCCGGCGCGATGCGCCGCAGGCGGCTTGCCGTTCTCGGACAGAATGCGGAACTGCGTGCCGTGAATGTGGAACGGATGCAGCATGGCGTCGCCTTCGCCGGAGATGGTCCATTTTTCATATTTGCCCAGCGGCACGGCAAACATGGGCTTTTCCATGTTGAAGGCCTGGCCGTTGATTTTGTTGCCGTTGTGGAAATCATATACGGCGCTGCTGGCGTGGTTACCCTGATCCATCGCCATATCGCCGTGATCCATGTTGCTATGATCCATCGCGCCATGGTCCATCTTCATGCTGCCGTGATCCATCGCTTTGCCCGCGCCGTGCTGGCTGCCCATCGCTTTGGCACCGTAGCGCTGCTGTAGCGCCTGCATGCCCTGCTGATCCAGCTGCGGATCCATCATCAGCTGCAGCCAGCGGCTCTGCAGCCCTTCCGTTGCCGGCAGCGGCGGCACATCCACCAGCTGGTCCGGCAGCGTACCGCTGGCCATCACGCGCAGCGGAAGAATCTGCACCAGCGGCAGCGGCTGATCGAACGGCGCCAGCGTCATGCCCATCTGCGTGACCGGCAGCGTTACGATATCGAAGGTTTTGCCGTCTGAGGTATCCACCAGCACTTCAAAGCGCTCGCCCGGCAGCAGCGGCAGGCTCTCCACCTTCACCGGTTCAGCCAGCAGGCCACCGTCACTCGCCACCACGTACAGCGGACGTTTATCGCTGGCGGCGATGTGCAGCGAGCGCGCATTGCAGCCGTTGAGCAGGCGCAGGCGCAGCCAGCCGCGCGGCACCGCGTGCTGTGGATACGGCACGCCGTTGGTCAGCATCAAATCGCCAAACCAGCCCACGGCGGCGCGCATGATATCCAGCTGATAATCGATACGCGTGCCGTCCTGAGTGAGCTGCTTATCCTGGAAAATCAGCGGCACATCATCTTCGCCCCACTGCATCGGCAGCCGCAGCTTGCCGGACGCCTCATCTTCCAGCAGTACCAGCCCCGCCAGCCCCTGCGCCACCTGATAGCCGGTTTTGCCGTGCTGATGCGGATGGAACCAGCAGGTCGCCGCCGGTTGATCGGGGGTAAAACTCACCTGACGCGTGGCGCCGGGCGCAATCAGCGCCTGCGGACCGCCATCCACCGCGCCGGGAATTTCCAGCCCGTGCCAGTGCAACGTGGTGGCTTCCGGCAGACGATTATGAATATTGACGGTGACGCTTTTCTCACGCTGCAGGCGCAGCGCCGGACCGAGCAGGCTACCGTTGTAACCCCAGGTTGGGACGGATTTGCCGTTCCACTGGCTTCTGCCGGTCATGGCGGTCAGCGTGTACTGGCCGTGTGCATCGGGCTCCAGCAGCGACGGGATGGGCAACAGCGGGCGCGTAGCGGCCATCAGCGAGCGGCTCCAGAAGGGCAGCGCGCCGGCTGCACTGAGGGCGGCGGTCAGCTTGAGAAAATGACGACGTTGCATATTCATATCCTTATCGTGAATAGGGGCACAGCGTAAACCTTTCCCCTGCGGGAGGGTCAAGCGATGAAAGCGCCCGCCGGGATAAAAAGCGCGCCAGTGGCGCATTTAGCCAAATTTAGCGGAATCCCGGCAATAACTGTGCTAACGTCATTAAATTGTCCCTTGTTGAGAACGATTATGACGAAAAGCATCAAGATCCTGCTGCTGGCGGGACTCCTTGGCTTCTCCTCCACCAGTTTTGCCCTGAGCGAATCCGAAGCAGAAGATCTGGCTGACCTCACCGCGGTGTTTGTCTATCTGAAAAATGATTGCGGCTATCAGGATCTGCCCGACGCGCAGATTCGTAAAGCACTGGTGTTTTTTGCCCAGCAAAACCGCTGGGATCTGAGCAACTACAGCGCTTACAACATGAAATCCCTCGGTGAAGAGAGCTACAAAGATTTGAGCGGTATCGCCATCACCAACGACAAAAAGTGTAAGTCGCTGGCGCGCGATTCCCTCAGCCTGCTTGCCTACGTGAAATAATCCTCCGCCCTGCGCTGCTGTTAACGCCCTGACCGTGCAAGCACGGTCATAATTCGTTATGCTTTTTTCTGGCATTATTGCGCGTTAACAGCATAAGGAGCGCTCCGGCATGGCCGACAAAGAGACCTGGCATGAGACGCTGCATAGCGGCTTTGGCCAATATTTCAGCGTAGACAATCTGCTATACCGCGATAAAACCGCGCATCAGGATCTGGTGATCTTTGAGAACGCCGCGTTTGGCCGCGTGATGGCGCTGGACGGCGTGGTGCAAACCACCGAGCGCGATGAGTTTATCTATCACGAAATGATGACGCACGTGCCGATTCTGGCGCACGGCAACGCCCGGCGCGTATTGATTATCGGCGGCGGTGACGGCGCGATGCTGCGCGAGGTAGCCCGGCATCAGCGCGTTGAGCACATCACCATGGTGGAAATTGATGCTGGCGTGGTGAATTTCTGTCAAACCTATCTGCCTAACCACAGCGCCGGCGCTTACGACGATCCGCGTCTGCAGCTGGTGATCGACGATGGCGTTAACTTCGTCAGCCAGACGCAGGAACGGTTTGATGTGATCATCTCCGACTGTACCGATCCAATCGGTCCTGGCGAGAGTCTGTTCACCTCGGCGTTTTATGCCGGCTGCAAACAGGCGCTCAATCACGGTGGCGTGTTTGTCGCGCAGAACGGCGTCTGCTTCCTGCAGCAGGATGAAGCGGTCAACAGCCACCGCAAACTCAGCCACTATTTCGCTGACGTCAGCTTTTACCAGGCGGCGATTCCGACTTACTACGGCGGCATCATGACCTTCGCCTGGGCGAGCGACGATCCGGCGCTGCGCCAGCCGGACCTTGCGACGCTGCAGTCACGTTTTGCCGCGGCCGGACTGCCCTGCCGTTACTACACGCCACAGCTGCACATCGGCAGCTTTGCCCTGCCGCAATACCTTTTAAACGCGCTCAGCTGACCTCAGGAGGTGAACCCAATTGCAAAAGCTAAAACTACATGGCTTCAATAATCTGACCAAAAGCCTGAGTTTTTGTATCTACGACATTTGCTATGCCAATAGCGAAGCCGAACGTGATGGCTATATCGCCTATATTGATGAGCAATATAACGCCAACCGCCTGACGGAAATCCTCACCGAGACCTGCTCAATCATCGGTGCTAACGTGCTGAATATCGCGCGCCAGGATTATGAGCCGCAGGGTGCCAGCGTGACGATTCTGGTCAGCGAAGAGCCGATCAATCCGCAGGATATCGATAATTCCGAGCATCCCGGCCCGCTGCCCAGTTCGGTGGTGGCGCACCTCGACAAGAGTCACATCTGCGTGCACACCTATCCGGAGAGTCACCCGGAAGGCGGTTTATGTACCTTCCGCGCCGACATTGAAGTCTCGACCTGCGGCGTGATTTCGCCCCTGAAGGCGCTGAATTATCTCATCCACCAGCTGGAGTCGGATATCGTAACCGTGGATTACCGCGTGCGCGGCTTCACCCGCGACGTCAATGGCGTGAAGCATTTCATCGACCATGAGATCAATTCCATTCAGAACTTCATGTCCGAGGATATGAAAGCGATGTACGACATGGTGGACGTTAACGTTTATCAGGAAAACATCTTTCATACCAAGATGTTGCTGAAGGAATTTGATCTGAAGTATTACCTGTTCAACACCAAACCTGAAGAGCTGAGCCCGCAGGAGCACAAGCGCATTACCAATCTGTTGTGGAAGGAGATGCGTGAGATTTATTACGGGCGCAATATCCCGGCGACGGGATTGAAGTTGTTGTAACTCAGCGCCAGCAGTGGGTGAAGGCTGCGCCGCGGTAGCGCAGCGCACGTCATTCACCCGCTGATGCGGGCGGCACATTTACGCGGTCAGCTGCAGGCCAATGCCGCGCTCGCGCAAATCACGGCATACCGCTTCATCAAGGCGGGAATCGGTCACCACATCGGTCAGGCTATCAATCGGTGCCGCGCAGTACAGCGACCATGAGCCATATTTACTGCTGTCGGCCAGCAGAATGCGCCGGCGCGCGTTGGCCAGCAGATCCATCTTCAGCCCGGCTTTGTCTTCCGTCGGCGTGGTAATACCGCGCTCAATACTCCATGAGTTACAGCTGACAAACGCAATGTCCGGATTGATACTGCGCAGCAGGCGCCGGCCGTGCTCACCAATGCACGACTGGCTGGAGTCGTCGATGCGGCCGCCGATGATGGTGGTCTCAATCTGTTTAAACTCCGACAAAAACAGCGCAATGTGCAGATCGGCGGTGATCACCCGCAGCTGCAGATGGGTCAGCTGTCGTGCCAGTTCCAGCATGGTGGTGCCGGCATCCAGCACTACCGCATCGCCGGACTGCACATAGCTGGCAGCGAACTGGGCGATGGCCTGCTTCTCCGCCAGGTTACGCTGCATCTTCTCCAGCGTGGTCGGCTGCGTCGGGATAAAGCGGTTCAGCGTGACGCCGCCGTGGCTGCGGCTAATCACCCCTTCCTTGTCCAGCTTAATCAGATCGCGGCGAATGGTGGCTGGCGAAGCAGAAATGGCGCTCACCAGCTGTTCAACAGTGACCAGATTATGACTTTTGAGATAGTCCATAATCTGGTCGAGACGGCTTTGTCCCTTCATATTTCCCTATGCAAGCTGCATCGCGAGTTTAATCGAGATCGCCATGCTCGCAGAGTTCGCTTTACCTGTCCAGGCGATATCAAATGCCGTGCCGTGGTCGGCGGAAGTGCGGATAAACGGCAGTCCCGCCGTGATGTTGACGCCATCGTAAAAGCCAAGCAGTTTCAAAGGGATATGCCCCTGATCGTGGTACATCGCCACCACCATATCGTACTGCCCCTGCTGGCACTGTAAAAACACCGTATCCGGCGGGCACGGGCCATGGACATCAATGCCCTGCTGCTTCATTGCCTGGATCGCTGGCGTCACCGTGGTGATCTCTTCATCACCAAACAGGCCATTCTCGCCCGCGTGCGGATTGACCCCGGCGACGGCGATGCGCGGTTGGTCATAGCCCACGCGACGCAGGAAGCTGTCAGCCATGCCGATCACCGTCTGAATACGTTCGCCGTTCAGCGTGTCGAGGAACTTACGCAGCGCGATGTGCGTGGTCACGTGGATCACTTTCAGATGGTCGGTATACAGCACCATGGCGTAATTTTTGGTCTGGGTCAGCTGTGCCAGCAGTTCAGTGTGGCCGGGATAAAGGTGGCCCGCCGCGTGCAGCGCCTCTTTGTTCAGCGGGGCGGTGGCAATCGCCTGCACGTCGCCCGCCAGCGCCAGTTCGGTGGCGCGCTTCACGCAGCGCCAGGCCAGATCGCCGGCCTGCTTCTGTACCTTGCCCGGCTGCAGCGCATCAGGATCGGCCAGCGGCTCATCGATGACGTTAATGATGCCCGGTGCGAAATGCGCATCCTGCACGCTGTCCAGCACGCGCAGCTCGGCGTGCGGCGTAATATTCAATGCCAGCACCCGACGCAGCGTCGCGGCACAGCCGACCACCACTGCCGGAATGCCCGCCAGCTCCCCTTCTGCCAGCGCTTTAATGATGATTTCCGGGCTGATGCCCGCCGGATCGCCCATGGTCACCGCAATAGTGTTATTCACTCGACTTCTCCTCAATAAAACGAATGGCTTCTGCCAGGGTGTTTTCATCACCAAAGCCACCCGCTTTGGTCATCACCGGCAGGTGTAATTCACTGTTAAGCAGAACCCCGTGCGGTACACAGCCCGCCACCTGGCCCTGAATCTGAAAGCCGCTGGCCCCGAGTGCCTGCGCTACCGCGATGGCCACGTCACCGCCGGAGAGAAACAGGCCGGCAGGCTGAATGTGCGCGCAGACGGCGCGCGTCAGCTGCGCCAGAAACTGGCAGATGCGCTCGCCGAGCTGCTGGCGCGTAATCTGCTGCTGCTGACACAGCTGCGCAATCGCGTGGCGCTGGTCAGCCTGTTGCGTAGTGCGCACCACACAGTGCACACCCTCGCGCAGCGCCTGGACCATCGCCTGCTGCCAGGCCGCCGCCTGCGGCCATGCCGGTGTGGCAAACAGCTGGCAAATATCAATATCAATCAAGCGGATGTCACGCTGGCTGGCGAGCCGGGCGATTTGCTGCTGCGCCATGGCGCTCATCGAACCGACTATCGCCAGCACCGGGCGAGAGGGCCGCGCAGCAAGATGCGCACCCAGCGCATCGCTTAACCCGGACGCGCCGACCAGCAGCGGACGTTCCGGCAGCGTCGCGGCAGCCGCGATAATGGCGTCGATATCCGCCTGCTGTTCCGCGTCCAGTACCAGCAGGCCCTGACTGGTCGCCAGCCGTGCGGCCAGCGTGCCGCTGCGTACCGTGGCAAGATCGATCTGCTCGCCCGGCAGCTCGCATTGCATCTGCAGGCGCATCAGCACGTTACTGCTGGTCACCGGGGTTTTAGGATCGCTGGCAAATTCGGTGTCAGTCAGGCGCTGCTGATGGATCCACACTTCCCCGCCGCGCGTGATGCGGCCCAGCTTAGGCACCGCCGGCACCACCAGCGCCAGCCGTTTCGCGCTGACCTGCAGCGCGGCGGCTACCTCAGCGCCTGGATTGCCGCGCAGCGTTGAGTCGATCTTCTTAAACAGCCAGCCGTGTTGCGCTATCTGCTGATGCGGCTGAATGGCGGCATGCGTGCGGCTGGCGGCTTCCGCTGCGCTGACCGCACGGCTATCGGTGCTGATCACCAGCACATCCGCTGCGCCGGCCTCCGGGGGTGTCAGGTTATTGAACAGCACGTGGACGCGTGCGCCGGCCAGCGCGAAGCCGCTGCCTGCGTCATTGGCGCCGGTAAAATCGTCGGCAATCACCAGAACCGGCGTTTTCCATGGCGATGAAGTCATTTTCTCTCCTGTCACGGCCCCTTGCCGTGCTGCATTTGATTATATTCAATCATGATTGATTATATGTGAGCAAGATCAAATTAATTGAAATCGATATCGCCTATAAATTTAGCCTCAGAAAGGGATACACCCCGCACAGCATTGAGCAAACCTAATCATAATGTGCAAAACCGTTATAAGGGCATGACATGAATATCAACAGCACCGTGATCAGTGGCTATCAGGCTCTGAACGATCTCAGCTATTTACTGCAGGATAAGCAGAAGGCGTTGCTGGTCACGGATAAAAACATTCTGGGTATTCCGGCGGTGCAGGCGCTTATCGCCCGGCTGCAGCAGCAGATCGCCAGCCTGAGCCTGGTTGATACGGTGCCGCCCGAGCCGAGCCAGCATGATGTGGCGGCGATTGTTGCGGCGCTGCCGCACGGCGACGTCGATCTGGTGATCGGCATTGGCGGCGGCAGCGTGCTGGATGTGGCGAAGCTGCTGTCCGTGTTGTGCGTAGCCGATGCGCCAACCCTGACGGCGCTGCTGGCCGGTGAGAAGCCGCACACGCGTACCGCTTCTTTACTGATCCCGACCACGGCCGGCACCGGCTCGGAAGCCACGCCCAATGCCATCCTTGCCATTCCGGAGAAAGAGACCAAGGTCGGTATTATTTCGCCGGTGATGCTGCCGGACTACGTGGCGCTGATTCCGGAACTGACCACCAGCATGCCGGCGCACATCGCCTCGTCGACCGGGATTGATGCGCTGTGCCACCTGATTGAGTGCTTCACCGCCACCGTGGCCAATCCGGTGAGTGATAACTATGCGCTGATCGGCATGAAAAAGCTGTTCGCCAGCCTCGAAAAGACCCTTGCCGAACCGGACAACCTGGAAGCACGGCTGAATATGTTGTGGGCGTCCTACTACGGCGGAGCGGCGATCGCCCATGCCGGGACACATCTGGTGCACGCCATGTCGTATCCGCTGGGCGGCAAGTATCATCTGCCGCACGGCGTGGCCAACGCCATTCTGCTGGCGCCGTGCATGCAGTTTGTGCGTCCGGCGGCGGTGAGCAAGTTCGCGCAGGCCTACGATCTGCTGCCGGATGCCGATAGCGCACTGGATGAAGAGGCCAAATCGCACGCACTGGTGGCCTATTTCGCCGCGCTGGTGCAGCGCCTTAAACTGCCGGCCAGCCTGGAAGCGCTGGGTATCGGGCCGGATCATCTGCCGTATCTGGTCGAAGCCGCGCTGGACGTGCAGCGCCTGATGAAGAATGTACCGATGAAAGTCAGCGCCGACGATGTGCGCAACGTCTACCTGACGCTGTTTCCGGCATTAAATCACTCAGCATGAGCGGGGGAATCATGAGCAACACCATTCAGGGCGTACTGACCGCCATCGTCACCACTTTTGATCGCGACGGAGCCTACAATCCTGCCGCGCAGCGTGAACAGATTCGGCGTCAGCTGAGCGCCGGTAACGGTATTTTCTGCGGCGGCACCAACGGGGAGTTTTTCGTGCTGAACGAGCAGGAAAAGCTGGCGGTGACCGAGACCTGCGTCGACGAAGTAAACGGCACTGCACCGGTGGTGGCGCACATTGGCGAGATCTCGACGCGTGAGACTATCCGGCTGGGCAGGCAGGTAGCAAAGCTGGGTGTGGATGCCGTCTCGGTGATCACCCCTTACTTTGTCCCGCTTAAACAGGAAGAGCTGATTGATCACTACCGCGCCGTGGCCGACGCCCTCGACGTCCCGCTGTTTCTCTACAACATTCCGGCGCGCACCGGTAATACGCTGCAGCCGGAAACCGTGCGTACGCTGGCAGCGCATCCCAACATCATTGGCATCAAAGACAGCGCCGGCAGCTACGAAAGTCTGAGCGGCTTTCTGCAGGCAGCGGCAGGTATTGCGCATTTCAACGTGCTGAACGGGCCGGACTCACTGATTCATCAGGGCTTCGTCGATGGCTGCTCCGCCTGTATTTCCGGGCTGGCTAACGTGGCGCCGAAAGAGATTAACGCCATCTGGGCGCGCTTCCATGCCGGCGACATCGCCGGATCGCGCGCCGCTCAGGAGAACGTCACCGGCCTGCGTACCGATCTCTACAGCATTGGTTTTTCCCCGGCGGCGGTGAAAAAAGCCGTGGCGCTGCTCGGCTATGAGGTCGGCGACAGCCGCTATGCGGTGCGCTTCTCTGCGGAGGAAGAGCAGAAGATCCGCCAGATCGTGAATCAGTATTTGCAGTAAAGCCAGTAAATTCAAAGCACTTACCGCACGCAGCTGTGGTAGCGGCGCGATTCATCGCGCAATACAGGCGCCGCTACCCCCTGCCGCCATCAGGGTTAGGGTTAATCTGACGGTGGCGGGTCGGATTCAGGCAGCGATGGCTGCTGTTATTAACACCGGGACGCATTTGCTATGAAAGTCATCTGTACTTCACCTTCGTTCGCCCGCTACGACGCCGCGCCGATCGACACACTGCGCCAGCAGGGCTTTGAGCTGATTACGCTGCCCGCCAACGCACCGCTCAGCGCGCTGGCGCCGCATCTCGCCGACACCGTCGCCCTGATCGTGGCCTTCACCGAGGTCAACGATGCGCTGCTGTCGCTGGCACCGCAGCTGAAAATTGTCTGCAAGCACGGCGTAGGCGTCGATAACATCGACCTCGACGCAACCCGTGCGCGCGGTATTTACGTGACAAACGTGCCGGACGCGAACAAACACGCGGTTGCCGATTTCGCCTTTGCGCTGATTCTCAATAGCGCGCGCCAGATCACCACCGCCGCAATAGAGACCCGCGCCGGCCACTGGCCGCGCATTTTTGCCACCGACGTCTACGGCAAAACGCTCGGCATCATCGGCCTGGGCAATATCGGTAAGCAGGTGGCACTGCGCGCTAAAGGCTTCAATATGCGCATCCTCGCCTTCGATTTTTACCCCGATGACGCCTTCGCCGCCGAACACGGCGTGACGTTTGTCAGCCTCGATCAGCTGACGGAGCACAGCGACTTCATCACCTTACATATGCCGCTCACCGACCAGACGCAAAACCTGTTCGACGCCGCGCGCCTGAAGCGCATGAAGAAGAGCGCGTTTCTCATCAACGCGTCACGCGGTGGCGTGGTGAATGAGCAGGATCTCTACCAGGCATTGCAGGATAACGTGATTGCCGGTGCGGCGGCGGATGTCTTTGTGCAGGAGCCGCTGGCGCAGCATCCGCTGTTCACCCTGAGTAACTTTATCCCCACGGCGCACCTTGCCGGTTATACCGACGGTGCCATCAGCGCCATTGGTGAACGCTGCGTGACGCAGATTGTGCAGTGTATAAAACAGGGCGAACGCCCGATGAATATCATGAACGGGCTGGCCTGACGCCGCCCTCCTCTGTCACCCTTTTCGCGTGGATAATGATTATGACCAACACCGCACGCTCAACACGCATCAGATGGTGGATCGCCGGCCTGATGTGGCTGGCCATTGCCATTAACTATATTGATCGTACCGTACTCTCTGCCGCCGCACCGCACCTGATCACCGAGCTCGACATCAATCCGGAGATGATGGGCTTTATCATGGCGGCGTTTTTCTGGTCCTACGCGCTGTTGCAGATCCCGGCAGGCTGGTTTGCCGACCGCTTCGGCCAGAAAAAAGGCCTCGGCATCGCTGTCGGCTGGTGGTCGATTGCCACCATGGCGATGGGGCTCGCCACCGGCTTTAAATCGCTGCTGGCGCTGCGTCTGGCGCTCGGCGTGGGTGAAGCGGCGGCTTATCCCAGCAACGCCGGTATTACCGCGCGCTGGTTCCCGGATCGCGAGCGCGCCACCGTCTCCGGCCTGTTCGACAGCGCATCAAAATTTGGCGGGGCCGTCGCCATGCCGCTGATCGTCTTTATGATCGCGCTGTTCGACTGGCGTCTGACCTTTCTGGCGATTGGTGCCGTCGGGCTGATTTGGGTCATCGCCTGGTACTTCATTTATGCCGAGAACCCGGAAGACCACAAAGCGATCAGCGCAGATGAAGTACGCCTGATCCGCAATGGCCAGGCACAGAAGCACGGCGATAAGAACGTGCGGCCGATGAAGTGGTACAAGCTGCTGCGCTACCGCAACATCTGGGCGATGTGTATTGGCTTCTTCACCATCAATTACACCTCCTACTTCTTTATCACCTGGCTGCCAACCTACCTGGTGAAAGACAAAGGGATGGATTTCCTGAAAATGGGCATGGTGGCGGCGCTGCCGCTGATCTGCGGTATGGTGATTGAGGTGCTGGCGGGCTGGGCGTCGGACCGTATGGTGCATAAAAAAGTGCTGTCGCTGACCGCCACGCGCAAGCTGTTCCTGACGATTGGCCTGCTGATGGCGCTGTGCATCGGGTTCGCGCCATTCACCGATTCCGTGTTCATGACGGTGCTGCTGCTGTGTATTGCTAAGTCCGGCACCACCGTCGCGGCATCTCAGGTGTGGGCGCTGCCGGGCGATGTTGCGCCCACCAACAGCGTGTCAATTGTTGCCGGGCTGCAGAATACCGTCTCCAATATGGGCGGCGCGGTCGGGCCAATCATTACCGGCGCTATCGTTGGTGCCACCGGCCACTTTACCTGGGCGCTGGTGTTCTCGGCGGTGCTGGTGGTGATCGGAATCCTTAACTACCTGTTCCTGCTCGGCAAGGTCGAACCGATTGTGGATGAGGAACCTTTATCCCACGCCCGTTCCGCCATTAACGGCGTGTAACCAGCGCAACGGCAGTGGCGCCCCGGCTGCGGGCGCCCGTTAGCGGCCGGCCATAAACCGGCGATAAGCAGCAATCACCGCGAGAAAATCCTCCACGCCGCAGAACGACAGGCTCTCCTCATCGTAATAAGTCATGCCCTCTTCCAGGCCGTCATCCTCTAACGCCAGCTGATTGGCGCGGATCATCACCTCTTCTTCATCCAGCCACAGCGTATATTCGTGCCCGACGCGCTGCCACTGCTGCTGCGTGCCTTTGACTGTACGCACCGCGGCTTCGACTTCATCCAGCAGCGCAAAGTTCTCTTTCACCTCTTCATTGAACCAGTGCCCCACCGCTTCGTGGTCCATCGACATGCGTACCCGGACCTGACCGGTCACGTCACGCAGAAATTCATATTCCATGTTGGCCTCATACCTGTGGCGCGCCAGACGGCACGCTTTCGTGCATTTTGTGCGCAGCGCGCGCAAGAAAGTGGGATCGCGCTCGCATTATGCCTGGAGACGGCGAGGGAAAAAAGCGCATAAAAAAAGGGACGATGCGCTCGTCCCTTTTTCACTGGCAGGCGTATTTTACACCGCGGTCTGGAAAATCACTCCATCCGCTTTTTCGGTGTACTGGCCCAGCTGATCGAAGTTCAGGTAGCGGTAGGTGTCGGCAGCGGTTTTATCCACCTGCACCATAAACTGCTGATACTCGTCCGGCGTAGGCAGTTTACCCAGCAGGGAAGCGACCGCGGCCAGCTCGGCTGATGCCAGGAACACATTGGCACCGGTACCCAGACGGTTCGGGAAGTTACGGGTCGAGGTTGAAACCACCGTCGCGCCGTCTTTCACGCGCGCCTGGTTACCCATGCACAGTGAACAGCCCGGAATCTCGATACGCGCACCGCTCTTACCAAAGACGCTGTAGTAGCCCTCTTCTGTCAGCTGCGCGGCATCCATCTTGGTTGGCGGCGCTACCCACAGGCGGGTCGGCAGCTGGCCTTTGTGCGCGTCCAGCAGTTTACCTGCCGCACGGAAGTGACCGATGTTGGTCATGCACGAACCGATGAATACTTCGTCGATCTTCTCGCCCTGCACGTCAGACAGCCAGCGTGCGTCGTCCGGATCGTTCGGCGCACACAGGATGGGCTCTTTGATTTCCGCCAGATCGATTTCGATCACCGCTGCGTATTCCGCATCGGCATCGGCTTCCAGCAGTTGCGGATCGGCCAGCCATTTTTCCATGCCCTGGATACGGCGCTCCAGCGTACGACGGTCGCCGTAGCCTTCGGAGATCATCCACTTCAGCAGTACGATGTTGGAGTTCAGATACTCGATGATCGGCTCTTTATCCAGCTTGATGGTACAACCCGCCGCAGAACGCTCGGCCGAGGCATCGGTCAGCTCAAACGCCTGCTCAACTTTCAGCTTCGGCAGACCTTCGATTTCCAGCACGCGACCGGAAAAGATGTTTTTCTTGCCTTTCTTCTCAACGGTCAGCAGGCCCTGCTTGATGGCGTACAGCGGAATCGCGTGCACCAGATCGCGCAGCGTGATGCCCGGCTGCATTTCGCCTTTGAAGCGCACCAGCACTGACTCCGGCATATCCAGAGGCATAACGCCCGTCGCTGCGGCAAACGCCACCAGACCAGAACCGGCCGGGAACGAGATGCCAATCGGGAAGCGGGTGTGTGAGTCACCGCCGGTGCCGACGGTATCCGGCAGCAGCATACGGTTCAGCCAGCTGTGAATCACGCCATCGCCTGGACGCAGCGAAACACCGCCACGGTTCATGATGAAGTCCGGCAGCGTGTGGTGTGTAGTGACATCGACCGGCTTCGGATAAGCGGCGGTGTGACAGAAGGACTGCATCACCAGATCGGAGGAGAAGCCCAGACACGCCAGATCTTTCAGTTCATCACGGGTCATTGGACCGGTGGTGTCCTGAGAGCCGACCGAGGTCATTTTCGGTTCACAGTAGGCGCCAGGACGAATCCCTGCCACGCCGCAGGCGCGGCCCACCATTTTCTGCGCCAGCGAGTAACCACGGTTGCTTTCGGCCACATCTTTGGCTTTGGTGAACACATCGCTGTGCGGCAGACCCAGCGACTCACGCGCTTTGGTGGTCAGGCCGCGACCGATAATCAGCGGAATACGGCCACCGGCGCGCACTTCATCCAGCAGCACGTCAGTTTTCAGCGCAAAGGTCGCCAGCAGTTCATTGGTCTCGTGATTGCGTACTTCACCTTTGTATGGGTAAACGTCAATCACATCGCCCATGTTCAGGCGCTCGACGTCGAGTTCGATCGGCAGCGCGCCGGCATCTTCCATGGTGTTGAAGAAGATCGGCGCGATTTTACCGCCGAGGCACAGACCGCCGCCTTTTTTGTTCGGCACATACGGAATGTCGTCACCCATGAACCACAGCACTGAGTTGGTCGCGGACTTGCGTGAAGAACCGGTACCAACCACATCACCGACGTAGGTCAGCGGGAAGCCTTTCTGCTGCAGTGCTTCAATCTGTTTGATCGGGCCAACGTTGCCAGCATCGTCGGGTTCGATGCCGTCACGTGGGTTTTTCAGCATCGCCAGCGCGTGCAGTGGAATATCCGGACGTGACCATGCATCCGGCGCCGGAGAGAGGTCGTCGGTGTTGGTTTCGCCGGTCACTTTGAACACGGTGGTGGTGATTTTTTCTGCCAGCTTAGGACGCTTGAGGAACCATTCTGCATCAGCCCAGGACTGGAGGATTTTCTTCGCGTGGGGATTACCCGCTTTGGCTTTCTCTTCGACGTCGTAGAAGTTATCGAACATCAGCAGCGTGTGGGACAGTGCTTCAGCGGCAATCGGTGCCAGAGCCTCATCGTCAAGCGCCTCGATCAGCGCATGGATGTTGTAGCCGCCCTGCATGGTGCCCAGCAGTTCGACTGCTTTTTCACGAGTGACCAGAGGAGAGTGGGCTTCGCCCTTTGCGATAGCTGCCAGGAATCCGGCTTTTACATACGCCGCTTCATCAACACCCGGCGGGACACGGTTGACCAGCAGGTCAGTCAGGAATTCTTCTTCACCCGCTGGCGGGTTTTTCAGCAGTTCAACCAGCGCGGCCATCTGGGAAGCATCTAACGGCTTAGGTACGATTCCCTGGGCAGCACGCTCGGCAACGTGCTTACGGTATTCTTCTAGCACGACGTTCTCCTCGCTCTCATTGTATAGCTTTCCGGTGCACCTGTTGATGCTGTCAAACAGTAGGGTGAGGTGCCCGGTTCTGCGTCGGCCAGCATAGCAGGATTTCGGCTGATTGTTAATCCGTTTACAAAAAAGCAACATCCGCGCGTTATTTAGCAGATTTGTCTGCGCTTTGCGCCAGAAGAGAAGCCAGAGCGGCTCTGGTAGTGCCTGTTCGCGCCTGTGCCGGTAGCCAGTGGAGCCAGGTTTTAGCGCGTAATTTGTCGCATCCGGCCTTCACACCGCGAATCCATAACCTGCAATCCCCTTTCATGCCGGTTCATTCACTTTTGGTTATGTGCTGATGCGCTTGCACTAAACGGCTACCGTTCAGCTTCCCACACACGTTTTCCTGAGGAAAAATTAATACTACATCACCTAATAAATATTGAATGTGATGCCTTGCGCGCATTTAATTAATTATCAACGCAGTGCCGATTTAAATGAATCTTTAAACTTAGTCATCCAATTAAAATACACCCTTAAAAAATAACTGCGATTCAAAAAAGAGATAAAAAATAAAAGAGGAAATGATAAATAAATAGCGTAGACTGCCTGCGGGCGCTTGAGGCTATCTGCCTTAAGATCTGCAAAAGAAATTGGGGTGGATGGTGGAAGGTGAACCGTGCGATTAATTTTCATTAACCGCACGGGTGAGCCACTACCCAAAACACCCAGACAGTGTCAGGGTAGTGGCTTGCTCGTGCTAATGCAAGGAGTAAGTGATTATGAAGGTGAAATTCAGCACGCTGATTATCAGCGGGCTCATCCTGTTAGGTTTATGCCTGGCAAATCGCAGTTCACTGTGTGAATTACGATTGCGGATATTCGCGGCTGAATTATCGGCTGTCATGGCTTACGAAGCACAACAGTAAACTTCAATAGCGGAGGGTTTCCTCCGCTATTCCGGCATCGTTTAACGTGTTGCTCCTGCGCCCGCTTTTATCTATTCAACTTACTTTTTCAATTAATAAAAAAACGGCTCCTTACAGGAGCCGTTAATTAACCTAAGCCTCAGGCGAAATTATTTCTTTTTCGCTTTTGGATTTGGCAGGTCAGTAATGCTACCTTCAAACACTTCCGCCGCCAGGCCAACCGATTCGTGCAGGGTTGGGTGCGCGTGGATGGTCAGCGCGATATCTTCGGCATCACAACCCATCTCGATAGCCAGACCGATTTCACCCAGCAGCTCGCCGCCGTTGGTACCGACAATCGCGCCACCAATAACACGGTGCGTCTCTTTGTCGAAGATCAGTTTGGTCATACCGTCTGCACAGTCAGACGCGATAGCACGGCCCGATGCCGCCCACGGGAAGGTGGACACTTCGTAGCTGATGCCTTTCTCTTTGGCTTCTTTCTCGGTCAGACCCACCCAGGCCACTTCTGGCTCGGTGTAGGCGATAGAAGGGATCACTTTCGGGTCGAAGTAGTGCTTCAGACCGGAAATCACTTCTGCCGCCACGTGACCTTCGTGCACGCCTTTGTGCGCCAGCATTGGCTGACCGACGATGTCACCGATAGCATAGATGTGTGGCACGTTGGTGCGCATCTGTTTGTCGACGCGGATAAAGCCGCGATCGTCCACTTCCACGCCTGCTTTACCAGCATCCAGACCTTTACCGTTCGGTACACGGCCAATCGCCACCAGCACTGCGTCGTAACGCTGTGGTTCAGCCGGCGCTTTTTTACCTTCCATGGATACGTAGATACCGTCGTCTTTCGCTTCTACCGCGGTGACTTTGGTTTCCAGCATCAGGTTGAATTTCTTGCTGATACGCTTGGTGAACACTTTCACCACGTCTTTATCGGCGGCCGGGATCACCTGGTCAAACATCTCGACCACGTCGATCTCTGAACCCAGCGCATGGTAGACGGTACCCATCTCCAGACCGATGATGCCACCGCCCATAACCAGCAGACGCTTCGGAACTTCTTTCAGCTCCAGCGCATCAGTAGAGTCCCACACGCGCGGATCGTTATGTGGAATGAAAGGCAGTTCGATAGGACGCGAGCCTGCAGCGATGATGGCGTTATCGAAGTTGATGGTGGTTGCGCCACCTTCCCCTTCTACCACCAGCGTATTGGCGCCGGTGAATTTACCCAGACCGTTGACCACTTTCACTTTGCGGCCTTTTGCCATGCCAGCCAGACCGCCGGTCAGCTGAGTGATGACTTTCTCTTTCCAGGTACGGATTTTGTTGATGTCAGTCTGCGGCTGGCCAAACACGATACCGTGCTCTTCCAGAGCTTTAGCTTCTTCGATGACTTTCGCCACGTGCAGCAGCGCTTTTGACGGGATACAGCCGACGTTCAGACAGACACCGCCGAGGGTGCTGTAGCGCTCTACCAGTACGGTTTCCAGACCTAAATCAGCGCAACGGAAGGCTGCAGAGTAACCTGCAGGACCTGCCCCAAGTACCACGACTTGAGTTTTAATCTCTGTACTCATCATGACCTCTTGTTAGATTGCCGGCGGTCAAAAGCGACCCTTTCCCAGGCTCTTGATGCCCTATCTCCACCGGGACATTTCACCGCGAGAGTTTACAGAATTGTTAACAAACTGCCAACCGCGGCAACTCCGAATGCTTACAACAAGGCCGGCATTTGCCGGCCTTGATTAACGTCACATCACCAGACGGCGAATATCAGACAGCATATTGTTAATGATGGTGATGAAGCGCGCACCATCCGCACCGTCGATGACGCGGTGGTCGAACGACAGCGAAATCGGCATCATCAGGCGCGGAGCGAACTCTTTGCCGTTCCACACCGGCTCCATCGCCGACTTAGACACCCCGAGGATAGCCACTTCCGGCGCGTTAACAATTGGCGCGAAGTGCGTGGTGCCGAGGCCGCCAAGGCTGGAGATGGTGAAGCAGCCGCCCTGCATATCGCTGGCGGTCAGTTTGCCATCACGCGCTTTCTTCGACGTCGCCATCAGCTCACGCGACAGCTCAGTGATGCCTTTCTTGTTCACGTCTTTGAACACCGGAACCACCAGACCGTTTGGCGTATCGACCGCCACACCGATGTTGATGTACTTTTTCAGCGTCAGCTTCTGGCCATCTTCCGACAGCGAGCTGTTGAAACGTGGCATCTGCTCCAGTGCCGCGGCGACCGCTTTCATGATGAACACCACCGGGGTGAACTTCACATCCAGCTTGCGCTTCTCGGCTTCCGCATTCTGCTGCTTACGGAACGCTTCCAGATCGGTGATATCGGTTTTGTCGAAGTGAGTTACATGCGGAATCATTACCCAGTTACGGCTCAGGTTAGCACCCGAGATTTTCTGGATACGACCCAGTTCCACTTCTTCGATTTCACCGAACTTGCTGAAGTCCACTTTCGGCCATGGCAGCATGCCCGGAATACCGCCGCCTGCGGCCGCAGCCGGTGCCGCTTCAGCGCGTTTCACCGCGTCTTTCACGTAAGCCTGCACGTCCTCTTTGAGGATGCGACCTTTACGGCCGGTGCCTTTGACTTTCGCCAGGTTAACACCGAACTCGCGCGCCAGGCGACGAATCACCGGCGTGGCGTGCACGTAAGCATCATTTTCAGCAAACTCGCTCTTCGCATCGGCTTTCGCCGCTGCTGGCGCAGGTGCAGCAGCCGGTTTGGCTTCTGCAGCGGGGGCGGCTTCCTGTTTCGCTGCTGGTGCCGCAGCAGCCGGCGCAGCACCTTCTACTTCGAACACCATGATAAGCGAACCGGTGCTGACTTTATCGCCGGTAGCCACTTTCAGCGCTTTAACCGTACCGGCAAACGGCGCCGGAACTTCCATTGACGCTTTATCGCCTTCCACCACGATCAGTGACTGCTCAGCCTCAACTTTATCGCCTACTTTGACCAGCACTTCGGTGACTTCCACTTCGTCGCCGCCGATATCCGGGACGTTAACGTCTTTGGCACCCGCTGCCGCGGCTGGCGCAGAGGCCGCCGCTTCTTTCACTGCAGGTTTGGCAGCTGCTGCTGGCGCCGCGCCTTCGGCTTCAAAGATCATGATCAGTGAACCGGTGTTCACCTTGTCGCCCGTGGCGATTTTGATCTCTTTCACCACACCGGCAAACGGTGCAGGCACTTCCATGGAGGCTTTGTCGCCTTCGACGGTGATCAGCGATTGTTCTGCCGTCACTTTGTCGCCCACTTTAACCAGAATTTCGGTGACTTCGACTTCGTCGCCGCCGATATCCGGTACGTTAACGTCTTTCGCTTCGCTGGCGGCAGCCGCAGCAGGTGCGGCTTCCGCTGGTTTCTCTTCGGCGGCCGGTGCCGCAGCAGCTGCACCTTCGGCGTCGAAAATCATGATCAGTGAACCGGTATTCACTTTGTCACCGGTCGCGATTTTGATCTCTTTGACCACGCCGGCCTGCGGCGAAGGCACTTCCATCGAGGCTTTATCGCCTTCCACGGTGATCAGCGACTGTTCGGCTTCAACCTTGTCGCCCACCTTGACCAGAATCTCGGTGACTTCAACTTCGTCTGACCCGATATCCGGAACGTTAATTTCGATAGCCATTACTCTCTTACCTCTTAAGCCAGACGCGGGTTAACTTTATCGGCATCGATGTTGAATTTCGCGATCGCATCCGCCACCACTTTCTTCTCGATTTCGCCGCGTTTAGCCAGTTCACCCAGGGCTGCAACCACTACGTATGACGCATCCACTTCGAAGTGGTGACGCAGGTTTTCGCGGCTGTCTGAACGGCCGAAACCATCGGTACCCAGCACGCGATAATCGCTGGCTGGCACGTAGCTGCGAACCTGCTCTGCGAACAGCTTCATGTAGTCGGTCGATGCCACCGCCGGCGCGTCGTTCATCACCTGAGCGATGTACGGTACGCGTGGAGTTTCCGTTGGGTGCAGCATGTTCCAGCGCTCACAATCCTGACCGTCGCGTGCCAGTTCGGTGAACGAGGTCACGCTATAGACGTCAGAACCGATGCCGTAATCCTTCGCCAGGATCTGTGCCGCTTCGCGCACGTGACGCAGGATAGAACCTGAGCCCAGCAGCTGCACTTTACCTTTGCTGCCTTCTACCGTCTCCAGCTTGTAGATACCCTTACGGATACCCTCTTCCGCACCCTGCGGCATCGCAGGCATGTGGTAGTTTTCATTCAGCGTGGTGATGTAGTAGTAAATATTTTCCTGCGCTTCGCCGTACATACGTACCAGACCGTCATGCATGATGACTGCCACTTCGTACGCGTAAGACGGATCGTAAGAGATACAGTTCGGGATAGTCAGCGACTGAATGTGGCTGTGACCATCTTCGTGCTGCAGACCTTCGCCGTTCAGCGTGGTACGACCAGAGGTGCCGCCCACCAGGAAGCCGCGCGCCTGCTGGTCGCCTGCCAGCCACATCAGATCGCCGATGCGCTGGAAACCAAACATCGAATAATAGATGTAGAACGGAATCATCGGCAGGTTGTTGGTGCTATAAGAGGTCGCCGCCGCCAGCCAGGAAGACCCTGCGCCCAGCTCGTTGATCCCTTCCTGCAGAATCTGGCCTTTCTCGTCTTCTTTATAGTAAGCAACCTGCTCACGGTCCTGCGGCGTATACTGCTGGCCGTTCGGGCTGTAGATACCAATCTGACGGAACAGACCTTCCATACCAAAGGTACGCGCTTCGTCTGCGAGGATCGGCACCAGACGATCTTTGATCGACTTGTTCTTCAGCATCACGTTGAGCGCACGCACGAAGGCGATGGTGGTAGAGATCTCTTTGCTCTGCTCTTCCAGCAGCGCACTGAACTCTTCCAGCGCCGGCATTTCCAGCTTTTCGCTGAACTCAGCCTGACGGGTTGGCAGATAGCCACCCAGCTTCTCGCGCTGGCCGTGCAGGTAGTTGTACTCTTCTGAGCCTTTTTCGAAGGTCACATACGGCAGCTGTTCGATCTTGTCGTCAGCCACTGGCACGTTGAAGCGATCGCGGATGTAGCGAACGCCATCCATGTTCATCTTCTTAACCTGGTGCGCGATGTTCTTACCTTCCGCGGTGTCACCCATACCATAGCCTTTGATGGTATGCGCCAGGATCAGCGTTGGCTGACCTTTGGTCTCCTGCGCTTTCTTCAGTGCCGCGTAGATTTTCTTCGGATCGTGACCACCACGGTTCAGGGCGAAGATCTCTTCGTCTGACCAGTCTTTCACCAGCGCTGCGGTCTCCGGGTATTGACCGAAGAAGTGCTCGCGCACGTACGCACCGTCGCGTGATTTGAAGGTCTGATAGTCGCCGTCAACGGTTTCGTTCATCAGCTGAATCAGCTTGCCGCTGGTATCTTTCTTCAGCAGCTCGTCCCAGCGTCCGCCCCAGATCACTTTGATCACGTTCCAGCCAGCACCGGCAAAGATGCCTTCCAGCTCGTTGATGATCTTACCATTACCGGTGACCGGACCGTCGAGACGCTGCAGGTTACAGTTGATGATGAACACCAGGTTATCCAGCTTCTCACGGGTAGCGATGGTGATCGCCCCTTTGGATTCTGGTTCGTCCATCTCGCCATCGCCAAGGAAGGCGTAAACGGTCTGCTTAGAAGTATCTTTCAGGCCGCGGTGTTCCAGATATTTCAGGAACTTCGCCTGATAGATGGCGTTCAGTGGGCCGAGACCCATCGACACGGTCGGGAACTGCCAGAAGTCCGGCATCAGTTTTGGATGCGGATAGGAAGAGAGACCGTTGCCGTGGACTTCCTGACGGAAGTTGTTCATCTGCTCTTCAGTCAGGCGTCCTTCAAGGAACGCACGCGAGTAGATGCCCGGAGAAATGTGGCCCTGGAAATAGACCAGATCGCCGCCATCCTGCTCGCTACGCGCGCGGAAGAAGTGGTTGAAGCACACTTCATAAATGGTGGCAGAAGACTGGAAAGACGACAGGTGACCACCCAGCTCCAGATCTTTCTTCGACGCACGCAGAACCGACATAATGGCGTTCCAGCGGATTGCGGAACGGATACGACGTTCAAGAGAGGTGTTACCCGGATATTCCGGCTCATCTTCGACCGCAATGGAGTTGATGTAGTTGCTGACGGCGTTGCCGCCCGCTGCCACTTTCACACCGCCTTTGCGTGCAGCACTCAATACCTGATCAATCAGATACTGCGCGCGCTCAACACCTTCTTCACGGATGACCGATTCGATCGCCTGTAGCCAGTCACGAGTTTCGATCGGATCCACGTCATTCTGTAAACGTTCTGACATGGGGTGTATTCCTTATCTGTGTCTAATACGTTGAATTATCAGGAGCCTGTCTGCTTGTGCTTTGCTTCTGATTCACAGCACAAGAAGACAGGCCCGTCGTTTATGTCGCACGTTCATTGCCGTGCGTTATTCCTTACGTTGCTGTAAACGACGCAGGGAGCGTTCACGACGGCTCTGCTCCCGACTTCTGTCCAGCAAGATTTCCTCAATGAACGCCAGGTGACGATGGGATGCCTCGCGTGCTTGTTCTGGCTCACGAGCCACAATCGCCTCAAAGATACTGGCGCGGTGACCGCTCACTTTCGCCAGCATTTCGCGGCGAGCGTAGAGCAATTCGAAATTCTGACGGACGTTCTGTTCCAGCATAGGGCCCATCGAACGCAGCAAATGCAGCAGCACCACATTATGGGCGGCTTCTGTGACAGCGATCTGATACTTCATGACCGCATCGGCCTCAGCATCTAAATCGCCGCTGTCCTGCGCCTGCTGGATGTTGACGTGACAGTCGCGAATACGCTGCAGGTCTTCATCGGTGCCGCGCAGCGCAGCGTAGTAGGCCGCAACGCCTTCCAGCGCATGGCGGGTTTCCAGCAGGTCAAACTGGGATTCAGGATGTTCAGCAAGCAGGCCGACCAGCGGGTCGCTCAGGCTTTGCCAGAGATTCTGCTGTACGAAGGTGCCACCACCCTGACGGCGCAGCAGCAGGCCTTTAGCTTCCAGACTCTGGATCGCTTCGCGCAGCGATGGACGTGAGACATCAAACTGTTTGGCCAGTTCACGCTCGGGAAGCAGTTTTTCACCCGGCTGGAGCGTCCCTTCCATAATCAGGGATTCCAGCTGCTGCTCGATTGCATCGGAGAGCTTGGGTTGGCGAATTTTACTGTAGGCCATCATCCCTTCTTATGAGCCAAACGTCCGGAGTAAATTGGTAATACCAATTGAAAAATGGTGCCCGTAAAGTAACAAAGTATTCACCTTGTGTCTATATGGCCCCCGGCACACTTTCACCGCAGACACCGGTTACCGTGCGCTAACTTACCGGGATCTGGCAGAAAAGCGTCTCAGCGCGGCAAATGTTAACAGATTTCACTTTTACCAAACCTTACACTGCATTAGCGCGCATCAGGCTGCGTAGCCATAAGCGAATGCTATTCGTGTTTAAGCCTTATTCATGGCAGAAATAGCGCAAGGGAAGCGCAGAGGATGCTGCTGCTTTTTCAGCCATCTCTCAGCACAAAAAGCAAAAGCAGGTGCAAAGCGGCGCGCTTATCACTATTCTGGTCGCCAGGGTAGCTCAGGCTTGCACACAGCCCGCCGGATACCGTAAAGAAAAACGTACACAGATAGAACAGCCTTACAGTGCGCGCACTGCAGGTGCACAATAACAACATCATGAGGTTTGTATGGAACAACAGCATGGCGAAACGCTGCATCGCGGCCTGAAAAATCGCCATATTCAGCTGATTGCGCTGGGCGGTGCCGTCGGTACCGGTCTGTTTCTGGGCAGCGCATCAGTGATTAAATCGGCCGGTCCGGCCGTGATTCTCGGCTATGCCATCGCCGGTTTTATTGCCTTCCTGATCATGCGCCAGCTCGGTGAAATGGTGGTGGAAGAGCCGGTGGCCGGCAGCTTTAGCCACTTCGCCTATAAATACTGGGGCAACTTTGCCGGCTTTGCCTCCGGCTGGAACTACTGGGTGCTGTATGTGCTGGTGGCGATGGCTGAACTCACCGCCGTCGGCAAATATATTCAGTTCTGGTGGCCGGAATTCCCCACCTGGGCCACTGCGGCTATCTTCTTTGTGGTGATCAACGCCATCAACCTGACCAACGTTAAAGTGTTCGGTGAGATGGAGTTCTGGTTCGCGATTATCAAAGTGGTGGCGGTCATCGGTATGATCCTGTTTGGCGGCTGGCTGCTGTTTAGCGGCAACGGCGGCCCACAGGCCAGCGTCAGCAACCTGTGGAACCAGGGCGGTTTCCTGCCGCACGGCTTCAGCGGGCTGGTGATGATGATGGCGATCATCATGTTCTCCTTCGGCGGCCTTGAACTGGTGGGGATCACCGCCGCAGAAGCCGACAATCCACAAGAGAGCATCCCTAAAGCCACCAACCAGGTGCTGTGGCGTATCCTGATTTTCTACATCGGCTCACTGGCGGTGCTGCTCTCGCTGCTGCCATGGACGCGCGTCACCGAAGAGACCAGCCCGTTTGTGCTGATCTTCCACGAACTGGGCGATGCGCTGGTGGCGAATGCGCTCAACGTGGTGATCCTGACCGCCGCGCTGTCGGTGTATAACAGCTGTGTTTACTGTAACAGCCGCATGCTGTTCGGCCTCGCGCAGCAGGGCAACGCGCCAAAAGCGCTGCTGAAAGTGGATCGTCGTGGTGTGCCGGTGGCGACCATTCTGGTCTCGGCGGTAGCCACTGCGCTGTGCGTGTTGATTAACTATCTGATGCCGGGCGAAGCCTTCGGCCTGCTGATGTCGCTGGTGGTCTCCGCGCTGGTCATCAACTGGGCGATGATCAGCCTCGCGCACCTGAAATTCCGCAAGAAAAAAGACCAGCAGGGCGTGACCACCCGTTTCAGGGCGGTGCTGTATCCGCTGGGTAACTGGATCTGCCTGCTGTTCCTGGCGGCCATTCTGGTGATCATGCTGATGACGCCAGGCATGGCGATTTCAGTGTGGCTGATTCCGGTGTGGCTGCTGGTGCTGGCCGTGGGTTATACCGTTAAAAATCGGGTGCAGAAAGCCTGATGCTTCACCGGGCCCGGCACGCTGCTGCCGGGCCGATCCGCTTCACACTTTTCCCCGCCCGCGTATTTTGTCCATCATCCTGACCGATTGTTCCCCACCAGGTTACTGATTTAACGCTGATAATTTTTGCTCCACTTGTCGCAGGAGACGACTGATGAAAGGAGCAGCCCTCTCGTTCAGAGAAAAACTGGGATACGGCATGGGTGACGCCGGATGCAACATGATCGGCGGTGCCATCATGCTGTTCCTCAACTACTTCTACACCGACGTATTTGGCCTCGCCCCGGCGCTGGTCGGCACGCTGTTACTGTCAGTACGGGTGCTGGATGCGGTGACCGACCCGATAATGGGCGCAATTGCCGACCGCACACAGAGCCGCTGGGGACGCTTTCGCCCATGGCTGCTGTGGATATCGCTGCCCTACGTGCTGTTCAGCGTGCTGATGTTTACCACCCCGGACTGGAGCTACGACAACAAGGTGATCTGGGCATTTGTCACCTATTTCCTGATGTCGCTGACCTACACCGCCATCAATATTCCTTACTGCTCGCTGGGCGGCGTCATCACTAACGATCCCGGTGAACGCGTCTCCTGCCAGTCATACCGCTTTGTCATGGTGGGCATCGCCACGCTGATCCTCTCGCTGTCGCTGCTGCCGATGGCCGAGTGGTTTGGCGGCGACAACAAAGCGCGCGGCTATCAGCTGGCAATGAGCGTGCTGGCGCTGATTGGCCTGGTGATGTTTCTGTTCTGTTTTGCCACGGTGCGCGAGCGTATTCGCCCGGCGGTACCGAGCAACGATGATCTGAAGAAAGATTTGCGCGATGTATGGAAGAACGATCAGTGGGTGCGCATTCTGCTGCTGACGTTCTGTAATGTCTGTCCCGGTTTTATTCGCATGGCCGCCACCATGTACTACGTCACCTGGGTGATGGGCCAGTCGACGCACTTTGCGACGCTGTTTATCAGCCTGGGCGTCATCGGCATGATGCTGGGCAGCACACTGGCGAAAGTCCTCACCGATCGCTGGTGCAAGCTCAAGGTGTTTTTCTGGACCAACATTGCGCTGGCGCTGTTCTCCAGCGGCTTTTACTGGATCGATCCGCACGCCACCGTCACCGTGGTGATCGCTTATTTCCTGCTGAACATCCTGCACCAAATCCCGTCGCCGCTGCACTGGTCACTGATGGCTGATGTCGATGACTACGGCGAATGGAAAACCGGTAAACGCATCACCGGGATCAGCTTCTCCGGCAACCTGTTTTTCCTCAAGGTCGGACTGGCGGTAGCGGGTGCCATGGTCGGGTTTTTATTGTCGATGTATGGCTATGACGCAGCGGCGAAACAGCAGTCTGCCAGCGCGCTTAACGGCATTGTGCTGCTGTTTACCCTGATCCCCGGCGTCGGCTATCTGATCACCGCCGGCGTAGTGCGCCTGCTGAAAGTGGACCGCGCGCTGATGCGCACCATCCAGCAGGATCTCGCGCTGCGTCGCGCCAACTTCCATGACCTGTCCGCCCCTGTTCGCCGCGCAACCTCACAACCAGGAGAAATTAAATGAGCTGGCCTAACCCGTTTATTACGCAACGTGCCGATCCGTTTATATTGCGCCACGGCGATGGCTACTATTTTATCGCTTCGGTGCCCGAGTACGATCGGCTGGAGCTGCGCTATGCCAGCACGCTTAACGGCCTGATTACCGCCCCGGCCACAACCGTGTGGCATAAACCGGACAGTGGTCCCTGCAGCGCCCTGATCTGGGCACCGGAACTGCACGTAATTAATGGCCAGTGGGTGATTTACTTCGCCGCCGCGCCGTCCCGCGAAATCAAAGAGGGGCTGTTTCAGCACCGTATGTACGCGCTGGTATGTGATGATGCCGATCCGCTCAGCGGTCACTGGCAGCCGTGCCGCCGCGTGCAAACCCACCTCGATACCTTCGCCCTCGACGCCACCCACTTCGTGCATCAGGGCAAAAACTGGTATCTGTGGGCGCAAAAAGACCCGGCCATTCCCGGTAACTCCAACCTGTATCTGGCGGAATTACTGAATCCGTGGACGCTGAAAACCCAGCCGCTGATGCTCAGCCGGCCGGAGTATGAGTGGGAGTGTGCCGGCTTTAGCGTTAATGAGGGACCGGCGGTGATTCGCCATGGCGAGCGGCTGTTTGTCACCTACTCAGCCAGCGCCACGGACGAAAATTACTGCCTCGGCATACTGAGTATTGATGCGCAGGCCGATCCGCTCGACATCAGCGCATGGCATAAATCGGCGCGGCCGGTATTTGCCACCAGCTGGGATAATCACCAGTACGGTCCGGGGCATAACAGTTTTACCGTGGATGAAGCAGGACAGGACGTGTTGGTGTATCACGCGCGGAATTACACCGAAATTGAGGGCGATCCGCTGTGGGATCCCAACCGCCATACGCGGCTTAAATATTTTGCCTGGCGCGAAGACGGCACACCGGATTTCGGCGTGCCGCCTGCCGATCACACTAACGTGCCGTAGATGGTCAGCAGCGCCACTACCACGACCAGTACCAGCGAAACGCGTTTGGCCAGCGCCACGGCGACCCGTGGCGTTTCCACTTTATCCAGATGCGGATCGCGCGCCAGCGAGAACTGCGCCAGGCTGGTCAGCACCTGATACTGTGGACGATGCACATCGCTGAGCGCAGCAAACCATGCCGGCAGCGCACGCTCGCCGTGGCCGAGTAGCGCATAAGCCACACCGGCCAGCCGCACAGGAATCCAGTCCAGCACGTGCAGAATGCGATCGATGCCGGACTGTGCGCGTTCCAGCGAGGAACGGTGTTTTGCCAGCCAGCTCTGCCAGGCGCGCAGAGACGCATACCCCACCAGCAGCACTGGCCCGTAAGGGCCACCGACCACAAACCAGAACAGCGGCGCAAGATAGAAGCGGAAATTAATCCAGATCAGCGCGTTTTGCAGCGCCTGCAGAAATTCGCGCTCGCTACAGTCAACCGGCACGCCGTGAATCAGCGTCAGCTCTGCCGCCATCGCCTGATGGGCCGCTTCATCATCGTGGCTCGCCGCTTTAAGATACTGGTGGTAATGCAACCGCACCGAGCCGGCACCAATGCACAGCAAACCGACCACAATCCAGAACAGCAGCTGCGCCACGCCAAACAGAATGCCCTTCAGGCTCCACACCACCACCCAGACCAGCAGCATGGCGATCACGGTCATCAGCAGCGTACGCAGCAACGAGAAGCGCTGGCGACCGCGAAACAGCGGCTCAAGCCGATGATCCAGCTGCCAGTGTTCACCTAATTTAAAAAGGCGTTCCCAACCCAAAACTAACAACAAACTAAACAACGTCATACCTGCTCCTGCGGTGTCAGGGGTGCTCCTGCCCGATAGCCTGTTTATAGCGTATCCAGTCAAATGCCGGACCGGGATCGGTCTTGCGTTCCGGCGCAACATCGCTGTGACCGGTGATACGCTGCGGCGTCAGCGGATAATGCTGCATCAGCAGGCGGGTAACCTGCTGCAGCGTAGCGTACTGGGCATCGGTGTAGGGCAGCGTGTCAGTGCCTTCCAGCTCAATGCCCATGGAAAAATCGTTGCAGTTTTCCCGTCCGGCAAACTGCGAAATGCCGGCATGCCAGGCGCGCTGGTCAAAGGAAACATACTGTACCAGTTCACCGTCACGGCGAATCAGACAGTGCGCCGCCACGCGTAACTGGGCGATATCCGCAAAATAGGGATGCGCATCAGCCGGTAGCGTACCGGTGAACAGCCGGTCAATCCACGGACCGCCAAATTCGCCCGGCGGCAGACTGATGTTATGAATGATCAGCAGCGACGGCGCTTCGTTATCCGGCCGCGCATTAAAGTGCGGCGACGGCACCTTGCGTGCGCTCGTGATCCAGCCGTGTTCCAGTTTCATGCCTGTTATCCTGAACAAAATCTGGCTGAGAATACCATGATTCCACCTCACTGCTTGTGACTTAATGCGTTATGGCATCAGCAAGTTAAGGATACTAAACATTTCACCTGGCGTGTCTGGCAATAGCTGCAAAATCAGGCTAAGGTTAGCGCACGTAATCCGCAGGGTGGAGCCGCAAAATCATGGTGTCGCGTCGTTATAATCCCGAACATCGTCGTCAGGAATTGCTTAAACGTATTCAGCTGGATATCCCGGAAACTGTGGCGCGCGCGCTTCAGGAGGATTTAGGCGGTGACGTTGACGCGGACCGCGACATCACCGCTCAGCTGTTGCCGCAGGCGGCGCAGGCTGAAGCGCGCGTTATCACCCGCGAAGCCGGTGTTTTCTGTGGTAAACGCTGGGTGGAAGAAGTGTTTATCCAGCTGGGCAATAACGTTTCCATTACCTGGCACATCGAAGACGGCCAACCGCTGGTGGCCGATCAGCTACTGTTTGAATTACAGGGACCGGCACGATTGCTGCTGACGGCAGAACGCACCGCGTTAAACTTTGTGCAGACGCTCTCCGGCGTAGCGACAGCCGTGAACCGCTATGTGGCGCTCTTATCTGGCAGCAATACCCAGCTGCTGGATACGCGTAAAACCCTGCCCGGGCTGCGCACCGCGCTCAAGTATGCGGTGCTGTGCGGCGGCGGGCAGAATCATCGCCTGGGCCTGTCCGACGCTTTCCTGATCAAAGAAAACCACATCATTGCCAGCGGTTCTGTCAGTAAAGCGGTGGAGAAAGCCCTGTGGCTGCACCCGGATGTGCCGGTCGAGGTGGAAGTGGAAAATCTCAGCGAACTGCAACTGGCGCTGGTGGCCGGTGCCGACATCATCATGCTGGATAACTTCACGCTGGCGATGATGCAGCAGGCGGTTACGCTGACGGCGAAGCGCGCGCTGCTGGAAGTGTCCGGCAACGTGACGGAGACGACGCTGCCGCAGATCGCCGCCACCGGAGTGGATTATGTCTCGGTGGGCGCGCTGACTAAGCACGTGCAGGCGCTGGATCTGTCGATGCGTTTTCGCGAAGTCTGACGTAAGGCCATGCCGCCGGCGCTGGCGGCAAATTGCGAGCCGGCTTCCATCATCATGTGGCTTCGCCTGTAACGCGCTACATTGTCTGCGCGCCCCTTTCCGGGATTGAAACGCGCCCCCTTCCGCTTTTCCCCGCCCTTTCTTACCGTTGCGGCTCCACAACAAGGAGCCTCATTATGGATAAACAACGCGGTTTTACCCTGATCGAGCTGATGATTGTCATCGGTATCGTCGCCATCCTCAGCGCCATTGGCCTGCCCGCTTACCAAAATTATCTGCAACGTGCCGCGCTGACCGACATGCTGCAAACCATGGTGCCCTATAAAACTGCCGTGGAGCTGTGCGCCATTGAGCGCGGCGGACCGGCGCAGTGTCAGGCCGGCGAGCGCGGTATTCCCGCCGCCAAAGGCTCGCGCTATGTGGCGAACCTGAGCGTGGTCAATGGTGCCATTACGCTGACCGGCCAGGAGAGCCTGACGGGGTTAACCGTTGCAATGTTGCCGATATGGAATGCGGCGGAAGGCGCACTCAGCTGGCAACGCAGCTGCACCAGCGACAACACCAGCCTGCGCGACAGCTGTCTCGAGCAGTTCCGCTTTGCCGACAAGGAAGAAAACAATGGATAAGCCGGATAGCACCCTGCAGGCGCTGTGTGCCCGCTATCAGGCCGTGATACTGCACCATGACGCCACGCACTTGCGCGTGGCGGTCGCGGACGCGCCAGACCCGCTGTTGTTAGAGGCGCTGCAGTTTGCCAGCCAGTGCGCAGTCGAGGTCGAATGCTGGCCCGCCGCACGGCTGGAGCAGCTGCTGCACCAGCCCGAAAGCAGTGCGGCACCGCGCGAACAGGCCAGCGCCGAGTCCGCCATCCACGCGGTGGATCAGATTCTGCGCCAGGCCATACAGCGACGCGCCTCCGATGTGCACTTTGAACCGCAGCGTCACGGGCTGCGCGTACGGCTGCGGATTGACGGCGTGCTGCATCCGCTGCCGCAGTTACCGGATGCCCCACCCGCCGCCGTGCTGGCACGGTTGAAAATCCTCGGCGGTCTGGATATCGCGGAGCGTCGGCTGCCGCAGGATGGCCAGTTCAGTCTGGAGATGGATGACAAACCGGCGGCGTTCCGCCTGTCGACCCTGCCGGTCAGCCAGGGGGAAAAAGCGGTGGTGCGCCTGCTGCAAAGCGAAAACAGCGCCATTGCGCTCGATAAGCTGGGCATGCCGGTACCACAGCTGCGTCTGCTGAAAAACGCGCTGGCCAAACCGCAGGGGCTGATTCTGGTCACCGGCCCAACCGGCAGCGGCAAAACCTTTACGCTGTACAGCAGCCTGAGCGCCCTCAACGTGCCGGAGAAAAACGTCTGCAGCGTGGAGGACCCGCTGGAAATTCCGCTACAGGGGATTAACCAGACGCAGGTACAGCCACGGAGCGGTCTCGACTTTAACCGCGTCCTGCGCGCGCTGCTGCGGCAGGATCCGGACGTCATTATGATCGGCGAAATCCGTGATGCCGAAACCGCCAGCATCGCCGTAAAAGCGGCGCAGACCGGACATCTGGTGCTCTCAACCTTGCACACCAACTCGACGGCCGAAACCCTGACCCGCTTACGGCAGATGGACATTCCCGGCTATCTGCTTGGCCCGGCGTTACAGCTGGTGGTGGCGCAGCGGCTGGTGCGCCGTTTGTGCGTGCACTGCCGTCAGCCGGGCCAGGCGATTGCCCATCTGCCCGGCGACATGTGGCCCGGCACGCTGCAAACCTGGCGTGCGCCCGGCTGCGATCACTGCTTCTCGGGTTATTACGGCCGCCTGGCGCTGTTTGAAATCCTGCCGATGAGCAGCAGGTTGCAGAACGCCATCTCGGCTGATATGCCGCTGGAGCACCTGCTGACGCTGGCTGCGGAACAGGGAATGAAAACGCTGCTGACCGCCGGGCTGGAAGCGGTGAGCCGCGGTGACACCTCATTCGAGGAGATGCAGCGCGTGGTGGGCCTTGGCAATGGCTAATCGCTACCAGTTTCACTGGCAGGCACTGGACAGTATGGGCCTGCTGCAGGAGGGAGAGTCGCTGCAGCCCACGCAGGATGCCCTGCTCGGTCAGCTGGGCGATCGCGGCATGCTGGTGGTGAGCTGGCAGCGCGGGAAATGCTGGCGCGCGCGCGACTGGAAGTGGCAGCAGAAAATTGACCTGATGCGCCAGCTGGCGACGTTGCTGAAAGCCGGGCTGCCGCTGGCGGAGAGTCTGACATTGCTGGCCAGCGGCCATCCTCATGCAGGCTGGCGCGTGCTGCTGAGCCTTCTGCAACAGCGGGTCATGGCCGGTGAGCCGTTTTCACAGGCGCTGCGCGCCTGGCCGGATATCTTCCCGCCGCTGTTTCCGGCACTGATGCAGGTAGGTGAGCTGACCGGGCAACTGGACGAGTGTTGCCGCCAGCTGGCACTACAGCAGAGCAGGCAACAGTTTCTGCGCCAAAAGGTGGTGAAAGCGTTGCGCTATCCGCTGTTTATCCTGCTGGTGGCGCTGGCGGTCAGCGCCGGGATGCTGCTGTTTGTACTGCCGGAATTTGTTGCGGTGTACGCCAGCTTTGACGCACCGCTGCCGGCCTTTACCGCCGGCGTGATGGCGCTGTCGGCACTGTTGCAGCAGGCGGCGCTGCCGCTGCTGTTGTGCGGTGTGGCGTCCGGGTGGCTGGCGCGTCTGACCTACCGACGATCCGTTGCGTGGCAAAAGCGCTGCCAGCAGTGGCTGCTGCGGCTTCCGCTGCTGGCCCCGTTGTGGCGCGGCGGTCAGCTCAGCCAGATATATGCGATTCTGCAACTGACGCAGCAGGCCGGACTGACGCTGCTGCAAAGCCTGCAGGCGGTGGAAGTGACGCTGGCCGCGCGACTGTGGCGCGATGCCATCGTGGCGTTACAGCAGCACATTGCCGCTGGCGCACCGCTGCATCAGGCGCTACAGGGACATCCGCTGTTTACACCGCTGTGCGCTCAGTTGATCCGCGTTGGTGAAGAGGCCGGTGCGCTGGATGTGATGCTGGCGCGACTGGCGGAGTGGCACGAAGCGCAAACGCTGACGCGCGCAGACAGCCTCGCCGCTTCGCTGGAGCCATTAATGATGGTGGTGATCGGCGGCATTGTCGGCACGCTGGTGATTGCCATGTATCTGCCGGTATTTGGTCTGGGAGACGCCATACGTTAAACGGGCGCACGCGGCGCCCGTTGCGGCACATCAGCGGTTAAAGACGCGGTTTTCCTGTTCTGCCACACGAATAAAGGTGGTGCGTTTGGTCAGCTCTTTCAGGCGCTCTGCGCCGACGTAAGTACAGGCCGAACGCAGTCCGCCGAGGATATCTTTCACCGTCTCCGCGACCGGTCCACGCAGCGGCAGACGAACGGTTTTACCTTCTGCGGCGCGGTAGCCCGCCACACCGCCCACATGACGTTTCATCGCGGATTCGGAGCTCATGCCGTAGAACAGCATAAACTGCTCGCCCTGCTCTTCAACAAGAGTGCCTTCGCACTCATCGTGTGCCGCCAGCATGCCGCCGAGCATCACGAAGTCAGCGCCGCCGCCGAACGCCTTGGCGATATCGCCCGGCACGGCGCAACCGCCGTCACTGACAATCTGCCCGCCGAGGCCGTGCGCCGCATCAGCACACTCAATCACCGCAGAGAGTTGCGGGTAGCCAACGCCGGTTTTGACGCGTGTGGTGCAGACCGAACCCGGACCGATTCCCACCTTCACAATGTCGGCACCGGACAGAATCAGCTCCTCGACCATTTCACCGGTCACCACATTCCCGGCGCAAATGGTTTTCCCCGGGAAGCTTTCCCTCGCGCGCTGCAGGAAGGCAACAAAGTGCTCGGAGTAGCCGTTTGCCACATCAATACAGATAAAATTGAGTTGGGGCGACAGCGCGAGGATCGCGCTTAACTTTGTGAAATCTGCTTCTGAGGTGCCGGTGGAGACCATCACGTGGCTGAGCACCGTGGCCGGTACGTGCTGGATAAAGGTCTGCCACGCTTCAACACTGTAGTGCTTGTGAACGGCGGTCAGCACGTTAAAGCCAGCCAGCGCTTCGGCCATGGTAAAGGTGCCGACGGTATCCATGTTGGCGGCAATCACCGGAACGCCGGACCAGGCGAGGCCTGAATGTTTGAAGGTGAACGTACGTTCCAGCTCAACCTCGGAACGGCTTTTCAGCGTGGAGCGTTTCGGGCGGATCAATACATCTTTAAAGCCCAGTTTTACATCTTCTTCGATACGCATAGCAGAGTGTCCTGGTTAGTGACGACGAACCGCAGTTCGGGTAGCGCTCACGGCTCCAGTGTCGTTATCATACGCGCCATTCGTTCCGCGACAAGACTGCGAATTTCACTTTATTTAAGCTACAATCCGTTAAATTTAGCTGAGAAAACCGATTGTGATCGGGCTCTCATCACGCTGCGGCAGATGAGAAAAATGTTGAGAGAACGCTATGCCTTTTACCGTTGCACTGACCGGCGGCATTGGTAGTGGTAAAAGCACCATTGCTAATGCTTTTGCCGCGCTGAACGTCGACATCATTGATGCCGATGTGATTGCCCGCGAGGTGGTTGAACCGGGCACACCTGCGCTCAATGCGATTGTGAAACGCCACGGAGAATCGATTCTGACCGCAGAAGGCACGCTTTATCGCGCGCGGCTGCGGGAAATTATTTTCCAGCAGCCGCAAGAGAAAAACTGGCTCAATCAACTGCTGCACCCGCTGATTAACGCCCGTACCCAGCAGCTGAAGGCGCAGGCGGCTTCGCCTTACGTCATGTGGGTAGTGCCGCTGCTGGTAGAAAATGGTCTGCAGCATCAGGCTGATCGGGTATTAGTCGTGGATGTCGATGAGGCCACGCAGTTGCAGCGCACCCGCCAGCGTGATGGTATCTCTCTCAGCCAGGCGCAACGGATTCTTGCCGCGCAGGCCAGCCGTCAGCAGCGTTTAGCCTGCGCGGATGACATCATAGATAACAGCGGCACGCCGGAACAGGCTTTGCCGCGCGTTGCTGAACTTCACCAGCGCTATTTACGCCTGGCAGCAACCGGACGGGATTAATATCATGAGCACAGTGGTTCTGTTTGAACACCCATTGAATGAGAAAATGCGCACCTGGCTGCGCGTGGAGTTTTTGATTAACCAGCTGCACGAAACGCTGCCGGTTAACAGCTCGGTTGCCGCACTCGGTGTATTTCGTATTATTGGCGACCTGCTGGATATCTTCGAACGCGGCGATATGCGCACCGAGCTGTTAAAAGAGCTGGAGCGTCAGCAGCAAAAACTGCGTGCCTGGCTGGATGTGCCGGGTGTCGATGAACACACCGTCAGCCAGCTGCGCGAACAGCTGAAGCAGCAATCCAGCGAGCTGATGGCTGCGCCGCGCATGGGCCAGCAGCTGCGCGAAGACCGGCTGATTGCCTCCGTACGTCAGCGCCTGAGCATTCCCGGCGGCTGCTGCAGTTTTGATCTGCCGGGTTTACACATCTGGCTGCACCAGCCACAGGCGCTGCGCGATACCCTGGTGAATAGCTGGCTGGCCTCGCTCGATCCGCTGCGCAACAGCCTGACGATGATCCTCAACCTGATTCGTCAGTCGGGCGTGTTTCGCCATCAGACCAGCCTCAACGGCTTTTATCAGGATAACGCCGAAGGGTCCGACCTGCTGCGCCTGCAGCTGACGCTGGAAGATGCGCTCTATCCGCAGATCTCTGGTCATAAAAGCCGTTATGCCATCCGCTTTTTACCGCTCGATAGCGAACGCGGCGAAGTGCCGGCGCGACTGAATTTTGAATTAGCCTGTTGTTAGAGGATGTTATGCAGGAAGAGATGATTACCGTACCTTGCCCCAACTGCGGTAAAGCCGTGATGTGGGATGAACTCAGCCCGTGGCGCCCGTTTTGCAGCAAACGCTGTCAGTTGATCGACCTGGGCGAGTGGGCCGCTGAGGAGAAACGCATTCCAAGCAGCGGAGACATGACGGAGAGTGACGACTGGAGTGAAGAGCAGTCGTGATCGGCAGGGGCACGCGGCCCCTGAGTTTAAATCTCGCCCGCCACTAAGCGGGCAATCAGGGCGTGGTTGGCAGGTGGAAATTCATCGGCCAACAAATCACGCTGCTCGACCCAACGCTGCGGCTGACCTTCGCGTCCCCACGGCTCACCCTGCCAGCCCTCCACCAGGAAGAAATGCAGCGTAACACGCAGGTCATCGTAACTGTGGTCGGCCTGACCAATCGCTTTCGCCGCCGTCACCTCAATACCGGTTTCTTCCATCAGCTCACGTTTTAACGCCTGTTCTGCGCTTTCGTGCTGTTCAATTTTTCCGCCCGGGAACTCCCATTTGTTGGCCATGTGGGAGCTTGCTGCGCGCTGGGCAAGAAAGATCTGACGACTGGCATTGCGAATGATGCCCACCGCCACCTGCAGGTGTTTCATAAGCTGGATTCCGCTTGTAGTGAGTGAGCGCTGATTTTAAAGCAGACGCCGGACGATGTTAACTGCTGTCGGCTTCACCGCGATCCTGTCGCACAGATTCCAGTTATTAAGACAGGTCGTAATGATCGCACGGCGCCATGTTGGGAATACTCGCAGCCACTTTACTCTAGCCAGGCCGACTACACATGGAACGCAAACTAACAACGTTTCTGGCGCAAGACGCACAGAAACAGATGAATACCTTACGCCATTTGGTTTTTCACGACATCCTGACGCTCGACAGCGCGCAAAACACCTTAACCTGGTGGCCAGAACAGAAGACCATCCCGCTTAATGAAGCGCAGAAGCGCTTCTTCTCCTGCCTGCTGCTGCGCATCACGTCGAAACGGCAGATTATTGCCACGGTATGGAATGAGAGCTATCCGGGGATCAGCGACAACAACTATCACCAATTGCTGTTTCAGAGCCGGGCGTTGCTGAAACGCTATGGTTTGCCGGATGGGCTGCTGGTTACGCTGCCCTATCATGGCGTGCGGCTGAATGAGGAGAAGCTGATGGCGATTACCCGCTAATCAGCCAAAGAAAAAGGAGCCCGCGGGCTCCTTTTTGTTATCAGGCCAGACGACCGTGACACTGTTTGTATTTTTTACCTGAGCCGCATGGGCACGGATCGTTACGTCCCACTTTCCGCTCACCGCCCTGTGCCGCCAGTGCAGCGGCCGCTGCGGTGTCGTCATCGACGTGACTGAGCTGCTGCTGCTGTGCCAGACGCTCTGCTTCTTCACGACGCTGCTGCTCCATCGCTTCCACTTCTTCCGGCATCCGCACCTGCACTTTGCTCAGGGTGCTGATCACTTCGTACTTCAGCGACTCCAGCATCGCGGCAAACATGGCGAAAGATTCACGTTTGTACTCCTGCTTCGGATCCTTCTGCGCATAGCCACGCAGATGGATACCCTGGCGCAGATAGTCCATCGCCGCCAGATGCTCTTTCCACAGCGAGTCGAGCGTTTGCAGCATCACGCCTTTTTCGAAGTTGCGCATCATTTCTGCGCCGACCACTTCTTCTTTCGCCGCATAGTTTTCGCTGGCGCGGCTCATGATGCGCTCACGCAGCGTCTCTTCATGCAGATCCGGCTCTTTATCCAGCCACTCGGCAATCGGCAGATCCAGATCGAAATCATTGCGCAGACGCTCTTCCAGCCCCGGGACGTCCCACATCTCTTCCAGAGACTGCGGCGGAATGTAAGTGTCGATAGTGGCTTTGAACACATCCTCGCGGATGCTATTGATGGTGTCCGACACGTCAGAGACATCCAGCAGTTCGTTACGCTGGCTGTAAATGGCGCGGCGCTGATCGTTAGCCACGTCATCGTATTCCAGCAGCTGTTTACGGATATCGAAGTTGCGGCTTTCCACTTTGCGCTGCGCATTAGCAATCGCTTTGGTTACCCACGGATGTTCAATCGCTTCACCCGGCTTCATACCCAACTTACGCATCATGTTGGACACACGATCGGAGGCAAAGATACGCATCAGCGCATCTTCCATCGACAGATAGAAGCGCGAAGAACCGGCGTCACCCTGACGGCCCGCACGGCCGCGCAGCTGGTTATCGATACGGCGTGATTCGTGGCGTTCGGTACCGATAATGTGCAAACCGCCTGCCGCCAGCACCGCATCATGGCGCAGTTTCCACGCCGCCTTGATGGCTTCAATCTGCTCTTCCGTCGGGTTTTCCAGCGCGGCCACTTCCGCCTGCCAGCTACCGCCGAGCATGATGTCCGTACCACGACCGGCCATGTTGGTCGCGATGGTTACCGCGGCTGGCTGACCTGCCTGCGCCACGATATCCGCTTCGCTGGCGTGGAACTTGGCGTTCAGTACGCTGTGCTTAATACCCGCGCGCGTCAGCTCCTGGGATACCACTTCCGATTTTTCAATCGAGATGGTGCCCACCAGTACCGGCTGCCCGTTAGCCGTACAGGTGCGAATATCTTCGATAATGGCGTCAATCTTCTCTTTCTCGGTCATGTAGACCAGATCGGCCATATCTTTACGCACCATCGGACGGTTGGTCGGCACCACGATGGTATCGAGCTTGTAGATGGAGCTGAATTCAAACGCTTCAGTATCAGCGGTACCGGTCATACCGGCCAGTTTCTCGTAGATACGGAAGTAGTTCTGGAAGGTGATGGAAGCCAGCGTCTGGTTTTCATTCTGGATCTCCACACCTTCTTTGGCTTCGACCGCCTGGTGCAGGCCATCAGACCAGCGACGTCCCTGCATGGTACGGCCGGTGTGTTCATCAACAATGATCACCTCGCCGTCCTTCACGATATAGTCAACGTCGCGGGTGAACAGTGCATGGGCGCGCAGCGCTGCCGTCACGTGGTGCATCAGCATGATGTTGGTCGGCGAGTAGAGTGATTCGCCCTCATCCATGATGCCCTGACTGACCAGCAGCTCTTCCACTTTCACCAGACCGCGCTCGGTCATGTGCGCCTGACGGGCTTTTTCATCTACCCAGAAGTCACCTTCGCCCTGGAAGTTATCCGAGTCTTCTTTTTCCTGGCGCACCAGGTGCGGGATGATTTTGTTGACCTTGATGTAGAGATCGGAGCTGTCTTCGGCCGGACCCGAGATAATCAGCGGGGTACGCGCTTCATCGATCAGGATCGAGTCCACCTCATCCACCAGCGCATAGTGCAGTTTACGCTGTACGCGCTCTTCCGGACTGAAGGCCATGTTATCGCGCAGATAATCGAAGCCGTATTCGTTGTTGGTGCCGTAGGTGATATCGGCTGCATACGCAGCGCGCTTAGCCACCGCCGGCATGCCCGGCAGGTTGATACCGACTGTCAGACCAAGGAACTCAAACAGCGGACGGTTGTTTTCGGCGTCACGCTGCGCCAGATAGTCGTTGACGGTCACAACGTGCACGCCCTTGCCGCTCAGCGCGTTCAGGTAAGCCGGCAGCGTCGCAGTCAGGGTTTTACCCTCACCGGTGCGCATCTCCGCGATGCAGCGTTCGTTGAGCACCATGCCGCCGATCAGCTGCACGTCAAAGTGGCGCATGCCAAACACGCGCTTACTGGCTTCACGCACGGTGGCGAAGGCTTCGGGAATCAGGCTCTCCAGCGTTTCACCTTTTTTCAGGCGCTCGCGGAATTGATCGGTTTTCGCTTTCAGTTCGTCGTCAGACAGTTTGACGAACTCCGGCTCCATCTTGTTGATGACATCGACCACTTTACGCATGCGGCGCAGAGTACGATCATTGCTGCTACCAAAAACTTTCGTTAACAATTTGATTAACATAATAAATTTATCTCAATTCAGCCGTAACAATACGGGCTGCAAAGGCAAAAAACAGAAACAGGAAAATAACGTTAGCTTTGAGCAATGAAAGGTCCGGCGCGGATGCCATGAATAGCAGCCTGCCAGTCAGCAGAAGAGTGAACGTTGGGCGAAACATGATGCGCTCGCGACGGCGGTGCCATCGTGGCTAAAGGTTGCGCGGGTGAAGTCAGCAGCGCCTGCAGCGAGTCAATCAGCGCCAGCTTTTGCGCCGCCAGCGGCAATGCATGTTCCGCTTCCGCTGTTGCGGGCGGCGTCATGCTGAATGAGAGATGGCGAATGACGGTGCGGATGGCGTGCTGATGCCAGTAATCAACGTTGAAACTGGGGCGACGCGCGCTTTCCTGCAGGCGAATCAGGTGATCAAACCGCACCACCTTGCCGGTAAACAGGCTGCTGACCGGCGAATCGCTGCTGGTGGGTTCTGCGCTTTGTGCACAGGCAGGCAGGCCGAGACTGGCCGCCACCATTCCCAACAGGAGATGAGGCCAGAAATAGCGTCTGCCGAGTTGTCGCCAGCGTGAGAAAATCCCGATCACCTTTCGTCCATCATGCCAGTCATTAAGCGCTAAGCCAGAGTTGCGTTACGCACCCTGCTTACATGAGCGCCAGATAATAGCACTTATGTGGGGCTTCGACATCAGGGATTAAAGGGCTTACGGCGGATTTCACGTTTTTTTGCGCAGGGTTTGGTCGCTGGCAACAGGGTTTTGCGAGCGGGATTACAGCTTAGCGGCGGGCAATAAAAAACGGCGGGTTCCACTGACCGGAGAGGGTGTCAGGGAAGCCCGCCGTTTGATGGCTGACTAATTAAGCCAGCACTAAATTTGGCGCTTTGAAGGCCAGTGGCAGTTCAGCTTCGTCTTCGAAGGTCGCCCATTCCCAGGCTTCCTGCTTCGCCAGTACCGCCTGCAACAGTTTATTGTTCAGCGCATGGCCGGACTTGAACGCAGAGAATGCGCCAATCACGTTATGACCACACATGAACAAGTCGCCGATGGCGTCCAGCATTTTGTGACGCACGAACTCATCTTCAAAGCGCAGGCCATCTTCATTCAATACGCGGAAGTCATCGAGGCCAATCGCACAATCTAAACTACCGCCCAGGCACAGGCCTTTAGACTGCAGATATTCGATTTCACGCATAAAGCCGAAGGTGCGCGCACGGCTAATCTGACGCACAAAGGATTCAGCCGAGAAATTGAGCTGGTAACGCTGCGAGCTTGAGTCGATCGCCGGATGTTTGAAGTCGATGGTGAAGTCGAGTGAAAAACCATTGTACGGTTTGATCTCGGCCCACTTATCGCCATCTTCTACCCGTACCGCTTGCTTCACGCGCACGAATTTCTTCGCGCTGTTCAGCTCTTCGACACCGGCATCCATCAGCAAATAAACAAAAGGCGCGGCACTGCCATCCATGATCGGAATTTCTGGCGCATCGACTTCAACAATAATGTTGTCGATACCCAGACCTGCCAATGCAGCATTCAGGTGTTCAACCGTCGAAATACGCACGCCTTCATCATTCACCAGGCAGGTACTCAGCATGGTGTCGCGCACGTATTTTGCATCAGCCGGGAAATCAACCGGTGGATTCAAGTCAGTGCGACGATAGATGACCCCGGTATTAGCCGACGCAGGGCGTAAAGTCAGCGTGACTTTTTTGCCGGTATGCAAACCGACGCCAGTCGCCTGAACAATACGTTTTAATGTCCTTTGTTTGATCATCGCATTATCTCGCAATATTACCCATCCGACCGCCAGTATAAATTACCGGCGGGCGAATACTTTAGCACAAAGAGCGGAGAATCCCAATTCTCAGGATATTCTTAGTCTGCCTGTTTACGCAGGAAGGCTGGAATATCAAGATAGTCAGGCTCTTTGCTGGATGACGCTGGCTGGTCATTCACCACTTTCGCGGCCGGTTTCTGCTCCTGCGGCAGCGGCGCCATGCCGTGCTGCTGGTAGCGATGATCCATGACCGGCTGAGTCGCAGGTTTGTTAGTCACCAGGGTGATTTCCGGACGCTTGTCCATGCCGATACCGGTCGCCACCACGGTGACGCGCAGCTCGTCGTTCATCTCTGGATCCAGCGAGGTACCGATAACCACGGTCGCGTTGTCCGAGGCGAAGGCGCGGATGGTGTTACCCACGGTTTCGAACTCATCCAGGCGCAGGTCGAAGCCCGCCGTGATGTTGACCAGCACGCCACGCGCACCCGACAGATCGATATCTTCCAGCAGCGGGCTAGAGATCGCCATTTCGGCCGCTTCTTCGGCACGGTCTTCACCACAGGCAACGCCAGAACCCATCATCGCGTAACCCATTTCTGACATCACGGTACGCACGTCGGCGAAGTCGACGTTCATCAGACCCGGACGGGTAATCAGTTCTGCGATACCCTGCACCGCACCTTTCAGCACGTCGTTAGCCGCACCGAAGGCATCCAGCAGAGAGATACCACGGCCCAGCACTTTCAGCAGCTTGTCGTTAGGAATGGTGATCAGTGAATCAACATGCTTGGACAACTCAGCGATACCCTGCTCAGCAAACGCCATGCGTTTTTTCCCTTCGAAGTTGAAGGGCTTCGTCACCACCGCAACCGTCAGGATACCTAAATCTTTGGCTACTTCAGCCACCACAGGAGCTGCACCGGTACCGGTACCGCCACCCATGCCCGCGGCGATAAACACCATGTCTGCCCCTTCCAGCGCAGAACGCAGTGCTTCGCGATCCTCTTCCGCCGAGGTACGACCGACTTCCGGGTTAGCACCCGCACCGAGACCTTTGGTGATATTGGTCCCGATCTGAATCGTCTGGCCGACCGCCGTTTTACGCAACGCCTGCGCGTCGGTATTCACAGCGAAGAATTCCACACCTTCGATACGCTCGCGTACCATGTGCTCTACGGCGTTGCCACCGCCACCGCCGACGCCGATGACTTTAATCACCGCGTCATTGGTTAATTCCATAGGTTCAAACATGATTTCTCTCCGTTATGTGCCTGTCGCCTGGAGATCATAAACATTGCCTGATGATCTCCTTTTTCAAAAAATTAAAACTCTTTCTTCAGCCAGCTGTTGATGCGTTTAAACCAATTGCCCACTGAAGCACGTTTTTCCGTTTCTGCATCACCGTTCATGTGTGACTCTTTGCCGTAATGCAGCAGGCCAACCGCCGTCGAGTAGTACGGCTCCTGCGCATAATCCGTCAGGCCGGTGATGTTAAGCGGCTGACCGATGCGCACCTGAGTGTGGAACACCCGCTGTGCACAGGCCGCCAGACCTTCAATCTGCGCCGCACCGCCGGTCAGCACAATACCGGCTGCCAGATGGTGCTTCACGCCCTGCTGGCGCAGTTGCTCCTGCAGTTGCAGAATCTCGTCGTTCACCAGATTCAGCAGTTCGGTGTAACGCGGCTCAATCACTTCTGCCAGCGTCTGGCGCTGCAGGCTGCGCGGTGGACGTCCACCCACGCTCGGCACCTCGACGTTTTCGTCTTTGCCGACAATCGAACCCAGCGCACAACCATGACGCACTTTAATCGCTTCGGCGTCAGTTGGCGGTGTGCCAAAGGCATAGGCGATATCACTGGTCACCACGTTCCCGGCATAGGGAATCACTTTGGTATGACGCAGCGCGCCGCCGGTGTACACCGCGATATCCATTGTACCGCCACCGATGTCAACAACACAGACTCCCAGCTCACGTTCATCTTCGGTCAGCACCGAAAAACTGGATGCCAGTCCGGCAAAAATCAGTTGGTCAACTTTCAGGCCACAACGTTCAACGGCTTTCACGATATTTTTTGCCATATCGTTGTGGCAGGTGATGAGATGCACCTTGGCCTGCATACGCACGCCGGAAAGGCCAACCGGATTTTTGATGCCTTCCTGATAATCGATGGCGTATTCCTGTGGAATCACATGCAGAATACGATGTTCGTCGCGCACGCGAACGGATTTCGCCGTATGCACCACGTTTTCCACATCATCCTGAGTGACTTCCTCTTCGGAAATCGGAACCATCCCGATTTCGTTCTGACAACTAATATGTTTGCCCGATAAAGCAAGGTATACCGACGAAATCTGGCAGTCTGCCATCAATTCCGCCTGGTCGATGGCGCGCTGAACGCACTTCACCACCGACTCCAGATCGTTCACGCCGCCTTTGTCCATACCGCGGGACGGGCAGCTGCCGACGCCAATAATGTTGACCATACCATCGGGCAGAATTTCCCCAACCAGGGCGGCGACCTTCGCAGTGCCGATTTCAAGTCCTACTACCAGTTTTCTGTCCGTTGCCTTGATCATTGTGGTTTAGCCTGTGCCTGGTTTTGTTGCTGATTACTGTCCTGTGGCTCAATCGGTGCCGGTGCCCAGCCTACTGCGGCGCCGGAGTCATAGCGTAGATCAACATAGCTGATGCGCTGGTTCTGACTCTGGCCCTGCTGCTGCAACTCCGGATAGAGCTCAATAAAACGGTTCAGACGCTTCATGGTGTCGCTGCGCCCCAGTTCGATGCGCACATCGTCGCTGGTCACCAGCTGCCACGAGCGCCGCGCCGTCATCGACGCGACCTTCAGGGTAAACTTACTGGCCCGCAGCACATCACTCATGGTGTGATAGCCGGCCAATACCTCTTTCTCACTGCCCTCCGGCCCATATAGCATCGGCAACGTCTCTTTGCCGATGTGGCTGGCCGGGACGCTGAAGGAAACGCCATCGGCGTCCACCATGTGCGAGTCATTCCAGCGTGCCACCGGGACAAACTCCACCAGGTTTATCTTCAGCTCATCAGGCCACTGCTTGCGCACGCTAACCTGTTTAATCCACGGTAAACGCTCGATCTGCTGCTGGATAATGTCCACGTTCTGCGACATGAACGTTCCCGGCGCGCCGAGCGATAAAATCGCCTGACGAATATCATCGTGCGTGGTGTAGTGGGTTTCGCCCGTCACCACCAGCTTCGACAGCGGCAGACGCGACGCATCATTCATCCACTTCAGCACCACGAGGCCGCCAGCCACCATGATGCCCATCACCAGCAGCAGGAACACGATGCCAAACAGCCGTGCTCCGTTGCTCCGTCCGGAGCGCGCACGCTCCTGAGGTTCGCGATTTCTAACGCGCAGTGCCGCCTGAGACATATCAGTCAGCCAGCTCCAGAATGCGCGCCACCAGTTGCGGGAAGCTGTATCCCGCCTGCTTCGCCGCCATCGGCACCAGGCTGTGGCTGGTCATGCCAGGCGAGGTGTTAACTTCCAGCAGCTGGAAATTGCCGTCACCGTCGACCATCACATCAACCCGTCCCCAGCCGCTGCAGCCTAACGCGCGCCACGCCGCCAGCACTAATGTCTGCAGTTCCGCCTCTTTCTCCGCACTCAGGCCGCTCGGGCAGAAGTATTGAGTATCGTCAGAAATGTATTTTGCTTCATAGTCATAGAACTCGCTGGCGGTCTGAATTCTGATTGACGGCAGAATTTCGTCGCCGACGATGCCCACGGTGTATTCGGCACCGCTGAGAAAAGCTTCCACCAGCACGTCATCATCATGGCGAAACGCCTCCTGCAGCGCGGCTGGCAGCGCTTCCGCCTGGTTCACGCGGCTGATGCCAACGCTGGAACCTTCACAGCTTGGCTTCACAAACAGCGGCAGTCCGAGCGCGTCAATCGACGCCTGCGCTGCAGCATCCAGCCCCTGCTCATACTGCTGGCGCGTCAGCCAGACAAATTTGCCCGCCGGCAATCCCCTGCCCTGCCACAGCAGTTTGCTGCGCAGTTTATCCATGGTGATGGCCGACGCCATGACGCCGCTGCCGGTGTAGGGCAGTTGCAGAAACTCCAGCAGCGCCTGCAGCGTGCCATCTTCGCCACCGCGACCGTGCAGCGCGATAAACGCTTTGGCAAAGCCCTGCTGCCGGAGGTCCAGCACTGAGACGTCACGGGTGTCGACACCGTGCGCATCAATGCCCATCTCACGCAGTCCCGCCAGCACCGCGCTGCCGGACATCAGTGACACCTCGCGCTCGGCGGAGGTACCGCCCATCAATACCGCGACTTTCTCAGCCATGGCGCGCCTCCGTGTTCAGAGCCGGCTGTAGCTGAATCCCAGCCAGCTTGCGGGCAATTTTGCCGATGTTGCCGGCGCCCTGCACAATCACCAGATCGTCGCCGGACAGCAGCGGTGCCAGCGCATCCGGCAGCGCTTCGTGCTCGGAGACCAGAATCGGATCGACCTTGCCGCGATTGCGGATGGCACGGCACAGTGAACGGCTGTCCGCGCCCGGAATAGCGGCTTCGCCCGCCGGGTAGACATCCAGCATCAGTAACACATCCACCTGTGACAGCACATTGGCGAAATCATCGAACAGGTCGCGGGTGCGCGTGTAGCGATGCGGCTGAAACACCATCACCAGCTTTTTCTCTGGCCAGCCGGCGCGCGCCGCTTTGATGGTGACATCCACTTCGGTCGGATGATGGCCATAATCGTCGACCAGCATCGCGCTGCCTGGCTTACCGTTAACGGCTGCGGTGTCAAACTCGCCCAGCACGTCGAAACGTCGACCGGTGCCCTGGAAACTCTCCAGCGCCGCCAGAATAGCGTTGTCGTCAATGCCCTCTTCGCTGGCAACCGCCACGGCTGCCGCGGCGTTCAGCGCGTTATGGCGACCCGGCGCATTCAGCGTCACGTGCAGCACCGGCTTGTCCTGACGAATCAGGGTGAAGTGGCCCTGCGCGCCGCGCTGTTCGTAGTTTTCGACCCGCACATCCGCATCGTCGCTGAAACCATAGGTGGTGACCTGACGGCCCACGCGCGGAATCAGATCGCGAATCACCACATCGTCCACGCACATCACCGCGCGCCCGTAAAACGGCAGGTTGTGCAGGAAGTTAATAAACGTCTGCTTCAGGTTCTCAAAATCGCCCTGATAGGTATCCATGTGATCCGCTTCGATGTTAGTGACAATCGCCACCATCGGTTGCAGATGCAGGAAAGACGCGTCGCTTTCGTCCGCTTCCGCAATCAGATAACGGCTGCTGCCGAGGCGCGCGTGCGTACCCGCCGCTTTAACCAGACCGCCATTGACGAACGTCGGATCGAGACCGCCTTCCGCATAAATACTGGTCACCATCGCAGTGGTGGTGGTTTTACCGTGCGTGCCGGCAATCGCGATGCCGTGACGGAAACGCATCAGCTCAGCCAGCATCTCCGCCCGGCGGATCACCGGGATACGCTGCTCACGCGCCGCCACCAGCTCCGGGTTGTCCTGCGCCACGGCGGTGGAAACCACGACGACGCTGGCGTCGGTAACATTTTCCGGGCGATGGTTGAAGTAAATGGTCGCGCCCAGCGAGGCCAGATGCTGCGTAACCGGATTGGGCGCCAGATCGGAGCCGCTAATGTGATAGCCTTCGTTCGCCAACACCTCGGCAATACCGCCCATGCCGGCACCGCCGATGCCGACAAAGTGGATGTGCCGGACGCGACGCATCTCGGGCACAATAGAACGCAGTTTTGCCAATTGTTGTGTATTCATCTGTCTCTGTTACCTGTTTTCCCGTTTGCACCTGCATTCAGATGCAGGCCAGTCAAACTGACCGGTTAACTTACTTCGCGACGCGCGCAACCTCTTGTGCCACCCGTTCGGTCGCATCAGGAATCGCGACCTGGCGGGCTTTTTTCGCCATCGCCAGCAGCGTGGCGCGATCCCAGTGGCGCAGCGTGTCTGCGACGGCCGCAGCAGTAAACTGCGGCTGCTCGAAAATTTTGGCCGCGCCGGCTTTTTCCAGCGGCAGCGCATTCCAGTACTGCTGACGATCTTTGTGCTGGAACGGCACGAAAATCGCCGGTAAACCCGCCGCCGCCACTTCACTGACGGTCAGCGCGCCGGAGCGGCACACCACCACATCGGCCCACGCATAGGCTTGCGCCATGTCATCGATAAACTCGGTGACCTTGTGCTGCGGCTGGCCAGCGGCCTGATACGCCTGCTGCACGGTCTCCCGTGCGCCTTTGCCGGTCTGATGCCACAACGTGATGGCGTCACCCAGTTCGGCGGCGACCTGCGGCACGATCTGATTGAGGATGCGCGCGCCCTGACTACCGCCAATCACCAGCACGCGAATCGGCCCGCTGCGGTGTGCCAGACGCTGCGCCGGAAGCGGCAGCGCCAGCACATCATTACGCACCGGGTTGCCCACCACCTCGGCAGTGGGGAACGCGCCCGGAAAGGCCTGCATCACTGTGGTGGCGATTTTCGCCAGCCACTTATTGGTCAGCCCGGCAATGCCGTTCTGCTCGTGCAGCACCACCGGGATGCCGCAACTCCACGCCGCAAGGCCGCCCGGACCGGAAACATAACCGCCCATGCCCAGCACCACATCCGGCTGCCAGTTTTTCATGATGCGGCGCGCCTGGCGCCACGCATTGAAGATGCGCACCGGTGCCAGCAGCAGGGCCTTTACGCCTTTACCGCGCAATCCGCTGATGCGGATGAAGTCGATGTCGATGCCATGCTTTGGCACCAGATCGGCTTCCATCCGGTCTGCCGTTCCCAGCCAGCGCACCTGCCAGCCTTGTTCGATCAGATGATGCGCCACGGCCAGTCCGGGGAACACATGTCCGCCGGTACCCCCTGCCATGACCATCAGCCGTTTACCACTCATCGGGCACCTCGGGTAAACGCCTGGGCTTTTGCCAGACGTGTTTCATAATCTATGCGCAATAAAAACACGATGGCGGTCGACATAATGATCAGACTCGATCCACCGTAACTGATCAGCGGCAGCGTCAGGCCCTTGGTCGGCAGCATACCCGCCGCCGCACCAACATTAACCAGCGCCTGGAAGCTAAACCACACGCCAATGGAACAGGCGAGGAAGCCGGAAAAACGCTGGTCGATCTCCAGCGCGCGACGGCCAATCGACATTGCGCGAAAAGCGACGAAGAATACCATCAACAGCGCCAAAACCACACCGACATAACCCAACTCTTCACCGATAATTGAGAAGATAAAGTCGGTGTGCGCTTCCGGCAGATACTCCAGTTTCTGCACCGAGTTGCCCAGGCCCTGCCCCCAGAACTCACCGCGGCCAAACGCCATCAGCGACTGAGTCAGCTGGTAGCCGCTGCCGAACGGATCTTCCCACGGGTTCCAGAAGGAGGTTACGCGGCGCATACGGTAAGGTTCCGCGATAATCAGCAGCACCACGGCGAAAATGCCGGAGCCGATAATCGCCAGGAACTGCCACAGTTTGGCGCCCGCCAGGAACAGCATCGCCAGCGTGGTAACAAACAGCACTACCACGGTGCCGAGGTCTGGCTGGGCCAGCAGCAGCACCGCCAGCACCACCATCACGCCCATCGGCTTACAGAAGCCCCAGAAGTTGTTACGCACCTCTTCCACTTTGCGCACCAGATAACTGGCGAGATAGCAGAACAGCGACAGCTTGGATAACTCCGCTGGCTGAATACGCAGCGGCCCGAGCGCGATCCAGCGCGATGCGCCGTTAACCGAGCTACCGACCACCAGTACGATCAGCAGCATCGCCACCGAGGCCATCAGCATCGCGTTGCTGTAGCGCTGCCAGAAATCCATCGGTACGCGCAGCGTCACTAACGCCATCCCCAGCGCCAGTGCGATATAAAAGGCATCTCGCTTGGCAAAGTAGAACGGATCGTCGTTAAGACGCTGTCCAACCGGCATCGACGCCGAGGTGACCATGACAAAACCGATAATCGCCAGGCCAAATGTCAGCCACAGCAGCGTGCGGTCATACAGCACCACCGGCGCGTCGTCGTTGTCGCGCGCGCCCATCACCCAATCACGCAGGCGCAGCGAAATAAAACTGGCGATACTGGCTCCGGGAATACGCATCAGCTCAGCTCCTTCGCCAGTTGCGCGAAGCGATCGCCGCGCTGTTCAAAATTACGGAACTGGTCGAGGCTGGCGCACGCCGGTGACAGCAGCACCAGGTCGCCCGCCTGCACCTGCGCGGCAATCTGCGTCATCGCCTGTTCGAGCGTGTCGGTGCGCGTCGCCACTGCCGGACGCAGCGCGGCCAGCGCATCGCCGTCGCGGCCAAAGCAGAACAGCCGCACGTTGTCGCCCTGCAGATAGCGCGCCAGCGGCGTAAAGTCCGCCCCTTTGCCATCGCCACCCAGCAGCAGCCACAGCGTACCTTTCACCTGCAGGCCGTTAAGCGCGGCTTCGGTGCTGCCCACGTTGGTGGCTTTCGAATCATTAATCCAGCGCACGCCATGCGCTTCGTGCACCAGCTGGAAGCGATGCGGCAGGCCGCTGTAGGTGGTTAACGCTTTCAGGCTGGAGGCGCGCGGGATATTCACCGCATCGGCCAGCGCCAGCGCGGCAAGCGCATTGGTGTAATTGTGCTGCCCGACCAGCTTCATCTCGTCGGTATTAAGGACTTTCTCGCCCTTCACCCGCAGCCAGGTACTGCCCTGCTGCTGGTTGAGGTGATAATCGCCAACGTCGATGCCAAAGCTGACGCAGCGGCGATCGGCACCGCGCACCGGCATGGTCATGCCATCGTCGGCATTCACCACGCAGATATCCGCGTTTTCATAGATGCGTAATTTAGCGGCGCGGTACTGCTGCATGCCGAGCGGATAGCGATCCATATGATCCTCAGTGACGTTGAGGATGGTTGCCGCCGCCGCTTTCAGGCTGTGGGTGGTTTCCAGCTGGAAGCTGGAAAGCTCCAGCACATACAGCTGCGCCGGCGATTTGAGCAGCGTCAGCGCTGGCAGCCCAATGTTGCCGCCTACGCCCACCTGCCAGCCCGCGGCGCGCGCCATTTCGCCCACCAGCGTGGTGACGGTACTTTTGCCATTGGAACCGGTGATCGCCACAATCGGCGCCTGCGCTTCACGGCAGAACAGTTCGATATCGCCGACAATTTCAATGCCGGCGTCGGCCGCTTCGCTCAGCGCCGGGTGCGCCAGCGCGATGCCCGGGCTGGCGATGATCAGATCGCATGCCAGCAGCCAGTCGCTGTTGATACCGCCAACGTGGCGCTCCACCTGCTCTGGCAGTTTGTCCAGCCCCGGCGGTGACACACGGGTATCCATCACGCGGGGCGTTACGCCCTGCGCGAGGAAGAAATCAACACAGGACAGGCCGGTGATGCCTAATCCAATGATGACGACTTTTCTGCCCCGATAGTCAGCCATGATTAACGTACCTTGAGCGTTGCCAGGCCAATCAGCACCAGCATCAGCGAAATAATCCAGAAGCGCACGATCACGCGCGGCTCCGGCCAGCCTTTCAGTTCATAGTGGTGGTGAATCGGTGCCATGCGGAAAATACGCTGACCGCGCAGCTTGAACGAACCCACCTGCAGAATCACCGACAGCGTCTCGACCACAAATACGCCGCCCATGATCACCAGCAAAAATTCCTGACGCAGCAGCACTGCCAGCGTACCCAGTGCGCCACCCAGCGCCAGCGAACCCACGTCGCCCATAAAGACCTGCGCCGGATAGGTGTTGAACCACAGGAAGCCGAGACCGGCCCCGACAATCGCGGTACAGACAATCACCAGCTCACCGGCGTGACGCAGATACGGAATGTGCAGATACTCGGCAAATTTCACGTTACCGGTCGCCCAGGCCACCAGTGCAAATCCCGCCGCGACAAACACCGTTGGCATGATGGCCAGACCATCCAGACCGTCTGTCAGGTTTACCGCATTACCGGTTCCGACAATCACAAAGTAGGCCAGCACCACGTAGAACAGGCCGAGCTGCGGCATAACATCTTTGAAGAACGGCACCACCAGCTGTGTGGCAGGCGTATCTTTACCGGCGATGAACAGCGCGAACGCCACGCCGAGCGAAATCACCGACATCCAGAAATATTTCCAGCGCGCGATCAGGCCCTTAGTGTCTTTACGCACCACTTTGCGATAGTCATCAACAAAGCCAATTACGCCAAAACCGACCAGCACCACCAGCACGCACCAGACGTAAGGATTGGACGGATAAGCCCACATCAGCACCGAAACCGTGATGGAGGTCAGAATCATTATGCCGCCCATGGTCGGCGTGCCGCGCTTGCTGAAGTGCGACTCCGGACCATCGTTACGTACCACCTGGCCAATCTGCAGTTTCTGCAGCCAGGCGATCAGGCGCGGGCCCATCCATAAAGAGATGAACAGAGCGGTCAGCAGGCTGACAATGGCGCGAAACGTCAGATAGGAAAAGACGTTAAAGCCGGAATAAAATGCGACCAGATGTTCGGCCAGCCAGACTAGCATGTTCCTTTCTCCTGTAAGCTCTGTACTACCTGCTCCATGGCGGCACTACGTGAACCTTTAACCAAAATAGTGATGTCCGCATGTTGGGACAGCAGCGTGCGTAAACGTTCAGTCAGTTCAGCTTTACTGGCGAAATGTTCGCCCCGGCCGCTGCTTTCACTAATCAAATGGCTGAAGCTGCCGGTGCTCAGCACACAATCAATACCGGCGGCTTTCGCCGCTTCGCCCACCTGACGATGACAGGCTTCGGCTTCTTCGCCCAGCTCACCCATGTCACCCACCACCATGACGCGGAAGCCCGGCATATCGCCCAGCACCTGCGCAGCGGCGGTCATCGAACCGACGTTGGCGTTGTAGCTGTCATCCAGCAGCAGCTGATTACCGGCGAGGCGAATCGGGAACAGGCGCCCAGGAACGGGCTGTAAGGTTTTAAGGCCAGACTGGATAGCGGTTAACGGCGCGTCAACCGACAGCGCCAGCGCGGCAGCAGCCAGCGCATTAGCGATATTGTGCCGGCCCGGCAGCGGCAGCTCGACGGCGATGTCACCGCGCGGCGTGTGCAGGGTAAACAGCGTGGCGTCAGCGCGCAGCACGATATCGCTGGCGCGGAACTCCGCGTCTGCCATCGGCTGCGGCGAAAAGCGCCACAGGGTTTTATCAGCAAACTGCGGCTGCCAGTTGGGCAGATCGTTGCTGTCAGCGTTGATGATTGCGGTGCCGTGTACCGGTAAGCCGCCAAAGATTTCGCCTTTGGCTTTTGCCACGCCCGCCAGTGAACCGAAGCCTTCCAGATGCGCCGCCGCCAGATTGTTAACCAGCGCGGTTTCCGGACGCACCAGATTGGTGGTGTAGGCGATTTCACCCTGATGATTCGCGCCCATTTCAATCACGGCATACGCGTGTTGCGGGGTAAGACGCAGCAGCGTCATCGGCACGCCGTAATCGTTGTTGAGATTACCGGCGGTATACAGCGTTTCACCGCACTGGCGCAGAATCGCCGCGGTCATCTCTTTCACGGAGGTTTTACCGGAGGAGCCGGTCAGCCCCACCACGCGCGCTTTCGCCTGCTGACGCACCCAGGCGCCGAGCTGACCAAAAGCGATACGCGTGTCAGCGACCACCACCTGCGGCACGTCAACCGCTAAACGACGGTTCACCAGCAGCGCCTGAGCGCCACTGGCGATAGCGTCGGCGGCAAAATCGTGCGCATCAAAACGTTCACCCACCAGCGCGACAAACAGGCTGCCTGGAGTGACTTTACGGGTATCCGTGGTGACATCAGCGATAGTGAGATCGCTGCCGTGCAGTTGCCCACCGCTAATCTCTGCCAGAGTTTTCAGCGTAACCGGAATCATGCCATTACCCCCAGCAAACGGGCGACGGTGTCGCGGTCAGAGTAGTCAAGGCGGCGGTTGCCGATGATTTGATAATCTTCATGGCCTTTACCGGCCACCAGCACGATTTCGTCGGCGCTGGCCTGCATTACCGCATGAGTGACCGCCTGCGCTCGTCCTGCTATGACGCGGGCCCGGCCCGGATCGAGCAGGCCGGTGAGAATGTCGTTAACAATCGCCGTCGGCTCTTCGCTCCGCGGATTGTCATCGGTGATCACCACGATATCGGCAAACTGTTCGGCAATCGCGCCCATCAGGGGACGTTTGCCTTTGTCACGGTCGCCACCGCAGCCAAATACGCACCACAGCTGACCCTTGCAGTGCAGCCGGGCCGCTTCCAGCGCTTTTTCCAGCGCGTCTGGCGTATGTGCGTAATCCACCACCACCGTCGGCTTGTGCGCGGCGGTGAACACTTCCATACGACCGCACACCGGCTGCAGCTGGCTGGCACTGGCCACCAGCGTGTCGAGCGGATAATCCAGCGTCAGCAGTGTCGCCAGCGCCAGCAGCAGATTGCTGACGTTAAAGGCGCCCATCAGGCGGCTGTCAAACTCGCCTTTGCCCCAGCTCGAACTGAACTGCACGTGTGCGCCGCCGTCGTGATAATCGATCGCCGTCGCCTGCAGCCAGCGGCCACGACAGCCGGGCTGCAGATTGTTGCCCAGCGTAACGGCCACGGCATCCGGTAATTTTTCCAGCCAGCGGCGGCCCACTTCATCATCAGCGTTGATGATGGCCTCGCCCACCTGATGCTCAGAGAACAGCAGCCACTTGGCCGATTCGTAGCCCTGCATGTCACCGTGATAATCAAGGTGATCGCGGCTCAGATTGGTAAATACCGCGGCGGCAAACGGCAGCGCGGCCACGCGATGCTGCACCAGACCATGCGAGGAGACTTCCATGGCGGCCACGGTGGCGCCCTGCCCGACCAGGTCGTGCAGAATATGCTGTACATCCACCGCCGAACCGGTGGTGTTTTCACTCGGCACCAGCTGACCGTACAGGCCATTGCCCACCGTGCCCATCACCGCGCCGGTTTCGCCCAGCAGGTTGGCCCACTGCGCGATCAGCTGCGTGGTGGTGGTTTTGCCGTTAGTGCCGGTCACACCAATCAGCTTTAATTTGTCAGCCGGCTGCTGGTAGAAACGCCCGGCCAGCGCGGAAAGGCGCTGCGGCAGCTGGGCCAGATAGATGACCGGGACGCCGTGCATCTCGCGGATATCACCATCGCTGGCTTCGCCTTCAGCCTCGGCAATGACCGCCGCCACACCCTGGGCGATGGCCTGTGGAATAAATCGACGTCCATCAGCATGATGGCCCGCCACGGCGATAAACAGATCGCCAGCAGCCGCAGCGCGGCTGTCCAGTGTCATGTCACGGAGTGGACGCGCCGGCGCGCCAGGCACCCACGGGGCCAGCAAGTCGCGCAGGTTACGATCTGTCACTTGATTCCTCACTTCTCTTATTCTTCACCAACTCGTTTTTATCCACCGTTGGCAGCGCATCCGGTTCAATGTTCATGGTGCGCAGGACACCGCCCATGATGGCGCCAAACACCGGTGCAGAAACCGCACCACCATAATATTTACCGGCCTGGGGATCGTTGATCACCACCACCAGCGCAAAACGCGGGCGACTGGCAGGCGCAACGCCCGCGGTGTAAGCAATGTATTTATTGACGTAGCGTCCGTCCGGCCCGACTTTTTTCGCGGTACCGGTTTTGATCGCGATGCGATAGCCCTTGATGGCGGCTTTAACACCACCGCCACCCGGCAGCGCCACGCTTTCCATCATGTGCATCACGGTTTTCACCAGGTCTTCCGGGAAAACGCGCTCGCCCGCCACCGGCGGGTCAACTTTGGTAATCGACAGCGGGCGGTTGATGCCGTAGCTGCCAATGGTTGCGTAGACTCGCGCTAACTGTAACGGCGTTACCATTAGCCCATAGCCGAAAGAGAAGGTGGCCCTCTCTATGTCAGACCACCGTTGTTTTTGAGGGTATAAGCCACTACTTTCCCCGACCAGCCCCAAATTGGTCGGTTTACCCAGGCCAAAGCGCGCGTAAGTTTCTACCAGCGCTGAGGAGGGCATCGCTAACGCGAGGCGCGAAACCCCGACGTTACTCGACTTCTGCAGAACCCCGGTAAGGGTCAATTCGTTATAGCGCGCCACGTCTTTGATCTCATGACCATTGACGCGATACGGCACGGTGTTCAGAACGCTGTTCTCTTTCACCACGCCGCGCTGTAGTGCGGTCATCACCACCATTGGCTTCACGGTGGAACCCGGCTCGAAGATGTCGGTAATAGCGCGGTTACGCATGACGTCTTTCGGCGTGTTGTTGAGATTATTGGGGTTGTAAGCCGGGCTGTTGGCCATCGCCAGCACTTCGCCGGTGTTCACGTCCACCAGCACCGCAGTGCCAGATTCGGCTTTGTTGAAGGCAACGGCATTGTTCAGTTCGCGGTACACCAGCGCCTGCAGGCGCTCGTCGATGCTCAGCGTCAGGTTGTGCGCGGCGCGGCTATCGACCGAGGAGATATCTTCAATCACCCGCCCGTAGCGGTCTTTGCGCACGGTACGTTCGCCCGGCTCGCCGGTCAGCCATTTATCAAAGCTCTTCTCGATGCCTTCAATGCCCTGGCCGTCAATGTTGGTGAAGCCAATCAGGTGGGCAGTGACCTGACCGGCGGGATAGTAGCGGCGCGACTCCTGGCGCAGGTAAATACCGGGCAGCTTGAGCTTTTTCACGTATTCGCCAATCGCCGGGTTAACCTGACGGGCGAGGTAAATAAAGCGCCCTTTTGGGTTGGCGTTGACGCGCGCCGCCAGCTGATCCAGCGGGATCGACAGCGCATCCGACAAGGCTTTCCAGCGGCTATCAACGGTGACGCCGCCGTGCTCGGTCAGCTCTTTGGGATCGGCCCAGATGGCGTTAACCGGCACGCTTACTGCCAGCGGGCGTCCGGCGCGATCGCTGATCATGCCGCGTGCGGTAGGCACTTCCTGCACGCGCAGCGAACGTAAATCGCCTTCCTTCACCAGCTTATCCGGGCTGATGACCTGCAGCCACGCCACGCGCGACAGCAATCCGCCCAGCGCCAGAAGAATACAGCCGCACAGCAACGCAAAACGCCAGCTTACAAAGCTGGCCTTATCTTCCTGTTTTCTTAACTTCAGCGTTTTGCCTGCGCCGCTCATTGAGGTCTGCGATTCCTTATTTCTGCACCACAATATTTTCCTGTGAAGGATCAACATGCTGCAACTGCAGCTTATCGGTTGCTATCCGTTCTACCCGGCTGTGATCGCCCAGCGCATTCTCTTCGAGGATCAGGTTGCGCCATTCGATATCCAGCGCATCACGCTCCAGCACCAGCTGCTCACGCTGCGCCGTCAGCAGACGGGTCTTATGCGTGGTGGTCACCACCAGCACCGAAGAAACCAGCACGGCGATCAGCAGCAGCAGCGGGATCTTGCCAAAACGCAGCAGATCGCCACCAATGACGCCGGGCAGGCTGTGACGCTCATTGCCAATCACGATGCGGTTCTCTCAGCGATACGCAGGACCGAACTGCGCGCGCGCGGGTTGTCTTTGACTTCGGCTTCGCCAGGAATCAGCTTGCCGAGGGTTTTCAGTTCACGTCCGCCCAGCGCTTTCAGCTGGCTCTCGGTCATCGGAATCCCGGCCGGCACCTGCGGACCACGGCTCTGGTCACGCATAAAGCGCTTCACCAGCCGATCCTCCAGCGAGTGGAAGCTGATGATGGATAAACGCCCGCCCGGTGCCAGCACCGTTAATGCCCCTTTCAGCGCGATATCGATCTCTTCCAGCTCACTGTTGATCCAGATGCGTATCGCCTGGAAGCTGCGCGTCGCCGGATGCTTAAACTTATCTTTTACCGGCGTTGCCGCCGCAATCAGATCGGCCAGCTCTTTGGTGCGCGTCATCGGCTGTTCCCGGTTGCGCTCGACAATGGCGCGGGCGATGCGTTTTGCGAAGCGCTCTTCACCGTAGGTTTTCAGCACAAACGCAATGTCTGCCTCTTCCGCGCTCTGCAACCACTCGGCTGCCGACTGACCGCGCGTTGGATCCATACGCATATCCAGCGGCCCGTCGCGCATAAAGGAGAAACCGCGCTCGGCGTCATCCAGCTGAGGCGAAGAGACGCCCAAATCCAGCAGTACGCCGTCGATTTTTCCGGTCAGCCCGCGCTCTTCGACATACTCAGCCAGCGCTGAAAACGGCCCGTGCACAATCGAGAAACGTGGATCTTTTATCTCAGCGGCTGCGGCTATGGCTTGCGGATCGCGGTCGATCGCCAGTAACTGTCCGTGCGCGCCAAGCTGCGACAGGATCAGGCGTGAGTGACCGCCGCGACCAAAGGTGCCGTCAATATAAATGCCGTCTTCCCTGATATTAAGGCCGTTAACCGCCTCATCCAGCAGCACCGTGGTGTGTTTAAAATTTTCCTGCATAGCTATAGCGACAAGTCCTGCAACCGCTCAGATAAAGGCTCCTGAGCTGACTGTTCTGCGTCAATATCGTCCTTAACTTGTTGATACCAGGTCTGTTCATCCCACAGCTCAAACTTGTTGAACTGTCCAACCAGCATCACTTCTTTGGTCAGGCTCGCATGCTGGCGCAACGTGTTCGCCAGCAGTAAACGGCCTGCGTTATCCATCTGGCACTCGCTGGCATGTCCTAACAGCAGACGCTGCACGCGACGCTCGTTCGGATTCATACTGGATAACCGGGCCAGTTTTTTCTCAATAATTTCCCATTCGGGCAGGGTATAAAGCAGCAGGCAGGGCTGATGGAGGTCAATGGTGCAAACCATTTGACCCTGAGACTCTGCGAGCAGCAATTCGCGATAACGCGTCGGCACCGCCAGGCGCCCTTTGCTGTCGAGATTGACTAACGTTGCTCCACGGAACATGCCAGCCCTACCCCTCAGTTACCCGTTTTCACCACTTTATCCCACTTTTTACCACGAAACGAGTTTACGGAGCCGATGAAATCCTTGTCAAGCCGCAACGGCAAGTGAATATCACTCTTTACACCGAATGAAATTAACCGGAGAGAAGAATAAGAGGAGAATGAATGGTCAATTTAAAATTAACCTGATGAATAACAGTATAAAAAAAATTTGCGTCAGATTTATCGGTGAAAATTAGCGCAATTTTACCGCTGCGATTATTCTGCCCCAATCTGCGACGGCGGCGGCATTTTAGGGGATTTCTGAAAGGAAGCCCAGCACCATCGCGTCAGCTCTGCTATAGGCGATTGCTGAAGATGTAAACAAATAAGAAAATCCAGCGCCGATAATTCGTTAGCCGGAGCGATGATAATTTACCCTTTTTTACGTCCGTGTGCGTCTGGTTAAATATGGATGAGAGAAATTAGCGCGGGCGACGTCTCGCCCGACGCTTCATTTAGCGCGACGACTTAATTGTCCGCGGCGGAATAAATTACGGCGGATACGGGTTAAACCTGGCTTCGGTTTGCGTGGCTCATCCAGCGAAGCCAGCACCAGCTCCAGCACACGCTCAGCAACATCGCGATGGCGCTGCCCTACCGCCAGCACCGGGCACTCCAGAAAGTCTAATAATTCGTGGTCGCCGAAAGTCGCAATAGCCAGGTCAGTTGGCAAGCGGCCGTCACGCTTCAGCGTCACGTCCATCACCCCCTGCAGCAGGCCAAACGAGGTGGTAAACAGCGCTTCGGGCATCGCGTGGTCTTCGAGGTATTTTTCAAACAGCGTCGCCGCTGCGGCGCGGTCAAAGCTGTTGCAATAAATGAAATCGATCGGGCGCTCATCACCCTGCCACGCCTCGCGGAACCCCATTTCACGCAGGAAGCTGACCGACAGCTCTGGCAGCGCGCCGAGAAACAACACGTTTTTCACCGGCAGCTGACGCAATTCAGCCGCCAGCGCCTGCGCGTCATCCTGATCGGCACCGACCACGCTGGTGAAGTGTTCACGATCCAGCGCGCGGTCCAGCGCGATAATCGGCAGCGGATCGTTGACCCAGCGCTGATAGAACGGATGTTCCGGCGGCAGCGATGTGGAGACAATGATCGCATCCACCTGACGCTGCAGCAGGTGCTCAATGCAGCGCATTTCGTTATCCGGCTGATCTTCGGAACAGGCAATCAGCAGCTGATAGCCGCGCTGACGCGCCTGACGTTCGAGATAGTTGGCGATGCGGGTATAACTGGTGTTTTCCAAATCGGGGATCACCAGACCAATCGAACGGGTGCGTCCGGCGCGCAGGCCCGCAGCCACCGCGTTGGGGTGATAGTTGTACTCACGCACCACCGCCATGACTTTCTCAACGGTTTTGTCGCTGACACGATACTGCCGCGCTTTGCCATTGATGACATAGCTCGCCGTGGTGCGCGACACGCCCGCCAGGCGCGCAATTTCATCCAGTTTCACGATGACACCTTAATTCTGATAAGCCAGGGCTGGCGAAAATGTCCGCAGAGTAGCTAAGGGTAAAACATTTGTAACATCTAACCGCAGAACAGTACGCTGAGCAACCGCTTTTCATGCACAAGCGGCCGAAGCGCATAAAATAAAAAAACCCGGCATTCCGCCGGGTTAGCTTGAAAACCGATGATAACTTTGCGGTATTAACGCATTACGCGATCGCCACGTGATACCCCGACGATGCCGGAACGCGCCACTTCAACGATTTCCGCCACTTCGCGCACGGTGTTGAGGAACGCATCGAGTTTATCGCTGGTGCCGGCCAGCTGAACCGTGTACAGCGTCGGCGTCACATCGATGATCTGCCCACGGAAAATTTCCGCGCTGCGTTTTACCTCTTCGCGACCGTACCCGCTGGCCTGAATCTTCACCAGCATGATTTCACGCTCGACGTAAGCGCCCTGCCCCAGTTCGCTGACGCGTAACACGTCCACCAGCTTGTGCAGCTGCTTTTCGATCTGCTCCAGTACTTTCTGGTCGCCCACGGTCTGAATGGTCATGCGCGACAGGGTAGGATCGTCGGTCGGCGCGACGGTCAGGCTCTCAATGTTATAGCCGCGCTGGGAAAACAGCCCCACCACGCGCGACAATGCGCCGGATTCGTTCTCCAGCAGAACTGATAAAATACGACGCATAATTAAGTCCTCTCCGTTTTGCTCAACCACATCTCATCCATCGCGCCACCGCGAATCTGCATCGGGTAGACGTGCTCGCTGCCGTCCACCGTGACATCCACAAACACCAGACGCCCTTTCGCCAGCGTATCAAGCGCCAGCTGCAGCTTCTCTTCCAGCTCAGCCGGATACTGAATCGCGATGCCCACGTGGCCATAGGCTTCCGCCAGGCGCACGAAGTCCGGCAGCGACTCCATATAAGATTGTGAATGGCGGCCGGAGTAAATCATGTCCTGCCACTGTTTCACCATGCCGAGGAAGCGGTTGTTCAGGTTCAGCACCAGCACCGGCAGGTCGTACTGCAGCGCGGTCGACAGCTCCTGAATGTTCATCTGGATACTGCCGTCGCCGGTCACGCAAATTACGGTCTCCTGCGGCAGCGCCATCTTCACGCCGAGTGCCGCCGGCAGGCCAAAGCCCATGGTGCCGAGGCCGCCGGAGTTGATCCAGCGACGCGGTTTATCGAACTGATAGTAAAGCGCGGCGAACATCTGGTGCTGGCCGACGTCCGAGGTCACATACGCCTCACCGTGCGTCAGACGACAAATGGTTTCGATCACCGCCTGCGGTTTGATTTTGTCGCTGGTACGGTCAAATTCCAGGCACTTGCGGCTGCGCCAGCCTTCAATGCTCTGCCACCAGTCACGCAGGCTGTCGAGCTCCTGCTTCGCCTCGCTCTGCGCCAGCAGCTCCAGCATCTGCGTCAGCGTCTGTCTGGCATCGCCGACAATCGGAATATCGGCGCTGACGGTCTTGGAAATCGAAGTCGGGTCGACGTCAATGTGCATCACGGTGGCATTCGGGCAATACTTCGCCAGATTGTTGGTGGTGCGGTCGTCAAAGCGTACGCCGATACCAAAGATCAGATCGGCATTGTGCATGGTCATGTTGGCTTCATAGGTGCCATGCATACCGAGCATGCCCACACACTGGCGATGCGTGCCCGGGAACGCGCCCAGCCCCATCAGCGAAGTGGTGACAGGAATATTCAGCTGTTCTGCCAGCTGCAGCAGTTCCGCCTCGCAGCCAGAAGTAATGGCCCCGCCGCCGACGTAAATTACCGGCTTGTGCGCCGCCAGCAGCGTCTGCAGCGCGCGCTTGATCTGGCCTTTGTGGCCCTGCAGCGTCGGATTGTAAGAGCGCATGCTGACGGTTTCCGGCCACACGTACGGCAGCTTATTGGCCGGATTCAGAATATCTTTTGGCAGATCGATCACCACCGGTCCCGGACGACCGCTGGCCGCCAGCCAGAAGGCTTTTTTCAGCACTGTCGGAATCTCTTCGGTGCTTTTCACCAGGAAGCTGTGCTTCACCACCGGACGCGAAATCCCCACCATGTCGCACTCCTGGAAGGCGTCATAGCCAATCAGCGAGGACGGCACCTGACCGGAGAGGATCACCAGCGGAATGGAATCCATATAAGCGGTCGCAATACCGGTGATAGCGTTGGTGGCGCCAGGACCTGAGGTGACCAGCACCACGCCGACTTCGCCGGTCGCGCGCGCCAGGCCATCCGCCATATGTACGGCGCCCTGCTCGTGGCGCACCAGCACGTGGTCAATACCACCGACCGTTTGCAGCGCATCATAAATATCGAGCACCGCACCGCCCGGATAACCGAATACCTGCTTAACGCCCTGATCGATTAACGAACGGACGACCATTTCGGCTCCTGACAACATCTCCATTTTCTGCCTCCAGGCTTGAGAGCCAGCTGCGCCAGCAAACGCTATCCTGCGTGCCGCTCGCATCTGTCCCTTTATTGCCAATTAAGATCAAAACCTTATGTTTATGCTCAGAAGACGCCATTCATTTCGTCTTCCAGGTACAGGGAATCTACCTGCGTGGATTCTTTTGAGAGTAGGCCGATTACCATAACCGCAGAAAACCCGGCCTGCAAACGTCATAAGGCGGCACGGCGCTGTCAGTGGCAAAAAAGGCACTGACGCGTGATTATCGCCCGGGAGGAATAAACTAATGCGATGGCATAAGGACAGAGGAAAATGCTGGTTTGCAGATTATTTACAGCGTGTTGTAAGAAATATGATTTTCATATTGCCAGCGTGTTTAGCCCACAATTTTTTCCGTTACCGCGTTTCTGGCGTGATTAACTCTTAAATCCCTCTTCCACATCACAATCTGCTAAACAACAAGCTTTATCTTGTTTTTCCACCTGACGAATAAGCCTTACTAAAAACATATAATTCAGCAACTTAAAATTACCCGCCTTTTTTAAAAGATTTTTTTAAGTGGCATAACGCGCTAAGCCACCGTTAATTAATGGCAATGCTCTGTGATGACCGATAATCCCAGCACATCACCCTTTTCCGGCCAGAGAAATACCCTTTCACTTAGGGTTGACATCGCCAGGCGAATCCAGTACCAATATGTGCAGCACTCATTTTACGAGGTTTGATTCATGTCACGTTCTTTTCGTCTACTCGGTCTACTACTTAACGCATCCAGTTTGCGCGGTAGACTCGTGGGCGAAATCAACAACTGATTCGAACCTGCTGAAAGTTAAAAAACCCGCGCCACTGCGCGGGTTTTTTTATGCTCGTAGCACCGGCGAAGTCAATGCAAAAGGAAGATGACCATGAGCCAGCAAGTAATAATTTTCGATACCACTCTGCGCGACGGCGAACAGGCATTACAGGCCAGCCTGAGTGTTAAAGAAAAACTGCAGATCGCCCTGGCGCTGGAAAGGATGGGCGTGGATGTAATGGAAGTCGGTTTTCCGGTCTCTTCGCCGGGTGATTTCGAATCCGTGCAGACCATTGCCCGGACCATCAAAAACAGCCGCGTGTGTGGTCTGGCGCGCTGTGTCGAGAAAGATATCGACGCGGCTTACGAATCGCTGCGCGTGGCCGACGCCTTCCGTATTCACACCTTTATCGCCACTTCGCCGATGCACATCGCCACTAAACTGCGCAGCACGCTGCCGGAAGTGATTGAACGCGCGGTGCACATGATTAAGCGGGCGCGCAACTATACCGATGACGTTGAGTTCTCCTGCGAGGACGGTGGCCGTACGCCGATTGACGACCTGTGCCGCATGGTAGAAGCCGCAATCAACGCCGGTGCCACCACCATCAATATTCCGGACACCGTGGGCTACACCCTGCCGGGCGAGTACGCCAACATCATTGGTCAGCTGGTACAGCGCGTGCCGAACATCGACAAAGCGATTCTGTCGGTACACACCCATGACGATCTGGGCATGGCGACCGGTAACGCCATTGCGGCGGTACTGGCCGGTGCGCGTCAGGTCGAAGGCACGCTGAACGGCCTGGGCGAGCGCGCCGGTAACTGTGCGCTGGAAGAGGTGATCATGGCGATCAAAACCCGTCAGCAGATCATGAACGTGCACACCAATATCAATCATCAGGAAATCTACCGCACCAGCCAGATTGTCAGCCAGATCTGCAACATGCCGATCCCGGCCAACAAAGCGGTGGTCGGTTCCAACGCCTTCGCCCACTCCTCCGGCATTCATCAGGATGGCGTGCTGAAGAACCGCGAAAACTACGAAATCCTGACGCCAGAATCGATTGGCCTGCACAAAATTCAGCTGAACCTGACCTCCCGCTCCGGCCGTGCCGCCGTGAAGCACCGTATGGAAGAGATGGGTTACAAAGAGTCCGATTACAACCTGGATACGCTGTACGACGCCTTCCTGAAGCTGGCGGACAAAAAAGGCCAGGTGTTCGATTACGACCTGGAAGCGCTGGCCTTCATTAATAAGCAGAATGAAGAGCCGGAGTACTTCCAGCTGAACGAATTCAACGTGCAGACCGGCTCCAGCGTCACTGCGACGGCGTCGGTGCAGCTGGGCTGCGGCGAAGAGGCCAAAGCCGACGCCGCCACCGGTAACGGTCCGGTTGATGCCGTCTACCAGGCTATTAACCGTATCACCGGCTTCGATGCTGAGCTGGTGAACTACAAGCTGACCGCGAAAGGCCACGGCGAAAACGCGCTGGGTCAGGTCGATATCGTGGTCAACTACAACGGGCGTAAATTCCACGGCGTGGGTCTGGCGACCGATATCGTCGAATCCTCGGCGAAAGCGATGGTGAATGCCCTGAACAACATCTGGCGGGCAAAGCAGGTCGAAAAAGAATTGCAGCGTAAATTTAAAGATCAGAAGGAAACGGTGTAACTATGACTCAGTCTTATCATATTGCGGTAATGCCAGGCGACGGAATCGGTCCGGAAGTGATGGCGCAGGCCATGAAAGTTCTCGACGTGATTCGCGCGCGCTTCGATATGCGCATCACCACCAGCGAATATGATGTCGGCGGTATCGCCATCGATCGTCACGGTGAACCTTTACCCGCCGCCACCGTGGCCGGTGCTGAGCAGGCTGATGCCATTCTGTTCGGCTCGGTCGGCGGTCCAAAATGGGAACACCTGCCGCCAGCTGGCCAGCCTGAGCGCGGTGCGCTGCTGCCGCTGCGTAAACACTTCAAACTGTTCAGCAACCTGCGCCCGGCGGCGCTGTATAAAGGTCTGGAAGCATTTTGCCCGCTGCGCAGCGACATCGCCGCCCGCGGCTTCGACATCCTGTGCGTGCGTGAGCTGACCGGCGGCATCTATTTCGGCCAGCCGAAAGGCCGCGAAGGCAGCGGCGCGCATGAACGCGCTTTTGATACCGAGGTCTATCACCGTTTCGAAATCGAGCGTATTGCCCGCAACGCCTTTGAAGCTGCGCGCAAGCGCCGTAATAAAGTGACTTCCGTTGATAAAGCTAACGTGCTGGCGACCTCGGTGATGTGGCGTGAAATCGTCAACGAAGTGGCAAAAGATTATCCGGATGTGCAGCTGAGCCATATGTACATCGACAACGCCACCATGCAGCTGATTAAGGATCCGTCGCAGTTTGACGTTTTACTCTGCTCGAATCTGTTTGGTGACATTCTGTCGGACGAGTGCGCGATGATTACCGGCTCGATGGGCATGCTGCCTTCGGCCAGCCTGAATGAAGAGGGATTCGGCCTGTTCGAACCGGCGGGCGGTTCCGCACCGGATATCGCCGGCCAGAACATCGCCAACCCGATTGCGCAGATTCTGTCGCTGGCGATGCTGCTGCGTTTCAGCCTGAATGCTGACGCCGCTGCGGATAGCATTGAGCGCGCGGTAAGCCGTGCGCTGGAAGCGGGCCATCGCACCCGTGATTTGGCCGGTGACGGCCCTGCCGTGAGTACCGATGAAATGGGCAGCATCATTGCCGGTTACATCAGCGAGGAAAAATAACAAAATGAAAAGCTTATACCAGAAGTTATTTGATGCACATGTCGTTCACGAAGCGCCAGACGAAACGCCGTTACTGTATATCGATCGTCATCTGATTCACGAAGTCACCTCGCCGCAGGCGTTTGACGGTCTGCGTGCGCACGGCCGCAAAGTGCGTCAGCCGTCGAAGACCTTTGCCACCATGGACCACAACGTTTCCACCCAGACCAAAGACATCAACGCCTCGGGTGAAATGGCGCGTATCCAGATGCAGGAGCTGATGAAGAACTGTGCTGAGTTCGGCATTCAGCTGTATGACCTGAACCACCCGTTCCAGGGCATTGTGCACGTGATCGGTCCTGAGCAGGGCATGACGCTGCCGGGCATGACCATCGTTTGCGGCGACTCGCACACCGCAACGCACGGCGCCTTCGGTTCCCTGGCGTTCGGTATCGGCACCTCCGAAGTGGAGCACGTGTTCGCCACCCAGACCCTGAAACAGGGCCGGGCGAAAACTATGAAGATTGAAGTGCTGGGCGAAGCTGCGCCGGGCATCACCGCCAAAGACATCGTACTGGCGATCATCGGTAAAACCGGCAGCGCCGGTGGCACCGGTCACGTGGTTGAATTCTGTGGCCCGGCGATTGAAGCGCTGAGCATGGAAGGCCGCATGACGCTGTGCAACATGGCGATTGAGATGGGCGCCAAAGCGGGTCTGGTAGCACCGGATGACACCACGTTTGCCTATCTGAAAGACAAGCAGTTTGCGCCGAAGGGCGAGCAGTGGGAGCAGGCGGTGGCTTACTGGCGCACCCTGAAGTCCGACAGCGACGCGCAGTTTGACGCCGTCGTGACGCTGAATGCTGCCGATATCGCGCCGCAGGTCACCTGGGGCACCAATCCGGGTCAGGTGATGGCCGTGGATCAGGCCATCCCGAATCCGGCCTCGTTTGCCGATCCGGTTGAACGCGCTTCCGCCGAGAAGGCGCTGGCCTATATGGATCTGCAGCCGGGCATCAAACTGACCGATGTGGCGATCGATAAAGTGTTTATCGGCTCCTGCACCAACTCACGTATTGAAGATTTGCGCGCGGCTGCCGCGATCGCCAAAGGCCGCAAAGTGGCGCCGGGCGTGGTTGCGATGGTGGTGCCGGGTTCCGGTCCGGTGAAAGCGCAGGCTGAAGCCGAAGGCCTGGACAAAATCTTCCTCGAAGCCGGTTTTGAGTGGCGTTTGCCGGGCTGTTCGATGTGCCTGGCGATGAACAACGACCGTCTGAATCCGGGCGAGCGCTGTGCCTCAACCAGTAACCGTAACTTTGAAGGTCGCCAGGGTCGCGGCGGTCGCACCCATCTGGTGAGCCCGGCGATGGCTGCTGCGGCGGCGGTAACCGGTCGTTTTGCCGACATTCGTGAATTGACTCAGGGAGCTTAAGCCATGGCGAACAAATTTACCCAACACACCGGGATTGTGGCCCCGCTGGATGCCGCCAACGTCGACACCGATGCCATCATCCCGAAGCAGTTTTTGCAGAAAGTAACGCGCACCGGCTTTGGCGCGCACCTGTTCCACGACTGGCGTTTTGATGATGACGCCGGCACCCAGCCGACCGCCAGCTTCGTGCTGAATAAGCCGGAGTTCAAAGGCACCAGCATCCTGCTGGCGCGCGAGAACTTTGGCTGCGGCTCCTCGCGTGAACACGCGCCGTGGGCGCTGACCGACTTCGGTTTTCACGTGGTGATTGCGCCGAGTTTCGCCGACATCTTCTACGGTAACAGCTTCAACAACCAGCTGCTGCCGGTGAAGCTGAGCGAAGAGCAGGTCGATGAAATGTTCAAACTGGTGGCCGCGCAACCGGGCATCCGCTTCACCGTGGATCTCGAAGCGCAGACCGTCACCGCCGGCGACAAGGTTTATAGCTTTGAAATCGACAGCTTCCGCCGTCACTGCATGATCAACGGCCTCGACAGCATTGGCCTGACGCTGCAGCATGAAGCGTCCATCGCCAGCTACGAATCCAGCCAGCCAGCGTTTCTGCGTTAAGGTTACCCGGTGCGCAGCAAGGCGCACCCTACAGCAAACGCGTCAGTAATTTGGTCGCCATTTATGGCGACCAAAAATGTGCAAAACATGCCCGAAATGCGCAATGCCCTGCTGGGTCGCCATTGATGGCGACCTTCAATCTCCACACCGCCCTCACCGCGCATCGCGCACCCGCGCCGCCAGCACCAGCGCCACCACCGCCATCACTAACGCCAGCCAGTACACCGACTCATGACCAAAGCGCTCACTCAGTATCCCCTGGATCAGGCCGGCGATAATCAACCCGGTTGAAATCGAGGTGGTGAACATGGTGGTCGCCGCACCGGCACGGCCCGGCATCAAATCCTGAAACCACAGCATACCTATGCCGGCGATGATGCCGATGAACGCGGCGTTAAACAGCTGCAGCACCATCAGCGCGGTTTGAGAACGGAACAGCACCAGCCCGAGATAAAATACAATCGCCGCCACCAGCGCCAGCAGCATCAGCTTGCGCTTGCCGTAGCGCTTCGCGTAATGGCCGGCCAGCAGCATGATCGGGATCTCCAGCCCGGCGGCGGTGCCCATCAGCAGACCCGCCAGCTTCTCCGGCAGGCCAAGGGTTGCGCTGATATACAGCGGCATATCAATGATATACATGGTATTACACGCCCACATCACCACCGAGGCGATAAACAGCAGCCGCACCTGGCTGTCTTTCCACGGGCTGAGCTGCATCAGCACCTGCTCCGGCGTGGCGGCGATGCGCGGCACCGAGGGCAGCGTGCGCCAGATCAGCAGCATACTTAGCAGAAAAATCACCGCCGCCACGCAGAACAGCGTGACGAAGCCGTAGTTGAGCGCCAGCGCGAACGACAGCGGCGGCCCAATCACCCACGCCAGCGACAGCTGCGCGCGCATCACCGAACTGAACATCACCACTTCCCGCGCTGACTGATCGGCATATTCACGCGCCAGCGCGAAGATCTGCGGAATCGCCACGCTGGCCAGCGCCGACAGCAGCACGCCGAGGGTGATGAGCGTCAGATAGTGACGGTTAAAGGCAAACAGTAGCGCGTTGGCCACCGCCATCAGGCAGCAAAACAGGATCAGATGACGGCGATCGCCACGGTTATCCGAACGCTTCGCCATCAGCAGGCTGATTACGATCCCGGCGACGGCGTTGATGGTAAAGAACAGGCCGACCCAGAACGGCCGCACCTGCACCTCGCGCGTCAAAAACAGGCTGAGCGTCGGCGCCTGTAACGCCCCCGCCACGCCGACCATAAATGACACCGCCATAAAGGAGAGGTAAACCGGATTCAGGCGGCGCGGCCGCGGTAACAGCGATTTCATGCAGAAATCCCTTCGAGGAAAAAGACCGGGAAAAAAACAGCGTAGAAGATTCCACAGCAAAACGAAAAAAGCCAGCAGAGAAAAACTCCGCTGGCGGTGAAATTGCACCCTACTCAGAAAAGGTTCCACGTCGGCGGAACCGCTGGCAGAGCGCCATTCATTGCTGAATGCCTCCCGCTCTTCCATTGCCCCCCAGTATGCCTCTAATATGGGGCAGGAAAAACTGAGCGAAGTCGAGAAGGAGTTCCCCTTTTATGTCCTCTGCGCGTCTGCAACAGCAATTCATTCGCCTGTGGCAACACTGTCAGGGCCAGGATCAGGAAACCACGCTGAGCGAGCTGGCCGAACTGCTGCACTGCTCACGCCGCCACATGCGTAACCTGCTGAACGCCATGCAGTCAGCGGGCTGGCTGATCTGGCAGGCTGAAGCCGGTCGCGGTAAACGCTCGCTGCTGAGCTTCTGCTACACCGGACTGGCGCTACAGCAGCAGCGTGCCGAAGACCTGCTGGAGCAGGATCGCATCGACCAGCTGGTGCAACTGGTGGGCGATAAAAACCAGGTGCGGCAGATGATTGCCGCGCACCTTGGTCGCAGCTTTCGCCAGGGTAAGCATATTCTGCGCGTGCTCTACTACCGGCCCCTGCCTAACCTGCTGCCCGGCTCGCCGCTGCGCCGTTCAGAAACCCATCTGGCGCGACAAATATTCAGCGGCCTGACGCGTATAAATGAGGAAAAGGGGGAAATCGCCGCCGACATTGCCCATCACTGGCAGCAAACCTCTCGGCTGCACTGGCGCTTCTTCCTGCGGCCGGCAATCCGCTTTCATCATGGCCGCGAGCTGGAGATGGAGGATGTCATCGCTTCACTGGAACGGGTGCGCAGCCAGCCGCTGTTTTCGCACATCGACCAGCTGCACTCGCCGGCGCCGTGGACGCTGGATATCCATCTCAGCCAGCCGGACTGCTGGCTGCCGTGGCTGCTGGCCAGCGTCAGCGCCATGATTCTGCCGCGTGAGTGGCCGACGCTGCGCCACTTCGCCCGTCAGCCCATTGGCACCGGTCCGTACAGCGTGGTGCGCAATCAGCAAACCCAGCTGAAAATCGCCGCGTTTGATGACTACTTCGGCTACCGCGCGCTGATTGATGATGTCTCGATCTGGGTGCTGCCGGAGATCAGCGATGAGCTGGTCTACGCCGGTGTAAAACTGGAAGGCGAAAACGACGACGAAAAATCGGAAGAGAGTCGTCTCGAAGAGGGCTGCTATTTTCTGCTGTTCGATCAGCGCTCTGAACGCGGGCGCGATGCCGGTTTCCGCCGCTGGGTGAGCGATCTGCTTAACCCTATCGCGCTGCTCAATCATGCCGGCGTCGGCTATCAGCGCTACTGGTTCCCGGCTTATGGCCTGCTGCCGCGCTGGCACCATCGGCGCGATATCACCCCAGCCCACAAGCCCGACGGCGTGACCCAGCTGACGCTCAGCTGGTACAGCCACCACGTCGAACACGAGGGCATCGCCAATGCGCTGCGGCCGCTGCTGGCGCAGCAGGGCGTCGAGCTGATTACCCGCGAAGTGAGCTACGAAAGCTGGTTCGACGGCGCGGGCGAGAGTGACATCTGGCTGGGCAGCGTCAACTTTACCCTGCCGCTCGACTACGCCCTGTTCGCTCAGCTCTACGAGCTACCGCTGATGCATCACTGTATCCCGCTGGACTGGCAGGCCGACGCCGCGCGCTGGCGTGAGAAAGCGCTGCCGCTGGCGGAGTGGAGCAAACAGCTGGTAAACAGCGACTATCTGCATCCGCTGTTTCATCACTGGCTGCTGCTGGAGGGCCAGCGCAGCATGCGTGGCGTGCGGCTGAACACGCTCGGCTGGTTTGACTTCAAGTCCGCCTGGTTCGCCCCGCCGGAGCTGTAAAAAGGGCAGCATCAGACAACACGACCGGCAGGTGAACCTTTCGCGTTGTCATGTAAATGTCTAGAATATGTCGTTCTCAACGGGGTGCCGGTTAACTGGCTGAGAGAGACCCGTCGAACCTGATCCGGCTCGTACCGGCGTAGGGATTTGAGATGCTCCGCCCTCAGATCCTTTGCGACGCAACCTTACCTTCTCCTTAAGGAACGCAAAGTGTTAAATAAAGTTCTGCCCCTGTTGCTGCTGATCGCTGCGCCGGCTCTGGCGGCCAAACCCGTCCTCACCGTGTATACCTACGACTCGTTCGCCGCCGACTGGGGCCCCGGTCCGGCAGTGAAAAAAGCCTTTGAGGCCCGGTGCGGCTGTGAGCTGAACTATGTGGCGCTGGAGGATGGCGTATCGCTGCTTAATCGCCTGCGCATGGAAGGAAAGAACAGCAAGGCCGACGTGGTATTGGGGCTGGACAATAACCTGATACAGGCGGCGGAAAAAACCGGCCTGTTCAGCAAAAGCACGGTAGATACCCGCGGGCTACAACTGCCGGACGGCTGGCACAATGACACTTTTATCCCGTTTGATTACGGCTACTTCGCGTTCGTTTACGACAAAAACAAGCTGAAGAATCCGCCGCACAGCCTGAAGGAGCTGATCGAAAGCCCGGAAAAATGGCGGGTGATTTATGAAGATCCGCGTACCAGCACGCCGGGGCTCGGTCTGCTGCTGTGGATGCAGAAAGTGTACGGCGATGAAGCGCCGGCGGCCTGGCAGAAGCTGGCCAGCAAAACCGTGACCGTCACCAAAGGCTGGAGCGAAGCTTATGGTCTGTTCCTCAAAGGCGAAAGCGATCTGGTGCTGAGCTACACCACCTCGCCGGCTTACCACATCATTGAAGAGAAAAAGGATAACTACGCCGCCGCGCCGTTCAGCGAAGGTCACTATCTGCAGGTAGAAGTGGGCGCGCAGCTCGCCAGCAGCAAACAGCCGCAGCTGGCGCAGCAGTTCATGCAGTTTATGGTGTCGCCAGCGTTTCAGCGCACCATTCCCACCGGCAACTGGATGTATCCGGTAATTAAAAGCGATTTACCCGCCGGTTATCAGGCGTTACCGGTGCCCGCGAATGCGCTGCAATACACCCCGACAGAGGTGGCTGACCATCGCGCGGCGTGGATTAGCGCGTGGCAGCACGCCGTCAGCCGCTGATGCCCGGCTGGCTGCTGCCCGGAGCGCTTAGCGCACTGCTATTGTGTGCGGTCGCGCTGCTGGCGCTCGGTGCCCTGCTGCTCGCCGCGCCGGCCACCGACTGGCGCGCGCTGCTCAGCGATAGCTATCTGCACCATGTGCTGGCGTTCTCCTTTGAGCAGGCGCTGCTGTCAGCGCTGCTTTCGGTGCTGCCGGCCATTCTGCTGGCCCGCGCGCTCTATCGCCGCCGCTTTACCGGCCGCACCCTGCTGCTGCGCCTGTGCGCCATGACGCTGGTGCTGCCGGTGCTGGTCGCCGTATTCGGTCTGCTGAGCGTCTATGGGCGCAGCGGCTGGCTGGCGCAGCTGTGTGCCACAGTCGGTATCGACTATCACTTCTCGCCCTACGGCCTGCAGGGCATTTTGCTGGCGCACGTGTTCTTTAATCTGCCGCTGGCAACGCGCATGCTGCTGCAGGCGCTGGAGAGCATTCCCGGCGAGCAGCGCCAGCTGGCGGCGCAGCTCGGTCTGCGCGGCTGGTCGCTGTTTCGCCTGCTGGAGTGGCCGTGGCTGCGCCGTCCGCTGCTGCCAACGGCGGCGCTGATCTTTATGCTGTGCTTCGCCAGTTTTGCCACCGTGCTGGCACTGGGCGGCGGTCCGCAGGCTACCACGCTGGAGCTGGCCATTTATCAGGCGCTTAGCTTTGATTACGATCCCGGCCGCGCCGCGCTGCTGGCATTGTTGCAGCTCGGCTGCTGTCTGCTGCTGGTGCTGCTCAGCCAGCGCTTCAGTAAAGCGATTCCGGCCGGTAGCCAGACGGTGCGCGGCTGGCGCGATCCGCAGGATTCCTGGCACGCACGCGTCGCGGATACGCTGCTGATTACGCTGGCGCTGCTGTTACTGCTGCCACCGCTGGCGGCGGTGCTGGTCGACGGCTTACGCGGCGGCATTGCCGGCGCGCTGCAACAGCCCGCGCTATGGCAGGCCACATGGACGTCGCTGCGTATCGCACTCGGTGCCGGTGTGCTGTGCGTGCTGCTGACCATGATGCTGCTGTGGAGCAGTCGCGAACTGCGCCAGCGTCAGCAGCGCTTCGCCGCGCAGGCCATGGAACTCAGCGGAATGCTGATTCTGGCGATGCCGGGCATCGTGCTGGCAAGCGGGTTCTTTCTGCTGTTCAACGCCACCGTTGGCCTGCCGCAGCGTGCCGATGCGCTGGTGATCTTCACCAACGCGCTGATCGCCATCCCCTACGCCATGAAAGTGCTGGAAAATCCGATGCGCGATCTCAGCGCGCGCTACGCTCAGCTGTGCGCCTCGCTGGGCATCAGTGGGTTTACTCGCCTGCGGCTGATTGAACTGCGGGCGCTGAAACGTCCGCTGGCACAGGCGCTGGCCTTTGCCTGCGTGCTGTCGATTGGGGATTTCGGCGTGGTGGCGCTGTTCGGCAGCGCCGATTTCCGCACCCTGCCGTTTTATCTATTCCAGCAGATTGGCGCCTATCGCGGTGCCGATGGCGCGGTGACCGCGCTGCTACTGCTGCTGTTATGCCTGCTGCTGTTTACGCTGATGGAAAAATTACCGGGTCGCCATGCTGACACTGAATAACCTTACTTATCTCTACCAGCATCTGCCGATGCGCTTCAGCTTTAGCGCACAGGCCGGTGAACGTCTCGCCATTCTCGGCCCGAGCGGCGCGGGCAAAAGTACCCTGCTGAGCCTGCTCGGCGGCTTTCTGCCGGTGAGTCAGGGCAGCCTGCTGATCGATGGCGTCGACCATACCCGCAGCGTGCCTTCCGCGCGACCGGTATCGATGCTGTTTCAGGAGAACAATCTGTTTCCGCACCTGACGGTGCAGCAAAATCTGGGGCTGGGCCTGCATCCCGGCCTGAAGCTGACGCGCGAACAGCAGCAGCAGGTACAGCAGATTGCGGAGCAAACCGGGCTGGAATCGATGCTGACGCGTCTGCCCGGCCAGCTCTCCGGCGGTCAGCGCCAGCGCGTGGCGCTGGCGCGCTGCCTGCTGCGTAATCAGCCGGTACTGCTGCTGGATGAACCGTTTTCGGCACTCGATCCGGCGCTGCGCAGCGAGATGCTGCAGCTGGTGCGCGCGGTGTGCGAGGCGCGCACTATCACACTGCTGATGGTGTCGCACAGTCTGGAGGATGCGCAGCAGATTGCGTCACGCAGCCTGGTGATTGTTGACGGTCGGGTGTACTGGGATGGCAGCACCGCCAGCCTGCTGCGCGGTGAAAGCCCGGCGGCCGCCATCCTTGGCGTCCAGCCGCGTTAAGCGAAGAACACTTTCCACAGCAGCTGCAGGAAAATCGGCATCATCGGGTGGAACAATAGCGCAATAAAGGCACCCACGCCGATGAGCGCCATCAGCGGTGCCAGCCAGCGCAGCCGCGCCAGTGGCAGATAAGGCGTGGCCCAGTCGACGCTTTTGCCGCTGCGCCACCAGCGCCACAGCAGCCAGCCGCCGATCCACAGCAGCAGTGCCACCGCCAGCAGCAGCCATTTGAAGCTGTCGCCCTGCGCCGCCTGCGGCACGTCGATCGCCACGCCCGCCAGAATGCCCGGCATCAGGTAGGCCGGCGGCCACAGGATGCAGCCGATAATGTTCGGCGGCAGGAATTTACGCACCGGCAGCTCCAGCATGCCGGCCGCCAGCGGAATCAGCGGACGCGTCGGTCCGACAAAGCGCCCCACGAGGATGGTGAACATGCTGTGCTGATGCAGCGCATGCTCGGTTTTATCCAGCAGCCCTTTGTATTTTTGCAGGTATTTCCAGCGGTGCAGCGGTCCCTGGAATTTCCAGCCAATGCCGTACGACACCCAGTCGCCAATCAGACAGCCGGCCAGCCCGGCGGCCCACGCCGGATAGAGCCCGATTTGTCCGCTGCCCACCAGCGCGCCGAGGCTGGCCATCAGGACCGTGCCCGGCAGCAGCAGGCCGACAAACGCCAGCGACTCAAGAAAGGTCACCAGCGCCACGGCAATCAGCGCGTACTCCAGCGATTGCGTAAACAGGTGTTGGATCCAGGCTTCCATAACTATCCTCTGCGGAATATAGAGGCTGGATTGTCCTGAGACAGCCCCACAGCGTCAAGCAATTCCCCGCGCTGCCGCACGCCCGCGCCGCGCGGATGACGGCACCACCGCAGTACACTGTATAAACATCCATGATATACTGAAATGAATTCATTCTCCGGAGTTAACGTGACCGAACCGCGCGCAGGATTTTTGCTGACTCGCCACTGGCGGGATACCCCGACCGGCAGCGAAGTGGTGCTGTGGCTGGCCACCGACCAGGGCCCGCAGCGCCTGGTGCTGCCTGCGCAGGAGTCAGTGGCGTTTATTCCCCGGGAGTTCCAGGCGCAAACCGAAGCGCTGATTCGCGACGAGCGCCATACGCGCCTGCAACCGCTGAATCTGAAAGATTTCCGGCGCCGACCGGTGCTGGGACTCTATTGCCGCAGCCACCGGCAGTTGCAAAGCATCGAAAAACGCCTGCGTGAAAACGGCATTGCGGTGTATGAAGCAGATATCCGCCCGCCGGAACGCTACCTGATGGAGCGCTTTATCACGGCACCGGTGTGGTTCAGCGGCGAGCCGCGCGGCGACAGCCTCGTCAACGCGCGCCTCAAGCCGCATCCCGATTACCGTCCGCAGCTGAAATGGGTGTCGCTCGACATCGAAACCACCGAGCACGGCGAGCTGTACTGCATCGGGCTGGAGGGCTGCGGCCAGCGCCAGGTGTATATGCTCGGCCCGCCGAACGGTGATGCCAGCCAGCTGGATTTTGAACTGATTTACCTCGACAGCCGGCCACAGCTGCTGGAGCAGCTTAACGCCTGGTTCGCCCGTCACGATCCAGATGTCATCATCGGCTGGAACGTGGTGCAGTTCGACCTGCGCGTGCTGCAAAAACATGCCGACCGCTACGGTATTCCGCTGCGTCTTGGCCGTCAGCAGCAGCCGCTGGAGTGGCGCGAGCACGGCTTTAAGCCCGGCGTGTTCTTCGCTCAGGCCAGCGGCCGGCTGGTGATTGACGGTATCGAGGCGCTGAAATCGGCGTTCTGGGACTTCGCCTCATTCAGCCTGGAAGCGGTGTCGCGCGAGCTGCTGGGCGAAGGCAAAGCCATCAACAATCCGTGGCAGCGCATGGAAGAGATCAACTGGCGCTTTGCCCACGACAAACCGGCGCTGGCCACCTACAACCTGAAGGATTGTGAGCTGGTTACGCGTATTTTCCAGCACACCGCCATCATGCCGTTTTTGCTGGAGCGCGCCACCGTCAATGGCCTGGCGGTGGATCGCCACGGCGGATCGGTGGCGGCGTTCAGCCACCTGTATATTCCGCGAATGCACCGCGCCGGCTTTGTCGCGCCCAATCTCGGCGAAGTGGCACCGGAAGCCAGCCCTGGCGGCTACGTGATGGATTCGCGCCCCGGACTGTATGATTCGGTGCTGGTGCTGGATTATAAAAGCCTCTATCCGTCGATCATCCGTACCTTTCTGATTGATCCGATCGGGCTGGTCGAAGGCCTGGCGCATCCGGATGACGCCGATTCGGTTCCCGGTTTTCGCCACGCGCGCTTTTCGCGCCGCACCCACTGTTTACCGGCGATTGTCGGGCAGATCTGGCAGGGGCGCGAGGCCGCCAAACGTGACGGCAACCAGCCGCTGTCGCAGGCGCTGAAGATCATCATGAATGCTTTTTATGGCGTACTTGGCACCAGCGCCTGTCGCTTTTTCGATCCGCGCCTCGCCTCGTCGATCACCCTGCGCGGTCACGCCATCATGCAGCAAACGCGTGAGCTGATTGAAGCCGAAGGTTTTGACGTGATCTACGGTGACACCGATTCTACTTTTGTCTGGCTGAAAAGCGCCCACAGCGAAGCCGATGCCGCCGCGATCGGCCAGCGGCTGGCCGGGCACGTCAATCGTTGGTGGCAACAGCATCTGCAGCAGACTTACGGTCTCGACAGCGCGCTGGAGCTGGAGTATGAAACCCACTTCAGCCGCTTCCTGATGCCAACCATACGCGGCGCCGAACAGGGCAGTAAAAAGCGCTATGCCGGACTGATTCGCCGCGACGGCGACGAGCGGCTGGTGTTTAAGGGACTGGAATCGGTGCGCACCGACTGGACGCCGCTGGCGCAGCAGTTCCAGCAGACGCTGTATGGCCGCATCTTCCGCGGTGAACCCTGGCAGGACTACATTCGCGACACGGTGGCACAGCTGCTGGCCGGCGAGCTGGACGATCTGCTGGTGTATAAAAAGCGCCTGCGCCGGCCGCTGAAAGATTACGAACGCAACGTGCCACCCCACGTGCGTGCCGCGCGCCTCGCCGATGAACATAACCGTAAACTGCAGCGTCCGCTGCAGTATCAGAACGGCGGATCAATCCGCTACGTGATGGCCACCGCCGGGCCGGAGCCGCTGGAAGCGCGCAGCACGCCGCTGGATTACGATCACTACGTCAGCAAACAGCTACAGCCGATCGCCGAGGGGATTTTACCGTTTGTCGGTGATGACTTTGCTACACTGATCACCGGGCAACTGGGGCTTTTTTGACAGGTGACGAATGCCCTGCCATCCAGTACCATAGCGCCCTTCCTGATTCTCACCGCGTGCACCAGCTGACCAGATAACTGTCTGGCGGTGGGGTATTGTCTGAGAGCAGGCGAACGTCTTTCTATCTTTTAGAGAATCGAGCAAAAAATATATGGTTTTTACACTGGGTCAACGCTGGATTAGTGATACGGAAAGTGAGCTGGGACTGGGGACAGTCGTGGCGCTGGATACGCGCATGGTCACACTGATGTTTCCCGCCACCGGCGAAAACCGCCTCTATGCCCGTAATGATTCTCCGGTCACCCGCGTGATTTTTAATCCGGGTGATACCGTCACCAGCCACGAAGGCTGGCAGATGCAGGTTGATGAAGTCCGCAACGAAAACGATTTAGTGACTTACATCGGCACGCGTCTTGATACCGACGAAAGCAACGTGGTGCTGCGCGAAGTGATGCTCGACAGCAAACTGGTGTTCAGCAAGCCACAGGATCGCCTGTTTGCCGGCCAGCTGGACCGCATGGATCGCTTCGCCCTGCGCTTCCGCGCACGCAAATACCAGAGCGAACAGTATCGCCTGCCGATCAGCGGCCTGCGCGGCATGCGCACCAACCTGATTCCGCACCAGCTGCACATCGCGCATGACGTCGGTCGCCGTCATGCGCCGCGCGTGCTGCTGGCCGATGAAGTCGGCCTCGGTAAAACCATTGAAGCCGGGATGATTATCCAGCAGCAGCTGCTGGCCGGACGCGCCGAGCGCGTGCTGATCGTGGTGCCGGAAACCCTGCAGCACCAGTGGCTGGTGGAAATGCTGCGCCGCTTCAACCTGCGCTTTGCCCTGTTTGACGACGATCGCTACACCGAAGCGCAGCACGACAGCGACAACCCATTTGATACCGAGCAGCTGATTATCTGCTCGCTGGATTTTGTCCGCCGCAACAAACAGCGGCTGGAGCTGCTGGCCGAAGCTGACTGGGATCTGCTGGTGGTCGACGAAGCGCACCATCTGGCGTGGAGCGAAGCCGCGCCGAGCCGCGAATATCAGGTTATCGAACAGCTGGCGGAAAAGACCGCCGGCGTGCTGCTGCTGACCGCGACGCCGGAACAGCTCGGCATGGAGAGCCACTTTGCCCGTCTGCGTCTGCTGGACCCGAATCGTTTCCACGATTTCGCGCAGTTCGTGGCCGAACAGCAGCACTACCGCCCGGTGGCTGACGCCGTCAGTACGCTGCTTGCCGATCACGCCATCACCAAAGAGGAGATGAACCTGATCAACGACCTGGTCGGCGAGCAGGACATCGAGCCGCTGCTGCAGGTGGCGAACAGCGATCGCGACGGCAAAGACGACGCGCGCAAAGAGCTGATTTCGATGCTGATGGATCGCCACGGCACCAGCCGCGTGCTGTTCCGTAACACGCGTAACGGCGTGAAGGGTTTCCCGAAACGCGAACTGCATCAGATTCGCCTGCCGCTGCCGGCGCAGTATCAGACGGCGATTAAAGTCTCCGGCATTATGGCGGCGCGCAAAACGGCGGAAGAGCGCGCGCGCGACATGCTGTATCCCGAGCAGATTTATCAGGAATTTGAAGGCGACAGCGGCACCTGGTGGAACTTCGACCCGCGCGTTGAGTGGCTGATGGGCTACCTCACCAGCAACCGTAAAGAGAAAGTGCTGGTGATTTGCGCCAAAGCCGCCACTGCGCTGCAGCTGGAGCAGGTGCTGCGCGAGCGCGAAGGCATCCGCGCCGCGGTGTTCCATGAAGGGCTATCAATTATCGAACGCGACCGCGCGGCCGCCTTCTTCGCTTCGCAGGAAGATGGCGCCCAGGTGCTGCTGTGTTCGGAGATCGGCTCGGAAGGGCGTAACTTCCAGTTCGCCAGCCGGCTGGTGATGTTCGATTTACCGTTTAACCCGGATCTGCTCGAGCAGCGTATCGGCCGTCTCGATCGTATCGGCCAGCTGCATGACATCCAGATTCTGGTGCCGTGGCTGGAGAAAACCGCCCAGGCAGTGCTGCTGCGCTGGTATCACGAAGGGCTGGACGCATTTGAGCACACCTGCCCGACCGGCCGCACCATCTACGACAGCGCCTACCCGCAGCTGATTGAGTATCTGGCCGCACCGGACAATCCGCAGGGGCTGGACGACTTTATCGCCCAGAGCCGCAAACAGCATGACACCCTGAAGGCGCAGCTGGAGCAGGGGCGCGACCGCCTGCTGGAGCTGAACTCGAACGGTGGCGAAGCCGCGCAGGCGCTGGCCGATGCCATCGGCGAGCAGGATAACGACACCGAGCTGGTGAACTTTGCGCTCAACCTGTTTGATATCGTCGGTATCAACCAGGAAGATCGCAGCGATAACCTGATCGTCCTGACGCCGTCGGACCACATGCTGGTGCCGGATTTCCCCGGCCTGCCGGAAGATGGCTGCACCGTAACCTTTAATCGTAACCAGGCGCTGTCACGCGAAGATACCCAGTTCATTACCTGGGAACATCCGCTGATTCGCAACGGCCTCGACCTGATTCTCTCCGGCGATACCGGCAGCTGTGCGCTGTCGCTGCTGAAGAACAAGGCGCTGCCGGTCGGCACGCTGCTGGTAGAGATGATCTATGTGGTCGAAGCACAGGCGCCGAAGCACCTGCAGCTTACCCGCTTCCTGCCGCCCACGCCGGTCCGCCTGCTGATGGATCGCGCCGGAAATAATCTCGCCGGCAAGGTGGAGTTCGAAAGCTTTAACCGTCAGCTCAACGCAGTCAATCGCCATACCGGCAGCAAGCTGGTGAACGCGGTGCAGCAGGATGTGCATCACATCCTGACGCAGGCGGAAAAAGTCATCGTGCCGGAAGCGCAGGCGCTGATTGCGGCGGCCAAAGCCGAAGCCGATGAGAAGCTGAGCGCCGAGCTGTCGCGCCTTGAAGCGCTGAAAGCGGTCAACCCCAACATCCGTGATGATGAGGTTGATGCGCTGGAGAGCAACCGCGAGCAGGTGCTGGCCAGCCTCGGTGAGGCCGGCTGGCGGCTGGATGCGCTGCGTCTGATCGTTGTGACACACCAATAATCGCTGAGGCCGCGCTGAATCATGCTGATGGAACCCTACAATCCGCCGCTCGACCCCTGGCTGCATATTCTGTATCAGGACGAGCACATCATGGTGGTTAACAAGCCGAGCGGTTTGCTGTCGGTGCCTGGCCGCCTTGAGGAGCACAAGGACAGCGTGATGACGCGCATCCAGCCTGATTTTCCGCAGGCGGAGTCGGTGCACCGGCTCGATATGGCCACCAGCGGTGTGATTGTGGTGGCGCTGACCAAGGCGGCCGAGCGCGAGCTGAAGCGGCAGTTTCGCGAGCGCGAGCCCGCGAAGCAGTACGTGGCGCGCGTCTGGGGACATCCGGCGGCGGAACAGGGCATGATCGATCTGCCGCTGATTTGCGACTGGCCTAACCGGCCGAAGCAGATGGTGAGTGTGGAGCTGGGTAAGCCGGCGCAGACGGAGTATCAGGTGCTGGCGTATGACACCGATAACAGCGCGCGGGTGCAGCTGAAGCCGATCACCGGCCGTTCACACCAGCTGCGCGTGCATCTGCTGGCGCTGGGGCATCCGATTCTCGGCGATCGCTTCTATGCCCATCCCGAGGCGTTAGCCATGGCGCCACGCCTGCAGCTGCACGCCGAATCGCTGACCATTACCCATCCGGCGTTTGGCAACAGCATGACGTTTCGCCAGCCGGCTGATTTTTAAGGGGCCGCCGCCCCTTATTTAAAGCCCTTCTCTTTGCGAATCAGGTCGTACGCGGCCTGAATCTCCTGCGCTTTCTGCTTCGCCATCTCCATCATCTCCGGCGGCAGACCTTTCGCCACCAGCTTATCCGGATGGTGCTCGGCCATCAGCTTGCGGTAAGCGCGCTTGATGGTGGTGCTGTCGTCGCTGCTTTTCACCCCCAGCACGCTGCAGGCATCTTCCAGCGTAGGGCCACGTTTCGCCTGCTGATAAGCGCCGCCGCCATACGACGAACCGCCACCAAACTGCTGACCGCCCTCCATCATGCGCAGGAACTGATCGAACTGCGCGCGGGAAATCCCCAGCTCTTCCGCGATAACGTACAGCACCTGACGCTCGTTGGGATGTAGCGAACCATCAGCAAACGCCGCCTGGATTTGAATTTCCAGAAACATCCGAATCAGGTCGAAACGGCCAAAGCAGGCGCTGCGCAGCTCGCGCAGTTTGTTACGTAACGGATATTCGCTCTGCTTACCTTCACGAAACGCACGCTGCGCCGCGGTACGTGCCTCGCCATGCAGCTGCATGCGATCCATAAATAAAGAGGCAATCTGGATATCCGCTTCGGTGACGCGCCCTTTCGACTTGGTCAGATGGCCCATCACCTGGAACGTGGTGCTGAAGAACAGCGTCTGACGCGCCTGATTGTTGGCGAAGTAGCCCTGTCCTTTTACGCTGCGCACTTTGTCAAACAGATGACCAATGATCAGACCCAGTACGATGCCCCAAAAGCCTGCTCCGGAAAGTAAGCCGAGAGCCAGACCAATAACTTTTCCCCAGTAGCGCATAAACTCCTCAATTCGCCATGCTTGCGGCTGAAAATTGCATTATCATACCTGTCATTTATCTCCGCGCCTAACGGCAACGCAGGCAGAGCAGGATTAACACTGGCGCAACGCCGGGCGGTACGTTAGTCTCTGTCCGGATTGTCGGCATGATGCCAGTTTTCATGGAATTATCGAAACCGCGTATGAAAAAACGTATACCTACCCTGCTGGCTACCATGATTGGTGCAGCGCTTTATAGTCAGCATGCACTGGCCGACGATCTGATGTCGCAGTGTATGCTGGGCGTGCCGAGCTACAACCGTCCGCTGGTCAGTGGCGACGCGAATTCGCTGCCGGTAACCATCAACTCTGACTCAGCAAAAGGGAACTATCCGAACGACGCGGTGTTCACCGGTAATGTTGATGTGCAGCAGGGGAACAGCCGTCTGGTTGCCGACGAGATGCAGCTGCATCAGCGTCAGCAGGACGGACAAACGACGCCGGTGCGTACCGTCGATGCGCTGGGTAATGTGCACTATGACGACAACCAGGTCATCCTGAAAGGTCCGAAAGCCTGGTCCAATCTGAACACCAAAGACACCAACGTGTGGAACGGTAATTATCAGATGGTCGGCCGTCAGGGTCGCGGTTATGCTGACCAGATGAAACTGCGCGGTAATAACCGCTATACCATTCTGGAAAACGGCAGCTTTACCTCCTGTCTGCCGGGTTCCAACAGCTGGAGCGTGGTCGGTTCGGAAGTGATTCAGGACCGTGAAGAAGAAGTGGCGGAGATCTGGAATGCGCGCTTCAAGCTCGGCAACGTGCCGGTGTTTTACAGCCCGTATCTGCAGCTGCCGATTGGCGACCGCCGCCGCTCCGGCTTCCTGATCCCCAACGCGAAATATGGCAGCAACAACGGCTTCGAATTCATGCTGCCGTACTACTGGAACATCGCGCCTCAGGCCGATGCCACCATTACGCCGCACTACATGAGCAAGCGCGGTCTGCAGTTGCAGAACGAGTTCCGCTACCTGACGCAGTTTGGTGCCGGCCTGTTAGAGCTGGACTATCTGCCGTCTGACAATCAGTACAACAAAGATAAAGCCGCGCGACCGTCGGTGCAGAACGACAGCAACGACGACCGCTGGCTGTTCTACTGGCGTCACTCCGGCGTCTACGATCAGCACTGGCGCTTCAACGCCGACTACACCAAAGTCAGCGATCCTTATTACTTCAACGATCTTGATTCGAAGTACTACAGCTCGACTGACGGCTACGCCACGCAGAAATTCAGCGTAGGCTACGCTGACACCAACTGGGATGCGACGCTGTCCAGCAAAGACTTCCAGGTGTTTGGTAATACCAGCAGCCAGAACGTGTATCGGGCGATGCCGCAGCTGGATGTCAATCTGTACCAGAACGATATCGGGCCGTTTGACGGTCGCATCTATGCGCAGGCGGTGAAGTTCACTAACGTCAGTAACCGAATGCCGGAAGCGACACGTTTGCACATCGAGCCAACGCTCAACCTGCCGCTGTCCAACGGCTGGGCCAGTCTGGATACCGAGGCAAAGCTGCTGGCGACGCATTACCAGCAGGATAACGTTAACTACTACAACGAAAATATCGATACCACCCGCACCAATCAGCTGAAAGAGTCGGTCAACCGCACCCTGCCGCAGTTCAAGGTAGATGGTCGCCTGGTATTTGACCGCAATATGGACTGGGCCGAAGGCTACACCCAGACGCTGGAACCGCGCGTGCAGTACCTGTATATCCCGTACCGCAACCAGAGCAACATCTATCCGTACGACTCCACGCTGCTGCAGACCGATTACACCGGCCTGTTCCGCGATCGCACCTACAGCGGCCTCGATCGTATCGCTTCGTCTAACGAAGTGGCGACCGGCGTGACCACGCGTATTTATGATAACGATCTGGTTGAACGTTTTAACGTTTCCGTGGGTCAAATCTACTCGTTTACCCCGTCTCGTACCGGCGTAAACCAGACGAATAAAGAAGATGATACCGGTAGCCTGGTGTGGGCGGGTGATACTTACTGGAAAGTCAGCGATCGCTGGGGCGTGCGCGGTGGCTTGCAATACGATACGCGGCTGGACAACGTTTCCCAGGGCAATGCCATTGTGGAATACCGTCGTGATGCCGACCGTATGGTGCAGCTGAGCTACCGCTACAGCAGCCCGGAGTATGTGGCGCAGGCTTTAAGTGGTTCAGGTTTGATTGACAACCCTAGCTACCAGAAGATCTACAAAAACGGTATCTCGCAGGTGGGCGCCACGGCCAGCTGGCCGATTGCCGATGCCTGGTCGCTGGTGGGGGGTTACTACTATGACACCCGTAACAGCCGTCCGGCCGAGCAGCTAGTCGGTCTGCAGTACAGCTCCTGCTGCTACGCCATTCGTCTGGGTTACGAACGCAAGATCAACGGTTGGGAAAACAACGACAGCAAGTATGACAACCAAATCTCATTCAACATTGAGCTGCGTGGTCTGAGTTCTAACTATGGCTTAGGCACCAATGAAATGCTGCGTCAGGGCATCATCCCTTATCAGCGCGCTTTCTGATGTTGTGATATTTGACAGGCTATCCCGCAGTGCGGAAACAACAATGGATAAAGTATGAAGAACTGGAGAATGCTGATTCTTGGTGTGGCGATCACCGCTAACACTGCGTTCGCAGCCCCACAGATGGTCGATAAAGTTGCCGCAGTCGTGAACAACGGCGTGGTGCTGGAAAGTGACGTAGACAACATGCTGCGCACGGTGAAGTCACAGGCGCAGCAGGCTGGTCAGCAGCTGCCGGATGACAAAACCCTGCGTCATCAGATCCTTGAACGCCAGGTCATGGATGCCATCATTCTGCAGATGGGCGAAAAAGCCGGTCTGCAGGTGAGCGATCAGCAACTGGATCAGGCGATCCAGAACATCGCCGCGCAGAACCGCATGAGCGTTGATCAGCTGCGCAGCCGTCTGGCCTATGACGGGATGAACTACAACGATTATCGCGCGCAGATCCGCAAAGAGATGCTGATCTCTGAAGTGCGTAACAATGAAGTGCGCCGTCGTGTCACCATTCTGCCGCAGGAAGTGGATACGCTGGCTAAGCAGATTGGCTCGCAGAATACCCAGGGCACCGAACTTAACATCAGTCAGATTCTGCTGCCGCTGCCGGAAAATCCAACCCAGCAGCAGGTTGATGACCAGGAAGCGCTGGCGCGTCAGCTGGTGGGTGAACTGAAAGGCGGTGCCGATTTCGGTAAACTGGCCGTGACCTACTCTGCCGATCCGCAGGCGCTGAAAGGCGGCAACATGGGCTGGGGCAAAATTGAAGAGCTGCCAACGCTGTTCTCGCAGGCGCTGAGCAGCGCGAAGAAAGGCGACATCGTCGGCCCAATCCGCTCCGGCGTTGGCTTCCATATCCTGAAAGTGAACGACCTGCGCGGTGAGAGCAAAAACATCTCGGTTACCGAGGTGCATGCCCGCCACATTCTGCTGAAGCCGTCACCGATCCTTACCGACGATCAGGCACGTCAGAAGATTGAACAGATCGCCGCAGACATCAAGAGTGGCAAAACCACCTTCGCCGCTGCCGCGAAACAGTTCTCCGACGATCCGGGTTCCGCGAACCAGGGCGGCGACCTCGGCTGGGCGTCACCGGAAATCTACGATCCGGCGTTCCGTGATGCGCTGCTGAAGCTGCAGAAAGGCCAGGTCAGTGCGCCGGTGCACTCCTCCTTCGGCTGGCACCTGATTCAGCTGCTGGATACCCGCCAGGTGGATAAAACCGATGCCGCGCAGAAAGAGCGCGCGTACCGTCTGCTGTTCAACCGTAAGTTTGCCGAAGAAGCGCAAACCTGGATGCAGGAACAGCGCGCCAGTGCTTACGTGAAGATTCTGGATGGCAATGGTCAGTAATTATCGTGTGGCGATCACGCCCGGCGAACCCGCCGGGATTGGTCCCGATCTCGCCGTTGCGCTGGCTCAGCGTGACTGGCCGGTTGAGCTGGTGGTGTGCGCAGATGGCGACGTGCTGCGCCAGCGCGCGGCTCAACTGGGTTTGCCGCTGACGCTGCGTGACTATCAGCCCGGCGTGGCACCGCAGCCGCAGCAGGCCGGTACGCTGACGCTGCTGCCCATCGCGACGGCGCAGCCGGTGACTGCCGGCGAACTGACGGTCGCCAACGGTCATTACGTACTGGAGACGCTGGCCCGCGCCTGCGACGGCTGCCTCAGCGGCGAGTTTGCCGCGCTGGTGACCGGTCCGGTACACAAAGGCGTGATCAATGACGCCGGCATCCCCTTCACCGGCCACACCGAGTTCTTTGCTGAGCGCGCCGGTGGCGATCGCGTGGTGATGATGCTGGCGACCGAAGCGTTGCGCGTGGCGCTGGCCACCACGCATCTGCCGCTGAAAGATGTCGCGGACGCCATCACCCGTGACAGCCTGCATGAAGTCATCACCATCCTGCATCAGGATTTGCAGCGTAAGTTTGGCATTCCGCAGCCGCATATCTTTGTCTGCGGCCTCAACCCGCATGCCGGCGAAAGCGGTCACATGGGCCGGGAAGAGATCGATACCATCATTCCGGCGCTCGACGAACTGCGTCAGCAGGGCCTGCAGCTCACCGGTCCGTTACCGGCCGATACGCTGTTTCAGCCGAAATATCTGCAGCATGCCGATGCGGTGCTGGCGATGTATCACGACCAGGGCCTGCCGGTGCTAAAATTTCAGGGATTTGGTCGCGCGGTGAATATCACCCTCGGCCTGCCATTTATCCGTACCTCTGTTGACCACGGCACCGCGCTGGAACTCGCCGGTCTGGGCAGCGCAGAGCCGGGCAGCTTTATTACGGCGCTTAACCTCGCCATCACTATGATCAAGAGCAGTAATGAATAATCGCGTCCATCAGGGGCACTACGCCCGTAAACGTTTCGGGCAGAACTTCCTGAACGATCAGTACATTATCGACAGCATCGTCTCCGCTATTCATCCGCAAAAGGGTGAAGCCATGGTGGAGATTGGCCCAGGGCTGGGTGCGTTAACCGAGCCGGTGGGCGAGCGTCTTGATGCGCTGACTGTCGTCGAGCTGGACCGCGACCTTGCCGCGCGTTTGCAGACGCATCCGTTCCTCGGCCCTAAGCTGACGATTTATCAGCAGGATGCGATGACCTTCGACTTCTCCGCGCTGTCGAAGGAGCAGGGTCAGCCGCTGCGCGTGTTTGGCAACCTGCCGTACAACATCTCGACGCCGCTGATGTTCCACCTTTTCAGCTATACTGGTTCGATTAAAGATATGCACTTCATGCTGCAGAAAGAGGTGGTTAACCGTCTGGTAGCCGGCCCGGGCAGCAAAGCTTACGGGCGTCTCAGCGTGATGGCGCAATATTATTGTCAGGTGATTCCGGTGCTGGAAGTGCCACCACAATCGTTCACCCCGCCACCGAAAGTGGATTCGGCGGTAGTGCGTCTGGTGCCCTTTACCCAGCCACCGTATCCGGTCAGCGATGTGCGTTTACTGAGCCGTATCACCACCGAAGCGTTTGGTCAGCGACGCAAAACCCTGCGTAACAGCCTGGGACACCTGTTCACGGCCGGTGCGCTGGATGAACTCAACATCGACGCCTCGCTGCGGGCAGAAAATGTCACCGTGGCGCAGTATTGCCAGCTGGCAAACTGGCTGGGCAATCATCAGGCTGAATCTGCGGAGAACTGAGTGCATGAGTGAACTGGCCCGCGTTTGTGTTCAGGTACTGAGTCAGTATGTGGAATCGCAATCCTCTCCCGATGAGGATCGCTACGTGTTTGCCTACACCATCACCATCCGTAACCTCGGGCGCAACAGCGTGCAGCTGCGCAGCCGCTACTGGCTAATCACCAATGGCAACGGGCGCGAGACCGAAGTGCAGGGTGAAGGCGTGGTCGGTGAGCAGCCGCATATCGCGCCTGGCAATGAGTTTCAGTACACCAGCGGTGCGGTTCTGGAAACGCCGATGGGCACCATGCAGGGACACTATGTGATGATCGACGAAGAGGGCGAGACCTTCCACGTGGAGATTCCGGTGTTCCGCCTCGCGGTGCAAACCCACATTCACTAATTCCTCCTCCGCCCGGCCAGTCCGGGCGGCGCGTTTTCATCGGACTGACTTAATGAGTACATACCTGATTGGCGATATTCACGGCTGTTATGACGAATTACGTGCGCTGCTGGCGCAGGTCAATTTTGATGCGCAGCAGGACGAGCTATGGCTGACCGGCGACCTGGTGGCGCGCGGTCCGGGTTCGCTTGAGGTACTGCGCTACGTCAGGTCGCTCGGAGACTGTGTGCGCATAGTGCTGGGAAACCATGACCTGCATTTGCTGGCAGTGTATGCCGGTATCAGTCGTAACAAGCCCAAGGATCGCCTGACGCCCCTGCTGGAAGCGGACGATGCCGACGAGCTGATTAACTGGCTGCGTCGCCAGCCGCTGCTGCAGGTGGATGAAGAGAAAAAGCTGCTGATGGCGCATGCTGGCATTACACCGCAGTGGGATCTGGAGACGGCACAGCAGTGCGCGCGCGAAGTTGAGGCGGTCTTATCCAGCGACAGCTATCCGCTGTTTCTCGATGCCATGTATGGCGACATGCCGAACAACTGGACACCGGAACTGAGAGGACTGGCGCGCCTGCGTTTTAGCACCAATGCGCTGACGCGCATGCGCTTCTGTTTCCCTAATGGTCAGCTCGATATGATTTGCAAAGAGGCGCCCGCCTCAGCGCCGCCGCCGCTGAAACCGTGGTTCCAGGTGCCCGGCAAAATCAGCAGCGATTATACGCAAATCTTTGGTCACTGGGCTTCGCTGGAAGGAAAAGGCACGCCAGAGCATGTGATCGGGCTCGACACCGGCTGCTGCTGGGGCGGAACGCTGACCCTGCTGCACTGGGAGAGCGGCCAGTATTACACCCAGGTCTCGAACCGTGACCAGGCCATGGCGGAAAGCGCGGTGAATGCGCCCTCCCCTCTGAGCGATATGCAGTAAACAAAAAGCCCCGCGATGTTAGCGGGGCTTTTTTTTGGTCACCATAAATGGCGCCCCTACAACGACAATCTGTACCGTGACAGCCATCAGCCTGATATTGCACGGGTTTATCGCGTCATAAACAGCAATTGATCCCTGTCTTTACAGGCTGCGCATTCATACGCACCTGGCCACAATCAACGGCGGCGATCCAGAATCTCAAAGCAGTAACTGTGCGAATTCTGCGCATCGGCATCGTGGAACTCACTGAACGTCGACTGCCACTCGTCCGGCTCGTAATCCGGGAACTGGGTGTCGCCTTCCACTTCCGCATCGATATGCGTCAGATAGAGACGATCGGCGCGCGCCAGCATCTGCGCATAAATCCGGCCACCACCAATCACCATGATCTCTTCTGCCTCACCCGCTGCGGCAATCGCTTCTTCCGGCGACGTCACCCAGGTCACGCCGTCATGGTTGCCGGGCTGGCTGCTGACCACAATATTCAGACGTCCCGGTAACGGGCGACCAATCGATTCAAAGGTCAGACGGCCCATAATCACCGGTTTGTTCAGCGTGTTGCGCTTGAACCACGCGAGGTCGGCAGGCAGGTGCCATGGCATGGCGTTTTCCATGCCAATAATACGATCTGCTGCCAGTGCCGCGATCAAACTAATCATGTTAAAAGACCTACAGGAAAAAAATTGGCGCAATGATACGTAAAGGTGAAACTTTCGTCGATAGGACGACCGTGCTATTTACGTAAAGCCCGCTTGGCTCGGCGTTTTGTCTGAGCGACAGAGTTTTACTCCGGCTTTGCGGCCGTTAGCGGAAAGAGCCGCCAGAATTCGCGGTGAAGGCGCTACAACTCAGGGTGATGCTCCACGCTGCCCGCGCGCTGTGTAAAGAAAAGCGCACTGTGTCCGCCCCAAAAAAAACGGCTCCCGCAGGAGCCGTTGATTTACGCATCAGAAATCGTAGCGCAGGCGCACCAGATTAACGTTGCCCAGTGATTTATCGGTACTGGAAGTGATCACGTACTCGTAGTCGACGCGGAAACCGTAGTCGAGCTGCGCGCTGACGCCCACGCCGTTATCGATACGCTTGTAGTTACGTCCGTTGACGAACTCCAGGCGATCGCCCATGAAGTACGGCTGGATGCTCTTCACAGCATACTGGCCGATCGGGAATTTATAACCGGCGAAGTATTCAACGCCCCACGCATCATCCGCGAAGTAGTTGTTAACGGTGTTGCGTTTGGTTGGCGAGAAGTTCTCATACCAGCCCGCACCGGCGGACAGCGTCCAGTTGTCCGGCGTCCAGCTCAGCGCGGTACCGTAGATATTCTGGTCGTAACGCTTGCTGTCGCCATTGCCCGGATTGCGGATATCCGCACGGGTGTAGTTCCACGCGGTGCCCCACGCCAGATCTTTGGTGATGTGATAGTTCACGCCCAGCGAACCGCCGCCCTTGCGCTTGTAGCGCAGGCCGTTGCCCGGCAGATAGTCGTCATCTTCAAACAGATAAGCGGCATAGACATCCGCATCGCCAAAGGTGTTTTTATACTTCAGCATCTTGCGCGAGCGGTAAGATCCGTCGTAGTCACCGTTGATGCCGTTGCCCGGTGCCTGGGCCAGCATATCGTAGTCCCAGATATCGGTTTTAGCGCCGACGACATCGTAATAAACGCTGTTCTGCTGGCCAAAATAGAGCTCGCCCAGCGATGCGCTTTTGAAACCGGTATACAGCTGGCGACGCGTGGTGTTGTGGGCACCGTCCGCATAGTGGTTATCCCAGCCCCACCAGGCCGGGAAGTTTACGCCCAGCTCGTAGTAACCCACCCAGCTGACATCGTCAAACAGGTAGTAGTTGGCGCTGAAGCGGAAACGTGAACCGCCGTCGTAGCCGTTACGCTTATACGATTTATCGTTAACCCCGTTCTGATGCAGATACTGCGGACGAATACTGCCGCCCACTTTGAAATCAAGACGGCTAAGCGGATCGCCGGCCTGCGGATCCTGCTTCAGCAGGGTGATTTCCGCCTGACTGGCGAGAGGTGCAGCAACAAGTAACGCAGCCACTGCGCTGAGAGTGAAAGCACGCATTTTCATTTTTATATCCCGTTAAGGTGAGCGCTCTATGATTGAGCAGCGGAATAGTACGGTGCGCTTAGCGGAGAGGTATTTATAATTTTGTGCGGATACGCCTGAATGTAACTGGTTTCGCATCAACTGATAAAAATTATGTCAAATCAATAGATTTGTAACGTATAACCTTATGCAGCACAGGCAAAACAGGCCAAAAAAAACGGCCCGCGCGGGGCCGTTTAGTCACTGAACAGGCGGTTTAGCCTTTGATCTGCGCGTGCATTTCCTGCACCGAAATCACTTTTTCGGTCGGATCCGCATTCAGCGCCATCGCGGTAGCAAAACCACCGTTCAGCGTGGTGTCGTAATGCACTTTGTACTGCAGTGCGCTGCGGCGAATCAGTTTCGAATCCTCAATCGCCTGACGTCCTGCGGTGGTGTTGACGATGTAAGTGTACTCACCGTTCTTCAGGCGATCCTGAATGTGCGGACGCCCTTCGTGCACCTTGTTCACCAGGCGCGGATTGATGCCGGCTTCACCCAGCACCACGGCGGTACCGTGCGTCGCATCCAGCTCGAAGCCAAACTTCTGCAGCTTCGCAGCCAGGTCAACAATACGTTTCTTGTCGCCTTCACGCACCGACAACAGCGCACGCCCCTGCTTCTTCATATTGCTCTGCGCGCCGAGCATAGCTTTGCTGAATGCTTCCGCGAAGGTGCGGCCCACGCCCATCACTTCACCGGTCGAACGCATTTCCGGACCAAGAATCGGGTCCACGCCCGGGAATTTGTTGAACGGCAGCACCACTTCTTTCACCGAGTAGTACGGCGGAATCACCTCTTCGGTCACGCCCTGTTCAGCCAGGGTTTTACCAGCCATCACGCGCGCAGCCACTTTCGCCAGCGGCACGCCGGTGGCTTTGGAGACAAACGGCACGGTACGCGCGGCACGTGGGTTCACCTCAATCAGGTAAACTTCGTTGTCCTTGACCGCAAACTGCACGTTCATCAGGCCACGTACGTTGAGTTCAAAGGCCAGCTTTTCCACCTGCTGGCGCATCACGTTCTGAATCTCAGTGCTCAGGGTGTACGCTGGCAGCGAACAGGCTGAGTCACCGGAGTGCACGCCCGCCTGCTCGATGTGTTCCATGATGCCGCCAATCAGCACGCGTTCGCCGTCGCAAATCGCATCGACGTCCACTTCCACCGCGTCATCAAGGAAGCGATCCAGCAGCACTGGCGCATCGTTGGACACGGACACCGCAGTCTGGAAGTAGCGCTTAAGATCCACTTCGTCATAGACGATTTCCATCGCCCGGCCGCCCAGCACGTAAGAAGGACGTACCACCAGCGGATAGCCAATCCCTGCGGCTTTTTCTACCGCCTGTTCCAGCGTCGCCACCGTGGCGTTAGCCGGCTGTTTCAGTTTCAGGCGATCCACCGCCTGCTGGAAACGCTCACGGTCTTCCGCGCGGTCAATGGCATCCGGGCTGGTACCAATCACCGGCACGCCAGCCGCTTCCAGCGCGCGCGCCAGCTTCAGCGGCGTCTGGCCACCGTACTGGACGATAACGCCTTTTGGCTGCTCGATGCGCACGATCTCCAGCACGTCTTCCAGCGTTACCGGCTCGAAGTAGAGACGGTCTGAGGTGTCGTAATCGGTTGACACGGTTTCCGGGTTACAGTTGACCATAATGGTTTCGTAACCGTCTTCACGCAGCGCCAGCGCCGCATGCACGCAGCAGTAATCGAACTCAATGCCCTGGCCGATACGGTTTGGCCCGCCGCCCAGGATCATGATTTTGTCGCGATCCTGATTAGGATTGGCTTCGCACTCTTCTTCATAGGTGGAGTACATGTAGGCGGTATCCGTGGCGAACTCTGCCGCACAGGTATCCACGCGCTTGTAAACCGGATGCAGGTTGAACTGATGACGCAGCTTGCGGATTTCACTCTCCGCCACGCCCGCCAGCGTTGCCAGACGCACATCGGCAAAGCCTTTACGCTTCAGCGCACGCAGGAAATCCGCGCTCAGCGAGTTGACACCTTCGCGCGCCACCTGCTCTTCCAGGCGCACCAGCTCTTCAATCTGCACCAGGAACCAGCGGTCAACGTTGGTCAGGTTGAACACGCCGTCGACCGACATGCCGGCACGGAACGCATCAGCGATATACCAGATGCGGTCAGAACCGGCATCTTTCAGCTCGCGGCGGATACGGGTCAGGGCTTCGCCATCATCCAGATCCACTTTCGGGTCGAAACCGCTGGCGCCCACTTCCAGACCGCGCAGCGCTTTCTGCATCGATTCCTGGAACGTGCGGCCAATCGCCATCACTTCACCGACCGATTTCATCTGCGTGGTCAGACGGTCATTGGCACCGGCAAACTTCTCGAAGTTGAAGCGGGGAATTTTGGTGACGACGTAGTCGATGGACGGCTCGAACGAGGCCGGCGTACGGCCACCGGTGATGTCGTTCATCAGTTCATCGAGGGTAAAGCCCACCGCCAGCTTGGCCGCAACTTTGGCAATCGGGAAGCCGGTCGCTTTCGAGGCCAGCGCTGAGGAGCGCGACACGCGCGGGTTCATCTCAATGACGATCAGGCGGCCATCTTTCGGGTTCACCGAGAACTGGACGTTGGAACCGCCGGTTTCGACACCGATTTCACGCAGCACCGCCAGCGAGGCGTTACGCATGATTTGATACTCTTTATCGGTCAGCGTTTGGGCTGGCGCCACGGTGATGGAGTCACCGGTGTGAATCCCCATGGCGTCAAAGTTTTCGATCGAGCAGACGATGATGCAGTTGTCGTTTTTATCACGCACCACTTCCATCTCGTACTCTTTCCAGCCAATCAGCGACTCATCAATCAGCAGCTCATTGGTTGGCGACAGATCGAGGCCGCGCTCGCAAATCTCTTCAAACTCTTCGCGGTTGTAAGCGATACCGCCACCGGTGCCGCCCATGGTAAATGACGGACGAATGATGCACGGGAAACCGACCTCTTCCGCTACCGCCAGCGCTTCTTCCATGGTGTGCGCGATACCGGAACGTGCGGTATCCAGGCCGATGCTCTTCATCGCCACGTCGAAGCGGCGACGGTCTTCGGCTTTATCAATCGCATCGGCGGTGGCACCAATCATGGTCACGCCAAACTCGGCCAGCACGCCCTGACGCTCCAGCTCCAGTGCACAGTTCAGCGCGGTCTGGCCACCCATGGTCGGCAGCACCGCATCCGGGCGCTCTTTTTCAATGATTTTACGCACCACTTCCCAGTGGATAGGCTCGATGTAGGTCGCATCCGCCATTTCCGGGTCAGTCATGATGGTGGCCGGGTTAGAGTTCACCAGAATGACGCGGTAACCCTCTTCACGCAGCGCTTTACACGCCTGCGCACCTGAATAGTCGAATTCACATGCCTGGCCAATCACAATCGGGCCAGCGCCAAGGATCAGGATAGATTTTATGTCAGTACGTTTTGGCATCGTGGGCTCCTGATTACTTCGCGTTAGAACGGTAAGCTTCGATCAGTTCGATAAAGTGATCGAACAGCGGCGCCGCATCGTGCGGGCCTGGGCTGGCTTCCGGATGTCCCTGGAAGCTGAACGCCGGTTTGTCGGTGCGGTGAATGCCCTGTACGGTCTGGTCAAACAGGGAAACATGGGTCACGCGCAGGTTAGCCGGCAGGTTGGTTTCATCGACGGCAAAACCGTGGTTCTGCGCGGTGAGCATCACGGTGTTGTTATCGAGGTCTTTCACCGGATGGTTGCCACCGTGATGGCCAAGCTTCATCTTCACGGTTTTCGCACCGCTGGCCAGCGCCAGCAGCTGATGGCCAAGACAGATACCAAACACCGGAATGTCAGTTTTCAGGAAAGCCTGAATCGCGCTGATGGCGTAGTCGCACGGCTCCGGGTCGCCAGGGCCATTCGACAGGAAAATCCCGTCCGGATTCAGCGCCAGCACTTCATCAGCCGGCGTTTGCGCCGGGACAACCGTCAGGCGACAGCCGCGATCCACCAGCATGCGCAGGATGTTGCGCTTGGCGCCGTAGTCATAAGCCACCACGTGGAACGGCAGCGCGTCAGCGCTTTGCTGCTCGGGCAGGCCGCCTTTCAGCGCCCAGCTCCCCTGCTGCCATGCGTAGGTTTCCGCCGTAGTCACTTCTTTCGCCAGGTCCATGCCTTTCAGGCCCGGAAACGCCTGGGCTTTCTGCAGCGCCAGCGCCGCATCCGGGCTGTCGCCAGCGATGATGCAGCCGTTCAGCGCCCCTTTCTCACGCAGCAGGCGCGTCAGTTTGCGCGTATCGATATCGGCGATACCGACAATATTGTTGCGCTGCAGATAGGCTGACAGGCTCTCTTCGCTGCGGAAGTTGCTGGTAATCAGCGGCAGATCGCGGATGACGAGGCCCTGAGCATGGATTTGACTGGATTCTTCATCGGCGGCATTGGCACCAACGTTGCCGATATGAGGATAAGTGAGGGTGACGATCTGGCGGGAATAGGAAGGATCAGTGAGGATTTCTTGATAACCGGTCATTGACGTATTGAAAACGACCTCCCCCACTGCCGATCCCGTTGCCCCGATGGCCCGACCGTGGAATTGGGTTCCGTCTTCCAGAACCAAGAGCGCTGACTTAATCAAAACATCCTCCAGGGAATAAACAGTCACAATATATGCATATTAATTCAAAATGATGCGCTGAATCAATGCAAAAACCGCCTGACCGCTCGATTTTTGGCAAATTGCGCGCATTCTAATGATCGACCTGGTGATTGTCTACCCTGAGTGGTTATTTTTTTGTATATTTCGGGCTACTGAATGTTAAAAGTGAAGCAAGGCGACAAAATAGTGAGAGATCTCCGATAAATAATCGGTTGCCTGACGCAATTAATGGCAAAACACCGGCTGACTGCGTAAATTTTTGACCAAATGGTCAAAAAAAGCCATCCGACACGAGAAAACGCGCAGATAAATCATAAAAATAAGAACCACAAACAAAAATGACAATCAGATCGCCATTTTACAGACAAAATAAAGGGCAATGAAAACATTGCCCTGTTCAATCAATATCTTACCGATTGAAATAACCACATCACGATGGTTCACAACACTCACAACATCGATAAATCCAGCACATCACGCATATCATAAAGGCCAGATTTCTTATCTTTTAGCCATGCAGCAGCCTTAACGGCCCCATTGGCGAAGGTCATGCGGCTGGAAGCCTTGTGCGTAATCTCTACGCGCTCGCCGATATCCGCAAACATCGCGGTGTGCTCACCGACAATATCGCCCGCGCGCACGGTGGCAAAGCCGATGGTTTGCGCCTTGCGCTCGCCGGTATGGCCTTCGCGCGCGTAAACCGCGTGCTCATCCAGCTTCCAGTGCATGGCGTCGGCAATCGCCTCTCCCATCGCCAGCGCCGTGCCAGATGGCGCATCCACTTTATGGCGGTGATGCGCTTCCACAATCTCAATATCCGCATAGTCGCCCATCACTTTTGCCGCCTGCTGTAACAGGTTAAGCACCAGATTGACGCCTACGCTGAAGTTCGCGGCAAACACGATGCCAATCTCTTCAGCTGCTTCACGGATGGCTGCCTTACCGGCTTCATCAAAACCGGTGGTGCCAATCACCATCGCTTTTTGATGCTGACGGCAGAACGCCAGATATTCCAGCGTGCCTTCCGGACGGGTGAAATCGATCAGCACATCGAAATCATTCACCACCTGCCGCAGATCGTCAGTCACCCGTACGCCGGTTTTGCCGATTCCCGCCAGTTCACCGGCATCCGCCCCCAGCAGCGAGGAACCGCTGCGCGCCAGCGCCGCGCCTAACACCACGCCTTCCGCCTGCTGTGCGGCCTGAATCAGATTGCGTCCCATGCGACCCGGCGCACCAACAATAGCAATGCGGATTTCACTCATATTTATTCATTCCTGATACAAAACTATGCATGCAAAGCGTAAACAGGTTAACGGTCAGATAACAGTCACGCCACAATAATAACGGGATAATAAGAATTTTAGGCCAGCCGCGATAGATTATCAGTAAAAGCAATCCCGCCCGCTGGAAGTCACGGCTGAGGTGACAAAGGATAAAGAAAAGGCCGAACATTGTCGGCCTGTTTCTGTCAGCAAATTGAAGTGCTTACTGCACGTTGCGTACGTCGACGCGCAGCTCTTTCGGCACTTCAAACACGATATTCTCTTCACGGCCAATCAGCTCAATTGCCGCTTCGCCGCCCAGCTCACGCAGGCGCTGAATCACCTGCTGCACCAGAATATCCGGAGCCGAAGCGCCGGCGGTAACGCCGATACACTGCACGCCTTTAACCCACTCTTCCTGAATATCATCCGCAGAATCAATCAGCTTCGCCAGCTTGCCGGCACGCTGCGCCAGTTCCGCCAGACGATTCGAGTTGGAGGAGTTTTTCGAGCCGACCACCAGAACCACCTCCGCATCCTGCGCCAGCACGCGCACGGCTTCCTGGCGGTTGGTGGTGGCGTAGCAGATATCATCCTTACGCGGTCCGATGATTGCCGGGAAGCGCTGACGCAGCGCATCGATCACGTCCGAGGTATCATCCACCGACAGCGTGGTCTGCGTCATAAAGCACAGGTTGTTTTCATCTTTTACCTGCAGCTTAAACACATCCTCAGGCGACTCCACCAGATACATACCGCCGTTCGGGTTGCTGTACTGGCCCATGGTGCCTTCCACTTCCGGATGGCCGGCGTGGCCGATGAGAATCGCTTCCACACCTTTACGGCTGGCACGCGCCACTTCCATATGCACCTTGGTCACCAGCGGACAGGTGGCGTCAAACAGCATGGTGAGGCTGCGCGCTTTCGCTTCGGCGCGTACCGCCTGGGAAACGCCGTGTGCCGAGAAAATCAGGATGGCGTTGTCCGGTACTTCACTGATCTCTTCAATGAAGATCGCACCGCGCTCGCGCAGACTGCTGACCACATAGCGGTTATGCACCACTTCATGACGCACGTAGATCGGCGCGCCATACATCTCCAGCGCCCGCTCGACAATGCTGATGGCGCGGTCGACGCCTGCACAGAAACCGCGTGGGTTAGCTAACAGGATTTGCATCGCTGGCCTCCAGCACCGGATCGATCTCCAGCACTTCAATCTCGAATTTAATGCGCTGACCCGCCAGCGGATGGTTGAAATCGACGGTAATCGAGTCACCGGAAATTTCACGAATCACGCCCGGCATTTCGCTGCCGCCCATGCCGCTGAACAGCATGATGGCACCGACTTCCGGCTCGCCCGCGTCGATGAAATCACGGCGCGAGAAGTACTGGATCAGATCCGGGCTGGCAGCGCCAAAGGCGTCTTCCGGCTCCAGCGTAAAGGCGTGCTGATCGCCCACTTTACGCCCGACCAGCTCCTGCTCCAGCGCCGCCGACAGGCTGCCATCTCCCAGACGGAACAGCGCAGGCTTGCCGTTGGCGCGCGTGGATTCAGCCGTCGAGCCATCCTCCAGCTTCAGTGTAAAATGCACCAGCAGCGCGCTGTCGCGCTGAACGATGTCTGTCATCTGTTACCCTTATTTATTCGTGACCTGTTTGCCTTTCGGGCTGAGAAAGCCCTCCAGCACCACCAGCGCCGCACCGATGCAGATTCCGCAGTCGGCAATGTTAAAGGTGGCGAAGTGCCAGTCACCGACATAGAAGTCGATAAAGTCGACCACAAAGCCGTGCCAGGCACGATCAAACAGGTTACCCAGCGCCCCGCCAATAATCAGCGCGTAGGCAATGTTGGTTAATTTATTGCTGGCGCGATTGCGATACATCATCACCAGCAGCGACACCACAATGGCGATGGCGATACCGGCAAAGAACCAGCGCTGCCAGCCGCCTTTGTCTGCCAGGAAGCTGAACGCCGCGCCATAGTTGTGCGCGTAGAACAGGTTCAGGAACGGCATCAGCGGCTGAGTTTCATGCAGCATCATGTTGTTCATGACCCACTGCTTGCTGGCAAAATCGACCACGATCACCACCAGCACCAGCCATACCCAGCGCAGTCCGGTTGAGCACAGTTTACTCATCAGGCAAATTTCCGCACTTCACCGTTTCCGGCTACGTTGGTGTAGCAACGTCCACACACCGCAGCATGCTCCGGATTCTGGCCGACGTCAGTAGTGTAATGCCAGCAGCGCGGGCATTTCTCGCCTTCTGCTTTATGCAGCGCGATTTTCAGACCTTTTAACAGCTCGCTCTGCTGCGCTTCGTCGCTGGCCGTTACGTAATCCGCCACGGTCGCGCCCGAGGTCAGCAGCACGAAACGCAGCTCATCGCCCAGCGCCTGCAGCTTCGCCGCCAGTTCCGGATCGGCGTACAGCGTGACGGTGGCTTCGAGTGCGCCGCCGATGCGTTTGTCGCTGCGCGCCTGCTCAATCACCTTGTTCACTTCACCGCGCACTTTCAGCAGTTCTGCCCAGTAAGCATCGTTCAGCGCTTCATCCTGCGCCAGACCAAACAGGCCCTGATACCACTCTTCGGTGAACACGTACTGTGGACGCTCGCCAGGCAGATAGCCCCAGATCTCATCCGCGGTGAACGACATGATCGGCGCCATCCAGCGCACCAGCGCTTCAGCGATATGCCACAGCGCGGTCTGACAGCTGCGACGCGCCAGGCTGTCGCCCTTCGCGGTGTACTGACGATCTTTGATCACGTCGAGGTAGAACGAGCCCATCTCGATGGAGCAGAAGTGCATCAGACGCTGCACCACTTCGTGGAAATCGTAGTTCTCGTACGACTGCACAATATCCTGCTGTGCCGCCAGCGCACGGCCGACAGCCCAGCGATCCACTACCACCATCTCTTCCGGACTGACGCAGTCGGTCGCCGGGTTGAAGCCTGCAAGGTTCGCCAGCAGGAAGCGCGCAGTGTTACGGATACGGCGATAGCTATCGGCGGCCCGTTTCAGGATTTCGTCGGATACTGCCATCTCACCGGAGTAGTCGGTTGAGGCCACCCACAGACGCAGAATATCTGCGCCCAGTTTGTCCATCACGTCCTGCGGTGCCACGGTGTTGCCGATGGATTTCGACATTTTGCGGCCCTGACCGTCGACGGTGAAGCCGTGAGTCAGTACCTGACGGTAAGGCGCTTTGCCTTTCATCGCCGTGGAGATCATCAGCGACGACATGAACCAGCCGCGATGCTGATCCGAGCCTTCCAGATACATATCCGGTGCGTGCCCGTCAAATTCCGGACGCGCATCTACCACCGAGAAGCTGGTCGATCCGGAGTCAAACCAGACGTCGAGGGTATCCGGCACTTTGACGTAGTGATCGGCGTCATCGCCCATCAGATCGCGCGGATCGAGATCCCACCACGCCTGAATACCGTCCTGCTCGACGCGCTGCGCCACTTTCTCCATCAGCTCCAGCGTATCCGGGTGCAGCTGCTCGCTCTCTTTATGGACGAACAGCGCCATCGGCACGCCCCAGGTGCGCTGACGCGAGATGCACCAGTCCGGACGGTTAGCGACCATCGCTTCGATACGCGCCTGACCCCAGTCCGGGATCCACTGCACACCTTTGATCTCTTTCAGCGACTGCGCACGCAGGCCTTTCTGATCCATGCTGATAAACCACTGCGGCGTAGCACGGAAGATGATTGGCGTTTTATGACGCCAGCAGTGCGGATAGCTGTGCAGCAGTTTTTCCACGTGCAGCAGCGCGCCTTTCTCCTGCAGCAGCGCAACGATCATGTCGTTGGCTTTAAATACGTTAACGCCATCCAGGGTTGGATAGGTGCCCGGCAGATACGCGCCGTCCGGCCCGACCGGGTTAGCGGTTTCGATGCCGTACTTCTGGCCGATCACATAGTCATCCGGACCGTGGCCTGGCGCGGTGTGCACCGCACCGGTACCGGCGTCCAGCGTGACGTGCTCGCCCAGCACCACTTTCGACTGGATCTGCTCAAGGAACGGATGCTGGAACAGCTGCAGCTCCAGCGCGGCGCCTTTGCACTCGCCCAGCACCTGCCACTCACTGATGCCTGCGCGTTTCAACACCGATTCCACCAGATCTTTCGCGAGGATCAGGCTGCGGCCGGCAATCTGCACCAGCTGGTAGTCGAATTCCGGATGCAGCGAGATGGCGCGGTTTGCCGGCATGGTCCACGGCGTGGTGGTCCAGATAACCAGTGAAACCGGGCCTTCTGACGTTGCAACGCCAAACTTCGCGCGTACCGCATCGGCATCCAGCGCGTTAAACATCACGTCGATAGAAGGTGAAGTTTTGTCGTAATACTCCACTTCCGCTTCCGCCAGCGCGGAACGGCAGTCCATGCACCAGTGCACCGGCTTGGCGCCTTTGTGCAGATGACCATTACCGATGATCTTGCCCAGCGCGCGAATGATGTTGGCTTCGGTCTGGAAATTCATGGTCAGATAAGGACGATCCCAGTCGCCGAGCACGCCAAGGCGGATGAAGTCCTTCTTCTGGCCTTCAACCTGCTCCGCCGCGTAGTTGCGGCAGGCTGCGCGGAATTCAGCTGCGCTGACTTTCTCGCCCGGCTTGCCAATCATCTGCTCAACTTTGTGCTCAATCGGTAAGCCGTGGCAGTCCCAGCCGGGAACATACGGCGAGTCAAAGCCCGCCATGCCTTTCGACTTAACGATAATATCTTTCAGAATCTTGTTAACTGAGTGACCAATATGAATGCTGCCGTTCGCATACGGAGGGCCATCATGCAGGATAAAGGTTTTTTTCCCTTTTTTGGCTGCGCGGATGATGCCGTACAGGTTGTCATCATACCAACGTTGCAGCATTCCCGGTTCGCGTTTGGCCAGATCGCCACGCATCGGGAACCCCGTTTCCGGCAAATTCAGGGTAGATTTATAGTCACTCATCAGATTCTCGGTTCCGTATTTCGGTCATTAAACCGGTGTTTTTAGCCCAAAAAATTGGCGGGCCGTCACCACATCTTTCGCAATTTGTTCTTTCAGCGCGTCCAGCGAAGCGAAACGCTGTTCGTCGCGAATCTTCTGCTTCAGCACCACCTCAATGTGGCGCCCATAAAGATTCATATGTGTGTCGAGCAGGTGAACTTCAAGCTGCTGACGCAGACCTTTTACCGTCGGGCGCGTACCAATGTTTGCCACGCCGGGAATCGGCTGCTCGCCCAGCCCCAGCACTTCAACCGCAAAGACACCTTTTACCGGCGTCACGGTGCGTCGAAGCGGGAGATTGGCGGTCGGGAAACCAATGGTGCGTCCCAGTGCATCACCGTGCACCACGCGGCCAGAAATACTGAACGGATGACCGAGCAGCTGCTGCGCCTGAGCAAAATCGTCCTGCGCCAGCGCCTGACGTACCGCCGTACTGCTGATACGTTTGCCGCCATCACAATAGGTCTGGGTGCTGATGACCTCAAAGCCATACTCCGCACCGGCTTTCTGTAATAACAGGAAATCCCCCTGGCGACCAGCGCCAAAGCGGAAATCATCCCCCACTGCGAGGAATTTCACATTGAGCTTGTCGACCAGCAGTTCGCTGATAAAGCTTTGTGCTGAGTGTGCCGCAAAACGACGATCGAAGCGCACGCACACCACGGCGTCAACGCCCGCCAGTGCGAGGTATTTGAGCTTTTCACGCAGACGCGTCAGGCGCGCCGGCGCTTTGTCGCCGGCAAACAGCTCCAGCGGCTGTGGCTCAAACAGCATCACCACCACCGGCAGGTTGCGTTTACGTCCTTCGGCAATTAACTCCGCCATCAGCGCCTGGTGGCCGCGATGCACGCCGTCAAAATTACCAATGGTCAGGACGCAGCCGCGATGCTGCTCTTTCAGATTGTAAATACCGCGGATAAACTTCATGGCTGACTCAAACCGGTGGAAATCGGCGGATTATACCCTTGAATAGCGTTCAGGTTAACCCGTCTGCGTGCCTTTCCTGCGCCTGATTCAGCGTCAGGCGCCCGCTGGGTGGCGGCTCCGGCCCCATCACAACAATTTTGTTGCGAAATACTGTATTCAGCGCGGTGTTGCTGGTAGAATCTTGCGCCATCAATTACGTAAGCGGGTGTCGTGGTTAAAACGACGCTTTATTGCACAAATCCATTGACAAAAGAAGGCGCAAAAGGCATAGTCCTCGGCCTTTGATTTGTCCATATAGAACACATTTGGGAGTTGGACCTTGGCTAATATCAAATCAGCTAAGAAACGCGCCGTAACATCTGAGAAACGTCGCAAGCATAACGCGAGCAATCGTTCTATGATGCGTACTTTCATCAAGAAAGTATACGCGGCTATCGCAACCGGCGACAAAGCTGCTGCGCAGAACGCATTCAACGAAATGCAACCAATCGTGGACCGTCAGGCTGCTAAAGGTCTGATCCACAAAAACAAAGCTGCACGTCATAAAGCAAACCTGACTGCTCAGATCAACAAACTGGCTTAATCGCCGTCTGTTAATCGCTTTGTTAAAAGAACCGGCGCTTCGCCGGTTTTTTTATGCCTGCGATCCGTGGCTGAACAGCGCGCTGAAGTCGCGATGGCAAATGCTCTGCACCGCCGGATGCTGAATCATGCGCCCGGCAAAAATAACGTGATACTCCTCCATCACCGTCTCCAGCCTGCCGATCTCGCGCACGCTATCGTCACGATAGACATCATCCCCGTACAGCGTCGGTGCGACAAAGATCGCATTATTCTGCGCGCCAAACGCCTTCATCAGCGCCGCATCATCAAATTCACCGAGAATCTCAACCTGTAATCCCTGGCTGTGGATCCAGTTCAGCAGCTTGCGCCCCAGCATCGAACGCCGGCCGGGCAACAGCAGGCGCCGCTGCTCCAGACAGGCCGGAAACGGCAGCTCAGGCAGTGGCGCATTACACCAGAAGCTAACCGGACATTCGCCGAGCTTGACCGAAAACAGCCCGGCCTGCTGGGTTGAATCAATCGGGCAGTCGGAGAGGATCATATCCAGCTTGTGCTGGCTGAGCTGCTCCAGCAGCATTTCATGCGTTGATTCAAAGCAGCGCAGCTGAATTTTCTCGCCGGCCATCACCACCGTTTCCAGCACCTTGCTCACCAGCTGTTTTGACAGCGCATCCGCTACGCCAACATCAAACAGCAGATGCGACTCCTTGCGGTAGTTAACGATATCGAGCATTTCCTGGCTGAGCATAAACATGCGATCGGCATAGCGGAACACCAGCTGGCCCAGCTCGGTAGGTACCAGACCGCGCCCCTGACGGCGAAACAGCACGCCATTCAGCTGCTCTTCCAGCGCCTTGATCTGGCCAGTCACGGTTTGCGGCGTCAGGCACAGCACTTCAGCGGCGCGCACCACCGAACCGGTTTTGCACACCTGCCAGAAGTAGTAGAGATGATTAAAATTGAGCTGATTCATACCATAAAGGAGGCTTGCGCCTCCCCTTATTAGCGCAGTTTGATGCGCAGCAGCGTGTAACCAATCACCGCCGACAGCAGCGAACCGCTAAGAATGCCCAGTTTCGAGAACGTCACCAGCTGTTCATGCGCGGCGTCAAACGCCAGCGAGCTGATGAAGATCGACATGGTAAAGCCGATACCGCACAGCACGCCGATTGCCATAATGTCGCGAATGGTGGTACTGCCTGGCAGCGCCGCCAGCCGCAGCTTCACCGCCAGCCAGCAGAACAGCGTGATCCCTAACGGTTTACCAATCAGCAGACCGAGGATAATGCCGAGCGGCTCCGGCGACAGCACATCGCCAAAGGTGATGCCGCTGAGTGAAATACCGGCATTGGCGAACGCGAACAGCGGCAGGATCAGCCAGTTCACCCACGGCATCAGGCCATGCGCCAGGTGCTCAGCCGGTGAGTGTCCCTCTTTCTCCTCCAGCGGCACAAAGAAGCCCACCACCACGCCCGCCAGCGTGGCATGCACGCCGGACTTCAGCACCGCGGTCCACAGCACCACGCCCACCAGCATATACACCGCGATGTTGCGTACGCCGCAGCGATTGAGGATCGCCAGCAGCACGATGGCACCGGCTGCCACGCTCAGCGACAGCACTGACAGATCGCTGGTGTAGAACAGCGCAATAATCACGATGGCACCGAGATCGTCAATGATGGCCAGCGCCATCAGGAACACTTTCAGCGCCGCCGGTACGCGACTGCCGAGCAGCGCCAGCACGCCGAGCGCAAAGGCGATATCGGTGGCCGTGGGAATTGCCCAGCCGTTGCGGGCAACCTCGTTATCATGATTGAACAGCAGGAAAATGAGCGCCGGCGCAATCATGCCGCCCAGCGCAGCAATCACCGGGAAGATCGCACGATCGCGGCTGGCCAGCTCGCCGCTGATCAGTTCGCGCTTCACTTCGAGGCCAATCAGCAGAAAGAACAGCGCCATCAGCGCATCGTTAATCCACAGCAGCAGGTTTTTGCTGATATCCAGCGCGCCGAAGCGAATCTGTACCGGCTCCGCCAGCAGGTTTTGATAGCCCTGCGCGGTGGCGGCATTATTGGCCAGCACCATCGCCGCCACCGCCGCCAGAATCAGCACCATGCCGTTGCTGGCGTCACTTTCGATAAAGCTTTTCAGCAAGCTTCGAATACTACGGGGTTTGTTCACAACTCCTCCTGAGCAGAGACATTTGGTGGAGAAGTTTAGCCGCTGAAACACCTCGTTAAAAGCAGCTTATGTCTCGTTTATTACTCGGGATTTTCGAGTGATTCGCCAGGCCGGGCGTATTGCAGCGGAGGGAGGGGCTGAAAGCGGACGGACGCAATACGGCGCTGGTCGCTAAGCAGGTAGCGCGCCGTCAGGCCTGGTGGTTAGTGCAGGTCAGCAGCGTCACGTCATCCGTGCGCTGCTGGGGCAGCGCATTGTCGCCGGCAATCTCGTGCTGGGCGCAATGCGGCTGATGCGGATGCAGGCCGCCTGGCGGTGAGAAAGGCTCAGCCATCTGGGCACTTGCCAGCGCGGAAAACGCCACAAGCGCTGTTGAAAGTAACAACGGTAGAAGTCGCATAATTTTTTGTCTTTTCACTATAACGGTCCGGAATGGACCAGGCATGCAGGTGATGATCCAGCCTGAGAGGTGGCAAACAGTGTTTTCCACGGTCAGTCAGGTTTCAGTGAAGGATTTTACGCCACTCAGACGCAGGAATTTATAAAATCGTGCGGTTTATCACGGTTTACCGCACGAAATATGCATTATCCGACCTTAACCGGAATGTAGAACGTGCCCTGCAGCAGATCTGGCGTGCTGTAGCGGAGATCGAGCTTAATCAGGTCCTTGCCCGGCCGCCGCGCCACGCCGAGCGCAGGCAGATGGTTGTAGTACACCTCTGCGGTGAACGCATTGATCTCTTCCGGCGCGCCGTGCCAGTCAATCTCCGCATACAGTCCGCTTTCACCGGTCCAGTTCTGTACATTGCCGGTCAGCACGTCGGCGTACTGGCTCTCCAGCGCCTGGAACATGCTGATATGCTGCTGATCGCTGGAGTTAACCCCCGGGCTGAACTGGAAACCCAGCCAGCCGCGCTGCACATGCTGGCCGGCGAAGGCGATGAAATCACGCGTATGCTGCGCCACCACGTGATTGTGGTGGTCAATGTATTCGCCGAAGCGGCACTCCCACTCGATCACTTCTCCGCACAGCTTCAGCTCCGGCTTCTCTGCCAGGCGCGCACTTACCCACTGCCGCTGGGTTGAGATGCGGCTGTGGAAGTCTTTCATCTGCATCTCAGGGATGCGGCGATAAGCGCCTGGCGTCATGGCGAAGTGGCTTTTAAACACCCGGGTAAAGTTTTGCTGATTATCAAAGCCAAACCGCACGGCGATATCAATAAGCGGCATGCTGGTCAGGCGCAGCGCCATGGCAGCGAGCGTCAGGCGACGTTTGCGCGTGTACGAGGCCAGCGTCTGGCCGGTCATCTCTTTGAACATGCGCTGCATGTGCCACTTGGAGTAACCGGATTTGAGGGTAATCAGATCGATGTTGAGCTCGTCGGTCAGATTGGCCTCGATCCAGTCCACCAGATCGTTGATGTACTGTTTTTTCAGATTCAGGCTGAGCATTTTTTTTAATTGAATGGGTTGGGAAAGGCGGTGCTTTTGCGTAATCCGTCACATAAATATAACAAAATCGTATGGATAACGTAAGGAAGAGTAAAGACAGCGAGACGGGAAAAGCATTAATTGCTTAGGTAACTAACCTTTTATCGTCTTAACGGCATCGCATCATTGAGCAGTGATTTGCCTGCGCATAGCGGTGCGCATTAATGCGCACCCTGTGAACATCGTGCATCACCTTGCAGGGTCGCCATTTATGGCGACCGATAATACCGGGCAGGCGTGCCTGCCCTCTTCGACCACTCAGTGCGAACGCATGCCCGCTGCCGTCATCATCATACGAAACAGTGATGCCACCACGCCCAGTGCCAGCACGCTTGCGCCGTAGATGATTACTAACCACAGCACGCGCTTCCACCAGGGGGCTTTCGTTTCAGTGGGGTTGTTCATATTGCTGACCTCGGTTTGCATCTCAGTGGTATCCTTCGTCGGCTTTGATTTTTCCGCGGAATACGTAGTAACTCCAGAAGGTGTAACCCAGAATCACCGGAATAATCAGTAAGCTACCGACCAGCATAAAGGCCTGACTCTGCGGCGGTGACGCGGCGTCCCAGATGGTGATCGACGGCGGAATGATGTGCGGCCACACGCTAATACCGAGGCCGGAGAAGCCGAGAAACACCAGCGCCAGCGTCAGCAGGAATGGCGAGTAGTGCGCCTCACGCTTAATGGCGCGCACGATGCCCCACGAACACAGCAGCACCAGCACCGGCACCGGCAGGAACCAGAACAGGTTAGGACGGCTGAACCAGCGGTGCGCAATCGCATCGTGGGTGAACGGCGTCCACAGGCTGATAATGCCGACAATCAGCAGCAGCGCGATCACCAGCGGCGTCGCCAGCGCGGACATCTTACGGTGCAGCTCATGCTCGGTTTTCATGATCAGCCAGGTACAGCCCAGTAGCGCATATGCCACCACCAGACCGACGCCGCAGAACAGCGGGAACGGCGCCAGCCAGTCCAGCGCCGAGCCGGCAAACTCGCGCCCTTTCACCGGGAAGCCGTCGATAATCGCACCGACCGCAACGCCCTGACTGAAGGTCGCCAGTAGTGAACCGGCGATAAATGATTTATCCCAGAAAGCGCGGTGTTCTTCCGTGGCCTTAAAGCGGAACTCAAACGCCACGCCACGGAAAATCAGGCCAATCAGCATCGCGGTGAGCGGAATGGCCAGCGCATCGGCAATCACCGAATAGGCCAGCGGGAACGCACCGTACAGACCGGCACCGCCCAGCACCAGCCAGGTTTCGTTGCCATCCCACACCGGCGCAACGGTATTCACCATCATGTCGCGCTCAACTGCATCTTTATTGAACGGGAACAGGATACCGATGCCAAGATCGAAGCCATCCATCACGATATACATCAGGGTGGCGAACACGATAATGGCGAACCAGATAATGGAGAAATCGATCATTTATTTACCCTCCTGCGGTTCGTTCAGGCTCTCATGGGCAGCAGAAAGCGGACGCGCAGGCGTTTTGCCCTGCCCCGGACCACCGTGGCGCACATCTTTACCTTCGCCGGTCAGCGGACCTTTCTTAATCAGGCGCATCATGTAGACATAGCCGACACCAAACACCGATGAATAGACGAGGATGAAGGCCAGCAGGCTGATGCTCATATGCAAATCACCATGCGCCGACACCGCATCAATGGTGCGCTGCACGCCGTACACCACCCATGGCTGACGACCAATTTCCGTGGTAAACCAGCCGGCAAGAATGGCGATCAGGCCGGATGGGCCCATCAGCAGGGCGAACCACAGGAATGGCCGGGAGTTATACAGCCGCTTTTTGTAGCGCAGCCACAGGCTCAGCACGCCGAGGGTGATCATCAGCAGGCCCATCGCCACCATGACGCGGAACGACCAGAAAATCACCAGCGAATTCGGGCGGTCCTCTTTCGGGAAGCTTTTCAGCGCCGGGACCTGTTTGTCCAGGCTGTGGGTCAAAATCAGGCTGCCGAGGTACGGCACTTCCAGCGCATATTTGGTGCGCTCTTCATCCATATCCGGAATACCGAACAGAATCAGCGGCGTCGCCTCCCCCGGCGGGTTTTCCCAGTGGCCTTCAATCGCCGCAATTTTTGCCGGCTGATGCTCAAGGGTATTCAGGCCATGCGCATCGCCGATCATCGCCTGAATCGGCGCAACGATCAGTGCCATCCAAAGTGCCATGGAGAACATTTTGCGGATTGCCGGGTTATCGTTACCGCGCAGCAGATGCCACGCGCCAGACGCGCCAACAAAGAAGGCGCTGGCGAGGAAGGCCGCCACCGACATATGGAACAGGCGGTACGGGAACGACGGGTTGAAGACAATCTTGAACCAGTCCTGCGGCACCACGATGCCATTCTCAATGATGTAGCCCTGCGGGGTATGCATCCAGCTGTTGGACGCGAGGATCCAGAAGGTCGAGATGATGGTGCCGAGCGCAACCATACAGGTGGCAAAGAAGTGCAGGCCCGGCCCAACGCGGTTCCAGCCAAACAGCATCACGCCGAGGAAGCCCGCTTCAAGGAAGAAGGCGGTGAGTACTTCATAGGTCAGCAGCGGACCGGTAATACTGCCGGCAAACTGCGAGAAGCCACTCCAGTTGGTACCAAACTGATACGCCATCACCAGTCCGGACACCACGCCCATACCGAAGTTAACGGCAAAGACTTTGGACCAGAAGTGGTAGAGATCGCGATAGGTCTCGTTTCGGGTTTTCAGCCACATGCCTTCGAGCACCGCCAGGAAACTGGCGAGACCGATGGTGATGGCCGGGAAAATAATATGGAAGGAAACAGTAAAGGCGAACTGAATCCTGGCCAGGTGGAAGGCATCTAATCCAAACATTGCTTACCTCTTTGCCACAAGATTGCACCGAATTTTTACTTATAATTAACAAATTTGACGCACAAAATTATTATTTCGTGACGTCGGAAGAGATTCACGCCAATTGTAAGGCAAGCGGCGAGAACAAAAAGAAACAGTGGGAATGGCTAAAACTATAACAGTATTTTTTGATTTCGATCATTGTTTTCACCAGAAACTACTTGTTTAAAATCACTAAGTTAAGGTTAAAGCCCGTGATTTATTGTGACAATCTTGTTATTAAGCACAGCGAGAGGAAAAGGCGTTAATTTGGTAACTGGCTAATTTAGCTGTTAATTACTGCGCAAGACAAAACGGCAGAGGACCGCACCGTCACGTTACGCTGTAAAATTTCCTGCACAGTCGCCAGAAAGAAAGTTTGTTAATTAAAAGATAATTTTTATAGACCAAAAAGAAATTAATTTGCTGCCTTTCGGTGACATTCTGTGAGCCATCGCGCATTAACCCGCTGGGGCATGGCATTTGCCAGCGGCGTCAGGCTGTGCTTTGTTAAAGCGGCACAGTCCGGTTAATCAGCGAAGGAGAGGTTATGACCCGTCTTACCGCCCAGGATTTTCCCCAGGAACTGCTTGAGCTTTATGACTACTATGCGCACGGTCGCATCAGCAAGCGCGAGTTTCTCTCGCTGGCCGCGAAGTTCACCATCGCCGGCATGACCGGAGCCACCCTGCTCAGCGCCATGAGCCCCAATTATGCGCTGGCAGAGCAGGTGTCGTTTACCGATCCTGATATCAACGCCGAATACATTCACTACCCGTCGCCCCAGGGACATGGCGAGGTACGCGCTTATCGGGTGCGCCCGACTCATGCCAGCGGCAAGCTGGGTGCCGTGGTGGTGGTACACGAGAATCGCGGCCTGAATCCTTACATTGAAGACGTGGCAAGACGGGTCGCCAAAGCGGGCTATGTTGCGCTGGCGCCGGATGGCTTAAGTTCGCTGGGCGGCTATCCGGGCAATGATGAAGAGGGCCGTGCGATGCAGGCCAAAGTCGACCCGACCAAACTGATGAACGATTTCTTCGCGGCGGTCGATTTCCTGATGCAGCATCCCGAGGGGAACGGCAAGGTCGGCATCACCGGCTTCTGTTATGGCGGCGGCGTGGCCAATGCGGCGGCAGTGGCGTTTCCTGAGCTGGCCTGCGCCGTGCCGTTCTACGGCCGCCAGCCAAAAGCGGAAGATGTGGCGCGCATTCAGGCGCCGCTGCTGCTGCACTATGCCGCGCTGGATAAAGGCATCAACGAAGGCTGGCCAGCCTATGAAGCCGCCCTGCAAGCCAGCCACAAAACCTATGAAGCGTATATTTATCCCGGCGTGAATCACGGCTTTCACAACGACTCAACGCCACGCTATGACAAAGCTGCCGCAGAACTGGCATGGGGTCGCACACTCGGCTGGTTTGAGAAATATTTGCACGCCTGAGCCTGGCGCGCCGCGACGGCACTCACGCTGTCTGCGGCGCTTTAATGATGCGGTGGACATTGCTTTCCAGCCAGTCGGCGAGGCCGATGACCTGCCCTTCCACCTCATGGCCCAGCGCCGTCAACCGGTACTCCACGTGCGGCGGCACCACTTCATAGGCGATACGCTCAATGAAGCCATCCTCTTCCATGTAGCGCAGCGTCTGCGCCAGCATGCGTTCACTGATGCCACCAATCCGGCGGCGCAGTTCGCTGAAGCGCAGCGTCTCAGCACGCAGCGCCAGTAACACCAGCACACTCCAGCGGCTGGTAATCCGTTTTAACACCTCACGTGACGGGCAGTTCACATTGAGCAATTCACCACGGGAAAATTTATCACTCAGGTTTTCAGCCATTTACATCACTCCGCTCAAACTAACAAATCTGTAAGTACTTACTAAAAGTTAGTTTATCTCGTAGGCTGTTTCCATACCAGTTCAACCTGAGGAAAAACACCATGATTGCGATTACCGGAGCCACTGGCCAACTGGGTCGTTTAGTGATTAATGCCTTGCTGAAGAAAGTACCGGCCAGCGAGATCATCGCGGTAGTACGTTCACCGGAAAAGGCGCAGGACCTGCAGGCGCTCGGCGTCGCGCTGCGTACCGCAGATTACAACCAGCCACAGACGCTGCAGGGCGCCTTTGCCGGCGTGCAGAAAGTGCTGCTGATCTCCTCCAGCGAAGTGGGCCAGCGCGAAGCCCAGCACCGGGCGGTGATTGATGCCGCCAAAGCGGCAGGCGTGTCATTTATCGCGTATACCAGTCTGCTGCATGCCGATACCTCGCCGCTGGGTCTGGGCGTCGAACACCGCGCCACCGAAGCGCTGCTGCAGGCTTCAGGCATCCCTTATGCCCTGCTGCGTAACGGCTGGTACAGCGAAAACTATGCGGCCAGCATCGCACCGGCGTTAGCGCATCATGCCTTTATCGGCGCGGCGGGCAACGGGCGCATCGCGTCGGCGGCGCGCGAGGATTATGCTGCCGCGGCGGCAGAGGTAATCAGCCGTGACGATCAGGCCGGCAAAGTGTACGAACTGGCCGGCGATGACAGCTATACGCTGGCAGAATTCAGTGCGGAGATTGCCCGCCAGTCCGGCGAACAGGTGGAGTACGTTAACCTGCCGCCTGCGGAATTCAGCGCGGCGCTAATCGGAGCCGGCTTACCCGCGCCGCTGGCCGAACTGCTGGCGGATTCCGACGCCGGTGCCGCTCAGGGTGCCCTGTTCGACAACAGCCACACGCTCAGCAAACTCATTGGCCGCCCGACCACACCGTTCGCCGCGGTAATTAAGGCCACGCTGGCAAAGTAAGGCGCTGATGGCGCCCTCACCTGCGGTGAAATCCGGGGTGAGGGCGACGAAAAGCCCTTTTTTCCCCGTCTCGTTTGCCATCAAATGATCAACCTCTTCCCGCTTTTTTGCCGTCATCACTGACGATTTTCTTATTTACAGATAATTCTGTTCACTTATTTAAAGCTTCATCTGAAACACTGCTTTCAATTCCTGAAATATAGGACGTTGTATTCGCTGAAAAAAGCCTTAAATAGCCGATCAATCGACAAGATTTATTACGTTCATAGATATTTCGCATTGTTGTCTCATCGGGTCAGAGATCTATAATTTGTCCTTTGAGCAACCAGGCAATTTCAGGAGGCCGCTATTAATACTAACCACCAGCAACGTCAAGCTTTCGGAGAACACGAAGCCCATGCTGATCTGGGGTATCAATACGATCCTCACGAGTTTATCCGCGAAGGTATGCAGGATTCGGAGCCGGAACCCGAGCTGATTGAAGGCCTGCCTGCGCCTGATGCGCTGACGCCTGCCGATCGCTATCTGGAGCTGTTTGAGCACGTACAGACGTCACGTATTTTTGCCGACAGCAAAACGTTTCCGGACTGCGCGCCTAAATTCGATCCGCTGGATATTTTAATCCGCTACCGCCGCCGCAAACGCTCGGCGGAGTTTGACCTGGAAAAATTTGTCCATGAGCATTTTTATTTACCGCAGGTCAATGAGAGTTTTTATGTTTCCAATCCGGATAAAACCCTGACGGAACATATTGACGATCTGTGGCCAGTGTTAACCAAAATGCCGCAGCAGCATTTACCGCATTCGTCGCTGCTGCCGCTGCCGAAGCCTTACGTGGTGCCCGGCGGGCGTTTTGGTGAAACGTATTACTGGGACTCCTACTTCAGCATGCTGGGACTGGCCGAAGCGGGCCGCGACGATCTGCTGCGTCATATGGCGGACAACTTCGCCTGGCTGATTGATAACTACGGTCACGTGCCGAATGGCAACCGTACCTATTACCTCAGCCGCTCGCAGCCGCCGGTGTTCGCGCTGATGGTCGAGCTGTTTGAAGAGGACGGCATTCGCGGCGCGAAGCGCTATCTTGACCAGTTGATGAAAGAGTATCAGTTCTGGATGGACGGGGCTGGCGAGCTGATGCCGCACCAGGCCTATCGCCACGTGGTGCGCATGCCGGATGGTTCGCTGCTCAACCGCTACTGGGACGATCGCGACACGCCGCGCGATGAGTCGTGGATGGAAGATGTGGAAACCGCCAGCAAATCGCGTCGCCCGGCCAGCGAGGTCTATCGCGATCTGCGCGCCGGTGCCGCTTCCGGCTGGGATTACTCTTCGCGCTGGTTGCGCGATCCGCAGCGTCTGGCCAGCATTCGCACCACCCAGTTTATTCCGGTGGATCTGAATGCGTTTCTCTACAAGCTGGAGCTGATGATCTCGACGCTGGCGCACGCGAAGGGCGAAGAACTCACCGGCCTGGCGTGGCAGAAGAAAGCGGATGCGCGCAAGCAGGCGATTCATCGCTATCTGTGGGACAACACCGCTGGCGTGTACCGCGACTACGACTGGCGACGTGAACGCTTTGGTGCCTTTACCGCAGCGGCGGTGGTACCGCTGTTCCTGGGGCTGGCATCACCGGAACAGGCGCATCTGCAGGCGGTGGCGCTGCGCCAGCTGCTGCTGACGCAGGGCGGGCTGGTGACCTCCATGGTGGAGAGCGGCGAGCAGTGGGATAAACCCAACGGCTGGGCACCGCTACAGTGGATGGCGGTGGTCGGACTGAATAACTACGGTGAAGAGACGCTGGCAACGGAGATTGCGGTCAACTGGCTGACCACGGTGAAGAATTTCTATTCGCTGCACCATAAGCTGGTAGAGAAGTACGATATCAGCGGCGATCGCGCCCGCCCGGGCGGCGGCGGTGAGTATCCGCTACAGGACGGCTTCGGCTGGACCAACGGCGTCACCCGTCGCCTGCTGGCGATGTACGGGCATTTGCTGGCGGACTGATAATGCGGTTGGGTATGGTAGCAGACGGGATACTGCGGCCTGATGCCCTCACCCTGGCCCTCTCCCACCGGGAGAGGGAAACGCTGCCATATGCAGGACTGAGATAGCCCAGGTTAATTCAAGAGCCAATCCCCCGCTCGATCGGTCCCCTCTCCCGCGTGCGGGAGAGGGTTAGGGTGAGGGGGAAAAAACGCACTCCCCCTTAATTCCCCTGCAAAAACGCCAGCAGATCCGCATTCAGCTGGTCCTGATGCGTCACCGCAAAACCGTGCGGGCCGTTCTCATACACTTTCAGCTGCGAACCCGCAATCATCTCATGCACCAGCTTGCCGGTGGCTTCAAACGGCACCACCTGGTCGTTACTGCCGTGGATCACCAGCGTCGGCACATCCACTTTGGCAATATCCGCACGGAAATCCGTCTCAGAGAACGCGGTCACACAATCCAGTGTACCTTTCAGCGACGCCAGCAGCGCAATGTTCAGCGTCTGCGTCAGCACACCATCGGAAACCGTCTGGCCCGCGTTGGTGCCGTAAAACGGCGTGGCGAACTCTTTGATAAACTGCGCACGATCCTTCAGCAAACCCGCTTTGATCCCGTCAAACACCGCTGATTCCACCCCTTCCGGGTGATCGTCGGTTTTACCAAAAATCGGGGTAACGGCGCCCAGCAGCACCAGTCCTTTCACTTTCGCGGTACCATAACGACCGATGTAGCGTGACACATCCCCGCCGCCCATCGAGAAGCCCACCAGCGTCACCTCATCCAGCTGCAGGTGCTCGATCAGGCCGTGAATATCGTCGGCAAAAGTGTCGTAATCGTAGCCTTCCCACGGCTGATCGGAGCGACCAAAGCCGCGGCGGTCAAACGCGATGACGCGATAGCCGCGCTCGGCGAGGAAGTTGAGCTGGCTGTCCCACATATCGGCATCCAGCGGCCAGCCGTGGCTGAACAGCACCGGCTGCCCCTTGCCCCAGTCTTTGAAGTACAGGTTTACGCCGTCTTTAGTCTTGAATGTGCTCATGTTTTTTTCTCCGTTAGTCAGTGATGTTGTGTCTGGCAATCAAACTAGCGCGGGATGCTGGAAAAACCTAAAGCAGAGATTTTGACAACTTGTGCAAAGATTTTTGCTAAGCCCTGCCGTCAAAAATCCTTGTACAAGTTGGCCGATTTTTTCCGCTATCTCCTGACGGGCGAGCTTCGTATCGTGCTCTCATCGCACACTGACAGGAACAGCCTGATGAACCAGCCACATCCACAAACAGCGCGCAGCGGCGCGTTTTCCCCTTTCGCCTACGGGCTTTTCGCCGTGATCTGGACCGCTTCGGTGCTCGGCAATACCGGTAGCTTTATCCGTGACGTCGCCAGCGCCTGGCTGATTACCGGACTGTCGGATAACCCAACCGCCGTCGCGCTGATGCAAACCGCCGCCACGCTGCCGGTATTTCTGCTGGCGCTGCCGGCCGGCGTGCTGTCAGATATTGTTGACCGCCGCCGCCTGCTGATTGTGGTGCAGCTGCTGATGGCCAGCGTCAGCGGCACGCTACTGCTGCTGTCGCACAACCACTGGCTCACCGTTGAATGGCTGATCGGCCTGACCTTTGTCGGCGGCGTCGGCGCGGCGCTGTTCGGTCCGGCATGGCAGGCCATCGTGCCGGAGCTGGTACCCCGTCATGAGCTGAAAAATGCCGTCGCGCTCAACTCGCTGGGCATCAATATCGCCCGGGCGATTGGACCGGCTACCGGCGGCCTGCTGCTGGCAAGTTTAGGTGCTATGGCCGCTTACGGTGCCGATGTCGCCAGTTATTTTTTCGTCATCGCCGCGCTGCTGTGGTGGAAACGTCCGGCGAAAGCCGCTACCGCGCTGAATGAGCACTTCTTTGGCGCTTTCCGCGCCGGGCTGCGCTATGTGAAAGCCAGCCGCGAACTGCATCGCGTACTGTTGCGCGCCGCGCTGTATTTTGCCTTCGCCAGTGCCATCTGGGCACTGCTGCCGCTGGTGGCGCGCACCATGCTGCACGGCAGCGCGGGCTTTTATGGCTTGCTGCTTGGGGCCGTCGGTGCCGGTGCCATTGCCGGCGCGCTGCTGCTGCCGCGCCTGCGTGCCCGGCTGAGCCATGATGGACTGATGCTGCTCTCCGCCGTGCTCAGCGCGCTGGTCATGGTGGCGCTGTCGCTCAGTCCGCCGCAGTGGCTGGCGCTGCTGCTGATGCTGGTACTGGGCACCGGCTGGATCATCGCGCTGACGACCCTCAACGGCGTGGCGCAGGCGGTGCTGCCCGACTGGGTGCGCGGTCGCGGGCTGGCGGTCTATCTGATGGTGTTCAACGGCACGCTGGCGGGTGGCAGTCTGGCCTGGGGGCTGATCGCCCAGCACATGGGCCTGGCACCAACGCTGATGCTGGCCGGCGCGGCGCTGCTCATCACGGCGCTGCTGGCAAAACGGCTGGCGCTGCCGGCGGGCGAAGCGGATCTGCAGCCAGCGCAGCACTGGGCTGAACCAGTGGTGAGCGATGCGGTGGATATCCGCCGTGGCGCCGTACTGATCCAGATTCGCTACCGTGTTCCCCAGGCCGATCGCGCCGCTTTCCAGCACGCCATGCACAAACTGGCGCAGGCGCGACGCCGTGACGGTGCCTATGCGTGGGGATTAATGGAGCAGACCGACGATGCCGGGGCGCTGCTGGAGTGGTTTATGGTGGAGTCATGGCAGGAGCATTTGCGTCAGCACCAGCGCGTCTCGCGCGCCGATGCTGAGTTACAGCAGGCGGTACTGCAGTTCCATCAGGGTGATGAACCCCCGCAGGTCAGCCATCATATTGCGCTGTGATCAGGCTGGCGCGTAGATGTCACTCAGGCCGGGCAGCGTCGGCAGGCGCTCGCGCCACCAGATAGCCGCGTTGCCGCAGGCGCTCTCATTCCACGCCAGATAGGCGATATCGCGCCGGCACTCGCTGTCCAGCTGGCGCGCCACCAGCGCACCGCTCGCCAGGTGCGGGCGCGCCAGGTAAAGCGGCAGATAACCACAGCCGAGCCCGGCAAGATGCGCCTGCAGTTTGGCCGGGAAATCATGCACGCTCAGCGTCTTCTGCTCATCCAGCACGCGTAAATCCATCCCGGCACCGTGGCGGGATGAATCATGCACCGTGACCGCGCGATACTGGCGAATCTGTTCGCGCAGCAGCGGTTCGGGCTCCGCCGCCAGCGGATGGTCAGGAGCGACAGCGAACACATACTCCAGCCAGCCCAGCGGCTGGCAGACAATCTCTTTGCGCGTGGCGGGTTCCTGGACCGCGCCAAAGACAATGTCCGCTTCGCCGTAGTGCAGCGCTTCCCAGCAGCCGGCCAGCACGTCCTGACGGAACTGCAGCTGGGTGTGCGGGTGCTGCTGATAAAATTCGTCAATCAGCGGCGTGAGGATGCTAAACGGCAGCGAAGCATCCACGCTGATGGTCAGCAGACTCTCCCAGCCGCTCTCCACGTAGCGCGCCTGCTGCTCCAGCTCGTTCACCGCACGCAGCAGCGTCCGCCCTTTTTCCAGCATCAGACGGCCGGTCGGCGTGAACGTGGCGCGATGGCCGGAGCGGTCGAGCAGCGTGATTTTTAAATCGCTCTCCATCTTCTGCACGGTATAGCTCAACGCCGACGCGGTTTTGAACAGTCGCGCGGCCGCAGCGGCAAAGGTGCCATGACGATCGAGCGCATCCAGAATCAGCAGCGCCTCCAGATTTAAACGCATTCCCTACCCTCCGTAAAAAAAGTTGAACGACAACGTAAAAACAATCCGTTATCAATAACTGCTGTCATTTCGTATTTTTTTCCTCATCGGCGCAAGCATTTTTAACCGCGCATTAACACGGTGGCTGAGGGCCGCTACGCTTAATTTAACGGAGAGAACAGAATGACGACCGCATCCCTGATTTTTACCAACGGTAAGTTTCACACCGTCGACCGCGCAAACCCGCTGGCCACCGCCGTAGCCATCAAAGACGGCAAGTTCCTCGCCGTAGGTAGCGAAGCGGACGTCATGCGCTTTGCCGGCAGCGACACGCAAATCATCGACGCCAAAGGGCACACTGGCATTCCCGGCCTGAACGATTCCCACCTGCATCTGATTCGCGGCGGCCTTAACTACAATCTTGAGCTGCGCTGGGAAGGCGTGCCGTCGCTAGCCGATGCGCTGCGTATGCTGCGCGATCAGGCACTGCGTACGCCGTCACCGCAGTGGGTGCGCGTGGTCGGGGGCTGGAGCGAGTTCCAGTTTGCTGAGCGCCGCATGCCGACGCTGGACGAAATCAACGCCGCCGCGCCCGATACGCCGGTCTTCATTCTGCATCTGTATGACCGCGCGCTGCTCAATCGCGCCGCGCTGAAAGTGGTGGGCTACACCAAAGAGACCCCCAACCCGCCGGGCGGCGAAATCCAGCGCGACAGCAATGGCAATCCGACCGGCATGCTGATCGCCCGTCCTAACGCCATGCTGCTGTACGCCACGCTGGCGAAAGGGCCAAAGCTGCCGCTGGAACAGCAGGTTAACTCGACGCGTCAGTTTATGCGTGAGCTGAACCGCCTCGGTCTGACCAGCGCCATCGACGCCGGCGGCGGCTTCCAGAATTACCCGGACGATTACAACGTGATCGCCGAACTGCACGCGAAAAAGCAGCTGACGGTACGCATCGCCTATAACCTGTTCACCCAGCGGCCCGGCCACGAGCTGGAAGACTTTGAGAAGTGGACCGATATGCTGAAGCCGGGCCAGGGCACCAATTTCCTGCGCCACAACGGTGCCGGTGAAATGCTGGTGTTCTCGGCGGCGGACTTCGAAGATTTCCTCGAACCGCGCCCGGATCTGGCACCCGGCATGGAAGATGAGCTGGAGCGCGTGGTGCGTCACCTGGTGGAGCATCGCTGGCCGTTCCGCCTGCACGCCACCTATAACGAATCGATCAGCCGCATGCTGGATGTGTTTGAGAAGGTGAATCGCGACATTCCGTTCAATGGCCTGCACTGGTTCTTTGACCATGCGGAAACCATCACTGAAGCCAATATTGAGCGGGTAAAAGCGCTCGGCGGCGGCCTGGCGGTGCAGCATCGCATGGCTTTCCAGGGGGAATACTTTGTCGATCGCTACGGTAAAGAGGCCGCGAAGCAGACGCCGCCGGTGGCGCGCATGCTGGAGGCCGGCGTGCCGGTGGGCCTCGGTACCGATGCCACCCGCGTTGCCAGCTATAACCCGTGGACCGCACTGTACTGGCTGGTTTCAGGCCGTACCGTCGGCGGGATGCAGCTGTACGATGACAACGCACGCATCGACCGTGAAACCGCGCTGATGCTGTGGACCAAAGGCAGCGCCTGGTTCTCCAGCGAGCAGAGCGCCAAAGGTGAGATCAAAGTCGGCCAGCTGGCGGATCTGGTGCTGTTGTCGAAAGATTTCTTCAGCGTACCGGAAGAGGAGATCAAAGGCATTGAATCGGTGCTGACGCTGGTGGATGGCAATGTGGTGTATGCCGCTGGCAGCTTCACGCCGCTGGCACCGCCGCCGGTGCCGGTGTTGCCGGAGTGGTCGCCGGTGGTTACCGTGCCTGGTCACTACCGCAGCGCCCCGCCGCAGACCAGCGGCCGCGCCGCGCGGATGCCGCAGGTACACCAGTGCAGCGGCCCCTGTGGCGTGCACAGCCACGCTCATGATGTCGCGCGCCAGTCATCGGTGCCGGTGTCAGACAATAACGCGTTCTGGGGTGCGCTGGGCTGTTCCTGTTTTGCGTTTTAAGTGATAAAAGGGTGCGGGCGCTGACCCTCACCCCACCGATATATTGCCTGCCAGGCCAAAGCCCTGCTTACCGTTCTTTTTAATCTGGTACATCGCACCATCCGCCCGGGTCAGCGCGTCGTCGAAGCTGTCCCGCCGGTGTACCGGGGCGATACCGATCGAAGCACCAATCCGCGCATGACCATTGTCGACATCAAACGGCGTCAGTGCCGCATCCAGCACCGCCTGCGCCAGAATGCGCACCTTCGGGTAGTCAATCAAAAACGGCAGCAGCAGCACGAACTCATCGCCGCCAAGCCGCCCGACGATGGCCTCTGACGGCAGCAAATCGCGGATGCGCTGGCTGAGCTGAATTAGCACCTCGTCACCGCTGCGATGGCCGAGCGTGTCATTGACGTGCTTGAAGTTGTCGAGGTCGATAAACGCCACGCACAGCGGCCCGGCGCGTTGCAGCTGACTAAAATGCGCCTGCAGCGCGTGGCGGTTGGGCAACGCGGTTAACGGGTCGTGATGCGCCAGCAGGGAGAGCTGGGCTTCGTAATTCTTCTCTTTGGTCATGTCGATATGGGTGCCGGTCACTTTGAGCGGATTACCCTGCTCGTCCCACTCGCTGACGCGTCCGCGATCCAGCACCCAGGTGATTATGCCGTTCTTGCCGATCATACGGTGCAGCGCCTCGTAATAGGGCGCGCGTCCTTCAATATGATCGTAAAAGGCGCGCAGCACCTCATCGGCATCTTCCGGATGCAGGCACTCGCGCCAGGCATCAAAGCGCGCTTTGGTCTCTTTCGCCTGAAAGCCGAGCATCGCGCCCCAGCGCCGGTTAAAAATCACCAGCTTGCCGCTGGGAATATCCAGCTGCCACAGGCACAAGCCGGTGCCGTCCAGCGCCGCGTTCAGCTTATTACGCGCGTCGTGCGCCAGGCGCTTGAGGCGCGCATTGTGCTTTTTCAGGTTCTGAATCTGCTGGCGCAGCGCTTCTTCGGACATGGTTGATCGCTGGAGAGAAAATAAGGGCTATTTTGCCTGCACGATAGATTCTGTAAATAAAACAAATGAAAAGGCGATTAGCGTCGGAAAATTGCGCCGGGTTCAGCAGGAATGGCGAAGCAACGCGGTAATTTCAGCAAACAAAACTTACACTTACTAAAAATAGCAGCGCGCTTCGCTTCGGCGCGCCGGCGAAACCCGCCTTTCACCAGGAATTTTCTCTCCTGTTTTTAAGAAATTTCTTAAGCGCGATTTAAGTCCACTTGTATTAAGTCGCTGTTGAAGGATGCCTGACGCGCAACGTGCCGTCAGAGAAGAAGTGCCGTCATGGTGGCGGCGCGCGCAACCGGTCCAGCGAGTGAAATCATCCGTGAGTAAACGCATCCTCAGCCTCCTTCTGTTACTGGGCTTTTGCCTGTCTGCCTGGGGTGCAACCACGTTAAATTTCTCACCGCGCTATGGTCTGGTAGCACCGGAAGTCACGCTGTCGCCGCAGAGCCAGCAGTGGCTGAAACAGCACTCTGTACTGCGCGTCGGCGTGTGGAACAACCCGCTGCCGCCCTATTCCGTGTCGTTTGAAGCCAATACCTACGAAGGACTCTCGGCCGATTATCTGGCCATCGTGGCGAAGGCGTTAAATCTGCCGGTGAAAATCAAGGTGTATAAAACCCGGCTGGAGCTGGTGGATGCGCTCAACGACGGTGAAGTCGATCTGATTCCTTACTACACGCTGGCCGCCAATCAGGATACGCAGCTGGCGCTGAGCCTGCCGTATTCACTGGCACGCAGCGTGTTAATCAGCAAACGTAACGCGACCTTCGACAGTGAGCTGAAAAATAGCCGCTATCGTCTGCTCTATTACGGTGATGCAGAACTCAAAGCGCTGCTGCACAAGCGCTATCCGCGCGCCACGCTGGCGCCGGCCGCGCCGCCGCTGTGGGCCTACACCGACACCGCGTTCAGCGAAAACACCCTGTTCTGGAGCAACAGCGCCACTCAGCGCTTTCTTTCGCATCGCGGCCTGCAGAACGTGATTGAAGCGCACAGCACGCCGTACACCAACGATGTCGACGCGCGCTTTGCCAGCAACAGTGCCAATCTGCCGCTGATCGCAGCCATTGATGAAATCCTGAAAAACATTCCGCTGCGCAACGCGGTACAGATTGCGGAAGCCTGGAGCCTGGATTATCAGTCGGTGGTTAAGAACCATCCGCTGGATCTCAGCGACAAAGAGGCCGCGTGGCTGGCAGAACACCGCGAGATCACCGTTAACTACGATCCTTCGCATACGCCGTTTACCTTTATTGATAACCGCCAGCGCGTGGTCGGCTTGAGCGTGGACCTGCTGAAAATGATTTCCCAGCGCACCGGCATTCGCTTTCGCTACAACCCGATTCAGGGGTTGAGCAACATGCGCGATACGCTCAACCGCCAGCGCGATGCGATTATCGCCGTCAGCGACGCCACCGCGCAGCAGGACGACAAAATCCGCTACACCCGCTCCTACATCTACTCGTCGTGGGTAGTGGTAACCCGCAAAGACAGCCCGTGGAAAAGCTTTGATGAGATGGCGGGCAAGCGCGTCGGAATCTATGAGCGCGCCTACTATCGTTACGATTTACGTGAGCGCTGGCCGGGCATCAACTTTGTCGAAAATGGCGTGTCGATCGATTCGCTCGGTCAGCTACTCGATAAGCAGCTGGATGGCTTTATCGTGCCGTACGAGTCGTCGCTGTTTCTGCTCAACAATCACTTCAATGACAGCTTCAAAGTGGCGTTTGTCGCGCCGCTGCCGATGTTCCGCATGGCGATGGCGGTCAATGGGCAGGATCAGGTGCTGCTGTCGATCCTTAACAAAGCGCTGTCCGATATTCCGCAGCCGACCATGCAGTCGCTAATGGAGCGCTGGATCAAATACACGCCGCCCGCCACCAGCACCTCGTGGCAAAGCTATCGCAGCTATATATTGCGCATCGTCGCCGTGGCCGGGCTGGGCCTGCTGTTTTTCCTGTGGCGTAACCATCTGCTGAAAGCCTCGCTGGCCAAACAGCGCGAGCACGAGCGTGAAATCAGCGAGCAGCTGGCGCATATCGAAGCGCTGATGGCCGACCTGCGCAAAGCCAACGAAGTCGCGGTGCGCGCCAGCGAAGCGAAAAGCACCTTCCTGTCGCACATGAGTCATGAAATCCGCACGCCGCTGGCGGCGCTGATTGGCCTGCTGGAAATTGAGCATCTCGGCCAGAGTAATGAACAGCAGCGGCAGAAGAACATTGATGTCGCCTGGGAGTCGTCGCGTTCGCTGCTGTCGCTGGTGGGCGATATTCTCGACCTGGCCAAAATCGAATCCGGGCATTTCAGCGTGCAGCTGCAGCCGATGTCGCTCAGTGAAGTGGTGCGTGATTGCGAAGCGTTGTTCCGCCAGGTGGCGCTCAACAAGGGGCTGGCGCTGAATATCGTGCTGGAGCTGGAGCAGGACCAGGTGCTGTTTGACCCGGTGGCGCTGAAGCAAATTCTCTCCAATCTGGTGAGCAACGCCATCAAGTTTACTTCGCACGGCGAAGTGGAAGTGGCGCTGTATCAGGCAGAGAGCACGCGGCCGGAGTATGTGCTGGAGGTGAGCGACAGCGGAGTTGGCCTGACGGCAGAGCAGCAGCAGGCGATCTTCGAGCCGTTCATTCAGGTCGATCAGGGCAGCAACCGCGCCAGCGGCACCGGGTTAGGCCTGAATATCTGCCGCCGGCTGGCGGTGATGCTCGGCACCGAGCTGCACGTCGAGAGTGAACCGGGTGACGGCAGCGTGTTTATGCTGCGCTTCCGCGCGGAAGCGGCGAGCATTGAACATGAGCAGCCCGCCCTGCCACAGCCGGTGGAGCCAGCAAAACAGGCTGCACTGCGCATTCTGATTGTCGATGACAACGCCACCAACCGTCTGCTGCTGGCCCAGCAGCTGCGCTACGCCGGGCACCATGTGCTGGTGGCAGACGGTGGTGCAGCGGCACTGGCGCTGTGGCGCGAAAATCAGCCGGACCGCGTGATTACCGACTGCAACATGCCGGAGATGGACGGCTTCGAATTCACCCGCCAGCTGCGCGCCGAAGAGAAGCGCCTGGTGCGACGCGCGGTGCCGGTTTACGGCCTGACGGCGATGGCGGAGGAGCGCGTGGCGCAGCTGGCGCAGGACGCCGGCATGAACGGTTGTCTGTTTAAACCGCTGGAGCGCGCGCAGCTGCTGCAGGTGATCACCGGCGCACCGATGAACCCGACGCGCGACGATACCCTGCTGACGCTGGAGAATCTGGCGGCAAACAACCCCCAGGCGTGGCGCGACCTGGTGACCACCGCGCGCCAGCAGAACAGTTACGATCTCGCCCAGCTGACGCAGGCGGTGGCTGCGAACAATTTTGCTTCGGCGCGTCACGCCGCGCATCAGCTACTCGGCAGTGCCCGAATGCTGCGCGCCGACGCGCTGCAACATCGCTGCCGCGCCGCTGAACAGGCGGCGGAGCATGAAGATGGTGCGCTATTACAGCAGCTGCTGCCGGAGGTCGCCGGGGCGGTGGCCGAGCTGGACGCGCTGTTCCTGCGTGCCCTGGAAACGCCTATTCCTGAAGAGGTGATGTAATGAAAGAGAGCGCAATCTGGCAGATTGCCGTGCTGGACGATCATCCGCTGATTGGTAAAGCCATGCAGTACCGCTTAGCGCAGGAGCCGCAGCTCGATCTGGCCGGGGCCTTTGCCCAGCGCCAGCAGCTGATGGCCTTCCTGCAGCGCCAGCCGATCGATATCCTGGTGCTGGATTACATGCTGGGTGAAGACCAGCTCGATGGGCTGCAAATGGTAAAACAGCTGCGTCTGCACTACCCGCAGCTGAAGATTCTGGTGTCGTCCGCGGTGGAGAAACCGGCGATTGTTCAGCTATTGCTGAAAGCCGGTGTGCAGGGATTTGTTGGCAAAAGCCACGATCAGGAGGTGCTAATCGACGCCATTCATCAGATCTGTCGCGGCAAGCGTTTCCTGACGCCGGACATGATGCTGGAGCTGGATAAATTCCAGGAGAGCGACCGTGAAATGCACGACTACCTGACGCCGCGCCAGGCGGGCGACGACATTACCCTGATGCTGCGCGAGCTGAGTCCGCGCGAAATCGAGGTGATTCGCTGCTATCTGGATGGGTTGAGCATTACGCAGATCGCCGGTAAATACGCGCGCAGCCGCAAAACCATCAGCGGTCAGAAGCAGACCGCGCTGCGCAAACTGGGGCTGCGTTCGGACCTGGAACTGTTCAAGTACAAGCAATACTTCAACCAGCTGGTGACGGCGCAGTGATAAGCCGCAGCGCGGATAAACCCGGTTCTGTGACGCGGATCAAGACTTAGTCGCTGCGTAATGCTGCCCCTGTGAATTCTAGTATGGTAGTTTAACACTTATCATACAGACACGATGACGGTGGATGACATAATGCAGCTGACAATGCGGTGGTTTGGGCCGAAGGAAGACAAGGTTTCGCTGGAATATATTCGCCAGGTGCCGGGCGTACGCGGCGTGGTGGGCGCACTCTACGATGTGCCGGTGGGCGAAACCTGGCCGCAGGAGAAGATCCAGGCGCTGGTCGATCAGGTGCACGCAGCCGGACTGACAGTTGAAGTGATTGAGAGTGTTAATATTCACGACGACATCAAGATCGGCCTGCCGAGCCGCGATCGCTACATCGCCAATTATCAGCAAAGCATCCGCAACCTGGCGGCCGCCGGGGTAAAAGTGATCTGCTACAACTTCATGCCGGTGTTTGACTGGATGAAGACGGATATGAATTATGTGCTGCCGGATGGCTCCATCACCATGGCCTTCGAGAAACAGGGCATCGATAAAAGCCTCGACGAGGTGGTGAAAGAGGTGCTGGGCAGCGCTAACGGCTTCGCGCTGCCGGGCTGGGAGCCGGAACGGCTGGCAAAAGTTCAGGAGCTGTTTGCCAAATATCAGGACGTTGATGACGCGAAGCTGCGTGAAAACCTCGCGTATTTCCTCAAAGCGGTGATCCCGGTGTGCGAAGAGGTGGGCGTGAAGATGGCGATCCACCCGGACGATCCGCCGTATTCGATCTTCGGTCTGCCGCGCGTGGTGAAGAACCGCGACGATCTCGACTGGATCTGTAACGTCGTCGATTCTGAAGCCAACGGCATCACGCTGTGCACCGGATCGATTGCCGAGGATCCGCAGAACGATGTCTATGCCATTCTGGCCGAATTCTCGCGCCGCAAGCGCATCCCGTTTGCCCACGTGCGCAACATCAAGATCATCCGCGATAAAGATTTCTACGAGTGCGCGCATCCGACGGAATATGGCTCGCTGGATATGTATAAAGTGCTGCAGTCGATGTATGACAACGGCTTTGACGGCTATATCCGTTCGGATCACGGCCGCTTTATCTGGGGTGAAACCGGGCGCCCAGGCTACGGTTTGTACGACCGCGCGCTGGGCACCACCTATCTGCTGGGCCTGTGGGAAGCGCTGAGTAAGCGTTAATGGGCTACGATCTGGCGCTCACCCTTGCGGCTTTTTCAGTAACGGCACCAGCAGCGCCGCGACGAAAAAGCCTGTCATGATCAGCCAGAACGCGTCGGAAAAGGCCTGGGTGCGCGCTTCACGCAGCGTCAGCGCCGCCAGCGACTGCAGCGCGGCCGTATGCGCGGCATCCGGGCTCAGGCCGCTGGTCATCAGCGCCTGAGCGCGCCCCTGCAGAAAATCACCCAGCGTCAGGCTGGCGCTGTTGAGATAATCCGCCAGCCGGCTAAAGTGCAGGTTGGTGCGGTCGTTGAGCACCGTACCGCACAGGGCAATGCCAATCGCACCGCCAAGGTTGCGCATCAGATTAAACAGGCCAGACGCGAGCTTCAGGCGGGCCGGTGGCAAACTGCCCAGCGTCAGCGTTACCGTGGGCGCCACGGCAAACTGCTGCGCCATACCGCGAAACGCCTGCGGAAACAGCAACTCCTTCGCCCCCCAGTCATGGGTAATCGGCACGAAGAAATGCATCGACAGCGCAAAACAGATCAGCCCCGCCGCCAGCAAAATACGCAGATCGACGCGGTTCGCCAGCCAGGCATACAGCGGGATCGACAGAATCTGAAACACCCCGGTAGAGAAGATCGCCAGTCCAGTCTCCAGTGCGCTGAAGCCGCGCACCTGGCTGAGAAACAGTGGCGTAAGGTAAATGGTGGCGAAGATCCCTACGCCCGCCATAAACGAGAAGTAGCAGCCGAGGCTAAAGTCGCGGTCCCTGAGCGCGCGTAAATCGACGATCGGTTTGGCATGCCGCAGCGTGCGGATCACAAACAACACGCCCGCCGCCAGCGCAATCCAGCCGGTGGTGGCAATGGTGTCATCATCAAACCAGCCCCAGCGCGGCCCCTCTTCCAGCGTATATTCCAGACAGCCGAGCGACAGCGCCAGCAGCACGATGCTGAGATAATCCGCGCCGCGCAGCAGTTCGCGGTTGGGCGCGTCGATGTTCACCAGCAGCGGAACCGCAATGGTGATGTAAATACCGGGAATGATGTTGATAAAAAACAGCCAGTGCCAGCTGAAGTTATCGGTGATCCAGCCGCCAACGGTCGGGCCGAGCGTCGGCGCCAGCGATGCCAGCGCGCCGACGGTCGCGGCAGCAATCACCCGCTGCCGGCCCTGGAAAAAGGCGAAGGCGGTAGTGAACACCAGCGGGATCATTGAGCCGCCCGCCAGCCCCTGCAGCGCACGGAACGCGATCATGCTCTGAATGTTCCACGCCCAGCCGCACAGCAGGCTCATCAGCGTAAAGCCACAGGCCGAGGCGGCGAACAGCCAGCGCGTAGACAGCACGCTGGCCAGCCAGCCGGAGAGCGGAATAATGATGATTTCGGCGATCAGGTAGCTGGTCTGCACCCACACGGTTTCATCATCGCCCGCCGACAGGCCACCACCAATGTCGCGCAGCGAAGCTGAGACAATCTGGATATCCAGCAGCGCGATAAACATGCCGATGCACAGGGTGGCAAAGGCGAAGACTTTCCGGCTGACCGGCATCTGCGCAGGCGCGATCGGCGCGGCGGCCACGCGGCTCATCGCGCGCTGCGCTCATCGACGGTAACGGTTACCGACAGCCCCGGACGCAACAGCCCGAGCGTGGCCGCATCGCCGTCCAGCGCAATGCGCACCGGCACGCGCTGGACGATTTTAGTGAAGTTACCGGTGGCGTTTTCCGCCGGCAGAATGCTGAAGCGCGAGCCGGTGGCCGGCGACAGGCTGGCGACGTGCCCGCTGAAGGTGCGGCCTGGCAGCACGTCCGCGACAATCGTTGCCGTCTGGCCTGGCCGCATGTGCGCCAGCTGGCTCTCTTTAAAGTTGGCGTCAATCCACAGCCCCTGCGCCGGCACCAGCGACAGGAGTTGCGTGCCGCTGCTGACATACGAACCGGCCCAGGCGCGGCGATTGCCGATCACGCCATCAAACGGCGCGCGGATAGCGGTGTATTCCAGATTGAGCTGTGCCAGTGCCAGGTCGGCCTGCGCCTGTGCCAGCGCGGCGTGCGTCTGCTGCTCGCGCGCATCAAGCACCTGCAGCTGACGTTCGGCGACCGCGCGATCGGCACGGGTTTTGCCCTCCTGCGCCAGCGCCTGATGGTAATCGGCCTGCGCATGATCGCGAATCTGCTGCGACACCGCAGCGCTGCTCACCAGCGCGTCATAGCGGCGCTGGTCGGCGGTGGTTTTCTGCGTTACCGCCTGCGCCGCCAGCAGCGCAGCACGCGCGCCGTCGATGGTGGCCAGCTGGAGCTGGCGCGTGGCGGCAATATCCTGCAGCGCCGCCTGCTGCGCGGCGACTTCGCCCGCCGCACGGTCAACCGCCGCCCGATAGTCGCGGTTATCCAGTTGCACCAGCAGGTCGCCCTTTTTAACCGCCGCATTATCCTGCACTGCAAGGGTCTGGACATAGCCGGACACTTTGGCCGAAATCGCACTGATATCCGCGCCGACGTAAGCATCATCGGTCGAAGGCATAAAGCGCGCGCTGTGCCACCAGTAATAGCCATAGCCTGCCAGCGCCACGCCGCCGCAGGCCAGCATCAGCAGCAGTGCCGCTTTTTTCCGCGTCAGGCTCATGGTTCGTTCCCGGCCACCGTCTGCGGGGCGAATTTTTGCGCCGTATCGCCTGCGCGCTTTCTCGCCAGATACTGCTGGCGATAGTGCATCATCGGGGTGGCCGCCGGGCCAGGCACCATCTGGTATTTGTCACTGGAGAGCGGCTGGCCGGTGGCGCTGTCGACCATTTGCGGCGTCACCGGGCGCTGAGTGGCGCTTTCAACCAGCTGCATCTGCCGCCCTTCCGGTGAAAAGTGGGTGCTGCCCCACTCGGCCAGCGCCAGTATTACCGTGCGAAAATCGCGGCCCGCCGCAGTGAGCTGGTACTCGTAGCGTGCCGGAGCGTCGCTGTAACACACCTTTTCCAGCAATCCATCCTCCACCAGTTCTTTCAGCCGGCGCGACAGAATATTGGGCGCCACGCCGCTGCTTTTCTGAAATTCATCAAAGCGGGTAAAGCCGGCCAGCGCATCGCGCATGATCAGCATGCTCCAGCCGTCGCCGACGCGTCCAAGGCTGCGTGCGATAGGGCACGGCATATTACACAGAGGTTGGTTTTTCATGGGCCAGTTCCCGATGTGAAGTCGATGCGGGATACTGTGGCAGGGTAACTTTCATTTTGCAAGTCACTTGCAGAATGAAAGTAATAAACAGAACGTCAGCGCGCGTTCTGGCGCAGCCTCACAGCCTGTCGATCAATTCCTGCCGGTGGTCATGCAGCAGACGCAGCATTTCACGCAACAGCGGATCTTCGTTGCCCTTCTGCCACGCAATACTCAGCGGCAAGCCTTTGATCTGCTCAGGTAACGTCAGCGCGATATAGCGCACGCTGTCGCTGTTCATGGTGCGATAAGAGGCTGGCACCACCGCCAGACCGAGGCCGGCGGACACCAGGCTGAGAATGGTTTGCTTCTCTTCGGCATATTGCGCGATATGTGGCGTCAGGCCGGCCTGCTTAAACAGGCTGATGGTGAGATCGTGGCTGTGCGGTCGGGTGCGGCGGTCGGGAATGATCATGGCTTCATGCTGAAAATCTGCCACCGTCACCTGCGCTTTATCCGCCAGCGGATGCGTCAGCGGCACTGCCAGCACGCAACTTTCGCGGGTAATAAAACGCAGCGCCAGTGACGCATCCATGCGCTGCGGCGCGCGGATAATAATCATATCCAGCCAGCCGGATTTTAATTTGGGAATCAGGTTAAGGGTTTTATCTTCGATAATATGGATATCGCTCAGCGGATTACGCGGCACAAATAAATTCAGCAGTGCCGGAACTAAACCGCGCGCGGCGCTATCGATAGCGCCAATGCGTAATGTCCGGCGTTCATCTTTTAATCCGCCTTTAAAACGCAGCGCCAGCGCATCAAACTGATCGATCAGTTTTCCCGCTTCGTCAAAAAACAAGGCTCCCTCGGCGGTTAATGAAACATTGCGCGTTGAGCGGTTTAACAGGCGCACGCCCAGATCCTCTTCCAGCAGGCGAATAAAGCGGGAAAGTGATGCAGGCATCATTTCCATACTTTGTGCCGCCCGGCCGAAATGCAGTTCTTTACCCACCGCGACAAAACAACGCAATTGATTTATATCCACATTTCCCTCACCGCACGATTATTCAAATAGTTTATATAATCCACGCCTGATGATCGCGCAATACAAATCTGCATACTGCATTCGACAACCAGAAAATAATACTACCCTACACAATCTGGAGCACTTTAATATGAACTCTCACCTCGAAAAAAGGGTGATGCGTAAAGTGACGTTGCGCATTGTGCCCTTCATCATGCTGCTCTATTTCATCGCGTTTCTCGATCGCGTCAATATTGGTTTTGCCGCGTTAACCATGAATCAGGATTTAGGTTTCTCGCCCACGGTATTTGGTTTTGGCGCCGGGATCTTTTTCCTCGGCTATTTTCTGTTTGAAGTCCCGTCGAATTTAATTTTGCACAAAGTGGGCGCACGCATCTGGATCGCCCGCGTGATGATCAGCTGGGGATTGGTCTCTGGCTGCATGGCGCTGGTGCAGGGCACCACCAGCTTCTACGTCCTGCGCTTTCTGCTCGGCGTGGCGGAAGCCGGTTTCTTCCCTGGCATCATTCTCTACCTCAGCTACTGGTTTCCGGCGGCGAAGCGCGCGCAGGTTACCGCCATCTTCATGGCCGCCGCCCCGCTCTCTACCGCGCTCGGCTCGCCGGTCTCTGCAGCGCTGCTGGAGATGCACGGTCTGCTGGGCTACGCCGGCTGGCAGTGGATGTTCGTGTTAGAGGCAATTCCGGCGTTACTGCTGGGCATCGTGGTGCTGTTTTTCCTCACCGACCGTCCGGCGCAGGCTAAATGGCTGAACGCAGAGGAGCGGCGCTGGCTGCAGGAGACCATGCAGGCTGAAGAGCAGGCACGGTCGACGCAGCACGGCCACAGCAGCGCCTGGCGCGGGCTGGCGGACAAGCGCGTACTGGCCCTGGCGCTGGTGTACTTCGGCACGTCGGCCGGGCTGTACACGCTGGGGATCTGGTCACCGCAAATCATCCGCAGCTTCGGCGCCTCCTCGCTGGAAATCGGCTTCCTCAACGCTTTCCCGGCGGTGATCGGCGTGATCGGCATGATCCTGTGGGCACGTCACTCCGATCGTCGTGGCGAGCGCAGCTGGCACGTCATTGGCGCCTGTTTACTCGCTGCCGCCGGGCTGATTTATGCCGGTAACGTCAGCACGCTGCTGGCGGTGATTATTGCGCTGACGCTGGTCACGGTCGGCATCAGCGCCTCCAAGCCGCCGCTGTGGAGCATGCCGACGCTGTTTCTCAGCGGGCCGGCCGCAGCCGCCGGCATCGCCACCATTAATTCCATCGGCAACCTCGGCGGTTTTGTCGGCCCGATGATGATTGGCGTGATCCGCCAGCAAACCGGCAGCTACACCTGGGGACTCTATTTCGTCGCCGCGCTGCTGGCGTTGTCCGCGCTCATCGTGCTGATTCTCGCCGCGCACACGCCAAAACCGCAAAGCGCCGATCTGCCTCATCCTCATACCCATTAATTGACTGGAGAACACTATGCGTAACTACAAAATTGCCGCGATTCCGGCAGACGGTATTGGCCCGGAAGTGATTTCGGCTGGCGTTGAGGTGCTGCAGGCGCTGACGCAGCACGATGAACAGCTAAAGTTTGACGTGCAGACCTTTGACTGGGGCTCGGATTACTACAAACAGCACGGCGTGATGATGCCGGAAGATGGCCTGCAGATGCTGAAGCAGTTTGATGCCATCTACTTTGGCGCGGTGGGCGCGCCGGACGTGCCGGATCACATCACGCTATGGGGGCTGCGCCTGCCGATTTGTCAGGGCTTCGATCAGTACGCCAACGTGCGGCCTACCAAAATTCTGCCGGGCGTGACCTCGCCGCTGCGCAACCGTGGACCGGGCGATCTTGACTGGGTAATCGTGCGCGAGAACTCGGAAGGGGAATACTCCGGCAACGGCGGCCGTGCGCACCGCGGCCTGCCAGAAGAGGTGGGCACTGAAGTGGCGATTTTTACCCGCGTCGGCGTGACGCGCATCATGCGCTACGCCTTTAAACTGGCGCAGTCGCGGCCGCGCAAACTGCTGACGGTGGTGACCAAATCCAATGCCCAGCGGCACGGCATGGTGATGTGGGATGAAATTGCGGCGGAAGTGGCGCAGGAGTTTCCGGATGTGCAGTGGGACAAGATGCTGGTGGATGCCATGACGCACCGCATGACGCTGCACCCGCAATCGCTGGATACCATTGTCGCCACTAACCTGCATGCGGATATTCTCTCCGACCTCGCCGGCGCGCTGGCCGGCAGTCTCGGCGTCGCGCCAACCGCCAATATCGATCCGGAGCGGCGCTTTCCGTCGATGTTCGAACCGATTCACGGCTCGGCATTTGATATCACCGGCAAAGGCATCGCTAACCCGATCGCCACCTTCTGGACCGCGGTGCAGATGCTGGAACATCTGGGCGAGCGCAACGCGGCCGCGCTGATAATGCAGGGCATTGAGCACGTGTGCGCGGCGGGCATTCTGACGCCGGACGTCGGCGGCAGCGCCACCACCGCTGACGTGACGCGCGCGCTGGTGCAGTTTATTGAAGCCAAATCTCAGGTGGCGGCAACCGCCTGAGTCGAAAGCCGGGGTGTTACAGCGCCGCCGCCAGCCGGTCCAGCGCCAGCAGGATGCCATAGCGCCGCGCCGGTGCTGCATCCGGCAGCGGCAGCCAGTAGTTGGCCTGGCTGGCGAGATCCAGCGCCGCCGGGCACAGCGCCATCACTGGGGTCTGCTGGATGTGAGCGTGATGCACCGCGCTGAGCACGCTGCTGTTGATGGTGTCCGGCGCGAGGATCAGCAGCAGATCGTCCGGCTGCAAACGGCTGAGCGTCAGACGCAGCAGGTTGTCGTCCTGGATCCACGCCAGCGCCAGCCCGGCTTCACTCAACCGCTGCTGCACTTCCGCCACCAGCGGCGTGTGCTGGCCGGCGGCACCGATCAGCAACACGCTGCGTGCCTGACGCAGCGCCTGCGCCGCCTGCTGCCAGCGGCTGTCATCCAACTGCTGCCACTGCTGGGTCAGCGCCTGATGCAGACTCACCAACTGCGGCACCGCACCGTGGCTGGCAGTAGCCGGTTCGGCGCTGGCGCGTGCCAGCCGCATACGCAGATCGCGAATATCGTCGCAGCCGACCGAACGGGCAAAGCGGGTAATGGTCGCCGCACTGACTTCCGCCCGGCTGGCCAGTTGTTCAATGGTGGCCGAGGCCGCGAACGCGGCGTCACGCAGGATGGCGCGCGCCACCCGCTGCTCCTGCTGGCTGAGCGAAGCCTGCCGCTGACGAATCACCGTCATAAACACACTTTCCTGCTGGCCGGCCTGGCGCACCTGGTGCAGAAAATCATCCAGATCGCGGTAGCCCGCCGAGGCAGCAAAGCGCTGGAGTACAGCCGGGCTGACACCCGCCTGCGCCGCCAGACTCTCCATGGTGGCCTGCGCGCTGGCGTGCAGGTTATCCAGAATAAATCGCGCCAGCTTTGATTCCTGCGCATCAAAGCGCGCCGACTGCTGCTGCAGTTGCCAGACAATATCCATTAGCTCATCACATCTCCGGTAACGAACTCTCATGATGCATGAAAATATTTTTCATTGTGATATTTTTTTCACTTTTTCGCAGTGAAATTTCCTAGAATGATACAGAATAAAGCGAAAAATCATCGTCACGATCACATCACTGAAAATTATTTTCATATGCATTTTGTGATTAATGCTCTGATTTTAAACACTTTAAACCCTCTTCATCACAAAATCCTCTGGCCGCAGGGTATTTACACTCCGGATGAGACAGGTCTTAAATGCCGGAGTCAATTCACACGAGGATAAATTATGCGCATCGTACTTTGCTGTGCTGCCGGTATGTCCACCAGCATGCTGGTGAATAAAATGCAGAGCGCCGCTCAGGGCCGCGGGCTGGCGATCGATATCCAGGCCGTGCCGGTGGCAGACTTCGAACGCATCCTGCCGGACGCAGACGTGGTGCTGCTCGGCCCGCAGGTGCAGTTTGAAGCTGCCCGTCTCACCGCCATCGCGGCCCCGCAGGGCAAGGCGGTCGCCGTTATCGACATGATGGATTACGGCATGATGCGCGGCGAACAGGTGCTGGATAAAGCGCTGGCGCTGCGCGCTTCCTGATTCTTCGTTTCCCCCAATCTGACTGATAACACACGGCGTTGCGCTGTGGGAGATTCTGCATGCCTGAAGATGACGTAATGGTGGTTCCGGAAGAGGAGATCATGCTGCTGCTGGTGCAGGCCGGTGCTGCGCGTAGTGCCGCCCTCAGCGCCCTGCGGCTGGCGCGCGCCGGCCAGTTTGATGCGGCACAGCAGCAGCTGGCGGCGGCGCGGGAAAACGTGAGCAGCGCGCACCAGCAGCAGACGGCGCTGATTAGCCTGGACGAAGGCAGCGGCCGGCTGCCGGTTACCCTGATTCTGGTTCATGCCCAGGATCACCTGATGAACGCCATGCTGATTCAGGATTTAGCGGGCGAAATCATTGAACTCTATCGCCGTACCACGGCAGGAGAAAACGATGCTTAAGATAGCAATCATTGGCGGCGGCAGCAGCTATTCGCCGGAGCTGGTGGAGGGAATCATCAACCGTTATGCGCAGCTGCCGGTAACCGAACTGGCGCTGGTGGATGTGGCGGCAGGACGCGAAAAGGTGCAGATCATCGCCGATCTCACGCGCCGCATGCTGCAAAAAAACGGGCTGGAGCAGGTTAAGGTCAGCGTGCATTTCGCGCTGGATGAGGCGATTCGCGGCGCGCGCTTTGTGCTGACACAGCTGCGCGTTGGCCAGCTGGCGGCACGCGCCGCCGATGAACGGCTGGGCCTGAAGTATGGCCGTCTCGGCCAGGAAACCACCGGCGTCGGCGGCTTCGCCAAAGCGCTGCGCACCATTCCGGTGATGCTGGAGATTGCGCGCAAAGTGGAACAGCTGGCGCCGGACGCCTTCATCATCAACTTTACCAATCCAGCGGGCATCGTTACCGAAGCCGTGGCGCGCTACAGCAACGCGAAGATCATCGGCCTGTGTAACGTGCCGGTGAATATGCACCATATGATTGCCGGCATGTTACAGGCGCCGTTTGACGAGGTGGCGCTGCGCTTTGCCGGGCTGAATCATCTGGTGTGGGTGCATCAGGTGCTGTGCCGCGGCGAGGACGTGACCGCCGGGGTGATCGAACAGCTGTGCGAAGGCCAGTCGCTGACCATGAATAACATCAAAGAGATGCCGTGGTCGCCGGCGTTTCTGCGCGCGCTGCAGGCGATTCCCTGCCCTTATCACCGCTACTACTGGCAAACACCGCAGATGCTGGCCGAAGAGCAGGAAAAAGCGCAGCACGGCCAGGCCGGAACGCGCGCCGAACAGGTGATGAAAGTGGAAGCCGAGCTGTTCGCACTGTATGCCGATCCGCAGCTGGCGCACAAGCCGGAGCAGCTGAGTTTTCGCGGCGGCGCATATTACTCCGAAGTGGCCGTTGAGCTCATCAGCGCCATCCATAACAATAGCGGGCAAAATCTGGTGGTGAACTGCCAGAACCGCGGGGCGATTCACGGTCTGCCGGACGACGCGGTGGTGGAAGTGAACTGTGTGGTCGATGCGCAGGGCGCGCACCCGCTGGTGTTTGGCGCGCTGCCACCGCTGATGCACGGGCTGACGCAGCAGATCAAAGCCTTCGAGCGATTGACCATCGACGCGGCGGTGCACGGCGATCGCGGTGCCGCGCTGCTGGCGCTGGTCGGCAACCCGCTGGTCGGCGATGTCGCCAGCGCCGAAGCGCTGCTGGACGAAGTGCTGACGCTGAATCAACCGTGGCTGCCGCAGTTTGCGTGATATCCCTGTCGCAAACCGCATTCTGGCCATCGCGGCGCGCTTCATCGCGCAATAAATTGCGCCGCGACGGCCGGGTGCAGGTATCCGCTGCCGCGCCGAAGTGACACGCATTGACCTGTTAATTTGTTGCGCCATTGTGCCCGAGGAGGCCCTATGTCCAACCGTAATATCATCGAACGTTATGTGCTGCCCGCCGCGCTCAAGGTGGCCGGGCAGAAGCATGTGCTGTCCGTGCGGGACGGCATCATTCTCAACATGCCGTTCATGCTGATCGGCAGCTTTTTTCTGATCTTCGCCTACCTGCCGATCCCGGCCTGGGGCCATCTGATGGCCGACCTGTTCGGCGACAGCTGGCGCAATAAACTGCTCTATCCGGTGCGTGCCACCTACGACATCATGGCGCTGATCTCCAGCTTCGGCATCGCTTACAGGCTGGCGGAGAAATATCGCACGCTCGACCCGCTGACCAGCGGCGCGATGGCGCTGGTGGCGTTTGTGATGACCATTCCGCAGCAGACGCTGTTCGCCCCGGTTGAAGGCGCGCCCGCGCAGCTGGTCACCGGCGTGCTGCCGATTTCGCTGATCGGCAGTCAGGGCCTGTTCGTGGCGATTGTGATTGCGCTGCTCTCCACCGAAATCTACCGCTTTGTGCACAGCCGTAACCTGGTGATTAAGATGCCGGAAGGCGTGCCGCCGGCGGTGGCGAAATCGTTCCTCGCGCTGGTTCCCGGCTTCTGCGTGCTGGCCGTGGTACTGCTGCTGCGCCTGGCAGTTGAAGCCTCACCGTTCCATGACATCAACAACCTGATTGCCACGGTGATTGGTTTGCCGATGCACCACGTCGGCGGCACGCTGCCGGGGATGATTTTCTCGGTGCTGCTGATTGGCATTCTGTGGACGCTCGGCCTGCACGGCGATGCCATCGTGCTGGTGTTCATTCAGCCGGTATGGCTGTCGAACATGAGTGAAAACCTCGAAGCCTTTCAGCATAACCAGCCGATTCCGCACATCTTTACCCAGCAGTTTTACGATTTATGGATTGCGCCCGGCGGCACCGGCGCGCTGCTTGGGCTGGTGATCTTTATGCTGATCCGCGCGCGCAGCCGCCAGATGAAACAGCTGGGGAAAATCGCCGCGCCGGCGGCGCTGTTCAACATCAGCGAGCCACTGGTGTTCGGCATTCCGCTGGTGATGAACCCGTACCTGTTCCTGCCGTTTATCCTGACGCCGGTGCTGCTGGTGATTGTCTCGTGGGCGGCAATGAGCAGTGGTCTGGTGGCGCCGCCAGCCGGCATCGCCCTGCCCTTCACCACGCCAATCTTCGTCAGCGGCTATCTCGCCACTGGCGGCCATATTTCCGGCACGGTGTTGCAGGTGGTCAACCTGACGATTTCGCTGGTGGTCTACTATCCATTTTTCCGCGTGTGGGATCGCCTGAAGCTGCGCGAAGAGCAGCAGAACGAACAGCAGGCGCAGGCCGCCAGCGGCAGCGCCGTCGTGCCTTCCTGAACCACTTCCTCTGCCGGGTGCGCCCTGCTGCGCACCCGGCCGCATCCTTCCACTTTTTGCAATAATGACTTCGCAGATCTGGCTATTCTGTCAGCAATACGGCTGTGCGAACCTTAGGCCACGGCTCGGGATCACCCCGGCCACTACCTGAGGAACCGCATGATGAAACTGTACAATTTAGCGCTCTCCGGCCACGCTCACCGCGCACTGCTGGCGCTGTCACTGCTCGGCATAGCGCATGAAACGGTCGAAGTCGACCTGCCTGGCGGCGAACATAAAACCCCGGCGTTTCTCGCCATCAACCCGTTCGGTCAGGTGCCGGTGCTGGAAGACGAAGGCGTTTACATCGCGGATTCCAACGCCATTCTGGTGTACCTGGCGAAGAAATTTAACCGCAGTGACTGGCTGCCGGAAGATGCGCTGGGCGCAGCCCAGGTGCAGCGCTGGCTGTCGGTAGCGGCCGGTGAACTGGCTTACGGTCCGGCGGCGGCGCGCCTGATTACCGTATTTGGCGCCAAATTTAATGCTGAAGAGGTGCTGGCGCGCGCGCATCTGATTCTTTCACGGCTGGAAAGCCATCTCAGCCAGCGTGAGTGGCTGGTGGGCGACCATCCCACCATTGCTGACATCGCTTTATATAGCTACCTGGCCGGTGCCCCGGAAGGCAATGTCGAGATGTCCGGTTACCCTGCGGTGAATCAGCTGCTGCGTCGGATTGAAGCGCTGCCCGGCTTTGTGCCTTTTCCGCAGACCGCCGCCGGCCTGCGCGCCTGACAGGAGCCAGCATCATGGGCGAGAAACTGATTACGCTGCCGGTATGGCATGACGGCGAAATTGCGCTGCAGCAGCAGGCGGGCGTAGCGGAACGTATGGCCGATGTCGGGCAGCGCGTGATTCGCGATTACATGCCCGATCAGCATCGTGACTTTTACGCGCAACTGCCGTTTATCGTTGCCGGCAGCGTTGATGCACAGGGTGATGCCTGGGCCACGCTGCTGGAAGGCCAGCCCGGTTTTATCTTCTCGCCCAACGCCACCACGCTGGATATCGCGGCCCGCCCTGACGTCAGCGATCCGGCGGCCGCCGGGATGACCGATGGCGCGCCGGTGGGCCTGCTCGGCATCGAGCTGCACACGCGGCGGCGCAACCGCATGAACGGCGTGCTGACGGCGATTGGCGGCGGCCTGCGCGTGCAGGTCGACCAGAGCTTTGGCAACTGCCCGCGCTATATTCAGCTGCGCGACTTCCGCTTCGATCATGCGCCCGGCAGGGCTTATCAGGGCGAGGTTGAGACGCTCAGCGCGCTGGATGACGCCGCGCGCGCCGCCATCGGGCAGGCGGACACGTTTTATGTCACCACTTATGCCGACCAGGCGCGCCGGCAGGTGGACGTTTCGCATCGCGGCGGCAAAGCCGGTTTTGTGCGCATCGCTGCCGATGATGTGCTGACCATTCCGGACTTCAACGGCAACCTGTTCTTCTCCACCCTCGGCAATATCGTGCTCAACGGCAAGGCCGGGCTGCTGTTTATCGACTACGCCAGCGGCGATGTATTACAAATGAGCGGCGATGCCACGGTGATAACCGATTCCGCCGAAATCGTGGCCTTTCAGGGTGCCGAGCGGCTGTGGCGCTTTAGCGCGCGCCGCATCGTGCGCCGGCGCGCGGCCCTCGCCCTGCGCTGGGCCGATCAGCCAGACGGCGTATCGCCCGCCTCGCTGATGACCGGCGACTGGCCGTCCGCCAGCGAACGCCTGCAGGCGCAGCAGCTGGCGGCGCAGTGGCGACCATTCCGCATCACGCAGACCGTCGATGAGAGCGCGCAGATTCGCTCGTTTCATCTTATGCCGGATGATGGCGCTGGCGTGCTGCCGCATCTGGCGGGCCAGCATCTGCCGATCCGCCTGACGCTGCCGGGCAGCGCTAAGCCGCTGATTCGGCAATACACGCTGTCGGTTGCGCCGTCGGACGGTTATTACCGCATCAGCGTGAAGCGCGACGGCGCCGTCTCGCAGTATCTGCACCATGCCATGCGCGTCGGCGATCGGCTGGAGGTGCGCGCACCGGCCGGTGATTTCACTATTGATGCACACGAAACGCGGCCAGCGGTGCTGCTGGCAGCGGGCGTCGGCATCACGCCGCTGCTGGCGATGCTGCGTCACCTGATTTATGAAGGCCGACGCAAACGCCGGATGCGCCCGGTGTATCTGCTGCAGTCGGCGCGTAACCTGGCCGAACGCCCGTTTGCGCGTGAGATCGATGCGCTGCTGGCGGCCAGCGAAGGTGCGTTGAAACTGGTACGCGTGCTCAGCCAGCCGGGCGAAGCCGAAGCGGGCGTGGATTATGACGTTGCCGGACGCATCGATATGGCACTGCTGTCGCAGGTGCTGCCCTTCAACGATTACGATTTCTATCTGTGCGGCCCGCCGTCATTCACCCAGGCGATGTATGACGGACTGCGCGGCCTGAATATTGCCGACGCGCGTATTCATGCCGAAGCGTTTGGTCCGTCGTCGCTGCAGCGTCAGCAGGAGAATGTGCCAGAGCCCGCCGCGCTGCCGTCGGTGGCGACCGAAGCGGTGCCGGTGGTGTTTACAGAGTCGCTGAAAGAAGCGCGCTGGATACCGCAGTCCGGCACGCTGCTGGAGCTGGCCGAAGCGCGCGGCCTGAGCCCGGCCTACAGCTGTCGCGCCGGACATTGCGGCAGCTGTAAGACCAGACTGGTGAAAGGTGCGGTGACTTACCCTTCCCGGCCAGGCATCACGCTGGCGCAGGATGAAGTGCTGATCTGCTGCGCGGTGCCGGCGCAGGTCGAAGACGGGGACGCGGCGGTGCAGCTGGCTTTGTGAGGTGCGTGCCCGTCTATGCAATCGAACCAGCAGGCTGCAGGGCGGGCGGCATCTTACCCGCGCTCAGTTGGTCAGAATCGATTCGATTCCCTGTATCAACGCAGGGAAATAGGATTGATCAATAGCGATCCCGCCGGTCAGTTGCCAGCTATCATATATAGCGGGAGTCGCAGTGAAGTTGAAACCGATTAAATCACTTCCCTCGACAGCATTGAATTCGCAGGTGAACGCTTTCATTCTGGGTGCGAAATGTACCGGCTTAGGTCGTCCATTTTTGTACAGGGATGCATAATACTCCGATAACATTTCCTGCAGGCTTTCAAGATCGAAAATCGTCAGTTCGCACTGACATTGCAGATTTATACTGCAACCAGCAATTTCCAGCCAGCACATAATCAAATCCAGCCTGCGATCTTCTGGTTCCTCAATTCTTTCGATAAATGAGAAGCGAAATAACGTATCTTCATTTTTGATCTCAAACATTTCTGTCCCGCCACTCAGTCGATATGGAAGTGTGAAATTGTCCAGTCCCGTTCCCTGACCACAACATGTAACGTATACTCTTTGTGGACATACCTGATTTTATCATGCTCCACAATCTTTTTCAGACGGGTCATTTTTATACGATATAAAAACATGCCGGGCATTTTTTGAGCATCAGGGCTTCGTGAACCATAGCGGATAGCTTTTTTCAGTATATTGACCGGAATATATCTGCCTGATTCGGCCATATGCGCGGCCGTGGTACGCGTAAATTTAAGATTCCGCACGGACAGGCCAACCTTCAGGCGACCCCGCAGCATATTCAGCGTTGCTTCGCTTAACACACTGCTTATGCTTTTACCTGCAGCGACATCCAGCACCGCCCGACCACTACTTAACAGGCGAAAAACACCAAATGCAATCAGCGCAATATCTAGCGGATCAATGAGCGGGGTTTGCAACGGGGCTTCTTCAAGCGTGGTAAAACGCCCATCCGCATCATAAACCTGCCACAGTCCGGGAGCCTGCGCGACCGTGTAACCAATACACAGCCCTGTAGCATCATCCACAATTGGACGCGCACCATGTGGAGGCATGAACTGAGGTTTTACAGCATAATACTCATTATGAGGCAGGGGGTTCCTGAAGTTGAAAAAGTACCCCGGCTCATCGGGATCCAGCATCCGTATATCCATCACACCTTCTCCATTCTTCCATAAATCAAATTCCCGCATACAAGAATCGCGAATTATTTAATGAAGTCAAGAGCCGAATTATACTTATAACTAATCTTTCTCAATGAATTAGCTTTGCAACTTATGCATGAGGCCGGTTTTTCAGTTCATCATTAGCCATAAGTTACCTGTTCCCCTATCAAGTTGCTGAACTCGCCGTTGTCCTGTCTTTTAGGGAATTCACTAACAGTTTCTGGTAATTTTCAGGTTATTCGTTATCTGAATCGCTGACGAGCAGGCTTTCACCGCGAAGTTAAATAAATACGGCAGAAGATGATGGACGATATTTTAAATGATCGCAGCAGCTGGAAAGAATTATGGATGAATGAAGGGAAACATCAATCAACGCCAATAAAAAAGGGTATCAGCGCTAACTGATACCCTTTCAGAAGGTTGGCTTAAAACCAGGATGGTGCATTTACTCTGCACTGAATGTTGCTGGAACGCCACCTTCTTTCAGTCACCCGTCAGAAAATCTCTTTCTGACCAGTGCCTTATTGTTAGTGGTGCCCGGACGCGGAATCGAACCACGGACACGGGGATTTTCAATCCCCTGCTCTACCGACTGAGCTATCCGGGCAACGGGGCGCATTAAACCTTACTCGCGCCGTACCGTCAAACGCTTTTCGGTAAAAATCCGCTGACTGCTGCCTTTTGCAGCAACCGCCGGACCCGATGGTAAAAACCTGCGCAACCGCGTCATTTAGTGGTGGATTTTTAGCCACTCGCGCCGATAACCGTGCTGACATCCCATAACCATAATAAGGTCCACCATGTTCAGCACTATTACATCGGGAATCCTGTCGCGTCTCGCGTGGCAGAAACGCAGTCACAGCAGCGCAACGCTCAGTTCGCTGCAGGAGGCCATCGCCATGGTCGAGTTTACGCCTGATGGTCACATCCTCACCGCTAACGCGCTGTTTCTGGAGCGCATGGGCTACACGCTGGCAGAAATTGTCGGCCAGCATCACAGCCTGTTCTGCACGCCAGATATGGTGCAGTCACCGCAGTATCGCGAGTTCTGGCAGCGTCTGAATCGCGGCGAAGGCTTCAGCGATAAGTTTTTGCGCGTGGCGAAGCACAGCCGTCCGATCTGGCTGGAAGCCAACTACGTACCAGTGCAGGATCGCCACGGCCGGGTGATCAAAATCGTCAAGCTGGCGAGTGATATCACCGCGCGCATCATGGATGCGCAGGAGCAGCGCGCCATGACCGCCGCCATTGAGCGCTCGATGGCGGTGATTGCCTTCAACCTCAAAGGTGAAGTGCTGATGGCCAACGATAACTTCTTTAATACCATGGGCTATCGCGCTGATGAGATCATCGGTCGCCATCACAGCCTGTTCTGTCCGCCCGAAATGCGCACCAGCGAGGCCTATGGTCGCTTCTGGCACAAGCTCAATCAGGGTGAATATATCTCCGGGCAGTTCGAGCGCGTCAATAAGCAGGGCAACACCGTCTGGCTGCGCGCCACCTATAATCCGGTGTTTAACAGCGCCGGCGAGCTGTACAAAGTGGTGAAGTTCGCCACCGACGTTACCGCGCAGGTGGAAAAGAACCAGCTGGAGCGCGAAGCAGCGCAGCAGGCCTGGCAAACCGCGCTGCATACCAGCGAAAGCACACAACAGGGTGCGGCGGTGATTGAGAACAGCGTGCAGAATATCAATGCGCTGGCCAGCGAACTGCACGGTATTTCTGGTGATATCAATGATCTGAGCGACTCTTCTGATCGCATCGGCGCCATCGTGGAGAGTATTCGCCGCATTGCCGATCAAACCAATCTGCTGGCGCTCAATGCGGCAGTGGAAGCCGCGCGCGCCGGTCAGCATGGCCGCAGCTTCGCCGTGGTTGCCAGTGAAGTACGCACCCTTGCGGCGAACATCAATCGCGCCACCAGCGAAATCGAGAATCGGGTGAGGCATAACCACCTGCTGGCGGATAAGGCGCAGAAAGGCATCGCGTCGAACCTGAAACGTGCCGATCAGGGCGTAGTGCTCGCGCAGCAGGCGGGCGGTGTGATTGCCGAAATTCGCGGCAGCTCCAGTGAGGTGGTGCGCGCCATCAGCCACGTCGCCGATACACTAAAAGCCCCGCAGTAAGCGCCGCGTCGCGCGCGGGCCGGCGGTGACATAAAAGTGTCATCGCCGTGCCGTAACCTAAGATTATTCCTAATCAACGCCAGACTCTTTCTCATGCAGCAGCCTGATTTCCGCACCGGGCTTAGCGCCCTGACGGGTCGTGCCCGCGCGCGTTCGCTGTGTATTGCGGTGCCGTTCGTCACGCCAGCGATGGACAACACGGCGGTAATGGCGCTGTTTAGCGAACACAAAGATTTGATTGGCCTGCCGGTGGTGGAAAACGGCACGCCGTTCGGCATGATTAACCGCCACATCTTTCTGTCGCAAATGACGCGCCCGTTCTTCCGCGAGCTGTACGATCGTAAAAGCTGTATCGCCTTTATGGATAAACAACCGCTGGTGATCGATGCCGAAACCGAACTCGATCGGGTCGCGCAGCAGGTGGTCGCCAGCGGGGATAAATCAGTGACCGATGGTTTTATCGTGACTGAACAGGGCCGCTATATTGGCATCGGCCTCGGTATCGACCTGATTCGTACCGTCTCCGATTTGCAGGCGCAGCAGCATCAGCAGATTTTACAGAGCATCGATTACGCGCGGGTGATTCAGGACGCGATGCTGGACCGCTCGCGGCAGCAGATGGCGCAGCAGCTGAGCGACTGGTGCCTGCACTGGCAGCCGCGCGACGGCGTGGGCGGCGACTATTACGCCTTTCACCGCGACGAGCACGGCTGGCTGGCGCTGATTGCCGACTGCACCGGTCACGGCATTCCCGGCGCGTTTATGACGGTGATTTTGCATGCGGCGCTGGAGCGTGCGCTGCAGCACAACCATCGTACGCCGTCTGCCCTGCTGCAGGCGCTTAACCGCCACATCAAACAAACCCTGGGCCAGCTTAACGCCTCGCAACAGACTTCGCTGTCCAACGACGGCTGCGATGCGATTGCGCTGCGGCTGGAGACGGCCAGCCATCAGCTGAGCTGGGCCAGCGCGCGCATGCACGCGGTGCTGCAGCCGGTACAGGGTGAAGCCGCCGCGCTGCAGGCCGATCGCGTCGGCGTTGGCTACACCGATACACCGCACGACTATTGCTGGCCGCAGCAGCAGCGCACACTGCAGCCCGGCGATGTGCTGCTGGTGATGAGCGACGGCGTGACCGATCAACCCGGCGGCGCGCGGCAGATTATGTTCGGTAAAAAGCGGATTCAGACGGTCATTGCACAACATAAAACCCTGCCGATGGCCGAGCTCTCCACGGCGTTTGCGCAGGCATTTCTTCACTGGCAGGGCAACCAGCCGCGGCGCGATGACGTCACCTGGTTTGGCCTGCGTTATTAACGAGCCTCTTATGCATCCAGCTTCCACCGGCACGCACCTGCCGCCCGACAGCGTTGCGCTGCACTATACCGGCTTCTTTTCGCCGCAGAACATCACCGCGATGGGTGAAGTGATCAAAGTGTTTCTGGAAAACCAGCAGGCCCCGCTAAAAGTGCGCCGCCGGCTGTTCTCCAGCTTTGTCGAGATTGTGCAGAACATTCTGCGCTATTCGCAGGACAGCCGTACCCTGAGCCACGCCGAACAGCACTTTCGCTTTGGCACCGTAACGCTGCATGTGGACGGCGATAACTACGTGCTGGAGAGCAGTAATCAGGTCGAACAGGCCGCCTGCGAGCAGCTGCGCGACTGGCTCGATCTGCTGCGTACCATGAGTAACGACGAAATTAAGCAGGCCTACCGTGTCGGTCTGCGCACCGAGAGCCCCGCCACCAGCAAAGGGGCCAATATCGGTTTGCTGACGCTTGCCCGTGATGTCAGTGAGCCGCTGGAGTATGAACTGCGTCCGCTGCCCGCCAGCGGCTACGCCACGTTTTGGCTTAAAGCCACCATTCACCAGGATTGAGGTTGTATGCAAAACCTGATTATCACTGCCACTGAGAGCACGCCCGAAGTGAGTTTTGATTTTGCCACCCGCCAGTTTGCGCTGCGCGGCGAGTCGTGGCCGGAGAACGCGGCGGCGTTTTATCGCCCGCTGCTGGATGCCCTTGAGCAGTGGCAACCCACCGACAACGACGCCGTGGTCGTCACTATCGCGCTGCGCTACTTCAACAGCTCCAGCACCAAAATGCTGTTCAGCCTGTTCGATCAGTTCAACCAGCTGGCGCAGCGCGGTCAGCGCGTCACGCTGAACTGGCTGTTTGATGCGGAAGATGACATCGCGGAAGAGTTTGGTCAGGAACTGGCGCTGGATTTTACCGATCTGCAGGTTAATCTGCAGGCGGAACTGGCGTCATGATGGACCTCAACGAGCTGTTCCGTGAAGAGAGCGAGGTGCTGAATCGCTCACAGCATGTGGCGGCGCAAAACACGCTGAGCGCGCAGGATTACCGCGAGGCGCTGCTGCACCTGAATCGCCACTATCAGCGCCTGATGCGCGAAACCTGGCGGCTCATCTCCCGCAGCGATCGCGCGGAGCGCGAGCTGAACCGCGTGAATGAGCAGTTAAACCAGCTGGCGCAGGAGCTGGAGTACAAAGCCAGCCACGATCCGCTAACGGCGGTGTGGAATCGCGGCGCGATTATTCAGCGCATCAGCCAGACGCTGGAGAGCGGTCCGGCGGCACTGATCATTCTGGATATCGACCACTTCAAGAAGATCAACGACGAATACGGCCATCCGATGGGCGATAAGGTGATTTGCGGACTGGTGACGCGCATTCAGGCGCACTGCCCGGCCGGTGCCAGCATTGGCCGCATCGGCGGCGAAGAGTTTACCGTGTTGCTGCCGCACTATCGTCTGTCCGACGCGGTGATTGTCGCCGGTGCGATCCACGCCTCGCTTAACGCCTCGCCGCTCGCGGTGCTGCCGCAGCAACTGGTGACCGCCAGCCTCGGCGTGAGCTACGGCAAGCCAGGCTCCGATTTTGACACGCTGTACAGCAATGCCGATGCCGCGCTCTACGATGCCAAACACCACGGCCGCAACCGGGTATTTTTCCGCTGATCAGCGCACCTGCGCGGTGCTGGCCGTCTGCATCGGCACGCTGTTATCCGGCGGCGGCAGGAAGATGTGGTCGAGGATATTGCGCATCACCGGCGCGGCCGTAATGCCTTCGTTACCGCCGTTTTCCAGAATCAGCGCCACCGCCACCTGCGGGTTGTTAAACGGCGCAAAGGCGGTATAGAAAATGTGGTCACGCAGGCGCACCGGGATCATTTTCGCATTGTAAGTCTGGTTCTGCTTCAGGCTAAACACCTGCGACGTACCGGACTTGGCGGCGATGCCGTACGGCGCGGTATGGAAATATTTATAACCGGTGCCGTTAGGCGCGTTAGCCATACCAAACATGGCGTGGCGCACCAGCGACCAGTACGGTGATTTCGCATCGCCAATCTGCGGCTGCGGCGCGGTCGGCTGATAAACCTGCTGCCAGGTGCCGCGCTGTGCTTTAGCCAGCAGGTGCGGATTAATCACCCGGCCGTTATTGATCAGCGCCACCATGGCTTTCACCATCTGAATCGGCGTGGCAATCCAGTAGCCCTGGCCGATGCCCACCGACACCGTATCGCCCTGATACCACAAGTGTTTATGCACTTTCTGCTTCCATTCGCGGCTCGGCAGCAGCCCGGCATACTCTTCATTCAAATCGATACCGGTAGGTTTGCCGTAGCCGAACTGGCTGAGCATGCTGTGGATGCGGTCGATGCCCATCATGAACGCCACCTGATAGAAGAAGGTGTCGGCGGACTCTTCAATCGCTTTGGTGACGTCGAGCATGCCGTGGCCGGACTTTTTCCAGTCACGGTATTTGCGATCGGTGCCCGGCAGCGTCCAGGTGGGCGCGCCAAAGAAGGTGGTGCCCGGCGTAATCACTTTGCTCAGCAGCGCCGACATCGCCATGTAGGGTTTTACCGTCGATGCCGGTGGATACAGCCCCTGGGTAACGCGATTGATCAGCGGCAGGTTTTTATCCTGCAGCAGCGTTTTATAGGCTTTGTAGCTGATGCCCTTCACGAACGGGTTGGGATCGTAGCTTGGGCTGGAGACCATCGCCAGCACGCCGCCATCGTGCGGATCCTCAATCAGCACCGCCGCACGCTGCCCGGCCAGCTGGCTCTCCACATACTGCTGCAGATGCAGATCCAGCGTCAGCCAGATGTTTTTGCCCGCCACCGGCGGCACCTCTTTCAGCACGCGCACGATGCGGCCGTGGTTATCCACTTCCACTTCCTGATAGCCGGTCTTGCCGTGCAGCAGGGATTCGTAGTAGCCCTCAATACCCTGCTTGCCGATGTTATGGTCGGCGGCGTAGTTTTCGCCGACGCCCTCGGCATTAAGCCGCTTGTAATCATTGTCGTTAATCTTCGACACGTAGCCGACCACGTGCGCCAGATCGGCGCCGTACGGGTATTCCCGATCCTGATAGGTATCGATGGTGACGCCGGTGAAGCGGAACTGATTGACCGAGAAGCGCGCCACCTCTTCATCGGTGAGCTCGGCTTTTAGCTCCACCGGCTTATAGCGGCTGCTCTGCTTAAGTTCGTGCTCGAATGTGTCGATATCATCCGGTGTCAGATCGACGATGGGCGTCAGCGCTTTCAGCGTCGCCTGCATGTTGTCGATTTTGTACGGCGTGACGAGGATGTCGTACCAGGTGACGTTGCGCACCAGCGGGATGCCGTTGCGATCGAAAATCAATCCGCGCGTTGGCGCGATGGGGATCATTTTGATGTCGTTCTCGTTAGAGCGCGTCTGGTAATAGCTGTGCTGATCCACCTGTAAGCGATACAGGTTGATGCCAAGAATGGTGAAGCAGATAACAACCAGGGCAAACGCCACCAGCGCGCGGCGCACAAACAGTTTCTCTTCGGCTTCGAAATTGCGGAAATTCATCAGGGGCTTAGTCTCTTCATTATCACGCTAATGATAGGGAGAGATCGCCGCAGAGCCAGCAGGAAGATGCACAAGCCTGGGTAAAAGTGTGTCAGATGATGTCGGCGAAGGCACCGTCGTACTTAATGCCAGCCTCAGCCTGAAAGCAATAAGGGATTTAAGACCGGTCTTAGCCGGATTAATTCAAAAGCACCGTTAAGATGATCCTATTGAAGCAAGACACCTTAACGCTTAATGCCTACACGGGAATAATATCTGAAGAACCACAAACTGATATTAAATACCGTCAAGATGGAATGTGAATGATAGCAATGAATATTAAATGCACGCTAATGCTTATTAGCACGCTGACCACTGCACAGGTTTTTGCGGCTCCCGCGATTAATGTCGGCGCACTTAATGAGTTTATAGCTGGCGGTAAAAACACCCTGGCAAAACGTATTCACAATCACGGTGACTCAACGGCGTTTGTGCGTGTCACGGTTGCCGAAATGGTATTTGACCGTGACGGTGAGATAACCGAGCAACCGCTGGACGCAGAGGCGATTGTTAACGGACGCGGCACAGGTTTGCTCTCAACCCCGCCGCGCCTGATTATCCCTGCCGGTGGCATGCAAACCAACCGACTGGTGTTTACCGGTTCGCGCGAGCGTGAACGTTATTACCGGGTGCGCTATATCCCGGTTGTGCCGGAAAATAAGGAAGAATTTGGTCTGGCGACGAAAGAACTGAATGATTACCGCGACAAAATTAACGCGGGCGTAACCGTCTTAAGCGGGTTCGGTACCATTCTGACCGTACAACCAAATAATGTGCAATTCAGCAGCAAAATTGAAGGCGCCGGCCCACAACTGAAAATTACTAATAATGGTAACAGCTCGATCATTATCGATGATTTAAAAACCTGCTCGGTTAAAACCAAACTATGCGGCAACGGCAGCAGTACGCAATTGCGACCAGGTCGTCAGCTGCTGAGAACTGCGCAGCCTGACCAAATCTGGCAATACACTCTGGTTGAGGGTAGTCAGAAAAGCGCCCTGAATACAGGGAAATAGATTTTACACACACGTTCTGGAGAGAACACCAAATGAAACTGAAAAATATTGCTCTGGCCTCTGCTCTGCTGGCCGTTACCTGCGGCGCGATCGCTGCTCCGCAGGTGGATTTCAACGTCGAAGCGGTTATTCCTGATAACAATTTCTACGTCACCCCGTTAAACGGCTGGGATGGCCAGACGCAGAAAATGGGCTGGAACGAGGCAAGCCTTTCACTGAGCGACCTCAACCTGCAAATGAAAATGAAAAATAGCACCGGTGGCATCAAAGCCTACCTGAACGGCCAGCCAGCGCTGACCTCTTCAGCCAGTGCAGATGTCATTGATCTGGATATCAAAATTGCTGGTAAGCCACTCCCACTTACTGCTGCTGCTGCGGTAGAGCTGTACACCGCGACGGAAGCCGCCGTGGAGAAAACCGCCACTATGACCGTGAGCCAGAAAACCAAAGGTGCGCGTCCGGCGGCAGGGACCTACATGGGCGCCGTCACCATGATTTTTGACACTGTACCTAAACCATAATGTCGCCACTGGCATAACGTTTGAAAAGCATAAAGAGAGGGAGACCTCTCTTTATTTTTCTGATGGTTAAATGGATCTGTATCCCATGTCACGCACTCATTTTCTGCCTGCGATCAGCCTGCTTACGCTCGCGATAGGCCTGGCAACCCAGGCACAGCAAACTACCCCAACGCTGAGGGAACAGGCTGCTGCTATGCCTCAGGAATTTCGTGCGCATTTTTTTGACACGCCGCTCTCAGCACGAGTGATGCTGGACGGTAAAGTGTTGGGCGATGCCATGATCACGCTGTCGGAAGATGAGCAGGTGCGCATCATCAATTTTACCGATGCTACAGACAGCCAGTTCAGTGAAAGCGAGCGCCAGCGCTGGCTGCAAATTTTCACCGCGCCGCAGAAAATCGCCACCTGCGAAATCGCGTGTAACCATGGGCTGATGGCCATCAGCTATCACCTCAATGATTCCCGTCTGGTGCTAATTACCGCTCAGGCGGACCAAAACAGTGATGACCAGTGGTACAGCCTGCCAGAAAAAAATGCTGCCAGCCTGATTATGAATAATCAGCTCAATGCGACTGCCGGGCAAAACCAGGCGTCAGCCTTGAGCTGGAACGGCGGCCTTGACGCGGCAATAGCGAAATGGACACTCAGCAGCCAGTTGCAACTGGATCGCAGCAGCCAGGATGATGCGCCAATGCGCCATGCGGTAACCGCCTTCTATGCCCAGCGCGAATTTCGCCGTAATGTCCTGCGTACCGGTTTATTTACGCCAGACAGCGTTAGCCTCGGTTTAGTGCGTCAGCCTTCTCTGCCTGCGGGCGGGCTCAATACCGTGGCCGGTGTCATGTACGGCAGTAGCGAGACGCTAATGAAAGACAACGGTTCGGCAAGCCTGTACCCGGTCTATGTGACGGCCAACCGCGAAGGGATTGCGGAGATTTACCGTAACGGCACACTACTGAATACCCAGCCAGTGGAACCTGGTCTGCAAACGCTGGATACCACCTCGTTACCCATGGGTATCTATGAAGTCGAGATTCGTATCATTGAAGACGGACGTGAAACCAGCCGTAGTACAGAAACCATCAATAAACCCACGCACTGGCGCAACCCCGCGGAACGTCTGCGCTATAACGTGTTTGTAGGCCAGCAGCAGACATTGTGGAACAGCGATAAAACGACACAGCAGAAAAAAGTGGCGGGCGGCGTAAGTCTTAACTATCTGTTACACCCCCGAGCCACGGCCGGTGTGGCACTGCAACAGATAGGCAATGCGCGCAAAAGTGCCGTTTCGCTGGACTGGCAGCCACATAATGCTCTGCAGCTTTATAGCAATGCCTGGCGCGACGATCATAACGGATATGGGCTGGACCTGCAGGCTGCCTGGACGCAACAGCAGGCAACGGTGGCGCTGAACCATAACCGCAGCTGGTATCGCCGCCAGCAGAGTGAGTCAGGTTATTCGCCTTACCGCCGCAACGACTACAGCACCAGCCTGGCCGCGGCCTGGCGCCTGAATAATGAAAACAGCCTGACAGGCCGTATTGCCCATCACAGCCGCGGTGGCACACCGGGCGTTGATTTAGGCTTTAGCACCCGCACCACACTGGGCGATACCACGGTGAACTGGCGTTTGTCAGGTTTTGATCGCCCTTATCGTGAAACAAACCATACACGCAATCGCGGAATTACCCTGAGCGCCAGCTTCCCGCTGGGCGGAACGCGGCGCAACGCCAACGTCAGCATCGGCAGCCGCAACGACACCAACGGCACGCGCGATCTTTACACCTCCGCCTCCCTGAATCAGGAGTGGGCAGAGAACAGTGTGATTCGCAGCACCAGCGCGACGCTCACGGCAGATAAACATGGCGCCGGGGCCAGCACCTATAACCGCTTTGTTTCATCGCTGGCAGAAGGAAGCTTCTGGGCGCAAAGCGCGACACTCAACAGACAGCTGTCTGGCGGTATCAATACCGGCAGTGTGATCGCGATAGCCGGCGGCAAAGGCGTGATGACGCAACAGGCGGCTTACCAGGAAGCCGCCGGGCTGATTGTTGATGTGAAATCTGATGATCCGCAGGCACAGCTGGTTGCCCTGCACCAGAGCGGCTCAACGCCACTGAAAGCGGGACGGAATTTTATTCCGGTAGACGCGTGGCGTCCTGGCACCGTTCAGCTTGATTTCCCTGGCAGCGACGCACCGGCACTGAAAATTCAGCCGGAGTACATTGATTATCACCAGATCCGCGGTGGCGTCAGCACTCATGAAGTGCGGGTGATGAAAACCGTGACGGTAGTGGGCCGTCTGGTCGACCGCAACGGCAAAGCGCTGGATGGCGCTTATGTCGTCAACCACGCAGGCCGTACCTTAACTGACAGTAACGGGCTGTTTACCCTGGAGCTGCACGAGCGCAACCCGGTGGTGAGTATTGAACACCGTTCTGGCGTGCAGTGTGAAATTCATCTGAACCCGGCGGCGCAGAAACAACAGGAGATGATTTTTGCTGGCAATATTTCCTGCGGCGAGACGGCACTGACTGCAATGCAGAATGAAGCAGAGGAGAAAAACCACTAATGATTAGATTTCCGGTTAAAAATTTCTTATTTTACTCGTTAAGCATTTGTATCTTACTAATGCTCATAAGTGTTGCTCATGCACGAGATTTACTGCTCACAGCGGAATTTATCGCCGATATAAACAAGCCCAATAATAATAAATTTACAAATACAACACCAGTAAATTCAGAGTGTCAACGCTATTGCAGGCCAGGTGAATCTATGATTCAAATCCCTGGCTTTAATCCTTATAAAGACCTTGATACTTATGCAGAGCCTAATGAGGATCATTTTTTTGCATCCATTGATGGGGAATTTAAAGAAATAGAGCTGATAAAACATGATAATCCTAATATAAAAACGAAAGCCAGATTTCGCTTATCAAATATTGGGATTATCTATAAGAGGCTAAATAATGAGGACGGAGACCTCAGACAAGCGGCATGGACTATTCATCACCCAGTAGGAGGCTGTACAAACTTTAGAGCTGAATCTACACCTGATTATGTTATTTCTGGTTGGCGCCTCCCGGAAAAAATGCTTAGTTGTTATACAAGGCTGAATCAAGCGTCCCCTTTTAAAGGTAAGGTCCAGGTGGAGAGCTTTTCTTTGGGATATTACCTCGAACTACCAAACCCACTAATATTAGTCAGTGGCGATTATGATGGTGAGATAACCTATAAAATTTCAAATAAGCAAGAAAATAAAGCCATAGGTATTGGTAATGCAGACTACAACGGTGAAACTGAAATAAGATTTATACTTAAAGCCACCGTAAAACACGCCTTCCACTATCGCTTTGCCCCCGGCAGTGAAAATGTGCGTCTGGCAGCAAAAGGCGGCTGGCACCAGTGGGTTAACGGAGGTCGCACGCCAGACGAACTAAGTAAAGAGGTACCTTTTACCCTCGCCTCCAGCAGCAGTTTTCAGATATGGATGCAGTGCGAATTCCCGCAGGGCAATGCCTGCGGCCTGCAAAATACCCGGACCGGTGCCAGCGTACCGCTGGATGTGCTGCTGACGCTGCCAGGATTTACTCAGGGAGGAAAACTGCTTATCGCGACTCCATTGGATACGCGCAGCGAAGGGCATACCATCGACCCGCCTTCGGAATACATTACCTTACGACGCGCGAAACTGGATTTTCGCGTACGCCGCACTGCGGTGGAGAAGATGGTAAAAGAGCCGGGCTCGACCTGGCGCGGTACGGTGACATTGGTCATTGATAGCCAGATGGATTGAGGTGGTAGCAGGGCTGGAGGCAACTTTATTGCTCAAGTAGTCATGGATATTTACTGATGCCCTCACCCCGCCCCTCTCCCACCGGGAGAGGGAGTTGAACGTGCGGCTTGTGGTTTCCGCCCTTTTCGGGAGAAATCGTTGACCGCGCGGCTTGCGCTCTCCAGCGAGAAGGCATTAACCGTTGCTCGATCGTCCCCTCTCCCGCGCGCAAGCATTAACCGTTGCTCGATCAGTCCCCTCTCCCGCACGCGGGAGAGGGTTAGGGTGAGGGCGAAGGAAAAGCGAGGAAAATCAATCCCCCAGCAGCACCGACTCCAGCGCGATCTTAATCATATCGTTGAACGTCGTCTGACGCTCTGCCGCGGTGGTTTGCTCGTGCGTACGGATATGATCCGACACGGTACAGATGGTCAGCGCTTTGGCACCAAACTCTGCCGCCACACCGTAGATGCCGGCCGCTTCCATCTCCACACCGAGAATGCCGTACTTCTCCATCACGTCGAACATCTGCGGGTCCGGCGTATAGAACAAATCAGCGGAGAAGATGTTACCAACGCGCGCGTCCACGCCCAGCGCTTTAGCCGCGTCAACCGCGTTACGCACCATGTCGAAATCCGCGATGGCGGCAAAATCGTGATCCTTGAAACGCATGCGGTTAACTTTTGAATCGGTGCAGGCACCCATACCAATCACCACATCACGCAGTTTCACGTCTGCACGCACGGCACCGCAGGAACCCACACGAATGATCTTCTTCACGCCGAAATCGGTGATCAGCTCTTTGGTGTAGATCGAGCAGGATGGAATACCCATACCGTGGCCCATCACGGAGATTTTGCGGCCTTTGTAAGTCCCGGTGAAGCCCAGCATGCCGCGTACGTTATTCACTTCGACCACATCGTCGAGGAAAGTCTCGGCAATGTGTTTTGCACGCAGCGGATCGCCTGGCATCAGCACCACGTCCGCGAAATCGCCCATTTCGGCATTAATATGAGGAGTTGCCATTGTTGTTCTTCCTTATCAAAAAGTGGTGGCTGTTTTACAGCAAGCTTTTGCCGTAGTCCATGCTGGACAGGCCAAAATAGCTGGCGATGGTCTGGCCGATATCGGCGAAAGTATCGCGGTAACCCAGCGAGCCCGGTTTTACTTCTGGACCGTAGATCAGAATCGGGATGTGCTCGCGCGTGTGCTCTGTGCCATGCCAGCTCGGATCGCAGCCGTGGTCAGCGGTGAGGATCAGGATATCGCCCTCTTTCACCAGCGCCATCAGCTCCGGCAGACGGCGGTCAAACAGCTCCAGCCCACCGGCATAACCGGCGATATCGCGGCGATGGCCCCAGGTCGAGTCAAAATCGACGAAGTTGGTGAACACTATCGAGTTGTCCGGCGCCTTCTTCATCTGCTCAATGGTGGCGTCAAACAGCGCATCCAGACCGGTGGCTTTAACTTTTTGCGTGATGCCCTGCTCCGCGTAGATATCAGCGATTTTACCCACTGAAATCACTTCGCCGCCCTTCTCATCCACCAGCTTTTTCAGCATGGTCGGTGCCGGTGGTTCGACCGCCAGATCGTGACGGTTACCGGTGCGCTGGAAGTTACCGGCTTTATCGCCGACAAACGGACGCGCGATTACGCGGCCAATGTTATAGCCGCCGTTGGTCAGCTCTTCACGGGCAATTTCACACAGCGCGTACAGGCGATCGAGGCCAAAGGTCTCTTCATGACAGGCAATCTGGAACACCGAATCTGCCGAGGTGTAGAAAATCGGCTTGCCGCTTTTCATATGCTCCTCGCCCAGCTGGTCGAGAATTACCGTGCCGGAGGAGTGGCAGTTGCCGAGGTAGCCCGGCAGATCGGCGCGTTTTACCAGCGTATCCAGCAGCTCCTGCGGGAAGCTGTTCTCTTTGTCGCTGAAATAGCCCCAGTCAAACAGCACCGGCACCCCGGCGATTTCCCAGTGGCCGGACGGCGTATCTTTGCCCGAAGAGAGTTCGCTGGCGTAGGCGTAAGCGCCGATAATTTCCGCCTGCGGATCCAGTCCCGGCGGGAAGCGGCCGGTAGAGAGTTCCGCCGCTTTGCCAAGGCCGAGCGCGGTCATGTTGGGCAGATGCAGCGGACCTTCGCGGCCTTCATTGGCGCGGCCTTCAAAGCACGCTTCGGCGATATGGCCGAGCGTATCCGATCCTTCATCACCGAATTTATCGGCGTCTTTGCTGGAACCAATCCCGAAGGAGTCGAGAACCATAATAAAAGCACGTTTCATGCAAGTCTCCTGCGCCATAGCGCGATGACAAGTCAAAAAAAAGCGATCAGATCAGTATACCCGAACGGCCGCTGCCTGGCACGCAGTTACGCCACTATTCGCTGATGCGGCGATACACCACCGGCGTGGCCTGCGGAGCATGGTCGCTGAGCGTTATCGCCGCTTTCACTGCCGCTGCAGCCTGCTGCCATTGCGCTTCCGACGCGGCATGAATCACCGCCAGCGGCTGCTGCGCATTGACCTCACTGCCCAGCGTGATCATGTCGCTGAGGCCCACGCTGTAATCAATGCTGTCGCTGGCGCGCTGACGGCCACCGCCCAGCGCCACCACCGCCATGCCCAGCGCCCGCGTGTCCATGGCGCTGACGATGCCGGGACGATCGGCGTACACCGCTTTGCTCAGCATCGGTGCCGGCAGGTAGCGGTCCATCTGCTCGATGAAATCCGTCGGGCCGTTCTGCGCCGCCACCATGCGGGCAAACACCTCAGCCGCTTTACCGTTATCCAGCACCTGCTGCAATTTTTGCCGCGCCTCGGCTTCGTTCGCCGCCAGCTTGCCGGAGATCAGCATCTCGGCGCACAGCGCCAGCGTGACCTCCAGCAGCCGCGGATTGCGCGCCTCGCCGGTGAGGAAATGCACCGCTTCGCGCACTTCCAGCGCATTACCGGCGCTCGACGCCAGCACCTGATTCATGTCGGTGAGCAGCGCGGTGGTTTTGCATCCCGCGCCGTTGGCAACGCCGACAATCGCCTGCGCCAGCTGCTGCGAGGCCTCAAAGGTTGGCATAAACGCCCCGGATCCGACTTTGACATCCATCACCAGCGCGTCTAATCCTTCGGCTAATTTTTTGGCGAGGATCGAGGCGGTGATCAGCGGTATGGAATCCACGGTGGCAGTGATATCGCGCGTGGCATAGAACCGCTTGTCCGCCGGCGCCAGCGAATTAGTCTGACCGATAATGGCAACGCCGACCTGTTTGATGATCTGGCGGAAGCGATCGTCGCTGGGGAAGATATCGAAGCCGGGAATGGCTTCCAGCTTATCCAGCGTGCCGCCGGTGTGACCGAGGCCGCGCCCGGAAATCATTGGCACGTAGCCGCCGCAGGCCGCCACCATCGGACCCAGCATCAGCGAAGTGACATCGCCCACGCCGCCGGTCGAGTGTTTATCAACAATCGGTCCGTTGAGATTCAGCGCCTGCCAGTTGAGCACCGTGCCGGAATCGCGCATCGCCATGGTCAGCGCCACGCGCTCTTCCAGGTTCATGTCGTGAAAATAAATCGTCATCGCCAGCGCGGCGATTTGCCCTTCAGACACGCTGTTATCACGCACGCCGTTGATGAAAAAGCGGATTTCCGCTTCGCTCAGCGGCTGACCGTCGCGTTTTTTACGAATAATTTCTTGTGGCAGGAACAAGGTTGCCTCCCCGGAAAAGCGATGTATCGCTGAATGACAGCCGCCAGATGCGCAGCAATGCGCACCTGACGGCAGTGACACCGTGGGCCGCCATTGTGGCGACCGCGTGAATCAATAACCGGCTTTGCTGGTCGCCGTAGCGTGGCCCAGGGTATTCAGCAGGCTGGCTAACAGGCTGGAAGCGCCGAAGCGGAAATGACGCGCATCCGCCCAGCCGCTGCCGAGGATATCGTCGGCCAGCTGCAGGTAGATAGCGGCATCTTCCGCCGTGCGCACGCCGCCAGCCGGTTTGAAGCCCACCTGCTGCTGCACGCCTTTGTCACGGATTACCTGCATCATGATCGCCGCCACCTCTGGCGTGGCGTTGACCGGTACTTTACCGGTAGAGGTTTTGATGAAATCCGCGCCAGCATCGATCGCGATTTCGGACGCCGCACGAATCAGCGCTTCCTCTTTCAGCTCGCCGGTTTCAATGATCACTTTCAGCAGCACGTTCGCCGCCGCGCAGGCCTCTTTACAGGCTTTTACCAGCGCAAAGCCGACGTCACGATGACCGGCAATCAGCGCACGGTACGGGAACACCACGTCAACTTCATCCGCGCCATAGGCGATTGCCGCACGGGTTTCCGCCAGCGCGATGTCGATGTCGTCATTACCGTGCGGGAAGTTAGTGACGGTCGCGATACGAATTTCCGGCGTGCCCTGCTCGCGCAGCGTTTTACGTGCAATCGGGATAAAGCGCGGATAGATACAGATCGCCGCCGTGTTACCGGCTGGTGATTTCGCCTGATGGCACAGCGCGATCACTTTTTCATCGGTGTCGTCTTCATTCAGGGTGGTCAGGTCCATCAGTTGCAGCGCGCGCTGCGCGGCCGCGTTCAGATCGGTCATGGTGCTCTCCAAAGTCAGGCCGGTGAAATCTGCTCACCGGAGAATGTGATAATTATAACAACCCACGCCGCGTGAAATTGCGAGACTTGTCACAAGGAAAAGGAAGCCGCGCTCTGATATACATGCAATTAGCGATTTTTATCACATTAAATCGTTATTTTGCCGAACAGCGCGGCACGATACGATTGTGATTATTATCACAAATGTTGCTGCAAAAAGGTATCGGATATCGTTAAAGCGTAGTTAATTTGCGACAGAGCGGGAGTTGTCAGCACATCATCAGAAGTGGCAGAGGCGTTGCAGCGACGCGATTCATCGCGCAATAAATTGTGCCGCTGGCAAAACTGCAACGGCGATTAACCGTGACGGCGCTATTAGATGAAGTGAAGGGGCGGCAGGCGCAGGATCAATACTCAATCCGGCAGCGCGAACAAACGCAGGCTGTTGTGCCACAGCGCGTCGGCGATCTCATCGGGCGGTTCCGGGCGCAGCTGGCACAATACTTCGAACACATTACGCGCGCGCTCCGGGCGATTTGGCTGGCCCTGAAAACCGTGCAGCGGCATATCCGGCGCATCGGTTTCCAGCAGCAGCGCCTGCAATGGCAGGCTGGCGATGGTGTGGCGGGTTTTGCTGGCGCGCGCATAGGTAATGGTGCCGCCGACACCAATCGCGTAGCCAAGGGCGATGAAACGCTCCGCCTGCTGCTGGCTGCCGGCAAAGCCGTGCACCACGCCGCGTCGCGGCACGTCGTGACGGCGCAGATGCTGCGCCAGCTGATCGTGCGTACGTCGCGAATGCAGGATCACCGGCAAATCATAGCGCCTTGCCAGCTTCAGCTGCGCCTCCAGCAGCCGGGTTTGCCGCGCAAAATCCGGCGCTTCCATATACAGATCCAGCCCGATTTCCCCGATCGCCACGCGTTTTACATCCGGCGTTTGCAGGTACTGCTCAAGGCGATCGAGATCGTCATCCTGATGTTGCGCAATATTGATCGGGTGCAGCCCGAGCGCGCTATACAGCGCCGGATGCTGCTGCGCCAGCTGGCTCACCACGGCAAAACGGCTGGCATCCACGCACGGCACGATGATGCGTTCCACGCCCGCCTGCGCCGCCTGCGCGATACTCTGTTCGGCAGCGGTGACAAATGGCGGAAAATCAAAGTGGCAGTGGGTGTCGATAAATCTCATGCCAGCGATCCTGCATCGTAGTCGGCGTCATTACCCGCCAGCGGCGGCGTGCTGACCGGCCGGTTATCCGGCGCGTTGGCGACGGCGGCAGGCGGCGTCACGGCAATCGGGCGCGCCAGCGGTTCAGCATCGCTCAGCCACTGGCCCAGCGTCGCCAGGAAATAGCGCCCGCTGCGGCGGCCCAGATGATAATCCTGATTCAGTGACGCCAGACGACTGCCCAGCGCCATGCTGGCCAGCGGCTTTGGCGGAAAGATTTCAATGATGCGCAGATTATCCGGCGGCTGTTCAATAAACTGCTGAATCTGGCGGTAGCTCTCTTCGTGCTGATGAAGGATATTGATCATCGGCTGCAGGGCGCTGTCGCTCAGCCAGCGCTCCATGCGTTTAAACCACTTCGGCGTATACGCCATCTGTGACGGCACGGTACGGATCACCACAATGGTATCGGCGCCACGCCGCGCCGCTTCGCGCACCGGAATGGCGTCGCTGATGCCGCCGTCGAGATAGCTCACGCCATCCATCAACACGCCGCTGCGGTAGAAACCGGGGATCGCGCTGGAAGCCTTAATGATGTCATGCCAGGTCAGATTGGTGGGATTGAAATACTGCGCGCTGTAATCATCGCTGCGGCAGGCGCACATGTAAAATTCGCTGCCTTTGGCAAACAGGCTTTCGGCGCTGCTCAGCGCCAGCGGGAACTCCTGTTTAGTGATATCGACCAGCCAGTCGAGATCGATCAGGTGGCCACCGCGCACAAAACGCAGCGGATCGAAAAACAGTTTACTGGTGGTATATCGGGTAATCACGCGCCGCGCATAACCGGGCTGAGCACAGACAAAGGCTGAGAGATTTTGTGCCCCGGCTGAGGTGCCGAGCATTAACTGAAAGGGGTTAAAGCCTGCGCGCTGAAATTCATCCAGTACGCCCGCCGTGAAGATGCCGCGTTGCCCGCCGCCTTCGCAGACCAGCGCGATTTTTTTGGATTTGAATGGCGTGAGTGCCAGTGGCTCAAAGGTGTCCAGCGACACCGGGATGCGTATTCCCAATGGATGTCCCTCAGTGTTTGCTGCTCTGAGGGAGGCGCTCAATCAGCATCCCGGAGAACCAGTCATTGTCGTTCCCTGACCAACCGCATCCTGCAATCGTCGCGGCGCACCTTCAATGGTGGCAATGACTGGCCTCCGCTTTATGTGACTAGCGGGTTAACATGGTTAACGCAGTGGGTCAGGGTCGTTTGCGCCCGGTAAACAGGCTCACGAGGAACAGAATAATACCGACAATAAAGACAATTTTAGCTGCCCATGCTGCCGTACCCGCCAGACCGCCAAAACCTAATGCTGCAGCAATCAGAGCGATGACCAGAAAGATAATACCCCAACGAAACATAAGCCTCTCCTTTACCATAGTGAAAATCGAACTGCTTATTCTTCACATCACTGTTTTTAATACGGAACGGCACCGTTGGTGATGCCGTTCCGGTTGCGTTAAGATTTCACCTTGAGGTCATTCTTCACGCTTTTCACGCCTTCAATGGCTTTGGCGATCTTCTCAGCCCGATCGGACTGGGCCTGATTCGCCACTTCCCCGGACAGCTGTACCACGCCATCGGTGGTTTCCACCTTCACGTTGCGCGATGGCACAATGTCATCTGCTAAAAGTTTAGCTTTTATTTCACTGGTGGTTGCTGCATCACCTGCATAACCTTTCAATGAACTCTGTTTGCTGTCTCTGACGTGTAGTTTGTCGCTGACGGATTTAACCCCTTCCACCTTCTGCACCAGCGCCACAGCCTTCTCAGCCTGGTCCTGCGAGGTGACAAAACCGCTCAGCGTAACCACGCCCTGCTGCGTTTTGACCGAGATATCCGTACTTTTAATCGCTTCATCGTCCACCAGCGCGGCTTTGGCTTTGGCGGTGATGCCGCTGTCATCCATAAAGCCATCGACTTTTTTCATAGAACTATCGATTTTGGAACCCGCGCTGCTGCTGGTATCAGCCGCCATTGCCGCGCCGCTTAACAGCGCAGTACCGGCCAGTGCAGCAATCAGGGTTTTAGCAATCTTAGTCTTATTCATCGATATCATCCTTCTATCAGTTAACCCACTCGCAACCGCGAATGCGCCAGCAACACACCACGTTGCTGCGTGATGGACGTAATCAGACCCACAGGTCCGTTTTCTCGTCCGACAGAATAATCATAGTAGGGATTACAGCTTTTGCTGGCTTTTGTGGTTGATATCTCGCCAAAAAGCGATAACCGCAGCGCAATTAAGAGGAGTCTGTATCGGAGAAAACCGGGCGGCAGAAAGCAGCAGCCCGGTGAAGACGGCGAACTTAGTGCTCGCGCGTTTTACGGAAGGTCACGTCAGGATAGCGCTCCTGCGTGATGTTGAGGTTGACCATGGTCGGGGCGATATAGGTGAGGTTGTCACCGCCATCGAGCGCCAGGTTGATCTCGTTTTTGCGCTGGAAATCGTCGAACTTCTTCGCGTCGCTGCACTCAACCCAGCGGGCGGTCGACACGTTGATGGCCTCGTAAATCGCCTCAACGTTGTACTCGCTCTTGAGACGCGCCACGACCACATCAAACTGCAGCACGCCCACCGCACCCACGATCAGATCGTTGTTGTGCACCGGACGGAACACCTGCACGGCGCCCTCTTCCGACAGCTGGACCAGCCCTTTCAGCAGCTGTTTCTGCTTCAGCGGATCGCGCAGGCGAATGCGACGGAACAGTTCCGGAGCGAAGTTCGGAATACCGGTGAACTTCATGGTTTCGCCCTGGGTGAAGGTGTCGCCAATCTGGATGGTGCCGTGGTTATGCAGGCCGATGATATCGCCCGGATAAGCTTCCTCAACGTGCGAACGGTCGCCCGCCATGAAGGTCAGCGCGTCGGAAATCACCACATCTTTACCGGTACGCACCTGACGCAGCTTCATGCCCTTCTCATATTTGCCGGACACCACGCGCATAAAGGCCACGCGGTCACGGTGTTTCGGGTCCATGTTGGCCTGAATCTTAAACACGAAGCCGCTGAACTTCTCCTCTTTGGCTTCGACTTTGCGGGTATCGGTCTGGCGCGGCATGGGCGCCGGCGCCCAGGCAACCAGACCATCCAGCATGTGATCGACGCCAAAGTTGCCCAGCGCGGTACCGAAGAACACCGGCGTGATTTCGCCGCTCAGGAACAGCTCTTTGTCGAACTCGTGCGATGCGCCCTGCACCAGCTCCAGCTCGTCGCGCAGCTGCTGCGCCAGCTCTTCGCCGACGGCCGCGTCCAGTTCCGGGTTCGCCAGCCCTTTTACCACGCGCACTTCCTGAATCGTGTGGCCTTTGCCGCTCTGATACAGGTAAGTTTCGTCGTTGTAGAGGTGATAAACGCCTTTGAACAGCTTGCCGCAGCCAATCGGCCAGGTGATCGGCGCACAGGCGATTTTCAGCTCGCTCTCGACCTCATCCAGCAGCTCCATCGGATCGCGAATGTCGCGGTCCAGTTTGTTCATAAAGGTGATGATCGGCGTGTCGCGCAGACGGGTCACTTCCATCAGCTTGCGGGTACGATCCTCAACCCCTTTCGCGGCGTCGATCACCATCAGGCAGCAGTCCACCGCCGTCAGCGTACGGTAGGTATCTTCCGAGAAGTCTTCGTGCCCGGGGGTATCCAGCAGGTTAACCAGGCTGTCGCGATACGGGAACTGCATCACCGAGGTGGTGATGGAGATACCGCGCTGCTTCTCCATCTCCATCCAGTCTGATTTGGCATGCTGGCTGGAGCCGCGACCTTTAACGGTACCGGCGGTCTGGATCGCCTGTCCGAACAGCAGGACTTTTTCGGTGATTGTGGTTTTACCGGCGTCCGGGTGCGAGATGATCGCAAAGGTACGGCGGCGCGCCACTTCTTCTAAAAAGGGAGCAATAGACATGAGTGAATTCTTCTTCAGGGCAACGCGCGAGCGGCGCGCTGCGAATAAATCATTCCGGAGCCAGTCCGGCGGATAACGGTACCAATGCGACGCATGCGCGTCGGGTCACAGCAGGGTGTGTGCGATCTACATTGGCGGCAGTCCGGTTATCCCATCAGCATTGAGGCGGCATAGCATACAATATTTCAGCAGGCGGGGGAATCTGCGGCAGGATGAGACGATGCTCGCGCAGTTCAGGACATGTCTTGTAAACACTAAGCGATGTCTGACTGAGAATGCCTGTCCGTAACCGTCACCCCGGCAAGGACAGCAAAATGACTCTACAGCTTAACCAACATACCTACAGCCCGTCGCACCGAAACGCCGCCCTGTCGTCGCCCGCGCAGATGTACCGCAAACCCGGCGAGATGCTGCTGATGAATAAGCCGGATACCCCAGTCGTGCCAGCCACCGGCCGCGCTGATTTTTCCCGCAGCAGCCTGCCGGCGCACCTGCATTATCTGCTCACGCCGCGTCCCGGTTTTTCTGCCGGTCAGCATTTTGTCCCGGAGTATCCGTACATGCTGGACGCCGCGCTGTCGGCCACCGCCCGCCGGGGCGCGGTGTCGTTAGCACCGTATCACGCCGACAGTGACAAGTGCGCGCTGGTGATTGAGCGGCAGACGCTGGTGAAGTTTGATCTGCCGCCGCTGCACGATTTGGTGCTGAGCTACATCGGTCTCAACACCTACTTTAGCGAAGTGCGCTTCTACAACCGTGCCGGACGCATCGTGGCGTTTCGTCGCCTGAACGCCAGCAAAAAGCGCCACGAAGTGTTCTGCTTCGCCGGCATGAAGCCGGTCTCAATGGTGATTGAGACCAGCCAGCACAGCTCGATTTTGCTCGATGAGATGGTGTGGAACCAGACCGTAGGCGCGGGCGCGCGCTGAGGCGCGTTACCCCAGCATGCGCACCACTGCCGCCTTGAAGATTTTCACACCGATCTCCAGCGAATTCAGCTCAAAGCGCATCTGCGGGTGATGCAGTCCCGGCACCAGATTGGTTCCCAGCCCCCAGAAACCGGCTTTCACCTGCGGATTTTTCACCGGATAGTAGAAGAAATCCTCGCTGCCCGGCGTGGTTTTCGCCGCCAGTAATCCCTGCTCGCCGAGCACATCGACAATCGCGGCGCTCAGCAGCGCGGTGGCATCGGCATCAATTTCCGCCGCCGGCATCTCTTTCAGCACCACCACTTCAGCGGTTGCGCCCAGCGCGGTCACGCTGTGCTGAATCGCCTGGCTGACTTTCTCTTTAAGCAGTTCCATCGGCGCGTTCTCCTGCGAACGCAGATCCCACACCACGCGCGCCTCGTCCGGCACCGAGTTGGTCACGCCGGCGTCGCACAGGAAGCGCGTCGCTTTTACGCTCCAGGTGAGGCCCGGTGCCAGATGAATGCTGTTCACCGCCTGCACCGCCTGGACTGCCGCATCAAGCGCATTGACGCCCAGATGCGGTCGTGCGGCATGGGCCGGAACACCTTTAATGGTGGCCTCCAGCGTGCTGCACGCTGAATAGATCACCGCAGGCGTCGCCTGCCCGACCTGGCACTCCTCCAGCGGGCGCAAATGGAAGCCGAGGATCATCTCCACGTCATCCAGCGCGCCGCCCTCAATCATCGCCAGCGCGCCGGCACCCAGCTCTTCAGCCGGCTGGAACAGCAGCTTCAGCCGCCCTTTTTTAATAGCGCCTTCCTGCAGCAGCTCCTGCGCGGCGGTCAGCACCACCGACGAGTGGCCGTCATGGCCGCAGGTATGGCGGGCGCAGGCAACGCCGTCGATCACGTGCCCGAGCGCATCCATGTCGGCGCGCAATGCCAGCACCGGGCCGGGCACGCCGCTGTCGATCTCCGCCACGATGCCAGTGGTCTGGTTGATGCCGCGCGTGACCTTAATGCCAGCCTGTTCCAGCTGGCCGGCGATGTAGGCCGAGGTTTTAACTTCCTGAAACCCCAGCTCGGGGATTTCATGCAGAAAATGGTAGTGATCGAGAACTCTGGACACCGTTTCGCTCCTAAACAAAAAAACGCATCACGAACATAGCGATAACCGCATTGATAATGCTGGTGAGCATCAGCAGCGGCCAGTATTTTTTCGGCACATCGGCGACGCCCAGCAGGCGGCCCATGTACTGCAACTGCGAACCCATGAGAAAAATCGCCGGCGCGAGGATAGTGATGTCGGTACCGCTCAGCAGACCTTTCGCCATCAGGCTCACCGCCACCCCGACGCTGGCCGAGGATGACAGCCACGCGGTCAGCAACACGGTGATCGCCTCGCCGGGCAAACCGAAAATCCCCATCAGCGGTGCAAACGCGTGGCCAAGAAACTGCATGATGCCGAGCAGATTCAGCACTTCCGCCAGTACGTAGGCCATCACCACATTGGGCATCAGATTGTGAATAGCAATATGGAAGCCTTTACGCGCGCCGACAATAAAAATATCAAACGGATTATTATTGACCCGCGTCTGTACATTATTTGACATCAGCAAAATCCTTCTTATAAACACTGTTTAACACAAAACGGACAAATGCCGCACCGACGAATTTCAGCACAAACATCAGCAACAGCGGAATAATGATCGGCGCACTCATGGACGCAAATAGCGCCGAACCAATGGCAAAATAATTATTGATCAGTCCGGCACCGGAATATTGCCAGGCGCTCATCACCACCAGCTCTTTTTTACCGATTTGCTGCTGATCCGCCATCTCTTTGGTGAGCGCCGCGCCGGCATCGGTACTTTGCAGATCGGTAATCAGCGCCAGGCCGCAGCGTCCCGGCAACCCCATTAGCGGTTTCAGCAGTGGCGTCAGCAGCGTGTGGGCGGCACGAATCGCGCCGTAGTGGGTGAAAATCTCCAGCACGCCCAGCGCCAGCATTACAGTAGGTGCCAGCGACAGCGCGAACAGGAAGCCGGCTTTGGCGCTGATGCCACCGGCGCCGAGAAAGGTGGAACCTGACTCTTTGATAGTGCCAAAGCTGCCGCCCAGCGTGGTGAAATCAAACGCGCCCAGCCAGCCAAAGCCTTCGACCTTATAAAGCAAACCGGAAAAAAACAGTATTGCCAGTATCAGCGCGAGATAATTTCCGGCGCTCGCCGTGACCGTTTGTGGCGCGGCCATGATTTTTTCTTCAGACATCTTTTCTCCTGCTGGCCCTATTTCTGCCAGACGTGGTTGCAATATACGGAACTATTAACCAAGCAGGATTTATGCCAACGCGCACTTTCTTTAATTTCGCTATGGCTAATTTTGTTCAGTAACAAGCAGCAGCCGGAATAAGCGTTTATATCGCCGTGCCAGGTTTATTGCTGGTCGCGCCAGTGCTTATTTTATCGGCGGGTTGACTGGCGAAGAAGTGATCGGTGCGGTTGTACGCTGCACCGCCAGCAGGCAACGCAGCTGCACTAAAACAGTGCTGCGGACTGTGAATGAAAATTAGTCAAAGTTGAGAATTCTTCGCATTCAACTAGCGGAATAATTCCATTTATAATCAATAAGATAAATTCAACTTTTTTACGAAAAAACCTTCACAAAAAAGTATAGATTGATGCATAATTCGCCGTACTTCACCTGAGAAATTAAAAAGGACTCAGCCATGTTAACCGCTGAAATGACCTCACGCCTGAACGACCAGCTTAACCTCGAATTCTTCTCCGCCAACCTCTATCTGCAGATGAGTGCCTGGTGCAGCGACAAAGGCTTCGAAGGTGCCGCCTGCTTCCTGAAAATGCACTCGCGCGAAGAGATGCAGCATATGCAGAAGCTGTTTGATTACGTCAGCGATGCCGGTTCACTGCCGGTGCTGGGCAGCATCGCCGCGCCGGCGGTAAGCTGGAACTCGCTGAATGATGTCCTGGAAGAAGCGCTCAAGCACGAGCAGCTGATCACCAGCAAAATCAACGAGCTGGTGCACGCCGCGCTGACTTCGCAGGATTACTCCACCTTTAACTTCCTGCAGTGGTACGTTGCCGAGCAGCACGAAGAAGAGAAGCTGTTCAAAACCGTGCTGGACAAGCTGGCGCTGGTGGGCAACAAAGGCGAAGGTCTGTTCCTGGTGGACAAAGATCTGGGCCGCATGAACGTCGAAGGCCACGGCCAGTAAAAATAATAAAGATTATGCACAGCAGCATGCACAACGCCCGACCCTGTCGGGCGTTTTTTTGTGCTTACTCCAGCGCCTTCAGTCTGAGCTCCGACGGCTGTGGCCGGCCAAACAGGTAGCCCTGAAACAGCGTACAGCCCTCTTCGCGCAGGCGGACAAACTGCTCATTACTCTCCACGCCCTCTGCGGTGATCTGAATATCCAGGCTGCGGCTCATGCCGGTAATCGCGCGGATGATCGCCAGCGCCTCGCGGCTGTCGCCCATATCATTGATAAATGACTTGTCGATTTTGATCTTATCGAACGGGAACGAACGCAGATAGCTGAGCGACGAGTAGCCGGTGCCGAAGTCGTCGAGCGCAATCTGCACGCCCAGCGTTTTCAGGCTCTGCAGCGTACGGATATTGCCGAGCGTATCATCCAGCAGCACCGATTCGGTGATCTCCACCTCCAGCCGATGCGGCGCCAGGCCGGATTCGCGCAGCGCGCCCTCCACCACCGACACCAGCGAGCTGTTCTTAAACTGCAGCGGCGACAGGTTGACCGAGACCGACTGTTCGGTTTCCCAGCTCTGCGCTTCGCGGCAGGCTTCGTACAGCGCATAGGCGCCGAGCATATGGATCAGCCCGGTCTCTTCGGCAATCGGAATGAAGTCATTCGGCATGATCAATCCTTTGATCGGATGATGCCAGCGCATCAGCGCCTCATAGCCAATGATGCCGGTCTCGTTGGTGATCGGCTGATAGTAGAGCTTGAGCTGCCGTCCGGTGATCGCCTCGCGCAGATCGTTTTCGATCACCCGGCGGCTGCGCGCCACATTATCCATCTCCAGCGTAAAGTGCTCATAGCGGTTACGGCCGTTACGCTTGGCTTCATACAGCGCCATGTCGGCGCAGCGCAGCATATGTTCCGGCGTATTGGTGGCCTGCGAGGTCAGCGCGATGCCGACGCTCAGCCCGACCGACAGGTTGTGGCCTTCAACATTCACCGGCGGGCGGATCGCCTCGATCAGGCGCTGCGCCACAATCGCAGCCTCATCGGCATTCCGCACGTTGGGCAGCACGATGGCAAACTCATCGCCACCGATGCGCGCCAGCGTGTCCTGATCGCGCAGTACGCTGCGCAACCGCTTCGCCACCACCCGCAGCAGATCGTCACCGATCTGATGCCCCAGCGCATCGTTCACGTTCTTGAAGTTATCCAGATCGAGACACAGCGTGGCGCTGGTCTGGCCCTGCTGCTGATCGACACGCAGCGCCTCGCTCAGCTTCTGGCGAAACAGGATGCGGTTCGGCAGGCTGGTAAGATTATCGTGATGCGCCATGTGACGAATGCGCGCATCGGCTTCGCGCTGATCGGTGACATCTTCCACAATCAGCATCACGTAATTCTGCCGCATGTCTTTGCCGCTGATGGTAGTGGCGCGGGTGTGCAACACCCGCTCACCGCCGGCGGTCAGTAACAGCTGCTCGCGCGCGTGAATGCCTTCGCTGCGCAGCGCGATATCCGCCAGGCTGTTGAAGTAATCACTCAGTTCCGCCGACATACATTCGTGTGGCCGCTTATGCATAATCAGCGACTTACTGAAGCCAAACAGCTGCTCGGCTTTGTCATTGACCATCAGGATTTCGCGGCTGATGGCGTCTTCGACGATCACGCAGGAGGGAATGTTGCTGATGATGGTGTCGAGGAAGCCGGAAAGCTCCGACATTTTGGCGCTCTGCGCCTGCGCCAGATCGCGCGCGCGCAGCAGCTGCTGCTCGTGCTCACGCCGCTCGGTGACGTCGCGGGTGATCTTGGCAAAGCCGATCATTTTGCCCTCTTCATCATGAATCGCGTCAATCACCACATGCGCCCAGAAGGCGGAGCCGTCTTTGCGGTAGCGCCAGCCCTCGTCCTCAAAGCGACCGGTTTTCAGCGCGATGCCCAGATTGGCATCCGGCGTGCGTGCCTGACGTTCCGGTGAGCCGTAGAACACGGAGAAGTGCTGGCCCACGATCTCGTCAGCCATGTAGCCTTTGGCGCGCTGCGCGCCGGCGTTCCAGTTCACCACCCGGCCCTGTAAATCCAGCATGTAGATGGCGTAATCCGTCACGCCTTCCACTAACAGGCGGAAGGTTTTCTCGTATTCACGCTGCTTGCGCAGCAGCGCCTGCTGTTCGGTGCAGTCGCGGGTGATTTTGGCATAGCCGATCAGTTTGCCGGCGTCATCGCGAATCGCGTCGATGATCACATGCGCCCAGAAGGCGCTGCCATCTTTGCGATAGCGCCAGCCTTCGTCTTCAAAGCGACCGGTTTTAAACGCGGTGGTCAGGTTGCGTTCCGGGATATGGTTCAGGCGATCCTGTGCGCTGTAGAAGCGCGAGAAGTGCTGACCGACAATCTCTTCGGCCACGTAGCCTTTGGCGCGCTGCGCGCCGGCGTTCCAGTTTTCGACGTTGCCGTCAAGGTCGAGCATGTAGATGGCGTAGTCCGTTACGCCTTCAACCAATAAACGGAAACGCTGCTCCTGTTCCTGTTGTTTACGCTGCTGCGCCTGCTGTTCGGTGCAGTCGCGGGTGATTTTGGCAAAGCCCAGCAATTCGCCGTACTCATCGCGGATGGCGTCGATCACCACGTGCGCCCAGAAGGCGCTGCCGTCCTTGCGATAGCGCCAGCCTTCGGTTTCATAGCGCCCGGTGGCGGTGGCGATGGCCAGACCGCGCTGCGGCGCGCCGTTGCGCCGATCCTCTTCACTGTAAAACAGCGCAAAATTCTTCCCGACAATCTCTTCGGGGGTATAGCCTTTGGCGCGTTGCGCCCCGATGTTCCAGTTAGCCACCGTGCCATCCGGCTTAATCATGTAGATGGCGTAATCCACCACGCTCTGCACCAGTAGCCGGTACATTACGTCAGAGTTATTGTTCATTGTTGTTCGCCTATGCTGGCCTGGTCTCGATGCGCAGTTAAGATAATTCTTAATCTTCAGGCAGACTTAAACGCAAAAGCGCATCGCTTACAAGCGCAAATCATCCGCAGACAAAAGTTGGTAGTGTGGTTATCGGCAGTGGCGAGAAAATGTTCAGTGGGATAGTGGATTTATTGCGCAAAGTTGACAGCACGCCGCGCGGAGATTCTCCGGCGGCGTGCTGTCAGGTGGCATTAACTGACGTCATCTGGCGCGTTCAGGTTAAATGCATGCCGATATAGCGCTCATAACGCGCTGGTTTCACGCGAGACAGATCGACCAGCACCAGACCATCAATGCAGTGATTGAAATCCGGATCGCTGCCGAAATCGATAAACTGCACGCCGCCCGGCTCGCACACTTCCGAATACTGTTTGTACAGCGTCGGAATCGCGGTACCGAGATTAGCCAGCAAATGCTTGAGACGCCGCAAATCGTCGGCATAGTTATCGCCGGTGAACTGCGCCAGCACCTCCGGCAGCGACGCCGGATAAGGGCGGCGCGACTTCGCCAGCGGCAGGTCGGTCGGAAAGTAGAGACGGTAAAACGCCACCAGCAGATCGCGCGCCGCCAGCGGCATGGTGCCGGAGATTGATACCGGGCCAAACAGGTAGCGCGTCTGCGGATAGCGCGCAATGTAAGCGCCGATGCCCATCCATAAATAATCCAGCCCGCGCTTGCCCCAGTAGGCCGGCTGAATGAAGCTGCGCCCCAGTTCCAGCCCCTGCTGAATAATCGGCAGCATGCGCTCGTCATAGTGGAACAGGCTGTCGCTGTAGATGCCCTGCAGCCCGCGCCGCGCCAGCTGCTCGGCGCCGGGAATAAAGCGGTAGGCCCCGACAATCTCCAGCGCCTCGTCATCCCATAAAATCAGGTGATAGTAATCATCGTCATACTTGTCGAGATCGCGCCGCCTGCCGCTGCCCTCGCCCACCGCACGGAAGGCGATTTCGCGCAGCCGGCCCAGTTCACGCAGCAGCGGCACCCAGCTGGCCCCGTTGCGCCGCCACAGGTATATCTGTTTGCCGTCCGGCAGCGTCCCGAGCCGTTCACTCTCCAGCAACGCTTTTTTCAGCTCAGCGCGATCTTCCGGGCGGGCGATGGCGGCTTCGGTAAGAAACAGACCGCTCCGTCCCTGACCGATGCGGTACAGATGCTTGCGCAGCCGCTTCGCCAGCTCTTTGCCCGGCGTATGGCCATCGTGCCAGTTGGCGAAGGGAATCTGCTCGCCGATATGCAGTTTGATGCGCGTGCCGCGCTGGCGGAACATTTCGCGCACCAGCATCAGCAGCGCCAGCGGTGCCGCCACCTTCGCCGCGGCGTAAAACGCCAGGCTGTTACGTCCTGCCACGTGCACCGGTACCAGCGGCGCGCGGGCGCGGGCGGCCAGGCGCAGAAAACTGTGGTGCCAGTGACGGTCACGCACGCCGCGGCTGGACAGGCGCGAGACTTCACCGGCCGGGAAGATAATCAGCGCGCCCTGGTTGTCGAGATGCTGCTGCATGCGCGTCAGCTGCTCGCGGCTGGTGCGGTTGCCCATGTTATCCACCGGCAGCATCAGGTTGTTGATGGGTTCCAGCATCATCAGCATGCGGTTGGCAACGATTTTCACGTCGCGCCGCACCTGCGATACCGCCGCCAGCAGCGCCAGGCCGTCCAGCGCGCCAAGCGGATGGTTGGCGACGATCACTACCGGCCCGTGCGTCGGGATCTGTTCAAGGTCGCGTTCGCTGAGCTCACAGCGCACATCCAGGTGCTCCAGCACCTGCTCCACCATATCCACCCCTTTCAGATGCGGATAGCGCTGGGCAAAGTCCTGAAACTCCTGTTCACGCACCGCCCACTTCAGCAGGCTTTTCTGCCAGTGCGCTGGCTGCTGGCCTGGCCAGTAAGTATTGAGAAGCTGATCAACGGAAAACATGGTGCACCTTTTTATACGCAGCGGTTTATTCCTCTGACGTTAAAACGGCTTGTTTTCAGATTTATGACCACGGCAGATGCGGACAGGAAAAAGTATAAGCGCGCTTTGCTCTGGCGCATGAAAAAGGCGACTTTACCTTAAATAAGAAATTTCCAGACAGGACTTAAATCTTATTCTTAAGACCCGTGAATTAATCTGGTCACACCTCTGCTAAAGAATTTTCATCGGTGTTTATTCCTTGCGTTCTTTTTTTATTTATTTTTGGACTACACATATGATTAATTCGGTATTTATAGTTGATGACCACCCATTAATCTGCGCGGGTATCCAGGCACTGCTGCAAGCATATGACTATTCAATTGCGGGCATGGCTAACAAAGGCGATTTATTGATTAGCAAATTACATCTCGTGCAGCCAGACGTGGTGCTGCTGGACCTGACCATGCCCGGCCGCGCGGGTATTCCGCTGATTGCCGACATTAAACGTATTTTGCCGCAGCAAAAAATCATTGTTTTTACCGCCTCAGAAAGCCTGTTTTATCAACGCTGTTGCCTGCAGTTAGGGGTAGAAGGCTATGTGTGTAAACGCGGCGATTTGGAAACTTTATTGACAGCAATAAAAGAAGTCGAGCGCGGAAAACGTTTTTATCCGGTCACGCACAGCGCGGCGGATGCCGCCGAACTGATTGAAAGCGAGAAATTGATGAGTTTAACGCGCCGCGAATTGATTGTGCTGGTGAAACTGGCCTCCGGGATGAGCAATAAAGAGATCGCCTCACAATTACAGCTGAGCAGTAAAACCATCAGCACTTATAAAATTAAAATCCTGCGTAAGCTCGGCCTGAAAGGAATTAGCGGAATTAATACGGCGGCGCGCGCCAATGATCTGGTATGAGTCAAACCCGGCCCGGTCCGCCAGCGTGACGACCGGGCAGCAGGTCAGAGCTTGAGCGGCGGCAGCTGAGAGAACACGCTCAGTAACCCTTTGCTCCACAATTGGCGGATCTGGGAAAAGTAGGGATGCTGTTCGGTGATGTGGTACTGCTCGCTGTCGCTGAAGCTGTCGCTGTGGTAAACCATCGCGTCGAGCGGCAGGCCGACGGAGATGTTACTCGCCAGCGTCGAATCCATGGAGATCAGCGCACACTGCATTGCCTGGCTGAGCGAGGTCTCATAGCGCAGCACGCGATCAATGATCGGCTTACCGTATTTGCTCTCACCAATCTGGAAGTACGGCGTGTCGACGCTGGCTTCAATAAAGTTGCCCTGCGGATAGATCTGGAACAGCCGCGGCTCTTCGCCGCGAATCTGCCCGCCCAGCAGCAGCGTGCCGCCAAACTCCTCGCCGTCGCGCGCAATCACTTCACGCAGCGTGGCGCCCACCAGCAGCGCAATGTCGTACAGCGAACGCCCGTTGAGCAGATTGGGTTGTTCGCTGTCGTTGCAGTTGCGCCGCAGCAGACTCATCACGCTCTGCGTCGTCGCCAGATTGCCGGCGCTTTGCAGCACCAGCGTGCGCTCATCGTCCACCTGAAACACATGCAGTTTGCGAAACGAGGAGATATGATCCACGCCCGCATTGGTGCGTGAATCCGAGACAAAAATCATCCCGGCCGATAAACGCATTGCCACACAATAAGTCATAGTTACGCCTGTTCCGATTACTGCTGCCCGTGCACCTGTTGCACCGCAGCCACCGCCAGCATATCTTCACCGCCGCCGCCCAGACGAATGCCGCGCACCGGACAGGCATCGAGATAGTCGACGCCCACCGCCAGCCGCAAATGCTGCCGCGTACTGCGCGTGTTATTGGTGATATCAAAGCTGTGCCAATTGCCATCCAGCCAGGCTTCAACCCAGGCGTGGGTAGCAACGTGTTCAACGTTGTCAGTATACAGATAGCCACTGACGTAGCGCGCCGGGATCCCCAGGCTGCGGCAGCAGGCGAGAAACACGTGGCTGTGATCCTGGCAAACGCCGCTGCCGGCAGCAAACACTTTCGCCGCGCTGTCGCTCACCTGCGTGCTGCCGGGCTGGTACGGCATTTTCAGCAGCAGCTCGTCCATCAGTTTTTCCAGGCTGGCGAGCGGTTTCTCCGCCTGCCAGTAGCGCCGGGCGAAGTCGCGGATTGCCCCGTCCGGCTGGGTCAGCGGCGTGGCGCGCAGAAACACCAGCGGCGACAACGTCGACTGCGGATCCGGCGCCAGCTCGCTGGCATCCAGAATCTCGACCACGCAGCGCGCGGCAATCTCCAGCAGCTGATGCGGCCTGTCCAGCGTCAGCACGTGCAGCACGTTGCCATAGGCATCCAGCGTGCGCGTCGCCTCACACGGCAGATCGAGCTGCCACGACAGCACCTGCTGGTGCACCGAATTCTGCGGCGTCAGGCGCAGATACTGGGTGCTGAGTTTTACCTGCTGCTCATAGGCGTACCAGGTTTTATGCTCAATGTTCAGTCTCATTTCGCCTCCAGATAGGTGTGATTGATGCTCTCCGCCAGCGCGTTGATGCGGCTGAGAAAATGGTCCAGCCACGGCTGCAGGCCGTCGCGCGTCAGGCTCTCCCAGGTGCTGAAGCGCATCTCCGCCAGCAGGACCGTACTGAGATAGCGCGGACGATCCTCGCCGCTGCTGCCAATCTGCTCCAGCTGGCTAGCGATCTCTTCAATGCAGGAGTGCAGCGAGCGCGGACTTTCGCTGCGCAGGATCAGCATTTCGTTGACCAGCGGCGGCATCAGCTGCTGCTTAAAGATGGCGTTGTAGGCCTCGCGCGCCGACACTGCGCGCAGCAGGCTGTCGAGGCAGTAATATTCCCGTACCGTATCGGGATGCTGCTCCAGCAGCTGCTGGTTAACGCTCAGCAGCCGCGCGGTGCCGTCGCTGCGCTCCATCAGCGTGCCAAGCCGGATAAAACGCAGCGCATCACCGCGCAGCAGCGTGCCGGACATCGCGCCGCGAAACAGATGCGAACGCTCTTTCACCCAGTCAAAGAAGCTGTCGGCACCGGCCGGCGAGATGCCGCGGCGGCGCGTGTTGCGCATCTCAATCCACGTCGAGTTAATGCTTTCCCACACTTCGGATGACAGGCTGCCGCGCACCGCGTGCGCGTTGTTCCACGCCGCCTGCCAGCAGCTGAAAATACTGCTCGGGTTACGCTCATCCAGCGCGAAGAAGTTAAACAGCTGCGGCATGGTGCAGCGCCCGTTGAGGGTTTCAAACAGCTGACGCGTGCCGGTCAGGTTGAGCGGCAACAGCAGTTCGTCGCCCTGACGATTGCGCACCGGCATCAGCGACAGGCGATGGGTCACATCCAATACCCGGGCAAGTTGTTCTGCGCGCTCGAGATAGCGCGCCATCCAGTAAAGGCCACTGGCCGTCCGGCTTAGCATGATGTGTCATCCTCCAGCACCCAGGTGTCCTTGGTGCCGCCGCCCTGCGACGAGTTCACCACCAGCGAGCCTTCGGTCAGCGCCACGCGCGTCAGGCCGCCCGGCACCAGCCGGATATCCGCGCCGTACAGCGCAAAAGGCCGCAGATCGATATGGCGCGGCGCCAGACCGTTGTCGATAAAGGTCGGGCAGGTGGAGAGCGACAGCGTATCCTGCGCGATATAATTGTCCGGCCGCGCCAGCAGCCGTTCGCGAAACTCGCTCAGCTGCTGCTGGCTGGCGACCGGGCCAATCAACATGCCGTAACCGCCGGCACCGTGCACCTCTTTCACCACCATCTGCGCCAGATTGGCCAGCACGTAGCTCAGATCCTGCGGCTTGCGGCACTGCCAGGTGGGCACATTATTGAGGATCGGATCTTCATCAAGGTAGTAGCGGATCATTTCCGGCACGTAGGGGTAGATCGACTTGTCATCGGCGACGCCGGTGCCGATCGCATTCGCCAGCACCACATTGCCGGATCGGTATACCGACAGTAATCCCGGCACGCCGAGCATCGAATCCGGCCGGAAGGCGAGCGGATCGAGAAAGGCATCATCCACGCGGCGATAGATCACATCCACTTTGCACGGCCCGGCGGTGGTACGCATCAGCACCGCGCCGTCTTTGACAAACAGATCGGCGCTCTCCACCAGCTCCACGCCCATCTGCTGGGCGAGAAAACTGTGTTCGAAGTAGGCGCTGTTGAAACGTCCCGGCGTCAGCACCACCACCACCGGATCGTTAACCGGCGAGCTTTCGCGCAGCGTCTGCAGCAGGTGCGACGGATAGCGCTCCACCGGCGCGATATGCTGCGCGGCAAACAGCTCCGGATAAAGGCGCATCATCATTTTGCGGTTTTCCAGCATGTAGGAGACGCCGGAGGGCGTGCGCAGATTATCCTCCAGCACGTAATAGTCGCCGTCGCTGTTGCGTACCATATCGACACCGGTAATGTGCGCGTAGATCTGGCGATGCAGATCGACATCCTGCATACAGGGCTGATACTGATCGTTAACCAGCACCTGCTCGGCTGGCACGATGCCGGCTTTGAGAATATATTGCTGATGGTAGATATCGTGCAGGAAGGCGTTGAGCGCCTGAACGCGCTGGCGAATGCCGCGTTCCAGCATCGCCCACTCGCTGGCAGGAATGATGCGCGGCACGCTGTCGAACGGGATCAGCCGCTCGGCACCGCCATCGTCACCGTAGACGTTGAAGGTGATGCCAACGCGATGAAACAGCAGTTCTGCCTCTTCACGTTTACGCGCCACCGCCTCTTTGTCCGCCTGTTGTAACCATTCCCAGTAATGCTGATAGTGAGCGCGGTGCTGACCGTCGCTCTGCAACATCTCATCGTAGAAGGTTGATGCTATCTGGTCGCGTGCTTTCATGATTTACCCGGCGCTTGTCAGAGGACCTGACTTCTCTCCTGCACAAAGTGTGCCAGAGGCCCGCCGCCGCAACGGCACGCGCGCCCCGAAAGCGGAGCCGCGCCGGATAATCGTTGCCTTGCACCTTACTGGTGCATCAGCTGCTGCGCCACTGGTAGCCAGATTTCGGTCATTGCTCCTTCGCCGCCGGTAAACGGGTCGCGATCCGGCAGCGGCACGCGCTGGATCTGCTCTTTCGACGCGCGCAGCCGGGAGGGTTCGTCGCGCACGGTTTCCGGTGACATTCCTTCAGGATAGGCGCCAACGGTGAAAAAGTCGTCGGAGGCAAACACCTGTTTATGGCCCACGCCGGCCGGGATCAGCACCGCATCACCTTCACGCAGCGTCACCATGCGGCCGCTGTCGCCGCCAAACAGCACTTCCGCCCAGCCCGCGCCGACGCCCAGTACCTCATGGGTGTTGGGATGATAGTGGGTGTAAGGAAAAATCGGCGCGCGCCACGCCGCAGGCCAGCCGCTGGCGCTAAAGGTTTTTTCAAACCAGGCCGCGCTGTCCTCCTCCTCTTCCGGCACTACGCACGGCCAGATGATCAGCGGCAGCGGATTATTGGGTACACCGCCGGACGGCAGCGATAACATTAAATGCTGCGGGTTACCTGACGATCCCGCGGAAAAGGTACCGGCGGCGAAAGACATCAGTAACAGCAGACTGGAAGATTGGGCAGACATACTCTTTCTCCGGATAGCCACGTTGCCTAATTGTGGCAAAGCCACCGGGCATTGCAATGTGCGCACACCGGCAAAATTCACATAAAAGAATGATTTAGCTTACTAAAGCCAAATTACTTATTAACATATTTAACATTTCGTGGCATGCCGTGGCGCGCCTCGTTTACCCGGCGTCTGCCGCAGCAAAAAACAGGAAAAAAAAACCGGTGGATTTCGCCACCGGTAGAATCAACTGTTGATTCAAAGGCACTGACAGGTTATCGCAGGCGGTCAGCGATGGGTTTCACCACGTTCTCCCCTTCGCGACCATAAAACTGAAACAGCGTCTCGGCTGCCGCCTCGGTGAGCACCATGATTTCAATGCGGCGGTTACGTGCGCTGAGCGGATCGGCTTTGTCCAGCGGCATACGGGATGACATGGCATTCACCTGCAGCACGCGCGCGCTTTCCAGCCCGCCGCGCTCCAGCGCGCGCCGCGCCGCCAGCGCTCGGTCACCGGAGAGATTCCAGTTGTTATACGCCGCGTTGCCGCTGTACTGCGCGGCATCGGTGTGGCCGCTGATCATGATTTTGTTGTCGATGCGGTTGAACACCGGACCGAGTTCAGTCAGCAGGCGCTGATAAAACGGTGTCAGCACCGCGCTGCCGCGCGGAAACATCATGCGATCCTGGTCATCCTGAATCAGAATACGCAGCCCCTGCGGCAGGGTTTCCAGCGTCAGCAGGTTCTGGGCGTGATAGCTGTTGATGATGCTCTGGATCTGCTGACGCAGCTGCGCCAGCTCGGCATCAGAGCGCGACAGCACGCTGTCCAGATCTTCCTGCGGCTGGTTAGCGTTGTTGTCGCCGTTGTCCGCGCTGGTCTCACTGATGGTGGCACCCTCGGTCGGCGGCGCAATCGCCAGCGTTTCACCAATAATGGAGGAGCCGCGTCCGGTTTCGACATCGAACGGATTAAAGCCGGAGCCGTTAAATATCGAGGTGCCATGGAGCTGAGCGACGATCTCTTTACGCTCGTCTTCGGTGACGGCGCCCATGATCCACAGCACCATAAACAGTGCCATCATCGCCAGCGTGAAGTCGGCAAAGGCCACCTTCCATGCGCCGCCGTGAGCCCCGTGATGTGCTTTTTTACCACCGCGTTTAATGATCAACTTTGTGGTGGTGACCAAAGGGGCCGAGCGAATTTCTGAAGTGTCGGCGCGCTTTACCCTCGACGCGCTGCCGGGCAAACAGATGGCGATCGACGCCGATCTCAACGCCGGGCTGATCAATCAGGAACAGGCGCGCGTGCGGCGTCAGGATGTGGCCAACGAGGCGGACTTCTACGGTGCGATGGACGGTGCCTCCAAGTTTGTGCGCGGTGACGCCGTCGCCGGCATTATGATCCTGCTGATCAACGTGCTGGGCGGCATCCTGATCGGCGTGTTCAAACACGGTTTACCGGCCGGCCAGGCGTTCGAACAGTATGTGCTGCTGACCATCGGTGATGGTCTGGTGGCGCAGATCCCGTCGCTGCTGCTGTCGACAGCGGCGGCGATCATCGTGACGCGCATCAGCGACGGCGCTGACATGGGCGAGGACGTAAAGTCGCAGCTGCTGGCGAAACCGGCCACGCTGTATACCGCTGCGGGCGTGATGTTTGTGCTGGCGATTGTGCCCGGCATGCCGCACATGGTGTTCCTCGCCTTCACCGCCCTGCTGCTGTTCGCCGCGTGGCGCCAAAGCCGCGTGGTGCAGAAGCCGACGCAAAGCCATGTCGACATGGAGGCGATCAATCAGGCACTGGCGCAGCCGGACGAACAGCCGACCATCAGCTGGGACAATATTCCGCTGGTCGAGCCGATCGGCCTTAACCTGGGCTACAAGCTGGTCACGCTGGTGGATAAAGGTAAAGGCGCGCCGCTGACTCAGCGTATGCGCGGCGTGCGCCAGGTGGTGTCGGAAACCAGCGGCGTGCTGCTGCCGGAGATCGCCCTGCGTGAAGATTTCCACTTAAAGCCGTCGCAGTACGCCATCAAGATTAACGGCGTTCGTACCGCAGTAGGCGAAGTGCATGCCGACCGCCTGATGGCGCTGCCGACGCCGGATCAGTACGGCGAGATCGACGGCCTGCTGGATACCGATCCCGCGTACGGTATGGCGGTGACCTGGATCCTGCCGGAGCAGAAAGCCAAAGCGCTGAATCTGGGTTATCAGGTAGTCGACTGCGCCAGCGTGGTGGCCACGCACGTCAACAAAGTGGTGCGCGAAAACCTGCCGGAGCTGTTCAACTACGATGATATTACTCAGCTGCATCAGCGGCTGGCGAGCGTGGCGCCGAAGCTGTCAGAGGATCTCAACGCGGCAGTGAACTACAGTCTGCAGCTCAAGGTGTATCGTCTGCTGCTCAACGATCAGGTATCGCTCAAGGACATCACTACCATCGCCACCACGCTGCTGGAGAGCGTGGCGATCACCAAAGATCCGATCCTGCTGACCTCCGACGTGCGTTACGCGCTGCGCCGCGCCATGGTGGCGGCGATTGCGCCGGACAACAAACCGCTGTCGGCCTATACGCTGGATAACAGCCTGGAAAATCTGCTGCTGGCAGCGCTCAATCAGGCGCAGCAGGGCGGCAAAGTGGCGCTGGACAGTTTCCCGGTCGATCCTAACATTCTCACCCAGCTGCAGAGCACGCTGCCGGTGATGATGGAGCAGCTGAAAGCGCAGAACCTGACGCAGGTGCTGCTGGTGACGCCGCAGCTGCGGCCGCTGATTGCGCGCTACGCCCGGCTGTTCGCCAGCGGGCTGAATGTGCTGTCGTATAACGAGGTACCGGACGATGCCAATCTGCAGATTGTCGGGCAGGTAAGCTGATCATGTGATGATGAATTTTGAAGACATTACCGCAGGGGTAAGAAAAAAGGGTTCATGCGAAGCATGAACCCTTTGTGCATGGTCAGGCGCCGTTAAACCAGCCTGATCTGGCGCGCCTTTAGGTGATCAGGGATTACACCAGTTCTGTTTTCACTCCCTGCTGCACCAGCAGCTCGGCATCAGCACCGCTGTGGCTGTAGACGTTATACGCCACGCCGCCCACGGTGATTTGCCCGGTCTGCTGGCTCCAGCTGCCCTCTTTCTCGCCTGATGGCAGAATGTCCGACAGCTTAATGATGTCGTTGCTGTCACCTTTGATCAGCATCTGCGTTTTGCCGTCATCGATAAACAGGTTGGTTTCACCATGCTGCAGCAGGCTGGCCACGTCAACGCTCAGCGTGTTGCTGCCGTTACCGCTCAGGTCAACCCTGCCCTGCGCATTCTGCTGCGCCAGCAGCGCGGAGAGCTCGATGTGATCCTGGTCAACGGTCATAGTGGTAGTGGATTCATCAATACCCAGCAGACTGACCGGAGCATTCGCTGTATTAATATCATATCCCCCTTGAGTAATGTCCTGTGCTGCAGATGCAGAAACTACATCGAAATAATACTGCGGAGAAAATTGGGTCTCATCACCTGATGCTTCAACCGACTTGACGCGGAAATGCCATCGGCCATCAGCCAGTTGTTCCGGAATTTTCACCGTCCAGTTGCCGTTGGCATCGGTCATGACTTCATAAGTTTTATTCCAGCTTCCCCAGCTCTCAGCGCCTTTTGCCAGAACCAGAATCAGCTTGCTGTTTGGCTCCGCCGTACCGCGCAATTCCGGCGTTTTATCCGTCGTCATACCCTGATCTGCAATGAGCTTAATCGCCCCTTCGTTATCATATGCACCGGTAATGAGCGGTGGAAGAATAACATTGAAATAATACTGAGGAGATAAACCGGTCGTATTACCTGCTGCATCAACTGATTTTGCCCGGAAATACCATCTACCATAAGCCAGCTCGTCCGGGATTTTTACCGTCCAGTTTCCCTTGTCATCCGTCATAACCTCATAGGTTTTATTCTTGCCTTCCCAGCCCTCTTGATTGAATGCCAGCACCAGGATCAGCTTGCTGTTTGGCTCAGCCGTGCCGCGCAGTTCCGGCGTTTTATCCGCCGTCACACCCTGGTCTCTGAGCGACTTTAATCCATCTTCATTAGCATATGCACCGTTAATGACCGGCTCAACAGGTGGAGTTGTGTCGAGATTGAAGATAAATTTCTCGGTATAAGGGCTTACCTTCGAGCCACTGATGCTGCGGGCGCGGTATTCCCAGACGCCGTCTTTAGCCAGCTCCGGAGAAGTCAGTGACCAGTTGCCGCTGGCATCAACCTTCGCGCTGCCAGCCGATTTCCAGCCGTCGCTTGACAGGCCGAAGATCACCTCAATAATTGCGCCAGGCTCACCCTTACCCTTCAGCGTTGGCGTTTTATCATCGGTAACGCCACCATGTTGCACGTTACCCTTCACCGTACCTGCGTCATCCAGTACGTGGGTAATCACCGGTGCGGCAATGACTTCAAAGTAGTACTGCGGGGACAGCCCGGTAGTATTGCCTGCCGCGTCAACTGATTTGACACGGAAATGCCACCGGCCATCAGCCAGCTCGTCCGGAATTTTTATTTTCCAGTTTCCGTTGGCGTCCGTCATAACTTCATAGGACTTGTTCCAGCTCCCCCAGTTCTCGCCGTTAAATGCCAGAACCAGTATCAGCTTGCTGTTTGGCTCGGCCTTGCCGCGCAGCTCCGGCGTTTTATCCTTCGTCACGCCCTGGTCTGCAATGAGCTTCAGTGAGCCTTCGTTATCATACGCGCCGGTGATGACCGGCTCGGCTGGCGGGGTCGTGTCAAGATTAATGACAAATTTGCCCGTCCAGCTGCTTTTATTCGCGCCGTTCACGCTGCGCGCGCGATACTCCCATGTGCCATCTGAACCCAGGGCCGGAGAGGTGAACGACCAGTTTCCATTCGCATCAACCACGGCGCTGCCCGCGGCTTTCCACGCTTCGCCGTATTTGCCATACTCAAACTCGACAACAGCACCCGGCACGCCCTTGCCCTTCAGCGTCGGCGTTTTATCGTCGGTAAAGCCGCCGTGCTTCACGTCGCCCTGCACCGCGCCCGCGTTATCCACAGCGTGGGTGATTTCCGGAGCTTTATCAGCACTGGCGTATACTCTCACCGTGAAATAGTCTGTCCAGTCGCTGACTTTTGCACCGTTCACGGAGCGCGCGATGAAGTAAACGGTGCCGTCGGCCTTCAGGTCCGGGGTCGTGAAGCGCCAGTTGCCGCTGGCATCAACCACCGCTGACCCCGCCACAGTCCATCCGCTGGTACCGGCCTTGTTGTATTGGACCTGAATCACCGCGCCCGGCACCCCCTTGCCGTGCAGCGTCGGGGTTCGGTCGTCCGTGATGTCACCGTTCTTCAGGTTACCCTGCACCGCGCCCGCGTCGTCCACCGCGTGGGTGATTTCCGGCGCCTTGTCGGCCGTGGCGTAAACCTTCAGCGTAAAGGTGTTTGACCAGTCGCTGATTTTTACTCCGTTAACCGTGCGCGCCGCAAAAGAAACGCTGCCGTCGGTCTTCAGGTCCGGAGACGTCAGGCGCCAGTTGCCGCTGGCGTCCACCACCGCTGAGCCAGCCACGACCCACTCGCCGCCGGCCTTGCTGTACTTCACCTCAACCACCGCGCCCGGCACGCCCTTACCGTGCAGCGTCGGCGTCTTATCATCAGTGATGCCGCCGTGCTTCACGTCGCCCTGCACCGCGCCCGCGTTGTCTGCCGCGTGGGTGATTTCCGGCGCGCTGGCCGCATCCTTGCTGATGTTCAGCGAGAACGACCCGCTCCACGCGCTCAGCTTGCCGCCGTGCGCCGACTGTGCCCGGTACTGCCACGTGCCGTCGCCTGAGACCTGAGGCGGCGTGTATTTCCAGGTGCCGTCTGCCGCGACCACGGTTGATCCCGCCGCGATCCAGCTTCCGCCCGGCTTGCCCATGTTGAAATAAATAATGCTGCCCGGCGCGCCTTTGCCGCCCAGCTCCGGCGTGCGGTCGTCGGTCAGGCCCTTATTGCCCACCACGCCGGTCACCGGCCCCGCGTTGTCGAACGCCGAGAGGATTTGCGGCGCCTCAGGCGCCTCCGTTGACAGCACCACTTTAAACTTGCCGGTGTAGCCCCCGGTGCGCCCGTCCACGTTAGCGCGGGCGCGGTATTCCCAGGTGCCTTCGCTGGTGAGGATGGGCGAGGTGAAGCTCCAGTTACCGCGCGCGTCCACCACCGCCGTGCCGGCCGCGCGCCAGCCCTCGGTCGACAGGCCGTACTGAATTTCAATGATCGCGCCCGGCGTGCCGGTGCCGTGCAGCACCGGCGTGGTGTCGTCCGTCAGGCCGCCGCTTTTCAGGTCGCCCTTCACGCTGCCGAAATCGTCCACGGCTTTCAGAATCTGCGGGGTCTCGATGGGGTCAGGCGAGACCGTCACGTTAAACGGCGACGTCTCCTCGCTGACCTCGCCGCGGATGTTCTGCGCGCGCAGCGTGATGACGTTGCTGCCGTCGTTCAGTATCGGGTAGCTGCTGGTCCAGCTCCACTTGCCGTCGTGCACCGGCACGCCCGCCACGAACAGCCCGTTGACGTAGATGTTGACCTGGATGGCGTCCAGCGGCGCCGCGCCGCTCAGCTGCGGAGTTTTGTCGTCGGTCTGGCCGTTGTGGGCAATCGCGCCCTGCTTCAGGCCCTCGTTGTCGGTGACGCTGAGCAGCACCGGCTGGTCGACCAGCGGCACGTTAATGCGCAGCGGATAGGTGTCGGAAGGCTCGCTGACCTGATTGTAATTATCGCTGGCGGTCACGTACACGTTGTGCAGGCCCTTGCCCAGCGGCGCATCCAGCTGCCACGAGCCGTTTTTCGCCGCCTGCACGCTGCCGATAAGCTCGCCGTTGCTGTAGACGCGCACGACGCTGTCCGGCTCGGCGAAGCCGGTGATGGTCGGTTTTTCATCGTCGGTGAAGCCGCCCGGCGCAACCGGCCCCTTCACGCTGCCCACGTCGTCCAGCACCGCGGTGATAACCGGTTTCTCCGGCGGGCTGAAATCCACCATAATCTGGCGCTGCAGCAACTCGCCGTAGACGCCGGAGTGGGAGATATAGCGCACGGCCAGGTTGTGGCTGCCCTCTTCCAGGCGCAGCGGCAGCTGCAGCTCCCAGTTGCCGTCCTTGTCAATTTCTACCAGGAAGGTGCGGTTGTTCAGTGAGAACTCGATAGTCTTGAGGCGGCTGTCGCTGACGTGGCCCTTCCAGTACTGATAAGGGGTGTTGCTGTAGGAGGTTTGCCCCGCGCTGATGGGATCGTAATGGGTCACGCTCATGTTGGTTTCCTGTTGGTTAAAAATCATTATCTGCGATTGCAGGTCGGGAAGATTTTTAACAGCGGAAAGCCAGTTCGTTCACAAGACTTGTCCCGAACACACGTAAAGAAAAATCTCGAAACTGTTTTAACTCATTCTATTAACAAGAAATCCTTTACATTTCCCTTGCGTAATTTACGAGTTTGCCGCGCCAGTCCCATTCGTTGCATGAAAATAATTTAGCTGTTTAATTGCTAAATACCGCATTTTTAATAGATGCGCCCAAAATAACTGTTATAGAAAAATAGTGGAAATCTGTGTCTGACTTACTGTACTGCTATGTGATTTACTGGCATGCAGTGATATTCAGAGGTGAATAATGGACGCGATTAAACAAATTCTGATCGATGAAATCGACACGCTCAACCGCGAAGAGCGGCGCGATAATCTGCCGCGTTTTAGCTTTAACTTCCTGAAAACCCATCCGGGGCTGTGGGGCGTGATGTACCTGTGCTACGGCCTGTGCGTGGCGCTGATTTTCTCGACTGAGATGCTCGGCTGGCCAGCCTTCTGGTTCGCCACGGTGTTCGTGCTGGTGATGAGTTTTCTGATGCTGCTGGACATCAACCCGAAATACCGCTTCGAGGACATTGATACGCTGGATCTGCGCGTGTGCTACAACGGCGAGTGGTATTACGTGCAGCCGGTCTCACAGCAGGCGCTGGACAAGATCCTTGAGAATCCGGGCACGCCCGAGCGCGTGCGCAGCGGCATCGATCGCCTGATGCAGCAGAAAGGGGAAGTGGATTTTTATGATGTCTACTATCTGACCTGGGGCCATCAGCGCGCCGCGAAGATTTGAACGGGCAAATTCATTCATACTTCCATGGTATTTATAAGTCTTTAATGACTCACTGCTTAATTACTATCCCCAGCGTTTCCACCGCCGCCTCGGCGCGTGCATCCCACGGCCAGGCGGTGTTGAAGCGGAAGCCGTATTAGCCCGTCTGCAGCTTCGACACAATCCAGCCCTGGCTCTTCAGCACTTCGTAAGCGTGCATCACCGTCATCAGGCTAAGTCCGCTCTGTTCCGCCTGCTGGCGCAGCGAAGGCAGCTTTTCACCCGGCGGCCAGATGCGTGCTTCGATTTGCGTACGTAGCTGATCTACCAGCTGCTGGTATTTGGCCATGGCGCCTCCGCTGCGGAAATGTCGCGCGTCAGGTTTACATGGATTGGTTTGGCGAGGATATCGCAGCCTCAGATGCTTACAGGACTGCTAAGGGAGCTGTGCTCCAGTGAACCTGTTCATATAGTACATGAGATTCCTGTTGACTGAGGCAATGCACTAAGCACAGTTAAGAGCCTCCATTCATGACCCCACATAATTCCCTTTTTAAGTAAAAAATTTGACTTAATTCAATGAAACAAAAAAAGCCAGGCTTGATTATCGCTGCCTTTACCTCATACGAAAAAGGTTACAGATGAGTCGTCCTGCTAAAAAGATTTTTACCCCAGAACTGATAGATGAATGTGTTCAAATGATTGTTCGTGAAGGACATACTTACAGAAAGGTATGCGAAGATAAGGAGGTTAGTAAGACAACTCTTGAGGGCTGGGTCAGGAAGTTTCGCCGTGAGCAAGGTCAGGATATTCCGGATAAAAAAGCACAGGCCAAGCAACATCAACTATTTAAAGATCTTGAGAAAACTAATCGCGATTTAATGGATGAGGTTAAGCGGTTAAAAAGCATTATTGCGCTGCTTGCTGTGCAGGCTAAACTCACCTGAAATTGAGTTGTCCTCTATTACCCTATCGTTTACTGACACCTGATAACACATCTTTAAATGTCAGCAGAGCCGCGGCCTCAAGGCTGCGGCTTTTGATCGTGACAGCGCCAGCGCGCACAAAATCAAAACGCCGGCACGCCGCTGTGAAAGCGCAGCTCAGCGTCCGGTTCGCTGATCAAGCGCGCTTCCGCTGCCCCAATCGCCCGCACGCGCGGCGCGATATCCTTCGGTGAAATCTGTGCCGCCAGCGTCAGGTAATCCTGATAGTGGCGCGCCTCTGAGCGCAGCAGCGAGATATAAAACTTCTCCAGCTGCGCATCCAGATACGGCGCCAGGCTGGCGAAGCGCTCGCAGGAACGCGCTTCGATATACGCCCCGCAAATCAGTTTATCCACCAGCGTATCCGGTTCATGGGTAGTCACTTCACGCAGCAGCCCTTTGGCGTAGCGGCTGGCGGTGATCTTGCGATAGGGCAAACCGCGGGCCTGCATGATTTCCCACACCTGATAAAAATGGTGCAGCTCCTCTTTGATCAGCAGCACCATCTTTTCCACCATCTCGTCAGCCCACGGCAGTTCATTGCGCACAATAATGCTTTTGCTGAGATTCTTGTGGGCATTGATAAAATCGCTGTCGTGATTCTCGCCGAAAATAAAATCTTCGTACGGCTGCAGCCACGCCAGGATCGCGTCGCCACTGGGTTTATCCGCGACGTATTTGCGGATCAGCCACACCGCGGTCTGCGCCGCTTTCAACTCGCATACCATATGATCGGTAAGCAGCAACGTGAGATTTTCCGGCTTGCGCGCTTCATCAATCCACGCCTGCGGCGTGCGGCACTGTAAAAACTGGTGAATGGGGTCTAATAGCGAAGCGTAATTCATCGGAAGTTCTTAACTGGCAGGAAAATTACCGGGCGGCACGTGCCGCCCGTCAGGGCTTAGTGACGTACACCGTCATCGTCTTCGTCGTCGATCTCTTCGCCGTCGTCTTCATCTTCGGCATCCGGATCTTCAAAGTAGGTGCCCCAGCCGTCGTAATCGACGTTGTATTTCCCGACCAGATTCACCAGCTGCTCGACCTGCGCGTCAATCAGCTCCGGCTTCAGCGCCGATTCGCTCAGGATGTCGACGCACATCACGGTGCTACCGTCTTCCAGCTCCAGCTCTTCCGGCTCGGTGACTTCATAGCCCAGCTTGAACGCGTCTACCGCGGCCTTCTCCAGCGAGTCGAAGTTGTTGCAGGAGAGATGATGCTCGATGGTGTAAAGCGCATCCGGATCGCTGCCGTCTTCCAGCAACTCTTCAATGATCAGGCGCGTCTCTTCGCGCTGTTCTTCCAGCAATGCTTCGTATGCCATGGGCGTGTCCTCAAAATGGTGGCAGTGAATGCAATTATTTTCCCACACTGCCTCGCGCGCCACTACACAAAACAGAAAGTTTCTTAGCGCTGGGGTTGAAAATGCATATTCATACGGTTAGATTGAATTTTAATTCATTATTGATGTAATGCGGAGCGCAGTATGAGTCAGCTGTATTCGAGACATTTCCTGAGATTGCTGGATTTCACCCCAGCCGAAATCACCGGTCTGTTATCACTCGCCAGTGAATTAAAACAGGCAAAGAAAAACGCCAGCGAAACCCAGTACCTGAAAGGCAAAAACATCGCGCTCATCTTCGAAAAAGACTCGACCCGTACCCGATGCTCTTTCGAAGTTGCCGCCTACGATCAGGGCGCTAACGTGACGTATCTCGGCCCGAGCGGCAGCCAGATCGGCCATAAAGAGTCGATGAAAGATACCGCGCGCGTACTGGGACGCATGTATGACGGCATTCAGTATCGCGGCTACGGCCAGGCGCTGGTGGAAACGCTAGCCGAATATGCCGGTGTGCCGGTGTGGAACGGCCTGACCACCGAGTTCCATCCGACGCAGCTGCTGGCTGACCTGCTAACCATGCAGGAGCATCTGCCGGGCAAAGCGCTGAACGAGATGACGCTGGTGTACGTCGGCGATGCGCGCAACAACATGGGCAACAGCATGCTGGAAGCGGCGGCGCTGGTGGGGCTGGACCTGCGGCTGGTGGCGCCGAAAGGCTGCTGGCCAGAAGAGGAGCTGGTGGCGCAGTGCCGCGCGGCAGCACAGCACACCGGCGGCAAAATCACCCTGACAGAAGAGATTGCCGAAGGCGTGCAGGGTGCTGATTTCATCTATACCGACGTCTGGGTATCAATGGGCGAAGCGAAATCAGTGTGGGAAGAGCGCATCGCCCTGCTGCGTCCCTATCAGGTGAACAGCGCGATGCTGGCGCTGACCGGCAATCCGCAGGTGAAATTCCTGCACTGCCTGCCCGCGTTTCATGATGACCAAACCACGCTCGGACGGCAGATGGCCGAACAGTATGGTCTGCACGACGGCATGGAAGTCAGCAACGAGGTGTTTGAATCCGACCATAGCGTGGTGTTTGACCAGGCGGAAAATCGCATGCACACCATCAAAGCGGTGATGGTGGCGACGCTGAGTCAGCGCTAAGCCCGCGCGGCGCAAACGTTTACCTCGCGCGTGATTTCTGCTTGATGCGGCTCAGTGAATGCGTATAATGCGCCACAATTTGCCGGAGGAAACATGCAACAGCGCAGCGCACAATTTGCCGCTCCCGTACGCCTGAATGCAGGCGGCGCACCTGTTTCTTTCCGTCATTCATCGATCGCCAGAAAGCCCCTGTAAAGGGGCTTTTTTTTGTCCGCAATCCGGCAGCGCAGAGGAGAGAGCTATGGCCAACCCGCTATATCGCAAGCACATTATTTCCATCAACGACCTCAACCGCGATGAGCTGGAGCTGGTGCTGCATACCGCCGCCCAGCTGAAAGCCCATCCGCAGCCGGAGCTGCTGAAACACAACGTTATCGCCAGCTGCTTCTTTGAGGCCTCAACGCGCACCCGCCTGTCGTTTGAAACCGCGATGCACCGGCTGGGCGCGTCGGTGGTGGGGTTTGCCGACGGCAGCAACACCTCGCTGGGCAAGAAAGGGGAAACCCTCGCCGATACCATCTCGGTGATTGGCACCTATGTGGATGCCATCGTGATGCGCCATCCGCAGGAAGGGGCGGCGCGGCTGGCCACGGAGTTTTCGGGCGGCGTGCCGATCCTTAACGCCGGCGACGGCGCCAACCAGCACCCGACGCAGACGCTGCTCGATCTGTTCACCATCCGGGAAACCCAGAGCCGCCTCGATAACCTCAACGTGGCGATGGTCGGCGACCTGAAATATGGCCGCACCGTGCATTCGCTGACCCAGGCGCTGGCGAAGTTCAGCGGCAACCGCTTCTACTTCATCGCACCGGATGCGCTGGCGATGCCGTCCTACATCACCGATATGCTGGATGAACAGAACATTGCCTGGTCGCGCCACGACAGCATCGAAGAAGTGATGCCGGAGCTGGATATTCTCTACATGACGCGCGTACAGAAAGAGCGTCTCGATCCCTCAGAGTATGCCAACGTGAAAGCGCAGTTCATCCTGCGGGCGGCCGATCTGGCCGGTGCGCGCGATAACATGAAGGTACTGCATCCGCTGCCGCGCATTGATGAGATCACCACCGATGTCGATAGCACGCCGCACGCCTGGTATTTCCAGCAGGCCGGCAACGGCATCTATGCCCGCCAGGCCCTGCTGGCGCTGGTACTGAATAGCGAACTGGCACTGTAAGGAGCAGAACGATGACCCACGATAACAAACTGCAGGTTGAAGCCATCAAACGCGGCACGGTGATCGACCATATTCCGGCGCAGGTCGGCTTTAAGCTACTGTCACTGTTCCGCCTCACTGAAACCGATCAGCGCATCACCATCGGCCTTAATCTGCCGTCGGGCGAGATGGGGCGTAAGGATCTGATCAAAATCGAAAATACTTTTCTGACTGATGATCAGATCAATCAGCTGGCGGTGTACGCGCCGCACGCCACGGTGAATCGCATTGATGAGTATGAAGTGGTGGCGAAGATCGCACCGACGCTGCCGGAACGCATCGAGCGCGTGCTGACCTGCCCCAACGGCAACTGCATCAGCCGCAGCGAGCCGGTGTTCTCCAGCTTTGCGGTGAAGCAGCGCGATGACGATGTGCACCTGAAGTGTAAATACTGCGAGAAAGAGTTCGCGCGCCACGTGGTGCTCGGTCACTGGTAATCGCCCGTTTCCTCCCTATAATGGGGCGAACATTTTCGCGGCGGGCAAGGGTTCGCCGCGCATGCCTAAGGAGAAACAATGTCTCGCGAAATCAGTACTGAAAAAGCCCCGGCAGCGATTGGCCCGTACGTCCAGGGCGTGGATCTCGGCAGCATGATTATCACCTCCGGCCAGATCCCGGTCGATCCGGCCACCGGTGCGGTTCCGGACGACATCGCCGCGCAGGCGCGCCAGTCGCTGGAGAATGTGAAGGCGATTGTGCTGGCCGCTGGCCTGCAGGTGGGCGACATTGTGAAGACCACCGTGTTCGTCAAAGACCTGAACGATTTCGCCACGGTCAACGCCACCTATGAAGCGTTTTTCACCGAGCATCAGGCCAGCTTCCCGGCGCGCTCCTGCGTGGAAGTGGCGCGTCTGCCGAAAGACGTGAAGATTGAGATCGAAGCCATCGCGGTACGCCGCTGATTTAGCGGTCATCAATCACACAGCATGCAGGGTCGCATCCGTGCGCACCTGGCGAGATCGCCAGGTCGTCATCAATGACGACCCTGCATAGTTCGTGACTTCCGATCTTCCCTATCTCGACGATCGCAGCAGTTTCTCCAGCGGTCGCACCAGCGCCAGCACCGTTTCATCCTGCACCTGCGCCGCCGCATCCAGCTGGGCGTGCATCTGCGCCACCTCGCCTGCGCCGTAGGCCTGGTTACGCTCCAGCGCGTTCACCAGATCCAGCCCCATCCGGCTCAGCTCTGCGACCTGGCGCACCTGCGGCTGCAGTGCTTTCAGCTGATAATTGCCCAGCACCAGCGGCATCACCGCATCGCTGTTGCGCTGCCAGCGCTGCAGCTGATGGCGCAGGGCGCTGGCGGCAGCATGATCGCCGCGATTGGCAATCAGCGCATCCACCTGCTTATCCAGCAGCCGCACCGGCTCGCTCTCGGCCGGCAGTACGTCCGCCAGCCGGTTCAGCGGCTCAAAATAGTCATAATGCCCGGCCTGAAACTTCAGGTGCTGGCGGGTGTAATACTGCGCCGGTTCCAGCACTTCCGCCAGCACGCGCAGCGGAGTGATATCGCTGCTGTTGGCCAGTCGCATCATCTGCACCTCGGCCTGCTGATGCTGCTGCAGGCCGACCGACACCGTCCCCCAGCGATCAATCGCGCTGAGCCGCTGGTACATATTCTCGCTGTCGGTCACATCCTGCGCCGACCACAGCCGCTCCGCCACCACAAAGGCGCGCGGCCACAGCCGCGTATCAATCACCCGGCTATTCACGTTCTCCGCCCACAGCGCCGCTTCACCGCCCAGCAAATCACGCTGCAGCTGAGCGGGCGTGGGCAGTACCGGGGCAATACCGGCCGGTATCTGCGCCAGCCTGCTGCCTGTGGTCGGATAGCGCACGTTGCCCACCAGCACGTAGCCGGTCAGGCTGTCACGCGTCAGCGTCACCACCGGCTGAAACGGCCCCATCCAGCTGTCGACGCTGAAGGTCAGCTGCGTCGGTGATAGCCAGCGAATGTCGCTGACCTGGCGCCGCGCCTTGCCGCTGAAATCGATAAAGCCGCGCCAGCCGTTTTTGCTCTCAATCAGGGTGAAACTGCCCTGCACCGCGCTGCCTTTCAGACGCGGCATAGTGAACTGCCAGCTTTGCGCCTGCTCGTCGGCGCGCAGTTGATCGACGCCGTTCAGCCCCTGCGGCCAGAGCTCGTTGCGATAGTGATACGCGGCGCTCTGCGGCTGGTCGAGATAAAAACCGGTGGAAAGAATGCCGCGATACCCCTGCTTTACCACTTCGCTCAGCGCGTCCTGCCCCTGCCACGACTGAATCACAATACTTTTCGGCAGGTCGGGATGGTACACCTCATCCCAGCCAAGCATGCGCCGCTGATGCGCGGCGAGAATCTTCTCCACCCGCTGGTTGAACCACGCCTGCAGCGCATGGGCGTCCTGCAGGCCGTGGTCACGCATAAACTGCTGAATCTTCGGTGAGGCGTTCCACTGACTGGGATCGACTTCATCCCCGCCGATGTGAATGTAGGGATCGGGAAAGATCGCCGCGACTTCGCCAATCAGCGTATCGATAAAGCGAAACACCGCTTCATTGCTGGGATCGAGCAAGGGTTTAAATACCCCCCAGCCGCGCTCCATGGCATATGGCCCCGGCGCGCTCATCAGCTCCGGCATCGCTACGGCCAGTGCGGAAGCATGGCCGGGCAGATCGATTTCCGGCACCACGCGCACGCCGCGCAGAGTGGCATAGTGCACCAGCTCGCGCATTTGCTGCTGGCTGTAGAACAGGCCATCACTGGCCTGCTGCTGCAGCTGCGGATAGTGACTGGAAGCAAAGCGCCAGCCCTGATCGTCGGTGAGGTGCCAGTGAAACACGTTCATGCGCGCCGCGGCGATACCATCAATCTGCCGCTTGAGGGTTTCCAGCGGCAGGAAGTGGCGCACCGGGTCGATCAGCACGCCGCGCCACGGGAAGCGCGGCCGATCGTCAATGGTGACAAAGGGAATTTGCGTGCCGCTGGCGGTGTTGGCGATCAGCTGCAGCAGGGTTTCCATGCCGCGCATCGCGCCAAAACGGGTAGGGGCCTGCAGCAGTACGCCACTGCTGCTGACCTCCAGACGGTAGCTTTCGTCGCTGTCCGGTTGCGGTAGCGGATCGACCGCGTCGGCAATCCGGACCTGAATGGCGGGACGATCGCTGGCCGGGCTGGCGGGCAGCAGCGCCCAGCCGGTTTGCCGCGCAATGCGGGCGCGCCAGCGCGCTTCGGCCCCTTCCAGGTGATCGCCGGTGATGTGCAGCGAAAATTGCGGCGTCAGGGTAAACGCGCCACCGCCTGCGGGCTGCGTCACCTGCTGTGGCCACGGCATCAGCGGCAGATCGCCTGCCGGTGCGGCCTGCGTGGAAAACGTCAGGGAACACAAAACGGCCAGCAACGTACGGGGCAGAAGCATGGTGGGCATCCTTGTAAGGCAAAACGATGGGCCGGAAATGGCGCAAAACGCTCATTAAACCTGTTTCGCAACGCAAAGCAAGTTGCAACCGGCTGAAGTTTGTGCGGCTTAAAACTTTTCAGTGTAGCGGCTGTTGACCACTGCACGGCTTTCAGGCGCTGGCCACGCTTCTTTGCGACAGGTCAAAAACAGTGCGATTAATTCCCTCTGAAACACCACATGTTGCGATTACACTCCTTAAAATTATCTACATGTAGTTTCCAGCGGAGAAAGGGAAGATGGCAACGGTAGTGATTAAGCGTGACGGCTGCAGGGTGCCGTTTGATGCCCGGCGCATTGAAGCTGCAGTGCGGGCCGCCGCGCAGGCCGCGCAGGTTGACGACCTGGCCTGGTGCACGATGGTCGCTCAGCAGGTCAGCGCGCAGCTGGCAACGCAGGCTGAAGTCGATATTCGTGACATCCAGTGTGCCGTGGAAGAGGCGCTGATGAGCGGACGCTGGCCGCAGCTGGCGCGCGCCTATATTGAATACCGTCACGACCGCGATCTGGCGCGCGAGCAGCGCGGCAAGCTGCACCATGCCATTCGCGGCCTGGTGGAACAGACCAACGCGGCGCTGCTCAACGAGAACGCCAACAAAGACAGCAAAGTGATCCCGACGCAGCGCGACCTGCTGGCCGGCATCGTGGCCAAACATTATGCCCAGCAGCAGTTGCTGCCGCGCGATGTGGTGCTGGCGCATGAACGTGGGGAGATCCACTATCACGACCTCGACTACTCTCCCTTCTTCCCGATGTTTAACTGCATGCTGATCGATCTGCACGGCATGCTGACGCACGGCTTCAAAATGGGTAACGCCGAGATTGAACCGCCAAAATCCATCGCCACCGCCACCGCGGTGACGGCGCAGATCATTGCGCAGGTCGCCAGCCATATTTACGGCGGCACCACCATTAACCGCATTGACGAAGTGCTGGCGCCGTTTGTCACCCTCAGCCTTGAAAAACATCGCCAGATTGCCCGCGAATGGCAGATTGCTGACGTGGAAGCTTACGCGCGCGCGCGCACGGAAAAAGAGTGCTACGACGCGTTTCAGTCGCTGGAGTACGAGGTTAATACGCTGCACACCGCCAACGGCCAGACGCCGTTCGTCACTTTTGGCTTTGGCCTCGGCACCGACTGGGCGGCGCGCCTGATTCAGCAATCAATTCTGCGCAACCGCATTGCCGGGCTGGGCAAAAACCATAAAACCGCGGTGTTTCCTAAGCTGGTGTTTGCCATTCGTGAAGGCGTCAATCGCCGCACCAGCGACATCAACTACGACATCAAACAGCTGGCGCTGGAGTGTGCCAGCAAGCGCATGTATCCGGATATCCTCAACTACGACAAAGTGGTGGAAGTCACCGGCTCGTTCAAAACGCCGATGGGCTGCCGCAGCTTCCTCGGCGTTTACGAGGAAAACGGCGAGCAGATTCATGAGGGCCGTAACAACATCGGCGTGATCAGCCTCAACCTGCCGCGCATTGCGTTAGAAGCTCAGGGAGACGAAGCCCGCTTCTGGACGCTGCTGGATGCACGCCTGGCGCTGGCGAAGCGGGCGCTGATGACCCGCATTGCCCGGCTGGAAAAAACCAAAGCGCGCGTCGCACCGATTCTTTACATGGAAGGCGCCTGCGGCGTACGGCTAAACGCGGACGACGAGGTGGGCAAGATCTTTCGCAACGGCCGCGCCTCGATCTCGCTGGGGTATATCGGTCTGCATGAAACGCTTAACGCGCTAAGCGGCAACGCCGTGCATCCGTATGATGCCGCGCACCTGCGCGCAACCGGCGTGGCGATTGTGACGCATCTGCGCCAGGCGGTGGATGCGTGGAAAGCGGAAACCGGCTACGGCTTTAGCCTGTACAGTACGCCCAGTGAAAACCTGTGCGATCGCTTCTGTCGCCTTGATGCCGCCGAATTTGGCGTGGTGCCGGGCGTGACCGACAAGGGCTATTACACCAACAGCTTCCATCTCGACGTAGAGAAAAAGGTCAATCCGTACGACAAAATCGACTTTGAAGCGCCCTACCCGGCCATCGCTAACGGCGGCTTCATCTGTTACGGCGAATACCCCAACATTCAGCACAACCTGCGGGCGCTGGAAGATGTGTGGGATTACAGCTACGACCGCGTGCCCTACTACGGCACCAACACGCCGATCGATGAGTGCTACGAGTGCGGCTTCAGCGGCGAGTTCAGCTGTACCAGCAAAGGCTTTACCTGTCCGAGCTGCGGCAATCACGATCCGGCGCGCGTTTCGGTCACGCGCCGCGTCTGCGGCTATCTTGGCAGCCCGGATGCGCGGCCGTTCAACGCTGGCAAGCAGGAAGAGGTGCAGCGCCGCGTCAAACACCTTGATACCGGACAGCTGGGATGATGCACATTCATCGCTACTACGATGTGGATATCGTGAATGGTCCCGGCACGCGCTGCACGCTGTTTGTCGCGGGCTGCGAACATCAGTGTCGCGGCTGCTACAACCAGAGCACCTGGCGGCCTGACTCCGGCGTGCCGTTTACGCTGGCCTTGGAGGAGCAGCTGATCGCCGATCTGCAGGATCAACGCATTCCACGTCAGGGGCTGTCGCTGAGCGGCGGCGATCCGCTGCATCCGCACAATGTGCCGCATATTCGCCGGCTGGTGAAACGCGTGCGGCGCGACTGTCCGGATAAAGATATCTGGCTGTGGACCGGCTACACCCTGGCGGAACTGACGGCGGCGCAGCGTGAAGTGATTGCGGAAATCGACGTGCTGATTGATGGACGTTTCATCGAAGCGGAGAAAGATGCGCGGCTGCTGTGGCGCGGCAGCCGCAATCAGACTATCTGGTATCTACGCCAGCCACAGTGCGAGGATGCCGAGCAGCATGCCGCTGACGGCCACGCCGCAGAAGGCGATCCACAGCGCGCGCGGTGGGAACGCGCGATGCAGCATCAGTAGCGACGGCACGCTGACCGCGGGCAGCGTCACCAGCAGCGCCAGCGCCGGTGCGACGCCCATGCCCGCCAGCATCATGGTTTGCACGATGGGGATCTCGGCGGCGGTCGGGATCACAAACAGGCAGCCGGCGATGGCCATCAGCATCACCCAGAACAGCGTATTCCCTACCGCGCCGTCCGCGTGCGGAAACAGCCAGATGCGCGCGGCGCCGAGCAGCAGCACCGCCACGATGTAGAGCGGAATGGTGTTACAGAACAGCCGCCACATCACGCGCAGCCAGCGCGTCACAAACCGTTCATGGCTTTCTTGCGGCAACAGCGGCGCGGCAACGGCGGTTTCCGGCACGCTGCGCTGCACCAGCATGGCAATCCCCAGCACCATCACCCCACCCGCCACCAGCCGAATGGCGGCAAACTGCCAGCCGAGCACAAAGCCCATAAACACCAGCGTTGCCGGATTGAGCAGCGGATTCGCCAGCCAGAACGCCATCGCCGCGCCGCTTGAAACCTGCGCCTGGCGCAGGCCGACGGTCACCGGCGCGGCACAGCAGCTGCACATCATGCCCGGCAGGCCAAAACCGGTGCCGACCAGCGTGGCCCCCAGCCGGTTGCTGCCCATCAGGCGCAGCAGCCAGCGGCGCGGAATCAGCACCTGCACCAGCGAGCCCAGCACCACACCGAGCACCGCGGCTTTCCACACCACGAGAAAATAGACCATGGCGTAATCCAGCGCGGCGCGCCACGGCGAATCTGCGGCATTGGCAAGAATAGAGCGGCCGATGGAATGGGTTTCTGCGGCCGTGAAGGCTTTGCCATAGTAAGGCTGCCATTTTACGTACCACAGGCCGATAAGCACCACGGCGAGGAACAGCAGCGGTTTCCACCAGGCGAAGCGGGCCGCTGGTGCAGGTGAGGCGAATTGGGTCATAACCGGTTCCGTATTCAACTGAATAACGTATGCCGCGCGGAGGGCGCGACGCAGATCCCACAGTGTTATTCAGGTTATGACTGTGTGCCAGCGTCGTCACGCTTAAACTTGATCTGTCTCCGGAATTTAACCAATCCCGCCTGCGCCGGCTGGCTTGCGTTTCCGCGCTCAGGGTCCAGACTTGTCTGTTGAAACGTGTCACGCACAGCAGGTGCGTGACCAGCAAGGAGGAGAAAGATGAGCAAGAAAATAGCGGTTCTGATTACCGATGAATTTGAAGACTCAGAGTTTACCTCACCGGCCGAGGCCTTCACCAAAGCGGGCCATGAAGTGGTCACTATTGAGATGCAGGCGGGCAAAACCGTGAAGGGAAAACAGGGCAAAGCCGAAGTCAAAATCGACAAGGATATTGACCATGTCAGCCCGGCCGAGTTCGACGCGCTGCTGCTGCCCGGTGGTCATTCGCCTGACGCGCTGCGCGGTGACGATCGCTTTGTCACCTTTACCAAAGAGTTTGTCGCCAGCGGCAAACCGATTTTCGCCATCTGTCACGGTCCGCAGCTGCTGATCAGCGCGAACGGCGTGCGCGGTCGCAAAATGACCTGCGTGAAAGCTATCGCCATCGATCTGCGTAATGCCGGCGCGGACTTTTACGATAAAGAGGTGGTGGTTGATGATGACAAGCTGGTTACCAGCCGCACGCCTGAAGACCTGCCCGCGTTTAACCGCGAATCCCTGCGCATTCTGAACGCAGCGTAAGGCGGTCGCCCGGTGCGCCTGCGCGCGTGCCGGGCTAACGCTGCCAGACAATCTTTTTGCCAAACCCCAGCGCGTTATCGGTCATTTTCAACTCATCCAGCGTAATTTCCCACAGCGGCGCGGTGACTTTTTTTGCCACCGGAAAGCGCGACTGATAGGCCTTCAGCGCCTGCGCCTCATCGGTCAGTTGTATACGCCCGCGATACTGCACGCCTTTAATCAGCAGCACCGTTTTCGGCTGGCCGTTCACCGTACCGGCGACGCGTGGATAACGCGCCATCAGCACGCCGTGGCGCGTATCCGCTTCGGTCATCAGCCAGAACGCCATGCGCGCTTCATCGAATACGTAGAAACAGTTGGCGCACCATAGCGCATCGCCGTCGCTGGCACACAGCGACAGCACGTGCTGTTTTTTCAGATAGCGAATCAGATGAGAATGATCAGACAAGAGCAACTCCGTGCGTTGATAGCGATGCGGCCGCAGGCGCGTTACACTGCCCGCCAGCACATGAACGAGGTTTGTAAATGGAACAGGGCTGGCAGCTGTATATGCTGCAAACCGCCGCCGGGATGCTTTATACCGGCATCACCACTGACGTCAACCGTCGCCTGCAGCAGCACCAGCAGGGGCGCGGTGCCCGTGCGCTGCGCGGCAAAGGTCCACTGACGCTGGTGTTTCACTGCGCGGCTGGCGATCGCGCGGCGGCTTCCCGGCTGGAGTATCAGGTAAAACAGCTGAGCCGGGCGCAGAAACTGCTGCTGGTTGCCCAGCAGCCGGCCTGCTTAACGGCGTGGTTTAGTCGATACGATTGAAAGGTGCCGAGAAGGCGATCAGCCCTTCTGCCCCATCGAATGCATCGTCCGCCAGTTTATACACCTGAAACGCCGCTTCGCTGCCGGGCCAGCGGCAGTGCAGGCCGTGACGCGCCGCCGGTTCAAAGCCGAGCGGATTGTAGAACTGCGGATCGCCCAGCACCACCACGGCGCTGTAGCTGAACTCATTGAGCGAATCGAGCCCTTCATACACCAGCTGTTTAGCAATGCCCTGACTGCGCACCGAGGCATCAACCGCCAGCGGCGCCAGCGCCACCCAGTTACGATCCTCGCCCTGCAACGTCACCGGACTGAAGGCGGCATAACCCAGCACCTGGCCTTCGTCATCGGTGGCCACCACACCCAGCGTGAGTAAACCGTCTTCACGCAGCTGCTGTACCAGTTCCGCTTCGGCTGCGGTGGCAAAACTGCGCTTTAACAGGCTGTCGATGCCTGCCGCGTCCACACCAATTTCAGTACGAATCAACATGAGATCCCCGCGCGCGCCTCAGCGGCCTTCGCGTCCTGTGTCATTCCTGCCTCAACAAAAGCAGCCAGCTGCAGCAACCCCGTGCGCAATGGCGTGGGCATGGCGTCCAGTTCTATGGCATCCATCAGATTCTTCACCTCCAGTCCCAGCTCCGTGTCGCCCTCAATCACCAGACGGCGCTGAAAGAACAACATATCGGGGTCGGCTTTGCGTGCTGCTACCAGCAGCAGATCGTTGGCTTCGCCACGAAACCAGACATCTGCTACGGCATCGCGCGAAACGGTCAGGCGCCCGTCCTGCAGCGTGGTGATCCAGCGCAGATTGACGTCCGCGATCTCAATGCCGAGATAGCGCCCTTGCAGAAAGTCTAACTCACCTTCAGCCAAAGCATGACGAAATTGCCAGTTTAGGAGTTGTTGCAAAACCGTTTTTTTCACGGCGAATGGTGTTAGCGACACCGGTAAAGCGAGGAATTCCGGCCCTTTTTCAATTAACAGGCCGCGTAAGCGTGCGAACATGCGCTGCACTCCCTTGAGAAAATTTTATCTATATTGCCACATCCGTCGGCTTTCGCCTCAACCGGGATCAAGGAAATCGCCCCGCGTCTGTGCGAAAATTCTCCATTCCGCCCTGGCAATCCCGCTTTCACTGCCTTAAATCAACATTGCAGCACCTGCGCTTCCTTACACTCAACGGCGTTCAGAATCCGGGGGAGGAAATTGTATGGAACTGCTGTGTCCGGCGGGGAATTTACCTGCGCTGAAATCGGCGGTGGAGCACGGCGCTGACGCGGTGTACGTCGGCCTGAAAGATGACACCAACGCCCGCCACTTTGCTGGCCTCAATTTTACCGATAAGAAACTGGCAGAAGCCGCGCGCTTCCTGCATCAGCACCGGCGTAAACTGCACGTGGCGATCAACACCTTCGCCCATCCTGACGGCCTTAACCGCTGGCAAAGCGCCATCGACGTCGCCGCACAGAACGGTGCCGATGCGCTGATTCTGGCCGATATCGCCACGCTGGAGTATGCCGCCAGCCGCTATCCACAGGTTGAACGTCACCTGTCAGTGCAGGCGTCCGCCACCAATCTGCAGGCCATTCAGTTTTATCACCGCCACTTTGCGCTGAGTCGCGTGGTGCTGCCGCGCGTGCTGTCGATGCACCAGGTAAAGCAGCTGGCGCGTGAAACGCCGGTGCCGCTTGAGGTGTTCGCCTTTGGCAGCCTGTGCATCATGGCCGAAGGCCGCTGCTATCTCTCGTCGTGGCTGACCGGCGAGTCGCCGAACAGCGCGGGCGCCTGTTCACCGGCCAAATTTGTGCGCTGGCAGCAGACGGCACAGGGCATGGAGTCGCGCCTGAACGAAGTGCTGATTGACCGTTACGCCGCCGATGAGAGCGCGGGCTATCCGACGCTGTGTAAAGGGCGCTACGAGGTGGATAACCAGCGCTATCACGTGCTGGAAGAGCCCACCAGCCTCAATACCCTGGCGCTGCTGCCAGAGCTGCTGCGCGCCAATATCGCGTCGGTGAAAATTGAAGGACGTCAGCGCAGCCCGGCCTATGTGGCACAGGTGGCTAAAGTGTGGCGTCAGGCGATCGATCGCTGTATGGCCGATCCGCAACAGTTCACAGTGCAGGATCCGTGGATGCGCGCGCTCGGTGAGCTTTCCGAAGGCAGCCAGACCACGCTCGGTGCCTATCACCGCGACTGGCAATAAGGAGACCGTATGAAATATGCCATCGGCCCGGTGCTGTGGTACTGGCCTACCGATACGCTGGAACAGTTCTACCAGCGCGCCGCAGAGAGCAGCGCAGAGATTGTCTACCTCGGCGAAGCGGTGTGCAGCAAACGCCGCGCCACTGCGTTCAGTCAGTGGATGGAGATGGGCCGCACGCTGGCGGCCAGCGGCAAACAGGTGGTGCTGAGCACGCTGGCGCTGCTGCAGTCGCCTTCGGAAGTCAAAGAGCTGCGCCGCTATGTTGAAAACGGTGAGTTCTTACTGGAAGCCAACGATATCGGCACCGTGAACATGGCGGCAGAGCGCAAACTGCCGTTTGTCGCCGGTCCCACCCTGAATGTGTATAACGCGCAGACGCTCCAGCTGCTGCTACAGGAGGGCATGACGCGCTGGTGCATGCCGGTGGAGATGTCACGCGACTGGCTGATTCAGCTGTTGCAGCAGTGCCATGACGCTGGCCTGCGCGACCGGTTTGAGGTTGAAGTGCTCGGCTATGGCCATCTGCCGCTGGCGCTGTCGGCGCGCTGCTTTACCGCGCGTTCCGAAAACCGTGCCAAAGATGATTGCCAGACCTGCTGTATTGATTATCCCACCGGACGCCGCGTGCTGTCGCAGGAGGGCCAGCAGGTGTTTGTCCTCAACGGCATTCAGACCATGAGCGGCTACTGTTACAACCTTGGCAACGATCTCGCCGGTATGCATGGCTGGATCGATATTGTGCGCCTGTCGCCGCAGGATGAGAGCACGCTGGCACAGGTTGATCGCTTCCGCGCTAACGAAGCGGGTGAAGCGCCGCTGATGATGGCGCGCGGCAGCGACAGCAACGGTTACTGGCGCCGCCTGGCCGGAATGGCGCTGGATAGCGGCGGTTAAAGGCACATTCCGGCTATATTCCTGCCGTTATTAGCAGTTTTAATATGGGTAATGATGCGTAATACTGACTGGTGCAGGTTTACTTATCACCTGCGCCATCCTTTGCTGGAGTACCCATGTCTGAGAAGAAAACTGTTCGCCTGTCCGTGCTGGATCTGGCCCCCATTCCGCAAGGCTCGTCTGCGCGCGATGCCTTCCATAATTCGCTGGCGCTGGCGCGTCAGGCTGAAGCCCTTGGCTTTCATCGCTACTGGCTGGCCGAACACCACAACATGACCGGCATCGCCAGCGCCGCAACATCGGTGCTGATTGGCTATCTCGCCGCTAACACCGAAACGCTGCGCCTCGGCTCCGGCGGGATCATGCTGCCCAACCACGCACCGCTGGTGATTGCCGAACAGTTTGGCACCCTGGAATCCCTCTACCCTGGCCGTATCGATCTCGGACTGGGCCGCGCGCCCGGCTCCGATCAGCGCACCATGCTGGCGCTGCGCCGTCATCTTTCGAGCGCCCAGGCCGACAGCTTCCCGGAAGATGTGGCCGATCTGATCCGCTGGTTCGATGCCGAAGAGGGCGAACATCCGCCGGTACAGCCGGTGCCTGGCCTCGGGCTGAAAATTCCGGTGTGGCTGCTGGGTTCCAGCCTGTATAGCGCGCAGCTGGCGGCGCAGCTTGGTCTGCCGTTTGCCTTTGCTTCGCACTTCGCGCCAGACCTGCTGTTGCAGGCGCTGCACCTGTATCGCGAAAAATTCCAGCCCTCTGCGCGTCTGGCAAAACCTTACGCTATGGTGTGTGTCAACGTGGTGGCGGCAGATAGCGATCGTGATGCGCGCTTCCTGTTCACCTCGATGCAGCAGCAGTTCATTAATCTGCGTCGCGGCAAGCCCGGCCCGCTGCCGGCGCCGGTGGAGAACATGGATAACCTGTGGTCGCCGTCCGAACAGTATGGCGTGCAGCAGGCGCTGAGCATGTCGGTGGTGGGCGATAAAGATAAAGTGCGCCACGGCCTTGCCGCGCTGCTGCGCGAAACCCAGGCGGATGAGATCATGGTCAACGGCCAGATTTACGATCCGCAGGCGCGCCTGCGTTCGTTCGCGCTGGCGATGGAAGCCGCACGCACGCTGTAAGCCTTACTGCGGTGGGGAGAGTCCTTCCGGCCCCACCGCCATCTTGCGCACATCGCGCGCCGGTGACTGGCCGTAAAAACGGCTGTACTCCCGGCTGAACTGCGACGCACTCTGATAGCCCACCCGATAGCCCGCCGTCCCGGCATCCAGCTTCTCAATCATCATCAGCCGCCGCGCTTCATTGAGCCGCAGCTGCTTCTGATACTGCATCGGCGTCATTGCCGTAACCGCTTTAAAGTGATGGTGCAGCGATGAAATGCTCATGCCAACGCTGCTGGCCAGCTGATCCACCTTCAGCGGCTGATGAAAGTTTTCGCGCAGCCAGCGCGCCGCGCGCGCCACTTTGTTGCCCGGGCGCTCGGTCAGCGCCATGTTCAGAATGCGCGGCCCTTCCGGCCCGGTCAGCAGGCGATAGAAAATCTCCTGCTCAATCAGCGGTGCCAGCGCGGCGATATCCTGCGGCTGATCCAGCAGCGCCACCAGCCGCATCACCGCATCCACCAGCGGCGGCGCGACTTTATGGACGGTAATGCTGCGTTCGGGGGCGGCGCTGCCAATCTGCTGCGGCGGAAAATGTTCCAGATAGCGCAGCAGGCGCGCTTCGTTGATGGTGATGCCGACGCCAAGACAGGGTTTCTCTGGCGTCGCCAGCACCACGCAGGACTGCACCGGCATGTCCATGGTGACCAGCAGCAGATCGCCCGGCCCGTAATGCATCACATCATCGCCCATGCGCAGTGCTTTCTGGCCCTGGGCCATCAGCGCAAACCCCGCCCAGCTGGCAATATGCGCCAGGCTGGAGGGGTGCGAGCTGCGGCCAAAAGAGAGAAAATCAATCGCGCTGGCGGTACGCCCATCCTGCTGCGCGTGACGGGCAATCATCGCCACCAGCTGCTGCCACTGTTCCTGATGAATCATGCGTTATGCACTCCGCGATGAAAAATCACTGAATCCCCATTCTTACCTGCCGATGCGGTTGCGCCTAGTCCCTGCGCCACAGATTTGCAGGATCGTGCAAAAAGCTTGCAGGATTGCGCTACCGCACAAAGCGGCAACAGCGCATGCTTTACTCACCCGAAATCTCAGGTGGAGAGACACAATGCAAGCACTTGAAGGCAAAATTGCGCTGGTGACGGGCGCGTCGAAAGGCATTGGCGCCGCCATCGCCATGACTTTCGCCGCGGCCGGCGCCCGGGTGGTGGTGAATTATCGTCAGGATGAAGCGGGCGCGGCGGATGTGGTGACCGATATCTGCGCGCTGGGAAGCGACGCCATCGCCGTACAGGCCGATATATCCCGTGAAGCTGACGTGCAACGCCTGTTCGCCAGCAGTATTGCGCAGTTTGGCGCGCCAGACATCGTGGTCAACAACGCCGGCATGTTTCACCATGGCGACTTCGCCAGCCTCAGCGTCAGCGACATGCAGCAGCAGCTCAACGTCAATCTGCTCGGTACGCTGCTGGTGTGCCAGCAGGCGGCGCAGCATTTTCCGGCGCGCGGCGGCTGCATCATTAACCTCAGCGCGCTGAACAGCCAGCGTAGCCTGCCCGGCTCGGTACTGTGGTCAGCGACCAAGGGCGCGATCGATACCTTAACGCAGGGGCTGGCACGTGAGCTGGGCCCGCGCAACATTCGCGTCAACGCGCTGGCACCGGGGATCATTCTGACCGAAGGGCTGCTGGCAGCGAAAAAAATGAATGCGGAATTTAAAGCGCAGCTGATCGCGGCCACGCCGCTGGGACGCTTTGGCCTGCCGGAGGATGTGGCACAGGTGGCGCTGTTTCTAGCGTCGGAAGAGTCGGCTTATGTTACCGGTGAGCGGGTGCTGATTGCCGGCGGCGTGTAAAACCCGCGTTACAGACATAAAAAAAGGACGCTTGCGCGTCCTTTTTATTTTTAAGCGATTAACGCTTATGCATCACGGCGACGTGGTGCAGCTGCACCTTCGTCGCGACGTGGGCCACGGCCACCTTCACGACTGAAACGTCCGCCTTCACGACCGCCTTCGCGACGCTCAGAGAAACGACGCGGTGCGCCACCTTCACGGTTGCCCCCCTCGCGGTTACCACGACGCTCACCACCGAAGTCACGACCGCCGCTACGACGCTCGGTGCGCTCGTGTGGCTGTGCATCGCCCAGCAGCTGCATATTCATCGGCTTGTTGAGAATACGCGTACGCGTGAAGTGCTGCAGGACTTCACCCGGCATGCCTTTTGGCAGCTCGATAGTGGAGTGAGTACCAAACAGCTTGATGTTACCGATGTAACGGCTGCTGATGTCGCCTTCGTTAGCAATCGCGCCCACGATATGACGCACTTCAACACCGTCGTCACGGCCCACTTCAATGCGGTACAGCTGCATTTCGCCAACGTCACGACGTTCGCGACGTGGACGATCGCCACCTTCGCGGCTGTCACGGCTGTCACGACGTGGACGGTCGCCGCCACGCTCATCGCGATCGCGGAATTCACGACGCTGTGGACGTGGTGCATCCGGTGGCAGAATCAGTGGACGTTCGCCCTGCGCCATTTTCAGCAGTGCAGCGGCCAGCGTTTCCATATCCAGCTCTTCTTCTGGCTGCATTTTAGCCAGCAGCGCACGGTACTGATCCAGATCGCTGCTTTCCAGCTGCTGCTGAACTTTGGCAGCGAACTGCGCCAGACGACGCTGACTCAGCAGCTCGGCGTTAGGCAGCTCAACTTCCGGAATAGTCAGCTTCATGGTGCGTTCGATGTTGCGCAGCAGACGACGCTCGCGGTTCTCAACGAACAGCAGCGCACGGCCAGCACGACCCGCACGACCGGTACGGCCGATACGGTGTACATACGATTCGGCATCCATCGGGATGTCGTAGTTAACCACCAGGCTAATACGCTCAACGTCCAGACCACGGGCCGCAACGTCAGTCGCGATCAGGATATCCAGACGACCGTCTTTCAGACGCTCCAGCGTCTGCTCACGCAGCGCCTGGTTCATGTCACCGTTCAGCGCGGCGCTGTTGTAGCCGTTACGCTCCAGCGTTTCTGCAACTTCCAGCGTGGCATTTTTGGTGCGCACGAAGATGATGGCAGCATCGAAGTCTTCCGCTTCGAGGAAGCGCACCAGCGCGTCAGACTTACGGCCGTAAGCGGTCCAGTAAGACTGAGAAATGTCCGGGCGTGTAGTGATGCTGGACTGGATGCGCACTTCCTGCGGATCCTTCATGAAACGCTTAGTGATACGGCGAATCGCTTCCGGCATGGTTGCAGAGAACAGTGCGGTCTGATGACCTTCCGGGATCTGCGCCATGATGGTTTCAACGTCTTCGATGAAGCCCATACGCAGCATTTCATCGGCTTCGTCCAGTACCAGACCACGCAGGCTGGACAGGTCCAGGGTACCGCGTTTCAGGTGATCCAGCAGACGGCCCGGGGTACCAACCACGATCTGTGGACCCTGGCGCAGTGCGCGCAGCTGCACGTCATAACGCTGGCCACCGTACAGGGCCACGACGTTAATACCGCGCATGTGTTTAGAGAATTCTGTCATCGCTTCAGCCACCTGAACCGCCAGTTCGCGGGTCGGCGCCAGCACCAGGATTTGCGGTGCGCGGACAGAAGGATCAACGTTGTTCAGCAGCGGCAGCGAGAACGCTGCTGTTTTACCACTACCGGTCTGCGCCATACCCAGCACGTCACGGCCCGCCAGCAGGTGAGGAATACACTCAGCCTGGATTGGCGATGGCTTAACGTAGCCCATACCGTTCAGTGATTCGAGGATGTCGGCGTTCAGGCCCAGATCAGCAAAAGTGGTTTGAATATCAGTCATGTAGTACACGTGCCTCTTAGATTGCGGCGGCCAGTCTACATAACTCGTCGTGAAAACTTTCAGTCATTTTCATCAAAAAGTGTGAACCGGCTCAAATTAGAAGTTTTGACGAACAGAAAAGCCCTCACCTGTTCAGGCGATGACTTTACGGGTAAATCAGGCAATAAAAGTTCGTCAGCTATTGCTGGTCAGATTCTGATAAATCGTCTTGTGTCTGGCCGAGTTGCGCCAGTTCCAACAATGCGTATCGGTGTTCAACAAAGTTATTGACGTTGTTGGCCACCGCCAGTTTGAACAACGCTTTCGCGTCGTCCTTCTCCCCCAGACTTAGGTAGTACTTACCTAAATAGAAGTTGGTTTCACTGAGATGTTCAGCGAGCGAGGTGTTATCCGTTGCGTCCGCCTTGAGACGTTCCATCAATGTTTTTTCACTGATGTCGCCCAGGTAGAACTCGACAATATTCCATCCCCATTGGTCCTTAGCCGCCTTGTCGTAACGCTGTTGTAGCGTCACTTTTGCCTTGTCGGCATCCATCTCGCGTTCAACGAGGTAGAGCCACAGGCTGCGGAACGGATCGTTAGGATCGTCTTGATAAAACGCCAGCAGATCATCTTGCGCTAACTTGTATCGACCGCCGTAATAGAGGGCGATACCACGGTTTAAATGCGCATAGTTGTAAGTTGGATCAAGCTCAAGTACAGAATCAAACGCTTCATAGGCAGCATCAAAATTGCCTGCCTGCGTTAAGTAAATGCCGAGATAGTTAAACACTTCCGGCATATCCGGTCTGATAGACAGCGCTTGCGAGAAATCGTTCCGCGCTAGTGCCCTCAGACCCAAACTATCATACAACACTCCGCGCTCATATAACAGCTGTGCGCGTTCATCATCGGTCAGGGCCCGACTGGCAAGAATTTGTTCCATTCGCGCCAGAATAACCTCTTGCTGCAGTGTGGGCTGCAAAGGTACTGCCAGAACTTCGTTCTTACGCCAATTGGAGTTGCTGCATCCTGCCAGCGTGATAGCTGTCGCAACAAAACACCAGCGCAAAAAAGGCTTCATTTCCCACTCCCGAATACAAACATTGGGATAACCATCCTGTCATCCGCCTGCTATGCACAAGGGTTCCCGCCCTCGCGATGATACCCGTCCTGCTTCAGCTGCACTGACACGCTGACCAGCGCGCCACGCATTCCGGGTATACAAACACCGCTCCCCGCCAGCTGGCAGGGAGCGGCTGATCAGGAAAAACGCTTACTCGGCGTCAGGCGTCGTCACCGCAGCGGTTTCTTCTGCTGGCTTCTGCTCTGTCGCTTCTTTGATGCTGAGACGAACGCGGCCCTGACGATCCACTTCCATCACTTTAACTGGCACTTCCTGACCCATCTGCAGGTAATCGGTCACTTTCTCTACGCGCTTGTCGGCGATCTGAGAAATGTGTACCAGACCTTCTTTACCGCCGCCGATCGCCACGAAGGCACCGAAATCAACGATACGGGTCACTTTACCGGCGTAGATACGGCCCACTTCGATCTCAGCGGTGATCTCTTCGATGCGGCGAATCGCTTCTTTGGCTTTCAGGCCGTCGGTCGCTGCGATCTTCACGGTGCCATCATCTTCGATTTCGATGGTGGTGCCGGTCTCTTCGGTCAACGCACGGATTACTGAACCGCCTTTACCGATGACGTCTTTGATCTTGTCTGAGTTGATCTTGATGGTGTAGATGCGCGGCGCGAACTCGGAGATCTCCTGACGCGGCGTGCTGATCGCCTGTTCCATCACGCTCAGAATGTGCAGACGCGCACCCTTGGCCTGATTCAGAGCCACCTGCATGATTTCACGGGTGATACCTTCAATTTTGATGTCCATCTGCAGCGCGGTGATACCTTCACGGCTACCGGCTACTTTGAAGTCCATATCGCCGAGGTGATCTTCGTCGCCGAGGATGTCAGACAGCACCACGAACTTCTCGTCTTCTTTCACCAGACCCATCGCGATACCGGCAACGGCCGCTTTGATCGGTACGCCAGCGTCCATCAGTGCCAGCGATGCACCGCACACGGAAGCCATAGAAGAAGAACCGTTCGATTCGGTGATTTCAGACACGACGCGCACGGTGTACGGGAACGCATCCTGTTTAGGCATCACTGCCAGCACGCCACGCTTCGCCAGACGGCCGTGACCAATTTCACGACGCTTCGGTGAGCCAACCATACCGGTTTCGCCCACGGAGTACGGAGGGAAGTTGTAGTGGAACAGGAAGCTGTCAGTACGCTCGCCCATCAGCTCATCGAGATTCTGTGCGTCACGCGCAGTACCGAGGGTGGCAGCGACCAGCGCCTGCGTTTCACCACGGGTAAACAGCGCAGAACCGTGGGTACGCGGCAGTACGCCAGTGCGCACGTCCAGACCACGGATCATATCTTTTTCACGGCCATCGATACGCGGTTCGCCGTTCAGGATACGGGTACGCACCACGTTCTTTTCCAGGCTGTGTACGATGTCACCGATTTCGGCATCATCCAGCGTTTCGTCTTCAGCCAGCAGTGCGGCGATGGTTTCGTCTTTGATGACGCCAACCTGCGCATAGCGCTCCTGCTTGTCAGTGATGCGGTACGCATCGCTGATGCGCGCTTCGGCCAGGGCGGCAACGCGTGCGATCAGCGCATCGTTCGCCGGCTCTGGCTGCCAGTCCCAGCGTGGTTTGCCGGCTTCGGCCACCAGCGCATTGATGTTTTCAATCACAACCTGCTGCTGGTCGTGGCCGAATACCACAGCACCCAGCATCTGATCTTCGGTCAGGATGTCCGCTTCAGATTCCACCATCAGCACTGCATTCTGCGTACCGGCAACCACCAGATCCAGACGAGACTGTTTGATCTCATCCGCGGTTGGGTTCAGCACGTACTGATCGTTGATGTAACCAACGCGTGCCGCACCGATTGGGCCGTTGAACGGAATACCAGACAGTGACAGCGCAGCAGAAGCACCGATCATCGCAACGATGTCCGGGTTAACCTGCGGGTTCACGGATACCACAGTCGCGATAACCTGTACTTCGTTAACAAAACCTTCCGGGAACAGCGGACGCACCGGGCGGTCAATCAGACGCGCAATCAGGGTTTCGCCTTCGCTTGGACGGCCTTCACGACGGAAGAAGCTGCCCGGGATACGGCCAGCGGCGTAAGTACGCTCCTGATAGTTCACTGTCAGAGGGAAGAAATCCTGACCGGCTTTGGCTTTTTTCTGGCCCACGACGGTAACGAATACCGCGGTGTCGTCCATGCTTACCATTACTGCTGCGGTGGCCTGGCGCGCCATCATGCCGGTTTCCAGCGTGACGGTATGCTGACCATATTGGAATTTGCGTACGATCGGGTTCAGCAAAATTTAAGTCCTTAAATTCGTGGCAAAGCCTGCTCGGCCCGCCGGGGATTACCGATCTTTAGTTGCATCCTCGCGACTAATGACAACCCTTAACCGCCCCTGCGGTAAAGCCTCTCATTAGCCGCGCGAACCTCTGCAAGCAAAGATCACTCTCAGCAACAATACATGAGTTTGGTCCGGATTGCTGCGGATTGCTCGAAAAAAGGGGCCATAAAGGCCCCCTTTTCGCGAAACTCGCACAAATCTGATCGCCAGATGCGGTTTTTTGCATACTGCATGCGCTACATCGTTGATCAGATTCTTCAGACTTAGCGACGCAGACCCAGGCTTTCGATCAGGCTGGTGTAACGTGCAACGTCTTTACGCTTCAGGTAGTCCAGCAGCTTACGACGCTGGGATACCATGCGCAGCAGACCGCGACGGCTGTGGTGGTCTTTCTTGTGCTCAGAGAAGTGACCCTGCAGGTGGTTAATCTGAGCAGTCAGCAGAGCAACCTGAACTTCAGTTGAACCGCTGTCGTTAGCGCCACGACCGTATTTAGCAACGATCTCTGCTTTAGCTTCTACGCTTAGAGACATAATAAACTCCAGTAAAAAATGAATGTATGGGTGCCGATCTCTAATTCAGCAGCCCGCTTTTAAAGCCGCGCTATTCTACTCTTCGCCCGGTAGCAACGCAAATGCGCTGTAACGTCCAGCGGTAATACGCGGTCAGTCGGCAAACTCCACTACCAGACGACGCGGTGCCACGCGACCATCGTCGGCGATTTCCGCCATGCCGATAAATTTCTGCTGCTCGCCCTCGGTCACCCGCACCAGGCCGCTGGCCGGCGCGTTTTCCGCCTGGACCGGCATGCCCTGTTTGAACCAGGCCGCGACCGGCGTGGGCAGATTGACCGCTGGAAAATCTTCCGCCGGGCTGTCCATCGGCAACAGCAACGCATCCAGCGGTGCGTAATCCGGCGTTTCCGCCGCATTAACCTGCGCCGCCAGCGCCTGCAGCTGTTCCAGCGTCATCATGCGCGCAATCGGGTAACGCGCCACCTGCAGACGGCGCAGCATTATCACGTGTGCACCGCAGCCGAGCTTCTCACCTAAATCGTCAATGATGGTGCGAATGTAGGTGCCTTTGGAAACATGGATTTCCAGCTCCAGCTCGTCGCCCTGCCAGCGAATAAACTGCAGTTCAAACACGGTAATCGGTCGCGCTTCACGCGGCACGGTGATGCCTTCGCGCGCATATTCGTACAGCTTGCGGCCCTGATACTTGAGCGCCGAGAACATGGTGGGCACCTGCAGCGTCTCGCCGCGAAAGCTCTCCAGCGCGGCGTCCAGCTCAGCCTGGCTGAAGGTCACCGGCCGCGTTTCGACGATATTGCCGTCCGCATCGGAGGTATCGGTGCGCTGGCCCAGACGGGCAATCACGCGGTAACGCTTGTCCGAATCCAGCAGATAGCGGGAAAACTTGGTGGCTTCGCCGAGACAAATCGGCAGCATACCGGTGGCCAGCGGATCGAGCGCGCCGGTATGGCCCGCCTTGTTAGCATTAAACAGGCGTTTTACTTTTTGCAGCACATCGTTGGAGGATGCGCCCTGGTGTTTATCCAGCAGGAAAACACCGTGGACATCACGACCACGGCGACGAGGACGACTCATCAGTCCTCCTTGTCGTCTTCCGCCGGGCTTTCACCCCGTCGCTCAGCATCGTTTCTGATCACGTTAGACACCAGATTCGACATGCGCATCCCTTCAATCAGCGAGTTATCGTAAAAGAAGGTCAGCTCCGGCACGATGCGCAGACGCATCGCTTTACCGAGCAGAATACGGATGTAGCCAGACGCTTCTTTCAGCGCTTTGAGGCCGTTTTTCACCGCTTCTTCATCCTGGTCGTTCAGGAAGGTCACGAACACTTTGGCATACGCCAGATCGCGTGACACCTCAACGCCAGACACGGTGACCATCATACCCAGACGCGGGTCTTTGATTTCGCGCTGCAGGATGATCGCAATCTCTTTCTGCAACTCCTGCGCCACGCGCTGTGGGCGACCAAACTCTTTCGCCATACTATTTCTCCCAAATAATTCGGGAGGCCAGAGGCCTCCCAAATTGCATCACATCGACCAGCAATTACTCGATGGTGCGTTTAACTTCAATCACTTCGAACACTTCGATCATATCGCCAACGCGAACGTCGTTGTAGTTCTTCACGCCGATACCACACTCCATGCCGTTACGCACTTCGTTGACGTCATCTTTGAAGCGACGCAGAGATTCCAGCTCGCCTTCGTAGATGACCACGTTGTCGCGCAGTACGCGGATCGGGTTGTGACGTTTGATGTTGCCTTCGGTGACCATACAGCCGGCAATCGCGCCAAATTTCGGTGACTTGAACACGTCACGGACTTCGGCCAGACCGATAATCTGCTGTTTGAACTCCGGTGCCAGCATGCCGCTCATGGCTGCTTTCACTTCGTCAATCAGGTTATAGATGACGGAGTAGTAGCGCAGGTCAACGTTTTCAGCGTCAATCACACGACGCGCAGAGGCATCCGCACGCACGTTGAAGCCGAGGATGATCGCGTTGGACGCAGCGGCCAGGGTGGCGTCGGTTTCGGTGATACCGCCCACGCCAGAACCGATAATCTTCACCTTCACTTCGTCGGTGGAGAGTTTCAGCAGCGAGTCGGAGATCGCTTCCACAGAACCCTGTACGTCGGACTTCAGGACGATGTTCAGCTCGGACACTTCGCCTTCGGTCATGTTGGCAAACATGTTTTCCAGCTTGGACTTCTGCTGACGCGCCAGTTTGACTTCGCGGAATTTGCCCTGACGATACAGTGCCACTTCACGCGCTTTCTTCTCGTCACGCACCACGGTCGCTTCGTCACCCGCTGCCGGCACACCGGACAGACCGAGGATTTCCACCGGAATCGATGGACCCGCTTCCAGCACTTCGCGACCCAGTTCGTCACGCATCGCACGCACACGGCCATATTCGAAGCCGCACAGTACGATATCGCCCTTGTTCAGCGTACCTTCACGCACCAGCACGGTTGCTACCGGACCACGACCTTTGTCGAGGAACGATTCGATCACCACGCCGCTCGCCATACCCTGACGAATTGCAGTCAGCTCCAGTACTTCCGCCTGCAGCAGAATCGCGTTCAGCAGGTCGTCGATGCCGGTACCGGCTTTCGCCGAGACGTTAACGAACATGTTCTCGCCGCCCCACTCTTCCGGAATGATACCGTACTGGGTGAGCTCGTTCTTCACGCGATCCGGATCGGCTTCTGGCTTGTCGATCTTGTTCACGGCCACGACCACCGGCACACCGGCCGCTTTCGCGTGCTGGATAGCTTCGACGGTTTGTGGCATCACGCCATCGTCAGCCGCCACCACCAGGATAACGATATCCGTGGCCTGCGCACCACGTGCACGCATTGCGGTAAACGCGGCGTGGCCCGGGGTGTCGAGGAAGGTGATCATGCCGTTATCGGTTTCAACGTGATACGCACCGATGTGCTGGGTAATCCCGCCCGCTTCGCCGGAGGCGACTTTGGTGGAGCGGATGTAGTCCAGCAGCGAGGTTTTACCGTGGTCAACGTGACCCATGATGGTCACGACCGGCGCACGGCTTTCCTGCGCAGCATCGGTATCACGATCGTCCATTACCGCTTCTTCCAGCTCGTTCTCGCGGCGCAGGATCACTTTGTGACCCATCTCTTCAGCCACCAGCTGGGCGGTTTCCTGGTCGATAACCTGGTTGATGGTCGCCATGGCACCCATCTTCATCATCGCTTTAATAACCAGCGAGCCTTTCACCGCCATTTTGTTGGCCAGTTCGGCAACGGTGATGGTTTCGCCAATGATGACGTCACGGTTCACCGCCTGAGCAGGTTTGTTGAAGCCCTGCTGCAGCGTGCTTGGTTTACGATGTTTGCCACCTTTACCGCCGCGTACCTGAGCACGCGCTTCTTCACGGTCAGTTTTGGCTTCAGAGTGCTTGTTGCCTTTTTTGGCCGGACGCGCTGCCTTGGTGGTGCGGGTGCGACCACGACCGCCTTCAACTTCGCGATCGTTTTCGTCTTCTGCCTGTCGGGCATGAGTTGAAGTGGTGACGTGGTAGTCACCCTTATCTTCTTCCTCTGGTTTTTCCCATTCAGCGGCTTTCTCTTCGGCCAGACGACGGGCTTCTTCCGCCGCGCGGCGCGCATTCTCTTCCAGCTTACGGCGCGCTTCTTCTTCCGCTTTACGCTTCAGTTCGGCGGCTTCAGCTTCACGACGGGCTTTGTCAGATTGCGCAGCCTTGGTCATTTCGTCGGTAGGTTGATTAGTCACTTTCTCATTTTCCGCTGCTTCACGCTTAGCCTTGTCAGCGGCTTCGCGCTTGGCTTTCTCTTCGGCTTCACGTTGCGCTTTTTGTTCAGCTTCGCGACGGGCTTGTTCTTCAGCCTCGCGACGCGCCTGCTCTTCCGCTTCACGCTGCGCCTCGGCTTCTGCTTCCGCCTGAGCTTGCTCAGCGTCGGCATCACCTTTCACGTATGTGCGCTTTTTGCGGACTTCGATTTGCACCGACTTACTTTTACCCCCGGTGCCTGGAATATTCAAGGTGCTGCGCGTTTTGCGCTGCAACGTCAGTTTGCCTGAACCGGTCTGACCGTGCTCACGATTCAGGTGGGACAGTAAGGTCTCTTTCTCTTGCTGGGATACGGCGTCGTTTTCAGACTTACGGATCCCTGCATCAGCAAATTGCTGTACCAGGCGATCGACCGGAGTCTGAATTTCGGCGGCCAGCGATTTTACGGTTACATCTGTCATGCTGTTCCTTCCTGTTATTACGCGTCATCGCCGAACCAGCAGATATTACGTGCAGCCATAATCAGCGCACCGGCTTTCTCATCATCCAGCCCTTCAATATCTGTCAGATCGTCAACACCTTGCTCAGCGAGATCTTCCAGCGTGCAAACGCCTTTTGACGCCAGGCGATACGCCAGCGCACGATCCAGGCCTTCAAGATTCAGCAGGTCCTCAGCAGGTTCCTGATTACCAAGGCTCTCTTCTTTCGCTAATGCCAGGGTGGTTAACGCATTTTTTGCTCGTTCACGCAGGGCTTCAATGGTCTCTTCGTCGAGGCCGTCGATTTCCAGCAGCTCGTTGATTGGCACGTAAGCCAATTCTTCCAGCGAAGAGAAGCCCTCTTCCACCAGAACGGTGGCGAACTCTTCGTCGATGTCGAGATGTTTAGTGAACATATCGATCGCTGCATGGGCTTCGGCCTGATGCTTCGCCTGCAGATCATCGACGGTCATCACGTTCAGCTCCCAGCCGCTCAGCTGGGATGCCAGACGCACGTTTTGGCCATTACGGCCAATCGCCTGAGCCAGATTGCCGGCTTCAACAGCGATATCCATGGTGTGATTGTCTTCATCCACCACAATTGACGCCACATCGGCAGGTGCCATGGCGTTAATCACGAACTGTGCCGGGTTGTCGTCCCACAGCACGATATCAATACGCTCGCCGCCCAGCTCGCTGGACACCGCCTGCACGCGCGCACCGCGCATACCGACGCAGGCACCGACCGGATCGATACGTTTGTCGTTAGTTTTCACCGCAATTTTGGCGCGTGAACCCGGATCGCGCGCTGCCGCTTTGATCTCGATAACTTCTTCACCAATCTCCGGCACTTCAATGCGGAACAGTTCGATCAGCATCTCCGGTTTGGAGCGGGTAACGAACAGTTGCGCACCACGCGCTTCCGGACGCACGGCATACAGCACGCCGCGAATACGGTCACCCGGGCGGAAGTTTTCACGCGGCAGCATGTCTTCACGCACAATCACCGCTTCGGCGTTGTTGCCGAGATCCAGTGAAATGTTGTCGCGGTTCACTTTCTTCACCACGCCGGTGATGATTTCGCCTTCCTGCTCGCGGAACTGATCGACCACCATCGCGCGCTCGGCTTCACGCACTTTCTGGACGATAACCTGTTTCGCGGTCTGCGTGGTGATACGGTCGAAGGTGACAGATTCGATCTGATCTTCAACATAATCGCCCAGATTGAAGGCTTCATCTTCAAAGCGTGCTGCTTCCAGCGTGATCTCGCGCGTTGGCTGCGTGACTTCTTCTACAACCACCCAGCGACGGAAGGTGTCGAAATCGCCGCTGCGACGGTCAATGCTGACGCGCACGTCGATTTCCTGCTCATACTTCTTCTTGGTCGCAGTGGCCAAAGCGCTCTCCAGCGCTTCGAAGATTTTCTCACGCGGCAGGGCTTTTTCGTTAGAAACGGCTTCTACTACAGCTAAGATCTCTTTGTTCATCCTGGTTAGCCTCAATCCGGACTTTTAAAAGTGGGGGACCAGGTTCGCTTTCTGAATGTTGCTCAGCGCGAACACTTCATCGTTACCCTCAACGGTTACCGTGATCATCTCGCCTTCGACAGACTTGATGATGCCCTGCCATTTACGGCGGTTCTGCACGGCCATACGCAGTACCAGGCTCACCTCTTCGCCAGCGAAACGCGCATAGTGCTCCGCGGTGAACAGAGGGCGATCGAGACCCGGTGAGGAAACTTCAAGGTTGTAAGCCACCGTAATAGGATCTTCCACATCCATTACAGCGCTGACCTGGTGGCTAACATCGGCGCAATCATCAACATTGATACCCTCTTCACTATCAATATAGATGCGCAAGGTTGATGTGCGACCACGAATGAACTCAATACCGACCAATTCGTAGCCAAGCGCTTCTACCGGAGCAGAGATCAACTCTGTCAACTTTTGCTCTAATGTGGACAAGCCCACCCCCAAGACATAAAAAAAGGGCCTAAAGCCCAGTGTTACGATTTCCTGATAACAAAAAACCCCGAAAATTCGGGGCTTTTTGTGACTGGACCCTGTATGCCGCGATGCGGCTTCGGCACACCTTCCAGCAGAATTTTTTTCAAAACTGACTGCGGATGCGTCCGTCGATGCATACAGTATATTTGAAAAAGAACTCTAAGGGAAAGTGGTTGCGGGGGCCGGATTTGAACCGACGACCTTCGGGTTATGAGCCCGACGAGCTACCAGGCTGCTCCACCCCGCGTCCGAAAACGTGGCGAATATTACGCCGATCTTGCGAAAAATGCAAGTTATACTGAGATTTGGTACCGAGGACGGGACTTGAACCCGTAAGCCCAATCGGGCACTACCACCTCAAGGTAGCGTGTCTACCAATTCCACCACCTCGGCACTTCACTGACTGCGACGATACGATGTCGCTTTAGCGCTGACGATCTTACTGCGGGATATCATTGCCCGGCGTGGCCGGTTTAGCTGGCTGAGTCTGCTGTTGAGACTGAGCCGGCGCGCTGAGGTTTTCCCACTCGCTTCCTTTGGAAGTCTTGTTACTGTTCAGGTTGCCCAGAATCAGACTGATAATGAAGAACAGCGTAGCCAGTACTGCGGTCATGCGAGTCATGAAGTTACCAGACCCGGTTGAACCGAACAGCGTACCAGAAGCGCCTGCACCGAATGAGGCTCCCATATCAGCGCCTTTGCCTTGCTGCAGCATGATCAGACCAACGAGGCCAATCGCTACAATAAGGAAAACAACCAACAGAGCTTCGTACATAATCAACCTGTTTCCTTGCGCGTTATCCGCACAGTTAAAGCTTCAACCAATATTGACGGGGAGTCTCGTCATCACCCATCAGAAGCGGGTGTGAATACTAACCAAAGGCGCATACCTCTGCAAGCGCAATTTACACGAAGTTTTGCGATTGCGGAAAAAAGCGCCATCCCGGTGATTTTACAGGCGGAAAGCAGCAAACTGACCGCCCGTAACGCGGTTAAACCGCTTTTACCGCATCGGCAATTTTGTGCGCCAGCTCGGTCACCTGCGCCTCATCCTCGCCTTCCACCATCACGCGAATCAGCGGCTCGGTGCCGGATTTACGCAACAGCACGCGCCCGCGCCCGGCCAGCGTTTTTTCCACCTCTGCGGCAGCCGCTTTGACGCTGTCGCTCTCCAGCGGATCGTGGCTGCCGCTGAAACGTACATTCACCAGCACTTGTGGCAGCATCTTCATGCCGCTGCACAGATCGTGCAGACTCATGTGGTTACGCACAATCGCAGTAAGTACTTGCAAACTTGCTACGATGCCGTCACCGGTGCTGATTTTATCCAGCAGGATCACGTGGCCGGAGTTCTCCGCGCCCATGCGCCAGCCCTTCTCCTGCATTTTTTCCAGCACATAACGGTCGCCCACTTTGGCGCGGGTAAACGGAATCCCCAGCTGTTTCAGCGCCAGCTCCAGTCCCATGTTGCTCATCAGCGTGCCGACCACGCCGCCACGCAGCTGGCCCTGACGCAGCGCTTCACGCGCAATGATGTAGAGAATCTGGTCGCCATCCACCTTCTGTCCAAGGTGATCCACCATCATGATGCGGTCGCCGTCGCCGTCATAGGCCAGGCCGAGATCGGCTTTTTCATCCAGCACGCGCTGCTGCAGCTGACGCAAATCGGTAGCGCCGCACTCTTTGTTGATGTTCATGCCGTCCGGCTGCACGCCAATCGCAATTACCTTCGCACCCAGTTCACGCAGCACATTCGGCGCAATGTGATAGGTCGCGCCGTTGGCGCAGTCCACCACGATCTTCAGCCCGTTCAGGCTCAACTCGCTGGGAAAAGTGCCTTTGCAGAACTCAATGTAACGCCCGGCGGCATCGACGATGCGGCTGGCACGGCCGAGCTCAGCGGACTCGACGCAGGTCAGCGGCTTCTCCAGCTCCAGCTCAATGGCGGCTTCTACGTCGTCCGGCAGTTTGGTGCCTTCGGCTGAGAAGAATTTGATGCCGTTGTCGTCAAACGGGTTATGCGACGCGGAGATCACGATGCCCGCCTCGGCGCGGAAGGTGCGCGTCAGGTAGGCAATGGCCGGCGTGGGCATCGGGCCGGTGAAAGCGGCAGACAACCCGGCAGCCGCCAGACCGGCTTCCAGCGCCGATTCCAGCATGTAGCCGGAAATCCGTGTATCTTTACCAATCAATACTTTGCGCGAGCCGGAACGGGCCAGCACTTTGCCGGCAGCAAAACCCAGCTTCAACACAAAGTCCGGGGTAATGGGCGCTTCACCCACTTTGCCGCGAATCCCATCAGTACCGAAATATTTACGATCGCTCATGCCTTTATCCTTTTGCTCTCCGTGTCGCCTCGACGATGCGCATCGCTTCGACAGTTTCTTTAACGTCATGCACGCGAATAATCTGCGCGCCCTGCATGGCGGCGATCACCGCGCAGCTCAGGCTGCCGGTCAGACGCTGTGCCGGGCCGACGTTTAACAGCTGGCCAATCATCGACTTACGCGACATGCCCACCAGCAGTGGCAGACCATGATGGTGAAAATCACTGAGATGCGCCAGCAGCTCATAATTGTGGCTGAGATTCTTACCGAAACCGAAGCCCGGGTCGAGCAGCAGACGCTCTTTTTTAATGCCGGCCGCTTCACAGCGCGCAATCTGCGCAGCGAAGTAAGCGTCCACTTCGCTTACGATATGCTGATATTCCGGTGCCTGCTGCATGGTGCGCGGTTCGCCCTGCATGTGCATCAGGCATACCGGCAAACCGCTATCTGCGGCGGCCTGTAACGCACCGGGCTCGGACAGCGAGCGGATATCGTTAATGATGTGAGCGCCCACTCGCGCGGCTTCGCGGATCACTTCTGCTTTTGACGTATCAACTGAAATCCACACTTCAAAGCGCTGCGCAATGGCTTCCACCACCGGAATCACCCGCGCCAGTTCCTCTTCCACCGAGACTTCATCGGCACCGGGACGGGTTGATTCGCCGCCCACATCGATAATCGTGGCACCGGCATTCACCATCTCGTTGGTGTGCGTGAGCGCGTCGACCAACGTGTTGTGCGTTCCGCCATCAGAAAAGGAGTCCGGCGTGACATTTAAAATTCCCATCACATGGGGAAACGACAGATCGAGATGGGTATCACGGGCGTACAACTTCATGGCGAAAATCTCCCTGAGGGATCACTGGATTGTGGAATGTAAAAAACCCCGGACCAGCCGGGGTTTTTGCTTAGGAACAGGCCTGTTACTTGTCGAACTGTTCTGACATGGTGTTGCCTGGGTTTGGCGTACGCGGTTCATCAACCGGACGTGGCGCCTTTGGCGTACCGTTGCTGTCAGAGTTGTTGCTGCCTGGATCTTCCCAGCCTGCTGGCGGACGCACTTCGCGGCGCGCCATCAGGTCGTCGATCTGCGGTGCGTCGATGGTTTCATACTTCATCAGCGCGTCTTTCATCGCGTGAAGGATGTCCATGTTCTCACCCAGAATACGGCGTGCACGCTGGTAGTTGCTGTCGATCAGGTGTTTAACTTCCTGGTCGATGATGCGTGCCGTTTCGTCCGACATGTGTTTGGCTTTCGCCACTGAACGGCCGAGGAACACTTCACCGTCCTCTTCCGCATACAGCAGCGGACCGAGTTTTTCCGAGAAGCCCCACTGCGTCACCATGTTGCGCGCCAGGTTGGTCGCCACTTTGATGTCGTTTGAAGCACCGGTAGAAACGTGTTCCGCCCCGTAGATGATCTCTTCTGCCAGACGACCGCCGTACAGCGTTGAAATCTGGCTCTCCAGCTTCTGACGGCTGGCGCTGATCGCGTCGCCTTCAGGCAGGAAGAAGGTCACACCCAGCGCACGGCCGCGCGGGATAATCGTCACTTTATGCACCGGATCGTGTTCCGGCACCAGGCGACCAATAATCGCATGGCCCGCTTCGTGATACGCGGTGGATTCTTTCTGCGCTTCCGTCATCACCATGGAGCGACGTTCCGCACCCATCATGATTTTGTCTTTCGCTTTCTCGAACTCGACCATCGACACCACGCGCTTGTTGCCACGCGCAGCGAACAGCGCCGCTTCGTTGACCAGGTTCGCCAGATCCGCACCGGAGAAGCCCGGCGTACCACGTGCGATAATCGCGGCATCAATGTCGGTTGCCAGCGGCACGCGACGCATATGCACTTTCAGAATCTGTTCACGGCCGCGCACGTCTGGCAGACCTACCACCACCTGGCGGTCAAAACGGCCTGGACGCAGCAGCGCCGGGTCCAGTACGTCCGGACGGTTAGTCGCGGCGATAACGATGATGCCTTCATTGCCTTCGAAGCCATCCATCTCAACCAGCATCTGGTTCAGCGTCTGCTCACGTTCGTCGTGACCACCGCCTAAACCGGCGCCACGCTGACGACCCACCGCATCGATCTCATCAATAAAGATGATGCACGGTGCCGCTTTCTTCGCCTGCTCGAACATGTCGCGCACACGTGATGCACCGACACCGACGAACATTTCTACGAAGTCAGAACCGGAAATCGTGAAGAACGGTACTTTCGCTTCGCCGGCGATCGCTTTCGCCAGCAGCGTTTTACCGGTACCCGGAGGACCCACCATCAGTACGCCTTTCGGGATTTTACCGCCCAGCTTCTGGAAGCGGCTCGGCTCACGCAGGTATTCCACCAGCTCACCCACCTCTTCTTTTGCTTCGTCGCAACCCGCAACGTCAGCAAAGGTGGTTTTGATCTGGTCTTCGGTCAGCATACGGGCTTTGCTCTTGCCGAAGGACATCGCGCCCTTGCCGCCGCCGCCCTGCATCTGCCGCATAAAGAAGATCCACACGCCAATCAGTAGCAGCATCGGGAACCAGGATATGAAGATGGAAGCCAGCAGGCTCGGCTCTTCTGGTGGTTCACCCACAACTTTGACGTTTTTGGTCAACAGGTTATCGAGTAACTTGGGATCGTTGACAGGAATGTAGGTCGTGTATTTATTACTGTCTTTTTTGGTTACGTTGATCTCACGCCCGTTAATACGTGCCTCGCGGACCTGATCCTGGTTCACTTCCGACAGGAAGGTTGAATAATCAACCCTACGGCCATTCGACTCGCTGGGCCCAAAGCTCTGGAATACTGACATCAGCACGACCGCGATGACTAACCAGAGAATCAGGTTTTTCGCCATGTCACTCAAGGGATTAACCTCATATTACAACGGTGTTAACAGACAGCGTAGGGTACTATATATCCTTCATACCTGGAATCGCGGCGCTGATGATTTTGCCTGTTTAGCCTGAAACTCAGAATTACGCATCAGAATAAACGCCGTTTCGCCTTGCTTTGATTCCGGTATGGAGGGCTACAGTTTGCGCCCTGTCGCCACAATGTACACTTCGCGCGAACGTGATCGCGAAGCGTCCGGCTTACGAATTTTCACTTTCGTAAACAGGGAGCGAATTTCCCGCAGGTATTCATCGAAGCCATCTCCCTGAAACACTTTCACTACAAAACTGCCGCCAGGTGCCAGTACATCCCGACACATTTCTAACGCCAGTTCAACTAAATACATGGAACGCGGGATATCGACCGCAGGCGTACCGCTCATGTTCGGCGCCATGTCCGACATCACCACCTGCACTTTCTGGTCGCCCACGCGCTCCAGTAACGCTTTCAACACCGCTTCGTCGCGAAAATCGCCCTGCAGGAAGTCAACGCCAACGATGGGATCCATCGGCAGCAGATCGCAGGCAATAATACGGCCACCCGAACCAATCTGTTGTACCACATATTGCGACCAGCCGCCGGGCGCAGCGCCAAGGTCAACTACGGTCATACCGGGTTTGAACAGCTTGTCACCCTGCTGAATTTCATCCAGTTTAAACCAGGCGCGCGAGCGCAACCCTTTTTTCTGTGCCTGTTGCACATATTTATCGCTAAAGTGTTCCTGAAGCCAGCGACTGGAACTGGCCGAACGCTTTTTACCCGTCATAATATTTCCAGTTAAATCGTCATCGTAGCGATAAATCAGCACGCAATAGGTCGCGTTGATTTGGCGATATACCCGAGATGGCGGTAGAATGAACCGTTTTCAATCCCTGAGTAAGCAAAAAATACGATGAATCTGAGTACCAAACAAAAACAGCACCTGAAAGGCCTTGCCCATCCACTGAAGCCAGTGGTCATGCTGGGCGGTAATGGCCTGACTGAAGGCGTGCTCGCCGAGATCGAACAGGCGCTCGAACATCACGAATTGATCAAGGTAAAAATTGCCTCGGAAGATCGTGAAACCAAGCAGCTGATCGTGGACGCTATCGTGCGTGAAACTAAGGCAAACAACGTTCAGGTCATCGGCAACGTGCTGGTGCTGTATCGCCCTGCCAAAGAGCGCAAAATTACTCTGCCACGTTAAGCGTACCGTTACGGCTCGTCCGACGGGCAGAGAAAGTGCCATGCTCCTGCATGGGATAAAAGGCCGCAACGCGGCCTTTTTCCTTTCTTTACAATATGCAGCTGCGCATTTCAAAGCGTAGCAATATCTTAGATGTATTCCACTTTCAGTACTTCATATTCCACGTCGCCGCCTGGGGTTTTGACAATAGCCACGTCATCGGCCTCTTTGCCCACCAGACCGCGCGCCATCGGCGAATTCACGGAAATCAGGTTCTGTTTAAAGTCCGCTTCGTCGTCACCGACAATCCGGTAAGTAAACTCTTCATCGGTATCGACATTCAGCACGGTGACGGTGGCGCCAAAAATCACGCGGCCGGTTTTCGGCATGGCGGTCACGTCAATCACCTGTGCATTGGAGAGCTTGGCTTCGATCTCCTGAATACGCCCTTCGCAGAACCCCTGTTCTTCGCGCGCAGCGTGGTATTCGGCATTCTCTTTCAGATCGCCGTGCTCACGGGCTTCGGCGATAGAGGCGATGATGCGCGGACGCTTAACGGTTTTCAGTTCGTTCAGCTCTTCACGCAGCTTCTCAGCGCCTTTCAACGTCATCGGAATCTGATTCATTTTGGCTCCTCGTCATCTATCCTGGTTAACGGCGTCATCCTGACCGGTGACAGCAGAAGATCGGCTTCTGCGGCGCGTAACCTCTTTTCACAAGCAAAAGAATCCTGACCCGGAAAGCTTTCCGGGTCAGGTATCGGTTTTGCATTTTGATACGTATTTTACCCCAGAGTTCCCTGTGGGTCATTGTTTACTTTGCACCGTCCGGGGACATAGTATTGACGCCTTCACCCGTCAGTTACCGCGAGATTATGCGATTTTCACGACTTGTTACCGGATTAACCTGTGCGTTTATGCTGCAGGCACAAGCAGCACCCGTTGAAGAATACATGCAGTATTTGCCAGACGGCGCAAACCTGGCGCTGATGGTACAAAAAGTGGGCGCATCCACCCCGATAATCGACTATCACGGCAAACAGATGGCGTTGCCGGCCAGTACCATGAAAGTGATCACCGCGCTGGCGGCACTGCTGGAGCTGGGCCCGGACTTCCGTTTTCAGACCACGCTGGAGACCAAAGGCGCGGTCAGCGATGGCACCTTAAATGGCGACCTGGTGGCGCGCTTTGCCGGCGATCCGACGCTCAGCCGCCAGGATCTGCGCAATATGGTGGCGGCGCTGAAAAAGCAGGGCATCAACCATATCAAAGGCAATCTGGTGATCGACACCTCGGTGTTCGCCAGTCACGATATGGCGCCAGGCTGGCCGTGGAACGATCTGACACAGTGCTTCAGCGCCCCGCCAGGTGCGGCGATTGTTGATAAAAACTGCTTCTCGGTTTCGCTCTACAGTGCCAATACGCCCGGCGAAAACGCCTTTGTGCGCATCGCCTCTTACTATCCGGCGCACATGTTCAGTCAGGTGCGCACGATCGGACGCAACAGCGGTGACGGGCAGTATTGCGAGCTCGACGTGGTGCCCGGCGAGCTTAATCGCTACACGCTGACCGGCTGTATGCGCCAGCGTGCGGAACCACTGCCCCTGGCGTTTGCCGTGCAGGATGGCGCCGCGTGGGCCGGCGAGATCCTTAAAGCGCAGCTGCGCGACGCCGATATTGATTACAGCGGCCATTTAGTGCGCCAGACGCAGGTGACGTCACCGGGTACGGTGCTGGCCTCGACGCAGTCCGCACCGCTGCACAACCTGCTGCACACCATGCTGAAAAAGTCAGACAACATGATCGCTGATACTGTGTTCCGCACCATCGGCCATCACTACTTTAACGTGCCGGGTACTTTCCGCGCCGGTTCGGATGCGGTCAGGCGTGTGCTGCGCGAAAAAGCTGGCGTTGACCTCGGCAACAGCATTCAGGTGGATGGCTCCGGCCTGTCGCGTCATGACCTGATCGCGCCTGATACCATGATGCAGGTGCTGCAGTTCATCGCCAAAAATGACGCCACGCTGAATTATATTTCGATGCTGCCGCTGGCGGGTTATGACGGCACGCTGCAGTATCGCGGCGGTCTGCACGAAGCGGGGCTGGATGGCAAAGTGTCGGCAAAAACCGGTTCGCTGCAGGGCGTCTATAATCTGGCTGGGTTCATCACCACGTCGAGCGGTGCGCGCGTGGCCTTTGTCCAGTTCCTCTCTGGCTATGCGGTACCGCCGGAAGACCAGAAAACGCGGCGGATTCCGCTGGTGCGCTTTGAGAGCCGCCTCTATACCGACATTAACAAGAACAACTAATGAAACTGTTGATCGTTGAAGATGATGCGTTATTACAATCGGGGCTGGCGCAGGCGCTGAGCAGCGAGGGCTACGCCGTGGATTGCGCTGGCAGCGCGGCGGAAAGCAACGCCCTGCTGCGCAGCAGCCAGTACAGCCTGATCGTGCTGGATCTCGGCCTGCCGGATCGCGATGGCGCCACGCTGCTGCGCCAGTGGCGGCGCGACGGCATCGCGGTGCCGGTGCTGATCCTGACCGCGCGCGATGCGCTGGAGGATCGCGTCGACGGGCTGGACGCCGGTGCCGACGATTACCTGGTCAAGCCGTTTGCGCTGGCAGAACTGCAGGCGCGGGTGCGCGCGCTGATCCGCCGCTATCAGGGGCACAGCGACAACCTGCTGCAGCAGGGTGATTTGACGCTCAATCTCAGCTCGCAGCAGGTGCTGCTGGAGAATCTGCCGCTGGAGATCACCCCCAAAGAGTTCGCCCTGCTCACCCGCCTGCTGATGCGCGTGGGGCAGAATGTGCATCGCGAAACGCTGCAGCAGGATCTCTACAGCTGGAACGACGATCCCGGCTCCAACACTTTAGAAGTTCACATTCATAATCTGCGCCGTAAGCTGGGGAAAGATCGCATCAAAACCGTGCGCGGCGTTGGCTACCGGCTGGAACTGCGCGAATGAACAGCATGCGTCAGCGGTTACTGATCATGCTGGCGCTGATTCTCCTCACCTGCCAGGTGATGAGCGCCATCTGGCTGTGGCACGAAAGCCGCGAACAGATCAGTTTCCTCGTCAACGAAACCCTGTCGGCCCAGGCGCGTAACGATCGCGTGGAGAATGAGATCCGTGAGGCCATCGCTTCGCTGTTGCTGCCTTCGCTGGTGATGGTAAGCCTGACGCTACTGCTGTCGTTCTGGGCCATCAACTGGATTATCCGTCCGCTCAAATCGCTACAGGACAGCCTTGCCCACCGCTCTGCCGACAACCTGACGCCGCTGCCGATTTACTCCGAGATGGATGAGATCGTTGCGGTCACCTCCTCCATCAATCAGCTGTTTTCGCGTCTCGACCACACTTTGCAGCAGGAACGATTATTCACCGCCGACGCCGCGCACGAGCTGCGTACGCCGCTGGCCGGGCTGCGCCTGCATCTCGAGCTTCTGCATCAGCAGCAGGTGCCGCAAAGCGCCATGCTGATTGAGCGTATCGACCAGCTGATGCACACCGTCGAACAGCTGCTGATGCTGTCGCGCGCCGGTCAGGCGCTGGCGGGCGGCCACTATCAGCAGCTGCAGTGGCAGCGTGACATCATGCAGCCGCTAATGCCGGAGATGGCTGAACTGTATGCTCAGCGTCAGCAGACGCTGCACTGGCCAGACGGCGACGATGTGCCACAGCAGGGTGAAGCGGTGCTGCTGCGCCTGATGCTGCGCAATTTGCTGGAGAACGCGTCGCGCTACAGTCCGGAAGGCAGCAGCGTGCAGGTGAAGCTGCGTCAGGTGCAACAGCAGGTCTGGGTTGAAGTGTCGGATCAGGGGCCGGGTATTGATGCCGATGCGGCAGAAGAGCTGACGCAGGCGTTCCGGCGGCGCGATCAACGCTATGGCGGCAGCGGCCTGGGCCTGAACATTGTGCTGCGTATTGTGCAGATGCATCGCGGCAGGCTGGAACTGGTCAACCGCGAAGACAGCAGCGGACTGGTCGCCCGCTGCTGTTTGCCAACGCAACTGATTGGCTGAACGCCATCAGAAGTGGGTGTTGAGGCTCATATAGTAAGTACGGCCTGATTCGTTATAGGTATTGGCACCGGCACCGTAGAGATAAGCGCCGGTGGTGGCGTTACCGGTGGTTTGCGCATTGCCCTCACGGAAGTGGCGCTTATCGAACAGGTTATCAATGCCCAGCGTCACACTGGCGTACTTATTGATATCGTAAGTACCGCTCAGGCCGACAAGCGAGTACGGGCTCACTTTGTCGGTGGCGCTGCCGGTCACCGGTTGTCCTTTGTAGTCGTACTTCTTCGGCGTCTGGGTGCCGTACCACGTCAGGGTGATTTGCAGCGACAGATCCTGCGTTGCCTGCCAGCTCAGCGTCGAGTTCAGCGTATACTCCGGAATGATCGACAGACGATCGCCGGTCTCCTTGTTCTTGCTCTGCAGCATGTAGGTGAAGTTGTTATTCCACATCACGCTGTCAGAGAAAGGAACAATGACCGTACCTTCCAGCCCTTCCACCACCGCTTTCGGTACGTTCTCCCAGCGATAGATATCCGTGGTGCCGTTAGAGGCTTTACCTGAAGGCGCATAGCCAGCTTCAATCTTGTTGCGGTAGTCGTTACGGAACCAGGTCAGACCGGCCTGATAACCTTCATGCTTCCACTCCAGCCCAACTTCTTTATTGATGCTGTTTTCCGCTTTCAGATCCGGATTACCCTGCAAATAGCAGGCGCCGGTGCTGGCGGCACAGCCCTGGCCGTTGCTGTACAGCAGGTAGTTCGGGTTCGTCTGGTACAGACTCGGCGCTTTGTAGGCCCGGCCAATCCCCATCTTCAGAGTGAAGTCATCGCCCAGCCCCTGTGACAGGTTAAGCGACGGGCTCCAGTTGTTGCCAACGATGGAGTGATGATCGAAGCGCAGCGCCGGCGTCAGCATGGTGCTGTCGGTCAGCTCCATGTTGTCTTCGGCAAACAGGGAGAAAATCTCCGCCTGGGCATAAGGACTGCGGCCGGTGCTGGCGATGCCTGGAACAGCGCCGTTGCTGGCAGCCTGGGTGGTCGACGAAGGATCTTTCATGCGCTGCTGGTTCCATTCGGTGCCCAGCGTTGCGGTCTGATTGACGCCCAGCTCAAACGGCAGGCTGATTTCACTGTGCAGCAGCACATCGTCCAGCTGGATGGTATTGAACCCGCTGTTGGAGAAGATCCCTTCCGTGCCGCCCGCCAGACCTTCATTAATGCGCGTATTGCGGGTTTTCTCGTAGCGCGCCCAGTTGCTGGTGCTGATGCCGTTGTCCCACGCGCCGGTCCATTTCAGTGAAATATTCTGGCGATACAGACGGTTGGTTTCATCGCCGTACAGGCTCTTCACCAGCGCGTTAGTGTTGGTGTTCTGCGTATCGCCCGCGTACAGGTTGCCCTGACGACTGTAACCGGCCTGCAGCTCCAGCGTCTGCATGGGGGCAAACGCCCAGCTCAGCAACGCATTGATGTCTTTGTTTACCGAGCCTTCGCGGCCTGCCGGGTAGCTGCCGGCATAGCTGCCGGTGCGCGCTGCCGCGTGCCCTTCATTGATGTCGTAAGCGTCAGCCTGGGTTTTGGCTAAACCGCCATACAGCCGGAAGTTGAAGTCGTCGCCCAGCGGCCCTTCGAGGCTGAAGTTGGTGCGTTTGGTCGCCCCTTCCGATTTGTGTTCCGGCGCGTTGAAGTAGGTGTTCCACGAACCGTGCCACTGCTGATCGCTGTACTTTTTAGTGATGATATTCACCACCCCGCCCGCCGCACCGTTACCGTAGCGCACCGCGGCCGGCCCGCGAATCACGTCGATGTGATCGATCATTTCCGGTGGCACCCAGTTGGTATCGCCACGCGTGTCGCGTTCGCCGCGCCAGCCGAGACGCACTGAGTTACGGCTGGTGATCGGCATGCCGTCCACCATAATCAGCGTGTTTTCCGGTCCCATGCCGCGAATATCGATCTGCCGGTTGTTGCCGCGCTGGCCGCTGGTCGAGTTGCCGGTCAGGTTGACGCCTGGCATGGTACGGATAATTTCTGAAACATCGCGCGCCGGCGGATGCTTTTTGATCTCATCGGCGGTGATGGTGGAAACCCCCGGTGCCTGCAGCGTCTGCTGCTGGGCCGTCACCATTAAGGTGCCACCGTCCATTGCGCTGGCGTCGGGAGAAGAGGCGTTGCTGGAAGTCGTCTTGCTGGAAGTCTCTGCTGCCCAGGCGCTGCCGGAAAGCAGTGAGGCGCTGAGCCCCAGTTCGATCAAAATAGCGAAGGTTAACCGCGAGTAATGCTTCATTTTTTTTCATTCCTGGAAGGCCAGTTCTGCGCCACAGCGGAGTGACTGGCGAGCCGGTGAGAAGATCCCTGTCTTTATCGCGCAGCCGTTCACACCTGGCAGGGCCATCCTTTGCTGAATCCCATGACTTACCGGGTGCCAGACGGAACGTGCGTGCTCATTTTGAGCGCAGTCACCCTATTGCAAATGCAAATAATTATCAATAGTATTATTTATCAATCCTATGTAAACCTCCCCGTACAGACGGCGACTGGCAGCCCCTATGACCTGGCGAAATGATGGAATTGGTAGCGAAGCCTGGTGGCAGGAGCAACAGACTCAGGGCATTCCGCGCATTGAGCCGCAGCAGGATGGCTCCTGTCTGGTGACCTTCTTCTGGCGCGATCCGCAAGGCAGTGAAACCACCTCCCACACCCAGCGCGTGTGGATCAACATCACCGGCGTGACCGATCACCATCAGCGGCGCCCGCCGCAATCGCTGATGCGCGTCGCCAGTAGCGATGTCTGGTACTGGCAAACCGTGCTGCCGTCACACTGGCGCGGCAGCTACTGCCTGATGCCGGATCGGCAGGCCAGCGATTTCAGCGGCGAGCCTGACATGCATGCGCTGCGCCACTGGTGGCGCGAAAAATTCCCTGCCGCGCAGGCCGATGCGCTCAATCCGCTGCGCAGCTGGTCCGGCGGACGCGGCATGGGCGTGTCACCGCTGCACCTGCCTGACGCGCCCGACCAGCAGGTGTGGCGTGCGGTGGATGAGGGCCGCGCCCCGGCGCTGACGCTGCAGGTGCAGCAGTGGGACAGCGCGCTGCTCGGCAATCGTCGCCGGGTGTGGCTGTACGCCACAGGCGAGGCGCAGCACGGCCCGCGTCCGCTGGCGATACTGCTCGATGGTCAGTTCTGGGCGCAGCAGATGCCGATCGCCGGCCCGCTGCAGCAGCTGACCGCCGCGGGCAAGCTGCCGCCGGCGGTCTACCTGTTTATCGACATCATCGATCGCGAACACCGCAGCCGCGAGCTGCCATGCAATCCGCAATTCTGGCAGGCGGTGCAGCAGGAGCTGTTGCCGCAGGTGGCACGCTGGATGCCGTACGATGCGCAGCCGGCGCACACGCTGGTTGCCGGACAAAGCTTCGGCGGTCTGGCCGCGGTGTTTGCCGCGCTGCACTTTCCCCACACCTTTGGTAATGCGCTCAGCCTGTCCGGCTCCTTCTGGTGGCCGGAGCGTGGTAACCCGCATGGCTGGCTGCTGCAGGCGCTGGACCATGGCCTGGCACCTCGCCAGCCGCTGCGTTTCTGGCTGGAAGCAGGCCAGCGTGAAGGCCTGATTCTGCAAGCCAATCAACAATTACAACAACAACTTACCGCTGCCGGCTATCAGGTGCATTACCAGCCGGTAGAGGGCGGCCATGACGCGCTGTGCTGGCGCGGTGGCCTGCTCGACGGTCTGCAAGCTTTGTGGCGCAATCCAAATTCATTCATCACGCCAGACGTGAACCGGAGCGACAGTAAATTCTCTGATGAACGACACTATGATTGACCAACAAACTCTGCCGCTGGTGGCGGCGCAGCCAGGCATCTGGATCGCCGACCAGCTCAGCCGCCATCACAACGCTTACGCGGTCGCGCACTTTGTCGAACTGCGCGGCGACATCAACAGCGCGCTGCTGGCGCAGGCCATCGTCGACGGCATGCAGGAAGCCGATACCCTGAATATGGCGTTCGGCGAAATCGACGGCGAGCCGCTGCAGTGGCCGCAGTCGCAGACCTTCAGCCTGCCAGACATCGTTGATCTGCGCGGCGAAGCGGATGCCGCTGCCGCCGCGCGCGCCCTGATGCGTGCCGATATGCAGGGTGACCTGCGTGTGCTGAGTGGCGCCCCGCTGTGGCACCATCGTCTGTTCCGCCTCGGCGAACATCACTGGTTCTGGTATCAGCGCTATCACCATCTGGTGGTGGATGGCTTTAGCTTTACCGCGCTGACGCGCCGCATCGCCAATCTGTACAGCGCCGCCGTACAGCAGCAGCCGCCTGAGCCAACACCGTTTATTCCGTTCAGCGCTGTGGTTGACGAATATCAGCGCTATCAGCAATCGGCGTCTTACACCCGTGACGGCGAATTCTGGCGCGAAAAAGGGCGCGCCCTGCCCGCGCCCGCCTCGCTGTCGCCACTGCCGCTGGCCGGTCAGAGCGCCAGCACCGATCTGCTGCGCCACAGCGTTACGCTGGATCGTCACCGCTTCCAGACGCTGACCAGCCAGCATCCACAGCACAGCGCCGCCGATCTGGCCTTTGCACTGGTAGCGCTGTGGCTGGCTCGCCTCAGCGGGCAAAATGATTTTGCTGCCGGCTTCATCTTCATGCGCCGCATCGGCTCCGCCGCGCTGTGCGCCACCGGTCCGGTGATCAACGTGCTGCCGATGGCGGTGCATTATCAGCCGGGACAAACGCTCGGCGATCTCGCCGCTCAGCTGGCCGCGGAAGTGAAAAAAATGCGCCGTCATCAGCGCTACGATGCTGAACAGGTGCAGCGCGATCTCGGCCGCCTCGGCGATAGCGATCCGCTGTATGGCCCGGTGATCAACCTGAAGATGTTTGACTACCAGCTCGATTTCGCCGGCATTGAAGGCATTACGCATCAGCTGGCCTCCGGCCCGGTGCGCGATCTGGAAATCGCGATTTACCTCAGCGAGCACGGCGATCTGACGCTGGAGCTGCTGGCGAACGCGCAGCGCTATGCTGCCGAGACGCTGCAGCGCCATGCCAGCCGCTTTGCTCTGCTGCTCAGCCAGCTGGCCGCGCAGCCGCAGCGCGCGCTGGGCGAGCTGGATCTGCTGACGCCAGCGGAGCAGCAGCAGATTGCGGCCATCAATCAGACTGCCCATCCGCTGCCAGCGGAAACCCTGGCGTCGCTGCTGGCGCAGCAGGCGCAGCGCACCCCGGACGCACCGGCGCTGGCCGATGCGCAGCACCAGCTGAACTATCGCCAGATGCAGCAGCAGGTATTCGCGCTGGCAGCCGATCTCAGTGCGGCCGGCGTGCAGCGGGGTGATATCGTCGCCGTGGCGCTGCCGCGTTCGGTGCAGCTGTCGCTGGCGCTGCAGGCGATTGTGACGCTCGGGGCCGCTTATCTGCCGCTGGATACCGGCTATCCGGACGAGCGGCTCCAGCTGATGCTGGAAGACGCCGCGCCCAAAACGCTGATTACCGCTGCTGCGCTCAGTGCCCGCTTCCGCGCCATCGCGCCGGTCAGTCAGCTGCACTTTGATACCCTGTACAATGCCGAACATGCACCGGCCCCGGCCAGTGCGCCGACGCCGCAGGATGGCGCGTACATCATCTATACCTCCGGCTCTACCGGCAGGCCGAAAGGCGTGCTGGTCGGCCATCAGGCGATCGTTAATCGCCTGCTGTGGATGCAGGATCGTTATCCGCTGCAGGCGGATGATGTGGTGCTGCAGAAAACGCCGAGCAGCTTTGATGTCTCGGTATGGGAGTTCTTCTGGCCGCTGCTGGTCGGCGCGCAGCTGGTGATGGCACCGCCGGATGCACACCGCGATCCGGAAGCCTTACAGCAACTGTTTGCCCGCTACAAAGTCACCACCACGCATTTCGTACCCTCGATGCTGGCGGCCTTTGTCGCGGCGCTCGACCACCCGGCCGCGATAGCGTGCTGCGCCAGCCTGCGCAACGTGTTCTGCAGCGGTGAAGCATTACCCACCGATCTGTCGCGCAGCTGGGAAACATTGACCCGCGTGCCGCTGCACAATCTGTATGGGCCGACCGAAGCGGCCGTTGATGTCAGCTGGTATCCGGCGTATGGCGCGGCGCTCGCCGCTGTCGATGGCCCGAGCGTACCGATCGGTTTCCCGGTGTGGAACACCGGCCTGCGCATTCTTGATGCGCAAATGCAGCCGGTGCCGCCGGGCGTGGCCGGCGATCTCTATCTTACCGGCATTCAGCTGGCGCACGGCTATCTCAACCGGCCGGAGCTGACCGCCAGCCGCTTTATCGCCGACCCGTACGCCGCTGGCGAGCGCATGTACCTGACCGGCGACGTAGCGCGCTGGCTGGACAACGGTGCGGTGGAGTATCTCGGGCGCAGCGATGACCAGCTGAAGATCCGCGGTCAGCGCATTGAGCTGAACGAAATCGATCATGCGCTGTGCGCCCAGCCCGGCATTGAGCAGGCGGTGACGCATGCGGTGGTGCTGGGCAGTGCGGCGGCACAGGGCGATGCGCGTCAGCTGGTGGGCTACGTGGTGTCGCCTCAGCCGGTGGATGGCGACGCGCTGCGTCATGCGCTGGCACAGCAGCTACCGGCACACATGGTGCCGGTGGCCATCGTCCAGCTGGAGGCGCTGCCGCTCAGCAGCAACGGCAAACTGGATCGCAAAGCGCTGCCGCTGCCGCAGAGCACCGCGCAGCCCCAGGGGCGCGCGCCACTGCCCGGTTTAGAGAGCACGCTGGCCGCAGCGTTCTGCCGCCTGCTGGCCTGTGACACGATCGGTGCGCAGGATGATTTCTTTGCGCTCGGTGGCCATTCGCTGCTGGCGATGCGCCTGGCCGCGCAGCTGCGCCGCGAGCTCCAGCTGCCGGTCTCGGTTGGGCAGATCATGATTGCCCCGACGGTTGAAAAACTGGCGACGCTGCTGAGCGATGGACAATCCCATCAGCAGGCGGGCTTTGAAGCGGTGCTGCCGCTGCGTAAAGGCAGCGGACCGACGCTGTTCTGCTTCCACCCGGCGTCCGGCTTCGCCTGGCAGTTCAGCGTGCTGCAGCGTTATCTTGACCCACGCTGGTCACTGGTCGGCATTCAGTCGCCTGACACGCAGGGACCGCTGAACCAGAGCGCGCACCTCGATGAGGTCTGTGAGGCGCATTTGCGTACGCTGCGCGAGGTACAACCGCACGGGCCATACTATTTCCTCGGCTACTCGCTGGGCGGTACGCTGGCGCAGGGCATTGCTGCCCGGCTGGAAGCGGCGGGTGAAGAGGTCGCCTTCCTTGGCCTGCTCGACACCTGGCCGCCGGAAACGCAGAACTGGGATGAGAAGCGCGGCGAGAATGTGCTGGATCCGGCGGTGCTGGAGGAGGTGAATCGCGAGCGCGAACAGTTTATCGCCGCGCAGCGCCATCAGGCCGGTGAAGAGATGCAGGCCATGTTCGATACCATCGAAGCCAACTACGCCAGCTCGGTGCGTCTGCTGGCCACGGCGCGCAGCGCACGCTTCGGCGGCCGCGCTACGCTGTTCCTCGCCGAACAGACGCAGCAGCCAGGCCAGGATGCGCGCCGCGCCTGGGCGCCCTATGTCGGTGAGCTGACGGTGTGGCCGATGGATTGCGCCCACGTCGAGATTATCTCGCCTCGCATGTTTGAGCAGATCGGGCCGCTGTTGCAGCAGTTGCTGACGTAGCGGTTTTGCCCTCACCCTAACCCTCTCCCGACGGGAGAGGGAACCGTATGGCAGAAGACGTTTAAACAACAGCCCTTTCTTCTGCTTTAGCGCCCGCGCCCCAGCGGCACAATCATTGGCGTATGCGCCACCGGATCCTCAACAATCACACAGCGTAATCCGTACACCTGCTCAATCAGTGCTGGCGTCACAATCTCGCCAGGCTTGCCCTCGGCAATGATCTTCCCGTGACGCATGGCGATCAGATGGGTGGCGTAGCGGCAGGCATGATTAAGGTCATGCAGCACCACCACCAGCGTGCGGCCATGCTGCTGATTGAGCGTCTGCATCAGCTCAAGCAGCTCAATCTGGTGGGTTATATCCAGCCAGGTGGTGGGCTCATCCAGCAGCAGCAGCGGCGTCTGCTGCGCCAGTACCATGGCGATCCATACGCGCTGACGCTGCCCGCCAGACAGGGTATCGACCGCCTGTTGCGCCAGGTCCGCCACGCCGGTGGCCAGCATCGCCTGCTGCACCGCCGCTTCATCCTCCGCGCGCCAGCGGCCAAACAGTGACTGATGCGGATAACGTCCGCGCGCCACCAGCTCGCTCACGCTGATGCCCGCCGGTGCGTTCGAACTCTGCGGCAGCAGGCCAAGACGGCGCGCCACCTCTTTGGTGGGATAACGTGCAATCGCCTCGCCGTCCAGCAGCACGTCACCTTTTAGCGGTGCCTGCAGGCGGCTGAGAGTACGCAGCAGGGTGGATTTACCGCAGGCGTTAGGGCCGATAATCACGGTCAGCTCCCCTTGCGGAATCGCCACCGACAGATTTTCCGCCACCACTTTTTTGTCATAACCCAGCGTCAGGCCTTCGCCATACAGCCGTGAAGAAATATCGATCATTGGCGTCGCGCCTCCCGCACCAGTAACGCAATCAGATAGAGTCCGCCCAGGCTGACGGTGATCACGCCAACCGGCAGTTGATAAGGCAGGAACAGATGCTGCGCGGCATAATCGGCGGCGCACAACAGCAGCGCGCCGCACAGCGCCGCCAGCCATAATGCGCCTTTTTCCCCACCGCTCAGCCGGCGCGCAATCTGCGGCGCCAGCAGCGCCACGAACGAGATCGGCCCCGCCAGCGCGGTGGACGCCGCGGTCAGCAGCACGCCCAGCAGCATCAGCCACAGGCGGCTGCGCTCCACCGGCACGCCGAGCGCGCAGGCGGTGTCGTCGCCCATCTCCAGCAGACGCATGCGGCGCGTTAACAGCGCCACCAGCAGCAGCGACAGCAGCAGCACCGTCACCACCGGCGGCGTTTTCGCCCAGGTGATGCCGTTGAGCGAGCCGGCGCTCCACAGCCCGGCGCTGAGCGCCGACTCCAGCGAAGCGCTGATAATCAGCCAGGCATTGAGCGCCATCAGCAGCGCGCGCACGCTGATGCCCACGATGATTAACCGAAACGTTTCCACCCCGTTGCGCCAGGCAAACAGATACACCAGCGCAGCCGTCGCGATACCGCCGATCAGCGCGGCCCCGGTCATCGCGGTAATACTTTGATTGAACAGCACCAGCGCCACCAGCACACCGCTGTAAGCCCCGGTATTGAAGCCGAGAATATCCGGGCTGCCGAGCGGGTTACGCAGCAGCGACTGAAAAATTGCCCCGCTGACACCCAGCGCCGCACCGATCAGCAGCGCCATCAGCACGCGCGGCAGCCGCCACTCCACCACAATCAGTTGCACATTAGCCGCTCCCTGCCCGCGCAGCGCCTGCCACACCTGCTCCGCCGTAATCGGCAGCGCACCGCGCGTCAGCGCCAGCCATGTCAGCAGCGCACACGCTAATAGCAGCCAGCCGCCATGCAACCAGGCACGCCGCGTCATAGTCCACCTCGCCCGCGCTGGCGCCGCACCAGCAAAATCAGCATCGGCGCGCCAAGGATGGCGGTCACAATTGAGACACGCAGTTCGCCTGCCACCATCATCCGCCCCAGAATATCCGCCGCCAGCAGCAGCGCCGGGGTGATCAGCGCCGTCGCCGGCAGCAGCCAGCGGTGATCGTTGCCCACCAGCCAGCGGGCAAAATGCGGTGTCATCAGGCCGATAAAAGCGATCGGTCCGACGGCGGCGGTCGCCGCGCCGCTCAGTAAGGCAATCGCCAGCAGGCCCAGCAGTTGAGTGCGCACCACGCGCGTGCCCAGCGCCGCCGCCATATCGCCGCCCATGCTCAGGCTGTTCAGTGACTGCGCCAGCCCCAGCGCCAGCGCCGCACCGGCCAGCACCGCCGGGCTCAGGGTGCGCAACACGCTGAAATCGCGGATATCCAGCGAGCCGCTCTGCCAGAAGCGCAGGTGATCGTAAATGTCCGGATTGAGCAGCGACAGGCCGGAGGTTAAGCCCTCCAGCACCGCCGCCAGCGCCACGCCTGCCAGCGTCAGACGCACCGGATTGACGCACCCGCCGCCCATCGCGCCAATCACCGTCATCAGCAGCGCCGCCAGCAGCGCGCCGCTGAAGGCCAGCGTCAGCCACTGCAGCGGGGAGTCCGCCCCCAGCAGCGCGATGCCGAGCACGATGGCAAAACCGGCACCGGCGTTCACGCCCAGAATGCCCGGCTCGGCCAGCGGGTTACGCGTCAGGCTCTGCATCAGCGCGCCAGCCAGCCCCAGCGCCACGCCCGCCAGCAGACCGGCCAGCGTGCGCGGCAGGCGCGCATCGCGCACGATGATGCACTCCGCGCTGGAGCAGGAAGCGGTGAGAGCGTGATACACATCGGAAAGCGGTATTGATTTGGCACCCAGCATCAGACTGAGCGCCATGAGGAGCAAAAGCAGAATCCCTGAGCCTGCTAATGCACGGATCTGGCGCATAGCGTTCTAAACCTTCACTGTTCGACCTCGTTGCGGTGCAACGTAATTTGATAATGATATTTGTTATCGTTATTACTCGCGTTTGCCTATGTTACCATGAGTCGCCTCGCGGATGATGAGGAAAATTGGTGCAAAAAGGCGAAACAATGAACAAACCCTCTCACTTTATCGATCTCTCACTGCTGAAAACCCACGCGGCGTTTCGCGCGGTTTTTATTGCGCGTTTTATCTCGATTGTGGCGCTCGGCATGCTGGCCGTTGCCGTGCCGGTGCAGATCCAGCAGATGACCCATTCACCGCTGCTGGTGGGCCTCGCCGTCACACTGTCCGCTGCCGGCATGTTTACTGGCCTGCTGACCGGCGGCGTGCTGGCCGATCGCTATGAGCGTAAGACGTTGATCCTGTTTGCCCGCACCACCTGCGGGCTGGGCTTTGTCGCGCTGGCGATAAATGCCGCGCTGCCCGCGCCTTCGCTGCTGGCGGTCTATCTGCTGGGCTTGTGGGACGGCTTTTTTGGCGCGATTGGCGTCACGGCGCTGCTGGCCGCAACGCCAGCGCTGGTGGGACGCGAAAATATTATGCAGGCCGGCGCCATTACCATGCTGACGGTGCGCTTCGGCTCGATTTTATCGCCGGCAATTGCTGGTGTGGTGATCGCGCACGGCGGCGTGCTGTGGAATTACGGACTGACCGCCTTCGGCACGCTGCTGACGGTGCTGACGCTGCTGCAGCTACCTGCGCTGCCCCCGCCTCCGCAGCCGCGCGAGCATCCGCTGCGGGCGCTGGCAACCGGCGTGCAGTTCCTGTTCGCCAGCCCGCTGGTCGGCATGGTGGCGCTGACCGGTGCGCTGGTGACGCTGGCCAGCGCCATCCGCGTGCTGTACCCGGCGCTGGCACCGCACTGGTCAGTCAGCGCCGACCAGCTCGGTATGCTGTACGCCGCCGTGCCGCTCGGTGCCGCCGTGGGTGCATTTACCAGCGGCAGGCTGAAACAGGCGGCGCGCCCGGGGCGGCTGGTGCTGGGCAGCGCCGTGGCCGGTTTCGTCGCCCTGGGCCTGTTCAGCCTGATGCCGACGCTGTGGCTGGCGCTGCTGTGTCTGGCGGGCTTCGGCTATTTCAGTGCCATCAACAGCCTGGTGCAATACGCAATGATTCAGCTGCTGACGCCAGATCATCTGCTGGGCCGCATCAACAGCCTGTGGACGGCGCAGAACGTGTGCGGCGATGCCCTCGGCGCCGCGCTGATTGGTGCCCTCGGTTCGTGGCTGTTACCGGCGCAGGCTGCCGCGGCGTTTGGCTGTGCCGCGACACTGCTTGGCGTCATGATGTGGTTGATGATGAAAGGATTACGGCGCTATCAGGCGCCCGCGCCGGTGCTGGCGCAGCAAACATCATGATTTGACGAACAGCTGATGCAGACGCGTCAGCAGATTGCTGGCGCTGTAGTAATCCAGGCGGAAGGTGTCGATGCCCAGCGCATAGACCTGCTTATCGCGCACCGCCGCGTTTTGTGCCAGGAACGGGTTACTCAGCACTGACTGCGCAGTTTTGTCATCGCCGGCAAACAGCAGGAAGCTGTGGCCGGTCAGGCTGGCGGCGAGATTCTCGCCCGAGAGCTGAATAATGTCTTTGCGCTGGCCCATACTGTGCCCCTGTTGCGTGTCGGCCGGCGGCTGCGCCAGTGTAAAACCGAGCTGCTGCAGCAGTTTGCCCTGCGCCGATGCGGCGGTCCACAGATTCACTGCCCGGCCATCACCGTTCCATACCATCGCGGAGACCGGCTGCGGCGGCAGCGTAATGGCCTGCTTCAGCGCCGCTTCGCGATCGTCGAACTCTTTTACGCGCTGCGCTGCCTGTGCTTCATGGCCGGTGGCCTGCCCCAGCAGCGTAACCACATCCTGCCAGCTCTTATCGTCGTAGTTGACCACCAGCGTGGGGGCAATGGCGGACAGCTGACTGACCAGCTTCAGGGCGGAGTCATTACCGGTGGCGCTGACGATAATCAGATCCGGGGCTTGCGCCGCAATCGCCTCGGCGCTCGGCTCACCAATGTACAGCCGCTTAACGTGGCGCTGCTTTGCCACCTCGCCCCACTGACGGAAGAAGCCCTGATCGTCGGCCAGGCGGCTTTTCGGTGCGGTCGCGCCTGAGGCGATGACCGGCGCGTCAATCGCCAGCAGCGAGCCGGTCAGCGTGACGCTGGTGGAGACAATGCGCTGCGGTGCCTGGTGAAGCGTTACCGTTCCGGTCGCGCCCTGTACGCTGCGCGGCCAGCCCTGGTCGGCCCGCGCTGTCCCTGACAGCGACTGGAAAATGAACAACAGGACAGCCATGCCCCATAAACCGCATTTATTCATAAGTTTTGATCCACCTTTTAGCTTAATGCCTAGCCCGGCGTCAGCCGCCGCTTACGTCTGACAGCACGGTAAATCCCGCGAATGGATTGACTCTTTGCCCCTTTCGACGTAGGTTACAGAGCCATAATAAAAATGATAATCATTCTTAATAATCTTATCATTTATAGGTGAAAATTATGGTGGAAAGCTCCACGTTTGAAAATGCCTGGCTGAAGGATTTTTCCGCGCTGTGCCGCGGTTTCCTTTTCACCTCGCCATGGCGCAGCCTGGCCACCCAGGGCTGCTATACCACGATCAACACGCCGGTGGGCGATGCCGCGCTGCTGCAGGGCGACTTTCAACAGCAGTTGCGCCAGCACTTTGCCGCGGCGAAAAAGCAGGGGATCGCCAATCCGCTGCTGGTGGGCGCGATTCCGTTTGACGTCAGCCAGCCAGCGTCGCTGTTCATACCCGAATCCTGGCAGAGCTTTAATCGCGCCGACCTGCAACAGGCGTTACCGGCGCAGCAGAGCGATCTGCCGGCAGTGCGGCGGCGGACGGCAGTGCCAGACCACGCGGTGTTTACCCGCATGGTGGCCGACGCCGTTGCCACCATCCAGCGCGGCGATCCGGACAAAGTGGTGCTGTCGCGCCTGATGGATATCGTCACGGAGCAGCCGGTGGATACCGCCGCGCTGATGCAGCGCGTGATCGCGCAAAATCCCAATAGCTACCATTTCCATCTGCCACTGGCGGAAGGAGGCGCGCTGGTGGGTGCCAGCCCGGAGCTGATGCTGCGCAAACAGGGGCGCGATTTCTCCTCCTGCCCGCTGGCCGGCTCGGCGCGCCGCCATCATGACGATGTCAGCGCCGATCGCGCGGCAGGTAATACCCTGATGGCGTCAGCCAAAGATCGCCACGAACATCAGCTGGTGACCGACGCGATGCGCAGCACGCTGCAGCCGCGTAGCCGCCTGCTGTCAGTGCCTACCGTGCCGTCGCTGATCACCACCGCCACGCTGTGGCATCTGGCGACGCAAATCGATGGCGAAGTGCAGGATGAGCGCGAAAATGCGCTGTCGCTGGCTGCGCTGCTGCACCCAACCCCGGCCCTGAGCGGCTTCCCGCACGCCCGCGCGCAGCAGCTGATTCAGCAGCTCGAACCCTTTGATCGCCAGCTGTTTGGCGGCATCGTCGGCTGGTGCGACAGCGAAGGCAACGGCGAATGGGTGGTGACCATTCGCTGCGGAACGGTAAACGGCACGCGCGTGCGGCTGTTTGCCGGCGCTGGCATCGTCGCCGACTCACAACCGGAATCAGAATGGCGTGAAACGGGTGTGAAGCTGGACACCATGTTGCGCGCTTTTGGACTGCAATAAAGGAACAAGCATGAGCATTCCCTTCAGCCGCTGGCCGGCACATCTGGCCGCGCGCTACCGCGAAAAAGGCTACTGGATCGACGTGCCGCTGACCGACATCATCGACCGCCATCGCGAAAACGACGCTATCGCCGTGATCGATGGCCCTTTACAGCTCAGCTACCGCCAACTGGCGCAGCGCAGTGATAATCTGGCGGCGGCGCTGCAGCGGCGCGGTTTACAGCGCGGTGACACGGCGCTGGTGCAGCTCGGCAACGTGGCCGATTTTTACGTTACGCTGTTTGCCCTGTTTAAGCTGGGCGTGGTCCCGGTGTACGCGCTGTTCAGCCATCAGCGCACTGAACTGCTGGCCTATGCGCAGCAGATTGCACCGAAACTGCTGATTGCCGATCGCCAGCACGCGCTGTTTGCCAGCGACGACTTCATCGCCACGCTGTGCGAGGCGCAGCCCACGCTGCAGCAGGTGATCCTGCGTAACGACGCGCAGGCGGAAAATACGCTGGCGTCGCTGCAGGATGAAGCGGCTGGCGATTTTGTCGCGACACCGACGGCCGCCGATGAAGTGGCGTTTTTCCAGCTCTCCGGCGGCAGCACCGGCACGCCGAAGCTGATTCCGCGCACCCACAACGACTACTACTACAGCATTCGCGCCAGTGACGAGATTTGCCACATCAACGCCGACACGCGCTATCTGATCGCCCTGCCCGCGCCGCATAACTTCGCCATGAGTTCCCCGGGTTCGCTCGGGGTGTTCTATGCCGGTGGCCAGGTGATTCTCGCCGCGGATCCCAGCGCCACGCTCTGCTTCCCGCTGATTGAGCAGCACCAGGTGACCGATACCGGACTGGTGCCACCGGCGGTCAGCCTGTGGTTGCAGGCGATTCAGGAGTGGGGCAGCAATTCAGCGCTGGCCTCGCTGCAGCGCATTCAGGTGGGCGGGGCCAAACTGGGCGAAACGCTGGCCGCACGCATTCAGCGTGAAATCGGCTGCCAGCTGCAGCAGGTGTTTGGCATGGCGGAAGGGCTGGTTAACTACACGCGCTTCGGCGATGACGAGCAAACCATTCTGACTACTCAGGGGCGGCCGATTTCGGACGATGACGAAGTGTGGGTGGCCGACGAGAACGGTAATCCGCTGCCGCCGGGCCAGGTGGGTCGCCTGATGACGCGCGGCCCTTACACCTTCCGGGGCTACTACAACAGCCCGGAGCACAATGCCGCCAGCTTCGACGCCAACGGTTTTTACTGCTCAGGCGATCTGATTGAGATCAACGCTCAGGGTTACATCACCGTACAGGGACGCGAAAAGGAGCAGATCAACCGCGGCGGCGAGAAGATCGCCGCAGAAGAGATCGAAAACCTGCTGCTGCGCCATCCGGATGTGATCCACGCCGCGCTGGTGTCCATGCATGACGAGCTGATGGGTGAAAAGAGCTGTGCCTTCATTGTGGCGCGCCAGCCGGTAAAACCGGTCGCGCTGCGCCGCCATCTGCGCGAGCTGGGCATTGCCGAATTCAAACTTCCCGACCGCATTACCTGCGTCGACGACCTGCCGCTTACCCCGGTAGGCAAAGTGGATAAAAAACGTTTACGCCAACAGCTTGCTGAGCAGACGCAAGCCTGATTTTTTCCGGAGATTGTAATGGCTATTCCAAAACTGACGTCTTATGCGCTGCCCGCCGCCACTGAGCTGCCGGCTAACAAAGTACAATGGGCGCTGGAGCCGCAGCGCGCGGCGCTGCTGATTCACGATATGCAGGCCTATTTCCTCAACTTCTGGGGCGAAGACAGCCCGCTGGTGAATCAGGTGGTGGAGAACATTGCCCGCCTGCGCGCTTACTGCAAAGCGCAGGGCATTCCGGTGTTCTATACCGCCCAGCCCAACCAGCAAAGCGATGAGGATCGCGCGCTGCTGAATGATATGTGGGGACCAGGGCTGAACAAACATCCGGATCAGCAGAAGATCGTCGACGCGCTGGCGCCGGATCAGGACGATCAGGTGCTGACTAAATGGCGCTACAGCGCGTTCGTGCGCTCGCCGCTGGAATCTATCCTGCAGGAAATGGGCCGCGATCAGCTGATCATTACTGGCGTGTATGCCCACATCGGCTGCCTGACCACCGCCACCGACGCCTTCATGCGTAACATCCAGCCGTTTATGGTGGCCGATGCGCTGGCCGACTTCTCGCGCGACGAGCATATGATGGCGCTGACCTACACCGCAGGCCGCAGTGGCAAAGTGGTGATGACCGCCGACCTGATGCCGCTGCCACAGAGCAAGGACGCGCTGCGCGCGCTGATTCTGCCGCTGCTGGAAGATGATGACGTGCCGGAAGATGATGAAAACCTGATCGATTATGGGCTGGATTCGGTGCGCGTGATGGCGCTGGCGGCGCGCTGGCGTCAGGTGCACAGCGATATCGACTTCATCAGTCTGGCGAAAAACCCCAGCATAGATGGCTGGTGGGCGCTGCTGTCACGGGTGCCAGCCCAATGAGCGCCTGTTTTGATTTCAGCGGAAAAATTGTCTGGGTGACCGGTGCCGGTAAAGGCATCGGCTACCACACCGCGCTGGCGTTCCATCAGGCCGGTGCGCAGGTGACCGGTTTTGATTTGCACTTTGGCCAGGATGACTATCCGTTTGCCACCTGCCAGCTGGACGTCGCCGACAGTGCTGCGGTGCGCGATTGCTGTCAGTCACTGCTGGCCAGCCAGCCGCGGCTGGATATCCTGGTGAACGGCGCGGGCATTCTGCGCATCGGCAGCACCGATGCGCTGTCGTTTGCTGACTGGCAGGCGTGTCTCGCCGTCAACGCCGGCGGCGCGTTTAACCTGTTCCAGCAGACGCTGCCGGTCTTCCGCCAGCAGCGCGCTGGCGCGATTGTCACCATCGCCTCTAACGCCGCGCACGCCCCGCGCCTCGGCATGTCAGCCTATGGCGCGTCCAAAGCAGCACTGCGCAGCCTGTGCCAGACGGTTGGGCTGGAGATGGCACCGTATGGCGTGCGCTGTAATATTGTCTCACCGGGATCAACCGATACCGATATGCAGCGCAGCCTGTGGCATACGCCAGAAGCCGAGCAGGAGATGATCAACGGTTTCCCGGATCAGTACAAACTGGGGATCCCGCTGCGTAAGATCGCCCAGCCGCAGGAGATCGTGAACAATATCCTGTTCCTGGCCTCGGATCTTGCCAGCCACGTGGTGCTGCAGGATATTGTGGTAGACGGTGGCGCAACGCTGGGAGCCTGAGGCATGGCAATCTGGAAACGTACGGTGGATCTCGCCACGCTGAATCAGCTGGGCGATAACTCGCTGGTGGCGCATCTGGGCATCGTGTTTACCGCGATCGGTGACGATTATCTGGAGGCCACCATGCCGGTAGACAGCCGCACGCAGCAGCCGTTTGGCCTGCTGCACGGCGGCGCGTCGGTGGTGCTGGCGGAGTCGATGGGCTCCATTGCCGGTTACCTGAGCGTGGAAGAAGGTAAAAGCGTGGTGGGCATTGAGGTGAGCGCCAGCCATCATCGGGCGGTGAGCAGCGGCGAGGTGCGCGGTGTTTGTCGTCCGCTGCATCTGGGGGCGCGCAATCAGAGCTGGCAGATTGAGATACGCAATGGTCGCGATCAGCTGTGCTGCAGTTCGCGGCTGACGGTGGCGGTGCTGGGGTAGGTTTGGTTCCGCTGCGGCCTGATGCCCTCACCCTGCCCTCTCCCACGGGGAGAGGGAATGATGGTGCGGCCTGGTGCTTTCTCCCACGGGGAAAGGGAATGATTGTGCGGCCTGGTGCTTTCTCCTGCGGGGAGAGGGAATGTTTGTGCGGGCTGGTGCTCTATCCCACAGGGAGAGGGAATGTTTGTGCGGGCTGATGCTCTCTCCCACGGGGAGAAGGAATGATTGTACGGGCTGGTGCTCTGCGCTAAACAGTAATAAAAAAAGCGGCCATCTGGCCGCTTTTTTCGCTGACATCAACGCTGATAAATGATCTCGACGCCTTCGTCGTCGTCTTCATCCCAGTCGTCATCCCAGTCTTCGTCTTCTTCCACTTCCTGAGCATTTTCCAGCGCTTCACGGTGGTAATCATCCCACATGAAGGCCACTTTCTCTGGCTGCTTCGCTTCTTCTTCCGCTTCTTTTGGATTTGCGATGATAAAGCTCATCACATCCCAGCACAGCTCATTGACACCGTCACGGCTGGCGGCGGAGATCAGATAGTATTTCTCATCCCAGCCCAGCGCTTCGGCAATGGCTTTGGCGCGGCTTTCCGCCTCTTCACGGCTCAGCAGGTCGGTTTTATTGAACACCAGCCAGCGCGGCTTCTGGTACAGCTTGTCGCTGTATTTCTCCAGCTCGCCGAGAATGATGCGGGCGTTTTCTACCGGATCGGATTCGTCGATTGGCGCGATGTCGATAAGGTGCAGTAGCACACGGCAGCGCTCCAGATGCTTGAGGAAGCGAATTCCGAGGCCCGCGCCTTCCGCTGCGCCTTCAATCAGGCCGGGAATGTCGGCGACCACGAAGCTCTTTTCGCTGTCCATACGTACCACGCCGAGGCTTGGCACTAAGGTGGTGAACGGATAATCCGCCACTTTTGGCTTCGCCGCTGATACCGCGCGGATAAAGGTCGATTTACCGGCGTTAGGCAGACCCAGCATCCCCACGTCTGCCAGCAGCATCAGTTCCAGCTGCAGGTCGCGCTTCTCGCCCGGCGTGCCCATGGTTTTCTGACGCGGCGTACGGTTCACGGACGATTTGAAGCGGGTGTTGCCCAGACCGTGCCAGCCACCCTTCGCCACCATCAGCTTCTGCTCATGGCGCGTCATGTCGCCCAGCGTTTCGCCCGTGCCCTGATCGATCACGCGCGTACCCACCGGCACTTTAACAATGATGTCTTTACCGCGTTTACCGGTACAGTCACGGCTCTGGCCATTCTGGCCGCGTTCGGCGCGGAAAGATTTTTCGAAACGATAATCGATCAGGGTGTTGAGGTTTTCATCCGCCAGCAGGTAAACATCACCGCCGTCACCGCCGTCACCGCCGTCCGGTCCCCCTTTGGGAATGTACTTCTCGCGGCGGAAGCTGACGCAACCGTTGCCACCATCACCCGCGACCACCAGGATCGTCGCTTCATCAACAAACTTCATTTTTTATCTCCGTCACACTGTCGTTTGCGCCACGCTGCGGGCGACAAACGGGTCCGCCAGGGTCTTCTGCGCTGACCGGCGGCGGATAATACAGGATTGGCAAAGCCATGTGTACATAAAGTGTACAGCAAACTGAGGCGCAAGGTCAGCGTGATTGCCGTAACCTGCGGCAGAATGTAAAAAGCCCCGCAAAGCTGCGGGGCCTTCCATTCGTGTGTTCAGACGTTAATCGTCTGCGGCACAACAACCTTACTCAGCAACGATGCTGATGTATTTACGGTTGTTAGGACCTTTAACTTCGAATTTAACTTTGCCGTCTGCGGTAGCAAACAGAGTGTGGTCACGACCACAACCTACGTTGTTACCGGCGTGGAATTTGGTACCACGCTGACGAACGATGATGCTACCTGCCAGAACAGATTCACCACCGAAACGCTTAACACCCAGACGTTTTGCATTGGAGTCGCGACCGTTACGAGTCGAGCCACCAGCCTTTTTATGTGCCATTTGTCAGATCTCCTCTTACGCGCTGATCACAGTGATTTTCACATCAGTGAACCACTGACGGTGACCAGCTTGCTTACGGTAGTGTTTACGACGACGAAACTTAACGATTTTAATTTTCTCGCCACGACCGTGAGCAACAACTTCTGCCTTGATCACACCGCCTGAAACCAGTGGCGCGCCGATTTTCACGTCTTCGCCATTTGCAATCATCAGAACCTGGTCGAACTCGATGGTTTCACCGGTTGCGATGTCCAGCTTTTCCAGGCGAACGGTCTGACCTTCGCTTACTCGGTGTTGTTTACCACCACTTTGGAAAACCGCGTACATATAAAACTCCGCTTCTGCGCATGCCTTTCTGTTCATCAGGCGGCGCGATAAATATTCACAATAGGGCGCGAATTCTACGCAAAACTCCAGCAGAAGACAAGTGCACTTTGCACTCTCTTGCAGAAAAAAAGCGCAGGACGAATGCAAACGTTTCTCAACCCGATTTTTCAAGTACAATCAGTAACAGATTACCTGAACTCACGCTGGGTAAAAGCGCTTACCATGCAGAAAACGAGTCAAAGCTGAACAGACGAATGAACTTAGAACAGATTAACGAATTAACCGCGCAGGACATGGCGGCCGTCAACCAGACCATCCTCGACCAGCTGAATTCAGATGTCTCACTGATTAACCAGTTGGGCTATTACATCATCAGCGGGGGAGGCAAACGCATCCGTCCGATGATCGCGGTGCTGTCAGCACGCGCGCTGAATTATCAGGGATCGCTGCATGTGACCAATGCGGCGCTGATCGAATTTATCCACACGGCGACGCTGCTGCACGATGATGTGGTGGATGAATCCGATATGCGCCGTGGCAAAGCCACCGCTAACGCCGCGTTCGGCAATGCGGCGAGCGTGCTGGTCGGGGATTTTATCTATACCCGCGCCTTCCAGATGATGACCAGCATGGGATCGCTGAAGATCCTTGCACTGATGTCCGAAGCGGTGAACGTGATCGCCGAAGGGGAAGTGCTGCAGCTGATGAACTGCAACGATCCGGATATCACCGAAGAGAGCTACATGCGGGTGATCTACAGCAAAACCGCCCGCCTGTTTGAAGCCGCTTCGCAGGCTTCGGCGATCCTCGCGGAGGCCACGCCGGCGCAGGAGAAAGCGCTGCAGGATTATGGCCGCTATCTCGGTACGGCGTTTCAGCTGATCGACGATCTGCTGGATTACAGCGCCGACGGCGAGACGCTGGGCAAAAATACCGGTGACGATCTGAGCGAAGGTAAGCCGACGCTGCCGCTGCTGCACGCCATGCACAACGGCACGCCCGAGCAAGCGCAGATGATCCGCAAGGCGATCGAAGAAGGTAATGGCCGTCATCTGCTGGAGCCTGTGCTGGCGGCAATGCAGCAAACCGGTTCGCTGGAATGGACGCGCAAACGCGCTGAAGAAGAGGCGGATAAAGCCATCGCGGCGCTACAGGCACTGCCAGAAACGCCGTGGCGCAGCGCGCTGGAAGCGCTGGCGCACATGTCGGTGCAGCGCGATTTCTGACCTGCTACGGGGCCGTTCGGCCCCGTTTTTATTTCTCCCCCCTGCTCTGCCCGTCTGATTACATTCCCTTGCAGCATTTTTGCGAAAAACTGCGCAGTTTCGTGCACAGGCAAAACAATTACTGGAAACATATGGAAATTATTTGCTATAAAAATCCGGATTTTTCCAGTTATCTCTGCGCAGGAGAGCCACAGCGCTGCAGAGATGGAGCACTAACACGGACACGGAGAAGAGAGTTATGCATGCAAGGAGAGAAGACTGGCATCCGGCAGATATCATTGCGGCCCTGCGCAAGCGCGGTACGTCACTGGCCGCCCTGTCACGTCAATCTGGCCTCAGTTCATCGACGCTGGCCAACGCGCTGTCACGCCCCTGGCCTAAAGGTGAATGGCTGATCGCCACGGCGCTGAAGGTCCATCCTTCCGAGATCTGGCCCAGCCGCTATTTTGATCCGGTCACACAGCGTCTGCTGGATCGTAAAAAGCGCATTCGATCGCCCCAGGATCTGAAAAAGATCGTCTCACGCGGGTAAAGCAAAAAAAAACCAGCCACGCTGTCGTGACTGGTTTTCATGCCTGGCAATCAGGACAAAGGATTACTCGCCGCTGACGCGCTCGATGTTGGCGCCTAACGCTTTCAGCTTGTCTTCAATGTGCTCGTAGCCACGATCGATGTGGTAGATACGATCCACCAGCGTCGCACCTTCTGCAATGCAGCCTGCCAGTACCAGACTGGCTGACGCACGCAGATCGGTCGCCATCACCTGCGCGCCGGACAAGGTTTCAACACCGTGACAGATAGCGGTGTTGCTTTCGATTTCGGCGTGCGCACCCATACGAATCAGCTCCGGGATGTGCATGAAGCGGTTTTCGAAGATGGTCTCGGTAATCACGCCGGTGCCTTCAGCCACCAGGTTGAGCAGCGTAAACTGCGCCTGCATGTCGGTCGGGAAACCCGGGTGCGGTGCGGTACGGATGTTAACCGCTTTCGGACGCTTGCCGTGCATATCCAGGCTCACCCAATCTTCGCCGACTTCAATCTCCGCACCCGCGTCACGCAGTTTCGCCAGCACGGCGTCCAGCGTGTCTGGCTGCGCATTGCGGCACACCACTTTGCCGCGCGAGATAGCGCCGGCCACGAGGAAGGTGCCGGTTTCGATACGGTCCGGCAGCACGCGATAGACGCCGCCGCCGAGGCGCTCAACGCCCTCGATGGTGATTTTGTCGGTGCCGGCGCCGCTGATTTTCGCGCCCAGCGTGTTAAGGAAGTTTGCCGTGTCGACAATCTCCGGTTCACGCGCCGCGTTTTCAATGATAGTGGTGCCTGTCGCCAGCGTTGCGGCGCTCATGATGGTCACGGTCGCGCCCACGCTGACCTTATCCATCACAATGTGCGCGCCCTTCAGGCGGCCATCCACAGAGGCTTTAACATAGCCCTCTTCCAGTTTGATCTCGGCACCCAGCTGCTCCAGGCCGGTAATGTGCAGATCGACCGGACGCGCACCAATCGCACAGCCGCCCGGCAGAGAAACCTGGCCCTGGCCAAAACGCGCCACCAGCGGCCCCAGCGCCCAGATGGAGGCGCGCATGGTTTTCACCAGATCGTACGGCGCACTGAAGACATTAACTTCGCGCGCATCAACGTGGACCGAACCATTGCGTTCCACGCGCGCACCGAGCAGGCTCAGCAGCTTCATGGTGGTATCGATGTCACGCAGCTTCGGCACGTTCTGAATCTCTACCGGCTCTTCAGCCAGCAGCGCAGCAAACAGAATCGGCAGCGCAGCATTCTTCGCCCCGGAAATGGTCACTTCACCGCTTAAACGGGTGGGGCCTTGCACACGAAATTTGTCCATTAACACGGCTCTCAATTATCTATCAACAAAACAGCCAGAGTGGCGCTTAGAAACCGTTGAGTTTACGGTCGCGCGCCCACTCGGCTGGGGTATAAGTCTTGATGGACACCGCATGAATACGGTTATCCGCAATGTATTCCATCAGCGGCGCGTACACAGCCTGCTGTTTCTTTACGCGGCTCAGCTCGCCAAACATTTCGCCCACGGCAATGACCTGGAAATGGCTGCCATCGTTGCTGAGAACATGTACTTCTTCTAACGGCAGCGCCTGCATTAGCACGGCCTGAACTTCACTATTTTCCATCGCTCATTGCTTCACTTGATAATAATAAGGCGGATATCTTAGAGGAAAGCGCCTGACTCTTAAATACGCAAAAGCCCCTGAAAAAATCAGGGGCTTTGTCAGCAGCGCCGTTAATCAGGCGATTTGTTCCGCAGAAACAATAATCTGCTGCAGGTTATACAGCTTGATTAACGAGTCGAGCTTATCGGTGATACCACTGAAAAGCGGCGTCGTGCCCTGCGCCCGCGCGATTTCGCGCAGATGCACCAGCAGCGCCAGCCCGGCAGAATCAACCCGATCCAGCGCCGCCACGTCAATCGTGGTGATACCGGCCATGGCGCTGTCACGCGCCTGCCACAGCGCCAGCAGCGTATCGCGGTCCAGTTTGCCGCTTAGGGCCAGCGTGCTGGCAGTGCGCTGCCAGCGTAACGGTTCGCTCATTATTGCTGCTTGTCCAGGGTGATAGGCTGCGCGGCATAGGTTTTCAGCTGCGCAGTCAGGCCGTCGATGCCTTTGGTGCGCAGCAGATCGCTCCACTCATTCTGTTTGGTGGTGATCATGCTGATGCCTTCAGCAATCATGTCATAAGCCTGCCAGTTGCCGGTCTGGCTGTTCTTGCGCCACTGGAAATCAAGGCGCACCGGCGGACGACCGTTGGGATCGATGATGGTGACGCGAATCGCCACGATATTGGCATCGCCAATCGACTGCTCAGGCTGAATCTGGTAAGTCTGGCCGTGATACAACGCCAGCGCCTGACCATAAGCCTGCGCCAGATAATCCCCGAACGCGGCAAAGTAGGCGTCGCGCTGCGCCGGCGTGGCTTCGCGGTAGTAACGGCCCAGTACCAGCGCCCCCGCGTATTTAATCTGCACGTACGGCAGCAGCTCCTGGCGCACAATTTCGCGCAGGTAATTCGGATCCTGCTTAATCTTCGGCTGTTCGTTCTTCAGGCGGGTAAAGGTTTTCTCCGCCGCTTCGTTCATCATCTTGTACGGATTGCTCTGGTTGGCGTCCGCTGCGTTTGCCGCCAGCGGCGCGATGGCCAGCAGGGCCACCATCAGGAAACGTTTTAACATCGTGTTGTACCTCTCTGGGTTATTCCGTTGTAGCAGGTGCTGCCGGGGCGCTCGCGCTGGCGGCGCCCGACGATTTCTCATTGTCCTTGTTGTCGCCGCTCTTGTAGAGGAACTGGCCGATCAGGTCTTCCAGCACCAGCGCCGATTTGGTATCCCGCAGCGTGCCGCCATCTTTCAGCATCGCCGAGCCAAGCTCCGGATCGTCAAAACCTAAGTTGAGCGCGAGGAACTGCTCACCCAGCAGACCCTGGGTGCGAATCGCCAGCGAGCTGGTGTCAGGAATTTTATTGGCATACTGTTCGCTGATGTCCATGGTGACGCGCGGCGACAGCGTTTTGTCATCCAGTGAAATGTCGGTGACGCGGCCAATCACCACGCCGCCAATTTTCACCGGCGAGCTGACTTTCAGGCCGCCGATATTATCGAAGGTGGCGTATAGCTTCCACGTTGGCTCGGTGCCCAGCGATTTAAGATCGGCGACGCGCAGGCTGAGGAACAGTAGCGCCAGCAGCGCAGCCAGCATAAACACGCCAACCCAGATTTCGTTTTTTTTGCTTTGCATTGCATTAATTCCCAAACATCAGTGCCGTCAGCACAAAATCCAGTCCAAGCACCGCTAGCGAAGCATGGACTACGGTACGCGTCGTCGCGCGACTGATCCCTTCCGAAGTCGGGATGGCGTCATACCCATTGAACAGCGCGATCCAGGTCACCGTGATGGCAAACACCGCGCTCTTGATCAGGCAGTTGATCACATCGGTACGAAAATCCACCGCGTTCTGCATCGCCGACCAGAAAAAGCCCGGGTCGATGCCTTTCCAGGCCACCCCGACCAGCGCGCCACCGGCAATGCCCACCGCGGTAAAGATCAGCGCCAGCAGCGGCATACTGATAAAGCCGGCCCAGAAGCGCGGCGAGACCACGCGGCGCAGCGGATCAACCGCCATCATCTCCATGCTGGAGAGCTGCTCAGTGGCTTTCATCAGGCCAATTTCCGCAGTGAGCGCCGAACCGGCGCGCCCGGCAAACAGCAGCGCGGTGACTACCGGCCCCAGTTCGCGCAGCAGCGACAGCGCCACCAGCATGCCCAGGCTGGTTTCCGCGCTGTAAGTGGTGAGTACCAGATAGCCCTGCAGCCCCAGCACCATGCCAATGAACAGGCCGGAGACCACAATGATCAGCAATGACAGCACGCCCACGCTATACAGCTGCTTCACCAGCAGCGGCGCATGCTTACGAAACGCCGGTTTACCCACCAGCGAATGGAAGAGCATTAAGCCCGCCCGGCCAAAGGCCGCACAGGTGTTAATTCCCTGACGCCCAAATGACGCCAGTGCCTGTAGCCACATCAGTTTAGCTTCTCCCTGTGCGGGTCAGATCGCTGAGGTAATCCCCGGCAGCGAAGCGGAACGGCACCGGACCATCCGCATGACCCTCAATAAACTGGCGCACGCGCGGATCGGGATTCTCCCTCAGCTGCGGCGCACTACCCTGAGCAATAATCTTTTGCCCGGCAACAATATAGGCATGGTCGGCAATGCTCAAGACCTCCGGCACATCGTGTGAAACCACAATGCAGGTGACGCCCAGCGAATGGTTGAGCTCATCGATCAGCTTGACCAGCACGCCCATGGTAATGGGATCCTGGCCGACAAAGGGTTCGTCGAACATGATCAGCTCCGGCTCCAGCGCAATTGCACGCGCCAGCGCCGCCCGGCGCGCCATGCCGCCGGAGAGTTCGGCCGGCATCAGCTGGGCTGCGCCGCGCAGTCCGACGGCTTCCAGCTTCATCATCACCGTACTGTGCAGCAATTCCGCTGGCAGCCGGGTGTGTTCGCGCAGCGGCCAGGCAACGTTTTCATAGACGTTAAGGTCAGTGAACAGCGCACCGGACTGGAACAGCATGCTCATTTTTTTACGCACGTCATACAGCTTACGGCGCGACAGCGTCGGAATGTTCTGGTCACGAAACCAGATCTCACCTTTGTCCGGCTGCAGCTGCCCGCCAATCAGGCGCAGCAGGGTGGTTTTACCGATGCCGGAAGGGCCCATAATCGCCGTGACTTTGCCCGCCGGAACGGTCAGCGAAATGTCGTCGAAGATGGTGCGATTGCCGCGCGTAAAACTGACGCCACGAACCTCAACCAGATTCGTTTGCTGCTGGATCATCATTACCTCTTTAAACGGATCGGGCGTAATTAACGTGGTGGATGGTAGCCTGGTAAACCACAATGCACGATAGTTTTACAGAAACTTACCCGTCCGGTGTGGCGAAAACGGCCTTAAAATTTACTTTTGCCTCTCAGACAGTCAAAATCAGCGCCTGATTCCGCACGCGCACTGCTTTTACCTGTCGGACAAGGTTTGCCGGCACCGTTATCCATCAAGGATTTTTCATGTTCGTAGCCACTGCCCTGCTGTTTATCGGATTGATTTTACTGGCTTACGGAGCTGACCGCCTGGTGTTCAGCGCCGCGATCCTGTGCCGATCCCTTGGCATTCCCCCGTTGATCATTGGCATGACGGTGGTGAGCATTGGCACTTCACTGCCGGAACTGATCGTCTCGTTCTCTGCCGCGCAGCATGGTCAGATGGATTTAGCCGTGGGTACCGCGCTGGGCTCGAACATCACCAATATTCTGCTGATTCTGGGTGGCGCTGCGCTGCTGCACCCTTTAACCGTACACTCCAATCTGATTCGCCGCGAACTCCCTCTGCTGCTGCTGGTCTCACTGCTCAGCGGCATCATGCTGTTTGATAACCAGCTCAGCCGGCTGGATGGCGTGGCACTGCTGCTGCTGGCGCTGGGTTATCTGCTGGTGGCGATCCGCATCGCCCGGCGGGCCGAGCGCGATAATAATGACACCCTGACGCGTGAACAACTGGCGGAGCTGCCGCGCGACGAAAGCGGCAACACAGTGGCGTTTCTCTGGCTGGCGGTGGCGCTGATTATTCTGCCGATGTCGACGCGCATGGTGATCGACAACGCCACGGTGTTTGCGGATTACTTCGGCGTTAGCGAACTGGTGATGGGACTGACGCTGATTGCCGTCGGGACCAGCCTGCCGGAACTGGCCACGGTGCTGGCCGGCGCGCTGAAAGGCGAAGACGATATCGCCATCGGCAACCTGATTGGCGCCAACATCTTCAATCTGGCGATTGTGCTGGGCCTGCCGGCGCTGGTGCATCCCGGCGCGATCGATGCGCACGCCTTTGCACGGGATTACTGGATTATGCTGGGCGTCAGCGTTCTGTTCGCCCTGCTGTGCCTGCTGCGCAAGCGCCGCATCGGCCGCATAGCGGGCACGCTGCTGTTAGGTGGATTTATCGTGTGGGTGCTGTGGCTGTGGCTCAGCCCCACGCTTATCGCAAGCTATTAAGGATGACTGACCATGTCACATCAGCAACCGGATTTCGACTTCCAGCAGGCAGGTAAAGCGGTACTGCGCATTGAACGCGAAGGGCTGGAACAGCTCGATCAGTATATTAACGCCGACTTCAGCCGCGCCTGCGAAATGATCTTTGCCTGCCGTGGCAAAGTGGTGGTGATGGGCATGGGCAAATCCGGCCATATCGGCAAGAAGATGGCCGCCACCTTCGCCAGCACCGGCACGCCGGCGTTCTTCGTCCACCCGGGTGAAGCCAGCCACGGCGATCTCGGCATGGTCAGCACCAACGATGTGGTGATCGCTATCTCGAACAGCGGCGAGTCGGGCGAAATCCTCGCGCTGATCCCGGTGCTCAAACGGCAGAAAGTGCAGCTGATTTGCCTGACCAGCCGTCCGGAGAGCGCCATGGGCCGGGCTGCCGATGTGCATTTATGCGTGAAAGTGCCGCAGGAAGCCTGTCCGCTCGGGCTGGCACCGACCTCCAGCACCACCGCCACGCTGGTAATGGGCGATGCGCTGGCGGTGGCGCTGCTGGAAGCGCGCGGCTTCACGCAGGAAGATTTCGCGCTGTCGCACCCGGGCGGCGCACTGGGGCGCAAACTGCTGCTGCACGTCAGCGACATTATGCACAGCGGCGATGAAATTCCCCACGTCACCTGCGACGCCTCGCTGCGCGACGCGCTGCTGGAGATCACGCGCAAAAACCTCGGCCTGACGGTGATTGTCGACGACCTGATGAAAATCGAAGGGATTTTCACGGACGGTGACCTGCGCCGCATCTTCGATATGGGCATCGATTTCCAGTCGGCCCGCATCCAGGATGTAATGACGCGCGGCGGGATTCGCGTGCGCCCCAACCTGCTGGCGGTGGACGCGCTTAATCTGATGCAAAACAAAAACATCACTGCGCTGCTGGTGGCCGATGACGATCGCCTGCTCGGTGTGGTACATATGCATGACATGCTGCGCGCTGGCGTGGTCTGAACGGGAAACAACAATGAGTGCTGAAACCACGATGGTCAACACCTGCTACGGCCCGGTGAGCGCCGACGTGATGGCGCGGGCGGCCAACATCCGCCTGCTGATTTGCGATGTCGACGGCGTGATGTCCGACGGCCTGATTTACATGGGCAACAGCGGTGAAGAGCTAAAGGCCTTTAACGTGCGCGACGGTTACGGCGTGCGCTGCCTGCTGACCTCGGACATTGAAGTGGCTATTATTACCGGCCGCCGCGCTAAACTGCTGGAAGATCGCTGTAAAACGCTCGGCATTACGCATCTTTACCAGGGACAGTCGGATAAGCTTTTGGCCTGGCGCGAACTCCTGGATAAACTGTCACTATCGGCAGACCAGGTCGCGTATATTGGTGACGACCTGATCGACTGGCCGGTAATGGCACAGGCGGGTCTGAGCGTGGCCGTCGCCGATGCGCATCCGGTGTTACTGCCGCGCGCGCATTACGTGACGCGCATTGCTGGCGGTCGCGGTGCAGTACGTGAGCTATGCGACCTGATTTTGCTGGCGCAGAACAAATTTGAGGATGCCAAAGGGCAATCAGTATGAGTAAAAGCAGGCGTTGGATAACGCTGATTCTGGCGCTGATCGCCCTGGTGCTGATCGGCTGGAATCTTACCAACCAGGACGACAGCGCCACGCCGGTGGCGACCAACGATCAGGCGCCGACCTACACCAGCGCCAACTCCAGCACCGTGGTGTATAACCCGACGGGTGCGCTGGCCTATAAGCTGGTCTCGGATAAAGTGACCTACTTTTCGGCCGAAGAAGTGAGCTGGTTCGATAATCCGGTGATGACCACTTACGACGAAAACAAAGTGCCCACGTGGTCGGTTCGTGCTGACAAGGCAAAGCTGACGAAAGATCGTATGCTGTATCTTTATGGCCACGTTGAAGTACACACATTGACGCAGGATTCCCAGCTTGAGCGCATCATCACGGATAATGCTCAGGTTAATCTGGTCAGCCAGGATGTGACGTCTGACGATCAGGTCACCCTATTTGGCCGCAGTTTTAACTCCACTGGCATGAAGATGCGCGGCAACCTACGGACAAAGAATGCCGAGCTGCTTGAAAAGGTCAAAACCTCCTATGAAATTCAAAATGAACAAAAATAGCCTTAAGTTGCTGCTGGTGAGTGCGCTGCTGGCAACCAGCCTGCCGGCGCTGGCGTTAACGGGCGATTCGGACAAGCCGGTTAACATCGACTCGGTGAACCAGGCGCTCGATTTGCAGGGTAACGTCGCCACCTTTACCGGCAACGTGATCGTGACCCAGGGCACCATCAAAATTACCGCCGATAAAGTGGTGGTAACGCGTCCCGGCGGCGACAGCAACAAAACCATCGTCGATGCCTACGGCAATCCGGCCACCTTTTATCAGATGCAGGACAACGGCAAACCGGTGCAGGGTCACGCCGCCAAACTGCACTATGAGCTGGCCAACGATTTCGTCGAGCTGACCGGCAACGCCTTTATTGAGCAGCAGGACAGCAACATCAAAGGCGATCGCATCACCTATCTGGTGAAAGAGCAGAAAATGCAGGCCTACAGTCAGGGCCAGAGCAAGCGCGTCACCACCGTGCTGGTACCGTCGCAGCTGCAGGATAAAAACGGTTCGTCTGCGAGCCCCAAAAAGAGTAACTGATCGCTATGGCCACATTAGTCGCTGAAAACCTGGCGAAAGCCTACAAAGGCCGTCGCGTAGTAGAAGATGTCAGCCTGCAGGTGAAATCCGGCGAGATTGTCGGCCTGCTGGGTCCCAACGGGGCCGGTAAAACCACCACCTTCTACATGGTGGTAGGCATCGTGCCGCGCGATGCCGGCCGCATTATTATTGATGAAGAAGATATCAGTATTCTGCCGCTGCATGCGCGCGCGCGGCGCGGCATCGGTTATCTGCCGCAGGAAGCGTCGATCTTTCGCCGTCTGAGCGTCTACGACAACCTGATGGCGGTACTGCAGGTGCGTGACGACCTGACGGAAGAGCAGCGTCAGGATCGCGCCAATGAGCTGATGGACGAGTTCCACATCGGCCATCTGCGCGACAGCATGGGCCAGGCGCTGTCGGGCGGTGAACGTCGCCGCGTCGAGATTGCCCGTGCGCTGGCCGCCAATCCAAAGTTTATCCTGCTGGATGAACCTTTTGCCGGCGTTGACCCCATCTCCGTTATCGATATCAAAAAGATCATCGAACACCTGCGTGACAGCGGCCTCGGCGTGCTGATCACCGACCACAACGTGCGTGAAACGCTCGCGGTGTGTGAGCGCGCATATATCGTCAGCCAGGGCCATCTGATTGCCCACGGCACGCCAGATGAAATTCTTGCAGATGAGCAGGTTAAGCGGGTTTATTTGGGCGAAGAGTTCAGACTCTGATAAGGTGTCGGCATACCCGACATTTGCTTAGGAAATTCTAGCCGGATTATGAAGCAAGGTTTGCAACTCAGGCTCAGCCAACAGCTGGCGATGACCCCCCAGTTGCAGCAGGCAATCCGCTTGCTGCAACTCTCTACGCTTGAACTCCAGCAGGAACTGCAACTGGCGCTGGAAAGCAATCCGCTGCTTGAACAAACCGATCTGCACGATGAAGTCGACGCCCGCGAATTTCAGGAGAACGAGGCGTTAGATACCCGTGAGGCACTCGAACAGAAAGAGATGCCGGAAGAGCTGCCGCTCGATGCTACCTGGGACGAGATCTACACGGCCGGCACGCCCTCCGGCACCGGCACCGATTACCAGGACGACGAGCTGCCGGTGTATCAGGGTGAAACCACGCAGTCGCTGCAGGACTATCTGATGTGGCAGGTAGAACTGACGCCGTTCACCGACACCGACCGCGCCATCGCTACCTCCATCGTCGATGCCATCGACGATACCGGTTATCTCACCGTCAGCTTACAGGACATTTGTGACAGTATTGGTGACGAAGAGCTGACGCTGGAAGAGGTGGAAGCGGTGCTGAAGCGCGTACAGCGTTTCGATCCGGTGGGCGTCGGCGCACGCGATCTGCGTGACTGCCTGCTGGTGCAGCTGTCGCAGTATGCGGCTGATATGCCGATGCTGAACGAAGCACGGCTGATTGTCAGCGAGCACCTCGACCTGCTGGCTAACCACGATTTCCGCAGCCTGATGCGCGTGACGCGGCTGAAGGAAGAGGTGCTGAAGGAAGCGATGCTGCTGATCCAGTCGCTCGATCCGCGCCCCGGGCAGTCCATCAATACCAGCGAGCCCGAGTATGTAATTCCCGATGTGCTGGTGCGCAAGACTGGCACGCGCTGGACGGTGGAGCTGAACGCTGACAGCCTGCCGCGCCTGAAGATTAATCAGCATTACGCCGCGATGGGCGGTTCTGCGCGTAATGACAGTGACAGTCAGTTTATTCGCAGCAACTTACAGGAAGCCCGCTGGCTGATTAAGAGCCTGGAGAGCCGCAACGACACGCTGCTGAAAGTGACGCGCTGTATTGTCGAACAGCAGCAGGCGTTTTTTGAACAGGGTGAAGAGTATATGCGTCCGATGGTGCTGGCGGATATCGCCCAGGCCGTGGATATGCATGAATCCACCATTTCCCGCGTCACCACGCAAAAGTATTTGCACAGCCCGCGTGGCATTTTTGAACTGAAGTATTTTTTCTCCAGTCACGTCAGCACCGAAGGCGGTGGCGAAGCCTCGTCGACGGCGATCCGTGCACTGGTGAAGAAATTAATCTCCGCGGAAAATCCCGCAAAACCCTTGAGCGACAGCAAACTGACCTCCATGTTATCTGAACAGGGCATCATGGTGGCGCGACGTACGGTTGCTAAGTATCGCGAGTCTTTATCTATACCGCCATCAAACCAGCGCAAGCAGCTGGTTTGACCGAAACAAGAAGGAAGACCTATGCAGCTAAACCTTACCGGACTGAATGTTGAGATAACCGACCCACTGCGCGAATTTGTAAATAACAAATTTGCCAAACTGGAACACTATTTTGATCGTATCAATCAGGTTTATATTGTTCTGAAAGTGGAGAAGGTGACGCAGATTGCGGAAGCAACCCTGCACGTCAACGGCGGGGAGCTGCACGCCACATCGGAAGCGGAAGACATGTACGCGGCCATCGACGGGCTGATTGACAAGCTGGCCCGTCAGCTGACCAAACACAAAGACAAACTGAAAAAACACTAACCTTCACGCTTGCAGAGTGCTGACGGGTTCAGCACTCAGAGGAGAAATGGGGCGGGTCACCGCCCCGTTTTGTCATCTGCGCAAGCGCCTGCAGTCACCTGCCCTGCCCGTTCGCGGTGTCCCGGTACGTGCCTTACGGCTATGTGAACACGCAAGTGAAACGATGATGAACAACGATCTGACACTGGAATTGAGCGCGGTCCTTTCGCTGGACTGCACCCGCAGCGGCGTACACTGCCAGAGTAAAAAGCGCGCGCTGGAAATTATCAGCGAGCTGGCCGCTAAGCAGCTCAATCTGCCGCACCAGACGCTTTTTGAAGCCATCCTGACCCGTGAACGCATGGGCAGTACCGGCATTGGCAACGGCATCGCCATCCCGCACGGCAAGCTGGAGGAGGATACGCTGCGCGCCGTTGGCGTGTTTATCAGCCTCGACCAGCCTATCGCCTTTGACGCCGTCGACAACCAGCCGGTTGACCTGCTGTTTGCCCTGCTGGTGCCCGCAGACCAGTGCAAAACCCATCTGCACACCCTGTCGCTGGTGGCGAAACGCCTGGCGGATAAAACCGTCTGCCGCCGTTTGCGCGCGGCACAGAGCGATGAAGAGCTCTACGCCATCATTACAGAAGCTCAGGAAGATCACGCTTAAGCGACAGACACTTTTACCGGCCTGCGTGCCGGTTTAACACGGGAGAAATGTGATGGTGCTGATGATCGTTAGCGGTCGGTCAGGCTCAGGAAAATCAGTCGCGCTGCGCGCCCTTGAGGATATGGGCTTCTACTGTGTCGATAACCTGCCGGTGGTGCTGCTGCCGGAGCTGGCGAACACCTTAACCGAGCGCAATATCTCAGCGGCGGTTAGCATTGACGTGCGCAACATGCCGGAATCACCGGAGGTGTTTGAGCAGGCACTGAACAATCTGCCGGAAGCGTTCTCGCCGCAGCTGCTGTTTCTGGACGCCGATCGCAACACGCTGATCCGCCGCTACAGCGACACGCGCCGCCTGCATCCGCTCTCCAGCAAAAATCTGTCGCTGGAAAGCGCCATTGATGAGGAGAACGATCTGCTGGAGCCGCTGCGCTCGCGTGCCGATCTGATCATCGATACCTCAGAGATGTCGGTGCATGAGCTGGCAGAAATGCTGCGCACGCGCCTGCTGGGCAAGCGTGAGCGCGAACTCACCATGGTGTTTGAATCCTTCGGCTTCAAGCATGGCATCCCGATCGATGCCGATTACGTGTTTGACGTGCGTTTCCTGCCCAACCCACACTGGGATCCGAAGCTGCGTCCGATGACCGGGCTCGATCGTCCGGTGGCGGCCTTCCTCGATCGTCACACCGAAGTGCACAACTTTATCTACCAGACGCGCAGCTATCTCGAGCTGTGGCTGCCGATGCTGGAAACCAATAACCGCAGCTATCTGACGGTGGCGATTGGCTGCACCGGCGGTAAGCACCGTTCGGTCTACATTGCCGAACAGCTGGCAGACTATTTCCGTTCGCGCGGTAAGAATGTGCAGTCCCGTCATCGCACCCTGGAAAAACGCAAATCATGACCGTGAAGCAAACCGTTGAGATTCGAAATAAGCTGGGTATGCATGCGCGCCCGGCGATGAAGCTGTTTGAGCTGGTGCAGAGTTTTGATGCGGAAGTGCTGCTGCGTAACGAGGCCGGCACCGAAGCCGAAGCCAGCAGCGTGATTGCGCTACTGATGCTCGACTCCGCTAAAGGCGGTCATATCGAAATCGAGGCCAGCGGCCCGCAGGAAACCCAGGCGCTGGCCGCGGTCATTGAGCTGTTTGAAGCCGGTTTTGACGAAGACTAACCGCGTCAGTGCAGCTGGTAACGGTTGAGGAAACCCTCGCCGCCCAGCTGGCGCATCTGGCGCATAATCCACTGCTGGCGCTGACGAATGTAGCCGGACGGCGCATCCGCGCGGAAGCGAATCGGATTCGGCAGCACCGCAGCCAGCAAAGCGGCTTCCGCCATGCTCAGCCGACTGGCAGGCTTGTGGAAATAGCGCTGCGATGCCTCTTCCACACCAAACACTCCATTACCGAACTCCGCAATATTCAGGTAGACCGTCAGAATGCGGCGTTTGGTCCATACCGTTTCCAGCCCCACCGTCAGCCCGGCCTCCAGCCCTTTGCGCACCCAACTGCGGCCATCCCACAAGAACAGGTTCTTCGCCGTCTGCTGAGACAGCGTTGATGCGCCGCGCATCCGTTCACTGCCGTCATTGTCCAGCACCTGCTGAATGGCATGCACGTCAAAGCCCCAGTGCTCGGGGAATTTCTGATCTTCCGAGGCGATCACCGCCAGCGCCATCCACGGTGAAATCTCATCCATTCCCACCCAGTCTGAATGGGCGACATAATCGAAGCGTCCGCTGAACCACGCGCCAAGCTGCCGCTCCACCATTACCGCCGAAAACGGCACCGGCAAAAATGCGAACAGCACGATGCCGGCCAGCCACAGACCCAGCCATGCCAGAAGCACCCTGCCAGCCAGCCGCTTCAGGCGCTGGACCATCTTCCCTTTACTCTTACTCATGCAATCGTCTCTTACCGGTTCCCTGGATTAATCAATTACTCAGGTCATGATTTCAAATAGCGGTGATGCAAGCCGGAATTTTATCTCTGCGGCATCGCGACCACCAGCCAAACTCATTGCGCGGGCAACCATCGTTCCTCTATTAGAGCCAGTCGCATCAAGCACTTCCGGAAAAAAGGAATCGGTTCCATGCAGAAAAAACGCGCAGCGCGCACGGGCATAAATACTTAACCGATTGTGATACCGCTCACGTCAAACCTTTCACGATGTTTAACTATCATCTTTAGTAGTCAGTGAAGATGTTCATTGACAACCGAGACCATTCTGAAAAACACGGCGCAAATAGCGACAATTACGCTTCAGACCAGGGCGCAACCTGTAAAACGTTTTACCGCCCATCCGGTTTACGCTAACCGTTCAATGCCCGAACTGGAACTTTCAGCCGGGGGTTTCCAAAACGTTTTGGATAACCGCGGCAAAATCTGGTTATTCATTATTAGAATCAATAACATGAGCATAAAAACGGCCGTTGCGCTGCGCTTTATGCCGTTTGCCTTCGCTGCGCAGCGCTTTCCGGACCGCGACTGTGGGAAAACCAGGCAAAAAACCGAACATTTGCTCAAAAATAGTGCAATACGCCAAAGAAATTGATTCCTTGCTTGACTGTGTCAGCAAATTAATGTTTTCTGTATTTAAACGCTGCTCAACATCACACAATTTAATGAATCTTGTCACAAGCTGTGGCGAATTTGCTAAGGTGATTTTGAAGCGTTAACCAATACCACGCTGTTGCTTTTGTATTCGATTTCTAATAATAGCAGCAGCGCCCATTTCCCTGGTGTTGGCGCAGTATTCGCGCACCCCGGTTTCGACTGGGGTCATTTTTTTTCTGGCCCGCGCTATTTTTCCCGCTCCGCAACCCAATTCCGCAATACTTCAACGTCGTGCCGCCACTCGTGCTTCAGCTCGTCGACCCACTCCTGCACGTTATCCCACCAGGCCGGCAATTCCGGTGACTGAATCTGTTTCGCCAGCTTCTGCAGATGCAGCAGGCCGACGGAGCCCGCCGCGCCTTTGATCTTGTGCCCCTCTTCGGCGATGCCCTTCTGGTCACGCGCCATCATGTTGGAGTCCAGCACCTCAAGATAACCCGGCATCATCTGCTCGAACATCGTCAGGCTTTGGGTGATCAGTCCCGGACCAACCAGCTCGATATACTGCTCCAGCATGTCGACATCCAGCAGCGTGCGTGACTGTTCCGCGTCGGCGTCACTCACCACCGCTTCGGCTTCGGCCTGGTAATCCCAGAATTTCTTGATCATCGCGGTCAGCGCCGGCACCGCCAGCGGTTTGCTCAGCACATCGTCCATGCCGGCATCGAGATACTCTTTTTTATCCTTCAGCACGTTGGCAGTCAGCGCGACCAGCGGCGGCAGCGTCACGCCGGCATGCTGCTGATGAATGGCGCGCGACACATCGAGGCCAGTCATGTCCGGCAGCTGGATATCCAGCAGCACCAGGTCGAACTCCTGCGGATCGAACATCGCCAGCGCCTCACCGCCGGTCATCGCCACCTCCACGCTGCAACCCAGCTTCTCCAGTACCGAGCGCGCCACAATCACGTTGAGCTCGATGTCTTCCACCAGCAGCACATGCAGCGCCGGCAATGGCATGCTGTCGTCCTGATCCTCATCTTCCACTTCATCCGCCACGCGCGGCGCGTGGATCTCAACGGTAAAGCAGGATCCCTTGCCCGGTGCGCTGCTGACGGTGATATCGCCGCCCATCGCCTGTGCCAGCCGGCGTGACACCGCCAGGCCGATCCCGGTGCCGGTGGCCGGTTTGCCGCCGTGCTGATCTTTCACCTGGTAATACATGGCGAAGATTTTGTCCTGTTCTTCCTGCGGAATGCCCATCCCGGAGTCCTGCACCTCAAAGTGCAGCGTTTCGTCCTGGCGATAGGCGACGCGCACCACGATTTCGCCCTGCCGGGTAAACTTCACCGCATTGCCGATCAGGTTCCACAGAATCTGCCGCAGGCGCGTGCCGTCGGCGGAGATTTTGTGCGGCAGCGGCAGTTCCGGAGCCATGACGAACTTCAGCCCCTTCGGTTGCGCCAGCAGGCCGGAGAGGTTTTCCAGATCGGCGAGGAAGCCGGTGAAATCCAGCGGCTGGTTATCCAGCTGCACTTTGCGCCGCTCAATTTTGTCCACTTCAATCACGTCATTAAAGATGTTGCCGAGCGTGATGGCCGAGACGTGAATGGTTTTAAGGTACTTCAGCTGTTCCTGGTTGAGATCGGTGTCCAGCAGAATGCGGCTCAGTCCGACGATGCCGTTAAGCGGCGTACGCAGCTCGTGGCTGATGGTAGAGATAAAGGTGGTCTTTTCACGGCTGGCGTTCTCCAGCGCGTCCTGATAGCGCTTACGCTCGGTAATATCGCGTCCGAAGCCCATCAGACCGCTGCGCTTACCGACGCGGTCGTAATACGGCACTTTGCGGATTTCAAAGCAGGCTTTGCGCCCGTCCGGATACTGCAGCCACTGCTCATAGGTGAGCGACACATTGTGGCGAAACACCTTCTCATCGGTCTCCAGCACTTTGGTGGCGGCATCTTCGTCATAAATGTCGCGCGGCGTCAGGCCAATCAGCTGCTTCTCGCTCAGGCCGGTGAGCAGTTCCATGGCGCGGTTACAGCCGGAGAACTGTTTGTCGATGTTGCGATAGAACACCAGATCGGGCGAGGCATCAAGGAACGAGCGCAGGAAGGAAGATTGCTGCTCCAGCTCAATCTGCGCCTGCTCGCGCCGCGCCATCTCTTCGCGCAGCTTATCCATCACCTGCTCGCGCGCCTGCTCTGCTTTAATACGGTCGCTGATTTCCTGGTTCAGCTGGCTGATGGTCTCTTTCATCTGCTGATTCAGTTCAAGGTCGCGCGTGCGCATCTCCTCCAGCTTGTCCACCAGCTTCGACAGCCGCTGGCGCGACTCCTCCAGCTGATCGACCACCACGGAGAGAAAGTAGACCGCCCACGGGGTAATCAGCAGGCCAAAAAACACCGAACGCACGACGTCGATACTTTCAACGTGGCCACGCAGCACCATGGTGACCGCCATCTGCACCACCATTGCCAGCACCACCAGCGCCGAAGCCAGCAGCAGCGAAAACCGCACCAGCCCGAGCTTGACCATTAAATCCACGTAGTACTGTGCTAAAAGACGAATCTGTTTCATTACGCGCTCCCTGAACGAATCTGGCTCATCATAGCGTAATTATCTGCGCGCTGCGCCGCCGCACGCGCCGTGCGGACTGACTTTACGCCCTGTTATGGTGCAGCAGCGCGACGTTTCGCCGACGTTCCCGCCTTTATGCCTAAAGCGCTTGACTAATTCTGCTAACTGAATAATCTGGAGGGCCGCGCTTTTGCGGGTCCCGGTGCCGCGTGCCCGGCGCATCCGCTTTCTGCAGCCATCCCTCCTGATGGTTGCCTTCCGTTATTGCATATCCATTCAGCTTAAGTGCTGTTTTAATCACACCCTGGTTAATTAATTTTACTAATGGCAACCGCGTTTTGATTCAAATGTTCCGCCATAAGAAAAACAGATACATGCTGTGCACGAAACGGTCCAAACAGAATTTTGTGCTGGCATCCCCACATTCAACAGCATGGTCTGGAAATATGAGGCCGATCACACAGTGAGACGGCTCACACTTCATAAGGGAATCAGAAAGGTCAGATTGACATATATTTACGTAATAAAAACATAATAATCATACAGTTAAATCGCAAAAAGGCTGATTAACCGTAATAAAGCTGGCTATTTGACCTGAGTTCGCTTTCCCGATAAGTTGGAATTCCGCTGGATGCTTTCCAGTCGGGACTGTGTCTCGGCATATCTATGCAGCAAGAAGACTCCCTCTGGATGCAAGTTATCTCCCTTAGAGACCGGATTTTATGGACAGCCAATCAAGGACGTGAATCAGTGCCTTGATTGTCGTTGTCCGGTGTTGCGACGTCCGCGTAAAAGCGCGCGAAAACAAATTGATACAGCACGCAGCAGCGCTCTGTGCCTGAAATAATGCAGGTAATGTCTAAAGCAGTTTAAGGAGACCCTCAATGTCCACTCAACAACCTAACCCCTGGGGTTTGTATGATCCATCAGCAGGAAGCGACAGCTGTGGTGTAGGTTTCATTACCCGCAAGGACGGCGAGCAGACCCATGAAATCCTGCAGATGGCGCATAGCGCCCTGTGCACGGTACCGCACCGTGGCGGGATGTCTGCAGAGGGTGTGGGCGATGGTGCAGGCGTTAACGTTGACCTCTCCCTGAACTTCTTCCGTAAGCTGACCGGTCAGGCGCTGGAAGCGGGCCGCTTTGGCGTGGGCAACTTCTTTGTGCCAAAAGATGCGGCGCTGCGCGCGAACGCAGAGCGTCTGGTTGAAGAGACGCTGGCCGCTTACAACTTCCCGGTGCTGCTGAAGCGTGATATGCCGCTGGACAACAGTGTCACGCGCCCGGCCGCACAGCAGTTCCAGCTGCCGATCGTGCAGTGGGTGTTTGCCGCACCGCAGGACGTTACTGAGCAGAGCGACTTCGAGCGCCACATTTACCGTGCGCTGCTGGACATCGAAGCACGCGCCTTTACCGAAAGCGAATTCGGCGGCCTTTATCCGCTGTCGCTGTCGTCGCGCACTCAGGTGTTCAAAGCCCGCCTGAACTCCAATGAAGTGATTCCCTACTTCAAAGATCTGACCGATCCCGATCATCAGGTGCGCGGACTGTTTTTCCATACCCGCTTCTCCACCAATACCGATCCGCATACCACGATGGCGCAGCCGTTCCGCCTGATGGCGCACAACGGTGAGCTGAACACGGACCGTAAAAACCGCATCGCGGAAGCGGCACTGATGCTGGCGCGCGGCAAAAAGATCGTGCGGCCAAAAGGCCAGTCTGACAGTTCGCGTCTCGATCAGAGCATCCACAGCCGTCTGATGGAAGATAACCTCGATCTGATCAACGCCGTGGTTTCAATGATGCCGCCGGCGTGGGAAAACGACACCTCGCTGTCAGCTGAAGTGCGCGCCATGCTCGAATACTTCTCGCTGTATGAAGAGAAGAACGACGGCCCCGCCGCGCTGATCTTCGGTAACGGCGAAGTGATTGGCGCACGGCTGGACCGTCTTGGCCTGCGTCCGCTGCGCTCCGTCGAAACCGCTGAGTACATCGGTGCGATGTCAGAAGCCGGCCAGATCGCCTTCCCACCGGAGAGCGTGCTGCGCCGTGGCCGTATCGAAGCTGGCGGCATGCTCTATTACGATCACAAAGAGAAACGCTCTTACACCACCGTGCAGGCGCTGGAAAAGCTGGCGGCGGAAAAAGATTATCTCTCCCTGGTGCAGGCGGCACGCGTTGAACTGCAGCAGCTGCCGGAAGTGCCGGCAGAGAAACTCGGCTCACCGCTGCGCTATCGCGGCGACCTGAAAACCTATCAGCGCTTTGTGGCTTACTACTACAACCAGGAAAGCTTCAAATTCATGATGGACCCGATGCTGCAAACCGGCGCTGAGAAGATCTCCGCGATGGGTTACGGCAACGCCATCAATGGCCTGTCCGATCATGAAGGCGGCATGGCGCACTACTTCTCGCAGCGCTTTGCACAGGTCACTAACCCGCCGCTCGACTCCATCCGTGAAGCGGACGGCATGACGCTGCGCGTGGCGCTCGGCGCTAAACCGCACCTCGGCCGCAGTAAAGGCCAGCAGATCATCGTGCCAAGCCCGATCCTGACCCACCTGGACATGCTGCGTCTGCGCGAGCAGAAAGTGGCGCCGTATGCGCGCTTCGAGATGCTGTATGAGCCGGTCATCGGTAAAGACATCGTCAGCCGCGCCGCCAACGCCAAAGCGCTGGAAAACGCTATCGATAACCTGGCGCAGCAGGTGGTGGATTTTGCCCGTCAGCAGGGCGGCATCGCGGTGATCACCGATCGCCATATCTCTTCAACTCATGCTGCCATTCCGATGCTGCTGATGGTGTCGGCCATCAACCAGCGTCTGGTGCAGGAAGGCCTGCGTCTGGATGTGTCACTGGTGGTCGAGAGCGGCCAGAGCATCTCCTCGCACCATATCGCCGCCACGCTCGGCTTCGGCGCCTCTGCCGTGTATCCGCTGGGCGTACAGATGCGCGCGGAAGAGAAGTTTGGCGAAGGTGAAGAAGGCAACAAAGCGTTCAAACGCTATGCCAAAGCGGCAGAAAAAGCGCTGATGAAAACCATGGGCAAAGTGGGCCTGTGTACCGTTGAGAGCTACAGCTGCGGTGAGTTCTTCGAGCCGAACTTCCTCGATACCGAAGATCCGGTGCTGAAGAAATATTTCCCGAATATCAAAACTCCGGTGGGCGGCGCGGGCTTCCCGGCCATCGCGCAAATGGCGGTGGACTGGCACCAGAGCGCACTGAAAATTCAGGGCGAAGCCGAAGTGCCACTGCTGGGTCTGTTCAAAGAACGTTCTGAGGGTGCGGGCCACTCGTATGGCACCATCGCAGTACGTACCTTTATTGATATGACAGAGCAGCCGATTCGTTTCGCCGACAAAGCGCGCGAAGAGGACAACTTTATCCGTCTGATGACGCTGGCCAGGCTGGACAACGCGTTCAGCATCAAAGCCGAGTCGTTTAAAGACAGCAGCTTCGAGCGCATCCCGAATGCGGTGATCGACAGCTTTGCTATCACGCCGGATTACCGTCAGTTCTCCAGCCTGATGCACGCTGAGCGTAAGCGTCGTCCGGCGGCGCTGCGCGACATCCTCGCGCTGCCGTGCGATCTGACCCACGTGGACAGCGAAGCCGAATTTGGCCGCAAGCTGGGCCGCTACTCGCTGGTCAACAACGGCTTCGCCATTCGCGGCCTGCGCTGCGAAGCGGTGAACGGCAGCCTCAACCAGTTTGAGCTGCGTCTGATTGATGCTATTGCCGGCCTGAAGCCGGAGAGCGAGCGTCTGGCCGCGCTGTCACGCGCGCTGAAAACCCGCTTTAACGATGAGATCGAAAGCATCAGCATCACTGAAGGCGTGTTGCACATTACCGCTTACGGTCAGGCAGCAGACTATCTGGCAAAAATCTTTACCGCGCTGCCCTCGCTGCCGCTGGAAGAGGTCCAGCCGGCGCACGAAATCACCCGTACCTTCGCCTCAGGCGCCATGAGCCACGGCGCGCTGGTCGCGCCGGCGCACGAAGCGGTGGCGCACGGCACCAATATGGTGGGCGGAATGAGTAACTGTGGTGAAGGTGGCGAACACTATTCACGCCACGGCACCATTCGCGCATCGCGCATCAAACAGCTGGCATCTGGTCGTTTCGGCGTGTGGGCGGCTTATCTGGCCGACCCGATGCTGGAAGAGCTGGAGATCAAAATCGGCCAGGGCGCTAAACCGGGCGAAGGCGGTCAGCTGCCAGCACCGAAAGTGACGGTGGAGATTGCGGCCGCGCGTGGCGGTACGCCGGGCGTTGAGCTGGTATCACCGCCGCCGCATCACGATACTTATTCTATCGAGGATTTGGCGCAGCTGATCCACGACTGTAAAGCGGCACGCGTGCGCGTTATCGTCAAACTGGTGTCGTCTGAAGGCATCGGTACTATCGCAGTCGGCGTGGCAAAAGCCGGCGCAGACGTCATCAACGTCGCCGGTAACACCGGCGGCACCGGCGCGGCGTCGGTCACCAGCCTGAAATACACCGGGCGCGTGGCGGAAATCGGTATTGCCGAAGTACACCAAGCGCTGTGCGCGAACGGGCTGCGTGACAAAGTGCAGCTGCGCTGCTCCGGCGCACAGCAGACCGGCAGCGACGTGATCAAATCGGCCCTGCTCGGCGGCGACAGCTTCGAGTTTGGCACCACCGCGCTGATGATGCTGAAATGCGTGATGGCGAAAAACTGTAACGTCAAATGCCCGGCTGGCCTCACCACTAACGCTGAAGCCTTCGATGGCGATCCGCGTCAGCTGGCGCAGTACTTTATCAACGTGGCGCAGGAAGTGCGTGAGTTCCTCGCACGCCTCGGTCTGCGTTCGCTGCGTGAAGCGCGCGGCCGCTCTGACCTGCTGCACCTGATGGATCATCCGCTGGAAGTGGGCAAACTCGATCTGCGCGCCATGCTGACCGTGGTGCCAGAGCAGAAGATCGCTCAGCCGGTGTATCTGGAAAAAGATTTCGAGCTGGACGATGGCTGGGTAGAAGAGCTGAAAGCGCAGCTGGTTGATGCTGCCCGCCGCGAGATTACGCTGGGTAACGGCGTAACGCTGAACAACCGTAACAAGAGCGTTGGCGGTCAGCTGGCGATCGATATTGAGCGCATGCTGAACCACGAGCTGTCGGCGCAGCAGCTGGCCGCGCTGCCGGCGGTACTGCAGGATGACCGTGGCCGGAAATATCTGGCACCGCGCACAGTGCAGATTGATACCCGCGGGTCAGCCGGTCAGTCATTTGGCGCGTTCTGCAACGACGGCATGCAGATGAAGCATTACGGCACCTGTAACGATGGCGTCGGTAAAGGTCAGTGTGGCGGCGAACTGGTGGTGATGTCACCGGGCGGCGGCGCACAGGACAGCGACGGCAATGTGCTGATTGGTAACTTTGCGCTGTTCGGCGCGACCGGCGGTCGTCTGTTTGTTCAGGGCCAGGCCGGTGACCGTTTCGCCGTGCGTAACTCGGGCGCCACCGCGGTGGTGGAAGGCGTCGGCGACTTCTGCTGTGAATACATGACCAACGGCGCGATTCTTAACCTCGGCACCTTTGGTAAAGGTTTCGGTAACGGCATGAGCGGCGGCTTCGCCTATCAGTACGATCCGTATCGTTCCCTGGCCGCGCACGCCGCCGGTGATTCGGTGCTGTTCGGCTCCATCGCTGACGAAGACGAAATGGCGCAGGTGCACAAGCAGGCAGTGCTGACCATGCTGCACTGGCACCTCGAAGCTACCCAGTCGCCGCGCGCGGCGTGGCTGCTGGAGAACTGGGAAACCGAGTGTCAGCACTTCGTTTATGTGATGCCGCGCTCGCTGCTGCTGTATCAGGATGGCGGCGAAATTCTGAAAGCGAAAACGCGTAAGGATCTGCTGGAAGAGCTGTCCACGTCGCTGGCCGCGCATCAGGTTGCCAAGTTCAAATCAGCCTGGCGTGCGGGCAAAACCATCGCCGACGGTGCGGTACCGGCCTACGGCGCGACCGATACGCAGGAGATGTTTGTTCTGCTGAATAACTACACCGTTCTGAGCTTCGCGCAGCAGCTGGCGCTGGGCAAACTGCCGAAAGGCACAGCGGTGGAAGACGCGGCAGTCGAGAAAGCGGTTCGCAACCTGCTGATGACCGAAGATTTCGCGCTGGTCAGCAAGCTGCAGCGTCATGCCCGTGCGGCCATTGAGAACTACAGCGATGATGAGCTGGCAAGCCTGATCGCCGCCAAGCGTATGTCGGATTACAAAGCCGCGCTGACGCAGCGCAACATTCGCTCCATGGACAGCCTGGCAACCTATGGCTGGATCATTTATCAGGACGCCTGCAACCGTGAGGTGCTGGGCCATCTGCCTGATTTTGAAGAGCTGTTTGCACGTGCCGCACTGCCAGAGATTGCCGCCGCGGTCGGGAAACTCTCCTGATTGCGCTGCGAAAGAAGATTGATGACGATAAAACGGTTTGAGTACTGATATCCATGAAGATTCCTTACATTCCTGAAGACGCGCCGTTTAACGGCGAACAGAAATACTGGCTGGCGGGGTTTCTCGCCGGTCTCCACTCGCGCCTGCTGGTATTAGAAGACAAGCAGACCGCACCGGCAGCGGGCGCCAGTGCCACCACCCAGCTGCATATTCTGTTTGGCTCCCAGACCGGTAACGCCGAAGCGCTGGCGCAGACCGCAGCCAAAGCGGCGCGCGCTAAAGGCCTGGTGCCGGTAGTGCAGGCGCTGGGTGAAGTGGATCTGGATGTGTTCGCCACCATGCGTCATGTACTGATCGTCACCTCCACCTACGGCGAAGGCGAAATGCCAGACAACGCACAGCTGTTCTGGCAGGCCATCTCAGCCAGCACCGCGCCGCGTCTGGAGCAGATGCACTTTGCCGTGCTGGCAATCGGCGATACCGGCTACGACGGTTTCTGCCAGGCCGGTAAGTTCATTGATATGCGCCTGGAGCAGTTGGGGGCGAAACGCGTAGTGGATCGCATCGACTGCGACATCGATTACGAAGAGCCTTCCAGCGAGTGGATTGGCAGCGCCATGCCACAGTTTGCCGCCAGCGCGGGCAGCAGCGGCACGGTGCTGGAGAGCGCGCCGGAAGCGCCGGTGATCCCGGGCAGCAACAAGCAAAACCCGTACGCGGCGGCGCTGGTGACCAATAAGCGTCTGTCCGGCGAGCAGTCCGCCAAAGATATCCGTCACTTCGAATTTGACCTGAGCGACAGCGGCCTGAAATACGAAGCCGGTGATGCGCTGGGCGTGATCCCGGTGAACGATGCCGGGCTGGTGAGCCTGCTGCTGAGCGAGCTGAAAGCCGACTACGAAACCCCGGTGCCGGGCTTTGACCGTAACCTCGGCGATCTGCTGACCTATCAGTTCGAGATTTCTGAGCCGTCGCGCAAGCTGATTGAGTGGGTCGGACAGCAAACCACCAACCAGGAGCTGCTGCACGTCCTGCAGCACGACGATAAAGATACGCTGGCCAACTGGCTGTGGGGCAAAGATACGCTGGATCTGCTGCAGCTCGAGCTGAAGCGTAATCTGTCGGTGCCGGAGCTGGTGGCGATGCTGCGTCCGCTGCAGCACCGTGCTTACTCCATTTCGTCCAGCTCGAAGGCGCACCCTAACCAGGTCCATCTGACCATCGCTTCCGTGCGCTATCACAGCGGTGGCCGCGAGCGTAAAGGCGTGTGCTCGACCTATCTGGCTGAACGCGTGCGTCGCGGAGAGAAGCCGGCGATCTTTATTTCGCCGAACAAAGCGTTCCGCGTGCCGGCGAACAATAACGCCCCGCTGATCATGGTCGGTCCGGGTACCGGCATCGCGCCGTTCCGCGCCTTCCTGCAGGAGCGCCAGGCGACCGGCGCTGAAGGTAAAAACTGGCTGTTCTTCGGCGACCAGCATCAGGAACATGATTACATTTACGCGGATGAGCTGGCGGGCTGGCAGCAGAGCGGTCTGCTGACGCATCTCGACCTGGCCTTCTCCCGCGATCAGGAAGAGAAGATTTACGTGCAGAACCGCATGCTGGAGAAAGGCGCTGAGCTGTACGCCTGGCTGCAGGAAGGCGCCTACTTCTACGTCTGTGGCGATGCCTCACGCATGGCGAAGGATGTCGATGCCGCGCTGTATGAAGTGGTGCGTCAGTTCGGTGGTCTTTCCAGCGAGCGTGCCGCAGCCTATATCGATCAGCTGAAGAAAGATAAGCGTTATCTGCGCGACGTTTATTAAGATCGGTACAAAGGGAGCGCTACGCTCCCTTTGGTCTGCTGCGCACTAAGCCGCGCCGCGACACAGGCATAAAAAAACGGGCTAATCAGCCCGTTTTTTATTTTCCGCGATTTACTTCACTACGCGCAGTGAAGGACGTCCACCGCGCGGCGGCGGTTCATCATCCGGTGAAGAGTCGTCATCCGTCGCATCGTCCGGACGGTCACCATCAATCACCGACATTAACGTCTCTTCCTGGCCGCCTTCCTGCTCGTCGCCGGACAGCTCATAAGCGGGCTCCGGTTCGAACATGGTGCCGGCGCCGTTTTCGCGCGCGTAAATCGCCAGCACCGCAGCCATCGGCACGGATACCTGGCGCGGCACGCCGCCGAAACGCGCATTGAAGCGTACCTGATCGTTGGCAAGCTCAAGGTTACCCACCGCGCGCGGTGCGATGTTCAGGACAATCTGTCCGTCACGAGCGTACTCCAGCGGCACCTGTACGCCAGGCAGATTGATATCCACCACCAGATGCGGCGTCAGCTGGTTGTCGAGCAGCCATTCATAAAAGGCCCGCAGCAGATAGGGACGGCGGGCAGTAAGTTGCGACATTTCCATAGATTAGCCCCGGGCTTGCAGGCGCATTTCACGTTCGGCTTCCGTCAAAGAAGCGAGGAAGGAGTCACGTTCAAATACGCGCGTCATGTAGCCTTTCAGCTCTTTCGAACCTGCGCCAGCCAGATCCACACCCAGCTGCGGCAGACGCCACAACAGCGGCGCCAGATAGCAGTCAACCAGGCTGAACTCTTCGCTCATAAAGAACGGCGTACGTGAAAACAGCGGCGCGATGGCCAGCAGCTCTTCGCGCAGTTGCTTGCGCGCGGCATCGGCTTCGGCACCGCTGCTGGTTTCAATGGTACGCATCAGGCTGTACCAGTCCTGCTCAATGCGGTGCATCATCAGACGGCTTTCACCGCGCGCGACCGGATAAACCGGCATCAGTGGCGGATGCGGGAAACGCTCATCGAGGTATTCCATGATGATGCGGGATTCATACAGCGTCAGTTCACGGTCGACCAGCGTTGGCACAGTGCGATACGGGTTGAGGTCAATCAGATCCTGCGGCAGATTATCCGTTTCAACCTGCTCGATCTCCACGCTGACGCCCTTCTCAGCCAGCACGATACGTACCTGATGGCTGAAAATGTCAGTCGGACCAGAAAACAGCGTCATTACCGAACGTTTGTTGGCAGCGACAGCCATGAAAACCTCCAAGTTTGTTCACAAAAAAATACTGCGAATGGCCAGCCACGCGGCGACTCACCTGCTCATCAGATTCGCACACAGCCGGGCGTTACGCGCATCGTCCGGTCGTCCCGACAGGCGCAGCATGCACAACGCCGCGACTCGCGGGCGCAAAGTGTCAGTCAGTTTACCAGATTTTAAGCAGCTTGTGGGGCGGGGATAATCATTTGCGGGCAAAATGCGGGGAAAGCTCGCGTTTTTACGCTGAAAAAGCGGCAGTTCAGGCAATAAAAAACCCGCCGAAGCGGGTTTTTTGAGCCAATTGTAACTGCCGAAGCAGCCAGCAATTAACGCTTGGAGAACTGTGGACGACGGCGTGCTTTACGCAGACCGACTTTCTTACGTTCAACCTGACGCGCGTCACGGGTAACGAAGCCCGCTTTACGCAGTTCAGAACGCAGAGACTCGTCGTATTCCATCAGAGCGCGGGTGATACCGTGACGGATCGCACCAGCCTGACCAGAAATACCACCACCTTTAACGGTGATGTACAGGTCCAGTTTACCAACCATATCAACCAGCTCCAGCGGCTGACGCACGACCATGCGTGCAGTCTCACGACCGAAGTACTGCTCCAGAGAGCGCTGGTTAATTACGATGTTACCGCTACCCGGCTTGATAAAGACGCGAGCGGCAGAGCTTTTGCGGCGACCAGTGCCGTAGTTTTGAGTTTCAGCCATTGCCTATAATCCCGATTAAATGTCAAGAACTTGCGGTTGCTGCGCCGCGTGGTTGTGCTCGTTACCTGCGTAAACTTTCAGTTTACGGTACATAGCACGACCCAGTGGGCCTTTTGGCAGCATGCCTTTAACCGCGATTTCAATCACACGCTCAGGACGGCGTTCGATCATCTCTGCAAAGGTCGCTTGCTTGATACCACCGATGTGGCCAGTGTGGTGATAGTAAATCTTGTCGTTACGCTTGTTGCCGGTTACAGCAACTTTGTCAGCGTTCAGAACGATGATGTAATCACCGGTATCAACGTGCGGAGTGTATTCCGCTTTGTGCTTACCACGCAGACGGCGCGCCAGTTCAGTCGCCAGGCGACCCAGGGTTTTGCCAGTTGCGTCAACAACATACCAGTCACGCTGTACGGTTTCTGGTTTAGCTGTAAAAGTTTTCATTGAAAAGCTTACCCAAATAAAAGTTACACGTTGGTGAAATCCCAAACGCTAAGTTAACGATTGAGGCTCACACGACCAATTCGCCCAGCAAGCCCACCCCCTCAGGTAGAGTTACCGGATCACACAGTTTTCCGGGAAAAGAAAGCCTGTGCTGTAACGTGGGGTCGCAAGATTATAGAGAAGTCGAATCTAAAGATCGACTCTTTTTGCGCCCGAAGCGGTGATTTCTGTTTGCCCCTCAGGGCAGGTGCGGCAGGCGAAGATACTCCTCGCTCTGCATCTCCTGCAGGCGCGACAGACAGCGCTGATATTCGAATTTCAGCCGCGTGCCCTGATAGATTTCAAACAGCGAGGTTTCTGCCGCCACCACCAGCTTGACGTGGCGCTCGTAGAACTCATCCACCAGCGCGAGGAACCGCCGCGCCTGGTCTTCTGTTTTGTAAATCATCACCGGCACATCGTACAGCAGCACGCTGTGGAAGCGGCGCGACAGCTCAATGTAATCGTGCTGGCTGCGCCCTTCACCGCACAACGCGAGGAAGTTGATGGCCAGTACGCCTTCGTTAACGCCGAGCGTCGGCAACTGGCGATGGTTAATCTCCAGCACCGGCGCGTCGTCGCGCGGTTTACCGGACAGCGCGCTGAACATGCGCTCCATCTCCGCGTGCGTTGCGTCGTTAAGCGGGAAATTCCACAGATGGGCCGATGTCAGGGTGCGCAGGCGATAATCAATGCCGGCATCGACATTCATCACATCGCAGTGGCGCTTAATCTGCTCGATAGCCGGCAGAAAACGCGCCCGCTGCAGGCCGTTGCGGTACAGCTCATCCGGCGGAATGTTGGAGGTCGCCACCAGCGTAATGCCGCGGGCAAACAGCGCTTCCATCAGGGTACCAAGCAGCATTGCGTCGGTAATGTCGGAGACAAAAAACTCGTCGAAACAGAGAATATCGGTTTCCGCTTTGAAACGGTCAGCGACAATCAGCAGCGGGTCGCTGTGGCCCTGCAGCTGCGTTAACTCTTCGTGCACGCGCAGCATGAAGCGATGGAAATGCAGACGCAGTTTGCGATCGCCAGGAATAGACTGAAAAAACAGATCCATTACCCAGGTTTTACCGCGTCCGACGCCGCCCCACATATACAGGCCACGCACCGGCGCTTCATGGCTCTCCGGCGCTTTATTCATCAGCTTTGATAAGCGGCCAAACAGCCCTTTCGCTGCCGGCTGCGGCTGCTGCTGGCGGGCAATCAGGCCTTGCTGAATGCGATCTAAACGGGTGATGGCGTCACGTTGTACATCGTCCGGACGAAACTCGCCCTGCGACAGCGCCTGCTCATAGCGCGCAAGCGGAGATGAGGTTTGCATGGTTCTCTCAGAATCCCTGAAAAAGTCCGATTCACGTGTCGGTTGTCGAAAATTAGGCCGCTCTACACTAAGCGATACAGCCCGAGGATTCCACTTCCGATGGATTAACGGGTATAGTGGCTACTATTGAAGTTGAAACAGAAGCAATGCCCTACGAAGCAACGGAAATTACACGGGAGTCATTATGACCTGGGAATACGGGCTGATTGGTTTAGTGATTGGCATTATTGTCGGCGCGGTAGCGATGCGTTTTGGCAACAAAAAGCTGCGTGAGCAGCGCAGCATGCAGTACGAACTGGAAAAATCCAAAGCGGAGCTGGCGGATTACCGCGAAGAGCTCACCAACCACTTTGCGCGCAGCGCAGAGTTGCTGGACAACATGGCGCGCGACTATCGCCAGCTGTATCAGCATATGGCGAAAGGGTCGAATGACCTGCTGCCAAATCTGCCCGGCGAGAAAAACCCGTTTGCTTACCAGCTGACGGAAGCCGAGGCCGATAACGACCAGGCGCCGGTGCAGATCCCGCGCGACTACTCTGAAGGCGCATCGGGCCTGCTGCGCAGCGGCGAACGCACCACCCGCAGTTAATCCTTTTGGGGCACAGCATGGCTGTGCCCTTTTTGTTTTCCGAACGCTTATTACCAATAACTGTCACACTTCTTTTATCCCCCTTTTCGCAGCGAGAGCGTCATAGCAATGAAAAAACCAGCACGACTGTTAAGCGCATTAGCCTTGAGCATTGGGATGAGTCTGGCGGCGACGCCGGGTGCCATGGCCACGTTGCCGGCACAGATTCAGGGACAAGCACTGCCAAGCCTGGCACCGATGCTGGAAAAAGTGCTGCCGGCGGTGGTCAGCGTGCATGTCGAGGGCACCGACAGCGGTCAGCAGGGCCAGGATATTCCCGAGCCGCTGAAGCGCTTCTTTGGCCAGGCGCCCGGGCAGTCTCAGCCACAGCCGTTTGAAGGACTGGGTTCCGGCGTCATCATCGACGCAGCTAAAGGCTACATTCTGACCAACAATCACGTGGTAAACGGTGCGGATAAAATCAGCGTGCAGCTGAGTGATGGCAACGAATATGACGCAAAGCTGATTGGTCATGACGAGCAAACCGACATCGCGCTGATTCAGGTAGAAGGCGCAAAAAACCTCACGCAGGTGAAAATTGCTGATTCTGACGCGCTGAAAGTGGGTGATTTCGCCGTGGCGATCGGCAACCCATTCGGCCTCGGCCAGACGGCGACGTCCGGCATTATCTCGGCGCTGGGCCGCAGCGGGCTGAATCTGGAAGGGCTGGAGAACTTTATTCAGACCGATGCCGCCATCAACCGTGGTAACTCTGGCGGCGCGCTGGTGAACCTCAACGGCGAGCTGATCGGCATTAACACTGCCATTCTGGCGTCGAGCGGCGGCAACATTGGTATTGGCTTTGCCATCCCCAGCAACATGGCGATGAACCTGGCGCAGCAGCTGATTCAGTTCGGCGAAGTGAAGCGCGGTCAGCTCGGGATCAAAGGCACAGAAATGACCGCCGATATCGCGAAAGCGTTTAACGTCGATGCGCAGCGCGGAGCATTTGTCTCTGAAGTGCTGCCGAAGTCGGCGGCGGAACAGGCGGGCATCAAAGCGGGCGACATCATTACCGCCATTAACGATAAGCCAATTACCAGCTTTGCCGAGCTGCGGGTGAAAGTCGGCACCACGCCGCCAGGCCAGCAGGTGAAAATCGGTCTGCTGCGCGATGGCAAACCGCTGACGGTAACCGTAACGCTGGAACAGAGCGCGCAGAGTACCGCCAGCGCCCAGCTGATGTCGCCAGCGCTGCAGGGCGCCACGCTCAGTGACGGCAATACCAAAGCCGGCGATAAAGGGGTCAAAGTCGATACCATCGAAAAAGGCACGCCGGCAGAACAGGTTGGCCTGCAGAAAGACGATGTGATTGTCGGCGTTAACCGTACGCGGGTGCAGAGCCTCGCCGAGATGCGCAAAGTGCTGGAGGGCAAACCGCCGGTACTGGCGCTGAACGTGGTGCGCGGCGACGAGAGTATTTACCTGCTTCTGCGATAATCCTCGCAACGGGCGGACAAGCAGGTGTTTGTCCGCCCTTCTCGTGCTATTCTGCCCTGCGATCAACTCTTGCCTGAAATAACACCATGTTTCTTAAACTTTTACGTTCTGTGGTGATGGGCCTGATCGTGGCAGGTTTACTGCTTGTCGCGATCCCGGCGCTGCGAATGGGCAGCAACGTCACCTTTGATCACGACAGCAGCGCCGATGAAGCGCCCTTCAGTTTCAATCAGGGCGTGCGCCGTGCTGTGCCGGCGGTGGTCAACGTCTATAACCGCAGCGCGCACGGTAACAATAATCGCGGCATTACCACGCTCGGTTCCGGCGTCATCATGAACGCGAAAGGCTACATCCTCACCAACAAACATGTCATCAATAACGCTGACCAGATTATCGTTGCGCTGCAGGACGGACGCTTTTTTGAAGCGACGCTGGTGGGCTCCGACGCCATGACCGATCTGGCGGTGTTAAAAATCAGCGCCTCTAATCTGCCGGTAATCCCGATTAACGCCAAACGTGTCGCGCATATTGGTGATGTGGTGATGGCGATTGGCAACCCGTACAACCTCGGCCAGACGGTCACCCAGGGCATCATCAGCGCCACCGGCCGCATCGGTCTGAGCTCCTCCGGTCGGCAGAATTTCCTGCAAACCGATGCCTCGATCAACCAGGGGAACTCCGGCGGCGCGCTGATTAACTCGCTGGGCGAGCTGATGGGCATCAACACGCTGACCTTCGACAAAAGCAACGACGGCGAAACTCCGGAAGGCATTGGTTTTGCCATTCCGACCGCGCTGGCGACCAAAATTATGGATAAGCTGATTCGCGATGGCCGGGTGATCCGCGGTTATATCGGTATTACCGGGCGCGAACTGCCGCCGCTGCACGGTCAGGGCAGCAACCTCGATCGGGTGCAGGGCATTATTGTCAGCGAAGTGACGCCGGGCGGTCCGGCGGATCGCGCCGGCATTCAGGCCAATGATGTCCTGCTGCAGGTAAACGGTAAGCCGGCGCTGTCCGCGCAGGAGACCATGGACCAGGTGGCGGAAATCCGCCCGGGATCGGTGATTGATGTGCAGGTGCTGCGCAATGAGCAGAAGATGACGCTGCCGGTTACCATCCAGGAGTTTCCGGAAGCGGCCAATAATACCTCGCCGTAAACGCACCCGGCCGCGGACAGCGCCATCGCTGAGCCGCGGCCGGGTGTGCAGAACCGCGGCGTAACTAGCTGCGATCGACCGGGAAAGCGATCACCTCACTGAGCGCATCGGCCTTCAGCGCCAGCATAATCAGGCGATCCACGCCCAGCGCCACGCCGGAACAGGCCGGCATGCCGTGCGCCAGCGCATCCAGCAGGTAAGTATCAATCGGATGCTGCGGCAAACCGCGCGCAGCGCGACGGCGATTATCCTGCTCAAAACGCTGACGCTGTTCACGACTGTCGGTCAGTTCGCGGAAACCGTTGGCCAGCTCCACGCCTTTGTAATAGACCTCAAAACGCTCTGCCACGCGGTGATCTTCGGTACTGATCTCCGCCAGCGCCGCCTGACTGGCCGGGAAGTGATAGACGAAGCACGGCTTATCGAGACCAATTTTCGGTTCCACGCCCAGCATAAACAGCAGCTGCAGCAGCGTGTCGCGATCGTCTTCGCGATTCGCCAGCTCGCCCTCACCCAGCTTTTCCGCCGCTTCGCGCAGCTGCGCCTTGTCCGCCGACAGCGGATCGATCTCCAGATGACGGATAAACGCCTGCTGATACGATAGCGATTCGGCGCTGTCGCACTCCAGCACCTGCTGCAGCAGGTCGTCGACTTCGTTCATCAGCCGATACATGTCGTAGTGCGGCCGATACCACTCCAGCATGGTGAATTCCGGATTATGGTGGCGCCCGGCCTCTTCATTACGGAAGCAGCGCCCCATCTGATAAATCGGGCCGCTGCCCGCTGCCAGCAGGCGCTTCATGTGATATTCCGGACTGGTCATCAGCCACAGATCGCGCCCGTCTGCCGCGCCAGGTCCGACAAAGCGCGTCTGGAATGGCACCAGGTGGATGTCGGTGATCGTCGCCTGGCTCATGGCAGGCGTATCCACTTCCAGTACGCCGCGATCGGCAAAGAAACGCCGGATTTCCGCCAGGATGGCGGCGCGTTTCAACAAATTGGCAATGGGTGCGCTCGGCTGCCAGCTTGCCGTTTCGCTCATGGTGATGACTCCTTATACAGACAAGGGGAGGAAGTCTACCCGTATTGCTGACGGCAAACAACGGCACCGCCGTCGCGGCAGGCAGTTTCAGAAATCACAGGTGCTGGCAGGACAACAGGAGGAAGAGAAAGCCGGTACGAAAGCAGGTTTCGCACCGGTTTTAGTTACTGCGCGCTGCGCTGAATTGCCTGACCGCCCGCTTCAACATCTTCGCCTACGCCACGCGTGGTGTTACAGGCTGAAAGCAGCGAGGAAAGCACCAGTACCGAGAAAATCGCGACAATACTTTTCTTTAACATAGCCATATCCTTGTTGGTTGCAGTAAAAGTACAGCTTTTAAAGCATAGACCGGATACGCCATGATGGCGGTTAAGCTGCTGAAAAAAGACGCGGTGCGGGGATGAGCGCGGAAATAAAAAAAGGCGCATCGATGATGCGCCTGATTTGACGATTATTTTACGCGGGAAACGTATTCGCCAGAGCGGGTGTCTACTTTTACCACTTCGCCAATCTGTACGAACAGTGGCACTTTGATCACGGCGCCGGTAGACAGCGTCGCTGGCTTGCCGCCGGTACCGGCAGTATCACCTTTCAGACCTGGGTCAGTTTCGGTGATTTCAGCTTCGATGAAGTTCGGTGGCTGAACGGCGATCGGTTTATCGTTCCACAGGGTTACGATACACTCGGCGTTGTCCTGCAGCCATTTGGTCACGTCGTCCAGCACCTTGGCTTCAACCTGATACTGTTCGAAGGTTTCCGGGTGCATGAAGTAGAAGAAGTCACCGTCGTTGTAGGAGTACTGCAGCGTCATGTCACGCACGTCTGCGCCTTCGGCGGAGTCGGTAGACTTGAAGGTTTTCTCAACGCGTGAACCGGTCAGCAGACGACGCATTTTAACACGTGCAAACGCCTGGCCTTTACCCGGCTTAACGAATTCACTGGATTCGATGGCATACGGTTCGCCTTCAAACATGATTTTAAGACCGGCACGAAAATCGTTGCTAAGATAAGTCGCCATAAAGGCCCTCTGTAGATATTAACTGGTAATAGCCAAAAAAATGGCACACATTGTAACCCTAAATCCCCCCGTCAGAGAAGATTGGTTGCAGCAACTTGCTGATGTTGTCACCGATCCTGCTGAATTACTGCAACTTTTAGCCCTTGAAAACCACGCGGATCTGGCAGCCGGGAGCGAGGCGCGCCGTCTGTTCGCCCTGCGCGTACCGCGCGCCTTTATCCAGCGCATGCAGCGCGGCAATGCGCAGGACCCGCTGCTGCTGCAGGTGCTGACCAGCCGTCAGGAGTTTACCGATGCGCCGGGCTACAGTACCGATCCGCTCGATGAGCAGAGCAGCGTGGTACCGGGCTTACTGCATAAGTATAGAAACCGCGCGCTGCTGCTGGTCAAGGGCGGCTGCGCGGTGAACTGTCGCTACTGCTTCCGCCGGCATTTCCCCTATCAGGATAATCAGGGCAACAAGCGCAACTGGCAGGCGGCGATTGATTACATTGCCGCCCATCCCGAGCTCGACGAGATCATCTTCTCCGGCGGCGATCCGCTGATGGCGAAAGATCAGGAGCTGGCGTGGCTGATTGGCGCGCTGGAAAACATTCCGCACCTGAAACGCCTGCGCATTCACAGCCGGCTGCCGGTAGTGATCCCGGCGCGCATTACCGAAGGGCTATGCCAGCTGCTGGCGGATACGCGTCTGCAGGTGCTGCTGGTCAGCCACATCAACCACGCGCAGGAGATTGACGAGGCGCTGCGCGAACGCATGCAGAGGCTGAAGCGCGCCGGCGTCACCCTGCTGAACCAGAGCGTGCTGCTGCGCGGCGTTAATGACGATGCGCAGACTCTGGCACAGCTCAGCAATGCGCTGTTTGATGCCGGCATCCTGCCCTACTATTTACATGTGCTGGATAAGGTGCAGGGGGCGGCGCACTTCTTTGTGCCGGATGAGCAGGCACGGGCGCTGGTGCGGCAGCTGCTGACCATGGTATCGGGCTATATGGTGCCGAAGCTGGCGCGGGAAATTGGTGGTGAGCCGAGCAAAACGCCGCTGGATCTGCAGCTGCGTCAGGAGTGACGTTCCCTGCCAGCTGCCCGGTGCGCATGAATGCGCACCCTACAGTCGGCGCCATCACCGCAGGAGCCATTGATGGCGACCACGCAGGGACTGAACTCAAAAACAAAAAAGCCGCTCTCGCGGCTTTTTTATTGCTGCTCTGCCATTACGGGCACTTATACACCTGACCCGACATTTTGCTGTCGAGCGGGGCAAAGGCAGACAGCAGGTTCTGCGTCGGGCTGGTGGCACCATAAATTACGTTGCCGCCCATCTCCGCTGCGCGGTTACGCAGGTCGTTGGCCGCACCGCGCAGTGAACTGCCTTCACCGCCTGAGCCGGTCAGCCAGTTGCTCTGCGAGCCGGTAACATTGCCCAGCAGCTGACATTGGCTGCCTGGCTGTTGATCAACAAAGGTGACACGTTCGCCGGCGGCACTCAGTTGGTTGGAGGTGCTACAGCCCGCCAGCAGTAAGGTACCGACTGCCAGTCCGAGCGAGAGGTTAATCCGCATTATAATCCCCATTTATTATCATCAGTGTCGGGCGGCAGCGTAGCAGAAAAGCGCACATTTTTTCTGAACATTCATTGCCCTAAACCCGCAAAGCCGAAGTATTGCGCCCTTACTTATACCTTGTTCGCCGGCAAAAGAAAAACCCCCGACCGTTTCCGATCGGGGGTTTCTCAACAGCTCAGACGTTCAGGGCAATTACATCATGCCGCCCATACCGCCCATGCCACCCATGCCGCCAGCGCCAGCACCTAAGTCAGGTGCGTCGCCTTTCGGCAGGTCGGTGACCATCGCTTCGGTGGTGATCATCAGACCGGCCACAGAAGATGCGTACTGCAGCGCAGAACGGGTCACTTTGGTTGGATCCAGGATACCGAAGTCGATCATGTTGCCGTACTCTTCGGTCTGCGCGTTGTAACCGTAGTTACCGTCGCCCGCTTTCACGTTGTTAGCAACCACAGATGGTTCTTCACCGGCGTTAGAAACGATCTGACGCAGTGGCGCTTCCATCGCACGCAGAGCAACCTTGATACCGACGTTCTGGTCTTCGTTCTGACCTTTCAGGCCAGATGCTGCGATTTTCGCCGCAACACGCACCAGCGCAACACCACCACCGGCAACCACGCCTTCTTCAACCGCAGCACGGGTAGCGTGCAGGGCATCTTCAACGCGTGCTTTCTTCTCTTTCATTTCAACTTCAGTCGCTGCGCCTACTTTCAGTACGGCTACACCGCCTGCCAGTTTTGCAACGCGCTCCTGCAGTTTCTCTTTGTCGTAGTCAGACGTCGCTTCTTCGATCTGCTGACGGATCTGCGTCACGCGGCCAGAGATTGCGCCCTGATCGCCCACACCATCGATGATGGTGGTGGTGTCTTTGTTGATCACCACGCGTTTTGCCTGACCCAGGTCTTCCAGCGTCGCTTTTTCCAGCTCCATACCGATCTCTTCAGAGATCACGGTACCGCCGGTCAGGATAGCAATATCCTGCAGCATCGCTTTACGACGGTCGCCGAAGCCCGGTGCTTTCACCGCAGCCACTTTCACGATACCGCGCATGGTGTTCACCACCAGCGTAGCCAGCGCTTCGCCTTCCACGTCTTCTGCGATGATCAGCAGTGGTTTGCCGGCTTTCGCCACAGCTTCCAGCACTGGCAGCATTTCGCGGATGTTAGAGATTTTCTTGTCAGCCAGCAGGATGAATGGGCTTTCCAGCTCCACTGCGCCGGTTTCTGGCTTGTTGATGAAGTACGGAGACAGGTAGCCACGGTCGAACTGCATACCTTCAACCACGTCCAGCTCGTCCTGCAGGCCGGTACCTTCTTCAACGGTGATCACGCCTTCTTTACCCACTTTGTCCATCGCCTGAGCGATCAGGGTACCGACGCTTTCATCGGAGTTGGCAGAAATGGTACCTACCTGCGCGATAGCGCGGGAATCCTGGCATGGTACAGACAGGGTTTTCAGCTCTTCAACGGCTGCTGCAACGGCTTTATCGATACCGCGCTTCAGATCCATTGGGTTCATGCCCGCCGCAACGGCTTTCAGGCCTTCGTTGACGATAGCCTGTGCCAGAACGGTAGCGGTGGTGGTGCCGTCGCCTGCTGCGTCGTTGGCTTTAGAAGCGACTTCTTTCACCATCTGCGCACCCATGTTCTCGAACTTGTCTTCCAGCTCGATTTCACGTGCCACAGAAACACCATCTTTAGTGATGGTCGGTGCACCAAAAGATTTATCCAGAACCACGTTACGGCCTTTCGGGCCCAGGGTAACTTTTACTGCATCTGCCAGTACGTTCACGCCACGCAGCATTTTTACGCGTGCGTCATTACCGAATTTTACGTCTTTAGCTGCCATTTCAAATATCCCTTAAATTCGTTTCGTTCAGTGAATTACGCGTAAATTACGCTTCAACAATCGCCAGAATGTCGCTTTCAGAGATGATCAGAACTTCTTCGTTGTCGATTTTCTCAGTCTTGGCACCGTAGCCTTCGCTGAAAATCACCAGATCACCCACTTTCACGTCCAGCGGCTTCACGTCGCCGTTTTCCAGGATGCGGCCATTGCCAACAGCCAGTACTTCACCGCGGGTTGATTTGCCTGCTGCAGAGCCGGTCAGAACGATACCGCCAGCAGATTTGGCTTCAACTTCTTTACGCTTGACGATAACGCGATCGTGCAACGGACGAATTTTCATTTGATAGCTCTCCTTTGAGAAGTCCAATCATTCATTTTTGGGTTGAACGCCGGGCTTGAGGGTTCCGGCCTCGTGGAGAGAGAGATAGGGGCAGAAAAGGGGCTTTCAAGGGCAAAAAAATAAAAAATTTTCGTTTGCGTAACAGATGACGAAAAAGACAGCAAAAAGGGCGGCTTACGCCGCCCCGCTTACATTCAGCGATCTTTATCGTGACCGATACGATCCTGATCTTTGCGCTCAAACTCGCCGTCCATGGTGACGCCGCTGTCCGGGCCCTGCCCCGGGCCGCGCCATACGCGCAGGTGCGGCATCAGCTTCAGCGTCAGGTGCTTCTGTACCGGCGGCAGCAACAGCAGCAGGCCGAGGAAATCGGTAAAGAAGCCAGGCAGCAGCAGCAGAAAACCGGCGATGATCAGCGACACGCTTTTGATCATCTCCGCCGCCGGGCTCTCGTTACGCGCCAGCTTCTCCTGCATCAGCATAAAGTTCTTCATGCCCTGATTTTTCACCAGCGACACACCAATGCACGAAGTAAAAATCACCAGCAGCATGGTCAGCAGCACGCCGAGCGCGTGCGCCACCTGGATGAAAATCGAGATCTCAATCCAGGCCAGAACAAAAAAAATCACTAACGGTAACCAGCGCACCGATATCTCCTGTGAGTCGCGCCGCCACGCAGCGTGCGGGGCAGCAAAATTGAAGGGTCAACATGACCATAACGTATGAGATGGGCACGCGGCCGGAGAAATTCAACCGCCGCTGTTAAATTTATGCCACTGACTTAAAATTGCGAAGTACATCACATATCGTTATTACCGCTGGGCCAGCAAATGTCCGTAAAGTGATCTGTGCACAAGCATTTCTGCAGTGACAGAATATGATCGTGCTCGCCAGCCCGAAGATGGATAAAATGTCGGCACTGGTATTCCACGACAATATAATTGCTTCACCTGCACGTTATTCGCCGCCCATCCATTCCGGATGCCCGGCAGTAACACAGCAGCAATAATAAGAAGGTAATCATGGCGAACAACATTCGTATCGAAGAAGACCTGTTAGGCATGCGTGAAGTTCCGGCAGATGCCTATTACGGTGTTCATACTCTGCGTGCGATTGAGAACTTCTATATCAGTAACAGTAAAATCAGTGACATCCCCGAGTTTGTTCGCGGCATGGTGATGGTGAAAAAAGCCGCCGCGCTCGCCAACAAAGAGCTGCAAACCATCCCCCGCCACATCGCCAACACCATCATTCAGGCCTGTGATGAAGTGCTGAACAACGGTAAGTGCATGGACCAGTTCCCGGTTGATGTCTATCAGGGCGGCGCGGGTACCTCGGTCAACATGAACACCAACGAGGTGCTGGCTAACATCGGTCTGGAGCTGATGGGTCACCAGAAAGGTGAATATCAGTACCTCAACCCGAACGATCACGTGAATAAGTGTCAGTCCACTAACGACGCTTATCCTACCGGCTTCCGCATTGCGGTTTACGCCTCGATCCTCAAACTGCTCGACTCGATTGGCCAGCTGAGCGAAGGTTTTCAGCGCAAAGCGGTGGAGTTTGAAAACATCCTGAAGATGGGCCGCACCCAGCTGCAGGACGCGGTGCCGATGTCGCTCGGTCAGGAGTTCCACGCGTTCAACGTACTGCTGAACGAAGAGACGCGTAGCATTCTGCGTACCGCCGAACTGCTGCTGGAGGTTAACCTCGGCGCCACGGCGATCGGCACCCGCCTCAACACGCCGGACGGCTACCAGCAGCTGGCGGTACAGCGCCTGGCGGAAGTCAGCAACCTGCCGGTGGTGCCCGCCGAAGATCTGATTGAAGCCACCTCAGACTGCGGCGCTTACGTCATGGTGCACTCAGCGCTGAAGCGCCTGGCCGTGAAACTGTCGAAAATCTGTAACGACCTGCGCCTGCTGTCATCCGGTCCGCGCGCCGGCCTGAACGAAATCAACCTGCCGGAACTGCAGGCCGGTTCTTCGATCATGCCTGCGAAAGTTAACCCGGTGGTACCGGAAGTGGTCAATCAGGTGTGCTTCAAAGTGATTGGCAACGACACCACGGTGACCATGGCTTCTGAAGCCGGTCAGCTGCAGCTCAACGTGATGGAACCGGTGATTGGCCAGGCGCTGTTTGAGTCGATCAGCATCCTGACCAACGCCTGCTACAACCTGCTGGAAAAATGCGTTAACGGCATCACCGCCAACAAAGCGGTCTGTGAAGCCTACGTGTTCAACTCCATCGGTATCGTCACTTACCTCAACCCGTACATCGGCCATCACAACGGCGATATCGTCGGGAAAATCTGTGCTGAAACCGGTAAGAGCGTACGCGAAGTGGTGCTGGAACGCGGTCTGCTGACCGAAGCCGAGCTGGACGATATTTTCTCCATCCAGAACCTGATGCACCCGGAATACAAAGCCAAACGCTACACCGACGAAAACGAACAGTAATCCGTTCCGGATCAAGTCGTCTGAAGCACGCCTGTATACAATACGGCGTGCTTTTTTATTTTGACGTCTATAACTAAAGTGGCTGCGTGTGGCGGCACTTCAGGGAGTGAAACTATGGTAGTGGTGGAATTGCTCATCGTCCTGCTGGCGATCTGGCTGGGTGCGCGCCTCGGCGGCATCGGCATTGGCTTTGCCGGCGGTTTAGGCGTGCTGGTGCTGACGCTGGTTTGCGGCATGAAACCCGGCGCGATCCCGTTTGATGTCATCGAGATCATTATGGCGGTGATTGCGGCCATCGCTGCGATGCAGGTGGCCGGCGGCATGGATTATCTGGTCGGGCTGGCGGAACGCCTGCTGCGCCGCCATCCGCGCTATGTCACATTCCTCGCGCCGCTGGTGACCTATGTGATGACGCTGCTGGCGGGTACCGGGCACACCGCTTTTTCTACCCTGCCGGTGATTGCGGAAGTGGCCAAAGAGCAAGGCGTACGCCCTTCGCGCCCGCTGTCGATAGCCGTAGTGGCGTCGCAAATCGCCATCACCGCCTCGCCGCTTTCAGCCGCGGTGGTATTTTTTGCCTCGATTCTTGAACCGCGCGGCGTCAGTTATCTGGCGCTGCTCGGCGTCGCGCTGCCTGCCACCATGCTGGCCATTTTCTGTGCCGCCGTGATCACCAACTTCCTCGGCAAAGAACTCAAAGAAGATGACGTCTATCAGGCGCGCCTGGCGAAAGGTGAAGTGACGCTGCGCGGTGAGCAGGTTTATCACATCAAGCCGGGAGCCAGACGCGCGGTGCTGCTGTTCCTGATCGGTATTGCGGCGGTGGTGCTGTACGCGACGGCAATCAGCGACAGCGTGGGCCTGATCAGCAATCCGGTACTGCCGCGTAACGAAGCCATTGTGGTGTTTATGCTGACGGTTGCTACGCTGATTTGCCTGACCTGCAAAGTGGAAACCGGTGAAATCCTCAGTGCCAGCACGTTTAAATCCGGCATGAGCGCCTGTATCTGCGTGATGGGCGTCGCCTGGCTGGGCGATACCTTTGTCAAAGCGCACCTGAGCGACATCCAGACGCTGGCCGGCGACATGCTGCAGAGCTATCCGTGGATGCTGGCGCTGGTGCTGTTCTTTGCTGCCACGCTGCTCTACTCGCAGGCGGCCACCACCAAGGCGTTGATGCCGGCCGCACTGATGCTCGGCGTATCGCCGCTGGCGGCGGTCGCCTCCTTCGCCGCGGTGTCCGCGCTGTTCGTGCTGCCCACCTACCCGACGCTGCTGGCCGCGGTGGAGATGGACGACACCGGCTCGACCCGCATTGGTAAGTACGTGTTCAACCACTCGTTTATCATTCCCGGCGTACTGGCAATCACCTTCTCGGTGGCGTTTGGCTTCCTGTTCGGCAGCCTGATTCTGTAGCGTCGTGGTTACATCCTGAAAACCTCGTGGCGAATGAGCCGTGTTATTATCGCGGCTCATTCGCCACCGGAGCTGATTAATTCGTCATGGCTGCTCGATTTTCCCGCCTGCTAAGCCTGTGCCTGGCACTGCTGTTTTGCCTGTCGGCGCAGGCCAGCCTGTTCTCGCCCACTACCAATAACCGCTTTGTGCCGGTCGATCAGGCCTTTGGCTTTGATTTCAGCCAGCAGGGTCATCAGCTGACGCTGAGCTGGAAAGTGAAGGACGGCTATTACCTCTATCGCCAGCAATTCCACATCAGCGCGCAACACGCGCAGCTGGCGCCGGTCACGCTGCCGCCGGGCCAGCCGCACGAAGATGAGTTTTACGGCAAGAGCGAAATCTATCCGCAGGACGTACAGCTGCCGATCACCCTGCGCCAGGCCGATGCCGGTGCAACGCTCAGCGTGACCTATCAGGGCTGCGCCGCGGCCGGCTTCTGCTATCCGCCGGAGACCCGCTCGGTGCCGCTGACGGCGATGGCTGCCGATAGCGCCGCGCCGGCAATCGCGGCATCACCGGCCGCTGACCGCACGCCGCTGCCGTTTTCGCCGCTGTGGGCGCTGCTGATTGGCATCGGCGTGGCCTTTACGCCGTGCGTGCTGCCGATGTATCCGCTGATCTCCGGCATCATTCTTGGTGGCCAGCGCCGCTACTCGCTGGGCCGGCTGTTCGCCCTCGCACTGGTTTACGTGCAGGGCATGGCGCTGACTTACACCCTGCTCGGTATGGTGGTGGCAGCGGCGGGGCTGCGTTTCCAGGCTGCGCTGCAGCATCCTTACGTGTTGATCGGCCTCTCCGTGCTGTTTGTGCTGCTGGCGCTGTCGATGTTTGGCCTGTTCACGCTGCAGCTGCCTGCCAGCCTCCAGACGCGTCTGATGCTGTGGAGCAACCGTCAGCAAGGCGGATCGCTGGCGGGCGTGTTTATGATGGGCGCACTGGCAGGCCTGATCTGCTCACCCTGCACCACCGCGCCGCTCAGCGCTATCCTGCTGTATATCGCGCAGAGCGGTAATCTGTGGGCCGGTGCCGGCACGCTGTGGCTGTACGCCTTCGGCATGGGACTGCCGCTGATTGCTGTAACGATGTTCGGCAACCGGCTGCTGCCGAAAAGCGGTCCGTGGATGCAGAGCGTGAAAGAGGGTTTTGGCTTTGTGATTCTGGCGCTGCCGGTGTTTCTGCTGGAGCGCGTGCTGGGCGATATCTGGGGACTGCGGCTGTGGAGTCTGCTCGGCGTGGCGTTTTTTGCCTGGGCGTTCAGCCTGAGTCTCAACGCGCGCGGCACAGCGCGTGTGCTGCCGATTCTGATGCTGGCGGCTGCGCTGGTGGTGGCGCGCCCGCTGCAGGACTGGGCATTTGGCAGCAGCAGTACGCAAAGCGTCGCCCACCTGCCGTTTCAGCGCATCAGCAGCAGCCAGCAGCTGGATAGCGCATTACAGCAGGCGCAGGGCCGTATCACTATGGTCGATCTCTATGCCGACTGGTGCGTGGCCTGCAAAGAGTTTGAAAAATACACCTTCAGCGATGACGGCGTACGCAGTGCCCTGAGCAACGTGCAGCTGCTGCAGGCTAACGTGACAGCCAACAACGCGCAGGATAACGCGCTGCTGCAGCATCTGCAGGTGCTTGGCCTGCCGACCATCCTGTTCTTTGATGCGCAGGGCAAAGAGATTGCCGATTCACGCGTCACCGGATTCCTTAACGCCGCGGATTTCCGCGCCCATTTGCACAATCTGCCGCGTTAAACGAAACTGGTTGCACGACACTGCCCGGGCGCACGCGTTCGGGCCCGCATTCCGGAGGAGAGTCTTTTGCAACGCGAACAGATCCTTGAGCATGCGCTGAATGTGCTCGAACAGAGCGGCCTGGCCGCGACTACCTCGCTGCAGCAGCTGGCTGGCGAAAGCGGCCTCGCCAGCGATCAGCTGGAGCGCTACTGGCCCGATCGCGATGCCCTGCTGTATGACGCGCTGCGCTTTCACGGCCAGCAGATCGACAGCTGGCGCCGCCAGGTGCAGCTGGATGAGCGCCTCAGTGCGGCACAAAAGCTGCTGGCGCGTTACGACGTGCTGGCAGAGCACGTCAGTAAAGGCCGCTTTCCCGGCTGCCTGTTTATTGCCGCCTGCAGTTTCTATCCCCAGCCGGATCAGCCGGTGCACCAGCTCGCCGAACAGCAGAAGCGCAGTTCCTGGCAGTTCACCCATGAAATCCTCGTCGACCTGGCGCTGGACAACCCCAGCATGGTGGCCGATCAGATGGAGCTGATCCTCGAAGGCTGTCTGAGTAAGCTGCTGGTGAAGCGCAACGTGCAGGATGTCGCTACCGCGCGGCGTCTGGCTGAAGATGTGCTGAGCATCGCGCTGTGCCGGCAAAACGGTGCGCTGGCGTAGGCTTTTTGTTCACCCTGCCTGAAAAGCAGGCAATCAGTCACGATTGCTACGCTTTTTTTACGAAACCCGTTGACGGCTGTGAGCCATTAGGGTTTAATGCGCCCCGTTGCCCGGATAGCTCAGTCGGTAGAGCAGGGGATTGAAAATCCCCGTGTCCTTGGTTCGATTCCGAGTCCGGGCACCACTAATTTTGCATCAAAGCACGCTGGTTAAGAGATGAGAACCTTAACGGGCGGTTAATACAGGGGCCGGTCATTACGGAATGTCCTCCGGTGTAGGCGTATCTGCACTGGTTAACATTTCTGAATCAGTCCCTCAAGTGAGGGAGCCTGTTCGCGCAGGCTCCCTTCTCTCGATCACTGGCAATAATCCCAGTCAATCAGTTTTGTGTCAATAGTTGTAATTCCCTTTCTACACAGAGATCTGTGTGCAGGGACAATTCTTCTTCCAGTGTTTTTCCCACAATGTCCATATTGAGTTCCACATATTCCATTGTTGTGCTTACGCTACGATGACCCAGTAAATCTTTAACCAGCTGAAGATTCCTTTCCGGTGCTTTCATCAGTTCTGTAGCCAGGGTATGTCTGAAACGGTGCGGCGAAACGGCAAAACCACATTCCTTTGATAGGCGGCGAAAAAAGGAGCGGATCTTTTGATGCATCACGGTCACATCATTTCTGTCAAATTTTGCTTTTTTCCCGGCAATGTAAAAACTGACATCGAAGAGGTTATCTTTTGGCCCGGCTCCAGCCTCCGCTGCCCGTGTAAGAAGAAGCTGTAGCCGCAAACGCAGCTGCTTAACAACGGGAACGCGCCATTCCCTGTGCGTTTTACTCCCCTCAAGGCGCAGATCTATATAGCCTTCTGTCAGATTGACGTCCCTGAGCTGAATATGCAGCAGTTGATTTTGCCTCATTCCCGTATATCTGAGCGTATCCAGGACGGTTATCCAGAACCATGCCGGGTAAAGCGCACTCCGCCCGCCACGTGCGAAAATTTTCCGGTTGGATTCAATTTCAGCCTGCTGCATTATCAGATAAAGCCGGGTTAGCTGAGAGCGGTTTAAAGTCCGTTTTTTCTTTCTGTCCCGCTGTACAGTGCAGTTGTTAAAAGGGTTTTTGCCCGCAGGCAATAAACCACTTTCCATAGCATAGTTATAGAGGGCCCTGAGATGTGCAATTTTATTGTTCCAGGTCTGCGCCGATTGTTGTTTTTCTCTGAGTACATATCGCCGCCATCTTAGAACTTCATGATGAGTAACCATTGATGGGGTTATGTCAGCCCCCGTAAATTTCAGGAACCCCTTTACAACCTTTGCGTAGCTCCATTCTGTTGCAGCGCGCAGGTTTCGGGCGAAGAAGTACTCCTCAAGCAATTCTTCCCATGTCGTATAATGGTTTTTGTCAGACATACAGCATTTCCTTTTTCTAAATCAAGCTGCCCTTAAGGGCCCTCATGGACTGCCCCTCCTTCACAGGAAAGACAGAAGCCCGCTGTCTTCAGGGGAAGACGCTCCTCTGAAAAGGTGTGTAGTCTTGACAAGATATCCACTTACAGGTTTAAACGTGCCTTCTTTGCCAGGAGAGTGGTACAGTTTCGCTTTAATAAAACGCTCTCCCCGGCGCACCTTGTGAATATGCAGCTTCTCAAATTCCATTTGTATGGTATCCCTGCTTAGCTCTGCTCTGAACCGTACCGGTTTTGTGGGAGAGAGTTAAGTCCGGGAACTCAGGCTGCCAGATCCTTAT
>NZ_SCKT01000028.1 GCF_014155765.1 Pantoea dispersa | reverse complement strand
TTCAACGGCATCAAAGTGCTGAACACCGGTTCCGGCTCTACCGACTACAGCTTCCAGGTGGGTGCGAAAGATGGCGAAACCATCGCCATCACCCTGAGCTCAAGCGACAAATTCAACCTGGCGAAAGCCGGCACCAGCGGTACGGATCTGAACACCCGTGCGATGACCTCAGGCGATACCGTTAACGGTACCGCGCGCTCTACTGAAGCCGTTGGTTTTGACGTGCTGAAAGGCGCAGTCACCGGCGGCGCGTCTGGTGCAGCTACCGGTAGCACGCCTCTGGCAGACATCGACTCCGCTATCAAAGCCGTCGATTCACAGCGCAGCCTGCTGGGTGCCTCACAGAACCGCTTTGAGTCAACCATCACCAACCTGAACAACACCGTGAACAACCTGTCAGCTGCACGCAGCCGTATTCAGGATTCTGACTACGCGACCGAAGTGTCGAACATGTCGCGCGCGCAGATCCTGCAGCAGGCAGGTTCTTCTGTGCTGGCGCAGGCCAACCAGGTGCCACAGACCATGCTGTCTCTGCTGCGTTAATCGCAAACACGCAGACTTCAACGGAGCCAGCTGGCTCCGTTTTTTTATATTTCCGGAAGAGGGTAGCCACAGCTGCGTTGCTAATTTTCTGATTATTAAAATCTATTTTTTGTCTGCAAAGACGACAAAATCAATATTAAAAAGAGTGAAGTTTTTGCGCAGCCTGTCGATAACTTTAATACGGTGTTGAACCGCAGGCCTGAAGGGCTGAATTATCTCTCTTAATAAAGGAAACTTGCTATGGCAGTGATTAATACCAACACATTGTCGCTGACGACTCAGAACAACCTGTCCAAGTCTCAGGCTTCTCTGGGTACCGCTATTGAGCGTCTCTCTTCTGGTCTGCGTATTAACAGCGCAAAAGATGACGCTGCAGGTCAGGCGATTGCTAACCGCTTCACCTCTAACATCAACGGCCTGACCGTTGCTGCC
>NZ_SCKT01000003.1:317303-691092 GCF_014155765.1 Pantoea dispersa | reverse complement strand
CAGACCAGAAGAGAGACGCTCAATAGCGGTACCCAGAGAAGCCTGAGACTTGGACAGGTTGTTTTGCGTGGTCAGCGACAATGTGTTGGTATTGATAACGGCCATGATAAATTCCTTGAGTCAATGAGTTGAGATTCTATCGGGCTTTTGGCCCGGGGCCATTCAGCTTGCTTTGGTTATCGTCGGTACCTGAGAAAACCTTAGCTATTTTTTTAAACCCCGAAAACAGGCCCTTATCCCTTCTTTATTTGCCTCATTGTTTTTTTATATTTTGTCTAATATTTTTCCGCTCACTGCCGATACCCTCCTCAGTGATTATCCACCTATAAAGGATTACAACATGGCAAGTGTAAGTAACCTCAATGCTGGTAATAGCCTGGGTTTGAGCGATCTGTATGACCAGCTTGAAACGGCAGAAAAAGCCAACCTGACGCCAATTACAAATCAGCAAACCTCTTATAAAGCCAAGCTGACAGCATGGGGCGTCGTGCAAACGGCACTGGCGAAAGTCCAGACAGCTGCCGCTGCGCTCAAAGACACGTCTGCAATTGCCTCAACAAAAGTCAGTAGCACCAATACCGCGTTCACCGCCACGCTGGCCAATGATGCGGCGGCCGGTAACTTTTCGGTTGAAGTCACCCAACTGGCTAAAGCGCAGTCGCTGCTGTCGAAAAGCGCGACCAGTAAAGATGGCGATTTAGGCGATTCCAGCCTCGCCTCGCGCACCATCACCATTACGCAACCGGGTCAGAAAGACCCAATGACCATCACGCTGAGCAAAGATCAAACCAGCCTGACGGACATTAAAGATGCGATTAACAAACAGCAGGGCAGCGTTACCGCCAGTATCATCAAATCCGATGACAATACCTATTATCTGGCCCTGACCTCGCGTGATACCGGCACCACCAATGAGATGACGGTTTCTACCGATGACAGCGCCCTGGCGCAGTATATTGGTTTTACCAAAGGTGGCAGCAGCAATGGTATGACGGAGCAGGTGGAAGCGGCCGATGCCAAACTGAGCATTAATGGCGTCGCCATCACCCGCAGCAGCAACATCATTACTGATGCGCCGGAAGGCGTCACGCTGAACCTGACCAAAACCAACACCGGCAGCCCGGAGACCTTATCCGTCACCAAGGATAATGCGCCGATGATCGCCGCGGTGCAGGCTTACGTTGACGCGTACAACTCGCTGCAGACCACCATCAGTAACCAGACCAAATACACCGCCGTGGATCAGGGCAGTACCTCGCAGGACTCCAGCAATGGCGATCTGTTAGGTGATGGCACGCTGCGTAACATTCAGACCAGCCTGCGCTCCAAGCTGTCCACCAGTGCCCAAAGCGGCGGCAGTATTTCCCTGCTGTCACAGATCGGCATTACCCAGGATGTGAATGGCAAGCTGACCGTCGACAGCACCAAACTTAACAAAGCGCTGGATGAAAAATCGGCGGATGTGGTCAGTTTCCTGTCCGGTGACGGCAAAACCACCGGCTTTGCGACGCAAACCAGTAACTATCTGGATCAGATTTTAGGCAGCAATGGCTCTGTACAGAACGCCACTGACGGCATCAATAAAACGCTGAAGAAACTGTCTGACGATTACGATCGGGTAAACGCACAGATTACCGCCACTATGGCGCGCTACAAGACCCAGTTCACGAACCTGAATACGCTGGTCTCATCCATGACCCAGACCCAGAACTATCTGACGCAGCAGTTCGCGAACATGAGCAGTTAACAGGAGTTAAATATGTACGCTAAATCGGGAACGCAGGCCTACGCACAGGTCGGTCTGGAAAGTGCCGTGTTAAGCGCCAGCCCACATCAGCTGGTGGTTTTACTGTTTGATGGCGCACTCAGCGCCATGAAGAAAGCCACCATTCTGATGGATCAGGGCGACATTCCCGGTAAAGGCCAGGCGCTGTCGAAAGCCATTAATATCATTACTAATGGCTTACGCGCCGGGCTGAATCATGAAGCCGGTGGAGAGATTTCTGCCAATCTGGATAATCTTTACGAGTACATGACCCGCCGTCTGCTGGAAGCCAACCTGCACAACGATCCGGCAGCGATTGCGGAAGTCGAGCGCTTGCTGAGCAACATTGCCGACGCGTGGAAACAAATTGGTCCACACGCCGTTCAGGAAGCGTAACCATGACTTCAGATAGCGACCTGCTGCAGGGGTATCAGCGTTTGCTCAGCCTGAGTAATCAGATGTTGAAACAGGCGCGCCAGGGGCACTGGGATGATTTAGTGGCCAGTGAGGCAGCTTACGTGAGCAGCGTTACGCACGTAGCGCGCGACCGTGATACCTCCGCCCTGCCTGCTGCGCTGCGTGTCCAGTTACGGCCCATGCTGAAGCAGGTGATGGACAATGAGCTTGAGATTAAGCAGTTGATGGCGACCCGCATGGAAGAGCTGCGTTCGCTGGTCCAGCAAACCACGCAGCAACAGAAAGTCACCAACGCTTATGGTCGTTTTTCCAGTCAGGTGCTTTATCCCAGCGATTTATAATCCTATCTGTCAGGGAGACGCTGTTCTCCCTGGATTCTTACCGCCCCCGCCATGCTAAGCGTTTAATTACCCCCTTAAACTGAGCCTTATTACCGCCTTGAATGATGGCAACTGTGGCACATTTAACGCAGACCTTTTCAGCCTTGCCGGCTGTATTCTCTCTTTATAAGGCAACGACATGCTCGATATCGCGGATTTAAAAGTTTTTTTTCAGGAGCCTGAAATACAGCAGCTCATCGATGACACCTGGGATAAGGTCGGTGATGCTCTGGCACAGGCGCAGGCAGAATTACCGGCAGAACTGGCCATGGCGCGCCGTGAGCTCTCTTTCCATAGCCATGTAAAATGCCTGGGTTATCTTTGCTGGTTACTCGAGCATAATAATGTAGCGGGTGACATCATTGAAATCGGCGTGTGGAAAGGGAAATCGACGGCTTTCATGAATGAGATTTGCCAGCATAAACGTCGCATTATCAGCATCGATCCCATGGAGCTGGCAAATCAGGAAAGTGAGCTGCGCTTTTATCACGAAAAGCTGTTTCCCCAGGTTAATCTCATCCGTGGCTACTCTGAATTAAGTATTGAGCGGGTGCAGGCCCTTAATCCGCGTACCGTATTACTGCATATTGACGGCGGACACGAAGGCCGCCATGTATTGCTCGATTTCCTGTTATATTCGCCCACCCTGGTGCAAGGCGGCTTTATCGTCTTTGACGATTATCGCGATCACCAGTATTCACCGCAGGTCGGTCCTGCTGTGGATTTATTACGGGCGGGTGGCTATTTTAATGGGTTCGATGTGATTGGCAGTTTGCCCGGCTTTGAAAACAGCTATTTATTGCAGAAGCGATAACCGTTCCAGCCTGATGAAATGTCCTCTCCCGCAGTCGGGAGAGGAAGAAAAGCATTTCAGCTCTGTCCCTTATTTCTCTGCCGTGACCGGCCTGAGAATCTGCGGCTCAATATCCTGAATCACCGCATCGCCAGGACGCTTTGCCACTTCGTCCAGCGCCTGCTGGCACTCGACGGTTGGGCGATCCACTTTACGCAGCGTCAGGCCATCGTAGTGCAGCTCACCGTTTTCCAGCGTGAGCGGCATCACGCGCGCCTGGCGGTTAACGTTGACCCAATCATCATCCAGACGCGTCAGCTTGCCCGGTTTGGCAATCACCCGCTGCCACTGGCGGCAGTCAAGGGTAGCGCCATCAGCGCTAACGATCAGGCTGGCCATAGCCTCGCTGCTGATCAGCTTGCTCTGCGGCCCCATCGTCTGCCAGTTACCCTGCAGTTCCAGCGGTGCCGGGGTTTTTACCGCTTCGTCATAACTGTTGATTTGCGCACAGCCGCTCAGCGCCAGCGCGGCCAGTACCATCCACTTTTTCATCTTCGGTCCCTACACTCGCATCAATGGCGGCTACGTTATAATGTTTTCCCGGCGTGACGCAAGGTATCTGCGGTGGAATCCCCCTTCTCTTTCTCCGGCGCCCTCAAGCTGTTCAACTCTTCGCCGATAACCTGATGTGAAGTCTAAAGCACCTGCACCCATAACAATATTGACGACTTACTCACCCTGGTTTCGGAGAACGCTGTTATGCGATTGACCCTTCGCGCACGTCTGGCTGCGATTGTCAGCCTGCTGTGCCTGTTACTGATTATTGCTGCCGTCTGGGGAATTATCGGCCTGCGCGCTGCCGATCAGCGCGCGCAAAATGCCTATCAGAACGAACTGCTCCCGCTGCAATACTCTTCACGCCTGTACCGCATGGTGCAGGAGCAATCCGCTACCCTGTTCGATGCGCTGCGCTACTGGACCGACAGCAGTGAAGTGGAAAAACGCCTCGCGCGCATTGCGCAGTACGGTCAGCAAATCAACGCCGATCGCCATACCTGGCAGCAGCTGGCGTTTGATGCGCAGACCAAACCGCTCAGCCAGCGCTTCCTGACCCATCTCGACGGCTGGCAGGGTGCACTGCATGAAGCCGGTGAGCTGCTGAAAGGCGGTAACCCGTCCGCCGCACTGGTGGTCATTGAAACCCGCCTGCGCAGCGGCAGCCAGTTGCTGCAGCAGGACATTGACCAGCTGGATACGCTGATGCGGCAGCATGCGCAGACGGCCTGGCAGCAGGGCAACCGCGACTACCTGCTGGCACGCAATAGCCTGATCGCCATCCTGCTGTTGGGCCTGAGCCTGGCGCTGGTCTCCGGCTGGCTGCTGATCCGCTCGATTAACCGTTCCATCGCCCAGGCGCGCGAGCTGGCGGATGCCATTGCTGGCGGCGAGCTCAATCACCGTATCGGTACGGTAACGCGCGATGAGATGGGTGAACTGATGCAGGCGCTGCTGCGCATGGATGTGCGGCTGGCCGAAATCGTGCGCGAGGTGGGCGAAAGTGCCCATGCACTGAGCGATGCGGCACGCCAGATGGCGGATGGCAACGACGATCTGTCGGAGCGCACCCACGCGCAGGCCAGTTCGCTGGAGCAGACTGCGGCCAGCATGGAGCAGATGACCGCCACGGTGAAACACAACGCGGACAACGCCGCACAGGCCAACGAGCTGGCAAGCGATGTGCGCCATCAGGCCGAGCGCGGCAGCGGTGTACTGCGCGACGCGGTGAGTGCGATGGAGGAGATTGAATCCTCCAGCAAGCGCATCGCGGATATCAACCGCGTAATTGATGAAATCGCCTTCCAGACCAACCTGCTGGCACTGAATGCGGCGGTGGAAGCGGCGCGCGCCGGGGAACAGGGACGCGGCTTCGCGGTGGTGGCGTCAGAGGTGCGACAGCTGGCGCAGCGTTCGGCCGGTGCAGCACAGGAGATCAAAGCGCTAATCGATGCCAGCGTGGGTAAAGTCGAAGCCGGCAGCGCGCTGGTGCAGCGCTCTGGCGAGATGCTCAACGACATCAATCACGGCGTGGCGCGCATGGTGGATATCGTTGGCGAGATCGCCGTGGCCAGCCGCCAGCAATCCAGCGGTATCGAGCAGGTGAACACCGCAGTAATCCAGATGGACGGCGCCACCCAGCAGAATGCATCGCTGGTGCAACAGGCCAGCGCGGCCAGCCAGACGGTGAGCCAGCATGCCGGTTTGCTGGTGGAAAAAATGGCGTTCTTCCGCCTGCAGCAGCCATAAGGAGCCGCCATGAAGCGTACCATAATCGCGCTGCTGGCCGCGCTGCCGCTGCTCAGCCAGGCCGCCACCACGCTCAATATCGCCACCATTGCCAATGGTGACATGACTATCATGCAGCAGCTGTCGAGCCGTTACGAACAGCAGCATCCGGACGTGAAACTACAATGGCACGTGATGGATGATGGCGCCCTGCGCCAGGCAGTGCTGGCAGCCATGAACAGCGGTGATGCAAAATTTGATGTGATTACCGTGGGTACCTATGAAGCGCCGCTGTGGGGTAAAAAAGGCTGGCTGGCGCCGCTCAATAACCTGCCGCCAGAGTATGACAGCGACGATCTGCTGACGCCGGTGCGCAAAGCACTGTCCTGGCAGCAAACGCTGTACGCGCTACCGTTTTACGGGGAAAGCAGCATGACCTATTACCGTAAAGATCTGTTTGCGGCGAAAGGCCTGACCATGCCGGACGATCCCGACTGGACCGACATCAAAAATTTCGCGGCGAAACTCACCGATCCTCAGCACGGTATCTATGGCCTGTGCCTGCGCGGCCAGCCCGGCTGGGGCGATAACGTGGCCCTGCTCACCACCATGGCCAACGCCTATGGTGCGCAGTGGTTTGACGATCGCTGGCAGCCAACGCTGAATTCGCCAGAGTGGCGTGAGGTATTGACCGATTATCTGGCGATGGTGAAACAGGACGGTCCGCCGGATACGGCCAGCAATAGCTTTGGCCAGATCCTGCGTCTTACCGCACAGGGAAAATGCGCGATGTGGATCGACAGTACCGTCGCCGCCGGGCTGCTGATTAACCCGCAGATCTCGCTGGTGGCGGACAAGCTGGCGTTTGCCCCGGCGCCGGGCGGCATTACGCGCAACGGCTCGCACTGGCTGTGGTCGTGGGCGCTGGCGGTACCGGCTAACTCACCGCAGCGCGCCGCGGCCGTGGACTTCATCAGCTGGGCGACCTCGCGGCAGTATATTCAGCAGGTCGCGGATACCGTCGGCTGGGGAGCGGTGCCACCCGGCAGCCGCAACTCCACCTACCAGCAGCCAAACTACCAGCGCCTGGCGCCTTACGCCGCTCAGGTGCGCAGCGCGATTGAATCCGCCACCGTCGATCAACCGACATTGAACACCGTACCTTACACCGGTGTGCAGTACGTCAGTATTGCTGGCTTTGATCAGATGGGTAACGCCGTCGGGCAGAATCTGGCGGCGCTGCTGCAGGGCAAGCTGACGGTGGACCAAACGCTGGAAAAAAATCAGCAGGACGTGACGCGCCTGCAGGTCGCACAGCAGTAAACATTCGGGGTTCCTGACAAGTCGCCGTGTGCGGGTTACACTAACGCGCAATTTGACCGGCAGGAACCCCCGAATGAAAACCCCTGAAGAGTATTACGCCCTGGCTCGCAGCCTGTTTTTCACCGCCCACCCTGATTTTCAGTCCGCGCTGGATGAACTGAGTGAGAGTGATGCGCGCGCCGCCAATATGTCCCTGCGTGAACTGCGCGCGTGGCACGCCGAGCGCATCTATGCCGCGTTTCTGCGTCAGAAGAAGCTCGACGGCATGCTGTTCTCCATCCAGCTGGCGGAACCGGATAAAGCGGTTGCTGCACAAGCGATTGAAACCTATCTGAAATCTCACGCGGAAGCACTGGGTATGACGTGGGAAGAGTTCTGTATTAAGAACGAGTTATAAGCGATGCACTGATAAAAAGGCGATCGGAGAGAAATTTCCGGGGAAAAAGTTGTACAAGGTGGGAAAAGTTGTATAACTTAATACTCACGACGACTGTCGTCGATTGTCCTTGAACGAAAGGTGCTATTGCACCGCCTCTGGAGGTGTTGCTGGATTTCCACCTCCAGAGGTTCGATTTTTTGCGTGCACCCTCTGCTTTTGCCCGCTTTGTTCCCCTGTCGTTGCATCTTTACGCCGCGCTGTTTCACCCGTATGAAAATAATTGCCGCCCTGCCGCTTGTCACTGGTTTTATTTACAGTAATATGACGCTCCCACTTTGATTACTGGAATGCCCTGATGTTTGTGGAGCTGATTTACGACAAGCGCAACGTAGCCGGATTACCGGGCGCGCGCGAAATGATTTTGCAGGAGCTGGAGAAGCGCGTGCAGCGCGTCTTTCCGGATCTGGAGGTGCGGGTTAAGCCGATGGAGCGTAACGCCATCGAAACCGATATGAGTAAAAACGACAAGGCGACGATTGCGCGTATTGTTGAAGAGATGTTCGATGAAGCCGAGATGTGGCTGGTGGCCGATTAGGCCACCAGCAGCCGCGCTTAGCTTTCCTGCTCGCTGTGATTGATGGCGATTTCCAGATCCTGAATCGCCTGATCGATATCATCCAGCAGCTGTCCCTGCTTGTTGATCAGCGTATCAAAACGCGTGGCGTACTCTTTATCCTTATACTCCCCGGCATCAAAGGCCAGCCAGTGGCTGGAAAGCGTCTCAGTGTTGGTCTGCGCATAGTGACGCATCTCTTTTAGCTGTGAGGTGACATCACGCAGGTAGTCAGTTTTGGTTTTGATTGCCTCTGTATCACTCATGCTATTTTCCTTTTTGCTGATAAAGCCAGTTAAAATAACGCCTGAGCAATTAAAGTTAGCAGATAATAGCGAAGCCGCCTGCAGAATTATCTTAACTTAGTCTCCATTCGTGGCTGATTGCGATGAATTGAAGTCAGATTTAGCGCTTTTCTTCCGCTACAGACTGTTGCCTTCACACCTATAATGGCACACCAGCCCCGATCATCCGGAGAATGCACTGTGTCGACTGAACCTTTCAATCCTGGTTATTACACCGAACATGAGCTGAATAGTTTCGGCTTCAAACACGTCGGCAGGCAGGTCATGGTGGCCAAAAATTGCACCATTATTGGCCTGCACAATATCACTCTTGGCGATCACGTGCGCATCGACGGATTCTCGACCCTCGTGGCTGCCGGCGATGGGTATCTGACGCTTGGCTCCTACATTCATATTGGCGGTTACTGCGCCATACTGGCAGGTGCCGGTGTGGAAATGGAGGATTTCTCGGGGCTTTCGCAGGGCGTAAAAATCTACTCGAAAAGTGATGACTACAGTGGGGAATTCATGACCAATCCCACCGTGCCTGCCCACCTGACCGGCGTCACCTCGGGGAAAGTGGTGCTGGGCCGACATGTTATCGTCGGTTCGCAATCCATTATTATGCCAGGCCTTACGCTGGCAGAGGGAACGGCGGTAGGCGCAAATTCACTGATAACGCGCGATACCGAAGCGTGGTCGATCTACTTCGGCTCGCCCGCTAAAAAGATTAACAGCCGGCAGCGAAACCCGCTGGAACTGGAAAAGCAGATCACGCGACCGAACAGGTGATCAGGGCATCCCTGCCCGTCTGAATTACAGATACTTCTTCGCCAGCGCAATCAGTTCATCCTTCGCGGCGCTGCCCAGCTTCAGCACGCCCTGTTCAACAAAGCTGAAAGCCTGGACAAAGTCCTTCACCCCGGCGCTGATATCCTGCGCCACCGCATCGCTGGCGGCGGTCGCAGCAGCCGGCGCGTCGGGGGCAGCAACCGGGGCGGCGGCCTGCGCGTTGCGCACGCCAGGCGTGGCTGCCGCCGAGGCGCCTGCGCTGGCCGAGCCGTTCGCCAGCGTATCCTGCGTTGCCAGCTGCTGATCGAGATCGACCGGAGCATCCGCATGAAACGGTTGCTCAGCGCTGGCGGGCGCTGCCGGTTGCGCAGCTGGCGTTGCGACTGCCGGCGTTGCGGCTGCCGGCGGCGTCGCTGGCTGGGCAACGCTGTCAGCTGCGCTGTCAGCGGCAGCCGGCGCGCTGGCCGTTTCGTTGGCAAAACTCTCCAGCGGTGACAATTCCTGTTGCGCCGCAGTGCTGGTTGGGTTGATGACAGTTTGATCGCTCATAATTTTCTCCTTATTGCTAAAAAAAGACCGCAGTTGCTGCAAACGGACTGCGATCCGCTCAGTAATACGCATCAGGTCCTCCTTAGCGCCGCGGCTGTGGCGCGGTTTGCTGACCGGCCGGCGGCGTGGAGGGCGTTGAGGTGTGGCTGGTGCTGCGCGGCGGCTGGGCATCCAGCTTTTTCTGCAGCTCAACCAGCTGGCTGGTCAGTTCGGCGACCTTTGCTTCGCGTCGATCAGAGATCGCCCGGTACTGCTGGCGAATCTCCTCCACGCGCCGGTTGGCGTCGTTATTGACGTAAAGAAACAGAATGGTCATCGCCACACACAGCAGCGATAACAGCATCAGCAGGCCACCCAGCATCAAATGACGGCGGTGGCTTCGCACCAGCAGTTCACTGTTTATCTGCACCATCGCGGTTCTCCTCCAGAGTGGTGATCAATTGATTAATCTGGCTGCGAAACTTATCGCTGTGCTCGGCTTCAGTGGTCGCCAGCAGGATACCGAGTGCGTTCTTGATCAAACGCAGATCGGTCTCCAGCGATGAGATACGCCGCAGGTTTTTGTCGTGACGGATACGCAGTTCATCGTTTTCCTGGCGCATCAGCGCATGGCTCTCCTTGAGAAGCAGCACCTGCTCTTTGTAGCTGGTGATGATCTCGCCGCCCGCGCGATTGCTGGTGACGATTGACGCGATCCCCGCCATCAGGGGTTTCCAGAACACCGCTGCCGCGCCACCGCCAAGCAGCAGTGCGCCTACGCTGGTGACCAAACTACTCTCCATGCCCTACCTCTCTCACCTGGCGAGGGTTAGCCGGACACCCCGCTGACCTCCCTCGCCAGTATCACGGCCAGCGGCATATTTAAGTTTACTTTAAATAATGATTTTAAGTATACTTAAGTCAAGCCTGGAGGAGTTGTCAAGATGATGAAAAAAGAATCTGGTGGTGAGCGCATTCGCCAGCGCCGTAAGGCACTGAAATTAACGCAGCAGGCGCTGGCCAATGGCATTGGCGTGTCGCACGTTGCGGTTTCGCAGTGGGAGAAAGAAGAGACGGTGCCGCGCGGTGAGCATCTGCTGCGGCTGGCGGAATTGCTGCAGTGTAGCGCGGCGTGGATTATTGATGGCGACGGTCAGCCGTTTGCCAGTACGCACGCTTCCCCCGCTCTCACTGCCGTGCCGCTGGTCACGCTGGTGCAGGCTGCGGACTGGCTGAATGAGCAGCGACTCCAGTGGCAGCAGCAGGCTGTCCGCTTTCTTTACAGTGACGAAGCACTGAGCGACGGTGCGCTGGCGGTTACGCTGGAAGATGACGCCATGAACCCGGCGTATCGCGCCGGCGACCGGTTGATCTTTGATCCGCAACGCGTGCCCCAGCCGGGCGATGTGGTGCTGGCACGGGTAGACGACGTCGCGATGGTGCGAATTATTCGGATGCACGACGAGCAAATTTTCTCGTTACGGCCGCTGAACGAAGATTTTCCCGTGCAGCAGAGTCAGAAAAGTACGCTGGAACTGATTGGCACGCTGGTGGAAATGCGGCGGCGCGGCAGCCGCTGAAGCAGCAAAAAACCCGCCACGCGGCGGGTCAAATCCAACAAAAGACTACGGCAAAAATCACAACGTGTCGGTGAGATGATCGACGACCACCCTTCCCTCGGGATCGGTTTGCGTTATACGGTAACTGACGCGGTAAGAGCGGCGGTTACTCAGTTTATCGAACCGCGCCACGCTGCCCTTGTGCTCACCGTTGGCACCGACAATATGCCATTCGGTGACATCTTCCTGTCCACGGTTGTGCAGGCGTAACAAGCTCTGCTCAATTAAACGATCGCTTTCATCAATCTTCAAATAATCACGCAACATCTTTATCACCTCCGGTTAACCCGGCTAACGATACGCTTTTCATTTATCCTTTCAATCGAATTTATTTATCGTTAACCTCGCTGACCAGCGGTTGAGTAAAAATTCCACCTGACGTGCCCTGCCAGCCGCTTCGGTTAAGTGGAATTTAATAAAATAGTTAACGATTACGCGTCTAAGCGCTGGACAGATCCTGCCGTCTGGCTGTTAATGTAAGGCAAAATAACGATAGCGCCGGACAATCTCATGCTGACTACCATCCTTTACCGCAGCCACCTCTATGATCACGTTCCCATCAAAACGCTGGAGGATATGGTTGGCAAAGCCAATAAGAAAAACGAAGTTTCAGATGTCACCGGCATTCTGTTGTTTGATGGACGACATTTCTTCCAGCTGCTTGAAGGGCCCGATCAGGCCGTTCAGGGCATTTACGACCGTATCTGCCGCGACGCCCGCCATCACAATCTGGTGGAGCTGATGCATGACTTCGCGCCAGCCCGGCGCTTTGGTAACGTCGGAATGGAGCTGTTTGACCTGCGCGAGCACGACAAATCCAGCGTGCTGCAGGCGGTGCTGGATAAAGGCACTTCGCGTTACCAGCTCACCTATGACGACCGTGCACTGCAGTTCCTGCGTACCTTCGTTGAGGCGCGGGAAAAAGAGAACTATTTCGAGATCCCGCCGGCGAATACCTGGGAATTTATTACTGATGCGGAAAGCCAGCGTCAGCTGGAGAGTCTGCAGCACTATGTACAGGATTGCCGGTTTGCGTTTCAGCCGATTGTTGATCCCTTTTCGCGGCGTATTACGGCCTATGAAGCGCTGATTCGCACGCCGGACGGCGGTTCACCGCAGGAATACTTCTCTGCGTTTGGCGGCGATGCGATTTACCACGCCGATATTCAATCCAAAAGTCTGGCCTTCAACCTGGCGAAAAATCTCGGCCTCGGCGAGCAGACGCTGACCATCAATCTGCTGCCAATGTCGCTGGTCACCGTCCCGAATGCGGTGGATTTCCTGTTGCAGGAAATCGCGGCCAACGGTCTGGTACCGGAGCAGATCGTGGTGGAAGTGACGGAGAATGAAATCATCTCGCGTGCCGAAGAGTTTACGGCAGAAGTAAGAAAACTTAAGGCGGCGGGTATCAGCCTGGCGCTGGATGACTTTGGTGCCGGGTTTGCGGGTTTGTCGCTGCTGTCTAAATTCCAGCCGGATAAGATCAAAATCGATCGGGAAATCATCAGTGACGTGCACAAAAGCGGCCCAAAACAGGCGATTGTGCATGCCATTATTAAGTGCTGCGCTTCGCTGGAGATCGCGGTGATTGCTGAAGGCGTGGAGAAAGCCGAGGAGTGGATGTGGCTGGAAGCGGTCGGTGTCAGTCAATTCCAGGGCTATCTGTTTGCCCGCCCACAGTTTAATGGTTTCCCGGCAGTAGCCTGGCCGGAGATTAAGTAACCGGCAAAGCTGACCGCCGTAACGGCGGTCACAGGCTTAACACTCAGTCTCACGCGCCGGTTCTTCCAGCCGTTCACTCAGCACTACGTACTTCATCATCTCAAAGGTACGCTGCGTCATTGGCACCGCGCTGCACGGGCGAAACCAGCCAAACTGCTTCTGGTACAGCCACACTTCCGGATAGCGCTCGCCATCTTTAATCCAGTAATAACCATCATTCATAGGTTTGCCCAGCGGCCTGCGCCGCGAATCAGACATTCATGCGTGCCCGATAAAGTGATACGCCCTCTGGCGTAATGAGTAACCCTGCTTGCATGAAAGCTTACTCCAGCTAAATACTGTAGCAGAGAATAGAGGCAATTGTGCATTTCACGCTGGGCTTATTCAGGCAGGAAACGAGACGCGAAGAGAATAAATGCCCCTAAGCTAAGGGGCGAAACAAACAGGCAACTAAACGTCCGTGTTTCGGCAATGGAGTGGAGTACGACAGACACAGGTTTCAGGAAGCGATATCGTCAGGCGTGCGCTGAACAATAAGTTCCAGTGCCTGGCGATAAATATCCAGCTGAACCACGTCATGTTCAGACTCTAATCGCTCCAGCAGCGCCAGAATAATATCTTTATTGCTCACACGCAGTTTCACCGCCGCCAGCTGTTTGTAAATCAGCGCGATGACCTCTTTTTCACTGGCATATTCTGAACCCGCGTGCTGGAAATATTCTGACAATTGAGACTCTGCTGACGTCGATGCATTCTGTTTCATAACAAGCCTCATCGGGTAAGCTGCAGTGCAAACTGCAGTGATTAATCGGTTACTCAGGTTAAATTTTTGAATCAGCACAGGTAAAAAAGCAGCCTCTGAAAGTGGAAATCCACAACACCTTCAGAGGCGATGCAAAGCATCATTCGTTACGTGTGACTGACTGCCACAAGCGAGAAGTTATACAAAGATGGAAAACTTGTACAACAATTTAGTTAGCATTTCGTGTGGTCAGAGGAGATTTGCACAATAATTTCGCCATTCTCTTCAACAATAAATCACCATTTTCGCAGGAAAAATCATGCAGTTAACCTGAATAAAATATCAGACGCTGTGCTAAGCCTCTCTTTCTGCTCAACAAAATTATTTTTACTCCTTGCTGACGCGTGCACTTCTATACAGCCCCCATAAACTTGTACAACTTTGCAAAACTGTACAATTTAGCCGTTCTGCGTGTAGAGTGTGAAAACGATTATGGTCGCCAGAAACGGCCAGCGATCAGCTAAAATTCATCACAACAAAACCCTGCTGGAGAGAAAGATGAAACAACACGAAACCAACAAGGAGCGTAAAAACGAGGGCGAGGTACACAAGGGTTTACCGGAAGCCGCGCCGCATGCAGGTAATGCTTATGAGGAAGATGATCATCCAGCCCATGATGATGCTCGTGAGCACGGCGAAATCCCGCGTACACGCGATGACAGTCAGGATGACAAAAAAGATCCTTATCAGGATCAGTAAAATACCTTCGATGATATCTGGACCGACCCACCGGATGTTATTTTCGCGGCCGCTGACTGCTGGCGTTAATAAGCGAAGCGGCAACCGAGATTGATCATTGAGTTTAATTAAGACATTATTTTGCGGAAATTAGAGAAGGCGTGCCTTCATTCATTTCTGGAGAGCACTGATGGATACGGGTTTTTACTGGGTAGGCAGCAGCACAACTGAGCCTGAGGTATGGTACTGGGATGCTGGACGCGGTTTTTATCGCCCGATGGAGCCGATACCGCTTTCTCTGCCTCGTTTTAAATCTGCCGGTTTTAAACTTCTCAGTGGCAAACTGACGCCACCGGAAGAGGTGCAATCTGCTTAGGTTTTCGTCTGCAGGTGAGAATATTGTCAGTTACGCTGTTAAGCGCAGCGTAGCTGAACTATATTCCTGTGAGGAGGACATGATAATGCAGGAAGGATTTTATTGGGTGCAGCGCGGCGCAGAACAGCCAGAAGTCTGGTTTTTCTCAACCAGTGGAGAAGGTGCCTGGTTCGAACCCACCAAAAACGATGCCATCAGCAAGCAACGCTTCGCTGAACAGGGCTACAGGGCGATCAGCGAAAAACTGTCACTGCCCTGACCCTGACGAAACCGCCTCTCTCAGGCGGTTTTTTATTGCGCGCCGCTAGACCTGCATGCTCATGATCTCGCTGTAGGCATTCACCAGCTTGTTACGCACCTGAATCCCCATCTGCATCGAAATCGACGATTTCTGCAGATCGACCATCACATCATTCAACTGGATGCCCGGTTTACCCAGCTCAAAATCCTGCGCCTGACTGCGCGCAGCGGTCTGGGTGGCGCTGATTTTATCCAGCGCGGCTTTCATGGTGGCACCAAAATCGAGCTGACTGGCGGACTCGGTCGGTTTGCCACTGGCCTGCAGTGACGTCAGCTGCAGCTGCTGCAGTACGCCATCAATTGCCTGAATTGACATTGCCTGTACCTCATAGATGAAGGGTTCTTTTTTTCACGGAGGAAAAGTTAACACACTGTCAATAGGACAAAGGCGCTAAATGACTGCAAAAAACCCGGCTTATCCAGCCATCGAAGTGACACGATTCATCAAATAATGCCAGGCATTAGATTGGAATTTCATTTTTTCCCCTACCCCGTCGGCCAGCTACACGGCATCAACGGGCGGGGATGCGTATCAGGGAGTCAGTTTTGTCACCTACATACACCCGGTCAATTATGTCAGGCAGGAATTGGTCATGAATGCGAGTGCAGCCGCCACACAGGATACAGCAAAGAAAGGCTTTAATGACCTTCTCGCCCGCCTGCGCGCAAATCCGCGTATTCCATTAATCGTTGCTGCCGCGGCCGCTATCGCCGTGGTTCTGGCGCTGGTGCTGTGGGCCAAAGCGCCCGACTATCGCGTTCTCTATAACAACCTCTCTGATGAGGATGGCGGCGCGATTGTTACCCAGCTCACCCAGATGAACATCCCTTACCAGTTCGCTGAAAACGGCGGCGCCCTGATGGTGCCCGCCGATAAAGTGCATGAGCTGCGTCTGCGCCTTGCCCAGCAGGGACTGCCGAAAGGGGGTTCGGTAGGCTTTGAACTGATGGATAAAGAGAAGTTTGGTATCAGCCAGTTCAGTGAGCAGATTAACTACCAGCGTGCGCTGGAAGGTGAGCTGGCGCGCACCATCGAAACGCTCGGACCGGTGAAGAGCGCGCGCGTGCATCTGGCGATGCCAAAACCGACGCTGTTCGTGCGCGAGCAAAAATCTCCGTCTGCCTCAGTAACGCTGAACCTGCAACCGGGCCGTGCGCTGGATGAAGGCCAGATTCAGGCGATTCAGCACATGGTCTCCAGCAGCGTGGCCGGTCTGCCACCAGGCAATGTGACCGTGGTCGATCAGGCGGGTCGCCTGCTGACGCGCTCCGACAGCGAAGGCCGCGATCTTAATGATGCCCAGCTGAAATACGCCTCCGAAGTGGAAGCACGCTATCAGCAGCGCATTGAAGCCATTCTGAATCCGATTCTCGGTCAGGGTAATGTGCATGCGCAGGTGACCGCGCAGATTAACTTTGACCGCAGCGAGCAGACGGACGAGAAGTATCAGCCGAATGCGAACCCGAATAACACGGCGATTCGCTCACGCCAGACCAGCACCAGCGATCAGAACGGCAGCCCGTATCCGGGCGGCGTGCCGGGTGCGCTGTCGAATCAGCCTGCGCCGGCCAATACCGCGCCGGTCACCAACCCGCAGCAGCAGAACAATAACAACGCTAACGGCCAGCAGAACAACAACGCGCAGAATGCCGGCACCTCGACCAGCACCGCGCAGAGCAGCAGCCCGAGCAGCTCCAGCCGCAACGATACGGTGAACTACGAGCTGGATCGCACCATTCGTCACACCAAACTCAACGTCGGTGACGTGCAGCGCCTGTCGGTCGCCGTGGTGGTCAACTACCGCGATGACGGCAAAGGCAAAGCGGTGGCGCTGAACGATCAGCAGATTAAGCAGATTGAAGATCTGACCCGCGAAGCGATGGGCTATTCGCAAACGCGTGGCGACAGCGTCAACGTGGTGAACTCGCAGTTCAACACCACCGAGCCAACCGGCGGCGACCTGCCCTTCTGGCAGCAGCAGTCGTTCTTTGATCAGCTGATGACCGCCGGTCGCTGGCTGCTGGTGGCACTGGTTGCCTTCATCCTCTACCGCAAAATGGTGCGTCCGCAGCTGCTGCGTAAGCGTGAAGCCGAGAAAGCCGCCGCCGAAGCCGCCGCTGCCCGTGCTGCCGCGCGTGAGGAAGAAGCCGCTTACAGCGTCCAGATCAACAAAGACGAGCTGGACCAGGAGCGCAAATCTAACAACCGCATGAGCGCCGAGGTGATGAGCCAGCGCATCCGCGATATGTCTGAAAACGATCCGCGCGTTGTGGCGCTGGTTATCCGCGAATGGATGAGTAACGAACTATGAGTCTGACCGGTACTGAAAAGAGCGCCATTCTGATGATGACCATTGGCGAAGAGCGTGCGGCGGAGGTGTTCAAACACCTCAACCAGCGTGAGGTGCAGCACCTCAGCGCCGCGATGGCCAGCATGAAACAGATTTCGCACAAGCAGCTGACCGAAGTGCTGCGCGAGTTCGAAACCGATGCCGAACAGTTTGCTGCGCTGAGCCTCAACTCCAACGACTACCTGCGTTCGGTGTTGATCAAGGCGCTGGGCGAAGAGCGCGCCTCCAGCCTGCTGGAGGACATCCTCGAAACGCGCGAAACCACCAGCGGCATGGAAACCCTCAACTTTATGGAACCGCAGGCGGCGGCAGATCTGATCCGCGACGAGCACCCGCAGATTATCGCCACCATTCTGGTGCACCTGAAGCGCGGCCAGGCGGCGGATATTCTGGCGCTGTTCGACGAGCGTCTGCGCCACGATGTGATGCTGCGTATCGCCACCTTCGGCGGCGTACAGCCGGCGGCGCTGGCAGAGCTGACCGAAGTACTCAACGGCCTGCTGGATGGCACCAACCTCAAGCGCGCGAAGATGGGCGGCGTAAGAACCGCAGCGGAAATCATCAACCTGATGAAAACCCAGCAGGAAGAAGCGGTTATCGAAGCAGTACGCGACTTCGATGGCGAGCTGGCACAGAAGATTATCGACGAGATGTTCCTGTTCGAAAACCTGGTGGAAGTGGACGACCGCAGCATCCAGCGTCTGCTGCAGGAAGTGGAGTCCGAGCAGCTGCTGATTGCCCTGAAAGGCGCCGAGCAGCCGCTGCGCGAGAAATTCCTCAAAAACATGTCGGCGCGCGCCGCCGATATCCTGCGCGACGATCTCGCCAACCGTGGCCCGGTCCGTATGTCCGCGGTGGAGAACGAACAGAAAGCGATCCTGCTTATCGTGCGCCGTCTGGCGGAAGCAGGCGAGATGGTAATTGGTGGTGGCGAGGAAACCTATGTCTGATGCCTTTTCCGCCCGTGCATGGCAGCGCTGGCAGCCTGATGATTTAGGCGCGCCGCAGCCGCCTGAGCCTGAACTGCTGCTGGCAGAGGAGCCGGACAGCGACCTCGTGCTGAGCGAGGAAGATGAACAGCAGCAGCAGCTGGAACGTCTGCAGCAGCAGATGCGTAAAGATGCGCAGACGCAGGGCTACAGCGAAGGTTATCAAAAAGGCTTCGCCGAAGCGCAGCAAAACGGCTATGACGCCGGGTTCCAGCAGGGACTGGCCGATGCCCAGCAGCAGCAGGCTCCGTTACAGGCGCGTATGCAGCAGCTGGTCACCGAGTTTCATCACACGCTGGAAGCGCTGGATAGCGTGATTGCGTCGCGCCTGATGCAGCTGGCGCTGGAAGCGGCGCGCACGGTGATTGGCCAGGCAACGCAGGTGGATGGCAGCGCCCTGCTGCGCCAGATCCAGCAGCTGATTCAGCAGGAGCCAATGTTCAGTGGCAAACCGCAGCTGCGCGTGCACCCGGACGATCTGCAGCGCGTTGAGCAGACGCTGGGCCCAACGCTCGATTTACATGGCTGGCGTTTGCTGGCCGACAGTTCGCTGCATACCGGCGGCTGTAAACTCAGCGCCGAAGACGGCGATCTGGATGCCAGCGTCGCCACGCGCTGGCAGGAGCTGTGCCGTCTGGCGGCACCGGGAGCATTCTGATGACGTCACGCCTTTCGCGCTGGCTGGGCGCGCTCGACAGTTTTGAAGACCGCATCAGTCAGGTGCAGACGGTGCGCCGCTATGGCCGCCTGACGCGCGCCACCGGTCTGGTACTGGAAGCCACCGGCCTGCAGCTGCCGCTGGGCGCCACCTGCATTATTGAGCGCCACGACAACGGCACGATTACCGAAGTGGAAAGCGAAGTGGTCGGCTTCAACGGCCAGAAACTGTTTCTGATGCCGCTGGAAGAGGTCGATGGCATTCTGCCCGGCGCGCGCGTGTATGCCCGCGTGCACGGCGATCACAGCGGTAAACAGCTGCTGCTGGGGCCGGAGCTACTCGGCCGCGTGCTGGACGGCAGCGGCAAACCGCTGGATGGCCTGCCCGCGCCGGAAACCGGCTACCGCGCGCCGCTGATCACCGCGCCGTTCAATCCGCTGCAGCGTACGCCGATCCACGATGTGCTGGATACCGGCGTGCGGGCGATCAACGCCCTGCTCACCGTGGGCCGCGGCCAGCGTATGGGGCTGTTTGCCGGCTCCGGCGTGGGGAAATCGGTGCTGCTCGGCATGATGGCGCGTTACACCAAAGCCGACGTCATCGTGGTGGGCCTGATTGGTGAACGTGGCCGCGAAGTTAAAGAGTTTATCGAGAACATTCTTGGCGCCGAAGGGCGCGCGCGCTCGGTGGTGATCGCCGCGCCGGCCGACGTTTCGCCGCTGTTGCGTATGCAGGGGGCCGCTTATGCCACGCGCATCGCCGAAGATTTCCGCGATCGCGGTCAGCACGTGCTGCTGATTATGGACTCCCTCACCCGCTACGCCATGGCGCAGCGTGAGATCGCGCTGGCGATCGGCGAGCCGCCGGCCACCAAAGGCTATCCGCCATCGGTGTTCGCGAAGCTGCCGGCGCTGGTAGAACGCGCCGGCAACGGCATTCACGGCGGCGGTTCAATCACCGCGTTCTATACCGTACTGACCGAAGGCGACGACCAGCAGGACCCGATTGCCGACTCGGCACGCGCTATTCTCGACGGCCACATCGTGCTGTCGCGTCGCCTGGCGGAGGCCGGTCACTATCCGGCCATTGATATTGAAGCGTCGATCAGCCGTGCCATGACCTCGCTGATTGATGAAACCCACTATGCGCGCGTGCGCCAGTTCAAGCAGTTGCTCTCCAGCTTTCAGCGTAACCGCGATCTGGTGAGCGTCGGCGCTTATGCCGCAGGTAGCGATCCGATGCTGGACCGGGCCATTAAGCTCTATCCGCAGATGGAAGCTTTCCTGCAGCAGGGCATTTTTGAACGCAGCGATTATGACGATGCCTGTCTGCACCTGCAGGCGATGTTCGGCTAACGCCGCCCGACTTGAGGTAACGCGATGAAGACAGCCAATGCGATTGATACGCTGCGCGACCTGGCGGAGCAGGATCTGGAACAGGCGGTGATCCACCTCGGCGACATGCGTCGCGGTCAGCAGCAGGCCGATCAGCAGCTCAGCATGCTGCTCGATTACCAGGATGAGTACCGTAATAAGCTCAATCAGGATATGTCCGGCGGCATCGCCAGCACGCGCTGGAGCAATTATCACCAGTTTATTCAGACGCTGGAAAAAGCCATCGAACAGCATCGCCAGCAGCTTAATCAGTGGAACCAGCGGCTGGAACAGGCGCTGAGCAACTGGCGTGAAAAGCATAAGAAGCTGAATGCCTATCAGACGCTGATTACCCGCGCGGAAGAGAACGCATTACGACAGGAAAGCCGTCTCGATCAGAAACGGATGGATGAATTTGCCCAACGGGCCGCATTGAGGAAAGGCGAATGAACACGCTGCCAACACTGCTGACACAGCTTGCTAAAACCGGCAAAGCACAACCTTCATCGGCAGTGGACAATCTGTCCGCTGCTGACACCCTGCCGCAGGGATTTATTACTGAGCTGGGCAACCGCCTGCTGACGCTGGTTAGGCAGCAGGGAAATGGCGCGCAATCCGCTGATCTGGCGGCAGAAATTGACGCGAAAAACGTCACAAAAGCGTCATTAAGCGCCCTGCTGCAGGCACTGGACAAACCAGAGGCGTTAAACGCACTTTTACAGCCGGAAAACACTAAAGCCGGACTGAAATCAGCCGATGATAATGACAAGCGCGCAGCAAGTTCGTTAACTGCCAGCGACTTACAGAATGTGCAGGCGCTGTTTGCTATGTTGCCAGCGGTGGTCGAAAACCGCAGCAGCCCGCCAGCGGATAACAGCACCGCGCTGGAAACCCGGGGTGAGGCGCGCACCAGCTTAAACGCTGCGTTACTTAACAGTTCGCTGCAAAGTGCGCTGAAAGAGGAACAGGCGAAGCCGGATGGCCAGCCATCGAAAGGCAGCGATGCGCTGACCAGCCTGACCGGCGTCAGCCATAGCCCGGTGCAGAGCGCGGCCGCCAGCGGCACGCCGGCCAGCAACAGCGGTATGACGCTGGATGAGAGTTTTCAGCAGGTGCTGAGCACGCTGAGCAAACCGGAAGAGCGGCGCGAGATGGTCAGCAGCCATGACAGCAGCGCGCCGGTCATCAGCAGCCCGCTGAGCAGTACCAGTCCGCTGGTCAGCACCACGGCCAGCACCAGCAGCGCGCCCTCCACGCCGATGCTGAATGCGCAGCTGGGCAGCAATGAGTGGCAGCAGGCGCTGAGCCAGCAGATTGTGATGTTCAGCCGTAACGGCCAGCAGAACGCCGAGTTACGTCTGCATCCGGAAGACCTCGGCGCGATACAGATCAGCCTGACGCTGGATAAAGATCAGGCACAGTTAACAATGGTTTCCAGCCACAGCCATGTGAGGGCCGCGCTGGAAGCGGCGCTCCCACAGCTGCGTACGGCGCTGGCGGAGAGCGGTATTAACCTGGGACAGAGTAACGTCAACAGCGACGCCTTCGCACAGGGCCAGAGTTATCAGGGCCAGCAGGAAGGACGTCGCGACGGCCAGTACGGCAGCTTTACCCTCTCCCAGGACAGTGACAACGAGATAACGCCTATTGCCGTCCCGGCAGCCCTCCAGGCGCGCGCGACCGGCAACGGCGCTGTCGATATCTTTGCCTGACAGCGACTAAACGCTGAAGGTAAGCGTAAAACCCGCGTCTTTTCTTCCCATTGTTTGACTTAAGACGCGGGATAATCTGTCCAGGTAAGCCGAGAGGCTTGCCCATAATTCACAGGAAGTAACTGCAAACATGTCTGATAACGCGAAAGCTAAAGGCCGCAAACGTTCATTACTAATTCCGGTGTTACTGATTGTAACGCTGGCCGCTTGCAGCGTGGCAGGCTATGCAGTCTGGCGAATGATGAATAAACACGAGGGTGACAAGCCGGAGGCTGCCAAAGTGGAGCCGCCGCCCGCCCCGGTATTTTTTGCAATGGATACGTTTACGGTTAACCTGGTCAATCCCGATAACGATCCCGATCGCGTGCTGTACGTAGGCTTTACCCTGCGTCTGCCGGATGAGGATACCCGTCGTCGGCTGAATGACTACCTGCCTGAGGTGCGCAGCCGTTTGCTGCTGCTGCTTTCACGTCAGAGCGCCAGCGCGCTGGCAACCGAGCAAGGCAAACAGGCCCTGGTTGAACAGATCAAACAGGTGCTGGCGCCACCGCTGGTAAAAGGTCAACCTGCGCAGGTAGTCAGTGACGTGCTGTTTACCGCCTTCATTTTGAGGTGACTTAATGGGCGATAGCATTCTCTCCCAGGCTGAGATTGACGCGCTGCTCAATGGCGACAGTGACAGTGCGGAAGTAGAGAACAGTTCCAAAGGGGCCGATGGCGATATCCGCCCCTATGATCCCAATACCCAGCGTCGCGTGGTGCGCGAGCGTCTGCAGGCGCTGGAGATCATCAATGAGCGTTTTGCCCGTCATTTCCGTATGGCGCTGTTCAACCTGCTGCGCCGCAGCCCGGATATCAGCGTTGGGGCAATCAAGATTCAGCCGTACCATGAGTTTGCCCGCAACCTGCCGGTGCCAACCAACCTGAACCTGATTCACCTGCAGCCGCTGCGGGGGACTGCGCTGGTGGTGTTCTCGCCGAGCCTGGTGTTTATCGCCGTGGATAACCTGTTTGGCGGCGACGGTCGTTTTCCGACCAAAGTGGAAGGCCGTGAGTTCACCCACACCGAGCAGCGCGTGATTCGCCGCATGCTCAAGCTGGCGCTGGAAGGCTACAGCGACGCATGGAAAGCCATTTATCCGCTGGAAGTGGAATATGTGCGTTCTGAAATGCAGGTGAAGTTCACCAACATCACCACCTCGCCGAACGATATCGTGGTCAACACGCCGTTCCAGGTGGAGATTGGCAACCTGGTGGGTGAGTTCAATATCTGTATTCCGTTTTCGATGATTGAGCCGCTGCGCGAGCTTCTGGTCAATCCACCGCTGGAGAACTCGCGTCAGGAAGATAACCACTGGCGCGACAATCTGGTGAAACAGGTGCAGCACTCGGAGCTGGAGCTGATTGCCCACTTCGCTGAAACGTCGCTGCGTCTGTCACGTATTTTGCAACTGAAACCTGGTGACGTCCTGCCCATTGAGAAGCCGGACCGCATCATTGCCCACGTCGACGGCGTACCGGTACTGACGAGCCAGTATGGCACGCTCAACGGCCAGTATGCGCTGCGTGTAGAACATCTGATTAACCCGATTTTGAATTCGCTGAATGAGGAACAGCCCAATGAGTGACAGCAAAAAACCGTCCGATGATATCTCTGCGGACGATCTGTGGGCTGAAGCGATGAACGAGCAGGCGGCGACCAGCAGTGCGGCGGAGCCAGGCGATAACGTATTTAAGTCGCTTGAGGCCAGCGCCGCCAGCGGCTCGCTGCAGGACATCGATCTGATCATGGATATCCCGGTCAAACTGACCGTGGAACTGGGCCGTACCAAGATGACCATCAAAGAGCTGCTGCGCCTGACGCAGGGTTCGGTGGTGGCGCTTGACGGCCTGGCCGGCGAGCCGCTGGACATCCTGATTAACGGCTATCTGATCGCCCAGGGTGAAGTGGTGGTGGTGAACGACAAATATGGCGTGCGCATCACCGACATTATTACCCCGTCCGAACGTATGCGTCGTCTGAGCCGCTAATCATGTTAAAAAACGCGCAAACCGTTCAGCCCGCTCACGCCCAGCCGGTGGTGTCCACCAGTTCGGTCGTTGGGCAAGTCAGCAGCGTGCTGGCGGTGATCGTGCTGCTGATTCTGGCCTGCGGCTGGCTGGCAAAACGCCTCGGCTTTGCGCCGAAAGCGGTGAGTGGCCAGGCGCTGAAAGTCAGCGCCAGCGTGCAGGTTGGCCGTCAGGAGCGGGTGGTGATTGTTGATACCGCCGATGCGCGTTTAGTGCTGGGCGTCACCGCTCAGCAGATCACGCATCTGCACTCGCTGCCGCCGCTGCCACCGGAAGCATCCCTGCCCGTCAGCGCGGCGCCGCAGGATTTTCGTCAGCTGTTTCAGAACCTGATTAAACGTCCCGGAAAACCCCAATGATGCGTCGATTGCTCCCTCTTCTGCCGCTGCTGATGCTGCTGGCACCGGCTGCCCATGCGCAGCTGCCGGGTTTGATCAGCCAGCCGCTGGCCAATGGCGGCCAGAGCTGGTCGCTGCCGGTGCAAACGCTGGTCTTCATTACCTCGCTGACCTTTATTCCGGCGGTGTTGCTGATGATGACCAGCTTCACCCGCATCATTATTGTGTTTGGTCTGCTGCGTAACGCCCTGGGCACGCCATCCGCGCCGCCGAATCAGGTGATGCTGGGTCTCGCGCTGTTTCTGACCTTCTTTATCATGGCGCCGACCTTCGACAAGATTTACACCGATGCCTATCTGCCGTTCAGCCAGGACAAAATCAGCATGGACGTGGCGATCGACAAAGGTGCCCAGCCGCTGCGTGAGTTCATGCTGCGCCAGACGCGCGAAGCCGACCTGGCCCTGTTCGCCCGTCTCGCCAACAGCGCGCCGATTCAGGGTCCGGAAGCGGTGCCGATGCGCATTCTGCTGCCCGCCTATGTCACCAGTGAGCTGAAAACCGCTTTCCAGATTGGTTTCACCGTCTTTATTCCGTTTCTGATCATCGACCTGGTGGTCGCCAGCGTACTGATGGCGCTGGGAATGATGATGGTGCCGCCGGCCACGATTTCGCTGCCGTTTAAGCTGATGCTGTTCGTGCTGGTGGATGGCTGGCAGCTGCTGGTGGGATCGCTGGCGCAAAGTTTTTACTCCTGAGTGGCTTTCCGCCCTCACCTTTCTCTCGACAGGAGCGCAACATGACACCGGAATCGGTAATGGTAATGGGCCAGGAAGCGATGCGTATCGCCCTGATGATGGCCGCTCCGCTGCTGCTGGTGGCGATGGTGAGCGGTTTGCTGATCAGTATTCTGCAGGCGGCAACGCAGATTAACGAACAAACACTGTCGTTTATCCCGAAAATTCTTGCCGTTGCGGCCACCGCCGTGGTGGCCGGACCGTGGATGCTCAACCTGATGCTGGACTACATCCGTACCCTGTTCAGCAACCTGCCTTATATCATCGGCTAATGGTCACCCTCGACAGCAGCCAGCTGGTGCACTGGGTGGCGCAATTCTTCTGGCCGATGGTGCGTTTGCTGGCGCTGTTTGCCAGCGCGCCGCTGCTGAATGAACGTTCGATTCCGAAACGGGTCAAAATTGGACTGGCGGTAGTCACCACCTGGATTCTGATGCCGCTGCTGCCGCCGGTCGAAGTGACGCTGTTTACTCCGGCGGGCTTCTGGATGCTGGTGCAGCAGTTGCTGATTGGCGTGGGGATTGGTCTGACCATGCAGCTCGCTTTTTCTGCCGTGCGTCTGGCCGGTGAGATGATTGGTCTGCAGATGGGTCTCTCTTTTGCCACCCTGCTCGACCCGAACAGCCGGATCAACATGCCGCTGCTGGCCCGTTTTCTCGACATGCTGGCGATGCTGCTGTTCCTGACCTTCAACGGTCACCTGTGGTTGATCTCGTTACTGGTGGACAGTTTTCACACATTGCCGATTAACGATCAGCCACTCAACGCCAACGCCTTCATGGCGCTGACCAAAGCCGCCAGCTTAATTTTCCTTAATGGCATGATGTTAGCGCTACCCTTAATAATTCTGCTCCTCACGCTAAACCTGGCACTAGGTTTGTTAAACCGCGTTTCACCTCAGCTGTCGGTTTTCGCCATCGGCTTCCCAATCACCTTAACGGTAGGGATCCTGAGTCTGGGTATGATGATGCCGTTGCTTGCACCTTTCTGTGAACATCTGTTCGGTGAAGTCTTTGATTTACTCGCGCAGTTTGTATCAGAACTTTCCCCTGCCCGTTGATTAACGATACTGTTAACCTTCTTATACGATAGTTAAGTAATCAAAAACATTCTGTGCATTTTTCGAACCATATTTTTCAGAAATCAACTGAGGATATTCTGATAAATGCGCATTTATGGTGAAAATTATTCTTATTAAACGGCGCTTCGCGTATTTTAGTCAGACGATTCCTAAGCCGGTTAAGCCGGTGAATCGGTTGATAAAATGCTCAAAGGGCTGTTTTTAAACAAAAAAAATATTACAGCGATTTTTCTTGTCTAAATCCCTTTTTTCCGGCATTGTCAACACTCGCTGAAACGTCACACTTTCGCGATTCAAATGTTTTTAAGAATTGTCCTATCAGATTTGTCTGTGACTTGCGCGATAGTGACAGGGCTCTCAAAACAGAGCGAAAGAAACACATAAACCAAATTCCCGGCGATTCCCACTATCGCGGGGACAAGAGTGACGTGGAAGTAACACAATAAACTTCGCAGAACGGGTCAGGGACGAGTCAAGATGGCGCAGGAATGCATTACGCCAGTCTGCCGAGCAGAATAAAAAAGTGTCTTTGGAAATCTCTCTCGTACCGCAAACGCGTATTCATCGTTGATTTAAACGGATAACAAATTGGTGAGGGTCGCTATAATGCCAACGATTATTATGGATTCATGTAACTACACACGCCTGGGTTTGTCAGACTATATGTCGGCAAAAGGAGTCAAAAAGAAAAATATTACTTCCGTGTCTGACATCGAACAATTGCAACAACGGTGTGAGCAATTAAAACCGGGCGTAGTATTTATTAACGAAGAATGCTTTATTCACGAATCCGATTCCAGCGATCGCATTCGTTCTATTATCATGCAGCATCCGGATACGCTATTCTTTATTTTTATGGCGATCTCGAATATCCATTTTGAGGAATACCTCTACGTTCGTAAGAACCTGATTATTACGTCAAAATCGATAAAAACATCGACACTGGACTCCCTGCTGGGCACCTACCTGCAAAAGAAACTCAATGCCTCACCGCGCATTTCTGCCGGGCTGGATATTCATCCACTGACATTGAGCCAGACTGAATCGAATATGCTGAAAATGTGGATGTCAGGTCATGACACCATTCAGATTTCGGATAAGATGCAAATCAAAGCGAAAACTGTTTCGTCACATAAAGGCAATATTAAACGCAAAATTAAAACGCACAATAAACAGGTTATTTATCATGTGGTTCGCCTGACAGATAATGTTACCTCGGGCATTTATGTCAACGTGCGATAATTTCACCTTACGATAATACGCTTTGTGGTCAAGGCCAGTCCCCGCGACTGGCCTTGATTATTTTTGAGCGTTTTGCGAGCGCGATCCCACTTCCCCGCTAAGCCTTTATCCCCTGCTGCCGATGCTTGTTTTCAGAACCCCTTACCACTATGAGAGCAAGGAAATGAAAACAGCATCGATAGATGAGCAACATAAGCTCAGCATCTGGCAAAACCTACGCCTGATGCCTCTGTTCAGCATGATCTTTGGTGGCATTCTGCTGCTTTTTGCCCTGTGCATTGGACTCGCCAGCTACTTTCTGATTCAGAGCAATAATTCCCTCAATGACGCCACCGATGAGATTCAGGTGCGCATGGGCATTTCTAACAGCTCAAACCATCTGCGAACCGCACGCCTGAACGTGCTGCAGTCGGGCGCGGCGGCGCGCATCGGTGAAATGGATGGCTATCGTGCCGATCTGGCGCGCACCGAAACGCGCATTAAGCAGGCGCGCGAGGGCTTCAAAATTTATATGGATCGCAAAATGAAGACGCCGGCTGACCTGGCGCTCGACGGTCCGCTCACCACCAGCTTCAACGCCTATATTGATAAAGGCCTGAAGCCGATGATCGAGTCGGCGAAACAGGGCAGCTTTGAGGGGATTGTCGCGCAGGAGACCGATGTCACGCGCAAGCTGGATGATGCCTATAATGCCGTGCTGCTGAAGGCGATTAAGATCCGCACCGAACGCGCCGAAGCGATTAACGCCGAAGCGGCGCATCAGTCGCGCGTCGGTTTTATCGCGATGGCTGCGGCTTTTGCCGCCGCGCTGCTGCTGGTGCTGCTCACCTTCGTGTTCCTGCGCCGCGTGGTGATCAATCCGCTGCGCCTGTCGGTGGGTCGCATTGAGCGCATCGCACAGGGCGATCTCACCGCCCCCGAGCAGGCCTATGGTCGCAACGAAATTGGCAGCCTGCTGCACAACCTGCAGCTGATGCAGGCGTCGCTGGTGCGCACCGTTGGCACCGTCCGGGAAGGCGCGGTGGCGATTTATCAGGGCTCCAGCGAGATCTCCGCAGGTAACACCGATCTGTCATCACGCACCGAGCAACAGGCTTCTGCGCTGGAGCAGACTGCCGCCAGCATGGAGCAGCTCACCGCCACGGTGAAGCAGAACGCCGAAAACGCCCATCACGCCAGCCAGCTGGCCGCCGATGCGTCTGGCAAAGCGCGCAGCGGTGGTGAACTGGTGAGCGGTGTGGTGAAAACCATGAATAACATCTCCGGCAGCTCGAAGAAAATCGCCGAGATTACCAATGTCATTAACAGTATCGCCTTCCAGACCAATATCCTGGCGCTCAACGCCGCAGTAGAAGCCGCACGCGCCGGCGAACAGGGCCGTGGCTTCGCCGTGGTCGCCAGTGAAGTGCGCAATCTGGCGCAGCGCAGTGCGCAGGCGGCGAAAGAGATTGAGTCGCTGATTGCCGAGTCGGTGGATTTGATCAGTAACGGCTCGCACCAGGTCGGTGAAGCCGGCAGCACCATGGGCGAGATTGTCGAAGCGGTGCGGCGCGTTACCGACATTATGGCCGAGATTGCGGCAGCGTCTGATGAGCAGAGCCGTGGTATTCAGCAGGTCAGTTTGGCGGTGACCGAGATGGATAACGTGACGCAGCAGAACGCTTCGCTGGTAGAGGAAGCCTCTTCAGCCGCGGCTTCGCTGGAAGATCAGGCCGGTAAACTGACGCAGGCGGTGGCGGTGTTCCGCCTGAATGATACGCCGGCTTCGCTGGTGGCTGCTGCGCCACAGACGGCGCTGAAAGCGCCAGCGCTCGCTCCACGTCCGACGCTGGCTGCAGCGGGCAATGATAACTGGGAGACGTTTTAAGAGGAGTGAGGTGGGGTGCGGTATTTTTCCCTCACCCCATCCCTCTCCCGCTTGCGGGAGAGGGGGCTGTCCGTGCGGCTGTTGAGTATGGTTTTCACTCAACGCTTCAGGAACAACTTATTACTAAGCATCGTCGCTGAACGGTTCCCTCTCCCGCAAGCGGGAGAGGGTTAGGGTGAGGGCAACGTGAGGGCAACCTGAGAGCAATCTGTGCGCAGAACCAGACTACCCTTCCCCCGCATACGGCTCGACAAACACGCCTTCGGCGTGATCGCTCTCATTAAAGAACCAGATCCCCAGCGGGTAATCCTCCAGCGCCACCAGATACATGGTGCCCTCATTAAAGCCTTCCACAGCCAGCACAGTACCGATGCGACGTGGGCCGCCGTCGGTTTTTACCGTTACCCGGTCATTGACCTTCATTGATTTCTCTCCAGAAACAGTCCTGCGCATAGTGTAACGGAAGATAGTCAGCGCTGCCTGATCGCGATCAGCGTCGGGCGATTACCCACACCGCATGCACGATGCCGGGGATGTAACCACACAGCGTCAGCAGAATGTTGAGCCAGAAGGCGCCGCCGAAGCCGACCTGTAAAAATACGCCCAGCGGTGGCAACAGAATGGCAATAATAATCCGAATTAAATCCATACTAACTCCCTGATAACCATAATAATCAACCAGCTGTAAGCATAGCTGCTTTACGCCAGAATGGGGAATGCAGCGGGTAAAGAAGTGTCAAAGCCGGGCTTTTCACTTTCTTAACGTTTCCCGGAAAGACTTTTGACGCGGCACCCTCGTACACTTGTCATCACTGCACCAACCCCAAAGGGGCAGTCAACCTAAAAGTAACAAGGATTTTTGCCCGCGCAGCGCGGGCTTTTTTTTGCCCGTTTCCCGTCCACGTCCCTCGCCCGCTGTCACCGTCTATACTTGTCAGGAATCCGTTTGCCTCCGGGAGGCTGTCATGGCTACAGCAAAAGAGTACAGCGATAACGTGCAGCGCGAAGTGAACATCGACGTGGACGCGCTGCTGGAAGCGATTCAGAAAAAAACGTCAGGCGAAGTGCAGGAGTTTATGCAGGCTGAAGATGCGCACCGCGTGAAGGTGAATGGCGAAGCGTTTGACTCCTACACCGAACTGGCCGAGGCGTTTGAACTTGATATTCGTGATTTCACCATCACTGAGGTGAACCGCTGAAATCGATTTCAAAAAAAGACCCGGCACGCTGGCCGGGTTGAAAAAAGAATAAATTCGTTACACCAGGAAAATCTTAACACCGCTTCAGAGTACGCCTTAGCTGAAGTAAGACAAGTCTCAATTCTGCACGCAATTCGAACAAATCTGCATAATCATGCACTGCTGTTACCGAAAACATCGCGCTACGGCTGACATTCTGCATGCACAAAACGTGCAGCCGCTTCGGTATCTGGCTTATGTTTTAAGAATTATCCTGGATAGTGGCCGCGCCGGCGGCAAGGAAAAGTGTGATCGTGATTACGCTATTATACTGATTACACGTCGCTTTACGGATGCCTTTGGGCGTAAGGAGTGTATTGATGATCCCGTTAGATTCCTCCCTGCTGATCGTGACCGATCTCGATGGTTCGCTGCTCGATCATCATGATTACAACTGGCAGGCCGCCAGCGAGTGGCTGGCGCGTCTTAAGCAGCAACAGATTCCGCTGGTGGTTTGTTCGAGTAAAACCGCGGCCGAAATTATTCCGCTGCAGAAGCGGCTGGGCATTGCCGGTGCGCCCTTTATCGCGGAAAACGGCGCCCGCGTTGCCTTTAGCGGGGAAGCGCAGATTGCCGAAGAGCCCGGCGCCGATTATTTTGCGCTCTGCGCCACGCTCAGCACCCTGCAGGCGGATTTTCGCTTCACCGGCTTTCATGACTTTAGCGACGCAGAAGTGGCCCGTTTCACCGGCCTGACGCTGACGGAAGCCAGCCAGAGCCGACTGCGCGATGCGTCTGAAGTCATCGTATGGCGCGATGATGAAACGCGGCTCGACGCCTTCCGCGCAGCGCTGGCCGGGCACCAGCTGGCCCTGACGCAGGGCGGGCGTTTCTGGCACGTGATGCCGGCGGGCAGCGGTAAAGGCGTGGCGCTGGAACAGTTATTGCAGCACTTGCAGCAGCAGGAAGGCAAGAAGCGCACCACGATTGGTCTGGGCGATGGCCCTAACGATGCGCCGATGCTGGAGCGCGTCGATTATGCCGTGGTGATTAAAGGTTTCAGTAAAACCCCGGTGGTGCTGCAACGCAGCGATCATCATAACGTTTACCACACCGCACACGTTGGCCCTGAGGGCTGGCGCGAAGGTCTGGATTACTTTCTTGCCCAACCTGAATAACGGCAGCTGACCAGAAGGATGAGACGATGAGTGATTTTTACCAGAACGGCGTAATTACCAACTTTCATAATCTCACCCACCGCAGCGTGGAGTCGCTGGAAAAAGAGATGGTGCGCTTTGCGCGCAAGCGCAAAATGGGGCTGATTCTGCCCTCGCTGTTTTCCGAGCTGGAAGGCCCGGCGCTGGATAATATCGTCAATGAACTGGCGAAAGTGCCCTATCTGGAGGAGATTGTGATTGGCCTCGATCGTGCCGATCGCGATCAGTTTCTCTTCGCGCGCGAATTTTTCTCACGCCTGCCGCAGCGCCACCGCATTTTGTGGAACGATGGCCCGCGGCTGAAAGCGCTGGACGCCGAGCTGGATAAAGAGGGTCTGTCGCCCAGCCAGCCCGGCAAGGGGCGCAACGTGTGGTTCTGCACCGGCTACACGCTGGCCTCCGACCGTTCGCAGTGCGTGGCGCTGCATGACTGCGATATCGTGACCTATGAGCGCGGCATGCTGGCACGTCTGCTCTATCCGCTGGCCAACCCGGCATTTCAGTATGAATTCTGCAAAGGTTTCTATGCGCGCGTTGCGGACGGCAAGCTTAATGGCCGCGTCGGACGTCTGCTGGTGGGCCCGCTGCTGCGCTCGCTGCAGAAAGTCTACGGCCATTCGGAGTATCTCGACTATCTCACCAGTTTCCGCTATCCGCTGTCCGGCGAGTTTGCCATGCGCACCCACGTGCTGAACGGCATCAAAATCCCTGGCGACTGGGGGCTGGAGATTGGCGTGCTGTCAGAGATTTATCGCAATTACACCACGCGGCAGACCTGCCAGGTGGAAATCGCGGACAACTACGACCATAAGCATCAGCCGCTGGCAGAAGAGGATGGCACCGGTGGCCTGAAACGCATGAGTAACGATATCGTGCAGTCGCTGCTGCGTAAGCTGGCGACAATGGGCGTGCCGCTCACCAGCGACTCGTTCCGCGTGCTGAAGGCCACCTATTATCGCAACGCGCTCGACATGATGGAGATCTACAACCACGAAGCCACCATGAACGGACTGAAGTTTGATCAGCACATTGAAGAAGCGGCGGTCGAGATGTTCACCCAGGCGATTCTCGACGCCGGCCAGTCGTTCATCGAGCGGCCAAACGAGAAACCGTTTATCCCCAGCTGGAGCCGCGTGCAGTCGGCGTTCCCCGATATCCTGCAGCGCATCTATCAGGCGGTAGAAGAGGATAACGAGGGCAAAGTCTAACCGGCCGCGCACACCCGATTGCGACCGCCGCTTTTCGCCAGATACAGGCGGCGGTCCGCTACCGCCTGCAGGCTCTCTGCATGGTTACTGCCCTGCTCAGTACTGCAACTGACACCTGCTGACAACGTAACGCTAAAGGTGGTGCTGGCGTTGACCAGAATGGTTTTGGCCGCCAGCCGGCTGCGGATACGCTCCGCCACGCCCTGTGCCTCAGCCAGCGTGGTGTGCGGCAGCACGATACAAAACTCTTCGCCGCCGATGCGTCCGGCTACGTCGTAAGGGCGCAGCGTATGTTTGATGACGCCGGCCACGCGCATCAGCGCCTGATCGCCCGCGTGATGGCCCCAGCTATCATTGACCTTTTTAAAATGATCGATATCGAGCTGGATCACCGCCAGCGGCTGTTGCTGCTGTTCGCAGCGCCGCGCCAGCGCGATAAACTGATCGAAAAAGGCGCTGCGATTAAGCAGGCGCGTCAGACCGTCATAATTAGCGCGCCAGGCCAGTCGCGCCGAGAGGTCTTCCAGTCGCCGCACCAGGCGGAAAATCACCTGATGCGCCAGCGCCAGTAACAGCACGAACAGCAGCCACATGCCCAACAGAAACAGCGCTACCCGCCCCAGCTCCTGCGCCAGCCCCTGGCGCAAGCTCTGCACGTTGATTAGCCAGGCATCGACATTTTTTAACTTAACCCAGCTGGCCAGCTGACTGTCCAGCCACAGTGTTCCGGCCGGCTGCTGATGCATCGCCTGCATCAGCTGGCCGCGCTGCGCGGGGGTTAATGCCACATCGTGCGGCGCCGGCAGCCGGGTGATCTCGTTGAGTGCGCGATCTTCGAGCACCAGCTTGCCCTGCAGCACGCTGTGACGCGACTGGTGCAGCAATGCATTAATTCGCTGCTGGGTGAAGTCCATCGACAACACGCCGTACCAGTGCTGATGGGCGATCACCGGTGCGCTCACCGTCAGCATCAACCCTTCGTTGAACTCCCCCTGATAGGCTTCGGTCCAGTGCCATCGCGTCTGCGGCGCCCGGCCCGGCTGCTGGTCGCGAAAATAGGGTCGCTGCGTCATGGTGGCGTAACTTTGTGCCAGCTCCTGCGCGTCGCGCGGCGGACGTGAGCTGATGTAATAGCCCGCGCGTGAGGTGTACCAGAAGCGCGAATGAAAGTCCTGCGCCTCATCGCTGAACTGCATGATAAAGCTGAACTCCAGCGCAGCGCGCAGCTCGGGCAGCAGATAAGTATCATCGCGCTGCAGCAGCGCATCACGCTGCAGCCATTCGTCGCTGACGCCGTTAATCGGCATGCTGCGCAGGTTAGCGATCTGCAACTGCCACACCGGCTGATGGCGCAACTGCTGAAAACGCTGCAGGGCGTGCTGACCATAATCGGCGTCCAGCGGGTGCGTCAGCGCGTAGCTGAGCATCCGCTGATAGTAATTAAGCTCGTCCAGACTCTCCTGAAAGCGGCTATCAAGGCTGCGCTGGATCTCGGACAGCTGGGCGCGCTGCCGCTGCTGATAGTTATTTTTTAATTCCAGCGCTTCATGGACGGTGAGAAAAAGTGAAAAGAGAAAGACCGCCAGAAAACAGAGATGCACGCGCAGCGCAGGCGTCATGCGGCGTGATGACAGTGGCGAGATTGGCATCAGTAGCCAGGCTCCGGATAACAACGAATTGAAGAAGTGTAGTCAGGCGGGAAAACGGCGTACAGGCAGAGATCAGGAAAAACGTGAAAAGTGACAATGACATCGGGACGGCGCGCTGACCGTCCCGAGGGGCTCAGCTGGCCAGCTGGCGCGCGGCCGACAGATGAGTCAGCTCATCACTGCGGAACGCTTCGCGGCGTACACTGTAGCCATCATACCAACGACACTCTACCATTCCGCTGGCATAGCCGGTCACCACCATAGTGGGTCCGCCCTGTTTGTGCTGAACTTCGTCACTGATTGCAAAGGTCATACCGCGCCCTCCCTTCTCACCGTTGAATGAACGGATTAAGGTATAGCAGCTGTGCGCGTTTTTTGCCTATAGGATATTGCTATTACTGTGACAAATTCGGAATAAGCAGTGAAAAATGCCGTAAATAAACAAAGCCGATAAAAGTTATTATCGGCTTTGAACGATTTTCCCGGGTGGAAAATCAGATTTTGCAGCCTTCGCAGTCGGCTTCGTCGCTGATATCCGCCGGCACTTCACTGGCTTTTTCTGCCGCTTTGGCTTCCGCCTGCTCCAGTTGTGCATCGATATCAAATTCAAACATATCGTCGTTCATCATCGTTCTCCTGACCCGTGATTAGAAATTTCCTGCGCTTTATACCGATTTACCGCGCAGCTTCGCAACCAGATTTACCACTAACAGCACAATCGACCCAACGATAAAGCCCAGCACCAGATTCGCGCCGTTGCTCAGCAGCATGGAAACCACGCCCGGGAAGCCGCTGCTGTACTCTTCAATGGCATGATGCAGCGGCGCGATACCGTGCACGATAATACCGCCGCCCACCAGGAACATCGCGACGGTGCCAACCACCGACAGGATTTTCATCAGCCACGGTGCCAGCGCCAGCAGCGCGCCGCCGGTGGCCTGCGCCAGCGTGGAAGACTTCTCACGCAGCCAGTAGCCGAGATCGTCAATCTTAACGATCATCGCCACAATACCGTACACGCCGATGGTCACCAGAATGGCAATACCGGCGAGGATCAACACCTGATTGAGCAGCGGCGCATCCGAAACAATGCCCAGGGTAATCGCCACGATTTCAGCCGACAGAATGAAGTCGGTGCGCACTGCGCCTTTCACCTTATCTTTTTCGAACTGGCGCGGGTCCTGCTGCGCCAGATTATCCAGCCGCTTTTGCCGCGCTTCCGGGCTCTTCTCCGCTTTGTCGTGGTGCAGGCTGTGCAGCACTTTTTCCACTCCTTCAAAGCACAGATAGGCACCGCCAATCATCAGCAGCGGCGTAATCAGCCAGGGCGCAAACGCGGAGATCAGCAGCGCCAGCGGCACCAGGATCAGTTTGTTGATAAACGAGCCCTTCGCCACGCCCCACACCACCGGAAGCTCACGATTGGCCTTCACGCCCGTCACCTGCTGTGCATTGAGCGACAGGTCATCGCCCAGCACGCCGGCGGTCTTTTTTGCCGCCACTTTGCCCATGACGGAAATGTCGTCGAGCAGCGTGGCAATATCATCCAGAAGAGTCAGTAAGCTGGTTCCTGCCAAAATGTCATTCCTTATTCCGGTTCGTGATCCTGACAACAGGGGCACCGCTCAATCGCCGTCACCGTCATATCGGCGATGCCCGCACAGTCCCATTCGACGCGTAACGTTTTCCCGTGCAGATCGTCGGCGTGCAGATACTTGCTCACCGGACTTTCTGTCATGCCGCTTATCTCCTCGGTGGCCACCAGCGTATCGTCCAGGTAAATGCGCGCCGTGGCATGCGCATTGACCATGCGCTCATCGCGCAGTTGATACAGGCGTCTGACCGTCAGTTTGATGCTGCTCATGGTGGTGTTCCGCGTCCCAGAGAAAACGCTGATCTAAACTGTTATGGCAGGTAAAAGCAATCACCCTGCCTTAATCCGCCCGATAGTGATGCAATCCCTGATGATCGATCTCGCTGCTGTGCGTGGCAGCCAGCAGCCACTCTTCCAGCCGCTCCACCAGCGCCTCATCTTCCAGCCGCAGTTTGCCGCGCAGCGCGCATTCCCAGACGATCAGCACCTTCCAGCCGCTTTCCTGCAGCTGCTGCACATAGCGCCGGTCACGCTCCACGTTACTGTTAATTTTGCCGCTCCAGAATTCGGTGCGCGTGGCCGGCATTTTGAACAGATAACAGTGGTGACGATGCCAGAAACAGCCGTGCACAAAGATAATGGCTTTGTGCTGCGGCAGCACAAAATCCGGCCGGCCCGGCAGCGCTTTGTCCTGTACACGAAAGCTAAAGCCGCGATCTTTCAGCAGCAGCGCAATACGCTGCTCAATCGCCGTATCCTGATTGCGAATGGCGCGCATATTTTTGCTGCGAATATCATGCGAGTGGACGTCTGCCATGGCGTCTCCTTTTTTGCGGGCTTCTTCAACTTTAGCGCGTTGAGGCGAAAGCGAAAGTTTGTGCGAAGCAGATTGCGAGACGCTGCGCAGCCATCGTTAATTTCCACGCCGCGCCAGGAGTGGTAGCATAGCCACTTCACTGTTAAGGAAAAACGCATGCTTGCACTCGATCCCGCCGCGACGGCTTCGCCCTCCCCGCACTCCGCTGATGATGACGCCACCGTGTTACTGCTGCAGGTACTGGATATCTACGCGGCCCGCGATCTGGTGGTCATCCTGAGCGAGGCCGGCGGCCGCGACTGGAGTATCACGCAGCTTAACCGTATTCGCGCGGGAAAAAGTGCCGCGCCCGCGCTGTCAGCGGCGGAGGTCGCCCGTCTGCAGGCGCTGCTGCCGTCGCGACCGGCGCATTATGACAATCCCCGCTTTCAGTTTATCGATCTGTTTGCCGGCATCGGGGGAATTCGCCGCGGCTTTGAGCAGATTGGTGGCCAGTGCGTATTCACCAGCGAGTGGAATAAAGAAGCGGTGCGCACCTACAAAGCCAATCACTACAGCGATCCCGCCCGGCATCAGTTCAACAGTGATATCCGGCTGATTACTCAGCCGGCCGGTTTGCCGGATGAGCAGGCGATTTATCAGCATATCGATAAGACGATTCCCGACCATCAGGTGCTGCTGGCCGGCTTTCCCTGTCAGCCCTTTTCGCTGGCCGGCGTCAGTAAGAAGAATGCGCTGGGTCGCGCGCACGGTTTTGAATGTGAAGCCCAGGGCACGCTGTTTTTTGATGTGGCGCGCATCCTCGCCGCCAAAAAACCGCCGTTTTTCGTACTGGAGAATGTGAAGAACCTCAAGAGCCATGATAAAGGCCGCACCTTTGCCATTATTATGGCCACGCTGGATGAGCTGGGTTACGACGTCGCTGACGCGGCTGACGACTCATCGCCGGATGCCAAAGTTGTCGATGCGCGTCACTTCCTGCCACAGCACCGCGAGCGCATCGTGCTGGTGGGGATCCGGCGCGATACCGGCCTGAGCGAGGGTTTTTCTCTGCGCGCGCTGGCGGCGCTCTATCCGCCTGAAGTTCCGCCGCTGCACAGCCTGCTGGAGCCGCAGCCGGCGGCAAAATATACCCTGTCGCCCACGCTGTGGCACTATCTCTACCAGTATGCGAAGAAGCATAAAGCCAAAGGCAACGGTTTTGGCTTTGGCCTCAACGATCCGCGCAATCCGCACTGCTGCGTGCGCACGCTGTCAGCACGCTACTATAAAGACGGGTCGGAAATCCTGATCGATCGCGGCTGGGATCACGCGCTGGGCGAGCAGGATTTTCAGCAGGCCGCGAACATGGCGCGCCGCCCGCGCCGCCTGACGCCGCGTGAATGTGCCCGCCTGATGGGCTTTGAAGCGCCGGGCGAAGCGCGCTTCCGCATTCCGGTCTCCGACACACAAGCCTACAAACAGTTTGGTAACTCGGTGGTGGTACCGGTGTTCGCCGCCGTAGCGAAACTGCTGCTGCCGCTGATTGAGCAGCACGCGCGTCAGCGCCGCTGAAAACGCAGCCGCGCTTCACGCCCCGGTTTTCCGCCCCGCAATTTGCTTTAGTAACGCGCGATGTGCTGTTTTGCCGCCCATCGCGCGCACTGTCACCGGACTGTCACGCATCAAACCAATACTGCGTTTTATTTTTTGCGGAGCTGTTTGATGTCTCTCCTGTCTGTAATCTCCCTGCCGCTGCGGCTGCGACCTCGTTTTACCCTGCGTCTGCCCGTCTGGCTCTCCAGCCTGCGCAGCCAGTTCATGCTGTTTATTGTGCTGTTTTGTCTGCTGCAGTTTGCCGGGGTGCTGTTGCTCAACCAGCACGTGAATCAGACGCAACACTCATTGCAGCAGGCCAGCCAGTTGCGCGAACGGCTGGCCCTGCTGGATAAAGCACGCATTGAGTTACTCACCGCCAGCGACAACAGCCATCGTGCCGGTATTTATCTGATGCAGGACCAGCAGAGCGGTTCGGTCGACAGCTGGAAAAGCCTGGCGGCGGCAGCCACTACCTCATTGCAGCAGGCGCAGCAGCTGTTTGCTGCCTATCAGGCGAAAAGCGATAGCCCGCTGGCACAGGGCTTCGTGCTGCTGGCTGGCGGGCTGCAGGAGCAGCTGAAAGGGCTGGCAGCCAATGATATCAACGCATTTTTTATGGTGCCGATGCAGGCTTTCCAGCAGCAGTTCAACGATGCCTGGTTTAGCGAAATCGAACAGGCCAATCAGCAGCTCGGCAGCGTCAACCAGCATTCGCTCAGCACGCTCAAGCAGAGCCGCAATCTGGCGCTGGCGATTGCCGCGTTATTAATGGCGCTGCTGCTGCTGGCCGCCGCGCTGCTGATGCGCGGCGTGTTGCTGCCGCTGCGTCACGCCAACGCCCAGCTGGCACAAATCGCGACGGGCGATCTGGTCGCCAGCCCGGCACCGACGCGTCGTCAGTCGCTGGAAACGCGCCAGCTGCTCCTGTCCATCGATACCATGCGTCAGGGTTTGCAGCAGATCGTCAGCGACATCACGACGGTAGCAACCCGGGTGGCGGCCGGCGCTGACGAGATGCAGCAGCATAATCAGCAGGTGATGCAGCAGCATCAGGCGCAAAATGCCAGCTTCCATCATCTGTCGCAGCGGCTGCATCGCGTGTCAGAAGAGGTGGAAAAAGGTGCACACTTCTCGCAACAGGCGACGCACGACGCGCAGTCCGCGGATGCGCTGATGCGTCACTGCGCCCATGAAGTCGACAATATGGAACACCAGATGCAGCAGATCGTCGCGGCCGCCGGCGATATCGCTGGCATCGTCGGCATGCTGGACAGCCTGTCGATGCAGACGCGTCTGCTGTCGCTTAATGCGGCGATAGAATCTGCGCATGCTGGCGCTTACGGGCGCAGTTTTTCGGTCGTCGCCAAAGAGATGGGATTGCTGTCGCAGCAGAGCGGCGCATCCACGCGGCAGATCGACGGTTTAATCCAGCACACGCAGCAGCACGTGCAGGATGGCTTTGCGAAGGTGCAGGCGCTGGAAGTGCTGTTTGCGCGGATTGGCCAGGCGGTATCAGGCGTGGTCAGCCAGCTGAATGAGCTGCAGGATAACAGTACGGCGCAGAGCCATCGCGTGAGCAAAATTGCCCGGGAAGTGGTGGAAATGAGTCTTCAGCTCCAGCAAAACGAAGCCCTGACTGATCAGCAAGTGCAGGCAGCGGCGCAGCTGAGTGAACTTTCAGCGCGACTGACGCAGCGCGCGCAGCAGTTCCGCGTTAGCTAAGGCGCAGAAAGAAAAAACCCGTCAGCGACGGGTTTTCGTATTATTTCTTTTTCTTACTTTTCTTCAGCAGTGCACGCACCTGCTTCAGCTCGGCGGCGCTCAGTTGATCGCCCGCCTCTTCAGTATGCAGGCTGTCGACGGCCGGTGGCTCAACGGCATCTAAACTGGCCTGCAGGCGGTTAACAATCTCCTGGCTCATGGAGATTTGGTTATCAGCGGCTAACTGTTTAATGTGCTCTTTCAGCGCCGGGTCAATTTTAATGGTTAAGTTAACGGTCTCGGTCATCTTCACACTCCCTCTTGATTTACAACAACGTAGCGGAAGCAGATGAAAGTTAACAGACTGTCATAAAAATTTAATATTGTGCCGGTATGGGACTGAAATCGCGTAACACGGACTCATCAATATCGGTCAGATTCCCCTGCAGTTCGGCGCACAGCTTCGCCATATAGCGGACGAGAAAATCGGCGTTGTGTTCCGCCAGCAGACGGCCGGTTTCCGTCTGCATGGTCTGCGGCAGGCTCAGCAGTTTCTTCTGGAAATGATCCAGCGTCCACTTTACGTCATCCAGTTCACGGTCTTTACCCAGCGGATCGTCGCTGTCGAACAACGGCCGTCCCAGCGCACCTGCGGTATAGAAAACGCGCGCAAGGCCAATCGCGCCTAATGATTCGAGACGATCGGCGTCCTGAACGATCTTCGCTTCTAACGTTTTTGGCGTAATGCGGGCGCTGAAACTGTGGGCCTGCACCGCATGCGCCACGCTGTCCAGCAGCGCTGAGGGGAAGTCCGGAAAATCCTGTTGCAGAATGCGGCGCGTCTCTTCCGCCGCGTAAGTCGAAGCCAGATGGCGTTCCGGATGGTTTTTCGGCAGGTTCACCACATCGTGAAAATAGCAGGCGGTCAGCACCACCAGCGGATCGGCATTGGTGTTTTGCATAATGCGGGCCGCGCTCATCCAGACGCGGCGCAGGTGCGCGATATCATGGGCTTTATCATCGTGCAGCCAGTTCAGCTGCAGCCAGCTTTCGTAACGGTGTTGCCAATGGGTCAGTGACATCGTGCTTCTCCTGTTATTGCTATTATTTCGCACCGGGTACGGCTTGCGCCCATCATAGCGGCCCGGTGATGACACTTTCTTTACACCCTTCCCGGATGTCCAGCGCAAAAAAATGCGATCCCGATCATGTTATAGCGCTGTTAAAGCCGCTTGCCCAGTCGCGATGCGGTTTTCAGTATTTCCTTAACCTGTTTTAGTTAAGCCACTCTGTTTAATTTCGGTGATGCATTTTCCGCTGGGTGAATTTTCAGCATTGCCAAAGGTCCAGTTTAGCCTGTCGCAACCCCAGCATTAAAACGTCCATTTGCATAGCGACATAATCTGAAAAGATTCCCATTGCGACCGTTATAACGTACTGTATAGGGGAAATATACGGCTCTCACCTGTACCCGGAGCCTTCGTCAGCACACTGTTTGCTTATGAGCCATTTTTAATACCGGAAGCGGCAGTTATTGCCCGATAATAAGGCGACAAATTATTAAGCAAATTGATTCAAACCCATTATGCTAATGCTCTCATCCGAGGATACGGATGTTTCGTCGAAGTTCTCCGGGTACGTGATACAACATGAGGTACATAATGAAAGAACGGCCGATTCTTTTTTCCGAACAGCGGGTGCGCGCCCTGCTGGTTGGCCAGCAAACTCAGACCCGGCGCATTATGAAAACTCAGGCGTTTGGCCCGGGACAGGATCATCATGAAGGCGTGCACGCGTTTGATGTCAGCGCTAATCATCTGCATGGCTATAAGCTGATGTCGATGGCGGACATTGGCGCCCAGTGCCCGTTTGGCCAGGTCGGCGATCGCCTGTGGGTGCGTGAAACCTGGCGGGGTCCGATTGTGCCTGAAGCGCAGCTGGCGGAATACGAGCGCGATCCGCTGCCGTTCCGCAATCCGGCGTTTTGCCAGTATCGCGCCGACAGCCATGAACTTGGACAACAGGAAGACAATCAGCAGGTCGCCGAGCAGTTTGGCTGGCAGACCGCCATCCATATGCCGCGCTGGGCCAGCCGCATCGATCTGGAAATCACGGCGGTACGCGCGGAGAAAATTCAGGACATCAGCGAAGACGACATCATGGCGGAAGGCGTGCAGACCGATTCGCACTTCCTCAATAATTTCTTCACTATGAACATGAATTCCGAATCGCCGAAAGAAGCTTACCGCAAGGCGTGGCAGAAGCAGTACGGCGCCACCAGCTGGGAGGTGAATCCCTGGGTTTGGGTCATCGCATTCCAGCGTGTGGAGCGTGAAAGCTAACCGTTTGCCCTCTTCCGCACGGAAGAGGGCGTCGTCTTTTGCGCGATTCAGTGAGTCACCAGCCCTTGCCTCCTCACCGGCGGCACAGCGCGCCCCTTTCCCACCTTGCCAGTTTGCAATCCCTGTCACAGACAAATCCGCCGCTAACAGGTTGAATAAGCGGCTTTGATTCCACGCTGGCAATTTATCGTCTGCCGCGTCAGGATATGATTTCCGCCCTGCAGAGTGAGTGACGCAATGATCAAATGGCCGTGGCGTGCACAAAAAGATGCTGCCGTGACTGCCCTGCCCTGGCAACAGGCGCTGGGGCAGCCGATCTTTTCTCTGCTGAACAGCGACGAACAGCAGGCGCTGGTAGCGCTGGCGCAACGCTTCCTGCTGCAGAAAAAAATCACCCCGCTACAGGGTCTGAAACTCAGCGAACTGCGCCTGGCTCGCCTGTCGTTGCTGTTTTGCCTGCCGGTATTGAAGCTGGGTCTGGAATGGCTCGACGGCTTCCACGAAGTGCTGATCTACCCGGAGCCGTTCAGCGTTGACGATCGCTGGGAGGACGACAGCGGCCTGGTGCACCACGCGCCGGCCGTGCATGCCGGCCAGAGCTGGACGCAGGGACCGGTGGTGCTGAACGCGCTGGACATCCAGGACTCATACGATCTCTCTGGTTACAACCTGGTGATCCACGAAGTGGCGCACAAGCTCGACGCGCGCGGCAGCGGTTACACCAGCGGTATTCCGGCCATTGCGCTGCGCGATGTGGCCAGCTGGGAGAAAGATTTACTGCAGGCGATGGCCGAGATTGAGGCGGAAGTGGAGCTGGTAGGCGAACAGGCCGCGACCCTCGATCCTTATGCCGCCAGCGATCCGGCGGAATGTTTTGCCGTGCTGTCGGAGTACTTTTTCAGCGCCCCCGACCTGCTCGCCAGCCGTTTTCCGGCCATGTATCGCCACCTGCAGCAGTTTTACCATCAGGATCCGCTGGCGCGTCTGGCGCAGCAGGCACCGGAATCTGCTTAAATCACGATCGCTTTGCCGCTTTGCTAGCCAGTTGAATACAAATGTGTTTTTAGCGGTTGACACCCACAGGGGCTGCCATTAATATTCGCCTCGTTCCAACGATTCCTCTGTAGTTCAGTCGGTAGAACGGCGGACTGTTAATCCGTATGTCACTGGTTCGAGTCCAGTCAGAGGAGCCAGATTTAAAGAAGCCCGCTCAGGGAAACCTGAGCGGGCTTTTTGTTATTGCGTGACGGCTAAACTTCTGTCCAGCCGCGCAGCAGGTTGTGGTACATATTCAGCAGCGACAGCAGTTCTTCGCTGTCACCGTGGCGCGCTTTCAGGCTCTGAATGTTGCGGTCCAGTTCAAACAGCATCGCGCGCTGCTTATCATCGCGCACCATCGACTGAATCCATAAAAACGAGGCGACCCGCGCGCCGCGCGTGACCGGCGTGACGCAGTGCAGGCTGCTGGAGGGATAAAGCACCAGGTCGCCCGCCGGCAGTTTTACGCGGTGCTGACCGTAAGTATCCTCGATCACCAATTCCCCGCCCTCGTAACTGTCGGGTTCACACAGAAACAGTGTGGCGGAGAGATCGGTACGCATCCAGCCGGCCGCGCCATTGTGGCGTACCGCACCATCAACATGAAAACCGTAGGTTTCCCCCTGCTGATAACGGTTAAACAGCGGCGCAGAAAGCGTGCGCGGCAGCGCGGCGGCAAAGAAGAGCGGATGGCTATTCAGTGCCTGAAGCACTGCAGCCTGCAGCCGTTCATAGAGTGGCGTGCCGGTGTCAATCTGCTGGTTATTTTTTACGGTCGCGCCCTGGCTGCCGACCGTCGCCCGTCCGTCAACCCAGTCAGCCTGCTGCAGCTGTGCGGTAAAGTGCGCCAGCTGTTCAGCGTTTAGCACGGCAGGAATGTGATACATCATCGCGGAGTTCTCGCCATTAAGCGTGGAGCGCGAACGCCCCACGGTTGACCATCAGAAATGCACATTAGCCGTCAACAGGAAGGTACGCGGCTCGCCCGGATGATAGCGGTAGCCACTCTTGTTGATCGATGCCACATAGTTGGTATCAAACAGGTTATACACGTTGAGCTGCAGGTCGAGGTTATTGTTGACCTTATACCCAAGCTTCGCGTCAGCCACCCAGTAGCCTTCGGTGTGATCCGGCGTGCCCGCGGCCCCATCGCTGCCGCGACGCAGGCTGCCAACGTAACGTGCGCCCGCGCCCACCGACAACGCATCAGTAGCCTGATAGTTGGTCCACAGCGTAAAGGCGTGCTTCGGCGTATAGGCCAGCGCAGATGAGCCATCCTGCGCCACGCTGGCACCTTCACGCACCGACGCGTGCTGCATGGTGTAACCGGCAATGATTTCCCAGTCCGGCGTTATGTTGCCGGTTGCTGAGAGTTCATAGCCTTCCACGCGCTTCTTGCCGGTTTGCGAGTAAGTGCCGTCATCATTGGCATCGACCTCATTTTCGATGTCGGTGCGGAACAGCGCGGCGTTCAGCAGCAGCCGCTTGTCCAGCACCTGCCACTTGGTGCCCACTTCGCTGGATTTGGCCTTCTGCGGTTTAAAATCGGTACGGTTAGCGCTGTTGCCGCTGCCACCCGCCGCCAGCGCGAAGCTGCTGCCACCCGGCGGCTGCTGGGAGATGGCGTAGTTCACATACAGGTTGCCCTGTTCGGTCAGACGATAGAGCGCCCCCGCTTTCCAGTTCACCAGATTGCCGGATTTTGCCGTATCCACCGTGGTCACCGGCGTATTGCGCGCCACACCCGCCGGACAAGCCAGCGCGCCGCGTCCGGTGCCGCCACAGGCCGTCGCGCTGTCGTACTCGGTGTGATAGTTGTCGAGACGAATGCCGCCGTTCAGCTCAAAGTCAGGGGTAATCGCCAGCGTATCAAATGCGTAGATGCCAAACGTGTCAGTCTGCCCGTTAGCGTTCGCACCGTTGCGGTCCAGACCGCCAATCGAAATGCTGCTGATGGGATGGTAGATATTCACCGCAGGTGGGGTCAGCGCGTTGACGCCATAGGTGGTCTGGTTTTCACGTGTGAACTCTACGCCCGCACTCACATCATGCCCGACGGAACCAGTGGCAAATTTCGAGGTGATATTGGTCTGGTTGGTGAGAATACGGTTGCTGATATCTTTGGTGTTTGCCAGGCGCGACCAGCGCCAGCTGCCAACATCGTTCGGGTTGGGTGCAGTAATGTTACTGGCTCCGCCCATCACCGCCGTCAGCAGATACTCCTGCTTCACCCGCGACCAGCGCGTGGTGTTGCGCAGCGTGGTGTTATCGCTCAAATCGTGTTCAAAGCGCAGCGTGGCACTGTCGGTAGTCGATTTGTCGAAATCAGAATCGGTGCCGTAGTAGTTGCTGGTGGCGACCTTGCCGGAATTGTTCAGCGCAGCATACGCGGCAGACGGTGCCGAATAGCCGGGCAGGCCAACCGTCGGAATACCGCCGTCCGGTGTGTTGTTCTGGTGGACGTGTAAATAGTTGACGTACAGCCGCGTTGCGGTGTCCAGCCCCAGCGCCAGCGAAGGCGCGACGCCATAACGCTCGTTCTGGATGTGGTCACGCGCCGCATCATGGGTTTTTTCACCCATCAGATTAAGGCGAAACGCCGCATTGTCGTTGATTGCCTGGTTGTAATCGAGCGTGCCGCGGCGCATCCACGCGCTGCCGGCGCTGACTGACGCGTCAAGCCCGGTGTCCAGCCGCGGTTGTTTGCTGATCATATTGATCGAGCCGGATGGTGCGCTGCGACCATAGTCGGTGCCGGAAGGCCCTTTGATCACCTCCACCTGCTGCGTGTTGAAGGTGTCACGCGTGACGCTGGCGATGTCGCGAATGCCATCCACGTAAATGCTGTTGGAGGTATCGACACCGCGCATGTACACCGCATCGCCGGTGGTTGAGCTGCCGTTTTCCCCGGCATAAAACGCCCCGACGCCCGGCACGTTTTTCAGCGCGTCGGTCAGATTGGTGACGCCCTGATCTTTAATGACCTGATCCGGAATCACCGTCATGGTGCGGGTGGTATCCACCAGCGGACGGGTAAATTTGGGATCGGCCGAGGCATTTGGCGCGTACAGCGAAGGCGTGCGCGCTTCAACCACTAACGTATCATCAGATTTTTTGCCGGAGTTATCGGCACCCAGCGCCGCAGCCGGCGAAATACCAATACAAAGCCCGGTGAACAGGGTCAGCGAATTGAAGCTACCAAACGGCAGCTGGCGATTTTTATCCATGTTAAAAGGTGAGTTTCTTATCGTTATTAACGCACTCATTGTCTTAACCGCGCCTGCCATTCAGGCATAGCACTGAATCAACACGGTTTTCCCAGACAACACCTAAATGATAACGCCAATGGTTATCATTTACCTTTATATTCTTACACGCACACTGCCGCTTGGGAATACTTTTCTTTACGTTAAAATTACGAAATCAATACAATTGAACAAACCGGCGGGACGTTACGGCAATTTTTTCATCAAGCGGGCAAACAGCATAAAAAAACCCGCTCGGCGTGAGCGGGTTTTTAGTCTGGCGTGCACAGTTCATTCCAGTAGCAATAGCGCATGCGCTGGTGGCGGCGGTTATCGTTCATAGTAGCGATACACGGAAGGATGAAACTCCACGCCGTACAGCTGGCTGATCGGGATCAGCAGATCGATATGCTCACCGGGGTCGAATTCGCGCCCGTCAGGGGTGCCGGCTTTGCTGGCTGCCAGACGCGCCAGCCACTGCTGCAGGATCTTCTTCATTGTCAGCTTCTCCATAAAAGGTTAACGCTGACAGTAAACCCCAGCCCGAACGCGGAACCAAACGACAAGTTATGCGTTGGATTACTGCATTTTGCATATCGGGATGGTCAGGGGGGCTGCGCCATGACGGTCACCCTGAAGAGTGACCCTACGGGCTGGGAGGTCCTGGCAATGCCGCACGCTGTTTACCTGATAGTCCCTGTGTCACCCCCGGCTTCCAAAGTCGTACCCCGCGAACCACAACCTAAATGAGAAGCAGTGGCGGCCCGGGCGGGCCGCCTGACCTGTCATGCACGCGCCTCTTTCAGCAACTGCTGAATTACCCTCTCCTGCTCTTCATAGTTGCCTTCACCAAACGCGGTGTAGCGCAGCTGTCCGTGTGCATCAAAGATGTAGTGCGCGGGCCAGTACTGATTACCAAAACGGTTCCAGATGCTGTAGTGGTTATCCGCCACTACGGTGTAGGGCAGCTGCCAGCGCGTAATCGCGCGCTTCAGCGCCTTTTCATCCCGCTCCCACGGGTACTCCGGCGTGTGCACCCCCACAACGACCAGCCCGTCACGTTGGTACTTACTGGCCCAGTCGCGCACGTATGGCAGCGTATGCTGGCAGTTAATGCAATCCCAGGTCCAGAAATCGACCAGTACCACTTTGCCCTTTAACGTGGCAGGCGTCACCGGCGCCCCGTTCAGCCACGCTGTGCCCCCCTCCAGCGACGGCAACGCGCTGCTGGTTTGCGGCTGGCTAACCGGCTCCAGGCGTACTTTGGGTGCCGGCGTGGTCAGCCACTGGCTCAGCTGCTGCTCCAGGTTCAGGGCAAAAGCGGGCGCTGCCTGCAGCTGGCTCTGTGAGCCGGTAACAATCACGCCCACCGAGGCGAGCATCAGCACGCCCGCCGCCTGACGCAGCCGCGCACTCATCGCCAGCCCCGGACGCAGTCGCGCCACCAGCGATCGTCCGGCGAAATAGAGCAGCGCCAGCATCAGCGCGGCACCGCTGCCATACGCCAGCAGCAATACGCCAACCGACAGGGGATGATCGCCCACGACGGCCAGGCTGAGGATCGCGCCCAGCACCGGTCCGGCACAGGGCGACCACAGCAGACCGGTTGCCAGGCCCGCCAGCAGCGCGGCGAGCACCCCGCTACGTCGCTGGCTGGCATCGTTGAGGAGATTACCCAGCGCGACAAACGGCCGGGTAACGCGTTGGGCGATGCGCGTGGAGATTAACGTCAGTGCGACTATCGCCAGGAACAACAGCGCCAGGTCGCGACCAATGCTGGTGACCTGACTGACCCAGTGGCTGGTAAGCGATACCAGCAGCGCCACCAGCGTGAACATCAGGACCATGCCGCTCAGCAGCGCCAGCAGCTGTCCGCGACGGCCGCGTACGCTGGCAAATACAAAAGGAATAATCGGTAAGGTACAGGGGCTGAGCAGCGTCAGCATCCCGGCGAGAAAAGCGATAAGCAGTGTCATAGAGAACCTCATACGGTGGATAAACGTCTGCGCGTCCGGCAGTACGTCTATTACATCCACCGCATGTGTTCAGGCTGTGTCGCGGGAACGCCGTTTTGTCGGGTTATGTGTGTGGCGGGCAGGCAGATACATCAGGTTACACATCCTGCTGCTGCAGGATGATGCACGCTTCCAGCCCGCCAGCTGCCCGGTTACGCAACTGCAGGCTACCCGCCATCTGGCTCACCAGCTGGGTGGCGATCGCCAGGCCGAGCCCGGTCCCGCCGGTGTGGCGATTGCGCGAACTCTCCACGCGGTAGAAGGGCTCCAGCACCGCCTGTAACGCCTCCTCCGGGATGCCAGGCCCGTTATCACGCACCCGAATCTCTACGCTGTCACCCTGGGGCGAACAAAGTTCAACCTCCGCTTCGCCGCCAAACTTGAGCGCATTATCGATCAGGTTGGTCATGATGCGCCGGAGTGCCTGCGGCCGCACGGCGAAGGTGTCATGGCCGGTGCACGGCACAAAGTTCACCGCTTTACCGACATCCTGATAGTCACAGACTACGCTATCCAGCAGCGCGTTGAGGCTGACGCTCTGGCGCTTCTCCTCCAGCACTTCCGATGAGCGTGCATAGGCGATGCCCTCGCGCACCAGGCGGCTCATGTTATCGAGATCGCTCAGCAGTTTGTCGCGCAGCTCAGGCTGCTCCGCCATCTCCACCCGCAGCTTCATGCGCGTGATCGGGGTTTGCAGATCGTGGGAGATGGCCGCAAGGATTTGCGCACGCGCTTTAAGGTGATCCTGAATCCGCAGCTGCATAGCGTTAAACGCACGCGCCGCCTGCTGCACTTCATCCGGGCCGTGCTCTGCCATCAGCTGTGCGTGGCTGGCGGCCGGTTTGAGCGCATCAACCGCCTGGGTAAAGCGCACAAACGGTCGCACCACCTGCCGCACCGCCAGCCATGCGCAGCACAGCAGCAGCAGCAGCTGACCCATCAGCACCAGCGGCAGCCAGCGCGCAATCGCCGGCATGCGCGGCCAGAGATCGAGCGTGAGCGGCGCGCCGTCATGCAGCGTCAGATGCACCTGAATATGCTCCCGCGGCCCCGGAATCGCATGAATGCTCATCTGATAGCGCCCGCCAAGCGTCTCCTGCAGTGAGCGTACCGCGTCGCGCGTGCGCCAGCCGGAGGGATACGGCCCCGCTTCGCCCGGCGACAGACTGTAGCGATAGTTGCCGCGCGCCAGCTTCGCCAGCCAGCCCGGACGCTCGTCCGCCGGCAGACGATCGAGGATTGCCACGCTGGTCGCCACATCGTACTCCAGGTTGCCCAGCATCACGCTTTTAGCGCTGTTCATGCGTTCAATCAGCAGGCTTGCCAGCGTGAGAGTATTCGCCAGCAACAACCCGCCCAACACGATAATCAGCAGGCGTGACAGCAGCGATCGCGGCCATAGCCTCATTGATGCGCCTCTTTAATCACCACCGTGCTCGCCAGTACGTAACCTTCGCTGCGTACCGTTTTGATGTAGGCCGGTTCACGGGCATCATCGCGTAACCGCTGGCGCAGCCGGCTAACCAGCAGATCGATCGAGCGCTCAAACAGCTCCGCGTCGCGGCCCTGCGTCAGGTTGAGCAGCTGATCGCGATTCAGCACGCGCTGCGGATGGTCGAGAAACACGCGCAGCAGGCGGTACTCTGCGCCACTCAGCGCCACAATCACGCCGTCGCTGTCCAGCAGATGGCGCGCGGAGGTATCCAGCTGCCACTCGCCAAAGGCAATGATTCGGCCGGCCCCGGTAATATGTAAATTCGGCGGCAGCGCCCGGGTACGGCGCAGGATCGCTTTGATGCGCGCCAGCAGCTCACGCGCCACAAAGGGTTTGATCAGGTAATCATCCGCCCCCATCTCCAGCCCGAGAATGCGATCGGTCTCTTCGCTGCGGGCAGTAAGCATCAGTACCGGCAGGTTCTGCCGGGGATCGCTGCGCAGCTGACGGCACAGCGTCAGGCCATCGTCACCCGGCATCATGATATCCAGCACCACCAGATCCACCAGGCTGCTGCTCAGCACGGCGCGCATCTCGCGGCCATTGGCCGCACCGGTGGCGCGGTAACCGGACTTAATCAGATAGTCGGTTATCAGTTCGCGGATATCCCGGTCATCATCCACCACCAGAATGTGATCAACGTGCTCCAAAACAGCCTCCTGTCAGCCACTTATGCAAAAAAGACCGGCACGCGATGGCCGGTCCGGGTCGTGAATTACTCCGCTACAGTGCGGCCGCATCCTCAACGGCTTGCACAAACGCCTGCGGTGCTTCCGCTGGCGGATTGTGTCCGATATTGCCCGTGAAGGTGCGATGCTGGTAGCTGGCGCTGAACCTGGTGCGGTACGTCTCCGGTGCCGGGTGCGGCGCCCCGTTATTATCCCCTTCGATGGTGATGGTGGGGACGCGAATTGTCGGTAACGTGGCTAATGTTTTCTCATAAGCGGCATATTTTTGCTCGCCTTTTTCCAGGCCCAGGCGCCAGCGGTAGTTGCTGATAGTGATCGCCACCTGATCCGGATTATCCAGCGCTTTGGCGCTCTGGTTAAAGGTGGCATCGCTGAATTTCCAGCCGGGCGATGCCTGCTGCCAGATCAGTTTCGCAAAGTCGTGTGTATGGGCAGCATACCCCTGCTGACCGCGCTCAGTGGCGAAATAGAACTGATACCACCACTGCTGTTCGGCCTCTGGCGGCAGCGGTTTTTTACCCAACTGCTGGCTACTGATCAGATAGCCGCTGACTGACACCAGCGATTTTACCCGTTCCGGCCATAGCGCCGCGACGATGTCCGCGGTGCGTGCGCCCCAGTCAAAGCCGCCCAGCACGGCCTGCTTGATATTGAGCGCATCCATCAGCGCCACGACGTCCGCTGCCATTGCCGAAGGCTGGCCGTTACGCGGCGTTTTATCCGACAGGAAACGCGTGCTGCCGAAGCCGCGCAGATACGGCACGATCACCCGATACCCTTTTGCCGCCAGCGCCGGTGCCACCTGAGCATAGCTCTGGATATCGTACGGCCAGCCGTGCAGCAAAATCACCGCCTGGCCGTCACGCGGACCGATGTCCACATAGCCTGTGTTCAGCACGCCCGCGTTGATCTGCTGCACGTGGCTGAAGTCAGCGGCGTAATCGTGTGAGGCCGGGGTGGCGGCAAACGCGGTGCCTGCCGCCGTGAGAACCAGCGTTGCCAACAGAGTCTGACGTAACAGTGTTTTCATAATTTATCTCCGGGTAATCAGTGCGGTGCAATCTGTACGGGCACGTTAAAGGTGATGGTTTTGCTGTCGATCGGTTTATGCGTAGGATCGGCAAGAATAAGGGTGACCTTGTGCGGCCCGACAGGCAGACCGACCAGAATCACCGGCTCACCGCTGGTGTCCGCCCAGTGCCACGGGTTGTCATCCACGATGACGTGAATGTGGCCGATGCGCGGCGTGATTTTCAGCGCTTCCTGGCCAAACACGGGCTCGATGCGCAGATTTTCTGCCCGGTACTGGATAAACACCGCGCCCTTGCGCAGCGGTCCGGCCAGCGGCGCATCGACAATTAATCGCGCAGGCGGCTGGGGATGATCCAGTGGCGCCACGGCCGCCGGGCCGAGCACGTCAGCAGCGCTCAGTCGCTCCGCCCAGGCGCAGGTCGCAGAGGCGCCCATCAGTAACGTTGAAATAAACAGTCGGGTTAACATCGTGGTATCTCCATGCATTCGGTTGATGCGTACAGAAGACCACGGCGATGTATGGCGGATATGTACAGACTGGCGGGTTATGCAACGGCGTGTGTGCTGTGTGGCGGGAGATACAGTGTGATACAAATTGATGTTTACCCCGCCCGGGGGCGGGAAAATTAATGAGTTAAGCGGCCCTTCGACGTTGAAATAATTCGTCCGGCTTAATCACGCAGGCGGCGAAATGATATGGCGCGCAAAGCGGCACGCGCGAGAGCTTCGCTCGAATCAATTAACGTCATTTCCTGCCAGATCGCGCTGTGTTTTAACAAACTCAACTCTGTGCGAGCCAGAATAATGTGCGTAGCGCCCTGTTGCTTCCAGCTACTTACGGCGTCCGCTAACTGGCGCATTGATAGTTCAGTCACGCTTTTTGTGGCTTTTATCTCGTTAATGCAGCGTGTCACTAACTGTTGGGTGGATGCAGCTATATTGACGATCTCGGCGTGCTGTTGCGTAAGCGCATCCTGATACAGCCTGCTCTGGTACAACATTTGCGAACCGAGCACAACGACCTGCTTGCCCTGAGGCGCAATATGCTTAAGTGTGGCATCAATAATCGCGCTGAATCATCGTAGCTGGATGTATAACCGCCACGACGAAGGCAAGCTTTGTGTACTGTACTGTACTGCACAGCCCGCCTGCGTATGCGTGGCAAGGCGCACAGTTGTCGCATCACGTTCGAATTCACGAAAGCGCTGAGTTAGGTTGCCAGCGGAAAGGCAGCGGTCAGCCCGGAAATAGCTGTGCGGCTTGAGGCGGGGCCGGGTATGGCAGGCATAGGGTGCGATCTTTTTTTGCTGGCGCAATAACCCGATCACAAAACCCTGTGCCTGTCTTTTTGTGGGGATTCCTCAGCCCTGTGGGCCACTGCTCTTCGCGAGCATTTTGCGGTAATTGTTCAGCCATTTGCCGCTGGTCAAACGCCACCAGAAACAGATACCGCGCACCGTCCAGTCGAGGAACATACCGAGCCAGACGCCAATCACCCCCATGCCCAGCACAATGCCGAGCAGATAACCGGCCACCACGCGCGCGCCCCACATACTGAACATCGATACATACATGGTGTACCGTGCGTCGCGCGCGCCTTTTAGCCCGGCCGGCAGCACCCAGGAGGCGGTCCAGATAGGCATAAAGGCAGCATTCAGCCAGATCAGGTGTTTGGTTACCTCAATCACCTGCGGATCGCGGGTGTAGAATCGCGCCAGCGTGCCCGCCAGCGGCACGGTGATAAACGCCAGCGTACATAGCCCAATCATCGCCAGCCAGAATACGTGCTTGATCTGCCGCTCCGCCTGCATCACCTGATTTTTCCCTAAGCGCCTGCCGGTGATAATGGTCGACGCAGAACCCAGCGCGTTGCCCGGCAGGTTAATCAGCGTGGCGATGGAGAAGGCAATAAAATTACCGGCGATCTCATTGGTGCCCATGCCGGCGACAAAAATCTGCGTCAGCAGTTTGCCGCCGTTAAACAACACCGATTCGATACTGGCCGGTACGCCAATCCCCAGCACTTCCATCAGGATGTTGCGATCCCAGCGGCGGAAATAGCTGGCCAGCGTGATTTTCAGCGCCGGACTGATGCCGCGATACAGCACGTAAATGGCCGACGCCGCGCCGATATAGCGTGAAATGGTTAATCCCAGCCCGGCACCGACAAATCCCATCCCTTCCCAGCCGAGCGCACCGTAGATCAGCACGCTACTGATGATGATATTCAGGATATTCATGCCGCCGTTAATCAGCATCGGAATTTTAGTGTTGCCGGCACCGCGTAACGCGCCGCTGCCTATCAGCGCAATCGCCGCCGCCGGATAGCTCCACGCGGAGGTTTGCAGATAACTGAGCGCCAGCTCTTTGACCTGCGGCTCGGCGTTACCGGCAATCACATCCACGATCAGATGTCCCCAGAACTCGATGGCGATGACCAGCACAAACGCCAGCACCGTCATCAATCCCAGCGACTGCCGCGTCGCCGCACGCGCACGCTTGCCGTTGCGTTTGGCCAGGCTGAACGCGACCACCACCGTGGTACCGAGATCGATGGCGGCAAAAAAGGAGATGATCACCATGTTAAAGCTGTCAGCCAGCCCAACGCCTGCCATCGCCTCTTTGCCCAGCCAGCTCACCAGAAAAGTACTGAGAACCCCCATCAGCATCACGCACAGGTTCTCAATAAAGATGGGCACCGCCAGTGGGGTGATTTCACGCCACAACAGCGTGCGATAAGCACGGCGTTTGGGATACCACGCCGTGTTTCTGATCGCCCGCATTACTGCTACGCCAGGATTTTGCAAGGGAGTACCAAATCACTTTGGTTAAGAAGTAGAGTAATAATGATGATAGGCTGCTAACGATTATGCAAAGTGTTTCCCGTCACCATTTAATCATTATTACAAACTTTTTGCTGACTCCCCGCCCGCGCCGACGCTGCCGCCCAGATAGGCGCTGCGCACCTCTTCGTTGTGCAACAGTTCGCTGCCGCTGCCGCTCAGACGAATTTCGCCATTGACCATTACATAACCGCGATCCGCCAGTTGCAGCGCGTGGCGCGCGTTCTGCTCCACCAGAAACAGCGTCATGCCCTGCTGCGTCAGCTCGCGCAGGATGCTGAAAATTTGCTTTACCACCAGCGGGGCCAGCCCCAGGCTGGGTTCATCCAGCAGCAGCAGACGCGGCCGGCTCATCAGCGCGCGGGCGATCGCCAGCATTTGCTGCTCGCCGCCGGAGAGCGTCATTGCCCGCTGTTTTCGCCGCTCCAGCAGGCGTGGAAACAGCGTGTACATGCGTTCTTTATCCTGCTTCATGTAGCGCTCGCCGATGGCGATGGTGCCCATCAGCAGGTTCTCTTCCACCGTCATATCCGGAAAGATGCGCCGTCCTTCCGGCGCCTGAGCAATGCCGCTGGCGGCGATAAAATGGGTCGACCGCTGGCTGATGGCTTCTCCGCGCAGGCGAATTTCACCGCTGGCAATGCGCGGCTGACCAAAAATCGACATCAGCAGCGTGGATTTTCCCGCACCGTTGGCCCCAATCAGCGCGACGGTTTCCCCTTCCGCCACGGTCAGCGACACCTGCTTCAGCGCCTGCACCGGGCCGTAAAACACATCCACCTGTTCAAACGCCAGCATTGCTTCAGCCATGCTCGCTCTCCTCTTCCGCGCCGAGATAAGCGGCGATCACCTTCGCATCGTGTCGAATCTGCTGCGGCGTGCCCTGGGCGATCACGTCACCGTGATCCAGCACGACGATGTGATCGGAAATGCGCATCACCATCGGCATATCGTGTTCAATCAACAGCACGCTGATGCGATGATCAGCGCGCAGCTGATGCAGAATCTGGCTCAGCGCCTCGGTTTCGACCGGATTAAGCCCCGCTGCGGGCTCATCCAGGCAGATCAGCTCCGGCCGGGTGCACATGGCGCGCGCAATCTCCAGCCGGCGCTGCTGGCCGTAGGAGAGCGTGCCGGCCAGCCGGTTGGCACTGCTGACCAGATCAACGCGCTCCAGCCAGTAAAAAGCGCGATCGAGCGCGCGACTCTCCGCCGCACGATAGCCACGGGTATTGAGAATGCCGGCCAGCAGCTGACGGTTGACCTGCATATGCTGCGCCACCAGCAGGTTCTCCACCACCGACATCTCGCGAAACAGGCGGATGTTCTGAAAGGTGCGCGCCAGACCGGCGCGGTTGACCAGATGTGCGCCGCCAAACATCTTGTACCAGATACGCGAGCCCAGCCGCGCCGGCCGCAGCCAGTCACCCGGCTGAATCTTCTGGCCCAGCACCTGAATCACATCGGTGCTGCGCTGATGGGCATTGAGCACAATGCGACCGCCGCTGGCGCGATAAAATCCCGTCAGGCAGTTAAATACCGTGGTTTTGCCCGCGCCGTTGGGGCCAATCAGCGCGGTGACCGAGCCGCGCTCTACGCGCAGGCTGACATCATTCAGCGCTTTGATGCCGCCAAAGCGCATCATCAGGTTATCCACCTGCAGGATGGCATCACTCATGGCGTACTCCTTTTCTCAGCGGCACCCCGACGCGCGCGGTGCGTACCAGGCCGCGCGGACGCCAGATCATCATCAGCACCATTAACATGCCAAACAGCAGCACGCGGTACTCGGCAAAGCTGCGCAGCAGCTCGGGCGCCACCGTCAGCACAAACGCGGCCAGCACCACGCCAAGCGTCGAGCCCATCCCGCCCAGCACCACGATGGCCAGAATCAGCGCGGACTCAAAAAAGGTAAACGAGGTGGGATTAACGAACCCCTGATAGCTGGCGAAAAATACCCCGGCAATACCGGCGGTTGAGGCGCCGAGCATAAAGGCCGACAGCTTCACCAGCACGTGATTCAGCCCCATGGCGCGACAGGCGATTTCATCTTCGCGCAACGCTTCCCACGCCCGGCCAATCGGCATGCGCGTCAGCCGGTGCTTGATAAACAGCACCAGCAGCACCACCAGCACCAGCACGACGTAGATAAAGATGAACTTCATGTTGGGGTTGTAATCGAGATGCAGAAACTGGTGGTACGGTATGCCGCCCTCTTTTGCCCGGCGGGCGAATTCAAGGCCGAGAAAGGTGGGTGACGGCACCGAGACGCCGTTCGGGCCCCCGGTGAACGACAGCCAGTTATTCAGCACCAGCCGGATAATTTCACCGAAGCCGAGCGTGACGATAGCCAGATAGTCACCGTGCATGCGCAGCACCGGAAAGCCCAGCAGCGCACCGGCCAATGCCGCCAGCAGCGCAGCGATGGGGATCATGCTCCAGAAACCCAGCCCGAGATACTGATAGCCCAGCGCCAGCCCGTAAGCACCAATGGCGTAAAACGCCACATAGCCCAGATCGAGCAGCCCGGCGAGGCCGACCACGATATTGAGCCCGAGTCCCAGCAGCACGTAGATCAGCCCGAGAATCGCCACCGTCAGCAGATACTTACTGGAGAGAAACGGAAACGCCAGGGCCACAACCAGCAGCAGCGGTATTATCCAGCGCAGGCGCGAGCGGTACCCGGGTTCACGCACGTATACGCCGTCATCGTTACCTTCAAAGTTGCGCAGAAAACGGCGCCCCACGGCGGTATGCAGAAACAGCCCCAGCAGCAAACGTCCTGCCATCACCACCGCCACCAGCAGCGCCACGCGCAGCGGCGACAGCGTAAAACTGTAGCCGCTGAGCACCACGCCCACTACCGGGCCGAACACCACCAGCGCGACGGCACCGGCCAGCAGCGTGTCGAGCAGCACCTGACGGATGCCGCTTGTTTGCGTCATTGCATTCATTCTGGCTTCCTCACACTTTGGCGACCAGCGGCCGGCCCAGCAGTCCCTGCGGACGGAAGATTAAAATCACCACCAGCAGCGAAAACGAGAACACATCTTTGTAATCGGAGTTCACCAGCCCGGCGAACTGCGCCTCGGCCACGCCCAGCAGTAAACCGCCCAGCATCGCACCGGGCAGCGAACCGATGCCCCCCAGCACCGCCGCGGTGAAGGCTTTGATGCCGATAATGAAGCCGGCGTAGAAATCAAACGTGCCGTAGTTCATGGTAACCAGCACCCCGGCCAGCCCGGCCATCGCCGCGCCGATGACAAACACCAGCGAAATCACCCGGTCGGTATTGATACCGAGAATCGACGCCATGCGCCGATCCTGCTGGACCGCACGGCAGATACGGCCCAGTTTGGTGCACTGGATAATCCAGGTCAGCAGCGCCATCCCGCACAGCGCTGCCACCAGGATAAACACTTTGGTCCAGGTGATTTGCACCACGCCGCCGTCGATCTCCATACGCAGCACGCCACTCAGCAAGGTGGGAATGCCCTGCTGATTCGGTCCCTGACTGAGCTGCACATAGTTCTGCAGTATCAGCGACATACCAATGGCAGAGATCAGCGGTGCCAGCCGGGTGGAATTGCGCAGCGGACGATAGGCAATGCGCTCAATGGCCCAGCCGTAAGCGGCGGTGACCACGATGGTGAACAACAGCGTGCCAAAGATCAGCAGTGGAAAGGAGTGAATGCCAAAGTAGCTGAGCAGCGCCAGCCCGATCGCACACAGATAAGCAGAGATCATGTACACCTCGCCGTGGGCGAAGTTGATCATGCCGATAATGCCGTAAACCATGGTGTAGCCGATGGCGATCAGCCCGTAGACCGCGCCCAGCGTCAGGCCGTTAATCAGCTGCTGTATAAAAAAGGCGTCCATATTGTCTCTCGCAGGTGGAAGGCGTGCACAGGTCACGCTCAGATGCGAACGGCCCCGCTGCGCGCGGGGCCGCAGAGCGAATTACAGCTGGTGATATTTGCCTTTGTCATCCCACTGATAGACCACGTAATCCGAGACTTTCAGGTCGCCTTTTTCGTCCCACGCCTTCTTGCCCATCACGGTGTCAACGCTGTTGGCCTTCAGCCAGTCGCTGGCTTTGGCATTGTCTTTACCTGCCGCTTTGTAGGCGGCGGCCAGAGCCTGAATGGAGGCGTAGGCGTACAGCGTATACCCCTCCGGCTCAAAACCGCTGGCGCGGAATTTTTCAATCACCGCTTTGCCATCCGCGATGGTGCGCGGGTCATTGCCGAAGGTCATGTACACGCCTTTAGTGAACTGCGGACCGCCGGCGGCAGTCACCAGTTCTTCCGTCACGATGCAGTCGCCGGAGAAGAAAGCCGCATTGACGCCCTGCTCGCGCATCTGCCGCACCAGCGGACCCGCCTCCGGATGGCAGCCACCGAAATAGACCACATCCGGTTTCACCGCGCCGATTTTGGTGACCAGCGCGTTGAAGTCTTTTTCACCGCGCGACAGCCCCTCATACAGCACCTCTTTGACGCCGCGTTTCTCCAGCGCCGCTTTGGTGGCATCCGCCAGCCCCTGACCGTAAGTATCTTTATCGTGGATCACCGCTACTTTCTTCGCTTTCAGCGTATCGAGAATATAGTTAGCGGCAATTGTCCCCTGCTGGTCATCACGCCCGCACATGCGGAACAGGGTTTTCATGCCGCGTTCGGTGATTTGTGGATTGGTTGAACCGGGCGTAATCGCCAGTACGCCCGCCTCGTCATACACCTCTGAGGCTGGCATGGTCGAGGATGAGCAGAAATGGCCCACCACCGCCATCACTTTGTCCTGATCCACCAGCCGGTTGGCAACGGCCACCGCCTGCTTGGGTTCGCAGGCGTCATCGCCCTGCACCAGCACAATTTTTTCACCGTTTATGCCGCCCGCCGCGTTAATGTCCGCCGCGGCCTGGCTGGCGCCCTTCCAGTATTGTGTACCGTACGTAGCATTCGGTCCGGTAAACGGACCGGCCACGCCAATCTTTATGTCAGCCTGCGCGTAGAACGCCATGCTTAAACAACCTGCCATCACCACCTTCAATGGGTGTTTTATGAATTTCAAAGACATGCTTTCAATCCTCAACGGGTCAGGAACGGAGCCATACCACGGCCTGGGAGAAATCAATCTGAAACACTTCGAGAGCAGTGTGGTCAGCGCGACCACGGTTGAAATTTAAGCAAAAAGCTCGCCAGAGAAGACAATCGGTGACAATTTTTTTGCAGCGGCATCGCAGCCGGGCGGAAAACGTGCGATGTGGCCTCCCTGCACCTGATAAACATAGCCAGCCTTTTGCCGCCTACCAGCACCGTGATGGTGCAGAATGCGGTCGATCACAGATTCTTCATCGTGATGAGAGGTTTATCCGCTATGCTCTGGTCAAATCGGTCCAACTTGCTGAAGGAGAATCTATGAATACGCAACGGAACGGATTGACCACTGAACAGGCGCTGGATCAACTGGAGCGTCTGTATGACGACGCGGTTGAAGCGCTGCGCAACGCCATTCGCACGTTCACTGCCAGCGGCACACTGCCGGACGCCGGGCTGCGCCAGCAGGGGCTGTTTGTCTATCCGGAGCTGCGCATCACCTGGCAGGGTGAAGGCCCGCAGCAAAATCGCACCCGCGCCTGGGGACGTTTTACCCACACCGGCCGCTACAGCACGACCATCACGCGCCCGGCGTTGCTGCGTCACTATCTCAGCGAACAGCTGCAGATGATCGAAAAAGAGTACGACGTGCTGATTGAGGTGGGTCCGTCACAGCAGGAAATCCCTTATCCCTATGTGATTGATGGCTCCGACCTGTCGCGGGACCGCTCCATGAGCGCCAGTATTGCGCGCCATTTCCCGACGACCGAACTGTCGCAGATTGGCGATGAAACCGCTGATGGCCTGTTCAACGCCGACGCGCTGTTCCCGCTGTCGCATTTCGACGCGCTGCGCACCGATTTCTCCCTGGCGCGCCTGCGTCACTACACCGGCACCGCGGTAGAACACTTCCAGCCGTTTGTACTGTTCACTAACTACACGCGCTACGTCGATGAGTTCGTGCGCTGGGCGATTGAGCAGGTGCAGGACCCCAGCACGCCTTACGACAGTCTCGCCTGCGCCGGCGATGTGGTGATCACGGCGGAAACGCAGGACCCAACGGCGATGATGTCGGATCTGGCGTGGAAGAAGCATCAGATGCCCGCCTGGCATTTAACCTCGCCCAATCGTCGCGGCATCACGCTGGTGAATATTGGCGTCGGTCCGTCGAACGCCAAAACCATCTGCGACCACCTCGCGGTGGTGCGTCCACATGCGTGGCTGATGATTGGTCACTGCGGTGGCCTGCGTGAAAGCCAGAGCATCGGCGATTACGTGCTGGCACACGCCTATCTGCGTGACGACCACGTGCTGGACAGCGTATTACCGCCGGATATCCCGATCCCGAGCATTGCGGAGGTGCAGCGTGCCCTGTACGACGCCACCAAAGCAGTCAGCGGTATGCCCGGCGAAGAGGTGAAGCAGCGCCTGCGCACCGGTACGGTTGTCACCACGGACGACCGCAACTGGGAGCTGCGCTACTCCGCATCTGCGTTACGCTTCAACCTGAGCCGCGCGGTGGCGGTGGATATGGAGAGCGCCACCATTGCCGCACAGGGCTATCGTTTCCGCGTACCGTACGGCACCCTGCTGTGCGTCTCGGATAAACCGCTGCACGGTGAAATCAAGCTGCCCGGCCAGGCCAACCGTTTCTATGAGGGCGCGATCTCGGAACATCTGCAGATTGGCATCTGCGCCGTTGAGCTGCTGCGCGCCGAGGGTGACAAACTGCACTCCAGGAAACTACGCACCTTCAACGAACCGCCCTTCCGCTAAATCCGCTGCTCCGGCCCATGGACGGGCCGGATTACTGCTGGCAACCTTAAATTTTCAGCACCGCCACTTTTACAAACCATGCCAGTACGGCGAGGAGAGCCGGCAACATGAGGGTCCAGATCAGTCTGTCATTTAACCGTTCGAACTTTTTATCGATACGCTTCTCCACCTGACCGATCTCATTCATCAGTTGATTGCACATCAGCCCCTGTTCGGTACGCACGCGTTCCACGTCCGCTCTGGTGGCAAAATTTTCAAAACGCGCGGTCAGGACCGCGACATCCTGCTGTAACAGCCGGGTGGTGTTCGCCAGCTGTTCCACGTGTTGGGTTAATCGTACCATTAGCGGTGCTCCCTGATTTCTTAACGCCAGAAGGCGAGGCGGCAACCGATGCGGCAGCGTGCAAACGGGATAATCCATTATCTTGTCCTTCTTCAGCAACCTTGTGTCATCGCCTCACTCCACCGCTATTTAAGCAGAGCGGCAGCGATTAAACATTCCACGATCCCGCCACTGCAGGCAAAAAATTTGCGCATGGCAGAATTTACGTAGAGACAGTAAACAACAGGCCTGAAAGAGAAAAGTGGGGACGGGCAGGAATTGCGAGACATCACGCAAACAATCCTTGCGCAAATGTAACAACTTACACGGAAGCCCGGGCGGGCTTCCGTAACACAGCATCAGGCACTCAGCCAGCCGAGTTTAATCACAAACAGAATCGACAGAATCACCAGCGCCGCATTGACCTCTTTGGTGCGGCCACTCAGCAGTTTCACCACCGTCCAGGTAATAAAACCAAAGGCGATACCGTTGGCGATCGAGTATGTCAGCGGCATGGTCAGCGCGGTCACGGTGACCGGTGCCGCCGTGGTGACATCTTTCCAGTCAATTTCTGCCAGACCGGAAGCCATCAGCACCGCAACGAACAGCAGCGCTGGCGCCGTGGCGTAGACCGGCACGCTACCCGCCAGTGGCGAGAAGAACAGGCTGAGCAGGAACAGAATGGCGACCACAATCGCCGTCAGACCGGTACGGCCGCCGGCGCTGACGCCCGCAGCGGACTCCACATAGCTGGTGGTGGTTGAGGTACCCAGCAGTGAACCGAACAGCGCAGCGGCGCTATCGGCGATCAGCGCACGGCCCATTTTCGGCACGTTGCCCTGCTCATCGGCCAGACCGGCGCGTTTCGTCACGCCCAGCAGCGTGCCGGTGTTATCAAACACATCGACAAACAGGAACGCAAAGATCACGCTCACCAGGCCAACGTTGAACGCGCCGGCGATATCCAGCTGCATAAAGGTCGGCGCAATCGACGGCGGCGCAGAGAACACGCCCGCGAACGGCGTCAGGCCAATGCCCATCGAGATAAAGGTAACAACCAGAATGCCGATCAGTACGGCTCCGGTCACGCGACGCGCTTCCAGCACCACAATGATAAAGAAGCCAAGCAGCGCCAGCAGCGGACCCGGTTTGGTCAGGTCGCCCAGACCGACCAGCGTAGCCGGGTTATCCACCACGATGCCAGCCCCTTCCAGCGCAATCAGTGCGAGGAACAGGCCAATGCCTGCCGCAATCCCGGCACGCAGCGGCAGCGGAATGCTGGCGATAATCCATTCGCGAATTTTAAAAATCGACAGCGCAAAGAAGATCACCGCCGAAAGGAACACCGCACCCAGCGCGATCTGCCAGGTGTAGCCCATATGCAGCACCACGGTGTAGGTGAAAAAGGCGTTCAGGCCCATGCCCGGTGCCAGCGCGATCGGATAGTTAGCGATCAGGCCCATCAGAATCGAACCGATGGCCGCGGCCAGACAGGTGGCAACAAACACCGAGCCTTTATCCATACCGGTCGCCCCGAGGATGCTGGGGTTCACAAACAGGATGTAGGCCATTGCCAGAAAGGTCGTAATACCGGCAATGATTTCGGTGCGCACCGTGGTGTGGTGAGCTTTTAACTTAAAAAGTTTTTCTAACATCATCATCTCTCATCAGCGGAGACGGCCCGCAGGCCTGCTCTCTCTTGCCAAGGCGTTTTCCCGCTATTCCGCGCGTGGTGGCTAAGCTGACGCGGAAAAAGTGAGGAAAATTATTTTTTTATGCCGACGTTTTGCCACCGCTGGCAGCAGAACGTCGTGTGCTATCCCCTGTCCACATAGCAATTGCTATGCCACTCCCTGACGCAATCGTTTCCGTTTCAGCATGCCGTTGCGGCTAAGAAAATTCTGAACCAGAACGAGGCGCGATTATGGTGCATTGCACCACCTGCGCGCAAACGTTTTCCCGCCGTGCGCAGCCGGGGGTGAAATATTGCGGTAACGCACGCTTTCACACTCTGCCAGGCGATGGCGCTCACGTTTCTGCTGCGCGTTTCAGCAGCTTAAAAACGCCGGGTTACACTGCGTTTAACCCTTTCGCAACAAAAGAGGCAGTGCAATGAAGCCCGCGATTCTGGTCGTTGATGATGATCGTGCCATCTGCGAATTGCTGCACGATGTGCTGAGCGAACATGTGTTTACCGTTTATAGCTGTCATCAGGGGCGCGACGCCCTGGCGCTGCTGGCGCAGCATCGGGAAATCTCCCTGGTGATGCTGGATATGATGCTGCCCGATACCAACGGCCTGCTGGTATTACAGCAGATGCAGCGTCAGCGCCCTGAGCTGCTGGTGATCATGCTGACCGGCATGGGATCGGAAGCCGATATGGTGGTTGGGCTGGAGATGGGCGCCGACGACTATATCGCCAAACCCTTTAATCCCCGCGTGGTGGTGGCGCGGGCCCGTGCGGCGCTACGCCGCTGCGGGCGACTGGCGCAGCCGGAAATGGTGATTGATGAGGGCTGGCAGTTTAATGGCTGGCGGCTGGATGATGTGCGTTGTCAGCTGTTCAATCCACAGCGTGAAAGCGTACCGCTCACCCAGGGTGAATACAGCCTGCTGCGCGCGCTGGTCGGCCACGCGCGTAAGGTTCTGACGCGCGACCAGCTGCTGGAGCTGACCCACAGCGAGAGCCTCGACGTGTTCGATCGCACCATTGATGTGCTGATCATGCGCCTCAGACGCAAAATCGAGGCTAATCCGCATCAGCCGATCCTGATCCGCACCATTCGCGGACTGGGCTATGTTTTTTCCGCCGATGTGATGCGCCCGTCCGCCGCGGCGCGCGAAACGCAAATCGCCTGATCCATCCAGCGCTGCATCTCGCTCAGTGGCCGGATGCCGTCCAGCGCGTTGGCCGCATGCAGATTAAAGCTCGCGCAGGTATGGGCCAGCTTTAACGTCTGCTGCAGGCTGTAGTTCTGATGGCTGGCGTACAGCACGCCGGCGCAGAACGCATCGCCTGCCCCGACGCTGCCGACAATCTCCTCTGCCGCTAAGCACCAGGCGGGCTGCCACAGGCCGTCGCCCGCTGGCTGCTGGCCCCAGGCGCCTTCTGGTGCATGAATCACCACGCGCTGGCGCACACCCTGCGCCAGCAGCCAGCGTGCCGCCGCAGCAAACGCCGCCGGCGACGCCAGCGTACCACTGCTGCGCAGCTCGATGCCGGTGAGCGCCTGCGCTTCCAGTTCGTTAATCACCAGATAATCGAGCCAGCGCAGTGCCGGCTTCACCAGCGTCTGATACTCGCCGGCGCGCGAAACCAGATCGAGCGAGGTGAGATAGCCGCGCTGCTGCATCTCCGCCAGCAGCCGGGCACTGCGGGTACCGTACTGCGCATCGGGCTGGTCGAGCTTATCCAGTAACAACAGATAGCCGAGGTGGAAGATGCGGTGCGCGGTGGCAAGGTGAGCGAAGTGCGCCACATCGAGCTGCGCATTGGCCCCGCGCGCATGAAAAAAGGTGCGCTGACCGTCCGGCGCGGTCATCACCTGCGTCATCGCCGTGGCTGCCGCACCGGTGCGCTGCACGTGCTGACGATCCACATGATGTTCATCCAGCAGCTGCAGCAGATAATCGCCGTCGCTGTCCTCGCCCAGCATCCCCACGGCGGCCAGCGGCAGACCGACCTGCATGCGCGCCAGGGTAAACAGCACATTCAGCGCTGCACCGCCGCTGCATTTCTCGCTGTGGCTAATCTCCGCCAGCCAGCCCTGTTCTGGCCAGTGGCTGATGCGCTGCACGTGATCCACCAGCATGTTACCCGCCGCCAGAATGCCGTTGCGTGCTGCCATGTCAGGCCCTCCCGGCGCTGCCAAACACCTGCATCTGCTGGGCCACAACGCTGGCGATGTCGCGTTCGACCGCCATTAACAGTTCGGCGAACGAGTCGTAGCGCACGTCGCGCTGGGTGATTTGCGTTTCAATCGCCCCGAGCGCCGCCTGCGACATACCGGTGTAGAAGTTGATTTTGTGGATGCCGAGGCTGATGGCGCGACGGAAATCGGCGTCGCTGATGCCGGAACCACCGTGCAGCACCAGCGGAATGCCGGCCGCTGCGCGAATCGCCGCCAGACGGTCAAAATCAAGCTTTGGCTCGCCTTTGTATTTGCCGTGCGCGTTGCCGATGGCCACTGCGAGGCAGTCGATGCCGGTTGCCTGGACAAATTCCGCCGCCAGCGCCGGGTCGGTGAATTTATTGCTGTCCGCTTCGCCAAACAGCGCGCCCCCCTCATCGCCGCCCACGGCGCCCAGCTCGGCCTCAACCGAAATACCCAGCGCGTGGCACATCTTCACCACTTCCCGCGTCTGGCGAATGTTCTCGTCATAGCTCAGGGTTGAACCATCGAACATTACCGAGGTGAAGCCGAGGCGAATTGCCTGCATCACCGCATCAAAATGCAGGCCATGATCAAGGTTGAGCACCACCGGGATGGCGTTTAGCGCCGCTTCGGCACGGATAGCGGCGATTAGCGGTTCCAGGCTGACGTATTTAAAATGCACCTCGGCAATGTTGATGATAAACGGCGAACGCTGCTGCTCCGCCGCATGGAACAGCGCGCGCAGAAAGTGGGTATCGAGAACGTTGAACGCGCCGAGCGCGTAACCGTGCTGCTGCGCATGGGCGAGGCCCTGCGCCAGAGAGATCAGTGCCATGAAACACTCCTGTTATGCCAGCCAGCGGTGATATTCGTTACACAGCAGCCAGCGCGGCGCTTCATCCTCATCAATCGGATTAAAGCGCGCCAGCGGGGTAAGAAAGACGTTGTCGTGCTCATCGTCATTGGGCATGGAGACTTCGCCCACCAGCACATCGCCGTAGCCGGTTTCGCCCCAGAAGCTGTGCCAGACACCGGGCAGTAACGTGACGCTTTCGCCCGGTGACAGCCGCAGTTGGGAACCGGCGGCATGAGTCTGGCAGATGCCATCCAGCGTGACCTGTACCGGCGTATCCGCCAGCCGATCGCCGTCGCGATTGTGTAGCGTGACAATCAGGTTGCCACCGCCGCGGTTGATGATGTCTTCCATTTTTTGCGGATGATAATGCATCGGCGTCACCTGCCCTTCGCGCACGTGCATGATCTTCTCCGCATACGGTTTGCCCCACGGTTGTCCGCCGCGTGAACCGTTGCGCAGGGTAAACAGCGTCAGGCCGGTCTGGCTGAAATCATCGGCACCAAAACTGGTGACATCCCAGCCGAGGTGCAGCGCCAGCAGTTCGGCGGCGGCTGAGGTGTCCAGCGCGCGCCACTGGCTGAGACCGTAATCGGCCCACGGCGGCAGATGCACATCCTGCCGCAGAAAGAATTCGCGGGTCAGTTGCAAAATAGCGTTAACTTCGGAACGTTGCATAGCTGCGTCTCCGGCGGACGTCGCGGCGCGCAAGGTGCACCGCGACGCCCGTGTGGCTTATTTCACCGTCCAGCCTTTGTAGCTGCTGACATTGTTACGATCGATCAGCGTTACCGGAATCAGCACCGGCTTATCCGGCGCTGGCTTGCCCTGCAGGATGTCATAGCCAATCTCAACCGCTTTGGCCGCCATCACCTGCGGATCCTGGGCTGGCGTCGCGACAAACAGCGAGCCTTTGCGCTTCAGCGCCTCTTCGCCGTCTGGCGATCCATCGACGCCGACGATAAAGAATTCGTTGCGCTGCGCCTGTTTCGCCGCCAGATCGGCACCGATAGCGGTAGGATCGTTGATAGCGAATACGGCATCAATCTTCGGGTTGGCCGACAGCAGGCCGGTCATCACTTCCAGTCCGCCTTCGCGACTGCCTTTGGCGTTCTGGTTGTAAGAGAGCAGTTTGATATCCGGGTGGGTTTTCAGCTCATTCATGCAGCCTTCCACGCGGTTCTGCACCGCTGACACCGGTGGTCCGTTGATGATGACCACGTTGCCTTTGGCTTTCAGGCGGTCGGAGATGTATTTACAGGCCATAGCCCCGGCCTGGGTGTTGTCAGAGGTGATGGTGGCATTAGCACCGTCCGCAGCCACGTCCACCGCCACTACCACGATGCCGGCATCACGCGCGCGCTTCACCGCCGGCGCGATGCCTTTGGAGTCAGCGGCGTTGAGGATGATCATATCCACTTTAGCGGCAATGAAGTTGTCAATCTGCGCCACCTGCTGGCCAAGATCATAGCCGCTGGAGACCAGCGTCACGTTGACCTTATCGCCCGCCAGCTGACGCGCCTTGAGCTCCGCCCCTTTGGTGATCTGGACGAAGAACGGGTTAGCCAGATCGCCCACCGTCACGCCGATGGATTTCAGTTCTTTGGCCTGCACAAATGGCGCACTGAACAGCGTCGCGGCCAGCAGTCCGGTGATAATCGGATTAAAACGCATAGTCGATGTTCTCCTGCTTTTTTGGTTTTATGCCCTGATTGCCTTTGCCCTCACCCTGGCCCTCTCCCGCCCGCGGGAGAGGGAACCGTTCTGCGTGGTGTTCAGGTGAAGCACTTGTTTTCTAAATCTTCCCTCCGGACAGCCCCCTCTCCCGCCCGCGGGAGAGGGAACCGTTCTGCATGGTGTTCAGGTGAAGCACGTTAGTTACCTCTTCGCTCCGGACAGCCCCCTCTCCCGCAAGCGGGAGAGGGTTGGGGTGAGGGCCAAAGCCAGCGCCCGCCCCTCACCCCACGTGATGCCGCGTACGGTACTTATCGATCAGCACCGCAATAATGATCACCCCGCCCTTAATCACCAGTTGCCAGAAGTACGACACGCCCATCAGCGTCATGCCGTTGTTCAGCGTGGCGATAATCAGCGCGCCAATCAGCGTGCCGGTAATGGTGCCAATGCCGCCGACAAAGCTGGTCCCGCCCAGAATCACCGCGGCGATCGCGTCCAGCTCATAGCCCACGCCGAGGTTGCCGTTAGCGCTGTACAAGCGCGATGCGCTCATCAGGCCACCCAGCCCGGACAGCAGGCCGCTCATGGCGTAGACAAACACCAGTACCGCGCCGACTTTAATACCGGTGAGGCGTGCTGCCTGCATGTTGCCGCCCACCGCATAGATGTGCACGCCAAGCGTGGTGCGGCGCAAAATAAACCAGCACAGCGCAATCACCGCAAAGGCAATGATAATCAGCCACGGGATCGGTCCGAGATAACCGTTGCCTATCCACTCAAAGTTGATATCCGAGTTGATCACCGTGGTGCCGTTAGCCAGCAGATAGGCCGCCCCGCGCAGCGCGGTATAGGTGCCCAGCGTGACGATAAACGGCGGCAGGCCCGCCCAGGCGACCAGAATGCCGTTGAACAGCCCCATGATCAGCCCGGCTCCGAGCGCGGCGGGGATGGTCAGCCCGGCAAACGCCGGATCGAGCGACACCACCATCGCCACCACCGCCGTGGTACCCAGCATTGAGCCAACCGACAGGTCAATGCCGCCGGTGAGAATGACAAACGTCATGCCCGCCGCCAGCACAATGTTGATGGAGGCCTGACGCGTGATATTCAGCAGGTTAGCTTCAGTAAAAAAGTTCGGGGCGACAAAGCCAAATACCGCCACGATCAGGATCAGAATCGGCAAAATACCCACGGTTTGCAGCAGGTCACTCATCAACGCACGTTTTAGCGTTGGACTTTTTACGCGTGCGGTTTCACTGGTCATTCCCGTCTCCTCAGGCCTGGACCGGCTGCGCGCCGGTGGCCAGTGTCATTATGTTTTCCTGGCTAATCTGCTCGCCGCTCAGCTCGCCGGCGATGGTGCCTTCGCGCATCACGTACACGCGGTCGCTCATGCCCACCACTTCCGGCAGCTCGCTGGAGATCATCAAAATTGCCACCCCCTGCTGCGCCATCTGGTTCATCATGCGGTAGATTTCACTCTTGGCGCCGACATCCACGCCGCGCGTCGGCTCATCCAGAATCAGGATGCGCGGCGCTATCGATACCCAGCGCGAAATCAGCAGCTTCTGCTGGTTGCCGCCGGATAAGCCGCCAGCGCGCACCTGGGCGTGCGGCACGCGGATATTCAGTGATTGAATCGCCTCGCTGGCGATCTTCTGCCCTTTGCGCCGGTTAAGCAGGCCGTAGCTGGCATCGCGCTCAAGCGTGGCCATCACGATGTTTTCCTGCGCCGCCAGTTCCAGAAACAGCCCCTGCTCTTTGCGGTTTTCGGTCAGGAAACCGATGCCGCGCGCAATGGCGTCTCGCGGCGAGTGAATCTGTACTTTTTCACCGTCGATCCAGATTTCCCCGCCGGCTGGCTGATGCACACCAAAAATCAGCTGCGCCAGCTCGCTGCGGCCGGCACCGACCAGCCCGGCCAGCCCGACAATCTCCCCGGCGCGCACCGCCAGGCTGCAGGGATGCACTTTGCGGTTGTCGGTCAGATGATTTACCGCCAGACGAATTTCGCCGAAGCTAATGGCGCGATCTTTGTTGAACAGATCGCTGAGCGGACGGCCAACCATCATGCGCACCAGTTCGCTGGCGTTCAGCTGTTCGCGCGTCAGGCTGCCGACGTACTGGCCGTCGCGCAGCACGCTGACGCGATCGGAGAGTTCATACACTTCCGCCATGCGGTGGCTGATGTAGATGATCGCCATGCCTTCGCTGCGCAGGCGTTTGATCAGTGCAAACAGCTGTTCGGTTTCGCGGTTTGAGAGCGCAGCGGTGGGTTCGTCCATCACCAGGATGCGGCTGTTGCGATGCAGCGCGCGGGCAATTTCCACCTGCTGCTGCTCGGCGATGCTCAGGCGGCTCACCAGATCGGTGGCGCTGAACTGCGCGCCAAGGCGGTTAATCACCTGCTGCGCTTCTTCCGCCATCTGGCGACGCTTCACCAGCCCGCCACGGGAAATTTCACTGCCGAGAAAGATGTTCTCTGCCACCGTCAGATTCGGTGCCAGGTTGATTTCCTGATAAATCAGGGTGATCCCTGCCGCCAGCGCCTCTTTCGGGCCTCTGATGGTGTAGGGTTGACCATCGATAAGAATTTCCCCGCTGCTGGCGGTATACGCGCCGGCCAGAATCTTCATTAAGGTACTTTTACCGGCACCGTTTTCGCCCATCAGCGCGTGCACTTCACCCGGCCAGACGGTCAGGTCGACGCCTTTCAGCGCATAGAAGCTGCCGAAGCGCCGGGTAATTGCCCGCATTTCTAATATCGGTGTCGCCGCCATCTTCAGGCTCCTGCTGCCAGTGGATAGCCGCGAGTTAAGCAACGCCAGATAAATGGAAAATGTCAGACGCCGTTCATATTTGTCATATTGCGCCCCGGCCGCGCTTCTATACTCGCCGGAGTTGAGCGGTAAGGAGCGGCAGCAATGAGTCACAGTCTGCACTGGCACGCCGGCGCGCGCGGGCGCCTGCTGATGTTTAACCTGCTGGTGGTGAGCGTTACGCTGGCGGTGAGCCTGGTGGCTATTTTCGGTTTTCGCCACGCCGGTCACATTCAGGAGCAGGCGCAGGCACAAACGCTGGCCGATATGAACGGCAGCCTGGCGCTGGCGCGTGATACGGCCAATGTCGCCATCGCCGCGGTGCGGCTGGCGCAGGTGGTGGGCGCGCTCGAATACCAGAGCGAGTCGGCGCGTCTGCAACAGACCCAGCAGGCGCTGCAGCAGTCGCTGAGTCAGCTGGCCAGCGCGCCGCTGGCCGCACAGCAGCCGGCGCTGCTGGCACGCATCCGCGAGCGCAGCCAGATGCTGGAGCAAAGCATCAGCCAGCTGCTGCTGGAGGGGCATCAGCGCCATTTACAGCGTAACGTGATGCTCAGCGGCCTGTGGCAGGCGCAGCTGCTGCTCAACCGTATCGACCTGCTGGCCAGCGACGGTGCGTTTCTGCCGCTGCGCCAGCAGACGGCCGCGCTGTTAACCGTGGCAATTCAGTCCGCCACGCCGCAAGCCGCAGTGCAACAGCTCAACAGCGTGCTGCCGATCTGGTCTGCGCTGCCGCTGCAGGGCGTGCTGGCGATGCAGCGCGCGCGGCTGGTCAGCACCAGCCAGCAGCTGCTGCCGGTGGCCGGTCAGCTGGAGCAGAGTGACATCGCCATCGCCTACGCCACGTATCGCATCAAGGCGCTGGTGGCGATGCTCAACGAAGACATCACTCACTACGTTGAGCTGGTAGCGCAGCAGAGCGATGCGCGCAGCGCCACCGCCCATCAGGAACTGGATTCAATCATCGGTTTCATCGGTCTGTTTATGCTGCTGGCGCTGCTGATTACCGGTTACGCCGGTTACTACATCTACCGCAATCTCGGCTCCAGCCTTACCGCCATCGCGCACGCCATGACGCGGCTGGCGCAGGGGGAGAAAAGCGTCAGCGTGCCCGGCCTGGCACGGCGCGATGAGCTGGGCGATCTGGCGCGCGCCTTTAACGTGTTCGCCCGCAACACCGCTTCGCTGGCGCACACCTCGCAGCTACTGAAAGAGAAAAGTAACCAGCTGGAATCGACCTTCCTCGCCATGCGCGACGGCTTCGCGCTGTTTGATAACAGCGGTCAGCTGGTGGTGTGGAATGCGCAGTACGCCGAACTGCTGGGCTTCGCGCCGCGCGAGCTGCATCGCGGCATGCACTATCAGCGTTTGCTCGATCGCGTCGATGTGCAGCTCAGCAGCCTGCACGACGCGCAGGAAGTCAGGTTGCCGGATGGCCGCACGCTGGAACTGCGCTTCAGCCCGGTACCGCGGCGCGGCATGGTCAACACGGTGCTGGAGCGCACCTCACGTAAGGCGCTGGAAGCGGCACTGCTGCACAGCCAGAAGATGAAAGCGGTCGGTCAGCTGACTGGCGGCCTGGCGCACGATTTCAATAATTTGCTAGCGGTGATCATCGGCAGCCTGGCGCTGACTGTCGATCAGCTGCCGCCCGGCACGCTGGCCAGCCGCATTGAGCGCGCGCGGCTGGCCGCCGATCGTGCCGCTCAGCTGACGCAGCGTCTGCTGGCCTTCTCACGCAAACAGGCGCTTTATCCGCGTGCCGTTGCGGTGGTGGAGCTGGTGGAAAATCTGCAGTCGCTGCTGCAGCACTCCCTGCTGCCCGGCCAGCATCTGGTGGTGGATGCGCAGCGCCCCGGCTGGCCGGCGTGGATTGATGCCGGCCAGCTGGAGAACGCCCTGATGAATCTGGTGGTGAACGCGCGCGATGCCATGGAGCGCCAGAGCGGCGAAATCCGCCTGCGCATCTGGAATCAGCGAATTCAGGAGGCCGATGGCAAGCGCGACCGCGTCACTATTGAAGTGATTGACCACGGCTGCGGCATGTCCGCCGAGGTGCGGGAACAGGTGTTTGAACCCTTCTTTACCACCAAAGCCACCGGCAGCGGCAGCGGGCTGGGGCTGTCGATGGTGTACGGATTTGTGCGCCAGTCCGGCGGACAGATCGAACTGGAGACCGCGCCGGGCCAGGGCACCACGGTGCGTCTGCTGCTGCCGCGCGCGCCGGAAGCCGCGCAGCCGCTGGTGAGCGCGCCGGTGCTGACGCCGCGCGCCAGCCGCGATCGCCTGATACTGGTGCTGGATGACGAGCCGGCGGTGCGCCAGACGCTGTGCGAACATCTGCATCAGCTGGGTTATCTGACGCTGGAGTGTGCTGATGGCGAGAGTGCGCTGACGCTGCTGCGCCAGACGCCGGATATCGATCTGCTGATCAGTGACCTGATGCTGCCGGGTGCCCTGAACGGTGCGGATGTGATTCGTCAGGCGCAGCAGCAGTGGCCACAGCTGGCCACCCTGCTGATCAGCGGTCAGGATCTGCGCCAGACGCCGGTGACGCTGCCGCTGTGTGAACGGCTGGCGAAACCCTGGCAGCAGGCGCAGCTGGTGCAGGCGCTGGAGCGCGCCTGGCAGCGCAGTGAACGGCTCAGTCGCGCGCGGCAGGCTGCCACAGCGGCACCCCTTTCCCGGTGATGTAGCGTTTACGCAGCCGGCTGGAGATGGCGTCCATCACCATCACGACTACCACCAGAATCACGGTCAGGAACATCACCACATCCCAGTTCCACAGGCGCATGTTTTCGGCGTAGACCAGCCCGACGCCACCGGCGCCGACAAAGCCCAGCACCGCCGCCGAGCGGGTGTTGGACTCAATCTGATACAGACTCAGCGCGAGAAAGGTGGGAAACGATTGGGTAAAAATGCCGTAACGGTGTTTTTGCAGGCTGTTGGCCCCCACCGCGCTCAGGCCGCGACTGGGTGAGCGTTCAACCGCTTCATGCCCTTCGGCATACAGCTTGCCCAGCAGGCCAACGTCCTGCATCACAATCGCCAGCACCCCGGCCAGCGGGCCCATGCCCACCGCCCGCACGAAGATCAATCCCCAGATGGCCATGTCGATGCCGCGCAGCACATCCAGCAGCCGGCGCACCAGCAGCGATATTGGCCGCGTCAGCGGATCGTGCATCACATTGCGCGCCGCCAGAAACGAGATCGGCAGCGCGATGACGGTGGCGGTGAGCGTGCCGGCAAACACGATCGCCAGCGTGATACCGACCTGCGAGAAATAGTAGCCAAACGGCCAGTTGACGAAATCCTGCCAGACGAACATGCGCAGGAAATAGCGTCCGAGCTGCTGGCAGCCGATGACAAAGCGCTGCCAGTCGATGCCGAACACGCTGAAGAAGAACAGATAGTAGAGCACCAGCGCCAGCGCAATCAGCGCGATGCGCCGCAGATAACGGTTTTGCGCGGCAAACAGTGCAGCGTGCTGCTGTTTCAGTTTCGCCACGTCGGGCGCTAAGGCGATCATTTTACGTCTCCTTCAACTACACGGCGGCGCAGCCAGCCGGATAGCGTATCCAGCAGCGATACCACCACGATGATCAGCAGCAGCGTCATGCTGACCTGATCGTAGCGATCCAGTTTGATGTTGGTCATCAGCTCCTGACCGATGCCGCCCGCGCCTACCAGCCCGAGGATGGTGGAGGAGCGGAAATTAATTTCCAGCCGCATAAAGCTGTAGGAGAGAAAGGTCGGTTTCACCTGCGGCCAGAAGGCGAAGCGCATACGCTGCAGCTTGCTGGCACCACAGGCGGCGAGACCGCGCACCGGTTTGTCGGAGGCGCTCTCAATTGATTCGTAGAACAGTTTGGTCAGACTGCCGATGGTGTGCAGCGCCAGCGCCAGAAAGCCGGGGATAGCGCCGATGCCGAACGCCATCACAAACATCACCGCCCACGCCAGTTCCGGCATGGTGCGCAGGAAGGCAACAAAGGCGCGAATCGCCATGCGCAGGCTGCGCGGCGTCTGGGTGTTATCGGCGGCGAAAAACGCCAGCACGGCGGCGATCAGTACCGCAATCAGGGTGGAGGACAGCGCCAGCTGCAGGGTTTCCCAGATCAGCGGCAGCTGAAAGTGCAGGCGATAGCCCCAGTAAGCCAGCGAACCCTCGGTTTTGACGTCCGCGAACAGCAGCGGCAGGTGCAGCACCGGCAGCGTTGCGCCGATGTAGTCAAAGAAGTGAGGCAGCGATTGCCAGACCGTGACCAGGTTGAATTCCGCCACGTTGCCGGCCGCGAGATAAAGCGCCACCAGCAGCAGCGACCACAGCAGCGTGTCGCGCTTTTGCTGGCGGCGAATACGTTGGTAGTAGTGTTCGAAATCGGTCAAGGGAGAGATCCTTTGTTGATGGCGAGGGATTGCCCTCACCCTAACCCTCTCCCGCCAGCGGGAGAGGGAATTGTCCGGCAGATTGATGCAGGCACGTACCCTATCCTTTGCTGCCAGCGGCGAGGGAATTGTCCGGTAGCACGTGCGGCCCCCTCTCCCCCCGGGAGAGGGCTGGGGTGAGGGAAATACCGCACGAAGCCACCCGCTCGTTACCCGCGAGCACCCTTCATCAGGTCGCGCTTCATATCGATGATATTCTGGTAATCCGCGACGCTGGCGGCGCCGATGTGCTGGGCACCGCCCACCGCTTTAACAAAGCAGCTGTGATCTTCTTTATCCAACTTCTTGATAGCGGCCACCACTTTCGCTTTGAAGTCAGCGGGCAGGTTATTACTCACCAGAATCGGGCCGTTAGGAATCAGCGGCGACTGCCAGATGATGCGGATCTGCTTCATCAGATCCGGGTGATCCATACGAATCAGACGACCAAAGGCCCCCGAGGTATAGCCACTGTTGTAATCGCCAATCAGCGACGTCCAGGTCACCGCGCCGTCGAACTGGCCGTTCAGCACGCCGAGGATGTCCTGCTCGTGGCCACCGGAAAACGTCACGCTGGAGAAGCTGTTGTTGTACTTATCATCCACCGTACCGCCAAACTCTTTCTTAAAGGCCTGATTGGGCATCAGGAAGCCGGAGGTGGAATCCGGATCGGCCATGCCAAACGATTTACCTTTCAGATCTTCCAGCTTCTTATACGGGCTGTCGGCTTTGACGATCACCACCGAGTGGTAACCTTTCGAGCCATCTTTGTCATCCACCACGATACCGACGATATCTACGGCCTTTGGGTTTTGCAGATAGACCGAGGCATAAGACGCCGGCGACATGCTCAGCACCATATCGATCTTGTTGCCCAGCAGTCCCTGAATCACGCCGGCATAGTCAGACGAGTTGCGCAGCTGCGTATCCACGCCCAGCTCTTTGTCGAAGAAGGTTTTCACACACTGGTTATCGCCAATCTGCTGGGTGGCGTTCTGCCCGCCCAGAATTCCCAGGTTCAGCTGTTTCGGTGCATCCGCTGCGTTAACGCCAAAAGCCATCAGAGCGCCTGTCAGTAAAGCTAAAGCAGTCAGTTTCATTGTGAGATTTTCTCTTGCCGTGGGAGTTAGTGGAGCTGGTTAATTTCGTCGCCGTACAGCGCATGCAGCAGGCTGTCGGTCAACTGAGCGGGATGGCCGTCAAACAGCACTTTGCCGCGCTGGATGCCGATCACCCGGGTGCAATACTGCTGCACCAGTTCAATCGAGTGCAGGTTGACCATCACGCTGATGCCCTGCTCGCTCACCTGGCGCAGCACATCCATGATGCGTTTGGTATTTTTGGGATCGAGCGACGCCACCGGCTCGTCAGCCAGCAGGATTTTCGGGCGCTGCATCAGCGCGCGGCAGATGGCGACGCGCTGCATCTGGCCGCCGGACAGATTCTCCGCCCGCTGCAGCGCCTGCGGCAGCATGTTCATCCACTGCAGCAGTTCAATGGCCTGCGCACGGTCGGTGTCGGAGAAGATTTTGAAAAAGGATTTCAGCGTTGAGGTCTGGCTGAGCCGGCCCAGCAGCACGTTGGTCAGCACGTCGAGGCGCGGCACCAGGCAGAAGTCCTGAAAGATCATGCCGCACTCGCTGCGCCATTCGCGCATCTGCCGGCTGTTGAGCGTCACCACATCGCGGTCCGCCTCGCCGTGACGCATGCTGAGAATCGCGCCTTCGCTGCTGGCAATGGTGCCGTTCAGCATATGCAGCAGGGTCGATTTGCCTGCGCCCGAGCGGCCGATTACCGCCACCAGCTCGCCCGCATGCAGATCGAAACTGACATCATCCAGCACGCGGTTATCACCGAAGGCTTTGCACAGCCCCTGCACCGACAGCACCTTGTCGCCATGGCGCTGGGCAGGATGTGCATTGTCGACGACGGTTTTGAGTAGTGCCTGTGCCATGTTGCGCTCCATCTCTTCTGAGGTGTTGATTGCCCGTTATTACGGACACTGGCGATGAAGGTCTGATGACAGAACCATGATTAAACGGTGACAGCGTCGCGCAAACCGACAGCAATCTGCTGGCCGTCGAACGGTACGCTGACGTTTTCCGGTAACCCATTGTCCAGCAACCAGTTATCCATCTCATGTGACAGGTGCACCAGCCATGCCTGGCGCGGAGCCAGCCGGGCCACGATGTCCAGTGCGCGGGTGACGTCGTTGTGATTACCCACCGCGGCGCGCGGCGCATCGTTGCAGTCGATCACCAGCTGATCGAGCGGCTGGCCCTGCAGGAAATCGGCGGTGTCCGGTGGCAAACCACAGGTGTCGCACAGCCACGCCAGCCGCGTGCCATGCCAGTCGAACAGGTAGCCGTAAGTCAGCCGCGAATGCTGCAGTGGCAGCGCCGTCACCTGCAGGCTGCCGAAGCTGTGCGCGACAAAAGGCGTCAGCGCCGGGCGAAACGCCAGCAGGCCGGGATGCTTAAACAGATCGTCGCAGCCCTTTTCATCCGGTGGCGCCCACACCGGAATCGGCGCGCCCCGGCCCCAGCGCAGACTGAACAGGCCGGCCACGTGGTCCATGTGGAAATGCGTCAGCAGAATGCGGCTCAGCTCACCGGGCTGGAAGCGCTGATGCAGATCGGGCAGGCCGGCATCGAGCAGGATGCGCTCGCGACCGGTGTCGATCAGCGCGCTGGTGGCGTGACGCGCATAGCGTGGCTGCTGCCGGGCGCGTTCACAGGCGCGGCAGTCGCAGCCGAACAGCGGCGCGGCCTGCACGCCGCCCGTACCGAGAAAGGTCAGATTCATGGCGGATGCTCCAGTAACTGGCGCAGCTGATGGAGCGTGTCGATCAGCGCGCCGTCGTTGTTGAGCGCGTGGCAGTGGGCGGGCAGCGGTTCTGCTGCGCGCGCCAGCCGTCGCTGAATGTCGGCTTCACTTTCGCGCCCGCGCTGGCGCAGCCGTGCCGCCAGTACGGCTGGCGAGACCTGCAGCACCAGCGGCAGCAGCTGCTCGCCGTAGTGCTGGCGCACGACTGGCAGATGCAGACGTGAACCGTTGACCAGCACGTTAAGACCGCGCGCCAGCCAGTGGTCAATCTCCTCGCCGAGCGCGTAGCTCAGGCCGTGTGCGCGCCAGCTGATGGCGAACAGGCCGAGCGCTTCCCGCCGGCGGAATTCGGCTTCGCTCAGCGCCACGTGGTTTTCACCACCGGCATCGGCCGGCCGCGTGATATAGCGATGGGCGATCACCAGCTTGTCCGGCGGCGCCTCGCGCAGCGCATTCAGCAGGCTGTCTTTACCCGAGCCCGAGGGCCCGGTCAGCCAGATGAGGCGCGCCATCAGAACACCAGTCTGCCCTGTGACCAGACGTGGCGAATGTGCACATGACCGTGATCGGTGTGTGCCAGCACCAGATCGGCGCGCAGCCCTTCCGCAATCGTGCCGCGATCGTGCAGGCCAATCGCCTGTGCCGGGTTGCGCGTGACCAGCGCCGCCGCCTGCGGTAGCGTCAGCGCATTACGCTCGTCGGCCACCAGGCGGAATACCGCATCCAGCAGGCTGGCCGGATAGTAATCCGACGAGAGGATGTCCAGCAGGCCGTGGCTGGCCAGCTGCCACGCCGCGACATTGCCGGAGTGCGATCCGCCGCGCACGATGTTGGGCGCGCCCATCAGCACCCGCATACCGCAGTCGCGCGAGGCGCGAGCCGCTTCAAGCGTGGTCGGAAACTCGGCAATGGCGCTGCCCACCGCGTGTGACTCCGCGACATGCGCCGCCGTGGCATCATCGTGGCTGGCAACCGGAATACCGCGCGCCTGGCACAGGCCAGCGATGGCGTTGCGGTTCGGCGTGGAGAATTCGGCAGCCAGCGCCAGCTGTTCGCGCTCAAACTGATCCATCTGCTCATCGTTGAGCTGATATTTGCCCTGATAGTAGGTGCGGTACATCTCCAGCGACGCATACTGGCGCTGGCCGGGTGAATGATCCATCAGCGACACCAGCGACAGCTCCGGGGTGCTCATCAGCGCTTCAAACAGCGGCAGCGTGGTGTGATGGGGTAGCTCACAGCGCAGGTGCAGCTGGTGGTCGGCGCGGTTGATGCCCTTGCGGTTGCTGTCCTGAATCGCCGTAATCATTTTGCTCAGGTTTTCAAGGCGATGACCGCCGTCGCGTACATCACCGACGCCGATGGCGTCCAGCACCGTGGTGATGCCGCTGGCGACCATCAGTGCATCGTGGCTGCTCATCGCCGAATGCGCCGGCCAGTCGACTTTGGGCCGTGGCGTAAAGAATTTATCGAGGTTGTCGGTATGCAGCTCGACCAGCCCCGGCAGCAAAAACGCGTTCCCGCCGTCCAGCGCGCCCGGCTGCTGACTGCCACTGTCGCTGAAGCTGGCGATCCGGTCGCCGCGCATCTCCAGCGATCCGCTGACGACCTCATTTTCCAGCACCAGCCGGACATTATTCACGATCATGCCTGTTCTCCTGTGTGCAGCGGCTGCATGACGTGCAGGCGGTCGGCCACCCGGGCGCGCACCGCTTCGTCATGGAAAATACCTACGATAGCGGCCCCGCGGGCGCGCGCCTGTTCAATCAGCTCCACCACCGCCGCGCTGTTAGCGCTGTCGAGTGACGCCGTGGGTTCATCCAGCAGCAGCACCGGATAGTCAGCGATAAAGCCGCGTGCGATGTTGACGCGCTGCTGTTCCCCGCCGGAGAAGGTCGAGGGGGCCAGCGACCACAGGCGCTGCGGCACGTTAAGACGCGTCAGCAGTTCGCGGGCGCGCTGTTCACAGCGGGCGCGTTCGACGCCGCGCTCCAGCAGCGGCTGCATGACAATCTCCAGCGTCGGTACGCGCGGAATCACGCGCAGAAACTGGCTGACCCAGCCGACGGTGTCACGGCGGATCGCCAGCATCTGACGCGCCGGTGCCTGTGCCAGATCGACCCAATGGCCGTGATGCTGCAGCCAGATGTGACCGCTGTTGGCCTGATAGTTACCGTACAGCGCACGCAGCAGCGTGGATTTACCGCTGCCGGAGCGCCCGTGCAGCACCACGCATTCGCTGGCTGCCACCTCAAGACTGGCGTGCTGCAGCACCGGCAGCTCGGCGCTGTTCTGGTTGTGCATCACAAAGGTTTTGCTGAGATTCTCTACGCGCAAAATGGGTTGCATGTTGATGTCCTGATAATGATTCGTGCAGCCGCACGTAACCGTAGCGGCGCGATTTATCGCGCATTTAACAGCAACGCTCGCTGTTCAACTGAGCGCAATAAATTGCGCCGCTACGATTGGTGCACACCTCATGAGTAGGGCGCATTAATGCGCACCGCCAGCGTGTTCTATGCCAGCACCGATGAAACCAGCAGCTGGGTGTACGGATGGTGCGGATCGTCGAGCACCCGGTCGGTGAGCCCGCTCTCCACCACTTTGCCCTGCTTCATCACCAGCAGGCGGTGCGCCAGCAGACGCGCGACGCCGAGATCGTGGGTGACGATAATCACCGCCAGATTCAGTTCGCGTACCAGCGTGCGCAGCAGATCCAGCAGGCGCGCCTGTACCGAAACATCCAGCCCGCCGGTCGGCTCATCCATAAACACTAGCGTCGGCTGCGTCACCAGGTTGCGCGCAATCTGCAAACGCTGCTGCATGCCGCCGGAAAAGGTGGTGGGCAGATCGTCGATGCGGTTGGCCGGAATTTCGACGTCCCGCAGCCAGCGCAGCGCCTCGTTACGGATGTCGCCGTAATGGCGCTGTCCAATCGCCATCAGACGCTCACCAATATTGCCGCCCGCCGTCACCTGCGGACGCAGGCCATCCAGCGGATGCTGATGCACCACGCCCCACTCGGTGCGCAGTAACCGCCGGCGCTCGCTCTCGCTGAGCTGATACAGATCGCGGCCGTGGTAAAGAATGTTGCCCTGCTGGGGCGCCAGACGCGCCGACAGGCTGCGCAGCAGCGTGGTTTTCCCCGAGCCGGATTCACCGACAATCCCCAGCACTTCTCCGGGATAGAGCGCAAAACTGACGTCTTCAAAACCTTTGCCCGGCGCGTAGAGGTGCGTCAGGTTATTGACCGCGAGCAGCGGCTGTTCACTGTGCATGCTGTTGTTCCTGCTGCTGGTGGCAAAAATCGGTATCGGAGCAGACAAACATGCGCGTACCGGCATCATCCATCACCACTTCGTCGAGATAGCTGTGGCGCGAACCGCACAGCGCACAGGGTTGTTCCCAGCTCTGCACGCTGAACGGGTGATCGTCGAAATCAAGACTTTCCACTTTGGTGTAGGGCGGCAGCGCATAAATGCGTTTTTCACGTCCGGCACCAAACAGCTGCAGTGCCGGCATCATGTGCATCTTCGGATTGTCGAATTTGGGAATCGGCGACGGATCCATCACGTAGCGATCGTTAACCTTCACCGGATAGGCATAGGTGGTGGCGATATGGCCGTAGCGGGCAATATCTTCATACAGCTTGACCTGCATGATGCCGTACTCCTCCAGCGCGTGCATGGTGCGGGTTTCCGTCTCTCGCGGCTCAATAAAGCGCAGCGGCTCCGGGATCGGCACCTGGAAAATCAGCACCTGATCCTCTTCAAGCGGCGTCTCCGGAATGCGGTGCCGCGTCTGGATCAGCGTGGCGTCTTTGGTGGCTTCGGTGGTTGCCGCCCCGCTGACGCGCTGGAAGAAGCGCCGGATAGAGACCGCGTTGGTGGTGTCATCCGCGCCCTGATCGATCACTTTCAGCACGTCGCTGTCGCCAATAATGCTGGCGGTGATCTGGATGCCGCCGGTACCCCAGCCATACGGCATCGGCATTTCGCGGCCGGCAAACGGCACCTGATAGCCAGGGATCGCGACCGCTTTCAGAATGGCGCGGCGGATGGTGCGTTTGGTCTGCTCATCCAGGTAGCCGTTGTTGTAGCCGGTTAACTCACTCATCATTCTGCTCCTGATGCTGTTGGCGCAGCCGCTGCAGCAGCTCCAGCTCCGCCTGGAAATCCACGTAATGCGGCAGTTTCAGGTGCGAGACAAAGCCGGCGGCTTCGACGTTATCGGCGTGCGACAGCACGAACTCTTCGTCCTGCGCCGGCCCGGCAATGCGCTCCTGATACTCGGGTGCCTGCAGCGCACGGTCCACCAGCGCCATCGCCATCGCCTTACGCTCTGCGCGTCCGAACACCAGACCATAGCCGCGGGTAAAGTGTGGGGCGCTGTCGCCCTGGGTGGTGAAGCCGTTGACCATTTCGCATTCGGTCAGCAGGATCTCGCCAATTTCAATCTCAAAACCCAGCTCTTCGGGGCAGATCGACACGCTGAGATAGCCGGTGCGGATTTCACCGGCAAACGGATGGTTGCGGCCATAGCCGCGCTGGGTCGAATAACCAAGCGCCAGCAGAAACCCTTCGTCGCCGCGCACCAGCTGCTGTAAGCGGGCAGCGCGTGACGCCGGATAACCGGGCGGCTGGCGCGTGATGTCGCACGGCTCGCTGCCGTCATCCTCTTCACGCGCTGCCAGCCCTTCACGCGTCATCATGCTGAACACATGCGGGCAACGCTGCGCCAGCGCCTGATCGTCACGCGCGGCGGTCGGCGTTTCGCCGTTGGCCAGCAGGGTAAAATCCAGCAGGCGGTGGCTGTAGTCATAGGTCGGGCCCAGCACCTGGCCACCGGGCAGATCTTTGTAAACCGCCGAGATGCGGCGCTCGATGCGCATTTCCGCGGTTTCCAGCGCCAGGCTGTCCGCGAGGCGCGGCAGCGTGGTGCGGTAGGCGCGCAGCAGGAAAATCGCCTCGACCAAATCACCACTGGCCTGTTTGATGGCTAAGGCCGCCAGCTGTGTGTCAAAGATGCCGCCTTCGGTCATCACCCGGTCCACCGCCAGCCCCAGCTGTTGCGCCACCTGGTCGCAGCCCAGCTCCGCCACGCTGCGATCGCCACGGCGCAGATCGGCCTGCAGCTGATGGGCGCTGGCAATCGCCTTTTCGCCCCCTTTCACGGCTACATACATCAGCACACCTCCACGTCGGTGGTGCGTGGCAGCGCCATCATCGCTTCACCGCAGGTGAAAATCAGATCCACCCCCTGCGGGAACGGATGCGGGCGCTCACGCAGATAGGTCAGAATGGCGGCCGGCAGCTGCGGCGCGATGGCGCGCGGCTCACGCAGGCCGGGCCCGGAGAGGCGCAGCGTCAACCCGCCGTTGAGCGACGGCACTTCGACAATCAGCGTGGTGCTCTTCTCAGGGGACAGATTGTCACCGGCGGCGAAGCAGGCGGGATCGGGATTGGCCGCCGCGTGGGTCAGCGCAAACGGGGCATCGCGCTCATCGACAATCGGTACGCCGGTGTGAAAGCGCAGGTTGCTGCGCACGATATCGCTGTCCACGCGGCGATCCAGCCACAGCGCGCTCTCCTGATCGACCAGCGTCAGCAGCACCGCCGTTGCGGCCGGGGAGAGATCGCCCCAGCCCTGCGCCAGCGGCAGCGAGACCATCACGCCCGGCTCGCTCATCGCTTTGAGAATGCGGCGGAAGGCGCGCTGGGCGTCGGCAACCGGATGGTTAAAACTTGCCAGTAATGTCATTCGTTATCTCCGCGAACCAGCGTAAAGAAATCCACTTTGGAGCTGGCGATCTCCCGCGCGCGCAGCTGGCGCTGCTCTTCACGCAGTGCCGCCAGCGGCGCAATAATTTTTTCCTGCAGCAGCGCCTGGGTTTCAGGCTGTTGCAGCAGCGCATCAATCAGCGCGCAACGTTCGGCATGCGCCTTATCGCGCCCCAGCACATAGCTAAAACCCAGCATGCCGTCGTGCAGTCTGATCACCGCGCGGGTGACGGTGGCATCGCCCATGACGAAGCGTTTCCCGCTGCCGCCCATGCGCGCCTGCAGGCGGGTTAAACCGGTTTCCGCCGGGCGCAGGCGCTCGAAAGCGGGTGTAAGCTGTAGCGACTGCCAGTGGCTGGCCAGCGCGCTGGCTTCACTGTGCGCCAGCACCGAAAGCCAGTGCTGACGGGCGGTTTGCTGTTTCATTGGTGCTCCAGGGTGAGTTCAATCATGTCGCCACGCGTCAGGCTGACGGAGTACTCCGCCACCTGACCGTCCGGCTGTGTATTCAGGGTGCGCACGCACAGCAGCGGCGCGTGCAGCGTAATCTCCAGCTGTTTGCACTCTTTGGCCTGTGCGCGGCGGGTACTGATGCGGGTCTGACGGCGGCTCAGCTGCAGGCCGAGCTGCTGCTGCATGAAGTCGTGCAGGGAACCGTGCTGGAACGTCTGCAGCGCCGGCCACCAGCGCAGGTCGGCAAGATAGTGGTTGATTACGCACACCGGCACACTGTTGACGCGGCGCAGGGTGCGTAAGTGAATGACGCTGGCGCCCTCGTCACTGCCCAGCGCGGCAGCCACGTCGCTGCTGGCCGGACGCAGTACCGCCAGCAGCCGTTCGCTGGTGGGATGACTGCCCTGCTCCAGCAGGTTCTGGCTAAAGCGCGCCTGGGCATGCAGCGGATAGTCGTACGGGCGCATCAGCACCAGGATGCCGACGCCATGGCGCCGCTGCAGCAGGCCTTTGTTCACCAGCTCATCCACGGCCCGGCGCAGCGTATGGCGATTGACGGCATAGTGATCGGCCAGCTGCTGTTCAGACGGCAGATAATCGCCGCAGCGATAGCGCTCCTGCAGCGCCTGCTCCAGCTGGGCGGCAACCGCCTGATAGACAGTGGTCGGATGTCTGGATATCTCCATCACGCTCAATACCTCATTCGCTTCAGGTTGAGGGGCGCAGCGGAAGAGGCTGCGGAATGGCGACTACAGTGCGGGAGACAGATGACAGTGCCGTGACGGCTCAGTGACGTGCGGATGAATTTGCTTTAAGGCAGCAGGATGGCAGCCAGACAGCGGCCAATTCAATAAAATCCACTTAACTGTTACCTTTGTGACTATGCGCAAAAAAATCGCGTGCAGTTTCACGCCTTTAACGCTTCCCTTACCAGATGCAGGCTGCGTAAATTCTGCTAATTTATTCAGTAAGCCCTGCCCGGAGCGCGAAACCTTAAAATGATAAACACCTTCAAACTTTCGCACGGTTTTCGCCGCAATTTTTTGCGCGAAGTGATCCTGCCGCTGGTGGCGATTTTGCTGCTGACTTTTCTCGGTGCCGGTTTCGGCCTGTTCTGGAGCACCTCGGCCACCAACCATGAGGCGCGCGAGCAGCAGCAGCGGATGATCGCCGCCTCGTTCAATCAGAGCCTGAGTGAACATCTGCGCCAGCTGCGCAGCCTGACGCGCTGGTCCCCGCTCGCCGATCAACTGGCGCAGCCGCAGCCGGACAGCGACTGGCTGAATCAAAACGTCGGTAGCTGGCTGTACGATATGTTTGATCATCAGCTGATTGTGCTGCTTGACCGCACCAATCAGCCGACCGCCGTGTGGCGCAACGGCCAGCCAGTGGCGGATCTGCGCATCGGACCGTACCTGCGCGATCTGTTGCAGACGCCACTGGTGCAAAGCAGTGATGAGGTACCCGGTCCGGCCGACCGCGCGGATTTTGTGCGCATCGGCCAGCGTGCGGCAGCGCTGGCGGTGGGCGATATCAGCAGCACGCGCGAGGCCGGGCGCTACCGGCTGGTGAGTATTAAGTTTCTTGATGATGGCTATCTGCGCAACCTGTCTGAACGCAGCCAGCTGCGGCAGCTCTTCTTTAGCGATGGCGTACCGCAGAACGAACACAAAGCGCGCTATCCGCTGACCTCGCGTCAGGGCGATATCGTCGGCTACCTCAGCTGGGATCCGGACAAGCCGGGCGCGCAGATGTTGCGTACCCTCGGCCCCTCCACGCTGATTTCGGTGCTGCTGATCACCCTGCTGTGTCTGTTTATGGTGCGGCGTATCTGGACTTCCTCGCTCGATTTATCGCAGTCGCTACTGAAGCTCGGGGCCAGCGAGGCGCAGGCGCAGCATCTGGCGTTTCACGATGTGCTGACCGGGCTGCCGAACCGGGCGCTGGTGGAAGATCGGCTGACTCAGGCACTGGCCGCCGCCACCCGTCATGACCAGCGCGTGGCGTTACTGCTGCTGGATCTGGATCGCTTCAAAATCATTAACGATACCTGGGGCCATCACGCCGGCGATGATTTGATTATCGAGGTGGCGCGCCGCCTGAGCCACCTGGTGCGCGCCAGCGATACCGTCGGGCGTATTGGCGGCGATGAATTTATCATCGTGATGCCGGAAGTAGAGAATATCGGTCAGGTGCAGGCGCTGGCGCAGCGCATCATCACCGCGCTGGGCGAGCCGTATCAGCTGGTGGGCAACGAACTGTGGGTTGGCGTCAGCATTGGCCTGGCGCTGGCACCCCGCGATGGCATTGACCGGCTGGAGCTGATGCGCAAAGCCGACATAGCGCTGTACGAGGCGAAAAATGGCGGACGCGGTCAGTATCGCCAGTTTGAAAAGGTGATGGATGAATCGCTGCGTACGCGGCAGCAGATAGCGGCGGATCTGCGTCAGGCGCTGGTCACGTACGACGGTCTGGCGGTGTGGTATCAGCCGCTGATGGAGATCAGCGGCCAGCGGATTGTCGGACTGGAAGCGCTGCTGCGCTGGCATCATCCGCAGCGCGGCGATGTGTCGCCTGCGGACTTTATCGCCATCGCCGAAGAGACCGGCATGATTATTCCGCTGGGCGAATGGGTGCTGCGCGAGGCCTGCAAAACCGCCCTGAAGTTACCGCAGGTGATTGTGGCGGTGAACGTTTCGCCGGTGCAGTTCCGCGCCAGCGGGTTTGTCGAACGCATGATTGAGATTGTGCAGTCGGAAGGTGCCGATCCGCAGCGGCTGGAGCTGGAAATCACCGAAGGCGTGTTGATTGAGGATGAACACGAAGCGCGCAACAGCATTATCGCGCTGCGCGACGCCGGGTTCCGTATCGCGCTGGATGATTTCGGCACCGGCTATTCGAGCCTGAATTATCTCAGCACGTTTCCGGTCGACAAGATTAAAATCGACCGGTCGTTTACCCAGTCGCTGGGCGTGGCGGAGAACTCCACCGCGATTGTTGAATCCGTGGTACGCCTCGGCCACGCCATGGGCCTGACCGTCACCGCCGAAGGCGTCGAAACCGAGGGCCAGAAAAACGCGCTGGCCGATGCCGGGTGTAATGAGCTGCAGGGATATTTGTTCAGCCGGGCGGTGCCGTTGAGCGAGATTGAGCGGATGGTGTGAGGATGCAGAAGAGACGCGATAAACTGCGTCGCTACGATTTGTGCGGGAATGTATTTACGTGCAGATCTATGACGGACATCGTAGCGGCGTTATTTGTCGCGCTTTTCTGAATCTGGATCGGAGAAGTTGAAAAAAAATCTGAAAAATTGATTCGGATAGCAGATGCTCTGTGAAAGGAGGCTGTTATGCAATTCAGAAAACAATTACGACTGTTGCATTACGATTACGCTGCAGCGGGAGCTTATTTCATTACCCTCGTTACGCGACAACGGTTATGTCTGTTTGGCCGTATCAGGCAGGCGCAACTGATTCCCAGTAAAACAGGGAGTGTTGTATATCAGGAATGGCTTAATCTGTCGTTACGTGTTCCAGGATTGATGACAGATGCATTTGTTGTGATGCCAAATCACCTACACGGCATTTTGTGGCTGTGTGGCGAGAACAATAATTCCTTAAGCAGAATCGTATCTGGTTATAAGGCAGGCGTTAGTCGGGTTATCGCAAACAGAGTGTGGCAACACAATTTTTATGAGCGGGTTATACGCAATGAAAAAGAGCTGTTTTTCGCACGGCAATATATTGAGCAAAACCCGTTGAGGTGGGAGCTGGATCATTATTATCAACAAGAGTGATGCCGGTTATAAAGCGCAATGAATTGCGCCGCTACGATTCGTGCGGCATTGTATTTCTGCGCCGCCATCCTGCACACATTGTAGCGGCGCGATTTATCGCGCTGAGTTAAACACTGCACACCTGCCCGAATGCGCAATGAATTGCGCTGAGTTAAACACTTCACAGTTGCCAGAATGCGCAATGAATTGCGCCGCTACGATCCGTGCGGCATTTTATTTCTGCACCACCATCCTGCACACATTGTAGCGGCGCGATTTATCGCGCTGAGTGAAACACTGCACAGCTGCCCGAATGCGCAATGAATTGCGCCGCTACGACTTGTGCGGCATTTTATTTCGGCACCACCATCCTGCACATATTGTAGCGGCGCGATTTATCGCGCTGAGTTAAACATTGCACAGCTGCCAGAATGCGCAATGAATTGCGCCGCTACGATGCGTACGGCATTGTAGTTCTGCACCACCATTTTGCACACATTGTAGCGGCGCGATTTATCGCGCTGAGTGAAACGCTGCACAGCTGCCCGAATGCGCAATGAATTGCGCCGCTACGATTCGTGCGGGATTGAATTTTTGCACTACTATCCTGCACACATTGTAGCGGCGCGATTTATCGCGCTGAGTGAAACACTGCACTGTTGCCAGAATGCGCAATGAATTGCGCCGCTACGATTCGTGCGGCATTGAATTTTTGCACCACCATCCTGCACACATTGTAGCGGCGCGCTAACTCTTGCTGTGCAGCAACTGGCTGGCGGTGTCGCTAATCACCTGCGCCATGCCGCGGTCGCCCTTCGCCATTGACGACATAAAGGCTTTGGCCTGCTTAAGCGTGATATGCGGCGGCAGTGGGGCCACTTCCGGATCGGTTTTCACCTCCAGCACTACCGGTCGGGTGGCGCTGAGCGCCTGCTGCCACGCCGCCGCCAGATCCTCCGGCCGGTCGACATAGATGCCCTGCAAACCGAGGCTGTCGGCAAAGCGCGCATACTGCACATCCGGCAACTGCTGCGAAGCTTCAAAGCGCGGATTGCCTTCCATTACCCGCTGTTCCCAGGTGACCTGATTAAGATCCTGATTATTGAACACGCAGACAATCAGGCGCGGATCGGCCCACTGCTGCCAGTATTTCTGAATGGTGATCAGTTCGGCGAGGTTGTTCATCTGCATCGCCCCGTCGCCCACCAGCGCCACCACTGGCTGAGTGGGAAAGGCAAATTTCGCGGCGATGGCAAACGGGACGGCGGCGCCCATACAAGCCAGCCCACCCGACAGCGTGGCGCGCTGACCCTGCTTCACCCGATAATCGCGCGCAAACCAGTTGGCGCAGGAGCCCGAGTCCGAGGTGACAATCGCATCTTCCGGCAGCTGCGGGGACATCTCCCACACCACGCGCTGCGGATTGACCGGGTTGGCGGGCGCCATGGCGCGCTGTTCCATCAACGCCCACCAGTCGCGCACCTGCACCGCGATCTCCTCCTGCCAGCGGCGATCCGCTTTATGCGTCAGTAACGGCAGCAGCGCGCGCAGGGTCTCTGCCGCGTCGCCGTGCAGGTTGACCTCGCACGGATAGCGCAGCCCCAGCATCGCCGGATCGATATCGATTTGTACCGCGCGCACTTTACCTTCCGGCGGCAGAAATTCGGTCCACGGAAAACCGCTGCCAATCATCAGTAAAGTGTCGCAATTCTGCATCAGCTCCCACGACGGTTTGGTGCCGAGCAGGCCGATCGAACCGGTGACAAAAGGCGCATCGTCCGGCAGCACGTCTTTGCCCAGCAGCGCTTTGGCCACGCCCGCGCCGAGCACATTGGCAATCTGCACCACTTCAACCGCAGCACCGCGCGCACCGGCGCCAATCAATACCGCAACTTTTTTGCCGGCGTTAAGTACCTCAGCGGCACGGCGCAAATCCTCGTCGTAGGGCACAATCTTCGGCCGCTGATAGCCCGGCCCGGAATGGGTAAATCCGTGCGCATGCTGCGGTGGCTGCCAGTTCTCATCCTGCAGATCTTTCGGCAGGATGATCACCGCGACGCCGTTCTGCGCTTTGGCAATGCGCACGCCGCGATCGACCAGATGCTGGACCTGCGCCGGGGCTGCCGCTTCCTGCACAAAGTTCGCCACATCGGCGAAGATGCGGTCTAAATTCATCTCCTGCTGGTAGCTGGCGCCGCGCGCGGTGGTTTCCGCCTGGCCGGCAATCGCCAGCACCGGCGCGTGATCCATTTTGGCATCGTACAGGCCGGTCAGCAGATGGGTGGCACCGGGGCCGCCGGTCGACAGACAGACGCCGAGCTCCCCGGTAAATTTGGCGTGACCGGCAGCCATAAAGGCCGCCATCTCTTCATGCCGCACCTGAATAAATTCGATGCCTGCACCGGCTTTATTGGCTCGCTGGATAGCGCCCAGCACGCCGTTGATGCCATCGCCCGGATAGCCATAAATGCGCGTGACGCCCCATGCCTGCAGGCGTTCAACAAAGAAATCGCTGGTTTTCTTGCTCATGACGGGCTCTCCCTTAGACGTTTGCAATAAACGTTAAGGGTAGCCGACGAAATGGAATGTGACAGATTACGCCTGTTCGGCGACGTTCGCCGCGTCTGGCTTAGAAATCACCGCCGTTACGCTTAGTTAACCCAGCGCAGGCGAGACCAGCGCAAAGGTCTGCGGCCCGTTCGGTGCCGCCCGCCACGGTATGCCGTGTACCATCGCATAAGGCGCATCGACCTGCGCCAGCCCAAGGTTGAGCAACCACGCGCCGAGCCGGGCATCGGGCGTGTCCAGCCGGACAAACTGCTGCGTCAGATCCTGCATCAGCTGCGACACCAGCGCCTGCGCCGCCGCAACATCGGCAGCAATCACCGGGCCGATGGTCCAGCCGTGCCCAAAGCGGCGGCGACTGGCAAACCCCTGCAACCTGCCCTGTGCATCCTGCAGCACCACGCTTTGCGCCAGCAGCTGCTGGTGCAGACGCGTTCGCCGCAGCCCGTTCGCCTGATAATCCAGTGCGTCGATGGCGGCCGCATCCGCTTCAACGGCCGGCCGCAGCGTCAGGCCATCCGGTACGATTACCGCAGGCTGCTGCGCCAGCGCGCGCGTCTGATGCTGCGCCACGCGATCGCAGGCCTGGAAGCCGAGCTTCTCATACAGCACCTGCCCCATATCGGTGGCGTGCAGCCGCACGTTGCAGCCGGAGAATTTTTCCAGCATGGCCTGCATCACCTGGCGGCCAATACCGCGTCCGCGCGCCTGTTCGCTCACAATCACCAGACCAATAGTGGCGGCATCCGGTCCCCAGCGCCAGCCAATCGCCCCGCCGAGATAGTCGCCCTGCGCCTCAACCACCACGCCTTCACCCAGGGCGATGAGCTGCTGCCAGTCTTCGCGGCGGTGCGCCCAGCCCAGTTGCTGAGTCAGGCGATAACCCGCTTCGGCGTCCGCGAGGGTCATGGCGCGCAATATCGTATTCATTCTGTTCTCCCTGAGAGGCGTTCTGCCCGCCAGCTTGCCACGTCCGTTTGCGGAAGCAAATAAAAAAGGCCCGCACCGGGCCAGAGAGGAAACTCAGATTTGGAAATCGATGGCGGGTTCGTCGTCGGTTTCGTAAGAGAGCGCCTGCCGTTTGATCTCTTCCAGTGACAGGTTAGCGTTACACAGTTCAAGGAACTGCCAGACGTAGTTGCGCTGGAGCTGGCCGCGCTTCAGTCCGAGCCACACGGTGTTGGCATCAAACAGATGGTGAGCATCGATCTTCACCAGGTCTTCGCCATCGTAAATATCGCATGCCTGATCGGCGAGGATACCGACGCCCAGCCCGAGTTCGACATAGGTTTTCACCACGTCAGAATCCTGCGCGCTGAGCACGATATCCGGGCGAAGGCCAGCAGCCTGGAATGCACGGTCCACGCGCGAGCGACCGGTGATCCCCTGACGATAGGTGATCAGCGGATGGCGGCTGAGGCTGGCGAGCGTGACCGGCTGATTCGCCAGCAGCTCGTGATCGTGCGGCACCAGCAGCGAGTGGTGCCAGCTGAACCACGGGAATGCCGCCAGGCTGGTGTTATTTACCAGTTGCTCCGAGGCGATGCCGACATCGGCCTCACCGGCCAGCAGCATGGCGACTATTTCCTGCGGTGAACCCTGATTGAGTTCCAGCCGCACGTTGGGATAGAGCTGGCGAAACGCTTTGATGACGCGCGGCAGGCTATAGCGCGCCTGGGTGTGCGTGGTGGCGATGGTCAGCACGCCGCTGGTCTCATTGGTAAACACATCCGCCAGCCGGCGCACTTTGCCGGCCTCATCAAGGATGCGTTCAGCAATGGTCAGCAGCGCTTTGCCCGGTTCGGTCATGCCTAACAGCCGCTTGCCACGACGAATGAAGATTTCCACGCCCAGTTCATCTTCCAGATCGCGAATATGCCGGCTCACCCCCGATTGTGAGGTAAACAACGTATTGGCGACTTCTGTCAGGTTGAATTCGCAACGGGCCGCTTCGCGTATAATTTTAAGTTGCTGGAAATTCACACCCTTTTCTCCTGTTTCCTGCCCCTGTTTCGTCCATGTTATGAAGTTGGTGTGATTGCAACAAATAATAAAAAACGGTGTGTTATGCGGAATAGTAATAAGCGTGAGGTTGGGGATGGGTGCGATTTGCCGCCCTCACCCCGGCCCTCTCCCATAGGGAGAAGGAGTGGATCGCGCGCAGGAGCGGATAAATGTGATGCGATTTGCTGCCCTCACCCCGGCCCTCTCCCATGGGGAGAGGGAGTGGATCGCGCGCAGGTGCGGATAAATGTGAAGCGATTTGCTGCCCTCACCCCGGCCCTCTCCCATAGGGAGAGGGAGTGGATCGCGCGCAGGTGTGGGTAAATGTGCTGCGATTTGCCGCCCTCACCCATGAGGAGAGAGCGGATCGCGCGAGATTGAGATGGCGTGCCGGGATAGATGGCCGCGCCAGACGGTTCCCTCTCCCGCAGGCGGGAGAGGGTTAGGGTGAGGGAAAAAACCTCTCTATCACCCCACTAACATCAGTTCGCGCTCCTCCACCATCGGCTTATTCAGCAGCGACAGCAGAATATTTTTGACCGCCTGCGCCGATGGCGACAGCGGCAGGCGCGCTGAGACGTTCAGCGACAGCGGCAGATTCAGCGACGGACTGTTAATGCGTGCCATCCACGCATGCGTTGAACTCACCAGTGCGCGTGCCGCCGATTCTGGCAGTACGGTAACGCCCATGCCGCTCGACACCGCCGCGGTTAAGGTTGAGATCGACTCAATTTCACCGATGATTTTCGCGCTCAGACGACGCAGCGAGAACGCTTCGTCCACGCGTTTGCGCACTGCGCTGTAGTCACGCGGCAGGAACAGGTTCATCTGCGCCACGTCAGCCAGATCCACCGTAGCACCCGGACAGGCCGTCGCCCCTACCAGATACAGCTCCTCTTTCATCAGCGGAATGCTGTTGATACCGGCAGTCGGCGCGCGATCGTACAGCACGGCCATATCCAACTGGCCATTCATCACTTTCTCATTGAGCGAAGTGCCGCTGTTCTCGTGCAGATACACCAGCACGTCAGGATACTGCTCGCGTACCGTTTGCAGCAGCGGCATGGTGAGCGAAGAGGCTGCCGTGCCCGGCGCGAGGCCAATCGATACCTGACCATTGAGCGCCTGGCCAGCGTTGATCACTGCTGTCTGGGCCTGTTCGCACTGGCGCAGGATGGTGCGTGCGTGAGCATAAAGAATTTTACCGGCTTCGGTTGGCGTTACGCCGCGCTTGGTGCGGATCAGCAACTGCTGGTCGAGTTCGTTCTCCAGCGTCGCCACCTGTTGGCTGAGTGCAGGTTGTGCGATATGCAGGACTTCTGCTGCCTGCGTCAGGCTGCCGATATCGACGATTTTTACAAAGTATTTCAGTCGTCTTAAGTTCATATTGCCTCCGTCACGGATCCCCGAATGCCCAAATGATGAGTTCTCAGCCTGCTGGCTTGTGACAAGGAAATTGCAATATGCAGGCCAGGTTTGATCTTTACCCGGCGGGCACTGACCAGAATTTTCCTAACGAACGGGAAAATAAGCGTTTCTGATTACCCCAAATGGGTTAATAAGTGCCGCACATGACCCATAACGTTTATCCGCTGGCGATGGCGCACCCTGATGGTGCAGCATTTGCGAGGCAGATGTGCAAAAAAGTGATGACTGCGCGTGCTGCTGTGGTGCAAAACGGGCAGAAAATGCACGGATTGCGGGGGCAGAAAGGAGAATAAAGAGAAATTGCGCGGTGGCTATCAGTGGGAAAACTTATTGTGTCTGACGATGCCGGCAGTCCGGCAGCGTGCAATTACCGCCTTTACCCTGCTCCTCTCCCGGAAGAGAGGAGCAGAACGGGTTAGCGTTTTTTGCGGTTGCGGTGCATATCGATTGAAACCGCCGCGACAATGATCATCCCTTTGATGATGTCCTGCACGTAAGCATCGACGCCAACAAAGGTAAAGCCACTTTTAATTAAGCCGAGGATCACTGCGCCGATCAGCGTGCCGGTAATCCGCCCGACGCCGCCCATCAGGCTGCTGCCACCGATAACTGCGGCGGCGATGGCGTCGAGTTCATACGCCATGCCCATGCTCGACTGGCCGCTGCTGACGCGCGCCGCCAGCACCACTCCCGCCAGACCCGAGAGCGCCCCGGCGATGGTATACACGATGATCAGGTATTTATTAACGTTGATGCCCGACACTTTGGCGGAGGTCATGTTGCCGCCAATCGCATAGACATATTTGCCGTAGCGGGTGTGTTTGAGTGCGATGTGGAACAGGAAGGCGACCACCAGGAAGATAATCACCGGCATCGCGCCCTGACCGATGGAGGTGAAACCGTCCGACAGGAAGCTGATCGGGTTGCCCTGGGTGTAATACTGAGCCAGACCGCGCGCCGACACCATCATACCGAGCGTGGCGATAAACGGCGGAATACCGGTTTTGGTGATGAGCACGCCGTTGACCACGCCGCACAGCAGGCCGACGCCGATGCCGGCGACGATTGGGATGGCGGCGGGCAGATTGACCAGCGACGGATACATCGGCGACAGGCTGTCAGACGTCTGCGCCAGGCTGGCGGCAACCACCGCCGTCAGGGCGATAACCGAACCGGACGACAGGTCGATACCGGTAGTAATAATCACCTGAGTGACGCCGACGGCGATGATACCGATGATCGCCACCTGCAACACAATCAGCACTAAACGGTTGGTGTTGAGCAGAAATGACTGGTCACGCACGTACCAGCCGGCTATTTCAAAAATCAGCGCAATGCCTAACATCACGACAAAGATGCCGGTGTCTTTCGGCAGTTTATGGCGCAGATTGCCGAAGAAGGAGCTCTGTTCGGTGGCCTGCGGGGCCGTTACTTTTACGTTACTCATAGGGGTCTCGTGCCTCACTCGGATGCCAACGACAAAATGGTTTCCTGGTCGGCCTCTTCTTTATCGAGGATGCCGGTTATACGTCCGCCGTGCATCACCATCACCCGGTCGCTCATGCCGAGAATCTCCGGCAGCTCAGAGGACACCATGATGATGGCCACGCCACGGTTAGCCAGTTCACTGATCAGGCGGTAGATTTCGGCTTTGGCGCCAACATCAATGCCGCGGGTTGGTTCATCGAGGATCAGAATCTTCGGTTGCGCCAGCAGCCAGCGCGCAATCAGCACCTTCTGCTGGTTACCGCCGCTGAGGTTATTGATGATCTGATCCATGGTCGGCGTTTTAATATTGAGTTTGCGGATCTGCTCCATACAGTCCTGCGCCATCTTCATGTGGCTAACGAAACCGCTTTTGCCGATGTAATCGGGCATATTGACGATGCTCATGTTCTCCAGCACCGACAACACCAGAAACAGCCCGGACTTTTTGCGATCTTCGGTGAGGAACGCCATGCCCTTCTCAATCGCCGTTGACGGCGAATCGATTTTCACCGGCACACCATCAATCAGCACTTCACCGCTGTCGAAGCTTTCCATGCCGAACAGGCTCTCCATCACCTCGCTGCGTCCGGCACCCACCAGCCCGGCCACGCCGAGGATCTCGCCTTTGCGCACGCTGAAGCTGACATCGGTAAAGCGATCTTTGCAGGTCAGATTGCGCACCGTCAGCACTTCTTCGCCGATGGCACTGTTGAATTTAGGGAACAGCTGCGTCAGTTCGCGTCCCACCATCTGGGTGATCAGCGACTGACGGGTAAAGGCGGTGGTGCTGTTGCTGCCGACCCAGGTGCCGTCGCGGAAGATGCTGATCTCATCGGTGATGGCGAAAATTTCATCCATTTTATGGCTGATATAGATGATGGCTTTGCCCTGGGCACGCAGGTCGCGGATGATGGTGAACAGATGCGCCACTTCGGTTTCCGTCAGCGCCGAGGTCGGTTCATCCATAATCACGATGTCGGAGTTCCACGACACCGCTTTGGCAATTTCCACCATCTGCTGGGACGCAATGCTGAGCTCGCCGACCAGCCGATCGGCTTTCAGACGGATATTAAGTTTGTTAAGCAGTTCCTGCGTCTGCTGATTGAGCTTGCCGTGATCGACAAAGCCGTATTTCATCGGTTCACGACCGAGCCAGATATTCTCCGCCACGGTCATGTAAGGCACCAGATTCAGCTCCTGGTGAATCATGGAAATGCCGGAACGCAGCGCGTCCATGGTGTCCTGAAACTGCACTGGCTCCCCTTTAATGCGGATGGTGCCCTTATCGGGACGATACATCCCGATAAGGCATTTCATTAAAGTGGATTTGCCCGCGCCATTTTCACCCATCAGGGCATGTACCGACCCCGGCTTAATACGCAGTGAGACATTGTCGAGTGCCTTCACTCCGGGGAAGAACTTGCTGATGCCTTCGGCTTCAAGCGCAAAAGCGGTCATACATCACCTCCGTACGGCTTAAGGGGGAGCGATTATTTCTGGTTACGGTTTTCGAACTGCGCCATGTTGTCTTTGGTGATCAGCTGGTAAGGGATGTTGATGATTTTTTCCACTTTTTCGCCGTTCGCCAGTTTCACCGCAGTCTGTACGGCACCTTCGCCCTGACCTTTCGCATCCTGGAATACGGTGGCAACCATTTTGCCATTCTTCAGCATTTGCAGCGCATCAGGCGTACCGTCCACGCCGGCAATCAGGATGTGGTTCGGGTTTTTACCCAGCGCCTGCAGCGCACCAATCGCCATTTCATCGTTGTTTGAGGCAATGGCCTGGATATCGTCACCGGCGGTCATCCAGTTGCTCACCACGTCTACCGCATCGTTACGCGTAAACTTGGCGGTTTGCTTCTGTACCACCTTAATGCCCGGATATTTGGCGACCACCGCTTCGACGCCTTTAGTACGGTCACGGGTTGATTCGTTCGCCAGGTCGCCCATCAGGATCGCCACGTTGCCTTTGCCGTTCATCGCTTTGGCCAGTGCTTCCATCTGCAGACGGCCCGCCAGTTCAGAGTCGGAGCCGACGTACGCCATCTTGTCGGTCAGCTGACCCGCCGGTTTGCGGTTGACGAATACCAGTGGAATACCGGCTTTGGTCGCGGCATCCATGATCGGCTTCACCGCGTTAGTATCGACCGGGTTAACGACGATGGCGTCGACGCCCTGGCCGATGAAGTTTTGTACCTGCTGCAGCTGCTGAGAGACGTCGCCTTTGGCATCTTCCACCTGGCCTTTCACGTTGTCTTTTTGCATCTCTTTTTGCATGGCTGTGCGCAGGATGGTGAGGAAGTTGTCATCAAACAGCGCCATAGAAACGCCCACCTGGATATCTTTTGCCATCACAGCGGCAGGTAACATGCAAGCTAACAGGGAAGTCACTAACGCTTTTTTGAATTTCATAGGTAACCCTTCTTATTTGTTAACGTGCTCAGGTTGGCTGAGTCCGCGAATGAAAAATATCTTTTACATTCACTCAACGTCGCTGGCGTTTTTTTTCTGTTCGTAGAGGTAAGGCTTCTGGTCTGACGCTATCGGTACCGTGCTGCTCCTTTTTTCAACATCTTCCTTATCAATATGTTACTTTCGCAAGAAGCGTTGAGCGGACAAAACTCGTTTCGGGCGTGATGATAAGCAGTTCATTTGTTTCATCATATCTTCTTTTGAAATTTTCATCATAAAAGCACTGAAACGATTGTTTTAAAATCGGCAAATAACAAAACTTTGACCCGCATCTAACATCTCAAAGGAAATGCCTTTAAAGTGAGATCTTGCTGGCAGTTTGAAATCTGCCCATTCAAGGCAGAAAAGCAGCAATCCGCTGCTTTTACGCGCACTTAAACCAGAAGTGTGCGATCGGGCTTTGACAACGGGGATCGGCATCGCTAATATTCGCCTCGTTCCAACGATTCCTCTGTAGTTCAGTCGGTAGAACGGCGGACTGTTAATCCGTATGTCACTGGTTCGAGTCCAGTCAGAGGAGCCAGATTTAAAGAAGCCCGCTTAGGGAAACCTGAGCGGGCTTTTTGTCTTCTGCGTCCCCCCCCTTCTCCACACCACCATCCTGCCATGGCTTGCTGGCTGACCAGCGCTGTATTCGCCCTGTCCTCAGTCGCAGGCATGTGCTCCCCGGGGATGCTCCGCAAAAACTCTGTGCCGCTTACGGAATTTAATGACCATTTTTTGTTCTGGCACCAGGCAGTGAGGCGGTAAAACCCGCAGCATGGGCAAATCTGCGCATTCATGTGTGTTTCAACAGGGACAAACACCAGCAAGGGAGCACTTTCTATGAGTGATGCTGTATTTCCAGCAACGGTTTTCACCACCCAGCGGCGTTTTAATGATTACTCTTCTGACGACATGCGTTATGGGGATATCCCGGAAGAGAGGCTGAAAAGAGAGTTTGGACTGGTCAACATATCAAACGTGGTGGATCCTTACACCCTGACCCGATTGACTGCCTTTGATACTCCGCAATCGAGGTTCGCAGGGGCATACAATGGCATACACCGTGGTGGCAAACTCAGCGTTGAACAATGTGCGCAACTGCTGTTTGAAGAGATGCAGGTAACCTCTCTGCCTTACTCTTTCATCGGTCCGCACAGATATCTTATCAATCAAATGCTGAGGCATTTTCAGCTTTCACGCGGTTCAGCATTCTATAACGCTCAACTCAATTTAGCGTACCGTGATAAGTTACATTCTGATTATGATGCCAGAAAAACAACGTCGATCATGCGTGAGACCATTGGGTTATTTATTGACTATAACAGCATGGGATTTCCTCAGGAAAAATTAGAGCAATTAACTTCAGCCATTAAATTGTCAATTCTACCGAAATTTGACTCGATGCTACTTGATAAAATCAATGGCATGGGGATTACTGTGCATGATGTCCATGCAACGAAAATAGAAATTATCCGTCTTAATGTTAACAACGCTGGATGGCATGCGAGTATCAAATTTTCCGGGCAGGATCATTTTGGGCTTGACGCCCGTGATATAGGTAAGCAAAAATTCAGCCAGTTCCAGTTTTTCAAAATCTGGTTTGTCTTGCAACATTTTGACAGATTCGGCTTCCGTCCATTTCTCACTAACATGGAAGCGGTGGTCGATATCGAGGGAAAGCGATGATGCGTAAGTTAGTTATTCCAGCCCTGGTGATAGCTTTATGCAGCCTCATTTATCTTTTTTTCGGAAATGATAAAGTTTCTGTTATTGATGCTCATTATGATGGCAACACTGCACAGATTATTGTTAATAATTTACCTTCCGCTGAATCCAGAAAAATTGAGTGGTGGACAAATAATCGTGAAAAAATACTGGATAAATATAATATTCCATCTGGAAAGAACACGCCGTTCCTGATTGCTATCTATGCATTGGGAAAAGGCTATCAAGCGCAAGGTAACGAAGACAGGCTTTGCTTCTCTGATATGAAACCGCCAAAAAATTGTATCGACAAAAATATTCTTATGATGATTTGGCGTACCCGCGAAGGCGGCGTTAAATATCAATTTTAATATCCGGCCAGATTTAAAGAATCCCGCTCAGGGAAACCTGAGCGGGCTTTTTGTTTGTCGGTGGTCGGCGGGAAGATGAAGGGAGATACGCGCCTTCAAGAAAAACCCGCCAGACTGATGGCAGCTAATCGCGCAGTTAAAGTGTCTTACCCAGGCAAATGGCCTCTTCCCGGCCGCGGTAAGGCCCGTAATTTTCAATTTGCCGGTAACCCTGCTTCAGATAAAAATCCACGGCACGCTGATTAACATGCCGCGTTTCCAGCCACAGTTCACGATATCCCAGAGTTTTTGCCGCGGTTTCCAGAAACGCCAGCAAAGCGCGTCCGATGCCCGGTAAACTGCGGTCGGAGAACATTCTTTTCAGTTCGGCGATCCCGGGTGCCAAAGGCCGTAATGCGCCGCAGCCGACGGCACTGCCCTGCGCATCTCTGGCGATCACCCACAATGCGCCTTCACCCTGGAGGGTGTCCACGCTGGCGCGGCTGTTCCCGCCATCGCCAGTAATAGCCGCAAGCTCGGCGGAGAGTTTTTCAATCAGCAACTGTGATTCCGCCGAGCGCGGGTCTGCATGTTCAATCTTTACCATCGTGATACCTGTATAGCAGGAGGCTGCTGGGCCGTTAGTGGGTTGACATATCTTGTGCTGCGGGCCAGTCAGGCCACCCAGGCTTTTATACGCGGTGCTTTTCTTCCTTGCCGGCCTGCGCTTCCTCGCTCTCAATCATGGCAAAAAATAACTCCAGTTGACCCAGCATCATTGACGCGGCGACGGATAACTGGCGTTGGGGTGCCACACACAGCGACAGGGTAAAGGGTTTTAATACCGTGTCGATCAACGGAATGAATTTCAGTTCACCGCGACGATATTCGTCCACGATATCCAGCCAGCACATCAGGCTGATCCCGACATCATCACGCACTAACGATCGCAGCATATGAATGTTATTGGTGCGTCCCACTTCCTTCAGGCGTATGCCGGAACTGTTTACCAGCGCGTCCAGTGGATCGGCCAGCATTAACGGCGCAGCGGGCACAATAAACGGCCACGGCTCGCAATGGCTGAAGCGAATAGATTCCAGCGCTGCCAGCGGATGGTGACGGCTTACCACAATTCCCAGACGAAGATCGGCGAAGGATTTCACCAGCAGTTCACGCGAGCTTTGCGGATTTAGCATGATGCCAAAATCCGCATCGCCGGCGGTCAGCGCATTGGCGATATGGATGTTACTCATGGTAGTGAGGGTAAACGAAATGCCGGGATAATCTTCACGTATGCGCTGCAGGATGGATGAGAAGAAGCCACGATTTATGGCATCAATGGTGGCGATATGCACATGGCCATGTCGCAAACCACGCAGATCCTCTAATTGCGTACAAACCCGGCCAAAATCACGTTGCCAGTTTTTAGCCGCATTAAACAGGATCTCCCCCGCTGCCGTCATACATAAACCTGATGGATGACGTTCAAACAACGGCATATCCAGCTGTTCTTCCACACGTAAAATCTGCCGGTCAATTGAAGAGGCTGAGACGTGTAACACCTCGGAAGCCTTACGGAGCGAACCCTGACGGGCCACTTCGGTGAAATAAATCAGAAAACGGGAGAAGGCAAACATAGTGGGTGCTCTCTTTTTTGCAACGCATCATGCGAATTAAACAGATGGACGCTTACACAACGGCAAAATAATAATCGCCTCCATGATAAAGACAAGGGCATGCGCGGCATTAACGCTGATGACAGCCCTGTAAAGACAGGCTGATTATGAAATCATCACACCTGGCCGCCACCGTCATCGCAAAGCAGTCCAACGGTGCTGGCAATCTGTTACTGACGCTGGAAAGTGCCAGCGGCCAACCGCTCCCGGCCTTTACACCGGGCGCGCACATTGATGTCCATCTGCCAGCCGGCGGGGTGCGCCAGTACTCCCTGTGTTCGCCAGCCAGTGCGGCTGGCTATGAAATCTGCGTGCGTCTTGATCCCGCCTCGACGGGCGGTTCCCGCTGGTTGCATCAACAGCTGAATGTCGGCGATACCTTAACCCTGTCGGCACCGCGCAACCATTTTCCCCTGCCGGATGCACCGCGCACCTTACTCTTTGCGGCCGGTATTGGCCTCACGCCGCTGCTGGTGATGGCGGAAGCCCTGGCCGCGCGGCAGGCGGCGTTTACGCTGCATCTCTACCTCAAACGTCATGATGAACTGGCGTTTGCACCGCGTCTGGCGCAACTCGGTGATCGTGTCGTTATTCACTACAGCAGCGAAGGTGACAGCCTGCGCACCCGTATACCTGACGATCTGGAAACATCAGCCAATAGCGCGCTGGTAGCCTGCGGCCCGGCTGGCTTTATGCAACATCTGCAGCAGCGGGCGCTGGAACAGGGCTGGCAGCCAGAACAATGGCACAGCGAACGTTTCCATGCTGATGCGGCAATCCCCCCTGCAGGCGACAGCTTCGAGGTGGAGATTGCTTCTTCCGGCGCGCGTTTTCACGTCGGGAAGACGCAAAGCATTGCCGGGGTGCTGGCAGCGGCAGGCATCGACATCGAACTCTCCTGCGAACAGGGCATGTGCGGTGCCTGCATTACCGGGGTGTTAGCGGGTGAACCCGACCACCGTGACGAGGTGTTAAGCCAGAAAGAGCGTGCCGCGAATGACTGCATCGTGCTGTGCTGCTCACGTGCGCGATCTCCGCTGCTGGTGCTGGATTTATGAAAATCTATCCGGGCGCGACCGGCGCACGCTTACCCCGCTGGCTGCTGCCAGACAACTGGCCGATGCAGGGCCATCAGCCGCAGCTGGCGACGTTACATTTTCACCCTGACGGGCTGAAATTCGCGCCCTGTGAAGGAGCATGTGCCGATTATCTGCCGCTCAATGGCGCGCTGGTGCTTCCCGCACTGATCGAACCGCATGCGCATCTGGATAAAACGTTCACCTTTGAGCGTAGCCCGGCACGCCAGCCCGGTTTACTGGCTGCGATTTCCGCGATGCATCAGGATCGCGTGCACTGGAGCCGTGAGGATTTGCAGCAGCGCGCTGAGCAGGCGTTGCGCTGGGCGGTGGGGAGTGGCGTAGGTGTATTGCGCACCCACGTCGACTGGTTCAGCCCTGAAGCGCCGCTGGCGTGGCAGGTGATCGGTGAGTTACAGCATCCGCTGTGCCGTATTGAACGCGTGGCGCTCGCCCCGCTGAGCTTTTTTGCCCGCCAGGATGATGCGCAGCATATTGCCGCCCAGGTGGCCGTCAGCGGTCCGGGCGCGCTTCTCGGCGGTTTCATCCACAGCAGCAACTGGGATGCAGTCGCCTTCGCCAATCTGCTGCACGCGGCCGAACAGTGGCAGCTCGATATCGACCTGCACATAGATGAAGAGTTGAATGCCGATGCGCAGGGCATGCGCTGGCTGGCGAACTACCTGCAACAACATCCGTTCAGTGGCCAGATTACCTGCAGCCACAGCTGCGCGCTGTCGCAACAGGAAGATGCCCTGCAAATTCTTGACCGGCTGGCCCTGCACCGCGTGACGCTGATCGCCCTGCCCCTGACCAACCTGCTGCTGCAGGACGCGGTGCCTGATCGCACACCGCGTCAGCGCGGATTGACGCTGGTGAAAGAAGCGCAGGCGCGGGGGCTTTCACTGCTGCTGGGCGCTGATAACGTGCAGGACGCTTTCTGCCCCCTCGGCAGTTATGACCCGCTCGATACCCTGTTCAGCGGCGTATTGAGCCTGCAGCTGGGTTCTGCCTTTGATGAAGCCTCTCAGCTCATCTGCCAGCCCGATGCGCTTTATCACAACGATGTGGTGATTTTTCCGTCTGCCGATGCGGCAAGCTGGCCGCTGCGCCAGCGCCAGCGCTATCGGCTCAAACAGGGTGTGCGTTATGGAGACGAAACAGATGACGCTTGATGATGGCGCGGGTAAACCGCTGGCCAAATATGCGGCGTGGCGACGCGTCGGCGACTTTATTTTTCTCTCCGGCATTATTCCGGTGAATCCGCAAACCGCGACGATCGTGCGCGGTTACAGCGATATCCCCGAAGCAGCGCAACGGCTGCTGGGACGCAGTGGTGAATTCTCTACCGATTTCAAAGAAGGTCCAATCCTGGCACAAAGCTGGTATGTGCTGGAGAGCATCCGCACCACCCTTGAAAGCGCCGGTGGGCAGATGAGTGATGTTTTCAAACTGGTGCAGTACTTTCGCAATCTGGACCATTTCCCGCACTACAGCCGGGTGCGCAAGCAGTTCTTCCCGGACGAACCGCCTGTGTCAACCGTGGTGCAGGTCAGTGAAATGCTGCCGAGCCCGGACGTACTAATTGAAGTTGAAGCCACGGCGTGGTTGCCACAATAACGCGAGGAAACAGTATGTTGCATGGTTATATCCCGGCAAACCGCTTTTTGCCGTACCTGAGCTGGACCGACATCGCCACACTGGATAATAAAGCCAACACGGTGATTGTGTTACCGACCGGCGCCATCGAACAGCACGGTCCCCATCTGCCGTGTGCCGTCGACAGCGTCATTTCATCGGGCGTGGTCGGGCATGCCCTGGCACGTTTACCCGCGGATATCCCGGCTTATGCCATTCCGCCGATCACCTATGGCAAATCCGATGAGCACCTGCACTTTCCCGGCACGCTGACGCTGACCGGGGAAACCTTGTTACATACCATTCTGGAGATTGGTGAATCTCTTTATCGCGCCGGTTTCCGCAAGTTTTTAATGGTGAATGGCCATGGCGGGCAGCCACAGCCGCTGCAGATGGCCGCACGCGAACTCCGTCTGCGACACGGTGACATGATCATCATCATGCAAGACACCTTCAAAGTGCCCAACTGTGCCGAAAGTTTTATGGACGACAAAGAGCGTCAAATGGCGATGCATGCCGGTCATGCGGAAACCGCACTGATGCTGGCACTCGCCCCCGACACCGTGCAGATGAGCAAAGCCGTGGCGAATTATCCGCCTGCCTTCCCCTGCCCGACACTCTCGACCAGTAAACCCATGGCGGCATGGGCTTCTTATGATTTCGGCCCCAGCGGCGTGATTGGCGATCCACAGCCGTCCACGCCCGAACAAGGCGCGGCGATTCTGGATTCGCTGGCGGAAAGTTGGGCACAGGTGATCACCGAAATGCATCAAATGAGCTGGGTAACCCGCGCTGAACCGGCATGGGGCACAGGTCACTGGCAGGGCAAAGTATTAGACCACAACGACGCTGCATCACTCTTAACACCGCGCTAACCGGGGGATCACGATGAATAAAAAATTAAACATGATTGCCGCACTGTCGCTGGCGCTGTCGGCCCAGAGCATGGCGGCGGAGAAATTCACCTTTATGACCAACTGGTATGCGCAAGCAGAGCATGGCGGTTTTTATCAGGCACTGGCGCAGAACCTGTATAAAGATGCCGGGCTGGACGTCACCATTAAAATGGGTGGTCCCCAGGTTCACACCATGCAGCTGATGGCGGCGGGTCAGGCAGACTGCATCATCAGCGATAACATGCAGGCGCTTGAATCCTGGCAGCAGGGTGTTGAAGCCGTGCCCGTTGCCACTACGTTCCAGCACTCGGCAATTGCTTTTCTCACCCATCCTGATGTGAAAGATAAAGCGGATCTGCAGGGTAAAACCTTCCTGCTGGCGGCGGAAGCTTATACCTCCTACTGGCCGTGGGCGCAGAGTGCGCTCAGCCTGAAGAATGCGCGCGTGCGCCCGTACACGTTCAGCATCCAGCCATTCCTCGCAGACAAAACGCTGGTGCAGCAGGGTTATATCACCTCGGAACCTTTTGCTGTGCAGAAAGCCCATGCGCAAGCCAATGTCTACCCGATCAGCGAATGGGGTTACCCGCCCTACGGCAACAGCATTGTGTGCATGAAATCAACCATTGAGAAACGTCCGCAGGCGGTAGCCGCATTCGTTAAAGCCTCAATGCAGGGCTGGAAAAACTATCTGCAGGATCCGAGCGCTGGCAACGTCCTCATCAGGAAAGAGAATCCCCAGATGAGCGAGGAGCAGATCGCCTTCGGTATCGCTCAGATGAAGAAATACCAGATGGTGACGGGCGGCGACGCGCAAACGGCGGGTATCGGTATTATTACCGAGCCACGGCTAAAACAGACATGGCAGTTGCTGGTGGATAACAAGCTAATCGATCCGGCCAAAGTGCCGTTTGCGGGTAGCTACACGCTGCAGTTCATCAAAGACGTTAAGGTCATGCCATGAACACCGCCAGCAACATAACGCCGATCAATCCGGACAGCCAGCCACGGCCTGCCGCGCCGCCGGCGATTGAGGTGCTCTCCGCGGAGAAAATCTATCCCAACGGGACGCGGGCACTGCTGCCGGTGGAACTGACCGTGCGCCAGGGCGAGTTTGTTTCACTGCTCGGCCCTTCCGGCTGTGGCAAAAGTACCTTGCTGAAAATGATCGCCGGCTTAATTGAACCCAGTGATGGCAAACTGATGCTATTTCGTCGCGATCGTCGGGAGAATCAACGCGATCTGCCGCTTTCCTTTGTGTTTCAGGAAGCCACCCTGATGCCGTGGAGCACCGTGCATAAGAATGTACGCCTGCCGTTGGATCTGGCGGGGGTACCACGCGGTGAAGCCGACACCCGGGTGCGCGAGATTCTGGCACTGGTTGGCCTGGGCCAGTTTGGTCATGTACTGCCACGCGAGCTTTCCGGTGGCATGCAGATGCGGGTGTCAATTGCCCGTGGTTTAGTGACGCGTCCCCGGGTGCTGTTAATGGATGAACCCTTTGGCGCGCTGGACGAAATCACCCGCAACAAACTGGACAGCGACCTGCTCGATTTGTGGCAGGAGCAAAAGCTTACAGTAGTTTTTGTGACCCACTCGATTCAGGAAGCCGTATTCCTGTCGCAGCGTGTGATTATGATGGCCGCGCGTCCGGGTCGCGTTGTTGATGATATTCGCATTGAAACCAGCCTGCCGCGTGATGATGCGTTTCGTGTCAGTCAGCCGTTTACCCATTATGCGCAGCTGTTGCAGCGCGGCCTGCTCGCAGCCAGTCAGGAGAGCAAAGCATGAAACCGCTTGCAGCAAACCGTAAATTTCAACAATGGCTGTTTCCGGCGGTGGTCGCCATTGCCATGCTGTTACTGTGGCAGTTTCTGGTCACCGCGTTTAAGGTGCCCGCCTTTCTGGTCCCTTCTCCACTCGTCGTGGCGCAAAGCCTGGCGCAAAACTTTCCGGCGTTGTTTATGTCCTTACTTTACACGCTGAAAATCACGGTGATCTCGTTTGTGCTGGCGACGGTTATTGGCTCCATCATTGCGTTTTTACTGGTGCAGAATCGGTTTATCGAGACGGCGTTATTTCCTTACATCGTCTTTCTGCAAGTCACGCCGATCGTGGCCATTGCACCGCTGATCATTATCTGGGTGAAAGACACCACCGCATCGCTGGTGGTGTGCGCCACCCTGATGGCGGTGTTCCCGATCATCTCCAGCACCACCCAGGGTTTACGCAGCGTGTCGCCGGGTCTGCTGAGCTACTTCAGGCTGAACCATGCCTCGCGGCTGCAAATTTTACTCCGCCTGCGCATTCCATCTGCATTGCCCTACTTCTTTGGCGCGCTGCGTATTTCCAGCGGTTTGTCACTGATTGGTGCCGTGGTGGCGGAGTTTGTGGCGGGCACCGGCGGCACGGATACCGGGCTGGCCTACCAGATTTTACAGGCTGGCTATCAACTCAATATCCCGCTGATGTTTGCCGCATTGTTACTGATTTCTCTGGCCGGCTTTCTGCTGTTTGCCCTGATGTCGTGGCTGACGCGCCGCGTATTAGCCGCCTGGCACGAGAGTGAGTTAAGCCCGAATTAATGCCAAACGGGCGGAAAACCTCCGCCCTGCGCCCCCTACGAACAGGAGCATTACATGTCTGAACCCGATCGCCAGTCTGCCCTGGCGGCGCTGGTCGCGGCGTTGCCGGAACTGGAGTGGATTAAAGAAGCGCCGAAAGTGAAACGTCTGTCACGCGACTTTCACTGGTTCAGCCCGGTGCTGAAATCCCAGCTGGAAGAGAAATTTGCCGAGCTGGCCGTGCGTCCTCGCGATGAAAACGAGCTGCTGGCGGTGGTGGCCGCCTGTGCAAAAGCCCGTGTGCCACTGAACCTTCGCGGTGGCGGTACCGGCAACTATGGCCAGCTGATTCCGCTCAATGGCGGTGTGATAGTCGACATGACACGCCTGAACAGCGTCACCGCGCTGGGCACCGGTACGGTGCGCGCGCAGGCGGGTATTCGATTAGGCGATCTCGAAGCCCACACGCGCCCGCACGGCTGGGAGTTACGTTGCATGCCCTCAACCTGGAAACTTGCCACACTTGGCGGGCTGTTTGGCGGCGGTTTTGGCGGGGTGGGATCGATTAACTACGGTCCACTGGCCGCGCCAGGCAACGTGCTGTCGATTCGGATGATGACCATGGAAGAGACGCCGCGCATCATCACTTTACAGGCACCGGATGCGCTGCTATTGCATCATGCCTATGGCAGCAATGGCATCGTGCTGGAGATCGAACTTGCGCTGGCGCCCTGCCATGACTGGATCGAACGTCTGGATACCTTTGCCGATTTTCCCTCCGCGATGGCTTATGCCGATGCGCTGGCGCGGTCGCCGGGCATCGTTAAACGCCAGATTGCCGTGTTTGCCGCACCGGTACTGGATTATTTCAGCGATTTAGCGGATGCGCAGGTTAAGGGGCAACACGGTGTCATTTCGGTAACAGGAAGCGAGAGTGATGGTCTGCTGCCCGCCCTTGTGGCGCAACACCATGGCCATAATGCATTGCACTTTGCCGAAGGTGAAAATAGCGGCCACTCCCTGATTGAATATTGCTGGAACCACACGACCTTGCAGGCATTGAAGATCGACAAGACCCTGACCTATCTGCAAACCGCGTATTCCCCGGATAATTATTATCAACAGGCACTGGCGATGGAAGCCGAATTATCGGATGAGGTGATGTCACATATTGAATTTCTGCGCGACATGAACGGTGCGCTCACCTGTAGCGGCCTGCCATTAATCCGTTACAGCAGCCCGGAACGGCTCAACGCCATTATGGATATTTATCGTAGCCATAATGTGAAAATAAATAATCCGCATGTCATTCATATTGAGGATGGCAAACAAGGTATGGTGCGGCCTGATGTGGTTGCCCTAAAATCCGCCTGCGATCCTTACAACTTATTAAACCCCGGCAAGCTACGTGGCTGGGAAGTACGTGAAACCTTGCCGGCGGTACATATTCCCGGCGTTAATTGATCATCACTTTTTATTTACGGCATAACTCACCGCCGGGTGATCCTCTCACCCGGCTGGCATCGTTACGCTTTCCTCATCGGGTGTGTTTATTCAGGGATCATGCAATGAGAGCACTAAAACGTGTCGGTTTACTTGCGCTGTTTTTCCCCTTCGCGCCAGCAACACTGGCTGCGACACAAAGTAATATCAGCGACTGTCATTACGATGCCAGCGGTGTAGACAGCTTCAGCGATATATTCACCTGCGGTACCGTTAGCGGCAGTTTACGTACGCTCTACTACTCCACGCACAATGCCTATTTTTCCAAAGGCTTTAATCAGGACACCACCAGTTACGGCGGCAGTGTGAAATATGAAACGGCTCCCGCGTATGGTTTTCGTGCTGGCGTGAGCGCCATCTTTTTGCGGGGGATTGATCACCCGGATGAAGCGCATACCATCAGCGACATTGGTGATAATCAGACCAATATCGGGGAAGCTTATTTAAGCTGGCAACAGGATGATTTTAAAATTACTGCCGGCGATCAACGCATTAACATTCCCTTCGTCGGTGACTATGACTGGCGTATTACACCGATACTCTTCAGGGGCGTTGATGCCAATTATGGCGACAGCACCCAGTATTTACATGCGACCAAAGTCTGGCGCTACAAGCCCTGGGGCGACGATCAGTTCCTGGATACCACGGCCTATTCGGATATCGATGAGCGCACTAACGGCATGTGGGCGATTGGTGGCGGACAGGGCACGCAGTGGGGTAACAAAAAACTTACCGGACAAGTGTGGTATCAGGAATATGCTGATTATTCCCGCGTTGTCTATGGCGAAAGTCATGTGCAGTGGCAGGATACATTGTTGCAGCCGGATGTGGCTCTGCAGTTTATTCGCGGTACCAGCTTAGGGAAAGCGCTGGCCGGAGAGGTCAATAGCACCTCTTACGGTGCTCAGCTCGCGCTGAGTTTCACTCCTGCACTGAACTGGAAATTGGGCTACGACCATATTGCTGCCAGCCCCAATAGCTGGGGTAACGGTTCACTGGTGGTGCCTTATGCCCACAACAGTTCATCGGGTCCCTATTTCGCCCAGCCGTTTTTCACCAGTACCCAGGATCTTGGCAGTGGCAATGCATATATGACCAACCTGAACTACGTGCTTAATGAGCATCTTTCTCTGGGTACACAATATTCGTTTATGGATTTAAAACCCTCGGCACAGTCTGCCAGCATTAATCAGTCGGAATATCTGGTGTATTTCACCTGGGCGTTCAGCGGTGTATTAAAAGGATTAAGCGTGACCGATTTTGCCGGCGTGCAGACATCGCCTCTGTACGATTCACATTTCTGGCAGAATCGTTTGAGTTTGCAATACGACTTTTAATCATTCATTCCATCAGAATTAACTGTCTTTACCTGCTGCCCAGGATGGATGAATTGCTGATTAACCCATAGGCCCCTTTAACAGGGGCCTGTTGAGTTTTTGTACAATATTCACCGCCAGCGCCTGATGCGAAGCATTTGTCTGCAGGAGAGCGTACTGGCGCAGACGTTTTTCTCAGTGCCGCCTGTCAATGCGCTGCACCAGCCGATCGCCGAGCCACTGGATACCGCACACCAGCACGACAAGCACGGCGATCACCGCCACCATCACCGCCGTGTCAAAACGCTGATAACCGTAGCGAATTGCCAGATCGCCCAGACCGCCCGCCCCGATGGCACCCGCCATTGCCGAGGCGCCAATCAGCGCCACCAGCGTGACGACAAAACCGGAAAGAATGCCCGGCAGCGCTTCAGGAATCAGCACCTCCCAGACAATACGTAATTTGCTGGCGCCCATGGCACGCACCGCATCAATCAGCCCGCGATCGACATCGCGCAGTGACACTTCCGCTACCCGGGCAAAATAGGGCGTGGCGGTGATCGATAACGGTACAATTGCGGCCCAGGTGCCCAGAGAGGTGCCGACCAGCAGACGGGTAAAGGGAATCAGCGCCACCAGCAGAATAATGAACGGCAGCGAGCGAAAGCCATTGATCACTACGCCCAGCAGACGATTGATGCTCCGGTTTTCAGCAATGCCGCCGGGGCTGGTGGTCACCAGAATCAGTCCCAGCGGTAATCCGGCCAGCAGCGAAAACAGGCCGGCCACCGCCGTCATCAGCAGCGTTTCACCCAACGCATTGAGCAGTAAATCAATCATCACTGGCGACATAACCGACCAACTCCACCTGTGCCTGCTGCGTACGCAGCCAGCTGAGAACCTGATACTCATCGGCAGCGTTGGCGGCCGGGAGCGCAATAAAGAAACGCACTACCGCGTAGTGCTGAATGTGGTCGATGCCCCCCTGCAGCAGGCGAAATTTACCGGGCAGAGCGCTGGCAAACTGCGTCAGCAAATCCCCCTGCGCCGCCACACCAGCAAAGTGAACGCTATAGATCGCCTCACCTTCACGCTGTTCGCTGAGCCGCGCTGCGAGATTCTCCGGCAGCTGCGGCAGCAGCCCGCGCAGCAGCGTGCGCGTCAGCGCGGATTGCGGATGGGCGAACACCTGCCACACCGGGCCCTGCTCGACAATCTCCCCGGCGTCGATGACGGCCACGCGATGCGCCACGGATTTGATCACCTCCATCTCATGCGTGATCAGCAGAATGGTGATACCAAGCTGCTGATTGAGCGATTTCAGCAGCGCGAGAATCGAACGGGTGGTTTCCGGATCGAGCGCCGACGTGGCTTCGTCACACAGCAGCAGCGCCGGGCTGGCGGCCAGCGCGCGGGCAATGCCGACGCGCTGTTTTTGTCCACCGGAGAGCGCCGCCGGATAGTGTCCGGCCTTGTCGCTCAACCCCACCAGCGCCAGCAGTTCCGCTACGCGCTGGTTGCGCTGTGTCTTTTCCATGCCAGCTATTTTCAGCGGCAGCGCCACATTCTGCGCCACGGTTTTTGCCGACAACAGATTGAAGTGCTGAAACACCATGCCGACGCGACTGCGCACCGCCTGCAGCTGCTGTTCTGACAGACCGGTAATACGCCGCCCTTCAATCTCGATTACGCCTTCGTCGGGCTGCTCCAGCCCGTTGAGACAGCGAATCAGCGTCGATTTTCCGGCGCCGCTGCGCCCAATCAGGCCAAGGATTTCGCCTTTTTGCACTGTCAGTGAGACATTGCGCAGCGCCTGTGTCTGGCCGAAACGGCGCGACACGCCCTGCAAACGCACCACGTTGCTGTGCTGCGCCACGCGATCGCGTACTGTTGCCTCTTCGATCACGCCGCGCGCCACGGCGGTCAGGGGCACAGTGGCCTCGGAAAATAGCGTCATGGATGGGTTCCTTACCAGGCGGTTTCGCCCGTGCCTTTGTAGACCTTGTCGAACACCGTTTTGACGGCATCGTTCTGGTACGATGCCACCAGGGTTTTCACCCACGGGGCGCTGGCGTTCTCTTTTTTCACCGCGATAAAGTTGTTGTACGGATTGTCTTTCACCGGCTCCTGCGCGATACGATCCGACGCGGTCAGGCCGCTTTTCAGCGCCCAGTCGGTATTGACCACTGCTGCATCAAGATCCGGCACCGAGCGACCAATGATGCCGGAATCCAGCTCTTTGATTTTCAGGTGATGGGGATTGTCAGTGATGTCGGCCGTGGTCGCGGCAATGCCGACGCCCGGTTTGAGTTTGATCAGCCCCTGTTGCTGCAGCAGCACCAGACCGCGTGCCTCGTTCGACGGATCGTTAGGCACGCCGATTACCGCTCCGTCTTTCAGAGCGGCGGCGCTTTTCACTTTCTTCGAATAGAGACCGATCGGCCAGACGGCGGTATCGCCGACGCGCACGATATCGTAATGATTGACCTTGATTTGATTATTCAGGAACGGCTGATGCTGGAAGGCATTGGCATCCACTTCACCATTCTGTAACGCTTCGTTGGGCTGATTATAATCATTGAAAATCACGGTTTTCACCGTCAGCCCTTTCGCGGCGGCCTGCTTTATTACTTCACGCCAGACGTCTTCGTCCTCGCCGCTCATGATACCGACCTTCACCACGGTTTTATCCGCCGCCTGCGCCACTGAAAACGGCGCGACCACGCTGCCAGCAACCAGTAACGCGCCGACGGTTAACAACAATTTATTTTTGGCTGATACAAAGCGTGTGTGCATAAATTATTTCCTGAGTGTTATTATTACGCGAGTCAAAATAAGCTGCCGTGATCGACAGATACGCGCAGTATACGCAGTTGCTTATTCCAGCATTATGATTTATCCGGGAATGCTATTCCTGAAATGAATAAAGCCATGCCGCCGCTCATCGCGCCAAAAGGCCCCGGGCGGCTGTGCTACCATGCCTGTTTGATTGACCGTTATTGAGCGCTATGTCGGATACCACACCCAAACGTAAAAATGACCCGGAAGGGTTGAAAAAACGCATCCTGGCGGGTGCGCTGCAAACCTTCGCCGAATACGGTATGCAGGGCGCGCGAATGGAGCAGATTGCTGAACTGGCACAGACCACCAAGCGCATGGTGGTATATCACTTCATCAACAAAGAGAAGCTGTATATTGAGGTGCTGGAGCAGGTGTATCAGGCGATCCGCCAGCATGAAACCGGCCTGAATCTTACTACGCTGGAGCCGGAAGAGGCGATGATCAAACTGGTGGAAGCCAGTTTTGACTATCACGTCACGCATCCCGATTTTATGCGCCTGGTGTGTACAGAAAACCTGCTGCGCGGGCGTTACATCATGCAGTCGGATCGCATCAAAGCGATGAACAAAAGTACCCTCGATTTGCTGGATGACATCCTGTCCCGCGGCCAGCGTCAGGGCATCTTTATCGACGGCCTGGATACCGTGGACGTACACCGCCTGCTCAGCAGTATTTGTGTGCATCACGTCTCCAACCGCTACACCTTCCACACGCTGTTTACCCCCCACGACAGTGAAGAGGACAGTATTCGCCGCAACCGTCAGCTGGCGGTGACGGCCACGCTGCGCTATATCCGCAAAGCCCCGTAATCTGCGGGTTCGCTGTGATGGTCTACGCTTGATCAAATAAACGGGACCGTGACAGACCTCAGATTAAGGAACGCTGTAGTGAAGAAAGATGCTCTCCTCTATCCGTTACGCAACACGCAACATACCGATGACACGCCTGCGCTCTGGAACTGGGCGCAGAATTCGGTAGTTGGCCAGCGCCAGCAGTTGCATCAGCCGCGCAGTGAAGCTGAGTTGCAACAGCTGTTGCGTGACTCGCACGGCAAAGTGCGCGTGCTCGGCAGCCGTTTGTCGCCCGGTCGCATGCTGTGCGTACAGCCGCAGGACGTACTGCTGGATCTCAGTGCGCTGCACGGCATCCTCGCTCAGGATGAAGAGAGCGTCACGTTTGCCGCGGGCACGCCGCTGCAGCAGGTGTATGACAGCCTGACAAAGATGGATCGCATGCTCGCCTCCTCGCCCGGCGTGATAGCGGTGCAGACGCTGGCCGGCGCGCTGGCAACCGGCACCCACGGTCAGGGCCTGGCACAGAGTTCGCTGGCGGACGAAGCGCTGCATATCCGCATGGTGCTGGCCGATGGCAGCGTGCGCGAGTTTCAGCGCGGTGACGCCGATTTCCCGGCGGCGATGGTGTCACTTGGCGCGCTCGGCATCGTCACCGCCATTACCTTGCGCACTCAGCCATTTCGCCTGTTTACCTGCCATAAATTCGCCGCGTCTGCCGATTCACTGGAGCAGGATTTGCTGACGTGGAATGAGCAGCACGAACTCAGCAAAGCCTGGTGGTTTGTCGATGACAACCTGATGCATGTCTGGAACGCCGATGTCGCCAGTGCCGAGGACAGCCAGGCGTGGTACGACCATCAGCGCGAAGTGATTGAGCACGGCGATCAGGCCGACAGCAGCCTCAACGACACCATTGATCAGACGCTGGAACACATGCATCGCGACACGCAGATTCACGGCAAAGGCGGCAAACAGTTCCGTACCGTCACCCGCTTCCGTGATTTCACCGACATCAGCGGCGATATCTACCAGCTGTTTTGTCGGGGCATCGCCGTACCGCAGATCAACGTTGAGATTGGCGTGCCGCTGGCCAAAACGCCGGAAATTATCAGCAAGATCAAAGCATGGTACGCACAGAATCGTCCGCACATGCACTATCCCATCATCCTGCGCTGCACCGGCGCTTCACAGGCGTGGATGAGCCCGGCGCATCAGCAGCCGACCTGCTTTTTTGGTTTCGTGGTGTATTACGCGGATGACGGCTCGCTGTCGCAGGACGGACTGCATTTCCTCACCGAAGTGGAAAAATTGCTGGCGGCGGAAGGTGGACGTCCACACTGGGGTAAATATTACGATCCGCAGCGCTATCAGTGGCGCGCCATCTATCCGCAGTGGGATGCGTTTCGTGCAGTGCGTGAACAGCTGGATCCGACGCACCGCTTTAGCAATGACTATGTCACGGCTTTGTTTGATTGAGTTTGATGGGGAGAATCTATGTACGCCTGGGTAACGCTGTTAACGCAGCCGGAATATTATGTCGGGGTGAAAGCGCTGCATCGCTCACTCAAACGCAGCGAAACGCGCTGGCCGCTAATTGTGATGGTCACCGATGCCATCGACCTGAGCATGCGCGAAGCATTACAGGCGCTGGGCTGTGTGATCCATCCGGTCCAGCCGCTGATGCCGGACGCCGCGCTGGAGCAACATTATGCCTCGGCACAGTTTGGTGAAGTGTGGAGCAAGCTGCGCGCCTGGGAGCTGACCGGCTGCGAGCGCGTGGTGTTTCTTGATGCCGATATGCTGGTGCTGCGCAACATGGATGAGCTGTTTACGCTCGACCTCGGCAAGCATGCGCTGGCGGCCTGTCACGCCTGCCGCTGCAACCCGAATCAAATCGCCAGCTATCCAGACAGCTGGCAGCCGGAGCATTGTCACTACACCTGGCAGGCGCGCGGTGAAACGCCTCCCGCCGATCTTGATAACTATCTCAACGGCGGCTTTCTGGTGCTGCAGCCGGATCAGGCGGTATTCGACTGGCTGCAGCAGAAAGTGGCTGAGATTGACGACCTGCGCCGCTATCCGTTCTCCGAACAGGATTTGCTCAATGAAGTGTTTGCCGGGCGCTGGCTGCCGCTGCCGTACATTTATAACGCGCTGAAAACCCTGCCGTTCCAGCATGCCGGCTTATGGCATGACGATGAGGTGAAGAATCTGCACTACATTCTCGCCAAACCGTGGAAGCGCGACCTGAACCAGCCAGAGGCGCAGCGCGACCGTTATTACGCGCTGGATAAGCTGTGGTGGGAGCTGGGCGCAGATTAATGGCTGTTAACGGCGCGATTTATCGGGCAATAGTTGGTCGCCATGAATGGCGACCCTACAGAATCTAAAACGGGTTAAAGCCTTTGCTGAATTTCCCAGGGTGCGCATTTATGCGCACCTGGTCGCGGCGCGATTTATCGCGCAATGGGTTGGTCGCCATAAATGGCGACCCTACAGGGTCGAATGCGGGTTACAAGGTCTGGGTGCGTTCGTGAAGGACGCATTGTCGCCATCAATGGCAACCCTGCAGAATCTGATACACGTCAAAAGACCTTGCCGCATTTCCCAGGGTGCGCATTTATGCGCACCTGGTAGCGGCGCGATTTATCGCGCAATAATTGTGCGCTTCCCTGCGCACTGTGGCTTAACGCCAGCCGAGCTCTGGCGCGACGTGGGTCAGAATGCTGTCGATCACGTGCGCACAATAATCCACGCCAAGCTGATTAGGGATAGTCAGCAACAGGGTATCCGCTTCCGCGATCGCTTCATCCTGTGCCAGCTGTTTGATCAGCTGCTCCGGCTCTGCGGCATAGCTACGCCCAAAGATGGCGCGGGTTTTCTCATCGAGGAACCCGACGGAATCCTGCTCCTGTCCGCTGCGACCGAAGTAAGCGCGGTCGGTGTCGTTCATCAGGGCAAAAATACTGCGGCTGACCGACACGCGCGGTGCACGCTGATGCCCTGCCGCCTGCCAGGCTTCTTTATAGGCGCGAATCTGCTTCGCCTGCTGCACATGGAACGGTTCGCCGGTCTCGTCATCCTTCAGCGTCGAACTCTGCAAATTCATCCCCAGCTGGGCTGCCCAGATCGATGTGGCGTTCGAGCCAGAGCCCCACCAGATACGCTCGCGCAGGCCTTCGGAATATGGCTCCAGGCGCAGCAGCCCCGGTGGATTCGGGAACATCGGCTGCGGATTGGGTTTGGCAAACCCTTCGCCACGCAGCACTTCCAGCAGCTCTTCGGTGTGACGACGTCCCATATCCGCATCGGTTTCCCCTTCGCGCGGATTAAAGCCAAAGTAGCGGTAGCCTTCAATTACCTGCTCCGGCGAGCCACGGCTCAGGCCGAGCTGCAAACGGCCGTTGGCGATCAGGTCCGCTGCCCCGGCGTCTTCCGCCATATACAGCGGATTTTCGTAACGCATGTCGATCACACCGGTACCAATCTCGATGCGGCTGGTTTTGGCACCGACCGCCGCCAGCAGCGGAAACGGTGAACTCAGCTGGCGGGCAAAGTGGTGTACGCGGAAATAGGCACCGTCGGCACCCAGTTCTTCGGCGGCGACAGCCAGGTCAATCGACTGCAGCAGCACATCCTGCGCCGAACGGGTGGCCGAGTGTGGTGACGGGGTCCAGTGACCGAAAGATAAAAAGCCAATTTTTTTCATGCTAAATGCTCCTCGCGGGCCAGAACGGCGCCGGCGTCATCAATCAGAATTCGATGAGGTAAGGTTACGCCTGTGCGAAGAGGACTGATAGCCAATAGTTTTCGCGCGCTTCTTCAACTTTTTTGCATAACAAAGCAATTTTCCGTCTTTGTGTTTATCACGCGTATCGCGCATCGTGAGCGCATCTTTTCCCGTCTCGCTGACTGAACACATGAACATGGTCAAAGGAACCTCCGCCTACCTCAGTGCGCAACAGCGCGAAGTGGTGCATCAGCTGGCGCGCAGCTGGCTCTGGCGCAGCGAATTGCCGACCTGGCTGTTAATCATTACCGTTTATAGCGGCTGGTTCGCCAGCGTGCTGTACTGGCAAACGCTGGGCCTGCCCCTCGCCACGCTGCTGCTGATCCTGTTCACCACCTGGTATTTGTCGCTGCAGCATGAGTTGATTCATGGCCATCCGACGCGCCTGCCGCGCCTTAATCAGCTGTTTGGCACGCTGCCGCTGGCGGTGTGGTATCCGTATGGTCTGTACCGGGATTCGCACCTGGCGCATCACCGCAACCACACCCTGACCGATCCGCATGATGATCCGGAAACCTATTATCTGTCGCCGGCGCACTGGGCTCGGCTCAAACCCTGGCAGCAGCGCGTTATCCATCTGCGCAACACCTTTCCGGGACGTCTGCTGCTGGGACCGCTGCTGGATATCCTCGCCACGCTGCGCGCGCTGACGCAAAGCGTGGTGCAGCGCGACGTGCCGGCGATGATGATGTGGCTGGTGCACCTGCTACTGCTGGCCGGACTTTTTTACTGGCTCAGCCTGCACGGCTTTTCCCCGCTGTGGCTGGTGCTGGCGGTGAGCTATCCGGCGCTGATGCTGACCAAGGTGCGCTCATTTTACGAACATCGTGCCGATGAGGCGCCGCTGGCGCGCTCGGTGAATAACGAAGCGGCCTGGCCGTGGCGCCTGCTGTTCCTGAATCTCAACTATCATTCTGTACATCACGATCTGCCCGGTTTACCCTGGTACGGTCTGCGCAAAGTCTATTTGCTCTACCGCGACGGCTACTATCAGCGTAATCAGGGTTTTCGCGTTGCCGGTTACGGCGAATGGATGAAGCGCTTCTGGCGTCAGCCGATCGACGTTAACGCCCACCCGGGACACCACAAGGACGCACAGAATGCACATCATCTCTTTACCGATGTACGACATCGACCACCCGAGCACGCTGGCCATGACCTCAGTGCTGACGCGGCTGCTGGCGAAGCGCGGCGTGCAGGCTGAGGTGCAGTGGCACGACGACCTGCTGCCACACTGGCGTGATGACAATCTGCTGCTGAGTCAGACCTGCGGCTATCCGCTGGTCGCGCTATTGCCTGACGTGCAACTGGTGGGCACGTTTCAGTCCAATGCGCCTGGCTGCCATGATCTGCGCTATCGCAGCTGGCTGGTGGCACGGCAGGAAGATGAGAACCTGAGCCTCGCCGATTTCCGCGACCGTCGCGCAGTGTGCAACAGCAATGACTCACACTCCGGATACAATTCGCTGCGCTACGTGGTCGCGCCGCTGGCCCAGGACGGCAAATTCTTCGCCACTACCCGGTTCAGCGGCAGCCACCGCCAGTCGCTGGCCGCGCTGCGCGCCGGACAGGCCGACCTCGCCGCCATTGATTGCATCACCTGGGCGCTGCTGCGCAAATACCGGCCGCAGGAGCTGCAGGGCTTAGCCATTATCGGTGAAACCCCGCTGTGTGCCGCGCTGCCGCTGATAACCTCGGCGAAAACCGACAGTCTGCTACTGGAAAAGCTGCGCAGCACGCTGTTTGAGCTGGCCAATGTGGAGGATTACAAGGATGTGATGAAGGCCAACCTGCTGGCGGGCTTTTCTGTGCCGCAGCGCGACTGGTTTGACGAGGTTAAACGCTGGGAAGATGACGCCGCCGCGCTGGGCGTGACGGCGCTGTAAATAAAGCACTAACCGGCGGCATCCCTGCCGCCAGCGGACTTACTGTGCGCGAGCCGCGATAATCGCCTCTGCGACGTTACGCGGTGCTTCGGCGTAGTGGGCAAACTCCATGCTATACGTGGCGCGGCCCTGAGACATTGAGCGTAGCGTGGTGGCGTAGCCAAACATCTCGGCCAGCGGCACTTCAGCACGGATAATGCGCGCGCCGAAACGCTCGTCCATGCCCTGCAGCGTGCCGCGCCGGGATGACAAATCGCCCATCACGCCGCCGGCATACTCTTCCGGCGTCTCCACTTCCACTTGCATCACCGGCTCAAGTATCACCGGATCGGCCTGCTTCGCTGCCGCTTTGAAGCCAAAGATCGCCGCCATGCGGAACGCCATCTCGGACGAGTCAACGTCGTGATAAGAGCCAAACGTCAGCGTGGCTTTGATGTCGACCACCGGATAACCGGCCAGCACGCCGCTGTTGAGCGCTTCGCGAATGCCCTTCTCCACCGAAGGAATGAATTCGCGCGGCACCACGCCGCCTTTGGTCGCGTCTTCAAAGGCGAAACCGCTTCCAGCCGCCTGCGGCTCCAGCGTCAGCACCACGTGACCATACTGGCCCTTACCGCCTGACTGACGCACGAATTTCCCTTCCACCTCGCGCACCGTTTTGCGGATGGTTTCGCGGTAGGTTACCTGCGGCCGGCCAATATTGGCTTCCACGCCGAACTCGCGTTTCAGACGGTCGACGATGATCTCCAGATGCAGTTCACCCATGCCGGAGATGATGGTCTGACCGGACTCCTCATCGGTGTGCAGCCGGAACGACGGATCCTCTGCCGCCAGCCGCTGTAGCGCCAGCCCCATTTTTTCCTGGTCGCCTTTGGTCTTTGGCTCTATCGACAGCGAAATCACCGGATCGGGAAATTCCATGCGCTCCAGCGTGATTACCGCATCAGGATCGCACAGCGTTTCGCCGGTGGTGACCTCTTTCAGCCCGACGCAGGCGGCAATATCGCCGGCGCGGATCTCATCAATTTCGATGCGATCGTTAGCCTGCATCTGCACGATGCGGCCAATGCGCTCTTTACGCCCTTTCACCGCGTTCCACACGCTGTCACCCTTGCGCAGCACGCCAGAATAGACGCGCACAAAGGTCAGCTGACCGACGTAAGGATCGCTCATCAGCTTGAACGCCAGCGCCGAGAAAGGTTCCTCATCGTCAGCATGGCGTTCGTCGTGTTCGCCGCGCTCGTTGATGCCGGCGACCGGTGGCACGTCGAGCGGTGAAGGCATCAGTTCGATGACCGCATCGAGCATGCGCTGCACCCCTTTGTTTTTAAACGCGCTGCCGCACAGCATCGGCTGGATTTCGCCCGCCAGCGTGCGCTGCCGCAGCCCGGCAATCACCTCGTCTTCACTGAGATCGCCCTGCTCCAGATAGCGATCCATCAGCGTTTCGCTGGCTTCTGCCGCTGCTGCCACCATGTTTTCCCGCCACTCCGCCGCCTGCGCCTGCAGCGCGTCCGGAATCGGCGCATAGCTAAAGCTCATGCCCTGGCTGGCGTCGTCCCAGTAGATGGCGCGCATTTTGTTGAGATCGATGACCCCGCTGAACTGCTCTTCAGCGCCGATGGGAATGACAATCGGCACCGGATGCGCCTGCAGGCGATCTTTCATCATCTGCACCACGCGGAAAAAGTCCGCGCCCTGGCGGTCCATCTTGTTGACGAACGCAATGCGCGGCACGTGGTATTTATTCGCCTGCCGCCACACGGTTTCTGACTGCGGCTGAACGCCACCGACCGCGTCGTACACCATCACGGCACCATCCAGCACGCGCATTGAGCGTTCCACTTCAATGGTGAAGTCAACGTGTCCGGGCGTATCAATGATGTTGATACGGTGCGGCGTGAAGCTGCCGTCCATGCCCGGCCAGTAGCAGCTGACCGCCGCCGAGGTGATGGTAATGCCGCGCTCCTGCTCCTGCGCCATCCAGTCGGTGGTTGCCGCGCCATCGTGCACTTCACCCAGCTTGTGGCTCATTCCGGTGTAAAACAGGATGCGCTCAGTGGTGGTGGTTTTACCGGCATCGATGTGCGCGGAGATGCCGATGTTGCGATAACGTTCGATGGGGAGGGGTCGGGGCATGATGCGTCCTTAGTCTGTTGACGAAAAAAACCGGCAGGCACCATTGCCCGCCGCTGTGCCCCAGCATAAACCCATTGTACGAATGAATACGAACAGTTTGAGCTTTTTTTGCTCATCGCTGAGATTGTCACGGTTTTCCGCATTTGCGGTGTGGCGCAGTGACGCGCAGCGTTTTAAGGTAAGGCTTTCATGCTTAACGGGAAAACAGTCCATGCGTATTCTGATTGTGGGAGCCGGTGCCACCGGCGGGTACTTTGGCGCGCGCCTGGCGCAGGCCGGCCGTGATGTGACCTTTCTGGTGCGCGAGCGCCGCCAGCAGCAGCTGCAACAGACCGGACTGGTGCTGCAAACGCCGGAGGGCAGCACGGTGCTGCAGCCGCAGCTGGCGCTGGCCTCGACGCTGACCGGTGATTACGATCTGATCATCCTGACGGTGAAAAGCTTTGCGCTGGAACAGGCGATGGAAGACATCGCCCCGGCGGTTGGGCCGCAGACGCTGATCATGCCGATCCTCAATGGTATGCGTCACATTGATACGCTGCGCGCACGTTTCGGTGACAAGGTGATTGGCGGGCTGTGTAAGATTCACGCCACGCTGGGCGAGCACGGCGAAGTGATGCAGCTGTCGCCGCTGCACGTGCTTTACTACGGCGCGCTGGACGGCAACAACGATGCCCATCTGGCGCGCGTGGATGCCGCGCTGCGTGACGCGCAGTTTGACAGCGTGTTCGCCGATAACATTATCAGTGAGCTGTGGGAGAAGTGGCTGCTGCTGAGCACGCTGGGCGCCGTGTGCTGTCTGGCGCGCGGCAATACGCAGCACATCCTGCGTTCAGCCGGTGGTGAAGCGCTGCTACAGGGCATTTTCGCTGAGGTGCTGGCGGTGATCACCGCCGATGGCTACCAACAGCGTCCGGCCGTGACGGCGAAGATTTATGAGACGCTGAACAATCCTGATGCGGCGATGACCTCATCCATGTACCGCGATTTAACCCAGGGCTACGATATCGAAGCCGATCAGATCATCGGCGATTTGCTGGTGCGCGGCGCGCGCCATGCGGTGGCGACGCCGCTGCTGAACGCGGTGTATGTGAATTTGCAGGTGTATTTGCAGACGCGGTGATCAGTCCGGTGCGTGGCGTGCCAGGTGCGCATGAATGCGCATCCTGTTATTTGTGCGACATGTCATTGCGGCACCAGCCAGTCGCACAAACCGTAGCGGCGCGATTTATCGCGCAATGTGCATTTCCGCACCGCGGCCGGTTGCGCAATAAATTGCGCCGCTACGGATAAGGCAGAATATTCTCTTTACTCAATCACATATGCTTTTGGTGACGGCTCAACCCAACCGCGACTGCACACCGGGCAGCTGCATCAGGCGCTGCCAGGCTGCTTCGACCGCGTCGGGTACATCAACGTGACCGAAGAACCCCTTGCCGTTCGGGCCATAGCCGCTGGCGTCGTCACGCAGGCGCTGCACCTCGCCCATCAGCAACGACAGGAAACGCTCCACTGACCACAACCCCTGCGGCGGCGCGCCAACGATGCGCAGCATGCCCGCATCCATCATCACCTGCGGCACAAACACCGGCCAGCTGATGAATTCCGGCGCATGCTCGCGATCGCGCCACTGCCAGCGGAAGGTTTCCCAGCTGCGGCGCTGCATCAACGGATCCTGCACCAGCAGCACGCGCTGCGGCTGCCACTGCTGCTCATCCAGCAGGCGCTGGCTCAGGACGGCGTTTTCGCCACAGTTGCGTGAGGCGGTTTCCAGCAGCAGCTGATCGTCAGGCAGCTCAGCGAACACGCGCGCCATCTCGCCCAGCAGCTGCGCTTCGCCCTTGCCGGCGGTGTCGATCTGGCGGTAGAGCGGATGGCTGGCAATCATCGCGGCCAGCAGCGCGGTTGAGTGACCGATGCCGCCGCTGATCAGCAACGGCAGCTGATATTTCTTCGCCAGCGCAATCACCGCTTCGACGTTCGGCAGCACCGCATGTCCGGCAAGTATGGCTAAATCGACCTCCAGCGTACCGTCCTTTGGCAGCTGATCGAGCGCCAGCCAGGCGGCAATGGTGTTGATATCCTGAATTTGATGGTCATTGAGCTGCATCACTTTCTCCTTGCGTTATCACTGGCAGTGTAACGCCTTAATACCGCGACGGCAGGGAAAAATTTGCTACACTCGCCGCATTCTCATCAGGAGGGATCAATGACAGCGCGTTCCGTAACGCTTGACGATGTCGCCCGGCTGGCTGGCGTCTCCTATCAAACGGTTTCCCGGGTGCTGAACCATTCGGCGCAGGTGTCACCCCGCACCCGCGCGCGGGTGGAAGCCGCGATGCAGCAGCTCAGCTACGTGCCAAACCGGGTCGCGCAGCAGCTGGCCGGCAAGGCCACGCGCACGCTCGGTCTGGCGACCAGCGATCTGGCGCTAATGGCGCCAGCGCAGATTGCTTCGGCGATTCAGCAGCGCGCGGCGGCGCAGGGCTATCATCTGGTGATCGCCATGGCCAATGCCACCAGCCACGCGCAGGACACGGTGCATGAACTGCTGGCGCAGCGCGTCGATGCTCTGCTGATCAACCTGCCGCTGGATGCCGCGCAGGCGGCGCAGATTCAGCAGCAGTGCGGCAGCAAACCGACGCTGTTTTTAGATGTGGAGCGCAGCGCGGCCGTGGCGCAGTGTCAGTACCGGAGCACCAGCGGTGCGCAGCAGGCGGTGGATCATCTGGTGGCGCTCGGCCACCGGCAGATTGGCGTGCTGAACGGGCCTGCAAGCTCCGCGTCAGCGCGGGCGCGATTTAGCGCCTGGCAACAGGCGCTGGCGCGTCATCAGCTGGTGCCGGACTGCGTACTGAGCGGCGACTGGAGCGCAGCGTCCGGCTATCAGGCGCTGCTGACCCGGCTGCCCGACCAGCTGCCGCAGGCGCTGCTGGTGGCTAACGATCAAATGGCGCTGGGCGCGATGCGCGCGCTGCATCAGCATGGCGTACGAATTCCGGCGGAGATGTCGATCATCGGTTACGACGATACGGCGGAGAGCGCGTGGTATCAGCCACCGCTGACCACGGTGCGCCAGGATTTACAGCAGTTAGGCACGGTGAGCGTCGATCGTCTGCTGGCGCAGCTGGAGGGAGAGATACCGGACAGTCAGCCGCTGGAGACCGAACTGGTCCTGCGCGCCACCACGGCGGCGCCGTTGCAGCAGCAGGTGGATGTGGCGGAGATTGCGCAGCAGTTACAGCAGCTGGCGCGGGCATTAAAAAGGTCGCCGTAAAGGGCGACCCTGGAGCAAAACGCGGCTATCAAGCCCGTGAGGCTTACTGCCCTTTTGGTTCGCCCATCGCTTTGAGCTTTTTCGACAGCTCGCGACGCTCTTTCGACAGATCGGCGTTTTTGATGATGTACTCGTCCACGCGATCTTCATAATCCACGCGCATGCTGGCGATGATTTCCTGAATCGCTTCCACGCTCATACCAGGTTTGATGTACTCGCTCAGGTTGTCCAGCAGCAACACACGTTTCTGGTTATCACGGATTTTCTTTTCGTTGTCCGTAATTTCGCGCTGCAGTTTGTTTTTACGACGAAACATACGCACAAACTCCAGTACGTCCTGAAATGATTGCTTGGCATTTTCCATGTTGGCACCTTTCTTGTGGCCTGCCGCGGCAGGCAAAATAGTCATAAACCGGGAAGACATTTAGCTTAGCGGCTTATAAGCCGGGTTCGCAATTTTCACCGCTAAATTCGGACTGGCACTTATCTTAGCGCAAAGAAAGGGCAATTCGCACTAAGTCATTGCCTGAGAAAACTATTTGCGCAGCGCCAGACGCACCAGGTCTGTCATGCGCTCCAGCTGACGCGCCTGCTCCAGACTCAGCCAGACGTAACCGTAAATCGCGGTGGTCTCCAGCCGCGCGCTGCCGTTGGCGATCAGCGCTTCCAGCTCCTGGGTGATGGCTTCCAGCTCGTGGCTGTTGGCAATCACCTGTTCAGTCTCGCCTTTTACCATCAGCGCTGACAGCGCGTTCAGGGTGTTCTCGGTCATCTGTTGCGTGCGGCGCAGCGTCGGCGCGTTAAGTAAAATCAGATGGCTTTCGCGCGACGCCCACCAGGCTTCAATCTGCATCTGCATGGTGTTAACCATATTACGGTTAATGGTCTGAATGGCTTCAAACACCGATTTAGGGATGCGCGTCTCTTTGCTCGCCGGCTCCAGCAGCGCGCGCATTTTGATCACGCTGGTAAGCAGCTTCTGGAAGCGCGGATTGAGGCGCGGCTTCTCCACCAGATTGGCAGAAAAGCCGGCGTGATGAATCTTCGCCATGTTGATAAAGGCGTCCGACAGCTGAATGCGCCAGTGAGTATAGGCGCGCTGCGCCCAGATGGCGCTAAACAGTAAAGCCATCAGCGAGCCGAGGATCACATCGCCGCCGCGCCACAGCGCCACGGTGAAATCGCCGGCCGGCGCGCCGACCACCACGCCGAGCGTAATGCCGATCAGCAGTGCCATATACGGGTGTTTGCCCAGCGTCAGATAGCCGCAGACGATCATCACGATAAAGCACCACACCAGCATCAGCGGCAGTGACAGCAGCTCCAGCTTCAGCGCGATCAGCCCTGATATCAGCCCGGCAAAGGTACCGCTGATACGCTGCACCACGCGTGGCAAAACATTGCCCCAGGTGGAGATCGGTCCCATCACCACCACCAGCGTGATCAGCGGCCAGGTGCCTTCCGGAATATCGGTGAGACGGACAAACAGAAAGCACAGCACAAAGGCGATAGCAATGCGTACGCCGTGCACGGCGCGGTAGTGGCGGTAAAACCAGAACTCAATCGGAGAGATGGGCTTGTCAGCGCGTAACATGGTGGTCCGGGTGCGAAAAAAATTTGCGCGCTATGTTACCCTGGCGCAGCACGAACATTGAGGGGCTGGCGCAACTTTTTGCGCAATAATACAACTGCGCTACATCTTGTTTTCTCAGTGCACACAAGGATGTAACGCAGCGGTTGCTTATTGCCCGACGGCTTACAGTTTCTGTTTCACGTAATCGCTGATGCGCGTGATGATGCCTGCTTCATCGACCGACTGCAGCGCGTACAGCGGATAGCTAGCCAGCTGCTTGTCTTTATCCAGCACCTGAATTTCGCCCACCTGCTCGCCAGCTTTGAGTGGCGCTTCGAGGTCTTTACGATTGATCACGTACTTCGCCATCACGTTCGACACTTCGCTGCGCGGCAGTGACAGATAGATATCGTCGGTGGTACCGACGTCCACTTTGTGCGGGTTGCCGTACCAGACGTTTTCGCTGCCGATCTTTTTCCCGGCGTGGAACAGCTGCACGGTGTCGAAGTTGTTCTGTCCCCACACCAGCAGCTTACGCGCCTGCTCTTCACGTCCCTTCGAACTTTTCCCGCCCATGATCACCGCAATCAGACGATGGCGACCGACGATGTTCGAGGCGACGATGTTGAACCCGGCGCTCTCGGTGTGGCCGGTTTTCATGCCGTCGACGTGCAGATTCTGATCCCACAGCAGGCCGTTACGGTTGTTCTGGGTAATGCCGTTGAAGCTGAGGGTTTTCTCGCTGTACATGGCGTAGAAATCCTGCTCACCGTTGATGATGGCGCGCGACAGCACCGCCAGATCGCGCGCGGTGGTGTGCTGCCCCGGTGCATCAAGACCGTGCACGGTTTCGAAGTGGGTGTGCGTCAGACCGAGCTTCTGCACGTAGCTGTTCATCATGTTGACGAAGCTCTCCTGACTGCCGGCCACATAGTCGGCCAGCGCCACGCAGGCGTCGTTGCCGGAATCGATGATCACGCCGCGCATCAGATCGCGCACGGTGACTTTATCGCCCGGCTTAAGAAACATCAGCGACGAGCCTTTAAACACCGGATTGCCGGCGGCCCACGCATCTTTGCCCACCGTGACCACATCGTCGCGGGTGATTTTCTTCTGATCGACCGCGCGATCGACGACATAACCAGTCATCAGTTTGGTCAGGCTGGCCGGGTTGCGCTCCGCGTCCGGGTTGCCCGCGGTGAGGATCTGCCCGGTGGTGGCGTCCATCAGCACCCAGGACGCGGCATCAATGGCCGGCGGCGTCAGGGGAAACGGCATGCTGTCATCCGCGTGCGCCAGCGATGCCCAAACAATCATTCCAGATACAGTTACCAACAGACGCCTTTTCAACACTTCTTCCTCAACATCAAATAAATGAATTTACCGCCGCACGTTTTACGGCAAATAGCGCTTTGATATCTGAATAAATTGAAAAAAAGTATGAACCGCGGACAAATGCTGCGCGCCCGCTCGCAGCGATGGCGATCGAGGTTGTGCTGTACCGGGCTGACGACTATTCTGTGCGTTGATTTTCCATAGCCAGGATAACGCCGTGCCCGCCTCTGAGTTCACTTTTCTGTTCCACGATTATGAAACCTTCGGCAAAAGCCCGTCGCTGGATCGTCCGGCGCAATTTGCAGGCCTGCGCACCGACAAAGCCTTTAACGCCGTGGGCGAACCGCAGGTGTTTTACTGCCAGCTCGCGGACGATTACCTGCCGCAGCCAGAAGCGGTAATGATCACCGGTATCACGCCGCAGGTGGCCAACGCGCGCGGCGTGCCGGAAGTGGAGTTTGCTCAGCGCATTCACGCGCTGTTCAGCGAACCGCAGACCTGTGTGATCGGTTACAACAACGTGCGCTTCGATGACGAAGTGACGCGCAATATCTTCTACCGCAACTTTATCGACCCGTATGGCTGGAGCTGGCAGAACGGCAATTCGCGCTGGGATCTGCTCGACGTGATGCGCGCCTGTTATGCGCTGCGCCCGGAAGGCATCGTCTGGCCGGAGAACGACGACGGTTTCCCGAGCTTTAAGCTGGAGCATCTCACCCAGGCTAACGGCGTGGCACACGAACAGGCGCACGATGCGATGTCCGATGTGTACGCCACGCTGGCGATGGCAAAGCTGGTGCGGGAGAAGCAGCCGAAGCTGTTTGAGTTTCTGTTTACCCATCGCAACAAGCAGAAACTGATGACGCTGACTGATATTCCGCAGATGAAGCCGCTGGTGCACGTTTCCGGCATGTTCGGCGCGGCGCGCGGCAATACCAGCTGGATTGTGCCGCTGGCGTGGCATCCGGATAACAAAAACGCGTTGATCGTGGCCGATCTGGCCGGCGACATGACGCCGCTGCTGACGCTGTCGCCGGACGAGCTGCGTGCGCGGCTGTATACGCGGCACAGCGATCTGGGCGATTTGCCGGCGGTGCCGATCAAGCTGGTGCACATTAATAAGTGTCCGGTGCTGGCCCCGGCCAACACGTTGCGCCCGGAAGATGCCGAACGGCTGGGTATCGATCGTCAGCACTGTCTGGCGAATCTGGCCCTGCTGCGCCAGCATGCCGAAGTGCGGGAAAATGTGGTGACGCTGTTTGCCGAAGCGGAGCCGTTCACGCCGTCGGAAGATGTCGATGCGCAGCTGTATGACGGTTTCTTCAGCGACGCCGATCGCGCCGGCATGAACATCCTGCGCCAGACGCCGCCGCAGAACCTGCCGGCGCTCGATTTGACCTTTGAGGATAAACGTATCGCGAAGCTGCTGTTCCGCTATCGCGCCCGCAACTTCCCTGGCACGCTGGATGATAAAGAGCAGCAGCGCTGGCTGCAGCATCGCCGCGAGCAGCTTAATGCGGAGCGGGTACAGGCGTTTTTGCTGGAGCTGGAGTCGCTGGCCAGTTTACATGAGGGCGATGCAGAGAAGATGGCGCAGCTGAAAGCGCTGTATTTGTATGCGCAGGAGCTGGTGTCGTAGCAGGGTTTCGTGCGGGCTGATGCCCTCACCCCGGCCCTCTCCCACGGGGAGAGGGAGAGGTATAGTGCGTTTTGGTGCAGCTACTGGGCTGATACCTGAAACACGCTCGGACGGTTCCCTCTCCCGCGGGCGGGAGAGGGTTAGGGTGAGGGAAAAGCCTTACACCTCTTCGCTAAACTGCGGTACCGGATTGCGGAACGTGCGGGTCACAAACGCCAGGTAAACAATACCAATCGCCGCCCATACCAGGCCGAGCACCATCGAGGTCTCTTCCAGGTTGATCCACAGCGCACCCACCGTCAGCGCACCCATGATGGGCAGCACCAGATAGTTGAGGTGATCTTTCAGCGTTTTATTACGCTTCTCACGAATCCAGAACTGGGCAATCACCGACAGGTTCACAAAGGTGAACGCCACCAGCGCACCGAAGTTAATCAGCGCCGTTGCGGTGACCAGGTCGAAGTTGATCGCCAGCAGCGCTACCGCACCAACCAGCAGCACGTTCAGCGACGGCGTGCGGAATTTCGGATGCACGAAACCAAAGAAACGCTGCGGGAACACGCCGTCACGGCCCATCACGTACATCAGACGCGAAACGCCGGCGTGTGCCGCCATGCCGCTGGCCAGCACCGTCACCACCGAGAAAATCAGAATGCCGATCTGCAGCGCTTTACCCGCCACGAACAGCATGATTTCCGGCTGTGAAGAGTCCGGATTCTGGAAACGCGAGATATCCGGGAAGTACAGCTGCAGGAAGTACGAGACGCCAATAAAGATCACCCCTCCAATCAGCGCGGTCAGGAAAATCGCGCGTGGAATGGTGCGCTCGGCATCTTTGGTCTCTTCCGACAGCGAGCTGATACCGTCAAAGCCAAGGAACGAGAAGCACAGAATGGTCGCACCGGTAATCATCGGCACCACCTGCGCATTTTCAGACCAGAACGGCTTCGTACTGGTCAGCGTACCGGCGCCAATACCGTGTGCCACACCATACACCACCATACCGGTGATCACCGCCATCACCACTACCTGCAGCACCACAATGACGCTGTTGAAGTTGGCCACGGTTTTGATCCCACGCAGGTTGGAGATGGTCATAAACGCCACCAGCAGCACCACGAAAATCCACGACGGAATGCCCGGCACCAGCGACTCAAAGTAGCTTTTCGCCAGCAGGATGTTGATCATCGGCATGAACAGATAGTCCAGCAGTGATGACCAGCCCACCATAAAGCCGACGTGCGGACTGATAGCCTTCTGAGCATAGGTGTAAGCGGAGCCCGCAGATGGGAAGCGGCGTACCAGCTTGCCGTAGCTCACGGCAGTAAACAGTATCGCGATCAGCGCGAAAGCATAAGCGGTGGCGACGTGACCGTCGGTGAGGCCTGACACGATGCCGAAGGTATCAAACAGGGTCATTGGCTGCATATACGCCAGGCCCATCATGACGACCGGGATCAGAGTCAGAGATTTTTTCAGATGTGCACGCTGTGGTGCGGCAGAGGTATTAAGCGACATTGTTCAGGCCCCCTACAGCAACAACTGAGTTCAGTTGTACCACAGGGATACTGCGCAATGTGCTGCAGTGAGAAGTGATATTAGTGTTTGCGATTGTCGCCGCGCCATAATCATCACGGAAGCGAGAACCAGCCTGCGCTGGTGCAATTGTAAACAGTCCCATCTTTGTTCCTCAAATCTCACGCACAAGCGTGTTTCAGTGTCTATCTATCCGGATGCGTGTCCGGCCTCGTTCATGTAGTGAAAGCACCATGCAAAAAAATAACCGACGTAATAAGCGTCGGTTATGTTTTGTCTTTTGCAGGGCGCGTATTTTGCCCCAACTTAGGCCATCGACACAAGATGTTGGATCAATTCTTCTGTCGGTCAGGCGTTCTTTAACATCCAGTCAATTTCCGTGGCGGTGATCAGCCGTTCAAACTCGCGCAGCTCATACTGTTTGCAGCTGTACCACACGCCGCTGAAACGCTCGCCGAGCAGCTTTTGCAGCGGATAGCTGTTTTCAAACTCATACAGCGCATCGCTCTGGCGAATCGGCAGTTCCAGCCCTTCCGCCTCGTGGCCATTGCCCTTCACCGGATGCGGTAAGGGTAGCTGATTATCCAGACCGTGCAAGATACCGGCAATAATTGCTGACACCACCAGATACGGATTGGCATCGGCACCCGCCACACGGTACTCGACGCGATGGTTTTCTACATCGCCGCAGGGAATGCGCAGCGCCACCGTGCGGTTATTATGTCCCCATGACGCCTGCAGCGGCACAAACGCCTCCGGCAGGAAGCGACGAAACGCGTTGACGTTAGGTGCCAGCAGCGCCATTGATGCCGGCATCAGATCGATCATGCCAGCCAGCGCGCGCTTCAGCAGCGGCGAATCGCTGCCATCATCCAGCGCAAAGGCGTTGTGGTCGGCGGCATCCAGCATACTGATGTGTACGTGCATGCCGCTGCCCGCATACTCCTCATACGGCTTGGCCATAAACGTGGCGGTCATGCCGTGATTTTCTGCTACCTGACGCACCAGCCGCTTCAGCAGAATGGCGTCGTCACAGGCTTTGAGGATATCGCGCGTATGGTGCAGGTTGATTTCGAACTGGCCCGGCGAGGCTTCCGCCAGCGCGCCGTCGGCGGGGATATTCTGCAGTTTCGCCAGCGCGTCGATATCGCGCAGTACATCGGCGAAATGGTCGAGATTATCCAGCGAATACACCTGACTCTGCATGTTGCGCTCTTCGCTACCCGGCGCACACGGCGGCTGAATATAGCCTTCGGCATCGCGCTTTTTGTCCACCAGATAGAACTCCAGCTCTACCGCTACCACCGGAAACAGACCGCGATTGCGCAGCTGTTGCCACAGCCGGTTCAGCACGTTTCGGGGTTCAACGTCAAAGGGAGTGCCATCTTGGTCGCACATGGTCAGCAGCAGCTGGGCGATGCGTTGCGGGTCAGAGGCGGAAGGAATTAAGGTCCCGGGGACCGGTATGCAGAGGTTATCAGGTTCGCCGAGCGCCTGTCCGAGGCCGGCTTCCTCGACGGTGTTGCCGAGAATGTCCATGGCGAAAACCGAGGCCGGAAAGTAACACCCTTTTTCCAGCTTAGCTAACGCGGATACGGGAATGCGTTTACCGCGAAATACCCCGTTGAGATCGTTTAACAGAATATCGACATACTGCGTTTCCGGATGGCGTTCCAGCCAGGTTTTCACCTCCAGCTGGAACGCGCTGGTTCGTTTTTCTTCACTGTGTCGCGTGAAGTCTTCTACTTCCACGAGGTTCGTCATCTTCCCACCCGCCCTATACCGTTTAAGATGGTTTGCACATGCTCAAAATAACAGCCACACCTCTAACATAGCTCTAACGCAAATGGTGTGCAAATGTAACAATTCTGTTTGAAGAACAACCAGACGGTTGCTAGATTGACAATATATTGCACACTTTTTCTACTTAGCGCGCAAAACCGGCGAAAATATTGAACAGCAGCGTGGAGACGTAATGGGCATTATTTTTGACAAGCCTTTGATTGGCGTAGTGATGTGCCAGAACCCCATCGGCAACCATGTTGGGCAGACCGTGCATAACAAATACCTCGACGCCGTGGTGCTCGCCGGTGGCGTGCCGCTGCCTTTGCCGCATCAGCTGATGCACGCGCCGCAGCTATTAGAAAACAGTATGACGCTGCTGGACGGCATTTTGCTCACCGGCAGTCCAAGCAATATTGAACCCTGGCATTACGGTGAAGAGGGTCATGAGGCGCATGCCGATCCATCGCGTGACCGCTTATCCTTTGCGCTTATCACCCACGCCAGCGGGAAAAAAATGCCGATGCTGGGCATCTGCCGCGGTTTGCAGGAGCTGGTGGTCGCCAACGGCGGCGCGCTGCATCGCCAGCTGCATCAGACGCATCTGTTTCAGGAGCACCGCGAAGATGACAGCCAGCCCCTGGAGCAGCAGTACGCGCCGGCACATCTGGTGCAGCCCGAACCCGACGGCCTGCTGAGCCAGCTGCTGGGCAGCGCTGCCGCGTTCGCGGTCAATTCGCTGCACGGCCAGGGCATCCGCGAGCCTGGCCCGCAGTTACGCATTGAAGCCCGCGCGCCGGATGGCCTGATCGAAGCCGTCAGCCTGCGCCAGCATCCGTTTGCGCTGGCGGTGCAATGGCATCCGGAGTGGCAATCCGATCGCGATCCGGTCTCGCGCCGTTTATTCGAGGCCTTTATCCACGCCGCAGCACGTTATCACAAGGAAAAGCAGCCATGAATGATGCCACTCTGGCGCCCGGACGACGCTTATCGCAAATCCGGCAGGAGTTGGGATTGTCTCAGCGTCGCGTCGCTGAGTTGTCAGGTTTAACACACAGCGCTATCAGCACCATTGAGCAGGATAAAGTCAGCCCGGCAGTCAGCACGTTACAAAAGCTACTCAAAGTGTATGGGCTGTCGCTGTCGGAGTTTTTCTCTGAGCCGAAAGTGAATGCCACGCCGCGCATCATCGTACGGCCGGATGATTGCGTTGAGATCGGCAGCCTCGGTGTTTCTTTACAGCTGATTGATAACGGTGCGGCGAAGCGCGCGCTGGCGATGCTGCTGGAGCGCTACGAGCCGGGGGCCAGCACCGGTGAAAAGCTGCGCCATCCGGGGGAAGAGACCGGCACGGTGCTGGAGGGGGAAATCACCCTGGTGGTGAACGGTCAGAGTTATCACCTTAACCGCGGCGAAAGCTACGTGATTGATACCGGTTTGCCGCACAGTTTTACCAATACGTCAGATCAGCCGTGTCGCATTGTCAGCGCGCATACGCCCGCCAATTTCTGAGTTCACGCGCTACAGGAGGTTAAGATGCACCACGTGCAAAGTTATTACGCCGCGACCGCCAACGCGCACGCGCCGTGGCCGCAGCTGCAGGAGAGCATTCAGTGTGACGTCTGCATCATCGGCGGCGGGTTTACCGGGCTCTCTTCCGCGCTGTTTCTCACCGAAGCCGGTTACGATGTGGTGGTGCTGGAAGCGGCCCGCGTCGGCTTCGGCGCCAGCGGCCGCAACGGCGGCCAGGTGGTGAATTCCTACAGTCGCGATGTCGATGTCATTGAGCAGCGCTACGGCAAACAGACTGCGCAGATGCTGGGCAGCATGATGTTCGAAGGGGCGGAGATTATCCGCGACCGCATCGATCGTTACGCCATCGCCTGCGACTATCGTCCCGGCGGCATTTTCGCAGCCCTCAATCAGCGCCAGATGGGGCATCTGCGCAGCCAGCAGGCCAGCTGGGCGCGTTACGGCAACAGCGATCTGGAGCTGCTGGACGAGCGCGGCATCCGCCGTGAAGTGGCCACCGACCGTTACGTCGGCGGCCTGCTGGACCGGCGCGGTGGCCATCTGCACCCGCTCAATCTGGCGTTAGGTGAAGCCGAAGCGATTCGCCGGCACGGCGGCCGTATATATGAGCAGTCGGCGGCGCTGGCAGTGACCTACGGCGCACCCAACCGGGTCAAAACCGCGCAGGGTGAAGTCAGCGCCACCTTTGTGATTTTTGCCGGCAACGCCTATCTGCCGTCACAGCTGGAACCGCGACTGGGGCGCAAAAGCATGCCGTGCGGCTCGCAGATCGTCACCACCGAGCCGCTGAGCCGCGATCAGGCGCTGGGGCTGATGCCCAATAACCACTGTGTGGAAGATTGTAACTATCTGCTGGATTACTTCCGCCTGACCGCCGACAACCGCCTGCTGTACGGCGGCGGCGTGGTGTACGGTGCGCGCGAACCGGAAGACATCGAGGCGTTGATCCGGCCCAAGCTGCTGCGCACCTTTCCGCAGTTGCGCGACGTGAAGATTAGCCATCTCTGGAGCGGTAACTTCCTGCTGACGCTGTCGCGCATGCCTCAGTTTGGTCAGCTGGAGAAGAATGTGTTCTTTATGCAGGGCGATAGCGGACACGGTGTGACCTGCACGCACCTCTCCGGCAAGCTGATTGCCGAAGTGCTGCGCGGCCATGCAGAGCGGTTTGATGCGTTTGCAAAGCTGCCGCACCTGCCGTTTCCCGGCGGAAGACGCTTTAAGGTGCCACTGACGGCAATGGGTGCGGCCTGGTATGCGTTAAGGGATCGGCTGGGGGTTTAGGTAGGTGCGGTTTGCTGCCCTCACCCCGGCCCTCTCCCACGGGGAGAGGGAGAAGGATGGTGCGTTCATCTGCAGGGAGAGGGAGAAGGATGGTGCCTTTATTTAAGCCGGGAGCAGTACCTGGAATGCGCGCTCGGGCGGTTCCCTCTCCCGCGGGCGGGAGAGGGTTAGGGTGAGGGCAACCCCGCACCGCCCCTACTCCAGCGGCATCTTCATCGGGTCATCGTAGCTGTACTCAAACCCCAGCTCGTGACAAATCTTCGAACCGTCAATCACCTTGCCGCTGGCGCGCACCGGCTCGGCAACAAACGTCGGTGGCACCAGGCCTAACTGCTTCGACACGCTCGGGTAGAAGCTGTCGCGTGATGGATGTTTCGGGGCGCACAGGTTGTAAACGTGCCCGCCTTTTGGCGTTTGCAGCAGCAGCACAATCGCGTCGACCACATCATCAAGATGCACCAGGTTCACCGCATGCGCGCCGTTTTCCAGGTTGGTTTTACCGGCGAGGAAACGTCCCGGATGGCGGTTCGGGCCGACCAGTCCGGCGAGACGCACGATATCCACACTGGTGCCCGGCAGGTCATGCAGCCAGTTTTCCAGCTCCACCAGCGTTTTGCCCGCTACCGTCTCCGGCTGCAGCGCACTGCTCTCTTTTCTTACGCCGTCGCCGCTGCCGTATACCGAGGTAGAGCTGGTAAAGATGATGCGCGGCACTTTATTCGCCAGCGCGGTATCAACCACGTTCTGCACCGCCTGCATGTAATCTTCGCCGCCCTGCACGGTGCGGCTGGCAGGCAGCGTCACCACCAGCGCATCCACCGCCATCAGCGCGGCCAAATCGTCTGCTTCACACTCCAGCTCCGGTGACAGCACCAGCTGAAACGCATCAATACCACAGCGGCGCGCCGCATCGACACCATCCGGTGAAGTTTTGCTGCCGGTCACCTGCCAGCCGCGCGCTGACAGCGCCATCGCCAGCGGCATTCCCAGCCATCCCAGACCTACAATTGCCACCTTTTTCATATCGACTCCTGCTCTCCCGCGCTAAGACACCCCATCTTAGTGCCAGCGCGTCAGCCAGACCAGCGCAAACTGTTGCCGAAGGTTGCGAAAACTGACGTTAAAAAAGGGTTGCCAAGCGCCGCCATCTTCGTTAGGTTAATCAGCACGCAAATGAATACTCATTCAGCAACGGAATTTTTTATGACACGCGTTCAGTTCAACCACCATCATCACCATCACCCTGACTAGTCTTTCAGGCGATGTGTGCTGGAAGACGTTTAGGATCTTCCAGTGGTGCGAGCGCAAAGAGAGCCCCCGGAAGATCACCTTCCGGGGGTTTTTTTATGGGCGAACGCAACCAAAAACGCTTCAGACAGGATTGAATAAGAGGACAGGAACCATGTTAGATAACACCCGTTTACGCATAGCTATGCAGAAATCCGGCCGTTTAAGTGATGAATCACGCGAACTGCTGGCACGCTGCGGTATTAAAATTAACCTTCAGCAGCAGCGTCTGATTGCGTTTGCGGAGAACATGCCGATCGACATCCTGCGCGTGCGCGATGACGATATCCCTGGCCTGGTAATGGATGGCGTGGTCGACCTCGGTATCGTTGGCGAAAACGTGCTGGAAGAGGAGCTGCTGACGCGCCGCGCGCAGGGCGAAGACCCGCGCTACTTTACGCTGCGCCGCCTCGATTTCGGCGGTTGCCGCCTGTCACTGGCAATGCCAGTCGATGCCGAGTACACCGGTCCGCAATGCCTGAATAATGCCCGTATCGCCACCTCTTACCCGCACCTGCTGAAAAAATACCTCGATAAACAAGGCATCGCGTTTAAATCCTGCCTGCTGAACGGTTCCGTTGAAGTGGCTCCACGCGCCGGTCTGGCCGATGCCATTTGCGACCTGGTGTCTACCGGCGCCACGCTGGAAGCTAACGGCCTGCGTGAAGTTGAAGTGATCTACCGCTCTAAAGCGGTGCTGATTCAGCGCGATGGCGAACTGCCAGCGGCGAAACAGCAGCTGGTGGACACGCTGATGACGCGCATCCAGGGCGTGATTAAAGCGCGTGAATCCAAATACATCATGCTGCACGCGCCGAGCGAGCGGCTGGAAGAAGTTATCGCCCTGCTGCCGGGTGCCGAGCGCCCTACCGTGCTGCCGCTGGCCGGTGAAGTGAGCCGCGTGGCGATGCACATGGTGAGCAGCGAAACGCTGTTCTGGGAAACCATGGAAAAACTGAAGGCGCTGGGCGCCAGTTCGATCCTCGTGCTGCCAATTGAAAAAATGCTGGAGTAACCGATGAGCGCAATCATGCAACCTATCGACTGGCAGGCGTGCAGTGCCGAACAGCAGCAGGCGCTGCTGCAGCGTCCGGCAATCTCGGCATCGGCCAGCATCAGCGCCACCGTGCAGGACGTGCTGGTGCAGGTAAAACAGCAGGGCGACGCGGCACTGCGGGCGTTCAGCGCGCGCTTCGACAAAGCTCAGGTGGAGAATCTGCGCGTGTCCGCCGCTGAGATGCAGGCGGCCGGCGAGCGGCTGAGCGACAATTTAAAGCAGGCGATGGCAGACGCCATGGCGAATATCGAAACCTTCCACAACGCGCAGATTCTGCCGCCGGTGGACGTGGAAACCCAGCCGGGCGTGCGCTGCCAGCAGATCACCCGTCCGGTGAAATCGGTCGGCCTGTATATTCCTGGCGGCTCGGCGCCGCTGTTCTCCACCGTGCTGATGCTGGCAACGCCAGCGCGCATCGCCGGCTGTGGCCGCGTGGTGCTGTGCTCGCCGCCGCCAATTGCCGATGAAATTCTCTACGCGGCGCAGCTGTGCGGCGTGCAGGAAGTGTTTCAGGTCGGCGGCGCGCAGGCGATTGCCGCCCTCGCCTTCGGCACAGAAAGCGTACCGAAAGTAGACAAGATTTTTGGCCCGGGCAACGCGTACGTGACCGAAGCAAAACGCCAGGTCAGCCAGCGTCTCGACGGCGCAGCGATCGACATGCCTGCCGGTCCGTCTGAAGTGCTGGTGATTGCCGACGAAGGCGCGACGCCGGCGTTTGTCGCCTCCGATTTGCTGTCGCAGGCCGAACACGGTCCGGATTCCCAGGTAATCCTTCTGACGCCTTCACTGCAGCTGGCAGAAGGCGTGGCGCTGGCGGTTGAACAACAGCTGGCGCAGCTGCCGCGTGCCGCTACGGCCCGTCAGGCGCTGGAGAGCAGCCGCCTGATCGTGGCGCAGGATCTGGCGCAGTGCGTTGAGATTTCCAATCAGTACGGCCCGGAGCACCTGATTATTCAGACGCGCCAGCCGCGCGCGCTGGTTGAGGAGATCACCAGCGCCGGTTCGGTATTCCTCGGCGACTGGTCGCCGGAATCCGCCGGTGATTATGCCTCCGGCACCAATCACGTGCTGCCGACCTATGGCTACACCGCGACCTGCTCCAGCCTTGGGCTGGCCGATTTCCAGAAACGCATGACGGTACAGGAGCTGACGCCGCAGGGCTTCCTCAACCTCGCCGCCACCATTGAAACCCTCGCCGCCGCGGAACAGCTGGACGCGCACAAAAATGCCGTGACCCTGCGCGTCGCCGCCCTGAAGGAGCAAGCATGAGCAACAACGTTGAAGATTTAGCCCGCGCTAACGTGCGCGCGCTGACGCCCTATCAGTCTGCTCGTCGCCTCGGTGGCAACGGTGACGTATGGCTGAATGCGAACGAATTTCCGCTGCCGGTGCCGTTTGAGCTGTCGCAGCAGACGCTGAACCGCTATCCGGAGTGCCAGCCAAAATTAGTCATTTCGCGCTACGCCGCCTATGCCGGCGTTCAGCCGGAGCAGGTGCTGGTGAGCCGCGGGGCGGATGAAGGGATTGAGCTGCTGATGCGCGCCTTCTGCGAACCGGGCAAAGACGCCATTCTGTTCTGCCCGCCGACCTACGGCATGTACAGCGTCAGCGCCGAAACCATCGGTATTGAGTACCGCACGGTGCCGGCACTGGACAACTGGCAGCTCAACCTGCCCGCGATCGCGGACCAGCTGGACGGCGTGAAAGTGGTGTACATGTGCAGCCCGAACAACCCGACCGGCAATCTGATTGATCAGGATGACATCCGCCAGCTGCTGGCGATGACCGCCGGCAAAGCGCTGGTCGTCGCCGACGAAGCCTATATCGAGTTCTGCCCGCAAGCAACGCTGGCCGGCTGGCTGCAGGAGTTCCCGCATCTGGTGATTCTGCGCACGCTGTCGAAAGCCTTTGCGCTGGCTGGCCTGCGCTGCGGCTTTACGCTGGCCAACAAGCCGGTGATCGATCTGCTGCTGAAGGTGATTGCACCTTACCCGCTGGCGACGCCGGTGGCCGACGTGGCGGCGCAGGCGCTGAGCGAGCAAGGCATCGCGCTGATGCGTCAGCACGCGCAGCAGCTTAACGACAACCGCGCCTGGCTGTGCGAACAGCTGCCGCAGCTGAGCGTAGTGCAGCAGGTCTTCCCGAGCGAGACTAACTATATTCTGGCGCGCTTCACCGACTCGCCAAAAGTGTTTAAAACGCTGTGGGATCAGGGCATTATTCTGCGCGACCAAAACAAAAACCCTGGCCTGGCGGGATGTCTGCGCATCTCCATCGGCACCCGTGAAGAGTGCGAGCGCCTGATCGCCGCGCTGCAAGCCTTATCTGTGGAGCAAGCATGAGTCAGAAGATCCTTTTTATCGACCGCGATGGCACCCTCATCTCTGAGCCGCCGACGGATTTTCAGGTGGACCGTATGGAGAAGCTGGCGTTTGAGAAGAACGCCATCCCGGCCCTGCTGGCGCTGCAGGAGGCGGGTTATCAGCTGGTGATGATCACCAACCAGGACGGCCTGGGCACTGAGCGCTTCCCACAGGCCGATTTTGACGGCCCGCACAACCTGATGATGCAGATCCTGCGCTCACAGGGCGTGAACTTCAGCGACATCCTGATCTGCCCGCATCTGCCGGAAGAGAACTGCGACTGCCGCAAGCCAAAGACCAAAATGGTTGAAGCCTGGCTGGCCGACGGCGCGTTGGATACCGCCAACAGCTATGTGATTGGCGACCGTATGACCGACATCCAGCTGGCGCAGAACATGGGCATTCAGGGCCTGCGCTACGGTGCGGAAGGCGAAGACTGGGACGCGATTCAGGCGCGCCTGACCAAACGCGACCGTCACGCGCTGGTTAACCGCAACACCAAAGAGACGCAGATTAAAGTGGAAGTGTGGCTGGATCGCGAAGGCGGCAGCAAAATTAACACCGGCGTCGGCTTCTTTGATCACATGCTGGATCAGATCGCCGTGCACGGCGGCTTCCGCATGAACATCGAGGTGAAAGGCGACCTGTATATCGACGATCACCACACGGTAGAAGATACCGGCCTGGCGCTGGGCGAAGCGCTGCTGAAGGCGCTGGGCGACAAGCGCGGCATCGGCCGCTTCGGCTTCGTGCTGCCAATGGATGAGTGCCTGGCGCGCTGCGCGCTGGATATCTCCGGCCGTCCGCACCTCGAATACAAAGCCGAGTTCAGCTATCAGCGCGTTGGCGACCTGAGCACCGAAATGGTCGAGCACTTCTTCCGCTCGCTGTCGTACGCCATGATGAGCACGCTGCACCTGAAAACCAAAGGCCGCAACGATCATCACCGCGTAGAAAGCCTGTTCAAAGCCTTTGGCCGCACGCTGCGTCAGGCGATTCGCGTTGAGGGCAACACCCTGCCGAGCTCGAAAGGAGTGCTGTAATGAACGTGGTGATTCTTGATACCGGCTGCGCCAACCTCTCTTCGGTTAAGTGGGCGATTGAGCGCCTTGGCTACACGCCCGCGGTGAGCCGCGATCCGGACGTGGTGCTGCGCGCCGACAAACTGTTTCTGCCCGGCGTCGGTACTGCGCGGGCGGCGATGGACCAGCTGCAGGAGCGCGAGCTGATCGAGCTGGTAAAAGCCTGCACCCAGCCGGTGCTCGGCATCTGTCTCGGCATGCAGCTGCTCGGACGCGGCAGCGATGAGAACGGCGGCGTCAGCACGCTCGGCATCGTTGATGAGCCGGTATCGCTGATGGATACCCGGGGTTTACCGCTGCCGCACATGGGCTGGAACCAGATCACCGCGCAGGCCGGCAATCACCTGTTCCGCAACATTCCGGACGGCAGCTACTTCTACTTTGTGCACAGCTACGCCATGCCGGTGAATGCCGCCACCATCGCCCAGTGCGACTATGGCCTGCCGTTCACCGCCGCCCTGCAGAAAGATAACTTCTTCGGCGTGCAGTTCCACCCGGAGCGCTCGGGTAAAGCCGGCGCGCAGCTGCTGAAAAACTTCCTGGAGATGTGATGATTATCCCCGCATTAGATTTGATTGACGGCAAAGTGGTGCGCCTGCATCAGGGCGACTACAGCCAGCAGCGCGATTACGGCAACGATCCCCTGCCGCGCCTGCAGGATTATGAACGCCAGGGCGCGGAAGTGTTACATCTGGTGGATTTGACCGGGGCGAAAGATCCGGCAAAGCGCCAGATCCCGCTGCTGACCACGCTTTTACGCGGCGTCAGCGTGCCGGTGCAGGTTGGCGGCGGTATTCGTCATCGTGACGATGTGGCCGCCCTGCTGGCAGCCGGCGCCACGCGCGTGGTGGTTGGCTCCACCGCAGTGAAGCAGCCGGAAGAAGTGAAAAGCTGGTTCAGCGAATTCGGTGCCGACGCCATTGTGCTGGCGCTTGACGTGCGCATTAACGCCAGCAATCGCAAAGACGTGGCGATCAGCGGCTGGCAGGAAGCGGCAGGCGTGACGCTGGAAGAGGTGATTGGCTGGTATCAGCCGGTGGGCCTGAAACATGTGCTGTGCACCGATATTTCGCGCGACGGCACGCTGAGCGGTTCCAACGTGGCGCTGTATCAGGAAGTGTCCCAGGCGTTTCCGGACATCGCGTTCCAGTCTTCCGGCGGCATCGGTTCACTGGACGATATCGCTGCCCTGCGCGGCAGCGGTGCACAGGGTGTGATTGTCGGTCGCGCCCTGCTGGAAGATAAATTTACGGTAGCGGAGGCAATTGCATGCTGGCAAAACGGATAATCCCCTGTCTGGACGTGCGTGACGGGCAAGTAGTGAAAGGCGTGCAGTTCCGCAACCACGAAATCATTGGCGACATCGTCCCGCTGGCGCAGCGCTATGCCCAGGAAGGCGCTGACGAACTGGTGTTTTACGATATCACCGCCTCTTCCGACGGCCGCGTGGTGGATAAAAGCTGGGTATCGCGCGTGGCGGAAGTGATCGATATTCCGTTCTGCGTCGCCGGGGGCATCAAAACCCCGGAAGATGCGGCGCGCATTCTGCAGTTTGGCGCAGATAAGATCTCCATCAACTCACCCGCGCTGGCCGATCCGACGCTGATTACCCGGCTGGCGGACCGCTTCGGCGTGCAGTGCATCGTGGTCGGCATCGATACCTGGTTTGATGAAGCCAGCGGCAAGTATCACGTCAATCAGTATACCGGCGACGAAGCGCGCACCCGCGTTACCCAGTGGGAAACGCTGGACTGGGTAGAGGAAGTGCAGAAGCTGGGCGCTGGCGAGATCGTACTGAATATGATGAATCAGGACGGCGTACGAAACGGCTACGACCTGGTGCAGCTGAAGAAGGTGCGCGATGTGTGTAAGGTGCCGCTGATCGCCTCCGGCGGCGCAGGGACCATGGCGCACTTCCTCGAAGCCTTCGAGCAGGCAAACGTCGACGGCGCGCTGGCGGCTTCGGTGTTTCACAAACAAATTATCAATATCGGCGAGTTGAAAAACTTCCTGATCGACAACGGTGTGGAGATTCGCGCGTGTTAACTGCAGAACAACTGGCCAGACTGGACTGGGCCAAAACCGCGGGCATGATGCCCGTCATCGTCCAGCACAACGTCTCCGGCGAAGTGCTGATGCACGGTTATATGAACGAGGACGCGCTGCACAAGACGCTGGCCGACGGCAACGTCACCTTCTTCTCCCGCACCAAAAACCGTTTATGGACCAAAGGCGAAACGTCGGGCCACTTCCTCAAAGTGGTCAGCATCACGCCGGATTGCGATAACGACACGCTGCTGGTGCTGGCCAATCCGATTGGCCCCACCTGCCATCTCGGTACCTCAAGCTGCTTTTCGCCTGCTGCACCGGACTGGACGTTCCTGTATCAGCTGGAGCAACTGCTGGCCTCGCGTAAAAGCGCCGATCCGGCCAGCTCCTATACGGCGAAGCTGTACGCCAGCGGCACCAAGCGCATTGCACAGAAGGTGGGAGAAGAAGGTGTTGAGACCGCGCTGGCCGCTACCGTCAATGACCGCCACGAACTGACCAACGAAGCCTCCGACCTGCTGTACCATCTGCTGGTGCTGCTGCAGGATCAGGAACTGGATCTCAGCACCATCATCAACAACCTGCGCGCACGCCATAAGTAACAATTGTGCGCCATGCTGCTCAAAACGGGCTTTCTGGCTCGATTTTGAGCAGCATACTTCGCAAAAGAGTGCGATCAATTGCGCTTCATCAGAATGGAAATCCCCATGACCACGCATGAAAAACTGCTCGCCCTGCTCGATCAGCACAACGCCCGTTACCGACTCATGGAGCATGAAGCGACCGGTAAATGTGAAGCCGTGGCCGCGATTCGTGGCACGGAAGTGGGACAAGGCGCCAAAGCGCTGGTGTGTCACGTCAAGGGCAACGGCATCAAACAGCATGTGCTGGCGGTGCTGCCAGCCGACCAGCAGGCTGACCTGAATAAAGTGGCAGCCGCCGTGGGTGGCCGTCGCGCCTCGCTGGCCTCGCCGGCTGAAGTGGATGCGCTGACCGGCTGCGTGTTTGGCGCGATTCCGCCGTTTAGCTTTCATGCGGATTTACAGCTGGTGGTGGACCCGCTGCTGTTCGAGCGCTACAACGAAATTGCCTTTAACGCCGGACTGCTGGAGAAGTCGGTGGTACTGCAGGTGGAGGATTACCGCGCACTGCATAATGGTAACGTGATGAAAATAATACTCTAATTGCCATACACCACGCTGAGCGGTACTCTCGATGACTTATCATCACGACAAAAGAAGACCGCAACTATGGCAAGTTCCCGTTTTACCGCCCGTCTGCGCCAGACGCTGGCACTGGCTGTGCTGGCAGGCTGCGCGTTCGGCGCTCAGGCAAAAATCGATCAGGTGCGTTTCGCCGTTGATCCAACCTATCCCCCTTTTGAATCCAAAACGCCGCAGGGCAAGCTGGTCGGGTTTGACATCGACCTCGGCAATGCGCTGTGCGCGCAGATGCAGGCCAAATGCGTGTGGGTCGAGAGCCAGTTCGACGGCATGATCCCGGCGCTGAAGGCGCGTAAGTTTGACGCCATCCTGTCGGATATGGGTATCACCGAAGAGCGTCTGAAGCAGATCGACTTCACCGTGCCGCTGTATGACACCCACACTCAGCTGATTGCGCGTAAAGGCTCCGGCCTGCTGCCCACCGCGGAATCGCTGAAAGGCAAAACCGTGGGCGTGGAACAGGGTACCGTGCAGGAGCGCTACGCGCTGGCAAAATGGCAGCCGCACGGCGTGAACGTGGTGCCGTATGGCGATCAGGCACAGGTTGAGAGCGACCTGATTTCCGGACGCCTTGACGTGGTGTTCACCGATGCCGCACAGGCCGCAAACGGCTTCCTGAAACATCCGCAGGGCAAAGATTTCGAGCTGGCTGGCCCGATTGTGCAGGATCCGATTATCGGCCCCGGCACCGCCATCGGCCTGCGCAAAGGCGACACCGAATTAAAAACCGCGCTGGACAACGCCTTCGCGGAAATCAAAAAGAACGGTACCTTTGATACCTTGCAGAAGAAGTATTTTGCGACGGATATCTCTATTAAGCCGTGATCGATGGGGCGGCGCATTTGCCGCCCTTTTTCCAGCAGAACTATAATTCCCTTCATCAATTTCATGCGGCGCGGCCACGAGCGTGCCCCAGACACAGGACATCGACAGCGTTATGCAACAACAACATCATCCTTTGTTAAGCGCGACGCTGGGCACCCAGCGGGAAATTGTCAGCTTCCACTTCGGCACCGACTCACAGCAGCGGGTGTATATTCAGGCGGCGCTGCACGGCGATGAACTGCCGGGTATGGCGGTGGCGTGGTATCTCAAGCAGAAGCTGCTGGCGCTGGAGTCGGCGGGCAAGCTAAAAGCCAAAGTCACTTTGGTGCCGGTCGCGAATCCGCTCGCGCTGGGTCAACACTGGCACGGCACTCACCTCGGACGTTTTCATACTCTTTCTGGTCAGGATTTTAACCGTCGCTTCCCGGCGCTGGGCGATACGCTGGCGGCAGAACTGGCGGGCTCGCTGACCCAGAGTGAATATGAAAACAAACGACTGATTCGCGACGCCATCGATCGTCACTACCGCGACCGCATCGCCAAAACCGAACTGGAGGCCCAGCGCTTCATCCTGATGCGCATGGCCAGCCAGGCAGACCTGATGATTGACCTGCACTGCGACTGGGATGCCTTGCCGCATCTTTACACCACACCGCACGCCTGGCCTGAAATTGAGCCGCTGGCGCGCTGGCTTGGCAGTGAAGTGCAGCTACTGGCGCAGATCTCCGGTGGAGAGCCGTTTGATGAGGCCTGCTGCGAACCCTGGCTGACGCTGGCTGAACGTTTTGGCAAGGACTACCCGATGCCGCGTGGCCTGCTGCCGGTGACGCTGGAACTGCGCGGCGTAGCCGATGTGTCGCCGGAACAGGCGGAGAAAGATGCGGATGCGATTATCAATGCGCTGAAAGAAGGGGGATATATTGCTGGAGAAACCGGAGACTCCCCTGCCCTGATCCATGCACCAACCCAGCTGGCGGGCTGTGAGTACATCCACGCACCTCACTCCGGACTGCTGCTGAACCGCAGAAAATTAGGTGAGTGGGTTAAAGCGGGCGAAGTGGTGGCGGAGGTTGTCGACCCGATCAATGACTACGTGACACCACTGGTCGCTGAGTTTGGCGGCGTGCTGTATGCACGAAACCTGACCAAGTTTGTCACGGCTGGGATGCTGGTGGTGAGGCTGGCGGGGGAGAATGCGGGACGTAAGGGGGAGTTGCTGGTGGTATAGGAAGTGTTGAAATGGAATCTCCTGAATGGAAAAATTTATAATACCGAAAAATGGACACAAAGCACCCCAGAGGATGAGTATGTAACCCTTGATTTTATGAATAAATTGAAGGCATGACAATTTCGTGCTAATTTGGCTTAATTTTCATCATACTATGCGATAATATTATCAAATCCAAATCGCTTAAATACCTAATGGAGTGATTAGTGCAGCAATTCCAAACATGGCTCAATTACATCAAGACAAGAAGATTTCTTTACATATTGATATTTTTAGCATCTATGTATTTATGTTGGGATAAGCCTTCACACGTTTTTTTTACAACATTCTTTACTACTTTTTTTTTCGCTAGAATCATATTCTGCGTTAAAAATAATTTACTGAGAAATTTTTTAGTAGTAAATCTCGTTGTAATTTCCATTTTGACGATTTTCATAATTTATAAATATGGTGATATTTCGACTAGCATGGTGATGTCGACTTTGGGTGTAAACTTAGGAGTATCATATGGAACAATTAAGACTTTTGGGTTAAGTTTCCTTTTACTGTTCCTTTTCGTTTTATGCTTAACTATATTTCTAGCAATTAATATATCTCATGCAAACTACTCTAGAAAAGAACGTACTATATTAATTGTTGCCATCTTTATACTTTTAGGGAAGCCGATTTCTAATGGAATAAATGAATGGGGTCTACAATTCTACGCTAACAATATCAAGTACTCACCTACCTTTATCTCCCAGCCGTATCTTGATCAATATAAGATATTGTTTGGCATTACAATATCAGCACTTTCTATTTACTCTGAAAATGCAGTAAATAGTTATAAGTATGACAAAAAAAATCATAATGAAACACCAGAGTTTATTAAATTTGATGCTACCAAGAAAAAAATAAAAAACATTATTTATGTTATTGGCGAGTCATCCAACCCAGAACGTTATGGTATTTATGGTTATACTAAAAACACCACGCCGAATTTATCCCTTTTAAAAGAGCAAAATAAATTATGTGTCATTGATCGTGTTCACTCCCCTGCCGCACAAACCAGACTTGCAGTGCCGATGCTAACTTCATTAGAAACACCTAGCGAGAGGGACAATTTATTCAACTATAAAAATCTTATCGAATTAGCAAAATCAGCGTCGTACAAAACTCATTGGTTCGATGCTCAAATGCAAAAAAATATGTGGAACAAACCTTTTGGGTATATTGCTCAGTATGCTGATGTACTTCAAACTCCCGAAGGAAACAATACTGGCTTTGAAATTAAAGAAGGAGAAGATGAAAATTTAGTTCCAGCGATTGAACATTACTTTAAAGAGTCTAAAGAACATAACTTTTTTGTTATTCATTTAATGGGAAATCATCTGCCCTATGGGTCCTTCCAAAAAAGACCTCCTGTGGAATTTCCAGATCCATATGACACGTCAGTCTATCAAGTTGATTACATCCTAAATAAAATACTATCACTTGCAAATATTTATTTAAAAGACTATCAATTCGTTTATGTTTCTGATCATGGTGAAGTTGTGGGTGCCGGACACGGATTTCCCACAACTGAAAATGAGATGTATAAAGTGCCACTTATCATGACTCAAAGCGATTTTTGCAAGCGGTTCTCACAACATCGTAGAGGAAATGATTACATCTCAACCAATCTTCTCAAATACACCATCTTGGATATGATGGGATATGATGTTAGCTTAGAAAGAATTAAAAATGAGGAAAATAAACAAGATATAATTCTTAACGAAAAAGAAGATATAATAAACTTCTCTCAATTAAAGGAAAAATATATAGAGAAGTAATAATCAAAAGTTCAGGCCGCGGCCTGAACTTACTGATAAATCGGACATATAGATTTTAATTATTGGTTTTCGAAGCACAATTTCAAACCGAGGTTCAATATAAATGACCAAATATATTCACACTAAAATACTTGAAAAAAACTGTCTCCCTAAGGAGATAGTTTGATAAAATGTTATGTGGGTTTAATGAAACTCTATTTTTTAATGTGGCTGAACTGGTATGATGGCATTATTCCTCTCTTCAAATATTGAGAATAGGGATTAGCTATTACGAGTGTATTCATCTCAACTCCCATTGAGTATTATTAAAAATTAGTATCCTATATAAGTCAGTTATACTCATATATATGAACAAAAGCCCAGTTGTACATTAAAAATTACGCAATTAGAATATTGAAATAAACTGGGATGTTTTTATAAACTAATTAAAATCCCAGCATTATACTTCCTATACAATTATAGGCGGAATAATATTTTGATAAATGAATATTGGCCAATCTAAACCCATGGCGGAAAATAATCTAAAATTAACTTCAGCCTTAAGGGTTATAGTATTAACCGACCTCTCATGTCCACGTATTTCAAAAAAAATTTTCATTCAAACATATTAATAGGAATAGTTTGAACTGAAGTGAAGTTGATTTTAAAAAATGCAAAATAGGTTGACTGATTATTTGAATTGCCTCATTTTTTACTTAAGGACTTCGGAAGTCAGGAATTACTATAATATTATTTTTCTCTAGTCATTTGAACGTCAATTATTAAAATTACTGCAAAGAAAACCTCCCCATGCTTTATATTTAAATATGCTAAATTTAAAGAAGGATGATCTCTAAATGCTTCATAATTCAGAATCTGATATTTTCTTATTTTCAGAGGCTGCACTTAGCCTCTGAAAAGAAATTATTGTTAAATAATCAATTCACACGATAATAACTTACACCGTTCAATATATTAATCCCTAACTGTAAATTCTTTTCATCGCATTTATTATCAGGTAGTGGAGTTATATTAATAGCGTGTTTTTTCCATATAGCTAGAGCCAGCTCTTTGAAATCATGACGCTGGTAACCTTGCACTTTTGAAAAATCGCCACAAACAAAGACTTGTTGATTAGGTTGGCTCTTAAGGTAATTGCCAAGGTAGTCCTCATATTGTGAAAATCGATTTTCATAAGTATAAAACCCAATCCAGTTAACGAACCCTAAATGGAAGCAACTTATAAAAATGATAAATGCAGAAAGAAAAATGGCTGGTTTAATAAGCCTGATAGAATTATAGGAAAAGTTATTAGCCAGAATCGAGAAAACGCTTACAAAGAAAACCCAAGGCCAGATTAGAGATCTTGCAGGAATATCAACACCAGTGTAGGTTTGCATAAGCGTTTCAAAGAACATTATCATTATAACAGCTACAAGCAATCGCATAAACATTCCACTACTTATTTTTGCGATCACTAATAAGCCCAATAGAGAAGAAATTACAACCCAATTATAATATAAAAATATATCATGCCACGTATGCATACTCTTCTTAAAATTATTAATAAGATCACTAAATGAGTGAACTGGATTAGGATGTCTCCAGTCAGCAATTTTAACCCCTAAATAATCATGAAAATGGTAATTAAGAATATAAATAACAATAACGCCTATAACATAGCCAACGTAATAATAAATACCTATTTTAATGGTGGATGCACATGTTTTCATTCTTATAGAAAACAATAAAAAACATGCCGGAATCATTGGCTGATAAGTAAGCATTAGCACAGCACTAACAATTATAAATAGAAACGAAACACTCTCTTTAATATAAAAAAAACATAATATAACCGTCACAATCCATACAGAAGGTGACAATGTTGCCGGCCAAAAGGATAAATCAGCATAAGCAGGGCATAAAAAAAACAATACTGCCGCAATGAATGTAGTTTTGGTATTATCAGTAATAACCAATGAAGCCCGCCAGCAAAATAGCGCATAACCGAATATAAATAAACAATACACGGTCTTAGCTGGTAAATAATATGCTATATAAGACCATAAATAGTTTATCCACCTTCCTTCCAGAAGGGTTTTATCCCATGGAGAGACGAACCCCTTCATATCAGGTGCAAGGCGCGTCATAAACTCCCAATCGTCATGTCGGATATAAACATTTGTGAACTGACCAAGACTAAAAATAAAAAAAAATGTTAGCAACAAAAAAAACAACAACCCATTGGAAAGATTACCATTATTAAATCTTTTGATATAAAGTTGTGTAGAAGAGTTAGAGACTAAACTAATAATTCCTTTGATTCCCATTACTTTTCCTAAAAGTGAATAACATAAAAGAAAAAATGATCATTTTATAAAAAAAAACCAGCTGCTAATGCAACTGGTTTATAATATGGCGCTCTTCTTAGAAAAGCCACTCGGTATGGAACACACCGTCTTTATCAATACGCTTATAAGTGTGCGCACCAAAGTAGTCGCGCTGCGCCTGAATCAGGTTGGCAGGCAGCACTTCTGAGCGATAGCTATCGTAGTATGCAATTGCCGCTGAGAAGGTTGGCGTTGGAATACCGTTCTGGATGGCATAAGAGACAACATCACGCAGCGCCTGCTGATATTCATCAGCGATGTTTTTGAAGTAGGGATCCAGCAACAGGTTTGCGATGTTAGCATCGTTCGCGTAAGCATCAGTAATTTTCTGCAGGAACTGTGCACGGATGATGCAACCAGCACGGAAGATCTTCGCGATTTCACCGTAATGCAGATCCCAGTTGTTCTCTTCTGAAGCCGCACGCAGCTGAGAGAAGCCCTGAGCATAAGAAACGATCTTACCCAGATACAGTGCACGGCGCACTTTCTCAATGAACTCAGCTTTGTCACCGGTGAAGGCTTGCGCCTGAGGGCCGCTCAGCACTTTAGAAGCTGCAACACGCTGTGACTTGAGTGAAGAGAGGTAACGTGCGAACACAGACTCAGTGATCAGAGAAAGTGGCTCGCCAAGGTCCAGGGAGCTCTGGCTGGTCCATTTACCGGTACCTTTGTTGGCTGCCTCATCCAGAATCACATCAACCAGGTATTTACCGTCTTCATCTTTCTTGGTGAAGATATCTTTAGTGATGTCGATCAGGTAGCTGCTCAGCTCACCGTTGTTCCAGTCAGTAAAGGTTTTAGCCAGCTCTTCATTGTTCAGACCGAGTGCGCCTTTCAATAAAGCGTATGCTTCTGCAATCAGCTGCATATCGCCATACTCGATACCGTTATGCACCATCTTAACGTAGTGGCCTGCACCGTCCGGACCAATGTAAGTAACGCAGGCTTCACCGTCTTCTGCACGTGCAGCAATTTTATCCAGAATTGGCGCTACCAGTTCATACGCTTCTTTCTGACCGCCAGGCATGATCGATGGGCCTTTCAGTGCGCCCTCTTCGCCGCCGGAGACACCGGTACCGATGAAGTTGAAACCCTGATCAGACAGTTCTTTATTACGACGGATAGTGTCTTTATAGAAGGTGTTACCACCATCAATCAGGATGTCGCCCTTATCAAGGTGTGGCGTCAGTGAAGCGATGGTTTTATCAGTCGCTTCGCCTGCCTGTACCATCAGAAGGATGCGGCGGGGTTTTTCCAGTGATTCAACAAATTCTTCAACGCTGTAGTAAGGCGCGAGATTTTTGCCTGGGTTCTCCGCCATGACTTCATCTGTTTTCTCGCGTGAACGGTTAAAGATAGAAACAGTGTAACCACGACTCTCAATGTTAAGAGCCAGGTTGCGGCCCATTACAGCCATACCAACTACGCCAATCTGTTGCTTGGACATACATACTCCTGTCTGAAGGTCATGCATCATGTTATCAGTAACATGAGGTGAATAAGTAGCGAACATGTTAACCCACTATCTTCTAAAAAAGGTAGTTTTGAATGCTTCTGGATGACAGTTCAAAAAATAACCCTCTATCTATTTTTCGAAAAAAAACACAAACAAATACAATAATTTACTTTACTTTGGAACTAAAAGACAGCAATTTTGACAACAAAAAACGCTGCCAATGAACAAAGATCGGCCAATTTCTGATAAAGAACATACAATTACATGTTCATTTTATTATAAATTTGTGGCAGCACTATGAATTAAGTTTATGAGGCAACAGTTATATACTTCCAGTATTGGAGAAAAACAGTTAAAATGTGAAACTTTTTTTGACACTATTGGAAGTTCTTTTTAGGTTGAGGAATAAAAATGCAACTGAGTGATCTTGATGCAATAAATCTGAACATACCACTGATCATTGATTTAGATGGGACCTTGATCAAAACTGACAGTCTACATGAGGGTTTAATTTCTTCTTTACTAAACAACCCAGCTAGAATTTTCGTTTAGCACCCGCGTTACTCAAAGGAAGGTCTTTTTTTAAACATACAGTTACAGATATCTTTGAGATGAATGCTGATGTTTTTTGTTATCGAAATAGTTTATTATGCCTGATAGAAAAAGAAAAAAATAAAGGGCGTGCAGTATTACTTGTCACTGCTGCGAACCATAAAATTGCAAATAATGTCCAAGAACACCTTCAACTATTCGATAAGGTGCAAGGTTCAGAAAGTCAAGTAAATTTAAAAGGTAAAAACAAACTGGAATGGCTTAAAACAAACTTTCCAGAGGGTTTCATTTATGCAGGAGATCACAAAGCTGATCTTCCAATTTGGCGTGAATCTGTTACAGCAATTTTAGTTGGCCAAGGAAAAAGGCAATTAAGCGAAGTAAAGAAATTATCTGTACCATATATGATTATTGAGGATGAGCCTTTTAGTAAAGTACGCGAATGGATCAAGCAATTGCGGGTACATCAATGGGCAAAAAACCTACTAATATTTGTTCCTTTATTACTAGCACATATTGTGACTAATCTGGATGCAATAATCTCTACTTTTGTGACATTTTTTTCCTTTTGCCTCATTGCATCTGCCACCTATATAATCAATGACCTTTGTGATATTGAGTCAGATCGAAGACATCGAACAAAACGCTTTCGCCCTATTGCATTAGGTACAATTAGTACACAAGAAGCAGTATTTGGTGGTATCTTTTTATTGTTAGTTGGTGGAATAACACTTGCCAGTATCTCATGGATGACATTTTTAACAGCAGTTCTATATGTTATAGTGACTATAGCATATTCATTCAAGCTAAAACGCATTCCACTACTTGACGTTGCGATAATCGGAGCGTTATTTACAATACGTGTAATTATCGGCTCTACGGTAAATAATTTACCATTATCGCCGTGGCTTAACTCTTTTTCGGCATTGTTCTTCTTTTCATTAGCACTTTCAAAACGTCATGTAGAAGTTATGCGCATGCCTGCAACTGGAAATAATTTTATTGAAGGGAGAGGTTATAATCATACTGACTGGCCTCTTACCTTATCCTTAGGTGTGGCAAGCTCAATTTCTTCAATTGTAATTATGATGTTGTTTTTAACTCAGGAAGCGATGGTAAGTTCTAAATATGCATCACCAAATTGGTTACTACTTGAACCTGCTTGCGTATTCTTATGGACACTCCGTATTTGGCTATTGAGTCATCGCAAAATGTTAAATGATGACCCGGTAATTTTTGCAGTCAAAGATAAGACCAGTCTTTTTCTTGGCGTGATCGTATTAATTAGTTTTATATTCGCAAACTATTGAGAGACTTTAATGAGCCTAATTACTTTTTTTATTGCATTAGCAAGTGTTTCTTTAAACGCGTTAGCGCAAGTAGCATTACGCAAAACTATGTTATCGATTCCACCAATTCCTACAGCATTAGTTGATTACATCAGTTTTGGCATTTCTTTAATATTGAATCCATGGTTTATAGCTGGAATGAGTTGCTATGTTTTTAGCATTGGCCTTTGGATGGCTGTATTAGGTAAGGTAGAAGTCAGCTTAGCATACCCACTACTTTCAGTAGGTTACATCATAACTGCTATTATTGGATACTTTTTCTTAAAGGAAGATGTGAATACGATGCGTATAATTGGCCTAGCATTAATTTGCTCAGGAATTGTTTTCATTTCAAGGAGTGCATGATATGAGACATATTATTACAGGTGGTAGTGGATTTACTGGACAAGTATTAGCAAGGAAATTACTATCCAGAGGCCAAACAGTAATAAATTTTGATATTCGACCGTATGACGATATTGAGCTTTCAAAAAGAGTTAAGTTTATTAAAGGAGACATACGTTCTTTAGAAGAATTAAAAGTTATTGGATTACAGCCAGACGATGTCGTTTATCATCTTGCTGCTCGCCAATTTGCAGGTAATGTACCTAAGAGATGCCGTCAGGAGTGGTTTAATGAAGTTAATGTCGATGGTACAGCAAATCTGTTAGCCACTATGCATGCTGCAGGTGCGGATAAACTTATATTCTTCTCAACCGACATGACTTATGGGCTTCCTTTAGCATGTCCCGTCCCCCCAACTCATCCGCAGAATCCTTTAGGCCCTTATGGAGAAAGCAAAGTTGAGGCTGAAAAATTAATTAGAAAATATAATTCATTAAATGCTACGATTTTTAGGCCTCGCCTGATTACTGGTCCAGGCCGGCTAGGAATATTAGGAAAATTGTTTGCATTAATCTCAAAAGGCTTACCCGTACCGATGATTGGAAATGGTAACAATCGCTATCAAATGGTAAGTGTTAATGATTGCGTTGATGCTGCTATCCTTGCAGTTGATAAAGGTTGTCCTCATGGGCCATTTAACTTAGGGTCTACTAACCCGCCCACTACAAAAGAATTGCTGCATGGTATTATTAAACATGCAAATTCACGTTCAATCGTTATCCCTATTCCATCAGCGATCATCAAACCAGCATTATCAGCACTTGATAAATGCGGTCTCACTTTATTGTATCCAGAGCAGTTCGGTATAGCTGACAAAGATGTCCTATTGGATACCATTGATACTAATAATACTCTTGGGTGGAAACCTTCTCGTAAAGATATAGATGCTATGTGCGATGCCTATAATGATTACATTAGAGTGAAATAATAAGAGCGCCTTGCAGGCGCTCACAATATTCGTTTAAAAATTATCTTTCCAAATATTCTCAGAAGTTAAATTATTGAGTTCTCTTAAATACATCTTCTTCATCTTTTTAAAATTAACTCGCAAAAAAACACAATCCTTTAATAGAAGAAGCAGGTATTTGAAAAACTTGAGTCGATTAATTTGTGTAATGTAACCAGTACTCGTATCCTGATCAAAATAGATAATATTTTGGTATCTAAATATTTGACGTAATGATGCTCTGGCACCTTTTTTTTGAAGGACAGTCCTTTTGTTTGATGGTAACAACTGTCCATTAAAAGTAATTAATCTCAAAAATCTTCTAATTTTACTTTCATCGTTATTGTTCACATCATAACTAATTTTGCGCAAATCAATTTTTAGCATTTTTTCATCAACAGTATGTGCACCTATCCACTGTCTAATTTCGGTTGTATCCATGTTACTTAACCAAAAATTTGCTCCTTTATCAACATCATAGATTGATTTTCTTATACAGTCGAGACTCTTATATTGTCCCGAGAATAATGTCGACATAGTAAGATTAACATGTGCACGAATAGCATTTTTGGAGCTGTCTTCATGGAGCAACATATTAACTAAGCCAGAACGAGAATCCAGATAGCGAGTAAAAGCACTTACTTTTGTGGAAAAATCCTCTCCATAGCATGCAATACCATTTGAAGTAACAATATGGAAATTATTAGTCATGCTAAATAATACATCATCACCACGGACAAAGAACGGAAAACTCCAATGTTTAAGTTGTTCAAGAGGGAATGCGAAAAACCACCATGCGCCATAGCCAGCATGACGCGTAGTATGCTCAATGTTCGTTAAAGTAGATTTGCTTCGTACATCTTCATTATGAAATAAGGGTATACAAACTCTGTCGAAATACGCACCTTGTTCAATGAGGAGGTAGCTTATATCTTCTCTTAGTAGAGCACCTGCAATTGCCGTAGAATCCTCTTGGGCAAAACTCAGAATATTAAATGCGCGACATATAGTATCGATTTCACAAGAAGCATCATCGTCCATAAAAAGCACATGCGTATAGTTTCCTGCATCTTTATAATGCATTAGTCCACGCATGAAACCACCAGAACCGCCTAAATTTTTATTAGGGATCACGTTAACCCCCATCGATTCTTCTTGGGTAATATTCTGCGAGTTGTCTACTACTGTAAAATCAATCTTTCCTTTGTATAAGGGGTCTTCTAATAGTTCCGTCTTAACACGCTTTATCGAAGGAAGCACATAAGCCTTACGGTTAAAGTGTGTTATGGTAATTCCTAATTTAACATCACGTTTAGTAGTATCTTGTGTGTACCATGCTCCAGACGATAACTCTGCGCCGTCATTTAAGGCAATGAGTTCAAAACATATAAGGCCCCTATAAGGTAACTTTTTTAGATCCAATGATAAAATATAATTTTCATGAAATTCATTTAATTCAAATGACACAGAGTCTATATTTACTCTTTCATTTTTCTTATTCAAGTAGTAAAAGTTAGCAGTGAATTCCCCTTTCCCGATTAATTTTAAACAAACTGTATTAAGACCACATTCCAACTTCCAAACATTTAGAGACAACGCATTATAGTAAGTACTAAAATCTGCACTCCCCCATTTATTGAATGATACTTTTTTTTCGTCATATCGCATTAATGCATTTTTGAGGCGAATATAAGAAGTATCAACTGCCTTGATATCAAGATTAGGAAATATTATACGTTGAATTAAATTTAAATCTTTCACGAGCAAGTCTCTTTCAAAGCTAAAAGGTGACGATATAAATTTAAAGTCTTTCTTTTAACGATACCGGATGAAAATTTCTCTTCTACAAGTGCTCTGCCTTTTAATCCCATATTTCCTCTAAGCACATCATCTTCTAAAAGGAGTATTAGTTTATCGCTGAAAGTAGCCAAATCATTTTTTTTAATAAGAAAACCTGTAACACCATCAATCAAAAGCTTATTACACCCTCCTGAATCATATGAAATAATAGCTCTTCCTGTCGATGCGGCTTCAAGAAGTATCCTGGGTATACCCTCAGGATAATATGTAGGAAGAGCTACAACATTAGCCTCAGCAATCAAGGAGTGAATATTACTCGATTGGCCCACCCAAAGAATTTCATTATCAGATTGCCAAATTTCCATTTGTTCTTGCGTGATTGCATCAGGATCATTTGGTATAGGTATACCAGCAACTATAAGTTGAAAATTTTTACCTTGTGATTTTAAGTTTCTTTTTATTTTAACTAAATCACCTAACCCTTTACTCCAGAGTAACCTTCCAGCGAATAATACTTTCTTAATTGAATGTGTGGGTTCTGGTAAATATCTAAATTCTTGGATATCAACTCCAGCCCCTTCAATTACCGTACATTTCTTTGAATCTATTTTTAAAGTTTGAACTAATTTTTCTTTATCAGCTTCGTGTTCAAACAAGGCATGTGAGTGAGGGTTAGAAAAACCTAGACGATAAATTACTTTTATAGGTAAATATAACATCCTATACTTTAATTCTCTTTCAGTAAAGATTCTTCCAAGGCCTACAACACTAAATATGATAGGGACTTGCAATGATTTTGCAATTAGCCCACCAAGCAAACATGGTTTTATCGTAATACAATGAATTATATCAGGCTTTAACCTTTTTATTATTTTGAAAACCCTTGCCCCACGAAATACAAATTGAAATGGGTTCAATGATAACTCATCAATTTTAGAATCATGACAAATGAATCCATTTTTAATCAAAAAATCCTTTACATCTTTATCTTTAAAGTTACTAATTATATGGATCTCATAACCCTCGACAAATGCAGCACGAGCCCGATCAACCCAATGTAGTTTAAAATACCAGTCAGAATTTATAAAAAAACATATTTTTTTCATTTAAACACCGTTAATGGCGTTTTCCGCTAATGTTCCGGAGACCGTCAAGCACGCCTAAGATTATATATCGGTAATATTTTACCTTTTCTTTTTGTTTCACGCCGAGTAACAAATATTTAAGAACCCTAACCCAAATTGCCGCTCTGCTATAAAATGAACAATCACCATAAATCTTTCTGCTTAAAATGAGATTCCTGACAAGATAATAAACTTTCCAAGAAGGTAATAATCCGTTTTTATAATGATGAATATCATGAAGATATACTAAAGAAGAAATATATTTTATGCTTATATCTCGCCTTTTTAGAAACCATGAAAATAAAATATCGTCATAATAAATAAACAACTGATCTTGTATTTCCATCCAGTATTTAGATAGAATTTTATTACTAATGACTACTCCCACAAAGGAAAAAGTTATTGCTTCATCAGAAACTAATGGGTTTATTATGAATTTTTTTTGATCAAAAAAATAGCCTAAATTCTCACAAAAATTAATCGGCCTTTTTTTCCAAGGGATGTTCATTTTACAATCTTGTCCATTATTGTCTAACACTCGACCGCAATAGACTGAATCTGTATCAGGTTTATTTTTCACAAAGTTACTTATAAAATCTTTGGCAGGCCATGCATCATCGTCATAAAAGGTAATCCAATCCGTTAGCAAGTTTTCTGAAATAAATTTCGAACCTGCTCTAAATCCACCAGCACCACCTAAGTTTAATTTTTCATCAATTATAATAAGGCGTTTATCATCAATAGCGTCTAACCACACCTTCGTTTGATCTGTTGAAGCATTGTTTACAACTACCACAAAACTAAAAGGCAACTCCAAGGTTGCCTTAATGGTTTGCTTTAACTTGTCCAAACGATTATACGTAACAATTAAAGCTGTTATATTCATTTCACCTTGACCGTAAATGCAGGCATCTGATTCTCGTTTTTGATGGTATCCAGATAGACACGAGCTGTATTCAATGCTTCGGCAATCGTAACATCCATATCTAAATAACGATATGTTCCTAATCGTCCAATAAAAGTAATTTTTTGCTCCTGCTCAGCTAACTCTAAGTATTTTTCAAGCATTTGCATTTCACCAACCTGCCTGATCGGGTAGTAAGGAATATCATTTTCCTCACAGGCACGGCTATATTCTTTATAACATACTGAACCAGCGTGCTTTTCCCAGGGAGCAAAGTATTTATGTTCAGTAATTCGAGTATAGGGTACTTTTTGTTCACAGTAATTCATTACTGCACACCCCTGGTAATCTCCTTCATGATAGAACTTCTCAAAATCAAGGGTTCTATAACCTAAGCGGCCGAATTGATGTTCATAAAAGCCATCAAGAGCACCGCTATAGAAGACATGATCAAATTCATTGATTCTATTTTTATCAAATTCAGTATTTAGCTGAACTTCAATGTTTTCATGAGTGAGAATTTTTTCAACAATGACTGTATAGCCGTCTCTAGGCATTCCCTGGAATTTATGATTAAAGTAATTATCATCATAGTTGAATCTAACAGGAAGCCTTTTGAGTATCGAAGCGGGCAGTTGTGAGGGTTGCATTCCCCATTGTTTGATGGTGTACCCTTTGAAGAAAGCTTCGTATAACTCACGACCTACAAAGCGTAGGGCCTGTTCTTCAAAGGTTTGTGGGTTAATAATGGAAGACTCACCTTTCTCTTCTATATATTTTTTCGCTTCGTCTGGAGAAAGCGTTGTGCCAAAAAATTGGTTTATAGTATGTAAATTTATCGGCAAAGAAAAAACTTTTCCATCTACTGTTGCTTTGACACGATTTACATATGGCATCATCTCAGTATAAAGGTTCAGATAATTCCAGACTTCTTCATTATCGGTATGGAAAATATGAGGCCCATATGTATGAACCGTAACGCCGGTTGTTTCATCAATTTCGCTGTAGCAATTTCCAGCAACATGTTTGCGAACATCGATAACTTTTACTTTGTGACCTTGCTCAGCTAATTCTCGCGCAATAACTGCACCTGAAAAACCAGCACCTACAATTAAAATATTTTTCTTCATCACTTATTCCTTACAAGATTATTGCTGCATAAATTCTTTATATTCAGCAATAACACTCTTGCTGTCGCCAATCTTTCTGACTTTATGATTCTCAATCCAGATAACTTTATTACATACTTTTTCGATATCACTCATACTGTGACTTACAAAAAGAATTGTGACACCCTTACTCTTGAAGTCATTTATGGTATTAATACATTTCCTCTGAAAACTTATATCACCAACTGCTAGGACTTCATCGATTATAAGAATATCAGGATCAACCTGAGTTATTACCGAAAAGCCCAATTTGGCGAGCATTCCACTTGAGTAAACCCGGATCGGCTCATCAATGAATTCACCTAATTCAGAAAATTCAATTATTTTATCTATTCTTTTATTAAGTTCTTTTCTTCGTAATCCCAAAAGCGTCGCATTAAGCCGAATATTTTCCCGACCGGTCAACTCAGGATGAAAACCGCCACCAAGCTCAAGCATTGATGCAACTCGGCCGCTTACTTCCACGCTGCCACTCGTGGGCTTAATAACACCAGCGACGAGCGATAATGAGGTACTTTTCCCCGCACCATTTCGTCCAATCAATGCTACCGATTCACCCTTATTAACCTGAAAACATATGTCTTCAATGGCCAGATACGAACGTCCAGAAAGCATTGATAACGCTCTCTTGGGATTAAAAATTAGCTCCTTAATTCCTGAGCCGATATGATGATATAGAGGATAGCGTTTAGTTACGTTTTTAAATTCAATTGCTACTGTCATTACAAAATCTCAGCGAAACGGAATTTCAATTTATTGAATACCCAAACACCAACGACCATCATTACGAGCGCTGATAAATAAATATGCGAAAGAGTAGTGTAATTTATCGTACCATGCATAAAAAGATCACGCCATGAAACAATCATTAGCGATAAAGGGTTAGTCCCTATAATCCATCTATAAGCTTCAGGAATTAAATCAACTGAATAAAGAATAGGGGTACAATAAAACATCAGCATAATCCCCAGACTTACAAACCTTTCCAAGTCTCGAAAGAAAAGATTCAGTGTCGACAACATTAATGCCAGGCCATAAGTCAGCATCATTTGTCCAAATCCTATCAATGGAATTCCCCATAGCCAGGAAATGGATGGGCTCATATCGTAAATATAAAGAAAAACAACGATAACTGGAATTGTACAAAGAAAATGCAAAAACTCCATTAACACATTACTAAAAGGAATAACTGACCTTGGAAAAACAGTTTTCTTTATGATTTGAGCGTTGGCGATAAATGAAAAAAGTGAATTATTAGCTGAGCTTGCAAACCATTGCCACGGAAATAATCCGGTAATAAGAAAAACTGTATAATTTGGTATTTGAACTCTCATTACCAACTTAAAAATAAAATAATAAATCATTGCAAAAAGTAAAGGATTTGCAATTGACCATAGATAACCTAGAAAACTGCTTTTATATCGTACCTTTAACTCTTTCTCTGTGATTACTGCAATAAGATCAATGAGATAGCCAAAATTATACTTCATATATATTGCTCAAATATGCCTTGTTGATAAGCGCTTCGCTTAATGTTGCAACTCTATGCTGGACTTCTCAGCAAAAGATGAATGCTACCGCCCCTGGCTCACAGCTACCAGTGCACATAAGGTTTGAATCTAACCAATCTGTACTAAAAATTAGGTTCACCTTCGAAAGTCGTTTACAAATCATAGATTAATAGCGGAAACATGCAGGACTGAATCTTATGAGAGCGAATCTTTAGCCATTAAAATACGTACCAAACATGCCACTAATTTAAACAGCACAAATCCTAGCATTTTCATAATCTTTAAGAAAGTGACAGCTAATCAATGGTGCTCAAAGATTAGACTAATCCGATGAAATGCAAAAAGCCTGTCTATGACAGGCTTTTAACTTAACTGGTGTTACGACTAGTCACTCAAACCCATTCGGGTTCTTCGACTGCCAGTTCCACGTATCGCGCATCATCGCATCGATATCGCGCGTGACGCGCCAGTCGAGCTCTTTGTTGGCCAGGCTGGCATCCGCCCAGAACGCTGGCAGATCGCCGTCGCGGCGCGGTTTGAACTCGAACGGAATCTGTTTACCGGATGCCTGCTCAAACGCCTTGATCATCTCCAGCACCGAGAAGCCTTTGCCGCCGCCGAGGTTGTAAGCTTTGTAGCCTTCAACTTTTGGCAGGTGATCCAGCGCTTTCAGGTGCCCTTCCGCCAGGTCGACGACGTGAATGTAGTCGCGCTGGCAGGTGCCGTCTGGTGTGTCGTAGTCATCGCCAAACACGCCCAGCTTGTCCAGACGCCCGATCGCCACCTGCGCAATGTACGGCAGCAGGTTGTTCGGAATACCGGTTGGGTCTTCGCCAATCTCACCGGATTCGTGCGCGCCGACCGGGTTGAAGTAGCGCAGCGCGATGGCTTTGAAGTTCGGCTCGGCTTTGGCGAAGTCGCGCATCACGAACTCAATCATCAGCTTGGAGGTGCCGTACGGACTGGTGGTGCCACCAATCGGCGTCGTTTCGACGTACGGAACCGGTGCGTCAGCGCCATATACGGTGGCGGATGAGCTGAAAATAAAGTTCCACACGCCGGCGGCGCGCATCTCTTCCAGCAGCACCACGGTCCCGGCGACATTGTTCTCGTAATATTCCAGCGGCATGCGCGTGGATTCGCCTACCGCTTTCAGCGCGGCGAAGTGAATCACGGCTGAGATGTCATTGCTGGCAAACAGATCGCGCAGGCAGGCGCGGTCGCGGATGTCGCCTTCAACGAAGACCGCTTTCTTACCGGCCAGCTTCTCAACGCGATTGATTGCTTCGCGCGAGGCATTGCAAAGGTTATCCAGGACTACAACGTCGTCGCCGCGCTCTAACAGCGCCAGCACCGTATGGGAGCCGATGTACCCTGCTCCGCCCGTTACCAAAATAGCCATGTGTACTCCTTTAAAACCGCGCAACCTGCGCGGCGGGGAAAGAGATTATTTTGCCAGAATTTTTTGGATTGCTTCGCGGAAATCGCGGCCCTGCGTGTTGTTGCGCAGACCGTAAGAGACGAAGGCCTGCATATAGCCGAGTTTACGACCGCAGTCGAAGCTGGTGCCGGTCAGCAGCTGGGCATCAACCGGTTTTTTCTGGCTCAGAGAGGCGATGGCATCGGTCAGCTGGATACGGCCCCAGGCACCTGGCTCCGTGCGCTCCAGTTCACCCCAGATATCCGCAGAAAGCACGTAACGGCCCACGGCGGTCAGGTCTGAGTTCAGCTCGGACGGATGCTCGGGTTTTTCCACAAAGTTAGTGATGGTGCTGATATCGCCCGGATTATCCAGCGGCTGCTCGGTGGTCAGCACGCCATACTCAGACAGGTCTTCGCCCGGCATGTGTTTCGCCAGAACCTGGCTGCGGCCGGTCTCTTCGAAGCGTGCCACCATCGCGGCAAGGTTGTAGCGCAGGTGGTCAGCGGTGGAGTCATCCAGCAGCACGTCTGGCAGGACCACCACAAATGGGTTGTTGCCAATCATCGGACGGGCACACAGTACCGAGTGGCCAAGACCCAGCGGGTTCGCCTGACGCACGTTCATGATAGTCACGCCCGGCGGGCAGATTGACTGCACTTCGCTCAGCAGCTGGCGTTTTACGCGCGCTTCAAGCAGCGCTTCCAGCTCGTAGGTGGTATCGAAGTGGTTTTCCACTGCATTTTTGGAAGCATGGGTGACCAGCACAATCTCCTTGATGCCCGCCGCCACGCACTCGTCGACAATGTACTGAATCATTGGTTTATCGACGATAGGCAGCATCTCTTTCGGAATGGCTTTAGTCGCAGGGAGCATATGCATACCGAGACCCGCAACCGGGATTACTGCTTTAAGCTTGGTCATATTTATTCCATTTCATGAAGTGAATACGTGGGGTCGATTATGAAGGATCGGCCGGTTGAGCAAGTATAATCTTTATCTGAAAAACCGGCACTAACTCTCTGTCAACACATAAAAAATCGTCAAAAAGTCCATCTGCCACCCGGCAATCAGGCGGGAAAAAAAAGCGGCTAAATGGCTGAAAAACAGTGGAAGGCAGAGTGTAAGGCGATGACCGGTGAGGCCAGTGATTGTTGAGCGTTCAGACCGGCGTTGCGGAAACATCATTGGGGCGAAGATGTGGTGTTGCAGCGGAAAAGGCTGGCGGCGATTAAGGATGTTATTTTGACCGGTGGCGTCAGGATTTGGTCGCAAAATGGCGTAATGCCGTTCAGTAACAGCAAATACAAATCGCATAAAATTCGTAGCGGCGCGATTTATCGCGCAATAAATTGCGCCGCTACCAAAAGTGCAACAGTATCAGAGCTTAACTGACAAACGTGTTGTCATTGCTAACGACCGCCCCCGTCATCACCGCTTACAGCCAGCCCTCAAACCACTCGGGCATCACGAACAGGTTGAAATGATTCACCAGCAGCATCAGGCCGACAAACACCACCGACACCGACACCCACTGGCGCGCATACGGCATAAAGCGGATGCCAATCACCGGTTTGATGAAGAACGGATGCGCGAAGGCGGAGATCAGCACCTGTGAAATCGACAGCGTCAGCGCCACGTAAATCACGTTCGGCCAGATCCACGTAGTGGCCAGCACCACCACCACCACCAGGCTGGCGACGATATTCCAGTAGAACTCGACGTTGGTGCGTCCGTTCGCCTGGGAGATCGCGCCGGTCAGGCCGCCCATCGGGCGCAGCATACCGAACAGCAGCATCAGCGGGATCAGGTGATACACCTGCTCGTGCGAAGCGCCGTACAGCACACGCACAATCACCGGAGAGAGAATACCAATCGCCAGGTACATCGCACTGCTGAACAGCATGATGACGAAGGTGCCCTTGAGGAACAGTTTTTTCAGCTGCTCGGGATCGTGCTGCTTCTCAGCGAAGCGCGGCAGCGCCAGGCGGTTAATCACCGGCGACACCAGCTTCAGCGGCTGCAGAATCAGCTCTTTCGCCAGCGAGTAAATCCCCAGCATTTCGGCACCCATCACTTTACCGACGATCAGCGCATCGGCCTGAGTACGCAGCTGGTTAATGGTCTGCGAACCCAACTGATAGATACCGTAACGCACCGCGCTGACAAAGGTTTTGCCGTCGAACTCCCACGTTGGCCGCCACGACTTCTCGCCAAAGTAGATCATGCAGAGAATACGCGTGAAGGCGTTGATGAACAGCCCGAGAATCGCCGCCGCCACCGTCAGTGAGGTGAAATAGAGCATCGCCACCGTACACAGGAAGGCAAACAGCTTGGTGCCCATCTCAATCTTCGCCAGCGTCACCATGCGTTTGGTTTTCACATAGTGCGCCTGATACTGCGACAGGTGACCGAGCACGAGGAAGTTGAGGCTGGTGAGCATAATCAGCGCGGTCAGCTCCGGCAGATGGTAGAACCACGCCACCGGCCAGGCGATGGCCAGCATGATCAGACCGGTACAGAAGCTCAGCGAGACGTTAACCCAGTAAATGGTGCTCTGCTCACGACGTGTAATCTCCTGACGATGCACGATATAGCTGCTCATGCCCATGTCCTGCAGCACGGTAGCCACCGCCAGAATGGCGTTGATGATCGCCAGCAAACCCAGCTCGTGCGCTTCCAGCTTGCGCGCCAGCACCGCCAGCTGCAGCACCTGCAGCAGCGCGGCAAAGCAGGTGCTGCCAAACAGCCACACCGCCTGTTTTTTTAATCCACTCACACCATGCGCTCCAGAATTTTCGCCAGCTCACCGTAAGCGATGTGCTGATTGAACTCGGTTTCCACTTTATGGCGCGCTGCGGCCACCACCGGTGCAACGTCAACGTCGCCGCGCGACAGGCGCAGCAGCGTGTCCGCCAGCTCGTCGGCATCATTTTCCGATACCAGCCAGCCGCTGACGTTATTCTGAATCAGCTCCGGGATGCCGCTGTGGTAGGTGGACACCACCGGCAGGCCGACCGCCATCGCTTCCATCAGCGCCACCGGAATGCCTTCCATATCGCCATCGGCGGCGGTTTTCGACGGCAGCAGGAAGATATCGGCCTCGCTCAGCGCCTGACGAATCTCCTCCTGCGGCTTGAAGCCCGGCATGGTCACCATGTCTTCCAGGCCGGCACGCGCGATGTGCTCGCGCATCATGCCGTCCTGCTCGCCGTTACCAATGATGGTGAACTGGAACTGACCGCCGTTATCGCGCAGGATTTCACTGGCTTTGACCGCCACGTCCAGCCCTTTTTTCTCGGTCAGGCGCGCCACCGAAACGATGCGCAGCGGTTTGTGGAACGCGTCGCGCGGCTGGAAGTTAAATTTCTCCGGCTCGATGCCCATGCGCGTGACGTGCACTTTCTCGCGCGGACAGCCCATCTCAATCAGCTTGTTCTCCCACAGATGGCTGATCGGCAGCATCAGTTCGCTCTGTCTGAACAGGTTGATGTAATCCTGTTTGTGCTCTTCAAGAATGTGGCGACGCGAGATATCAGCGCCGTGGAACACCGTCGCCTGCTTGCCCTTCAGCACTCCCAGCTCGCGCAGTTTATTCGCCAGCGCACCGGCATAGCCGAAGTGCACCAGGAACACATCGGCGGTAAAGGTCTGCCGGGCATTGGCGACAATGGCTGGCAGCAGCAGTTTTTTTGCCTGCGCACCGTAGCGGCCAACGTTAAGCGACTTCAGCAGCGCCGGTTTGGCGATTTTCGGCAGCATCAGACCGATGCGCTGGGTCAGTTTGTCGAGGTTTGATACCTTCTCTTCCGGCAGCAGATAGTGGGTTTTCGCCGCCAGATTGTACTCATCGAACGCGGCATGACGGTTGATCATGTCGCCCGGAAACACCGAGATGATCTCGACGTCATAGCCGGCATCGATGAAATGCGTCACCTGATTGAGGACAAACGTCTCAGAGGCAACCGGAAAACGCATGGTGAAAAAGGTTAGCTTCATCACTTACCCCAGGACGTTGAGAATTTCTTCGGTGATGCGGTTGCCGATTTCACGCTCCTGCGCCACCGCGGTGTTCACTTTTTGCTTCACGTTGTCGTAGTCCGCCAGCACCGTCTGCACTTTGTCGATCAGCGAGCCGTCCATCAGGCTCTGCACGTCGGTGGCCATCTGCGGCAGACCCAGCTGGTTCATCACGCCGAGCGATTTGTGCTCGTAGTTGATGGCCACGGCTGGCGTGCCGAAGTTCATGGAGATGATTGCCGAGTGCAGGCGCGTGCCGATGGTGAGATGGCAGTGGCTGAGCAGGATGCCGAGCTCCAGGTCGTTGAATTCGTCCATGATCACATGGTAGTGCTCCGGCTGCTCAACGTGGTCGCGCAGCGTCAGCGCCACCATACGGTCATCTTTGGCATAGCTGTCAATGCCGGTACAGGTGGAGAACGCCACCACCTGATAGCCTTCGGCGATCATGGCGTTGATCACCCGGCCAAACGCGGCTTCGTACTCTTTCTGCGTGACGCCAAGACGTTTGTCGAACGGTGCCAGCTCACGCACGGTGATAGCGATGGTTTTGCGCGACTGAATGATGTTCTGCCAGTGCAGCAGGTTGTGGCTCGGATTTTCCACTTCGCGTGCCTGCACCAGGAACGCGGTGTCCACGCCCTTCTTCACCCGGCTGGTGGTCACGCCATCCTGCTTCAGGCGATCGAGGCTGACCTCTTCGCGCAGCACCAGGCTGTCGACGCGGTCAAACACAAAGTTTGCCAGCGCATTGACGCGCGGGTTTTCGAACGGGCCCACCGAGTGACCGATCATGTGCAGCGGCTTCTTCGCCATCAGCGCGCACAGCGCGTGATCAAACTGGGTAACGCCGTACAGATCGACGAAGAACGAGCCGCCGACCTGAATGATGGCGTCATATTTCGCCAGGCTGCGGGTGAATTCCGCCAGATGCGGCGGCACCGAGAAGGATTTATACACGCCACCTTTGCCAAGGTGCGCCATCATGATGTCCGGCATCAGACGGTTGGCGACTTTGCGCTTCAGGCTGCTGACCAGCCCTTTTGGCGCCTTACTGTTGTGCAGAAACAGCGAATCCTGCTGGATGTGCTGCTGCAGTAAATATCCGGAGCTGGTTGGATAGCGGCTGATGACATCGATATCCAGATCCCCACGCGCGGCCTGCAATGAATCAATCAGTCCACGTAAAATCGCGCCATCCCCACGATTTCCACAGGTATGGTTACCCACCAATAAAATCTTCATAAAAACTCCAGATAAATTTTTGTAATTTTTTACAAGCCGCCAGTTCCATACTGGCTAAGTGAACTCTGTAAGAAAAAACTGCTAATGGGCCAGCGGCCCGAAATTAACGACTGCCTGTTGTGACGTAATTGATACCTGCGACAGGTGTTACATGCGCGATAAATCGCGCCGCTACAGACTGTGCAAAGGGTCAGTGCAGAAATCACCTCTGCACAAACCGTAGCGGCGCAATTTATTGCGCTTTGCCCGTCCTGGCTCGATGCCGTTGTGGCCTCCGCGATAAATTGCACCGTTACCTGCGTTAAATCCTCACGACTTCAGCGCAAAATACGGCAGCGCCACCTGCTCGCCGTTGATCACCACTGAAACAAACCCCTTCGGCTGGCGCGTATCTACCTGTTCGGGCTTGAGCGCGCGCGATGCCAGCAGCAAATCGCCCTGCTCATTGCCGCCGATGCCGGCTTTACCGTTGTGCAGGCTAAACCGCTGCGGGGCCGGTTGGCTGCCGCTGGTCGGACTGCCCTGCGCCATGGTGGCGTCAACGCGCGCACAGCGGCCGGTGAGGAACCGGTCTTTGGCGGTGCTCTTAATCAGCACCACCGCCGTCGGCGTCCAGCCCGCCAGTTTGACGAACACTTTGCTATCGGTATCGCTGCGTGCATCGACGCGCACCTCCAGCACCGGCGAACTGCCTTCCGCAGACCAGCTGGCTTCCGCCTTGCTGGTTTTGCGCTGCAGATGAATCACCGCGCGACCGCCGGTCTGTTTACCGCCCATCACGTCGAGCAGCGGCTGTTTGTCGCTGCCGTTGCTGAACTGCGACTGACCAAACAGCTCGATCTCCCAGCTGTCACCCACGGTTGGCGAGTAAAAATTACCCAGCTCGAACCAGGTGGCCTGATTGGTGTTGTTGGTCAGACGGAAACGCGATGTGATGTAGTTGTATTTCAGGCTGCCGTCGATGGCCACGCCGTAAGACTCCACCCGCGTTGAGCCCATCTCCCAGATATTCAGCCAGCGCTCGCCTTCCAGCGAGTTATCGATCCAGCTGCCAGACTGCAGATTGGTCTGGCGCATGTTGAGGCGGGAATTGCGCGCGTTCAGCGGGTTTTTGCAATCTTCCAGGCTCAGCGCATCAATGATCCACTGGCCGTTCGAGATGTCGCCGGGGTGCTCGCTGTGCTCAATCCAGCCGTTATGAATGATCGACTGGCTGCAGCGCGGCAGGTTAAGTACCATGCCGCCGGTACAGCGCTGGGCGTTGAAGTTCGACAGCTCAATCGCCGTACTATGGTCCCACGCACCCTGTTTCTGTCCGGACCAGCTGGCTTTGATCACGTCACCGGTACAGGTGTCGGCGTACCACTGATCGATTTTGCAGTCAAGCGTATCCAGCAGGCTGATTGAGGTGCCGCCGACGCGGTTGAAGCGCAGGCAGGCACCGCGGAAGAACTGACCGCCCGGACAGGTGTTGCGGAACAGCCCCTGTTTGTTTGGCCGCTTGTCGTTCTGACCGTTGAAGATCAGGTTGGAGATTTCGGTCCAGCGCGCATTCACCTGGAACAGGAATTCGGAACGACCGTCAGATACCAGCGTGGTCGCCGGGAAATAGCCGAAGTTCACCATCGCGCCGGAAATGCGGAAGAAGCGCTGCTGTTGATCGCCAAAGTCACAGCCGGTCACGAAGAAGGTGCCTGCCGGAAACTGTACGCAGATCTGCTGGTTAGCCTTGAGCGACCACTGATACATGGCTTTGATCGCCGGTGCCGTATCGGTTTTGCCATCGGCGATGGCGCCGAAGTCAAACAGCGTCAGACGGTTGAAATCTTCCACCACGCGGCGCCAGTAGAATCCGTTGCCGCTGAAAATCACGCCGCCATCATCTTCGCCTTCGCCATACACGCCGACAAACTCGCCGCCGCCCACTTCCAGCCCTTCGTGCCAGCTTTTCAGCTTGATTTTCGCTCCGGCAAACAGCGGTCGGGTTTTACGCAGCTCTTCCACCGACGGGATTTCGCCGATCAGTTGATAACCATTCGGCTGCGCCAGGCGCTGGCTGAAGTTGCTGGCGTTCGGGCGCGACACGTCGCTGATGGAAAACAGCGTATTGCCCTGGTTATCTTCCACCACCATCGAGTGCGCAGGATTGGCGATTAACGCGGCATTATCGTGAATAAACTGGGCAAAGTTGCCTTTATTGAGCGCAATTGGCTGGCTCACCTGGGAAACCTTACCGCTGGCGTCGCGCAGATACACCGGAATCTGGTTGCCGGCCTGGCTGGCATCTTTGCCTGCTGCGCCAATCCACAGTTTGCCCTCAAAGTTCTGCCAGAACTGCGGTGGCATGGTATAGACGTTTTCCGGCGTCAGAATCGGCACATCGCCCGGCGGGACGCTGGAGGCATCAACCGCTTTCAGCGCCGGCTGACCACTTTTGGCGGCGTAACTGGAAAACGCGCTCACCGACAGCGCGGCAACAATGGAGGAGGCTGCAGTTTGCAAGACTTCTCTTCTTTTCATGCTAACAATCCCGTGGTCATGGGGCCGCATGGCGGCCGAAAAGGTATCCCCGAGGCACGATAAAAGTGGTTACACCAGCGCTAGCCAGCTCTGTTTGATCTGATTACCGTCAAACTTCAGCGCCGTCTCTTTGGTCTTTTCGCTCATGGCAAAGAACAGGCGATCGTCGCTGGCCAGCTGCTCCATGCGCGCCAGGAAAGTGGCTTTGTCGTTCATTGGCACCAGGAAGCCATCTTCGCCGTGGTTGATGATCTCCTGCGGTCCGGTCGGACAGTCATAGGCCACCACCGGCAGCGACCAGGATTTGGCTTCCAGCAGTACCAGCGGCAGTCCTTCATAACGTGAAGTCATCAGCGCCATGTCGCTGTCGCGGTAGTAATCATTGATATTGCTGACTTTGCCGACAAAGTTAACGCTGCCGGTGATGCCCAGCGCCGCGGCCTGATCGTGCAGCTGCTGGCGCAGTTCGCCGTCACCGGCGATCACCAGCTTCCACTCCGGGTGTTTTTTGCTGAAGTCGGCCCAGATATCCAGCAGCAGGTCAAAGCCCTTCTGGTTATCGAGGCGGCCTACCGCCAGCGCCTGACGGCTGCGCGTCTCGCGCTGCCAGGATTTGTACACCACCGGATTAGGAATTTGCTGGCTGGGGATATGCCAGCGGGTGAAGACCTGATGGTCTTTGTCAGTCAGCACAATCACCTGATCGTAGTAGCGCAGCAGCAGCCACTTAAGCAGTTTGATCGGCTTGCTGAACGAGTTAATAGCGATGTGCTCGCAGGCGTAGGCTTTGAAGGTTTTTTTCTTCATTGCCATCAGGTTCCAGAAGGCAAACATCACGCTCAGGCGCCCCATGCTGATCAGGAATACGCTGTCGAAGCCCTCCTGATGGATGCGCGCCACGGCACTTTTAATCGGGTTGCTGTGGCCTTCGAAGCTGACAATCTCTTTCACCCGCTCAAACGGGTAAAAGGTTTTGCCGTGCCCTTCCAGCGAGTAAATGGTAACGGCATGCTCCTCACCGAGGCACTCCGACATGAAGTTGCAGATGTTCTCCGTGCCTGCGTAGGAGTAGGCATCCTTAATAACCAAAACAATCTTTTTCATCTGATACTTTTCACCTCAAATTGCTCAAATCCAGACCCAAGTCATTTGCGTTGCCGCAAGGCGGCAAGTGCGTTCATTCCCGGGAGCTTACTCAAGTAAGTGACCGGGATGGACGTGCGCAGCCAACGTAGCGGCAGCGCGAAGGACACAGGGTCTTAGCGATGTTTAAGGGTGAAAAGAACCCCATTCACCATATACCAGCCGTAATAGTAATAGATTTTTAAAGGATTGTTTTTATAGATAATTCTTAATAATTCGAGGTGCCATTTCGCCGCTTTATTTTTGTTACGCGACAGCGAATCGCCCAGCTCGTAGTAGTTGACCAGCGTCTTCTGGATCACCCGGGCTTGTTTGTAGCGGAGGAACAGCTCATAGAGGAACAGGAAGTCTTCATGGCCTTTACGCTGGAAGAAGATGCCCTGTGGCGGACGACGGAAACACACCGAGGAGAAGCAGACGCGATACTGCTTCTTCACGAAGTTTTCCTGCTGCAGATAAGGTTTGTTGTAATTGATGTCGTGATCGGCGGTTTTGGTTTTGTAGTGATAATGGGTGATCACAAAGTCGTCACCGGCGGCCAGCGCCGCGGCCTGCTCGGCCAGTTTCTCCGCGTGCCATTCGTCATCGCTGTCGAGAAACGCAATGATCTCCTCTTTGGCCGCGCGCAGGCCCACGTTGCGCGTTTCCGCCGCGCCGAGGTTGACCTCGTTGCTGAGGATAGTGATGCGCGCGTCCTGGCAGTGCTCGCGTACAAAAGCGAGTGAATCATCGGTGGATTTATCATTGACCAGGTAGAGATGCCAGTCGCTGTAGGTCTGATTCACGATCGACTCAACCGCACGCAGCACGGTGTTGCGCGCGTTGTACATCGGCATCACGATACCGATGGTGCCAACATGATTTGTCATTTGTATACCCGGAGTGTCAGGAACCGAAAAAATGCTCCCGCTGCGGGAGCAAGTGAAAGTCATAAATCGATCAGGAAACCGCTCTTCGCCCCGTGAAGCGCGACTTCAGCTTATCGACCAGGCGATTGATGAAGTAGGCGCGGTTATCACGGTTGGTGAGGAAGAAGTAGCGCGCAAAACTGACGCTGGCCAGCAGCGAATTGCCATCCATTTTGTAGCGCAGCGGCAGCTTGAACGCTTTGTAGGTATGGATATCGCGCGCCGTCAGGTGCGGCTTCATGGTGTCGAGCCAGAAGAAGGAGTACTTCACCGACTCGCCTTTGTGTTTGGAACCAAATTTGGTCACCAGATGGTAGGTCGCCAGCGGTTTGGCGATCATCACAAATTCATAGCCCATGCGGTCGGCGCGGATGCAGAAGTCATAATCCTGATGGCGAATATAGCGCGCATCAAACTGGATTCTGGCGGCATCTTCGCGTTTCAGTACGATGGTACTGGTCTGGATAAAGCCGTAACAGCCAAACAGGTACTCCGCCACGGTCTCATTTTTCCCCGGCGGCTGCATCGGCATCACTTTGAGGAAGCTGCCGTCCTGATGAATATTGACCTGGCTGAAGATGACATAGCGCGATTTATCCTGCGCTTCCAGCTTGCGGATGGTATCGCACACTTCCAGCAGCTTGTCCGCATGCCACTCGTCGTCGGCGTCGAGGAAGCTGATGAAGTCGCCCTGCGCCAGTTCAATACCTTTGTTGCGCGCGCCGGCGCCGTTGAGTTTGACCTCAGACAGCTCCAGTTTGATGTCCAGATCCTGATAGCGCTCGCCGCGCACCACCTGCGCCAGTTCCGCGGCATCGGCGGATTTGTCATCCACGATGATGACTTCAAAGTTGCGATAGGTTTGCGCTTTGACGCAATCCAGCGTCGTGACAATCGATTTCGACGCGTTATAAGCGGGAATTACAATTGAGAAGCGGATGTCCTGCATTGCCAGCACCTCTTAAACAGCTGTTCCAGATTCAACGGTAACGCGAGCGGCCTGTAGAAAGGAATCGGCTTTGTTCTGAAAAATCATGCCGTTAGTATTCTTTTTCAATAAGACTTTTCGTACCGTCACGGAAATACCTAAGATTGTGCTGTGTGTATGTTGGGTGGTGCAAAACGCACCGAAAATAAATCGTTATTATGTTCGCGGTATAAATTTCACCGCCGCAGTTTTCTGCGGTTAATCACCGCACGTTCCGTAGCGGCGCAATTTATTGCGCGATAAATCGCGCCGCTACAATACTCTGCGGTGTATCCGCATGTTTTGCAGAGGCACAAGGCATGGCGCTTAGCCAGAGACGCGCCATAAAAAGGGGCGGAAAATCCGCCCCCGATAGTGCTTAGCTTTTGCTCTCTTTACCGTATTCGTAGTTGTAATAGTCGTAGCCATAACCATAGGCATTCGACGCTTTACGGACCACGGCGTTGAGGATGACGCCTTTAATCTCGATACCGTTCTGGGCGAAGCGCTTGTAGCTGACATCCAGCTCTTTGGTGGTGTTGGTTTCGAAACGCGCCACCATCAGCGAGGTACCGGCCAGCTTACCGATGATGGAAGCGTCGGTCACAGCCAGAATCGGCGGCGTATCGATCAACACCAGATCATAGTTCTTGCTCGCCCAGTCCAGCAGCTCCTGCATGCGACGATGCATTAGCAGCTCAGACGGGTTCGGTGGCACCTGACCGCGCGGCAGGAAGTCAAAACCGTACACGCCCTTCTGAATCATCGCCGGCGAGAACTCGCTCTTGCCCGACAGCACGTTAGACAGGCCGGTCTTGTTGTCCGCACCCAGCAGCTCGTGGGTATAGCCGCGACGCATATCACCATCGATGAACAGCACGCGCTGACCTGCTTTGGATACCAGCGTCGCCAGGTTGGCACAGATAAAGGTTTTACCAATACCCGGGCTGGCACCGGTGATCATCAGGATATTGTTTTTCGCTTCCATCATGGCGAAGTGCAGGCTGGTGCGCAGGCTACGAATCGCTTCAATGGAGAGGTCAGTCGGGTTACCCAGCGCCAGCAGGGTGTTGTGCGGATCCGACTTCTCTTTGCTGCCGCGTCGCGCCAGCGCTTCGGTGTCTTTCTTACGCTGCCACTCGGAGAGCGGTACGCTGGCATAGACGTTCATGCCCAGCTCTTCCAGCTGCTCCGGATTGTCGATACCGTGGTGGAACAGTGCTTTCAGCAGCACCAGACCAACCGACAGCATCAGACCCACAATCAGGCCCGCGACAATAATCAGCAGCTTCTTCGGTGCTACCGGGCTGGTGCTGGTTTCAGCACGGTCGATGATGCGCACATCACCCACGGTGCTGGCCTTGCTGATGCCCAGTTCCTGCTGACGGTTCAGCAGCTGCATGTAGATTTCCTGACCGGCCTGCACATCACGCGTCAGACGCAGAATCTCCTGCTGGGTCTGCGGCATGGCCGAGATTTTCTTGTTCAGCTGCGCCTGTTCCGCTTCCAGCGTTTTGCGTTTTTCCAGCAGTGCGCGGTAGGTCGGGTGGTCTTTGGTGAACAGCTGGGAAACTTCGGCTTCACGGAAGGTCAGCTCGTTCAGCTGGCTCTGGACGCTAACGGAAGAGTCGAGCGCCGATTTGGCTTCCAGCGACATGTCGACCGACTCGTTCTGACGACGGAAGGTGTTCAGCTTGTCTTCCGCATCGTCCAGCTTGGCACGCACGTTAGGCAGCTGGGTGCGCAGGAATTCGAGGCTCTTTTCCGCCTGCTCAGACTTACGCTCAACGTTCTGCAGCAGATAGTTGTTGACGATCTGGTTCAGCACGCGGCTCGCCTGCTCCTGATCTTCATCCTGGAACTCCAGGCCCAGCACGCCGGTGGTTTTGCCTTTATCGGCGACGGTCAGCGCGCCCAGTACGGTTTTAATCGCCTGCAGGTCGCTCAGCTTGGTGACGCTGAAGCTGGTGCCTTCGTCAGCCTGAATGCCGCTAACCAGCATGGTGACGTCGCCGTGCTGCTCCAGCTGACCGACGCGGCCTTTGAACAGCTCGTCGCCGTCTTTGCTCACGGTATAGGTCTGCGGACCGGTGACTTCCAGCTCAACGGTACGTTTGTCAATGCTGCGCGGAATTTCCAGGCGTGAAATGGCAATCTGCGCCGGCTTGTTGCCCATCAGGCGCGACAGACCTTTACCGATTACCGGGAAGTAGTTTTGCTGAATGACCGTGTCCAGACCGAGGTCGTTAACGGTTTTACCAATCACCATGCGGGATTCGATGATCTGAATCTCGGTGTCTGATGCTGGCGTGGTCGGAATCACATCCTGTAATTCGTTCAGCACCGAGGCGGTGTTTTTCTGCTCCACCTGCACCATAGCGTCCGCGCTATAGATTGGCGTAGCAAACAGTGTGTAGAGCGTTGCCATCAGCATAAAGAAAGCGGTGACCGCCACGATGATCCAGCGATGATCGATCAGCTGTCCCACAAGATGCGCCAGATCCCATCCATTCGAATCTTCTTTTGGCGCAGTCATAACCTTGTTTTTGATATTCATGGATATTCCCAACTATCGGCTTAGTACGTTAACCCATTTCTGGGTAGCGTTTTCCAGTAACCCGTAAACCTCTTCAAAGGCCTCACGGCTTTTTTTGTACGGATCCGCAATTTCCTGTTGGTTAAGCCAGTGCCCCAGCAGCATGGTCTTCCCCCGCGCGGCCGGATCGATGCGATTCACCTGCTCAACGTGGCGCTTCTCCATTACCAGAATCAGGTCAAAGTCACGGCACATGCTGGCCGTTAACTGCTGAGCCTCATGACCGTCCAGCGAGACGCCATGTTCAGCGGCGACGGCGCTGGCCGTCTTATCCGCCGGATGGCCCTTCAGGGCGCCAAGACCGGCAGAGGCGATACGGGTATGCGGAAGTGCGCGTTTAAACAGACGCTCCCCGGTGGGGGAGCGGCAAATGTTGCCGACGCAGACGACTAACACTGACTTAATCATGGTAAAACCTTAGTCCGACCAGTTGCGGAAACGCAGCGCTGCGGAGCTTGCATCGTCGATACCCACGATGGTCGGCAGCAGTCCGGAAATCACGCGGTTCCAGCGGGTGATTGGTGTTGCGGTGACGTAGACAATGTCGTACGGCTCCAGTTGGAATTCGGTGCCCATCACCATCGACGCCGCATCTTTGGTGTTCAGCTGATAGATGTTGGCGATCTTGGTGCGGTTAGCACCGCGAATCGGACGAATGACGAATACGCCGGTGGCGTCAGAGGTGGTTTGATCCATGCCCTGTGCGTTACCCAGCGCTTCAGCCAGCGTCATGCCGCTGCGGTCCATCTTCAGCGTGGTCTGCTGTTTCACTTCGCCCATTACGAAGATCTTCAAATCGTCGTTACGCGGTACGTAAAGGATATCGCCCGGATAGAGCAGATGGTTCTGGCTCAGGTCGCCGTTTTGCATCAGCGCCTGCAGCGAAATGCGCTGCTCGCGGCCGTTGTGCGTCAGCACCACGTTGCGCCAGTCGGCGTCGGCAGCAAGACCACCCGCGGCGTTCACCGCATCCAGCACGGTCAGCGGCACGTTGGTGATCGGCTGCTGGCCGGAGGTGGTGACCGAACCGGTCACGTAGGCTTTCTGCGAACGGAACGCGGCCACGTTGACATCCACCTGCGGACTTTCAATGAACTGCGCCAGACGACGCGCGATTTCACTGCGGATTTCCGTCACGGTGCGGCCTGCAACGCGCACTTTACCGATGTACGGATAGAAGATGGTACCGTCTGCCTGCACCCAGTTACCGGTGTCGCTGGCGCTACGGTACTGACCGGCCGGCGTGGTCAGCTCAGGATGATCCCATACGGTGACGTTCAGTACGTCGCCGATGCCAACGCGGTATTGATAGCTCTGAATCTCGTTCTGCAGCAGCGGGTTAGCCTGAGCAACCAGCGGCTTCGGACGCATCTGTTCAACCAGACGCGGCGTCAGAGGGAAGACGTTAACGTATTTGTCGATGTCAAAATTGCTATCCTGTTGCTCAATGACATCTTTTCCGCTAGTGGAAAGGTGCGAACCTGGTTCGATGGTGCACCCGGAGAGGAAAGTCGCGGATACCAGTAACGGTATCAATTTAGTTTTCATTATCATCTGGTTCTTCGCTATCAGTTAATGATTGATAGAGGCGAAAACGCCGCTGTGTAAGCGTCTAACAAAAATAAAGGCAAGGAATTAAACACTGAAACTGAGGTTCATTATCATTAGCTCCCTGGTTTATGTTGTCATCCTGGTTGCAGACGACTTCAATTAAAGTGGGTTATCGTTAAGCGGCTTAATAACCCGCTCTGTTCGGGCTCGATAATGGCAGTTATCAGTTACAGACACTCCCAGCACCGGCAGTTATCAGGCGGGAACGTTATTTCGTCCCCTGCCCTTGCTGTCTATCAATAAGCGCCGTCGCGTTTGAGTACCACGCCGACCGTCTTAAACAGAATCGCGATGTCATTCCACAGCGACCAGTTTTTGACATACCACGAATCGAAATAGACGCGCGTCTCATAGTCAACGTCGTTACGACCGCTGACCTGCCACAATCCCGTCATGCCTGGCTTTGCCATCAGGTAATAATCAACATCACCGGCATAACGGCAGAGTTCATCTTCAATCACCGGGCGCGGGCCAACAAGGCTCATGTCACCGCGCACGACGTTCCACAGCTGCGGCAGCTCATCCAGGCTGGTTTTACGGATGAAATGACCGACTTTGGTAATACGTGGATCGTTTTTCAGTTTGAAATCTTTGTCCCACTCGGCGCGGGCTACCGGGTCGGTGCGCAGCACCTCTTCCAGCACCTCTTTCGAGTTAATTACCATCGAGCGGAACTTCAGGCACTTGAACTTGCGGCCATTGAGACCCACACGTTCGTGACCGTAAATCGGTGGTCCGCCATCACGGCCAACCATGAAGCCGAGTACCAGCAGCGCAGGCGACAGCGCGATGATGATGCTGAGCGCGCCGACGATATCGAATGCCCGCTTGAGGACACGCGAGGTGCGTTTCGCCAGGTTGTTATTCACACGCAGAATCATCACTTCATGGCTGAAGATGTAAGCCATATCGGTGCCGTACAGCGGTACGCCGCGCAACGTCGGGATAACCGAGACCGAGCGACAGTTATGCATCGCCAGCATTTTCAGCCAGCGGTCGCGGTGCTGACTCTGCTCAAACTCAACCGCGACGATAAACTGGGTTTCGCTGTTGGTCAGCTGCCACAGCTCCTGCTCGTTATGCAGCACCGGTACACCGGAGATGCTGGCCTGCGGGCAGCTGCCATCGACGTCGAAGAAGGCGATCACATCAAAGCCCATCACCTCTTCGCTCTGCAGCGCCTGCCAGGCTTCCTGCGCGTTACGGTTGCTGCCAATAATAATGGTTTGCTTTTTCCACATACCGAAATGATTCAGCACGCGTTTGGAAATAGCACGCGCCAGCGGAATCAACACCAGCGCTAAAATCCACGTTAATACCCAGACAAAACGGGACATCTGCCATTGTGATAATGCTGAAATTGACAAATCGATGACAGAGAAAATGAGAATGGTACGAAAGATCTCTTTCAGCTCAAACCAGAAGGGTTTGCGATAGGTATAATGACGCAGGCGAACCCAGAACCAGCCTGTACAAATTAAGGACAGACAGACATGGGTGGCGATTTTTAAATTGAGGTCTTTTTCAGAAATATCTGCCAGTGGAGAATCGGCGAACGAATTAATCAGCGCGAGTGCAATAAACAATGCCGCGTTGAAACAAATTAAATCCGAGCACGCCAGTAAAATTTTTGTCAGAAGACTTTTATATGTAAATTCATTATCGCGCATATTTGACTCTTTTATTTTATTTCCCTTAATCCCTAACGCCTAAGCCTGAGTAATTAATGAGCGATGCACTAACTAAACCAGCGAGACAAACTGCGGCGAACTCCCCGGCATTTAGGCCAATTCTCTTTCCAGTTAAGCAAGAAAATTGTGATAAATACCAACAGATTAGTCTGACTTCCTTTTGCCGCAAGGCCAGACAATTCTTAACCTGTGAAAACCACGTCAGGCACGCTACCGCCCTTGGCTGTCGCTGCCAATACCGCTTACAACACCCTATTTTTTGTCCGCGCTTTGTCGCCACGCCGGGAAATACCCGCCTTAACCCGTGCACGATCACAATTCACAACATTAAGAAGCTAAACAGCGCGCTATTAACAACATTGGCGCAGACATTTACTAACACGTTGCTATACTAGTTATTACTGGCTTGTTTACAAGTAGGCCCCGTCTTCCCTGCACTATTTTAGGAAAAAGACTACCAGCCATAAGTATTGATGCCAGCCCCGCCAGGCAATTTCACGCCAAATTTCAGAATAATTCGATACCCGTCTTCAGATTAGTCGCATTAAAAATGTACGCTTTTGCCGCTCGATAAGAATAAATAGTGGTCTTCATCCACACAGGATGTTTATCCATACTTTTCACTTATCGCCCGGCTGAACAAGGTAAGATTAATCCTAATAAGCCGCCAGCCCGCGACATCCGCGCGGCCGGGGCGTATTTGTACCCTGTCTGACGATTAACTATCATCAGACTAAGCTCATTTTTAGACATTATGGTGATGAAAGTATGTGGGAGTGGATCATCGATCCGTCGCTCTGGGCAGGATTAGTCACGCTAATCGTTCTGGAGCTGGTGCTGGGTATTGATAACCTGGTTTTCATTGCCATCCTGGTGGAGAAGCTGCCGCCAACGCTGCGCGACCGCGCGCGGGTGTTCGGCCTGCTGCTGGCGCTGATATCACGGCTGGTGCTGCTGGCGTCGCTGTCGTGGCTGGTTACGCTGACCCAACCGCTGTTCACCCTCTTCCAGCACAGCTTCAGCGCACGCGACCTGCTGCTGCTGGGCGGCGGTATCTTCCTGTTGTTTAAAGCCACCACTGAACTAAACGCCCGACTGGAGGGCAACGACGAGGAATCGGGTCAAAATAACAGCGGTGCTAAATTCTGGCCGGTGGTGGCGCAAATCGTGGTGCTGGACGCCATCTTTTCACTTGATGCCGTCATTACCGCCGTCGGTATGGTCAACGACCTGCCGGTGATGATGATCGCCGTGACCATCGCCATCCTGTTAATGCTGCTGGCCAGCAAGCCGCTGACGCGCTTCGTTAACGGCCATCCTACCATTGTGATTCTCTGCCTGAGCTTTCTGCTGATGATCGGCTTTAGTCTGGTGGCAGAGGGTTTCGGCTTCGTCATCCCGAAAGGCTATCTGTACGCGGCCATTGGCTTCTCGATTGTGATTGAGATTTTTAATCAGCTGGCGCTGTTTAATCGCCGCCGTTTTCTTACCGCCGGACGGCCGCTGCGCCAGCGCACTGCCGAAGCCGTGCTGCGCATTCTGCGCGGTGAAGCGCAGCGCGCCGATCTGGATGCCGACACGGCATCGCTGCTGAGTGATAACCAGGGCGCAGCGCTGTTTAACCGTCAGGAGCGGCGCATGATCATGCGCGTGCTGGGTCTGGGTCAGCGCCAGATCAACAGCATCATGACGTCACGCCATGACGTCGAGCACATCGATCTGAGCGAAGACCCGCAGTCGATCATGGATAAACTCGACCGCAACCAGCATACGCGCCTGCTGATCACCGAACAGGGACGCGAGCCGCTGGGCGTGGTGCATGTGATCGATCTGCTGCATCAGTCGCTGCACAGTAAATCGCTGGATTTGCGTGCCCTGATCCGCCAGCCGCTGGTGTTTCCCGAGCGCGTCACCCTGCTGCAGGCGCTGGAGCAGTTTCGCCATGCGCGCACCCATTTTGCCTTTGTGGTGGATGAGTTTGGTTCGGTAGAAGGCGTGGTGACGCTGAGCGACGTGATGGAGACTATCGCCGGCAATCTGCCCAATGAAGGGGAAGAGATTGATGCCCGTTACGATATTCAGCCCGCAGAGCATGGCGGCTGGATCGCCAACGGCCATATGCCGCTGGAAGATTTAGCGCTGTATGTGGCGCTGCCGCTCGACGAGAGGCGCAATTACCATACGCTGGCGGGATTGCTGATGGATAGCCTGCAGCACGTGCCGGCCGAAGGTGAGGAGTTGCGCGTCGGGGATTATCTGCTGCGCACCCTGCAGGTGGAGAACCATCGGGTGCAAAAAGTCGAGATTGTGCCGGTCGCGCCCGCACCGTTTATTTAACCCGGTGCCGGGGGGTGATTTATTATGCGTGTCCGGCCACCTGTGTTGCGATTTGTAGCGGCGCGATTTATCGCGCATGTCTGACATCCGCACCGTTTTACATTGCGCAATAAATTGCGCCGCTACCCGTCAGTGCAACGCGGGGTCGCGGCGCGAATCATCGCAAGATGAATAACTTAATAACGTCGCACTGGTCCTTTTATTGCCGCGGTGCAGACTTCTGGCTATCCAGCCACTGATTGAGGCGCGTTTTGGCTTCGCCCTGCAACTGCTGGCGCACCACGTCGTCCACCGGCAGCGAATACTGCAGATTGCCCCAGCTGCCGTACATGCGCAGCGGAATCGGCTGGCCGTTGAGTACTTTCGCCAGCCGGTCGTCGCCCTGCCAGCCGCGCAGAATCATATTAATGGTGACATCCAGCTGCTGCTTCACCACATCCACGTTGCCGTGGGTTTGCAGCGCCAGCCGGCTGCTGCCGCCCTGCAGATCCGGCAGCGTGACGTTGCCCTGTTTCAGGCTGATACGACCGCTTAACTGTTCAATTCCCTGATCATCCGGCTGATCGTTACTGACGCGATTGCTGACGCGCGCCACGGCGCGGCGCACCATCTGCTGCAGATTCAGCTGCGCCAGCTGCAGATTAGTGGCTTCCAGTTCTGCATTGCCCTGCCAGTTCTGTTTCGCCTCCGCCACGCTCAGCCCGGCACCGCTGATGTCGCCCTTGAGCGAGACCGTGCCCTGCAGCGAAGCCGGCAGTTCCAGCGCTTTAAGCAGTGGCGCGATGGCAATGCTGCTCAGCTCCGGCTGAAACGCCACCTGCGTGACCGGCTGACGGATATCCACCGAGCCGGGAATGGAAAAGTGGCCGTCACCAAATTTGCCCTGCAGCTTGTTGAGCGTCAGCAGCCCGCGCTGATTGCGGGCGTCAATTTGCAGATTGCTGAGCGTCAGACCGCGCCACACGCTGCTGTCAGCGTCGAGCGTCAGCTGTAAATCCATGCTGTTGAGCGGCGAGTCGGTATTATTGTGCGCGCGCGGCTCAGCGATCACCGGCGTGCGCATCACGTTAGCCTGCTGCGTGGTGCTGTTAACGCTGGCGGGCGCGCTGGCCATCAGGTTATCCAGATTGAGCGAGGTCGCGTGCAGCGCGAGATTGAGCTGCTGCGGCAGGGCCAGCCGGCCCTCAGCGCTGCCGTCGAGGGCGCTGTCGTTCGCGGTTAACTGCAGCTTGTTCAGCGCAAACTGCTGCTGGTCGCCATCCCACTGCGCCTGCCCGCTCAGCGTCCCTTTAATGCCCTGCGTCGGCAGGTTCGCGCCGTCCAGCGTGTACTCCAGTTCATCCAGCTGGCCGCTGATACGGTGCGGATAGTGCGCCACGTCCATCTGCCCTTTCAGGTTCAGGCTGAGATTACGCTGATTGCGCGACACGCGTGTCGCCAGCTCAACGCTGGCCTGCCGGTTATCGTCCTGATTCAGATTGAGGTTGAGATCGCGGAAGTTGTACTCGTCACCGCCCGGCTGCTGCCAGATGAGCAGGCTATCGGCGATGCGCAGTTTACTGATGTTAAAGGTCCAGCCGTTGCTGGCGGCGATGGCCGGTTCACTGTCGCCCGGCTCAATCGGCGCGCCCTGCGGTTTCTGCACCGCGCTGTCCGGCGTAGCGCGAATAATCGCGTTTTTCAGCATCACCTGGCTGACGCTCAACTGATGCGACAGCAGCGGCCACAGATTGACGTCCAGGCGCATATTGTCAGCGGTCACCATCGGCTGGCTGGCGCCGGGCGCGGTCAGGCTCATGCGGCCCGCCAGAATGCTGAGCTGCGGCCAGACGTGCCAGCGCAGGTCGCCGCTCACCTCAAGCTGATAACCACTGCGCTGTTTTACCTGCTGTACCATATAGGTACGAAAGTCGTTGGGATTGACCAGCAACACCAGTGCCGTCATGCCCGCTACGACCACCACTAACAGGATGGCCAGCGTGGTTATCAGTCTTCTCATTGCATCCTCATCACCGTCAGATTCCGGGCCGCTGGCGCGAAATCACTCCAGGAGAAACGTTAGTCTTTATCAATACGGCTGGCGTCAGCGCCCTGCTGCCCGCGATATTTGGCGTCTTCGCGGCGATTGTAAGGACGCGCCGCCGGCCCGGACAGCGGTTCAAAGCTCAGTGCGCCAATCAGCATGCCGGGACGCAGCGCCAGCGGCAGCTTACCGGAGTTGTAAAACTCCAGCACGATGCGGCCCTGCCAGCCCGGATCGATGCGGTGCGCGGTAACGTGCACCATCAGCCCGAGGCGCGCCAGTGACGAACGGCCATCCAGCCAGCCCACCAGATCGTCGGGGATAGTGACGGATTCCAGCGTCACCGCCAGCGCCAGTTCACCCGGATGCAGAAAGAACGCTTCGCCTTCCGGCAGCACAATCTCATCGCTCATCACGCGATCCAGCGCCGCGCTCACTTCATGCTTTGGACCACTCAAATCTATAAACGGTGCGGTGTGGCCGCTAAAAGTACGGAACTGGTTACCGAGGCGCACATCCACGGTGGCACCGTTGATGCGCTCAACCGGCGGACGGGGATCGATGGCCAGCTTGCCGCTGTCCAGCCAGCTTTCAATATCGCGATCGCATAATCTCATCGCAGCAACTCCATGATTAAGTGTAGCGAAAGGTGGTCAGGTTGTGACAAACCGCTCGCGTCACGTCCATCCGGACGCACGGTGTCCCGTTCCGGTCCCGCTGAACCGGACGGGCGTCGTCAAAGATACTGGTTAATTTTGGCCTTGAGGATATCAATGGCGATGCGGTTTTTGCCACCGCGCGGCACAATGATGTCGGCATACTGCTTGGAAGGCTCAATAAACTGCAGGAACATCGGGCGTACGGTCTTTTGGTACTGGCTCATCACCGAGTCCATCGAGCGCCCGCGCTCGTTGACGTCGCGCTTCATACGGCGCATCAGGCAGATATCCAGCGGGGTATCAACGAAGATCGAGAAGTTAAGCTCCTGGCGCAGCCGTGCATCGGTCAGCAGCAGAATCCCTTCCAGAATAATCACTTTCTTCGGCTTCAGGTGAATACACTCGTCGGTGCGGGTGTGCTCAACGTAGCTGTAAACCGGCAGGTCGATATCTTCGCCGGCCTTCAGCGCGCGCAGATGCTGCAGCAGCAAATCGTGGTCCATCGCGCTCGGATGGTCGTAGTTGGTTTTCACCCTCTCTTCCATGGTGAGGTGGCTTTGATCTTTATAGTAGGCATCTTCGGGGATCACACCGATATGCTCGTCACCGACCTGGTCACGGATTTCACGATAGAGCGTGCTGGCAATAAGACTTTTTCCGGATGCGGATGCACCTGCAATGCCAACGATCACGCACTGATGAGACTTGTCAGTCATACTTTTTTAAGACCTGATAACTGGAGCCGGTTTCTGTCTGCACAAAAACAGGCCGATTGAGAGGGTTAGTTGGCGGCAATTATAGGGATTTCACCGGGTTGATGCCAGTGAAAACCGGCGCGCCGCCTTTTCAGACTATCCCGTTTTGCAGCCAGCGGCTTAATCGATACACTGTTTCTCTGCCCGCCGTGTGACTGGCGGGAGCCCGATAGTCGTTGCAAGGAAAAGTATGAGCTGGAGAACCCTGACTTATTTCGGCGACAGTATGTTGCTGATCCCCACTGCGGTGATCATCGCACTGGTGCTGCCGTGGAAAAGCGACAACCGTCGCACCGTCTGGTACTGGCTGCTGGCGTTTGGCCTGGCGGGCCTGCTGGTCAGCATCTCGAAGATTATGTTTCTCGGCTTCGGCATTGGCAGCGCGCGCTACAACTTTACCGGGTTCAGCGGTCATAGCGCGATGTCAGCGACGCTGTGGCCGGTGATGATGTGGCTGATTTCCGGCCGCTGGCCCACGTTCTGGCGCGCCCTGACCATCGGTATCGGCTATCTGATTCCGCTGATGGTGGGATTATCGCGCCTGGTGATCCATGCGCACTCGGTGAGTGAAGTACTGGCCGGACTGATGCTGGGCTTTACCCTGAGCAGCGCGTTCCTGCTGAGCCAGCGCCGCACCGCGCTGAAGGGGTTTAGCGTGGTGCAGGTGGCGGTGGCATTTCTGATTCCGCTGTTGCTGATGGGCCACGGCCGCGTCGCCACCACCCAGCAGTTCCTCGAGCGTTTTTCCGCTGACCTCGCCGGGCTGGAAAAGCCCTTCACCCGCGCCGATTTGTTTCGCTGAGTGCGTTGCACGATAAAGGGTGTAAGGTCTGTCCATTACGTTTTGAACACGTTCCACAAATGATTGCACATACGGTAGCGGCGCAATTTATTGCTCGATAAATCGCGCCGCTACAAAATTGTGCAATTTGTCGTGTCCTTACCTGAATTACTGCAGATCCAGCAGGCGCGATACTGCCAGCAGATTTCACCGTTTTTGTCGGGTGCGCATTCATGCGCACCTGGATGCAGGCCGCAAAAAAACATTTCCGCACAAAGATATCTGACAGATGTGCTAGCATGGATTAAGAGATTGACTGGCGCATTTTTCTTCGAGTAATCAATGCGCGCTGCTGGATTCGTGCATGACTCTTGAGATATTAACCTCGCAGGATAATCCGCAAAAAAAGTGGCTCAGCGCCCTGCTGCTTTGCGCGCTGGCATTTTTACTGACGCTGTTCTGTCTGGAACTGATTGTTGTCAGCGGCCGCATTTCCCCGCTCTGGTACTCCACCGCGTTAATGACCGTCGTGGTGTTCCGCGCCCCCTCGCGACAGGTACCGCTGCTGCTGGCCAGCTGCGTGCTCGGCACGGCGCTGGCCAATCTGCTGGTGATCGGCCCGGCCCTGAGCAATGTCAAATTCGCCATCCTTAATATGGTGCAGGCCATCCTCGGCGGGCTCATGCTTCGCGCGCTGCTCGACCGCAAAGCCCCGCTCAACTCACTGGCCGACTGGATACGCTTTGCGCTGGCTGCGGGCCTGATCGCGCCGCTGCTGGGCGGCGTGGTGGCGCTGTGGATGCTGCACGTCGATGGCCATGCCTCGTTGCCGTTTTTCTCCACCTGGGTGATCTCTGAAGTGATTGGCGTGCTGGCCTTCGGTCCGGTGCTGCTGCTGTGGCCTGATAAACCGCTGCGCCAGCTGATCACGCCGGAACGTCAGCTGGAGACGCTGCTCACGCTAATCGTCACGCTGCTGGCCAGCTATCTGGCGCTGCGCTTCCTGCCGTGGCCGTTTACCTTTATCGTGGTGATTCTGTTCTGGTGCGCGGTGCGCCTGCCCAAATTCGAAGCCTTCCTGCTGTTTTTCCTCAACGCCAGCTTTATCTCGCTGCTGCTGGCGCTCGACTGGGTCAACCTGGCGCGCAACGACCTGCTGCTCGGCCAGGTCAGCACCTGGCTGCCGTTTCTGCTGGTGCTGCTGCCGAGCCACGTAATGTCGCTGGTGATGGATGCCTTCCAGCGTGAAAAGCACCACATCAGCGAAAGTGAAACCCGCTTCCGCAACGCCATGGAGTATTCCGCCATCGGCATGGCGCTGGTATCACCGGAAGGCGGCTGGCAGCAGGTCAACCAGTCGCTGTGCCGCACGCTGGGCTTCGCGGCGGAGGAGCTGAAAAAACTCACCTTCCAGCAGATCACCCATCCGGACGATCTCAACAGCGACCTGCAACAGCTGGAGCGGCTGATCGCCGGTGAGATCCTGACCTATACCCTGGAGAAGCGCTATTTCCGCAAAGATGGCGAGATCGTCTGGGCGCGCCTCACGGTCTCGATGGTGCGTGATGCGCGGCTGCAACCGCTCTACTTTATCGCGCAGATTGTGGATATCTCCGAGCTGAAGCAGAGCGAGCAGGTCAACCAGCGGCTGATGGAGCGCATCACGCTGGCCAATGAAGCGGGCGGCATCGGCGTGTGGGAGTGGAACCTGCTAAACGGCGAGATGTTATGGGACAAGCGCATGTACGAGTTATTTGCGCTGGAGCCGCACCGGGTGCCGAGCTACGACCTGTGGCTGCATCTGGTCGATGTTCAGGAACGCGAAGCGGCCGCGCTCACCATTCAGCAGGCGATTGAACGCCGCAGCGCCTTCCAGCTGGAGTACCGTATCAATCTGCCGCAGGGCGTGCGCTACGTGCGCTCCGAGGCCAATAGCATCATCAGCAAGGACGGGCAGATCGAACGCATGCTCGGCATTTGTCAGGACATCACTTCGCTGCGCACGCTGAATGAAGCGCTGTTCCAGGAGAAGGAACGCATGGCCATCACCCTCGACTCGATTGGTGAAGCGGTGATTTGTACTGACGATGAGATGCGGGTGACCTTCATGAATCCGGTGGCCGAGACGCTGAGCGGCTGGCCGCAGGCGAAAGCGGCTGGCGTGGCGCTGAGCGAACTGCTGACGATTACGCGTGGCGCGCAGGGGCCGCGCGTGGAGAATCTGTTGCTGTGCAGCCTGCCCGCCAGCAAAACCACACCGGACCTGGAAGAGGAGCTGGTCTTGCATACCCCGGATGGTGCCCAGGTCGAGATTCACTACAGCATCACGCCGCTGAAAACCCTGACCGGCAGCGACATTGGTGCCGTAATGGTCATTCATGACGTCAGCGAGTCGCGCCGCATGATGAAACGCCTGAGCTACAGCGCCTCTCACGATATGCTGACTCGCCTGCCGAACCGTCACAGCTTTGAACAGCAGCTAAAGCGACTGGTGAATGACGCCGCCGCGCATCACAGTGAGCACGTGCTGGTGTTTATCGATCTGGATAAATTTAAAGCGGTCAACGATACCGCCGGCCATGCTGCCGGCGATGCGTTGCTGCGCGCACTGGCCGATCTCATGCAGCAGCACCTGCGCAATAGCGATGTACTGGCGCGCCTAGGCGGTGACGAATTTGGCCTGCTGCTGCCCTACAGCAATGTTGACCAGGTGCGCGAGGTGGTGCAGGGCATCGTCAGCGCGGTGCATGACTTTACTTTTATCTGGCAGGACCGGCCGTATCACGTCGGCGCCAGCGCCGGTATCACGCAAATCGATCAGCATAACTGCATCAGCAATGTGGTGATGTCGCAGGCCGATGTCGCCTGTTACAGCGCCAAACACGCCGGGCGCGGCCAGTATCAGGTTTACCAGGAAGTTCAGGGATAAACTGCGGCGCTGCCCATTGCCAGCCCGCGTTGGCTGCGCTAAAGTCGCCCCCTTTTTTCTGGCATGGGGGATACAATGTTTATCGGATTCGACTACGGCACGGCTAACTGTTCCATCGCGGTAACGGATAGCGGCACACCGCGGTTACTGACACTGGAAAACGGTCAGCGCCTGCTTCCCTCCATGATTTGCGCGCCCACGCGCGAAGCCATCAGTGAATGGCTGCATCGCCATCATCAGGTCCCCACGCCAGACAGCGAAAGCACCGCGCTGCTGCAGCGCGCGCTGCGTTATAACCGCGAAGAGGATATCGAGGTAACGCCTGCCAGCGTACAGTTTGGTCTGACCGCGCTGCAGCATTATATGGTTGATCCGGAAGAGGTGTGGTTCGTCAAATCGCCGAAGTCGTTCCTCGGTGCCAGCGGCCTGAAACCCCAGCAGATCGCCTTCTTTGAAGATCTGGTGTGCGCCATGATGCTGCACATTCGCCAGCAGGGTGAAACCCAGCTCGATCAACCGATTGATCAGGCCGTGATTGGCCGGCCAATCAACTTCCAGGGGCTGGGCGGTGAAGACGCCAACCAGCAGGCGCAGGGCATTCTGCTGCGTGCTGCACAGCGTGCCGGGTTCCGCGACGTCGAGTTTCAGTTCGAGCCGGTTGCCGCCGGTCTGGAGTTTGAAGCCACGCTGCAGCAGGAGACACGCGTGCTGGTGGTGGATATCGGCGGCGGAACCACCGACTGCTCCATGCTGCTGATGGGGCCGCAGTGGCGTAATCAGTCCGATCGCCGTGCCAGCCTGCTTGGCCACAGCGGCTGCCGCGTCGGCGGTAACGACCTCGATATCATGCTGGCGTTCAAAACGCTGATGCCGCTGCTGGGTCTGGGCGGTAACACGCTGAAGGGCACTGCCCTGCCCGCCCTGCCGTGGTGGAACGCGGTGGCGATTAACGATGTGCCGGCACAAAGCGACTTCTACTCGGCTGCCAGCGGTAAGCTGCTGCGCGATCTGGTGCGTGATGCCGAACAGGGCGATAAAGTCGCACATCTGCTGAAAGTTTGGCAGCAGAAGCTGAGCTACCGGCTGGTGCGCGCGGCGGAAGAGAGCAAGATTGCGCTCTCCGATCAGCGCGAGACCGCAGCCTCGCTGGCGTTTATTGCGCAAACGCTGCAGGCGGAGATCAGCGCCGCGCAGCTGGAAGAGGCGATCAACCAGCCACTGGCGCGCATTCTTGAGCAGGTGCAGCTGGCGCTGGCCAGTTGTGACACCCGTCCGGAGGTGATTTACCTCACCGGCGGCAGTGCCCGTTCGCCGATCCTGCGCGCCGCGCTGCAGCAGGCGCTGCCCGACACGCCCATCGCCAGCGGCGATGATTTCGGTTCGGTCACCGCCGGCCTGGCGCGCTGGGCGGAAGTGATGTTCAGATAATTCCCTCTCCCGCTTGCGGGAGAGGGTTAGGGTGAGGGCCAGACAGCTCCGTGCGATTTTCCCCTCACCCTGCCCTTTCCCAAAGGGAGAGGGAAAAGTCACACATTCTGCCAGATCAGAAATTCACGTTCGCACTGATCCCACCCACAAACGCATCTTTCACTTCGCTCACCGCACCCGGTGCCACCACGTATTGCAGGTTTGGACGCAGCTGCAGCCATTTGGTCAGCTGCGCATTGTAATAAACCTCGTAGTTGTACTCGGAACCATCCTGAATCGGCAGATAAGTTGGGCTGTCGAAATTCGTTTCGCCGTTGGCATCATTCTGCTGACGCAGCGAACGGGTATACGCGCTGTTGACGTGAATACGCGCCGCGCCGACGCCAATCTCATCCTGCGGACGCGCATCAAACGGCCCTTTCCAGGTAAAGCTGATCGACTGATAGTTGTCGGTTTTCGAGGTTTTGTGATCGTTCATCACCGCCTGCACCGTCACGCCCAGACCCCGGCTGGCATCGCCGCCCTGCGCGGTCAGCTGCTGCTGTAACAGCACGTAGCCGCCGTAAGCGTGATCCTTGCTCTGATAAGCGCCATCGCGCCAGCTGCCGTAGTTATCGCCGTTGGCCGACGAGTAGTAGTAACCAATGCGGTAGTTACCCGGCAGGTTGGCCGGCCCGAAGGTCGGTTTCCAGCCCAGTTCCACCGGCACCAGGTTGCCTTCGGAGTTGCTGGTGTCCAGACGGAAACCGTCACCGCGATCGTAGTTGGCACTGTTCTGGTTGTAGAAGCCCACCTGGAAGAACACTTCCGGCGTGAAGTTAACCTTCACGCGGCCGCCCCACTGGGAAACCGGCCAGTTAAACCAGCGGTCGCCGCGCCAGTTACCCGCCTGGCCGCTGCCGAATGCAAGGTTCTGGAACTTGCTGTCGAAGTTGTCGAAATCTTCCCCGACGGTGACGCGACCGGCTTTCAGGTTGACGGTGTTATCAAACAGCCCTTTGCTGAGCCAGAACTGCGTCAGACGCCAGGTCTGGCCACGTCCGTACACTTCCTGCACCGATGACAGCATGCCGGTACGGCGGTCTGCTACCTGATCGGAGATATTGCGACCGTTACGGTCGGTAATGGTCATCTGGAACTGCGCATCCTGCCAGTCGAGCAGTTTTTGCAGGTCAAGATTCAGGCCAAACGCCCATTGATCGCTGTAGCGCATCGAGGTGTTGGTATCGGCACCGCCGCCCAGGTTCGAGGCACTCTCCATGGTGTAGTTAACGTCGAACTTCACGCCGTCGTTTTCCAGCTGCGTTCGGTTACCGCCCCAGTCGCCAAACATATAGGGGGAATCGTAGCTGAACGCATCGGCTGCCACCGCCGACGCACTCAACATGGCAAACATCAGGGTGCCCGCTGCCAGGCGAGGCATATGCTGCACTGTTTTTTTTCTGTTCATGATGATTATTCTTCTGTGAATTTCCGGAGAGGAACGGGCAGAGAATAATGCTGAGGTTATGTCAATTTTTGCAAATCTGTGCGCAGTGAGTGCAAAGGTGACAGTGACTTAACGCAATTGTGACAGCGATCGATGAATGGATATGTTCTGGAGGAAAAAGGCATTTTTTGCGTGGCGAAAAAATTATTACGTGACGGGACGCCGCAGCGTCCCGCTTCGCGTTACGGCTTGCTGGCGCTGGCCAGCTCTTCAATCTCCTGCTTGCTAAGCTCCAGCTCGGTGGCTTTCACCAGCTCATCCAGCTGCTGCAGCGAGGTCGCACTGACAATCGGTGCGGTGATGCTCGGTCGTGCAATCTGCCACGCCAGCGCCACCTGGGTAGCAGAGGCGTCGTGCGAGGCCGCGACATCTTCCAGCGCTTCAATGATGCGCTTACCGCGATCGTTGAGGTATTTTTCTACAATGCCCTGGCCGCGCGCGCTTTTGCTGGCGTCTTCCGGCTTTTTGTATTTCCCGCTCAGGAAACCGCTGGCCAGCGAGTAGTAGTTAATCACGCCCAGACCGTTTTTCACCGCCACCTGCTCCAGTCCGCTTTCATACTCCTGGCGATCGTACAGGTTGTACTCCGGCTGCAGGGTTTCATAGCGCGCCAGTCCCTCCTGCTTACTGATGTCGAGCGCTTCCTGCAGGCGCTGCGCGCTGTAGTTGGACGCACCGATTGCCCGCACTTTCCCCTCTTTGATCAGCGAGTCGAAGGCTTTCAGCGTCTCCACCAGCGGCGTGCTGTCGTCATCACGGTGCGCCTGGTAGAGATCGATGACATCCGTCTGCAGGCGGCGCAGCGAATCTTCCACGGCCTGGCGGATATAGGCCGGTTTCAGCCCGGTTTTCTCCGGCGTCAGCTCCATGCCTACCTTGGTGGCGAGCACGATACTGTCGCGCTTACCGCTTTTTTTCAGCCATTTACCGATGATGGTTTCCGATTCACCGCCGGCGTTGCCCGGCGCCCAGCGTGAGTAAACGTCTGCGGTATCAATGAAGAACAGCCCCTTTTCCACCAGCGCGTCGAGCAGTGAAAACGAGGTTTTTTCATCGACGGTCCAGCCAAAAACGTTGCCGCCAAACGTCAGCAGCGGCACGCTGATACCGCTGTCGCCCAGCTGGCGGGTTTTGTGTTGACGCATGTGATCCTCCTTAGTGAAACGAGACTGGTCTGTCATTCAGCTTAGCAAAGGAAAAAGTCACGCTTATGCGTATTGCTGCCAAAATATTTACTGAATATGAATACTTAGCGTGCCCGGGGCGATATTCTTAATTCCTTCAATTTTTGCCCGGCCCGGGCGACTACAATCATTTCGTTTGCGCCGCGGTTCGTTTGCGCGCGCATGTGGGGAAAACGAAACCGCCGGAGAGCACACAGAGCAATGAATAAACGATTAAAAACAGGCCTGATTAGCGTGGTGGTACTGGCTGCGCTGGCGGGCGCTTACTACTGGTGGCAGCATCCGGCCGAGCCTGCGCAGGCTACCCAGGCTGATGGCCAGCCGCATCACGGACGTGGTAGCAACAACAGCGGCGGACGCCGTCCGCTGGCACCGGTGCAGGCCGCAACGGCGACCACCGAAAGCGTGCCCTATTACCTCAGCGGACTTGGCACCGTCACCGCGGCCAATACCGTTACGGTGCGCAGCCGGGTCGACGGCCAGCTGATGGCGCTGCACTTCACGGAAGGTCAGCAGGTGGAGGCCGGCGCGCTGCTGGCAGAAATCGATCCCCGCCCATGGCAGGTAGCGCTCACCCAGGCGCAGGGCCAGCTGGCCAAAGATCAGGCGACGCTGGCTAATGCGCGCCGCGACCTCAGCCGTTATGAAAAACTGGCGAAAACCTCGCTGGTGTCGCAGCAGGAGCTGGATACCCAGCGCTCGCTGGTCAGTGAAACCCTCGGCACCATCAAAGCCGACGAAGGCAATGTGGCCAGCGCGCAGCTCAATCTGACCTACAGCCGCATCACCGCGCCGATTGCCGGACGCGTCGGGCTGAAGCAGGTGGATGTCGGCAACTACATTACCGCCGGCGATACCAATGGTCTGGTGGTGATCACCCAGACGCACCCGATTGACGTGGTGTTCAGCGTCGCCGAGAACAACATCAGCCAGATCCTGAAAGCCCAGAAAAGCGGCCAGCCGCTGCCGGTTGAAGCCTGGGATCGCAGCAATAAAACCCTGCTGACCACGGGTGCGCTGCTGAGCATTGATAACCAGATCGATGTCACCACCGGCACCATTAAACTCAAGGCGCGCTTCAGCAATCAGGACGACGCCCTGTTTCCCAATCAGTTTGTTAATGCCCGGCTGAAGGTGGATACGCTGCAAAACGCGGTGGTGATCCCGACCGCCGCGCTGCAGATGAGCAACGACGGCCACTTTGTCTGGGTGGTGAACAGTGATAACAAAGTGAGCAAGAAACGCGTCACCGCCGGGCTGCAGGATAGCCAGAAAGTGGTGATTGATGCCGGGCTGCAGGCCGGTCAGCGCGTGGTCACTGACGGTCTCGACCGCCTGACCGAAGGCGCCACGGTGGAAATTGTCGCCGCACAGAGTACCGCCACGCACAGCACGCGCGCGGCGCAACCGGCTCGCGGAGAACGTCAATAATGCAGGTGATGCCTCCCGACGCCAGCGGCGGCCCGTCACGCCAGTTTATTCTGCGCCCTGTGGCCACCACGCTGCTGATGATCGCGATTTTGCTGGCCGGCGTGCTGGGCTATCGCTTCCTGCCAGTTTCCGCGCTGCCGGAAGTCGATTACCCGACCATTCAGGTCGTCACGCTCTATCCCGGCGCCAGCCCGGATGTGGTGACCTCGTCGATTACCGCGCCGCTCGAGCGCCAGTTCGGGCAGATGTCCGGCCTGAAGCAAATGGCGTCGCAAAGCTCCGGCGGTGCCTCGGTGATCACGCTGCAGTTCCAGCTGACGCTGGCGCTCGACGTTGCCGAACAGGAAGTGCAGGCGGCGATCAACTCTGCCACTAACCTGCTGCCTAACGATCTGCCAAATCCGCCGGTGTACAGCAAAGTCAATCCGGCCGATCCGCCAATCATGACGCTGGCCGTTACCACCACCAGCATGCCGCTGACGCAGGTGCAGGACATGGTGGAAACGCGGGTGGCGCAGAAGATTTCCCAGGTCTCCGGCGTCGGTCTGGTCACGCTCTCCGGCGGCCAGCGTCCGGCAGTGCGGGTGAAGATGAACGCACAGGCGCTGGCGGCCCTCGGCCTCACCAGCGAGACGGTGCGCACCGCCATCAGCAACGCCAACGTCAATTCGGCGAAAGGCAGCCTTGATGGTCCAACGCGCTCCATCACGTTATCGGCCAATGACCAGATGACCTCCGCGGAGGATTACCGCAAGCTGATCGTCAGCTACAGCAACGGCGCGCCGGTGCGGCTGGGCGACGTCGCCACGGTTGAACAGGGTGCAGAAAACAGCTGGCTGGGCGCCTGGGCCAACCGTCAGCCGGCGATTGTGCTGAACGTGCAGCGCCAGCCGGGCGCCAATATTATCGCTACCGCAGACAGCATCCGCGCGCTGTTGCCGTCGCTGACTGCCACGCTGCCAAAGTCGGTTGACGTCAAACTGCTTACCGATCGCACCACCAACATTCGCGCCTCGGTAGCAGATACTCAGCATGAGCTGATGCTGGCCATCGGGCTGGTGGTGATGATCATCTATCTGTTTCTGCGCAACGTCCCGGCCACCATTATTCCGGCGGTCGCGGTGCCGCTGTCGCTGGTCGGCACCTTCGCCGCCATGTATTTCCTTGGCTTTTCGATCAATAACCTGACGCTGATGGCGCTGACCATCGCCACCGGCTTTGTGGTCGATGACGCCATCGTGGTAATCGAGAACATCTCGCGCTACATCGAAAAAGGCGAAAAGCCGATGACCGCCGCGCTGAAAGGTGCCGGTGAGATTGGCTTCACCATTATCTCCCTCACCTTCTCACTGATCGCGGTGCTGATTCCGCTGCTGTTTATGGGCGACGTGATTGGCCGTTTGTTCCGCGAGTTCGCCGTGACGCTGGCGGTGGCGATTCTGATCTCGGCGGTGGTCTCGCTGACGCTGACGCCGATGATGTGCGCGCGCATGCTGAGCGCCGAATCGCTGCGCAGGCAGAACCGCTTCTCCCGCGCCAGCGAGGCGATGTTCGATAAGGTGATTGCCGGCTATGGCCGCTGGCTGACGCGCGTGCTGCGCCATCCGTGGCTAACGCTGTCGGTGGCGCTTGGCACGCTGCTGCTGACGGTGCTGCTGTGGGTGGTGATTCCGAAGGGCTTCTTCCCGCAGCAGGACAACGGCATCATTCAGGGCACGCTGCAGGCGCCGCAGTCGGTCTCTTACGCCAGTATGGCGCAGCGCACCCGCGACGTGGCGTCGATCATTATGAAAGATCCGGCGGTGCAGAGCCTGACCTCGTTCGTCGGCGTGGATGGCACCAACGCGGCGCTCAACAGCGCGCGGCTGCAAATCAACCTGAAACCGCTGGACCAGCGTGACGATCGTATTCCGGCAGTGCAGCAGCGGCTGCAGCAGGCGATCGATCGCCTGCCCGGCGTGTCGCTGTGGCTGCAGCCGGTACAGGACCTGACCATTGATACCCAGGCGAGCCGCACGCCGTACCAGTTTACTCTGCAGTCGGGTTCGCTGGAGTCGCTGGGCAGCTGGGTGCCGAAACTGCTGGCACAGCTCAACACCTTGCCACAGCTGCGCAATGTCAGCAGCGACTGGCAGGATCAGGGGCTGGAAGCCTTTGTACGCGTCGATCGCGACAGCGCCAGCCGGCTCGGCATCAGCATGGCCGACATTGATAACGCGCTGTACAACGCCTTTGGTCAGCGCCTGATCTCAACGATTTACACTCAGGCCAATCAGTATCGCGTGGTGCTGGAGCAGGACAACACGCAAACCCCCGGTCTCGCCAGCCTCGACGCGATTCGCCTGAACAGCAGCGACGGCGGCAGCGTGCCGCTCAGCGCCATCGCGCAAGTCGAAGAGCGCCACGCTGCGCTGAGCATTAATCATCTCGACCAGTTCCCGTCGGCCACCTTCTCGTTTGACGTGGCGCACGGCTACTCGCTCGGCGATGCGCTGCAGGCGATCACCACGGCGGAAGATCAGGTCGGCATACCGGCAGAGATGATGACGCAGTTCCAGGGCAGCACGCTGGCGTTTGAAGCGGCGCTGACCAGCACCATCTGGCTGATCGTCGCGGCGGTAGTGGCGATGTATATCGTGCTCGGCGTGCTGTATGAGAGCTTCATCCACCCGATTACCATTCTGTCGACGCTGCCCACCGCCGGCGTTGGCGCGCTGCTGGCGCTGATGCTGAGCGGCAACGAGCTGGATATCATCGCCATCATCGGCATCATTTTGCTGATCGGTATCGTGAAGAAGAACGCCATCATGATGATCGACTTCGCGCTGGCCGCCGAGCGTGAACAGGGCATGGCGCCGCGTGAGGCGATCTATCAGGCCTGTCTGCTGCGCTTCCGGCCGATTCTGATGACCACGCTGGCGGCGCTGCTTGGCGCGCTGCCGCTGATGCTCAGCACCGGCGTCGGCGCGGAACTGCGTCGTCCGCTCGGCATCGCCATGGTCGGTGGCCTGGTGCTGAGCCAGGTGCTGACGCTGTTTACCACCCCGGTGATCTATCTGCTGTTTGATCGCCTTGCTCATGCCACGCGCCGGCGTCTGAAAGGCACGGAGGCGCAGTCGTGAAGTTTTTCGCCCTGTTTATCCATCGGCCGGTTGCCACCACGCTGCTGTCGCTGGCGATTGCGCTGGCGGGCATTCTTGGCTTCCGTCTGCTGCCGGTGGCGCCGCTGCCGCAGCTGGATTTCCCGGTGATTCTGATTTCGGCCTCGTTGCCCGGCGCGTCGCCGGAAACCATGGCGGCCTCGGTCGCCACGCCGCTGGAGCGCTCGCTGGGGCGCATTGCCGGCGTCAGTGAAATGACCTCCACCAGCTCGCTGGGCAGCACGCGCATCATTCTGGTGTTTGATTTCGACCGCGACATCAACGGCGCGGCGCGCGACGTGCAGGCGGCGATCAATGCCGCCCAGAGCCTGCTGCCGACCGGCATGCCTAATCGTCCAACCTACCGCAAAGCCAACCCGTCCGATGCGCCGATCATGATCCTCACCATGACCTCGGACATTTATAATCCCGGTCAGCTGTATGATTACGCGTCGACGCAACTGGCACAGAAGCTGTCGCAGATTGATGGCGTTGGCGATGTCACGGTGGGCGGCAGTTCGCTGCCGGCGGTGCGCGTCGACCTCAATCCGCAGGCGTTGTTTAATCAGGGCGTGTCGCTGGATGCGGTGCGCACCGCCATCAGCAACGCCAACCAGCGCCGTCCGCAGGGTGCCATCGACGATACCCAGCAGCGCTGGCAGGTGCGGACCAACGATGAGCTGCAAACCGCCAGCGTCTACCAGCCGCTGGTGGTGCATTACAACAACGGCGCGGCGGTACGGCTGAGCGATGTGGCGAACGTGCAGGATTCGGTGCAGGATGTGCGCAACGCCGGGATGACCAACGGCAAACCGGCGGTGCTGCTGGTGGTGCGCAAGTCGCCGGACGCCAACATCATTGATACCGTCGACCGCATCCGGGCGGAAATGCCGGAGCTGCATGAGGTGATCCCGGCGGCTATCGACCTGCAAATCGCCCAGGACCGCTCGCCCACTATCCGCGCCTCGCTGCACGAAGTGGAGCAGTCGCTGGTGATCGCCGTGGCGCTGGTGATTCTGGTGGTGTTTTTCTTCCTGCGCGACGGCCGCGCCACGCTAATTCCGGCGGCGGCGGTACCGGTATCGCTGATTGGTACCTTCGCCGCCATGTACCTGTGCGGCTTCAGCCTGAATAACCTGTCGCTGATGGCGCTGACCATCGCCACCGGCTTTGTGGTGGATGACGCCATTGTGGTGCTGGAGAACATCGCGCGTCACGTCGAAGCCGGCATGAAGCCGCTGCAGGCGGCACTCACTGGGGTGCGCGAGGTGGGCTTTACCGTGCTGTCGATGAGCCTGTCGCTGATTGCGGTGTTCCTGCCGCTGCTGATGATTGGCGGTATTATTGGCCGCTTCTTCTCGGAGTTTGCCATCACGCTGTCGGTGGCGATTCTCATCTCGCTGTTTATCTCCATTACCCTGACGCCGATGATGTGCGCGTATCTGCTGAAACCGCAGGCGAAGCGCAGCCAGCCGCGCACGCGCGGTTTTGGCCGCGTGCTGCTGGCGGTGCAGCAGGGCTATGCGCGCTCGCTGGGCTGGGTGCTGAACCACGCGATCTGGGTGCTGTTGCTGCTGCTCGGCACCGTCGGGCTGACCATCTGGCTGTTTATCGCCATCCCGAAAACCTTTATGCCCGAGCAGGATACCGGCCGTCTCAACGGCTTTATTTCCGCCGATCAGAGCATTTCGTTTCAGGCGATGCGCGGCAAGCTGCAGGATTTCATGAACATCATCAAGGCTGACCCGGCGGTCGATAACGTCACCGGCTTCACCGGCGGCTCGCGCACCAACAGCGGCTCGATGTTTGTGTCACTCAAGCCGCTGTCAGAACGCAGCGAAAGCGCGCAGGAAGTGATCGCCCGCCTGCGCGTGAAGCTGGCGAAAGAACCGGGTGCCAACCTGTACCTCAATGCGGTGCAGGATATTCGCGTCGGCGGACGCGAGTCGAACGCCAGCTACCAGTACAGCCTGCTGTCGGATAACCTCGCCGATTTACGTGAGTGGGAGCCGAAAATCCGCCAGGCGTTCGCCGCGCTGCCAGAACTGGCCGATGTGAACTCGGATCAGCAGGACAACGGCAGCGAAATGGCGCTGACTTACGATCGCGAAAGCATGGCGCGCCTCGGCATCGACGTGTCGGCGGCCAATGCGCTGCTGAATAACGCCTTCGGCCAGCGGCAAATCTCTACCATCTACCAGCCGCTGAATCAGTACAAAGTGGTGATGGAGGTGGATCCGCGCTATACCCAGGATGTCAGCGCGCTGGATCAGATGTTCGTGATCAACAGTGACGGCAAAGCGATTCCGCTGAGCTGGTTTGCCAAATGGCAGCCGGCCAACGCGCCGCTGTCGGTCAACCATCAGGGGCTGTCGGCGGCCTCGACCATCTCGTTTAACCTGCCGGAAGGGGTATCGCTGTCGCAGGCGTCAGAGGCCATTGACCGCACCATCACGGCGATTGGCGTGCCGTCCAGCGTGCGCGGCAGCTTCGCCGGCACTGCGCAGGTATTTCAGGATTCGCAGTCGAACCAGCTGTGGCTGATGCTGGCGGCGATTGCCGCGGTGTATATCGTGCTCGGCATTCTGTATGAGAGCTACGTGCATCCCCTGACGATTCTCTCTACCCTGCCCTCGGCGGGCGTCGGCGCGCTGCTGGCGCTGCAGCTGTTTAATACGCCGTTCAGCCTGATTGCGCTGATCGGCATCCTGCTGCTGATCGGCATTGTGAAAAAGAACGCCATCATGATGGTGGATTTTGCGCTGGAGGCGGAGCGCAACGGCAACCTGTCGGCGCGCGACGCCATTTTCCAGGCGTGCCAGCTGCGTTTCCGCCCGATTCTGATGACCACGCTGGCGGCGCTGTTTGGTGCGCTGCCGCTGGTGCTGACCAGCGGGGACGGCGCGGAGCTGCGCCAGCCGCTGGGCATCACCATTGCCGGTGGGCTGGTGATGAGCCAGCTGCTGACGCTGTACACCACACCGGTGGTGTACCTGATGATGGATAAACTGCGCCGTCGGAAAAAGCAGCCGCGGTTGATAACGGAGCCATAACGCCATACCTGCACTAACCGTAGCGGCGCAATTCAACGCGCGATAAATCGCGCCGCTACGCGACCTGCGGTTGATGAAACTGTTAACACGGGATGACCATGAACGCACAAACCGCCACTGTCCGCTGGCAACTGTGGATTGTGGCCTTCGGCTTTTTTATGCAGACGCTGGATACCACGATTGTGAACACCGCGATACCGGCGATGGCCCACGATCTCAACGTCAGCCCGCTGCATATGCACTCGGTGATTGTCTCCTACGTGCTCACCGTGGCGGTCACGCTGCCGCTCAGCGGCTGGCTGGCGGACCGCTTTGGCGTGCGCAACATCTTCTTCTGCGCCATCGTGCTGTTTAGCCTCGGTTCGCTGCTGTGTGCCTTCGCCACGTCACTTGACCAGCTGGTGATGGCGCGCGTGGTCCAGGGCATTGGCGGCGCGATGATGGTGCCGGTCGGCCGGCTGACGGTGATGAAGATCGTGCCGCGTGAGCAGTACATGTCGGCCATGACCTTTGTCACCCTGCCCGGCCAGATTGGCCCGCTGCTCGGCCCGGCGCTGGGCGGCATTCTGGTGGAGTATGCCAGCTGGCACTGGATCTTCCTGATTAACATTCCGGTCGGCATCATCGGTGCCATTGCTACGCTGCTGCTGATGCCGAACTACACCATGCAGACGCGACGCTTTGACTTCCTCGGTTTTGTGCTGCTGGCGGTCGGCATGGCTACGCTGACGCTGGCGCTCGACGGCCAGCGCAGCGCCGGCGGCTCACCGCTGCTGCTGTGCCTGCTGATTCTGCTGGGGGTGTTTTCCCTGTTGTTCTACCTGATGCACGGTCGCAACAACGATAACGCGCTGTTTAGCCTGAAGCTGTTTGACAACCGCATATACGCCATCGGCCTGCTCGGCAGCTTCACTGGCCGCATCGGCAGCGGCATGCTGCCGTTTATGACGCCGATTTTTCTGCAGGTGGGTCTCGGCTTTAGCCCGTTCCACGCCGGTCTGATGATGATCCCGATGGTGCTGGGCAACATGGGTATCAAACGCGTGGTGGTGCGCATCGTAAATCTGTTTGGCTATCGTAACGCGCTGGTGGGCGGCACGCTGGCGCTGGCGCTGGTGGTGCTGCTGTTTCCCGTCGTGGCGCTGCTCGGCTGGATCTGGCTGCTGCCCGTGGTACTGCTGTTGCAGGGCATGGTCAATGCCATCCGCTTTTCGTCCATGAATACCCTGACGCTGAAAGAGCTGCCGGACGAGCTGGCCTCGAGCGGCAACAGCCTGCTGTCGATGATCATGCAGCTGTCGATGAGTATCGGCGTCACCGTGGCCGGTCTGCTGCTCGGCGCTTTCGGCCATGGCGCGGTGAGCGACAGCGCCGCGACCCATCAAACCTTTATGTACACCTATCTGTGCATGGCGCTGGTGATTGCGCTGCCGGCGCTGGTGTTCTGGCGCGTACCCGCCGATGTGAGTAAAAACGTGGACCTGAGAGGCAGGAGAAAAGGATGAAGCAGCCGGTAAAACTCGGCATCAGCGCCAAACTGTTTATGGCGATTTTTTCCACCTGCATGCTGGTGATCATCACCATGCACTGGGGCGTGCGCCTCAGCTTTGAGCATGGCTTTGTCGATTACATCAAAAAGGGCAATGAGCAGCGCCTGACGCTGCTGAGCGATGCGCTGGCCGATCAATACGAACAGCACGGTAGCTGGGATTTTTTGCGTAACAACGACCGGCTGATTTTCACCATTCTGCGCTCGCTGGAACAGAATCCCGGCAGCGGCACTCAGCTGCCGCCGCACGGCTGGCGCACCCAGTTCTGGATTATCGATCAGCAGTACAAAATATTGTCCGGCCCGCGCTCGCCGGTGCCGCCGGAAGGCTCGCGCCGCAATATCACCACCAGTAACGGCAAGATTGTTGGCTGGGTGATTGCCTCGCCCGCCGAGCGGCTGACGCGCAGCACCGATATCAATTTTGACCATCAGCAGCGTCAGACCAGCTGGCTGATTGTCGGCCTCACCACGCTGCTGGCCGCGCTGGTCACCTGGCTGCTGGCGCGCGGCCTGCTGGCACCGGTGAAACGGCTGGTGGACGGCACCCATCAGCTGGCGGCGGGCAAATTTACCACCCGGGTGGAGGTTGGCAGCAGCGACGAAATTGGTCAGCTGGCGCGCGACTTCAACCAGCTGGCGCGCTCGCTGGAGAAAAACGAGAGCAACCGGCGCGCCTTTATGGCCGATATTTCCCACGAGCTGCGTACGCCGCTGGCGATTTTGCGCGGTGAGCTGGAGGCGATGCAGGATGGCGTGCGCAAGCTGACGCCCGACGCCATCAGTTCGCTGCAGAGCGAAGTCGCGCTGCTGACCCAGCTGGTGGAAGACCTGCACCAGCTGTCGCTCTCCGACGCGGGCGCCCTCGCCTACCGCAAACAGCCGGTGGATCTGGTCAGTCTGCTGGAGGTGGTGGCGGGCAGTTTTGGCGAACGCTATCGCAGCCGGGGGTTGACGCTCAGCCTGATGCTGCCGGCACAGGCCAGCAGCTTTGGCGATCCGGACCGGCTGATGCAGCTGTTTACTAACCTGCTGGAAAACAGCCTGCGCTACACCGATGCCGGCGGCACGGTGCAGCTCAGTATGCAGCTCAGCGGCGAGCAGTGGCAGCTGCAGTTTGCCGACAGCGCACCGGGCGTCGAGCGCCAGCAGCAGGCACAGCTGTTTGAGCGCTTCTTCCGCGCCGAAAGCTCGCGCAATCGCGCCAGCGGCGGCTCCGGGCTCGGTCTGGCGATCTGCAAGAATATTGTTGAGGCGCATGACGGCAGCATTAATGCGGCCGACTCTGATTTAGGTGGGCTGAAAATCACGCTAAACTTGCCGTATGTTCCTCACTAGACACCCTTTATGAGCACGGAAAATAGCGATCCCCTGATTCTTGTTGTGGAAGACGAACCCAAACTGGCGCAGCTGATGATTGATTATCTGCAGGCGTCAAACTACCGCACGCATCACCTCGCCGATGGCAACGCGGTACTGAGTTACGTGCAGCAAACGCCGCCGGACCTGATGCTGCTGGATTTGATGCTGCCGGGCCGTGACGGCCTGACGCTGTGTCGGGAAATTCGCCGCTTCTCCGAGCTGCCGATTATCATGGTGACCGCACGCACGGAAGAGATTGATCGCCTGCTCGGGCTGGAGATTGGCGCTGACGACTATATCTGCAAACCCTTCAGCCCGCGTGAAGTGGTGGCGCGGGTGAAAACCATTCTGCGCCGGGTGAAACGTTCGCCAGAAGAGGCGCAGCTGGCCTCGCATCTGCTGATCGACGAAGGGCGTTTTCAGGCCAGCTGGCGCGAACAGCCGCTGGAGCTGACGCCCGCCGAGTTCCGCCTGCTGAAAACGCTGGCGCTGGAGCCGGGCAAAGTGTTCTCGCGCGAGCAACTGCTGAACCATCTGTATGACGACTATCGCGTGGTCACCGATCGCACCATTGACAGCCACATCAAGAACCTGCGGCGCAAGCTGGAGAACCTTGATGCCGAACAGCCGTTTATTCGCGCCGTGTACGGCATGGGATATCGCTGGGAAGCGGATGTTGGCCGCCTGCTGTAACCGCTTAGATTGATCCAGGTCAATTTACATCGGGAGTCGCCCTGCCTACAATTCCCCACCTTTTGCAGGGCCGCCTGACGCGGCCGCTGCACGTGCCATCCGTGATGGCATGCTGACCTGACATCAGTGAGAACTCCCCATGCTTAAACCCGAACTGCTTTCGCCGGCAGGCACGCTGAAAAATATGCGTTACGCCTTTGCCTACGGCGCCGACGCGGTCTATGCCGGCCAGCCGCGCTACAGCCTGCGCGTGCGCAATAACGAATTCACCCATGAAAACCTCGCCAAAGGCATCAGCGAGGCGCACGCGCTCGGCAAGAAGTTTTACGTGGTGGTGAATATTGCCCCGCACAACGCCAAGCTGAAAACCTTTATCCGCGATCTGACGCCGGTCATCGAAATGCAGCCGGATGCGCTGATCATGTCTGATCCCGGCCTGATCATGCTGGTGCGTGAAGCCTTCCCGCAGATGCCGATTCACCTGTCGGTGCAGGCTAACGCGGTGAACTGGGCCACGGTGAAGTTCTGGCAGCAGATGGGGCTGACGCGCGTGATTCTGTCACGCGAGCTGTCGCTGGAGGAGATCGCCGAAATTCGCCAGCAGGTACCGGAGATGGAGATTGAAATCTTTGTTCACGGCGCGCTGTGCATGGCCTACTCCGGCCGCTGCCTGCTCTCTGGCTATCTGAATAAGCGCGATCCCAATCAGGGCACCTGCACTAACGCCTGCCGCTGGGAATACAACGTGGCCGAAGGCCAGCAGGATGAGGTCGGCAACATTGTTGGCTTCCATCAGCCGGTTGCGGTGCAGCCCGCGACGCTCGGCGTCGGTCAGCCCACCGACCGGGTATTCCTGCTGGAAGAGAAGATGAAGCCAGGCGAGGTGATGAGCGCGTTCGAAGATGAGCACGGCACCTACATCATGAACTCGAAAGATCTGCGCGCGGTGGCGCACGTCGAACGCCTGAGCCAGATGGGCGTGCATTCGCTGAAAATTGAGGGCCGCACCAAATCGTTCTACTACTGCGCGCGCACCGCGCAGGTGTACCGCCGCGCAATCGACGATGCGGCCGCCGGCAAACCTTTCGATCCGGCACTGCTGGAGACGCTGGAAGGGCTGGCGCACCGCGGCTATACCGAAGGTTTTTTGCGTCGCCACACCCATGACAGCTATCAAAACTACGAGCAGGGTTTTTCCATTTCGGAGCGTCAGCAGTTTGTTGGTGAATTCACCGGTGAGCGGCGCGGTACGTGGGCGCAGGTGGCAGTGAAGAACAAGTTCATGCTGGGCGATAGCGTAGAGATCATGACGCCGGACGGCAATCTCAACTGCACGCTGCAGGCGATGCAGAATGACAAGGGTGCCGCGGTTGAAGTCGCTCCGGGAGATGGTCATCGCGTCTGGATCAGCGTGCCGGAGGGGGTCGATCTGGCCTATGCGCTGCTGCTGCGCAATTTTACCGACGGTAACAGCACTTACGATCCGCACGGTAAAAATCGCACTAAATGAAAAGAAAACGGCGAAGTTAGAACAGGATCACAGACCGCCGCTTCGCCGCGCTTTAGAATCGCGCCTGCTGCTAACGAGTAACAACAAACAGCAGGTAGTACCAGGAACCACCTCATTCACCCGCCCGGCTCCCCCGTGCGGGTTTTCTTTTTTTCATCGTTCGCCGATAAAGTTCCCGCCGCAGCTATGCTATAACCACAGCTCTGTCTTACTCATCAGGGAAGCGATAATGCAAAATAAACCCCTCACTTTGCTGATTCTGAATGGAAAAGGCGCAGGCAATGAAGAGTTGCGTGCCGCCGTGAATACCCTGCGCGACGAAGGCTTTAACCTGGCGGTGCGCGTGACCTGGGAAAAAGGCGACGGTGACCGCTACGTGCAGGAAGCGCTGCAGCTGCAGGCGGAAACCGTGGTGGCTGGCGGCGGCGATGGCACCATCAATGAGATTGCCACCGCGCTGGCCGCCCTGCCGCCAGCGCAGCGGCCGGTGCTGGGGATTTTACCGCTTGGCACTGCCAACGATTTTGCTACCAGCGCCGGTATCCCGGCAGAAATGGAAGCGGCACTGCGGCTGGCGGTGCTGGGCAAAGCCATGGCCATCGATCTGGCGCGGGTTAACGGCGACCGTTACTTCATCAACATGGCGACCGGCGGTTTTGGCACACGCATCACTACGGAAACGCCGGAGAAACTGAAATCGGCGCTGGGCGGCGTCTCCTATTTTATTCATGGCCTGATGCGCGTTGATGCGCTGAAGCCGGACAGCTGCGAAATCAGCGGACCGGGCTTTCACTGGCAGGGTGACGCGCTGGTGATTGGCATTGGCAATGGCCGTCAGGCCGGTGGCGGACAGCGGTTGTGTCCGGAAGCGCTGATCAATGACGGACAACTCAATCTTAGTATCGTAACCGCTCAGGAGCTGCTGCCAACGCTGCTGCACTCGCTGACGCGCGACGATGAAAACCCGAACATTGTCGCGGCACAGCTGACGTCACTGACCATCCGTTCACCGCATGAGATGACCTTTAACCTCGACGGCGAGCCGCTGTCCGGCAGCGAGTTTGTGATTGAGGTGCAGCCAGGCGCGTTGAGCTGCCGCCTGCCGCCGCAGTGTCCGTTGCTGGCGTAATCTTTGGAAAATTTCTGCATTATCCCGGTGCGCATAAATGCGCACCCTGTGAGGATCGCCATCCCTGCACGCACAGTGTAGGGTCGCCATTGATGGCGACCGGTGACGTGCGTCTGCGGCTGACGCTCTGCATCACACCTTCATCCAACGGCGCTCCACGGCGGAAATCGCCACCGCTTCCAGCACCTTCTGCACCTGCAGCCCTTCGGCAAAATCCGGCCACATGCGATCGCCGGCGGCGATGCCGTTAATCAGATCGCGAATCTCGACCGTTTTCTGATCGTTAAAACCGATGCCGTGGCCGGCCGAGACGCAGAAGCTGGCGTAATCCGGGTGCGCCGGACCGGTGAGAATGGTTTTAAAGCCCTGGCGACCGGCCGGATCGTCGTGCAGATACAGTTCCAGTTCAGCCATGCGCTCCTGCGTGTAGCGCAGCGTGCCTTTGGTGCCGGTCACCACATAAGTCAGCCCCATCTTGCTGCCGCAGGCGATACGCGAGGTTTCAATCACGCCGTGCGCGCCATTTTTAAAGCGCAGCAGCGCGCTGGCCTGATCTTCATTTTCCACCGGCAGCAGACGTGACGGCGCCTTCGGATCCGGTCGCTGTTTGATCACCGTCATCATGTCACCGCTCACCTCATCAATATCACCGACCAGATAGTGCGCCATGTTGACGATATGCGCCGCCAGATCGCCAAGCGCGCCGAGACCGGCCAGCGCTTTCTGGCAGTGCCAGTCGAGCGGCGTCTCCGCGCGCGCCAGATAATCTTCGTTATGGGTGCCGTAAAAGTGCACCACCTCGCCGATCTCACCGCGCGCAATAATCTCCCGTGCCAGCTGACTGGTGGGGTTTTTCATGTAGTTGAAGCCTACCAGGGTTTTCACCCCCGCCTGCTCTGCCGCCTGCACCATCTCTTCGGCATCGGCCACCGAGAGCGACAGCGGCTTTTCGGAGTAAACGTGCTTGCCGTGGCGAATCGCCTCCAGCGCCATCTCTTTGTGCAGGAAATTGGGCGCGCAGATATCGACCACGTCGATGTGCGGATCGCGCACCAGCTCGCGCCAGTCGCCCGTCGAACGGGCAAAGCCAAACGTCGTCGCCTGCTGCGCCGCCAGCGCCGGATTCACCTCTGCCAGCATCTCGCGCACAATCTCACCCTTGAGGGCGAACACCGTGGGTGCCTGCGCATAGGCAATCGCGTGACAACGCCCAATATATCCACTGCCAATCATACCGATTCTGACTTTGTTCATGCTGCACCTGCGGTTCACGGGGATGAGTTTCCCGGAATATATGTTTCGTTTTGGGCGGCGACAACGGCGAAATGAAATATCTGTGATCATACATGCGAGGTATCTGACAGACGCGACAAATCAGAATGTAATTTTGCATAGCATTGGTGACATCTCTCACAATCAGGCACAGTGCTGGCGCTAATTCGCGCCATCGCGCGGGCCCGCGTCGGGCAATTGACGCTTTATTCAGCAGTCAGAAAAAATTGTGAAAAAGAGCTTTGACAAGCCACAGCCTGCCCGATAATATGCGCCCCGTTCCAAACGATTCCTCTGTAGTTCAGTCGGTAGAACGGCGGACTGTTAATCCGTATGTCACTGGTTCGAGTCCAGTCAGAGGAGCCAGATTTAGAAAAGCCTGCTTTTATAGCAGGCTTTTTGCTTTTCTGCGTTCTGCCGGTTAGATACCGCCATACCACTCATAGCCGCGATCTTCCCAGTAGCCGCCGCGTCCGCCCCACAGCTGGGCAAACGAATCCACCACTTTAATTTCCATCAGATACTTGGCGTGCTTGTAACCGAGCTGGCGCTCGACCCGGAGACGCAGCGGCGCGCCGTGCGCGACCGGCAGCTGCTGATCGTTCATACGGTAGGCCAGCAGCGTTTGCGGATGCCATGCATCCTGCAGATCGATACTTTCGTAGTAGCGCCCGCTGCCGTCCAGCGTCTGCTCCAGCTCGTCGGCACACAGGAACACTACGTAGCGGGCACCTGGCCGCAGGCGCGCCGCATCCAGCACCAGTCCGAGCGGTACGCCCTGCCATTTGCCAATCGCGCTCCAGCCCTCCACGCAGTCGTGACGGGTGATTTGCGTGCGGCTAGGGAACCGCTGCAGATCGCTGAGCGATAAACTCAGCGGCTGCTGCACCAGCCCGGTGACGCGCAGCCGCCAGTCGGCAAACCCGTTCGCCAGCAAACGCGCATACTCGTCGGAGTCGGGCATTTGCGTGCCGTTGGCGCGGAACAGCGGCGAAATATCGGCCTCGCTGAACTCTGGTGCCAGCCGCTGGCCGCCCAGCAGGCGCTGGCTGGCACGCGTCAGCCGCTCGGTCTGATTGAGCCAGCCGCTGACCGTGTCGTTTTGCGTCAGTTGATCGCAACCGCTCAGCAGCGCCGCGCCGGCGCCGGACAGCGCGCCCAGCAGCAGGCGGCGACGCGACAGCTCGATTTTCATGATGGGGTATCCTCTTTGTCGATCGCGTAACGTCCGGTGATCATCGAACGCAGGTTATTGAACACGCCTGACACCAGCACCATCACTACATGCACCAGCACAAACAGCACCAGCAGCGTTGCGGTGATAAAGTGCACCGTGCGCGCCGTGGGACGGCCGCCAAACAGATCGGGTAAAAACGGCAGCGCCGCATCCAGCGCTGGCGACAGGGTTAATCCACTGAGCAGCATCAGCGGCAGCAGTATGAAGATCACCAGCAGATAGCTGAGTTTCTGCAACGCGTTATAGCGCCGCGCCGCTTCACCGCGGGCGAAGCGCAGCCGGGCGTGGTCGCAAATCTCCTGCCACAAATGACGCGCGCCCAGCTGCTGACGGTCGGGCAACAGATCGCGGCGAAAGTGCCGGTGCCAGAAACCGTGCAGCAGATAAATCACGCCGTTGAACAGCAGCAGCCAGGCAAAAAAGAAGTGCCAGTGGCGACCGGCTCCCAAATCCTGCCACGACGGCAGCGTCAGCCAGCCGGGGAACGCGCGCGCCGTCAGCGTGCCCTCCAGCTTCGAGACACCGAGCACGCCGGTGGTATTCAGTTGCAGCGAGCCGAGCCGGACAAATCCCTGCTGCTGACGATTGCCGATTTCAAACACCGGCTGCTCATGGTCTGCGCCATACAGGCCGACATACAGACGTGGATGCGCATTAAAGATTTGCAGTCCGCTCATCAGCAGTACGGCAAAACACAGGGCGTTGACCCAGTGCGTCACGCGCACCAGCAGCGAATGACGACGGATTAGCGTTTTACTGCGGGAAGGTGAAGGCTGTTGCATCATCGAGCCCCTTACCAGCCAGGCGAGGCCTGGCTGGAGCCGGATTACATCGGCGGCACTACGCCGTTTTTGCCGACAATGATATTGCCTGCGGTGAGCTTACCGTCGGCGCCTTTCTCGGCCGGAACAAACACCGTGGTGCCGGGTTTCAGGTCATCCGTGGTAGCGGCGGCCAGTGTCACCACCGGCGTACCGGCCGGAATGGCAATTTTTTTCTGATGGCCGTGATAGCTCACCGTCACTTCGCTGTTGTCCACCGAGGTGACGCTATTGGCGACCGTGGCGTTGGTCATTGAGCTGCCCGGCTTCAGATCCCAGCTGAAGTTGCCCTCGCCAGCACCTTTCAGCTGCGCCGGGAAAATCAGCACTTCGAGCGCGCCATCACCGCCGCCCGCTTTCGGCAGCGAGGCTATGCCCACGTAATCGCCCTTTTTAATGTCGCTGATGCTGGCCTTCGCCACCGCAGACACCATCGCGCCTGGCTTCATGGCCACGCTGACATCCGATCCTTCGCGTGACTTGATAGTGAGCTGCTGCCCGTTTACCGATTCAACAACGCCACGTACCTGCACTTTTTGCCCTGCCATCTCTGCCGCCATCGCCAGCGACAGCGTGGCGCCGGCCAGCAGTGAACCGGCAATCAGCAGTGAAAGGCGTTTGTAATGTGATAAGACCGTCATGGAGTATTCCTTTTGATGATAAGCGCTGCCTCAGCGGCAGCCCTGTGCCAGAAATCATTCAACCCAAAGCGCAATAACATTGCGGCAAAAGGCGCTGGAAAACAAACCTACTAGTTGGTAGATTAAAAAACAAGATAATTTTTCACCCTGTACTTTGTCATGTCATTATTTTGTCTTAGCCTGAGCCTCGCGCAGATCCAGCGCCTGGGTTGAACATTGGGAGCATCAGTATGGAAATGCAGTTACGATCGGCCACGTTAGCGCTGCTGATTTGCAGCTGTTCCGCCGCCGCGGCAGAACTCAGCAGTCCTTCGCCGGGCCAGCTTATTAACACGCGTTTGTCTTACATGAAGGATGTGGCGGGTTATAAAGCGCAGCATCATCAGCCGATTGAAGATTTGGGTCAGGAGCGCAAGGTGCTGGACAAAGCCCTGGCGGAAGCGCGTCAGCTGGGTCTGGACGATGCCACGGTGCAGCCGTTTATTCAGGCACAGATGGATGTGGCGAAAGCGGTGCAGTATCGCTATCGCGCCGACTGGCTGGCAACGCCGGAGCCGCACTGGCAGCCGCGTCCGCTGGATGAAGTGCGCAAAAGCATTGGTCATTACAGCGACGCGATTCTGACGCAGCTTGCCGCGCAGTTGAAACAGGGCGCGACGCTGCAGGCACCGCAAAAGGCCGAATTTATGCGAGACATTCAGCAGCGCAACGTGTCATCGCAGGATAAAGAGCTATTGTGGCGCACGCTCAGCGCGGTAACGCTACGGCAGCCGTAATGTTGCGCGGCGAGCGTGCCGTCGATCGCAGCAGGCCTGTCATTTTACTGCGTTTTTCCCGGTTGCCATAAATGGCGAGCCTGCAAACTGGCTAATGACCTTACATGGTGCGCAGTGATGCGCACCGCAACGCCATTCTGAAACTTCTCTTTGCAACTACCCCATCCGCTCTGTGATTGCGTTCACAACTCTGCAACAGCAACTTGTATGGTAGTATTATTGCGCGTATTTTTTCGTCATTACTGTCGTGTTATTGCTGGTGTGCCGCACCTTGAGGCCACCTGCCAGGAGCTGATGATGAAAAGTGTGGTGATTGAACAACCGGGTGAACTGCTGCTGGCCGAGCGCGCGCTGGCGCAGCCCGCCGCTGATGAAGTACGGGTAAAAGTGAAATTTGCCAGCATCTGTGGCTCTGATGTGCACATCTGGCACGGTCACAATCCATTTGCCCGCTATCCGCGCGTCATCGGCCATGAGTTCTTTGGCGTGATTGACGCGGTCGGACAGGACGTTGATGCCAGCCGGCTGGGCGAGCGCGTGGCGGTCGATCCGGTGGTGAGCTGCGGCCACTGCTATCCCTGCTCCGTTGGCCGTCCTAATGTCTGTCAGTCGTTGCAGGTGATTGGCGTCCACCGCGACGGCGGCTTCAGCGAGTATGCGGTGGCGCCAGCCCAAAATGCTCATCGCCTGCCGGCGAGCATTCCCGACCAACTCGCCAGCCTGGTTGAGCCCTTCACCATTGCCGCGAATATCACGGCGTTCCTCAAACCGCAGCCACAGGATGTGGCGCTGATTTACGGTGCCGGTCCGATGGGGCTGACGGCGATTCAGGTGCTGAAAGGCGTGTACGGCGTACAGCAGGTGCTGGTGGTGGACCGCCTGCCGGAGCGGCTGGCGCTGGCGCAGCAAAACGGTGCCGATCGCCTGTTCAACAACAGCGAGATCCCGCTGGCGGCGCAGCTGGAAGGCGTTCAGCCGACGCTGATTATCGACGCCGCCTGCCATCCGGCGATCCTCGCTGAAGCGGCTGCGCTGGCCTCGCCGGCGGCGCGCATCGGCCTGCTCGGGTTTTCTGCTGAGCCGTGTAGCCTGACGCAGCAGGCGTTGACCAGTAAAGAGCTGTCGCTGTTTACCTCGCGCCTGAACAGCAACCGCTTCCCGCAGGTGATTGCGTGGCTGGAACAGGGACTGATCCAGCCGGAGAAACTGGTTACCCACTATTTCCCGCTGGCGCAGATCGAGCGCGCCATGACGCTGTTTGAACAAGACCCGCGCACCTGCTGCAAAGTGATCCTGCAAATGGATTGAATGATGCGCCACACCAGATGTCCCTGATGCCGGTGCGTACCCGCCGGCCACAACAATAATCCCCTGCATAAATCAGGCGCAGCGCCGCGGTCATCAAGGTCATCTCCCCGTGACGCTGCAGCCTGAAGAAGAACAGGGAAACGGAGTTTCTATGCTGAAGAATCTACGCTGGACCCTCGTACTGCTGCTGTTCCTGGTTTATATGATCAATTACCTCGATCGTATTGCCCTGTCGCTCACCGTGCCGCTGGTGGAAAAAGATCTGATGATCAATGCCGAGCAGTTCGGCCTGATTTTCGGCAGCTTCTTCTTCGGCTACGCGCTGTTCAACTTTATTGGCGGCTTAGCCACCGATAAATTTGGTCCGACGATTGTGCTCGGCACCGCCGTCGGCATGTGGTCGCTGTTCTGCGGTATGACCGCGCTGGCGACCGGTTTCTGGTCGATGATGATTCTGCGCGTGCTGTTCGGCATGGCGGAAGGTCCGATTTGCGCCTCGGCCAACAAAGCCATCAATGGCTGGTTCCCGAAAAAGCAGGCCGCCACCGCCATGGGCCTGCTGAGTGCCGGCTCCCCGCTCGGCGGCGCGGTCGCCGGGCCGATTGTCGGCTACCTGGCGCTCTCCTTCGGCTGGCGTCCGGCGTTTGTGGTGATCTGCCTGATTGGTCTGGTGTGGATGGCGCTGTGGTTCTTCTTCGCCGCCGATAATCCGGCGCGCAGTAAGCGCGTTTCTGCGCAGGAGCGCGCGCTGGTAGAGAAACTGAAAGCGGAAGAGCCGGCAGATATCATCGACGCGGACGGCAAAGCGCACGGCATGGGCTACTATCTGCGTCAGCCGATTATCCTCGTCACCGCGTTCGCCTTCTTCTGCTACAACTACATTCTGTTCTTCTTCCTGAGCTGGTTCCCGGCCTATCTGGTGCAGGCGCACGGGCTGGATATCAAAGCCATGAGCATCACGACCATGATCCCGTGGATTGTCGGCTTCATTGGCCTGGCGCTGGGCGGCTGGATTTCCGATAAAATCTTTAATATCACCGGTAAGCTGCTGCTATCGCGCAAGATTGTGCTGGTAGTGTCGCTGCTGGCGGCAGCGATATGTGTGGCGCTGGCGGGCACCATCAAAGAGGTGAATTCGTCAGTGATCATGATGTCGATCTCCATCTTCTTCCTCTACATCACCGGTGCCATTTACTGGGCGATTATTCAGGATGTGGTGCACAAGAGCCGCGTCGGCAGCATCAGCGGGTTTATTCACCTGATTGGCAGCCTGTCCGGCATTATCGGCCCGATCGTTACCGGCTTCATCGTGCAGCACACCGGCAAATTTGACAGCGCCTTTGTGCTGGCGGGCGTGGTGGCGGCCCTTGGCGCGCTGCTGGTGCTGTTTGTGATTCGCAGCCCGAAAGCCAGCGACAAACCGGTTTCCGTTTAATCGAATGACTCTGCCGGGGCGCCGCGCGCCCCGTTTGCCACAAGGATTATGCATGTTACAACCCGATCGCCTTCCCGCTGACGTACAGCGCCCCCGTTACGACCGCAGCCAGCTGAAAACCCGCATGGTGCACATCGGTTTTGGTGCCTTTCACCGCGCGCATCAGGCGCTGGCCACTGACCAACTGGCGCAGCACGGCAGCGACTGGGGCTACTGCGAAGTGAATCTCAACAGCGGCGCACTGATCGCCGCTCTGCGCCAGCAGGATTTGCTGTACAGCGTGACCGAAATGGCCGACGACAGCCTGCACACGCGTATTGTTGGCGTAATTACCCAGGCGCTGCACGCGAAAAGTGACGGTATTGAGGCGGTGATTGAAGCGATGAGCCAGCCGGAAATCGCCATCGTGTCGATGACGGTCACGGAAAAAGGCTACTGTTCGCTGCCGTCGAGCGGTCAGCTCGACCTGACGCATCCGGACATCGTGCACGATGTGGCGCATCCTGACGCGCCGCGCTCGCTGCCCGGCGTGATCCTGGCGGCGATTGAACGCCGTCGCCAGCGCGATCTGCCGCCGTTTAGCGTGATGTCGTGTGACAACATGCCGGAGAACGGCCACGTTACGCGCAATGTGATAACCCAGCTGGCGCAGCGTCGCAGCCCGGCGCTGGCGGATTACATTCAGACCCACCTCACCTTTCCCTCAACCATGGTGGATCGCATCGTACCGGCGATGACCGATGAGGCTTTCGCGACGCTGGAAGCGCGGCTGGGCAGTCGCGATCCGGTGGCGGTGGAGGCCGAATTTTTTTTCCAGTGGGTGATTGAAGATAACTTCGTCAGCGGCCGCCCGGCGTGGGAACAGGCCGGTGCGGAGCTGGTGCGTGATGTGCTGCCGTACGAAGAGATGAAGCTGCGCATGCTCAACGGCAGCCACTCGTTCCTGGCTTATCTCGGCTATCTGGCCGGGTATCAGCACATCAGCGATTGCATGGCCGATGCCAATTTTCGTCAGGCGGCGCGCGCGCTGATGCTGCAGGATCAGGCACCCACGCTGCGCACGCAGAATGTCGATTTGGTCGCCTATGCCGACTCGCTGATCGCCCGTTACGAAAACCGGGCGATTAAACATCGCACTTATCAAATCGCCACCGACGGCACGCAGAAACTGCCACAGCGCCTGCTGGATAGCGTGCGCTGGCATCTGCGTAACGGGACGGCCTGTGATTATCTGCTGCTGGGCGTAGCAGGCTGGATGCGCTATATCAGCGGCGTCGATGAGCAGGGCGCGGCGATTGAGATTCGCGATCCGCTCAGCGCGCAGCTGGCCAGCATTGTTGCCAATAGCGAGGATGGCCCGCAGCGCGTTGAGGCCTTACTGCGCCTGCAGGCGGTGTTCGGCGACGACTTACGTTATCACTCGGTGTTTGTTACGCGGCTTACTGAGCTGTATCAGCAGCTGCGTCTTACCGGTGCACGCGCCACGGTGCAGGCGCTGGTCACAGAAGGCTAAGCCGCCTGCACAAATGTGTAGCGCAGACGCAGCGTGCTGATTAGACTGACGCTTTCTCATCGGGCTGGCGGCGGCCAGCCGTAATACGGATATTGCTGCATGTCGATTGCCTATACCATAACCACCAGCGAACCGGTAAATCAGCAGATTTATCGCTATCTGCGGAAGGATATCGTGACCTGCGTGATCCATCCGGGCTCGCTGCTGTCGGAGAAAGAAGTGTCGGCGCGCTTCAACGTGTCGCGGCAGCCGGTGCGGGAAGCCTTCATCAAACTGGCGGAAGCCGGCCTGGTGCAGGTCCTGCCGCAGCGCGGCACCTTCGTGCGCAAAATCTCCGCCCAACGCGTGGCCGATGGCCGTTTCATCCGTGAAGCGGTGGAGATTGCCGTGGTTCGCCGCGCCGCGCTGGAGATCGCTGCCACCGGACTAATGGCGCTGGAACACAATCTGCAGCTGCAGCGTCTGGCAGCGGAACGCCACGACAGCCAGGCGTTTCTGGCGCTCGACGATGAGTTTCACCGGTTGATTGCCGAAGGCATTGACTGTCTGCTGGCGTGGGAGACGGTGGAGAACATTAAAGCGACGATGGACCGCGTGCGCTTTCTGACGCTGAGTGAAGTGTCGCCGCCGGAGAGCCTGATTCAGCAGCACGAAGAGATTTTTGCCGCGCTGAAAGCGCAAGATGCCGATGCGGCTGAGAAGGCGATGCGGCGACATCTGCAGGAGATGATTCTGACCATCACGCCGATTGCCGAGCGCAACAGCGAATGGTTTGAAGGGCCGTAGTGCTGTGGGGTGAGCTTGCGGTGGGGTGCGGTGTGATGCAGTGCGGTGTGATGCCCTCACCCCGGCCCTCTCCCACCGGGAGAGGGAGCTGTTCCAGTAAGCTGTCAGAGAATTAATACATTAAAAAACCGCACAAAACAGTCCCCTCTCCCGCTCGCGGGAGAGGGTTAGGGTGAGGGTAAGGGTGAAGGTGAAAAAACGCCCCTCACACCATCAGGCAATCGTCACATCCTTCGCCAGATACACATCCTGCACCGCATTAATCAGCGCCACGCCCTCTTTCAGCGACTTCTTAAACGCCTTGCGTCCGAGAATCAGCCCCATGCCGCCGGCGCGTTTATTGATCACCGCCGTACGCACCGACTCTGCCACATCGGTCGCACCAGCTGAAGCACCGCCGGAGTTGATCAGCCCGGCGCGGCCCATGTAGCAGTTGGCCAGCTGGTAGCGCACCAGATCGATCGGATTCTCACTGGTCAGCTTGCTGTACACGCGCTCATCGGTGTGACCAAACTTCACCGCGTTATAACCGCCGTTATTCTCCGCCATTTTCTGCTTCACAATGTCGGCACCAATGGTGGCCGCCAGATGGTTAGCCTGACCGGTTAAATCGGCGCTGGCGTGATAATCCACCCCATCCTTCTTGAAATCGTTGTTGCGCAGATAAGCCCACAGCACCGTCACCATGCCCAGCTCGTGCGCGCGCTCGAAGGCCGCTGCGATCTCCTCGATCTGCCGGCGTGACTGCTCAGAACCAAAATAGATGGTGGCGCCGACCGCAACCGCGCCCATATTGAATGCCTGCTCGACGCTGGCGTACAGCGTCTGGTCATACTGCGTGGGATAGCTCAGGGTTTCGTTATGGTTCAGCTTGACCATAAACGGGATGCGGTGCGCGTAGCGACGTGACACGGAGGCCAGCACGCCATAGGTTGATGCCACACAGTTACAGCCGGCTTCAATCGCCAGCTCGACGATATTCTTCGGGTCGAAATAGGCCGGATTGGCAGCGAACGAGGCGCCAGCAGAGTGTTCCACGCCCTGATCCACCGGCAGGATCGACAGATAGCCGGTACCCGCCAGACGGCCGGTGTTGTAGAGCGTCTGCATATTGCGCAGTACCGCAGGAGAACGATTGTTATCAATCATCACGCGATCGACATAATCCGCGCCCGGCAAATAAAGGCTGTCCGCTGGAATGGTCATGCAGCGATGTTGAAGAAGCGTATCCGCCTCTTTACCCAATAACTGTACGATGTCCGTCATGTTCGCTCCTGATAAATGGCTGGAAAAGAACCGGCACCTGCCGATTCGCCCCCACAGCCTGGACCGAAACGCGCCAGGCTGGCAAATTGCTGACTCCATTTTTCAGACGGATACGCAGTGAAAAAACGGCAATCTGGCGTTACGCCCTACCACCACTGATGGAAATGATGCACCGGCCCAATGCCGTGGCCGACCTCCAGCGAATCGGCGTGCAGCAGCGCCTGCTGCAGCCAGGCCTTGGCCTCCGCTACGGTGCCCGCCCAGTCCGCATGGCGCGGTCGCAATGCCGCCAGCGCCGCCGACAGCGTACAGCCGGTGCCGTGCGTATGACGGGTGTTAACGCGCGGTGCGGTAAAGCGCTGGCGGCCGGCACGGGTGATCAGCCAGTCCGGGCTTTCCGCATCGCTGAGATGACCGCCCTTCATCAGCACCGCTTCGCAGCCCAGTTCCAGCAGCGCATCGCCCTGCTGCAGCATACTCGCCTCGTCCTGCGCCATGCGGCAACCCAGCAGCGCCGCGGCTTCCGGCAGGTTGGGCGTGATCAGCGATACCTGCGGCAGCAGCCGTTCACGAATGCTGGCTACCGCATCGGGCGACAGCAGCGCATCGCCGCTTTTGGCAATCATCACCGTATCCAGCACCACAAACGGCAGGCTGGCGCGTTTCAGCTTCTCTGCCACCACCTCGACGATCGCCGTCTCCGCCAGCATACCGATTTTCGCGGCGTCAATGCGCACGTCGTTCAGCACCGAGTCGAGCTGCGCCGCAACAAATGCCGGTTCGATGCGATACACCGACTGCACGCCGCGGGTGTTCTGTGCCACCAGCGCGGTAATCACGCTGGTGCCGTACGCGCCGAGCGCGGAAAAGGCTTTCAGATCCGCCTGGATACCTGCGCCGCCGCTGGGATCGGTACCGGCAATGGTCAATGCATTGATGCGTTTCATGCTGCCACCTCCAGCGTCCAGAGCGCATCGAGAAAAGCGGCGACGAAGCTGCCGGGCCCTGCCACGCTGCGCGCGGCCTGCTCACCGGCCAGCGACATCAAGCGGCAGGCCGCTGCCACGTGCTGGATACGCTCGCCCGGCAGGCTGCTGCACGCCGCGACGACGGCGGATAGCGCACAACCGGTGCCGACCACGCGCGTCATCAGCGGGCTGCCGCCGGGAATCGCCAGCGTATGGCGGCCATCGGTGACGTAATCGACTTCGCCGGTTACCGCAACGATAGTCGTGCAGCGTTGCGCCAGCTGCTGCGCGGCGTTCAGTGCGGCATCGGCCTGATGCACGCTATCCACACCGCGTCCGCCCGTGGCCTGGTGGGCTAAGGCGAGAATCTCTGAAGCGTTGCCGCGAATGGCCGCCGGTCGCAGGCTCAGCAACAGCTGACAGAATTCCGTACGCAGGGTTAGCGCGCCTACCGCCACCGGATCGAGTGTCCACGGTGTGCCAGCCTGGTTAGCGGCCTGTACCGCCGCCAGCATCGCATCGCGGCGCTCACGGGTTAACGTACCGACGTTGATCAGCAGCGCATCGACAAAACCGGCAAACTGCGCCGCTTCATCGCCATCAATCACCATCGCGGGCGAAGCCTGCAGTGCCAGCAGCACGTTGGCGGTAAAAGTTTGCACCACGTCGTTGGTCATACAGTGCACCAGCGGTGCCTGCTGCCGCAGCAGTTGCAGAGAGTGCGCGAGTTGCGCCGGGGAAAGAGGGTCAGGCTGTGTCATAAGGCTCCCAACCGGCAATCAGGAAGGCGAATGCGGTCAGGCATCTGACTTCCCTACGCTGGCATTATCCAGATCAGGTATTACGGGTATTTCTCAGCCTTCACAAAGAAGGGCACCCCGAGTCATGCACGTCCGTGTCAGACGTGCCTTCACAGCATAAAGGGTCAGCTTAAAGTTGTAAATCCTGCGGCGGGTGCGCTTTTTTTGCCGGACAACGATGAGCAAAAATACGTGCGCTATCAATTTTCATGATTTTTTGATCATCAGGAAAATATAAACAAATCGACGGAGATCAATTTTCCCAAAAGCCCTAAAATTCATCAGGATAGTTAATTTAATCTGCCGGGGCAGTAGGCGGGAAATAAACAGAAGAAAGCGCGCAACTTGATTAATATCAAACCGGCCGGCGGCGTAACACGGCCTAATTCCCTTCCGGATTTGAAGACCGCTGTTTCACCTTCACCCGGAATCGCTAATGACTTTATTCAGTTTTCTTCCGCACGCGCATCACTGGCACAATATCACCATTTCCCGTCAAGGCGCCGTTGCCCCCGGCGGCCGTTACCGGTATTCCACGTACCTCGAAGCCGAATGCAAACGCTGCGGCGAGCGCATCCATAAAATTTATTATCGCGATATCAGCGATGAACAGGCGCGTCGCTGGCTGGGATAAAAAAAAGCCCCGCAACACAGGTTGCAGGGCGCTTGCGTGGCTATCGCAAAACTTATTCAGCCGGTTTGGTGCGGATCAGGTAATCAAACGCGCTCAGTGACGCTTTAGCCCCTTCCCCGCTGGCAATGATGATCTGCTTGTACGGCACCGTGGTGCAGTCGCCGGCGGCAAATACGCCTTTCAGGCTGGTTTCGCCTTTGGCGTCGATCAGGATCTCGCCCATGCGGTTGCGCTCTACCGCGCCTTCCAGCCAGTTGGTGTTGGGCAGCAGACCAATCTGAACGAAGATACCGCTCAGCGCCAGTTCGTGGCTGGTCTGGTTATTGCGGTCGATGTAGGTCAGACCGGTAACTTTACTGCCGTCACCTTTTACTTCGGTGGTCTGCGCGTTGAGGATCACATCGACATTTTTCAGGCTGCGCAGTTTATCCTGCAGCACTTTATCGGCGCGCATTTCGCTGGCGAACTCCAGCAGCGTAACGTGCTCGACAATACCGGCCAGATCGATGGCCGCTTCAACGCCGGAGTTACCGCCGCCGATCACCGCCGTGCGTTTGCCTTTAAACAGCGGGCCGTCACAGTGCGGGCAGTAGGTTACACCTTTGGTGCGATACTGCTCTTCGCCTGGAACGCCCATGTTGCGCCAGCGTGCGCCGGTAGCAATGATGATGCTGCGTGATTTCAGCACTGCGCCAGAAGCGGTTTCGATGGCGTGCAGGCCGCCCTCTTTCGCTGCCGGAATCAACTTGATGGCGCTCTGGGTGTCGATCACGTCCACGTCATAGTCATCAACGTGCGCACGCAGGGAACCGGCGAGCTTGGCCCCTTCGGTTTTCGGCACGGAGATGTAGTTTTCAATGTCAACGGTGTCCAGCACCTGGCCGCCAAAGCGCTCGCCCATCAGGCCGGTACGGATGCCTTTACGCGCCGAGTAGATGGCCGCCGCAGCGCCCGCCGGGCCGCTGCCGACGATCAGCACTTCATAGGCATCACGCTTGTTCAGCTCTTCAGCCGCACGCTTATCCGCGTTGGTGTCTACCTTACCGACGATTTCTGCCAGGCTCATGCGACCCTGACCGAACTCTTTGCCGTTGAGGTAAACCGCCGGCACGCCCATGACGTTGCGTTCGGTGATCTCGTTCTGGAACATGCCACCGTCGATGGCGGTATGACGGATGCGCGGATTGAGCACCGCCATTAAGTTCAGCGCCTGTACCACGTCCGGACAGTTGTGGCACGACAGAGAATAATAGGTTTCGAAATGCAGGTCGCTGTCCAGCGCAACAACCTGATCCAGCAGGCTCTGCGCCTCTTTCGACGGATGTCCACCGGTCTGCAGCAGTGCCAGCACCAGTGAGGTAAATTCGTGGCCCATTGGCGAACCGGCAAAGCGCGGGCCGCTGTGGCTGCCTGGGTTAGTAATCAGGAATGATGGCTTACGTACCGGTTGATCGTTCTCTTCACGGAAGCTGACTTTATCAGACAGACTCGCGATATCGGTCAGCAGAGTGCGGATCTCTGCGGATTTTGCGCCATCGTCCAGTGTGGCAATCAACTCAACCGGTTTCGTTAGTTTCTCAAGGTAGGCCTTGAGCTGGGTTTTTAAATTGGTGTCGAGCATAGTGAGTTCCTGTGAAGAAAATCGGGTGCCGCAGCACCCGATGGAAGAAAGATCAAAGGGCGGAGGTGACTTAGATTTTGCCAACCAGGTCCAGTGATGGAGCCAGCGTTGCGTCGCCTTCTTTCCATTTAGCCGGGCAAACTTCACCTGGGTGAGAAGCCACGTACTGAGCCGCTTTCACTTTACGCAGCAGGTCAGACGCGTCACGGCCGATGCCTTCTGCAGTGATTTCGATGGCCTGGATGATGCCTTCCGGGTCAACGATGAAGGTACCGCGGTCAGCCAGACCTTCTGCTTCACGCATGATTTCGAAGTTGCGGGTCAGAGCACCGGTCGGGTCGCCGATCATCGCGTACTGGATTTTCGCGATGGTGTCTGAAGAACCGTGCCAGGCTTTGTGGGTAAAGTGCGTGTCAGTTGAAACGGAGTAGATGTCTACGCCCAGTTTCTGGAACTCTTCGTAGTGGTCTGCCACGTCACCCAGTTCAGTTGGGCATACAAAGGTGAAGTCAGCCGGGTAGAAGAAGAAAACACTCCATTTACCTTCAACGTCTTTCTCGGTTACGTCGATGAATTCGCCGTTTTTGAATGCAGCGTTTTTGAACGGTTTGATTTTGGTATTGATGATAGACATGGGTGACCTCCGTTAAAAAGATGTGATGCAGGCTACATAATTTTCGGGCCAACTTCTAATATGCAGACGTTATCAATCAGATAATCAAAAGCTATCAAAGTGCCGACGCCAGATTTGATGCGGCTTGCCGCGGCATTCTACACAGAAAAGCCGCAGAGTTAACAGGCTTTATCTTTGCGCGCAGCAACTGCTATTTTTTTATAAACATTCAATCATCTTTGCTGCACGATTCAACTGCGTGCGCAACGCCGCTAAAAAACGTGCCTGCTTACTCGTCATGGAGTCTGGAAGTGAAAATTCGTCTTTTTGAAGAAGCCGACCGCCCTTTTTTACGCACGCTGTATCTCGCGGCGCGCCGTCATAACTGGACATGGCTGGCCGGTGACGACTGGCAGCTTGAAGATTTCGACGCGATTATTCCCGGTGAAACGGTACTGGTAGCGGAGATCGACGGCCACCGCGCAGGGTTTGCCGGCGTGATGGATAACGATAATTTTTTGCACAGTTTGTATGTCGATCCGGCCTTTCAGGGCCAGGGCGTCGGCAGTGCGCTGCTGAACGCGGTGCAGCAGCGTTTTACCTCCACCGGCGCGCTGAAATGTCTGCTACAGAACGAAGCGGCGCTGCAGTTTTATCAGCAGCACGGCTGGCAGCGCGAAGCGCTGGGAGAGAGCGAACAGGGCCAGTACGTATTGATGCACCTGCCGCTGGCGACACGCACCAGCGGCAGCTAAGGCTTAAACCGCGCGGAAGGCGATGTCGCCCGGAATCACCTCACCCTGCCAGTAAAGCTGGGCGGCAACCCGGCCCGCAAGTTCACGATACAGCGCGGTGAATTCACTCTCCGGACGGCGAATCACGGTCGGTTCACCGTCGTCGAGATCTTCGCGCAGATTAATGTGCAGCGGCAGCTGAGCCAGCAGGCGGGTGTGATAATCCTCAGCCAGCTTCTGCGCACCGCCGGTACCAAAAATCGGCTCGTGATGCCCGCATTCGCTGCAGATGTGCATGCTCATGTTTTCCACCACACCCAGCACCGGCACGCTGACTTTTTCGAACATCACCATGCCCTTGCGCGCATCAATCAGCGCAATATCCTGCGGCGTGGTCACCACCAGCGCGCCGGTCACCGGCACGTTCTGCGCCAGCGTCAGCTGAATGTCACCGGTGCCCGGCGGCATATCCAGAATCAGGTAATCGAGATCCGGCCACAGCGTTTCGTTCAGCAGCTGCATCAGCGCCTTGCTGGCCATCGGTCCGCGCCACACCATGGCGTTATCGTCGGTCACCAGATAGCCGATAGAGTTGGTTGCCAGGCCGTGCGCCATGATCGGTGCCATGTGCGTGCCATCCGGCGAAGTGGGACGCTGATTTTCGGTGCCGAGCATGTCCGGGATCGACGGGCCGTAAATATCCGCATCGAGAATACCGACGCGCGCTCCTTCGGCCGCCAGCGCCAGCGCCATATTCACGGCGGTGCTGGATTTGCCCACGCCACCTTTACCGGAGCTGACGGCGACGATGTTTTTCACGCCGTTGACGCCCGGCTGATTTTTCACGCGTTTCAGGGTGGCAATGTCATGACGCAGCCGCCAGTCGATGGCGCGCGTGTTGGTCAGGCGCAGCAGTTCCGCGCTGGTCTGGGCTTTCAGCGCCTCAAACGCGCTGGCCCAGGCAAATGGCATCACCAGTTCAATGTGCAGCTTGTCGTCGAGCAGCGCCACGTGGCGCAGCGCTTTGAGGGTAGTCAGATTGTGTTGCAGCGTCGGATGCTCAAACTCGCTCAGCACGCCGATAACCACGGCGCGCAACGCTTCAGGTGAATGATGGTCCCGGGATTGTGCGGTCATCCCAACTCCTTATTTAGTCATGACGCCAGACGATGGCGGTGTGCCATCAATCATATCAGATAGGCGCTAAAAGTGACGTGGCCGAGCTGCTGTGTTTACGCCAGAGGGTGCTTCGGTTAACATCTAAGCCCGATTTTTTATTCACGGAATGCTACGCAAATTATGACTCAAGTCGCTAAAAAACTACTGGTAACGTGCGCCCTGCCGTACGCAAACGGCTCTATCCACTTAGGTCACATGCTTGAACACATTCAGGCTGACGTGTGGGTCCGTTACCAGCGAATGCGTGGCAATCAGGTGTTCTTCATCTGTGCGGACGACGCCCACGGCACGCCGATCATGCTGAAAGCCCAGCAGCTGGGTATCGCGCCAGAGCAGATGATTGCGGAAATGAAGCAGGAGCATGAGACCGATTTCGCAGGTTTCAACATCAGCTATGACAATTATCACTCCACGCACGGCGACGAAAACCGCCAGCTGTCTGAGCTGATTTACACGCGCCTGAAAGAGAACGGTTTCATTAAAAACCGCACCATTTCGCAGCTATACGATCCGGAAAAAGGCATGTTCCTGCCTGATCGCTTCGTCAAAGGCACCTGTCCGAAATGTAACTCACCCGATCAGTACGGCGATAACTGCGAAGTGTGCGGCGCGACCTACAGCCCGACTGAGCTGATTGAGCCGAAATCGGTGGTGTCAGGTGCAACGCCGGTGATGCGCGATTCTGAACACTTCTTCTTCGATCTGCCGTCCTTCAGCGCGATGCTGCAGGCGTGGACGCGCTCCGGTGCGCTGCAGGAGCAGGTGGCAAACAAGATGCAGGAGTGGTTTGAAGCCGGTCTGCAACAGTGGGATATCTCCCGCGATGCGCCGTACTTCGGCTTCGAAATCCCTGGTGCGCCGGGCAAATACTTCTACGTCTGGCTGGATGCGCCCATCGGCTACATGGGGTCGTTTAAGAACCTGTGCGACAAACGCGGCGACATCGATTTCGACGAGTTCTGGAAGAAAGATTCCAGCACCGAGCTGTATCACTTCATCGGCAAAGACATCGTCTATTTCCACAGCCTGTTCTGGCCAGCGATGCTGGAAGGCAGCAATTTCCGCAAGCCGACCAACCTGTTTGTGCATGGTTATGTCACGGTGAACGGCGCGAAGATGTCGAAATCGCGCGGCACCTTTATCAAAGCCAGCACCTGGCTGCAGCATCTTGATGCCGACAGCCTGCGCTACTACTACGCGGCCAAGCTCTCTTCGCGCATCGACGATATTGACCTTAATCTGGAAGATTTCGTTCAGCGCGTGAACGCTGACATCGTCAACAAGGTGGTGAACCTCGCCTCGCGCAACGCTGGCTTTATCACCAAACGCTTTAACGGCCAGCTGGCAAGCGAACTGGCAGATCCGGCGCTGTATCAGACCTTTGTTGATGCGTCAGAGAAGATCGGTGAAGCCTGGGCCAGCCGCGAGTACAACCGTGCGATCCGCGAGATCATGGCGCTGGCCGACCTGGCCAACCGCTACGTTGACGAGCAGGCACCGTGGGTGGTGGCGAAACAGGAAGGCCGCGATGCCGACCTGCAGGCGATTTGCTCGATGGGTATCAACCTGTTCCGCGTGCTGATGACCTGGCTGAAGCCGGTACTGCCGTCGCTGAGCGAGCGCGCAGAAGCCTTCCTGCAAAGCGAACTGAGCTGGGATGGCATTGCGCAGCCGCTGCTCAACCACAGCGTAGCGCCGTTTAAAGCGCTGTATGGTCGTATTGAGATGGCAAAAGTGGAGGCGCTGATTGCGGCTTCGAAAGAGGACGCAGCGGCGGCGAACCAGCCGGCGGCAAGCGGTCCGCTGGCCGATGCACCAATTGGCGAGACCATCACCATTGATGACTTCGCCAAAGTCGACATGCGCGTGGCGCTGATCGAGCAGGCTGAGCTGGTAGAAGGTTCCGATAAGCTGCTACGTCTGCAGCTGGATCTGGGTGGCGAGAAGCGCCAGATTTTCTCCGGCATTCGCGCCGCTTATCCGGATCCGTCGGTGCTGGTGGGCAAGATGACCATCATCGTCGCTAACCTGGCGCCGCGCAAAATGCGTTTCGGCGTGTCCGAAGGCATGGTGCTGTCTGCCGGGCCTGGCGGCAAAGACCTGTTTGTGCTGTCAGTGGATAGCGGTGCGCAGCCGGGTATGCCGGTTAAGTAAGGGTTGGTGCGCGCTGGCCCTCACCCTAACCCTCTCCCGCTTACGGGAGAGGGAACCGCTGAGTGCGGGGTCTGGGTTCAGATCCAGGCCTGCACATAGCAAAACACCGCACAAGACTACCTCCTCTCCCGCTTACGGGAGAGGGAACCGCTGAGTGCGGGCTCTGGGTTCAGAGCCATGCCTGCACCTCGTTCGCTTGACTCACTCTCCCGCATTAAAAAGGGCCGAACAGCGCACGTTGTTACCCAGGTATCAAACCTGCACATAGCAAAACACCGCACAAGACTACCCCCTCTCCCGCCTGCGGGAGAGGGCTGGGGTGAGGGGAAAACCGCACCGCGCTTATCGCGCCAACATCAGACAGCGATAAATCTCCGCCATTACCGCCTCAAATTCATTAAACTCCTGATGATTCCAGAAGCGCAGCTTCGTGCTGACAGTGGATAGCGGTGCCCAGCCGGGTATGCCGGTGAAGTAAAGGTCAGTGCGCGCTGGCCCTCACCCTAACCCTCTCCCGCTTACGGGAGAGGGAACCGTTAAGTGCGGGGTCTGGGTTCAGAGCCAGGCCTGCACCTGGCAAAACCCCGCATAAGACTACCCCCTCTCCCGTCTGCGGGAGAGGGAACTGCTGAGTGCGGGGTTTGGGTTTAGAGCCAGGCATGACCTTGTTCGCTTGACTCACTCTCCCGCATTAAAAAGGGCCGAACAGCGCACGTTGTCACCCATGTATCAAACCTGCACATAGCAAAACCCCGCACAAGGCTACCCCCTCTCCCGCCTGCGGGAGAGGGCCGGGGTGAGGGGAAAACCGCACCGCGCTTATCGCGCCAACATCAGACAGCGATAGATCTCCGCCATTACCGCCTCAAACTCATTAAACACCTGATGATTCCAGAAGCGAATTACGCGCCAGCCGCAGCGCTGTAAATACGCCGTGCGCCGGGCATCGTAAGCCTGATCTTCAGGCGCATTGTGCTGTCCACCATCCAGTTCCACGATCAGCGATCGCTCAACGCAGGCAAAATCAACGATATACCCTCCAACAGGATGCTGGCGGCGAAACTTCGCGCCACACACATTTCGGTTGCGTAAATAGCGCCATAGTTTTTGCTCCGCTTGCGGCATCGCCTTTCGCAGCGCGCGCTGCGGTTGCACGGTGTGGTTCATCGCTGCTCCTTCGCTCTGGCCACCACCTTACGCCGCTTTACTCAGCTTCAAAGCAGAGGTGTTGAAATCCTGAATCTGCATTCCAGTGTGATCGCTAGCACGCTAAGCGCTTAATGCGTATGATGAAGCGCCACGAAAACAGGAGCCTGACATGCCCACCGTGCTATCTGCCTGCTGGCGCTATCTGCGCGCCTTTGCCATCGTCTATGCCGCGCTGTACGCCGGCAACGGCCTTGCCGCCCTGCTGCCATTTACCATTCCCGGCAGCATCCTTGGCATGCTGCTACTGTTTGCCCTGCTGGCGCTGCAGATTATCCCGGTAACGTGGGTGAAACCCGGCTGTCAGCTGTTGATCCGCTATATGGCGCTGCTGTTTGTACCGATCAGCGTTGGCGTGATGGGCTACACCGATATCCTCAGCGCACAGTTTGGCCCGATTGTCGTCTCCTGCATGGTCAGCACCCTGCTGGTATTACTGATTGTCGGCCTCAGCGCCGAGCGCCTGCAGCGTCCGAAGGAGTCCGGCCATGAGTGACGCCTGGTGGTCACTGCCACTTACCGTGGTGGCGTATCTGCTGGCACGCCGTCTGGCAGCCAGAATCAACCTCTCCATTGTCAATCCACTGCTGGTGGCCATGGCGATCATTATTCCACTGCTGCTGCTGACGCACCTGCCCTACGCGCGCTATTTCGCTGGCAGCGCGCTGCTTAATCAGCTGCTGCAGCCCGCCGTGGTAGCGCTGGCGCTGCCGCTGTATGAGCAGATGCACCAGATTCGCGCGCGCTGGAAAACCATCATTAGCGTCTGCTTTATCGGCAGCATTACCGCCATGATGTCCGGCACGGCGATCGCGCTGTGGATGGGGGCGACGCCGGAAATCGCAGCCACCATCCTGCCGAAGTCGGTGACCACGCCCATCGCCATGGCAGTATCGGGCTCGCTACACGGTATTCCGGCCATCAGCGCCATTTGCGTGTTGATTGCTGGCGTGCTGGGCGCGGTGTTTGGTCACATGCTGCTGAATCTGTTTAAAGTGCGCAGCAAGTCATCACGCGGGCTGGCGATTGGCAACGCGTCTCATGCGCTCGGCACCGCGCGCGCCGCGGAGATTGACTATCAGGAAGGCGCCTTCAGTTCACTGGCGCTGGTAATCTGCGGCATCATCACCTCGTTACTGGCGCCCTTCATTTTTCCTTTGCTGATGCGCTTACTGGGGTAAAACTTGCGAGAGATCTCGCAAAGTTGAAACAAGCCAATCAGCTTGCATTGTCATAGCGACCTGGATCACATATAAACCTTGAGGCGGCGCTTCGCCGCTGACGAGTTAATGAGGCCATAAGATCATGCATGCACGATTCACTTCCGCTTTCTCTGCCCTGCCCGCTGCGCTGCAGAGCGCGCTTCAGCCGCTGCTGGACGCCGCTGATTTTCACGGCGTGCTGCGACCGCAGGAGGTGACTCAGCTGCAACAGGCAACCGGTCTGGATGATGATGCGCTGGCACTCGCACTGCTGCCGATTGCCGCCTGTTGTGCCGTGGCACCGGTTTCGCACTTTAACGTGGGCGCTATTGCGCGCGGCATCAGTGGCCACTGGTACTTCGGTGCCAATATGGAGTTCTTACATGCGCCGCTGCAGCAAACGGTCCACGCCGAGCAGAGCGCAGTCACGCATGCCTGGCTGCGGGGCGAAGCGCAGCTGGCGACCATTACCGTCAACTACACGCCGTGCGGACACTGCCGCCAGTTTATGAATGAACTGAATAGCGGTACGGCGATTCGCATCAGCCTGCCGGGCCGCGCAGTCAGCACGCTGGCCGACTATTTACCGGATGCCTTTGGCCCGGCCGATCTCAATATCAGCGAACGGTTGCTGACCCCCGTCGACCACGGTTTCCTGCCGCAGGGCGATGCGCTGCAGCAGGCCGCGATTGATGCCGCCAGCCGCAGCCATGCACCTTACAGCCAGAGTTATAGCGGCGTGGCGTTGCAGAGCCGCAGCGGCCAGATTTACCCCGGGCGCTATGCCGAAAATGCCGCTTTCAACCCGAGCCTGCCGCCATTACAGGCCGCGCTGATTCTGATGAATATGCACAACGAAGCGCTGGAGGAGATTCAGCAGGCGGTGCTGGCAGAAAGCGCCGACGCCACGCTGAGCCAGTTTGATGCCACCCGCACCACCCTCGCCGCGCTCGGCTGCAGCAATTTCTCGGTTACTTTAGTTTCGAAACCAACAGTTTAGTGATCCTTTTACCGCTTTTGTGACCTTCTATTAACAAAAGCTGTACATCTGCAGGAATTTTCATAGGATCGGGCGCCAGAACTTCACAATAAACGGGTCTGGCGTTACCTTCTTGCTGGCGACACGTCAGAAAACACTGCAACCGGAGCAAACACTGCATGGAACTCGAGTACGAAAGTAAACGTCCGCTGTATATTCCTTACGCGGGTCCGATCCTGCTGGAATTTCCGCTGTTGAACAAAGGCAGCGCCTTCTCGCTGGAAGAACGTAACGAATTTAACCTCAATGGCCTGCTGCCAGACGCCGTAGAAACCATCGAAGAGCAGGCCGAGCGCGCCTGGCGTCAGTTCCTGGACTTCAAAAACAATAACGACAAGCACGTCTACCTGCGCAACATCCAGGATACCAACGAAACGCTATTCTATCGCCTGCTGGACAACCACCTGGAAGAGATGATGCCGATCATCTACACCCCAACGGTTGGCGCGGCCTGCGAACACTTCTCAGAAATTTACCGTCGCGCGCGCGGGGTGTTTATCTCCTACAACAACCGCGACCGCATTGAAGACATGCTGCAAAACGCCACCAAGCAGAATGTCAAAGTCATCGTGGTCACCGACGGCGAGCGTATTCTCGGCCTCGGCGACCTGGGCATTGGCGGCATGGGCATTCCTATCGGCAAGCTGTCGCTGTACACCGTGTGCGGTGGCATCAGCCCGGCCTACACCCTGCCGGTGGTGCTGGATGTCGGCACCAATAATCAGCAACTGCTGAACGATCCGCTCTACATGGGCTGGCGCCATCCGCGCATCACCGGCGAAGAGTATGAAGCCTTCGTTGATGAATTCATTCAGGCGGTGAAGCGCCGCTGGCCAAACGTGCTGCTGCAGTTTGAAGATTTCGCGCAGAAAAACGCCATGCCGCTGCTGGAGCGTTACCGCGATGAGATCTGCTGCTTCAATGACGATATTCAGGGCACGGCCGCTGTCACGGTGGGCACGCTGATCGCTGCCAGCCGCGCCGCAGGCAGCCGTCTGTGCGAGCAGAAAGTGGTGTTCCTCGGTGCCGGTTCCGCCGGCTGCGGTATCGCTGAGCAGATCGTCGCACAGATGAAATCCGAAGGCCTGAGCGATGATGAAGCGCGCGCGCGCGTGATGATGGTAGACCGTTTCGGCCTGCTCACTGACAAATTGCCTAACCTGCTCGATTTCCAGAGCAAGCTGGTGCAGAAGAGCGACAATCTGAAAGACTGGGACGTCACCAGCGATTCGATTTCACTGCTCGACGTGGTGCGCAATGCCCAGCCGGATATCCTGATCGGCGTTTCCGGCCAGCCGGGACTGTTCACCGAAGAGATCATTCGCGAGATGCACAAGCACTGCAAACGCCCGATCGTGATGCCGCTCTCGAACCCGACCTCACGCGTGGAAGCGACCCCGGCTGATATCATCGCCTGGACCGACGGTGACGCGCTGGTCGCCACCGGCAGCCCGTTTGCACCGGTCACCTGGAAAGGCAAAACCTACCCGATTGCCCAGTGCAACAACTCCTATATCTTCCCGGGTATCGGTCTCGGCGTGATCGCTGCCGGCGCCACCCGCGTAACGGATTCGATGCTGATGACCGCCAGCCGCGCGCTGGCTGACTGCTCACCGCTGGTTAACGACGGTGAAGGTCCGGTGCTGCCAGAGATTAAGGACATCCAGGGCGTCTCCAAAGTGATCGCCATGGAAGTGGGCAAAGCGGCGCAGCTGGCGGGTGTGGCGGTGGTCACATCCGAGGACGTGCTGTCGAAAGCCATCAACAACAACTTCTGGCTGCCGCAGTATCGTCACTATCGCCGTACCTCGATTTAATTGCAGACCGACGCTGCCGCACGCTTCAGGTGCGGCAGCGCTTAAAAAAACGCCAGCCGACCGGCACAAACTTGCTTAGCCGTGCCGCCTCAAGTAGCCTTGACCCATCTGAATTTTCGTCAACCGAGTGCCCGTGCGCATACTTAAACGCATTTTCTTTGCTCTGTTTATCATCATCTTACTGGTGATGGCGACCGCGCTCGGCCTCGATCGCTGGATTAGCTGGCGAACCGCGCCGTTTATTTATGAAGATGTCGCTTCGCTGCCGCATCGTCAGGTCGGCGTGGTGCTGGGCACCGCCAAGTATTACCGCACCGGCGTCATCAATCAGTATTACCTGTATCGCATTCAGGGCGCGCTCAACGCTTACAACAGCGGCAAGGTGAATTATCTGCTGCTGAGCGGCGATAATGCGCTGCAGAGCTACAACGAGCCGATGACCATGCGACGCGATTTAATCAAAGCCGGCGTCGATCCCTCGGACATCGTGCTGGATTATGCCGGTTTCCGTACGCTGGATTCGATTGTGCGCACGCGCAAAGTCTTCGACACCAACGACTTCATCATCATTACCCAGCGCTTCCACTGTGAACGCGCACTCTATATCGCCCAGCACCTTGGCATTCAGGCGCAGTGCTACGCCGTGCCGTCGCCAAAGAATATGCTGTCGGTGCGGTTCCGCGAGGTGGGTGCGCGTCTCGGTGCGCTGGCGGATCTCTATCTGATGAAGCGCGAGCCGCGTTTCCTTGGCCCGCTGGTGCCGATTCCGGCGGTGCATGAAGTGCCGGAAGATGCGCAGAGCTACCCAGCGGTCACACCGGAACAGTTACTCGAGCTGGAAGAGAAGCTGCGGAAATAGCAGAAGCGAAACAAAACAAAAAGGGCCGCGTTGCCGCAGCCCTGATGGTTGACCTTGTTCTCTGCTATTTCTTACGCGCGTATTTCAGCGAATCAAGCGCCACGGCGAAGATGATGATGCCGCCCTTGATGATGTACTGCCAGTACGGGTTCACGCCGATGTAGGTCAGACCGTAGTTGATGACGGTGAAGATGATCACACCGGTCACCACACCCGCGACGGTACCTACCCCGCCGGCGAACGACACGCCGCCCACCACGCAGGCTGCAATCGCATCCAGCTCATACATAAAGCCGAGGTTGTTAGTGGCGCTGCCGATACGGCCCGCTTCCAGCATCCCGCCGAAGGCATAGAACACGCCGGACAGCGCATACACCAGGATCAGGTTAAGCGGAACGTTAACGCCAGAGACTTTCGCCGCTTCCGGGTTACCGCCGATAGCAAAAATGTTTTTGCCGAAGCGGGTTTTATTCCACAGGATCCAGACGAACACAATAGCGATAATCGCGTAGAAGGTGATAAACGACAGCTTGAAGTCGCCGAAGCGCAGGAAGCCCTGGGCAAACTTCGAGAAGCCAGCGTCAAAACCGGCAATCGGTGAAGCGCCCACGAAGTCGTAGTACAGCGAGTTGATGCCGTAAACGATGATCATGGTGCCCAGCGTGGTGATAAACGGCGTCACCTTCAGGTAAGCGATGATCACGCCGTTAACCAGGCCAATCACGCCACCGATGATGCACACGGTCAGAATCACCAGCGGAATCGGCACGGTTTCCAGATGCGGGAACACCTTGTTGGCGTTATCCATCGACTGCAGCAGCGTTGCCGCTACCACCGCCGCCAGACCCACCTGGCGCCCTGCCGACAGGTCGGTGCCCTGGGTCACGATCAGACCGGCTACGCCGAGTGCGATAATAATACGGACCGATGACTGAGTCAGAATGTTACTCAGGTTCATCAGGCTTAAAAAGGTCGGATCCTGGAAAATAATAATCGCCAGCAGTACCAACAGGACAACATAAATGCCGCCCTCTTTTAACCAGGTTAGCGCATTCTTTTTAGTAGTCGCTTTCATGTTAAAGCCCTTGCTTCATTAAAGGTGTAATGACGCTAAACGCAGGATTTCATTCTGCGAGGTCGTTTTAGTATCGACAATGCCCGCTACCTGACCATTACTCATTACCAAAATACGGTCGGTAATGCCCAACAGCTCTGGCATTTCAGAAGAGATAATAATGATGCCCTTTTCTTTTTTCGCCAGCTCCGAGATCAGCTGATAAATCTCGAATTTAGCGCCGACGTCAATACCGCGCGTCGGTTCATCAAGCATCAGTATTTCCGGCTGCGTCAATAACCAGCGACCAATAATGACTTTTTGCTGGTTACCGCCGGAGAGCGATCCAATTTGGGTATGATGGCCGGGCGTTTTCACCCGCATGGCATCAATGACCCACTGGGTATCGCTTTTCATGCGTTTATTATCCAGCAGACCCATACTGGATTTATATTTCTTGATATTAGAAATGAGCGAGTTAAAACCAATATCCAGGTAGGCATAAATCCCGGTGGAACGCCGCTCTTCCGTTACCAGCGCAAAACCATGGTTGATGGCTTCGTTGGCGCTGTGGTTATTAATCGCTTTACCGTGCAGTTTAATGGTGCCGCCCGACTTCTCACGGATACCAAATAAGGTTTCCACAATGTCAGTACGCTTGGCGCCCACCAGGCCGGCAATCCCGAGAATCTCGCCTTTATGCAGATCAAACGAGATATCACGGATCGATGGCTGGCGCAGCGAGGTCAGATTGCGCACCTCCAGAATCACTTCACCCGGCACGTTAGTTTTGTCCGGGAAGCGCTGGTTGAGCGAACGGCCGACCATCATGGCGATGATCTTGTCCATGTCCAGCCCTTCCAGCGGCTGGGTGGCAATCCACTGGCCGTCACGCAGAATGGTGATCTCATCGCACAGCTGGAAAATTTCTTCCATTTTATGCGAAATATAAACAATACCGCAGCCGCGATCTTTCAGCTTACGGATAATGGTGAACAGGTGGTTAACTTCTTTTTCGGTCAGCGATGACGTGGGCTCATCCATAATGACGATTTTCGCGTCATAGGAAAACGCCTTGGCGATTTCAATCATCTGCATTTGCGATACCGAAAGCGTCGCGACTTTATCGCGCGGATCGATATCAATATCTAATTCATCAAAGATCGCTTTGGTATCACGATACATTTTATCCTGATCGACAAACGGACCTTTGCGCGGATAGCGCCCCAGCCACATGTTGTCCATCACGTTGCGCTGCAGCACCAGATTTAATTCCTGATGCACCATTGAAACGCCATTTTCCAGCGCCTCTTTGGAGGATTTGTAATCTATTTCCTCACCCTGAAACAGGATGCTCCCCGTATCCTTTTTATAAATCCCAAACAGGCATTTTAATAAAGTGGATTTACCGGCGCCGTTTTCACCCATTAAGGCATGGACGGAGTGCGGCCGCACTTTTAAATTCACATTATCTAAGGCTTTCACCCCTGGAAATGATTTCGAGACATTCGTCATCTCCAGCAGATATTCTCGCTGTGTGGTCGGATTCTCACTGGCCATAATTTACCTGGCTAAAAAAAGCGTTGGTCAGATGCAATAAGGCGCGGCAGAAAAGCCGCGCCCGGGACGAATTACTTCACAAACTGCGACAGGTTTTCTTTATCAACCGGTACGTACGGTACGCGGACCACTTTGCCGTCCATCTTGAAGTTAGTACCTGCGGTTGGCTCTTTGCCATTGGCCAGGTTATTAGCAATGTCCAGCGTGGCTTTCGCCTGGTTTTCCGCATCGTTCAGCACGGTACCGGCCATCGCACCGGATTTCACCAGCGCCAGCGCTTCTGGCAGGGCGTCAACACCAAACACCGGAATGCTGGTTTTGTTGTGCGCCTTCAGCGCTTCAACCGCACCCATCGCCATCGCATCGTTGTTCGCGATGATTACTTCAATTTTGTTGGCGTTCGGGCCAGACAGCCAGGCATCCACTTTGTCTTTCGCCTGCGCGGTATCCCACATTGCAGTATCCATCGCCAGCTGCTGGGTTTTGATGCCGTCTTTGTTCAGGGTTTCGATGACGTATTTGGTACGTGCTTCGGCATCCGGATGGCCCGGTTCACCTTTCAGCAGCACGAACTGAATCTGACCGTCTTTGTTCAGATCCCAGGCTGGCGTAGCTTTCCAGTGTTTCTCGATCAGCTCACCCTGCTTGATGCCGGACTCTTTGGAGTCGGTACCGACATAGTAAGCTTTGTCGTAGCTGGCCAGCACTTTCGCGTTAGGCTCTTTGTTGAAGAACACCACCGGCACGTCGTTCGAGCGCGCTTTGTCGATCACCACTGCCGCAGCAGCCGGATCCACCAGGTTGATGGCCAGCGCTTTCACGCCTTTCGCCATCAGCACGTCAATCTGGTCGTTCTGTTTGGATTGGTCGTTCTGTGAGTCGTTCATCAGCAGCTGAATGCCGCCAACGGCTTTCGCCTCTTTTTCGATGTCCTTGCGCACCATCGACATGAAGTTGTCGTCATATTTATAAATTGTCACGCCAATGCGGGTATCGGCGGCGTGCGCAGTTGCACCAAACATCATGCTGGCAACCAGTGCTGTGAGCGTGAAAACCTTCTTATTCATGGTATCTCCGGTTTTTTTATGCAGGGTATTTCATCGCGCCGTATTGCCTGCGGGCAGACAGCGCAGTCGGTTGAAACGCTATTTTTTATGGGGCAGGCGCTGCTACCAAGCCGGACCACCATCGCTATCCTGACTTCCCTGTAGGTAAACGCTTCCTGAAGTGTGTTGTGAACCATTTCAATCGGCTACTGAAACCAGACCGGGGAAGGAAAGCCCGGCGTTACATAATGTTTCAGTCCGGTAAGACGCTGCCATCATAGTGAGCGCCATGTTAATTAACTGTGAATACAATCACAGATTGGAAACGGTTACACGGCGCTATCGCCTGAATTAGTGACCGACTCCACAATTTGCCGCTGCGCCACCGAATGGCGCCGCACCAGCGTAGGCATGAAGCAGTGCGCGGCGTGCGGATCGAGCGTGCCTGCTGCGCCCTGCAGGGCCAGCTCAGTCGCCAGTTTCGCCATAGAAACAATGGGATAGCGCACCGTGGTCAGTTGCGGGTCGGTGTAACGGGAAATGGGAATGTCATCGAAGCCGATGACAGAGAAATGCTGCGGTACCTGAATACCATTATCTTTCAGCGCGGTGAGTGCACCGGCCGCCATGCCATCGTTATAGGAGAACACCGCAGTGAGGTGCAGATTACGCCCCAGCAGCTCCACCATCGCGGCTTCACCGCCCTGCATGTCCGGTTCGGCATGCGCAATCCAGCCCTCCGGCGGGCGGATGCCCTGCTCCGCCAGTGCCTGCAGCCAGCCGTCGCGGCGCTGAGCCACGTCCTCAATCGGATGGCTGGAGCTGAGGTAACCAATGCGCTGATGGCCCTGCTGTAACAGCATGCGCGTCGCTACCTGCGCCCCGGTAACATTGTCGAGGCAGACGCAGCGGTGCTCGTAACCGGGAATAGTACGATTAATCAGTACCATACCGGGAACCTGATCCATAAACTGCGCCAGTTCCGCGTCTGTAAGCGTTTTCGCGTGCACCACCAGCGCGTTGCAGCGCTGGCGGATCAGCACCTCAATGGCATGACGTTCTTTCTCTTCCTGATGCCACGAATTGCTGATGAGCACATGCTTGTGCATGCGCTGCGCCACGGTATCCACCGCTTTAACCAGCGCACCAAAGAAGGGATCGGAAACGTCCATGACCACCACGCCGATGGTATCGCTCACCTGGGTCGCCAGCGCCTGCGCGTTGGCATTCGGCCGGTAGCCGAGCGATTCAACCGCCTGCAGCACGGCTTCGCGGGTATCAGAGGTGACTGCACTGCTGTTATTGAGCACCCGCGACACGGTGGCAACGGAAACCCCGGCCTGACGGGCGACATCACGAATCGTTATCATGCAGTTGTTCCACAGAGGAGAAAATGCGCGACTGGCGCGTAACGGCGCTATTCTGTCAGGGCATCGGAAACAGCTGCGTGAATTACGTCACACGGATGAAAACGGTTACATACAATTATGCAACCTTTGTGATGAACATCATTATCTGCCGGCGGACGCGTTGTCCGCTTTTCCGGCGGCGAGCTGCGTCAGCCGGCGCCAGATCCACTCCATCGGTCCCTGCGGGAAGACGCGCAGCCACAGCACGGAGAACAGAATATTGACCAGCCAGATAGCCGGTACAAAAGCCAGTAGTTGCAGGCGGTCAAATTTGAGGAACAGATCGAAGCGGTAGAACAGCGTGGTGCAGATTAGCGTCTGCAGCAGATAATTGCTCAGCGCCATGCGGCCGACGCACTGAATGGCGTAACTGATCCGCGTGGCGGCGATGGCCGGCCAGTAACCGAGACAGAGTGCAGCGTAGCCAAGGCTGATAAACGGACTGGCGAGATCGCGTGGCACCTGCAGGAAAAAGCCGCTCCAGCGAAATTCCCACTGTAGCAGCCACTGTGCCAGCACGCCGGGTATGGCAATCAGCCAGCCGATGGTAAGTAACAGCGCCGCCGCGCGTCGGTAGTGTTGCAGACTAAACTGGCCGCTCAGCCAGCCGCTGCGCATCAGCGCGGCACCGATCAGCATCAGCCCGGCCAGCTGCCAGCCATACTGCGAAGCCAGCGCCATCAGGCCGGATGACAGGTGTTCGAGGCGATTCTGCACCGCTTCCCAGCCGCCGACCAGTTTCCAGTAGCTCTCATACTCCAGATCTGCCGCGCCAGGCAGCCACGAACGCGTCGGCTGCGGACTGGAGATGACGCCAAACACCAGCAGCACGGCACAGCCCACCAGATAGAGCAGCACGCCGGTATGTAATAGCGCCCGCTCCGACGGCACGTCACGCAGCATGCGCCAGACAATCAACCCAATCAGCCCATAATCCAGCAGGATGTCGCCTTCCCACAGGAACACCGCGTGGATGAACCCGATGAAGACCAGCAGCGTTAAGCGTGAGGAGATCCAGCGGCTGCCGCGCGGCACCTGCAGTGCCAGTCCGGCACCAAACAGCAGCGCAAACAGCGTCAGGAATTTTAGCTGCGCCAGGCCATCCATGATTGCCCAGGTCCAGGCATCAGAAACGGAGGCTTCACCCTGCCAGGCCGGATTGAGATAGGCCGCCGAGGGCAGACCAAAGCCGACGATATTCAGCAGCAATATGCCGAGAATGGCGCAACCACGAATGAAATCCAGCGCGAGATAGCGTTGCATCGAGTGCCCTGACGGTGAGAGGAACACGGGCGACAACGACGCCGCCCGCGCTGCTTAGCTGTGGCGTACCGCGCGCAGGAACTCCTGACGCGTGTTCTGGCTCGATTTGAACAATCCGCCGAGTGAAGTGGTGGTGGTCGCGCTGGTCGCATCTTTGACGCCGCGCGCTTTCACGCAGTAGTGCACCGCATCGATCGACACCGCCACGTTATTGGTGCCCAGCAGGGTTTGCAGCGCCACCAGCACCTGCTGGGTTAAACGCTCCTGCACCTGCGGACGCTGGGCGAAGAACTGTACGATACGGTTGATCTTCGACAGGCCAATTACCTTGTCTTTAGGGATATAGGCCACGGTGGCTTTGCCGTCGATGATCACGAAGTGGTGTTCACAGGTGCTGGTCAGGGTGATATCACGCACGGTGACCATTTCGTCCACCTTCATCTTGTTTTCGATGACGGTGATTTTCGGGAAGTTGGCGTAATCCAGACCTGAAAAGATTTCGTCGACGTACATCTTGGCGATGCGGTGCGGCGTCTCCATCAGGCTGTCGTCTTCCAGGTCCAGATTCAGCAGCTGCATAATCTGGGTCATGTGGCCGGCGATCTCGCGCTTGCGTGACGCGTCGTCCATATCGCGCACCGGGGCGCGTAATGGCGTTTCCAGGCCACGCGCCAGCAGTGCTTCGTGAACCAGGGCGGCTTCCTGACTTAAGGTGCTCATCGTACTCTTCTCCGGCAGGTGATGCGCCCGCAGGTCTGCGCCTGCGGGGGAAATTCTGAGCGCGTATTGTGAAACACAACGCGCGCTTAATCCAGCAATCAATCCGATTGGAAATGAAAGCGTTTCAGGTGGGCGATCGCCGCATCACCAGCGCCCCCGCCAGCAGCAACCCGCCTCCGGCCACCCACAGCGCCGGATCGAGCCGGTGCCACAGCAGGCTGGAAATCCAGGACAGCAGCGGCCCACCGAGCTGTCCGATGGCATAACCGGTCGTGAGCAGGCCGGCGAGATAGCGCGCATGGTGCGGCGCCAGCTCCCGGCTGTACTGCAGCGACAGCTGCACCACGCAGAGAAAGCCGCCACCAATCAGCAGCGCTGCCAGCAGTAGACCGTTGATGCCCGGCAGTACGATGGCCGCGATTACGCCCAGCGCCTGCGCCCACAGCACCAGCGCCAGCCGCCGATGGCTGCTGCCCCAGTGGCGCGTCACGATCCCCAGCACGATGCCGATCACCGCCGCGCCGCCAAACACCGGCCAGACAAACTGCGCAAAAGCGCTATCAGGGAAGCGCTGCCGCCATTTGCGACAGGAAGGTGGCGGGCAGAATATAGCCAAAGCCGGCGAGGCTGTAGCTGAGGATCAGGCGCTTCAGATCACGCGTCAGCAGCAGCGGTGCGGCGGCCTGTTGCGGACGATGCAGCTGTCCGCTGCGCGGCAGGCAGCGCGCAATCGCGGCAATCAGCAGCAGCGCCAGCACACCGTACGCCGCCCAGGCAAACGCCGCGCTCACGCCGCTGGCGTGCAGCAGTACCGCCAGCATGCCGCTGATGAAGATGCCGGTGCCGGGACCGGCAAACACCGCTGCCGACAGGCCCGGCCGGCCGTGGTGCAGCAGTTGCTCATTGCTCCATGCTGCCACCAGCACCATTGCCCAGCCGCTGGCGACGCCGATCAGGAAACGCACCACCGCATGCAGCCACGGCCCGCTGATACAGGCGGACAGCAACGTCAGCGCGACGGCACCCCAGACGCCCAGCTGCAGCCGCCACTCCACACGCCGCTGCGCGCGCATCGCGTCAAACGATCCGGCCAGATAACCGAGATAGTTCAGCGCCGCGACCAGGCTGGCGCTGGCGAGCGTGAGCTGACCGTCGTGAATCATCAGCGGCACCTGCGGGGTAAACGCAAATCGCCCAATCCCCATTGCAACCACTAAACTTAAAAACGCGCTAAGCGCAACTCGCCACGCCATTCTGACTCCGGATCGATTGGATTATCACTTGTCAGCAGCATGCATGACGTTTAGACTCACGAAAAGTGAATAATATTAACCAAGTTGTTTACGAGAAGAGAATATGGATTTAGTACAGCTCCGCATGTTCTGTTCCGTGGCCGAAACCGGCTCACTGGCGCGCGCCGCCGAAGTGCTGCATCGCGTGCCGTCTAATCTCACCACGCGACTGCGACAGCTGGAAGAAGAAATCGGCGTCGATCTGTTTATTCGTGAGAAGCAGCGCATTCGTTTGTCGCCGATGGGCCACAATTTCCTCAATTATGCGCAGCGTATTCTGGCGTTGAGCGACGAGGCGCTGAACATGGCGCGCGCCGGTGAACCCGGTGGTAACTTTGCCTTCGGTTCGATGGAGAGCACCGCCGCCACCCGCCTGCCGGGATTGCTGGCCGCCTATCATCAGCGCTTCCCCAACGTCGCGCTGTCGCTGGTGACCGGCACCTCAGGCGATATCATCGATAAAGTGCGCGCCGGCACGCTGGCGGCGGCGCTGGTGGACGGTCCGGCCAGTCATGACGATCTGAATGGCTGCATCGCCTTTCGTGAAGAGATGGTACTGATCACCAGCCTCGAACATGCGCCGATTCACAGCGCCCGCGATACGCAGGGCGATACGCTGTTTGCCTTTGGCAACAGCTGCTCGTACCGCACCCGGCTGGAGTCCTGGTATCGCGACAGCCAGAGCGCACCGCACAGCGTTATGGAGATTCAGTCTTATCACGCCATGGTCGCCTGCGTAGCCGGCGGCGGCGGCGTGGCAATGATTCCCGCCTCGGTGCTGGCGCAGATGCCGGCCCGCGCGCGCGTGCAGCAGCACAGCCTGCCGCCGACCTGGCGCGACACGGCCACCTGGCTGATGTGGCGCCGCGACGCCTTTACGCCCAACGTTGAGGCGCTGAAGTATCTGATTATTGAAATGTTTGATGACCGCCCGCTCAACGATGAACTGCTGCATCCGCTGCAGGCCGCTGAGTAAGCGTTATTTTTTATCCAATCACGACATCACAGGAAGAGGGATTGCATGAACATGATTAAAACCCGCGCGGCCGTGGCCTGGGCTGCTGGCGAACCGCTGAAGATTGAAGAAGTGGATCTGATGCCGCCACAGAAAGGGGAAGTGCTGGTGCGCATCGTTGCCACCGGCGTGTGCCATACCGATGCTTACACCCTGTCAGGTAAAGATCCGGAAGGCGTATTCCCGGCGATCCTCGGTCACGAAGGTGGCGGCGTGGTTGAAGCGGTGGGCGAAGGCGTTACCAGCGTGGCGGTCGGCGATCACGTGATCCCGCTGTACACGCCAGAGTGCGGCAAGTGTAAATTCTGTCTCTCCGGCAAAACCAACCTGTGTCAGGCAATCCGCACCACGCAGGGCAAAGGGCTGATGCCCGACGGCACCACCCGCTTCTTTAAAGACGGCAAGCCGATCTTCCATTACATGGGCACCTCGACCTTCTCTGAGTACACCGTTGTACCGGAAATCTCCCTGGCGAAAATCAGCAAAGAAGCGCCGCTGGAAGAAGTGTGCCTGCTCGGCTGTGGCGTAACCACCGGCATGGGCGCGGTGATGAATACCGCCAAAGTGAAAGAAGGCGACACCGTGGCGATTTTCGGCCTCGGCGGTATTGGCCTGTCGGCGATCATTGGGGCGAAAATGGCGAAGGCCGGTCGCATCATCGGTATTGATATCAATACCAGCAAGTTTGACCTGGCGCGCAAACTGGGCGCAACCGACCTGGTTAATCCGAAAGATTTTGCTAAGCCAATTCAGGAGGTTATCGTCGAGATGACCGACGGCGGCGTGGACTTCTCGTTTGAGTGTATCGGTAACGTCAACGTGATGCGTTCCGCGCTGGAGTGCTGCCATAAAGGCTGGGGCGAATCAGTGATTATCGGCGTTGCCGGTGCCGGCGAAGAGATTTCTACCCGGCCGTTCCAGCTGGTCACCGGCCGCGTATGGCGCGGGTCGGCGTTTGGCGGCGTGAAAGGACGCACCCAGCTGCCGGGCATCGTGCAGGATTACCTCGACGGTAAGTTTGCGCTGAATGATTTCATCACCCACACCATGCCGCTGGAAGAGATCAACGAGGCATTTGAGCTGATGCATGAAGGCAAATCGATCCGTTCCGTGGTGCATTTTAATAAATAAGCAGGAGGCGACATGGCATCCACTCTGGAGCTGCTGGAAGAACACCGTATTTTTGGCGGCTGGCAGCAGCGCTGGCGTCATCAGTCGGCCGTGCTCAACTGCCCGATGACGTTCAGCATTTTTCTGCCACCGCCGCGCGACGACGCGCCACCGCCGGTGGTGTGGTTTCTCGCCGGGTTGACCTGCAACGATGAGAACTTCACCACCAAAGCCGGTGCGCAGCGCGTGGCGGCCGAACTCGGTCTGGTGCTGATTATGCCGGACACCAGCCCGCGCGGCGATGCAGTGGCCAATGACAGCGGGTACGATCTGGGCCAGGGTGCCGGGTTTTATCTCAACGCCACGCAGCAACCGTGGGCGGCACATTATCGCATGTTCGATTATCTCAGCGAGGAGCTGCCGGCACTGGTGGCGGATAACTTCAAGCTGAGCGATCGCCAGTCGGTAATGGGGCATTCGATGGGCGGCCACGGCGCGCTGGTGCTGGCGCTGCGCCTCGGCGGGCGCTTTGCGTCGGCGTCCGCGTTTGCGCCAATCGTCAATCCGACCGAAGTGCCGTGGGGACAGAAAGCCTTTGCCGCCTATCTGGGCGACGATCGCCAGACGTGGCGCGAGTGGGATAGCTGCCTGCTGATGCAGAACGCTGAACATCGCCTGCCGGTGCTGATCGATCAGGGCGATAGCGATCAGTTCCTCGCCGATCAGCTACGCCCGGAGCGGCTGGAAGCAGTGGCGCGCGAGCAGAACTTCCCGCTGGAGCTGCGTATCCAGCCGGGGTATGACCACAGCTACTTCTTTATCGCCAGCTTTGTGGAGGACCATCTGCGGTTCCACGCGCAGCATTTACTGGCGTAGTGCACTTTTCTGCCCCTCTGATGCTGAGGGGCAGAACGTGTCTGGCGTCAGGCCAGCGATTCCGCCACCAGCCCATCAATCATTACCTGCGGCATGCCCTGTGAGCAGTGCTCAATGCGGCCGCGCACGCCATACACCTGCGCCAGCGTCTCCGGCGTAATCACCTGCGACGGCACACCGTCGGCCAGCAGTTGCCCCTGCTTCAGCATCAGCGCATGATCGGCATGACGCAGCGCGATATTGATGTCATGCACCACCACCACCGTCACCATGTTGCGCAGCCGGGTTTCGCGCCGCACCAAATCCATCACGTGGAACTGATAATTCAAATCCAGCGCGCTGAGCGGTTCATCCAGCAGCAGCAGTTCCGGACGGCGAATCAGCGACTGCGCCAGCCCGACCAGCTGCTTCTGGCCACCGGACAGCTGATCGAGATAACGCATCGCCAGGTGGGCAATGCCCAGCTGCTCCAGCAGGTGCATGATTTCCGCTTCACTGGCGGCGCTGTGTAATCCACCGGAGGCACGCTGCGCCACGATGATCGACTCCAGCACGTGCAGATGCACACCGGCTGGCAGCGTCTGCGGCAGATAGACCACGCGCTGCGCGCGCCGGGCAAACGGCTGGCTCATCAGCTCTTCACCGTTGAGCCACAGCTCGCCCTGCCCTTTGCTCAGACCGGCCAGCGCGCGCAGCAGCGTCGATTTGCCGCAGCCGTTGGGGCCCAGCAGTACGGTGATTTTGCCGCGTGGCAGCGGCGTGACATTGAGATCGTCGATGACGTTCCGCTTCGGGTAACCGGCGTAAAAGTGGCTGACGCGTAAGCCCTGCTCCATCACACTGTCCCCCGATGACGCAGAATAATGCTGAGAAAGAACGGCACGCCCACCAGCGAGGTGACGATGCCGACCGGAATGATGACGCCGGGAATGAGGTTTTTCGAGGCTACCGACGCCAGCGACAGCACCAGCGCGCCGGTCAGCGCACTGGCCGGCAGATAGTAGCGGTGATCTTCACCAAACATCATGCGCGCAATGTGCGGCGCGACCAGGCCGATAAAGCCGATCGGGCCGACGAATGCCACCGCCAGCGCTGAGAGAATGCTGATGCGCAACAGCGTCGCCAGCCGCAGACGCCGCACATCAATGCCGAAGCTCACCGCGCGATCTTCACCCAGGCGCAGCGCCGTGAGTTTCCAGCTGCTGAGCATCGAGAACGGCAGCAGGATGGCAAAGGCGGCGCTCAGCACGCCCAGTTTTTCCCATGAGGCACGCGCCAGACTGCCCATGGTCCAGAACACCAGGCCCTGCAGCGTATCTTCGCTGGCGATGAACTGCATCATCGAAACCAGGGCGTTAAAGGTGAACACCAGCGCGATGCCAAACAGCACCACGCCGGAGGTTGAGACTTTGGTCCAGCGCGTGATGCCATCCAGCATCAGCGCGGCAAACAAGGCGAAGACAAAGGCATTGGCGGAGATCAGCCACTGGTCCGGCACGCCGGGAATACCAATGCCGAGAATGATCGCCAGCGCGGCACCAAACGCCGCTGCCGACGAGACGCCGAGCGTAAACGGGCTGGCCAGCGGGTTATTGAGGATGGTCTGCATTTCAGCACCGGCGAGGCCGAGTGAGAAGCCGACCACCACCGCCATTAGCGCATACGGCAGACGGATGTCCCAGACGATCACGCGCGTGCCAGCATCCACCGCTGCGGGATGGAGCAGCGTTTGCCACAGCGTATTGAGCGTCAGGCCGGCCGGGCCAAGGGTGAAATCGAGGATAACTGAAGCGAGGATCGCCAGCACCAGCACACCAATCAGCAGCAGTCGCTGACGCAGAACCTGACGATAACGGGTCAGGGTATCGGCTTCGGTGCCATGTTCCGCCACCAGCGCGGAGTCCGTACTACGCATTGTTCTACCTGTTTCCTGTCGCCTTATAACGGCTGCCACAATAGAGCAGGTGATAATAATTATCAATGCTGTCTCTGTAACAAAGCCCGAATGGTTTGCGCCAGGTTTGCATAGTGTAATAGTTCGCAAAAAAAACGCGGCCGGGGCCGCGTTGTCAGGTATTACTGCCTGTTTGCCAGCGCAATAAATTGCGCCGCTACAGAGGGTTGCACCGATTTGTAGCGGCACGATGCATCGCGCAAAACCGCGCCAGGCCGCGTTGTCATGCATTACTGCCTGTTTGCCAGCGCAATAAATTGCGCCGCTACAGAGGGTTGCACCGATTTGTAGCGGCGCGATTCATCGCGCAAGACCGCGTCCAGGCCGCGTTGTCAGGTATTACTGCCTGTTTGCCAGCGCAATAAATTGCGCCGCTACAGAGGGTTGCACCGGTTTGTAGCGGCGCGATTCATCGCGCAAAAACGCCTCCCGGCCGCGTTGTCGGGCACTACTGCCTGTTTGCCAGCGCAATAAATTGCGCCGCAACAGAAAGTTGTACCGATTTGTAGCGGCGCGATTCATCGCGCAAAAACGCCTCCAGGCCGCGTTGTCAGGCATTACTGCTTAAAGGAAGGGAATTCCATCTCGCTGTATTTCACGAAGCGGGTGCCGCGCGTCAGCTTGTAGCCCAGCCAGATCACCAGGAACAGCGGAATACCGATATAGGTTGCGGCTACGCCGTACCAGTCGATGCGATCGGCGAGAAATGCCTGATAATTCTGCCCCAGCGTAATGATCAGACACAGCGCGAACGCAAACATCGGACCCAGCGGGAAGAAGCCGGAGCGGTAAGGCAGATCGGCCAGATTCAGCCCCTGCGCCACATAGCCGCGGCGGAAGCGATAATGGCTGATAGCAATGCCGAGCCAGGCGATAAAGCCGGTCATCCCTGACGTATTCAGCAGCCACAGGTACACTTCCTGATTGCCAAATTTCGAGGTCAGGAAGCACAGCGCTGCCACCACCGTGGTCGCCAGCAGGGCATTGCGCGGTACGCCGCCTTTCGACAGCTTCGCAAAAATGCGCGGTGCCTTGCCTTCCTGCGCCAGGTTAAACAGCATACGCGTTGAGGCGTACATGCCGGAGTTACCCGCCGACAGCACCGCCGTCAGGATCACCGCGTTCATCACCGCCGCCGCGGACAGCAGACCGGCATTCTGGAACACCAGCGTGAACGGGCTGACGCTGATATCGGTGACATCGTTATGCAGCAGCTGCGGATCGGTATACGGCAGAATCAGGCTGATGATCAGGATCGCGAACACATAGAACAGCAGAATACGCCAGAACACCTGGCGCACCGCGCGCGGGATATTCTTCGCCGGGTCTTCTGATTCACCGGCGGCAATCCCGATCAGTTCGGTGCCCTGGAAAGAGAAGCCGACAATCATCGCCACGCCAATCATCGCGGCAAACCCGCCGGCAAACGGCGCATCTCCCACCGTCCAGTTGTGCCAGCCTGCATTTTCTGCGCCGCGCAGGATGCCGGTAATCATCAGCACACCGACCACAATAAAGATGATGACGGTGGCGACTTTGATCAGCGAGAACCAGTATTCCGCCTCGCCGAAGCCTTTGACCGAAATGTAGTTGAGCAGGAACATCAGACCGAGGAACAGCGCGCTCCAGATCCAGCCTGGCGTGTCCGGGAACCAGTAGTTCATCACCAGCTGTGAGGCAACGAGGTCAACGGCGATGGTCACCGCCCAGTTGTACCAGTAGTTCCAGCCCAGCGCGAAGCCAAAGCCCTCTTCGACATATTTGGCGCCGTAGGTGGCAAAGGAACCGGAGACCGGCATAAACGCCGCCAGTTCGCCGAGGCTGGTCATCAGGAAGTAGACCATCAGGCCGATCAGCGCGTAGGAGAGTAACGCACCGCCAGGACCCGCCTGAGAGATAGTGGCACCCGAGGCGACAAACAGGCCGGTGCCGATAGAACCGCCAATGGCGATCATGGTGAGATGGCGCGCTTTTAATTCACGGCGCAGCCCAGGTTGTTGTGTTGTTTTTGAGTCATTATGCATGTGTAAACGCTATGCTGGATAAAAATAAGGCGCGATTGTAGCAGCAAAGCCTGCACTGTATAGCATTCGCCTCGGGTTATTAGTTACCTTCATAATCGGCCGGGAATTATTAGCCACAGCACAGGGCACACCGCAGCTATTCCCGGCAATAGGCGAGGAAGCGGCTCAGCGCTTTCGACAGATGTTTCTGCCGGTGATGGATGCGATACAGGGTGCGCGTCAGGCGCGGCAGGGGCACCGGCACTTCCGTCAGCGTGCCCGCCTCCAGCAAATCGGTAATCACCCGGCGCGATAAGCAGCTGATGCCCATGCCGTGGCGCACCGCGTGTTTAATCGCCTCCGAGTTGCCCAACTCCATCCCCAGCTGAAACTGCGGCAGGTGCGACAGCAGCAGGTAATCGACAATCTCACGCGTACCGGAACCACGCTCGCGCAGGATCCACGGCGCAGCGGCCAGCGTCTCCAGCGTCACCGGCTGCCGTAACAGCGGCGCATCCGGCGCGGCGAACACCACCAGTTCATCTTCCAGCCACGGTTCGCTGATGATATCCGGCTCATGGCACGGCCCTTCAATCAGGCCAATGTCGACGCGAAAATCGGCCACCGCATTGATGGCGTCCTGGCTGTTGCCAACGCTCAGCTCCAGCGGCAGCGTGGGAAAATCGCGACGATACGCGGCGATCATCCCCGGCAGCAGATAGTTGCCGATGGTGCTGCTGGCAAACAGGCGAATCGCTCCGTTGTCCTCTTTAAACAGCTGTTCGATCTCAATCGCCTGCTCCAGCAGCCCGACCGCACGCGGATAGAGCAGCCGGCCGTGCTCGTTGAGCACCAGCCGTTTACCGACGCGGTCGAACAGCTGTACACCGAGCTGACTTTCCAGATCGGCCAGGGCCGCGCTGACCGCCGACTGCGACAGCGCCAGCACCTGCGAGGCCTGCGTGGTGGAGCCGCTTTTCAGCACCTCGGTAAACACTTCAATCTGACGCAGCGTAATGTGCATGCGTGCTCCTTACATGGCGTACCGCTTCACCAGATAGATCACCACCGCCAGCCAGATCAGCAGCATCAGAATCAGGCCGCTCCAGCTGACGATCTTTTTGCCGCGCGCCCGTTGCACCTCGGCGCGTTCGGCGCTGCTGATGCGCACGTCGCGCGGCAGCAGACGCAGCAGGACCATCACGCCAAGCGGGATGATAATCGCGTCATCCAGCAGGCCAATAATCGGGATGAAGTCCGGAATCAGATCGATGGGGCTGAGCGCATAAGCGACGATGCCAAACGCCAGCAGCTTAAACCACCACGGCGTACGCGGATCGCGACAGGCAAACCACAGCGTCAGCACGTCCCGTTTGATGAGCTTCGCCCAGCGGCGCAAGCGCATGAACATTGTTGCCCTTCCTTATCACTTATTCCGGTTGATTATAAATATATTATCAATTTCACTTTTAAGCCAGCCAGGCGCACGCTAAAGCCTCACTGAGGAGAAGCGTATTATGGCTGAACTAAGCGTCAACAAAACCCCTTTTCATGTTCATCGCTGGCTGCCGGGACTGCTGCTGACCGCCGCCATCGCCGCAGGTGCCGCGTGGCTGGCCAGTCAGCCGTGGCTGGCGGGCGCGGGATTCGGCGCGCTGACGCTGGCCATCATTATCGGCATCGTGCTGGGTAATAGCCTGTATCCCCGCGTTGCGACCCCGTGCGACAGTGGGGTGCTGCTGGCCAAACAGCGACTGCTGCGACTCGGCATCATTCTTTACGGCTTCCGCATCACCGTGCAGCAGATCGCCGATGTCGGCGTCAGCGGCGTGCTGATTGATGTGCTGGTGCTAAGCTCAACCTTTCTGATCACCTGCCTGATCGGCATCCGTGTACTGAAAATGGATCGCGAAACCGTGTGGCTGATTGGTGCCGGCAGCAGCATTTGCGGTGCGGCAGCGGTGCTGGCAAGTGAACCGGTGATCAAAGCCGCACCGTCGAAAGTGGCGGTCGCGGTGGCCACCGTGGTGCTGTTTGGCACCGTCGGCATTGTGCTGTACCCGTTTCTCTGGACGCTGCTGCCGCAGGTCAGCGCGCAGCACTTTGGCGTCTTTACCGGCTCGACGCTACACGAAGTGGCGCAGGTGGTGGCGGCTGGCCATGCAATGGGCGCGGAAACGGAGAACACGGCGGTGATCGCCAAGATGCTGCGGGTGATGATGCTGGCACCGTTTCTGCTGATCCTCGGCAGCTGGCTGCAGCGCCAGCGCAGCCACCAGCGTCAGGCACAGCAGCCGATCCGCTTTCCGTGGTTTGCCCTGTTGTTTATTGTGGTGGCGCTGTTTAACTCGCTGCACCTGCTGCCACCGCCGGTGGTGTCGGGACTGAATCAGCTGGCGAATCTGCTGCTGGCGATGGCGATGGCGGCGCTGGGCTTAACCACCCGTTTCGGCGCGCTGAAGCAGGCGGGCGTCAAACCGCTGCTGCTTGGTCTGCTGATGTTTATCTGGCTGATTCTTGGCGGCGGCGCACTGAATGTGCTGGTGCAACATTTCATGGCGTAAGCGCATCCGCTATCATGGGCGTTTTGCATCAGCAATCGCCCATTCAGGAGAGCGGCATGAAATATATCGGCGCACACGTAAGCGCATCCGGCGGCGTAGACCAGGCAGTGATCCGGGCCCATGAAATCGAAGCCACAGCCTTTGCGCTGTTCACTAAAAATCAGCGCCAGTGGAAAGCCGCGCCGCTCTCTGCGCAGGTGATCGACGCTTTTAAAACCGCCTGCGATCAATACAACTTTAGCGCCGCGCAAATCCTGCCGCACGACAGCTATCTGATTAACCTCGGTCACCCGGTGATGGACGCGCTGGAGAAATCGCGCGAGGCGTTTATCGATGAGATGCAGCGCGCCGAACAGCTTGGTCTGACGCTGCTCAACTTCCATCCCGGCAGCCACCTGCAGCAGATTGATGAAGATGCCTGCCTGAAGCGCATCGCCGAGTCGATCAACATTGCGCTGGATAAAACCCACAACGTGGTAGCGGTGATTGAGAATACCGCCGGTCAGGGCAGCAACCTCGGTTTCCGCTTTGAACACCTCGCGGCGATTATTGACCACGTCGAGGATAAGTCGCGCGTCGGCGTATGCATCGACACCTGCCATGCCTTCGCTGGCGGATATGATTTACGCAGCGAAGCCGCCTGTGAAGCTACCTTTGCCGAGTTTGAGCGCGTGGTGGGCTTTCAGTATCTGCGCGGTATGCACCTTAACGATGCCAAAAGCACGCTCGGCAGCCGCGTGGATCGCCATCACAGCCTCGGCGAGGGCAACATTGGCAAGACCGCGTTTAGCTGGCTGATGAAGGATGCGCGTTTTGACGGTATCCCGATGATTCTCGAAACCATCAATCCGGATATCTGGAAGGATGAAATTGCCTGGCTGAAGGCCGAGCAGCAGGCGTAACGGGTTTCACCGGGGCCTGTCGCCAATAAAAAAAGGGAGCCGCGGCTCCCTTTGTTGTTCCTGGCTGCCGTTACGCGGCTTTGACCAGTTCCTCTTCCGGACGTTTCAGAATCGCATAGCCCAGACCCGCAATCAGCGTACCAATCACAATCGCCAGCAGGTAACCCAGTACCGGCGTAATGGCGCCTGGAATCAGCAGGACGAACAGCCCGCCGTGCGGCGCCATCAGTTTGGCACCCATCGCCATGGAGATCGCACCGGTCACTGCGCCACCCACGATACAGCATGGCAACACGCGCATCGGATCACGCGCCGCAAACGGAATGGCACCTTCGGAGATAAAGCACAGGCCGAGTACCAGCGCGGCTTTACCGCCCTCCTGCTGACCTTTATTGAACTTACGACGCGCTACCAGCGTTGCCAGCCCCATCGCCAGCGGTGGCACCATACCGGCCGCCATGATCGCGGCCATCGGCGCGTAGGTTTGCGAACTCAGCAGACCGACACCAAACGCGTAAGCCACTTTGTTCACCGGACCGCCCATGTCGGTACACATCATGCCGCCCAGAATCGCGCCCAGCAGGACCGCGTTAGCAGTGCCCATGTTCGCCAGCCAGCTGGTCAGGCCGCTCATGATGCCGGCAACCGGTTTGCCTACCACGTAAATCATCAGCAGGCCGGTAATCAGACTGGCCACCAGCGGAATGATCAGAATCGGCTTCAGCGCTTCCATACTTTGCGGCAGCTTCACTTTGCTGCTCAGTAGTTTCGCGGCGTAACCGGCGATGAAACCGGCGATAATGCCGCCAAGGAAACCGGCGTTGATGCTGGTGGCAATCATGCCGCCAATCAGACCCGGCGTCAGGCCCGGACGGTCAGCAATCGAGAAGGCGATAAAGCCCGCCAGCACCGGCACCATCAGCGCAAAGGCGCTGCCGCCACCGATCTGCATCAGCGCCGCGGCTAAGGTGCCCTGCTCTTTAAACGCGGTAATCCCAAAGGCGAATGACAGCGCAATGCTCAGACCGCCGGCGACCACCATCGGCAGCATATAAGATACGCCGGTCAGCAGATGCCGATAGGCACCGGCTTTCTCTTTGCTGTCGCTCTGGCTGGCTGCCGCCTGGTTGCCGGAAGGCTGCCAGACTTTGGCTTCCGCCTGCGCTTTATCCAGCTCCTGTGCGGTTTTCTTCAGCGCCAGACTGGTGGAGGTGCGGTACATCGGCTTGCCGGCAAATTTCGCCAGGTCAACGTCGATATCCGCCGCAACGATCACCAGATCGGCCGCCGCCACTTCTTCCGGGGTGATCGGGTTGCCGGCGCCGACTGAGCCGCGGGTTTCCACTTTTACCCACCAGCCGCGTTTGCTGGCTTCCGCCTCAATCGCCTCGGCTGCCATGAAGGTATGCGCCACGCCGGTCGGACAGGCAGTGACGGCCACAATACGTTTCTGCCCGGCGCTCTGCGCCGGTGCACTTGTCGCCGGTGTCGCCGGGGTTGCCGCAGCCGGCTGCCACGGTTGCGCCGCATCTTTAGCCAGCGCCAGTGCCGCCTGCGGATCGCGCAGCGCCTGCTGCACATCCACGAGGGCAACGGACTTGCCGGCGAGCTGCGCGTTGTCGGTAATCTGCTGGCCAATCACCAGCACCAGTTCGGCATCCGCGGCGCTGTCGACCAGCGTCAGTCCTGCCTGCCCTGCCGCCGCCTGCAGACGTTCCGAGGCTAAATGGCCTGATGCCAGGCCGAGTGAAGAATCTTTTATCAGCAGCGTTTTCATTATCGCTCTCCTGCTGTTAGTTAACGGGTTGTAAGTCGACGCGCGCCATCATCGCGGCCAACTGGGTACGATCGGTCACGCCGACGTTGCTCTGGCTGACGGCCATGGCCGCCACCGCCGTCGCCAGACGCAGCGTGTGTTCACTGGATTCCCGCATCAGCAGGCCATAAATCAGGCCGCCAACCATCGAATCTCCGGCGCCTACGGTGCTGACCACTTCACACGCAGGCGGTTTGGCGATCCATTCGCCAGAGGCATTGACCCACAGCGCGCCTTCCGCACCGAGGGAGATCACCACGTGGGCAATGCCCTGCTCGCGCAGCTGGTGCGCGGCGTCAATCACATCCTGCAGCGTCGGCAGCTTGCGGCCGGCCCAGATCTCCAGCTCGCGGCGATTGGGTTTTACCAGCCACGGTGCCGCTTTCAGACCGGCCACCAGCGCTTCACGGCTGCTGTCAAAAATGATGCATGGGCAGTGGGTGCGCAGATCGCTCATCCATTTGGTGAAGGCGTCTGGCGCAACGCCGGCTGGCAGGCTGCCGCTGACACACACCATATCGAACTGGCCCAGCCAGGTCAGCGAGTCGGCGGTGAAGCGGTCCCAGTCCTGGGGCGTGACGTCAAAGCCCGAGAAATTGAGGTCGGTGACGTCGCCGTCTTTTTCCGTCAGCTTAACGTTAATGCGGGTACGGCCCTGCACCACCTGAAAACGGTTAGCGATACCGAGTTCGCTGAACAGCTGCTGAAAGCCGTCCTGATTCTCTTTGCCGAGGAAGCCGCCGACGGTGACGTCGATGCCGAGATCTTTCAGCACCTTGGCGACATTGATGCCTTTACCCGCAGCGTGCAGCCCGGTGGTTTTGACCAGGTTAACTTCGCCGCGCTCGATCTCCGGCGTGTAGCCGACCAGATCGTACGCCGGGTTCAGGGTGATAGTGGCAACGCGACGACTCATGCTGCCCCCTCGCCCAGACCGCTATTAATGGCTTCTTCGATAGCGTGCAGTGCCTGCTGCGCATCGTCACCGCTGGCGGTGAAACGCAGACGATGGCCTTTCTTCACGCCCAGCGCGACCACCTTCATCAGACTGCGCCCATTAGCCGGCTTACCGCTGCCGTCGAGATTGGTCACGGTGATATCACTGTTGAACTGCTTGATCACGCTCACCAGCGCGGTGCCCGGACGCGCATGCAGACCGTGCTCGTTGCGGATGGTGAATTCCGCGGTTAAGACGTCCGCAGCTTCATCAACTTCGCTGGTCAGCAGCGCGAGAATACCTGCCGCGTCCGCCTTCAGAAGGCGTTCAGCCTGCTTGTTCAGCAGCAGATTGCTGAGGTAGCCCAGCACCTCAAGCGGGCGCTGATCGGTGGCGGCGACCGTCAGCAGCAGCGCTACCGGTTCGCCCTGATGTGTCAGCGGCGTCGCGCTGCGGCTCACTGCCACCGCGCTGTTGAGGTTGCCGTGCGTGCTGTCGCTCAGCCAGATGCCCTGACCGAGGCTGAGCGGCGCGTGCGAGACAACGTCCGCGACAAAGCTGGCGTCAACGGCACCGGCCGCCTGCAGACGACCGGCGTTCAGCGCCTGCAGCGTCATCAGATCGCTGGCGGCCACGTCAGTGGCGATCAGCGACGTATCGAACTGGAATTCAGCGGCCTGCTTTTCACCCATCAGCAGCGCGCGCAGCTCTTCAGCAGAGGCAGATTTCAGCTGCTCCGCGATGCTGTCATCGCTTAAGACGTGGGTCAGCTGGCGCAGCAGCGCGAGGTGCTCGTCAGATTTAGCGGCAATGCCGATGGCGACGTACGCTGTCTGGCCATCGCCCCAGTCCACGCCCTGCGGGAACTGATAAACCTGCACGCCGGTTTTCAGCACCAGATCGCGGGTATCGGTGGTGCCGTGCGGAATGGCGATGCCGTTGCCGAGAAAGGTGGTGGTTTGCTGTTCGCGCGCCAGCATGCCGTCGACGTAGCCTTCGGCCACATTTCCGGCCGCGGTAAGCGCAGCGGCAACCTGACGAATGGCCTGTTCTTTATCGGACGCGCTGGCGCCGGTGTGAATGGCCTGAACTTCGAGCTGGAACATATTTCTCCTCGCTTGCTGAAAGTGAATCGTTTCAGCCTGATGGCGAAAAAATACGCTGTGCGACACGGACTTAGCCGGGAGGACAACGCTGAAACGTTTCAGGGAATATGGTACAGCACCCGATTACAGGCAAGAAAATGCGCAATCGGCGTAGCAGATTTTTGATGCTCCGCACACTTCGCGGCGGATTTAGGATTTTTCACAGCGGGCAAAGCTGACGCGTTGCTGTAACGGGGTCAGTGAAAGGCATACGTTCTTCAGCTCGCGTCAGCTTAACTCAGGGCGCGGTATCCGCTTCCAGCTGCAGCAGGTAGATCATGGCGTCGGCGCGGCTGTTGCCGCACATCTCCGCCTGTGGCTGTAAACCGGCACACACCGCCGGACGCAGCGGCGAGCCAAAAATTTTGCAGCGCTGCTGTTCGTCGAGCTGAACGCAGCGGGTATTGGCCGGTTTGCCGTCAGGCATACCCGGAATGGGGGAAGAGATGGAAGGGGCTGTGCAACAGGCACCGCACTGGTCTCGACATAACATCATGCGCTCCTGCAAAGATTAGCGGCCGACAATAGCAGTCTGCACCGCGGAATTCTATGCGCGACCAACAATTTTCACCGGCCTCACTTGCCTGTTTTTCACCGCGCGAGTAAGTTGGCGCGCATCTACCTGGTTATAGCGAGTCAAGCATTATGCCAAAGGCAAACGAAATCAAAAAAGGAATGGCCGTCACCTGGAACGGTAAACTGTTGCTGGTGAAGGATATCGATGTCCAGAGCCCAAGCGCGCGCGGTGCCGCCACGCTGTACAAGATGCGTTTCACCGATGTGCGCACCGGCCTGAAAGTAGAAGAGCGCTTCAAGGGTGACGACATTATTGATGCCATCCAGCTCAGCCGCCGCGCAGTGACCTTCTCATACATCGACGGCGACGAATACGTGTTTATGGATGACGAAGATTACACGCCGTACAGCTTTAAAAAAGATCAGATCGAAGAAGAGCTGCTGTTTATTCCGGAAGGCGGCATTCCCGGTATCCAGGTGCTCACCATGGATGGCCAGGTGCTGGCGCTGGAACTGCCGCAGACGGTAGACATGGAGATTGTTGATACCTCACCTGGCATCAAAGGGGCATCCGCCAGTGCGCGCACCAAACCGGCGGGCATGAGCACCGGGCTGTCGATTCAGGTGCCTGAGTACCTGAGCAATGGCGATCGCATCCGTATCCATATTGCCGAGCGTCGCTATATGGGACGCGCCGATTAAGCGCACGATTTTCTCCGGCGGCGGTTGATTGTTATAGTATAACAACAGCCTGCGCGCCGGATGCGGTTGTCCGGCGCGGCTATTTTAACGGAGTAAATCATGACGCGCGTGAACCTGATTACCGGTTTTCTCGGTAGCGGTAAAACCACCACCCTGTTACATCTGCTGGCGCACAAACCGGCCAATGAAAAGTGGGCCATTCTGGTCAACGAGTTTGGTGAGATCGGCATTGACGGCGCCCTGCTCGCCGACCGCGGCGCCACGCTGAAAGAGATCCCCGGCGGCTGCATGTGCTGTGTTAACGGCCTGCCGCTGCAGGTCGGGCTGAATATGCTGCTGAAGCAGACTCAGCCGGACCGCCTGATTATCGAACCCACCGGCCTTGGCCATCCCAAACAGTTACTGAATATGCTGCGCGCGGCGGTCTATCAGCCGTGGATCCGCGTGGACGCCACGCTGACGCTGCTCGATCCGCGTCAGTTAGCCGATACGCGCGTCACGGAGAATGAAAACTTTCGCGACCAGCTGATCGCCGCAGACATCATCATCGCCAATAAGAGCGACAAATGGGATGCGGAAGATCGTCAGCGGCTGGCGAGCTGGCAGCAGCAGCATCTGGGCGACCGTCAACTGGTGGAAGCCAGCTGGGGCAATATTGATCCGGCGTTGCTGAGTCAGCCGGCATTGGCGGATCGTGCGGTACCCGATGCCGCGCATCATCATCATTCGTCACGCCCGCAGGGGCTGGCGGCGCTGAAACTGGAAGGCGAAGCGCGCTGGCGTCGTGCGTTAAATGAAGGTCAGGGCTATGCTTCCTGTGGCTGGATTTTCGATGGTGACACGGTGTTCGATACTATTCCGGCTTTAGAGTGGGCGCGGCTTGCGCCGGTGGATCGCGTGAAAGGCGTGCTGCGTACCGCTGACGGTCTGGTCAGCATTAACCGTCAGGGCGAAGACCTGTTCATCGAAACGCGCCCGGTCACGCCGCCGGATAGCCGTATCGAATTGATCCACCATCAGGCCGCCGACTGGAACGCCTTGCAGACTGCCCTGTTGAAGATTCGTTTAAATTAGCTGCGGTAGGTTTGCCCGTTATTTTTTTCTTTTTGAGTTACTTTTATGCGCACTACTCGTTTGATCACCATCCTGCTGCTGAATGCGCTGGGTGTGATGCTATTTATGTCGTGGTATCTGCCGCCGGAGCACGGGTTCTGGTTCGCTCTCGACAAAGGCATCTTTTTTGGCTTTAACGACCAGATGGTCGACCATCACGGCTTTGCGCTGCTGGTGGCGATCACCAATTTCCGCGGTTTTGATGCGGTGTCGCTGCTGGCGATGGGCCTGCTCTATCTGTGGTTCTGGCGCCGCGAAACGCCGCAGGGCCGACGTCGTATGCTGGCGATTGGTATCACCATGCTGCTGACGGCGGTGATTCTTAACCAGCTGGGCCATCTGCTGCCGGTTAAGCATGCCAGCCCGACGCTGTTCTTTGATAACGTGCATCGCGTCAGTGAGCTGACCGGCATTCCGGCAAAAGATGCGTCCCGAGACAGCTTCCCCGGCGACCACGGCATGATGCTGATTATCTTCGCCTGCTTTATGTGGCGCTATTTCGGCTTCCGCGCCTTCCTGATGGGCCTGCTGATTGTGGTGGTCTTTTCCCTGCCGCGCGTGATGGCGGGTGCGCATTGGTTTACCGATATTGCGGTCGGTTCGCTGTCGGTGGTGCTGGTGGGCCTGAGCTGGTGGTTATTAACACCGGCCAGCGACAAACTGGTGAACTGGCTCTATCGTTCGCTGCCCGGAAAATATAAACCCCAGTCGTAATTGTTTAGCGCGGGCGATTATTCCCTGTTTTTAAGATCGCCTGCGCTTATTTAATCCTGCAATAAATTATTAGCGGCCTAAGCGTTTTCTGATAAAAGAAAAACCTATGCGTCAAATCGTCTGACAATGGCGTTATTCCTGGCCTGTCCAGTCAGAACCCTCTTAAAATCTCCCTTAGCGCCAGAATTAGCCGCTGTTCCTGCGGTTAATTGACGCTTAAATCGCTACCAGTTGTTGATAAAGTAACCGTTGTGTTACAGATTGATTTCACATCAAAAAAACCTATAAAAATTTATATAAAAGCACTCGCCACGCGGTCTGTAATCGGTTAACCTCAACTCCGATTACTACCGTGCAGCATAAAATTCGGTACCTTAAGCAACAAAAATGTGTGCATTAACACATTTTAGTAATTAAGGAATTGTCTTAGAGGGTCGCACTTATTAATCTCAACCCGTTTTGTCATCTGGCTGGCGACATTCTGTCGTAAGGACATCGAAGGAAAACACGTACAATGGTCAAGTCTCAACCAATTCTGAGATACCTCAGGCGGATTATTCCCGCAGTAGCATTAGCAACCCTCTTATCGGCATGTAGCAGTACCCATAACGGTCAGAACGCGAATAACGAGAATCATGAAGTTAACAACCAGAATGGTTTTTTACTTCAGGCGTCTCAGGACGAATTTGAACAAATGGTGCAGAACGTGGACGTTAAGTCCCGCATCATGGAGCAGTACAGTGACTGGAAAGGTGTGCGTTATCGCTTAGGCGGCGACACCAAACGCGGCATTGACTGTTCTGCTTTTGTTCAGCGCACCTTTCGCGAACAGTTTGGTTTAGAGCTGCCGCGTTCCACATCGGAACAGCAGGACAGCGGTAAAGAGATTTCACGCAGTAAACTGCGTCCGGGTGATTTAGTGCTGTTCCGCGCCGGCTCCACCGGTCGCCATGTCGGCATCTATCTCGGCAACGACAATTTTGTACACGCGTCTACCAGCAGCGGCGTGATGATTTCCAGCCTTAACGACAGTTACTGGAAAAACCGCTACCGCGAAGCGCGTCGGGTACTGGCAAAAAACCCCAGTTAACCCCCTTCCTTCCTGATGTTCTCAGCCAGAGAATCTGAAAACGCTGCCCCGGCAGCGTTTTTTTTCGTCTGCGGTTGCTTAAGCCAAATCCGTGGCGGAAAAAGTAATTGTGAATCAAAAATATAACGAGACTTTTCGCGCAGCCTCGTTATATTCTCGTTGCCTTGAACCAGCACAGTTGTATGCGTTTTTATAATAAAAAGGGCAAGATCAGGGGAACCAACTCCATGCCACTGTCGGGGACGTTAAATCGTCATGCCAGCTACTCGCGGCGCATCGCCTGGAGTAGCGTAATTATTGGGGTCGCGTTTTTTATCCTGTTTGTCACCGTCCTGCTCACGCTGACCTGGCAAAAACGCGTCCAGCAACACCAGCAGCTGCTGGCTCACAGCCGTGACGATCTGCAACAGGTGATGTCAACCCTGGTCGAGAGCCTTTATCCACTGCAGCAATACACTCAGCTCAGCTGCAACAGCGTCAACCGTGAGCTGACCTCTCGCGCCGCCTTTGCCGGCAACATTCGCGCGATATTACTGGTACGCGACGGCAACGCTTACTGCTCCTCGGCTACCGGCGCATTTCTGCTGGCCGCCAGCGCCATTTCACCCGATTCAGAGCTGGAGCGCGACCGTGATGTCCGCCTGCTGCCCGGCACGCCGCTGCAGCCCGCCAAACCAGCGCTGGCGCTGTGGCTGAAAAGTCCGGGAGCGAACGAAACCGGCATCCTCGCCACCATGAACCTCAGCATGACGCCTTACCAGCTGCTGGCCTCTTACCATCCCGAAATCACGCGCATGGCGCTGGTGGCAGGCGACAGCGCGCTGCTCAGCGGCACCAGCCAGGTGGTGCGCAGCCGCGATTTGCCGCCCGCCCTCACCGACCTGACGCTTGATGACGGCAGCATGCGCTTTGTGCTTTACGGCAGCACGCTGGCCTCACGCGATTACACGCTGGCGTTGCTGACCGGCCTGCTGCTGGCGCTGCTGGTTGCCGCAATCAGCTGGCTGCTGCTGTCGCTGCATCAGCGACCGGGACGTGAAATCCTGCTTGGCATCCGGCGCGGTCAGTTTCACGTTGAGTATCAGCCGCTGGTAACGGCACACAACGGCAAACCCTATGGCGTTGAAGCGCTGCTGCGCTGGACTCACCCGGTTGAAGGCATGATCCCCCCTGATGTATTTATCAGCCACGCCGAAGCGCAAAACCTGATTATTCCTCTGACCCAACATCTGTTCAGCCTGGTAGCGCGCGACGCGCGTTTTCTCTGTCAGCAACTGCCGCGCGGCACCCGTCTCAGTCTGAATATGTCACCGCAGCATCTGGCATCGGCCAGTTTTCGCCGCGACGTGCAGGCGTGGATCGCCAGTATGCCCGCCGATCATTTTAACTATGTATTTGAAATCACCGAGCGCACCATGGTGCGGGAGAAGAACGCCGGCGAAATCTTCGCCTGGCTGCATGAACACAATTTCAAGATTGCCATCGATGATTTTGGCACTGGCCATAGCGCGCTGATCTATCTGGAAAAATATCCGTTCGACTACCTGAAAATCGATCGCGGCTTTGTGCAGAGTATCGGCACCGAAACCGTAACCTCGCCGGTGCTTGACACCGTGTTGCTGCTGGCAAAGAAACTCAACCTGAAAACCGTGGCGGAAGGGGTGGAAACCGGCGACCAGGCGGCCTGGCTGGTTAACCGGGGCGTCACGCATCTGCAGGGGTATCTGTTTAGCCGCCCGCTGCGTCCGGAAAAGCTGATCAGCTACTATCAGAGCCAGGCCAGTTTGGGTTAACGTCACGTACCGCGCATGAAACTGCTACCATACAGTGCGGATTATCACAGGAGAGCGCCCCACTTATGCTGCTTCGTCTTGCCACAGCACTACTGATGTGCAGCGCCATTGCGCCGGTGCACGCGGTCACTATCCATGAAAGCTATGCCTTTGCGAAGCTGGGCGAACCGAAATACGCGGTCAACTTCAGCCATTATGATTACGCCAATCCGGCGGCGCCAAAAGGTGGCAAGATCACCCTCGCCGTGGTGGGCACTTACGACAACTTCAACCGCTATGCGTCGCGCGGCAACCCCGGTATCGGCACTGACACGCTGTACGACGGCCTGTTTACCACCTCAGACGATGAGCCCGGCAGCTACTATCCGCTGATCGCCGAATCAGCACGCTATCCCAGCGATTATCACTGGATGGAAGTGTCTATCAATCCGCACGCGCAGTTTCAGGACGGTACACCGATCACCGCGCAGGATGTCGCCTTCACCTTCGGCAAATTCATGACCGAAGGCGTGCCGCAGTTTCGCGTGGCGTTTCGTGGCGTGCAGGTGAAAGCGCTGAACCGGCTGACGGTGCGCATTGAGATGCCCAAGCCAGACAAAGACCTGGTGCTGAGCTGGATCACGCTGCCGGTGCTGCCGGAAAAATTCTGGCAGAACAAAAAATTCAATGAGCCGATTGGCTATCCGCCGCTCGCCAGCGGGCCTTACCGCGTCACTTCGTACAAATCCGGCCAGTTCATCCAATATAGCCGGGTGAAGAACTACTGGGCGGCCAATCTGCCGGTGAACCGCGGTCGCTTTAATTTTGATACCCTGCGCTACGACTACTATCTTGATGACAACGTGGCTTTTGAAGCGTTTAAGGCCGGTGCCTATGACCTGCGCGAAGAGAGTTCGGCGAAGAAATGGGCCACACAATATCGCGGGCGCAATTTCACCAGCCACGCCATTGTGAAAGCCACCACGCCGAATGACGTCGCCACCGACACGCGCTGGCTGGCGTTCAATAACGAGAAAGCATTGTTTGCCGACCGCCGCGTGCGCGAGGCGCTGACGCTGGCGTTTGATTTTGAGTGGATGAACAAAGCGCTGTTCTACGGCGCTTACAAGCGGACCGACAGCTACTTCCAGAACACCGCTTATGCCGCCAGAGGCTATCCTGACGCCGATCAGCTGGTCCTGCTCGCGCCCTACAAGGCGCAGCTGCCTGCCGAGGTCTTTAACAACGCCTACGCGCCGCCGCACTCTGACGGCAGCGGCTTTGACCGCAACAATCTGCTGCGGGCGATGGCGCTGCTGAAGCAGGCCGGCTGGCAGATCAAAAATCAGCAGCTGGTGAACGTGAAAACCGGCCAGCCGTTTCAGTTTGAACTGTTGCTGCGCAGCGGTTCTCAGAACGACTGGGCGCTGCCGTTCCAGCACAGCCTGGCACGGCTTGGCATTACGATGACGCTGCGTCAGGTGGACAGTTCGCAATATCTGCGCCGGCTGCGCGAAGGCGATTACGACATGATTCCGTCGCTTTATCAGGCGATGCCGTGGCCCTCCACCAGCCTGCAATATGTCTGGCAGTCGGATTACATCAGCTCCTCATGGAACACCGCGCGGGTAAAAGATCCGCTGGTCGACCATTTCGTGCAGCAGATCGTGGCGCATCAGGGCGATGAAAAAGCGCTGCTGCCGCTCGGTCAGGCGCTGGATCGCCTGCTGCTGTGGAACGCCTACATGATTCCGATGTGGTACAACGCCGAGCAGCGGCTGGCCTGGTGGGACAAGTTTTCCCATCCGCAGATTAAACCGGCGTTTGCCACCGGGCTGGAAAACTGGTGGTACGATGTGAACAAAGCCGGTCGTTTACCGGCCGATCGACGCTGAGGAGAGCGGTTTGGGTGCTTATTTCCTGCGCAGGCTGTTGCTGATTATTCCCACGCTGTGGGCCATCATCACCCTGAATTTCTTTATCGTACAGATTGCGCCGGGTGGTCCGGTCGATCAGGCGCTGGCCAACATCCAGTTTGGTCATAGTACCGGTCTGCCTGGCAGCGGCGGCAGTGACAGCGGCGCGCGCGGTGCGCTGGTGCGCGACAATCCCGGCGACAGCCAGTATCGCGGCGCACGCGGGCTGGATCCGGAGGTGGTGGCAGAAATAACCCATCGCTACGGCTTCGATAAGCCCCTGCTGCAGCGCTATGGCGAAATGCTGTGGAATTACCTGCGTTTTGACTTTGGCGACAGCCTGTTTCGTAACGCCTCGGTGCTGCAGCTGATTAAAGAGAGCCTGCCGGTGTCGATCAGCCTCGGGTTGTGGAGCACGCTGATCATCTATCTGGTGTCGATTCCGCTGGGCATCAAAAAAGCGGTGCGCAACGGCAGCGCGTTTGATATCTGGAGCAGCATCATTATCATCATCGGCTACTCTATTCCGGCGTTTTTGTTTGCCATCATGCTGATTGTGCTGTTTGCCGGCGGCAGCTATCTCGACTGGTTCCCGCTCCGTGGCCTCACTTCGCCGCAGTTTGACACGCTGCCGTGGTACAGCAAAATCAGCGATTATCTGTGGCATATCACCCTGCCGGTGCTGGCTACGGTAATTGGCGGCTTTGCCACCCTGACCATGCTGACGAAAAATGCGTTCCTTGATGAGGTGCGCAAACAGTACGTCGTCACGGCACGCGCCAAGGGCCTGGATGAGAAGCGCATCCTGTACGGCCACGTGTTTCGCAACGCCATGCTGCTGGTGATCGCCGGGTTTCCCGCCACCTTTATCAGTATGTTTTTCACCAGCTCGGTGCTGATCGAGGTGATGTTCTCACTCAACGGCATGGGGCTGCTCGGCTATGATGCCACCATTCAGCGCGACTATCCGGTGATGTTCGGCACGCTGTATATCTTTACGCTGATTGGCCTGCTGATGAATATTCTCAGCGATCTGACCTATACGCTGGTCGATCCACGCATTGATTTTGAGGGCCGCTGATGCGTTTATCTCCCGTTAACCAGCAGCGCTGGCAGCGCTTTCGTCATAACCGGCGCGGCTACTGGTCGCTGTGGCTGTTTCTGCTCATTTTTGTGCTGTCGCTGGGCGCGGAATTATTAGCCAATGACAAACCGCTGCTGGTGCATTACCAGCAGCGCTGGTACGCACCGCTGCTGTTTAACTACAGCGAGAGCGATTTTGGCGGCCAGTTTGCCACGGCGGCGGACTATCAGGATCCGTGGCTGAAACAACGTATTGACCAGCAGGGCTGGGCGCTGTGGGCTCCCATCCGCTTCAGCGACAGCACCATTCATTTCGCCACCGACGTGCCCTTCCCGTCACCGCCGTCCGCGCAAAACTGGCTGGGTACCGATGCTAACGGTGGCGATGTACTGGCGCGTCTGCTGTACGGCACGCGCATCTCGCTGCTGTTCGGTTTGCTGTTAACGCTGTTCTCCAGCGTGATTGGCATTGTGGTGGGTGCCCTGCAGGGCTACTTTGGCGGCCGCGTTGACCTGATCGGCCAGCGATTGATTGAGGTGTGGTCCGGCATGCCGACGCTGTTCATGCTGATTCTGCTCTCCAGCGTGATTCAGCCCAATTTCTGGTGGCTGTTACTGCTGACGGTGATTTTCGGCTGGATGAGCCTGGTGAGCGTCGTGCGCGCCGAGTTCCTGCGCACGCGTAACTTTGACTATATCCGCGCCGCACGCGCGCTGGGCGTGAGCGATAGCCGCATCATGCTGCGCCACATGTTGCCCAACGCCATGGTCGCCACGCTCACCTTTCTGCCGTTTATCCTGTGCGGTTCGATCACCACGTTAACCTCACTGGATTTTCTTGGCTTCGGCCTGCCGGTGGGCTCGCCGTCGCTGGGCGAACTGCTGCTACAGGGAAAAAACAATTTACAGGCACCGTGGCTTGGCCTTTCTGGCTTCTTCGCCCTCGCCCTGCTGCTGTCGCTGCTGATTTTTATCGGCGAAGCGGTACGCGATGCCTTTGATCCGAGCCGGGGGCGCTAAATGAGTTTGTTAACGGTGAATCATCTGGCGGTGGCGTTCGGGCCGCGCCGCGTGGTGGAAGATATCTCGCTGCGCATCGACGCCGGCGAAACGCTGGCGCTGGTGGGCGAATCGGGATCGGGCAAGAGCGTGACGGCGCTGTCGATTATGCGTCTGCTGCCGCAGCCGCCGGTGAGTTATCCCCAGGGCGAGATCCTGTTTGACGGGCGCGATGTGTTACAGGCCAGCGAACGTGATATGCGCGGGCTGCGTGGCAACCAGATGGCGATGATTTTTCAGGAGCCGATGGTGTCACTCAATCCGCTGCACAGCGTGGAAAAACAGCTGTATGAAGTGCTGTCGCTGCACCGTGGCATGCGGCGTGAAGCGGCGCGCGCTGAAATTCTCAGCTGCCTCGATCGCGTAGGCATTCGCCAGGCCGCGACGCGCCTGCAGGATTTTCCGCACCAGCTGTCCGGCGGCGAGCGCCAGCGCGTGATGATCGCCATGGCCTTGCTGACGCAGCCCAAACTGCTGATTGCCGATGAGCCCACCACGGCGCTGGATGTCACGGTACAGGCACAGATTTTACAGCTGCTGCGCGAACTGCAGCGCGAACTGAACATGGGCATGCTGTTCATTACCCATAACCTGAACATTGTGCGTCAGCTGGCCCACAGCGTGACGGTGATGCGCAACGGGCGCGAGGTGGAACACAACCGCTGTGACGCACTGTTTCGCCAGCCACAGCAGCCTTATACCCGTGAGCTGCTGGCCGCCGAGCCGGACGGCGCACCGGTGCCGCTGAACGACGCGCCGCCGCTGTTGCAGGTAACTAATTTGCAGGTGGGTTTCCCGATTCGCCGTGGACTGCTGAAGCGCACCGTGGCGGAAAAAACCGCGCTACACAATCTCAGTTTTACCCTGCGGCGCGGCGAAAGCCTCGGGTTAGTCGGCGAATCCGGGTCAGGCAAAAGCACCACCGGCCTGGCGCTGCTGCGCCTGATTGCTGCGCGCGGCGAGATCTGGTTCGACGGACAGCCGCTGCATCGGCTGAGCGCGAAGCAGCTACTGCCGCTGCGCCAGCGCATTCAGGTGGTGTTTCAGGATCCCAACTCTTCACTCAATCCGCGCATGACGGTACAGCAGGTGATTGCCGAAGGGCTGGCGGTGCACCAGCCGCAGCTCAGCGCTGCCGAACAGGAAGCCAGAGTCATTGCGGTGATGGAAGAGGTTGGCCTGGAGGCAGCGAGCCGCAGCCGCTACCCGGCGGAATTCTCTGGCGGTCAGCGCCAGCGTATCGCCATTGCCCGCGCGCTGATCCTGCAGCCGCAGCTAATCGTGCTGGATGAACCCACCTCGTCGCTGGACCGCTCGGTGCAAAAGCAGATCCTCACCCTGCTGCGCCGTTTACAGCAGCAGCATCAGCTGGCGTATCTGTTTATCAGTCACGATTTGCAGGTGGTGCGCGCGCTGTGTCATCAGCTGGTGGTGTTGCGCCAGGGTGAAGTGGTGGAACAGGGTGAATGCGAAGCGCTGTTCAACGCGCCTGCAGCAGAGTATACGCGTCAGCTGCTGGCCTCCGCGCAGGGCGAGATCGGGCCTCAGTGACCGTCAAAGGTTTCGGCGATCGCCACGCCCTGATTTTTCAGACAGCAGTTAGTGGCGCTCTCGTCGCCGCGCTGAATCAGCAAACACGGCTGCCCTTCACATTCGGCAATTTTGCACTCGACCTGAATCTGCGCCAGCGTTTCCTGTAGCTGCTGCAGGATCTCCAGCGCCGGATGGCCATCATGGCTCAGCAGGCGCAGCGCGACCAGATCCCCGTCATGCGCGCCGTTCGCTGCTTCCTGGCGTTCAATGGCGCCGGCATGTTCCAGCGACCAGCGGTATAGTTGTGGTAAACGATGCACAACCGAGAGTTGCAGCATAGTGTTTCGGTTCCCAGAGACAGTAACGTTATTCACAACGGACGGCTTCATCGCGGTGAATCCCCACCTGGCAAGCTCAGCATACGGACGTCAAGGATAGCCTTCTCGTTTTAAGCACAAAGCGTGATGCAACTTTATTATTTGCGAGCTTTCTCGCATTTATGCCTATGTTTACCGCGTTACGCGGCGCTTAACAATCATTTTAGACGCAATGCCGTTACTTTTTTATCAATTAATTTTCACAATATGGAAACATTAAGCAGAGCGAGAGTGCGGAGAGGGGCAAATCAGGGGGTGAAATAATAGCGGGCTCAGCATAGACCCGCCGCCATCACGCGGTGTGGCGCGGACGGGCGGCGTAGCTGAACAGTACGATTGAGACGGTAGCGCACAGCGCGATGGTGGCGACCATCGGCCAGGCGCTGTTGACGCTGACCAGCGACAGTAGCGCGCCAACCAGCGCACCGACGCCAAAGCGCAGCGTACCGGCCAGCGAGGATGCGGTGCCGGCAATATGGGGAAATTCGTCAAGGATCACCGCCATCGCATTGGAGGAGACGGTCGATACGCAGCCAATAAACATTGCCACGCCAAACACCAGCGGCAGGAAACCGAGGTTAAGCGCGCTGACAATCAGCAGCCAGATGCCCATGGCAAACTGAATCAGCAGACCGAGGCGGAACATCGCCAGCGGTCCGAAACGGCGCACCGCGCGGCTGTTAATCAGCGTCATGACAAACAGAAACACCACGTTGAGGCCAAAGTAGTAGCCGAAATTCTGCGGCGACACATGGTTCACTTCAATGTAAACAAACGGCCCGGCGTTAAGAAAGGTAAACAGCCCGGCAAACGAGAAGCCGCTTGCCAGCATATAGCTGAAGGCGCGTTTGTGCCGCACCAGCGCGACAAAATTGCTCAGCGTGGTGCGCAGGTGAAAACGCTGCCGCTGCTCGGGCTTAAGCGTTTCGCGGATCTGCGTTACCACCAGCACGGTGGTAATCAGTGCGGCCAATGCCAGCGTCCAGAAGATGGCGTGCCAGTTCCACAGCAGCAGCAGCCAGCCGCCGATGATCGGGGCCAGCAGCGGCGCAATGGTGGTGATCAGCATGACAAACGACATCATGCGCGAGAAATCTTCTTTCGAATAACTGTCGCGCATCAGGGCGTTAATCACCACGCTGGCCGCGGCGGCGGAGAGCCCGTGCAGGAAACGCATCAGAATCAGCTGGTCAATGGATTGCGACAGCGCACAGGCTGCCGCCGCGCAGGCGAAAATCAGCGTGCCAAGCACAATCACCGGTTTACGTCCGTAGCTGTCGGCCAGCGGGCCATACACCAGCTGACCAATGGCGAAGCCGAGGATGTAGAGATTCAGCGTCATCTGTACGCTGCCGGCCGACACCGCGAATTCACGGGCGATTTGCGGCATTGCCGGCAGATACATATCAATGGAGAGCGGCATCAGCATCGCCAGCAATCCCAGAATCACCACTAATCCCACCGGTGAATTTTTTTCCTTACGCACCACTGTCTCCCGCTATTTGCGCTGTTTCAGTTCGTCCGGCAGGCCGATGCTGTTGATTTCCGCCTCGGTCAGTTCACGGTATTCGCCTTCACCGAGCTCGTCATCCAGCACAATCTCACCGATGCTTTCGCGATGCAGCGCCGTGACGTGGTTGCCCATCGCCGCAAACATACGTTTCACCTGGTGATAGCGCCCTTCACTGAGGGTGAGGCGCGCGGCTTTCTCATCGAGGATTTCCAGCTGCGCCGGTTTGGTCAGATCTTTCTCGTTGTGCAGCTGAATGCCGGCAGCAAATTTTTCGATCAGCCCCGCGTCAAGCGGCTGCTCCAGTTCCACCAGGTAGGTTTTCTCCAGGTGATGGCGCGGAGAGGTAATGCGATGCGACCACTGACCATCATCGGTCAGCAGCACCAGCCCGGTGGTATCAATATCCAGCCGCCCTGCCGCGTGCAGTTTGAACGCCGCCGGCTCCTCAATGAAATAGAGAATGGTGGGGTGATCCGGATCGTCGGTGGAGCAGACATAGCCCTGCGGTTTATTCAGCATGAAATAGCGCGGGCCCTGCTGCACCGTCAGCGGATTGCCGTCGTACTCTACGGCATCGTCCGGCAGGACTTTATACGCGGTGTCGCGTACCACTTCGCCATTGATGGTGATCTTTCTGCCACGTATTTCACGGCCGGCGATGGCACGGCTAACTTCCAGTTGCTGAGATATGAATTTGTCGAGTCGCATGAATTCGCTTTTTTGCCTGTTACTGCGGAGGGGAACTGAAACGGCGTTTGCCCGGTAAATCATTTACAGCGTAGCGCGGCGGCCACGGCATAATTGAGCGCAGGGTTAACCGTTGAAAAAGTGTGGGCAGTATAGCCTGAACCTTCGCCTGCTAATAGTGCCGATCCTGCGTTTCAGCCACTTTCATGGCATAATGCGCGTCCGTTCCAGAAAAAGCCGGTTCCCATGTCGTTTACCCTGCGCCCCTATCAGCAAGAAGCCGTTGATGCCACCGTTGCCCATTTTCGCCGCCACGCCACGCCAGCGGTGATTGTGCTGCCGACCGGCGCCGGCAAAAGCCTGGTGATCGCCGAACTGGCGCGGCTGGCGCGCGGTCGCGTGCTGGTGCTGGCTCACGTCAAAGAACTGGTGGAGCAGAACCACAGTAAATATCAGGCGTATGGCCTGCAGGCGGACATCTTCGCTGCGGGCCTGCAGCGCAAGCAGAGCGACGGTAAAGTGGTGTTCGGCAGCGTGCAATCGGTGGCGCGCAATCTGGCCAGTTTTGACAGCGCCTTTTCGCTGGTGATCGTCGATGAGTGCCATCGCATCAGCGACAACGAAGAGAGCCAGTATCAGCAACTGTTCGCCCATCTGCGCCAGCACAATCCGCAGCTGCGTCTGCTGGGGCTGACCGCCACGCCATTCCGCCTGGGCAAAGGCTGGATTTACCAGTACCACTATCACGGCATGGTGCGCGGCGACGATAACGCGCTGTTCCGCGACTGCATCTACGAATTGCCGCTGCGCTATATGATCAAACATGGCTTTCTGGTGCCGCCCGAGCGGCTGGATATGCCGGTGGTACAGTATGATTTCAGTCGGCTGATCCCGCAGAATAATGGCCTGTTCAGTGAGGCCGATCTTAACCGCGAACTGAAACAGCAGCAGCGCGTCACGCCACAGATCATGCGACAGATCATCGAGTTCGCTGAAACGCGCCGCGGCGTGATGGTGTTTGCCGCAACCGTTGAACACGCGCGGGAAATCCTCAGCCTGCTGCCGGAAAACAGTGCGCTGGTGTCGGCGGAAACCCCGGTGAAAGAGCGTGACCGGCTGATTCAGCAGTTCAAAGCGCAGCAGCTTAAGTTTCTGGTTAACGTGGCGGTGCTGACCACCGGCTTCGACGCGCCGCACGTCGATTTGATCGCCATTCTGCGCCCGACCGAATCGGTCAGCCTGTATCAGCAAATTGTCGGTCGCGGGTTGCGGCTGGCACCGGGCAAAACCGACTGCCTGATCCTTGATTACGCCGGAAACCCGCACGATCTCTTTACGCCCGAAGTCGGCGCGCCGAAAGGCGCCAGCGATAACCAGCCGGTGCAGGTGTTTTGTCCGGCCTGCGGCTTTGCCAACACCTTCTGGGGCAAGGCGACCGAAGATGGCCACGTCATTGAGCACTTTGGCCGCCGCTGTCAGGGCGTGCTCGACGATGACGAGGGCAATCGCGCGCAGTGCGACTACCGTTTCCGCTTTAAAAGCTGCCCGGACTGCGGTGCAGAAAATGATATCGCCGCGCGCCGCTGCCAGCAGTGCGACAAGGTGCTGGTCGACCCCGATGATATGCTGAAAGCGGCGCTGAAGCTGAAAGACGCGCGCGTACTGCGCTGCAGTGGTATGACGCTGGCGCACGGACGCGATGATAAAGGCGAGTGGCTGCAAGCCACCTATTTTGATGAGGATGGCACCAGCGTCAGCGAGCGCTTTCGCCTGCGCACTCCGGCACAGCGTACCGCTTTTGAGCAGCTGTTTATGCGGCCACATCAGCGTGCGCCCGGCGTGGAGCTCGGCTGGCAGACCGCCGCCGATGTGGTGGCGCTGCAGCCGCTGCTGCGCCATCCCGATTTTGTGGTAGCGCGCGCCAAAGGCCACTTCTGGCAGGTGCGGGAAAAAATGTTCGATTATCAGGGACGCTATCGCCGCGCCAACGAGCTGCGCTAAGCGGCGGAATCATTTGCCCCGCTGTGGCAATCCGGCTATAATGCCGCCCGCTTTTGCATCCGTAAAAGCGTATTGAATAACCGTCCTGTTGCTGGGTCGCCTGTAGCAGGAACTATAGAAGAGATCTTAAGATGTTCACTATTAATGCAGAAGTACGTAAAGAGCAGGGTAAGGGTGCGAGCCGCCGCCTGCGCGCAGCGAACAAATTCCCGGCCATCATCTATGGCGGTAAAGACGCTGCGGTTTCTATCGAACTGGACCACGACGCTGTGATGAACATGCAGGCTAAGCCTGAGTTCTACAGCGACGTGCTGACTCTGGTTGTTGACGGTAAAGAAACCAAAGTTAAAGTTCAGGCTGTTCAGCGTCACCCGTTCAAGCCAAAACTGCACCACATCGACTTCGTTCGCGCTTAATCGCTAACGGGTTGACGAAAAAACGCCGCATCTGCGGCGTTTTTTTATGGCGCAAATCGGGCGATCACTGACCGCCGGTACGACGCTGCAGCTGATCGCGCAGATTCGGCGGCGTGCCTTTGATGGTCAGCGTATCAGTGGCCGGATCCCAGAAAATGCGCTCGCCCAGCAGCATGGCATCAAAGTTAAGCGTTAATCCCCCGCCGCTACCGGCAAATTTCGTCAGCTGACGCAGGGTGCTGCGGTCGGCCGGGAAATGCTCTTCCAGCTCATAACCCTGTTCCTGGGTAAACGCCTGAAAGGTTTTTTCGCCCAGCGGCGGCAGCTCGCTGGAGAGATCTTCCAGCGCAATCTCCTCGCCCGCCTGCAGCTGTTCATTGCAGTAGCTGTAGACCTGTTGGCGATAGTTCTGGCGCTCATTTTTATCGAGGCTGGACTCGGCACAGTAATCATCTACCGCCTGCAGCAGCCCGCGGTTCTGTGCTTTGGTATCCAGACCGACGCTGGCGCCGAGGAAATCCATGAAGAAATCGGCCACTTTGCGCCCCACGCGTCCGCGCAGGAAGGTCAGGTAGCGCGTGGATTCCGGGTTGGTTTCCCACTCGGTGAGATCGATACGCGCCACGATATCGGCATGGTTGATGTCCAGATAGTGCGTGCTGCTGATGTCGAGCTGCTCGTTAACGCGCATGCTCGACTGGCTGTTCAGCACCGCCACCAGCAGATACTCCACCGCCAGATAGCGATAGTGCAGAAACAGCACCACGCCGCCTTCGGCGAACGGGTATTTGCTCAGCTCGTCGCGCAGGCGTCCGGTAGCCGCACGGCTGAACGCCAGGAAGTCATCCTGCCCTTTGCGGCAGTTGCGCAGCGCTTCCGCCAGCTCGCTGTCTTCATTAAACAGGCCGTAAGCCTTGCTTTTGGCGCTATAGACGCGGTGTAACTCTTCCGCCATCTCTTCCACCGCCTGCGTGGCTGGTAACAGGGTATCGCGCAGCACCAGTTCCAGCTGGTTTTCATCACGTTTGACTAACTGATGCAGGGCAATCTGGTCGATATCCAGACTCATGGTAGACTCTCCTTTTGGCTCAGGCGCGTATTCAAACACCGCCCGCAGCCGCTTTCAACTGCGCGCACAAACTGATCGTTCTGCTTGCGATAAAATTGCGGAAAAAAGTGCGTTGTTACGGTAATATACCGCGTTTTCACACTTGATTAGTCGACGATATGCCACAATCATCCCGTTACAGCGACGCGCGCGTCGAACAGCTTCTCGCGCAGCTGGCGCAGGTTCTTGAAAAAGACAAAGCGCCAACCGATCTTTCCCTGATGGTGTTGGGGAACATGGTGACCAATTTGATCAACACCGACATCGCACCGGCCCAGCGCCGCAGCCTCGCCCGCTCGTTTGCGGAAGCGCTGCAGTCTTCCGTGCGCGATGACAACGCCCACTAAATTGCAGATTTGACCTCATAAATATGGTAACCAACCGGCAGCGCTACCGTGAAAAAGTCTCCCAGATGATCAGCTGGGGGCACTGGTTTGCCCTGTTTAATATTCTGTTTGCGCTTATTTTAGGCAGCCGCTACCTGTTGGTCGCCGACTGGCCCTCTTCCCTCGCCGGCCGTATTTATGCGTTTACCAGCTGGATTGGCCATTTCAGCTTTATCGTGTTTGCCGCTTATCTGCTGATTATCTTCCCACTAACGTTTGTCGCCATGTCGCAGCGGTTGCTGCGCGTGCTCTCCGCCGTGGTCGCCACGGCCGGGCTGACGCTGATTATGGTCGACAGCGCGGTGTTCAACCGTTTCCATCTGCACCTCAATCCGGTGGTGTGGGAACTGGTGGTCAACCCCGATCAAAGCGAGATGGCGCGCGACTGGCAGCTGATGTTTATCAGCGTACCGCTGATTTTCCTCGTTGAGATGCTGTTTGCCACCTGGAGCTGGCAAAAGCTGCGCAGCCTGAACCGGCGTTCGTTTGGCAAGCCGCTGGCCGCGCTGTTTATCAGCGCCTTCTTTGCCAGCCATCTGCTGTATATCTGGGCGGACGCCAACTTCTACCGGCCGATTACCATGCAGCGTGCCAACCTGCCGCTCTCCTATCCGATGACCGCACGGCGCTTTCTGGAGCGACACGGCCTGCTGGATGCGCAGGAGTATCAGCGCCGTCTGGTGCAACAGGGCGATCCGGAAGCGCTGTCGGTGCAGTATCCGCTCAGCGATATTACGTTCCGCGATGGCGGAACGCGCCACAACCTGCTGATTCTGACGGTGGACGGCCTGAACAATGCCACGGTGGATAAAGCTCTGCCATCGCTCAATCAGTTCGCCAGTGAAAACGTGCGCTTTACCCAGCATTACAGCGCCGGACTGCAGCCGGAAAAAGGCCTGTTCGGCCTTTTCTACGGTATCTCCTCCAGCTACATGGACGGCGTGCTGGCGGCGCGCATGCCCTCTGCCCTGCTCGGCGCGCTGAACAGCCAGGGTTATCAGTTCGGCCTGTTCTCTTCCGATGGCTTTAGCCAGCCGCTGTACCGTCAGGCGCTGCTGGCGGATTACAGCCTGCCGCAGGCTGATACCCAGCCTAACAGCACCACGGTGACGCAGTGGCAGAACTGGCTCAATGGTCAGAAAGGCGGCGCGCCCTGGTTCTCATGGATTGCGCTCAACGGCGTGACGGTAACCGGCGACAGCACCAAAGCGCGCCAGCGCAGCTATATGCGCCAGGCGACAGGCGTGGATGAACAAATCGCGACGGTGCTGCATACGCTGCAGCAGAATGATGCGCTGAAGAATACCGTGGTGGTGATCACGGCGCAGCGCGCCATCACCTTCGACAACAGCGATAATCCGGGCAACCGCGCGACGCTGCAGGTACCGCTGGTGGTGCACTGGCCGAATACCCCGGCGCAGAGCATCGATCGCCTGACCGATCAGCAGGATGTGATGACCACGCTGATGCAGCGCCTGCTGCACGTGCGCACCAGTCCGGTTAACTATTCACAGGGTGAAGATCTGTTTGCCGCGCAGCGCAGCCATAACTGGGTCGCCAGCAGTGAAGATGGCAAACTGGTGGTGACTACGCCAACGGTGACGCTGGTGCTCAGCAACAACGGTAACTACAGCGCGTACGATGCCCAGGGCAAAGAGCTGAAAGATCATAAACCTCAGCTGGCGCTGCTGTTGCAGGTGCTGACGGAAGAGAAACGGTTCACGGCAAACTGATTAATTATGAGGCAGTTAAGCTGCCGGCATATTGCAATCGCCAACGGAACCAGTAGTATAACCCTCCACGTTCGGCACGTAGCGCAGCCTGGTAGCGCACTGTCATGGGGTGTCAGGGGTCGGAGGTTCAAATCCTCTCGTGCCGACCAAAATCCCAAAGAAAGCAGCCTTTATGGCTGCTTTTTTATTTTCTGCTGTAAAATCGCGGCGTTAAGCACAGCGCGGTAATAAATCCTAACGCTTTCCTTCATTGCATAATGACCAATCCTTTCCAGGCTTAAACGGTTAATCACCAATGCAAGGAGGAAACATGCTTGATGAATATAAACGCTGCGTGGAGGCTTGTTATCTGTGCGCAGCCGCGTGCGACCACTGCGCAACATCCTGTCTGGATGAGGAAAATGTGGAGATGATGCGCGAATGCATCAGGCTGGATATGCAGTGCGCCAATACCTGTCGCCTCACGGCGCAGTTCATGGCGCTAAACAGTGGATCGGTGCAGCAGCTCTGTCAGTTCTGCGCCGACATCTGCCAGCAGTGCGCGCAGGCGTGCCAGCAGCATCAACACCAGCACTGCCAGCAATGCGCTCAGGCCTGTCAGCGCTGTGCAGAAGAGTGCCGTAAAATGGCGGCATGATGCCAGCCGGATTGAGATTCGCTGCGGCGAATCTCAATCGTTGACGCTGAGTGAAACCTCAGCCTCGCAGGGTTGCACCAGAATCAGTGGGCATTTCTTAACCTTACACGCCTGCGAATAAGCCAGCTCGCACACTTCGCAGATATCGCGTACGTCCGACTCATACTCATACTCCATGAAGTAACGAAACGTACCGCTGCGCGTGTCGCTGCGCCAGAAGCGTTGCGGTTCCAGGATTTCATCCAGCTGCCTGAAGGTCAGGGCTGAGGGGTTGTGAAAACCCACTCTTACACGATATTTAGTCATGCCCTGATAATTATCGAGTTTCCGCTGCGTTGCCAGCCGGAAACAATTCTCGCTGGAATAGGGAAAATCTTTGCTGTGGATAACGCATCGGGTGCCGCAACCAAACGCGCGACGATCGCGGCACAGATGAACGGCTAAACCGTCAGCGTTTGATTTTTAAATCATCATCCCAGCGGTCTGCCGCCGCGTGCGCGGGATCGTGATCCTGCAGCAAAAACTCGCCGTTTTGCTGGGCGATCTGCTCACCGGTATCGGTAATCGCGTTTTGAATGAATACCTTTGCCTGCGCGCCATTCACAAAGGTGAGCTGATGGAAGGCAGTTTTGTTGCCCCAGTCTTTCGACGGCGCTGAAATATAGCGGATGGTGTAACTCTGGTCCTCAACGCTGCCCTGCATCACGTAGAGGCCATAATGATTTTCGCCCTGCGACAGGATTTTATACACCCCGTTGCTGTAGTAATAAATCACCGCATCCGGGAACGGCTTTTCATCATAGAGTTTACGGTAGTGCAGTTTATGCACAAAGGTGGGTTTGCCGGGCACCACTTCAATATTGCCCTGCGCATTCTGGAAGCTGAGATCTGCTGCCTGTGCAGCGCCTACGCTCATGCAACCCAGTAACATTATGCCAGCCAGTTTTTGCATCGTTCGCTCCTTAGCCTCTTCGTCAGCCACCAGCATGTTACGCCCACGCTTTACCCCGGTTAAACGAAGCGGCTATCGATGTGAGATGGGCTTCATAATACAGCCACTACAGGAAGGATAGAGATAGAAAATGACCGCGCCATTACCGCGCCAGACGCGGCTATTCGGCACCACTGCGACAGGCCCTCACCTTACTGTTCAGGGTGCTAAATCCTGCAGCATAATCTCGCATCACACTTCATTCATGCTGCGAATCAGCTACTTAACTGAAGTCAGCAAAGCCGACCGGGATCACGTTTTTACTGATTTGTGACAGCAATTCATTAAAGTGAAACAAAACTGTCACAGATTTCCCCTACCCTAAAGCTCCCGTTTATTTGATGGAATCTCGTTATGGTCATCAAAGCAAAAAACCTGCAGGATGCGGAAGAACTCCTGCACTCAGGCATCAGCAAAGTGGAGCTGGCGTATGATATTGGCAGCGATGATTTCTTCCGCCTGGCGAGCCACTGGTGTGACCGTGGTGCACGCATTACCAAAGGCCACCACCATTTTGTTGTGCAGATGAAGAGCTTCGCTATCCCGCCAAATCGCTAACCCGCAGCAGCCTTTTCGGCTTGCTCTGCCCGCGGCTGACTGGTAAAACACGCTTTTCCATCAGCCGTTACTCGTTATGTTCTCAGCCGAAACGCCCCTGCCGCTGCCCGCTTGTGGATTTATCACCGCCGCTGGCCACACCGCTGAATCGCTGTCGCTGGCGTGGTGCCGCTTTGATCGGCAACAGTGGCATGCCGCTTTACCTGCGCAGTGGCAACTGCCGCTGCCGTCCGCGCTACAGCAGGCAGCCAGCAAACGCAAAATTGAATATCTCGCCAGCCGCTGGCTGGTGCGGCAACAGCTGGCGCAGCTGGGAATCACTGATTTTGTGCTGCACAACGCGCCGGATCGCTCACCGTGCTGGCCGGCAGGCATTCGTGCTTCACTGTCGCACAGCCATGACTGCGTGGTGATGGCCGCGACGCGCGAGGCATTGTATGTGGGCATTGATGTTGAGCAGGTGATGGCAGAGGAAACCGCGCAGGACACGGCGGAACTGCTGATGAACGCGCAGGAGCGCGCGCTGCTTGAGAGCCAGCCGCTGCCCTTTTCGCAGACGGCAACGCTGCTGTTTTCGCTGAAAGAGAGTCTTTATAAGGCGTTATGGCCGCGGCTGCATCAGCCCATGGCGTTTCATCAGGCTGAGCTGATCGAGCTCGACCTGCCGCAGCAGCGCGCCAGGCTGCAGCTGTGTCAGGATTTCAGCGCGGAATTTACCCGCAGCACCGTGCTGGACGCACGCTTCTGGCTGCAGCCGGCGCGCGTGGTCACACTGCTCACTCACCCGGCCTGCACGCAATAAAAAACCGGCGCGGAATGAGCCCGGGCCGGTGACAACACAAGACGACAGAAGTGTTCCAGGGAGGCAGAGACGAGGATCTCTGCTGCCATTCACTGTATCCCGCTGACAACGTCTTGCCCAATAAGGGTTTTTGCTAAGCTTTGCCGCCAGCCGTCAATGGCCGGTATCGGTGCGTTTGACGGCGTCCAGCGTGGCCATTTCGCGCTCGCGGCCGGTCAGCTCGCTTAACTGCCCATCGCGCATTTCCAGCAGCCGATCGGCATGAATAAAGTAGTGATCGTCATGGCTGATGGCGAACACGGTTTTGCCGGACGCCTGAAGCCACGGCAGCAGCTCGCGGTAGAAGATGCGGCGGAAGTGCGGGTCCTGATCGGCCGCCCACTCATCGAGCAGCAGGATATCGCGCTCCTCTGCCGCCGCCAGCAGCAGAGCAAGGCGCTTGCTCTGCCCTTTCGACAGCTGCAGGTTGAGTACCCGATTGCCTTCCAGCTTCAGCTTGTCCTGCATTTTAAGCCGTTCCAGCCACTGCTGCACCAGCGCCGGATTAGCCGGCTCACCACCGCGACGAATCAGACGATCAAACAGGTGCACGTCAGTGAACACCGCCGAGAAGTGCTGGCGATAAGCATCAAGGTTATGCCAGTCCACCTCGTTACCGTCCAGCAGCAGGCGGCCCGAATGCGGCTGATACAGGCCGGTCAGCAGCATCGCCAGCGTGGATTTACCGCTGCCGTTACCGCCAATCAGAAACACCAGTTCACCGCGGCGCAGCGTCAGGTTGATCGGCCCGACGGCAAAACCGTGCTCGCCATAATGGAAACAGACGTCGCGCAGCTCCAGCGTCTGCCAGTCGCTCACCGTCGGCAGCGCGTTGAAACCGGCGCTATAAGGGGCCAGATCGAAGGTATTAATTTTCCGCAACGCCACCTGTGCGCTGAGCAGCGTCGGCAGCGCGCCTACTGCCGCCAGCAGCGGCGTGCGCAGGAACAGCAGCGTCAGCGAATAGGTCGCAGCGACAGCGGTATTGGCCCAGCCGAGACCGTTGGCCATGAAGAACACAATACCAATCGCGCCGAGCATCATAATGTTCGACCAGTTCACCGCGCTGAGATGGAAGGTATCGGCGCGCACAATGTGACGACGATAATCCGTGGCATTTTCCTGATACACGGTGTCGTAAATCAGTTGGGCGCGCTCGCGGTTAAGCTGCAGCTCTTTGCGCCCTTCAATGATGGTCTGAAAATCGCGGTACAGCTCGTCCTCGATGTCGCGCAGCTTCGCCATGTGCTGATAAACACGCGACACCAGCAGCCAGCCGCCGATCAGCGTCACCACCAGCCACAGCGTGGTGATCAACAGCATTTGCGGTGACAGCCACGCCAGATAGATCGCGGAACCCAGCGTAATAATGATGCCCTGAATCAGTTCCGGCAGGCGCACAAACGCGATAGTGATGGCACGCACATCGCTGGTCAGGCCGGCCAGCAGCTGAGCGTTACCAATCTGCTCAATGCGTTCAACCCGGGTATCCAGAATACGTTTGATAAACTCACCGCGCAGCCGCCAGACAAAATGGTGGCCGAGCTGAGTCAGCGCCAGCTGCGATGCCAGCGTCACCGCCATCAGCAGAAACAGCTGGGCGAGAAAGCCCGGCAGCACGGTGAGCGAGGTATTGACTGCCACGATCAGTTCATTATTGATGTAGGCGATCAGCCCGATACCCAGCGCGGCGCTGAGCAGCGTCAGCACAATCACGCCGATAAACGGCCAGCGGTACTGGCGAAAAACAACCTGAAGCAATGCCATTAAAAATTATCCAGAGGTCAACCAGGCAGCCTGCAGTTTAATGGCGCCTCGGGTGAAGGCAAGAATAATTCTCATCCGTTTTACGGTTACTGGGCGCGGCGGAATGTCAGGTTGTAACGGAACGCGCCAGCCTGCGGATGGATGCCCGCTTTTAGCGGCAAAATGCCGTGATAGCGCAGGCGCGACGGACCGCCCCACACCACGATATCGCCGTGCTCCAGCAGCACGCGCTGCGTCGCATCGCCGCGCTCGAAACCGCCAAACTGAAAAACGGCCGGCAGGCCAAGCGATACCGAGACAATCGGCTGGCGTAAGTCTTTCTCATCCTTATCCTGATGCAGCGTCAGTTTGGCGCCGGGCTCATAGCGGTTAATCAGGCAGGCGTCCGGATTGAAACCGGCAAAGCCGGCCTCCTGCGCGGTCTGCTGCGCCAGCGTGCGGAACAGCGCGGGCATCGGCGGCCATTTACGGCCGCTGCTGACATCCTGTTCGGTGTACTGGTAACCGCGCGAATCGGTCGACCAGCCGAAATCGCCGCAGTTGGTCATGGCGACTGACATGCGATGTCCACCCGGCGTGATGCGATGGGCAAACGGGTTAAGGGCCGCGACGTCATGAATCGCCGTCAGCAGCGCATCGGCCTGCTCGCGCGCCCGGCGACGCAGAATCACCGCGCCCTCGGCCAGCGGTTCCTGCCATGGCGCATCCTCACTAAATAGATCCAGCACAGTTACCTCCTGTCAGGTCAGGGCTGATCGATAAGAAACGATTTGAACTGTGGCGACATCCAGTGGCTGAAGCCGTCGCCCTGCTTCGTAATCAGATACACCGCCAGATGCTGTTTCAGCGCCAGCGCTTTGGCACGCTCGGTGCCGAGCACCATCAGCCCGGTGTCCCAGCCGTCGGCTTCCAGCGCGGTGGTGGCAATCACCGTGGCTGAGACCAGTCGGTGATCGATGGGTCGGCCGCTGGCCGGATCGATCACGTGCGAGATGCGTTTGCCATCCAGTTCATAATAGTTGCGATAGCTGCCGGAGGTGCTGATGCCGTGCCCCTGCAGATCGACGCGTGCCTCCACCGCGTTCTCGCGATCGGTCGGTTTCTGGATGGCTACCCGCCACGGCTGCTGGCTGGCATTCAGGCCGCGACTCAGCACCGCCCCGCCCACCGACACCAGATAATTAGAGATGCCCTGCTGTTCCATCAGCCGCGCCAGGTGATCGGTAGCGTAGCCTTCGCCCATGGTGGAGAGATCGACATACAGGCCCGGCAGATCCTTCTGCAGCCACTGGCCGTTCACCGTTTCAATCACGCGCAGGTGCTGCAGGCCGGTCTGCGCTTTGGCGGCGGCGATGGCGGCATCCGATGGCGTATGCGCCGGCTGCTGCGCCGGGCCAAAGCCCCACAGATTCACCAGCGGCCCGACGGTAATGTCCATCGCGCCGCCGGTCAGCTGGCCGATGCGCAGCGCGCGGGTGACGATATCGGCCATATCGGCACTGACCGGCTGGGGATCCTGCCCCTGATACTGGTTGAAGCGCGACAGCACTGAGTCCTTTTTCCAGGTGGAGAGTTCGCCATCGTCGCGATCGAGCTGCTGCTGAATCGCCTGCTGCAGCGCGGCCTTACGCTGAGCATCCACGCCCGCCAGACTCACGCGCCACACGGTGCCCATGGTTTTGCCTTCCAACACCAGCGCCTGCTGCGCCGGTTTTTGCTCGCACCCGCTCAGCAGCAGTGCTACCATGCCTGTCAGCAGAATGTTCTGAAAATTCATCAATTCCTCGTCTGTAACTCATTACTACAGCCTATTACAAAGCATAACTCGCTTGTAAGGCCGTCTAAAGCTGCTTGAAGTTGATCGCTGGCTGGCACAGCATACTGCGTTCCTGCACGAGAATCCTTACAGGAGCGACAGATGATTTATATGATTCTTGCTATTACCGCCGGGTTATTTGCTTACGGAAGCTTCCGTTGCTGGCAGCACTATCGCCACCGCCTGATTCAGCACTATCCGTCGCGCCGACGTTAAGGCATTGCACCAGCGTCGTGCATCCTGCACCGCTTTAGCGCTGGCGCAGTGTAACAAAGCAGCCACGGGGCGCGTGGCGCTGAGAGCGGTAGCATGGCATGAATTGTGCAGCGTTGATGCTGGGTTGAACATCAGCGAGGTGCAAGATGAGTAAGGCAACAGAACAACAGGATAAATGGCAGCGCTGGCTGAGCTTTTCCGCCTTTACGCTGGCGGGCGTGGCGCTGGAAGGCAGCCTGCCGCCTGCTACTACATCCCCGCAGCAGGCGGCAAAGGCCAGACGCTGGCGCAACGCGCCGTAAATTACAGACCCAGCTCGCTCAGGCCCGGATGATCGTCCGGACGTCTGCCAGCCGGCCAGTGGAACAGCCGCGCTTCAGCGCTGATTGGCAAATCGTTGATGCAGGCGAAGCGCTGAATCATCAGACCATCGGCACCAAAGTGCCAGTTTTCATTGCCGTAGCTGCGGAACCAGTTGCCGCTGTCATCGCGCCACTCATAGGCAAAACGCACCGCCAGCTTATCGTGGTGCCACGCCCATAGCTCTTTAATCAACCGATAATCCAGCTCGCGGGCCCATTTGCGCTGTAGAAAGGTCACGACGTCCGCGCGGCCGTTAACGAATTCGCTGCGATTGCGCCAGCGGGTATCTTCACTGTAAACCTGCGACACGCGCTGCGGATCGCAGCTGTTCCAGGCATCTTCCGCCATACGCACTTTTTCTAAGGCACTTTGATGATCGAACGGGGGGATGAGCATTTTTTATCTCCTGATGATGTAGACAGGTCTGTCTACTTGATTCATCCTGCCGTATGTAGACAATTCTGTCTACCCCCGAAAACAGGAATTTTTTCTTATGCTCGCACCCCTGCTGTTTGATGCCAGCGCCAGCGCGCGTGACCGCATCCTGCTCAGCGCGCAACAGCTGTTTTATGCGCAAGGCATCCGTGCTACCGGCATCGATAAAGTGATTGCCGCGGCTGGCGTGACCAAAGTGACCTTCTACCGCCACTTTCCGGCCAAAAATGACTTAATTCTGGCGTTTCTGCAGCAGCGCCATCAGCGCTGGATGAGCGGCTTTCGCAGCGCGCTGGCGCAGCAGCCTGCCATCAACGTGGCGCTGCCGGCTGCGTTACTGAGCTGGTTTCAGGAGGAGGATTTCCGCGGCTGTGCGTTTATTAATAGCGCGGCAGAACTGGCTGATACCCTGCCGGAAGCGAGCGCCCTGATTCGCCAGCACAAGCGGGAGATGGCGGCCGCCATTGCCGAAAGACTCAGCACAGCGCAGCAGGATAAAACCGGGCAGATCGTGTTGCTGGTGGATGGCGCAATCGTGCAGGTTCAGATGGGGGAAGCGGCGCAGCAGGTGACGGCAACGCTGCAGGCGGCGCTGAACGCGCTGCTGGAGAGCAGAGCGTGACCCGCAGGCCACGCTCTCCGGCTTAGAACTGGTAAACCAGGCCCAGCGCAACGATGTCGTCGGTGTTGATACCGGTCGCATCGGTGAAGTTGTTGTCGTCCAGCAGGTTGATCTGGTAATCAACATAGGTCGACATGTTTTTATTGAAGTAATAGGTCGCACCCACGTCGACATATTTTTTCAGGTTCTGGCTGCCGTAACCTTCGATATCGCTGCCGCGTGAGGAGACGAAGGCCAGAGACGGACGCAGACCGAAGTCAAACTGATACTGCGCCACCAGTTCCCAGTTGTCCGCTTTGTTGGCATAGCCGTACGCAGCGGAATCCACCGCGCCGAAGCGGGTTGCGTTGTAAGAACGGGTGTACATCGCCGCCAGATACACGTTGTTAGCGTCATATTTCAGACCGCCGGTGTAGGCTTCGGCTTTATCACCGCGACCAAGAATGCCTGGCGCGTTGCCGTTCTGATTGTTGGTACGGTCAGACTGGAACATCGCCGCACCCAGACCGAAGCCGGAGCCGAGATCGTAGGTGGTGCTCAGGCCCCAGCCGTCGCCGTTCTCACCCAGGACATCACGACCGGAAGAGGATTCGGTTGGGTTGTCGTTTTTGCCCTGATACTGCACGGCAAAGTTCCAGCCATCCACCAGGCCGAAGAAGTTGCTGTTGCGGTAAGTCGCCAGGCCGTTGCTGCGCTGGAACATGAAGTTGTCCGCGCCGTAAGTGTCACCACCAAACTCCGGCAGCACGTCAGTCCAGGCGCCGATGTCATACAGTACGCCGTAGTTACGGCCGTAGTCGAACGAGCCCGCATCACCGAATTTCAGACCGGCGAAGCCGACACGGGTGTAGCTGTTGGCGGTGCCCTGCGATTCTGCGGTGTTCAGCGCTGCCTGGTACTCCCACTGACCGTAGCCGGTCAGCTGGTCGGTCACCTGAGTTTCACCTTTAAAACCAAAACGCAGGTAAGACTGGTCACCGTCCTGGCCATCGTTGTCCGAGAAATAGTGCAGGCCGTCTACTTTGCCGTAGAGGTCTAATTTGTTGCCATCTTTGTTATAAATTTCAGCTGCGCTTGCTGAGCCTGCCACCAGCAATGCAGGAATCATCAGGGAGAGAACGCGACGTTTCATTTTATTACCCTCTGTAATGTGCCTTTTATATGTGCCACTGCTAACTGAATGCTTAAAAATTCAGCCGGCAAGCCATTGTTATTTTATGGAGAGCAATAATCTATCACGAAAATGATACTAAATTTCCGAAAGTGTTTCATTGTATTAAATAGTTATTTCTAAATGTAAATTTCGCGGAACTAATAATCAGCACACATCGGAAAAAAATATCGCACTAATTGATAAACCGAATTTTATTCATTTAAATACATAGGGATAAGATGAGATAAGCTGCCGCACTGAATGATAAAACTTAACGCCACTCAGCGCATACAATTACTCCCGCTATCATCATTTATTTCATTATTACCTTCATTCACCCCGAATGAGAGATTTACCCTAATTCCCGCCGGACATGATTGTCCGGCATTTTTTTGCCTGCCATTTTTCTTCCGCTGTGTAATTTTATGTAAACCTGTTTACTGAGGTTAAATTAACCGCCACTCAGGACGCCATTATTTGTTCGTTTTCGCACTTTTTGTTCATTACTTAGCCATGATTGCGCAATGTTAATTTCCGGGCGTAATAAAGTTGCACGGAAATATAGCCGATGCGTTTGTCCAACCGTTTGCGAAATATTCTTTACCACTATTCAGTGAGTTAGCGTTGCCGCAGTAATCGATTTTCACCCCAAACTAAGCCAAATTTTCACTGAATCTGTCGGTTTACTAACAGCCAGAGAGCTTATTAAGTCCAGGAAAAGTCTGGAAAAGCGCAGCGCCTGGCAAAAGATCGGTAATATGCTGTTTTCTGGCGACCATTTTTGCCCTGCTCTTCGCCTTCATTGAGCGGTGCCGCGCCAGCTTTAATGCTAAACTTCGTCGCTCGAACGACTTATGACAACGACACCTTTATGACAGCACTGGACGCCGCACAGCCCAACAAATTGCATCAGCGTGTCAATCTGGGAACACGCCTCGTTTTTCTCATCGCCGGTTTAAGCATGTCTGCCTGGGCGCCGCTGGTGCCGTTTGCCAGCCAGCGTCTCCAGCTGACGGGCGCGTCGCTGGGCGGCCTGCTGCTGTGTCTCGGCATTGGTTCACTGGCGGCAATGCCGGTGACCGGTGCGCTGGTGGCACGCTTTGGCTGCCGCTGCGTTATGCTGTGCTCCACGCTGGTGGTGCTGGCCGTACTGCCGCTGCTGGCGACGCTGGATGTGATGTGGCTGATGGCCGCCACGCTGATGGTGTTCGGTGCCGGGCTCGGCATGCTGGATGTGGCCATGAATGTACAGGCGGTTGAGGTTGAGAAAGCGGCGGCCAAGCCGATGATGTCCGGTTTCCACGGTTTCTTCAGTCTTGGCGGTATTCTTGGCGCCGGCGCGGTCAGCCTGTTACTTGGCGCGGGTCTGACACCGCTGCAGGCGGTGGGCGTGATCATGCTGCTGATGGTGCTGCTGTTGCTGTGCAGCCTGCCGACGCTGATGACGGAGCGCCTGCATCAGCCTGATCAACCCTGGCTGGTGATCCCGCGCGGCTGGGTCGCCTTCCTCGGTTGCCTGTGCTTTATTCTGTTCCTTGCGGAAGGCGCGGTACTCGACTGGAGCGCCCTGCTGCTGCTGCAAAGCCCGGGCATGAGCGTGGCGCACGCCGGCCTGGGTTACGCCATCTTCTCCATCGCCATGACCATAGGTCGTCTGACGGGCGATAAAGTGATTCAGCGCTTTGGCCGCTATCCGGTGATGCTGACCGGTGCGCTGGCGGCGGCAGCCGGCATGACGCTGGCGGTGCTGCTGCCGTGGCCGCAGGCGGCGCTGCTGGCCTTTTTGCTGGTGGGCTTTGGCCTGGCCAATACCGTGCCGATGCTGTTTAATGCCGCCGGTAATCAACAGGATATGCCGGCCAATCTGGCGATTTCCGCCATGACAACGCTCGGCTATGCGGGTATTCTTTCAGGCCCGGCTTTAATCGGCTTTATTTCCCAGTGGCTCAGCCTGAGCGGCGCGTTTTTACTTATCGCCCTGCTGCTGCTGGCGGTTGCCGCCAGCGCCCGGCTGGTCGCGCGTTAATTGCAGGATCCTGAGACACCTATGCTGCCTTATAAATTTCCGCTGACCTCCGGCAACGTAACGCGCTTTTTCGTGGTGTTTAACCTGGTGCTGTTTCTCGCGCTCGGCGCCATGGTGCATAACAGTGTGAATGCGTGGATCATGGAAAAGCGCTACGCCATGACCGACCTGGCGCGCGCGATGCAAAAACGCATTGATGCTTACCGCTTTGCCACCTGGCAAATCTATGAAAATCTCGCCACCAGCGCCGCGGGTTCTACGCCGAACAGTAGCCTGCAGGAGACGCGCCTGCGCCCGGACGTTTACTATCTGGAGAAAACCCGCCGCAAGACCGAAGCGCTGATTTTCGGCTCGCACGACAGCAGCACGCTGGATATGACGCTGCGCATGTCCAATTATCTCGATACGCTGTGGGGCGCTGAAAATCCGGCGTGGTCGATGTACTTCCTCAATGGTCAGGACAACAGCCTGATCATGATCTCGACCCTGCCGCTCAAGGATATGGCGACGCGCTATAAAGAGAGCGCGATCAATACGCTGGTGGACAGCCGCCGTGCCGAAATGCTGCAACAGGCCAATGCGCTGGACGAACGCGAAAGCTTCTCGCCACTGCGCCACTTTGCCTGGCAGAACGATCACTACTTCACGCTGCGCACCACGTTTAACCAGCCAGGTCATTTAGCCACGGTGGTGGCGTTCGATCTGCCGGTTAACGATTTGATTCCACGCAGTATGCCGCTGGAGAATTTCCAGCTGCGCCAGGATGCCAGCCAGCCCGGCAGCGCCACCAGCGATGACGCCAGCAGCGAAAGCACCGCGGTGACGCTGGTTAACCCGAACCTGGAGATTGCCGCCACGCTGCCCAGCACCTCGCTCCAGCTGGTGTACCGGGTGCCGCTCGCCAGCCTGGCGATGGATACCCTGCACAACCTGATGTGGCCGCTGCTGATCAATCTGTTGCTGTTCCTGCTGTCTATTGCCGGCATTACGCTGCTGCGCCAGCAGTCGCTGCGGCCGAATGAGAACCAGAGCGCCGAGCTCGATTCGCTGCGTATGCTGAATGAGGAGATCGTCGCCAGCCTGCCGGTCGGGCTGCTGGTGTATGACTTTGGTACCAACCGCACCCTGCTGAGCAACAAAATCGCTGAGCATCTGCTGCCGCATCTCAATCTGCAGAAGATCATCAATATGTCCGATCAGCATCAGGGCGTGCTGCAGGCTACCATCAATAACGAAGTGTATGAGATTCGCCACGCGCGCAGCATGCTGTCACCGCATACCCAGCTGTTTATGATGCGCGATCAGGATCGCGAGCTGCTGGTGAATAAGAAGCTGCAAAAAGCGCAGCAGGTGCTGGATCGCAACCACCAGATGCGCCAGCAGCTGATGCAGAATCTTGGCCATGCGCTTAATCGTCCGCTGCAGAGCATGGTGACGCAGCTGGTGCAGCTCAGCCAGCGCGATGACGACGAGGGCGTGCTGGATCTGCTGGATGAGAGCCAGGGTCTGGCGCGGCTGGTGGACGATATCGTCCTGCTCAACCGGCTGGAAGCCCACGACTGGTCGCCGGATGCGGGCGTGTTTAACCTGCAGGATCTGCTGGATGAGATTGCGCTGGAGAGCCTGCCGCTGCTGCGCCGCAAAGGGCTGACGCTGGTGGTCAACAATCAGCTGGCCAACGACGAGATGCGCTTTGGCGATCGCCGCGCGCTGCGTAAAGTCCTGACCACACTGATGCACTACGCGCTCACCACCACGCAGTGGGGCAAGATTTCCCTCGATATCAAAGCCAGCGACAGCAAAGCCAACAGCGTGCTGTTCCAGCTGGTGGATACCGGCTCAGGCCTGACCGGCGACGAGCTGGCCAACGTCGATTTCCCTTACCTTGGCGAAACCACGCAGGACCGTTACGGTCAGGCGTCTGGCATGGCGTTTTTCCTGTGTAAGCAGCTGTGCAAACAGATGGGCGGCCAGCTGGAGATTATCGCCAAACCGGATATCGGCACGCGCTACAACATTCAGCTGCCGCTGGCGCTGGAGCAGCAGAGCGAGCAGGAAGAGAAACTGCTGGAAGGCGTGACGGCGCTGGTGGATATCGCGGTCGAGGACGTACACAAAATTGTCTGCCGCCACCTCGAGAACTGGGGGGCAAATTGCCTGACCTCGGACGAACGTTTGTCCGGGCAGGAGCATGATGTGCTGGTGACGGACGATCCGGCACGCCTGCACGGCTGGGCGCTGTTGCTGGCCGGCGACGAAATGGGGCATCACGCCCTCAACGACCAGCAATTCCGGGTCAATTTCAATCTCAGCAATGCGCTGCTTGATGCGCTGCTGGCCCTGATTGAGAAGCAACTGGCTCACGATTCGATAGAGGAGAGCGACGACGATGAGGCTGCCACGCCGCTGCTGAGCGGCGGCTATTTCCAGCTGTTTACGGAGACAGTACCGCCAGATGTGAAGAGACTGTATACTGAGTCGGCGGAGAAGGACTATCCCTCGCTTGCTCAGACAGCGCATCGCCTGAAAGGCGTGTTTGCCATGCTCAATTTACTGCCGGGTAAACAGCTTTGTGAAGAGTTAGAACAGCACATTAAACTGTGCGACGATTTAACCATTAAAAATACCACCAGTGAAATTGACGCGTACGTCAACCAACTGCTGCAGCAAGGTAACCAATAAGATGAATAACCTGAATGTAATTATTGCCGATGACCATCCAATCGTTCTGTTCGGTATCCGTAAATCTCTGGAACAGATCGAATGGGTGAATGTGGTAGGTGAGTTTGAAGACTCAACAGCACTGATCAATAGCTTGTCCAAACTGGATGCCAACGTCCTGATTACCGATCTGTCGATGCCGGGCGAAAAATACGGCGACGGCATCACGCTGATCAAGTACATCAAGCGTCATTATCCGGATCTCTCCATCATTGTTCTGACCATGAACAATAACCCGGCGATCCTGAGCGCGGTACTGGATCTGGATATCGAAGGCATCGTGCTGAAGCAGGGTGCACCAACTGACCTGCCAAAAGCGCTGGCAGCCCTGCAGAAAGGCAAAAAGTACACGCCGGAAAGCGTGGCCAAACTGCTGGAGAAAATCAGCGCCGGCGGCTACGGCGACAAACGTCTGTCACCGAAAGAGAGCGAAGTGCTGCGCCTGTTCGCCGAAGGTTTCCTCGTTACCGAGATCGCCAAGAAGCTGAACCGCAGTATCAAAACCATCAGTAGCCAGAAGAAATCAGCAATGATGAAGCTGGGTGTGGATAACGATATCGCGCTGCTGAACTACCTCTCTTCCGTCAGCGCCACTCAGGTCGACAAAGAGTAATCCCTGCGGCGGTGCTTCGGCACCGCCTCTCCTCTGCCCTGCTTATCCTTCCCGGCTTTTGCGAACACGTTCTGCATACAGCGCCAGCGTGGTTTTCAGCACATCCAGCGTCACCGGTTTTGACAGGCAGTTATCCATGCCGGCATCCATACAGCGCTGTTTCTCTTCCGCCAGTGCGTTAGCGGTCACTCCAATCACCGGGAAAGCATGCCCCAACTGTCGCAGACGCTGCGTCAGCCGGTAGCCGTCCATGTTTGGCATGTTGACATCGCTCAGTACGATATCGATATGGTTACGGCTGAGCACGTTGAGCGCATCCACGCCGTCCTGCGCCGTTTTGGTCTGATAGCCCAGCGTGCCGAGCTGTTCAGACAGCAGCATGCGGTTAATCGGATGGTCATCAACGATCAGCACCATGATGTCTTCATAGCTGGAGGCCTGCTGCGGCACCGGCAGTTCCAGCGTAGTCGCCGTTTCACTGTCGATGGCAATGCGATAAATCCGGCCCAGCAGCAGCGGCAGATCGTGCAGCGTCGCGCTGCTGTGCACCCACTGTCCCGGCGTCGTTTCCTGCGGCATATCAATGTGTTCACCGCAGATACGGATGCGCGCGCGTACCGTCTGCGCTGGCGCGTCGTGGTGATCGCAGATCATCACATCGTCCGCCCCAGCCCGCCCCTGATAGTGCGCGACCTGGATGCCCTGCTGCTGAAGCAGACGCAGCAGGAAGGCCGCCAGATAGTCGTTGCGCAGGTCAAGCCAGATGGCTTTTTCCTGCAGACCATCCAGCAGCGGCGGCGCGGGTTGCTGTCCGGCGTAGATCGGGATACGCACCACGAACTGGCTGCCCATGCCCGGTTCAGAGTCGACTTCGATGTCGCCATCCATCATGTTGATGAGCTTTTCACAGATCGCCAGTCCCAGCCCGGTGCCCTGGAAATTACGCTGCACGCCGGAGCCGACCTGGAAGAACGGGTCGAACAGGCGCGTGATCTCTTTTGCCGGGATTCCCACGCCGGTGTCGCGCACGCGAAACGCCAGATACCCCTCTTTGACATAGGCGTGCAGGATAATGCAGCCGGTGTGGGTGAACTTGATGGCGTTGTTCAGCAGGTTGGAGATCACCTGCTGCAGGCGCAGCGGATCGCCGTCCAGCGCCAGCGGCACATCGTTCTCGATAAACACATACAGCGTCAGGCGCTTACGCACCACCAGCGACAGATAGCTGCTGGCAATATGGTTGACCACCTCACGCGGCGAGAAGGGACGCGGCTCAATCTTCAGCTGCTCGGACTCGATCTTCGAGAAGTCGAGAATATCGCTGATGATTTTCAGCAACAGGCTGGATGAGTTGTTCATCGCCGTGACCAGCGAATCCACGCCCTTCGGCAGCGATTTGGTCTGCAGCAGATCGAGGTTACCAATAATGCCGTACAGCGGCGTCCTCAGTTCGTGACTGACGGTAGCAAGGAACATCGACTTGGACTGGCTGGCCTGCTCGGCGGCGTGTGCCATCTCCTGCAGCGACTGCTCCATGCGCACGCGCGCCGAGACGTCGACCAGCACGCAAATCGCCACGTTCTCGTTGCGGTAGCGCGAATGCACAAAGCTGATTTGCAGGTTCGTGTTACTGCCGGTCAGCATATCGACAAAATTAACCTGCTGGCCGCCGATGATTTCGTTCAGCCGCAGGCGATCTTCCTGCGTCAGCAGCGTCAGATAGTTATGCGCCAGTTCATTACTGAGGATGTTGGTGCCATCGCTGGTACGCAAAATACAGATGCCAACCGGCGCTGACGCGACAATCTTGCGGTTGAACTGCTCGTGCTCCTCCAGCCGGTGAGCGTTGTCCTCCGCCGGCAGGAACATGCGGCGTTCGAACACCCACGCCAGGGTAAACAGAATCAGCGCGCTGAGGATATTGAGCAGCAGCGCGTTGATCAGCATCAGCTTGAGCTGATCCATCAGCACATCGGTCGACAGCGACCACACCACATTGAGGCTGGACGGCGGCAGCGGCTTTTTCAGCACCAGCTGACGATAGCCGTCAAGATAACCAAACCAGGTGCTGTTATCCGGCAGATCGTCCAGCGAATAACCGGGTCCGCCGCGTCGTGAGCTGATCAGCGGGCGATAGTTTTCGTCGGTGATGGTGGCCACCAGCGGCAGCCCGCCGGGCTGAATAAATTCATCCAGGCGAATGTTCTGCTCCACGCCGAGCAGCGCCTGCAGTTTGTTGGCGACATAGACCGGCACCACCATGTAGAAGTTGCCGATGCCTGGCTGGCTGCTGTTGGTAATCCAGTACATTGGATTACGCCGCTCTTCCTCGTTGCCGCTGCGGTAGTGCAGCACGTTTTCGCGCAGCGCCTTCAGGCTGCGTTCGCGATCGACCGGATTATTGTTACCGATGGTGAAGTCTGCCAGGCACTGATTTTCGCCGCCGATAAAGAACACCCGATTGAGTTCATAGGCTGAGGCAAAATTGCTTTTCCAGTAGTTAATGAAATAGCTCAGGGAATCGAGCGAGTTACGCCAGGTGTTGCTCATTGACGTGCAGTCACCGTCGGTAAACAGCGGCGTAAACTGCGGCAGCGTGCTTTTGCCGCCCGGCATGCCGTTGAGCATATCCAGCCCGTTGACGCTGCTGCTCAGGCGATTCTCAGTGATGTATTTCAGCTCGCGCATCACATCCGCGGAGTGGCGCACATACCATTCGGCCTGACCATAATTGGTGGCAAACTCCTGGCGCACCGCGTTCTCTTTCTCGTGCAGCACATTGATGATATAGAAAGTGGTCAACAGTGCACCCAGCGACCAGAGCAGCAGTGCCAGCGCACGAAACAGGTAGCGCGAGATGCGAAGCGTGGTGCGAAAGGAGACGAGATATTTCAAAAGAGACTCACTGGCGGCAAGGGTTATCGGGACGTTGAAAAGTTCTCATACACTAGCTTTATCAGGGCGAAAAAGCCAGTTGGCACGCGACTTTGGGAGTGAAAGTCAGACAAAAAAAACGGCAGGTCGGTTGCCCTGACCTGCCGCTTGTGACAGACAACGAACGGTTACTCTTCGTCGTCTGTTTCCGGTGCGTCGTCGTCGCTGTCGACTTCCGGCGCGATATCGTCTTCGCCTTCTGCCACGCTGCCGTCGATGGCGTCGAGTTCTTCCTCTTCCACCGGTTCAGCGACGCGCTGCAGGCCAACCACGTTTTCATCTTCCGCGGTACGAATCAGGATCACGCCCTGCGTATTACGGCCCACCACGCTGACTTCCGACACGCGGGTACGCACCAGCGTACCGGCATCGGTGATCATCATGATCTGATCGCTGTCCACCACCTGTACCGCGCCAACCACTGGCCCGTTACGCTCGGTGACTTTAATCGAGATCACGCCCTGCGTGGCGCGCGATTTGGTCGGATACTCGCTGTTAGCAGTACGCTTGCCGTAGCCGTTCTGCGTTACGGTGAGAATCGCGCCCTCTTCACGTGGCACAATCAGCGACACCACTTTGTCGCCTTCGGCCAGCCTGATGCCGCGTACGCCCGAAGCCGAACGGCCCATGGCGCGCACCGCGCTCTCCGCGAAGCGCACCACTTTACCGGCGGCAGAGAACAGCATCGCTTCGTCGTTACCGTTGGTCAGCGCCACGCCAATCAGCTCATCGTCTTCACGCAGGTTGATGGCAATGATGCCGGCACTGCGCGGACGGCTGAACTCCTGCAGCGCAGTTTTCTTCACGGTACCGTCTGCGGTCGCCATGAAGATGTTGAAGCCTTCGGTGTATTCGCGCACTGGCAGAATCGCGGTGATACGCTCGTTGGCTTCCAGCGGCAGCAGGTTGACGATTGGACGACCGCGCGCGCCACGGCTGGCTTCTGGCAGCTGATAGACCTTCATCCAGTAGAGGCGGCCACGGCTGGAGAAGCACAGAATGGTGTCGTGGGTGTTGGCCACCAGCAGACGATCGATAAAGTCTTCTTCTTTAATGCGCGCCGCCGATTTGCCCTTACCGCCGCGACGCTGGGCTTCATAGTCTGACAGCGGCTGGTATTTGACGTAGCCCTGATGCGACAGGGTGACCACCACATCTTCCTGGTTGATCAGGTCTTCGATGTTGATGTCAGCGCTGTTAGCGGTGATTTCCGTGCGGCGCGCATCGCCAAACTGATCGCGCATCGCCACCAGCTCTTCACGGATCACTTCCATCAGGCGCTCGGCGCTCTGCAGGATATGAATCAGTTCGGCGATCTGGTCCAGCAGCTCTTTGTACTCGTCGAGCAGTTTTTCATGCTCAAGGCCGGTCAGTTTCTGCAGACGCAGATCAAGAATGGCCTGTGCCTGCTGCTCGGTCAGGTAGTAGCGGCCGTCGCGAATACCAAACTCCGCTTCCAGCCACTCCGGACGCGCGGCGTCGTCACCGGCACGTTCCAGCATGGCGGCGACGTTGCCGAGATCCCACGACTGCGCCAGCAGGCCGCTTTTCGCTTCGGCTGGCGTCGGAGCACGACGAATCAGCTCGATAATCGGATCGATGTTGGCCAGCGCAATCGCAAGACCTTCAAGGATGTGCGCACGATCGCGCGCTTTACGCAGTTCGAAGATGGTACGACGCGTCACCACTTCACGGCGGTGGCGAACGAAGGCTTCAATGATCTCCTTCAGCGTCATGATCTTCGGCTGGCCCTGATGCAGGGCAACCATGTTGATGCCGAAAGAGACCTGCAGCTGCGTCAGCGAGTAGAGGTTGTTGAGCACCACTTCGCCGACCGCATCGCGTTTCACTTCAATGACGATACGCATGCCGTCTTTGTCAGATTCGTCACGCAGGCCGCTGATGCCCTCAACGCGCTTCTCTTTCACCAGCTCGGCAATTTTCTCGATCAGGCGCGCTTTGTTCACCTGATACGGGATTTCATTGACGATGATGGTTTCACGACCGGTTTTGGCGTCGGTTTCAATCTCGCCGCGTGCGCGGATGTAAATTTTACCGCGCCCGGTGCGGTAGGCTTCTTCAATGCCACGACGACCGTTGATAAAGGCGGCGGTCGGGAAATCCGGCCCGGTAATGTGCTCCATCAGCCCTTCGACGCTGATGTTTTCATCTTCGATGAACGCCAGACAGCCGTTGATCACTTCCGTCAGGTTGTGAGGCGGAATGTTGGTCGCCATGCCGACGGCAATACCGGAGGAGCCGTTGATCAGCAGGTTAGGAATTTTGGTCGGCAGGACTTCTGGGATCTGCTCGGTGCCGTCATAGTTCGGCACAAAGTCGACCGTCTCTTTTTCCAGGTCAGCCAGCAGTTCAGAGGAGATCTTCGCCATGCGCACTTCGGTATAACGCATCGCTGCGGCGGAGTCGCCGTCGACCGAACCGAAGTTACCCTGACCGTCGACCAGCATGTAGCGCAGGGAGAACGGCTGGGCCATGCGCACGATACTTTCGTACACAGCGGAGTCACCGTGTGGGTGATATTTACCGATAACGTCACCGACCACACGGGCAGATTTTTTATAGGGTTTGTTCCAGTCGTTACCCAGTTCGCTCATGGCAAAAAGCACACGGCGATGCACCGGCTTCAGGCCATCACGTACATCGGGTAAGGCTCGGCCAACGATGACCGACATGGCGTAATCGAGGTAGGAGTTTTTCAACTCTTCTTCGATATTGACCGGTGTAATTTCTCTCGCAAGGTCGCTCATGGAGCCGCTATCCCTCTACATAATCCCGGATTTTAAAGGTGCGAAAGTATATCACATCGCTTGCGTGCGGTGAACGTAAAGCAGGGTTTTGTGGCGCTTTTCCTTTGCGCTGAGAGATGCCTCGCAGGGTTTATGTGTTTATACTGGTGGCATATTTTGTCAGGAGTCATGATTCAATGAATGAACAACCGCAGGAAAGCCGCCAGAACGTTGACCACGCCGAAATTGCCAAGTTTGAGGCGGTTGCATCACGCTGGTGGGATTTAGAGGGTGAATTTAAGCCGTTGCACCGCATTAATCCCCTGCGTCTTGGCTGGATTGCTCAGCACAGCCATGGGCTGTTCGGTAAGAAAGTGCTGGATGTCGGCTGCGGCGGCGGCATTCTCGCCGAGAGCATGGCGCGTGAAGGGGCGGAGGTCACCGGTCTGGATATGGGCGCCGAGCCGCTGGAGATCGCGCGTCTGCACGCGCTGGAGAGCGGCGTGAGCGTCAATTACGTGCAGCAGACGGTTGAAGCCCATGCGGCCAGCCATGCCGGTCAGTACGACGTGGTGACCTGTATGGAGATGCTGGAACACGTGCCGGATCCGCGTTCCGTGGTGCTGGCCTGCGCGCAGCTGGTGAAACCGGGCGGCGAGGTGTTTTTCTCCACCATCAACCGTAACCCCAAAGCCTGGCTGCTGGCGGTGTTTGGTGCTGAATACGTGCTGCGCATGGTGCCGCGCGGTACCCATGACGTGAAAAAATTCATTCGTCCCGCCGAGCTGCTGAACTGGGTGGACGAGACCGCCCTGCGTGAACGCAATATGACTGGCCTGCACTACAATCCGCTGACCAACCAGTTCCGCCTTGGCCGCGGGGTGGACGTCAATTATATGGTGCATACCCACCGTCAGGCGTAAACGACCTGTTTCGCCTGCCCGCCCGTGGGCAGCGCTGTTGTAGCGGCGCGATGTATTACGCGAAAAATCGCGCCGCTATGGAATCTACGACCAGCAATTTACTCATCTGAATGGCATAACGCCCTGCACGCCGCCAGTCCTCCTTTCACTTCCGACCGCCCCCGGTTTATCACGCGCTGGCCCTATCCAGATCAATTTCCTTTTAGACGCTGCGATGCGCTTTTTGTAAGGTGAAAAGGTCATAAAAAATTCATAAGCAAACGCAGATAAGTTCGCTGCTGACGGAGCGGCGCGGGCTTTTTTCGCCTGGGAAATTTCCCGAATCGCAGCGGTTGAGCAATAAACACGCGCTCGATCAAAAATTGAAAAAAAACCTGTTATCCGTTGACACCAGGTGCAGGCCTTGTGGCGTGGGGATCCAGGATTTTCGCCACCCCCCAGGGCGTAAAATTTTGTGAAAATCAACTCTTGTGATGATCCGATTGCTGACTAGAATACTCACCATATTGTTGTTCAAACTTTCCGCACCCCCTATATATAGTGTTTATCCACAGGCTTACTCACAATGAGCCGCCTGTGAATAGACGGGGGATAATTTTGTATTTCATGGACAGGTAAACACGCGACATGAACCAAAGTCTGCTCGTTACGAAACGCGATGGCCGCCAGGAGCGCATCGACCTCGATAAGATTCACCGGGTGCTGGACTGGGCAGCTGAAGGGCTGAACAATGTCTCCGTCTCGCAGGTTGAGTTGCGTTCGCACATCCAGTTTTACGATGGCATCAAAACCTCGGACATTCACGAGACCATCATCAAAGCAGCGGCCGATTTGATCTCCCGTGACGCGCCTGATTACCAGTACCTGGCCGCGCGTCTGGCGATCTTCCACCTGCGTAAAAAAGCGTACGGTCAGTTTGAGCCACCGAAGCTGTACGACCAGGTAGTGAAAATGGTCGAGATGGGCAAATACGATCGCCATCTGCTGGAAGACTACAGCACCGAAGAGTTTGAGCAGATGGACGGCTTCATCGACCACTGGCGCGACATGAACTTCTCCTACGCGGCGGTGAAGCAGCTGGAAGGCAAATATCTGGTGCAGAACCGCGTCAGCGGTGAAATCTACGAGAGCGCCCAGTTCCTGTATATTCTGGTCGCCGCCTGCCTGTTTTCCGGCTATCCGCGCGATACGCGTATGGATTACATCAAGCGTTTCTACGATGCGATCTCCACGTTCAAGATCTCGCTGCCTACGCCTATCATGTCCGGCGTGCGCACCCCGACCCGTCAGTTCAGCTCCTGCGTACTGATCGAGTGCGGCGACAGCCTGGATTCCATTAACGCCACCTCCAGCGCTATTGTGAAATATGTGTCACAGCGTGCCGGCATCGGCATCAACGCGGGTCGCATTCGTGCGCTCGGCAGCCCGATCCGCGGCGGTGAAGCGTTCCACACCGGCTGTATCCCGTTCTATAAGCACTTCCAGACGGCGGTAAAATCCTGCTCGCAGGGCGGCGTGCGCGGCGGTGCGGCAACGCTGTTCTACCCGATGTGGCATCTGGAAGTGGAAAGCCTGCTGGTGTTGAAAAACAACCGTGGTGTTGAAGGCAACCGCGTGCGTCATATGGATTACGGCGTGCAGATCAACAAGCTGATGTACACCCGCCTGCTGAAAGGCGAAGACATCACCCTGTTCAGCCCGTCCGACGTGCCAGGCCTGTATGACGCGTTCTTCGCCGATCAGGATGAGTTTGAGCGTCTGTATACCAAATATGAGAAGGACGACAGCATCCGCAAGCAGCGCGTGAAAGCCGTCGATCTGTTCTCGCTGATGATGCAGGAACGTGCCTCAACCGGCCGTATCTACGTGCAGAACGTTGACCACTGCAACACCCACAGCCCGTTCGATCCGGCCATTGCGCCAGTGCGTCAGTCTAACCTGTGCCTGGAGATTGCGCTGCCGACCAAACCGCTGGAAGACGTCAACGACGAAAGCGGCGAGATCGCGCTGTGCACCCTGTCCGCCTTTAACCTCGGCGCGATTGAAAGCCTGGACGATCTGGAAGAACTGGCGACGCTGGCGGTACGCGCGCTGGATGCCCTGCTCGATTACCAGGATTACCCGATCCCGGCGGCAAAACGCGGTGCAATGGGTCGTCGTACCCTGGGTATTGGCGTAATCAACTACGCCTATTACCTGGCGAAACACGGTGTGCGCTACTCTGACGGCAGCGCCAACAACCTGACGCACAAAACCTTTGAAGCCATTCAGTACTGGCTGCTGAAAGCCTCCAACGAGCTGGCGAAAGAGCAAGGTGCCTGCCCGTGGTTTAAAGAGACCACTTATTCGCAGGGCATTCTGCCGATCGATACCTATAAAAAGGATCTCGACAGCGTGTGCAACGAGCCGCTGCACCTTGACTGGGAAGCGCTGCGTGAGTCGATTAAAACCCACGGCCTGCGCAACTCCACGCTGTCTGCACTGATGCCGTCTGAGACCTCTTCGCAGATTTCGAACGCCACCAACGGTATCGAGCCGCCGCGCGGTCACATCAGTATCAAAGCGTCGAAAGACGGGATTCTGCGCCAGGTAGTACCGGAGTATGAGCGTCTGAAAGATCAGTACGAACTGCTGTGGGAGATGCCATCAAACGACGGCTATCTGCAGCTGGTTGGCGTGATGCAGAAGTTTATCGATCAGGCGATTTCATCGAACACCAACTACGATCCAGGCCGTTTCGCCAATGGCAAAGTGCCGATGAAACAGCTGCTGAAAGATCTGCTGACCGCGTACAAATTTGGCGTGAAGACCCTGTACTACCAAAACACCCGTGACGGTGCCGAGGATGCGCAGGACGATCTGGCGCCGTCTATTCAGGACGATGGCTGCGAAAGCGGCGCCTGTAAAATTTGATCGAAAGGCGCCTGCGGGCGCCTTATCGTGTCTGGGCCAGCAGCGGCTGGCCCGTTTCACTTTTGGACTTAGTCATGGCTTACACTACTTTCTCACAGAACAAAAATGACCAGCTGAAAGAGCCGATGTTCTTCGGCCAGTCAGTGAACGTTGCCCGTTTCGACCAGCAGAAATACGACATTTTTGAAAAGCTGATCGAGAAGCAGCTCTCTTTCTTCTGGCGTCCGGAAGAGGTTGACGTCTCGCGCGATCGCATCGACTATCAGGCGCTGCCGGAGCACGAGAAGCACATCTTCATCAGTAACCTGAAGTATCAGACGCTGCTGGATTCCATTCAGGGCCGCAGCCCGAACGTGGCGCTGCTACCGCTGATCTCGATTCCCGAGCTGGAAACCTGGGTAGAAACCTGGGCGTTCTCCGAGACCATCCACTCACGCTCGTACACCCACATCATCCGTAATATCGTCAACGATCCGTCACTGGTGTTTGATGACATCGTGACTAACGAGCAGATTCTGGCGCGCGCGCAGGATATCTCGAAGTATTACGATGATCTGATCGAGATGACCAACTACTGGCATCTGCTGGGTGAAGGCACGCATCAGGTGGCGGGCAAGAGCGTGACCGTGAATCTGCGTGCGCTGAAGAAGCAACTGTATATCTGCCTGATGAGCGTTAACGCGCTGGAAGCGATTCGCTTCTACGTCAGCTTTGCCTGCTCATTCGCCTTCGCCGAGCGCGAACTGATGGAAGGCAACGCCAAGATTATTCGTCTGATTGCCCGTGACGAAGCGCTGCACCTGACCGGCACTCAGCATATGCTGAATCTAATGCGTACCGGTGAAGACGATCCTGAAATGAAAGAGATCGCCGCCGAGTGCCGCGACGAGTGCTTCGACCTGTTTAAGAAAGCAGCCGAGCAGGAAAAAGAGTGGGCTGAGTATCTGTTCAGCGGCGGCTCAATGATTGGTCTGAACAAGGACATTCTGTGCCAGTACATTGAGTACATCACCAATATCCGCATGCAGGCGGTGGGTCTTGATCTGCCGTTCCAGACGCGTTCTAACCCGATTCCATGGATTAACTCGTGGCTGGTGTCAGATAACGTGCAGGTGGCGCCGCAGGAAGTTGAAGTGAGCTCCTATCTGGTGGGTCAGATCGACTCCGAAGTGGGCGAAGACGACTTCAACGATTTCCAGCTGTAAGCATGAGCCGTTCCGTGGTCATCCTGCGCAGCTCCGGCTCCCGGCTGGAGTGCGCAGACGAACACCCTAATCTGCTGACAACGCTGGAAGCACACAATGTGTGCGTCGAGTTTCAGTGTCGCGAAGGCTACTGCGGCTCCTGCCGCATGCGTTTGCTGAAAGGCGAAGTGGATTATGCGGAAACCCCACTGGCGTTTATTCAGCAGGGCGAGATTCTGCCCTGCTGTTGTAAGGCCAGAGGGGAGATTGAGATCGAGCTGTAACCTGCCGCTACACCAAAACCAAAAGTCCTTTAATGCTGCAACATCCATACAGGTCGTCAGAGAGGTTGCCGCTTGCTGCACCGGCGTAAATCCATCCCTGGAGCCTGCCGCCGCGCCGTCCTGGCGCGGAGGCTGCTGCAAGCGGCAACCTCCCCCACGCCCTATCAGGCTTCTTCATTGCGGTAACAGAACGTCACCCTGCAGCGACACCAATGCTAACGGGAAGAGGGGATGTTGAGCTAAGCCGGACGTCACGCGGCAAGGATGCCGCGTGTCGAGGCCCGCAGGGAGCGGGTTTTGCCGTTCCGGGCGTGCTCAACTTCCCCTCTGACCTTGCTGATGATGACCGCCAGCACAATCGGGTTAGCTCTTCACCGTCTCCAGAACATCAATCCAGCCGTGACCGGTACTGACTTCACTGCCGTGCAGCCAGCGGCGCAGCATATTCATCGCCATCATCGCCACCACTTTCTGCCGGGTTTCCAGATTGTGCCGCCCGTGGGTAAATTTCACCCGCTGGCCCCAGCTGGCTTCCGGTGTATGCAGCGCAATCGACACTTCCCCTTCCTGCAGATCACCAACCGACAAGGCAAGCACCGTACCCTGCTGAGCGGCTAACTGACGCGTACGCGTAACCTGCGCTTCCAGCGACTCCTCATGTGCCGGCAGCAGCTCGGCGGCACTAAGCGGCACCTGCGCGGCGGCCAGTTGCCAGTGCAGCAACCCGGCCGTGTATTGTTCGCTCAGAGCAAGGCGGAAGCCGCGATCGTGCAGTTCCCGCGCCAGCACGGCCGGCAATCCTTCAAAGCCTTCAAAAATGGTGCACTCGGCCAGCAGTAACTTAACCTGCTGCCACACCTGCTCCATCGCCACGCGCTGGCTGGCCGGGCCGGTCAGTTTAATCTCAATGATGGGCATCGACGAACGGTAGCCCATCACGACGCCTTCCGGCAGCGGCAGCGGTTCAAGCTCGGCGGCGATATCGCTCTCGCCGCGACCAAAGGTGGTCAGACGCAGGCACAGCGGGGGTTCTGGCAACGTAAAACGCGCCTTAAGACGCGGAATAATCTGCTGCTCAACCATCACTTTGAATTCTGACGGCACGCCGGGGGTGAAGAAAATCCAGCAGCGATTAAGCTGCAGGGCAAACCCACAGGCGGTGCCGACCGGGTTATCGATCAACTCGGCATTCGCCGGAATCTCCGCCTGCTTGCGATTACTGGGTGCCATGAGCCGCCCGCGGCTGGCAAACCAGGCTTCCATCTTCTCCAGCCACGCCTGTTGCAGCACCAGTTCGCTGCCGCTGGCGGTGGCCGCTGCCTGCGCGCTAAGATCGTCGCTGGTCGGCCCAAGACCGCCGTTCACGATCAGCACGTCGGCAACCTGACTGCGACTCTGTAGCGCTTCAACCAGCGAGCTCATCGCATCGCCGACCGTGCTGCGACTGGTCATCGGCAGGCCGTGCTGAAACAGCACATCGGCCAGCCACGCGGCGTTGGTATCGACAATCTGCCCATGTAACACTTCATCGCCCGTTGAGAGCATTTCGACACGTATCACGATCTCTTCTCCTTATCCCTGTGGCTTTCACTGTAGGGAGCGCGCAGGCGAAACACAATCGCCGCCGGTGCGAAATAGCGGGTTAATCGCGATGCGGAAAGGAAACAGCGGGAAAGCAGGAATCGGGCGCGACGAACATCGCGCCCACGGGGATTAACGGCGCGCCAGCAGCAGGCCAACAAACAGACCGGCAGCCGCACCGATACCAATGCCCTGCCACGGTTTTTCATGCACGTAATCGTCAGCACGATACGCCGCCTGTTTGGCACGGTAGTAATAGCTGTCGGACGCCTGGCTTACGCGATTCTTCACGTCTTCCAGCGCCTGCTCGGCTTTCTGCTTCAGTTCGATATATTTCTGGTCCGCCGGATCGCCCGAGGAGCGCAGGACTTCTTCCAGCGTTTCCGTCAGCAGCGCCAGATCGTCATCAAGACGGGTTTCAAATTGATCGGTAGATGACATGTTCACAATCCTCCATGTTTAAATGCGGTGTCGATTAACTATAGTCATAAATCGCGTTTTTGCGCCGCGCCGTCATCCGCTGACTGCGCTTTTTGCCGCGCTGAACGCAAAGTTATGTCATCCGGGGCGTTGCACGCGGAATTGTGCTTCGTTTATTTGATTAATCTGATAAATTTTCAGCGGACTGAATTTTTTATTTTCGCCACTGTCGTAACCCCCTGTAGCCTGACGCTAAATGTCTTGCGACAGCCTCAATACACCCGAGCAGCTAAGGAAAAGATTTCCGGCATGAATCGTAGAAAATTTATGAAAGCGTCCATGGCCCTCTCTGCCGTTAGCGGCATGACCGGGCTCTCCTCGCTGTTTGCGCAGTCCGCCTGGGCCGATGATGGCATCGCCGACGGAACCGCCGTGCGCTTCGATTTCGATGTGCTGAAAAAGAAAGCCGCGGCGCTGGCCAAACAGCCCTGGGGCGGCGCGCCCGGCCCCCTGCCCGCGACCCTGGCCAATCTGACACCGCAAGCGTATAACGAAATTCAGTACGACGCTAACCACTCACTGTGGAACAACATCGCCGACCGCGAGCTGGATGTGCAGTTCTTCCACGTTGGCATGGGCTTTAAGCGCCGCATTCGCATGTTCTCCGTGGACGCCGCCAGCCGCGAGGCGCGGGAAATCCACTTCCGTCCGGAACTGTTTAATTATCACAACGCCAACGTGGATACCCAGCAGCTGGTGGGTAAAACCGACCTCGGCTTTGCCGGTTTCCGCGCCTTTAAAAAACCGGAGCTGGCGCGACGCGACATCGTTTCTTTCCTCGGTGCCAGCTACTTCCGCGCGGTAGATGAAACCTACCAATATGGCCTGTCAGCCCGTGGCGTCGCGGTTAACACCTTTAGCAATGGCCAGGAAGAGTTTCCCGACTTCACCGCCTTCTGGTTCGAAACACCCAAAGCTGAAGACACCACCTTTGTGGTGTATGCACTGCTGGACGGGGCCAGCGTCACCGGTGCCTACAAATTCACCATCCACTGCGAAGAAAAACGCGTGGTGATGGAGGTGGAAAACCACCTGTTTGCGCGCAACGAGATTCGTCAGCTCGGTATTGCGCCAATGACCAGCATGTTCAGCTGCGGCACCAACGAACGCCGCATGTGCAATACCTATCATCCGCAGATTCATGACTCCGATCGCCTGGCGATGTGGAGCGGCAGCGGCGAGTGGATTGCCCGTCCGCTGAATAACCCACAGCGCCTGCAGTTCAATGCCTATCAGGATGAAAACCCGCGCGGCTTCGGTCTGCTGCAGCTGAATCATGATTTCAAAGATTATCAGGACGTGATTGGCTGGTATGACAAACGCCCCAGCCTGTGGGTGGAGCCGATCGGTAAATGGGGTAAAGGCGCCATCAACCTGATGGAGATCCCGACAACCGGGGAAACGCTGGATAACATCGTCTGCTTCTGGCAGCCGGCCGAGCCGGTCAAAGCTGGCAGCGAATTTAATTTCCAGTACAAACTCTACTGGAGCCAGCTGCCGCCAGTACGCAGCGGTCTGGCCCGCGTTGATGCCACGCGCACTGGTATTGGTGGCTTCCCGGAAGGCTGGGCACCGGGCGAACACTTCCCGGACCAGTGGTGCCGCCGCTTTGCTATCGATTTCATTGGCGGCGACCTGCAGGCGGCCGCGCCGAAAGGTATCGAACCGGTGATTACCGTATCGTCCGGCACCTTCAAACAGGTGGAGATCCTCTACGTCGAACCGCTGAAAGGTTACCGTATCCTGTTTGACTGGTACCCGAACAGCGACTCAACCAAACCGGTGGATATGCGCCTGTTCCTGCGCACCAAAGATGAGACGCTGAGCGAAACCTGGCTGTATCAGTACTTCCCGCCACCGCCCGATCAGCGCAAGTACACCGACGACCGGCAGATGACGCCGGGCTAACCTGCACGGCGAGGCCAACACCTCGCCGTTAGTTTTTCTGCATGCCGACGTGCGGAATATTATCTTCCAGATAAACGTCCGTGACCGCCCGGAAGCCCAGGCGACCATAAAAGCCTTCCAGATGCGCCTGCGCGGACAGATACACCGCCCGCTGCGGCCAGTGCTGTTCGCAGCTGTTCAGCGCCTGCTCCATCAGCCGATAGCCCAATTTCAGGCCGCGCGCCTCTTCCGACACAATCACCCGACCAATGGTCACCGGCGAGGAAGCCAGCGCGGGCGTCAGGAGACGCGCATACGCCAGCAGTTTGCCATCAAGAAAGCCCAGCAGATGGCGGTTATCAGCTGTCAAATCCTGGCCATCTATATCCTGATACGGACAGGCCTGTTCGACGATAAACACCTGATTGCGCAGCGCCAGCACGGTATACAGCTGCTGCGCGGTCAGTTCACTGTGGTGGCAATCAAGCCATTGCATATCCATCGTGCTTCCTTGTCTGAGCGAAAAAAGTGATCTTCACAGCCTATCACAGCGCATGCGCTAAACGCAGTGGGCAGCACGTAACAGGGGCGGACACGCGGAGCAATGTGATCAAACTCTCAAATTGCAGGCAAAAAAAATCAGGCCCGCAGGCCTGATTGTGAATATGACGCGCTGTTTACATCAGCGGCTGGGCCAGCTGCACCAGCGTGATGAGCGGCTGCGGATAAACACCGAGCAGCAACACGAGGATGGCGGAGATCAGCACCACCACACCACCGGCGGTGAACGCCCAGTTGGCTGGAGTATCACGAGTGTGCAGTTCCGGCGGGCTGAGGTACAGGCTCACCGTAACGCGCAGGTAGTAGTACAGACCAATGGCGCTACCGGCGACAACCGCCGCGGTCAGCCACCACAGATGCGCGTTAACACCAGACGCGATGACGTAAAACTTACCGATAAAGCCCAGCGTCATCGGGATACCGGCCAGCGACAGCATCATCACCGTCATCACGGCGGAGAGAATCGGACGATGCCAGAACAGACCGCGATACGAGTAAAGCGTATCCGCATCCGGACCACGGTACGGGCTCGACATCAGGCTGACTACACCGAAAGCGCCGAGGCTGCTGAACAGGTAACCAGCCAGATAGACACCGGCGGTTTCCAGCGACAGCTGATGGGTTTTCACCGCAATCAGCGCCACCAGCAGATAGCCAAGATGCGCGATAGATGAATAACCGAGCAGACGCTTGATGTTGCTCTGCGAAATCGCCATCAGGTTACCGAACAGGATCGAGACGAAGGCAATCACACCCAGCACGGTGCGCACCGCTTCACTGTCGGTTACCGGTGCGTACATGAACAGACGCATGATGACCGCAAAGATAGCGATTTTGCTGGCGGTGGCGAGGAAGGTCGAGACCGGAGCCGGCGCGCCCTGATAAACGTCTGGCGTCCACAGATGGAACGGCACCAGCGACAGCTTAAAGCCAAGACCGATGATCATCATGCCCAGCCCGACCAGCAGCAGCGGCTGCTGAATCATGCTGTCATTCAGGCTCTTGCCGAGCTGCACAAAGCTCAGGCTGCCGGAATCGGCGTAGACCAGCGCAATACCGAAGATCAGGAACGAGGAGGCCGCAGCCGACAGAATCATGTACTTCAGCGCCGCTTCCAGCGAGCGCTTCTGACGGAAGGCGTAGCCGATGAGACCAAACAGTGGCAGCGACAGCAGTTCGATACCGATGAACAGCGCCGCCAGATGGTTGGCGCTGGCCAGCACAATCCCGCCCAGCGCCGCAATCAGCACCAGCAGATAGAACTCATCTTTGTTATCCGGGAAACCGGCCAGCCACGGATAAGCAAAGGTGCAGGTTGCCAGACTCGCCAGCATCACCAGCGCGGTATAGAACATCGAATAGCCATCCACGCGCAGCAGCGGCGTGACATCCATGGCGCCCACGTGGCCCACAAACCACAGCGACAGCAGCGCGAGGTTAAGACCGATGACCGTCAGCGTGGCATTAACAAAGTGGTTGCGTCGCCACGCAATGGACAGCATCACAACCACCACCGTCAATCCGACGATTAACAGCGGTAGCAACGCGATCAATTGTTGAGGAGTTATTGTCATGGCGAATTACGGCCTTGTAGTTGAAATTGAAGCGGTAAACCACTGCTGAATATTGCTCATCGCAGCATGGGACGTGTCGAGGATTGGCTGCGGGTAAACGCCCAGCAGCACCAGCAGCACGACCAGTACACCGATGGTCAGGAATTCGCGCGGCGACATTCCAGCCAGCGGCTCTTTTGATTTGGCTTCGCCGTAGTAAGCGCGCTGCATCATGATCAGCGAGTACACCGAGGCAAATACCAGGCCGAAGGTGGCAATCACGATAATCAACGGCACCACCTGATAGCTGCCGGTCAGAATCATGAACTCACCCACAAAGTTACCGGTGCCCGGCATACCGAGGTTAGCCACGGCAAAGAACAGCGACAGGCCCGGAATCCACTTGATGCGCGACCACAGGCCGCCCATCTGGCGCATGTCACGGGTATGCAGACGTTCATACAGCTGACCGCACAGGATGAACAGCGCCGCGGCCGACAGGCCGTGCGCAATCATCTGCACCACCGCGCCCTGGAACGCCAGCTGGCTGCCGGTGTAGATGGCAATCAGCACAAAGCCCATGTGCGAAATCGAGGTGTAAGCGATCAGGCGTTTGATATCGGTCTGCGAGAACGCCATCCACGCGCCGTAGAAGATACCGATGATGCCGAGCCACATGGCGATCGGTGCGAACTCCGCCGAGGCATTCGGGAACAGCGGCAGGCTAAAACGCAGCAGGCCGTAAGCCGCAGTTTTCAGCAGGATACCGGCAAGGTCAACCGAACCAGCGGTCGGTGCCTGGCTGTGGGCATCCGGCAGCCAGCCGTGCAGCGGCACCACCGGCATTTTCACCGCAAAGGCGATGAAGAAGCCGAGCATCAGCAGATACTCAACGGTGTGTGACATTGGCGTTTTCAGCAGCTCTTCATAGCTGAACGTCCAGACGCCAGTGGCGTTGTAGTGCACAAACACCAGCGCCAGAATGGCAATCAGCATCACCAGACCTGACGCCTGGGTATAGATGAAGAATTTGGTTGCCGCGCTGATACGGGTTTTCCCGTCAGACGCTTTGTGACCCCAGAGCGCGATGAGGAAGTACATCGGCACCAGCATCATTTCCCAGAAGAAGAAGAACAGGAACATGTCGATGGCGAGGAACACGCCGATCACGCCGCCGAGAATCCACATCAGGTTGAGGTGGAAGAAGCCCTGATACTTTTCGATTTCATTCCACGAGCAGAGTACCGCCATCAAACCCAGCAGGCCGGTCAGCACCACCATCAGCAGCGACAGGCCATCCAGCGCCAGATGGAAATTAATGCCAAAGCGTGGGATCCACGACACCAGGAAAGTCGACTGCCACTGCGGCAGGCCCGCAGCCTGCGTCAGCGAATAGCCGCCCTGCAGCCACAGCTGCAGGCCCAGCGCCAGCGTCAGCCCCATGGTGATCAGGGCAATCCAGCGCGGCACCTTCGCGCCAAGGCGCTCAGCCAGCCAGCAAAGCAAGCCCCCAACAAAGGGTATAATTATTAGCCAAGGTAATAACACGGCGTACATTCCCTATTTTCGTCTTCGTTCAGGCTATCGGACGCGCCTGTTTCGCCTCGCCCACGCGGGCAACGTTCACGTATTACTACGCGCCGGTTGCTGCGCTGGCGAACACCAAACTGACTGCGTTGATCTCACCCGTGCATCAGACAATTTTGAACATTCTTACGTGGGGCGCTAAACCATCGCGCGCCCCGCTCATCAATCGTTAAATCACCAGCATCAGCGCCAGCACCACCACGGCACCGACGCTCATCGACGCGATATACCAGCGCAGATAGCCGTTCTCACTTACCACCAGACCTTTATTACCGATGCGCGACAGCAGCGCCGGCAGGTTCATCAGGGAGTTGAGCGGATCGCGCTGCAGCAGCCAGGCAATGCCAAGGTACGGTTTAACAAATACCTTGTCGTACAGCCAGTCGAAGCCCCAGGCCGCGAACCACCAGGTGCCGAAGAAACGGCCCGGCGCGCTGTTGGCGATGCGGGTGACCAGCTGACGTTTGCCCAGCCACAGCGCGGCGGCAATCAGAATACCGATAATCGCCACGGCACCCGAGGTGATTTCCAGCGCCACTTTGCCGGTTTCACCAAACTCGTTCTGTGGCAGCACGCCCGCCAGCGGAGGCGTAATCAGCGCGCCAACGAAGGTCGAGAGCACCAGCAGCACAATCAGCGGCAGGTGATGCGTAATGCCTTTACCGGCATGCGCATGAATTTTCTCTTCACCGTGGAACACGATGAAGATCATGCGGAAGGTGTAGATTGAGGTAAGGAATGCACCCACCAGACCGGCGACCATCAGATTGATGTGACCGTTAGCCAGCGCACCGAACAGAATCTCGTCCTTACTGTAGAAGCCGGCGGTAATCAGCGGCAGTGCAGCCAGCGCGGCACCGCCCACCAGGAAGCAGACATACACCAGCGGGATGCTCTTACGCAGACCGCCCATTTTGAAAATGTTCTGCTCGTGATGACAGGCCAGAATCACGGAACCGGAGGAGAGGAACAGCAGCGCCTTGAAGAACGCATGGGTCATCAGGTGGAAAATAGCGGCGTCCCACGCCTGTACGCCCAGCGCCAGGAACATATAGCCGATCTGACTCATGGTGGAGTAAGCCAGCACGCGTTTGATGTCGGTCTGCACCAGCGCGGCGAAGCCCGCCAGCACCAGCGTAATCGCACCAACAATACCCACCAGATGCAGCACTTCCGGCGTCAGCAGGAACAGACCGTGGGTGCGGGCAATCAGATAGACGCCTGCAGTTACCATGGTGGCAGCGTGGATCAGCGCGGAGACCGGCGTCGGACCGGCCATCGCATCGGCCAGCCACGTCTGCAACGGCAGCTGTGCCGATTTACCCACGGCACCGCCCAGCAGCATCAGCGTCGCCCACTGCAGCATGTGGTTGTCCGCCGCGAAGTGCGCCGGGGCCAGCTCCATCAGCTCACGGAAGTTCAGCGTACCCAGTTCGTTGTAGAGAATGAACAACGCAAAGGCGAGGAACACGTCACCGACACGGGTGATGATGAAGGCTTTCATCGCCGCTTTGCCGTTTTCCGGATTGCTGTAGTAGAAGCCAATCAGCAGGTAGGAACACAGCCCTACCCCTTCCCAGCCCAGGTACATCAGCATCAGGTTATCGGCCAGCACCAGCACCACCATGCTCGCGATGAACAGGTTAGTGTAAGCGAAGAAGCGTGAATAGCCCTCTTCACCGCGCATGTACCAGGAAGCGAACATGTGGATGAAGAAGCCGACGCCGGTAACCACCGACAGCATGGTCAGCGACAGACCGTCCAGCACCAGGTTCACTTTGATGTCAAAGTTACCGACGTGTATCCAGGTCCACAGCGCCTGGGTAAACGGCTGCTGACCCTGGCTGAAGAAGTCCATGCCCACAAATACGGTGGTCAGCGCCGCAAGGCCCACTGACCCCATCCCCACCGCAGCCGACAGGTTCTCCGACCAGCGACCACGGGAAAACGCCAATAGCAGGAAGCCAATCAGCGGAAATAATACGGTTAAATAGAGAAGATTCATCCGCGCATCTCGCTCACTGTGTCAATGTTCAGCGTCTGACGACGACGATAGAGCTGGAGCAGCAGCGCCAGACCAATACTGGCTTCCGCCGCCGCGAGGCTGATTGCCAGGATGTACATCACCTGGCCGTCGGCTTGTCCCCAGTAGCTGCCTGCCACCACCAGCGCCAGCGCCGCGGCGTTGATCATGATCTCCAGACCGATCAGCATAAACAGCAGGTTGCGGCGCAGTACCAGCGAGGTCAGGCCGAGAACAAACAGCACAGCAGCCAGAATCAGGCCGTGTTGTAACGGGATCATGCGTGCTCCTCCTTATTGGCCGCCGCGTCTGACACGCGGTTGCTCAGCACTTCGCCCTGACGATCTTCACGTCCGATATGGAACGCCACCACCAGACCGGCCAGCAGCAGCATTGACGCCAGCTCAACCGCCAGAACATACGGGCCAAACAGACTGATGCCCACCGCTTTGGCATCGATGACGGTGCCATCAATACCCTGGTCGGTTGCGGTCAGGATGGCGTAGATCATCACCACCAGCAGCAGCAGCGAGACAATGCCCGGACCGATCCACAGCGACGGCTTCAGCCATTCGCGCTCCTGATCCTGCTGGGTTTTACCCAGGTTGAGCATCATCACCACGAACACAAACAGCACCATGATGGCACCGGCATAGACGATGATCTCCAGCGCACCGGCAAAATAGGCACCCATGGAGAAGAACACGCCGGCAATCGACAGCAGCGAAACAATCAGGTACAGCAGCGCATGTACCGGATTGGTGTGGGTGATGACGCGCAATGTCGTCAGCACCGCCACCAGTCCGCAAAGATAAAACGCAAATTCCATACCTGGCTCCTTAAGGTAATAAGCCTTTAACGTCGATCGGTTTGGCTTCGTTTTCCGCGTCGCCTTTGTCTTTACCGTCGATCGCCATACCTGCCATGCGGTAGAAGTTGTACTCCGGATATTTACCCGGGCCGGAAATCAGCAGGTCTTCCTTCTCATACACCAGATCCTGACGCTTGAACTCACCGAGTTCGAAGTCCGGCGTCAGCTGAATCGCGGTGGTCGGGCACGCTTCTTCACATAAACCACAGAAGATGCAGCGCGAGAAGTTGATGCGGAAAAATTCCGGATACCAGCGGCCATCCTGCATCTCCGCTTTCTGCAGCGAAATACAGCCGACCGGGCAGGCAACGGCGCACAGGTTACAGGCCACGCAGCGCTCTTCGCCGTCCGGATCGCGCGTCAGCACGATACGGCCACGGTAGCGCGGCGGCAGATAAACCGGCTCTTCCGGATACATCTGGGTTTCGCGCTTGGCGAAGGCATGCATGCCAATCATCCAGATACTGCGCACTGTCGTGCCGAAGCCAACGACAATATCTTTTAAAGTCATCTCAAAACCCCTTACTGCGCGTTGTACAGAATCACTGCGGCAGTGGCCAGCAGGTTCAATAACGTCAACGGCAGACATACTTTCCAGCCGAACGACAGCACCTGGTCATAGCGTGGACGCGGCAGCGCAGCACGAATCAGGATAAACATCACCATAAAGAACGCCGTTTTCAGGGCGAACCAGATGAACGGCGGCAGGAACGGACCGTGCCAGCCACCGAAGAACAGGGTGACGATCAGCGCCGATACGGTAGTAATGGCCACGTACTCACCGACAAAGAACAGGCCGAACTTCATCCCGGCATATTCGATGTGGTAACCGTCGGCCAGTTCCTGCTCCGCTTCCGGCTGGTCAAACGGATGACGGTGGCATACCGCGACACCGGCAATACAGAAGGTCACGAAGCCAAAGAACTGCGGGATGATGTTCCACAGGTGCGTCTGGCTCTCAACGATGGCGTTCAGGTTAAAGGAACCCGCCTGCGCCACCACGCCCATCAGTGACAGGCCGAGGAACACTTCATAGCTCAGGGTCTGCGCGGAGGCACGCATTGCACCGAGCAGCGAGTATTTGTTGTTACTCGACCAGCCCGCGAACAGTACGGCGTATACCGCCAGACCCGCCATCATCAGGAAGAACAGCAGACCGATGTTCAGATCGGTGACCATCCAGCTCGGCGAAACCGGCACAATCGCAAACGCCAGCAGCAGCGAAACGAAGGCGATGACCGGTGCCAGGGTAAAGATGAAGCGATCGGTAAACGGCGGAACCCAGTCCTCTTTAAAGAACATTTTGATCATGTCCGCTGCCAGCTGCAGCGAGCCGCCCCAGCCTACGCGGTTCGGTCCATAACGGTTCTGCCACAGGCCGAGCAGACGACGCTCGGCAAAGCTCATGAAGGCACCACAGGCCACCACCACCAACAGGATCACAATGGCTTTCACCACCTGCAGGATGATGTCAATAACGTCCGGTGTCAGCCAGCTCATTGCGCTGCCTCCTGCAGTTTGTCAATTTGCGCACCCGCGAGGAACGGCGGTACACCCGGCATGCCGAGCGGCAGACCCACCTGCCCCGCCTGCAGTGCCGCAGAGAAGCGCACCGGCAGACGCAGCGTTTCACCGGCGCAAACCAGCTCCACGGACGCACCGTTATTAACGCCCAGCTTCTCAGCATCTGCCGGGTTGATCACCAGCGTGGCCGCTGCCATGCGTTTCTGGAAGGTTGGCGAACGCTGAGTCATCTCTTCACTACCAAACAGCTGATAGTAAGGTGCCACGCGATACTGACTGCCGCCCACGAAGCGTGCCGGAACCTGGCTGAACCAGTCCAGTGCACTTTCGCTGGCTTCAAACAGACGCACGCCCGGATCGCCATGACGCAGTTTACCGCCCACTTCCGCCTGGAACTTGTTCCACGCCTGCGGTGAGTTCCAGCCTGGTGCCCAGGCAAAAGGAATCTGCGAACGCGGTGCCGACGGCTGGTTGTTACCTTCCATGGAGAAGGCAAACATAGTGTCTTTATCCTGCGGCTGACGCGGTTCGTGCACGCTGATGTTGGCGCGCGCGGCGGTACGGCCACTGGCACGATGCGGTGAACGCGCCAGTTTCTGACCACGGATGCGGAAGCTGGCGTCCGGCGCCGCGTCCTTAATCCCTTTCAGCTGCGGCAGCGCCACAATCGCGGCATCAATCACGTGATCGAGCTGCGTCCAGTCAATCTGGCGGCTCTCTACAGCGCTGTGCAGCGAATGCAGCCAGCGCCAGCTCTCCAGCATCACCACGCTATCGTCGTAATAGGCCGGATCGTAAACCTGGAAGAAGCGCTGGGCGCGACCTTCATGGTTGATGGAGGTGCCGTCGCTCTCGGCAAAGCTGGCGGTGGAGAGCACCAGACCGGCTTTCTCCAGCGTGGCGGTACGTTGATGGTCAACCACAATCACGTGCGCGGTGTTGTGCAGTGCCGCATCGACGGTGGCTTTCGGCGCGTGACGGTAGAGATCGTTCTCCAGCACCACCAGCGCTTCCGCTTCGCCTTTATCCAGCTGCTCCAGCGCGCTGTCCAGCGACTGGCCGCCCATCAGGCCGAGACCAAAGCTGTTGGCCGCGCCGGCGAGGAGGGTGATACCCACGTCGGCACCGCGCGCTTTTAGCGCTTTAGCTACGTTGGCTGCCGCTTCAATCATTGCCGTGCTGCCCGAGTGGGTGCCGGAAATGATCAGCGGTTTTTTCGCGCCGGCCAGCGCCTGTACCACCACGTCCAGCTTGCCGTTCAGGCTGCTGTCAAAGTCGCTAACCGCCGGTGCGCTGTCATCCAGCGCGTGCGCGATGGCGAAGCCCAGGCGTGCCTGATCTTCCACCGGTGCGCGATAGCTCCACGCGGCGATATCATCGAGGCGGGTTTCATCAACGTTAGTGACAAACAGCGGATGTTTGGCGTGCTGACCAATGTTGAGGATGGCGGCGATCTGCCAGTCCGCGACTTTCTGAGCGGCGGCCATTTCGCGTGCTTTGCCTTTAACGGCCTGACGCACCGACAGCGCCACGCGGGCACCGACCTGAGTCAGGTCTTCACCCAGCACCAGCACGGCGTCATAGCTTTCAATTTCACGCAGCGATGGCGTGTAGATGCCGCCCTGCTGCAGCACTTTCAGCATCAGCTCAACCCGCGCCTGCTCAGCTGCCGGCATACCGGTTGAGAAGTTTTCTGCGCCCACCAGTTCGCGCAGCGCGAAGTTGCTTTCGATACTGGCGCGTGGCGAACCGATACCGATCACCTTCTTCGCCTGACGCAGGATATCCGCGGCGGCATTAACCGCCTGCTCTGCGTTCAGCGTGATGCGGTCGCTACCGCGCAGCTGTTCCGGATGACGCGGACGATCTTTACGGTTTACGTAGCCATAGCCGAAACGGCCACGGTCGCACAGGAAGTAGTGGTTCACCGATCCGTTGTAGCGGTTTTCGATACGACGCAGCTCGCCATAGCGCTCGCCCGGGCTGGTGTTACAACCCACGCTGCACTGCTGGCAGATGCTGGGCGCAAACTGCATATCCCACTTACGGTTATAGCGTTCAGAGTGGGTTTTATCGGTGAACACGCCGGTCGGGCAGATTTCTACCAGGTTACCGGAGAATTCGCTCTCCAGCGTGCCATCTTCCGGACGGCCAAAGTAGACGTTGTCATGCGCGCCGTACACGCCAAGATCTTTGCCATCGGCGTAATCTTTGTAGTAGCGCACGCAGCGGTAACAGGCGATACAGCGGTTCATCTCATGCGAGATAAACGGCCCGAGATCCTGATTCTGATGGGTACGCTTGGTAAAACGGTAGCGACGGAAGCTGTGTCCCGTCATTACCGTCATATCCTGCAGGTGACAGTTACCGCCCTCTTCGCACACCGGACAGTCATGCGGGTGGTTGGTCATCAGCCACTCCACCACGCTTTCACGAAACTCTTTCGCTTCGCCATCGTCGATGGAGATAAAGGTGCCGTCAGACGCAGGCGTCATGCAGGACATGACGAGGCGCCCACGGGTATCTTCGGCATTCTGGAATTGCTTTACCGCGCACTGGCGGCAGGCTCCCACGCTTCCCAGCGCCGGATGCCAGCAAAAATAAGGAATATCAAGGCCCAGAGACAGACACGCCTGCAGCAGGTTGTCCGCTCCGTTCACATCATATTCTTTACCGTCTACATGGATTGTAGCCATAGTGAACATGCTTCCGTAAGGCTCGTCCGCAGACGAGCGTTAAACATCTAATTCCTGCCCCGCAGCCTCAGGCCCGGGCGATTCCGTGTACGACGGCGGCTTACCAGCGCGCTTTCAGCAGGTTAGGCTGAATCCCGCCAATGGCGCGGGTATTGCCAAACACCTGCGGCGCAATGCCGGCTTCAAACTCGTCACGGAAATATTTAATCGCGCTCTGCAGTGGCTCAACGGCACCCGGTGCGTGGGCGCAGAACGTCTTGCCCGGACCGAGCTGGCGGCACAGCTGCAGCAGGGTTTCGATATCCCCCGGCTGGCCTTTTTTCTGCTCCAGTGCACGCAGGATCTTCACGCTCCACGGCAGACCGTCACGGCACGGCGTACACCAGCCGCACGACTCGCGCGCAAAGAACTCTTCGAGGTTGCGTACCAGCGACACCATATTGATTTCGTGGTCGACCGCCATCGCCAGCGCGGTACCCAGACGGCTGCCAGCTTTGCCGATGCTGGCAAATTCCATCGGCAGGTCGAGGTGCTGCTCGGTCAGGAAGTCGGTACCGGCTCCGCCCGGCTGCCAGGCTTTGAACTTCAGGCCATCGCGCATTCCGCCGGCATAATCCTCGAGGATTTCACGCGCAGTGGTACCAAACGGCAGCTCCCACACGCCCGGATTTTTCACCCGGCCGGAGAAGCCCATCATCTTGGTGCCAGTGTCTTCGCTGCTGGAGATGTTTTTGTACCACTCCACGCCATTCAGGAAGATTGCCGGCACGTTCGACAGCGTCTCAACGTTGTTGACGCAGGTCGGTTTGCCCCAGACGCCGGCACTGGCCGGGAACGGCGGCTTGGAACGCGGGTTAGCCCGGCGCCCTTCCAGCGAATTGATCAGCGCGGTCTCTTCGCCGCAGATATAGCGGCCGGCACCGGTGTGAACAAACAGTTCGAAATCGAAGCCGGTACCAAGAATGTTTTTACCGAGATAGCCCGCGGCAGTGGCTTCGGCGATGGCTCGACGCAGGTTTTCCGCGGCTTCGATGTATTCACCGCGCAGGAAGATATAGCCACGGTAGGCTTTCAGCGCAAACGCACTGATCAGCATGCCTTCCACCAGCTGGTGCGGCAACTGCTCCATCAGCAGGCGGTCTTTATAAGTGCCTGGTTCCATCTCATCGGCGTTACACAGCAGGTAACGGATGTTCATGGATTCATCTTTGGGCATCAGGCTCCACTTCAGACCGGTGCTGAAGCCCGCACCGCCGCGCCCTTTCAGGCCGGAATCCTTCACCGCGGCGACGATCTCGTCCTGGCTCATGCCCTTCAGCGCTTTATCGGCGCCAACGTAGCCGTTTCTACTGCGGTATTCATCGAACCATACTGGCTGTTTGTCGTCACGCAGACGCCAGGTCAGCGGATGGGTCTCCGCAGTACGAATGATCTGTTTAATGGTCATTGATACTGCTCCAGCAGGTTGGCGATGCCTTCCGGCGTCAGGTGAACGTGGGTATCTTCATCCACCATCATGGTCGGGCCTTTGTCACAGTTGCCGAGGCAGCAGGTTGGCAGCAGCGTAAAGCGGCCATCCGGCGTGGTTTGTCCCGGCTTAATGTTCAGGTTTTGCTCCAGCGCCGCCTGAATGCCCTGGTAACCGGTGATGTGGCACACCACGCTGTCGCAGTAGCGAATCACGTGGCGGCCAACCGGCGTACGGTAGATCTGGCTGTAAAACGTCGCCACACCTTCAACGTCGCTGGCCGGAATGCCCAGTACCTCAGCAATCGCGTTGATGGCACCGTCCGGCACCCAGCCGCGCTGCTTCTGCACGATCTTCAGCGCTTCAATCGACGCCGCGCGCGCATCTTCATAGTGATGTTTTTCATGCTCAATAGCGTGGTGCTCGGCCTCGCTCAGCACAAAGACCTCAGTCGGGTCGATGGTTTGAATGGCAATTTTTTGATCGTGCATAATTAGCGGTCCACGTCTGACATAACAAAATCGATACTACCGAGGTACACGATCAGGTCGGATACCAGGCTGCCGCGGATCACCGAAGGGATCTGCTGCAGATGCGGGAAGCTCGGCGTACGCACGCGGGTGCGGTAGCTCATGGTGCTGCCATCGCTGGTCAGGTAGTAGCTGTTGATCCCTTTCGTCGCTTCAATCATCTGGAACGATTCGTTGGCCGGCATTACCGGGCCCCACGAAACCTGCAGGAAGTGCGTGATCAGGGTTTCAATGTGCTGCAGCGTGCGCTCTTTCGGTGGCGGCGTGGTCAGCGGATGATCGGCCTTGAACGGACCTTCCGGCATGTTCTTCAGGCACTGCTCAAGGATACGCAGCGACTGCCACATCTCTTCCATCTTCAGCTGCACGCGGGTGTAAGCGTCGCTGATACCGGCACCGACCGGCACCTCGAAGTCGAAGTTTTCATAGCCGGAGTAGGGACGCCATTTACGCACGTCGAAGTCCAGACCGGTGGCACGCAGACCGGCACCGGTGGTGCCCCACGCCAGCGCTTCGTCCATGTTATAAGCGGCCACGCCCTGCGAACGGCCCATCAGCACGGTGTTGCGCAGCGCAGCTTTGTCGTACTCTTTCAGACGCTTCGGCATCCAGTCGAGGAACTCGCGCAGCAGACGTTCCCAGCCTTTCGGCAGATCGTGCGCCACACCGCCGATGCGGAACCACGCCGGGTGCATACGGAAACCGGTGATCGCTTCCACCACGTCATAAATTTTCTGACGGTCGGTAAAGGCAAAGAACACCGGCGTCATGGCACCGACGTCCTGAATAAAGGTGGAGATGTACAGCAGGTGGCTGTTGATACGGAACAGCTCTGACAGCATCACGCGAATTACATTCACGCGATCCGGTACGGTGATGCCTGCCAGCTTTTCCACCGCCAGCACGTAAGGCATTTCGTTTACGCAACCGCCGAGGTACTCGATACGGTCGGTATACGGAATATAGCTGTGCCACGACTGACGCTCGCCCATCTTCTCCGCGCCGCGATGGTGGTAACCCACGTCCGGCACGCAGTCGACGATCTCTTCGCCATCCAGCTGCAGAATGATGCGGAACGCACCGTGCGCTGAAGGGTGGTTCGGACCGAGGTTGAGGAACATGAAGTCCTCATTGGTGGTGCCACGCTTCATGCCCCAGTCTTCCGGCTTGAAGGTCAGTGACTCCATCTCCAGATCTTCTTTCTGCTTAGTCAGCGTGAAAGGATCGAACTCGGTGGCGCGCGCCGGGTAGTCTTTACGCAGCGGGTGCCCTTCCCAGGTCTGCGGCATCATGATGCGCGTCAGGTGCGGGTGGCCGTTGAAGGTGATACCAAACATCTCCCAGGTTTCGCGCTCATACCAGTTGGCGTTAGCGAAAATTTTGGTGATGGTGGGCACATTCAGATCGTTTTCAGACAGCGCCACCTTGAGCATGATGTCGCGGTTGCGTTCAATCGACAGCAGGTGATAGAAAACGGAAAAATCCGCGGCGGGCAGACCGGCGCGGTGGGTACGTAAACGCTCATCGAAACCGTGCAGGTCATAGAGCATGACGTACGGCTTCGGCAGCTTACGCAGGAATTCAATGATTTCCAGTAGCTGTTCACGCTTCACCCAAACGACCGGAATGCCGGTGCGGGTGGCCTGAACGGTAAAGGCATCCGGCCCAAAACGGTTACGCAGCTCGCCGATCACCGGATCATCCAGGTGATCCCGGGTTTGCCATGCAGGCTGAGCGAGATCTTGCGTGGTTAAATCTGTCATACGTTACTCACCATTCCGGCCTGTAATCAGGCACTCAAAAGAAGGCGTCAGGATGGCGGCACACACTACGTTGTCATTATCTGCTGCGGCCGTGGCTCCATCCGTGTACGGGGTGCTTAAACTTCGTCTGGGGTTCTCAGGTTGGTGACGGCAATACGCTCACCACGCTTTCTTTCACGCTCAGACTGCATATTGGCGCGATACACGCCCTGATCGCCAACCACCCACGAGAGCGGACGACGTTCTTTGCCGATGGACTCACGCAGCAGCAGCAACGCCTGCATGTAAGCTTCCGGACGTGGCGGACAACCCGGGATATACACATCAACCGGCAGGAATTTATCCACACCCTGCACCACCGAATAGATGTCATACATGCCGCCGGAATTGGCGCAGGCCCCCATCGAAATCACCCATTTTGGTTCCAGCATCTGATCATACAAACGCTGAATCACCGGCGCCATTTTGGTAAACGGCGTACCGGCGATCACCATAAAGTCAGCCTGACGTGGCGAGGCGCGCATTACTTCCGCACCGAAACGCGCCACATCATGTACTGCGGTGAATGACGTGGTCATTTCCACGTAGCAACAGGAAAGGCCGAAGTTATACGGCCAGAGAGAGTTTTTACGACCCCAGTTCACCATGTCATGCAGGGCGTGTTCGAGCTTGCCCATATAGACGCTGCGATGAACGTGCTGCTCCAGAGGATCGGTAACAATCTCCTGTTTCTGCAGGGGATAACGGTCGTTATCGCCCCCGTTCGGGTCTACGCGTGTCAGCGTGTAGTCCATCTTATTGCCTCGCTTTTACTGCTTATGAGGGTTGGTGTGACTGTGGCTGACCGGGCTCGATTTGACGACTACGCGACGACGCGCAGGCGCCCAATCCAGCGCACCGATGCGCACCAGATAAACCAGGCCTGCCAGGAGCACCAAAATGAAAATTGCGGCTTCGACAAAGCCGACCCAGCCGCTTTCGCGAATGGAGGTCGACCATGCGTATAGATAGAGGGCTTCGACGTCGAAAATGACGAAAAACATCGCAACCAGATAGAATTTTGCCGAGAGGCGGATATGGGTATCACCGACGGATTCGATACCGGATTCAAACGGCGTGTCTTTGTGGCGCGCGCGTGCACGTCCACCTAACAACCAGCCTCCGGTTAACATAAAGGCACACAGGCCAAACGCGATAACAATGAAAACAATAAACGCCCAGTGATGAGCGATGACTTCTGTGGTTGTTGACATACTCTTTGCTTACTCATCAAAAGTGGCGATGGCATCCTGCACTGTCGCAGCAAACACACCACATCGATTCAAGGGAAGGATAAAAAACCTTATAAACTTTGCTGTCTTTATCAATTAAGCAGCAATTTTATGGGGTTTTTTACTCCTTTCTATAACCTTTTGTCAACTTTGACAAAAGTATCCAAACATTAATTTACACCCGCATCATATTATTAACATATGCACCCCTGAGCGCCAGCTAAATCGCTTCAGTTTGTACGGTTAATTTCAGTGTAGCGGGTATTCACATGCATGGATCGTGCGTTTAACAATCATAGTTTGACAGGTCTTGCGCGGATTTCCCCCCCCTTATCGGGGGTATTTTTTTGATCCAGAACACATATTGACGTTTTTTGCTGGAAAAACCGGCAGGCGGTCTGACGAAAGACGGAGATAAAGTTGGCACGAAATGATAAATAAATTCCGCGCAGGATGAAAATGAAACACATTTCACTTTTCAGGAAGTTAGTGAAATTATCAGGTGCTAATCGTGCTAAAAAAGCGGAAATAACCGCCATAAAAAAAGCCTTAGCTGATTTTCGTCAGGCTAAGGCTCTTTTCTCTAACTTTTAACAATTATCTGGCATGCCGGTTGTGCCGGATTACCAGTAACGGTCAACCTTACTCTTCATCATCCAGCAGCAGCGTACCGTCCGGATTCGCGCTCAGATTGTAAGGATCGTTAGTGGACTGCATCGCGTTGAAGATGGCCAGTGCCAGCTCATTATCGCTGTCCGGATTACGGCACAGCAGATATTGCGTATCCGGCAGCACCGGCAGGCCTTCTGCCGCCCCCATCACGCGCAGCTCCGGGCTCATCATTTCAACCGGACGCGCGGTGACACCCAGCCCCGCTTTTACCGCCGCACGTACCGCCGCCAGCGTGGAAGCCACGTAGGAGATACGCCACGGGATACCCGCTTCGTTGAGATGATCGATCGCCATGTCACGGTACGGACTTGGCTCATCCAGCAGCACCAGCGGAATGGCTTCACCGCGCTGGAAAATATAGTCTGCCGCGCAGTACCACAGCGTTGGCGAGGTGCGCAGCACCTGGTAGGTGAAGTTACCCGGACTGGAGGTGGTCACCACCAGATCCACTTCGCCCTGGTTCAGCATCTCCATCATAAACGGATTACGCTTCACGCGGACGTCGATTGCCAGTTTCGGATACACTGACGTTACGCGATTAAGCAGAAACGGCAGAATGGTATCAGAGGTATCGTCAGACGCGCCAATCGTCAGCACGCCCTGGATATTGCTGTACATTAAAGAAGTGCAGGCTTCATCGTTGAAACGCAGGATCTTCCTGGCGTAGCCAAGCAGCTGAATGCCATGCTCAGTCAGCAATTTGTTACGTCCATGTCTGGCAAACAGCTCTTTACCTACCAATTGTTCCAGACGTTGCATCTGCTGGCTTACGGCTGATTGCGTTCTGCATACTGCTGCAGCGGCGGCTGCAAAGGTATTCAGGTCAGCAACGGCGACAAAAGTACGCAGCAGATCGAGGTCGAGATTCAGTATCGGACGATTTGCATTAGTCATGTTATTTCTTCACTTATAAGATTTTTTGAAACTACTACCCTGGTGTATTACCATACTTATCAAAGAGATAAGTGGTAATGGTGCTTAATGATCGCCCTGTGTGAAGGCGCTCATGAAAAAATCGAGTCAGGCGGATGCCGACGAACACATCACCGCAAAACGGGCAATGGCGTCGTAAAAGTCAGAACAACTTCCTGGGCCAGGGACGTCAGTAGAACGTTGCTGGAAGCTGTGTAGTTGCCTGGTTTCCCGCCAAACTGTCTTGCGGGGCAAAAAGGAATAACATCTTGTTATGCTGATGCGAAGCGATAAAGTGCATCAAATAATAAATTATACTTAATCATTTTTACGCTATAAATGGAAATGTTTTTGTTCAAAACATCGTAATTTTTGACCAAAAGCCATTTCCGGCACATCCTGCCACAACGCTGCTGATTTTTTAACCCGCCTGGTTCTTAAACTGAATGATAAGCGTTAAAGTGACAGCGTAAATGCTATTTAAGCCGCTGCCACGCGGTTTTATCCCCGGCTGACGGGGCCTGGTTTCAACCGCCTGGCAAAGCAAATAACCGTCGTCATCGCCTCATGCCAGATAGTGCTTAATCATTGCTGCACATTTTTTCGGCATCTAACAAGATTCCTTTAACTATTTCATCAAGTCGCTAACCATTCCTCAGACCGCAGTTAAATGAAAAATTGCTGAATGGCGCGGCGCGCGGCTGGATATCCCGGTTTACAGGCGACCCGATCAGCGCAAGCATTTAATGTTGACTCCTGCCATTTTAATAGATAATTAAACCAGTTTTAATAGTTAAAAATGCGTTTCACGCCACTGAATCCGGCAAAGCTTGGCTATCGCGCCAAAACCCAGCGCTGCCCTTCTTTTGTTACGGTGAGAGGAGTAAATTGAGCAGGTTTGATTTTAGTGGCAGGTTAAAAGGACTCTGCCCATTAAGGCGGTAACGATGAATTTTCAAATTGATAAATCCGGCAAGCTGGAAAATGTCTGTTACGACATTCGTGGCCCGGTACTGAAAGAAGCTAAACGTCTCGAAGAAGAAGGCAACAAAGTTCTCAAACTCAACATCGGCAACCCTGCCCCGTTTGGTTTTGAAGCCCCTGATGAAATCCTGGTAGACGTGATTCGTAACCTACCGAGCGCGCAAGGCTATTGCGACTCGAAAGGTCTCTATTCAGCACGTAAAGCCATCATGCAGCACTACCAGGCGCGCGACATGCGCGACGTTACGGTAGAAGATATCTATATTGGCAACGGTGTGTCTGAACTGATCGTGCAGGCGATGCAGGCGCTGCTCAATAGCGGCGATGAGATGCTGGTGCCCGCGCCAGATTATCCGCTGTGGACGGCGGCGGTTTCGCTGTCGAGCGGCAAAGCGGTGCACTATCTGTGCGACGAATCCGCGGGCTGGTTCCCGGATCTGGATGATATCCGCAGCAAAATCTCACCGCGTACCCGCGGGATCGTGATCATCAACCCCAACAACCCGACCGGTGCGGTGTACAGCAAAGAGCTGCTGCTGGAGATCGTGGAGATCGCCCGCCAGCATAACCTGATCATCTTCGCCGACGAGATCTACGACAAGATTCTGTATGACGAAGCCCAGCATCATTCGATTGCCGCGCTGGCACCGGATCTGCTGACCGTGACCTTCAACGGGCTGTCCAAAACCTACCGCGTGGCCGGTTTCCGCCAGGGCTGGATGGTACTGAACGGACCGAAGAAGCACGCCAAAGGCTATATCGAAGGTCTGGAGATGCTGGCCTCGATGCGTCTGTGCGCTAACGTGCCAGCGCAGCATGCCATTCAGACTGCGCTGGGCGGCTATCAAAGCATCAGCGAGTTTATCGCGCCGGGTGGACGGCTGTTCGAGCAGCGCCAGCGCGCCTGGGAACTGATCAACGATATTCCCGGCGTCAGCTGCGTGAAGCCGCAGGGCGCGCTCTATATGTTCCCGCGCATCGATGCGAAGAAATTCAACATCATGGACGACCAGAAAATGGTGCTGGATTTCCTGCTGCAGGAAAAAGTGCTGCTGGTGCAGGGCACCGCCTTTAACTGGCCGTGGCCGGATCACGTGCGCATCGTTACCCTGCCGCGCGTGGACGACCTCGAGATGGCCATCAACAAGTTTGGTCGCTTCCTGCAAGGCTATCGCCAGTAATCTGTGACGCGTATACTGTTTGACTTTCGGGGAGCCGCACAAGCTCCCCGCCGTGCAACAGGAACCGTCCATGACCCGTAGCCACTTTTTCGCCCACCTCTCCCGCCTGAAACTCATCAACCGCTGGCCGCTGATGCGCAATGTGCGCACGGAAAATGTCTCCGAGCACAGTCTGCAGGTCGCCATGGTGGCGCACGCGCTGGCCATCATTAAAAACAAAAAATTTAACGGCAATCTGAATGCCGATCGCATCGCCATGCTGGCGCTGTATCACGATGCCAGCGAAGTGCTGACCGGCGATCTGCCCACGCCGGTGAAGTACTACAACGCGCAGATTGCCCATGAATACAAGAAGATCGAAAAGATTGCGCAGCACAAGCTGATTGAGATGCTGCCACCTGAGTTGCAGGACGCGTATCGTCCGCTGCTGGATGAGCACCTGCATAGCGAGAGCGAGCAGGCGGTGGTAAAACAGGCTGATGCGCTGTGCGCCTACCTCAAGTGCCTTGAAGAACTGTCGGCCGGCAACAACGAGTTTCTGCTGGCCAAAGCCCGTCTGGAGAAGACGCTGGCGCAGCGGCGATCGCCGGAGATGGATTACTTCGTTGAAGTCTTCATCCCCAGCTTCAGCCTGTCGCTGGATGAAATTTCCCAGGATACGCCGCTGTAACCTGCGCCGCTCAGCGTGGGCTGTTTCAGGCGCGGAGCGTCACGCTGAAGTAACCGTCCAGCTGTTTACTGATGTGCAGCGGCTGCAGATTTTCCACCTGCAGCGCCACTTCACTCAGGCGTGGCGCATCGGCCGGCGGATTGACCGCCACCACCGCGCTGCCCGCTTCCAGCCCGGCGATAATGCCCGCCGGGGCATCTTCCACCACCACGCATTCTGGCGCAGAAAGCCCGAGCCGCTCAGCGCCCAGCAAATAAGGTTCAGGATTGGGCTTACCGAATTTAATGTCCTCGGCGGTAATAAACACCTCCGGCAGCGGTAAACCGGCCGCTTTGTGACGGGCATGCGCCACCGGGATCGATCCCGAGGTCACAATCGCCCAGGGAATGTCGAGTGCGTTCAGGGTAGCCAGCAACGCGTGTGCACCGGCAATCGCCTGCACGCCTGCCGTGTCTTCTGCTTCCAGCTGCTCCAGCCAGCGAAATTCAGCCTGGATCGCTGCTTCAGACTGGCCCGCCATAAAGTGGCGCAGCGAGTTGATCGCCGGTTTGCCGTGAATGTAGTCCAGCACCTGCTGCGCGGCCAGGCCGTGGCGCGCGCCCCAGCTTGACCAGGCGCGATTCACGGCCGGCAGTGAATCCACCAGCGTCCCGTCTAAATCAAACAGAAAACCCCTGTACTTCACACGTTGCTCCTTATTCAGGCATTGAGGATTTGCGCGATCTCATTCTCGCTGAGGTGATACTGACGCGGACAAGTGTGCCACACCGCCAGCATGCGTTGGTATTTTTCCCACATCGGGGTTTGCGCATTGAAGCCGTGGGTGCCGGAATCGAAATGGGTATAGCGCCCTTCCACGTTAACCATAAAGCGCACATAGCCGAGGTAACGCGCTTCGGTGGCCGCGTCGAAGCCGAGAAACGCCAGGCGACGCTCTTCAATGTTGCACGGCGCTTTGTGATTGGACCAGGAAACATGCAGCGCATGATGCATTTCCATAATGTCGATCAGCGTACGGCAGGTCGCCTCGCTCAGCTCGCCGAACTCTTTGTCCAGCTCGCGCAATTGCAGTCCATAGCCGCGTTCAATAATGGTCTGATAGCGGCGATAGCGCTCGGCGTTATCCGGCTCAAGCATCGCCATTATCTGGTATTGATTAGAAAGAATCAGTCGCTGTGCATGGGTCATTTCCATGGTTTACTCCCGGGCCGCAGGGCCGCTTAAGATTTAAACAATGCAGAAATGATTACACAACGAAAGCGATGCGTGTATGTCCGCATCACTATTCTTTGATTTGAACCGGGATTGGGCGCAAATTCTCTGGCAGAGAAAAGCGCCATTTGATCAAAGATCGTCGAGGAAAGTACGGTCGAGCTGCTTAAAAGCACGCTTGAGCACATCCGCCAGCGCCTGGTAAGTCGGCTTGCCGTCGACGGGGGCGATGGCCTGTCCGGCCTCTTCCAGTTTGGCGCGCACTTCATGGAACCAGTGCAGCAGCGTTGGCGGCAGCGGCGTGACGGAACGTTTACCCAGCCACCATAATCCCTGCATTGGCAGGCTACAGGCAAACAGCGCTGTGGCAATGGCCGGGCCGAGCTGCCCGCCAAGCGCGATTTGCCACGTCAGCGTAAAAATGGCCAGCGGTGGCATAAAGCGAATCGCAAAGCGGGTTGCCGTCACCACACGGTTCTCAGGAAACACCGGCGCCAGACGTTTGTCGGCGGGCCAGGTTTTCATGTAGTGCTGGCCGCGCTGAAATAAGCCGAACCAGCCTGGATTGCCTGCGTCATTCGCCATGGTAGACCTCAACTATTACTGCAATATTTAAAAAAATTTTATAACTACACAACTTTACGTGACATCCTTCAAAAGTTTTTGTCTTTGCGGGTCACAGTGGGTATTCTGACGCCGTTTTTGCAACATTACCGGAAGCCGCAGCGCAATAAAAGAGCGCGCTGGAGCCATGTTTCGCTTCGTGGATTTCAAAAATCTGCGTAAAATTACCGAAATTTTTTGCGTGTCGTTTCTTTTTTGACTAGCGCATGATGTTAATCATTAATCTACCAGCTTTCATAGGCTACGCTGTTAGTCTGATTGCGTTATTTTTAGCCACTATTTGACAAAATAGGTACTTCCATGTCGACGAAGTTAGTACTGGTCCTCAACTGCGGCAGCTCCTCTCTTAAGTTTGCCATTCTCAATCCAGCCAGCGGTGACGAATACCTTTCCGGTCTGGCGGAGTGTTTCCACCTGCCGGAAGCGCGCATCAAGTGGAAACTGGACGGCAGCAAACAGGAAGCCCCGCTCGGCGCGGGCGCAGCGCACAGCGAAGCGCTGAACTTCATCGTTAAAACTATTCTGGCACAAAAACCAGAGCTTTCGGCACAAATCGCTGCAATCGGCCATCGTATCGTTCACGGCGGCGAGCAGTTGACGCAATCGGTGGTGATTGACGAGTCCGTCATTCAGGGCATCAAAGACGCGTCATCCTTCGCGCCACTGCACAATCCGGCGCACCTGATCGGTATCGACGAAGCGATGAAAAACTTCCCGCACCTGTCGGATAAAAATGTCGCCGTTTTCGACACCGCCTTCCATCAGACTATGCCGGAAGAGTCCTATCTCTATGCCCTGCCGTACAACCTGTATAAAGAGCACGGCGTGCGCCGCTACGGCGCGCACGGCACCAGTCACTACTATGTGACGCAGGAAGCCGCCAAAATGCTGAACAAGCCGGTCAGCGAGCTGAACATCATCACCTGCCATCTCGGCAACGGCGGTTCTGTGGCGGCCATCCGTAACGGCCAGTGCGTGGATACCTCAATGGGTCTGACGCCGCTGGAAGGTCTGGTGATGGGCACCCGCAGCGGTGACATCGATCCGGCTATCGTCTTCTTCCTGCACGATACGCTGGGCATGAGCGTGGATGCGATCAACAAACTGCTGACCAAAGAGTCCGGCCTGCTCGGCCTGACCGAAGTCACCAGCGACTGCCGTTACGTGGAAGATAACTACGCCACCAAAGACGATGCCAAACGCGCGATGGATGTGTTCTGTCACCGCCTGGCGAAGTACATCGGCAGCTACACCGCGCTGATGGAAGGCCGTCTGGATGCGGTGGTGTTTACCGGCGGTATCGGTGAAAACGCGGCGATGGTGCGTGAGCTGGCGCTGGACAAACTGGGTCTGCTTGGCTTCGAGGTTGACCACGAGCGCAACCTGGCTGCACGCTTCGGCAAATCCGGCTTCATCAATAAAGAGGGTACCCGCCCGGCGGTGGTGATTCCAACCAATGAAGAGTGGGTCATCGCCCAGGACGCCGCGCGCCTCACCGCGTAATGTTTCTCTCCGTCAGCTTCGGCTGACGGTGTTGTTTTTGACACCCTGTAACACCGCGAGGTTTCTATAGTGTCACGTACAATTATGCTTATTCCTACCGGCACCAGCGTCGGCCTGACCAGCGTCAGCCTTGGCGTGATTCGTGCCATGGAGCGCAAAGGCGTGCGCCTGAGCGTGTTCAAACCGATCGCCCAGCCGCGCGCTGGCGGCGATGCGCCAGACCAGACCACCACCATCATTCGCAAAAACTCCGCGATTCCGGCCGCGGTTCCGCTGCCGATGTCCCGCGTTGAGTCGCTGCTGGGTTCTAACCAGCAGGATGTGCTGATGGAAGAGATCATCGCCAACTACCACGCCAACGCCAAAGATGCGGAAGTGGTGCTGGTGGAAGGCCTGGTTCCGACGCGCAAACATCAGTTTGCCTCGGCGCTGAACTATGAAATTGCCAAAACGCTGAACGCGGAGATCGTCTTCGTCATGTCGCTGGGTAACGACTCACCGGCACAGCTGAAAGAGCGCATCGAACTGACGCAGAGCAGCTTCGGCGGCAGCAAAAACAAAAACATCACCGGCGTCATCATCAACAAACTCAACGCGCCAGTGGATGAGCAGGGCCGTACCCGTCCGGATCTGTCAGAAATTTTCGACGACTCCTCGAAAGCCAGCATCGCCAACATCGATCCTAAGCAACTGTTCGCCAACAGCCCGCTGCCGGTGCTGGGCTGCGTGCCGTGGAGCTTTGATCTGATCGCGACGCGCGCCATTGATATGTGCCGCCATCTCAACGCGGAGATCATCAACGAAGGTGAAATCCACACGCGTCGCGTCAAATCCGTCACCTTCTGCGCGCGCAGCATCCCGCATATGCTGGAGCACTTCCGTCCGGGCTCGCTGCTGGTGACCTCAGCCGACCGTCCTGACGTGCTGGTGGCGGCCTGTCTGGCGGCGATGAACGGCATCGAAATTGGTGCGGTGCTGCTGACCGGCGGCTATCAGATTGAAGCGCCGATTGCCCGTCTGTGCGAACGCGCCTTCCAGACCGGCCTGCCGGTGTTCATGGTAAAAACCAACACGTGGCAAACCTCGCTCAGCCTGCAGAGCTTTAACCTGGAAGTGCCGGCTGACGACACGCAGCGCATCGAAAAAGTGCAGGAGTATGTGGCCGGCTTTATCAATGCTGACTGGGTTGAATCACTGACCGCCACATCCGAACGCAGCCGTCGTCTGTCACCGCCGGCATTCCGCTATCAGCTCACCGAACTGGCGCGTAAAGCCGGCAAGCGCATCGTCCTGCCGGAAGGCGACGAACCGCGTACCGTTAAAGCGGCGGCGATTTGTGCCGAGCGCGGCATCGCCACCTGTGTGCTGCTGGGCAATCCGGATGAGATTCAGCGCGTGGCCGCAGCGCAGGGCGTTGAGCTCGGCAAAGGCATTGAAATTGTCGATCCGCAGGTGGTGCGTGACAACTACGTGCCGCGCCTGGTTGAGCTGCGTAAGAGCAAAGGCATGACCGAAGTGGTCGCGCAGGAGCAGCTGGAAGATAACGTGGTGCTGGGCACCATGATGCTGGAAAGCGGCGAAGTTGACGGTCTGGTCTCGGGCGCGGTTCACACCACCGCCAACACCATTCGTCCGCCGTTGCAGCTGATCAAAACCGCGCCGAACAGCTCGCTGGTCTCCTCGGTGTTCTTCATGCTGCTGCCAGAGCAGGTGCTGGTGTACGGCGACTGCGCCATCAACCCGGATCCTAATCCGGAACAGCTGGCCGAGATCGCGATTCAGTCCGCCGACTCCGCCAAAGCCTTCGGCATCGATCCACGCGTAGCGATGATCTCCTACTCTACCGGTAACTCCGGTGCCGGTAGTGACGTAGAGAAAGTGCGTGAAGCAACGCGCATTGCGCAGGAAAAACGCCCGGATCTGGTGATCGACGGCCCGCTGCAGTACGACGCCGCGATCATGGAAGACGTCGCCAAGTCTAAAGCGCCGAACTCAGCGGTGGCCGGACGTGCGACAGTATTTATCTTCCCGGATCTCAACACCGGTAACACCACTTACAAAGCGGTGCAGCGTTCTGCCGACCTGATCTCCATCGGGCCAATGCTGCAGGGCATGCGCAAACCGGTTAACGACCTGTCACGTGGTGCGCTGGTCGATGATATCGTCTACACCATTGCGCTGACGGCGATTCAGTCGCAGCAGGCTGAAGGCTAATCCCCTTCCCCGCTCCGCATCAGCACGCCCGCCCGGGCGTGCTTTTTTTTATCCTGCGCCACAACCCTGCCCGTATAAACGCACTGGCAAAATCCCGCCTGCGCGCTAACACTGATTACACTCTCCCGCGACTTACGAGGTCAGCAATGAGCAACAGTGATGTGCACAGCCGTCGGTTACAGGCCACGCCGCGTGGTGTGGGCGTGATGTGTGATTTCTTTGCGGCGAAAGCCGAAAACGCCACGCTGTGGGACCAGCAGGGGCGGGAATATATTGATTTCGCCGCCGGCATTGCGGTGCTCAATACCGGACACCGGCATCCCAAAGTGCTGGCGGCGGTACAGCAGCAGCTGACGTGCTTCACCCATACCGCGTTTCAAATCGTGCCCTATGAGAACTACATTCACCTTGCGGAGCGTCTGAATGCGCTGGTGCCGATTGAAGGCGCCGTGAAAACCACTTTCTTCTCTACCGGCGCCGAGGCGGTTGAGAACGCGGTGAAAATCGCGCGCGCAGCCACCGGCCGCCCGGGGATTATCGCCTTCAGCGGCGCGTTCCACGGTCGCACCAATATGACCATGGCGCTGACCGGCAAAGTGCTGCCTTACAAAACCGGCTTCGGCCCGTTTGCCAGCCCGGTGTTTCACGCGCGTTACCCCAATGCGCTGCATAACGTCAGCGTGCATGATGCGCTCGACAGTCTGGAGACGATTTTCCGCAGCGATATCGCGCCACAGCAGGTGGCGGCCATCATCTTTGAACCGGTTCAGGGCGAAGGCGGATTCTATGTCGCACCGCCAGAGTTTGTGACGGCGCTGCGCCAGCTGTGCGATCGCCACGGCATCCTGCTGATCGCCGATGAAGTACAGAGCGGTTTTGCGCGCACCGGCAGGCTGTTTGCCAGCGAATATTATGAGGTGCAGCCGGATCTGATCACACTGGCGAAAAGTCTGGCAGGCGGGTTTCCGCTGTCGGCGGTGAGCGGCCGGGCCGCGGTGATGGATGCACCGGAGCCGGGCGGTCTGGGCGGCACTTATGCTGGCCATCCGCCGGCAATTGCCGCCGCGCATGCGGTGCTGGATATTATCAGTGAGGAAAACTTGTGCGAGCGTGCGCAATGGCTCGGTACGCAGCTGGCGGAAGCGTTGAACGGCGCCGGATGCCGTGCGCTGGCCGAGGTACGCGGTTATGGCTCGATGATGGCGGCGGAATTCCATGACGCCAGCGGCCGGCCCTCGGCGGAGATCGCCAAAGCGATTCAGCAGCAGGCGCTGGCCGAAGGATTGATCCTGCTGACCTGCGGCGTGCACAGCAACGTGATCCGCTTTCTTTATCCGCTAACCATTCCGGACGCCCAGTTCAGTACGGCGCTGAACATTCTCACCCGCATTCTCAGCCAGCATTAAACACAAAAGGCACCCTTGGGGTGCCTTTCTGTGGAAGCGCAGGAATCAGGCTTCGCTGCTTTGCTTACTGCGCACCGCGTCACTGTTGCGGCTCAGCCACAGCGACAGGGCTTTGAGTGAATCATCGGTGAATTCATCACAGCGGGCGGTGATCTCTTCCGGCGTCATCCAGAACACTTCATCCACTTCCTCTTCCTGCATGGCAAACGGACCGTGCGACACGCAGCTGAACAGCCCACCCCATACGCGGCAGTGCTGATCTTCGAAGTAGAATTTGCCGTGCTCGGCGAACGGAACATCAGCGATGCCGAGCTCCTCTTCCGCTTCACGACGGGCGGATTCCAGCAGGTCTTCACCGCTTTGCACTACGCCACCCGCAGTGGCATCCAGCATACCCGGCATGAAATCTTTGCTCTCAGTACGGCGTTGCACCAGAATCTTGCCCATGCCGTCGTGCACCACAATATAGGTAGCGCGATGGCGCAGACATTGCGCACGCATCTGCGCACGGCTGGCCTGCGCAATCACTTCGTTTTCTTCGCTAACGATATCCACCCACTCGATACCGTCACCTGCCGTTTGATCCACCATCCGGTAACCCTTTCTCTGTTTTCGGCGTGCCCAGCACGCGCCTGTTTGCGATGCTTTATTAGAATGAGCGCTAAGGTAAAGCGTTCTTTTCGTCGCCGCAAGGTTTTAGCGTGCTTTACCCGACTCGGCCAGCCACAGCTGCACCGAGGCGCGCTGCCACTGGAATTCTGCATAGTGCTGCAGCTTCACCGGCAGCGGATCGCCGTGCAGCGCCAGCCGGTTAATCATCACCGCCAGGTCGGTGTCGGCAATCGACCACTCGCCAAACAGGTTCTGTTGGCCATCCGGCAGCAGGCGCTGCACCGCGGCAATCAGTTTACTGGCGGCCTGTTCGCCAGCGGGCGTGAGCGGAGCAAAGCGTTCAGCAGCAAACAGCACTTCAGTGGGTCGCTCCGTGCGCAGCGCCAGTAAATCGCTGCGCAGCCACGCCTGCACTTCGCGCGCGTGAGCACGTTTTTCGCGATCGCGCGGATAGAGGCGCTCAAACTCCGGCGCCGGAAAACGCTCTTCGAGATATTCGGCGATGGCCGAGGATTCATTCAGGCTGACATCATCAATTTGCAGCGTGGGCACACGGCAGGTCAGCGACAGGCCGCGGTATTCCTCGTCAAGCTGTGCATTGCGCGACAGGTCAACGCGCCTGACGGTAAAGGGAATGCCCTTCTCGGTAAGCGCAACATAAACTGACATGGCATACGGGCTAAAAAAACAGGAGTCGGACCACAAGGTAATGGCGGGATAGTTCATCAGCTGCCTCGGCTAAGCGTCAGGTGTGCATCATGTTTACCGATTTTTGCCGGCTAAGGCAATGGCGCGCTGGTCCGATGTTTTGCCGCAGGACCACGGCAAACTGGCGGTTTTTCATCATAAGCGTAAGCGCTGTCACGCCGCAGCGGCACTTCTCTTCTATGCTCAATTCAGAGCAGATAATTAATGACAGGGAGACTAAACATGCACCTGCTTATTACCGGTGGTACCGGCTTGATAGGTCGCCATTTAATTCCGCGCCTGCTGCAGCTGGGCCATCAGGTGAATGTGGTAACGCGTGACGTGGCGGCCGCGCGGGAAAAACTCGATGCGCGCGTGATGTTGTGGTCGGGCATTAACCAGCAGTCCGATCTCAATGCTATTGACGGCGTCATCAATCTGGCGGGAGAACCGATTGCCGACAAGCGCTGGACCGAGCAGCAAAAGCAGCGCCTGTGCGAAAGCCGCTGGCAAATCACTGAACAGATCGTCTCGCTGATCCACGCCAGCAGCAATCCGCCGCGCCTGTTGATTTCCGGCTCGGCCACCGGCTTTTATGGTGATACCGGCGATGTGGTGGTGACCGAGGACGATCCGGGCCACGAGGAGTTTACCCACACCCTGTGCGCCCGCTGGGAGCAGCTGGCGCTGAAGGCGCAAAGCGAGCGCACCCGCGTGTGCCTGCTGCGCACCGGCGTGGTGCTGGCGCGCGAAGGTGGCGCGCTGAGCAAAATGAAGCTGCCGTTCAAACTTGGCGTCGGCGGACCGATTGGCAGCGGCAAACAGTACCTGCCGTGGATCCACGTGGACGATCTGGTCAACGCCATCCTGTGGTTGATCGATAACGATCAGTTGCAGGGCCCGTTTAACATGGTGGCGCCTTACGCGGTGCGCAACGAGCAGTTCGCCGCCACGCTGGGCCAGGTGATGCATCGTCCGGCCTTTATGCGCACCCCGGCCAGCGCCATCAAACTGATGATGGGAGAATCCGCCGTGCTGGTGCTGGGCGGGCAGCACGTGCTGCCGAAGCGGCTGGAGGAGTCCGGCTTTGGTTTCCGCTGGTACGATTTGCAGGAAGCGCTGCAGGATGTCGCCGGCTGATGCGTCTCCGCTCAGGCTTACCGCGGCGCCACGGCGGGCGTGAGGCAAAGCTGCTGGAGAAAACGCGCCGTTAACGGTCGGGTATCCTGCCTGCGCCAGACGGCATATAGCACGATCTCCAGCGCCAGATCGGGTAGCGGCATCAGCACAACGTTATCCGGTACGATGCGCGCCAGGCTATGCTGGATCAGGGTGAAACCCAGCCCGGCTTCGACACAGGCAAGCGCCGCCAGCGGACCATTCACTTCAAAACGAATATCCGGCTGAAAGCCGGCGCGCTGGCAGGCTGCCAGCAATCGCGCCCGCGCGGCAGGGTTGAGATTTTCCTGGTCGGCAATCCACGCCCGACCGTGCAAATCAGCCGCCACGGGTGCGGTCAGCGCACTGGATGCTGGCATCGCCAGCAGCAACGGTTCGGTCGCGATCTTCTTATGCACAAAATCCGCGTCATCGTGCGGCAGCGTATGCACAATGGCAATATCGATCGCCCCCGCCTCTAACCGGGCAATTTGCTGTGCGGAACGTAACGCATGCAGCCGGACATCAATGCCCGCCCCCGGTGCCAGCCGCGCCAGTGCCGCGGGCAGCAGGCGCGAGTGTATAGCCGCCTCCACATATCCAATATCCAGCCGCCCGACGTCACCCTGCTGCAGATGCTGCGCATACTCTTTTAGCCGTTCGTGATGCTGCAAAAAGGGCGTCACCTCGGTGAGAAAGCGCTTACCCTCGTCCGTCAGGCGCAGACGTTTCTTTTCACGGTGAAACAGCACCATGCCCAGTTCGCTTTCCAGCTGCTGAATTTGCCGGCTAAGCGGTGACGGCGAAATATGTAACCGTTCCGCAGCCTGACCAATATGCTCCAGCGCCGCGACAGTGGCAAAGGCGCGCAAAATTTTTATGTCCATGACAATCCGGGTCTCAACTCTGTCAAAAATGACACTGGTCACCTTAACGGTGTTAGCGTCATTATCGCGCTAACAGCCACTGACGCAGCATTATCATCGCGCTAATCCGCCGCGAAAATTGCCGCGTTATTTTGTTTAACGTGAACGAATAAATTAGCGCACAGAAATCATTATGAGCCAGGCAATATTTTCATACACCACAGGGAAATATCAGGTCAGCGCCATCAGCGACGGCACTATGCAAGCCAGTCTGAGTTTATTAACGGATATTCACCACGACGATGCGGTCGATCTGCAACGCCAGGCAGGCATAGCACAGCCGGGCGACATCCATGTGTTTTGTTATCTGATCCGCGGTCAGGGACGCGTGATTCTGGTGGATACCGGGATGGGAAAACGCGATGCGCAGAGCGGCAAATTACTGCCTCATCTGCAGCTGGCCGGGGTGACGCCGGACGACATCGATACCCTGTTATTAACCCATGCGCACCCCGATCATATTGGCGGCTTGCTGGACAGCGCGGGTCAGCCGGTCTTTCGCCATGCCCGGCTCTGCCTCAGCCACAGCGAAGCCGCCTTCTGGCAGGATGATGTGGCGATCAGCCAGCTGAGTGAACGCGCGCAGTTAAACGCGGCGCTGGTGCGGCGCACCCTGCAGGCTTATGGCCCGCGGCTGCAGCTGATGGCGGATGAGGAGATCAGCCCGGGAATCCGTGCGCTGGCGTTACCCGGCCATACCCCGGGGCATTGCGGTTTTCGCATTGATTCAGACGGCGAGCGTTTATTGATTTGGGGTGATATTGTGCATTACCCGCCTGTTCAGCTGGCCTGTCCGCAGGTTTCTATCGCCTTCGATATTGATCCCGTCATGGCCAGCGAGACGCGCCGGCGTATTTTGCAGCAGGTGGCAGCGGAAAATACGGTGATTGCCGGCATGCATTTTGGCGCGTCTGGCTTTGCCAGAATCGTGGCGTTAGCGAACGGCGGTTATACGGCCAGCTATGTGTCAGCGTGTCACGATGGCGAAGCGGGTGAGCAATGACCGAATAACAGGCGGATTGACGGTGTGATTACACCTGATGCTCCGCCTGTTATCACTCACGCCTGTTTCGGCTGGCCGTTCGACGCCGTCAGGCCGCCATCGACCGGCAGGTTAACACCGGTGATATAACGCGCGTCGTCGCTGGCGATGAAAGCAATCGCGCTGGCGATATCTTCCGGTTCACCGGCGCGGCCCAGCGGAATACGGTCATAGAAGCGTGCAAGCAGCGCCTCATCGTTTTTCATCTCTTCGGTGAGATCGGTGAAGGTAAAGCCGGGACAAACGGCGTTAACGCGCACGCCGTCCGTGCCATAATCCATCGCCAGCGCGCGGGTAAAATTGGTCACCGCGCCCTTGGCGGCGTTGTAGACACTCATGCCCCAGTCGCCGCCCAGTCCGGATACCGACGAGGTATTCACCACGTTGCCTTTACTGTTGAGCAGCGCGGGCATAAAGAAGTGGGTGCAGTAAAATACACCGTCGAGGTCAGTACTCATCAGCGACTTCCAGTCCGCTATCGACACTTCATGAATTTTGCCCTGCACGATGCTGCCGGCGTTATTCACCAGCACATCCACACGCCCATACTGGCGCTGCACCTGCTCTGCCAGCTGTTTAACCTGATCCGCATCGCCGACGTCGCAGGGTGCCACCAGATGATTTTCTCCGCTCAGCGTGTTCAGCACCTGTTCCAGCTTGTCACGGGTTCTGCCCACCAGCACCACCTGTGCGCCTTCACTGGCGAAACGCTGCGCCGCGGCGGCACCAATGCCTGATCCGGCTCCGGTAATCACCACCACTTTCTCTGCAAAGCGCGACATATTTCCTCCTGGTTATTTCGTGGTTGAAACGGTTAAGCCTGGCAGCCAGCGCGCTGAGTTCAAGCGAAGCCTGCAGATTTAACGTGGCGCTTAGTTCAGGAAATAACCGGCGGATTATCAAATAGTGCACTTTTTTGTACGGTTATTGGTCGCCACCACCCAGCCCGTCTACAGTTAACATTCGCCATAAAAATTTACAAAAACTAAAGATTCCGGCCCGTTGTGTCGCCGCACACGCCGGCCGGTTACGCCTTATCTTGTTACTCTGTCTGGAAGCGATGATGAAAAAACGAGCCAAAACCCTGCCCGGTGTCACACGACGCCAGGTCCTGACCTGGTCGACGCTGGGCGTTGTCGCTGGCGTCACCCGCGCCGCCGATGCTGTCTCCCTCAAGGGCGCTCCCGGCTGGACCCCCTTCGCCGATAACCCACCAGAACAGTTCCAGGCTCAGGGCTGGCTGTTCTTCACCGATGAAGAAGCGCGCACCGTGGAAGCCATGGTTGACCGCATTATCCCGGCGGACGAGCTGAGCGTGGGCGGCAAAGAAGCCGGCTGCGCTGTCTTTATCGACCGCCAGCTGCACGGCTTTTATGGCACCTTTGAACGTCTCTACATGCAGGGCCCGTTTCAGCAGGGCACCACCGAGCAGGGCGACCAGTCGCCGCTGGTGCCGCAACAGCGCTATCGCCAGGGGCTGGCGGCGCTCAACCGCTACGTGCAGCAAACCTCGCAAAAGAACTTTGTCGATCTGACGCCGGCGCAGCAGGACGCGCTGCTGGCAGACATGGAAGCCGGAAAGGTGCATTTCAGCGGCTTTGATGCGCAGTCGCTGTTTCTCGAGGTGCTGAACAACACCATGGAAGGTTTCTTTGCCGATCCGATCTACGGCGGCAACAAAGACATGGTGTCGTGGAAGATGCTGGGCTTTCCCGGCGCGCGCTACGACTATCGCGAATACGTTGAGCGCCACAACGAAAATCTGGGCTTAGAGCCGATCAGCATTGCGCAATGGAAAGCACGGGGATAGATGATGAAGAAATTACCGAAAACCGATGTGGTGGTGATTGGCCTCGGCTGGGCCGGATCGATTATCGCCAATGAACTGGCCGACGAAGGCCTGGAAGTGATCGGCATTGAGCGCGGCCCGTGGCGCGACACCGCGCGTGACTTCAATATTGGCACCGTCACCGACGAGCTGCGCTACGTGATGCGCGAAGAGCTGATGCTGCGCACGCGGCAGAACACCTGCACCATGCGCAACAATCCGTCGCAAACCGCCCTGCCAATGCGCACCTGGGGCTCGTTCCATCCGGGCAACGGCACCGGCGGCGCGGGCAACCACTGGGCCGGCATTACCTTTCGCTTTCAGCCGGAAGAGTTTCGCCTGAAAAGCCACCTGACCGAACGCTACGGCGCCAGTGCCATTCCGGATGAGCTGGTGTTGCAGGACTGGGGCACCAGCTGGGAGGAGATGGAGCCGCACTACATGCAATTTGAGCGCGTGGCCGGCACCTCGGGCTACGCCGGTAATATTCAGGGAGAGAAACGGGCGGGCGGCAATCCGTTCGAAGGTGCGCGGTCGGCCGACTATCCGACGCCGCCGCTGCGCCAGCCCTATGGTCCGACGCTGTTTGCCGAAGCAGCGAAAAATCTCGGCTATCAGCCGTTTCCGGTGCCCTCCTCGCTGGTCTCCGAGGCGTACACCAATCCCTATGGTGTCACCATGGGTCCCTGCACCTTCTGCGGCTTCTGCACCAACTACGGCTGCGCCAACTACTCGAAAGCCAGCGCCATCACCACCGTGCTGCCGGCGCTGATGCGCAAAGAGAACTTTACCGCGTACACCAACTGCGAAGTGCTGGAAGTGCTGACCGATGCCAGCGGCAAACAGGCCACCGGCGTCACCTACATTGATTCCTCCGGCGATAAGTGGGAACAGCCGGCCGATCTGGTGATCGTCGCCGCCTTTACCTTTGAAAACGTGCGTCTGATGCTGCTCTCCGGCATTGGCCAGGCTTATGATCCGGTCACCAATAAAGGCACCACCGGTCGCAATTACGCCTACCAGACCGCCAACGGCGTCACGCTGTTTTTCGACAACAAAAACTTTAACCCGTTTATCGGTGCCGGCGCGGTGGGCATGGGCATTGATGAATTCAATAACGATAATTTTGACCACAGCGGTCTGGGCTTCTTCGGCGGCGGCAGCATCCGCGTGACGCCCATCGGCTCGGCACCGATTGGCTACCGGCCGCTGCCGCCCAACACACCCAAATGGGGCTCGAAGTGGAAACGCGCGCTGAAAGACAACTACCTCAGCACCATGTCGATTGGCTGCGAGGCCAGCAGCTACACCACGCGCACCAACTATCTGTCGCTCGATCCCAACTACAAAGATCCGCACGGCCGACCGCTGCTGCGCATTACCTTCGACTTTGCGGCGAACGATCTGAAAATGGCGCAGTACTGCACGGGTAAAGTGGCAGAAATCGCTAAATCGATGAACCCGCGCGAGATGATTGTCAAACCGATGACCGGCCACTGGAGCAGCGTGCCGTATCAGTCGTCGCACGTGGTTGGCGGCTTTATCATGGGCAGCGATCCCTCAACCAGCTCGGTCAATAAACATCTGCAGGTGTGGGATGTACCGAACCTGTTCGTGGTGGGCGCGTCAGCCTTTCCGCAAAACCCGGGCTATAACCCGACCGGCACCGTCGGCGCGCTGGCATTCAAAGCGGCGCATGCGATTCGTCACTACTATCTGCAACGTCCCGGGGAGATGATTACCGCATGAAAACACGCCTCTCTCTGTGCGCTGCCGCGCTGCTGCTCACCAGCTTTGTGTCTCACGCCCAGCCGGAATACGATCAGTACGCGCGCGGCAGCTATATCGCCACGCTGGCGGACTGCACCGCCTGCCACACCGCCGATCCGCAGCAGCCGTTTGCCGGGGGCGTCAGGTTGCAGACGCCGTTTGGTACGCTGGTCGGCGCTAACATCACGCCGGACCGCGAAACCGGCATCGGCAACTGGCGCTATGAAGATTTCCGCCGCGCCATGACCGAGGGCATCGGCCACGGCGGCAAGCGGCTGTACGGCGCGATGCCGTTCACCGCCTACACCAAAATGTCGGATAAGGATCTGCAGGATTTGTGGGCATGGATGCAGACGCTGCAGCCGATACACAACCCGGTCGAGACCAATCAGCTGCCCTTCCCTTTCAACATCCGCACCAGCCTGATGGTGTGGAACTGGATCAACTTTGACCAGGGCGCGTTCCAGCCGGACGCCCGTCAATCCGCCCAGTGGAATCGCGGTGCGCATCTGGTGCAGGGCGCGGGCCACTGCGGCACCTGCCATACGCCGAAAAATCTGCTCGGCGGCGATAAAAACGGCGCGTTTTTGCGTGGCGAAGTGGTCGAAGGCTGGATGGCGCCGGACATCACCGCGAACCCGCACAGCGGGCTGGGCAAATGGAGCCAGCAGGATATCGTCAGCTACCTGCGTACCGGCGTGAACCGTTTCGATATCGCTTCCGGTCCGATGGCCGACGCGGTGCGTCACTCCACGCAGCACTGGCGCGATGAAGATCTGCAGGCGGTGGCGGTGTACCTGAAAAGCGGGGAATCGCGTGATGAGCAAGCGCCCGCCGCACTTGCCGCGACGGACGATCGCATGAAGCTGGGCGCGCAAATCTATGCGGCGAAGTGTTCAGCCTGCCACAGCCCGGGCGGCCGCGGTGAGAAGAATATCTTCCCGCAGCTGGCGGACAATCCGTTGCTCAATCAGGAGGATGCCACCTCGCTAATTCGGGTGGTGGCCGCCGGTAGTCGCGGTGTCGATACCGATGCCCGCCCCACAGCACCGGCAATGCCGGCCTTTGCCGGCACGCTGGGTGATGAGGAGATCGCCGCGGTGGTGAGCTACATCCGCAACAGCTGGGGAAATGCCGCCGCACCGGTCAGCGCTGACGACGTGAAGAAAGTGAAACAGAAGCTGGAATAGCGCCAGCACCGGCAGCGGCGGCTGCCGGTGCGACAGGCTCAGCGTTAGCTGCGCTGCTGCACCACCGACGACTTCACCGCTGACGCCTCTCGCGTGTGTCCCGGCTGCGGCACGCGAATGATAAAGGTCAGCACGCCGGCGAACAGGTAGAGCGCGGTATAGGCCCACACCACCCCGACGATATCGAAGAACGGCAGCAGCAGCGAGGCAATCGCCGGGGCAACAAAGTTACTCAGCCCGGCCGACAGATTGTAAATCGATACCGCTGCGCCCTTATGATGCGGTTCCAGCGTCGGGAACACCGCGGTCATCGGCACAAAGGCAGCGACAAAGATCCCCAGCATGATCGCCGGAATCAGCGCCACCCAGAAGTTATGCCCGGCATACAGCGGCAGGTAGTAAAACGCCAGGCTGGAGATCGCCATACCGAGGCAGCCGAACCAGCGCACCTGACGGATCCAGCCCAGCTTCTCACCGGTAATGCCCCAGAAAATATTGGTAAAGATGGTGACGAAGAAGAACACCGCCCAAATCTGCAGCCATTCGGAGATGGTAAAGCCCAGCCGATCGACAAACAGCAGCGGCATGATGATGGCAAAACCAAACAGCGACAGCGTATTGATGATGCGGATCAGGCAGGCATAAAACACATGCTGGTTGGTGAACAGAATGGTTACGGCACGCGACATCTCCGTCATCTTATCGCGCAGCGGCAGATTAACGCGGGAACGATCCACCGGCACGTTGCGCAGGCTGAAGTAGGCCAGCACGCCGCCGCACGCCACCCAGACAATCGCCAGCCATAAGGTGCCGGTTTCGCCCAGCATCGGGATGGTCAGGCTCGGCAGATAGCTACCCACCACGCCAATCCCCACGGAGTACATCGCCCAGAACCAGCCGGTGGCGGCGGCCAGCTTGTCACGCGGCAGCACCTGCACCAGCATCATCATGAACGAGTAGATAAACAGCGGATAGGCCAGGCCGCGAATGCCGTAGAATAGCACCATCAGCGGATAGTTACGCAGCCCGAGCCCCAGCGACATAAACAGCGCATGCATGACGATCCACAGCACAAAGCCAATCATCATGGCGCGCTGCGGCGTAATCAGCTCCGCCACCACACCGGAGGCCCACGCCGCCAGCGCGGCGGCCAGACCATAAAACGTAAACACCACCGCCGACTGGGCCGGCGAAAAGCCCATGTCAGTGATGTGGCGCGAGAGAAACGCCATTTCGAAGCCGTCGCCGGCCATGAAAATGGCGATGGCCAGAAAGCCCCAGAACATCTTTTTCGGTAAGCCAAACCAGTATGCGTTCGATTGCATGACAATCTTCCTTCCGTTCGCTAATCCGATCAGGCAGGCAGCAACGCGCGCGCCTGCTGTTGTTGTACATAGAGTTCACGGAACAGGCGCAGCCGCTGCTGCAGCACGGCCCCGCGCGCCGCATCGGGCTGATAGCGCGCCTGCACTGGCGGCTTCAGGCACACGTCGGCTTCGCTGCCGCCGTCGGCCAGCCACGCCAGTCGCGCCGCACCCAGCGCGCCGGAGGCGCTGGCCGGATGGGTCACTATCGGCAGCTGCAGCACGTCGGCAATCAGCTGCGCCCACAGCGTGCTGCGCGCACCGCCGCCGGTCAGGCTGCACTGCTGAATCTGCTGTTGCGTATCGCCCAGCACTGCCAGGCCATCCGCCAGGCCAAACGCTACGCCCTCAATCACCGCATAGCCGAGCAGCGCGCGCGGCGTTTCGTGGCGCAGATGGAAAAATGCCCCGGTCGCCTGCGGATCATTGTGCGGCGTGCGTTCACCAGAGAGATACGGCAGAAACAGCGGTGCCTGACGCAGCTGCTCCGCGCTGAGCTGTGCTATCTCGTCCATCAGCTGGCTTTCGGTGACCGACAGCAGATTGCACAGCCAGCGCAGACAGCTGGCGGCGCTGAGCATCACGCTCATCTGGTGCCAGCGTCCCGGCAGCGCATGGCAGAAAGCGTGCACGCCGGATTGCGGATCGGCGCGCAGCCGATCGTTAACCACAAAAATCACGCCCGACGTGCCGAGCGAGATAAAGGCATCGCCCGCATTAACCGCGCCAACGCCCACCGCCGATGCGGCGTTATCACCGCCGCCGCCGGCCACGCTCACCGTGGCGGCTAAGCCCCATTCGCTGGCCAGATCGGCGCGCAGCGTGGCGCTGACCGCGCAGCCCTCAACCAGTTCGGGCATCTGTGCGCGCGTCAGCCCGCTAATCGCCAGCAGTGCGTCAGACCAGTCGCGCTGGGCCACGTCGAGCCACAGCGTACCGGCGGCGTCCGACGGCTCGCTGACAAAGCGCCCGGTCAGACGCCAGCGCAGGTAGTCCTTGGGCAGCAACACCTTGTCGATGCGGCGGAAGATTTCGGGCTCATGTTCCGCCACCCAGTGCAGTTTCGGCGCGGTAAAGCCGGGCATAATCAGGTTGGCGGCGATCTGCATCATCTGCGGATGCTGCTGGCGCAGCGCATCACACTGCGCCGCGCTGCGCGTGTCGTTCCACAATATGCACGGCCGCAGCACCTCACCGGCGGCATCCAGCAGCACGGCGCCGTGCATCTGACCGGAGAGACCGATGGCGCGAATCGCGGCCCACGCGTCCGGCGCCTGCTGGCGCAGCCCGGCGATCGCCTGACCACACGCCTGCCACCAGCGCTCGGGATCCTGCTCCGCCCAGTGCGGATGCGGACGCTGCACGCTGAGCGTGGCGTGATTCGACGCCACAATCTCGCCCTGCGGGTTAACGATCAGCGCTTTGAGTTCAGAGGTGCCAATATCAATGCCGAGATACATGATGTGCGCTCCTTACACCGTCGCCGGCTGCAGCAATTGCTGCTCAATGGCGTCTACGCTGCGCGTCACCAGCGCATGAAAAGCGCGGTCATCGGCCAGTTCGGCAAACAGCGCGCGGTCGCTGAGGAAGGTTTGTAGCGCATTCTCGCCGCTCAGTTGCTGGCGCAGCGCGTCAGCATTGAGCACGCCATCCTGATAGGCATACGGCAGCTGGTTGCTGGCCCAGCGTTGCAGGAACAGGTAGAACAGTGCCGGCAGCACGGCGGTGGCGGTCGGTTCTGCGCCGCGCTGATAGCATTCGCGCAGCGTCGGCGTCACCATGCCGGGGATTTTCGACAGCCCGTCGGCACCAACGCGCTGGTTGGTATCTTTGATGTAGGGATTGCTAAAGCGCGCCAGCACCACGTCGCGGTAATCCGCCAGATCGAGCGGGCTGGGCGACAGTGACGGGATCACGTCCTGCGTGATGTAGTCATACGCCAGCTGATAAATCGCGGGCTGACGCGTGCTGTCATCAATGTAGTCATGGCCGGTGAGCGTGCCTGCCCAGGCAATCGCCGCGTGCGTGGCGTTGAGGATGCGGATTTTCGCCTCTTCCCACGGCAGCACCGACGCCACCAGCTCCACGCCCACCTTTTCCAGCGCCGGGCGTCCGGCGATGAAATCATCCTCAATCACCCACTGGATAAACGATTCCGCCATCACCGCCGCGCCATCGTCTTTGCCGGTGGCCGCTTTGACGCGTTCGGCGACATCCGGCGTGGGGCGCGGCGTGATGCGATCCACCATGGTGTTTGGCGAAGTGGTGTTATCGCGCACCCAGCTGGCCAGCGCGCGGTCGCCCTGCGCGGCGAGAAACGCCAGCATGCCGTGACGGAAACGTTCGCCGTTGTGACGCAGGTTGTCGCAGTTGAGCAGCGTGACCGGCGCACCGCCGCTGGCCACGCGCTGGCGCAGAATGCGGGTCAGCGCGCCGTAAATAGTGCGCGCCTCACCACGGAGATCGGCCTGAATATCCGCCTGGCTGAGATCGAGTTCATGCGCCGGCGTCAGGTAATAACCGGCTTCGGTCACGGTAAAACCGATCACTTTTGTCTCAGCGCTGGCGCCCTGTGCCACCAGCGCACTGATCTCCGCGTCCCACGGCAGAATGGTGCGCAGCGAAGTGATGGTTTCATACGCGCGCTCGCCCTCCGGCGTCACGGTTTCCAGCACGTACTCGCCGTTTTGCGCCTGCAGCTGGTTGAGCAGCGCTACCGCATCGCCGCGGATGTTGCCGAGCGCGATGCTCCAGCTGTCATCGCCCTGCTGGCGCAGCTGGTGCAGATACCACGCCTGATGCGCGCGGTGAAAAGAGCCTGCGCCGATATGCATCCACACTGATTTCGTCGTCATAGTTGCCTCGAAATAAACATTTGCCACAATGGAGGGCATTTGCCCGATGAGGCGTAGCATAGTCGCCGGCAGGGCGATCGTTCTGCGAGATCCATCACATTTAATACTTTTGCTCTTTTTTAGGGCTTTTGCTCAGTTAACGCTTCAGGGGCAAGACGCGATAAACTGGCGCATCGGAGTTTGACGGAACAAGGCGATGAGCAGAGAAGAGAAGAAGCAGGAGCTGGCAGCGCGGGCAGCGTGGATGTATTACGTGGCAGGCGTCACGCAGCAGGAGATTGCGCGCGCGCTGGGCTTATCGCGGCAGGTGGCGCAGCGGCTGGTCTCCAGCGCGCGTGAGATGGGCATGGTCAGCGTGAAGATCGACCATCCGGTCACGCACTGCCTGCATCTGGCGCGCGAGATCGAACAAAAGTTTGGCCTGACGCTGTGCCGCGTGGTGCCGTCAGCCGGGCTGGATGATGAGGCGATTCAGCAAATGCTGGCGGTGGAAGGCGCGGCGGTGATGGCGCAGTTTATCAACGAAGAGACGCCGCAGGTGTTTGGCATCGGTTCCGGCAAAACGCTGCGCTCAATGATTGATGCGCTGCCGTGGGTTGAACGGCCCCAGCATCAGTGTGTGTCAATGATCGGCGCGATTGCGCGTGACGATTCCGGTACCCGCTACGACGTACCGCTGAAAATGGCGGAGAAGATGCAGGGCAAATATTTCTTCATTCCGGCACCGCTGTATGCTGACACGCCGCAGGATAAGACGATGTGGGTGCAGCATCAGGTCTATCAGCGCGTCACCCAGCGTGCGCTGCAGGCTAACGTGGCGTTTGTCGGCATTGGCGAAGTGATGCCGGGCTGCCCGCTCAATGCCGAAGGCTTTATCACCGATGCGCAGGTAGAAGCGCTCAACGCGCGCGGCGTGGTGGGTGAAATGCTGGGGCATTTTTTCAATCAGCAGGGAGAGCGGGTATACGGCGAAACCGATGAGCTGCTGACCAGCGTGCTGCTGGAGAGCCAGACGCAGCGCAATATCATCGGCTTTGCCGGCAGCGCGCGCAAATACGCAGCGATTCACGCCGCGCTGCACGGCGGCTGGATCTCCGGGCTGGTGACGGATGAAGACACCGCGCTGAAACTGCTGCATGATTAATTAAAAATTTCTGTGATTCGTCACGGCGCGATGTATCGCGCGGATTTGTCCGCCGCATCGCCGGGAAACGCGCAATACATTGCGCCGCAACGGTTCAGAAACCTATTTCAACGATCCCTTCAAAAACTGCTGCAGGCGCGGACTTTTCGGGTTGCCGAACAGTTCGTCTGGCGCGCCCTGCTCTTCGATTTTGCCCTGATGCAGGAAAATCACGTGGTTGGATACGTGACGGGCGAACTCCATCTCGTGCGTCACTACCACCATGGTTTTGCCCTCTTCGGCCAGCTTCTGCATGATGCGCAGCACTTCGCCTACCAGCTCCGGATCGAGCGCCGAGGTCGGTTCGTCAAACAGCAACACTTCCGGCTCCATCGCCAGCGCGCGGGCAATCGAAACACGCTGCTGCTGGCCGCCTGACAGATGCACCGGGTATTTGGCACGCGCGCGCGCATCAATACCGACTTTATCGAGGTATTTAATTGCCCGCTCGCGCGCTTCGGCTTTGCTCAGCCCCAGCACCTGAATCGGTGCTTCAGTAACGTTATCCAGCACCGTCATGTGGCTCCACAAATTGAAGTGCTGGAACACCATAGTCAGCCGGGTACGCAGCGAACGCAGCTGCTCCTTGTTGGCCACTTTCAGCTGGCCATCGGTGTCGCGCACCAGGTTTATCGCCTCGTTGTTAACCGCGATGGTGCCTTCACTCGGCTTTTCGAGGAAGTTGATGCAGCGTAAAAAGGTACTTTTCCCGGAACCGGAAGAGCCAATAATGCTGATCACATCGCCGGCGTTGGCCTGCAGCGACACGCCCTTCAGAACTTCATGTTCACCGTAACGCTTATGCAGTTCGGTAACGCTTAATTTATTTTCAGCCATAGTCATACTCAGTGCGACGAAGAGGGTTTCACATGCGCGAGGAAGCGGCGCTCCGCAAGGCGGAACAGGCTAATCAGCACGTAAGAGATAATCAGGTACAGCACCGCAGCGATGCCGAACGCGGTGAACGGCTGATAGGTCGCCGAGTTGATATCGCGCGCGATTTTTAGCAAATCCGGCACGGTGGCGGTGAACGCCAGCGCGGTGGAGTGCAGCATCAGAATCACTTCATTGCTGTAGGCGGGCAGCGCGGTGCGCAGCGCCGACGGCAGAATGATGCAGCGGTAAAGTTTAAACGGCGAGAAACCATAGGCGCGCGCGGCTTCGATTTCACCGTGTGGCACGGCGCGAATGGCACCGGCAAAAATCTCGGTGGTATAAGCACAGGTGTTCAGGGTAAATGCCAGCAGCGTACAGTTCAGGCCACTGCGGAAGAAGGCGTTCAGCAGCTCGGAGCCTTTCACCACCTCCAGCGTGTACATGCCGGAATAGAACACCAGCAGCTGCACATACAGCGGCGTGCCGCGAAACACATAGGTAAACAGCCACACCGGCGTGGAGATATAGCGATTTGGCGACACGCGCGCGATGGCCAGCAGCACCGCAAGGCTACCGCCAATCACTACGGACAGAATCAGCAGCCACAGCGTGATGGCCACGCCGGTAAAACGGTAACCGTCGGTCCAGAGCAGTTGTTTCCAGTACTCCTGAATAATCTCGATCATAACTCTGCCCTTTTCACCCCTACCGAGTAGCGGCGTTCAAGCCACCACAGCACGCCGTTGGACAGCGTGGTAAACACCAGATAAATCACCCCGGCAACAATCGCGAAGTAAAACGGTTGCCAGGTACTTTTGCCGGCCAGCTGCGTGGCTTTTACCACATCTTCAAGGCCGAGCAGCGACACCAGCGCGGTGGCTTTGAGAATCACCTGCCAGTTGTTGCCGATGCCGGGCAGCGCAAAGCGCATCATCGCCGGGAACAGAATGCGACGGAAAGTTTGCGCGCCGGTAAAGCCGAAGGCGGTGGCGGCTTCAATCTGCCCTTTCGGCACCGCGAGAAACGCGCCACGGAAGGTTTCAGTGAAGTAAGCACCGTAGATGAAGCCGAGCGTAATAATACCGGCCACCATCGGGTCGATATCAAACTGCGCCATGCCGAGCGCATCGGTTACGGCATTGAGGGCAATCTGCAGACCGTAAAAGATCAGCAGCATCAGCACCAGGTCGGGCACGCCACGGATTAGCGTGGTGTAGCCTTCAAAAATCATCGCCAGCGGGCGATTGCGGGAGAGTTTGGCACCGGCCCCTATCAGGCCCAGCACCACGGCCAGCACCACCGAGCTGAGCGCCAGCTCAAGGGTCACCAGCGTGCCTTTGAGAATTACTTCAGAATAGCCATACAACATGGGTTCGATCCTGTCGTGAGGGAAATAAACAAACGCTGTCCAACAACACACGGACAGTCCTGACCAGGGATGTGAATCACGGAAGGATGGTGGCAAGCGTATGAACTCCGGGAGTTTACATAAGTAAGCGCCCGGAGTGAATAGTTATGACCCACGTTGGCGTGACTCAATACACCCGTCCAGGAACAGGAGTCTTAATCGCCGTAAACGTTGAAATCAAAGTACTTCTTCGCAATCTTGTCGTAGGTACCGTCTTTGCGCATGTCGTTAAAGGCTTTGTCGATGGCAGCTTTCAGATCGGCGTCATCTTTACGCAGGCCCATACCGGTGCCGACGCCAAAGATTTTGTCATCTTTCACCGCCGGACCGGCGAACGCGTAGTTTTTCCCGACCGGCTGCTTAAGGAAGCCTTCGCTCGCCTGCACTTCATCCTGGAACGCCGCATCAATACGGCCAGCGTTCAGGTCCTGATACACCAGATCCTGGTTGGCATACGGCGTGACGGTCACCCCTTTTGGACGCCAGTATTCATTGGCGTAGGTTTCCTGCGTGGTGCCCTGCAGCAGGCCGATGTTCTTGCCCTTCAGCGACTCAATGGTCGGCTGCAGTTTAGACCCCTTCGGCGCCACTAAACGCGCGTTCGCTGCATACAGTTTTTCCGAGAAGGCGATCTCTTCCTGACGTTTCTCGGTGATCGAGAGTGAAGAGATGATGGCGTCGATCTTCTTCGCTTTCAGCGACGGGATCAGCGCATCGAAATCACTTTCCACATAAGTACATTTGGTCTTGATACGCTTACAGATCTCGTTGGCCAGGTCGATATCAAAGCCAACCAGCTGGCCCTGCGCGTTCTTGGACTCAAACGGCGGGTAAGTTGGATCGGTCCCGATGCGCAGCGACTGCGGTACCGCTGCGAACACGCTCGCAGCGCCGGACATAGCCAGCATCAGAGAAAGAGCCAGAACTCGCTTTTTCATAGGTAACCCTCAAGTGAAGTGCTTATTGTTATGTGGTGCGTGATGTGTTTGCGCTGAATGTTTTGCAGGTTTCATGCCAGTTGTGCAAATCGGCGAAACTGTGCGCAGGCGCACTAAATACCGCGTCCATCTGCGACGCAAGCACTTAGTTTGTGAGGGAAATATAACAGCGGTGTGAGGAAGAAAAAGTGAGATTGTTAACTTTTGGTGCACAAGATGCACGAACAGTGATCGGCCCCGCGCTTTTGCACGCATTCAGTGCATTATTGCACCATCATGCACCCTGCCAGCGGGTAAACAGATCTTCCGGCAGCTCGATATCAAACTGATCCAGCACGCGGTTGACCGTCTGATCAATCAAATCGTGGATGCACTGCGGGCGGTGATAAAACGCCGGCACCGGCGGCATAATCAGCGCCCCAAGCTCGGCGGCGGTGGTCATCATGCGCAGATGACCGAGATGCAGCGGGGTTTCCCGCACGCATAGGACCAGCCGGCGCTGCTCTTTCAGCACCACGTCGGCGGCGCGCGTCAGCAGACTGTCGCTGTAGCTGTGCACAATGCCGGACAGGGTTTTCATGGAACACGGCAGAATTGCCATACCCAGCGTTTTGAACGAGCCGGACGAGATGCTGGCGGCGATATCGCGCACATCGTGCACCACATCGGCCAGCGCCTGCACGTCACGCAGGCTGTAATCGGTCTCCAGCGCCAGTGTCTGCCGCGCCGCCGGGCTCATCACCAGATGGGTTTCCACTTCGGCTAACGGTTGCAGCACCTGCAGCATACGCACGCCGTAGATCGCGCCGCTGGCGCCGGAAATACCAATGATGAGTCGTTTCATAATTCAGCCTTGCTGCAAAAGAGTGCGCCAATAATAGCCGCTCCGCCGCCATAAATACAAAAACAAACAGGGCGGGATTGCGCCCGCCCTGTTTCGTCTGCCTGAGACTGACCTTAACCTTCGTTATGCAGTTCCAGGTTCTCCACTTCGTTCTGACGCGCAATCGCTTTAGCATCGTCGTTACGCAGCGACTGCAGATATTCCAGATACTGCAGGTCAACGTCTTTGGTGACGTAGATGCCGTTGAACACCGAGCATTCGAACTGGGCAATATCCGGGTTCTCTTCACGCACCGCGTCGATCAGATCCTGCAGATCCTGGAAAATCAGCGCATCGGCTTTAATCAGCTGACGAATCTCTTCCACTTCACGGCCGTGCGCAATCAGCTCGGTAGCGCTCGGCATATCGATGCCGTAGACGTTAGGGAAGCGGATTTCCGGTGCCGCCGACGCCAGATAGACGCGCTTCGCGCCCGCTTCACGCGCCATCTCGATAATCTGCTCAGAGGTGGTGCCGCGCACAATCGAGTCATCCACCAGCAGCACGTTTTTATCGCGGAACTCAGCGCGGTTAGCGTTGAGCTTACGGCGCACCGCACTGCGGCGCAGCTGCTGGCCCGGCATAATAAAGGTACGGCCCACGTAGCGGTTTTTCACAAAACCCTGGCGGTACGGCTTATCAAGAATACGGGCGATCTCCAGCGCGGTATCGGTCGAGGTTTCCGGAATCGGGATCACCACGTCAATATCAAGATCTTCCCACTCGCGGGCAATTTTCTCGCCCAGCTTGGTGCCCATGCGCACGCGTGCGCTGTAGACGGAGATCTTGTCGAGGAACGAGTCCGGACGCGCAAAGTAAACGTACTCGAACAGGCACGGATTGCTTTTCGGGTTCTCTGCGCACTGGCGCGTCGAGAGCTGACCCTGCTCGGTGATGTACACCGCTTCGCCTGGCGCAACGTCACGAATAAATTCGAAGCCGAGCGTATCCAGCGCCACGCTCTCTGAGGCCACCATGTATTCGGTGCGGCCATCGGCCAGCTCACGCTTGCCCAGTACCAGCGGACGGATACCGTTAGGATCGCGGAACGCAACCATGCCGTGACCGATAATCATCGCCACCACGGCGTAAGCACCGCGCACCTGCTGATGCACCGCCGCCACGGCAGCAAAAATGTTGTCAGCTTCCAGCGGATAGTGCTGAAAACGATCCAGCTCCTGAGCAAAGATGTTGAGCAGGATTTCGGAATCTGAGGTGGTATTCACATGACGGCGACCGACTTCGAACAGCTGCTTGCGCAGTTCATGGGCGTTGGTCAGGTTACCGTTGTGAGCCAGCGTGATGCCGTACGGCGAGTTCACGTAGAAGGGCTGCGCTTCAGAGGCGCTGGAGCTGCCGGCAGTCGGATAACGCACGTGGCCGATACCCATATTTCCCTGCAAACGCTGCATGTGGCGCGCTTCAAACACGTCGCTGACCAGGCCATTGGCCTTACGCAGACGGAAGCAGTTCAGCGCATCGATGGTACAAATGCCGGCGGCATCCTGCCCGCGGTGCTGCAGCACCGTTAACGCGTCATAGATCGACTGGTTTACTGGCATAAAACCGGTGATACCAACAATACCGCACATGTTGTCATTTCCTCATTAGCCGCACTCCCGGTGTTACCGGGGTAAAAAACTCGACGTGCTTTTCAGGTAATCGAAAAACCACCTGATGATGTAACTGAACTGGGGAATGAGTTGAGACTGTTGCCAGTCCGGACTTTTTGAAAAGCCGGTGAATGTATCAAGGAAGAAGAGAATGGCGGATACAATCAGCACGCCACGCAACGCCCCGAAACAGACCCCCAACACCCTGTCGGTTCCCGACAAGCCGGTTTTCTCAACCAGCGAGCCGATCACATAGTTCACGATGGCACCCACAATCAGGGTGGCAACGAATAACACCGCGATGGCGATGCCGTTGCGAACCAGTTCGTCGTCAAAACCTGTAAACCAGACTGCAAGGTAGGCGTAGTAATGACTGGCGACAAAAAACGCGCATCCCCAGGTAACAAGAGATAAGGCTTCCCGGACAAACCCGCGAATCAGGCTGACCAGAGCCGAAAAACCAACTACCGCAATAATGACGTAATCAATCCAGATCATGAACGCTTCCAGTACAGTGCATTTGCACCCCTGCATCCAGTTCGGGGCGCATTCTAACAGAAAAAGAAAACGTTTGCGTAGGGTTTTCCGGTTCTGTCCCGAGAAAAAGGGCGATGAAAAAAACTTTCCTCGCCCTTGTTGATGTCAGCCATTTAACCTGCTGATATTCCATAAATTTTCAGTAACGCTTCGCTAAAAAACACGCCAAAAGCCGCGCCTGTTTCTGCTATCGGCGCGGCTTATCAGTTGATCAGCGTGTGCTGTACGGCTTCACAACGCCGCCGAGGCCGGAGATGCCTTTCAGCTCGCCGAGTGCGCCCTGCAGTTTCGCTTTGGACGCATCCGGCCCCACGTAAATACGGGTGATCTGCCCCTGCACCGGCGTCGACGGCACGGTAAAGGCGCGATAGCCGGAGAGCCGCAGCTGCGCCACGATCTCATTCACTTTGGCGGCGTTCTTCAGCGCGCCGAGCTGTACCACATACGCCTGTCCTGCTGGCGCGGCCGGTTCGCTCTGCTTCGGCGTTTCCGCCGCTTTAGGTTGCTCTGTAGTTTTTGGCTGTTCTGTCGCTTTCGGTTGTTCTGCCGGCTTCGGTTTCGGCTGCTCCACCGGTTTAGGCTTCGGCTGCTCCACCGGCTTCGGCTTCACCTGCTCTGCCGGTTTCTGCTGCTGGTGCACCGGCGGCGGCGTCACGACGCTGGGCTGGCTGTTTTGCGCTGGCTGCGTGCTGCCGCTGGCGGCACTGCTCTGCGTTGCGCTGCTGGCGGGCGCCTGCTGCGCCGCGCTTGCCCCTTCCGGCGGCTGCGACGGCAGCGGCTGCGTCACCGGCGGCACCATTTCGCTGTCCTGCTGATCGTCAGGCTTTGGCACCAGCGGAATCGCCGCGAACTCCTCTTTATAATGCTTTTTCTTACCGTCCAGCAGACCCGGCAACACGATGACGCCAATCGCCACCAGAATCACCGTGCCCACTAAACGATTCTGAAACTTACTTGCCACTGCCGTTCTCCGCTGCCATCGATTGCATTACCTGCGCCACGGTGTGGAACGAGCCGCACACCAGAATCACATCGTCGGGCTGAGCCTGCTGCCGCGCCGCCTGCCACGCGGCTTCAACGTTCTGCCAGGCGCTGCCGCCCTGCAGATGCGCCATCAGCTCATCAGCGGACGCGCCGCGCGGGCCGTCGAGCGGCGCGCAGTACCAGCGGTTGACCTGCGGTGCCAGCGCAGCCAGCGTCCCGGCGATATCCTTGTCGTGCAGCATGCCAACCACCGCATGCACCGTGCCGTGTGACGGCAGCTCAGCGAGACGTGAAGCCAGATAATAAGCCGCATGCGGATTGTGCGCCACATCAAGGATCACGCGCGGCGCGGTGCTGACCGTCTGGAAACGTCCCGGCAGAATCGCCAGCGGCAGGTGCTGACGAATCAGCGCCTCGCTCACCGTCAGGCCGGAAGCGCGCAGCGCCGCAATGGCGGTGGCCGCATTGGGGAGCGGCACCTGGGGCAGCGGCAGATCGCGCAGTTCACCCTGGGCATCCTGCAACGTCCAGCTGTCGCCCTCGCGCTGCCACTGCCAGTCGCGGTTAATTTGTAATAGCTGCGCACCCTTCTCCGCGGCCACCTGGGCAATGGTGGCGGGCATATCGGCCTCGCCGACCACCGCCGGTTTACCACCGCGGAATACGCCAGCCTTCTCGCGGCCGATGCTGGCGCGATCCGGCCCCAACCAGTCGGTGTGGTCCAGCGCAATACTGGTGATCACGGCCACGTCGGCGTCGACAATGTTCGTCGCATCCAGCCGGCCGCCCAGCCCCACTTCCAGAATCACGACATCCAGCTGCGCTTCACGGAACAGATTGAGCGCGGACAGCGTGCCAAACTCAAAGTAGGTGAGCGAAATATCGCCGCGCCCGGCCTCGATGGCGGCAAAGCTGGCGCTGTGCCGGGCTTCATCCAGCTCAGCGCCCTGCACGCGCACGCGTTCGGTGTAACGCACCAGATGCGGCGAGCTGTAGACGCCAACGCGATAGCCTGCGGCCATCAGCAGGGTTTCCAGCGTACGGCAGGTGGTGCCTTTGCCGTTGGTGCCGGCGACGGTGAAGACAAACGGAGCGGGTTTTAGCAGGTCGAGGCGTGCGGCGACGCGCTGAATACGATCCAGGCCCAGATCGATAGCCTGAGAATGCAGATGCTCAAGATAATGAAGCCACGTGGCCAGAGGCGACGTGGCTTGCGGGAGGTGAAGAGTGTCCATGTGCCCTGTTAGCTCTTTACGATGTGGTGCATGAATAAAAAGGCGCATCACTCTGCGCCTTTCGGTTGCCTGTCAGGCTTCGTTGCTCTCCGGCTCAGCCGCAGTCGGGCGATCACCATCCTGCAGCGGTGCCGGCAGGTTCATCATTTTCGCCAGCAGGCTGGCCAGCTTAAAGCGCATTTCCGGACGACGGATGATCATGTCGATCGCGCCTTTTTCGATCAGGAACTCACTGCGCTGGAAGCCCGGCGGCAGCTTTTCACGTACCGTCTGTTCAATTACGCGTGGGCCGGCAAAGCCGATCAGCGCTTTTGGCTCTGCGACGTTCAAATCGCCCAGCATCGCGAAGCTGGCGGAGACGCCACCCATGGTCGGGTCGGTCAGTACCGAAATATACGGCAGACCGCGCTCCTGCATTTTTGCCAGCGCCGCACTGGTTTTCGCCATCTGCATCAGCGACTGCAGCGCTTCCTGCATACGCGCACCACCTGAGGCGGAGAAGCAGATCAGCGGGCAGTTGTCTTCCAGCGCCTGCTCAACCGCACGCACGAAACGGGCGCCGACCACCGAGCCCATTGAGCCGCCCATAAAGGAGAACTCAAACGCGGCGGCCACCACCGGCATACCGTGCAGCTGGCCTTTCATTACCACCAGCGCATCTTTCTCGCCGGTCTCTTTCTGTGCCGCAACCAGACGATCTTTGTACTTCTTCGAGTCGCGGAACTTGAGCAGGTCTTTCGGTTCCAGCTCGCTACCCAGCTCTGTCATCGAACCTTCATCCATCAGGCTATGCAGACGCTCGCGCGCGTGCATACGCATGTGGTGGTCGCACTTCGGGCAGACTTCAAGGTTGCGCTCCAGCTCGGCGCGGTACAGCACCTGACCACAGCTATCGCATTTGGTCCACACCCCTTCCGGGATGCTGGCTTTGCGCGAAGGCGTGGTAGTGCTTTTATTCAGTATGCGTTCAATCCAGCTCATTGATGACCTTTCTGTTTAATGCTGACCTGGTCCAGTCTTGTCGTTACTGCTGAAATCACCTTCAGCAGGCCGTAAATGTCGCTCATTAAACCACAACCCGTTCACGCTGTGGATAAAAATCTGGTAACAGGCTTACTGCGACTTGTGCTGACGCGCCTGGCGGCGGTGACGCCACACTTCAATCACGCCTGGCAGTACCGAGACAATGATGATGCCGACAATCAGCAACTTAAGGTTTTCCTGCACCACCGGCAGGTCACCAAACAGGTAACCGGCATAGGAGAATAGCAGGACCCACAGCAGCGCGCCTGTCACGTTAAAGAGCGCGAAGTGGCGATAAGACATGTGTCCCATTCCCGCCACAAAGGGGGCAAAGGTTCGCACGATTGGCACAAAGCGCGCAAGTATAATGGTTTTGCCGCCGTGGCGATCGTAAAACGCGTGGGTTTTGTCGAGGTAGCTGCGGCGGAAAATTTTCGAGTTCGGGTTGCTGAACAGCTTCTCGCCAAACAGCCGGCCAATGGTGTAGTTAACCGCGTCGCCGAGGATCGCGGCAATCACCAGCAGCGTCACCATCAGGTGCACGTTGAGGTCGTTGCCCGGCAGCGCCGCCAGCGCACCGGCGACGAACAGCAGCGAATCACCCGGCAGGAACGGCGTGACCACCAGCCCGGTTTCACAGAACAGAATCAGGAACAAAATGGCGTAAATCCAGATGCCGTACTGCGCCACCAGCTCGGCCAGATGCACGTCAATGTGCAGAATGAAATCGACGATAAAGTGGATAAACTCCATAACAGCTAACTCCCTGACACTTTCCGATTAAAATGAATCCGCGAGGAACAACGGTCCCAGCGCAGGCTGAGGTAACGCAAACTGAGCAGGGTAATCCACCGCCACCAGATACAGCCCTTCGGCTTTCGCCGTTGCCGCCGCCAGCGTGCGATCTTTTGCCGCCAGCAGCGTGGCCATCCACGTTTCCAGCTGATTGCCGCAGCCAATCTCCAGCAGACTGCCGACGATATTGCGCACCATATGATGTACAAAGGCATTGGCTTTGATATCGACAATCACGTACGGCCCCAGGCGCGTGACGTTGAGATGCATCACGTTGCGCCACGGCGTGCGCGACTGGCACTGCACCGCACGGAACGAGGTAAAATCGTTCTCACCCAGTAAAGCCTGAGCGGCGCGGTGCATCTTTTCCGCATCCAGCGGATGGTAAAAATGGGTAATGCCGTTGCCGAGAATTGCCGGGCGCAGCCGCTGGTTGTAAATCACGTAGCGATAACGGCGCGCGGTGGCGCTGAAGCGCGCGTGAAAGCTTTCCGGCACCGCTTTCACCCAGCGCACCGCAATATCGTCCGGCAGGTTGGCGTTCACGCCCAGCGTCCAGGCGCTGTCGGCACGCGAGGAGGTGGTCTCAAAATGCACCACCTGGCCGGTGCCGTGCACGCCCGCGTCGGTGCGTCCGGCGCAGAACACGTTCACCGGGTGATTGGCCACTTTCGCCAGCGCTTTTTCCAGCTTTTCCTGCACGCTGCGTACTTCATTCTGGCGCTGCCAGCCGTAGTAACGGCTGCCGTCATACTCAATGCCGAGCGCCAGCTTAAACGGGGTCGCGTTTTCCAGCATTAATACAGATACTCCTGCACCAGCTTCTCTGCGGTTTTCACCGCCATCAGCGCGCCGCCGAAGCGGATGTTGTCGGCCACCGACCAGAACTGCAGCAGCTCCGGGATGCCGTAGTCGTTGCGCACGCTGCCAATGCTCAGGGCTTCACTGCCGGAGGCGTCGCTGACCGGCGTCGGGTAATCACCGTCGTCGCTCAGGCTGATATCGTCGGCGCGCGCCAGTTCGTCACGCGCTTCCTCCGCCGACAGCGGCCGCAGGTTCTCGATATAGACGATCTGCGCGTTGCCGTAGAATACCGGCGCCTGCACGCTGCTCACCGCAATCGGTAATCCTTCGTCCTGCAGCACTTTCCGTACCTGATCGACCAGCCGGCGCTCGCTCGCCACGCTGCCGGCACTGTCCGCCTGCTGCGGCAGCAGGTTGAACGCCAGCTGGCGGCCAAAATAGTGCTCATCGGCCGGTACGCCGTTCAGCAGCCGCGCGCTCTCACCGGCCAGTCCATCAACTGCTGCTTTACCGTGGCTGGAGACCGACACCAGATTGGTCACCTGCAGACGGCCTAAACCGGCGGTATCCACCAGCGGTTTGATGGCGCTTAACAGCTGGCTCACCAGCGCATCGGCCACGGTAATGATGTTGCGATTGCGGTAATCCGCCAGCACCTGTGGATTGACATCCGGCACCACCAGCGGCACGTCCGGCTCCAGCGCGAACAGGTCGCTGCTGTCGATTACCAGGCAGCCCTGGCTGGCGGCTTCTTCGGCATAACGCGCCGACGCCTCGCGACCGGCGGTAAAGAACGCCAGCTGCGCCTGCGACCAGTCAAATTCCGCCGCGTCCTGCACGCGCAGCGAGCGACCGTCAAAGCGCACGCTTTCGCCGGCGCTGTTTTCACTCGCCAGCAGATACAACTCACCAACCGGGAACTGGCGTTCCGCCAGCAGTTCCAGTACAGCGTTCCCTACTGCGCCTGTCGCGCCCAGTAGCGCAATATTCCAGCCGTCAGACATGTTGGTTTACTCCAGACAATGACATAAAAAAGAGAGGCGATGACATGCATCGCCCATTAATTCAGAAAAATCAGAGATTAGTGATTCGCCTGCAGCGTGGCGCTGAAGCCAAGCTGATTGAGCAGCGCCGCGCTCTCCGCCTCATCACAGATCACCTGCAGCGAAGACCACTCGCGGCGCTCGACATACTGCTTGCGCAGGCGATCAAATTCGCCCGGCTGCGCGGCCACTTTGCGCAGTGGCGCATCGTCGCGGCGCACATCATACACCAGATGCACCAGGCGTTTCAGCGTCGGCTGATCGAGCTTGCCGTGCAGCGTAAGGGTGCCAAACTCGGGGCGCGGCAGCAGCGTGTCCAGCGCCACCTGCTGCGGCTGACCAATAAATTCGCTCCACGCCTCAAATACCTGAGTGGTGCCGCGCGCTTTCCCTTCAAGGGTATAACCGGCGATATGCGCGGTGGCGATATCGACCTTGTCCAGCAGATCGAGGTTGAGATCCGGCTCCGGTTCCCACACGTCCAGCACCACGCTGAGATCGTTACGCAACCGGAGCACCTCCAGCAGCGCGGCGTTATCCACCACCGGACCCCGGCAGGCATTGATCAGGATGGTGTTGGGGCGCAGCGCCATCAGCAGTGCAGCATCGGCCAGATGCCAGCTTTTGTAGCGGCCGTCTTTAAACAGCGGCGTATGAAAGGTCAGGATATCGGCCTGGGCCACCAGCGCGTCGAGCGAGTGGAAATCTTCGTCATCGCCGCGATCGGCGCGCGGCGGATCGCACAGCAGGGTTTTTACTCCCCACGCGGCGAGGCGTTTGGCCAGCCGTCCGCCCACGTTACCGACGCCGACGATGCCCACGGTGCGATCGCGCAGATCAAAGCCGTCGCGTTCGGCCAGCAGCAGCAGCGCGGAGAACACATATTCCACCACCGCAATCGCGTTACAGCCCGGCGCGGCCGAGAAGCCGATACCGGCCGCCGCCAGCGAGGCATCATCGACATGATCGGTGCCGGCAGTGGCGGTGCCGACAAACTTCACCGGCGTGCCGGCCAGCAGCGCGGCATCCACTTTGGTGACGGAGCGCACCATCAGCGCGCTGGCATCCTGCAGTTCGGCTGCCGGCAGCGGGCGGCCCGGCACCGCCACCACCTCTCCGGTGCGGCTGAACAGTTCACGGGCGTAGGGCATATTTTCATCGACGAGAATTTTCACGGCGGCGGTCCTGTCTGCTTGAAATAAACGGGGCATATCATGGCACAAAGCCGGGGATTAACCTAACCGACTGCGATAGCGATCCGGCGTGGTGCCCGCCTGCTGCTGAAACATCACGATCAGCGCGGAGGCGGAGCTGTAGCCCAGCTCGTGGGCGATGCCCTGCACGCTGCAGCCCTGCTCCAGCAGCGCAATCGCGCGCAAAAAGCGTAAACGCTGGCGCCACTCGCTGAATGACATCTGCAGCTGCTGCTGACAGCGCCGCGCCAGCGTACGCTCGGTGGTAAACACGCGCTTCGCCCATTGTGCCAGCGTAGTGTTATCACCCGGGTTCTCTTCCAGCGCGCGCAGAATCGGCGCGAGGAATTTATCGTCGGACATCGGCAGATAGCTGGTGTTCACCGGCGCGAGACGCAGCCGATCAATCAGCACTTCGCACAGCCGCCAGTCGGCGTCGCTCTGCGGCTGCTCCAGCGCGCGGCGGGCAAAATCATTCATGATGGCGTGCACGATGGCGTCCACGCTCAGCAGGCAGGCTTTCTCCGGCATGCCGGCGCATAAATCCGCGGCAAGGTTGAAGGTGCGAAACTGCGCCTGACAGTGGTTGTAGCTGCTGTGGCGCTGGCCCGGCGGGATCCAGATCGGCATTTCGGCCGGCGTCAGCAGCCGCTCGCCCTCCACTTCCATCTCCAGCACGTGGCTGGTGACAAATATCGCCTGGCCCCAGTCGTGCTGGTGCGGCAGGTATTCGGTTTTGGCGTTGGTTTGCTCATAGCGCATGAAAAAACGCAGCAGCGGCGCGTCGCGCGGTGGCTGATACTCAACCTGAAGATTCATTCTGTCCGGTCACTAACGAATTTTGTCCGATTTTAACTATCTGCTTTAAACCGGTCAAACGTAAGCTAGTCGCGATTTACATTTGGAGCCGTACTATGAACTTATTGTTACCGCTGGTGGCGGTGCTGATCTGGTCGATCAACACCATCGTCAGCAAGCTGTCTGCCGGCAGCATCGATCCTGCTGCCATCTCTTTTTACCGCTGGCTGCTGGCGCTGCTGGTGCTTACGCCGTTCTGCCTGCCGGGCGTATGGCGCCATCGTCACACCATCAAAACCCAGCTGTGGCGCTTACTGGTGCTGGGCCTGCTCGGCATGGTGCTGTACCAGAGCCTCGCCTATTATGCGGCACACAGCGTTTCGGCGGTAATGATGGGGATTCTTGGCGCCACCATTCCGCTGCTGACCATCCTGCTCAGCCTGGTGGTGCTGCGCCTTGCGCCGACGCGCGGCATTCTGATTGGCGGCCTGCTGTCGTTTGCCGGGCTGGTGTGGCTGGTGAGCGCCGGCAACCCGGCGCAGCTGCTGAGCCAGCGCCTCGGCAACGGCGAGCTGATGATGCTGGCGGCCTCAACCTCCTACGCGCTGTACGGCGTACTGACGAAGCGCTGGGCAATCCCGCTGCCGACGTGGCAAAGCCTGTACGTGCAAATCTTCTTCGGCGTGCTGTTGCTGCTGCCCGGCTTCTGGCACGCGCCGGAGGTGGCGCTGAATGCCGACAATATTCCGCTGGTGCTGTTCGCCGGGCTGTTTGCCTCGATTGTGGCGCCGTTCCTGTGGATCCTTGGCGTGCAGCGCCTCGGCGCCAGCACCACCAGTATTTTCATGAACGTGGTGCCGGTGTTTACCGCCCTCATTGCCGTGCTGTTCCTGCACGAACAGTTGCATGCTTATCACTGGATTGGCGGCGGTCTGACGCTGGTCGGGGTGATCCTGGCGCAGCGGCTGAAAACCCCGCTGCGTAAAGCGCGCGTGATGGCTCCGCCGATCAGCGAAAGCTAACCGTCACCCGCAGTCCGCCCAGCTGCGGGCTGCGGTCCAGCTGCAGCTGAGCGCCGTGCCAGGCGCAGATATCCTGCACCAGCGCCAGTCCAATGCCCGCGCCGGGCTGGCTGGCGTGATCGAGCCGGCCAAACGGCTGCAGTGCCTGCCGCTGCTGATCCGCCGCGATGCCCGGCCCGCTGTCTTCAATTTCCAGCACCTTTTGCCGCAGCCGCGCAGTCACCGTGCCGCCGTGCGGCGTGTATTTGATGGCGTTATCCAGCAGGTTGGCGCACAGCTCGGCCAGCAGCAGCGCATCGCCCTGCACCTGGCTCGCCGCCTGCTCTTCAAAGCCCAGATCGATCTGTTTACGCCGCGCCGCCGCATAGCCGCTGAAACAGGCCTGCTGCACGATGTCGCTCAGGTTGACCTTGCTGAAGGGCTTGTCTTCGCCGTGGCGCGCCCTGATTTGCGCCAGCTGCAGCAGGCGATCGGTGAGCTGGACGGTGTCGTCCAGCGTGTGGCGCATGCCCTGCAGGCTTTCGCGCCACTGCTGCGGGTCGTCGCTGCTGAGCGCGACGCCGACCTGGGTTTTCAGAATAGTGAGCGGCGTGCGCAGCTGGTGCGACACATCGGCGCTAAAGCGCTCCTGCCGCGCCAGCAGTCCGCGCAGCCGCTCCAGATGGCGGTTGAAGGCGATGATCAGCGGCTGCAGTTCTGACCACGGCAGCAGCGACGGCAGGGGTGTCAGTTCACCCGGCGCGCGGCGCAGCATCATGCGTGACAGCCGGCGCAGCGGGCGCAGCACTTTACGCAGCAGCAGCCCGGCCAGCAGCAGCGTAATCAGCACCAGAAAACTCTGGCTGATCAGCGCGGTGCGCAGCAGACTGTCGGCAAAGGCGTGACGTGAGTTAAGCGTTTCCGCCACCAGCACCAGCGCCATGCCCTGTACGCCTTCCTCGTTCACCGGCTGCCACAGCGCGGCCACGCGAATCGGCTGCTTGCGGTAGTGCGCATCGTAGAAATGCACCAGCGCCGGATAGACATCGGACAGCGGCGCGTTGCCCGGCACCAGCGGTAAATCCGGGTAGCCAGACAGCGTGCGACCTTCGGGCGAAATCACCTGATAGAACAGCTGATCGTTCATGTTGCGCTCAAAGCTGTCCAGCACCACCCAGGGCACATCCACCTCCAGGCGCTGATGACGCACCACCAGCCGCTCGGCCACGGTGCGCGCCGAGGCCAGCAGCGAGCGATCGTAAGCCTGATTCGCCGCCTGCAGCGCGCTCTGATAATGGGTGTAGACCGACAATCCCCACAGCAGCAGCAGCGGCGCGCCCAGCCACGCCAGCAGTTCACCGCGCAGCGAGTGGATCAGTCGCACGGCTGAACCTCGAGGCTGTAGCCGAGGCCGCGCAGTGTGACGATTGCCACGTCGCTGCCCGCCAGCTTTTTGCGTACCCGATGCACATACAGCTCAATGCTCTCCGGGCTGGCCTCATCCGCCAGCGTAAAGGTCTGCTCGTACAGATGCTGGCGTGACACCGGCCTTCCCGGGCGCTGCATCAGCGTCGACAGCACGCTGGCCTCGCGCGGCGTCAGCGGCAGCGGTTTGTGATTCAGCAGGAAATAGCCTTCCGCATCGCGCTCCAGCTGGCCGAGGCTTTGCGTCTGCGTGGCCTGCCCCTGACTGCGGCGCAGCAGCGCGCGCAGACGCGCGTCCAGCTCGTCCAGCTCAAACGGCTTGGTGAGGTAATCATCGGCGCCCGCATTCAGCCCCTGCACGCGCTGTTGCAGCGCGCTCTGTGCGGTGAGCAGCAGCACCGGCACGCGTTGCCCGCGCTTGCGCAGGCGCGCCAGCACCGCCAGGCCATCGAGCCGCGGCAGCGACACATCCAGCACCACCAGCGCATAGTCTTCGCTTTGCAGCACATGATCCGCCGCCACGCCGTCGGCCACCCAGTCCACGGCGAAGCCTTTTTGCGTCAGCGCTTTCTGCAGCCAGTTGGCCAGCTCGACGGTATCTTCCACCAGTAAGAGACGCATATCACATCCTGTTAGTTTTGCCGATGGCTGAAAGGTAAATGAAAGGTTGCTGTTTTAACAATTCAGCAACCCCGAATGTTCGGTGGCAATCACACTCTGGAAGAAACAATGGAGCGACAGATGAAAAAAACAATGCGCACCGCCTTCGCCACGACCCTGCTGGCTTTTTCTCTTTCTGCAGCACAGGCTGCGGCACCCGAGCGGACCGAATGTATCGCCCCGGCCAAACCCGGCGGCGGTTTTGATCTGACCTGTAAACTGATCCAGGTTTCGCTGCAGGAAACCGGGCAGATCACCACGCCGATGCGCGTGACCTACATGCCGGGCGGCGTCGGTGCCGTGGCATATAACGCCATCATTGCGCAGCGCCCCGCCGAAGCAGGCACGCTGGTGGCCTTCTCCGGCGGGTCGCTGCTGAACCTGTCACAGGGCAAGTTTGGTCGTTACTCAGTGGATGACGTGAAGTGGCTGGCGGCCATTGGCACGGACTACGGCATGGTCGCCGTGCGCGCTGACGCGCCGTGGAAAACGCTGGGCGAACTACTGGAGGCGATGAAACAGGATCCGACCAAAGTGGTGGTCGGCGCCGGCGCGTCGATCGGCAGCCAGGACTGGATGAAAACCGCGCTACTGGCGCGGGAAGCCGGTATCGATCCGCGCAAAATGCGCTATGTGGCGTTTGAAGGCGGCGGCGAACCGGTTACCGCGCTGCTCGGCAACCACATCCAGGTGGTATCAGGCGACATGAGTGAAATGGTGCCGCACCTGCAGGGTGGCAAGATGCGCGTGCTGGCGGTAATGAGCGATAAACGTCTGCCGGGCGAACTGGCTGACATCCCGACCGCCAAAGAGCAGGGCTTCAACGTCGAGTGGCCGATCATTCGCGGCTATTACCTCGGCCCCAAAGTCAGCGATGCCGATTATCAGTGGTGGGAACAGACGTTTAAAAAACTGGTGACCACCAAAGAGTTTCAGCAGCAGCGCGATCTGCGCGGCCTGTTTGAGTTCAACCTGTTTGGTAGCGAGCTGGACGCCTACGTCAAGAAACAGGTGGCAGATTACCGTGAACAGGCGAAATCGTTCGGCCTGGCGAAATAACGGAGGCACAGATGAGCGATCGTATCTTTGCGGCGGTGTGGCTGGTGCTCTGCATCGTCGGGATGGTTATCGCCTGGCAGATTCAAAGCGAGTACAGCTACGAGCCGGTTGGCCCGCGTCCTTTCCCGCTGCTGCTGCTCGGTCTGATGGCGATCTGCGCGGTGATGATGCTGCTGCGCAAGCCGGACGCCGTACAGTGGCCGGTGGCGGCAACGCTGAAAAAGCTGCTGGCGCTGTGCGTAATGCTGATGGTGTACGGCTGGCTGTTTGAGAAGCTGGGTTTTGCCCTGTGTACCACGCTGCTGACCTTCGGCATCGGCATGCTGTTTGGCGCACGCTGGTGGGCAGCCGTCCTCTCCGGTGTGGTAATGGGTGTGGCGCTGTTTTACGCCTTCGATCGTCTGCTGGACGTTACGCTGCCGGTCGGCAGCTGGTTCAGTTAACAGGAGTCAATTATGGATACCTGGTCTTTTCTGATGCAGGGTTTCGCCGTCGCCATGACGCCGGAAAACCTGATGATCGCCCTGATTGGCTGCTTTATCGGCACCATCGTCGGCCTGCTGCCGGGGCTTGGGCCGATTAACGGCGTCGCAATTCTGATGCCGCTGGCGTTTGCGCTGCACTTACCGGCGGAATCCGCGCTGATCCTGCTGGCAACGGTGTACATCGGCTGCGAATATGGCGGGCGCATCTCGTCGATTCTGCTTAACGTGCCGGGGGATGCCGGCGCGATCATGACCGCGCTGGATGGCTATCCGATGGCGCAGCAGGGCAAAGCCGGCGTGGCGCTGTCGATCTCGGCGGTCAGCTCATTTATCGGCTCAACCATCGCCATCATCGGCATCATTCTGTTTGCGCCAATCCTCGCCAACTGGTCGCTGGCGTTTGGTCCGGCAGAGTACTTCGCGCTGATGGTGTTCGCGATTGCCTGTCTCGGCAGCATGATGAGCCACAACCCGCTGAAGTCGTTTCTCGCTGCGCTGATTGGCCTCGGCATGGCGACGGTGGGCGTTGATGCCAACACCGGCGTCTATCGCTTTACCTTCGACAGCGTGCATCTCTCGGACGGCATTCAGTTTGTGGTGGTGGTCATCGGCCTGTTCTCGGTGAGCGAAATTCTGCTGATGCTGGAGTCCACCAGCAGCGGCCAGAAAATGGTGCGCGCCAGCGGCCGCATGCTGTTCAACATGAAAGAAGCGGCGCAGGCTACCGGCGCAACGCTGCGCTCCTCGTTCATTGGCTTCTTTGTCGGCGTGCTGCCGGGTGCCGGCGCCACCATCGCCAGCGCCATTGCCTATATGAGTGAGAAGAAAATCAGCGGCAGCGATCAGTTTGGCAAGGGCGACATTCGCGGCGTGGCAGCGCCGGAGGCCGCGAACAACGCCTCAGCCTGCGGATCGTTTATCCCGATGCTGACGCTGGGCATTCCCGGCTCCGGCACCACGGCGGTGATGGTCGGCGCGCTGACGCTGTATAACATCACGCCCGGTCCGGCGATGTTTACCGAACAGCCGGACATCGTCTGGGGCCTGATCGCCGCGCTGCTGATCGGTAACGTGATGCTGCTGATCATGAACATCCCGATGATCAACATCTTTGCGCGCATGCTGACCATTCCGCTGTGGTTCCTGGTACCGGCAATTGCCGCGATTTCGGCGGTGGGCGTGTATGCGGTGCACAGCACTACGTTTGACCTGCTGCTGATGGTCGGGCTGGGCATTTTCGGCTATATCCTGCGTAAGATGGATTTCCCGATGTCGCCGCTGATTCTCGGCTTTGTGTTGGGCGAAATGCTGGAGCAGAACCTGCGCCGCGCGCTGTCAATCAGCAACGGCAACCTGCCGATTCTGTGGGAAAGCCTGATCTGTAAAGTGCTGCTGGTGCTGGCTGTCGCCGTGCTGGTGGTGCCGCCGCTGTGGAAGCGCTGGCGTCGCAAGCGCATGAAGCTGGCCGCCGCAGAATAAATCCGTGTCTTATTGTTTTTCTCCCTGCCGCCCCCGTGGATTTCCCGGGGGCTTTTGCTATCATGTGCCATCGTTTTTCCGGCGCACCCGGATCTGACTCGTTTTTCAAGGATTCCGCCATGCAACCTCTCAGCGGTCCCGGTGTGCCCGCGGGCGATCGTTCATCTGTTAACCCGGCTAACGGCGCAGGCCGCCCCGGCGCTGCGGCAGGTGAACAGCCGCTCTCCCCGGCCCAGCGCACCACGCTGGAACGCCTGATCGTCCGTATCATGTCACTCAGCACGCTGAAAGCGCCCGAACTGTGGGCTGGCATCCGTCATGAAGTGGGCGTAAAAAATGACGCCGAGCTGCAGTCGCGCCACTTCCCGGCGGCGGAGCAGCATCTCAACAGCCGTCTGACCCAGGTGCAGAACAGCCACGCCACGCGTCAGCTGTTGCAGCAGCTGCTGGAAAAACTGCCGCAGGGCAACAATCGCCAGGCGGTGAGCGACTTTATCCGCCAGCAATTTAACCAGACGGTGTTAAGCGCGCTGAGCCAGGATCAGCTGCGTCAGGTGCTGACCATGCTGCAGAACGGCCAGATGGCCATCCCGCAGCCGCAGCAGACGCGCACCACCGATCGCACCCTGTTACCGGCCGAACAGCAGGCGCTTAACCAGCAGGTCACGCGTCTTGCCGCCGCGACCGGGGAATCGCCGGTAAAAGTGCTGGCCGACACGCTGAAACTGGTCAATCTGAAGAGCGGCGACCCGGTTCCGTCGCGCCACTTCCCGCTGCTGACGCAGTTTTTACAGGTGCGCCAGACGCTGAGCCAGCACAGCGCGCCGACGCTGCAGCTGCTGGAAAGCTCGCTCAAACAGCCGCTAAGCCACGACGAGCAGCGTATGCTCGAGGATTACAGCCTGCAGCGCTTCCAGGCCACGCCGCAGACGTTGCTGACGCCGGCGCAGAGTCAGGATCTGCTGATGCTGCTGTTCAGCCGCCGCGCCGAGCGCAACAGCGAAACGCCGCTGGCCGACAGCGAGTTGCGTCCGCAGCCGATCTGGGCACCGTTTGTTGAAATTCTGCCGCGTCCACTGGCACAGCGCCCGGCGCTGACGCTGGTGCTCGGCCTGGCGCTGTTCTTCTTTTTGCTCTGGCTGCTGCTGTAGTTAAGCCATCGCACTCAGCAGCCGCACTCCGCCGCGGGTGCCGCGGCGGGCCACTCGCCTGCCGCCGCGCCCCACGCCATCGGGTGGCCGTCGCGCTTCCAGAAATCCAGTCCGCCAATCAGCTCTTTAACCTGAAACCCCAGCTCAGCCAGCTTTAGCGCCGCTTTGGTCGAACCGTTGCAGCCGATGCCGTCGCAGTACGTCACGTAGACGCGGTGACGATCGAGCCGAGCGGTGCTGGCCGCATCCATCTCACGATGCGGCAACGACAGCGCGCCGCAGATATGTCCGGCCTGATACGCGTCGCGGCTGCGGGCATCAATCACCACAATCTGCGTGACGCCCTGCGCCAAATCCGCCGCCAGATCCCAGGCATCGGTGTAATAGCTGAGTTTGTGCTGCAAATAAGCCACGCTGTGCTGCGGGCTGGCGGGCGGATAAAACAAAACGGCTGACATGGCATTCTCCTGTTGTGATGTCCCTGCAGTGTACGGCAAAGTGGTCTGCATCCTGATACCACTTTGACCGTAGCGATAAGACCATTATGCACCACGCCTTTTTGCCGCTGTTTCGTCATCAGACGCAGGGCGGCTTACGTCAGCGGCTGTGCGCTACGCTGCGCCAGGCCATTGTCAGCGGCCATTTGCGCTTCGGGCAGAAGCTGCCCTCCAGCCGCCAGCTGGCTGCCGATCTGGCGCTGTCACGCGTAACGGTCGAGGCCGCTTACAGCCAGCTGGAGAGCGAAGGCTACGTGCAGCGGCACAGCGGACGCGGCACCTTCGTCGCCATCGCCCTGCCGCCACCGGCGGAAAAGGCGACAGCGCAGCGCGCACCGCGCTTTTCGCAGCGCGGCACGCAGGTGCTGGCGACCGGTGGCTGCCAGGATCCCCCTTTTCCCCTTGCCTTTGCCGCCGGATCACCGGAACTGCGCGCGTTTCCGCACCGCCAGTGGCAGCGGCTGAGCCACAGCGTACAGCGCGCGCTGGGCAGTCAGGTGATGGGCTATGGCGATCCGCTCGGTTATGCGCCGCTGCGCCAGGCGGTGGCGGATTATCTGGCGCTGTCGCGCGGCGTGCGCTGTACGGCTGAGCAGGTCATCATGCTCACCAGTTCACAGCAGGCGCTGCAGCTGCTGGCGCTGATGTTTCTGGATGCAGAGGATGAAGTGTGGCTGGAGGAGCCGGGCTACCGTGGCGCACGGAACGCCTTTCTCGCCGCCGGTGCCCGCTGCCGTGCCATGCCGCTGGACGATCAGGGCGCGCTGCCACTCAGCGGCCGGGCGCAACTGGTGTATCTGACGCCCGGCCACCAGTATCCGACCGGCACACCGATGAGCCTCGCGCGGCGGCTGCAGTGGCTGGCGTGGGCACGTCAGCACGACAGCTGGCTGATCGAGGATGACTACGACAGTGAATTTCACTATGACGGTCGCCCGGCGCCGGCGCTGCAGGGCATGGAAGCCGATAGCCGGGTTATCAGCCTGGGGACCTTTTCCAAAACCCTGTTTCCGTCGCTGCGGCTGGCGTGGATGGTGGTGCCCGCAGCGCTGGTGACGGCGCTGGGTCGCGCACGCAGCGTACTGGACGGCCACAGCGCCCTGCTGCCGCAGGCGATCACCGCCGAATTTATCCAGCAAGGCTATTTCGCCAGCCACCTGCGGCTGATGCGTCAGCTCTATCATAGCCGGCGCGATCGGCTGCTGGCGCAGCTGGAACAGCATCTGCAGCCGTGGCTGCGGCCGCTGCCGGCAACAGGCGGGTTGCAATTGACGGTTGAGTTATTACAGGGAGATGAGGCGCGGCTCACGCAACAGGCGCAGGCCGACGGTCTGCTGCTGCCGCCGCTGTCACCCCTTTACGCCGGCGCATCGCCACAGCAGGGCTGGATACTCGGCTTTGCGGCGTTGACGCCCGGCGAAATTGACCGCGCCTGCGCGAAGCTGGTAAGGCTGCTGGCAACCTGAATCCATCAGCGACATAAACAACAAAGGCCGGATTAACCGGCCTTTGAGCATTAGCGTAAGCGTTACGCCTGGTATTTACGCAGGGTCAGCGTGGCGTTGGTGCCACCGAAGCCGAAGCTATTGGACATCACCGTGGTCAGCGCTTTTTCGGTTGGCTGCGTCACAATGTTCATACCCTTCGCTGCGTCATCCAGCTGTTCCACGTTAATGCTTGGCGCGATGAAGCTGTGCTCCAGCATCAGCAGGGTGTAAATCGCTTCCTGCACGCCTGCCGCACCCAGCGAGTGACCGGTCATGGCTTTGGTCGCAGAGATGTATGGCGTGTTGTCGCCAAACACTTCGCGAATCGCGCCCAGCTCTTTCACGTCGCCGACCGGCGTTGACGTGCCGTGGGTGTTGAGGTAGTCGATTGGCGTATCCAGACCCTGCATCGCCATCTTCATGCAACGCACCGCGCCTTCGCCTGACGGTGCCACCATGTCAGCGCCGTCAGAGGTTGCGCCGTAGCCGACGATCTCAGCGTAGATGTGGGCACCACGCGCCAGCGCATGCTCCAGCTCTTCCACTACCACCATACCGCCGCCGCCGGCGATCACGAAACCGTCACGGCTGGCATCGTAAGTACGCGACGCTTTTTCCGGGGTTTCGTTGTATTTAGTCGAGAGCGCGCCCATGGCGTCGAACTCACAGGCCATTTCCCAGCTCAGCTCTTCGCCGCCGCCAGCAAATACCACATCCTGTTTGCCCAGCTGAATCTGCTCCACCGCGTTGCCGATGCAGTGTGCTGACGTTGCGCACGCCGAGCTGATGGAGTAGTTAACGCCGTGGATTTTGAACGGCGTGGCCAGGCAGGCAGAGACGCCGGACGCCATCGCTTTGGTTACCACGTACGGGCCAACGCCTTTCAGGCCGCGCGGGCCACGCATTGCGTCGGCACCGAACACCTGATAACGCGGGGAACCGCCACCGGAACCAGCAATCAGACCAACTCGCGGGTTGTTCTGGTACTGCTCATCCGTCAGGCCGGAATCTTTGATTGCTTCTGCCATCGACAGATAGGCATAGATTGAGGCATCACTCATGAAACGCACGATTTTGCGATCGATGAGCCCGTTAGTGTCCAGTTTGACGTTACCCCATACATGGCTGCGCATGCCGGCATCTTTCATCTCTTCGGAGAAAGTGATTCCGGAACGGCCTTCACGCAGGGAAGCCAGCACTTCCTGCTGGTTATTACCAATACTGGAAACGATACCCAGGCCAGTAATCACTGCACGTTTCATTCAATAGTCCTCATTCCACTTCTTTTGGATTGACGTGCACTCTAGCTTACAGTTGTACGCCGAACAAGTCCGATCAGCCATTTCCTTTTGTAAATTTGCGTCATGTGACGCCACTCGCTAAAATCGCGCCACTGCCTGAAAAATGAGCCTTTCCCGTGAAGTTATCCCCGGTTGAACACGCGCAATTAAACTGGAACGATCAGGGTACACCTGTTTCCCGAGCGTTCGACGACGTCTATTTCTCCAACGACAACGGACTGGAGGAGACGCGCTATGTGTTCCTCGACGGTAACCATCTTCCGCAGCGATTTGCCGCACATCCGCGCGATCTGTTCATCGTTGCCGAGAGCGGTTTTGGCACCGGACTCAA
>NZ_SCKT01000003.1:0-317293 GCF_014155765.1 Pantoea dispersa | reverse complement strand
ACCCTGTGGCAGGCGTTCGATCGCTTCCGCGCCGCCCATCCGCAAGCCGGCTTGCGCCGCCTGCACTTCATCAGCTGCGAAAAATACCCGCTGACCCACGCCGATCTGGTGAGCGCGCACGCGCACTGGCCGGAACTGGCCCCGTGGGCCGGACAGCTACAGCAGCAGTGGCCGCTGGCCCTGCCCGGCTGTCAGCGCCTGCTGTTCAATGGCGGCGAGGTGACGCTGGATCTGTGGCTGGGTGATATTAACGCGCTGATTGATACTTTTGATGACAGCCTCAACGGCCAGGTTGACGCGTGGTTTTTAGATGGCTTCGCGCCGGCGAAAAACCCGGAGATGTGGACGCCTTCGCTGTTCGCCGCCATGGCGCGGCTGGCGCGTACCGGCGGCACCTTCGCCACCTTTACCTCGGCGGGCTTTGTGCGGCGGGGCTTACAGCAGGCCGGGTTCAGCGTGGCGAAGCGTAAAGGCTTCGGCCACAAGCGTGAAATGCTGACCGGCGTGCTGGACAGCGTCCCCGGGCAGCTATCGGCTCAGCCGTGGTATGCGCGTCCGCAGGCCGCCAGCCGCGAGGTGGCACTGATTGGCGGCGGCGTGGCCAGCGCGGTGCTGGCGCTGGCGCTGCTGCGGCGTGGCTGGCAGGTTACGCTGTACTGCGCCGATGCCGCCCCGGCGCTCGGCGCATCGGGTAACCGTCAGGGCGCGCTTTATCCGCTGCTTAACCAGCACGATCCGGCGCTCGCCACGTTTTTCCCGGCGGCATTCAGCTTTGCCCGCCGCCTGTACGATGCGCTGCCGGTGATGTTCGAACATCAGTGGAGCGGCGTGCTGCAGCTCGGCTGGGATGCCAAAAGCGCGGAGAAGATTGCGCAGATGCTGAGCATGGATCTGCCGCACGAGCTGGCGCACGGCGTCAGCCCGCAGCAGGCTCAGCAGCTGGCCGGCGTCGATCTCGACTGCGGCGGCATTTTCTATCCACAGGGCGGCTGGCTGTCGCCGTCACAGCTCACCAGCAATCTGCTGGAGTATGCCCAGACTCAGGGGCTGCGCATGCACTGGCTGCATCGCGTGACGCAGCTGGTCCGCCAGCAGGCAGGCTGGACGCTGCAGTTCGCCCAACAGCCTGCGGTAAGCCATCAGCAGGTGGTGCTGGCCAACGGCCATGCGCTGCAGGCGATCGGGCAAAGCCGCGATTTGCCGGTGTATGCGGTGGCCGGTCAGGTCAGCCATGTGCCGACCAACGCGGCGCTGAACCCGCTGCGCACCGTGCTGTGTTACGACGGCTATCTCACCCCGGTCAGCCCGAACTTTGCCACGCACTGCATCGGTGCCAGCTACCATCGCGGTGAGACGGTAACCGCTTTCCGCGCCGACGATCAGCAGGAGAATCGCCAGCGGCTGATTAACTGTCTGCCGCAGGTCAGCTGGCCGACGCAGGTTGACGTCAGCGCTGGTGAAGCGCGCAGCGGCGTGCGCTGCGCCACGCGCGATCACCTGCCGATGAGCGGCAGCGTGCCGGATTACGCGGCGACGCTCAGTGAGTATGCGGATCTAGCGGCGCAGCGCGCGCGCGGCGAGCAGATTGCGGAAGCGCCGGTGCATCCCGGCCTGTTCGTGCTTGGCGCACTGGGGTCGCGCGGACTGTGCAGCGCACCGCTGGCGGCAGAAGTGCTGGCGGCGCAAATGAGCGGCGAGCCGCAGCCGCTGGACAGCAGCACGCTGGCGGCGCTGCATCCCAACCGTTACTGGGTGCGCAAATTGCTGAAAGGGAAAAAGGCAGGACGCTAAAGCGCGGGGCGAGCGATCGCCCCGGCCAGTCAGGCAGTGAGGCGCGCCTGGGTAAACAGGTTATCCCACATGCCCACCACCAGCGCCTGGTCGCGCGGCGACAGCTCACCGGCGGCGATGGCGTTTTGCAGGCTGTTGGTGACCTGAATCTGCAGCGCTTCCGGCGTGTGTTCGCCGCTCTGCTCAATTTCCGCTACTGCCAGCGTCAGATGGCCACGCAGATAACCGCTGGCAAACAGTTCGTCGTCGCTGGCGTGTTCGACCATATCGTCAATCAGCGCCAGAATGCGGGACTCGAATTCTACGATCATCTTCTCATCATCCTTCATTTATCGGAGTGCGGCTCACAGATCTTCCGGCCACGGAAACTGTGCCGCCGTCAGTGCAGGCGTACCATAATAGCTGGCTAACGCATCAATAAAGCGCGCCGGACGCGCCGGAATGCCGTGCTGCAGATAATGCATCACCTGCGCATGCACCTTGCGCTGAAACGCGATGCGATCCGGTTCACAATCGCCGTCGAGATTGTCACAGCTGACGTTGAAGGGAAAGCCGGCTGCCACACAGAACAGCCACTCCAGCGCCTGCGGCTTAATCTCCACCGCTTCAAACTGGCCCTGCGTTTGCGCATCGCGCCCGTCCGGGCAGTACCAGTAACCAAAATCCACCAGCTTACGCCGCGCTTCACCGGCAATGCACCAGTGCGAAATTTCGTGCAGCGCGCTGGCGTAAAAGCCATGGGCAAACACCACGCGGTGCCACGGTGAGGTGTCATCCGCTGGAAGATAAATAGGTTCATCATCGCCTTTAATTAGACGCGTCTGAAAATCGTCAGCAAAGCAGCCGTCAAAAATCTCCACCAGCTGCTGATAATGGTGCTCTTTACTCATAATATTTTAATCTTTAAACAAACCGCCGCCATTGTCGCACTGGCGGCCGGTTTTGACGAGTGCGGATTACAGTGCGGCAAACCAGGCGAGAATGACACTGCCGTGGCTGTCCCACAACAGCTTAGCGCTCATCACGGCAGACACCGTCACCACCATCGGGCGAATCAGCTTCTGACCGCGGCTCAGCACCAGCCTGGCGCCGAGGCGTGCGCCAATAAACGCCCCCAGCAGCATAATCACGCCGGTGCCCCACACCACCTTGCCGCCGAACATAAAGAACAGCAGACTGGCGAAGTTGGAGGTGAAATTTAGGATTTTGGCGTGGGCGGTGGCTTTGGCCAGATTGAAGCCGCAAAGCGTGACGAAGGCCAGCGCATAGAACGAGCCGGCACCCGGGCCGAAGAAGCCATCGTAAAAGCCGACGCAGCCGCCGCCCACCAGCGCAAACGCCAGGCCGTGCAGGCGCTGCTCGCGATCGGCCTCGCCAAGACGTGGCATCAGCAGGAACCACAGCCCGATGCTGATCAGCAGCAGCGGCAGAATCTGGCGCAGTATCTCAGCCTGAATATGCTGAATCAGCAGCGTTCCGCCAATCGCGCCGAGAAAGGTCATGGCGATATTCAGCCGCTGCTCGCGCAGTTTCACCGCGCCGCGCCGCACAAAATAGAGGCTGGCCGAGAAGGAGCCACCGACCGATTGCAACTTGTTGGTCGCCAGCGCCTGCGCCGGCGAAAGACCGGCCGCCAGCAGCGACGGCACGGTTAGCAGACCGCCACCGCCGGCGATGGAATCAATAAAGGCCGCCAGCACCGCGACCAGAAACAGCACGCCAAGTACCACCGGGCTGACAACAAACAGATCCATCTCAGGTTCCTACAGTAGATGCTTATCAAGTAACGCCTGGCAGGAAGGCGGCAACGGCGGCGGCGACTTCTTCACCGGCGGCGTAGTGCCCGGCTTCTTCGGCAGGAACCAGCTCTCCAGCTCTGCGCCGCAGCCATCGCCCGGCGGCGGTGGCGCCTGATCTTCACACTCCAGGCTGCCCGGCGGACAGCGCAGGCGCACGTGCATGTGTGCCCGGTGGGCGAACCACGGTCGCACTTTGTGGAGCCACGCACGATCGCTACCGGCATCGGCACAAAGCTGCTTTTTAATCGCCGGATTGACGAAGATGCGCGTGACGTCGTCATCTTTCGCCGCCAGCTTGATCAGGCTGTCGATCTGCGGCTGCCAGTGCCGCGCAATCACCTGGCGGTCGTCCGGCCCAACCAGATCGAGCGGCTGCGGCTTCAGCAGCTGCTGTGCCGTCCAGCGGCTCTGCGGCAGCTGCAGCCAGATATCCACGTCGAGACCGGTCTGATGGCTGGCGTGGCCGCTGCTAAAACGTCCGCCGGCGGCCATGCCCATATCTCCAATCAGCACCTGGCCCAGCTGCAGCTGATGCGCCTGGGTGCTAAGGCGCTGGATAAAGGCGATCAGGTCCGGATGGCCGTAATAACGACGCTGATCCTGACGCATCACCTGATAATTAGGCGAGTTGAGCGGCAGCTGCTGCGCCCCGACGATACAGCCGTTGGCAAAGCTGCCGATGGACTGCGGGCTGCCGGCAATCGGTTGATGGATTTGCTGCCACGGCGTGGCAGCCAGGCTGACCGCACTGCACAGCAGCGCGGCAAGGGAGAGAAGCAGGCGGCGTATCATGCGGCTTACCAGCGCGGGACGCTGCTGTTGACGTCAGCGTTCTGCCCACGCTGGCGCAGCAGGTGATCCATCAGCACAATCGCCATCATCGCTTCCGCGATCGGTACCGCGCGGATGCCGACACAGGGATCGTGACGGCCTTTGGTGATCATCTCCACTTCCGCGCCGTCGCGGGTGATGGTGTTGCCCGGCACGGTGATGCTGGAAGTGGGCTTCATCGCCAGGTTGGCGCTGATGGTCTGGCCGCTGCTGATCCCGCCGAGAATGCCGCCGGCATGGTTGCTTTGAAAACCATTGCTGCGGATTTCATCACGGTGCTGACTGCCGCGCTGGTTGATTACCGCGAAACCATCACCGATCTCCACGCCTTTCACCGCGTTGATGCTCATTAGCGCGTGCGCCAGATCGGCGTCAAGGCGATCGAACACCGGCTCACCGAGGCCCGGCGGCACGTTTTCGGCCATCACCGTGACTTTGGCACCGATGGAGTCACCCTCTTTTTTCAGCGCGCGCATCAGTTCGTCCAGCGCATCGAGTTGGTCGGCATCGGGGCAGAAAAACGGGTTATCTTCCACGATACTCCAGTCTTTCAGCTCGCAGGCGATGTCGCCAATCTGCGCCAGATAGCCGCGCACCACGATACCGTGCTTCATCTGCAGATACTTTTTAGCAATGGCACCGGCCGCTACGCGCATGGCGGTTTCGCGGGCCGAGGAGCGGCCGCCGCCGCGATAGTCGCGCAGGCCATATTTCTGTTCGTAGGTGTAATCCGCATGGCCGGGACGGAACAGATCTTTAATCGCGCTGTAATCCTGCGAACGCTGGTCGGTGTTTTCAATCAGCAGACCGATGGAAGTGCCGGTGGTGACACCTTCAAACACGCCGGACAATATCTTCACCTGATCCGGTTCGCGACGCTGGGTGGTATAGCGCGAAGTGCCGGGACGACGGCGGTCAAGATCGTGCTGAATATCGGCTTCGGTCAGCGGGATGCCGGGCGGCACACCATCAACAATGCAGCCAAGCGCAATACCGTGCGACTCGCCAAAGGTGGTAACGCGAAAAAGTTGTCCGATGCTGTTTCCGGCCATGGGGGTTCCTTGTTGCGATGTTGCGGGCGAGCGCTCGCCCCGATTTTTAGTCTTTATAGAATGAGAAGTGCGACTGCGCTGCGACGATTTGATCGCGCGTCAGCATGAACACGCCGTCACCGCCGTTATCAAACTCCAGCCAGGTAAAAGGCACGTCCGGATACTGCTCCATCATGTGCACCATGCTGTTACCGACTTCGCAAATCAGCACGCCCTGCTCGCTGAGGTAGTCCGGCGCGCAGGCCAGGATGCGGCGCACCAGCTTCAGGCCGTCGCTGCCCGCGGCCAGACCGAGCTCCGGCTCGTGGCGATATTCGTTCGGCAGGTCGTCCATGTCTTCGGCATCGACGTACGGCGGGTTGGTGACGATCAGGTCATATTTAACCTGCGGCAGATTGCGGAACAGATCGGCGCGAATCGGCGTGACGTGATGCAGCAGGCCGTGCTCTTCAATATTCTGTTCAGCCACGGCCAGCGCGTCGGTGGAGATATCGACGGCATCCACTTCCGCTTCCGGGAAGGCGTACGCACAGGCGATGGCGATACAGCCGCTGCCGGTGCACATATCGAGAATGTGGCGTGGCGCTTCGTTGATCAGGCCGGCAAAGCGGTTTTCGATCAGCTCGCCAATCGGTGAACGCGGCACCAGCACGCGCTCATCGACGTAGAATTCATGGCCGCAGAACCAGGCTTTGTTGGTGAGATAGGCCACCGGAATGCGCTCGTTAACGCGACGGATGACGCGTTCCACGATGCGGTGACGTTCGCTGGCGGTCAGACGCGCGTGGCGCATGTCTTCCGGAATATCCAGCGGCAGCCACAGCGTCGGCAGCACCAGTTGGACCGCTTCGTCCCATGGATTGTCCGTGCCGTGGCCGTACCAGATGCCCGCCGCCGAAAAGCGGCTTACTGCCCAGCGCAGCATATCCTGAATGGTGTGCAGTTCGTTCACTGCCTCATCGACGAAAATCTTGTCCACGTAGCCCTCCGCAGGCCATAAAATCAATCGGCCGATAGTGTGCCATGAAGCCGGGCAGAATTCAGCGCAGCGAGGTGAAAAAGCTGACATTTGTTGACGCTTAGCGGTAAGGTAACGGCCAGACACCCGCCATTTCTGATGATTCACTGAGACATGAGTAAAAAGACGCCGCTAAGCCAGGACGACCAGGCGCTGTTCCGCCAGCTAATGAGCGGTACGCGCCAGCTGAAACAGGATACGATCGTGCACAAACCGGCAGTGAAAAGCCGTGAAGTGCCGCTGAAGCGGCTGCTGTCTGAGCAGGCCGATAACAGCCATTATTTCTCCGATGAGTTTCAGCCCCTGCTCTCCAGCGACGGGCCGACGCGCTATGTACGCGCCGACGTCAGCCATTACGAGCTGAAAAAATTACGGCGTGGCGATTACACGCCAGAGATTTTTCTCGATCTGCACGGGTTAACCCAGCTTCAGGCCAAACAGGAACTCGGCGCGCTGATTGCCGCCTGCCGCCGCGAGCATATTTTTTGTGCCAGCGTGATGACCGGCCACGGCAAGCACATTCTCAAGCAGCAAACCCCGCTGTGGCTGGCACAGCATCCGCACGTGATGGCGTTTCACCAGGCACCCAAACTGTTTGGCGGCGACGCCGCGCTGCTGGTGTTGATTGAAGTCGAAGAGTGGCAGCCGCCGGAATTACCCTGACCGGCAAAGGGACAGCGAGTGGGAAATAAAGTGATCTCTATTATTCCCCAAAATAATTCAGGTTGCAGCAAGGCGGCAAGGGAATGAATCCCCGGGAGCTTATGCGAAGAAGTGCCTGGGATGAAATGACTCAGCCAACGCAGTTGCGGTTTGAGCGCACATCATTCCCCAAAATAATTCAGGTTGCAGCAAGGCGGCAAGGAAATGAATCCCCAGGAGCTTACATCAGTAAGTGACTGGGGTGAATTGACGCAGCTAACGCAGCTGCGGCCTGAAGTATGACGGGGAATTACATGGCTTTGGCTAATTTGGCCGGACTCACCTGCCACGCCAGCTTGCCTTCGCAGGCGTCGGCATCAAACTCCACGCAGGCAATGGCGGAGGTGGCGAACATCGGTGGTGCTTCCTGCGGGCAGAGTTCGGAAACCAGATAGCCGACCAGCGGCAGATGCGAAATCACCAGCACCGCGTGCGCACCCTGCACCGCCAGCGCCTGTAAATGACAGGCGACCATGCCCGGATCGCCGCCTGGCGTCAGTTCTGGCAGCACTTCCTGCCCTTCCGGCAGTTTCAGCGCTTCACGTACCGTGGCGAGCGTTTGCCCGGCGCGCAGATAAGGGCTGACCAGCACCTTATCGATTCCCGGCGTCTGACCATTCAGCCAGCTCGCCATCTGACGTGATTCGTCGCAGCCACACAGGGTGAGAGGACGAACCGCATCACTCGCTGCTTCCAGAGCTGCGTCGCCGTGACGCATGATAAAAACTTGCATAAAGCACCGCTGTTGTTTGTCGATATCGCCGGGTACCACAGCACCAGACGCTTCATTCTGCGAATGAACGCTGTGTTTTACCCCAATGGCTTGAGTATAGTCAACCGGTTGTTTATTAAATAAGCATATCTCAGAATGGTGCCGCGCCAGGCACTGCGCGGCCCCGATTCTAACCCGCTGAATCCGTGCGGCTATTCATGAATGTGCAGAAGTGTAAAAATTCGTTTTCCCTTCTGACATTGCCACTAACGCGTCACAGGGCGTAAAACGTTCGCCGTATTGCTGCATTAATGTACGTAATGTATTGACGATCTCGCCCGCACCACGCTGGTCAATATAGCGGAACGGCCCGCCGAGAAACGGCGGAAACCCGATGCCAAACACTGCCGCGATGTCGCCGTCGCGGGCACTGCGGATCACCGCTTCGTCGAGACAACGTACCGCCTCGTTAAGCATCAGCATCACACAGCGCGTAGCGATCTGCTGCTCGCTCTGTTTCGCCTGGGGTTTTAACTGCAGCAGGCGGTACAGACTGGCATCGGCCTGACGTTTGCGCGGCCAGCGCGTGCGCTGATAATCATAAAAACCTTTCCGGTTTTTGCGCCCTTTGCGATCGTCGGCCAGGATAGCGCTCACCGCCTGCGGCGCGCTGAAGCGTGAACCGTAGGCCTGTTCAAGAATCGGGCTGATTTTGCTGCCGACATCAATACCGACTTCATCCAGCAGCTGCAGCGGGCCGACCGGGAAACCAAATTTCACCAGTGCGCTATCAATGTGTTCAATGGGCTCGCCCTCCAGCAGACAGCGCATGGCTTCATTTATATAGGGCGCGAGAATGCGGTTAACATAAAAGCCGGGACGGTCAGCGACCACCACGGCGGTTTTGCCCTGACGACGCGCCAGATCCACCGTGGTGGCCAGCGTCTGTGCTGAAGTGCCGCTATGCGGAATCACCTCGACCAGCGGCATCTTGTCTACCGGACTGAAGAAGTGCAGGCCGATAACATTCTCCGGGCGCTGCGCGCCGGCGGCGATCTGCGCAATCGGCAGCGAGGAGGTGTTAGACGCAAAGATAGTGTGCGGCTGACAGTGTTCTTCAATCTCGGCCACCATTTGCTGCTTGAGCGCCAGATCCTCAAACACCGCTTCGATCACCAGATCGCGCTGGCGGAAGCCCTGATAATCGGTGCCGCCGCTGATGCGCGCCATCTGCTGCTGGCGTTCCGCCGGCTTGAGCTGGCGCCGTTTCACCTTTTTGCTCAGCAAATCCCAGCTGTACTGCAGCGCGTGGTTAACGCCGTTAAGGTTGATATCGCGGATTCGCACCGGCAGACCGGCTTTCAGCGCGGTGACGCTGGCAATCCCGCCGCCCATCAGCCCGCCGCCCAGCACGCCAATCTGCTGCAGCGGGCGCGGCGGCGCATCCGCCATCGGCTCTTTCTTCAGGGCGGTGGACGCAAAAAACAGGCTGCGTAGTGCGGCCGACTGCGCGGTCATCGCCAGCTCGCCAAACGCGCGCGCTTCCGCGGCGTGACCGGCGGCGCTGCCCTGCTCCAGCCCGATGCGCACCACCTGCAAAATGCGGTCGGTGGCCGGATAGTTACCGTGGGTTTTACCGTCGGTCTGGCGTTTGGCCAGCGTAAACAGCAGCGGACGCGCCAGCGGCCCCTGCAGCAGGCGATCGCGGCGCGACAGGCTGCGTGCGGCGTGCTTTCCTTTATGGACACGTGCCACGGCGGTTGCCAGCAGTATCGCCTGCGGCACCGCATCATCCACCAGGCCAAGCTTTAGCGCCTGCTTAGCGCGCAGCTGTTTGCCGCTGAGGATCAGCGGCAGCGCCTGCTGCACACCAATCAGACGCGGCAACCGCTGGGTGCCGCCGGAACCGGGCAACAGGCCGAGCTGCACCTCCGGCAGGCCAAGACGGGTTTTCTCATCCAGCGAGCAGATGCGCCCATCGCAGGCCAGCGCCAGCTCCAGCCCGCCGCCAAGACAGGCTCCATGAATGGCGGCGACCACCGGGAACGGCAGCGCGGCGATCTCCGCCATCACTTCCTGTCCCTGCCGCGCCAGCGCTTCAGCCTGCTGCGCCGTTTGACAACTGGCGATCATGCTGATGTCCGCACCGGCGACAAAGTTGTCGCGTTTGCCCGAAATCAGCACGATGCCCACCAGCTGCGCATCGCTGCGCGCCTCCGCCAGCACCGCGCGGATTTGCGGCACAAACTCCGCTTTCAGGGTGTTCATCTTTTCGCCCGGAACATCAATGGTGATCACCGCAACGTGATCCGGACGCATCTGTAAATGGAATGCAGATTCGCTCATTATTCGGCCTCCAGAACCATCGCGCTGCCTAATCCGCCAGCGGCACAGGCGGTCACCAGCCCTAAGCCGCCGCCGCGCCGCCGCAGCTCATGCAGCGTTTGCGTGATCATGCGCGCGCCGGTGGCGGCGAACGGATGACCGTAGGCGATGGAACCGCCCAGCACGTTGAAACGCGTCTCGTCGACTTCGCCCAGCGCGCGATCGCGCTTCAGCACCTCGCGCGCAAAGCGTTCATCATTAAACAGCCTGAGGTTGGCCAGCGTCTGCGCGGCAAAGGCTTCATGCATGTCGATCAGCGTCAGATCGCCGAGGTTAATGCCGGCGCGATCCAGTGCCAGCGGTGATGCGTAAGCCGGTCCGAGCAACATGTCCTGCCAGACATCAATCGCGGCAAACGCATAGCTGCGCAGGTAACCGAGCGGTGTAATGCCCAGCTCACGCGCGCGCCCTTCGCGCATCAGAATCAGCGCCGCCGCGCCATCGGTCAGCGGCGTGCTGTTGGCCGCGGTGACCGAGCCGTGGCGACGGTCAAACGCCGGACGCAGCTTTGCATAATCCGCCGCACTGGCGTTAAAGCGAATGTTGTTGTCCTGCTCAATCGGTGCTTTCCACGGCGGCACAAACGCCGGCATCACTTCCTGTGCCAGCACGCCGGATTGCCAGGCCTGCGCGGCACGCTGGTGCGAGCGCAGCGCCAGCGCGTCCTGCTGCTCACGCGTAATACCGTGCGTTTTGGCCATCTGCTCGGCGGTGTCGCCCATGCGTAAACCGGTGGAGTATTCCGCCACTGCCGGCGGCACCGGCAACAAATCGCGTGGGCGCAGGCGGCGTAAGATGTGTAATTTTTTGCTCAGGGTGCGGGCTTTGTTGAGATCAACCAGCGCGCGCGCCAGCGTTTTGCTGACGCCAATCGGCAGCACCGAGGAGGAGTCAGCGCCACCGGCAATACCCGCATCAATGGTCCCGGCCATCAGGCTTTCCGCCACGTTGGCCACTGCCTGAAAGCTGGTGGCGCAGGCGCGGCTCACGCTGTAGGCATCGGTGTGCACGCTCAGTCCGCTGCTCAGCACGATTTCACGCGCGATGTTGGGGGCTTCCGGCATCTGCACCACCTGGCCGAACACCAGCTGATCGATCACCTCCACCGGCAATTCGCTGCGCGCCATTAATTCGCTGACCACCATGCGCCCCAGCTCCAGCGCCGGAATGCCATGAAAGTCGCTTGCCTGGCGGGCAAACGGGGTGCGTAATCCGTGGGTAATGGCGATACGTTCGCCCTGACGCGTCAGCAGCGGCTGCGCTTTGCTCATTGCACTCACCTGTAATTTACGACCTGAGCATCATTGCCCAACAGGTCTGACCTGATCATCAGTGTTAACCAGGTGTTGCTAAGTCGCCAATAACAGAAGAAAAAAAGTGCGAGGAGTAACACGAAAAAGAGGCAACGCTGCCGAAAAAGCGGGTCGGCAGCGGCGGGATTAGCGTAAGCCGAGCTGGAAAATCAGGGTTTCGGCCTGGCAGGCAAAGGTGAAATCGACGTCCAGGCGCACGCCGTCTGCTTCGTCGGTAAAGCGCGAGTGAATCTCGCACGGATCGGACTCGACCTGGCGCGCTTTGGCGCTCAGCTCGGCCAGCATTGCTTCTGCCGCCTGACGGTCAGCGAACACGCCTGACCAGCTGGCACTGCAATCGGTATTGTCCATCACGGTGCCCACGTCAACGCAGCAGCAGGCTGCCGTTTCGTTCGCACTACAGTTTCTAATGGCATCAGTCATGTTTTTCTCCTGACGATAAATCAACACTATCGGATCATTTTCTGCTGCAAAGTGTACGCCGGATGCCACGTCGCGGCTATCTTCCGCCCGCTAAGTGACGAATATCACACTAAAATTTGATCCAAAACAAATTTGACTCGCTATGCTGGAGCAGAACCGCAAGGATTTTGTTAAGCAGATCTGATTTTATCGATCAAAGCAGAAATATTTTAAAAACAATATTGCAACAAATACACAGGTCGGACCTATACTCGTCGCACTGGTCTGATATGTGTCTGTATCGTCAGTCCCTACAATCCGCCGTCCTTTGTTACGCGACGTAACTACGTTTAATAATAATTTAGATGAGGTTGTGGTCATGAACCATAAGAACCTGTTTGCAAAGTCAGCTGTGGCAGCTGCAGTGGCGCTCGTCTCTTCTCACGTCTACGCCGCAGGCTTTCAACTTAACGAATTCTCAGCAATCGGCCTGGGCCGCGCCTATTCCGGTGAAGGCGCCATGGGTGATACCGCCGCCTCTGCCAGCCGTAACCCAGCCACCATGGCCCTGATGGACCGCCCTTCTTTCTCCATCGGTGCCGTCTATATCGACCCGGAAGTGGATATCAGCGGTAACAGCCCGACCGGCAACAGCCTCAACGCCAGCAATATTGCGCCAAACCAGTGGATCCCGAACATCCATTATGTGCATCCGATTAACGATCAGTGGTGGATTGGCGCCTCGGCCACCTCGAACTACGGTCTGGCCACCGAATTTAATAACGGTTACACCGCGGGCGGCTTTGGTGGCAAAACCGATCTGATGACCGGCAACTTCAACCTCAGCACCGCTTATCGGTTAAATGATAACTTCAGCTTCGGCGTTGGCTTTGACGCGGTGTACGCCAAAGCGAAAATTGAGCGCTACGCCGGTGAAGCCGGTGCCCGCGCCGGTCTGCCGGCCGATACCCAGGTCGCGCATCTGAAAGGTGACGAATGGGGCTACGGCTGGAACGCCGGTATCCTGTATGAAGTGGATAAAAATAACCGCTTCGGCTTCACCTATCGTTCCAAAGTGAAGATCGACTTCGACGGCGACTATAAGAGCAATATCCCGCGCGCCTTTAACGGCACGCCGCAGGCGATTGCGCTGGGTCTGCCGTATGGCACCAGCGGCGCCACCATTCCGGGTTCGCTGACGCTGAACCTGCCGGAAATGTGGGAAGTGTCCGGCTGGCATAAAGTGGCGCCACAGTGGGCGGTGCACTACAGCCTCGCTTATACCAGCTGGAGCCAGTTCCAGGAGCTGAAAGCCACCGGCAGCAACGGCCAGACGCTGTTCTATAAAGATGAAGGCTACCGTGATGCATATCGCATCGCGTTAGGTACCACTTACAACTACGACGATAACTGGACGTTCCGTACCGGTATCGCGTTTGATGACAGCCCGGTGCCGGCGGATAAACGTTCCATCTCGATTCCGGATCAGGATCGCCTGTGGCTGAGCGCCGGTGCATCTTACGCCTTCACGCCGGACGCGTCGGTTGATGTCGGTGTTTCCTATATGCACGGTCAGCACGTGACGGTGAAAGAAGGTCCTTATACCTTTAATTCCGAAGGTAAGGCCTGGCTGTACGGCGCTAACTTTAACTACAAGTTCTGATAATCAGTGCAGCGGCCCATGCGGGTCGCCAGCTGAAAACAAAACGGCGACCTGTTGGTCGCCGTTGTCATTTATTGAGAGTCGATATCTTTTAAATCGTCCTGAATCGCGCTGGCGTTCGGATTCTCCTCCGGCTTCAGCTTGCCGCCGCTGGCGAGGAAATCGTTACGCTGGAAATAGGCGTTGCGGATAAAGGCGTACGGATCCTGCTGCTGTCTGAGCAGGCCGTCGGAATCAAGCAGCTGCGCGCGTGTTTCCACCCCTTCCAGCGTCCATTTACCGATCGACATCGGCCAGGTAAGCCAGCTCAGCACCGGATAAAGCGTATCGACGTAGTCGCCACCATCCTGACGCACAGTAAAGCTGCCGTAACCTGGCAGCACCACGTACGGACCGTAGCCAACACCATAACGGCCCAGCGTGCTGCCAAAGTGGTGCGGCACTTCACGCGCCAGCTGGGGATTGGCTTTGCCGGCGACGTCGATGAAACCGCCAAGGCCGAGCACGGTATTCAGGAAGAAACGGGTAAAGTGAATGCCCGCCTGACGCGGCTCGCCGACCAGAATCGAGTTTACCATGCTGGCCGGTTCATCAAGGTTACCGAGGAAGTTGCTCAGCCCGGTACGGGCCGGCACCGGCACGTAATCACGCCAGGCAACCGCCACCGGACGCACCACATAGGGATCCAGCACGTTGTAGTTGAAGTTAAACATCGTGCGGTTGAACCCTTCGAGCGGATCGCTGCGCTGCGCAGGCGTCGTCTCGTCGGCCGGTTTGGAACTGGCACATCCCACCAGCAGTAAACTGGCCAGCGCCAGGCCGGTCAGGCGATTATTCATTCTTCTCTCCCTGTGCAGATAAAAGGTGTATCGCTTCAGGGCTGCTGCTGATTGACCTCAACAGCCATCGGCTGGTGACCATCCCAGGGGGTGACCGCGCTTAAACCAAACCAGTCGCCGGACTGCGGATTAGCACTACCATCGCGCGAAATGCGCACCCTGACCTGCACCTGATGCTGCGCCGAAAGCAGGCGATCCGGCATCATGGCGTTGCTGTCATCCAGCGTAAGCGATAGCGGGAAGTGGCTGAGCGGTAAACGCTTTACAGCCACAGGCACCGGTGAAACACCGTCAGACACAGAAATATACAACACTCCGCCCGGCGGTAACATTTTTTCTGCCTCTGGCGTTAAGCTCACCGTCAATGCCAGCTGGCTATTTTGCTGTCCCGCGTCGGTTTTCGCTTGTTCAATGCTGCGCTCGATCATGGTAATGCGTCGATCGCCGGCCGGCAGCAGCTTCAGCATCACCTGCCACGCGCCAATCGCTTCGCCATACTGCTGCTGCTCAAAGGCATTGAACGCCAGCAGACTGAGGGTGCGCACGTTGCTGTGGTCGCGCTTCAGCAGGTCTTTCAGCAGCATATTGGCCTGGCGGTTATCCTGCGGATCGCTGGAGCGCGTCAGCACTTCGGCATAATCCTGCTGAAGTTCAAGGTTGTCCGGCGCCAGCTGCAAAGCGTGCTCAAAGGCCTGGCTGGCATCGGTGGCGTTGTTCAGCACCATGCCGAGGCGACCCAGCATCGCCCAGTCATTGAGGTTTTGCGGATCGTTTTGCAGCGAGGTGCGCAGGCCGAGCTGCAGACGCGCCAGCTCTTCCATGGTCAGCGGCTGCGCATTGGGATCCATCACCCGCGCGCGCAGCGCCGGGTACTCCTGCTGCACGCTCTGCCAGCCCGCCAGCTGGGCGAGACCACCGGTTTTCAGATAGACGCCCACCGACACCAGCACCAGGACGATCACGCCCGGCAGCAGCACCCAGCGGCTGCTGTGATGCGCGCGTGCCGCCGCGTCGCCGGGCACGTCAGTCAACAGCGTTTGCTGCAGTTCGCGCACCATCTCCGGACGTTCACTGACCACGCCCTCGGCTTCATCATGCTCCAGCTCGCGCAGACGCTGCTGATAAAAATCGGTATTGAGACGATCGCGATCGCCGCTGCTGGCCTGACGCTGCCGCCAGCCGGCACCGACAAACAGCGCCGTCGCCGCCGCCAGTAAAATAATCAGGGTAATCCAGAATCCAGTCATTACGGCTTCCCGTCACGCTTTAGAATCGCCGCAAGGCGCTGTTGTTCATCGTCATCCAGCTCGCTGCGCGCGTTGCCGCGTCGGCTGCGCAGAATAATAATCAGCCCGCCAAGCACCACAAACAGCGCCGGCCCAACCCACAGAATCAGCGTCGACGGCGTCACCGGCGGTTCATAAGTGACGAAGTTGCCGTAACGCGCCACCATATAATCAATGATTTGCTGGCGGCTCTGGCCCTGCTTCATCAGCTCATACACTTTCAGCCGCATGTCGGCGGCGATCATCGCGTTGGAGTCGGCAATACTGTTGTTCTGGCACTTCGGACAGCGCAGCGATGCGGTGAGCTCACGATACTGCTCCTCCTGCTGGACCGAATCGAACTGATAAGTATCGATCGCGGCCCACAGGCTGGTGCTCAGCAGCAGACCCGCGAGCAGCATAAGCAGCTGTTTCATACGCCCGCCTCCTTGCTGTATTTCTGCCACAGCGGCTTCACCTCTTCATTCCATACCCGGTCGTTCATGTCGCCGGCGTGGCGGTAACGGATAATGCCGTGGCCATCAATCAGGAAAGTCTCCGGCGCGCCGTAGACGCCGAGATCCAGACCGAGCATGCCGTCGCCGTCATACAGGCTCAGCGCATACGGATTGCCGAGCGTGTTAAGCCAGGTGACGGCTTTGCTGCGGTCGTCTTTGTAGTTGAGGCCAACCACGCGAATGCCCTGCTCCGCCAGCGTGTTGAGATATTGATGCTCGGCGCGGCAGGTCGGGCACCAGGTGGCCCAGACGTTCAGCAGCAGCGGTTTGCCATCGGTCAGCACCTGCTGGTTATAGATTTTACCCGGCTGATCCAGCGCTTCGAGTTTAAACACCGGCACCGGTTTACCGATCAGCGCCGATTCGAGTCGCGTAGGATCGTCACCGCTGGCGTTGCGCGTCAGCTGCCACAGCAGCGCTGCCGCCAGCAGCAGAAACAGGACTAAAGGAATAAACAGGATCTTTTTATTCATGCCAGTTCCTCGCGCTGCGCTTTTTTGCGCGAGCGATAGCGCGGATCGAGCAGGCACAGCAGGCCGCCCACCGCCATAAACACGCCGCCGAACCAGATCCAGCGCACAAAGGGTTTGTAATAAATACGCACCGCCCAGGAACCGTCATCCAGCTCTTCGCCCAGCGCCGCGTAGAGATCGCGCGTGAAGCCGCCGCTGATCGCCGCTTCCGTCATCATGGTGCGCGCTGCGGTATAGAAGCGCTTCTCTGCATGCAGCACCGCTTCTGGCTTACCGTTGCGTGTGACATCGATAATCGCCACGCCACCGCTATAGTTAGGGCCCTGCAGATTGTGCACGTCGCGGAAAATAAAGTGATAGTTGTGGATATCCACGCTGTCGCCGGCCTTCATGCGCACGTCACGCTCAACGCTGTATTGGGTGCTGAAGGCAATGCCCACCACCGTCACCGCCACACCAAGATGGCCCAGCACCATGCCCCAGTGGCTGCGCGACAGATGGCGCAATCCCGCCAGAAAACGGTGCCGATGGGTAGCGCGTTCGTGCAGTTCCATCAGCGTCAGCAGGATCACCCAGATGGCCATCAGCAGGCCAATCACCGTCATCGCTTCGATGCGATCCTGCAACAGCCATGGCAGCACGATCGACAGGATCAGCGTCACCAGCAGACCCACGCCGAGCCGCTTCCACAGCTTTTGCGGCTCATCGCGGCGCCAGCGCACCAGCGGCCCGATGCCGAGCATCAGCGCGAACGGCGCCATCAGCCAGGTGAACATGGTATTGAAGAACGGCTCGCCAACCGAAATGCTGCCCAGCCCGAGCTGTTTATGCACCAGCGGCAGCAGCGTACCGAGCAGCACCACCAGCATTGCGGCAATCAGCAGCACGTTGTTGCCGAGCAGGAAGGATTCGCGCGACCAAGCTTCGCTCTGCACGCGGCTGCGCACCTGGCCCCCTTTCAGGGCGTACAGCAGCAGCGAACTGCCGATGACAATCACCAGGAAGGCGAGGATAAACATTCCGCGCGCCGGATCGGAGGCGAACGAGTGCACCGACACCAGCACGCCAGAACGCACCAGGAAGGTGCCCAGCAGGCTTAATGAGAACGCGGTAATCGCCAGCAGCACCGTCCATGACTTGAAGCTGCCGCGTTTTTCTGTCACCGCCAGTGAGTGCATCAGCGCAGTGCCGGCCAGCCACGGCATAAAGGACGCGTTTTCGACCGGATCCCAGAACCACCAGCCGCCCCAGCCGAGTTCGTAATACGCCCACGCGGAACCGAGCACGATACCAATAGTCAGAAATACCCATGCCGCAGTGGTCCACGGACGTGACCAGCGCGCCCAGGCGGTATCCAGCCGGCCCGCCATCAGCGACGCAATGGCAAAGGCAAACGCCACCGAGAAGCCAACATAGCCCATGTAGAGCAGCGGCGGATGGAAGATCAGCCCGATATCCTGCAGCATCGGGTTGAGGTCGCGCCCATCAATCGGGAAGTTCGGCAGCGTGCGGGTAAACGGATTCGAGGTGAGGATGATGAACAACAGGAAACCGAGGTTGATCATCCCCATCACCGCCAGCACGCGCGCCAGCGCATCCTGCGGCATGCCGCGGCTGAAAATCGCCACCGCTAATGTCCAGGTGCTGAGCAGCAGTACCCATAGCAGCAGCGATCCTTCATGCGCGCCCCAGGTGGCGGCGATGCGGTAATACACCGGCAGCAGCGAATTGGAGTTGGTGGCAACGTAGCCGACGGTAAAATCGTTGACCACAAACGCGTGCACCAGCACGAGGAACGCGGCAGCGATGCACAGGAACATGCCCCAGGTGAGCGGACGCGCCAGCGCCATCAGCCGGCCATCCTGACGCGCTGCGCCCCACAGCGGATAAATACTTAATAACAGCGCTAAGCCCAGCGCCAGACACAGCAGAAAGCTGCCAATTTCCGGCATCATGATTGCGTACCCGCCTGCTGATAGGCCGCTGCCGGTCCGTTATGATTCTTCTTCATTGCGTCCTGAATTTCCGGCGGCGTGTACTTCTCATCGTGCTTCGCCAGCACCTCTTTGGCGTTGACCAGATTGCCGTCCTCCAGCACGCCCTGCGCCACCACGCCCTGCCCTTCGCGGAACAGATCCGGCAGAATACCTTCGTAGCTGACGCTGACCACGCCGTTGGCATCATACAGTTTGAACGACACCGCCAGCGTTTTCGGATCGCGTTTGACGCTACCGGGCATCACCATGCCGCCGACGCGCAGGCGCTGTCCGGCCTCCGGCTTCTGGTGATCCTCACCTTTGCCGTAGAGAATTTCACTCGGGGTGTAGAACAGGTCGATGTTGGAACGCAGCGCGTACATCACCAGCGACGTGGCAAGGCCTAAGCCCACCAGCACCGCCACCACCACATACAGGCGGTTACGACGACGGATATTCACACGGACTCTCCTGCTGCTTCACTGGCAGCTTGTTTGGCTTTTGCCGCGCGGATGCGGCGCTCGCGGGACTGACGCTGGCGAATCTCTGCCAGCAGGCGGCGACGGAACAACACGGTGTGCAGCACCAGACCGATCAGTGGAATCAGCGTAAAACACACGGCCAGCCAGACGTAAAAGGCATAGCCGCCCATGGCGAAAAACTCGCTCCACGATGAGAAGGCAGGGGTCATGCTTTGCGTCCTCCCTGCGCCACGTCAATCGCCCACGGGCGGTGACGCTCGGTAAACAGAATCAGGTTGCGCAGACGCATCAGGGTGAGCGCACCAAACACCAGCAGATAGCCGAGAATCGACCAGCGCAGCGGCGTGCGCATGCTGGGATCGATCGCCTGTTGCAGAATGCCGGACGAGCCCTGATGCAGCGTGTTCCACCACTGCACGGAGAAGTGAATAATCGGCAGGTTAACCACACCGACCAGAATCAGGATGCCGGCCGCGCGTCCGGCGGTGCGGCGATCGTCGAAAGAGTGATAGAGCGCAATCACGCCCATATAGAGGAACAGCAGCACCAGTTCAGAAGTCAGACGCGCGTCCCAAATCCACCAGGTGCCCCACATCGGCTTGCCCCACGCCGAGCCGGTCACCAGTGCGATAAAGGTAAACACCGCACCAATCGGCGCCATCGCGGCAGCCGCCAGATCGGCCATTTTCATCTGCCACACCAGGCCGATGAAGGCGGCGATGGCCATCGAGGCATAGACGCCCATCGACCACATCGCCGCCGGCACGTGAATGTACATGATGCGGAAGCTGTTGCCCTGCTGATAATCCGCCGGCGCAAAGCCGAATCCCCAAATCCAGCCGAGCAGCAACGCGCCGACACCCAGGATTGCGAACCAGGGAATCAAGCGACCGCATAGCTGGTAAAGCCGCTCAGGCTTTGCCCACTGGTGTAACCATTTCCACATTGACATTGCTCACACTAAACAAGAATTCGGATGGCGACCTCTCTGCCGGAGGCCCGCCTTAATGCAGACTGATGCGCAGCGCGGCAGCGGTCGCAAACGGCGACAGCGTGGCGCTGACCGCCAGCATGGCGCCGAGGATCGCCAGATAACCGCCGATCGGTAACCCCTGACCGGCCGCATCAATCGCCGCGCTGGCAAAAATCAGTACCGGTATCGACAGCGGCAACACCAGTAAACTTAGCAATACGCCGCCGCGCCGCAGCCCGACGGTCAGGCCGGTGCCAATCGCACCGAGAAAACTCAGGGTTGGCGTGCCGATCAGCAGCGTCAGCGCCATTGCCCGCCAGCCAGCAAAATCCAGCGACAGCAGCAACGCCGCCAGCGGTGAGAGTAAAATCAGCGGCAGCCCGGTAATCAGCCAGTGCGCAATCACTTTGCCCAGCACGGTGATTGGCAGCGGCGTCGGCAGCAACAGCAACTGCTCTAGCGATCCATCGAGAAAGTCGTCGCGAAACAGCCGCTCCAGCGCCAGCAGCGATGCCAGCAGCGCGGCTACCCAGGCGACACCAGGCGCGATGCGCGCCAGCTGCTGCGGCTCAGGGCCAATGCCTAACGGGAACAGCGTAATCACAATCAGAAAAAACCACAGCGGATTAACCACTTCCGCGCCGCTGCGAAAGGCAATCTTTAACTCACGCTGAATAACCCGGCCAAGCATCACGCCCACTCCGATGTAAGACGAATTTTGCGCACGCGCGCCTGGCTGTCCGGCAGGTCCTGATGGGTCGTCAGAATCACCACGCCACCGTTATCGGCATGATCGGCGAAGCGCGCCATTAATTTTTCCACGCCGTGTTTATCGATGGCGGTCAGCGGCTCATCCAGAATCCACACCGGAGCCGGGCTGAGCCACAGTCGCGCCAGCGCCACGCGCCGCTGCTGCCCGGCAGAAAGCTGAGCCACCGGCACCTCTTCATAGCCCAGCAGATTGACCTGCTCCAGCGCGTCATACAGCGTGTCTTCGCTGCGATCGCCGTGCCAGAAATGCAGATTCTCCCGCGGCGACAGCACCGATTTCACGCCCGGATGATGGCCGAGATACAACAGGTTTTGCTGCCATATTTCGCGCTGCCGGCGAATCGACTGCTGTTGCCAGCGTACTTCGCCCTGCTCTGGCCGGCTTAACCCGGCCAGCAGTCGCAACAGTGAAGTTTTGCCTGCGCCGTTAGGCCCTTCGATTTGCACCACATCGCCCGCCTGCACCTGAAAACTCAGTCCGTGGAACAGGGTTCGCTCATCGCGAGCGCAGGCGAGATTAATCACTTCGAGCATAGAAGGGAGATTCATAGCAATAAATGAGGCGTGAATAATACCACACTCAAACCAGGGGCCGAAGTCTGTGCGCAAGCTCCCCCTTCCCCCAAATGGGGTATTCATGCGCATCAGATCAAGAAAGCGCTCAAAAAACCACCTTTGCTAATCTCTTGTTACTCTTAATTTGAATCTTTGTAACATTTCGCCCTTGCTAAAAGCGTCTACGCTTATTACGCACTGGCATTATCACCGGGAGAAAAAATGAAGCCATCGCCATCAAATAACACGCATGACAATGACGTGGACAGTGAAGAAAAAGAACAGGGAACGGATATCGAAGTGGACGAAGATGCCCTGCCCTCGCGGGCTGCGGCGATACATGAAGAGATTCGGCAGGACGGTGAAAAGGAGCTGGAGCGCGACGGTATGGCGCTGCTGTGGTCAGCGATTGCCGCCGGCTTATCGATGGGTGCCTCGCTGATGGCGAAAGGCATTTTCCAGGTGCACCTCGCTGGCGTGCCCGGCGCTTATCTGCTGGAGAATCTCGGCTACACCTTTGGTTTTGTCATCGTGATTATGGCTCGCCAGCAGCTGTTTACCGAGAACACCGTCACCGCCGTACTGCCGGTGATGCATAAACCCACCGGCGGCAATTTTATGCTGCTACTGCGGCTGTGGAGCGTGGTGCTGATCGGCAATTTAATTGGTACCGCGCTAGGCGCGCTGGCGTTTAATCATATGCCGATTTTCGATGACGCTACGCGCCAGGCCTTCACCGCCATCAGCGAAAAGGTGATGGAGCATACGCCGGGCGAAATGTTTGCCAACGCAGTGATTTCAGGCTGGATCATCGCCACCATGGTATGGATGTTTCCTTACGCTGGTGGCGCCAAAATTGTGGTGATTGTAATGATGACCTGGCTGGTGGCGCTGGGCGATCTGGCCCACATTGTGGTCGGATCGGTTGAAGTGCTGTATCTGGTGTTTGCCGGCACGCTGCCGTGGCAGGAGTTTTTGTGGCCGTTTGCACTGCCCACCCTGCTGGGCAACATCACCGGCGGTACGCTGATTTTTGCCCTGATCAGTCACGCGCAGATCCGTAACGACATGAGCGAAGCGGCCAAAGCCAAAGCGCGAGCCGATCAGAAGCGTAAAGAGAAGCAGGAAAAGCAGAAAGATCAGGAAAAAGCGTGATCGCCACCGCCTGATTGCTGACACTTTGAGCAAACAGGCGGCCCACGGTTAAAATCCCCTGCACGGTGCGCTATACTGCGCGCCGCACGTCTCCTTAGTTAAATGGATATAACGAGCCCCTCCTAAGGGCTAGTTGCAGGTTCGATTCCTGCAGGGGACACCAGTAACGCCTCTTCTGCTTTGGTTTACCGCTTCGCTTATTGCTCATCTCCCTCTGCCACCTCAATGCTGTTTTTCATCTGCCACAAGGTGTAAATCTGCGATCGCAGGTGTTGTTCGAGCTGACGGATAAGCTGCTGCCGCTGGGGCGCACTGGCTGGTAGCGAGTGAATTTGCCGCAATTGTTCCTCGATGGGCTCAGCCTGCTGAAAACGGGTCATCATGCCAAATACCGAGGACTTCAGCTCACTGACCGTGATGTATTTTCCTTTTTGCTCATCCAGTCCATTCAGCCGCTCGCTCAACTGTGCCAGCTTCATCATCCCCTGATGCCAGGCCGCAAGGTTTTGCGCTGGCAAAATGCTGGCCTCAAGCTGATGCTGCCACCGCGCAGATAACGAACCCGCCTGTTCCGGCCACAGCGCCTGCGCCTGCTCAACCAGCTGCTGGCCATACGCAATATTCCAGTCGGGCGCGAGTTGTTCCAGACGAGATAACTGCTGCTGCGTGTCGGCGATCAAGGCTGATGGTATGGACGTCCGCTGCCGCAGCACATCCTGCTGCTGCGACGTGAGTGTGGCAGGCACAGGAGCCAGCGATGCCAGGAGCTGAGCCTGAAGTGGATCGGGCCGGTGCAGATATTGCCAGCCGCCCACCGCCACCACGCTGATAAGCAACATGGTAAACATCCCGGCACTGAAAAGTTGCCACTGATTACGACGGGCCAATGCCGCTGTCTGCACCTTTATCTTCGGCTGATGATGCTGCTGCGCGACATACACCCATCTGGCGCTATGCGGGGTTTTCGTTTCATGCGGGAGTGCGGATATCGCCCCGGTATCTATCGTGTTGCCGGGCAAGATGTCGCTGGTCGTACCGTCACGGCTTTCCAGCCTGGCGGCACTGTTGTGCATCAGAGCACGCAATGTATCAAGCTGGCTAAGATGTTTAAGCTCCAGCCGCTGTAACACGGTCCCCAGGCGGGTAAGCAGTTGTTCAGCACGATAAAGCTGACTCAGATCGTCATAATTCAGGGAAAGGGTGCGCATCTGCTGCTGCACGCGCTGGCTCAGGCTGGTGAGAATGTCCATGCGCGCGTGAATCGGTTGCGGCCACAGCACACCCCACTGATGACTCACCAGCGCTTCCAGTAACGCCAGACCTTCATTCAATCCGACCAGGCCAGCCAGCTGCAGGCGGGCAAGCGTGTACCAGGCCGCGGTCTGCAACTCCACTCCGTTTTGTTCGAACAGCGAAAGACAGCGTTGTTCAACATAAAGCCAGTCTATATCTGGCCGTGCCGGATGGGTCAATTTGCTCAGCTCTTCACGCAGAGCAGCATAATCCGGCAGCTTACGCGGGTCGCTGCCGGTTTTAATTTTACGTTGGGAAAGATTGTTCATGGCCAGATATCCATATGGCGTAGTTGAAGCAGTGGCAATTATTATTTATGCGGCTTAACTTTCTGCATACTCAAGGGCTTGCAAATACTCCAAAGCTATCGGATCTGCAAGGTATTCCACCAGCTCATGATGGCGTTCCACTTCATCGATAATGCGACTGAGTACGATGCGGAAAAACTTTCTACGCAGGTGGATCCTATTAAACCGGTAACTTTCCAAATAGTCATGCAGGATCTTTTCAAGTGCGGGTGCGTCATCGCATGAACTCATAGCGTGAATATCAAAATAAAAAGGTACGGCAGTTCCGCTCGTTTTTTTTACGCGCTTCTTGGGTTCCAGTCGTCATTTCATGCCAATTTTGAAGACATTTTCACCGAAGGATCCAATATTCGAAATCATATGCACATGTCCCTGTTTTGTAAGCTGAACCATAGATTTGACACGTTCATATTGCTGGTGTACCTCCTGAATTTTCTGCTCCAGCGCCAGGCGCTGTCTTTCCAGCTCTTCCCTGTGGGCACCTTCGGCAGCGAGCAGGGCTTCTTCCTGTAAACACTGCTGCTCAGCAAGGCGTTACTCTTCCTCTTCCTCTTCCGCTTCGCGCTGTTGCTGGTCCAACTCATCCTGACGCTGTTTCTCTTCCCGCATCTGACGCTTAATCTCAGTCTGATACTCTTTGTCTTCCTGCGCTTTTTCAGCAGGACAACTTTATCCAGAAACTACTGCCTGACGCCTTCCCAGGCAGCATTATCTTCGAGTTCCAGAAAGGTGATTCTCTCACTAAAGGCAGAGTAAGCCTCTCTTTTCCTGATCAGCTGATCGCATTTACTTTGCCAGTTATTCTTACGAATATTTTGGGTTCGGCAATAGCAATGTGCTGCATTTTTCATCCATTTTTAAAGTAATAGTGACAATCAATAAAGGGAATGATTAGCGCTTACTGATTTAGATATTTTTACAAGTTTTCCAATCAAAATCACCACCCCCTCTAAAATTCTGTTTAGGATAGTTATCAGGCAGCGTCAGGGACCATCCTTTTAGCCTTGATACGCAAACAACAACAGGAAAAAGGGAATAATCTATTGACTCACTAATGAACTGAGATTTACCTATATTGCTCAGGAATTTATCACCTCGATTCCAAATTGCTTTTCTTAGTCGAATATTCCACTCTCGATAACTTATGCCAGCAATATATCTCCCTTGTCCATTTGCGTTTGTTTTCTTCCAATTAACCTCCCCACCATCACTTAAATATTGCCATATTGCATAGCGCTCAAGTTCAAATTGACTGGGTAATTCACTGGCGTGTGCAGAATTAACATGGTCAAGCAAATGCGGGTCTGCCAGCAACATAGCCATTGCTTTATGCATATAACCAAGCATGATTTCAGGATGCTCCGGCAATCCTTCTTCAGCATTAAACAAACTAAGATACGATAAATAAAGTGCATCATTTTGTACTGTTCTTCCGTTATCTTTAGCTGTTGCAACTATTTTTGCAGCACGATATTGCAAACTCCCCCAGGATTCTGCGCCGCTGATTGGTCTGTAACGATGAGGATAAAGATTTCCTGTAAGGAATCCTTCTGCAGATTTTAGATCCCCGTTGTCCATTGCTGAAACTGCCCGAGCATGATCGGAAAGTGTCAATGTATTATTTTTAATATTTTTTGCAGTATTGATTATAGGTATGCATCCGGAAGACATAACACTAGAAAACACCACAAAAAAAGCAGAAATCGCGACCCTTTTAATTTTATTCATGAGCTCCCCTTTACTTATATATATATTGCGTTGTTATTTGATATGGTTCAAGTGTAAGCAAGACAACTGTGCGGCCTTTTTCGTAGTCGCTCTGCCATTTTGGGCAATTTGTTATTTTGCTAACATCCAGTCCTTTATTATACCACTCCTTCTGTTTTCTCTTACATTCAGAAAGGCTTTTATAAAAATTCCTCTTGTCAGTAACTGTCTCTTCTTTATTTTTAGCCAGACCATATTGCTTTTCCAGAAATTTAGTTTGTTTTTGATAAATCTCAAGCCCCTCTTTTCCATTATCAACTCTCGCTAATTTATTTTTGTTATCATGCTGTTCATCGACTGATGCTGTAAATACGGCACCTATCAGTCCGGCTTTCTTATCAAAATATAAAATCACATGCTGGAATTCATTAGCATTCAATTCAGATGGTTCTACCTCTGCAGAGATTAGGTTAGGATCCATCCCTGCGTAGTTAATACCCTGGACTTCTAATGAGTACAACGGAATATTCCTTGCCTCATCGTAACTCATACCCCACCTTAAATTGTATGGCGCTGATGGTTCACCATCGTGATTAACACTGGCAACAGCGGCTACAAATATAGACGAAAGGAAACACGCCCCTACTATCATTAACTTTACTTTTTTCATTACCATCTCTCTTTTTAATACACCTATTTGAAATCACCTATCATTCAACAATGAATGCATCAGTGATCAACTTTTATAACATCAGTCCTTTTATCAGCCACCAATGATGAGTTGGCTACTTTAATAATTCGGACATCAACCGGGGCAAGACGGTCCTAAGCCACTATATTTCTGACATCCTAATTACAATACATGCTCCACGATAACAACATACTGGCGCAGTGGTTACTGAGTAAAAACATTAATATTAAACCCCGTAAAATTGATTAAATATTCAATCTCTTTGGGTTATCATTGCCATCTGATAGGTCACACTACTTTCAATTGGTTAAATGATTCACTTTGGCGAACAAAAATACCTTCAGGTTTCAGGATAGGATTAACACAGATTTGCTTGCTATATCTCCAATGCGTCAAATACTTTCTCATCACTAAGGAAATCAGCGCAATTTCATTTCACATCATTAAATTATAATCAATAAAATAGCACCCCCTGTTTATTGGCATGGATTTGCACTCGTGAGTGGCGACAAAAAATTAACAAGGCATACATTATGATGGAAATATCAGCACCTGACCTATAATGAAAAAAAATAACAGTAGATGCTGACGAACGGCTTGCTACAGCAAAGGAAATTCAACATATAGTTTTGTGTATGTATTACTAATTGGCTCCATTTCCTGAATTCTGATGTCATTTTTTTAACACGTAAGGTCCGGTCGTATTTAGCCATTTTGATAATTCATGGGATGTCCTAATCATGCCCATTGCACGACATCACTTGCTGCCAGTTTTTGTTACGGATATTCATTCACTAACCGGGCTAAACTCTGGCTTGGTGAGCAAGATACTGCTGCTGCTTAAGATGCCTCAACAGAACCCGTCCCTCGGGCATAAACTCGGTGCCATAGCGTACGAGGCCAATGCCTTTCAATTCAGCATCAATGGCATAACGCAACTCGCCGGGGACATTCTGCTCCAGCAGCACCACTCTGATGCTCTTCAGGCGCGGCTCATACCTGAGCAGAACAGCAGACAGGGTGCCAATCAGCTCATGGGCAGTACCCGGCATGCCCTGCAGGATTTTGGTCATATCGGGCAGACCATAGTCCGGCAGATGCGCCAGCGTGCCGGCGCGGCAGTTGAGGATGCGCTGCATGTTATCGAGCACGGACAAAATCACCTGATTCTGTTCGCTGACCTGATGCAGGTCGAGGCCGCCGGTGAAGTTGCCGGTGAGCATTTCATACAGCGAAGGTGTGTTATGTCCCTGGGGCATCAGTCGTCCTTGAGCGGTTGTAGCGTCAAATGGTTGTTACCGGCTTCCAGAATGCGCGGCTTATCCGGGTCAAGGTCTTCACGCCCTATCACCAGCTTCCAGGTGTTGTTAACTCTATCCGGATGGCGGAACAGCCCTGCCACGGCGACAAACTGCGCATCTTCTTCCATTGGCATATCGAGGTTCGCATCACCGCCAGGTTTTACCACCACATCCCGGGTCGCCAGCAGATCGGCTTTCAGGATCGTGTCGCCATCCCGGAGTAGCTGCTGATAGACCGTTTTGTCGAAGGTTTTACGGTCTTTCAGCTGCCAGACCCGAATAACCACCGGCTCAGACAGCGAATTACTTTCACGGGAATCGGTGTTCAGCGCCTCACGGGCGGTGAAATCCAGGTGCAGCACCTTAATCTTTTTGTAAAACACGGCGTTAAATGCCGATTTGGTGCCATCGGTGATACCCTGCGTCACCCCACAGCCCGTCAGGCTGAATGCCAGTAGCGCAGGTAGCCAGCATACGGATTTAATCAAACTTGTACGTAACACGTCGGTTTCCTTGTTGTGATGATGCAGGCTCCAGCCCGGCGTAATAACCCAGTTCCGTGGTAAAGGTCTGCGGAAAATCCTCCGGGAGATATTCGTCTTGCGCGCCCAGAACGCCATTCATCCCCAGCCAGAATGGGCCTTCACCGAGCGGCGGCGCGACCAGCAGGCGGGTTCGGGTGGTCAGGGTGATTTTTGCTTTAAAGCGCCAGCCGAGATACACCCGCAGCATCACCAGAAAGTCCTGATACAGCAGGCCGTCCGGTTTCCAGCCCTGTGATTCCTGCTCGTTATCGGTGGACAGAGCAATCAACAGCTGGCTGTTGGCATCCATCGCCTCTTCACCCAGCGGTGTGTTGCCATCCAGCAGAAAATCGTCATCGCCGTAAAAGCCCAGCGGCTGGCTGACTGCCACTGGTCGCAGGCAATACGGGCTCACCTGCACCGTCGTGTCGGGTGCCAGCAGGCTCACCAGGGCCTGCATCCCCTCCTGGGTTTTACCTGGCTGCTGCAGCACACCCAGCAGCGCCAGAAATCGGGACACCGGGGTGGCGATGTGCTCTGCGGTGCCCGGTATCCCAAGTCCCACCAGACCCAGCAGTGACTGCGAGATAGTATCAGTACCGCCGGGCTCAAATGTGGCCGGGTAGGAGTATTTACGCCAGATACGGTAAAACTGCGTCAGGATACGGTGGCTGAAGATATCCAGAAAACCCTGCAGCGCTTCGTGACCTTCGCGACGCTGAGTGATGTCATCGAGATAGGCGGTCGGCAAGGGGGAATCAACCCCGTACATCCCCATAAAGGTCGTGCGGATGAGCGGTGGCTTGCTGTCATCCTCCTCGTCATATTCGACAGCCTTTATTTCGCTGGCCGGAAATCCCATCCCCGGATGTGGCGCAAACCGCACCGGGTCATCCGCCGGGTGGCTGGTCGAACCCATCAGCGGCCTGCCAGGATTACGCTTCTCCAGCAGCTGGCATAAGCGGTAAAAGTTGATGCGGTGAAGGTCGGCTTCCAGCCGCGGGGTCAGCCGGGAATGCGGCGGTTGTGCTTCTCTTCCCATTCCAGGCGCTCTCCGGTCGGTTGCAGGATGATAATCAGGCGGTTGAACAGATAGATATCGGTATACAGCGCAAAGAAGCGGCTCAGCATCTCGCCGAACAGACAGATGTCGCCGCGCCCGGCAAAGCCGTGACTGTCCAGCGTCACCTCAATCTGCACACCGCGTACCAGATAGCCCTGCTCGAAACGCTCGGTTTCGCGGTGCTTAACGTCAATGATGGCTTCCAGCCGACGGCGGTTCATCTCACTGTCGGTCCATTCGTACAGCGCCAGCGTCCCGCGTAGCACGTCGGCATTGTCCATCATCGACAGGAATCCGCTGCCGAGATGGCTCAGCACGCGCCAGTGGAAACGGTCCTGCGCCGGTGGATAACAGGGTAGTGTCGGCGCACATAGGTTACGCACGGCGATACTGGCTGAGGTGGTTTTCATCACCGTATCAAGCACCGTGCTCTGCAGAGCTCGTCGTGGCAGCTGGCCGTTGGTGCCAGTGAGCGTCAGCGACAGGCTCTCGTCTTCCGGCACCGTGTGGTTATCAAACGCTTCACCGCCGAGGATAAGCCAGGTGTTATGCAGACCAGACGGACCGCGACGTACGCGCGTGTGGTAGTAATATTCGGGGGCCTGATGGCGCATCATGCCGCCTTTATGGCGAAAGCTCGAAAACGGCACATAGCTATGCTGGCTGGATGACATCACCGAATCCACCGCATAAATCTCGGTATGACCATCCTGCACGCGCATCGGGCGCAGCATGTATTCGGTCTGCAGGGAGTTGAGCGTCAGCGGGTCAGATTCCAGCGGGAACAGATTAATCACCGGCACACAGTTCAGGCGCAGATGCTTTTCGGTAAAGCTGAAGTCATGCTCCCAGCGCTCCGCCAGCACCACGTCGATTTCAAACCAGGGGAGTTCAGCCGGAAAGACCACGGTCTCCAGCCCACGCAGGCCCGTGAACATGAATTTCTCGCGGAAGGTGAAATACTCCAGCAACAGCTGATAGCCGCTGAAGCTGCTGCTGCCCTTCTGCCACAGGTCGTCGTTATCGCCAAAGCCCAGCGCGGTGAAATACCCGTTGAGCGGCCTTGTGTCGATGTCACCCGGCAGGCGCAGCCACAGGCGGTCGACATTCATGGTGAAGGCTTCATGCATGGCACAGGCCAGCGGCGCGTCGGCGTTGAAATACAGCGCAATACAGCTCAGATCGATGCGCGTCCAGTCAGCGAGGTCACTGCAGTGAAAACGCAGAGTAATAACCGAACGCCCGTCAGGGTCAGTCGACAGACGGGCATGTTCCAGCGACAACGGCTGAAGCGTCATCTCTCTGGTGGTGGTATACCGGCAGCGCGTGCCCTTCTCGCCGATCGGCCGCGAGTTCACCTCAAAACCTTTGACGATGCGCATCGGCTCTTTCATCTCGCGCCAGTCAGGGGTGAACTCGACCACCGACATTGACGGAATGGTACGCAGGTAATGTGGCCACAGCAGGCTGACCAGCCCTTCGGTTAATTCGGGCAAGTCGTCATCGAGCTTCTCGCGCAGCCGGCCCATCAGGAAGGCAAAGCCCTCGAACAATCGCTCCACGTACGGATCGCGCGCCCCCGCTTTATCGAGATTGAGCATTGCCGCCTGCTCGGGGTGAGCACGGGCAAACTCTTCACCGGCTTCCAGCAGGTAGCGCATTTCAGCGTCGTAGTAACGCAGGGTTAAATCATCCATAAAAACCTGAATATGTGTGTTTGAAAGGTATGCCTGGCGTTTTAGCCGCAAAGCACCGCGCTGCTGGCCGGATCGAGCGCAATCAGACCCGCCAGAAGCTGGTCCATCTCTGGCTGTAACCGTGATTTATCGGTTTCACTGCGTGTGGCTTTCATGCGAAGCAGTCTGAGCCGTCGGGATTTCACTTCAAACAGCAGTGCCGGTGTCCACTGTATGAGGGTGATGGACTGGGCGGCACTGTCGAGCTCTCCCAGCAGATGCAGTGCCAGTTCATTTTTGCCCTTCTGCTCGACCACGCGGGCCATCAGCAGACGCAGCAGCCATCTGTCTTTTGTCGAGTCGGTGCCCGGGCGTGTCTGTAGCCAGCGAAGCGTGGCATCCAGACCGTCGGTGTCCGCTTTATCCAGCGCTTCCGGCTCGAGAGCCAGGATATCGTTATCTGTTTCACCGGCGGCACTGACCGGCTCATCCCGCCAGCCGGACATATCGTCCAGTACGTTCTGATTTATCCAGTTCAGCGTGACCTCATCGGCAAACGGCGTACCGTCATTAAAGGCCAGGGTTTCAAGCCCGGTAAGGCGACGCAGTAATCCTTTCAGGTCGGCGGCGATGATCCCGGCAAGCACCTCCTGCCCCGATTTCATCAGCGCCTGGTGGATATACCACTGCAAATCCAGCCAGAGGTGATTAGCGCCACGCGAAAAGGCGCTGTCTGCCTGCTCCAGTATTTCGCACCAGCTCTGCTGCAGATACAGACGTTTGAGCATGGCACGCTGGTCTGCGCGCGGCGGTTCGATGCGCGTTTTGCCTTGTGCATCCGGGGCAGGAATGCTGTGCAACGTGTCATGACGCAGGCTTTTCATCAGCCGGTGGGCGGCAAGCCAGCCATCGGGTTGCTCACGCAGATATCCGGTCAGTGTACGGGCCTGAGCCAGCAAATCCTGACCGGAGGTAATGCGGCTCAGCACAGGCGCATCTGGCTCCGTCACAGGCGTGGAGATCTGTGACGGTGCCTTATCACCTGCGTTCTGCGGTACCACGGCATCCACACCTCCGGCCTTCATCAGGCGGGATTCCAGCGCGCTGTACAGGGCATTCAGCTCTGGCCGCGACGCTTCCGGCTCTGTATCCAGACTGTCGCGCAACAGCAGCAGCGCACCGGCAGTGCGCAGTGCATCGTCGCGAATCACTTCCGGCCAGAGTGACAAGCTATCCAGAACACGGGAGCCTGCCAGCCACTCCAGCGCCGGTTTACGGCTCCGCTCGCGCTGAGGATGAAGCTGCGTGCCATAACGCTGTAGCAATCCCGCCAGCAGCTCAAGTCCTTCGGCAAAACCGGCTTCGCCGTCCCGGTGCAGGCGCGCCCAGCAGTAATAAGTTGCAACCCGGATATCTTTGGCCGCAGTGGTCAGCAGTTTTTCGGCAAGCGTACAAATCAACCCGGTATCAATGCCGGAGAGCTTATTGACCTCTTCGCGGATACGCTGAAAATCATCATCATAGCCCGGGTCTTCACCGGTCGGACTGGCGCCACCTACCGGCACAAGCCAGGGCTGCCAGTTTTCCGTGCGTACCTGCGCCTGCTGCCGCAGCTGAGTTTCTTGAGCCTGACAGGCGGTGACCAGATTCTGCAGTGTGCTCATTCTTCGACCTCCTCCATGTCACTGTTTGCGGTGTGAGCCATCAGCGCCTGCGCGGTGGCCGCGCTGTCGACACTGAATATCTGATCCGGCAGCGTGAAACCGCGCAGATCCAGCAACGCCAGCGGACCTTTCCCGAGTTGTGAGCGCAGCACCCACTGCAAAGTGCAACCGTCCGGGGCAGTAAAGCTCATCATCCACTGGCTGCGGTCAAGCTGCTGGCGTTTGCCCTGGTCCAGCCAGCGAATAAAGCCCCAGGTCCCGCTGTAATCCCCGAACAGACGCGCACCGGCGTTGACTGAGGTCCAGGTCAGCATCGTCCCCGGCTTGTAAGTGTCACCCGGCCAGCGGAAGCTCTGCCAGTCGGCCATCTGGTTGAAGTAGTGCAGCTTTTGTCCATCAATAATCAACTGGGTTTCCACTACCTGCGGTACAGGACGCGCCTGCAGCTCAAAGCTGATGCCCTGGCTGCCATCGGTGAACAGAATGTCTGACAGTTGGCTCAGCTGATTAATCGCCCGCAGCAAGGCCGGGTTAAAGCTCAACCCCTGGCTGTTGACCTTATCCGGCACCCACTGGCTGCCCTCTTTGTGCAATACCCCGTTGAGCTCTGTGGTCAGGAAGCGCTCGATACGCCCGCTGTCCTTGCGCACAAATTCAGCCAGCATGGGTAAAGAGGCATCACTTTTACTGGCGGCAAACGGGAAACGTCCGTCAAAGGCAGTTTGCCAGTTGGCGACAACCGAGCGGCTCCATTTATCATTCAGGCTCGCCGCCGACGGCTGAAGCACGGTCTCCCAGGCCTGAGTCAGGGGCTGGACAAACATTGTGCTGCCAAAACCACTCCACTCTTCGCCCAGGTTTGCCGAAATCAGACTGCCGTACTGCTGGGTGTCGGTCAGGTCCACACTTTTGCCCTGGAACACGGTCTGCGCCAGAGTCTGCATCATTGCCTGCGGATCAGAGGCGCTGGCCACCTGCTGCAGGCGCAGGCGCACGCGGGTGATGCGGGTCAGATACGTCTGCAGGCTCAGTGAAGTGTCCGCCGACATAACGTTGCTGCCTTTGTTTTTACCTAAAAGCTGAAGCAGCGGGCCAAAGGTGTCATCCAGCGGTCCCTGCGGCCCTGATGCAGACTGGTCAATCGCTGGCTTGTCCTGTCCACTTACGAGATCTTTAGCCGATTTGATAATGGAATCCGACAGACTTTCGCTGTGCTGGCCGGTCTGCCCCTGCCAGGCAATGGTATTCATCAGGGCAATCAGTGGTGACTGGCGGACATCGCTCATCAGCGTCAGCTGGTCGGTAACGTCTGCGATGTTGTTCGCAGGGTTAAGTCGCAAACTATTAAGAAAGCTCAGCCAGCTACCGGCAAAGTCGGTGAAGTAACGTTGCGTCAGACGTGCTTTCAGGGCCTCCGGCGACAGATCTGAGGAGACCGCTTTCCGGCTGTCACTCAGCACCCAGTCAATTTCATCCCGGCGGGAGTTGGCGGCCTTTTCGATAGCCTGCTGAATACCGCCCTCCCACGCCTGACGGGTGAACATGCCCGGTACCACTTCATCAGTGGTGAACAGGCGGCGGGCATCAGTACCGCTGGTCATGTTTTCCAGCGACACATCAGCAAAGTTACGCCGCACCGATGTGAGCATGTTTTCATACAGCGTGCTTTCGGCGTTACGCCGGCCAATTTGCTGCAACAGCACCTGGCGGCTCTGGCTCACCAGCTGCGCATCGGGGGTGATTTTCCACTGTGGTTGCCCGGGCAGTTCGTTGATGTAGAAAGCCCACAAATCCGGCGCCAGGCTTTGCCACAGGCCGGTTGACATGCCCTTTCGCGTCGGCTGCACAGCTTTCATGGTCTGGGCGTAATACGCGCCGTCGGCTTTATCCGGACGCGCCATCATCAGCCAGGCCTTCAGCTGGTCATAGCCCAGCGTCGCCAGCTGAGCGCGCCGATCGCTGTTCGGTTCGGAATTCGCCAGCGCATTGAGTTTTTTAGTCAGCGCAGCACTGGCCGGATCGCGGATCAGGCGGTTGTTCGCCACGCCATACCAGGGCAGCAATGCCTCGAGCAGCTGCGGGTTATGGTCCAGGCCAAAGCGCTGATACCAGGGAGCGCCTTCCTGAATACGGTGCTGCAGGCGGCCGGCATGATTACGCAGCGTATGCAGCGCCGTCAGCTGCTCATCCGATACCGCAGGATGCTCCACCAGGGCATGGGCCTGCTCAGCAACAGAAACGATCTGCTGACGGTTGACCGCGAACGACAGCAGCGTTCCCGCCCCCCAGATACCCATGATGGCCATCAGCGTCCAGGCAAGCGTCTGTTCCCATGCCATACCGACTCGGCGGCCACGAACACGGGTACAGTCGTCCACGATACCCTGCCACGTCACCGGCAAAGTCAGCGCATGGCGTTGTGATTGCGGGATATATTTCTCTGCGTCGGCTGTTTCCTCTGTCGGATGAATTGAGTGCCTGTCCGGCAGGCTGAACATCAGACCACGTAGCGGAACGCGCTGCTGGGAGGCTGCCAGCCATGGCACCAGTTGCTGAGCCCAGCGGGCGATACCGCCGTCTTTGAGGTGCTGACCCAGGCGCAGCAGGAAGTCGTGGCCGTTGTTCTCAGCGACCTGACTCACCCCCTGCGTCCGCAGGTCCGACAGCATCTGTTCAAGCTGACGACAAATATCGTCAGGCTCAGCACGCAGGGGAAAAGTAGCCCCTACCGTCTGTTCAGTGCGTTTTGCCTGCGACCAGGCGCTGTCGCACAGCTGCCACAAATAAACCGGGGCGGAATAGCGCAGCAGTTCGCTGATTTTTTCCAGGCCGCGTAAATCGTTGTCGCTGATTTGCGGGGTCAGATTAAACGACTGCGGCATGACGCGGACAATCCCGTCCAGCGGGCGCCCGCGGCGCAGTTTACGCAGCGCGGTGTATTTTTCCTTATCGGGTTCAGCATTCAGGCTGCCGCCATAAATCAAGACCGTGCGGTTGCCTTCCAGCCACTGGCGGGCTTGCAGGTTGGGCACCAACTGAGCGATGGCGTTTTCACCGCCTGTGACTAACAGCAGGCGGACTTTACTTCGCCAGAAGAGGCTATAACGACGACGGAGATGGTTGCTGATGTCCGCCCTGAGCGGCAGACGGAGCGTTCTTTTCTTTTTGACCGGTCTGGAAGAAGCCTCTCCCATTACTTTTTCCCGAATCATTAAATGAAACGCGATAAACCCCAGCACCAGTACGCAGAGCGACACTCCCCAGACAACAAAACAGGCCGTCATGATTCGACGTATCACGTCCCATTCCGTGGAGAGATCTTCCCCCCAATACCACCACAGTAACCCACCTGCCAGCACAAGTAGCGTGACAGTAGCAACAAACAACACCGCCGTGGCAAACACCGAAAATTCAGCGGGTTTATTTTCCTTCACCATAAGGTTTAATAATTCCAAGAGCGAGAGTATGTAGAGGATCTTTGGCTATCCAGCCGCAGGGTTGTTGATAATTTTTTGCGTAAAGAGCCGCCAGAATCAGCACGATAAGCATTTCCATATCACCGGGGTTCCCCCAGTTGAGGTCCTGAACGTGATGGGTCACATTCCAGCCGCTTTGAGCCAGGGTGGGCAGCGCCGGCTGTGAGAACAGGATGCAGCTGTCATGCGGCGTTTCGAGGTCGCTTTGCTGCTCCGCTCGTTCGCAGACTGCGGTTAAAACCTCTTTCCCGGCGATATCGTAGACTTCCCCCCGGGTGAGGCTGACCAGCCCTTTCTGCGCAACCAGACACAGTGCAGCGGACTCACCGGCAGGCTGCGCAGAATTAAACGAGGCAGCTATCGAATGACACCCGGCGACCAGAATGGCCTCTGTTTCAGGAAGCGTTTGAGCCGTTGCGGCAAGTGCAGACAACGTCTCTTCGCCTTGCCATGTCTCCGGTTTTTCAGGAAGCGCCACGTCAGGAAATGAAACCTGCATTTGGCTACAGAATGCACGCCAGGCATCCAGAGAACCCTGCCAGTAACAGCGCCTTAAGTGTGGCAGAGAGGAATCTGCGCGCTGCGTCCGCCATTGCAGCACCAGCATTTTTGCCAGTAAAGCCTCGCGCTCAGCCACCGTATCGACCAGCGTTCGACCGATACGCAGCGCTTTCCCGCTCGACTCATTTTTTATCTCAGGAACCCGATGCTCCCGCTTTAGCAGCCGCAGCCAGTGTGGCGAATCGGTCCCGGCCGGGCCCAGCAGCACCATTTCACTAAGCGCGAAACGATGTTGATGCTGCTCCCACCAGGCCTGCTGCTGCTGCTCAACCAGTTGTTTGTAGTACCGGGCGTTATGGGCCGACGTCCGGTAATACAGCAGGCGTATTAACCAGAGCACGCCCATCAGAACCACCGCGCCAGCCATTCCTTTTATCACCAGTCCGGCACCGCTCCCGGCAGGATGAAGCAGCGCGCCGCCTCCCCCGCACAGCAACACCATCAGCGCCCCTGCTGACAGCCATCGCTTGCCGTCAGGGGCGCGCGCCACCCGGTAGGGTGGATACTCCGGTAATGGCCTCACAGCTCAATGCCGCAATCGGGAAAGGAGCTCACCAGCGTGCAGCCACAGGCACAACGATGACCATGCAACGCCACCGGCTGTCCGTCCACTTTCGATAACGAACTGCCTTCGCTGATGACCGTGATGCCATGTTTATTGCACTTCACTGCATCGCCTATACAGGCGATCCCTTTACCGAAGCAAAGATAATGCCCGCCCAGCACTTTCCCACCGTACTCCCGCAGGGTATCGCCCTCGCGTATCACTGCTTTCATCCTTCATCACTCCCTGAATCAGGCCGTTACGGTCGCCTTAAGATTTTCCGCCCAGCTGGACTCAATCATCGTTTTTGCCAGTGCCAGCCGCTGATCGCTGATGAGCTGCGTTTGCTGTGCCACCACTGTGCCTGGCTCCATCGTTGGCGCCTGCAGCTGTGCAGCGTTGGGCAGCATTGGCAGCGGTTTGCCGGAAAGCAGATCGATGGCCTGCGTTTCGAGGTAAACGGCACCCACGGTACCGGCAAGCCCCGCGAGTTTGCCCTTCGCGCTTTTCTGTCTGATGATAACGGCCGCGCCTGCGGCAAGGGTCGCAACGCCCACTACCGCTCCGGCAATCATCAACGGCGTCCTCGGTTTACTGCTGCAGCTGCCGAAATAGATCATCCGGTAAAGGAAATAGCTGCCCCAGGGTTCGCGTGAGCCGAAGGCGTTGTGCATAAACCACGCGCGGGAATCGTGGATCTGATCGTCAAACAGTGCCCGCACCAGCCCGCCTGGTTCAGTGGCGTTACTCGCTTCGCCGGCCGCCGGGAAAAGCACTTTTACACGATCGTCTCCGGCGGTTTTCATGCTGAGCCATTCGCCATACTCATTGTCGTTATTCAGCAGGAAGATGGCGTTACTCATTGAATCAACAGCAGTAAAAATCCAGTTGCCGGTACCCGACCGGGAGAGGCCGTGGTAATCCTCTCTGAACTCCTCTGCGGCCTGACGCAGCTGGGTTTGCCCCAGCGCGGCGTCGAAATCCTTTGGCCCCGGTGGGAGCATCAGGAAGCCATCTTCAGGTTTATGTTCGGCAATTATTTCCTTACGAGCATCGTCAACTTTTTTCTGAGCTTCTTTCCAGTCATCCTCAGACTGCTTTCTGACCAGCGGATCGCTGTCTTTATCCAGCCCGTTCGCCGCCGAATCGACATAGAAGCGCTGAGTCTTGTAGGTTCCCCCGGCATAGCGGTTAATACGCCAGGCGGTGATCCAGCCCATCTGATCTTCTAGGGCTTTCTCCAGGCTGACCGGCGCGCGCGGCGGATCGTATATTGCGGCTTGTTCGGGAGAAATGGGTTCGGAGGACGCGGTCAGCCCCAGGGTTATTTCACGCCAGGCGTTAAAACGATTTATGAGTATCGAGTCTGCAAAAAATTCATCTAAAAGATCTGGAGACATTCTTCTCCAATTATCTTTTTTTAAATCTAAAGGTAAGCATTCTTCAGGTACCTTGAATGGGGCACCTTTGAAAAAAGCAGCACTGAATAAGTCATTAAGGACTATCTGAGATAATAAAAGACCATCATCAGATCCATTTGCCTTTCCCTGATCTCCTGGCGGGTAACCACCGCCTATATCCGAGTGCATTCCCGGATAGACGACTTCCTCGCTGTTCGCCGGATACGTACCATCCGGACGGCGGATCGAATCCAGCGGGAAGCACAGCCGCTGCTCGTGGGAAGAGACCAGATGGACACACTTTTTAATCAAGCCGCCGTAGATCTTCTCTGCCGGCAGCTCCTGGCTCCCGTCCGCCCAGCCCATATGCCCTTCTGCCACCGGGGCGATATGCGCCACGCCCACCGAGGCCACCGTATCCAGCAGGCCCAGGAACTCCACACTGAGCGGAATTTTCAGATCGCCCACTGCCAGGCACTGCTCGGGTTTGTCTTTTTCCTCCTTGGGCTTTGGCAGCAACCCGGTGAGCCAGTTGACAAAGGTCCGCGCTGCCGCTGCCCCGCGCGAAAAGCCGTAAACGTACAGCTTGATACTTAATAACTTCGTCTTTCCGGGCTCGGTGGGTACCAAAGCCTTTTGCAGCTCTGGTGCCATATCATTCAGCAGGCTCTGGAAGGTCTCAAAACGGTTGGCAGCGCCGGTCAGCCCAAATGACGCCATAGAGGTCGCCATTTTATCCACCGCGCTCCAGCTCGCACTGTTCGACAGACTCTTCTTAGTTGTCGTCCGCTTCAGGGCATCGATAATTCGCAGCAGACCCCAGTTGATTCTGTCCTCCCCGTGGGTCGCTGTCGCCAGCCCCATCATGCTGAAATCCAGATCGTTCACCTCGGGAAAAGGCGTCCCGACGCCGGGGATATAATATTTGTAGTATTTGTCATCGCCGCTGCCGTCAGCATCCAGCAGCTCCTCCCCTTTTGCTACCCCCCCGGCAGCCCCCTGCCCGATGGTGGCGCGAAACAGACGGGCTATATTGGTGGGATGCTTCGGGTCAGCAAAATATAAGTCGTGATTAAGGTTATTGCCGGTGCCGTCGAAAAACAGGCTGATGTGCACAGTCTTACAGCAGGGCGGTTCCACGCGCCGCCCTGCTGCCATGCACAGCTCCTGCCGGTAGACTAACTCGTGGTTGTCCTGCTGCGCGCAGTTTTTGCCAACCAGCGCAGCCTTGGTGGGTAAACGCCCCTGAGCCGGGAACGCTGGCGGGAACCACGCCAGATCGGTAATTATTTTGGACATACTTTTGGCTCCGGCATCTTAAGGGGCTCTTTGATCGGATGTTCCGGATGGCCATAGTTGGCACAACTGGTCGTCACTTTCACCTCATCACAGGGCAGAAAATGCACCGTGATCCCGCAGATTTCCTGTCCCGTATAGTCCGGAACTGGTACCACCGCACTGTGCTGCTTATTCTGGGCCTTAATTTTATCTCGCCATTCTCTGTATTTTTTTGAATCAGCGAATCCTGGAAACCCTTTTGTTGATGCTTCGCCACTTTCCCAGTCCACCCTCACCGTCATACCCGGCCGCCACTTCGCCGGCACGCCATAGCAACACCCCCCGCCGCCGCCCTGATACGGACCAATAGCATCGATGCCAGACTGACCGTCGACGCTGAAATGGTTGATTGCCCATCTGGTGTGGTTAATTGCCTCTATGGTTCCGCCGCCCCCCCGGCTTTCCGCGTTCGCCACCGGCTGGCTACAGCCCGCCAGCAGCAGAGCGCCCAGTACCACGAGGTAATGTTGTATTTTCATTTTGCATTCCTTTGATGAAGAAACTGATAACGTCCGTCTTGCTCAGCCATGACTTTTCGGGATGGCATGGCTGAGCATTACTGAAGAGGAATAAAAACCAGATCGTGATTAAGGTTATTGCCGGTGCCGTCAAAAAACAGGCTGATGTATAAAGTTTTACAGCAGGGAGGCTCCACGCGCCGTCTGGCGGCCAGGCACAGCTTCTGCCTCCAGACCAGTTCATCGCTGTCCTGCAGCGCGCAGTTCGCGCCAACCAGCGCAGCCCTGGTGGGTAAACGCCCCTGAGCCGGAAACGCCGGCGGGAACCATGCCAGATCGGTAATTATTTTGGACATACTTTTGGCTCCGGCATCTTAAGGGGCTCTTTGATCGGATGTTCCGGATGGCCATAGTTGGCACAGCTGGTCGTCACTTTCACCTCATCACAGGGCAGAAAATGCACCGTGATCCCGCAGATTTCCTGCCCCGTATAGTCCGGAACCGGTACCACCGCGCTGTGCTGACGATTCTGAGCCTTCATTTTTTTTTCCCAGGCAAGATACTCATCCCATCTGTCAAAACCTGGAAAGCCATCCATATCGCCCACTCCAGTTTCCCAGTCGATTTTGACCGTCATACCCGGCCGCCACTTCGCCGGCACGCCATAGCAGCAGCCGCCACCGCCGCCCTGGTACGGCCCGATAATGTCTATTCCCGACTGACCGTCGACGCTGAAATGGTTGATTGCCCATCTGGTGTGATTAATTGCCTCTATGGTTCCGCCGCCCCCCCGGCTTTCCGCGTTCGCCGCAGGCTGACCACAGCCCGCCAGCAGCAGGGCACCCAGTACCACGAGGTAATGTCGTATTTTCATTTTACATTCCTTGTATGGCAGCCTCTCCGGAAGGCGAACTGCCTCATGAACCCACTTTCAGATTTCTGCTGAGGACCGTCCGATCAGGGTCTTAATCACCCAATCCTCGCGCTCTTTATCCAGTATCATCCCTTTAGCGGTGGCTGAAAGCATGCCGTTGAAACAGGCCGTAAACCGTTCAGCCTGAGAAGCAAATCCCGTATCGGGAACGTCCCGATAGCGAAGCATCAGCCTGGCATCGCAGATGCACATCAGAGCTTCAAACTGGCTATCGCTCAAAGCGATGTTTTGGCACTTCTCGTTGATGGCGGGCTGTGCTCCCTGCCCCATCAGCAACCCCGGCTTCTCGTCAGGATCCAGCCAGCTCCAGAAGAGCGCCGGGCGCTGCAACTGGGCCTGCTGATCAGGTTCCAGAATATGAGAGAACAAATAAGGAAAAATACGGGCATCAAAGTATCTGAACAGCCCCGCCCGTCCTTCATGTGTCGCATCGGTGCAGGTTGTTAACCATTCCGCCAGCGTAGCGAAAGGCCAGGGAGAACAGAGCACCAGTAGTGGAGCAGTCTTTTGTACTTTCTGAGCCAGCTCAATCAACCACTGTTTCTGAAGCGGATCGTTCAAAGAGATCCTGATCAACAGCGGCGACTCTTCTGGCAGGGCATCTTCCGGCAAGCCCTGATAGAGAGACTGCCATACCAAAGGTGGTGAAAAATCGTGCAGTAGCGGAATGACGGAAAAATCAATACCGCACTGGTCGAGAATAAAATCAAGGTGGTTCAGGTTTATATCAGCGCAGGTTTGCTGAAGCAGATTCACCCAGTCAGTGATATGGGTCGTGTTCATTTATGCCTCCCTTGGCACAAAGCCCTGTGCCAGCCGCTGCGCCTTTTTCAGACACTCTTTGCATACTGATGAAGGCAATTCAGGCAGCGGATAATCCTCACTCGCCGGGCCCTGTAATTTATGTTGCCCCTTGAGGCTTAACAGGCCTGGACCATGCACGTTGATTTCGCCCTGTGGCGTGAGCTTGATGTAAGCGCCACCGCAGGCGAGCGTGATCCCATTCTTTGCCGTCAGCTGCAGGTGTCCCTGCGTTGACTGGACGGTGACATCCTTCAGGGAAGTCAGCGACAGCACATCACTATGTGATTCAATCTCCAGTGCACCTTTGGCAGATACCAGCCGCATTCCTTCCTGTAGGGCTAGCAGCGAAACCGCCTGACTTGCGTTCACCGAATAGCGCTGTGCTGCGGTGATATTGACTTCTCCCAGGCTCTGCAGGTACAACCCTTTCCCGCTGTGCATCAGAGTCGTTTCAGGCGTAACGGCAGCAATACCCTTAGGTGAAGACAGCAGCAGCGCAGGCTCTTTAAGCTCACTGGCAGCGGAAACAAATGCTCTTAATGGCTCAGAATCAGGCGTTATGTTGTGGTGAGTCTGCGTAATCGTTCCCCATCCAGTTACCTGATTCAACGCTCCTTTTAGCAGACTGACCGCCGGCTGCATCTCCAGCACCTGGCCCTGTGCTTTCGTCTGGCCATCAGCGCTGATAAACATCCCTTTCTGTGCCCGGATGGCGCCCCAGCTGTCGGTTCTGAGCTCGAAACCCTCCCCACGCTTCTGCTTTTCGCTGTCGACCAGGTGCCCCAGATTCAGCTGACTCTTGCCGCCGTACTCGGTGCTGACCTTGACATGCTCTTTTCCGCGCTCGTCGTCGAGGCGGATTTTGTTGTTCGCTGGCGTGCGCAGCACGTTGCGTTTGTAGTTGCGGATGGTGACGTGGTCGCCGTGCGCCGAGTCGTGCAGCACGCCGGCGATGTACGGCCGGTCCGGGTTACCGTCCTCAAAGCCAATCGCCACTTCGGTGCCCGCCAGCAGCGGCAGGTGCAGACCGTAAGTATCGCCGGCATACGGGCGGGACTGGCGCACCCACAGGCTCTCGAACCCGGTTTCCCGGTTATCCCGGTCAAACAGCATGTTGACGCGATAGCGGCCGTCTTTATCGATGTGGCCGTAAGTGTCGTTCTCGGTGGTGCTGGTGACGCGGGCCGGTAATGTGCCGGCCATCACCGGGCGTGAGCCTGGCTCAGGACGGAAACTAAAATCCGAGCTGTCCGGGATCCCGTCAAAATGCACTTCAAAATCCCGGTCACGCCGCGCATGGCTGCGCATCGCCGTGATGACCACGCCCTGAGCAAACACCTCGGCCACTTCATACCCACCGGTGACATTCAGCACCTGACCGGGAGAGAGGATCGGGCAGCTGGTGGTGGCATGGGGCCGGGTCTGGCCATTCAGGTAGCGCTCATGACGAATGCGGGCATAGAACGCCCCCGACTCCGCAGCCGGATTGCGGTCGTACGCATTACCCTGGGTAAGGTAGTTGTCCCCCCAGTGGTAGGCATCTCCACAGGTGGTGGCATCCCCGCGGGTCACATCAACCTCGGTATTCATGTCATCCGTGGCCTGGCGGTAGTTGTAGTCGCGGGTGCTGACCTGCTTCTGCACCACGTTATGGTGGCTCTCCATTCCCCAGACCGCGTCCACTCCGTATGAATGCTGGCCCGACGGCGGCACTGAGGGCAGCGTCAGGCCTTTTTCATACCCCTGCTGACTGTCGTAAAACTCCACCACGTCGATGTTCAGACGCGTATCCGTGGTAAAGCGGAACCAGATACCCACCTCACCCATCAGGCGGGTAATGAAACGCAGGTCATCCTCGCCGTACTGCATCACCTGCTCACGGCGCGGGTACTCTTTTGAGAGCGAGAACAGAAAATCCTGACCGCGCAGGTTGTGACGCTCGCGCAGGATTTTTTCCACAATTTGCGGGACCGACATGTCCTGATAAATGGCGTTCTGATGCGAACGGTCGAGCAGCGCCAGGCGTGGCTGCAGCGTCAGGGCATAATGGGTCTCATCTTTTGAGGTGTTGAGGCGTTCAAAGCCGCTCACTACGCCCTGAAGGGTGCGCACCGCCTGCTGTATTTTGATGCCGTAACCCTGGTCAACCGGAGCCTGCAGCGTCAGGGAGGCCGCTTTCATCAGCATCATCTCTTTGCTGATGGCATGGTCAGAGCTGGTGAATTCAATACGGTAGCTGAACGGCCGGCTGAGCGCCTCATCGCCTTCAAACGCCAGCACATCAAGCCCGGCTTCACATCCCTTCACCGATAACTGGTGATGGCTGTGGCTGAATCTGATCGGGAGACGGGAGTTCATGCGTTATCTCCTTCAGTACGGTCAAACTCCAGCCCGATCCCCTCTTCCTCGCTCCAGCTCAGGCATAGCGACTGTGGTTTCTGTCTGGCAGCCATGTGGGTCAGCAGTTGCTGACTCAGCACCGGCAAAATCTGCTGATTGAGCAGGCTGTCGACGTTGCGTGCGCCGATATCCGGCAGCAGGCAGGCGGCGGTCAGGGCGTCGTACAGGCTCTCATCAATGTGCGTGGTCAAACCGTAGTGGCGATGTAAGCGCTTGCTGACCTGTGACAGCTTCATTTCCACGATGGTGCGCATGGCGGCCTCAGCCAGCGGGCGGTAAATCACGGTCTGGAAGCGCGCCAGCAGCGCCGGCTGGAAGTGGTCGCGCAATATCGGGCGCAGCAGTTCGTGTAAATCGCCTTCGCTGGCATCCGGCCGTTCGTCCAGCAACTGCATCAGGTGGTCGCTGCCGAGGTTGGAGGTCATCAGGATCACGGTGTTGCGGAAGTCAATTTCACGCCCTTCGCCGTCGCGCATAAAGCCGCGATCAAACACCTGATAGAACAGGTTCATCACGTCACGGTGCGCCTTTTCCACCTCATCGAGCAGTACCACGCTGTACGGGCGCTTACGTACCGCTTCGGTGAGGATGCCGCCCTGACCGTAACCCACGTAGCCCGGCGGTGAGCCTTTCAACTGGGAAACAGTGTGCGGTTCCTGGTACTCGGACAGGTTGATGGTAATCAGCGATTTTTCACCGCCGTACAGCACATCCGCCAGCGCCAGCGCAGTTTCGGTTTTACCGACGCCACTCGGACCGACCAGCAGGAACACGCCCTGCGGGCCGTTCTCTGACGTGAGTCCGGTCTTCGCCGCGCGCAGGCGCCGGGCGATGGCGGTCAGCGCCACGTCCTGCCCGACCACACGCTGGCCGATTTCGTTTTCCAGCGTCAGCAGTTCGGTTTGCTCGTCTTTCATCAGCGAGGACAGCGGCACGCCGGTCCAGTCGGCAATTACATTCGCGACGGTGCGGGTGTCTACATCCACCTGAACCAGCACATCGCCCTGCTGCGTCTGTTCGAGCCGCTGTTGCAGGTCGGAAATCTCAGCCTGCTGGCTGATGTCCTGGCGGCTGGCCGTCAGTTGCTGTGCCAGCGCTTTTTCGTGGCTGAAACGTGCTTCCTGCTCTTCGATGCGCGTCTCCAGTTCAGTCCGCTGCTGCTCAATGGCCCCCAGGCGGTCATCATGGCGGTTGCTGCCGGCGGCGATATCTTCCCGCAGCGCCTGCGCTTCCAGTGCCAGTGCGGTCAGCTGTGCTTTCAGGCGCACAATTTGTTCTGGCACCGTGTCGAGACTCATCCGCACACGTGCGGCGGCGGTATCCAGCAAATCAACCGCCTTGTCCGGCAGCTGGCGGCCAGTCAGATAGCGGCGGGACAGCGTGACGGCTGCGCGTACTGCATCATCAGTAATATGTACGTTGTGGTGTTCGGCGTAGCGGGATTTAAGGCCGCGCAGCATCAGGCAGGCGGTCTCGTCGTCCGGCTCGTCCACTTTCACCATCTGAAAGCGGCGCTCCAGCGCGGCATCACGTTCGAAGTATTGCTTGTATTCGGACCAGGTAGTGGCGGCGATGGTACGCAGTTCGCCACGCGCCAGTGCCGGTTTCAGCAGGTTGGCGGCATCGGCTCCGCCCGCCTGGTTGCCGGCGCCAATGATAGTGTGCGCTTCATCGATAAACAGCAGAATCGGTACCGGGGACTGCTGCACCGCATCAATGACGTTTTTCAGGCGCTGTTCGAATTCGCCCTTCACGCCTGCGCCCGCCTGCAACAGGCCGAGGTCGAGGGTGCGCAGAATAACCGGCTTCAGGCTTTCCGGGACGTTGCCTTCGGCGATACGTAAAGCCAGGCCTTCCACCAGCGCGGTTTTGCCGACGCCTGGTTCACCGACCAGAATCGGGTTGTTCTTGCGACGACGCGAGAGAATATCCACCATCTGGCGGATCTCCGTATCGCGCCCAAACACCGGGTCGATTTTGCCTTCTCTGGCTTTGGCAGTAACGTCGAGCGTGAATTTATCGAGGACGTTCTGCAGCGCCGGATTGAGTTCGCCGTCCTTTATGGCCGCGCCGACCGGGCGCCCGACAAATTCCACCTCACCACCATGACTCTGCGCGAGTTCCGCTGCCTGTTGCCGTTCCGGGCGTTCCTCCGACTGCCCATCAAGCAGCGGGCGCAGACGATCCAGCTGACTGTGGCCCAGCGTCAGCAGCGGCCACAGCCCGTCACAGCGCACCAGTTTCTGTTTATCAACCAGCGCCATCAGCAAATGGACGCTGCGGATCTGTTCCTCACCGTTAAGAGAAGCAATCAGCCAGGCTTCCTGCATCAGCGTCTGAAGAGTGTCAGACAATTGCGGACGCTGACGGACTGAACGCGGCAGTTTATCCAGCCAGGCAAGCAAATCCTGCCATAGCATATCCATATCCCACTCATAGCGGCGTGCCAGCACCGTCAGGTCACCTTCCCCCTGTTCGAGCAGCTTCAGCAGCCAGTGCTCCGGCAAAATTTCCGCATGGGCGCGGGTCTGGCACAGGGAGGCGGCCCCTTCCATCGCGCGAGCACAGTAAGGGTTAAGGCGACGTAATAAGGTTGATGAGTGATGCTCCATAAAGACTTTCTCCATTCTGACGCGCACTATCGGGTTTTACCGTATGGGAACTATCGGTTTCAGATATCCCCAACCGGAAGATCCTCACTGCACACAATTAATGCCCTTTCAGGCAGGGTTACAGCATCTGAAACGCGACGATTCAATGGGGTATTTTTGATTTGGGCGGGGTCTAATAATGGCCGCCAATTTCCAGGATCGTTATGGACATTCCTACCACCGAGAATAAAACCCTGTGCTGCTGTGTAAGCCGGACAGAACAGAGGTTACTGTTGCCCTTCAACAGTTCATAATTCATATCTCCGGCAAGTCTTGCAGCATCTGACGGAGAACGGCCGGTTAGAATATATCTACGCCAGTCGTGATATTTCCGCATTCCGGCAGACGGCACACTGATTGATTTTCCTTTTTCCCAGCGCTGCCTGGCAGCTGAATCATCAAAAGTATATGGCATAGTTTTCTCCTTTTATGTCTCAGAAATAAGCCTGATTCATTCAGGCACGCTACCGCCCATCGCTTTTCCTTTTAGTAAGGAACCCTAAGCGCATTAGGTCAGATTTTTGGATGTTAACTTTTACACTGTCCCCTCAGCACAAAGGGGCCTTGCAAAAAGCTGCGGACAGGTTTCCCCATCCGCATCATGCGTTACTCTAAATAACACCCCTGCAGCACCTGGCACGGCAGGTCATTACGCGGTGGCACGTTCGTTCCAGCTATCGGAATGAATGATGTTTCCATCTTTGTAGGTCCAGGTGATTTTTTCGTAACGCAGTTCAAGCTGTTCGAGGTGATTGTGCTTTTCGTAAGAAGGATTCTTAACGTCATGCATCAATGGATTTACTTTCACCACCTTCACATTCTCGAGTCTGGTGTTGAAGTATTCGACTTCCTGACCGGCGTCATTGATTTTGTACCACTTGAACTCTGCTGATTTCAGGGTCTGGCCGGTGGTCACTGCCTTGTACAGATACGGACTGGACGAGTCGATTTCCTTGGTGAACATAAACGGCGTGTGGATACGGGTGCCGGTCAGTTTGCCCGTGTTGTTGTCGGTCGGAATGTAGATATTGTGATCCTGAGCGACAACTTCGATGCTGCCTTCACGGTCCTTAACGTCTACGGAACCTTTGATGTCCGCACCACCGTCGTCTTTCAGCCAAAGATAAACAGGGATTGCCATGGATTACTCTCCGTTGTGTTGTGATACGTCATCATCCTGCGATGACGTCTGGGGGTTGCCCGGTATCTGACAGGCATCAGCCTGCGGTACCAGACTGATTTCGACACGGCGGTTGAGCGCACGCCCATCCGGTGTGTCATTGGTTGCGATTGGGCGGCTTTCGCCATAACCCTGCACCGCAAAACAGCTTTCCGGTACATCACCGGTGTCACGCATCCAGTCACGCACCGCTTCGGCACGTTTCAGAGAGAGCGTCTGGTTCAGTTGCGGGTTACCGGTGTTATCGGTGTGGCCGGCGACCACAATCAGCCAGCCCGGCTTCGCTTTGATGCCGACCAGTGAGTTCACCAGCATTTTGGTGGACCCGGCTTTCAGCGCCGATTTGCCGGAATCAAACAGCGACATGCTGTCGAGGCGGACAATTTTCGGCACCGGTTTCGGCTGCGGTTTTGGCGGCGGTGGCGGGGGTACATACGAACGGATCGCATCCAGCACAGGCATTCGCAGACGCTCGCCCTGATACAGACCAAGGCCCATCCGCATCGGTACGCCATTGCGCGCCTGGTCATTCAGCCCGGCCGCATCGTCACGCAGAACGGCAACAGCGTCGGCTTTGGGTGCGAAATCCTGCATCGGGATGCGTTCATAGCGGGCAATATCGAAGCTGACACGCTGCAGCAACTGGCGATTGTTCCAGCCACTGCTGAGCAGTGCAGCCATGGCCGCCAGCGTGAAAATCGCGAGCGCATAACGGAAGGCTTGCCCACGCGGCGTCAGGCCCCGCCCTTCCGGCAGCAGCGGCAGGATAAAATCCGGCAACGCGGCAATAACCGTACTGTCCGTTCCCACCGGCTGCCAGCCCGCTACCTGTTGCATCGCCGTATGACGGGACAGCCATGCCGTCCAGACCGATGTAGCCAGACTTCCGGCCAGGATCGGTCCCAATCCCCACAGCACCGCAACCGGTGCAATGACCGGAACATCCGGGTTCTCATCAATGAAGACCGCTTTAACGTGCAACCGGAACCAGCTCATCAGGCTGTTCATCAGCACCTGTTGCTGCATCGCAGGCGCGCCACCGATGGTGACCCATGCAGCGACTGAGCCCGGCGCTGAAGACGCACGCCAGACCCTCACCCCTTCCCCAGGGATAGCCGCCTGCCAGAGCAGATCATTGGTCATCGCACTGCCAACCTGACCATTCAGAACCAGCGGCACAGAATGCCCGGTTTCTTTACGCAGCTGGCTGATTTGCCAGCGTAGCGCCAGCAGACGACGGGTAAGCCGCTCGCTGTCGGCGTGTTTTTGCGGACAGACGCTGACCATCACCGACAGCTGTCGGCCCCAGTCAGGACGCAACCCCAGTATCTGACGGGCAACCTGTTGCAGATCCTGATGTTCCTCCACGCGGATCCAGCATCCCTGTGTCACAGTAAGCACCGGTGACTGCTGCATACATGCCAGCGGCAGATCGCCACAGACCAGCACCACAGGCTGACGGTAAGTGGCTTCCGGGAGGTCATCCAGATTTAGGGCGACGTCATGCTCCGCACGACGCCTGGCGACAATCCACAACGCCAGGATAAGCCCCAGCACCGCAAGCAGAAAGAGCACCGAAACCAGTCGCGATACCGGCACGAAACTCAGGCAAACCACGGCACTCAGCAGGGCGGCCCACAGCGCAAGCCCGCGCTGCTGTGCAGGACTCATTTCACGGCTCCCGGCAGCAGGGTCACCAGCATCTGATCCAGCCAGTGGCTCAGTCCCCACCACAGCGCAGCCACCAGCACCACGCTCAGGCCAATACGCACGGGCCATGACGCCAGCCAGCCGCCCATTTCTCGTCCGGTACGGCTTTCCGCCAGAACCGGATGGGTTGGTGGATAGCTGAACGGCGTGACATGTTCACTGAGCGCGTTGATAAGCTTCTGGCGCTCCGGATCGTTCAGAGAGCGGAAACTGCCGAGGAACCCCAGCATCATGACCCGCTGAAAGCAGGTCATGACAGCCTGGTCAGGCGCTGGTTCACGCAGCACATCACGCATGCGATCGCACAGCGTATCACCGGCATCCATGGTGCCGAGGAAGTGCCCCTGCAGGGGAATGTCATACCACTGCACGCAGGCGTCATCCTCCACACCACGACCTTTGACCGCCTCATCAAGCAGCGCACACTGTGCGGTGAGAATATGCTGACAGCTGACTTCATCGAGTTCGCTCGCTTTCAGCTCACGCTGCACACGTTCAACATCGGCAATGCAACGCTCCCACAACGTGCGCCCTTCTCCATCCTGAAACGTCGGACCGTGACGCAGGCTGATGACCTGCAGCCAGGTATCCTGCAGCAGAGCATCAATATCAATGGGCGCAGCAGTACTGCGTTTAGGCTCACTCATGTTCTCAGTACCGCAAAAAGTTCAAGTTCAGGCTCGCCGAGCATGCCCGGAACGTAAAACATACAGGTGCCGCTCTGAAGCATTTCACTGGCCAGGGGATGCGAGACATCAAGGCTGAAATACTGGTTTTCCAGACGCAGCGGAATGGCTGCCGGCACATGGCGCAGTGGCGTCAGTGGCACGCCCACCCGTGAGGAATTGACGATACTCCTGACATGATCGGGACTGCCGATCTTGCACTGGCGCGGGAACTGCTCCTGCAGTTGTGCCACCGGCATCGGTGAACGCACGGAAAGGTAGTAATCCGCCCCTTCGCGCAGACGGGAGTCATGCAGACGGGCCTGCCAGACGTGTAGCCGGGCATCGTGCTCAAGCTCAATCGCCACCACCCGCGACGGCAGGCTGGCTTCCAGCAGATCGCCCAGTAAGTCGAACAGCGGCGGGAAGACGCTATTCAGCTGTTCATGCTGCCAGATCGGAATAGCACTCACCTGATGTTCCAGCGAGAAAGTCAGCAGGCTGCCCGCAAGCCGCGCCAGTTCCGGGTACAAACGCTCCGGTGGACTTTGCAGGTTACGCTGAAACTGGCCGAGCACCGGTTCTGCGCTGTTCAGGGCATTGAGCAGCCAGAACAACGACACATCAGCCACGGCAAAGTCGGCCATGCGCTCGTTACTTTCACGTCGCATGGCCATCAGTCGACCCAGACGGGCACGCAGTTGCGTCATCAATTGTTCCAGCTGGGTTACCAGCCAGCGGCTGCCCTGCAGAGCCAGCAGTGGCGGAAGCCAGGTTTCATCGAGTGCCCAGCTGCCCTGGGAATCCTGCTGCAGACGGGCGACCGGACAGGTCAGATAATCACTGTTGTTCTGATGGGCAAAACGCAGCGTCAGCTCTGGCTGCATCACTGCAATCTGCCGGGTATCGTCGCCAAAGGTGTTGCGGACATCCCGCCAGCGCTGGCGATAACGCACAGGGCGCTCGGCCACCTCATCGGGTTTAAGACAGTTGCCGCCATTTGCCCGCAGCAGCGGAAGCGCCAGAACCACCACCACGTCCTGTGATTCGCCCTCAAGCATCAGCACCGGCGGCAGGTCATCGGCATTATCGGTGTCGATAAGCGTGCCATCGGGGAAACGGATGTGCAGATGACGGGCCTGCAGGCGGCCCAGCTTCAGTGCATCAGGTTCGAAAGTGGCAGCAATCATCCCCCAGGGATGGGAGAGGCCCAGCCGGGCGATGCATTCCGCAGACCAGGCCGCATAGGCGACCTGTTGCTGGAAGTGCTGGGGAGAGACCATAACGCCCCTGCCCCATAACGGTTGTTCCGTTTTCATTGGCTTCCTGCCTTAGCTTACGATTTCGCCTTCGGCATCTGGGAAACCAGTGACAGGTTGACGTCCATGCCCTCCACCTGGAAGTGTGGGATGGCGTACAGCCTGACGCGGAAGAAGCCCGGGTTGTCGTCGATATCTTCCACTACCACCTTCGCGTCGCGCAGCGGGTGAGAAGCCTGCAGCTCATCGCCCGGATCGGTCATTTCGGTCACCAGACTGCGCACCCAGGTGTTCAGCTCCAGTTCCAGCAGACGTCGATCCTTGGTGGTGCCGATGTTTTCACGCTGAATCAGCTTCAGATAATGCGCGATACGCGACAGCAGGAAGATATACGGCAGACGGGCGTTAATGCGGCTGTTGGCGGTGGCATCCGCAGTGTCATACAGCGCAGGTTTCTGGGTGGAGTTGGCTGAGAAGAAGCAGCTGTAGTCGCGGTTTTTGTAGTAGGACAGCGGAATGAAACCGAGATTGGCGAACTCAAATTCGCGGGTTTCCGGGATCATTACCTCACTCGGGATCTTCACCTGATTGCCGGTGCCCAGATCGTACAGATGAATCGGCAGATCTTGCACCGCACCACCGGCCTGTGGACCACGGATTTGCACGCACCAGCCATTGTTGATGAAGCTGCGCACCATGTTGGATGCGAAGGCAAACGAGGCGTTGGTCCACAGGTATTTGTCGTGATCCGGACCTTTGACTTCTTCAACGTAGTTGAAGCTGCGCACCGGTACGGTGTCCGGGCCATACGGCAGGCGACCCAGCACACGCGGCATCACCAGACCGATGTAGCGCGAATCGTCCGTCTCGCGGAAGGATTTCCACTTGATGTATTCAGCGCGGTCAAAATAGTTACCGATATCTTTGATGGCCGCTACGTCTTCCATTGAATCCTTGAGGAAGAATTGCGGGCCGGCAGAGCCGATAAACGGCATATGCGCCGCAGCAGACACTTTTGAAATATTGCGCAGCAGGGCAACATCCTGCGCAGACGCATCAAACTCATAAGCGGAAATCAGCGCCGCAATCGGCTCGCCGCCTGGTGTGTCATACTCATCAATGTAGGTGTGTTTATACAGACCGCTCTGGATAATTTCCGGGCTGTCTTCGAAGTCCTGACGCAGGTCTTCTTTAGACATATCCAGCAGTTCAACTTTCACGTTCTGGCGGAAATCGGTTTTATCAACCAGCGATTTCACGCCGCGCCACAGGCTCTCAACTGCCTGGAACTCTTCGCTGTGCATGACCGCATCCAGCTGACGACTGATCTGGTGATCCAGCGCGGCGATATGATGGTCAATCAGGTTTTTGTCGAGTTTTTCAACTTTTGCGCCTGATTTTTTTAGGCATTCCAGAAATACCTGCATGCCGGCGGTTAAACGCTCATCCGCCGTTGCATCCTACATCGCCTGCGCATCCTGCCAGATATCCAGCGCGCTCAGTTCAGAAACCGGGTTGAGATTGATTTTTTCAAACAGGGTGGCATAAACCCCACCGGCTGCCGGACGTTCCAGCGCCACGCTCTCGCCACCCGTCGCATTCTCATTGTTTACAGACATCAGCATCTTCCTTATTAATCCGTTAAATCATCGTGATGGTTATGGCTGTTTTGGTGCCAGGGTTGAGAGCTCAGCGCGCAGTTCTGCGCTTAACGCCGGGTCCAGCAGGATTTTTTCCAGCTCTTTTCGGAAGGCCTGGTTATCCAGCAGGTTGGCTTTTAAATCACGCAGTAAATTACGCATGGAAAGCATGGCCTTCAGCTGAGGTATTTGCCGGGAGACCTGTTCCGGAGAGAAATCTTTCATGCTCTGGAAAGTCAGACTGATGCTGTCTTCGCTGCCGTCATCGGCCAGCGTATTTTTAACGGCAACCGTGACTTTTGGCGAATATTCGGAAAGCACTGCGTCAAAATTATTTTTGTTCAGATTAACTTTGGCTCGCTCTGATAATGGTGCGGTCGTCTGACCATGACTGAAGTCGCCTGCCACCAGTAATTTCAGCGGAAGCTCGGTTTTCTTGCTTGCGCTCCCGGTATGCAGGTCAAGTTTTAAGTTAATACGTGCCTTTGGCACTTCATTCTGGAAACTATCTGCCATTTCATCATCCCTCTGTTTATCTCAGCGCACATTTTTCGCGCCATACTACTTTAGAGGTAACAACAGAGCAATGATCGATAAAAAAGCAAATGAACAGATCTTTAAGCTGCAAAAGTTACGCACACAAGCCATTAACACTAAAAAAGGCAGATCATTGTCACCTGAAACCAGCTAAAAAAACTGGCAAAGACATTAAAGGCCACACATTAATGCCAGTAAAAAATAAAGATGTGGATTAATATTAACAAAGCGTAAATTTGTTGATTCAGGTCAAAATAAAAAATCCGCCCAAAACCATCACACCATTAAGAAAGAAATGACATAAAAAGATAAAAATTGCGGATAGCAGCAGTGCGGAATTTCATACAGGAGGGTAATGAGATGAAGTAAAGATTTCAGGTAAAACAGAGCGCACTTAAGCCCCGTGCTACATCCGTTCAACGTGACCGTATAAATCACCACTCATGTGGGAAATTTCGTATAAATAACGTTCGGGTGCGACCAGAGGGAATCAATCAGGATAGCGTGGTTTACGACATAATGACGTGCGCGATCAATCGCGCCGCTGCTAATTCAGTAATCTATTCCTCACGAACTTCATTCCAACTGCCCCGTCAGCGCTGACGCCATGCCGAGGGTGCCATGCCGTGCAGTTGGCGGAAGCGGTTGCTGAAATGGCTGGAGGAGTGGAAACCGCAGCGCAGGGCAATCTCGGTGAGCGACAGCGTGCTGAATTGCAGCAGCTGCTGCGCGGCTTCCATACGGCGGCGCATCACATATTGGTGCGGCGCTTCGCCGGTGCTACTGCGGAACATACGTGCAAAATGGTATTCGCTAAGCGCCGCCTCTGCCGCCAGTTGGGCCAGCGTTAACGGCTGATCCAGCTGCGTATCGATTAGCGCCAGCACGCGGCGCAATACCGCCGGCGCCAGTCCGCCGCGTACCTGCGGCAGCTGCCACTGCACTTCACTGTAGCGCTGTAGCAGATGGGTCATCAGCAGTGTTGAGGCGCTGCTCAGCAGCATCTGGTTGGCTGGCTGCTGCCAGTCGGCGCTCAGCAGAAAATGACGATACAGCTGGGTGATGCGGTCATCGTCGGCAAAAATCTTCTCATGCAGGTTAAGCTGCGCCGGACTGCGATCCCACACCTGCTCACCGAGGTGACGCAAATGCGCATCGGTGCAGTAGAGGTGCACGAAGGATAAATCCGCGCGCAGATCCCAGGTCGACTCGGTGCCAGACGGCATCAGGCAAAAGCGATCCGGCGCGCCGCCGTTGCGCCAGCCGTGCGGCGTTTTGTGCCAGGTATCGTAACCGTCAGCCACATAAAGGCTAAGCGTATGGTGATCGCTGAGGTTGGTCACGCGATCGCCACTGTTGAACCAGGCCGCCAGCCGAATGCCGCCGCTCAGCTGCACGCTATCGCGCAGCTGTGCTTTGTGACGCTGAAGCATAGTAAACGTCTGATATTCCGGCATGGTCTGACATCGCTCTCTGGGTTGATGTCTGTAGTTTACGCAACTGACCGGACAGAAAACAGGCCAATGCCGGACCAGGCGGGAAAAAGCGCAAGAATTTGCAAGTGCTGCGCAAAGCCATGCAAGCCGCGCTCCTGTCACTCAGGCACACTGCGAGCCTGATTCCGCCGGAGAGTTTCTGATGAACCTGATGTTATACCTCGCGGTGGTGCTGATTTGGGGCACCACCTGGATTGCGATTTTTCTGCAGCAGCAGGCCGCCGATACGCCGGTACTGGTGGCGGTATTCTGGCGCTTCCTGTTCGCCTCGTTGACCATGCTGGTGCTTCTCCGGCTGTTGAAACGTCTGCGTACGCTGGATGCGCGTGACCACCTGTTTTGTCTGTTACAGGGCGGCTGCGTATTCGGTTTTAATTTTGTCTGCTTTTACCATGCGGCAGCGATGATCAGCACCGGACTGGAGTCGGTGATTTTTTCGATGGCGGTGCTGTATAACGCGCTCAACAGCTGGATCTTTTTCCGCCAGCGCCCGCCTTTCCGCCTGCTGCCCGCCGCCGCGCTGGGTCTCGGCGGAATTGTTGCGCTGTTCTGGCAGGATATTCAGTCAGCCCATGTTGCGCCGCAGCTGCTGTGGGGCGTGGGGCTGAGCGCGCTGGGCACGCTCGGTTTCTCCTTCGGCAATATGATTTCTACCCGCCATCAGCGTCGTCAGCGCGACGTGCTGACCACCAACAGCTACGCCATGCTGTACGGTGCGCTGATCATGGCCGTGCTGGCGCTGGTGAATGGCGACGCGCTGGCACCGGCACTCAATCTGCAGTGGCTGGGGGCAATGAGTTATCTGGCTTTGTTTGGCTCGGTGCTGGGCTTTGGTGCCTACTTCACGCTGGTGGGGCGCATCGGTGCCAGTCAGGCGGCTTACAGCACCCTGCTGTTTCCGCTGGTGGCACTGACGCTTTCGACGCTGTATGAAGGCTATCAGTGGCATAGCAATGCTATCGTCGGGCTGGTGATGATTCTGGCAGGGAATATGGTGATGTTCGTGCGCTGGCCGGCTCATCGCCGGTTACATCTGGCCTGAAGCAAGAGCGGGCATGACGCCCGCTCTGTCACTCCTCTAGCGCCAGCCCCCGACGCCGATGTTGAGCTGGTGAGGTTGGTTAATGGCTTTTCTGGCAATCCAGTAAAGCAGAACGCGTTCATCATCTCTGTCGCGGTCGGCCATCGCCAGTAATTTCAGCGACAGGGTGGACCTGGTCACAGGCTGCTGTTCATCGCTTAACTCGATAACCGCCTGACCGATGATGCAGCAAACCTCATCCCCGCTGGATACGGATTCATATGCCCGGTCTTTCATATTTCCTCCTGTTGAGTGAACTATAAGCATGGCAAAGTTCCTGTGTTTTGCCGCGCAGATGCTGCGCTTAAAACACCCTGTTACACATGCTCACCTGTCGCAATGCCTGTTCATGTGACGACATCCGCGCTGCGCTTAAGCAAAGGCGCAATGCCATTCATACCGTTTTCACAGCATTTCATTCCGTCTCCCGCTCCGTTCACGCCCGTCCGCACCACCCGCGCCCGCGTGAGGCTTATTATCGCTGCAGATTCCGTATTCCCGGATGGGAGAGAGAAAAATGACAACAGCCGTTACCCCTAATCATCAGCGTGTCCGTATCCTTACCCTCGCAGGCACCATCATTACCCAGTTCGCGCTCGGCTCGGTTTATACCTGGAGCCTGTTTAATGGCCAACTGGCACAGAAACTGGATGCGCCGGTCAGCCAGGTGGCTTTTTCCTTTGGTCTGCTCAGCCTCGGTCTGGCGATTGCCTCCTCGCTGGCCGGCAAGCTGCAGGAGCGCTTTGGCGTGCGCAATGTCACTATCGGTGCAGGCATTCTGATGGCGATTGGCTTCTGGCTGACCGCCCATGCTGACAACCTGATGATGCTGTACCTGAGCGCCGGCATTCTGGTCGGGCTGGCCGATGGCGCGGGCTATCTGATGACGCTCTCTAACTGCGTGAAGTGGTTTCCGGAGCGCAAAGGGCTGATTTCGGCCTGTTCGATCGGCGCTTACGGCCTCGGCAGTCTCGGCTTTAAATTTATCTGTGGCGCGCTGCTCAGCACTCAGGGGCTGGAAAATACCTTTGTGATTTGGGGTGTGCTGGCGATGACGATGATTATTGCCGGTGCCCTGATGATGCGCGATGCGCCGCTACAGCAGGCCGGCTCACGTCAGCAGCAGGCGGCACAGGAGTTTACGCTGGCGCAGTCGGTGCGCCTGCCGCAGTACTGGATGCTGGCGCTGATGTTCCTGACGGCCTGCATGAGCGGTCTGTATGTGATTGGCGTCGCGAAAGACATTGGTGAAGGCCTGGTGCACCTGACTACGCAAACGGCGGCCAATGCGGTGACGGTAATTGCCATTGCCAACCTGAGCGGACGACTGATTCTCGGCGTACTGTCGGACAAAATGGCGCGCATCCGGGTCATTTCGCTGGCACAGCTGGTTTCGCTGAGCGGTATGAGCATCCTGCTGTTCACCCACATGAATGAAACCACCTTCTTCCTGTCGCTGGCCTGCGTGGCGTTCAGCTTTGGCGGCACCATCACCGTCTTTCCGTCACTGGTCAGCGATTTCTTCGGCCTCAACAACCTGACCAAAAACTACGGCCTGATCTATCTCGGCTTCGGCATCGGTAGCGTGCTTGGCTCGCTGGTGGCTTCGGTGTTCGGCGGCTTCACCGTGACCTTCAGTCTGATTATGACACTGCTGGTGATCTCGCTGGTGCTGTCGCTCAGTATCCGTCTGCCAAATCGTCAAAACCTGGCCGCGCCGGTACTGCATAATTAATTCACCACCCTGCCGTGTAATTGCACGGCAGGCTTTTTACTGATGACCACAGAATTGATCACGCGTTGAGAATGACTGTTATTTAACCTTGCATTTCAGAGTAATCGGGTTATTATCAGGCGCTATTCAGCTTATTCCGATTGGTTTATTTCCCGCCCTGTCACTTTTAGCTTTTAATTGACATATCTGGTAATAATTACGGAAATAACTCTACATTCACTGCATCTTCACTCCACTTTTCCCGGTTAATCTGGCCTCATTGGAAAAGAGGAGGACTCTCCATGAAGAAGTTAATAAAAGTCGCTTCGGTGGTGGCGATTATGACCATGCTAAGCGGGTGTATTATCGAGCACGACCATGGACGCGGTCCCAGCTGGGGCCACGGGCACGGCGGCGGCTGGCATCACGGCCATGGCGGCTATCGTCACTGGTAATTGGGCAAAGCACACACAGCACATAATAAAAAATGAATAAAGAAAGGGCGGGAATCAATCCCGCCCTTATTTTTTAGCTTTTCACCGCGTAATTACATTGATACCAGACTTTCTTCAGGCCAGGCAAATTGCTGTCCTGCGCCGGAAGCGACTCGACTTTATCGAAGCCGCGCTGGTTACAGTAATTCGCCAGATCAAGTTCCAGCGCATCTTTATCCAGCTTCTGTGGATCGTAACGATACTGTACGGTATTTGAACGGGCATCTTCATCCACGCGCTCAAAACCCCCGGGTTTGCTGACACTACAACCGGCCAGCATAAAAAGCGCTAACGCGCTAATAAGCATTTTATTCATTAGGGTGTCCTCATCAGACGTTGCAGTGTAAAAGGCAACGCCACACGCCTCTATAGGAAAAAGACGCGAAATGTCCGATTAATGCAAAGCTTTCGCCAATCAAATCAATAAAACCAAACGGTTTTCCTTATCACATCAGCAGTGAGAAGATGACTTCAGACAAAACGAAGTCTGCACCACACCAGGTGATACCCACAAAAAGACATACTGAAAGTGACCTTTATGCCCGTGCTGAGCGGGCTTTTTTTTCGCCCGTTATCCGGTAAGGCTGACCATCTTACGCAAAAGATTGGCCGCTTGTTTGTCCGGCAATGCGAGAATTCCGCTGTAAAGATCTATCGACATCGCGCACATCGTGCTGCGATCCACCGCCGTATCCGCCGGCATATTCAGCTGCTGCAGCTTATCGCCCCACTTGCCATACAGCTTTTCCACCACGCGCTGCAGATCGCGCTGCGCCTGAGGCTGATCCACCGCCAGCTCATCGCCGGTACTGTTTTGCAGCAGTGCCTCGAGCGCTTCACCATCGCGCTGATTAAGCTCCGGCGACAACACCTGTTGCAGATTGACGCCACCGCTGACCTGCGGATAGAGGAAACGGAAGCAGCGCTGCGTATCCTGCTGCTGCAGCGCCTGCATCTCCTGCACCGAAACGCGGATATAGTTGATGATCGCCGCATCGCTGGCGCGCGCCATGCGCTGATTCACCAAATCCATCAGCCAGCCGCGCATATCGCCCAGCGCCTGCTCCGCAGGTACGCCCTCTGCCAGCTTGTGCTGCAGCTCGCGATTCAGCAGTTGCCACAGCGCCGGCTCCTGCACTTTCAGCACGCGATAACCCGGCGCGTCGCTCAGTTGGGTAGCCACCTGCGCCGCCAGCGCCTCGCGCTCCTGACGCGGATGCAGCCAGCTAAACCACAGCAGATTGGCCAGCAGCACAGGCAGCAAAAACAGCAGGACACCCTGCCAGACGCGCAGCGCAGTGGTGCGCAGCAGTATCACGATGATGATCGCCAGCAGCACAAAAGCAGCCAGCGTGAGCGGGAAAAGCGAGAACATGGAGCGACATTAATCCTTGCGAACGTCAATTAAAACCGGACAGCTGGCGCGTTCAATCACTGCTGCGCTTACCGAGCCTTTCAGCAGGCGGTTGAGCGGCGACAGGTGACGACGGCCCATTATAATCATACTGGCGTGCAACGCCTCAGACTGCGCCACAATGGTTTCCGCCGCTTCACCGGCCAGAATCAGCCCGCGTGCGTCAATGCCAGCGCGCAGCAGCGGTGCCAGCGCATGGCGTACCACCATTTCAGCTGTATTTTGTTCATCCTGCGCCACGACAAAATCGTCCGGATCTTCCCCGGCGTCGATCTCAATCGGCTGATTGCACGACGAATAAGCCGGATCGACACAGCACAGCACGGTGACCTGCGCCTGTTGCGCCAGCGCCTGTTCAATGGTCAGGGCGATCACTTTTTCCGCCACCGGTGAGTTATCGATGGCCATCAGCAAGGTTTTCATCAGTCGGTTATCCTTCCGCAGCAGTTATTTTGCCAATTTCGCGAATCAGCGCCTCTTTACACTTTATCAGCGCTGTCCGGTAATGCGTTTCCTGGCGGTGAAAACGTGCCGTCGGCACCAGCAGTGAGATCGAGAAGCGCCCGAACAGCGTATCAATCGCGACCGCCATGGTGGAAATGCCCTCCAGCGTTTCGCCGCGATCGATAGCCAGTCCGCTGGCGCGCACCTCCGCAATCAGCGTCAGCAACTGCGGCAGCGTTTTTACCGTCATTTCCGTCAGTTCCGCATAGGCTTCACCGACCATCACCCGCACATCTTCGTCGCTCTCCAGCGCCAGCAGCGCCCGGCCACCGGACGTACTGTAGAGCGGCAGATTCAGGCCGATGTGGGGCACCACGCGCAGCTCACGCGTGGCCACCACGTAATGGACAATCGCCAGCTGCGTTCCGCTGGCTCGCGCCAGCGATACCGTTTCATTGATTTCCGCCGAGAGTTGTTCGAGGAACGGCCGGACAATTTCCACCACGTCACTGTGCACGCTGGAGATCAGCTTCAGCAACGCCGGACCGAGGCGCAGCCCGCCTGCCCCGCCGCTGCGCACCAGCTGTGCGCTATCCAGCGCCGCCACGATGCGCTGCACCGTCGAGCGCGGCAGATCGACCACCTGCGCAATTTCACCCAGACTCATGCCGCCCGGATGCTCACCGAGCGCATTTAAAATTTTTGCCGCACGCGCAATGACCTGAATGCCACCCGCTTTTTCATCCTCACGGCTTGAGGGAGGTTCTACCATGATACGTTCCTTTTTGGCCTGCCCTACTTTAGCGCGAACGATCGCACTTTTACACCCTGTATCACATTGCAATACACCATATCGAAATGTAAGATGCGAGCTGTATCACATCGCAATACACTGCATCAACTAATAACGAGACACCTCCTATGAATGCCCAGCCCGTCGCGGCACCGGCACCGCATCCTTTTACCCTGCGCCTCGCGCTGGGGCTGGTGGGGGTGCTGATCGCCGCGCTGACCTCCGGATTAAACGATCGCGTCACCGACATCGCGCTGGCCGATATCCGTGCCGCAGTCGGCATTAGCTACGATGACGGCAGCTGGATTATTTCGGCCTATCAGGCAGCGGAAGTCGCCGCGATGATGATTGCACCGTGGTTCGCCGTCACCTTTTCGCTGCGCCGCTTCGCGCTGGCGGTGTCGGCCGGTTTCATGATGTGCGGTGTCCTGCTGCCCTTTATGCCCACGGCCCCGCTGTTTATTGCGCTGCGCGTGGTGCAGGGACTGTTTGGCGGCGCCCTGCCGCCGCTGCTGATGACAGTGGCGCTGCGCTTTCTGCCACCGCCGATCAAACTTTATGGGCTGAGTGCTTACACCCTCACCGCCACGTTTGGCCCGAATCTGGCGGCGTCGCTGGCGGCGTTCTGGACCGATGACGTCAGCTGGATGTTTGTGTTCTGGCAGGTGGTGCCGGCCATGCTGATCGCCATGCTGCTGATCGGCTGGGGTCTGCCGCAGGATCCGCTGCGCACTGAGCGATTTAAACAGATTGACCTGTTCGGCATGCTGAGCGGCTGCTCGGGCATGGCGCTGCTGATTCTGGCGCTGACGCAGGGTGAGCGTCTCGACTGGCTCAGCTCGCCGCTGTTTGTCGCCCTATTATTCAGCGCGCTGGCGTTGCTGATTGTGTTCTTTATTAATGAATGGTTTCACCCGCTGCCGCTGTTTAAGTTGCAGATGCTGCGCCGGCGTAATTTGTCGCACGGTTTGCTGGCGCTGGCGGGTGTACTGATTCTGGCGCTGTCCGGTTCGGCGCTGCCGTCGGCCTATTTTGGTCAGGTGGAGGGGTTTCGCACGCTGCAGTTCGCGCCGCTGGCGTTGACCATCGGCCTGCCGCAGTTGCTGATTGCACCGCTGGTCGCCAGCCTGCTGAATATCCGCTGGATTGACTGCCGCTGGGTGCTGAGCGCCGGTGTGCTGCTGCTGGCGACCGCCTGCCTGCTCGGCATGCAGATCACTACCGACTGGGCGCGGCAAAACTTCTGGCTGATGCAGATCTTGCAGGCGTTTGGTCAGCCGATGGTGATTCTGCCGGTGCTGATGAGCGCCACCAGCGTGGTCGCGCCGCCGGAAGGGCCGTTCGCCTCCGCCATGTTCAATACCGTACGCGGCTTTGCCAGCATTGCCGCCAGCACGCTGGTGGAGTGGTTTATCAGCCATCGCGAGCAGTTTCACTCCAGCGTGCTGGTCGATCAGGCTGCCAGTCGCAGCTGGCTGATGACCGCAGCGGATAGCCAGCAGGCCAGCAGCAGCCTGCCGCTGTTGGCCGACGGCAGCGCCAGCAGCGCGGCCAATCTCAGCGGCTTCGCCACCCTGCTGAAGCATCAGGCCATGGTGCTGAGCCTGAGCGATGCGTATCTGATGCTGATCGCTTTCGCTGTCGGGCTGTTAGTGCTGACGCTGTGCCTGGCGAAACGCGTCTGGCCACCGCAAACCCTGATTCAACCTGTTACCAAAACTCCGGAATAACTGTTATGCACGCTTTTGCTATGAAACGAACAATCCTGCTGAGCGCCCTGCTGCTGGTTTTGCTGGCGATGGCGTTCTGGCTGTGGTCAGCCATGACCGGCAACGACCATCGCACTGATGATGCCTGGGTGAATGCCGACTACACGCTGGTGGCCCCGAAGGTGTCCGGCTATATCGCCCACGTCAACGTGCAGGATAACCAGCGCGTGCGGGCTGGTGACGTGCTGGCGACGCTCGACGACCGCGACTATCGCGTGGCGCTGGAGACCGCGCGGGCGAATCTGCAGGTCAGCGACGCCAAACGGCTGAGCGCGCAGGCGCAGCTCGACCAGCAGCAGTCCACCATTGCCGAGGCCCGCGCCACGCTGGCCGCCAGTCAGGCATCGGCGCAGTATGCCGGACAGAGCGCGGCGCGCTACAACCAGCTGTACAAGAGCGGCACCATAGCCGCTGACGACCAGCAGAAAGCCAGCTCAACCCAGCGTTCCGCCGCCGCCACGGTGCGCCAGAGCGCAGCGGCGCTGGCGGCGGCCGAACAGCAGGTGAAGGTGCTTGAGGCCGCGCTGCGTCAGGCGGAAGCTGATGTCGCGGCGGCGCAGGCCAGCGTCGACCAGGCCGGGTTGAATCTCTCTTATACGCGTATTATTGCGCCGGTGGATGGCATGGTGGGTCAGCGTTCGGTGCGCGTGGGAGCCTGGGTCAGCGCGGGTACGCGTCTGCTGGCCGTGGTGCCGCTGCAGCAGACTTACATCACCGCCAATTATCTGGAGACGCAGCTGGCGGATGTGCGCCCGGGCCAGAGGGTAGTGGTGAAGATTGATGCATTGCCCGGCAAGACCTTCACCGGTCACGTTGATAGTATCGCCCCCGCTACCGGCGCCACGTTTTCCGCGATTGCCCCCGATAACGCCACCGGCAACTACACTAAAGTGGTTCAGCGTTTGCCGGTGAAAATTGTGCTGGATCCGCATCAGAGCGATCTGGCGCAATTACGTGTCGGCATGTCGGCGATTCCGCAGATTGAGACCCGATGAAAATGTGAGCAACTTCTCAGAAGTGACCTATTTATTTTCGGATCGATTCCGCGTAAATTAGCGCTCGATCCTGTTTCGGGGCAGCCCGAAGCGACCTGAGTAGAAAGCGTGTAGCGATGATGAACTCCACCTTTCTCTTATTCTGTTCGGGTTACGCTGGTTTGGGATCGCCATCATTGTAACCGCTCAGAGGAGTTGTTTTGTGAAATACGCCTTGATGGGAATATCTTTCTTCGTCTTACTTTGGGTCGGCACCTTCGTGCTGATGCTGTAAAGACGCCAGCCGGGGCGACCGCTCAGTCGCCCCGATTTGTAGTTACTCTGCTTCTTCCACCGCTTTTACCGTTCCCGGCAAAATACCGTCGGCGCGGAACATCGCTTTAATGCCACGCACCGCCTGACGAATACGATCGCTGTTTTCAATCAGGGCAAAACGCACGTGGGTATCGCCGTAGTCACCAAAGCCAATGCCCGGCGAGACGCACACTTTCGCCTCCTGTAGCAGCCGTTTGGCAAATTCCAGTGAGCCCAGATGCGCATAGTGATCGGGAATTTTCGCCCAGACGTACATGGACGCTTTCGGCAGATCGACCATCCAGCCCGCTTCATGCAGCCCTTTCACCAGTACATCGCGCCGGCGTTTATACTGCTCGGCGATATCACGCACGCACTGCTGATCGCCCTCCAGTGCCGCAATCGCTGCCACCTGCAGCGGTGTGAAGGTGCCGTAATCGTGATAGCTTTTGATGCGTGCCAGTGCCGCCACCAGCTCTTTGTTGCCGACCATAAAGCCGATGCGCCAGCCCGCCATGTTGTAGCTTTTTGACAGGGTAAAGAATTCCACCGCCACATCGCGCGCGCCCGGCACCTGCATAATCGACGGCGCTTTCCAGCCGTCATAGGTGATGTCAGCGTAGGCCAGATCGTGGATGACCAGCACGTTGTAGTGCTTCGCCAACGCGATGACGCGCTCGAAGAAGTCCAGCTCTACGCACTGCGATGTCGGGTTGGACGGAAAGCCGAGGATCATCATCTTCGGTTTCGGGTAGCTTTCGCGGATGGCGCGTTCCAGCTCATTGAAGAAATCGACGCCCGCGACCAGCGGCACCGAGCGCACCTGCGCCCCGGCGATCACCGCACCGTAGATGTGAATCGGGTAGCTGGGATTGGGCACCAGCACGGTGTCACCGTGATCGAGCGTCGCCAGCATCAGGTGCGCCAGGCCCTCTTTCGAGCCGATGGTAACGATGGCTTCAGATTCCGGATCGATATCCACCTGGTAACGCTCGGCGTACCAGCGCGAAATGGCGCGACGCAGGCGCGGAATCCCTTTGGAGGTAGAGTAGCCGTGCGTGTCTTCACGCTGTGCCACCTGACAGAGCTTTTCCACGATGTGCGGCGGTGTCGCGCCATCCGGGTTGCCCATGGAGAAATCGATGATGTCTTCGCCGCGCCGGCGCGCAGCCATCTTCAATTCAGCCGTGATGTTAAATACATAGGGGGGCAGACGTTCAATACGCGAGAAACGACGGGGTGTGCTGTTATCAGCCATGATGTCCTCTGGATTACGTTAGCGCCCGGACCGTCCGAGCGACGCTGATCACTGCCGTGACCGAAACAAGAACATAACGCGCTGATAACAATATTGTCGAGGGGGGACGGCAAATTTTCTTAGCCCATTTCGTTTAAGCGCCCAAACACCCAATCGTTTACCCACTGGCCGTTGAGGCGGTAGTTATCGCGCAGCGTGCCTTCCAGCGCGAAACCGTTCTTTTCCAGAATGCGCCGCGACGGCCAGTTGCCCTCAATCACCAGCGCTTTGAGTTTGTGGAAGTCGGCCTGCAGCAGGAACGTGCACAATGCCTGCAACGCTTCACTGCCGTAGCCCTGACCGGTACAGGCGTGGCGCAGCATGTAACCCACTTCGGCCTGACGATACGGATGCCACTCGGCGCTGCAGCCAAACAGGCCAATCGCTTCACCGCTGTCGCGCAGGCGCGCCACCAGGCACAGCATGTGAAAACTGCTGGGTTGCCACGGTGCCAGCCGCTCGTTAAAGCGCTGGCGGATGTCGTTTTCATCGGGGATCTCGCTCACCCAGGTCATGGTCGCGGCATCTTCATGGACCGCTTTGAAAATCTGCCAGTCTTCCGGCTGTAACCGGCTGAGGGACAAACGAGGGGTGAGTAATTGCATGGCCACGCTCCGCTGTTGTGCTTACGGCAACATAGCAAACCGCATCCGTGACAACCAGTGACCGCTGCACGCTTTCAGCAATCCTCTTTTTGGCACTCAGGATTTCCTCTTTTCAGGTTTCATAGCGGATAATCTGCCTTGCTCCCCTTCAGGGGCGGGTGTTATGGGCGGATCTGGTCGCCATAAGTGGCGCCCCTGCGGTGTGTTAGCGGCCCATTTTACACGGCGCGCACCTTCCAATCTGGTCGCCATAAATGGCGCCCCTGCAATGCATCTGCGGTCCTGTAGGGTGCGCATTGATGCGCACCGGCAGCGCGCACCTTAAAAATTGATCCAGGCTATGAGAAACGTCTGCAGCTTGCCGGGACGCTGGCGGATCGCGATCACATTTTTTATCATGTCCGCAACCTTGCCTGCTCCGGAGAACACCGTGCCTTCCCATTTCGACATGCTGCTGGCGGTGTTTGACCGCGCCGCGCTGATGCTGATCTGCCTGTTCTTCCTGACCCGCACCCGCGTATTTCGTCAGCTACTGCAAAAAGATGAACACTCAATCGGCGAAAAAGCCGTGGTGACCGCCATCTTCTCGCTGTTTGCGCTGTTCAGCACCTGGTCCGGCATCAACGTTGACGGCTCACTGCTCAACGTCCGGGTGATTGCGGTCATGGCGGGCGGCATTCTGTTCGGGCCGTGGGTCGGCATTGCAACCGGCGTGATTGCCGGCGTGCACCGCTTCCTGATTGATATCGACGGCATCACCTCGGTGCCCTGTCTGATTACCAGCATCATCGCCGGTATCGCCGCCGGTGCCATCAACCGCTTCGTTAGCAAAGAGCAGCGCTGGCGCGCCGGCATCCTCGGCGGCATGCTGTGTGAAAGCCTGACCATGCTGCTGATCGTGCTGTGGGCGAAACCGATGTCACTCGGTTTAACCATCGTGTCGGAAATTGCGCTGCCGATGATTCTCGGCGCGTCGAGCATTGGTTTGATTGTGCTGCTGGTGCAGAGCGTCGAAGGGGAAAAAGAGGCGATTGCCGCGCGTCAGGCCAAGCTGGCGCTGGAGATTGCCAACAAAACCCTGCCGCTGTTTCGTCAGGTTAACAGCGACTCGCTGCGCAAAGTGTGCGCCATCATTCGCAGCGACATCCATGCCGATGCGGTGGCGATCACTAACACCAAACAGATTCTGGCTTACGTCGGCTACGGCGAGCAGAACTACCACAACGGCGACGACGGCATCAGTCCGACCACCGCGCAGGCGATCGCCAGCGGAAAAATTATCATTAAGAATAACGATGAGGCACACCGCACCAAAGACATTCACTCAATGCTGGTGATTCCCCTTTGGGAAAAAGGGGAAGTGACCGGCACGCTGAAAATCTACTATCGCCGCGCCCATCGTATTACCGGTTCACTGAAAGAGATGGCGGTCGGTCTGTCGCAAATCATCTCGACGCAGCTGGAAGTCTCGCGTGCCGAGCAGTTACGCGAGATGGCCAATAAAGCGGAACTGCGCGCGCTGCAAAGCAAAATCAACCCGCACTTCCTGTTTAACGCGCTGAATGCCATCTCCTCATCGATTCGCCTCAATCCGGACACAGCGCGCCAGCTGGTGATTAATCTGTCGCGCTACCTGCGTTACAACCTGGAACTCAATGACGATGAACCCATCGACATCAAAAAAGAGCTGTGGCAGGTGAAAGATTACATCGCCATTGAGCAGGCACGGTTTGGCGACAAGCTGTCGATGATTTACGACATCGATGAAGATCTGCACTTTTCGCTGCCCAGCCTGCTGATCCAGCCGCTGGTAGAGAATGCCATCGTGCACGGTATTCAGCCCTGTCGCGGCAAAGGCGTGGTCACGCTGAGCGTGAAAGATCTGGGCGATCGCGTGCGCGTGGCGGTGCGCGATACCGGTGCCGGCATCAGCGAAGAGGTGGTCAGCCGGGTAGCGCGCAACGAAATGCCGGGCAATAAAATTGGCCTGCTGAATGTGCATCACCGGGTGAAACTGTTGTCCGGCCACGGCTTAACCATCACCCGTCATCAGCCCGGTACGGAAATCGCCTTTACCCTCAGCAAAAGTGGTCAGCGGCTGTCCGGCCCGCTCACCCCGTTAGCGGAAACCTCAGCGTGAAAGCCATTATTGTCGAAGACGAATTCCTGGCGCAGCAGGAGCTAAGCTGGATGATCCAGCAGCATAGCCAGATCAGCATCGAAGCCTGCTTTGATGATGGGCTGGAAGTGCTGAAGTATCTGCAGACTCATCGGGTGGACGTGATTTTTCTCGATATCAACATCCCGTCGCTTGACGGCATGTTGCTGGCGCAGAACATCAACCAGTTTATCCATAAGCCGCTGATTGTGTTTATCACCGCGTGGAAAGAGCACGCGGTCGAGGCCTTCGAACTGCAGGCGTTTGACTACATCCTCAAGCCGTATCACGAGTCGCGCATCATCACCATGCTGAACAAACTGGAGGCCAGCGCACAACAGCAGCAGGCGCAGCAGCACAATCCGGCAGCCAGCGCGCCGCAAACGGTGAATTTAGTCAAAGATGAGCGCATTATCGTGACCGATATCAACGATATCTATTACGTTGAAGCACATGAGAAGCTGACGTTTGTCTACACGCGGCGCGAAGCCTATGTGATGTCGATGGCGATCAGCGAGTTTTGCAGCCGTTTGCCTGAGTCGATGTTCTTTCGCTGCCACCGTTCCTACTGCGTTAATCTGAGCAAGATTGGCGAGATCGAACCGTGGTTTAACAACACCTATCTGGTGAAGCTGCGCGATATGGATGCGCAGGTGCCGGTGAGCCGCAGCAAGGTGAAGGCGTTTCGCCAGCTGATGCATCTTTGAAGGCGAACGGCACGGAAAGCCGTTCGCCCGTCAGATTACAGCACGCGCCCCAGCGCCTGGCGCAGATGGGCACCGGCGCCAAGCAGGCCCGGCTGGTCGTGAGTAATCATGTAGACCGGGATATCAACGAGGTAATCGCGGAAGCGGCCTTTGTCTTCAAACGCCGCGCGGAAGCCGGACGCTTTAAAGAACTCGAGGAAGCGCGGCACGATGCCACCGGCAATGTAGACGCCGCCAAAGGTGCCGAGGTTCAGCGCGAGGTTGCCGCCAAACCGTCCCATGATGACGCAGAACAGCGTCAGCGCGCGGCGGCAGTCAATGCAGCTGTCCTGCAGTGCCCGCTCGGTGACATCTTTTGGCTTGAGGTTTTCCGGCTCGCGCTGATCGGATTTCACAATCGCGCGATACAGGTTAACCAGCCCGGAACCCGACAGCACGCGCTCGGCAGAAACGTGACCCAGTTCGGCGCGCAGCACTTCGAGAATTGCATCCTCTTCTTCACTGTTTGGCGCGAAGTCAACGTGACCGCCCTCGCCCGGCAGGCTGACCCAGCGCTTATCGACGTGCACCAGATGGCTGACGCCGAGCCCGGTGCCGGCACCGTAGATGGCAATTGGCTTATCCTGCACCGGCGATTTGCCGCCGAACTGCAGGACGTCCTGCGCCGTCAGCATCGGAATCGCCATGGAAACCGCGGTGAAATCGTTAATGATTTCCAGCGTAGTAAAGCCCAGACTTTCCTTCATCTGACGCGTTGAGAAGGCCCAGTCATGGTTGGTCATCTCCACCCAGTCGCCGGTGATCGGACAGGCGATGGCGATGCAGCCGTCGGTAATGTCCTGTTTTTGCTCATCCAGATAGTGACGGATAACTGCTTCAAGGTTGTCGTAGTCTGATGTTGAGAATGTTTTGGCCTGGGAGATGGCGCCGGTCTCCACCTCACACAAGGCGAGACGAGCGTTAGTGCCGCCCACATCGCCGACCAGGGCGTATTTTGTCATTCTTCTGCTGCTCCGCTTGGGTCATAAACAAGTGCAGGACACTATAAAAGCCTGCCAATAAAACAACAACGCTCACCTTGCACGATGAGCGTTGGTCATTCAGTGCGACGCACAGCCTGACTGTCGCCAGCCCAACTGTACAGAGGCAACTGTCCTAAACTTTGTGGCTATTGCGCTGGTGCAGCGCCGCCGTGACGGTGCGCAGCAGCGGCGGCAAATCCTGTTTCTCCATCACCACTTCAATCAGTGACAGGCAACGCGCCTGGCTGAGCAGCGCCATCACGGCGTCGAGCTGCGCCGTTTCACTGATGCGCCAGCTCTGAGCCGCACAATTCAGGCTCATCGCCTGCGGCAGCGCGGTCCAGTTCCACTGCGCGATGTCGTTGTAGCGCTGTTCCGCTCCATGGATCGCGCGTTCGACAGTGTATCCCTCATTATTCAGCAGAAAAATGATCGGGCTTAAGCCGTCGCGCTGGATCGATCCCAGTTCCTGAATGGTCAGCTGCGCCGATCCATCGCCGATGATCAGAATGACGCGGCGGTCAGGCTGCGCCGTCTGGGCACCAAAGGTGGCGGGTAAAGTATAGCCAATGGAACCCCATAAAGGTTGTACCAGCAGCTGCGCATCATGCGGTAAACGCAGCGCGGCAGCGCCAAACGCCGCCGTGCCCTGATCGGCAAGGATAATATCACCGGGCTGCAGGAAACGCTGCATCGCCTGCCAGAAAGCCTGCTGACTGATTACGGCGGCAGCAGCGGGCGGTGCATCGTCCGGCATGTCAGCCACGCCCGTAGCCCAGTGCGCGCAGTGGCGCTGATAAACCGGCAGCAGCGCGGCCAGCGCCTGCGCCATGCTCAGCGGTGCGAAGGTTTCTCCGGCGACGCTGGCATGAAACGGCTGCAGATCAATCACCCGCTGCGCCGACAGCTGCTGGGTAAACCCGGCGGTCAGGGTGTCGGTAAAACGCACGCCGACGCACAGGGTGACATCGGTGTCTTCAATTGCCGCGCGCACGGTTTCGCGGCTGCCGCTGGCGGCGTAGGTGCCGACGAAGCCCGGTTGCTGCTCATCCAGCACGCCCTTGCCCATCAGTAGCGTGGCAGCCGGAATGGCGCGCAGCGCACGCAGCTCAGCCAGCGGTGCCTGCAGCTGCCAGCGGGCAGCGAGAAAATCGGCCAGCAGCGCCACGCGCTGCGCCGGTGCCAGCAGGCGCTCCGCCGCTGCGGCAAACGCCTGCGCCACGTCGAGGTTTTCAGCCGGTACCGGGCTGGCGCTGGCTGACGGCAGCGTTACCGTGGCGGCGGCGACATCCACCGCCAGCAGCAGATAGCCCGGACGGTGCTGCTGTAGCGCGCCAGCGATGACCCGATCAATTTCAGCCACGGCGTTGTCGGCGCTCAGCACCGCGCTGGCGGCACTGACTTCCTGGGCCATGCGCAGAAAATGGCCAAAATCGCCGTCGCCGAGCGAATGATGCACGCAGTCGCCCTGCTGCTGGGCGTGGCTGGCGGGAGCGCCGACGATGTGAATCACCGGCACATATTCGGCGTAGCTGCCGGCGATGCCGTTAATCGCACTAAGTTCACCGACGCCAAAGGTGGTCAGCAGCGCGGCCGCGCCGTTGCAGCGACCGTAACCATCGGCCGCATAGGCGGCATTGAGTTCATTAGCGCAGCCGACCCAGGTAATACCGGGATGGTCAATGACGCTGTCGAGAAATTGCAGGTTGTAGTCGCCGGGTACGCCGAACAGATGGCGGATACCCGCCTGGTGCAAACGATGCAGTAAATAGTCGCCAACGTTAAGAGTGTTCATCGACCGCTCCTGTGAGGGGGAATGATCAGGAGTATTAGCGATGTGGCTGAACTGGCGAGATTTTTACCATCATCGCGCTGTCATGCATGGCAAGCATTCGTTACGACGACAGAAAATTCTGTAAGTTGCGATCTTTGCCGCGTTACGGCGCAGTGTAAACGCATACACTGCTATGCTGATGCCACTTTCTCCCACCTGAGACAGGAACGCTGCATGAGTACTTTCCCCCACGCCGAACGTTATCACCAGATGCAGTATCGCCGCAGCGGCCGCAGCGGCCTGAAGCTGCCGGCGATTTCGCTGGGTCTATGGCACAACTTTGGCGACAGCACGCGCGTCGACAACAGCCGCGCGCTGCTGCGTCACGCGTTTGATCGCGGTATTACCCATTTTGATCTGGCCAATAACTACGGGCCGCCGCCCGGTTCTGCGGAGAGCAACTTTGGCCGCATTCTGCGCGAAGATTTTCACGGCCTGCGCGACGAGCTGGTGATCTCGACCAAAGCGGGTTACACCATGTGGGACGGTCCGTACGGCGACTGGGGCTCACGCAAGTACCTGATTTCCAGCCTCGATCAAAGCCTGAAGCGCATGGGGCTGGAGTACGTGGATATCTTTTACCACCATCGTCCGGATCCGGAAACGCCGCTGGAAGAGACCATGCGCGCGCTCGATCAGGTGGTGCGTCAGGGTAAAGCGCTGTACGCGGCGATCTCCAACTATCCGGCGGATAAAGCCGCCGCCGCTATCGCCATGCTGCGCGATCTCGGCACCCCCTGCCTGATCCACCAGCCGCGCTATTCGATGTTCGAACGCACGCCGGAACTGGGTCTGCTGGACGTGCTGGGTGACAATGGCGTCGGCTGTATTGCTTTTTCACCACTGGCAGGGGGCGTGCTGACCGACCGCTATCTGCAGGGCATTCCGCAGGATTCGCGCATCGCCAGCGGCAGCAAATTCCTTAACGAAAACCAGCTGACGCCAGAGAAGATGGCGAAAGTGCAGCAGCTGCAGGCGCTGGCGCAGCAGCGCGGTCAAAAGCTGGCGCAAATGGCGCTGCGCTGGGTGCTGCGCGACACGCGCGTCACGTCGGTGCTGATTGGCGCCAGTAAAACCGCGCAGATCGATGATGCCGTCGACATGCTGAGCCAGCCTGAATTAACGGCGGACGAGATCGCCGCCATTGAGCAAATTTTGGTGTAACCGTTTACCCGCCCGGACTTTTCCGGGCGCTGTCCTTAGCAGAAAACGCTGCGCAACCTTTCGCTGGCACTTTTTCAGACTAAATCTCAAGGCGTGTCTGGTCCGATATGGCACACTAGCGCCACGGTAGCCTCGATGCTATCGATGAGGAGAAAGTATGAAACGTGCAATTTTGTTTGCCGCTTTGCTGGCAACGTTATCCCCTCTGGCGCTGCACACAGCTGAAGCCAGTAGCGCTACCATCAATCTGGCCCCTGGCGTCACGCTGCATCTCGGCGATCGCGATCGTCGCGGCTACTACTGGGACGGCGGTCGCTGGCGTGAACCGCGCTGGTGGCACGATCGCTATCAGTACAACGATCATCGCTGGTGGCGTCACGAAGAGTGGAAACGCCATCGAGCCTGGGAGCGTGAACGTGAGCGCCGCTGGCACGAGCGCGAACGTCGCGAACACTGGCGTCACGATCACCGGCACGATCGGCATGACCGCCACGACCATCATCACCATTAAAAAAAATCCCGGCGCAGACGCAGCCGGGATTTTTCTATTCAGTCATTTGCTTACCAGCCGAGCGCTTCGCCCACCAGCAGATAGATATTCAGCGCCACCACCAGCACCACAATCAGACGACCGGCATTTTGCATCAGGCGTGAGTTCACCAGTTCATCGCCCATGATGTCACGGTTCCCGGTGAACGACAGCAGCGGAATCAGCGCCAGCGCAATACCGAAGCTCAGCAGCACCTGGCTCATCACCAGAATGCGCGTCGGATCCCAGCCCGCCCAGATAACAATAAAGGACGGCAGCATGGTAATGGTACGACGGAACCACAGCGGAATGTGGAAGCGGATAAAGCCCTGCATCACCACCTGGCCGGCCAGCGTGCCCACCACGGTAGAAGAGAGGCCGGCCGCTACCAGACTCAGCCCGAACACAATCGCCGCCGCGTGACCCAGCAGCGGTTGCAGCGTCAGATAGGCCTGGTCGAGATCGACAATGCTGGTGTGACCGCTAAAGTGGAACGCGGCCGCTGCGGTGGCCATCATCGCCAGATTAACGAAACCGGCAATGGTCATGGCGATCGCCACGTCGAGCTTGGTGGAGGAGTAGCGCTCCGCCTTGCTGCCTTTATTACCGTACTGCGTCAGCGCCGAGTGCAGATAAATGACGTGCGGCATAATGGTCGCGCCCAGCACGCCAGCCGCGAGGAATACCGCGTCCGAAGTGGGCAGGCTCGGCAGCGCCATGCCCACCACCAGATCGCTGACGCGCGGCTGCGAGAAGAACAGCTCAACGATATAAGCGGCGGCGACAAACAGCAGCAGCCCGCCAATCACCAGCTCCAGCGGCTTCTGTCCACGGTTCTGCAGCATCAGAATCAGGAACGTGGCGATACCGGTTAACACCGCGCCCTGCAGCAGCGAGATGCCGAGCAGCAGCTTAAAGCCGAGCGCAGCCCCGATGAATTCCGCCAGATCGGTGGCCATGGCGATGATCTCCGCCTGTACCCAGTAGAACCATACCGCCGGGCGCGGGAAGCGATCGCGAATATGCTCGGCGAGGTTTTTACCGGTGGCAATGCCCAGCTTGGCGGACATCAGCTGGATCAGCATCGCCATGATGTTGGCCCACACCACCACCCACAGCAGTTTGTAGCCGTACGCGGCCCCCGCCTGGATGTTGGTGGCAAAGTTGCCGGGATCGATATAACCAATGGCCGCGATGAAGGCCGGTCCCAGCAGCGCGAGCTTGATCTTTCTGGCTCCGCGAGCGGCGCGCTCGGCGGTGCGACTTTCTGACATAGTTTTGACCCTGTCCTAACGCTTGTCTGACCCATCCAGCTTACGGGGCATTCAAGGCAAGTGAAATTTGGTTATAGTTATCGCATTGATAGATGGTGCTATAAAGTATAGCCATTGCTATACCACAAGGTAAAGTTAGCGCTTGCTAAAAATTATGCAACAGGTTTCACTCTACTCCCGGGTTAAATTATAGACAATCTCTTTGTGGATATTTCTTGTGATCGATTTGTAAACAGGTTGTGAGCGGTGAGACTAATCTGAGAAATAAAGCGATACCGAATACTTATATTGTGGTTTTGATCTCGTTTTTAAGTAACGCGTTACATAGAATACGCAGCAAAATACAACCCTCCTCAAATTTGGAGCCGATATGTCCCATATTTTGCACTTCCTTTTAGCATTGGTGGTGGTAGCCGTGCTGGCGTTACTCGTCAGTCACGATCGTAAGAGTATCCGGATTCGCTATATCGTTCAGCTGCTGGTAATTGAAGTGCTGCTGGCGTGGTTCTTCCTTAACTCCGAAGCAGGCCTTGGTTTTGTTAAAGGTTTCGCCGGGCTGTTTGATCATCTGCTCAAATATGCAGCAGAAGGCACCAATTTCGTGTTCGGTAACATGAACGAGAAAGGTCTGGCCTTCTTCTTCCTTAATGTTTTGTGCCCTATCGTCTTCATCTCGGCCCTGATCGGTATTTTGCAGCATTTCCGCATCCTGCCGTGGGTGATTCGCGCTATCGGTACCGTGCTGTCGAAGATCAACGGCATGGGCAAACTGGAATCCTTTAACGCCGTCAGCTCTCTGATTCTGGGACAGTCAGAAAACTTTATCGCCTATAAGGATATCCTCGGCAAAATGTCACAGCGCCGCATGTACACCATGGCAGCCACCGCGATGTCGACGGTGTCGATGTCGATTGTCGGTGCCTACATGACGATGCTGCAGCCAAAGTACGTGGTAGCCGCGCTGGTGCTCAACATGTTCAGTACCTTTATCGTGCTGTCGCTGATTAACCCGTACCGCGTGGACAGCGAAGAAGACCTGCAGCTGCAGGATCTGCATAAAGGTCAGAGCTTCTTTGAGATGCTGGGTGAATACATTCTGGCCGGTTTTAAGGTAGCGATTATCGTTGCGGCGATGCTGATTGGCTTTATCGCGCTGATCTCCGGCCTCAACGCGCTGTTTGATACCATCTTTGGTATCAGCTTCCAGGGCGTGCTCGGCTATGTGTTTTATCCGTTTGCCTGGGTAATGGGCGTGCCATCCAGCGAAGCGCTGCAGGTGGGCAGCATCATGGCGACCAAGCTGGTTTCTAACGAATTCGTTGCAATGATGGATCTGCAGAAAATCGCCGGTCAGCTGTCGCCGCATGCGGAAGGCATTCTGTCGGTGTTCCTGGTCTCCTTCGCCAACTTCTCCTCCATCGGCATTGTCGCAGGCGCGATCAAAGGTCTGCATGAAGAGCAGGGTAACGTGGTATCACGTTTCGGCCTGAAACTGCTGTACGGCTCGACGCTGGTGAGCGTGCTCTCCGCCGCCATCGCCGGTCTGGTGCTGGGCTTCTGATCTACAGGGCGGGCTGCGGCTCGCCCTTCTCTTCTTTTATATATCTAAGCGTTATATCCCGCGCCAGTCAGCCTACCGCCGCGTCACGCCCTGCTTCACCGTTTCCCGCAAACCCTTTGCACAATATCGAATTTCCGTTGTTGCCGTCTGCGCCCGTAGCTTTTCTTTCTGACCTCACCTCAGGAGAATCGCATGAGCATTCAGTTCCTCGGCATGATTGGCCACCGGCTTGCCTCAGAAATCATTCCCGCGTCCGGCACGTTGTTCGATAAAGATTACATTGCCCGCTTTGCCCGCGCCCATGAAGCGGCCGGCTTCGATCGCATTCTTGTCGGCTACTGGTCCGATCAACCCGATGGCTTTCTGGTCACCGCTCACGCAGCGGCGCATACCCAGAAGATTAAATTCCTGCTGGCGCACCGTCCGGGGTTTGTCGCGCCCACGCTGGCGGCCCGTAAGCTGGCTTCGCTCGACCATCTCACTGACGGCCGCCTGGCCGTGCACATTATCAGCGGCGGCAGCGACAGCGAACAGCGCCGCGACGGTGATTTTCTCAGCAAGGCTGAACGCTATGCGCGCACCGACGAATTTCTCAGCGTGCTGAAACAGAGCCTCGAGTCGCCACAGCCTTACGATCATCAGGGCCGGTTTTACCAGGCTGAGCAGGCTTTCTCTGCCATTAAACCGCTGCAACATAAGCTGCCGATCTATTTCGGCGGATCGTCACCGGAGGCGATTGACGTGGCGGCGCGACATGCCGATGTCTTCGCGCTGTGGGGCGAACCGTTAAAAGGCGCGGCCGAGACGGTACGTAATGTGCGTGCGGCGGCGGCCGCGCAGGGGCGCCAGATTGCGTTTAACATCTCCTTCCGGCCAATTCTGGGTAACACCGAAAAAGAAGCCTGGGAGCGTGCCGAACATATCCGCGCCACCGCAGAGAAGCAGCTGGCGGAGACCGGCTATACCTTTGGTTTGCCGAAGCCGCAGAGTGTCGGTGCGCAGCGTCTGCTGGCGGCGGCGCATGAGAGCGAACGCCACGACAAAGTGCTGTGGACCGGCGTGGCAAAACTGGTGCAGGGCGGCTACAACTCCACCGCGCTGGTCGGCACGCCGGATCAGGTTTCTGAGGCGCTGCTGGATTACTATCGCCTCGGCATTCATAGCGTGCTGATCCGCGGATTTGACCCTCTGAATGACGCGGTGGAATACGGCCGTGAGCTGCTGCCGCTGACGCGTGAGAAAGTGGCTGCGCTCAGCGCAACTGAAAAAAGGAGCGCCTGATGCGTCTCGCCGCTCTGTTTGCCGGTGTTGCGCTGGCCTTCGCGTCACTCCAGCCGCTACTGGCGGCCGATAAAGTCACGCTGCGCCTCGGCGATGTGAAAGGCGATCGTTTTGCCGCCCTGAAAGCCTCGGGCGAACTGAACAATCTGCCTTACGATCTTAAGCTCACCGCCTTTGACTCCGGCGCGCCGGTGCAGGAAGCGCTCAATGCCGGGGCGCTCGACGTTGGCTTTACCGGCGATTTGCCGTTTCTGTTTGTCTATGCGGCAGGCGCGCCGGTGAAAGCCGTGGGTGCCTGGCAGAATAACCCGGACAGCATCGCCCTGCTGACCCGCCCCGACGCCGGCATTCACCGGCTGCAGGATTTAAAAGGTAAGCAGATCGCGGTCAACCGCGGCGGCTGGGGACACTATCTGCTGCTTGGCCTGCTGGAGCGCGCGGGCCTGACGCCGCAGGATGTCACGCTGCGCTTCCTCGGACCGGTGGATGGCCGCGCGGCGCTGACGTCCGGTGCGGTCGCGGCCTGGGCGCCGTGGGAGCCCTATATCGCCACCTCGACCGCCATCGACGGCACGGTGCGCGTGCCGGACGGCGGCGGTAAAGGCATTATGTCTGGTTACTCCTACGCGCTGGCCCGCAATGAAGCGTTGCAGGACGCCGGCAAGCGGGAAGCGATTGCCGACCTGCTGGCGCGACTGGCGAAGGCGCAAATCTGGGCGCAACACCATCCGCAGGAATTCGCCGGCGTGCTGAGCAAAACCCTGAATATGCCCCCCGCCATTACCCGCAGCTGGATTGACGATGCGCGCATCCGCCCGCTGGTGTTTGACACGCACCTGATTGCCACGCTGCAGAAATCCGCCGACTTTTTCCATCGTTATCAGGTGTTGCCAAAACAGGTCGATGTCAGCCAGGCGTTTGACTTCAGCCTGTCCGCCGCCGCTAACCGCATCGCCCAGCACGTGCCGGGAGACAAATCATGAGTGATTATCAGCACCATCGCCTGCGCACCTTCGTCGCCCGGCTGGCCACCCTGCTCGACAGCCAGCCGGACGAAGCGACCATTTTGCGGCAGGGCAGCGGCTGGCTGGCCGAACTGATTCGCCACGATGACTGGCTGGATGAGGCGTTTACCCAGCCCCATCCGCAGCACTATCAGCAATATCTGCTGTATGCCGATGCGCAGCAGCGCTTTTCCGTGGTGAGTTTTGTCTGGGGGCCGGGTCAGCAGACGCCGATTCACGATCACCGCGTCTGGGGCCTGATTGGCATGCTGCGCGGCGCCGAGATTTCACAATCGTGGCAGCCGGGCCCGCACGGTTTACAGGCAGAAGGTGCGCCGGTGCGGCTTGAACCCGGCAGCGTGGAGGCGGTGTCGCCAACGGTCGGTGATATCCATCGCGTCAGCAACGCCTTTGACGATCGCGTCTCCGTCAGTATCCACGTGTATGGCGCGAATATCGGCGCGGTTGAGCGCGCGGTCTACACCGCCGACGGCCACGAAAAACGCTTTATTTCCGGCTACAGCAACCGTTATCTACCTAACATTTGGGACCTTTCACATGACTAAACCGGTTTTCCCGTTTAGCCAGGCGGCGGAACTGCTGACAGCGCTGCGTCAGCAACAGGAAGTGGCGATCATTGACGTGCGCGATGAGGCGCTGTTTGCCACCGGGCATCCGCTGTTTGCCGTCAACATTCCGCTGTCAAAGCTGGAGCTGGAGCTGCTGGACCGCATTCCTCAACGTCACACCGCCATTACGCTGTATGACAACGGCGAAGGCCTGGCGCAGACCGCCGCTGAACGTCTCGCCGCGCTGGGTTATCAGCAGGTCACGCTACTGGCCGATGATTTAGCCGGCTGGCAGGCGGCTGGCGGCGAGCTGTTTATTGATGTTAATTCACCCAGCAAAGCGTTTGGCGAACTGGTGGAACATCATGCCCGCACGCCTTCGCTCTCCGCCGATGAGGTACAGGCGCTGATTAGCGATGATGCCGACGTGGTGGTTTTGGATGCGCGGCGCTTCGATGAATATCACACCATGAGCATTCCGGGCGCCACCAGCGTACCGGGCGGCGAACTGGTGCTGCGCGTGCGCGATTTAGCCCCCTCACCGCGCACCACAGTGATTGTGAATTGCGCCGGACGCACGCGCAGCATTATTGGCACGCAGTCGCTGGTCAATGCCGGTATTCGTAATCCGGTATTCGCGCTGCGCAACGGCACCATTGGCTGGACGCTGGCCGGTCATGCGCTGGAGCATGGGCAGAGCCGCCGCTATGGCAACGCCAGCGAAACCGCGCAACGTCAGGCCGCGAGCCAGGCCCGCGCCATTGCCGATCGCGCCGGCGTGACGCGCATTCCTCTGGCGACGCTGACGCGCTGGCAGCAGGAAGCACGCACCACCTACCTGTTTGACGTGCGTGATGCCGAAGAGTACGCCGCCGGTCATCTGCCGGGCAGCCGCCACGTGGCGGGCGGCCAGCTGGTACAGGAGACCGATCATTACGCCAGCGTGCGCGGTGCGCGTATCGTGCTGGTGGATGATGACGGTGTCCGCGCCAATATGACCGGCTCCTGGCTGGCGCAGCTTGGCTGGCAGGTGGCGGTGCTTGACGCATTGCAGGCCAGCGATTTCAGCGCTGTCGGTAGCTGGCAGCCGCAGGTCGCGCCGGTTGCTGCGCCGGAATCGATCTCCCCCGCGCAGCTGGCCGAGTGGCTGGCGGCTGGCGACACGCAGGTGCTGGATTTCACCACGCTCGCCAATTACCGCAACAGCCATATTCCCGGGGCGGCCTGGCTACTGCGTTCCACCCTGCAGCAGCAGGGCAAGGCACTACTGCCCGATGCTGGCCGCTATGTGCTGACATGCGGCAGCAGTCTGCTGGCCAGCTATGCCGTGGAGCAAATTGCCACGCTGACCGGCAAACCGGTGCGGGTGCTGGCGGGAGGCAATGCAGCCTGGCGCGCAGCCGGTCTGCCCACCGAACAGGGCGAGCAGCGCCTGCTCTCGTCGCCCATCGATCGTTATCGCCGCCCGTACGAAGGCACCGATATTGAACCGGACGTGATGCAGGCCTATCTCGACTGGGAATATGGTCTGGTGGCGCAACTGGATCGCGACGGTACCCACGGTTTTCGCGTGCTACAGCTGCAGCCACAGGCCGTGACGGTTTAACACGGAAAGGCGCTGCAGGTCAGCGCCATTGCGCGCAGCCAGTCGGCGAATGCAACGTCACACTGCGCAAACGGCAGTATTATTATCGGGTTTTGAATACGTTTGTTCTGAACGAACAGAGAATTGGTGGAGATAAGCGGGATCGAACCGCTGACCTCTTGCATGCCATGCAAGCGCTCTCCCAGCTGAGCTATACCCCCACATCTGGAATTCGTTTTTTCAGTGCAAACCGTTGGGAGCGGTTTGGTGGAGCTAAGCGGGATCGAACCGCTGACCTCTTGCATGCCATGCAAGCGCTCTCCCAGCTGAGCTATAGCCCCGTACCGAAAAAACCGCCGAGTTGCCTCGACGGACGGCATAATATGAGACCGCTGTTTGAGTGTCAACGGCAAATTCTCGTTCTGCGTGCGATCGCTGAAAAAGGCGGCAACCCTGTGTCGCCGTGGCTTTTTTTTCAGCGCAGCGCGTACTCGTCATCCCTGCCCTCAGCCGTTATATCAACGCCGCCTCAACGGTGGGCCACGCCGAGGTTAACTTTAGGTTAAAGATGTTAGCGTCAGGCTTGTTTTCGTTAATGGTGCGTGTAAAACTTAGCGCGCTAATTAACCGGTTAGCCGTCCAGGGTATTCACTCGCTAACCGGCCAGCACGTCCTCCTTGTTTAATAAAAGAAAAGTGAACTATGTCGCTGCATACACCTAAAGAGATCGCGCAACTGGCGATTCAGGCCGGCGTGGCTAAAAGCCGTCTGCCGGTTTCCACCTTATTAATTCTTGGCTTTATGGCTGGCGCGTTTATCGCCACCGGCTTCCTGCTCGATCTGCACGTTATTAACCAGCTGCCTGCTGAATGGGGCTCGTTTGCCGGTTTCCTCGGTGCGGCGGTATTCCCGGTCGGACTGATTCTGACCGTGCTGGCGGGTGGCGAACTGCTGACCGGCAACATGATGACGCTGCCCATTGCCTGGTTCGCGCGCCGCATTAGCGGTTTCAGCGTGCTGCGCAACTGGTTTTGGGTCACCATCGCCAATTTTATTGGCAGCGTTGCGGTAGCATGGTTCTTCGGCCATCTGCTCGGCATGACCGAAGGCGACTATCTGAAGAAAACCGTGGCGATCGCCCATGCCAAAGTGAACGCAGATTTTATGCACGCGTTCATCTCCGGCATCGGCTGCAACTGGCTGGTGTGTCTGGCGGTGTGGCTGGCCTTCGCCAGTAAAGATATGGTCGGCAAAATCTTCGGCATGTGGTTCCCGGTGATGGCCTTCGTGGCAATCGGTTTCCAGCACGTGGTGGCCAACATGTTTATCGTGCCTGCCGCAATTTTTGCCGGTCAGATGAGCTGGGCAGAATTTGCACCTAACGTGGTTGCGGTATTTTTAGGCAATGGTGTGGGCGGTGCGATCTTTGTCGGCCTCACCTATTTCCTCGCCTTCCGTCCGGCACAGGCGGCGGTCAGCGAAGCGCAGTAAACCGATTTTGCCTTTTGTCGTACAGCAAAAGGCATTTTCTGCCTTGATTACTTTTCCCCGTAACGTTTTGTTGTAATATGTAGAGCTAATGTATTTAACAGGGACAGCATCGTGAAAAAGGAATGGCTCACTCCCGAAGAGCTCGCGCTGGAAACGGGCTACAGTCGGCAGACGGTGAATAAATGGATCAAGCGTGAAAACTGGACGACCACGCCTAAGCCCGGTGTACAGGGCGGTAAGGCGCGATTAATCCACATTGATGAGCGTGTCAAAAGCTTCATTCAGTCCACCCGCCATGCAAACGAACCGGCGGCAAATTATGGCGCTCAGCAAAATACGTTACCTGCGTTATTAATAAATTCTGTCCAGCAAATGACGGCCACCGAACAGGAACAACTGGCGGCGCTGTTATTGCGGGAAGGGATCAGGGGCGTATTACAGCGGTTAGGAATCCAGGAAGAATAGAAAAGCCGGAAGCAGTGAGATGCTTCCGGCTTTTTTGTTGCCTGCCTCATCACAGCAGCCTGACAGGCCGCTGTTCAGCTCAATCAGGCCTGTGCTTCACGCTCCGCGATGAACGCCAGCGCTTTTTCGATACGCGCCACGCTGCGGCTGCGGCCGATGGCTTCCACCGTCACGTCGAGCCCAGGCGACTGACCGGCACCGGTTACGGCAACGCGCAGCGGCATACCGACTTTGCCCATGCCGAGCTCAAGTTCATCCGCAGCAGCCTGAATGGCGTTATGCACGTTTTCCGCATTCCAGTCGCTGTCGCTGATGGCCGCCAGCTTGTCGCGTACCACTTCCAGCGGCTGACGCGCCACCGGACGCAGATGCTTTTTCGCTGCATCCGCATCAAACGCGTCAAACTCTTCATAGAAGTAGCGGCAGGACGCGGCGATTTCGACCAGCGTTTTGCAGCGCTCACCCAGCAGCGTCACCAGCTTCGCCAGCTCCGGTCCGGTGCGGGTATCGATGTTCTGCTGCTCAATGTGCCACTGCAACTGGGTCGCGACATATTCCGGCGGCAGCGTATTAATGTAATGGTGGTTGAGCCACTGCAGTTTCTCGGTGTTGAAGGCGCTGGCCGATTTGCTCACCGCATCGAGGGTGAACAGTTCGGTCATTTCCGCCACGCTGAAAATCTCCTGATCGCCATGTGACCAGCCGAGGCGCACCAGATAATTAAGCAGCGCTTCCGGCAGGTAGCCGTCGTCGCGATACTGCATGACGCCCACTGCGCCGTGACGCTTGGACAGCTTTTTACCGTCATCGCCAAGGATCATGGATACGTGCGCATAAGTTGGCACTTCCGCACCAATCGCTTTCAGGATGTTGATCTGACGCGGCGTATTGTTGATATGGTCTTCACCACGAATAACGTGCGTGATGCCCATATCCCAGTCGTCGACCACCACACAGAAGTTGTAGGTCGGTGAACCGTCGGTACGGCGGATGATCAGATCATCCAGTTCCTGGTTGCTGAATTCGATCGGACCACGAATCTGATCGTCAAAAATTACCGAACCGTCCTGCGGGTTGCGGAAGCGCACCACGCACGGCTCATCGGCAGCATGATGTTCATGGCTGTCGCGGCAGCGGCCGTCATAACGGGGCTTCTCGCCTTTTTCCATCTGCTCTTCACGCAGCGCGTCCAGACGCTCTTTCGAGCAATAGCATTTATAAGCAGTACCGGCTTCCAGCATTTCGTCGATAACGTCGTTATAACGGTCGAAACGTTTGGTCTGGTAGTACGGGCCCTCATCCCAGTCGAGATTCAGCCAGTTCATCCCATCCATAATGGCTTCGATCGCTTCCGGCGTGGAGCGCTCCAGGTCGGTATCTTCGATACGCAGGACGAATTCGCCCTGGTTATGGCGAGCATAAAGCCATGAGTAAAGCGCAGTACGCGCACCACCGACGTGCAGGTAGCCCGTCGGGCTGGGTGCGAAGCGAGTTTTGATTTTCATTCAGCATTGCCTTAAATGCGCAGGTTTCGTTGTCTGGATGACAAAAAAACGGGTTAACGCGGAAAAACAGTGCGCATATTCTAGCAGGTGAGGCTGATTCCTCAATCACTGTCACGCTGGCGGCGCGGGCAGAAGTGCGTTTTTCTGCTAATAAAACCAGCACATTGGCTAAAAGCGCTGCATGATGTCTAAATTTAAAGCGAACGCACATTTATGTTTTAAAAAGCGTTGACTCACTTCGAAGGATCCCTATAATGCGACTCCACACAGCGGGGGTGATTAGCTCAGTTGGTAGAGCATCTCCCTTACAAGGAGGGGGTCGGCGGTTCGAGCCCGTCATCACCCACCACTCTTAATGAGATGGCCCGCAGTGAACAAGAGATAAGATATGGGTGATTAGCTCAGTTGGTAGAGCATCTCCCTTACAAGGAGGGGGTCGGCGGTTCGAGCCCGTCATCACCCACCATATCTTAGTCAGATGACACTCTTGTTAAGCAGTACCGAAGTGGGTGATTAGCTCAGTTGGTAGAGCATCTCCCTTACAAGGAGGGGGTCGGCGGTTCGAGCCCGTCATCACCCACCACTTCGGGTCGTTAGCTCAGTTGGTAGAGCAGTTGACTTTTAATCAATTGGTCGCAGGTTCGACTGAATCGCCGGGAGCGATTCAGGCTGATGCGCCAGCATCACCCGCAGGGCGAGGCCCCGGATGGGCCGAGGCATATCCTGCACGACCCACCAAATTCAGGAAAAAGCGCCCTCAGGGCGCTTTTTTCGTTTCTGTGCGCCGATGCTGAACGTGCAGGATGAGAACCTGCTGCAGGTTCGACTGAATCGCCGGGAGCGATTCAGGCTGATGCGCCAGCATCACCCGCAGGGCGAGGCCCCGGATGGGCCGAGGCATATCCTGCACGACCCACCAAATTCAGAAAAGAGCGCCCAATGGGCGCTTTTTTCGTTTCTTCACATCCCACTCCCCAGGCTGCCAGTGAAGCTGAAACTGCATTCAACTACGGTTGCACGTTTGGTAGCGGCGCAATTTATTGCGCGATGAATCGCGCCGCTACGAATAATGTGCGATTTGCGATTGCTATATCTGAGCGCTCTTACGTTCTCACGGCGCCTTTTTTCGTTTCTTCATATCCCACTTCCCAGGCTACCAGTTAAGCTGCAACTGCGTTAAACCATGGTTGCACGTTTGGTAGCGGCGCAATTTATTGCGCGATAAATCGCGCCGCTACAAATAGGGTGTGACTTGCGGTTGCCATATCTGACCGCTCTTACGTTCTCAGGGCGCCTTTTTTCGTTTCTTCATATCCCACTTCCCAGGCTGCCAGTTAAGCTGCAACTGCGTTCAACCACGTTTGCACATGTTGTAGCGGCGCAATTTATTGCGCGATGAATCGCGCCGCTACAAATGGTGTGCGATTTGCGGTTGCCTTACCTGGTTGCCCTTACGCCCACCGGGCGCTTTTTTCGTTTCTTCACATCCCACTTCCCAAACTGTCAGTTAAGCTGCAACTGCATTCAACCACGGTTGCACGTTTGGTAGCAGCGCAATTTATTGCGCGATGAATCGCGCCGCTACAAATGGTGTGCGACTTGCGGTTGCCATATCTGACCGCTCTTACATTCTCAGGGCGCTTTTTCGCTTCAGCTGTGAAGAAAGAACCCGCTCAGCCTGAGGCCGTGCCCGCCCTATTCCCTTCCGCCCTCGTTCCTGACGAAACCTTTTCGCAAATTTAACACCTCTCACCCTCAAGCCGCAGCGGCTGCCTTCCGATAACGAAAGGGCACATTTGCAAGGAGAACGTTATGACCACCATTTCGACCAATACCAATATTGGCAGCAGCAGTACTTCCGGCTCCGGAAGCGCATCCGGCAGTAGCGATAGCGCTTCGAAAATCGCCAGCCTGACTAAACAAATCGCCAGTCTGAATGATGAACTGAAAGACATTGCGAAGGACAAAAGCCTGACCGAGAAGCAAAGAAAGGATAAGCAGGAGACGATTAACGCGCAGATTCAGTTGCTGCAGGCGCAAATCCAGCAGTTGCAGAAGCAGGAAAAGGAGAAAGCGGAGCAGAAGCAGGAGAAACAGGAGGTTACTGCAGTGAAAGCGGATGGTATCAACCGCCCAACCGACAGCAACCAACTTGACGTTTATGTTTAAAAAGCCGGATTAAGCGCGCGATCCTGCGTCAGCAGCGCCGCCTGCTGACGCACTTCCTGCCAGATAGCCTCCGCTGCCGGGGTGAGTGACCGATTTTTGCGTTTAATCAGCATCAGGCTGCGATTGATCTCCGGATAGAGCCGGCGCACCGTCAGCTTACGACCAGACGGCAGCGGCAGCGCCAGTGCCGGTAAGATACTGATGCCAATGCCCGCTTCCACCATCGGATAAAGCGTGGCCGGATGGCCAATCTCCTGCACCACCTGCACGTTCAGCGCCAGCCGCTGCAATGCGGCATCGACCAGCAAACGGCTGCCCGACGCGTAATCCTGCAGCACCATAGCGCGACCAGCCAGCATTGACCACTGGGCCTGCGGCACCTGCGCCAGCGCATCATCCTGATGGCACAACAGTAAAAACGGCTCCTGCAGAATCTCCTCGCTATCGAAATCCGCATCCTGCAGCGGACCGATGACGATGCCAAAATCGACTTCCGCATTGCGCACGCTCTGCAATACCCACTGCTGCACGCGGTCGTGCAGAATCACCCGAATGTCGGGGTAGCGCAGCTGGCTGCTGGCCAGACATTGCGGCATAAGATGCGCCGAGGGCGTCTGGCTGGCCGCCACGCGCACCGTGCCGCTGCGCTGCTCGCCATAGCTGCGCACATCGAGCAGAGTGGTATTGAGCTCCTCCAGCAGTCGTTCCAGCCGCGTTGCCAGTTGCTGTCCGGCTTCGCTCAGTAACACCTCGCGCGTGGTGCGATCCAGCAGCCGTACGCCCATCTCCTCTTCCAGCTCTTTAATGCTATGACTGACCGCCGACTGGCTCAGCCCAATCGCCTGCCCTGCCTGGCTGAAACTGCCGTGCTGCGCCACCGCCACGAAGGTGCGCAGCTGTCGTAAGGTGTAATTCATCGATTACGCTCATAGATTAATGCAATAAATCAATTTTATTTCTAAACGCGTCTGACGCACAATCAGCAGCATCATTTATTACATTTAACCGGATTGTAACAATGGGCTTTTTACGACTTGACCCGATGATGGTCAAACTCATCATCACCGTGCTGCTGGCCAGCTTCTTTCCGGCCAAAGGCGGGTTTGTCGATTTCTTCGAATACCTGACCACTGCGGCCATCGCCCTGCTGTTCTTCATGCACGGTGCCAAACTGTCGCGTGAGAAGATCATCGCTGGCAGCAGCCACTGGCGGCTGCATCTGTGGATTATGTGCAGCACCTTCGTGATTTTCCCGATCCTTGGCCTGCTGCTGGTGTGGTGGCATCCGGTCAACGTCGGCGCGGAGATTTACACCGGTTTCCTCTACTTGTGTATCCTGCCGGCGACGGTGCAGTCCGCGATTGCTTTCACCTCCATGGCGGGCGGTAACGTTGCCGCGGCGGTGTGTGCTGCCTCCGCCTCCAGTCTGCTCGGCGTCTTTATTTCGCCGCTGCTGGTTAACCTGGTGATGAATGTGCACAGCGATGCGCCGGGCAACGGTCTGGAGCAGATTGGTAAAATCATGCTGCAGCTGCTGGTGCCCTTTGTGCTGGGCCACCTGGCACGCCGCTGGATTGGTGGCTGGGTGGAGAAGCATCGCAGCCTGATTGGCAAAACCGATCAAACCTCGATTCTGCTGGTGGTCTATTCGGCGTTCAGTGAAGCGGTGGTTAACGGCATCTGGCATCGCGTCGGCGTTGATACCCTGCTGTGGATTCTGGCTGGCAGCCTGCTGATTCTGTTCGTCGCACTGGCGATCAACCTTGGCGCTTCCCGGCTGTTTGGCTTTAGCCGTGCGGATGAGATTGTGGTGCTGTTTTGCGGCTCGAAAAAGAGCCTGGCAAACGGCGTGCCGATGGCCAACATTCTGTTCCCGGCCAGTGCAGTGGGGATTATTGTCCTGCCGCTGATGATCTTCCATCAGGTACAGCTGATGGTGTGCTCGTTCATTGCCCAGCGCTATAAAGCCGGTAATGAGAAGAAGCTGGCGAAGCAACAGATTGAAGCGCAGAAGTCATAAAACATCAGGCCCGCAATTGCGGGCCTGTCACTTATTCACTGCGCTTGAGCGGTTTAACTAAGCCCTGTAAGCCTTCGATTTTGATCGCCAGCGTCAGCTGCATCAGCTCACCCAGTTTGCCGGCGGGAAATTCATTTTTACGCGCAAACCACAGCAGATACTCTTCCGGCACATCGATCAGCATCCGCCCTTTGTATTTGCCAAACGGCATCGCGGTATTGGCAATTTCAACCAGCTGCTGCTTATCCATCTCAGGCGCCCAATAACCGAATCATTTCGGCTTCATCGATCACCGCAATCCCCAGCTCCTGCGCTTTTGCCAGCTTGGAACCGGCAGCCTCACCGGCGATTAGCAAATCGGTTTTTTTCGACACGCTGCCGCTGACTTTGGCTCCCAGCGCCGTCAGCCGCGCTTTGGCATCGTCACGGTTCATCTGCGACAGCGAGCCAGTCAGTACCACGGTTTTTCCGGCGAACGGGCTGTCGATCTCTTCGGCTTTGACCACCACCACCGCCGGCCAGTGCACGCCCACCTCCTCCGTCAGCTGGCGGATCACTTCACGGTTACTCTCTTCTTCCATGAAGTTGCGCACGTGCGCTGCCACCACTTTGCCGACGTCCTGTACCGCGATTAACGCATCGAGATCGGCGTTCATGACCTTTTCCAGCTCGCCAAAGTGGTTCGCCAGGTTGGCCGCCGTCGCCTCACCCACTTCGCGGATGCCGAGCGCATACAGGAAGCGCGGCAGCGTGGTGAATTTGGCTTTTTCCAGCGCGTCCACCACGTTTTGCGCCGATTTCGGCCCCATGCGGTCCAGTCCGGTCAGCTTGCCGGCGGTGAGACGGAACAGGTCGGCCGGGGTTTTGACGTACTCTTTTTCCACCAGCTGGTCGATGATTTTATCGCCCATGCCGTCCACGTCCATCGCACGGCGTGAGACAAAGTGCTTCAGCGCCTCTTTACGCTGCGCGCCGCAAATCAGCCCGCCGGTACAGCGCGTTACGGCTTCGCCTTCCACACGCTCTACGTCAGAGCCGCACACCGGACAGTGGCTGGGAAACACAATCTCGCGCGCATCCGCCGGACGTTCGGATTCCACCACGTTGACCACCTGCGGAATCACGTCACCGGCGCGACGAATCACCACTTTGTCACCGATACGCAGCCCCAGCCGGGCGATTTCATCGGCGTTGTGCAGCGTCGCATTACTGACTATCACGCCCGCGACCTGCACCGGTTCGAGGCGCGCCACCGGCGTAATCGCGCCGGTACGTCCGACCTGAAACTCGACGTCGCGCACCACCGTCATCTGCTCCTGCGCCGGGAACTTGAATGCCACCGCCCAGCGCGGTGCGCGCGCCACAAAGCCCAGCTGCTCCTGCAGCGCCTGCGAGTCGACTTTGATCACCACGCCGTCAATATCAAAGCCGAGTGACGGACGGTCCTGCTCAACCTGACGATAAAACGCCAGCACTTCATCCGCGGTGTGCACCAGGCGAATCCGATCGCTGACCGGTAATCCCCAGGCCTTAAACTGTTGCAGACGCTGCCAGTGGCTGGCAGGCATTTCGCCGCCCTCCAGCAGGCCAAAGCCGTAGCAGAAGAAGGTCAGCGGACGTTTCGCGGTGATACGCGGATCGAGCTGGCGCAGCGAGCCGGCCGCCGCATTACGCGGGTTGGCAAATACTTTGCCGCCGGTGCGTCGCGCTTCCTCATTCAGCTTCTCAAAGCCGCTTTCAGTCATAAATACTTCGCCGCGCACTTCTACCCGCGCCGGAATATTGTCGCCGTGCAGGCGCAGCGGAATGGCGTGAATGGTGCGTACATTCGCCGTGATGTTTTCGCCGGTGGTGCCATCGCCGCGCGTGGCGGCTCGCACCAGCAGGCCGTTTTCATACAGTAAACTCACTGCCAGACCATCCAGCTTCAGCTCGCAGCAATAGGTGAGATCGTCAGTGCTTTTCAGGCGATCCTGCACGCGCTTATTGAAGGCAAGAAATCCGGCTTCATCAAAGGTGTTATCGAGCGACAGCATCGGCACTTCGTGGCGCACCTGTTCAAAGGTGGCAAGCGGTGCCGCGCCTACGCGCTGGGTGGGAGAATCCGGGGTGATTAAATCGGGATGCGCGCTCTCCAGCTCACGCAGTTCGCGCATCAATCGGTCATATTCTGCATCCGGGATTTCCGGCGTATCCATCACGTGATAGAGGTATTCGTGGTGGCGTAACGTGGTGCGCAGCGCGGTGATCTGCTCCTGAACCGATGTCATATTCTCTCGTCCGATAAAAAACCCCCGGCAAGCGGGGGTTATTTAGTTAAAGGGTGATACTGCTGGCGGCGTTTAGCCAATAACCTCGCGGATGCGTGCTTTGTAGGTTTCCAGCTTTTGTGGTGTCATCATGCGACGCTCATCATCCAGCACTACGCCACCGACATCATCGGCGATGCGCTGTGCCGATTGCAGCATCAGCTTAAAGTTCTGATTGGCGTCACCGTAGGACGGCACCATCATAAAGATTGAGACGCCCGGCGTGGTGAAATCGCCCATTTCATCCGGATTGAACGAACCCGGTTTGACCATGTTCGCCAGGCTGAACAGCACCGGACCGCTACCGGCCGGGCTGAGATGGCGATGGAAAATGTTCATTTCACCAAACTGGAAGCCAGCCTGCAGAATGCCCTGCAGCAGCGCTTCACCGTTCAGTGCGCCACCGGCATGCGCGGCAACGTGCAACACCAGCACCGCTTCTTTTTTACTGCCCGGCGCAGCGGGCTGCGGTTGCGGTGCAGCTTCCTGCACAGGCGCAGGTTCAGGTTGTTTAACCTCCGGCTCGGCGGCGGTAAACTCCGGTGCCGGCTGGGTGGCGGACAGCGGTTCATTATCCAGCAGCGGATCGGCCTGAATCGGTTGTGGCTGTGGCACGGGCTGCGCCACCGGCGCCTGCGGTTGTGGCGCAGGTGCAGGCTGACGTACCGGCTCATCGTCCAGCAGCGGATCGCCGCTTAACGGCGTTTCCTTGCGTGGGAACGGCTGACGCACCGGTTCCGGCGCACGCGGAGCAGCAGGTTTGGTGACCGGCGCATCGAACTGCGGCTCGTCTTCGGCATCACGCTGACGACGCACGCGTACTTCGCCGACGCCATCGTCTTCGCTGTTCAGCAGATCATCGTCATCCGCTTCTTCACGCTGTTTCAGACGTTTGTGCGGGCGATCGCGAAACACGGAAGAGCGCTCTTTACGGCTGGTCCACAGTCCGTGAAGAAGCAGCGCTATTATGGCGATCGCGCCAACAACGATTAATATCAGACGCAAATCCTGCATCATTGTATTCTCTGTTGTTCCAATACCTTGCCACCACGGCAAACTTTATCCTCTAACTGTATTTGCCCAGCTACACAAGTGCAAGTCTGTGCAGTATTTTCTGACAAATAAGATAGCTGCCCCACGCTTTTTTGCTGTTTTTTCGCGCAAAGTGCGCCTGTCACCGATAAAAAGCCAGGTTATGATGTTGGCGCCGCTACATAAAGGAGAAAGGCTCGCTATGCCCGCTGAGAATTCGGTCTCATCCATGAATGGTATTCATTATTTTGCCCAGGGCTGGAAACTGGTGCGTCTGCCCGGTATCCGCCGCTACGTCATCATCCCGCTGCTGGTGAACATTGTGCTGCTGGGCGGTGCGTTTATCTGGCTGTTTCAGCGCCTCGGCCAGTGGATTCCACAGCTGATGTCGCACGTGCCGGACTGGCTGCAGTGGCTGAGCTATCTGCTGTGGCCGCTGTCGGTGATTTCGATTGTGCTGGTATTCAGCTATTTCTTCTCCACCATCGCCAACTGGATTGCCGCGCCGTTTTGCGGCCTGCTGGCGGAGCAGCTGGAAGGTCGTCTGACCGGAAAACCCCTGCCGGACAGTGGCTGGCTCGGCATGATGAAAGACATCCCGCGCATCATGAAGCGCGAGTTACAGAAGCTCGGCTACTATTTGCCGCGCGCGCTGGGCCTGCTGCTGCTCTATTTTATCCCCGGCTTTGGCCAGACCGTGGCACCGGTGTTGTGGTTTCTGTTTAGCGCCTGGATGCTATCAATACAATATTGCGACTATCCGTTCGACAACCACAAAGTCAGTTTTCCTCAGATGCGTAACGCGCTGCGTCAGCATAAAACCGCCAATATGCAGTTTGGCGCGCTGGTCAGTCTGTTCACCATGATTCCGATCCTCAATCTCGCCATCATGCCGGTCGCGGTATGCGGCGCGACCGCCATGTGGGTCGATCGCTACCGCAGCCAGCATGCGCGTCATCTATAATGCATCAAAAAGCCTTATGCATTTTTGCATCAGGCTTATGGTCGCAGGCTATATAGATATACGATTTCTTTCCTTCCGCCGGGGGTCAGAACAGGTATGCTCTGAGGGTTCCCAATATTTCATACAGTTAAGGACGGGCTATGAGTAAGATCTATGAAGACAACTCTCTGACAATTGGTCATACGCCGCTGGTTCGACTGAACCGCATCGGTAATGGACGCATTCTGGCGAAGGTCGAGTCGCGTAACCCGAGCTTCAGCGTTAAATGCCGTATCGGTGCCAATATGATTTGGGACGCAGAAAAACGCGGTATTCTGAAACCGGGCGTTGAGCTGGTAGAGCCAACCAGCGGCAACACCGGCATTGCGCTGGCCTATGTCGCCGCTGCGCGCGGCTACAAGCTGACGCTGACCATGCCTGAGACCATGTCGATTGAACGTCGCAAGCTGCTGAAAGCGCTGGGCGCCAATCTGGTGCTGACCGAAGGGCCAAAAGGCATGAAGGGCGCCATCGCTAAAGCAGAAGAGATTGTTGCCAGCGATCCGGACAAATATGTGCTGCTGCAGCAGTTCAGCAACCCGGCCAACCCGGAAATTCACGAAAAGACTACTGGCCCGGAGATCTGGGAAGACACTGACGGCGCCGTAGACGTTTTCATTGCCGGCGTGGGCACCGGCGGTACGCTGACCGGCGTGAGCCGCTACATCAAGAACACCAAAGGCAAGCAGGATTTGATCACCGTGGCCGTTGAGCCTACGGATTCCCCAGTCATCGCGCAGGCGCTGGCGGGAGAAGAGATCAAACCGGGCCCGCACAAGATTCAGGGCATCGGTGCCGGTTTTATTCCGGGCAACCTTGACCTGAAACTGATTGACCGCGTGGTGGCCATCACCAATGAAGAAGCGATCAGCACCGCGCGTCAGCTGATGGAAGAGGAAGGCATTCTGGCCGGTATCTCTTCCGGTGCAGCGGTGGCGGCTGCCCTTAAGCTGCAGGAAGATGAAGCCTTCGCCAATAAAAATATCGTGGTGATTCTGCCCTCTTCCGGCGAACGCTATCTCAGTACCGCACTGTTTGCCGATCTGTTCACCGAAAAAGAGCTGCAACAGTAAACGACAGAGTCTGAAAATGATGAAAAAAGCACCCAAATGGGTGCTTTTTTGTGGCGCAGATCTCACTTTTACCACCGGGCAGATTGATTTCAGTGATGCGGCTCTGGTATTTAAGCAGCCAATTATTTCGGTGCCTGAAATTAATCTGCCTTTGAAGTGGATCAAGCTGAATCGATTTACTGATTTGGTGAAACGGCGAATCACGGCATAATCAGCAGAGTGACGTATTGCAGCAGTTTTGATCCGTCATCGAAAAAATGACTTTTTCATTCAAGCGCATTTTTTGGTCAGCGTGATGCCGTACCAGCGCACCTACACAGGCTAAAGTTACGGCTCCAGGCTAGACTTTAGATCCATAACACCAAACCTGATAAAGTTGGGGAAATAGAATGTTCCAGCAAGAAGTTACCATTACCGCACCTAACGGCCTCCATACCCGTCCTGCAGCTCAGTTCGTGAAAGAAGCGAAGGCTTTCCAGTCTGAAATCACCGTGACCTCTAACGGCAAATCTGCCAGCGCGAAAAGCCTGTTCAAACTGCAGACTCTGGGTCTGACTCAGGGTACGGTTGTTACGCTTTCTGCAGAAGGTGAAGACGAGCAGCAGGCGGTTGAGCATCTGGTCAAACTGATGGCTGAACTGGAGTAATTCCGCTCCGGCAAGCCATTAAACCGACTCCTTTGCCCCATTGAGTGCAATTATGTTGATCGCGGACAACCTGTCCGCGTTATTGCTTCCTTAGAGTACTGCTCCGCGACAGTGGCAACGCATTGGGTCAATGAGCCATCGTGATTAAAAGGTAGAGTTATGATTTCAGGCATTTTAGCATCACCGGGTATCGCTTTCGGCAAAGCACTGCTGCTGAAGGAAGACGAGATCGTCATCAGCCGTAAAAAGATTACTGACGACCAGGTTGAGCAGGAAGTTCAGCGCTTCCTCGACGGTCGCAGCAAAGCAGCCGGGCAGCTTGAAGCCATCCGTGTGAAAGCCGGTGAAACCTTCGGTGAAGAGAAAGCGGCGATCTTTGAAGGTCACATCATGCTGCTCGAAGACGAAGAGCTTGAGCAGGAAATCATCGACCTGATTAAAAAAGATCACGTAACCGCTGACGCCGCCGCCCACTCTGTGGTTGAAGGCCAGGCAAAAGCGCTGGAAGAGCTCGACGACGAATATCTGAAAGAGCGCGCGGCTGACGTACGTGACATCGGCAAGCGTCTGCTGCAGAACATTCTGGGTCTGCATATCGTTGACCTGAGCGCCATTGCTGACGAATCCATTCTGGTGGCGAAAGATCTGACGCCATCCGAAACCGCACAGCTGAACCTGAAAAAGGTGCTGGGCTTTATTACCGATCTGGGTGGCCGTACTTCACACACCTCGATCATGGCGCGTTCGCTGGAGCTGCCTGCGATTGTCGGCACCGGTAACGTGACCGCTACCGTGAAAAACGGTGATTTCCTGATTATCGATGGCGTGAACAACAAGATTTACGTCAATCCGACCGACGACGTGCAGGAAGAGTTGAAAGCGATTCAGACGCAGTATCTGTCTGAGAAGCACGAGCTGGCGAAACTGAAAGATCTGCCAGCGATTACGCTGGACGGCCATCAGGTTGAAGTATGCGCCAACATCGGTACCGTGCGTGATGTCGCCGGTGCTGAGCGCAACGGCGCGGAAGGTGTTGGTCTGTACCGTACTGAATTCCTGTTCATGGACCGCGATTCGCTGCCAAGCGAAGAAGAGCAGTTCCAGGCTTACAAAGCCGTGGCGGAAGCGATGGGTTCCCAGGCCGTGATCGTGCGTACTATGGACATCGGCGGCGACAAAGATCTGCCGTACATGAACCTGCCAAAAGAAGAGAACCCGTTCCTCGGCTGGCGTGCGATTCGTATCGCCATGGACCGCAAAGAGATTCTGCATGCCCAGCTGCGCGCCATTCTGCGTGCGTCTTCCTTCGGCAAACTGCGCATCATGTTCCCGATGATCATCTCGGTGGAAGAAGTGCGCTTCCTGAAGGCTGAACTGGAGATGCTGAAGGCACAGCTGCGTGAAGAAGGTAAAGCCTTTGATGAGTCCATTGAAGTGGGCATCATGGTGGAAACCCCGGCTTCCGCAGTGATTGCCCGCCATCTGGCGAAAGAAGTCGACTTCTTTAGTATTGGGACAAATGACCTGACGCAGTATACTCTGGCGGTCGATCGTGGTAATGATTTGATTTCACACCTCTATAACCCAATGACGCCATCTGTACTGGGCCTCATTAAGCAAGTGATCGACGCATCACATGCCGAAGGGAAATGGACCGGCATGTGTGGTGAGCTGGCTGGTGATGAACGTGCTACACTACTGTTACTGGGAATGGGGCTGGACGAATTCAGCATGAGTGCCATTTCAATCCCAAGCATCAAGAAGATCATTCGCAATACCAATTTCGAAGATGCGAAGGCACTGGCAGAGCAGGCTCTGGCTCAACCCACAGCGGAAGATTTGATGAACCTGGTGAACAAGTTCATCAAAGAAAAAACGCTCTGCTGATCCACGAGACGCTGGCCCCAAATTACTGCTTAGGAGAAGATCATGGGTTTGTTTTCTAAACTTTTTGGCGATAAATCAGAGAGCGCGTCAGGGACTATCGATATCGTTGCGCCTCTGTCAGGCGAAATCGTGAATATCGAAGACGTACCTGATGTGGTATTCGCAGAGAAAATCGTCGGTGATGGTATCGCCATCAAACCTACTGGCAACAAAATGGTTGCACCAGTGGATGGCACTATCGGCAAGATTTTCGAAACCAACCACGCGTTTTCTATCGAGTCTGATAACGGCATCGAACTGTTTGTGCACTTCGGTATCGACACGGTAGAACTGAAAGGTGAAGGCTTCAAACGCATCGCTGAAGAAGGCCAGAAAGTGAAAAAAGGCGATGTGGTGATCGAGTTTGATCTGCCGCTGCTGGAAGAGAAAGCCAAATCCACGCTGACCCCGGTCGTGATCTCGAATATGGATGAGATCAAAGACCTGGTGAAACTCTCCGGTCAGGTTACCGTGGGCGAAACGCCGGTTATCCGCATCAGGAAGTAAACCGCGCTGATTGCGTGAAAACGGCACCCAATGGGTGCCGTTTTTGTTTTTTCACACGTTGATGAAAGATTTGCAGGCGAGCGCTTCTGGCAAAGCGCACCGTGCCTGTTTGAGGGCAGGACGACCGGGCAGAGGAGCAAAGCGTCCCGCGCCATGGATGGCGCGGGCCGAGGCCCAGGGACGGTTTATGCCGTCTTTGCGATCTGTCCGGTCGTCCTGACCGCCTGCGCCTGGCGTGATAATTTACGCCTGCTTCCAGCGCGGCAGCCGCAGCGTCACTTCCAGCCCGCCTTCCGGACGATTCACTGCCTGAACTTCGCCGTGATGTGCGAGAACCACTTTGCGCACGATCGACAGTCCCAGCCCGTAACCTTTGCCCATCAGCGGCGAATTCACCCGAACGAACGGATCGAAGATACTCGACAGCTTCTCATCATCCACGCCCGGCCCCTGATCGCGCACGCGAATCGCCAGCCACTGATTCTCCGCCTGCAACTGCACGCTGATATGCTGCCCCTGATGCGAGAAACGCAGCGCGTTGCGCAGCACATTCTCCACGCCGCGGCGGATTAGCTCAGCATTACCGCGCACGGTGTAATCCGCGTTCTCATCCACCAGAAAATCTACGTGCACACCGGGGATCTGCGCTTCGTAGCGCACATCGGTTACCACCGCATGCAGCAGGCCGGTCAGGTCAAAATACTGCTCGCCAGGCATGCTCTCATGTTCAGCGCGCGACAGCGTCAGCAGTTCGCCGATCATCTTATCCAGACGGCGCGCCTCCTCGTCGATGCGATTCAGTGAGGAGGCTACCGACTCCGGCGTCTGGCGCGCCAGACCGGTGGCTAACTGCAGGCGCGCCAGCGGTGAGCGCAGCTCGTGGGAGATATCGTGCAGCAGCTCCTCGCGCGCTTTCACCAGCGTATCCAGCCGCTCCACCATCGCATCAAAATCCTGAGCCACAATCGACAGCTCATCATGGCGGCGGCGCATTACCGGATAGAGCCGCACCGACAAATCACCGCGCGACACGCGGGCAAACCCCTCGCGCAGCTGACGCATTGGCCGCGTCAGGTTCCACGCCAGCAGCAGACTGAACAGCAGCCCCAGCGCGCCGGCAAAGGTAAACATCGGCTCGGGGATATTCAGAATACGACGCGGGCCTCCGCCGCCCATTGAACTGTCTTCACGCAGCCCTTTGACGTCATAGCGCAGTTCGTACTCTTTACCGTCAGCGCCCTTCACCCAGCGCACAATCACCTGCGGAAACGGGCCGTGAAACGGCTGATTAAAGGTCTCCGGCGGCGCATTGTCCGGCGTAGTGGCCGGTCTGGCGTGCTGAATCACTGAGAAAAACTGGCGATCGTTCGGCTCCCAGTCGGCCATCATATCGTCGAGCGAGCTGGGGCCGCCGCGCTCCAGTACCGACACCGCTGAAGCCATTTGCAGATTGACGATACGGCGCACCGCCACAATCTCCGGCGGCTCGTGACGGTTTCCTGACAAGGTAAAGCCCAGCCACAGCAGCTGGCTGATAATCACAAACACAATCCAGAAGCCCAGCAGGATCTTCCAGAACATGCGGCCACGGTAGCTGTGTTTCATCGAATGCGATAACCAATGCTGCGCACGGTTTCAATATTCACGCTGTCTGCGGTCAGCGCAGCCAGCTTCTGGCGGATATTGCTGATGTGCACGTCCACGCTGCGATCGTAAGCTTCACGCGGACGGCCCAGCCCCTTCTCCGACAGCTCATCTTTGGACACTACGCGGTCCGGTGCGCGCAGCAGCAGATCCAGCAGATTGAACTCCGACGCGGTGAGATCAAAAGCTTTGCCCTGCCACTCCGTGATACGCGTGGCCGGGTTCAGGCTGAGATCGCCCCAGCGCAGGACCTCTTTCTTATCCGGCACCGGTGCCTGATCTTCAAAGCGACGCAGCACCGCGCGCAGACGCGCCACCAGCTCGCGCGGATAGCAGGGTTTGGGCACGTAGTCATCCGCGCCCATCTCCAGGCCGATAACGCGATCGATATTGTCGCCCTTCGCCGTCAGCATGATCACCGGCAGGCGGCTGTTCTGCCGCACCTGACGCAGCACATCAATACCGCTCATATCCGGCAGCATGATGTCGAGAATCATCGCGGTGTAGTGTCCGGATAACGCCCCTTCAATCCCGGCGCTGCCGGTCAGCACCAGCTGGGTTTCAAAACCTTCGGCAATCAGGTACTGGCTCAGCATGGTGCCAAGTTCAACATCGTCATCAACAAGCAGGATTTTCATCTTTTTCTCTCGTACAAAATTGCCGCTATTTTGTCCTGAGTGCCGCGGGAAAGCAGCCGGTTTTACGCGATCCTTACAGTGACCGCGTCAGAACATGCTTAGGGAGACTATAGACAAAAATGGCCCGTACGCCGCGTCACAGGGCGCACGAAGCCAGAAACAGGCGGGGGGAACTAGCGGTGAAAAACGCCGGTGGAGAGATAGCGATCGCCGCGATCGCAGACAATGGCGACAACCACACTGCCCGGTTGCGCTTTGGCGATGCGTAATGCGCCCGCTACCGCACCGCCCGAACTGACGCCGCAGAAAATGCCTTCACGCTGCGCCAGCGCGCGCATGGTCTCTTCCGCTTCCTGCTGCGCCATATCCATCACCTCATCCACCAGCTCCGGACGATAAATGCCGGGCAGATAGGCCGCCGGCCAGCGCCGGATGCCGGGAATGCTACTGCCTTCCTGCGGCTGCAGACCCACCACTTTTACCGCCGGGGCAAACTCTTTCAGATAGCGTCCGACGCCGCTGATGGTGCCGGTGGTGCCCATGCTGGAGACAAAATGCGTCATACGGCCGTGACTTTGCTGCCAGATCTCCGGACCGGTGGTGAGATAGTGGCCGAGCGGGTTGTCAGGGTTATTAAACTGATCCAGCACCTTGCCTTCGCCGCGTTGCGCCATGGCCTGTGCCAGATCGCGCGCCCCTTCCATGCCCTGCTCACGCGTCACCAGCACCAGCTCAGCTCCATATGCGCGCATCGCATCCTGCCGCTCCTGGCTCATGTTCTCCGGCATCAGCAGGCGTAAACGGTAGCCTTTTAGCGCGGCAATCATCGCCAGCGCAATGCCGGTATTGCCGCTGGTGGCCTCAATCAGCGTGTCGCCGGGCTGGATTTCACCCCGCAACTCAGCGTGGTGGATCATCGACCAGGCCGCGCGATCTTTCACCGAACCTGCCGGATTGTTGCCTTCCAGCTTGAGCCAGATTTCGCTGCCGTTATCCGGCGTCAGGCGCTGCAACTTAATCAGCGGCGTATTGCCGATGGTGTTTTCCAGAGTGGTCACGGTGTCATTCCAGCCGAAAGGAGTACAAATAAATCGGGCGGGAAAATCCCGCCCGAAGGAGTGACAAAAATATCAGGCGCTTTCGGCAAAGGCAACCGGGCGCAGCGGCGTGGTGCCCTGGTAGATACGTGCCTGTTGCAGACCAACAAACAGCCGTTCGCCGCGGATCGGCGCCGTCTGTTCACCGGCGAATACCACCGAGATTGGCTCGCTCTGCCAGCCGACGGGCTGAACCACCAGCTGCCAGAAGTGGCCACGCGGACTGACCTCCAGCACCTGTACCGGCAACGGCGTCTCCAGGCTACTCTGGCGTGACACGTCCACTTCCCACGGACGCAGGAACAGCTCCACGTCGCCCTGATGCGCTGGCGTATAGCCCAGCGGCCAGCGATGCGCGCCCACATGGAACTGCGAGCCGTGCACTTCGCCGTCAAAGCGGTTCACTTCGCCGAGGAACTCCAGCACGAAGCGGGTCGCAGGTTCGCGCCACACGTCATCCGGTGCGCCCACCTGCTCAATATTGCCCTGACTCATTACCACCACGCTATCCGCCACTTCCATCGCTTCTTCCTGGTCGTGGGTCACAAACACGCTGGTAAATTTCAGCTCTTCATGCAGCTGACGCAGCCAGCGGCGCAGCTCTTTACGCACCTGGGCATCCAGCGCGCCAAACGGTTCGTCCAGCAGCAGAATCTGCGGCTCAACGGCCAGCGCACGCGCCAGCGCCACGCGCTGTTTCTGTCCACCGGAGAGCTGAGCCGGGTAGCGGTTGGCCAGATGTGCCAGCTGCACCATCTCCAGCAGACGGGTAACGCGCTGCTTAATTTCGGCGCTGTTCGGACGCTCGCGGCGCGGCAGCACCGTCAGACCAAAGGCGATGTTGTCGAACACCGTCATATGGCGGAACAGCGCATAGTGCTGAAACACAAAGCCGACCTGACGATCGCGTGCGTGCGTGCGGCTGACGTCTTTGCCATGAAAATGGATCTGCCCGCTGTTCTGGTGCTCCAGCCCGGCGATAATGCGCAGCAGCGTGGTTTTACCGGAACCGGACGGTCCAAGCAGCGCCACCATCTTGCCGGAAGGAATATCCAGAGAGATATCGTTCAGCACCGGCGTGCGGCCAAATGCTTTATTAATGTGTTTAATCTCAATGCTCATGATTTTCCTCCTGTTGGCGCTTCTGCTGATGCTCTAATCGCCACTGCGCCACGCTTTTCAGAAACAGCGTCACAATTGCCATCAGGGTCAGCAGCGCGGCGGCGGTAAAAGCGCCCACGGTGTTGTAATCCTGATGCAGTAATTCAACCTGTAAAGGTAAGGTATAGGTTTCGCCGCGAATGGAGCCGGACACTACCGATACCGCTCCAAATTCGCCGATGGCGCGCGCGTTTGTCAGCACCACGCCGTACAGCAGCGCCCAGCGGATATTTGGCAGCGTCACGCGGCGGAACATCTGCCAGCCAGACGCGCCCAGCAGCACGGCGGCTTCATCTTCGTGGCTGCCCTGGCTCAGCATCACCGGCACCAGCTCGCGCACCACAAACGGACAGGTAACGAAAATCGTCGCCAGCACCATACCCGGCCAGGCAAACATCACCTGGATGTTGTGCGCATCAAGCCAGCCGCCAGCCGGGCCATTCACGCCCCAGAACAGCAGATACATCAGACCGGCCACCACCGGCGACACGGCAAACGGAATATCGAACAGCGTCAGCAGCAGCTGGCGACCGGGGAAAGTAAAGCGCGTCACCAGCCAGGCCAGCAGCGTGCCGAACACCAGGTTAACCGGCACGGTAATCAGCGCCACCAGCACCGTCAGCCAGATAGCATGCAGCATGTCACTATCCTGCAGGTTGCTAAAGGCCTTGCCGATGCCCTGCCCCAGCGCCTCCCAGAAGATGGAGACCATCGGCACCACCAGCAGGCCAATCGATACCAGCACGCCAATGCCGATCAGCAGCCATTTGCCCCAGTTCACCGGCTGACGCTCGGCATGATTGATCTGTGAAATCTCAGCCATCAGTGACCTCCCAGACGGCGGCCAAAGCGGCTCTGCAGAGTGTTAATCGCAAACAGCAGCAGCAACGACGCCGCGAGGATCACCGAAGCGATGGCGCTGGCGGCCGGATAATCAAACTCCTGCAGGCGAACAAAAATCATCAGCGAGGTCACTTCAGTTTTCCAGGCGATGTTACCGGCGATAAAGATCACCGCGCCAAATTCACCGAGGCTGCGGGTAAACGACAGCGCGGTCCCGGCCAGCAGCGCCGGCGCGACTTCCGGCAGCACCACGCGCCGGAAACTCTGCCACGGCGTGGCACCGAGGGTTTCCGCCGCTTCCTCATACTCCGGGCCTAACTCTTCCAGCACTGGCTGCACGGTACGCACCACAAACGGAATGCTGGTGAAAGCCATCGCCACCGCGATACCGAGCCAGGTGTAAGACACTTTGATATCAAAATGTGCCAGCCACTGACCGTACCAGCCGTTAACCGAAAACAGCCCGGCCAGCGTCAGGCCGGCCACCGCCGTCGGCAGCGCAAACGGCAGGTCCATCAGGCCATCCAGCAGCGTACGGCCGGGAAAGCGATAGCGGGTCAGAATCCACGCCATCAGCATGCCAAACACCGCGTTAAACAGCGAGGCCACGCCCGCTGACAGCAGCGTGACTTTATACGCCGCCACCAGTTGCGGATTGCTGATCACCTGCCAGTACTGCGCCAGCGTCATCTGCGACAGCTGCATGATCAGCGCGCTGATTGGCAGCAGCAGAATCAGGCAGGTAAACAGCAGGCTGGTGCCAAGGCTGAGACCAAATCCGGGCAGAACGCGTTTCTGTGCAGAAGCCAACATCAGCCGCGCCCCGCTGCCAGTAATTTATCCAGCTCACCGCCGCTGGCGAAGTGGGTTTTCATCACCTGCGGCCAGCCGCCAAACGCGTCATTAACATTGAACAGCGCAGTCTGCGGGAAGCGATCTTTCTGCTCCGCCATCAGCTGCGGGTTATTCACGCGATAGTAAAAGCCGGTGATGATTTTCTGCGCCTGCGGCGTGTAGAGGTAGTTAAGATAGGCTTTCGCCGCTTCCGCCGTGCCATTGTGTTCGACGTTCTTATCGACCCACGCGACCGGGAATTCAGCAAGGATGTTGGTTTTCGGCACAATCACTTCGTATTGGTCTTTACCGTACTGGTTACGGATATTGTTCACTTCCGATTCAAAGCTGATCAGCACATCACCCAGGCCGCGCTCGGCAAAGGTGGTGGTGGCACCACGGCCGCCGGTATCAAACACTTCAACGTTTTTCAGGAACCTGGTCATAAACGCTTCGGTTTTGGCCTGGTCTTTGCCGTCCGCCTGGTCGGCAGCGCCCCACGCGGCCAGATAGGTGTAACGGCCGTTACCGGAGGTTTTCGGATTCGGGAAAATCAGCTTCACGTTATCGCGCGCCAGATCGGCCCAGTCATGAATCTGCTTTGGATTCCCCTTGCGCACCAGGAAGGCCATGGTGGAATAAAACGGTGAGCTGCTGTTGGGCAGACGACTCTGCCAGTCGGCCGGGATCAGGTTACCTTTGTCGTGCAGCACCTGCACATCGGTCACCTGATTATAGGTCACGACATCGGCACGCAACCCCTGCAGAATGGCCAGCGCCTGTTTTGAGGAGCCCGCATGTGACTGTTTAATGGTCAGCTTGTCGTCAGGGTGCGCCGCGTTCCACTGCTGTTCAAACGGCGCATTCAGGGCAACAAACAGTTCACGTGACACATCGTAAGAGCTATTGAGCAGCTCTGTTGCCTGTGCCGCGCCCGCTAAACTCAGCGACAGCGCTATACCGCCAAGCCATTTTTTCGAAACCGAACGTGTCATGCTGCACCCTGAGAAATGGAGTTCGAGCCTATGCCATTAGATGCTGTCAGTGTATTTATAACTCTGGCGAAAGCTGTAACGGTTTTATATATCGTTTAGGGATTTCAAAGTCTAAAAAGGCATAAGCCAGCGGCAGAGTTTATGCGCAGGGCGGGATTAACTGAGCCGCGTCAAGCGGGGATGTGGTGCGCACGGCGGCGCACCGGTAAAACGCGATGGATTAACGTGACAGCGCCTGCAGCGCCGTCAGCGAAGGGGCAAAGAAGTAGCTGCCGCTCACCGGTTTGGTGAACCGTAACATGGCATCCATCTTGCCGTCGCGCTCGCCAAACATGCTCAGCAGCTGCTGCTCAATGTTATACAGGCGATGACAGTACGAAATAAAATAGAGACCGTGGCGACCGCTGGCGGTGCCGTACGGCAGGCTCTGGCGCAGAATCTTCAGGCCTTTGCCCGCTTCTTTCAAATCCACGCGGTTCAGGTGCGACGTCGCCGGCCGCTGATCGCCCGGCAGCTCTTCATTGTCCTGTTTGGTGCGGCCAATAATCGCTTCCTGCTTATCAATCGCCAGCCGGTTGAACTGCGGCAGGTTGTGCTCCCAGCGCTGGGTAAACACATAGCTGCCGCCGGCATCCGCGCCGTCAGCAATGATCGCCACCTGCTGGCGCGCCTCGCCCTGCGGGTTTTCGGTGCCATCAACAAAACCGGAAAGATCGCGATCTTCGACCCAGCGGAAACCGTGCGTCTCTTCTTCAATGGCGACCGCGCTGGCAAACGCCGTCAGCGCCGCCTGCGCCAGCGAAAAGTTCACGTCGTGACGCAGCGACTGAATATGGATCAACAGATCGCGCTGCGTCGCCGGTGCAGCACCTTTGCCGAGCGGCGTGAAAGCTTTGAGTTCGGGAGCTGAGTCGGTGCCCTGCAGATCGCGCCACAGCGCATCACCAAAGGCGATGACCGCACCGAGACCGGCGTCCGGAAATTGCTGCTGTAGCGCTGCCAGCTGTTGCAGAAAGGCGTGGCAACCCTGACGCAGCGCAGCGAGGTCGCCGGTGGCGCGGGCTTCCAGCCAAATGGCGAAACGGCGGTGCTCCAGCAGGATCCCGCTCTGAAACTGAGACATGACAATGCTCTCCGGCATAAAAGTTAACGGCGTTTTTTCGCCGGTATCATACCGGAAAGCCCTGCGCAGAAGATGCGTTAACGCAATTTTTTCGCCAGTTAACGCTGCCAGACGATCTTACTGATTTTCCAGCTTTTTAACGTATCATCTGACGGCATCAGCCCGGTCGGACCGTGCCACTCGCCGCTGTAGATATAGGCGATATGCTGACTACCCGGCGCGCGGCACTCAACATCGCGCACATCCAGCCCGGCAACCATTTTGCAATTATCAAACGCTTTGCTGAATTTATCGCTGAACGCATCACCGATTTTACTGCCGTCGGCGCTGCGCGCATCGCTATCGAGCACTTCAATGCGCTCGACGCTACGCTGGCCATTAATCACCAGCTTAACCTTACCGTCATCCAGCGCCTGCCAGAAATCCACTACCTGCCCGTTCTGCGTGCGCATGCCCTGACGCAGCTGATAATCATTGTTCAGCGCGGCGCCAATGGCGGACTCCGACATTGCCGTGTTGCTGTTCAGCCCGGCAACGCCCTGCTCGGTGACGGTGAGCGAACTGCCAAACCAGCTAAACGGATTGAGCGCCGACCAGTGATAGCTGAGCGGATTGTACCAGTGACTTTCGCTGGTGCTGGCAGAGGAAGAGGAACCGGAACTGGCGCAACCGGCCAGCACCAGGGCGCTGACCAGCAGGGCGGGACGAACAACTTTCATGCAAACTCCTTTCTTTTGTGCCGACTGGCGTGCCTGTTGGAGTCGCAAACCGGCAAAAAGTTTATTCGCTGTTGCTGCATGGCGGGCAGAAACCCGGCCGCGCGACGCGTGGAATCAGTATTCACGGTCTTCAATCAGGCGTTTGCCCAGCAGCAGTGAGTCGACCGGCTCGTAATCCAGCTTCTCGTAGAAAGCCACCACCTGATCGTTCTCTTCGCGCACCATCAGATGGATTTTCGGGCAGCCGCGCGCAATCAGCTTTTTCTCCAGCCGGTTCATCAGCGCATTGGCAAATCCCCGGCCCTGATAATCAGGGTGCACCGCCAGATAGTAGGCGGAGCCGCGATGGCCATCGTAGCCGCCCATCAGCGTGCCCACGACCTCGCCGCCTACCTCAGCCACCAGAAACAGCTCCGGGTCATGGTTCATTTTGCGTTCGATATCGAGTTCCGGATCATTCCACGGCCGTAACAGATCGCAACGCTCCCAGAGCGTAATGACTTCTTCAAAATCTTCCTGGCGGAAGGAGCGGATTTCCATCGGCGTTACCCTGCAATGAGGCACAATTCGCTGATTATCACGCATTCTTTGCCAGGCGCAACCCTCGCAGGGCGCAACGGCTGAAAAAAACGGCTAAATAGCGATTCGCGGCCTGAAATACAAAGTAATGTCCTGAAATGGTTCGGCAGTCGCCGCCGGACGGCGCTTAAGCTATAACACGGGGCAGGTTTACTCTCAGGGACATGTTAATGAACAAGATTTCACTGTTGCGGCGCCTGACCAATCGCCGCCAGTTGATCCTCTCCGGCCTGGCGCTGGCGGTGCTGTCGCCGCGCGCGGTCCAGGCGCAGGAAACGCGCGCGGCAGTGCCCGTCAGCGCACGCCATACACCGCCGAAACCGGCCACCAGCGGCAAGCGCATTGTGATGATCGATCCCGGTCACGGCGGCATTGATTCTGGCGCGGTGGGTCAGGAAGGCTCAGAAGAGAAGCACATCGTACTGGAGATCGCCAACACCGTGCGTACGCTGCTGCAGAACCACCCGAAGGTGGAAGTGCGGCTGACGCGCGACAGCGACCACTTCATTCCGCTCTACCAGCGCGTGGAGATTGCGCATCAGCACGGCGCCAACCTGTTTATGTCGATTCACGCCGACGGCTACACCAGCCCGGAAGCTAACGGTGCGTCGGTGTTTGCCCTCTCCAATCGCGGTGCCAGCAGCGCCATGGCGCGCTATATGTCGCAGCGCGAAAACGACGCCGATAAAGTGGGCGGCGCGGCGGTACAGGAAAAAGATAATTACCTTAACCAGATCCTGTTCGACCTGGTGCAGACCGATACCATTCGCAACAGCCTGACGCTGGGTAAACACGTGCTGGACCAGATTCGCCCGGTGCATCACCTGCACAGCCAGCACACCGAGCAGGCGGCGTTCGCGGTGCTAAAATCCCCGTCCATTCCGTCGGTGCTGGTGGAAACCTCGTTTATCACCAACCCGCGTGAAGAACAGCTGTTGGGCACCACGGCGTTTCGCCAGAAAATTGCCCGGGCGATTGCCGACGGTATCGTCAATTACTTTGATGAGTACGATCGTCGCCAGGCCTGATAGCGTTTTGTGCTAGAATCGCGGCAAATTTTTGCAATGAGTGAGCCATGAGCAATCCCGATATTTCGCGCGTCAAAGCCTATCTGCTGGCGCTGCAGGATGATATTTGCGCCGGTCTGGCGGCGGAAGACGGCAGCGCCAGCTTTGCCGAAGACACCTGGCAACGCCCCGGCGGCGGCGGTGGACGCAGCCGCGTGCTGCGTAATGGCAAGGTGTTCGAGCAGGCTGGGGTTAATTTCTCCCATGTGTATGGCGAGCAGATGCCCGCCTCAGCCACCGCGCACCGCCCGGAGCTGGCGGGCCGCAGCTTCGAAGCGATGGGCGTGTCGCTGGTGGTACACCCGGAAAATCCGTATGTGCCAACCAGCCACGCCAACGTGCGCTTTTTCATTGCCGAAAAGCCGGGCGCCGATCCGGTCTGGTGGTTTGGTGGCGGTTTCGATCTCACCCCTTATTACGGTTTCACAGAAGATGCCCGGCACTGGCATCAGACCGCGTTCGATCTGTGCCAGCCGTTTGGCGACGACGTCTATGCGCGCTACAAAAAGTGGTGTGACGACTACTTCTACCTGAAACACCGCAACGAGCAGCGCGGCATTGGCGGCCTGTTTTTTGATGATTTGAATACGCCGGATTTTGATCACTGCTTTGATTTCATGCAGGCGGTCGGCAACGGTTTCATGCAGGCCTATCAGCCGATTGTAGCGAAGCGCAAAGAACTGGCGTGGGGCGAGCGCGAGCGTCAGTTCCAGCTTTATCGCCGGGGCCGCTACGTTGAGTTTAATCTGGTGTGGGATCGCGGCACGCTGTTCGGTCTGCAAACCGGCGGTCGCACCGAATCGATTCTGATGTCGATGCCGCCGCTGGTGCGCTGGGAATATGATTATCAACCCGCCGACGACTCCCCGGAAGCCGCGCTGACCCGCGATTTTCTGCCAGTGCAGGATTGGCTGGGGCTGGAAAAATAAGCCAGGTGCGCATTCATGCGCACCCCGCGGAATAACCCGATAAAACGCGCCCCCGTGGGGTCGCCCTGCCGGTCACAACGGCTCGGTCTGCGCCTCCACCACCGCCAGCGCCACCATGTTAACAATGCGCCGCACCGAGGCGATGCGCGTCAGCACATGCACCGGCTTGCGGATGCCCATCAGCACCGGCCCCACCGTCACCCCTTCCGAACAGGACACGCGCAGCAGGTTGTAGCTGATGCGTGCGGCCTCAACGTTCGGCATGATCAGCAGATTGGCGGTACCTTTCAGCGGGCTGTCCGGCATCAGCTCGCGACGAATACTCTCCACCAGCGCTGCATCGCCGTGCATCTCGCCATCAATTTCCAGTTCCGGCGCTCGCTGCTGAATCAGCGCCAGCGCCTCGCGCATCTTCCGCGCGCCGGGTGCGTTCGAAGTGCCAAAACTGGAGTGCGACAGCAGCGCCACGCGCGGCTCGATGCCGAAACGCCGCACGGTTTCTGCCGCCAGCAGCGTGATATCCGCCAGCTGCTCAGCGCTGGGATCCTCATTCACATAGGTATCGGCAATAAACGTGTTGCCGCTCGGCAGCAGCAGCGCGTTCATCGCCCCAGCGACCTTGACGTCATCGCGGAAGCCAAACACCTTCTCCACCACATCGTAATGTTCACGGTAGTCGCCGATGGTACCGCAAATCATCGCGTCCGCTTCGCCGCGATGCACCATGATGGCGCCGATCAGCGTGGGATTGCCAATCACCGCGCGCTGGGCGGTTTCCGGCGTGACGCCGCGCCGCTTCATCAGCTGATAATATTCATTCCAGTACTCCTTGAAGCGCGGATCGGACTCGTTGTTCACGATCTCAAAATCACGCCCGGCCTCGATTTTCAGCCCCTGCTTCTGTAAACGCATGGCAATCACGTTGGGACGACCAATCAGGATCGGCTTCGCCAGCCCGAGCGACACCAGCTCCTGAGTGGCGTGCAGCACCCGCACCTCTTCGCCTTCCGCCAGCACCACGCGCTGCGGCGCTTTACGCGCCTGCGAGAAGATCGGCTTCATGAACAGATTGGTTTTATACACGAACTCGGTGAGCTGCTCGCGGTAGGCGTCAAAGTCAGCAATCGGTCGCGTCGCCACGCCGGAATCCATCGCTGCTCTGGCGACGGCCGGGGCTATCTGCACAATCAAGCGCGGATCGAACGGTTTGGGAATCAGGTATTCCGGGCCAAAGCTCAGATCCTGATCGTCGTAAGCGGACGCTACCACGTCGCTCTGTTCCGCCTGCGCCAGGGCGGCAATCGCATGCACCGCCGCCAGCTTCATCTCTTCGTTGATGGCGGTGGCACCGACGTCCAGCGCGCCGCGGAAGATGAACGGGAAGCACAGCACGTTATTCACCTGATTGGGGAAATCCGAGCGCCCGGTACAGATAATCGCATCCGGCCGCACCTGCTTCGCCAGCGGCGGCATGATCTCCGGCTCCGGATTGGCCAGCGCCAGAATCAGCGGATTTGGCGCCATCTTCTGCACCATCGCTGGCGTCAGCGCTTTCGGGCCGGAGCAGCCGAGGAAAATATCCGCGCCGCCAATTACCTCATCCAGCGTGCGCGCCCCGCTATCCTCCACGGCATAGGCGGCTTTGGTCGGCGTCATGTCCGCTTCGCGATCGCGATAAATCACCCCTTTTGAATCACACACCACGATATTTTTCTGCTGCATGCCAAGCGCCACCAGCAGATTGAGGCAGGCAATGGCCGACGCGCCAGCGCCCGACACCACCAGCCGCACGTCAGCAATCGCCTTATTCACGATGGTCAGGCCGTTAAGCACTGCCGCGGTACAGATGATGGCCGTGCCGTGCTGATCGTCATGAAACACCGGAATCTGCATGCGCTGCCGCAGCTGCTGCTCAATGTAAAAACACTCCGGCGCTTTGATGTCCTCAAGGTTGATGCCGCCGAACGTCGGCTCCAGCGCGGCAATCACCTTAATCAGCTTGTCCGGGTCGTGCTCGTCGATTTCGATGTCGAACACATCAATACCGGCAAACTTTTTGAACAGCACGCCCTTGCCTTCCATCACTGGCTTGCCGGCCAGCGCGCCAATATTACCGAGCCCCAGCACCGCCGTGCCGTTGGAGATCACCGCCACCAGATTGCCGCGCGCGGTGTATTTGTGCGCGGCCAGCGGATCGGCGGCAATTTCCAGACAGGGTGCCGCCACACCGGGGGAATAGGCCAGTGCCAGATCGCGCTGCGTCGCCAGCGGCTTAGTGGGTGACACCTGAATTTTTCCGGGGGTGGGATATTGGTGAAAATCGAGCGCGCTTTGCTTGAGTTGATCGTCCATCAGACATCCTTTTGCACGGCTGAAAAGCCCTCAGTATAAGAACGCGCGGCGCAAAAGAGGGTGAAGGCGCTCAAAGAACGCACAGTCGCCAGGGCACGGATTGCCACGGCTTCGCCTGCGGCTTTGGGACAGCCTGCTATGCTTAAGGGTGGCAAAACGCTGAGCTGAACCGATCAGGCAGGCCTGACTATCAGAAACGCGCCCCGACGTCACAATCAGAGAAAACGCATTTTCTTCATCCGGCGTCTGTTGCACTGTGTGGAACCTCCCTTCCCCGATAAGGGCGCACCTAAGACGATGACTGCCCGGGTGCCTGTTTTGCCCACATTATTGCTAATCAAGGAGTTAAGCGATGAACCAGCTAGATGCATTAAAACAGTTCACCACCGTGGTGGCGGACAGCGGCGATATCGAATCCATTCGCCATTACCATCCGGAAGATGCCACCACCAACCCATCCCTGATCCTCAAAGCTGCCGGCCTCGACGCTTACAAACACCTGATTGATGACGCCATTGAGTACGCGAAAAAACAGGGCGGCAGCAAAGAGACGCAAATCATCAACGCCAGCGATAAAGTGGCGATCAACCTCGGTATGGAAATTCTGAAAAGCGTACCGGGCCGTGTTTCGACCGAAGTGGATGCGCGCCTCTCTTTCGATCGTGGCATGTGTGTGACCAAAGCGGAGAAACTGGTCCGCCTGTATGAAGAGAACGGCATCGACCGCTCACGTATTCTGATCAAACTGGCGTCCACCTGGGAAGGCATCAAAGCGGCGGAAGAGCTGGAGAAGAACGGCATCAACTGTAACCTGACGCTGCTGTTCTCCTTCGCCCAGGCGCGCGCCTGTGCCGAAGCCGGCGTGTTCCTGATTTCGCCGTTTGTCGGCCGAATCTACGACTGGTACAACACGCGCAAACCGCTCGACCCGTATGTGGTCGACGAAGATCCGGGCGTTAAATCGGTGCGTCGTATTTACGACTACTACAAAAAGCACCGTTACAACACCGTCATCATGGGTGCCAGCTTCCGTAAAGTGGAGCAGATTGTGGCACTGGCCGGCTGCGATCGCCTGACCATCTCCCCGAACCTGCTGGAAGAGCTGGCCAACAGCGAAGCGCCGGTGGAGCGCAAACTGGAGCCATCAACCGAGGGCTTCCACCAGCCGGCACCGCTCTCCGAAGCGGAGTTCCGCTGGGAGCATAACCAGGATGCGATGGCCGTGGAGAAACTGTCCGACGGTATCCGCCAGTTTGCCGTCGACCAGCAGAAGCTGGAAGACGTGCTGGCCGCCCGCCTGTAATCCTGAACTCACCTTCTGCCGGACGGGTTGCGGCCCGTCCGCTTTTGCCCAATTACAAGGGAGAACCCTATGTCTTCACGCAGAGAGTTGGCTAACGCGATCCGCGCCCTGAGCATGGATGCGGTACAGAAAGCAAATTCCGGCCACCCAGGTATGCCGATGGGCATGGCTGATATCGCCGAAGTGCTGTGGCGCGACTTCCTGAAGCACAACCCGACCAACCCGGCCTGGGCGGATCGCGATCGCTTCATTCTGTCTAACGGGCATGGCTCGATGCTGCTGTATAGCCTGCTGCATCTCACCGGCTATGATCTGCCGCTGGAAGAGCTGAAAAACTTCCGCCAGCTGCACTCAAAAACGCCGGGCCACCCGGAAATTGGCTACACGCCGGGCGTTGAAACCACCACCGGCCCGCTCGGCCAGGGGCTGGCCAACGCTGTCGGTCTGGCGATTGCCGAGCGCACGCTGGCGGCCCAGTTCAACCAGCCGGGCCATGATATCGTCGATCACTTTACCTATGTGTTTATGGGCGACGGCTGTCTGATGGAAGGCATCTCGCACGAAGTCTGTTCGCTGGCCGGCACGCTGGGCCTCGGCAAACTGATTGGCTTCTACGATCACAACGGTATCTCCATCGACGGCGAAACCGAAGGCTGGTTTACCGACGACACTCACAAGCGTTTTGAAGCTTATAACTGGCACGTGGTGGGCAGCGCCGAAGGCATCGACGGCCACGATCCGGACGCCATCGCGGCGGCCATCAAAGAAGCGCAAAGCGTCACCGACAAGCCTTCGCTGATTATCTGCCGCACGGTAATCGGCTTTGGCTCGCCAAACAAAGCCGGCAAAGAGGAGTCGCACGGGGCCGCGCTGGGCGAAGAAGAAGTGGCGCTGACGCGTAAACAGCTCGGCTGGAATTACGGTCCGTTTGAGATCCCGCAGGATATTTATCAGCAGTGGGATGCCAGAGAAGCCGGGGCCGCGCAGGAGCAATCCTGGGAAGAGAAGTTCACGGCTTATCAGCAGGCACATCCGCAGCTGGCGGACGAATTCAGCCGCCGCCTGAAGGGCGAAATGCCGGCTGACTGGGAAAACAAAACCAGCCAGTTCATTCGCGATCTGCAGGCTAACCCGCAGAAAATCGCCAGCCGCAAAGCCTCACAGAACACGCTGGAAGCCTTCGGTAAACTGCTGCCGGAGTTCCTCGGCGGTTCCGCCGACCTCGCGCCCAGCAACCTCACCATCTGGTCCGGTTCGAAGCCGATCAAAGAGGATCACGCCGGTAACTACATTCATTACGGCGTACGCGAATTTGGCATGACGGCGATTGCCAACGGTATCGCGCATCACGGTGGTTTTGTGCCTTATACCGCCACCTTCCTGATGTTCGTCGAATACGCGCGTAACGCAGCGCGCATGGCCGCCCTGATGAAAGCGCGCCAGATTATGGTCTACACCCACGACTCAATTGGTCTGGGCGAAGATGGCCCGACGCACCAGCCGGTTGAACAGCTGGCCAGCCTGCGCGTGACGCCAAACTTCAGCACCTGGCGACCGTGCGATCAGGTCGAGACCGCCGTAGCGTGGAAAGCGGCGATTGAGCGCCATCACGGTCCGACCGCGCTGATTCTGTCGCGTCAGAACCTGCTGCAGCCGGAGCGCAGCGCGCAACAGGTAGAGAACATCGCGCGCGGTGGCTACATCCTCAAGGATTGTGACGGCACGCCGGACGTCATCCTGATTGCCACCGGTTCCGAAGTGGAGATCACGCTGGGCGCCGAAGCGAAACTCAGCGCCGACGGCCACAAGGTGCGCGTGGTGTCGCTGCCGAGCACTGACGTGTTTGATAAACAGGATGTGGCCTATCGTGAATCAGTGTTGCCTTCCACCGTGCGTGCGCGTGTGGCGGTTGAAGCCGGTATTGCCGACTACTGGTACAAATACGTCGGCATCGACGGCAAAATTGTCGGCATGACCACCTTCGGCGAATCGGCGCCAGCCGGCAAGCTGTTCCCGGCCTTTGGCTTTACCGTCGAGAACGTGGTGAGCCACGCCGAATCGCTGCTTAAGCCTGCCTGAGTGTCTGGCCCTTTCCCGCTACCGGGAGAGGGCCGTTTTATTTCACAGCCTGATACAGAAAAAAATCCGCCCCGCCCCCTTCCCGCTTTGCGCAAACTGATTACTATAGGTTTTCCTCCGATTCCTATAGCGGACGCTTTCCCGTTGAAAAAACGTACTCCTTTTTTACTGGCCTTAATGGTTGCCGTGCTGCCCTTTACCAGCGCGGCGCAGGTATCGCCCGATCCGCTGCTGGCCTCGCAGATTGTTGATCGCTATGCCGAGCATATTTTCTATGGCAGCGGTGCAACCGGCATGGCGCTGGTGGCAATTGACGGTAACCAGCGCGTGTTCGCCAGCTTTGGCGAAACCCGTCCCGGCAATAATGTGCGCCCACAGCAGGACTCACTGATCCGTATCGCCTCGCTGAGCAAACTGATGACCAGCGAAGTGATGGTGAAGATGGCCGAGCGCGGCCAGATTCGCCTTGACGATCCGCTGAGCAAATACGCGCCGCCGGGTGCCCGCGTACCGACTTACAACGGCCAGCCGATTCGGCTGATCAATCTCGCCACCCACACCAGCAGCCTGCCGCGCGAGCAGCCGGGCGGCAAACCGCATCGTCCGGTGTTTGTCTGGCCAACCAAAGCGGATCGCTGGCAGTGGCTGCGCGGTGCGCAGCTAAAAGCCGCACCGGGCACGCAGGCGGCTTACTCCAACCTCGCCTTCGATCTGCTGGGCGACGCGCTGGCTAAAGCCGCCGGTATGCCTTATCCGGCCCTGCTGCAGCAGCTGGTAACGCGTCCGCTCGGCATGAAGGACACCACTTTCACGCCATCACCGGACCAGTGTCAGCGCCTGATGATTGCCGAAAAAGGGGCCAGCCCGTGCAATAACACGCTGGCAGCCATCGGCAGCGGCGGCGTGTATTCCACGCCGGACGATATGGGACGCTGGATGCAGCAGTTCCTCAACTCGGCGGTGAATCACCGCACGCCGCAGATCGATCGGCTGCAAACGCTGATTTATCGCCGCGACCAGCTGACCAAAGTGGAAGGCATGGACGTGCCAGGACGCGCCGACGCGCTGGGCATGGGCTGGGTTTACATGGCACCGAAGGCGGGCCATCCGGGCATCATTCAGAAAACCGGCGGCGGCGGCGGCTTCATCACCTACATGGCGATGGTGCCACAGCACAACGTCGGCGTATTTGTGGTCGTGACGCGCTCGCCGCTGACCCGCTTCACCCCGATGAGCGATGGCGTCAACAACATGCTGGCTGAGCTGGTGGGCAACCAGACGGGCTCACCGATGATGATCGGCAATATCCGCTAAGTCTTTGACCAACAGCTAGTGATTTCTTGCTGCGAACCCTCCCCTAAATCATTCGTGCTGCAGGAAGGCGGCAACTGAATGAATCCCCGGGAGCTTACTCAGGTAAGTGACCGGGGTGAACAGCCGCAGCCAACGCCCCTGCAGTGCGAAGGATGATGCAGATTTGCCTGCTAAATAATTCGTGTTGCAGGAAGGCGGCAACTGAATGAATCCCCGGGAGCTTACATCAGTAAGTGACCGGGGTGAGAGAAGGCAGCCAACGCCCCTGCAGCGCGAATTATGACGCAGGCTGTGAAATCCAGAGGGTGGGCCAGTCATCACTACTATGCCAGGCGTCGCAGGTCTTCTCCTCCGCATACTCCGCCAGCACGAAAGCATTACCATCAAACTGCCAGCGTGTGGCCACACCGCAGTCGCCCAGACCGCGCCCTTTACTGAAGGTATACAGCTGGCCGTTACTGGCATCGAACTCGGCGTTCACCAGCTCCAGCTGATTATCAGTGCGCGACGGCGGGGTAAACGGCAGGTTGAGCGTGATGCCGCGCGACACATACGGCTGACTGCGTGTGACTTCAAACGCCAGATCGATCACGTTGTAGGCACCGGTTTCACAGCTTACCAGCAGCAGCGCTTTGCTGTCGGTGAGTGGCGCGACGCTGACTTCACGCCGCAGCGGATCGAGCGAGCAGTTGTCGGTGTTGATGCGCCAGGTTCCGTAATCGATCAGGCCGGTGGTTTCCTGCTGCGTCAGCGGCGCGGGTGCGGGCATTGGTGCCGGCAGCTGTGGAATTGAGGGCGGCGGTGGCACATCCCACTGCACGCGATCACCGCGCTTTACCCAGGCGCTGGCACCGTTAACCCGCCCCTGTACGTCATCCATCAGCAGCAGCGCCGCTTTCATACCGCGCAGCGGAATACTGGCGCTGGCTTTATAGGTGAGCTGTAAATTGCTGGCATCCAGCGTCTGGGCGAGAAATTCGTCGATGGCGATGGCGTTGCTGGTGGCCAGATGATGCGGCTCCACCGTCCAGTGTTTGAGGTCCGGATTGAGGCGGCGCTGGTCGAGCAGCAGGTTGTCTTTTAGCGCCGCGCCCGGCAATGCACCGCTGTAGGCGCTGCCGTAATCAATGCGCAGCAGCGGCCGATCGTTGACCCCGGCGTGACGCGAAATCGTCATCACCAGGCCATTATCGCCAGGAAAACTGCGTGCCACGCAGAACGCCGCGTTGTTGCAGGTGATCTGCCAGTCGGAAAACGACTTTTGCAGCGGCTCGGCTTGTACGCTGGCAATCAGCAGAAAGGGCAATAAAAGCAGCGACTTCATCCAATACGACATGAAAAAAAACGATCCCCGATACCTGGAAAGAAAATGATAGCGCAATGCATGCGCGGTCATCAGGCCGAAACTGTGAAGTGGCCTGAAAAGCGAAGTTAACTGCTGAAAAAGCCGTCGCCTTATGGGCGATCTGTGTGGAATAGCGCAACAGCTCCATCATCCGGTGCGGCTGATTTCTGCTCAATCGGATTCGTCGGACAATTTTTACCCCCTTCACAAAACGGTCAAATACACACAAACGGTCATAAGCGGTCATGCTATGGTGCTGACAGAGCGTCAACGCTGTGCATGGACTCTCTCATTCCCTCGCGTAATAACGCGCATTTATGTGAATGCGATCACTCAAATCTGAAATAAAGAGATCTCATTTACATAAAAAATCCAATGAAAATCACCTTAATGTCGCCGGGCCAGTTGGTCGCTGCGGACTCGTGCCCAGCCCACATTTTCACATTCCGGCATCCAGTAATTTATAGCCATCGGAGGGAAGTCATGTTGCCGATTGAAAGACAGCAGCGAATTATTGACGAGCTTAATTTAAATGGTCGGGTCATTGTCGCTGAATTAGTCACGCTGTGTCAGGTTTCGCAGGAAACCATTCGCCGTGATTTAACGCAGCTGGAGAAACGTGGCGTATTACAGCGCAGTCACGGTGGTGCAGTACCAGCCAAACGACAGGCCGCCAACATTCAGGGAAATACACGTGGTATTAACGAGTATGAATTATCTTTTCGCCAGCGCATGAATGAAAACGTCGAGGCCAAGATGGCGATAGCCAAACGAGCACTCGATTTTATCAGCCCCGGTGATTGTTTATTACTCGACAGTAGTACCACCTGCTGGTATCTGGCACGACAGCTACCGGATATTGAATTAACGGTGTTAACCAATTCTATCAGAATCGTCCAGACCCTTGCAGCGCGCGGCAGTATCCGCACCATCTGCCTGGGTGGAGAATATTCTGACCGTTATGAAGATTTCCACGGCGTCGTCGCAGAGCAGCCGCTACGGGAATTTCAGATCAATAAGATCTTTTTTTCCTGCAGCAGTTTGGGCAATGACGGTTATTTACGCGAAGGTAACGAAAACAACGCACATTTAAAACAGCAAATGTTGTTAGCGGCAGAAAGAAAACATCTGCTGCTGGACGGCAGTAAATTTCTGCGCCCCTCATTCGCGCGTATTTGTCATTACCGCGATGTGGATTTTCTCATCACTGACCAATTAAAAGACAAAGAGCTGGAACAAGAACTGGCGTGGAACGGCGTCAATATTATTGATTGCTCGCAACGCAGCCATTCGATGCAGCTAATAAAAAATTAATCCGGAGTCTTTATGAAAAAACATCTTATCGCCTGTTCTCTGCTTGCCCTGTTTGCCGCCGCTGGCGCGCAGGCCGCTGACAAAATCCGCATGGGCATCGTGGTAAAAATTGGCGGTATTCCGTGGTTCAACGCCATGGAAGCGGGCATCAAAAGTGAAGCGGCAAAACGCGGCATCGACGCGTGGATGGTCGGGCCAACCGCCGCTGACCCGGCGCTGCAGGTGCGCTCGATTGAAGATTTGATTGCGCAGAAGGTCGACATCATCGGCGTGGTGCCAAACGACCCGAAAGTGCTTGAGCCAGTGCTGAAGCGCGCGCGTGAAGCCGGGATCATGGTGATTACTCACGAATCGCCCGGCCAGAAAGACGCCAACTGGGATTTCGAGCTGGTCGATGCGCCGACCCACGGCATCAACCATATGAAAGCGCTGGCGAAATGCATGCATGAAGAAGGCAAATACGCCATGTATGTTGGCAGCCTGACGGTGCCACTGCATCAGGAGTGGACCGACGCCGCGCTCAACTACCAGAAACAGCACTATCCGAAGATGCAGCTGGTGACCGACAAATTCGGCGTCGGCGAATCGCTGGATGACTCCATCCGCACCACCAACGAGCTGATGTCTAAGTACCCGGATCTGAAAGGCATTATGGCGTTTGGTTCACAAGGGCCGATTGGCGCCGGCCGCGCGGTCATGAACCGCAACAAGATCGATCAGGTGTGCGTCATCGGCGCCTTCAGCCCGGGCCAGGGCGCGTCGCTGGTACAGCGCGGTGCCATCAAGGGCGGTTATATCTGGAATCCGCAGACCGCCGGTGAAGTATTTGTGCGTATCGCCGACATGATGGAGAAGAAAGAGCCAATCACCGACGGCATGACCATTGAAGGGCTGGGCAAAGTGAAGGTGGACGAGGCGACGCACACCATTCTCGGTAACAACACCGAAAGTCTCGATAAAGAGAACCTGCCAAAACTGGTGAAAATGGGGCTGTAACATGCAAGAGGTCACTCCACAGACGCTGATTGCGCTCGACAACCTGTCGAAAACATTTGGTGGCAACCGCGCACTGAGCGATATCTCGCTGACCCTGCTGGCCGGCGAAGTGCACTGTCTCGCTGGCACCAACGGCTGTGGCAAGAGCACCTTAATTAAAGTCATTTCCGGGGTGCACGCCCCGGACAGTGGCAGCCGCATTACCCTCGGCGACGGCCAGAGTTTCCCGCGTCTGACCACCCGTCAGGCGCGCGACTTCGGTATCCAGGTGATTTACCAGGATCTGTCGCTGTTCCCCAATTTGAGCGTGGCGGAGAACATCGCCTTTGAGCATAACCTCAACGGGTTGCTCGGCTGGCACCGTCAGGCCCGGCTGCGCGACACCGCGCGCGGCATTATTGATGAGCTTAAGTTTGACCTTGATCTGAATGAGAAAGTCGCTGCGCTGTCGATTGCCCAGCGCCAGCAGGTGGCGATTTGCCGCGCGCTGGTGGCCGATGCACGACTGGTGATTATGGATGAACCCACCGCATCGCTGACGCGTACCGAGGTCAATCAGTTGCTGCGCACCGTGCGCTATCTGAAAGACAAAAACATCTGCGTGGTGTTTGTCAGTCACCGGCTGGATGAAGTGCTGGAGATTTCGGATCGCGTGACGGTGATCCGCGACGGCCGCAAGATGGGCTGCTGGCCAGCCAGAGAGATGACGCCGCATCACCTGACCGAACTGATGACCGGCCTGAAGCTCGACTACCAGTTAAAAGCGCCAACGCGCAACGCCGATCGGGCGATTCTCGAAGTAGAGAAGCTGACGCGCGCCGGTCAGTATCATGACGTCAATTTCAAACTCTACGCCGGTGAAGTGCTGGGCCTGTGCGGCCTGCTCGGCTCCGGCCGCACCGAACTGGCGCTGTCGCTGTTTGGCATGACCAAACCGGACAGCGGCAAAATCTGGCTCGACAGCAAGCCGGTGCGTTTTCGCGGGCACGAAGACGCCATCAAAGCCGGCATCGGCTACGTTTCGGAAGATCGCCTGACGCTCGGCCTGGTGCAGCAGCAGTCGGTGGCCGACAACATGGTGCTGCCGATCCTCGATAAGCTGCAAAACCGTTTCCACCTGATCGACGAATACCGCAAGAACAAGCTGATCCTGCAGTGGATTCAGCAGCTCGGCGTGCGCGTGGCCGATCCCAACCTGGCGATCTCCACCCTGTCCGGCGGCAACCAGCAAAAAATCGTGCTGGCGAAATGGGTGCTGACCCAGCCGCGCATTCTGATCCTCGACTCGCCAACCGTCGGCGTGGATGTCGGCGCCAAGGCCAGCATCTATCAGCTGATCCACGAGCTGGCGAAAGAGGGACTGTCGATCATCCTGATTTCCGACGAAGTGCCGGAGGTCTGGTACAACTGCGACCGCATTCTGCACTTCCGCGACGGCACCATCCATGCCGAATACCAACCCGATACCGTGGCGCAGGAACAGCTGGCGGAGGTGATTAATGCCTGATTTCTCTCGTTTACGTCCGCACTCCAGCCAGGGCTGGCTCGCCTGGGTGCTGCTGGCTTTCATGGTGTTCTTCTCGCTGGCCAGCGATCAGTTCCTGACGGTGCAGAACCTGCTGGATCTGGCGGAAAGCTATGCCGTTACCGGCATTTTCGCCCTCGGCCTGTTTGTGGTGCTGGTGACCGGCGGTATCGATATCTCCTTCGCCGCCGTGGCGTCGGTGGTGCAATACCTGATCGCCTCGCTGTTTGTGCAGTTCCAGTTTGATAACGCGCTGCTCAGCATTCTGCTGGCTATCGTCTGTGGCACGCTGTTTGGCGTGATCAACGCCCTGCTGATCACCTCGCTGCGCGTGGTGTCGATCATCATTACCATCAGCATGCAGTCGTTGCTGTTTGGTCTGCTGATGTGGGTTACCGGCGGCAAAAGCCTCTACTCGCTGCCGGACTGGTGGATCACCCTGCGCAGCGTGCTGCCGTTTAGCGTACAGGGCAACAGTTTTCAGATTGGCTTACCGCTGGCGATCATGCTGGTGATTGCCGCCCTCACCGCGCTGCTGCTCAACAAAACCAATCTGGGCCGTCAGCTGTATGCGGTGGGTGGCGATGCGGAATCGGCGCGGCGTATTGGCATCCGCGTGGGATTGATTCACGTGTTTGCCTACGGCTGGCTCGGGGCGATGGCTGCGATTGGCGGGCTGGTGCAGGTGTACCGCATGGGTGAAGTGGTGCCGAACGCGCTGGTCGGCGGTGAGCTGGATGTGCTGGCCGCGACGGTGCTGGGCGGTGCCAGCCTGATGGGCGGCAAAGGCACGGTCAGCGGCACGCTGATGGGCGTATTCCTGATCGCCATCCTGAAAAACGGCCTCAATCTGATCGGCGTCTCCAACTACTTCATGAACATTGTGGTCGGCGGCACGATTATGGTGGCGATTGCCGTCACCCACTACAAAAAACGTAAAGAAACCGACGTCAGTTTCGTCTGACGGGAGGAGCCATCACCATGAAATCTCTCTCTGCGCTGCGGCCGGACGGCACCAACATCGGCCTGATGCTGTTAATTGCGCTGGCGCTGGCCACCTTCAGCGTCATGCTGCCAGGCCGCTTTCTCACCGACTCGACCTTTATGAGCATGGCGTTTCAGCTGCCGGAGCTCGGCCTGTTAACGCTGGCGATGTTTATCGCCATCCTCAGCGGCGGCCTGAACCTCGCCATCATCGCCACCGCCAACCTGACGGCGCTGTTCATCGCCTGGACCCTGATGAGCGCCCTGCCCGCTGATGCCGGTACCGGTCAGCAGCTGCTGTGGCTGTTTATCGCTATCGTCGGCGCGATGGTGATTGCCGCCGTGATTGGCGTGATCACCGGCGTGATGGTAACGCGCATCGGCGCGCACCCGATTCTGGTGACGCTGGCCACCATGATGACGCTCAACGGCATCGGCATCTGGCTGACCAAAGGTGCGGCGGTGAGCGGTATGCCGCCGGTGGTGCAGTCGCTCGGCTCAGACACGCTGCTGGGCATGCCGCTGCCGCTGTGGGTATTCCTGGTTGCCGCCGCGCTGCTGGCGCTGTTCCTCGGCAAAACCCGCGCCGGCAAATGCATCTACATGGGCGGCAGCAACATCAACGCCACCTGGTTCAGCGGCATCAATACCCACCGTATGGTGATGCTGGTGTACGTCATCTCCAGCCTGCTGTGCGTGCTGGCCGGCCTGATCATGATGGCGCGCTTTAACTCGGCGCGCATGGGTTACGGCGATGCCTACCTGCTGCTGACCGTGCTGGCCATCATTCTCGGCGGCACTGATCCCAACGGCGGTTTTGGACGCGTGACCGGCGTAGTGCTGGCGCTGATTGCGCTGCAGGTGCTCTCCACCGGCTTCAACCTGATGAACATCAGCCAGCACGTCAGTCTGGCGATGTGGGGTGCCGTGCTGGTGGTGGTGCTGGCCTTCAAACAACTCAAAGCGCGCTTTAACGATCACCGTGCCGTCAGGCTCAGCAAACTGGCCGCGGCGCTTAATCCTCTGACCGAAAAAAAGGAAGTATGATGCGTATTCAAGTCTCCCCGTCGTTGATGTGTATGAATCTGATGGAGATCAAGCACCAGCTGGCCGTGCTGGACTCCCGCGCTGACTTCCTGCACATCGACATCATGGACGGGCACTACGTTAAAAACATCACCCTGTCGCCGTTCTTTATTGAGCAGATCCGCCCGCATACCCAGGTGGCGATCGATGTGCATCTGATGGTGGAAGAGCCGACCGACTTTATTGAAGCGGTGGCCAACGCCGGCGCCGATTACATTTGCCCGCACGCTGAAACCATCAATCGTGATGCGTTCCGCGTTATCAACCTGATTCGCAGCTACGGCAAAAAAGTGGGCGTGGTGCTCAACCCGGCCACGCCGGTCTCCTTTATCCATCATTACATTCATCTGCTGGATAAAATCACCGTAATGACGGTGGACCCGGGCTATGCCGGTCAGCCGTTTATTCCGGAGATGGTGCAGAAGGTGCAGGAGCTGAAGGCGCTGAAGCAGGCGCACGGCCACCGCTACCTGATTGAGATTGACGGTTCCTGTAATACGCGCACCTACAACACGCTGGTCGGTGCCGGTGCCGAAGTGCTGATTGTCGGCACCTCCGGCCTGTTTAACATTCACGAAGATCTCGCCACCGCGTGGAACATGATGCGTGAGAGCATTGATGAAGCGCAGGGCCTGGCGCAGGTGTCGGCATGACAACACGCTGGCTCGGTATCGACATTGGCGGCACCGGCACCCGTCTGCAGTTGATGGAGGCAGGCCGCATCTGGAGCAGCTTTCGTAAAGTGCCCACCGCCAGCTGGGCGCAGCAGCCCGATGCGCTGGCCGCACTTGGGCAGCTGATTGCGGAAACGCTGGAGCAGCAGCCGGTCAGCGGTGTGATGCTCGGCCTGCCGGGTATTCTCAGCCGCGATCGCCAGCAGGTGATTTCACTGCCGTTCATTCAGGCGCTCGATCATCAGCCGGTAGCGGCGCTGCTGAGTGAACGACTGGGCGTGCCGGTGGCGATGGATAAAGACGTTAACCATCTGATGCTGTGGGATCTAATGCAGCTGGAGCAGCTGCCGGAAAATGCGGTAGGTCTGTATCCTGGCACCGGCATGGGCAACAGCCTGTGGATCAACGGCCGCTTCTACCATGGTCAACATGGCGGAGCCGGTGAACTCGGCCACGTGCCGGTGGCCGGTAACGCGCTGCCCTGCCCGTGCGGCAACCACGGCTGCGCGGAAACCGTGACCTCCGGCCACTGGTTAAGCCACTGGGCGCAGGCCAATGCGGCGCAAACGCCGATGTCGGCGCTGTTTACCCATCACGGTTCTGACCCGGCGCTGCAGGCGTTTGTGCAGCGTCTGGCGCAGCTGATCGCCACCGAGATGAACATTCTCGATCCGGAGTACCTGATTCTGGGCGGCGGCGTGCTGGCGATGGCAGATTTCCCGCTGGCGCAGCTGCGCAACCAGATTCAGCAGCATTTACGGCCGCCGGCCACGCGGGATGGTTTGAAAATCATCTTCAGTCAATCCACCGATCACACCGGCTGTCGCGGCGCCTGCCTCGCCGCAGAACGGCTGTTCAGGAGCGCGCAATGAAAGGAAAAGTGTGTGTGTTTGGCTCGTTCAACCTCGACGTGGTGGCGGTGATGAACCGTTTCCCCCTGCCGGGCGAATCGCTCACGGCGCACAACAGCATGATGGGGCCCGGCGGCAAAGGGGCCAACCAGGCCACCGCCGCGCTGCGCGCCGGGGCGCGCGTGCACTATATCGGTAAGGTGGGTAATGACGATTTTGGCACCTTTGCCCGTCGCCATCTGGAGAAGACCGGTTTCGACGCCATTACGCTGTTCACCTGTAAAGAGAAACCCACCGGCAACGCGCTGATTTACGTGGCGGGCGATGATGCCGAGAACATGATTTCGGTCTATCCCGGCGCAAATACCACCGTGACCGCGGCCGAAGTGGCGCGCTGTCAGCCCACCGTGGCTGCCGCCGATATTCTGCTGGTGCAGCTGGAGAACAACCTCAGCGCCATTCAGCGCATGATCGACAACGCGCGTGCCGGCGGCACGTTTGTGATTCTGAATCCGGCACCGTGGCAGAAAGTCAGCGATGCGCTGCTGGCTAAGGTGGATCTGTTAACGCCCAACAGCACCGAAGCGATGCAGCTGAGCGGGATAAAAGTGACCGATTTTGCCAGCGCGCAGCGCGCCGCCGAAGTGCTGCACCGTAAGGGCGCGCGTCAGGTGATTATTACGCTTGGCACCGCGGGCGCCCTGCTTTCCAGCGCGGAGCAGCAGCTGCGTATTCCGCTGTTTCCTGCCCAGCCGCTCGACACCACCGGTGCCGGCGATGCCTTCAACGGTGCGCTGGCGGCGCGCCTGGCATCCGGCGATGCGTTACCGCAGGCGGCGCTGTTTGCGGCGGCGTTTGCCTCGCTGTGCGTCGAGCGTTCCGGCGCGGCCAATTCTATGCCCTCCTACGCCGAAGCGCTGGCGCGCATGCAGGCTCATCCGGAGTGTGCAGTAACGCCGTTAAATGCTCCGGAAATCACGCACATGGCATAGTGGCGCAATGCATTGCGCCCCGGCATAGGCAGAGTCGGCATTCGTGCCGACCCTGCGAATTACCGCCGCGGTTATGCCTGCAACCAGCCCATCAGCTGCGCATAGTGCAGTAACATAATGGTCTTGCCGTCGCGAATGCGGCCCTCTTTCACCATCGCCAGCGCCTGGGGAAACGGCAGCTCGAGTACGGTGATCTCTTCATCTTCCACGCCGCCGCCGTCGTTAGCGCGCTGCGCATCGCTGTATTCAGCGGCGAAAAAGTGCAGCAATTCGGTCACGCCGCCCGGCGACATGTAGGCCTCAAACAGCTTTTCGACCTTACCGACCTGATAGCCGGTCTCTTCCACCGCTTCTTTACGGATGCAATCTTCCGGCGTGTCGTTATCCAGCAGTCCGGCGCAGGTTTCAATCAGCTCACCGCTGGCGTTGTCATTAACATAGGTCGCGATGCGGAACTGACGAATCAGCACCACGCTGTTTTTTTCACGGTTGTAGAGCAGGATGGTGGCGCCGTTGCCGCGATCGTAGACTTCACGTTTGTGACGTACCACGTCGCCGTTACTGCGGGTGAGTTCGTAGGTGTAGTTGCGCAGAATGAAATAATTATCAGACAGCAACTTATCTTTGATGATGTTGATCTTTAACGACATAGCCGCTCCACTGCGTAGCTGAGGGAGCCTGAGATAATAGGCCGAAGCCGCAGGGAAAACTATCTGAATTGTGGAACAGGTTGCCTGCGATGGCGTAAGGCTGTCAGTTGAGTATTACGCCTTTTCAACGCTCATGGCACGTGTCGTAGCGGCGCCGTTCATTGCGCATCCGGGCAGCTGTGCAGTGATTAACTTAGCGCGATAAATCGCGCCGCTACGATGTTGTGTGGTTTGCGGCGGTATCAACCGGTCGGCACGAAAACCCTGATACCGCACCGGCAGGCGCGGCCAGGGCCACTATTAAAAACCGTTTGGCTGGTCTTTCATATCCGGCAGATGGTGGGCAATGCCTTTGTGGCAGTCGATACAGGTCTGTCCGTCCTGCACCGCTTTGCTGTGCATTTTGGCGGCGACCGTTTTCTGCGCAGTGAAGTCCATATAATCGAAGTTATGGCAGTTACGACACTCCTGCGAATTGTTGTTCTTCATCCGGCGCCACTCGTTCTGCGCCAGCTCGATACGCGTCTCTTCAAACTTCTGCGGCGTATCAATCAGGCCAAAGATCTTGGCGTACACCTCTTTACTCGCCTGGATCTTACGAATCATCTTCGGCCCCCACTCGTGCGGCACGTGACAGTCCGGGCAGGTGGCGCGTACGCCGCTGCGGTTGTTGTAGTGCACCGTCTGCATATATTCCTGATAGACGTTGTTGCGCATTTCGTGACAGCCAATACAGAACTGCTCGCGGTTGGTCATCTCCATCGCGGTGTTAAAACCACCCCAGAAGATGATGCCGCCAGCAAAGCCAAGAATCAGCAGCGTGCCGAGCGCCAGACGGCTGGGGCGTCGCCACCAGCGCCAGATACGTAAAAGTTTCTGTTTCATCGCCACCTCACTGCCCAAAGCCGTCAGCCGGCTTAAAGGTGTTTTCCACCACCGGTTTGGCATCGGTCTGCGGCACGTGACACTGCAGGCAGAAGTAGCGACGCGGCGATACCGTGCTGCTCACTACGCCGTCGCGGTCAGTGAAGTGCGTCGGACTGACGCGCGGCGCGCCGGTGGTCAGATAGCTCTGGGTGCCGTGACACTGCAGGCAGCGGTTCACGTTCTTCGTCACCTGGTAGCCCTCCACGCTGTGCGGGATCACCGGCGGCTGATTAACATAGTTCAGCGGCTTACGGCTCTGCTCTTTGGGCTGATGAATGGTGCCCTGCTGCGTTGCCGTCACTTCCGGTGACTGATTGAGATCGACGCCGTTATTAGCGTACACCACGCCGCCCAGCATCAGGGCGGCAACGGTTACAAGAGTGATAAAAGGTTTCATTGCATCCTGCCTCAGATTTTCACCAGCTTAACGGCGCATTTTTTGTAATCGGTCTGCTTCGACAGCGGATCGGTGGCGTCCAGCGTGATGTTGTTGGCCAGCACGCCGGCATCGAAGAACGGCATAAATACCAGCCCCTGCGGCGGCTGATTACGCCCGCGCGTTTCCACGGTGGCGAGGGTTTCGCCGCGACGCGATACCACGCGCACCTTCTCACCGCGACGGAAGCCGCGATCTTTGGCGTCCAGCGGATGGATATACAACAGCGCCTGCGGCACCGCGCGGTGCAGTTCCGGCACGCGGCGCGTCATGGTGCCGGTGTGCCAGTGCTCCAGCACGCGACCGGTGCAGAACCACAGGTCGTATTCGGCATCCGGCGCTTCCGCTGGCGGCTCGTACGGCAGGGCAAAAATGGTGGCTTTGCCGTCCGGCTTACCGTAAAAACGTACGCCCTCACCGGCTTTCACGTAGCTGTCGAAACCTTCACGATAGCGCCAGCGCGTCTCTTTGCCGTCCACTACCGGCCAGCGCAGACCGCGTGCCTCGTGATAGGTATCGAACGGTGCGAGATCGTGACCGTGGCCGCGCCCAAAGCTGGCATACTCCTCGAACAGGCCTTTCTGAATATAAAAGCCGAACTCACGCGCTTCATCGTTAAGGCGATCGTCGGCCACTTCGCTCAGCGGGAACTGATTCACCTGGCCGTTGGCATACAGCACGTCGTAGAGGGTTTTGCCTTTCAGCTCAGGCTGCTGAGCAATCAGCGCCTCTGGCCACACGTCCTCAACGCGGAAGCGTTTGGCAAAGGTCACCAGCTGCCACAGATCCGATTTCGCCTCGCCCGGCGCTTTCACCTGCTGATGCCAGAACTGGGTACGGCGCTCGGCGTTGCCGTAGGCGCCCTCTTTCTCTACCCACATCGCCGTCGGCAGAATCAGGTCGGCAGACAGGGCGCTGATGGTCGGATACGGGTCGGAGACCACGACAAAGTTGCGCGCATCGCGCCAGCCCGGCATGCGCTCCTGCGTCAGGTTCGGCCCGGCCTGCATGTTGTTGTTGCACATCACCCAGTAGGCATTCAGCTTGCCGTCTTTCAGCGCGCGATCCTGTGCCACGGCGTGCAGACCGACTTTGGCTGGCACCGTGCCCTGCGGCAGCTTCCACAGTTTTTCAGCTAAAGCGCGGTGTTTGTCATTGTTCACCACCATGTCGGCTGGCAGACGGTGCGCAAACGTGCCCACTTCACGCGCGGTGCCACAGGCCGATGGCTGGCCGGTGAGCGAGAACGGTCCGGTGCCCGGACGGGAAATCTTGCCTGTCAGCAGGTGGATGTTGTAGCACTGGTTGTTCGCCCACACGCCGCGCGTATGCTGGTTAAAGCCCATGGTCCAGTAAGAGACCACCTTGACGTTCGGATCGGCGTACAGCTCCGCCAGCGCGATCAGCTGATCCTGCTCTACGCCGCTCATGGCGCTGGCTTTTTCCACCGTGTATTCCGCAACAAATTTCGCATATTCATCGAAGCTGATCGGCGTCGACTCGCCGTTGTCCGGATTTTTCGCCGCCGCCTGCAGCGGATTGGTCGGGCGCAAACCGTAGCCGATATCCGTCACGCCTTTACGCAGCGTGACGTGATTCTGCAGGAAGGTTTTATCGACTTTATTGTTCTGAATGATGTAGTTAGCGATGAAGTTGAGGATCGCCAGATCGCTCTGCGGCGTGAAGACGATGGCGTTATCGGCCAGCTCGAAGCTGCGGTGGCGATAGGTCGACAGCACCGCCACTTTGACGTTGTCATTGCTGAGACGACGCGCGGTCAGGCGTGACCAGAGAATCGGGTGCATCTCGGCCATGTTCGATCCCCACAGCACAAACGCATCGGCCTGCTCGATGTCATCGTAGCAGCCCATCGGTTCGTCCATGCCGAAGGTGCGCATAAAGCCCACCACCGCAGACGCCATGCAGTGGCGCGCGTTCGGATCGAGGTTGTTGGTGCGGAAGCCGGCTTTCATCAGCTTTGATGCAGCGTAACCTTCCCATACGGTCCACTGGCCGGAGCCAAACATGCCGACCGATTCCGGGCCGTTGGCTTTCAGCGCCGCCTTAAACTTCGCTTCCATGATGTCGAACGCCTGATCCCAGCTTACCGGGGTAAACTCGCCGTTCTTATCGAATTTGCCGTCGGTCATGCGCAGCAGCGGCTGGGTCAGACGATCTTTGCCGTACATGATCTTCGGCAGGAAGTAGCCTTTGATGCAGTTCAGACCGCGATTAACCTCCGCCTGCGGATCGCCCTGCGAGGCGACCACGCGGCCATTCTGCGTGCCGACCAGCACGCCACAGCCGGTGCCGCAAAACCGGCACGGCGCTTTTTCCCAGCGAATCGGCTCAGCCAGGCTGGTGGCCGCTTTGGTCACGGTCGGAATGGTGAGACCAGCAGCCGTTGCAGCAGCAGCCGCCGCATTGGCCTTCATAAAATCACGACGACTCAGGTTCATGATGCTTCCTTACAGGGTTCTTCAATTTCGTCTTGCTGGTGATAAACCAGCGATACCGCCAGCACATCCGGGATGTTGCGGGTGGCTTCAATGTTGCTCAGCAGCGTGGCGCTGTCGGCCGCGCCCAGCGTTAGCGCCAGCGTGCCGCGTGCGGCATCTTCCGCCGCGATGTCGCTGTCGGCAAAGTTCAGTAGCGCCTGCCGCACCGCCGCGATCGCGGTCGGACGTGCCTGGATCACCAGGCCACATACGTGCCAGCTGTCATTATTCGTCATGATGCAGTCCTGTGGCTGAGACCGGACACGGCGCGATACAGGCGCCACAGCCGGTGCAGTGTTGCGGAAGGATTTCCGGCTGGCCGATGCCGTTGGGCATCAGGCGAAAACGGATCGCCTGCTGCTCACAACTCTCCTGGCAGCTGCGACAATTAACGCCGAGAAAAGCGATACAGCGGCTGTCGATGCGGATGCGCCGGCTAAAAGGTTCAGTGTCGCGCGGCTGAAACAGCGGCTGCGGGCAGACGTCGGCACAGGCGGCGCAAAAGGTGCATTCCCCCTGCAGAAAGTCGAGCTGCGGCGCTTCGCCGGCGGCGATGCGGATAATGCCGCTCTCGCAGGCTTGTACGCAGCGGGCGCAGCCGTCACAGCCGCTCTCTCCCCGCCACCACGGCAACGCGATACCGCCGGCAGGCATGACGCGCTGCCCGGTAAAGAGTTCACGTCGCGACAGCGCCATCGGCTCACCTCAATGCGGGGATGTAGAGATAGTGCGTAAAATAACCTGAGGTTATGAAGGGCTATATCACCCGAAAGGTGTAATTCCCGATGCGGGATCAAGAGAAGGAGAATTGAAATAAAAACGGGGGCCGACTGGCCCCCGCAGGTGAGCATCGCTGCGATTAACGCGCGTTGTCTTCCGCCAGTTTAGGCGCCGCATCATCCTGATCGTAATGATGATGCTCGTGCTCTTTCATCGCCTCCGCCTGCACGCGCTTACGCACGCCAAACCAGCCGAGCACCAGCAGCACGGCAATCAGCGGAATTGAAGCAATGGTGTAAGTGCCGTTCGGGTAGTCAAACGCCATCAGCACCAGCACGCTCACCAGGAACAGCAGCGTCAGCCACGAGGTAACCGGCGCCCACGGCAGCTTGAAGCTGACATCTTCTGCTTTGCCCTCTTTGATGGCTTTGCGCAGACGCATCTGGCACACCACGATGAACGCCCACGAGGAGATAATCCCCAGTGACGCCACGTTCAGGACGATCTCAAACACCTGTGACGGAACGTAGTAGTTGAGCACCACGCCGATCACGTACACGCCGATGGTCACCAGGATACCGGCGTACGGCACCTGCTGCTTACTCATCTTCGACATGAACTGCGGCGCCGAGCCGCCCATCGACATTGAACGCAGAATACGTCCGGTGGAGTACAGGCCCGAGTTCAGGCTCGACAGCGCCGCACTCAGCACCACGATGTTCATCACGCTGCCAATGTAGGGCACGCCCAGTTTGGAGAAGAAGGTGACGAACGGACTTTGACCGGCCTGATAGGCGTTCCACGGCAGCAGCAGTACCAGCAGCACCACGGAACCCACATAGAACAGACCGATACGCCAGATCACGCTGTTGATGGCTTTCGGCAGCATGGTTTTCGGGTCTTTACACTCGCCCGCCGCCGTGCCCACCAGTTCAATCGAGGCGAAGGCAAACACCACGCCCTGTACCAGCACCAGCGCCGGCAGCAGACCGTGCGGGAACAGCCCGCCGTTGTCGGTGATCAGATGGAAGCCGGTGGTGTTGCCGTCCAGCGGTTTACCGCTGCCGAGGAACACCACGCCGACTATCAGGAACACCACGATAGCCAGCACTTTCACCAGCGCGAACCAGAATTCCATCTCGGCGAACCATTTCACGCCGATCATGTTCATGGTGCCGACAATCGCCAGCGCGCCCAGCGCAAACACCCACTGCGGCACATCGCCAAACGCGCCCCAGTAATGCATGTAAAGCGCCACCGCGGTGATATCGACGATACCGGTCATCGCCCAGTTAACGAAATACATCCAGCCTGCAACGTAGGACGCTTTTTCCCCGAGGAATTCACGCGCGTACGAAACAAAGCTGCCGCTGGAAGGGCGATGCAACACCAGCTCGCCCAACGCACGGAGAATAAAGAAGGAGAAGATACCGCACACCAGATACACCAGTGCCAGTGCCGGACCGGCCATCTGCAGACGCGCGCCGGCACCGAGGAACAGACCGGTACCGATAGCGCCGCCAATGGCGATCATTTGTACCTGACGGTTACCCATCGCTTTGTGGTAACCCGTGTCGTGAGAGTTAAGCCAGCGCCTTCTCGCAGCACGCTGTTCGGCTGGCGTTTTTTTAGTAGATTTCATAGCTTTCCTGTTTGTCCTGTCCATCAATCACCGCGTAACCAATCGATTGCGCCGGGCAGTGCGAAATGGGGTAAAACCGGCCCCTGAGCGGCGGAACGATGCCGCGCGGCGAGCCGGGAAATTACGGCGATGAATCCTACCCGTTCTGCATGAACGAAGCAAAATATACTGGCTGACTGCACGGGTTGATTTGTAATAATCCGTCGCGACGCACAAAAAAACCGGCCTGTGGGGTGGCCGGTAATCGGTGGCTACAGGAAAAAACTACCAGAGGGGAATAATGAAGGGCATTAACGGTAAATCTCGGCGCTGCCGCTCCACATGCTGGAATCGCCCGGATTCTGCATGCCAATGACGCGATAATGACTGGCGCCCATCTCTTCCGCTTTTTGCGACAGCTGACGGGTGGCGTCATCCAGCGAACCGCGCACGCCGCTCACCGAAACGGTGCCGCTGCTTTGCAGGTCCTGGGTTTGTGCCTCGCTCAACGGCGAGGCGGCAAAGGTAGTAAACGATGCGCTGGCAAGCAGTGCAGCAGTCATTACGGCATAACGTGTCTTCATGAGGTGCTCCTGTTGTCGTGCGGGAAAAGGGTTACGCGTCAAAGTATCGGCGAGCCAGTGCAAACCAGGCTGCGCGGGCGGTAAAGGCGTTCAATATTTCGCCAGCCAAACGCGGTTAATCCAGGGAAACGTAAACCGCGGTGAGTTTCTCTGATAAAAGTAACCAGATGTGTCAATTTCGCGCTCGCACCCGCGCTGCGGCTGACTTATAATCCCCCGCTCTTGTAAGGGTTATTATTGTGATAGTGAAACGTCCCGTTACCCGCACCATTGCCCGCGCGCTCAGCGCGATTGTGCTGCTGTCGCTGTTAACCACCGGCCTGGCGCTGATGACGCTCTCCAGCAGTTTGCGCGATGCCGAAGCGGTGAATGTCGCCGGCTCGCTGCGCATGCAAATCTACCGGCAGGCGTGGGACAGCACGCGCGATCCGCAGCAGCTGGCGCACCATATGCAGCAATATCAGCAGACGCTGGAGTCACCGGCGCTGCAGCATCTGGAGCGTCCGTGGGTACCGATTGAAGTCAGCAGCCGCTACCGCTATCTGCGCGACAGCTGGCCGGTACTGCAGGAGACGCTGCAGCCGGCGCGGGCGCAGGTGTACCAGCAGCGCGTGGCGGGCTACGTCAGTGAGATTGACCGCTTCGTGCTGGCGGTGCAGCACTATGCCGAGCTGAAAATGCATCTGGTGGCCGCCAGCAGCCTGTTCGGCTTTCTGGCGATTGTCGCGCTGGCGCTGTGGAGCATTGGCTTTATTCGCCGCAACGTGGTGCGTCCGCTCGATTCGCTGGTCACCGCCAGTCAATACGTCGAGCAGGCCAACTTCAGTTTTCCGCCGCTTTCCGTGCATCAGCCCAACGAGCTGGGCGTGCTGGCGCAGGCGTTTACCACCATGGCGGAGCGGCTGCATTCGCACTATCGCCTGCTGGAGTGCGCGGTGCGCAATAAAACCGAAGATTTAACCCAGGCCAACCGTACGCTGTCGCTGCTGTATGAAAGCTCGCAGATTCTCACCGGCAGCCCGCTCAATCCCGAGCTGTTCCAGGGCCTGCTGCGGCTGGTGCAGCGACGGGAAGCACTGGAGGTGCTGCAAATCGCCAGCGAGGATATCGCCTTTCAGGCTGGCGTGCCCGCCGACGATCTCAGCTGGCAGCGGCTGCCGCTGCAGCAGGAGGAGCAGCGCCTCGGCGAACTGTGCTGGCAAACCCGCCGCGCGCCGCCGGCCGATGAGCTAATGCACAGCCTGGCCAACATGCTGGCGCGTGCACTGTGGATCTGGCAGACGCAGAAGCAGTATCAGCAGATGCTGCTGATTGAAGAGCGCGCCACCATTGCGCGCGAGCTGCACGATTCGCTGGCGCAGTCGCTCTCTTTTCTGCGTATCCAGCTGACGCTGCTGCGGCGTAATGTCGATAGCAGCCAGCCACAGGCACAGGCGATCATCGCCGATTTCGATCGCGCGCTGGCCGAGGCCTATCAGCAGCTGCGCGAGCTGCTCACCACCTTCCGCCTGAGCATTGAACAGGCCGATTTAGTGCAGGCGATGCAGGCGATGATCGCCCCGCTGCAGGAGCAGTCGCAGGCGGCGATTACCTTTGACTATCAGCCTGGCCTGCAAACGCTGGATGCCCAGCAGCAGGTGCACGTGCTGCAGATTGCGCGCGAGGCGCTGCTCAACGCAATTCGCCACGCGCAGGCGCAGCAGATTCAGATTCGCTATCAGCGTGTCGCTGATGATGAGCACCTGCTGACCATCGAAGATGACGGCTGCGGTATCAACAGCGTGGAAGAGCCGCCGGGCCACTACGGGCTGACCATCATGGCCGAGCGCGCGGCGCGTCTCGCCGGCAGCTTACTGATTACCCCGCAGGCGCAGGGCACCTGCGTCACGCTGCGTTTTCCCGCCCGCCCCGCGCACCGGCTGGCTTAACGCATTACACTTAGCAAATGGATTGAAACTCTGGAGAACCTATGGCTCACCCTTCCCTGTCTATTATGATCGTTGACGATCATCCGCTGATGCGTCGCGGTATCCGCCAGTTGCTGGCGCTGGAACCGCGTCTGGAAGTGGTGGCTGAGGCGAATAACGGTACCGAAGCACTGGCCGAAGCGCGCCGTCTGGTACCGGATGTAATCCTGCTCGATCTGAATATGAAGGGCATGTCCGGGCTGGATACGCTGAAGGCGCTGCGCCACGAGGGCGTCGCGGCACGCATTCTGGTGCTGACGGTGTCCGACGCGCGCAGCGATATTTACGCCATGGTGGATGCCGGTGCCGATGGCTATCTGCTCAAAGACAGCGAACCGGAACTGCTGCTGGCGCAGGTAATGCGCGGCGCACAGGGCGAGAACGTGTTCAGCGAGGTGGTGGCAGAATATCTGGCGACCCGCCAGCCCAGCGCCAATCCGTTCAGACAGCTGACCGAGCGCGAGCTGGATGTGTTGCAGGAAGTGGCACGCGGCTTATCCAACAAAGAGATTGCCGCCACGCTGCACATTTCGGAAGAAACGGTAAAGGTACACATCCGCAACCTGCTGCGTAAGCTCGACGTCCGTTCCCGCGTTGCGGCAACGGTGCTGTGGCTGGAGAGCCGCAATGTGTGATTGCGCACATAAAGCTGCTGCGACTTTTACACTTTCTCCATAATTTATCCACGATTCCCTAATTTGCCCCGCGTACAGTAAGCAGCAGCCGGAGTTTTCAGGATCGCCCTTGCACTCCGCCAGCGTGAAGCGCAGCGTGCGGCACGCTTTTACTAATAACAAGTACAAAGTACGCAGCTGAGGAGTGTCGGTTTCATGTCGAACTTTTTTATCGACCGCCCCATTTTTGCCTGGGTGCTGGCTATTTTGCTGTGCCTGTGTGGCACGCTGGCCATTATCTCGCTGCCGGTGGAACAGTATCCGGATCTCGCGCCGCCCAACGTGCGCATCACCGCCAACTATCCCGGCGCATCCGCGCAGACGCTGGAAAACACCGTCACCCAGGTTATCGAGCAGAATATGACGGGAATCGATAACCTGATGTACATGTCCTCGAACAGCAGCAACACCGGCCAGGCGCAGATCACCCTCACCTTTACCGCCGGCACTAACCCGGATGAAGCGCGGCAACAGGTACAGAATCAGCTGCAGAGCGCGCTGCGCAAGCTGCCGGCGGCGGTGCAGTCGCAGGGCGTCACGGTAAACAAAACCGGCGACAGCAACATTCTGATGATCGCCTTTGTCTCCACCGACGGCAGCATGGATAAACAGGATATTGCCGATTACGTCGCCAGTAACATTCAGGATCCGCTCAGCCGCATCGACGGCGTCGGCCAGGTCGATGCCTACGGCTCGCAATACGCCATGCGCATCTGGCTCGATCCCAACAAGCTGATTAACTACGCGCTAACCACCGACGATGTGGTCAGCGCCATCGAATCGCAGAACACCCAGGTGGCGGTCGGCCAGGTCGGCGGGTTGCCGTCGGTGGACAAACAGGCGCTGAACGCTACGGTTAACGCCCAGTCAATGCTACAGACGCCCGCGCAGTTTCGCGCCATTACGCTGAAAACCAACACCGACGGTTCAGTGGTGACGCTCGGCGACGTGGCCACCATTGCCATGGGCGCCGAAAAGTATGACTTTCTGAGCCGCTATAACGGCCAGCCGGCCTCCGGTCTCGGCATCAAGCTGGCCTCCGGCGCTAACGAGATGAACACAGACAAGCTGGTGCGCGCCCGTGTTGCCGAACTGGCGCAATACTTCCCGCACGGGCTGGAAGCCAAAGTGGCGTTTGAAACCACGCCGTTCGTCAAAGCCTCAATTAAGGACGTGGTGAAAACGCTGCTGGAAGCGATCCTGCTGGTGTTTCTGGTGATGTACCTGTTCCTGCAAAACTTCCGCGCCACGCTGATCCCCACCATTGCTGTGCCGGTGGTGCTGCTCGGTACCTTTGCGGTGCTGTACGCCTGCGGCTTCAGTATTAACACCCTGACCATGTTCGCCATGGTGCTGGCCATCGGGCTGCTGGTGGATGATGCTATCGTGGTGGTGGAAAACGTTGAGCGCATCATGAGCGAAGAGGGATTATCGCCGCGGGCCGCCACGCGTAAATCGATGGGGCAGATTCAGGGTGCGCTGGTGGGCATCGCGCTGGTGCTGTCCGCGGTGTTTGTGCCGATGGCGTTCTTTGGCGGCACCGTGGGCGCTATCTATCGCCAGTTCTCCATCACCATTGTCTCGGCGATGGTGCTGTCGGTGCTGGTGGCGATGATTCTGACGCCCGCGCTGTGCTCCACGCTGCTCAAACCGCTGGCGCAGGGCCAGCACCATGGCCGGCGCGGCTTTTTCGGCTGGTTTAACCGTCACTTCAATGCCAGCGCCGAACGCTACGAGCGCGGCGTGGCGCGCATTCTGCTGAAGAGCGGCCGCTGGCTGCTGCTCTACCTGGCGATTATCGGCGTGATGGCATTCCTGTTTATTCGTCTGCCTACCTCCTTCCTGCCGCTGGAAGATCGCGGCGTATTTCTTACTCAGGTACAACTGCCGCCGGGCTCGACGCTGCAGCAAACCTCGCAGGTGGTGGCAAAGGTTGAGGATTATTACCTGACTGCCGAAAAGGACAATGTGCTGTCGGTGTTCTCCACCATCGGTGCCGGTCCGGGCGGCAACGGGCAAAACGTGGCGCGCCTGTTTGTGCGCCTGAAGGACTGGGAGCAGCGGCCAGGTCGCGATCGCACCTCGTTTGCCATCATCGATCGCGCCACCGCAGCCTTTAAAAAGATCAAAGAGGCACGCGTCATCGCCAGCAGTCCACCGGCGATCACCGGCATGGGCAGCTCCTCCGGCTTTGATATGGAGTTGCAGGATCACGGCGGCATCGGGCACACCGAGCTGATGGCGATGCGCGATCGGCTGCTGGCGCTGGCCGACAACAATCCGGCGCTGTCGCGCGTGCGCCACAACGGGCTCGACGACAGCCCGCAACTGCAGATTGATGTCGACCAGCGCAAAGCGCAGGCGCTCGGCGTGTCGCTGGATACCATCAACGACACCCTGACCACCGCCTGGGGCTCAACCTACGTGAATGATTTTCTCGACCGCGGCCGCGTGAAGAAAGTCTACGTCCAGGCGGCACCGGAATTCCGCATGCTGCCGGGCGACATCAACAAATGGTATGTGCGCAACAACAGCGGCGGCATGGTGCCGTTCTCCGCCTTCGCCACCAGCCACTGGGAGACCGGTTCACCGCGTCTTGAACGCTATAACGGCTATTCGTCGCTGGAGATTGTCGGCGAGGCGGCTAACGGCGTCAGCAGCGGCACGGCGATGGATGAGATGGAGAAGCTGGTGGCGCAGCTGCCGCTCGGCGTTGGCTTCCAGTGGACTGGTGCCTCCTATCAGGAACGTCTCTCCGGCTCGCAGGCGCCGGCGCTGTATGCGATTTCGCTGCTGGTAGTGTTCCTGTGCCTCGCGGCGCTGTACGAGAGCTGGTCGATTCCGTTCTCGGTGATGCTGGTGGTGCCGCTGGGCGTGGTGGGCGCGCTGGTCGCCACCTGGCTGCGCGGACTGGAGAATGACGTCTACTTTCAGGTCGGCCTGCTGACGGTGATTGGCCTGTCGGCGAAGAATGCGATCCTGATCGTCGAGTTCGCCAATGAGATCAACAGCAAAGGGCGTGAACTGCTGGAGTCGACGCTGGAGGCATCGCGGCAGCGCCTGCGGCCGATTCTGATGACGTCGCTGGCCTTTATTTTCGGCGTGCTGCCGATGGCGATCAGCAGCGGTGCCGGTTCCGGCAGCCAGCATGCGGTCGGTACTGGCGTGATGGGCGGCATGATCTCCGCCACGGTGCTGGCGATCTTCTTTGTGCCGCTGTTCTTTGTGCTGGTGCGCCGCCGCTTCCCGCTGCGGGCAAAGCCGCACGACTGAGGCTAACTCCGGGCAAATAAAAAGCCGCCATGATGAATGGCGGCTTTATTGATGTGTGCGGTAAGAATAACAGCAAGTTGGGAAGTGCCCTGCTTTTCTCTTCACGAATTACTTACGTAACATCGCTTCGATAAATTCTTTCCAGTTCCCCAGTTCGTGTTCAACCATAATACCCTCTCTTCTTGTAGTGGCGATTTTACGCCGTTTTTTTCTACAGGTGAATACGTTTCCACCTCTCATCACTATCGGCAACTACCGCAGAAAGCTTGAATTTGCCGAAACTGCGGACTGACGCACATTTCAGCAACCTGTTAATGCGACTCATAAAAGCGCGGACTTAATCCGCCAGGCCCGTTTTTGCCGTCTAAGATAATTCTTAGATCGCTAATGATGCCGCAGGCGACAATTTCGCAGGTAAGTGAAAGCGTTTACTGGCCCTGATTAGCGTCGTTTATTGGCGTCGCGGTGAGATGAAAAACAGCGCTGCCACGCGTCTGACCTCACAGCCCACGGCGCGCTATGGTAAACTCGCGCTTTATTTAACACAGGACGGGAATACGCGATGACAGCGCAGTGGGTGATGTACGGAATTAAGAATTGCGACACCATAAAAAAAGCACGCAACTATTTGAGCACTTCCGGCATCGACTTTCATTTTCATGATTATCGCGCTGACGGGCTGGATGCGGCGCTGCTGCAATCCTTTATCGACCAGCTGGGGTATGACGTGCTGCTGAACACGCGCGGCACCACCTGGCGTCAGTTGCCGGAAGCGGAACGCGATGCCATCCGCGATGCGGCCAGCGCCAAAGCGCTGATGCTGGCGCACCCGGCGCTGATCAAACGTCCGGTGCTGGCGGCACCAGACGGTACATTGCTGGTGGGTTTCAAAGAACCCGTTTATCACGCCTTTATCCAGGAGAAGTCATAACATGTTCTGTCCGGTCATTGAGCTGGCTCAGCAGCTTATTCGTCGCCCCTCGCTTAGTCCGGATGACGCCGGTTGCCAGGCCATGTTAATTGCGCGCCTGGAGGCGATTGGTTTCCACGTCGAGCCGATGCACATTGGCGATACGCTTAACTTCTGGGCCACGCGCGGCCAGGGCGAAACGCTGGCTTTTGCCGGGCACACTGATGTGGTGCCGCCGGGCGATGCCAACCGCTGGATCAGCCCGCCGTTTGAACCGTCGATTCGTGACGGCATGCTGTTTGGCCGTGGCGCTGCTGACATGAAAGGCTCGCTGGCAGCGATGGTGGTGGCGGCCGAGCGCTTCGTTGCTGCCCATCCCAATCATGCTGGCCGGCTGGCGTTTCTCATCACTTCCGATGAAGAAGCCAGCGCCGTCAACGGTACGGTAAAAGTGGTTGAGCGCCTGATGGCGCGCAATGAACGCATGGATTACTGCCTCGTCGGTGAACCGTCGAGCACCGAAGTGGTTGGCGACGTGGTGAAGAATGGCCGTCGCGGCTCGATGACCGCCAATCTGACCATTCACGGCGTGCAGGGCCACGTGGCTTATCCGCATCTGGCTGATAACCCGGTACATCGTGCAATGCCAGCGCTCAACGAGCTGGTGGCGACCGAATGGGATCAGGGCAATGAATTCTTCCCGCCGACCAGCATGCAGATCGCCAACGTGCAGGCCGGCACCGGCAGTAACAATGTGATCCCCGGCGAGTTTTTCGTGCAGTTTAACTTCCGCTTCAGCACCGAACTGACCGATCAGATGATCAAAGATCGCGTGGCGGCGCTGCTCGATCGCCACCAGCTGCGCTATACGCTGGAGTGGAATGTGTCCGGTCAGCCATTCCTGACTTCACGCGGCAAGCTGGTGGATGCGGTCGTCAACGCCGTGGCGCACTATAATGAGATCAAGCCGCAGCTGTTAACCACCGGCGGCACCTCTGACGGGCGCTTTATTGCCCGCATGGGCGCACAGGTGGTGGAGCTCGGCCCGGTGAATGCCACTATTCATAAGATCAATGAGTGCGTGAAAGCCTCGGATTTGCAGCTGCTGAGCCGGATGTATCAGCGCATTATGGAACAGCTGATCGCCTGATGGCACCTTGAAGGAGAAACCTCATGGAATGGTTAAAAGAGTACTGGTGGGTGATTGTGATTCTGCTGATGGTGGGCGTGCTGATGAACGTCTATAAAGACCTGAAGCGCATCGATCATAAAAAATATATGGATAACAAACCGGATCTGCCACCGCATCGCGATTTCAACGATAAGTGGGACGATGACGACGACTGGCCGAAGAAGAAGTAGTCGCCGCCGATCGTTTAGCGTACAAGGTCGCCCTGCACGGCGACCTTTGTTTTATGGCGCGCGGTCTCACACCATCATCACCACATCGTCGTCGCCCGGCTTCGCCCCGCTCAGCGCCTCATCGAAATAGCGGCGCGGCACGGTATAGCGCAGGTGATTCAGCGCCAGCTGCATGCTGCGTTCATCAATTGCGTGCGGCAGATCGTCAACGATATCCAGCGTCACATCGCCGCCCAGCGCAGTTAAGCGATGCATCGCCGCTTCCGCATGCTGCATCGGCACCTGCTCGTCATAATCGCCGTGAATCAGGTGGATAGTGTTGCGCGTGCTGGCCTGCTCCGGCAGCGTGACGTAGCGGCCGCTAAAGGCCACCACGCGTCCCGCCAGATCCGGCTGGGCTTTTACGCCTTCCAGCACCATGGTGCCGCCCTGCGAAAAACCGACCAGCGCGGTGGCTTCCGGCCGCACGCCGCTCTGCTGCTGCCAGTGACGCACCGACTCGACAAAGGACGGCATCACCGCATCCACGCCCTGCTGCTGCGAGCGGTCGTGTTCCGGTATCTCGGCATACCACTGGCGGCCCTGCGGCGCGCTGGCCGGATAAGGTGCGCCCACCGACACCACCTGCGCCTGCGGAAACGCCTGCGCGAACCAGCTGCCAATCTGCGCCATAGAATCGGGGTTGTCGTTCACGCCGTGATACAGCAAAAACAGCTGCGCGGCGTTATCCGGTTGCTGAACAATTACATATCGTAGTGCCATAACGTCCTCCTCAAATCACTATACGCCGCTGACGGCAAAGTGATATTGGGAAAATTTGAACGAGATAATGGATTTATTGCAATGTGCCGAGGCGCTGCTGCCAGAGCTGCGCGGCAGCGGCATCCAGAGTGATGAGTGCGTCAGCCGCCTCCGCGCGCAGCCTGAGCATCAGCGCTTTACGCCCGCTCACGCCGGCCAGCCGTGCCGCTTCACTCAGCGTTTGTTTTTGTTGCAGTATGGCACACAGCAACGGTGGCGATGCGACATTAGCCAGCCGCTGCAGCACCGGATAGCTGGCTTCATAGGGCCGCTGCGCCCAGGCAAACGCGGCCAGCAGCGGCCAGTCGTCGGCGCTGAGGGATTGATGGTCGGTGGACGACAGGGTCAGCGGCACCGCGATCAGCTTTTGCAGCCACGGCCAGTCGCGCGCCAGACGCTGCGCGGCGCGCTGCTGCAGGGCTTCACCGGCTGGCGTCAGCGCACAAATCGCCATCGCCGCATAGCAACCGCTACTGGCTTCGCGCTGTGAACCGATACGCACCAGCGTAAAGCCGCAGGCACGCCAGAACTGCCACAGCGCTGCGGTGTAGCCAAAGCTCACCGACAGATAATCCGCGCCCTGCGCCTGCTGCCGCGCCGTCGCCACCAGCGCGCGACCGATGCCGCGCTGGCGCTGTGCGGCCTGCACGGCGATGCGGCTGATGCGCAGCGAACGTAACGTCGCCGCTTCAGTAAAACCGGCATGTGCCGCTAATGACTGCGCCACCAGATTGCCGCGCGGACGACGTAAGCCGGCCCACACCGCCTGCGCCAGCGCGGCATCCAGTCCGCCCTCTTCCACCAGCCACAGCGCGCCGGTGACCTGCTGCGGCTGCCCGGCCAGCCAGAAATGCATGCCGGGCGCATCCAGCATACGTCGCAGATCGAGCGGCGAGGTGCGATAGTGGGCGCTCGCCAGCAGACGATAGCCAGCCTGTAAGGCGCCGGCGTGCTGCGCGGGCGTGGCGGCAAAAATCGCTGTCTGCGCGGGTGCGTCGCAGGCTTCGGCCTCAGCAAACAGCAGCGCCGCACTCAGCCACTGCTCCAGCGGATCCTGCGCCGACCAGCGCAGCGGCTCATCCAGCTGGAAGTAGCGCACCTGCGGCAGCGTGGCGCAGAAGCGCAGCATGAAACCGCGCCCGGTACCTTCGTAGCCCTGCACCGTGGTGGTCAGCAGAACGCGCGGAAAACGCTGCACCAGCTGCTGTAACAGCGGCGCGGGGATGGCCGCGGCCTCATCCACAATCAGCCATTCCGCCAGCGGCTGAGCCTCCTGCGGCTGAGCGAGAATCGCATCCGGGGCCATAAAGCTAAACTGCTCAGCGGCGAACTGCGCCAGCACCTCCGTCGAAAGCTTCGCTGGTGCCGTCACCAGCGCGCTTTGCGTCTGGCGCGCCAGCATTCCCGCCAGCGCCGATTTGCCGCGACCGCGCGGGGCGATGATCACCGCGACACCGGGCGGCATGGCGCACAGCTGGCGGACAATCTGCGCCTGCTGCTCGGGGGCGCGACACTGCCACGGCGCGAAGGGGTGCGCCGCCGGCAGGCGCGGCGTCTGATGCTGACGCAGCAGCATCACCTGCGCATCCTGCAGGATATGCTGTTGCAGGTGGTGGATGAAATGCGGCGTGGCGATGGGCTGGTCGACATCGGCCCAGCGCAGGCTGTCACGATCGGTCTGCACCGGCCAGGCGTTCCAGTCTGGCGTCAGTAACAGCAGCCAGCTGCCGGCCCGCAGCGTCCCGGCCAGCGCAGCGAACGCTTCCGCATGAAAGCCGTGGCGCGCATCGAAAATGGCATGCCGGAATTCCCGGCCCAGCAGGGTACGCAGCGCTGCAGGCGCGACGCGCTGCGGGAAGTCATCGCTGTCGCTGACCGTTAACCAGTCACCGGGCAGTGCGGCCTGCCATGTGGCCGCCTCCTGGCGCGCCCAGCCAGCTTCACCGGCTATCACGCACAGACGGCGGATACCGGCTTGCTGCATCGCCGCCGTCAGTTCAGCGTGCAACATCAGTTACTGGCGAAGGTATTGCACTGGCCCGGATTGCCGCTGTCAAAACCGCGTTTGAACCAGGTGTAGCGCTGCTGAGAAGTGCCGTGAGTGAAGCTGTCCGGCACTACGCGCCCCTGACTTTGCTGCTGCAAACGATCGTCGCCAATCGCCTCGGCGGCGTTCAGCGCTTCCTGCAAATCGCCCACCTCAAGAATGTTCTCCTGCTGCATATAGTGACCCCAGACGCCAGCAAAGCAGTCCGCCTGCAGCTCCATCTTCACCGACAGTTGATTCACCTGCGCCTGCGTAGCGCCCTGCTGCATCTGCCGCACTTTGGGTTCGATACCCAGCAGTTTCTGCACGTGATGCCCTACTTCGTGAGCGATGACATAACCCTGGGCAAAATCCCCCCCGGCTCCGAGTTTGGTTTTCATGTCGTCATAGAAGGAGAGATCGATATATACCGTCTGATCGGCCGGGCAGTAGAACGGCCCCATTGCCGACTGGCCGGTACCGCAGTTAGTGCGCGTTGCACCGCGATACATCACCAGCTTTGGCGGTGCGTATTGTTTGCCCATCTGCTGGAACAGTTTGCCCCAGGTATCTTCGGTGGTGGCGAGGATTACCGAGGTGAATTTGGCCGCCTCGTTATCCTGCGCCGAATTGACCTGACGCTGCTGCTGTTGCGACACCGGCGCGCCGCCTTCCAGCAGCGCGGTGAGGTCGTAGCCGTAATAGCCAGCGACCGCGACCACAATCAGCAGAATAATGCCGCCCTTGCCGCGCGGCAGACGAATCTGGCGTCCGCCAGAACTAAAACCCGGCGAATCGCCGCGACGATCTTCCACATTGTCGCTTTCACGACGCCCTTGCCAGCGCATGGCCTGCTCCTGTTATCAATGACTTTTGCATGATTTTAGTTGGCGGCAGAGGTTAGTACCAGCAATGCGATGCCAGCGCAGCGAGATTGCGCGCAGGGTGCAGCGTGAAGGCCGTAAACAGACAATAAAAAAGGCCGCCAGCCAGGGCGACCTTCATGCGCTGAAAGGTTTGCGTCTGTTATACCGTGACGCACACCGGCAGAAGCTTAGTCCAGTTTGACACCCAGACGGTGTGCCACTTCTTCGTACGCTTCGATCAGGCCGCCGAGGCTCTGACGGAAACGGTCTTTGTCCATCTTGTCCATGGTCTCTTTGTCCCACAGACGCGCGCCGTCTGGCGAGAATTCGTCGCCCAGTGTCACTTCACCTTTGAACAGACCGAACTCCAGCTTGAAGTCCACCAGAATCAGACCGGCATCATCAAACAGTTTGCTCAGCACTTCGTTGGCTTTGAAGGTCAGCTCCTGCATGCGCGCCAGGTTAGCCTTGCTCACCCAGCCAAAGGTTTCGCAGTACGATTCGTTGACCATCGGGTCGTGTTTGGCGTCATCTTTCAGGAAGAGATCAAACAGCGGTGGATTGAGCAGCATGCCCTCTTCGACGCCCAGACGTTTCACCAGCGATCCAGCCGCCCGGTTGCGCACCACGCACTCTACCGGCACCATCTCCAGCTTTTTCACCAGCGCTTCGTTATCAGAAAGCAGCGCTTCCATCTGGGTCGGAATGCCCGCTTCCTGCAGTTTGGTCATGATGAAATGGTTAAACTTGTTGTTCACCATGCCTTTACGATCAAACTGCTCGATTCGTGCACCGTCTCCTGCTGACGTATCGTTGCGGAATTCAAGTACCAGCAGATCCGGATTGTCGGTGCTGTATACGGTTTTCGCTTTACCGCGATACAACTCAGCTCGCTTTTGCATCTTGTTAACTCCAAACATGAAAGAACCCGTGTTCAGCGGTGTTTCACCGCGCGATGACTGCCTGACGCAATCGTTTACCTCGCCGGGCGCTATTATGCCAAAACCAAAACAAAAAGGCCGGAGAATCTCCGGCCTTTATTGCATTTATTTGTTCAGTGCGCCCTGCAGGACCGCCACCAGCGCATCATTCTGCGCCTGGGTGAGTACGTGTCCTTTCGGATCGATGAACTGCAGGCTGCTGCGGTTATCGAGATCGCCCACCTGCAACTTGTAGTCGCCGTTTGGCAGTTCCGGATCTTTCGCGCCGATGGCGTCAAACGCGCTGCTGCCCGGCTGCTTGTAGGTCACTTTCAGACTGCCCTGCGAGCGGTTGTCATCGGTAACTTCCATGCCCATACGCTTCAGCGCCGCCGGCAGACGCTGCCAGGTGACGTTAAACGGTGAGCGCAGCACCAGCAGTGGCAGGCCGGTGTCGTCCGCGCCGCTCTGGACATCAATCTGTCCGCTGGCACGTCCGGCAGCCGCATCCTGGCTGGCGGTATCGATCTTATCCAGACCGGTGCTGATGTCATTCAGCATCTGACCGGTATAGCGCTGAACCTGGACCGGCGTGGTGACCGTCTGGCCCTGCTGCTGCAGTTCCAGCAGACGTACGGTCAGCACCTGCTGATAGCCCTGGTTCTGCACGCTGATCTGGTAACGGCCGCGATACTGGTTATCTTCGTCAGCACGGTTCCACTGTACCCAGTCGGTGGTGAGCTGCTGCGCCGCATCATCACGCTGGGCAACCGGGAATTTGTACGACTGCACCACGTTCACCACCTGCGACCAGATGGAGCCACGGCTGCTGTCAACCGCCAGCACGCCGGTGTTACCGGTGAACTGCGCGCGGGTGCCGTTCATCAGCGCCAGCGGCTGCGCCGGTGGACGGATGTCGAGCTCTTTACCCAGCGCGCCTTTCGCCACGCTGTGCGGCACATCGTAATCACCATTCTGCAGCGGCAGAATCATGCCCGCCGGGGCTTTTAAATCATGCAGTTCAGGCGCCTGCAGGTAAGATTCATCACCGCTGACCTGGCGCTTATAACGCTGATCGCTGGAACAAGCTGTTAGCAGCATCAGGGTGGACAGGCCCACCACGGTTGCCAGCGTCGAGCGCTTAACTGAATAACTCATTGATTCTCCCTAAATTATCGCAGACCCGCCTGGATCAGCGCCTGCGCGGTTTTCGCCTGACCGGCTTCGGTCAGCGGCGTCATCGGCAAGCGCAGCGTGTCATCGGCGATTAATCCTAGCTGTTTCGCGGCCCATTTCACCGGGATAGGATTCGGTTCACAGAAAAGCGTCTGGTGCAGGTGCATCAGACGCTGATTCAGGCGACGCGCTTCGGCAAATTTGCCCTCTTGCGCCAGCGCACAGAGTTCAACCATTTCACGTGCTGCAATGTTAGCCGTGACCGAAATAACGCCTTTGCCGCCCAGTTGCATGGAGTCCAGCGCTGTCGCGTCATCACCGCTGACAATAATGAACTCATCTCCAACCAGCTGTTGGATCTGCGAAATACGCGATAAGTTCCCGGTGGCCTCTTTGATTCCGATAATATTTTTGATTTCAGCCAGGCGGGCAACGGTTTCCGGCAGCATGTCACAGCCGGTACGTGACGGGACGTTATACAGCATCTGGGGCAGATCGGTGCTTTCGGCGATCGCTTTGAAGTGCTGGTACAGACCTTCCTGCGTCGGACGGTTGTAGTACGGGGTCACGGTGAGGCAGCCGACTACGCCGGTGCCGGTAAAGCGTTTTGTCAGAGAGATCCCTTCGGCGGTGGCATTCGCGCCGGTCCCGGCAATCACGGGAATGCGGCCATCGGCCAGCTCCAGGGTTTGCATCACCACATCGCCATGCTCTTCATGGCTGAGGGTCGCGGATTCGCCGGTGGTGCCAACAGAAACAATCGCCGCCGTACCGCTGGCGACATGATAATCAATCAGTTTTTTCAGACTTGCGCGGCAGACATCACCTTTTTCATTCAAAGGCGTAATGAGCGCAACAATACTTCCGGTGAACATGGGCTATCCCCTCGACAAACAAGTGCCTCATGTTACGTTTTCCGCCGAAAGAAAAGCAAGCGAGCCACGCCATTACCGCGCTTGTCAGCAGTTTTTTTTATGTTTACCTTATGGTTATTAGCGAACGTACAGGAAACGCCATTTTGCCGCAGTCACAGCCGCACCATCTGGTGATCACCGCTCTGGGCGTTGATCGTCCGGGTATCGTCAATACTATTACCCGCCACGTCAGCAGCTGCGGTTGCAATATTGAAGACAGCCGCCTGGCGATGCTGGGCGACGAGTTTACCTTTATTATGCTGCTCTCCGGCAGCTGGAACGCCATTACCCTGATTGAATCGACCCTGCCGATGAAGGGTGCCGAGCTGGAGCTGCTGATCGTGATGAAGCGCACCAATGCGCGCGTCACGCCGCCGATGCCTGCTACCGTCTGGGTACAGGTAGAAGTGCCGGATTCACCGCATATCATCGAACGCTTCACCGATCTGTTCGATAAACATCAGATGAACATCGCCGAGCTGGTGTCGCGCATTACGCCCGCCCAGGACGACGAGCCGCCGGTGCTCTATATTCAGATGACCGCGCACAGCCCGGCGAATCATGCCAGCGCACCGTTTGAGCAGGCTTTCCATCGGCTGTGCGAAGAACTGCATGCACAAGGTTCAATTCGCCTCTATAGTGTCACCGACGACGCGCACAGCGCCGTCTGAATCAGGCTCCGGGTTATTCCGCCACACACTCTGCCGCGCTGGCATACCGTGTAGTGAAATAACCCTGAGGTAAACTCCACCTGGCGCTTTTGCCGCTGATGGTGTATTACCCACAGCATGAAGAAAAAAATGGAGAGTTGTGATGAATCCACTGAAAGCCGGTGACACCGCACCGAAATTTAGCTTGCCCGATCAGGATGGCGAACAAGTAAATTTGGCCGACTTCCAGGGACAGCGCGTTCTGGTCTATTTCTACCCGAAAGCCATGACGCCGGGCTGCACCACGCAGGCCTGTGGTCTGCGCGATAACATGGATGATTTGAAGAAGGCGGGCGTGGAAGTGCTGGGCATCAGCACCGACAAGCCGGAAAAACTGTCTCGCTTTGTCGAGAAAGAACTACTCAACTTCACCCTTTTGTCGGATGAAGATCATCAGGTTTGCGAGCAGTTTGGCGTCTGGGGTGAGAAAACCTTTATGGGTAAAACCTACGACGGCATTCACCGCATCAGCTTCCTGATTGGCGGCGATGGCAAAGTGGAGAAGGTGTTCGACGATTTTAAAACCTCGAACCACCACGATATCGTGCTCGATTACCTGAAATCAGCCTGATTACCAACGGGTGCCCGCCAGGCACCCGTTTTTTTATCCTGCTGTGACGCTGCGCGATTAATAGCGCGAAACCGTGCTGGCCAGCGCTTCCTGCCCGGCAATCACCACGCAGTTACGTCCGGCGTTTTTCGCCTGATATAGCGCATCATCGGCCTGCTTCAGAATCTGCTCCTGACTGCTGTGCGTCGGCTGCCAGCTGGCGATACCAATCGAAATCGTGATCTGCCCGACCGGATCAATCCAGCCGCCGGCAATGCTGCTGCGCACGCGCTCCGCAATCACCCGCGCTTCATCAGGGGCGGTGGCGGGAAGCAGCATCAGAAACTCTTCGCCGCCGTTGCGGCACACCACGTCGGTCTGACGCGCGCTCTGGCGCAGCGTGCGCGCCACCTGTTTGATCACCTCGTCGCCAACATCATGCCCGAAGTTATCATTCACCCGCTTGAAATGGTCAATATCCAGCGCCAGCACGGCAAACGGCTGCTGCATGGTATCGAAATAGTCGAGCACCGCGCTCAGGCCGCGGCGATTGAGCAGGCTGGTCATGGGATCGCTCTGCACCTCTGACTTGAGCCGGCCGATTTTATCCTGCACCAGACCAATGCCGGTGAGCAGCGCGCGCTTCACCTGCGCCGCTTCAAAGTACCAGGCGCGGATCACGCCAATTTCACCGGAAACGCCCTGGGTATCCATCTGGCTGGCTTTGCGCGCCAGCTGCCACAGTGGCAAGGCAATCAGCCGGGCCAGAATCACCGCCACCAGCAGCGTCAGCAGCGCAAACGGCACCGAATTCTTCAGCACCTGTAGCAGCAGCCCGGAGAGCGGCGCCAGCGTGACGTTTGTCGGCTTGAGCGCCACCACCATCCAGCCGGTGGTGGGCACCACAGCGTAGCCCGCCAGCTTCGCCGTGCCCTCTTCCGTCAGCTGAACTTCGCCATTGCTGTGCTCCTGGCGCTGACGATCGCTGACGATGCCCGGCACGTTTTTGCCAATCAGCTGATTGTTCTGGTGATACAGCACGCGGTTTTCGCGATCCAGCACGTAAACATGGGTGCCGTCACGATAGTACTGCTCGCCGAGCAGCACGTTGAGAATGCTTTTTTTCTTCAGATAAATAGTGCCGCCGACGTAGCCAAGATAGCGCCCATCGGTGCTCCATACCGGCCAGGAAACAAACACCAGCAGGTTATTGGTGGCAGAAATGGTGGGCCGGCTGACCATCGGCTGGCGCTGCGCCAGCGCTTCGCGCGAAGACTGGCTGGTGAGCTGCATGCCTTTTAGCATCAGCGATTCCGGCGAAATGGCTTTAATCACGCCGTTGCTGTCGACAATCGCCACCGAGTTAAAACTGCTGGTCTGTTCGCGCAGTCGGTTCACTTCCTGCTGCAGCAGTTCGGGATTATCGAAATCTTTACCCAGCTGATTAGCGCTGTAGTGCAGCTGCGACTGCGCCAGCTGGAAAAACACTTCGGTGGTGGCCGCCAGTTTGGTGGCGTAAGCGCGATTGGCTTCGAGGGTGCTTTCGATCAGCACCATGCGCTGTACGCGCCAGGTGGCGTACAGCGTATTAGCCAGTGTGATGACGATACTGGTGATCGCCAGCAGCGCAATCAGCGTGCGCAGATCAGTTTTTGGCCGGATGCGCGTTAACATGGCGCAACCGCCCTGGTGAGTAGCTTCATAAGTTAGCGTGCCTGACTATCTTGTTATAATTGGAGGTGTTTACCCTGGTGAGGTAACAGACAATTGTACACCTCTGAGCCAAATTGACTACGACGCAGACCCTCAGGAACGCTTTTTTATTGTGCTATTACTGGTGCTAATCAATTAAACCCTGCGCATCGTAAAACGGCCACGGACCTGGATAATCGCCGATCGCGCACAGATGCGTAGTCATCCCCTGCTGCGGCTGCCAGCGATGCAGCAGAAAACCGGGCGGTTCCAGCACAAAGTTCGCCGGACCGTGGTCACGCAAATCCAGTGCCACCTGATGCGACACACCGGGCGCCACGCAGGCCAGCGTGCCGGCAAAACGCGCCTGCACCGAGCGGTGCAGGTGGCCGCTCAGCACCCGTTCCACCTGAGGATGCTGACCAATAATGGCAGCCAGCGCCGCCGGATTGCACAGCGGTTGCCGATCCATATGGCCAATGCCGCTCAGGAACGGCGGATGATGCAATAGCACCAGCGTCGGCAAATCCGGTTCACGCGCCAGCTGCTCTGCCAGCCATTGCAGCTGTGCGTCATCGACGTAGCCCCACGGCTGATGCGGTACGCTGGAGTCGAGCGCCAGCAGCTGCAGATGATTCACACGCATCTGCCAGTTGAGCGTTTCGCCGTGCTGCAGGTAGTGATGCTCCGGAAACGCGGCGCGCAGCTGCTGGCGATCGTCGTGATTGCCCGGCATCAGCAGGAACGGCAGCTGCAGATGGCGCAGCGCCTCGCGCAGCGTCTGGTACTCTTCCGCAGTGCCAAAATCCACCAGGTCGCCGGTAATCACCACCGTATCCGGTCGCGGCACCAGCTGATTCAGCGTGTCAATCACCCGCAGCAGCGCAGCGTGCGTATCCACTTTTTTATAGGAGAGACGGCCATGGGCCTTGATGTGTAAATCGCTGATTTGCGCAATCAGCGTCATTGCGTCAGTCACAACAGCTCCTTATCAGGCAGAAAAGTGCAGCGCGGCATCCTGCGCCAGCGTCCAGCTTACCGGCTGGCCGGCGTGCCAGGCTTCGCGCGCGTGGCGATCAACCTGGATCGGCGCCGCCAGCCCGATATCAATACTCAGCCGCTGCGCAGCGCCGAGAAAGGTGGTGCCGAGGATGAAACCGGGGCGTGCGTAGCGCTGGTCCGCCGCCAGCAGCACATCCTCAGGGCGGCAGAAATGCTGCGGATTGCCACGCGCATCGACCCCGACACAGTTAATCGCGCCGACAAAATCCGCGACAAACTGTGACGCCGGGCGCTGGTAAATATTTTGCGGCGTATCGATCTGCACCAGACGCCCCTGCTCCATCACCGCAATGCGATCGCCCAGCGCCATCGCTTCCTGCTGATCGTGCGTGACGTACACGGCGGTGATCGCCAGCTGTTTCAGCAGCGCGCCAATCTCCAGCCGCAGCCGGTCGCGCAGGCGCGCATCGAGCGCCGCCAGCGGCTCATCAAACAGCAGCACCTTCGGACGCGCCGCCAGCGCACGCGCCAGCGCTACGCGCTGCTTTTGACCGCCCGACAGCTTGTCGATGCTGCGCTGCGCCAGCGCGCTGAGATCCACCAGGGCCAGCATCTCCTGCACGCGCGCGTCGCGTTCGGCGCGCGCCACGCCCTGCACTTTCAGGCCGTAAGCGACGTTCTGCGCCACGTTGAGATGGGGAAACAGCGCGTAGTTCTGGAACACCATGCCCACGTTGCGTTTCTCGATCGGCAGCGCTGTCACGTTACGATCGTCAAACCACACTTCGCCGCCGTCGTCACAGCGCTCCAGGCCACTGATGATGCGCAGCGTGGTGGTTTTGCCACAGCCGGACGGACCGAGCAGCACCAGGGTTTCGCCAGGCTGCACCGTCAGATCGAGCGGCTGCAGCGCCAGCTGGTGATTAAAGTGCCGCGCACAGTGGCGCAGCGTAACGGTTACGGCCGCAGGGTTCATGCCGCCTCCTTGTTAGCACGCGTGAGCGTACGGTTGAGCCAGTGATTGACCGCGTTGAGCATCAGCAGCAGCGGCAGAATCAGCAGAATAAAGATCAGCGTGTAGGCCGATCCCACTTCCAGTCGCATTGAGGCATAGCTGTCTGCCAGCCCCACCGGCAGCGTTTTTGTCAGCGGCGTATGCAGCATCCAGGTGATGTTGAACTCACCCACCGACAGGGTGATCACCATAAACGCCCCGGCGAGAATGCCGTTGCGACAGTTGGGCACCACCACGGTAAAAAAGCGCTGCCAAAGGCTGGCACCGAGACTGGCCGCCGCCTCTTCCAGCCGCGGCATCTCCACCGCCTGCATTACCGCCAGCACCGGGCGCAGCATAAACGGCAAGGTAAACAGCACGTGACCGATGAGAATGAACAGCCAACTATCGCGCAGGCCGGAGAACTGACCGTACAGCAGGATGATGCCCAGCGCGGTGGCGAGGCCCGGCAGCGCGACCGGCAGCATCAGGCACTCTTCGATGCGCGCCGCCCAGCGCCGCGGCGCTTTTAACAGCCCCCACGCTGCCGGCACGCCGATCAGCAGCGTGATCAGCAGGCAGGCCAGCGCAATCAGCAGCGACAGCCAGAAGGTGTCGGTGTAAAGCTGCCACACCTGGGTCACCCACTTCAGCGTCAGGCCGCTGCGCAGGCCGGTAAAGTAGTTGTTGGTCACGCCGGCCAGCATCGACAGCACCACCGGCACGATCATGAACAGCGCGGTGAGCACGGTGACCAGCAGTTGCAGGCTGAACAGTCCGCGACGTCTCATGTCACCTCCTGGTGAGCCAGTCGGCGCGCCAGCATTAGTGCCAGCCAGGCGACGCCGCCCATCACCACCGACAGTGCGGCGGCGGTGGCGAAATTGGCGTAGTTGGTGAATTCGCCGTAAATGGTCAGCGGCAGCACCGCCAGATCGGTGCCCAGGGTGAACGCGGTACCGAACGCACCCATGCTGGTGGCAAAACAGAGCGCGCCGGTGGAGAGCAGCGCCGGCTGCAGCCCCGGCACAATCACATCCCAGGTGATGCGCCACTGACTGGCGCCCAGCGAACGCGCCGCCTCTTCGAGAGAACGGTCGAGTTTTTCACTCGCCGCCACCAGCGTGATGATGGCGCGCGGCAGTGAAAAATAGAGATAGCCAATAAACAGGCCGGTAAACGAATAGGCCAGCATCCAGCGCTCGTGGAACAGCGCCAGGCTGATTTGCGCCAGCAGTCCCTGACGGCCCGCCAGCATCACCACCAGAAATCCCACCACCACGCCCGGAAAGGCCAGCGGAAACGTCAGCAGCGCCAGCAACGTGCTGCGTCCGCTGAAGCGCTGGCGTGCCAGAAAGCAGCCGACTGTCGCGGCGATGACCAGCGTCACCAGCGTGACGGCGAGCGACAGCAGCACGGTATTCAGCAGGCTGAGCAGGTAGTGCGGCTGCGTCAGTACCGTCCAGTAGCCGCTGTGCCGGGTGCTGCGGTCGTCCTGCATCGCCATCTGCAGCAGCCGGACAAACGGCAGCAGCCAGAAGGCGCAGAAGAACAGCAGCGCCGGCAGCGTCAGCCATAGCCAGCGGCTGCCGGCCAGGCGCGGTGTCCGGCGGCACGAAGCCGCCAGGGTATCGGTCATCGCCATCAGCGAATCTCACTCAGATAGCGCGCCGAGAACGCTTTCTGCGCTGCCGCCATCTGCTGATAGTCAACGGTGTGCGCACGCGCATAGTCGCTGTCCGGCAGGAAATATTTCTTCGCTTCTGCGCTCATGGCGCCGGTGCGCACCGGGCGCAGGAACGCGCTGGCCCAGATAGCCTGCCCCTTGTCAGACAGCACATAGTCGATCACTTTTTTGCCGTTCGCCGCGTGCGGTGCATTCTTCACCAGGCTAATGACGTACGGCACCGTTACCGTGCCCTCTTTGGGAATAACAAAGGCGACGTTAGCGTGATCTTTGTAGCGGGCGCGGTAAGCATTGAAGTCATAGTCGAGCAGAATCGGGATCTCGCCGGAAATAAGCCGCGCATACGCGGTCTGCTTAGGCACGATGGGCTGATTCGCCTGCAGCTTTTTGAACCAGTTCAGCGCCGGCGTGAAGTCCTGCATGTTGCCGCCCTTCGCCTGGTTGACCGCCACCGCCGCCACGTAACCGACAAAGGCGCTGGCCGGATCGAGATAACCAATCATGCCTTTGTATTCCGGCTTCAGCAGGTCGTCCCACGATTGCGGCACCGGCGCGCCGCCCAGCGCATCAACATTGACCATAAAGCCCATGGTGCCCGAGTGCAGCGCCACCCATTTGCCGTTGCTGTCTTTCATGCCGGCAGGAATGTCATCCCAGTGCGCCGGTTTGTAACTGGCGACCACGCCGGCGCTGTCGGCCTGAATGCCGAAGCTGACGCCGTAATAGACCACGTCGGCCACCGGATTGCCCTGCTCCGCCACCAGCTGCGCCAGCGCCTGGCCGGAGTTTTTGTTGTCCTGCGGCACCTGAATGCCGGTGTCTCTGGCAATCGCTTTGAGCTGAGTGCCCCAGTCGGCCCACTCGGGCGGACAGTTGTAACAGATGGCGGTTTCCGCCGCCTGCGTCAGGCTGGTAAACAACGCGCTGGCGCTGAGCGCGATGGCGCCGGCGTAAATTTTTACTTTTTTATGCAGCATCATGAGGTTCCCTGGTGGTGGCAATAAACGCGGGGGCAGCAACACTCTCACCGCTCCGCAACTGATGTGGCAGCACGCGGGTGCCGCGGCTGACGTTATGCAACAACATATCGATGGCGCAGGCGCCGAGCCGTTCGGCGGGCTGCGCTACGCTGGCCAGCGACGGGGCCATTTGTGCCCCCATCGCAATCCCGTCAAAGCCCATCACCGCGAGCTGCTGTGGCACAGGCACGCCCGCGCGCGCCGCCGCGCCAATCAGGCTGATGGCCAGCAGGTCGTTAGTGCAGATTACGGCGCTGAGCGGGGTGGCACCGCCGAGCATCGGGGCCAGCAGCGTAAAGTCGGATTGGGTGTGGCTGGCCATCTCAATCACCGGCAGCGCCGTCAGGCCCGCGTGCTGCATGGCATCGCAATAGCCCTGATAGCGCAGGCGCGCACGGTCTGACTGCAGCATCGGTCCGGCGACCATGGCAATGCGGCGATGACCAAGCGCCAGCAGCTGTGCGGTGGCTTCGCGCATCGCCTGGCGGTTATCCACGCACACCGCCGGCCAGTGGCTGTGCTGCGGCACGTTATGCGCCAGCACAAATGGCAGGCCAGCCGCCTGCAGCGTGCTGAGCACCGCGCTGTTATCCGCGTCGGCCACTGTCAGGACCAGGCCCGCCACGCGCTGGCGCAGCATATGTTCAACGATGGCGGCTTCGCGCTCGGGCTGGTAATCGCTGGTGGCCACCAGCAGGCCATAGCCGGCGTCGCGCGCCTGGCGCTCCATCGCCTGTAACTGGCAGGAGAAGATCGGGTTAAGCAGCGAGGGCAGCAGCACGCCGAAGGTGGTAGAGTGCTGCGTGCGTAGCTGGCGCGCGATGTGGTTAGGACGAAAGCCGAGCTGCTCCGACGCCGCCAGCACTCTCTCCAGCGTGTCGCGCCGCAGCAGATGGGGATCGGAAAAGGCGCGCGCGGCCGTGGCGCGTGAAACGCCTGCCAGCTTTGCCACCGTGAGTAAGTCGGACATGTTCGCCTCGTAAAGTGCCGATGAGATCGATCTCATTGGCGCCTAAACTAACGGCGAACTGTGACAGTGACATCGCGAAGGGATGACGAAAAGATGACAGCAGCCTGCACTGCTGTCGGCAGGATTACAGCATCAGGAAGGCGTACCCTTCATTTTGTAGCGACGCGACGGTGGTGCCGCTGGAGAGCGTATGCGTGACACGGGTATCAATCCAGTCGCGCTCCAGCTGATGGAAGGCCACCGACTGGTCGCAAATGGTCACTTTCACCCCGGCTTTCTTCAGCTCATCAATCAGCTTCAGGTTAGGGTTATCGCTGCCGTATGCTTTACGGAACTGATCGTTATTGAGCGCGGCCGGCACCGCATCGCTGTTGATCGACACCACAAAGTTGAGCTGATTAAGCGGCACGCCGGCCGCGTAATAGAGGTTAGTGACGCGTGCCACGCGCTCAAGGCCGAGGTTCGGCTGATGGATATCCCCTTCGCTGCGGTTGATCTGAAACACAATCTTATTGCTCAGCCCGGGCGTGTTGGCCGGGTTGTAATCCGGCGTGTTAACAAAGTGAATTTTACCGTAACCGGCAATCGCCGGCGTGCTCCAGAAATCCGCCGGTTCGGTTTTCTGGTCAGCGAATTTCCCGCTGACTTTATCCACCAGTTCCGGCAGCTGCAGCACATTTCCGCCGACAAAGCCCGCCAGCGCGGCGATAACAATATAGGATGCTGGACGCATGACACTTCTCCTTAACCAAAGACGCGATTACATCTGTAAAAAGGCATAGCCCTGATTTTCCAGCGTCGACACCGTGGTCGGGCTGGACAATGCATGAATCACCGACCGATCGATCCAGTCGCGCGGATAGTGATGGAACGCCACCGACTGATCGCACACCGAGACTTTGACGCCCAGCTTGTTCAGCGCGCCAATCAGTGCGAGGTTGGGGTTATCGACGCCGTAAAACTGCTTAAAATGCGCGTTATCCAGCGTGGCGGGCGTGGCATCGCCGGTCATTGACACCACAAACTGCAGCTGTTCGGCCGGTACGCCAGCGGCGATGTACAGATTGACCACGCGCGCCACACGCTCCAGCCCGAGGTTAGGCCGTTTGATATCGCCTTCATTGCGGGTCAGCTGAAATACCACTTTGTTGCTCAGCCCCACTGCCGGTTTAAACGCGGCGTCGGCTTCATAATGAATTTTGCCGTAGCCCGCGACCGCCGGCGTGCTCCAGAACCCGTCCGGATCGGCAGGTTCGGCGGAAAAATGGCCCGCGATACGCTGATACAGGTCATCGCTTTTGATTACGGCGGCACCGACCATCCCACCCACGATGGCAATCAGGGCATAGGAAACAACAGAACGCATAGAAACTCTCCGGCATGCACTGCGCGTTAATTCACAGTCCGTTTGAAAAAGTGCTTTATCTATACCACAGCGCGCGGCGGGCAAAACGCCTGTACTGGCGGGCTGTCCGGCGTTTGGCTGCCAGCAGAAATCATTGCGCTTGCTGATTGAATAAGGCTGTTAATTGAGCGGTGCGGGCGAGTTGAAAAATAGCTGGCCGGAAAAACCGGCAGTCACCAGGCAGAGGGATGCATGGCAGATGACAGCGCCTCATCGTGCGGGTTAATACTGTCATCGCGCGCCGCCAGTTGACCAGTGAGCAAAACCTGACCATTCATTTCTGGGCTGGTGATGCACGGCCAGAGCAGCACGATAAAAATCACTGATGGATAAAGCGGGCCAAGCGTGGGATTTCAGGCGTGTTTTTCAGAGTAAACCTGGAAAAAACCATGCCAGATTCAATTATTTTGAGCAACTTTACGTAACTTTAAATTCATCAGTGCGCTGCGCCTTTTTATGTTGCCTTTTCGCTATTCAATTTTTTGCTACAAATTTCGCGTCAGTCAGCCATTCTTTGCCATCACGTCAATGTGACGGCGGCATTTGCTTGTATCCTCACTGTGGTTAAGATAGAGCCGCGGCAGAAAAGGAAACGCCGCCACAGAACATTGGCATGACTTTCCTGTCCAATGGCAGGAGACTTTTACAGGATCAAGGCATGTTTAACCGGTTGAAAAAATCAGTGCTGGCGGCCCTTATTCCTGCGCTGCTGCTCACGCCTGCGGTCGGTGTCCGCGCCGATCTGAGCGACAATTTGCCCGACATGGGCACCACGGCAGGCTCCACGCTTTCCATTAATCAGGAGCTGCAGATTGGCGACTTCTACGTGCGCCAGCTGCGCGCCAGCGCGCCACTGATCAACGATCCGCTGCTTAATCAGTACATTAATGAACTCGGCCAGCGGCTGGTGGCACACGCCCATTCGGTGCGCACGCCGTTTCACTTTTTCCTGATTCAGAATGACGAGCTCAACGCTTTCGCCTTCTTTGGCGGCAATGTGGTGCTGCACTCGTCGCTGTTCCGCTATACCGATAACGAAAGCCAGCTGGCGTCGGTGATGGCGCACGAAATTTCGCACGTGACGCAGCGTCATCTGGCGCGCGCCATGGAAGAGCAGAAGCGCAGCGCCCCGCTCACCTGGGTCGGCGCGCTGGGTTCGATCCTGCTGGCGCTGGCCAGCCCGCAGGCCGGGATGGCGGCGCTGACCGGTACGCTGGCCGGTACGCAGCAGGGGATTATCAGCTTTACCCAGGGCAACGAGCAGGAAGCGGATCGCATCGGCATTCAGGTGCTGCAGCGCGCCGGTTTCGATCCGCAGGCGATGCCCGCATTTCTGCAAAAGCTGGCCGATCAAAGCCGCTTCTCGTCAAAACCACCGGAAATTCTGCTGACGCACCCGCTGCCCGATAGCCGCCTGGCCGACGCGCGCAACCGCGCCAACCAGATGCGCCCGGTGGTGGTGCAGTCGTCGCAGGATTTCTATATGGCGAAGGTGCGCGCGCTGGGTATGTACGCCACCGGCCGCAATCAGCTGACTGACGATTTGCTAAATGAGTACGCCAAAGGCAACACGCGGGAACAGCAGGCGGCGCAGTACGGCAAAGCGGTGCAGTTCCTGCAGGCAAAAGATTTTGCCAACGCGAAAAAGATCATCGCGCCGTTGCTGGCGAAGCAGCCGGATAACCTGTGGTTCCTTGATATCATGACCGATATCGACATCGGTCTGAACCAGCCGCAGCAGGCCATCAGCATGCTGAACGCCGCCCGCGGCAGCCAGACCAGTCCGGTGCTGCAGCTTAACCTGGCGAACGCCTACGTCGAGGCGAAGCAGCCGGCCAACGCCAGCCGCATCCTTAACCGCTACACCTTTGCGCACCCTGACGATCTCAACGCATGGGATTTACTGGCGCAGGCCTCAGCCGCGCAGGGGCTGCGCGATGAGGAGCTTTCGGCACGGGCTGAAAGTCTGGCGCTGAACGGCCAGCTCGATCAGGCCATCACCACCCTGAGTAGCGCCAGCGCCCAGGTGCCGCTCGGCAGCCTGAAGCAGGCGCGTTACGATGCGCGCATCGACCAGTTCCGCGAGTTGCAGCGGCGTTTTAAGCAGTATGCAAAAGGGTAAATAGCCGGTTACGCGGGTGGATGGCCGGCAGGATTTCGGTGCGCACCAATGGTTATTCGTAGGGTGCATATTGATGCGCACCAGCAGTTATTCGTAGGGTGCGCATTCATGCGCACCTGGCAACAATGGATTACCCAGGATAAAAAACATGGTCCGTATTTATCACAATCCGCGCTGCAGCAAGAGCCGCGAAACCCTCGCGCTACTGCAGCAACAGGGCATTGAACCGCAGGTGGTGCTGTATCTCGACACGCCGCCGGACATCGATACGCTAAAAACGCTGCTGCAACAGCTGGGCATGCACAGCGCGCGCGAGCTGATGCGCCGTGGCGAGGAAATCTATAAAACGCTGGGGTTGGCCAGTAACGATCTCAGCGAACAACAGCTGTTACAGGCGATGGTGGAGCATCCAAAACTGATCGAGCGGCCGATTGTGATTCAGGGCGACCGCGCACGCATTGGTCGTCCGCCGGAAGCGGTGCTGAAGATTCTCTAAAGCCCCAGCGCCTCTTTCACGAAGGGAATGGTCAGCTTGCGCTGTGCGCTGATCGAGGCGCGATCAAGACGATCAAGCGTGTCAAACAGCGTGCGCATTTCGCGGTCGAGGCGTTTCAGCAGGAAACGCCCAACGTCTTCCGGCAACTCAAAGCCGCGCAGGCCGGCACGCAGCTGCATCGCCTGCAGTTTGTCCTCGTCGGACAGCGGCTGTAAGCGGTAAATTTGTCCCCAGTCGAGACGTGACGCCAGATCCGGCAGGCCCAGATTGAGCTGACGCGGGGGGCGATCGCCGGTGATCAGCAGGCGGGTTTTGCCGGTTTCCAGAATGCGGTTGTAGAGATCGAAGATCGCCATCTCCCACTCGGCTTCGCCGGCGATGCACTCAATATTATCAATGCACACCAGCGCCAGGTTCTCCATGCCTTCCAGCACTTCCGGCACGAACCAGGTGCGCTTATCGAGCGGCACATAACCCACCGCTTCGCCGCGCGCGGACATTTCGGCGCAGGCTGCGTGCAGCAAATGGCTGCGGCCGCCGCCTTCGCGCGACCAGAAGTAGAGATAGCTGCCGTGCTGTTGCGCCAGCGCGCCCTGCAGCGCCGCCAGCAGTGACGGATTTTCCCCCGGCCAGAAACTGGCGAAGGTTTCATCATCGGGTAGATAGAGTGGCAGTGAAAGCTGTGCCGGCGTGTTCAGAAGTACCTCAACGGATGAGCGGGCAGAAAACCGGGCAAGTTTATCACGATCCTCCACAGAGATGAACCGGGCTTCCCTGCCCGCAGGATCCTTTAAAGCTCGCGTTTTTCTTCTGCGTCCAGCACCACTTCTTCCGGACGTAACAGACTGATTACGCGGAAAATCAGCGCCAGGCCAACGCCGACGATGGTGGCCAGCGCCATGCCCTTCAGCTCGGCGGCGCCCACGTGCACCTTCGCGCCGCTGACGCCAATGATCAGGATCACCGAGGTGAGGATCAGATTCTGCGCTTTGTTGTAGTCGACTTTGGATTCAATCAGCACGCGAATACCGGAAGCGCCGATCACGCCATACAGCAGCAGCGACACACCGCCCATCACCGGTACCGGGATCGCCTGGATGGCGGCCGCCAGTTTACCGACGCAGGAGAGCAGAATAGCGAAGATTGCCGCGCCGCCGATCACCCAGGTGCTGTAAACGCGGGTGATCGCCATGACGCCAATGTTTTCACCGTAGGTGGTATTCGGCGTGGAACCAAAGAAGCCGGAGATCATGGTCGAAAGGCCGTTGGCGAACATCGAGCGATGCAGGCCGGGATCGCGAATCAGATCCTTCTTCACGATGTTGGCGGTGACTACTAAATGGCCCACGTGCTCGGCAATCACCACCAGCGCTGCGGGCAGGATGGTCAGCATCGCGGCCCACTCAAAGCGCGGCGTGTAGAAGGTCGGCAGCGCAAACCACGGCGCGTTTTCCACCGCGCTCCAGTCAACGATACCCATGGCCGACGACAGCGCGTAGCCGACCAGCACGCCAATCAGGATCGGGATAATGGCAAAGAAGCCACGGAACAGCACCGAGCCAAACACCGTCACCGCCAGCGTCACCAGCGAAATAATGATGGTTTTACTGTCCGCTGTGGTGCCGTCAGCGGGCAGCAGCCCGGCCATATTCGCCGCTACGCCAGCCAGTTCGAGACCAATAACCGCCACGATGGCCCCCATCGCCGCCGGTGGAAACATGACATCGAGCCAGCCGGTGCCGGCCTTCTTTACAATCAGCGCCACAATGCAGAACAGCGCGCCGCACAGGATAAAGCCGCCGAGCGCCACTTCATAACCGAGCGGCAGCAGCAGCAACACCGGCGAGATAAAGGCAAAGCTGGAGCCAAGATAGGCCGGGATTTTGCCTTTACAGATAAACAGATACAGCAGCGTGCCGACACCGTTGAACAGCAGCACGGTCGCCGGGTTGATGTGGAACAGAATCGGCACCAGCACGGTGGCGCCGAACATGGCGAACAGGTGCTGCAGGCTGAGCGGAATGGTTTGAAGAAGCGGTGGGCGTTCGCTAACGCCTATGGCTCTGCGAGTCATCATTTATCCCCTATACGTTTATTTTTATGCTCGTTCGTCAACGCCGCACCTTATCGTAGTGGCGCAATTGATTGCGCCTTGTCCGGATGGGCACCATAGCTTGCCCGGCATCAGCGCGATAAATCGCGCCGCTACAAAATGTGCATCCTGTCGATACGGTGTCTGACTGAACGGTATTTTTGCCAAAAAAAAGCCGACTCTCTGGCCGGCTGGTTTATTTATTTGGTTCCGAAAATCTTGTCGCCGGCGTCGCCGAGGCCCGGGATAATGTACCCCTTCTCGTTCAGGCCCTGATCGATTGACGCGGTGTACAGCTCAACGTCCGGATGCGCTTTCTCCAGCGCGGCAATGCCTTCCGGCGCGGCCACCAGCACCAGCACTTTAATACTGTTGCAGCCGGCTTTCTTCAGCAGATCGATGGTGGCGATCATCGAGCCGCCGGTCGCCAGCATCGGGTCAACCACCAGCGCCATACGCTCTTCGATGTTTGACACCAGCTTCTGGAAGTAAGGCACCGGCTCCAGCGTCTCTTCGTCACGGTAAACGCCCACCACGCTGATGCGCGCGCTCGGTACGTGTTCCAGCACACCTTCCATCATGCCAAGGCCAGCACGCAGAATCGGGACGACGGTAATTTTTTTGCCTTTGATTTGATCGACGTCGACCGGACCGTTCCAGCCTTCAATGGTCACGCGCTCGGTTTCGAGATCGGCGGTGGCTTCATAGGTCAGTAAGCTGCCCACTTCCGAAGCCAGCTCGCGGAAGCGCTTGGTGCTGATATCATGCTCACGCATCAGGCCCAGTTTATGTTTGACCAGCGGGTGTCTGACTTCCACGATCTTCATGATTATTCTCCCGGAATTGAGTTGAGCTAAAAAAAAATCGCCGGATTATACCGCCTTTTTACCGCCGCGCCACCGGTGATTGGTCAGGTAACGTGCACAAATCGCCTGAGAATAAGGATTAGCGAAAAATCAGCACGCTGCAAAGGTGCCCTGAGATGGGACTCGCAAACGTTTGCCTGCACTGGTAGAATTGCCGCGCTTAATTTTTGCCACCAACCGCAATCGCGTGGGGATTCCGCAGTGACCGACAAAACCTCTCTCAGCTACAAAGACGCCGGTGTTGATATTGATGCTGGTAACGATCTGGTTGACCGTATTAAAGGCGTAGTAAAGAAAACCCGCCGCCCGGAAGTGATGGGTGGACTGGGTGGCTTTGGCGCGCTGTGTGCGCTGCCGCAGAAATACCGCGAGCCGGTGCTGGTCTCCGGAACTGATGGCGTCGGCACCAAGCTGCGTCTGGCGATGGATCTCAAACGCCACGACAGCATCGGCATCGATCTGGTCGCGATGTGCGTGAACGATCTGGTGGTACAGGGCGCTGAGCCGCTGTTCTTCCTCGACTATTACGCCACCGGCAAGCTGGATGTGGATACCGCCTCCGCGGTGATCACCGGTATCGCCGAAGGCTGTCTGCAGTCGGGCTGTGCGCTGGTCGGCGGTGAAACCGCTGAGATGCCGGGCATGTATCACGGCGAAGATTACGACGTGGCCGGTTTCTGCGTCGGCGTGGTGGAAAAATCTGAGATCATCGACGGCAGCAAAGTGCAGGATGGCGACGTGCTGATCGCGCTGGGCTCCAGCGGTCCGCACTCTAACGGCTACTCGCTGGTGCGTAAAATTCTTGAAGTCAGCCAGACCGATCCCACCACCAAACAGCTGGAAGGCAAACCGCTGGCCGATCACCTGCTGGCGCCGACCCGCATCTACGTGAAAAATATCCTCAGCCTGATTGAGCAGGTTGACGTGCACGCCATTGCCCACCTGACCGGCGGCGGCTTCTGGGAAAACATTCCGCGCGTACTGCCGGATAACACCCAGGCGGTGATTGACGAGAAAAGCTGGCAGTGGCCGGCGGTATTCAGCTGGCTGCAGCAGGCCGGTAACGTCAGCCGTCACGAGATGTACCGCACCTTTAACTGCGGCGTGGGCATGGTGATTGCGCTGAGCCCGGCCGATGCCGACAAAGCGGTACAGCTGATGACCGCGGCTGGCGAGCAGGCGTGGAAAATTGGCGTGATTAACGCGTCTGATGCCGAAGAGCGTGTGGTTATTAACCCATGAAGAAACTGGTTGTACTGATCTCCGGCAACGGCAGCAATCTTCAGTCCATCCTCGACGCCTGCGAGAGCGGGCGTATCAACGGCAGCGTGGCTGCCGTTTTCAGTAATAAAGCCTCGGCCTATGGTCTGACGCGGGCGCAGCAGGCCAGCGTGCCTGCTCACGCGCTGTCCGCGCAGGATTTCGCCGATCGCGACGCCTTTGACCGCCAGCTGATGCAGCAGATCGACGCTTATGCGCCGGATCTGGTGGTGCTGGCCGGTTATATGCGCATTCTGAGCCCGGCGTTTGTCGCGCACTATCACGATCGACTGCTGAATATTCATCCGTCGCTGCTGCCGAAATATCCCGGTTTGCATACGCATCGCCAGGCGCTGGCGAACGGGGACGCGGAACACGGGACGTCGGTGCATTTTGTGACTGATGAGCTGGACGGTGGACCGATCATTCTGCAGGCGCGCGTGCCGGTATTTGCCGACGATGACGAAGCTGAGATCAGCGCCCGCGTGCAGCATCAGGAGCACGCGATTTACCCGCTGGTAATCAGCTGGTTTGTCGAAGGACGATTGCAGATGCGCGCGGGCAAAGCGTGGTTAGATGGCGAACCGCTGCCGCCGGAAGGTTATGCGCACGATTGATTGACCTTGACGCCGTGCGCTTGCAGGAATTACGCAATAAATTGCGCCGCTACGGGGCTGTGCCGGCTTTTATTACTGCATGATTTCTTTGCACATTTCGTAGCGGCGCGATTCTTCGCGCTAACCTAACAATACTTACCCAAACCGGCCGGTAATATAATCCTCGGTGCGCCGCGCCTGCGGTGCGGTGAAAATCCGGTCGGTTTCATCAAACTCCACCAGCTGCCCGTTATGCATAAACGCGGTGTAATCGGATACGCGCGCTGCCTGCTGCATGTTGTGCGTCACCAGCACCAGCGTGAAATGCTGCTTCAGCGTGGTCATCAACTCTTCAATCACCAGCGTCGAGATCGGATCCAGCGCCGAGGTGGGTTCATCCAGCAGCAGCACTTCCGGCTCGATGGCGATGGCGCGCGCAATCACCAGACGCTGCTGCTGACCGCTCGACAGCGTCAGCGCATTCTGCCCCAGCTGATCTTTCACTTCGCCCCACAGCGCCGCCGCCCGCAGCGCGCGCTCGCAGGCCTCATTCAGCACGCGACGATCGCGCACGCCCTGCAAACGCAGACCGTAAACCACATTCTCATAGATCGACTTGGGGAACGGATTGGGACGCTGAAACACCATGCCGATGCGTCGCCGCAGCGCCGGCAGGTCCTGGTTCGCCTGCATCACCGCGTGGCTATCGAGCAGAATCTCGCCTTCGATGCGGCAGCCATCAATGACGTCGTTCATGCGATTGAAGCAGCGCAGCAGCGTCGATTTACCACAGCCGGAGGGCCCAATCAGCGCCGTGATGCGATGCTTCGGGATCTGCAGATCAATGTTATTCAGCGCCTGCCGTTCGCCGTACCACAGCGACAGCTGGTTAACGGTGAGCGCAATAGCGTAATCGGGCGTCATGTGTAAACCTTATTAGTGCGTCATAAGCCGGTAGCGCTCGCGCAGGCGATGGCGCAGCACCATCGCCAGCAGGTTAAGCGACAGAATGATCGCCACCAGCAGCAGTGCCGTAGCATACACCAGCGGTCGATCGGCGTCGATGTTCGGGCTCTGGAAAGCCAGATCGTAAATCTGAAAACCGAGATGCATAAATTTACGGTCAAGATGCAGGTAAGGAAACACCGCATCGACCGGCAGCTCAGGCACCATTTTGACCACGCCCACCAGCATCAGCGGTGCAGTTTCGCCGGCGGCGCGCGCCACCGCCAGAATCAGGCCGGTGAGCATTGCCGGTACCGCCAGCGGCAGCACCACGCGCCACAGGGTTTCTGCCTGGGTTGCGCCCAGCGCCAGCGAGCCCTGACGCAGATTGTCCGGAATACGCGACAGCCCCTCTTCGGTGGCGACGATCACTACCGGCAGCGTCAGCAGCGCCAGCGTCAGCGCCGCCCACAGCAGGCCAGGCGTGCCGAAGGTAGGATTGGGCAGCGAGCGGGAGAAGAACAGCTGATCGAGGGTACCGCCAATCAGCCAGACAAAAAAGCCGAGGCCAAACACGCCATACACAATCGACGGCACGCCAGCCAGATTCACCACCGCAATGCGCACCAGCCGGGTGAGCGCGTTGCGCCCGGCGTATTCGTGCAGCCAGACGGCGGCCACCACGCCCAGCGGCATGACAATCACCGACATCAGCAGCACCATCAAAACAGTGCCGAAAATCGCCGGCAGCGCGCCATTTTCACTGCCGCCCGAGGTGGGCGAGTCACTGACAAACTGCCAGATCTGACTGAGGAAATGCCCGATTTTCTGCCCGAGGCTCAGGCTGTTTGGATACCAGGCGGCCACCACCTGCGCCAGCGGAATCAGATGATCGTCGCCCTGCACGTCGCGCAGCACCAGCGTATCGCGCTGGCTTTCATGCTGCAGATGCGCCAGCTGCTGCGCCAGCGCGCCGAAGCGTTTATGCAGCGCCGCGCTGTTGGCATCCAGTTCTGACTGATCCTGCAGGCTGAAGTGACCACCGCGCCGCTGCTCGTCAGCCTGCTGTTGCAGACTCTCCAGCTGCGCGTTAAGGCGCGCCATTTCAATACGCCGGATGTTGCTCGCCTGGCGCAGCTGCTCATGCACCTGCTTCAGCCGCTGCTGCAGCAGTGCATCGCGGTCGCGCGCGGTCAGCACCTCGTTGTCTTCACGCAGCTCCACCAGCCAGCCGTAGGCATTGCCGCCACTGCGTCGCTGTAGCACCAGCACTTCTGCCGGGCGTCGGGTTTGCGCTTCGCCCTGACTGACGATGACGCGGAAATCCGGCGCGGCAAAATCGCGGTTGCCGGTTTTCACTACGTAGCGCCAGCGATCGCCATGCTGCTGGCGATCCAGCGTTTCACCCAGCACCATCAGCGGTGCCCCCTGCGGCGGCTGGAACTGATACTGATCGACCGGCTGCGGCCAGAACGCCCTGACGCCCTGCCAGCCCAGCAGGCCGATTAATAAGGTAAATGCCAGCAGGCAGACGGCGACCGCACCGGCAGTCAGCCAGCGCCAGCGATCGTTTTGACGCAGCGCGCTCATGCCTGCCCCTCATGCTGACTGTAGCGCTGACGCAGCCGCTGGCGAATCAGTTCCGCCACGGTGTTGATCGCCAGCGTGAATATCAGCAGCAGCAACGCACTGAGAAACAGGATGCGATAATGGGCGCTGCCCGCCGCGGCTTCCGGCATTTCAATGGCGATATTGGCTGACAGCGCGCGCAGCCCGGCAAACAGTCCGCCTTCGCTCACCGGCGTGTTGCCGGTGGCCATCAGCACAATCATGGTTTCGCCCACCGCACGACCAAAGCCGATCATCAGCGCAGCAAAAATGCCTGCCGACGCGCCCGGCAGCACCACGCGCGTCAGGGTTTGCCACGGTGTCGCGCCCAGCGCCAGCGAGCCCTGCCCCAGCGCCACCGGCACGCTAAACAACGCATCTTCCGCCAGGGTAAAGATCAGCGGCACCAGCGCGAAGCCCATCGCCAGCGCCGCCACCAGCAGGTTACGCTGCTCATAGTGCGCCAGCTGTTCGCCCATCTGCGGCCACCACAGTGTCGGCAGCCACAGCGTCAGTAACGTCACCAGTAACAGCAGCGGCATCAGCAGCAGCACTTCAAAACCGGGCCGCCGCCAGCGCGCCGGCAAACGCGGACTGAGCACGCCGCACACCAGCAGCGTGGCGGCCAGCACCAGCGGCAGCAGCATCACGCCAGGCAGCGCGCGGCTGATGTGCGGCGCCAGCCACACGCCAGCGATCAGGCCAATCACCACGCTCGGCAGCGCGCCCATCATTTCAATGCCCGGCTTGACCCAGCGGCGCAGGCCCGGCGACATAAACCATGCGGTATACATTGCCGCCGCCAGCGCCAGCGGCGTGGCAAACAGCAGCGCCAGCGACGCTGCTTTCAGCGTGCCGATCACCAGCGGCATCAGGCTGAATTTGGCCTGATAGCTGTCGCCGGCGGCGGTGGATTGCCATACCCAGTCCGGCTGCGGATAGTTTTCATACCAGATTTTCTGCCACAGATTGCGCCAGCTGAAATCGGGCCACGGATTATCCAGCGCGAATTGCTGCCACTGTCCGGCACGTTCGACGAACAGGCTATCGCCGCGCGGAGACATTGCTAGCGCACTGATGCCCGCGGCCAGCTGGCGCGTGACAATCGGGCCCGCCTGCTTGCTGGCGAACAGGCGCACCACGCCCTGCGCGTCAAAGCTGGCAAAAACGCGCCGCTGCGCCTCAGGCACGATGCCGAGCACACCCGCGCTGTGCGTGAAGGTGTGAATCTGCTGCAGCCGTGGCCCGTGGTCGCCGGTAATGGCAAACCACTGCTGAATGCCACGCGCATCCTGAATCAGTAAGCTGCGCCCGCCCGCCAGCAGTTGCAGGCTGCGCGGTTGCTGAGTCAGCGTCTGGGTTTCCCGCAGCTGCGCGCCCTGCGGCGTAATCTGCCACACCCGCAACAGCCGTCCGGCACTGGTGTACAGCAGCGTGCCGTCCGGCGACAACCGCATCAGGTCGGCCTGCTCACCGGGCAATACAATCAGGTCGATGCGTTTCTGGCCGGCAAAGGTCAGCAGGCTGATACCGGCCGGCGTTTGTGCGGCGATGCGCCACTGGTGATCGCCCGGCACTGCCAGCGCCATCTGGCTGACCGCGCCCTGCGGCAGATGCAGCGGCCGATCGCCCAGCGGGAAATACCATTCACCGTGCTGGCCGTGGATGAGCGGTTGCATCAGCAACAGATCGCCCTGCATATTGAGCAATACGCTGCTGCCGTCGCTGCTGGTCACCGCCGCCTGCGGCTGGCCGTTCAGCGCCAGCGCGTCGCCCGCTGGCTGGCCGTCGAGCGGAATAAAGCGCGCTTCGTTGCGGCTGATGCGCCAGCCGAGCTGGCCTTCGCTGCCCAGCGCCAGCGCCGGGGCTTTGTCCCACAGCTGCTGACTGAGCGTCGGCTGCATGCCCGGCGCGCTGAACAGCGGCATCACCACCCAGATCAGCCAGAAGAACAGCAGCAGCATCAGCAGTAAAATTCCCACACCGCAGGCCGTGACGATGCGGCGCACGAACTGATCGATGACGCGTCGACGACGGTCACTAAAGTGGACAGGAATACGATTTATGCTCATGCAGGCCAGAGTTACCCTTGAAGTTATGCCGCTATGTTGCCCGTAGCTGATTGATAAGACAACTGTTGAGGTTGGACAAGGCTGCCATACTCTCGCCATAATGGTGGAGGACACTGAGCGGAACCGCAATTTTGCGTTTATTCCGCCGGACATTCCGTCCAGCAACAGCATCACGGAGTCAGAATGGGTCAGGAAAAGCTGTATATAGAAAAAGAACTAAGCTGGTTAACCTTTAACGAACGCGTGCTGCAGGAAGCCGCTGATAAAAGCAATCCGCTCATTGAGCGTATGCGTTTTCTCGGCATCTATTCCAACAACCTGGAAGAGTTTTACAAAGTGCGCTTTGCCGATCTCAAGCGCCGCATTCTGATTGGCGAAGAACAGGGGACGCCCACCACCCTGCGCCATTTGCTGAAAAAGATTCAGCTGCGGGTACAGAAATCGGATCAGGAGTTCGATGCTCTGTATAACGACCTGCTGCTGGAAATGGCGCGCAACCAGATTTTCCTGATCAACGAGCGCCAGCTGTCACCCAATCAGCAGGAGTGGCTGCGCTACTACTTTAAGCATCAGCTGCGCCAGCACGTCACGCCAATTCTGATCAACCACGACACCGACCTGATTGAGTTCCTGAAAGACGACTACACCTATCTGGCGGTGGAGATTATCCGCGGCGAAGAAATCCGTTACGCCCTGCTGGAGATCCCGTCCGATAAAGTGCCGCGCTTTGTGAATCTGCCGGCAGAATCGCCGCGTCGTCGCAAGCCCATGATTCTGCTCGATAACATTCTGCGCTACTGCCTTGATGAGATTTTTAAAGGCTTCTTTGATTACGACGCGCTGAACGCCTATTCAATGAAAATGACGCGCGACGCCGAGTACGATCTGGTCACGGAGATGGAATCCAGCCTGCTGGAGCTGATGTCCTCCAGCCTGAAACAGCGCCTGACCGCCGAGCCGGTGCGCTTTGTCTATCAGCGCGATATGCCCGATGCGATGGTGGAAATGCTGCGCCATAAGCTGTCGATCTCAAGCTACGACTCGATTGTGCCGGGCGGCCGTTATCATAACTTCAAAGATTTCATCGGCTTCCCGAACGTGGGTAAAGCCAATCTGGAAAATCGTCCGCTGCCGCAGATTCGTCATATCGGTTTTGATGGCTTCCGCAACGGCTTTGATGCCATCCGCAACCGCGATGTGCTGCTTTACTATCCGTACCACACCTTTGAGCACGTGCTGGAGCTGCTGCGTCAGGCGTCGTTTGACCCGAACGTGCTGGCCATCAAGATCAACATTTACCGCGTGGCCAAGAATTCGCGCATCATGGATGCGATGATCCACGCCGCCTACAACGGTAAAAAGGTCACGGTGGTGGTCGAGCTGCAGGCGCGCTTCGATGAAGAAGCCAACATTCGCTGGGCGAAGCGGCTGACCGAAGCGGGCGTGCACGTGATTTTCTCAGCGCCCGGCCTGAAGATTCACGCCAAGCTGTTCCTGATCTCCCGCCGCGAGGGTGAGGAAGTGGTGCGTTACGCCCACATCGGCACCGGCAACTTCAACGAAAAAACCGCGCGTATTTACACTGACTATTCGCTGCTGACCGCCGATGCGCGCATCACCAACGAAGTCCGGCGCGTATTTAACTTTATCGAAAACCCGTATCGCCCGGTAACGTTCGAACACCTGATGGTGTCGCCGCAAAACTCGCGCGCCATGCTGTATCAGCTGATTGATAACGAGATTGCCAACGCGCAGCAGGGCAATCCTTCCGGCATTACGCTGAAAATCAACAACCTGGTGGACAATGGTCTGGTGGATCGGCTGTATGCCGCCTCATCGGCCGGCGTGAAGATCAACCTGCTGGTGCGCGGCATGTGCTCGCTGATCCCCGATTTGCCGGGCATCAGTGAAAATATTCGCATCACCAGTATCGTTGACCGCTACCTCGAGCACGACCGCGTCTATATTTTTGAAAGCGGCGGCGATAAAAAAGTATTCCTGTCGTCGGCGGACTGGATGACGCGCAACATCGATTATCGTATCGAAGTGGCGGTGTCGGTGCTCGATCCGCGCCTGAAACAGCGCATACTGGATATCATTGCCATTCTGTTAAGTGATACGGTAAAAGCCCGCATCGTAGACAAAGAATTGAGTAACCGTTATGTTCCGCGCGGCAATCGCAAGAAGGTGCGCTCGCAGCTGGCGATTTACGATTACATCAAGAAACTGGAACAACCCGAATAACGCCTATGCCAATCTCCCATAAAAGTACGCCGAAACCGCAGGAATTCGCCGCCATCGATCTCGGCTCGAACAGCTTCCACATGGTGATTGCCCGCGTGGTGGATGGCGCCATGCAGGTGCTGGGACGCCTGAAACAGCGCGTGCACCTCGCCGACGGGCTGGATGCGCAAAATCGCCTGAGCGAAGAAGCGATGGAGCGCGGGCTGAGCTGCCTGGCGCTATTTGCCGAGCGCCTGCAGGGGTTCAGTGCCGCCAACGTCACCATCGTCGGTACGCACACGCTGCGCATCGCGTCCAACGCGGAAGAGTTTCTGCAGCGCGCTGCGGAGGTCATCCCTTATCCGATCGAGGTGATTTCCGGCAATGAAGAGGCGCGCCTGATCTTTATGGGCGTTGAGCACACGCAGCCGGAGAAAGGCCGCAAGCTGGTGATTGATATCGGCGGCGGTTCAACCGAGCTGGTGATCGGCGAAGATTTTGAGCCGCAGCTGGTGGAGAGTCGCCGCATGGGCTGCGTCAGCTTCGCCAACCTCTACTTCCCGAAAGGCGAGATTAGCCAGGAGAATTTCCGCCGCGCCCGGCTGGCCGCCGCGCAAAAGCTGGAAACGCTGGCGTGGCAGTACCGTCTGCAGGGCTGGCAGTATGCGCTGGGCGCGTCCGGCAGTATCAAAGCGGCCTGCGAAGTGCTGCTGGCGATGGGCGAGAAAGAGAAGCGCGTGACGCCGGAAAACCTCGACATGCTGGTGAGCGAAGTGCTGAAGCACAAATCCTTTGCTGCCCTGAGCCTGCCGGGCCTGTCGGATGAGCGCAAGGCGGTGTTTGTGCCGGGGCTGGCGATTCTGTGTGGCGTGTTTGACGCGCTTGCCATTCGCGAGCTGCGCCTGTCGGATGGCGCGCTGCGTGAAGGCGTGCTGTATGAGATGGAGGGCCGCTTCCGTCATCAGGATATCCGCAGCCGCACCGCGCAGAGCCTGGCGAATCATTACGCTATCGACAGCGACCAGGCACGCCGCGTGCTGGAAACCACCGAACAGCTGTACAGCCAGTGGCTGGAGCAGAACCCGAAGCTGGCCAATCCCCAGCTGACGGCGCTGATGAAGTGGGCAGCGCTGCTGCATGAAGTCGGGCTGACCATCAACCACAGCGGTATGCAGCGTCATTCGGCCTACATCCTGCAAAACTCCAATATGCCGGGCTTTAATCAGGATCAACAGATGCTGCTGGCCACGCTGGTACGCTTCCACCGTAAAGCGGTGAAGCAGGATGAGATGCCGCGTTTCACCTTGTTCAAAAAGAAACAGTTCCTGCCGATGATCTTCCTGCTGCGGCTCGGCACCCTGCTGAACAATCAGCGTCAGGCCACCACGCGCCCCGACACGCTGAAGCTGAGCACCGACGATGGTCACTGGACGCTGACCTTCCCGGCCGGTTTCCTCAGCCAGAACACGCTGGTTCAGCTGGATCTGGAGCGGGAGCAGGCTTACTGGAATGACGTCACCGGCTGGAAACTGATGCTGGAAGAGGAGTAACGCGGGCTTCAGGCCCGCAATAGCACTATGACAACACGCCCCGATAACTATTTTGCGGAGAAATACGGCCTGACGCCGCCCCACTCCGAAGTGCTGGCAGCGCTGCCAAAACTGGCAGTGGGTAACGCGCTGGACCTCGGCTGCGGCCAGGGCCGCAACAGCCTGCTGCTTAATCAGCACGGTTTTACTGTTACCGCCTGGGACAACAATCCGCAGAGCCTGGAACGCCTTAACAGCATCATCGCGGAAGAGCAGCTGCAGCAGATACATACCGAACAGTGCGACCTGAATCAGATGCGCTTCAACGGTGATTATCAGTTTGTGTTTTCTACCGTGGTGATGATGTTCCTGCAGCCGGCGACCATCCCGCAGCTGATCGCCGATATGCAGGCCAGCACGCGCAAGTACGGTTACAACCTGATTGTGGCGGCGATGAGCACCGATGATTATCCCAACACGCAAAACTTCCCGTTTACCTTTAAATCGGGCGAGCTGAGCCATTATTACCGTAACTGGCACATCGTGAAGTACAACGAAGAGGTCGGTGAACTGCATCGCCGCGATGAACACGGTCAGCGCATTAAGTATCGCTTCGCTACCCTGCTGGCGCAGAAAGCCAGCTACTGATGGCTGGCATCATGATGGTCCGGTCGCCATCAATGGCGTAATGCCGTTCGGTGACGAAAACGCAAGCCGCACCCTATCGTAGCGGCGCGATTTATCGCGCAATAAATTGCGCCGCTACGAAAAGTGCCTCTTTTTAAATAAAATCAAAGGTTAACTGGTAAGCGTTACATCATGCGGGTTCTGGTCGCCATCAATGGCGTAATGCCGTTCGGTGACGAAAACGCAAGCCGCACCCTATCGTAGCGGCGCGATTTATCGCGCAATAAATTGCGCCGCTACGAAATGTGCCTCTTTTTTTAAATAAATTCAAAGGTTAACTGGCAAGCGTTACATCATGCGGGTTTTGGTCGTCATAAATGGCGTAATGCCGTTCGGTGACGAAAACGCAAGCCGCACCCTATAGTAGCGGCGAGATTCATCGCGCAATAAATTGCGCCGCTACGCAAAGTGTCTCTTTTTTTAATAAAGTCAAAGGCTAACTGGCATGAGTCACATCATGCGGATTTCGGTCGCCATCAATGGCGCTCCTGCAGAGTCGATGACGCACGCTTCGCCCGGCGGCTGACATCGATCAAAGCAACCTTAACCTTTTCTGCTCATTTTTCACGCAGCGGTTGACCTCCCGGTCGGGTTGTGACTAAATATTGCCACCGCCCAGCCGGGCTTTGACAGGAACCACCCCGCGTGAATAGCGCCATCTCTGCACGAAGACGTCCCAAAACCGGTACCATGACCCGCATCGTTTTGCTGATCAGTTTCTTTATTTTGGTTGGCCGTCTGATTTTCATTATCCCCGGTGCCATCGAGCATCATCAGCAAAAGAAAGCCGCACCTGAACCGGTCACACTGAGCACCAGCGAGACGCGCTAAGGAATTTGCGGGTCATCGTCGCTCTGCCATCACATTGTCCGCCGCGGCAATGCTGCTTGTTACGCCCACTTTACCCGCAACGCGCTACACTTTGACCTGACTTTACAGACACAAAGGACGCGTTATGTCTGCTTCGCACGCACAACAACTATCAGAAACCCGCCAGCGAATTCTGCACCTTCTGCTCAGCGAGCACGATTTAGTCGATGTGCTGCTGGATAAATCCGTCGACCTCAACGCCGCCGAACTGCGCAAAATCACCGGCTGGCGTCAGCAGCTGGAGCATGAACTGCCGCAGCTGCACGCCGCCGACCTGGCGGACATTCTCGAAGCGCTGCCGGAAGAGGAGCGTCTGGCGCTGTGGCGGCTGGTGCCCTACGAGCAGCGCGGTCGCGTGCTGGTGGAGGCCTCCGAAACCGTATGGGCCAGTCTGACGGAAGAGATGACCGACCGCGAAATCCTGCGCGCCATCGAGCCGCTGGATATTGACGATCAGGTCTATCTGGCGCGTTATCTGCCGCGCGATCTCACCGGCCGCCTGCTCACCACGCTCGATCCCAGCCTGCGCGCCCGGCTGCTGGACGTGATTGAGCTGGATCGCGATCGCGTCGGCCAGGTGATGGACTTCAATATCCTGACCGTGCGCTCAGACGTGACGCTGGCGACGGTGCAACGCTTTCTGCGCAAGCGCAAAAGCATGCCGGACGGCACCGATAAAATCTTCATCACCGACGAACACAATCAGCTGCTGGGTGAACTGGCGCTGACCGATATCCTGCTCAACAAGCCTAAAACGCTGGTGGCTGAGGTGATGAACGCGCGCCCCACCACTTTCCAGCTGGATGACAAAGCGGAAGAGGCCGCCAGCGCCTTCGAACGCTATAACCTGATCTCTGCTGCGGTGACCGATGCCAAAGGCAAGCTGATTGGCCGTATCACCGTGGAAGATGTGATTGACCTGGTGAACGAAGAGAACGAAAGCAACATCCGTAAGATGGGCGGCATCAGCCAGGGCGAGGACGTGTTTGCACCGGTGCGCAAAGCGGTGAGAAAGCGCTGGACCTGGCTGGCCGTCAACCTGTGTACGGCGTTTATCGCCTCGCGCGTCATTGGCCTATTTGAGGACACCATTTCGCAGCTGGTGGCGCTGGCCACGCTGATGCCGATTGTCGCCGGCATTGGCGGTAACACCGGCAATCAGACCATCACCATGATCGTGCGCGCGCTGGCGCTGCATCAGGTTGAACCCGGCAACTTTTCGTTTCTGATTGCGCGTGAACTCGGCGTGGCGCTGCTTAACGGCCTGTTCTGGGGCGGCATCATGGGCGGCGTAACCTGGCTGATGTACGACAATCTGCAACTGGGCGGCGTGATGATGCTGGCGATGGTGCTGAATCTGCTGCTGGCGGCGCTGATGGGCGTGCTGATTCCGCTGATTATGACCAAACTCAAACGCGACCCGGCGGTCGGCTCCAGCGTACTGATCACCGCCATCACCGATACCGGCGGCTTCTTTATCTTCCTCGGCCTGGCCACGCTGTTTCTGCTGCACGGCCACTAAAGCGCAGCTACAATCATCGTTGATCCCTAATCAGCTGGAGAGCAGTGATGTTTAACGTGGATGATTTTGTGCAGGCGAAAACCGGTGGGCCAAAAATGCAGGTGCTGCGCGTTGCGGGCGATACGCTGTGGTGCGCCCGCGTTGACGATCCGATCAAAAAAGAGATCGAGGTGAAGGCCGACAGCGTCAATCTCTATCATGAAGACGGGGATTTCGGCGTGTGTTAACGGCTGCGAGCCCGCGCCGCCCGCGAACCGATGCTGTCGCGGCGCGGCGCTGTCTCAGGGCTTATCCTTCTGTAAATTATCCTGCCCCACCCCGCCGATAAACGGCAGCCGCAGACGCAGCGGGGTGAAATCCAGCCCCAGATTCAGTCCCAGCAGATTCACCTCCACGCCCTCTTCCGCACCCAGCATCACGCCCAGCACGCCGAGCAGCGACAGCTGCACGCCGCGCCCGGATGGCGGCAGACCAAGCGGATGCAGCAGCGAACGGAAATCCTTACCGATAGCATTGGCGGGCAAATCGAGCTTCAGCGCCGGCACTTCACGGCCAATGTGAGCGAGGAAGGTGTTGCTGTTGGGGCCCGGCCACGCATGATAGGTGTTGGGCCACGGATAGGATTGAATCGCCGCTTCAATCTGCGGGATCATCGCCTGCGCAGCCGCACCGCGATGTGACACCAGCAAACGCGGACGCGCACCGTACCAGTAGCCGTCCGGCAGATTGCTGTTGCGCCGCACTTTATCGCCGCTGCCCCAGCTGATCACCTCATAACGGTTGTAGCGGGTTTCTCCGGCGCGCTTAAAGATAATCCACGGATGCACGGCCACCGCGCCTTTCCAGCCGTAGGTCGGCGCAGCATACACCTGCACAATCGCCTCACTGGCGAAGCGCTGCGGATCCGGTGCCAGCCCGGCCGAATCACGCCGCGCCGTCGCCCAGCCACCGCGTTCGGTGGTGAACTCACCGCTGCGCGTCGCCTGCGCCAGGCTGGCCGCCAGCGACAGTAACACCACACAGAGAAAAGAGAGTAAAACAGCTTTAACAGGCAACATGCATGGACATCCCGGTGGTGAAAAAACGCTCCCGCCATGATGCGCCGAAACGGCAGCGTCTGTATTCACCAACTATGCGGTGGACAAAAAATGCGTTGCGGTGCCCGGTCAGCTGATTTTTCCTTAGTCAGGCAGGGCGATACCGCTGATATCGGCGCATATCGCCAGCAACTGCTGCTGCAGCCGTGGATTGCGCGCCTGCGGATTAGCCGCCAGCGCCTGACGGTGATAAAAGTACTCCCCGCTGACCCGCGCCTCATCGGCGGTGGCTAACCACACCTGGGTACGATGCGCCTGATCAAGATCGTCGGGTGCCCCGGCACCGCCCATTTTGGTCGGCACCCAGCCTGGCTCCAGCGCGTTGCTGTATACCTGCGGCCAGCGCCGGGCGATGGCAAACGCCAGTATGGCATCATGCAGTTTACTCTCAGCATAAGCCTGCGAAGCGTGCCAGCGCCGCCGCTGCCACAAAATATCATCCAGGTTAGCTTCGGCATGATGATGCATGCCGGAGCTGAGGTAAATCAGCCGCTGCGGCCGTTCAATCAGCGCCGTAAGAATATAGGGTGCCAGCGTGTTGATGGCGAACAGATGCGGCAGGCCATCTGCGGTTAACTGATAAGGCTCGCGATAGCCAACCGCCACGTTGTGGATCACCGCATCAAATCTGCCGAGCGCATTAACCTGCTGCGCCACACTGCGGGCGCCGGCGATGGTTATCACGTCGCCGCTGACTACGGCTTCAGCCTGCGGTAGCGCCTCCTGCGCGGCGCGGGCACGCGCGGCGTTGCGTCCGTGCAGCACCACCTGATGGCCCTGCTCAACCAGCAGTTCAGCCGCCATCAGCCCGAGGCCGGTGGATGAACCGGAAATAAAAATACGTGACATGGAAAACTCCTTAAGCGTGAAGTGAAGCGGCGCGCGATGTCAGCGCCAGCAGCGCACCGAGCAGCGCACAGGCCGCACCAAACAGATAGACGGCGGCATAGCTGAAGTGGCTGGCGATGGCACCGGCAATCGGTCCGGAAATACCATAAGCGATGTCGAGAAAAGCAACGAAGGCGCCCATGGCGCTGCCGCGACTGGCCGGCGGCACGCGCTTCAGCGCTTCCACGCCGAGGGCGGGAAAGATCAGCGCACAGCCAAGACCGGTAATCAGCGCGCCGGTGAGCGCCAGGGTTTCGTCAGGCGCAAACCACAGCAGCATCTGCCCCAGCGCCTCCACCAGCAGTGAATAAGCCGCCACGCGGTAGCCACCAATGCGATCCGGCAGATGTCCCAGCACCAGGCGCACGGCGATAAAACCAACGCCAAACGCGGTCATCACCCAGCCGGCCAGCTGCCAGTGACGCGCGGCGAAGTAGAGCGAGGCGAAGGCCGTCAGGCCGGCCAGTCCGACGCCCTGCAGCATCAGGCCACAGCCTTCACGCCAGATGCGGCCAATCACCCGATAGAACGGCAAACGAGCCCCTCCGACCGCGCGATAACCGCTGGCAGCCGTGGCGATGAGCGCCGCCAGCAGCGGAGCCGCGATGCAGGCCAGCATCGCCGCCGCTAAGCCGACGTGCTGATACAGCATCATACCGGCAGGGGCACCGAGCGACAGCGCGGCAAACATGGCGATGCCGGTCCAGGACATCGACAGACCGGCACGCTGTGGCCCGACCGAGGCGATTGACCAGGCCACGCAGCCGGTGACGAACTGGCTTTCGCCCATACCCGCCGCCAGCCGTCCGGCAATCACCAGCGCCAGACTGACCGCCGGTGAAAAGCCCGGCAGCGCGGCCAGCCAGTACAGCACGCCAGCCAGCGCGCACACCGCCGCGCCCTGCAGCGCCGAGCGCTTACCGCCAACGCGATCGGTCAGTTGACCGGCGTAACCGCGCGTCAGCACGGTGGCAACAAACTGTATCCCGATCACCAGCCCGACCCACAGGTTGCTGAAACCGAGATGCTGATGGATAAACAGCGGGATTACCGGCAGCGGCAAGCCGACCGCCAGATAACCGCAAAACAGCGCGGCAATCACGCCGGTCGCTGGTCGCGACAAATGCGCAGCTTCAGCCTGCGCGCTTAATGCAGACATAACAGCCTCCATAAATGAACAGACAGCGCGGCAGGCCGCCGCGCTGCGGAAAATCAGGCAAACAAAGGATGGTGATAGCCGCTGGCATTCAGCAGATAGTCGCGCGAAGCGGTGATTTCCGCGTTCAGCTGTGCCACATCGACGTTGAGCAACTGACCATGACGTTTACGCAGTTCACCCGCCACCATCACGGTATCAACATCGGCGCGTTGCACCGCCTGCACCACCGTTGCCGTCACGCTGGTCAGCGGGAAAACGCCGATACCATCGGTGCGCAGCATAATAACGTCGGCCTGTTTACCTGGCGTCAGCGTGCCCGTTTGCTGCTCCAGCCCGGCCGCACGCGCGCCGTTAATCGTTGCCGACTGCAGTACGGCTTCCACGCTAATCGGTGCCGGTACGTCGCTTTCGCCCCGGAAGCGGCGATAGCGCATCGCTGAGCGCTGCTGGTTAAACAGCGCCTGCATTTCACCGAACAGATCGCTGCCGAAGGCGGTATCGAGATCGATACCGAGCGCCGGCGTCATTCCGCGATCGACCGCCTGCTGCCAGGCAAAGCTGTCGTCGTCGAAACCAAACAGCGCATCCGAACGCGGATTCACGGTAATGTTGACGCCCGCGTCCGCCAGCTGCTGCCAGGTGTGCGCCGGTACGCGCGTACAGTGGTTGAAAATGTTGTGCGGACCCAGCAAGCCGGGTTCGGCAAACTCCGCCGGCAGCTGCGCCAGGTCACCAATAAACTCGGTGAGAATGCGCATATCCAGCTCGCGCGCCACGCGCCACCACGCCAGGTTGAGCTGGCCAAACAGGCCAACCTGCACGCGACTGCCGGCGTGGTTCCAGCGGCTGGCGAGACGGGCCAGATCGCCCGGTAGATGATCGCTGGAAGCCTGCTTATCCATTGCTGCGCCAACCATATGCAGCGCACGAATCCCGCTCTCCTGCAGCGCGTCGAGCGCCGCATCGGTATGCGCCGGACTGCGTGAACTGTGGCAGGCATCAATCACCGTGGTGATGCCGGCATCCAGGCAAGCCAGCGCCGTCAGCCGGGTGCTGAGATACATATCCAGCGGACGGTAATGCGCGCCGAGCGTTTCTGCCACCACATCGATATAGACAAACAGGTCGTCAACGTTGGGCATCAGGCGGCGCATCGCACCGAGCCACATATGGTGATGCGCATCCACCAGGCCCGGCATCACGATATGGCCGCGGGCATCAATCACCTGCGCATCATCGGCGGAAAGGTTTTCCCCCACGGCGGCAATACGATCGTCCTCAATCAGCACATCGCCACAGACGAGGTCGGGCACGCTGGCGTCCAGCGTCAGGATAGTGCCGCCTTTAAAAAGGGTGCGCCGTACAGTCATAACATTCTCCTCAAAAGAGATCAGGAATCCGGCGGTCAGTGCCGGTCACGTTTCGGGGCACACAATAAGTTGCAGCGCATTTTTGATAAAGGTAGGCTCAGGCAAATGATCTTTGCTAAAAATCAAAGATGGAGAACAGGATGAGTTTTGATGGCCGACTATTATCCGGCATGAGCGTGCTGGCAGCCGTGGTTGAAGCCGGCAGCTTCAGCCGCGCCGGCGAAGTGCTGGGGTTATCCGCCTCGGGCGTCAGCCGGGCGATTTCGCGACTGGAACAGCGTCTCGGCGTGCGTCTGCTGGATCGCACCACCCGCACCCTGCATCTCACCAGCGAAGGTGCCAGCCTGTATGAGCGGGCGGCGCCACATCTGGAAGGGATTGAAGAAGCAGCAAACTACGTCTCCGGCGCCGCCGTGACGGTGCGCGGTACGCTGCGCGTGAGCCTCAATCCGCTGTTTTCCCGCTATGTGCTGGCGGCAAAGCTGCCGCTGCTGCGTGCCCGTTATCCGCATCTGGAACTGACGATTTTGCAGCAGCCCGATGTGGGCGATCTGGTGGCAGAAGGTATTGATGTTGCGGTGCGTTTCGGGCCGCAGCCGCCGTCCACCATGACCTCACGCCTGCTGTTACAAACGCGCGTCCTGACGGTGGCCGCCCCGGACTATCTGGTACGCTGTGGTCGCCCGACGCAGCCGCAGCAGCTGACTGAGCACAATTGTCTGCAATACATCGATCCGCGCAGCAATAAGCCCTTTAGCTGGGAGTTTCATCGTGGCACGCAGCGGCTGACGGTCGCCACCCACGGCCATCTGACCACCACCGATCCGGATTTAATGGTACAGGCGTGCGTCGGCGGTGCCGGCGTAGCCCAGGTGCTGGCACTGAGCGTGCAACATCTGATCGCCAGCGGTGAACTGGTCGAACTTTTCCCCGACTGGCCTGACGAAACCTATCCGCTGTTTATCACCCGGCCTTCGCGCCGTCTGGCCCCGGCGGCGGTGGAGGCATTTCTCGGGTTCTGCCTGGAGATTTGTGCGGAACAGCACTGACGCAAATTACCGATTAGCCTCAGCGCGTGTTTGCCGGTAATAGCCCACCAGCTGAACGATGAAGGTGAGGGTCGCGAGTAAAAATAGTATCCCACCCAGGGGAATGGTGCCGAGCAGGAACCAGCCCATGACGCCTGATTCATACAGCAATTGGCCGCGATCTTCTCCCAGGATGTAACAGGGATGCACGTTGCCTTCGTCCAGCTGGCAGCCTGCCAGACTGGCGACATATCCGGCGCCCATCGCGCAGATCAGCGGCAGAAACGCGAGAAAAGCCGTACCGCACAGCATCGCAAGATAGAGAATGATGATGGATGTCAGCGAGCGTTTGCCAGGTGGTGCGCGCTTGCCCGCGGCTCTGAAATTAAACAGCACGTTTCCTCCTGAAGCCTCTGCCGTTAACGCCAGATTATTAACACATCCTTATCCCCTGCGACAGACCGGTAAACAAACGCCCGCGGGGTAGCGGGCGCGTTTTTACTGCGACATGACGCCAGGCGTTAAGGGTTGGCGCGGATAATCACTTTGCCGCGCGCATGGCCGGTCGCCACCTTCTCCAGTGCGGAACGTGCATCATCCAGCGAAAAGATAGCGTCGGTGATGACCTGTAACTGCCCGGCCTGGAACAGGCTGCTCGCCCGGGCAAGATACGGCGTCGCGCTGGCGAAGAAGACAAACTCGCCGTGCTGGCCGCCGACGGGTGTGATGCCAAACTCTACCAGCGTGGCAATGCGCCCGCCGGCGCGCAGCACGGACCAGGAGCGGCTCAGCGTTTCGCCGCCGACGCTGTCTATCACCAGGTCGATATCGCGCGTTGCTGCAAAGTCCTGCGTGCGGTAGTCAATCACCTCATCGGCGCCCAGACTGGTCACCAGCGCATGGTTTTTCGCCGACGCCGTGGCGATGACATAAGCGCCCGCCTGATGCGCCAGCTGGACGGCCATGCTGCCGACGCCACCCGCTGCGGCGTGAATCAGCACGCGCTCGCCGCGCTGCAGCTGGCCCACATCGAACAATGCCTGCTGCGCGGAGCCAAACGCGGTAGGCAGCGCCGCGGCCTGTTCGGCGCTCATCGCTGCCGGGACAAGGCATACGTCATCGGCGGCGATCACCAGGCTTTGGGCAAAAGCCCCGCCTGCGCCAGGTGGCGTGCGCCCGAATACGCGATCGCCCGCGTTTAAATGGCTCACGCGCTCGCCAGCTGCTGTAATCACGCCGCAGAAATCCATGCCCGGCACGTAAGGCAGGTCCACCGGGAAAACCTGCTGCATGTGCCCTGAGATGATTTTCACATCCAGCGGGTTAACGCTCGCCGCTTCAACCTGCACCGTCACCTCATCCGGACTGGCGGCGCGTAATTGACGTTCGCCAATCGTCAGCACATCGGCGGTGCCAAACGTATCAATCAATGCTGCTTTCATTATCAACTCTCCGGTCTGATTCAGGCTTGTGGCGGAAACTGGCCAAGCTGGAGGAACAGGCCAAACCAATCCTCCATGTGCCAGGTGGTGATCAGACGGCCGTCCTCCAGCGCATGGAACTCATGCAGACGGAAGCTCACTTTCTTACCAGTCGGCGCGATACCGAAAATTTCGCCGAGATGGGTGCCGCTGATTTCCGCCCGCGCCGCGATGCGGCCAGGCTCCTGAATCATGTCATGCACCACGATCTGCACGTCCGGAAAAGCCTGCGCCAGCATGCGAATGATCGGCTTGATGCCTTCCGGCCCGGGCGCCTGTCCCGGCGCCAGCGGAATGTCTTCCCATGACGGAGCCAGCACGCTATCGACCAGATCTGGGTTGTTGTCGCTGAAGGCCTGATAGAGCGTCTCTACCGCCTGTCGTTCAATTTTCAGACGTTGTACGTATTCTGCTGCTGGATTCATCGTTATTCACTTTCAGGTGAGGGTTGGTTGTGGAATTTTGCGCAGCGCCCTACAATTCGTCCAACAAATATTCAATATGAGTGATTATTTGCCGTATGGATTTTCATGGCATCGATCTCAATCTGTTAGTGGCTTTTGACGCGCTGATGAACGAGCGCAACGTCACGCGGGCGGCAACCCATGTGGGCGTCAGCCAGCCGGCGATGAGCGCCGCTTTGTCGCGGTTACGCACCCTGTTCGGTGACCCGCTGTTCATGCGCAGCGCGGAGGGTTTACTGCCGACCGCGCGTGCACGCGATCTGTCCGGCCCCATCGCCGGGGCGTTGCGCCAGCTCGAAGCGACACTGGTGGCAAAGCCCGCGTTTGCAGCGGAAAAAGCGCAAATAAACTTCAAATTGGGCGTGTCGGAGTATCCGGCTTTCGTGTTGCTGCCTTCGTTAATGCAGGCGCTACAGGACGTCGCCCCCGGCGTGTCATTGAATGTGCAGGCGTTTACCAACCGCGATCACGCGGTCGATTTGTTAGATGCCGGCGCGATTGATGTCGCCATCGGCGTCATGCCTACGCACAGCGATAGCCGCATCATCTCCCGGCCGGTATTGCGCGACGAATTCGTCACCATCGTCGCCAGCAACCATCCGGCGGCCAGACGCGGCATGGACATGGAAAGCTACCTGGCGCTGCCGCATATTCTGGTCTCGCCGGAAGGTGAACTGTACGGCCTGGTTGATCAGGTGCTGGCGCAGCAGGGTAAAAAGCGCCGGCTGGGGCTGACGGTCCAGCAGATGTTTACGGTGCCGTCTATCGTGGCGCAAACCCACATGACGGCGACCGTGATGAAGCGCGTGGCGCTGCATGCGCAGGCCAGTCGCCAGCTGGTGCTGTTCCCTCCACCGCTGTCGTTGCCCGAAATGGTGTTCAACCTGATCTGGCACCGGCGCAGCGACGCGCATCCCGCCCAGCAGTGGTTCAGGGAATTTATTGAACAACAGGCGGCGCGGCTGTAGGCGCTGTATCTGAATTCTGCGCGGATCGGGCGATGCGAAAGATGGCAGGATAAAAAAGCCCGCAGTTACGCGGGCTTTGAAGCTTCAGGTGCTGGCGGTTGCCAGTGCGGGCGTTATTCCCACTCAATCGTCGCAGGCGGTTTACCTGAAATGTCATAAACCACGCGTGAAATGCCGTTCACTTCGTTGATGATGCGGTTGGAGACGCGTCCGAGGAAGTCGTACGGCAGGTGCGCCCAGTGGGCCGTCATGAAGTCGATGGTTTCGACAGCACGCAGGGAAACCACCCAGTCGTATTTACGGCCATCGCCCATCACGCCGACGGAGCGCACCGGCAGGAACACGGTAAAGGCCTGGCTGACTTTGTTGTACAGATCGGCTTTGCGCAGCTCTTCGATAAAGATGGCATCGGCACGGCGCAGCAGGTCGCAGTACTCTTTCTTCACTTCACCCAGTACGCGCACGCCCAGACCCGGGCCCGGGAAGGGATGGCGGTACAGCATGTCGTAAGGCAGGCCGAGTTCCAGACCGATTTTACGCACTTCATCTTTGAACAGCTCTTTCAGCGGCTCAACCAGGCCCATCTTCATCTCTTTCGGCAAACCGCCCACGTTGTGGTGCGATTTGATCACGTGCGCTTTACCGGTAGCCGAAGCCGCCGACTCAATCACATCCGGATAGATGGTGCCCTGCGCCAGCCACTTCACGTCGGTCAGCTTCAGTGCTTCTTCGTCGAACACTTCCACGAACACGCGGCCGATGATTTTACGTTTGGCTTCCGGATCGTTCTCGCCCGCCAGCGCGTCGAGGAAGCGCCCTTCTGCCGCAACGTGCACGATGTTCAGACCAAAGTGGTCGCCGAACATGTCCATCACCTGCTCAGCTTCATTCAGACGCAGCAGTCCGTTATCGACGAACACACAGGTCAGGCGCTCGCCAATCGCGCGGTGCAGCAGCATCGCGGTCACGGACGAGTCCACGCCGCCGGAAAGGCCGAGAATCACACGGTCTTCACCCACCTGCTCACGGATGCGCTCTACCGCGTCTTCGATGATTTTGGCTGGCGTCCACAGCGCTTCACAGCCGCAGATGTCGCGCACAAAACGCTCCAGCATGCGCAGGCCCTGACGGGTGTGCGTCACTTCCGGGTGGAACTGCACGCCGTAGAAACGCTTCTCTTCGTTGGCCATGATGGCAAACGGGCAGCTTTCGGTGCTGGCAACCGTCACGAAGTCTGCCGGGATCGCCGTGACTTTGTCACCGTGGCTCATCCACACGTCTAGCAGCGGTTTGCCCGCCGCGCTGATGGCATCTTCGATATCACGCACCAGCGCGCTCGGGGTTGTCACTTCAACCTGCGCGTAACCAAATTCACGCTCGTTCGAGCCTTCAACCTTACCGCCCAGCTGCATCGCCATGGTCTGCATGCCGTAGCACACGCCCAGCACCGGCACACCAGCGTTGAACACATATTCCGGCGCGCGCGGGCTGTTGTGCTCGGTGGTGCTTTCCGGACCACCGGAGAGGATGATGCCGTTCGGGTTGAACTGGCGGATTTGCTCTTCGGTGACATCCCACGCCCAGAGTTCGCAGTAGACGCCCAGCTCACGCACGCGGCGCGCGACCAGCTGCGTATACTGAGAACCAAAATCGAGGATCAAAATACGATGTTTATGAATATTTTCAGTCGTCATTGAGGCGTTTCCATTGGGATGGACTTAATAATAAAAGCGCCCGGCAGGAGCCGGGCGGGAAATCTTACGGGATTATGAACCCATGCGGTAGTTCGGTGACTCTTTGGTGATGGTCACATCGTGCACGTGGCTTTCGTTAATGCCGGCGCCGCTGATGCGCACGAACTCGGCTTTGGTGCGCAGATCGTCGATGGTCGGGCAACCGGTCAGGCCCATGCAGGAGCGCAGGCCGCCCATCTGCTGGTGCACGATCTCTTTCAGGCGGCCTTTATAGGCAACGCGCCCTTCGATACCTTCCGGCACCAGTTTGTCGGCGGCGTTATCGCTCTGGAAGTAGCGGTCAGACGAGCCTTTGGACATCGCGCCCAGTGAACCCATACCGCGGTAGGATTTGAACGCACGGCCCTGGTAGAGCTCGATTTCGCCCGGCGACTCTTCGGTACCGGCCAGCATGGAGCCGACCATTACCGCCGACGCGCCCGCGGCGATAGCTTTGGCGATGTCGCCAGAGAAACGGATACCACCGTCAGCGATGACCGGAATACCGGTACCTTCCAGCGCTTCAACCGCGTCGGATACTGCCGTGATCTGCGGTACGCCAACGCCGGTAACGATACGGGTAGTACAGATGGAGCCCGGGCCGATGCCCACTTTCACCGCGCTCACGCCCGCGTTAGCCAGCGCCAGTGCGCCTGCACCGGTCGCCACGTTGCCGCCGATGATTTCGAGGTCTGGATATTTTGCGCGGGTTTCACGGATACGCTGCAGCACGCCTTCAGAGTGGCCGTGCGAGGAGTCGATCAGCAGTACGTCAACGCCCGCAGCGACCAGCGCATCAACGCGCTCTTCGTTGCCGGCACCGGCACCCACCGCGGCACCGACGCGCAGACGACCCTGCGCATCTTTACAGGCGTTAGGTTTACGCTCGGCTTTCTGGAAATCTTTAACGGTAATCATGCCCAGCAGGTGGAAGCTGTCGTCAACAACCAGCGCTTTCTCGACGCGTTTTTCGTGCATTTTCTGCAGCACGACTTCACGCGCTTCACCCTCTTTCACCGTCACCAGGCGCTCTTTCGGCGTCATGACCGCGGTCACCGGCAGCGTCATATCGGTCACGAAGCGCACGTCACGACCGGTAATGATGCCCACCAGCTCGTTGTCAGCGTTAACCACCGGGTAACCGGCGAAGCCGTTACGTTCGGTCAGCTCTTTCACCTCGGCCAGCGTGGTGGTTGGCAGCACGGTCTGTGGCTCCGTTACGACGCCGCTTTCGTGTTTTTTCACCTTGCGAACTTCATCCGCCTGGCGCTCAATCGACATGTTTTTGTGGATAAAGCCCAGACCGCCTTCCTGCGCCAGCGCAATCGCCAGACCGGCTTCGGTCACGGTGTCCATCGCTGCAGACAGCATAGGAATGTTGAGACGGATGTTTTTGGTCAGCTGGGTGCTGAGATCGGCCGTGTTGGGTAAAACAGTGGAGTGAGCGGGAACGAGCAGGACGTCGTCAAATGTGAGGGCTTCTTTCGCGATTCTTAACATTGCAATATCTCCACCTGGGGCGTTTAAAACAGATAAAATATTGCCGCGGCATTATACAGGCCGAAATCGGTTGCCTCCAGTGTTTTTTCGGAAAAAGTCTTGATCCTCCGGGGCAGGCATGTAGTATCGGTTAATTAACCCTCTGATTTGAAATTTGATCCTCATCACATGTCGCTACCGCCAACCGCCAATATTTTTACTGTCAGCCGCCTGAACACCACGGTGCGCCAACTGCTGGAAAATGAGATGGGCCTGGTGTGGCTCAGCGCTGAAATTTCCAATTTCACTCAGCCCGCTTCCGGTCACTGGTACTTCACCCTGAAGGACGATGGCGCGCAGGTGCGCTGTGCCATGTTCCGCAACAGCAATCGACGCGTCAGCTTTCGCCCGCAGCACGGTCAGCAGGTGCTGGTGCGTGCCAGCATCACGCTGTATGAGCCGCGCGGCGACTATCAGTTGATTATCGAAAGCATGCATCCGGCCGGTGAAGGGCTGCTGCAGCAACAGTTTGAGCAGCTGAAAGCCCGGCTGGCGGCGGAGGGCCTGTTCGACCAGCAGTTTAAACAACCGCTGCCGGAGCCGGCGCGCCAGGTGGGCGTGATCACCTCCGCCACCGGCGCGGCATTGCACGATGTGCTGCGCGTGCTGCATCGCCGCGATCCCTCGCTGCCGGTGGTGATCTATCCGACTGCAGTGCAAGGCGTTGATGCGCCCGCCGCCATCGTGCGCGCCATCGAGCTGGCCAACCAGCGTGACGAGTGCGACGTGCTGATCGTCGGGCGCGGCGGCGGTTCACTGGAAGATTTGTGGAGCTTCAACGACGAGCGCGTGGCGCGGGCCATCTTTGCCAGCCGCCTGCCGATCGTCAGCGCCGTTGGGCATGAAACCGATGTCACTATCGCCGACTTTGTTGCCGATCTGCGCGCGCCGACGCCTTCTGCCGCTGCCGAGCTGGTGAGCCGCAACCAGATCGAGCTGCTGCGCCGTTTGCAGTCTCAGCAGCAGCGCATGGAGATGGCGATGGATTATTACGTGGCGCAGCAGCAGCGCCGCTTCACCCGGCTGCAGCATCGTCTGCAACAGCAGCATCCGCAGCTGCGCCTGGCACGCCAGCAAACCACGCTGATCCAGCTGCAGCGTCGTCTGCAGGAAGCGGTCGACCAGCGGCTGCGCCTGGCGCATCGCCAGCAGGACCGCCTGCTGCAGCGCCTGCAATCCCAGCAGCCGCAGGGACGTATTCTGCGCGCTCAGCAGCAGTTACAGCAGTGGCATTACCGGCTGCAGCAGGGCATGGAAAAACAGCTCAATCACAGCCGGCAGCGTTTTGGTACGCTGGCAGCACAGCTGGAAGGCGTGAGTCCGCTGGCGACGCTGGCGCGTGGCTTTAGCGTCACCACCGATGCTCAGGGCCAGGTGGTGAAAAAGACCCGTCAGCTGCATACCGGCGATCTGCTGCGTACCCGGCTGGATGATGGCTGGGTGGAGAGTCAGGTGACGGCGTTACAACCACAGAAGGCGCGCAGCCGTAAGGCGTGATAATCTTTTCAGCCGCATAAATGGTTGATAACCCCCTGTAAATCGCGCGGGCTGCAGACGCAGCGGCGCGCGATTGATAAGCAGGTCTATACTTTCTGACATACCCATCCGTCAGGGAGTTCGACATGCCTTACAGCGTTATTCCTCCGTATATTCTGCGAAACATCATCGATAACTGTTCCGGCGCACAGCAGGATTACGCGCGGCGCACTCTCACCCACGTGCAACAGCTGATGGCGGAACATCCTCACACCGCCAGCGCAGCCAGCACCGCGCAGCCCGGCAGTGTTTTGCGTGCTATCTACGACGCGGGTAATACGCAAAATCTGCCCGGCACCCTGATCCGTGAGGAAGGCCAGCCCGGTAACGGTGACGTCGCCGCCGACGAAGCGTGGAACTATCTCGGCATCACCTATGATTTCTACTGGCAGATCTATCAGCGCAACTCGCTGGACAACAAAGGCCTGAAACTGGATGGCACCGTGCATTACGGCAAGGAGTACCAGAACGCCTTCTGGAATGGCCAGCAGATGGTATTTGGCGACGGCGACGGTGAGATCTTCAATCGCTTTACCATTGCCATCGATGTGGTCGCGCACGAGCTGACGCACGGTGTGACCGAAACCGAAGCCGGGCTGATTTACTTCCAGCAGGCAGGTGCGCTCAACGAATCGATGTCCGATGTGTTCGGCTCGCTGGTGAAGCAGTATCACCTTAAGCAAAGCGCCGACCAGGCTGACTGGATCATCGGCGAAGGGCTGCTGGCGGCGGGTATTAAGGGCAGTGGCCTGCGCTCGATGTCTGCGCCCGGTACCGCCTATGACGATCCGCTGCTCGGCAAAGATCCGCAGCCTGCCGATATGGATCACTATATCGACACGCGCGAAGACAACGGCGGCGTACATCTTAACTCCGGCATTCCCAATCGCGCCTTCTATCTGGCAGCGACCGCGCTGGGCGGCTTTGCCTGGGAACGGGCCGGTCAGGCATGGTACGACACGCTGTGCGATAAGGAATTGCCGCAGGATGCCGACTTCAGCACCTTTGCGCGCTTTACCGTACAGCATGCCGCAAAACGTTTTGATAATACGGTGGCACAGGCGATCCAGTCCGCGTGGCACGAGGTAGGTGTAAGGTGAATATTCAGCTGACCGATGACGCCATCATTGAGCTGGCGCGTGAAGGCGGCATTGCATTTATCCCCGGCCTGCGCAGCGAGCGGCGATTTGCGCTGGCACAGCTGCCGGAACCGCAGAAGCAGCGCGTGTGCAACGTGCTGGAGCAGGCGCTGCCGCTCGGCGAGCCGGAGGAACAGGCCGCCAGCATCGGGCGCGGCGACCAGCGCTATTTCCGCATCCAGATAAGCTACGCGACCCACCGCGAAGCCGGAACGATTGTGATTCTTATTCCGGAAAACGTTGCGCCTCCTGAACTGCAGGCGCTGTGGCGCGACGGCGAAGAATAACTTAGACAGTTCCCACAGCATCGCCGTAACTAACTGACTATACTGGATAACGTGGCTAGCTAGTCCACATCAAAGAAAATACCCTTAGATGAGGTCTCTGCTATGACACAAACCAAGCAACGAGGCGGTGCCGGGAACTTTGCAGAGGACCCGGAGCGCGCCAGGGAAGCCGGTAGCGCGGGCGGCAAAGTCAGTGGGGGCAATTTCAGGAACGATCCTGAGAGAGCCAGGGAAGCTGGAAGAAAAGGAGGTCAAAAAAGCCGTCGCCCCTCTAAGCAGAAGTAAGTAAGGATCCTTACAGGAAGGAGTACGCCACGGAAGGTTAATAAAAAAGGCCGACATCATGATGTCGGCCTTTCTTTTACTGCGGCTTACTTGCTGTCGGGCAGCGCGTAAGCAATCACGTAATCACCGCGATCCGGTGACTGACGCGCACCGCCTGCGGAGATCAGGATGTACTGTTTGCCGGTTTTCGGCGAAACATAGCTGATTGGTCCGCCCTGGCTGCCCACCGGCAGACGTGCTTTCCACACTTCTTTACCGGTTGAGCTATCAAAGGCGCGCAGGTAGTAATCCTGGGTGCCGGCAATAAATACCAGACCGCCCTGCGTTGCCAGCGTACCGCCCAGCGTCGGCATACCGACCGGCATCTGCGCATGCATTTTGATACCAAACGGACCGGTATCCTGCACCGTACCCACCGGCACCTGCCACACAATCTGACGGGTCTTCATGTCGATGGCCGACAGCGTACCGAACGGCGGTGCCTGACACGGAATGCCCAGCGGCGACATGAAGCGGTTTTTGTTTACTGCGTACGGCGTGCCTTTCAGCGGTACCGCACCCATGCCGGTGTTGATGGCTTCACCGCCGTTGCTGGCAGCCGATTTGGTGGTGTCCTGCGGAATCATCTGCACCCACAGGCCAAGGCGCATATCGTTGACGAACATGTACTGGTTGTTCGGATCGAACGAGATGCTGCCCCAGTTCATGCCACCGAGCGAGCCCGGGAAGCTGAGCGAAACATCGGTGTCCGGCACGGTGAACAGGCCGTCATAACGCATGCCTTTAAAAGCAATACGGCAAGCCAGCTGGTCAAACGGCGTAGCACCCCACATGTCTGACTCGGTCAGTTTCTGATTGCCAATGTTTGGCATTTCTACCGAGTGCGGCTGAGTTTTGGTGTACTGCTCGTTCGGGATATGGCCCTGCGGCATCGGCAGCTCTTCAACTTTGGTTAAAGGCTTGCCGGTCAGGCGATCCAGCACCCAGATCATGCCGGTTTTCCCGCCGATCACCACCGCAGGTTTGGTGGTGCCGTCCTTCATCGGGAAGTCCACCAGGCTCGGCTGCATTGGCAGGTCGAAGTCCCACAGGTCATTGTGGACCGTCTGATACACCCACTTCTCTTTACCGGTGGTGGCATCCAGCGCCAGCACCGACGCGCCATATTTGTGATCCAGCGCGGTACGGTTGGCACCCCACAGGTCCACCGACGAGCTGCCCATCGGCAGGAACACGGTGTTCATCGCCGGATCGTAAGAGATTGGCGCCCATGAGTTTGGCGTGCTGCGGGTGTAATCCTGACCCGGCATCAGCACGGCATTCGGATCTTCATTGCCCGGGTCAAACGCCCAGCGCATCTGGCCGGTGATGACGTCGAAGCCACGCAGAACGCCGCCAGGCATGTCTGTCTGTACGTTATCCGCGACGCGACCGCCCACCACGACCGTGGTGCCTGCCACCTGCGGCGGCGAGGTCAGCTGATACTGCGGGTCCGGCGCGCTGCCGAGACCTTGCTTCAGATCGACCACACCGTGGTTACCGAAGTTTTCACACAGTTCACCGTTATCGGCGTTGATGGCAATCAGACGCGCATCGATGGTGTTCATCAGGATGCGACGCTGGCAGCTATCGCCCGCCGCCAGCGTTACCGCTGGCACCGGCGTGGAGCCCGGCTGCGTTGGCTGCTGTACCGGTTTGGTGGCATCAAAGTACGCCAGACCACGGCAGCGGTTCCACACCTGCGCCTGCGCATTGATTTCGCGCTTCCAGATCTGCTTACCGCTGTCGGCTTCCACCGCAATCACGTTGTTGTGCGGCGTACACAGATACAGGGTATTACCCACCTGCAGTGGCGTTTCCTGATCTTCTGCACCGTTACCGGTCGGGCTGATCGGCGTGTCGCCGGTGTGGAACGTCCAGGCAACCTGCAAGTCTTTCACGTTGTCGCGGGTAATCTGGTCGATAGCGGCAAAACGGTCACCCTGCGGCGTACGGCCGTAGCTGCTCCAGTCCTGCTGCGGTTTGCTTTTATCTACCGGGATCAGCGGCAGCTGCTTGCCGGTGAAAGCCACAGTCGGATGCGGCTGGAACATCTGGACAAAGGTGACCACCATACCAACGGCAATCACCGCTGACAGCGCATATGAAAGCTTCGCCAGCGAGGCCTTGCCTTCACGCTTACGCAGCGCCGGCCAGGTAATAAATGCCAGCACCATCAGGCCGGCCGGCACCATCAGGCGCGACACCAGCGGCCAGAACTGCCAGCCAGCATCGTACAGCGCCCAAATCAGCGTACCGGCGAAGACCAGAATGAACAGCGTAACCGCCGAGGATTTACGGCGAAAGAACTGAATCGCCGACAGTAACATGACGATACCGGCAATGAGGAAGTACCAGCTGCCGCCCAGGGCCACCAGTTTACCGCCACCGATCGCGAAGAACAGGCCGATCGCCAGCAGGACCAGCCCGAATAACACGGACCAGAGACTCAACCCTTTACCGGGACGAGCGGAATTTTCTGCCATAACACAAACTCTCCTGAAAAAATAACGCGTGGCGGCCGGAATGCGGGAGCAGCCGGTCAATGTCTTCCTGACTGAGCAGGGACAGGAAGTTATCCGTTACGCTTTATTTTATATCTGTTGGTACGGGAGCTACGCCCGTTATGCAGCGCTTGTGAGCGAGGCCGCAGGATCAACATCCGCTGGCATTCGCGACAAGGCGGGCAGGATTGTACCATCCGGTACAATTAAAAGTGAACATCCATAACGCGGTAGTTACTGGGCAATAGCATTTTTGCTACAAACGCAGCGCGAAGCGAGCAGCCAGCGCCACTTCGCGCTATCGCAAACCCTCATTCCATGACGTCTTCCGGGCGATAATGCACGCGCCTGGTGGAGATCAGGCCGTGACCGTGGGTACAGAAATAATCTATGGCACCGCACGCCTTCAGCACCTGCAGCGGCTGCTGGCAGTCGGGACAGCAGGCCAGCGCGGTGAAATGACGCTGGCAGTGCGGGCAGTCGAAGCGTTGTTCGCTGTAAGTGAGCGGTTGCTGACAGTGAGGGCATGGGGTGAGCATGATGACTCCGAAATCGTGGCTGAGGATCGTGATAAAACCGGATGTTACGCCAAAAAAAGAGGGCCCATCCGGGCCCTCATCATGTTTAGCGTTTGTTTTTCTTCAGATGCGATATCAGACGCTTACGCTTACGCTGCTGGGTTGGTGTCAGCAGGTTGCGTTTGCCCGCATACGGGTTATCGCCCTCTTTAAACTGGATGCGAATCGGCGTTCCCATCACGTTCAGCGAGCGGCGGAAGTAGTTCATCAGGTAACGCTTGTAAGAATCCGGCAGATCCTTCACCTGATTACCGTGAATCACCACAATCGGCGGGTTATAACCACCGGCATGCGCGTATTTGAGTTTTACGCGGCGGCCACGCACCAGCGGCGGCTGATGGTCGTCAGCAGCCATGTTCATGATACGCGTCAGCATGGAGGTATTTACGCGTTTGGTCGAGCAGTCGTACGCTTCGGTCACGGATTCAAACAGGTTGCCCACGCCGCTGCCGTGCAGTGCCGAGATAAAGTGCACACGCGCGAAGTCGATAAAGCCGAGACGGAAGTCCAGCGTCTCTTTCACTTCGTCTTTAATCTCCTGCGACAGGCCATCCCACTTGTTGACCACAATCACCAGTGAGCGCCCACTATTCAGGATAAAGCCGAGCAGCGACAGGTCCTGATCGGAAATGCCCGCGCGCGCGTCAATCACCAGCATCACCACGTTGGCATCTTCAATCGCCTGCAGCGTTTTGATGACGGAGAATTTTTCCACCGTATCAGTGATTTTGCCGCGCTTACGCACGCCCGCGGTATCAATCAGAATGTACTCGCGGTCATCACGCTCCATCGGAATGTAGATGCTGTCGCGCGTGGTGCCCGGCATGTCGTACACCACCACACGGTCTTCACCGAGGATACGGTTGGTAAGCGTTGACTTACCTACGTTGGGACGCCCGACAATCGCCAGTTTGATAGGCAGACCGGTCGGATCGAAGGCTTCTTCCTCTTCTTCCTCCAGCGCTTCACCGTTCTCTTCGGCGGCTAACGCGGCCCAGTAAGCTTCGTTTTCGTCCTCTTCGCTGACTTCCCGCGGCGCGATATCATCCATCCACGGCAGCAGCGCGGTTTCCAGCAGGCTGGTGACGCCACGACCGTGCGACGCGGCAATCGGGTGAATCTCACCCAGGCCGAGCGCGTAAAAGTCCAGCACCGCAGCATCCGGATCGAGACCGTCAGTTTTGTTGGCAACGAGGAACGTCGCTTTATCGCGCGAACGCAGATGATTGGCGATCTGCTGATCCGCCGGCATGACGCCAGCACGCGCATCAACTAAAAACAGCACCACATCGGCCTCTTCAATCGCCAGCAGCGACTGCTCCGCCATGCGGTTTTCCACGCCTTCCTCGGTGCCATCAATACCGCCGGTATCGATAACAATAAATTCGCGCCCTTCCACTTCGGCGCGACCATATTTGCGATCGCGAGTCAGTCCAGGGAAATCGGCCACTAACGCATCACGTGTGCGCGTTAAGCGGTTAAACAGCGTGGATTTCCCCACATTGGGACGCCCAACCAGCGCGACCACAGGTACCATAACACTTGCCTCAGTTTTAAAAATAAATCGCCCGAATGGCGTGATTATAACGGCATTTGCCGTCAGGTTCAGGCCGCAGGCGCCAAGAATATCATGCCTGACTAAAAACAGAACGGCCCCTGACGAATCAGGAGCCGTATCAATGCGTGCGAAACGCTGCCCGTCGGGCCATCGCCTTAACGGGTGATGGCGTAGACCTCACCGCCTTTCGCCTGGATCAGCAGCTTGTCACCGGCCACGACTGGCTCGGTCTGGAAGCCGTCGCTGTCCAGTTTCTGCTGCGCCACAAAGCGGCCGTCCAGGGTGTTGATCCAGTGCACGTAGCCTTCGCTATCGGCGACCACCAGGTAACCGTTGAACAGCACCGGAGACGTCAGGTTACGGTGCAGCAGATCGCTCTGACGCCAGATCGCCACGCCGCCATCGGCGTTGAGCGCAATCACGCGGTCATCCTGATCCACCAGATAGATGCGACCGGCATCGACGATCAGATCTTTGACGCCGCCGATTTCACGCTTCCACAGAATCTGACCGGAACGCAGATCCAGCGCCGTCAGGTTACCGTTGTAGGCCAGCGCATAGACCACGCCATTGACGATAACCGGCGTGGTGTCGACATCGTTAAGACGATCGATCTCGGTCGCGCCGCTTGGCTGGGAGATACGCTGCTGCCAGATCAGCTGACCCTGGTTCATGATCACCGCGCTGACGCGGCCGTTATCGCCGCCAACAATCGCGCCGCCGAACGCTACTGCCGGCGCCGATTCACCGCGCAGCGACAGCGCTGGCATATCCAGATTCACGCTCCATTTCACCGCGCCGCTGCTCTGATCGAGCCCCTGCAGCATACCGTTGCTGGTGTGAATCAGTACCAGACCATCGCTGACCACCGGACGCGACAGCGCTTCGCCGGCCACTTTGGTCTGCCAGGCAATGCTGCCGTCGCTGCTGTTCAGGGCAAATACCTGCCCCCGCTCGCTACCGATGTAGAGGCGATCGCCATTGGCCGTGATACCGCCAGACAGCAGTGCCGAAATGTTTTTCGAGAAGAAGCCGGTCTTCTCAGAGAGATTCACTTTCCACTTCTCTTTGCCGTTGCTGGCATCGAGCGCTTTCACGATACCGAAGCGGTCGGCGGCATACACGGTGCCGTCCTGCCAGGCGGGATGCAGATTGGAGTAGAAATCACCCACGCCGTCACCGACCGAGGTGCTCCACGCGGTTTCTGGCGTGAACTGGTTTTCAACCTTCGGCAGCGGGGCCATTTTCACTACATCTTCTTCGCCGCTGAACAGCGAGCAACCGCTGAGCAGAGTGACTGACATCAGCCCTGGCAGCAGGTATTTACGTAATTCCATGTGCGCTCTCTTGACTGGCTTAACTTAAGTTATTCATCTTCATCTGCAGCATCTGCTTCAGCGCAGGAGAAGCCTGCGATTCCGCACCTTTGCTCCAGGCATCACGGGCGCCCTGCTTATCGCCTTTGCTCAGCAGTGCTTCGCCACGAATGTCCGCCACAATGGCTGTCCAGCCATCACCCTTTACATTGTTCAGGGTAGTAAGGGCGGCATCGGCCTGATTTTGCTGCAGTTGAATGCGTGCCAGACGCAGGTTGATCACCGCCTGCAGATTGGCATCTTTGGTGTCTTTCAGCCCGCTCTGTAACAGCGTGATGGCTTTGTCTAACTGATTGGCGGCAACGTACTGTTTAGCCAGATCCAGCGCGGCCAGCGCACCGTAGGTGTTGTTGTTCTCGCTGGCGAAGCTGGCGACCGCTTCCAGCGTCTGCGGCTTGTCTGCCTGCATGGCGCTGGTCAGCTGCTGATACTGCGCCGACGCGGCTTTGTCCGTCCCTTCCTGATGGCTGCTCCAGAAACGCCAGCCACCCAGTGCAGCGATACCGACGATAACCCCGACCGCCAGTGCTTTGCCATTATTGGCAAAGAAGCGACGCAGCGCATCAACCTGTTCGTTTTCGTTGCTGTAAACTTCCACGCAATCCCTCTCCTTAAAATGCCTGTTGCAGTGCTGCGCTTACTGCAGCAGCGTGTGCAGCGTCGCGGCGGCGTCGCTCTGCGCCAGCGTCTGCTGATCGCCGGTGCGCAGGTCTTTAATCACCACCTGGCCCGCTTTCACTTCGTCTTCGCCCAGCACCAGCGCAATGCGTGCGCCCCACTTGTCTGCACGGGCAAACTGCTTTTTGAAGTTACCGCCGCCGAAGTTGGTCATCAGCTTCAGCGCCGGGTCGGCATCACGCAGTTTTTCCGCCAGTTGCATCGCGGCGGACTGCACGCCCTGCCCCGAAGCGATAACATAGACATCAACAATGCGCGTCGGTTCAAATTCCGGATTCACCGCCTGCACCAGCAGCACCAGACGCTCGAGCCCCATGGCAAAACCGACCGCCGGCGTCGCGCGGCCGCCCAGTTGCTCCACCAGACCATCATAGCGACCGCCGCCGCACACGGTGCCCTGCGAGCCGAGGCTGCTGGTCACCCATTCGAACACGGTGCGGTTGTAGTAGTCGAGGCCGCGCACCAGGCGCTGATTGATGCGGTATTTGATGCCGGCATCGTCGAGCAGCGCGCACAGGCCGCTGAAGTGTTCACGTGACTCCTCGTCGAGGAATTCACCCAGCGTCGGCGCGTCGTTCAGCAGCGTCTGAATATCCGGATTTTTGCTGTCCAGCACGCGCAGCGGATTGGTATACATGCGGCGTTTGCAATCTTCGTCCAGCACCTCTTTATGCTGTTCGAGGAAGGCCACCAGCGCACTGCGGTAGTTGGCGCGTGCTTCCAGTGAACCGATGGAGTTCAGTTCCAGCTCAACGTGGTCAGCAATACCCAGCGCTTTCCACCAGCGATGGGTCAGCATGATCAGTTCGGCGTCCACGTCCGGCCCCTGCAGGCCAAACACTTCGACACCCATCTGGTGGAACTGGCGATAGCGCCCCTTCTGCGGACGCTCGTAGCGGAACATCGGACCGATGTACCACAGGCGCTGCTCCTGATTGTACAGCAGACCATGTTCGATACCGGCGCGCACGCAGCCTGCGGTGCCTTCCGGACGCAGCGTCAGGCTCTCGCCGTTGCGGTCTTCAAAGGTGTACATTTCTTTTTCAACCACGTCGGTGACTTCACCGATCGCGCGGCTGAACAGCGGGGTTTGCTCGACGATTGGCAGACGGATTTCACTGTAGCCGTAGCTGGCCAGCACCTGCTTCAGGGTGCCCTCAATACGCTGCCAGATGGCGGTATCTGCCGGCAGGTAATCGTTCATCCCGCGAATCGCTTGAATATTCTTCGCCACGTTAGAATCTCTTAATACAAAAAAACCTGTCCGGCATCATACCTTATGAGGATGAAACCGCACAGGTTCAATCACAACTGGCGTGCGCCGGGCGCACACCGTCCTTTATTTTTCCAGCTGCTGCACGTTGATGCGGCGGCTCTCGTCCAGCATGGTGGCTTTTGCACGGATGCGCGCTTCCAGCTGATCGATCATGTCATTGTTGTCGAGGCGATCGCGCTGGCGCACGCCATCTTCGTAGAAACCGCTTTTCTTGTTGCCGCCGGTGACGCCGAGCGTCGAGACCGTGGCTTCGCCGGGACCGTTCACCACGCAGCCAATGATCGAGACGTCCATCGGCGTGATGATGTCTTCCAGCCGCTCTTCCAGCGCGTTCACCGTGCCAATGACGTCAAACTCCTGGCGCGAACAGGTCGGGCAGGCGATGAAGTTGATGCCGCGTGAGCGGATGCGCAGTGATTTCAGGATGTCGTAGCCGACTTTGACCTCTTCAACCGGGTCGGCGGCCAGTGAAATACGCAGCGTATCGCCAATCCCTTCCGCCAGCAGCAGACCAAGGCCGATCGCTGATTTCACCGCTCCCGCACGCGCGCCACCAGCTTCGGTGATGCCAAGGTGCAACGGCTGATCGATGGCTTTTGCCAGCAGACGGTAAGATTCCACCGCCAGGAACACATCGGAGGCTTTGACGCTCACTTTGAACTGGTCAAAGTTGAGGCGATCGAGGTGATCAACATGACGCATCGCGGATTCGAGCAGCGCCTGCGGCGTTGGCTCACCGTATTTTTCCTGCAGATCTTTTTCCAGCGAACCGGCGTTAACGCCGATACGGATCGGAATATTGTGGTCACGGGCGCAATCCACTACCTGGCGAATACGCTCGTTGTTACCGATGTTGCCCGGGTTAATGCGCAGGCAATCGACGCCGTACTCGGCCACTTTCAGAGCGATGCGGTAGTCAAAGTGAATGTCCGCTACCAGCGGCACGTTGACCTGCTGCTTAATCAGTTTGAAGGCTTCCGCCGCATCCATGGTGGGCACGGACACACGCACGATATCCACACCGACGCGCTCCAGCTGACGGATCTGATTCACCGTGGCTTCGACGTCCGTGGTACGGGTGTTGGTCATTGACTGAACGGCGATAGGCGCGCCATCACCAACCGGCACCTTGCCGACGTAAATACGTGTAGATTTGCGACGGATAATGGGTGCTTCGTTATGCATATTCTCTCTCCACAATTACCCGGAAAGCGCGCTGCGCGTTATTGCGCACCCAGCGTCAGACGGGCAACCTGGTTATTACGGATAAAACGACTTAAATCAACGGGCTGATTCTGATATTGCACGTCAACCGCACCCGGAGCGCCAATTTTCAGACGATACGGAGCAGTGCCGGACAGGCTGAGTTTACCGCCGCTACGTTGCAATCCGCTGAACAGCTTCTTACCGGTCGCATCGGTGACTTCCAGCCAGCAGTCAGCTTTGAAGTTCATCACCACGGCGTTAGGGTCGCCCGCGGGCTGGCTGACGGCAGCGGTACCGGTTGGCATTGAGCCTGCCGGCACGCTGTTGGCCGGCGCCGGTGAGGTGGCCGCTGGCGGTGCGTTGTCAATCGGCGCCTGGCTCGGAGACACCACCGCGTTGTCGCTGCTGGTTGCCGTGTTGCTGCTGGTCGCTGCTGGCGCACTGCTGGTACTGCCAGCGTTGTCTGGCGTGCTGACCGCACCGGCACCGGTGTCAATCGGCGTACCGGCCGCGTTAGTGTCGCTGTCGGTAGTGCTGTCCGTGCTGTTGTCACCCAGCGGAATCGACTGGCTGTTGTCGCTGCTGCTGCCGTTCTGGTCAGCCATCGACACCAGATCTGCCTGGGAGGCTTTATGGTTCTGCCACCACCAGGCGCCGGTCAGGCCGACCACCACGAAAATCACCAGCCAGGTGAAGATCATCAACCAGCCGTCACGCTTTTTACGACGCTTACCCAGTGAGAAGCTCTGCATCGGCTCAATTTTCGCCGCACGCACCGGAGCCTGCTTCGCCATCATCGGCAGCAGGTCATCTTCAGGTACATGCACCAGACGCGCATAAGAGCGAATGTAGCCGCGCAGGAAGGTCGAGGCCAAATCCGCCGGGGATTTATCCTCTTCAATATCACGCACGGTAGAAAGTTTCAGGCACAGGCGCTCAGCGACGTTTTGCTGGGTCAGCCCCATCTGCTCACGGGCCAGACGCAGGCGTTCACCTGTGGAATGTACTGCAGAATTCTCTTGAGTGGCTTCAGTATTCATTAGCTAAATAACGCTGGTACTGTATCGATTGTGGAAAACTTCGCGCCAACCGGTCGCCATAACGTGTAACGTCAGCAGCGTTTCCCTGTTGCGCGGCGAAACGTATCTGTAACCCCAGACTCTCTGCCGTTGCCGGCAAATGCTGATGGTAAACTTCTAAAAGCAGCGGCACTGAAGCCCACTGCTGCTGTTCAAGCCGTCGTTCCACTTCCGTCAGCAGCATATTGCCCTGCTCCGGTGCGGCATCCAGCGCGAGATCGAACTGCTGGCGCGCGGCGCGATCCTCTCCCGCCTGCAGGTAACAATAGCCCGAAAACAGCAGGGCATCCTGAGCGGCGTCGCTGTGCTGCGCTTCAGTTGCCAGCTTAAACTGTTGATGCGCTTCGTCATACTGCCTCAAACCGCAGAGAAACGCACCGTAATTGTTAGCCACATAACCATTCAGCGGCGCTAACTGCTGCGCGCGCTGGTAGTAATGGCGCGTCCGGGCGTTATTCTGCTGTGCCTGCGCGACGCGCGCAAGCGCCAGCGGCACCCGGTAATCGCGCGGTGCAGCCTGCTGCGCGCGCAGCAAATTGCGCTGCGCCGCGGCATAATCCTTCACCGCCAGATAGTGCAATCCCAGCTGCAGCCGGATATCGGCCGCGCCGTGCCGCGCCGGTGCTTCGACACACCCGGTTACAACAAAGCCGGCCAGCAGCGCGGCGGGTAATCCTTTACGCATCTCAGTCTCTCCCTGTCAGTTCAGCGCAGAGACTGCCATGCCTGACGCCCGATGCGTAGCAGCGGGCGCGATCTTTCAGAGCGCCTTCACAGAGATGGCTTCACCGGCCATTTTTTTACGCAGCGTACGCTTGGTGCGGTCGATAACATCGCCCGCCAGCTGACCACAGGCGGCATCAATGTCGTCGCCGCGCGTTTTACGCACGATGGTGGTGAAACCGTACTCCATCAGCACTTTGGAGAAGCGGTCGATACGGCTGTTCGAGCTGCGGCCATACGGCGCGCCCGGGAAGGGGTTCCACGGAATCAGGTTGATCTTGCACGGCGTCTCTTTCAGCAGCGCCGCCAGCTCATGCGCATGTTCGGTGCTGTCGTTGACGTGATCCAGCATCACGTACTCAATCGTCACGCGGCCCTGATTGGCGTTGGATTTGCCAATGTAGCGCTTCACCGCCGCCAGGAAGGCTTCGATGTTGTACTTTTTGTTGATTGGCACGATGTCATCGCGGATGGTGTCATTCGGTGCGTGCAGCGAAATCGCCAGTGCCACGTCGATCATATCGCCGAGCTTGTCCAGCGCCGGCACTACGCCCGAGGTCGACAGCGTCACGCGACGTTTGGAGAGGCCGAAACCGAAGTCATCCAGCATGATCTCCATCGCCGGCACCACGTTGGTAAGGTTCAGCAGCGGCTCGCCCATGCCCATCATGACCACGTTGGTGATCGGACGCTGGCCGGTCACTTTAGCGGCACCGATAATTTTTGCCGCGCGCCATACCTGACCAATGATTTCAGACACGCGCAGGTTACGGTTAAAGCCCTGCTGCGCGGTCGAACAGAATTTACACTCCAGCGCACAGCCTACCTGCGAGGATACGCACAGCGTGGCGCGGTCGGCTTCCGGGATATACACGGTTTCTACCAGCTGATCGCCGACGCGAATCGCCCACTTGATGGTGCCATCGCTGGAGCGCATCTCTTCCGCCACTTCCGGCGCACGAATTTCAGCGCGCTGCATCAGCTTACCACGCAGCACTTTATTGATGTCTGTCATCTGCTCGAAATCATCGCAGCAGTAGTGATACATCCACTTCATGACCTGATCGGCACGGAACGGTTTTTCGCCCATCTCAACAAAGAATTCGCGCATCTGCTGACGGTTAAGATCCAGCAGGTTAATTTTTTCGTTTTTCGGGGAAACAACCACGGGGGAAGCGGACGACGGCGTCACAATCTGTTCGGACATAATGTTCTCTGGCCTCGTTGTTACACGTTACGGCTCTGGTTAAGAATAGGAAAAAAACAGCGCCCTCGCTGAGCCAGGCTCAACAAGGGCGCATAATTGTACTACATCTGCTGCGTGATGCCAGGGGAACGTCTTAGCCACCGGTTACAAGGTGTAAAGACGTCTGTCCGCATCCGCTACCGCGCACTTAGCGGGTACGTGGGCAGACTTCGTTTTCTGCGAAGAAGTAAGCGATTTCGCGTGCCGCAGATTCTGCAGAGTCAGAACCGTGGGTGGCGTTTTCGGTGAAGCTGTCTGCGTAGTCAGCACGCAGCGTACCGGCCAGCGCGTTGTCCGGGTTAGTTGCACCCATCAGATCGCGGTGACGCTGGATAGCGTTTTCGCCTTCCAGAACAGATACCACAACCGGGCCAGAAGTCATGAACTCAACCAGACCATCAAAGAACGGACGGCCTTTGTGCTCCGCGTAGAAGCCTTCAGCCTGCTCTTTGGTCAGGTGCAGCATTTTCGCACCAACGATTTTGAAGCCAGCGCTTTCGAAACGGTTGTAGATAGCACCAATCACGTTCTTAGCGACGGCGTTTGGTTTGATGATGGAGAAAGTGCGTTCGATTGCCATGATTACCTCTGATTAGCATCCTGAAGAAACCGGGAACCCGCTCCCGGTAAGAAAACGCGCCGATTATAGGGAGATCGGTGCGCCTTGCCTATGAGTGAAGAGAGGAATTATTGAAAATAATTGATTTCTGTCGGGGCAAACACGCAAAAAATATGCCATAGCGCTGCGTTTAGCCGCGCGTGAACGACACCGAAGCCAGCTGCCCGGCCTCATCCATCACCACCAGCTGATAACGACCGGGCTCGCGCAGCACCAGCGAGGCGCTGCTTTTTCCCGCAGCAAGCTCCACCGGCTGCCCGTTTAAAAACCACCAGCGCTGCGTACCCTGCCCGCCCTGCACCGCCACCGGCAGCAGCAATACGGCCTTACCAGGCAGCGGCTGCACGCGCTGGCCATTGATCACGCCGGTCACCAGCAGCGGCACGCTGTCCCCCTGATTCAGCGGCGGGCAGGTCGCATCCACTGGCGGCAGGCGCTGCGCCCGCCGTTCGCCCGGTGGCAGCCACGGCTCAAGCGGCAGCGGCCACATTACGCGTTCCCGGCTTTGCGCATCCGGACAATCCGCCGCCACGCGCAGCCCTTTGCTATTTTGCCAGAAGCGCTGGCGTAAGCCATTGACGCCCTCCTGCCCCGGCGCCAGCAGCGTTGGCGGCACGGTCTGATTCAGCACCCAGCTGTAACGCCGCTGCCGGCAGTTCTCGTCGCCGGCGGGCAACGGCTGGCCGCCGGGCCAGCAGATACTGACGGCGCTGACCGTCGCCGGGCGCGGATCGCCGGGCACGCCGCGCGCCGGCAGGTGTCCCGCCAGCAGGTGATTAACCTGCTGCATCACCGGCACCGCCGACGCGTAACCGAACTGGCCGGCAACCGGCGTGGCATCCGGCCTGCCCACCCAGACGCCAATCAGATAGCGTGGCGTGATACCAACGCTCCAGGCATCGCGATAGCCGTAGCTGGTGCCGGTTTTCCACGCCAGCGGCACGATATCGGCGACCGCCCCGCTGGCGGCAGGCTGCGCCTCACCGGCGAGAATGCGGCGCACAATCCACGCCGCGCCGGGCGACAGTAACGGGCGCTGCAGCAGCGGCTGCTGTGGCAGCCAGCGCAGCTGTGCAGCATTACCGTGGCGGGCAAAGGCGCTGTAGGCGGCGACAATGTCGTCCAGCCGCGCGCCGGTGCCGCCCAGCACCAGCGACAGATTCGGTTCACCGCCCGCCGGAAAGCGCAGATTCAGGCCGACGTTGCGCAGCCGCGCGGCGACGTTTTTCGGTCCAAGCGCCTCCAGCAGCTGCACCGCCGGCAGATTGAGCGAACGCTGCAGCGCTTCGCTGGCGCTGACCGGGCCGTGAAAGCCGCTGTCGAAATTGCCGGGACGATAGTCGCCAAAGCGGCGTGGCACATCCTGCAGCAGCGATTCGCCATGAATCAGGCCATCATCCAGCGCCATGCCGTAGACAAACGGCTTGAGCAGCGATCCCGGCGAACGCACGCTGGCAATCATATCCACATGGCCAAAGCGGCTGTCGTCATTGAAAGACACCGAGCCGACGTAGCCGCGCACTTTCATGGTGCTGTGGTCGACAACCAGCAGTGCCAGCGAGGTGCGCGGCGGCAGCCGGGTTTGCAGCGACGCAGCGAGGTTCTCCAGTTCACGCTGCAGCGACACATCCAGCGTGGAGGTAATTTTGCTGTCGGGCGACAGCGACAGCAGCCGGCGCGCCAGCAGCGGTGCCAGCTGCGGCAGCTGACGCGGCGGCAGCCATACCGGCTCCTGTTTGATTTCGGCGACAGTCTGCGCCGGCCACACCTGATACTGCGCCAGGCGATCCAGCACTTTATTGCGGGCAGCCTCAGCGCGCTGCGGCCAGCGGTCCGGGCGCAAACGGCTGGGTGCCTGCGGCAGCACCGCCAGCAGCGCCGCCTCGCCGCGGGTAAGCTGCGACGCCGGTTTGCCCAGCCACATCCAGCTGGCGGCGCCGACGCCCTCAACCGTGCCACCAAACGGGGCGCGGTTGAGATACAGCGTGAGGATCTCGCGCTTCGACAGATGCCACTCCAGCTGCAACGCTCGCCACGCCTGCACCACTTTGCCACGCAGGGTACGCGGCTGCGGATCAATCAGCCGCGCCACCTGCATAGTCAGCGTGCTGCCGCCGGAGACAATGCCGTGCTGCAGCAGGTTTTGCCCGACGGCGCGCACTATCGCCAGCGGGTTAATGCCGGGATGGTGCCAGAACCAGCGGTCTTCGTAGGTCAGCAGCGCCTCGATATAGGCCGGTGACACCTCGTCCAGCGTCACCGGATAGCGCCACACGCCCTGTCGATCGGCAAAGCGCCACAGCGGCGTGCCATCTTCCGCTACCACCACCCGCGCCGGCTGTAACTGGCGCAGCGGCAGCGGATCGAGCCGGTCCAGCAGCCATAGTGCGCCCACCAGCAGCAGTAACAGCAGCGCCAGCCCGCACAGGCGTCGGTGGCGCAGCGTCACGGGCGCTTAACGCACATGAAGTTTTTCCGGCGTGGTGCCGATGGCGCGCCACGCGGGCACATACATCGACTCCACCTGTGGTGGCGGCAGACGATAACTGCCCGGCGTCACCGCGCGCGCCAGATACAGCAGCGTACCGGGCGTGTAGCCATCCAGCGCCAGCGCGGCGACAAAGCGGTCGTCGCGGAACTCAAGATGTTTAATGTTTGCCTGCTGCATGTCCATCATGCTCTCTTTCAGCGCATCGGCACTGTCGCCCAGGCTGGCGCTGCTGTCGCTCAGGTTTTGATTTTCCAGCTCCAGTCCGGCCGGCAGCAGATCCACCACCAGCGCATCGCTGACGCGCTGACTGGCACCCACCTTCAGCCGCACCACCAGCAGCTCACCGCTCTTAAGGTTATTGAGATCGGCCGGTTTGCCGTCCAGCGTGAAGTATTCGCGACTGATGCTGAGCACGTTGCTGACCGGTGACGGCGCGGTGCGCGGATAGCCGACCACATTGAGCGTGCCGTACAGCGGCGACGGCGTGTCGCTGGTCACCGTCAGGCCCTGCTGCAACTGCGGCGCGCTCAGCCCGAGACTCAGCGGCCGATCGCTGCGCAGCGGCTGATCCTGCAGCGTGGCCCGCCAGGCTTCACCCGGATGCTGCTGCAGCGTCCGCGCGGCGAGGAACAGCGCGTTGTTCTCCTGCGTAGAGAACCAGCGCTGCCCGTGCAGCGTTTGCGCCAGTTCAATCAGCAATGGCCCCTGCTGCGCCGGCAGCAGCTGATTTTCCGTCAGCAGCGCCAGCGTTAGCGCGCGGTCACGCAGCGGACTGCCGTAATCGCCCAGCCACATGTCAGGCTGGCGTTGCAGCGCGATGCCCTGCATCAGCGCCAGCTGGGCGCGCTGCGTATCGCCCATCTGCTGCAACGCCACGCCAAGCTGCACCAGCGCCAGTCCGGACTTCGCCTGGGCGCGTTGGTCATACAGCGCCCGCAGCGCGCCGAGCGGCGCCTGCTGCTGACGCGCCAGCACCAGCCCCGCGTAGGCCTGCACGCTAAAACGCAGCGCATCGGCATCGCTGCTCCAGCTGGTTTCGATTTGCGCCGGATCCTGCAAATAACGCAGCAGGCGCTGGTCGGCGCGATTAATCACGCCCTCCGGCACGCTGTAGCCCGCTTCGCTGGCGCGCAGCAGGAAGTCAGTGACGTAAGCGGTGAGCCAGAACTCCTCGCTGCTCTCTTTGCTCCACAGGCCAAAGCTGCCGTTACCGCGCTGCATGCCGGCCAGGCGCGCAATGCCGGTGTCAATTGCCGCGCGGCGCGCCTCATCACTGCTGGTTTTGATGCCCATCGCGCTGAGCTGGGCGTGATTGGTGAAGAGTGAAGGCCAGATGCCGCTGGCGGTCTGCTCCAGACAGCCATAGGGATAAGCGTAAAGCTGGCTGATGTAGCTGGCGATATTCAGCGGCGGCTGAGAACTCAGCGACAGCTGGCCGCTCAGCGTGCCAGCCTGCAGGCCGTTGAACGCGCTTGCCATCACCTGCCAGCGCTGCCCGCTGTTCATTACGTTATCGAAACTCAGGGTTTGTGCCGGATAAGCCGGACGCACGCCAATCTTCCAGCGGCGCACGCTCGGTGCCAGCGTCTCGTTCGGCAGGCTCAGCCCCAAAACGGTCACCTGCACGTCGCCCTCACCAAAACCGTCCTGCGCTTTAACCGGAATCGCCAGCGTGGTACGCGCCCCTTTCGCTAGCTGCACCCTGGCCGGGATTTGGCCGTTGAGTGCAATCAAGCCGCTGGCGTTAACCGCGACGTTCAACGTTTGAGGTTGTTCGGTAAGGTTGGTCAAATCCAGCGCCAGTGTTGATTGATCGCCGCTGGCAAGAAAGCGCGGCGTCGCCAGTTCGCTTACCAGCGGTGCGGCGACCACCATTTTACGATCCGCCGCGCCGAAACTGTCTTCGCTCCACACCTGCGCCATCAGCCGCAGCTCGCCGTTGAAGGCCGGTACCGACAGTTCCAGCGTGCCCTCGCCGCTGGCATCCAGCGTCACCGGCTGCAGCTGCTGCGCCACAATCTGCGCCTCGGTGACCGGCTTTTTACCGCCGCGCGACAGCGCATCGGCATCATCCCCGTCACCGCCAAAACGCAGCGCCGCCAGTTTGCCACCGCCCTCAATCAACTGCCCGAATACGTCATATTGATCGGCGTTGTAGCGCTTGCGGCCAAAGAAGCCGTTCCACGGATCGGGGGTGGCATAGTCGGTAATGCTCAGCACGCCGCTGTCCACCGCCGATAGCAACACCTGCACCTGCTGCGGCAGCGCACCGCCCTCGCGGCGGGCTTTAACCTTGACTTGCACGGTTTGTTCCGGCCGAATCCTGTCCGGTGCCTCAAGCGCCAGCGTCAGGCGGCGCGCGGCGGTTGCCATCGGCAGATGCAACAAGCCGACCGCGCGTTTTGGCGTGGTGCCGTTCGCTTTGTCGCCGTCGCGCACCACAATCGCGCTGAGATACAGATCGTGGCGCTTCCACTCCGCACTGACTGGCACATTAATGGTTGCGCCGCCCGCCGGTACATCCAGCGGTTGCCACCACAAGGTGCCGCTGCTCGACTCCACCAGCAGATAGCCTTTGCCGGCCGCCGGGGATTCCACCGTGACACGCGCAGTGTCGCCGGGTTGATAGGCGGCTTTGTCGATCTTCAGTTTGACCTGATCCGGACGCAGCGCGCCGGTGCCGTTGGTGTTGTCCTGCCACCAGTAACCTGCCTGGAAACGCACGCTGCTGACGATATTGTCACCGGCATGCACTTCGAGACGATAGGTGCCCCACTCTACCGGGAAGCTGACTTTCTGGCTGCCGCCCGCCGCAACGCTGATGCGCTGCTGCTCTTCCTGCAGATCTTTTTCATCGTAACGTGACTGCCAGCCTTCGCTGTCGGAGAAGCTCCAGAAGTAGTCGCGACGTTCGTGGATCAATCGCACATCAAGATCCTGCGCCGCCAGCTTTTCGCCCTGCGCATTGGCGTACACCACGTCAAATTCGGCGAGGCTGTTTTCCGGCACGGTTGGCTCATCGTTATAACGATCGGTGCGATAGTCGTACACCGATTCGCTGTTAAACAACGGACGAATGCCCGGCAGCGCGGCCGCAGGCCAGATCGCTTGCGTGGCGCGGCGCGTTACCGGACGACCGCCGGTCTCCAGCAGGCTGGCCTGCAAAATCAGGTTGAGCGGAGAGTGGCTCTCCGCCCAGCTGCTTTCGACCTTAAGCTGCAGCCTGCCGCTGTCGTCCAGCTTTTCATCCACATCATCAAGGCTACGTTTCAGTTCCTCCGTGATGTCGCCAAACTGATAACCTGGCAACGCAGCGACCGCTTCACGCGCCGGACGCAGGAACAGCTGGCCCTGTAGTTCATTGCCTGCCGCTGGCGCGCCATACAAATAGCGACCTTCAACATCAAAGGTGACGTCGGCATCTGGCGACAGGGGCTGAGTGTTGCTTTTAAGCGACAGCGCCATCCGTTCGGGCAGGAAATCTTCTACATTGAACGGCCAGCTGCGCGGCTGGTTGTCGCCGCTGTTAATACGCAGCGTCCATTTACCGGTCATCGCCGAGGCCGGTAAGGCAAAACGTTGTTGATAAACGCCGTTCTCTGGCTGCCAGACGAAGGTTTGTGCCACTTCACCATTCGGCTGCACCACTTCAGCTTTCACCGGCTGCGGCGGCAGTGGTTTGCCATCGGCATCGCGCAGCAGCGCATTAACGATGACCGTTTCGCCGGGGCGATAGAGATCGCGCGGGCCAAAAATGAAGAACTGTTTGTCGTAGCCTTGCGGGCCATCAATCGGGAATTCGGCCAGATCCAGCGCCGGGCGATTGAGGTCGATGAGCGAAGTCTGGCCTTTACTGGTCGCCAGCAGCAGCTTGCCTTTAGCGTTAGCTGCTAAACGCAGGTGACCCTCGCTGTCGCTGCTGCCAGTCGCCATCTGTTGGCCTTTTTCATCCAGTAGCTGCACGCTGACATCCGCCAGCGGATCGCCACTGGCGAGGCTTTGTGTAAACAGTTCCAGCTGGGTGGGAAAACGGTGCAGCGACAGCCCAATGTCGCTCAGGGTGAACAGCGTAGCCGGTTGCGTGTAATTGTAAGTGCCGGCCTGTTTCATCACCGCCAGGTAGACACCCGGCTGCTTCAGCGCCGCGACGTCGCCGAGCGGCAGCTGCATTTTTTCCCGCGTATTGCGTGCCGGGTTGAGATCGAAGCGGCCGCTATAGACCAGATCGGCGTTTTTCAGCAGATCGCGCGATTCCCAGTACGACATATTGTTGCCGTAATTCCACTGGGCGAGAAAATCCGCCAGCGTGGCATTTTTCACCCGGAAGAAATCAACATCGATTTGGTTAACGTTGAGCGCCAGCACCGGCAGTCCCTGCGCCAGGCGCAGCGGCAGCAGCGAGCCACGGCTGGCGAAACCGACCATCGGCTGGATGTCGCGCGTGGTGAGCGTCTGGCTAAAGGGGCTGGCTAAGGCAGTGCCATCGGCGGCCTTCAGGCCGGCATTGACGGTAACGGTGAGCTTGCGCGCCGGCTGTGGATGGCGGAAGCGCAGCACTTTGCCGTTCTGCGCCAGCTCCCAGCCCCCGTCGACCTTGCCGCTGCTGTCGTCGGTGAGGCTGATCCAGCGATTGAAATCCTGCTGACCGTCGAGCGCGCGGTTAAAGGTCAGTACCAGCGCCGCCGCGCCGTCCAACTGCAGTTCGGACAGGTCGATCACCGCGAGAGCGCGTGTCGCGGCCTGCGGCGCAGGCGTATCAGCCGCCTGCAGCGACGGCTGCGCGCCGCCCAGTAATGCGCCGCCGATCAGCACGCTGAACAGCAGTCGTTTCACACATCTTGCCATGGTAATTCCCTCACCAGCCCCAAAAGGTTAAACGTGTTGTGCTGCGCAATTTCACATCAAGCCGCCAACTTTAGCAATGTTACCCTTGAGATAGCCTTCACATTCCCGGACACTGAGTCTTTGCCGCTGATGGAGAAGAGGTTGCTATGACAGCCATGTTTGTGTCCGCTGATTGGTTGAATGAACATTACCACGAAGCGCGTTTGCAGGTGCTGGATGCCCGCATGCTGCCGCCAGGTCAGGAAGCGGTGCGCGATATCACGGCGGAGTATCTGGCCGGGCATCTGCCGGATGCGCCTTTTTTCAACATCGAAGCGCTGTCCGATCACACTAGCCCGTATCCGCATATGATGCCGCGCGCAGAGACCTTTGCCGTGGCGATGCGCGAGCTGGGCATCAGCCAGGATAAACATCTGGTGGTGTACGACGAAGGCAATCTGTTCTCCGCGCCGCGCGCCTGGTGGATGCTGCGTGCCTTTGGCTGTGAACAGGTGTCGATTCTGGCGGGCGGCCTGCAGGGCTGGAAAGCCGCTGGCTTCAGCCTGGCTACCGGTCCGGTGAATCTGCCTGAAGGCGAGTTTGACGCGCAATACGACAGCAGCCAGGTAAAGCGCCTGACCGATGTCCTGCTGATCAGCCACGAGGGCGGCGCGCAGATTGTCGATGCGCGCGCGGCCAATCGTTTCAATGCCGAAGTGGATGAGCCGCGCCCCGGCCTGCTGCGCGGCCATATCCCGCACAGTCTGAATATGCCGTGGAACGATCTGGTGGCCAACGGTGAGCTGAAACCGGCCGCCGAGCTGCGCGATCTGTTTGCAAAGGCAGGGATTAAGCTGGATCAGCCGATTGTCGCCAGCTGCGGCTCCGGTGTGACGGCGGTGGTGGTGATTCTGGCGCTGACCGCGCTTGGCGTGCGTGATGTGACGCTGTACGACGGTTCGTGGGGAGAATGGGGCAGCCGCGACGATTTACCGATTGAGAAATAAGTGTATCCGGTCGCCGTAAGGTGCGCGTTGTCGGATGTTGTGCACATTTATCCGGTCGCCGTAAGGTGCGCGTTGTCGGATGTTACACACATTTATCCGGTCGCCGTAAACGGCGACCCTACGTGTAGGGTGCGCATTTATGCGCACCTGGTTGAAATCGGTGCGATTTACCGGCGCACTGATGCGCACCGGCACTAGATAATCCGCTGGATGCCTTTGAAATCGCGCAGGAAACTGCCCCAGCGGCGCTCATAAAACGGCGTAATGTGCGCGGTGAAGAAATGGCTGACACCCTGCTCATTACTGACCACTTCACAGATATCAATTGGCGCGTCATCGGGCAGCGTATCGGTCGCCACGCTGCCGGCCGCCTGAATAATCGCATCAATATCGCTGTCGGCTTCAATCCCAATCAGCAGATTCGCCTGTTCATCGGCGCGCTCACGAATGCTGGCAACGTAGGCGCGACGCACCTGTTTGTATTTCGCAAACAGCTGGGTCAGCGAATCGATCATCTGCGCTGGCGGCTCGGCCACTTCTGAAAGAAGCAGCGCATGACCGCCCTCCAGCACCGTTTGCTGGCTCAGCGCACTGCCCTCTTCGCCCAGCAGATGCGCGATCTCGCCGGGTGAAAACTCTTTGCCGGCCGGCAGTTTTGGATTGAGGAACAGCGTTTCGCCCAGCGTCATTTCAAACAGCGTGCGCGTCGGTAAACGCAGGTACGGCTGCTCACCCTGGATGGCTTCGCTCATCGCTGCTTCTGAGGTAAAGAAAGGGATCACGCTGCCGCCGCCCTCTTTCTCCCAGTGCTGTAATTCTACCGGCGAGGTGGCATCAAACTGCTCCGCGGGACTTTCGCCCGGCACCCAGACATCGGCCTCCAGCAATAGCTGGAAAAATTCCGGACGGTGCGCAGGCTCGGTGGCCGCCAGCTTCAGCACCTCTTCAAGACGGTTACTCATAAGGGATAGGCTTCCAAAAAAGACGGCAGGTTGCAGCCTGCCGTTGTCGGGATTATTTCAGTAACAGATTGGCAATGGTCCGCACGCCAAGGCCTGTCGCACCGGCGGACCACTGATCGACCGCGCTTTTGCGATAGGTCGCGGAGCAGTCAATGTGCAGCCAGCCCTGCTGATAGTTGCTGACGAACCACGAGAGAAACGCTGCCGCGCTGCTGGCGCCCGCTGCATGTGCCGCGCTGGCGATGTTATTTAGATCGGCAAAGTTGGACGGCAGGTGGTTGCGGTGGAATTCGGCCAGCGGCAGACGCCAGAAGGCTTCATTCTCGCTGGTGGCGCTGCCCAGCAGCGACTCCGCCAGCACGTCGTCAAAGGTAAACAGCGCATGGTAATCGTTGCCCAGCGCGGTTTTCGCGGCACCGGTCAGCGTGGCCGCATCAATCAGCAGCTGCGGACGCTGTTCGCTGGCGTCGATCAGTCCATCGGCCAGCACCAGACGCCCTTCGGCGTCGGTGTTCATCACTTCCACCGATTTCCCGTTGCGATAGCGGATGATGTCGCCAAGGCGGAACGCGTTGCCGCTTACCATGTTATCGGCGCAGCACAGGAACAGCTTCACGCGTTTATCCAGGCCGCGCGCAATCGCCAGCGCCAGCGCACCGGTCACCGTTGCTGCGCCGCCCATGTCGGATTTCATCGAATCCATAAACGCGCTCTGCTTCAGGCTATAACCACCGGTATCAAAGGTGATGCCTTTGCCCACCAGGCAGGCGTACACCGGTGTGCTGTCGTCGCCGCCGGGGTTGAAGTCCAGCGTCAGCAGCACCGGCGGACGCGTCGAGCCGCGGCCTACGGTATGAATTCCGGCATAGCCCTGCTCACGCAGATCCTCACCTTTGATGATGCGATAGCTCACCGCGTCACCGCCTACTTCGCTGATCAGATCGATGGCGCTGTGCGCCAGCTGCTCCGGACTGAGATCTTCCGCGGGCAGGTTGATGGTGTCGCGCACCCAGTCAACGATCTTCAGGCGCCGATCGAATTCGGCCTGATCGGCCTCACTCAGCGTCGGCCATTCGACCTGACGCTGGCCTTTCGGGCTGCGGAAACCCTGCCAGAACGCCCAGCATTTCTCCAGATCCCAGCCTTCGCCGCTCAGCGCGACGTGGCGGATGCCCTGACCGTCCAGCTTGCGTCCGGCACGTTGAATGCTCATCAGCGCATCGGCACCGGTCAGGTGAACGGTCATGCCACTTTCATTGCTGCTCAGCAAGGCTTTCTCGCCCCAGCGCGCGTCGGCGGCCTGGGAGCTGAGCGTAATCGTCATGGGTTGTGTTGTCATCGCGTGGCTCCGTTTGCGTTTGTTATCCCTGCGCACTGACCGGCGCAGGGCGAAAATTTAGCGGGAAGTGGCCGGCGTCAGCGCCCGTAAGCGCGTTACCGCCTTATGTACCACCCCGATGGCATAATCGATCTCTTCCTGCGTGGTAAAGCGACCCAGCGAAAAGCGCAGCGAGCTGTAAGCCAGCTGCTGATCCACGCCCATGGCGCGCAGAACGTAGGAAGGTTCAAGGCTGGCAGAAGTACAGGCGGATCCCGACGACAGCGCCAGATCTTTCAGCGCCATGATCAGCGATTCGCCATCGACGTGGGCAAAACTGATATTGAGGATATTCGGCGCGCCCTGTTCGAGTGAACCGTTGAGCTGTACGTCGCTTAGCGTGCTGATGCCCTGCCACAGACGATGGCGCAGCGTAGCCAGGCGCGCGCTCTCGTCCGCCATCTCTTCGCGCGCGATGCGATAGGCTTCGCCCATGCCGACAATCTGGTGCACCGGTAAGGTCCCCGAACGCATGCCGCGCTCGTGACCACCGCCGTGCATCTGCGCGTCGATCTGCAGTTTTGGTTTACGCCGCACCCACAGCGCGCCGATGCCTTTCGGCCCGTACAGTTTGTGCGCTGAGAACGACATCAAATCCACCGGCAGCGCGCTGACGTCGAGCGGCAGTTTGCCCACGCTTTGCGTGGCGTCCACGTGGAACAGGATGTCGCGCGCGTGACACAGCGCGCCCAGCGCGGCGATGTCCTGAATCACGCCGGTTTCGTTATTGACGTGCATCAGCGACACCAGCACGGTGTCGTCGCGCAGTGCCGCTTCCAGCATCGCAGGCGTGACGATGCCGTCCGCGCCAGGCTGCAGAAAGGTGACGTCAAAGCCTTCGCGCGCCAGCTGAGCACAGCTGTCGAGCACCGCTTTGTGTTCGGTCTGACTGGTGATGATGTGTTTACCGCGCGCCTGATGCTGCTGCGCCGCGCCTTTGAGCGCCAGGTTATCGGCCTCGGTGGCACCGGAGGTAAACACGATTTCGCGTGGATCGGCGTTGATCAGTTCGGCAACCTGGTTGCGTGCCACGTCAACGGCCTCTTCAGCCTGCCAGCCAAAACGGTGGGAACGGGAAGCGGGGTTACCGAAGGTGCCATCCAAAGTGAGGAACTGCATCATTTTGCTGGCGACACGCGGATCCGCAGGCGTTGTCGCTGCGTAATCCAGGTAGATCGGTAATTTCATTGCGCTAAAACTCCGTATAAAAAATCATACGTCTTTATAGCACGATTCAGCCTCTCCTGGGTTAACAGCAGAGGCTGAACGAGAGAGGATCAGGCGCGCAGATTGACGTTGATGGTTTCCTGCACGCGATGCTGCTGGAAGCGACGGTTATCAACGCTGTTCTGTCGATCGGCCACGTCGAGAATCTCCTGGTTATTCACCAGTTCCGCCAGAGTGATGTTGTTGAGGAAGTCGCTGATACGCTCGCTCAGGTCGCGCCAAAGAACGTGGGTCAGGCAGCGCTCGCCGCCCTGGCAACCCTCTTTACCCTGGCATTTGGTGGCGTCAACGGATTCGTCCACCGCGGTGATCACCGCACCAACTGCAATCGCGCCGGCGTCTTTGCCTAACAGATAACCGCCACCCGGACCCCGCACGCTGGCCACCAGACCGTGCTTACGCAGACGCGAGAATAACTGCTCCAGATAGGAGAGCGAAATGCCCTGACGCTCTGAAATATCGGCCAGCGGTACCGGGCCCTCGTGCGAGTGCAGGGCAACGTCCAGCATAGCGGTTACGGCATAACGTCCTTTGGATGTCAGTCTCATAGCATACAACCTCGTAAGCGTCCGCCAGCGAGTCGGCGGGTTATCTGAAGAATGGAGGCCAGTCTGACATTCCCGAGTATTTTGGTCAACTATTTAACCGAGTATTTCGCTCAACTATTTAACCTGGTGTTTTACTCAACTATTACCCTTGTCGTTTTTGGGTTTTTCAAACGACGACAGCATGCCGCGCAGAATGTTGAGTTCGTCGCGCTCCGGACGCGCACGGGTATAGAGGCGACGCAGTTTGCTCATCACCTGGCTCGGTGTGCCCTGGCGGATAAAACCGCTGTTCAGCATCATCTGTTCGATGTGCTGATAGAAGCGCTCCAGATCGTCAACCAGCGGATACGGCGAGGCTTCGTACTGGGGCTGCGGACTGGCTTTCTCCTGCGCGTCCAGCCACGCCATGCGCACTTCATAGGCGATAATCTGCACCGCCATCGCCAGGTTGAGCGAGCTGTACTCCGGGTTGGCCTGAATGGCGACATGATAGTGGCACTTCTGCAGCTCTTCGTTGGTCAGGCCCACGCGCTCGCGGCCAAACACCAGCGCCACCGGCGCCTGCTGGCCCTCTTCCACGCTTTTGATGCCGCATTCACGCGAGTCAAGCATCGGCCACGGCAGCGAGCGCGAGCGTGCGCTGGTGCCCACCACCAGGCTACAGCCGGCAATCGCCTCATCCAGCGTATCGACGATCTTCGCCTCACCGATCACATCGCTGGCACCGGCAGCCAGTGAAATGGCCTGCGAGTCCGGTTTCACCAGCGGATTGACCAGATACAGGTTGCTTAAGCCCATGGTTTTCATGGCGCGGGCAACGGAACCCATGTTGCCGGTGTGCGAGGTTTCTACCAGTACGATTCGGATATTTTGCAGCATAATAGATAGCGATAAGGAAATGATGGCGCGCATCCTAACATAAAAGCAGGACATTTGCTGAACACCCTGATATACTCCGCGCCGTTTTCACCCCGTTCTTTAACATCCAGTGAGAGATACCGATGCATCCGATGCTCAACATCGCCGTGCGCGCAGCGCGCAAGGCCGGAAATTTAATTGCCAAGAATTATGAAACCCCGGACGCCGTCGAAGCCAGCCAGAAAGGCAGCAACGACTTCGTTACCAATGTTGACCGCGACGCAGAACGTCTGATTGTCGAAGTGATTCGCAAATCCTACCCGCAACACACCATCATCACCGAAGAAAGCGGTGAGCTGGCGGGCGACGATCAGGATGTTCAATGGGTAATCGATCCACTGGATGGCACCACCAACTTCATCAAACGTCTGCCCCACTTTGCTGTTTCTATCGCCGTGCGCATCAAAGGCCGCACCGAAGTGGCGGTGGTTTACGATCCAATGCGTAACGAACTGTTCACCGCTGTACGCGGTCAGGGCGCGCAGCTTAACGGCTATCGCCTGCGCGGCAGCACGGCGCGTGACCTCGACGGCACCATTCTGGCTACCGGCTTCCCGTTCAAGCTGAAGCAGCACGCTACGCCGTTCATCAACATCGTGGCAAAACTGTTTACCCAGTGCGCTGATTTCCGCCGTACCGGCTCTGCTGCGCTGGATTTGGCCTATGTGGCCGCAGGTCGCGTTGACGGTTTCTTTGAGATTGGCCTGAAGCCATGGGATTTCGCTGCCGGTGAACTGCTGGTGCGTGAAGCGGGCGGTCTGGTGACCGATTTCACCGGTAACCACGGCTATATGCTGTCTGGCAACCTGGTGGCCGGTAACCCGCGTGTGGTGAAGGCGATGCTGGCAAGCATGCGCGAAGAACTGAGCGAAGCGCTGAAGCGCTAAGCAAAAAAGGCGGCTAAATCAGCCGCCTTTTTTATTACCGACTTTATTACCGACGCTCGTGGGTTAACACGGTGCGCGGCTGGGTACGCCGACCGACACCACCGAGGACCGCCGCCAGCACCGCCTCGATCAGCATCATGAAGAAGGCAAACCAGCTGGCTTTCGCCGTTGCCGCCGCGGCTTTCTCTGCGGCTTCACGCGCTTTCTGCTCCGCTTCCTGCTTCAGCTGCTGATATTTCTGCATCGCCTGTTGATAGCTCTGCTCAGTCTGATTAACGATCTGCTCCGCTTCCTGATCGCTTTTTCCGGTCCGCGCTTTAATAATGTTTTTCAGCGCATCGCGGTCTGCCGCCTGCAGCGTATCGGCATGGCGACTCAGTACACCACGGATCCAATTGGCAATATCATTGTCGGCATTCTGTGGATTCTGTGCCGTCTGTTTCGCCTGGTTTTGCGCATTATTCGCTTCGCTATTTACATCCTGCTGTAAATTTTCCGGCTGCAATTCCGGTTTGCCCGTCTGGCGCAGCGTGGTCTGCAATTCATTTTGCAGATCATCAAGGTTGATATTATTTTCCTGCAGCTTCTCTTTCGCCATATTGGTTACCGAAGGTGCTACCGCAGAAATACCGTTACCCAGGGCGTTAAAACCGGAGCCTAAAATATTAAAGGCGCCACCGATAATACCGCTGGCAAGTGAGATCGCCAGCCACAGCGTAATCAATGTGCTGACGCCAAACATCAGCAGCCCGTGCAGCGCACCTTCGCGCTGTGCCAGCCGCCCGGCAACGTAGCTACCGACCGCCAGCGCAATCAGCATGCTGACGCCGGTCCAGATCAGCGCACCAGTGCCAAGGTGCTCCAGCGGATTTTGTTCCTGCTGCGGATCGATAGTCGTGGCCCCGATCGCTGTCCCCAGCAGCCCCAGCAGAATATGAATGATTAAGGCCGCAATCACCCCTGCAAATACGGCACTCCAGGAAATGCGTTTTAACGGAACACCGCCATGCGTTTCCACTACCGTTTCCGTGCTGCCATTATTAGTCCAGGTTTCAGGCATATTTATTTCCTCACAAACATTGACGATAAAGAGTAACGCATATAAGAGCACACCCTGTCCTTTTTGATATTATCTAGCGTAGACAGAGAAAACTCTTTTCACCAGATCGTCGGGCAAGAGAAATTAAACTCTGCGTCGCGGGCAAAAAAAAACGCAGCATATTCAGGGAACATGCTGCGCTTATTTTTTAAAGCGTATTAATTAAAAAGGACGCAGACCGCCACCGAAGCCGGGCGTAGCACTGTGCCATAAAATAAAGCCGGCCAGCAGCAACAGCAGGCTGCCAGCCAGCATCACGGCCGGCAACAACCATTCCGCTGCCCCTCTGCTGCTGACCCTGCCGAGGCGCACCGCCAGCACGCGCGAGCGCTGCACCAGCAAACCCAGCAGCGACACGGTGAGCGCGGTGCCCAGCGCCATGGTCAGCGCCGAGGCCACGCCCCAGCCATACACGCCAATCACTTTGGCAAACAACAGCATCATGATGGCACCGGAACAGGGCCGCAGCCCCATCGACAGCACCACCAGCGCCTGGGTTTTGCCGCTCACCGCACCGGCCAGCTGTTGCGCGCTCGGCAGGTGGGCATGACCGCAGCCGCAGTCAGCATGGTGCTGATGATGCGGCCGTACCGCGCGAATCTGGAGCCCGGTCGCCGGACGGAACGCGCGGCGTAACCCCTGCAGCGCGCGCCAGCCCACCCAGACGCCGAGCGCCATCACCAGCAAATAGCTGCCTTTCTCCAGCCAGTAACTGGTGAGATGCAGCTGGCGCGAGGAGGTTTGCAGCACCACCAGCATCAGCGTCACCAGACCAATCGCCACCGTGCCCTGCAACAGCGCCGCCAGCAGCGTTAGCTTCATGCTGGTTTTCAGCTGCGCCGGATGGGTAGCGAGAAAAGTGCTGATCACCACTTTGCCGTGGCCCGGCCCCAGCGCATGCAGCACGCCATAGGCCAGGCTGAACAGCATCAGCGTGACACCGGCCTGCTGCGGCTGCTGCGCCACCTGTTGCAGGAGCTGCGTCATCTCACGGTGCAGAACCTTCTGCCACACTACGCTTTGCAGCAGAATCTGCGGCCAGTGCAGCCACAGCATCCCGCCCGCAGAAATCAGCAGCGCAGCCAGCAGCCACAGCGGCCACCAGCGACGGGAAGCGCCAGGCAGTGAAATCAATGACATGTCAGGGTTACCGTCTGGGCAAACTGCTGGCCGAGATCCATATCCTCGGGCGGTGCGTCAGCTTTATCCAGCGACAGCGCGTACTGTTTTAGCGAGTCATTCGGTTTGGGCGTGTGTAAGTCAAACTGGCAATGGGCTTTCACGGTCTCATCCATTGTGATGGCTTGCGGATTGTCATAATACATATCAACAAAGTAACTGGGATCGAAGGTCTGGATGCGGTACTGCCTGGCGCTTAACGACTGCGGTTCACCGAACGGCACAATGAACTCCAGCACTGCTTTGTTGCCCTTGCGCGACAGCTGATACTCCTGCGGCAGGTTGAGAAATTTCACCCGATTTTTATCCTGCCACACTTCGGTAAAATAGTGCTGGCCCAGCACATTGGCCATTACCTGTGCCGCCAGCTTTTTCCACACCACCTCGCCGGGTTTGGCGTTGCCGGCATCGTACAGCAGATCGGCGGAGGTGATCTCGTCCATGGTCCATACCATCTTCATCGCGCTGAGATGATCGTCCTTACCGAGCAGTTCGGTCTGCATATCAATAAAGCTGTGTGGATGCGCCCACACGGTGCCGCTGAACAACAGCGTAAAGCTAACGAGCGCAATTTTCATATGTTATAAAGTAACAAATTTTAAAGTCAGAAGGATACCGGGCCAGAAAAAACTGTGACCCGCCCTGAAGCTCTGAACAAAAGTCATGACAAAGGCCAGGGTCAGCGCGTGGAGTTGGCTATTCTTAGCTGAAAAATGACCTGCGGATAACACGATTGATGAGTTCAGCGCATTCTACTGCTCCCCTCTTCAGCCGCGCCCAGCGTCGTTGCCATCTGCTGTTGCTGCTGTTTCTGCCTGCTCCCGCGTTAACGCTTGAAAAGCTCTGCCAGTTGAATGGCGTGGACCCTGTTGTCGCCCGACAGGATATCGCGGATGTCGGAGATGAGATACAGCGCTTTCACCAGCTGGAATTACACCAGATGGTGGATGGCAGCTTTCGCATTCATGGCACGGAACTGGACCGGCGTCTGTGCCTGCTGCACTGGCTGCGCCGCGCGCTGCGCCTGTCGCAGGATTTCGTCTGCACCCATTTTGCGCCGGCACTGCGCCAGCGGCTGAAGGTGCTGAAAATTGAGAAAGCGCTGTGGGATGAAACCAATCTGCAGGCGCTGATCCAGCACTGCAGCCTGCGGCTGGCGCGCGATTTCACGCCGCGCGACCGGCTTTTTCTGCAAATTTTCATGAAATATGCGCTGTGTCAGCGTCAGACGGCGCTGTTCAGCGAGCGCCAGCGCGCCTGGCTGGCGGCGAAGATTGAACGTAGCGCAGCGGATGACGTGATCCATCACTGGCAGAAACGTTGCCATCTGGCACCGGACGTCAGCGAAACCGATTTCTGGACGCTGCTGTTCAGCCTGATTCACGCGCCAGACGGCAGCCAGCTGGCGGACAGTCAGGCACACAAGCTGATGGCTGCGGTGGAAGCGCTGATTGCCCGCTTTGAGCAACTGGCGCAGACGCGCATCAAAAATCAGCAGCAGCTGAAGCTGCAGCTCTATACTCACCTGGCGCAGGCGCTGGATCGTAGCCACTTTGCCATCGGCATTGATAACAGCGTGGCGCTGGACGTGGCGCGTCTCTATCCGCGCCTGCTGCGTACCACGGCGCGCGCGCTGCAGCACTTCAGCAGCGATTTCGGCACGCAGTTTAGCGCGGAAGAAGTGAGCCTGGTGGCGGTGCAGTTTGGTGGCTGGCTGATGCAGGAGAGCGCGCTACAGGAGAAACAGGTGCTGTTACTGACCGGCGCTGACGCGGCACTGGAACAGCTGCTGGAGCAGCAGCTGCGGGAAATGATGCTGTTGCCAATCAATATTACCTATCAGGATATGCTGCACTTTCAGCGTGAAGGCGCACCGCGCGATGTGGCACTGGTGGTAACGCCCTACGCCACCGCCCTGCCGCTCTACTCGCCGCCGCTGATCCACGCTGAGCTGCCGCTGAGCGATCACCAGCAGCAGCGCATTCGTCAGCTGCTGGAGTCTTAAGCCGCGCGTGGCCGCAGGAACAGCGCCGGCAGCGCCACCAGCGCCATCACCCAGAACAGCTGGCCGTGCAGGTGAGTAAACAGCACGCCGCAAACCATCGTCATCACCGCGATGCCGCCGCCCATTGCCAGCGCCGAATAGAGCGACTGCAGACGAATCACCTCTGCGCCTTTACGCGCGGCAATAAAGCGCATCGCCGCCAGATGGCAGACGGTAAAGCTGCCGCAGTGCAGAATCTGCGCCACAATCAACAGCGGTAGCGCAGTGCTGGCACCCAGCAGCGTCCAGCGCACCAGCGCGCACACGCCGGACAGCAGCAGCAGATCGCGCGCGCTCCAGCGGCGAAACAGCCGGTTACTCAGGGCAAAAATCACGATTTCGGCCACCACGCCCAGCGACCACAGGTAGCCCACGACCGACGCGGAGTAGCCCGCTTCCTGCCACCAGATGGCGCTGAAGCTGTAATAAGCAGCGTGCGCGCCCTGCATCAGCGTTACGCACAGCATGAAACGCCAGACGCTGTTCTCGCGCAGCAGGTCGCGCCACGCCGCCCAGCCCCCGCTCGCTCCCTGGCGTAGCTCACCCTGCGGTCGGGTTTGTGGCGGCAGCAGCATGCCGGACAGCATCGCCAGCGCGCCGACGCTCAGCAGCAGCAGAATCACCTGCGATGACCAGGCGCTGACCAGCATACCGGTAAGCGCCGAGCTGATAACAAACGCCAGCGAGCCCCACAGCCGTACCGGACCATAGGCCAGCCCGATTTGCTGTGTCCAGGTGGCCGCCAGCGCATCACTCAGCGGCACCAGCGGCGAGAAGAACAGGTTAAAACCAATCATCACCAGCAGCAGCCATAGCCACTGACTGCCCAGCCAGAAACCGAGCGCGAACAGACAGGTCGCCAGCGCCAGCAGGCGCAGCGCAACAATCAGCTGCGCTGGATTTTTCACCTGCGAAGCAATCAACAGGCTGCCGGCAAAGCGCGCCACCATGCCACAGCCGAGCAGCAGGCCAATTTTTTCCGCATCCAGCCCGTTGCCTTTCAGCCACACGCTCCAGAACGGCAGATAGATGCCATAGCAGAAAAAGTAGGTGAAGTAGCTCAGTCCCAGCCACCTGGCCGATCCGATGGTCATGTTTCCTCCTGTTGACGCTCCGCCGTGCGCGGAATGGCCGTTACTTTCTCAAAGCCGCCTGCGAAAGGGAATAAAAAAAGGATGGCTTGCGCCATCCTTCTTCACACTGCGGGTTTAGCGCTTATCAGGCATAAACCGGCAGACGGGCACAGATATCCAGCACTTTCTGTTTGGTGCGCTCGATAGTGGCTTCGTCGTTGATATTGTCGAGAACGTCAGCGATCCAGCCCGCCAGTTCGCGCACTTCCGCTTCTTTGAAACCGCGACGGGTCACTGCTGGCGTACCGATACGCACACCGGAGGTCACAAACGGGCTCTTCGGATCGTTAGGTACGCTGTTTTTGTTCACGGTGATGTTAGCGCGGCCCAGAGCGGCATCCGCCTCTTTACCGGTCAGACCTTTGCTCACCAGATCGATCAGGAACAGGTGGTTGTAAGTACCGCCTGAGACGATGTTGTAACCGCGCTCCAGCAGCACTTCCACCATCGCTTTGGCGTTCTTCGCGACCTGCTGCTGATAAGCCTTGAACTCCGGCTCCATGGCTTCTTTGAACGCCACGGCTTTGCCGGCGATAACGTGCATCAGCGGGCCGCCCTGACCACCCGGGAACACCGCGGAGTTCAGTTTCTTGTACAGCTCTTCGTCGCCGTTTTTCGCCAGGATCAGGCCACCGCGCGGGCCGGCCAGCGTTTTGTGCGTGGTCGAGGTCACGATGTGCGCGTGCGGTACCGGGTTCGGGTAGACATCAGCAGCGATCAGACCGGCAACGTGGGCCATATCAACAAACAGCCAGGCGCCGATGCTGTCGGCGATTTCACGCATTTTGGCCCAGTCGCACACGCCAGAGTAAGCAGAGAAGCCGCCCACGATCATTTTTGGCTTGTGGGTCTGCGCCAGTTCGGCCAGCTCTTCGTAATTGATTTTGCCGGTTTCATCGATGCCGTAAGGGATAACGTTGTACAGTTTACCGGACAGGTTGACCGGCGAACCGTGGGTCAGGTGACCACCGTGTGCCAGGTTCATGCCCAGAATGGTGTCGCCCGGCTGCAGCAGCGCGGTATACACCGCGAAGTTAGCCTGGGAGCCGGAGTGCGGCTGCACGTTAGCGTAATCCGCGCCGAACAGCGCTTTGGCGCGATCGATCGCCAGCTGCTCAACGATATCCACATATTCACATCCGCCGTAGTAGCGTTTGCCCGGATAGCCTTCGGCATATTTGTTGGTGAGCTGTGAACCTTGCGCCTGCATAACGCGTGGGCTGGTGTAGTTTTCCGAAGCAATCAGTTCAATGTGCTCTTCCTGACGCACCTTCTCCTGCTCCATAGCCTGCCACAACTCGGCATCATAATCGGCAATGTTCATATCACGCTTTAACATCCGCATCTCCTGACTCAGCAACTTTTTAACGGCAGTTTAAGCCCCGGCTAAGGGGCGAAGGCCAACAGTGTAAACGGTTTTGCCAGGGGACGGTAGCGCCAATCCCCTCTTTTTACGCAAACGATTGGCAAGGCGCTGGCACGGGATTTTTACGCTTTTTAGCCGGGGAAGAAAACCGGATATTTGTTCATCAGCAGCGGGAAAATTTTTCAGCTTTGCGCGCCCGCCAGCAGATTGGCACTCACCACCCCAGACAAAACAGGGGATTTACAGTGCGCGGCAACAGGCATAACATGCATTTAAAATACATGTTTAAAATAACTCTGAGGATCAGCCCATGCTTGACGCGCAAACCATCGCCACCGTGAAATCTACCCTGCCCGCGATTGCTCAACTCGGCCCGCAGCTGACCGGTCACTTTTATCAGCGGATGCTGACGCAGCATCCCGAGCTGAAGAACGTGTTTAACATGAACAACCAGCGCAGCGGCAATCAGCGTGAAGCGCTGTTTAACGCGATCTGTGCGTACGGCAGCAACCTGGAAAATCTTGCGGTGCTGCTGCCAGCGGTGGAGAAAATTGCGCAGAAGCATGCCAGCCTGAATATTCAGCCGGCGCAGTACGCGATTGTCGGGGAAAACCTGCTGGCGACGATTAAAGAGCTGCTCAATCCAGGCGATGAAGTACTGGCGGCGTGGGGCAAAGCCTATGGCGTGCTGGCTGAGGTGTTTATCCAGCGTGAAGCAGCGATTTACCGTGCGTCGGAAGAAAAGGTCGGCGGCTGGCGCGGCGCGCGCGATTTTCGTATCCGTGCGATTACCGCGCAGAGCTCGGTGATCAAAAGCATTGAGCTGGTGCCGAATGATGGAGAGCCGGTGGCGGGCTTCCTGCCCGGTCAGTATCTGACCCTCAGTCTGCGCCCGGCGGACAGCGACTACATTCAGCACCGCCAGTATTCGCTGACGCATCTGCCGGATGGCAAAGCCTATCGCATTGCGGTGAAACACGAAGCGCAGGGCAGCATCTCCGGCTGGCTGCATCAGCATGCGAAGGTCGGCGATATCGTGCAGTGCGCCGCGCCGGCCGGGGATTTCTTCCTGCAGGCAGCGGCTCAGACGCCGGTGACGCTGATCTCAGCCGGCGTCGGGCAAACACCGCTGTTAGCCATGCTGGCCAGCCTGGCGGAGCAGCAGCATCCGGCCGCGGTATGCTGGCTGCACGCCGCCGAAAACGGCGCGCAGCACGCGTTTGCTGATGAGGTCGCAGCGCTGGGCGCGCAACTGCCGCGCTTTAGCCGCCACGTCTGGTATCGCCAGCCGCAAGCTGACGACGCGGGACGTTACGACGCGCAGGGTCTGATGGATTTAGCCACCGTCTCAACCGCACTGACCCAGCCAGAGGGTGAGTTCTGGATTTGCGGCCCGCTGGCATTCATGCAGTTTGTTGCGCGCCAGCTGACGGATGCCGGCATCAGCGCCGACCGCATTCACTACGAAGTGTTCGGTCCGCACAAAGTGCTGTAAATGAAAAAGCCTGCACGCGGCAGGCTTTGTGTCTGGTGAGGAGCGAAGGGCTCAGATGGCCTCTTCGTCTTCCTCGCCGGTACGAATACGCACGACGCGCGCCACGTCAAAGACAAAAATTTTGCCGTCGCCGATTTTACCGGTCTGCGCGGTTTTCATGATGGTTTCTACGCAGGTATCGACGATATCATCGCCCACCACCATCTCGATTTTCACTTTTGGCAGAAAATCGACCATGTATTCGGCACCGCGATACAGCTCGGTGTGGCCTTTCTGACGTCCGAAGCCTTTCACTTCGCTGACCGTCATCCCGGTGATGCCCACTTCCGCTAAGGCTTCACGCACATCATCGAGTTTGAATGGTTTGATAATTGCATCGATCTTTTTCATCACAGATCCTTTTTTCGCTCCCTCCATGATGGACGGGTAACTATGAGTATAAGTGTTCCTGACGCTGCCGCAGCAAGCTACTCTTTAAATTCGCTGGCGTCCAGTTCGTGGCGCGACAGCAGCTTATAAAACTCGGTACGGTTGCGTCCAGCCAGACGCGCCGCATGCGTCACATTACCTTTGGTCATCTGCAGCAGTTTGCGCAGATAGTTAAGCTCAAACTGGTTGCGTGCTTCGACAAAGGTCGGTAGCGCCGTGTTCTCGCCAGCCAGCGCCTGCTCTACCAGCGCGTCACCAATCACCGGCGACGTAGTAAGCGCCACGCACTGCTCAATCACGTTAACCAGCTGGCGCACATTTCCCGGCCAGCTGGCACTCACCAGCCGTTTCATCGCATCGACCGAGAAGCTGCGCACAAACGGTTTGTGGCGATCGGCCGACTGGCGCAGCAGATGGTTGGCCAGCAACGGGATGTCTTCGGCGCGTTCATGCAACGCCGGGATCCTGAGATTCACCACGTTGAGACGATAGTAGAGATCTTCGCGGAAGCTTTTCTTCTCCATCGCCTTCGGCAGATCGCGATGCGTGGCAGAGATGATGCGCACGTTGATGTCGAGATCGCGGTTGCTGCCCAGCGGACGCACTTTGCGCTCCTGCAGCACGCGGAGAAGCTTTACCTGCAGCGCCTGCGGCATGTCGCCAATCTCATCGAGAAACAGCGTGCCGCCTTCCGCCGCCTGAAACAGCCCTTCGCGCGCACTTACGGCACCGGTGAAGGCGCCTTTGGCGTGGCCAAACAGCTCGGACTCCAGCAGCTGTTCCGGCAGCGCGCCGCAGTTGATGGCAATGAAAGGTTTGCCGGCGCGCGGACTGGCAGCATGAATCGCCTGCGCCAGCACCTCTTTACCGGTGCCGCTCTGGCCGTTGATCAATATACTGACGTCAGATTGCGCCACCATGTGCGCCTGCTCCAGCAGCCGCAGCATCAGCGGATTACGCGTGACAATCGCTTCGCGCCAGCCGTCATCGCTGACCGGCGCGCGCTGCGCCAGTGCTTCGTCAATCGCTTTGTATAGCGCATCGCGATCGACCGGTTTGGTCAGAAAGCTGAACACGCCCTGCTGCGTGGCGGCTACCGCGTCCGGAATCGAGCCGTGCGCGGTCAGGATGATGACCGGCAGTCCGGTATGGCGCTTCTGGATTTCAGCAAATAGCGCCAGGCCATCCATTTCATCCATGCGCAGATCGCTGATCACCAAATCGACTTTCTCTTTCTGCAGATGACGCAGGGCTTCCGGCCCGCTGGCCGCGGTCGCTACCTGATAGCCTTCACTGCTGAGACGCATACCGAGCAGCTTGAGTAAGCCCGGATCGTCATCCACCAGCAGTAAGCGTGCGGCCTGTTTCATGATTACTGCTCCTCGCTTTGGGCATCGCTGGCACCGTGTGTGCTGTCGCCGCTGTCCGGCGCTTTGCGCGATGACAGCTGACGCTCGATGTCAGTCAGTCGCTGCAGTTTACGCTGGGTATCGTCCAGCGTTTGCCGCAGTTGCGTTTGCTGCTGACGCAGGCGATCCAGTTCGACGTCATTGCTTTGCTGCAGCGCGGCGTAGCGGCCGCGCGCCTCGCTCAGCTCCAGCTGCGCGGCCTGGTTACTGCGCCACAGCTGCAGCAGCGGACGCACCGCCGCCGGATAATCCGCGCTGTAGCTGTCGAGCGTATCAACGTACTGACGGCGCTCCACCGGCGTCACGTTGCCGTTCGCCAGCAGGATGCCCTGCTTAAAGGCGCGCGCCCAGTTCTGTACCGGCCAGCGCCGCGCTTCCGCCCGCGCTTCGGCCGCCGACAGCCGCTCACCGCAGTCGATAGCGCGCTGCCAGTAAAGTGGATTGCTCATGGCTGCCGGTGCTTCAATCTGCCAGACATTCTGGCAATCGGTGGCCAGATAATCCGCCAGGCGCACGTCCGGCTCCGGCAGGTTCACCGCACCGCGCGGCGTACTGCTCTGGGGCGGCGCCTGACAGGCGCTCAGGCCGATGGCAATCAGTGCGCCGACGAGAAATCGGCTGGATGTGAGTTTCATTAATCAGGCATTCCCGGCGCTGGTAGTCAAAATGATACGAAAACAGACGTCCGCGTCCGTGCGCGTGACCAACTGCAAATCACCCTGCATCCTGCGCAGGCAATCTTTGGCGATGCTTAATCCCAGCCCACTGCCTTTCACCGGCCCTTTGCGCTGCTGGCTCCCCTGATAAAAGGGCTCAAAGATCATCGCCTGCTCTTCAGCCGGAATCGGCGTGCCGGTGTTCGCCACCTCAATCCACACCTGGTTGCCCTTCTGCTGGCTCTGCAGCCAGATGTTACCGGATTCGCTACCGTAGTTCACGGCGTTCGAGTAGAGGTTATCAATCACCCGCTGCAACAGCGTCGGTTCCGCCAGACAATAGCGGGCCTGCAGATCGATATGCGTGTGCATCTGGCGCGCGCTGGCGGGCAGTGAGTGCACCCTGACGACGCTATCAATGATAGCGTCGATAGCCACCGGTTCCAGCCGCATTGGGCTGTCCGCCAGCCGGCGATTGTAGTCGAGCAGCTGTTCAATCAGCCGCTGCAGATGACGGCTGCTGGTGTCGAGAATGGCGACAACTTCCTGCTGTTCCGCATTGAGCGGGCCGGCAACCTGATCGGCCAGCAGTTCGGTGCCTTCGCGCAGGCTGGCCAGCGGCGTTTTGAGTTCGTGCGACAGGTGGCGCAGAAACTCATGCCGCTGTGCCTCCAGCCAGCTAAGACGTTCGCTGAGCCAGACGATGCGCTGTCCCAGCGAGCGAATTTCGCGTGGCCCGCGAAAACTGACGCTATTGCCCAGCGTTTTGCCCTCACCCAGCCGGTTAATCATGCGTTCGACGCGCTTAACCGGGCCGATAATCATGCCGGTGAACAGCAGTACCAGCACCAGACTGATTAAAAACAGTATCAGCGCCTGCCAGCCAAAAAACTGGCCGCGATCGGCAATTTCGCGCTGCAGCTGCAGGCCGCGTGAAAACACCACTTCACGCGTGGCCTGCACCATGCGGGTGTTGGCGGCGGAGAATACCTCCAGCGCGCTCGCCGCCGGTGCCAGCAGATTGCCGTTATCACACTGCAGCTTTTCCAGCTGCGGCAGCGCGCTCTGCAATATTTTGAACGTTGGCAAATCGGGCAGGCTGGCGGCATGGCTGCTGAGCATCTGGCCGTAGCGGCTCCACTGCGTTTGATACAGGCGTGCCAGACTGGCATCGCCCAGCACGCAATACTGGCGATAGCTACGCTCCAGCTCCAGCGCCGTACGCGCCATCGCCTCACTGCGACGCACGTCGGTGAAGGTGTTGCGGTTAGTGTCCGCCGCCTGATTACTCAATGCTGAAAGGCTTTCCCATGCCTGCCATGCCAGCACCAGCAGCGGCAGCAGCACCAGCAGAAAGGCCATTAAAACCAGTTGCCGCAGGGATCGGGGAAACAGACGCCATCTCTTCACAACCGCGCTTCCTTTGAGGTGAGTTGCAGGCATGCTAGCGAAGTCCGGCAAGGTTAGAAAGGCTGAAAACAAAAACGGCAGGCCTTTTGGCCTGCCGTGAGAGCGACGCCGCAGCATCGCCTGCAAAATAGGTGGAGCCTAACTCAACGTTGCGTCCGGTGCCTGATAACGTTGCAAAGCAAGCGATTATCGGTTGGGTGGACGGCAGGCTCCGTTTGGTGCGTCATTCGATATTTTATGAGCTCAACCGCAGTGCGGGGCAATCATAGACAGGAGAATGAGCAACGTAATGAGTATAGCAACTATCGTGCCAGAAAATAAATAACCTTGTTAATCAGCATACTGCCAGCTCAGAGAGGGAATTAACGACGCTTTCGGACCGGCTGGTCTGGAAAAAGTGTCGCCGATTAGCAACGGCTTTAACGCGCTAACTTCGCACCCATAAAAAACAACGATTTAAATGTCACCTTTTAGCGACAACTCAGTCATGGGATTGTCGTCATTTTCCGACATGCCACAGATGTCAGGGAATCACAGCGGATCGACAGCGGTGCCCACGCGACAAAAAAATAAAAAAGGCCGCGTTGAGCGGCCTTTGCACGGTGCCCGTGAATGGGCACCGGTAAGAGACAGGATTCAGGTTTAACCCAGCTGCTTGCGCGCGTTGCGGAAAATGCGCATCCACGGGCTGTCTTCGCCCCACTCCGCCGGATGCCACGAATTGCTGACGGTGCGGAACACGCGCTCCGGATGCGGCATCATAATGGTGACGCGCCCGCTTTCGTTGGTCACGGCGGTGATGCCGTTCGGTGAGCCGTTCGGGTTCGCCGGATAGGTCTCGGTGACTTTACCGAAGTTATCGACGAAGCGCAGCGCCACCAGCCCTTTCGCTTCCAGCTCAGCCAGATGCGCACCGTCACGTACTTCAACAAAACCTTCACCGTGCGAGACGGCAATCGGCATGCGTGAACCGACCATGCCGTCCAGCAGCAGTGACGGGCTGGCGGCCACTTCCACCAGGCTGAAGCGCGCTTCAAAGCGCTCGGACTGGTTACGCACAAAGCGTGGCCACAGCTCGCTGCCCGGAATCAGTTCACGCAGATTCGACATCATCTGGCAGCCGTTACACACGCCCAGCGCCAGCGTCTGCGGACGATGGAAGAAGTTTTCAAACTCGTCACGCACGCGGCTGTTGAACAGAATCGATTTCGCCCAGCCTTCGCCCGCACCCAGCACGTCGCCGTAGGAGAAGCCGCCACAGGCGACCAGCGCGTGGAACTCCTCCAGACCACGACGGCCCGCCAGCAGATCGCTCATGTGCACGTCAACCGCGGTGAAGCCTGCGCGGTGGAAGGCAGCGGCCATCTCAACGTGCGAGTTCACGCCCTGCTCGCGCAGCACGGCAACGCGCGGACGCGCGCCGGTGGCGATCATCGGTGCTGCCACATCCTCTTCCGGACGGAAGGTCAGCTGCACGTTCAGGCCAGGATCGTTATCGTCTTTCTTCGCTTCATGTTCCTGATCGGCACAGGCCGGGTTATCGCGCAGGCGCTGCATCTGCCAGGTGGTTTCAGCCCACCAGGTACGCAGGGTGGTACGGCTTTCGCTGTACACCGCGCTGTCGCCGGAGCGGATAACAAAACGGTCGCCCGGCAGCGCTTTACCGATGACGTGAACATTGCTGCTCAGACCGTGATCGGCAAACACTTTTTCCACGGCCGCGCGGTCGGCAGCGTTGATCTGCAGTACGGCGCCCAGCTCTTCCGTAAACAGTGCTGCCAGCGCATCGCTGCCCAGCGCGGCGATATCCGCCTCAATACCGCAGTGGCCGGTGAAGGCCATCTCAGCCAGAGTGACCAGCAGACCGCCATCCGAGCGGTCGTGGTAAGCCAGCAGTTTCTGCTCGCTGACCAGCGTCTGAATTGCATTGAAGAAGCCGGCCAGCTGCGCGGCATCGCGCACGTCGGCCGTTTTGTCGCCCAGCTGGCGATACACCTGTGACAGCGCCGTGGCGCCGAGGGTGTTGGCGCCGTTGCCGAGATCCACCAGCAGCAGCAGGTTGTCGCCTTCCGGCTGCAGCTGTGGCGTCACGGTGCGACGCACATCTTCAACGCGTGCAAAAGCCGTAATGACCAGCGACAGCGGCGAAGTCATTTCGCGCTGTTCAGTGCCCTGCTGCCAGCGGGTTTTCATCGACATGGAGTCTTTACCCACCGGAATGGTGATCCCCAGCGCCGGGCACAGCTCTTCGCCCACCGCTTTCACCGCAGCGTACAGACCTGCGTCTTCGCCCGGGTGACCGGCTGCAGCCATCCAGTTTGCCGACAGCTTCACGCGCTTCAGCGAACCGATCGCGGTCGCGGCCAGGTTGGTCAGCGCTTCGCCCACCGCCAGGCGGCCGGACGCAGCGAAATCCAGCAGCGCTACCGGCGCACGTTCGCCCATGGCAAACGCTTCACCGTGGTAGCTGTCGAGGCTGGCGGTGGTCACGGCGCAGTTCGCCACCGGGATCTGCCACGGCCCGACCATCTGATCGCGCGCCACCATGCCGGTTACGCTGCGGTCACCGATGGTCACCAGGAAGGTTTTTTCCGCCACGGTTGGCAGGTGCAGCACGCGGTTTACCGCATCGGCAATGGTAATGCCGTCCCGCACCAGCGCGTCACCTTTCGCCTGCTGGCTGGCCACGTCGCGCGTCATTTTTGGCGTTTTGCCCAGCAGCACGTCGAGCGGCATGTCAATCGGTTTGTTATCGAAATGGCTATCGGCAAGGTTCAGGTGCTGCTCTTCGGTCGCTTCACCAATCACCGCATACGGCGCACGTTCGCGCTGGCACAGCTCGTCGAACAGCGCCAGTTTGTCCGGCGCAACCGCCAGCACATAACGCTCCTGCGACTCGTTACACCACACTTCCAGCGGGCTCATGCCTGGTTCATCGCTGAGGATGTCGCGCAGGTTGAAGTTGCCGCCGCGGCCACCGTCGCTCACCAGCTCCGGCATGGCGTTAGACAGGCCACCGGCACCAACGTCGTGGATAAACAGAATCGGGTTGGCTTCGCCCAGCTGCCAGCAGCGGTCAATCACTTCCTGACAGCGACGCTCCATCTCCGGGTTATCACGCTGCACCGAGGCGAAGTCGAGATCGGCATCCGACTGGCCGGACGCCATCGAGGACGCCGCGCCGCCGCCAAGGCCGATATTCATCGCCGGACCACCCAGCACAATCAGCTTCGCGCCAACCACGATTTCACCCTTCTGCACGTGATCGGCGCGGATGTTACCAATGCCGCCGGCCAGCATGATCGGCTTGTGATAGCCGCGCAGTTCAACGCCGTTGTGGCTGTTGACCTGCTCTTCATAAGTACGGAAATAGCCGTTCAACGCCGGGCGACCAAATTCGTTGTTAAACGCGGCGCCGCCTAACGGGCCTTCGGTCATGATATCCAGCGCGGTAACAATGCGATCCGGCTTGCCGAAATCCTCTTCCCACGGCTGTTCAAAGCCGGGAATACGCAGGTTGGAAACCGAGAAGCCGACCAGACCCGCTTTCGGCTTCGCGCCACGTCCGGTGGCACCTTCGTCACGGATTTCCCCGCCGGAACCGGTGGCGGCACCTGGCCATGGCGAAATGGCCGTCGGGTGGTTGTGGGTTTCCACCTTCATCAGGATATGCGCGGCTTCCTGATGGAACTCGTATTCGCCCTGCTGCGCATCCGCGTAGAAACGCCCGACCTCAGAGCCTTCCATCACCGCGGCATTGTCTTTATATGCCGACAGGACGTGTTCCGGATGCTGCTCAAAGGTGTTTTTAATCATTTTAAACAGCGACTTCGGCTGTTTTTCGCCGTCGATAATCCAGTCGGCGTTAAAAATCTTGTGACGACAGTGCTCGGAGTTCGCCTGAGCGAACATATAGAGCTCGATGTCGTTCGGATTGCGGCCCAGTCTGGTGAAGGCATCGAGCAGGTAATCAATTTCGTCATCGGCCAGCGCCAGGCCGAGCGTGCGGTTAGCCTGCTCCAGCGCCTCGCGCCCTCCGCCCAGCACGTCTACGCTTTTCAGCGGCTGCGGCTCATGATGCGCGAACAGCTGTTCTGCCGCGCTGAGCTCCGTGAACACGGTTTCCATCATGCGGTCGTGCAGCAGGCTGGCCAGCTGCTGCCACTGCGCGTCAGTCAGCTGCGGTGCCTGTACATAGAAGGCCAGACCGCGCTCCAGGCGCAATACCTGTGGCAGGTCGCAGTTGTGGGCGATATCGGTGGCTTTCGATGACCAGGGAGAAATGGTGCCGGGACGCGGCGTCACCAGCAACAGACGCCCTTGTGGCGCATGTTCGGCGAGAGAAGGACCGTATTTCAGCAGACGCTGCAGGCGGGCTTGCTGTTCCGCGCTGAGCGGTGCGCTGACATCGGCGAAATGGACGTACTCGGCGTAAATATCACTCACCGGCAGATGAGCGTCCTGAAAGCGGGTCAGCAGTTTGTTTACACGAAATGCCGACAGAGCGGGCGAACCACGCAGAATTTCCATCATTAAAGATCTCTCGTCTTCGAAGCGCCGGGCGACGCTTCATGGGGCGCAACAGGGAAAACGGGCGGTATTATAGAGAAATGGCACGGGTTACGAAACCGTTTGCGCAGAAAAACTGAGCCTCAGGATTTGCCTGAATTTTGCGCAAATCTTGCTATATAAGTTGCCCTGTTGCGCTTTGTTGCGCAAAATGCCCCTCGCTCTGGGAGTGCAAAACAACATAAATACTGCCTTTAAAAGACAGAGGCCTGTGAGCCATTACGAGACAACTATTTGAAACGCCTGAAATTAAATTATCTGTTTATCGGTCTGATCACCGTGCTGCTTGCGCTGGCGCTGTGGCCGTCCATCCCCTGGTACGGGGGCGGAAAAGACGCGTTATCACAGATCAAATCGCGGGGAGTGTTGCGCATCAGTACCGTCAACTCGCCGCTGACTTACTACACCATCAATAATGCACCAGCCGGTATGGACTACGAGCTGGCGAAGCGTTTCGCCGATTATCTTGGCGTGAAGCTGGAAGTCACGGTGCGGCCCAACCTCGGCGACCTGTTTGACGATCTCGACGACGGCAAAGCCGACCTGCTGGCCGCCGGGCTGATCTACAACAGCGAGCGCCTTAGCCGTTATCAGAGTGGCCCGAGCTACTATTCCGTGTCGCAGCAGCTGGTGTATCGCATCGACAAGCCGCGGCCCAAAAACCTTGGTGATCTGAAAGGCCGGCTGATTGTGCAGTCCGGTTCGGCCTATCTGTCAACGTTACGTTCCGCCAAAGCGGACAGCTATCCCGATCTCGACTGGGCCATTTCCACCGATATGGGCCAGAAAGCGCTGCTGGAAGCGGTTGCCGACGGCAAGCTTGACTATACCGTGGGGGATTCGGTGACCATCGGCCTGCTGCAGCGCATCCATCCACAGCTGGCGGTGGCGTTTGATATTACCGATGAAGAGCCGGTGACCTGGTATCTGCCGCGTAACGATGACGATAGCCTGAACGCCGCCATGCTCGACTTCTACAGTCAGATGGGGGAAGAAGGCACCATGGCGCGGCTGGAAGAGAAGTATCTCGGCCACGTCGGCACCTTTGATTATGTCGATACCCGCACCTTCCTGCGGGCGATTGATAACACGCTGCCGGATATCAAGCCGCTGTTTGAGAAGTACGCGTCCAGTATCGACTGGCGCCTACTGGCGGCGATTTCCTACCAGGAGTCGCACTGGAATCCGCAGGCGACCTCGCCCACCGGCGTGCGCGGCATGATGATGCTGACGCGCAATACCGCTGACAGCCTCGACGTGAACGATCGTCTCGATCCGGAACAGAGCATTCGCGGCGGCAGCGAATACCTGCGGCGCATGATGGAAAAAGTGCCGGAGACCATTCCGGAAGATGAACGCATCTGGTTTGCGCTGGCGGCCTACAACATGGGCTACGCACATATGCTGGATGCACGCCGGCTGACCCAGAAACAGGGCGGCAATCCGGACAGCTGGGCCGACGTTAAGCTGCGCCTGCCGATGCTGAGCCAGAAGCGCTATTACGCGCAGACCACTTATGGCTATGCGCGCGGCCACGAAGCTTATAACTACGTTGAGAACATCCGTAAGTATCAGATCAGCCTGGTAGGCTATCTGCAGGAGCAGGAGAAACGGCTGGCGCAGCAGTCGGCGCTGGAAGCGGAACTCGGTGCCGGTTATCCGGCCGTCGAACCGAAGATTGCGATGAACTAATCGGCGCGCAGCGCCTGCCGCTGTGCGCGCTTCTGTTCCCGGCGCATACGGAAGAAGTCGCTCAGCAGCGTGGCGCACTCCTCGGCCAGCACGCCATGCGCAATCTCGATCTGATGATTCATGCCCGGATGGCCGATCACATCCAGCAGCGAACCGGCGGCACCGGTTTTCTCATCCTTCGCACCATAGACCAGACGGGTAATCCGGCTGTGCACCATGGCACCGGCACACATCACGCACGGCTCCAGCGTCACGTATAAGGTGGTGTCGAGCAGCCGGTAGTTATCAATCACTTTTCCGCCCTGACGCAGCGCCATAATCTCGGCATGCGCGGTGGGATCGCACTGGCTAATCGGCCGGTTCCAGCCCTCGCCAATCACTCTGTCGCCCTGCACCAGCACCGCACCGACCGGCACTTCGCCCTGCTCCCACGCACGCCGCGCCAGTTCAAGCGCGTGGCGCATCCAGTATTCATCAGTTTGTGGGTTCAACGGGCAACTCCTGCGGATTAACAAGGCGGCGCATTATAGACGGAATCCAGCTGCGATTCACTCCAGCTGTTGCAGTTCACCGCGCGGCGTCACGCGCCAGCGATGCTGGCAGAAAAACAGCAGCGGGTTATCCTGCTTGCTGTCGCTGTAGCCGCTGTACAGCTGCAGCGGCGTACCGATTTTTTCCTCGAGCTGCGCCACTTTTTCATGGCCGAGACAGCGCATGGCTAATACCCGGCCGCCACGGCCCGGCTTCATCTGGCTGGCGATCAGTTTTACGCGCGGCAGAAACGCGGAATCAAAATAGACCTGCTCCACCAGCGACTGCGGCGAGCCGGTAATCAGCCAGACATCGGCGTCTTCGCTACTGAGGTAGTCAGTCAGCCGCTGCTGCACCACCGGAAACGCGGTAACGCGCTCGCGAAACCAGCGGGCAAATTCGGCCTCACGCTGGCGCAGCGTGGCCTCACGATGGCCAAAGGTGATAGCCCACAGCAGCAGGCTCATCGGCCAGCGCGCGGCGCGGCCCTTTATCAGCATACCCATGCCGATGACCGGCAGCAGCGGCACCACCAGCACCAGATTGAGCGGCTGGCGGCGCAACAAATAACGCATAAATGTGCCAAACATGTCCTGCTGATGCAGCGTGCCGTCCAGGTCAAAAAATACCACGCGGCGATGCGAACCCTTTGTCAAACCCGACTCCTTTTTCTAAACGCGGCGATACCTGCTCTACAGTGTAGCCAGCATCGCGCGCCGGGGCGAAAGCTGTCATTTTTAATTCCAGTGGCTACAATGCCATTTGAATAGTTTATTCTCTGCGTCGGCGCGATGTCATCTGACATTCCTGGCCAGACATTTCCTTCCGCGAGCGGCTAAGCTGTGTGCGGGACTATGGATTAAGGATCGGACATGAGTTCATTGCTGCGAATTCGCCAGCTCTACCCACGCCTGGCGCTGAACGAGCGTCGGCTGGCGGATTTTTTGCTGTCGCAGCCTGATCGGGCACGGCATCTGAGTTCACAAAAACTGGCGGAAGAGTCAGGCGTCAGCCAGTCGAGCGTGGTGAAGTTCGCCCAGAAACTGGGTTACAAAGGCTTTCCGGCGCTGAAGCTGGCGCTGAGTGAGTCGCTGGCCGACCGCGATGCCATCACCGTGCACAACCACATTCTGAGTGACGATCCGCTTAAAGTTGTCGGCGAAAAGCTGCTGACGGAAAAGATTTCGGCGATTCGCGCCACGCTGGATATCAACAGCGAAGAGAAACTCACGGAAACGCTGCAGCTGCTGAAAAACGCCAACCGCATTTTGCTGGTCGGCATTGGCGCCTCCGGGCTGGTGGCGAAAGATTTTTCGTGGAAGCTGATGAAGATTGGCATCAACGCCGTCGCCGAGCAGGACATGCACGCGCTGCTGGCCAGCATTCAGGCGATGGCACCCGGCGATGTGCTGCTGGCAATCTCCTACACCGGCGAACGTCGCGAGATCAACCTCGCGGCGCAGGAAGCGGCGGCGATTGGCGCCGATGTGCTGGCGTTCACCGGCTTTACCCCGAATTCGCTGCAGCAGTGCGCGACGGTCTGCCTGTACACCGTCGCCGAGGAGCAGAGCACGCGCAGTGCGGCCATCTCCTCCACCAGCGCCCAGCTGGCGCTGACCGATCTGCTGTTTATGGCGCTGGTGCAAAACGATCCGGAACGCGCCTCCAGCCATATTCGTCACAGCGAGGAGCTGGTGAAAAAGCTGGTCTGATGAGCTGAGGTGAGTATAATAACCGCGCTTTTATTGTTGTTAACGGACTCACCTGATGGCCTTACTGATCACCACCAAATGCATTAACTGCGACATGTGCGAGCCTGAGTGCCCGAACCAGGCGATCAGCATGGGTAAATCGATCTATCAGATCGACGCTGACCGCTGCACTGAGTGCGTGGGTCATTATGATGAGCCGACCTGTCAGAGCGTCTGCCCGATTGATAACACTATTCTTTCAGACCCACAGCACGTGGAAAGTCGCGACGCGCTGTGGGAGAAGTTTGTGCTGCTGCACGCTTAATCTTCGATAATCACCGTGGCGCAGGCATAGTGGCGCTCGTCGGCCAGCGTGACGTGCACATGCTGCACGCCCAGCTGGCTGGCAATCACTTTGGCCTGTTCAAAGAAACGCAGGCCAGGCTTCCCCAGCGCATCGTTGTACACTTCAAACTGATTAAACGCTAAGCCGCCGCGAATGCCGGTGCCGAAGGCTTTTGCCGCCGCCTCTTTCACCGCAAAACGCTTGGCGAGGAAGCGCACCGGCTGCTGATGCGCCTGATACTGCTGCCACTCAGCTTCGCTCAGCACGCGGCGCGCCAGACGATCGCCGGAGCGTTCAATCACGCCGGCGATACGCTCGATTTCGACGATATCGCTGCCCAGCCCCAGAATGGCCATTAGCGACGCGCTTCCCGCATCAGCGCCTTCATGTCGCTGACCGCCGCTGCAAGACCGCTGAACAGCGCACGACCGATAATCGCGTGACCAATGTTCAGCTCATGCATTTCCGGCAGCGCAGCAATCGGCTGGACGTTGTGATACGTCAGACCGTGGCCAGCATTGACCTTCAGGCCGCGGCTGGCGGCAAAGGTCGCAGCGCTGGCGATACGCGCCAGTTCGGTATCGCGTGCCAGCCCTTCCGCTGCTTCAGCATAGGCGCCAGTATGGATTTCAATGTAAGGCGCACCGCTGGCGACCGCCGCTTCAATCTGGCGCTGATCGGCATCAATAAATAGCGACACCAGAATGCCCGCCTCGCTCAGCTGTTTGACTGCCGCGTTGACTTTATCCTGCTGACCGGCCACATCAAGGCCGCCTTCCGTGGTCACTTCCTGGCGCTTTTCCGGCACCAGGCAGACAAAATGCGGTTTGATGTCGCAGGCGATGCCCACCATTTCGTCGGTGACCGCCATCTCAAGATTCATGCGGGTATGAATGGTGTCGCGCAGAATCCGCACGTCGCGGTCGGTGATGTGACGGCGATCTTCACGCAGGTGCACGGTAATGCCGTCTGCGCCCGCCTGCTCCGCGACAAACGCGGCCTGTACCGGATCGGGATAATTTGTGCCACGTGCGTTACGTACGGTGGCGATGTGATCGATGTTGACCCCTAACAGCAACTCAGCCATGACAATCCTTAAATGTGTTCAGTATGTTTGCAGTGTAACGCGCGGAGCCTGTCAGGTGCATCACCCGCGCTCGTCGTTTGCCACGTTCGGTCGTTTTTTCGGCACAAACTGACGGAACAGCTCCTGACTCTTCAGCGGCTTACCGCCCAGATAAGGTTTCAGCGCCATGCGCGTGAAGCGTTTGGCGGCACGCAGCGTATCGGCATCGGGAAATTCGCGCTCCCACAGCGCGCGCAGCTGGCGGCCGGTGAAACTGCGCTGATTGACCACCAGACTGGCGATAAAGCCTTTCTCTTCGCGATAGCTGTAAGTCATACCGTCGTCGACCGCCTCGCCGCTGCCGGCGCAGTGCAGAAAGTCGACGCCGTAGCCCAGGTGGCCCAGCAGTGCCAGCTCAAAACGGCGCAGCGCTGGCTCGGGCGAACCGTTGGCCGCCGCCAGCGTCTGGATACAGGAGAGATAATCGAAGAACAGTTCGGAGAACGGGATTTCCTGCTCCAGCACCCGCGACAGCAGCTCGTTAACATACAGGCCGCAGTAGAGCGTGATGCCGCTGAGCGGCAGCGCCAGCGACACCGCTTCGGCGTTACGCAGAGTTTTGACTTCGCCACGGCCGCCCCAGCGCACCAGTAGCGGTGTGAAGGGTTGCAGTGCGCCTTTAAGCTGGGAACGGCGCGAGCGTGCGCCTTTGGCAAGGACGCGGACGCGTCCCTGACTTTCGCTGAACAGGTCGAGCAGCAGGCTGGTTTCGCTGTAAGGGCGACTATGCAGCACAAAGGCGCGTTGCCAGCCTTCCATCAATTAGTCGTCTGTATAACCCAGGCTGCGCAGCGCACGTTCGTCGTCCGCCCAGCCCGATTTCACTTTGACCCACAGCTCGAGATGGACTTTCGCCTCGAACATCTCTTCCATATCTTTACGCGCTTCGATACCGATGGTTTTGATTTTGGCACCTTTGTTGCCAATCACCATCTTCTTCTGCCCTTCGCGCTCGACCAGAATCAAACCGTTGATGTCATAGCCGCCGCGCTCGTTAGAGACAAACTGCTCGATCTCCACAGTTACCGAATACGGTAACTCGGCGCCGAGGAAGCGCATCAGTTTTTCACGGATGATTTCTGAAGCCATGAAACGCTGCGAGCGATCGGTGATGTAGTCTTCCGGGAAGTGGTGATCCGACAGCGGCAGGCGCTTGCGGGCGATCTCCGCAATCGCATCCACGTTTTTACCGGTTTCGGCGGAGATCGGCACGATCTCGAGGAAGTTCATCTGCTGGCTGAGGAACTGCAGGTGCGGCAGCAGGATGCTTTTATCCTGGATGTTGTCGACTTTGTTTACCGCCAGCACCACCGGCACTTTGCCGTCACGCAGCTTGTTCAGCACCATCTCATCGTCAGGCGTCCAGCGCGTGCCTTCCACCACAAAAATTACCAGCTCAACGTCACCGATGGAGCTGCTGGCAGCACGGTTCATCAGGCGGTTGATCGCCCGCTTCTCTTCCATGTGCAGGCCGGGTGTATCCACGTAGATCGCCTGATAAGCGCCTTCGGTATGAATACCCATGATGCGGTGGCGCGTGGTTTGCGGCTTGCGCGAGGTGATCGACACCTTCTGCCCCAGCAGCTGGTTCAGTAAGGTGGATTTGCCGACGTTAGGCCGGCCGACAATCGCGATAAAGCCGCTGTATGTTTCGAGTTCGCTCATTCGGGTCCTGATTGGGCAGCCTCACTGCTGAGGCTGCGAAATGACAATTTATTCGAGGCCGAGCTTGATTAACGCCTGTTCGGCGGCGGCCTGCTCTGCTTTACGGCGGCTCGAGCCCACGCCCACCACCGGTTCAGCCATCCCACTCACCTGACAGTGAATGGTGAATTCCTGATCGTGCGCTTCGCCACGCACCTGTACCACCAGATAAGACGGCAGCGGCAGATGACGGCCCTGCAGATACTCCTGCAGGCGCGTTTTCGGATCTTTTTGCTTATCGCCCGGGCTGATCTGCTCAAGGCGATTCTGGTACCAGTCGAGAATCAGCTTCTCGACCGTCTGAATGTTGCTGTCGAGGAAGATGCCGCCGATCAGCGCTTCTACGGTATCCGCAAGGATGGATTCCCGGCGGAACCCGCCGCTTTTCAGCTCGCCCGGCCCCAGACGCAGACATTCGCCCAGCTCAAACTCGCGCGCCATTTCGGCCAGCGTGTTGCCGCGTACCAGCGTGGCACGCATGCGGCTCATGTCGCCTTCGTCCACGCGCGGGAAGCGGTGATACAGCGCGTTGGCAATCACATAGCTGAGGATAGAATCGCCAAGAAATTCAAGACGCTCGTTATGTTTGCTGCTGGCGCTGCGGTGAGTCAGAGCCTGCTGCAGTAATTCCGGATGAGTAAAAGTGTAGCCCAGTTTGCGCTGCAGCTTGTTAATGAGGATGGGGTTCATGCGATTCCAGTTGTTCTGTGCGTCTGTGACTCTGCATACCAAACAGGGCTGAAGGTCCAGCACGTTCTGTTTGGTGTGCAGTGGCTCCCTGACCCGCAGGAAGCCAACCGTTTTTAAATCAGTGAATACCGCCAATGCGACTCAGTCGCACGCCGGTCGGCCACTGTCCTTCCTGTTTCTCAAAGCTCATCCAGATAGCAACCGCTTTGCCGACCAGATTCTTCTCGGGCACAAAGCCCCAGTAGCGGCTGTCGGCGCTGTTATCACGGTTATCGCCCATCATGAAGTATTGCCCCTGCGGCACAATCCACGTGGCCTGCGGCTGACCCGGCTGCTGATAATACATGCTCGCCTGGCTCTGCGCTTCGTTCACCAGCAGGATATCGTGCGTGACGTTGCCCAGCGTCTCTTTGCGCGTGCCAAGACGCAGGCCGCCCCGCAGCGTTTCGCCCTGCGGCACCTGGTAGAAACCGTTGCCGGTTTCGTTACCATCAAAGCCGCTGAAGGTCTGGATGAAATCGCTCGGCTCAATGTTGGTATAGGTCACCGGCAGCGCCGTGTCACACTTGCCCGTACCGCAGCCTGGGTTGATGGTCAACGTTTTGCTGTAAGGATCAAACACCACTTTGTCGCCCGGCAGACCGATCACGCGCTTGATGTAATCCACGCTCGGATCTTTCGGGTATTTGAACACCGCGACATCTCCGCGCTGCGGATGGCCGGTGGGGATCAGCGTGGTTTGCGTGATCGGATCTTTGATGCCGTAAGCAAATTTCTCCACCAGGATGAAGTCGCCAATCAGCAGCGTCGGCATCATCGAGCCAGAAGGAATCTGAAACGGTTCGAAGATAAACGAGCGCACGATCAGTACCACCGCCAGCACCGGGAACACCGACGCTGCGGTTTCAACCCAGCCCGGCTGCGCGGCCACTTTGGCCAGCGTTTTGCTGTCGAGCGAATTACCTGCCTGAGCCTGTGCCGCCGCCTGCTTTGCCCGGCGCGCCGGGGCCCACTTAAAGCGATCGATACACCAGATGATGCCGGTTAACAGAGTGGCAATCACCAGAATCAGGGCGAACATGTTAGCCATTAAAGTTCCTTATTTGCTGTCTTTACCGACATGCAGAATGGCAAGGAATGCTTCCTGCGGCAGCTCAACGTTGCCGACCTGCTTCATTCGCTTCTTACCTTCTTTCTGCTTCTGCAACAGCTTTTTCTTACGGCTGACGTCACCGCCATAGCATTTCGCCAGGACGTTTTTACGCAGCTGTTTCACTGTTGAGCGAGCGATAATGTGGTTGCCGATTGCTGCCTGAATCGCAATATCGAACTGCTGGCGCGGGATCAGATCTTTCATCTTCTCCACCAGCTCGCGGCCACGATACTGTGAGTTATCACGGTGCGTAATCAGCGCCAGCGCATCAACGCGTTCTGAGTTAATCAGGACGTCGACGCGCACCATGTCAGAGGTCTGGAAACGTTTGAAGTTATAGTCCAGCGACGCATAGCCGCGCGACGTTGATTTCAGACGGTCGAAGAAGTCGAGTACCACTTCTGCCATCGGAATCTCATAGGTCAGCGCAACCTGTTTGCCGTGGTAAACCATGTTAGTCTGCACACCGCGTTTTTCGATACACAGCGTAATAACGTTGCCCAGAAACTCCTGCGGCAGCAGCATATGACACTCAGCGATCGGTTCGCGCAGTTCAGCAATATTATTCAGCGGCGGCAGCTTCGATGGGCTGTCGACGTACACCACTTCTCCGTCAGTGGTTTCCACTTCGTACACAACCGTTGGCGCGGTGGTGATCAGGTCGAGATCGTATTCACGCTCCAGACGCTCCTGGATGATCTCCATGTGCAGCAGGCCGAGGAAGCCACAGCGGAAGCCAAAGCCCAGCGCGGTGGAACTCTCTGGCTCATAGAACAGCGAGGCGTCATTCAGGCTCAGCTTGCCTAAGGCATCACGGAAAGCTTCGTAGTCGTCAGAGCTTACCGGGAACAGACCGGCATACACCTGCGGCTTCACTTTTTTGAAGCCCGGCAGCGCTTTATCCGCAGGGTTGCGCTGCAGCGTCAGGGTATCGCCCACCGGGGCGCCGAGGATGTCTTTGATGGCACACACCAGCCAGCCTACCTCGCCACACTTCAGCTCGGTACGGTCAATTTGTTTTGGCGTGAAAATGCCGAGACGGTCAGCGTTGTACACCTGGCCGGTACTCATTACCTTGACTTTATCGCCTTTACGCAGCGTGCCGTTTTTAATACGGATCAGCGACACCACACCGAGGTAGTTATCAAACCAGGAGTCGATGATCAGCGCCTGCAGTGGGCCTTCCGCATCACCTTCCGGCGGCGGAATATCCCGCACCAGACGCTCCAGCACATCCGGTACGCCGACGCCGGTTTTCGCCGAGCAACGCACCGCATCCGCGGCGTCGATGCCGACGATATCTTCAATCTCTTCCGCCACGCGCTCCGGGTCGGCCGCAGGCAGGTCGATTTTGTTCAGTACCGGTACCACTTCCAGATCCATTTCCATGGCGGTGTAGCAGTTCGCCAGGGTCTGCGCTTCAACGCCCTGACCTGCATCAACCACCAGCAATGCCCCTTCACAGGCCGCCAACGAGCGGGAAACTTCATAAGAGAAGTCAACATGGCCTGGGGTGTCGATAAAATTGAGCTGGTAAGTTTCACCGTTGGGCGCGTGGTAATCGAGCGTAACGCTCTGCGCTTTAATGGTGATGCCGCGCTCGCGCTCCAGATCCATCGAATCCAGAACCTGCGCCGCCATCTCACGATCGCTCAGGCCACCGCAAATCTGAATCAAACGGTCAGAGAGCGTTGATTTGCCGTGGTCAATGTGAGCGATAATGGAGAAATTTCGTATGTGCTTCATTTATATGAATATCTTCACGTAGAAAATCAGTTGAAAACGTGAGCACAGACACATTCAGGCAAGTGAGCTTTACCCGGAACCCTGTCAGCCTCATTAATGACGACGCATATTACACTGTTAACGCCGCGCGTTAAAGAATGGAACTGCGGGGAATCGCAACAGAATTCAGCGATTAAGACGAAATGAAAAGGCCGCGCAATACGCGGCCTGAACGGGGATCAACTATGGTTTTCCACCCGTAGCGCATCAGGCGGGAGCGCAACGCTGAGAATCACCGGCTGGAACGCTTCGCGATCGCCAAACCGGCTGGAAACCCCTTTGGCAACAATAAAGCCGCCAACGCCACCCAGCAGCGCACCGCAGGCCGCCGCCAGGTCGCTGTGGAACAGCATCTGGAACAGGCCCGCGACCAGGAACAGACCAAACAGTGGCGTCATATACACCAGCAGTGCAGAACCGAGCAGGCTGCTTTCGCGAATGCCCAGCTCAATGCGCTGACCCGGCTGTAGTGGCTCCGGACTGGCGATGGTCATCACATGGGCGTTTTTCGGTCCCAGTTGGTTGAGCGCATGGCTGCCGCAGCCTTTGCGCGCTGAACAACTGTTGCAGGAGGTTTTCGCTTCCGAATGCAGAGTAGCGACGCCCTCTTTCCATGCCACCACGGTGGCCCATTCTCTCATCATTTTGTGGCACCTGAATCTATGCTGTCCGCGATACGTTTGGCAGTGGTCGGCGGCAATTCGCCCACCACGGTAATTTCACGATTATCGCGCACTTCGGTCTGCACCGTACGACGCCCAGTGCGCAATGACTGTGGCGAACTGCTTTTATCGGCAGGCGTGATGTTGATAGCGAAGCTGAACAAGCCATCGCTGTACAGACGGGATTCTACGGTTTTGTTCATCGCCGGAATATCACGCCGGCTTTGCGAAATCAGCTTCATGCCGGCCGGTAACCAGCCTGGCTGCCAGCTGAGCTGCACTTTGTCGCCCGCCGGTAACGACAGCGACGGCGGCAGATTGGCTTTTTCCAGCCCCTGCATCAGATTGCGCACGCCTTCATCAACGGCAAAACTGATGACGCGGAACTGCTCCAGCGTTTCACCGTCGCGATCCAGCAAATCAATCCGCAGCGGCAATTTGGTATCGACGTCCAGCCACACCACGTAGCTGTAACGCGTGCCGTCACGCGACACGATGCGCACTACTTCGCACATCTGATCGGCCATGCGGGAACGCCCTACCGGAATAAAATCGTAGGCATCGCCGAGGCGCGAGAAGTCAGCGAACATCAGCGCCGGCAGCGCATCAATGATGTGGTTGCCCGGCAGCGAGAACGGATCGAGACCTGGTTCGAAATAGCTGATGTCGTTTCCGCGCTGGATCACTTCACGGCGCGGTCCGTCCATCTGTAATAGCTGGGCGAATACGCGATTGTCGATGACCGCATGGCGGTAACGCAGGGATTCAATGCCCAGACGTGAGACATTGATATAGGCGAATTCGTAGTTGAGGTTCTGGCTGGCCTGCTCCATCTGCTGTAACAACGCCCCGGACGCAGATGTCTGCGCCGGGGCGGTAGATGACCAAAGCAGGCTGCCTGCCAGCAGGCTAACGGCACACCAAAGCTGCTTCATTACTGCTGTTGAGTTCCTAACGACTGAGTTCCGGGTACGTTAGCCTGCGCCTGTTGCGGCGCATTGCTCTCAAACTGCACCTGATCGGCATGCAGACGGCGTTGCAGTTCGTAATCCTGCAGCATGGCATTCACGCGGCGACGCTGCTCCTGCACCTGCTGATTTGAGCTGTTGGTGTCAAAAGCATCAGACGGCACGCCCAGGCTGACCGGTGACGCTTTACCCATCATCGGTAAGGTATTAAAGGCTGGTGCATCCGAGGTTTCCGTCGCACTACCCGCTGGTGAGCTGTTGTAGTGCTGCACACCGACGATCACCGCCAGCGACACACAGGCCGCCACACCAATCTGCGTGACCTGAGCAACCCAGCCGCCACCGCGACGCCAGAACGGCATTTTATGCCAGCGCGACGGCTCCGGCTGTGCTTCCGGGATCAACGAAGTCACTTTGCGCACCGGCTCGTTTTCGATCGCGGCAGCAACGCGTGCGGAGATATCAAAATGCAGCACTTCGCCCACATCGCCCCGCAGGGTGTCGCGGATCAGATGGTAGCTCTCCCAGCTTTTTTGTAGATCTGCATCCTTCGATAACGACGCCAGCAGCTCGTTATCTAAAGTTTCACCATCCATTAAAGCGGAAAGTTTTTCTTTCTGCATGTTTTGGTACCCTTCCAGTAGCCGTTATCACTGACGTTGGATAAGCGGTTGAACTTTATTATCAATGGCTTCCCGGGCCCGGAAGATACGTGAACGTACGGTACCTACCGGACAATCCATGATGGCGGCGATCTCTTCGTAACTCAGACCATCCAGTTCCCGCAGGGTGATGGCCATACGCAGATCTTCAGGCAACGCCTCAATCGTCCGAAAAACAATTTGTTTCAGTTCGTCTGACAACATTAAGTTCTCAGGGTTCGAAATTTCTTTTAGCGCACCCGCACTTTCGAAATTTTCCGCGTCAATCGCGTCCACATCGCTGGACGGCGGCCGACGCCCCTGAGCCACCAGATAATTCTTCGCGGTGTTGACCGCAATGCGGTACAGCCACGTGTAAAAGGCGCTATCACCCCGGAACGACTCCAGTGCGCGATACGCTTTAATGAAAGATTCCTGAACCACATCAGGCACATCGCCTGACGGGACATAACGTGAAACCAGGCTCGCCACTTTATGCTGGTATCGGATAACCAGTAAATTAAATGACTTTTGATCTCCTTTCTGAACCCGCTCAACGAGAACCTGATCCGTTAACTGCTCGCTCATCCGAGGTAATGTCTCCCCAAATCTCTTTTATGCGTAAGTGAACTGCCAGCACATCTCATTTATTGTGAGCAAGCATGCGCTTAGAGTCCCGTTCTGGCCTGAAGTTCACCACGACCTGATATTTTCTGTACCGGTGCCCTGACATCGTTGTTGTTAATGGTCTTTCAGTGTAGCGACTTACCGCACTGGTGGTGTCGTTAGCGGCACCGATAATCGCTGGCAGAGTACCCTATGACGCCGCATTTTTCACCTTTATTCCCTGAATTTTCAGCGTGTTTGGTATAAAAAACACTAATCGCTTATTTTCAGACATAACTTACTGAAATCGCATTACAATCTGATTATTGCGTCGAATTTTCCCGCGTTTTTTGTTCAAAATACTTCACACCAGCGGCGTCCGGGCTTATGCTCGGGGGACCTTTTGTTTAGTAAATTAAACATCATGAACCCCATTCCCGATCATAGCTGTGATGTACTGATTGTTGGCAGCGGCGCGGCCGGTTTATCTCTGGCGCTGCGGCTGGCACCGCATTATCAGGTAACGGTGCTGAGTAAAGCGCAGATTAGCGAAGGCTCCACGCTGTATGCACAGGGCGGGATTGCGGCGGTGTTTGATGAAAACGACAGCATTGAATCACACGTCGAAGATACGCTGATTGCCGGCGCAGGCCTGTGTGATCGTGAGACGGTGAATTTTATCGCCAGCAATGCGCGCCCGTGCGTACAGTGGCTGATCGATAACGGCGTGGCGTTTGATCGCGAGCCACAGGATAACGGCAATGCGCGCTATCACCTGACGCGCGAAGGCGGTCACAGCCATCGCCGTATTTTACACAGCGCCGACGCCACCGGGCGCGCGGTCGAAACCACGCTGGTCAGCCAGGCGCTCAGCCATCCCAATATTCGCGTTATTGAGCGCGCCAACGCGGTGGATTTAATCCTCTCCGATAAAATTGGCCTGCCCGGAACGCGGCGCGTGGTGGGCGCATGGATCTGGAATCGCAATCGCGAACAGGTTGAAACCTGCCGCGCCCGCAGCGTGGTGCTGGCCACCGGCGGTGCGGCGAAGGTATATCAGTACACCACTAATCCGGATGTCGCTTCCGGCGACGGCATCGCGATGGCGTGGCGCGCCGGCTGCCGGGTGGCTAATCTGGAGTTCAATCAGTTTCACCCTACCTGCCTGTTTCATCCGCAGGCGCAAAACTTTTTGCTGACCGAAGCGCTGCGCGGCGAAGGTGCCTGGCTATTGCGCCCGGACGGTTCGCGCTTTATGCCGGATTTCGATGCGCGTGCCGAACTGGCACCGCGCGATATCGTGGCGCGCGCGATCGATCACGAAATGAAGCGTCTGGGCGTCGACTGCATGTATCTCGACATCAGCCATCAGCCGGCCAGCTTTGTGCGTGCCCACTTTCCGATGATTTATGACAAGCTGCTGACGTTTGGCCTCGATCTGACACAGCAGCCGATTCCGATTGTGCCGGCCGCGCATTACACCTGCGGCGGCGTGATGGTGGATCAGCATGGTCGCACCGATGTCGACGGGCTGTATGCGATTGGTGAGGTCAGCTACACCGGCCTGCACGGCGCTAACCGCATGGCATCAAACTCTCTGCTTGAGTGTCTGGTGTATGGCTGGTCGGCGGCCGAAGATATTGTGCGCCGTCTGCCGCAGATGCACGCCGTCGATCACCTGCCGGCGTGGGATGAAAGCCGCGTCGACGATGCCGATGAACGGGTGGTGATTCAGCACAACTGGCATGAGCTGCGGCTGTTAATGTGGGACTACATGGGTATCGTGCGTACCACCAAGCGGCTGGAGCGCGCCCTGCGCCGCATTACGCTGCTACAGCAGGAAATAGATGAATACTATGCGCATTTTCGCCTCTCCAACAATCTGCTGGAGCTGCGCAATCTGGTACAGGTGGCAGAGCTGATGGTGCGCTGTGCGCTGGCGCGCAAAGAGAGCCGCGGGCTGCACTTCACCCGCGACTATCCGCATATGCTGCCCGAGGCACAGCCAACGGTGCTGCAGCCGGTAGCCTAGCGGAACAGATAGAAATCGGTTACCAGGCTCAGCCATTCCGCCGAATAGCTTTTATCTTCATCACGAATGGCGAGACGCTCCTGCACGAGTTCGCCTGCGGCAGGTGAAAAGCCCAGCACCAGCCGGTTCGGCGGTCGCTGCGCGTAAGGTGCCACATCATAGCGATAACGCAGATGCCAGCCTTCGGCGCGCGCCAGTGCAATCAGGTTTTCGCCGGCATCCGCCGGCAGCACCACGCAAAACAGCCCCTCTTCTTCAATCAGCTGTGCCGCACAGCGCAGCAGAGTGGGATGATCAAGCGTTGCCGTGCTGCGCGCGGTATCGCGCTCGACGCTGGCCGAGGCCATACCCGGGGTGAAAAACGGCGGATTGCTGACAATCAGCGAGTAGCGTTTTTCTGCCTGCTCACTCCAGCTGACGATGTCCTGCGCATGCACCGCGATGCGATGCGCCCACGGCGACGCGGCGACGTTCTCCTGCGCCTGCGCGGCGGCGCTGCGCTCCAGTTCGACGGCATCGATACTGACGTCATCCGGCGTGCGCTGCGCCAGCATCAGCGCAATCAGACCGCTGCCACAGCCGATATCCAGTATGCGCCGTACGCCTGCCACCGGCGCCCAGGCGCCGAGCAGCACCCCATCGGTACCGACCTTCATGGCACAGCGATCGTGCGCGACAAAAAATTGCTTAAACGTGAATCCATCTTTTCTTAACATCGCCCGCGCTGGCGGTTGCGGCTGAGACATGCTTAACGACCATTGAATTTGCTCCTGCCGGAAGTGTAACGTGGTCGCGAAGTGAATTCACCTTCACCTGTGCAACACAAACAGATGAAGATTGTGGCTGAACTGTCTATAATCAGCGCCCCAAACTGAGGTAGACCATGACCGTAACCACATTCTCCGAACTCGAACTCGACGAAAGCCTGCTGGAAGCCCTGCAGGATAAAGGCTTCACGCGCCCGACTGCCATTCAGGCTGAGGCCATTCCTGCCGCACTGGAAGGCCGTGACGTTCTGGGTTCGGCACCAACCGGAACGGGGAAAACCGCAGCCTACCTGCTGCCCGCTTTACAGCACCTGCTCGATTTCCCGCGTAAAAAATCAGGGCCGCCGCGCATTCTGATCCTCACGCCGACGCGTGAACTGGCGATGCAGGTTGCCGACCAGGCGCGCGAGCTGGCCAAACATACCCATCTCGATATCGCCACCATCACCGGCGGCGTGGCCTATATGAACCACGCGGAAGTGTTCAGTGAAAATCAGGACATCGTGGTCGCGACCACCGGCCGTCTGCTGCAGTACATCAAAGAAGAGAACTTTGACTGCCGCGCGGTAGAAACGCTGATTCTGGACGAAGCCGACCGCATGCTGGACATGGGCTTTGCGCAGGATATCGAGACCATTGCCGGTGAAACGCGCTGGCGCAAACAAACGCTGCTGTTCTCGGCCACGCTGGAAGGCGACAACATCAAAGATTTCGCCGAGCGCCTGCTGAACGATCCGGTAGCGATTGAAGCCGATCCGAGCAAAAGTGAGCGCAAGAAGATTCAGCAGTGGTATTACCGCGCCGACAACCTTGAGCACAAAACCAAACTGCTGGTGCATCTGCTGAAGCAGCCGGAAGTGAAGCGCGCCATCGTGTTCGTACGCAAACGTGAGCGCCTGCATGAGCTGGTGACCTGGATGCACGAAGCCGGCCTGCGCAGCAGCTACCTCGAAGGCGAAATGGTGCAGGCTAACCGTAACGAAGCGATCAAACGCCTGAATGACGGTCGCGTTAACGTGCTGGTCGCGACCGATGTCGCCGCGCGCGGTATCGACATTGATAACGTCACCCACGTCATCAACTATGACTTACCGCGCACCGCCGATGTCTATCTGCACCGCATTGGCCGTACCGGCCGCGCCGGACGCAAAGGTACCGCGATCTCGCTGGTAGAGGCACATGACCATCCGCTGCTGGGTAAAATCAGCCGCTACGTCAACGAACCACTGAAATCGCGCGTAATCGATGAGCTGCGTCCGGAAACGCGTGCACCGAGTGCTAAAGTCACCGGTAAACCGTCGAAAAAGGCGCTTGAGAAGCGCAAAGAGAAGAAAGCGAAAGAAGAAGAGAAACCACGCGTGAAGAAGCGTCACCGCGATACTAAAAATATCGGTAAACGCCGCAAGCCAAGCGGCAGCAGCACACCGGAGAGCGGTGCGGAATAAAACAGCATCGTGGCAATTAAATCGCCTCCCTGAGGCGATTTTTTGCTTTCTGGCCTGCTGAAATCGCAGTTTCGCGGCGTAAAATTCCTCAGTCGGCCCTCTTCTCTCTTCAGGAAATAAAAAAAGCCGCGCCAGTAAACACCGGCGCGGCTTGTATTGCTGTATGCGTTTTCGTCAGTCGATCAATTACAGGCTTTCGGTAAAGGTACGGGTGATAACGTCACGCTGCTGTTCTGGCGTCAGCGCGTTAAAGCGCACCGCATAGCCCGACACGCGAATGGTCAGCTGCGGATATTTTTCCGGATGCTTCACCGCATCCTCCAGCGTTTCACGGCGCAGCACGTTAACATTGAGGTGCTGACCGCCTTCCACGCGCACCTGCGGTTTCTGCTCCAGTGGAATTTCACGGTAAGCAATCTCGCCAAGGTCGCTGACTGCAACAACCTGATCTTCCGTGAAATCGCCTTTTGCGCACAGGCAGCGGGCTTCGGCTTTCTCATTGTCCAGCAGCCAGAACGAGTTCAGCAGCTGCGGGTTTTGTGCCTGAGTAATTTGAATACCGGTAATCATAGAGGCCTCCAGGGCTTAGCGCTGCGGCAGGAGCACAGCGCGGTTCTTCGGATTATGTGATGCTCTGGTATATCACCGCGCTGACCGGCTCGTTTTGACCTGTATCAATTTCGTCCGGCCACAATTTTTGCTTTCAACTTAATAAATTGATTTATAACAACTTTTTCTATTAACTTTTTCTGCAATTGTTCAACTTATTTTTACCCTTCTGCTGCCCCGCCGGACACGCTAAGCTAAAGGCATCAATTTGCAGGGAGTCAATGATGGCTGAGAAGCTGACCTGGCACGATGTGCTGGCTGAAGAGAAAGAAAAACCTTACTTCGTGGAAACGCTAAAAGCGGTAGCCGAAGAGCGTGCGGCGGGCGTGACGGTCTATCCGCCGCAAAAGGACGTGTTCAACGCGTTCCGTCTCACCGAACTGGGCGATATTAAAGTGGTGATCCTCGGCCAGGATCCGTACCACGGCCCGAATCAGGCGCATGGCCTGGCGTTCTCGGTCCTGCCGGGCGTGGCCATTCCGCCGTCGCTGCTGAATATGTACAAAGAGCTGGAACAGGACATTCCTGGCTTTCAGCGTCCGCAGCACGGCTTTCTGGAAAGCTGGGCGAAACAGGGTGTGCTGCTGCTGAATACGGTGTTAACCGTGGAAGCCGGCAAAGCGCATTCGCACGCGCGTTTCGGCTGGGAAACCTTTACCGACAACGTGATCAGCGCCATCAACACCCATCGCGAAGGGGTGATTTTCCTGCTGTGGGGATCGCACGCGCAGAAGAAAGGCAGCATCATTGATGCGCAGCGTCATCACGTACTAAAAGCACCGCATCCTTCGCCGCTATCGGCGCATCGCGGCTTTTTTGGCTGTCAGCATTTTTCCAAAGCCAATGCGCTGCTGAGCCAGGCCGGCCAGACGCCCATTGACTGGACGCCGGTGCTGCCCTGAAAACACAAACGGCCGCATCAGCGGCCGTTGTTGCATGGGAGCGGCTTAGCCTTTGGCTTTTGATACCGCAACCATTGCCGGACGCAGCAGGCGACCGTTGAGGGTGTAACCGCGCTGCATCACCATCAGCACGTGGTTTGGCGCCACTTCTTCAGACTCCATCATCGACATCGCCTGATGCACATCCGGGTTGAACGGCACATTAGTTTCGCCCACCACTTCCACGCCGAATTTACGCACCGCACCCAGCAGTGATTTCAGCGTCAGCTCGATGCCTTCAATCATCGAAGCCAGCTCGGTGTTCTCTTTATCCGCCACTTCCAGCGCGCGCTCCAGGCTATCAATCACCGGCAGCAGTTCGTTGGCAAACTTTTCCAGCGCAAACTTGTGCGCTTTTTCCACGTCCATTTCGGCGCGGCGACGGATATTTTCAATCTCAGCCTGCGCGCGCAGCTGGGCGTCACGCACGCCACCCTGCGCCTGCGCTAATTCCGCTTCCAGCTGGGCGATACGCTCATCACGCGGATCCACCTCAGTTGCTGTCTCCGCTTCCGGCTGCTGTTGTTCCTGTTGAATTTCGTCTGAGACTTGCTCGTTTGGGGTGTTCTGTTCTTTACTACTCATGAATTTCTCCGCGTTTTGCACATTCATCTCGCTGGTTGGCTTATTATGGGGATCAGTTTGACGGTTTCAAGTGAACCCATCACATTGCCTGGCCGTTTTGGCTTATGAGGAACACCCGCTAAATGAACAAACACTTTAACTGCATTGGGATCGTCGGCCATCCGCGCCATCCCACTGCGTTAACCACCCATGAAATGCTCTGGCGCTGGCTGACTGACAAAGGCTATGACGTGATCGTGGAACAGCAAATCGCCCGCGAGCTGAACCTGCAGGATGTGCGTACCGGCAGCCTGGCGGACATCGGCCAGTACGCCGATCTGGCGGTGGTGGTCGGCGGCGATGGCAACATGCTGGGCGCCGCGCGTGTGCTGGCTCGTTACGATATCAAAGTGATTGGCATCAACCGCGGCAATCTCGGCTTCCTCACGGACCTCGATCCGGATAACGCGCAGCAGCAGCTGGATGACGTGCTGCAGGGCGATTATTTCGTGGAAAGCCGCTTTTTGCTGGAAGCGCAGGTATGCAAAGAAGAGTGTTCGCCGCGCATCGGCAGCGCCATCAATGAAGTGGTGCTGCATCCGGGCAAAGTGGCGCACATGATTGAATTTGAAGTCTATATCGACGAAGTGTTCGCCTTTTCCCAGCGCTCGGACGGGCTGATTATCTCCACGCCAACCGGTTCAACCGCCTATTCGCTTTCGGCGGGCGGGCCGATATTAACGCCGTCACTTGATGCGATTGCACTGGTGCCGATGTTCCCGCACACGCTGTCGGCGCGTCCGCTGGTGATCAACAGTAGCAGCACCATTCGCCTGCGTTTTTCCTCGCTGCGCAGCGACCTGGAGATCAGCTGCGACAGCCAGATCGCCCTGCCGATTCAGGAAGGGGAAGATGTGCTGATTCGCCGCAGCGCCAATCACCTCAATTTAATTCATCCCAAAAATTATAATTATTTTAATACCTTAAGCTCAAAACTCGGATGGTCAAAAAAATTATTCTGAAAAGGCCTGCCGGCTACTTTACTGGATAAAAAACCAGTTTATACTGTATGAAAAACCATATCTGTTTTTACATACAGGTGATTGTATGCTGGCACAACTGACCATCAGTAATTTTGCTATCGTTCGTGAACTGGAGATCGACTTTCATCGTGGTATGACAGCGATCACCGGCGAAACCGGCGCAGGAAAATCCATCGCGATTGATGCGCTGGGCCTGTGCCTTGGCGGCCGTGCTGAAGCAGACATGGTGCGTCAGGGGGCCAGCCGCGCGGATATCTGCGCGCGCTTCCAGCTGAAAGCGTCACCCTCTGCCCAGCGCTGGCTGGCGGAGAACCAGCTCGACGACGGCAACGAATGTCTGTTGCGCCGCGTGATCAGTGCCGATGGCCGCTCACGGGGTTTTATCAACGGCACGTCCGTACCGCTGTCACAGCTGCGCGAACTCGGCCAGTTACTAATTCAAATCCACGGTCAGCATGCGCATCAGCTGCTGCTTAAAACCGATCACCAGAAACACCTGCTGGATGCCTACGCCGCGCACGACGATCGGCTGGCGGAGATGCGTCAGCACTATCAGCGCTGGCACCACAGCTGCCGCGCGCTGGCACAGCATCAGCAGCTGTCGCAGGAGCGTGAAGCCCGCCGCGAACTGCTGCAGTATCAGCTGAAAGAACTCAACGAGTTTGCGCCGCAGCCAGGCGAGTTTGAGCAGATTGATGAAGAGTACAAGCGCCTCGCGAACAGCGGTCAGCTGCTGTCCACCAGCCAGCAGGCGCTGCAAATTCTTGCCGATAGCGATGACACCAACCTGCAAAGCCTGCTCTACAGCGCGCGTAATATGCTGAGTGAGCTGGTCTCGCTGGACGATAAAGTCAGCGGCGTATTTAACCTGCTGGAAGAAGCCGCGATTCAGCTGAGTGAAGCCAGCGATGAGCTGCGCCACTACTGTGAACGGCTCGACCTGGATCCTAATCGCCTGTACGAGCTGGAGCAGCGTCTGTCGCGGCAGATTGCGCTGGCACGCAAGCACCATGTTTCACCAGAAGCGCTGCCGGGGCTGTATCAGCAGCTGCTGGATGAAGCGGAACAGCTGTCGCAGCAGGAGAGCGATCAGGAAAGCCTGCAGAGCGACGTCGTGGCTCATCATCAGGCCGCGCTGGCCTGTGCCGAAGCCCTGCATCAGCAACGCGTCACCTCGGCGCAGGAGTTGAGCCAGCTGATTACGCAAAGCATGCGCACCCTCGCCATGCCGCACGGTGAGTTTGCCATCATGCTGGAATTCAACGCCGATCAGCTGACGGCCGAAGGCGCCAGCCGTATTGATTTCCGTGTCACCACCAACCCGGGCCAGCCGCTACAGCCGCTGGGTAAAGTGGCCTCAGGGGGTGAACTGTCGCGTATTGCGCTGGCGATTCAGGTGATCACCGCACAGAAAATGGAAACTCCGGCGATGATTTTCGATGAGGTTGACGTCGGTATCAGCGGTCCGACGGCCGCTGTCGTTGGCCAGATGCTGCGCCAGCTGGGCGAGTCGACTCAGGTGATGTGCGTGACTCACCTGCCGCAGGTGGCGGGCTGTGGTCATCAGCACTTCTTCGTCAGCAAAGAGACCGATGGTGCGATGACTGAAACCCACATGCAGCAGCTGGATAAGCGTGCGCGTCTGCAGGAACTGGCACGCCTGCTTGGCGGCAGCGAAGTCACACGCAATACGCTGGCGAACGCAAAAGAACTTTTAGCAGCCTGACACCGCACTTTTTTGCGGCCTGGTGGTCATATGCTTGCTCTGTAGAGGTTTCCAATAGCTCAAAGGTTTATTATCATCGGCAGTCATATCGCCATAATAAAGCCTGCCGTATGCAGAGTTCAGAATTTGATGGCAACAAAACTGCCTGATGAAAGGCGTTTGGCCCCAGAAAAGGAATGTATAGATGCGCTGTAAAACGCTGACTGCCGCGGCAGTGGTAATGTTGATGATGACCGCCGGATGTTCCACCCTTGAGCGCGTTGTGTATCGTCCGGATATCAATCAGGGGAATTACCTGGTCGCCAACGACGTTTCGAAGATTCACACCGGCATGACGCAGCAGCAGGTTGCTTACACGCTCGGTACGCCGATGATGCACGACCCGTTTGGCAGCAACGTGTGGTATTACGTGTTCCGTCAGGAGCCAGGTCATGAGAGCGTGAAGCAGCAGACGCTGACGCTGACCTTTGACAGCAACGGTACGCTGACGAACATCGATAACAAACCGCGCCTCACCGGCACTGAAGACTGAGTGAGCCGCAACAAAAAAGGCGCCTGAGCGCCTTTTTTAGTGCCTGTACACTTACTTTTTCGTTGCCGCCCGCTCTGCCCGCTGCCGGCGCATCTCTTTTGGATCAGCAAGCAGCGGGCGATAAATCTCTACCCGATCGCCATCCTGCAGCGTATCGCTCAGCTTGACCGGACGGCTGAAAATGCCGACTTTGTTGCTGCTCAGGTCGATATCTTTGCGCAGCGTCAGCAGTCCGGATGCCTGAATCGCCTGCTCAACCGTCGCGCCCTCTTCCAGGCTAACCTCACGCAGATACTGTTTATCCGGTAGCGCATACACCACTTCAACGCTGATATCAGCCACGGTAAACCTCTTTGGCGCGCTGGGTAAACGCCTGAACCATGCTGTTGGCCAGCTCTTTGAAGATGCGGCCAAACGCCATCTCGACCAGCATGTTGGTGAATTCAAAGTCGAGGCTAAGCTCAACCTTGCAGGCATCGTCGCCGAGCGAGATAAATTTCCAGCCACCGGTCAGCTTGCGGAACGGCCCATCGACCAGCTGCATATGAATGCTCTGGTTATCGGTCAGGGTGTTACGCGTGGTAAAGGTTTTACTGATGCCGGCTTTGGAGACATCCACCGCGGCGGTCATCTGGTTACCGCTGTTATCCAGCACGCGGCTGCCGGTACAGCCCGGAAGAAATTCAGGATAAGCATCCACATCATTCACGAGCCGGTACATCTGCTCAGCGCTATACGGGACCAGCGCTGAACGGCTAATCTGGGCCATAATGGTTCCTGTTGGTCACAAAACCGTTGAATTATACCATTTTAAGCTACTAAACAAAAATTCACGCCTTTGCCAGCTGTGCTAAAATAGTGTGTTTTTTACCGCCCCGCAGGACAGGGGATGCGCCCACAGACTGAGTGATGTAGACTACGCCGCACTATGACAAAGAAAAAAGCTCACAAACCCGGTTCAGCCACTATTGCCCTCAACAAACGCGCTCGCCATGAATACTTCATTGAAGAAGAGTTCGAGGCCGGCATGGCGTTGCAAGGATGGGAAGTCAAATCACTGCGCGCCGGTAAAGCCAACATCAGCGACAGCTATATTTTGCTGCGCGATGGCGAAGCCTATCTGTTCGGTTCCACTTTTCAGCCGCTGGCGGTGGCATCAAGCCACGTGGTGTGCGATCCCACGCGCAACCGCAAGCTGCTGTTGAACCAGCGTGAACTGGATTCCCTGTACGGCCGTGTTAATCGCGAAGGTTACACCGTGGTCGCGCTGTCGCTGTACTGGAAAAACGCCTGGGCCAAGCTGAAGATTGGCGTGGCACGCGGTAAGAAAGAACACGACAAGCGCGCGGACATCAAAGATCGCGAGTGGAAGATGGATAAAGCACGAATTATGAAGAATGCCAGCCGTTAACCACTGGAATCTTTTATAATTTTTTGCTAGAGTAAGAAGTCTTGGGGCTGATTCTGGATTCGACGGGATTCGCGAAACCCAAGGTGCATGCCGAGGTGCGGTAGGCCTCGCTAAAAAACCGCAAAAAATAGTCGCAAACGACGAAAACTACGCTTTAGCAGCTTAATAACCTGCTTAGAGCCCTCTCTCCCTAGCCTCCGCTCTTAGGACGGGGATCAAGAGAGGTCAAACCTAAAAGAGATCGCGTGGATGCCCTGCCTGGGGTTGAAGCGTTAAAACTAATCAGGCTAGTTTGTTAGTGGCGTGTCTGTCCGCAGCTGGCAAGCGAATGTAAAGACCAGACTAAGCATGTAGTACCGAGGATGTAGGAATTTCGGACGCGGGTTCAACTCCCGCCAGCTCCACCAAAATTCTCCATCGGTGATTACCAGAGTCATCCGATGAAGTCCTAAGAGCCCGCACGGCGCAAGCCCTGCGGGCTTTTTTGTGCCCTCAATTTGTCCCGCGAAGTCCGAAGAGAACTAATTAAATCCGAACCTTTTAGGCCCATTGATAGGCCCAACGAAAAGCTCTATTGTTTTCGTTGGGCCTAAAAGCATGGAGACTCCCCATGGCAAGAAAAACTAAGCCGTTAACCGATACGGAAATCAAAGCCGCCAAACCTAAAGATGCCGATTACCAGCTATATGACGGCGACGGGCTTACTCTGCTAATCAAGGCCAGCGGTAGTAAGCTCTGGCAGTTCCGTTACTATCGCCCTCTGACCAAGCAGCGAACCAAACAGAGCTTCGGTGCCTACCCTGCCGTCTCACTTTCTGATGCGCGTAAACTCAGAGCTGAATCTCGAGTTTTACTGGCGAAAGACATTGATCCGCAGGAACATCAGAAAGAACAGGTAAGAAATTCTCAAGAGGCCATAACCAACACTTTCCTGTTAGTTGCCGAGCGTTAGTGGAATGTGAAGAAAGCCAGCGTAACAGAGGACTATGCTGACGATATCTGGCGCTCACTTGAGAGAGATGTTTTTCCAGCAATCGGTGATATCAGTGTCACTGAGATTAAGGCTCATACTCTGGTTAAAGCAGTTCAGCCGGTTCAGGCCAGAGGCGCATTAGAGACAGTCCGACGCCTTTGTCAGCGTATTAACGAAGTCATGATTTATGCGCAGAACACAGGTCTGATTGATGCGGTTCCCAGCGTAAACATCGGGAAAGCATTCGAGAAACCGCAAAAGAAAAACATGCCAAGTATCCGCCCGGATCAGCTACCACAATTAATGCAAACGATGCGTACAGCAAGTATAAGTTTGCCCACGCGATGCCTGTTTATGTGGCAGCTTCTAACCATCACTCGCCCTGCAGAAGCCGCTGAAGCTCGATGGGATGAGATCGATTTTGATGCCAACGAATGGAGAATTCCTGCGGCTCGAATGAAAATGAACCGAGATCATACGGTTCCATTATCTGATGGGGCTCTAGCTATTCTGGAAATGATGAAGTCTCTTAGCGGTGGTCGAGAATTTATCTTTCCCAGTCGCATCAAACCAACCCAGCCAATGAACAGCCAAACAGTGAATGCAGCACTCAAGCGTGCTGGCTTAGGAGGCGTACTCGTATCACACGGTTTACGTTCTATCGCTAGTACGGCACTCAATGAGGAAGGATTTCCGCCTGATGTCATTGAAGCAGCACTGGCTCATGTAGACAAGAATGAGGTACGTCGTGCTTATAACCGCAGTGATTACCTTGAGCAACGTCGTCCTATGATGCAGTGGTGGGCAGATTTCGTGATGGCGGCAGAACGTGGAAGTATGATTGACGGCGGGATGAAAGAAATGCGGTTAGTTGGTTGATGTGAATTTCCTAAGACCTAACACGCCCACTAAAACCTATGAAACCTTACTTAATTATGGGGATAGTCCAAAAACTGACATCTCCCTTCTTAGCACATAGATAACACATTAACATAAACAATTAAACTAAGGACTCAATATGAACGTAGCATCTACTTACGATGATGAACTCCGAACTTTTTCAAAGACATTTGATACAACGAGTGAGGACAAAGCGCTAAGTGCTCGTGGACATTTTTTACTGTCTTACCCACTAAAAGAACTTCAAAATATCACTATCGATGAATATGTTATTGGTAAAGGTACTGCTTCATTTTGTGCGTGTGTCGAAGCAAAGACAAAAGCTTGGGCAAATATACAAGGTGCGACAGCGAATAAGTTTGGTATTTACTACGGTAAAACTAAATCTGATCCAACGACCAGATATCGTTATACTAAAAAATTTGGAAATACGAAAAAAGAAGCTTTTGATGGAGTAAAGAGTGCTCTCTTAAAACTCATTCAGGCAGGAAAATCCAAAAAATATCGCGATATAGATGAAAATCCTCTATCTCAAATGTTCAAGGCTAAAATATTAAGTCTCTATTTTCCATCCAGTTACTTAAACATATGTAGCGCCGAACACCTTAAGCAAATTGCATTAGGAATGGGGATTCAGGGGCAACTCTATATTAGCGAGTATCAGCACTTGTTAATCGAGAAAAAAATGGAGAATAAAATCACAAAGAACTGGACCAATCCTAAGTTCATGTCATTTCTTTATAGTAAGTTCATACGTGGAAACCTATCTACAAATTCTTTATGCACCATACAAAAACCTCGAAAAAAATCTAGACGCCCTGTTAATTTTGAGGACATCAATATAAACAGAGATATAATTGGAAAGTTAAGCGAAGAGTATGCCATCGAATGGGAAAGAAAAAGATTGGTTGGTATTGGATATGAAGAACTGGTAAAAAAGATAGAGGATCGCCGTGATATTCCATCTTATGGATATGACTACCTTTCGTTCAATGCACCGGGACATGAGAGGTACATAGAGGTTAAATCAGTTGGCCGAGAAAAAAAAGAAGAATACTATCGATTCTTTCTTTCCGAAAATGAACGTGCTATTTCCATTAAAAAAGAATACAGCAAGGATTATTACTTTTACCTTGTTATCTATGGTAAGAATGGAATGCCGTGCGATATTTTAGTTAAGCATGCCAAAGAACTCTATTCAAACAGTGAGATTACCCCATGTGCTTATGTAGTAAGATTTAATTTAGAAGATCATGAATAATTACACCATTAATTTTAATTTGTATTTTAAATATACAGCCAATTAATAACCACTAAAACTTATCACTCGGGTAATTCAGTGCCAAAACCATCTCATAAAGACAAAAACATACACCAGCACACATTACAAGATATTATTAGGTATAAACCACCCTAAGATCTTAAATATATTACCACTGATAACACTGAATCCGATAATAGAGCTAATGTGCATTTCTTATCAAGACTCAATAGCTTAATTATAAAGTAAAACCTTAAGATATCTTATTGGTGACACTAAGAAATCGCAGCAAAAAACACATCCGTTCGGGTAGAAAAATGATATCGCTAGATAAATATAATCATTTGTAGGATTATGCTAGACATCATAGTCATACTAGAAATCAGCTTATAAGTTGTGCGAGCATGAAGCAATAAGTAGTTATGGTTCTCAACTATGTAGAAAATTCTATAACATTCAAGTATAATGCAATAAACACAACTATAAACTGTCAGGTGCTAACAGAAAAATGATTTCAAATACACAGGCAGTACAACGTTGGTTAAAGCAATTTTCTAAGCCGCATAGAAATATTGCCAAATCGCTATTAGATAGCCTCATTTATATAAAAACATCCACTGTAATTAATGATTTGAAAGAGGAACTTGCTCAAAATATAGGCGTAAATGTGGTTTCAATTTTGCCGATTAGAGAGCTTTCCCCCAATGAAAATGTGTATGATTTGTTAAATAAATCAATACCACCAGTAGTACAAGTTTCATTGGAGCCACTTGGAAGCGAAGCATTTATTAGTAATCTCTACACGCAGCTCAATAGGAGAAATAATCAATACTTCCCTTTACCCCAAACAAATATATCTGGCAGAAGGGTGTCAGCATCCATCTCACTAGATGAAATGCGCATTTTAAATGTTAGAAAATTGATATTAATAGATGATCTAATTGGTTCTGGGGATAGAACTAAAGAATTTATTGAAAGAGTTTATAATCACCCTACAATTAAGAGTCGATTATCGTTTGGAACACTTGAGATAGAAATATTAGCATATATGGCAACACATACTGGCCAATCTGTAATTGAGAAATATATTTCAAATAAAAAGGGGCTAAGCCTAAATGTGCTGTATTCCGCCCCAATAATAGATGAACTTGCTAATCACAAAGAAATAACTACCCTTTGTCATGCATATGCCCATAATAAAGAAAAACACCCTCTAGGGTATAAAGGTAGTGCCGTACGAGTTATATTTACCCATTCAGCCCCCAATAACATCCCATCTATACTCCACCGTACTGTTATTAAGTATAAACCAAAAACCAATGGTATTACTCCAGCCAGTAGATGGGATGCATTATTTCCGAGACGATACATTCCTACGGATTTCACACACGAAATTGAAGAAAAAATCAAAATACAACCTAAGCTCTTAAAAATAAAATCAATTCTTAAGCTTTTGGAAGTAGAATCGTTAAGCCTAAAACAACTAAGTAAAATTTCTGGTTTTCCACAATATGAATTAAAACTTATTTTAAAGAATCTAAATACTGCTGGCTGGGTTCATTACCGGAATCATGAATATGAAATTACTGGTATAGGCCGTGTAGAAGTAGAAATAGGTTCAAAAACAAAAGGCTTTAAAATCATTGCAATAAACCCAGATTTTTATTATCCTCGTAAAAGGTGAACGGACTCTGGTCTATGCGCTAGTGTTAGTCGGTTGGTTTACAATCGACCCTCGTTTACGAGGATCAGACGGTGATGTTTTAACCGTGAGGGTTATGCCCTCAGTTGATGTAATTTGCATCAATTGTGGAAAATGATTCGCTTACATGCGCAATTGACCCCTTCAGCAACCCCGGCTCGTAACCTCGTCCGTCTTTGCTGAAGGGGTAAATCCGCGAACATTTAAGGTAGCCATATGACCATTGTTCCGTCTCACCTATATTACTTAGGAGGAATCAAAGCCAAAAGAATCCCCGCTGTGCTAAGCGCTACAATGGCAAAAGCAGCTAAGTTTCTTATCAATGATGTTGTATATATTCATAACTTGCAACATCTGGTTAAACTTTCTTCAGTCGATAAAGTTTATTTAGACGATATTATTCTTAGAAGAAAAAATGAATATGAACATTATACAGTTGAGAAAAAATCAGGTGGAAGTCGCTTCATTAGCGCTCCCAAAGAAGATTTAAAACAGTTACAAAGATGGATCAATTATTATATTTTGAGAAATCTTAAACCACATCCTTGCTGTTATTCTTATCATAAAAATTCATCTATTTATAGTTGTGCTATGGTTCATTGCTCATCTCAGTGGCTTGTAAAATTAGACGTTGAAAATTTTTTTGACATGACCTCTGAACGGAGTGTATATGAACAATTTATATTAATAGGGTATTCTCCCATTGTTTCTTTTGCTTTAGCTCGAATTTGTACTTATCAACCTACATTCCTGACTAAAAACCATAGTAAGTGGGTATTGTACAAGCGAAAAAACAGAGAGCTTGCTTATTCTAGGGATAATATAAAATATATTGGGAGATTGCCTCAAGGTGCTCCAACAAGCCCTATGCTTTCTAATATGGTTTTTTTCGAGCTGGATAAAATAATTTTTAAGCTAGTACAAAGTCATGGTGGCCTATATACACGCTATGCTGATGATCTATTCATATCTTTTCCAAAAAAAGACATGAATAGATCTGATATTAGTAAAATCATTGGCCGTGTCGTTGATTACTTACGAAAAAAAGGATACTCCTTAAATAAAACAAAAATCAAAGTATCCCCACCAGGTGCAAAAAAAATCGTTTTGGGATTGAATGTAGATAAGCATATTCCTCATTTATCAAAAGAATTTAAGAAGTCGATTGATTCACACTTATATGCTTTAAGCGAGTTTGGACCAGTTGCCCATGCAAGATTTCGAGGTTTTAATAGTGTTTATGGAATGTTAGAACATATAAAAGGAAAGATCTTCTTTGCTAAAACAATATCTCAGGACTACGGTTTAAAATGTATTCAGGAATTCTATGCAGCTCTAGAAAAGCATGGTTTTAATTAGCTATATCACAGCATTCCTATTTCAGTATGTTTTCAGCTATTTTTTCAGTCTTGTTGTTTAAGTTCAGATAAATTTTTTAACCGAAACTCATTTTGTTATGTTCTTCTAACCTATTTATTGAGCCCCTTGGAATAGTTTACCATGAACAATCTAGTTACTTACGCAACATTGGGCTTAAGAATTTTTTAAGATAAAGTTTCCCGCTTTTCATATGCAATTACGGTACAGTTCTAATTCCTAACATATAGATAATGGTTTCTGCTGCTAGTAAAAAAACACAATATCTTTCAAGTGATTTCAAATTACTTCACCCCTCCAATTTAATATCTCTAACTGTTAAGTCAATTAGGATCACTTCAATTGCAGAAACACCAGAGAAATTATAGGCAATAGAATCCCAATAGGACTTAAGTGCATCAATCAGACAAGGAAGAACTACACGTTGCCCCTCAATTTGCCAATGTGCTTGATTAGATCTACCCCGCCAAACCAAAAGCATTATCCCACAGCCTGCTGTTTCCTCTCGTAAATAATCACCTGCAAGTTGATTGCGCAATCGCTCACATAATTCTGGGCCAGACCAGTTTTCGAGTAACTTTAGTTCAATTGGCACAGGTGAGGAGATAAGTGGATTTTGAGTCCAAATATCTGGCCTTTGTCTATTTGGAAGCTCGTTTTCCTGAGCACAACTATAATGGCCTGAAGAATTGTGATTCAACCATCCCGCCACAAGGTTTCGCATTTCGGTTTCACCTTCAACTCTTTGCCAGGTCCTGTATGGGCTATCATTTCCGCCTTCGATCCATGATTTAAGATCAATCAACCGGTTGACTGTAAGATCAAAGAGCTGTCGATGTGTTGTTGGCGTGCTCATTTGGTACCTAGCAAATTCTCGCATTTGCTGTGCCGACCATGGTTCTAAATCTGCATCTTCTTCAGCTCGTTTATAAGCTAACTTACTCATCCAAGCTCGAGATTCAATAACTGGATGTTCTCCTGATAGTTCTATAAGGGCAAAATAGGTCTCTTTACCTGGAATTGCAGCCAACCTATTAAAAAGAGCATTACGACCATCTTGCGCATCATCTCTCAGCCCCGGAGAATACACTCCCATACCAGCCCGTTCTATATCATCCTCTGCTCTGATATACCGATGCATGAGAATATATAACGCTTTAAGCTGTTTGACACTAAAGGAATCACCATTACCATACGCTGTATTGCTAGAAAAACGAGTCCCCATTAATTTTGTTATAAACAACTGTGCTTCTTTTGAAGCCTCTTCTGGCTGAAGGCCTGACAACCAACTATCGACTGCAGGAATCGCTTCTTCCGCATTAAGATCAACCCAAACTGCATACCAAGTTGATAGCTGCTCTTTTACAGAACTTTGCGAAACCTTAAATTTAACTAGTTTTAATATAACGTTAGAATCAACACATTCGTTTAGTACAATACAAATACAGTAACGAAGCATGTCAGAGTTATATATTTCGTTTTGCTCTATCCAGTCAATTAATGCTGGAGCCAAGTAGGGATGCATCCATGGTGCATAAGTCGCAAGTTTATACAAAATATAATGCATAGACTCGTCGACTGCAGTATGCGTCAATTCCCAGTTCAATTCTGTGAGGATTGCTTCCAATACCAATTCAGGAAAAGCATGATGCAATTGTTCCAGCCATTTTGGTAGCCCATTCAACTCCCAGATAGCATACCGAAGTACATGGCGAACTTCAGCTTCAGTCAAACACGCAGGAAAAGCATCATTTTCACTTGCTTCAATTTCCAGGCCAGCTATAGCAAATAATAATTTATAGGAAACGGTGGTTGTGTCACTACCCTCGGATCTAATAGAAGGAACGTATTTCCTCCAATGTGAGATTGCAGCATCCCGATATGCTCTTGCGACATCTTCACCAAATTCAGGGATCAACCGTTTCCAATTTGAACCATCAGAACGATCACCGTTACCTTCAATCTCACATAATAACCAATACTGGTCATTACTGAAATCCCCTGTTTTAAGTCCAGGGGGATTTCTAATAACATCCGGTGTAGCTCTTAAGCGATTAATCCACGCTATCCGGTTGCGATTGCGATCTTCTTTTTCTTTTTCCCGCTCTTCCCGGTGCTGTGCTTCTTGTTCTTCCCTTTCAATAGTTTTTTGAGATCTCTGCGGGTTTAAAAATGTATCTAGGTACTCTTTAACTTCGGCTCGATCTTCTGTTACGCATTTGAGTTTACGTAACAAGCCTTCAGGTTTATCAGCCAAATTATAAAGCCTGAAGGCGAGAGAAACCGCTACAAGTTTGTCATCAAGAAAATCATGCATCGTGATAAAACTCAGCACATCATCGAATCGGTCTAGCCCGAATTTCCAAAAATGCCCGAGCCACTGCACAGAGTAATCATCGATCAGCCGTTCAGATTCCTTTGTTTCAATTCTGCCACGTGCTTCGTCGATACTTTTCCAGAATAGGGCATCGTTCAGTTCCTTCCAAGCTGGAACGATTTCGTGAAGTATATTTTTATACTCATCGAAATCCTCACTTCGCCAGAATCGCACCGCCGGAACTTTTAACATAATCGCAAGTGCATCCAATGAAAGTGCTGCTTCAGAGCGCATAGAAACCAGTCGTTCAACTGCATGTGTTGCCGCACCTAAAAGCCATACGAACTCTTTAGAGACATGGCACTCCCCTCGCTCAATATAAGGTTTTCTTTCAAGAAAACCGTTCAAGCCAATAATTATTGTTTTCAAGGGTTTGAGCGCGGCTGCATCATTTGGGAAGCGATCAATGAAAACATGCAAAGCTTGCTTTAGTCCAGATGTTTCATACTGTTTATAATCTTCAACTTTTTCTAACGACGCTAACAAGAAATTAGCTGAGGTAGTATCAGGGCTGGCATTCCCCAGTACTTCAGCCAGCAATTTTCGAGGTATAATGTCTGGTAAACGGATTAGCTCATTCAATACATGGTTTATTTGCGTTTTCTTTCCACATGTCATTACAGCACGTGTAGCCGCGATATGCGCATAAATACCTCGTCCTGAATCAATTGCAATGCCTGAAAGAACTGGTACACACTCCGTCATACAACCTTGCCAAACTAATCTTCCCAAGAAGAAGATTGCATCATCATTATTTCGATATTTCCCGATCAAATTGAGGGTGTCATTCATTAAATCCGGCTGGGCTATACGGGCAATAGCATTATTATCACGTGCCGAATGATCATCCTTCCCTTCCGCAATACGGTTAACAACATCTGTGAGTATCATTTTCCGTTCAGTTAAAGGTAAGCGAGCTGCATCTCCTCCCTCAAAAACGATCTCAGGTGATATTTTCAATACTTTTTGACGTAATTCATTATCAAATAAAATTAACCAAGGTAATATCGGTCGCAAACGAGGAGTTATAACTAATTGTCCATATTGTTCACGAATAAATAGGGATTCTATTGCTCTACGAGAATGACCATCATTAAGTTGACGACTAAACCATTCTGCTGCGAGGAGCTCTCGCACTTCTCGGTGCCGAAATCGTACCATGCCATATATGACATCATTGAAGATACCACGTTCAAGTAGTGCTCTCACCTCTGGTGGGTTCCAATCACCTAAAACAAGTTCCGCATCAATGCCTTCATCTGGATTCGTGGCATCTGGAATTCGAATTCCAGGTTCACCAGTCATAATAACCGCGGCTGCAAGTAAACGTACACCTGACAATGCATTCTCTCGATTGAGTGGTTGTCGTTGTGAACGACTTGGATCAATCTCGCTTAAACGTAGCTCAATATTGTGCTGTAGTAACTCGAGCCGCCCATCAAGCTTTTGTTCGGTTTTCCACTTAGCCAAAATACTCTCAAGATCAAATGGCCGCGCAGCCATAGTTGTCAGATTTGCACGATGAAGTTCAATAATCAGCGTTTCTACTTGTGGTGTTTCACGATGCTCGGCAAAAATACGAATGCCACACTCGTCCAATGGTTCGAGTATGAATACTTGCAGAGCGCTACTTACTTCAACTACCTGATCATTATCGATTTCATTAGAATTACTTTCTTCAGTGACAGTAGTATTAGCCAACAACTTTTCGAAGGGCAAATATTGCTCTAACAGTTCCCGATCAGTTCGTGCACGCCATGCATATGGGCGACTAGAAACGTAAATGTGTGCACGCTGTTGCGCTGATTTGATCTTCAATGAAAAACGCCTAATTGCTTTCTCAAAAGCTCGAGGGTTTTCAAGACGAGCTTCATCGACCGAGTCAAGGAAAAACCATGCTTTTTCGTGAGATTCAAGCCAATTTTCAAAGGATGCTGCGCAACCAACTTCAAAGGCATTTTCGAAACCATCTTCTATATCTTCTATTCTGATGAAGAATGCTGCTCGACCTGATTGCTGAATATGCTTTGCTCGAGATTCCATCTCGAAGGTTTTTCCTGCTCCTGCTTCCGCCAAAATGACGCAGCGATATTCTTCTTCAAGACTTTGCCACTCAGTGTGTTTATGTGTACCCCAAAGCGAGTGCAATTCGCTTTCATCTGAGTCATCCTTTGACTTAGGTACTAAAGAAAAATATCGAACAAGCGGAACAGGCTGATACATCATTTCAAAACACCTCGAGAGTCTATATTCTGATACGCTCTGATTTTCAGCGAACTCGGCATTAACTCAGCAATGGAATTATCCTTAAGATAAGGTAAGCATATCTATCCTCAGGCGACACTATGGAATGACCTGTATTTCATCTTTAGTAAACCACATGCTCTCCTCGATTCGAGCCATTGCTGCAGCAGGATCGGACGACCAAAGCACTAAAGCTAGCGATTCTTGCGCCCTGCTACAAGTCACGTACAGCAAACGTAAAGTCCGGTCAATTGTTGTCTCCTTACCAGCCTCTGCATTCTTTTTATCTGTTGGACTTAACTGCGTACCACCAAAAATTTTGTCGTACTTGATGAGAGTCCCACCAGCAAGAGCATCATCCATTACAACCATGACGTGATTGAACTCAGAGCCTTTAACTACCTGATGTGTTGCGAGCTCTGAAATCCCAGCAAGGTAATTCCGATAGCACTTAAGTTGTTTCCATGGAGACGCAAACAGTGCACACCATCCACGGCGCATTCTAGTTTGCTTTGACTCATCCTCACCACGTCCAGGAGCTTGCGGGGCTGGTGACTTGTCGACATAAGCCTCTAGGAGTCGATGATCAACCTCGAATAAGTTTGCACTCAAGACTGGCGCTAACACCTCAGCGATCGTTGACTCAGAGTTGGCGCAAGCCATTGCAAATATCGCTATCGCCTCGAGCATTTCATCAGTACGTTCAACTCTTGATTCTGAGTCCTCAGGCATATTGTCTAAACCGCCATAACGTCGAAAAACCTCGGTGGCCTTAAACTCATTAACGATTCCTTCATCACTGACGCAGGCTTCTAAATGCGCCAGCTCATTAAGCAAAATTTGTACTGTTGAAGGCCCCTTATTGTCCCCACTGCCAGATGGTGCTGCAGCGTTGGGATCTAACAGAACCATTGCATCATAGACATCAAGAAACGAGCCACGAGTGGCGACAAGCTTATGCTCAAGCGCAAGCAACTGATATTGCCCTTGATTCCAATCTGCTAAACCACTAATTTCAAACATTCGCTCAGCGCACCAGCGTTCACTAAGCACTTTATCTTCTGGACTTCGTGATGTATCCCCCAAGAAGAGCCGAACCGTTCCACCAGCTTTTTCCGTTCGGGGATGTTGTGCTGAACCCTTTGTTGGTTGTGTCCTGCCTTCAAGTTCTGTTTCCCAGATTTTATTAATCAGTGTGACTATCCGTCGTTGACTGCGATGATTCATTTGTAACTCAGGCGTTGCCCAGCTTTCCGGAACAATGCTTGGAAGATCGGCATGACCATCCATATAAATTCGTTGTCGATGATCTCCCAGCAGACCAAGAGTCAAATCTCTCTCACTTTTTTTGGCAAGCACCATCAAGGAGTCCAGTACACCTTTCATCGTGTCCTGCGACTCATCAATCAGTATGATTGGATGTCGATCTTTGAGAATGGATTGGAGTGTTGGCTTATTTTGAAGCAACCAAGCTGTCGCATCGAGTACGTAATTGTGTGGTAGTGCACCAGGTCCATATGTATTGCGATCGGGATGGTATTTGAATACTTCAGTTGTCCGAAGAACCTCGATTTGATTCGTGATTTCGTCAAGGTCACGCTGTTTTGCTGCAGTAATACCCCTCGGTTTCGCTTGTGCCTCTGCAGTCTCTTTAGCGAGTTGAGCTTCTTTTACTGCTATAAGGGACTCCCGAATGTCATCGTTGAACCCATTAATTAACTCCCAGCAAAACGAATGGATGGTAGACACACTGACTAAATTATTGTCCCCAAGACGTCTGTTGATTACAGAGACAGCATTCTTGGTGTAGGTCACAACTCTAATCGAACGCCCATACATCTTCAGGGACCGTGCTAATTGTCCCCCCTTCTCATGCTCAGTCACACCAGTAAGGCGACGCAAAACTTCTACCAAAGTTCGTGTTTTACCAGAACCAGCCCCTGCAAAAAGGAAGTAGTTACGGGGTGGTATGTCTGTAAGGTAGCCGCAAATCTCTTCAACTACCCCTGCATCGCGATCATTGTCGTCAAGGGCTGATGAGTTAGTCATGGCATCACCTCCTTGCTTGGCTCAAGCTGTGTCTGGAGCCATTCCAATGCATCCTCGATATATTTAGGACAGACTATCGGCTCATCCGCAGCAACCATTTCAAAGATACTTGCGGCAAAGTCTCCTTTATTAAAAGATCCATGCATTAATTTATGCAGAGCTGCGAGCAGTTCTGGAATATTATCATTTTCAGCAACCTGTCTTGCTACTGAGCCCAGTGCTCCCTTCGGCGGTTTGATTTGCTTCCCATCGCCATCGACTTTTTCATCAATAAGTTGCTTAAACCAAGGGATATTTCTCAGAATTAGAGAGTCTTCAAAAGTACTTGGCCATTGACCATCAGCTTCGACTACAGGCAACTGCCATGCAAAACGTACAGAACACTCGGCAATTTCTTTCCAGACAAGATGCTCATTTTTCGGGTTCTTGAAATCCTCAAGCTGTTGCAACTTAGGGTGCCATCCGCGAAGAGTCGGGTTCCCACATTGCAGTCCGGGTTGTCCTGTATTAGCCACAGCAACTAAGGTTGTAGTCGGATCCCCATTTTTTTTAGGCTTACCTGGTCTTTCTTCAACTGGATCGATATCAGTAATAATTACAGTTGGAATACGGAGTCTTTCAACGAGAGCTCTTAGCCGATGAGCATGGCTGCCACCAATATCAAGGAAGGACAGATAGCGACTGTTGAGTGTTGCAAAATCTCTTTCAATGAAAAGAGGTAACAGCATTCGTTCAGCAACCCCCTCGACAAAGATTGCAGCATTGGCAAATAAAAGATCTGTGTGTTGAACGCGAAAATAACGTTCAGCGAATTGACGGGTTGTTTTATCATCACCAAAAACTTGCCCAAGATTAACCACCTCAGTGGTAGGCATGTTTTGTTCTTCACTCTTGGCAACGCGGCGAACATATCGTAGCCGGTCAAAATTCTCAGCATGAGCTAAATGGCTAGAATGAGTACTGATAATCAGTTGGCTTTTAAGACCTGACTCATCGCTACCGTTAGGACTGATGAGCTTATGTGCCTTACCCGAGAAAATACGTTGTACCTGTACGTGCAAATGAGCCTCGGGCTCCTCAATCATAACCAGATGAACAGGTGCGGGAGCGCCCTTTTCAGGATTTAGGCGAGCAGCTTTGAAAGAAACTAGTTGGTAACTAAGGGACTGTAAATTCTGATAACCGAGACCAATGGAATATTCCGGGAGAAGCTCTTCTAGTGAATCCTTCTGCATGCTGTATTGAACAGCTGTCCCATGGTCGAGTAATTCGGCTGTCTGTATGCGCGTGCGGAAACGAATCTCTTGGGGGTCATGCAAGCCGGGGTACCCAAGCTCTTTAACCTCTTCTACCGATGGACCAATAGCCTCATGAATCTTTTTATCTAGTTCCTGCTGGGCATCAGCAACAGCTTTTATGAGGTCAGCTCGGTGCCCATGACCTGTTGCTGCCACATTTAGATGCTGTCGAGCAAATTTGAGAAGCTGATTGGAGAATAAACCTATGCGATGGGTGCCAGAAGCAGACCGGGAATCAGCTTCCTCACTACCAAGGCCACGCTGTGCAGCCACAAAGTCTACTTTTATAAGTTTCTGAAGATGCTTACGATCAATTGGGCTTGAGTCAGCATCCAGTACCTGGCTAACGTAGGTCTTTATCCCGTCCAAAGGGTTGTTATCGGCATCTAACTTGTAGGCCCGAACCTGGCCGAGTTGAGAAGGTTCTCGCAGCCAAAAATCAAGAAGATCAATCGGCCACGCAAGCGAATCCTTTCCCATATCCTTCACAGGTATTCTCGTCAGGTGATACTTCCAAGCCAACTGCTTCAGATCCTCAATGTTCGTAGCAGGTTCCAGACGCAATCGGACACCTACCCCGCCCCCCTTCCAACTGAATTTTGACAAGAACGGGGAGACATAGTGGAACATGCCGGCCTTAGCATCGAACCATAGATCTAGCGTTGGCATCGCCGAAATTAAGGTTTCAAGTTGCTCTTCCCATTCACCTTCGGATGCGCCAGACGTAGACGGGTCTTCTTCTAATGCGTCCCAAGCTCTTCCAAGCTCCCGCAATTTTGGCCATTGAGAAACACTTATATCGAAAGCACCAAATGGCGAGCCATCTGCAAGGAAGTGACGCAGTGCTGCCAGAATTGATGTTTTGCCGCTATTATTAGCACCGACGAGAATAGTAGTCTTAGGATCAATCTCAAGCTGGACCTTACCAAGTCGGCGGAACTGGCAAAGCTCAACAAACCGAAGGGATATCTGCCCAGATAATGATGTAGTGGCGTCTGCTGCTGACATTGTGGCTCCTCTCAATCCGTATAGGGATGCGCCAACCTGTAGCAGCTTAGCGCCACGCCGTAAGCTCGAGTCCTTCCAACTTGATGCTGTTGAGGCACAATTAGAAAGAATTGACACGGCAAGTCATATTACCGCTTCGCTAAAAAATGCCAATCCTTAAATATATTCTAACTGATTCATGTCACAGTGTTTTGGCTCATTAGGTCGTCAATCAACATGGCATATAGGTACGCGGAATGATGTAATCCAACATATTCAAGAACTATTTACAGATATAAATCATTCCCAAGATCCCACTGTGACATCGCTTATTGCGTAGATCCTGAATTTGCCCTATATATCTATACACAGCAAATTCCAGTTTAAGTTTGGTACCACTCCCGAGCGGCTCCCCAGTTTGGATAGTCTCAGACTAAAGCCAGCATGTAACCACTGAATTGCCCCAGTATCAGATAAAACAGTCAATTAGTAGTGACTGCTTTCTCACTCTCTTAATCATCCTTTCCCAGCCCGCTGCGAATTCAGGAGATGTTCGAAACTCAGCGGGGAACGCGAGCGACACTCACTCTAACATTCACGCCATTCTCTGAGACTTTCCCGGCCCCCCTATCAAAAACATTTCCTTCAAATCGACGGAGCGTTTTCATCGCTGGCGCGAAGCGCTGCCAGATCGGCCTGCTGACCAAAAATCCCCCAGTTTGTTTCTTCGATTTCCTGTATCACCACATAGACAGGCGCGACTGAAGTCCCTGACGGACGCCGATCCAGAATTGCGGTTGCTCCCTCGATCAGCTTTTTCTTTGCCTCCTCATCCAGACCACCTTTGATGACATATATCTGAAGGGACACAACCGGCAACCATGCGGGTTCATCTCCCATAAAGACGGCGTCAGAAGAGTATTCGGCAAAGTAGGTCCAGACCGTACTACGAACCAGCGGGGAGTCTGGCAGCGCCTCGCAATCAAGTCCTAACTGCGTCAGATCTCTGGCAACCTGTTGACGCTCAGCCGCATTAAAGGTACCTGCTGGCGCATGAATGATCATTTTAGGCATCAAATATATCTCATTGCATCAGGGGAACAGGATGGATTCCGCACCGGGCGGAATCCATCATCGGGCAACTAAATTGACTGCCCACCGGAGACTTCAATACGCTGACCGGTGACCCAGCGGTTGTCCGGTCCCAGCAGGCTGGCAATCATCGGACCGATGTCATCAGGCAGCCCCACGCGACCCAGCGCGGTCATGCCAGCAAACGCCTGGTTGTAATCGGGGATGTCACGCACCGCGCCACCCAGGAAGTCGGTCTCAATCGCTCCCGGGGCCACGGTATTCACGGTGATGCCGCGGCTGCCCAGTTCTTTCGCCATATACACGGAGAGTATTTCAACGGCGCCCTTGGCAGCCGAGTAGGCCGAGAAACCCGGGAACGACACGCGGGTCAGCCCCGAAGAGAAGTTGACGATGCGTCCGCCATCGACCAGCAGCGGCAGCAGCGACTGCGTCAGAAAAAACACTCCTTTGACGTGTACGTTAAATAACGCGTCGAACTGCTCTTCCGTGGTTGCGCTAAAGTCGGCCATTTCCCCATGCCCGGCGTTGTTGATCAGATGGTCGAACGTTTCGCGTCCCCAGTCATCTTTCAGGATATTGCGCACGGCGGCGACGAAACCAGGGAAAGACGATACGTTGCTAGTGTCCAGTTGCAGCGCAACTGCCTTACGGCCAAGCGCCTGGATTTCATTCACCACGGCATCCGCCGCTTCTTTACCCGTACGATAAGTCACGATGACATCACCACCATGGCGGGCAATGCTCAGTGCGGTATTACGGCCAAGACCCCGGCTGGCGCCAGTAACAAAAGAAAGGGTTGTCATGAAATATCTCCTCAATAGTGGGAGAGTGATTCTAACAATCGACAGACTTACGAGGTTGCCCAATAATTTTTAATTATTGCCTGATTATTTTTATATTTTTATTTGATGCCGTATTTACTAGAATAACTGCACCGTAAATTTTTATTTTATTGCCTGATAATATGAAAAAGCGTGATCACTCGTATGAGGAACGCACTGCACGGGACGATGAATTCAACTCTGCCGGGAGGATGGCGGCTTTGCTGCAGGCGGCAAGCCACTACGCTGATGAACACCACAACGGAGCGGGGGTTGCCGCAACGCCAGTTGATGGGGTGTTCATTCTGCGCGAGACCGCGCCTACCGCGTTGCAATTCGCGATCACTAAACCGTTGATCGCAATGGTGCTGCAAGGCAGTAAACGCGTGACCATGGGCAGCGATCGTTTTGATTTCGGCGCGGGGGAATCCTTGCTGATCACCATGGACGTGCCAACCGTGAGTCAGGTTATCAGCGCCAGTGCCGACACCCCTTATTATTCTCTGGTCGTGGAACTGAATGCGGCGGTGATTAGCGAACTGATGGCAAACATGGTCGGACTGGAGGCTGCCACGGATTTGCCCGTAAGTATTGATCAGATCGAAGAAGATGTGGCAGAAGCCGCTTTGCGCCTGCTGAACATGCTCAGCAGACCGCGCGCGCTCGCCGTGCTGGGCAGCCAGTTGGTGCGGGAGTTACATTACTGGCTATTGTCAGGACGACACGGCAGCGCGCTGCGCGCCCTCGGCAGCACTGACAGCCATGCCCGGCGGATTGCGCGGGCAGTCGCGATCATTCGGGCTAATTATGCGCAACCGCTGCGCATGAAAACCCTCGCTGACGCCGCCGGTATGAGCCTCTCGGTATTTCATACGCATTTCCGCCATGTCACCACGCTCACCCCGCTGCAATTCCAGAAACAACTGCGCCTGCTTGAAGCGCGGAGACTGATGCTGACGGAAGGGACAGCGATCGGTATTGCTGCTAACGCGGTGGGATATGAGAGCGTGACGCAGTTTACCCGTGAATATTCACGGCTGTTTGGTTCACCGCCAGCCCGGAATATTCGGGAAACCCGCGCACTCGAGCGTTCAGTCCTGTCCGGTGAGCCTGCGTGGCGCAGTTAATTTTTCGCACAATGCTGTGTCAACATTCACGGTTAACGACGTCTCAAACAGGCAATAAATTGTTTGAGTCTGTCGTTTCCGAAGAGGGGGTTACAAGAAGGATTTTTAGAAAACACTTCTAATATAGAGATTAACCAGCTTCACTTGGGTGAAGAGTCCTAACTTATTTTTCCTGGCCGTGTAAATGAAATGCACTACGGCAGCAATACCTATCATGCCAAAAAATAATCCTGCACCTTCCGTTTCACCGACAAAACAAAAAGCCGCCGTTAAAAAGATCAGCATATAAAAATAAATAACGACAACTGAAGACACATCATTTGATAATATCGCGATGACTGAACGCAGGTTAAATTCTGAGGTAATTTTCATTGGATAAACCGAAATTATCTCTTTATAACCGGCTCTGAAACTAAGTAACTCAGCCTTGTTAAAATCATCACCTCGAATTTTTGATTGAATTTCCTTCAACTTTTTGTTGATTTTTTCATCCATAATATTTACCTCCCTGGCCTGACTCGCATGGACATTATACTGACCTTGTCTGCTTTATTTGAAGCTTTTAAGTCAATCAACCCACTGCTCAGGGCTTCGGTAATCTCAATCAAAGTCATGCCTGATCGGCTATGGCGTGATTCCAGTTGTCTTTTACGTCTTACTCCAGTACCTGCACAAAAAATCGCACAACCATTTAGGCTTGCGCTGCTGCCCCGCCTTTTCTCTAGCCGACTATTGCACTTAGCTCACATCGTTTACTTATCCTCTGCGCTGCGCCAGCATTGCGCATGGCTGGCCCCTACGGCACACCGTTGCGCATTTATGCCAAAAATGCCCACAGAAACGGTACGATTCACTTACAGTTTATTCCTAATGCCCTGCGTTGCGCTCTGTGCCACTCTTAACTACGCTCATAACACTTATGATGCTTAATGAGGGAATATATTATGAAAAAGACGATTATTGCGTTATCCGCCATTCTTCTGACTTCTACGGCGTTTGCCGCCACACACGCAACCGATGAAACCGTCGCTGACGCCAAAGCGGGCGCCAATACGGCGAAAGAGAAACTGCATCAGGCGCAGCATCAGGGTGAAGAGCAGCAGCTCAAAGCCAAACATGCTGCCGAAGGCAAAAGCGATAGCCTGACCAGCAAAGCGAGCGAAAACTCGCAGAAAGCCTGGAACAGCACCAAAGAAGGCACTGAAAAAGGTTGGGACGCCACCAAAGAAGGCGCGCAGAAAGGCTGGAACAAAACCAAAGAAGGTGCCAGCGATCTGAAGAAGAAAGTCTCTGAGTAATTTCTTCTGATGTAGACATCGATTGCTCTGCATTCATTTGAGTCGAAAACGCCTGGTGCACTGCATCAGGCGTTTTTACATCATAAGCATATTAATCCGCAGCGAACTTAGTTAAATTTCATTCGCAGGAGCTGCTCTCGCGGCATGGCAAATGGGATGGATTTGGCGCTGATGCAAAAAGTTAATGATGTATCTTTGGTTGAGGTGCAACACGCAACGGACCGCGAACAGGCGAAATCAGAGGTATTACTCAGCGGTAGTTCTACCGGCATAATCATCCCCGGAAAAATCCTTGAGGCAGCAGTCAAAGTGACTGATAACCGCTATATCCTGTTTGTCACGGATGACGTGCTCTACGAGGAATCACTAACGATTATGCTGATTGATTCCTCTCAGGGCATTCAGGAAATTGTCACTATTGGCAATGAGTATAACTCCGGCACATTTGAGCAATTGCATATCAGTGACCATTCACTTCAGTTTCGTTTTATCGGTGATTATATCTGGGGCCTGACACTGGAAGATTCACCGAAATTCCAGCTGCCATTTTTCAGCGATCCGAAAGGTGTCTCCCGCAGTAAAGCATTTACCCGATTCATGAACATCACGGCTTTACCCGTGTGATAAACACGAATTCATTATCCCAAAAGGCAGCAATTCGGCCTTTTTTGTGCCTGCCAGCAACCGGATTGATACAAAACGCTGCGATCCCGCTCCTGGATTCGGGCAAATTCCTAATCAGTGATTGATTAATAAGCAGGCTGCGCGAATAGTAAGCGAACCGGCCATCGGGTGCCGGCACAAGGAGAAAGCACATGGGATATTACGTACTGAGAAAAAGTGATACAGCATTGTCGCAGAAATACTGGTTTGTGCTTAAAGCCAGCAACGGCGAAACCATTGCCACCAGCGAGATGTACAGCTCTAAACAGGCGGCGGAAAACGGCATCCGCTCGGTGCAGCAGAACGGTGCATCGACCACCATTCACGACGAGACCTGACCTCGCGCAGCCTGCGCAGTGATGCGCGAAGGTGGGTCATTGACCCTGCAAGCGGCGCAATGTATTACGCGATCAATCGCGCCGCTAAGCATCCCCGGCGAGCGGGTACCACACAGTACCACAGGCCCCCACTCTCAAACGGCACCGGCGCTTTGCATCGGCCGGCCTTTGCCCCTACACTTGCCGCATCGCCCTTAACCATTAATTCACTTTATGTCCGATACATTTCAACGCCAGCCGCTGCCCTTGCCGAATGGCCACAATAAAGTGCTGCTGCACTCCTGCTGCGCTCCCTGCTCGGGAGAAGTGATGGAAGCGATGCTGGCTTCCGGCATCGATTACACCATCTTCTTCTACAACCCGAACATCCATCCGCTGAAAGAGTACGAGCTGCGCAAAGAGGAGAACATCCGCTTTGCCGAGCAGTTTGGCGTGCCTTTTGTTGATGCCGATTACGACAAAGACAACTGGTTCGAGCGCGCGCGTGGCATGGAGTGGGAGCCGGAGCGCGGCGTGCGCTGCACCATGTGTTTCGACATGCGCTTCGAGCGCACCGCGCTGTACGCGCATGAACACGGCTTCCCGGTGATCACCAGTTCACTCGGCATTTCGCGCTGGAAGAATATGCAGCAAATCAACGACTGCGGCGTACGCGCGGCGGCGCGCTATCCGGATATGCTGTACTGGGAGTTTAACTGGCGTAAAGGTGGCGGTTCGTCGCGCATGATTGAGATCAGCAAGCGCGAGCGTTTCTACCAGCAGGAGTATTGCGGCTGCATCTATTCGCTGCGCGATACCAACCGCCACCGCGTAGCAAGCGGTCGCGAACGTATCGAAATCGGCGTGCAGTACTATTCGCAGGATGAGTAAGAAAAAAACCTGCTGGCGCTAACCAGCAGGCTAAGCATTACCAGTTCAGCAGCTGGCCGCGGTAATCCACGTAATGATGGCCGCCACGCCCGCTAAACTGCTGCAACTGCGTGACCATGCCCTGCGCACTCTCGGTGACGGTGATATCCGCGCCCTCACCGCCCATGTCGGTTTTTACCCAGCCCGGATGCAGTGACAGCAAGGTGCTGCCCTGCTGGTGCATCTGCGTCGCCAGCGCGCGGCTCAGCATATTCAGCGCCGCTTTGCTGGCTGAGTAGAACGGCATCGCCGCGTCACGGTTCTCGTTGAGGCTGGCGAGACGCGACGTGGTCAGGCCCAGCACGCTCTGTTTGTCGCGCAGCAGCGGCAGCAGGCTCTCCGCCAGGCGCACCGGCGCCACCGCATTGGTAAAGAACAGCTCGCTGAGCTGCGCATCGTCCACGTCGCGCAGCTGCGATGCGTGCGGACCGAGAATCCCGGCGTTAATCAGGATGCAATCAAAGGGTGCGTCGCCGAGCTGCCGGACCAGCGCGTCACGCTGCGCGCCATCGGTGATATCCAGCGCCAGCCACTGCAGCTGCGGATGCTGAAACGAAACCGCCGTGGAACGGTAGGTGGCGGTCACCTGCCAGCCCGCCTGCAGTAGTTGCTGCACCACGGCCAGGCCAATGCCTTTTGACGCCCCAATAATCAATGCTCGCTGTTGTTGGCTCATCTGTCTCTCGCTGGTTGGTGTGCCACGAAAAAGGGCAGGATACCCTGCCCTGTTGTCCTTACCGGAACACTAACGTTAGCACGACGATGACCACCATAATTATCAGCAGGTGGCACACCGTTTTATCCAGGTTGCGTTGCTTCATCGCGCCTCCTGCACTCAGAACCACTGGCCAAAGCGCTTGATGTACAGCGTTTTCATGCCCTGCGCCACCAGGCAGTAGCCGAGCAGCGTGGCCAGCAGCCACGGGAAATAGCTCCATGGCAGCGGCACCAGGCCGACCATCGCGCCGAGCGGCGAGAACGGCAGCAGAATGCCGGCGATCATTACGCAGGCGGTGGTCAGCAGCACCGGCAGCGCCGCGCGGCTCTGGATAAACGGAATCTTGCGCGTGCGCAGCATGTGCACCACCAGCGTCTGCGACAGCAGCCCTTCCACAAACCAGCCGGACTGGAACAGCGACTGCATCGCTGGGGTATTCGCCGCGAACACGTACCACATTAGCGCAAAGGTGGTGATGTCAAAAATTGACGACGTTGGCCCAATCCACAGCATAAAGCGTTTGATGTTGCGCGCGTCCCATTTGCGTGGTTTGCGCAGGAACTCGCGATCCATTTTGTCCCACGGCAGCGCCAGCTGTGACAGATCGTACATCAGGTTCTGAATCAGCAGGTGAATCGCCAGCATCGGCAGGAACGGAATGAACGCGCTCGCCACCAGCACCGAGAACACATTACCGAAGTTGGAACTGGCGGTCATGTTCAGGTACTTGATGATGTTGCCGAACGTCTCGCGCCCCTTCATCACGCCCTCTTCCAGCACCATTAAATCCTTTTCCAGCAGGATGATGTCAGAAGACTCTTTGGCGATGTCCGCCGCGCTGTCGACCGAGATCCCCACATCGGCGTCACGCAGCGCCGGCGCATCATTGATGCCGTCACCGAGAAAACCCACCGTATGGCCCTGCTGCTGCAGCGCACGCAGAATGCGTGACTTCTGTAGCGGCGTCAGTTTGGCAAACACCGAGCTGCGCGCCGCGGCCTGCGCCAGCTGCTCATCGCTCATCGCAGCAATCGCCTCGCCGGTGAGGATCTCGCCACAGTCGATGCCCACCTGCTGGCAGATGCGCGCCGTCACTACCGGATTATCGCCGGTCAGCACTTTGACCGTTACGCCGTTCTCGTTAAGCGCGGTAATCGCCTTCGCCGCGCTTTCCTTCGGCGGATCGAGGAAGGTCAGCAGCCCTTCAATGGTCAGTCCCTGCTCATCCGCGACGCTGAGCGCCTGTTGCAGGCCCGGCTCCGCCAGCGCGCGGCTGGCCACCAGCAGTACGCGGAAGCCCTGCTGATTGTACTGATGCGCCAGCGCCAGCAGCTCCGCGCGACGGGTTTCATTGAGCGGCTGAATCAGTTTGCCTTCGCGCTCGGCGCTGGCAATGCTCAGCATCTCCTCGACCGCGCCCTTACAGATCAGCATCTGCTGGTTGAGGCGGCGGTCACGCACCACCACTGAAACGCGGCGACGCACAAAATCAAACGGCAGCTCATCCACTTTGCTGTAGTAGTCGCTCATGTCCGCGCTGATGCGTCCTTTGCCGTAGCGCAGGATGGCGCGGTCCATCAGGTTAGGCGTGCCGCTCTGGTAATGGCTGTTGAGCCAGCTCAGCATCAGGACGCGCGAGTTCTCTACCCCGGCACAGTCGAGATGATGCTCGAGGATAATGTTGTCCTGCGTCAGCGTGCCGGTTTTGTCGGTACACAAAATGTTCATGGCGCCGAGGTTCTGGATCGCGTTCAGGCGTTTGACGATCACTTTACGGCGCGACATGGCAATCGCCCCTTTGGCCAGATTCGAGCTGACAATCATCGGCAGCATTTCCGGCGTCAGTCCCACCGCCACCGCCAGCGCGAACAGCGAAGCATCCAGCCAGTCGCCTTTGGTCAGGCCGTTAATCAGCAGCACCACCGGCACCATCACCAGCATGAAGCGAATCAGCAGCCAGCTGACGCTGTTCACGCCGCGATCGAAAGCGGTTTGTGTGCGGTTACCAACAATCGATTTCGCCAGGCTGCCGAAGTAAGTTTCCCCGCCGGTCGCCACCACCACCGCTTTGGCGCTGCCGCTGGAGACGTTAGTGCCCATCAGGCATACGCTGCCCAGTTCCAGCAGCGATGCATCTTTGTCGCTGGCGCTGGCCTGTTTACTGGCCACGTGGCCGGTGACGTCATATTTCTCCACCGGCAGCGATTCGCCGGTCAGAATTGCCTGGCTGATAAACAGATCGCGTGAGTCGAGCAGCCGCACATCGGCCGGTACCAGATCGCCCGCTGAGAGATAAATGATGTCGCCGGGCACCAGGCTGGTGATGTCCACTTCCTGTTTCTGCGGCGCCTGCTGTACCGATTCCCGGCGCAGCACGGTGGCGGTGGTGCGCACCATCGATTTCAGCGCCTGTGCCGCTTTGTTGGTGCGAAACTCCTGCCAGAAGCGCAGCAAACCGCTGAGCGTTACCATCGTCACAATGATGATGACACCGGTCAGATCGGTCTCCTCGCCATGGCGCAGCGGCATCCAGTAGTCGGTGAAAAAGCTCACCAGCGCCAGCGCCAGCAGCACATAGATGAACGGATTATTGAAAGCCTGAATCAGCTGCACCAGCGCTGGTGGCGCTTTATCATGCTCCACCTGATTGCGACCATAAATCTGCAGCCGCGCTTCCGCTTCGCGTTCGACCAGCCCCAGCGCATCGCTGCGCAGGCGCAGCAGCGTTTCGTCGGCGGTAAAAGCGGCTTCATCTTCAATCAGATAGCGTGCGGTTTTCTGACGTGCCGGACGCACGGTGTTCCAGGCTTTTTTTTCCTGGTTGAGTTTCATGTCAGTCATGATGACACTCCTCGTTTATTTTTTTACGGCAATAACGATCCCTGCGCGCCAGGCGCACAAGTCGAAAACATTAATTGTCACGGCGTGACCGGATTAAATTAAAAATAACCTGTCGGGAATTTCCATATTACCTCCCGGAAATAATGGGCGAAGAAAGTCGCTCGCTGAATAACGAGTGAAATAACATAATCCTGGATAACGCTGCGCGCAGCAGCAGCCTGAAGCGGCTTAACGCGCAGGGAAGCTCAGCACGCTGAAGATCAGCGCGCGCATCGAGGCGGAGGAAAAAGTGCGTTTAAAATCATGTGCATGATGCTATTCCCACGGGCTTCAGCCCGCTGTGGTGTCATTATCAGGGAACAATCATCAGAAACAGGTGAGGATTGCTGCCCGCCATGTTGGCAAGCAGCGACAAAAGAATTCGCGCGTCAGCTTGCCTTGTATTGCCATCGATAAGGGTGACTGTCCAACTGAATTCTCCTGTGTGAAGTTGCGGCTATTATAGGAGGGCGAAAAGCGAAGTAAAGTTAATTATTCCGGGGTTCAGGTTGATTTAATTTTCGTTGCGATTTGGTTGATAATGCGTGCGGATATAAGGTGCGCCAGAATAATCCGATCGCGTTACGCCCCCTTGCTTATAACTGAAGCGCACCGCTTAGAACCTTACGGCATATGCATAGCCATAAATTGACTATTCTTCACTGTAGCGCTCTCGTAAACTCGCGTTACTTTTTTAAGGCAAGGAAACAACATGAAAAAAATTATTCCCTCACTGCTGGCGCTGTCGCTGGTAGCCGCCTTCTCCGCGCAGGCCGCCACGCCGAAAGATACGCTGGTGATTGCGCAGTCTACGGATGATGCGGACAGCTTTGATCCGGCCCAGGGCTTTGAACTGACCACGGTGCAAGCGTTCACTAACATTTATCAGCGCCTGGTGCAGTCCGATCCGGCCAATCCAACCGATCTTAAGCCAACGCTGGCCACGTCATGGCAGCCGGGCAGTGATAACCGCAGCCTGACGTTTGCGCTGCGCAAAGACGCGAAATTCGCCAGCGGTAACCCGCTGCGCCCGGAAGATGTCATCTTCTCGCTGGGCCGCGTGGTGAAACTCAACCTCGATCCGTCCTTTATTCTGACCCAGCTCGGCTGGAACAAAGACAACGTCGATAGCTTCCTGAAAAAGGTCGATGAAGACCACGTGCAGATTAGCTGGAGCGCCAACGTCAGCCCGGCCTATGTGCTGAGCCTGCTGTCCGCGCCGGTCTCCTCGATCGTTGATGAAAAAACCGCGCAGGCCAACGCCAAAAACGGTGATTTCGGCCACGCGTGGCTCGGCACCCACTCGGCCGGCAGCGGCCCGTTCCAGATTCGCAAAGTGGTGCTGCATGAAGCGATACTGCTCAGCGCCAACCCGACCTCACCGGCCGGTGCACCGAAGCTGAAAAACATTCTGATCAAAAACGTGCCGGAGCCGGCAGCGCGCCGTCTGCTGCTGGAACAGGGCGATGTCGATATCGCGCGTAACCTCGGTGCTGACCAGATCGCTGCGCTGAAGGGCAAAGCCGGCGTGAAGACCGAAGCGATTCCGATGGCGTCGCTCTACTACATTCAGTTCAACGTCGGTGCCAATCCGGTACTGAAGAACCCGGCGCTGTGGGAAGCGGCACGCTACCTGTTCGACTATAAAGGTATCGCCAATGACCTGCTGAAAGGCCAGTTTGAAGTGCACCAGACCTTCCTGCCGAAGGGTTTCCTCGGTGCGCTGAACGACACGCCTTACAGCTACGATCCGGAGAAAGCCAAAGCGATTCTGCAGAAGGCCGGCCTGACCAACGTCAGCTTTAAGCTCTCCACCAGCAATCAGCCTCCGTACCTTGATATCGCGCAGGCGCTGCAGGGCAGCTTCGCCAAAGGCGGCGTGAAGGTGGAAGTGCAGCCGGGCTTAAGCTCTGAAGTGTCTACCCGCGTGAAGGCGCATCAGTATGAAGCTACGCTCAACGCCTGGGGCGCGGATTATTTCGACCCGAACACCAACGCTGCGTCCTTCGCTTACAACCCGGAAGATGGCAGCAAAACCATTGCTTACCGTTCAGACTGGCACATCCCGGAGCTGAGCAAACAGACGCTGGCGGCGACGGCCGAAGCCGACAGCAACAAGCGCGTTGCGCTTTATCAGGCGATGCAGCGCGAAGTGCTGAAGAACTCGCCGTACGTGATTGGCCTGCAGGCGCGTAACCTGATTGCGCTGCGCGACAATCTGCAGGGCTATGTGCAGGGGATCAACCCGGACATGGTGTATTACGCGCAGGTTTCGAAGTAATGGCAGCGTCAGCATCATCGGCCGGGTTCGCCCGGCCACTCTGGCAGCGCTTCAGCCGCCTCGTCACCAGCCTGCTGTCGCTGCTGGTGACGCTGGTGGGTTTGTTAGCGTTTACTTTCATGCTGTCGCACCTGTCGCCAGTCGACCCGGTGCAGCAAATCGCCGGCGATCACGCCAGCGAAGCCACCTATGCTCAGGTGCGTCACGATCTTGGGCTGGATCAGCCGGTACTGGTACAGTTCTGGCGCTATATCAGCCATCTGGCGCAGGGCAATCTCGGCCTGTCGCACCTGACCAATCAGCCGGTCAGCGCCGACCTGATGCGCACCTTCCCCGCCACGCTTGAGCTGGCGACCTGTTCGATGATTTTCGCTGCGGTGTTCGGCGTGACGCTCGCACTGCTGGCGGCGTGGAAACCGGGCAGCGTCATCGATAATGTGGCGCGCTTTATCTCGCTGCTGGGCTACTCGGTGCCGGTGTTCTGGCTCGGCCTGCTGGGCCTGCTGCTGTTCTACGCCGTGCTGCACTGGTCCGCCGGTCCGGGCCAGCTGGATGATATCTGGATTTATACCCTTGAACCGAAGACCGGCTTTGTACTGATTGATAGCTGGCTCTCCGGCGATGCGGAAATGTTTCGCAACGCGATTGCCCATCTGTGGCTGCCGGTGGTGATTCTCGGCTTGCTGGCGATGGCGGGCATTACGCGTTTACTGCGCGCGGCGCTGCTGGAAGAGAGCAGCAAAGAGTATGTGGTGCTGGCGCGCGCGAAAGGCGCTGGCCGGGCGCGCATTCTGCTGCGTCATATTTTCCCCAACGTGCTGGGCACGCTAATCACCGTTATCGCCCTCTCCTACGCTACGCTGCTGGAAGGGTCCGTGCTGACGGAAACCGTATTCGCCTGGCCGGGCGTCGGTCGCTACATGACCAACGCGCTGTTTTCCGCGGATGTTCCGGCGATTCTCGGCGCTACGTTGCTGATTGGCAGCTGCTTTATCCTGCTCAATGCCGTGGCCGACGCCCTCACCTGGTTAACCGATCCGAGAACCCGATGACTCAACAACTTCATGAACTGGAAACCGTGCGCCCGCGCCGGCGCCGGGCGCGTATCACTTCGCTGACCATCGGCCTGACGCTGGTGATCGTGCTGGTGGCCATGGCGCTGCTGGCGCCGCTGCTGGCGCCGTTTGATCCTAACGCGCAGGTGATTGAACAGCGTCTGCTGGCACCGTCGGCGCTGCACTGGTTCGGCACCGACGGCTTCGGGCGCGATTTATTGTCGCGCGTGATTTACGGCGCACGTCCGACGCTGCTGCTGGTGTCGCTGATCCTGGTGCTGACTATCCCGGTTGGCCTGTTAGTCGGCATCACCGCCGGCTACGTCGGCGGCTGGACCGAACGCGTGCTGATGCGCATCACCGATATTTTTCTGTCGCTGCCCAACCTGGTGATTGCGCTGGCGCTGGTGGCAATGCTGGGTCCGGGCCTGATGAACGGCGCACTGGCGCTGGCGCTCACCAGCTGGCCGCCGTTTGCCCGGCAGGCACGCGCGGAAACCCTGGCATTGCGCCGCAGCGATTACCTCGCCGCCGCGCGCATGCAGGGCATTACCGGCCTGCGCCTGATGTTTGGCCACATTCTGCCGCTCTGCCTGCCGACCGCCGTGGTGCGTGCCGCGCTGAGCCTCGGCGGGATTATTCTTTCTGCCGCCGGGCTGGGCTTCCTCGGCATGGGCGTGCAGCCGCCAACCGCCGAATGGGGCTCGATGGTAGCAGAAGGCAGTAAAGTGATTTTCGACCAATGGTGGGTGGCGGCAGCGCCCGGCGCAGCCATTCTGTTCGCCAGCCTGGCGTTTAACCTGACAGGCGACGGCCTGCGTGACCGACTGGATACCCGCCATGCCAAATGATCTGTTGATTGATGCGCAGGGGCTGACGATTCGCAGCCACGACGCGCTGCTGGTGGATAACATCAGCTTTACCCTTGGCCGCGAACGCGTGGCGCTGGTCGGCGAATCCGGCTCGGGCAAATCCCTGACCGCGCGTGCGCTGATGGGCCTGCTGTCGCCCGCGCTGCAGTTGCAGGCTGACCGGCTACAGGTGGCGGGCGCAGACGCCCTGCATCTGCGCGAGCGCGACTGGATCGGCCTGCGCGGCGGCAAAGTGGCGATGGTCATGCAGGATCCGAAATACGCGCTCAACCCGACGCGCACCATTGGCTGGCAGGTTGAAGAGCCGCTGGTGCTGCACCGCAAGCTGAGCCGCGCCGAGCGCAAAGAGAAAGTGTGCGAGATGCTGGACGCGGTGGGCCTGCCCGATCCGCGCCAGCTGATGAAGCGCTATCCGCATCAGCTCTCCGGCGGCATGGGCCAGCGCGTGATGCTGGCGATCGCGCTGATTACCGATCCCGATCTGCTGATTGCCGATGAGCCCACCTCGGCGCTCGATCACGCCATGCGCGATCAGGTGCTGGCGCTGATTCGTCGCCTGGTGGAGCAGCGCAATATGGGCCTGCTGCTGATCAGTCACGATCTGCAACAGGTCTCCGAGCACTGTCAGCGGGTGATGGTGATGTACAAAGGCCGCCTGCTGGACACGCTGCCGGCGGCGCAGCTGTCAGACGCCAGCCATCCTTATACCCGCACGCTGTGGGCCTGCCGTCCGGGGAAAGCGACGCACGGCGAACGCCTGCCGGTGCTGGATCGCGCGGCGCTGGAGAAGATGCATGATTGAATTAGCCAACCTGAGCGTCTCGCACAAACAGGGTTATGAACTGCGCACCGTGGTGCACGATGTGAACCTGCAGGTGGCGGCCGGCGAATGTTTCGGCCTCGTAGGGCCTTCCGGCTGCGGTAAATCGTCGCTGCTGTGGGTGATGGCCGGACTGAATCCCCACTGGCGCGGCCAGATGACGCTGGCGAATACCGCCGTGCAGCCGGGCAAACCCTTTACCGGCCAGCTGCGGCGCGATGTGCAGATGGTGTTTCAGGATCCCTACGCTTCGCTGCATCCGCGCCACCGGCTGCGCCGCACGCTGGCGGAACCGCTTAAGCTGCTGCGACGCGATAACATCGACGATCGCATCAACGCGGGCTTTCGCCATGTCGGGCTGGATCCGGCGCTGGCGGATCGCTATCCGCATCAGCTGTCCGGCGGACAGCGTCAGCGCGTGGCCATTGTGCGCGCCCTGCTGCTGGAGCCTAAGATCCTGCTGCTGGATGAGCCGATGTCGGCGCTGGATATGTCTGTACAGGCCGAGATCCTGAACCTGCTTAACGATCTCAAACAGAATGATGGCCTGACGATGGTGCTGGTCAGCCACGATCCTGACGTGATCGATCATATGTGCGATCGCGCCGCGCGCATGGCGCAGGGCCGGATTGTTGGTTAGCATGGCATGAGCGCAACGCGGCGCAGTTTATCCTGAAGGTCGATTGCGCCGCTGCCCAACAGCCATTCAGTCATCTAAAGGAACACCGTATGACGGTAAAATTACGTCCGCTGGAGCGGGAAGATCTGCACTTTGTTCATCAGCTGGATAACAATGCCAGCGTGATGCGCTACTGGTTTGAAGAGCCGTACGAAGCGTTTGTGGAGCTTTCTGACCTGTATGACAAGCACATCCACGATCAGACCGAGCGGCGCTTTGTGGTGGAACACGACGGGCAAAAAGCCGGGCTGGTCGAGCTGGTGGAGATCAACCACGTGCATCGCCGGGCGGAGTTTCAGATCATCATCGACCCGGCGCATCAGGGCAAGGGCTTAGCCAGCAGAGCGGCAAAGCTGGCGATGGATTACGGCTTTTCGGTGCTCAATCTCTACAAGCTGTATCTGATTGTCGATCAGGAGAACGAGAAGGCGATTCATATCTACACCAAGCTCGGTTTCGAGGTGGAAGGCGTGCTGAAGCACGAGTTTTTCATCAACGGCGAGTACCGCAACACCATCCGCATGTGCATTTTCCAGCAGCAGTACCTGGCGCAGCATAAATCCGGTAATGCGATGGTGAAACCTACCGCGCAATAATAACCATCGGCACGAACCGTAGCGGCGCAATTTATTGCGCGTATTTAACTAAGCGCGATAAATCGCGCCGCTACGCATCCGTGCAAATTAACCGCCGCGCGCGCCGACCACGTTGAGATGCGGCTGCGGGTGTGCTGGCTTCAAGTCATACATGCCGCCATAAAACGGATCGACCACCAGCCAGCCGGGGAAACCGAGCAGCGGAATATTACCCAGCACGTACCACAGGTTGGCACTTGCTTCGATGGGCAGCGTCAGCGGTACATAGCCCGGACTCTCCAGCATCACCTGATAATGTTTCTTACCGAAATAGGTGCCATTGGATTTCGCCAGATCCACCGTCTGCGGCGTATAGCCCTGCGCCACCGCGCGGCCGGTTTCATCCTGCACGGTGAAACGCGCGCCCTGCGGCACAGAGTCAATTTTTACCGGTTGCGTTTCGGTGCCGACAATGGTGGCACAGCCGCTCAGCAGCAGCGCACAGGCGGGAAGAAGATGTCGCAGGTTCATAGCAGGTCCGCTTCAGAATCAGAAAGGACAGTCTAAACTGCCCTCTCTGCCTTTTCACCCGCCTCAATCGCGCTATCAGTGGCGCTTTTCTGCGCTTTATTACGGTTGACAACAGGCGGCAATCGCCGCGATATCCTGTGGCGTGGTGCGACAGCAGCCACCAATCAGCCGGGCGCCCGCCTGTTGCCACTCGGGGAACTTATCGTGCAGCGTGCAGCCAGACGGCGCTGAGTGCCAGCTTTTGCTGACAGCATCATACTGCTCGCCGGAGTTAGGATAGACCAGCAGCGGCTTGTCCGTCAGCGCCTGTAGCGTTTGCAGCGCCGGCGTCACGCTCTCCAGCGCCACGCAGTTGAGGCCGACAGCGACCACCTGCGGCGCGGCATTGATGACTTCCGCCACCTTGCTCAGCGGCGTGCCGTCACTCAGGTGTTGCGCATCGCGCAGCGTGAAGGAGAACCACGCGCTGCTGTGCGGAAACTCCGCCAGCAGGCTAATCAGCGCCTGAATTTCACCAAACGACGGCAGCGTTTCACACGCCAGCAAATCCACGCCCGCCTCCAGCAGCGCCGCCACGCGCGGACGGTGGAAATCTTTCATTTCAGCAGCCGGTAAGGCGTAGTCGCCGCGATATTCCGCGCCGTTGGCCAGATAAGCGCCATAAGGACCGACCGATCCGGCCACCAGCAGTGGTGCCTCGCTGCCAGAGGCGGCACGGTAATCGTCGCGTGCCCGCTGGGCCAGCGCCACGCTCTGGCGGATCAGTGCGCTGGCCTGGCCGCTATCCAGTCCGCGGGCGGCAAAGCCCAGCGGCGTCGCCTGATAGCTGGCGGTGATCGCCACGTTAGCGCCGGCGGCGAAGTAGTCATAGTGCACCTGATAAATCAGCTCGGGATTTTCCATCAGCACTTTGGCTGACCACAGCGTATCGGCCAGATCACAGCCGCGCGCCTCCAGCTCTGTCGCCAGCGCGCCATCCAGAATCAGGGTATCAGTGTGGGTCAGGGCCGCAGCGATGGGGTTACGCGACATCATCGGTCTCCTTAGCGTTGAAAGCGTGTTGGCGTTTTTGCGTCAGATAATAAGCAGCGTAGCAGAACAGTACAAAAGGAATGCCGCACCATAGCGCGATGCGCTGTGACGGGTCAAAGGCCAGCCCGATGCACGCCAGCAGACACAGGGTAAATCCGAGGATCGGCACCAGCGGATAGAACGGCGCGCGGTACGCCAACTGCTGCGGCGCATTGCCCGCCTGCAGATAGCGGCGACGGAACATGTAGTGTGAGGCGCAAATGCTCAGCCACACCGCCACCACGGCAAAGCCGGAAATCGCTGACAGCGCCACAAACACCGTATCCGGGGCGATCACGCTGGAAAACAGCGCCAGCAGGCCGCCGAGCATACTCACGGTGATGGCCAGCTGCGGAATGCCGCGCCGGTTGACCCGGGCAAAGCAACGCGGCAGCGTGTTTTCATTGGCCAGCGACCACAGCATCCGTCCCGAGGCGTACAGTCCGGAGTTCGCCGCTGACAGGATCGCGGTAAGGATCACGAAGTTGAAAATATCCGCCGCGTACGGGATGCCGATCTTTTCGAACACCAGTACGAACGGACTTTTAACGATGCCCGCCTGATCCATCGGGATCAGCGCGGCCAGCACAAAGACCGTGCCGATAAAGAAGATGATCAGACGCGCCACGGTGGTGCGAATCGCCAGCGGCAGCGCTTTCTGCGGCTGCTCGGTTTCACCCGCCGCAATGCCGATGAGCTCGGTCCCGGAGAAGGCAAAATTCACCGCCACCATGGTCATCAGAATCGGCAGCGTGCCGTGCGGCAGCCAGCCGGAAGCGGTCAGGTTATGTAATCCCGGCGCCGCGCTGCCGTCCTTCATCGGGATGAACCCCAGCATCGCCGCCGCGCCCAGCACGATAAAGGCAATGATGGTGATCACTTTGATGATGGAGAACCAGAACTCTCCTTCGGCAAAGAAGCGCGTCGAGACACTATTCAGCAGATAGATGGCGACACAGAACACCAGGCACCACAGCCACACCGGCACCGTCGGGAACCAGTACTGCATGCAGAAACCGGCGGCGGTGAGGCTGGAGCCGAGCGCCACCGTCCAGGTGAGCCAGTAGAGCCAGGCCACGGTGTAACCGGTCGCCGGACTGAGGTAGCGCGCGGCGTAGACGTGAAACGCGCCGGTTTCCGGCATCGCTACCGCCAGTTCGCCAAGACACACCATCACCAGCCATACCACCAGCGCACCAATCAGATAGGCCAGCAGCGTGCCCGCTGCGCCGGTGGTGGAGATGATGTAGCCGGTGTTGAAAAACAGCCCGGTGCCAATCACGCCGCCGAGCGACAGCATCACCAGATGCCGCACCTTCATGCTGCGCTTGAAGTTTGCCTGCGAAGGCGTCGGTTCAGTTTGCATTCTTTATATCCATATGGACGTCTAAACTTCTATATGGACACAGAGTTATACGCATCCGCGCGGCAATTTGCAACGTGGGAAAAGGTAAGGATTGGGAAAGCGTGTGCGGCCCCGCCGCGACGGGGCACACCAGTCAGGCGCCGAAGACGCCCTGCAGATAACGCTCAAGCGCCATGCGCGAGCTAAAACCGTGGGGAATACCGTAGTGCTCCTGCGAATCTCCCATCAGGTAGAGAGGGAACTGCGTGTAGTGGTCGCAGGTTTTCATCTCTGATGCGGGTTCAGCGAAATGCTGACTTTTTTCTTTCAGGGTGGGATGAATGATCAACGCTGTGCGCCCCATGCGGGCTTCGCGATTCACATAGACGTAGTTTTCGCCACGGCGATAACCATAAGTTTTGGGTGTCAGGACGTCCATTTCGAATCCTGCTTTTTCCAGTACGCGCGCTACCTCATCCGGACGTAAATACATGCTTGCTCCTCTCTTCTCACAGCCCCGCAACCTTACATCAGCACGACAGCACAGGACATTCGGAATTTCCCTAAAGCCTGGCACACGGCTGCGTTTAGTCACGTTTCGTCTACACTTAGTATTACGTTTTAAGTCAAAGGGAGCGAAAAATGTTTAATCGAACCAGCAAAAACGATGACATTGATATCAATCAGGATGTAAACGAACTGGCCGATTCGCTTGAAGCCTTACTGAAATCTTACGGCAGCGAAGCCAAAGATGAAGTGGATAGCGCACGCAGCCAGGCGCAGGCCCTGCTGAAACAGACGCGCGCTAAACTCAACGGCAGTGGCAACCGCGTGACTCAGGCCGCGCGCGATGCGGGTTATCAGGTGGATGCCTACGTGCATGACAAACCGTGGTACGGCGTGGGCGTCGGTGCCGCCGTCGGTCTGGTGCTGGGCGCACTGCTGATGACACGCCGCTAAATCGCTAAAAATCATCAGGAGCCTCGCGCATGCGGGGCTTTTTTTTTGCGCGTCACTCCGCATTAGCGCGCCGGTGCGGCGGCTGTCAGCTGGTTAAAATTGCCGCAAAACCCTTTACAAAAATTTTTTCCCTGCGCCAGGGCGCATCATCGCTGGCATTCGCCCTAATCTGACTGCTTAAATCACAAAACCCTATATCTGGTGGGCTTGACCACCAATACCACTACATCTAGTATTCAACACATCAACTCGCTACCAGATGTCAGCAGGGACGACGTTCGCAGCAAAAGGGTTTTTGCTTCGTATCTCGCAACCTGACCACAACCAGAGGGAAATACGAATCATGCGCATTATTATTTACACTAAGAGCCAGTGTGTCCAGTGTGACGCGACCAAAAATGCCATGGATCGCAGTGGCATCGACTACCAGCTGATTAACCTCGATACCCAACCGGAAGCCATCGATCAGCTCAAATCGCTTGGCTATCGCCAGGTGCCCGTGGTGATGACGCACAACGACCACTGGAGCGGCTTCCGTCCCGACAAAATCGCCGGCCTGCGCCAGCTCGCTGCCGTCGGGGGATAAAGCGATGTTTCCACTGGTCTATTTTTCCAGCCAGTCGGAAAACACGCACCGGTTTATCACCCGTCTCGGCCTGCCTGCGCGGCGTATTCCGCTCGACGCCACGCAGCGCCTGCACATTGACCAGCCCTACATTTTAGTGGTGCCGAGCTACGGCGGCGGCAGCGCGCGTGGCGCAGTGCCGAAACAGGTGATTCAGTTCCTTAATGATGACGCCAACCGGCGCGGTATTCGCGGTGTGATTGCTGCGGGTAATCGCAACTTTGGCGCGGGCTTCTGCCTGGCGGGCGACATCATTGCGCAGAAATGTCAGGTTCCCTATCTCTACCGCTTTGAGCTGATGGGAACCGCCGACGATATTGCCCATGTTAAAGCGGGAGTGACCCAATTTTGGCAACGACAGACACCCTGAACAGCACACAGCTGGACTACCACGCGCTCAACGCGATGCTGAACCTGTATGACGCCGAAGGCCGCATTCAGTTCAGCAAAGATCATGAAGCCACACGCCAGTTTTTCCTGCAGCACGTCCAGCCCAACAGCGTGCCATTCGACTCGCACGGCGAGCGTCTGCGCTATCTGGTGGCCGAAGGCTATTATGAAGCCGGGGTGCTGAACCAGTACGATTTCGCCTTCCTGTGCCAGCTGCACGAAGAGGCTGACGCCTGGGGCTTCCGTTTTCACACCTTCCTCGGTGCGTGGAAATTTTATACCAGCTACACGCTGAAAACCTTCGACGGCAAACGCTATCTGGAAACCTTTGAGCAGCGCGCCTGTATGGTGGCGCTGACGCTGGCGCGCGGTAATGAAACGCTGGCGCGGGAACTGCTGGCCGAGATGCTGAGCGGTCGCTTCCAGCCGGCTACGCCCACCTTCCTCAACTGCGGTAAACAGCAGCGCGGCGAGCTGGTCTCCTGTTTTCTGCTGCGCATTGAAGACAATATGGAGTCGATTGGCCGCGCGGTGAACTCGGCGCTGCAGCTGTCGAAGCGTGGTGGCGGCGTGGCGTTTCTGCTCTCCAACCTGCGTGAATCCGGCGCGCCGATTAAGCGCATTGAAAATCAGTCGTCCGGCGTAATTCCGGTGATGAAGATGCTGGAAGATGCGTTCTCCTACGCCAATCAGCTTGGTGCGCGTCAGGGCGCGGGCGCGGTGTGGCTGAATGCGCACCATCCGGATATCCTGCGCTTCCTCGATACCAAACGTGAAAACGCTGACGAGAAGATCCGTATCAAAACGCTGTCGCTCGGCGTGGTGATTCCGGATATCACCTTCCAGCTGGCCAAAGAGAACCGCGATATGGCGCTGTTTTCGCCTTACGATGTTGAGCGTATTTATGGCAAGGCGTTTGCTGATATCAGCATCAGCGAGTACTACGAGGCGATGCTGGCCGACGATCGCATCCGTAAAACCTTCATCAAGCCGCGCGACTTCTTCCAGACGCTGGCGGAAATTCAGTTTGAGTCCGGCTATCCCTACATCATGTATGAGGACAGCGTGAACCGCAGCAACCCGATTGCCGGTCGCATCAACATGAGTAACCTGTGTTCAGAGATCCTGCAGGTTAACAGCGCCAGCGAGTATCACGACGACCTGAGCTATCGCCGCGTCGGCAAAGATATCTCCTGTAACCTCGGCTCCCTGAATATCGCCCACGCCATGGATTCGCGTAATCTGGCGCAAACCGTGGAAGTGGCGGTGCGCGCGCTGACGGCGGTTTCCGAGATGAGTGACATCACCTCCGTGCCGTCGGTGGCGGAAGGCAATCGCCGTTCGCACGCTATCGGTCTCGGGCAGATGAACCTGCACGGCTATCTGGCGCGTGAAGGCATGGCTTACGGTTCGCCAGAGGCGCTGGATTTCACCAACCTCTATTTCTACTGCGTGACGTATCACGCCCTGCGCACCTCTAACCTGCTGGCGCAGGAGCGCGGCGCGAGCTTTGACGGCTTTGCGCAGTCGCAGTACGCCAGCGGCGCCTATTTCGACAAATATACCCAACACAGCTGGCAGCCGCGTACTGCCCGGGTGGCGCAGATTTTTGCCGATGCCGGCATCGCCCTGCCCGACCAGGCGGACTGGCAGGCGCTGCGTGCGTCGGTGATGCAGCACGGTTTGTATAACCAGAACCTGCAGGCGATTCCGCCGACCGGTTCCATCTCTTACATCAACCACGCCACGTCGAGCATCCACCCGATTGTGTCGCGCATTGAGATCCGTAAAGAGGGCAAAACCGGCCGCGTGTATTACCCGGCTCCGTTTATGACCAATGACAACCTTGAGCTGTATCAGGATGCCTACCAGATTGGTCCCGAAGCGATTATTGATACTTACGCCGAAGCCACCCGGCACGTCGATCAGGGCCTGTCGCTGACGCTGTTTTTCCGCGATGACGTCACGACGCGCGATATCAACAAAGCGCAGATCTACGCCTGGAAGAAAGGCATCAAAACCCTCTATTACATTCGACTGCGTCAGATGGCGCTACAAGGCACGGAGGTACAGGGCTGCGTTTCCTGTGCACTGTGATGATGACTATGCAACTTAAACAGATTCAGGCGATTAACTGGAACCGCATCCAGGACGAGAAAGATCTCGAAGTGTGGAACCGTCTTACCAGCAACTTCTGGCTGCCGGAGAAGGTGCCGCTGTCCAACGATCTGCCGGCATGGCAGTCGCTCGACCCGCAGCAGCAGCAGCTGACGATTCGGGTGTTTACCGGTCTGACGCTGCTCGACACCATTCAGAACGTCATTGGCGCACCGGGGCTGATGGAAGATGCGCTGACGCCGCATGAAGAGGCGGTGCTGTCGAACATCAGCTTTATGGAAGCGGTTCACGCGCGCTCTTACAGTTCGATCTTCTCCACGCTGTGTAACACCGCCGACGTGGATGCCGCCTACCGCTGGAGTGAGGAGAATGCCGCCCTGCAGAACAAGGCGAAAATCGTGCTGGATCACTACCGCGCCAGCGATCCGCTGAAGAAGAAAATCGCCAGCGTCTTTCTGGAGTCGTTCCTGTTTTACTCCGGCTTCTGGCTGCCGATGTACTGGTCAAGCCGCGGCAAGCTGACCAATACCGCCGATCTGATTCGGCTGATTATCCGCGATGAAGCGGTACACGGTTATTACATCGGCTATAAGTACCAGAAAGCGCTGGAAACCGTTGACGACGCGCGCCGCGCTGAGCTGCAGCAGTTCGCCATCGATTTACTGCTGGCGCTGTATGAAAACGAGGTGGTGTACACCGAAGCGCTGTATGCCGACGTGGGCTGGGCCGAAGAGGTGAAAACCTTCCTGCATTACAATGCCAACAAGGCGCTGATGAACCTGGGTTACGAAGCGCTATTCCCGGCTGAGCTGACGGCGGTGAATCCGGCGATTCTGTCGGCGCTGTCGCCCAACGCCGACGAAAACCACGATTTCTTTTCGGGTTCCGGTTCATCCTATGTGATGGGCAAAGCGGTTGAAACCGAAGACGAGGACTGGAATTTTTAGTCGCGTGCGGTGCACGGTAAGGGGTGCACATTGCACCGTAAGCGGTGCGCATCAATGCGCACCCTACGGTTGGGTTAATCATGCCCTACGGCAGTTATGTTGATGCATCTGTAGGGTCGGCATTGATGCCGACCGGAACGCGCCCCAGCGGTAATATTGATGCATCTGTGGGTCGGCATTGATGCCGATCAGGTTAATTTCATGCCGATTCCACTACGATCTGATCATTCATTTTCCTCTCCTGCATTCTCGCCATCCCCCCGAAATAACGTTAATTCCGCGCGTGATTATTTTACCTATTTAGCGCCATTCATCGCCGGAATATTTTGCCTGACTAAACGTGATTTATCCGCCTTCCGGCAATAATTCTGGCCGAAACCGGTTTAATTTCACAAAAAATTCAGAAAAAATTTATCCCGTCTCATCCCTTGCAGGCACTGGAATTAGCCACTGTCGCGCCATACGTGTCACGCCAGATATTTCCGTCAAGGGTTGTCAGATAATCTCACTATGCTACGGTATAGGCGCTTAAATTTACGCAGGGTACAACAAGAAATAGTCAGACATTTAACCAGGAATTTCATTACTGCATGGCAATTAAACTCGAAGTAAAGAATTTATATAAGGTATTTGGCGATCATACCGAAAAGGCATTTAAGCTGATTGAAAAAGGCGAGAGTAAAGAGAGTATTCTGGCGAAAACCGGCCTCTCACTCGGCGTCAAAAATGCCAGTCTGGCCATTGAAGAAGGCGAGATCTTTGTCATCATGGGACTGTCCGGCTCCGGCAAGTCCACTATGGTTCGCCTTCTCAATCGTCTGATCGAGCCGACACGCGGCCAGGTGATTATTGATGGCGTCGATATTGCCAAAATATCCGACGCAGAATTGCGTGATGTGCGCAGAAATAAAATCAGCATGGTATTCCAGTCATTCGCACTGATGCCGCACATGACGGTGCTAAATAATACCGCGTTCGGCATGGAATTAGCTGGCGTGGCGCTGCAGGAGCGGCAGGAAAAAGCGCTCGACGCGCTGCGTCAGGTCGGGCTGGAAAATTATGCTCACGCCTGGCCCGATGAACTCTCCGGCGGAATGCGTCAGCGTGTTGGATTAGCCCGCGCACTGGCGATTAATCCGGATATATTGCTAATGGACGAAGCCTTTTCCGCACTTGATCCATTAATTCGCACGGAAATGCAGGATGAACTGGTAAAACTGCAGGCGAAACATCAGCGCACCATCGTCTTTATTTCCCACGATCTGGATGAAGCGATGCGTATTGGCGACCGCATCGCCATCATGCAGGGCGGCGAAGTGGTGCAGGTCGGCACGCCGGATGAAATCCTCAATAATCCGGCCAACGATTATGTGCGCACCTTCTTCCGCGGCGTGGATATCAGTCACGTCTTCAGCGCCAAAGATATCGCCCGCCGCAGCGCCGGCGCGCTGATTCGTAAGGCCGCCGGTTTCGGTCCGCGTTCGGCGATCAAACTGCTGCAGGATGAAGACCGCGAATATGGCTACGTGCTGGAGAAACAGAAATTCATCGGCGTCGTCTCCACTGACTCGCTGAAAGCGGCACTCGCCGCCGGTGAAGGGCTGGATAACGCGCTGCTCGACGCACCGCTGGCGGTTCCTGCCGATACCTCGCTCAACGATTTGCTCTCTCACGTCGCGCAGGCACCCTGTGCGGTGCCGGTGATCGGCGAAGATCAGCAGTACGTCGGTATCATTTCCAAAAGCACGCTGTTACGCGCTTTAGATCGTGAAGGAGCCCAGCCATGAGTGCACAAAACGCCAATCCATGGGAAAGCGCCAGCCAGACCAGCGCACCACCCGCCACCAGCAACGCCGCCGCCGCCAGCAGCGATCCGTGGTCCGCGACAGGCAGCAGCACACCGGCTGACAGCAGCGCCAGCGCCGCCGATGCCTGGGGCAACGCCGCCGGCAGTACATCGGATGCCGTCAGCAGTGGTGGACACGATGCCGTCAGCAGCGCCGCCAGCAGCAGCGACTGGCTGAGCAGTGCACCGGCCGCGGCGCCGGAGCACTTCAGCCTGCTGGATCCGTTCCACACCACGCTGATTCCGCTGGATCGCTGGGTCACCGAAGGCATTGACTGGGTGGTAACCCACTTCCGCCCGCTGTTTCAGGGCATTCGCGTGCCGGTGGATTATATCCTCAGCGCCTTCCAGCAACTGCTGATGGGTCTGCCTGCACCAGTGGCGATCGTGGTGTTTGCGCTGATTGCCTGGCAGATTGCCAGCCCGGCGATGGGCCTCGCCACGCTAATATCGCTGGTGCTGATTGGCATGATCGGCGCCTGGTCCCAGGCGATGGTGACGCTGGCGCTGGTGCTCACCGCCCTGCTGTTCTGCGTACTGATTGGCCTGCCGCTTGGCATCTGGCTGGCGCGCAGTGAGCGCGCGGCGCGCATCGTGCGGCCCCTGCTGGATGCGATGCAAACCACGCCGGCGTTCGTCTATCTGGTGCCCATCGTCATGCTGTTTGGTATCGGCAACGTGCCGGGCGTGGTGGTGACGATTATTTTTGCCCTGCCGCCGGTGGTACGTCTCACCATACTCGGTATTAAGCAGGTGCCGGCTGACCTGATCGAAGCCAGTGAATCTTTCGGTGCCAGCCCGCGCCAGATGCTGTTCAAGGTCCAGCTGCCGCTGGCGATGCCGACCATCATGGCCGGTGTCAATCAGACGCTGATGCTGGCGCTGTCGATGGTGGTCATCGCCTCGATGATTGCCGTTGGCGGTCTGGGCCAGATGGTGCTGCGCGGTATTGGCCGTCTCGATATGGGGCTCGCCAGCGTGGGCGGCGTCGGTATCGTGATCCTCGCCATCATTCTCGACCGCCTGACACAGTCAGTAGGTCGCGACAGCCGCAGCCGTGGCAGCCGCCACTGGTACAGCAGCGGGCCGCTGGGTTTGTTGCTGCGTCCATTCAGTAAAAAAGCCTGATTTCTTTGGGCGGCCCGCTGCGGTCGCCCGTCTCCGACGTCACACGTAAAATAAGGAATGACTATGCGCAAGACAGCTCTATTCGCCGCCGTCCTGACCACGGTTGCCGCGACGCACGTGTCCGCCGCCGACCTTCCGGGCAAAGGCATTACCGTTAAACCGGCTCAGAGTACCATTTCCGAAGAGACCTTCCAGACGCTGCTGGTGAGCCGCGCGTTGGAAAAGCTCGGCTACACCGTTGAGAAGCCGAGTGAAGTGGATTACAACGTGGCTTACACCACCATTGCCGGCGGTGATGCCACGTTTATCGCCACCAACTGGCAACCGCTGCATGACGACATGTACAAAGCCGCCGGCGGTGATAATAAATTTTATCGCCAGGGCACCTACGTCAGCGGTGCCGCGCAGGGTTACCTGATCGACAAGAAAACCGCCGACCAGTACCACATCACCAACATCGAGCAGCTGAAAGAGCCGAAGCTGGCCAGACTGTTTGATACTAATGGCGATGGCAAAGCAGACCTGACCGGCTGTACGCCTGGCTGGGGCTGTGAGGCGGTGATTAACCATCAGATTGAGGCCTACAAACTGAGCGATACCGTGGTACACAACCAGGGTAACTACTCGGCGATGATTGCCGACACCATTACGCGCTTCAAACAGGGTAAACCGATTCTCTATTATACCTGGACGCCATACTGGGTCAGCGACGTGCTGAAGCCAGGCAAAGATGTGGTGTGGTTACAGGTACCGTTCTCCTCACTGCCAGGCGCGCAGAGCAAAGTGGATACCAGACTGGCCAACGGCGCCAACTATGGCTTCCCGGTGAACACCATGCATATCGTGGCCAACAAAGCCTGGGCGGAGAAGAATCCGGCGGCGGCAAAACTGTTTGCTGAAATGAAGCTGCCGATTGGCGACATCAATGCCGAGAACGCCGCGATGCATGCCGGTCACGCCTCAGAAGCGGACATCAACGGCCACGTTGACGGCTGGATCAAAGCTCATCAGGCGGAATTTGATAAATGGGTCAGCGACGCCATGGCGGCGGCGAAATAAGCCCACGCGGCACCTCGTCTCAGCCACGTGGTGCCGCCATTTTCCGCCCTCCCGCCCCGTCAGTAAGCGAAGCGTGCGCTATAGCGCACTGGTACGTCCTGTTAATTAACACAACATTGAAATAATTTTTTGGGTTACTATTACCCACATATGATTATTTACCCGCTTTTCCCACCAGCTATGTCTCCTTTCCGCCGCCCGCATCGGGTCTGTCGCGCCAGGATGAGTCTGCGTTATCGATGGCATTCACCCTGCCACGTGCCGGTTATACGGCAGACGACGAACGGAATTCATCACGCCGCTGATGCTGGCGCGTTACCCGGACTAACCGGTGCCTTGTCGATTAACCCATTGATTTACTCCAGCAAAGCTGGCCGGAAAAAGTGTTTAGAAAACGTAAAGATCAATGCAAAGTGGTGAGCGATACTGTTCATTAATGATTGGCTTTGTTATGGTTAGCCTCACAGTTATTCACCTAAGTTATTTTTACTCGCGAAATTATTCAATCCACTGAAGGTTTCGCTTAGCGAATTGATGACGATGGCGGCTTTGTCTGCAAAGCGGCTGGTCAGGGCGCAGAGCCCAGGGTTATGGACCGACCTGGAACGCCAGGTGCTGACAGTGTGACGGTGCAAACAATCACAGGCGGAAAATATGACTACGCTTAATCTGTCACCCTCATTATTATATTTGTTGCAACTAAGAGGTTTTTAATGGAAAGCTCGTTTACTCCCATTGAGCAGATGCTAAACATCCGTGCTAATCGCCACAAAGATTTTCCGCTGCAGGAGATCATCCTGACCCGTCTGTGCATGCACATGCAGGGTAAACTGCTGGATAATCGCAACAAAATGTTGAAGGCGCAGGGAATTAACGAAACTTTATTCATGGCGCTGATTACGCTGGACGCGCAGGAAAACCAGAGCATTCAGCCTTCTGAGCTGAGCTCGGCGCTGGGTTCTTCCCGCACCAACGCGACGCGCATCGCTGATGAACTGGAAAAGCGCGGCTGGATCGAGCGTCGTGAGAGCGACAACGATCGCCGTTGCCTGCACCTGCACCTGACGGAAAAAGGTAACGAATTCTTACGTCAGCTGCTGCCACCACAGCATCAGAGCCTGCAGTATCTGTGGTCCTCACTGACTGATACCGAGCAGGAGCAGCTGGAAGCCATCACGCGTAAGTTGCTTAACCGTCTCGATAAAATGGACGAAGATCAGGTTATCGCTTCCCTGTCGCGTTAATAGCAAGAACTGCGACACAATCACCCACCGAAATCGCTATTTTAATCCCCTTTTATCCGGCCAGCGTTGCAAACGCTGGCTTTTTCGACTCGGGCGACCGTGTTGATGGATCAACACATCCCGACTAAATGGCAAACGTGGAGAACGACATGAGTGCGACAGCGGAAGCTCAAAGCCCGCAACAGCCCGCGAACAAAAAGAAGAAGCGCAAAGGTGCGCTGATCCTGCTGGCTATCGTGTTTATCGTGATTGGTGTGGGTTATCTGGCTTACTGGTATCTGGTGCTGCGCCACTTCCAGGAAACCGATGACGCCTACGTGGCAGGCAACCAGGTGCAGGTGATGGCCCAGGTTTCCGGCAGCGTGAATAAAGTGTGGTTCGAGGATACGGATCGGGTGAAAAAAGGCGACATTCTGGTGTCGCTGGATAAAACCGATGCGCAGCAGGCATTCGAGAAAGCGCAGACCGCGCTGGCCACCAGCGTGCGCCAGACGCACCAGCTGATGATCAACGGCAAACAGTATCAGGCTACCATCAAGCTGCAACAGACCGCGCTGGATCAGGCCGAATCCGACCTGAAACGTCGCGAGCCGCTCGGTGCCGCCAATCTGATTGGTCGCGAAGAGCTGCAGCACGCGCGTGATGCCGTGGCCACGGCGAAAGCTCAGCTGGACGTGGCGATTCAGCAGTACAACGCGAACCAGGCAATGATCCTGAATACCGACCTCGAAAATCAGCCGGCGGTAAAACAGAGCGCTGCTGAGCTGCGCGATGCCTGGCTGGCGCTGCAGCGCACCGACATCCGCAGCCCGATGGACGGCTATGTCTCGCGTCGCAGCGTGCAGGTCGGTTCACAGATCTCCACCAGCACACCGCTGCTGGCGGTGGTGCCGGCCACCAACCTGTGGGTTGACGCCAACTTTAAAGAGACGCAGCTGGCAGGCGTGCGCATCGGTCAGCCCGCCACGGTCATCAGTGATATCTACGGCGATGATGTGGAGTATCACGGCAAAGTGGTTGGTCTGGATATGGGCACCGGTAGCGCCTTCTCGCTGCTGCCAGCGCAGAACGCCACCGGTAACTGGATCAAAGTGGTACAGCGCCTGCCGGTGCGTATCGAACTCGATCCGCAGCAAGTGGCGCAACATCCGCTGCGTATCGGCCTGTCCACGCTGGTGAAAGTAGATACCCAGAACAAAGATGGCGCCGCGCTGGCCAGCAATGTCCGCACCCAGGCCGCGTATGAAAGTAACGCGCTGGCAATCGACCTTGCGCCGGTTAACCAGCTGATCGCTGACATTGTCCGTGCCAACGCGCAATAACCTCGCGGGAGGCTGTTATGGCACAAAAGCCGCTTGAAGGTGCGCCGTTAGTTCTGATGACCATCGCCCTGTCGCTGGCGACGTTCATGCAGGTACTCGACTCCACCATCGCTAACGTGGCGATCCCAACCATCGCCGGTAACCTCGGGGCGTCCAACTCGCAGGGCACCTGGGTGATCACCTCGTTCGGGGTGGCGAATGCCATCTCGATCCCGATCACCGGCTGGCTGGCAAAGCGCGTTGGTGAAGTGAAGCTGTTCACCTGGTCGACCATTCTGTTCGCGCTGGCCTCATGGGCGTGCGGCATGTCCGAAAGCCTGGAGATGCTGATCTTCTTCCGCGTGATTCAGGGCGTGGTGGCCGGTCCGCTGATTCCGCTGTCGCAAAGTTTGCTACTGAACAACTACCCGCCGGCCAAGCGCAGCGTGGCGCTGTCGCTGTGGGCGATGACGGTGATCGTTGCGCCGATCTGCGGTCCGATTCTTGGCGGCTGGATCAGCGATAACTATCACTGGGGCTGGATCTTCTTCATCAACGTGCCAATTGGCGTGGTGGTGGTGATGCTGACGCTGCAAACCCTGCGCGGGCGCGAAACCAAAACTGAGATCCGCCCGATCGATATGGTCGGTCTGGTGCTGCTGGTGGTGGGGATTGGTTCTCTGCAGGTGATGCTTGACCGCGGTAAAGAACTCGACTGGTTTGGCTCAACCGAAATCATCGTGCTGACGGTGGTCGCGGTGGTGTCGCTAGCCGTGCTGCTGGTGTGGGAGCTGACCGACGATCACCCGATTGTCGATTTGTCGCTGTTTAAGAAGCGAAATTTCACCATCGGCTGTCTGTCGATCAGTCTGGCTTACATGCTGTACTTCGGCTCGATCGTCCTGCTGCCGCAACTGCTCCAGGAGGTATACGGCTATACCGCCACCTGGGCAGGGCTGGCATCGGCGCCGGTGGGGATCATTCCGGTGATTCTGTCGCCGATCATTGGTCGCTTCGCCCATAAGCTCGATATGCGGCGGCTGGTAACCTTTAGTTTTATCATGTACGCGGTGTGCTTCTACTGGCGTGCGTATACGTTTGAGCCGGGGATGGATTTCGGTGCCTCCGCGTGGCCGCAGTTTATCCAGGGGTTCGCGGTGGCCTGCTTCTTTATGCCACTGACCACCATTACGCTGTCCGGCTTGCCGCCAGAGCGTATGGCGGCGGCCTCCAGCCTGTCGAACTTTGTGCGTACGCTGGCGGGTTCAATCGGAACGTCGATCACCACCACCATGTGGACAGACCGCGAATCGATGCACCACAGCTACCTGTCGGAATCGGTTAATCCATTCAATCCGAATTCGCAGCAAATGTATGACCAGCTGCAAAGCATGGGCATGACGCAGCAGCAGGCGTCGGCTTATATCGCCCAACAAATTACTAATCAGGGCCTGATTATCTCGGCTAACGAGATCTTCTGGGCATCGGCGGGGGTGTTTTTGGTCCTGCTGGTTCTGGTGTGGTTTGCCCGTCCGCCGTTTGGCGCAGGCGGTGGCGGCGGTGGCGCGCACTGAGTGACAGAAACAAAAACGGGCCACAGCGGCCCGTTTTTTTATTTATGCGTTCTGACGCCACCACTCGGCGAGCAGGATACCGGTCGCGACCGAAACGTTGAGGCTTTCAACGTTGCCGGTACCGCCAATCGACAGGCTGATATCGCCCTGCTGGAATGCGCTGTCTGACAGACCTTCACGCTCCTGACCCAGCACCAGTACCATTTTGGCTGGCAGCGCCGCCTGCGCCAGTGGCGTACCGGCGTGGCTGGATGTGGTCACGATGGTGTAACCGGCTTTGCGGAATGCTTCCAGACCCGCAGCAAAGCTTTCGCCGCTGATCGCCTGGACGTGCTCTGCACCACCTTCGGCCGTGCGGACTGCGGCACCCGACTCCAGCAGCGAGGCATCATTGACCAGCAAACCTTTGACGCCAAAGTGCGCGCAGCTGCGCATGATACCCCCAAGGTTGTGCGGGTTGCTGACATCTTCCAGCGCCAGTACGCAGTCTTTGCTCTGCGCCTGCTGCAGCCATTCCGCCACCGGCATGCCCATGCGCTTCTTAATAATGAAGCACACGCCGCCGTGGTGTTCAGTCCCGGACGCTTTCGCCAGCTCGGCGTCGTCCACCACGTGATAGGCTTTGCGGTTTGCTGCCAGCCAGCGCAGGGTTTCGCGGAAGCGCGGCGTGACGCTTTGCACAAACCACGCACGGACGATGCTTTCGGGACGGCTCTGGAACAGCGCCTGGCAGGCGTTTTCGCCGTATACGCGCGTCTCTTCCTGACGCTGACGGCGAATCAGTTCCGGGTCGATAACAGGCTTGCTGCTGGCCGCTTCGTCACCCGCATCCGCTTCAGCGGCGACAGGCGGACGTGACACGGTGCGCCACGGTGAATCACTGAAGCCGCGATCGTCCCGATCGCTGCGACGACCGCGCGCGCTATCGTCACGCGGACCGCGCGAACGGCCAGCATCGTCACGTGGTCCACGCGAACGCCCGGCATCATCGCCACGGGCGGTGCGCGGACGACCGCTCTCTTCATTATTACGGGTGCTGCGAGGACCAGAGCGACGATTCTCTTCCTGGCGCGCAGCAGGACGGCCGCCTTTGCCGGTACGGGGATTTGGCTTCTGACCGCCCTCCTCATCACGTACGTACATCACTTTTACCTTGCCGCTTTTGCCTTTAAATTCGTCGTTCATCTGTTCCTCCAGCATTGAGAGCGCGAAGATTACCTGATGTATCGGCGCTTAGCTATCAACTATTGAACCTATTGCTTAATCCAGATTGAGCATAGCATTCAACCTTTTCATAATGTTCACCAATCCTAAGATTTACAGGTCCGGTTTGAGGTGACGATGAATACTGTATGTGCCTCCTGTCAGGCAACTAACCGCGTTCCCGAGGAACGTCTGGCCGACGGAGCCAAATGCGGTCGCTGCGGCGATGCGCTGTTTAGCGGTGAAGTGGTGAATGCCACGGCGGCCACGCTGGATAAATACCTGCAGGACGATCTGCCGGTCGTGGTCGACTTCTGGGCGCCATGGTGCGGCCCGTGCGTGAACTTCGCGCCGGTGTTTAAAGACGTCGCTGACGAGCGGCGCGGCAAAGTGCGCTTCGTGAAAGTGAACACTGAGGCGGAACCTGCGCTCAGCACGCGTTTTCGCATCCGCAGCATCCCAACCATTATGCTGTTCAAAAACGGTGAGATGGTGGACATGCTGAACGGTGCGATGCCGAAAGCGCCATTCAACGAATGGCTCGACGAATCACTCTGATCCCCCAGGGCCAGCCACGCGCTGGCCTTGTTTTTGCCCTTCTATTACACTGGCGTTTTTCCCTGTCCGCGATGCTATGTCTGAAAATGCCGTCCTGCGCCTGCGTGCGCAGCGTTTAGCGCGTGCCACGCGCCCGTTTCTCGCCCGAGGCAACCGCGTGCTGCGCTGTCAGCGCTGCCTGCTGCCGCATAAAAACTGTCTGTGCGCGACCCTGCAGCCGCAGCAGGCGCGCAGCCGGTTTTGCCTGGTGATGTTTGATACTGAACCAATGAAACCCAGTAATACCGGCCGGCTGATTGCCGACATTCTGCCGGAAACCCAGGCCTTTGGCTGGTCGCGCACCGAGCCCGACGCCGCGCTGCTGGCGGCGGTGCAGACGGCCGATTATCAGCCGATGGTGGTGTTTCCCGGTGCCTACGCCGATGCCGATCGCCAGGTGCTGACCACGCCACCCACCGGCGGTAAGCCCCCGCTGTTTATCATGCTCGACGGCACCTGGACCGAAGCGCGCAAAATGTTCCGCAAAAGTCCGTGGCTGGATAGCTTTCCGGTGATGTCACTGAATGTGGCGACACCGTCGCGCTACACGCTGCGCGAAGCCCACGCGCCGGGCCAGCACTGCACCGCCGAGGTGGCCGCCGCGCTGCTGGAACAGGCAGGTGATGTCCCGGCGGCTCAGGCGTTGCAGCAACACTTTGAACGCTTCCGTCAGGCCTATCTGGCTGGCAAACCCCACCATCCGATACACGCGCAAACAGACAATTTCTGAAGCTGGCTCGCAGCCTGACATCGACAAATCGGCAACCGGCGTAAAAGCGTTTACAATCATGCCAATCCCGAGAGCAGGAGCGAATGATGAGCCAACGTGGACTGGAAGCGCTGTTACGACCGAAATCAATTGCGGTGCTGGGTGCGTCGATAAAACCGGGCCGCGCTGGCTATCTGATGATGCGCAACCTGCTGGCGGGCGGCTTTGGCGGTCCGGTGTTGCCGGTCACGCCCAAATACAAAGCGGTCAGTGGCGTTCTGGCCTGGCCGGACGTGGCCAGCCTGCCCTTCGCCCCCGACCTGGCGATTATCTGCACCCACGCCAGACGCAACCTGGAACTGTTACAGCAGCTGGGAGAAAAAGGCTGTAAAGCCTGTATTATTCTCTCCGCGCCGGCCAGCCAGCTGGAGGCGCTGAAAGCCTGTGCCAGCCAGTGGCAGATGCGCCTGCTGGGCCCCAACAGTCTGGGCCTGTTAGCCCCCTGGCAGGGGCTGAATGCCAGCTTCTCACCGGTACCGATTGCGAAAGGACGCATCGCCTTTATTTCGCAATCGGCGGCGGTGTCCAACACCATTCTCGACTGGGCGCAACAGCGCAACCTGGGCTTTTCGTGGTTTATCGCCTTAGGCGACAGCCTGGATATTGATGTCGACGACCTGCTGGATTTTCTTGCACGCGATGGCAAAACCAGCGCCATTTTGCTCTACCTGGAACACCTGAGCGACGCCCGGCGCTTCGTTTCTGCCTCGCGTAGCGCAGCACGTAATAAACCGATTCTGGTGATCAAAAGCGGTCGCAGCCATCAGGCACAGGCGATGATCGGCACCGCCAGCGGACTGGATGCTGCCTGGGATGCCGCCATTCAGCGCGCCGGTCTGCTGCGCGTGCAGGACACGCATGAGCTGTTTTCCGCCGTGGAGTCGCTCAGCCACATGCGCCCGCTGCGCGGTGAGCGCCTGATGATTATCAGCAACGGCGCCGCCCCGGCAGCGCTGGCGCTGGATGAACTCTATGCGCGTAACGGCAAGCTGGCGACGCTGGATGAGCCCACGCTGCAGGCGCTGGCGGCCCTGCTGCCGGAGGGCATCGGGCGCGGTAATCCGCTGGATTTGAAAGATCATGCGACGCCCGCGCTGTACGTGGCCTGCGTAACACAGCTGCTCGACAGCCATGAACTGGATGCGCTGATGATCATCCATTCACCCAGCGCCGTCTCTCCGGCCAGTGAAACCGCTGCGCAGATTATTGCGGCGGTGGCCGCGCATCCGCGGGGTAAGCAGGTGACGCTGCTGACCAACTGGTGCGGCGAACACTCTTCGCAGGAAGCCCGCCGCGCATTCACCCAGGCCGGCATTCCGACCTGGCGCACGCCAGAAGGCACGGTGACGGCATTTATGCATCAGGTTGAGTATCGGCGTAACCAGAAACAGCTACGCGAAACGCCAGCGCTGCCGCTGGGCCTGACGCAAAACAGCGCCGAGGCACATCAGCTGCTGCAACAGGCACTGGATAGCGGCATTACCACGCTGGATACGCACGAGGTGCAGCCCATACTGCAGGCTTACGGGCTGGCAACGCTGCCAACGTGGATCGCCAGCGACAGCCAGTCTGCCGCTAAGATTGCCGACCAGATTGGTTATCCGGTGGCGCTCAAGCTGCGCTCGCCGGATATTGCACATAAGTCGGATGTACAGGGCGTAATGCTCTATCTGCGCAGCGCGGCAGAAGTTGAACAGGCGGCAGACGCCATCTTCGATCGCGTGCGTGAAACGCATCCGCAGGCGCGCATTGACGGCCTGCTGGTGCAAAGTATGGCGAACCGCGCCGGTGCGCAGGAGCTGCGGGTGGTGGTTGAGCATGACCCGCTGTTTGGCCCGATCATCATGCTGGGCGAAGGCGGTGTGGAGTGGCAACCGGACAAGCAGGCCGCCGTAGCGTTGCCGCCGTTGAATATGACGCTGGCGCGCTATCTGGTGATTCAGGCACTGAAGAGCGGCAAAGTGCGCAGCCGCAGTGCACTGCGCCCGCTGGACATCACCGGTCTCAGTCAGCTGCTGGTGCAGGTATCAAACCTGGTGGTCGACTGTCCGGAGATTCAGCGGCTGGATATTCATCCGCTGCTGGCATCCGCCAATACCTTTACCCTGCTGGACGTGACGCTGCAGCTGGCTCCGTTTCATGGCGACAGTGAGGCGCGGCTGGCGATTCGTCCCTATCCGCACCATCTGGAAGAGCAGGTACAGCTTAAAGATGGCCAGCGCTGCCTGTTTAGACCAATTCTGCCGGAGGATGAACCGCAGCTACGCGCCTTCATCGCCCAGGTCACCAAAGAAGACCTTTACTATCGCTACTTCAGTGAGATCAATGAGTTTACCCACGACGATTTGGCGAACATGACGCAGATCGATTACGACCGGGAGATGGCGATTGTCGCAGTACGCCAGCATAACGGTGCCGATGAGATCATCGGCGTGACGCGCGCCATCTCCGATGCTGACAATATCGACGCAGAATTTTCGGTATTGGTGCGTTCCGACCTGAAGGGTCTGGGCATGGGCCGGCGGCTGCTGGAAAAGATGATCCGCTATACGCGCGATCACGGCCTGCAACAATTGAACGGTATCACCATGCCGCACAATACCGGCATGATTACCCTGGCGCGAAAACTCAATTTTCGTGTGAATATTCAACTGGATGATGGCATTGTCAGCCTGAATTTACCGCTGGCTGACACCGGTGACCTGGCTGTAGAGAAAGGTAAAAATCCTCCTTAACCGGCCGGTTGATGTTATTATTTACCGTTAGGATCATGATTTGATGGCAAAAGGCCATACAATGAACAGAGAAGAAGTGCACTGTGATGTTGTCTAAATTCAAACGCAATAAACACCAACAACACCTCGCACAGCTGCCTAAACTGTCACAGTCCGTGTCGGATGTGACCACGCTTTACTCGCCCGCCGAGTTTCGTGAAACCCTGCTGACGAAAATCGCCACGGCAGAAAAACGCATCTGCATCGCCGCGCTGTATCTGGAAAATGATGACGGCGGACGCAGCATCATGCAGGCGCTGTATGCAGCGCGTCAGGCGCGCCCGGAACTGGATGTCAGCATTCTGGTGGACTGGCATCGTGCGCAGCGCGGCCGTATCGGTGCCGCGCGCGGCCTGACGAACGCCGACTGGTATTGCGAAATGGCGGCGCAGCATCCCGATATCGCGATTCCGGTGTATGGCATTCCGGTGAACACCCGCGAAGCGCTCGGTGTGCTGCATCTGAAAGGCTTTATCATTGACGATACGCTGCTCTACAGCGGTGCCAGCCTGAACGATGTTTATCTGCATCAGCATGACAAATACCGTTATGACCGTTATCAGCTGATCCGTAATCCGCAGCTGGCGGACACCATGTTTCAGTGGATTGGTGAGAATCTCAAACATTCTGAGGCCGTTAACCGTCTCGACCAGGCCGAACGTCCCTCCAGCCCGGAAATCAAGAATGAAACCCGCCAGTTTCGTCAGGAGCTGCGCAGCTTCAACTATCAGTTTACCGGTGATGCCGGCAACGAATCACTGGCCGTCACGCCGCTGGTCGGGCTGGGTAAACGTAGCCTGCTGAACAAAACCATCTTCCATTTAATGCCCTGCGCCGAGCGTAAGCTCACGCTGTGCACGCCGTACTTTAACCTGCCGGCCATTCTGGTGCGCAATCTGATCCAGCTGCTGCGTCAGGGCAAAGAGGTCGAGATCATCGTCGGCGATAAAACCGCCAACGATTTCTACATTCCGCCACACGAGCCGTTCAAGATTATCGGTGCGCTGCCCTATCTGTATGAAATCAACCTGCGTCGCTTCCTCAGCCGGTTGCAGTATTACGTTAATAACGGCCAGCTGACGGTACGTTTGTGGAAAGATGGCGACAACAGCTATCACCTGAAAGGCATCTGGGTTGATGACGAGTGGATGATGATCACTGGTAATAACCTCAATCCGCGCGCCTGGCGACTCGATCTGGAAAATGCGGTGCTGATTCACGATCCGCTCAACCAGCTGGCAGAGCAGCGCGATAAGGAACTGGCGCTGATCCGTCAGCACACCACGGTGGTGAAACATTTCCGCGAGCTGGAAAGCATCTCTGATTACCCTGCAAAGGTGCGTAAGCTGATTCGCCGTCTGCGTCGCATCCGTATCGATCGCCTTATTAGCCGTTTGCTGTAGCCGATGCGTGCGCTCATCCTCTGTGCGGTATTACTGTGTAGCGGATGTGCGCATGTGGCGCAGGACAGCTGGACCGGCCAGGATAAAACACAACACTTTTTCTCCTCTGCCGCTCTGGCTGCCGCGGGCAGTGAGATCTCTCAGCATCAACATCAGGGCCGCGGGCAAAATCTGCGCTTCGGCCTGCTCTTTTCGCTAAGCTTCGGCGTGGCCAAAGAAGCCTGGGACAGCCGCCCTGCCGGGAGCGGCTGGAGCTGGAAAGATCTTAGCTGGGATGTCGCCGGTGCGGCCAGCGGCATTGCCTTATGGAACCTGAGCCAGTAATCACAGCGCAATCCCCTTGCCTTTGCGGTGCAGCATCAGCGATACCAGAAATGCCAGCGCGCCCATTGCCGAGACATACCAGAAGAAGGTGGTTTCGATGCCGTGCTTCTTCAGTAATAGCGCCACGTACTCGGCCGAACCGCCAAAGATAGCATTAGCTACCGCATAGGAAAGCCCCACGCCAAGCGCCCGCACTTCCGGCGGGAACATCTCCGCTTTAAGGATGCCGCTGATGGCGGTGTAGAAACTGGTAATAATCAGCGCCAGCATCACCAGCACGAACGCCAGCCCGCTACTTTGCACATTCTGCAGTAACATCAAAATCGGCACGGTACAGATAGCCGCGCCAGCGCCAAAGATCATCATTGATGCCCGCCGGCCAATCTTATCTGACAGCGCGCCCACAATTGGCTGAATCAGCATGAATACCAGCAGCGCGCCGGTCATCAACGCACTGGCGCTGCGCGCATCCATACCCGCCGTGTTCACCAGATATTTCTGCATGTAGGTTGTGAAGGTATAGAAGCTCAGCGATCCGCCAGCGGTAAAGCCAAGCACCATCAGGAAGGCGCGCGAATGGTTACGCAGCAGGCCAAGGATGCTGCCGGCATCGCGATGTTCCCGGTGCTTTTTCTCGGAGGTTTCATTCAGTGAGCGACGCAACCACAGAGCGACCACTGCCAGAACCGCGCCAAGAAAGAACGGGATACGCCAGCCCCAGCTGCGCAGCGCTTCATCACTGAGGATTTGTTGCAGTACCACGACTGTCAGCACGGCTAACAGCTGACCGCCAATCAGGGTGACGTACTGGAACGACGCGTAGAAGCCTTTGCGCCCTTCCAGTGCCACCTCACTCATGTAGGTAGCGCTGGTACCATATTCACCGCCCACCGATAAGCCCTGAAACATGCGTGCCAGTAGCAAAATCACCGGCGCCGCAATGCCGATTTCGCCGTAGCCGGGTAAACAGGCAATGACCAGCGAACCAAAACACATCATGCATACCGAGATCAGCATCGAACTTTTTCGGCCGTGACGGTCCGCGATGTAGCCGAATAGCCAGCCACCGATAGGACGCATTAAGAAGCCCGCCGCAAACACGCCGGCCGTTTGCAGCAGCTGGGTAGTGGTGTCGCCGGCCGGGAAAAATACATGGGCAAAATAGAGCGAAAAGAACGAGTAGACGTAGAAATCAAACCATTCGACCAGATTGCCGGACGACGCGCCGACAATGGCCCAGATGCGTTGTTTACTGACGGCTGCCGCTTCCGGCTGGGCCGATTTTTGTTGTAAGTCTGTCATCTTTTACCTCATTTCCTTGCGAAGAACATCGCTAAAGCAATGAGTAAAGCAGCTGTAGGCCGTACGGGGGAATCAGAGCCCGTTCAGGATGACAAAATGTGACAGAGCTGGAGTTTTAGGGAGAGATTTTGCAGGGGGTGAAGTGGATTTAGCGATCGCCAGACGTAAAAAAGCCCCGGACTCTCGTTCGGGGCTTTTTTACTTATTTGATGCCTGGCAGTTCCCTACTCTCGCATGGGGAGGCCCCACACTACCATCGGCGCTACGGCGTTTCACTTCTGAGTGCGGCATGGGGTCAGGTGGGACCACCGCGCTGTTGCCGCCAGGCAAATTCTGTTTTCGTCCGCGTCTTTCGCGCTCTGACTGCGTTGCCCCGCTCGCGCCGCTCAGTCACATACTTCTGTATGCTCCTTCCCGTCGTCTCGCGTGCCGCCTTGTCACAGCACAAAATCCACTGGACGTAATCCGGTGAACAAAGCTGAAAATTCTTCTGTCTCTCAGACCAAAACGCCTCTGGCGTTGTAAGGTTAAGCCTCACGGGTCATTAGTACCGGT
>NZ_SCKT01000027.1 GCF_014155765.1 Pantoea dispersa | reverse complement strand
CTGAACCGTACCGGTTTTGTGGGAGAGAGTTAAGTCCGGGAACTCAGGCTGCCAGATCCTTATTCCCGATGGAAGCGTAATATGCTTTTTCTGCTTCAGCCGGTGGGATGTGGCCGAGTCGCTCAAGCAGTCGGCGATTGTTGTACCAGTCCACCCACGACAGTGTTGCCAGCTCCACTTCCTGCCGGTTTTTCCAGCTCTGTCGGTGTATCACCTCTGCTTTGTACAGACCGTTGATGCTTTCGGCCATGGCATTATCGTAAGAGTCACCCGTGCTGCCCGTTGAAGCAAGAAGCTCCGCTTCCTGCAGCCGTTGCGTGTAGGCCAGTGAAACATATTGCGAACCTTTATCCGAGTGATGGATGGTGCCGGAAGGTCGACGTGCCCACAGTGCCTGCTCCAGCGCATCCAGTACGAACGTTGTCTCCATAGACGATGACACCCGCCAGCCCACAATAACGCCGGCGAACACATCTATGATGAACGCGACATATGCGAAGCCCTGCCAGGTGCTGACGTACGTGAAATCTGCCACCCAAAGCTGATTGGGCCGCTCTGCCACGAACTGACGGTTTACCCTGTCGCTTGCCGCAGCGTCTTTCCGGCTGACCGTGGTGCGGACCGTTTTACCCCGAAGCACGCCAGCCAGCCCCATAGCTTTCATCAACCGGGCGACAGTACACCTTGCCACGCTGAAGCCTTCACGCAGCAACTGGCGCCAGACTTTACGGATGCCATAGACACTGTAGTTTTCGTCATACACCCGCTGTATTTCCGGTTTCAGCAGGTCGTCACGGTGGTCACGCAGACTACGTTTCTCCGGATGCTGGCGGTATTCACGGTGCCGGTAGTACGTCGACGGGGCGATATTCAGCTCATGACATACCGGTCCGACCCCGTGACTACCGCTGAGGGTATCCAGCAGCGGCATTATTTTTTCCACAGACGGTCGTACTCCGCCTTCGCAAAATAAGCTGAGGCCTGTCGCAGGATATCGTTGCTGCGCCGCAACTCACGAACCTCCTGCTCCAGCTCTTTGAGACGCTGACGCTCATCGCTTGTGAGCCCGCCATCGCCAGCACCATTATTGCGTTCATGCTGACGCAGCCATGCTCTGAGCGTGTCGGGGCTACAGCCTATTTTGGGCGCGATGGAGTTGATGGCGGCGTGTTCTGAGTGATATTCACTGCGCTGTTCCAGCAGCATTCGGACAGCCCGCTCACGTAATTCTGGTGGGTAACGGTTTGCTCGTTTGGATGTCATTTCGGGTCTCCTTTCACTGAGAGTTTAGTCTCCCGAAAACCCGGTACGGTTCA
>NZ_SCKT01000026.1 GCF_014155765.1 Pantoea dispersa | reverse complement strand
TTAAATTGAAGAGTTTGATCATGGCTCAGATTGAACGCTGGCGGCAGGCCTAACACATGCAAGTCGAACGGCAGCACAGAAGAGCTTGCTCTTTGGGTGGCGAGTGGCGGACGGGTGAGTAATGTCTGGGAAACTGCCCGATGGAGGGGGATAACTACTGGAAACGGTAGCTAATACCGCATAACGTCGCAAGACCAAAGTGGGGGACCTTCGGGCCTCACACCATCGGATGTGCCCAGATGGGATTAGCTAGTAGGTGGGGTAATGGCTCACCTAGGCGACGATCCCTAGCTGGTCTGAGAGGATGACCAGCCACACTGGAACTGAGACACGGTCCAGACTCCTACGGGAGGCAGCAGTGGGGAATATTGCACAATGGGCGCAAGCCTGATGCAGCCATGCCGCGTGTATGAAGAAGGCCTTCGGGTTGTAAAGTACTTTCAGCGGGGAGGAAGGCGGTGAGGTTAATAACCTCGCCGATTGACGTTACCCGCAGAAGAAGCACCGGCTAACTCCGTGCCAGCAGCCGCGGTAATACGGAGGGTGCAAGCGTTAATCGGAATTACTGGGCGTAAAGCGCACGCAGGCGGTCTGTTAAGTCAGATGTGAAATCCCCGGGCTTAACCTGGGAACTGCATTTGAAACTGGCAGGCTTGAGTCTCGTAGAGGGGGGTAGAATTCCAGGTGTAGCGGTGAAATGCGTAGAGATCTGGAGGAATACCGGTGGCGAAGGCGGCCCCCTGGACGAAGACTGACGCTCAGGTGCGAAAGCGTGGGGAGCAAACAGGATTAGATACCCTGGTAGTCCACGCCGTAAACGATGTCGACTTGGAGGTTGTGCCCTTGAGGCGTGGCTTCCGGAGCTAACGCGTTAAGTCGACCGCCTGGGGAGTACGGCCGCAAGGTTAAAACTCAAATGAATTGACGGGGGCCCGCACAAGCGGTGGAGCATGTGGTTTAATTCGATGCAACGCGAAGAACCTTACCTGGCCTTGACATCCAGAGAACTTAGCAGAGATGCTTTGGTGCCTTCGGGAACTCTGAGACAGGTGCTGCATGGCTGTCGTCAGCTCGTGTTGTGAAATGTTGGGTTAAGTCCCGCAACGAGCGCAACCCTTATCCTTTGTTGCCAGCGGTTCGGCCGGGAACTCAAAGGAGACTGCCGGTGATAAACCGGAGGAAGGTGGGGATGACGTCAAGTCATCATGGCCCTTACGGCCAGGGCTACACACGTGCTACAATGGCGCATACAAAGAGAAGCGACCTCGCGAGAGCAAGCGGACCTCATAAAGTGCGTCGTAGTCCGGATTGGAGTCTGCAACTCGACTCCATGAAGTCGGAATCGCTAGTAATCGTAGATCAGAATGCTACGGTGAATACGTTCCCGGGCCTTGTACACACCGCCCGTCACACCATGGGAGTGGGTTGCAAAAGAAGTAGGTAGCTTAACCTTCGGGAGGGCGCTTACCACTTTGTGATTCATGACTGGGGTGAAGTCGTAACAAGGTAACCGTAGGGGAACCTGCGGTTGGATCACCTCCTTACCTGAAGATACTTTCCCGCGAAGTGCTCACACAGATTGTCTGATAGAAAAGTAACGAGCA
>NZ_SCKT01000025.1 GCF_014155765.1 Pantoea dispersa | reverse complement strand
AAAACGCCTCTGGCGTTGTAAGGTTAAGCCTCACGGGTCATTAGTACCGGTTAGCTCAACGCATCGCTGCGCTTACACACCCGGCCTATCAACGTCGTCGTCTTCAACGTCCCTTCAGGACCCTTAAAGGGTCAGGGAGAACTCATCTCGGGGCAAGTTTCGTGCTTAGATGCTTTCAGCACTTATCTCTTCCGCACTTAGCTACCGGGCAGTGCCATTGGCATGACAACCCGAACACCAGCGGTGCGTTCACTCCGGTCCTCTCGTACTAGGAGCAACCCCCCTCAATTCTCCAGCGCCCACGGCAGATAGGGACCGAACTGTCTCACGACGTTCTAAACCCAGCTCGCGTACCACTTTAAACGGCGAACAGCCGTACCCTTGGGACCTACTTCAGCCCCAGGATGTGATGAGCCGACATCGAGGTGCCAAACACCGCCGTCGATATGAACTCTTGGGCGGTATCAGCCTGTTATCCCCGGAGTACCTTTTATCCGTTGAGCGATGGCCCTTCCATTCAGAACCACCGGATCACTATGACCTGCTTTCGCACCTGCTCGAGCCGTCACTCTCGCAGTCAAGCTGGCTTATGCCATTGCACTAACCTCCTGATGTCCGACCAGGATTAGCCAACCTTCGTGCTCCTCCGTTACGCTTTGGGAGGAGACCGCCCCAGTCAAACTACCCACCAGACACTGTCCGCAGCCCGGATCACGGGCCTACGTTAGAACATCAAACATTAAAGGGTGGTATTTCAAGGTTGGCTCCACGCAGACTGGCGTCCACGCTTCAAAGCCTCCCACCTATCCTACACATCAAGGCTCAATGTTCAGTGTCAAGCTATAGTAAAGGTTCACGGGGTCTTTCCGTCTTGCCGCGGGTACACTGCATCTTCACAGCGATTTCAATTTCACTGAGTCTCGGGTGGAGACAGCCTGGCCATCATTACGCCATTCGTGCAGGTCGGAACTTACCCGACAAGGAATTTCGCTACCTTAGGACCGTTATAGTTACGGCCGCCGTTTACCGGGGCTTCGATCAAGAGCTTCTCCTTGCGGATAACCCCATCAATTAACCTTCCGGCACCGGGCAGGCGTCACACCGTATACGTCCACTTTCGTGTTTGCACAGTGCTGTGTTTTTAATAAACAGTTGCAGCCAGCTGGTATCTTCGACTGGCCTCGGCTCCGGGAGCAAGTCCCTTCACCTACGCGCCAGCGTGCCTTCTCCCGAAGTTACGGCACCATTTTGCCTAGTTCCTTCACCCGAGTTCTCTCAAGCGCCTTGGTATTCTCTACCTGACCACCTGTGTCGGTTTGGGGTACGATTTCGTGTTACCTGGAGCTTAGAGGCTTTTCCTGGAAGCAGGGCATCAGTTACTTCACCGCCGTAGCGGCTCGTCATCACGCCTCAGTGTTAAAGAAGACCGGATTTGCCTGGTCTTCACACCTGCACGCTTAAACCGGGACAACCGTCGCCCGGATAACCTAGCCTTCTCCGTCCCCCCTTCGCAGTAACACCAAGTACAGGAATATTAACCTGTTTCCCATCGACTACGCTTTTCAGCCTCGCCTTAGGGGTCGACTCACCCTGCCCCGATTAACGTTGGACAGGAACCCTTGGTCTTCCGGCGAGCGGGCTTTTCACCCGCTTTATCGTTACTTATGTCAGCATTCGCACTTCTGATACCTCCAGCAAACCTCACAGTTCACCTTCAGCGGCTTACAGAACGCTCCCCTACCCAACAACACATAGTGTCGCTGCCGCAGCTT
>NZ_SCKT01000024.1 GCF_014155765.1 Pantoea dispersa | reverse complement strand
CCAGTGCTGGCTCGCCTCATGGGCCTTCTCCGGGCACCAACACGCGCCAGACTGCCGCTTTTAGGGGGCTGACGCTCAGTGGAACGAAAACTCACGTTAAGCGACATTTTCCTCTTCTGACGCCTCTTTTAATGGTATCAGATGTCCTTTGGTCACCAGTTCTGCCAGGGTGAAGGAATAATGGCCGAGCATATTGATGTGTCCGTAGCAAAGCGGGGAGAGGCGTGCGATATCTTCATCATTCAGTGTTTCACCCTGCTCCCGGAGATGATCCAGGGCTGCCTGCATATAAATAGTGTTCCATAACACGACGGCGTTAGTGACCAGCCCCAGTGCACCCAATTGATCTTCCTGACCGTCGGTATATCGTTTTCTTATCTCACCTTTTTGACCATGACAGATGGCTCTGGCAACTGCATGGCGGCTTTCTCCCCGATTAAGCTGGGTCAGAATGCGCCGGCGGTAATCTTCATCATCAATATAATTAAGCAGGTACATCGTTTTGTTGATGCGCCCCACTTCAATGATTGCCTGAGTCAGTCCGGAGGGACGTTCACTTTTCAGCAATGAACGGACCAGCACTGAAGCCTGTACTTTGCCCAGCTTCAGAGAGCCTGCGGTTCGGATCATTTCGTCCCATTGAAGGACTATTTTTCGGGGATCTGATTGGCCTCTGGCAATATCATTCAGCACGCCATAGTCGGCATCATGGTCCATTCGCCAGAAAACCGAAGCACCGGCGTCAGCCAGGCGCGGAGAAAACTGGTATCCCAGCAGCCAGAAAAGGCCAAAAAAAAGATCGCTGGCACCTGCTGTATCGGTCATAATTTCGGTTGGATTCAGCCCGGTCTCCTGTTCCAGAAGACCTTCCAGCACAAAGATAGAGTCCCTCAGCGTCCCCGGTATAACGACGCCATGAAAGCCGGAATACTGCTCGGACACAAAGCTGTACCAGGTGATCCCTCTGTTATTACCAAAGTATTTGCGGTTCGGTCCGGCATTGATTGTTCTGACTGGTGTAACAAAGCGCATTCCATCTGCAGATGCCACTTCTCCTCCACCCCATATCGGTGCCAGCGGTAGCGTTGCCTGAAAACCAACCAGTCTGGCATTAGCGCTGGTGATAGTTTCAGCCCGCAGATAGTTCGCTTTTGTCCAGTTCAGCCGATGTCGGGTCAGTGCAGGAACATTTGATCTGATCAGTGGTTCCAGACCGATATTGCAGGCTTCAGCCATCAGCACGGCGCTTATGCTGACGGGCAGATCATCAACTCTGGCGCTGGCTTCACTGGCGTGGAAAAACTCATCAGCAAATCCGGTATGGGCGTTAATTTCGAGTAGCAACTCCGTTAAATCCACCGGAGGGAGCAGAGCACTGACCATTTTGCTCAGTCGTTTTAGACTGTCCGACTCATCAAGACTGGCGAGGGGAGAAATTGTCAACCGGGGCTTCTGACCAGAAACATCGAGTTCTACAGCCTCATTTTCGCCAAGACGTGCAGCAACCTGTCTGTAACGACTATCAAGCTGATGACCCAGAGATTTTATTGCTTCCTGCGGGTCTGTCGGGTGGCCCAAAGAACGATAAACCTTAATCCGGTTTGCCTGCCAGTCAGCACCCTGTAGTAATCTTGCTCGTGGATCTCCCCACCGGTTACTGCCAGTAACGTAGACATCCCTCCGTCTCAGACTATCCTGCAGTTTACTGAGGAAGCAGAGCGTGTATCCCCTGCGGGTGATATGTTTTTCCTTGTTAATCACCAGCCGTTTCCATGACCGGCTGATGATTTCCGCTGGTGCGTCATCAAAAAACTGCCGCCGTGAGCTGAACTCCCTGCTGAGGTAGTCACAGGCATTCAGAGTGGTAACCCCGGCAGGTGCGGATGAAAATTTAACGGTATTCAGCAGATGAGGCAGAAAACGACGAACGCGCCCGTACTGCTCCACCATTTCGTCATGAAAATTATCATCTGAGGGCCGGGCAATTTCACGGACAAGTGTGATGATTTCAGCCAGCTTTTCCCTGGGGATATAGCTGAACTGAACCGTACCGGTTTTGTGGGAGAGAGTTAAGTCCGGGAACTCAGGCTGCCAGATCCTTAT
>NZ_SCKT01000023.1:656-2290 GCF_014155765.1 Pantoea dispersa | reverse complement strand
AAAACGCCTCTGGCGTTGTAAGGTTAAGCCTCACGGGTCATTAGTACCGGTTAGCTCAACGCATCGCTGCGCTTACACACCCGGCCTATCAACGTCGTCGTCTTCAACGTCCCTTCAGGACCCTTAAAGGGTCAGGGAGAACTCATCTCGGGGCAAGTTTCGTGCTTAGATGCTTTCAGCACTTATCTCTTCCGCACTTAGCTACCGGGCAGTGCCATTGGCATGACAACCCGAACACCAGCGGTGCGTTCACTCCGGTCCTCTCGTACTAGGAGCAACCCCCCTCAATTCTCCAGCGCCCACGGCAGATAGGGACCGAACTGTCTCACGACGTTCTAAACCCAGCTCGCGTACCACTTTAAACGGCGAACAGCCGTACCCTTGGGACCTACTTCAGCCCCAGGATGTGATGAGCCGACATCGAGGTGCCAAACACCGCCGTCGATATGAACTCTTGGGCGGTATCAGCCTGTTATCCCCGGAGTACCTTTTATCCGTTGAGCGATGGCCCTTCCATTCAGAACCACCGGATCACTATGACCTGCTTTCGCACCTGCTCGAGCCGTCACTCTCGCAGTCAAGCTGGCTTATGCCATTGCACTAACCTCCTGATGTCCGACCAGGATTAGCCAACCTTCGTGCTCCTCCGTTACGCTTTGGGAGGAGACCGCCCCAGTCAAACTACCCACCAGACACTGTCCGCAGCCCGGATCACGGGCCTACGTTAGAACATCAAACATTAAAGGGTGGTATTTCAAGGTTGGCTCCACGCAGACTGGCGTCCACGCTTCAAAGCCTCCCACCTATCCTACACATCAAGGCTCAATGTTCAGTGTCAAGCTATAGTAAAGGTTCACGGGGTCTTTCCGTCTTGCCGCGGGTACACTGCATCTTCACAGCGATTTCAATTTCACTGAGTCTCGGGTGGAGACAGCCTGGCCATCATTACGCCATTCGTGCAGGTCGGAACTTACCCGACAAGGAATTTCGCTACCTTAGGACCGTTATAGTTACGGCCGCCGTTTACCGGGGCTTCGATCAAGAGCTTCTCCTTGCGGATAACCCCATCAATTAACCTTCCGGCACCGGGCAGGCGTCACACCGTATACGTCCACTTTCGTGTTTGCACAGTGCTGTGTTTTTAATAAACAGTTGCAGCCAGCTGGTATCTTCGACTGGCCTCGGCTCCGGGAGCAAGTCCCTTCACCTACGCGCCAGCGTGCCTTCTCCCGAAGTTACGGCACCATTTTGCCTAGTTCCTTCACCCGAGTTCTCTCAAGCGCCTTGGTATTCTCTACCTGACCACCTGTGTCGGTTTGGGGTACGATTTCGTGTTACCTGGAGCTTAGAGGCTTTTCCTGGAAGCAGGGCATCAGTTACTTCACCGCCGTAGCGGCTCGTCATCACGCCTCAGTGTTAAAGAAGACCGGATTTGCCTGGTCTTCACACCTGCACGCTTAAACCGGGACAACCGTCGCCCGGATAACCTAGCCTTCTCCGTCCCCCCTTCGCAGTAACACCAAGTACAGGAATATTAACCTGTTTCCCATCGACTACGCTTTTCAGCCTCGCCTTAGGGGTCGACTCACCCTGCCCCGATTAACGTTGGACAGGAACCCTTGGTCTTCCGGCGA
>NZ_SCKT01000023.1:0-646 GCF_014155765.1 Pantoea dispersa | reverse complement strand
GCGGGCTTTTCACCCGCTTTATCGTTACTTATGTCAGCATTCGCACTTCTGATACCTCCAGCATGCCTCACAGCACACCTTCAGCGGCTTACAGAACGCTCCCCTACCCAACAACACATAGTGTCGCTGCCGCAGCTTCGGTGCATGGTTTAGCCCCGTTACATCTTCCGCGCAGGCCGACTCGACCAGTGAGCTATTACGCTTTCTTTAAATGATGGCTGCTTCTAAGCCAACATCCTGGCTGTCTGTGCCTTCCCACATCGTTTCCCACTTAACCATGACTTTGGGACCTTAGCTGGCGGTCTGGGTTGTTTCCCTCTTCACGACGGACGTTAGCACCCGCCGTGTGTCTCCCGTGATAACATTCTCCGGTATTCGCAGTTTGCATCGGGTTGGTAAGCCGGGATGGCCCCCTAGCCGAAACAGTGCTCTACCCCCGGAGATGAGTTCACGAGGCGCTACCTAAATAGCTTTCGGGGAGAACCAGCTATCTCCCGGTTTGATTGGCCTTTCACCCCCAGCCACAAGTCATCCGCTAATTTTTCAACATTAGTCGGTTCGGTCCTCCAGTTAGTGTTACCCAACCTTCAACCTGCCCATGGCTAGATCACCGGGTTTCGGGTCTATACCCTGCAACTTAACGCCC
>NZ_SCKT01000022.1 GCF_014155765.1 Pantoea dispersa | reverse complement strand
TAAAAGCGGCAGTCTGGCGCGTGTTGGTGCCCGGAGAAGGCCCATGAGGCGAGCCAGCACTGGTCCGTTTTCTGTGACAGATGCACTTTCAGGCGCCGGCGCTGCGCGTCTTTCTCCGGGGGATGGCACAGGCAGGTGACCAACGTGGTGGCCTTGTTGTCACGCGCGTGCTTCAGCCAGCGCTGCCACTGCTCCGGCTCAGCGCTGCGGAAATCCGCACCGCATTCCCGCGAGCCCCGCAGCCCGGTGAACCGGACCGGATACGTTTTCTTTGCCGACATCATAAACCCCTTCCCGTAAAGAACGCTGAATATGCGCCCTGCGTGATTTTAATTCAGGCCGGCTGCCGGGCAGATTACCGGCTCCGATTCATTCCACAACCGGTTAAATTCAGCCTGATACCGGCGGGCAATAGAAGGTTCGTTTTTAATCACCAGCGCGTTCTCCGCATTTCTTTTTTCAGCCGAAGACGTGTAATTAAATGAGCCGGTTTCCACCGCACTGCCGTCGGCCACAATAAACTTGTTGTGCATGATGCTGTATATGCCGTTGAGGCGCACGTCCACGCCAGCGCACGCGAGCTGGCTGACAAGAGACCAGCGGTCCCGGCTTTTCTTTTCATCGGCGACCAGCCGGACCTTAACGCTCCGCGTCGTGAATAACCGGAAGTGTCAGTAATGCCGTCATGATTAAAGCCTGTCTTTTCATTATCCGTCGCGACCATAAAATAATGTTAAAATATTTTAACACCTGACAGTCATTAATATAAACCTGTTATAATGATTACATTATAAATATTAAATCAGGGCTGAAGACATTCCGCAATCTGACGATAACAGTTACGTATCAGGGAGCAGATAATATGAATACATTTCACGAATTAAATATCATGACGTCACGCGGCGATATCCACGGCGCCTTTTCGCTCATCCGCAGCTGGAGTGAAAACGTCGCCCGGAAAATCATGAAAAAAGCGGGCTACCCTGTGACGCCGCACACGGGGCGCGCGTTCTGGACGTGGGTGCAGGAGACCCTGACCCGGGCGGCCCGCGAGCGGCGCTGCGGCTACCGGGTGCGCGCTGAACGCCAGGCACCGGTGCGCCGCTGGCGGCAGCAGACCGCGGAAGACTATGATGCCTGGGCGCAGATGATGGCATCAGACGCCGCGCCGCAGGCTGAGGCTGCCCCGGAGGGAAATATAGCGGCCCTCGATGCTGCTCCTGAAAAATGCGTCGCCGTCCGCGGCCGCGCAGAAAGCCTGATACACCTTTGCCGGCACCGCGAGCCAGCGCCGGCACGCGCCGTTCCGGTACTCCAGTTCCAGCACGCCGGTGGTCGGATCGTAGCCCGCGCTGCGAAACAGCTGAGACGTCACTTCATGCCTGTTCATGGTGTGGTTCCTGTCAGGGCCATCGCTCACGTGGCCGCTAAAAAAAGTGGGGTGCCGCCGGGCAGCGCCCCGTTCAGGGAGTAAAATCAGACGATTCATTATCCAGATTACGCGGGTGTTACCGGTCTCCCGCCCGGAAACCTGAGCCGGCGAGGAGGTACACTGTAGTCTGAGAAGTTCGTCAGCTTTCCGTCCTGCCTTCACGCTGCACTGAATCCGTCCGCGAGGAGAAGATGCTGATGTTCATCAGAACCTCCAGCCACTTCCCGGCGCCAGCCCGAACGCTGCAGCAGCTTATCCAGCGCAGCCAGGTCGCCGGTGATGCGCGCGTCCAGGGAACTGCGCTGCCGTCCGTGCTCGTCAAAGCCGTTATCCAGCGCGCTGCGCCGGAGGTAAATACCGGAAACGGACGGGCTGAGCCGCAGCTGACGGCGGCCGCTCCATTCGTTTTCGGACAGCACCATATAAATCCAGCCTGTGAGCTTCACGGCGTGCAGGGCGTGCTGGAGCCGGAACAGGTCGTTCTGCGCCTGCAGGTGGCCGTTGCCGGCGCGCCACAGGTAGTCGAGCTTGCCGGGCAGGTCAGCGTGCAGGCCCTTCTCCCGCCCCTCCTTCAGCAGCCAGCTGATGTCGCTCGCCAGCGCCCGGGGAAAGCGGCGCTGTTTTTCGGCGGTGGCCAGCCAGCGGGTCAGAAACAGGTTGTCCTGTGCAGGTGACGTCACGAGCCCGTCGCGGCGGGCGGTATGCAGGGCAATCAGGCCGCACCAGGCCAGATGGCTGACGTTCAGGTTGTCGTTATTCATAAGCCGCGTCCTTCATGCCGGACCACATGAAAAAGTGGCCCTGAAATACGGCATTTTATGGCATCATCGGGCCTGAGAAAACCCGGCGGAGCCGGCAGGAGGTTCAGCTGCACGGTCTGACTTTATCCGGCTGGCTTCGCAGGTGTT
>NZ_SCKT01000021.1:2251-2466 GCF_014155765.1 Pantoea dispersa | reverse complement strand
GTTCGAGTGTGAGCATGCCTGTCGGGACCCGAAAGATGGTGAACTATGCCTGAGCGGGGTAAAGCCAGAGGAAACTCTGGTGGAAGCCCGCAGCGATACTGACGTGCAAATCGTTCGTCTGACTTGGGTATAGGGGCGAAAGACTAATCGAACCATCTAGTAGCTGGTTCCCTCCGAAGTTTCCCTCAGGATAGCTGGAGCTCGGACGCGAGTTC
>NZ_SCKT01000020.1 GCF_014155765.1 Pantoea dispersa | reverse complement strand
CCCTCCGCGCCTGGGCTGACCGGAACAGGCCCGCCGCGCGCGAAAACGGGCATGAACACACCCCGGACGGCTTTGCCGGTCCGGTCCTCAGCGGCCACGGCTTTTCGTGGCCAGTGAACGCGCGGGCGCGAGCCCGCTGCAGGGGTTGACCTCAGCCATCAGCCCCTGGCCGCAGGCCCGGAACGCGGTCCCTCGCGGTCCGGCGGAGCTTGCCGGCTCTGCCGGTTAGCGGAGCAGGGCTCGACGACCCGGCTTGCCGGGGAGCCGAAGGGGGCCATGGCCCGTGACGTGCGGGTGTGTATTATTTCAGGAGGGAAATGGCAGAAGCACAGCAGCAGGAGCAAAGAGAGCAGGACAGCCCGACGTCTGTCTCACAGGTGGAAGCGCACGCGACGGAAGAAGGCCGGTGCGTCAGCACCGGTTTTTTACCGGCATAGCCGCGGGGTTTATCCCTGCGCGCGCGTCCTGATGCGGTACAGCGAAACCGCCACGATGGCCGCCCCCATTATCATGGCCAAAAGCGGCAGCAGCAGTCCGTGGGATGCAGAGTACAGCATGACATCGCCTTCCGGTCCGCCCGCCGCCGGGTCAGCCAGCAGGTTCATTGCGCCCCACACGCACAGAAAAACGCCGCCCACCGGAACGGTCAGCGCAAGCAGTTTCATCACTGCACGGTCACCTGCGGGCTGCGGGTGCTTTGAGGCCAGCAGGCGCGCCAGCACGAAGCACATCGCGTAGCCGCACCAGTATGTCAGGCTTATATCGCCCGGCACCACGAACCGGAAGGCCAGCGCTTAACCCAGGCTCAGCAGGGAACCCAGCATCAAAAAACTCATCATCGTCTCCTCGCGCGCCGCGCGGTCAGGCAGCATTGAAATTAAAATGTTCTGCAGGTGTTTTGCCACTTAAAGATGGCCGGTGCTATAGTTTTCATCGGAAACACCGGAAGTTTCCCCAAAGTCAGCTGTAAAACCGCCCGGCACCGACGTAGCCGGCGGCGAAAAGAGGCAGGGGGTCTCCTCCCCTGCCTTTTTTCGTTCTAGTCTGTGACCTTCCGGTTATAGACCACCTTCCAGTCATGGTACGCCGCGCAGTCGCGCAGCGAGTCAATGCGCACCACGTTCTCCGCCACGCCGTTCATCATCAGCACGCGCTCGATGCCCGCGAACCAGTCCTCCGCCGGGTTAAGCGGGAACCACAGGTTGCTGTTGATGCCGCTCAGCAGCGGATCGTTGCAGATGTGGATACCCCGCCCGTATCGGGTTTCGCTGCCGGTCACAATCAGCTCGCCGCGCAGCTCGCGCGTGACGGCGCAGCGCGCCAGCTCTGTGACCACGTCATCCCAGCACCACTCTTTGTCCTCCGGCACCGGCAGCTCGACGCAGCGCAGATGCTTGTTGCCCGCCCGGGCGGTGCGCTGTGCGAGCCCCAGCACCGACGGTTCGTTACTCTCGCCATCCGCACCGGTGAGCCAGAATCCGTTGTAATAAAAGGCTTCGTCGCCGTTGTCCAGGCGGATAAAGCAGAATTCGCCCAGCGCGCGCGTGATGTCGGCCTGCGTCACCTTTTGCTGCGCCGCGTCCGGGGACAGGGTGTTTTGTACGCTCATGACTGTACCTCCAGCTGCTGACGCACGGCGCGCATGAAGTGCGGCCAGCTACTGAACGTCATTTTCGGGACGCGCACGCCGCGACCGCTGTTAAAGCCTTTTACAAACGCCTGCGCCTGTGCGACGATTTGCGGGTCAAAATTCATATAACTCTCCTGAGTCAGGGTTTTGATGAGGTCGCCAGTTGCGTCTGGCGACCGTTGAGAAGGCAGGGACAACCCTGCCTTTTTTACGTCTGTGTGTCGTCGGGCTCCATGCGGAGGCTGATATCCGTCAGGCGTGCCGCCAGTGCGCCGCTCGCCCGCCCCCAGATCACCTCGCCCCGGCTGCCGAACTGCGCGTGCACGATATGGCTCGCCACAATCCACGCGCGAAACGAGGACAGCGGCAGCGCGCTGTCCTGCACGGTGTCCGCAATCTGCTGCGCCATGTCGTGTAGTGTGAGCCGCAGGTGCTCGTGCTCCTCGCGGGCGCTGAGACGGTGCTTTCCCAGCTCCGTCAGGATCGCCAGGCTTTCTGCCAGGCCCGGCGTCAGGCCCGGGATTTCTGCCTGTGCGCCGCTGGTATATGGCTTTTTCATCGTGTTTCTCCTTTCAGTGGTCAGCATTCAGCGTGCGTCCATCCAGCCGCGAACCATTCCCTTCAGCCAGCAGACGGCTGAGTCCTGCTTACGGAACGTGATCCCGTAATGTGCATGGGCCTGAATTGCTTCAGCCACGTCCTGATCGGCTCTGTCACGCGCAGCGGAAAAACGCTGTTGAAGGCCGTTCATCCATGTTTTGGGAGATTCTGGCGTGGCGGTTTTGACGTTGACGTTGTGTGTGTTCATGGCATTTCTCCTGCTCGGGTGGGTTGTCATGTTTCGGTCGATCCAGTCGCGGCGAAGGGCAAAGGAGCAACGGCAGGCGGCGGGTGCAAGGGCGCCGCAGGCGTGCATTTCACCCTTGCAGCTGACGAATGACG
>NZ_SCKT01000002.1:32426-710164 GCF_014155765.1 Pantoea dispersa | reverse complement strand
GAGCGCTGATTTTAAAGGGCGCTTCCGCCTGAAAGACGGCAGCTGGTGCCGCCCCTTCACGCTTACCGATAACCACAGCCGCTACCTGCTGTCCTGCGAGCCGGGCACGTCGGAGACCACGGTGTTCGTGCGCGGCTGCATGGAAAGGGCCTTCCTGGAAGGCGGGCTGCCCGACGTTATCCGCACCGACAACGGCTCGCCCTTCGTTGCGCCGGGCATTCTCGCGCTGACGCAGCTGAGCGTGTGGCTGATAAAGCCGGGGATACAGCCGGAAAGAACCGCGCCGGGCTGTCCGGGGCAGAACGCCCGCCACGAGCGGATGCACCGGTCGCTGAAGGTCGCCATGAGCCACCACGACGTCTTTGGCTCGCTGCCGGAGCAGCAGGCGTGGTGCAGCGGATGGCGGAACGAGTTCAATCAGGAAAAGCCGCATGAGGCGCACGGGCAGCAGCCGCCCGCGAAAATATGGACGCCTTCACCGCGAAGATGGGACGGAAAAGTGCCGGAGGTGGGCTATCCGGAGGGGGCGAAGCTGTACAAAGTCGGTGAAAAAGGCGACCTGAGGCTGAACGGGCGAACCTTCCTGAGCGCGGCGTTACGGGGGGAATACGTGCGGTTCCTGGAAGTGGACGACGGCATTGACGTCATCCTCTTCGACAGGCTCATCCTTGCGTATTATGACCGGGCAGAAAAGCGTATTATCCGGATCGACTGACCACAAAAGTGTTACCTGTGTGCCCGGTCTGATCTGTTACCCATGTGCCCGGTCGTACCTAAATGGCGACCCTACAACAATCGCGGTCATCATTAATCGCGAACCCGCGGCAATTACGGTCGCCATAAATGGCGACCCTACATCAATCGCGGTCATCATTAATCGCGAACCCGCGGCAATTACGGTCGCCATAAATGGCGACCTTACATCAATCGCGGTCATCATTAATCGCGAACCTGCGGCAATTACGGTCGCTATAAATGGCGACCCTACATCAATCGCGGTCATCATTAATCGCGAACCCACCACAATATTGTAGGGTGCGCATTCATGCGCACCTGGACCTGTCCCACCACCGCAACGCCTCCGCTACCTATCCCATTTTCTGCCAGCCAGCCCGCTTCTGCTGCTGTCTGAATCGTCTACACTTCAGGTTGAAAAAGCCGCAGCGGTGTAAAAATGGCGTAAAAATTTGGCCGATTGGTATAAAAATCGCGTACAAAAAAACGCCAACCCCTACCGATTACGCCGCTGAAACGCTATCTTCGCCAGCATAAAAGTGGGTGATTGCGACACGCCAGTGCGGTTGATGGCGCTCGCCCTTTCTCCCTGAAAAAACAGGAAATGTATGAGTCAATCAGAGAAACAGTCTCTGCCTGCTGGCATGCTGGCCGCCGCCGGCATCGTGTTTGGTGATATCGGTACCAGCCCGCTGTATACACTGAAAGAATGTCTGTCGATTTTGCCGGACGGCGCGCCGTCGGCGCTGGCGGTGATGGGCTTTCTGTCGCTGATCTTCTGGGCGCTGACGCTCATCGTCACGTTTAAATATGTCTGCTTCGTGATGCGCGCCGACCACGACGGCGAAGGCGGCATTCTCACCCTGATGTCGCTGGCTCGCCGCAACGTTGGCCGCAAAGCCGGTCATATCATCGTGCTGGCCGGTCTGATTGGCGGAGCATTTTTCTACGGTGATGGCGTGATCACCCCGGCCATATCGGTGCTGTCGGCCATAGAAGGGATTCAGGTGGTCTCGCCCGGGCTGGAAAAATATGTGGTGCCGCTGGCGCTCACCATTCTCGCACTGCTGTTCATTATCCAGAAACACGGCACAGAAAAGGTCAGCCGGGTGTTTGGCCCGGTGATGTTTGTCTGGTTTGTGGCCATCGGCGCGCTCGGCATTCGCGGTATTCTGCTCAATCCGGAAGTGCTGCACGCGCTCAGTCCGTCCTATGCGCTGACCTTCCTGCTCAGCCACAAAGCGCTCTCGCTCGCGGCGATGGGCATGGTGGTGCTGGCGGTGACCGGCGCGGAAGCGCTGTATGCCGACATGGGCCACCTGGGCAAAGCGCCGATTCGTCTCGCCTGGCTGGTGATTGCCATGCCGGCGCTGATACTGAATTACTTCGGCCAGGGCGCGCTGGTGATCGCCGATGCGCAGGCGCTGAACAATCCGTTCTTTAATCTGGCTCCCGGCTGGGCGCAGATTCCACTCATTGTGCTGTCAACGCTGGCCACGGTCATCGCGGCGCAGGCGGTGATTTCCGGCGTCTATACCCTGACGCATCAGGCCATTCGCCAGGGCTTTTTACCGCCGATGCGCATCATTTTTACTTCGCATACCGAGTCCGGGCAGATTTACATTCCGGTGGTTAACTGGCTGCTCTTCACCGCCGTGATGCTGATTGTGCTGGCTTTCCGTCAGTCGTCGGCGTTGTCCTCGGCGTACGGCATCGTGGTGACCGGCACCATGGTGATCACCGCCTGTCTGGCGGGCGTGGTGGCGCTGCGTAACTGGCGCTGGCCGCTGCCGCTGGCGCTGTTATTCCTGCTGTGTATGCTGGTGGTCGACGTGCCGCTGTTCATCGCCAACCTGATGAAACTGCTGTCCGGCGGCTGGGTACCGGTGCTGCTGGCGCTGACCATGATGGGATTGATGCTGATCTGGAGCAGCGAGCGTAACCGCCTGATTCGCCGTTTGAATAACGATCAGGACGGTTTACTGGCGCTGGTGAAATCGCTGGAGAGCAATCCGCCGAACCGCGTCGAGGGCACCGCCATCTTCCTCGCGCGTAAGGAGTTTGAAATTCCCCAGGCGCTGTTGCACAACCTCAAGCATAACCGCGTGCTGCACCGCCGCGTGGTGCTGTTGCATATCCGCACCACCGACACGCCGCGCGTCTATAATCAGCAGCGCATCAGCATTACGCAATTGTCGCCGTCGTTCTGGCAGGTCACTGCCGCCTACGGCTGGCGTGAAGTGCCGTCGATGGCGGAGATTCTGCATCTGTGCGGACTGGAAGGTTTTGGCTGCACGGTGAATGAAGCGTCATTTTTTACCGCTCACGATACGCTGGTGATGAAGAAACGTCGCGGTCTGGCGCGCATTCGCGGCGGAATTTTTCACTTCTGCCAGCGCAATGCATTACGTGCCCATGAGCAGTTTCATATTCCGCCCAACCGGGTGATTGAGTTGGGCGGTCAGCGCGAATTTTAAACCTCAGGCCACGGATGGCCTCTCCTCCCGCCTTTTATTCTGCGCGGTAAATGTAAGCAGATGAAAAAATAGTAGCGAAACATTACCGGAGTTGTGGCGGAACTTTTCTTAACATCTGATTAGCAATTAAAGCTAAAACGCATAACCTCAAAAGGTGTTTATTAACCCTACCGGCATGATCATTCACCGTGCGCTTTGCCGGAATGTATAAACCAATAAACAACGATCTCAGGATCGGTTAATTCACTTCCGGCTCTGTTGTTATTTTTGAGGAGTAAGACCATGAAAGCGTTAATTAACGATGTGATTTCCATTTTTACGCCGCAAAATGTTAAACCGGTTTTAATTCGCGCCGATTTGACGCACCGCGAATTATCTTCAATCCATCCGGCGGGTGTAACTACTGTAAGCTGGGCCACATCAATGGAAGAGTTAACAGACGCCATTGTGAAAAAAGCCCAGGCGGCCGGAGCCGTCGGTTATCACATCACCGACGTTGAATCACATGAGCCGGGCCACGACGGCCAGCACGTGATGGCCGCCACTGCCACGCTGTATCACATCAATGACAAAGTGGCTTACGGCTGATGCCGGGATTAACGCGTTTTTCTGTTTATGGCCTGCCCGTCATTTCCGGCAGGCTTTTTTCATTAAAATAGGCGGCGAGAAAATCGAGAAAAACTTTAATACGCTGCGATTCTGCGGCGCGTTGCGTATACACCGCCCAGATATTGGCTTCCTGATACCACTGCGGTAATACCGCCACCAGCTCGCCCGTCGCCAGATAGGGCGCCACATCCCACGCTGAACGCAGCGCAATACCATGCCCCTGCAACGCCCAGTGCAGAATCACCTTGCCGCTATTGGAAGAGTAATGGCTGTTCAGGCGACACAACACCTGCTGCTCGCCATTGGTCAATGCCCAGTTACCAAATGAATTATCGCGTTCATTAATGATCAGACAGCTGTGATGAATTAACGCATCCAGCGAGGCTGGCATACCGGCGCGGGATAAATACGCCGGCGCGGCACATAAAATGCGCCGGTTAGCAATCAGCCGGCGGGCAATATAGGAAGGATTGAGATCGTCGCCAACGCAGATTTCCACATCCGTGCCGCTCTGTAGCAGGTCGAATGCCCGATCGCTTAGCATCAGTTTAATATTCAGCGACGGATGCTGGTGAATAAATGCCGAAACCGCATCCGATAAATAGTCCTGACCGAAACCAAACGAGCAGCCGACGGTAATTTCCCCGGTCAGCTCGCCGCGCCACTGACGGAAATTATTGAGAAAGCCATCCATTTCCTGCACTACCTGCAGCGCGCCCTCCAGCGCTTTTTCACCTTCCGGCGTCAGGCGCATCACGCGGTTAGTGCGGAAAAACAGCCGCGTCTCCAGCTGTTTTTCCAGAATGGCGATGCGTTTACTGATGTAAGACGGTGACTGACCCAGCTCAATCGCCGCGCGGCCGAAACCGTCATGCCGCGCCACGCTGATAAACACGTACAGGTCTTCAATCGACGGCCAACCCTGTAACGGCTTCTGATAACTTTTTCCGGCAAGCAGTATTTTCATAACAGCACATGGTGAGTGAACGCCACGTGGTTATAACACAGATCCCAGGAAGCGCTGAAGCGAGTGCAGAAACCGCTCTGGCACCTCTTCCTGCGGTGAATGGCCGCACGGTAACGCCTCGCCCTGCACCTGCAGCGCCTTGTCCTGCCAGGTGTGCACCACATCATACAGCTGACCGACCGTGCCCTTTTCGCCCCACAACAGTAACAGCGGGCAGGCAATGCGCCGGTCGCTGTCAGCGGCATCGTGTTGCAAATCGATGCTGGCGGCGGCGCGATAATCTTCACATACCGCGTGGATCATCGCCGGATCCCGATAGCAGCGCAGATAATCTTCAAACACCGCCGCTTCGGTCGCGCCCGGCGTTTTCAGCTGGCCATCAATGTGTTTACGCAAAAAGAACGCCGGATCGTGACCAATCATGGTCTCCGGCAGCGGGTGCGGCTGAATCAGGAAGAACCACCAGAAATAGCGCGTGGCGAACGCCTGATCGGTCAGCGCGTACATGGTGGCAGTGGGTGCGATATCGACAAACACGCAGCAGCTGACTTTCTCCGGGTGATCGAGCGCCAGCCGGTGCCCGACGCGCCCGCCGCGATCGTGGCCGACAAACGCCACGCGCTGCAGGCCGAGCGCGTCGATCAGCTGGCTGATATCCTGCGCCATGCTGCGTTTGGCATACGGCAGATGTTCAGCGTCACTGGCGGGCTTGTCGCTGTCACCGTAGCCGCGCAAATCCGGCAGGATCACCTGATAATACTGCGCCAGCTGCGGTGCGATTTTACGCCAGGCCAGATGATTTTGCGGATGGCCGTGCAGCATCAGCAAAGGCGTGCCCTTGCCGCCGCTGGCCACGCGTAGCGTAACGCCATTATCCAGCGTCACATCCTGCAGGGTAAAACCGGCGATAAACGGCGACGGGCCGCGGTCGATAATCTTACTCATGGTTGCTCCCTGGTGCGCTGCAGCCACGGACGCTGCGCAAAGTGCTGCGCTTCAAACTGGCGGATATCTGCTTCATATTGCAGCGTCCAGTCTACCGCGCTGCCGCCACCGATCAGCATCTCGCGCTTCAGGGCACTGACCGTAAAGTGAATCACCTCATCCGCGAACTGAATGGTTTGCTGATCCAGCGACACGCTGATGGTGTTGCGCTGCGCATCGGCGGCCACCGCACTCAGACGCTGGTAATCAGCCTCGCTCAGGCTCAGCGTCAGCACACCGTTACGCTGGCAGTTGTCGTCAAAAATGCCGGCGAAGCTGGTGCCGATAATCGCGCGGATGCCCAACTGATTCAGCCCCCACACCGCATGTTCGCGGCTGGAGCCGCAGCCAAAATTGGCGCCGACCAGCAAAAACGTCGCGTTCTGCCAGCCCGGCTGATTAAGGATGAAATCAGGGTTTGGCGCACCGTCGGCCAGAAAGCGCAGGTCAAAGAACACGCCGCGATCCAGCCCCTGCCGGTCAATGCCTTTGAGAAACTGCTTGGGCATAATCACATCGGTATCGATGTTAGCAGCCGGCAGCGGTGCCAGCTTGCCGGTGATGGTAGTGAAAGCTTGCATATTAAACCCCGGATTGCAGATAGTGACGAACATCAACCAGATGGCCCGCCAGCGCAGCGGCGGCGACCATCGCCGGACTCATTAAGTGAGTACGCGCGCCCGCGCCCTGACGGCCGGCAAAGTTACGATTGGTGCCAGATGCGCAGCGATCGCCCGGTGCCAGCACATCCTCGTTCATCGCCAGACACATCGAACAGCCCGACTGACGCCACTCGAAGCCGGCGTCGATAAAGATGGCCGCCAGCCCTTCCGCCTCCGCCTGCTGCCGTACCTGGGTTGAGCCCGGCACGATGATGCCGCGCACGTGCGGCGCGATTTTGCGGGTGCCGATCACCGCTGCCGCAGCGCGCAAATCTTCAATGCGCCCATTGGTGCAGGAGCCGATAAACGCGTGGGTGATGGCAATGTCGGCCAGCGGCGTGCCGGCTTGCAGCCCCATGTAGTGCAGCGCATTTTTCATCGCCTGCTGTTTCACCAGATCGGGTTCGTCTGCCGGATTAGGCACGTGGCCGCTGATGGCGCAGGCCTGATCCGGGCTGATGCCCCAGGTGACCTTCGGTTCCAGATCGCTGCAATCAATGGTCAGTTGCCGGTCAAATACCGCATCATCATCGCTGCGCAACGTGCGCCACTCGGCCAGCGCCTGCTGCCACAGTTCGCCCACCGGCATTTGCGGTTTGCCGGCAATGTAAGCGTAGACCTTGTCATCCGGCGCGATAATCGCCCCGCGCGCACCGGCTTCCACTGCCATGTTACACAGAGTCATACGCCCTTCCATGCTCAGCGCATCAATCGCGCTGCCGGTAAACTCAATCGCATACCCCGTAGCGCCGGATGCGCCAATCTGTTCGATCAACGCCAGCACGATGTCTTTGGCGGCGCAGCCAAATGGCAGCTCGCCGGTGACTTCAACGCGCATGGTTTTCAGCGTGCGATAAATCAATGTCTGTGTCGCCAGCAGGTGCTCGATTTCCGAGGTGCCGATGCCGAACCCCAGCGCGCCAAACGCCCCGTAAGTGGTGGTATGGCTGTCGCCGGCGGCAATCACCATCCCCGGCATCACCAGCCCCTGCTCGTGAGCCACCACATGTTCAATGCCCTGTCGCGGATCGAGCACGTCAAACAGCTCAATGCCAAAGTGTTCAGCATTTTTGCGGAAGTAATCGACCTGCAGCTGGCCGCCAGCGTCGGTCATCGCCGCATCGCGCATCGGCCGCGTCGGGTTCACATGGTCGACGTTGAGTAGAATGGTGGCCGGATGGCGCACGCGCCGCGACCGGTCGCGCAGACCGCTAAACGCCTGCGGGCTGGTGTATTCATTGAGGATTGACCGGTCGATATAGAGCAGCACGTGCCCCTCATCGTCCAGGTGACGTACCACATGCTGTTCGATCAGCTTTTCATACAGGGTTTTGCCCGCCATGCTCATGTCCACGCGAAAGTTAAACAAGTCATCAGAGACCTTAGGGTAAACCCATTCGGCGTCAGATCATCAACACGCTCCGTGCAGTGATAGTGCATGATTTGTCATCGCGGCAGCGGATTTAATTTGACCTAAGTCGTGCCCGTCGTTATAAATAATAACCGCGCTCCGTTAGCGGATATATTGTTGCTTTTTCCCGCATTTCTGCTGTATTCCTGCCGTTTATTTCGCCATCCCGCTTTTATGAAAGTTAATTAATTGCCATCAATAGTTAATTAACTAAAAACAAGTTAATCTTTTCGTAACAATCTTTTAATTTGCCAACCGAATTTTTAACGTTCATCTGCAAAGAATAAACAGGACTGGCATGACTCAGACCAAAAAACTTGTGTCCGCGCTTTCGCTGACGGCACTGCTTGTCTCTTCAGCGGTTCACGCTGAGAACGCACCAGAAAAAACCGACGTGCTGCTGATTGGCGGCGGTATCATGAGCGCCTCGCTCGGTACCTGGCTGCAGGAGCTGCAACCGGGCTGGAAACAACTGATGGTTGAGCGTCTCGACGGCGTCGCGCTGGAATCCTCCAACGGCTGGAACAACGCCGGTACTGGCCACTCTGCCAACATGGAGCTGAACTACACGCCAGAGCGTGCAGACGGTTCCATCGATGTGAGCAAGGCGCTGGAAATCAATGAATCGTTCATGATTACCCGCCAGTTCCTGACCAGCCAGGTACAGCGTGGCGTGCTGCACGATCCGCGTTCGTTCATCAACTCCACCCCGCACATGAGCTTTGTCTGGGGCGACAAAAATGTCGAATACCTGACCAAACGCTATGCGGCGCTGCAGAAAACGACCCTGTTCCAGGGCATGAAGTTCTCTACCGATCACAAGCAGATCGAGCAGTGGGCACCGCTGGTAATGGAAGGTCGCGATCCGAATCAAAAAGTGGCCGCCACCTGGACGCCGGTGGGTACCGATGTGAACTACGGTGAAATTACCCGTCAGCTGATCGGCAGCCTGCAGAAAGATCAGAACTTCAAGCTGGAAACTTCCTCTGAAGTCACCGATTTCAAACGCAACAGCGACAACTCCTGGCACGTCACCATCAAAGACGTGAAGAGCGGCGCAAACCGTGAAGTGGATGCGAAATACGTATTCATCGGCGCGGGCGGTGCGGCGATCAAGCTGCTGCAAAAAACCGGTATTCCTGAAGCCGATAACTACGGCGGTTTCCCGGTGGGCGGTTCGTTCCTGATGACCGAAAACCCGGAAATCACCAGCCGTCACTTGCAGAAAGTGTATGGTCAGGCTTCCGTAGGCGCACCGCCAATGTCGGTACCGCACATCGATGCCCGTAACCTCGACGGTAAAAAAGTGGTGCTGTTTGGGCCGTTCGCCACGTTCTCGACCAAATACCTGAAGAACGGTTCGCTGTTCGATCTGCTGAGCGCCACCACCACCAGCAACTTCATGCCGATGACGCACGTGGGCATCGATAACTTTGACCTGGTGAAATACCTGATTGGTCAGGTGATGCTGAACGATGACGACCGTTTTGCCGCGCTGAAAGAGTACTACCCGAACGCGCGTAAAGAGGACTGGAAACTGATTCAGGCCGGCCAGCGTGTGCAGATCATCAAGAAAGATGCTGAGAAAGGCGGCGTGCTGAAGCTGGGTACCGAAATCGTGACCGATCAGCAGAAAACCGTGGCGGCCCTGCTGGGTGCTTCACCGGGTGCATCTACCGCGGCACCGATCACCCTGAACGTGATGCAGAAGCTGTTCCCGCAGCAGTTCGCGTCAGCGGAGTGGCAGCAGAAGATCCGCGCTATCGTGCCAAGCTTCGGCCAGAAGCTGAACGGCAACACCGCGCTGACCCAGCAGGTATGGGATAATACCGCATCCGTGCTGCAGCTGACCAAACCGCCAGTGATTAACATGGACGATCAGCAGTCGGCACCTGCGCAGGCCAAACCGCGCGAAGAGTCCGCGAAGCAGGATATGGCGCTGTAATAGGCCATCGCTGAGTCAATCGAACCGATGCCGGTGCGCGAGCCATCGCCCACCGGCATTTTTTTGTCTGGGATCTGATGATTGCTGTGTCAGATTGCGCAATAAAATTGCGCTGCTACGGTTTGTACGCGCTGTGATTACTGTATCTTCCAGCCGCACCTGGTGTAGCGGCACGATTTATCGTGCTAGTTGTCCATCGCACTGCTGCCTGTTGCGCAATAAATTGCGCCGCTACGGTTTGTGCGCGTTGTGATTACTGCATCTTGCAACCGCACCTGGTGTAGCGGCACGATTTATCGTGCTAGTTGTCCGCTGCGCTGCTGCCCGATGCGCAATAAATTGCGCCGCTACGGTTTGTGCGCGTTGTGATTACTGCACCTTCCAGCCGCACCTGTTGTAGCGGCACGATTTATCGTGCTGGTTGTCCATCGCACTGCTGCCTGTTGCGCAATAAATTGCGCCGCTACGGTTTGTGCGCGTTGTGATTACTGCATCTTGCAACCGCACCTGGTGTAGCGGCACGATTTATCGTGCTGGTTGTCCGCTGCGCTGCTGCCCAATGCGCAATGAATTGCGCCGCTACGGTTTGTGCGCGCTGTGATTACTGCACCTTCCAGCCGCACCTGGTGTAGCGGCACGATTTATCGTGCTAATTCAAAGGTTGCAAGACAACAGTACGTGCGGGCGTTGTAGATCTTCCGTAGGGTGCGCATTCATGCGCACCTGGAAAATAATTACGACTTTACGTAATCCGAATAGGCATTTTGCAGCGCGATGTGGTCGGCAATATATTTCGCATCGTGCCACACGCCGTAAATAAACGACGACGCCCGGTTGACCAGATTGGGCAGGCCAAGGAAATAAATACCGCGCTCGGCAGAAATACCGCGCTTGTGGAATGGCAGGCCCTGTTCATCAAACGCATCCACCTGCAGCCAGCTGAAATCAAATTTAAACCCGGTAGCCCAGATAATGGTGCTGATGCCCGCCGCCTGCACGTCCAGCTGCATCAGCGGATTTAACAGGCAGTCCGGATCCGGCAACAGCTCCCACGCCTGCGGCTCGGCCGGTAAATCCAGCCCGTTGCGTTCTATGTACGCATCCGCATCGCGCAGCACCTCGAAATAAGCTCTGTCACCTTCGGCGATATTCTCTGCCAGCCCCGGCGCAAAGCGCAGCACGCCGTTATCCCAGCGCTCGGTGATGCCGACCAGCGTAATGCCCATATGGGCCAGCCGGCGAAAATCCACGGTTTTACCGCCTTCATAGCCGCTGACGGCAAAGGCCACGTGCTGTTTCTTCGGCTTGATTTTCACTTCGTCCCACAGCCCCAGCGCGCCAAGCCACCAGCAGTAATCACGGTCGCGATAGGCGCGTGGCGGGCGGTAGTGCTCGCCGACCGACAGAAACACCTCGCGGCCGGCCTGACGCAACTCCTCGGCAATCTGGGTGCCGGACGCACCCGCACCGACCACCAGCACCGCACCGGGCGCCAGCTGCTGTGGATTTTTGTACGCCGATGAGTGGATCTGCTGCGGCACCGCGCCTTCAGGCACGATGGCCGGGAACGCGGGCTTCTGAAACGGCCCGGTAGCAGCCACCACATTGTCCGCGTCGAATTCTCCCACCGACGTCACCACCCGGAAGCCGCTGCGTCCGGGCAGCCGCGTCACCTGCTGTACTTCAACCCCGGTGCGCACCGGCGCGTTGAGCATCTTTGCGTAATCCTCGAAATACTGCGCCATGCGCTCTTTCGGCGGAAACGCCTCCGGTGAAATGTTATCAAACTTCAGCGAAGGAAAGCGGTCGTGCCACGCCGGGCCGTTTGCCACCAGCGAGTCCCAGCGTTCGGAGCGCCAGCGCTCGGCAATGCGGCTGCGCTCCAGCACCACGTGCGGGATCTGCATCTGCGCCAGATGTTCGCTCATGGCGATACCCGCCTGGCCCGCTCCGACAATCACGGTATTGATTTTTTCTACTGACATAGGTCATCCCCGAATAGTTGGCATGCCACCAGCGCGGCGCAAATATTGCGCCGCTGGCGATTAACACCAGGTTGTCATGTTTAACGGCGGCTTAATGGCACAGCGAAATTAATGCCCGGCCTCAACGTTTAATATTTTTCCCAGCCCGAAAAACTTATTGGCGATAATTAACATCGCGGCGGTCACCACAATATAAATAACCGACAGCGCCGCCAGCGTCGGGTCGGCAAATTCACGCACGTAGTTGTACATCGCCACCGGCAGCGTCTGCGTCGCCTGGGTGGTAATAAACAGCGAGGCGGTAAATTCATTGAAAGAGAGAATCGCCGCGAACAGCCAGCCACCAAACAGGCCCGGCAGAATCAGCGGCACGGTAATGGTCCATACCACGCGCAACGGCGATGCGCCGAGGCTGGCCGCCGCCAGTTCTATCCGCTGCTCAAGATTTTTCAGCGATACATAGATGCTGCGCAGCACGAACGGCAGCACCAGCACCACGTGGCAGAAAATCACCAGCGCGTAGCCGCGTCCCAGATTGAGCTGTGACACCAGCATCAGCAGGCCGAGGCCAATGGTGAAATGCGGAATAAACAGCGGCGACAGCAGAATGCTCTCCAGCACCTGTTTGCAGGGAAAGCGATAGCGCTCGATGGCAATCGCCAGCGTGGCGCCGATGACCACCGCCAGCGTTGACGCCCATGCTGTGACAATCAGTCCGGACCAGAAGCCGTGACGAAAATCGTCGTAGCTCAGCGCCCGCTCAAACCAGCGCAGCGACCAGCCTTTCGGCGGGAAGAACAGCACGGAGGTGCTGCTGAACGACGAGATAAACACCACGACGGTGGGCAACATGACAAACGTCAGAATGGCGATCACCAGCAGTTTGCCCAGCAGCGCAATCAGTTTGTCGTTGTGAGAACGGGTCATATCAGTGCCCTCCCATGGCATGCAGGAAGCGCGTCATGCGCTTCAGCGCCAGCAGCAGCAGAATGGTCAGCAGCAGGCCAGCAATGCTCAGCGCTGCGGCAAACGGGAAGTTCATCGAGGAGAAGCCCAGCTGATACACCAGCGTAGCCACGGTACTGACGCGTCCGCCGCCAATCAGTTGCGGCGTCGCGAAAGCGCTAAAGGTCCAGGCAAACGCGGTGGTCAGGCTGGCGATAATGCCGGGAATCGACAGCGGAATGGTCACCGTCAGCAGCGCGCGTACCGGCCCGGCGCCAAGGCTGGTAGCGGCTTTTTCGTAGTCCGGATTGATGTGTGACAGCGCCGTCGCCAGCATCAGCACCATGATCGGCATGGTGACATGCACCAGCGCGACCACCACACCGGTCTGGGTAAACATAAACTGGATCGGCTGGCTGATGATGCCCAGCGCCAGCAGCAGGCTATTAAGAAAGCCGCTGTTACCCAGCACGATAATCCACGAATAGGTGCGCACCACTTCCCCCAGAAACAGCGGAGTAATCGCGATGATCAGAATGGTGGATTTGATCCACGCAGTGCGGGTGCGCACCAGCGCATAGGCCAGTGGGTAACTCATCAGCAAACCAAATAAAGCCGTTTTGGCGCTGAGCAGCACGGTATTGAGAAACGCATCGCCGTAGATGCGTTTGAACAGGCCACTGAAATTGGCCAGCGTAAAGCCGCCGACATCCAGCGAGCCGGGAATGTACGCACGCACGCTGAACTGCATCACCGCAAACATCGCGACGACCAGCCCCATCGCGGTCAGCGTGGCGGGAAGAATGAACCAGGGTAAAAATGTCGGTTTTTTCGTCATGGACGTTACTGCCTGCATAGGTGTTACCGGCTACGGCGAGGCACCCGCCCCGCCGCAGCACCAGGACAATCAGTGAGACATGATGTTTTCAGAGAACCACTGACGCCACTCGGCAGTTTTCTCCGCACGCAGTTGTGGATCGGTATTGATGGTGGCATTCCACTGCGCCGGCGTGGTCAGCATGCCTGGCAGCTTCGCCAGCTCCGGATCGATATGCGCGTTGGTCACCGTCGGGCTACCGCGATAGATCTTCGCCACCTGCTGCTGAATTTCCGGTTTCAGTGCGATGTTGATGAACTTGTACGCCAGATCGGCATTTTTGCTGCCTTTATTGATGCCGACGGTATCCACGCCGAGGATCGCGCCCTCTTTCGGTATCGCCAGCTTGATGTTGACCCCTTCCGCAATCATGCTGTAGGCGTTCATCGACAGCATCACCTGCACCGGCGTTTCTCCGGTGGAGATCAGCTGCTGGCTGTTGGCATCATCGGTGTAGAACGATTTGATGTTAGGAATCAGCGCTTTCAGCTTCGCCTGGCCCTGCTGCCAGTGCGCGGCATCGCTGCCGGAGAGTTTGGCGGCCACGGCGATGATGTGGCTCGGATCCCAGTCGGGCAGTGCCAGCGTGCCTTTCAGCTCCGGTTTCCACAGGTCGTTCCAGCTGGTGAAGGTTTCCCCTTTCGGCACCAGATCCGGACGGTAGCCGATGGTGTAGACGTAGCCCCACACGCCCAGATGATACGGGCTCACTTTCGCCTGCTGCACCAGATTGACCGCGTTAGGGATTTTGCTCATGTCGAGTTTCTCGAACAGGCCGCTGTTGGCATACAGATAGCCGACGTGCGCGGTGGTGAAGGTCACGTCCGTTTCCGGCGAACCGCCCGCCAGTTTGGCTTTGTTGAGGCGATCGATGGTGCCGCCGGTGACGAACTGGACTTCGACGCCGGTCTCTTTAGTGAACTCTTTAGCGATGGTTTGATCGATCAGATCTTTAAAGCTGCCGCCCCAGGTGCTGACAATCAGCTTGTCGGCGGCCATGGCATTCCCTGCGCTCAGAATTCCCGTGGTTAACAACGTTAAGGCACACATCTTACGCAACATATTTTTGTCCCCAGTGAATGAAAAGGCTGTTATCGCTGCTCTGAACCACCGTTGATTCGCCACGGCGCGCTGCGCCAAAACAGTGCGAAAGTGAAAAGCAGGTGTCACAGCGATTCTGCCGCTGGCCGCTGCTGCGGTAAAACAGCCTTTTCCTCGCCGTTGCATCGGAATTTCTGACGCTAAAAAAGTCGCTGCTTTGCAACGGATTTTCTTAAGCCTTAGTGAGGCAGAAGCGAATGGGCGTGAAGGGTCAGGCAGGGGATTATGCTGCTATTCGCTGTCCGGCATGATAAATGCATGGAAACAGGGGTAAATAGAAAAGCCGGCGCGACAAGATCGCGCTGGCGACACCAGGAGAATCTGCATGCTCAGTCGCATCACCCAGCGCCAGCTGGAATACTTCGTCGCGTCCGGCGAAGCCGGCAGCATTATTGGCGCATCCGAACGTATTCACGTGTCGTCACCGTCGATCTCTGCCGCCATTACCCACATCGAATCCGAGCTGGGGGTGCAGCTGTTTGTGCGCCACCACGCGCAGGGCGTGTCGCTCACCGCCATTGGCCATCAGGTATTAAAAGAGGCGAAGCTGATCCTGGAACAGATGTCGAATCTGTATACCATCGCCTCAGAGTCGCTGAACAACGTGCGCGGCCCGCTGCGCGTCGGCTGTCTCGACACGCTGGCCCCGATGCTGACGCCGGAGCTGGTGTTTGGCTTTGGCCGCGCCTTCCCCGGCGTGCGCATCACGCTGGTGGAGGGCAATCATGAACAGCTGCTGAAACAACTGCGCGCCGCCGATATCGATATCGCGCTGACCTACGATCTGGTGCCGGCCAGCGACATCGCGTTTCAGTCGCTGGCGCAGCTGCCGCCGTATGTGATGGTCGGCGAACATCACCCGTTTGCCAGTCAGTCTGCGGTGACCATCCAGGATCTCGCTACGGTGCCGATGGTGCTGCTGGATATGCCGTGGAGCCGCGAATATTTTCTCAGCCTGTTTAGCGAAGCGGGCGTCACGCCCAACATTGTGATGCGCTCCGGCAATATGGAAGTGGTACGCGCGATGGTGGCCAACGGCGTGGGATTTGGCATCGCCAATGTGCGGCCCAAAGCCAATCTGTCGCAGGATGGCAAACGGGTGATCCGCGTGCGCCTTGCCGGCGTGAACCGGCCAATGTTGCTGGGATACGCCACGGTGGCCCACGTGCAGCAGTCGATGGTGGTCAACGCCTTCGCCGAACGCTGCCGCATGTTCATCTCCGATCAATACATTCCCGGCATGGCCGCGCCAAGCTACTTCGACCCGCAGGTGGTGCGCGTCGCCTGACGCGCTCAGTAACCCCGCGCGGGAAACACCTGGTTGAGCACCGGCTCGCCGCGCATCACCCGCTGGATGTTATCAGCCACCTGACGTGCGGCGCTGGCCGGGATCGCTACCGACGCCAGATGCGGGGTGATCAGCACATTTTCCATGCTCCACAGCGCATCGTCGGGCGGCAGCGGCTCGCGATCAAACACGTCTAATGTGGCGTGCCCGATCTGTCCGCTCTGCAGCGCCGCGGTCAGCGCGGGCTGATCGACAATCGCGCCGCGCGACACGTTGATCAGCGCGCAGCCCGGCGGCAACCGTGCCAGACGCTGCGCATCCAGCAATCCGTGGGTTTCAGGCGTGAGCGGCAGCATCACCACCAGAATGTCGCTGCTGGCCAGAAACGCATCCAGCGCCTGCATACCGCTGACGCAGTGAATGCCGTCCAGCGCTTTGGGCGACCGCGACCAGCCGCGCACGTCAAAGCCCTGACGCGCCAGTTCGCGCGCCGCATACGCACCCAGTTCGCCCAGCCCCAACACGCCCACGCGAATCGACGCCGGCGCGCGCGGATGCAGATAGTGCCAGCGATGTTCACGCTGTGCGCGCTCAAATGCCGGTATGTCACGCGCGTAACGCAGCACGGCAAACAGCACGTAACCGGCCATCATGCGCGCCATATCCGGGTCCGATAGCCGGACGATCGGGATGTCAGGCAGGTCGTCGCGCCCCACCAGCGAGTCGACGCCCGCGCCCAGATTCACCAGCAATTTCAGCTGGCGATACGGGGCAAAAAAGCCGCGCGGCGGCTTCCACGCCAGCGCAAACTGCACGCTATCGGCATCCGCAACCTGATCGGCACGGCAGATAGTGACATCCGGTAATTGTGGTGCCAGCAGCGCCGACCACGCCTCGAAGCTGTCGAACTCGCTATAAAACACCAGCGTCGTCATGCGCTGGGCTCCTGTAGCAGCGTCGCCAGCGCATCGATAGCCAGTTCATAACCCAGCGCGCCCAGCCCGGCGATCACGCCGGTGGCGGCTTTCGACACCAGCGACTGATGACGAAACGGCTCGCGCTGCCAGATATTGCTCATGTGCGCTTCGATGATCGGGCCATCGAACATCAGCAGCGCATCCAGAATCGGCACCGAGCGATACGACAACCCGGCGGCATTGATGATCAGCCCGTTTGCCTGCTGGCGCGCTTCCTGAATCCAGTCCACCAGCACCCCTTCATGGTTGCTCTGACGAAACTGCAGACTGAGGCCGTGCGCGTCGGCGCGCTGCTGACAGCGCTCGCCGATGCTGGCGAAACTGTCGCTGCCGTAAGTACCGTGGCGATCCATGCCGTAAAGATTGGCATTGGGCCCATTGAGAAAGAAAATCTGAGACATTGCGGCTCCATTAAAGGTGCGGGCGCGTCGCGGCCATCGCCGGGTGCGCGTCAAAGAGGGCAAACCAGGCGGCGCTCTGCGGATGTGTGGCGCGCCAGTTGAGTTCAGCAAAACGAAAGTCGAGATAGCCCAATCCGCAGCCGATGGCGATCAACCCGAGATCGTCGGGCGTGCGGCTGAACGCCTCCGCCTGCTGCTCAATGGCCGCCAGCGCCGCCGCCACTTTGGTCAGCTGCGCATCGCGCCACGCTGACCACTGCTTTTCCAGCGGGCGGGCGCTGGTTTCGTAGCGCGCCAGCAGCGCGGCGTCCAGCAGCCCATCACCCAGCGCCTGGCGCGTGAGGCACAGCCAGCGCGCCTCGCCGTCTGCCGGCAGCAACTGGCCCGCGGCGCGGTGGTTAAGGTATTCGCAGATCACCCGGCTGTCGTATAAACATAGTCCCTGTTCGGTGCGCAGCGCCGGCACTTTAGCCAGCGGATTAAACGCGGCAATGCGCGCATCGCGCTCGATGGGGTGCGCCGCCGACGCCAGCAGGGTGATCTCCGGCGCCAGACCCAGCAGCCGGGCGCACACCATCACTTTTCGCACGTAAGCCGAGGTAGAGGCGTAATAGAGTTCCATCATGGCATAGCCTCCGCATCTGGCAGCAGCAGCACTTTGCCGATATTGGCATTGGCTTCGAGGATGCGGTGCGCCTGCGCGGCGGCCGTCAGCGGCAATCGCTGATGCACCTGCGGCGTGATGCGCCCGGCGGCCAGTAAAGGCAGCAGATGGGCGCGCACGCACTGCGCCAGACGCGCTTTTTCCGCCGCGCTTTTCGGTCGCAGCGTGGAAGAGGTCAGGCTTAAGCCTTTGCGCATGATCAACTGTAAATTGATCTCCACCGTGGCCCGCTGCATAAAGGCGAGGCTGACGTGCCGCCCGCCCGCTGCCAGCACGCTGAGGTTGCGCGCAATGTAGTCGCCGCCGACGTTATCCAGCACCACATCCACGCCGCGTTCCCGGGTCAGCGTCTGAATCACCGCCACAAAATCTTCGCTATGGCGATCAATGGCGCGCCACACGCCCAGCTGCTGCAGCGCGGCAATTTTTTCTGCACCGCCGGCGGTGGCAATCACTCGCGCGCCACAAGCCTGGGCGCACTGGATCGCCAGCGTGCCCACGCCGCTGGCCGCGCCGTGAATCAGCACGCTGTCGCCCGGCATCAGACGGCCCAGCTCAAACAGGTTGTGCCAGACGGTAAACGCGGCTTCGGGAAAACCCGCCGCGTGGCTGAGCGGCAACGTGTCCGGCACCGGCAGGCACAGGTCGGCGCGCGCCACGCAGTATTGTGCATAACCGCCGCCGCTCAGCAGCGCCATCACCGCCATGCCCGGCTGCAGTTCGCTGACGCCTGCGCCGAGCGCAACGATGACGCCCGCCGCTTCCAGCCCGAGAATATCGCTGCAGCCTGGCGGCGGTGGCATGCCGTTGCGCTGCAGAATATCGGGCCGGTTAACCCCTGCGCTGACGACGCGCAGCAGCACTTCGCCCGGTCCCGGCTGCGGCACCGGGCGCTGCACCGCAGTCAGCACCTCTGCACCACCCGGCTGTGCGGCGATGATCGCCGTCATGGTTTCCGTTGCCATGCGTTAACCCTGTGCGTCGCTGGTGAAGGCGCAAACGCCCTCGTCATCAAACGTCAGCCCCACCACGCTGCCGACCGGCCAGCGCGTCAGCGCCTCCAGTCCGGACTGACGGGCAAACAGTGAGGCACTGCCGAGCGCCGGAATGTCGAGGTGCACGTCAACGTGATCGCCCTGAAACACGTGCGTCAGCACCGTGGCGCTGAGCAGCGCCTGCGGACCGAGCGGCGCCAGCTGCACATTTTCCGGACGCACATACACATCGAGCCGGTCGCCGACGCTGGCCTGCACCCGTTTGGCCGGCAGGCGCAGCGTGTTGCCGCCCAGCTCCAGCAGCGCGCTGGTGTCGCGGCCGGCGTAGCGGCCCGGCAGAATGTTCACGTCACCGACGAAGCTGGCGACAAACGGATCCTGCGGTCGGCGATAGATCTCATCCGGCGGACCGATCTGGCGCACGTGCCCGGCCGACATCACTACCACGCGGTCGCTCATGCTCAGCGCTTCGCCCTGATCGTGGGTGACGAAGACCGTGGTCACGCCGAGTTTGCGCTGAATCGCTTTCAGCTCGACCTGCATGGATAACCGCAAATTTTTATCCAGCGCGGAGAATGGCTCATCCAGCAGCAACACTTTGGGACGAATCACCAGCGCACGCGCCAGCGCCACGCGCTGCTGCTGCCCGCCAGACAGTTCACGCGGCTTGCGCTGGCCGTACCCCGCCAGCTTCACCAGCGCCAGCGCCTGCCCGACCCGCTCGGCGATTTCCGCTTTCGGCACGCCGCGCATACGCAAGCCGTAGCCGACGTTTTTCTCCACCGTCATGTGCGGAAACAGCGCGTAGTTCTGAAACACGATGCCGATCTCGCGCTGATAGGGCGGGATTTCCGTTACCAGTTCGCCATCGATAAAAATCTCACCGCCGTCGGCTTCGGCAAAGCCGGCCATCAGGTTCAGCAGCGTGGTTTTACCGCAGCCGGACGGGCCGAGCAGCGTAATGAACTCACCTTCGTGGATGGTGAGAGAAATTTTATGCAGCGCGATGGCATCACCAAAGCGCTTCAGGACGCCATCCAACTGCACCGCCACGTTGGCCTTATGCGGTGCCGATGACAGCGGCTGCGGAAACGGGGTTACTTCTGCACTGACCATACAATCTCCGGATTCGGACGGGGTGGCTCGTCACGGGTTCATTCGCACATCCAGGTCGCCAGCCGGCGTAACAGGCTGTCACAGGCGTCCAGCTGTGCGAGGGTGATAAATTCGTCGGGCTTATGGCCCTGCTCCATACTGCCGGGACCGCACACCACGCAGGGGATGCCGGCGGCGGCAAACAGTCCGCCTTCAGTGCCAAACGCCACGGTGCTGAAGCTGTCGCTGCCGCTCAGCCGGGCAATCAGCTGTGCCGCGACACTGTGCGCGGCGGTATCCAGCCCGGGATAGGCGCTGAGCGGCGAGAAGCGGATGGCGCTGGCGGGCTGCACCGCGCGCATCTGCGGCTCCAGTGTCTGCTGCGCATACGCCACCAGCTCATCTGCCACCTGCTGTGCATCATCCTGCGGCAGGGTGCGCACTTCGAAATCAAAACTGCAGGCGTCTGGCACGATATTCAGCGCGCGCCCGCCGTGGATCACCCCGGTTTGCACGGTGGTAAACGGCGGATCGAAGCGCGCATCCTGTCGTTCCGGCGCCGCCAGACGTTCACCGATGACAGTTAAGTGCTGGATCAGCTTCGCGGCGTATTCAATCGCATTGACGCCCTGCGGCGCGTATGCCGAGTGGCAGGCCGCGCCCTGCACGTCGCAGCGCATTGCCAGCTTGCCTTTGTGGCCCAGCACCGGACGCAACTCTGTCGGCTCGCCAATCAGGCAGATCGCCGGTCGATCGCTGCGCTGCGCCAGCGCCTTCACCAGCGAGCGCACGCCGAGGCAACCCACCTCTTCGTCATAGGAGATAGCCAGGTGCAGCGGCTGACGCAGCGGCTGGGCGAGAAAATGCGGCACGGCAGCCAGCATGCAGGCGAGGAAGCCTTTCATGTCTGCCGTGCCGCGTCCGTACAGCTTGCCGTCGCGTTCGGTGAGCGCAAACGGCGGCACCGTCCACGTCTGGCCATCAACCGGTACCACGTCGCTGTGGCCCGATAGCATCACCCCGCCGCTGCCGGCTGGCCCGAGCCGCGCATAGAGATTGGCCTTGCTGCGTTCTGCGTTGTGCATCAGTTCACAGGTCACGCCGAGCCCGCTGAGGTAGCGCCAGCAGAAATCGATCAGCGCGAGATTGGATTCGCGGCTGGTGGTGTCGAAAGCCACCAGATGTTCGAGCAGGTTACGGCTGGTCAGCATCGCGTCTCCTCACGCTTATTCATCGCCCGGCACGCCGTAACGGGGTGCCAGCGTGGGATTGAGCGCGCGCGTCAGGTAATCCTGCATCTGCGGCTGATAGGCCAGCCACAGCTGATGAAGTTCCGCGATGGGATCGCCCTCCGTCCAGTCAACGCGCAGATCAACCAGCGGCCACGGCTGTTCGCCCACCACCGCCAGCGCCGACGAGTGAACCGGCCCGGCTTCGCCTCCGGCGGCCATCCCGGCCTGCATGGCCGCGATTAACCGTGCGGCCAGTTCGCCCGGCTGCTGCGTAAACGCGCTGACCATCGCCGAAATCACCTCGGGATTCGCCAGCAAATTACCGGCCGCTACGCAGTCGCTGCCGCACAGCGCGTGATTCACCCCCAGCGTGTGCGTTCCGCTGAAGCAGGCACTGCTGCCGTCGGCCGCCAGCACCGTAAGCTGGCGATAATCAAAAAAGTCATCGCTGGCAAGACCGCTCTGCAGCGCCTGCTGCGCCGTCTCGCCCTGACTCAGCCGATCAAGAATGCGCGGGCCCAGCGCCGGCAGCGTGATGTTCTGCGTGGAGACCGCGCCGACACCGGCGCGCAGCCACGGACAGCGTGCGCCGACCGCAATACTCGACGAGCTGACCGCGATGCCCAGCTGGCCGGTTTGCGCGCAGCGTCCAACAATCGATAACGTCATGATGCGGCGCTCCTTATTGTGGCTGCCAGTCGTCGGGGATTACCGCAATCACGTCGATCTCCATCAGCCACTGCGGCTGGCCCAGTCCCGAGATCACCAGACCGGTGGAGATGGGAAACACGCCTTTCAGCCACTTGCCGACCACCTGATACACCGGCTCGCGATAGCGCGGGTCGATGATGTAGGTGGTGGTTTTCACGATGTGCGACAGGTCGCTGCCCGCTTCTTCGAGCAGTTGCTTCACGTTTTTCATCGCCTGCTCGGCCTGCGCTGCCGGATCGCCCAGCCCCACCAGGTTGCCTTCGAAGTCGGTGCCAATCTGACCACGCACGTAAACGGTGTTGCCGGCGCGCACGGCCTGACACAGGTCGTTGTCCAGCGACTGATTAGGATAGGTATCTTTGGTGTTGAATTTGCGGATGCGGGTATGGGTGCTCATGATGCCTGCCAGCGTTTAATTGGTTTCCGCAAGGTATACCGGGCTTAGCGCAGCAGGGAAAACAGCATTAACTGAGGTGTTGCTTTGAAAAATCCGAAGGAGTGCGGCAGGCCTGCTGGCCCGCCGGTGAGTGATTAATGCGCAGCCTTATTTAGCCGCATAAACCGCATCACAAAATGCTTTGCGCGCGCCCAGTTTGGCTGACAGGCGTGCAGCCGCTTCGCGCATCAACACACCTAACTCTTCATCTTTGCGATTCAGCGTCAGACGCGAAACCGGGCCAGTCAGCGCCAGCGCAGCGGTCAGCCGATCATTTTCGGCGAATACCGGTACGGCAAAGGCCGCGATGTGCGGATCGCGCGCGCCTGAGCTGAATATTGGCAGCGACGGCAGCGCATCGAAGAGATTTTCATTCATGCCCCAGAAACGCAGCACCTTACTGATGGCTGAGTTATCGAGCGGAAAAATCGTCCCCGGCAGGCGCGTATGACGCAGGCCATCAGACGATTCAGCACGAAACAGGCACAGACGCTGGCCGTTATCCAGTACGTACCAGCTGGCGCTCTCGTTGGTCGCCGTTGCCAGCGCCTGCAATTCCGGCTGCACCACGCTGGCCAGATGGAATGATTGCTCATAAAGCTTGCCGAGGTATAACAGACGCGGGCCGAGCGTGTAGACACCGCTGTCACTGCGCACCACATAGCCCATCCTTTCCAGCGAGTTCATCAGACGATAGACAGTGGTTTTGTGATAGCCGGAAAGCTGCGACAGCGCAGTTAGCGACAGGCTCTCTTCGCCCGGCTTAAAACAATCCAGCAGGGACAACGCCTTCTCCACCGCATTAACGCCTTCATTTCCCATTTTTTCCTCCTGATTTGTGCCGTCCTGAGTGTACCTGAAAACTGTGAGTCACATCGTGTTTACATCACAAACACCTTCGTAACACTGGCATGCGGCGTCAGATCGTCGATATAGTTGTTTTATATTGTACAACATTGTTGTACCAGGTAAAACAAACCACGAGGTGAATTATGTCTGTCTCTGCAAATAACCTGATCAACCGCAACATCGAGCGCGTCAGCGCCCTGTCCGTCAGCCAGGCCGCCGCATTCCAGGCCGCGATTCTGGCCGATGTCGCCGGTCGTCGCGGCACCCTGCATGGCCGCGTTAAGCCGCTGTCGCCGCAGATGAAAGTCGCCGGGCCGGCCATCACGGTGGAAGTGCGTCCGGGCGATAACCTGGCGATTCACGCGGCGCTGGCTATCGCCCAGCCGGGTGATGTGCTGGTGGTGGACGGCAAAGGCGACATCAGTTGCGCGCTGCTGGGTGAAATCATGGCAACCCAGGCCGAAGCGTCCGGCATCGCCGGCATCATCATTGATGGCGCGGTGCGTGATGCTGACGCCCTCGCGCAGGGCAGCTATCCGGTGTTTGCTGCCGGCCTCAACCCAAGCGGCCCCACCAAAAGTATTCCCGGACGCGTGAACCATCCGGTGTCGGTGGCCGGTGCGTCGATTGAGCCGGGCGACCTGGTGGTCGGCGATGCCGATGGCGTGGTGGTGATCGCTAAACAGTATGTGGAACGCATCATTGCCCTGGCGGCGAAGAAGCTGGACGCCGAAACGCGCCGCATCGCGGGTATTAAGCAGGGCGATTTGCGTCCGGGCTGGCTGGAAGGTGCCCTGCGCGCGGCGGGTATGTTAGCAGAAGGAGAATCGCTGTAATGAGCAACGTAAAAACTATCCTCATCACCGGCAGTGACCTGGCTGCTGAAGCCGTCGAGCTGCTGCAGGACTATCAGCTGATTTATGCCGGACGCCAGCCGCAGGAAGCCGATTTGATCGCGCTGTGTGAGCGCCATAATCCTCAGGCGATCATTGTGCGCTACGGCAAAATCAACGGGCGCATCATGGACGCCGCGCCGGCGCTGCGCGTGATCTCCAAGCACGGCAGCGGTATTGACGTTATCGATCAGCAGGCAGCGGCGGAACGCCAGATTGCGGTCCGCGCGGCAGTGGGTGCCAATGCCGCTGCCGTGTCGGAGCATGCGTGGGCGCTGATCCTCGCCTGTGCTAAATCGGTGCCGCAGCTGGACCGCCGGATGCGCGACGGACACTGGGATAAAGCGCAGCATAAATCGCTGGAGCTGGAAGGACGCACACTCGGCCTGGTCGGTCTGGGCGCCATCGGCAGCCGCGTGGCGCGCATCGGCCAGGCCTTCGGTATGCAGGTGCTGGCCTACGATCCTTATGCGCAAACCTTGCCGGCTGGCTGTGAAGCGGTTGAATCACTGGATGAACTGTACAGCCGTGCCGATGTGGTGTCGCTGCACTGTCCGCTGACGGACAGCAATCACCAGATGATCAACGCGGCCGCCCTCGCCCGTTTTAAGCCTGGCGCGATTCTGGTCAACACCGCGCGCGGCGGACTGATTGACGATCAGGCGGTGGCGACCGCGCTGCAAAACGGCACACTGCGTGCCGCCGGACTGGACAGCTTCACCAGCGAGCCGCTGAATGCACCGCATTTGTGGCAGTCGCTTAACAACGTGATTATTACGCCGCACATTGGCGGCGTGAGCGACAATGCTTACGTGCGCATGGGCACCGGTGCCGCGCGCAACGCGTTACAGGTTCTGCAGGAGCAGGAGGCGGTATCATGACCGTACTCACCGTACCGGAGGTGCGCGAGTTAACGCTGTTTTCGCGCCTGCCTGAAGCGTTTCGCCGGCCGGACGCCGGCAATGTCTGGGCTGCCGCCAATCGCGGCGGCCAGCTTACCGACTCCTTTCTCGAAGGCCCGGTGTGGCATCCCTCCGGCTGTCTGTATGTCACCGATATTCCCTATGGCCGCATCTTTCGCGTCGATATGAGCGGCAACTGGGAGCTGGTGGTGCAGTATGACGGTGAGCCCAACGGCATGAAGCTGACCGATCCGGACACGCTAATCATCACCGATTACCGTAACGGCCTGATGAAGCTGTCAATCAGCAGCGCCACTATCACGCCGTGGCTGACGCGGCGTAACAGCGAAAGCTTTCGCGGCGTCAACGACTTAACCCCCGACAGCCGCGGCAATCTCTATTTTACCGATCAGGGCCAGACCGGGCTGCACGATGCCAGCGGACGCGTCTATCGGCTCAGCCCGGATGGCCGGCTGGATCTGCTGCTGGATAACTGCCCGAGCCCGAACGGCCTGGTGCTGTCGCCGGATGAGAAAATCCTGTACGTGGCGATGACGCGCGGCAACTGCGTGTGGCGCGTGCCGCTGCTGGCGGATGGTTCGGTGAGCAAAGTTGGACTGTTCTTTACCTCGCACGGACCCAGCGGGCCGGACGGGCTGACCATCAATCAGCGCGGCGAACTGCTGATCGCCAATCCCGGCCTGGGGCGCGTCTGGCGTCTTAACGATCTGGCTGAACCGGAAGAGATTCTGCTCAGTCCACTGGGTCGCTCCACCACCAACCTGTGCTTCGGCGGGGCCGACCTTAATCAGCTGTTTATCACCGAATCGGTCAGCGGCAGCATCCTGACCTGTACCCAGAACACGCCAGGCCGCACGTTGCCGGCCATCGATACCTCGTTTCTCTGACTACAACTCTGCGTCATCCGAACGCACCGGAGATTACTATGACCCTGCACTCAACATCCAGCCCTGCGCCGGCTCAGCCGGCTGCGGTGCCACCCCGCCATGAAACGCTCAGCGAACAGGATTTCCAGGACAGTGAGCAGGCGGCCGCCAAAGCCTTTCGTCGCATTCTGCCGTTTATCTTTATCTGTTATGTGGTCAGCTACCTTGACCGCACCAACGTCAGCTTTGCCGCGCTGGGCATGAACGCCGATCTCGGCATCACCGCCGAACAGTTTGGCTTTGGCGCGGGCATGTTTTTTATCGGCTATTTCCTGTTTGAAATTCCCAGCAACCTGATCATGCAAAAAGTGGGCGCGCGCATCTGGATCGCGCGCATCATGATTTCGTGGGGATTGATTTCAATGGCGACCGCGTTCATCAGCGGCCCCGTCAGCTTTGCCGTTGCGCGCTTCTGTCTCGGCGTAGCAGAGGCCGGCTTTACGCCTGGCATCTATCTGTTCTTTACCTACTGGTTCCCCGGCAGCTGGCGCGCCAAAATCACCGCCGCGTTCCTGGTCGGCATTCCGGTGGCCAATATCATCGGCTCACCGATTTCCGGCGCGCTGATGCAGATCACCGGCCATGAGCATATCCGTAACTGGCAGTGGCTGCTGTTGATTGAAGGCTTACCGGCGGTGATCCTCGGCATCATGTGCCTGTTTGTGCTGAGCGACCGGCCGGAGAAAGCGCGCTGGCTGGCGCCGCGTGAACAGCAGTTGCTGAGCAGGCGGCTGGCCGATGAGCAGCAGCAAATCGCGGCAACGCACGGTTCCCAGATGCGCGACGCGCTGCGCAATCCGCTGCTGTATCTGCTGGCGTTTATTAACTTTTGCGGCATTGTGGGTTCGATCGGTGTGGGACTGTGGATGCCGCAGATCATCAAACAGCTCGGCGTGAGCCATACGGCAACCGGCTTTCTTGCCGCGCTGCCCTATGTCTGCGGTGCCGTGAGCATGCTGTTGTGGGCGCGCCGCGCTAATGCATCAGCGCACCGTATTCGCTGGATCAGCGGCGCGCTGGTGATCGCCGCCTTAGCCCTGATGTGCAGCGCGCTGAGCGATGCGCCGGTGATCAAAATGCTGGCGCTGTGCTGCACCGTCAGCGGTATTCTGGCGTTTCAGGCCTCGTTCTGGGCGCTGCCTTCCGGCTTTTTAACTGGCAATGCCGCGGCAGGCGGCTTAGCCATGATTGTCTCGATTGGTAATCTCGGCGGCTTCTTCGGCCCGTCGCTGATCGGCTATGTGCGTCAGTCTACCGGCGGCTTTATGTGGGCGCTGTTGGCGGTGGCGGCAGTCCTGATGATTGGCGCACTGGCGGTTGCCATGGTGAAAGATCCGTGGCGCCAGCGCAGCGCTGAGCAGAGATAATAACGCCGCGTTTCCCGGTGTGCTGTGGCGCATCGGGAAACGAATGTTTTAAAGGATGAAAGCAGGATAACGTCAGACGTGATGAGCCAGATGCGTGCCCTCCCTGGCACAGGCTCATGAGATTATTTCCCGGTGCTGGCCACCGGCTGTTCCGCTTCAACGTGTAGCTTTTTGCTGCGTCCCATCAGCAATACCGCAATGCCGCCCGCCGCGCACAGCAGCGCCAGAGGAATCATCGCCATCGCATGGCTGCCGGTTTTCTCATTGATGATGCCGTAAACGTTCACCATCAGCCCGCCACCAATCAGGTTGGCCATCGCGCCGATAGCAGCCAGACCGGCCGCTGCGGTGGTTGAGGACATCCAGCCCGAGGCCAGCGCCCAGAACGGCCCTTTCATCGAGTAAGCACCAATCAGTACCAGTGACAGAATCACCACGCTGCCCGCCAGCGTATCGGTCAGGAACGCCGCCAGCAGTCCACCGGCAATCAGGAACAGCGTCAGCGCGGTGTGCCAGCGACGCTCACCGCTACGGTCAGAGCTGCGGCCCCAGACAATCATCAGAATCGATGCCAGACCGTACGGGATCGCATTCATCAAACCGGTGGTGAAGTTATCCAGGCCAAATGATTTCAGCAGCTGCGGTGACCAGACGCTAAGCGTCGAACCCGCTGCCGACGCGCCGGCGTAAATCAGCGCCATCACCCAGATATGCTTGTGGCGCAGCAGCTGCCACAGCGTGATATGACCAATCGCTTTGCGCTGTGCATTCTCTTCAGCCAGTTTGCCGCTCAGCCAGTTGCGCTGTTCACTGGTCAGCCAGTGGGCATTTTCCGGACGGTTGCTGAGCAGGAAGAAAGCCAGCACGCCCAGCACAATCGCCGGGAACCCTTCGATGATAAACAGCCAGTGCCAGCCGCGCAGGCCGAACCAGCCGTCCATCGTCAGGATTGCGCCCGAGATCGGCGAGCCAATAAAGTTGGCTGCCGGGATCGCCACCATGAAAGTCGCAATCACGCGCGCGCGATATTTCGCCGGAATCCAGTAAGTCAGATAAAGGATCACGCCGGGGAAGAAGCCGGCTTCGGCGGCGCCCAACAGAAAGCGCAGCACGTACAGCATTTCCGCACTGCTGACGAACGCGGTGCACACCGAGACAATGCCCCAGGTCACCATGATGCGCGAAATCCAGATTTTGGCGCCAATCTTCTGCATCGCGAGGTTGCTTGGCACCTCAAACAGAAAATAGCCAACAAAAAACAGGCTGCTTGCCAGGCCAAACACCGCTTTGCTCAGCCCGAGATCTTCATTCATTTGCAGGGACGCCATGCCGATGTTGCCGCGATCGATAATGGCGATCAGATAGCAGACGATCAGGAACGGCAGAATGCGCCAGATGACGCGTTTTACGGTCTGCTGCTCAATATCGGGCACAGCGGCCGCGCGGGTTATCTTGTCAGACATAGGGTTCCTCACAGAGTCATGGCTTAACGCAAATCGGCCAGTGTTGTTGTTTTACTCTGTACAACATGTGTGTACATAGTAAAACTATTATGTTTGGCCGCGCGACCCTGCGCAGAAAAATGTGTCCGGGCTGCGTGATTTGTCACAAAAAGGTAGCCAGTTGATTATGGATATGTGATGCAGCTGTCAGTTTCTGCTGCAGCACGGGAAAATACCAGCATTCATTCCGTCAGGCGACAGTGGAATTACTTTGCAACATCTTGCCGTTTTCCCGCGGCGTCATTCTGCGGTATACCCATTGCCTCACCGCATAACGCGCTTATCAGGATGCAAAAATGTTCGTAAAGCACTATGACGTAGATGAAAGCCATATCGATTTTCAGGGCGTGGTCGACGGGCTGTACTACCCGTTTTACATGGAGTGGACGCGCCACGCTTACATGCGCGAGGCGCTGGGTATCGACATTGAAGAAGAGTTCAGTCAGGGCAAGATTTACATGGTGCTGGAGTACACGCTGCGCTTCCGCAAGAGCCTGGTGAAAGGCGATAAGGTGGAAGTCACCTGCGCGCTGGAGCAGAACGAGAAGCGCAATCGCGTGAACTTCGTGCAGCAAATCAAGGTCGACGGCGTGGTGTATGCCGAGGCCACGTTTGTTGCCACCTGTCTCGCCAATGGGCGTCCGTCAATGCCGGAAGCGGTAACGCGCGCGCTCGGTCTGTAACGTTACACACTATGTGGCAGCAGCCTGCTCTATGCCTGCTGCCACTCTGCAACCAGCGTCTCCACCAGCTGTGCCGCCGGCAGCGCGCGCACCCGCGCCACCCCCTGACCCGCCCACTGCGCACCGAAGCCGTCCTCGCCGTGTGCAGCAGCCGCTGCTGCCAGGGCTTTTCCCAGCGCATAGGTCAGCGGATAGTCAGGAATCTCCTCCGGCGTTACGTCATGGCATAATTCACAAAATGCGTTGCGCACGCAGCGCGCCTGACGCCCGGAGATCGCCGCCGTCATTACCGTGCCACGCGCGCCAGCTGCCAGCAGCGCGCGACGATAGGCCGCACTGGCCGCCGATTCGGGACACAGCACAAACGCCGTACCGAGCTGTACACCGCTGGCACCCAGTTTCATCATCGTCGCGATGCCGGCACCGTCCATCACGCCGCCCGCTGCCACCACCGGCAGCGCGGTGTGCTGACGAATCGCCTGCACCAGCGCAACGGTCGAAAGCTGCTGGTCTGGCGCGCCCGGATCAAAATGGCCGCGATGACCACCGGCTTCATAACCCTGCGCCACAATGATATCGATACCACTGCCTGCAATTGCCCGTGCTTCCTGCGGACTGGTGGCGGTCGCCAGCGTGACAATGTCACGTTGCTTTAGCCGGGTGATGGCCGTGGCATCGGGAATGCCGAAATGGAAACTGACCGCCGCCGGCCGCGCCTGCTCCAGCACCGTCAGCATCGCCTCATTGTGCAAAAAGCTCTGATAGATCTCCGTTAGTGCCGGCGGCAGCGCCGTCTGGTACTGCGCAAACTGCGGGCTGAACCGGCTGATCCACGCCGCCTCGCGCGCGGCATCCCGCTTTGCCGGCGCGTGGCAAAATACGTTGACGTTGATCGGGCCACGCGTCAGCGCCTGGGTGTGGGCAATCATTTCTGCCGCCTGCTGCGGTGTCACCGCGCCAACGCTAATCGATCCCAGCGCCCCGGCATTGGATACCGCTGCGGCCAGCTGCGGCGTGGCGACACCGGCCATCGGTGCCTGAATCAGCGGATACTGCAGTTTTAACAGCTGGCACAGCGCGGTCGTCATGGTGGTTTTTCTCCAACCCGTCATCGGGCGTTGATTGCGTCACGTCTCGGGCATTAACATACATTTAACATGCATCTTTTAACAAGTCTGCCGGGCACTTTTCTTACCCACACGCGCTACGTTGATCACTTTTTTCTCACATTTTTAACGCCACGGTCGATAATCAAAGTTGCATAGCAAAATCAGCTTTCAGCTTGCGCTGTAACAACATCAGGCAGGTAACACCATTACACACCCCACCTGCGCACATCGGTGCGCAGCGAGACAGCAGCCTGTGCCTGTGGCACGGCTGTAATGGACAACCGGGGAAATCATGCGGTGCCGTCCACTGGACGCGCCGAATGCGTTAGCACGCGCGCATCTGCGCCTGCATTTCGTTCAACAGCATACCAAGCGCCTGAGGTCTCTCATGTTCGGGGTGAAAAAATCGAGCCTTTCTCTGCCATTTGCCAAAAGTGGCGACATTGCTAAGGATATTGAAGCGATAAAGCAGCATGTTGCGTGGATTGAGTTTTCACCGGCCGGTGAAATCCTCAGCGCCAATGCACAATTTTTACAGGTCACCGGCTATCAGCTGCATGAAATTCAGGGACAGCATCACCGGATTTTCTGCAGCCCTGCTTACAGCCAGTCTTCCGACTATTACGCCTTCTGGCAAACGCTGGCCGCCGGCGAATCGGTGAACGGCATTTTTGAGCGTTTTAACAAGCAGCATCAGCGCTTCTGGCTCAGCGCGACCTATTTTCCGGTGAGCGATGAGCGCGGCAAAGTGTACAAAGTGATCAAGGTCGCGAGCGACATCACTGCGCGCCATCAGGAGCTGGAGCATAAAGAGGCGGTGATAACGGCGCTGGATCGATCGATGGCGGTGATTGAATTCACGCCGGACGGTCACATCATTACCGCCAACGCCAACTTCCTCACTCACATGGGCTATACCCTGCCAGCCATCGCCGGCCAGCATCATCGCCTGTTCTGCTTCGACAATTTTTACCGCGAGAATCCGGACTTCTGGCGCAAAATCGGCAACGGTCAGCATTTTGTCGGTCGCTTTGAGCGTAAGACCGCCAGCGGCGAGCGCATCTGGCTGGAGGCGAGCTACAACCCGGTGTTTGACGGCGACGGTAAGGTCTACAAAGTGATTAAGATCGCCTCGGATATCACCGCGCGCGTTGAAGCGGCGAAGCGCGTGGCGGATATCGCACTGACCACCTCTGAGCAGACCTCACAAATTACCGATAACGCCAATGAAGTGCTGGATGAAACGGTGCGTAACTCCGGACTGGTGGCGCAGCAGGTGAATGCCGCCGCCGAAATTGGCGCGCAGCTCACCGCCTCGGCCAGGAGCATCAGCGACGTGGTGGAAACCATCAACCTGATTGCCTCGCAGACCAACATTCTGGCACTGAATGCCGCCATCGAATCCGCGCGTGCCGGCGAGGCCGGACGTGGCTTCAGCGTGGTGGCAGGTGAAGTACGCCGCCTGGCGGCCTCGACCGCCAGCGCCACCAAACAGATTTCCGTGGTCGTGGAGCAAAATGCCGACCTGATCCAGCAGATGTATCAGCAGCTGGATGAGGTCAGGCAATTTGTGGTGACCGAACAGGAGAAGATCAGCGTGCTGTCGCGCAGCCTGCGGGAAATCAACAGTGGCGTACACGAGTTTGTGAACGTCATTCACCGGCTGGATGTGTGACAGCGTACGCGGGAGCGCTGGCTCCCGCGCGTTTACAGCCCACTGCCCGCCTGCGGCGCGGGCTGCCGCTTCCACTTCAGCGCATTACGCAGCGCCGGTTCGGCATATTTACTGATCAGCCAGGCAACGTAATACAGTACGCTGGCCACCACCACCGGCAGCATCGTCATCACCGCCTCATTTTTGATATAGCCATTAAGCTTAATCAATATCGCGATCATTAAATTTTCATGAATCAGATACAGGGCGTAACTGACAAATCCGATGGCGGTGAAAAAGCGCAGGGAAAGCCAGCGCTCAATCTGTCTGGAATAAAAGCTGGCGATAAAAAACAGCATTACCAGTAGCAGCGGTATCACGGCGACCACGCCGCTGTTTTTAACGTAGTAGCTGAAATTAATCAGCAAGGCCAGCGCGGTCAGTGCGTAGTGATAACGTTTATCGCGCCCGTGCAGACGTTCATAAACCAGACAGCCGACCATAAACCAGGCGTAGTGAATAAAACCGAATTTTGAAATGACATCGATTAATAATGGATGGCCGAGTGATTTCAATACCGATGAGGCGGAAAGTAATAACATCGGCACAATCAGCGCCGGCAGACAGTATTTACGTCCGAGGGTGAAATAAACCGCGCCAATAATCAGATAAAACAGCGCTTCAACATAGAGAGACCAGAACGATCCGGCCATGGAGCGGAATTCAATGCCGGTGAGCTGCGTCAGCGTCTCAGGATTAATAAATATCAGACCGGGCAGCAGGTTGCGGCTTTCCGGTGTCATCAGCGACCACTCCGGAAAAAAGCCGCCGGCAACGTACAGCAGCAGACTGGCTATCAGCATTGCCGGAAACAGGCGCAGCCAGCGTTTTTTGAGAAAGCTGAGGTAGCCGGACGATTTATCCAGCGTCATAAATATGACAAAGCCGGAGATCATAAAAAACAACTGCACGCCGACCCAGCCAAATGCCAGCAGCGGAATATGCTGGGTAGTGGCGGCATACGGCAACAGTTCGGGCCAGCGAGCATAGGCGTGATAAGCAATCACCAGCAGGATCGCTAATCCGCGCATGCCATCAAGATGCGTGATACGTGGTTGCATAAGTGGTCTCTGGAAAGAGGAGCAGATGGGTTTCAGCAAATTAGCACTGACAAAGATTTACACTCAACAAGAATAGTCCTGGATAACGCATCATCATTTAACCAGGAAATTATTCAGGTCCTGAACGTTAAATCACGCTCTGATAAATTATGGCTGTAATATATTTATCGTCATCAGCATGAAATAAACACTAAGCTATTAGCGCAACGGGAAAAGTTTACCGGCATTCGCCGAATTGCCCTGGTACAAACGCAGCGGCAGGGCCTTTTATTAACAGACCTTATGCAGATCTGATTGCGCCACGGCATCGTCGGGCACCTGGCCGAATATGCGATCTGTTTTTGCCGCTTCGCTCACGCTTTTTTTACTTTTTCGCCCAGGTTCGGCGCAGTCATGCCGATACTCATAACGTACTTATGAAATATCATTTTACTGGTTTGTGATAAGTCTATGATGGCGAAACGTTCACTGATGGATTTCCCGACCGATGGTCGGATGCGCGGACTGATGCGCCAGCCGATGCTGCTGATGGTGCTGCTGATTTTTCTTTCCTTTATGGTGGCGCTGGTGACGCTGTGCTTTATCGCCAGCGATCTCAACCAGCAGGAGGCGCGGCAAAACCGCCTGCTGCTGGAGAAGGCGTTGCAGACGCGTCAGGAAGTGATGCAGTTTCACCTCTCCGATAATGCAGAATGGGGCGAAGCCTACCAAAACCTGCACCGCACGCTGAATACTGACTGGGCGTGGACGCGGCAGAATCTGGGTGAGTCGCTGTTCCAGACCTTTGCCTACGAGGGCGTGTTTGTCATCGCGCCGCGCGGTGAGACGGTTTACAGCGTGATCGACGGTCAGCTGCAGCAACGCGATTTCACCGGCTGGCTCGGTCGCCAGCAACTGCCCGCGCTGCGTCAGCAGTTACAGCACAATGACGGTAAGGCGCTGTCGCGCTTTGTGGTGGTAAATCAGCAGTTAGTGCTGCTGTGCGCGGCCTGGATCACTACCGGTGGCGATAACAGCGTGCCGCAGGTGCCCGGTGCGCCATCGCTGATGATCTTTGCCGATCGCCTGACGCCGCAAAAATTACAGCAGCTGGGGCACGAGTACGGCATCAACGCGCTGCGGGTGGAATTCGCTGCACCCCGTGCGCCAGTGGCAGAAAGTCTGCGCCTCGCCGCCGACGGCCATGACGCCACGCTGCGCTGGACCAGCAGCAACCCCGGCGGTAAATTGCTGACCGCCCTGCTGCCGCTGCTGGTGATCGCCATGCTGATCACCCTGTATGGTGCCATCATGCTGATGCGCAACGCGCTGCGTAAGGCGCAGCTCAATGATGAAAATACGCTGCTGCTGGCGCAAAGCCAGCGGGCGCTCAGCGCAAGCGAACGCCGCTTTCGTGATATCGCCGAAATTACCACCGACTGGATTTGGGAGATGGACGACCAGCTGCGCTTCAGCTGGGTTTCCGGCCGTTTCCCGGTAGTGACCGGGTTTACCAGCGAGGAGTGGCTGCAGCGCACGCTACTGGATTTCCTGCTGTGCGATGAACACCAGCGCGCCCGGCTTTTGCAGCTGGCAGACTCGGGCGCTCAGCTCACGCTGAACGGCTGCCGCTATCTCTCCGCCCAGCATCAACCGCGCTACTGCAATCTGACCCTCAAGCGCGTTAGCCTGGCGCACGGTATCAGCGGCTTTCGCGGCAGCGCCAGCGACGTAACGCTGGAAGTTGAAGCGCAGGCGCGCGCGCACTATCTGTCGCACTTCGATGAACTGACCGGACTGGCCAACCGCGTGCAGATGCGCGAATTCCTCACGGGGCAGCTGAGCCTGCCACTGCCGGCGCAGCCGCTGCTGGCGATGATTATGATCGACCTGGATAAATTCAAACCGGTCAATGATCTCTACGGTCATGCAGCGGGCGATCAGGTGCTGCATGCGGTATCAGATCGTATCCGGCGCACGCTCAACGGCAACGGCCTGGTGGCGCGGCTCGGCGGCGATGAGTTTGTGGTGATTCTGCCGGAGGCGGGCAGCCGCGAACAGGTCGACGCGCTGTGTCAGCAGCTCATCGCCCAGCTCAATCTGCCGTTCCCGGTGTACGACAACGACATCCACATCGGCGGCAGTCTCGGCATCGCACTGGCCCCGCAGGATGCCGACAACGCCAGCGATCTGCTGCGCTTCGCCGACATCGCCCTGTATAAAGCGAAAAACAGCGGTCGCAACCAGTGGATATTTTTCGACCGTGACATGGAAGAGAAAATTGTGCAGCGGCGCGAAATGGAGCATGAGCTGCGCGCAGCGCTGCAGGAGAACCAGCTGCGGCTGGTGTATCAGACGCGCTATGACCTGATCGCGCAGCGCATCAGCGCGGTCGAGGCGCTGGTACGCTGGCAGCATCCGCGGCTGGGCTTACTGATGCCCGATCAGTTTATTCCGCTGGCCGAAGAGACCGGCCTGATCAGCGCGCTGAGCGACTGGGTGCTGCTCAATGCCTGCGAGGACATCGCCCGTTACCGGCCGGAAATGGCGGTTTCAGTGAATATTTCCGCCAGCGAGTTGCAGGATAGCGCCTTAGCCGAACGCATCACCCGGGTGCTGCAGCTCAGCGGTTTGCCGAGCCAGCGGCTGGAAATTGAAGTCACGGAAAACGCGCTGCTGAGCGATCCGGAAAAAACCCTGGCGGTGATGCAGGCGGTGAAAGCGCTGGGGGTGAGATTTCTGATTGATGATTTTGGCACCGGCTATGCGTCGCTGTGCTACCTGCGCGCCTTCCCGTTCGACGGCATCAAAATCGATAAATCCTTTATTTTTCCGCTGGCCGATTCGCCCCAGGCGCGCCAGGTGGTGGAAAACATGATTGGACTCGGCAAAGCCTATTCCCTGTCGGTAACTGCGGAAGGCGTGGAAACGCCGGTGCAGATGTCGCAACTGCAGGAGCTGGCGTGCGATGCCATTCAGGGTTACTACATCGGACGACCGCTGCCGCTGCCGCAAATCTCGACCGAGCCGCCGCAGAGTGAACCGGCGCTGCACATGAATATTTAATAAAAGGTGGCGATCCTTCGCCAGAGGTGATTACAGCGACTGGTGCGCGGTTTCTTTGGCTTTCCATAAGGCAAACAGCGTGATCGCCAGCGCCAGCGTCACATACAGCGACACCCACAGCGTGCTGCCCAGTTCTTTGTACAGCGAGGTAATGATCAGCGGAGCAAAACCGCCGCCGATAATGCCAGCCAGCGTATAGGCCAGTGACGAACCGGCATAGCGCACGTGACTCGGGAACTGCTCGGTGACAAACGCCGCCTGCGGACCGTACATCATGGCGTGAATCAGCAGGCCAATCACCACCGCCAGCACAATCAGCCACGGCTGAGTGCTGTCGAGCAGGACAAAAAACACAAACGACCAGACAATAGCCAGCAGCGCGCCGGCAATGTACACCGGACGGCGGCCGAGGCGGTCGGACAGCGCGCCAAACAGCGGCACCGTCAACGCGTTGCCAATCGCGCCGACCATCGTCGCCATCAGCGCCAGCGGACGCGGCAGCTGTAACACGGTGGTGACGTATGTCAGGGTGAACACCACCACCAGCGCGTACAGCACGTCAGAGCCGATGCGCGAGCCGCCGGCGATCAGCAGTTCACGTGGATAGCGCAGGAACACCTCTTTCAGCGGCGAGTGGCTGGTTTTCTCCGCCTGCTGCATCGCCACGAAAGTCGGGGTTTCTTCCACGCCACGCCGCAGCCACAGGCCAAACATCACCAGCAGCAGACTGAGCAGGAACGGGATGCGCCAGCCCCACTCCTGAAACTGTTCGCCGCTGAGTGACAACGTCACTAAAGTGATAAAGCCGGTGCCAATCAGCGTACCGCAGGAAGGCCCGACTTGGGCGAACGAGGCGTTACGCCCGCGCTTACTGGCTTCGCCGTGCTCCATGGAGAGCAACACCGCGCCGGCCCATTCGCCGCCCAGCGCGATGCCCTGCACAAAGCGCAGCGCCACCAGCAGAATCGGGCTCCAGATGCCCCACAGCGCATATCCGGGCAGCATGCCCATCAGCGCCGTGGTCACGCCCATGATCACCAGCGTGGTGATCAAGACCGCCTTGCGTCCGGCGACATCCCCGAGATGGCCAAAGATAAAACCACCCACCGGACGTGATACATAACCGACCGCGTAAGTTGAAAACGCCAGAATGGTCCCGACCAGCGGATCGAAGCTGGGGAAAAACACATGGTTAAACACCAGCGCCGCCATGATGTTGTAAACGGTAAAGTCGTACCACTCCAGCGCGGTGCCGATGGAGCTGGCCGCGGCAAGACGGCCGGTGTGGGTTTTCCCTGCTGCGGCACGCGCGGCGTGCGGCAGAGTAGAATCAGTATTCGCCATGAGCCATCTCCTGTTTAGTGAGCTGCCAGCTGAGCGCATAAAATTCAGCGCGGGCATTGAGCGCCTGTGACGCGGCGGCCGCCAGTGTCTGGCAGGCATCGGCGCACGAACAGCTGAGCAGCAGCATCGGCTGCATGGCGCGCTGCGCCCGATCTTCCTGAGGCAGCGGCGTGCTCAGCGTGGTGTCCGGCGTAAGTAAGCGCGAGGCGATATAGCCCGGCACCGTAGCAACCTGCTGCTGCCAGGCGTTGAGCGTTGCAGTTTCAATGCCAGCCTGTAGCGTCAGCACCGCAAGGTGGCTGCCGCTGCCCTGACCGTGCTGCTGAGTGATGGCGCACACGCGGCGCATCGGTTTGATCATCCGCTCCAGGTTTTTTACCGACCAAGGCGTCTGGCGCGTGAAGGCGGCGTAGTAATCGGCGCTGGTGAAGGTTTCCAGCGAGCGGGTTTCATACAGTCCGAGGTACTTGCGTTCAGCATCCAGCGCCTGATAGCGCGTGCCGCTGAGAAAGCCGTCAATGGCGACGCGCTCGGCGACATGTTCATGGTCATACCATTGATTGAAATCAGCTTCGTTTTCAGCGGCGACGTTGGTGGCGACAAACAGCATGCCGTGAGGATGTGTCATTTTCAGAGACTCCGTTGCAGGATGGATTCAAGCGCCAGCGCCCAGCTGAGCAGCGCGGCATCGTGGCCATGGGTGGCGGCCAGCATCAGACCCACCGGCGCACTGCCGGGCTGATGACAAGGCAGGGAGATGGCGCAGCCGTCCAGCATGTTGATCACGCTGGTGTTGCGCAGCATCAGCAGGTTGACCTGGCGATAGCGCTCCGGGTCGTCGAGTTCGGCGATGGTCGGCGCAATCAGCGGCACGGTGGGCAGCAACAGGCCATCGAACGGTGCCACCGCCTGCTCCACCCGCTGCCGCCAGTCGGCGCGCTGCTGATACAACAGTTGTGCGTCGGTCTCATTCAGCAACGCGCCGCGCTCAATGCGCATCCGCACCTGCGGGTCATAACCCGTCGCGTGCGACTGCAGCAGCGACTGATGCCACTGCCAGGCTTCCCAGGCGGTGATGCCGCCACGGGCGTTCATGGTTTCCAGTTCTGCCAGTTCAGACAGCGGCAGCTCGGTGAGCGTGGCACCTTGCGCGCGCAGCTGTGCCAGCGCGTGGTGCCACGCCTGGCTGACCGCGAGATCCAGCCCGTCCAGCACCCGGGTCTGTGGAATCGCAAAGTGCGCCCGCTTGATATCACGCTCTGTCAGCGGCAAAGGCCGATCGGCGATGACGCTGTCGAGCAGCCAGCAGCTGCGCACGTCATGGGCAATTACGCCAATACTGTCGAGTGCCGCCGATAACGGTAGCGTGCCGGCCTGATTGATGCGGCTGGCGCTGGGTTTGAAGCCGGTCAGCCCACACAGCGCCGCCGGTATCCGCACCGAGCCGCCGGTGTCCGTGCCGACCGCCGCGAGGCACATGCCGTCGGCCACCGCCACCGCCGCGCCGGATGAAGAACCGCCGGGAATGCGTTTTTCGCCGCGCTGCCATGGGTTAGCCGGCGTGCCGTAGTGCGGATTAATACCGAGCCCGGAAAAAGCGAACTCGGTCATGTTGGTTTTGCCGACGATAGCGGCACCGGCCTGTTTCAGCTGCTGCACGATATGCGCGTCGCGCGCGGCGGGCGGCGCATCCGCCAGCACGCGCGATCCGGCGCAGGTGGGTTCGCCCGCCACATCAAACAGGTCTTTGATGCTGACTGGCAGTCCATCAATCGGGCTGCGCGGCTGCTGCTGTTGCCAGCGCGCATCAGCCTGCTGCGCCTGCTGAACGGCGCTGTCGGCGCAGGTCCGCGTAAACACGCGTGCGCCTTCGCCCGATGGCTGCTCAGCGGCGCGTAGTGCCTGTTGCGTCGCGGCGCTTGCGGTGAGGTCTCCGGCGCGCAGTTGCTGGCTCGCCTGCCATAAGGTGGTCATACGCGTCTCCTCAGGCAATCACCGGCAGCGTGCCGGTGACATAGTGGTGTTCCAGCGTGCGATTCAGCAGCGGATCGTGCAGCGCCATGCGGAACTCGCTGGCCGGACGGATGCCGCCGATCGCGCTCAACGTGCCGCATGACATCGCAAAGCCTTCGCTGACCGGGCGACCGCCGAAGTAGCGCGCCAGCAGATCCATCGGCGTGAGCAGAGAGTCGAGCGTGCCCTGCTGATAAGTCACCCAGTCGCCGTTGACTTTGATCCACGCGCGCAGCTCCAGCCGATCCCAGTGCGGATCAACCTCTGCCATACGCCACGCATGACCGGCGACCGGCTTAACGCAGGCCTGCTTCGACAGTGCCACGCTGAAGGTTTCCAGGTGACGGTCGGTGTGATCGGAAATCAGCGACACCCAGTATTCGCCGCGATGGAAAAACACAAACGGCTCGGCTTCGCCGGAGGTTTGCTCGCCCACCACTTCCAGCGGGCTGTGCTGCGCCAGCTGCTGGGTGGCTACGCGATAAAACAGCGGGACTGCACCAGGTGCGGGCACGCCCAGCGCCTCCAGCTCCCTGATATGGTGCAGCACCGCCGCCTGGTCGCGGCCAACCCATCCGGCAATGACCAGCTGCTTAATGTCGACATCCAGCACCGGGGCGGCTTGTGAGTCGGTTGTAAAGCGTAAATGCATGCGACGATCTCCTGATGAAAAATGCGTGTGAAATTTCACTGCAATTTCAATATAGCCATTTTCATGCCAGGTTTTTGTGTAAGATGTCTCAGTACCCCAATAAGGATCTGCGTGATGAGTGATTCAGTTGCTGAAAATGTGAAGTCACAGGCCGGACAAAAAAGCGTTTCATTGAATGAACAGGCCTATCTGGCGTTCAGGCATCGCCTGATTACGCTGCGCTATAAGCCAGGTGAATATCTCAATACCGCGCAGGTGATGGAGGATCTGGCAATGGGCCGCACGCCGGTTAACCAGGCAGTACATCGGCTGGCGACCGAAGGGTTACTGCAGATTATCCCGCGTAAAGGGGTGATGGTGGCACCGCTGTCGATTGACGATGCGCTGGAGCTGATTGAAGTGCGGCTGGTAAATGAAGCGCTGTGCCTGCGGCTGGCGACGCAGCGCGTGAATCCGGCGCAGATTGCCCAGCTACAGGCGCTGAATCAGCGCATCGCCGCCGCCAGCGTGGCGCGCGATCGTGAGCAGATGATGCTGCTGGACCGCGAGTTTCATCAGGTGCTGGCTGACATCGCCGGCAACGGTCGTCTGTCAGATATTCTCAGCATCATTCACGCCCAGGCGCAGCGCTTCTGGGCAACCACGCTGTCGAGCGCGCAGCACATGCAGGAGGTGATCGCCGAGCATGACGCAATCATTGCGGCGCTGGCGCAGGGTGATGTAACACGGGCAGAAGACGCCGCGCGCGTGCACATCTATTCGTTTAAGCAGGCGCTGCTGAACGCCTGATTTCAGCCAGGATAAAACGGGCCGGGACCGATAGATTCGCGCAGAATCAGCTCGCCGGCAAAGGTTTTGCGGTTACGCATTTCGCCGCCGTCGAGCATCGACACCAGCCGTTCAATGGTCTCCTCGATCATGCCGGTCACCGGCATGCGCACGCTGGCCAGCGCCGGAATGGTATAGGGCGCCAGCGGTATATCGTCGAAACCCAGCACCGCCACCTGCTGCGGCACGCGGATGTTATGCGCCGCCAGCGCTTTCAGCGCGCCCACCGCCATCTCATCGTTACTGGCGACCAGCGCGCTGAACGGTTTACCACGCGCCAGCAGCGTTTCTACTGCCGCTGCCCCTTGCTGCGCCTGCCATTTGCCTTCCACTACCAGTGCGTCATCCGCCACCAGCTGATGCTGCGCCAGTGCCGCGTGATAACCCGCCAGCCGCTCGCGCCCGGTCGGCGAGTCGAGCGATCCGGTGATAAAAGCGATATCGCGATGGCCGAGCGCAATCAGCTGCGCCACCGCCTCGGCGCTGGTGCGCTGCTGATCGGAGTAGATGCAGTAACTGTCGTGCTGACGCAGCCGCCGGTTGATCACCAGAATCGGATGGCGGTGCTGGGCAATGATGCTGTCCATCTCATCGATGGTAAGAAAACGCGGATAGATGATCACGCCATCGCAGCGCAGATCGAGCAGAAACTGAATCGCCGCACGCTCCTCTTCGGCGCTGTGTTTGCCGTCCACCAGCAGTAGCTGACGGCCCTGCTGCTCAAGAATGCGCGCCGAATGCTGCATCATTTCACTGAAATAGCTGCCGGTATACAGCGTGTTGGTGATCACCAGGCCGATGGTCTGGCTGGATTTAGTCGCCAGATTGCGCGCCAGCAAATTCGGCCGGAAGCCGGTCTCGGCAATCGCCTGGTACACCCGATCGCGCTTCTCCTGGCTGACGTAGCCGTTGCCGGACAACACGCGCGACACCGTCGCTTTTGACACGCCGGCCTTTTTTGCCACCTCAAGTATGGTTGCCATGCTTCACTCTGCTTCGCTGCTCATCGCCTCAGTGTACCTAAGCGATGAATAAGACGGGGAATTTTCTTGTCGCCCTGCGCCTGCAGGTGAAGATCCTGCCGTACGCCAGCCGATCAACATCACAAAATTAAAACGAGAATAGCGATTTTTCTTGTCTGAATGAATGCTCCTGTTCATGATTTTGTGAAACCGGTTTCTCATGAACACATAACAGCCAGACGAAACCGACGTTTCCTCTACCCTACAATCAGAGACAAACATTCATGGCGACCAACTACGCTGACGCCGCACGAGCCATTGTGGCCTCGCTCGGCGGATTAGAGAATATTGAAGCCGTTACCCACTGCATGACACGCCTGCGCTTCGTGGTGAAAGACAGCGCGCGCGTCGACAACGCCACACTGAAAGCTATTCCCGGCGTGATGGGCGTGGTGCACACCGACAGCCAGTGTCAGGTGATCATCGGCAACAACGTCAATCTCGCCTTTCAGGAAGTGATGAAACTTGGCACGCCGGGCAACAGCGGCAGCGCGCCGGTGAAACGGAAAATCACGCTGCACAGTATCGGCGCGGGCATTCTCGATGCGCTGGTCGGCACCATGTCACCGCTGATCCCGGCGATCATTGGCGGATCGATGGTGAAACTGCTGGCGATGATGCTGGAGATGAGCGGCGTGCTGCCCAAAGGCTCGTCGACGCTGATCATCCTGAATGTGATTGGTGATGGCGCCTTCTTCTTCCTGCCGGTGATGGTGGCGGCTTCGGCAGCGCTGAAATTTAAAACCAATATGTCGCTGGCGATTGCCATTGCCGGCGTGCTGGTGCATCCCAATTTTATCGACCTGATGGCCAAAGCGGCGCAGGGTCAGGTAGTGGAATTCGCCTCGGTGCCGGTCACCGCGGTGAAATACACCTACACGGTGATCCCCGCGCTGGTGATGACGTGGATTCTGTCGCACATCGAATACTGGGTCGATCGCTTTACCCCGGCGGTAACCAAAAACTTCCTTAAACCGATGCTGATTGTGCTGATTGCAGCCCCCATCGCCATCGTCTTTATTGGCCCGCTCGGTATCTGGATAGGTAGCGGTATTTCGGCGCTGGTGTATACCATTCACGGTTATCTCGGCTGGCTGTCGGTGGCGATCATGGGCGGGCTGTGGCCGCTGCTGGTGATGACCGGCATGCATCGCGTGTTTACCCCGACCATTATTCAGACCATCGCTGAGACCGGCAAAGAAGGCATGGTAATGCCGTCGGAAATTGGCGCCAACCTGTCACTGGGCGGCTCATCGCTGGCGGTGGCGTTCAAAACCAAAAATCCGGAACTGCGGCAGACGGCGTTCGCGGCGGCAGCTTCCGCCATCGTCGCCGGCATTTCCGAACCGGCGCTGTACGGCGTGGCGGTGCGCCTGAAACGTCCGCTGATTGCCAGCCTGATCAGCGGCTTTATCTGTGGTGCGGTGGCCGGCATTGGCGGCCTCGCCAGCCACTCGATGGCCTCACCGGGCCTGTTTACCAGCGTCCAGTTTTTCGATCCCACCAACCCGATGAGCATCGTCTGGGTGGCTGGCGTGATGGTGCTGTCAGTGGTGCTGTCGTTCATCCTGACGCTGATTCTTGGCTTTGAAGATATTCCGGTGACGGAGACCGCGCCGCGCCCCGGTAAGTCGGAAGCGGCAAAGCCGGTCAGCGCAAACTAATAATGGGCTGTGATTGAGGTGAGTGATGTCTGAAGTGACATTTCCTGCGGGATTTTTATGGGGCGGCGCATTAGCCGCCAACCAGTCAGAGGGGAGTTATCGCGCCGGCGGTAAAGGCTTAACCACGGTGGATATGATTCCACACGGCGAGCATCGCATGGCGGTTAAGCTGGGACTGGAGCCGCGCTTTACGCTGCGCGACGATGAGTTCTATCCGAGCCACGACGCCATCGATTTTTATCACCGCTATAAAGAAGATATCGCCCTGATGGCGGAGATGGGCTTCACGGTGTTTCGCACCTCCATTGCCTGGAGCCGCATTTATCCCAACGGCGATGAGCTGACGCCGAACGCGGCAGGTATCGCCTTCTATCGCAGCGTATTTGAGGAGTGCCGCAAATACGGCATCGAACCGCTGGTCACGCTGTGTCACTTCGATGTGCCAATGCATCTGGTCACCGAATACGGCTCGTGGCGCAACCGTAAAATGATCGATTTCTTCGCCCGCTACGCCCGCACCTGCTTCGAAGCGTTTGATGGTCTGGTGAAGTACTGGCTGACCTTCAATGAGATCAATATCCTGTTGCACAGCCCGTTCTCCGGTGCCGGTCTGGTGTTCGCGCCGGATGAACATCACGAACAGGTGAAATATCAGGCAGCGCATCATGAGCTGGTCGCCAGCGCGCTGGTAACCAAAATCGCCCATGAGATCAATCCGCAGAATCAGATTGGCTGCATGCTGGCCGGCGGCAACTTCTATCCGTGGTCCTGCAAGCCGGAAGATGTGTGGGCCGCGTTACAGAAAGATCGCGAGAACTTATTCTTTATCGATGTCCAGGCGCGCGGCGCTTATCCCGCTTATGCCGCCCGGGTATTTCGCGAGAAAGGCGTGGAGATTGTCATGGCGGAAGGCGATGACGAACTGCTGCGCCACACCGTCGATTTCATCTCCTTCAGCTATTACGCCTCGCGCTGCGCGTCGGCAGAGATGAATGAACAGAACAGCAGCGCCGCCAACGTGGTGAAGTCGCTGACCAATCCGCATCTGGCGCGCAGCGCCTGGGGCTGGGGCATTGATCCCCTTGGCCTGCGCATCACCATGAATATGATGTACGACCGCTATCAGAAGCCGCTGTTTCTGGTGGAAAACGGTCTCGGCGCGCACGATGAAATCAATGCCAGCGGGGAAATTGCAGACGATTACCGCATCAGCTACCTGCAACAGCACATTCGCGCCATGGGTGAAGCAATTGCTGACGGCGTGCCGGTGATGGGCTACACCACCTGGGGCTGCATCGATCTGGTCGCGGCGTCGACCGGTGAAATGAGTAAACGCTACGGATTTGTCTATGTCGATCGCGACGACCACGGCAACGGCACGCTCAACCGGCTGCGCAAAAAATCCTTCTGGTGGTATCAGCGGGTCATTGCCAGCAACGGCCGGGATTTGGATTTTAATTAAAAAAATGCGGTGAATGGCGCTGAATGATTGTTCAATTCAGGGCCATTGCGCCACAAAGGGAATATCCGGCGTCGCCGGACAATTCATTTTGCGAAAAATCGCGCCGCTGCGCTAATTTTGCTGCGGGAATATCCGGCAGAAGTCAGCCTTAATACGCTTATTCTGCTGCGTTTTTATTCATTACTCTTTTAACTCTCTATTTAAATCCGGTCCTGACGAATTTATTCTAACCTGCCTGATCGCGGTATCAGCGCCTGTACGGCGGTACTCTTTTGTACAGCGCGATGGTACTATTTCCCGGTTGCTGTTCAGAGATAGCGCTATGTTACAACTACAATTAAAGGTGAAGGGCGACAGCCAGCTGCTCTATTTATTGCAGGGCTTACGCGCATTTCTTCCCGTATTTTCTCTCATTTATCTCCTCTGTTTTCCTGCTGCTCAGGCGGCAAACAGTGCGGTTCAGCGTGACGATCAGGCTAACCGCATCGTCAGCGGCATCATCAGCTTTAGCCACTGGCCACAGTTAACACAGCCGCCACAGCTGTGCGTATTCGCGTCAGCACAGCACCTTGCGCAGCCTCAGGGCCCGACGCCGTTCAGCGTGGTGTGGATTAACCAGACCAGTGAACTCAGCCGCCAGCGCTGCGATGCCATTTACTTCGGCGATCAGACGCCGCAGCAGCAAACTGAACTGCTGGCGATGCTACAGGGTAAAGCCGTCCTGTCCATCGCGGAAAACAACCCGGACTGTGCGGTTGGCGCGGCCTTTTGTCTGATCTTTAACCGCGATCACACCGCATTTTCCGTCAACCTTGACTCGCTGGCGCGCAGCGGTGTCAGAGTGAGCCCGGACGTGTTGTTGCTGTCCCGCAAAGGAAGCAAATAAGATGAAGTTTGATAGCATAAAAAAAGATAAATCATCGATTCGCAATAAGTTGCGTCGTATCAGCACCGTCAATGCCGCCGTGATATTACTGCTGTGCTGGCTGCTGCTGACATCGACGTCTTTACTGTTTATTAAACGCTATGAGAAAAGAAACCTCGAACTCATTGCCGCCACACTCAGCACCAGCCTGACCGCCGCGACGGTATTTGAAGACAGCTATGATGCCCGCAACAAAATAGCCCTGCTCGGCAATGAAGGGATGTTTGCCTCCGCGAAGCTGGTCACGGCGGGCAATACCGTACTGGTGGACTGGCACGATCGCCAGCAAGAGAGCGGCTGGTATGAAACGCTACTGCGTCGCTGGATTTATCAGCAGCCGCTGGCGGTGGAAATTAATCACGCCGAAACCCAGGTCGGCCATTTAATGCTGGCTGGCACCGTCAGCGGTGCGGCCGATTTTATTCGCTATTCGGTGATGATTTTATCCATCGGTATGCTGTGCGTGCTGGTGATTTCCTGCCTGCTGAGTGAATTTCTGCATCGCGGTATTCTGCGCTCGCTGCGCAATATCACCAGCGCCATCCATTACGTGATTCGCTCTGGCGATTTCTCGACGCGCGTACCGCAAAATCCGACCAAAGAGTTTCAGCTGTTTTCTGAAGATCTCAACTCGCTGCTGAGTGAAATGCAGACGCTAAAAGCCTCGCTGCTGCGCGATAACCGTTCACTGGCGGCCAAAGCGCTGGAGGATCCATTAACCGGACTGGCCAACCGCTCGGCGTTTGTTGGCCGCCTGTCGCAGCTGCTGGATCAGCAGCTGGCGCATGAGAATTTTGTGCTGCTGTTTCTCGACGGCGATCGCTTCAAGAGCATTAACGACAACTGGGGCCATGCCGCCGGTGATGAAGTATTGAAGGCCATCGCGGCGCGCCTCAGCGCGCTGGCGTATCAGGACGATCTGGTGGCGCGGCTGGGCGGTGACGAGTTTGCCATGCTGATCACCAGCCGCACCTCAGAAGCCGATCTGCAGCAGCTGACGGAAGATATTCGTACCGCAATCGCGCAATCGATTGTGATTTCGGAAGGCACGCAGATCACCACATCGGTGACCATCGGCTACGCCTGGTCGCAGCATGGCGATTCGGTGGCGTCGATTCTGGAACGCGCCGATATGCACATGTATAAAAACAAAGGAATGAGTAAGGTACGCGTATGAAACTGAAATCATGTTTGCTGGTTATGGTGCTGGCCTGTGTCGGCTGTCAGTCAACCGGGCGTTTTAGCGACGCGCAGATTAAAGCGATGCGCGACGCCGGCTTCAGCGAAAACACCGAAGGCTGGGGACTGGGCCTGTCCGATAAGATCCTGTTTGGCATTAATGAATCTGACCTGACGCCCGCCAGCAAAGCCAGCATTGCGCAGATGGCGAAAAGCCTGGCCGCTACCGGCATCGAACATCTGCGCGTTGACGGCCACACCGATAACTACGGCAAAGCGGATTACAACCAGCAGCTGTCGCTGAAACGCGCCAACGCGGTGGCCGATCAGTGGGCCACCGGCGCGGCGATTCCACGGCAAAACATCGTGACGCGCGGGCTGGGCATGAGCGCGCCGGTCGCCAGCAATAACACTGCGCAGGGCCGGGCGCAAAATCGCCGCGTCGCCATTGTGATCACGGCACCGTAAGCGGTTAATCAGCGCGTCTGCGCATAGTCATACAGGCGATCGCGCGCGAGGTTCTTCATTTTGACTTCGCACATGATGTCGAAGCGATCAAACGACAGCGCCCAGTCATTCAGCGTCTGGTTGAAATAGTAGTCAGAATGGGCGCGCAGCTTCGGCTTTGAGGCGGCGAGTTGCTCCTGATCGGGAAAGCCGCTCTCCGGAATCAGCCCTTCCTGGGCGATCGAATAGTGCAGCACCGGCCGCACGCCGCGCCACGACTCCAGAATCAGCGCCACGCGTTCATCGCTGGCCTGAATAAACTGATTCTCTTTCACCCAGTGATGGTGAATATCCAGCACCACCGGACACAGCGCACGCGCCTGCAAGACGTCATCCAGCGAGCAGGAAATTTCGTCATTTTCCACCGTCAGCATGTTGCGGGCTTCCGGGCTGAGGCGCATAAACGCCGCGCGAAAACCCTCTATACCGCGTTTGCCGTTCATGTGGATGTTGATTTTGAAATCCTGAAACTGCCTGCCGTAGCCCATCAGTACCGCGCACAGCGTGTGGTACTCGACATCCTCCAGCGCCCGATCCACCACGTCATCATTATCCGAAGCCAGCACCGTATACTGGCCGGGATGGAACGACAGGCGAATGTTGTGCGCGCGGGCCAATTCGCCGCAGCGGCTAAACAGCGGCTGCAGCTCGGGCAGAATATCGCCATACAGTTCAGTGGCCAGCGGCACGGTGTACAGCGGCAGCAGATCGCTGCCGATGCGCATCATGCGCAACGCATCCGGCTGCTGCGCCAGCTGTTCCAGCGTCAGAGAGAGGTTCTGCAGGTTATTTTGTGCCAGTGTCAGCAGCAGCGTGGCCGCCGCGTTACGCTCCATAGCGAGAAAGCGTGTGCGGGTGGTGGTTTTAAATGGAAAGGGCTGTTTAGCCTCAGAATCAAAGTACTTACACGCAAAACCCAATTTCATTATGTTCCCCTTCAGGTCAGCTAGTGAGTCTAGCTGCCGCTGGCAATTATGCGAGGAACGCCGCGTGATTAAACGGGCAGCCGCCTTGCACGGCTGCCCGCACTGTTACACGCTCGGGTAAGTGATATTGCTGCCCGGCGCTTCACGATGCAGATGGATAAAGTTCAGGTGACGCTCGTACTGATCGAGAATGTCAATGATCACCTGCTCCTTGTTGTAGTCCATCAGATCGTTACCCTGACTGCCCTCCAGCAGGAAGGTTTCCAGCCGGTAATAGTGCGACTTACCGCTGCGGGCGCGATAGGTAAAGCCCGGCACCGAGTACTGCTGCGGCCACACCTGATAGACGAAATCCTGCTCCTCGCCGAGGTGCACGCGCAGATCAAGGTAGCCCAGCGGCTGGCCCTCTTCCGGCGCAACGCTCTCCAGCGATACGCGACCGCCGCGCAGCTCCAGCTCTTTGGCGACATCCTGCATCGCCGGATAGATCACCGTTTCCATCATCTGCTGGGTATAGCGCGTGCCCGGGTAGTTCATCAGGCGCGACAGCCGCTTTTTCCAGCTCAGACGGTCATTGCTAGCCGGAATATAGGGCGCGGTATCACGGCTGGCGCTGGCGCGGCGGTGATCTTCCACTTTGAGTGATTTATACAGCCCGGCCATCACAAAGAAAATCACGAAGCTGAACGGCAGGCCCATGATCACCGTGGTGTTTTGCAGCGCAGAGATGCCGTTGGTCATCAGCATGCCCATGGTCAGCACGCCAATCGCCACCGACCAGAAAATGCGCAGCCAGTTTGGCGCATCGCTGTTGATGTCTTTCAGCTTCGAGGTGAAGTTCCCCAGCACCAGCGAGCCGGAATCCGCCGAGGTAACATAAAACAGCATGCCGGTAATGGTGGCGACCGAGGCGCTGAACTTAAACGCCGGATACTGCGCCAGCAGGCTGTAGAAACCGCGCTCGGCATGCGCCATCACTTCCTGGGCAAAACCGGCATCGCCGTGGATGATCTCGTACAGCGCCGCGTTACCGAACACCGACAGCCACAGCAGCGTGAAGGTGAACGGGATAATCAGCGTGCCGAGCACAAACTCACGGATGGTGCGGCCACGGGAAATACGGGCGAGGAACAGGCCGACAAACGGCGACCACGCCACCCACCACGCCCAGAAAAACAGCGTCCAGCTGTTCATCCACTGCGTCGGACGATCAAACGCAAAGGTGTTGAGCGTCATGCCCATAAAGCGGTTGATGTAATCACCGACGTTCAGCACCAGCGCGTTGAGCAGGAAATCCGTCTTGCCCATAAACAGCACAAACAGAATCAGACCAAGCGCCAGCGCGACATTCAGCTCCGACAGGATGCGGATGCCTTTATCCACGCCCGAGGTCACCGAAATGGTGGCAATCACCACCGACAGTACAATCAGCGCCATCTGCGCCGTCAGCCCTTCCGGCACATCAAATAACACTTTCAGCCCGTAGTTGAGCTGTACCACGCCGATACCCAGCGTGGTGGCGATACCAAAAATGGTACCGATCACCGCCGCGATATCCACCGTGTGGCCAATCGGGCCGTTAATACGTTTGCCAAAAATCGGATAGAGCGCCGAGCGAATGGTGAGCGGCAGATTATAGCGGTAGCTGAAGTAGCCGAGCGCGATGCCCATCAGCGCATACATCGACCAGCCGGTCAGACCGTAGTGGAACAGCGTCCACACCATCGCCTGACGCGCCGCTTCCAGAGTCTGCCCGGCCCCTTCCGGCGGCTGCATATACTGCGTGACCGGTTCCGCCACCGAGAAGAACATCAAATCGATGCCGATGCCGGCGGCAAACAGCATCGCCGACCAGCTCAGCAGACTAAATTCGGGTTTGGACTGCTCCGGGCCCAGCTTGATGGCGCCGTAGCGTGAACAGGCCATATAGATGACAAAGACGATATACAGCGTGGCGGCCAGCATGTAGTACCAGCCAAAAGTGGACGATACCCAGTTGACGGCGCTCTGGATCCAGCCGGCAGCGAGATCGCTGTACAAAATGGTGACAAGTGAAAATGTCAGAATCAGTCCGGCAGAGGTGTAAAACACCACGGGATTGATTCTGTCTTTTTCACTGGCAGGTGGATTAATCATCGGTTACCTCTGGTTAATTTCCTGTAATTATTCAATGAAGTAGCAGGGCCGTAGCGATCAGCCTTATCGGTATCGTTCTCCTGTTTTCCCTCCTGATTGTTCGGCACGGTTCAGTATTCACCTTCCCGTTGCGCTTTCATAACAACCGAAGCACAGTATCCTAACAAGTTTCTTTTTTATATTGAACGTGCAATCAAAAAAAGTTTTAATAGGGGTCTTACATTGTGGTGGAGCTGGAGTCATGCCAAAGGTGGGAATGCAGCCGATACGTCGTCGGCAACTGATTGATGCGACCCTGAGTACCATTAACGAAGTCGGGATCAATGACGCGACCATTGCGCAGATTGCGCGGCGCGCCGGCGTCTCGACCGGCATCATCAGCCACTACTTCAAAGACAAAAACGGTTTGCTGGAAGCCACCATGCGCGACGTGACGCGTCAGCTGCGTGATGCGGTGGCGGCACGACTGAAACCGCTGGCGGGAGCCGGCACCGAAGCGCGCCTGCTGGCGATTGTCGAAGGTAACTTCGACGACACCCAGGTGCACAGCGCAGCGATGAAAGCGTGGCTGGACTTCTGGGCCAGCAGCATGCATCAGCCGCAGCTGGGTCGCCTGGAACGCGTCAGCAGCCGTCGCCTGTTTTCTACGCTCGCTGCCGAGTTTCGCCGCGAGCTGCCGCGTGAGCAGGCGCGGCTGGCCGCGCACGGTCTGGCCTCGCTGATTGATGGCCTGTGGCTGCGCGCTGCGCTGAGCGGCAAACCGTTTGATCTGGCGATTGCCAGAACGCTCACCACCCAATTCATTCGCCAGCAGCTGGCTGGTGCCGCGAATCACTGAGGAAGGAGCAACCATGTCCCGATTCACCGAGCAGCATTTATACATTGATGGTCAATACGTTGCCGCAGCAGCGGGCGACACATTCCAGACCATCAACCCGGCCAATGGCGAAGTGCTGGCCGAGGTCCATGAAGCCGCGCAGGCGGATGTCGATCGCGCGGTCGCCGCCGCGCAAAAAGGCCAGAAAATCTGGGCGGCCATGACGGCGATGGAGCGGTCACGCATCCTGCGCCGTGCGGTGGATATCCTGCGCGAGCGTAACGATGAGCTGGCGGCGCTGGAAACCCTCGACACCGGTAAACCGCTGAGTGAAACCCAGGCGGTGGACATTGTTACCGGTGCCGATGTGCTGGAGTACTACGCTGGCCTGATCCCGGCGCTGGAAGGCCAGCAGATCCCGCTGCGTGATACCTCCTTCGTCTATACGCGCCGCGAACCGCTTGGCGTGGTCGCCGGTATTGGCGCATGGAACTATCCGATTCAGATCGCGCTGTGGAAATCCGCACCGGCGCTGGCGGCCGGTAACGCGATGATCTTTAAACCCAGCGAAGTGACGCCGCTGAGCGCGCTGAAGCTGGCAGAAATCTACAGCGAAGCCGGCGTACCGGATGGCGTGTTCAATGTGCTGAACGGGCGCGGCGCGGTGACCGGTCAGCTGCTGACCGACCATCCGGGCATCGACAAAATCTCTTTCACCGGTGGCGTGGCCAGCGGCAAAAAAGTGATGGCCAACGCGGCCGGCTCCACGCTGAAAGAGGTGACCATGGAGCTGGGCGGCAAATCTCCGCTGATCGTGTTTGACGACGCCGACCTCGATCTCGCCGCCGACATCGCCATGATGGCGAACTTCTACAGCTCCGGCCAGGTGTGCACCAACGGCACGCGCGTGTTTGTGCCGACGGCATTGCAGCAGGCGTTTGAAGCAAAAATCGCTGAACGCGTGGCGCGCATCAAAGCTGGCGATGTCAACGATCCGGCCACCAACTTCGGCCCGCTGGTCAGCTTCCCGCACCGTGACAATGTGTTGCGCTATATCGAATCCGGCATCAGCGAAGGCGCGCGCCTGCTGTGCGGCGGTAAACGCATGAGCGGCGCGGCGTTTGATAACGGTGCCTGGGTAGAACCGACCGTGTTCACCGATTGCCGTGATGAGATGACCATCGTACGCGAAGAGATTTTCGGACCGGTGATGTCGATCCTGACCTACGACAGCGAGCAAGAAGTGGTGCGCCGCGCCAATGCCACCGAATACGGCCTGGCGGCGGGTCTGGTCACCCGGGATCTCAATCGCGCGCACCGCGTCATTCACCAGATTGAAGCGGGCATTTGCTGGATCAACACCTGGGGTGAATCCGCCGCTGAAATGCCGGTGGGCGGTTACAAGCACTCCGGTATCGGCCGCGAGAATGGCCTGATGACGCTGCAGAGCTACACCCAGGTGAAGTCTGTGCAGGTCGAACTGACCCGTTTTCAGTCGGTATTTTAATCAAGCTTAACCTGAGGAGCGACTAATGGAATTTGATTACATCATTATCGGAGCCGGATCCGCAGGGAACGTTTTGGCAACAAGACTGACCGAAGACAGCAGCGTGAACGTCCTGCTGCTGGAGGCCGGCGGTCCCGATTACCGCTTTGATTTCCGCACGCAAATGCCGGCGGCGCTGGCCTGGCCGTTACAGGGCAAACGCTACAACTGGGCGTACGAAACCGAGCCTGAGCCACACATGAATAACCGCCGCATGGAGTGCGGACGCGGTAAAGGGCTGGGCGGTTCGTCGCTGATCAACGGCATGTGCTACATCCGTGGTAACGCCATGGATCTGGACAACTGGGCGCAGCAGCCGGGTCTGGAAAACTGGACTTACCGCGACTGCCTGCCCTACTACCGCAAGTCGGAAACGCGCGATATCGGTGCTAATGATTATCACGGTGGCGAAGGCCCGGTGAGCATCACTACCTGTAAGCCTGGCAACAACCCGCTGTTCGCCGCGATGATTGAAGCCGGCGTGCAGGCGGGCTATCCGCGCACCGACGATCTCAACGGTTATCAGCAGGAAGGATTTGGTCCGATGGACCGTTTCGTGACGCCGCAGGGCCGCCGCTCCAGCACCGCGCGCGGTTACCTGGATACGGCAAAACAGCGTCCGAACCTGAAAATCATCACCCACGCCACCACCGATCGTATTCTGTTCGAGGGCAAACGCGCGGTCGGCGTGCAGTATCTGCACGGCGCCAGCGATACGTCGCACACCGTGCATGCGCGGCGTGAAGTGCTGCTGTGCGCAGGTGCTATCGCCTCGCCGCAGATTCTGCAGCGCTCCGGCGTTGGCGCGGCGGCATTGCTGAAGCAGCACGACATCCCGCTGGTGCATGATCTGCCGGGCGTCGGTGAAAACCTGCAGGATCATCTGGAGATGTACCTGCAGTACGAGTGCAAAGAGCCGGTATCGCTCTATCCGGCCCTGAAGTGGTGGAACCAGCCGAAAATCGGTGCCGAGTGGCTGTTCAAAGGCACCGGTATCGGCGCCAGCAACCAGTTTGAGGGCGGTGGCTTTATCCGCAGCCGGGAAGAGTTTGCCTGGCCCAACATTCAGTACCACTTCCTGCCGGTGGCGATTAACTACAACGGCTCGAATGCGGTAGAAGCGCATGGCTTCCAGTGTCACGTCGGTTCGATGCGTTCGCCAAGCCGCGGTCACGTGCGCATTAAGTCGCGCGATCCGCGCCGTCATCCGGCGATTCTGTTTAACTACATGGCGCACGAGCAGGACTGGCATGAGTTCCGCGATGCCATCCGCATCACGCGGCAAATCATCAACCAGCCGGCGCTGGATAAGTATCGCGGCAAAGAGATCAGTCCGGGGCTGGAGTGCCAGAGCGACGAGCAGCTGGATGAGTTTGTGCGCAACCATGCTGAGACCGCTTACCATCCGTGCGGCACCTGTAAAATGGGCAGCGATGAGATGGCGGTTGTGGATGGCGAAGGTCGCGTACACGGCCTGCAGGGGCTGCGCGTGGTCGACGCCTCAATTATGCCGCTGATCATCACCGGTAACCTGAATGCCACCACCATCATGATTGGCGAGAAGATCGCCGACAACATTCGTGGCCGCCAGCCGCTGCCGCGCAGCGAAGCGGACTACTTCGTGGCGGGCGATCGCCCGGTACGCGGCGAACCGCTGCGCGCATAAAGCAGTGATATCTCAGGGGAGAACGCATGGTTCTCCCCTTTTTTTCGCCCTCTTCTCTCTCGTCACCCCGCCTGCCATCAAGGCCTGTCAGACTTTACGCCGCACGGTGCTGGCGTCCGGATTGATGTAGCACACTAACAGTATGTTGTAACTAGATAGCCTAAACGCCTCCGCTAAGCGCCGGGCTCGTCCAGCGCCAGCGCCTGCAAAAAGCGTTGCAGGATGGCGTTGTGACGCGAGCCCTGGCGCGTAACGAGCGCGATTTGACTGTGGTAATGGAACTGCTGCGGCGCGAGGGCGCGCATCTGCTTTTTCTCCACCCACTGCGCGGCGTAGTGGTCCGGCAGGAAACCGATATAGCGCCCGGTGAGAATGAGAAATGCGATCCCTTCGCGATCGGAAGCGGTGGCGCTACAGTTCAGCTGCTGGTGCAGCGCAATCGCCTCCGCCGGCATGCGAAACAGCGGCGCTATCGCGTCGCAGGCCGCCAGCGCGTGGTGTTCCGGCCGCTCCGCCTGGTTAAACAGCGGGTGCGCGTGGCTGCAATAGAGCTGCGCATGTTCATCATACAGCTGTGCGTACGCCAGCCCGGAGACCGGTGCCGCCATCGGCAGCGCACCCATGTGCAGGCGCCCTTCCAGCAGACCCCGCTCGATGTCCGCTGCGGTTAACATACTGATGTTGATACGAATCCCTGCCCCGCTCTCCCGCAGCGCCGCCAGTGCATGGGTGAGACGCATGCGCGGCTGCGTCACCAGATTATTGATGATGCCGATGTTGAACTCCCCGCGCAGCTGCTGATGCATCTGGTTCACCTGCTGGCGAAAATCTTCCACCGCCGCCATCATGGTCTCACTGTGTCGTAAAATTTCACGCCCTTCCTCAGTGAGCGCAAACCCGGCGCGACCGCGCTGGCACAGGCGCATGCCCAGCCGTTTTTCCAGATCGCTCATGTGCAGGCTGATGGCCGAGCGCGTAATGCCGAGCAGGCTTTCGGCGGCGGAAAAGCTGCCGCACTCGCTGACGGTTTTGAAAACGCGCAGCAGTCTGAGGTCGAAGTCGGTCACCTGGGCCAGCGTTTTCTTTTTCATTCAGGTGAGTAAATCCATAAGTGAAGACAAGTTAATTAGCATTTAACTTAACCGGCGGTGGATTGCAAACTCTGCTTATCACCCGCCGGAGAAAACCCGATGTCACAGCCGATCAATACCGCCGACCTGAATTTACAGGCGCACTGGATGCCGTTCACTGCTAACCGCTATTTTCAGCAGGATCCCCGTTTTATTGTCGCCGCGCACGGCCACTGGCTGACCGATGGCGACGGCCGTCAGATTTTCGATAGTCTGTCCGGTTTATGGACCTGCGGCGCGGGCCACACGCGCCGTGAAATCCAGCAGGCAGTCGCGCAGCAACTCGGTACGCTGGATTACTCGCCGGGCTTTCAGTACGGCCATCCGCTGTCGTTTCAGCTGGCCGAGCGCATCGCCAGCCTGATGCCCGGCAATCTCAACCATGTGTTCTTTACCGGTTCGGGGTCGGAGTCGGCGGATACTGCGGTGAAAATGGCGCGCGCCTGGTGGCGGGCCAAAGGCCAGCCCAATAAAACCCGGCTGATTGGTCGCGCGCGCGGCTATCACGGCGTGAACATCGGCGGCACCAGCCTTGGTGGAATCGGCGGCAACCGTAAGGCCTTTGGTCAGCTGCTGGAGGTTGATCACCTGCCGCATACGCTGCAGCCAGAGCTGGCGTTCACCCCCGGCCAGCCCGCCACGGGCGGCGAGGAGCTGGCGGACGAGATGCTGAAGCTGATTGAACTGCATGATGCTTCGACTATTGCCGCGCTGATTGTCGAACCGCTGTCCGGATCCGCCGGCGCGATTATTCCGCCGCACGGCTACCTGCAGCGCCTGCGTGAGATCTGTACGCAGCACGATATTTTGCTGATTTTTGACGAGGTGATCACCGGCTTTGGCCGCATGGGACGCTGGAGCGGCGCGGAGTATTTTGGCGTCACACCGGATCTGCTCAACTTCGCCAAACAGATTACCAACGGTGCCATTCCGCTGGGCGGCGTGGTGGCCAGCAGCGAAATCTATCACACCTTTATGTCTCAGCCGCTGCCGCAGCACGCGGTTGAGTTTGCGCACGGCTACACCTATTCGGCGCATCCGGTGGCCTGCGCGGCCGCACTGGCGACGCTGGACGTGCTGGAAAACGAGGCGCTGATTAGCCAGTCGGCCGAACTGGCACCGCATTTTGAACGTGCGCTGCACGGGCTGCGCGATTGTCCGCAGGTGGTGGATATCCGCAACTGCGGGCTGGTCGGTGCCATCCAGCTGGCACCCCGTGAAGGTGACGCGACCGTGCGGCCGTTTGAAGCGGGCATGGCGCTGTGGAAAGCCGGCTTTTACGTCCGCTTTGGCGGCGATACGCTGCAGTTCGGCCCAATGTTTGATACCCAGCCGGCCGAACTGGACCGGCTGTTTGATGCGGTAGGCGAAGCCCTGCACGGCCTCAGATAATCTCAGTGCTGTAGCTGACCGGCTGCGGCGGAATAAATGCCTGCACCGGCGTCAGTTCGCCGCGGTATTTGCGCAGCTGCACCACGGTGATTTGTCCGCTACAGCCCTGCGCCAGCGATGAAGTGCCGATATCCAGCGTCAGCACATTCGGATTGCCGTGGCGACACAGCGGTCGCAGCGCGGTGGGATCGACCGGATCGTACCAGGCGCCGGTCGGCAACTGCACCACACCCGGCATAATGCTTTCGGTGACGCGAGCGCTGGCCAGCACGTGACCGCGCTGATTGTACAACTCGATAATGTCGCCGTCGGTAATGCCGCGCGCGGCGGCATCGTGCGGATGCAGGCTGCACACCTCACGTCCTTCGCGTTTGCCGCTCAGGCTGTAGTCACCAAAATCCAGCTGGCTGTGCAGACGCGTGGCCGGCTGATTCGCGATCAACCACAGCGGATGTTCCGCATCCGGCTGCTGCTGCGGCGCGCGCCACACCGGATGGCCGGGGCAATTTTCATAGCCAAAGCTGGCGATGGTGGCGGAAAAGATTTCGATTTTGCCGCTCGGTGTCGGTAGCGGTGCCGCCGCCGGATCGGCCCGAAACGCATTGATCATCCGCCCGCCATCTTTCAGCTGCGGCAGTTCAATCACACCCTGCAGCCAGAACTGGTCGAAGTCAGGAATCGTCACCTGATGCGCGGCCAGTTTTTCCTGCAGCTGCGCATAGTGATGGCGCAGCCAGCCGCGGGCGTCGCGTCCTTCGGTGAATGCCTCTTCACGGCCTAAACGACGCGCCAGTTCAGCAAAAATGGTGTAGTCATCCTGCGCCTGCGCGTAAGGTTGCGCCACCGGCTGCATGGCAAACAGATGACGATCGGTCGGCGCACCGCCGATATCTTCACGCTCCAGCGTCATGGTGGCAGGCAGCACGATATCCGCATGGCGCGCGCTGGCGGTCCACGCGGTCTCGTGCACAATCAGCGTATCCAGCTGGCAAAACGCCTGCCGCAGCCGCGCCAGATCCTGATGATGATGGAACGGATTGCCGCCCGCCCAGTAGGCCAGACGGATGTGCGGATAGGTCAGACGCCGGCCGTTGTAATCAAACTGCGTGCCGGGATGCAGCAGCATATCGGCGATGCGCGCCACCGGAATCAGCCGGTCAATACCGTTCTTACCCTGCGGCAGCGCCGGGAAACTCACCAGATTATGATGCTTACCGTAATGGCCGAGTGCGCCGAGCGCATAGGTGTAGCCACCGCCCGGCAGCCCCGGCTGGCCCAGCGCGGCCGCCAGCACCAGCCCCAGCCATACCGGTTGCTCACCGTGTTCCGCGCGCTGCAACGCGTGCGCCACGGTAACCAGCACGCGCTTGCCGTGCAGCTGGCGGGCAAAATCGGTGATTGTTGCCGCGCTGACGCCACAAATCTCAGCCGCCCACTGTGCGTCGCGCCGCGTACCGTCCTCTTCGCCGCGAATATAGGCGACCATTTGCGGCCAGCCGACGGTGTAACGCGCGAGGAAAGCTTCATCGGTGCGCTGCTCGTCAATCAGCACCGACAGCAGACCGAGAATGAAGGCCGCATCGGTACCAGGACGCAGCGCCAGCCACTCTCCCTGCGCCTCATCGGGCAGATCGCTCTGCAACGGGCTCACCGAAATAAAGCGTGCGCCGCGCTCTGCCGCCTGCTGCATAAAGCCGCGTTCGGTGTGTTCGCTCAGACCACCGCTTGCCACCTGCGAGTTTTTCAGCGCCAGGCCGCCGAACGCCAGCACGATCTCGCTATGCCGGGCGATCTCTTCCCAGCTGACGCCGCGGCGGGCGATCTCATTCATGTCGCCAACGATATGCGGTAACAGCACCGAAGCCGAGCCGGAACTGTAGCTGTTCACCGAGCGCACATAGCCGCCCATCACCGTGTTAAGAAAGCGGTGCACCTGGCTCTGCGCGTGATGAAAACGGCCGGCACTTGACCAGCCATATGAGCCACCAAAAATACCTTCCGGTCCATACGCGTCCCCGACGCGCTGCAATTCGCGCGCCACCAGCGTGTAAGCCTGCTCCCAGCTCACCGCCACATAGTCATCATTGCCGCGACGCGGATCCGCGCCGGGCCCATTTTCCAGCCAGCCACGGCGCACCATCGGTTGCGCCACGCGCGCCGGGTGATGCAGGACATTGTGAAAGTTTTGCAGCAGCGGGCTGGGATCGGGATCGCCGTGAAACGGTTCGATAGTCAGTCGATCGCCCTGCTGGCGGGCAGTAAAAGCACCCCAGTGGGCGCTGTGCATCACCGGTTTTTGCGTCATCATGCTTCCTGGAGTCAAAAATGAAAAACGGTGCTTACAGCACCGTTGCAATAAAGTTTCTTACCCGTCCGTTTTCCGGATCGTCGAGCACCTGCTGCGTCGGCCCCGCCGCCACAATCCGCCCGCCTTCCATAAACACGATGTTATCGGCCACCTCGCGCGCAAAACCGATCTCGTGCGTCACAATCACCATGGTGATGCCGGAGTGCGCCAGCTGTTTAATCACCTGCAGCACTTCACCCACCAGTTCCGGATCGAGCGCAGACGTGGGCTCATCAAACAGCATCACGCCGGGATCCATCGCCAGCGCACGGGCGATCGCCACACGCTGCTGCTGACCACCGGAAAGATTCTGCGGCCACTCTTCTTCGCGCCCGGCCAGCCCCACCTGCTTAAGCAGCGACAGCGCTTTGCTGGTCGCCTGCTGGCGGCTCTGTTTTTTCACCCGCATCGGCGCATCGACAATGTTTTGCAGTACGGTGCGGTGCGGGAACAGGTTGAACTGCTGAAACACCATGCCGATTTCGGCACGCTGACGCGCAATCTCGCTGCTGCTCAGCTCGTGCAGCGCCTGGCCTTTCTGCTTGTAACCAATGATCTCGCCACCGATACGAATCGTGCCACCATCCAGTTTTTCCAGATGGTTGATGCAGCGCAGCAGCGTCGATTTGCCTGAGCCGGACGGTCCGAGGATCACCGTCACCGAGCCAGCCGGGATATCAAGATTAACTTCATCCAGAATGGTGACGCCGGAAAAACGTTTGGTCACCTTACGTAAGGCGATCGCTTCAGCCATTGCTTACGCTCCTTTCGGCTTTAGGCGCGGAGAAACCGGGCAGCGACTTGAGTAAACTGCGCTTTTCACGGCGCGTGACGCCACGGCCAAAGTAGCGCTCGACGTAGAACTGACCAACCGACAGTACTGAAGTCATCAGCAGATACCACAGCGTCGCCACCAGCAGCAGCGGGATCACTTCATAGGTGCGCTGATAGATGATCTGCGCCGAAAACAGCACATCCTGCAGGGAGATCACCGATACCACCGCCGTGGTTTTCAGCTGGCCGATGATTTCGTTACCGGCCGGCGGCATGATGGCACGCATCGCCTGCGGTAGTACGGTATGACGGAAAATCTGCGCCGGACGGTAACCCAGCGCACGGGCGGCTTCCAGCTGGCCGTTGCCAACGCTCTGAATCCCGGCGCGCACGATCTCAGCCGCATAGGCAGACTGATGCATTACCAGCGCGATCACCGCCGCGCTGAACGGGCTGACCAGCGCATTAGACTGGGTACTCCAGATCTCACCCAGAGCCGGCAGCGACAGCGAAATGGTCGGGTACAGCGCCGCGATGTTGTACCACAGGAACAGCTGTACCAGCATCGGCACGCCGCGGAAAAACCAGGTATAGAACCAGCTGACGCCGACCAGCACCGGGTTGGATGACAGGCGCATCAGCGCCAGCACCGTGCCAAAGGCGAAGCCCAGCACCACCGAAATCGCTGTCAGCTGCAGCGTCATCAGCACGCCCTGCAGGATTGACTCGCCGGTGAAGTTTTCCGCAATCACGCCCCATTCGAAGCGCGGATTGTTGATCATCGAATGCGCCATCGCCACCACGCACAACAGCACCACCAGCGCACTGAGCCAGCGTCCGTAGTAGCGTTTACCGACGATTTTCAGATCGTCGGTGTGGTCGTGAAAGTCACTCATTGAAAGATATCCTGATTACGTTTTGACTCTTTAACCGCGCCAAAGCCGATGCCCCAGTTATCCAGGATCTTCTGGTAGCTGCCATCTTTAATCAGCGAGTTCAGCGCTGCCTGTACGGCAGGTTCAAGCGCGGAATCTTTCGGGAAGGCGACCGATACCGGCGCATCATGCACGGTGATTTCGCCGCTCATGGTCAGCGGTTTGATCACTTTCACCTGCCACAACAGGCCTTCGTACGGACCGAGGAACATCGGCACACGCCCGCTGACCACGGCCTGAACACCCGCCGGGCGATCCGGGAACACTGACACTTTAATCGGTTTTTTCCCGGCCGCTTCACAGGCTTTGCTGGCCTCTTCCAGACGGGTCACCTGAGTGGTGCCGGAACCGGCGCCGACTTCTTTACCGCACACCTCGTCGAGGGTTTTGAACGGCGCGACGTTGGCGTCTTTCCGCGAAATAATGCCGAGACGGCTGGCGTCGTAGTAACTCACGAAGTCGATAATTTTGGCGCGCGCCGGCGTGGCGTTGATGTTGGACAAGGCCACATCGTAGCGGCCGGTTTTCAGTCCCGGAATGGTGTTGTCGAAGCCGCCGGTGTCACGCCACTGCACCTGAATGCCGAGACGCTCACCGACCGCGTTCATGATGTCAATTTCACGGCCGGCCAGCGTTTTGTTGTCTTCTTTATAGAAGGTGGTGGGCGGCGTGTTGGGGTTGGTTCCTGCCACAATATAGCCGCGCTTCGCCACGTCGGCGGGCACCAGGCTTTTCAGCGCGGCATCAGCCTGAACATGCAGTGAGCTGTCGGTTGGGACGGATTGTTCGGCGGCAAACGCGGTGTGCGCACTGAGAGCGAGTGCGAAAAGGGTGATACCTTTTGCGAATTTCACTGGAACCTTTCTCCTGATATTTAAAATGTTTCCCGGCAGGGAAAAGGCGTCGAGGTAGCGATGTATTTTTCCCTTTGCCCATGTCGCGAAAGCCGCGCGGCGCAAAGGATTGTCATCCTCTAACGTCCCGCAGCCATTCTCTGGAAGATAGGCAGCGATCACAAATGCGAAAAACAGATATCTATTGCCGAAATCCGGCAATAGGGTTCTTTGCTGGCCTGAACGCGGCCCTGTCGTCGCGCAAAAATCAGATTGTTACCGCAAATCAGGCACCTGCTTATCCTGCCACGCTGGATGATTTGCTTATTAGCCATAACGTTCCTGTCTAAGCCACTATGTTGCCCTCTTGACAAAAACTGACAAAAAAGCGGCACGGTGAGGCGATTTACGCAGGAATGTAAAGAAGTTGCACACCAATATACAATGCAAACCATTCTCATTATCATGCGCATTTGCTTACAAATGTTAACGCATCAGGGAGATGATATAAGTGAATGTAACTGTATGTGGCAAAAAGCGTCCGGTCGCACTGTACCTGGCAGGCCTGTTAACCTCACCGGTGTTTGCCGCTGAACCCACGGAGAAGCTGGCCGACGATGAGTCAATGATTGTGACGGCAGAGCAAGAGCTGAAGCAGCAGCCGGGGGTTTCCACCATTACCGCTGAAGACATCAAAAAAAGTCCGCCCGTTAACGACCTCGCGGACATCATCCGCAAAATGCCCGGCGTTAACCTCACCGGTAACGGCGCCAGCGGCAGCCGCGGTAATAATCGCCAGATCGACATTCGCGGCATGGGCCCGGAAAACACTTTGGTGCTGATCGATGGCGTGCCGGTCACCTCCCGTAACTCGGTGCGTTACAGCTGGCGCGGTGAGCGCGACTCACGCGGAGATACCAACTGGGTACCGCCGGAAATGGTGGAACGCATTGAGGTGATACGCGGTCCGGCCGCTGCCCGTTATGGCTCCGGTGCCGCCGGCGGTGTGGTCAACATCATTACCAAACGCCCGACCAATGACTGGCACGGTTCGCTGTCGCTGTTCACTAACCAGCCAGAAGATGACAAGGAAGGCGCCACCCGCCGCGCTAACTTCAACCTCAGCGGTCCGCTGGCCGGTGAGGCACTCACCATGCGGCTGTACGGCAACCTGAACAAAACGGATGCCGACGCCTTCGACATCAATACCGCGCAAAATGGCGCTTACGCCGCCGGACGCGAAGGGGTGCGTAACAAAGATATTAATGGAGTGCTGTCGTGGAAAATCACCCCGACGCAGATTGTCGATTTCAGCTATGGCTACAGTCGCCAGGGCAATATTTATGCCGGCGACACGCAAAACAGCAACAGCAATGCCAGCGCCAACGGGCTGGTTGAAGCGCTGTACGGCAGCGAAACCAACCGCCTGTATCGCCAGAACTACGGAGTGGTGCACAACGGCATCTGGGACTGGGGCACCTCTAAGCTTAACTTTAGCTATGAGAAAACCAACAATACCCGTCTGAAAGAAGGCTCCGGCGGCAGCACCGAAGGGATGATCAACAGCGATACGTACGCTACCAGCCGGCTGGAGAGCTATCGCGCCGGCGGCGAGATCAATTTCCCGCTGCAGCTGCTGGTCGATCAAACCGTTACGCTGGGTGCTGAGTGGAATCGCGATGAACTTAACGATCCGGCATCGGTACAGGCCACCAGCGCACCGGGTGTCGATTTCGGCGGCGTTTCCAGCGATGGTTCGCAGCGTGACAGTAAAAACAGCGCCACCATCAGCTCGCTCTATTTCGAAGACAACATCGCCGCCACCGACTCCACCGAAGTGATTCCCGGCCTGCGCTTCGACTATCACGATCAGTTTGGCGCTAACTGGAGCCCGAGCCTCAACCTGTCGCAGGGCCTCGGTGATTACTTCACGCTGAAAGCCGGTATTGCGCGCGCCTTTAAAGCGCCAAATCTGTATCAGTCCACTGAGGGCTATATCCTGTCGACGCGCGGCAACGGTTGTCCGATTGGCCTGTCACGCTGTTACCTGCTGGGCAGCAAAGACCTTGATCCCGAGATCAGTGTGAACAAAGAAGTGGGCATTGAATTCAGTCATCAGGGCTATGTCGCGGGCATCACCTGGTTCCGCAATGATTACAAAAACAAAATCATCTCCGGCACCACGCCGGTGGCTTCAACCGGCTCGTATAACCTGCTGCGCTGGGAAAACGGCGGCAAGGCGATCGTCGAAGGGCTGGAAGGCAATCTGAGCATCCCGCTGATCGCCGACACGCTGGAGTGGCGCACCAATGCCACCTATATGTTCCGCTCGGAGAGCAAAAAAACCGGCAACCCGCTGACGGTAATCCCGGAATTCACCATCAACTCGCAGCTGGAGTGGCAGGCGACCGAGGCGCTCAGCGCCAACATCAACTGGACGCAATATGGCCGGCAGAAGCCACGTCAGTATGCCGAAACCAGCCTCGAGGCCAGCCGCGGTCTGTCGCAGCGTGAAATCAGCCCGTATTCCATTGTCGGGCTGAACCTCAACTACGACATCACTAAAAACCTGAGCGCCAACGCCGGTATCAACAACCTGTTTGATAAGCGCGTTTATCGCGAAAATGCCGGGGCATCGACCTATAACGAACCGGGCCGCGCCTGGTACGCCGGTGTCACGATGTCGTTCTGAGGAATGGACGCCATCGGGTAAAGTGATGGGGGTGATCACACCCAGTCTTCAACCATCAGTCCCGCAACGCGTTGGAACTCCCGCGTGTTTTAAGCACCGCCGTCTGTGCGGCAGGCCTGCGCGCTAGCCGGATGCTCAGCAGCGCGCCGGCCGCCAGACAAATCGACATACACACTATCGCCACGATGAAGGCATGGGTAATCTCTCCTGGCCCCTTGCCCGTGCCCAGCACGGCATAAAAGATCCCGCCGATAATGGCCACGCTCAGCGCCGTGCTCAGTTGCAACGTGGAGCTGGCGATACCGGCAATCATCCCGGCCCAGGCGGGTGCCACGCGTCCGGTGACGATGTGCATCAGCGTCGGCAGCGCCAGCCCCTGGCCAAACCCCACCACAAACAGCCCCACGGCCAGCGGCAGCGCCGCCGGTGACACACCGACCGGCGTGCTGGCCATCAGCCATGCCAGACCCAGCAGGCCGACCACTTCCAGCACCATCCCAGTGGCGTTAACGTAAGGCCCAATCAGCCGTCGCGCAGAGGGCGTGGACAACGGCCCCAGCAGAAAACCCGCACCAAAGGGCAGGAAGATCAGCCCGGCGCTCAGTACGCCCTGATGCAGCGCGCCCTGTAAATAGATCGAGAACAGCAGGAAGAATACGCCAATTGAGTAGAACAGCAGCGCCAGCAGCAGGGACAGCCCCAGACCCGGCACGCTGAAAATCGCCGGATCGATCAGCGGATCGCCGCCCTGCTTTGCCAGCCGGCTTTCATAGCGCCAGAACAGAGTGCCCAGCACCGGCACCAGCAGCAGCGATAGCCACGCCCACAGCGGCCAGCCCGCTTCCCGCCCTTCAATCAGCGGCACGATCAGCAGACCCAGCGTCATCATCGACAGTCCCATTCCGCCAAAATCCAGCTTGCGCGCGTGCTGAGCACGCGTCTCTTTAATCAACGGGATGCCAAACAGCACCACCAGCAGCGCCACCGGCAGATTGACCAGGAAAATGGCGCGCCAGCCGCTATTAAACAGGTTGAGTGAGATCAGGATGCCGCCCAGCGCCTGGCCAATCACCGAGGCCAGACCAAATACCGCGCCGTACAGGCTCAGCGCGCGTGATTTCTCCGCCTCCGGGAAAATAGCCTGAATCGAGGCCAGCGCCTGCGGTGCCATAATCGCTGCAGTGATGCCCTGCAGCACGCGGCCAGCGATCAGCGCGCCCGGTGACCAGGCAAAGCCACACAGCGCAGAAGCCGCTGCAAAACCGGTCAGGCCAACGAAGAACATGCGCCCGCGGCCAAACAGATCGCCGAGGCGACCGCCGGTGATCAGCGTGACGGCGTAAAACCCGGCATAAGACGAGATGACAAATTGCTCCGCCGAGCCGGACGTGGCCAAGTCGCTCTGAATCGACGGCAGCGCCACATTGACAATAAAGAAGTCCAGCGGGGGTAAAAATGCGCCTGTCAGCAGGACGATAAACATCGCCCAGCGGCGTGGCTCGGGATTTAACGCGTGCGGATCAGACATCACAACACCTCACTAAGGAACCGATTGGTTCCAATATGGATAAAAAAATTAGTCGAGCAGACGCATCGTGCAGTCCACTACGGCGTTCATTTCTGCTTCCGTTGCCCCGGTTTTACCGAGGATGCGCATCCCTTCAATCTGGCAAACCAGTAAGCGGGCCAGCACCTGCTCATCACGCTCGGGCAGTTCTCCGCTCAGCTGACCGCGCACCAGTGTTGCCGCATACAGCTGCTGCAAACGCCGGAACATGCGCCCTGTGCGTTCGGCAATCTGTTCATCATGCGCGGCCATCTCGGTGGTGAGTGAAACCACCAGACAACCGCGCCGCCCTTTCTCGCCGCTGGAGAGCGCGGCATAACGCAGCAGCGAGGCACGAATCGCCGCTTTAACCGCGCCGGGCTGCGCCAGAATATCCGAGGTGGCTTTCAGACCTTCGGTCATGTAGATATCCAGCGCGGCCAGCAGCAGCCCTTTTTTATCGCCGAACGCCTTGTAGAGACTGCCGCGCGATAAACCGGTTCCGGCGATCAAATCCGGTAGCGACGCCGCTTCATAGCCGCGATCCCAGAAAACGTGCATGGCGCTGCGGGCGGCCTCTTCCAGCTCGAACTCGCGCGGGCGACCGATGACGGTCAGGTTCTTCATCACTGCCCTCCCCTGTAATTATAAACCAACTGGTTCCTATCTTAGCCGCAATGCCGTGGCTATTGCAAGTCAGCCGCAGCCCCTTCTCGGCGCGGTCGCTTACGCGTGGATATTCACGGTTAAGTGATGCGTTACACAAAAAACTGACGTAACGCGTCGGCCAGCGCCTGCGGTTGCTCATCCGGGATAAAGTGACCACAGTGCGCGAGGCGAATCCCGCTGACGTCGGCCGCAAAAGTGCGCAGCGGCTGGGCCATATCAGCAATAGAGCCCTGATCGGCGCTCACCGCCAGCAGCGGGATCGCCAGTTTGCCCCGGGTTTGCAACAACTGACGATTCTGCTCCGCTGAGGTGCTGACCTCACGATACGCCGCCATGCCGGCGCGCAGCGCGCCGTTTTGCTGCAGCAGCCGCACATATTCCGCCATCTCTTCGTCACCAAACACCATCGGGCTGGCTGCCTTGCGCTGCAAAAACCACTGCAGATAGAGCGCTTCACGACCGGCGATCAGCGCTTCCGGCAGATCCGGCAACAGGTGAAAAGCAAAGTGCCAGGTTTTCCAGGCTTTGTCCGGCGTCGCAGGCAGCGCATCCGGCAGCGTCACGCCGGGAATGCCGGCATCCAGCAGCGCCAGCTTGATAATGGCATCACCGTGCAACATCGCCAGCGGCCAGGCAACCCAGGCACCCACGTCATGCGCGGCCAGGTAGTAATGCTCAACACCCAACTGCTGCAACAATCCCTGCACGCTGTGCGCCAGCGAGGTGGTGTCATAACCGCTGGCAGGCTTGTCGGAATCGCCCTGGCCGGGCAGATCCGGCGCAATGATGAAATAGTCTGCCGCCAGCTGCGCCATCACCTTACGCCAGGCAAACCAGCTCTGCGGAAAGCCCGCCAGCAGTACCAGCACTGGTCCCTGCACATTGCCGCCGCTGACGTAGTGCAGCCGCACGCCCGCGACAGTGGCGTAAGCATGGTTAAATTGCGGCAGGTGACCGACGGGCTGTGACCAGCGCGGCGCGGCGTCCAGGGCAGGCAGTGACATAAGCGTTCTCCGGTTATTTTGGTAAAGAGTATTTCCTTATTGGATGCGATTATGCGCTACCGCGCCGTTAACGCGGACTCATTAAGGAAATGGTTATTTCCTTAATATTAACGACAGCCACGCGCGCCTTGCAAGCGAGTCTGTGAAATAGATCCGGAAGCGAAGGGCGGAGTGAACGCCCCGCCGCCGCGCCTGAGTGATGTGCGGTTATCCCGCCTTCTTCGACGTGGGTTTCAGCGATCGATTGAGATCCTGAATGCGTTTCATGGTTTTAACCGTGCGTGCCGAACTGGCGGAGGCCACCGCCAGAATCAGCATTTCGAGGCACACCAGCACCGTACCGTGCAGCGGCATGCGACCATTTTCACCGCCGCGCGGCACGTTAATTACTACATCCGCCTGCTGCGCAAACGCCGAATCCAGCGCGTGGGTCAGCAGAATCACCGGCATACCCAGCCGCTGCGCCTCTTTCAGCGTCGTCATGCCCTCACGGTGCGCCGATTTCTGTGCCATCATGATCAGTACATCGCCGCGCTGTAGCGTAATCAGCTGTTCTGCCAGCGCAATCCCGGCACGGTTAAGCGTCACCGCCGGCAGGCCGATGCGCCGGAACAGTCGCGCGCTGTACTCCGCCAGAATGCCGGAAGCGTTGATGCCAAACAGCGCCACCTGACGCGCTTCCAGCAACAGTGTCACCGCAGCCGCCACCGCCTGACGGTTAACCGGTTCAGCCAGTACTTCGCAGGCGCGCTGATGGCCGCCCAGCACAAAATCGATGCCGGAGTTGATGTCACACGACAGTTCGCTGATGGTCGCGCTCATCTTCTCTTCCGAGTTTTGCGCCGGGCCAAACCACGCGGCCAGCGTGGTTTTCAGATCGCGCAAACCGGCAAAGCCCAGCGCCTGCACGGTGCGCACCACGGTGGCGTCAGAGGTTTGAGTGGCCTGGGCGATATCCAATGCAGTCGCGTCTAATATAGCCTCACGATGTTCGTGGATATATCGCGCCACCGTTTGCAGGCTGGCCGATAATGTCGTGACGCGCGCACGGTAGCGTTCACCGAATACATCCACCCGATTTTTAATGTTATTTGCCGCCATTATGTTGCCTGTTAGTAATATCGCATCGTTGTGAACCGCGTCGGCAGGCCGGCTTGTAGTGAAAATTTGCGCCGCTACCGCTGTCCACTCCCTTCTCGCCTGGCTTAACCCGGCCAGCTTCAAATGCTATAAAATAAATAATAAGCTGATTTAAAATAAGTTTAATGATAATCCCGGTTCAAAAGTTTCTGCCGCGTTCTGCTGTAGTATCCACACCATCATTTACGTTTACTACTACATTTTTTCATGTTTGAATGATTCTCAATTACATCTCAGCCGCCTTTTTCTGCTGACTGATGGCATAACAATGCCGGGCCGCGAATGTCCTGTTCGTCACCGGCAGCATTTTACTGATAGCTTCGTTGCGCGGAATAAATAATCCCGCAATTACACCAGGTTTATATTCGATGCAGAACAACTCACCGCGGGCGGTTAAATTACTGTGCCATCCGGCTATCCTTGCCGCTATTTACGGCGTAACGGCACTCAGCAGTACTGACAGCCTTGCCGCTGAACAAAACAGCACCCTCACCGTGACGGCGCAGCAGCAAAACAGTGACGACGGCTATAGCGCCACCAGCAGTTCGGTCGCCAGTAAAACGCCGGTGTCGCGCCTCAATGAAGCCCAATCGGTGAGCGTGGTGACGCAACAGCAGCTGGAGGATTATCAGGCCGCCAGCCTCGCCGACGCGCTGCGCTTTGTCAGCGGCGTAAGCGAAGGCAATACGCTGGCAGGTACCGAAGATGGCTTTGTACGCCGCGGCTTTGGCAGCAACTCGGATGGTTCCATCTATCGTGATGGCGTGCGCAGCAGCCAGGGGTTGAATTTCGACGCCACCACCGAACGTGTCGAGGTACTGAAGGGCTCGGCTTCGCTGCTGTACGGTATCCAGAATCCCGGTGGCGTGATCAATATTGTGAGCAAAAAGCCGCAATACACCTGGCACACCAAAGTCAGCGGTCGCGCAGCCAGCGAGGGCGGCGGCGCCGGCACGCTGGACGTCACCGGCCCGCTCGGCAACGGTTTTGCTTTCCGCCTGATTGCTGAAAAGCAGAATCAGGATTACTGGCGCAATTTCGGCAGCGATAAACACACCTTAATCGCCCCCTCGCTACAGTGGTATGGCGAGCAGGCCAGCTTCCTTATCAGCTACGAAGATTATCAGTACGATATTCCCTACGATCGCGGCACGGCGTTTGTTAACGGTAAGCCAGTAGCGATTGGCTATAAAGATCGCCTGGACGATAAAGCTAACCATGCGTGGGGCCACAATAAAACCCTGAACGCGCATTACGACTGGCAGTTCAATGAGGCGTGGAGCACGCGCCTGACTTTTGGCTGGAACCAGCGTCAGTACGACAACAACGAAGTGCGGGTTACGGCGATCAACCCCACTACCGGCGTGGTGACGCGCCGCGCCGACGCCAACCGTGGCTTCAACCATAAAACCAAATACGTGGCGTGGGATGTGATCGGTTCGCCGCAGCTGTTTGGCATGACGCACGATGTGGTGTTCGGCACCGATTATGAAATGAACCAGACTTACCGTGCGCACCAGTATCAGGGTAAAGCGAACACCGGCTTCAACCTGTACGATCCGCAATACGATATGCTGGCACCGATCACCAATAGCAGCAGTGAAAACAGCGCCAACGCCAACCTGCTTAACCGCCTGCACAGTCGCTCGGTATACGCCAAAGACAGCATTTCGCTCACCGACGACTGGATTGCGGTGCTGGGCGGACGTTATCAGCACTATGAACAGCGCGCGTCAAAGGGCTTCGATCCGGTGGTGCAAACGCTGGACAGCGAGGGCAACAAGTTCCTGCCGCAGGCCGGGTTGATTTACAAACTGACGCCGGATGTCTCACTGTACAGCAGCGTGAGCAAATCCTTCACGCCGTCGACTGACGTCGACGATGACGGCAACGTCGGCAAGCCAGAACAGGGCACCACATGGGAAGTGGGCAGCAAGTGGCAGATTTCGCCCCGGCTGTTTGCCAGCGTAGCGCTGTACCGCATCGACGAACGCGATATGTCGCTTAATATCAACGGCACCACGCGCGCCATCAATAAAGCGCGTTCGAGCGGCGCTGAATTTGAGCTCAATGGTGAAGTGCTGCCGGGCTGGGATCTGAGCGCCAACTACAGCTACGATAAGGCCGAAATCGTCGACGATGGCGTCAACCCGGCGAACAAGGGCAACCGCCTGCAGAACGCACCGCGTCACGCCGGGGCACTTTACCTGAGCCATAATCTGACGCTGAACGGCATTCCCGGTGACTTCCGCGTCGGCGGCGGTGCGCGCTACGTTGGCTCACGCGCCGGTGATCCGGAGAACAGCTTTACGCTGCCGGATTATGTGGTCGCCGACAGCTTTATCGCCTGGAATAATCAGCTGTTTGGCGAGAAAACCCAGCTGAAGCTTAATCTGAATAACCTGTTCAATAAGCACTACTACACCTCCAGCGGCGGCAACCTGCGCGTGCGCGAAGGGGAAACCCGTAACCTGATGGTCGAGGCCAGCGTTGAATTCTGATCGAGCGAAAAAGCCGCTGACGTGGCGTGCCTGGCTGGCTGCCCTCCTGCTGCTGGCGTTCAGCACCAGCGCGCTGGCCAGGGTGATCACCGATATTGACGGCAATCGGGTAGAGATTCCCGATAGTCCGCAGCGCATCGTACTGGGTGAGAGCCGCATGCTGTATACCCTGGCGCTGCTGGCGCCGGATGACCCGTTCCGCCACATCGTCGGCTGGCCGCGCGATCTGCAAAAGTATGACAGCCAGACGTGGAACAGTTTTGCGCAGCGGTTTCCGCAGATGCTGAACATACCGACGCTCGGATCGGGCGGCCCTCAGGCGATCAATCCGGAGCAGATTCTCGCCCTGCGACCGGACGTGGTCATTCTGCCGAGTCTGGCGCGCTACGATGATGCCGATCTGAGGCTGGTCAGCATCCTTAATGCTGCGCATATTCCGGTAGTGAAGATCGATCTGCGCGTACATTTGTTAAAGAACACCCGGCGCAGCGTAGAGATTTTTGGTGAGGTGCTGAATCAGCAGGCACGCGCGGCGGCGTTCAACCGCTTTTACAGCGCGCATCTGCAGGTGATCGAGGAACGGCTGGCGCGCTATCACGGGCCGAAACCCACGGTGCTATTGCAGTTGCATCTGGGACGGCGCAACGAGTGCTGCGTGACGGCGATTAACGGCAGTCTGGGCGAGCTGCTCAACGCCGCCGGCGGCGACAATATTGCTGGCAAAACTCAGCACGGCGTGTTTGGCCGTTTGAGTGAGGAGCAGGTGATCGCAGCCCAGCCTGAGTATTACTTTGCCACCGGCTTTGGCGATAACGCCAGCGCAGGCCTGCTGCGCCTCGGGCCGGACGTCGCGCCCGACGCGGTGCTGAGCAGTTTCCGCCAGCTCACCGCGCAGCAGAACGGCCTGCGTGAGCTGAAGGCGATTCGCAACGGCCATGCAGCGGCAATCTGGATGAATTTTTATCTCAGCCCGTGGCATATTGCGGTGACCGAGTTCATGGCAAAAACGCTGTATCCGCAGCTGTTCGCCGATATCGATCCGCAGCAGACGCTGGAAACCCTGTTCCGCGATTTCCTGCCGATCCCCTATCGCGGCACACTGTTTATGCGCATTCCGGCGGTGGATTCATCCAGCCAGCACAAGCCATAGCGGCGCAGCGGTTGGATCAGCTCGATAAATCGCGCCGCTACAAAGCGTGCCAGTGACCAGTACCGTTATCACATTCTGCACCAATCGTAGCGGCGCAATTTATTGCACGAAAACACAGCGGCACAGCGGTTGGATCAGCGCGATAAATCGCGCCGCTACGAAACGTGCCAGCGACCCGTACCGTTATCACATTCTGCACCAATCGTAGCGGCGCAATTTATTGCGCGAAAACACAGCGGCGCAGCGTTTAGATCAGCGCGATAAATCGCGCCGCTACAAAGCGTGCCAGCGACCAGTACCGTTATCACATTCTGCACCAATCGTAGCGGCGCAATTTATTGCGCAAAAACACAGCGGCGCAGCGGTTGGATCAGCGCGATAAATCGCGCCGCTACAAAGCGTGCCAGCGAATAATTCCGTTATTACATACTGCACCAATCGTAGCGGCGCAATTTATTGCGCAAAAACACAGCGGCGCAGCGTTTAGATCAGCGCGATAAATCGCGCCGCTACGAAACGTGCCAGCGACCCGTACCGTTATCAAATTCTGCACCAATTGCAGCGGCGCAATTTATTGCGCGAAAACACAGCGGCGCAGCGGTTGGATCAGCGCGATAAATCGCGCCGCTACAAAGCGTGCCAGTGACCAGTACCGTTATCACATTCTGCACCAATCGTAGCGGCGCAATTTATTGCGCAAAAACACAGCGGCGCAGCGGTTGGATCAGCGCGATAAATCGCGCCGCTACGAAACCTGCCAGCGACCAGTACCGTCATCACATTCTGCACCAATCGTAGCGGCGCAATTTATTGCGCAAAAACACAGCGGCGCAGAGGTTTGATCAGCGTGATAAATCGCGCCGCTACGAAACGTGCCAGCGAATAATACCGTTATAAACACTTATTTATGCCTGCGGCTGGCGCTTAAACACCCAGAACGCCCAACTGTGGTACAGCAGCGTCAGCGGCAACACAATCAATAAACCCGTCACCACGAACCCCTGCGTCACCGGCGAGGAGGCCTGCTGGTGCATCTCCAGCTGCCACGGCAGCAACCACGGATAAAGCCCGCACGCCAGCGCCGCGACCACCACGCCCGTCTGCACCAGCGTGATCATCAATAACGCCACCATCGCTTCCCGCCACAGCGTAAGCAGCTGCAACAGCCACAGCGCAGGCAACAGGCTCAGCAACACTTTTCCCGGCCAGCGCTGCCAGCTCTGCTGCCACAGCGCCGGCTCCAGCAGCAGCACGGCGATAAAGCAAGCCAGCGTCACCACCCACCACAGCATGGCCAGCGCCCGCGCCCGCTCCACCACCGGCTCACCAATGCGCCAGCACAGCCAGCAGCAGCCCAGCAGCAGATCAACCGCCACCAGCCCGAGACCGCACAGCAGCGGCACCAGCGAAAAATCAATCACAATCCCGCTGGGCGGACGCGACACCAGCATCAACCCGCTCATCCAGCCTGGCAGAAACGCCGCCAGCAGCGAGCTGAACATCAGCAGCCGGTCCAGCCAGCGTCGCCCGGTCTCGCCAGGCTGGCCGCGATACGCCAGCGCCAGCCCGCGCAAAAACAGCGCCAGCAGGAAGAGAAACAGCGGCACTTTCAGCGTTTGTAACAGCAGACTGTACAGCGGCGGAAACAGCGCCAGCATGCCGCCCGCCAGCAACACCAGCCAGGTTTCATTGGCATCCCACAGCGGCAGCAGACTGTGCACCATCCACTGCCGCTCTTGTGGCTGGTCGAAACTGTACAGCAGCATCCCCACGCCGCTATCCGTGCCATCCAGCGCCAGATACATCAGCAGGGCAAACAGCAGGAGCACCGCAGAAAGTTCGACCAACATTCTCACCCTCCTCAGGCTGGCGTCTGTATGGTTTCCGCTACCGCCGTCGCCTGCGGATCCGGCAGCGGTGCCGCCAGGTGGCGCAGCAGATAACACAGGCCAAAGGCAAAACTCAGTGCGTAAATCACCACCACCGACACGAAAATGGCGACGCTGCTGCCGAGGGACATTGGCGCCAGGCTGTCGGCGGTACGTAGCATGCCGTATACCGTCCACGGCTGCCGGCCGACCTCCGTCACCACCCAGCCCGCCAGCAGCGCAATGAAGCCAGCCGGTGACATCAGCGCCAGCAGACGCAGCACGCGCCGCGACTGATCAAGGCGGCCGCGCCAGCGCTGCACATTGCCCGCCAGGCTGCTCAGCAGCATCAGCAGCGCCAGTCCCACCATCAGGCGAAAGGCAAAAAACACCGGCAGCACCGGCGGCAGGCTGTCGCGCGGGAATTCACCCAGGCTTTTGATGTGGCCGCTGAGGTTATGGCGCAGGTAGAGCGAACCGATAGCCGGGATCGCCAGCTCGGCGTGATTCCGCTGCTGCGCCTGATCGGGCAGCGCAAATAGCCGCAGCGGCTCGCCCTCCCCTGGCGCAGGCGGCTGCCAGCCGCCCTCGATCGCCGCCAGTTTAGCGGGCTGATAGTCACGGGTGTTTTCGCCATGCAGATCGCCCACCACCATCTGCAGCGGCAGGATGCACAGCGACACCATCAGCGCGCTGCGCAGCATCAGCCGGCTGGCGGCCTCGCCAGCATTACGCAGCAGGCGCCACGCCGCGACGCCACCCAGCAAAAACGCCACGCTGATCCACGAGGCCAGCAGCATGTGCGCCAGCCGCCAGCCAAATGAGGGCGCGGAAATCAAACTCCAGGCGCTGTCAGGCATAAACTGACCGGCGTCATTGAGCGTAAACCCGCGCGGCGTTTGCATCCAGGAGTTAGCGGCGAGGATCCAGAAAGCGCTAAAAATCGCGCCGAGCGCCACCAGACAGGTAATGGCGAAATGCACGCCGGGTTTCACCCGATCGATGCCAAACAGCATCACGCCGGTCAGCGCCGACTCGAGGAAAAAAGCGATCAGCACTTCATACAGCATCAGCGGACCGATAATGCCGCCCGCTTTGCTGGCAAACACCGACCAGTGGGTGCCGAACTGAAACTCCATGATCACGCCGGAGACGGTGCCAATCGCCACGGTGAGCGCGAATACCTTGATCCAGAAGTGCAGCGCCTGATGCGCTTCCGGCCGCCTGCCCCATAGCCAGCGCGCTTCAAACCACACCAGAAACGGAGCCAGCCCCAGCGTCAGCGCCGCCAGAGTAATGTGCATGCCCATCGTCAGGGCAAACTGACCGCGCGCGATCAGCAGCACCCACTCCTGGCTACTCACGGCTCGGCTTACCGCTGTAGCGGGTGATCGGCTTCTCCTCGTCACCCTGCATGGCGCGTGCGAAGGTTTCCAGCGCCGCCAGCAGTGGCCGGATACCCTGCCACAGCGCCTCATCATTTAGCAGTTTGAGCACACCGCTGACGCCCGGCGCGCTTTTCTCCTGCTGCGCCGTGTCGCTGGCCGGCTTCATCGCCAGCAGGGCATCGCGTAGCGCCAGCAGCAAATGGTTGAAGCGCTCTGGCGGCACGGTGCTGAGCGTCATAAACAGCAGCGACAGGTTCTGAACCGCATTCTGCGTGCCGGGCCGGTTAAGCCCGGCGGCGACGATTTTGCCGATGTCATTGTTGGCTTTTACCACGTCGTTAGCCAGACGCAGGAAACCGTGCTGATGCAGATTCTCCAGCAGCTCATTCAGCGCTTCCTGCGCGCTGGGTTCGGTGCGCGTCGGAGTGGGTTGATAGTGCAGCGGTTCGGCCATTAGCTTTTCTCCGGATGCGAAACGTGTTCAGGCGGCAGCCGGTATTCAGGCTGCTGCCATTTTTGTTCAACGGGCAGATGATCCAGCGGCGTGCGCTGGCCGTGGCGGAAGTTGTGCAGCGGAATCGGGTGCGGCTGTGGCGCATGCGCCAGTTTGCGCATCATCACCGCAATTTCCTTGTAGGCGGGCGTGTTGACGTCGGGATCGTGATGTTCACCGGTCAGCCCGTTAATACCCGGTTTGCCATGGTGAATAGGAATGAACAGCACATTGCCGGCCATCCGTTCGGTCACCACCACCGGCACCTCTACGCTGCCCCGGCGCGAACGCAGTTCCACCCAGTCGCCCTGCTGTAATTGCCGCTCCTGCGCCAGCTGCGGCGAAATCTCAACAAACCAGTTGGGCGACAGCGATTTGATGCGCCCGCCCTGCCCGGTCTGATTAGTCGACTGGAAATGCTCCAGCATACGTCCATTGTTGAGCAGCAGATCGTACTGCTCATCGGGGGCTTCCATCGGTGGCTGCCACGTCAGTGGATACAGACGCGCTTTGCCATCAGGAAAGGCGAAACGCTCGGTGTACAGCAGCGGCGTGCTGCTGCCGTCGGCGTTTACCGGCCACAGCTGTGACTGCCAGCCGACGAGGTTCTCATAGCTGACTCCGGCAAACAGCGCGGCGATACCCGCAGCTTCTGCCATGATGGCGCCGGGATTCGGGTAGTGCCAGTGATGGCCGAGACGCGCCGCGACCTCCGTCAGTATCTGCCAGTCAGGCCGGCTGTCGCCGAGTGGCGCAAACGCAGGCGAGAAGTGCTGAATGCGCCGTTCGGTATTCACGAAGGTGCCCTCTTTCTCCAGGCTCGGACAGCCGGGCAGCACCACATCCGCGAACTGCGCGGTACGGCTCATGAAGATGTCCTGCACCACCATGAAATCCAGCCGGCTAAAGGCTTCGTGCACTTTGGTCGAGTCCGCATCAGAAAAGGCGGTCTCTTCGCCGATGATGTACATGGCGCGCACCCGCTGTTTATGCGCGTCTTCCACCATCATGAAGTTATCCAGCCCGGCTTCCTCGGAAAGCGCTTCCGGTGCCACGCCCCAGGCGCGCGCCCATTTTTCCCGCACCTGCGCATCGGTCACTTTTTCGTAGCCGGGATAGACATTGCTTAAGCAGCCAAAATCGCTGGCGCCCTGCACATTATTGTGACCGCGCATCGGGTAACCGCCGGTGCCAGGGCGGCCGTAGTTGCCGGTGACCAGCAGCAGATTGGAGAGCGCGGTGCTGGTATCCGCACCGTGGCTGTGCTGCGTAATGCCCATCGCCCACAGCAGGCAGGCGCTGCCCGCGTTGCCGATCATCTCGGCGGCTTCGGTCAACTGCGCCACGCTCAGACCGGTGATTTCACTGGCCATCTCAAGCGTAAACGGCGCCAGTGACGCGCGATATTCCGCCACCTGATTCACGCGCGTGCGCAGGAATTCTTCATCGGCATAACCGTGATCGAACATGTAGCGCGCCATCGCCGACGCCCACACCATGTCGGTACCGGGACGGATGCGCAGATAACAGTCGGCGCGCTCAGCCATTTCGTGACGGCGCGGATCGACCACCAGCAGCTTTTGTCCGCGATGTTTGTGGCTCTGCTTGATATGTGACGCGAAAACCGGGTGGTTTTCCGCCAGGTTGCTGCCAACGGTGATGATCAGGTCGGTCTGCTGCAGATCGCGCAGCGTACCGGCATCGCCGCCGTAGCCCACGGTGCGAAACAGCCCTTCCGTCGCCGGGTTCTGGCAATAGCGCGAGGAGTTGTCCACGTTATTGGTGCCGAAAATCAGACGGGCGATCTTCTGCGTCAGGTAGGCTTCCTCATTGCTGGCTTTACTGGAACCAATAAAACCAATGGCGTTACCGCCGTGCTGGCGCGCCACCGCGCGCAGGCCGTCGGCCACGCGCTGTAGCGCCTCTTCCCAACTGGCCGGGCGGAACTGGCCGTTTTCACGAATCAGCGGCGTGGTCAGCCGGTTCGGGCTGTTCACAAAATCCCAGCCAAATTTGCCTTTGACACAGGTTGAGATGCCGTTAACCGGCGCATCGGCCACCGGCTGGATTTTCAGGATATGGCGATCGCGCGTCCAGACTTCAAAACTGCAGCCGACACCGCAATAGGTGCAGACGGTTTTGGTTTTTTTAATTTCGACTTTGCGCAGCGCATCATCGATCAGCGAAATTCCGGTGATCGGCTCCATGCCGATGCTGTTTTCCAGTGATTTGACGAAATCTATCAGCGGCCGCTTCAGGTCTTCATCCATCGCGGTGAAGGGACCGGCGTCGGGCTGCATGGTTTTTTCCAGCAGCGCGTTGCACGGACAGACGGTCACGCAGTGCCCGCAGCTGACGCAGCTGGAACCGGCAATCTGCGTCCCGCCATCCCACAGCACGCGCGGGTGATCGGCGTTGTAATCAATCGACAGCGTCTCATTCACCTCGACATTCTGGCAGGCCTCCACGCAGCGTCCGCACAGAATGCACTGATCCGGATCGTAGGTATAAAACGGATTACTGTGGTCTTTGCTGTCCGGTTTGCGCTGGTAGGGGTAATACTGAATCGGAATGTGCATATCCGCGACGGTGTTATGCAACGTGCAGTCGCCGGTATTGTGTTCACATACCGTGCAGTAGAGTTCGTGGCGATTGAGGATGCGGTCCATGCCCTCCTGCTGTGCCGCCTGCAGCACCGCGCTCTGGCTGACCACGCGTAAGCCCTCGGCGCTGCGTAACGTGCAGCCGCGCACCGCTTCGCCATCCACCTCCACCCAGCAAACATCACAGGTTTGCAGCGGCGGCAGCGCCGGGTGATAACAGACATGAGGCAGTTTTTTTCCCTGCTCCTGCAGAAAATCAATTAACGGTTGATTTGCGGTTCCGCTTAAGCGCTCACCATTAAATATAATGGTACATTGTGCTTCGCTCATTTAACGCCTCGTTTAAGCCATCGCTCATAATTATTCGGGCCGGCCAGCGCCGGTTATTATGTAAAGTTATGCTTAGAGCTTAGAAACAAATATCTTTCGTGCAAGCAGGCCGACTCGCTTAATAACTCGCATGGCTTACGCAGCGTTAAAATAATCATTACGTTAGTGATTTTGTAACTAAAAATATCATTTCAGTTACGCCCGTCCCGCTTTAATAAATCGCGACTGCTTATTTTTTGACGTGACAAATATCACATCTCTGCCAGGCTTAATTTACACGTTCCACTGTACAAGGAGATAGGTATGACTTCATTTACTAACAAAACGCTGATTACCCAGGAATATCCAAAGCCGCCATTCAAAAAGCAGCATCAGCCCATTCCGGGATTAGCCAGTAAGATGGAACCCCGTCCCGATCACGGTGAAACCAGCTATCGCGGCACTGGCCGTTTAACCGGGCGCAAGGCGCTGATTACCGGTGGCGACTCCGGTATTGGTCGCGCGGTAGCCATTGCGTATGCCCGTGAAGGGGCAGACGTGGCGATCAACTACCTGCCGGAAGAGGAGCAGGACGCCGCTGAAGTGGTGCAATTAATCGAAGCGGAAGGCCGTAAAGCGGTGGCGATTCCGGGTGATATTCGCTCAGAATCTTTTTGCCAGCAGCTGGTGAAAGAGGCAGCAGAAAAACTCGACGGCCTGGATATTCTGGTGAATAACGCCGGTCGCCAGCAATTTAATGAGTCTATCCGTACGCTCTCAACGGAAGATTTTGACGCCACCTTTAAGACCAATGTTTATGCGATGTTCTGGATCACCAAAGCGGCACTGGAATATCTGCCTGCCGGATCATCCATTATTAATACCTCGTCGGTTCAGGCGTATGAACCGAGCGCCATCCTGCTGGATTATGCGCAAACCAAAGCCGCGATCGCCGCCTTTACTAAAGCGCTGGCGAAGCAGCTGGGCGAGCAGCAAATTCGCGTCAATGCTGTAGCACCAGGACCGTACTGGACCGCGCTGCAGGTGTGCGGCGGTCAGCCGCAGGAAAAAATCGAGAAGTTTGGTGCCAGCGCGCCACTGGGGCGTCCGGGTCAGCCGGCTGAAATCGCGCCGTTGTACGTGACCTTCGCTGAAACCACCAACAGCTTCACCTCAGGTCAGGTGTGGTGCTCCGATGGCGGTACCGGTACCGTCTGACCGGGGAATTCCACCCGCATTACGTGGCTGCCAGCAGGCGGCCACGCTGCCGTTTCTGCTGACAGGGAAGATCCATGAATAATCAAACGTTCCAGTCGCCGGTGCGCGAACGGGGCTTCGCGCGTCTCGGTGACTACGCGGCCATCGGCGAGGGCCGGTCGGTGGCGCTGATCGCGCCCGACGGCGCGATTGACTGGTGGTGCGCGCCCAACCTTGACTCCGCCCCGCTGTTTGATCGCCTGCTCGATCCCGAGATCGGCGGTTTTTTCCAGATCGAACCTGATGCCCCTTATCGTACCGAACGCGCCTACCGTGCTGACAGCAACGTACTGGAAACCCGCTTTTTTACCGATAACGGCAGCGTACTGCTGACCGAATCGCTAAACAGCACGCTGGCTGGTCGTCTGCCGTGGAGTGAGCTGGCGCGGCGCGTGGAAGGCGTTGACGGCGAAGTGACGCTGCGCCTGACGCTGCGCTTTGGCACCGTTGCCGAAACCCGCTCGCCGTGGCAGGACAGCACCGAACAGGGCGACGTCTACCACGTTGGCGATCTGCTGGCGATGCTGCGCACCAGCGAGGACTGGCAGATCGAACAGCGTGACGATGAGCAAATCAGCGCTACGCTGCGGACGGCTGCGGACAGTCGATCGCTAGTGGCGTTGCTGGTCACCGAGCGCGAACCGCTGGCGGTGCCGCCGCTGGAGGCGATCGATACCCGGATTGAAACCAGCCATACCGCCTGGTGCGACTGGACCCGAAGCCTGAGCTATCAGGGGCGCTTTGCTGAGCACGTGCGCCGCTCGGCGCTGTCGCTGAAATTTTTATGGTATTCCCCCACCGGCGCGCTGGCGGCGGCAGCCACTACCTCGCTGCCGGAAGGCATTGACGGGGAAAAGAATTATGACTACCGCTATGCATGGGTACGCGATGCCTGTCTGATCATCAAAGCCTTTGTTTTTCTCGGTGCGCTGGAAGATTGTAAAGCGGCGTTCTCCTGGCTGTCGAAAACCATCATTCGCCATGGTACCGCGCTGCGCACCTGCTACACGCTGGAAGGCGACGAAGTGCCTGCCGAACGCTTCGTGCCGCTGCGTGGCTATCATCATTCCCAGCCGGTACGCGTGGGCAACAACGCCCGCGACCAGCTGCAGCTGAGCATGTACGGCGATATGCTTGCCACCGCCGAGCTATTTATACGCGCCGGGCACGTGCTGGATTTAGCCACCTCGCGCATGCTGGGTGCGCTGGCTAACCACTGTGCCGATTTATGGCGGCTGAAAGACAGCGGTATCTGGGAACTGCCGGAACAGCAGCACTATACCCATTCAAAGATGGCCTGCTGGCTGGCCCTCGACCGTGCCGTGGCGCTGGCCGAAGCGCGCCACATTGAACCGACCTGGCTGAAACGCTGGCAGCGCGAGCGCGACCGCATCAGCAGCTGGATTGAAGCGCACTGCTGGAACGAAGAGAAACAGGCGTATGTGTTTTATCCCGACAGCAACGGCAGGCTGGACGCTGCGCTGGCGCTGGTGCATCCCTATGGCAGCCGCGTCAACCCGGCACGTATGCAGGCCACCTACCGTGCCATTGAGCAGGAACTGGGGCACGGTAGCGCCATGCTGTATCGCTACAGCGGCACGGAACAGGAAGAGAGCACTTTTATCGCCTGCTCGTTCTGGCTGGTGGAAGCCTGGGCGGCGCTGGGAGAATGCACGCGCGCCGAGAACGCCATGCAGCAGATTCTCGGCAAACTGTGCCAGCGCGGCAACGTGGAAACTTTCAACGAAATGTTTGATGTGCGCAGTGACGAATGGCGCGGCAATATGCCGCAGGGCCTCAGCCATCTGGCATTAATTTGCGCCGCACAGGCGCTGACCGATCATGGCTGAAATGCCCCGCCGGCTGGCGGGGCATGATGTTAACGTGAAGGCTGTGGCGCACGAAACACCAGCAGGATACCCGCCAGAATCGCCGCCATGCCCAGCAGGCTCAGCCACGGCAGTCGGTTACCCAGCAGCAGATAGTCGAGCAGCGCGGTAATCACCGGCACCAGATAAAACAGGCTGGTGACGTTAACGATACTGCCCGCGCTCAGTAAGCGATACAGCAGCAGCTGGGCCACCACGGAGATCATCACGCCGAGGAACAGCGCGGCCAGCCAGAAATGTAGCGTGAAGCTGACATGAAAAGGTTTAACCGGCAGCAACAGCAGGCACAGCAGTAAACTCACGCCGTACTGCAGCGGCAGCACCTGCGCCGGATGCTGCGTCACCCGCTGCTGCATGATGGCACCGAAGGTCATGCACAGCAGCGCGGCCAGCGCAAACAGCACGCCGCTGAGCGGCAGCTGCGACGCCGCCAGACTGCGCCACACCAGCAGTATCAGCCCCGCCAGCGCGACCGTTAAGCCCAGCAAGCGCCTGCCCGGCAAACGCCGCTCCACCAGGCACAGCGTCAGAATAGGCTGGATGCCCATGATGGTGGCGATCAGCCCTGGCGTCACGCCCTCCGCCATCGCCTGGAAATAACACAGCGAATAAGCGCCGATCAACACCAGGCCGGTCAGCATCACGCGCGGGCGCGTACCGGGCTGCGGCAGCCAGCGGCGGCGAAACAGTCCCACCAGCAACAGTGCGACCAGCGCGATGCTAAAACGCACCACCAGCAGTGCCAGCGGTGAGGCATTATCCAGCCCGAGACGCGAGAAAATGGCTGCGCTGCCCCACAGCAGCACAAAGCCTGACGTCGCTGCCTGCGAAGTCAGCGAAGAAGAAGAACGCATAGCATTGCTCCTGAAACAAACGTTGTTAGCGCGCTCGCTAAGCGAGGCGCAGAAAGTTCGATACTTAGCGAATCACAACGCGTGCCGGAGGTGGCGGGCAGCAAGGCGCATACAGGCGAAAGTCAGATGACGATGCGGAATCAGCAGAGAGTGTCATAAACGCGCCTGTAGCATGGGGTTGAGGCCAAACGTTAACAGATTGTTTACACCCTGTCATCCATTCAGCCGTTGCGGAAACACCTCACGCAGCCAGTCGATCAGCACCCGCAGGCGCTGGGTGAGATGGCGGCTCTGCGGATAGACCACGTGGAACGGATAGTCGGACGGACGCCAGTCGGCGAGGATCTCCACCAGCCGTCCGGCCTGCAAATCCGCGGCCGCAGCGTAACGGAACGTCTGAATGATGCCCAGACCCGCCACCGCCGCGGCAAGGTGCGCGTTGCTCTCATTGACGCCAACGCGGTGCGCGGTCTTGATCTCGATTCGCTCTTCACCATGGCGAAAGCGCAGCGGAACGCGCGCCCGCTCTGCGGCGACAGATAGCTGATGATGCGGTGGCCATTGTTCAGCTCCTGCGGATACGCCGGAATGCCGTAGGTCCGCAGATAGCCGGGCGTGGCACAGGTGATCATTTGCGCATTGCCTAAGTGCCGTGCCACCAGTGACGAATCGCTCAGCGGACCGCCGCGCACTACGCAGTCCACGTTATCACTGATGAGATCCACGGTGCGATCGGACACGCCAAGGTCCAGGGTGATATCGGGAAACCGGGCGACAAAATCGGGCAGCGCCGGCAGCAGTACATCACGCGCCGTTGAACCGCCGATATCCATACGCAGCTGACCGCGCGGCTTTGCCGTGACGCTATTGAACGCACAATCGATATCTTCCAGATCGCGCACGATGCGCAGCGCCCGCTCGTAGTAATCGCGCCCTTCTGCCGTCACCGTGACCCGGCGCGTGGTGCGCTGCAACAGACGCACGCCGAGATGCGCTTCCAGCTCCTGCACCAGCTTACTCAGGGTGGCGTTAGGCATATCCAGTGAATTGGCCGCCCGGGTAAAGTTACCTGCCTCGACCACGCGGGCAAACGCCCGGATTGCCAGCAATTGATCCATTGTTACCCCTAACCTGATTATCCACCCAGAGAAATAGTCCTTTCGATTTTACACCATTTATCCGTAAAAGCGGCAGCGCTACAGTGCACTTCAGCGACGGCAAGGCCGTCACCACTTAACCTGATCAACTGTGGAGTACATACTATGAACCTGATTCTGCAAGACAAAATTGCTTTAGTGACCGGCGGCACCTCCGGTATTGGCCTCGCCACTGCTCAGGAACTGGCGGCACAGGGCGCACGCGTGTTTATCACCGGTCGTCGTCAGGCTGAGCTGGATGCAGCCGTCGCCAGCATCGGCGCCACCGCCACCGGCATTCGCGCCGATGCGGCACAGTTAAGCGATCTCGACGCCGTCTATGCGCAGATTGCGCGCCAGGCCGGCCGGCTGGATATTCTGTTTGCCAACGCCGGTGGCGGCGACATGCTGCCGCTGGGGGCCATCACAGAAGAACATTTTGATCGTATCTTCAGCACCAACGTCCGCGGCGTGATGTTCACCGTGCAGAAAGCGCTGCCGCTGCTGAGCGATAAGGCATCGGTGATTCTCACCGGCTCCACCGCCGCAATTCAGGGTACGCCGGGCTTCAGCGTTTACAGCGCCAGTAAAGCGGCGGTGCGTAACTTTGCCCGCTCGTGGGCGCTGGACGTGAAAGATCGCGGCATCCGCATTAACGTGGTGAGCCCTGGCCCGGTACAGACGCCAGGCTTAGGCGGCCTGGTGCCGGAAGATCAGCGCCAGGGGCTGTTCGATGCGCTAGCCGCGCAGGTACCGCTCGGTCGTCTGGGTGAGCCGGGAGAGATTGGCAAGGTGGTGGCGTTTCTCGCCTCCGACGCCGCCAGCTTTATTAATGCAGCCGAACTGTTTGTCGATGGCGGTATGGCGCAGGTGTAAGCGGGTATTGTACCGGTGCGCCGCCCGGCGCACCGGCTTTCTGCCTGAAGCATGGCTGCGGTTAACGCAGCGAATGCTCACCTGCCACCGCTGCCGGCTCGCCAGCGGTGAGCTGCTGCTCCAGCTGCTCCAGCGATATGCCTTTGGTCTCCGGCACGCGACGCAGCACAAAGACAAAGCCCGCCGCACAAATCACGCCATACAGCATAAAGCTGCCCGCTGCACCAAGTCCGGCATTGAGGATGGGAAAGGTATAAGTCAGCACAAAACAGGCAATCCACAGCGCCAGCGTGGCGACGGACATCGCCAGACCGCGAATCCGGTTGGGGAAAATTTCCGCCAGCAGCACCCAGGTGACCGGTGCCAGCGTCAGCGCATAAACCGCAATCGCCGCCAGTACCAGAATCAGCACCGGCCAGCCGGTGATGCCCAGCGTGTAGGCACCGGCGATCAGTGCATAACACAGCGTCAGTCCTCCGGCGCCGATCAGCATCAGTTTGCGGCGACCGAGCCGGTCCACCAGCGGCAGCGCCAGCACTGTTGCCAGCAAATTGATCAGGCCGGTGGCCACGATCGACTTCAGCGTACCGTTGATATCGAAACCAGCCGAAGCAAAAATCTCCTGCGCATAATTGAAAATCACGTTGATACCGCACCACTGCTGGAAAATCGCCAGCACGATGCCGGTGATGACAATCGGCAGCGTGCGCGGAGCCAGCAGCGAGCCGGCGCGGGCGCGCGTTTGCTGGCGATCCTGTTCCAGCGCGCGGGCAATCTCGCGCTGCGTCTGCTGCGCATAAGCACACGAACCAATTTTATTCAGCATCGCCAGCGCGCGCTGCGGCTGGCCCACCAGCATCAGCCAGCGCGGTGATTCCGGCACCCACATCATCAGCAGCAGAAACGCCAGCGACGGCACGGCAGCCGAGGCGAACATCCAGCGCCAGCCAACCTGACCGTTCCAGGTTTCACGCAGCGCCGCATGGGTTGATGCGCCGACGACCGGATCGGCAATCATCAGGTTGACCAGCTGCGCCGTCAGCACGCCAATAACGATTGTCAGCTGGTTAACCGCGACAAACTTGCCGCGCTTGTCTGCCGGGCTGATCTCCGCGATGTACATCGGGCTTAGCGCCGAGGCGATACCAATGCCGACGCCGCCGAGAATGCGCCACCAGACAAACAGCGTAAAGCTGCTGGCCAGCGCGGTGCCGATCGCCGACACCACAAACAGCAGTGCGGCGACGATCAACGGCAGCCGCCGCCCCAGCTTGTCCGCTGACCAGCCGGACACCAGCGCGCCAAACACGCAGCCCACCAGCGCCGAACTCATCGCCCAGCCGGATGCCGCCGGATCGGTGACGTTGAACCAGGCCTCATAGAAGGGTTTGGCCCCGCCAATCACCACCCAGTCATAGCCAAACAGCAAACCGCCGCAGGCTGCCACCAGACAGATGCTCCACACGTAACGCATATTCAGATGTTGATGATTGTTCACGGCCACTCTCCGCACCAGGGTCAAAGTGCGGCTATCACACCACCGATACTGCAGGGTGAAAGTTCAGGCCCTCACAGATTTTAGTAACAGGAGTTTAGTAAACTACGCCGTACCGGGATCGGCCTCGACATAGAGATAACCGATGCCGAGGACCTGACGGGCGCGATCCAGCTGACCAAAATGCACGTTGGTGGCTTTGCTTTTCAGCGCATCGCGCGGATCGAAGGGGTTGAAATCAATCTGGTGCACAATGGTCTGCAGCCAGCTCTCACCAAAAGTACAGCTGCGACCGTACAGCCAGATTTGATTGATATTCAGCGTATTAAGGAAATTGTACAGACTCATGCCGATGGCTTCCGCGCTGCGCTGCGCCCACTCGACGATCCACGGCTCGCCGGCCTGCCAGGCGGCCAGCAGCTGACGGCTGGTGGGCTGCAACGCCTGCGGCGCGCGCTGATGCGCCAGCCGCTTAAGCGTGCTGAGCGAGGCGACCGTCTCCAGGCAGCCCTGCCGTCCGCAGTTACAGCGCTCCCCGTGCGGATCAATAATGGTGTGGCCAATCTGCCCGCTGCCGTACAGGTTGCCGCGAAAGATCTCGCCGTTGATGACAAACGATGAGCCGATGCCGTAATCGACATTGATGACGCAGAATTCGGCCAGCACATTGCGGTTCAGCCACTTTTCCGCCAGCGCCAGCATCACGCAGTCGTTATCGACGCGGACGTCAACCGCCAGCTTCTCCTCCAGCAGAAACTTCAGCTGCAGCGGGGTGCGCCACGCCGCCTGCGGCATATGCTGCGAGACGCCGGTTACCGGATCGACCTGCCCGTGCACCGCCAGCGCCAGATTAATCTGCCGCTTCGGCCAGCGTTTACAGGTCGCGCGCCACACCGTTTCAATCTCTGCCAGCAGCTTCTCTGGCGTCTGCGCGTTGATGCTGATTTGCTGATAGTCGCCCTGCGCCACCAGCTGCGCATCCGCCAGCTGCAGTTCAATGCTGGTCGGCTTGACGCACAGGCACAGCGTCCACGCGCCTTGCGCTGGCAGCTGAAAACTGCCGTTGCTGTTGCCGCGCGTGCTCAGCGTGGCGCTGGAGTGCTGCACGTGGCCCTGCTCCAGCAGCTCCTGCAAAATCTTGCTGGCTGCCGGTATGGTCAGGCCGCTGAGTTGCGCCAGCTGCGATTTGCTCAGACGTTTATGACGCCACATCAGCTGCATAAACAGCGCTTTATTGTGCTTACGCACCTGGAAATTATTCAGTCCGACGGTTTTCACGCGGCCTCCTTTCGCTTCATCCGCGCTCATCTTACTAAACAGTGTTTACTGACTTCTGTGATGGTTGCGCCATCCTGCGCGCCTGCCGTGCTTTAGAGTCCCTGCTAATAACAACCCGTTCGGGCTATCCCGGTAAAAAACGTTCTGATAATGCCGGGCGAGCGCTTTATCTGGCTGTGCTGACACCAACCCTACAGAGAAAACATAATGACAACATCACCTGCAACCCATCCGTGGCTGATCCGCCTCGGCATTCCGCCCGCGCTGGCCTGGGGCTATCTGGCGGTCCTGCTGTTTATGATTGGCGACGGCGTCGAGTCCAACTATCTCGCGCCCTATCTGCACGAAAACGGCTTCTCCCTGAATATCGCTGCCTGGGTAATCGCCTTTTACGGCGTCACCGTCACGCTGGGCTCATGGCTGGCCGGTTCGCTGTCAACGCTGATCGGCCCGCGTAAAGTGATGCTGGCGGGCGGCCTGATCTGGATTGTGTTTGAAGTGCTGTTCCTGGCCGTGGCGCTGCCGTCGCACAGCGTGCTGCTGCTGGCGCTAACTTATGGCCTGCGCGGCGTGGCTTATCCGATGTTTGCCTACGCCTTTCTGGTGTGGATTCAGTCGGCGGCCCCGGCGGAGATGCGCGGCTCCGCCACCGGCTGGTTCTGGCTGGCGTTTACCGGCGGGCTGCCGACGCTCGGTTCGCTGGTAGCGATCTTCTCTATCCGCCTGGTGGGCGAATACGCCACCTTCTGGCTGTCGCTGGGTCTGGTGGCGATCGGTTTGCTGGTGATGCTGCTGGCGCTGAAAGAGCGCAGCGGTTATCAGTCGCTGCTGGATGCCGAACATCGTCAGCAGGGCACGCTGCGCACGCTAATGGGCGGCATCGATATTCTGTGGCGTGAGCCGCGCATCGCTGCCGCGGCAGTGGTGCGCATCATCAACACCACGCCCTACTTCGGCTTCTTTATTTTTCTGCCGGGCTTTTTCACCGAACAGATTGGCTTTTCCCAGACCGAATACCTCAGCCTAATCACCATCATGGGACTGGTGGGCATGAGCTTTAATCCGATCGTCGGCAAGCTGAGCGACCGCATCGGCTGGCGCAAAGTGCTGACGGTGTTCGGCGGCCTCGGTTCCGGCGTCTCGATGCTGCTGATGTACTTTGTGCCGCAGTGGAGCCACGGCAGCTTTGTGCTCAGCGTCATCTGCGCCTGCCTGTACGGCATCACGCTGTGCGGCTACGTGCCCGCCGCCGCGCTGTTCTCCTCGCTGTGCCAGCCGAAGGACAAAGGTAACGCCATGGCGATTTACTGCTTCGCCGCCGGTTTGTCCACCTTCTTCGGTCCGGCGCTGTACGGGGCGATCAACGCGCTGCTCGGCACGCTCGGGGTGATTTGGGGCTACGCCTTCCTGTATCTGGTGAGTGCGTTTATCTCGTGGCGTTATCTGCTCAGTCCGCTCGACCCGGGCGAGCAGCACAACCCGGCGGCGCAGCGCCTGCGCCGGTTAGATTCCATCGCATCGGAGTAAACGGAGCGTTATGAAAGAGTACGATTACATTGTGGTGGGCGGCGGGAGCGCGGGCTGTATCGTTGCCGCGCGCCTGGTGAGCGAAGGAAATGCGCGCGTGCTGCTGCTGGAGGCCGGGCGCGACGAATACCATCCGGTGCTGAAAATGCCCGCCGGCTATATGAAGTTTCTCGCCAGCGACCGGTTTCTGACGATGCATCAAACCGAAGCGCAGCCGCAGCTCAACGGACGCGGCGTGATCGTGCCGCAGGCCAAAGTGCTGGGCGGCGGTTCGACTGTCAACGCCATGGTCTACATGCGCGGTCATAAACAGGATTACGCCGACTGGAACCAGGCGCTGGGTCATCAGGGCATCGACTGGTCGTGGGAGGCGCTGCTGCCGCACTTTACCGCCATCGAAGATAACGATCACCTCGGCGCACCCAATCACGGCGTTGGCGGTCCGATGAAGGTGTCGCATCTCGGCCACTTCAGTCCGCTGAGCCGCGCCTATGTCAAAACCCTGCAGGGGCTGGGTATTCCCTACACGGCGGATTTTAACAGCGGCAATCCGTCTGGCGTCGGCTTCATGCAGCACACCATTGACGGTCAGACACGGCAGCGCTGCAGCGTGGTCGATGCGTTTATCAACCCGCTGCGCCATGACGCACGGCTGACGCTGGTTACTGGTGCACAGGTTGAAGAGGTGCTGTTTGACGGCACCTGCGCCAGCGGCGTGCGCTATCGTCAGGATGGCCAGCCGCAACAGGCGCGCGCCAGCCGCGAAGTGATTCTGGCCGCCGGTGCCTACCAGACGCCAAAACTGCTGATGCTCTCCGGCATCGGTCCGCAGGAGCAGCTGAAACAGCATGGCATAGCCGTGCGCCATGCCTTGCCGGGCGTGGGTAAAAACCTGCAGGACCATTACGAAGTACCGGTGGTTGCCAGCACGCGCGGTGCGTTTGGCTACTACGGCCAGGATCGCGGCTGGCCGATGGTCAAAGCCGGACTGCAATATCTGCTGTTCAAAAGCGGCCCGGTGACCACCACCGGTGTGGAAACCTGCGCCTTTTTCGATCCGCTCGATTTCACGGCGACGCCCACCATTCAGATGTTCTGCGTGCCAACGGTATATCTCGATCGCGATGTAATGGGTGCCGATCCCGGTGACGGTGTCACGGTGAACTCCCTGCTGCTGCGCCCTAAAGCCACCGGTGAAGTCACGCTGCGCGATAACAACGCCAGCAGCCTGCCGGTGATCGATACGCAGATTTTCGGCCATCCGGACGATTTAGCCCGCACCCTCGCCGGTTTTCGCTTTGCGCGTCAGGTGCTGGCCGCCGCGCCCATCCGGGAGATGGTCGATCAGGAGATCTTCCCCGGTGCGGAAGTCACCAGTGATGACGCGATAAGCGCCCACTGCCGGCGTATGGTGAAAACCGGCTATCACCCGGTCGGCACCTGCCGCATGGGCCACGATGACGATCCGCTGGCGGTGTTGCACGACGACCTGCGCGTGCGCGGCGTACAGCGGTTGCGCGTGGTGGATGCCTCAATGATGCCGAATATTATCAGCGGCAACACCAATGCGGTGGTGATGGCCGTGGCGCATCGCGCGGCGGAACTGGTTCTGCAGTTGCAGCGCGTTGAGCACAAGGAGGCCGTGTATGAGTGACAAACTGGCGCGCCTGCAACAGGCGCTGGCGCACTGGCAGCTGGATGCGGTATTGCTGACGCGTCGCGATAACATCGCCTGGCTGACCGACGGGGCCAGCTATTATGTGGTAGAGCGTGCCGAGACCGGCGTTGCCAGCCTGCTGATCGGCCGCGACAGCGTGCTGCTGCTGGCACCGGACAATGAGCTACCGCGCATTCTGGCCGAAGAGCCGCTGCCGTTCAGCTGTGCGACCCGGCACTACCCGTGGTACCAGTCGCTGAGCAGCGTGCTGCCGGCGGGCAATATCGGCAGCGATACGCCCATGGCAGGATTGAGCGATATCCAGCCGCAGATGATCACGCTGCGCCAGGGGCTGAGCGCAGCGGAACAGCAGCGCTTTCGCACGCTGGGACAGGAGACGGCGCAGATTGTCGAAACGGTGGCGCGCCAGCTGCGCGTGGGCGTCAGCGAATGGCAGGTCGAAGCCGACATTGCCGCTGGCTGTCTGGCGCGCGGCATTCGCCCGATGTGCACGCTGGTGGCCGCTGATGAGCGCATCGCCGCATTTAAACATCCGGTGCCGACACGCAAAACGCTGCAGCGCATGATGCTGATCACCCTCGGTGCTGAACGGCACGGCTTGCATGTCAGCCTGACGCGCCTGGTGCATCTTGGCGAACCCGACCCGGCGCTGCGCCAGCGCATTGTGACGCTGGCGGAGATCCACGCCGATATGCTGTATGCCACCCAGGCGCAGCGCAGCTGGTCAGCGGTTTTTGCCGACATCACTCAGGCTTATCAACGCCACGGCCACGCTGAGGCATGGCGCGATCATCATCAGGGCGGTCCGGCCGGCTACGGCTGCCGCGACTGGATTATCACCCCGGAGAGTCGCGGCGAGGTGCAGCCCGACACCGCCGTGGCGTGGAACCCGACGCTGAGCGGCGTGAAAAGCGAAGACACTTTTTTGCTCAGCCGCAGCGGGCTGGTGCCGCTCACGCGCAGCGACAGCTGGCCGCTGATTCGCCTGCAGCGCGGTGATAATACCCTTGAGCTGGCCGACTGGCTGATTCTCCCGACATCCTCATAAGGAAGCGACTATGTCCCCACGTTTAGCCAATAAAACCGCCATCATTACCGGTGCCGGCAGCGGCATCGGCAGCGCCATCGCCACCCTGTTTGCGCGCGAAGGCGCCCGCCTGGCGCTGTTCGATCGCGACGCACACAGCAGCGAAGCGCTGGCGGCGCAGCTACAGCAGCAGTCCGGCCAGCGCTGTCTGGCCTGCGCAGCCGATGTCACGCAGCCGCAGCAGGTTAGCCGCGCGGTAGAGCAGGCGCAGCAGGCGCTGGGGGATATTGATATCCTGATTAACTGCGCTGGCGTAAACGTTTTTCGCGATCCGCTGACGCTGGACGAGGATGACTGGCAGCGCTGCATGGACACCAATCTGAAAGGGCCTTACAACCTGATACGCAGCGTCCTGCCGGCGATGTTGGCACGTCAGTATGGCAACATCGTTAACGTTGCCTCGGTGCACGGGCACAAAATCATTCCCGGCGCGTTCCCTTATCCGGTGGCCAAACACGGGCTGATCGGCCTGACGCGTTCGCTGGGCGTGGAGTACGCCGCGCAGGGCATCCGCGTAAACAGTATTTCGCCCGGTTTGATCATGACGCCAGCCGCTGAAGCCTGGCTGGCGAGCTGTCCGGATCCGCAGGCCGAGCGTGCGCGTCAGGCGGCGCTGCTGCCGTGTAAACGCATCGGCGAGCCGGATGAAGTGGCTTACACCGCGCTGTTTCTCGCCAGCGACGAGGCGCGCTTTATCAATGCCACTGATATCCTGATCGACGGCGGGCGCAGCCAGATGTATCACGAGTGAGCCGGAATCACCGGTTACGGATGCACGCGCCGGCAATGGTCGGCACCCGCCGCCACCGGATGGGCGGCGATATCAGCGCGGTCGGCGCGGATTGTCGCGGTATTGACGTCAAAGCGCTTGTCGCGGTCAGCCAGCAGCGCCGGATTAAGCTGACCGTCGGCGGTAAAGCCCATCATCAGCGTCGGCGCGCCCAGCGGCAGCGTTTTATCGCGGTCGGTATGCCAGGTGTGCCAGGTTTTTCCGTAGGTGTTGACGATTTTGCTCATCAGCGCGTGCTCCGCGGCCGGCGGCAGGCCGGGCGCAATCAGCGTACCGGATTTCACTTCATAGCGATGGCTGTGCCAGTACTGCTTTTCCTGCGCCGGCAGCTGCTTAAATAAACGTTCGCTGATGATATATTCCACGCCCATTAATTTGGCGTCTTTTTTGTTACCGTCAAAAATAACCGCCTGCATCACATCGTCATTAAGAATGGTGACGTAGTGATGGGCCTCCATCTGCCCCTGCTGATTTCCGCAGTAATAATGAAAACCATCCAGATACGTATTGATCGCCTCAATCGGCGGCCGCGACTGCAACGCCGCCGCCCCGCTCTCCAGCAGCGCGGTTTTCCCCGCCTCCGGCGCACCAGGTGCCGTAACCGGCGAGGCGCTGTTATTCGCGCCACAGCCGGATAATAACAATAACGCCAGCGCGCTAAATACACGATTTCGCATTTCATCACCCCATTCTTTTATTGAGTGATAAACATAGTTAATCAGCGTCAGGACGCGAGCGCAGCGGGAGCCATATCCGGCGGCGGATTAAAACCGCCACGCGGTAAATATCAGGCCGCTCAACTGGCCGCCGATTCAGTGATGAATGTGTCGGCCACTGTTAGCAGACTGACAGGCTGAGAGGCGAAGCTGGGGGGTGGGTGAATAAGTTTCGTGAGTGAACAGACGATTCCGCTATCATGAGTGAACGCTCATAAAACAAGGCTGCACCGATGAGAGAGTTACCGCCTACCGCCATGCTGCGCGCGTTTGAAGTGGCGACGCGCCATCCGACCTTTACTGCCGCCGCTGAAGAGCTGTTTATCACCCAAAGCGCCGTCAGCCATCAGCTCAAAAACCTGGAAGAGATCTGGGGCGTGCAGCTGTTTCAGCGCGGCAAAACGCTGAGTCTGACGCCGGCCGGCGCGGCGCTGGCACCGATAGTGCGCGAGTTTTTCAGTAATCTGGAAACCACCTTAGCCGACTTACGCGAGCAGAAAGGCCGCGTGCGGCTGCGCGTCAATACCACTTACTCATTTGCGCTGAAGTGGCTGTTGCCGCGCCTGCCGGGCCTGACGCGCCAGCATCCGGAAATTCTGGTGACGCTGGAAAGCACCGATGATGCGATTACCTTCTCGCGCCAGGATTCTGATGTGGCGATCCGCTTTGGACATGGCAATTATCCGGCGCTGCACAGCGAATTTATGTTTCGTGAACAGCTGTTTCCGGTTGCCAGTCCGGCGCTGCTGCAGCGCTTCGGCACACCGCAGGAACCGGCAGAACTGCTGCGCTACCCGCTGCTGATGCGTGATGGCGCCGATCTGGTGCCAAAGTGGGAGATCTGGTTTCAACAGGTCGGCCTGACGCTGGATGCCTTACAGGAGAGCGTACGTTTTGCCGACACCAATATGACGCTGGAAGCCGCGCTGCTGGGGCAAGGCGTGGCGCTGGCGCGCAGCGGTCATGTTGAAAAAGAGCTGCGCGACGGCAGCCTGGTGCGGCTGTTCAACGTCGCGTTTTCCTCGCCCGCCGCCTACTATTTCGTCTGTCCGCAGGGCATCGAAAGCCAGCTGCACATCGTTGATTTTCGTCGCTGGCTGCTCGCTGAATCACGTCAGGCGCAGCAGGATTATCAGTAAAGCATGAGCTTTTACTCATAGCGCAATGATAAATCTTCGCTTTCCAATCCATTTGCGGCTGCATAGCATCAGCCTATGCCTGATTACATTATTGTCTTAACGCTGTGCGCCGCGCTGCTGCACGCCAGCTGGAACACCTTACTGCGCGGCGGGTCCGATCGCCTGTGGTCGATGACCATTATGTGCGTGGCGATCGCGCTGGTGTGTGCGCTCAGTACGCTGTTTTTGCCGCTGCCGGCGCGCGCCAGCTGGAAATATGCGCTGCTGTCGGCGCTGCTGCACGTCGGCTATAACCTGTGCCTGGTGCGCAGCTACCAGAGCGGCGATCTCGGCCAGACCTATCCGATTGCGCGCGGATCGTCGCCGCTGCTGGTGACCTGCGCCGCCGCGCTGTTTGCCGGCGAGCACATCGCCTTTACTACGTTGTGCGGCATCGTGCTGGTGTCCGCTGGCATTGTGTCGCTGGCGCTGCGCGGCGGCAAACTGGCGCTGCCGGGCCTGCGCTACACGCTGGCGACCGGTGCCTTTATCGCCGCGTACAGCGTGGTGGACGGCATGGGCGTGCGCGTTGCCGGCAATGCGTTTGCTTATACCGCGTGGATGTGCAGCTTGTGGGGCATATTAATGCCGGCGGTCTACATTGCGCTGCGCGACAGCAAAAGCCTGCTGCAGTGGCGACCCGGCGTGCTGAGCGCCGCGGCGGGCGGCCTGGTTTCGCTGCTGGCCTACGGCATCATCATTTACGCCATGACGGCAGCGCCGATGGGCGCGGTGTCGGCGCTGCGTGAAACCAGCGTGCTGTTTGCTGCCTTGCTGGGCGCGCTGTTTCTCGGTGAAGCATTAACGGTAAGAAAAATGCTGGCGTGTGTGGTGATTGCACTCGGCACGCTGATGATCGGTTAAGCGATGAGGAGATGGCAGCATGTCTGAACGTTGTAAAATCGCCCTGCTGGGCCCCGGTGCAATTGGCACCACCGTCGCGGCGGTGCTGCATGAAGCCGGGCGCACCCCGCTGCTGTGCGGCCGCACGGCCCATGCCCAGTTAACGCTACGCTACGATGCGGGCGAAATCAGCGTGCCAGGTCCGGTATTGCATGATGCCTCGCACGTGACACAACGCTGCGATTTGCTGTTCGTGGCGGTTAAAACCACTCAGGTCGCGGACAGCGCCGCGTGGCTGGCCACTCTGTGCGATGAAAAAACCGTGGTGTGCGCGCTGCAAAATGGCGTCGAGCAGCAGAGCCAGCTGGCACCTTACGTCAACGGCGCCTCGGTATTACCTTCGGTGGTGTGGTTTCCGGCGCAGCTCGAGCCGGATGCATCAGTCTGGCTGCGCGCCCAGCCTCGCCTGACCTTGCCGGATGTGCCGCAGGCCGCACGCGTAGTGGATGCGCTACGCGACACGCGCTGTGAGGTGGCACTGGCCGCGGACTTTCTCTCCATTGCCTGGCGCAAGCTGTTACAAAATGCCGCCGCCGGTTTGATGGTGCTGGCCAACCGTCGCGCCGGCATGTTTAGCCGCGGCGATATCACGCAGCTGGGATTAGCCTATTTACAGGAGTGCCTGACGGTGGCGCGCGCGGCCGGTGCGGTGCTGGACGACAGCGTGCCGCAGGAAATTATCGATGGCTTTCACCGCGCGCCGCCCGATCTGAGCACCTCGATCCTCGCCGATCGTCAGGCCAACCGCCCGCTGGAGTGGGATACCCGCAATGGTGTGGTACAGCGCTATGGCCGTCAGCATGCTATTGCTACGCCGATTAGCGATGTCGTGGTGCCGCTGCTAGCAGCGGGCAGCGAAGGGCCGGGCTGATAAAACAGGTTGCCTGTCGTGTGGGGAGAAACAGTTATGCTGCGAATTGTTTATACAACGGCCAGGTTTTGATCGCGCCGCTACCAAGAGAGTGCGATGTTGAGCTGATTTAAACCATCGCCTTCCCGGCATAATCACGATGACGGCAACAGGACGCGTTTATGACAGATTACGTTTTTTACCGCAAACAACAGGTTGTCGCCACGCTGGAACGATCGGATGTGGAACGTGCCCGGCTGCTGATGGCGGACGGTTACAGCAAGATGGATGAAGAAATTAATGCAGCCAGCGCGCAGGCGGCGCTGCGGCGACTGGCTGATATTCGCCATGAAGAGCACATGACCGAACACGCTTTTGCCACCGGTTCGGTATTCAGCGCGGTGGTCAGCGCCCTGTTCAGACACTGACGTTATGCGCCAAACGCCCCATCAATGGTGTGCATGGCGCCGGTGACGAAACCGGCTTCGGGTCCTGCCAGCCACGCCACCATGCCAGCCACCTCTTCAGAACGGCCATGGCGTTTAATGGCCATGAAGCTGTGCATCAGATCTTTCATCGGACCATTTTCCGGATTGGCATCGGTATCAATCGGGCCCGGTTGCACCACGTTAATGGTGATGCCGCGCGGGCCGAAATCCCGCGCCAGGCCGCGCGCCAGCCCCTGTAAAGCGGATTTACTTAGCGCATAAGACGCCATACCGGGAATCGGCATGCGGTCGCCATTGACCGAACCGATGATGATGATGCGGCCGCCGGCTGGCATCTGTCGGGCGGCTTCAACCGCAGCATGATACGGCGCGTGAATGTTAATGCGGAACAGGCGATCGACCGCGTCCGGATCCTGTTCCAGCGCATCGCCAAACAGGGCGATGCCAGCATTAACCACCAGCACATCCAGCGGTCCACTGTCGCGCACGGTAGCAATCACCGCATCGCGCTCTGAGCTGTCGGTATGAACGGCAGCCGAACCGGTTTCGTGCGCCAGTTTTTCGGCGGCCTCCGGCGAACCTGAGAAGGTAAAGGTCACGCTGGCACCCTCATCAGCAAAGCGACGCACGATAGCCGCACCAATACCGCGACTGCCGCCCAGAACCAGAACCTGCTTATCGTTAAAGCCACTCATTTGCATCTCCACGTGTGATTTCTTAGTATGCATTACAAAATGAGCCCGATTTAATGTCAATGCAATTTTGTAGCGAGCACTATAAAATATGAAATCACCTGGTCGTCCCCGTAACTTTGACCCCGAACACGCCGTAGCGGTTGCGCAGGGGTTATTCCATGCCAAAGGTTATGACGCCGTCAGCGTCGCCGATGTCACTGACGCGCTGGGCATCAATCCGCCGAGCTTTTACAGCGCGTTCGGTAACAAGGCCGGATTGTATGCCCGCGTTCTCGATCGCTACGCCACTACCGGCTCGATTCCCCTGGCTGAGATACTGCGCGACGACCGCCCGGTGGCTGAAGCCCTCGATGCATTACTGAAAGCGGCGGCGCTGCATTATGCCCGGGATGAGGTGTGTGCGGGTTGTCTGGTGCTGGAAGGGATCCGCTGTCAGGATCAGCAGGCGCGCGAGGCGGCCAGAGTGTTTCATCGCGCCGCTGAGGATACCATCCGGCGCTATATCGCGGCCCGCTACCCACAGGACGCGCAGCGCCTGACCGATTTTGTCAGCACCGTGATGTCCGGACTTTCTGCCAGAGCGCGTCAGGGCCACAGCGTTGAGCAACTGCTGGCCAGCGCGGAGCTGGCGGGCCTGGCGGTGGCTGCTGCGCTTGAGGCGTGATCGCTTTTCAGCGATGTTTTGACTGCGAAGTGATGCCGATCAACTGGCTGAGTCGGTGTCCGCCACCGACCGCTGGAACATGCGCATAATGCCGCCAAGATGCCAGTGCAGAAGTTCCAGCGCCTGTTCATCCTCGTAATTAGTTAACCGCGCCACGATCGCCTCATGATCGTTTTGCGAACCCTGAAACTCATCCGGCGTGCGCGTCAGGTGATTGAGAAAGGCACGAATGCGGTTGATGCTGGTTTTGTAAAAACCGACCAGCTCGCTATTCTGGCTGGCTTCAATCAGTGCCATATGAAACGCCGCATCGGTTTCGCGGTAGGTCTCCGGCGCGTTTTGTAATGCATCGCGTCCACGCGCCAGCTGTTCGTTCAGGCGCGCGATCAGCGCCTGACGATCATGTTGCAGCGCCAGCTTTAATGCGCCTGACTCCAGAATCTGCCGCATCTCACAGGTTTCGCGCATCTCCCGCTCATTAAACGAAAACACAAAAGTGCCGCGCTGCGGGATAATTTGCACCAGACGCTCCATCTCCAGCTTTTGCAGCGCCGCTCTAACCGGCGTCCGGCTCACATTAAGCTGGGTGGCAATGTCGTTCTCGGAAATCAATGCACCGGGTGCAATCTGGCAATTCACGATCAGGTCCCGAATATGATCGGCCAGAATGCTGCTCAATGACTGCGGGCGGAGGATGTTTTTCGATGACCAGTCAATGATGAGTTTATCGGCGGGCATAGCGTGACGAGCGTCCTTTAAACAGCGAGCATTTAGGGGGTCAGAATGACGATGGGCACTGTGTTTTGTAGTATACAAGAGACAGATCCCTCAAACAATAACGGGCCTGTTTGAGGGAACGTTGGGTTATGAGGTGAACAAGTATGTCTGCTGCTGGATATGCGCTGGATTAAGTGCCATGCCCATGCCGGGTCCCTGCGGTACCGGGATTAACCCGTTCTGCGGCACCAGCGGATCGCGCAGGAAGTACTGATGAATATCGTTCCATTTCACCAGATACTCCTGATAAGGCGTGTGGATCGGCGATTGCGTGGTGCTGAAATGGGCCGTTGCGATGCTGGAATGACCGTGCGGGATCACTTGCAAATCGTACAGGGTGGCGATAGCGGCAATTTTTAGCGTTTCTGAAAGCCCACCGCACCAGTAGATATCGGGCTGAATCACATCCAGCGCCCCGGATTCAAAGAAGCGTTTAAAACCCCAGCGCGTGTACTCATGTTCGCCTCCCGCCATCGGGATGGACAGTTTGTCTTTGAGTCGTTGCATACTGCCGATTCTGTCGGCCATTACGCACTCTTCCAGCCAGCGCGGGCGATACGGCTCAATGCCCTTTGCCAGTTCAAGCAGATACGTCACATCCATCGACTGCCAGCAATCAAACATCAGATCGTAATCATCCCCCACGGCTTCGCGCAGCGTTTTTGCCAGTTCGATGTTTTTCTTCAGCCCTTCTCTGCCGCTCATCGGGCCGTGGCGGAAAAACCATTTTTGTCCGCGATATCCCAGCGCCTTATACTCCAGCGCCCGCTCGTGCACCCGCGCCATATCCTGCACCGCAAAGCCCAGCATCGATGCGTACGCCGGAATTTCTTCCCGTAACGACCCGCCCAGCAGGCGAAACACCGGTTGCTGCATCCATTTGGCACGCAAATCCCACAAGGCACAATCCACCGCGCTGATCGCCAGCATGCCATCGCCCTGACGCCCATGAATCTGCGCCCGGTACATCTGATCCCACAAACGCTCGGTGTCGCGCGGATCCTGACCCAGCAACAACGGCCGCAACTGGCCGTGAATGATTGATGCAACGGCATGCGGCACCGGCCCTGCCAGCCCGTCTACGCCCTCATCCGAAACGATCTCAAGAAACACAGTGGTAATGGCAAAACCGTCTTCCAGCTGAACGCCACCGTCATGATTATTCACGGTACGAAACTGCGCATAGACATCGGTGGGACGTGCGAGACGCTCCTCCCAGAAATCGCCCTCTCCCGGCATCACGCCTTTCACCTGAAGTAACCGGACATCAATAATCTTCATACTACTGCCCCTCACGTTGTTCATTGCTGGCCTGGTAAGCCGGTATACGCTGGCGACGAAAGATGATGCTCAGGGTAATGATCGAGAGCATCGCCATCGCCGCCAGCCAGTAAAATCCGCCGTTATAACTGCCGCTGCGGTCGCGTATCACGCCGATGACCCACGGATTCACCACACTGGCAATACTGCCCAGCGCATTGATCAGGGCGAGGCCGCCCGCCACCACGGATGCCGGGATAAACTGCGCGGGCAATCCCCAGAACACCGGCATCGCGCCGAAAAAGCCAAATGCCGAACAGCACAAAAACATCATTTTCACCAGCGAGTTATCGAACCACGCAACGCATAACAGCCCGACAAAGGAGAAGATCAGCGCCAGATAGTTGGCCAGCAGCCGTGACCCGGGACGATCGGCTATGCGTCCCAGCACCAGCATGCCGGCCAGACCAAATACGTAAGGGATGATGGTGATGAACCCGGTCTGAACATGACTTAAGCCGGTTTCGCTGATGATCAGCGGCAGGAAGGTGCTCACCGCACCGTTGAGGTTCGCCAGTCCGTAATAGGTGAGGCTGAACAACAACACCAGCGGGCTGAACAGCGCTTTCAGCAGACCGCCATGGCCGCGCGACGGCAGTTTTTGCCGCTCAGCAGCCAGTGTTGTCACCAGCCAGTGCTGCTCATCTGCGCTGAGGAAGCGGGCATCTTCCGGCCGGTCGGGCAACGCAAAGGGGACGATCAATCCCAGCACAATCGCCGGAATGGCCTCCAGCAGAAACATCAGCTGCCAGCCGCGCAGCCCCAGCCATCCGTGCAGCTCTAACAACAGGCTGGAAACCGGCGTGCCGATAATCAGCGCGATCGGAATGCCGGTCATAAACGAGGCGATGATGCGTCCGCGCCACGCCACCGGAAACCACAGGGTGAGATAAAACACGATGCCGGGGAAGAAACCGGCTTCAGCGGCACCCAGCAGCGCGCGCATCACATAGAGGCTGTTTTCACTCCACACAAACATATGCGCACCGGAGATGATGCCCCAGGTCACCATAATGCGGGCGATCCACCAGCGCGCGCCCACCCTTTCCATTAGCAGATTGGAGGGCAGTTCAAGGATGGCGTAAGGCAGGAAAAACAGACCGGCGGCGAGGCCAAAACTGGCGGCGCTGATGCCGAGATCGGCATTCATGGTGAGGGCAGCCACGCCGATATTGGCGCGATCGATCACCGCAATCACGTAGCAGCCAATCAGCAGCGGAATCAGTCGCCACGACAGTTTACGGATCACCCGCTTTTCAATTTCAGTATCTGTACTTTGCATGGTCTTTCCCGGTGTTGGTGACATGGATAAAAAATGCACTTGTATACAAGTTCTGTTGTATACATCCGCTGAACACTCTTCAATGGGCTGAGTACGGAAATGAGATATGAAACGTTTCAGCGTGAAGCCGCTGGTAAACGTTTATAAGAGGGGCGAGCCGGGCGAAGATGAGCTAAAAACGTGGTGATTAATCGAAGTGAACAGAGTGCGCTGGCACACTCCGGGCAGGGTTATTTTATGCGCAGCCATTGTATAAACGCGCGCATGGCAGGTGACATGGCTTTACCCGCTATCCAGCAAAGTGAATAACCCGGGAATTCCATCTCCCAGGGTTGCAGAAGGCGACAAAGCTTGCCGGCGGCCAGCGATGCACTGACCCGTTCCGCCGTTAACTGAGCAATACCTGCGCCAGCAATAGCGGCCTGCCGCTGCCTTTCGCGATCGTCTACCACCAGATTTCCATGCACGGGAATATCAAAAATTTTCCCCTCATTTAAAAACTGCCAGGGCTCTACCCTGCTACTTCCCGGCCAGCGCCAGCCGATGCAATTGTGATTGAGCAGATCTTCCGGGACTTCAACCGCACCATGCTTTGCCAGATATGCTGGCGCAGCGACCACAATCTGATGGAGCGGCTTGCCTAATGGAATAGCAACAAATCCCGGTTCCAGCACCTCGCCTAAGCGCAGTGATAAATCATAGCCGCCGCGGCTCAGATCGACCGGCGCATCGCTGGTTGTGATATCCAACTGCACGTTGGGATAATCAGTAAGAAACCCGGCAATATTGTGATCAATAAACATTTCAGCACCCGATCGAAAAGCATGAACGCGAATCAGCCCCTTAATATCCTGGCTTCTGGCGTGTGCCTGCTGCAGGGTCTCATGCAGGTTATTCATAATGGGTGCAGTCTGAAGAAACAGGGACTTGCCATCATCGGTAAGATATACCGCCCGGGTGGTCCGGTTCAGCAAACGTTGCCCGAGTTGTGCTTCCAGCGCGGTGATTTGCTGACTGACGGCTGACGCAGATACCCCTAATATTTCCGCAGCGGCTCTGAAATTCAGTTGCTGAGCAACCACGACGAAAGCCCGTAAAGCCAGATACTCCGCGCTGTTAATCATTATTGATGTCCTTTATTAATTGCCACTTAACACACCATTAAGATACAGGAACTTCACGCCTGTAAGTATCTCGTTATAATCACTCAAATCATAATTAATAAATAATATCAGGAGCACTTTATGCTGCAGGAAAACCTTGAATTAGCCCAGAGATTACAAATTATCGAAGACAAACTGGCTATTTATGAATTGATTGCGTCACATCCTCCCAGCGCAGATACTGCAATGGCGGAATATACATTATCGGTTTATCTGGAGAAGAGTGAATTCAATCGCGGCCCTCATCTTGATGGCGCGGAGGGTGCAGAGGCGATAGCCGCCTTTATTTCGCGGCCTGAGCATGAGGAAGCACTGGCTAGCGGATTAGCGCATTTTACCGGATTACCCTTGATTGATCTGCGCGAAGACAGCGCGGTAGTCACCTCTTATTTACAGTTAATTTATCTGGATGATAAAGGCGAATCACGCATGCTGGCCAATCACGGCAGCTCTCCTGGGTATCGCATACATCGCGTTGTAGTGAATCGCTGGGAGTTGAAACGCATTGCGGATCAATGGAAAATTCATCGCAGGACGTTGATTCCGGTGGACGGTAGCGGTTTATCACGCGCATTGCTTTCCCAGGGGCTGAAAGATGTATTCAGCCGGCAATCACGATAATTAACGCGACAAGACAGTCATTGAGCCAGACCACGATATGCAGCTAAGTCATCAATGACAATACGCTACGAGACTGGCGGCGCAGGTTGGTGTCCAGCATGGCAACGGTCTGGCTATTCCTTTCAGCCAAATCCTTTGATGATGTACTTGCCTGTAACCTGTGAAATTTATCAAAGCCGACATTCTTATCCTGTAGCAATGCAGCATATTTCCCTATAAATCATCGCCTCACCAAAGAATATCATGTGCAGAATGCTATTAGCTTTAAGCATCAGCATAATGGGTTATTTCAGCCGCTGCGCCTTTTGACAGTCTCATACTCTAACGCTACGCTTAATTGCAAGGATATATGTCGCAAACTTGCGTAAAGATAAAATATTTCCTAAGGTGACCGCCTTTCAGCCTCTTATAGCTTTCATTTCCCTTTGTGAAGTGCCGGCTGCGAAAGCTATAAGATCGCTCCAATTTTACTCATGGGGAGTTTATGAGCACCGGAACGATGACCAATAAACCTGATTTGACCGTTGACGATATTACCGTCATTGACAACAAATTATTGAAACGCGCCGTCAGCGCAGCAGCGCTGGGTAATACCATGGAGTGGTTTGATTTCGGCGTTTATAGTTACCTTGCCGTGATTATCGGCCAGGTATTTTTCCCGGACGCCAGTAATACCGCGCAGCTTATTGCGTCGTTTGGTACTTTTGCGGCCGCGTTTTTAGTGCGCCCGATTGGCGGCATGGTATTTGGTCCACTCGGCGATCGCTTTGGCCGGCAGAAAGTGCTGGCCTTTACCATGATTATGATGTCGATTGGCACCTTCTGTATTGGCCTGATTCCCAGCTATGCCAGTATCGGTATTGCCGCGCCGATCCTGCTGTTGCTGGCGCGTCTGGTGCAGGGCTTTTCCACCGGCGGTGAATATGGCGGTGCCGCCACCTTTATTGCGGAATACTCCACCGACAAACGCCGCGGTTTTATGGGCAGCTTCCTGGAGTTTGGTACGCTGGCCGGTTATCTGCTGGGCGCCAGCCTGGTGACCGGTATGATTGCGCTGCTGCCGCATCAGGCGATGATGGACTGGGGCTGGCGCATTCCGTTCTTCCTGGCCGCGCCGCTGGGGCTGTTTGGCCTGTATATCCGCCTGAAGCTGGAAGAGACACCCGCGTTTAAAGAGCACATGGATAAGCGTGAAGAGGCCGAGCATAACAAGCCGCAGCTCACGCTGTGGCAAATGCTGCGCACGCAGAGCAAGCCGCTATTGAAGTGTATTGGCCTGGTGCTGCTGTTTAACGTGTCTAATTATATGCTGACCGCCTACATGCCAAGTTATTTAACCGGCATTCTGGGGCTGAGCGAAATATCCGGCCTGTTGCTGGTGATGGTGGTGATGTTTATCATGATGCCGCTGACCTTAATGTGGGGCCATTTTACCGACCGCATCGGCCGTAAACCGGTGATTGGTTTCGGCGCGCTGGGATTATTAGTGCTGGCGATCCCGGCGTTCATGCTGATTGGTTCTGGCAACATGCTATGGGTATTTGCCGGTCTGGCCGTGCTGGGCTTACTACATACCTGCTTTAGCGGCACCATGCCAGCGACATTACCGGCACTGTTTGTCACCGATATTCGTTACAGCGCGCTGGCTATCGGCTTTAATTTGTCAGTCTCGCTGTTCGGTGGCACCACACCGTTAATTACCGCATGGCTGGTCGACACCACGCACAATACCATGATGCCGGCGTATTACATGATGGGTGCCGGCGTGATTGGTTTGTTAACAGTATTAACGCTGAGTGAGACAGCACGTAAGCCACTGAAAGGTTCATCCCCTGCGGTAGCGACTAAAGCCGAGGCGCATAAACTGATTGATAAACTGCGTAAACAGCGCAGCCGTAAAAAACAGCAGCCAGCATAATCCTCGCTGATATTCACATCAGGTGCGCTCAATGCGCACCTTTTTTTGTGCCCTGCGTCAGACTTATAGCTCAGATAATCGCCCCGGGCTGCGGTAGACTGACCCTCTCTGACTGTTTTTTACTCATTAAGGGATAATGATGTCATCTGCAGTGGCTCCCGCCGTTAATCAAAAGCGCGTACTGATTGCCGGATCCGTCGGCAATTTTATCGAGTGGTATGAATTCGCCGTGTACGGTTTCATGGCCACGCTGATCGCTAAACATTTCTTCCAGCTGGAAGGAGAAAGCGCCCTCACCAGCCTGATCCTCACCTATGCGGCCTTTGCGGTGGCGTTCTTTTTTCGCCCGTTAGGGGCAGTACTGTTTGGCCGCCTGGGCGATCGCTATGGCCGTAAACCGATGCTAATCGCGGTGCTGGTATTGATGACGCTGGCCACCGTCGCCATCGGTCTGGTCCCGGTTTATGCCAGCATTGGCGTGGCTGCGCCGCTGCTGATTACACTGCTACGCATTTTGCAGGGACTGTTTGCCGGCGGAGAATACGGCGGTGCGGTCTCGCTGATGACCGAATCGGCGCCGCCCGGCAAGCGCGGATTTTATGGCGCATGGCAGTCGCTGACGGTGGCGCTCGGACTGCTGGCGGGCGCGGGCGTGGTGGCAGTACTGCCGCTGCTGCTGGGAGACGCCGCCATGAACGCCTGGGGCTGGCGCATTCCCTTCCTGCTGGCGCTGCCGCTCGGCGCAGTGGCGCTGTGGCTGCGCACCGGCCTCGACGAATCACCGCAGTTCAGCCAGACACCGGCGGCACCACAACAGCAGGCATCGCTGGGTGTCACGCTGCGCGCTAACGTGCTGGGCATTGGCCGGTTAATGGTATGGTCGGCCGCCGGTTATACCTACCTCGTGATCATGCCTACCTATCTGCAGGCTGCGCTGCATACCGGCTTTAACCAGGCGCTGCTGATTGCGGTGATCTCTAACCTCGGCTTTGCCGCCACCATTCTGCCGGCCGGCATACTCAGCGATCGCTATGGCCGCCGCACATTAATGCTGCTGGCGACGTTTTTGCTGCTGGTGCTGGCTTTCCCGCTGCTGAAAGTGCTGCAACATCCGGAGAGCGGTATGGCGATCAAAGCGCTGGTGGTGTTTATCGCCGGTGCGCTGGTGGGCATGCTGGCCGGACCGGGACCGGCGATGCTGGCCGAGATGTTCCCGACCCGCGTGCGTTACACCGGGCTGGGGCTGGCCTATTCGCTCTCCAACGCGCTGTTTTCCGGCTGCGCGGGTCTGATCATTACCGGCCTGATGAAGCAAACCGGCAACGCCGATATTCCCGCCTGGTATGTGATGGCCACCGCCGTAGTGAGTTTTGTCGCGCTGCTTTCGCTTAATAAGGACGATCACCGCAGACCCCTTTAACATCATGCGGCTTCGTTCCTGCCCCTCATGTGATGCAGCCTTGCCAGGGTGAGCGCTCGCCCTCACCCGTATCGGCGCCGCCGGTTAGTCTGTTGACAATCAGCCCGATTAATAGTTGTACTATACAACCTTATAACCACCGGGCGTTTGTACCATGACCACTGAATCGTTAGTTAATCAGATACGTTCCGCCTCCCGACTGATGGTACGTGAACTCGGGTTTATGCGCCCGACGCTGGCGGCAACGGACTATTCGCCTTCTGCTGTCCACACGCTGCTGGAGATGGAAACCCAGGGCACAGTGACTGCTGCACAGTTAGTGGAGTTGCTCGGTCTGGAAAAATCGAGCGTCAGTCGCATGCTGGCCAGACTGGTGGCGGCTGGTGAAGTGCAGGAAATCGCCGACGGCAGTGATGCCCGGGTTAAAAGGCTGAAACTGACTGCGCAGGGGGTAGCTACCGTCGCCAGAGTCAATCAGTATGCGGCACAACGGGTGCTGGCCGCGCTGGCTGGGCTTGAACCGGCACAGCAGCGCACGGTAGCGCAGGGACTGAGCGCTTACGCTGACTCCCTGCGCCGCTGTCGGACCGGCACGCAGCCACTTCCCTCAGGTGCCATCGACATCGTCAGCGGTTACCGGCCCGGGATGATCGGCCGCATCGCTGAAATGCACGGTCGTTACTATGCCCGGCATCATCAGTTTGGTCACTATTTTGAAGGCAAAGTCGCCAGCGGGCTGGCAGAGTTTGCCGGACGGCTGGGAAGTGAGCGCAATCAAATCTGGCTGGCAGTGCATAACGATAATATTGTCGGTTCAGTGGCGATTGACGGAGAGGATCTCGGCAATAATCAGGCCCATCTGCGCTGGTTTATTCTTGACGAGACGTGTCGCGGTAGCGGCATTGGGCGACGCTTGCTTCATGAGGCTGTGGCGTTCTGCGATCGTCAGCGCTTTAGCGCAACGCAACTGTGGACCTTCAGTGGGCTGGATGCGGCCAGACGACTCTACGAGCAGGCAGGCTTCAACCTGACGCGCGAGTGGCAGGGCGATCAGTGGGGCAAAATCATGACTGAACAGCACTTCACGCGATGATGGCCGGGAAAGATTCTCAACGGCTGATGCGCTGCCGTTTTACCACCGCGTCAGGCCAGAGAAATAGCCGGGTTAATGCGGAAAAAACAGGCATGAATATGAATTTCGGGTTAAGTAATAAATGGTATTGAATAAATGCAAACCGGATTTTAAATTTATCCGGTTGAGATGATAAACAGTCAGAAATAACAAAACCCCGGCACATCAGTGTGCCGGGGATAACCAACACTACCAGTTAAATTTATTACTATCTTCCCACTCTTTGACTTCTTTCTCTGCTTGATCTTTACCGTAGCCGTAGCGCTCCTGAATGCGGCCGACTAATTGATCGCGTTTCCCTTCGGCTACGTCTAAATCGTCATCTGTAAGCTGGCCCCATTTCTCTTTCACTTTTCCTTTGAACTGCTTCCAGTTTCCGCTGATACGATCTTCGTTCATCAGTGTTCTCCTCATTTAGGTGACAGTGCCGCCTGGCATTATTTCGCGCAGCGGTTAACTGCGCAGAGATAAGCGTAGCCTATGATTGAGATTAAAAGGTGCTTAAGCGAACAAATCGGAAAATTTACGTAACGGTACTGTTTAAAGCGCAGCGGGAATTAAATCTGAAAATATAGGCTATGATTTTTCAGGGTACTCAGTGATTTATCTGCGTACCCGTTTGCTACCAGGGCATTTAGTCTTTTGTATTCAGAGAGTAAATGGTTTTAAGGAACGCGAATCGCTTGATGTCGTCCATTCCCCGTGCGGGGCTTAACGAGGCAATAGAATGGAATCCACAACGTTGGAAAAATCCTGGGGTGCTGAAATCCTTGCTGACGGCAGCGTGCGGTTTCGCCTTTGGGCACCCGGTCAGCAGCAAATTACCCTTCACGCCGATGGTCAGCAGCATGCCATGCAGCCGCAGCAGGATGGCTGGTTCAGCCTGACGCTGCGCGGACCTGGTCACGGCAGCGCATATCACTACGAGCTGGCCGATGGCAGCACGGTACCCGATCCGGCCGCGCGGGCACAACGCGCCGATGTCAACGGCCCTTCTCTGGTTATCGACCCACAGCATTACGCCTGGCAGCAGCGTGACTGGCAGGGACGGCCCTGGCACGAAACGGTGGTCTACGAGCTGCACATCGGCACCTTTACCGCCGAAGGCACCTTCCGCGCGGCTATCGCAAAACTCCCCGCGCTGGCCGACCTCGGTATCACCATGATCGAAGTGCTGCCGGTATCGCAGTTTGGCGGCACGCGCGGCTGGGGCTATGACGGCGTTCTGCTGTATGCGCCGCACTCGGCGTATGGCTCACCGGATGATTTCAAAGCCTTTGTCGATGCCGCGCACGCATTGGGACTGTCGGTGGTGCTGGATATTGTGCTCAACCACTTTGGTCCGGAGGGCAATTACCTGCCGCTACTGGCACCGGCCTTTTTCCACGAAGAGCGCATGACGCCGTGGGGCGCCGGGATTGCGTACGATGTCGACGCCGCGCGGCGTTATATCGTCGAAGCGCCGCTCTACTGGCTGAAGGAGTTTAACCTCGACGGCCTGCGCTTCGATGCCATCGACCAGATTGAGGATACGTCCAGCAAGCATGTGCTGATTGAGATTGCCGAACGCATTCGCAGCGAAATCCACTCCCGCCCGATCCATCTCACCACTGAAGACAGCCGCAACGTGATCTTCCTGCATCCGCGCGATGCGGACGGTAACGCGCCACTGTTCAGCGGTGAATGGAACGACGATTTTCATAATGCCATTCATGTCTTTGCCACCGGCGAGACGCATGCGTATTACCAGGATTTCGCCGACGTACCGGAGAAATTAATCGCGCGCATTCTCACGGAGGGCTTTGCTTATCAGGGCGAGCTGTCGCCACAGAGTGGCCAGCGGCGCGGCGTACCCAGCGCAGGCCAGCCGCCGGTCGCGTTTGTCGATTTCATCCAGAACCACGATCAGGTGGGCAATCGCGCCCAGGGCGAACGCCTGATTAGCCTGGCCGGTGTCGATCGCACCAAAGTGCTGCTCGCCACCCTGCTACTGTCACCGCATATTCCGCTGCTGTTTATGGGCGAAGAGTACGGTGAAACCAACCCGTTCCTGTTCTTTACCGATTTCCACGGCGATCTGGCGAAAGCGGTGCGTGAAGGACGGGCGCGCGAATTTACCGGTCACGCCGGTCATGACGATACGGTACCGGATCCCAATGCTGAAGAGACCTTCACGCGTTCGAAACTGGACTGGAGCAAAGTGGAAAATCCCGCAGGCCAGGCGTGGCTGACGCTCACGCGCCAGCTACTGGCGTTGCGCCAGCAGCACATCGTGCCGCTGCTGCCGGATGCACGCCAGCACAACGGCCAGGTGCTGCGCACCGCACCGGGCTTTGTCGCCGTTAGCTGGCAGTTCCCGCAGGGACAGCTGTCACTGGCGCTGAATATTGGACAGCAGAGCCAGCCGCTGCCCGCTATGCCCGGCGAGACGCTCTTTGCGTGGCCACAGGAAAGCGGCGAACTGCCGCAGCACTCTCTCATCGTGCGTCTGGCAAAAGGAGCAGCGCAATGAGCATTCCAACCGCGACTTACCGCATCCAGTTCCGTAACGGCATGACCTTTGACCGCGCAGCGCAGCTGGTGCCCTATCTGCAGCAGCTGGGCATCAGCCATCTCTATGCCTCGCCGATCTTTACCGCCACGCGAGACTCGACGCACGGCTATGACGTCACCGATGCCAATGAGATTGACCCGGCGATTGGCGGACGCGCCGGTTTTGACCGCCTCAGCGCGGCGCTGCAGCAGGCCGGGATTGGCCTGATCCTCGATATTGTGCCTAACCACATGGCAGCGTCGCTGCAAAATGCCTGGTGGCGCGATGTGATTGAACACGGGGAAGCCAGCCGCTACGCGCGCTACTTTGATATCGACTGGTCGCGCAGGCTGACGCTGCCGTTCCTTGGCGATGATTTTGACCGCGTGCTGGCCAATGATGAACTCAGCATCAAGGCCGATCCGCACAGCGGCAATCCGGCGCTGGTCTATTACGACAGTTACTACCCGCTGACGCCCGCCAGCTGGCAGCAGCGTAAAGACGAGGTGCTGGCGTTGCGCGATCGCGCGGCCATCGCGGAACTGCATGCGCAACAGCCGTGGCAGCTAATGAACTGGCGTGAGGCGCGCAGCGCGCTCTCCTACCGCCGCTTCTTTGAAATTACCGGGCTGGTCGGCATGCGCGTCGAAGATGAAGAGGTGTTCGCGGCTTCGCATCGCCTGATTCTTGAACTGGTACACAGCGGTGTGGTGAGCGGGCTGCGCGTCGATCACGTTGACGGGCTGGCTGATCCGCTCGGCTATCTGCAACAGCTGCGTCAGGCCGCGGGCGACGCGTGCTATATCACGGTGGAGAAGATTCTCGCAGACGGTGAGCAACTGCCCGCCGACTGGCCAGTGTCCGGCACCACCGGTTACGAGTTTATCGCCGCGCTATCGCATGCGCTGATTGATGATAATCAGATCGATATGCTGCATCTGGCCTATGAAGCGGTATCCGCCGAACGTAACGACGTGGCGGCTGGCCTGCGTGCGGCACGTGAACTGATGGTTGATCGCAACTTTGCCGGGGAATTCAGCCGCCTGCTGGCGCTGGCTACCGAGGCAGCCGATCTGGTGCATCGCAATTTCAGCGAGGCTGAGCTGCACGTGGCGCTGCGCGAACTGCTGATCGCCTTCCCGGTGTATCGCACCTACGGCCGCAAAGCCGGTATGCCGCTGGAAGGCGAAGCGTTGCTATTACAGGTGCTGGAGCAGGTTAAACACAGCGCCTCGCCTGCGGCGCTGAGCTTTTTGCAGGCATTACTGCTGGGGGCGATCACTGAACAGGGCGAGCAGGATGCGGCGGAATTCCGCGCCCGCTTCCAGCAGCTGACCGGCCCGCTGATGGCGAAATCGGTCGAAGACACGCTGTTTTTCCGCAATCACGTAGCGCTGGCGATCAACGAAGTGGGTGCCGAACCACTGCCACACGCGTTTTCGCTCGAACGCTTCCACAGCGAAATGCAAACCCGACTGCAGCATCAGCCGGATGGGCTGTCCGGCACCTCCACGCACGACACCAAGCGCGGCGAAGATGCGCGCGCGCGGCTGTATACCCTGAGCGAAGCGCCGGCGCTGTGGGCGGAAAACGTCACGCGCTGGCGGCAGATGAATCAACCACACGTAGTCGCGCTGGCGGACGGACCGGCGCCCGAACCGCCGGTCGAGTGGATGCTGTATCAGGCGCTGGCCGGCGTCTGGCCCACCACGCTGCAGCCGGAGGACACAGCGGCACTCGACGCGCTGCGCGATCGCTTTTTACCGTTTGTAGAAAAAGCCCTGCGCGAGGCGAAGTTACGCACCGACTGGGCGGACAGCAACGAAGCTTATGAAAATGCCGTGCTGGAGTATGCCCGCCAGCTGCTGTCACCCACCAATCCGGCGTTCCTGCAGGACTTCAGCCACGCACTACAGCCGTTTATCCGTGCCGGACTGGTTAACAGCCTGAGCCAGACGGTGATCAAACTGACCGCGCCGGGCGTGCCGGATATCTATCAGGGCTGCGAAGCGCTGGATTTCAGCCTGGTCGATCCGGATAACCGACGCGAGCCGGATTTCGCTCAGCTGACGGCGCAGTTGGATGTCCACGCCGCGCCGGATTTCGCCAGCCAGCAGGACTGGCTGAGCGGCCGGCTGAAGCAGCAGATGGTTGCGCGCCTGCTGCATCTGCGCCGCGACCATGCGCAACTGTTCCGCTTCGGTGATTATCAACCGCTCAGTGCATCGGGCGAACATGCGGAAAAAGTGATCGCCTTTGCCCGTCAGGACAGCGACTACGCGCTGCTGGTGATTACGCCACGACTGATTTTCAATGGTGCACAGTGGAGTCATACCCGACTGGCACTGCCGGAATCGCTGGCGCATCGCCACTATCGCAATGTGCTGACCGGCGAGACCGTAGTGATTAATGACGATGTTACGCTGGACAATGTGAGCTATAGCGCGCCGCTGGTGCTGATTAGCCAGTAGCGTCCCCGATAAACCTTTTGTTTTACATGACTATCTATTCACTGGATGGAGAGGATTGAATGTCTAACGGTAAACCTTTAGAAATCACCGCTGGATCGGGGCACCAGCTCGGCGCCAACTTTGATGGGGACGGCGTCAATTTTGCGCTGTTTTCAGCACACGCGGAACGGGTCGAACTCTGTCTGTACGATGAGAGCGGTCAGCATGAAATTGCCCGCTTCGATCTGCCGGAATATACCCACGAAATCTGGCACGGCTACGTGCCCGGGCTGAAACCCGGCGCGCTGTATGGCTATCGCGTTCACGGACCCTTCGATCCGGAAAACGGTCACCGTTTTAACCCAAGTAAATTACTGATTGATCCCTACGCCCGCGAGCTGCAGGGCAACATCGACTGGAATGAAGCGCACTTCGCTTACGATTTATTGCACGAAGATAAAGATCTGACGCTGGATACCCGTGACAGCGCGCCGTTTACCCCCAAGTGTCGGGTAATTGATACCAATGAGTTTGACTGGCAGGACCATAACCGCCCCAGCATTCCGTGGTCCAGCACGGTGATTTATGAAACCCACGTCAAAGGTTTCACCCAGCTTAATCCGGCCATTCCGGCAGAGATGCGCGGCACCTATGACGGCATGAGCCACAAATCTACCGTCGATTACATCAAAAGCCTTGGCGTGACCTCAGTGGAATTGCTGCCGGTGCACTGGTTCCCGGACGATCAGCATCTGCTGGATCGCGGACTGAAAAACTTCTGGGGCTATAACTCGCTGGCCTTTTTCGCGCCTGCCAGCCGCTATTTTGGCCCGCGCGGTATTCAGGGCTTTCGCGATATGGTGCGTGCTTTCCACGATGCCGGCATCGAAGTGATTCTCGACGTGGTGTATAACCACACCGCAGAAGGCAACGAACTGGGGCCGACGCTGTCGTTTAAAGGGATTGATAACTTCTCTTATTACCGCACGCTGCCAGATCAGCACCGTTATTACATCAACGATACCGGCACTGGCAACACGGTGAATACCTCCCATCCGCGCGTGCTGCAGCTGGTGACGGATTCGCTGCGCTACTGGGCAGAATCGATGCATATCGACGGTTTTCGCTTCGACCTCGGCACCATTCTCGGCCGCGAGCCGGAAGGATTCGATCAGCGTGGCGGCTTCTTTGATGCCATGACGCAGGATCCGGTGCTGTCTAAGCTGAAGCTGATCGGCGAACCCTGGGACATCGGCCCAGGTGGCTACCAGGTGGGTGGTTTCCCGCCCGGCTGGGCTGAGTGGAACGACAAATATCGCGACACGGTACGTGAGTACTGGAAAGGCGACAACGTCTCAACCGACTTTGCCGCGCGCCTGCTCGGCTCCGGTGATCTCTACGATCAACGCGGCCGCCGCCCGTGGGCCAGCGTCAATTTCATCACCGCGCACGATGGCTTTACGCTGAACGATCTGGTCTCGTACAACGACAAGCATAACGATGCCAACGGGGAAGATAACAACGACGGCCACAACGATAACCGTTCGTACAATTACGGTGCCGAAGGCCCCACCGACGACGAAGGCATCAACGCGGTGCGCGAGCGGCAGAAGCGTAACTTCCTCGCCACGCTGTTTTTCTCTCACGGCACACCGATGCTGCTGGCGGGCGATGAGTTTGGCCGCAGCCAGATGGGCAACAACAACGGCTATTGCCAGGATAGCGAGATTTCCTGGCTGCACTGGGAAGATCTGCCGGCTTCCGCTGATGCGTTACGCGATTTCACCCGTCAAATCATCGCACTGCGCGCGCAGCAGCCGCTGCTGCGACGTGAAAGCTGGCGCGACGGCATGGAGATCAAATGGTTTAACGCCGGCGGCGGTTTTCAGCAGGCGGAACAGTGGGACGAGGGCTCGACGCTCGGCGTGTACATCGGGCGTCCGGATCTGCAAACCGAAGAGGGTATCTGGCACGATGTGCTGATGCTGTTCAATCCGTTTGAAGGCAATGTGCCGTTCCGCATCCCGCAGTTTGGCGAAGGCGGCTGGGTGCTGGAGCTGACCACCTCCGACAGCGCCAGTAAGGGATTGGTGATTACCAAAGAGAAGGATTTCGAGCTGGAGGGCCGCAGCCTGGCGCTGTTCCGCCGGCCGTGAGTTGTGCGCGGGGTGCCGGTTTCCAGGTGCGCATGAATGCGCACCCTACGGAAACAACGGGACATGCACTCCCCGTTTCCAGGTGCGCATGAATGCGCACCCTACGGAAACAACGGGACATGCACTCCCCGTTTCCAGGTGCGCATGAATGCGCACCCTGCGGAAACAACGGGACATGCACTGTAGGGTCGCCGTTCACGGCGACCGGCTCCACTGTTAACCCGCCAGACTCTTCTGCTACCCGGCACTAAAATTTCATTAACTAAAAACCACAATCTGCCGATGTTCTTTAATCTGCCCTTGTACCCGCCGCGTCAGGCGTCGGGGTGCGTTTAGATTAAGGATAATAAGATGAACATCTCCCAACGATTGTTACTGACCTTTACCATGCTGTTTGGCGCCATCATTCTGCAAGCCGTGCTCGCCATCTCACTGCTTTCCGGCTTCCAGGAGCGCTTTGAATATGTGCAAACCAATGCCATCCCCTCGATCAAAGACCTCAACACGTTAATTGATCGCAGCAATCAGCTGGCGCTGACGCTCTACAAACATCAGACCCAGCTGCAGGACAGCAACATGCCTGCGGTTGAAGCGGACATTGATAAACAGATCGGCGGCCTGAAATCGCTCACCGATTACTACCTGACTCACAACCTCTCCAGTGACGAAGATAAGCGCCTGACCGAGCTGGCCTTTGCCAATATTCAGCGCGTGAGCGAGCGGCTGCCGGCGTTTCTCACTGCCTCGCGCGCGCATCAAAACGCCATCAGCCTTGATCTGATCGAGGGGCAGAACGGCATTGGTGCCGCCATTCGCCAGCTGGTCACCAATTACCAGCAGCAGCTGATGCTGAATATTTCTATCGGCGATGAGTTACGCGCCACCAACCTCAGCACCTTCCATGAAGTGCTGTGGACCACCATTACCGGCGTGATAGCCACAGTGATTATTTTTGGCCTGTTCGCCCTGTTCACCGTGCTGCGCATTCGTCGCAGTCTGTCCGATGTCGGCAAAGTCATGATGCGCGCCAGCGAAAATCTCGACCTGACGCTGAGCGCCGACGAAAGCCGTCGCGATGAGGTGGGCACCATGGCGCACTCTTTCAATCAGCTGATGCGCAGCGTCGCCAGTTCGTTAAGCGCCGTGCGCAGCGCCTCACATTCGGTGGGCAGCGCGTCAGTGGAGATCGCCGCCGGTAACGAAGACCTCTCTGCGCGTACCGAGCAGCAGGCTGCTTCGCTGGAGCAGACCGCGGCCAGCATGACTGAACTGAGTGAAACCGTACGTCAGACCGCCGATAACACGCGTCAGGCCAGCCAGCTGGCGGCTAACGCCAGTTCGCTGTCGGAAAAAAGTGGTACCTCGCTCAGCACCATGCTCTCGACCATGGATGACATTCGTGGCAGCTCGCGCAAGGTCACGGACATTGTTTCGATGATCGAAGGTATCGCTTTCCAGACCAATATTCTGGCGCTCAACGCCGCAGTCGAAGCCGCACGCGCCGGTGAGCACGGCAAGGGCTTTGCGGTGGTGGCCGGCGAAGTACGCAGCCTGTCTCAGCGCTCCACTTCCGCCGCACGCGAAATTAAGGGACTGATTGAAGAGTCGCATCGACTGACCGAAGCCGGGGCCGCCCAGGCCAGCGACGTCAGCAGCAATATGCAGGTAATGAATGACGCTATCCATCAGGTCAGCGAACTGATGAGCGAAATCGCCGCGGCCGCGGTTGAGCAGAGTCAGGGCATCAGCCAGGTGCAGCAGGCGGTGAATCAGATGGATGATGTGACGCAGCAGAACGCCGCGCTGGTGGAGCAGGCCTCAGCCGCGTCGCAATCGCTGCAGGAGCAGGCCCAGACGCTCAACCAGCTGGTGACCCGCTTCGTGCTGACGGAATCCGGCGCAACGCAGGTCATCAAGCCTGCGCCGGCGAGCCACAAAGCGCCACAGCCGGGACGCCTGGCACTGGCCAGCGATGCCGACTGGCAGAGTTTCTAATCCCTTTGCCCTCCGCGTCGTCGCGCGGAGGGGCTTTCTCCCACTGACGAATTTTCCCCGGCGCGCTGACGCGAGCGACATTGCCTCAACGAGCGCCAGCAAAACTGCTATTCTGTGAACCATGCTAACGGTCATCAGCAACGAAAGCGTTTTACCTCCGCATGCCCGCCGCTCCCTAAAGGAACCTTATGCACCCTCAGCAACAGACACGCGGTAAATGGGCCATCTTTGGCCTGATGTTTATTCCTGGCTTTACCTGGGCTTCCTGGGTTAGCCGCACCCCCTTTATGCGCGATGTGCTGCACGCCTCGACGGAAATGATGGGCCTGATTCTGTTTGGCTTCTCCTGTGGCTCCATGCTGGGCGTGCTGCTGGCCGGTAAGCTGGTCGCGCACTTTGGCATCAGCCGGGTGATGCGCACGGGTTACCTGATCCTGCTCGGTGGCCTGGTGCTGATGACCGTTGCGTTAACGCTCGCCAGTAGCGGGCTGGTGTTTACCAGTCTGGTGTTGCTGGGCGGCGGAACCGCGCTGATGGATGTGGTGGTTAATGTCGAAGGGGCGGCGTTTGAGCGGCGCATCGGCAAGTCAATCATGACGATCATTCACGGCTTCTTCAGTTTCGGCACGCTGATCGGCGCACTGGCGGGGCTGGCCATGACCGCAGCCGATATCAGCACCCACTGGCACTTTAGCGTGGTGCTGCTGGTTAACCTGCTGATTGCCGCCCTGGCGCTGCGCCATCTGCCCGCCACCAGCGACAGCGAACGCAGCGAACAGCCGCATCATGGCGGCTTTCTGGCCCAGGTTGGACGTGAACTGCGTGACCGCCAGCTGCTGGTGCTCGGCGTGGTGATTCTGGCGATGGCGCTGGCGGAAGGCTCAGCTAACGACTGGCTGCCGTTACTGATGATCGACGGTCATAACCTCAATCATACCCAAAGCACGCTGGTCTACGCGGGCTTCACCGCTGGCATGACGCTGGGGCGCTTTCTCGGCGGGCTGGTGGTTGATCGTCTGGGCCGTGTCTGGGTACTGCGCGCCAGCGCATTCTCCGCCGCGCTGGGACTGACGCTGGTGATTTTCTCCGATAACCCATGGCTGGCGGCGGCGGCCGTGCTGTTCTGGGGCGTCGGCGCGTCGCTCGGCTTCCCGCTAACGGTCTCGGCGGCGGGCGATGGCCATAACAGCGCGGTGCGCGTCACGATTGCCGCCACGCTGGGCTATCTGGCGTTTCTGGTCGGCCCGCCCGGACTGGGCTTTATCGGCGAACATGCCGGATTGCGCATGGCGATGCTGCCGGTACTGATCATGGTACTGCTGGCGCTGTTGTGCGCCGGTGCGGCTGGCCGCCCGCGTCAGTCAAAAACACCGGCTGAACAATAAATCTCAGGGCACGCGCCAGCTGCCCTGCCAGCCATCCGCAGTGGCCTCGAATCGCGCGCGCTGATGGGGCTCGCGGCTGACATCCAGCCACTCTACGCTGAGCAAGGTGATCTGCACCAGCGCGAAGTGCTCGTCGGGCGCGGTGCCCGCTTTTTGCGCGCTGGCAGGCAGTGCGTCATCAGGATGAGCAATCACGCTGCCCGGCCTGACCGGTGACTGAAACAACGCGTGCGAATGTGGGCGCAATGCATGCCAGGCTGCGGCACGCTGTTGTGCATCGTCAACGCGCTGAGCCGTGCCTGCCAGCCTGAGCTGAACGCGCCTGGCGGCATCATAAGCCAGTAACGCCACCTGCGGCTGGGCTGCAATATCCTGCATTTTGGCGCTGCGCCGATCGGCGGTAAAACGCAGGGCCGGCAGCGCGGGCAAAAACTGCCGTATCACCACGGTGCGCAGGCTGGGCTGGCCGTCAGCGGCCACCGTTGCCAGCTGCATCAGGGTGAAAGCCGAACGCGATGTGGTGGCTGTGCTAAGCAGCTGCCAGATGGCTTGCAGGCGGTCGTCGAGCGAGATCATGATTCCCTTCCTTAGCGGGCGTGAAGCGGGTTGCTGCCCGCACGTTTCAGCGCCGACAGTGCCAGCGCGCTGAGCAGTAACCCAATGACGATCAGCAGCGCGTAGCTTAGCCACTGCAGCAGCAGAATGCCCAGCACGCCGCCAGCGAGAAATGCCAGCACGGTGTAGCAATGCAGTTTTAGCCGCTCAATGTACAGCGGCGCGTCTTTCGGTGACTCTTTGCGACGCAGCACGTCGAACAGCATCGCCAGCTCAATGCCGATATCGGTTGACGTGCCGGAAACGTGCGTCGTGCGCACGCGGGCATTGGAGATGCGCGTTACCACCGCATTTTGCAGGCCCATCAGAAAGCTCAGGCTGAGAATCAGTAACACGCCGCCCTCGCTGAAATGAAAGCCGCTTTCAACAATCCCCAGCACCAGCAACGCAATGCCCTCCAGCAGAATATTGATGGCGTAGATGCCGCGTATCTGCCGCCTGCGGCCGGAATTGATGATCAGCGTGGAGACCGACGAACCGGCGATGAATAACAGCACAATCAGCAGGAAGAACAGCCCGATATGCAGATTGGCTTTCGCCAGATGATCGGACAGGGATGAGACGTTACCGGTCATGTTGGCGGAGAAGAAACCAACCGTTTCGAACGCCGCAGTGTTCAGTGCGCCCGCCACGGCGGCCAGCGTCGCCGCCAGGCGGATGTCGGTGTTGAAAGTGCGCGTATCCTCAGTGGAGATCAGCATGAAAAGGTCCCGGCCCGGCAAAAGGTTTATCATCCTCCGGCAGTCAAAAATTCTCAACTATCAGGGCTGAACATTAACGCGGTTCGCTGTCGATCAGCGCACGCCTGGCCAGGCGTTTGGGCAGGATTTGACCCTGTCACCGATAAGCCGGATAATTTGGAAACGATTCATTCTAAATAGCCCGCATTATGACCAGTAAACCCAATCCGGCGCCGGCTGCCAGAGAGCGCGGCAGACCGCGCAATTTTGATATCGACGAAGCGCTCGACAGCGCCATGATCGTGTTCCGCCAGAAGGGTTTTCATGCGGCCTCGATTGCCGATTTAGGTGAAGCGATGAACCTGACGGCGGGCAGTATTTATAAAGCGTTTCAGGATAAACGTTCCCTGTTTCTGCGGGTGTTTGAGCGCTACATCCTGCTGCGAAATGTGGACCTGCGCGCCCGTTTGCAACAGTACCCGACCGGTCGGGCGCGCATTGCTGAGCTGTTGCAGTTTTATCTCGACTCAGCCAGCGAGATCGAGGGCAGACGCGGCTGCCTGGTGGTTGGCAGTACCGTGGAACTGCAAACGCTGGATGAAGAGTTATCCCAGCTGGTGCGTGAAGCGGTATTACGCAACCGCAACTTCCTGACTTCGCTGGTTGAACAGGGACAAGAGGACGGATCGATTTCGCCACGACTGGATGCCGACACCGCTGCCGGATTGCTGCTTTGCGTGGCATTTGGTATGCGCGTGGTAGGCAAAATTCAGGATGTGACTAATGGCAAAGAAACCATTAATATGGTGCTCAGCATTCTGGACTGATTCGTCTGGCCTATTAGGAAATAGGCGTTTCCTAATTAATATTCGCCGCGATAACGTTTTAAACCCTGGAATCGCGCGCTTAATAATATTTATCAGGCAGTAACATATTACGTAGATTTATGTTTATTTGTTCCGGGGGTTGAGTGAAGCACGATGAATTAGAAGATGCCGATGAGATCTATCTTTTATTGGGCAAAGTCGTCACACAGATTGTACAACCGGGTGAAACCTTATCTGTTCAGCAAATAATTGGCGCGCTGTATCGCACGGGCTTGCGCTCGGAGAATCCGGCCATCCAGCAGGCCTGCGATAATGCGATCAGGCTGCTGGCCAAAAAGCTGAATTAACGCACTGCTATCAGGGTAATGATGATGCGATACGATCCTTTTCATAATAATTCTGAAGATGCATTACCATGGACTGGTGGATCGCTGCAGGCAAAGCAGCATGAGTTACTTGGCACGCTGGTGCAGGAAATTTTGTGTAGCGGCAAGTTGCTGAACCGAAAAACCCTGTTTGTCGCGCTAATAGCACGTCTCGACCAGTGCGACGATGTGATATTGAAAACGCATTATGAGGCTATTTTTTCTCTGCTGCTTGGTCGCCTGGCCGCTGAGTAATATCGCAACGCTATCCTGCCTTCCCAATATACGCGGCGAAACACATTAGCCGCGCCTGGTAATTTCCTCCTCATCAATTGCACGCTAAACCGCATTAATTGTGCAAAGAAAGCGAGTCAGGTCAGACCAGAATCCGGATTTTGTTCTACGCTTATAGCTGGACTTCAGACCAATCAGGGAAATTACTATGAAGAAACTGACTGTAGCGGCTGTGTTATTGACATCGATTTTTGCCATCGCCGGCTGTTCATCGAATCAGGCGATTAAAACCACCGACGGACGCACTATCGTCACCGATGGTAAGCCACAGGTGGATAGTGATACTGGCCTGGTCTCTTATAAAGATGCGCAAACCGGTAAAACAGAACAGATTAACCGTGACCAGATCACCAATATGAGTGAACTGAACAACTGATCTACTCGATAGGGAGAGCGACATGAAAAAAGTGATTTTGTTACCACTGGCAGCCATTGTGGCACTGAGCGCCCTGACCGGCTGTACCCGTACCAGCTACGCCATTCATACCAATGATGGCCGTACCATTGTCAGCGATGGTAAACCGCAGGAAGCGGAAAGCGGACTGCTGGGCTACGTTGATGCCAATGGTGTCAAACAGCAGATCAACAAAGCGGATGTCAAAGAAGTCTCTGAGATTCCGCATTAATCGGTTCTTATCAAGCCCGCGCAGCGGGCTTTTTTGTGCCAGAACTTTGTGATTGAACCCATACGCAGGGCCGTCGTAAGAGAGCAATCCGGTCCATCGCGGCACCTTTGGTCAGGGACGCACGACGGTGAGTTTAAACGGCCCGCTGTTTTTCGCAGCATGCGCGACTGAATCATTCACTCTCTCAAGCGGAAACTCGGTTACGTCATAGTGGCTGAGATCAAGCAGTCCCGCGCGTATAAGGCCGCAGAGCGTATGGACTGCCGAAGGTTCATACATCCACTGCCCTTTTAAGGTAATGAGGTTACGCATTATCCAGGGATAAGGTAGCGAAAGATCGTCCCCTCCCAGCATGCCAACACCGCCCATAAGGACTGCACGACCATAAGGTCTGACTGACATAATCGCATTCCGGGCGACAGAGGCCTGCGCAGACGGCGGAAGGAAATCAAGGACCGCATCAATGGGTCCCCCGGCCATGTGCTTCATGGCAGCAATATCGATCTCTGCTGTACCTGTGAGCTTTACTGTTTCCACACGCGATCCAAAACGTTTTTTCAAATCGTTCAGCACCCGTTCATTACGGCCCGGTGCGATGACTTTATGAGCTCCCATGGCCAGGGCAGCAAGCACAGCGGAACTGCCGAAATTACCGGTTGCGCCACTAACCAGCAGGCGCTCTCCCGCTTTCAAATCCATAGATAACAATCCGCCATAGGCTATAAGCAGCGTATTGATGGCACACCACCGCCCCGCTTCTGCAGGCGATATGTCGCCAATGGGCACCGCGTTTTCAGTCGGAATGCGTATTTGTTCAGCAAGACTGCCATTCAGGTGATATTGCTGGATTTTTTGTCCTCCTTCACCACGGGCACTCCATCCCTGAAGGACAATTTCTGGCGACAGCGCGTTGTCACGGGAACGCACCGTCGGATCGCAGAATACCCAGTCTCCTGGTTTCAGCCAGGCTGCGTCAGGGCCGGTCTGGCGAACCTTTCCGATGGCACCACAGCCCGGGATGACCGGCACAGGTAAAAGATATTTTCTCTCCCCACTCAGTACTTCATTCGTGTAGGAAAGAACGGGCGCCGCAACCACATCGACAATGACTTCCCCGGTTCCCATCACCGGTGCAGGCACATTCTTAACGTCTAGCGGACGGCCAAAGGCAGTAAGCACAGCAGCTTTCATGGTCATATTCTCCTGAGGGCATAGAACAATATGAAACCATCATAGGGCGACCAAAAACGGCGTAAAATACACTAGTTTTATACAGGTATAATTTACTACCAGGTTCAAAAAATGGTTAAGAATACTGAGCTCAGTCAGTTTTTACGTTCACGACGTGCCAGGGTGAAGCCTGAGCGTCCCCCCTCTGCCAGGCCAGAAAGACGGCGAACGCCCGGACTAAGGCGTGAGGAAGTTGCAGCGATGCTGGGAATAAGTACGGAATGGTATACCAAAATCGAACAGGGACGGGTCAGCACGCTTTCCGAACGGATAGTTAACGCCCTGGGTAAAGCTCTGCAGCTGAATAAGGCAGAATTTCTGCACCTGAAAACACTGACAGGCCGGAAAAAAAGTGCAGATATCGAACATGAAGTCCCGGCTAGCTTATCGCATCTGGTCAGGGCGCTGAATGAGCCTGCCTACATCACCAATCACAGATGGGATGTATTGGTGTGGAATTCTGCAGCAGAACAGGTCATCACGGACTTCAGCCTTTTGGCTGCAAATGAGCGAAATATCATGGTTTTCATGTTCACTACAGAGGAGGCCAGATACCTTTTTGGCGACACCTGGCCTGCAGAGGCACAGAGAATGCTCGGCCTGTTTCATTCCAGTTATTCACGAAATGCAGACGATGAGACCTTCACTGCGCTGGCAGAACGCTTAAGCCGTGAATGTCCGGAGTTTGATACATGGTGGAGCGAGCATGTGATAACGGCGCCGGTGTCCGGAGAGAAAAAACTCACAGGGAAGGACGGGATAACGCGGACATACTGCTATTCAACGTTTACGTCAAATGACTCCCCTGCACTCAAACTGGCAATTTATGTCCCGTTGTTATCTGCATCGGGCAGCAAGGTTATATGACATCATGATTCCGCCGGAGCAGTGTTAACGGGGTTTAGCTGAGTCTGCCGTAGCCTATAAAGAGCGATCTAACCTGCCGCTGATCCATGACGAAGTGGAGCGGCAGCAGCGTGAAGAAATATGTTATTACCTCCAGGAGCGCCGACATTATCTGGGGTATGTCGACTGCTGGACTGCACACGTTTTACATACATAACCCATCTGCTATTCAGTACAGGTGACAGGCTGTTTCATATTGCGTCCCGCAGGCTACCAGCGTGGTGTAGAAAACCATGAAGTCAGCCAGTCTGTTAATGCACTGATTTTTGCCGACTGCAACTGGCTTGAAGGTTTCATTAACCAGACACCATCCTCGCCTGTTGCCTGCCAGTCCGACAGCACTGGCACCAGTGAACCCTCAGCCAGTTCTTTCTGTACCAGCCAGTTGGCCGCGAGTAATATCTCCATACCCGATTGAGCGGCCAGTATAAGCCCATCCATTTCGTCACTCTCGTAACGCGTCTTAACAGGTACCCCTATCTGTTGACCGTCTTTCTCGAGTCGCCATTCGGGCCAGCTGTGCATGGGTGTGAAACCCAGGCAATCATGCTTACGAAGGTCCTGAGGGTGTGTTACAGGGGAATGGCGCTCCAGGTAATCCGGCGCGACACCTAAAATGCGACTTGTATTTGCCAGCTTTCGGGCAATTAATCTGCTGTCCTTCAGAACACCAATACGTATTGCCATATCAAAATTATCACCCAGTAAATCTACGTAGCGATCGCTGCAGTGCAGCACAATACGGATGTCAGGATAGGCTTTCAAAAAGAATGGTAAGGCCTGTACGACCCACTTTCGTCCGAATGAGGCTGGAACGGTAAGGCGAATCGTCCCGGCCGGACGCGCTGCCAAATCACGGGCTTCCTCTTCCGCTTCCCGCAGCAGTTCATCTGCCAATTCAATTTTTTGCCGATAGCGTAAGCCCTCTTCTGTGGGACGTATGCGGCGGGTGGTGCGTTCCAGCAGGCGAATTCCCAGACGTTTTTCTAAAGCAGCTACACGCCGGGAAACGACGGAGACATCTCTTCCCAAATCGCGCGCACCAGCACTAAAGCTGCCAGCGCGCACTACCGCAAGAAAAGCTTCCCGCTGACGATAATCGTCATCATGCATTATTGCACCTCATGCAACAGTTATTTGTTTTTCAGGCTCATTATAGCGTCAGTTCTGCCTCAAAATGGTCGTATTAATTGAACCGGGGGACACCATGAAAGCTATCCACTTATCCGCTGCAGGAATAGACGGCTTAAAAATATGTGATATTTCACGACCACAACCAGGGTATGGCGAAGTGCTGATTCGTCAGCATGCTGTGAGTCTGAATTACCTTGATTTGGCGCTGGCCACTGGTAAATTCGGCGCTGTTTCGCAGCCGGTTATTCCTGGTGCAGACAGCGCGGGAGAAATTGTTGAGTCTGGAGAGGGAGTTGAAGGCTGGCAAATTGGCGAACGTGTGGTACCGGGTATGATGTCTCACTGGCATGCTGGAGCAATACGATCCGAACATCATCAAACATTACGCGGAGTTACAACCAACGGTGGGCTGGCAGAATACGCTGTAGTGCCTGCTGAATCACTGGTGCGTATCCCCGATTTTCTCAACTGGCAGCAGGCAGCGACGTTACCCATTGCCGCAACGACCGCATGGAACGCTATAGTGCGCGGTAAAATACAGCCCGGCAGCACTGTTTTACTGCTTGGCACGGGAGGTGTTAGTCTGTTTGCATTGCAATATGCGAAGGCAGCAGGTGCGCGGGTAATCATCATTTCCTCTTCTTATGAAAAACTGGACAGAGTGAAAGCCCTGGGAGCGGATGAAGGAATTAACTATCACGAGGTGCCCGAATGGGATCAACGGGTGCTTAAGCTGACTGAGGGGCATGGCGCTGATCTCGTACTGGAATCAGTGGGCGGCTCAACATTTGCGAAATCGATTAACGCAGCAGCTCATAACGGAACTATTTTCGTTATTGGCTTTGTTGGTGGTGCTGAAGTCAGCATGCCTGTTCTGCCCGTAATGCAAAAGATGTTGAATATTGTGGGTAACAATACGGGTTCGACTTCAGATTTGCGCGCGGCGGTCAGGGCGATTCATACCTCCACGATTTATCCCGTAATTGATCGTATTTTCACTTTTGCCGATACACGGAAAGCTTATCGCTACCTTGAGGCTGCCGGACATATCGGGAAAGTGGTTATTAGTCTGGATGCATAACGCTGAATCAGCCGGGAGTTCATCATGGGGCCTGATACCGGCTGATTACTCCTGTCCAGTAATGATGGACATTCTTTTCCAGGAAACGGAGCCCGCTGCGCAAAAGTGCTAAATGAAACGCTGGCATAAGAGTGCAGGATTCATTTTTTTACTAAGAAGTATTGATAGTCCGATTTTCCATCAGGTGATAAGGTCAGGTTTTCCGGGAATTCTTAAACAGGATTGAGCGTGAGTATTTCAGAGAAATATGAGTGGCATAAAGATAACTACCTGATAATTACAGACAGAAAAAAACTGGATGTGCAGGCTATCCATCTCTATCTCACGAAGTCAACCTGGGCTAAAGGGATTGATCTGGCTCTTGTCCGTGCATCCGTTGAAAACAGCCTTAATTTCGGTGTTTATCACGATGACGCCCAGATTGGTTTCGCGCGCTTAATAACAGATTACGCTACGTTTGCTTACCTATGTGATGTTTATATCCTGGAGGAATATCAGGGAGAAGGGTTGGGTAGATGGGTGATGCAATGCATACATGATCATCCTGTTTTTGAGCGGCTTCGCAGGATCATGTTGTTTACAACCACAGCGCCCTGGCTCTATGAAAAGTTTGGCTACGAGCCTGTTAATCGGGAAAACTATGCATGGAGTATCACACGTCCTGATATCTATACCAGAAGATAAAATCAAATATAACAAGTATTTCTCAATGCCCGGGCACAATTCCTTTGAGAGTACAACATCCGCTTCTGGCACGGAGCTTCCTCTGATGCCCAGGGGCTGAGGAGAGCGAGGAGCGGACGTTGAGGGCTTATTACCTGAGGGGATATTAAAATCAATTTCGCATTCTGCAAAACGCCTTTAGGCACAAAAAATATAAGATTTTGAGACATAATTAGAGGTGGAAGACAGCATCAACATCTTTATTTAACTCTCTTGTGTATTGCTGCGTGCTCATGTTGCGCTGCGGCGGTCAGGGTTATCCAGTCACGGAATCGACGACTTATCTTCTGCAATATAGCTGACTCGTCATACACCAGATAATACGCAATCGGCGAATTAACCTCTACTTGCAGTGGGTTAATTAATAAACCACTTTCCAGTTCTTCAGTTACTAGGGCACTGCGTACGAGGGCGATACCTTTACCCGCGATTGCAGCTTCAATCACGCCGTTAGAATCGATGAAAACAGGACCGGTGTCAGTATTCACATCTTCAATACCCAGAGCCCGGAACCAGACGGCCCAGTCCAGCCGGTGCTCATCGTGCAGCAGCGTGTAATTTGCCATATCGCCCGGCGATGAAAGATCGTATTCTCTGGTTATTAAGCGGGGACTACAAACCGGGAGAAGTTTGTCATTCACCAGACACTCAGACTCCAGTCCGGGATAGTTACCAGCGCCGTGACGGATAGCAAAATCAATCCCTTCAGACAATAAATCAACCTGCCTGTTGGTTGTACTGATTTGCACTTCCACACCCGGGTTGGCTTTTTCAAATGCAGGTAGCCGTGGCAGCAACCATTGAATGGCAAAACCACTTGTGCAACTGACCGTTACTTTGTTGGCCTTTCCCTCATTCATTAAGCGTTGTGTTGCTTCTGCTATCTGGATAAAAGCGGGTCTTATCGCCCTCAGATAGATGCGCCCCTCGGTTGTCAGCTCGAGACGGCGAGGACAACGTATAAACAACCGGATATTCGTCATGTTTTCCAGTTTTGCAATCTGCTGGCTGACCGCGCTGGATGTCACACATAACTCTTCGGCGGCAGCTTTCATGCTCATCAGCCTTGCCGCAGACTCAAAACACATAAGCGCATGTAAAGGTGGCATTTTCATCGGATACACAGTTCCATGAGTTAGGAAATCTTAAGTATAAACAAAAATCTTGTTTGTCAGCACGTCTGACATGTTTCACAGTTTCGCTGTTACTTCCATTTAAATAAAAAGGAACTGTTATGCGTATTGCTGACTATTTTCGGTTATTGCTGCTTGCCGCTATCTGGGGGGCGAGCTTTCTTTTTATGCGCATAGCCGTGCCACAGTTCGGTGCCATTAATACTGCTTTTTTGCGAGTGTTTTTAGGTTTCACGGGCCTCGCTATTATTTTGTTTATGTTTAAATCTTCTTTTGATTTTAAAGATAAGTTCAAGCCTTCAGTCATACTTGGCGTGATAAACTCTGGATTGCCTTTTCTCATGTATTGCCTTGCGGCCAGGTGGTTGCCTGCCGGGTATTCCGCTATTATGAATGCAACAACCCCTTTGATGGGAGCGCTCATCGGGTTTTCATGTTTTTCCGAGAAATTAACATTTAGAAAATGGGCAGGCATGTTCCTGGGACTTGTCGGCATCATAGTGATAACCACCATCGGTGAAGCACAGTCATCGGATAAACAAATTATCGGTGTTATTGCCTGCCTCATCGCTACCAGTTGCTATGGGGTTTCCAGTTTTTTGACACGTAGCTGGATTACAGACAAAGGTGGACTCGATCCTAAAATCGTTGCTTTCGGCAGTCAAATGGGAGCATCTATTTTTTTACTGCCCTTTTTCATATGGAGTACCAGCGTTGGGCCTGCCGTTAACTGGCTACAGCAAGAGCCATGGATTAGTGTCATTGCTGTGGGGGTGATCTGTACTGCGTTAGCGTACATATTATATTTTCGACTGATTGCCGATATCGGACCGTTACGCTCCTTAACCGTGACATTCTTAATTCCTCCGCTTGGCGTACTGTGGGGATACCTGGTACTGAACGAAACCATTAACAATGGTTTCATTATCGGTGCGATAACTATAGGGATAGCTGTCTGGATGGTTGTGAGTCCGGAAAAAAATCAATAAGCTGCAAATTGTGATTAGTCAACCTAAGGGGTTTCATAACCGGAACCCCTTATAAGTTGATAAAAAAAACAGTTGCCTGCATCATTTCTTATAACGGGATTAACTAATGATGGTCCGCTTCTGGCACAAAACGGAGATTCAGCATGCATTTTTACAAAGTACCAACATCCCAATGGTCAGTATGTGAAAGCATGTAACCCTTCACTCGTACCGTATTTATAAGCCCCATACTCCACACCTGTTTTTTTGAGAATACTTACTTAACCCAGTGCTGACGCGGATATGAGCATTCCCGCACTTTCTGGGCATAAACAGAGAAAAGGTAGGATATGGCACGATTTATATGGCTGTAACCGGCTACGCCGGGCGTACGGCGCCGTCCAGCTTCACACCTGAACGCTCTGCATGCCTTAAAAATAAGGTAAAAGATCGTTCATATGGAGGAAACCTATTTTTCAAGAGGCTCAATCAGGAGTGATGATACGGGGAGATTGTCATTCAGCTACCGTATTTTTATTGTGGGAGTTGCGATCGGCTTCAGGGCTCTGGTCGATATTTATTGCCCTGGCTAACTCCTCCATTGCCCGTGTTGCTGACCGGAGTCGGTCATCACCCATCTTGATGGACAACTTATCTTTAGCTGATTTCCATACAGGCAAGGCATCTGCCATGAGCTGGTATCCGGAATCCGTCAGATTTAGCCGCTTTCCTGCGCGGCCGCGTCCACCTTCGGAACGGACTAAACCTCTCAATTCCAGGTTCTGAACATTTCGGCTCAGAGTTGTCGCATCAACACCCGCGCTGACCGCAAGATCAACTATTGTGGCGCCCTCGAAAGCGCCAATTCCAACCAGCAGGCTGAATTGCTCGGCGGTGAGACCGAGCGATTTGAAACAGACATTGTAGTAGCGCGTGACTGCGCGCGCCGTGGCACGAGCCTGAAATCCCGGACATTCTGCTGCTACATCCCTGAAATATTTTGGATCAAAACCGCTCATGAGGTACCTCTTGAAATCCCGTTCAACGAATAATACTGTATATGCATTATTTAACAACTGGAGAAGCATCATGCCAGCATACGTGCATATCAATCTGCGTGTTATCGACCCTGACAGGCAGTCTAAACTCGCACCCCGGTTTCAGGCAGCTCTGAAAGAAGCCGGCGGGCGAATTCTGCATTTTGGCACCGTCTCGGAGGTTCTTGAAGGCGATGAGGTGCCTCTGCCATTAGCTGGCGTATTTGAGTTTCCAACCCTTAACCAGGCGTTAGCCTTCTACAACTCTGAAAAATACGCCCCCATCAAGGCCGAACGCCGGGAAGCTCAGGAAGCACGGATGTTCATTGTCGAAACCGACTGAGATCCTTTACTGGAATAAAGACAGATTCTTTTGAGTCCATCCTGTGCCTCATAAGGCTTTGCCAGGAAACCAAAAATATCCTGCGCAGAGCCTGTTTATGATGAAGACAAAACCTGCATCCCTGGGCAGGCTGTAAAAATAAGATTCATATAAATCAGTCGTTAAATGCAACTCTTGATTCCAGATCACAAAAACTGTTGCTGTTTTCAGTACGCCATAACACCGGTGAACCCGTTTTTGCATCAGTGCGCCGATGGTTACCATTTCAGGTTTGCCTCTGAGACACATTTCCTTGTAGATATTACGCATCCGTTTATTGTTAATTTTCCGCACAGGGCAGACATGCAGAGCTTTGCTCTGAGCTGATGCGGCCGATTTAAGATATGCGTGGCCGTCCCCGAACGTTTTTCAAGAGGCACCACGCCCGCAAAGCCGCAGCCTGATCTGCTGATTCAACGTTATGGCTGCGCAGCACAACCAGCATGTGCATCCCAGTGGGGCCCGACAGATTTAATCGAGGTCAGCAGCGCACAATCTCGTTTCTGGACTGGGCTCGCCTGAATGTCCGCTTTAACCTGCCGTTCAATCTTTCTTAATTTTTCATGGAGCAGCTGCGCCATTCTGATGCATGAACTGATGACGTCTGCAGGCGTGTCAGTAGACTGATATTTTTCGAGCCGGTTTTCCCCCCGCATAGCGTCAGCCAGCAGCACATCCCAGCAATACCGACTGGAAACATGATTTCACTCCTCTCACATAGTTTCTGAGCTGCAGAACCTGATGGCTTCATTTGTTGCCCCCCTGGTGAAAGACGTTCTGATTTCCGCAATGAGCGGAAAGCGGAGTGCTGCAGAGTCTGAAAAACTCATATTTGATTGAAGATCATTCATCTGAAATCCGGCATTCCATGGGAATACCGAATCTCAGTTAACTTTTGATGGTTGTATACTCAGACCGGGCGTTCTTTTGGTGTTAGCAGTGAATGAGCAGGAAAATCACTGTAGCCCCGCTCACCTCCGCCAAAGAAAGCGTCACGGTTGTACGCAGCGAGAGGAAAAGCGTTTCTTATACGCTCTGGCAGGTCCGGATTGGAGGTAAAGAGACGACCAAAAGCAATCAAGTCGGCCTCACCTTTTTGCAGCGTATTCCCGGCATCCTCTGGTTTAAAGCCGCCCGCCGCAATAATTTTTCCCCTGATAAAAAGCGCGCAAATCGCGGCTGGCTACCGGCTCCGCATAATAGCCCGCCTCCCTGTCTTCCGGCCCCACGATGCGGGGTTCGATAACATGCAGATAGGCCAGGTCAAACAGGTTCAGCTGCCCGACCAGATAACGGAAAGTGGCTATCGGATCGCTGTCATGCATATCACCGTATATCCCGCTGGGAGAAATGCGCACAGCAACGCGCCCCGGCCCCCAGACATCAGTCAGTACGCTAACGGACTCAAGCAGAAAGCGCGCACGGTTTTCAAGGGAGCCGCCACAACTGTCAGTGCGCTGATTGCTGCCATCCAGCAGAAACTGTTCAGGTAAGTAACCGTTGGCGGCATGGAGCTCAACGCCATCAAATCCTGCAGTTCTGGCCCGAATGGCTGCCTGCCGTAACTCCTCCATGAGCTCATGAATTTCATCCAGTTCCAGAGCGCGAGGAACAGGAAAAAGCTTGCCCTCATAGGATCCCCGTTCATTTTTCACCACGCCATAAGTATCTCTGGCGATGAGCGCTGAAGGCGCGACGGGCTGACGTCCCGCTGACAGTTCAGGCAGGGACTGACGACCCGGGTGCCACAACTGCAGTACAATCTGAGCGCCTCTGGCATGCACGGCTTCAACCAGGCGCTGCCATCCCGCCTGTTGCTCGTCAGTAAAGATTCCCGGTGCATCTTCATAGGCATTCGCATAGGGCGAAACCGCCGTGGCCTCAGCGATAAGGAGCCCTCCGAGACTCGCTCGCTGGCGGTAATATTCTTTCATCAACTTGCCGGGAACACCGCCCGGTTCGGTCCTCATGCGCGTGGTGGGCGCCATAACGACGCGATGGTTCAAATGCAGTTTTCCTGCAGTCACAGGTGAGAATAAAGGGTTCATTAAATCTACCTCACGTTGAGCCAGAGCACATGGGCCCTGGCGCAATATCAAATGAATTCAGTAATGCCAAATAATCTGAGTCAATATCCGACAGGCTTACTGCCGGGCCAGTGTGTGGGCAACCTGCGCGGCACTGATACCTTCCAGCGCCAGGCCATAACCCAGCCCCTCATCTACCAGACGCTTAAGACGCTGAGTCAGTGCAATCCGGGTGTAGTGCGAGGTCAGTGGCGGAAGTGCAGCAATCCCGTCGGCAATTTCGTGAGCGCGGGCCAGAAGCTTATCAGCGGGCACAATTTCGTTTACTACGCCCCAGTCTTTCGCCGTTTCCGCATCAAGCACCTGACGGGTCAGCAAAAAGTGGCGGCCCCGGAGCGATCCAATAACTTCTGGCCACAGAATGTGCACGCCGTCACCGGGGACGATCCCGAATTCGAAATGCGGTTTATCCTGAAAAACGGTTTCCGGGGTGGCCAGAATGGTATCGGTCAGCAGGGCATATTCACTGTGAAGCAGCACCGGGCCGTTTAGCGCGGTAATCATCGGAACTTCGATATCCAGAATGTTGTTCAGCACCTTTCTGCCTTCGCGCAGAATTTTGTCGAAACCTGCCGGGGTGAAGAAATCAAATCCTTCCGGACTGATCGCGTCCATAAAGGCATCACCCGAACCGGTCAGGATCACTGCGCGGTTTTCACGGTCTTCGCCGATGGCATGGAAGAGCTCGACGAACTGCTCGTGGGTATGGCCATTGAAAACCAGTTTTTCACCGGCAGTATGGAATTTAACCTCCAGTACGCCATTGGGTTTACGGGTCAGGCGGGCATTAGGAAAGGCATAACGATAAGTTTCAAACGTAGACATAGTGGCGATCCTTGTTGTTACCAGACCGGAGTGGCTGGACATGAAACAACACTATTCCATTCCAGTTACATTGGGATCACCTGGAAATCAGATAACAACTATTCCTGAATGGAATATCATGTTCTACTCTCCCCCATGATGGTTTCAACAAAACCAGCAAACTGCCGGGCTTTGGCACTCGCTAGTCGTCCGTTTGGGAATACGGCCCACAGGTCGATGGAAGGCAGTTGCCATGACGTCAGCACCTTCTGAACGGTTCCGTTTCTTAATTCCTCGGCAAACATCCAGTCGGAGGCAATACACAACCCCATATGGCTCAGCACGGCAGCTCGCTGTCCTTCAGCGGCGCTGACGCGGATGCGACCGCTCACGGCGGTGGACACAACGGCACCCTGCCGGGTAAATGACCAGAGGCTGGGCTGTGAGTTATAGAGAATTGCCTGATGTTCTGCGAGTTCAGCTGGCGTTTTCGGCTCCCCCCTTTCTGAGAGATATTCCGGCGTGGCAATCACTGAGCGGGGTCCTGTTGCCAGCTTTCTGGCGACGACACCTGAGTCGGGCAGATTTCCCATGCGCAGTGAGATATCAATACCTTCAGCAATCAGGTCGATCACTCTGTCATCCAGGATCACGTCCACATCCAGTTCCGGATGCTCATCAAGGAACGCCGGAAGGCGGGGAATGATATGCAGCCGTGCAAAAGTGGTTGCGGCTGAAATCCGCAGCTTTCCGGACAGGCCTTTTCCTGCTCCCCGGGCGGCCAGTTCAGCCTCTTCGGCTTCCTGCAGGGCGGCACGCGCACGCTCATAATAGCGCTGCCCGGCCTCGGTGGGCGTCAGGCCGTGGGTCGATCGGGTCAGCAAACGGGTCTGTAATCGCGACTCCAGCTGAGCAACAATTTTGGAGACCGCAGGCTGGCCCACGTTTAGCTGTCTGGCAGCTGCAGAGAAGGAGCCTGTATCCACAACACGAATGAAAGTGGCCATTGCCTGAAAGCGATCCATTTTATTCCTCTGAAGAATAGATGTTATCCGTTGAGCATATCTACCATTCCTGTCTCATGCCAGCCATTATCATTTCCAGCTTGCCGGGGCTGGCCCGGCAAAACTCTCAGCAGGAAATGATCATGATTGATATTCATGCTTTCGCCACGCCTAACAGCATCAAGGTGCCTGTCGCGCTCGAAGAACTCGGTTTTGAATATGTTTTACACCCGGTGAACGTCCGTAAAGGGGAACAGAAGTCAGCTGAATTTCTGGCCTTAAACCCCAACGGCAAAGTCCCTGTGCTTGTTGATACTGATGCCTTATCTGAGCCGCTGGTACTGACGGAGTCGGCCGCCATCCTTATCTATCTTGCTGAAAAAACGGGGAAGCTTTTACCGGCTTCAAGCCCGGCCAGGTCACGGGTATTTGAGCAGCTGTTCTTTCATGCTTCAGGACTGGGACCGGCTTTCGGTCAGGCAGGTTTTTTCCAGCGTCAGGCATCCGAACCACAGCCGCTGGCAATTCAGCGTTTCACTACTGAAGCAGACCGCACCCTTAAGGTGCTGGATACCCTTCTGGCTGACCGCCAGTTTGTTGCCGGAAAGGAATACAGCATTGCTGATATTGCGCACTTCGGCTGGCTGTGGCGTCGGGAGTTTGCCGGGGTGAGTTTTGAAAACACACCAAATGTGGCTCGCTGGTTTGATGAAATGATTAACCGGCCCGCCGTACAGCGCGCCACAGAACGCATTAACGCGCTTGTCCCCCGGTAAGTGACTGTTGTAAAGCCGCCCGGAAATTAAGAGATCACCCTAAATAACTTTTCAGAGAAAACATCATTATGCTGCAGGCAAAGCTTGACGCTTTTAAGGCGGATTTTGAAGCAGGTAAGCCCCCCTTTAATATCCCTCAACCGGTGGCGGAAATTATGCGCCGCGCGACGGATGAACTGATTCAGTCCGGCGCCGCTACGCGGTAAGCCTGAACATCCATAGGAACCTCAATTTACGGGCATGAAAAACCCGCCGGAGCGGGTCTGTTTGCGGAGCTCAACATACAAAAGGGATACTGAACTTTAACGTTTAACTGTCGATAATTGGCCTGGACCCAATTATAGGAGCCTCAGGCTATGGATAAGCTCTCCCGGTTATTCGAAAAATCCCGAGATGTTCAGTCGCTTTATGAGCGAACAACTGACACTCAACTCAACTTTATCGCGACAAAATGCAATCGAGATGAAGTGGCGGCTATCCATATCAGGCTGAAGCTATTTCGCTCTGAACTAGCAGCTTGCCCCGAATGGGACGGTGACACTCAAGACCAGATATGGGATGCGATCGAGACACATAAGCGCCTACTTCTGCAGATTGATTTGCTAAAGAAGCCATAAACAGTGCTCATTCACACTGAATAATTAAGGTTAAGTGCCGATACTGAAGGCATGCAACTCAAGGAGAACGCTTAATGGAACAACCAAACCCTCTCGCAGTCCTGTCGTCAATCATCTGGTTTTTAATGTTTATCCCATGCTTCCGCATGGCTCAGAAAGCTGGTTTCGGATGGAAGATGGCCTTATTACTCTCGTGTCCCGGTCTTCACTTTTTCATGCTTTTCGTCTTCGCTTACAAGAAGTGGCCGAACGCTCCTTATAGATAAGCACTGATCATTTGTCAGGATGGGCGGAGCATCAAAGCTAGGTTAGGATTGTTCTTAATCGAATAGTCAGATTCTACCTATAAAGAAAAAACAGCATTAATGCTCTCATAGGTAATGAGAAAAGGTGCATGGATGGATAAAGTCTGTTTTCCCCCACTACTACCACCCGGTTTTCATGACTTGGATGACATTGGATTAAAAGATCTATGTGTAAATGCTTTCCCTACTTCAGTTAGGAGGAGTACGCTACACTGTAATTTTGTACAGCTAATAGGACTGAATCGCCACGGATAATCTAGACACTTTCGAGCCGTTGATAATATTTGTTTTCGTATTCAGTTGGTGGCATCTGATCGCTCGAGCCATGCCGACGCTTACTGTTATAAAACATTTCGATGTAATCAAAAATATCACTGCGGGCTTCTTCCCGTGTTCCGTAGATCTTTTTCTTAATCCGTTCGCGTTTCAGTAGCTGGAAAAAGCTTTCCGCAACCGCGTTGTCGTGACAGTTACCGCGACGACTCATGCTGCCTTCCAGACCGTGTGATTTCAGGAACGATTGCCACTCATGGCTCGTGTATTGACTGCCCTGATCAGAATGAACCAGTACCTGTTTTTGAGGATTACGCCTCCACACCGCCATTAATAATGCGTTCAGGACAATCTCTTTTGTCATGCGGGGTTGCATTGACCAGCCGACAACTTTCCGGGAGAACAGGTCAACCACCACGGCCAGATACAGCCAGCCTTCGTGAGTTCGGATGTAGGTTATGTCCGTCACCCAACGCTCATCTGGTGAGTCCGGATTGAACTGCCGCTGGAGCCTGTTCGGTACCACGATGCTGGCTTCGCCTTTACGTGCCCGTGGGCTACGGTACCCAACCTGAGCTTTTATACCGGCACGCTTCATCAGCCGCCAGACCCGGTTCACTCCGCACTGCTGCCCGCTATCCCGCAGGTCCAGATGGATCTTGCGATAACCATAGACGCAGCCAGACGCAAGCCAGAACTGTTTGATCTGCCCGGTCAGCATCTGGTCTGCCTGGTGACGCTGTGAATGTGGCTGCTGAAGCCAGACATAAAATCCACTCGGATGGACGTCCAGAACCCGACAGAGCAAACGAACAGGCCAGCAACGGCGGTTGTCGCGGATAAAGGCGTACCTCAGTCGGACAGTTTTGCGAAGTACGCCGCGGCTTTTTTTAGTATGTCTCTCTCGTCGGTAACCCGCTTCAGCTCTTTCTGGAGTCGGCGGATCTCGGCCTGAGCATCTGACTGTTCTTTATTAGTGGATGAGTCCGGGCCGTACTTCTTTATCCAGGCGTAAAGACTGTGGGTGGTGATATCGAGACGTGTTGCAACGCTGGAAACAGAATGACCGCGATCAACAACCTGTTTGACTGCTTCGATTTTAAACTCTTCGGGATAACGCTTACCGCTCATGGGCACCTCTCTTTAAGCCATCTTAAATGACTCCGAGGTGTCTGTTAAAGCCGTGGCGATTCAATTCTGCGCTATGAGGCGCGTTTAAATAACCAAACCGCCGCTTGGGAAAAAACATTTACTCTTGAATATTCTTACAATTACAATGCGGGCTGTCATTTCAATTCCTGAAGGCTTGAGGGAGTTTTTTATAATGCCGTTGAAAAGCCCTTCTCATTCTGGCTGAGTTACCGAACCCGCAGCATCTGGAAACTTTTTCTACGGAAAGCCCTGATGTTTCCAGAAGAGACTTTGCTGAATCCAGACGAATTTTTTCAACCGCTTTGGCAATGGTTTCACCTGTTTCTTTAGTAAAAAGCCTGGTGAGTTGCCTTGAGCTAAGGCAAGCAACCTCAGCTAAACTTTCAACTCGCAAGTCATGATCTAAATGCGTATGAATATAATTCAAAACAGCTTTAATTTTTGATGACTGAGGTTCTAAAAATAAAACAGGTGAAAATTGCGATTGTCCCCCTGTGCGGCGCTGCGCGACAACAAGTTCCTGAGCAACTTTTAATGAGACTGCAGTGCCAAGATTATCCTCAATTATCGCAAGCGCGAGATCGATACCGCTGGATATTCCTGCTGATGTCCAAACGCCACCATCTTTCACGAACAGAGCATCAGTGGATAGTACTACATCAGGGTATAAATCACTAAAAATATGCCTATATTTCCAGTGAGTAGTAGCGGTTTTCCCATCCAGAAGACCCAACTCAGCGAGGACAAAAGCTCCTGTGCAGATACTGCCAAAACTTTTACTGGATAGGCAGGCTTTCTTCAGCGCTCTACCTTCCTGGCTATCTCTTGAGATATTCCGGCCTCCCTGACCTCCTACAACCAACAGTAAATCGAAGGATTGCTCCGGGTAGAGTTTTTGAGATTCAATTGAGAATCCAGCTGTACACGTAACAGCACCACCCCTCATGGATAAAACATGTTGTTTATAAACAATATGATGCCCCGTGAAGCTCACGAACTGAAAAGCAGCCAATGGCCCACTAAGATCTAAAAGTTGAAAATCATCAAAGATGTAAAAACCTATGTTCATAATGTCCTTTTTTGAATGATTAATGTCATTTTGGCCACCACTATAGATGGTAGGCTCATTTCAGGCCATTACAATCTTAGGGATTCATCATGTCTAATTTCTTCAAAGTATTGATTCCAATCTATAACGGCGTAACGCAGCTTGATTTCACTGGTCCTTACCAGTTCTTTTCCCGTACACCTCAGTTCGAAACAATTCTCGCATCAGTAGACGGTGAAAATGTTTATGCTGACGGCATGCATTTCACAGGGCTCAGGGATCTCATGTATGAGAAAGAATGTGACATACTGTGTGTTCCAGGTGGAAGTGGATGTACGGATGCTATTGAGAACGATAGATATATGGAATCAATAGTAAAACTGGCTCATACAGCATCTTATATAACCTCTGTTTGTTCTGGTTCATTAATACTCGGCGCTGCCGGTTTACTCTCAGGAAAGAGAGCAGCCTGCCATTGGGCATGGCGTGATCAGCTCAGCTTGTTTGGCGCGATACCGGACGAAGGCCGAGTGGTAAAAGATGGAGATGTCATAACGGGTGGAGGCGTTACCGCAGGTATTGATTTTGCTCTGGTATTGATTGGAGAGCTTTGCGGTGAAGATGCAGCCATGCAAGTTCAGCTGGGGCTGGAATATGCACCACATCCCCCCTATGAAGCTGGACGTCCTGAGACAGCCCCAGCCTGGATTGCTGCCAAACTAAAAGAAGCATCAGCCACAAGAGTAAGCGAGCGTTTGCATATTTTAGAAAATGCTGCCAGAAAAATTAGCAAAACAATGCATTCCTGACTCTTTAATTAGTGGATATGAAGATCTTTTATGAATCGTAGAGAATTTATTTCATCATGTTGTTGTGTGCTGTGTGCATCTGCGCCAATGTTCAAAGCAATGGGTAAGACTACCCAAGCCATACCTCTTTCCAGATTCAACGGCGAATTGCCAGCAACATTGGCAGGGGTTACTATACCCCATACACGCTTCACTGATGGGGCTACTGAGCTTGTTGCTTCATGCTCATCAGCTCCCCTTTTCAATCATGTTGTAAGAACATATTTATTCGCAGCTTCTATTGGAAAAAAACTTGGTAAAGCTTTTGATGAAGAAATGCTTTATTTAGGTTGTATAATGCACGACCTGGGGCTTACCGAAAAGTTCATCAAAGATGCCAGATTCGAACTGGATGGAGCTGATGCGGCACGGCAGTACTTAGTCGATAACAAATTCCCTGAGGAAAAAGCAGAAGTTATCTGGGATGCAATCGCTTTACATGCAACAATGGAATTGCCGGAACGAAAAAGGCCAGAGATTGCGCTTGTCCATTTAGGTGCTTTTATGGATGGGGGATGAATGCAAATATTTTCCCCTTGTCATTCTTTGAAGAAGTATTTGAGGAATTTCCGCAAAATGGAAACAAAACGCACTTTATCGAACTCGTTGCTAATGTTTTGAGAAAAAAACCTCATACTGCCTATCTTTCCTTTGAAAAAGATATTGGAGTAAAAATGGTAGAAGGCTTCCCAACAGTTAACTATTGCGATATTAAACCAAACTATCCTTTTAATAGATAACAAACCTTTTATTGCCTGTTATAACACAGCGTTTACGCAAGGAGCAGCGGTCGTGTCGAAAGAGCGTCATTCACCTACGCCGGAATGAACCGATAACGCAGATTACGCTTAATTCTGGATTTTAACAAAACCTGCCCGGCCACAAAGAGCCGGGCTCTAAAGATACAGCCCGGCTCTCCATGTCTCCCGGCCCTGAGCTGAGCATAGTGGCGCCGTTCTGTATCTGCCATGCTGACCTTAATAAAAAATCTCCCGGCGAGTCAGTCAGATGGCTTCGCTTCTGCACCAACCGTTTCAATCCCTCTTGCCAGATAATTCCGCCCCAACAATACTGTATGCATGAACAGTAAAATAACAGGAGGAATTTTATGCGCGATTTACTCAGCTCTTTCGCAGTCACACTGCAGCATGGCAAGGGCATCAGATCATGAACCCAGTAGCTGTACCGCCGGCCTGACGCTCCTCTGGCCACCCATTTTTACGCCCCGGGTCCGGGTGCCGCTTTATGCCGATCCGTGCGCCGCCGGCTTTCCCGCCCCTGCGCAGGATTACGTCGAGAAAGAACTTGATCTGAACGAACTGTGCATCCGCCGGCGTGCATCAACCTTCTTCGTGCGCGCCAGCGGCAACAGCATGCGGGACCTGGGCCTCTGCGACGGCGACGTCATGGTGGTTGACCGGATATTTACCTGATGATAGGCGTGAGTGACCGGCAGGTCGATCTCGTACAGGAGGGAGTCGACTGCGTGATCAGAACAGGTGAGCTACTAAACTCCACGCTTGTTGCCCGTCCACTGGGGAAGTTCCGCTGGATAACCTGCGCCTCTCCGGACTATCTCAGGGAGTACGGGATCCCCCGTTCTCCTGGAGATTTATCAAATCATCGGGCTATACACTACTTTTCCGGGCAGGCCCGGCGTACCAGCGAGTTACGTTTTGTCCAGGGGACGGAAGCGCTTTCTGTATCGGTCAGCGGTCAGGCAGCCGTTAACGAGACGGGACTCTATATAAAAATGTGTCTGGAAGGTTTCTGGCTTGCCCAGCTTGCTGAGAGCGTTGTATCAGAGCACCTTCAGAAGGGAGCGCTGGTTGAAGTGCTGGCCGACTGGCAGCCGTCATCAGTCCCGGTCAACTTACTTTACCCACATCAGAAATTCCTTTCCCCTGCCGTAAGCGCATTTGCAGACTGGATAAATGAAATTATGTGACACCTCAGTAGACAATGTATCGACTCTCAAATGCTTTTGAAATTTAAATAGATTATCCATTGCACTTACGCCAAAGTATGTCGCAGCGCATAATGACCACCCCGGAAGAGCTACGCCCCGCGCTGAGCAGTATTCCATTGACGAAATGTCCCTGGACCTGACCGGCATTGATGGCAGCGAGGACGGTGAGCATTTCTGCCGGCGCCTGCACTGGCCAGACTGACACCCAAAAGTTTCCAAAATCAGCAGATGAATCTGTAAAGCTCCCCTACCCTCCCCTGAACCCTTCAGGTATTTCATAATCCATCCCAGATACCAGCATGCAGTCTCGTCTTTCTCTGGAGCGCTTAGAGGAAAGGTGTTTGCGCCCCTTTTCAATATAGCGTGCCAGTTTCAATTCCCACTGACTCTGGTAGTACGCCACGCTTTCTGCTTTCCAGTAATTCACGAAATCAGCCAGCTGCAGCCTGTCAGGTGCAGCTGAAATCTTAATATCTATACGATTGGCGGTGTCACTAAACGTTGCTGAAGGCTGCCACCCGTCAAACATAACAAATTTATTTTCAGGTAATTCTGGGGTAGTAGCAGAGCGGAGACCCGGTCCGGTACGCCCGGAAAATCTGACGCAGGCATTTACGCGCGCGAACCCGCTGCGGTCTGGATGAGGCGGACAACCCGCCCACTTTCCATGAGATCCGCAGTTTATCGGGAAGGTTATATGAAGCGCATTAGGATGAGGTGTTTACACAGCGGTTAATCTCTCCATGACACCGAAGTATCCTGACCCCCGTGGCGATGAGTACGTACTGGTATGAGGCATAGGCAATTACGGACAAATTCCGCAAATTTACGCACAGCTGAAAATCTGACCTTGCAAATCATGCCGTTGTGGATATGCTATATACATAGCATATTTGTTAAAAAACGCACATTTAATCTAGTAAATTCAAAGAGATATGCGCTAACCACCAGCTTATGAATGGTAGCAATACTAATCAAAGCATCTCTTTATAATCAGACAGTTAGAATTTTTTCGGCCTCTATTCGGACAGATTTCGGCCAGCCTATACCAGCCAGAATAAAGTTTACCTGGACTGAGAAGATAAAAGTATGGCGCGACTGGCAGTGGTCAATGTCAGGTTGTGATGAAGCGTTCTGGATACCATGCAAACGTATCTCAGTGTCCGACAGATTGCCGATTGTGTAATGCAGCGATAGCGTTTATTCAGGGTAAAATCTTAAGAAAAATGTCTGAGTGAGGTAACTGTCAGGCATCAGTTTCATGTGAAAGGCGCTTAAGGTAGGGGCTCTCACTAACATATTCGCCGATAATGCTTTTGCGACCGTCTCATCCCCCAGCCGTAAAAACCGTGTCCCTTCCTTCGGCACGTTAAGCATCACTGCACTGCACTATCACTTAACGCCAACTCCTCCCCATGCGCTGCGACTCGATCAGCCCGGTAATAGCGCACCACATCGCCCACAATCAGTAACGACGGCGACACCGGTTTTTGCTGCTCAACAGTTTCAGGCAACCCGGCCAGCGTGGTGATCAGCACCCGCTGGTTCTGACGCGTACCGTTCTCAATGATCGCCACCGGCGTTGCCTCACTGCGGCCATATTCCCGTAACCGGGCGCTAATCACGCTGCTCCAGCTTAACCCCATGTAAAACACCAGCGTCTGATTGGTTGCGGTCAGCGCCGCCGCATCCAACTGCGGCTCGCCGCTGCGCCCGTGTCCGGTGATAAAGCGCAATGACTGGGCACAGTCACGGTGCGTCAGTGGAATGCCGCTGGCAGCCGCACAGCCCACGGCGGCGGTAATGCCGGGCACCACTTCGCAGACAATATTCGCCTGTTGCAGACTGACCATCTCTTCACCGCCACGGCCAAAGATAAAGGGATCGCCGCCTTTTAAACGTACGACATTGCGCCCGCTGGCAGCCAGGTCCACCAGCAGTTGATTAATCTGTGCCTGCTTCAGGCCGTGATGGCCCGGCTGTTTACCTACGTCGATACAGAGTGCGCTGCTGGCGACTTCCGCCATCACCGCTTCGCTGACCAGGCGATCATAGACCACGACATCCGCACGTTGCAGCAGGCGCAGCGCCTTGACTGTCAGTAGTTCCACATCCCCCGGTCCGGCCCCTACCAGCCAGACTTTGCCAGGGCTGGACGCGTTGTCCGGCGCCAGCAGTTTATCTAAAGGATTGATCGCAATCATCATTCTTCCTCCGGTACAGCAACGGAAAGCAAAAGGTGTTTTAGCTCCGGCAGGCAGGAGCCGCAGTTGGTACCACAGTTGAGTGCGTTACCCAGTGCCTGAGTGCTGTGACAGCCCTGTTTAATCGCCTGTAAGATGGTGTTTTCCCCAACGCCAAAGCAGCTACAGATCGTCCGGCCAGCCACGGCACGTTGTGCCGATTGTCCCGCCAGCAGAGCATGCCGGTCCGCCGCATTCACAGGTGCCTGGCGAAAAGCCTGCGCAACCCAGTCATGATTGATCTCGGGTAAAGACGCGCCTGCATAAAAGACCAGGTGCAGCTCACCGTTACGCCAGGCCAGCAGGCGGTAATGCGGTTCCGCCGCATGAGCGGTTTGCAGTTGCAGCCCGGCCAGCGGGATCGTTGCCATGAGCCACTGTTCTGGTGAACCGTCTCCAGCCACGCTAAAGCGTTGCACGCCCTCATAGGGTGTTCGCGCCCAGTAGCGCAGCGCATCAGGCGGGCTTGCGTCGCGCTGCCAGAGCCAGCCCTGCCAGCTGGCGTTGAGCGGGTGGATACGCACAGCGGTTTGTTTAAATGCAGGCTGTGCCGAGACTGGACAGCGGGTTGAAGCCACCAGTCCGCCAACCGTGCCCTGCAGGCTGAACTGTCGGTTCCAGTGCATAGGGACAAAGATCTCACCGCGCCGCAGACCGCTGTCCAGCGTCACACGCACCGTCACCCAGCCCGCGTCGGACTGCACCCGTGCCAGTGCGCCCGCGCACAGGCCATAGCGTTGTGCGTCCTGCGGATGCAGGGCTGCAAATGGCTCATCACAATGCTGCATGAGCCGGGGAACCAGGCCGGTACGCGTCATGGTGTGCCACTGATCGCGGATCCGTCCGCTGTTCATTAATAACGGGTAAGCCGTTTCGCACACCACTGGCTGCGGCGTGGCCGGTGGCAACAGGCGGGCTTTACCATCAGGATGGTAAAAGTGCCGGTCGCTAAACAGCCGGGCGCAGCCCTCGGGATAACGAGCGTTGATTGGCCACTGTACCGGCTTCATCGCATCCCACTGTGCGTCGCTCATACCGGCCAGACCGCTGATATCAAAGGCGCGCTGGCCGTTGTTCTCAAACCCCGACAACGCCGCATGCTCGCGGAAGATGGCTGCCGGATGCGTCCAGGTAAAGCCTTCATGAAAGCCCAGACGCTGGGCGACCTGCGCGAGTAACCACCAGTCCGGTTTAGCTTCTCCGGCCGGAGGCATAAACGCGCGCTGACGGGAAATCCGGCGTTCAGAATTGGTCACGGTGCCGTTCTTTTCCCCCCAGCCCTGCGCGGGTAGCAAAATATGCGCAAAGGCGGTGGTATCCGTTTGCGCCAGCACGTCTGACACAATTACCAGCGGACAGGCAGCCAGCGCCCGGGCAATGCGATTGCCTTCTGGCATCGAAACCGCCGGATTGGTGCCCATAATCCACACAGCTTTGATTGCTCCACGGTCAATGGCGTCAAACAGATCAACCGCCGTCAGGCCGGGCTCACGCGCCATACGCGGACTGCGCCAGAAACGCTGTAAACGGTCGCAATCTTCTGCGGTGAAACTCATATGCGCCGCCAGTTGGTTGGCCAGCCCCCCTACTTCCCGCCCGCCCATCGCATTCGGCTGTCCGGTCAGCGAAAACGGGCCGCAGCCGGGTCGGCCAATCTTGCCGCTCAGCAGGTGCGCATTGAGAATAGCATTGTTGTTGTCACTGCCGCTTTGTGACTGGTTAATGCCCATGCACCATAAGGTCAGTACGCGCTCATGCCGGGTAAACAACCCGTAGAACGCGGCGATCACTTCATGGCTGATATCACAATGGGCTGCCACCGCCGCACCATCCCACTGCCGCGCGGCCCGTAAGGTTGTGTCTACACCGTCCAGATGCGGCAGCATCGTGACGTCAATGCCGTCATGCTGTTCCAGCCAGTGCAGCAGGCCCGAGAACAGGGCCGGATCGCTGCCCGGCCGGAGCGGTAAATGCAGATCGGCGAATTCACAACTGGCCGTGCGGCGCGGATCGATAACCACAACCTGCATCTCAGGGCGCTGCACTTTTGCCTGTTTCAGGCGCTGAAACAGCACCGGATGGGCCCAGGCGGCGTTCGAGCCGACAAGAATGACTACCTCGGCCTCATCCAGATCCTCGTAACAGCACGGTACGGCATCCGCCCCAAATGCCCGTTTATAGCCTGTCACCGCGGAGGCCATACACAGGCGTGAATTGGTATCGATGTTGGCGACGCCGAGAAAGCCTTTCATCAGCTTGTTCGCCACATAGTAATCTTCCGTGAGCAACTGGCCGGAACCGTAGAAAGCCACCGCCTCCGGGCCATGCGCATCGATAATCCTGCGCAAACCATCAGCCGCGGCATCCAGTGCCGTCTCCATGCTGACCCGCTGGTGATGAAGCTGAGGATGCAGCAACCGTCCGGCCTGTGTCAGGGTTTCGCCCAGTGCCGCGCCCTTTACGCATAGCCGCCCGGCATTCGCCGGATGACGGGTATCGCCACTGACCTGAGGCGACGCGCTCTGCGGCTGCGTGACCTCGACGCCGCAGCCCACCCCGCAATAAGCGCAGGTAGTTTTCATGATGCCTGCGCCATCAGGTTAAGCGGACGGTTTGCGACCCAGACCTGGCCGTCCTCCAGTTTAACCGGCCAGCAACGCAGCTGATGCTGGGGATTATCAAGGCTCTGTCCGTCACGCAGGCGTACACGCTGTTTGTAAAGCGGCGAGATCACCACCGGCTCCCCCGCAACATCACCAAGGATACCGCGTGACAGTACGCTGGCTTCGCTGCCCGGCTCACGATCCTCCAGCGCATAACAGTCATCACCCATGCGGAATAAGGCAATACGGACGCTGCCAAGACGGGCTCCGATGCCGGCCTCTGGCGGAATGGCCTCCAGTGGGCAGATTTCGCTCCAGGGTTCGGCGGGCAGATGCATCAGGGGAATACCACTAGCCTTGTGTGGCTGGCGCTGTCCGCGCACGCGTGCATAGTGCAGCGTTTCATCCGGCTGATCGCTGTTCACTGTGGCGGTAAACAGCGCACGTCGCGAGGGATCGGCCAGCGTGGTCTGCCATTCGCATTGCCAGGTGTCCGCCACCTGTTGCATTTCCTGTTCCAGCGTGGCGGCGATCCCCAGGCTGTCATGAATCACCACCTCACGCAGGTAGTCCAGCCCGCCCTCCATGTTATCCATCCAGACGCTGGTACGCTGCAGGCGATCCGCCGTGCGCACGTAGAACATCAGAATCCGGTCGACGTACTGGATTAGCGTGTCATCGTCCAGATCGCTGGCAAACAGTTCCGCATGGCGCGGCTTCATGCCGCCATTGCCGCAGACGTACAGGTTCCAGCCGTTTTCCGTGGCGATGACCCCGATATCTTTACTTTGTGCTTCCGCACATTCGCGGGTGCAGCCGGACACCGCCATCTTGATCTTATGCGGTGCGCGCAGACCCTTATACCGGTTCTCCAGCGCGATGGCGAAGGCGGTAGAATCCTGCACGCCATAACGGCACCAGGTCGAGCCGACGCAGGATTTCACCGTACGCAGGGATTTTCCGTAGGCATGACCGGTTTCAAAACCGGCTTCCAGCAGGGTTTCCCAGATAGCAGGCAGCTGGTCCAGCCGCGCACCAAACAGATCGATACGCTGGCCGCCGGTAATTTTGGTATAGAGATCGTAACGCACGGCCACTTCGCCGATGGCAATCAGGCCCTGTGGCGTGATCTCGCCCCCCGGCACGCGCGGTACGACCGAATAGGTGCCATCTTTCTGGATATTGGCAAAGTAACGGTCATTCGTGTCCTGTAACGGTAAATGTGCCGTTTTCAGCAGGTAATCGTTCCAGCACGAGGCCAGTAGCGACCCCACCAGCGGTTTGCATACCTCGCAACCACAACCCCGTCCGTGGCTGGCCAGCAGATCGTCAAAGGTTTTGATGCCATTAATACGGATCAGGTGATACAGCTCCTGACGGGAATAGGCGAAGTGCTCACAGATGTCTTTTTTAACAGCGACGCCCAGGTTTTCCAGCTGAAGCTCCATCACCTGTTTTACCAGCGCGGCGCAGCCGCCACAGCCTGTTGCGGCTTTAGTGCAGCTTTTTATACTGGCCATATCGCCACAGCCACTCTGCACCGCATGGCAGATATCGCCTTTACTGACGTTATGGCAGGAACACACCTGGGCACTGTCCGGCAGCGCAGCGACGCCCAACCCTTTGGCCGGCGCGCCATTCAACGCAGGCAAAATCAGCGCTTCCGCTGCCGTCGGCAGCGGCATGGCGTTTAACATCATTTGCAGGAGCGTGGCATAGTCGCTGCTGTCTCCCACCAGCACGCCGCCCAGCAGTCGTGCATTGTCGGCGCTAACCACGATCTTCTTGTAAATGCCTTTTGGCCCGTTGGCCCAGTGGTAGCTCAGGCTGCCCGGCGTTTTGCCGTGCGCATCGCCAAAGGAGGCGACTTCTACGCCCAGCAGCTTCAGTTTAGTGCTCATGTCGGCACCGGTGAACTGCGCCGGTTCGGCCGCCAGATGCCCGGCCAGCACACGCGCCATCTGGTAGCCAGGCGCTACCAGGCCAAAAATCTGCCCGTTCCACAACGCGCATTCGCCGATAGCATAAATGTCGCTGTCACTCGTCTGGCATTGATCATTGATGGTAATGCCGCCGCGCGGCCCCACGCTGATGTCGGCGCTCCGGGCCAGCTCATCACGCGGGCGGATACCGGCAGAGAACAGCACCAGATCGGTGGTCAGCTCGCCGCCATCGGCAAAGTGCAGCACCAGACTGCCGTCAGGCTGGGTGGCAATCTGTTCGGTCTGCTTCGAGGTATGCACCGTCACGCCCAGCGAGTCGATCTTTTGCCGCAGCATCAGCGCCCCGCCGTCGTCCAGCTGCACGGCCATCAGGCGCGGCGCAAACTCAACCACGTACGTCTCCAGCCCCAGCTGCTTCAGCGCATTGGCGGCTTCCAGCCCCAGCAGCCCGCCGCCGATCACCACGCCGCGCTGACTCTGGCGGGCACAAGCTGCGATGGCATCCAGATCGTCCAGCGTGCGGTAGACAAAGCAGCGCCCGGCGTCATGGCCGGGTACCGGTGGTACAAAGGCGCGGGAGCCGGTGGCCAACACCAGCTTATCCCAGGCCAGCTCACGTCCCGCGCTGTCACGCAGGCTGCGCTGCTGGCGATCGATCGCCTCTACCCGGCAATCGCTGCGCAGTTCAATTGCGTTCCGGGCAAAAAAATCCTCGCTCACCAGCGACAACTCTGTTGCCGTTTTACCGGTGAAATACTCAGAAAGGTGAACCCGATCGTAAGCCTGATAGCGCTCTTCGCCGTAGACCACAATGTGATAATGCTGATGCAGGTTACGGGCGACCAGCTGCTCCAGAAAATGGTGGCTGACCATGCCGTGACCCACCACGGCTAATACAGGTTTCGTTTGGCTCATCACAGGGTTTCCTGCAGCCAGCGGCTGCGTTTCAGGTTCATCAAGGCCGAACAGCGTATTCACAGAAACCGGTCCGGCATTATGGAGTTGGTTCAGCAGCGCGCCACTTTGCTGGCAGTCGCCATACAGCAGCACGCCGTTCAGTCGGCCGTCTTTGAGGAACAGGCGGCGATAGTGCCCGGCGATCGGGTCAAAACTGGTGACAGACGGGGCTTCGCGAACGTCACCAGCGCTAAACAGGGAAATGCCGCTGACTTTGAGACGGGTGCCCGTGGCCGCACTGTAGAAATCTCCCTGAGGCCGATCGGCCAGTTGCGCCGCCAGAATCTTTGCCTGGGCCAGACAGGGCGCGACCAGACCGAAGGTCTCGCCGCTGATTTCACAACATTCGCCTACGGCATAAATTCCGGCGTGCGCAGTGCGCAACTGGCGATCCACCAGAATGCCGCGCTGACAGGGAATACCGGCGGCCTGCGCCAGGGCGATCGCCGGCTGGACACCAATGGCCATCACCACCTGCTGCGCCGCCAGCACACGGCCATCGTGGAGGATCACGCTATCCGTGCGGATCGCCGCAAGGCTGGCATTCAGTTCACAGCGAATGCCGCGCGCCCGGAGCTGAGCCAGCAGTAATTCCCCTGCCCTGATATCCAGCTGTCTGTCCAGCAAACGTGACTGACGATGAATCAGCGTGACCTGACGTCCCTGCGCCTGAAGTCCGGCGGCGGCTTCAATACCCAGATAGCCCCCACCGACCACCACTACCGGACCGTGCCCGGCCAGCAAAGTGTTCACATCCTGCAGCGTGCGAAACGTGCTGACATGCGGCAGGTCGCTGCCTGGAACAGACGGCCTGCAGGGCTGCGATCCGGTCGCCAGTACCAGGCGGTCCCAGTGCAGCAGGCGCTGGTCGGTGCGTAAGGTCCGCTCAGCAATATTCACCTGTTCCACCGTCTCTCCCACCCGCAATGTTATGCCGTGACGGTGATACCAGTCAGGGTCGTGGATCAGCGTTTGCTCAACGGTGGTTTCTCCGGCCAGCAGCGGCGACAACAGCACACGGTTATAGTTGCCGTGCGGCTCACGGCCAATCACAGTGATGTCGTAACGCATCGGCGCCAGCTGCAACAGAGTTTCTACCATGTGCATGCCCGCCATCCCGTTACCCGCAACCAGCAGCCGTTGTCTCATGGTGTCGTCCTTATGCCGCCGAAGTCTGTTTTTCGTAGAGAAAATGCAGCACTTTCTGGCGCAGCTGGTGATAACGCACGTCATCCGCCAGCGCCACGCGTGAACGCGGCCGGACCAGGTCGATCGTCAGGATATCGCCCACCTGCGCCGCCGGACCGTTGGTCATCATCAGTACCCGATCGGACAGCAACACGGCTTCATCCACATCATGGGTAATCAGGACGATGGTGGTGTTCAGCGCCTGCTGGATGCGCATGACGCTGTCCTGCAGATGCGCGCGCGTTAAGGCATCCAGCGCACCGAAGGGTTCGTCGAGCAGCAGCACGCGAGGTTTCATTGCCAGCGCGCGGGCGATACCGACACGCTGCTTCATGCCGCCGGAGATCTCGCCGGGGCGTTTATGCATGGCATGACTCATTTGCACCTGGTTCAGGTTGTGCTCGATCCAGTCACGCATTTCCGCCTTGTTCATCTTGCCTTTAAACACCTGCTCTACCGCCAGCTCAACGTTCTGATACGCCGTCAGCCAGGGCAACAGCGAGTGGTTTTGAAACACAACGGCGCGCTCAGGGCCGGGGCCGGTGACTTCGCGGTTATCGCATAACAGGACGCCGCTGGTAGGTCGGGTTAAACCGGCGATCAGGTTGAGCAGCGTGGATTTACCACAGCCGGAGTGGCCGATCAGGCTCAGGGTTTCCCCCTGATGAATATCAAAGCTAACATTATCGAGCGCCAGAAAATCGCCGCCGGAAGTGGTAAAACGCTGGCTGACCTGCTGTACACGAATGATAGGTTGCATAGTGTTCCCCTTATTTATCCCAGCTAAAGCGACGCGCCAGCAGCATCAGTCCCTGCTCCAGTAGCAGGCCGACGACGCCAATCAGCAAAATGGCAATCAGGATGTTTTCAACATTGAGGTTGTTCCACTCGTTCCAGATCCAGAAGCCGATCCCCAGGCCTCCCGTCAGCATTTCGGCAGCCACGATCACCAGCCAGGCGATACCAATCGACAGGCGGACCCCGGTCAGCACCGCAGGCAGAACGGCGGGAAACAGGATGCGGCGCAGGATGGTCCATTCCGACAGTTGCAGCACGCGCGCCACATTGAGGTAATCCTGTGGAATGCGCTGTACACCTTCGGCGGTATTAATTATCATCGGCCAGATAGAACAGATAAAAATGGTCCAGCTGGAGGCCGGTTCGGCGCGCTGGAACAGCAGCAGGCCGATAGGCAGCCAGGCCAGCGGGCTGACCGGACGCAGTAGCGCGATAACCGGATTGAACATGCGTGCCACAAAGGCAAAACGCCCCAGCAGAAAGCCTGCGGGAATCCCCACCAGCGCGGCCAGGCCAAAGCCGATAGCGACGCGCTGCAGCGAGGCCAGCACATTCCAGCCGATGCCCTGATCGTTAGGGCCGTTGTTATAGAACGGATCGGCGAACAGGATTTTCGCCGCTTCCCAGGTGGCGTACGGGCCGGGAAAGCCTTTGCTGGAAAGGGCCGCGATCTGCCAGATCAGAAGCAGAAGCATCACACCGCACAGCGCGGGAATGGCACGCTGCAAAAACGGACGCAGGCGCGCAGGCGAGCGCATCTTTTTTGGCGTGACCTGAAGGGGCACCACCGTGGCCCGGGTGGGCAGCGTCTCAGGCTGCGTCAGGGAGCGAGTCTGGCTTTTCATCACGACCTCTCTTTGTGGTTAATGGCAAAGCTGGCGGCGTAAACGGCAGGATTCGTGCCATCCCACACCTTGCCGTCGATCAGGGTGCTGCTGCGCATCTCACTGCCGGGCAACGTGATGTTGCCGACGGCGCTCGCTGCCTGTTTGTAGATATCAATTCGGTTGATCTGATTTGCGACGCCCAGATAGTCCGGATCCTCGGTCAGCATTCCCCAGCGCTTAAGCTGGGTGAGGAACCACATGCCATCGGACAGATACGGGAAACTGACGCTGCCGTCATGGAAGAAGCGCATCGCATGCGGGTCCTGCCATTTCTGTCCCAGCCCGTTTTCGTACTGGCCGAGCATGCGACCCTGCAGAATCTCAGGTTTGGTGTTGATCCAGGCGCGTCCGGCCAGCACCTGCGCCGTTTCGCGGCGGTTATCATCGGAGGCATCGATCCAGCGTGCCGCCTCCAGGACAGCCGCCGTCAGCGCGCGCGCCGTATTGGGGTTCTCTTTCACCCACGCGGCGCGGGTGCCAAGAATTTTTTCGGGGTGATCGGGCCAAATCTGCTGACTGGTAGCGACGGTAAAACCAATATCATCACTGATAGCGCGCTGATTCCACGGCTCGCCCACACAGAAGCCGCTCATATTGCCAATCTTCATATTCATCACCATCTGCGGCGGCGGCACGACGACAGTGCGCACGTCATCAAATGGATTGATACCGGCATTCGCCAGCCAGTAGTAGAGCCACATCGCGTGGGTACTGGTCGGAAAGGTATGCGCAAAGGTGAGACTGCCTTTGGCCTTGCTGTCGATGGTCTTTTTCAGGCTGGCGGCATCGGTGACCTTTTGCGCTTTAAGCTGGTTCGACAGGGAGATTGCCTGGCCATTGTTATTGAGCGTCATCAGGTTCGCCATCGCATGCTGAGGGCCGGCAACGCCCAGTTGCAGGCCATAGATCATGCTGTACAGGACGTGTGCCGCATCGAGCTCACCGGAGATCAGTTTGTCGCGGACGGCTGCCCAACTGGCTTCTTTACTGGGCTGTAGCGTCAGACCATATTTTTTGTCGAAGCCTTTCACCGAGGCCATGACGACCGGCGCACAGTCGGTCAGTGGAATAAATCCCACCCGCACGGTGGCTTTTTCTGGCGCATCGGAACCCGCCGCCCATACGGCGTTGCGCAATCCCGGCAACAGCCACAGCCCGCCAGCGGCGGCGCTGGATAACAGCAGTTGACGTCGAGACAGTGAAACTGGCGATTTGCTCATTTTTTGCCACCCTCAGGAAATAAAAAAAGGCGTCCTCTCCACTGCTTTCACAGGGAGATGGACGCCTTTATCCAAAAGCACTCGCTTTACCGCCGTTGGCAAAGCAAATGCATACACTTAATAGGGTAAAGCAAACTGCATGCCAGCTTTGAAACGGCCCTGCGCGTGGCGATCAGGGCTTTCGCCGGGCTGGTTTTTTAACCGATTTTGCACGTTTGTGACGCAGACCACGCACAAGCATTGTGCAGCTAACGCTTTAGAGTTATCTCTTCATTGTGGCTGCCACCGTGACGATCGCCTGGGCGATTTCCGGTAGCCGTTTATTCTGATCCATCGCGCTTTTACGCAGCCGTTGCCAGGCGTGCTCTTCACTCAGCCCATGCTGCTGCATCAGCCAGGTTTTGGCCTGGTCGAGCAGTTTGCGCTCTTCCAGCGTGGCGCGCAGGGTGGCCAGCTCATTGGCCTGATGCTGTAAACGCTGAGACTGCTCCGTGATCAACGACAGCAGTGAACGACCCAGCTGGGGTGCCAGCCCGTCGCTGTTCAGCGCACCGGACTCGGTGGGCAGCCAGTCCACCCCGGAGACATATAATGTAAAATCGCAGCCCGACTGCGCCACATGCAGAGGTTCAGCTGCCTGATGCTGTGCCAGTGCGATCGCCTCGCGGCAGCGCAACATCAGCGTGGCTGACAGCCGATCCTCCAGCAATTTCATTTGGTCGATGCGCTGTGACAGCAGCGAAAACCAGTGCAGCGCGCCACTGTCGTCCCGCCGACCGTCGGTACAGGCAATGCGTCGCAGTCGTTCAATTTCACGACTGGCCTGCGCCAGCGGCTGCCAGTGGTGTAAAACCGCCTCATCGGCAAACTGCTGGAAGGTCGAAAAGCTTTGTTCCTGTGCTTCAATTAAGGCCACCATGGCGCTGCGCTGCTCCGCGCTGAATTGTCCGGCAGCAAAGCCGGCCGCTCCCAGGGCGCGTTCCTGTCCCGTCAGCTCTTTGCCCTGCATAAAGCTGAACAGCGCAATGAGCGCGCGGGTAATGTCAGGATGGCTGGCGGTGTCGGCGGCCTCAAAAACCAGGTTCAGTAAGCTACGGATAATGGTACTGAACGCCGCAACGGCCTGCGCGTGCGCGATCTGCTGTTGCGTAATCTGCTGGCGCAACGCCGGTAATCCGGCCAGGGCCTGCAGCGCGGCGGCGATCAGGTTGCAGAAGCGGCTGTATCCCGGCTGGGCTTCAACCCTGGGTAAGGCCTGGCAAAAATCCCGTTGGCAGCGCGTCACATCCTGCTCACTGGCGAGCCGCTGCTCGCCGTAAAGCCTGCCTTCTGAACATATCCACAGATTGCTCGCCCCCCGCTCGCGCTGAAGCTGATGCACCAGCTCGCTGACGGTGGTAATGAGTTTGCCGGTCTGGCGAAGGCGTTGCAGGCTGGCAATATCGCTTTGCCTTGAGGCCTGTAACCAACTCAGTGCGTCATCCATTGCTCCCCCACCCTTTGATGCCAAAAAGTGAGTCAAGCAAAAGCCGTGCCGTTTTCGTATCACCTCATTTCTCTTCACGAGAATCGCAGCGGCTGCCCGGTCATAAAAATCTTTCTATGACCAAAAAGTATCCCGGTCCGCGTGGAGACGAGAACGTAGTGGTCTAAACAATGTATTTGATTTTCTGACAAATTCCGCAAATTTACGAACAGGCGAAAATCTGAACTTGCAAATCATGCCGTTGTGGATATGCTATATACATAGCATATACGTTTCATATAAAGGCCAGCCATGGGTATCGTCAAAATTTCGGATTTAATGCATGAGAATCTGCGCATCGCCAGCACGGCGCTCAGTCGTTCGATCAACGCGCAGGCGGAGCACTGGATGAAAATCGGCATGCTGGCCGAACTTTATCCGCAGCTCAGCCATCAGGAACTGACACGCCTGCTGATGCGGGTCGAACGTGATGGCGGCGCTGAACTGGCGCAGCTGCTTGACCAACCTTCCTTTATTCCGCAGGGAATCGCGCAATGAGTATTAAACTGCATACCGCTGAAGAGATTGAACGGGCGCGTGCCGCCGGTCACGACGCCGCCAAAGTCCTCGAGATGATCGCGCCCTGGGTGAAACCCGGCGTTACCACCGATGAACTGGATCGCCGCTGTCATGACTATATTGTCAATGAGCTAAAGGTCATTCCGGCTAACATTGGCTATCAGGGTTACACCCGTACCGTTTGCACCTCGGTTAATCACGTGGTGTGCCACGGGATTCCGGGCGAGAAAAAGCTCAAAGACGGCGACATCGTCAATATCGACGTGGCGGTCATCAAAGACGGCTGGTACGGCGACACCAGCCGCATGTATTTCGTCGGTCAGCCTTCGGTACGCGCTAAGCGCCTGGTTGACGTGACGTATGAATCAATGGTGGCAGGCATTCGGGTGGTGAAACCCGGTGCAACGCTGGGCGATATCGGTGCGGCTATTCAGCAGGTCGCTGAAAAGGCCGGGTTTTCCGTGGTCCGCGAGTATTGCGGTCACGGCGTTGGCGAGATCTACCACGGCGATCCACAAATCCTGCATTACGGCACGCCGGGCCAGGGGCTGGCGCTGCAGGCTGGCATGATTTTTACCATTGAGCCCATGATTAACGCCGGTAAAGCGGGCACCAGCGTGCTGTCCGATGGCTGGACGGTGGTGACCAAAGATCGCTCCCTGTCCGCGCAGTGGGAGCACACTGTCGCCGTCACGGATACCGGCTTCGACCTGCTCACACCCTGGCCGGAGGGTACCGGTGATTACGCCGCGATCGTTTAACGCCTGCCAATCGTCTAATCTGTGATCTCTATTGTAGTACAATCAAAATAGATTGTACTACACTGCTAACTCATGACGATTTATATCGCTCATGTGCAATATCACTATCGGCATAGTTAATGCTGCCGCGTGGCCGAAATAAAATGATTTTTATTTTCGGCTGCACTTCATTTATTGCTTAGCAAGCGAAACAGATCATTCATGACATCGCTACCCTTGCGCCCGTCTGCCGGCGCGGAGTGGCGGAATGCTGCGTGACGAGGTGGATATGATAAGTTCCGATGTTTCTGGTTCTACGTTGAGTCAATTAAATAAGCGCATCATCCCGTTTATCGTGATCTGTTATTTTGTCGCTAATCTCGATAAAACCAATATCTCTATCGCTGCGCTGCAAATGAATGCCGATCTCGGGCTTACCACCAGCATGTACGGCCTCGGTGTCGGCATGTTCTATATTTCCTACATTCTGTTTGAAATTCCCAGTAATGTCATAATGACCAAAGTCGGCGCCCGGCGCTGGATAGCGCGCATTATGATTACCTGGGGTATTGTCAGTACCGGCATGGCGCTGGTTCATAGCGCCAATCAGTTATATGTGATGCGTTTTTTACTCGGTATGGCCGAAGCCGGTTTTGCGCCGGGTATTATCTATTATATTTCCTGTTGGTTCCCTAAAAGTAACCGCGCACGTGCAATGTCTTTCTTTTATATGGGATCGGTGGGCGCGTCGATTATTGGTCTGCCCATTTCCGGTGCCATTCTCAATATGCATGGCATTGCCGATATCGCAGGCTGGCGCTGGCTTTTCGCGCTGGAAGGCATTCCCGCAGTGGTGCTTGGTTGTCTGGTGCTGTGGCGCTTACCCGATAAGCCCGACGATGCTGTCTGGTTAACTACACCGCAAAAACACTGGCTGCGTCAGCGCCTCGAACAGGACAATCTGGGTGTTACCCTGAATAAGAACCACTCCTGGCTGCAGGCATTAAAAGATCGTACGGTGTTATTGCTTAGTCTGGTGTGGTTTTTACAGGCGTTCGGTTCCATCGGCATTACGCTGTTCATGCCGTTGATTATTAAAAGCATGGCCGCAGAGCAGAGCAATTTTATTATCAGCCTGTTATCCGCCCTGCCCTTTGTGATGGCCTGCGTATTTATGTATTTAAACGGACGCCATTCCGATCGTAGCGGTGAACGCGCCTGGCATATGGGTTTGCCATTAATTTTATCGGGCCTGGCATTAACCGGCGCGATTTATTCGGGCAGCCTGCTGCTCGCCTATATTTTGCTGGTCTTGACCGTCGGGCTTAACTTTGCCCTGACGCCAATATTCTGGGCCGTGACCACAGAAAAATTAGCTGGCGTAGCCGCTGCGGCATCGATTGCCTTTATCAATACGGTGGCAAACTTTGTCGGACTGGGTTTACCGCCGCTGCTGGGAAAAATGAAAGATGCGACGCAAAGTTATCACTCAGGATTGCTGATTGTGGCGATGGCGCTGATTGCCGGCGGTATTCTCGGTATTATTATCGCCCGTCCATCGGGCGGTGCCGGTGCCAGCAAAACCCGCGCACCGCATGCCGAAACCGGGCACTGAACGTGATTACGGCCCGCCTGCGGGCCTGACACTGGCCATCGCCTCTATCACCTCAGTCATGCGCTGAATCACCATCTGCGCCGCCCGCGACAGCTGGCGCGACGGCGCAGTACACAGCGCCAGGGTCAGCGGTCGCATCACGCTGTGCCTGAGCGGTACAAAGCAGAGCTGGTTCTCCTGCACCTCGGTCATCACGTCCAGCAGGCTCAGCACGCTGATGCCGGTGCCCTGCGCAATCAGGCTGCGAATCAGGCGGATGTCATTACAGGCGATAATGTTTTCCGGCGCCAGGCCCTGCTTGCGGTACAGCGCATCGACACGTTCATGGACCACCAGCGCGGCACCAGGCACAATGTGTCGCTCATGACTGAGTTCGCTGAGCGACAGCAGCGGCCTCGTGCTGAGCGGATGGTCAGCGGCCATCACCACGCCCATCTCCAGTTCGGCAAACGCCAGCACTTCCAGTCCGCTCTGCCCGGCGGGATCGAGAATCAGGCCAAAATCGATTTCCGACTGGCGAATCATCTGGCTGATGCAGTGGCTGTTGTCCACCGTCAGCTCCAGCCGCAGCCACTGATGCTGGCGTGCGATATCGGCGATGGCGTCTGCCACGCTGCCTTTGGTCAGCGACTGCACCAGCCCGGCCGTGACGTTACCGCGCTTGAGTCCCTGTATATCATCGAAACGCTGCCGCGTGACGCGAAACTCACGCTGCCAGCGCATCACATCGTCATACAGCAATTCTCCGGCGGTGGTCATGCGCAGCCCTTCCGGCAAACGCTCAAACAGCGGCGTACCAAAACTCTCTTCCGCCTGCAGAATCTGCCGGTTAATGGCGGAAGCGGAAACGTGCAGCTGCTCAGCGGCTTTGCGCAAACTGCCGCTGCGCGCCACTTCGGCAAAATAGACGGCAAAGCGGGAAAACGGGCTCATTGCTCACCTGTACGGTTTTTTGCAACACCTGGCTGCATTCTTGCTGATGGATTTGCACAGGCAAGCATATTAACAATGTCCTGACAAAAATGAAGCCTTCTATTACGCCTTGTGTGAGCACCTGACAGGACAACAGCATGAATAACATTACGCCTCCCGCACACTGCACGTTTGAACCTGATGACTGGCTGCGTCTGGCGCGTCAGTGGCATCCGGTTGCCCGTTCCTGTGATATCGCCGGCGCACCGACCAAAGCGGTGCTGCTTGACGAGCAGCTGGTGCTGTATCGTCTGCAGGGTCAGGTGGTAGCGGCACGCGACGTTTGCCCGCATCGTGGCGTCCCGCTGACGCTGGGTTTTCATGATGAAGAGGGTATCATTTGCCCTTATCACGGCTTGCGCTTCGGTGCCGGTGGCCGCTGCAATCGCATCCCGTCCAGCCCCGACCAGCCGATTCCGGCCAAGCTCAATCTGATCAGTTACGCGGTGGAAGAGCGCTTTGGGCTGATTTGGGTGTGCCTCGCGCCGGATGCTGACCAGCCCGCGCCGCTGCCCACCATGCCGCACTGGGATGATGCAGGTTTTCAACAGATCAACTGCCCCGGTTTTGACGTCAACGGCTTTGCCGGACGTCAGGTGGAAGGTTTTCTGGATGTGGCGCACTTCGCCTGGGTGCACACGGAAACCTTCGCCGATCCCAACAACCAGGTAGTGCCTGCCTATAACCCGGTCGAAACCGAGACCGGTTTTGCCGTAGATTACTGGAGTTCAGTGAGTAACTTTGCCGCTGACAGTCCGCAGCAGGCGCCGGAAGGATTTAGCTGGCTGCGTCATTTCGAGATGCATCTGCCGTTTACCGCCACGCTGACCATTCATTTCCCCGGCGAATCGCGCCTGGTGATCATGAATGCCGCGTCGCCGGTGTCGGCGCGCAAAACGCGGATGTTTGCGCCCATCGCGCGTAATTTTGACCTGCACATCCCGGTCGAAGAGGTGCACGCCTTCAATCAGCGCGTGTTCGAGGAAGATCGCCTGATGGTGGAAACCCAGCAGCCGGAGCGTTTGCCGCTTGACCTCGCTCTGGAAGCGCATATTCCGGCCGATCGCAGCTCCATTGCTTATCGCCGCGGCCTGAAGCGCATGGGCTTCGGCGAATTTTTCCTGGTGTAAGGAGGCAACGATGAGTGATCTGCTGAATGTGGTGGTGGATGGCCTGTACCGTCAGGGACGTCACAATCTCAGCGTCACGCTGGTGGCGGAAAATGGCCAGCCGCTGCCGGACTGGCAACCGGGTGCGCACATTGATGTCCACCTGCGTGATGGTCTGATACGTCAGTACTCACTGACCGGACGCTGCGATGACGCGCGCGGCTATCAAATCTGTATTGCCCGCGACGGGCAATCACGCGGGGGATCACGCTACGTGCACGACACGCTGCGCCCCGGCCAGACGATTGCGATTTCGCCACCGCGCAACCTGTTTCCTCTGCAACCGGCCACTAAAGTCATTTTGCTGGCGGCCGGAATTGGCATTACGCCGCTGTACGCCATGGCGCTGGCGCTGGAGGCCGCTGCCGTGCCTTTTGTGCTGCATTATTTTGTGCGCCAGCGCGGTGATGAAGCTTTTGCCGCCGAACTGGCGCAGCGTTTTCAGCATGGATTTTGTGAAATCTGGTACAGCAGCGAAGGCCGCAGCGCCCGTGATTATCCACCGGCGGAACTGCTTGATGCTGCCGCCGACACGCATCTGTACCTGTGCGGGCCGGAAGGGTTTATGACGCACATGCAGCAGCAGGCGCTGGCGCGCGGCTGGGACAGCGCCAATATTCACGCTGAAGCGTTCAAACCTGTCGCCCGCACGGCTGGCGCGGAAGAGGGCTTTACCGTGACGCTGGCACGCAGTGGGCAGCAATGTACCATTCCGCCTGACAAAACCATTGCCACGGTGCTGCTGGAGCATGGCGTGGACGTTCCGCTCTCCTGCGAGATGGGCATGTGCGGCGCCTGCCTGACGCGGGTCACCGCCGGAGAGATCGATCACCGCGATACCGTGCAGTCTGACAGCGAAAAAAGCGCCCCGGAGCAGTATATCGCCTTGTGCTGCTCGCGCAGCAAATCGGCGGAACTGGTGATTGATCTCTAGGGCGCGCCGCAGGATGACTTAATCCGTGCCGGAAAGCTCAGGTTCCGTGCGCAGCACAATGGCTTCTTCTGCCGCCTGTGGCAGCAGCTGCAGCAGCCTGCTGGCCATCTGGCTTTCCTGCTGCAGGATGCGCCGCACGATCCTGACATCCTCCCCCTCTTCCGCCTGCTCTGCGGCCACCAGCAACGTCGAGTAGGTGGCGATTTTATAGTTACAGAACACGTAGCTGCTGACGGCCACACGGATGCCCTCTTCATCCTGCAGCATGTCGCTGGCGGCCTGACCGACCGCCGACATCCGGCCTAACGACTCCTTCAGCACCGACCAGCTGCTGTCATACTGGCGCAGCAGCGTTTTCACCTGCTGCTGCTGTTCACGACTTTGCTCAAGATACTGCTCAAGGCGCGTCTGCAACGCGGGATGCTCCGTCAGGCGCAACACCGCCGCTTTCAACAAGCTTTCCGCGTGTTTTTCCATAGCATGCGCATCGCGCAGCCAGTCCAGATACACAGATTCCTTCGTCATGTTTCGCTCCAAAGTAAAGTGACACCGGCCAGGCACATCAGCCGCGTTGGATGCTCGTCACTGAGCCGGCAGCACGCTCTTACCTCATCGCTTTCAGGCTGTTTATCTGAAAATAAGCGAAGCGCTAATTAAGTCCAGGCGAACAACTTAATTAAACGTAGCAAGTAAGCGCAGCTGTGCAAGAAAGGTTTTTAAGAATTGCGACAGCGGATAATTGTCATAACCTCATCGAATCACATTAGCGGCGCTAAAAGAATGCTTCCCTTTATGAAAGTAAAATGTTAACAATTCCACCCCAGATGTTTTGCCGGAATAAATCAGCTGGAATTGACTCATAGTTAAACAACCAACGTGCTGTAAATTAAAAGTTAAGATTATTCCTGGCTTGATTATGGTAAAAACATCGCTACATTTATTTTTGCTTCATGCGGGTATGAACTGAGAGGAAAAAAATGAAGGATCCAAAGAAGAAACCTGAAGAGGAAGAAAAAGTGACGCAACGTCGTGGGGGTTCAGGCAACTTCGCAGCCGATAAGGAGCGCGCGGCTGAAGCAGGCCGCAAGGGTGGTCAGGTCAGTGGCGGTAACTTTAAGAACGATCCACAGCGTGCCATTGAAGCCGGCAGGAAGGGAGGAAAGATCAGTCGTCGTAAATAAGACTTTCCCCTCTTAATACTGATTTAACCTCGATAACCTTTGGCACCACACTCTCCTGACATTGTGTTTACGCTTCGCTTAAATGCGTGATAAACCTTGTCAGGAGAGTAATTTTCTCGCTGGAAAACAATTAATCGATCAAATCTTCAGCGATCCGGCAGCATTTACCGCTTCGCTTATAATGTCTCAATTGCATCGTTTATTTACCACGAATTTAAACCATTGCTTATTTAACTAACAAATCCGCAGCGGCTATATTTGTACAAGCCACACGGACTTGTACACTTTTATTTAAGCGGTTTTTATTATCGGCGCTGATATATACACAAGCTTACAATTAGCTAACTCCGCATTATTAAAGGGATAATTGCATCTGCGATGCACCTTACCGGGGTTAATCCGCCGCTATCCACTTGATATCCCCTCTGTTTTAGCTAAATTCTCTCTTCAGGCTCACATATGCGTCGTTTTACCCTGACGCTAAGGAAACCCATGAACGCTGAACTCAATGACTGTATCGCGCTGTGCTATCGCTGCGCGACCGCCTGCGACCACTGTGCGGCGGCTTGTCTGCTGGACGCTGACGCCAGTGAGATGAGCGTCTGCATTAGCCTGAATCAGCAGTGCGCGGCGCTGTGTCGCGTAACCGCCCAACTGCTGGCTGCCCAGAGTGAACTGAGCGAGCAGCTCTGTACCATTACGTCGATGGCCTGTCAGCTGGCCGGTTGGGAGTGCCAGAAGCACCAGCATCCGCACTGTCAGACCTGTGCTGAAATTTGCCTGCAGTGCGCAGATAGCTGCATGACGGTGGGCATGGCGGAATAACGGATAGAGGTACCGGGAGGGCGGTGGCAGGTCGCCAGTGCAGCGACTGGCGACCTGGCTTAATGGTCCTGCATCACCAACCCGCCATCGACATACAGCGTCTGGCCGGTGACAAATTCGCTCCACGCTGATGCCAGAAACAGCACCGGCCCGGCGATATCCGCAGCGCGCGCCAGTCGTCCCAGCGGCGTTTGCGCCGTCAGCGCATGGCGTACCGCTTCTGGCGTATGCTGACTGGCATCGGTGGGATACACCAGTCCCGGCGCCACGCAGTTCACCCGAATGCCCAGCGCCCCCAGTTCGGCCGCCAGCGTCCGGCTAAAGCCCGTCAGCGCGGCTTTTGCGGTGATATAGTCGTGATAAGCCACCGCTGGCCGGGCGATCAAATCACTCACCAGATTGATGATACTGCCGCGCGCGCGGCGGCGCATCAGCGGCAAGGCCGCCTGACACACGTTGTAGCAGGCGTTCACTGCGCCATCAAACTGCGTCTGGTAAGCGGACCAGGACGTTTCCCAGAAGCGCTGGCGCTGGTCCGGATCGAAGCGATAAGGTGCGAAGTCATTGTTCACCACCACATCCAGTCGGCCGGTGGCGGCGTCGATCTGCTGCATCATATCGGCTACCTGTGCGGCACAGGTCACATCGGCGGCAATCGCCAGTGCCCCCCCGCCCTGTGCTTCACAGGCCGCCACCACCTGCGCAGCGGCGTCGTGATTACGTAAATAGTTGACCACGACAAACGCGCCTTCGGCGGCAAAGGCCTGGGCAATGGCGGCGCCAATACCGCGGCTGGCGCCGGTCACCAGCACGGTGTGATTGCTGAATTTCATTGCGTTTCTCCACGCCCGCTCAGTCAAGATAGGGCGCATAGTGTTCAGCGGCGGTTTCCGCCGCCTGTTCGATTTCGCACAGGGTGACCAGATCCAGCAGGCTAAAACGGCCATCGTGATGCCAGCCCGCCTCCGGTGAAGTCATGTTACCCAGCGCCGTGATGCGCGTGACGCCCGCCGCACCGAGCTGCGCCGCCAGCCGAAACAGCACCTCGGGCGCGGCCGCGAGGCCAACGCTTTGCAGATACGCGCGCTGCGCGGCTACCCAGCTTACCGTCTCCTCCAGCGTATCCACGGCAATCACCTTCAGCGTGCGTCCGAGCGCGCCCGGTTGTAACGGCTCCGGCTTGTCGACGTACACCACCGCCCAGGCATCGTGCTCATCACCGTACAGCGTGCGGTCACCGCTCAGCGCACGCATTTCCTCCGCGTTGCGCCACGCGGCCACAGCCTGACTTTCACCCAGCGTCAGCGTCGCGCGCGGATAGCGCTGTGCCAGCGCGGCAAGTTCATGAGCGAGGTAAGCAGCAAACTCCTGCGGCGACACCCGGCCGCCGCGCTCAATAAACAGCGCCTGCGGCGAGTAACAGCCGGCCTGGTCATAGCGCATCACATCGTAAGCCACCTGACGCGCCAGCGCCGTACCGCGCCGCACGTCCAGCGCCGACCGCGCCACCATGCCAAAACTGATTTTGTGGCCGTGCGGCAGAAAGCGCGTGGCTGGCGGCAGACGCCGCTGCATCGCCGTCAGCGCGGCTTCTCCGCCATAAGCCATCACCACGTCTGCCTCGCGGAACCACTGCTGCTCAGTGCGTTCATCACCGCCCTGCCACCATACAACGGCCAGACAGTCGCCCAGCTGCGGATCGATCTCCGCCAGCAGCTGGGCGAACCAGCCCGCCATCAGCGGCTCAGCGCTCGCCACTTTGCCCACGCTTCCCGCCTTCACCAGCAGGCCGGCAATCAGGCTCCACAGTGGCAAACCCGGCACATTGCCGGCCCAGACCTGCAGCAACAGCTGCGGACCAAACGCGCGGGCAAAGCCGCCTTTTGGCCGCGGCTGAAAATCGTCCAGCATCTGCACGTTGCCGAAATCTTCCGCCAGAAAACGCCGCAGCTGCGGTTCACGGAAGGTTTTGAGATAGCCGGTTAAACCGAGCCGCAGCATCTCGGCGTCATAGCCGGTAACCAGCGGCAGCAACCGCTCCGCCTGCTGGCGCACCGGGTGCGAACGGTCAAGCAGGTGCGCGATGGCTTCATCAATCAACGCGGTGATGCGCGCTACGCTCAGGGTGTGCAGGTAGCGGCGCGCGTTATCGCGTACGCTGGCCGCCAGCGTGGCAATCTGCGCCTCGGACAGCACCGGCACGCACACTTCCAGCGTGCTGCCTTGCTGGCCAAAGTGCAGGCTGTGCCACGCCACCTCGCTGTGGCGGATGCCCGGCAGATGGCCGGCATACACTTTCATGCCCGTGCCTGCGCAGCAGCGAGAAACGATTCCATCGCCAGCGAGCAGCCTTTGGCATCGGCGCCCGCGACGCGGCCCAGCAGCTGAAACCCGCCGGGCACCATCACGCCGGCATCTTCGGTCAGAATGGCGGAAACAGAATTGAAATGGGCGAGATCGTGATGCACCAGTACGCCTGTCTCCCCTTCCGGCACGTCCGCACCGGTCAGCGGATTGACCACGCGCGTGCGGATCCAGTGCGGTCCGGATTTCACCGGCGGGCAGATTTCATTGCCGGCATCGTAAAACTGGGTGCTGAGTTCAGTCATGCCGTACATATTGATGCAGTGCGAACGTGGCACGCCGAGCGTCTGCTGCAGCGCGCTATAAAACGCTTCCGCCGCCACTTCACGCGACTGGCCCTTAAAACCCCCGGTGTCGAGGATGCGGCTGCCCGGCGGCAGCCTGAAACGCCGCTGCTGACGCGCCAGTTCGTCCAGCAGGTGAACAAAACTGTAGCTGGCACCCAGCAGGGCATAGGGTTGACCGCTGGCCTGCGCCTGCTCCAGCGCGGCGATCAGACGCGGCAGTTTCAGCCCCTGCGCATCCACCATCACTTCGCTGTCTGGCGTGCCACATTCTTGCATCGCCAGCGTCAGATAATGGGCCAGCGAAGAGTTGGGCAGCTCGCTGCTGTGTGGAAACAGGATCGCCATCGGCAGGCGCGGATATCCGGCCATAAAGCGCTGGCGGAAATTGATCAGCATCGAGCGATCGTAAACCGCCAGCGTCGGGTGATAGCTGCGCCCCCGGCCGGTCCCCGTAGTGCCGCTGGTCATAAAGATGTGGGGAATATCCGCGACCGGACGGCAGCTCAGCGTCAGATCTTTAAACGCCGTAATCGGCACCGCCGGAATCTGCCGCCACTGTTTTACCGTCAGCGGCGTGCGGCCGCGCTGGCGGGCGAAACGGGCGTAAGGGAGATTGTGTTCGAATTGCCACGCGAACAGCTGCAGCGCCAGCTGGTTGAAATCCGCTTCCGTGGTTTCTTCGCGCTGCATAAACGCCAGCAGCGCGGCGATGATTGACGTTTCGGTCATGAAGGTGCCCTCTTTGGACTGCGGCATAACGGCCAGCCAGGGGCTGAGTGATGCGCAGGATTCGCAGAAAGGCGCAAAGAGGGAATGAGGGCGTGCAGTGACCCCGGTTCCACATCCCTACGCCGGTATTAGCCGGATCAGGTTCAGAGGGTCACTACGTTGCCGGCCGTGACAGCCGCGCGGGTAGAATCTCAGCCCTCTAACAGGGCACCCCTTGGAACAAGCTGCATTCTGGGGTCGGAACGGAGGGCGTGTCAAGGCGGGAAGGCGCAGCCCCCCACGCTTCAGCAACGCGATTATTAACGCGCAATATCACTCATAGGAGCGCGATCAGCCCGACTGACGCAGGCAAAGCGATCGCTGAGCAGCGGATAGTTTTGCGCATCCGGCAGTTCAAAGTGCCACCATTCGGTGGGCATGCCGACAAAACCGCCGCCGAGCATGATGGCGTTCAGCAACAGGCGATGGCGCTGCGCCTGCTGCGGCACGTTGGGATGGAACGGGTGCGACTCAGCAGTCATGTCGTCAAACCCGGTCCCCATCTCCAGAATGTTGCCCGCCTCATCCACCAGCGTCACATCGATCGCCACGCCGCGGCTGTGATTCGAGCCCCGCGCCGGTGGCACCACATAATCCGCGTCGGGACAGGCATCCCACAAGTGCCACTGCGCCTGCTGCGGACGATACGCGTCCAGCACCAGCAGGCGGAACCCCGCCAGCCGGGCGATGTCACTGCTGCGGCGCAGCGCGGCGGCGGCATCCGGATGCAGCAGCGCCTGCGCGTCGCGATAAATAGCATACCCGGCGATGTTATCGGCGGTGGCGTACTTCAGATCAAACATCAGGCCCGGCAAGGTGGCAGCCAAATCGATTAATTCAACGTCCTGCACTGTACATCATCCTGTTAATTGTTAGCCGGCAGCGTAAACGGCTGGCGCGGCAGCGTGGTGAGTCGCTCTGCGCCCTGTGCCGTGACGCGCACGGTTTCACTGAAGGCGAGGCCCTGCGCTGAAATATACATGTGAAATACCATGTTTTCCTCCAGTAACCACGGCGCCTGAGGATGAAAACAGCAGCTGAAATCGCTCGGACGCGGGGTGCGCGTATACAGACCCAGCGCATAACCGGTGATGTTGCTGTAATCGTCACGCAGCCCGGCGCTGAGCACCGCCTCGCGCGCGACGGCATCCACCGTACAGGCCGCAACACCCGGCTTCATCGCCCGCAGCTGGCGATCCTGAATGGCGATCAGCTGTTGTGCCAGCGCCGCGCGCGCCGCAGAGATTTCACCGACAATCAGCGGACGCATCAGGCGCGCGCTGTAGTGCCGCACTTTTGGGATCAGCTCAACGTGCAGCACATCGCCCGCTTGCAGACGCTGCTCATGGCCGCTGGCATGCAAAAATCCGCTGTCGCCGCTGGCGATAACAATCGGTCCGGTTTCACCGCTGTCAGCGCCAAGCCGCAGAAATTGTGCCGCCGCCAGCGCGGCGACATCACGCACGCGCCAGCCGCCCTGCACCTGCGCACTCAGCTGGGCCAGCGTGGCATCGGCAATGCTGGCGGCCTGGCGTAAGCTGGCGATTTCAGCCTGAAATTTGACGCTGCGCAGCCGGTCGCTGATGCCGCTGACATCACACCAGCGCACCCCGGGCAGATGGCGCGCCAGCTGCTGCCAGCTGTGTACCGTCATGCCGTAGGATGCATAATCCGCGCCCAGCCGCGCCCGCTGATAGCCGCGCCGCGTCAGGCTTTGCGCCACCGCCAGCCACGGATCGTCTTCATCACGGTACGCGTCAATCGCCAGCTGCGGTGACTGCGCGCGGCACGGCGCGGCATCCAGCTGGCGCAGCACCATCCACGGTTCGTCCTGCAACGGCACCAGACAGGCACGATAACGCGTTTCCGACACGGTATAACCGGTTAACCATGCCAGCAGTTCGCCATGATCGATCAGCATCACCTCAATGTCGGCGGCGAGCATGGCGCTGCGCAGCCGTGACAGCGCGTCGGCGATCATGACGCCGGTTCAACCGGCTGGCAGATGTCGAGGATCGCCAGCAAATAGATGCGCACCATATCGAGAAACTCACTGATCTCGACGCGCTCGTCCGGCATGGTGTTGTACTTGCCGCCGGGCCCGCACACGATGCCCTCCATGCCCGCATGCTGATACAGGTGCGCCGCATCGGTACCGTAGAAGGCGGGCGGCGTGATCACCCCGGTGGGCTGCGGCGTGCCGCGCACGGTCTGCCAGCCGCGATTGACCGCTTTAACGATTGGCGATTCCGGCGACACCTCAAACGGCAGCATGGTGGGTTTATCGCGCAGGCCGTCATCGAACAGCTGCGCCTGCAGACCCGGATAGCGCTGGCACAGTGCATCCAGCAGGGCCTGCAGATCGGCCAGCACACCGTCCACTGTTTGCCCCGGCGCAAAGCGGGCGGAGCCTTTCAGGCGGACAAAATCCGCGACCTGCGGCGGCCGCCACTCCTGCAAATCACGCCCCAGCGCACCGTGTACGGTGCCAATATGGCCACGGTTAATTTTGCGGTGTTCTGCACTTTTCGCTCCGCTGAAAGTGATGTTATTGATCTGCGGAATCAGTTCGACCGCCGCCGCAATCGCGTCGACCGCCTCCTCACGCTTTGACAGATGGCGCGTATCGCCGGTCAGTTCAATGGTGAACATCAGCGAGCCGGCATGCATGGTCAGTGCCTGTAAATCCGTGGGTTCGGCATTGATGAAATAGTCGGCGCGTACGCCCTGCTCAATCGCCGCCAGCGTACCGATGCCGCCCTGTAACTCGCCGACCACATAAGTAAGGATCACGTCGCCCCTGAGCTTCACGCCGGCATCAATCAACGTCTTTAGCGCGCAGAAATAGGCGGCATCGCCCGCTTTCATGTTAGAAACGCCGATGCCGTAAATAAACTGCTCGTCGATTTTTCCCGCCCAGGGATCGACGGTCCAGCCTTCGGTGACCGGGTTAGTATCAAGATGACCGTTGAACAGCAGGCTGTGGCCGCCTCCGCTGCCGGCCAGCCGCCCAATAGCGTTCAGCCGATCGCCGGCCACCGGCTGCAGTTCCGTCTCCAGCCCGAGCTGCGCCATCTGTTCTGCCATATAGCGGGCTAATTCGCGCTCGCCCTCGGTGGCACTGTAACTTTTGTGCTGCACCATTTTTGCCAGGAAAGCGAGGCAGTATTCACGATCGATGTGATGAATTAACTCTTCAGGGTTCATGCGCTTCTCGTTATGCCACGGATTGGGTCAGATCAGGGATGTGCACGGCATCAAGCAGTGCACGGGTATAAGGATGCTGTGCCTGCGCCCGCATATTCTCGCCGGGCAGCACTTCCACCACATCGCCGCGATACATCACCGCCACGCGATGAGCGATCTGGCGGATGAGATTGAGATCGTGGGTGATGAACAGATACGCCGTGCCGTAGCGACGGCGCAGCTCCAGCAGCAGCTCAATAATGGTGGCCTGCACCGACACATCCAGCGCCGCCGTGATTTCATCGCAAATCACCAGGTCCGGCGGGTTAGCGAAGGCGCGCGCAATCGCTACGCGCTGCTTTTGCCCACCCGACAGCGCGTGCGGATAGCGGCTGGCAAATTCCGCGGGCAGCCGCACTTCCTGCAGCAGACGCGCCACCGCCTGCGCCTCGCTTTCTCCTGGTGGCAGTCCATACAGCCGCAGCGGACGGGCGATGATTTCGCCGACGGTCATGCGCGGGTTGAGTGACGCATCCGGATGCTGAAAAATCATCTGCACGCGACGGCGATACGCCGGGTCCATCTGCGCGCGGCCATATAACGTCGCGCCGCAGAAGTCGATGCTGCCAGTGAACGGCACCAGGCCGGTTATCGCCTTACCGAGTGAAGATTTACCCGAACCGGACTCGCCGACCACGCCGAGAATTTCGCCCTGATGCACCGTCAGCGAAACCGCATTGGCGGCCCGCGTCGTGTTCGCCTCCCGTTTCAGCAGCCGATCGAGCACGCCGTGCTGGCCATAATTAATCGTCAGCGCCTGCAGGCTGAGCAGCGGCTGACTGCCGGCCGCATCCGCGACCAGCCGATGCTGCGGATCCGGCACCGCGGCAATCAGTTTGCGCGTATACGCATGCGCGGGCGCGCTGAACAGCGTGCGCGTCGCGGCCTGCTCCACGATGCGGCCCTGCTCCAGCACGCATACGCGGTCGGCCACTTTCGCCACCAGCGCCAGATCGTGTGAGATATACAGCGATGCGACGCCGGTCTCGGCGCGCAGTCGCTCGTAAAGATCGAGGATTTGCGCCGAGCTGATGACGTCCAGCGCCGTGGTCGGCTCATCAAAAATCAGGCAGTCCGGCTGGCAGGCGAAGGCGGTAGCGATCAGGATGCGCTGCTTCTCACCGCCGGAAACCTGATGCGGATAGCGCTGCATCATGCGTGCCGGGTGCTTCAGCTCGACATCGCGCAGCAGCGATTCCCCCAGCTGCTGCGCTTCGCGCGCTGACAGCCCACGATGACGGCGCAGCACTTCGGTGACCTGTTCACCCAGCGTCAGCGTCGGGTTCAGCGACGCGCTGGGATCCTGAAAAATCATGCCAAGCTTTTTACCGCGCAGCGCCATCAGTTGGTTCGCTGGCAGCTGCAGCAGGCTTTCGCCGTTCAGCCGGATATCACCCGCCTGCTCGCGTGCGTTACTGGCCAGCCAGCGCATGATCGCCCAGCCGAGGGTGGTCTTGCCGGAGCCGGACTCCCCTACCAGCCCCAGCACTTCGCCCGGCATCACCTGCAGGGTGATATCGCGCAGTACCGGCAGCGAATGGCCGCGCGCTAACGCATAATCGAGGCTGTAATTGTCCACCGACAGCACCGGGTTGTGCGGACTCTTCATTTGTGGCTCCCTGGATTTAACACATCACGCAGGCCATCGCCCAGCAGGTTGAAGCCAATCGCCACCAGCGCGATAGCCAGACCGGGGATCATCATCATCCACGGTGCTTTAAAGAAATAGCTGCGCGCCTCGGACACCATCAGCCCCCACTCCGGCTCGGGCGGTTGCGCGCCGAGGCCGAGAAAGCTCAGCGTGGCAAACAGCATGATGGCGAATGCCACGCGAATGGTGGCTTCTACGATGATCGGCGCGAGAATGTTCGGCAGCATTTCGCGCAGAATGATGTAGTAACCCGCTTCGCCGCGCGCGATGGCGGCGCTGATGTAGTCCTGCTGACGCGCCGCCAGCGCCACGCTGCGCGCAATGCGCACCATGCCCGGCACGAAGGCGATAGTGATAGCCAGCACGGCGTTCATGCTGCTCTGCCCCAGGGTGCTGACAATCAGCAGCGCAAACAGCAGGCTGGGAATCGCCATCACCGCATCCATGGTGCGCATCAGGAATTCATCCACTTTGCCGCCCAGATAGGCGCTGGCGGTGCCCAGCACCGAGCCAATAACCATCGCCAGCGCGGTCGCCAGCAGCGACAGCAAAATGGTGGATCGCGCGCCGACCAGCACCCGGCTGAAAATGTCGCGCCCCAGCTGATCGGTGCCGAACCAGTGCTCTTCGCTGGGCGGGCGGTAACGCGTCAGAATTGAGATCGCTTCCGGATCAAACGGTGCCACGTGCGCGCCGCCCGCCACCATCAGCAGCGCCAGCAGCAATATCAGCACACCCGCCGCACCCTGCGGCGAGCGCAGTAATCGTTTCAGTATTTCAGGCATAGGAAATCCGCTTATCGAGCATCACGTAGGCCAAATCCGCGAGGAAATTCACCACGGCATAGGTTGCCGCGAGGATCATCACGCCGGCCTGAATGGTGGGCAAATCGCGCGCCTGTACCGCGACGATCAGCTCCCGGCCAATACCGGGAATGGCAAAAATCTCCTCCACCACCACAATCCCGCCCAGCAGATAGCCGACGTCGAGCGCCACAATGGTGATGGTGGGCAACAGGCCATTGCGCAGTGCATGGCGCCACAGGATGCGCCGGCGCGACAGGCCTTTCAGCCACGCGGCGCGAACGTAGTCGGTGTGCAGCACGTCAACCATTTCTGAGCGCACCATGCGCGAAACGTGTGCCACCAGAATCAGCGCAACGGTGATCGACGGCAGAATCAGGTGCTGAATACCGCTGATAAAATTTTCGCTGAGCGGCACGTAGCCGGTGGCGGGCAGAATCTGCCAGACATCGGCAAACAGCAGCAGCACCAGCGTGGCGGTGACGAATTCCGGAAACGAGATGCCCATATATGAGATCACGCTGACCAGCACATCGGCGGTCTTACCGCGCCGCACGGCCGCCCAGATGCCGAGCGGAATGGCGATCACCAGCATCAGCAACAGGGCGCACAGCGCCAGCAGCAGCGAGCGCGACAGCGCCGTCAGCAGCGTTGGCCCGACCGCCAGGCCATTACGCATCGACACGCCAAAGTTGCCCTGCAGCGCCTGCGTCAGCCAGTGCCAGTATTGCAGCCAGGCGGGCGCATCCAGCCCAAGCCGCGCCCGCACCGCCGCCAGCGCTTCCGGCGTGGCGTTTTGTCCCAGTAGCGTGACCGCGGCATCGGCGGGCAGCAGTTGAGTGATGCCGAACACCAGCAGCGACACCACCAGCAGCGTGTAAATCATCAGCAGCAGGCGTTTAAGCAGGTAACTTGCTGTCACGGTCGCTCCTTACAGGCTGCACTTTGGCGCGTTAGCGGTCAGCCAGACATGATCGAGGCGGAACACCGCACCGCGCGGATGCAGATGATAGCCCGCCACGTGCTCACGACTGGCAGCCAGCAAATCAAAGAAGGTCGGGATTAACGAGGGCACCTCGTCGTGCATCAGCTGCTGGGCTTTGCCGTACAGCTGGGTGCGCAGCGTTTCGTCATTGGTTTCGCGCGCCGCCATCACCGCACCGTCGAAAGCCGCATTGTTCCAGCGCGTTTCGTTCCACGCCGCTGTTGAGGTATAGAGCAGAGAAAACACCGCATCCGGCGTCGGCTGCATGTTGTAAAAGCCGACGTAGAAATTGCCCTTCTTCCACACCTGATCGAGATAGGTGCTGTGCGCCATGGTCTGCACATTGATACGGAAACCGCCCGGTTTCGCCATCTCCCGCAGGGCAATCCCTAGCTGGGTGCGGGTTGACGGCTTGTCTGAGGCGATAAGCGTTAAATCCAGCCCATTCGGATAACCGGCCTCCGCCAGCAGCGCTTTGGCTTTGCTGTAGTCCAGCGCTTTTTGCGTCAGCTGCGCGTAATACGGATAAGCGGCGTTGATTGGCGTGTCGTTACCCGGCGATCCCAGACCGTCTGCGACAAAATCTACCGATGCCTGACGATCCACGCACAGCGCCAGCGCCTGGCGGACGCGCACATCATTAAAGGGCTTTTGATCGCAGCCCATGTTGACGTTAAGAAACTGACCGGATGCCACGCGCAGCGGCAGCACGCCCGCCGATTTGGCTAAGCGGGCAAACTCGCTCGACTGCGCACTCAGCATCAGATCGGTATCGCCGGCGATCAGCGCGGAGCTTTCAGCGATAGCGTCGGGATACACCACCACTTCCACGCCATCCAGATACGGCCGCGTGGCGTCGTAATAGTGCGGGTTGCGTTTCACCACGATTTTGCGTTCCGGATCGTAAGACACCAGCTGGAACGGCCCGGCCCCCAGCGAGGCGCTACTCAGCTTGTCGTACTGCCCCTGCGCGATATGCGCCGGGATAATTTTGGCATCCGGATAGGCCAGCATCACCGGCAGATCGGCATAAGGCGCCTCGGTCTCAATCAGGATGGTGTTGTTGTCTTTGGCGCTTACCGTTTTAATCGGGCCGATGTTGTGCAGCGCCGGTGAGGCGTTTTTCGGGTCCAGCAGTGCCTGCAGGCTGGCGACCACGTCCGCTGCGGTGAGCGGCGAACCGTCGCTGAAGCGCAGATCGGGCCGCAGCGTGAAGGTCCACTGGGTTAAGTCGTCGTTCGGCTGCCAGGACTGCGCCAGATCGCCTTCCGCTTTCATCGCCTGCGTCAGGCGGGTTAAGCCGCTATACAACAGCTCTGCCACCAGATATTCCGGATTAACCCGCACCTGATGGGGATTGAGCACGCTGACCGCCTGGTCAACGCTGATGCGCAATACGCCACCTTTACGCGGCGTGCCGCCCGGGGTCGCGCTGGCAACGGCGGCAGCCGAGGCACTGAATGACCAGGGCAGCAGCGCCGCTCCGGTCAGGGCGGTTGAACTGGCGATAAACTGTCTGCGGTTTAACCCTTTCATGGCGCACATCTTCTGTTCCTCGTTGGTTTATTAATTACCCTGGGTTGGCTGAAAATCATTGGCGAGATACGCCAGAATCGACTGCGAAAGTGCAATAACATCTGCCATCGTGGTGTATTCATCGGCGGCATGAATGCGGTTATCGGGACGGGCAAGTCCGCCCAGCAGAATTTCCTGAATGCCGGCCTGCTGTACCCAGCCCATATCCGAGCTGGTGGCGGATCCCCAGGCTTTGAATTCTGCTGGCGGGAAGCCGAAGCCCTGGCTGAGCGCCGCCTGCCAGCGCGGCCAGTGCGGACCGGTGGGATCGGCGACCGGCGCCAGATGGCCAATCAGCTGCAGCGTGACGTCGCTGGCGGCGCTGCCCTGCATCGCCTTATCCACGCACTGCGTCAGCTCCTGCCACACGTCGGCAAACGGCTCTTCCGGCGCATAGCGGCGATTAACCAGCAGCTCGAAACGTTCCGGAATGGTGGAGCCTTTACTGCCACCGTGCGCGGCGGCCAGCGTCAGTAAGGCGGTGAGCGGCCGGCCCTGATAGTGCGGCGGCGCGGGCATTGCCGAAACCCGCTGTTCCACCTCGCCTTTCAGCTGATACAGCGCATTCATCAGCGGAAGTGCGGCCTCAATAGCGTTAATGCCCTGCAGCGGATCGCCGGAGTGCGCCGAGCGGCCGCTGACGATAATTTTGATATCGATACTGCCAAAACAGCCGGCCCAGATACGCGGCACCGCGCCGCCGTTGAAGCTGAGCAGGTGACCGTGGAATAACTGCTGCTCCGCCAGATAACGAATACCGGGATAAAGGCCACCCTCTTCATCGGTACAGAGTAAAAACACCGGGTTATAGCGCAGGCGGAGCTGATAGCGCTGCGCGGCCCGCACCGCAGCCAGCGCGGCCACGATGGTGCCTTTCATATCCGCGGCGCCGCGTCCAAACAGCTTGTTTTCCGCCACGCTGAGCGCCAGCGGCGGAAAGCGCCAGCCATCGCCGGCCGGAACCGTATCGGTGTGAAAGTAGAGATTGCAGTTTTCAGCCGCGCCGGCATCCAGCGCCGCCAGCAGATTCACCCGCTCGCCCTGCGCGCTGCCGTCCGGCGTCTGCCACAGCGCGTCGGGCACCGAAACGCGCTGCAAATCAAAATGCATCGGCTGCAGCATCGTGCTCAGCAGGTCGGCGAATGCTGCGTAACCCAGTCCGGGCGGGAAGCAGGTATCCACCGCCAGCATGCGTTGCAGATCATCAAGAATCTGCGCCTGATCGTCGGCGATATGGGTCAGAGCGCGCTGTAGTGATGAATTTTCCTGCATAAACTGTTCACTTATTGTATTTCTATATAGTTTATAGATAATGCAAATGAACAGCTGGGGTCAATCGGTAATCGGAAACATGCAAAAAAACTATGACGCGCACGACGTTCCTCAATTCAGTCGCCTGAACGAAGGCGAAGGCGCTCCGCTGTACGAAGTAGTGAAGCGCCATATCAGTGAATCCATCCTGCAGGGCGAACTGCCAGCAGGCACCATTTTGCCCAGTGAAAACAGTCTGGCGGCGAAGTTCGGTGTCTCGGTCGGTACGGTGCGCAAAGCGCTGGCGGCGCTTACGACGGAAGGGATGCTGATGCGCCGGCGCAAAACCGGCACGGTGGTGACCGGCTGGGCGCCGCTGCATAACCTCAGCCATTTCTTTCACTATTTTCGTCTGCATGACAAATCGGGCGGTTTGCTGCAGTCGGAAACGCGACTGCTGGAGTATCAGCACAGCCGCGCCAGCGCCGACGAGGCCGATAAGCTGCAGATCGCAGCGGGTGACGCAGTGATTCGTCTGAAACGCCTGCGCCGGGTGAAGGGCATTGCGGCCATGCATGAAACGCTGGTGCTCCCCGCCGCGCGTCTGCCCGACTTTCCGCCGGCGGAACAGCTACCGCAGTTGCTGTATCGTTACCTGTTTGAGCAGTACGATGTGCGTGTTGCGGCTGTACGCGAGCAGATCAGCGCCACGCTCGCTACAGAAGAAGATGCCAGCCTGCTGGAACTTGCTCTGCCGCACGCGGTGATGGTGATCGATGAGGTCTCATTTGATCAAAGCGCTACGCCGGTGATTCTTGCGCATCACCGTTTCAGCACTGAACATTTCATGTATGTCAATGAGATACGCTGATTACACAGACGTTTTACTGTAAGGTGTTCAGATGCGCATCGACGCGCACCTGATTAATTTGAACCAAAACGCAGCGAACGTTGTGAATAACAACCGCTAAGGTGATCTCACTGAACAGGACATTTCCCATGGCAGCACGGCAGCACCATTACCAGATTCACCTTCGCTGGAGCGGCAATCGCGGCGATGGCACAGCTTCTTATACCGCTTACGATCGTGACAGCGAATTACAGGCACCCGGTAAACCGCCCATTTTGCTGAGTGCCGATCCGGCATTTCGTGGGGATAAAACGCGCTGGAATCCTGAGGAATTGCTGCTGGCGTCTGCGGCGGCCTGCCATAAGCTGTGGTATTTACACCTGTGCGCCGATGCCGGCATTGTGGTGGAGGAGTATGAAGATGCTGCCGAAGGGAATATGGTCGAGGGGGCGCGTGGACGCTTTACCGATATCACGCTGAAGCCGCGCATCAAACTGCGCGACCCAGCGGATGCCGATCGCGCGCGGGCATTGCATCATCAGGCACACGAAGCCTGCTTCATCGCTAACTCGCTGAATTTCCCGGTAAACTGCGATCCTGAGTTTTTCTGATTATGATGCGCGGGCCAGCGGCGTTTGCCACAGTCGCACGCCGTTGCGCCCGGCGCGCTTCACTTCATACAGCGCTTCATCCGCATGGCGCAGCCAGTCGCTTAACGATTCGGCGCTGACCGCAGGCGCAATACCGATACTGACCGAGCAGCGGAACTCTGCCGAGGCCGGTAAGCGCAGCTGGGCAATCTTCTCTTTTAGCCTTTCGGCCAGCTCCACCACCGATTCATCGCTGGCCTGATGCACGATAACGCCCAGTTCATCGCCGCCAAAGCGCGCCGGAATGTCCTGCAGCCCGACATAGTTGCGCAGCAGCGCCGAGATCTCGGCCAGCAGAAAATCGCCCGCCTCATGGCCCCAGCTATCATTGACCACTTTGAAGTGATCGACATCCAGCAACAGCAGATAGCCGCTGCTATCGCCGCGCCGCGTGCTGAGAAACTCACTCTCCAGCCGCCGCTCAAACAGGCGCCGGTTAGGGATTTTCAGGCCGGGATCCATCAGCGCGATGCGCTCCAGTTCACGGTTGCGGGTGCGTAAATGCCAGGTGAGATTGTAGGAAGCCACGCTGAGTACCAGCATGTAACAGGTGGCCAGCGGCAGCGTCAGCCAGACGGTTTGCGTGCTGAACGCCAGATGTACGCTGGTGCCATCCAGCAGCCACACCATAATAAACCCGCACAAAAATGCCTGTATGGCGGCAATCAGCTGCGCGCCGCCGCCAGCGGCATAGCGATCCGATGCCAGCACCGCCATGATGACAAAAGAGGGCATCGGGCTTAACGCCATCAGCGCCACCCAGATTCCGCCGAAAGCGGCATCCAGTGTCAGATTCTGGCGTTCGGTACCGGTTGAGTCTTCGGCACGAAGCGCACGCTGATACGCCAGCCATGGCCAGAAAAAGGCGTTCACAAACAGCAGCGCGCTGAATGCCAGTCCGCGCTGCATTTCCAGCAACACTGAGAGAATCGGAAAGAAACAGAGGATCGTGCCGAGCTGACGCATGATGAACATACGACGAACGAAGCGTTTTGACCGGCGCTTCAAATGGTTTTCATCAGGCGAGTAGTAATTCATTCTCGGGAAAATTCAGGTCGACAAAAATGGCAGTGTATCGGGAAAAAGTCGCCCTGCGGCGACTTTTTTTAAGAATTTTCACCTTGCATATTGGCGGCACGCAAATAAGAAGCGCTTTGCCGCCAATAGCAGCAGCGGCCAGCGGGTAAAGTTCGCTGCCGCTGCGCGTGTTTTTTAGTTCACTGCCCCTTGCAAACGGAACTGGCTGACCAGCCGCTGCAGCATGAATGCCTGCTCTTCCAGCGCCTGTGCGGAATGGGATGACGCAGTGACCAGCGACGCATTTTGCTGAGTGGTACCGTCCAGCTCACCTACCGCGCGCGCGATTTGCTCAATGCCGCGGCTCTGCTCATCAGAAGCAGCCGAGATCTCCGCAATGATTTCATTTACGCGTGCGATGCTACTGACAATCTGCTCCATCGTTTCACCCGCGCGCGCCACCTGCTGATGGCCGTTGCTGATTCGTCCCACCGATTCGCCAATCAGTCGTTCAATATCTTTCGCCGCTCCGGCACTGCGCTGGGCCAGATTACGCACTTCGCTGGCGACCACGGCAAAGCCTCGCCCCTGCTCGCCGGCGCGGGCGGCTTCAACCGCCGCGTTGAGCGCCAGGATGTTGGTCTGGAAGGCGATGCTGTTGATCACCGCAGTAATCTCGGCAATTTTCTTAGAACTATCAGAGATCTCGCCCATGGTGCTGACGACGTTGTGCACCGCGATACCGCCCTGACTGGCGTTATGCGTCGCTTCCGCCGCGATCTGGCTGGCGAGACGTGCATTGCTGGCATTATTTTTCACCGTGGCGGTGAGCTGCTCCATGCTGGCGGCGGTTTCCACCACCGCAGCCGATTGCTGGGCGGTGCGCGACGACAACTCCAGGTTACCCTGGTGTATGGTGCTGGCAGCCTGCGACACATTGCTGACGCTGTGCAGCACCTCGCCAATCATGCCGCGCAGCCGCGCATTCATGCGTCCCATGGCAGAGGTGAGCTGGCCGAGCTCGTCCTGGCGATTAGTGACAAACTGCGAACTGAGGTCGCCGCTGGCAATGCGTTCCGCCAGCGCTAGGTTGTGGAACACCGGGCGCGTAATCTGCCGGATAATGGTCCAGGCCACCAGCACGCCCAGCACTATTGCCAGGCTGCCAATCAGCAGCGAGAGCGCCGCTGACCCGTTAGCCAGTTCATCGTTACGTGCCTTAACCAGGGCGATGATCTGTTTGATCGCCGCGCTGCTGTTATCGCCCGCCACTTTGACGGTGTTTTCCGCGCCGCGCAGCTGGCCGTAAATCGCTGCCGCCTGCAGGCTCAAATCTTTAAAACGTTCGGTATCCTGCCATAGCGCGTTAAATCCACCCTGCTGCTCCGCTGGCAGCTGAGTCAGTAGCGTGTTCATATCCTGGCCGGCGCGCTGAAAATCATGTTCCAGTTTATTGCGTAGTGCCTCGCTGACGTTGAAGCGCAGCGCCCAGGCCTCTTCGCGCACATTACTGATGGCAAACAGCAGCTGATAGATCTGGTTGGTGAGTTCGGGTGTGCTGACAGGGGTCCGGATTAGTGCGGTATAGCGCGACGTCATGTCCTGCTGGCTCAGCGCATCCAGCTGGCTGCGCAGATCGTTGAGCTGTCGGGTTGCCTGGGTCATGGCGGTGATGCTGTGCTGAAAACGGGCAAGATGGCTGGCGACATCGTTGAGCAACCCTCTGGCATCCGCCGTCCACGGCAACTGCTGGGCCTGCTGCGTCAGTTGCTGAGCGTGCGTGACGTAATCCGTCATGGTGTCGCCCGCTTTGTCCTCGCCGTATAGATATTTAAGACGATTGATTTTGGCCTGAAAGACTTCAATGTTGATGTCATAAATCAGATTGGTTTTCTGATAGATGTCGTGAATCTGATTGAATCGTTGCACGCTGAGCGCTGTGGCCAGCGCCACCAGCAGCAGGACGATGCCGAAGCCCGCCGCCAGTTTGCGCGTAATGCGCACATTCCGTAATCGGGAGACCAGTCCCATGTCTCGCTCCTGTCATTGTTGTTTTTGTTGAGTTTGCAGAAGGAGTTATCGGACCGTAACGGGAATTGTTTACTGTCGCGGGGCGAAAATGTGCTGTGTCATAAAAGCGGTATAGTATTTAGCCAAAAGACTCTTTTAAAGCACTTCTTAAAGCGCTAATATCAGCACCATAAAGTGTTAATATACTTCACCTGTTTTCATTATCTAACCGGATACCTCACCATGCCATTTCAGATCCTGTCAAACACCGCTGCCAGCATCACCGATTTAAAGCGTGATCCCATGGGAACAGTGCGTTCAGCGGAAGGGGAAACCATTGCTATCTTAAACCGCAACGAGCCCGCTTTTTACTGCGTTCCACCGGCTGTTTACCAATATCTGATGGAATTAGCAGAAGATGCAGAACTGGGTCGTATCGCTGATGAACGCATTTCTGAATTAGCGGATGCGAAAGAGATTTCGCTGGATGACTTATAAATTAAAGTTCGTTCCTTCCGCTGAAAAGGAGTGGAAGAAACTGGGTCATCCGGTGCGTGAGCAGTTTAAGAAAAAGCTGGCACAACGGCTGGAAAATCCCCGTGTCCCCTCAGCACAACTTCACGGACGAAAAGATCAGTACAAAATAAAGCTACGAGCTTCAGGCTATCGCCTGGTGTACCTTGTGCAGGATGAAACCATCACTGTCATGGTATTAGGTGTGGGTAAGCGCGAAGGCAGTCAGGTCTATGCGGATACGGAATGCAGATTGCCTGAGTAATCTGTTGATAGCAAAGCCGGCGATTTCAGCCTGAAATCGCCAGCCATGGCCGGGCAATTACCAGCGAGTCGCCAGCATATCAATGACGAAACGGTACTTCACCTCGCCTTTCAGCATACGCGCGAAGGCCGTTTCGATCTCTTCACCGGCGATCAGCTCAATATCTGCCGTAATGTTATGCTCGCCGCAGAAATCCAGCATCTCCTGGGTCTCTTTGATGCTACCGATGGATGAACCGCTGATGCTCAGGCGGCGAAACACCAGCGGCGTGATGTTCGGCGACTGATGCGGTTGGTCAGGAATGCCGACCAGCACCAGACGGCCATTGGTCTTCAGCGTCGCGAGGTAAGGATCGAGATCGTGCGGTGCCGCCACGCAGTCAATGATGAAATCAAGCGAGGTCTGGCATGCCGCCATCTGCGCGGCATCACGCGACACCACCACGCGCGTCGCACCAAGACGACGTGCGTCAGCACCTTTTTCCGGCGAGGTAGTAAACAGGGTAACCTCAGCGCCCAGCGCGCTGGCCAGTTTTACCGCCATGTGGCCCAAACCACCCAGTCCCACTACCCCGACGTTATCGCCGGCTTTGACGCCAAAATGGCGCAGCGGTGACCACACCGTCACGCCCGCACACAGCAGCGGTGCCACGCCCGCCAGCGCCAGATTTTGCGGGATCGACACGACAAAATGCTGATCGACCACCACATTCTGCGCGTAGCCGCCCCAGGTGCTGTCGCCGGTGTATTTATCGATGCCGTTGTAAGTGGCGGTGAAGCCCGCTTCGCAGTACTGCTCTTCCTGCTGCTGGCAGAAGTGGCAGGCACGGCAGGAATCCACCATCACGCCCACACCGACCACATCACCGGCTTTGAAGCGCGTAACCTGAGTTCCGGTCTCCAGCACGCGTCCAACGATCTCGTGGCCCGGCACCAGCGGATAACGACTGACCGCCCACTCATTGCGCGCCATGTGCAAATCGGAATGGCATACGCCGCAGTAAAGAATTTCAATTTTTACGTCCTGCTGCTGCAGCGGACGCAAAGTAATCTGGCCGGCAGCGAGCGGTTGCGCTGCATCCTGTGCCACCAGTGCGTTAATTTTCATGATGCCTTCCTCAAATTCTGATGTGGGCTGAATGAAGGCGGCAGACTATAATCAACGCGGTGCAGAATTGGTAGTAGTCACCATTTGGTGACCATAAAGGAGAGTGCGATGCCAGCCTGGGTTGATGGCAAACTGTTTTTCTATGCGGATTCGCCACCGCGCCGTCTGATGGATCTGTTTTCGGTGAAGTGGAGCACAATGGTGCTGCACGCGTTGTATCACTGGCCGGGACAGCGCGCCCGTACCGGTGAACTGCAGCGTAGCCTGCAGGGGATTTCGAAAAAAATGCTGTTTCAGACACTCAAAGAGCTGGAGCAGCGCGGCTTAATTGCGCGTCAGGTTTACGAAGTCATTCCACCGAAAGTGGATTACCGGCTGACCGCGCTGGGCATGACCTTCGCCCGGCCGATTGAGCAGATGTATCAGTGGGGATTAGAAAACCAGGCGGCACTGGATGAAATGGAAGCTAACCTTCGCGTGGCAGGCGGCACGCCGGCGGAAAACGCCCGCCCTGCAGCGTCATCCGCCCGTGAATAACCACGCGCGGGTCGCATACTGTCCGTCGCGGCGCGATTTATCACACACTAAATAGCGCCGCGGTTCGTGGATCGATCCGGTGACCGTTAACCAAACGGCGTTTCGCGTGCCAGCAGGCGGGCGATGACGTTGAGAGCGCCCTCGTCGTTATTACTTTCCGTCCGATACCGCGCAACGGCTGCCACCGGTGCAGCGGCGTTGGCCATGGCAAAGCTATAACAGGCCTGGCGCAGCATTTCGATGTCGTTGGCGCTGTCGCCAATCGCCAGCACTTCACAATCATCAATGCCCCACTTCTCCTGCAGCAGCGCGATGCCGTGCGCCTTATGACAGCCGGGAATGATTAAATCGACAAATCCAAATCCGCTGGAGACCGGATGCATGATGTTTTCAATCGCGTTCAGTTCGCTATGCAGACGCGCCAGCAGCGCCTCAACACCTTCGTGTGCCAGATTCAGCGAAAACTTGAAAATGGTATCGTCGATATCGTACAGGCTGTCGCGCTTCTCCAGCCGGCGATAGTGATTGGCCAGCATGGCGACCACCTCATCCGGCATTGACTTGTGCACATAGGCGCCGTTGCGACCGCACACCACGGTGCTGATCTCCGGTTCTTTGGCGAGGATATCCAGCACCTGATGAACACGCTCCGGCGCCAGCTCGCCGCAGAAAATTTCTTCGTTGCTGTCGGACACCCAGGCACCGTTTTCAGCCACGAAGGCGATCTCATCTTTGATAGCGGGAAAATAGTGCTGCAACTGATAATACTGATTGCCGCTGGCGACCACGAAACGGATGCCTTTCTCCTTCAGCAGCGCGTACTGGCGCGCAAAACGCTGCGCGTTGTACTGCTTATTGTCATCGAGAAATGTCCCATCCATATCCACCGCAATCATTTTTACTGCCATCATGCTCTCCCGTCTCTGTGTGCCGTCAATCCATCCGGCTTTACCAAGGTTTTATCAAGCTTACTCGCGGTGTGGATTAATGAGAATGTGAATAATGAGTTTGTTAACCGCTTTCAGAGATTTCCAGCCCATTTTTTACTGCAATTCGGCCCCTTTTTCTCTGATCCAGGCACAGAACATGTCTGCCATATCGCGTGCGTAAGCCTTAATTTCTGCTGCGCTGCGCGGCGATTCGGAAAAATGCTTGCCGACGTCACCCAGCGTACTGTTGATTAAATCCGCCGCCCGCGCCACCTCAGCCGCGTCCCGCTGCGGCAGCAGCTGTTGCAGAAATTCGCACATCACATTTTCGCCATTGGCGCGCGCGGCCTGCACTTCCGGCGCATCCCGGTAAAGCGGCGCGGCATCATTCAGTGCGGTGCGCATCGCCGCCTCTTCACACTCCGAGTGCAGGAACGCCCAGGTCAGCTGATGCAAGCGCTGACGCGGCGTAGATGCGCTGTCGCGCAGAATCGAACCCAGCAGATCGCCGGTTCGCTGCCACTCTTCGCTCTGCAGCCGGAAAAGGATAGCGGCCTTGTTGGGAAAATACTGGTACAGCGATCCAATACTGACGCCCGCCCGTTCGGCCACGCGGGCAGTGGTAAAGCGCGTGGCGCCCTCCTGCTCCAGAACCTGAGTCGCCGCCTGCAAAATGGCTGCCACCAGCTCACTGGATCGCGCCTGCTGCGGCTTTTTTCTTTCAGAAATCTTAGCGTTACGTTGTGCGGCCATCGTCTGCTCCTGAACGCGAATAGTGAAATGCGAGTAATCCATCGTATTCTGTTCCTGACGCAAAATCCACCTTCTGATGCAGGAACCCCGATGATGAACACCCTGACTTCCGCGCCGCTGGCGCCGCTGCTTAACTATCTGTTTGAGCTGGCGGATAACATGGCGCATCCCACCAATGAAGCGTTTCGCGTGATGTCCGATGAGGAGCAAACGCGTCTGCTGCAGAGCAAAACCGATTACCGCGAACTTTACGGTCATTTAAAAGATGTGCCGCTGGCGGTCTCACGGGAAACCGGCAAACTGCTGTATATGCTGGCGCGCAGCAGCCGGGCGCAGCATATCGTTGAGTTTGGTACTTCGTTTGGTCTCTCCACCCTGCACCTGGCGGCGGCGGTGCGCGATAACGGCGGCGGTCGCATCATCACCAGCGAGTTTGAACCGGGCAAAGTGGCGCTGGCGCGCAATCATTTTGCCGATGCTGGCGTCAGTGACCTGATTGAAATTCGCGTGGGCGATGCGCTGGACACGCTCAGTCAGGACCTGCCAGCCAGCGTTGATATGCTGGTGCTGGATGGCGCGAAGGCGATCTATCCGGAGATTTTGCAGCTGGTGCAGCCCTGGTTGCGTCCGGGTGCCCTGATTGTGGCCGATGATGCCGATTTCAGCCCGGAATATCTGGAAATGGTCCACGGCAGCCGCCTCTATACCTCGCTGCCGTTTGCTGATGGCGTCGAAGTTTCAATGTGGCTGGGATCGCCACATAAAGGCGCTTAACAGCGTCACGTTTATGTTATATCGTTACAATCCCGTGCTCTGATTGAGGTTGCTGCGATGAAGGTTACCGTTCCACTGTTAGTGATTGCTTTTGCTTCGGCGAAAGCGGGGGCATTTCAGGCGAAAATCGATCCGTTAAAGCTGGCGCTGAAACCGGCTAATGCGCTCGCCAGCACCGATCAGGCGCAGCCGCTGGCAATTGCCGAAGCGCATGCGCGCCTGGCGGCGGCGGTGAGCGGCTGTCAGTGTCCGTTCTGCACCCAGATGCGGCTGATGAATACCGGATTATGATAATAGGTTCGTCGCCGCACAGCCCGCTGCGCGGCGACGCATCAGTCAAACCATGGCTGGAACGGATCCGGCAACTGTGCCCAGCCGTCTGGCCCCAGCGCCATCTCCTCATCGGTCAGTAATGCATGGTGCAGCTGCTGACGCAGCACGGTTTCATCCATATCGATCCCGATGATCACCATCTCCTGCCGCGCATCCCCCGTGCCTTCATGCCAGTTCTCGCGGATGTAATGCAGCGTCTCTGCGTCCTGCGGCCAGCGATCTTCAGGCACGCAGGCCCACCACATCCCGGCCAGCCCCTGCCGCGTAACGCCGCCGGCCTGCGACCAGGATCCGGCGTGACGCGGGCGGGTTGCCAGCCAGAAATATCCTTTCGACCGCACCACGCCCTGCATGTGCTGCGTAATCACCTGATAAAAACGCTGCGGATGGAAGGGACGACGCGCGCGGAAAACAAAGCTGCGGATGCCGTACTCTTCAGTTTCAGGCGTGTGCTCGCCGCGCAACTCTTTCAGCCAGCCAGGAGCCTGTGCCGCAGCATCGAAGTCAAACAGGCCGGTATTCAGCACCTGATCAAGCGCCACCTGACCAAACTGCGCGCGAATAATCCGCGCACGGGGATTGAGCGAGTGCAGAATCGCGGTCAACCGTGCCTGCTCCGCCGCATCAATCAGGTCGGTTTTGTTGAGAATCAGCACATCGCAGAATTCAATCTGATCGATCAGCAAATCGACTACCGTGCGCTCATCTTCCTCGCCGAGCGATTCGCCGCGCGAGCGGACGCTTTCGCTGGAATCATAGTCACGCAGGAAATTGTAGCCATCCACCACGGTCACCATGGTATCCAGCGCCGCTACGGCGGACAGGCTTTGCCCCTCTTCATCGGCAAACGTAAAGGTTTCCGCCACCGGCAGCGGCTCAGAGATGCCGGTCGATTCAATCACCAGATGATCAAAGCGCCCCTCTTTCGCCAACCGGTTGACTTCCAGCAGCAGATCTTCGCGCAGCGTGCAGCAGATGCAGCCGTTGCTCATTTCCACCAGCTTCTCGTCGGTACGTGACAACGCCGCGCCGCCCTCACGCACCAGCGCGGCATCAATATTCACTTCCGACATATCGTTGACGATCACCGCCACGCGGCGGCCTTCGCGGTTGTTGAGAATATGGTTAAGCAAAGTGGTTTTTCCGGCACCGAGAAAGCCAGAGAGTACGGTGACCGGCAGCCGCCTGAAGCCGCCGTTGGTGGATAAAGCTGACATAATCACTCCTGAATAATGACATCACGCGCACCTGAAGCGGTGCTGATATTGATATGTTATAACATAACAATATGCAGTGTCATGATCGTCGTGCACTTTTTGTGGGGAGTTTGCCTTTCAGGGAAAGCGAACAGCGGGCCGGGCGCCCGCTGCGGGCAATTACTGGTTGTCCGGATAGCTCAGTTCGATGGCATCGTCCGGCAGTTGAGTGAAGGTTTTCACGAGGGTATGGAAATCCGCCACCGGTTTGAGATCGGCAAACTGCTGCGGATAGAGATCCTTCGCGAGGATTTCCATGCCGATAATGTTGTACGGGTGATTGTAGAAGTGATGATACACCCCGTACACGCGCCCCTGCTTCACCGGCGCGATTTGCGCCAGACCGGTACGCTGCAATAACGTCTGGAACGTGGCACGTACTTCCTGCGGCTGCACGCCGTAACCAAACGGCAGCACGTTACTGTTTGGCCGCTTTGAACCGGTCATGATGTAAACGTCCGGTTTCATGGCGATGATTTTTTCCAGCGCGACAAAGCCGGCATTGCCTGGCAGCAGTGCCGAACCAATATTTTTGCCGCCGACCGCTTCTACCAGGCCACCCCAGCCATTATGGCTGTGGGTAAAGCAGCAGTTATCGCTGTTACCGGCAATGGGTTCGATAAATACCGTGGGCTTGTTTTTGACCTTCGCAACGGCTTGGGTGATGCGGTCGAAGCGCTGCTGGTAAAAATCGGTGTAGGCTTTGGCTTCGCTTTCACGGTTCAGCACTTTGCCCAGCAGCGTGACGCTCGGGGCGGTGTTTTGTGCCGGATGCAGTTCATAATCGACGAACAGCACCGGGATGTGCAGGTTGTTCAGCGTGCTCAGCACGCCGGATTGTTCCAGCGCCGGCTTAGCGCGCAGCTGCGCAATCATCAGATCCGGTTTTTGCGCCAGCACGCTTTCCAGATTAACCTGGCCCTGATCGCTGAAGCCCATATCGACAATTTTTGTCGCTTCAGGCCAGCGGCGCTTCAGCATATCCCAGGTTTGCGTATCCTGCTTTTTCGGCAGATTGTTCCAGGCCACAACGCGTTTAAACGGATTGTCGCGATCGAGCAGCGCCAGCGTCAACACATCACGGCCATCCTGCAGAATGATGTGCTGCGGTTCTTTGCTGATTGTTTGCGTGTGACCATCCATGTCGGTGACGGTGAGCGGATAGTCAGTCGCGCAGGCTGCGGTTGAGACCAGAATCCCCATTGCCAGTAACAGGCGCGTTTTCATGCCAAAACTCCGTGGTAAAAGAAATAGTTATTATTATCAATTACCTTAACACAACCTTAATCACGGCAAAATAAACCCGACGGCACGCGGTTGTAAGCGAATAATACGGCGCCGGGAGCCCGCCTCATTAAGCTGTAGCGAAGCAACGGCTCAGGTGAAATCAGACAATTTTTGCCCGGACGCGATCAGCTCCTGCAACAGCATCTGTCGGCGTTCCGCCGGGGTATCACGACTGACCATAAAGCAGATCGCCGCGACCGCCTGGCCGCTGCGCGAGCGAATCGGTGCAGCCATACAGCAGGTAAAGCTTTCGGACAGACCTTCGGTCATGCAGTAGCCCAGCTGGCCGGCTCGGTGAATCTCTTCAAGGAAGGTCTGCTTATCGAGAATCTGACCGCTGGCCAGCCGATAATCCTCCTCCGGAATCAGGTCGAGGATGGCGCTGTCCGCCCAGTTACTCAGCAGCAAACGACCGGTCGCCGTCCAGGTGATCGGCACGCGCACACCGATATCAGAGGTGATTTTAAACGGATGGGCGTTGCTCTCCGACAGCACCACGGTGTATTTGTTACCTTCCAGCATACACAGCTGCACGGTTTCGCCATGACGCGCCACGATCTCAACCATAAGCTGATGTGCACGACGGATCAGATCATTGTGGGCCATGTAATCCGCACCGTAATAGTGCATTTCACGACCGAAAAACACGGCACCTTCCGCATCAAGCTCAACCAGACCCGCTTCACTCAGCAAACTGACCAGCTCATAAATACTGGAGCGCGGTGCACCGGTCGCTTCGATTAAATCCCGCATCGCCATAGGCTGACGCGCGATATGCAGCTGACGAAAAATATCAATAACCCGGTCAACACCGCGTGCCCGGGACGTTTTTTCATCCGGCATACGCTCACTCCCCTGTCGTTATGGTGCTACTCATCTGCGTTTAAAAAGAGCTGCATGATACACCCGGAAAAAGAAATTACCCATCCCCGCCATAATAAAAATCTTTCCGGCGACTTTATTTATCATGCGCTATTTTCGGGCCCCATTATGGCGCATAAAAAGGATGAGCTTCGCCGTCAAATTCGATAGCGGTCACATTTTCATTCAAAAAAATCAGGCACTGGATTTTATTTTGCGATCGCACCAGCACGGCAAAAAATTAATTGCCGATTGCCATATTGCAAAAAAGCAACAGCTGTGCAAATCTCGTCCTATCCGGTATTGCAGATAGCAGTCTGGTATATCAGACAGAAACAGAAGTGTGCAAAGGAGCAGAAAGACATGACGATCAAACGTTATGGCATTGAGGGCGGTACCGGTACCGGCGGGCAAAAATTGCCGTTCGCCCGCGCCGTTGAGGCCGATGGCTGGCTGTATATCTCAGGCCAGACGCCGATGCGCGACGGCGAAGTGGTAGAGGGCGGCATCATCGAACAGACACAGTTAGCGTTCGACAACTGCCTCACCATCATGCGCGAAGCGGGTTATCGCGTGGAGGATGTGGTCCATGTGACGGCGGTGTTGACCGACGCGCGTTATTTCAGTTCTTTCAACAAAGTATTCAGTGAGATATTCAGTGGTCATCCACCGGCGCGTATTTGTAGCGTGCAGGATTTAGTGGTCGACTGCAAAGTCGAAGTGGACATGAAATGTTTCCGCGCCGACCGTAAATAAGTAATACCGTTCAACCAGGCTGCGATGTTCATTTTCTTCGCCAACACCAGGCCAGCCTGATATTAATTAATGCATTTGCTTTTTCAATAAAATAACCCGAAATACGCGGTGCGGCCGCTGCGCTGGCGATCGTCTATTAAACGGGTGATGCGGAATAACGCCGTCTCGTCAAACATTTAAAGAGAGCATAAAGATGAATGCAACATCGCTGAAATTAAGTGCCAAAACCGTGGCCGGTGCGCTGGTCTTGCTGGCGATAGCAGGCTGTACGCCGACCGAAGAGAAAAAAGAGGCTGGCGCCGCGCCACAGTCGGCGCTGCAAACCGTGCTGCAGCGCGGCACATTGCGCGTCGGTGACTGCCTGAGCTTCGCACCGTTCGGTTTTTATGACAAAGACGGCAACCCGGATGGTTACGACGTTGACCTGGCGAAAGCGCTGGCCAAAGAGATGGGCGTGAAGCTGGAAATGGTCAACACCACCAGCGCCAACCGCATCCCTAATCTGCAAACCAACAAAGTCGATGTGGTGTTTTGTAACTTCACCCGCAATCTGGAACGCGCCAAAGAGATTGGCTTCACCCATCCGTACGTAGTGGCCAGTGAGGCAATGCTGGTGCGCAAAAACAGCGGCATTCAGTCTGCGCATTACATGGCCGGCAAAACCATTGCCACGGTGAAAGGCTCGACCAATGGCGACGAAGTGCGCAACCTCGGCATCGACGTGAAAATTCAGGAGTACGACTCATCCCAGGCGGCGATTCTGGCCGTCAAACAGGGTCAGGCCGATGCGATGATCGAGGATAACAACTTCCTCGCTTACCAGGCGAAGCTCGATCCGTCACTGGCCGTGACCAACGAAGCGCTGGTACCACTGGAGTACAACGCCTTTGGGGTGAAACAGGGCGACCAGGTATGGACCAATTACCTCAACGAATTCCTGTTTGAAATCAACGCATCTGGTGAGAACGCCCAGCTGTATGAGAAATGGTTCGGCAGCAAACCGCGTTATCCGCTGAATCCGCAATACTGATTGTCCGCCCACGGCGCAGTCGCACAGGCTGCGCCGCCTGAAGGAGTCATACCATGAGTTATCAATGGCTAACCCTGTGGCGTTACGCCGACACCTTTCTGGAGGCCGCGTGGCTCACGCTGCAGGTTACCCTGCTGGCGTTCGCGCTGGCGGTGGCGCTCGGTCTGCTGGCCGCACTGGCGAAATCTTCACCGCTGGCGCCGCTGCGCTGGATCAGCCACTGTTATGTTGAATTCATCCGCAATACGCCGGTGCTGCTGCAAATTTTTATCATCTTTTTTGGCCTGCCGTCGCTCGGTATCACCATGAGCGCTTTTACCGCCGGGGTGCTGGCACTGGGGATTAACGTTGGTGCCTATTTGTCGGAAACCTTCCGCGCCGGTATTCAGTCCGTGGCGAAGGGGCAGCTGGAAGCGGCATATATCCTCGGCATTCCGCGTCACCAGATTTTTCTCAGCGTGGTGCTGCCGCAGGCGGCTCGCGCCGTCTGGCCGGCGATCATCAATAACCTGATTCAGCTGCTGCTCGGTACGTCGCTACTCTCGGCAATCGCCCTTCCGGAGCTGACCGGTACCGCCACGGTAATTAACGCGCGCACCCTGCTTTATATCCAGACTTTCAGCGTCGTTGCCCTGGTGTATCTGGTGCTAAGCAACCTGTTTTCATGGCTTGGCACCGTGGCCGGACGCCGGCTGTTCCACCCGCCGCTGGTGACGCCGGTAAAAAAGTCCGGCTGGCGGTGGGCAAAAAAATGGCTGATTAATCCAGTGAAACGGGAGAATGCGTTATGAGCGAACTTATCATTAGCTCGCTGCCAATCCTGCTGAAAGGGCTGGTCATCACCTTACTGCTGTCCATCGCCGCTATCGCCGGCAGCACCCTGCTCGGTTTACTGGCCGCGGTGCTTCGCACCAGCCGTCTGCCGATCGCCAGAGAGATTGCCGTGCTGTACACCGAGCTGTTTCGCGGCACGCCGGTGCTGATCACCCTGATGTTCATTTACTTGGGTGTGGCCTATTTTGGTTATGAAATCAATCTGTTCGCCGCCGGCATTCTGGGCCTGAGCATTTATCAGGGCGCTTACATTGCTGAAGTGTTCCGGGCCGGCATTGAAGCCGTGCCGAAAGGGCAGTGGGAAGTGTCGTGGATCCTCGGATTATCAAAACGCCAGACGTTTCTCAGCGTAGTGCTGCCACAAACGCGCGGCATCGTACTGCCGCCGCTGGTGGGCCAGTATCTTTCGCTAATCAAAGATACGTCGATCGTCAGCATGATCGGCATGTCGGAGCTGATGCACCAGGGGCAGGCGATTGTTGATCGCATTGGCCAGCCGGTGGTGGTTTACGGCCTGGTCGCCCTGCTCTACTTCGCTGTCTGCTTTCCGCTTTCCCGTTGGGTTCAACATCATCAAACCAGGAGCCAGTTATCATGAGCAAATCCGCCATTACGCTGAGCCGTATTACCAAATCCTTTGGCGCAACCCAGGTACTGAAAGAGATCAGCCTGGACGTGTCGCCGGGCGAAGTGCTGGTGCTGATTGGCGCCTCCGGCTCGGGAAAAAGTACCGTGCTGCGCATTATGAGTGGTCTGGAAACCGCCGACGGCGGTGAAATCTGGGTCAATGAAGTACCGCTGCATGACCGTAAACGCAGCAGTGAAATTTGCGGCCACGTCGGCATGGTGTTTCAGCAGTTCAACCTGTTCCCGCATAAAACCGCACTCGGCAACGTGACGCTGGCGCTGATCAAAGCGCAGAAGCTGTCCGAAGCGGAAGCGAACAAACGCGGCATGGCGGCGCTGACGCGCGTTGGCCTGGCGGAGCGCGCGCATCACTATCCGGCTCAACTGTCCGGCGGGCAGCAACAGCGGGTGGCGATTGCCCGCGCGCTGGCGGTCGAGCCGAAAATCATGTTCTTTGATGAAGCCACCTCCGCGCTCGATCCCGAACTGGTTGGTGAAGTGATGGAAGTGATGCGCAGTCTGGCCCGTGAAGGCATGACCATGGTGGTGGTGACGCATGAGATGGGCTTTGCGCGTAAAACCGCCGATCGCGTGGTGTTTATGGACCAGGGGGTGATTGCCGAACAGGGTTCGCCGGAGCAGATTTTTGTTAATCCGCAGAATCCGCGCACCCAGCAGTTTTTGTCGCGCGTACTTGAGCACTAACAGGAGGCAGGATGTCGATTCACTTCCCTTTGCAGGCCGACGGCGCGCTGGATGCGCTGCAGCCTGCGCCGCGGTTTAAATCAGTGGCCGGAACGGGCAATCAGCCGCTGGCTAACGGCACGCCGGTGTTTAACAGCCCTGAAGTTTTTTCACCGCTGATGCTGATGAAACAATCGGCGCTGGAGAATAACCTGCGGCAACTGGCAGCGTTCTGCCAGGAAAACGGCGTGATGCTGGCTGCGCACGGCAAAACCTCGATGTCGCCGGCGATTCTGCGCCGTGCCGTCAGTGAAGGCGGCGCCTGGGGCCTGAGCGCAGCGACGCCGGCCCAGGTGCGCGCGCTGCGCCAGTTTGGCATCCGCAACGTATTTCTCGCCAATGAACTGGTCGATCCCGCCGGGATCCGCTGGATTGGCCAGTGGCAACAGCAGCATCCCGACCACGGCTTTCTCTGTTATGTGGATTCGCTGCAGGGCGTAAAACTGCTTGAGCAGCATCTTGGCGGCGCGCAGATTGCCGTACTGCTGGAGATGTCGGTCAGCGGCGGCCGCACCGGCTGTCGCTCGCCGCAGGCCGCGCTGGAAATCGCCCAGGCAATCCATGACAGCCGCTCGCTGCAGCTGGTGGGTGTGGCCGGTTATGAAGGTGCGCTGGGTGCCGGACGCGATGCCGCAGGCGTGCAGCGCGTGAAAGATTACTGCGAGATGATGATCGCGACCGCCGCGCTGCTGGCTGAACATCAGCTGTTTGCCAGCGGAGAAATTATTCTCAGCGCCGGCGGTGGCGCGTGGTTCGATGTGGTCGCGGCCTGCTTCAGCGCGGCACAGTTGCCGCTTCCGGTCACGCCGCTGATTCGATCCGGTGCGTACATGGCACACGACAGCGGCTTGTATGCACGCATTGCCCCTTTTGCGCAGCCGGGTGCAACGCACCATTTCAGCGCCGCACTGGAGATCTGGGGCCGCGTGTTATCGCGTCCGGAGCCGGGGCTGGCCTTTGTCGATTTCGGCCGGCGCGATGTACCGTTCGATCAGGATCTGCCCAATCCGCTGTGGATTCGTCAGGCGGACGGCAGCGCACCGCGCGCGGCTACGCATTTGCGCATCACCGACGTCAACGATCAGCACGCTTATTTGCAGTTACCGGCGGACGATCCGCTGCAACCGGGCGACTGGATTGGCTGCGGCATTTCCCATCCCTGTACCGCATTTGACAAGTGGCGTTATCTACCGTTGGTGGATGATGACTATTGCGTCACCGATTCACTGGAAACAGCGTTCTGACGCTTTTTCAGCCACAAAAAAGGCTGCCAGTGCTGGCAGCCAGTTCTGGCACATCCCTGTGCGACCATGCGGGTCGGCGTTGTGCCTTCAATGAACACATAATAACACAGCTTATAATTAGCAGGCTAGTTATTTGTTGCCAGCGCCAGCTTCACCGCGTCCTGCGCATGGATTAATGTGGTATCGAACAGCGGCACCGCCGCATCCTCCGCTTTAACCAGCAGCGTGATTTCGGTACAGCCAAGGATAATGGCTTCAGCCCCTTGTGCCACCAGCTGAGCAATGATGTCACGGTACTGCGCGCGTGATTCTTCACGGATCACGCCGAGGCACAGCTCCTGATAAATAATGTTGTGCACCGTTTTACGTCCGGTAGCGTCCGGTACCAGCACCTCGATGTCATATTGCTGCTCAAGGCGGCCTTTATAGAATTCCTGCTCCATGGTGAACGCGGTCGCCAGCAGACCGACGCGTTTCACGCCGGCCTGACGAATGCGTTGTGCCGTGGCGTCAGCGATATGCAGCAGCGGAATGCGGGTGGCCGTGGTGATCTGATCGGCGACTTTGTGCATGGTGTTGGTGCACAGCACAATGAAATCCGCCCCGCCCTTCTCCAGGCTACGGGCGGCTTCGGCCAGGATTTCACCGGCCTGCTGCCATTCACCGGCGACCTGCAATTTCTCAATCTGCTGAAAATCGACGCTGTACATCAGGCTGCGCGCCGAGTGCAGTCCGCCCAGCTGTTGCTTTACCTGTTCATTGATGATGCGGTAATAGAGCGCGGTGGATTCCCAGCTCATGCCGCCAATCAGGCCAATCATTTTCATCAGTTACCGTTCCCCACGGAAATTAGCTCGTCTGGCACTGTACGGTATTCAATGAAGGCATGAAAGCGTCGCGGCGCTGAACCGCATCGCAGGCACAAAAAAGCCCGGGATAACCCGGGCTAAGCACGTTAACGGAGAAAGGGATTGTTATTATTTGTACAGCTCAGCAGTCATGTCCACGCCGTTGTCTGCGCGGGCGCTGGTGATTTTGTAGCTGTCTGCACCACTCGCTTTAGCCTGAGCGGCAACCTGGGCTTCAGCGCTATCCAGGGTGCTGCCGTGAACGGAGATGCTTTCAGCGGCGAAGCTACCGAAAGAGATCATAGAAAGAGCAGCAACAGCAGCGATGGTCAGAGTTTTTACATTTTTCATGGTCATATTCCTTCAATGTTTGGGTCAGAGCTGAATGCTCTGCATGGGAGTTATAGTAACCATTGTTATTATTACCGACCTAACAAAAAGTGCGATCTTAATCACACTATGTGCGGTTTTGCTCTGCCAGCGGCTGCGGCCAGCGCGCGCCAGGAAAGAGCGACAGACGGATATTGAACAGATGAAACAGCGGCGCAAACAGCGCATTTTCCTGCTGCGCCGCCGCCTCCAGCCGCAGCAGTAACACATCAAGCTCATGCAGCAGCGCCGGCGACGGCGTGCTGTCCAGCGTTTTTAGCCGCTGCTTAAGAAACTGACTCAGCTCGTGAAACATGGCTGCGCTTTCTATCTGGTTCGCCAGCAGCAGGTGCCGATGACGGGTGTAATAGTCATAGCAGTTAGCCCCGAGCCAGGCTTCCGCAATCAGGTTACCGCCCGCCACCAGTTCCGGTGCCGGATCGACACGTTTACGCGGCAGAATCACGTTTACCCTGTCCAGCGTGCGTGCGACAAATTGCTGCCGCGCCGTCAGCGTGGCGGTGTTCATGCGCAGCGCGGTAATAAACTGCAGCAGATCGCGAATGCCTTTGCGCAGCGCACGCGTGGCCGTCCACGCCGGGCGTTTGTTGCGAATCAGCAGCGTCAGCACCAGCGCAACGGCAATGCCCACCAGCGTGGAGATCATGGCATTCACTATGAGCTGCAAATCGGGTTTGAAATGGTGGCTCATGCCGATCAAACCGGGGATCTGCGTGGCGACGATGAGACCGATCAGGTTGGTTGACGGATTGGCGATCACCAGCCCTAAAGCAAACAATCCCGGCGCGAGGCAAATCACCAGTGCTTCAAACGTCACCGCCTGCGGAATCAGCAGCGTGACGTAAATCAGGCTGATCGCCATGGAGATCAGTACGCCCTTCAGAAACAACTTCATCGGCGCGATGGGGCTATCCAGCCCGGCGAAGAACGAACACAGCACCGCCGCCATCATCGGCGCGGTTGAACCATCACGCCAGCCGCTGCCAATCCAGAACAGGCAGCTGGCAAAAGTGGCGATGAAGGCAGTAAAGCACGACAGCAGCAGCAGACCTTTATCGACATGCTTGTGCGCGCGTGAGGCCTTGCCCGGTTTCACCGCTGGCGTCCAGTCACTGACGCGCTCGCTGACGCTGTGGTAAGCATCGGCAATACGGACAAAATTGAGTAACCGTTCCAGCAGGCCGATGAGCAAAATGCTCTCTTCACTGTTAAGCCGCCCTGCGCGCCAGGCCTGCTGCAGCTGCTCCTGAGCGTCGGTGAGGCGATCGCGCACCGGCTGCTGCGCGTCGCCGTTCAGCCATTGTAAAAATTGCTGAAAGGCCGTCGCGACATAATCGGGAAAGCGGATCTGCTGCTGTGCCAGCAGATTCAGCCGCGATTCAATGGCGGTGAGCGTCGGGATTAGGTACGACAAATGCTGATACTGCACGCTGACCAGCCGCACCAGCCGCCGCGCGGCATCACCTTCATAGACGCAGTGAGTGATCAGCGTTTCGACGTTAAGCGGATAGTTGGCCATCTGCACCAGAATATCCTCGCGCTCCAGTGATTTTGCCGCGGGCATCGCCGTCATCAGCTCGCTACACAATTTACGCGCGTTCTGATACCACAGCCCGACGCTCTGTTCGAGCAGATGACGCATCGAAACCGGGAAGATCAGCCGATGCACCAGGCTGCTGCAGACAATCGCTACAGTGATTTCCTCAATGCGGGAAATCACCGTATAGGTAATGGCGCCGGGCGAGGTCACATCGGGAAAGCCCATAATGGCGGCGCTGTAGCCGGCCAGCATAAAGACGTAACTTTTTGGCGTGCGGTCGTGCAGCGAGAGATACAGGCAGATGGCAACCCAGAGTGAAATACACAGGCTGAACAGCATCGGCGACTGGACCGTAGCCGGATAGATCAACAGAGTAAACAGTCCGCCCAGCACGGTGCCAAAAAAGCGAAACACCGATTTGGACACCGTCGAAGCGGAATACAGCTGCGAGGCAACATACACGGTGGTCAGTGACCAGGCGGGTTTGTCCAGGTTGAGTTCCAGCGCAAGATAAAAAGCCAGAAAGGCGGCCAGACAGGTTTTGGCAGAGAACAGCACGGCGCTTCGGGAAAACCACTTCATAGAACGGGAGCAACCTATAGCAGGCAACGTTATCGCTTATCCTGACAGAAGCCTGCGGCGTTGACATTTTGATTTGTTATACAAATTATTACCGTGCTAATTATCCGGTTCTCTATGCAACTTGCCCATTACAGTGAATGCTGATGCAGGCTGGAATTAGAGTTATAAGCGATATTAAAAAGTTATTTATTGGTTATATAGCAACTTTGCCAGGATGGAGGAAAAACCACGAGAGACGTCCCATGAAAGCACAACGTTTTGCCCTGAGCGCACTGGCACTCAGCTTCGGCCTGCTCGCCACGCACGCCTTTGCCGCCAACCCGGAAACCGTCACCATCGGCTATCAGAAAGCCAACATTTTTGCGCTGCTGAAATATCGCGGCACGCTGGATGAGACCTTCAAAAAAGAGGGTATTGCGGTGCGCTGGGTGGAATTCCCCGCCGGCCCGCAAATGCTGGAGGGGTTGAACGTGGGCAGTATCGATCTGGCCGCCACCGGCGATTCGCCACCCGCCTTCGCGCAGGCGGCAAAAGCCGATCTGATTTATCTCGGACATTCACCCGCCAACCCTAAAACCGAAGCCATTGTGGTACCGAAAGACTCACCCATCAAAAGCGTGGCCGATCTCAAAGGCAAACGCATTGGCCTGAACAAGGGTTCAGACGTCAATTATCTGCTGGTGAAAGCGCTGGAAGATGCCGGGCTGAACTATAAAGATGTCACGCCGGTGTACCTGCCGCCGGCCGATGCGCGCGCCGCCTTCCAGAAGGGCGCAATCGATGCCTGGGTGATCTGGGATCCCTACCTGGCAGAGGTCGAAGCCAACGCCGGCGCGCGTGAAGTGCGCAACGCGGAAGGTCTGGTGCCGCACTACACCTTCTATCTTGCCAGCCGCCCGTTTGCCGAAAACCACCCGCAAACGGCTAAGCAGGTGGTTGACGAGTTGAGCAAGCTGAGCGACTGGGCCAATCAGCATCAGGATGAAGCCGCCGCGATTCTGGCGAAATCCACCGGTCTGGATAAATCCATCTGGCAGACCACGCTGCAACGCCTGCCTTATGGCGCGTCACGCATGTCACCGCAGGTGTTTGCGGAACAGCAGGCGCTGGCGGACACCTTCACCCGCGTCGGCCTGCTGCCGGTGAAGGTTGATGTGCGCAGCGCGACCTGGTCGCTGGATAAGAACTAACCCCTCTATGTTCTGGCGATTAAGCGCCTGACCTGAAGCGGAGTAAGCCCGTTTTCCACGGCCGGACGGTAAGTTACCGCATCCTGAGGGAAAACTTATCGCCCTCCGCTTAACCTTTCACAATGAAGGCATGCCGGCTCACCTGATCACATCGACCGGTACCTGACGTTAATTCAGCTGATTTTCAGCTTAAACAGCCGATTCATTGCCACCCGGCCTGAATCGGTTACGTTGACTTCACGATATCCCTGTATACGCTTTACCCATTCTTTTTGCAGGAAAAGCGTAAACAGGGCTGAGCCCGCGTCACCGCCGAGGTGGAAACGCCTTTCACTCCAGTCCAGACAGGGGCAACAGGGCTTGCGCCGTGTGCGGGAATTCAGCATAACGCCCATGTTCTCAAAATGCATTTTGCCGGCTGATGTCAGTCCCGACCCCTCTGCTTCCAGCCAGTTTTCCCGCAGCATAAAGTCATAAATTTCGACAGCAAGCTCGCCGGCCAGATGGTCATAGCAGGTGCGTGCATAACGCAGATGAAGCGGCGTACTGGAAACGGGGGCCTTAATGGTCCCCATGGAAACCCCCATCAGGTTTTCCAGTAAGCCGGCGATAGGGTGGCCAGCCAGACTGTAATAGCGATGACGACCCTGCATCAGGCAACTAACCAGACCGTTGCTAAGGAGTCGGTTCAGATGCCCGCTGGTTGTCGAGGCTGCTATGCCAGCCACTACGCTAAGTTCGGTCGCTGTCCATGCGCGCCCGTCCATCAGCGCGCACAGAATAGTCACCCTTGACGGGTCTGCCAGCGCAGATGCCACCATTGCCATTGATGTTTCAAGGACATTATCCGGCTCACTTTCGCGCATTTGGTTAACAAGGTTCATTCAGAAGCTATTGCCCATTTTCGGGTTACTTCGGCTGCCCGGACATCATCATCCGTAATGAGAATGAGCCGGTTACGGTGGTCGCTGTACTGTACCAGAATATTGATGCCGTTCCGGGCAAGTGTGTCAGCGATTTCGCCCAGCTCTCCGGGACGTTCCTGCGCTAATTTTCTGACCAGAGGACGACATACGTTGCCGACTTCAAAACCGGCTTCAGTTAATACCGTACGCGCTTTATACCCGTCTTCAACCAGAAAGTGTGCATGCCCGCCTTCCGGTGTTGTAAATACGCCACCCCCTTCAAGACCCACACCGTTTTTCCCCAATACACTCCCCAGTAAACCTAGCGAGCCCGGGCTATTTTTGAGAATAACGTGAATGTCATGCATGCGGATTGGTGCCCTTATCAGAAGAGTAATCACGGAATACGCTGGCTACCCGTATCCTGTAGAATGAAAAAATCGACTGCCTGCCTTCTTGCTGCGCGGCCTGATGCATCACATTGCGTTTCCACCTGGCGACAGCATCCTCATCTTCCCACCAGGACAAAGAGAGGATCTTGCCGGGCGTGGTCAGGCTCTGGAAGCGTTCAATGGAAATAAATCCGGGCGTGTCGGATAAAAGAGGCTTCAGCTCAGAAGCAAGTTGAAGATATCGCTCCTGAGCTGCTGGCAGGGCTTCTGCCTCAAAAAGTACTGCAATCATGGTCCGCTCCGTCGTTTATTTTCGGACAGCTTAATGAAGACGAAACCATGTTGCTTCGGCCGGTACCGAAGTGTGTGTGTTAGCGAAGCCACCGGCATGGATAAGCGATAAACAGCATGCTCAGGAGTTAAACGGCGGGAATGTGGAACCACTGGCTATGGCCGCTTCTGATACAAAGCGGATTCATATACACTTCGATATCTGGTACAAGCGAAAAAAGACATTACGAGCAGCTTTGGACTCAAACCCTGATGACTTTATAAAAATGGCATCAATACTAAAATTTATGCTTATCCTGGAATGGAGTTATACCTCTGAACATAAATATAAGAACTGCCCAGGCAGCTGATATCGATGGCATGTTTCATGTCAGAATCTCAGTTATCGAGAATCATTTGAGTCGTGAGGAAATGCGGCGAATCGGGATTACCGAAAACGTAGTAGCTGATTTGATTGAAAAGAGTCGCTGTGCATGGGTTGCGACTGATGACGAGAAAATTATTGGTTTCTCTATGATTTTACCTGATGAAGGCTGCCTTTTTGCTGCCTTTGTTCTCCCGGAGTACGAAGGCAGGGGTATAGACCGCAGGCTTGTTGAACTCGCGGAGAATGAATTATTCAGGCATCATGAGATTGCCTGGCTTGAAACTGACAAACAAAGTCGTGCAGCAAAATTTTATATACAGCTCGGCTGGGGCAATAAAATTGACATCAATGACACTGATATCAGATTAGAGAAACATCGCTGAGTGAAATCCACAGCAATATTCATTGATGTCCGCTCATGGCACAGAGCGCACCGTCTGGTCGGTCAGAAACTATTTTGCCCGGGCAATGCTGACATATAGGCATCACCCCAAAGCCGGCATTCCAGGCTGGACTTGTCTACTTCAAGGCAGAGATCGACATCCCCGGCGAATCCACGTTGCATCAGCTCTATTGCAGACGAACACTCCCGTAAAAGCACCAGGTTTTGCTTCTGGTAATGCTGCCAGACAGCCACCGCAGCCTCTGCTTCTGGTGAGCAATTTTGACGCCCCATTGCAGCAATAATTCCGCCAGCAGCCACATAATCCTCAATACTGGGTCGAAGGCTACCATCGGGCCAGCGTTCTCCACAGGGAATTACCAGCACACGGCTGAAGGAACGGCAGGCATTCGCGGTCGCAGATATGTTTCTGAAACAGCCGCTCAACACTGCTATTCCTGCATCCCTTGCTTTGAATGAAACAGCTGAACCGTTAGGCGATGGGAGGACCAGTTTTTCACCCTCGCTTATGTTTCTTAGCGAAGCCGGCGATAGGCTGTAACCTTCACCGCTGAATCGCCTGTCCGGACTTGCTGTGCTGGCTCCCATTTTCAAACCATATTCAATAGCAGAAGCATCTTTCCAGGGGTACGGATAGACACAGGCACCATTATTGACAGCCATACTGACGCAAGTTGAGAACGACATAACGTCAACAATGACAGCGCAGTCGACTTCCCCGGCAAGATGCTCTACCGCAGGCAGTCCCCACTCAAGACGAACCGCAAATTTTTCCTGACTGAACCATTGCACGAGGCTTTCTCCGTTATTCCCACGCCCTGTTTTGCATCACCACCCGGTACCCGTCGGGATCGACGAAGGTTTGCCCATTCACATCCCAGTAAGGATTAAAAGAATTCGTCCGTTTAAAACCCGCTTCGATCATGGTTTCGCATGCCAGCTTCCATGCATTTTCATCCGGATAATAGAGGACGAGGAGATCGTCTTCGGTTGGCGAGGGTTGAACGGGATGTCCCGGGCAGCAGGTGAATTCGAGGTGCCAGTCGAGGTCTTTTCGCCCCAGCATCACGCCATTGAAGCCGTCGTGATCGTGGAATTCGGCAATTTTTTGCAGACCCAGTCCCTGACTAAACATCAGAACCGATCGTTCAAGCTGGGAGACGGGTCTGGCAATGCGCATGTGCGTAAACATCTGGCTTGACTCCTGAAAACGTTTTTCTGGGTGTTGTTAACCAGGTAGAGTTTACACATGATCGGGCTGGTCATTTGTCGATGAGAGCCTGCGCAACCTGCCCTGCCCGCGTTGTGCACGTCAGGCTACAGCACCGCGGCGGTATAACCCGAACGGCAGCAACGGTTATTCAGGTTTCCCGATCGGCGCGCTGCGCAGCGGGCGACAAATCACGCTCATGGCAACGGCGCTGCACAGGGGAAACAGCGCCAGCAGCAGCCAGGGATAAATAGCCTGCGTTGAAGGGACAAGCGCGTTGTCCAGCAGCGGTCCAGACATTAAATTTCCGGCCAGCACCACGAAGCCGCCGGCGGTGGCAAGGGCGCCGTAATGCGCCCCCAGCGTCGCGGGGTCGGCAAAACGGGGAATCAAATCCTTGGCCGACGGCACCAGCAGCATCTGGCCGAATGTTAAAAACGTCACCAGACACACCGCAGGGATCAATCGCAGCCAGCCGTCAGGCGGGGTTGTCGACGCGAACAGGGCCACGCTGGCAAACGCGGCGGAGAGCAGCAAAAAACCCACCGGTAAAACATTTACCGTTCCCACGCGTCGTGCAAAGCGCGCCAGCGGCAGCTGAAAAGCGATGATCAACACCGAAGCCAGCATAAAGAGCGGGCCGAGATCTTTCTCGCTGCCGCCTGCTCGCCGAATCTCCACTGGCAACGCCAGATACAGCTGGTTGTAGCTCAAAAGCCACGAGCTGTAAGACACGATGAAAGCGACAAAACGCGGCTGGCGGAAGGTCATCCACCAGGGGACAATTTTCAGCGCCTGTTTGCTGTTACCTGTAGCAGGGAGAAAAAAGTACAGCACAATCAGCGCGACGACAAAGACCGCGGCCCCTGCCAGCGCCACCTGGCGGAAACCGAATCCGGTCAGCAGTGCGCCAGCCACCGGGCCCAGTACGGCACCGAGTTCGCCGCACACCGCAAACAACGCAAACCACTCAGCGCGGCCGCGCTTGCCTTTGGCCTCGCTTTGCGTTCCCGCTTTGGCCAGCAGCGCTTCAATCGACGGGGAAAACAGCGCACCGCCGATGCCCGTCAGACAGGCGCCCAGAATGATCGGCCACAGCGATTGCCCCAGCGCCAGCAACAGATAACCTGCAATCCGGACCAGACAGCCACACAGGATAATGATCTTTGCGCCGTACCGGTCAGAGAGCGCACCGCCCAGCAGAAACATCCCCTGCTGGGAGAACGTGCGTAATCCCAGAATCAGGCCGATAACGCCGCCGGAGAGCAACATATCATCGCGTAAGAATATCGCCAGAAAGGGAACGACCGCGTAAAAGCCAATGTTGAAAACAAACTGGCTGCCCAGCAAAACGCCCGGGCGCAGGGTAGAGACAGGCCGCAGCGAGAACGGAAGCATGCTACCTGACCCTAAAGAATGAAATGAATGTGCTTCTTGCCATGAAAGCGGGAGATCTCAATTTTGGTTTTCACCCGGAATACCTGCCAAAGCAGCGCCTCGGTCAGGATATCCTGCGGCGTGCCGGTTGCGATGATTTGACCGTTCTGCATCACGATCAGCGAATCACAGAACATCGATGCGTGGTTGAGATCGTGAATGGCGACAATGCTGGTAACCGGTAACTCGCTGATCAGCTGCATTAATTGCATCTGGTGATGGATATCCAGATGGTTGGTGGGTTCGTCCAGCAGAATTTCGCTCGGCGTTTGCGCCAGTGCGCGGGCAATGTGCACACGCTGACGTTCGCCACCGGAGAGACTCAGCCATCCCTGCTCACTTTTCTCCAGCATGTCCACGCGCTGCAGAGCGGCCGTCACGGTCTCGTCATCGTGCGCGCTCCAGTTAGAAAACGGCGAATGATGCGGAATGCGCCCCAGTTTCACCACATCGCGCACACGCATATTGGCGTCAGTCATGCCGTGCTGCTCGACGAATGCCACCCGGCGGCCAAGCTGTTTGCGGGCGATGCGGACGATATTTTGCCCGTCCAGCGTCACACAGCCGGTATCCGGGCGCCGCAGGCCGGCAAGGATGCGCAGGAGAGAAGATTTACCGCAGCCGTTTGGACCAATCAGCCCGACAGTTTCACCACGGGAAATGTGCAGCGATACGTTATCGACGATGACCTTTTTTCCGACCTTCCAGCTAATGTTGTCAGCGGAGATACTCATTATTTATTCCCCGAACGCCAGATAATCACCGCAAAGAACGGTACGCCAACCAGCGCGGTCACAACGCCCACCGGCAGGCTTTGCGGGGCAATCAGCAGGCGCGACGCGATATCTGCCAGCACCATCAGAATGGCACCGGCCAATGCGCTGGCAATCAGCAACGTGCGATGCAGCGGACCAAAGAAGAAACGCATGACATGCGGCACCACCAGGCCAATAAAACCAATCGAACCGGCCATGCTGACGATGGTGGCGGTGATAAGCGCGGTGGTGATAAAGAGCGCAAGGCGCACCTGAGGCACCGCAATACCCAGCGAGGCAGCCGCATCGTCACCAAAAGTGAACGCATCCAGCGCCCGGGAATAGTAGAGGCAAATGGCCAGTCCGAGGGTCACTACCACCAGCACCAGCTGGAGTTCCGGCCAGCGCACGCCACTGAAGCTGCCCAGCAACCAGAACATTACATCGCGCGCCTGCTGCGCACTGGCAGAGGTGCTGATGGTATAAGCGGTGATGGCATTAAACAGCTGGGAAGCCGCAACGCCAGCCAGGATGGTGCGTTCATTACCGCCACGTGCCCCTTTCGTCAGAAAAGCGACAAAGGCAAAGGCAGTGAAGGCGCCGGCGAAGGCTCCCGCCGACAGCGAGACGGCCCCGCTGCCGATGCCCAACACCACGACAGAAACCGCCCCGGTGGAGGCACCGGCAGAGACACCGAGCACATAAGGCTCAGCCAGCGCATTCTTCAGCAGGCTTTGCAAAACGGCACCGCAAATCGCCAATCCAGCGCCACAGCACGCCGCCACCAGCGCCCGGCTGAGGCGAAAGTCCCAGATCACACTTTCGTAGATGCGGCTCAGGGGAACGTGCGTGAGCCCCATTTTATTGCTGATGGCATAAAAGACGCTTTTTAGCGGGATCGACAGCTCCCCGACGCTGACACCGGTCGCAATCACCAGCAATAATAACGTCACGGCAGCCAGCAGCGAGGCGGTCAGGAACAGCCCCTGTCGCGCCTGAACAACAGCGATGGTCATCAGTTCAGTTCCAGTTTTCTCAGCTGCTCACCCACCTGTTCGGCCCCGTAGATAGTGCGGATGGTCGGGTTCATGGCCTGGCCATCCATCACCACGATGTGGCCTTTTTTTACCGCATCCAGCTGGCTGACGGCAGGATCGCTTTTCAGGAATTTGATTTTCTCTTCGGCTTTATCCAGCGCCCAGCGATTGCGATCGAGACTGGAGACCACGATCACATCCGGATTGGCAGCGATGATGCTCTCCCAGCTGACCGTCGGCCATTCGGTCTCTGACGTGATGGCGTTGTGCCCGCCCAGCACGCTGGCGATGAATCCGGATGGACTGTTTTTACCGCCCACATAGGCATCCGCAGACGGTGACGAGCTTGAGAACCAGAACACAAACGAGAGATCTTTCTTGCTGCTACCAAACTCCTGACGCAGTGCCGCTTCACGTTTTTTGAAATCGGCAATCACCGCCTGGCCACGATCTTCCACGTTGAAAATTTTGGCGAAGTCCTGAATCTCCTGATACAGGAACGTCATATCCTACAGCTGCTGGCGACTGCCATACATATCCCCTGCGGCTTTTTTGGTGGCGCACATTCCAGGCGACACATAACTGTTCACGCCAAGGGTGATTAAATCTTCGCGTTTTGCCACCTTGCTCTCGGGTCCCAGCAGCAGCGGCGTCTGGGCTGGAACGAAGTCCGGATTTTGCGCCAGCACGGATTCGAGGGTGGGGATTTCAACCGTCAGCGTTTTGATTTTTGCATTCTGTGCAGCCAGCTGTGGCAACACTTTGGTTGGCCAGAAAGCGCTGGCGATGACCTTATCCTGCAGGCCGAGCAGCAGCAAAATTTCTGCGGTATTTTGCCCCAGCGCCACCACGCGCTCAGGCGGTTTGGTGAAGGTCTCTTTATAGCCGCAGTTTTCAATCGTGAGAGGATAAGTGGTGGCCAGCGCAGAACTAACCGATGCAAACACCAAACATAACGTGCAGATGACCTTTTTCATTAACCCCTATCCCCATTGATAATCTTTTGAGAAGCCCGCGCCGCTTTAATGCAAATGAAACTCATTAACGAAGCGGGCTTTTATACAATGGGCACTTTAAGGTGTCAACGGGAGATTGTTTCCCTGAGTTATCATCGTCATGGGCCTGCCGGGATCGCATACCGGACGTTCTGTAAAAGCCTGTCCGCAGCCAGCCGGTCCCCTTCCCCCGCTGGCGTAACGTATTTAATGCGCAGAGCGTGCCAGGCCAGCATTCGCTTCGCGGCACCGGGTTAGAGGCATCCACCGATTCAGGCCTGACGCTGACCGCACTCAGCGATGTTTACCGGTTGCCTGCGCTTTTCTGACAGCTGCAGACTGAGCATCGCCAGCAGAATAAAGGCCACCGACATGCCGATCAGCCCGTAAAAGCCGGCGAGTGGATATATCCATGATGCGACCGCAGAGCCAAAGCCGATACCACCAAACATGAAGGCACTGGTCAGCGCCAGCGCAATGCCGCGATGGCGGACTGATGCCAGCTCGACGATCCGGCGCTGCTGGCTGGGCCAGAGCAGATCGGTGGCAAACGCCCAGACCACCAGTGCCGCCAGCAGCACGCCCAGCGCTTTCGGCAGCACGGCGATAAGCGCCGTATCGACGATGAGCAACGTCATGCCGCTCAGCAGCAGCTTCTCAGCGGTAAAGCGTGTCGCCGCGCGGGTGACCCAGAGATTGCCCAGCACCCCGGCAACGCCCAGCACGGCCAGCGCTGCGGAGACCGCATGCGTGCCGCCAGTGTAGGTGTCGCGAATGAGCGGCGCGATAAAAGCGTAAAAGCTGTAAACGCCGGAAGTAATAAAAAACACCACCAGGAAGGCCGTCAGGTATTTACCATCGGCCAGCACGCCGGCCATCTCACGCAGGCGGATGCGCGTCCCGGCACTGTCATCCGGCACCGTCAGCAAAATGTTCAGCCCGCTCAGCAGACTTAGCAATCCGACCAGCACAAACAGGGCTTTCGCGCCCCACAGGCTGGCTACCCAGGCGGCGAGCGGAATACCGGCAAGGCTTGCCATCGATACTCCGAGCAGTACCATGCCGATGGCCCGGCCGCGCTGCTGTTCATGGACCAGTTCGGAGCCCAGCGCAACCAGCACCGGACCGATGAACCCGGCGCCTGCCCCCATCAGGATGCGTGAGGCGAGCAGTGCGTTGTAGCCCGGCGACAGCACAAACGCGAAGGCGCCCAGGCTAAACAGTGCAATGCCGGTGAGCACCAGCCGGCGACGGTGCAGGTGACCAAACAGCACCTGCACCAGCGGAGCCGCCAGCGCGAAGGTGAGTCCGAAAACACTCAGTAAGCGCGCGCTCTGCGCATCAGTCAGCTGCCAGGCTGCAGAGATGGCCGGCAGACTGCCAGCGACAGACAGCGCGCCGGTAGCCTGTACGAAGTAGGCAATGCTCAGCGCACGCAGCGCGCGGCGCTGGGAAGAGGTGATGACAGCGTTCATTATTTCTCTCCGGCATAAACTTCAGGGGCGCTGCCCCTGAAATGTTTACTGAACAGGAATCGGGTTATCCGCTACAGACTGGTTGAACTGATTCACCAGCGTATGCTCGTTCGCGCCCGGGTTATCGCGCACCGGCAGCACGCGGTCGACAATCGCTTCGATGGTGTCGGTACCCAGCTTTTCAAACGTCTCGCTGATGAAGGCGTCCAGTGGCATGGCGCGCGGGTCGCCGCTTTTGTAAATCAGATCGGTATCCACCCACGGCGGTGAAATTTCAATGACCTGCACGCCGGTATCACGCAGCAGGAAGCGCTGCGACAGGGTATAGGAGTGAATCGCGGCCTTGGTGGCCGAGTAAAGCGCGTTGGTCGCCAGCGGCAGGAAGGCCAGCACCGAGCTGTTGTTAATCAGCACCGCGTCCGGCTGCTGCTTCAGGTGTTCGATAAAGGCCGCACTGACGCGCACCGGTCCCAGAATGTTGGTGTTCAGTAGCGTCACCGCCTGCGCGTCATCCAGTTCGCCCGCCGCATTATCAAACGGCATGATGCCAGCATTATTGATGACCACGTTCAGGGCCGGATAGCGTTCCAGCACGCTCTGTGCGGCGGCCTGAATGCTGTCGGCGCGCGTGACGTCCAGCACCACATAGTCCATGCCCGGACTGGCGGCGGTGACTTCCTGCAGCAGCGCCTCGCGGCGTCCGGAGATGATCACCTGGTTGCCCAGCTGATGAAATTTTTCTGCCATTGCGCGGCCGATGCCAGAAGTGCCGCCCGTGATGAAGATGGTGTTATCGGTCAGTTTCATGATCTGATTCCTTAATGGGACAGTTATTAGGATTGCGATTCTGAATAAGGGGGCGTTCAGTGCACAGAGACGGGCCGATAGCGTTCAGCCGGCGCGTCGCTGCCGAGGTGCGGCATCATGGCCTGACGCGCCTGCTCATAGCGGGTCCAGAGCGCTTCGTCCTGCAGGGACGGAATGGTAACGAGCTCGCCGCGGGCGAAGCCGGTGAGCGCCGCATCAACCATCTCCTGCGCGCTCATGACGATGTTCGGGTCAAGCTGGTCAACCGGCAGACCGCCGTTATCCCAGAACGGCGTCGCGGTAGCGCCAGGCAGTACGGCCTGCACCTGAATCCCCTTACCGGCCAGTTCATGGTGCAGCGACTGACTGAACGCCAGCACGTAAGCCTTGCTGCCGCCGTAGACACCATTCAGCAGCTCAGGCGCAATGCTGACAATAGAGGCGATGTTGATGATGGCGCCGCGTCCGCGCGCCACCATGCCTGGCACCAGCGCATAGGTCAGGCGGGTCAGCGCGATGACGTTGAGGTTAATCATGGCGTTCATCTGCGCCACGTCGCTGTCCAGCAATGGGGTATGGGTGCCGATGCCGGCGTTATTCACCAGCAGCGTAATGCTCGCGTCCTGACGCAGCTTCTCTTCCAGCGCGTTCAGCTGTGCGGCATCGGCCAGGTCCGCGGTGATGACTTCCACGCTGCGGCCGCTGTCGGTGGTGATGTGTTCAGCCAGCTGGTTCAGGCGGTTGTGATTGCGGGCCACGATGATCAGGTCATAGCCCATGCGTGCCAGGCGGCCGGCGTACAGTGCGCCCATACCGGTAGAGGCACCGGTGACAACGGCAGTGCCGCGGTTGGTGTGTGTCTGCTGCGTCATGATATTCACCTTGTCAGTTATCGGGTTGGTGAATTCATAGTACGCAGTCGCGCACCGGCGCGGCTGACGAGAAAGGTCGTGATTTCGGACAACATGATGACCGGGATTCCGGCCATCGTGATCAGAAGGCGTTCAGGCGGGACAGCCCGCGTCAGGCTTTACCGGTACGCAGCGACTGCGGCGGGATGCCGTAACCGCGAATGAACACTTCCCGCATATGGCGGCGATCGCGGAAGCCGGATTCACGGGCTATCACCTCCATCGGCAGCCTGCTCTGCTCGATCAGCAAGCGGGCGTTTTCCAGTCGTAATCCCTCAATGGCTTTGGCTGGCGACTTGCCCGTCTCAGAACGGAACAGGCGGCTGAGCTGCCGCGCGCTGAGGTGAACCGCATCCGCAAGGTCTTCGATGGTCAGCGCTTTGCTGAGATTGTTGCGCGCATATTCCAGCGCCGACTGCAGCCGGTCGCTGCGCGGAGAGAGCATCAGCATCTCAGAGTGCTGCGTCTGTCCGCCGGAGCGGCGGTGATGCATGACCAGCAGGTGCGCCACGCTGCGCGCCACTTCGGCACCGAGATCTTTCTCCACCATTCCCAGCGCCATATCCAGCCCGGCGGTGAGTCCCGCCGAGGTCCAGATGTGATCGTCAATTATAAAGATGCGGTCTTCTTCTATCCGCGTCGTCGGGTGCAGCAGTTGCAGACTCTGGGCATGTACCCAGTGCGTAGTGGCACGGCGCTCCGATAACAGACCGGCCTGCCCCAGCACGAATGCGCCGGTACAGATCCCGGCCACCCGTCGGGCCCGGGGTGCGTGCACCTGCAGAAAATCAACGATGCCCGCTGTGGCCGGCAGCTCCAGCGGCGTCATTACGCCTGCGACCAGCCAGGTATCCATTTCCATCTCTGCATGGATCGGCTGGCTGTCCACGCCGAAGCCGGAAGAGGACTGCACCGTGCCACCGCGCTCTGAATAAACCGTGCAGTGGTAAAACGGTTCGCCGTTTACCTGATTGGCAAACTCAAAAATACTCAGCGTGGATAATCCCAGAACCTGGAAATAATCGGAAATCAGTAAACCTACCCGGTGCATCGTCGTCTCCTTCAGTCGTCCGGCACCGTCTGCCACACTGTGTCCGGCCTGATGTTAAGCAGGGTGAGCGATGACAATAACCCGATTTCGCTCAGCGGTATCACCTGCGGAAAAATAAAAAAGGCGATGACACCGACCTGCTGCGGATCTTCTGCGCCGTTTTATGTTAAGAGTACCCGATCGGGCAGTTCGCCAGGCATAGGGTTTTAAACAGGCGGCCATTGCCCAGGTCATCAACCAGAGAAAAAACCATGAAAAAATCGATCGTTCCTGAAGAATTTCAGCACTATTACCATGACTGGCACTTCTCTCCCGTTATCGAAGCCGATGGCACCCTGTATCTTTCCGGTGTGACGGCAGCGCGGAAAGACAAACCGATAAGTACCCATCCTGAAGAACAATTCCATGATGCGTTTTATAAGCTGGGTGTGTATTTAAACGCTGCCGGACTGGGCTATGAACATATACTGGAGATGACCACTTTTCATATCGATCTTAAAAAACACATCGGGGTATTTTCTAAGGTCAAAGATGCGTATATCAAAGCCCCCTACCCGGCATGGTCTGCCATCGGCGTGTCAGAGTTCATTCCGGAGAATGCCCTGGTAGAAATGCGGATTGTGGCGAAAAGAGTGCTTCAGGCGGATGGACAAAAATAACCGCAACCGCCGCTTCCGTAACAGGGCTGTGATTACAGCCCTGCTTCTTCCGCATTTATTCAGTTTTTCCCTGCATCAGCTGCCGGTATTTCATGCTGTCGTTGTACATCTCATGGAATACGCGGTACTTACGGTCGTAATACTCTTTGATTTTGTTGGTCTGCGGCGTGATGGTCTTACCGATGCGGCTCATGGCGGCCATCGCTTCGGGCAAAGAGTCGTACGCGCCCGCCGCCACAGTGCTCATCATGGCGCTGCCGAGCAACATGGCTTCACTCTCTTCCGGCAACAGCATCGCGCAGCCCGTCGCGTTGGAGTGCTCCTGTACAAAGATGGGATTTTTGGTGCCGCCCCCGCTGGCCATAATGGTATCAATGCAGTAACCACTCTGGTTCATGGTTTCAATAATGTGGCGAGTGCCAAGCGCCAGCGCCTGGATGGTAGCGAGATAATGCAGCGCCATATCTTCCGGTGTGCGTGACAGTTTCAGGCCAGTCAGCGTGCCGGTCAGGGTCGGATTGGCACGCGGTGAGCGGTTGCCGTGGAAATACGGCAGCATATGAATGTCTTTGGTCAGGAAGGCAATATTCTCGGGTTCACCCGCCATCTTGCGCAGAATGCCGTTGAGTACCTCATAGATGGTTTTGCCGCTGTCTTTACCCTGCTTAAGCAGATCCTGATAACACGGATGCGACTGAATCACATGGTCAATCAGCGCGCCGGTGGTAGATTGCCCGCCTTCGTTCAGCCAGTAATCCGGCAAAATCGCCGAATAGTACGGCCCCCAGATGCCGCCGATATAGCGCGCGCTGCGCGACATCGCCATATGGGCCGTGGACGTGCCGCCAATCAGCGCAATGCGGTTGTCAAAATCCGCTGATTCGCCAGATGCGCCGCTGGCACCGAGAATACCGAGGCTGCCGGCGTGCGCATCAATAATCGAAACGCTGACCGCCGTGCCCGCCATTAACCCCATCTCTGCGGCAGCGCGCTGCGTCAGGCCATGCCCCAGCGGCTCACCCATGGTTTTCACTTCGCTGCCGATCTTTGCCGCGTTGTTTTCCAGTAAATCCTCCAGGCCAATCTGGCGGAAATAGCTCGGATCCCAGCGGTCTTCATGGCCGATATAGGTCCATTTGCAGACGGTTGAGCACAGCGATCGCGTAGTATCCTGGGTGGCGCGCCAGGTGAGAAAATCCGGCAGGTCGAACAGATGTCCGACGTTGCTCCAGGTGGTCGGCATGTGCTGTTTCAGCCACAGCAGTTTGGGGGTCTGCATTTCCGGCGAGATAATCCCGCCGACAAACTCCAGCACGCGATGGCCGGTGGCATTGATGCGTTCTGCCTGCGTGATAGCGCGGTGATCCATCCAGACAATAATGTTCTGCTCGCTGCGCCCGGTCGGGCTGACGGTCAGCGGTTTGCCTTCTTTATCCAGCACCACCAGCGAACAGGTGGCGTCAAAACCGATGCCTTTCACCTGAATCGGGTTGATATCCGCCTGACTGACCACGTCTTTAATCGCGTTACACACGGACTGCCAGATCTCATCAGAGGATTGCTCAACAAAATCAGCTTTCGGGCGGTAGAGCGTGATCTCCCGGCTGGCCTGGCCCAGCATACGGCCAGTCATGTCGAAGACGCCCGCGCGGGCGCTGCCGGTTCCTACGTCGACGCCAATAAAATAACTCGCCATGTTCTTTCCTTTCTTGAAAAGCTTTCGCTTATGATTTTCTGTTTTGCAGAGCGATAAACAGGATCAGGACACAACCCCACAGCGCCATGGTCAGGTAACTACTGACGCCCATCAGGTTCAGGCCGCTTTCCAGCATTTGCAGCACGATGAGCGCCAGCACCAGCCCAATCACCCGGCCAAAACCGCCGTCAGGGTTAATGCCGCCAAGCACCGAGGCCAGAATGGTCACCAGCAAATAGGAGTCGCCGTAGCCAGCCTGTGCCGAGTTAAATTTGGACATCATCAGCAGTGCCGCGCCCCACCCCAGCAGAGCAGAAAGCACATACACTGCGATGGTGACTTTATGCGTGTTGACCCCACTGAACCGCGTCGCCTGCTCGCTGGACCCCATCAGATACAAGCTGCGGCCGAGCGTAGTGTGTTCCAGAAACACCCACAGCAGCAGCGCCACCAGCAGGAATAACACCAGGGCGACCGGGATACCCAGCAGGCTGCCGTTGCTGAGGTACTGAATTACCGGCGGGAAGCCGGAAATGACCGCGCCGTTGGTCAGCAGAATATTCAGCCCGGCGATCAGCGTCATGGTGCCGAGCGTCGCCAGAATTGGTGAAACCCCGATAAAGGCAATCAGCGCGCCATTGAGCACCCCAATCACCAGCGCCACACCCAGACCCGCAAGCAGCGCCAGCGCGACATATTCCGGCTGGTTCGGATGCGCCACCAGAATCGCCGCCATCACCAGCGAACACGCGTTGGCACCGGCAATGATCGAAAGGTTGATCCCGCCGGTCAGCATGGTAATGCCCATCCCCAGCGCCAGCATGCCCAGAATCGGTAACTGCGAGGAGATCGACTGGAAATTGCCGACGCTGTAAAAGCTGCCACCCAGCGTAAAGGAGAACAGCACGGCAACGGCCACGATGATCAGCAACTGCAAACGGATGATGCGGTCGCCGGGGAAGAATCGGTTTAACGTTGTCATGTCACATCCCCTTCGCCAGTTTGCGTTTTTCGTTCCACGCGGTGCTGCTAATGCTGACCAGAATGATCGCGCCGCTGAACACCTGATGCCAGTAAGATGAAATGCTAAGCAGGGTCATGCCATTTTGCAGGAAGGCCAGCAGCATCACGCCCAGAATGGTGCCGGTTAGCGAGCCGCGCCCGCCGGTCATGCTGGTGCCGCCTAATACCACCGCCGCCAGCACCGTCAGTTCATAACCGAGCAGGGAATTAGGTGCCACCGACTGGGTAATTTGCGCCTGTACCACGGCAGCAATACCCGCCAGCAATCCCATAAAACCGTAAACGTAAAAATGCAGTCGCAGGATGTTCAGACCGAGACGCGATGCGGCGTCACGGTTGCTGCCCATGGCGTAAATCTGGCGGCCCACGCGGGTGCGATTCATCAGGACGCCGGTAACGATGATCACCCCCAGCAGGCAAAGCAGCGGCAGTGTCAGCCCATAGTCGTAACCGTCGGCGGCGGTGAAGGAGAACCAGCTGATCCCGTTCATAAACCAGTCGGGGAAACCGTACAACCAGGTACCGTTAGTCAGATACACCAGCAAACCGTAAAACAGGTTGAGCGTCGCGATGGTGATAATGATGGCCGGCACGCGCAGCCAGTACACCAGAAAACCGTTGACCAGGCCGAGCAGCAACCCGATTCCCATCGACATGGCAAACGCCAGCGGAAAGCTGCCGCCGTGATGAATGATGTAGCTCGCCATCACGTACTGACCGATGGAGGTGACGGCGGGAAAGGAGATGTCGATGCCGCCGGCAATCAGCACCACAAACAGACCACAGGCCAGAATGCCCAGAATGGCATAGCTGGTGGCGACGTCAGTCAGGTTACCCAGCGTCATAAATTCACTGCTGCTGGCGCTCAGACCCACCACCAGCAGCAGCACCAGTAATCCCAGCCAGAATTCGTGCTGGGTAAACAGTTTCGATAGCGATTTGTTACCCATTAATCACCTCCGCAATCTGCGCCTCGCTGCTCTGGTGCGGCGCGAACTCCGCTACCAGTTCGCCTTTGCGCATCACCAGCACGCGATGGCTGTTGTAATACGCTTCCGGGATTTCATCGCAAATCATCAGCACCGCCATGCCGGATTCCGCCAGATCGCGGGCAATGCGGTAAATGCCTTCTTTATTGGCAATATCCACCCCTACCGTTGGTGAATCGAGGATCAGGATATGGGGCCGCGTCGCCACCCATTTGGCGATGGCGATACGTTGGGCATTACCGCCGGAGAGCGTTTTAACCGGTAAACTGCTGTCCGGAACTTTAATGTTCAGGTCTCGGATCAGATCCTTAACCACCGCAGCGGCTTTGCGGTGATCCATCAATCCGACGCCGGTATGCAGCTGGTCGAAAATCGATACCAGCGTGTTGTCATAAATGGATTGATCCATGATGAGCCCCTGCGTCAGCCGGTCTTCCGACACATAGGCGATGCCGTGACGAATGGCGTCGCGGTTAGAGTGGAATTTCACCACCTTGCCGTTAATGCGGATCTCTCCGCTGTCCGGCTGGCTCATGCCAAACAGGCTCAGACAGAGTTCCGTGCGGCCCGAACCGAGCAGGCCGATAATCGACGTGATTTCTCCCTGGCGCAGCGACAGCGAAATATTGTGATACTGACCTTTGCGACTCAACTGGCTGATTTCCAGCAGTGGCGTCACATCGGCGGGCGCCCGGTGCGGCAGATGGCTATAGGTGAAGCGCTGCCCGGTCATCAGGAACGCCAGTTCATGGCTGTCGAGTTCACTGGCCGGATAGGTGCCGACCAGTTTGCCGTCGCGCATCACGCTGATACGATCGGCGACTTCCATCACTTCATCGAGACGGTGACTAACGAACACCACGCAGATACCGGCGGCTTTGAGTTCATTCACCACCCGCAGCAGACCATTCACCTCGCTGCGGGTCAGTGACGCCGTCGGTTCATCCATAATCACCAGACTGGCGTCAGCAGCGATGGCACGGCATATTGCCACTAACTGGCGGTCAGCGATCGACAGCTTTTCAACTTTACGATCCGGATCCAGAGCAACGCCGACCCGTTGCATCGCCGCCAGCGCTTTTTTGCGCATTGACTCGCGATGTACCCAGAAATCACCGCCCGGTAAATAGCGGTGAATAACGATATTTTCGGCGACTGACAGATTGGGAAATAACGACAAATCCTGATAAATAACCTGAATGCCGTAATAAGAAGACAGCTGTGGCGTCAGGGTATGAAAGAGTTTTCCGTCCAGCGTGATGGCCGCGCCTTTTTCCGGTTGATAAACCCCGGAAATGACTTTAATTATAGTGCTTTTGCCGCAGCCATTCTGCCCGGCCAGACAATGCACTTCACCTTTATTCAGCGTCAGGCTGACATTATCCAGTGCTAATACGCCGGGGAACTTTTTACTGATTTTTTCGAGGCTGATAAAGGCCTCAGCATTAGCGGGGGACGTGCTGAGCGTATTCATCATAGATCCTTAAGCCTGACCATCCTATTTCCAGCCGGGTGTTGGCGATGTTCGCTTATCCGAATCATTTATTTAAATCTCATCGAATGTCACTGACTTTCGCCGCGCCTGACGCGAATTATTCAGGGTATATGTTTTCAATCTCTGAGTAGAAGTTCAGATACAGCACAACATACAACGCCGTATCTGTTTCTATTTGCCTGGTGTGGCGCTGGAGATAATCTATCTCCGTTAAATTAAGGTGTTAAACATTCTGATCAGAAGCCAAGTGATTTCGCATTCTCTGGCGTTACTTCGAGAATTTTATTAAAGCGAATCACTTTCTTATCCATATCGACGTCGGCTTTGCCCAGACCTTCAATGCTCAGGTCTTTAGTGACTTCTTTACCCTGCAGCAGCTGATCGGCAACCGAAACCAGGGCGTAACCGGCATCTTTTGGATCCCACAGCAGGACTTTTTTGATGTCACCGCGCATCAGATATGGCGCAGCCTGAGCCGGCATAGCGATACCGACAACCGCGATTTTATTTTTCGCCCGCTTCTGCTGAACCGCCTGACCGGCACCGATCGGACCGAGCGAGCCAAAACCGATAATCCCTTTGAGATCAGGATAGGTTTTCATTAAATCCAGCGTGGTGGAATATGACTTATCAATATTTTCTGCCACCGGCAGGCGTGACGTGACTTCATGCATCTCCGGGTATTTTTCTTTCTGATATTTGATCGCCGCATTGGCCCACGCATTATGTAATGGCACGGTCAAAGAGCCGACATAAATGGCATAACCGCCTTTGCCACCCATATCTTTTGCCAGCTCGTCCATATTGGCTTCCGCATATTTCTGGCTGTCGATGGTTTCAACATCCCACTGACCAATTTGCTGGTCCGGCGATTCATGGGTTAATACAACGATGCCCTGGTCGCGCGCTTTTTTCAGTACCGGCTCCAGTACTTTGGCATCGTTTGGCACCACAATGATGGCGTCAACTTTTTTGGCAATCAGATCTTCAATCACCTTGACCTGCTGCGCCGGATCGGGCGTCGAGGCGCCAACCTGATAGGCGTTAACATCCAGTTTCTGCGCGGCTTCTTTTACGCCGACTTCCATGCGGGTGAACCACGGAATACCGGTAACTTTGGCCACCACGGCGATATCGTAAGGTTTGGCAGCGAATGAGGGTGTTGTGAATAACATGCACGCTGAAACCACACATGCACTGACTAATGCGAGGTTAAATTTCATTTTGGTACCTTTCTGATGAGGTTCTGATATAGGGAACAGGCGGTTGCTATTTAATTCACGCTCAGAGATTAACTTACCCGTACATAGGTTTTCGCGCAGATGTGATGGAAATGTGAGCAAAGCCCATAAATGTTAATATTAATGATTAAATATGTTAAATAATAGTTAATTTAGAGAAAGTTGTGGCACGATTCTGAGCTTTATGATGGCTTTTGCTGCCATTTTACAACATTAAAAGATCTATTAATTAACAATAATGTTACATTTAAAACACTCCGCAACGGGTTTTATGACTGCAAAGTCACCGCGATGTCTTTTAAATTGCACGGATTGTGAACAGCGTCACGGGAGCAGGCGAAGAGGTTTTGCACTGCCTGTGCAGATGCCCGGGCATGATGTAAGCCACATCCACACCAGAGGCAGGTCGGGCATGCACGCAGCTATGGTTCCTTATGAGCGAGGAGCGGACAGCGCTCAAAGATCAATCTCATACTCAATAGCCTCTTTAATTTTCGCCAGGGCCTCGCTCAGCTGATTCATCGTGACTGAGCCAAGAGCAAGACGAATAGCATGCGGCACACAGTTTGAGGTGCTAAAGGGTTCTGCTGTGGAAACAGAGATATGTTGCTGCATCAATCGGTAAACAAGCCTGTCAGCCCTCACTTCCTGAGGAAGTGATAGCCAGATAAAGTAAGAGTCGTCATGGCTTACCCATTCACAGTTCACAAGTATTTTGCGCGCCAGCGCCTGCCGGTGACGCGCGTCCCGTCTTTTCAGCGCCTCAAAGCGTTTAAGTGTGCCATCTTTAATCCAGTCGCAGACAATCGAAACCATGAGGGAGGGAGTATTCCAGGTCGTTGCCCTGATGGCTCGCTCCAGGGCAATTCGCATTTCAGCGGGACACACCACGGCACCGACGCGCAGGCCAGTGGCGACACTTTTAGCAAAACCGGTAACATAAACGGTTCTTTCGGGCGCATAAGTGGCAAGCGGCGGCGGTGGACGACGGACAAGAAATGCATAGGCCGCGTCTTCGATGATAAGAAGATCGAACGTTCTGGCAATCCGGGCCAGCTCCCTGCGCTGGGCATCATTCATAACCCAGCCAAGCGGGTTATGCAGTGTTGGCATGGTATACACCGCGCGCAGGCGCCGGCGTTGGCAGATTTGCCTGAATGCCGTCAGGTCCGGTCCACTGGCATCAGCGGGTATCGCCACCAGCTCCAGATGATAGAGGCTGGCCAGGGCTTTGAAGCCAGGATAGGTCAGAGCATCTACAGCCACCACATCCCCGGGTTTCAGCAGCCCCATAACAGCAACGCTAAGACCGTGCTGCGCGCCATTTACAATCAAAACCTCATCAGCAGACGCGGTCATGCCGGAGGCATTGAGCCATAACGCGATTGTCTCCCTGTCGCTTTGCCTGCCAGCGTGCGGCTGGTAACGCAACAGTGAAGCCAGATCGCCAGATGTGGCCAGCTGTCGCATTGCCTGGCGTAACCGTTCCGCCTGGTCCGGTAGCGTAGGATAGTTGAAGTTCAGATCGAGCACGTCAGACGCCACTGCGTACTGATCCAAACCCAGCCCGGCGGGCAGCGAAATTTCCCTGACAAATGTTCCTCTTCCGGTTTCTCCGCTCACCAGCCCCATGGCTTCCAGCTCAGCGTAAACGCGGGTAGCCGTTGCCAGTGACACGTGCTTTTCAGCCGACAGCGCTCTGTGGGTAGGCAGGCGGGCGCCCGGCAGGAGCGCGCCTGTTCGTATCGCGGAAGCGAATTCATCCACGATGACTTTGTATCGAGCTTTCATGGATTGTATCTATGACAATTATTTGATTGTCATAGATGCTGTTACTTAGCATGGGCGCTGTCAACGTTATCTGTTAAATCATTTATCGAACTTAATGAGGTCATTTGTGACAGCTACCAGGGTAATAAATACACATACTGGCCTGAAGTCAGGTTGGCTGAATGGGCTGGCAGGCGTGATCATCTTCAGTGGCTCTTTGCCCGCAACACGCATAGCAGTGCGGGAAATGGATCCCTTTTTTCTGACTTTTTCACGCGCTGCAATTGCCGGTGTGCTGGCCATTATGGTGATTCTCTTTTTAAGTCAGGCTCGTCCTCAGCGACATCAGCTGATTTCTCTGGTTGTCGTTGCTGCAGGTGTAGTGGTTGGTTTTCCTCTTCTGACAGCCATGGCGCTGCAGCACGTTACCTCGGCTCACTCTATTGTCTTCCTCGGTCTGCTGCCCATGGCGACGGCTATTTTCGGCGTTATCCGGGGAGGCGACAGGCCCAGGCTGGCTTTCTGGATTTTTTCTGTTGCCGGCAGTCTGCTGGTGATGGGATTTGCCCTACTCCAGAAGAGTTCTGTATCAGTAACCGGCGATCTTCTGATGCTGGCTTCCGTGGTTGTGTGTGGCCTCGGCTATGCCGAAGGTGCAAAGCTTTCGCGTGAATTGGGTGAATGGCAGGTTATCTGCTGGGCACTGATTATTTCCCTGCCGCTGATGCTTGTTGCCACCCTGGAGACCTTGCCTGAGAACATAGGCGAAATAAGCCTTCAGGCGTGGCTTTCACTGGGATATGTATCGCTGTTCAGTATGCTGATTGGTTTCATTTTCTGGTACAGGGGACTGGCTGCAGGCGGCATCGCCGCTGTGGGACAATTACAGTTGCTGCAGCCATTCTTTGGTCTCGGACTTTCAGCAACGTTACTGTCTGAAACGGTAAGTCCGATGATGATTCTCATAACGCTCGGCGTGATCCTGTGTGTCGTTGGCTCGCGCAGGTTTGCACTTTAGGTCTTAGCCTCCTGTCGTCTGGATTTACGTAAGTGTCCGCGTTGAGCAAAAAGTGGACCACGATATGCGACGATCAGCCTGATTCTCAATACCGGAACAGTTCATGCTATAAACGATTTAACTTTTCATTCACCGACGATTGAGGGAATTTTCATGTTTGCGGTTGAGGAAATAAAAGTGAAGTATCCTGGCGCAGATGCCTGGCAAATGGGTGACAGCGCGGAACTGGCCAGCAAGCTGGCAGAACTGGTAAAAAAAGGCATCAAAACAGCTTCCTGCGGATCGTTTACCGCTTACCAGCAGGAGGAGTCTGCTCCGAAGATTGGGAGCTATAACATTATTCTTGATGGTCAGAATACCCCGGTCTGTGTGATCAGATTGATTTCACTGCGGCTGGTGCGTTTTTGTGATGTTACAGAAGCGTTTGTCCGCAAAGAAGGTGAAGGCGATTTAAGTCTTGAATTCTGGCAGAAAGAACACCAGCGCTTTTTTAGCCGTGAAGGTCATTTTTCAGAAGATATGGAGTTGATTGCTGAAGAATTTGAAGTGGTAGAAGTGCTGTAAGATCAGGCAAAAGGTCAGCATTTTATCGGCGGCCATCAATAATAATGTCCGCTTTTAGCTTACAGAGGACTTAGCACAAGTCCATTTCTGCTATGAGCGCGAAGCGGTCATCAGCTATTTATAGACAAAAAATGCAGGCTTATAGCATAATGCTTATCAATTGAGAGTAAACAGCAGGCACATTTTTGTAGCGGCGCAATTTATTGCGCGAAGCATTGATGGGCACGGTGCTGCTATTAGTAGGCGCGATTAATCGCGCCGCTACGAAATGTGCGGTAAGTGAATTTGGGACTTAACTGAACGGCATTAAGGCTTATAGCATGGTTGCTTATTTATCAACGGGAGCTGGTTTCTATCCATCTGATGCTGTGTATCCATCATAAATGCATAGTTAAACCGATTTCAGTAATGCTTTTTCCTGGAAAAAATCCCATCGCATTTAGTGTGTAGCAATAAAGCAGGCTTATCATATAGTTGGATGGTAAACTTTCGAAACTCAGCAGGTAATCGAATGATCTTAAGTGTTAATCACGTTGGTTTTTCAGTTAAAAACATTGAAGACTCCGTATTCTTCTGGACTCATATCCTTGGAGGTGAATTATTACGCGAAGGAAAAATGTCTGGACCCATAATCGATGAAGTCACAGGTGCAAGGGGAGCTGATGTACGGATGGCTTTGCTTGAACTGGCTGGTATCAAAATTGAATTACTACAATATAATAATATTGAGCAGCCAGCAGAACCTTCAGCACCTTATATCCCAGGCTACGCTCACCTTGCTTTTACAGTTGAAGATCTTGATACACTGTTGAGCAAAGTATCAGACTATGGCTGGAAGACGCCGGGTAAACCTCAGACAGTGTTGTCAGGACCGATGAAGGGAACCAGAGTAATATATTTACAAAGCCCTGATGGTCAGACGCTAGAGTTGATGGAGCACAGTCAATGAAGTCCACATGGCATAGCCCGTTATCTGCTTATTGAAACAGTGATGTTTGCAAAGTCCGCTTCTGGCACAAAGCGGACAGACGCGGAGCATGGTCCGCTATGAGCGAAAAGCGGACACTTAAAACTGATATTTGTTAGATTGATTACAGGGAACTAAATGATTAACATCTGCTCTTTCGGACAAAGAAAATGACTGTTAACGATTCTCTCTTCGCATTCTCTCTCGCAGCATTGTTACTTACCCTGACCCCCGGCCTTGATACGGCACTTATTCTGCGCACTGCTTGTGCAGAGGGCGGCAAAAAGGCTTTTCACGCTGCGCTTGGCATTGATGCTGGCTGTTTTTTATGGGGGGCGCTGGTCGCATTAGGCCTTGGTGCACTTCTGGTGGTTTCAGAAATGGCTTATACGGTGCTTAAAGTTTGTGGCGCGGTCTACCTGAGCTGGCTGGGTTTACAACTGCTGATACGTCCCCGATCATCTTTCAGTGATGGCGATGATGACAATGGTTTTCAGGGGAACTGGTTTATCAGAGGAATGTTGGGAAATGTGCTAAACCCTAAAATGGGCATTTTCTATGTCTCCTTTTTGCCGCAGTTCATACCTGCCGGTCACTCTCCTTTGATATGGACTTTTATCCTGGTCAGCATCCACGTGGCGATTGGGACTATATGGTCAGTCACACTCATTTTAAGCACGCATTTTGCGTCAGCTATTTTGAAGAAAAATCGCGTTGTCCAGATGATGGACAGAGCAACAGGGGGCTTATTTTTATGCTTTGCGGCTAAACTTGCTATGAGCACAAGATAGCTGGCAGGACTGGCTGAAAACGTCCGCTTCTGGCACAAAGCGGACGTCAGCAACCGCATCATACGGTCCCTACAGAGAAACCGGGTAGACAGCTTTTGATATCAGGGCTGAAAGGTTTCAAAGAAATGCTTCTCAGCCTATGTCTCACATATTAATGTGTTTAAACAAATCACTTACATGGAATGAAGAGAGTAATGTACTGGGAGTCAGAAAGGCTGCTTTACAGACCAGTAGTAATGTCCGATCTGGATGCGCTGTTTGGCATTTACGGTGACATCAGAACTCAAGCGTTTAACCCGAGGGGTCCACATCGGGACATTGAGCATAGTCGTAATGTTATCCTGCAGCGAACCGCAGATCGTGAGCGTTATGGGTTTGACGACTGGGCTGTTTCTGAAAAGGCGGATCCAGAAAGGATCATTGGCTTTGGAGGTGTATTTGTCAGTCAGTTCAATGGCCGACAAACGAATAATTTGGGCTACCGGTTTGAACCAGAATCATGGGGGAAAGGTTATGCAACCGAGCTTGCCTGTCGCGCTTTAATATATGCATTCGACGAGCTAAAACTTCCTGAAATTGTCGGAGTTACACGCGAAAATCATATCGCCTCTCGCCGCGTTCTTGAAAAAGCAGGTCTGTTGTTTAACCAAAGGATAGACAATCCTGAGGACCCACCGGCTAACCTGATGTTCACTCTGACTCTCGAGCAATGGAAAAGGTTAAAACGACAGCCTTGATGCATGGTTACATCTTTTGACTACATAATGTTAAGTCCACTATGAGCTAAGAACGCACATCGATTTTTGAGAAGGATAACTGTTATGATAAATTCTGACGTAAAGACATTCAATTGATAGAAATCGGTGAAGGTAATAAAAGGGAGGTGTAATGTTCGTCCCGGATTTTATTAATGAAGTTCATGGAGAGTTTATACTTGTAGCCAGCCACAGCCTGGCATCTCCGGAATCAATAAAACTCAGTATTGCGTATAATATTGCCAGAATATCCTATGGACTATCGCAACTTCCATCGCACATTCAAACTTGTCGGGTCGTCTATGATATCAGAGGACAATCGATCTCCGACCTGGTCCTGGCCCAGATTAAAGAAGCATTCGAGCAGGTAGCAATTGTGGAGTTTAAATTCTGATGGGACTTCAGTTAATTGTAAAAGCTGATCTTAAGAAGATAGAAAAATCTTTGGGCTCACTGACATCAGGTTGTGAAATATTCGCTATTGCTGAAGGCCTTTTCGGCATTTCAATTCCAGAGCGAACTCTCTCATCCGTAGGTGAAGATGTCGTTCTACACAAACTTGAACAACTCAAGCGTTTTGACCTTTGGCAGGGGGCCTGGCAAGAGCCAAAACGGCGTTGGCTCTGGTGAGTTTCAGCTTTGAGCGATCTGCGGATATTACTGACAACGCGGTGTATCAATCTTTTGGGGCAGGTCACGGACATTCACAGCTTTGCCATGCAGGTCATGCACAATCACGAACCGATCTGTTTCGCAGATGCGTCAAAAAGGCAGCGTAGAACACTACAACAGCGAGACATGCTTCTGCTTTAAAACCATGCGCAGCTCTTTATCAGGTTCGCCATCAACAATCAGCGTACTGGCCAGCTCCAGATCCCCAATCGCGAAGGCGGAGGCGGAATTAAGTTTCTCTTTTGACACCATGACAACGGTCTCGGCGGCTCTCCCCGCCAGCGCGCGCTTTATGCCAGCCTCTTCATAGTTGCCGGTCGTGAGGCCGGCGGTTTTATGCACGCCGGTAACGCCCATGAAAAACAGATCAGCATTAATACGCGCAGCCGCCTCATGGACAGCCGATCCCACCGCGACCACCGAGTGGCGATAGAGCAGCCCGCCCAGCGTTATCACTTCTACCCGTGGAAAATCCACCAGCGCAACCGCAATATCGGGGCTGTGGGTGATCGCCGTGAAAGCCAGGTCTGCTGGCAGCAACTGCACCAGTTCTGCTGTGGTAGTGCCGCCATCAATAATCACCACCTGACCGGGCTGAATCAGCTTCACCGCCTTTTGTGCCACACACTGTTTGGAACTCATTTGCACGTTTTTGCGTTTTTCGAAGGATGCCAGCGCGGCTGAAACCGGCAGCGCGCCGCCGTGCACGCGCTGTAACAATCCTTCAGCGGCCAGTTCCCGCAAATCGCGGCGTATTGAGTCCTCGGATATGCCGAAACGCTGACTGAGCTCACCTGACATCACCTGATTTTCAGCCGCCAGAATCTTCAGAATCTGTTGTTTACGCTGGCTCGATAGCATAATTACCACTCACGTTTTTTTCTTGAATTTGCACGATTATGCATGATAGCGTCTGTTTTGTCATCTTCAGGAGGCAAGCTATGCAGCAGAAAATACGCAATATCCGTGAGCAGCTGTTGTCCGACAACTGGTACACCCTGAAAAAATACACCTTCGAATTACAGCGCCGTGACGGCTCATGGCAGGAGCAGCAGCGTGAAGCGTATGACCGCGGTAATGGTGCCGTCGTGCTTCTCTATAACCGCCAAAAGCGCAGCGTGGTGCTGACCCGCCAGTTTCGCTTGCCGGTTTTCATTAATGGTCACCACGGTTTTTTGATTGAAGCGGCTGCCGGGCTGCTCGATAACGCTTCGCCGGAAACTCGCATTGTCGCGGAGGCAGAAGAAGAAACCGGTTACCGGGTGCAGCATATTGAAAAAGTCATGGAAGCCTTTATGAGTCCGGGTTCGGTTACCGAGAAACTCTATTTCTTTATCGCCGAATATGCTGATGACGATCGCCAGAGCAAAGGCGGTGGCCTTGCCGACGAGGGCGAGGATATTGAAGTACTGGAATGGCCTTTGACTCAGGCGCTGAGCGCAATTCGCAGCGGGGAGATTATGGATGCGAAAACCATCATGTTACTGCAATACGTTGCCATGAATGTCCATTTTGAGGAGCCAATACCATGCTGATCCTGATTGCCGGCCCTGTGCGCAGCGGCACCGAAGGAGACCCGGTCTTAATTCACGCCAATATACAAAAATTAGATGAAGCCGCTCTGCAGGTTTATCACAGAGGGCATACGCCGGTGATTGGAGAATGGCTGGCATTACCTCTTGCCGCCGCCGCAGGTTCAAAGGCAATCGGTGATGAAATCCGTGAGGCTTATCTTTATCCGGTTGCACATCGGCTTATTCAACATTGCGACGCGATCTTACGTATGCCGGGCGCGTCGCACGGCGCCGATAACGATATACGGATTGGCAGAGAACGCGGGTCAAAAATTTATACTGACATAGATGAGATTCCGATCGGGTGATTATGCTTTCACTGGATGGCGACGATGCCAGCGCGGCCATTCAGGCTTATGGACATTTGGCTTGTCGCCGTCATCCAAACACGAGTATTTTTCGCGAATAAAACAAACTCATTGATGCTGGGGAAATATGCCACTATTGCTGATGGCGGTTTCTCTGCATCGTCTGTTGCAGTGATTCATAACTTACCGCAGCGATGTCGGCTGCTGGCACACAATGAAGGCATTATTTATGAATGATTCTGCATCTACATCCATCGGTCTGCTGCTGTTCCCTGCGCTTACGCAGCTTGACCTGACCGGTCCGTTTGAAGTCTTTGCGCGGGCACCAGACACGAAGGTGCATCTCATCTGGAAAAATCTGGAGCTTGTGGTGTCAGACCGGGGGATGGCGATTCAGCCAACCACCACGTTTGACACGTGTCCTGCGCTGGATATTATCTGTGTTCCCGGCGGACCTGGGCAGATAAACCTGATGGAGGATGAAGAAGTCCTGTCGTTTATCCGGGCTCAAAGCAAACAGGCGAAGCTGGTAACGTCGGTATGCACCGGATCGCTCGTGCTGGGCGCGGCCGGGCTTCTGGAGGGATATAAAGCGACGACGCACTGGGCTTCGCTGGATCAGCTGGCGCTATTGGGCGCAGAGCCGGTAAATGAGCGCGTTGTACGCGACCGCAACCGTATAACGGGCGCCGGTGTGACTTCAGGTATCGATTTTGCCCTCAGCGTCGTATCAGAGATGTTCGGATCGGATATCGCGCAAAACATTCAGCTGCATATGGAATATGACCCTGCCCCGCCCTTTGACTGTGGCTCACCCCGCTCCGCATCTGAAGAACAGCTGAAAAAAGCTCAGCAACAGGTTGCGCCATTTATTGAAAAGCGGCGACAGGCAACGTTGAAAGCCGCTGCCAGACTGCAGAAATAACGGGCCGGCACAGAGCGGACTTTCCCACCGACGAATGCCTCGATGAGCGAAAAACGGACCTACAGGTAAGAGTGAATAGGCTTTTGTCGTCATAAATTTATTTTGCATTAACGAACACGGCCTTCAGAAATTACACCGTTAAGTGGCTTGCGATGATAGGGTGACATCCTTGCCACATTAAGAGGAAAAACGAATGATTGTAAGAACCTGGCACGGTTGTGTTCCGCTCAAACACGCTGAAGATTTTGCTAAACACCTTGAGAAGACAGGTGTAGAACATTCACGAAGCATTGCCGGGAATATAGGCGCTTATGTGCGCAGAGAAACACAGGGTGACTGGGAGCATTTCTTTCTGGCAACTTACTGGAAGGATCTGCAGTCAGTAAAGACCTTCGCGGGAGAAAACTATCACGTGGCAGTGACGTATCCGGATGACGAACAATTTGAGTTACTTTCCGATCCGTACGTTTTTCAGCACACCGTGGAAACCGTTTTACCGCTTTAACCCCCTTTCAGGGCGACTTAGCGGTGATCCTGATGCGTTTCTAAATTAATACCAGGCGTCAATGTCCGCTTTGCGCGACGAGCGGACATTTCTTTCATTAGTCACGAGCCGGCAGGCGCACCCCTGGGTTCAGAGGCTGAGCAGTGGAATGCCCGCGTTCAGAGTGAGTCCCAGACATGTCCGGCTTATTACATTACTGATATTTCAGAAATGAGTTGATGGTTAAGATTGCCGCCTCGTTCTATATTTCAATTAGGCAATACATACTACTAAGGACATCTGTCATGCTCATGCAACGCACGCTCAAAACAACCTTTGCTCTGATGATTGGTTTCGCCGTTTTTGTTGCACCGGCTTATGCAAACCCTGGCAATGGCAATGGCAATGGCAATGGCAATGGCAATGGCAATGGCAATGGCAATCACGGTAATAATGGCGCGCACGGAAATAAAGAGCAGGGTTACGCATCGTCGAAAAACGAACATGGACATCGCAAGAACGCCCGACACCCCGATCATGTTCAATCTGATATCAGCTTCTCTCAGGCACGAGCGCTCGCCGTCAACTATGGTTTGGTAGGCTATCAATCTCTGCCGCCGGGAATCGCTAAGAAAGTGGCGCGTGGGAAAGCATTGCCACCGGGTATTGCTAAGAAAAATTTGCCAGCATCCATGATAAATGCGCTGCCTCATTACCCCGGCTACGAGTGGCGCGCGGTTGGAGATGATTTAGTGCTTATTGCGTTGAGCACAGCAGTTGTGACCGCCGTGATTAACGGTGTGTTCAACTAACCACAGACTGCAAGCCCGGCTAAAAGAGATCGCCGGCAAAGTCATCTATACGCAAACAACCTGTTTCCCGAATTGCTTGCAAATCAAACGGATGATGTCCGCTTTTCGCGCAAAGCGGACATCGGTCTGTTCGTCAATTCGTTCTATGGCAAAAGCCGATGTTTACGATTATCCGACTCAAATGCCCCCAGACGAAACCCACATAGTGCTGTATTTAGCGGCTAATTACTGAGTGGGAAAAGGTGAATCAAATTAGCGGCCAGGGGATAAATACCTAATGATCGCGTTGAAGCCCTGAGGTCATCAATGGAGGCGCCTTCTTTCGGCATGCTTCCTCCCCACACCGTAATTCCTTCCGAAAGATGCGACGGGCGCTGCTGGCTTTCGTCACTAATTTCAACGGTTTCACCATTACTTAATGTGATAATCAAAGATGCAACATCCTGTGTTTCGGATGTTCCATTTTCTTTTTTAAGTGTAATTTTCATTAGCCTTTTCTCCGTCATGAATATTCATATGGCTATAATACCAGGCGTTTGGCTCCCTTTCTCGATTATGACATTGATGTTGTGTCCTCTTCTCGCTCATCGCGGGTATTAGCAAATCATGAAAAATGATAATTAAAAAATTAGTTATTACAAAGTTGAATAATCCGTTATCTCTTTCATGCCTGATAAATAACTTTAGCTGAGGAGGAATGATGTCAGACGACGACCAGAAATGCCTCGAAGCTTGTTATCTTTGTTGCGGCAGGTAATCACTGTGCGGCTTCGTGCCTTGCGAAAGAGATGCTGCGCATATGCATCAAACTGGATAAGCAGTGGGCAAATTTCTGCCGGATTTACGCTGATATGTCATTAATGTGGTCATGCCAGATATAGCCAGCCACAAACAGGCAGTTTTCGTTCTCCCTCTTCCCACCGCCTGAATGCGTCTTAGCTTTTCTGAGTTACCTTTCAGGGTTTCAGAATGACTTTTGTCCAGCCATTATCACGATCATCAAAATGCTTATAGCCATCGGCAGCGTCCGCCAGAGCGAGACGATGGGAGATGATCTGCGCCGGATTGGCCCTGCCCTGATGGATAAGCCTTGCGAGCTGGCGGTTGTACGCTTTGACATTACACTGACCGGTCTTGATTGACTGACCTTTGAACCAGAAATTCCCAAAATCGAATGGCACTTTACCCTCTTTGGCCAGGTCGGTCGCGCCTCCGGGATCCTGCGGAACAAAAACGCCGACCGCACCGATGCCGCCCGTGGCCTTAGTTGACGCGACAAGGCTGTTGAGCGTGGCAGAGTTATCCTCGTGGCCATGTTTATTGCAGCATTGATATCCCACACACTCGCAACCGCAATCCGTGCCGCGCCCGTCGGTTAACTCGAGAATTTTGTTTACTGCCTCATCGCCCACACCATTGATCGCTACTGCACCCAGTTGTTCGGCCAGCGCCAGTCTGTCCGGATGGGTATCAACCACAAACACCTGCGATGCGCCTTTAATCATGGCCGAGTGAGCCGCCATCAAGCCGACCGGGCCTGCGCCGTAAATCGCCACACTTTCTCCGGGGCGCAATCCTGCCAGTTCAGTGGCATGCCAGCCGGTGGGGAAGATGTCGGAAAGTAAAACGTAGTCCTCCTCTTTTTCAACCGCATCCGGCGGCAGCACCAGACAGTTAAAGTCAGCATAGGGAACACGCAGTAACTCAGCCTGTCCGCCATCCCATTCGCCCATTTCAGCAAAGCCATAGGCGGCACCGGCCGTACCCGGATTTGCCGTCAGGCAATAGCCGGTTAACCCTTTCTCGCAATTTTCACAGAATCCGCAGCCGACATTAAAGGGCAGGCAGACATAATCGCCAACTTTGACCCGCTCAACCGCGCTACCGATTTCAATGACCTGCCCCAGATTTTCATGGCCAAAGATGCGACCCTGTTTGAAGCTGGTGCGTCCTTCGTACATATGCAGATCTGAACCGCAGATATTGGTGGTGGTAATACGGACAAGCACATCGGTAGGGCGAACGATTTTGGGATCCGGAACCTCTTTGACTGAAACGTCAAAAGGTCCGTTATAGACAACTGCTTTCATGGTGTTCTCCTCACGTGCATGATCAGTTATGAAGGCTGCGGCTGCGTGACGCTTTGCTGTCGCCGCCCTCTCAGTGATGCTGCTTTTTCAATCAAACGGCTTGGTTGAATGTGTAAGTGTAGAACAGCTCATGAAGTCACCCGGGAGTATTAATATTATGTAACTCTATGAATTGTAAGCACCGTTTCGCTAAACGCCCTTTATCTCCGCCTTCTTCCAGGCCCCTGGCGCACCACACCGCTACGCTGACTTGGCCTTGCACTGAATCCCGTAACAGCTATTGTCCTCAACCTCTGCCTGGTTTGAGTACCACATGAAAAAGCCCACTCCAGGGTGGGCTTAGGCGTACACACGGTGACCAGCGTCATGCAATTAGTCAAGTATACCGGAGGGGCAGAAATTGCCTTCCCATCCAACTATCTTAGCGCCTGGATCCAGATCTCTCACCGATACGCTATCCCCGCCAAATTCTGAGCCAGTGACGACGATATCGTAATCATGATTTGGCTGAGGAATGAATCTGGTGGAGACAGATCGTTCTGTATTTTGGTAGTAGCCCGGCTGAGTCCAGTAATGAATTATACTTATCAGTTGCCCTGGCTTGATCGTAAATTCATTTATGAAAGCCCCCTTATTGTTACTTGATTCTGGCATTCCGATTTTTTTATTTCCTGACACAGGAATACCGAGAATAGCCAGACCAGCTGTAACCCGGCGCTCTAAAACTTTTTTATAACAGCCACTCGGCTGTTTTTCGTAAAATTGCAGGGCTGTATTGCCCTCAGATGCAGCACGAACCCTGGCTGCATCTGAACCTTTATAGTCTTCCAGAGAAGGCCTAAACCCAGCCGAACATCCACTTAACAACGTTACTATTATTCCCGTAATAACCAGTTTTCCATACATGCGCATCTCCTTACGTTTCTGTCGCTCCTGTTTTTATCGGCCTGTGGGTGTGAAATCTTTAACAGAAATTAAGCCAGCCATCCGGGGATAATCTGTCCCTGGTATACCTGCCTGACACCTGAACAATGTCCGCTCCCGGCACCAAACGGCCCTACCCCCTGCGCACTCCGCTATCAACAACACGCTGCCATCATAGCTAAAGCAAAGCATCAGGTGATTATTGAGACTTAACCTGTTAGTTTAAAACGATGAAAACTTGCTCAGCCCTGTCTTCCGCAATCATTATTATCACCCTGCACGTTCAGGTGGGATAACGTTTGCCATTTTCCCGCCGGTAAGGCGGGCCTTACCGGTAATCAACCAGTGAGGTCAGCCATGAACACCACCGATGTCGCATCACCTGAAAAAGCCACACTTCACCTGTTATGTGGAAAAATTGCGTCGGGTAAATCTACGTTATCCGCAAAATTAGGCGCTGCACCGCGCACGATCATTATCAGTGAGGATCGCTGGCTTGCAGCGCTCTATGCCGATGAAATGCACACGGTCGCGGATTACGTGCAGTATTCCTTTAAGCTCAGAAATGGCATGAAACCGCATCTGGTGTCATTACTTAACGCGGGGATGTCGGTAGTGCTGGATTTTCCGGCTAATACACCCGCCAGTCGTGAATGGATGATGAGTATCATTAAAGCATCAGGTGCTGCTAACCACCTGCATTTCCTTAACGTCCCTGATGAGGTGTGTAAGAGCCGATTACGTGCCCGTAACGCAGCAGGCACTCACGATTTTGCCGCTTCAGATGAACAGTTTGAAATCATAAGCCGTTATTTCTCAGCGCCAGCGGCTGATGAAGGTTTCAATATTATTGAATACTGCTCTTAAGCCGCCGGGTTGCGGCTTATGAGGTGCTAATTTCATGACGCAACTGGATTCTGCGCCATTAAACGGCGCCCGATAACGGCGCCGTTTGCTCATCAAGACTGGTTACCCCTCTCCCCTGCCGATTTGCCAGATGCCGGTTGGTGGCGTGCCGTTGACTTTCCAGTCACCGATGTCGCGCGCTTTGTAGATTACCGGGTTATGCGACGAGACGGTGCGCGCATTGCGCCAGTGACGATCCAGCGCTTTGCTGACGCGCGTATCCGACGCGCCAAGCGCATTAAACAATTCGGTGGCAGCACGCGGCACCAGCTCGCTGGCGATCACCTGCGCCTGTCCGGCCTCGGCTTCCGCCAGGTTGTTGATGGCGGCGATGGCCGCTTCATCGGCACTGACGTGCGCTTCATATGCTGATTGCAGTGAATGGGTAGCGCGAATCACTGTGGCTTCGACGGCAAATGCCAGACTGGTGATCTCGCCCACCACCTGCAGCACCTGTGCATCCAGCCGTGAGGCCGCTCCGTTGCCGTGACTGTAAACGCGGTTGCGTGCGGCAACGGCTGCCGCGCCGTCCCGCGCGACCGCGCGCGCAATGCCCGCCAGCGTCGCCAGCAACACATGCTGGTAATACGCGGTCTGATAACGGAAGCGCGTGGCAAAATCATACACGTGCTGCGTCTCCACATGCGCGTGTTCGAAGCGCGTCGTGCCGCTGCCGGTCAGGCGCTGGCCAAATCCGTCCCAGTCATCTTCACGCGTGACGCCCGGCTGATGCGTATTGACCAGCGCGATCACGTCACCCTGATTGTCATCGCGACGCGCGTAAACATCTATCCAGTCGGCGAACAGCGCACCGGTGCTGTAAAACTTCTCGCCATTCAGCGTCCAGCCATTGGCGGCAGGCGTAACGCGGGTGATCACGTCGCCCAGCCTGACGTTGCCAATCTCCGTCCAGCCGCTGCCCACCAGCTCGCCATCAACAAAACGGCGAAACCACGCATCGCGCTCCGCATTGTCCGGCTGGTTGAGCCGGTCCTCGACAAAAGCAAAGTGCGCGCGCAGCGCCTGCGGCAGGTTGGAATCTGCTTCCGCCAGCTCAATCAACAGCTGAAACAGCTGCGGCAGCGAGGCGCCCCAGCCACCTTTTTGCTGTGGAATACGCACCGTGCCAAAGCCGGCTTCCTTCAGCCACTGCAGTGGTTCATAAGGCAAGGTACGCGTACGCTCGCGTTCCGCCGCGCCCGCCGCGATGCGGGCAAACAGCGGTCGGAAGTGTGCCGCCAGCGTGTCATAGTCAGTACCGGTAGAGAGAATGCTCATGTTTTACTCCTGAGGGGAAAGGTCGTCGATGTCGTGGCGGGTCGGTTCGTGACGCACCGCCAGCAGGAAAAAGATCGGAATGATGGCGGCCAGCGATACCACCCAGAACATGTTGGTGCCGAGCGCCGCCTGCAGAATCGGCAGAATGAAGAGCGCCAGCGCACTGCCGATGCCTGACAGCGCACGGCTAAAGCCGACGCCGGTCGCGCGAATCGAGGTGGGATACGAGAGCGCCGGATAGACCATCAGCTGCGCGCCCGGGCCAAAGCCTTCAGCGAACAGCCACAGCCCGAGCATCAGCACCGCGAACACGATGCCCACCAGCGCCTGCGGGTGGCCAATCAGTGCCAGCGCCACCAGCGCCAAAAACTGCAGCGCAAAGCCAGCGATCGCCACGTGGCGTGACGGATATTTCCACGCCAGGCGCATCCCCAGCAGCCCGCCGGTAAAGGCAAACAGCGCGTTCAGCCCCAGCGAAGCTGAGATGGTCTCGAACACACCGGCACCAAGAAATTGCGCCAGTATCGACGGCAGGAAGAAGGCGATGGCGGTGTACTCAAACGAAATACAGATATTCATTACGCCGGCAACGATGGTGCGTTCACGCCACGGCTTCTGGAACAGTACGCGAAAACTCACCTTCGGTGCCGCCGCCGCGGGTGGCGTTTCTGGTTCTGCTTCGTGTGCATGAATACCGTACGAATCACGCAGGATACGCACCGCCGAGGTCAGATCGCCCTGATTTGCGGCCCACAACGGTGATTCATTCATGAACTTACTGCGCACCGCGATGATCAACAGCGCAGGTATCGCGCCAAACAGCAGCGAGGCGCGCCACAGCCAGTCGAGATGATCTTTAGGCAGCAGAAAATAGAGGCCAAAAATCAGCAGGAAACACACAGTGGAAGCCGCATACCACATCGGGCACCAGGCCGCGAGCCGTGCGGCTTTGTTGCCTTTGCCGGCAAATTTAGAGAATTCCGCCAGATAAGACATCGCCACCGGCAGATCGATGCCCACGCCAATGCCCATCAGGAAGCGCGCGCCAATCAGCACCCAGACGTTGGGTGCTAAGCCCGCCGCAATCGCCGATACGACAAAAAACAGCATGTCGGCCATGAACACCGAATAGCGGCCGTACTTATCCGTCAGCCAGCCACCAATCAGGTTGCCGACGATGGTGCCGACCATGATGGATGAAGTGACCAGCCCGGTGGTGAACGGCGATAGCTGGAACTCGCGCACCACGTCATCGATGCCGTACGACAGTGTGGTCAGGTCGTAGGCGTCGAGGAACACGCCACCCAACGCGAGAAACACAATCATGCGCGCATAGTTGTTTTTGCTACTGCGGGTGTTGATCAGCCTTGCCACATCACTGACCGAACGTACCGGTTGCGAAGCCGGCAAGGTGTTTTCTAAAGGAAGAGTACTCATAACGCCTCACGTCTGTTTTTGTTGTGCAGGTGAGGTGGTTATAAGCGCTTTATGCAGGGAACCAAAGCAACAATATTTGCTATTAATTACAATATAATCAATAAGATAACAAAGACACCAACACTAAAACCCGGACGCGCAATGCGGGTCCGGGTAGCGTATTCGGCAGTAAAGTTATTCAGCAGAAACCGGCACCAGTACGCCTTTGACCAGCGGGTCATCGGTGGTTTTTAGCCACTGCTGTACGCGCGGATCGGCAAATGCCTGTCTGAGTTTGACGATGTTCTCCTGCTCCAGGTAAGGCGTACCGATCACCAGCTGCGAGGCAAAGGTGCGCGGCGCGGGCGGGAACAGAATGCCTTTGTCACGCGGGACTTTACCGGCGTCAAACTGCGACACATAACCAATCGCCGCATCGACCGAATTAAGCGCCCGCGGCATGGTCAGCAGATCCAGCTCTTTGAACACGAAACCGTGCGGATTACCGACAATGTTTTTCAGTTTGGCGGTGCGCGGTTCTACCGTTGGATCGAGGGTGATCAATCCCTGACGCGCCAGCAGCCAGAGCGCCTGGCCCTGATTCGCCCCATCGTCGGGCACCACAATGGTTGCGCCCTGCGGCAGATCCGCCACAGAGTGGTAGCGATCGGAGTAAATACCAAAGGCCCACTGGAACAGAGGCAGGCTGGAAGTGAGCTGGAAGCCGTTAGCATCGACCACCTGCTTCAGCCACCACTGATGCTGATAGACCGTCGCAGCATACTGCCCTTCTGCTACCGCACGGTCCGCCTGCACCGGATCCTGCACACCGACCGCCTCCAGCTTCAGGCCGTAGTCCGGCGCGATATGCTCACCCACATAGTCAATCAGCTTCTGTTCCCCGGCCATTGCCGGCTCATAATGCACTTTCAGCGTGGTGCCAAACACCACCGCCTGCGGCTGCTGGCTGCGCCACAACCAGCCAGCGACGGCCAGCAAAATGACCACTATAATCAGCAGCAGCCACGGCCAGCGGCGTGTTTTACGTAACTCAAATTCTTGTGTTGTCATAACGATGTCCCCTGAGGATGGCGCAAGGCCGCAACCAGCCGGTCGCCGAAAAATTGAATGGTCTGAATCAGTGCAATTAACACCACGATGGTGGCGATCATGATGTGGTTATCGAACCGCTGATAGCCATACACCACCGCCAGGTAGCCAATGCCGCCAGCGCCAATGGTGCCGGCGATGGCCGAGTACTCAATCATGGAGATCAGGTTGAGCGTGATGGCTGCGACAATCGCCGGCAGCGCTTCACTCAGCTGGGCGGAGCGGATGATCTGCCAGCGCGAACCGCCGCACACCAGCCCCACGGCGGTAACTTCTCCGGGCAGCTCGCGTAATGCGTTGTCGACCAGGCGGCCAAAGAAAGGAATCCCGGCGGCGATCATCGGTACCACCGCCGCCGGAATGCCGATAGTAGTGCCGGTGAGCCAGAAGGTAAACGGAATGATGGCCGCCATCAGCACCAGAAACGGTAACGAGCGCCCCATATTGACGATCCAGCTCAGCACCCGATGCACGCCGCGCTGCGGAAACAGTCCGCGCGGCGAGGTGTTAAACAGCACCACGCCAACCACGCCACCGAGGCTCACCACAAACAGCATCACAATGGCAACCATCAGCGCGGTTTCACCCAGCGCTGGCAGCATCAGTGCCGGAATTTCAGGCCAGGGCGTGTCCTGGCTTATCACGGATACGCTCATACCGCCTCCCGCAAGGGCGGCATGCTGACAGCAACGCTGGCCGCCAGGCCATACTGCTCCAGCTGCGTCAGCAACCGTGCCAGCGGCACCTGCTCCTGCTGAAAATGAATGCCCACCTGCAACCGTCCGGCCTGGATGCCATTGACCCGCTCGACATGCGCACCCAGCAGATCCACCTTTAAAGCGAACTGCTGGCTGATGCGCGAAATCCAGTCGCTGGCCACCGCGACATCGGTACGGTAGCTAAGCTGCAGCACCAGTCCGGCATCACTGACTTGTGCCGTCAGCGGCAGCAGCCGCTGGCCGAGCGCGCTGTCCGGCTGTGCCAGCAGCGCACTGACGGTGCCATACTGCACTATCTCTCCATCGCGAATCTCGGCAACCGCATCCGCCGCCTGACGTACGGCATCCATTTCATGGGTGATCAGCACGATTGCCAGCCGGTAGTCGTCACGCAGTTTTTTCAGCAGCTCAAGGATGGTGACCGTCGCTTCCGGATCGAGGCCGGAGGTGGCTTCGTCGGCCAGCAGTACAGAGGGACGCAGCGCCAGCGCGCGGGCAATACCGATGCGCTGCCGCTGCCCACCGGAGAGCTGGGTGGGAAAGGCGCTGGCTTTGTGGCTCAGTCCGACACTCTCCAGCAGCTCGCCGACGCGGGCGCGGATATCGCGCTCGACCACACCGAGATAGCGCAGCGGCAGCGCGATATTTTCCCAGGCACTTTTACGCTGCAGCAGCGCGGAAGACTGAAATACCGTGCCGATGGCGCGGCGCGCGCGGCGCAGCGCTTCGCCATCCAGCCGGGATAAGTCGCTGCCGTTAACCCGGATGCTGCCGCCGCTCGGCTGCTCCAGCAGGCTGATGCATTTCGCCAGCGTAGATTTTCCGGCACCGCTCGGTCCGACCACAGCGGTGATGCTGGCTTCCGGCACCTGCAGCGTGATGTTTTTCAGCACGTCGGTGACGCGACCGTCCGGCGCACGGTAGTGTTTACTCAGGCGCTCGATTTCGATCATATGACCTCCTGCTGCTGCGCGCTGCGTACGCGATAGCCAGCACCCGGATGCGGCGCACTGAGCTGCGGCCCGGCGGCAAACAGCTTTTCGCGTAGCGTGCCCGCGGCGTAATCCTGTTTGTAAACGCCGCGTTTTTGCAGCTCCGGAATCAGCAGCTCGACCACATCCTCAAAGGTTTCATGGGTCAGCGCATACGCCAGGTTGAAACCATCCACGTCAGTCTCTTCTACCCAGCTCTGCAGCTCATCCGCCACCGTTGCCGCACTACCCACCAGCAGCGGGCCAAAACCGCCGATGCCCACCCAGTCAGCCAGCGCTTTCACCGTCCATTGACGATCGGGATCGGCAGTAGAGAAGGTTTCAACCGCTGACTGAATGGCGTTGGTGTGCAGGTATTTCAGCACCTGGTCCGGCTGATATTGTCCAAAGTCGATGCCGGTCCAGCCAGAGACCAGCGCCAGCGCGCCTTCGTAGCTGACCCAGTTTTTATACTCCTGCCACTTCGCCTGTGCCGCCCGATCGGTTTCACCGACAATCACCGTCTGCAGGTTGAAGATCAAAATACTACGCGGATCGCGACCGGCTTCGGCTGCACGACGCCGGATATCGGCCACGGTTTTCTTTAACAGCACTTTGGACGGCGCGGCGACAAACACACATTCTGCGTGCTCAGCCGCAAACTGTTTGCCGCGGCTCGATGCACCGGCCTGATACAGCACTGGCGTGCGTTGCGGCGAGGGTTCACACAGGTGGATGCCCGGTACGTTAAAGAAGGTACCCTGATGGTTAATCGGATGGATTTTGCTGGGATCGCTGAAAATACGACGCTGACGATCGCGCAGCACCGCATCCTGCTCCCAGCTGCCTTCCAGCAGTTTATAGACCACCTGCAGGTACTCATCGGCATAGTCATAGCGGCTGTCATGATCGGTTTGCGCTTTATGACCAATGTTGCGCGCGCCGCTCTCCAGATAGGAGGTAACGATGTTCCAGCCAATGCGGCCTTTGGTCAGATGGTCCAGCGTCGACAAACGGCGCGCGAATGGATAAGGATGCTCAAACGACAGCGAGGCGGTTAAGCCGAAACCGAGGTGCTCTGTGACCAGCGCCATCGGCGTAATCAACGCCAGCGGATCGTTCACCGGCACCTGAGTGGCCTGGCGTATCGCCGCGTCACCGTTGCCGTTCAGCACATCGTAAATGCCGAGCACATCGGCAATGAACAGGCCGTCAAACTTGCCGCGCTCCAGCAGGCGCGCCAAATCAACCCAATATTCCAGATCTTTATACTGCCAGGAGCGGTCACGGGGATGGGCCCAGAGTCCGGGCGACTGGTGACCGACACAGTTCATATCAAAGGCATTCAGGCGTATTTCGCGTTGCGATGGCATAGCAATCTCCATAGCGAGGCCGTGATCGTGCAGCGACCCGGCGTTCGTCAGTTAATTTTCAGGATGTTGAGTATTCAGGAGGCGGAAGGGGGACATCGCTCAGCGTGAGCGACAGGCAATACCTTAAGAATTTCATCCGCTACGGCGGCCGCGTGATCGGCCACCTGCGGCAATCCCATCAGCTCGCCAAAGCGGGCGCGCGCCGCCGGGCCCACGACAAACAGGTTTGCGTTGGGCTGACCGTGCCGGTTGAGGGTGCGCGAGTGGTGATCCACATCAATGCCGAAGCCGAGCGCATCGGCGCGGATCAGGCCCTGCTCGCTGAGCGATTGCAGCAGCGGCTGGCTGGTCGTCAGCGCTTCATGTCCCGGTCCGGTCGTGACAATCAGTTTATCCAGCACATGGTTTTGCCGGGTGCCATCGCGCTGACGCAGGGTGATTTCCAGCTGCTGCGGATGAGCGTGAATCGCCACGAGGCGAGCGGCCAGTACCTGCAAGCTACCCTGCTGCTGTCGCCGGGCGATGACGGCGGCGACCTGTGGGGCAATGCGATAGCGATGCACATCCCACCATGAACGCAGATGACGCGCAAAGCGTCGCTGTTCAGGCAGCGGGAGTGACTGCCAGATGGCTTGTCCCTGCACACGCACCTCATCAAGCACACGCTGCCACGGCAGCTGCTGCGCGGCAGCGCGAGCGACTTCATCACGAATATGCCGCAGCCAGCGGCGCGCGCTGGGCTGAGATTGCGCGGCCACTGTCCACTCCGGCCATTCGCCGCTGAGATTGGCGCGTGACAGTTGTCCGCGCCGTGAGAACGCCAGCAGCAGCCCCTGATGGTCACGCGTCGCCAGCGAAGCCACCACATCAGCCATGCTCAGGCCGGTGCCGACAATCGCCACCGATGCGTCAGGCTCAACGTTATCCAGCACGCCTGGCTGCCACGGGTTAGCAATCAGCGCCGGATGGTCGGCAAACGGCTGTAGCATACGTGGCAGCGACGGCGGTGGATGGCTGATCGCCAGCGCCAGGATGTCGCCAGTCAGGGTTTCACCGTTACTCAACAGCAGTTGTTGCCCTTCCCATGCCAGCGCACGCGCCTGAACGTGACGCAGAGTGACATGCGGATGCGCCTCAGCGGCGGCGACAAACTGCTGAGCCAGATAGCGGCCAAACAGCGCGCGCTGCGGATACACCGCGCCATCGGCACAGTGTGCTGCCGAATCCAGTGAACATTCCGGTTGCTGACGATACCAGCGATCAAAGGCGCCCTGCTCTTCTCCGTTGAGCTGCATACGCGCAGCCGGCACGTTGATGCGGTGTGCCGGTTCCAGCGTGGAATAGGCAACACCGGCGCCGAGGCTGGCGCGCGGTTCGACCACTGTAATCAGTAGCGGCGCGAGCGACGTGCGGGCAAGGTGAATTGCCAGCGCTGTGCCGCTGAAGCCCCCGCCGACAATAATGATGTGCGCTGTTGCCATCGCCTTCTCCTGCATCAGCTGGCGCTCGTCTGTTTCGCCGATGGGCGCTTATCGCCGCCGATGGTTTCACCAAACGGGCCAGTGTTAATGGTACGGGCGCGCTGCTGCTGACCGTGAGCCAGCGGTAACAGCGGCAGCAGCAATTCAGCCACGCGATGTGCCTCTTCCAGATGCGGATAGCCCGATAGAATGAAGTTAGTCACGCCGAGCGCATGGTATTCCCGGATGCGTTCAGCGACCTGCTGCGGGCTGCCCACCAGTGCCGTGCCGGCACCGCCGCGCACCAGTCCGACGCCTGCCCACAGATTCGGCGCAATGTAGAGATTATCGCGCGAACCGTTGTGCAGCGCACTCATGCGCGCCTGACCGGCGGAATCCATGCGGGCAAAAATCTTCTGCGCCTGAGCGATAGTGTCGTCATCCAGATGGGCAATCAGTTTATCCGCCGCCGCTCGGGCTTCTTCTTCGGTTTCACGCACAATCACATGCAGGCGGATACCGTATTCGAGTTTCCGGCCGCGTGACTCAGCGCGCTCACGCACGACCGCCAGTTTTTCTGCTACCTGCGCCGGTGGCTCTCCCCAGGTGAGATAGGTGTCAATCTGCTGCGCCGCCACGTCGATTGCTGCCTCCGATGAGCCACCAAAGTAGAGCGGTGGACCGTTTTCCTGCACCGGTGGAAACAGCACCTCAGCGCCTTCAACCTGAATATGCTCGCCCTGATAATCCACTTTTTCGCCGCGCATCAGCCGACTATACACATCCAGAAACTCGCGAGTCACTTCATAACGTTCGCTGTGGTTGAGGAAGATGCCGTCGCCTTTGTTCTCTACCGGATCGCCGCCGGTGACCACGTTAATCAGCAGACGGCCTTCCGACAGACGATCCAGCGTGGTAGCCATGCGCGCTGCCAGCGTGGGTGGCTGTAACCCTGGCCGTACGGCGACCAGATAGCGCAGCCGGCGCGTCATTGGTGCCAGCGCGGAAGCCACCAGCCAGGAATCCTCACAGCTTTTGCCTGTCGGAATGAGGACGCCGTAAAAGCCCAGATTGTCGGCGGCCAGCGCGACCTGCTGTAAATAGGCTAAATCAACCGGGCGTCCGCCTTCTGTGGTACCCAGGTAACGGCCATCGCCGTGCGTCGGCAGGAACCAGAAGACATTTATGCTCTCGTGCGCAGAATCGGCCATTATGCTTATCCTATATAACTTTATGAGAAAACGTTCATTCATTACTTTCTATTTGGTTATATAGGCGTAAGCGAAAAGCATGCCAGGTTTTAACGAAACAGAGATTGTGCATTTTCAGTCAGTTAGGCCATCAGAACGCGTAATGTCTGTTGCAATTGCAACGCAACGCCAACAGCATTTGCTGCATATGCAACTGCTTATGCTTTTTTCCTGCTGTTCATTGCCACTTACCGGGTTTAGCGTGATGGCAGACCTTTACAGGAGCCATCTCATGCTGACACCTTACAATCAACCGGATTCACCTCGCCTGGTCGACCCGGCATCGCTGGCTTTCCAGTCGCTGCTGGATAAATTCGCACCCACCGACGCCACGGTACTGATTGTGGGCGAAACCGGCACCGGCAAAGAGGTGGTCGCGCGGTATCTGCATCACCACAGTCCACGCCGGCATGCCCCGTTTCTGGCCGTCAACTGCGGCGCCCTGACAGAAAGCCTGGCAGAAGCTGAATTGTTTGGACATGAGAAAGGTGCCTTTACCGGCGCGACTCAGGCGCACCCTGGCTGGTTTGAAGCGGCGCAGGGCGGCACGCTGCTGCTGGATGAGATAGGTGAACTGAGCCTGCCGCTGCAGGTTAAACTGCTGCGCGTCCTTCAGGAGCGTGAGATCGCGCGCGTCGGTTCACGCAAGGCCATCAAAATAGACGTGCGCGTTATCGCCGCAACCCATGTCGATCTGGCGCAGGCAATTCGCGAACGGCGTTTTCGTGAAGATCTGTTTTATCGTCTGAATATCGCCGTTGTTCCCCTGCCACCGCTGCGCCAGCGTCGCGAGGATATCCCGCTGCTGGCCCAGCATTTCCTTTCCCTGTATGCACGCCGCCTTGGCCGTCCGGCACGTCGCCTGTCGCCTGACGCGCTGGAAGCACTGCGCGACTACAGCTGGCCCGGCAATATTCGTGAGCTGGAGAATACGCTGCACAATGCGGTGCTGCTCAGTCGCGATGAGACATTAACGCCGACGCAGCTGCGGCTGGCAGGTTACAGTGAACGTGGATACAGCGAAACGGACGATTCGACGCTGGATAGTTTTCTGCGCCAGCAGATTACACGCGAACCGCAACAGCTGTTTGATCGGGTGATTCAGAGTCTGATCAGTAACGCACTGGAAATAGCGGACAACAATCAGACGCAGGCCGCCACGCTGCTGGGCATTAGCCGGCACACGCTGCGCACGCATCTGGCACAGATGGGCGTCATAAAAGGGCGGCGCAAGTCCGCCGTCATGGCCTTCGCACACGCCAGCGGGGCCGCGCGCCCTGAACGCGAGTTGCGTATCGGCTATCAGAAATTTGGCAATCTTGGCGTATTGAAAGCGCGTCAGACGCTGGAACAGTGCTTTAACCAGCAGGGTATCAGCGTGGTGTGGAGTGAGTTTCCTGCCGGTCCGCAACTGTTATATGCGCTGCAAAATAATGAGATTGATTTCGGCACCACCGGTGAGGTGCCGCCCATCTTCGCGCAGGCCAGCGGTAACGCCGTGACTTATATCGCCTGGGAGCCACCCGCGCCGGGCAGCGTCGGGATTGTGGTGCCACGCGACAGTACTATCCACAGCCTGGCAGATTTGCGGGGTAAGCGTATCTCGGTCAATAAAGGATCGAATGTTCACTGGCTGCTGTTACAGCTGCTGGAGGAAGCCGGCATCGGTCTGGATGAAATTAAAGTGGTGTACACGCCGCCGAAATATCCGCTCACAGCCAGCGATTATCTGGCCGTCGATGCCTGGATGATGTGGGATCCGCTGCTAAGTGCCGCAGAAAGCAACGCCGATTTGCGCGTGCTGGAGAAGGGCGAAGGCCGGGTGCACAACCACCAGTTTTATCTGGCGCGCCATGATTATGTGCAGCAGCATGACGATATCGTGCAGCAGCTTGTGACGAGCCTGCAGCAAACCGGGACCTTTATTGATAATCATCGCCATGAAGCCGCCACTATGCTGGCGCAGGAACTGGGGCTGGAGTTCGCAGCCGTGGAACGTGCCTTATCCCGACGCAGCCACCAGACGCGGGCCATGGTTTTCCACGTCATCAAAGAACAGCAAACTATCGCTGACCGCTTTTATGCGCTCGGTTTGATTCATAAACCGGTGCGCGTGCGTGATGCAGTGTGGCAGTCGCCCAGCCAGACGGCGCTTATGGCATAGGGGCTACAGTAAAAGTTATCCACGTTTTCTGTGGATAACACATTGAATATCGTCTGGCTAAATCCCCGTTTTCTCACGGCAGCATGAAGATTTGCTGTGAAATTCGGGCGATTTCAGCCTGAAATCCTGCAGATAAAAACCCTTTTTTCAAACAGTTAGAGGTGAAATCGCCATGGCGAACGTCGCCTGATTCCGGCAAATTCCATTAAGGATTCCCCCTGCTGTTTTCACTGTCGATTTCGCATCCAGCAAAGCTTGCCATCATAAAAGTCTCAGACAGCGATGGCGCGGTTTCACCGTATTACATTGCTGAGCTGGCGATTTCAGCCTGAAATTCCGGCTAAGGTTAATTTGATTTCATGCACTTAGCGCTGAAATCACGCTGGCGAAGGATGAAATTTTGGGGGGAGATATCTGGTGGGTGAGGTAACAATCTGTAGCGGCACGGTACAGGGTGTACGGGATTGTTCTGCTACAGATTGCTTATCATCAGAGGTGAAGCGCTATTACTGATTGAGATACTTATTCAGCGTCTCGGTGATAACACGATCCAGCTCTTCCTGTAATTCTCTGGACTGGCGGTTAAACTCATAGCTAAACATGCGTCCGCGCGTTTTCTTGCGGGCGTAACGGTCTTTATCCGCGAAGGTCCACAGCGGTGTCGCCACCACTTTATCTTTAGCCGGCGCCTGCACCAGCGTCTGGCTACCGTTACGGACCAGCCTCAGGATGCCATTCTTGACTTCATCTTCCGCCAGGCCTTCACGCGCACAGACGCTGTCCACATCCATACCGATGGTTTCGATCAGAGCATCAACAGTCTGACCGGTTTCCTGCAGTTTTTCGTAGGCCTGCAACAGCGTTTTGTAGTCAGGATAGGTCAATTCTGAATGGTTCGGGAACAGGGTGACCAGCTCCAGCGGCACACTGGCAGCCTGCAGCGCGCGGGTCACTTTTGCCTGTGACAGCCCTTCAGTTTGCGCAATCTCTTTTTGCGACAGGCCGCTGTCTTTCAGTGACAGCAAACGCATGCCGACTTCACGCAGATTATGCTCACGCGCGGTCTGGATATCCTGCGCCAGACGACGGGCTTCTTCGGCAGAGATGGCAACGTCGGTAACCAGCACATCCAGCCCGGTTTTACAGTGCAGCGCGGCCGCCCGACGACGCGAACCATCGAGGATTTCAATCCGATCGCCACGCTTCACGCCGATGGCCGGGAAGAACTGCTGAAGTTTAATGGTACGGATGATATCGCGCAGTGACTCTGGCGTGAGACCGGACTGGTCACGGCCGTTGGTTTCCATCACCACGTACGTACGTTCTTCTATCTCTTTAGCCGTGATGTGTTCCAGGGTGAACAGGGCGCGTTTACCGGTGGAAAGGATAAACGTCTGGGAGTGGCCATCCTCGCTGGGTTCATTTTGTAACGGGCTCTGGCTGAAGGTGCGGCCAATAGTGATTCTTTTTGCGCTCATAATAACCTCAGTTCAGGCGGATAAATTCAATACGGTCAAAAACGGCTTTGGCAAAGTCTTCTGCCGCCGAACGCGCGTTTTTCAGGGCTTCGCTGCTGCCGACATAGGTAGATGGGTTAGCGGAGATAACCGTATCGAACGATTCACCGCAGCGTTCAAAGCCATCCAGCCGAGGTAGCGCCGCATCCAGCATATCGCCGCCAAATATCTCTTTCGCCAGGCTGTGACACATCTTGTGGTCCGCTTTATTCGACAGCTTGGACATAAAGCCAATGTTACCCTGCAACCGGCAGGTGGCGCCCGACTCTTCGATGATGTCGATAAGCTCGGGCAGGCGCGTCAGATACTTCAGCGTGGAGTGGAAATCAACCTGTGCCGGCGGCACCGGCGTCATCAGCAAATCGGAAGCGGCAATGGCGTTTTTCAGGAAGGCATCCAGATGTGGGCCGCTGTCAATAAAGATGAAGTCGTAATCTTTTTTCAGCTTAGCCACTACGTTTTCATACAGCACCGCATGCACGTTTTGCTGCGGCAGATGCTCAGCACACAGCTCTTCCCAGCGTGAAGCAATGAAAGCGTCATCAATTGAGGCGGGCAGTACGTCAACGCCAGGAATAATCGACGGCACAATAAATTCACTTTTCAGCTCTTCGCGGCTGACGTTTTGCAGCATCGCCTGAGCTGCGGTGGCCTCAACCAAACCGACCGAACGTTCATGATTCAGGAACATGGTGGCCGAAGACTGCGGATCGAGATCGATAACCAGGATGCGTAAATCCTCGAACAGCAGGTGCGGATGCGCGCGCAGCGCGTGCGCCAGCGATACCGTGGAAACGGTTTTAGACACGCCGCCTTTCAGGTTACCGACAAACAGCGTAAACGCTTCAGGATGGCGATCGCGGTATTTCGGGACGCCGCGATGATGGTAGATGTCGATAATATTTTGGATCGACATCGCATACTTAGTGGAACTGCCGGCCGCGCGCTTATCAAACGGATAGCCGTTTTCTTCCATCTCGTTAACCGCGTAATCGACACTGGCGCGCGTCAGCTTGGGCAACTTGGCTAACGCCGCTTTGGCATAAACCTGGTAAAAAGTATTCTCGTGTAACTCTTCTTTTTGCGCCTGAATCTGCTCCGTCAGGCTCATCAGCATTCTTTCTGAGCGTTGAGCGACTTTCAGAACCTGCTTCTCATCGTTAGCCATACTTGCTCCACACATGTAGGATTTATGACTTTATACCGAAATCCTGCACATGAGGCAAATCTATCTCATCTGTTCATCATCGGCTCGCGTTGTAAAAAGACCTTTTGCAATAGGGGGTTAAACCAGACGTTCACTGCAGTCAGTAGTGCGCGTTGATTGTTTACCCATCAATTGATGAAAATGTGCTCGGCGTAAGGGCGGCACTCTGCCACTGTTCACTGTAATCAGTAACCGACATATCTGGCTGAAGCGGTCAATCGCGGTAAAATACTGCGCGTCGTTACCTGACAGAACAGTCCGCACGTTCACTGTAATCAGCGGGTGGTGAAAAGGAGTCAACTGCGTTCACTGTACTCAGTAGGAACATTCACTGCAATCAGTAACCCTGCCGGAAGATTCACTGTAATCAGTAATCCTTTAGCGCAGGGACAGCGCTACCGGCGCCAGGGTGAGCCAGTGCGCAAGAGTAAATGTTCACTGTAGTCAGTGATTCTGCGATCATCCGCTCACCAAATGAGCAGGATTCACTGTAGTCAGCACAAGCCCACTACATTCTTCCCTCTGTGACTGCCTGCATAGCACGGTGTGAGTGGGGCCTGCCGGCCAGTGAGAAGGGGAGAAGCTGCACACGATGAGAATTAAGCGGTTTGCGATTGTGGGCTGGCGAGCATCGCCTGCAGGATGATTGGGTAGCGTCGCGGCGAGCGCCGTGCAGTGCCATGTTAAGGGCCGCCTTACTGGCGGCAATATGCCAGCGCATCGATTGATGCAGGTATGAGATTCACTGTAATCAGTAAACTGCGACGTCGATGCCAGCGGCATTCACTGTAGTCAGTAAACCATGAACGCCTTTTCGTCAATGTTCACTGTAATCAGTAACGTGACCGTTATCAGATATTCATAACCTGATCGCTGCGGCGCATTCACTGTAGTCAGTAAAAGGAAAAGCGTGTTTAAGCCTGAACTGCTGACCTGCCTGCTGAGCATTCACTGTAATCAGTAAACCCGATCATCTTTATCGCGCCAGGTCGAGGGAGGGTCGTGCGGCACAGGGAAGGGCACTCAGCTAACAACATTCACTGTAATCAGTAGCCGGGTTCGCGCGCGCTGCGCTTTGAAGCAGCAGTACCTGACGAACACGTTCACTGTAATCAGTGCATGCCCGCTTAGCCTCAGCCCGATAACGTTCACTGTAGTCAGTAGTTGGCTTTCTCTTTCTTACAGGGCAGCGGCCACGGTGAGGGCAGGGGAGTGTTGAGAACGTTCACTGCAATCAGTAACGCAGAGAGCCGTTTCGTCATGAAATGACGTTCACTATAATCGGTAATCCCTCCCACGATTCACTGTAATCAGTGATAGTGACCAACCCTGTCACTTTTACTGGTTACTTTTACAGCACAATTGCTGAATACAGTGAATGTATTGCAGTATATCGATTATTAACTTTGATTTTCAGTCAGATACGATAAATCGTTCACTGTAATCAGTGAGCTCGTAGGCTTACGTGTTCACTGTGGTCAGCAGAATAGCCCGGCAGACCAGACATTCACTGTAATCAGCCAGACTGGCTCTTAAGGCACAGACAAAATGTCAGTCGACCCACCTGGTAAGTACCCACTATCAATAAAAGCGCTGTTCTGCATGAAAAGGAAGGTTTGACGATTTTTACGGAACAGGCAATACCGGCAGCGACCACTGATTACAGTGAATGCTACCGATTACAGTGAACAGATCAGGATGTGCTGATTACAGTGAATGAGGGTAAAGCGGCAGTGTCACTTTTAGGCTCAGTGACACTGCGCGAAGAGAGCTGACTGATTACAGTGAATGGGTGAAGTCAGTCTTCGAAATCGAGGTCTTCCAGCGAATCGATACTTTCCAGATTGCTGATACCATCGAGTTTGGGTGTGCGGCTGTGGATGATGAAAAATACCGAACGGCCCCGTTTCACTTCGGAGTAGTCCAGATAGCCAATCTCTTTCAGTTGCTCCATGGCGCGCCGCACCACATGGTTTTGCGTGGTGGTTTTTGAGCCGAGATTAAGGCGCATGCGTAAGCGCGCCAGGGAGATAGGCGCCGGATTAGTGGGCAGGCTTTCCAGATAGGTATACAGCGCCTGCGCCGACTCCTTACGCTTGAGGCGCGAGATAGCACGCAGCTGCAGCAGCACCTTGTGGTCGAAGTTATACAGCTCAAACAGCTTAGGATCGGCCTGAATACGCACCAGATCTTTCTCACGATCGTAGTAAGCCGACTGCACCAGGTGCGTGTGGTAGGCCTTACCATTCCCCTCAAACGACAGGGTATTGGTTGCGATGCGTCGCAGCGAGGCGTCAAGACGCTTACGCAGCGCCGCGGACGAGTTGGCTGAGGGAATACCGCACATCTTGACGAAGTCGATAAACGGCAGCGTGACGGTGTCGCCTTTCGACGGATAACGCGAGAAAGACTGAATGATGCCGGCCCAGGTTTTGAAATCATTATCCATATCCAGCCGTGCGCCGGTGATGGTAATCTTTTCATAGCCTTCCGCTTTCACCAGCGACAGGTTTTTGAGCTCTTTGGTGGCATCGGTTGAAGCCATTGCACCGGATTTTCCGCGCGCCGTTGACTTCAGGGTAGGAACAAACAGACCCAGGCGCATCAGTGCGACCGGTTGTACGGTGTTATTTTTATTCGGATGAAGCTGAATAACTTCACCACTGTTTTTCGTCACCGACAGAAAAGGTTCAAGTAACGCCTTGTTTTCACTCTCTTTATCTGCCATAGCCTGAGATCTTCATTCTGTGGATGAAAAGGATCGGTATCTGATTACAGTGAACATTAACACTGTTTATAGTGAACATTCTACTGTCTATAGTGAATAAAGTACTGACTATAGTGGATACTTTACTGATTATAGTGAACACGATCACCTTCTCAGCCCTTGTCGGGTGCGGCCTGCCGCGATCGGGGATCTCTTAGGATCTCTTTTAGATCTCTTTATGATCTTTCTTTAAGATCTAATCACTGTATAAGTGGATAACCCGTTGAGGCGACTGATGCTGATAAGCGTAACCTGCAGAATATTCGCTTACGTCTTTAAATCACCCAGTGAGGGTGGAAAATGAAAATCTTCAGGCCTGCGCTGTCTCTCAATTCATTTCAGGTGAACAACTTGCTCTCATCTATTCATTTTTCATCACCTGATGGCTGGCGTAAGGTAGATCCCACTCTGATCAACCCGATTATCTGACGAAGGCATCTTATGACTGATCACGTTATTTCACGTAATCCCACCAGCGGCGAAATCATTGCCACTTATCCCCTGCAGAGTGCAGCAGAGCTGGAAACGGCTTTACAGCAAAGCGCCAGCGCCTTTGCGCAGTGGCGTAACACAGAGATGGCACAGCGCGTGAAGGTACTGCGTCAGCTGGGTGAGCAGCTGCGCCAGCGTCAGGAGCAACTGGCTACGCTCGCTACGCTGGAAATGGGTAAACCCATTGCGCAGGCGCGTGCCGAAGTCCTGAAATGCGCCAGCCTGTGTGACTGGTATGCCGAACACGGACCGGCAATGCTGGCCGATCAGCCCACGCTGGTGGAAAACCAGCAGGCATGGCAATCGTTTCGTCCACTCGGTGTGATCCTGGCGGTGATGCCGTGGAATTTTCCCTACTGGCAGGTTCTGCGTGGCGCAGTCAGCATGCTGCTGGCGGGCAATACCTACCTGTTGAAACACGCTCCGAGCGTCATGGGCTGCGCCTTGCTGATGCAGGAGCTGTTTGCCGCAACCGATTTGCCGCGCGGCGCATTCAATGTGATCAACGTCGATAACGACGGTGTTTCTGCCGCCATTAAAGATCCGCGCGTCGCGGCTATCGCCGTAACCGGAAGCGTGCGCGCGGGTGGCGCGATCGCCGCTCAGGCCGGTGCGGTACTGAAAAAAACCGTGCTGGAGTTAGGCGGTGCCGATCCTTTTATCGTGCTGGCCGATGCCGATCTGGATGCGGCAGTGGCCTCAGCGGTCACAGGACGCTACCAGAACAGCGGGCAGGTGTGTATGGCAGCCAAACGCTTCATCATTGAAGAGAGCATCGCAGAAGCGTTTGAGGCGCGTTTCAGCGCAGCCGTGCAGGCACTGAAAGTGGGCGATCCGCTGCAGGAAGAGACTTATATCGGTCCGATGGCACGCTACGATCTGCGCGATGAACTGGATCATCAGGTGCAGGAAACCCTGCAACAGGGTGCACGTCTGGTGCTGGGCGGCCACAAGATCGAGGGCGTCGGCAACTATTATGCGCCAACCATTCTTGCCGACGTCACGCCCGCGATGACCGCTTTTCGTCAGGAGATCTTCGGGCCGGTGGCGGCGATCACCGTCGCGCGCGATGCGCAACATGCACTGCAGCTGGCGAATGACAGCGAGTTTGGCCTGAGCGCCACCGTGTGGAGCGGCAATGAAGCGCTGGCGCAGGAACTGGCAGAGCAGCTGGAAACCGGCGCGGTGTTTATCAACGGCAACGGCGCCTCAGATCCGCGTGTCGCTATTGGTGGCGTGAAGAAGAGTGGTTATGGCCGCGAACTCTCCAGCTTCGGCGTCCACGAGTTCTGTAACATCCAGACGGTGTGGAAAAACCGTCGCTAACCCGGCCGGGGCGCGCCATACTGTGCGCCCCAACTTCCGGAAGTAATCCTTGTATGCAGACGCCAGGCATTCTCATCCTTGCTGCCGGTCTCGGCAGCCGCTTTCGTCAGGCCGGCGGTACCGGGCACAAACTGCTGGCACCGTATCCTGACGATAATGGCGTGCCTCAGCCGCTGCTGAAGCTGACGCTGCAGCAGGCGCAGCGCAGCGGTTTGCCGCTTCTCCTTATTATCCGGCCGGAAGATCGCGCTATTCAACAGCTGGCACAGCAGTGCGGCGTCGCGACCTGCACTATTGCCAGCGCCGGCAGCGGTGAAAGCATTGCCGCTGGCGTGCGGGCCACCGCCCACTGGCATGGCTGGCTGATCGTACCCGGTGATATGGCGTGGGTGAGGGCGGAGGATCATCAATGCGTGGCGCAGGCGCTGCGCAACGGTGCGCCGCAGGTACGGCTCAGCTGGCAAAACCAGCCGGGTCACCCGGTGGGATTTGCCGCGCACTATGGCGCGGCGCTCGCTCAACTGCAGGGCGACAGCGGTGCCCGCGCGTTGCTCGACCCGGCCGTTCTCATCACTCTGCCGGCCCATCAGGGCACGATCCGCGACGCGGATCTGCCACGATCCGGGGCAAGCCGCTGACCTGCAGCGCGCCTGAATGGGTCAGTGGCTGCCGGGATTAGCGCGCACCTGCGCCACTTTTTCGCTCAGATTCTGCCACGCCGGTTGGTCAGGTGCGTAGCGCTGGCGCAGCCAGGCAGCAATATCCGCAACCTGCTTATCCGACAAACTGGCGGCAAAGCCGGGCATATAACCGAGCGCATCGGTTGCCGGTTTGTCGATACCGTGCAATACCACCTGTAACAGATTATCCGGCGTCGCGCTGGTTATGCTGCTGCTGTTGGCCATCGATGGGCTGACGCCAAACAACTGCGGTCCGCCCTCGCTGGCGCTGTGGCAGGCCTGACAGGCGCCTTTAAACAGCCGTTCCCCCGTAGCAGTGTTCCATGCCGGTTTTGCCACTGGCGCAGCGACAGGGCGCGCTGCCTGACCATTAATGTCTGCCAGATAGCTGGCCATGGCGCGCACGTCGGCTTCCGGCAGGGTGGCGAGATGGCTTACCACCGGTGCCATCGGTCCGGCGGCAACGCCGTGCTGCGCATCGTAACCACTGCGCAGGTAGTTATACAGCGACTGCGCCGTCCACGGCTGCGGGGCTTTATTCAGCTGATTGAGCGCGGGCGCTTCCCAGCCGTCGACCCAGCCACCGGCGAGGAAATTGTCCCCGCGTTTTTCCGCGCCCAGCAGATTACGCGGCGAGTGGCAGGCACCGCAGTGTCCGGCCCCGTTCACCAGATAGGCACCGCGATTCCATTCGGCGCTTTTGCGGGGGTCAGGCTGGAATTCGCCGCGCCCGAGGTAGAGCGCGTTCCAGCCCGCCATCAGGAAGCGCAGGTTATAGGGAAAGCGCATCTGGTTCTCTGGCGGTGCCTGCTGTACCGCCGGCTGCGACATCAGCCAGGCGTACAACGCCTGCATATCGCCTTCGCTCAGCTGGCGAAAGCTGGTGTAAGGAAACGCCGGATAGAGATGATGACCGTCGCGGCTGATGCCCTGGCGCATGGCGCGATCGAAGGCGTTAAATGACCAGCTGCCGATGCCGGTCTGTTTATCCGGCGTGATGTTGGTGGTGTACAGCGTGCCAAACGGCGTCTCCATCTTCAGGCCGCCGGCATTGGTCGCACCGCCTTCCGTGGTATGGCATACCGCGCAGTCACCGGCGGCGGCCACCTGCCGGCCGCGTTCCAGCATCTCTGCCGACCAGCTTCCGGCGGCCGGGGGTGTCACGGGCGCAATCGGTGCGCGCCACGGCAGCGCGTTAATCGCCACGCCAGCGGCGAGGCCGAGCAATCCTGTTACGCCACCCAGCGCCCATTTTCGGCTGCGGCTGCGGCTGCGGGCGGCTTGGGCCGGTGCCGCCAGCTGTGGCTCCGGCTGCGGATCGGGGCCGTTCAGCGCCTGACGCAGTTTGTCAGCGGTAATGGGCAATTCGCGAAAACGGATACCGGTGGCATCAAACACCGCGTTAGCGATGGCCGCGGCGCTGGGCACCGACGCGGATTCCCCCGCGCCCAGCGGCGGTTCGTGCGGGCGCGGCACCATCATCACGTCGATATCCGGCACTTCCGGAAACGTCAGGATCGGGTAGCTGCCCCATTCCTGGCTGGCGATCAGATTGCTTTCAATCGTCACCTGTTCTTTGAGCACCCGGCTGGTGGACTGAATGACATTGCCGTGAATCTGATGCTTTACCCCTTCCGGGTTGATCATCATGCCGGCATCATGGCCCACGGTGATGCGCGTAACGGCGATCTCGCCGCTCTGCTTATCAATCGCGACATCCGCGACCCAGGCAGCCCAGGCGGCGCCGAAGCCGGGAAATTTGCTGTGAATATAGCGTGCGTAGGCAAAACCGCGTCCGCGCAAAATCCCGGGTTCGCTGGCGGTCTGCTGAATGGCGGTGCGCGGCGTCCAGTCTGCACGTGCAGCGGTGGAGCGCATTAGTTCGGCGGCGCGATCGTCCTGAATGTAGCGCAGCCGGTACTCCACCGGATCGACGCCTGCCGCGTGGGCCAGCTCATCCATATAGGATTCATGGGCAAAGGTGTTGGGCAGGGCTGAAACGCCGCGCATCCACGAGGCGCGCACAATCGGCGCCATGTCCTCAATGGTGACGCGCAGATGGGGAAAATCGTAAGGTGGAATGGAGGTGCGATCGCCCATTTCATACGCCAGCGCCACCGGATCGACGCGGCCGGTCAGCAGCAGTGCAAGGGTGGGTGCGCCGTTGGACGGATAAGACGTAGTGAAATCATACACCTGCGGATTGCCCTGCGCGTCCAGCCCGCCGTCCACCTCCATCAGCTGTGCAGTGCCTTTCGGTTCCCACACGTGCTCCTGGGCGCGCGTCAGCTGTACCCGCACCGGCTGGCCTACTGCGCGTGACAGCAGCGCCGCATCGGCGGCCACGTCATCGGCGCAGTTGCGACCATAGCAACCGGCGGCTTCCATGCGGTTCACTTCAATGGTCTCTTCCGGCCTCTCCAGCAGCCATGCCAGATCGGCGCGCAGCAGGTGCGGATTCTGCGTACCGCTCCACACCTGCAGCGAATCAGGCTGATAGTCGGCCACCGCACAGGAAGGGCCAATCGACGCATGCAACTGATAGGGCCAGACATAGCTGCGGGTAAAACGCTGCGCGACATTCGCCAGCGCGGCATCCACTTCACCGCTGTCATGCACCACGCGCGAGGTGCGGGGATTATCACGAATAGCCTGTTCGATATCGCGCAGGTCCGGCAGGCTGTGTTCCCATGGCTTCCAGCGCACCTGTAATGCGTCCATCGCGGCGATGGCCTGCTCCTCGCGCTCGGCCACCACGCCGACAAAATCCGCGATCTGCACCACTTTCACGATGCCTTCGAGATGCGCGATCGAACTTTCGTCAATGCTGAGCAATGAGGTGCCGACAAAGCTGCCGGTGTCATAGCCCGCATACGGTGGACGAATGACCCGGCCGTGCAGCATACCGGGCACGCGCAGGTCATGCACCCACGTCAGTTCGCCGGTGGCTTTGGCGGGAATATCCACCCGCGCTGAGCTGGTACCAACTAAGCGATATTCACTGGCGGGCTTGAGTGTTACCTGATGATCAAGCGGCACGATGCTGCGCTGCTGCTGCACCAGTTCGGCAAATGACAATTGCACCCCGCTGGGGTGCTGCAGGAAACCGCCGTCCAGCGTGATGCTCTCTACCGGCAGCTGCCAGCGCGCGGCGGCCTGCTGTAACAGCCACTGGCGCGCCGTTGCAGCCGCTTTACGCAGTGGTACGGCAGAAATTTGCAACGTGGCGCTGGCGATGGTGGCACCCTGGTTGGGTACGCGCAGCGTATCGCCCAGCACCATTTGTACCTGATCCATGCGCAGACTGAGCTCTTCGGCGACGATTTGCGTCAGCGCGGTTTTCACCCCGGTGCCGAGATCGACATGGCCATTGAAGGCCCAGACGCGGCCGGAACCGTCAATAGCCAGAAACAGTGCGCGCTCTTTGGCTTTCAGCGTCGGCGTCTGGCCTTTGGGTACCAGCCCGGGCGGCGGCTGAATCTCATCGACAATCAACAGGACGTCGCTGGCTGCCAGCAACTGCTGCTGCGTGGGGACGTTAGCCGTACTCATGATGCCGCCTCCGCCTGCTGCAGGCATAAGGTGATGGCACGCTTCACTGCGCACAGGATCTCCTGATGGGTGCCACAGCGGCACAGGTTACCGCTCAGCGCCGCACGTATCTGCCGGTCATCAGGGCAGGGCTGAGCGCGCAGCAGCGCGGCGGTGGTCATGATCATGCCGTTAAGGCAGTAACCGCATTGTGCGGCCTGCGCCTCAATAAACGCCTGCTGCACCGGGTGCAGTGCTTCGCGGTTGCCCAGCCCTTCCAGCGTGGTGATAGCGCGCTGACGCACGCCATACGCTGGGATCACGCAGGCGCGCGCGGCAACGCCATCGATCAGCACGGTGCAGGCGCCGCATTCGCCCAGGCCGCAGCCATATTTGGGTCCGTTAAGCTGGAGTTGATTACGCAGCACCAGCAGCAGCGAGGTATCGCGGTAGCTGCTGATAGAGTGAGTCGCGCCATTCACCTCAAGGGCGTAATGGCACGTGGATGCAGGTGAAACCGGTGTGGCAGTCTGATGTGCCAGCATTTTCATTATTAACCGCCTTAGCGAGGCGGCTAAGCGCCCCGGGTTAGGGCTGGCTCGTATCGTCCAGCATTTTCTTCAGCAGATAAATCAGCGCGACCCGTTCGGCCGGATTCAGCTGCCCGTAAGTCATTTCGGTGATGCGCATCGCGTTGTCTGTCGTGCTGTCAATCAGGCGGTGTCCTGCATCGGTCAGCATGACAATCACTTTGCGTTTGTCGGTGGGATCGGGACCCAGACTGACCAGATCGCGCGCCTTAAGACGCTCAACCACACCGCGAATGGTGGCCTGATCGACGGCGGTATAGCGCACTAAATCGTTCTGTGCGCTCGGACCGCGATCGCGCAGCGCACAGAGGGTAATAAATTGCACGGCAGTGATCTGTGAATCACCGACGTGTTGCTGAAAAATCGCCGCATGGCGTTGATACACCTTGCGCAACAGATGGCCAACCTGCTCGGTATAGTCATAGCGCTGGTCTGCGCGCGGATCCTGCTGGTGCGACATGCCTTTATCCTTTTTCCCGGAAACTGTCAGGCAGTGTAATGCATTGTCACTGCGCTGACAGCCGTTCCCTGCGCACGATTAACGCGCGCGTGAGGCCTCCGGTGCCACCACTTCACCTTCCGCCACCACCAGCAAATCGTCCACTTTGATGTCGCAGCGGCGCAGAGCAATGTCCATATGGCACGGCGTTTTGCGCTTACCGCCCACTTCGGTGTTCGGTCCGGTCGAAAACAGGAAGTTGCCGTAAAAGGCGCGCGCGTCCATACACATGCCGTCGTTTTTGTCGTGTAATCCCATCGCCGTCCACTGTGCGCGCGGCTGCAGCCCCCAGCCGATGTGGGAAATACCGTACACTTCCGGGTCGTTGAAGTAGCGCATGTAATCGCGCAGATACTCGGCTTCAAAGCCACCGTGAATGCGGGTGACAAAACCTTTCTCGATCTCCAGCGTAATACGTTCACGCGCGTAAGATTTAAACGGCAGCAGGATGTCGCCGACGTCCAGCACCAGCACGCCTTCAGCCTGATCTTCATTCGGCCAGGTAAACAGGAAGCCGCTCGGCCAGTGATCCCAGCGGCCTGGCTCATCCGCGTAGCCATATTCCGTTACCGTGGGGTACTGGCCGAGCGGGGCACGAAAATCACTGCCGGCCGGCGATTTCACCGTCATCATGCGCGCTTTTTCCAGCACCGCCGCCGCAGCCAGCACGCGCGACTTGTCCTCTTCGTTTGGCAACATTCGTGCCAATACTTCCGGCGGCTCGACGGCCAGCAAAATTCGTGTCCCGGTTTTCAGGATTTGTTCCTGCTCCGGCGAATGCAGCAGCATCATGGTATCGACGATCAGATCCGCCGCTTCCAGCGCGCGCTGCGCGGCAATGTTGCCGGTAAGCGCGGTATCACCACAGTAGGCGGTCATGTCGTTACCCATTGCCGTCGGGTGATTGAAGGCCGGCAGCTCAACGCAGTACACCTTCGCGCCCAATCGTAGTGCAGCATCAGTGGCTGCCTGCACGGTGCGTGCATCGGAATAGTGACTTTTCAGGATGGCGACACTCTGGCTGGCGTCGACTTTCGACAGCCGTAATACCTGCTCGAACATCTGGCCTAACTGGCTCTGATTTACTGCCATAGCGGTTTCCTCTCAGGGTTAGATGTCAGACAATTTGCTGCGCAAAACTTCAGCTATTTATAGCGAACACGCTTTATGTGTTTGTTATAGACGTGTTGCGAAGAACAGTGCAAGCATTTCTTTTTGACATAAGAAAAGCCTATTTAACCTTATCACCAGGCTGTGATTAACATCATGTTATCGAGTTTTCACTGTAAATACGGTTGCTTTTAACAGTGTCATAACATCAATAATTAAAGCGTATGCACTATAAATTCACTGTCGGGTTTGATCGTTTATCCGCGTGCATACCTTCAAATCAGCGTCTGTGTGAGAGGAAAATATGAGCAATATGAAACGCATCGCGGTAATCGGCGCCGGGCTGGGCGGGCTTGCCGCCGGCTCGCTGTTACAGAAAGCGGGATTTCATGTCACGGTCTACGAACAAAGCCCGACTTTCTCCCGTCTGGGTGCCGGCATCCACATGGGGCCGAACGTGCTCAAGGTGTTTCGCCGCATGGGTATCGAACAGCAGCTGGAGGATCTGGCTTCGCATCCCGATTTCTGGTTCAGCCGCGACGGCGAGACCGGGGAGTATTTGTCACGCATTCCGCTGGGCGCTTATGCGCGCAAAGAGTACGGTGCGGCTTATGTCACGGTGCATCGGGGCGATTTGCAGGCCATGCAGATGACCAGTCTGCAGCCGGGCAGCGTCCAGTTCGGTAAGTGCCTGAGCAGCGTCGAAGACAGCGGCAGCGATGTGGTGCTGCGTTTTCAGGACGGCAGTGAAGCGCGCGCGGATATCGTGATTGGCGCGGATGGCATTAACTCAAAGCTGCGTGAACATCTGCTGGGTGTGGAAGCGCCCACTTACAGCGGCTGGGTGGCGCACCGTGCGCTGATCCGCGGCGAACAACTGCGCAAATACAACCTCAGCTTTGAAGATTGCGTCAAGTGGTGGTCTGAAGATCGTCATCTGATGGTCTATTACACCACCAAAGCGCGCGACGAATATTATTACGTCTCCGGTGTGCCGCACCCGGCGTGGGATATCAAAGGCAGCTTCGTTGAAAGTAGTCAGCAGGAGATGCTGGAAACCTTTGGTCACTACCATCCGGTAGTTCAGGCGCTGATCGAGTGCAGCGAATCGGTCACCAAATGGCCGCTGCTCAACCGTCAGCCGTTGCCGGTATGGAGCGAAGGGCGCATTGTGCTGCTGGGTGATGCCTGCCATCCGATGAAACCGCACATGGCACAGGGCGCTGCGATGGCCATCGAAGATGCCGCCATGCTGTCGCGCTGCCTGACGGAAACCGGTCTTGATGATTACCGCACCGCGTTCCGCCTGTATGAAGCCAACCGCAAAGAACGCGCGTCGCGCGTGCAGGCCGTCTCTAACGCCAATACATTCCTGCGTACCCAGGAAGATCCGGCCTGGGTGTACGGCTACGACGTGTTTGCCGCGCCGCTGAAAAGCGAGGTGACCTCATGAGCCGTTTTATGCACGGCGGGCAGGTACAGGCCAACGGCATTCGCCAGCACTATCTGCGCTACGGCGGCAGCGGGCCCGCGCTGATCCTCGTACCGGGCATCACCAGCCCGGCGATCACCTGGGGTTTTGTGGCGGAAGTTTTTGCGCAGCATTTTGATACCTGGGTACTGGATGTGCGCGGTCGCGGGCTCTCCAGCAGTGGTGAAGGGCTGGATTACGGCATGGAGAGCTGCGCCGATGACATCAACGCCTTCGCGGATGCGCTGGGGCTGACGCGCTATCACCTGGTTGGCCATTCGATGGGCGCGCGCTTCATCATGCGTGCGGCGGTGAAACAGCCAGCCGGCGTGCTGTCGCTGTCGCTGATCGATCCGCCGGTTTCCGGTCCGGGCCGGCGTCTCTATCCGGGACAGTGGCCATGGTATGAGGATTCCATTCGCGACGCGCAGCGCGGCATGGATGCTGAAGCCATGAAGCAATACTGCCCGGCCTGGAGCGATGACCAGCGTCAGCTGCGCGCCGAGTGGCTGCATACCTGCTATACGCCGGCCATCCGTCGCGCCTACGACGATTTTCACCAGCTCGATATCCATCAATATTTCCCTCAGCTGCCGGCAAAAACCCTGCTGATGGTGGCAGGCAAGGGCGGCGTCATTCAGGCGGAAGATGAAGCCGAAATCCGCGAGCTGCTGCCGACCATCGAGATCAGCCGGGTAGCCGGCGCTGGTCACATGATCCCGTGGGATGATTTTCACGGTTTCTTCAACGCCTTTGGTACCTTCCTTGGCCCCTCACTGACTCCGGAGACGCAGCCATGACGCGTTCGTATCGTATCGGCCAGATTGTGCCGAGTTCCAACATCACCATGGAAACCGAAATTCCCGCCATGCTGCAGGCGCGCCAGCTGATTCGCCCGGAGCGGTTTACCTTCCACTCCAGCCGTATGCGCATGAAGCATGTCAATAAGGATGAACTGGCGGCGATGGATAAAGAGTCCGACCGCTGTGCGCTGGAGCTGTCCGACGCGCGCGTTGACGTGCTCGGCTATGCCTGTCTGGTGGCGATCATGGCGATGGGCCCGGGCTATCATCGCCAGTCGCAGCAGCGCCTGACGCAGGTCACGCGCGACAACGAGGCGCTGGCACCGGTGATCACCAGTGCCGGCGCGCTGGTCGATGCGCTGCATGTTATGGGCGCGAAGAAGATCGCGCTGGTGGCGCCCTACATGAAGCCGCTGACCGAGCTGGTGGTGGATTACATCCAGCGCGAAGGGATTGAGGTAAAGCAGTGGCGCGCGCTGGAAATTGCCGATAACCTCGCCGTCGCCCGCCACGACCCGGCCAATTTACCTGGCATCGTGGCGGACATGACGCTGACGGATGTTGATGTGGTGGTGCTGTCGGCCTGCGTGCAGATGCCATCGCTGCCGGCGGTGGCAAAAGTGGAGGCGCAGACCGGCAAGCCGGTAATTACGGCCGCCATTGCCACCACGTACGCTCTGCTGAAGGCGCTGGAGCTGGAGCCGGTGGTGCCGGGCGCGGGCGCACTGCTGTCCGGTGCGTGGTAAGGAGAAAGCATGAGCCAGAGTGTCAGTGATAACTACGCCGGTGTCTGGGGCAACCGCATCGGTTTTGGTCAGCGTCCGGCGCTGCTGATGATCGACTTTCTGCAGGGCTACACCACGCCGGGTGCCGCGCTATTTGCCCCGGGCGTGGTGGAGGCGGTGGCCGCTGCACAGGGCCTGCTGGCGGCGGCGCGCCAGTGCGCGATTCCGGTGATCCATACGCAGATTCGCTACCACCCGCAGCATCAGCAGGACGGCGGGATCTGGGTGCAGAAAGCCCCGGTGATGCGTGACATGGTGGAGGGCAATCCGCTCGCCGCGTTTTGTCCGGCGGTGCAGCCGCTTGCCGCAGAAGTGGTGATCACCAAACAGTATGCCAGCGCGTTTTTTGGCACGTCTCTGGCATCGATGCTGGTAGCGCAGGGCATTGATACGCTGCTGATCGCCGGCTGCTCCACCAGCGGCTGCATCCGCGCCAGCGCAGTGGATGCGTTGCAATACGGTTTTCGCGCCATGGTGGTGCGCGAATGCGTGGGCGATCGCCATGATGCGCCGCATCAGGCCAATTTGTTTGATATCGACAGTAAATATGGCGACGTGTTAAGTAAAGCCGCGGCGCTGGAGTATCTCGGGAAGTTCAGCGCCCGTTAAGGGCGCGTTTCACCTGCACGGAGTGCGCACAAACAGTCCGTTTCGGCTGCGGCTGAGACGCATAACAACATCTCCCCCGACGACGGGGTTATTGCGCCCGGAGAACACCATGACTGACGTTTCAACCCGTCCTGCTGCGCTGGCAGCCGAAGACACCGCTTCGATTTATCGCAAAATCACCTGGAAGCTGATTCCGTTTCTCTGCCTGTGTTATCTCGCGGCCTATCTTGATCGCATCAATATCGGCCTGGCTAAGCTACAGATGGCGAGCGATCTGGCGCTGAGCGAGACCGCGTTTGGTCTGGGTGCCGGGCTGTTTTTTGTCGGCTATATCCTGTTTGAAGTGCCGAGCAACCTGATCCTGCAGCGGGTCGGCGCAAAGATCTGGATCGCGCGCATTATGATTACCTGGGGCCTGCTCTCGACCGCCACGCTGCTGGTGCAAACGCCGACCCAGTTCTACGTCATCCGCTTTTTCCTCGGCGCGGCCGAAGCCGGTTTTCTGCCTGGCGTGCTGTTCTATCTCACCAAATGGTTTCCCTCGTGGCGCCGCAGCCGCATCATTGCGCTGTTTATGATTGGCCTGCCGCTCTCCAGCCTGATTGGCGGACCGCTTTCCGGCTGGATCATGGGGCATTTTCATGAGGTTTACGGCATGCGCGGCTGGCAGTGGCTGTTTCTGCTGGAAGGCCTGCCCAGCGTGTTACTGGGTGTGCTGACGTTCTGGCTGCTGCCGAACAGCGTCGAGAGCGCCAGCTGGCTCAGCAGCAGTGAGAAGCAGGCGGTGCTACGCGAACTGGCGCGCGACGAAGGTGACGCCAAAGGGCTGAAACACAGCCTGCGCGATGGTTTGCTGAATATTCGCGTGGTGATGCTCGGCGGCATCGATTTCTCGATTCTGCTCAGCGCTTACGCCATGGGTTTCTGGATGCCGACCTTTATTAAGAATGCCGGCACCACCGATATCACCACCATTGGCTATCTGACGGCGATCCCCAGTCTGGCGGCGTTGATTGGTATGCTAGCGATTGGTGCCAGCTCAGACCGCCTGCGTGAACGCCGCTGGCATATTATTGTTCCGTTTATTATTGGCGCGGCAGCGATGGGCACCAGCACCTTCTTTGCTCATAACGTAGCGATGACCGTGCTGCTGTTCTCAATTGCGCAGGCGATGATTATCGGGGCGGTGCCGGTGTTTTTCAGTCTGCCCGCTACGTTCCTGAAAGGCACGGCAGCGGCAGCGGGTTTTGCACTGGCCTGTTCGATCGCCAATATCGCCGGACTGGTGAGTAATTCCGTGATGGGCGTGGCGCTGGACCTCACCGGCAGCAGCAACGGCGCGCTGTGGTTCTTCGCCGTGTGTCTGCTGCTCAGCTCGCTGTTAGTGGTCGCGCTGCCAGCGAAGCTGGTGAATCGGTAGAAGATACCTGCGCGTTAAAGCACTTGTTATTCCCTGGTGCGCATCAATGCGCACCCTACAAAACAGTGCGAATTCGTTGTAATTATCGCCGTAGGGTCGCCATTCATGGCGACCTGGTTACATAATCTGCATAACCAGGTGCGCATCAATTCGCACCCTACAAAACCGTGCGCATTTTGTTGCAATTATCGGCGCAGGACCGCCATTCATGGCGACCTGGTTGCATAATCTGCATAACCAGGTGCGCACCCTACAAAACCGTGCGCATTTTATTGTAATTATCGCCGTAGGGTCGCGATTCATGGTGACCTGGTTGCATAATCTGCATAACCAGGTGCGCATCAATGCGCACCCTACAAAACAGTGCGAATTCGTTCTAATTATCGCCGTAGGGTCGCCATTCATGGCGACCTGGTTGCATAATCTGCACAACCAAGTGCGCACCCTACAAAACCGTGCGCATTTCGTTGCAATTATCGCCGTAGGGTCGCCATTCATGGCGACCGCCTCACAGCCGCAGAATGCAGCTCCACACCCCGCCAGACCGTCACGCCCACCCGCACCCAATCCTCCTCGCTTATCGGTTATCCATAAGGTAAAAATCTTGTGGGATAGCTCAAACTATCAGCTAAAGGTATTATAAAGGTATCTATTCTGGTGCTAGATTGGTTCTACCAACACCGGGGAGTCTATTTCGATGAAAACTACAATTCCAAAGCTGTCGTTCATGATGTTCTTAGAGTGGTTTATCTGGGGGGCATGGTTCGTGCCGCTGTGGGCGTTTCTCAGCAAAAACGGCTTTTCGCCAGTTGAGATCGCCTGGTGCTACGCCTGTACCTCCATCGCTGCCATCCTGTCACCGATTCTGGTCGGCTCGCTGGCTGACCGTTTCTTCCAGGCACAGAAAGTGTTATCGCTGCTGACCATCGCCGGCGCGATTCTGATGTTCTTTGCCGCACAGCAGACGCACTTCAGCAGCTTCTTTCCGCTGCTGCTGCTGTATGCGCTCACCTATATGCCGACCATTGCGCTGACCAACAGTATTGCGTTTTCTCACGTCGGTGACGTGGAGCGCGACTATCCGCGCATCCGCGTGATGGGCACTATCGGCTGGATCGCCTCCGGCATCGCCTGCGGTTTCCTGCCGCCGCTGCTCGGCTTTGGCGATATCTCCGCCAGCAATGTACCGTTGCTGATCACCGCGGCCAGTTCGCTGCTGCTTGGCCTGTTCGCCCTGACCCTGCCAGCCACCGAACCCAAAAGCACCGGCAAGTTCAGCCTGCGCGTGGCGCTCGGCCTCGACGCACTGCACCTGCTGAAAGATCGCAGCTTCCTCGTATTTTTCGTCTGTTCATTCCTGTTCAGTATGCCGCTGGCGTTCTACTACATCTTCGCTGAGGGATATCTGACCGAAGTCGGTCTGCCACACGCCACCGGCTGGATGACGCTCGGCCAGGTATCAGAAATCTTCTTCCTGCTGGCGCTGCCGTTCTTCATTAAACGCTTCGGCATCGGCAAAGTGCTGCTGCTCGGCCTGGTTACCGCCGCGCTGCGCTACGTGTTCTTTGTGTTCGGCGGCGATCAAAACCTGCTGACCTTCGGCCTGCTGTTTATGGGCATTCTGCTGCACGGCGTCAGCTACGACTTCTACTTCATCACCGCCTACATTTATGTGGATAAGAAAGCGCCGGTGGCGATGCGTAACGCTGCGCAGGGCCTGATCACCCTGGCCTGTCAGGGCATCGGCAGCCTGCTGGGTTACCGCCTCGGCGGCTATCTGATGCAGGAGATGTTCGCGTATGACCAGCCGCGCAACGGTCAGACCTTCAACTGGGCGGGGATGTGGATGTTTGGCAGCGTGATGATAGTCATCATCACCATCGCCTTTATCGTCCTGTTCCGCGACGGCAAAAAACGCAGTGATGAATTAACCGCTTTTGAAAACTCAGCAACCGCTGACAGCCATAAATAAGAGATGTAACCATGACGATGACACACCAGGAAAAACGGATTTTGGGCGCATTTTACGGCCAGGCATTGGGCGATGCGATGGGCATGCCATCGGAACTGTGGCCGCGCAGTCGCGTGAAACAGCACTTCGGCTGGATCGATCGCTTCCTGCCCGGCCCGGCAGAAAACAATGCCGCCTGCTACTTTGGCCGGGCGGCTTTCACTGACGACACCTCAATGGCGCTGGCGCTGGCCGATGCCATTATCAGCCACGACGGCGTAATTGATGCGGAAACCATCGGCGCCAATATTCTGCGCTGGGCGGAAGCGTTTGATGCCTTTAACAAAAATGTGCTCGGGCCGACCTCCAAAATCGCGCTTAACGCGCTGAAAAACGGCACGCCGGTGGCGCAACTGGAAAATAACGGCCTGACCAACGGCGCGGCGATGCGCGTCTCGCCGCTTGGCTGTCTGCTGCCGGCGCGTGACCTGCCGGCTTTTATTGATGCTGTCGCGCTGGCCTCCAGCCCGACACACAAATCCGACGTGGCGATTGCCGGTGCCACCGCGATCGCCTGGGCAATCTCCCGCGCGATTGACGGTAGCGACTGGGCAACGATTCGTGACGAACTGCCGGCGATTGCCCGTGCGGCGCAGGAGCGGCGCGTCACCACTTTCAGTGCGGCGATGGCGGCCCGCATCGAACTGGCGTTGCAGGTGGTCGCGCAGGGCAGGGGCACCGAATCGACCATGCAGCAGATCTACGATCTGGTCGGTACCGGCACCAGCACCATTGAATCGGTACCGGCGGCGATTGCCATGGTCGAACTGGCGGCGACCGATCCCAATCGCTGCGCCATTCTGTGCGCCAATCTGGGCGGCGATACGGATACCATCGGCGCGATGGCGGTTGCTATCTGTGGCGCGCTGCACGGTATCGACGCGATCGATGCGCAGCTAAAAGCGGAGCTGGATGCCGCTAACGCGCTGGATTTCACCCATTACAGCCGCGCGTTTGTCCGTTTCCGCCAGCAGCGCGAGGCCGCCTATGCTGACGCCTGACGATCTGTCCCGACTGGCGGGCCGGTTGCCAGTGTGCGTGGTGGGGGCGGCGGTAGTGGATGTGATTGCCGATGCCTGGACGTTGCCGTATCGCGGCAGCGACATCGAACTGCATCAGCAGGGCGTGAACGTTGGCGGCTGTGCGCTTAACGTCGCCATTGCGCTGCATCGTCTCGGCATTCCATCCATCAACGCGCTGCCGCTGGGGAACGGTATCTGGGCCAGTATCGTGCGACAAAAGCTGGCGGAATACGGTGTGCAGAGCGTACTGGAAAATGCGCACGGTGATAATGGCTGGTGTCTGGCGCTGGTCGAGCCGGATGGCGAGCGCACCTTTCTTTCCGTTAGTGGCGTGGAAAACCAGTGGGACGCCGCGCTGTTGCGCACATTGCCGCAGCCGGCGCAGCGCTGGATCTATCTCTCCGGTTATCAGCTCACCAGCAAAAGCGGCGAGGTGCTGATCGACTGGCTGGAGCAGCAGGCACCGCCGTATCAGCTGCTGGTGGATTTTGGCCCGCGGCTGGCGGACATCGGCGAGGCGCAGTTTGCGCGCATCATGGCGTTGCAGCCACTGATTACAGTGAACAGGCAGGAAGCGGAGCTGCTGTGGCATGAGCGTCTGCGCGCATCCGAACCTTTCGACGCCCATCAGCTGATGGCGCGCTGGCAGCAGCAGTTTGGCGGCGCAATGGTGTTAAGGCTGGACAGCGAAGGTGCCGGATACATCGACGCTGAGGCGCAGGGCTGGGTGCCCGCACTGGCGACAACGGTGGTCGATACTATCGGCGCGGGCGACAGCCATGCTGGCGGATTACTGGCGGGATTAGCGTCCGGCTGGTCACTGGCGGAGAGCGTTGCGCTGGGCAACGCAGTGGCGTCGTATGTGGTTTCCCGGCGCGGTGGCGACTGTGCGCCCGATCGCGCCACCCTGCGCGCTTACTGGCAGCAACGCCTTACTCAGCAATAAACACGTACATATCGCTGCGGCAGTAGCTGATGCTGTACTCCAGCGGATTGCCCTGTGCGTCGAGTGCCAGCTGCTTAATCACCAGCACCGGCACATTGGCGGGCAGGGCAATTTGCTGCTGCAGGGCTTCGTCCGGCATACGCGCACTGACCCGGCTCTGGGATTTCACCGGCAGGATCTGCTGGCGATGAAAATAGTCATACAGCGAAATACCAATCTCATCGGCATCGGCAATGTAGCGCGCCGGCACCCATGACTCTTCAACCGAGACCGCCTGGCGGTCAACATAGCGAATACGTTTCAGCAGATAGACATCGCTGCCCGTGCTCAGCCCCAGTTTTTCGGCGATCTCTGCGCTACAGGCAATTTTGCTTTTATTGATCCACACGGTGTCCGGCGTTTTACCGCGCAGCACCGCCTGCTGCGACAATCCTTTTGGCTCTTTGAGTGAATATTCAAACTGGCTGCAAATCTGCGTGCCGTAGCCGCGGGAACGGAACACGACGCCCTCTTTTTCCAGCTCGTCCATGGCTTTACGCACGGTGATGCGCGAAATGTTCAGCGACTGGCTGAACTCGCGCTCGCCCGGCAGGATCTCTTCGTGCACCAGCGTGCCATCGCGCACCGCATCTTTAATCGCACTGGCAAAGCGTTTGTACAGCGGCGTGCGGCTCTCTGCCGCCAGTGTGGTGGTCAACCGCGCCAACAGCGCATTGTGGTCAGTCATAGCGGGCAGGGCACTCACTCGGGTCAGCGGCAGGAACCGCTATAATACTGAATTTTAATGCGGCGCGCAGCCAGCGGCGTTTTGACCAGCCATCATGTCTCTTTATCCTGCTGATACTGAGGCACATCGTCGCGTTCTGTTAGCCACGGCACGGTGTGCGAGCACCAGATATAGGAAACCGGCGTCTGAGCGGGATCGTCGTCCAGCGTGGCCACACGCAGAATCACGTGGCTCTGATGAGGTCTTTCAGCCATCAGATGAGATCCGCAGACTGAACAGAAATAACGCAACTTATCCGGAGAAGAATTAAATGCCGTCAGAAATTCTTCTCCCTGGGTCCACCTGAAATCCTCACGCCGCACGCGCGCTGTGGAGGTATAAGCGGCGGCGTGCGCTTTCCTGCAGGTATGACAGCAGCAATGCGTAATGCTGCCCGCCAGGCGAACGCATTCGTAGCGCACACGTTTACAAAGACAACTTCCGTTCATTTTTTCTCCTGATTCCTCTGCCGGATTATTGCATCAGCTTCAGATGGAGGAGGGGAAACGGTTTCCCCTCACCATCAACGGAAGACCGTCCAGTCACCTGAAAGCCCAGATGCTGATAAAACCCGAGCGCAGCGGTATTTTGTTCGTTAACGTCCACTTTCTTCGCTGCAAGATGACGGATAGCGTAACGGACTAACCGTGCACCGATCCCTTTTTTGTGATGAGCAGGCGAGACGAAAAGCATCTCGATATTCTCATCCTGCACGCCGATGAATCCGACAATGTCATGGTTTTCATCGCTCACTTTTCTCAAAACAACAGCATCAAAATAATTTTCCAGAATAAGCTGTCTGAGCCGCAGGATATCCTGTTCATTCAGGAAATGATGCGTTGCCCTGACGGCAGCCTCCCAGACCTGAATCAGTAAGTGATACTCTTCCTTGCTTACTTCGCTAATTGTCACTATGCCTCCTTAACATGCTAACGCAATGCCTGCGCTAATCGCTGGCCAGCCGCGCATAAAGATATTCATCGCTCCACATCCCTTTGAAAAAAATATTCTGCCGGTAGTGCGCTTCACGGCGAAAATTCAGCTTTTCCAGCAGGTTTATGGCGCGAGTATTACGTGTGTCTACCACGGCAGTGAGCCGGTGTTTTGCAAACTGCATAAAAAGCAGAGTAACGATGGCACTCGTTGCTTCAAGCGCAAAACCCTGTTTCTGATATCCGGCATCAAATGTCATGCCGAGTTCAGCTTGTCTTCCTTCATCAAAAAAATGAATTCCGATGTCCCCTATCAGCCGGTCGTCTTCCTGATGTGCTACGGCAAACTGAAACCAGGTGTTATCGCTGTTGAATGGCAGCGCATCCTGCTGCGCATATAATTTCTCAGCGTCCTGCCGGGTAAATTCTTCCCAGCTCTGATAACGAGCAACGTCTGGCAGATTGCGATAGCGCGACAGATGCGGCAAATCAGCCAATGCCAGCTTGCGTAACACCAGGCGTTGAGTATAAATCGGCAACGTGAGTGCCATATGTTCTCCGCTGCCTGCGTGCAGGCGAGTTAAAGTAAACCGGGAGCGGTGCGTATCGCTTCAAGCCCGACGCGCTGCCCGAAAGACAGCTCCAGCGTATTGCCATCAGGATCGGCAAAAAATACGTAATACCCCCCCGGTTCGCCAGCCTCTTCGGGGGCTTTGCGTAACACGCCTTCGGCGACGGCCATCGCTGTTTTACGATCGATCTCTTCGCGTGACGCACAGGCAATGCCTAAGTGTCCAAATTTACCCAGTGGCGTATCTGACACGTCATCCGCCTGCACCAGAACCAGCGCGAAAGGGCGGGTATGATCGCTCAGCCATGCCACCTTGCGGGCAGCCGGGACGTCAGGTTCACGGGTGTGTATCACCTTCATTCCTGCATAGCGGCGGTAGAAATCCATGCTCTTCTCCAGATCCCTCACCATAAACGCAACGTGGGTAAATCCAACATCGATATCCTTCATCTGCATCCTGTCTCCATTTATTGCCTCCCTGACACGACAAAAACTCAAGCCTGGTAAAGGTTAATCGCCATAAAGGGCCTGGTCGCTGATCATTTTTCCGTGTGGAGGCGTGATGCGTGAAACGGTACTTTCTCTTAAAATTTCAATGTAACTCAACAGTTTTGGAATAAAAACGACACGGCATCGCGTGCTATTTGCCTATTAATAACGTTGACGGAGAGGAAATAAAAACGATTTAATTTCCGCCTGTTTTTTAGGAAAACTAAACAATGCGAAACAGCCTGCCTTCTCTTAACGCCCTGAAAGCGTTCGAATCCGTTGCCCGGCACCTCAGCATGACCCTTGCAGGCCAGGAGTTGCACGTCACGCCCGGCGCGATCAGCCTGCACATCAGGGAACTGGAACGGCAGCTGGGCCTGCCACTGTTTCAGCGAAATGGACGCAAGCTGGCGCTGACGGCATCCGGTCAGGGCTATTACTACTCGATTGCTTCGGCTTTCAGCCTGATGCGTGAAGCTACCGAAACGCTGGTGCAGGAGACACAAAAAAATACCATTACGCTGGCCTGCACCACCGGATTTGCGACCCACTGGTTACTGCCGCGACTGGCTGATTTTGAACGTGCCTGTCCGGATATCGACCTGCGCATCAGTGCCACTTCCCGCATCCAGTCTTTCGCCACGGATGGTATCGACCTGGCCGTACGGCATGGCAACGGTTTCTGTGAGGGTTGCGTGAGTGAGAAGTTGATCGACGACGACTACCTTGCAGTCTGCATTCCTGCTGTGGCGCAGCAGCTGGGAGAACCGCCGGCACTTGCCGCACTCGGTCGCGTCACGTTACTGCATGATATGCACCGGGAAGACTGGCAGCGCTGGCTCGCTGAAGCCGGCGTCGGGCATATTGATTCCGGCAAAGGGCCTTTGTATAGCGATGGCAGCGGGGCGTGGCTGGCGATGCTTGCCGGCATGGGCGTAGCGCTGATGCGCAGGCGATTTGTTCAGGCAAACCTAGCATCCGGTGAAGTGGTGGCACCGTTTCCAAATACGCTGAATACCGGACACGCGTACTGGCTTATTACGCCCCACGAAGCGCTGCTGCGTTCTGCCGTGGTAAAAGTAAGAGCCTGGCTCATGCAGCAGTCCACAGAATAGAACAGCGTCCGGCATTTCTTCATATCAACAAGACATAGTAAATTTCTGAGCAAGCCGATATAACAGGTTGAGGACATTTTACCTGCAGAGGATATCATGGCGCTTTCACACGAATTAATGCTGATTTACACCACTTATTTTGTGGCAACGGCCAGCCCTGGTCCGAGTAATATGGCGATTATGGGAACGGCGATGAATAAAGGGCGCGGTGCCGCCTTAGCGCTTGCGGGCGGGGTAATTGGCGGCTCAATGCTGTGGGCGCTGCTGGCGGCCTGCGGGGTATTAACCGTGCTGGCGACGTTTGCCCAATTGCTGCTGGTGTTGAAAATCGGCGGCGGGTTATATCTGTTGTGGCTGTCATACAAAGCCGGTAAATCTGCGTTAACCCGCACTGCTGCCGATAAAACCGTTATCAGCGATCACCGTGTTGCGTATGGCGCGTTATTTCGGCAGGGAATTTTGATGCACGTCGGTAATCCGAAAGCCATTTTAACCTGGGTCGCGATCATGTCCGTCGCGCTCAAACCGGACGCTGCAGCCTCGACCTTACCGCTGATTATTCTCGGCTGTGCGGCGATTTGCGTCGCAGTATTTTGCGGCTATGCGCTGATATTTTCCACCGCAGCAATGAACGCGTTTTACCGTCGTATCCGCCGGGGATTAGATGCGCTATTAGCCTGCTGTTTTGCTATTGCCGGACTGAAACTGGTGTTGAGTCGTCAATAAAGTAAATTTTTAACCTCAGGTTCGCCCTCCATAGCAACAGGCCGCTCAGTTAAGTAAACCACCATGAGCAGCCTGATTGTCGCGGCGCGACGCATCGCGCCCTGCTTCAGGCCGTCACTCCGGTGTGATATCCGCGCCTAGAGTCTTGATCTCAAATGTGTTTAGATACCTCAACGTCAAAGCCAGTGAATTGTTGCCATGAATCTAAAGGAAACTATCGTCCGTGAGTTCAGTGAATTATCGCCAGAACTACAGCGGGCTGCCGAATTCTCACTGCAGAATGCCAATCAACTGGTGGTGCAATCCATGCGCACCTTTGCGCAGCAGGCCGGAGTGAAACCGGCAACGCTGCTGCGCCTGGCGAAACGGCTGGGCTATAACGGCTGGAGTGAACTCAAAGACGCATTCATCGATGACATCGGCCTGCGCAATGATACCTATGTCTCGAAAGCGGAAAAGCTGGTGGCCGCCGGCACGCAACCGCAGCTGTATGATGCGATGTTTCAGGCCCACCAGACCAACCTGGCCTTTACGCAGGAGGAAAACCGCCAGGCAATGGAACAGGCCGTGATCTTACTCGATGCGGCTGACAATGTTTACATCTGCGGCTTCCGCGCCAGCTTTCCGATCGCCTGGTCATTATTTTATGTGTATCGGCTGTTCAATCGTCAGGTATCACTGGTGGATGGTCTGGCGAGCAATATCGAAGTTTTCACGCGTGAACTGACCGCCGCGGATTGCCTGTTACTTACCAGCTTTGCCCCTTATTCACGCGAATCACTTGATGTACTGCGCGCAGCGCAGCAGGCGGGCGCAAAGATCATCGCCATCACCGATTCACCGGTCTCGCCGCTGGCGCAGGCCGCTGATTGCTCGCTCCGGTTTTCACTGGATAGCCCATCGTTCTTCCCGTCAGTCGTCTCTGGCATGGGCCTGGCAGAGTGCCTGCTGGCGATGCTGGTGGCCCGTCATGGACGTGATGCGGTCAGTAAAATTGAAAACGCCGAACGCTATTTAATCGATTCTGGCGCTTACGTGCATGCCGGCAAATCCTGACAGATGATTCATTTGTATCTGTCATAAGAATATTGAATGCGATTGAATCATTATTGCGTTGACGTGATTCAAATGGATCCTGCAAGATACGTTTCAACAACGAAGCGTATTCAGGAGCAGGACCAGCATGAGCCGTATCATTCACCGCAGTCTGCGCAGCGTGCCCGCCGTGGCCACGCGCGCACACGGGGCCTACATTTTTGATGCACAGGGAAAGCAGTATCTTGATGCCTGCGGTGGCGCCGCCGTTTCCTGCCTGGGCCACGCCCATCCTGACGTCCTCGCAGCTATGCATCGTCAAATCGATCAACTGGCTTATGCGCATACCAGTTTCTTCACCAGCGATACCGTTGAACAGCTCGCCGAACAGTTAACGCGCACCGCACCGGGCGATCTAAACTATGCCTATTTTGTGTCGGGCGGTTCTGAGGCGGTGGAAACCGCGCTGAAAATGGCCCGGCAATACTTTGTTGAGATCGGACAGCCTGCGCGCACCCGTTTCATCGCCCGCAAACAGAGCTACCACGGCAATACGCTGGGCGCGCTGGCGGTGGGTGGCAACGAATGGCGCCGGCGTCAGTTCGCGCCCCTGTTAATCGACGTGATTCGCGTTTCAGCCTGCAATGAGTATCGCGATCGCCGTGCCGATGAAACCCAGCAGCAGTATACCCAGCGGCTATTGAGCGAGCTGGAGCAGGCGATTATCGATGCGGGCCCGGAAACGATTATTGGCTTCTGCGCGGAGACGGTGGTCGGTGCTACCAGCGGTGCCACGCCGCCGACGCCGGGCTATCTGCTGGGTGTACGTCGCCTGTGCGACAAGTACGGCATTTTGTTTATCGCCGATGAGGTGATGTGCGGAATGGGGCGTACCGGAACACTGCACGCGTTCGAACAGGATGGCGTGGTACCTGATTTGGTTACCATCGCCAAAGGACTGGGTGGCGGTTATCAACCCATCGGCGCGGTGCTGGCCAGTGAGAAGATCGTGTCTGCGCTGCAGGCTGGCAGCGGTCTGTTCCAGCATGGACACACTTATATTTGTCATGCGACAGCCGCTGCGGCGGCGTTAGCAGTACAGCAGGTGATTGAGCGCGACCATCTGCTGGAGGCGGTTCAGCAGCAGGGCGCTTATCTGCACAAGGCGCTTCGCGACGTGCTGGGGGAGTTACCGCACGTCGGTGATACACGCGGCCGCGGCCTGTTTGCCGGTGTGGAGCTGGTGCGTGATAAAGCCACAAAAACCCCGTTCGATCCGGCGATGAAACTTCACGCAGCCATCAAGGCCAACTGTATGGCGCGCGGTTTGCTGGTCTATCCGATGGGCGGCACGCTGGACGGGCAATATGGCGACCATATTTTAATTGCCCCACCGTTTATAGTCACCCCGCAACAACTGGATTTTGTCGTGGATACGCTGAACACCGTGATACGTGAAGAGACCGGCAAATTATGATCAACCGATTACCGCCGCTGGCGGAGCAGGACTGGGATGAGCAGCAACGTCCGCTCGCGGAAGAGATTATCAACGGGCCACGCGGTGCGCTGCTGCCCCCGTTTGAGCCGCTGCTGCGCAGTCCCGAGTTAATGGCACATGCACAGCGTATGGGGGAATATCTGCGCTATCGCAGTGCGCTGGGCCAGCGGTTATCGGAACTGGCGATTTTAATGACGGCAAGGCACTGGTCACAGCCGGTAGAGTGGGCAATCCATGCGCCGATAGCGCGCGAAAAGGGGATTTCTGCTGCAGCGGTGCAGGCCATCAATGAAAAACGTCAGCCCGCGGATTTGCAGCCTGATGAGTGGGTGATTTATCAGTTTTGCCAGCAGTTACATCAGCAACAGAAAATCAGTGATGCCACCTGGCAGCAAGCCATCGAATTATGGGGCGAGAAGGGCGTGGTGGATTTGATAGGCATTAACGGCTATTACAGTTTTCTCTCGATGATCATGAACGGCGCACAGACGCCGGTACCCTTTACGCAGGATCACTTGCTTCCTGCATAAGTTGTCGCATTACTCCGGGCGTACCTGATACGCCCATTATATTAACCACCTTCTTTGACCATGTCCGCCGGGTTATTTCGCTGGATGACAATCATTGCACGCTACATTACTGACGCTGAGGGTTATTATGTCTGCATTTTTAAATAAATTAAAGGTTACACTGGCATTGGTGGCCTGTTCCGCCAGTTTTATCGCTGCGGCGCAGGATAAATTAACCGTCGGGGTTGATACGGCTTTTGTTCCTTTTGAATTTAAGCAAGGTGATAAATACGTCGGCTTTGACATTGATTTATGGGATGCCATCGCGAAGAAAATGCATGTCAGCTATGAATTACACCCAATGGACTTTGGTGGCCTGATTCCGGGGCTGCAATCACGGAATCTGGATGTCGCGATGGCAGGTATTACCATTACCGATGCGCGTAAGCAGGTGGTGGATTTCAGCAACGGTTATTATGACGCCGACTTATTAATGGCTGTCAAAAGCGATGATAACAGCATTAAGAAATTCAGCGATTTAACCGGCAAGAAAGTGGGCCTGAAACAGGGCACGGCCGCAGCCAGCTTTATGAAAAGTAAATACAAGGCAAATTATGTTGAGTTTCCTAATATCGACAACGCCTATCTGGATTTGCAGGCCGGCAACCTTGATGCGGTGGTCCATGACTCGCCCAATGTGCTGTACTACGTGAAAACGGCGGGCGATGGCAAAGTCAAAGCCAGCGGTGAAAACGACACGATTCTGCCGCAGCAGTATGGCTTTGCCATGCAGAAAAACAGCAGCCTGACGCCTAAGATCAACGCCGCGCTGCAGGCCCTGCGCGCGGATGGGACTTACAGCAAAATCTACGTGAAATGGTTTGCTAAGCAGCCGAAATAATCCTGTCAGGCCGGAGCTCTCCGGCCTTGTTTAGCGTTTACAGGTTAAATTATGAATTTTGACAGTAAATATATTTGGGAATCTCTGCCGCTACTGCTGCAGGGTCTGCAGCTGACCTTGATTATTTCGCTGTCAGGTCTGCTGGGCGGTTTTATTATTGGCTTACTGGCGGGAACCTGCCGTGCTCTGGGTGGCAAAATTGCTAAGACGCTGTCACTTATTTTTGTCGAGCTTATTCGCGGTACGCCCATCATGGTGCAGGTAATGTTTATCTATTTTGCACTGCCGATGGTGTTGCCGATAAGAATTGATCCCGTCACCGCCGCGATCGTGACCATTGTGATTAACTCCGGTGCCTACATTGCTGAAATTACCCGGGGCGCGATCCTCTCAATTAATAAAGGCTTTAAAGAAGCGAGTCTGGCGATGGGCTTATCGCAGCGCAGTACGCTGTGGTATGTCATTATGCCTTTAGCGTTACGCCGCATGATTCCGGCTTTAGGTAACCAGTGGATTATCAGTATTAAAGATACCTCACTGTTTATTGTGATTGGCGTGGCAGAACTGACGCGTCAGGGGCAGGAGATCATTGCGGGTAATTTCCGTGCGCTGGAAGTGTGGACGGCGGTGGCCATGATTTATCTGCTGGTGACGTTATGCCTGAGCTTTTTGCTGAAGCAGCTGGAAAAAAGGATCCATATTTTATGAGCATGGTTGAATTTAACGCAGTGTCGAAAAATTTTGGTGCCACGCAGGTCCTGCACAATATCAATTTAAAAATTGAGTCCGGCGAGGTGGTGGTGATTATCGGCCCTTCAGGTTCAGGCAAATCAACGCTGCTACGCTGCATCAACAAACTGGAAGAGATCTCATCCGGGACGCTGCTGGTCGCCGGAATGCACATCACCGATCCGCATGCGAATGAATGTGATATCCGCCGTGAAGCCGGCATGGTGTTTCAGCAGTTTCACCTGTTCCCGCATCTGACTGCACTGGAGAACGTGATGTTCGGCCCGATTCGCGTGCGTCATCAAACGAAAGCCGCGGCGCGCGAGCAGGCGCTGGCGCTGCTGGAGCGCGTTGGCTTGCGCGATCGCGCCAGCCATTATCCGTCTGAACTTTCAGGGGGCCAGCAGCAGCGCGTGGCGATTGCCCGGGCACTGGCCGTCAGGCCGAAAATGATGCTGTTCGATGAGCCGACCTCCGCGCTGGATCCGGAGTTACGTCATGAAGTGCTGAAAGTGATGCGCTCGCTGGCTGAAGAGGGCATGACCATGGTGATTGTGACGCATGAGATTGGCTTTGCCCGCGATGTGGCTTCGCGGCTGATCTTTATTGATGGCGGTACCATTGCCGAAGATGGGCCACCTGATATGCTGCTGACTGCCAGCCGTAATCCGCGTCTGAAAGAATTTTTGCAACATGTATCCTGAAATGAAGTGAAATAACGCTATGAAAAAACTCGACTTCCGTGGTTCGGCTTTTGTTATTGGTCAGCAACTCGGTGACTTTGGCCGTGATGCCTGGCATAACAAACTCAGACATACCCGTCTCTGGCAAACGGTCACCGCCATGAAAGATACGCAGCAAATCCGCAGTATGCGCGCGCGGGTTCAGCGCCAGTTCCCGCTGATCTGGCAGGAGCTGGAAGGACTGGCTGAAGGATTACAGGCACCGATTGACGAGGTGTTTGCGTGGAACTGCCGGGGCGATCTGGTGCGTTCAACTTCGGATGGTTGCACCACGGTGGCGGGGAAAAGTGCCAGCGGGGAGTTGATCATTGCGCACAACGAAGATGGTTTTCCCCAGCTGCGTGACGACTGTGCGCTGGTCACCGTGACCCCCGATGACGGGCTCGCGTTCACCAGCTTCGCCTATCCGGCATCACTTTGCGGTCACACTTTTGCCGTTAATGAGAAGGGCATCGTTAATACCGTCAATAACATTCGCGCACAGCATCGTCCGGATGGCGTGCCGCGCCAGATCATTGCCCGCGCGTCGCTGAACGCGACCACGCTGGATGAAGCGATCGCCATACTTAGCGCCATACCGCGCGCCGGCGCGTTTCACCATACGCTGGGGCAGCAGGGCGATAGCCGCCTGATCAGTATTGAAGCGACAGGCTCAGGCTGTTCAGTGATCGCACTGACTGCGCCTTTCGGGCACGCTAACCATCTTATTCACCCGCAGCTTGCCGCCGTCGAACAGGTGGTCACCGCCAGTTCCGGCTCGCGCCAGCAGCGTCTGGATACATGGCTGACGACGCAAACGGCGGTAGATGGCGCGGCGGCCAGGGCGATTTTATCGGATCAGCAGGATGCAGCGTTGCCGATTTACCGGCTGTCGCCGCAGGATCCGGATGAGGAAAATACCCTCGCCACGGCTATTTTTACCCTGAGTGATGACGCGGTGACGTGGCAGATCTTCACGCGCGACCGCCAGCGCGCCGCTTTGCAATCTGCTGGTCGTCCATGAGGTGTTATTTTTAATCTCCACAGCCCATCACTGAAGCCGTACAGTGATTGCTGGCAGCGCGCTAACCTGCGCTGCCAGCAATACTGACTATGTTACTCGTGGAAACGCGCTTCTTCGGACATCAGACATCCGTCGCTGAAACTCCAGTCATCGACGGTGTTAAACTGAATAATCACCATCACATCCTGCGGATCGATATCCAGCGATTGCGAGAGTTGCTGACACAATCTGCGACACAGCTTGTGCTTCTGTTCGCGGCTGCGCGGCTTGCCCGCAGTAATCATGAACTGAACAAAATTCTCTGAACGCCCGCGGCTTTTATAGTGGCGATCAAACACCCTTAGCCGTGCCGGCAGTTCTTCAAATACCTGAAAGCGGTCGCCGGGTGGAACGGCAAATTCGTCCTCCAGACTCTGTTGCAGGATGTCGGAAATCTGCGTTAATTGCGCGTCGCTGTAACCCTGACGCAGTATGATGCGGGTAAAAGGCATGAGGGTTACGCCTCTTCCAGACAGCTTAGCGCTGACACCGCCGCCGGCCAGCCGGCATAAAAGGCCAGATGGGTGAACACTTCGACGATCTCTTCTCGTGCCAGGCCATTTTGTTGCGCGAATTCGATATGCCACGGCAGCTGTTGCACTCGCCCCAGCGCCGTCAGTGCGGCCAGCGTAATCAGGCTGCGTTCGCGCGGCGTAAGCGCGTCTCGTTGCCAGATGTCATCGAAAAGAACCTGCTGACTGAGTTCCGCCAGCTTTGGCGCGATGCGCGCCAGCGTTTTACTATCGAGTGTTTTTGCCATGATGTTTCTCCGTATTGACTCAGCCGCGATTGTGGTGAAACATAACCATCCTGAAAATCAAATAAAACACCGTCATTCATCCCATAAATCAGGACGATTATGCAAAAGTTAGCTCAGACGCTGGATCTGGATGCGCTGCGCAGTTTTGTCACCGGCATGGAGTGTGGCAGTTTTGCGCAGGCCGCCGTGCGGCTCTGTCGATCCACTTCGGCGGTCAGCGCCCAGCTAAAAAAGCTGGAACAGCAATGTGGCAGCAAGCTGGTGGTGAAAAGCGGGCGTCATCTGGCGTTAACCCGTGAGGGGGAAGTGATGATGGGTTATGCCCGTCGTCTGCTGGCATTGAACGACGAAGCACTGTGCACCTTCAGCGGTGTAGGGCTGCAGGGGGAAGTGCGCCTGGGCATGCAGGAAGATTTTGGCGACACCCTGATGCCCGGTATTCTGGGCGAATTTACACGTCACCATCCCGGGCTGCAGATCATCGCACGCGTGGCGCGTAATCAGGAGCTGCTTGCAGCGCTGGACAGCGATGCTCTTGATATGGCGCTGCTGTGGCAGGCACAACCGCTGCAGCGTAAAGGCGTGTTGATCGGCCAGTTCCCGCTGGAGTGGATCGCCCACCCCGACTGCGACGTCAGCGCGATGATAAGCCAGGGCGAACCGCTGCCGCTGGTGATGTTTGATAATCCATGCCTGATGCGCTCGCGCGCCATCGACAGTCTGGACCGGGCGGGCATTGCATGGCGAATCGTGTTTGTCAGCCATAGCCTGAGCGGCATCTGGGCGGCGGTGCGGGCCGGTCTGGGGATCACCGTGCGCACGCGGGTCGGCATGCCCGTTAATCTGGTGAGCGCCGGCAATGTTTTGCCGCCGCTGGGCGCGCTGGGCGTTACGCTGGAACAAAAAAGTGGCAGCCAGACTGAACCGAATGCGCAAAACCTGCTGGCCAGACTGATGGAAAATGCGCTGCGCAGCATAGAGCCGTTACCGGGTCTGAGGCCCGCCTGAATTGCTGCGCTAATCCCTGCGACAGTTACTTCGCAATCAGCAGCGCATCGGCGATATCCAGCATGGCGCGCAGGCGATCCATGTGCCGCAGATCCTGATGATAGCCTACCCAGATATCGCGCGAAGGCGGCGGCTGCGGGGTGGGAATCCGCTGCAGTCCATCGGTGGCATCGCCCAGCGGCTGGGGTAACACCGCCACGCCCATGCCGCGCCGGCACATCTGCGCCTGCACCGCCCGGCTGGTGCTGGTAAAAGCCCGCCGTGACTGTGGAAATTGATCGAGCAGCCAGACGACGTCCGGAAAATGCGCTTGCGCGGTATTCATCAGGATCAGCCCCACTGATGCGGGATCGTGTTGCAATGCTCGGGCATTTTCAGGCGTGCCGTATAACGCATAGGGCATGCTCATCAGGCGCCGCTGGACGATATCCGGCTCGGTAAAAGGCACAATGCGAAAAGCCACGTCGGCGTCGCGCCGCGACAGATTGAGCAAACGGTAGCTGGCGATGATTTCCGGCACGATAGCGGGATGGCGCTGTGTCAGCTCGCTCAGTACCGGCGCCAGCACGGCGGTGGCAAACCACTCGGCACAGGAGATGCGTAAAATACCTTCCAGTCGCGGGTGATTGCCCGCAAGCCGTCTCTCCATCGCCAGCGCAGCATTTTCCATACTTTCCGCCAGGCCCAGCACGGCGTCACCGGCATCGGTTAACACCAGGCCATCCGGCGTGCGGCGAAACAGCGCCTGATGGGCCTGCGCTTCCAGCACCTTAATGCGACGACCCACGGTCGGATGGCTGACGCCGAGCCGGCGCGCGGCCTCGCCATAGGATCCGCTGCGCATCACCGCCAGAAAGATCCGTACATCGCTCCATTCCATTGCGCTCGCCCCCGTTCAAAAATGAACGTCGAATATACAAAAATGGCAGTTCTCAAACAACTTTGCAGATATCACCATAACGGCATCACCCAGACTGAACTGATTGAGGATTGCAGAACATGAAGAAGCTTCAGGACAAAGTCGCCCTCGTGACCGGCGCATCTAAAGGCATTGGTGCGGCGATTGCCCGCCAGCTGGCCGCCGACGGCGCAAAGATCGTCGTCAACTATGCCGCCGATAAAAACGGGGCGGATAAGGTGGTCGCCGCTATTGAGGCTGCCGGTGGCACGGCGGTGGCGCTGGCAGCGGATGTCACCGATCAGCCGCAGGTTGAGGCACTCATTCAATCTACCCTCGCGCAGTTTGGCCGGCTGGACATCGTGGTGAACAATGCCGGTGTGTATCAGTTTGCGAAGATTGAAGAGAGCAGCGAAGCGCTGTATCGCAAGCAATTTGACATCAATGTGCTCGGGCCGCTGCTGGTGACGGGCGCCGCCGTGCCACATCTGGGCAAGGGCAGCAGCATTATCAATATCAGCTCATTTGTGACGCGGGTATTTCTGGCGGAGAGCGCTATCTACAGCGGCAGCAAAGGCGCGATTGATGCCATTACCGGCGTGCTGGCGCGCGAACTCGGTCCGCGCGGCATCCGCGTCAACGCGGTCAATCCGGGGTTAATCGAAACCGAAGGCACGCACAGCACCGGCGCGATGGGATCGGAGTTTCAGCGCTGGAACGAAAGCCAGACGCCGCTTGGCCGTATTGGCCAGGTGCAGGATATTGCGCCGATTGTGGCTTATCTCGCTTCCGACGATGCCGGATGGGTGACGGGCGAGGTGATGATGGCGTCAGGCGGCATGCGTTAACGGGAGAAAAGGATGCATCAGATGATGGTGGTGTGCGTCGGCGATGAAACCCATCGCTTTGACCGCGACTATTATACCCACACGCACCTGCCGCTGGCGCTGGCGTGCTGGCAGGATTATGGGCTCATTTCGGCGGAAGCGTTCTATCCCGCTTCAGACCGCAGCGGCTGGCTCTCCATCGGTGTTTACACGTTTGCCTGTCAGCAGGATGTAAACCGGGCGCTGGAGTCCGAACAAACCAAAAGGGTGATGGCAGATGTGGTGCATTTTACCGACGCCACCACGGTGATTCGCAGCCATTTCATTCCCTTCTGAACGGCAGCGACGCCGCCGCGCGGTTATGCCCTCCATTCACCGGTTTGATAGCCTGCTTAATGAACGTATTGTGCATTAAGCAGACATCCCGGCAGCAAAAACGGGACGCGCTGGTGCCAAATCAGGACAAACCAATCCCTGAATCTGGTACGCGGCGCTGCCTTTTGCTATTTCATGTGTGAGCTATCACCGCAGCAGCACACAGGATGCAAACATGAATTTTTACAGCAGCAGAGAATTTACGGGTTCCAAAGCCTGGGAGTCTCAGCATATTGCCAGCTTCGATAACATCAGCGTTAAACTGCACTGGACCGATCAACCCTACAAATGGCATATCAATGACGGACAAGAGGTGTTTGCCGTTATGGATGGTTGCGTTGACATGTTCTACAAAGAAAACGGTGAAGTGAGAACCCAACGATTAACCGCCGGTGATATTTTTTATGCCAGCGAAGGCACTGAACACGTCGCACATCCACAGGGCGTAGCCCGGGTGCTGGTGATTGAACAAGCGGGATCGGTTTGATGCGACGCCTCAACCCCGGTTATTTCACGCTCGACGAAGCCTGATCAGCGCGATTACCGGCTATGACGCGCCGGCGATGGCAGTCGGCGGGATCGAGCCGTTCTCCCCGGGCAGAATACACGGCCAGTTCAGGTAACGGTTCGCCATTGGCGTTATCCAGCAATACCGAGTGAGTCTCGCCTTTTTCAAACAGATAACGCTCTCCCCACTGGCGCATCGCCACGACTATTGGGAAGACGGCTCGTCCCCGTTCGGTCAGCAAATATTCCTTGTAGGCGCTGCCATCTGACGCCGGACAACTCTCAAGCACACCGACCTCAACCAGCAGTTTCAGCCGTGACGCCAGGATATTTTTTGCCAGCCCAAGGTTTTTCTGGAAATCACTGAAGCGGCGCACATCATCAAACGCTTCACGGATGATCATCAGACACCAGCGTTCGCCAATCACCTCCACGGTCCGGGCGACCGGGCATTCGCTGGTTCTGAGCGCTTCCTGTTTGGCCATCTTCTCTCTCACTCTGCTGATTTACTGACGGCAGCTTAGCCTTCAGCAAAACAAGTTGCAAAAAAAAACCACCGCTGCTACTTATAGAATAAATCGGTTTCAAAAAAAAACCACATAGGAATGCAACATGACTTGCACCAGTGACACCCCTGCAACCTCTGAGGTGCCTCTTTCGCCGGCGACGTCCTCAGTGCTGTCGCCTCACATCATTTTTCTGTTCTCACTGACCTGCGCGCTGGCTGTCGGCAATGTCTATTCTGCCCAGCCATTGCTGGAATCCATCTCCGCAACGCTGCAGGTTTCGCCCGGTACCATAGGCCTGGTTATCACAGCAACGCAGGCGGGTTATGCCATGGGATTGTTCTTGCTGGTGCCGCTCGGCGATCGCTTTGATCGCAAAAAGCTGGTGGTCACGCACCTGCTGCTGTCGGTGCTGGCCCTGATCGCTGCGGCGTTAGCAGAGAGTTTGCTGGCGCTGCTGGTGGCGATGCTGCTGGTGGGGCTGATGGCGGTGGTGACGCAAACCGTGGTGGCGTGGGCCGCTATCCTGTCGGCACCGGCTCAGCGTGGCAAGGTGGTAGGCAGCGTCACCAGTGGCATCGTCATGGGCATACTGCTGGCGCGCCTGGTCTCTGGCATCATCGCCGATATCGCCGGCTGGCGGGCGGTGTATATGACCTCAGCCGCGCTGATGCTGCTGATTACCGTGCTGCTGGTAAAAGTGATACCTGCTGCCGGTCCGCAGAACACAGCCACTTCCGTGGCCGGGCTGCTGGGGTCTGTCCCGCGTCTTTTTGTCTCCGAGCCCTTGTTGCGTCAGCGCGGCGCGCTGGCTCTGCTGATTTTTGCCGCGTTCAGCATGTTGTGGAGTTCCATGGTTTTGCCGCTCACGGCCATGTCGCTTTCCCATACGCAAACAGGGCTGTTTGGTTTGGCTGGAATAGCCGGAGCGCTGGCGGCTTCCAGAAGTGGTGCCTGGGCTGACAGGGGAACCGGGCAGCGCGCCAGCGGATGCGCACTGGTTTTACTAACGCTCTCGTGGCTCCCGATCGCCTTCGCGCAGGCCTCTTTATTATTGCTGGTTATTGGCGTGATCATGCTGGATTTCGCCGTGCAGACGGTGCATGTCATCAACCAGAGCATGCTGATTGCCGGCAAACCCGCTATCACCAGCCGGCTTATCGGTGCCTATATGTGTTTTTATGCGGCAGGCAGCGCGCTGGGCGCTATTGCTGCCACCCAACTCTATGCGCACTGGGGATGGTATGCCGTGTGCGGCGGCGGGGCACTGGTCAGTGCCTGCGCATTTATTCTCTGGTATGGAACACGTCAATCATGAAATTATCACACCTGCTGCTGGCCATCGGTATTACCGCCATCTGGGGCATTAATTTTTCGGTGATTAAATTAGGGTTGCACGCCATCGATCCATTTATTCTGGCAGGGCTGCGTTTTACGCTGTGTGCCATCCCGGCGCTCTTCTTTATTAAAAAACCTGACGTCCCGTGGCGCTACCTTATTGGCTACGGACTGGTGTTCGGCATTGGCTTGTGGGGCCTGGTCAATCTGGGGATAAAAACCGGGCTGTCGGCGGGGATCGCCTCGCTGGTGCTGCAGTTCAGTGCCTTTTTCACTCTGCTGCTCGGCAGTTATGTGTTTAAAGAACAGCTCAGCCGCTATCAGATCGCTGGCTTTGTGCTGGCGTGCAGCGGATTGATGAGCATTGTGTTTATTACCGACGGCTCGGTGACGTTTGCCGGGTTGCTGCTGGTGCTGGCAGGCGCCATAGCCTGGAGTATTGCCAATATCATCATGAAAAAAGCCGGCACGAAGCAGGTATTCGCGTTTCTGGTCTGGTCGAGCGCCTTTTCGCCGCTTCCGCTTTTCCTGCTGGATGGATTAATTAATGGCAGCACGGGCTATAGCGCATTAATCAGCCATATGGATACCCGTGCGATATTATCCATTCTGTTTCAGGTCTACCCCAATACGTTATTAGGCTACTGGATCTGGAATTCATTGCTCAAACAGTATCCTGTCTCCACCGTTGCGCCATTATCACTGCTGGTGCCGGTATTCGGCATTCTCGGTTCGATGATGATATTTGGTGAAGCTATTTCTCCGATGAAAATCCTGGCGCTGGTACTGATTATTACCGGGCTGGCGGTTGGGTTGTATGGACAACGCATCAAACGTTATTTCATCCGCAGTCGGATTCGCTGTGATCAGCAGCCCGCTGATGAGCCGTGATCCGACAAGAGCGGGCATCCCGCCCGCTCTCTCTGTCAGTGAAAATCCGCTTACTGCACCACGAAACGCGCGACTGAGCCTTCCAGTGTCGACGCCTGATCGCGCAGTGCGCTGGCGGCGGCCGATGATTCCTGCACCAGCGCGGCGTTCTGCTGCGTCACGCTGTCCATCTGAACGATAGCGACGCCAACCTGCGAAATGCCGCGATTCTGCTCATCGGAAGCCTGCGCGATTTCGGCGAGGATGCTGGTTACGTTGCCAACGGAATGCACAATTTCATCCATGGTTTTACCGGCCTGACCCACCAGCTGTGAACCACTGCTGATACGCGCGACCGATTCGCCAATCAGGGTTTCGATCTCTTTGGCCGCCTGAGCGCTGCGCTGCGCCAGACTGCGCACCTCGCTGGCGACCACGGCAAAGCCGCGTCCCTGCTCACCGGCGCGCGCTGCTTCTACTGCTGCGTTTAACGCCAGGATATTGGTCTGGAAAGCAATGCTGTTAATGACGGTGGTGATTTCGGCGATTTTGCCGGAGCTGGCGCTGATCTGGTCCATGGTTTCAACCACGCCTTTGACCAGCGAGCCGCCCTGATTGGCCTTCTCTGAAGTGGCACGCGCCAGTTCGCTGGAGTGATGAATGTTTTCAACGTTCTGCTTCACGGTAGCGGTTAACTGCTCCATGCTGGCTGCCGTCTGCTCCAGCGCGGCCGCCTGCTCCTCGGTGCGGGCGGAAAGATCGTTATTGCCTGCGGCAATTTCTGCGGAAGCGTGGCTGACCTGCATCACGCCGCTGCGAATGTTACCAATGATGCCGCGCAGATCGTTGCTCATCTCACCGACCGCCTGCATCAGCTCGCCCAGTTCGTCCTTACGCGAAGTTTGCAGCTGTACGCTCAAATCTCCCTGCGCAATCTGCCGCGCGACGTTCAGTGTTACCGCTAAAGGACGGGTAATCTGCCGGGTGATAAACACCGCAATCAGAATGCTGATTACCACAGCCGCCGCCAGGATCAGCGACATCCACAGGATTGCCCGGGCGATATCCTGGTGCGTGGCGGCCAGCTGCTGGGTAAATAATTGATTACTGGTATTGGTCAGATGCAGGCCCGCGATGGCAAGCTGGCGGGTCGCTTCCACTTCTTCTTCCGCGGAGGCGTTGTAGTCCTGCACGCTGTCGCGTCTGGCCGCCAGCGTTACGGCAATTTTATCCAGCGCGTTGCTGTCATCAGCGCTCAGGCGTGGTCGAGCCTGGTCAATGAGTTGAATCGTTTCAGCTATAAAGCCTGACAAAGCCAGACGGTTTTCTTCACTGTTGTCCAGTGCCATCAGCTTTACACGAATACTGATACCATTCAGATATTTAGCGATTTCATTGAGCGCGGTTGCCGTATCCTGCTGTGTGCTGACGTAGTTTCTGGCCAGCGCGGCAACCGCCGTGGTTTCGTCACTGAAGCGCAGCGCCTGCAGAATGCTCTGGCGCTTATGCACTTCGTTCACCGTTTCTGCACGATGCTGACGATAAAGGTTCATCGCAGCCGGCAGAGAGGCAATCAGCGCGGTCTGCGCGCTATCCCATCGCCAGGTTTTCAGCTGGTTGATACTGCCCTCAATCGCCTGCAGTCGCGATTCGTTGTCGGCAATGAATTTTTCATCGTGGGTTTTAACGTATTGCAGGCGGGCATCTTTAGCTTGCGCGAACTGATCGTTGATGCCTTTCAACTGGCTGAGTTTTTCCGCACGTTCCGCGATGTCGTGCAGGTTTTTGATGCCACAGGAAGCTACAGCAATGCTGAGGATAAGCAGCACACCAAACCCGAGCATGAGTTTTCTGCTGACTCTGATATCTTCCAAAAAAACACGTATTTTTTTCATTAAGGTGAATCTCCCTGGTTGTTGTTGTCCACTCTTTTGCCTGATGGCAATGGCGTTATCGGCAGGGAGATGATTAATTTCAATTAAAATAATTAAAAAACATATAATCACCTAAATTTATTAGATGAGCTATGCTGGGGGAAGGGCTGGAGCGATGGGGCAGGCGTTGAGCTCGGATTTTCTTTTTTAGGCTGGTACTGATTTTGGTTGATGGCGGTGCGGGGGAAAGTATTGACGCAACCTGCCGGTTTGTCAAAGCGCCGGGATTTCAGGCGAAGGGCCCGATAGCCCTCAGGCCAGGCGTTGCGCCTGAGGACATTCCGCTACGCCTGAAATCCTCAGGACTCCGCTGGCTGGTTCGTCAGCCACTGAGCGGCGCTGGTGGTGGCAATGTGTTCGCGGTAATTAAACGTCTCCTGTTTAGGCCATGCCACACCGTCCGGACGGGCAAAGGCCAGCCGGTAGGCCGCGCCAGTGTCATGGGGATGACGCTCTGCATCTTCCTGTAGCCTCTCCCGGCTAAGTAATACTCGCCTGACCGCGCTTTGCCAGTGAGATTGCATCAGGTCAGCCAGCTCTGCGTAAGTCAGCGTATCGCCAGCGATATAAACAATGGCGTTCTGAAAAGCGGGCTGATGAAAGAAGATATCGGCTGTCAGCTGCCCGATGTCGTCTGGCGTGGTGAGTGTTAGGGCATAGTTCCAGTCGCCGAGGGCATAAACCGTTTTATTCCCGGCATCGATCACGCCAAAATCGGGTTCAAACAGATAGCTGGTAAAAATACCGGTCGAAACAATTACCCAGTCAGTGTTGCTTTGGGCGCGCAGCAGGTGGCGCACTTCAAGCTGCTCATCCCATACCGGTTGCCCACTCTCTTTGCCGATAACGTCATAATCCACGCCAAACTGCCAGGGAAAATAGCGGGCGACACCCGCCTTCAGCACGGCCTGAGTGATTCTGAGCTGCGTTCCCGGCCCGCCGACAAAACCACTGCAATTAATGATGGCATCATAAGAGCGAAATAATGCTGAGAGTTCGCTCAGGCTATTTTTCTGCAGGTCGCCTTCCACCACAGTGATATTTAGCTTTTGCAGCGCATCCAGCCGGGTTTTAAGTGGGCCGGACGTGGCATGTGTAGCCTCGCTTCTGAGTAATACACTTATTTTGATCAGCGGATGCTGCTGCACTTTTTTAGCCATGGCGTTTAACACCGCCATGCCTAATTCTCCTGCGCCGAGGATAAGAATATTTTCGACATGTTGATCAACGGGTAGCATGATTGTCTCCTTAGGTTATATCCGTCATCCTGACAGCGGACAAACCCTGATTCAATCAGGTACACCCGTGATACCGGAGGAGAGATGGAACCTAATCGCGAAGCCCTGCTGCAGTTTTCCAGACAATTTTGTGAGGCGTTGAGTCACGATGATGAAACATTAAAGCGTGAAATTCTTTCACACGCCGGCAATCGCTGGTCGCTGGGTATATTGCATATTCTGGTCACCCATGGACCGTTGCGCCATGCAGAAATGGGTCGTTTACTACAGGGTGTCACACAACGAATGCTGACGCGCACACTGCGTACGCTTGAGCGTGACGGCCTTATATCCCGTTGTGATTATCAGGAAAAAGTACCGCGTGTCGTCTATACGGCCACGGACGCGGGCGAAGAAATGATGATGAAAATGATGCCGCTCTGGGCGTGGATTATTTCGTCGGCCGACTATTTTAAGCAAAGCAGAATTACGTTTGATACTCCTCCTCAGTAATGGCATTAAATTGCGTGATGACGACCTTGCTGAGGATGCGTGATTATTTCCCTGCTGCCAATAGTGCAATTTTTTTGCACTATTAATCCTGTCCCGGTTTTGGCAGGTTGTCTCGTGAGAATTCACGCATTGAGAGCAGCACGGGCATCAGATTATGGCCTGCACGCGTGAGTGCGTATTCAACACGCGGGGGCAGTTCACCAAAATCAGTGCGGGTTATCAGCCCATCACGTTCAAGCTTGCGTAGATGTTGAGTCAGTACTTTATGCGATATCTCCGGCATACTCTTCATGAATTGCGAGTGACGCATCGCAGGCTCCGCAAATAACCTGAATAAAATCTGCAGTGTCCATCTGCCGGAAATAATAGTTAAACATTGCGTGACATAAGCGACCGAACCTTCTGGTCCGAGACAACGTGTTTTCTCATCATCGCCTACAGGCACTTTCAGGTGCGTAATTGATTCATTCATCAGTTTATTTTCCAATAGATTTTTCACGTATTCTGGAGAACAGTAATGGATCTGAAACTCGACGGCAAAATTGCTCTGATAACGGGTAGCACCAAAGGTATTGGAGAAGCGGTAGCCAGAGGGCTTGCCGCTGAAGGCACCCGCGTTATTATACATGGCCGGGATCCAGCTAAAGCTGAAAATATCGCCAGCGATATCATAAAGCAAGGTGGACAAGCATACGCAGTAACGGGAGATTTAACCCGTGAGGCAGATATTCAACTGCTTTATCAGCAAGTCTGTTCGCTTGTACAATCCGTTGATATTGTTGTTAATAATGCGGGTGGCTCCGGCCCCACAGAGGACTGGACGTCTTCTTTGCCAGAAACCTGGGCGGCTGGGTATGATAAAAACGTCCTTTCAGCCTTACGTGTCATTAATCTTTTTCTTCCTGGGATGCGTGAACAAAAATGGGGCAGAATCATTAATATTTCGAGCCTGGCAGCGTTGATGCCTCCCGCCAGGCGTCCGGATTATGCTGCTGCTAAAGCAGGGATTATTGCCATGACCTCATCGCTGGCAAAAGCGGTCGCACACGATGGCGTAACCGCAAATACTCTCACCGGGTACTATTCATAGTGCAAGCCTGGAAAAAGCGTTTCGTCAAACGGCCAAAGATGCAGGGCTTTCAGCTGACGCGCCATGGGAAGATATTGAACAGGCCGTATTGCCCCTGTATGCCAATGTGCCCATGGCGCGCGTAGGGACGCTCAAAGAAATAGCGGACGCCATCACCTTTCTGGCCAGCCCGTTGTCGGGTTACATAACGGGTTCAAATTTAAGGCTTGATGGCGGTATGTGGCCCGGACTTTAAAGCCAGCCGCACAACATCCTGAATAAAATCTCTGTTTCAGCTACTACTTCACTCGATGACATCATCACAGCCGATTTAATTATCAGTACTGGGCGGGCTGCTGTTGCAGCCCTGCTTATACCCTAACGTCATCCTCTTCATGATGCGCGCAGTTCCGGTCGGTATGCCCAATCCTGTTTATTGACAGTCCACGCCTGGTCATGCATATTGTTATGTTATAACGTAACAATGAAAGTACCATGATGAAAAACTCGCTCTCTCTGCTTATTGCGGCGCTGCTGTCGCTTCCTGTATTCAATGCTAATGCCAGTAACTATCCGCTCACCGTTGATAACTGCGGTGTCAAAGAGACCTTCGCTCATCCGCCTGCGCGCGTCGTCACCGTTGGCCAGCATGAAACGGAACTGCTGCTGGCGCTCGGTCTGGCAGATAAAATTGCCGCAACCTCGGTGTGGTTTGGCGCGCTGCCCGCCGACTTGCAAGCGCAGGGCAGTCATCTTAAACGGCTGGCCGATAACGCCCCGGGCTTTGAAGCGGTGGTGGCACAGCGCCCGGAGCTGGTGCTGGCGCAGTACAGCTGGCACGTTGGGCCGCAGGGTGAAGTCGCCACGCGCGATCAGTTTGAGCAGTTGGGCATCCGAACCTGGATTTCGCCTGCCGACTGCATCGGCAAAGCGGTCACCGCAACCTCCAATGGTGATGGTGCACGAACAACGCCCTACGGAATCGAGGTGATTTTCGCTGAAATCAGCGCGCTGGCGCGCATCTTTGATGTGCCGGCGCGTGGCGAAGCGCTCAAACAGCAGCTGGCCGCTCGTATAGCACAGGTTCAGCAGCAGCTGCACAAATCGCCGTCAGCACCGCTAAAGGTGGTTTACTGGTTTTCCAGCCCGCGCCTGAAAGGCGATCCCTGGGTCGCCGGCAATAAAGGGGCGCCGAGCTGGATCAGCCAGACGCTCGGTCTGACTAACATTATCGATTCAGACGAAGAGTGGCCGGCGGTCACCTGGGAGCACATTGTCTCCGCGCAGCCGGACATCATCGTTATTGCCAGCATGGCGCGGCGGCTCTATCCCGCCGATGACGTCGCGGTTAAAAAACACTTTCTGCAAAGCGATCCGGTGACGCGTGAAATGCCAGCGGTGAAAAACGGCCACATTGTGGTGGTACCGGCCATGTCACTGAATCCCTCGTTGCGCAATGTGGAAGCTGTAGAGCTGATCGGTCAGCAGATCGCTGCTTTCGCACCTGCCAAATGAGCGCTCACGCTGTCTGTTACTGGCGCACCGGCCTGCTGATTGCTGCGGGCGCGCTCAGCCTGCCGGTGATGATGACGCTGGCCGCGGCGACCGGTGATGTCGCGATCAGCTTTACCCTGACCGCGCAGGCCATCACCAATGGGCTTGGCATCACGCATTACGACCTGCCGGCGCTGGAAGCCGGCATCGTCTGGCAATACCGCATGAGCCGCGCGCTGATGGCGGCGAGCAGCGGCGGCGGGCTGGCACTGTGTGGGCTGGTGTTGCAGTCGTTGCTGCGCAATTCGCTGGCCGACCCTTATCTGCTGGGGATTTCCGCCGGTGCATCAACCGGCGCGGTGTGCGTGATGCTGCTTGGCATCGGCGGCGGGGCCATCACCACCGGTGCCGGCGCGTTTGGCGGTGCCTGTCTCGCATTTATGCTGATTGTTCTGCTCTCCGGCGGCATGCGGGAAAACACCGCGCGCATCATTCTGGCCGGTATTGCCGGGACGCAATTATTTAATGCGCTGACCGCTTACATTGTCAGCACGGCGGCCAATGCTGAGCAGTCGCGCGGTGTGATGTTCTGGCTGCTCGGCAGCCTGAGCGGCGTGCGCTGGGCAGATGCATTACTGTGTTTTGCCGTAACCCTCGCCGGTCTGCTGACTGTGCTCTACCATGCGCGCGCGCTGGATACCTTCACCTTTGGCACCGAGGTCTCCGCGACGCTGGGCGCGCAGGTTTCAGCGGTGCGCATCGTATTACTGCTGACCACTGCGTTAGTGACGGCGGTGATCGTCAGCGCGATTGGTGCGGTCGGTTTTGTCGGGCTGGTGATCCCGCATATCACCCGCATGATTGCCGGGCCGCGTCATCTGGTGACGATCCCGCTCGCATTCCTGGGCGGCTGCCATTTCATGGTGATTGCCGACCTGGTATCACGCACGTTAATCACTCATCAGGTGCTGCCGATAGGCGTGGTGACGGCGTTAGTGGGCGCCCCGGTGTTCGCCCTGATTCTGTATCGCAACCGGGAGAAATCATGAAGTATGTCGCGGTGGATAAACTGAGCGTGACGCTACAGGCGCGCAGGGTGTTATCTGACATCAGTTTTGCGGCGCAGCGGGGACAAACGGTCGGGTTGCTCGGCCCTAATGGCTCGGGAAAATCGACGCTCATCCGTGCGCTGGCGGGCGTTCAGCCCTGTGCTTATAACGGGCTGGAGATGGGCGGCACGCGGCTGAACCAACTCAGCCGGCGGCAGCGTGCCCGTACGCTGGCCTTCGTGCCGCAGCATGCCGAAATGGAAGCTGAGATGTGCGTTAGCGACATCGTGCGTCTGGGGCGGGCGCCGCATCGCAACGCGTTCAGCCCGTGGCGGACGGCAGATGAAACGGCAGTGCAGCACGCGCTGTCGCTGATGAAACTGGATGCGCTGGCCGGGCGGTCGTGGCAGCGGCTGTCCGGTGGCGAACGCCAGCGCTGCCAGATCGCGCGTGCGCTCGCGCAGCAGCCGGATATCCTGTTGCTGGATGAGCCGATTAACCATCTGGATATTCAGTTTCAGCTTGAGCTGATGCGGCTGATTGCCGCACTGCCGGTCACGGTGATTGTGGCCCTGCACGATCTGAATCTGGCGGCAAAATTTTGCCAGCATCTGGTGGTGCTGCAGCACGGGCAAGTGGTGGCGAGCGGTGAGCCCGCCGCCGTGCTGACGCCTGCCCTGATTCAGCGGACGTGGCAGGTCGAGGCCATCGTCAACCGCAGCGAGCGCGGCTCCATGAATATTCAGTACGCCTGAACCGGGCTGATCTTAACGCTCGTCGAACGGCACGCCGCCTTTGGATTTATGATGCTTCGGCGTTTCGATAATCGACACGGTGACCACATCAGCATCGATCTCAAACGAATCCACCACCGCCTGGGTGATGGCTTTGAGTAACTTTTTCTTCTGCTCAACGCTACGGCCTTCCGCAGCATAAACGACAATCTCTGGCATAACGGCGTTTCCTCACGGGTTAGAGTTCTTCTCAAGCATACCTCAGCCAGGCTGCCGCGCGCAGCGTTAACCTGTCGCGACGGTTAAAAGGCAACAAGCGGCTGACGAATTCCCTGCAAACGCCGTGTGTTAAAGTGTGAATTGTTATGTTATAACGTAATTGATTCGATGATAATGTAACGGTTTATTCGGAAAATTTAATGAAATCAATGCAAAATTTGCTGATCGCTGCGGCGCTCGGCCTGGCTTCCTGCGCCGTTGTGGCGGCGAGCACATCCGAAAAACCGGTGCGGATTGCCGCACCGTTTGAAATTAAAGGCAGCGATCCGGCGCTCTCCGGCGACATACTGTTGCGCATGGAAGTGGTTGAAACGCTGGTAGAAGTGAACGAACGCGGTGAGCCGGTGGCGGCGCTGGCGCAGCGCTGGCAGGTCTCTGACGATGGGCTGCGCTGGCAGTTTCAGCTGCGCGACGGCGTGCATTTTCATGATGGCTCGCTGCTGGATGCGGTTGCCGTGGTGAAATCACTCAACACCGCACGCGGCAAAGCGGGCTTACTGGACAAAACGCCAATCGCCGACATCAGCGGGGCAGGGCAGCTTGTCACCATCACGCTGCGTGAACCCTTCACGCCGCTGCTGTCAGTCCTGGCGGAAAGCCGCTCGCAAATCCTCGCACTGGCCAGCTGGGATGCGCAGGGCAACATCACGCGCATTATTGGCAGCGGGCCGTTTACGCTCACTTCCTTCCAGCCGCCGCAGTCGCTGACGGTGGCGCGCTTCGCGGATTACTGGGGCGAGAAACCGGCGATTGCTGCCGCCAGCTATCTGGCGACCGGCCGCGCGGAAACCCGTGCGCTGCTGGCAGAAAGCGGTGATGCAGATTACGTGTTTAACCTTGATGCCGCCAGCCGGCAGCGGCTGGCACGCAAAGCGTCGCTGCACATTCCGGCGATTCCGGTGCCGCGCACGTTGATGCTGAAGCTTAATCTGGCCGATCCGCTGCTGGCGGAACAGCCGGTGCGTGAGGCGATCAGCATGGCGATCGATCGCAACGCGCTGGCGCAGGCGGTGCTGCGTTATCCGGGCGCAGCCAGCCAGCTGTTTCCCCCTAACATGGCAGAGTGGCACAACCCGGCACTCACGCCGCTGCACTATCAGCCGCAGCAGGCTGCTCAGTTATTACAGTCGGCCGGCTGGCAACGCGGCGCGGATGGCGTATTGACGCGCAACGGCCAGCGCTTCAGCCTGACGCTGCTGACCTATCCCGATCGCCCTGAGCTACCGCTGATGGCAATGGTGATTCAGCAGCAGCTGCGTCAGGTCGGCATAGATGTGCGAATCAACGCAACCAACGCCAGCGAGATCCCGGCGCAGCACCACAACAACCGTCTGCAGCTGGCGCTGTTTGCGCGCAACTTTGCCCTGACGCCCGATCCGACCGGAACGCTGCTGCAGGATTATGGCACCCACGGCGGTGACTGGGGGGCGATGAACTGGCATGCGGCAGGCTTCGACGCGGCGCTCCACACGCTGACGCAATCCACCGATGGCGCAGCCCGCGCCGGGGCGCGCAGCGTCATCACCCGTGCGCTGCAACAGGATCTGCCGGTGATTCCGCTGGCCTGGTATCAGCAGTCGGCGGCGGTTAATAGCCAGCTGCAGGGCGTCAAACTCGATCCGTTTGAACGCCACTTCGGCCTGCGCCAGATGCACTGGGGGAGCCATGATTAAACAACTCAGCTGGCGCATGGCGCAGGCGCTGTTCGTGGTGCTGGCGGTAGGATTACTGACCTGGCTGCTGGTGCAGGCGCTGCCGGGCGACATGGCGTGGCGCATCGCCTCGGGGCGCTATGGTTACGATCGCGTCGATGCCGAAGCGGTGGCGCGGGTACAGCAGGAGCTGGATGGAGCGCTTAGCGGCGGCAGTGCGCTGCTGCACTGGCTCTTCGATCTGCTGCAGTTTAACTTTGGCCGCTCGCTGGTTTCCGGTGAGCCGGTGATGGATGAGCTGCGCTGGCAGCTGGGCCAGACGCTGGCGCTGGCGGGCGTTTCGCTGCTGCTGGCGTTACTGCTGACGCTGCCGCTCGGCATCTGGGCCGGTTGCCACGCCAACGGCCGGCTTGACCGTGCGCTGTTCTGGCTGACCGCCTTGCTGAAATCGGTGCCGCATTTTGCACTCGGCATGCTGCTGATCCTGCTGTTCGCGCTGCAACTCGACTGGCTGCCGAGCGCCGGTCACGGCGAGCTGCGCCATTTCCTGTTGCCGGCACTGACGCTGGCATTGTCGCTGACGGCTGTCGGCGTGCGCGTGGTGCGCGAAGCCACCTGGCAGGTGGTGTCGTCCGGCTACTATCGCTGGGGAGCGCAAAAGGGACTGGCACCCGCGCGCCTGCTGCTGCGTCACGGCCTGCGTAATCTGAGCGCGCCGGTGCTGACGTGGTTTGGCATGCAGTTTGTCTGGCTGGTGGAAGGCGTGGTGGTGGTGGAAACCCTGTTTGCGTGGCCGGGAATCGGTCACGCTCTGGTGCACGCCATTTTTGCGCGTGACGTGCCGGTAATTCAGGCCAGCGCCATGACGCTCGGCCTGCTGTTTGTCCTGCTGAACATGCTGGTGGATGCCGGTTGTCATCTGCTCGATCCCCGGGGGGCGCGCGCATGAAGATGACGCTTTCACGCTGGGTGGGTCTGGTACTGCTGGCGGCGCTGCTGGCTTACGCGTTTGTGCTGCCGATGATTCAGCACGGCGATCCGCTACAGCAGGATTTGCTGCAGATGCTGCAGACGCCGAACCGCAGCCATTTGCTTGGTTTCGACCATCTCGGTCGCGATATGTTAACGCGCCTCAGCGCCGCGCTGCGTCTGTCACTCGGGCTGGCAGCCCTGTGCGTGATCAGTGCGCTGATAGCGGGCGTGTTCACCGGTGTGATCAGTGCGCTGTATGGTGGCTGGCCGGAGCGATTACTGAGCATCGTCGGCGATATGTGCCTCGCGCTGCCGGGATTGCTGCTGGTACTGCTGCTGGCCGCCATTGCGCCAGACGCGCCGCAGATGCTGTGGCTGGGCATTTCGCTGGTGCTGTGGGTGGAATTTTTCCGCGTCACGTGTGCCACGCTGCGGCCAATTGTGCAGGCGCCCGGTATGCAGGCCAGCAAACTGCTCGGATTCTCTGCCTGGTATCGTTTTCGTCATCATCTGTGGCCTGCGCTGGCACCGGTGCTGCTGACGCTGACCTTGTTCTCTTTCAGCAGCGCCATCATGGCGGTGTCGGCGCTCGGTTTTATCAGCGTTGGCGTGCGTCCGCCCACGCCGGAGCTGGGCCTGATGATGACCGAACTGCTGCCGTTTGCGTGGGAAGCGCCGTGGCTGCTGATGCAGCCGGTAGCCGCACTGTTTTTACTGTTGATCAGCCTCAATCTGCTGATGAAAAAGGAGCGATGATGAAGGGATTACAGATCACCGGGCTGAGCGTTGCCACAGCGACTGAAACACTGGTTGAGCCGGTGGATGTGCGGCTACAACCCGGTCAGCCGCTGACGCTGCTCGGCGAAACCGGATCGGGGAAAAGTCTGCTGGCGCAGGCGATCATGGGGATATTGCCGCCATCGCTGCAGGCCAGCGGTGAGGTGATGATCAACGGCAGACGCTTTCAGCTGCCGCATGATACGGCGCAACTGCGTCGGCTGTGGGGCAATACGCTGGCTTCGCTGCCGCAGGAGCCGTGGCTATCGCTCGATCCGACCATGGCGATTCAGCAACAGGTGGCGGAAGGGCATCGCTTCGTGCGCGGTTTGCCGCCCGCCGCCAGCGCTGCAGCGGCGCAGCAGGATCTGCAGCAGCTTGGCCTGGCCGCGGCGGCACGGCGTTATCCGTGGCAGCTTTCCGGCGGCATGGCACAGCGCGCCGCGTTTGCGGCAGCCCGTGCCGGTGGCGCGCAGATTCTGATTGCCGATGAGCCGACCAAAGGGCTGGATGTGGCGCGCCGCGATGAAGTCAGCCAGCTGTTACAGCGTGAAGTGGCCGACGGCGGCATGCTGTTAACCATCACCCACGACATTGCCCTGGCACGCCAGCTGGGTGGCGACGTGCTGGTGATACATAAAGGCAGCGTGATTGAACAGGGCCCGGCGCAGCAGGTGTTGCAGTCACCGCAGCAGCCTTACACGCGCGCGCTGCTGGCTGCCGATCCGGCCGTCTGGCCCGCCCGACAACAAACGGTGATCGGTGCCAGGCCGGTCATCAGCGCCCAGGACATTGTGCTGGCGCGCGGGGGCAAAAGGCTGGGTGTGCCACGCGATTTCACGCTGCACGCCGGTGAAATCGTTGGCCTGCACGGTGCCAGCGGCAGCGGCAAAAGCAGCTTCGGCGACGTGCTGTTGGGGTTGCTCGCGCCGCAGCAGGGCCGCGTAACGCACCACGCTGATGCGGATGCGCTGAAATATCAGAAAATCTATCAGGATCCTTCCGCGCTGTTTCCGCCACAGCGCACGCTGGGGCAAAGCATCAACGATTTGCTGCGGCGTCACGCTCTCCCGCCGGCACAGCGCGATGCGCTCATGGCGCGGCTGGCCTTGCATCCCGCGTTGCTGACGCGGCGACCAGAGGCGCTCTCCGGCGGCGAACTGCAGCGCTTCGCGCTGCTGCGGGTGATGCTGCTGCGGCCGGTATTTCTGTTTGCCGATGAGCCGACGTCACGCCTCGATCCGCTGGTGCAGCAGCAAACATGGCAGTTGATCGCGGAACTGGCGCGTGAGCAGCAGTGCGCGGTGCTGCTGGTGAGTCATGATCGCGATCTGCTGGAGAAAGGCACGCATCGGGTGATCGCCATGGAAGCGGCTTAGCGATCGGGCGGCTGGCTGTCACCGGGCCCGAGACTCCGTTGCATTACCACGGTGTCCAGCCAGCGGCCATGTTTGTAACCCACCGATTTCATCACGCCGGTGTGCTCAAAACCGAGCGCCCGGTGTACTCCCAGCGAGCCCTGGTTGGCGCTGTCACCGATAATCGCAATAATCTGGCGAAAGCCAGCGGCTTCGGCCAGCGCCACCGCTTTTTGCAGCAGCGCTTTACCGATACCGCGTCCGGTTTGCTGCGGGTCGAGATAGATAGAGTCTTCCAGCGTGAAGCGGTAGGCGTAACGCGGACGATACGGCGCCAGATAGCAGTAACCCAGCACCTGATCCTGCTCCTCAGCCACCAGCCAGTAACCGCCGCGCTCATGCACGTCATTAATGCGCCGCAGCATTTCACTCTCCGCCGGCGGTTCCGTTTCGAAGGTTGCGGTGCCGTGCAGCACGTGCCAGGCGTAAATCTTCTGTATCGCCGCCGCGTGATGCGGCTGCGCGGGAATAATGTCCATATGTTCCTGCTGTTCTGCCAATGATGCTGACAGCATGCCACCGCGCCGCAGCGCAATCATCCGCATTAGTCATAGGAAATTGTGATAGTGGTTTCGCTAATGGGTTTTAAGACGATACGCATCTCGCTCAAAATCCTAAAGCCGTACCCTGTACCAAAAATAGCTGGAAATCAGTACGGGGTACGACTAAAATGACGGGTAATTATCTGGAATTTATCGAAACGCGCGTGTTTTCAAAAGCTCGTCAGAGTCTGCTGGCAGACGATCAAGAATTTCAGGAACTGCAAATTTTTTTGCTTGAGCATCATGAGTCAGGTGACACCATTAGTCAGACCGGAGGATGCAAAAAGATTCGCTGGAGCCGGGCCGGAATGGGTAAACGTGGCGGAACAAGGATTATTTATTACACCCGCCTGAGCTCAGGCAGAATTTATCTGTTACTCATCTATCCCAAAAATGTGAAGGATGATTTAAATGAAGCGGAAAAAGCGTTGCTGAAAGTATTTACCCAACAAATAAACCTCTAAGCCACAGACCTGCGAAGATTAAATTATGGAAAAACAGCTATTTAATGACCTGCTGGAAAGCGTACAGGAAATGGTCGCCATTGAGCAGGGTCATGAATCACCGGATATGAACCGTGTCCACCGTCATGAACTGCCGGATGTAAAGCTGATCAGAAAGAATGCCGGGCTAAAACAAGTTGAATTTGCCCATGCGATGGGCGTTAGCGTGGATCTTGTTCGTAGCTGGGAGCAGCACAGACGCAACCCTACCGGTCCGGCATTGAAAATGCTTTATCTGATTCAGCAGCAGCCATTACTCATCAACGCTTTACAGGCGCTGTAATCCTTATTATGCCACCGACTATTATCCCGGCACGGCAGATTGCCTTTTGCGGAGCTTTCAGTAACCACTAAACGGATTGAGCTCACAAACTTTTGCTGTGAGCGAGTCCATATTTGCAGGCTGCACACCTAATTCTGCTCTGACAACTGTACCGCCATGGTATCGGCCTCGAGCGCCTCGAAGATGTGCGGTTCATCGGCGGGATAACAAATATAATCGCCCGGGAACAGTTCGACCGGCGCTTCCATCAGGCCAACCCGCGCGCGGCCGCGTGCCAGGATAATGTGTTCGACGGAACCCGGTGGATGCGGTTTTGACGCGCGCGGTGCGCCGGGCTGGCTGGTAATCAAATACAGATCGCGGCGGCCGCCCGGCGGACAGCTGGCCAGTAGCGCGGCCTGAAAGTCTGCTAACTCTGCTGACACCACCATGCCTTCGCCACGCCGAATCACCTGCATCTTTTTCACTTCCGGCTCCATCAGCCGTGCAAAGGGAATATTCAGCGCCACACACAGTGACCATAACGTCTCAATGCTGGGGTTACCGTTGCCTGCCTCCAGTTGCGACAGCGTTGACTTGGCGATGCCAGCGCGGCGCGCTACTTCTGTCAGCGAAAGTCCGGCACGCTGGCGTTCGCGCACCAGTCCGGCGGCAATGATAGCAATGGGCGGGGTCACAATTACTCCTGTTCTTTATATCGAACGTTTTGTTCATCTTGTAAAACACGTACGGTGCGTTCATTATAACGTCTTTCTTGTTCGTTATGAGATCAAATTGTGATGCGTTTGGGTGCCGTACCGCTTGATCGCGGCGTATTGAAAGCGATCTTCCTTGTTTGTCTGGCCGACGGCATCGTTGGCCTTTCCTATGGTTCTCTCGCCGCTGCCGACGGCTTTCCGCTCTGGGTGCCGATTGCGCTCTCGACGCTGGTGCTGGCGGGGGCATCCGAGTTTTTATTTATCGGCATCGTGGCAGGCGGCGGCAGTCCGCTAACCGCTGCCGCAGCCGGTTTACTGGTCAACGCACGTCATCTGCCGTTTGGCATTGCGGTGAAAGACCTGGTCGGGCAGGGCGGACGCAGTCTGCTGGGCTGCCATATCATAAATGACGAGAGCGTGGTGTTCGGTATTTCACAGCCAAAGCTGGCGCAGCGTCGGGCGGCTTACTGGATTTGCGGACTGGGTATTTTTGCCATCTGGCCGCTCACGGTGATTGCCGGTGCGGTGATTGGACGCTTTATTCCTGATGTGTCGGCGATTGGCCTGGATGCGGTGTTTCCGGCCATCCTGATCGCGCTGATTTTCCCGGCGCTGCGCCAGCGTCGCACGCGTATTCCGGCCACCCTCGGTGCGCTGCTGTCCGTACTGGCAACGCCTTTTGTGCCAGCCGGTATGCCGGTGCTTTTTTCTTTACTCGGTTTGCTGAGCTGGCGGGAGCGTAAAGATGCAAAATAGTTTAGTGATTGCCGGCATCGCGCTGCTGGCTGCAGGGACGTATGCGATTCGCTTTGCCGGTTACCGGCTGGGCAGCCGGATGCACATGTCGGAACGTGTGCGCAACATGCTGTCCGACGCGGCAACGGTGCTGCTGCTGGCTGTCGCTGTCACCACCGCGCTGTTTGAGGGCACCGATTTCGCCGGCGTCGCACGGCTCACCGGCGTGTTGTTCGCGGTGTTTCTCACCTGGCGTCGCGCGCCATTGATCCTGGTAATCATCGGTGCGGCGGTGATGACGGCGCTGCTGCGCTATTTTGGCGTACCGTAAGCGGTTGCGAGATGACCGGCGCAAAGATGACGGCGCACTGGCACCTGCTTTGCAGCTATGATTAGGGATAGTGAGTACAACAAGGACAACGCGAAAATGGTGATTAACTGCGTGGTGTATCGCCACGGCAAACGCGAAGAGCATGTCGAAGTCGATCAAATCAGCGAAGTGCTGAAAGAGGAAAAATCGTTCGTCTGGCTTGGCCTGTATCAACCCGATCCGGCGTTCATGCAAACGCTGCAGGAGGAGTTTAGCCTGCATGAGCTGGCGATTGAGGATGCGCTGGTGGCGCATCAGCGGCCTAAGATTGAGCAGTACGGCGAATCGGTATTTATCGTGGTGAAAACCGCACACATGGAAGATCGCCAGCGCATCAGCTTTGGCGAAACCCACTTTTTCCTCGGCAAAAATTTTCTGATTACCGTGCGTCACGGTTCGGTTGAGGGCTATAAAGCGATCCGCGCTAAAGCCGAAAAAAATCATGCCATGCTGTGCCAGGGACCCGGCTATGCGCTCTACTGCATCCTCGATTTTATCGTCGATAACTACAGCAAAATCACCGAATCGCTGAGTGAACGTATTGCTGACCTGGAAGACGGCATGTTCACCACCCGCTTTGACAGCGTCACGCTGGAAAATGTTTACCATTTGCGGCGTCAGCTGCTGTCGTTGCGCAATGCGGCAATGCCGGTGACGGAAATCTGCCCGCAGCTGGTGCGCTTCCATGAAGATATCATCCCAAAAAATCTGCGCGCCTATCTGCGCGACGTGCAGGATCACGCGCACCACGTAATGATTGATGCCGAAGACATGCGCGAAACGCTGGCCAGCGCCATGCAGGTGAATCTGGCACTGGTCTCGGTACAGCAGAGTGAGGTGAATAAAAAACTGGCCGGCTGGGGGGCAATCCTGATTGTGCCGACCATCATCTTCAGTATGTACGGCATGAACTTCTCAGACATGCCCGAGCTGCACAGCCACTTTGGCTATCCGGCGGCGCTGGCGGTCACGCTGGTGATCTGTTTCGTTATGTGGTGGCGGCTGAAAAAAGCGGGCTGGCTGTAAGCGTGATGGCCTGCGCGCGCTGTCACCAGACGCGCAGGCCAGGGCGATTTCAGCCTGAAATCGCCACGCTCCATTAGCCTCAATGCGCGCTGGCAGTAGGGCGCACCGTGATCTCATTGACATCAACTTCGCCAGGCTGATTAATGGCCCAGCTCACCGCCTGCGCAATGGCTTCGGGTTTTAACGCAATCTGACGATAGCTCTGCATGGCCACGCGTGCGGTCTCGTCAGTGATGGTGTCCGCCAGTTCCGATTCCACCACACCGGGATTAATGACCGTCACCCGCAGCTGGCGCGATTCCTGACGCAGGCCATCCGAAATGGCGCGAACCGCGAATTTTGTGGCGCAGTACACCGCTGCCGTCGGCGATACCGCCAGCGCACCAATCGAGGCGATATTGATGATATGGCCGCTTTGCTGCGATTCCATGACTGGCAGCACGGCAGCGATGCCGTACAGTACGCCACGCACGTTGACATCGAGCATACGATCCCATTCATCCACCTTCAGCGCACTGAGCGGCGACAGCGGCATAACGCCGGCATTGTTGATCATCACATCAATCCGGCCATATTTATCGCGGGCAAAATCGGCCAGCTGCTGCGTATCGGCACGCTGCGTCACGTCGGTGGCCAGATAATTCAGTTGTGCGCCGCTGGCACGCAGTTCATCACACAGTATCGCCAGCCGATCGGTACGGCGCGCGCCGAGCACCAGTTTATGCCCCTGACTGGCCAGCAGACGCGCTATCGCTTCGCCGATGCCGCTGCTGGCGCCGGTCAGAATAATCACTTTCGCATTAGAATGAGCCATGATGATTTCCTCGTGTTGGTTGACGAGGCTATTGTGGAAAACGCCGGCTAAAGCGAACAGACCGGATTGTGGCGCATCATTGCCTGATTCTCTCGTCACGGTTGTGAGTAAGAAAGAAACCTTGCTATGCTTTGCCTGAACCTCTCACCGGAAACCCGTTATGTCGCAAACCGTACAACAGCAGACCTGCGCGCTGCTGCGCCAGCTGGCACCGCAGGAAGGTTACACGGCCTCACTGCTCGACAGCGTGCGCTTTATGCGTGCCGACCGGCAGTGGGCGCGTACGCCGGTTCTTTATGAGCCGAGCATCATCATTATCTGTCAGGGCTCGAAGCGGGCGTTTCTTGCCGACAAAATGTATCGCTACGACGCGCAGCACTATCTGGTGTTGTCGGTGCCGCTGCCGTTCTCCGCTGAGACTGAAGCGACCTCGGCTGAACCGTTACTGGGACTGGCTATCCGTCTGGATGCGGCCACGCTGGCGCGCCTGGTGACGCAGGTCGCAGCGGCAGACATTCCGCTGGCGGAGACACCAGCCAGCATTATTTCGACGCCGGTAAATGAGACGCTGGCGGACAGCACGCTGCGCCTGTTGCAGGCGCTGAGCGATCCGCTGGAAGCGCAGGTTTTAGGCCCGGCACGGGTAGAAGAGATTTGCTTTCGTGTGTTGCTGGGTGAGCAGGGCGGTGCGGTGCGCGCAGCGTTGACCTATCAGGGGCATTTTGGCCGCATCGCGCGGGCGTTGCAGCGCATTCATGCTGACTGGCAGCAGCCGCTGGATGTGCCGCATCTGGCCAGCGAAGCGGGCATGAGCGTTCCGCGCTTCCATCTGCATTTCAAAAGCGTCACGCAGACCTCGCCGATTCAGTATCTCAAGTCCTTACGGCTGCATCAGGCGCGTTTGATGATGATTCGCGATAATCTCACTGCCGCCGGTGCCGCCGCACGCGTCGGTTACGAAAGTGATTCACAGTTTAACCGGGAGTTTAAGCGGATGTTTGGTCGCACCCCGGCTGACGAGGCGCGGGTGATGAAACGCGCATTTGCGCTGCTGCCGCCGGAACAGTTATCCGCGCGGCTGCAGGCACATTAGGTCAGTACGCGATAACGATTGCCACCACCACGCCAATCCAGAACAGCAGGCTGGCAGCCAGTGCCAGCTGGCACAGTAACCGGCGGGAAAAACTCAGCAGCGCACTGAGGCGCGGCGATAACATTAATACCATAATCATCCCTCACAACAGCCATCAACCGATCAGCGCAGCCCCATCACGGCAACCACCAGCAGAATCCAGAAAAATGCACAACCTGTTAGCAGGAAACGCCAGACAAGATGGCGTTCGGGAGTTAGCAGCGTGTGCAGACGCATACGAAGAAGCAGTGGCATAGCGACCTCAAATCAGAAAGTTTTACCGGGAATATCCGGCAGCTGAGAACAGAAAATTCTGTCAGCGAATAAGAACATTCTGACGTGTTATAAGGCCGCGAAACGACAAGACCAGTCTTGAAAACAGGCTGAGAAATTCCTTAGCAGGCAGGCGGTAGCCACAGCAGACATCAGGTGCCGCTGTGACCATCAGGCACAGCAAAGCCGGTTACACGCTTCGCGTGACGCCACCGTCCACGCGAAGATTCTGCCCGGTGATATAAGCCGCGCCGGGCGAAGCAAGAAACGCAATGGTGGCCGCCACTTCTGCAGCCGTGCCGTAGCGCTGCATGGGCACGCTGTCGCGCCGTTCATCCGTTTTCGGCAGGCTATCAATCCAGCCTGGCAGGACGTTGTTGATACGAATATTCTCAGCTGCGTAGGTGTCGGCAAAGATTTTACTGAAAGAAGCCAGGCCGGCACGGAACACGGCCGAGGTCGGGAACATGTCGGTGGGTTCAAACGTCCATGCCGATGAGATATTGATGATACTGCCGCCACCCTGTTGCTGCATGATCGGCGTGACCAGACGTACAGCGCGCACCACGTTGAGGAAGTAGGTTTCCATTCCCTGCTGCCACGCGTCATCGCTTAATTCGAGGATCGGCGCGCGCGGACCGTGACCGGCACTGTTAACCAGCACGTCAATACGTCCCCAGCGCGCCAGAGTGGCATCAATCAGGTGCTGCAAATCGTCCACTGACTGATTCGAACCGGTAATACCGAGCCCGCCCAGACGATTCGCCAGCAGCTCGCCTTTGCCGGAGGAGGAAAGAATCGCGACCCTGAAACCCTCGCTGGCCAGCTTCTCCGCTGCCGCTGCGCCCATACCGCTGCCACCTGCGACAATCACCGCAACTTTTTCTACTGTCATGTGAGTAACCCCATCAATTAAATATCCTGTGATGCCAGTATAATGGCCGGGAGATGCCGCAGAGAGTCAGCTCAGCTGGCAATTGACGATAGGAAAACTACAGGATGAATCAGGGCTTTCAGGCATTACCGTCGCTGAATGCGCTACGGGTATTTGAAGCCGTGACGCGGCACCTTAATTTTCGCCTCGCCGCTGAAGAGCTCGGTGTGACGCAGGGTGCGGTTGCGCAGCATATTCGCGGCCTGGAGGCCAGCCTGGGCTTGAAACTGTTCGATCGGCTGCCGCGTACGCTGGCGCTGACCGCTGCTGGTGCAGGCTATGCGGTGCACATTCGTCAGGCATTTGAGCTGATTGATGAGGCGACGCGCACGCTGCGCCCGGAGCCGGATCGCCTGACGCTGAGCGTAACACCGACCTTTGCCAGCCGCTGGATGCTGCCGCGTTTACCGGCATTTACCGCGGCCTGGCCGGACATCGACCTGCGCGTGCTGGCCTCTGAACGGCTGGTGCAGTTTCACCATGAAGGCGTCGACCTGGCGGTGCGCTATGGCCGGCCGCCGTTTGGTAGCGGGCTGGAGGCCATGCTGCTGTTTAGCCAGACGGTGCTGGCGGTGGTCAGCCCGGCGCTGCTGGCACAACACGGTGATGCAGCGCAGCCAGAAAATTGCCTGCGCTATCCGCTGCTGCACGATGGCCATCACCTGTGGCCAGCGTTCCTGGCGTTTATGTTCCCCGGCCAGTCGCTGCAGCATCAGCATCATCTGCGCTTCAACCAGACCGCGCTGGCGCTGGAAGCGGCGCTGAGTGGTCAGGGTATCGCTCTGACCAGCCCGCATTTTGTGCAGAACGATCTGGCCAGCGGTCGGCTGGTTCCCGCCTGGCATCGTGAGATGCCCGTTGATGCCGGCTGGTATCTGGTGGCTCCGCGTCGTCCGCGTGAGCAGGCAACGGTGAGTGCGGTTCGTGCGTGGCTACTCAGTCAGGCGGAGCAGAGCAAAGATTGATGGCTGAGCAACGCGATGCTTTTATGTTCAATAACAAAATCAGTAAAACTGATGATCGTCTGCGAATTATGAATGTTATAACTGACTGAGCATGCATTTTATAAGGTTTATCCTGCACAGGCAGGGTTTTAGAAAAATATCACGCAAATTCAGCAATTAAGGGAAGGAATTGTGCGTTGCAATCTGCTGAGGGCTGTGAATAAATAAAACGCTGAATTTCATAAAAATGCCATAACGGCCAGGCGACAGCCTGCATAACCGTATTACCACCATGACCGATCATAAAATTCTTTTAGCCAGGGATATCAGCGCCAGAAGTGAAAGCATGCAGGCGCACCTCATCGCCATCCGTCGCGATATTCACGCACATCCGGAACTCGGTTTCGACACCGTCCGCACCGCAGCCATCGTGGAAAAGGAATTGTTGCGCCTCGGGCTGACGCCGCAAACCGGCGTGGGCCGCACCGGCGTGATGGTGGACATTACCGGCGCGCAGCCGGGCAAAACCGTGCTGCTGCGCGCCGATATGGATGCGCTGCCGATTCATGAGCAAACCGGCCTGCCGTTTAGCAGCATCTGGCCGGGTAAAATGCACGCCTGCGGCCACGATATCCACACGGCTACGCTGCTCGGCGTTGCGGCGATCCTCGCGGACCTGCGCAGCCAGCTGCGCGGCACGGTGCGGCTGATTTTTCAGCCGGCGGAAGAGACGCCAGAGAGCGGCGCGCAAGCCATGATTGCTGCCGGCGCAGCGGACGGCATTGATGTGGCAATCACGCTGCACAATAAGCCAGAGCTGGCCGCAGGGGAAATCGCCCTGACGCGCGGTGCCAGCACCGCCTCCAGCGATGAATTCGACGTAGTGATTCACGGCAAATCCACCCACGCCGCCCGTCCGCACATGGGTACCGATCCGATCATTGCCGCCGCCAGCCTGGTAACGCAGTTGCAGACCATTGTGTCGCGCGAGCTCGATCCGGCGAACTCTGCTGTGCTGACGATTGGCCATATCCACGGCGGCACCACCCATAACATCATCTCCGACAGCTGCCTGATTCAGGGCACCATCCGCGCTAAATCACCGCAGGCGCGCGCTCACATGGAAGACGCTTTCCGCCGCATCTGTGCCGGTGTCGCGCTGTCGCTCAATACGCGGATTGAGGTCAATTATCAGCGAGGCGTACCGCCGCTGATGAATGATGATGCGCTGATTGATGCACTGGAGCCGATCCTCTCGCACCAGTTCGGCAAGCCGGTGGTGGCAAAACCCAGCAGCAGCTTTGGCGCGGAAGATTTCTCGCTGTTTACTGAGCGTGTGCCGGGCTGTCAAATCCATATCGGCTCTGGCGCGCCGGGGCGCGACGACCATCTGCACAACTCCGACTATCAGCCGGACGAACGCAGCATTCACGCTGGCACACAGGCTCTGGCCCGTATAGCGATCGACTTACTCTCCTGATAATAATGAGGTTTTATGATGATGCGTAAAGGGCTGTTCTCCGCCTCCGCGGGCATGTTGCTGCTGGCTGCTGCCGCTGTGGTTCAGGCCAAAGATTTTGGCACGTTAAAATTCGCCACCGAAGCGGCCTATCCGCCGTTTAACCAGTCCACGCCGAGCGGCAAAATTGTCGGCTACGAGCCCGATATGGTGGCCGAGCTGGCGAAACGCGCAGGATTCAAATATGAAATCGTGGCGCAGAAGTGGTCCGGACTGATCCCCGGCCTCGCCGACGGCAAATATGATGCAGTGGTCGATGCCGTCACCGTGACGCCAAAACGTGAAGAAGTGGTGGATTTTACCCATCAGTACACCGTGAGCGTTTCGGGCTTCGTCACGCTGAAGGGCAGCGCAGTGGATACCCTGCCGGGCAACGGTGAAGTGGTACAGGCGACCGATGAAGCCGGTATGAACAAAGCCATCGACGCGCTGAAGGCTAAGTTCAAAGGCAAAACCATTGCGGTGCAGGTCGCTACCATTCAGGCCGATTTTCTCAACAAATACCTCGGTGATGTCGCGACTATCCGTACCTATCAGGCCGGCCCGGAAACCTTCGCCGATCTGCTCAATGGCCGGGTTGATGCGGTCATGGCATCGCGCACCAATCTCAATGCTTATGTGAAAAAACACGCGGATACGGTAAACAGCACCGGTTACGGCTTTGTGGGTGGTGTACTGGGCCAGGGTTCGGCGATTGCCATTCGTAAAAACAATCCGGAGCTGAAAGCCGCGCTGGATCAGGCGCTGGTATCGATGATCAAAGACGGCACGCTGAAGCAACTGTCAGAGAAATGGTTCGGCGAGAACGTCGCGCCTGCGGAATAATGCTGAGCGCTTATGACTATTGACTGGCAACTGTTAGGTTTTGGTGACGAAGGCTGGGGCGGCGTGCTGCTGGACGCCGCCACCGTCACGGTAACGGTCTCGCTGTGTGCGTGGCTGCTGGGCGCGATGCTCGGCAGCCTGCTGTGCTGGATGCAGATTGGTGGCGGCCGCTGGCAGCAGCGTGTTGCCAGCGGTTACATCACGCTGTTTCGCGGCGTGCCGGAGCTGCTGGTGATCTACCTGTTCTACTTTGGTGGCCGACAGGTGGTCGGGTTTATCGGTGAAGCTATCGGCCTGCAGGGACCGTTTGACGTTAACGGCTTCGTTGCCGGCGCGATCGCCATCGGGCTGATTTCTGGTGCTTATCAGAGCAGCGTATTCCGCGGCGCATTTTACGCGATTCCTGCCGGCACGCTGGAAGCCGCTACGGTCACCGGTATGGGCCGTTTTATGCTGTTCCGCCGCATGATTGTGCCGCAGGCGCTGCGCACCGCGCTGCCGGGCATGGGTAATCAGTGGCAATCGGTGATTAAGGAGTCGGCGCTGGTATCGGTGACCGGGCTGGTGGAAACCATGAACCAGATTTCCACCGCGTCGAATTCCACCCAGATGCCGTTTTTCTTCTACAGCGTAGGCGCGGTGATTTACCTGATTATCACCACCTGTTCAGATTTCTTCTTCCGCTATGTGGAAAAAGTGGCCATGCGCGGGCAACAACGCGCGCGGTTGTAAGGAGCCACGATGGATTTCACCTTTTTACAGCACACGCTGGCGGCACTGCTGCGCGGACTGCCGCTGACGCTCAACCTGGCGGTATTGTCCCTGCTGGGCGGCGGGATACTGGCGCTGCTGCTGAATTTGCTGCGTCAGCATCGCCTCGGCAGCTACGTTACGCGTTTTTATGTCTGGCTGTTCCGCGGTACGCCGCTGCTGATACAAATCTTCATGATTTACTATGGCCTCGGCAGCCTGCCGGCGGTGCGCGAAAGCGTGCTGTGGCCGCTGCTGCGTGAGCCCTACTGGTGCGGGTTAATTGCGCTGATTCTCAACGACGCGGCTTACACCGCCGAGATCCTGCGCGGCGGACTGAATGCGGTTAGCGTGCAGTCACTGGAAGCGGCGAAAGTGTGCGGCATGTCGCGCTTCACTACGCTGCGGCGCATCACGCTGCCGCTGGCGGTGCGACAGGCGCTGCCGGCCTACAGCAATGAGATCATCTCGATGATCAAATCCACATCGCTGGTGAGCACCATCAGCCTGATGGAGATGACCGGCATCGCCGACTCCATCGTGTCAGAAACCTTCCGCGCGCTGGAGGTGTTTATCAGCGCGGCGATTATCTATCTGCTGCTGACCGTGCTGGTGAGCAAAGCGGTGGCGCTGCTGGAGCGCCGTTTGTCCCCTTATCACGCTGGAGCACGTTAATGAATAAACCCACTATTGCCCTGAGCCATCTCAGAAAAAGTTATAGCGGGCATGAAGTGCTGCATGACATCAGCCTGACGGCGCAGGATGGCGACGTCATTTCGCTGATCGGCGCCAGTGGTTCCGGTAAAAGTACGCTGCTGCGCTGCATCCCGTTTCTTGAAGTGCCACAGGCCGGTGAGATTGCCGTGGGCGATGAAGTGGTCACCCTCGATAACGCGGACGAAAAGCTGAGCCGTGAACAGCGCCGCCGCATTAAGCTGATGCGCATGCAACTCGGCTTTGTGTTTCAGGGCTTCAATCTGTGGCCGCACAAAACCGTGCTGCAGAACATCATTGAGGCGCCGATCCATGTGCAAAAGCGCAGTCATCAGGAGGCCGTTGCCGAGGCCGAAGCGCTGCTGCAAAAAGTCGGGTTATACGAAAAGCGCAACGCATGGCCGTCACAGCTTTCCGGTGGACAGCAGCAGCGCGTGGCGATTGCCCGGGCGCTGGCGCAGCAGCCGAAAGCGATACTGTTTGATGAACCCACTTCCGCGCTCGACCCGGAGCTGGTGGGCGAAGTGCTGCGCGTCATCCGCAGCCTGGCGGAAGAGGGGCGCACCATGATTATCGTCACCCATGAAATGGGGTTTGCGCGCGATGTATCCAACAAAGCGGTGTTTCTGCATCAGGGCAAAATCGAAGAGTCCGGATCGCCGCAGCAGGTGTTCAGTGAACCGATCTCGGCGCGCTGTCGCGCTTTTGTCAGCAGCCACCTGCAGCGCAACAGCTAACCAGATTTGTGCCAATGGTGTTCTAAGCCAAATTATGGAAAAATCGCCCTCCCTCAACGGAGGGCTTTTTTATCGGCGCAGGGAAGGTGCACGCTGTCGCGCACTTCACGTCCATCGATAACCAGCTACCGTCAGGTCTGGCTGCTGTTGCGTCACCGCGCGACAGAGAGGGCCGAAATTTTCCTCATTTTTCTACAGGCGGAGTACGTAATGGGCGCGAAGGTGTGGTTAGTGGATGATGATGTATCCGTGCGTGAGTCGCTGGGATTTCTGCTGCGAACCGTGGACTACGAGGTCGCCGACTTTGCCGACCTGGCATCGTTCGAAACAGCCGCCGCTGGTCAGCAAGCCGTATGCGGCTGTCTGCTGCTTGACGTGCGACAGCCAGAGAGTAGCGGCCTGAGCTGGCTGGCCCGGCAGGGTGCACGCCATCCGCTGCTGCCGGTGATCATCATGACCGGGCACGACACGCTGGAGGCCTGCCGGCGCTTGTTTGCTCAGGGCGCCTTTGCCTTTTTCACCCGGCCGCTGGAGATTGAACCGCTGCTGGAGACGGTCCGGCTGGCGATGCGTGAGAGTGAGCAGCGCGCCAGCCTCTAATGATACCGCGCCGTGTTGCCGCAGAGCGCGCGCCGGGAAGCCAGCGCGCACAGCAGCGGCACCGGCAGGGTAAACAGCAGTAACAGCCACAACAGCACATACACCGCATCCACGCCGTCGTTTTGCAGATTGTTGTACAGCTGCGCCGGCATTCCGTGGGGAAACCAGGCGAAAATCATCACAATGCCGAATTCGCCCATCGCCCGCACCCACGCCAGTGCCGTAGCCGACGCCAGGCCCGGTGCGGCCAGGGGCAGCGCCAGCCGCCAGAAGCGCGGCCATGGCGCGGCACCCAGCGTCCGGCCCGCTTCAAGGATCTCCGGCGGCACCGCGATAAACGCCGAGCGTGCGCTGGTGACAAAGTAGGGCAGCGCGCCATACCACTGCGCCAGAATAAAGGCGGCGGGATTGTTCACCAGCGTCCAGCCAAGCTTGCTCAGCAGCTGGCCAGGCAAACTGTACGGACCGTACGCGCTGACCAGCAGGATTCCCATCGCCAGCGGCGGCGTCAGCAGCGGAATCATCACCAGCGTTTCCACCAGCCAGCGTATTTTTCCCCGCGCCTGCGACAGCCACCAGGCCAGCGGTAAGCCGGTCAGAAAAATCAGCACCAGCGCGATCGCTCCCAGACTGAGCGAAGTGGTAATCGCCGCGCCGTCACCCCACGCCAGCCGCAGATGTTGCCAGTGTGTGACGCCCATCAGGGTGATAAACGGCACGGCCAGCAGCACCAGGGCGGGCAGCGACAGCCACAGCGCGCCAGCATGGCGGATTTTCATGGCGTATAAAGCCCATCGCCCTTCGGTGCGGCGTAGCCTTGCTGTTTAAACAGCGCCTGTCCTGACGGACTCAGCATGAAATCTACAAAGGCTTTGCCAGCGGCCGTACCGTGCGGCGCATTCCTGAGCACCGCCGCGTAGTAGACCAGTGGCTGGGTGTGCAGCACTTTATCTTTACCCTGGCTGTCTTTGACGCTAAAGCTGACCGTGTTGTACCACTTAGTCGCCATCGCCGGATTGCTGAGGTTGATTTCATCGGGCAGCGCGATGTAAGGCTGATGGGCAGAGATCACTTCGCTTTCATAGCCCGCAGCTGCATCCACCTGACCGCTCTCGAGCCGCGTCAGCAAGCCACCTTCCAGATGGGTTTGTGCGGGATTCTGGTAACCGCCGAGAATGTGGTCAGCGATGCCGGGCTGCCGGTAATACTTCTGCGCCAGTAGCAGGGTGAAAATGATGTTCTGGCCTTTAGGATCGTTTACCGGATCGGTCCGACCAAATTTCAGTCCCGGCGCTGCCAGCAGCTGAAGCCAGCGGCCATCATTGCCTTTGGCTGCGGCAAACTGCGGCGCAAACGGCCCCTTCGGGTTATAGGCGATCACCATGCTGGTGCTGGCTACCGGTACTGCGTTGTCGATCAGTCCGGCATCTTTCAGGATCTGCATCGGACCGGGAGTAATAGACACGAACACGTCAGCAGTGGTTTTTTTGCTCGCCAGCAGGCGCGCCATGCCGTAAGCCCCCTGGCCCTGACCTTCATACTTACCGTCATGCTGTTGTGCAAATGCCGGGCCCAGTGCCTGATCCATCACTTTTCCCATCGAGCCGGCATACGTCACGCGGATATCCATAGCGGCCTGCGCCGGTAAACTCAATCCGCCGGCGGCAGTCATTAACAGTAGGGTAAGCGTCTTCACGCGGAGATTCCTTATCGCTATATAAATGAGTAAATAGCGATTATCGGAATTCTCCGTTTTAGCGCAAGGTAAAATCTGTTGCGAAATCCTGCGGTCGCGCGCCAGTGCCGGGTTTTAGTGCCATTGCAACGCGCGCTGAGAGAAAAAATTCATTTACCGATCCGTGAGCTACCGCAAACACAGGCGGCCAGCCGTCTGCTGGTTAAATAAGCGGCTATAGTTATCCCAGTTGGATTATTTTGCATGCCGCTGGGCGTGCACCTTTTCCTCATTTGCCTGGAGCCCGTTACTACGTCACGAGGTTTAACGTGTTTGCCGATCTTTCCTGGAAAATTATTCATCAGGTCATCAACCAAACCATCGCTGAGATGGTGGATGAACAGCAAACGCTGGACGTGCTGAGCCTGCGCAGGCGCTTAAGGGAAATGGCGGAGAACGAAACTAACGAGGAGATGGTGCTGTGTTACTGGCAGGCCAGCAAAGTGCTGACGCGTTTGCCGCCCACCGTCACCGCCAGCCAGCTGATAGAAGAGGCGCGCCATGCGTTCCGCAGTCCGCCCAGTCACGATTCGCTTTAACGCGAAATGCTTTTCTTTCTCCGTTGCGCTTAACAGACTCTAATTGGCTGAAATTTAATCATAATCAGGCAATACGCTCTGCTAGACTTCCCGGGTTAACAACGCTGAAAACAGAGGACAGTAATGAAAATCAAAAGTTATGCCGCACACAACGCTGGTGATGCGCTGGTACCGTACGAGTACGAAACCGGTCCGCTGGCGGCGGAAGAAGTGCTGGTTGAGGTCGATTACTGCGGTGTGTGCCATTCTGATTTGTCGATGATTGATAACGAGTGGGGCATTTCCTCTTATCCGGTCATTGCCGGTCACGAAGTGATTGGTCGCATCAGCGCACTCGGCGATGCGGCGCAGGACAAAGGATTGAAGGTCGGGCAGCGCGTGGGTATCGGCTGGACCGCGAAAAGCTGCCAGCACTGTGATGCCTGCATCAATGGCGAGCAGGTCAACTGTGAGAACGGTTCAGTGCCAACCATCATGAACAAAGGCGGTTTCGCCAGCCATCTGCGCGCCGACTGGCAGTGGGTGATTCCGCTGCCGGAATCCATGGACATCACCTCTGCCGGTCCGCTGCTGTGCGGTGGGATTACCGTGTTTAAACCGCTGCTGATGCACCATGTAACGGCCACCAGCCGCGTCGGCGTTATCGGTATTGGCGGCCTCGGCCATATGGCGATCAAACTGCTGCGCGCCATGGGTGCTGAAGTTACGGCGTTCAGCTCGAATGCCAGCAAAACCGAATCCATCAAAGCCATGGGCGCCGATCGTGTGGTCAACAGCCGCGATCCGCAGGCGCTGAACGCGCTGGCCGGGCAATTTGATTTGGTTATCAGCACCGTAGCCGTCGATCTGGACTGGCAGCCGTACTTCCAGGCGCTGGCTCCGCACGGTAAGTTCCACACCGTGGGCGCGGTGATGAAGCCATTTGAAGTGCCGGCGTTCAGTCTGATTCTGGGCGATCGCGCGGTAACGGGTTCTTCTACCGGTTCACCGGGCCAGCTGCGTAAGCTGATGCGTCTGGCGTCACGCGCCGATGTGGCACCGCAGGTGGAAGAGTTCCCGATGTCAAAAATCAATGAAGCGCTGGATCACGTACGCGCCGGTAAAGCTAATTACCGCGTGGTGCTGAAGGCCGATTTCTGAGGCGGATAACACGCTGACATTTGTCAGACAAAACGGCGGATGGGGGATCATCCGCCGTTTTTTACGCCTTATCCCTGCGAATCATCCTTTTCGCCGAGGAAGAAATACCACAGCGGAATCGACATCAGCGCGGTGAACACCGTGGTGTAAAGCGCGATCATAAAGCCCTGCGTCAGATACATGGTCAGCGTCCAGTGGCTGAACGGGATGCCGTATTGATCGATCACGCCGCCGATAATCGCATTGCTCATCACCGTACCGACAATCAGCGCCAGAATAAACAGCCCACGCAGGTAGTAACGCATCTCCTTGCGTTTCACCGTGAAGCGCGCCCGCACGATACCGAGCGGCGACTGCTGCGCAGCGAGAATTTCCGCTTCGCTCATCGGCGCACGTTGTTGTCTGCGCCAGCGCAGTACGTCCACCAGCACGAAGGCCAGCAGGCTGACGCCCATCACCGGCAGGGCATAACCGAGCGCCAGCGCCAGCATCAGGCAGACCCCTTTGGCATAGTGCGGCAGCGCCAGCCAGCTTGCGCTCATGGTTTGCGCCGGGCTGGCCTGATCGAGAGCCGGGCGGCGCAGCCACCACATGCGATAACCCAGCACAATCATGCTGCACAAACCCAGGCCAAACAGCGCCAGCAACAGCTGATTAGGCCAGCCAAACAGCACGCCCATGTGCGCATCGACGCCCCAGCGCGTCAGTTTTGCCACCAGCGGGAAGCGATCAAACCAGACGTGATCGACAATCGCGAAGCTGTGCGGATTCACGGACACCGCATCCACCTGGGTGGGCCAGCTGCGATCAATCTCGCTGACAGTCCAGGCTTTGCCCTCGCTTTTCGGCTGGCGCAGCTCCACTTTAGCCGCGCGGATGCCATCCTGACGTGCCGCCGCCAGCACGCGATCCCAGTCAGCGTCGGCGGCATTTGCCGGCAGTGACTTCGCCGGCTGCGCCGCCGGTTTCGCCATCGACGACATCGGCATGCTGGTCATGTCCATGTCCGGCATACTGCGGTGATCGGCGTGAGGATCGGCCGGCGCGGCGGGCGCATCACCGCTGAGCGCCGTATTCACCTGTGGCGTCAGCCAGTTAAGCTCGGTGCGCATCTTATCGATATTGCCACCTGCCCATTGTGACCAGGTGAGGCCGGTAACGGAGAAGAACAGCAGCCCGAGCATCAGCGTCAGCCCCAGCGTGATGTGCCAGTGCCGGGTGAAGGCAAACCCCTTTCGCACGGTTTTCAGCCGGCGTTTTGGTCGCGTGCCCAGCCACAGCAGCACGCCGCCGAGCGCGGCCACCCACAGCCAGCTCGCCGCCAGTTCGCTGTAGTTGCGACCAAAGTCACCGAGTAACAGGCTGCTGTGCAGCAGATCGAGCGTGGTGCGCAGCGGCAACACGCCACTGGTGCCATACACCGTCATGTCGCCGGTTACTTTGAGGCTGTAGGGATCGATAAACACCGCGCGCGACTGCGACGGACCAAGTGTGGCATCGCTGAACTGTACGCGCGTGGTATCGCGCGCGGCGGGCGCAGGTCGAACCGCATAAATGTGCTGATTTTCGCCCGCATAGGCGCGTGCCGCGGCGATCTGCGCCGAGAGCGGTTGTGCATTGCCCTGCGGCTGCGCGGTGAGCGCATCAGCGTAGATCAGATTTTCCAGCTGCGGCGTCAGCACATAGAGCGTGCCGCTGAGCGCCGCCACGAAGATGAACGGCGCGACAAACAGGCCAATGTAAAAATGTAAGCGGCGTAGCAGATTAAGCACCGCGCCGCGCGGTGCTGCAGAGTGAACAGCAGACAAAGCCGTCTTCCTTCCTATAAGAGAATGTCAGGGCACAGCGCAGGCGTTGTACCGATTAATGAGATTCAGCAGGAAAGAAAAACCGGTGGCGCGCGCGGACGATGGGTACCGCTGAAGCGGCGCGGCCGGGGTGCCACCAGCGGCGGCAGCGGTGGGGCGCGCGAGATCACCAGCATCAGCCAGATGAACGGGATAAACACCCACATCATCATCGGAACATGCACCAGCAAATCACAATAGCCACAGGCAAATTCGCCGTCGTCCATGTTGTGATGCATCATGCCCGGCATCGCCATCTCCATCGGCATATCGTGATGGTGCATTGGCATGGCAGATGAAGGGCTGTGCGACGCCACGGGGTCAATGCGCGTTTGCCGCTCCAGCAGCGTTTTCGACACAATCGGCGCGACGAACAGCAGCAGCACCGCCACAATGGCGACGCAGGCGGTCAGGCGCTGGCGAAAGTGATAGGAAAACGTCATGGCAAATACTGAGTGCTTCAACAAATGAGGCCGAAGTGTAACGCGATTGCCGCACAAGGGTTAATAAAAGTGAGGCTGGGAGCGACAAAATTCGCACCTTTTGAAAAGGGTCACTTAACGTGGTGCGTTTGTTAACTTAATTGCAACCTGATGAGTACATTAGAGAAACACTATTTCTCATTGCTGAAGGATGAGCGGTGTCTGATGGCATAACCTGTCATTGCTCAGAATTTGTGGTCGCCATTAATGGCGACCCTACAAGGTATTGGCACTATTTGCACAGGGTGCGCATTGATCCGCACCGATATAAACAGGCCACTTGCAGCTTTATTACAAGGCGTCACGTCATTTATTGCGGCATGTAGGCAGTTGCACGATTTACACATGACGGCGCATTGATACGGACCGTTGTAATCAGGTCACTTTCAACTTAATTGCAAGGCATAACGGCATCGATCGCAATCAGCAAGGAATTACGCGATTTTCGTAGGGTGCGCATTTATGCGCACCGATATAAACGGGCGGCTCGTTGTTTAACTCTTTTCATTTACAGGGAAGCCTCTCAGTATGAGCCGGGCCTTGAAATATCGATCGCCCCAGCCGCTCCGTGAGTTTCTCCAGCATGGCGGTGCCGGCCAGCGAGTTACCGGAATGATCCAGCGCCGGCGACCAGACGGCAATACTCATCTCACCGGGAATCACTGCGACAATCCCGCCGCCGACGCCGGATTTAGCTGGCATGCCCACGCGCCAGGCAAACTCACCGGCGCCGTCGTACATGCCGCTGGTCATCATCAGTGCGTTCACCTGCCGCGCCTGGCGTGCAGAGATCACCGCCCACTCATCATCCAGCGTGCGGCCGTGATTAGCGAGATAGAGAAACGTGCGCGCCAGTTCGCTGCAGCTCATCGCCAGCGAGCAGTAGTGAAAGTAGGTTTCCATGACTTTACTGACGTCATTATGAAAGTTGCCAAACGACTTCATCAGCCAGGCAATGGCGGCGTTACGTGCCGAGTGCTCATATTCAGAGCGCGCGACCGCACGGTCATACTGAATGTCCGGCTGCTGTGTCAGACGACGCACAAACTCCAGCATGCGCTGGCGTGGCGCGGTGAGTCGGCTTTCCAGCAAATCGCACATTACCAGCGCGCCGGCGTTAATGAATGGATTGCGCGGCTTTCCCTGTTCCAGTTCAAGCTGCACCAGAGAATTGAATGCCTGGCCGGATGGCTCTTTGCCCACGCGCTGCCAGATCTCGGCGTCCTCGTACAGCGTCAGCGCGACGGTAAGCGACAGGACTTTGGAGATGGACTGGATCGAGAAGCGCGTGCCTGCATCGCCGGCCTGATAGCTGCGTCCATCGGCGGTGGCAATGGCGATGCCCAGTTGATCGGCATCCACGCCGGCCAGCGCCGGGATGTAATCTGCCACTTTGCCCTGACGGGTGAGGGGGCGTACGTCCGTGATAATCTCTTCAAGCAATGCATTACTGAGTTCCGACACCTTGTGGCTCCGGGGTGACTAATCCTGGCGCGATCATGGTGATTTGCCGTCGGCGCGTCAATCCACCGCGCAAAATTCTGTGAGCATGCTGCAGCAAGCCTGCACCGCATTGCGGATTTTCTGCGCGGTTTGTTGCGCCCGATCGCAACCCAGCCTTGCGCCGACGCCACATCGCGCGGCCTGAGGTAAAATTATGTTGCGAATGATTGAGTTACCGATCAGGCAATTTTGGTTATGCTAAGCCCAAACTCTTTCCGGCGCTGCCAATGCGCTTAACCGTTGTAATTGAGGATGACGATGTCTGCCTTACCTGATGCCACCGAGCCTGCCAACGCGATGCGCGCCGGGCGCTTTATGCTGCTGCAAAAACTGCTGCGACGCGATAAAACCCCGCTGGCATTGCTGCTGCTGGCCGCGCTGGTCGGTATCCTCACCGGGCTGGTGGGTGTGGCTTTCGATCGCGCGGTCAATTTTATTCTCCACCTGCGGATCGGCTGGCTGACAGAGCGTGCGGATAACCTGGCCATGGCGTTGCTGAGCGCGTTTTTTATCTCGGCGCTGCTGGGCGGCATCGGCTATTTTCTGGTGCGCCGCTTAGCGCCGGAGGCAGGAGGCTCGGGCATTCCGGAAATCGAGGGCGCGCTGGAAGAGCTGCGCCCGGTGCGCTGGTGGCGCGTGCTGCCGGTTAAATTTATCGGCGGCATGGGCGCGCTGGGTTCTGGCATGGTGCTGGGGCGCGAAGGACCCACGGTACAGATTGGCGGCAACATCGGCGGTATGTGCCTCGATCTGTTTCGCGTGCGCGATTCCGAATCGCGTCATACGCTGCTGGCGACCGGTGCCGCGGCGGGGCTTTCGGCGGCGTTCAACGCGCCGCTGGCCGGCATTTTGTTCATTATCGAAGAGATGCGCCCGCAGTTTCGCTATAGCCTGATATCGATAAAAGCGGTGTTTGTTGGCGTGATCATGTCGAGTATTGTCTTTCGCGTGCTCAACGGTAATGAAGCCATCATTAATATCGGTCAGCTGCGTGACGCGCCCACCGAGACGCTGTGGCTCTATCTGGTGCTGGGTGTGCTGTTTGGTGGCTGCGGCGTGGCGTTCAACCGGCTGATATTTCTCGCACAGGACCAGTTTCAGCGCCTGCATCTCGGACGTACCGGGCGCTGGGTGCTGTTCGGTAGTCTGCTGGCCGGACTGTGCGGCGTGCTGGGTTTACTGCTGCCGCAGGCGGTGAGCGGCGGAACGACGCTGATTCCGGAGTTCGCTACCGGACACTATGGCGCGCTGGCGCTGTTTGCTCTCTTCGCGCTGCGCACGCTGGTCACCATTTGCTGCTTCTCTTCAGGCGCGCCGGGCGGCATTTTTGCGCCCATGCTGACGCTGGGTACGCTGCTGGGCACCTGCTTTGGTCAGTTGAGCGCCGACTGGTTCCCGCATTATCAGCTGGAAGCCGCCACCTTTGCCGTCGCCGGGATGGGCGCGCTGTTCGCCGCCTCGGTGCGCGCGCCGCTTACCGGCATCGTGCTGGTGCTGGAAATGACCAATAATTATCAACTGATTCTGCCGATGATCATCACCTGCCTGGGCGCGACGCTGGCGGCGCAGTTCTTTGGTGGCAAACCGCTCTATTCTTCAATCCTGGCGCGCACTCTGGCCAAAGCACAGCTCACTAACCGCGCCAGCGCCCGAACGGAATAAGGATTATCCCGGCTTATCGAAGCGCGACTCAAGCCGGGTGGAAAGATATCCCCTCACGCCCGGCTTTTAACCCATCGGATGCGCTGGCTGAGGCTCCAGAGCATCAGTGCGGCGAGGGCAATGCTGCCGAGCACGGCGAAAGCGACCTGATAAGACCAGGCGGCGGCGATGCTGCCGGTCAGTGCCGGGCTGCATGCCGCGCCCACGCCCTGCATCAGCATGACGAAACTCTGGCCGGCATTGGTGTGTCCGCTGCCGTCAAGCACGCTGACGATGTAGCCCGGTACTGCCACGCCCAGCAGCCCGGCGGCCAGACCATCAAGAATCTGTACCGGTACCATCGCATAGGTGCCATCGAACAGGGAGGCGATGCCGGCACGCACCGGCAGCACCACCAGCGCGAGGGTTATCAGCAGCGGGAAACCGAGGCGGCTGGCGTTTCGGGCGGCGAATAACGCCACGGGAATCATCACGCATTGCGAAATCACCACGGTTGCAGCGGTATAAACACCCGGGCTGAGCTGTCCGCTGTGCGTTGCCGCCGCGCGAATGCCCAGCATCGGCAACAGCGCGGCGTTGCCGAGGTGAAACAGCAGCAGCGTCAGGCCGGTAATCAGCAGCACCGGATTGCGCAGCAGGGCAGAGAAACCCGGAAGCTCTGCGGCCTGCTGTCCGGCACCGCCGCGCGCCGCGCGGTCATCGATCGCGTTACGCTGAATGGCGGCCACGGCAAAACATGCGCACAGTGCCATCGCGGTCATCAGGATAAAAACCGCATCGGTGCCCCACAGCCAGACGGCAAACCCGGCAAACAGCGCGGCAGTCATATTGCCGCCATGATTGAACGCCTCGTTTCTACCCATCTGCTGGCTGAACCCCTGAGAGCCGGTCAGGCCGAGGGTGACGCCGGTCAGTAACGGGGCAATAAGCGCGGCCGCGAGACCGGTAACCACCTGCGAGCCAACCACCACTCCACCGTAAGGAAACCACCACAGCATCAGGGTGGCCAGCGTAATGAGCAGTGAGGCCAGAATCAGCAGCCCTTTTTTATGGTGCGTGGCATCGGTTGCCAGACCCGCCGGCAGCGTAGCCAGCAGACCGGCTAAACCGCCGGCAGTCATCGCCCAGCCAATATCATCCGCTCTCCAGCCATGTTCAGTAAGAAAGATTCCCAGGAAAGGGCCGAGTCCATCCCGCACATCGGCCATGAAAAAATTGACCAGGCACAACGCCTGGAGAGACCGCAAAGCAGCGGGATGCGCTATCGGATTTGCATTCATGTTGTGATGAAGAAAGAGTGGAGGATGGTGACAAGCATAGAGCAGCAATGTGACATCGTAAATTAGCGCAGCGCGATTGGCGCACCGCTCGTACTGCGCTATACATCGCCCGCCGACTCACGGATAATTTGCTGTCTTACGCCCTTACAGAGATAAGCAATGCTGGAAAATCATCCGTCGCGTGACGCCATCAGGCTGGAGAATGTGCTGGCCGCGCTGGGCAATCCGATGCGCATGGCGGTCGTCGCGCTGCTGGCACAGGGGGAGGAGCGCAGCTGCGGCTCGCTGCTGCAAGGCGTATCCAAATCTACCTTAACCCATCACTGGCGGGTACTGCGTGACAGCGGCGTAATCTGGCAAAAACCCTCTGGCCGCGAGAATCTGCTGTCACTGCGTCGCGACGATCTGGACGCGCGCTTTCCCGGTCTGCTTGATGCGTTGCTCAGCGCCGCCGTTGACGATGCCGCCACCCGAAGCGCGCTGCAGGCTTTTCAGCACGCGGAGTAGCGCCCTTTTCGCCGGAGCGGCTGCAATTGCAACAGCCTGGCGACAGCGGCTGCTGCATCCGCAACAGACATTCCTCATCCTCTCATTCAGTTAGCCGGCAAATCAGGCGTTTAATCTCTGCCAGGAACTGGCACGCTCACTGCATAGCCTCTTATAGCCAAAAGCATTAATGAAGATAATTTTCCGTTAATCCAGCTATAAGAAGTCTCAGGAGAAACCTATGTCACAGGTAAAACCGCTGCAGTTTGCTTACTGGGTGCCTAATGTTTCAGGTGGTTTAGTTATCAGTCAGATCGAGCAGCGCACGCGCTGGGACGCGGAGTACAACCGTGAACTGGCGAAAATCGCTGAACGCGCTGGCTTCGATTATGCCCTGACACAGATTCGCTTCACCGCCGGCTATGGCGCGGATAATCAGCACGAATCAGTCACCTTCTCTCAGGATCTGCTGAGCCACACCACAAAACTCAAAGTGATTGCCGCGCTGCTGCCGGGGCCGTGGAACCCGACGCTGGCGGCGAAGCAGATCGCTACCATCAGCCATCTGTACGGTCCGCGCATCGCGGTGAACATTGTCAGCGGCTGGTTTCGCGGCGAGTTCAAAGCGATTGGTGAACCCTGGCTCGATCACGAAGAGCGCTATCTGCGTTCGGAAGAGTTTATTCGCTGCCTGCGCGGCATCTGGCGTGAAAGCAGCTTCAGCTTCGCCGGAGATTTTTATCGCTTCCGCGACTACGCGCTCAAGCCTAAACCACTCGATCCGCTACCGGAAATTTTTCAGGGCGGCAGCTCGCGCGCCGCGCGGGACATGGCGTCACGGGTGTCTGACTGGTACTTCACCAACGGCAACACGCCACAGGGCGTACGCCAGCAGGTAGACGATATCCGCGCCAAAGCCGCCGTCAATCAGCACGCCGTTAAAATCGGCCTGAATGGTTTCGTCATCGCCCGCGAGAGCGAACAGGAAGCCCAGGCGGTGCTGCAGGAGATCATCGCCAAAGCCAATCCGGATGCAGTGAAAGGCTTCCAGCATGAGGTGAAAAATGCCGGCAGCGCGTCGCCGGAAGGCGAGGGCAACTGGGCCAAATCCTCCTTTGAGGATCTGGTGCAATACAACGACGGTTTCAAAACCAATCTGATTGGCACGCCGCAGCAAATTGCTGAGCGCATCATGGAGCAGAAACGCGCTGGCGTGGATTTACTGCTGCTGGCGTTTCTGCATTTCCATGAAGAGGTGGAGTTCTTTGGGCGGGAAGTTATCCCACGCGTGCGCGAACTGGAACGGCAGGAGGCGCTTAACGCCGTCACGGTCTGAGGTCAGATAGCGCGGTCGCGTCCGGCCAGCAGCGCCATCGCCATTTGCAGCGCGCTTACTGCCAACAGCATCAGCAGCGGGAGCTGCCAGCTGCCGCTGACATCATGCAGCATGCCGAAGCACAGCGGTCCCAGCGCCGCCAGCCCGTAACCCACGCACTGTGCCATGCCGGAGAGTTTCGAGGCCTGGCGATGGTCCCGGGTGCGTAAATTAAACAGTGACAGGCTGATCAGCAGCGAGGCGCCCGCACCGAGGCCTGCCAGAATCAGCCACAATAGCGACCATGCGGGTGCCAGCAGCAGGCCGGTCACCGCGATGAAGATCGACAGCGAAGCCAGCAGCCCGATTAGACGCTGATCGCGCAGCTGCTTCAGTGCCCGCATACAGGCCAGATTGGAGGCGATCGCCACAATTTGATAGACGAACAACATGCCGCCCGCCTGCAGCTGACTGATGCCATTATCCTGTGCGAACGGGGTAAACCAGCCAATCAGGGTATAAAACAGTAACGACTGGCTGGCCATGAACAGCGACACCTGCCAGCCGATCGCGGAACGCCACGGCGAACGCGTTACGGTGACCTCTGTCGCGCGCTGCTCATGCGTCGCGGGATTTTTCAGCTGCGGCAGCCATGCCAGCAGCGCGATCAGCGCCGGAATCAGCCAGACCGCCAGCGACAGACGCCAGCCGGCGCTGCTGAGTTCGGCCAGCGGCACGGCCACGCCGGAAGCGATGCTGGCGGTGATGCCCATGGTCATGGCATACAGCCCGATATAACGCGCGGTGTGCGCGGTGTAATCCCGCTTAATCAGCGGCGGCAGCAGGACGTTGGCCGCCGCGATCCCGCTGCTGAGAATCAGCGTCCCCAGCCACAGTGCCGTTTCGCTGCCGCTGATTCGCAGCAGTGAACCCAGGACGATCAGGAGTAACGCCCCCCACAGACTGCGCTCGAGGCCAAAGCGATTGCCAAACCAGGCGGCTGGCGGTGCCAGCGTGGCAAACATCAGCAGCGGTAAAAAGTTAATCACGCCGGCAGCGCTGGCGCTCAGGCCAAATGTCAGGCGAATATTTTCCAGTACCGGCCCGGTGGCGGTGATGGGCGTGCGTAAGTTGGCGGCGGTCAGTAACAGCAGCAGCAGGAAAAAGCCGGAGCGACGCAGGGCAGAATCAGCAGATAAAGCGGTATGGGACATGTTTGCGCACCATGGAAATGAGGCAGAAAGTCTCTGCATATGGTGCGTTGATTGACGTTAACGCCTACGCAGCAGCCTGGACCGCTGAACCGCTGGCTATACTAACCAGCTGTTAAATCGATGTAAAGCAGAGCGACCCGGCCGCCATGCAGGATAACCTTCTTGCCGCTTTGCTTGTCTGACGGTGACAGCACGCGTCCGTGACCTGGCTGGTATTTACGCTGCCGGTGCGTTTTTTTGCCGGAGACTTGCGCCTTTCGCTATCCACGTCCACCTTTATACTCTCACTCTTCGCAAATGGACCAATGATGCTCTGGTTATGGAATGCGCTTATCCTGCTGGCTACCGTGATACTGATGGAGATCGTCGCGGCGCTGTCGCATAAATACATTATGCATGGCTGGGGATGGGGCTGGCATTTGTCGCATCATGAACCGCATGAGAGCAAATTTGAGCTCAACGACCTGTATGCCGTGGTGTTTGCGCTGTTATCGATTGGCCTGATTTGGCTGGGTGTCAACGGTGTCTGGCCGCTGCAATGGATTGGCGCTGGCATGACGACTTATGGCGCGCTCTATTTTATGGTGCACGACGGTCTGGTCCATCAACGCTGGCCGTTCCGCTATATTCCACGCAAAGGCTATCTGAAGCGGTTGTATATGGCGCACCGCATGCATCATGCGGTGCGGGGACGGGAAGGTTGCGTTTCCTTTGGCTTTCTTTACGCCCCGCCGCTGCACAAGCTGCAGGCGACGCTGCGCCAGCGCCATGGGCGTCGTGTCAACGCGGACGCTGCCACAGACCGGCAGGACGCGGCTGGGGATGAGCAAGGCGCGAAGTAAGCGCGACGCCAGCACCTTTCACCAGCAGCGCCAGCTTTTCGCCTTTACTGGTGCGCTGGCGCGCATCCCACGCCCGGGCACCGGCATGCTGCACTTTTACGCCAATTTCACGGTAAACGCCGCGTGCGGTGGCGATCGCCCACGCCGAACGGAGCGGCAATCCTGGCAGCCCGCTGCGCGCTGACTGATAGTAAGGTTCAGCCTCGCGCACCAGACGCGCAGCCAGTGGGGCCAGCGCTGCGCGATGTTGCGGATCGGCGAGCTGGGCGGCGCTCAGTCCGGCCTCATCCAGCCAGCTTTGTGGCAGATAGCAGCGGCCATTCTCCGCGTCTTCAACGATATCCCGTGCGATATTGGTCAGCTGAAACGCCAGACCCAAATCACAGGCGTGATCGAGTACGCGCTCATCACGTACGCCCATCACGCGCGCCATCATTAACCCCACCACGCCGGCCACGTGATAGCAATAACGCAGCGTGTCCCCGAAACACGCGTAACGTTCTTCACGCGCATCCATCGCAAACCCTTCCAGATGATCAAACGCCAGCTGCTGGGGAAGCTGATGCGTCAGCGCCACTTCCTGAAAGGCACGAAACGCCGGTTCATCCATGTGGGCACCGCTATAGGCGCGGCGGGTTTCGATTTGCAGGTGGCGCATCCGCGCCTGGGCATCCGCCACCGCGTGCTGCGTGCCGCCTTCGCCCAGCGTCTGACCATCTATCACGTCGTCACAGTGACGACACCACGCGTACAGCATCAGCGTACTGCGGCGCGTTGGAGGATCAAACAGCCGGGTAGCGCTGGCGAAACTTTTGGAGCCCTGCGCCATGGTTTGGGTGACCTGCTCAATCAGCGGCGGTTGGTTCATCCGGTCAGATCCTCCACCATCAACTGGGCGGTCGCTTTCGCGGAGCCGATCACGCCTGGTACACCGGCACCGGGATGCGTGCCAGCCCCCACCAGATAAAGGTTACTAATGTCGGCATCGCGGTTATGCGGCCGGAACCAGGCGCTTTGCGTCAAAATGGGTTCGAGCGAAAACGCTGAGCCCTGATGCGCGTGCAGCGTGTCGCGAAAATCAAACGGCGTAAACATACGGTGTGTCACTAACTGCTGTCGCAGACCCGGCATATAGTGCTCCTCCAGATAAGCAAAAATGCGATCGCGCAAGCGCGGTCCTTCCTGTTGCCAGTCAATTGCGGCGGTGCCGAGATGCGGCACCGGTGCCAGCACGTAAAAACTGCCGCAGCCCGCCGGTGCCAGCGACGGATCGCTGGAGCAGGGCGCATGCAGATACAGCGAGAAATCTTCCGCCAGCTGGCTGCTATTGAAGATCTCATCGATCAATTCACGATAGCGCGGACCAAAGCACACCGTGTGGTGCGCCAGCTGCGGGTGGGCATGATTAAGACCAAAATAGAGCACAAACAGCGAGTTACTCATCCGCTTGCGCTTCAGCGTCGCCGCGCGTTTACGCGCCGCAGGATGCTGGCTCAACAGGCGATCGTAGGTATGCACCACGTCAGCATTTGACGCAACGGCGGCGGCGGCAAACCGGCGCCCATCCTTTAGCTGTACACCGCTGATGCGGTTACCCTCGGTCTCCAGCTGGCTGACTTCGGCGTTGAGCAGCAGTTCACCGCCCAAATCGCGAAACAGCCGCGCCATGCCATCAACCAGCGCACCGGTACCGCCGCGCGGAAACCACACGCCCCATTCGCGCTCCAGTGCGTGAATTAAGGTATAGATCGAAGACGTTGCAAAAGGATTACCGCCGACCAGCAACGAGTGAAAGGAAAAAGCCTGGCGCAGATGATCGTCCTGAATAAATTTCGCTACCATGCTGTAGACACTGCGCCAGGCCTGCAGCCGACCCAGCTGTGGCCCGGCACGCAGCATGTCGCGGAAATGCAGAAAAGGCACAGTGCCAAGTTTCAGATAGCCCTCACGAAACACATCCTGTGAATAGGCCAGAAACTGGCGGTAACCGGCGACATCCTGCGGGTTAAAGGTGGCAATCTGCTGCTCGAGCTGTGTCTGGTTGTTGTCGTAGTCCAGCTGCCTGCCGTCTTCCCAGCACAGGCGATAAAACGGCGTCACCGGCATCAGGTCGACATAATCACTGAGTTGCTTGCCTGCCAGCGTAAACAGCGCCTCGATAGCGCTGGGATCGGTAATCACCGTCGGACCGGCATCAAAGGTAAAACCCTGATCCTGATAAACATAGGCGCGCCCGCCGGGCTTATCGCGCTGTTCCAGCAGCGTGACCGGCACGCCGGCCGCTTGCAGACGAATCGCCAGCGCCAGGCCACCGAAGCCTGCGCCAATCACATAGGTGCGTTTCATTATTTCTTCCCTGGTAACGGAGAGGTCATCATCAATGCGCGCAGCGCTTCGCCGAGAGGGACCGGCGGTTTGCCGCACAGAATGCGTGCTTTATCGCTGAGGCGCAGTTGCCCGGCGTAAAAGCGGCTAATCAATCCGGCATCAAGCCGGTAAAAACGCTGCATCACGCGCCAGCGCTGTTCAGGCCGTCCGGCAAGAAACAGCATGCGATTTAACAGACGGAAAAAGCGCTGCTCGCGCCAGTGCTGACGGGCAAAGGATTCGATGCAGTGGCTCAGCGTGTGGGCATCGGCGGGCAGCGTGCTGGCAATCTTCTCCGCCAGCGCCACTGCCGCAGGCAGCGAGTAACCGGTGGTGGCGTGAAACAGTCCGGCGCGCAGCCCGCTGCACGGTTGTCCGTGCTGCTGTTGCCAGAACTGATCGATATCGCCGCTGAGCGTGATCGGCAGCGAGCCGTGCTCCTCGCGCAGCAGCTGGCGCAGATTCCAGCCGCGCTGGTGGGCATAGTCCGTGATGTGCCGGCGCGCCTGTGCGGCATCCAGCGTGGCATGGTTGATATAATGGGTATCTTCAATCAGTAGACGGCTGGCACTGAGCGGCAGGGTGTAAACAAAGCGATAACCCTGCTGCTGATCGACGCTGGCGTCCATCAATATTGGCTGCTGCAGGCCATGCGGCGCGGCCAGCTGCCACTCCTGACCGACAAATGCCTGATAGCCGAGCTGCAGATGCGGTGTCGGCTGCAGCCCGCGTCCGTCAATCACCGCCTGCGCCTGTAACATCCCGCCATCCGCCAGTCTGACCCCGGTGGGCGAGACCTCGCTGACCGGCGCTGCGGTGCGTAGCGCGGCACCGAGCACCTGCTGCAAGTGCCGGGCAAAATCCTCCGAGGCAATGGAGCAATATTCACCATCCATCTGGCGACGCAGGGTGGGGAAGCGTACCTGATAACCGGGCCAGCGCGCCGAAAGCAGCGGTTCGAGCCAGCGGAACTGCGCTTCGCTGACGTCTTCGCGATGGAACGACCAGGTATGATTGCCGGCCGGCTGCGCCTGACTCTCCAGCAGCAAAACCTTAAGTGCGGGCTGCAGCTGGCGTAAACGCAGCGCAATCAGCCCGTTAGCCAGGCCGGCACCGACCAGAATGACATCGTAAGGTGCGCGCATCAGGTGGCCTCCGCCAGCACGATTTGCTGCTGACACAGCGCCTGCTCGACAATATCCGCCGCGCGCGTACAGCCACCGGCCCGCTGCAGCTGCGCCTGAATGGCTGACATGCGCAGACGATAGCGATCGTCACTCAGCAACTGTTGCAGGTGGTGCTCCAGCTGCGCGACGCGGCTGAAACGTGAGGCGCGCCGGCCGACGCCGTGCCACTCAATACGTGCCGCCACGCCGGGCTGATCGAAGGCGATCGGCAGCGCCAGCATCGGCGTGCCGCATTCCAGCGCTTCCAGCGCACTGTTCAGACCGGCGTGAGTGATAAACAGTTGCGCATGCTGCAGCGCCGCCCGCTGATCCACAAAATCGGTTACCCACGCAGCCCCGGCCAGTCTCAGCTGATGTGCCTGGCTGGCGGTCAACCCGCCACAGTGTGCCACCACCAGCGACAGCTGCTGATTGCGGCAGGCCTGAGCCAGATGCAGAAACAGGCGAAAGCGATGTCCCTGTAGCGTGCCCAGAGAGGCATACACCACCGGCTGGCGCAGCGCTGACCAGGGAGCGGCAAGTGCGCCGCTAGCGACCTGGGTCCGCAGCGGGCCCACGCTGTGATAGCAGGCTGGCAGTTGCTGACGTGGAAAATCAAAAGCGGGCACCAGCTGACTGATTTGCGCCAGCGGCGACAGACACTGATGTAAGCCATGGCTTTCGGGCAGGCCGAAGGCGCGCGCATGACGAGCGATGACAGCGCCATGACGACGCATGATGCGGTCGTAGATGTCACTGCTGGCCTGATAGCGCTGCAGCGCTTTCTCATCCTGAGCAAAGCGAAAGGGCATTACCGCCAGCGGAATGGCCGCTTCACGATTGACCGGCAGCGCGCAGGCCACCGACACGAACGGCAGCTGTAACGCCTCTGCCACCAGACCGCCAGCCGCTTCCATTTGGTCGGCAATCACGCCATCGACCTGCAGGCGTTTCAGCACCGCGGGCAGTTCGCGGCACAGCATATCGGTGGTGCTGGCCAGATCGTGAATCACGCGAAACAGCGACAGCCCACCCGGTGCGGCCAGCCGCCTGAGTTCGCTGGAGAGCGATCCGGCAGGATGCGTGCGCTCGCCGACGGCCACAAAGGCAATACGCTCGTCGCTCAGCAAGGTGCGTGCATCGCTTTGCTGAATAAAGGTGATGCGGTGTCCGCGCGCCAGCAGCGTTTGCGCCAGCGCCTGCAATGCGTGAAAGTGGCTGTAGAGCGGTGGTGCAATAACGGCAAAATGCCCCATAGGTATGACCGGCTTCAGTTAAACATCGCCAGCTGTTGATTAAACAGGGCGTGCATATATTGACGGGTGGCGACACCGCGATGGCAGGCGCAGGCAAGATGTGCATCGGCACTGCTTAAATGGTCGCGCAGACGACGTTCAGCCCCTTCCGGGCCCAGCATCTGCACCAGCGTGGATTTGCCCTGATCCTGATGACAGTCCTTGCCGGTGTGCTTAGAGCCATCCGCCAGGTCGTCCAGTAACTGGAAAGCCTGACCTAAATCCTGCGCAAAATAGCTTAAACGCTGACGCACCTGCACTGACGCATCGGCCGCAATCGCCGCCATTTGCAGCGTGGCGCGAAACAGGACGCTGGTTTTCAGTTCGTTGGTCAGGGTGATGGCTTCCGGACTGCGGCTGTGTGCGCCGTCATGCAGATCCTGGAACTGACCCTGGACCAGTCCCTGCAGGCCGACGGCAGAGGAGAGCTCGGCAATGGCTTCGGCTTTGTGCGTTGCCGGCAGACCCGGCGCGAGGGCAATCACCTCAAAGGCGCGGCTGAGTAGCGCGACCGCCGCCAGGATCGCCACGTTTTCCCCATATTCACAGTGGATCGCCGGGCGTCCACGTCGCATCCGGGCGTTATCCATTGATGGAATGTCGTCAAGGATCAGTGAGGCGGCGTGCACCATTTCGACTGCACAGGCAAGATCAAGGATACCCTGCTGCGCCACGTCACAGCCCATATCGCGTGCTGCCAGCAGCAGCAAGAGCGGACGAATACGTTTGCCCGGTGCCAGCGTGCCGGCACGCATGGCGGCCCGAACGCGATCGGCCTGCTGCCCGGCAGGCAATAAATGTTCAAGATGAGCCTGCAATGCGTGATGCAACTGAAGGAGATCGCTTTCCTGGCTTGCTGTGGTATCGACATGGGCGGTCATAGCGGCTTTCCATGGTTAGTTAAATTCTTGTGCTTTTTCAATTAACCGTAGACCCGGTAAGGGGAGTGCGCCAGCGAGCGAAGCGACTTTAACGCACCGTCACGCTTTTTTTATTTATTGAATAATCTGAGAAGTAATTCCTATGACCCTCAGGCCAGTTTTCGCTGCGGTGACTGTTATGATGTTGGGCGAGCAGAGGAGACAGCTATGACGACGCAAAAAGTGGCGGTAATCGGTGCGGGTGTGATCGGCCTCGCCGTGGCGTGGGCGCTGGCGCGGCAGGGGGCGCAGGTGACCCTCTTTGACCGGCAACACATGGGCGCGGGCACCAGCAGCACCACATTTGCCTGGGTAAACTCCAACGGCAAACAGCCTGCCAGCTATCACCGCCTCAATGCGCTGGCGATGGAGGAGCATATCCGGCTGCAGCTGACGCAGACCAATGGCGTGCGCTGGCTGGAACCTTGTGGCACCTGGGAGTGGGCCGGCGCGGGTGAAGCCGAACAGCAACTGCAGCAGCGTGCTACCGCCTTGCAGGCCGCTGGCTATGCGTCACGGCAAAGGACGCTGGCCGAGCTGCAGCAGGAAATTCCTGAACTGCGCGCGTCTGCGGTGCACGGCAGCATCTGGCATTTTCCAACGGAATCGGTGCTCTATCCAGCGCTGTATCTGGCACGGCTGTGGTCAGAGGCGCAGGCGCACGGCGCGGTACTGCATCAGCATCAGGCGATTCAGCACATCAGTGAAAATGCGGAAGGCGTGACGGTGCAGCTGGAGCAGGGTGAGCAGTGGCAGGGTGATCGTCTGGTGCTGGCGACCGGACGCTGGGCCAATCAGCTGCTGCATACGCTTGGTCTGGAACTGGCGCTGATTGACACCAGCAAGCCTGATGCGGTGGCCTGCAGCTTTCTGGCGCGCACCGCACCACAGCCATTATCGCTTGGCACCAACCTGATTTCTCCGCAGCTGAACGTGCGGCCGGACGGCGGCGGGCGGTTACTGTTACAGGCGCTGGATCTCGATCATCTGGCCGATCCGGGCGCGCCGCCGTCGACTCATGGCGCCATCGCCGATCAGTTTCGTGAGCGCTACCGTGCGCTGTTTGCCACGGCTGGTGCGTTGCAGATCGAGCAGATTGTCGTCGGGCAGCGGGCGCGTCCGGCTGATGGTTTGCCGGCACTGGGCTTTGTCACCCCGCATCAGCGCGTGTATGTCGCGGTGACGCACAGCGGCGTCACGCTGTCACCGCTGATTGGCAGGCTGGTGGCGGAGGAGCTGATCGGCGACAGTCCCAGCGACCTGCTGAAAGAGTTCCGGCCACAACGGCTGATCGGCAAAGCCGCCAGCGCGTTTGCACCGATTCAGCGAAACTTTCCGGCGGCACAGTGAGCGAAGCGATGGCGCAGACCACAGGGTGGCAGATTGATTAATTTTTAACCTGAATTAAGGCGTAGGCTGATCGCGATCAAAAAAACATCTGCCGGGCTGCTCAACCATGGAAGGCGAAACATAAGCCAAATGGAGGTGAGTATGCGTACCACCCTGATGACGCTGCCGCAGATGGCGCATTACCTTGATATCCCCTGTACCACGCTGGCGCGTGCTATGTGTAATCGTGGCACGCTGGAAAAATTGCCGCTGCCGGCGGCGGTTGATGACAGCCTGCCGCTCTCCTCTCGCTGCTGGTCACGCGAAGAGGTCAGGCAGTTTCGCCATCGGCTCCAGCGCCGCCGCCATCAGCGCTAAGCGAATCCAGCCGGTCGTCCTGACCGGCTGAATATCAGGCAGCGACACCATTTGGCCGTGCAGCGACATGACCGGCCCACAGGCTGGCAACCCACTTCACACCTTTCGCGGTAAACCGTGCCTGCGAAAAAGCATGCTGGTTTTCACCCATTCCGCTGCGCAGTGCAAAATAGCCAGCCTGCAGATGGTGCTGCTGTGGTGTCAGCGCACCTTTGTCACGGTACATAATGTTGCGCTCAAGCAGAAACTGCCGAAACTCCGGCTCTTTCACCTTGAGCATTTTGCACAGCTGGCGAAAACCCAGCGACTCATGCACATCCACAAAGCGATCAAAGAATTCTGCCTTTGGGGCCGTCAGCGCCAGTTGCTGTTCCGCCGCACGGCGTTGCTCAAACTGTTCTGCCCAGGCACGTGCCGCTTCCGCCGGATTGGTGAAATCGGGCAGATGGGTGAATTTCTCCCGCTCCTGCCAGCGGTCCAGCAGTTCGGCGGTAAAGCCAGGGGAAAGACGAGCAACCGCCAGCAGCGAGTCACGTTTATTCAGCTGGAACTCCTGACGTGTCTCACCTTCATGCTCGTAATGATTCACCGTGACAGGCTGGGAAAGGCGCTGCGCGGTTTCCAGGCTTTTAATCAGGCGCTTCACTTCGCCATGCGTGATGCCGGTTATTCTGGCAATTTCACGGCTGCTCATCAGCAGAGTTGCGTTGAGAGCAGCAAGACTTTCCGTTGAGATCATCATCAGTATCACCTCTTACAAACGTGGAACAGTCCATCAGACTGCTGGATAAGTATACAATATACTGTTTGCATATCCAGTATTATTTTTAGCCGTTACTGTAAGAAATGCCTCTCTGCGAGATATCGCACAAAGCGCAACTGCGCCGGACCCCGCTCTGCACCCGATACCGATACGCTTGCCTATTCGACTATTACTACCAGGCTTAAGCGATTCAGGTTAAATAAAGACAGCCTTTCGTTACGCTTATTTATGAGGAGCTGATTATGAAAGCGTTAACTTATCATGGCCCACATCGGGTGCGCGTTGAAACTGTTCCTGACCCGATTTTAGAGCAGCCGGACGACATTATTTTACGCGTCACCGCGACGGCAATTTGCGGCTCCGACTTACATCTTTATCGCGGGAAAATTCCCGGTACCGATCACGGTGATATATTTGGTCACGAATTTATGGGTGAAGTGGTCGAAGCGGGAAGTGAGGTTACCAACGTAAAAATTGGCGATCGCGTTGTGGTGCCCTTTGTTATTGCCTGTGGCGACTGTTTCTTTTGTCATCTGCATCAGTATGCGGCCTGTGAAAATACCAATAGCGGGCGCGGTGCTATTTTAAACAAGAAAAATATTACCCCGCCTGCAGCGTTATTTGGCTACAGCAAACTGTACGGCGGCGTGCCGGGCGGCCAGGCGGAATATGTGCGGGTACCAAAAGCCAATGTCGGGCCGTTTAAAGTGCCGCTGGCGCTACCGGATGAGAAAGTGCTGTTTCTCTCCGATATCCTGCCCACCGCCTGGCAGGCAGTGCAAAATGCCGGGCTGGATAAAGGCTCCAGCGTCGCCATTTTTGGCGCCGGCCCGGTCGGGTTACTGAGCGCCGCCTGCGCGCGCCTGGTAGGGGCGGAAGAGATCTTTATGATTGACCACAACGCTTATCGACTGGAATTTGCCCGCCAGCGTTATGGGGTTACGCCGATCAATTTTGACGAAATCGACGATCCTGCTGGCTGGATCATTGATCATACCCAGGGCCACCGGGGCGTTGATGCGGTAATCGATGCGGTAGGTTTTGAAGCCAAGGGCAGCCTGACGGAAACGGTGATGAGTAATCTGAAGCTGGAGGGCAGCAGCGGGAAGGCGCTGCGGCAGTGTATTGCGGCAGTGCGCCGTGGCGGTGTGGTCAGCGTGCCGGGCGTGTATGCCGGCTTTATCCACGGCTTCCTGTTTGGCGATGCATTCGATAAAGGACTGACGTTTAAAATGGGCCAGACGCATGTGCAGGCCTATTTACCGCGCCTGCTGTCGCTGATTGAGCAAGGGCTGCTGACGCCGGAAGAGATTGTGACGCACCATATGCCGCTGGAAGAGGCCGCGCGCGGCTATGAAATCTTTGAAAAACGCAAAGAGGATTGCCGCAAAGTGATTCTGGTGCCCGGTATGGCCAGTACCACGCCGGCGACCTGAGTGCTGACAGGCTGCCTGACGGCAGCCTGCTTCTGTGGCTTAACGCACGATGTCTTCATCGCGGTCGTTGAGCTCGGGTAGTGCAATTTGCTGTGAGGGCGCGTTGTCGAGCCGATCGCCATAATCAGCACTGACATCGGGCAGGCTGGTAAACTGGCCATCGACGAACAAAAAGCTCAGGTGTTTTTCCACCTCGGCCAGTAATTCGTCCACTTCCTGCTCCGTTTCTCCCCCGGCATCTTTACCGTCAAGCTGCCAGCGATAACGATCGCCCACTCTTTCCGCACCGCCAATATCAACGATGTGGCCATCAATATTTTCCACCAGTAAACGCTGACGGGAAAAATAGAGTAGATAGGGCATCCGATCGCGATTGTTTTCTGACATAACATAACTCCTTCATGACGTTACCATGGTTAGCGCAGAAAATAATAGCGAAACGCAAATACTGCCCAATATACCGCGTTCAGACCTAAATAAGCCCAGCACCCCCAATAAGCCACAGGCTCGCGACGGGTGCGCAGTTTAGGTAAGAAAGCCAGTAAATAACCGGCTGCAGCAATAAGCGAAACGAAATAAAGTAGTTTCATGCGCTCTCCTGAATTTATTATCGTCTGATAAGCATAGTCAGGATAAATAAGGTTGGGGATAGCGCAGGACATTCTTATCGGTGGCGATGGCAAAGATAACCGACGTCAGCCAATCAGCGCTTTAGCTTTAGCGCGAATCTCACTCAGTTCGTCGGCGGTCACATGGCTTTTTTTCACCACTTTTCTGGCGCGCCAGTCGATGGAGGTGACCTGATCGGCCAGCGCCACACTATCACGGCTACCGGTAAGGGAAACTTCAAAAGGATAGCCTTTGACCTGGGTGGTACACGGGACGCACAACAACATGCCAACCTTGTTGTTATAGGCAAAGGGACTCAGCACAACCGCAGGACGATGGCCGCCCTGTTCATGGCCGAGGGTGGGATCAAAATCCAGCCAGATGAGATCGCCTGCATCGGGAACAAAACGTGACACCATCAGATTCTTTCCTTGCCCACTGAAGGTCCAAAATCAATTTTATCATGGACGTTATCGTCGGTGATCTCGTCCAGCAGAGCGTCCAGTGAATACACCTTTTCCCTGAGCGGCACAAGGATCAGTTTGCCATCTTCAACGCTGAGTTCCAGTTTATCGTCCACGCTGAGCGACGCGGATTGCATCACGCTGGACGGGATGCGAATCGAGGGACTGTTGCCCCATTTCTTTAAGGTGACGGTCGTCATAACAGGCCTCCGAAGAATGTGTATACATTGTATAGCCGTGATGATGTTGATACAACGTATAAACACCTTCAGCCTGACATGTTAAGAAAGCGGCAGGATTCAGCGCGCCGTTAACTGTTGCAGCGCCGCTGCGCTGGCGGCATCATCCGGCACGTACACCAGCAGGCGGTCACCGTTGCGTGACGCCGACCACCAGTTGTTCTGGCGCAGGGTCATTTCGCCTACTTCGGCACGGTAAAAGCGTTTTACGCGGTTTTCCACCTTGCCCAGTTCGTAGCGCTGCCAGGTGTGCGCGAACTCATCGGAACTGTTCAGCAATCGCGCCAGGAAGCTCTCCCAGTGCGGATCGCCCAGATGCTCGCCCATCTGACCGCGAAACATCGCCACCATCTGCGGCATCACTTCGTCCCAGTCGGTCATCACATTGCGCCAGCCGGCATGGTTGAACGCCAGCCAGATACAGTTGCGATCTTCCGGCGCGATCTGGGCTAAATCGACGCCCATCAGCGCACACCACGCCTGGTTATAGCCGAGGATATCGAAGCGCGGCGTTTCGATGATCGCCGGCAGCTGAATGGCATCCAGCATTTGCTGATTATGTCCGGCGAGTTTGCAGCAGGCAGCAGCGACGCGCGTCGATGGCAGAGTGTGTCCGGCCAGCGAGAAAAGATGCTGCGTCTCAACATCATTGCATTGCAGGGCGCTGGCGATGGCCGTCAGCGTTTTGGTGGAGGCTTTGATATCGCGCCCCTGTTCCAGCCAGGTGTACCAGGTGACGCCGACATCCGCCAGCTGCGCCACCTCTTCACGGCGTAAACCCGGCGTGCGGCGCTGACGCATACGCGGTAAACCGAGGCGGTTAGGATCCAGGCTCTCGCGGCGCGTACGTAAAAAGGTACCGAGTAATTTACGGTTGTTCAGCTCAGCGGGGGTAAGGGTTTGCGCGGTGCTCATCAGCAGCTCTCCAGACGAGACGGGTAGAATTTATACCATGATAATCAAGAACTGGTACCCGTTTAACGGTTAGGTGATGCTATGCCGTAGTGAAACTAAAAACAAGGTTAACGCTATGCAGACATCGCAACTTCAACGTGCAGGACTGGTGGTCCTGCTGGCCGGGCAGCTATTGCCGATGATCGACTTTTCCATAGTCAACGTCGCGCTGGATGCGATGGCACAATCGCTGCGTGCCTCGCCGATCGCGCTGGCGCTGATCGTGGCGGTGTACGGTATCGCCTTTGCTATTTGTCTGGCGATGGGCGGACGCCTGGGCGATAACTTTGGCCGCCGTCGCGTGTTTTTAGCCGGCGTCTGGATCTTCGGCATTGCGTCATTATTGTGCGGCATTGCTAACAGCGTCGGCATGCTGATGTTTGCGCGCGCGCTGCAGGGCGTCGGCGCCGCTTTTATGGTGCCGCAGATTCTTGCCACGCTGCACGTTACGCTGCAGGGCAGGGCGCATGCGCGGGCCATTGGTCTGTACGGCGGTATCGGCGGGCTGGCTTTTATTATTGGCCAGGTGCTGGGCGGTTTTTTGATCAAAGCTGATATTGGCGGCTACGGCTGGCGCAGCGTGTTTCTCATCAACCTGCCGATCTGCCTGTTTGTCCTGCTGACCGCGCGCCGCTTCGTACCGGAAACGCATAACCTCAAGCGCGTGCCGGTGGATGTGAGCGGTACGCTGCTGCTGGCCGGCGCGATCGGCTGTCTGATGCTGGCCCTCGCGCTGGGGCCGCTACTGCACTGGTCGTGGCCGTGCCTGTTACTGCTGGTGCTGTTTCCACTGTTTCTGCATCGGCTGCGCCACAGCGCGCTGCGACTGGAAGCCGCTGGCGGATCGCCGCTGCTGCCGCCCTCGCTGCTGCGTCTTTCCAGCGTGCGTTTTGGTCTGACGCTGGCGGTGCTGTTCTTCTCCTGCTGGAGCGGCTTTATGTTCGCAGTGGCGCTGACGCTGCAATCCGGCATCGGCATGACCGCTTTTCAGTCCGGCAACGCGTTTATTGCCCTGGGCGCGGCCTATTTTATCGGCTCAATGCGTACTACCCGCATGGTTGAGCGCTATGGTAAACGTGCCACGTTACTGTCTGGCTGTGCGATTCAGATGGTCGGGCTGGTGGCGCTGATCGCGACGCTGCAGCTGAAGTGGCCGCATGTGGGCATTGCTACGTTGATTCCGGCCACCGCGCTGATTGGCTTTGGCCAGTCGTTTATTGTCAGCACCTTCTACCGCATTGGCATGATCGGGGTGCCGCATCATCAGGCCGGCGCAGGCAGTGCGGTGCTGTCTACCGTGCAGCAATCGGCGCTGGGACTGGGACCGATGCTGCTCGGCGGCGTGTTCACCCAGATCAATCAGCATGGTAATCACCTGGCAGACATCAGCGGTACGCTGGCGGTGGAGTTGCTGATGATGGCACTGCTGGTGGTGCTGACCAGCGTCAACCGTCGGACGTTCCAGCCGGTGACGGCTGAAGGCTGACGCCGGAGGGAAAAAGTCAGCCCGTCTGGTCACCGTAAACGCTGACCCTGCAAGGTAATAACAGGTCTTTGAGCCGGGTGCGCATTGATGCGCCCCGGCACCTGAAAACCGCACCGCGCTTACTTTTCCGCCAGGCGTAAACCACTTTCGGCATCGAACAGATGGATTTTTTGCGGATTGAAACCGATGCGCAGCGTCGCACCACTGCCGGCCGTATGCCGTCCGGCCATCTGCATGTGCAGCGCATGACCGTGCCAGTCAAGGTGCAGCAGGGTTGATTCCCCGGTAATCTCCACCACGTTCACCATCGCAGGCGCGCCGTCCTGCACTTCGCTCAGATCGTGCGGGCGCACCCCCAGCGTCACGGCAGCGCCTTCACGTTCCCGTGCCACCGCCTGCCACTGCGCGGGCAGCGGCTGCCACCAGTCCTGACACTGCACGCCCGGCACGCCGTCATGCGCCAGCAATTGTGCCGGTAACAGGTTCATGGGCGGCGAACCAATAAAACGCGCCACAAAGGTATCTGCCGGACGATCGTAGATCGCCAGCGGTGCGCCCTGTTGCACGATGCGTCCCTCTTTCATCACCACAATCTGGTCGGCCAGCGTCATCGCTTCTACCTGATCGTGCGTGACATACACCATGGTGGTTTTGAAACGCTGATGCAGCGACTTGATCTCGGCGCGCAGCTCCATGCGCAGCTGGGCATCAAGGTTAGAGAGCGGTTCGTCAAACAGAAACACCTGCGGATTACGCACCATGGCGCGGCCCATCGCCACGCGCTGACGCTGCCCACCCGAGAGAGCGCGCGGGTAGCGCTGCAGCAGCTTATCAATGCCAAGAATCGCGGCGATGCGCGCGATTTTCTGCTGCTGCTCATCGCGGCGTACCTTCTTCACCTGCATATGGAATGCCAGGTTTTCGGCCACCGTCAGATGCGGATAGAGCGCATAACTCTGAAACACCATCGCAATGTCGCGATCGGCGGGATCGCGATCGTTAATCTGCACCTTATCCATCAGAATCGCGCCGTCGGACAGGCTCTCCAGTCCGGCGAGCAGGCGCAGCAGCGTCGACTTGCCGCAGCCGGACGGGCCAACCAGCACGGTAAAGCTGCCGTCGGGAATGGTCAGGTCGAGCGGATGCAGCACCGACTGTTTACCGTAGCGCTTGGCCACTTTAACGAGTTCAACACCGGCCATAATTTAAAACTCCTGTGCGCATAGTTGCAGTTGTTGCCAGTCGGGATAGCGACGTGGCTGCGTGCTGATTGCCAGTGAGGCCACCGCAATGCCCCATTGCAGCGCGGTGGCAAGATCCTGCTGATGCAGCAGCGCGGTAAGAAAACCGGCGTTAAAGCTGTCGCCGGCACCGATGGTGTCGACCACCGCGACCGCGCGAGCGGGCTGTTGCAGGCTGTGCTGACGTTGCCAGCAGCCCGCGCCCTGCGCACCGCATTTCACCACGCAGCCGCCGCGCCCGCTGAGCCGTTGCGCCAGAAGATGCGCACCGGTGTGCAGATTATCTGCGCCACTCAGCCCGAGCGTTTCGACTTCATTGAGCAACAGCCAGTCGCACTGCGGCAGCCAGCGGGCGAACTGCGCACGCACTTCATCGCTCCAGCCCTGCGGCGGCCAGCCGGTATCGACGGCGATGATAAACCCGCGCTGCTGCAGTTCGGCCAGCAACTGCGGATAGTCGTCATACAGTTGCAGGCAGAGAAACGTGCCGCACAACAGCACGATATCGCCGCTGCTGGCTTGCGCCGGGAGCTGGCTCAGCACGTCCTGCGCGCTGAGCCGCACAATGTGACCGAGATTACTGAGGAACGATCGCTCGTGATCGGAGTGCGTGACGCCAACGGTGAGCGAGGTTTCGCAGGCGTAGCGCGTCCAGTGCGCCGCGCTGTGCGGAAAATGGCTCGCCAGCCATGCGCTGAGGCCGTCATCGCCCTGATTAGCGACGGCGCGATGGCGCACCTGCATCGCTTCCAGCGCCAGCGCGCAGTTGCCTGCCGAACCGCCCGGACGCAGCTCACTGTGCTGCAGCATCACTTCGGTGCCGCGCTGCGGCCAGCTGTCCAGCGTACCCATGATGACATCGACATTGATATTGCCCACCACGTAGAGCGTGGCGCGGGCTTCCTTATTGCTCATCATCCTTTGCTCCCGCCACTGGCAAGGCCGCTGACCAGCGTTTTTTGCAGCCAGATAGCGATAAAGAGAGGAGGAACCGACGCCAGAATACCGACGGCGGCAATCAGCCCATCGTCGGTGGCGCGGCCTGCGGTAAAGCCGGCAATGGTGACCGGCAGGGTTTGCGCGGCGATGTTGCTGGTGAACAGCAGGGCGTAGAAAAATTCATCCCACGCCAGCAGCCAGCCAAACAGCGCCGCCGCGCCCAGCACCGGTTTCGCCAGCGGCAGCGTAATGCGCAGCAGCACCTGCCAGACGCGCAGTCCATCAAGACGCGCAGCCTGTTCGATATCCTGCGGCAGGGCATCAAACTGGTTTTTCAGCATCCAGGTGAGAAACGGCAGAATCAGGGAGCAGTACACGATGATCAAACCGGGTCGGGTGTTGAGCAGATCGAACTGCTGCAGCAGAAAGTAGAGCGGCAGCACAAACGCCACCGGCGGCACCATATAGATGGCCAGAGACGCGAACAGCCAGCCGTCACGGCCGCGATAGCGCGAGAAGCTGAACGCTGCCGGGATCGCGAGCAGCAGGCACACCAGCGTTGCGCCGGTTGCCACCAGCAGGCTATTACCCAGCGCATGCAGGAACAGCGCGCCGGGCTGGCCGGGTTCCAGCGAGATCAGCCTGCGGTAGCGGCTGAAATCCCACTGGCGCGGCAGCCACTCCAGCGGCACGCGTGTCAGATCGCTGGTGGCGCTGACGCTCATCAGAAACAGCCAGCCCATCGGAGCCACGACGGAGAGCGCCACCAGCAGCGCCGCCGCGTATTTAGCGCAGGTACGCAGTTTAACCTTCATAGGCACTTCCCCGACGGCGCTGCCGCCACAGTAATAGCATGTAAAGGGTGATCAGCACTGCGCACAGCAGCGTCATTAACATGGCATAAGCCGCACCGCTGCCGGCGCGCAAGTAGCTGAATGATTCCTGATAGACGTAAAAGCTCAGCGTTTTGGTGCTGTCGACCGGACCGCCGCGCGTCATTACATAGATGATGTCGAAGATCTTAAAGGCGTCGATGGTGCGTAACACCAGCGCCACGCTGAGCGAGCCAACAATCGCCGGAAAGGTGATGGCACGAAAACGCCGCCATGCCGATGCGCCATCCAGCCGCGCCGCTTCGTAGAGATCCTCCGGCACCGACTGCAGCGCCGCCAGCACCAGCAATGTCACCAGCGGATAGTTTTTCCAGATGTCGGCAAACATTACCGCGTTGAGCGCGGAAGCCGGCGACCCCAGCCAGCTGCGGTAGCCATCGATGATACCGAGTTGTGTCAGCAGGGCGTTGATACTGCCGTAGTCCGGATTGAAATTGAGGCGCCACATCATGGCGTTCACAATGGTTGGTAGCGCCCACGGCAGAATCACCAGCACGCGCAACACGTTACGTCCGGCGAATTTCTGGTTGAGCAGCAGCGCAACCAGCACGCCGATGACGCCTTCAATCGCTACTGACACCACGGTGAAGTAGAGCGTGCGCCACAGCGAGGTTTGAAAATCCGCATCGGTAATGGCGTAGAGATAGTTCTCCAGGCCAATCCATTGCGGCGCTTCACCGCCGCTGCCAATCAGCGCGGCGTCGGTAAAACTCAGCCAGATAGTGCGCAGCAGCGGCCAGGCGGTGAGCAACAGCATCACCAGTAGCATGGGTGCCAGCAGCACCCATGCCTGCCGTTGTTCGCGTTGACGCAAACTCAGCATACTGACCCCTTAACGCAGACGCGCCGCACTTTTGTCTACCGCCTGCATGGCCGCTTCCGGTGTCGCGCTGCCGACCAGAACCTGTTGCAGCTGCTGCTGCAGGGTGTTGGAGAGACGTGAGTAATCAGCGGTTTCCGGACGCGACAGCATGACATTCAGCGATTTGTCGGCAGCAGCGATCAGGCTCTCCTGATTCTTACTGACCGCGGGATCCTGATAGGAGCTTTTCCAGATCGGCAGACTGAGCGTGGCGTATTTATTCTGTACCGGCTGCGAAGTCATGTAACTGATGTACTGCCACGCCTGCTCCGGATGGCTGCTGCCTTTGGCAATGCCCAGACCCATCGAACCGTTGACCGCGCCGAAACGATTGGGCGCATCGCCGGGTGCGGGCATGATGCCAACCTGGCCGGCGACTTTACTCTGTTTGGCATCGTTGGCCATGTTGTACATGTAGGTCCAGTTGAGCGCGAAAGCCGCATCGCCGTTGGAAAAGGCTTTGCGCACGTCCTCTTCCAGATATTCGCGCGAAGCCGGGTTGGTCAGGCCCTCATCGAGCGAGTTTTTCATCAGCTTCACCGCCTGCAGCGAGGCTGGCGTAGAGAAATCGAGCTTGCCGTTATTATAGAATTTGCCGCCGAAGCCGGAGACCAGCGTGGTGTAGTCACACACCAGCGCTTCCGCCTGTGACCAGCTCCATACCAGCGGATATTTAACGATATTTTTCTGCTTAATGATGCGCGCATCATCCATCACCTGCTGCCAGGTTTGCGGCAGATCTTTGATGCCAGCTTTTTCCAGCATCGCTTTGTTGTAATAGAGATATTTGGTGTCGAGGATCCACGGCATGCCCAGTGTTTTGCCTTTGAACACCACGGTGTTCATTGCGCCGGGGAAGATTTTCTCTTTTTCATCTGCGCTGATGCGGCTGCTGACATCCTGCAACAGGTCGAACTTGCTGAATTCCGCTGGCCAGATGGCATCAAACAGCACCACATCGTAACCGTTGCCGCCCGCGCCGCGTGCCGCGACGATCTTATCGTGCAGCGCCTCGTAAGGAACAAACTCCAGATTAACCTGCACGTCCGGGTGCGCTGTCTGAAACGCCTGCGTCATGGCGCGGATATCGTTTTCACTGTAGGCCGCCTGCGTCATAAACAGGGCGTTAAGCGTAGTGGTAGCCGCTGCCGCGCTGCCCGCGCAGGCGAACAGTACGGCGGCAAAACAACCTTTCATCTGATTTTTCATTGCGTTCTCGCCTTCATGCAGTAGAGGGTGTTTAATTAAATCAATTTGATTGATTTAATATCGCGCACAGATTGCCAGCGCGCAGTGGCTGACAGCAGTGAGCTAAAGCAAGGGACGTGCCAGGGCAGAAAACAACGCTGCCATCCGACACTACTTTGCACAGATTTTTGCCGCTGTCAGGTAAACAGGTTGTAAAATGTGTGGCCGATCATAGATATTGAGGCGGCGGTCCGCAGCGGTGGTTAAAAGAGGGAAGCGAGCAGGATGAAAACGTCGGGAACCAATCTGGAACATGCGCGCGCGCACAATCGTCGGGTGATTATCGAAGCGATACGCCTGCACGGTGAGCTGACCCGTGCCGAGCTGGCGCGACTGACCGCGTTAACGCCGCAAACCGTCTCGAATATCGTCGCTGAACTGGAGCAGGCGGAGCTGCTCACCAGCCGTCAGCCGCGCAAGCAGGGCCGCGGTCAGCCGGCGATTCCGGTCACCCTGAATCCGGCCAGTGCGTTTTCCATCGGCATCCATCTCGACCATCAGACGCTACTGATTGTGCTGGTGGACCTGACCGGTGAAATCCATTTTCGCCGCCTTATTATGGTGCAAAAACCGCAGCCGGATGCCACATTAGCGCGCATTGCCGGGGTGCTGGCGGAGATCAAACAGCAGACCGGGCCGCGCTGGCAAAAAGTGCTGGGTATTGGCGTGGTGATGCCGGGGCCGTTTGGTGTGGAGGGTATCTCGTCAATGGGGCCGACCACGCTGCACGGCTGGGAGGATGTTGATATCGCCGCGCGTCTTGCTGAGATGAGTGGACTGCCGGTCACGCTGGAGAATGATGCCACCGTCGCGGCGATTGGCGAACGTTTTCACGGCGTGGCGCGTCATCTTAATTCCTTTATTTATCTGTACATTGGCACGGGCCTGGGCGCGGGCATCATCATGGATGGCCATGTGTACAGCGGCCATGCGCACAACGCCGGTGAAGTGGGGCATGTGGTGGTTGAACCCGGTGGACGTGAGTGTTACTGCGGCAATCATGGCTGCCTGGAGCGTTATGTTTCGCTGCAGGCCGCTTACGAATTCTGCGGACTCGACCCGATGAGCGCGCTGCCGGAAGATTTACTGCAGGTTGATCCGGCGCTGTTTGATCGCTGGATTGATACCGTGCTTACGCCGCTGCGCCAGGGTATTAATATGCTGGAGTGTATCTTTGATGCCGAGAGCGTGATTATCGGCGGCATGATGCCTGCGGTGTTGCTGGATAAAATTATCCAGCGCCTGCCGCCGCTCTACCAATCGGTGCGCGGCCGCTATCTGACCGGCACGCGACTCAAGACCGGCATGACCGGCAGCGACACCGCCGCCCTCGGCGCAGCGGCTCTGCCAATTTTTGATGAGTTTAATCCGCAGTTCCAGGTGCTGATGAAGTGAAAAACGCGGCCAGCGTTTTACCGCATCACCCAGTGTCCGGCGCTCACTTCCTGATAATGCCGTTTTTCCGGCACAAATCCATTGGCACGCACCGGGCTCTTCAGCTCGCTGACGTCCACGTACCGTTTTAAGTGGCGGCGCGCCGGATCGGGCACCGGCACCGACGCGAGCAGTTTTTGTGTGTATGGGTGCTGCGGATTCTCAAAAATAGCCGCGCGCGGTCCAATCTCAACAATCTCTCCCAGCAGCATCACCGCCACACAATGGCTGATACGCTCTACTACCGCCATATCGTGTGAGATAAACAGATACGACAGATTCAGGCTGTGTTGCAGATCGAGCAGCAGATTGATGATCTGCGCTTTCACGGTGACATCAAGGGCGGACACCGACTCGTCGGCAATGATCATTTTCGGATCGAGCATCAGCGCACGGGCAATGCAGATGCGCTGACGCTGGCCGCCGGAAAATTCGTGCGGATAGCGTTTCAGCATAGTTGCGGGCAGGCCAACGCGCGTCATCAGTTCGGCCGCTTTGCTCTGTGCAGCGGCCTTACTGCCCAGCCGATGCTGTAAAAAAGGTTCGGTGAGGGCTTCAAGGACTGACATGCGCGGGTTAAGGCTGGCAAACGGATCCTGAAAAATCATCTGCATGGCGCAGCGCAGCTTGCGCAGTTCTTGCCGGGAGAGGGTGAGCACGTCGCTGCCGTCAAAAGCAATCTGCCCGCAGGCCGGCTGCACCAGCCGCGTCAGCGAGCGGCCGGTGGTGGATTTGCCACAGCCGGATTCGCCGACCAGCGACAAGGTTTCACCCGGCAGCAGATCAAACGAGATATTCTCCACGGCGTGCACCGCACCGGTTTTACGGCTGAACAGCCCTTCGTGAATGCTGAAGCGCGTGCTGAGGTTCTTCACTGACAGCAGCGGCGTTTGCCCTTGTGGCGTCTGCCGCGCCTGCGCCACCGGCGCTTCGCCGTTGAGCGCAAACTTACGCGGTCCATCGATGCCGCGCATGGCACCCAGCTGCGGCACGGTTGCAATCAGCGTGCGGGTATACTCTGCCGCCGGGGCTGAAAAAATCGCGGCGGTGCTGCCGGTTTCCACCATCGCGCCCTGGTACATCACCAGCGTTCGGTCGGCGACTTCTGCCACCACGCCCATATCGTGGGTGATGAACAGCACGGCGGTGCCTTCCTCCTCCTGCAGGGTCTTGATCAGGTCAAGGATTTGACCCTGAATCGTGACGTCGAGCGCGGTGGTCGGCTCGTCGGCAATCAGCAGTTTTGGGCGCAGCGCCAGCGCCATGGCGATCATCACGCGCTGACGCATGCCGCCGGAAAAGTGGTGCGGGTAGTCACTGAAGCGTTTGGCCGCGTTGGGAATACGCACTTTCTCCAGCAGCCGGATGGTCTCTTCGCGGGCGGCGCGTGCGCTGATTTTGCGGTGCGCGATCAGCGCCTCAGCAATCTGGTGACCGATAGTGAAGGAGGGATTAAGGCTGGTCATCGGCTCCTGGAATATCATCGCGATGGCATTGCCACGGATATCGCGCATTGCACGTTCGCTCAGCGTGAGCAAGTCCACGCCGTTCAGCAGCACTTTGCCGCTGATACGTGCGTGACGACTATTCAGCAGGCGCATGATCGCCATCGAGGTAACGCTTTTGCCTGAGCCCGACTCACCCACAATCGCCAGCGTTTCACCGGCCCCGAGGGTAAAAGAGACGTTTTTCACCACCTCACGCCAGCGGTCATCGCTGCGAAACGCGACGGTGAGATTTTCGATGCTCAGCACCAGCGGGTCAGCGCGATTCATTGTGCCGCCAAAAAGCGCGCCGAGCGGGTGCTGACCGGCACAAAGGTAAAATCGGTATCGAACGGATAAGCCGGCTGCAGCTTGCGCTTGCGCACCAGCCGTTCAACATACTGATCGACCACACCTTCCGACAGCGCCATCAGGTTGGGATTGGCAATCGGCGCCAGCTCGGGCGACAGGTAACCGGATTTCACCACCACAATTTTTGCCTGGCGCGGATCAAGTCCGAGCAGGGCGAAATCTGCCAGGTTGTGATAAGGACGACGCCGATCGGCAACCACCACGGTAATGCCTGCAATCTTCAGCAGCGCCTGACGGGCAACCGAACGGGCATCATCACTCAGCAGTAGCACGTCAAACTCGCCACTGACTTTGCCGCCAGCAGGATCCAGCGTGGCACCGATAGTCAGGGAGAGCCGGGCACCGACGCCCGCGGCGAAGGCCGCCTCTGTGGCCGGTTTATCGGTAATGCCGGCAACGATGACATCCTGCGCATTTTGCCGCAGCAGTTCGGCCAGTACATCGGCCCGATCGCCCACGCCGCCGCCGGTCGGGTTATCACCGGAGTCGGCGAGAATCACCGGTCCGCCAGGGCTGGAAATCGCCATGCGTACGCACTCTTCAGTACTGCCGGTCACGCAGCCAAACACAAATTGCTCACGCGCCTGCCAGTAAGCCAGCGCCAGTTTGGCCGCCTGCTCAGACAGCACATCGGCATCGGTACCGGTCATGATGGCGGCCGCCGTGGCGCGTGGCTCATCCGCCCAGACATAGCCAACCATCAGCGAAGCATCCCAGATATGTTCAAGTGAGTTAATCCCGGGCAGGCTGGCGTAAAGGCTTTTGGCCGGTTCATCTTCCGTGCTGGTGCGCTCGCCTGGCAGCACCACGGGGATCGGCGCCCACACCACACCCGGCCGGATGCCGCTTTGCAGGCTATTGACCAGCATCGAAACGGAGCGGCGCATGGTCTCTTCCACATCGATATGGGGTGCCGTGCGGTAGGTCGAAAACATATCGATCGCGTCGATGATGCGCTGCGAGACATTACCGTGCAGATCGTAGCTGACGCTAATCGGACAATCGGGCCCGACCAGCTCGCGCGTCGCGCTAATCCAGTCGCCTTCCGCGTCTTCCATCCCTTCGACATAAACCGCGCCGTGCATCGCCAGGTAAACGCCATCCACGGGCAAATACGCCTCGAGCCGATGGAGAAACTCCTGTTTGAAGGCATCATAGGTCACACGTGCTACTGGCCCACCGGCAATGGCGCGGGCGTGAAAGGTCGGCAGAAATTCAGCCGCGTAATCCTGCAGAAAGGCGAAATAGGGATTGGTCGTCATCGCTTCACCCCGCACGATGCGGAAGTCGTCGGCGTAATTGAGCACCGGGTTCCAGGTACTGCATTCAGTATGAATTCCACCATAGGCAATGCGCATAACAGACTCCGCTAGTCGGGTAAGTGAACGATAAAACGGTAAGCCGCCACACTGGCTGCGGCGCGGGCCCAGCTCAACTGATCAATCGCCATGCTGGCGATGGGCGTCTTGCCCATGATTGAAGGCAACACGTGACTATCTACCGCCTGCATCACCACCGTTCTGAGCAGGCCGTCGAACGCATCCGGCTGATGAGCGATGACAATCATCTCCGGATCGTTCATCTGAATGATATTGGCAATGGCGAGGCCAAGTGCGTCACCTGCCTGGTGCAGAATTGCGATCGCGGCGCTATTGCCTTTTACCGCCAGCGCTTCCAGTTCGGCAATGCTGGTGCAGGGCAGCTGTTTGTCACGCATGCTTTCACGCATCGCAGTGAGCGATGCCAGCGTATCAAGGCAGCCGCGTTTGCCGCAGCGGCACGGACGCCCGCCGGGCTCTACGGTACAGTGAGCAATTTCACCGGCCCCACCGTGCGCGCCGCGGTGCAGCTGCCCCTGAAAGAAGTGCGCGGAGCCAATGCCGTCGCCGTGGGAAATCAGGGTGAAATTCTGTGCCTTTTTCGCCACGCCGAAAATCTTTTCGCTGACCGCCAGAGCTTTGGCATCGTTTTCCAGTGACACCTCCAGACCGGTTTGCGCGTTAAGCAGTGCCGCCAGCGGGACGTTTTTCCAGCCCAGCAGGGCAGACTGAACGCACACCGCCTGGTTTTCATCCACAAAGCCGGAAAGCGTGACGCCCAGCCCGATAAGCTGATCGGCGGAGATGCCCTTTTGTGCAAGCAGGCCGGGAATGGCGGCGGCCAGCGCACCAGTCAGCAGCGCAGGATCGGGATTCAGCGGCATGTGGGTACTGGCCAGGATGCGGCCGTGCATATCCGTCAGCACCAGATACACATCGTCACCGAGCAACGACGCACCGAGAAAATAGGCGCTGTCGGCACGCATTTTTAATAACACCGAAGGCCGACCCTGACCGTTACTTTCCGGAATGCTCTCTTCAAGCAGTCCTGCGCTAAGCATCTCTTTGATTAATGTGCTGATTGCGGCTTTACTCAGCTTCATTTTTTCCGCAATTGCCGTGCGGCTCATGCCATGCGAAGCAATTAATAAACGCAGAATTTGTTGCTGATGAGCATTAAGCATCCGGGTTCTCACGGCATAGGCTGTATTTGGCCGACAATAATCAGCCGTGAAAACAAATTCAAGCGTATTTAGTTTATTTTCTGAATACAGATCGAATTATAAGTAAAATATATGAACTGACATCTTGGCTTTTGTTTGCAGAGTGTGCCTTATATAGCGTCGAGCCCGTTCTTCTGCTGCCGTTAACACAACCAAAGCGTATGGCAGGCGATGGCGTGCATTGACGGTCAGCTGCCTGCCGGGCAATGACTCTTCACTCTTTGTCACTGATTCACTGAGGCCTTCATGCAAAGCACAATCAAGCATTTCAGGGTACTGACACTTGCCGCGGGTATTCTGGCGTCGTTTTCCAGCGCATCGGTTTTGGCTGCTCAGCTGGTCATTATGCAAAACGAACCGCCGCGCAGCATGGACCCGGGCAATCAGACCGCGACCTTTACCGGCACGGTGCTGGACCCGATGTATGAAGGCCTGACGCGGCTCGGTGACGATGGCAAAATCATGCCGGCCCTTGCGCTCTCCTGGCATGCCGACGACAGCGGACTGCACTGGGAATTTACGCTGCGTCCCAACGTTAAATTCCATGATGGCACGCCATTTAATGCCGATGCGGTCGTTGAAAACTTTCAGCGTCATCTGGATACGAAGCGCGGTCTCGCCGGAAGTGGGAAAATTCGCACCTTTATTCAGGACGTGCAGAAAAAAGATGACTTAACCATCACCTTTACACTGAAGAAAATTAATCCGGCGTTTTTAACCGTGCTGGCCTCCGGTCCGGGATTAATGGTGAGTCCACAAGCTGACAAAGCCGGCACGATCAATAATAAAGCCGACGGTACCGGACCCTATAAACTGGCGCAGTATAAATCCGGTGAATTTGTCCTGGAGCAGAAGAATCCGGACTATTGGGGCAAGTCTTCCGGGCCGGACGAAATAAAATGGACCTGGAGCAGTGAGCCGTCAGTCATGAATATGGCGCTGCAATCCGGTCAGGTCGATATTATTAACCCGGTGCCGCCGCAATTTGCCGGCATGTTAAAAAATAATCCCGGCGTGCAGTTAAAACAGTCGCCGGGCGCGGCGGTATTCTGGATCGATCTCAATACGCAGAGTAAAGCCCTCAGCGATGTCAGAGTACGCCAGGCGCTGAACTTCGCGACCGACCAGCAGGCACTGGTGAAAGCAGTAAAGTTTGGTTATGCGCAGCCAGCCAATTCCCCGCTGGCGCCGGTCGATGCCAACTACGACCAAGCGTTGCATGACTATCCGTACGATGTGCAGAAAGCCAAAGATCTGCTTAAGGCAGCGGGGTATGCCGACGGCTTCGCCATGTCGATTGCCGTGCAGGCACCCGACGCACGCACCGCGCAGGTTCTGCAGGGTATGTGGAGCAAAATAGGCGTCAAGCTCAGCGTGCGCCAGATGGAGAGCGGCGTATGGGCCAAAGCGGCGTTTGCCGATGCCAAAGAGAAAGCCGCGCAGGGTACGGACGCGGTGCTGGCGTCCTGGTCCTCGGGGCTGTACGGCTCGGATCTGCAGTTGCGTCCGCTGTATCACAGCAGCAGCTTTGCGCCCGGCGGGGCTAACCTCGGCTTCTTCAGCGACAAACGTACCGATGAGCTAATCGATAGCGCCGCCTCCACGCTCGATGATGCCCAGCGCAAAGCGCTCTATTTCCAGGCACAGCAGCGGATCAGCGGACTCGCGCCGCAGGTGCTGCTCTACTATCAGGACGATCTGTATGCGACGCGCAAAAATATCAGTGGCGTGACGATGCAACCGGGCGGCCAGATTGTGGTCCGTGATGCCGTGAAAAAATAGTGTTGATGGCTGATTGATATGAAAGCGTATGTCGCAAAAAAGGTGCTCTCGCTGCCGTTAATTATCTTCGGTGTGTCGATCATCGTGTTTATCGCCATCCGCGCGCTGCCGGGCGATCCGGCACGCTTGATGGCCGGCCCGGAAGCGCCGCAGGAAGCAGTGGACAGTATGCGCGTGCGGCTCGGTCTGGATCAGCCTTTGCCGCTGCAATACGTCAGGTTTGCCGGTGAAGCGCTACATGGCAATCTCGGGCTGTCGCTGCAGTCGCAGCGTCCGGTGATGACCGAAATCAGCGAACGCCTGCCCTACACGCTGTCGCTGGCGGCGCTGGCGTACCTGCTGGCGATTGCCATCGGCGTGCCGGCGGGCATGACCGGGGCCATTTACCGGCAGCGCATTCCCGATCAGATCGTCATGGTACTGACCATTGCCGGTGCCTCGATTGCGAACTTCTGGCTGGCGTTGCTGGCGATGAACTACTTTGCGGTACAGCTCGGCTGGCTGCCGCTACTCGGCGCTGATTCGTGGCGCAACTATGTGATGCCGACCGTGACGCTGGCGATTCTGCCGATGGCGATGATCGCGCGGATGACGCGCTCCAGCATGCTGGATGTGCTCAGTCAGGACTACATCCGTACCGCCAGAGCCAAAGGGTTATCATCGGCCAGCGTTAACTGGAAACACGCGCTGCGCAATGCGTTGATACCGATTGTCACCATCGTCGCACTGAATTTTGGCAGCCTGATCGGGGGTGCAGTGGTCACTGAATCGGTGTTTAACTGGCCGGGTATTGGCCGCCTGCTGGTGGATTCGGTGAAATACCGCGATTATCCGGTGATTCAGGGCGTGACGTTAGTGGCGGTAACCGGCGTGGTGTTGATGAATCTGGTCGGTGAGATAGTGATTGGCCTGCTCAACCCGAAAATAAGGTTCGACTGATGAACAGTTTCGACACGTCTCTCCAGCCGCCGCCCGCGCGCCGCCACCAGATCGTGAGGTTTTTACTTGGCAACCCTTCAATCACGACCGGAGGCGGGCTGGTGCTGCTGGTGGTGCTGGCTGCCCTTTTCGCACCGCTGATCACTCACTGGGATCCCATCGAGCAGGATCTGTTGAACACGTTGCAGGCACCTTCCGCTGCCCACTGGTTCGGCACCGATGATTACGGCCGCGATATTTTTGCCCGCGTCATTTATGGCGCGCGCATCACGCTGTTTGAAGTCAGCCTCAGCGTAGCCATCTCGATGGCGATCGGCATTCCTCTGGGCATCATCTCGGGGCTGGCCGGACGCAAAATTGATGCGCTGATCATGTGGCTGATGGATATTATTTTCGCCTTTCCCGGCATCGTACTGGCGATTCTGATTGTCAGCGTGCTCGGCGAGGGGCTGACAAACATGCTGATCGCCATTTCGTTGTTCTCGATCCCGGTGTATGCACGTCTGAGTCGCAACCTGACGCTGGGACTGAAAAATATGGAGTATATCGAAGCGGCGCATATGCTTGGCGTGCGATACCCGCGCATTATCACGCACTATATTCTGCGCAACGCCATTGGCCCGCTGATTGTACAGTCGACGCTGACGGCTGGTGCGGTGGTGCTTTCTGCCGCCAGTCTGTCGTTTCTCGGGCTCGGCGTGCAGCCGCCGATGCCGGAGTGGGGCACCATGATGAGCGATGGCCGCAACTTTCTCGGGCTAAATATTTACGTCTCCCTATTTCCCGGACTGGCGATTTTGATTACCGTGCTCGGTTTTAATGTGCTGGGCGACGGCCTGCGCGATGTAATGGATAAACGTTTATGACTCACCCGCACTCAACCGTGATCTGCCTCGATTTGGGCGGCTCCTTTATCAAGCTTGGCGTGATGGATGCACAGGATCGGCTAACCCTGCTCGATCAGCAAAAAATCCCGGCGACGGACTGGCAGGCATTTTGCGCCAGAGTCAGCGAGATGATCGCCGGGCAGCATAACCATTTCAGCAGCCAGGCGGCTGTCGCCATCTCTACGGCGGGCATTGTGGCACCGCAAACCGGCGAAATGTTTGCCAGCAACATCCCGGCTTTTCACCGGCGTAATCTGGCGCGGGAACTGGGTGAGGTGCTGCAGCGGCCGGTGATCGCGCACAACGACGCCGACTGCTTTGCCCTGGCCGAGGCGCTGGCCGGCAGCGGCAAAGGGCACAAAGTGGTGTTTGGCGCGATTCTCGGTTCCGGCGTGGGCGGTGGTCTGGTGGCGGACGGCCGCATTATCACCGGACAAAACGGCCTGACCGGCGAATGGGGCCACGGGCCGATTACCCTCACGGAAGTGACGCTGGCGCATGGTCGCGTGCGCGTGCCGCGCCAGGCGTGTCCGTGCGGCCAGACAGGGTGTCTGGACACCTACGGCGGCGCACGCGGACTGGAAACGCTGCATCAGGTGCTGCACGCTGAAAGCGCCAGCAGCGTGGAAATCATTGCCCGCTGGCAGCAGGCAGAAGCGCGGGCGCAGCAGACGATAGAAGCCTGGCTGCAACTGGTAAGCGAGCCGCTCGCCTACACCATTAACATTACCGGCGCGTCGCGGGTGGCGGTAGGCGGCGGCCTGGCTTCGGTCACCCCGCTGATTGCTGCGCTTAATGATGCGGTGCAGCGCTGTGTGTTGCGCAGCACAGCGCATGCGCTGGTGGTGCCGGGCGAGTTTGCCCACCAGGGCGGCATGGTGGGCGCGGCGCTGCTGGCGCGGCAGGCGCTCAGCGCGTCCTGAGCTTTTGCCCTTTCGCCCGTTGCAGGCGCTTTTCGGTTACCGTGTTGCGCTCAAGACTTCGTTGAACCCGATTCAACCTTAAATGCGCTAAGCTTGACGCGCTAAAACCCGCAGCAAAGAGGCTGGTGAACAGACACTGTCGCCAGCCTCTTTGCTGTTTTTTTCACCTGCGGTACGGAAAAAAACATGTCATCAGTACAACCTCAATTTTCTCAGCTTCCGGACGAGGCCTCGCTGCCGCGTCACAGCGTGCCAAAAGCGCTGTTCGCGCTGGGCACCGGTGGATTTGCCATCGGCACCGGTGAATTTGTCATCATGGGCCTGCTGCCAGATGCGGCGAAAGGCCTGAACGTCACCATTCCTGAGGCCGGCCATCTCATCAGCATTTATGCCCTCGGCGTAGTGATTGGCGCGCCGCTGCTGGCTATTCTCGGCGCGCGGGCTTCACGGCGTAATTTCCTGATGACGCTGATGGGCCTGTTTGCGCTGGGTAATCTGCTGAGCGCTGTCGTGCCGGGCTACCCTGCGATGCTGGTGGCCCGCTTTCTGGCGGGCTTTCCGCACGGCACCTTCTTTGGCGTTGCGGCGCTGGTGGCGGCAGGACTGGTGGAGCGCGCGCGGCGCGCGCAGGCGGTGTCGATGGTGCTGCTGGGATTAACCATCGCCAATCTGATTGGCGTACCTGCCGTTACCGCCATCGGCCAGTGGTTTGGCTGGCGTGATGCGTTTGCCATCGTCGGCGGACTGGCGCTGCTGACGCTGTTACTGGTGTGGCTTTGGGTTCCCAATGTGGCCGGTGACAAGCAGGCCAGTCCACTGCGCGAGCTCTCGGCGCTGACGCGCAAGCAGGTTTTGCTGACGCTGGCGATTGGCGCGATTGGCAGCGGCGGCATGTTCTCGGTATTCAGTTACGTTAAACCCACCATGATGGAACTGGCCCACCTGCCGGAGAATCTGGTACCGGCGATACTGGCGCTGTTTGGTCTTGGCATGATTATCGGCAACCTTGTCGGGGGACGTCTGGCCGATCGCGGGCTGGAGAAAACCATCCGCATTGTGCTGGTGTGGTCGCTGCTGGTATTGAGCGCGTTTGTCTTTGCCGCGCATTATGCGCTGGCGGGCGCGCTTAACGTGATGCTGGTCGGCACCATGGTGGCGCTGGGAAGCGTGCTACAAATCCGCCTGATGGACGTGGCCGGTGATGCACAAACCCTGGCGGCCGCGCTTAATCACTCGGCGTTCAACATTGCCAACGCGCTGGGGGCGTGGCTCGGCGGCATCACCATTTCCGCCGGGCTGGGCTGGCAGTCCACCGGCTGGGTTGGGGCCATTCTGTCCGTGCTGGGGCTGCTGATTCATGCCGTTGCGGTGCGCGATGCGCGCCGTAATCCGGCGCTGGTCATAAAATAATTTTTACCGCGCGGGAATAAACGCCGCGCTGGTTCGTCTTATGCCCACGTTTCCTTACTGAGTTGGCTAAGATGAACTTTAAACCTACGGTCAGACATCTGCCGTTGTTACTGCTGGTGGTCATTATTCCCGGATTACTGCTGGTGCTGTTTCTTGCTGCAGGCGGTTGGCTGACGCCGCAGCGCCTCAGTGCGCAAAGTCTGGTGCAGTCGCTGCAGCAAAACAGCGGTGTGCATCCGGGATACCGGCGCAATCATGCCAAGGGCGTGTGCGTTACCGGCGATTTTACCTCCAGCGGCAACGCGGCGTTTCTGTCACGCGCCAGCGTTTTCCAGCCGGGTACGGTGCCGGTGATTGGCCGCTTTGCCATTGCCGGCGGTAATCCGCACGCGCCGGATTATGGCGTGCCGGTGCGCAGCCTGGCGCTGGAATTTCAGCTGGCGCACGGCGAGCAGTGGCGTACCGGCATGAACGCGCTGCCGTTTTTCCCGGTCAGTACGCCGCAGGCTTTTTACGATCAGCAGCAGGCCAGCCGACCGCTGCCGCAGACCGGCAAGCCTGATGCGCAAAAGCTGATGGCGTTTACCGTTGCCCATCCCGAAGTTAAACCGTTCTTTGCCTGGGTAAAAACCCACGTACTGGCCGCCAGCTGGGCACAGGAGCAGTACAACAGCCTGAATGCCTTCCGCTTTACCAATGCGCAGGGGGAAACGCGCTTTGTGCGCTGGAGTCTGGTGCCGCGTACGCCATGGCAGCCGATTAGCGCCGCTCAGCAGCAGCCGGATTATCTGCAGAGCGACCTGCACGACCGGCTGGCGACCGCACCGCTGAAGTGGGATCTGGTGATCAGCGTGGCTCACCCCGGCGATGCGGTGAACGATGCCAGCAAGGTGTGGCCAGCCGATCGGCAGCAGGTTGTCGCCGGTACGCTAACGCTGCGCGACAGCAGCCCGCAACAGGGCGGCAGCTGCAACGACATCAATTACGATCCGCTGATCCTGCCGCAGGGCATCAGCGGTTCGGACGATCCGCTGCTCAACGCGCGCTCCGCCGCTTACGCGAAATCTTTCAATCTGCGCACGGCTGAACAGGCGCGCCAGCAGGAGAAAAAATCATGAGTCACCAGACAACCCTGTTTCATCCGCTGCTGCGCATCGTACACTGGTTGATGGCGCTGGCCGTGCTGACCATGCTATTTATCGGCGTGGCGATGGTGGCGGATATCTCGGCTGCCCATTCGCTGCTGCTGGCGATACACAAACCGCTCGGCGTGGTGATCGCGTTGCTGGTAGTCGTGCGTATCGGGCTGCGGCGTTACTATGGTGTGCCCGCCATGCCCGCGTCGGTGCCTGGCTGGCAGCAAACGGTGGCACATTTGACCCATCTGGCGCTCTATTTACTGATGCTGGCGCAACCGCTGGTAGGCTGGGCAATGCTGTCGGCAGGCGGGTTTCCGGTGACAATTGGCGAGGGGCTGGTGCTGCCGCCGCTGCTGCCGGTTAGCGTGGAAAGTTATGCCGTGCTGCGCCCGTTACACTCGCTGCTGGCGTTTAGTCTGTTCGCGCTGATTCTGGCCCATCTGGCTGCCGCGCTGCTGCATGGTCTGATTTTACGGGATGGCGTGCTGAGTAGCATGACCGGCCTGCGCCGGGTGCGAGAGCAAAAATAATGTCTGCATTGAGCGATGACGAAATCCGCGCATTACTGCCGCATTTGCAGCGTTTTGCGCTGGGGCTGACGCGTGAGCGCATGGCCGCTGAGGATTTGGTACAAAACACGCTGGTCAAAGCACTGGACGCGGCGCGCGATGACACGCGCAGTCTGCGTGCCTGGCTATTTTCCATTCTCTGGCATCAGTTCATTGATGGCGAACGGCGCCGCAAGCGCTGGCAGGCGATTATGACGCTGTTCAGCCGCGCCGAGCCCTTTGCCGAGTCGGCTGAGCATCACGCCATCGCCGATGAGATGCTGGCGCTGTTCGCCCGTCTGCCGGCTGACAGTCGCGCATTGCTGCTCCTGGTTAACGTGGAAGGCATGCGTTATCAGGAAGCAGCTGACACGCTGGACATTCCGCTGGGCACCGTGATGTCACGGTTGTCGCGGGCGAGAAAACAGTTGCAGCACATGACCGAAGGCCTGCCGGCCCCGGTGACGTTGAGGAGATTAAAATGAATATCCCGCCCGATGAGAACCAGCTGCACGCCTGGCTGGATGGTGAACTGGATAGTGCCAGCCATCAGGCCGTCAGCGACTGGTTGGTGCAGCATCCTGACATCGCCGCCCAGGTTGAGGGCTGGCGTCAGGACAAGCTGCGCTTGCAACAAAGCCTGCAGCGCAATATGGCGCGAACCACCTTTACGCCACTGCAGCCGGCACAGCTGCGCCAGCGGCGTGCGCGGCAGCGTTATCAGCGGCTGGCGCTGGCCTGCTCGCTGGTGCTGGCGTTGGGGATCGGCAGCCTGTCCGGCTGGCAGATGACTGAACGCTTACAGAATCATCCGTTACCGATGGAGGATGCGGTACAGGCTTACCGGTTATTCGGCGATGGCGCGCAGCAGGCGACGATGGACATTAGCACCCACCAGACGACACAGCTGGCCAGCTGGTTGGGCCGCTATTTTATCAACGGTACGCTGCCGCCCAATCTGGAGCGCTTTGGCTATCAGCTCATCGGCGCGCGCCTGATGGCGAATGAGCATGGCGCCTCGGCGCTGGTGCTGTATCAGACCGCCAGCGGCACGCGCGTTGGCTGGTACATCCGCCCGCAGACCGTGCGGCTGGAAAAGGGATCGCGCCAGGCGGACAACCTGGTGGCGCAATACTGGAGCGATCGCCACTATAACTATGCGCTGGTGAGCCCGATGAGCGGCGAAGCCGCACCGGCGCTGCGTGCTGCGATAGGCAGCGAAGTGGGCTAATTCATTTGCCTGCCAGCTTGGCCTGCAGGAACGTCATAAATACCCGATTGATCTCGCTGCGCTGGCGATGCTGCGGATACAGCGCATTCAGGTGCAGCGAGGCCGGATGCCAGTCATCCAGTACCGTCACCAGCTCACCTCGCGCCAGCGCCGGAGCCACGATAAACTCCGGCAGCAGGATCATCCCCAGCCCGGCGACGGCCGCATCACGCAACATTTCTCCGTTATTGCTGACCATCGGTCCCTGGACCGCCAGCACTTTACGCGTGTCGCCCTGAAACAGCTCCCAGCCGGTCTGGCTTTCACGCCCATAGCGCAGACAGAGATGGTGCAGCAGATCCTCCGGCTCACGCGGTGCGCCGGCGCCCTGCAGGTAGGCCGGGCTGGCACAGATTACGCGGCGGAATTCCCCCAGCCGTTTGGCGATCAGGCTGGAGTCCGGCAGCGTGCCGATGCGAATCGCCATATCAAAACCTTCACCCACCATATCCACATGCCGATCGGCCAGTTCCACCTGGAACTGGATACCGGGATGCTGGCTCAGGAATTCGGCGATATAAGGGGAAAGATGGCTGATGCCGAACGACATCGGCACGCTGAGACGAAAACTGCCGCGCAGCACCTGACGACGACCGGACACCGCCAGTTCGGCTTCCTGCACATCATCCAGAATGCGCTGCGCATGCTGGGCAAACAGCTGGCCGTTGTCGGTAACGGACAGTTTGCGCGTATTGCGATTCAGCAAACGCGCACCCAGTGACTCTTCCAGCGCGGCGATGCGCCGGCTGACGTACTGCTTGGAGAGCATCAGCTGTTCGGCGGCAGCGGTAAAGTTGCCCGCTTTGATTACGGCGACGTAAATCCGGAGATCTTCAATCTGCATATTGTCCACTTATCTGTGACAGTCATTGTCATCCAGGCGCATTGTTGGGCAAATCAGTTTACGTATACTGGTCAGCAACGGGAAGGGCCTTCGCCCTCCAGCTAAAAAAATTTAAGGAGCAGACCATGATTGAACAACGACTGTCCGAACAACGTGGCTTAGGCGATCACGGCTGGCTGCATTCACGCCATACCTTTTCGTTTGCCAGCTACTGGGACCCACAACAGACCGGTTTCTCCGATCTGTTGGTGATTAACGATGATCAGGTAGCACCGGGTCGCGGTTTCGGTGCGCATCCGCACAACAACATGGAGATTATCTCCTACGTGCTGGAAGGCGCGCTGGAGCATAAAGATTCCATGGGTACCGGTTCGGTTATCGTGCCCGGTGACGTGCAGCTGATGAGCGCCGGCAGCGGTGTGACGCACAGCGAGTTTAACCACTCGAAACAGGACAATGTGCACTTCCTGCAGATCTGGATTGTGCCGGCAGAACGCGGTACTGAGCCAGGTTACCAGCAGGTGTCAGTGGCAGAGGCCGACAAACGCGGCCAGTTGCGCCTGATTGTTTCGCCACAAGGCGACAACGGCTCGCTGCGCGTACGTCAGGATATGCGTATTTACGCGGGACTGTTTGACGGTGCTGAGCAGCAGACGCTGGAACTGGCTAACGATCGCTATGCTTATATTCATGTGGCGCGCGGCAGCATTGAAGTGAATGGCGTGAGCTTTAAAGCCGGCGATGGCGCGCGCGTACGCAATGAGACGGCGCTGCAGTTCGCTAACGGTAACAACGCTGAAGTGCTGGTGTTTGATTTACGACCAGTAGAAGTTAATCATCCGCAGCGTTAATTCATTACGCGGTAAGTCAGCGAGGCATGGCGTGAACCTTCACGCCATGCCTTTTTATTTGGCTTAAGGTACGAATAATAACCAGCACCTGACAGGTCCGGCATAAAATAGGAATTTTTACCTTCCACAAAAATGCAAAGCCCCTTAAATTTGCCTCCAGGATAAGCACGCTACGCCAGGTATTTGGCGGCTAAACAACAAACAAAGTTAACACTATTACATTCCATTAGAATTAATGGTAATGAGGATTTTGATGGTTTTAAAACGCAGCTTTAATATCGCAGTGGTATTGGTTCTAGCCTTTTCTGTAACGGCTTGTGGCATGTCTCATCGTGGCCGCAACACCGCCATTGGCGCCGGTGTGGGTGCGGTGGGCGGCGCTGTTCTGACCGGTGGCAGCACCTTCGGTACCCTCGGCGGCGCGGCTATCGGCGGCCTGATTGGTCACGAAGTCAGCCGTTAATTTTACCGGTACTCAGGATTTCGCCAGCGGGAATGCTGGCGAAATCATTTCACTTCATAACCCGCCGTCAATAGCCCCGCGTTGAAATATTCATCGGCCAGAAATTTCTTTATTTAATCCGGCCATCAATTATTACCGCTACCGCTTAAAAAATATTAATCGATCTGTAGCTGATGAATCATCAGAGCGGCGCGTGCGGCTTCTTTGCCTTTTTTAATAAAATGTTCGGTATAAAACGCTTCAATCGCATCGACCGGCTGAAAATTGTGCGGAGTGAGTGATACCGAAAACACCGGAACATTGGTGGCGAGCTGTACATTCATCAGGCCATCGACGACGGCCTGCGCGACAAAGTCATGGCGATAGATGCCACCGTCGACCACCAGCGCGGCGCAGACAATCGCATCAAATTTGCCGGTTTCGGCCAGGCGTTTAGCCAGCAGCGGCATTTCAAACGCGCCGGGTACGTCATAGCTTTTTAATGTATTTTCGACGCCTTGTTCGGTCAGTTCCTGCTCAAATCCCACCAGCGCGTTGTTCACGATCGCCTGATGCCATCCTGCTTTAATAAAAGCCACACGAAACTTATTCATAATGCTTCCATGATTAGCTGAAAAATTTATAAGTGAATAATAAAAAAGTCTTTTTTATCATCTGCCCGCTATCCGTCTGGTATACCATATGTTGCAATTTTGATCCACAACGCGGGCAGCGCAGTTAACGTGCTGCTTGACGCCAGCCAGCGCCTGCAATACAAATAGACGCGTCGGGGGAGTCTCGCCTGAGAGACTGAGAGGCTAATAGCGCACTGCGCGGCTTAGCGACCCTTTGAACCTGACCCAGTTGATACTGGCGTAGGAAGACTGACGGTTTGATGTGCAAAGCCGTCTGGCGCAAAGGCGAGCCCGATCGCTGGCGTCGATTCCCTTCACCTGTATCTGCGGGTCTCAGTTATCACTGAGAGGCCGATGTGAATTCCCCAGATTATTTACCGGAACGTTGTTCATGAGCCGCTGGAGCGTGCTCGGTAGCGGCGTGTCCGGGCTTTGTGTCGCCACGCTGCTGGCTGAGCGCGGCGAAACCGTCGAGGTCATTGACGATGAAGCACGTCAGCCTGCCTCGTGGTTTGCCGGTGGCATGCTGGCGCCGTGGTGTGAAGCAGAAAGCGCGCCAGCCGACGTAATTACCCTCGGCCAGCATGCTGCGGCCTGGTGGCAAACGCGCGTCAGCAGCGTGGTGCATCAGGGCACGTTAGTGCTGGCACCGCCGCGTGATAACCCGGAGTTAAATCGCTTCGCGCGCATGACGACGGCGCATCAATGGGTTGAGCCGGCGTCGCTCGAACCGGCGCTGGAAAACCGTTTTGCGCGCGGACTGTTTTTCCCGCGCGAAGCACATCTCGATCCGCGCCGCGCTCTGACTGAACTGCGTGACAAACTGCTGCAGCGCGGCGTCCGCTTTGATGCGCGCCAGCCATCGGGCCAGATCATCGACTGTCGCGGTATCCATGCCAGAGCGCAACTCTCCGGCCTGCGCGCGGTGCGCGGGGAAATGCTGATCCTGCAGAGTCATGAGGTGTCATTTTCCCGGCCGATTCGTCTGCTCCATCCGCGTTTTCCCTGTTATCTGGTGCCGCGTCGCGACGGCCACTTCATGCTCGGCGCCACCATGATCGAAAGCGACGATGCCAGCGCTATCAGCGCGCGCGCCATGATGGAACTGCTCAGCGCGGCCTACACCCTGCACCCGGCGCTGGCGGAAGCGCGCGTCATCGAAAGCGGCAGCGGTCTGCGTCCGGCATGGCCGGCTAATCTGCCGGAAATCCACTATCACAACGGTATTTTTTATCTTAACGGCATGTATCGTCACGGTTTTCTGCTGGCACCAATGATGGCAGAACAGCTGATGCAGCGCCTGTCCGGGGAGGTTAGCCATGAATATTCAGCTTAACGGCCGCACCATCAGCACTGAGGCCACCAGCCTCAGCGAATTGCTGATCGAACAGCAAATCGATGCGGTCTGTGTTGCCACCGCCTGCAATGGCGATTTTGTGCCGAAAAGTCAATATGCCAGCCTGCAGTTGCAGGAAGGCTGGCAGCTGGAAGTCCTGTCACCGATGCAGGGAGGCTGAGCGATGTTTTACGATTTTACACCGCAGTCACGGTTGCTGCTCGGCACCGCAGGCTACCCTTCACCGGCGATTTTGCAGCAGGCGATCGCCACATCCGGCAGTGAAATTATCACTGTCAGCCTGCGCCGCGAAGGCACGGCGGGCGCGGCTTTTCGCGAGCTGCTGACGGGCCTGAATGTGCGCGTGCTGCCCAATACTGCTGGCTGCCACACGGTCAAAGAGGCCGTCACCACCGCGCACATGGCGCGCGAGTTGTTTAACACGCCATGGATCAAGCTGGAAGTGATTGGTCATGCCGACACGCTGCAGCCCGATCCGTTCGCGCTGGTCGAAGCGGCACGCATTTTGTGCGCCGACGGCTTCCAGGTGTTTCCCTACACCACGGAAGATCTGATTGTCGGTGAAAAACTGCTGGCCGCCGGCTGTGAACTGCTGATGCCGTGGGGCGCGCCCATCGGCTCCGGCCAGGGACTGCGAAATATTGACGGGCTGCGGGCGATGCGTGCCTGGTTCAGCGATATTCCACTGATCATTGATGCTGGCATCGGCGCGCCGTCACAGGCAGCGCAGGCGATGGAGATGGGCTTCGATGCCATCCTGCTCAATACCGCTGTGGCGAAAGCGGGCGATCCGGTGGCGATGGCGCGCGCGTTCAGCCAGGCGATCGCCGCCGGGCAGGGCGCGCGCGAGGCCGGGCTGATGGAGAAGCGTGATATGGCCGTGGCCTCAACGCCGATCTTCGGCCTCGCTAACCTGAACTAAGGAGCGCGCAATGGAACGCTACCAACGCCAGATGATGCTGCCGGAAATTGGCGTCGTCGGGCAGCAGAAACTGGCTCGCGCCCGCGTACTGGTAGCCGGTGCCGGTGGGCTGGCCGCCACGCTGCTGCCTCAACTGACGGGCGCGGGCGTCGGTCAGCTGTGTCTGTACGATGACGATCAGGTCGCGCTGCATAACCTGCATCGCCAGACGCTGTTCACCCTGCAGGATGTGGGGCGCAGCAAAGCTGTGGCGGCGCAGCAGGCTTTGCAGCAGCGTAATCCTGAGGTGCAAATCGAAGCGATGCCCGAGGCGCTGAGCGCCAGCAATATCGCGCAGGCGCTGACGGGGTGCGATCTGGTGATTGATGCCGCCGATAACTTCGCGGTGACTTACCAACTGTCTGATGCCTGTTTCCAGGCAGGCATACCGCTGATTAGCGCCTCGGTGCTGGGTCGTCAGGGCTATGCTGGCGGTTTTTGCGGCGGCGCACCGAGCTACCGTGCGCTGTTTCCGCAGCTGCCCGCCTCCGCAGCTAACTGCAACACCGCTGGCGTGATGGGCCCGGCTGTGGCAGCGCTGGGGGCGATGCAGGCGCAGATGGCGCTCAGCGTACTGCTCGGGCTGCAACCCTCACCGCTCGGCTGCATGGTCAACTGTGACTTCGTCAGATGGCACTTTCGTTCGTTCCGCTTTGATGCGGCACAGGAGCCTACACAGCCCGGCGTGCCGTTTATTGATGCTCACCTGTTACAGCCCGGAGACTGCATCGTGGAGCTGCGCAGCTGCGAAGAGGCGCCCGTCAGCGTGGCCGAACGGGTTGAGCGCGTATTGCCGCACGAACTGGACGCCTGGCAGCCACCGGCGGATCGCCGCATCGTACTGGTCTGCGCCAGCGGCATCCGGGCAGCGCAGGCGGCCAGCGCGCTGGCGCAGCGCGGCTTTAATCAGCTGGCGATTCTGGCGGCGCGCCGGCCATGACGCAGGACATCCGCTTTGACCAGGTGAGCTTTGCCTGGGGCGAAAAACAGCTGTGCGATCGGCTCAATCTGCAACTGCGCGGCGGCAAAACCACAGTGCTGCTGGGCTGCAGCGGCATTGGTAAAAGTACGCTGCTGCGTCTGGTGGCCGGCCTGGTGCAGCCGCAGCAGGGCAGCCTGAGCGGTATTGCGCAGCACGTGGCATGGATGGGGCAGCAGGATCTGCTCTATCCGTGGCTTACGGTGCTGGAAAACGTGATGCTAACGGCGCGTCTGAGCGGTGCGGAGCCGCACCGCGTGCGGGCGCACCATTTGCTGGCGCAGGTGGGACTGGAAGACGAGGCGCAAGCCGCGCCCTCACAGCTCTCGGGTGGCATGCGGCAGCGGGTCGCGCTGGCGCGCACGCTGTATGCGCAGCGCGAGCTGGTGCTGATGGATGAGCCATTCGCCACGCTGGATGTCATGACCAAACACCAGCTGCAAACGCTGACCGCGACGCTGCTGCGCGGCAAAACGGTGCTGCTGGTGACGCACGATCCGCTGGAAGCCTGCCGCATGGCCGATGACATTCTGCTGTTGCACGGCCAGCCGCTGCAGGTGACGCACTGGGCTGTGCCGGCAGGTACGGTGCCGCGCGCGCTCAATGATGCCGGACTGCTGCAGGCGCAGGCCGAACTCTTTTCCCGACTGAATTCCTATGAAAAAGCTGAGTAGTGGTATCTACCTGATCGCGGTGGTGCTGGGCGTGTGGCTGCTGGCGCGCCACAACGGCGTACCGGCATTTCTGCTGCCGGCACCGCAGGCGGTGCTGGAGGCTCTGTGGCAAAAGCGGCAGCTGCTCGCGCATCACGCAATGTTTACGCTGGCGGAAATTGTGCTGGCGCTGCTGCTCGGCGTCGGCGGCGGCGTGGTGCTGGCGGTACTGATGGCCTCCAGCCCGCTACTGCGTCGGGTGCTGTTTCCGCTGGTGACAGCCAGCCAGACCATCCCGGTATTTGCGCTGGCCCCGCTGCTGGTGTTGTGGCTGGGTTTTGGCATCGCGTCAAAAGTCGTGGTGGCGGCGCTGATTTTGTTTTTCCCGCTGTGCCTGTCGCTGTTCGACGGTTTATGCCGTACGCCTGCCGGCTGGCTGGAGCTGGCGCAAACGCTGTATCCCTCGCGCTGGCGAATTTTCTGGCGCGTACGCTGGCCGGCTGCGCTGCCGCAGTTTTTCGCCGGCCTGCAGATGGCGGTGGTGCTGGCACCGATTGGGGTGGTGATCGGCGAGTGGGTCGGTGCCAGCGAAGGGTTAGGCTACCTGATGATGCAATCCAACGCGCGGCTGGAAACGGCCACCAGTTTTGCCGCACTGCTGCTGTTAATGAGCCTGGCGCTGCTGCTCTCAGCGGCCGTGGCGCTGGTGCGTAAAAAATTTCTCTGGCAATCATACTAAGGAACTTGAGTGAATAGACTTCTTCGTGCCATCGCTTCGTTACTGCTGCTGGCCACCGTCAACGTGCAGGCAGCTGAAAAGGTGCGGCTGCTGCTCGACTGGTTCATTAACCCCAACCACGCAGCGATCTTTGCCGCTCAGTACAGCGGGGCGTTTAAACAGCAGGGGCTGGATGTCGACATGATCGCACCGGCGGATTCCGCGTCGGTACCGCTGTTGCTGGCGGCAGGCAAGGCGGATCTGGCGATTAGCTATCAGCCGCAGCTCTATACGCTGGTGGACAAGCAGGTGCCGGTGATCCGGGTTGGCACGCTGATTAACCAGCCGCTGAACACCCTGACAGCCGTATCGGGCGATATCCACAGTATTAAAGATTTCGCCGGTAAATCGATTGGCTATGCGATTCCCGGCGCGGAAGATGTGGCTATCCGCAATATGCTGAAATCGCAGGGCGTCGACGTTAACAGCGTGAAGCTGGTAAATCTGAATATGGACGCCGTCTCCGCGCTGCTGACGCATAAAATTGACGGCGCGCTGACCATCTTCCGTAACTACGAGTTGCTGGATTTGCAGGACAAAGGCGCAAAGCCGGTGTCGTTTAAGCCGGAAGATTACGGCGTGCCGGCCTACGATGAGTTGATCATTCTGGCCAATAGCAACACAGCGGCAAACGATCCTCGCATCCCGGCATTTCTGCGTGGGCTGGATGCGGGCATCGCCTGGCTGCGCGCTCACCCGCAACAGGCGTGGCAGGCGTTCATTAAGCGTTACCCTGAACTGGATACGCCGCTCAATCATCAGGCCTGGCAGGCGACGCTGCCTTATTTTGCAACGCACAGTGCGGAATTCAATCAGGCGCGTTATCAGGTATTTGGTGAATATATGAAAGCCAACGGGCTGATCACCACCGTGGCGCCACTGGCGCGCTATTCACTGTAATCCATCCGCTTGCGCCGTTTTCCCGGGCCGGGAGAACGGCGCGCGTTGACATTGCGTGCGGCCGGGGGACAAACGGAGACCCGCATCCCCGGTTTTCGGAAAATACTGGATTTCTGTGACTGTTATCACTGCGCGGGTAACGCTAAAATAAATACTTCTCATTTAGCAGAAGGTTTTTCGTCACGATGTTTTCGCGTTTCACACTGGCCACGTTAACGGCCACACTCCTGCTCACCGGCTGCGCGCGTCATGCTGCCAGCGACAGCAGCGCTGATGCTGCCGCCGCAGAAGCCCCGGTTACCGCTTCCGCTCCGGTCGAAAACAACTACAGCGCTTCGCCGTTTGCCAGCGGACCGACCGTCATCAATGTCACCCATCTGGTGACGCGCACCGACGATGGCTCATCCGTGTACGTGACGGTGGATGGCCAGGAAGCCGGACTGCTGCAAAAGGGCGAGAGTAAAGAGCTCCGCGTTCCGGCCGGTAAACACCAGATTGGCGGCTACGTGCAAACACTGTTTGGTTTTGGCAAAGTGACGATTCCTGCGGTCGATGTCACCACAGACACCAATGGCCCGAAAAACGTGGTCTATTCCGTTACGCGGCAAAAACCGCAGTTCAGCGAAAGCGCTGCCACGCCAAACAACTCCTGATTGACTGCGGTGCGGGCCAGATGTCGGCACCATTGATCGAAGTCTGGGGCAGGGCGTAATGCGCTCTGCCTGAACGGTCAGATAATTAAGTCGACATGCTGGCCACCCGGCATCTTTACACCCAGCGTCAGCTCTCCACCCAGCGCCTCAATGTAGCGCTTCAGCGTGGAGATTTTTAACTCTGCGCCACGCGCTTCCATCGCCGCCACAGATGACTGGGCAATGTGCATGGCCTGCGCTTGCTGACGCTGAGTCCGCTGCATCTGCTCACGTAATTGGTAAAGCTGGTATTCAAGACGCATCTGGCTGACGCGTTCATCGACCTGATGTTGCTGTTCGGGCGTCAGCGCCGCCAGCATCTCATCCAAGGTTTTCATTATGAGTTTCCCCGATTGCGTTCAGATGATGATGGTATTCGGTTTCGGCAATGCGAAGCATCTGCTGATAGAAACGCTTCTGATTTTTACCTTGTTTGTTGCCGGCACACAGCACAATCGCATGGCGGCGCGGATCGAAAACAAAAAAGCTGCGGATGGGACGACCTTTACTTTGCACGCGTAGCTCTTTCATATTGGGCACCCGCGATAACATCAGGGTATCAACGAAAGGGCGGCCGAGGTGCGGACCGTCCTGCGCCAGAAGCTTCAGGGCGGCAAGCACATCGAGACGCAACGCTTCATCCTGAGCCTGCAACCATTTCCAAAACCGATCTGTTGCTTCAACCTGCCACACGATGCCATCCTTGATAGTCTGTAGTCTATTTTATCGTCTGCAGTCTATCAAGGCTCGCGGATTAAAAAATCCGTGACGGGGAATTTATCTCATCTTTCGAATCTGGCTCGCAAAAACAGCGGTAAAGCGCAATAAGCCATCAGTGCATCAACGCATACACGACATCAATCGCGTTGATGACCAGGAAGAACAGGATAATGTGGGTGAGGGCATTAACGGACATCGCTTTGGGTTGAGACATCATCAGTCCTGAATAATTAACGTGAATACAGTGAAGTAACGTTAAATATTACCTGTTAAGAATAAGATTACTATGCTGTGCCACGGTTATCAGAGGTGCCGGACGGCTGCGTTTTCATGCGCGGGTTCAGAAGGCACAACATTTCATCCGCTTGCGGCCACGCGTCCTTAATTTTAAAGATAAATCGCAGAGGCATTCGCCTGATGGCTGGTCCGGATTGCGTGGCTGATGGCGTCGAGGCGCAGCGGTGAGATTAAATCGCCGGTAAGATTTGCGCCGTCAGAGTGCGTAAATGTTCACGCAGTAATTGATGTAAAGCGCGAATCGCCGGCGAGAATTGTTTGCGGTGCGGGCAGATTAAATGCAGCGGCGTGCTTTCGCCTGGCAGCTGCGGCAGCACCCGTTCCAGCCGGCCGTGTCTGATATCGTCGCAGACATCAAGCCAGGATTTATAAGCAATCCCCATCCCGGCAATCGCCCAGCGGCGCGCCACTTCAGCGTCGTCGCACAGCAGCCGGCTTTTCACCGTAATCTGTCGCCGCATCCCTTCCTGCGGAAAAGTCCATTTATCATACACGTGACCGCCCATGACAAACGGCAGACAGTGATGCTGTGCCAGATCCTCGAGTTTTTCCGGACGGCCATGTCGATCGAGATAATCGGGTGCGGCGACCATCACACGGCGGTTTTCTTCCGCCAGCGGTAGCGCGACATAGCTGCTGTCCTCCAGCTTACCGTAGCGAATGGCGATATCCACCGGATCGCGGAACACGTCACTCACCTGATCGGAAAACGAGAGACGCAGCCCGAGCGCCGGATGCGCCCGGCAAAATTCTGTCAGCAGCGGCAGAATAATATGGCGGCCGATGTCAGACGGCAGAGCGATTTTCAGCTCGCCGCTCAGGGCATCGTCGTGGCTTTGCAGGCTCTCCGCACCGGCGTGCATAAGCGCCAGCATCTCCTGCGCGAACGGCAGATACTTTTCGCCTTCCGCCGTTAAACGCAGGCTGCGCGTCGATCGCGCAAACAGACGGCGATCGAGATCGCGCTCCAGCCGCTGAATGGCGGCGCTGACCTGACCGGGCAGCAGGTTGGCTTCGCGCGCTGCGCGGGAAAAACTGCCCAGCGCGGCAGAGCGCACAAACAGGGTGACATCTTCTAAACGAATCATCGACGTTCTCGCCATTATCGGGATTTTCACTCTACGAGTGAAAGTGTTTTCCTGCAACAGGCATTTTTCCCGGCGCGATGTCTGGCTATGCTGCTGTCAACACCCTGAAAATATTCACTCACCTGGAGCCTGTTGCATGAAAGCGATTGTTTATAGCCAAAACGGTTTACCGATTTCAGATGAAAATGCGTTGTATGAACTGGACGTGGCGAAACCGCAGCCAGGCGCACGCGATCTGCTGGTGAAAATCAGCGCGATTGCGGTTAACCCGGTTGATACCAAAGTGCGTGCTGGCGCCCCGACGGACACGCCGCGCATTCTCGGCTGGGATGCGGTGGGCGTGGTCGAGGCGGTGGGCAGCGATGTCACGCTGTTTCAGCCCGGCGATGAAGTTTACTACGCCGGCGACATCACACGCGCTGGCAGCTATGCCGAGTATGGACTGGTGGATGAACGCATCGCCGGACTCAAGCCGCGCACGCTGAGCGACGCCGATGCCGCCGCGCTGCCGCTGACGTCACTTACCGCGTGGGAACTGCTGTTTGATCGCCTGGAAATTGATGCTGCCGACGAAGGCACATTGCTGATCATCGGCGCGGGCGGCGGCGTGGGTTCGATGCTGACGCAGCTGGCGCGCAAACTGACCCGACTGACGGTAATTGGTACCGCCTCTCGCCCGGAAACCGCCGACTGGGTGCGCTCGCTGGGTGCCCATCATGTTATCGATCACCAGCGTCCGCTGGGCGAGCAGCTGGCAGCGATTGGCCATAAAGAGGTGCGCTACGTGGCCTCACTGACCCATACCGACAGCTACTATCCGCAGTTGATCGATGTGCTGGCTCCGCAGGGCAAACTGGCGCTGATTGACGATCCGGAAACACTGGATGCGGTGCCGCTGAAGCGCAAAGCCATCTCGCTGCACTGGGAACTGATGTTTACCCGCTCGCTGTTCCATACCGCCGATATGCAGCGCCAGCATCAGATTCTGCAGCAGGTGAGTCAGCTGATTGACGATCAAACCCTGCAGACCACCGCTGGCGAGCATCACGGCAGCATCAGCGCGGCCAACCTGCGTAAAGCGCATGCGTTGATTGAGAGCGGTCGCGCACGCGGCAAGATTGTCCTCAGCGGCTTTTAAGTCATTAAAACACGTAAGGTTAACCGTCCGTCAGCCCGGGCGGTTAAGGTAGCGACTTTGCTATTTATCTGCGCTCTGGCGCAATCTTCAATCAGGAGACTCTCATGACCCTTAATGATGCGGTTGCCCGCCGTCACACCGTAAAAGCTTTCTCTGCGGGCAAAACGCTGCCGCAGCAGGAGATCGACACGCTGCTTAACCTGCTGCGCAACAGCCCGTCATCGGTCAACTCGCAGCCGTGGCACTTTGTTGTCGCGTCGACTGCGGAAGGGCGGGAAAAGATGGCGCAATCCACCAGTGGCGCGTTCATTTACAACAATCCTAAGGTGCTGAACGCCTCACACGTGATTGCGCTGTGCATGCGCACCGATCTGGATGAAGCGCACCTGCAAAACGTGCTGGCGCAGGAAGAGAAAGACGGGCGTTTTGCCAAACCCGAAGCCAAAGCCGGGCAGGATAAGAGCCGCCGCAGCTACGTGGATATGCACCGTTATGAGCTGCGCGACGTGCCGCAGTGGATGGAGAAACAGGTCTATCTGGCGCTGGGCGGACTGTTACTGGGCGCAGCGATGCTCGGCATTGATGCCACCCCGATGGAAGGCTTTGATGCGCGCGCACTTGACCAGGCGCTGGGCCTGCGTGAACAGGGCTTTACCAGCGTGGTGCTGGTTTCGCTTGGCTATCGCAGTGAGGAAGATTTCAACGCCACGCTGCCGAAATCGCGTCTGTCGCAGGACGAAATTTTCACGTTTATCTAAGGGACTTAACCAGGTGCGCACCTGCGCACCTGCGCGCTTAACGTGGGAACCGCAGGCAGAAACGGGTAATGCCGTGTTCGCTGCTCACCGTGCAACTGCCCTGATGCAGTTGCATGATCCCGCGCACGATCGACAGACCCAGTCCGCTGCCGCCCTGCTGGCGTGACGCATCGGCGCGCCAGAAGCGGTCAAACAGGCGTGCCTGCTGCGCCTGACTTAGCGTCGGCCCCTGATTTTCCACCATCAAAAGCACGGCGTCTGGCTGCGGAATGCTGGAGACGTGAATGGTGCCGTCGCGCGTGCCGTAATGCAGCGCGTTAGCGATCAGATTCGCCAGCGCGCGCTGTAACAACTGCGGATCGGCGTGCAACTCGCCGTGAAGCGAGATGACAAGCTGCATGCCATGCTCTTCCGCCATGCCCTCAAAATAGTCACTCAACCGCTCACCCAGCGGGGTCAGATCGATGCGTTGCCTGTCCAGCGCCTGGCTGGCGTCTGCGGCTTTGGCGAGAAACAGCATGTTATCAATCATCTTCGCCAGCCGCTCCAGCTCCGCATAATTGGAACCCAGCAGCGTTTGATACTCGCTGACGCTGCGCGGCTGGTTTAGCGCCACTTCCGTCTGGCCAAGCAGCGTGCCAATCGGCGTGCGCAGATCGTGTGCCATGTCCGCTGAGACCTGGCTAAGTTGCTGATAACCTTGCTCCAGCCGGCTCAGCATCTGGTTGAGCGCCGCCAGCAGCGGTTGCAGCTCGCCTGGCGCGCTGGTCAGTTCAATGCGATGCGACAGCCGCCGCACGTCGATCACCCCAGCTTCCGCCGCCAGCCGGCGCAGCGGCGTCAGGCCGTGGCGCACCAGCAGCACACTGATCGCGGCGACCAGCAGCGCCGCCAGCGCGGTGCACAGGATAATCTGGTGGCGATAGCCGGTGAGGGTTTGCGTGCGGTCGCTCATCAGGCGACCGGTGATGATTTCGATCTGGCCGCTGCCATCGCGCGTTGGCGTTAACGCGGCGGCGGCAATAAACGGCGTGCCGTCCGTCGCCTGCTGATGGTGGACCGATTGCAGGGTTAACGGCTGATCGGCGGCGACCGGCGTAATGGCTGGCACCGGACGCCCGCCGGGATTGATCACGATCAGCGGCGGCTGGCCGGGAAAGCGCAGCACCAGCAACGATTCGGTATTGCCCAGCATGTTGGCGAACAGCCGCGGCTTCTGCTGAATCAGCGTCAGCGCATCTTCATCGCGCAGCAGCGTGCGCATTTGATCGATGCGCGTCAGCAGGGCTGCGTCATCGCGCACGCCGATCTGCTTCGCCAGTGCGTGATACAGCGCCATGCCGCTGAGTGTAAAAATGACCACCACCGTAGCACTGAGCAGTAGCGAAAGGCGGACGGCGAGCGAGCGGGGTTTCATGTTTCAGCTTCGCAGCGATAACCGACACCGTGCACGGTATGAATTAATGGTCGGGTAAAAGGGCCGTCAATTTTCTGCCGCAGCCGTTTTACTGCCACATCCACTACGTTGGTGTCGCTGTCAAAATTCATATCCCAGACGCGCGATGCAATCACCGTGCGTGTCAGTACCTCGCCGGGATGCAGCAGAAACAGATGCAGCAGATTGAACTCTTTGTTGGTCAGGTCGATGCGCTGTCCGGCGCGCTCGACCCGGCGACGGGCAATATCCAGCTGCAGATCGGCCAGCGTCAGGATGTCGGGCAGCTTTTGCTGGCTACCGCGCCGCAATTGGGTGCGCACGCGCGCCAGCAGTTCGGCGAAAGAGAAGGGTTTGACCAGATAGTCATCGGCACCCAGTTCCAGCCCTTTGATGCGATCTTCCACCGTGCCTTTGGCAGTCAGGAAAATCACCGGCGTTTGCAATTGCTTATCCAGCTGCGCCATCACCTCCCAGCCATTGATTCCGGGCATCATCACATCCAGCAGAATCAGATCGTAATGGTGCTCCTGCGCATAAAACAGGCCATCCTGACCGTTTTCCGCCACGTCGACGATAAAACCGGCCTCGGTCAATCCTTTGCGCATGTAATCACGCGCCCCGGCTTCATCTTCTATCACCAAAATTTTCATGCGATCTCCCGGTAGTGGCGGCCGCTTGCTGATGGCGGGCAGTATAACGCGGGTTAGCATAGAAAACCGAGGCTGACAGCGGCATGAGCCCCTGATGACAAAATCATGACAGAGCGTTAAGTAAAACTTAATGGCGCGACAAATTTCGCTAACTCATTAACATATATAAGAATTTGCTCTGCATTTTTGCGCGCTTTTGATGGTGGCGTCAGCGGCATCGTGTTATTACAAGGTTAAAACCTGTGAGATAGCCTGCCGGAGAGCATCATGAAAAAGCGTTGGTCTTTTGCCTTACTGTTGTCACTCAGCGCCCTCAGCCAACTGGCTGCGGCGCAGCAGACGCTGCGTTTTGGCGTCGATCCCACTTTTCCACCGTTCGAATCCAAAGCCAGCGATGGCTCGCTGCAGGGTTTTGATATTGATCTGGGCAATGCCATCTGTGCGCAGGCCAAAGTGAAATGTCAGTGGGTGCAGATTGGCTTTGACGGCAGCATTCCGGCGCTGCAGGCGAAGAAATTTGACGCCATTCTGTCGGCGATGTCGATGACGGAGAAGCGCCGCGAGCAGGTGGCGTTCAGCGATATGCTGTATATCACGCCCAGCGCGCTGCTGACACCTGCCAACAGCACGCTGACGGCGGATATCAGCACGCTGCGCGGGAAGAATATCGGCGTCGCGCAGGGCACCATTCAGGAAACCTACGCCAAAACGAAATGGGCTCCGCAGGGCGTCAACGTGGTCTCGTATCCGAATCAGATGGAGATCTATCCGGATCTGGTAGCGGGTCGACTCGATGCCAGCCTGGCGAATGCGGTTTCGGCCGAGCAGGGCTTTCTCAACACGCCGGAAGGCAAGGGCTATGTCAATAAAGCCACGCTGGTGGATAAAGCATTATTGGGCAACGGCGTAGGTATCGGGCTGCGTAAAGGCGATACGGCCAATCTTACTTTAATTAACAATGCGCTGGCCGCGCTGCACAGCAACGGCACCTACGACCGGCTGGCGCAGAAGTACTTTAAGGTTAAGGTTTATCCCTAATCGCAGGGCGATTTGCCTTCATTACGCACAGGAAAATCATGTCTTTACTCCCTGATTATACCCGGCAGCGGGCGCGATTCCTGGCCGCCGTCACGCGCCAGCACGGCGCGCTGACTGCCTATCGCCATCCGCTGACCGCGCCCGACGGGGCCGCGCTGTACACCGACGTCGCGGTGATCGGCGATCCGGCGGCTCCCAAACGCATGCTGATTCTCTCCGGCACACACGGTGTGGAGGGCTATTACGGTTCAGACAGCCAGATCGCCTGGCTTGATAGCTTCGATGTCGCCGCGTTACCGCCCGACTGCGCCCTTGTGCTGGTCCATCTGCTGAATCCATGGGGCGCTGCGCATCTGCGGCGCGTCAATGAAGACAATATCGATCTCAACCGGAATTTCATCGATTTCAGCCAGCCCGCACCCGCTAATCCGCACTATGCGCTATGGCACGATCTGTACCACGGCGACCGCGCACATGCCGATCGGCTGCTGGCGGAGACACTGCAGCAGTCAGGCTGGCCGGCGCTGAAACGGGTGGTGGAAGCGGGCCAATATCAGGCAGCAGATGGCCTGTTTTATGGCGGGCAGCAGCCGACCTGGTCGCACCGAACGCTGCACGCCATCGTCGAACAGCATCTGCGTCAGGCGCAGGTCATCCTGAGTTTCGACCTGCACACCGGTGCCGGCGCGTGGGGCCATCCGATGCTGCTGGCGATTGCTGAACAGCGCTATCCGGCGCATGACTGGGGCAAATCGTTATACGATGAGTGGCTGACGCTGCTGTTTACCGGCGCCGGGCGCGACAGCGACACCGGCGTGACCGCCACGGCAACGGGCTATGTCTCGCAGTTTCTGCTGACGTCGCTGCCTGACACGCAGCTGCTGCCATTGGTGGTGGAGTGTGGCACTTATCCGGGTGAGGAGATGCACCGCCGGGTGCGCGACGATCACTGGCTGCATCTGCAGGGCGATCCGGCAAGCCACGCCGGACGCGCGCTGAAGCAGCAACTGGTGGAGGGGTTCTGGCCCGCCGATGAGGACTGGCGCGCCTTAACTGCGTTTCGTACCCGGCAGATTTTCCTGCGCGGCTGGCGCGCGCTGGTGGCTTACAACCGGCCGTAAAAGGTCATGCGCGCGGTTTCGGACAACGCGATACCGGGCTGGGTGTTGTAGGCCAGCACCGCCAGCATACGCGTGACATCGCCTTCGGTGGGCGTCACGCGGTGCAGCGAATTACGCCCGCGAAACAGCACCAGGTCACCGGCATCAGTCTCCAGCGCCTCGACCGGCTGGCGCTGATCGAGCACGGCGGCGACGCCGTCGTAGTTCATCTCGCCGGCATCCGCATCGCGCAAATCTTTTACATACTCAAATACCCCGCCGCCGCGCGGTTTTTGCACCAGCAGCGTGATGGCGAAAGAGGAGTTGTCAAAATGCCAGCCGAGTTCCTGGCCGTCAGGTGCGTAATGCAGATTGATGGACGACAGCGGGTCGGCATACGGATACAGCGCGTCTTCGTCCAGCACATCACACAGAAAGCGTTTAAACAGTTCGTCATTGTACAACTGACGCAGCGGCGATTCCGCTGCAATTACATCGTCGGTAATGCAGCCTTTGGTGCTGATCACGTCACGATTGCGCGGATGATCGGCACGGTACGTATCGTCCGGCTTCAGCAGATAGACGTTGTGCTTGCTGACGGTGTGGTAAGCCAGATGGCGCTGGGCCAGCCCGTCAGCCACGATCGCCTGCAGCGCAGCCGGTTGCAAAAACTGACGAAGTACCAGCGCGCCGTGTTGCTCCAGCTGCTGGCGACAGTGCCGACGCCAGTCGGCGTCGGCCAGGGGGTGCAAATCAAATCGAATCAAAGCAGACATCGCGGTGGTTCTCTGAGTTGGCAGGTGTAGAGACTGTAACGGCCTGATATGTTGATGCCTAACGATAAATATTTAACGCCTTGCTAAGGAAACCTTAATGCCTGCACCCGCGTCGCGTTTGCCGAAAATCAGCGTGATTCAGTCGTTCAAAGTGGCGGCGGAACTTGGTAGCCTGGCGAAAGCCGCCGCACAGCTGGCGCTGACTCCGGCTGCCGTCAGCCAGCAAATTCGTCAACTGGAAGCGCAGCTGGGCAGCGCACTGTTTGTGCGTACCCAGAGCGGCGTGATGTTGACGGAAACCGGCAAAGAGTATCTGCGCTACGTCAGTGAAGCGTTCGACATTCTGCATCTGGGGCAGCAAAATTTGCGCCATGCGGCCAGCATGCCAAAGCTGACGCTCTATTCACTGCCGGCGCTGGCATCGAAATGGCTGCTGCCGAATATTACCGCCTGGCGGGCTCACTGCCCGGGCTGCGATCTCAGCCTGCACGGCACTCATGCGCCGGTGGATTTCAGCGCCACACCGGCAGATTTTGTCATCTGCTTTGGTGAGGATCGCTACCCGCAACTCGACAAGCAACGGCTGTTCTGTGACGAGGTGCTGCCGGTCGCCAGTCCGGCGCTGATACAGCGTTACCCGGGCGAATCGTTGCTCAGCCAGGCGCCGTTGATCCATCTGGACTGGGGCAATGAAGGGCGCTTTCTGCCCGACTGGCGCAGCTGGTTTCAGGCCAAAGGCAGCATGGAGCCGGCGGTCAAGCCGGCATTCAGTTTTAATCTCACTTCCCTGGCCATAGACGCGGCGGTAGCCGGGGCCGGTGTGCTGCTGGGGCAGCGTCGCCTGATTGCCGGCGAACTGGCGCGCGGCGCGCTACAGGTGGTGGATCCGCTCAGCCTGCCGCTGAGCAAACCCTATTTCCTCGCCTGGCCACAGCGTTCCCGCAGTCAGCCCGGCAGCGAGGCGCTGATTCAGTGGCTGACGCAGCTGGCGAGTTAACAAACTGTTAACTGCCGCAGCGTTCTGCGACAGGGATTGCCCTATGCTGACGCGCTTTGTGCGCAGTTGCGAAGAAAGGGAGTTCAGGCACGATGATTGATACCTCATTCTGGCTGACCACGCTGGTGGTCAGCATCACAATTTTGCTGTGGGCGCTGGCGCGGTTGCCGGAATACCTTACCGCGCTGCTGTTTTTTGCGGCGGCGATGCTGCTGTCGATAGCGCCAGCCAGCAGCGTATTCAGCGGTTTTGCCTCCTCAGCGTTCTGGCTGGTGCTGAGCGGTTTTGTGCTGGGCGCGGCGATCCGCAAAGTGGGCCTTGCCCAACGCTGGGCCAACTGGCTGGTGGTGCCGTTCAGCCAGAGCTGGCCGCGGATGGTGGCGGGCACGGTGCTGCTGAGTTATCTGCTGGCGCTGGTGATGCCGTCGAACATGGGACGCATCGCGCTGCTGATGCCGGTGGTGCTGGCGCTGGGCGAGCGGGCCGGTATCCGGCCGGGCAGTCGCGGCAGCATTGGGATGGCGCTGGCGGTGGGCTTCGGCACCTTTCAACTCTCTGCCAGTATTCTGCCCGCCAACGTGCCAAACCTGGTGCTGAGCGGCGCGGCGGAAAATGCGTATCAGCTGCATTTGCAATGGCTGCCGTGGTGGCTGCTGCACATGCCGGTGGTGGGGCTGGGCAAAGGGATTCTGCTGGTTGCCTGCATTACGCTGCTGTTCCGCGCTCAGCCGCAGCCGGTGGCGACGCGGGTAGCGTTGCCGGCGCTCAGCGGGCGCGAATGGCGGCTGATTGCCCTACTGGCCGTCACGTTACTGTTGTGGATGACCGACAGCCTGCACGGCTTATCCGCTGCGTGGGTCGGGCTGGCCGCGGCGTGTCTGTGTTTGTTACCGCGCGTGGGCTTTCTTTCGGGCGACGATTTTGCCAGCGGCGTCAATTTCCGCACCTGCATCTATATCGCCGGCATTCTCGGCGTCGCCACGGTGGTGGTGGACTCTGGGCTGGGGCGGCTCATCGCCAATGCACTGCTTCACCTGCTGCCGCTGCATGACTCGCCGTCATTCAGTAATTTTGCCGTGCTCAATGCGCTGGTGACGCTGCTGAATTTTGTGCTCACCGCCAACGGCGTGCCGGCGATGGTCACGCCGATGGCGCAGGAGCTGGCTGCCGCTTCGGGCTTTCCGCTACTGAGCGTGGTGATGTTGCAGGTTTTTGCCTACGCCACACCGCTGCTGCCATATCAGGCGTCGCCCATCGTGGTGGCAATGGGGCTGGGGAATGTGCCTGCCAGAGCCGGTCTGCAGCTGTGCCTGCTGGTGTTTGTGCTGAGCGCGCTGCTGCTGTTACCGCTGGATTATCTGTGGTTCCGGCTGCTAGGCTATGCCTGATACGCCGTCAGAGGTCACGAATTCGCTATGTCAGCTACTAACGATTGGGTAGATTTCCGTCGCGATGAGGAGACGGGCATCGAAAGTGTTAACGCGCACTTCTGCGGCCACGCTTACGATCCGCACGACCACGACGAATTGCTGGTCGGCGTGACGCAGCAGGGGCTGCAGCGCTTTAACTGTCACCGCGCGCTGCACACCAGCACGCCGGGCCGCGCTATTCTGATTGAGCCGGGCGCGGTACACGATGGTCACGCGCCTGATGCCGCCGGTTTTACCTATGTGATGCTTTATCTGCCGCAACCCTGGGTGGCGGAGATGATGCAGCGCCGCGGGCTGGGCGATGTGGCGAATATTCAGGGGGCGTTTCGCTCCACGCTCACCGATGATGCGCAGCTGGCCAGTGCGATTCAGCAGGCATGGTTTGCAGTGCATCAGCGGGAAGGGCGACTGGCGCGCGATCAGAGCCTGGATCATCTGCTCACACTGCTGTCCCGGCATCTGGAAAATAAACCCGGCGTGCAGCTCAGTGACGCCCAGCGGCAGATGCATCTGCTGCGTGACTATCTGCACGATTTTATGGCGCAGGACATCGGGCTGGACGATCTGTCGCGCTTGTCCGGCATCGATCGTTTCCGCCTGACGCGCCAGTTCAAGCAGGCGTTTGGCCAGTCGCCGCACGCTTATCTGGTTCGGCTGCGGCTGCGTAGCGCCCGCGCGCTGCTGGCACAGGGCGTTGAGCCAGTGCAGGTCGCAGCGCAGGTGGGCTTTGCCGACCAAAGCCATCTTGGCCGCTGGTTCCAGCGTGCTTATCGCCTGACGCCCGCTGCGTATCAGCGCCAGTGCACAAACGTTCTATACCGTTCTCTGCCGGCTATCCGATGATGGGATTTTTAATCCACAGCGGAGAGTTCTGACAGATGTTTGATACCAAAATTGCCCTGATCGTACGTGATGATTTAGCCACCTGGCAGCGCCTGAATGTGGTGGCTTTTCTGGCGACCGGCATTGCGGCAGCCGCGCCGGAGATGATGGGTGAACCCTACGTCGACGCGCTCGGTCGTCAGTACGGCAACATGGCCGGCCAGCCGATGCTGGTGTTTGCCGCCGATTTAGCCGGCCTGCAACGGGCGCATCGCCAGGGCGTGGAGCGCGAGTTAACGCTGATTCCTTACGTCGAAGCGATGTTTTCCACCGGCCACGATGCCGCCAACCGCGCGGTGTTTCTGGCCGAAGACGCCGATAATCTCAACCTGGTGGGCATCGCGCTGCGCGGCCCGAAAAAGGCGGTGGATAAAGCCATCAAAGGGCTGGCGCTGCACGGTTGAACGGCGGGGTCGCCTGTTCAATCTGTTCTGCCGCCATTAACAGCACGTCTTCCCGGTCGCGCAGCGCCAGAAGCTCCAGGCCGATGGGTAACCCCTCCGTACTTAGGCCGACCGGAATGCTGATTGCCGGTGCGCCGGTGACGGCTGAGATCAGCGCGTTGCTGCCAGGCTGCAACTCGCCATGCTTCACTGGCGGATGGCGGACTACCGGATAAGCGAGCAGGTCGATCTGCTGCTGCTGAAAAAACTGCGCCAGCTGCTGATACAGCCTCTGCTGGCGCAGCTGCACCTCGCGATAGCCGTCACTCTGCATGCCGGGATGCTGCGCGCGGGTTTTGAAGGTGGCCTCCAACTGGGGATGATAGCGTCCTGACGCGGCAATCGCCGCCAGCGTGCGCAGCGGTGCCTGCGGTTTATCCGCCAGCCAGGCGGCCAGCGCGTCAGCAAATTCATAGGCAATAATATTGGCTTCCGTCGCCAGCGTCTCCAGCTCAGGCCAGCTCAGCATGCGCGGCTGAAACGGTGCCACAGCATCCTGCACCGCCTGGTTAATCTCCGTTTCCTCTGCGGCAAATCCTTCCTGCCAGATGCCGATGCGCAACGGCCGGTCGGGATGGAAAAAACGCTGGCCCGTGAGTATTTCACTGATCAGCCGCAAATCAGCCGCGTAGCGCACCAGCGGTCCGGGGATATCCTGGGTAGGCGACAGCGGCACGATGCCAGCGCTGCTCAGTGCACCGCGCGTCATACGTAAGCCGAACAGGCCATTGAATGCGGCCGGAATGCGTACCGAACCGGCGGTATCACTGCCTATCGCCAGCGGTACGAAGCCTGCGGCCACCGCCACGGCTGAACCGCTGCTTGAACCTCCCGGAGAACGGCCTTGCTGCCAGGCATTATGGGTGAAGCCGCTCAGCGACGACGCGCCGGTGATGCCTGCCGCCAGTTCATGCATGGTGGTTTTGCCGATGAGGATTGCGCCAGCCTGACGCAGAGCGGTAACCAGCGGTGCATCCTCGCTGGCAATTACATCGCGCAGCAGCGCCGAACCGGCACTGGTCGGCCAGCCTTTGACTTCAATGTTGTCTTTAATCAGCAGCGGAATACCGGCCAGTGGGCCAACTGGCGCATTCTGCTGCCGTGCGGCATCGCTGGCAGCGGCCGCAGCCAGCGCGTCATCGGCAAACAGCCAGCTGATGGCGTTGTAGCGCGGCTGATCCACGTCAGCAATGCGCTGCAGCGCAAATGTGGTGAGCTGGCGTGCGCTCACCCGGCGCTGGGCCAGCGCCTGTTGCATATCCCCCAGCGACGCGGTGAGGTAATCAGCGTATTGCATGGTTCAGGCCTCCACAGGAATCCATTGCCGCTCTGGCGAAACCCGGCCGCACGAACTGCCGGCAAAGTGTGAGCTGCACCAGAGTGCCTGATGGCGGATGCACCAGTCTATCAGTAACTGACGTGACGTTACGGCGTGTGGTAAATCCTCACAAAAAACTGAGTTCCATTGCGGATGTGCAAACTGAACTGGATGATGCATCACATCACCGCTAAATACTGCGTGGGCACCGGCGCTTTGCAGCACAATTGAAGCGTGATCGACGCTGTGGCCCGGCGTCGGCATATAGCGCAGCACACCGGCAAACAGCGGGGAGTGCTGCACATCAATGGTTTCCAGCTGGCCGCTCGCCAGCAGCGGCGCAAGGCTATCGTGATACAGCGCCTGCATCGACGGCATGCTGCGGCACTGTGCCAGTTCACGCGCTGAACAGATGTAACGCGCATGATGAAACATCGGCTGCCAGCGGCCAGCGCGCCAGCAGGTATTCCAGCCGACGTGATCGGTGTGGATATGCGTCATCAGCACCAGCGTCACTTCATCAGGGTCGACGCCCGCTTCGGCCAGACGTTGCGGCCACGCGGTTTGCAGCTGGTGAAACAGCGGCTTGTTATCGCGGTTACGGCCATTGCCCGTTGCGGTATCAATCACGATGGTGTCGCAAGCGGTACGCACCACCCAGCTATGGATGGATATCTCTGCCGGCTGCTGTGCCAGCGTGTCGCTCATCGTCTCGCGGTGTGCCGGAAACAGCGTAGCGAAGGGGAGTGAGCTGGTCTGCTCGATCACTTTATCAATGCTGCATTCACCTATGTGCAGGGTCATATTGCCTCCTTAAAACGTGGTGCCTGTTACTGCAGGTCACTATACTGAGGGCTATTTCATTATTTAAATCGATTAGAATCATGAAAAGCATCAATGAAAATGATTTCAACAAAATCGATCTTAACTTATTGATTGTGCTGTTGGTCATGTATGACGTGCGCAGCGTAACCCAGGCGGCAAACCGGCTTTATCTGGGGCAGCCAGCGGTCAGCGCGGCATTAAAAAGATTGCGGGCAATGTTTGACGATGCGCTGTTCGTGCGTTCCTCGCAAGGCATGATGCCCACGCCGCGCGCAGAGCAGCTGGTGCGGCAGATCGCACCGCTGCTGCAGAGCGTCCATCGCGTTATTTTCACTGCCGATCGCTTTGATGCCGCGCACGATAGCCGCAGTTTTACGCTCGGCATGAGCGACTGGCTCGAGCACTGGCTGATGCCCGATTTACTGCTGCAGCTGGCCGACTCGGCTCCGAATATTGATATCCGGGTGGTGGCTGCCGATCCGTGGCAGGCCATTCCGCTGATGGAGCAGCAGCAGGCTGACGTGGTGGTGACCGTCGGAGAGGAAACCAGCCGCGATCTTACGCGGGAGCACATTGCGCGCGCCGGCTTCCGCACGGTATGGCATCGCGGACAAATTGACCTTGCGCCACCGCTGACGCTGGCGCAGTTCGTGCAGTATCAGCATGCGCTGGTCTCCTATCGCGGCGTGAGTGAAAGTGCGCTGGACGCCGCGTTAGCCCGCGAGGGGCTGACGCGCCGCGTGCGTTATGTCACGCCGCACTTCTCGGTGTTACCGCTAATGTTGCAGCGTCTGCCGCTGTTCGCGACCGTTCCGCAGGGACTGGTGCAGGCATGGCAACAGCGCTATGCGCTGAGTACGGCGGCGGTGCCGATCGGCATGCCGGATTATGCGCTTTCGCTGCTGTGGTGTAACGCCCGGGCCGAAGACCCGGCGCACCGCTGGCTGCGCGCCACGCTGCGTCAGCTGATCGAACGCAAGCTGGCGTGAAATGCTTACCACGGCACTACGCGGCCGAGGTAATCGAGATAGTGCAGGCCGCCGCGTCCGGTCTGGCTTTCCATTGTGTTGAGCAGATTCGGGATGCTCTCCTCAATGCTCAGTCGCGCCCCGGCGCCGCCCATGTCGGTGCGCACCCAGCCGGGGGCCAGCAGCAGTAGCGTGCGTGCATCGTCGTGACGCGCGGCGAAGCTGCGCATGAACATATTCAGCGCCGCTTTACTGCCGCGATACACCTCGTAGTTGCCATGGGTGTTGTTGGTGAGACTGCCCTGGCCGGAGGACATCACCGCCAGCGTGCCGCGCGTGCTGACGTTGTTTCTGAAGGTTTCCAGCACGCGCAGCGGGCTCAGCGCGTTGGTGACCATTACGCGAATAAACTCTTCCGTCGACACATCGGCAAGAGTTTCGCGATCGTCATTTTTCACGCCCGCGTTGACCAGCAGCAGATCGAACTGCTGGCCGCTTAGCCGCAGATGCAGGGCGTTGACCTCTGCTGGCACGGTGATGTCCACGCTCTCCACTGTCAGCTGCTGCGGGTAGCGCTGCGCCAGCTGTTGCAGCGCGTGAAGGGAGTGCGGGCGGCCGGTCGCCACTACCTGATAGCCGCGCTGCAGCATATTCTCCGCCAGCGCGAAACCGATGCCGCGTGAAGCACCAATCAATAAAGCACGGGAAGCCTTGTTCATGACCCTCTCCTGGGTTTGGGGTGAGTGAAAAGTCTACCCTTGCATGACAACAGGCGGAACGCGCAGCATCTGCATAGATAACCTGCAGCAAACGCCTTGCCAGATGGCGCTCAATCAATAAGGATAATGCGATGAATAGCGTCGATTTGAATTTACTCCCTGCGCTGGACGCGCTGCTCAGTGAAGGCAGCGTAGTGGGCGCTGCGCGTCGTCTGGGGCTGAGCGAGTCAGCGATGAGCCGCACGCTGGGGCGACTGCGTGCTGCCACCGGCGATGCGCTACTGGTGCGCGCCGGGCGCGTGATGGTGCTGACGCCACACGCCGAAGCGCTGCGCAGCCAGGTGCATGCCACTTTGCAGGACACGCAGGCGCTGCTGAGTCCACCCGCGCAACGCTTTGCTGCCGCTGAGCTGCAGCGCCACTTCACGCTGCGTACCAACGAAGGATTTGTCGAAGCGTTTGGCAGCGCGCTGATCGCCGCAGTCCGCGCACAGGCGCCCTGCGTGCAGCTGCGCTTCATGCCGAAAGCAGAAAAAAATGATCGACCGCTGCGCAGCGGCGACGTCGATCTGGAGATTGGCGTACTGGGCAATATGGGACCGGAGATTCGGCTGCAGGCGCTGTTTCGCGATCGCTTCGTCGGCGTGGTGCGCGCCGGGCATCCGTTACTCGCGGACGTGACGTTTGCACAGCTGGCCGCATATGGTCACATCGTGGCGTCAAGGCGCGGTGAGCTGGGCGGGCCGGTGCATGAGGCGCTGCTCGCCGCCGGTTTTACCCGCCAGGTGGCGGCCGTGGTACCCGCTTTTTCCACTGCCGTCGCGCTCACGCTGCACAGCGACTGGCTGGCGCTGGTGCCGCATACGCTGTGCCTGCATCATCCGCTAATCAAAGATAATCCGGCGTTTGCGATGTTTGAATTACCGTTTGCCACGCCAGAGGTGACGGTGTCACAGTTATGGCATCCGCGACTGGAGCAGGATGCCGCGCACCGCTGGTTGCGTGACACGGTGCGGCAGGTGTGCCACGCTTAGATCAGCCGCCGCGCACCGATCCGCGCCATACCACATCAGCCTGATACAGTAGCGTGTCGTGCTGCTGCTCACTCTGCGGCGTAAAACCACTTTCCGCCTGTTCCGTCTGCGTCAGCCACGCGATGGCGTCGCGGGCAAAGCGCTCCACCGGCTGGGCGAAGGTGGTGAGATTGTAAGAGGACCAGCCAGCCTGCGCGATGTTGTCGTAGCCGATCAGGCACAAATCCTCCGGTACGCGCAGCTGGAAACGGTGGCGCGCTTCATCCATGAAACCGCAGGCCATCAGGTCGGTGACGCAGAACACCGCGTCCGGGCGCTGATGACGCGTCAGCAGGCGATGCGCCAGAATCTGACCGCTCTCATACGAGGTGGTGCCGAATCGCTCCACGCTGACCGTCAGTCCGGCGCGCTCCGCCACGGCGATAAACGCCGCTTCACGTTTGATCAGGCTCGGCGTACCAGCCAGCGAATTGGCGAACGCCAGCTGGCGACAGCCGGCGCGCTGAAACGCCATCACCGCCGTTTCGGCCGCCGCCTGCGCGTCGAGGTTGATGCTGAGCGAGCCCGGCAGCGCTTCGTCGCGGTTGATCAGGATGATGCGCTGACCGTGCTGATAGCACTGGCGGGTGATGGTGCGATCCGGCATGCCGGAAAGGATGATGGAGGCGTCGGCGCGAAAATTGATCGCCTGCAGCAGCGCGGCGGAGACGCTGTTGTCGGAACGATCGGTATTAATCAGCATCGCCACTTTGCCTGCTTCCTGTAAAAACTGTGTCAGCCAGCGCACCAGCGTGGCGCGGTAAGGCGTGGCGATTTCAGAGACGATCAGGCAGACGATGCCGCTGCGGTTGCGCACCAGCCCGCGCGCCAGGTGGTTAACGTGATAGCCCAGCTCCTGCGCCGCTTTCATCACCCGGGCACGCGTGGCTGCAGAAACGCTGGCACCGGGCGTAAAGGCGCGTGACACCGCCGAACGTGACACGCCCGCGCGATCGGCCACATCCTGTGCGCTCACCCCGGCTTTGTCATTCTGCATCTTCACCTCCTCACAATTACGGCTGAAAAGCAGTCTGCCGTAAATTGCAAAGCTGTGCAATTTGTCTGCGATCACATTTGTTGCATTTTTGTGACACAGCCTGTCAATTGCAGATTGCGCTATTTGACAGGCTATTTTCTGTTCATTACTAATTTGCACACACGTGCAAATAAAAACCTCTGTTAAGCACGGAACCCTGCCAACCAAGGAGAACATCATGCGCTACACCTCACTGGCCATCGCGCTGTCCCTCAGTTGCACCGCGCTGCCGTTTGCTGCGACGGCCGCTGGTAATCTCAATATGGTCTGCTCGGCGGACGTGGTGGTGTGCGAACACATGACGCGCATTTTCAGCCAGGCACATCCGGATATTAAAGTCAGCATGGTGCGCCTGTCGGCGGGTGAAGCCTATGCCCGCCTGCGCAGCGAAGCGCGTAACCCGCGCACCGACATCTGGTGGGCCGGCACCGGCGATCCGCATATGCAGGCGGCGGAAGAGGGGCTGACGCAGCCGTATAAATCGCCACTGCTTGACCAGCAGCAGGACTGGGCGCAGAAGCAGGCGGAAAACTCAGGTTACCGTACGGTGGGGATTTATGCCGGTGCGCTCGGCTGGGGCTACAACACCAAACTGCTGGCGGATAAAAAGCTCAAAGCGCCAGCCTGCTGGGCTGATTTGCTCGATCCGGCCTTCAAAGGCGAAATTCAGATTGCCAATCCGAACTCGTCCGGCACCGCCTATAACACCCTGGCGACGCTGGTGCAGATCATGGGCGAGGACAAAGCGTTTGATTACCTGAAAAAGCTCAACGCCAACATTTCCCAGTACACCAAATCCGGCTCGGCGCCGGTGAAGGCAGCGGCGCGCGGCGAAACCACCGTGGGCATCGTGTTTATGCACGACGCGGTGGCGATGGAAGTCGACGGCTTCCCGATCAAAACCGTCGCGCCCTGTGAAGGCACTGGCTACGAGATTGGCTCCATGTCGATCGTCAAAGGGGCACGCAATCTGGCCAATGCCAAAGTGTGGTACGACTGGGCGCTTAGCGCCGAAGCGCAGTCGCACATGAAAGAGGCCAAATCCTTCCAGCTGCCGTCAAACCGCAGTGCAGAGATCTCCGAATACGCGCCGCGCTTCGAGAACATCAAACTGATCGATTATGACTTCAAAACCTACGGCGATTCCGCCAAACGTAAAGCGCTGCTGAGCCGCTGGGATAAAGAGATCGGCGCCAGCGCGCAGTAATGCCGCATCGCCGGACGCTGCCGCTGACGGCGGCTTGCCGGTTCCGACAGCGCTAAGGATGGCGCGATGATCCCGCATTGAGGTAACACATGAACGCAAATAATCGCCGTCTGACAGGCGCGCTGCTGCTGGGCGCCGTCGCGCTGTTGCTGCTGCCGTGGTACAGCCTGGAAGCAGGCTTTTTCGATAGCGGCTGGCTGCTTAACATGTGGCGTGATGAAGCCAGCGCGCCGGCACTGTGGCAGATCGGCAGCCATCCATGGCTGACGCTCGCCGTGGCGCTGCTGACGCTGTGCGCCGCCTGCGGTTTACTGCCCGGCAGCGCACGCAGCCGGTTGCTGCTGCTGTTCAGCGCGCTGGGCGTGATCTTCCTGATTGTGGAAGGGCACGCGATTGGCTACAGCGGCTGGAGCTGGCTGTGGCTGGAAAACCGCTTCGGCGCGCTGCCGCAGGGACAGCCAGCGATGGGCGCTGGCGCGCTCCTGCTGCTGACCGTATTTTTGCTGCTGTTCTCGTTTGCGCTGGCCGAACGCGGCGTGCTGAAAGGTGATGCTTTTGTGGTGGCGTCGCTGGTGCTGCTGACTGCGCTGGTCAGCATCTTCGTACTCTATCCGGTGCTCAGCATGTTTGTAGTATCGGTGCAGGACGTTGACGGCAGTTTCAAACCGGACGGTTTGATCAGCAATTTACAGGACCCGTCGATCTGGAGCCTTGCCTGTCTGAAAGGCGGCACCTGCGGCACCGCGTGGCGCACGCTGTGGCTGGCGCTGATGACTGCCAGCGGTTCGACGCTGCTGGGTCTGGCCTTTGCCCTGGCGGCAACGCGCACGCCGCTGCCCTGCAAGAAAGCGCTGCGCATGCTGACCATTCTGCCGATCATCACGCCACCGTTCGTGATTGGTCTGGCGCTGATTTTGCTGTTCGGCCGCTCGGGCGTGGTGACGGAGCATCTGGCGGCGCTGTTTGGCATCGAGCCCGGCCGCTGGCTGTATGGCCTGACCGGTATCTGGATTGCTCAGGTGCTGTCGTTCACGCCGATTGCCTTTCTGGTGCTGATTGGCGTAGTGGAAGGCGTCAGTCCGTCGCTGGAAGAGGCGTCGCAAACGCTGCGCGCTAACCGCTGGCGCACCTTCAGCCGCGTTTCGCTGCCGCTGATGGCGCCGGGTCTGGCTAATGCCTTTTTGGTCAGCTTCATCGAAAGCATGGCCGATTTTGGTAATCCGATGGTGCTGGGCGGCAGTCACGGCGTGCTCTCTACCGAAATTTTCTTCTCGGTGGTAGGCGCGCAAAACGATCCGAGTCGCGCCGCGGTGCTGGCGATGATCCTGCTGTGCTTCACGCTGGCCGCCTTTGTGCTGCAGCGGCTGTGGCTGGGTGGCAAAAACTTCGCCACGGTGACCGGCAAGGGCGACGGCGGCAAACATGGTCAGCTGCCGCGTCTGCTGCGCTACGGCGTGTACGGCATGGTGATTCCGTGGGGTCTGTTTACCCTGGTGATCTACGGCATGATTGTGGTCGGCGGCTTTGTGCAGTCGTGGGGCCTGAACGATGCGCTGACCATTGAGCACTATGTGCGCGCTTTCCGCGTCAGCGTCAGTGACGGTCATCTGCTGTGGAGCGGCGTGGCGTGGAACTCGTTCTGGACCACGCTGGAAATTGCCCTGATTGCCGCACCGCTCACCGCCGTGGTGGGCCTGCTGACCGCCTGGCTAATCGTGCGGCAGAAATTTGCCGGTCGCCAGACGTTTGAGTTCCTGCTGATGCTGAGCTTTGCCATTCCCGGCACGGTGATCGGCGTCAGTTATGTGATGGCCTATAACCTGCCGCCCCTGGAGATTACCGGCACGGCAATGATCCTGATTGCCTGCTTTGTGTTCCGCAATATGCCAGTCGGCGTGCGCGGCGGTATCGCGGCGATGAGCCAGCTGGATAAAAGCCTTGATGAAGCGTCACTGACGCTGGGCGCCAGCAGTTTCCGCACGCTGCGCAAAGTGGTGCTGCCACTGCTGAAACCGGCGATCAGCGCGGCGCTGGTGTATGCCTTTGTCCGCGCCATTACCTCGATCAGCGCGGTGATCTTCCTTGTCAGCGCCCAGTACAACATGGCGACGTCCTACATCGTCGGGCTGGTGGAGAATGGCGAATACGGCGTCGCCATTGCTTATTCGACAGTACTGATTGTGGTGATGCTGCTGATCATTGGCGTGTTCCAGTGGCTGGTGGGCGAACGTCGCCTGCGCCGCGTGGCGCGCCCGGTGGACGTCGCCGCGCCACCTGCTTCCCCTTCGTTAACTCAGGAGAGTGCCGTATGACCGCGATTACTGCTGGTTCCGTGGTGTTTGAACACGTCGAAAAACGCTTTGCCGGTTTTACCGCGCTGCCGGATTTATCGCTGACGGTGGAGCCGGGTACGCTGGTGACGCTACTGGGGCCTTCCGGCTGCGGCAAAACCACCACGCTGCGCCTGCTGGCCGGCCTGGAGCATCCGACTTCGGGGCGCATTTTGATTGGTGGTAAAGACGTGACGCATCTGCCTGCCAACGAGCGCGACGTGGCGATGGTGTTTCAATCCTACGCGCTGTTTCCGCACATGAGTGCGCTCGACAACATTATGTACGGCCTGCAATCGTCCGGCATGAGCAAAAAGGAAGCGCAGGATCGTGCGCGCGAAGGGCTGAAACTGGTCGGGCTGGAGAGTCAGGGGCAGCGGCTGCCGTCCGAACTTTCCGGTGGGCAGCAGCAGCGCATTGCGGTGGCGCGCGCGCTGGTGCTGGAGCCGCAGGTACTGCTGCTGGATGAGCCGCTCTCCAATCTCGACGAGCGCCTGCGCCGCCGGGTGCGCACGGATATTCGTGATTTGCAGCAGCGGCTGGGCTTCACGGCGGTGTATGTCACGCACGACCAGGAAGAGGCGCTGGCGGTGTCGGATAAAATTATTGTCATGAAAGAGGGCGATATTGCTCAGCAGGGCGCGCCGGAAAGCCAGTATCACGCGCCCAATTCGGTGTTCATCGCTGACTTTATGGGCGAAGCAAATATTCTGCCGTGCGAAGTCGAACAGGTAGAAGGCAGCGAAGCGCTGGTGCGACTCGGCAGGCAGCGCTATCGCGTGCGCGGTAACGGCGTCGCGACCGGCTCCGCGCAGCTGTCGGTCAGACCGCAGTTCATTACCCTGCACAGCGGTGCTGAAGGCGCGCTGCGCGGCGAGGTGACGCATGCCACCTGGCTGGGCGATCACATCGAATACGAGGTCAACACGGAACTGGGCTCGCTGTTTATCGTCGATGCGCAGATGGAGCAGCAGCTGCCGCTGGCCGCCCGGGTGGCGATTGATTTTAAACCTCAGGGTCTGGCCCTGATTGCCGGTTAATTTAAGGATAACGCATGAGTGATACGAAAAATGACGCGCTGCAATCGCGTCTGCTGCTGGCCGAACGCGTCGCGCGGGCGGGCGGGGAGAAGGCGCTGGCCTACTTCAATCAGCGTGACACGCTGGTGGTCGAAACCAAGCACGACCTGCAGGATGTGGTATCACGCGCTGACCGCGAGGTGGAACAGATGATCGACCAGCAGATTCGCGCCAGCTTCCCGGACGACGGTTTTCTTGGTGAGGAGTACGGCCTGCAGCCGGGCACGTCAGGCTATACCTGGGTGGTCGATCCGATTGACGGCACCAGCCCGTTCCTCAACGGTATGCCAAACTGGTGTGTTTCCGTTGCGGTGCTGCATGACGGCGTACCGGTGATTGGCGTGATCTTTGCGCCGACCTATCAGGAGTGCTACGTCGCCGCGCTCGGCCAGGGCGCAACGCTGAATGGCCGCCGTTTACAGGTAGATCCGTCACGTACGCTGCAAAATCACGTTACCGGCTTTGGCGCTAATAGCTATGTCAGCCCGGAAGAGGTGGGCCGCCTGCTGGCGTCGCTGCTGGCAGCGGGGGGCAACTTTATCCGTATCGGATCTGGTGCGCTGATGCTGGCGTGGGTGGCAGCCGGACGCGTGGTGGGCTATTTCGAACCCTACATGCACGCGTGGGATTGCCTGGCCGGTTACTGTCTGGTGAAAGAGGCCGGCGGCTGGTATCACCCGTTTAATACTGAGGGCGACCGGCTATTGAAAGGCGCGCAGGTGCTGGCGGTGGCGCCGGGTGCGCAGGCAGAGCTGAGGCGGATTGCCGGCGTTTAAGTGGTGCATTTCACGGCCGCGCGACGTTTTCCGGGTCGCCATCCATGGCGACCTTACAACGCTTTGCGCTGTCTTAACTGGATAATCGCATGATTTTAAACGATTACGCTGTGACTCAAACCGCCACGAACTCGCGGTATCCCGACCAAATCACATACACCGCGAAATAACAGAAAATCAGCGCTGAGGCGAGATACGAATACTTCAGCAGGCGCTCGCCTAACAGCTTTCCGCCCATGCTGCCGATCAGGCAGATCACACAGGTCCACACCACCCCGGCGAGGAAAAACCCGCTGAGAAACCACGAAGTTGCACCGGCATCGCTGTGGCCGATGCGGGCTATCAGCGCGCCGCCCACGCTGGCGAACCACAGAATCGCCGTCGGTGACGACATCGCCAGCACGATGCCGCGCCGAAATTCGCGCAGCAGTGAACGATAAGGCTGGGTTTCAGCCGTGGGAATGTCGATTTTTTTGGCCAGCGCGGCGTAAAGCATTTTAGCGGCAAACCACAGCAGCAAGATGCCGCCGCCAATCCATAGCAACCAGCGCACCGGCGTAAACTGCAGTACCACCGCCATGCCAGCCATCGCCAGTAAGGCGTAAATTAAATCACCCACGCAGGTGCCCATGCCCAGCCAGAAACCGTGCAGATAACCGCGCTGCATCGCCAGCGTCAGCATGGCGATGTTGGCGAGTCCGATATCCAGACACAGCGATAAACTCAATAAAAAACCATTAGAAAACGGCAGCATAACGTCGTGACCATCCCTGAGTTCGGTAAAGGAAAGATTAAAGCATGCGTGCCGGGGCTTTTTACACTGCTTCCTGCCATCCATAACGAAACGCTATGACCTGTTAGCAAAGGCACAATTAAATAAACCGATTTGTGAAGCCGATCGGCCTGCACAGCTTTGCGCGCAGGGAATGCCACTATAGTCGTTAACGAGACGTTAACAACGTCCGTTTCAATACAAAAAAATCAACCTGGTTTGGGCGCAGGCCCGTGAAAATTCCGATTATGGTGGAAAGACAATGAGTGGATACCCAAAACCGGCAACTGGCGGTTTAGCAACAAACTTAACCGTGGCAATATCACTGGCTCTATTGACGCTGGCGGGGAGTGCTATGGCGCAGAACACGGAACATTATCAAACAGCATTAGTCGGCACCTGGACCAGTATTCCGGATGCCCCTGCGGTACAAAAGCCGGATCGATCCAGTGAAGGTTTGTATCGCATGCAGGTCAACAGCGACGGGACGCTCAAGCCGCTGGAGGTGATCAGGATGAAAAGCCCGTCGTGGATCGTTAAATCACGCGACGGGCGGTTTGCTTATACCACCAATGAAGAGAATGCCGGTGTCGTTACCGCGCTGGCGATCGATAAACAGGGCGCAGTGCGGGTGCTGAATCAGGTCGACAGCCACGGCGAGCAGCCGACGCACGCCACTCTTAGCCCGGACGGCAAATTCCTGTTTGTCGCCAACTATTCGGTGGCGAAAGGCGGAGCAGGGGTAACGGTGTTCCCGATTGCGTCGGACGGCAAGCTGGGCGAACAGGTCCAGCATTTCGCGTTCAGCGAAGGCAGCGGCGTGGTAAAAGATCGGCAGGATGGCGGCCATGCGCACTCCACCACCTTTACCCATGATGGCCGCTATCTGTATGCGGCCGATCTCGGTGACGACAAACTGCATGCCTATCGCTATCACGCGGATCGGCGGGAGCCGCTGCAGGCGGATACCAGCCGTGATGTGAGCTTTGCGCCAGGTGCGGGACCGCGCCACATGGTGTTCTCCGCCGACGGTAAACACGCTTACGTGATTACTGAAATGGCGGGCGAAATTGTGGTGTTCCGCGTCACTGACGACCGGCTGGAACGGCAGGCACAGGTGGCGCTGAATACGCAAAACAGCAGCGCCGCCTATAAAAGCGGTGGCGGCATCATTCTCAGCCCGCAGGGTAAATTCCTGATTGCCGCTAACCGCGGATCTGACAATCATCTGCTGGTGTTTAAGATTGCCGCCGATGGCAGCCTGACAGATCCACAGCGCTATGCCGCCGACGGTATTGAGCCGCGCGCGCTGGCGTTTGATAACAGCGGTAAACATCTCTATGTCACCAACGTGTTTACCAACACCATTACGCTGTTTGATTTTGATGCGCACAGCGGCAAGCTGAGCGCGCGCGGTGTGGCGGCGAAGCTGGCAACGCCAACCGACATCAAATTCTTTAACTAACTGCCTTTCACTCATCCGGTGCGCGTGACAGCGCACCGTCTTCCGCCATGGCCGACAGCGCGCTTTCCAGCGAAGCCGGAAACATCTGGCCGTGACTGAGCCCGGGAAACAGCTGGAAGCGAGCCGCCAGGCCGTTCTCCTGCATGCCGTCGAGGGTGGTGCGAATCCGGCTCAGCACATCGCTGACGCCGGGACGTGATTCGCCGTTGCCTTCCATCAGCACCAGCTGCTTCTGCTTAAACGATGCGGGCGTCACCGCTGCCATCTGCTGCAACAGCGTTGCGTCGCCGCGCAGGGAAGGACTGGCGGCAAAATAGCGCTGGAAAAATCCGGAGGTTAAATAGCTGTCCAGCACAAACAGCCCGCCGTAAGAGTGGCCCCACAGCGCACGCTGCTGCGCATTGATCGGCAGATGCTGTTCGGCACGCTGCGCGATAGTCTGTTCCAGCAGCTGGCGGAATGCGGCACTGCCGCCGGCTGGCCGGCCGCGACGATCCTGCACCTGCTGCGGCGGGGTGTAATCCAGCGTGCGCGCAGCGAGATCGAACGGCAGCGGGGTCTGATAGCCTATCGCCACCAGCACCGGCGGGTTGCCTGCTGCCAGCTTCTGCAACAGCGCTTCGCTGAGATGGTTCATCACCGCGTTGCCATCAAGCATATACAGCACCGCGTAACCGTTGGCCGGTGCCGGTTTACGTGGCACCGCCGTCCACACCTTGTAGTGGCGCTGGCCGTCAGCGGAATCAAACGTGTTAACAGTGAAGCGATACCAGGCAGAGCCTTTGTCGGCAATGTTGGGTCCGAGCGGCGTCATATCAGGCCGGGCGAAACCGACAGCCGGACTGAGCAGCAGGCTCAGCAGGGTGAACAGCGGAATGATAAGGCGATAAATCATGGCGCTTCCTTACTAGCTGGCGAGTCAATTACTTCCGTGTCACAGCGAAAGCGCCAGACAGATTAGTGATAATGATTATTAATTTCAACAACCATTTTGCACCGTCACGCGCCGTGCGGAAGTGTAAAGATTTCGTCAGGATCGCCGATAACGTAGCGGTATAATACCAGCGAGGATAGTCAGGATGATTAACGGTATCGGACCGGGTAGTTTCTCACAGCTCCATCTCAGCAGCGCCAGCGCACGCGTGACCAGCAGCACGGCAAGCAATGCGACCCGGCAAAATAGTCTGACGGCAGACGCCTCAGCGAAAGTCACCTTTAGCGAAGCCACCGACGCCATCTCTGCGGTGTACCAGATGACGCCGGCGCGCGTCACCGCCAGCACGCCTCTTTCGCCTGATATGCAGACGCAGGCGATGGGTGCGCTGCGCAGCTCGGGCGTCAGCATGAACGGCATTGGCAGCGCGTTGCTGAGCGCACTGACGCAGCAGCGTGACGATGTCACCATCAGCGTACCGGCCAGCGGCGGCGCGCAAACTGACACGCAGAGCGCGGTGGCGCTGGAGATTACCACTCAGTCCGGCTTGAGCCTGACTCTGCAGATGACGCGGCAGCAGGATGGCGTAGCGGTGGCACTGAAAACCACTCACGGTAAGCTGAGCGATGACGAAGCTGCGGCAATCGCCAAACTTTCCGGCGCGCTCGAGAAAACCCTGAGCGGGCTGGATAACGGCAACGGTAAACTGGATGTCGGTGACCTGCTCAGTTTTGACAGTAACCAGCTGGCCAGCGTTGATCTGAAAACCGACCTGCGTCGCAGCGGCGAAGTGATGCAGTCGCTGAATCTGCATGCCGACCCGGGTTCACGCTGGCTGGGTTTCCATAATGCCGACGCCAGTTTCAAACTGACGACGGACATGCGCAGCCTGGCGCAGGCCAGCAACGCCGGTCAGCAGCAGAGCGCCCTGGCTCAGTGGAGCACGAAATTTGATCAGGCCGCTTCGCGCGGTCACGGCGATCGCGCGGCGCTGGCACTGTTTAAGCAGGGTTTCGAGACCTTAAACAGCACCAGCGCGGCGGCCGGCGTGGCGATGCGCACCCCGCAGGCGATCACCGTAGGCGCGCATGCGGCGCAGGCCGGTGCTATCAGCGGCCTGGCAGATTTCTCGGCCAGCTATCACCAGACGGCGCGCTCCAGCAATCCGCTCAAGCCGGAAGAAGAAGATACTTTCGCTCTGGATGTGGCGCAGCGCAGCAGCCAGCAGAAGAACGGCGATACGCAGCGCATGACGCAGGAAACCCTGTTTAGGCTGAACGCCAGTTTTCATACCGCGCTAAGCGCCAGTTCGCCGCTGGCGCTCAATGAAACCAAAGAGTCACAAAACTATCACTACCACCAGATTCACGATGAAACGCGCAGCACCACTGAGGTGACGCAGGATGCGCAGGGCAATCTCACCGCCCGTTTCGCCCAGCAGCTGACGCAGCAGGAAACGGTGAAGACTTATCAGCTGGCGAAGCTGATCGACAGTACCAGCACACCGCACAGTGAGAAGAGTGAATCGACGCGCCACTATTCCCCGGCGATGTATCTGGCGCAGGCGTAATACCAGGATGGCGTAATGCCCACTTTATTGCGCCAGCCCATGGCGCAATAAAACAATAATGTCATTTAACACTATCGATAGCGGAATTAATACTTAAGATAATTCACCCGTGTCACTCAGCGTAATAACCTTGCATCTCCGCGCCCGCTAACGCCTTCTTATCCCTGATAAATTCTTTATTCTCTTTCTGCATGCCGTTTGCCGGATATAGCATAACCGCGCTCTTTACCGCTGTTATTCTCGCTGATTATCATCGCGCTCAATCTGTTATTAAGTTACGGCTCTCTGCCCTGGCAGAATGAGCCTGTGAATCACAGCAAAATAAAAAGTGAATCCAGCGATGACGCAAATCAGGGCTCAACAACTTCAGCGCGCGGCGGTGATCACGTCTGACGCGGCGGCAATCGCCGCCGCCCGCCACCTGGCGGAACAGGCGAAAGCCGGGGCAGCCGAACGCGACCAACAGCGTATCTATCCGCGTGAACTGCTCGATCAGTTCACCCAGCTGGGGCTGGGCAGTATCAGCGTGCCGCGCCAGTTTGGCGGCGGCGGTTTGTCGTTTGGTACCGTGGCGGAGGTGTTCCGCCTGATCTCCGCCAGCGATCCGTCGCTTGGCCAGATTCCGCAAAACCACTTCGGGCTGATTCAGTTCATCCTGGGGGAAGGCAGCGCGCAACAGCAGCAGCGCCTGCTCAGCGCGGTGGTACAGGGCCAGCGGCTTGGCAACGGCGGTCCGGAAAAGAACAGCAAGCACACGCGTGATGTGCAGGCGCAGCTGGTGTCAGGCCCGGAGGGGTTACGGCTCAGCGGTGAAAAGTTCTATTCAACCGGTGCACTGTTTGCCGACATTCTGGTGACCACCGCGCAGCAGGAGGGCCAGCCGGTGATGGCGTTCATTCCGCTGCCGGCGGCAGGGGTGGAGATTATCGATGACTGGTCGGGTATCGGTCAGCGCACCACCGCCAGCGGCACGGTGAAGCTCCAGCAGGTGGCGGTCGATGCCGGTTTGACTATCGCGCTACCGTCCCCCGATAAGCCAACGCTGCGCGGTGCCGTATCGCAGCTGATCCAGGCCGCGATTGACGCTGGGATCGCCCAGGGCGCGCTGGATGAGGCGCTGGCGTTTATTCACAGCAGCTCGCGTCCGTGGGTGGACGCAGGCGTGAGCCGCAACGCAGACGATCCTTACATTCTTGCCGATGTCGGGCGTATCAGCACCGAACTGAGCGCCGCCAACGCGCTGCTGGTGCGGGCGGCGCGCGTACTGGACAGCATTGACCCGCACGCGCTTACCGCTGCGCACTGCGCACGCGCCTCCATCGCGGTTGCAGAAGCCAAAGTGCTGACCACCGAAATTGCGCTGAAAGCCAGTGAAAAGCTGCTGGAGTGGAGCGGCAGCCGCGGCACATTGCTGAAACACGGGCTGGACCGCCACTGGCGCAACGCGCGCACCCATACGCTGCATGATCCGGTGCGCTGGAAAACGCACGCCATCGGCAACTATTACCTCAATGATGTTCTGCCCGCGCGTCATGCGTGGATTTAAGGAGCGATGATGACGCAGGTTTTCGCTAAACAGCCGGCAGCACGCATCCGCAGTGCGCAGCAGGCCCTGCAGGTGGCCGAGGAGCTGGCTGAACGCTTTCGCAGCGGCGCAGCGCAGCGCGATCGGCAGCGTGAGCTGCCACATGCTGAACTTCAGCACTATTTCCAGTCCGGCCTGGGCGCCATTACCGTGCCGCGTGCGTGGGGCGGCATTGAGATTTCCAGCGCAGAACTGGCGCAGATTTTTGTCATTCTCAGCGCTGCCGATGCATCGATCGGTCAGGTGCCACAAAACCACTTCTACGCGCTGGAAGTGCTGCGCGTTAACGGCAGCGACGCCCAGCAGCAGCGGCTGTACAACGAAGTGCTGGCGGGCGTTCACTATGGTAACGCGCTGGCGGAGTTCGGCTCTGCGGCGGCGCATCAGCGCACCACCGCCTTCAGCCAGACCGCCAGCGGGCTGCACCTCAACGGCGACAAATTTTACTGCACCGGGGCGCTGTTTGCCGACCGCATCCCGACGCTGGCCATCGCCGATGACGGCAAAGAACAGCTGGTGTTTGTACCGCGCCATCAGCCGGGTGTGACGGTGATTGATGACTGGAGCGGTTTCGGCCAGCGCACCACCGGCAGCGGCAGCGTGCAGTTTCGTGATGTGGCGATCGCGCCGGACGATGTGGTGCCGTTTCACAGCGCGTTTGAGCGGCCGACCACCGTCGGACCGTTTGCCCAGATTATGCATGCGGCTATCGACCAGGGCATTGCCCGCGCGGCCTTCAACGACATGCTGGCTTTTGTGCAGCAGCGCGCGCGGCCGTGGCCGGACAGCGGCGTCGAGCGAGCCTGTGACGATCCGCTGACGCTGGATCGCACCGGGCGGCTCGCCGCACGACTCAGCGCCGGTGATGCGTTGCTGGATGTCGCCGGGGAGGCGGTCGATATCGCCCAACGCAACCCGAGTGCTGAGCACGTCGCGCTGGCATCGGTTGAAGTGGCGAAAGCGCGTGCCTGGACCACTGAGGTGGCGCTGGAAGCCGGCAATCTGTTGTTTGAGCTGGGCGGATCGCGCGCCAGCCTGCGCGAGCACAACCTCGATCGCCACTGGCGCAACGCGCGTACCCATACGCTGCATGACCCGGTACGCTGGAAATATCCGGTCATCGGCAACTATCTGCTTAATGGCGTGCTGCCGCCGCGACGGGGAACGCTATGAGCCGCAAACAGATTCTGCTCAATGCTTTTAACATGAACTGCGTGGGGCATATTCACCATGGCATGTGGACCCATCCGCAGGACCGCTCGGTGGAGTTCAATTCGCTGGCTTACTGGCTGGATTTAGCGCGTCTGCTGGAGCGCGGCCTGTTCGACGGACTGTTCATTGCCGATATTCTCGGCGTTTACGATGTGTATCAGCAGGGTATCGGCCTGACGGCGCGCGAGTCCATTCAGCTGCCGGTGAACGATCCGCTGATGCTGATTTCCGGCATGGCCAGCGTGACGCAGCACCTGGGCTTTGGCGTGACCGCCAATCTGAGCTACGAAGCCCCTTATCCTTTTGCCCGCCGCCTGTCGACGCTCGACCATCTGACCAACGGTCGCATCGGCTGGAATATCGTGACCGGCTATCTCGACAGCGCGGCGCGCGCCATGGGGCAGCAGCAACTGCTGGCGCACGATCGGCGCTACGACCAGGCCGATGAATTTCTCGATGTCACTTATCAGCTGTGGGAAGGCAGCTGGCAGGACGATGCGTTGCTGGCCGACAAACAGCGCCGGCTGTATGCCGACGCGCAGAAGATTCACGCGATCAATCATCAGGGTGAATTTTATCAGGTGCAGGGCTATCACCTGAGCAGCCCTTCGCCGCAGCGCACGCCGTTGCTGTTCCAGGCAGGATCATCCGCGCGCGGCGTGGCGTTTGCTGCGCGGCACGCCGAGTGCAGTTTCGTGAATGCCAGTTCGCCGGCGGCGCTGCGCGAGCAGGCGCAGCGTCTGCGCCACGCGGCGGTGGCGGCGGGTCGTCAGGCGGACGACTTACGCATCTTTATGGGCGTCAGCGTGATCGTCGCCGCCAGCGAACGAGAAGCGCAGGAGAAGCACCGCAGCTATCTGGAATACGCCAGTGCTGAAGCCGGCATTGCGCACTTCTCCAGCTCAATTGGCGTCGATCTCGCTGCGTTTGGCCTCGATGAACCGATTCACAGCGGCGACACGCGCGCCATTGAATCGGTGAGCAAAGCCTACAACGGCTGGACGCGTCGCCAGCTGCTGGAGCAGCATGCGCTCGGTAGCCGCTATCCGGTGATTGTCGGCAACCCGTCTCAGGTCGCCGACCAGTTGATCCGCTGGATTGATGAAGGCGACATCGACGGCTTCAATCTGACGCGCATCCTGAATCCGCAAAGCTACCGCGATTTTATTGAGCTGGTGGTGCCGGAACTTCAGCAGCGCGGCCGCTTTAAAACCGCTTATCAGCCGGGATCGCTGCGGCAAAAAATTTTTCAGCAGCAGGATCGTCTGCCCGCGCGCCACCCGGCCGCGCGCTGGCGGCCTGCGGCTGATGTTCGTTAATTTAACCTCAGAAAATCAGGATGAAATTTGCCTCATTAGTGGCGCTGAGCGCCGCAATATTAACCGCCAGCGCGTTTGCCGCCGGTGACTACAGCGGCGCCCTCAAAGTCGGTACCACGGCGGCCTTCGCGCCGCCGCTGGAAACCGCCGTGGCTGAAGCGAAAAAGCAGGGACTGCAGGTGGAGCTGGTGGAGTTCACCGACTGGACTGCGCCGAACGTGAGTGTGGAAAATGGCGACATTGACGTCAACCTGTTCCAGCACAAGCCGTTTCTTGACAATGCCAACCGCGAGGGCGGTTTCCATCTGGTGCCGTATGCGCCCGCCATCATCAATAACATCGGGCTCTATTCGAAGAAGCACACGGCAATCGATCAGATTCCGGACGGCGGCACGGTGGCGATTGCCAATGACCCGATTAACGGTGCGCGCGGATTGCTGCTGTTGCAAAAAGCGCAGCTGATAACGTTAAAACCGGGCAGCGGGCTGAAATCCACCGTGGATGATATCGCCAGCAATCCCAAACACCTGAAAATCATCGAAGTGGAGGCAGTGCAGCTGTCGCGCTCGCTGGATGAGGTCGACCTGGCGCAGGGGTATCCGCACTATCTGCGTTTGTCGAAGACCATCGACCCCAACAAGGCCCTGTTATTTGATGGCCTTGAGCATCCGGAATATGTGATTCAGTTCGTGATTCGTGACGGACATCAGGACGATCCGCGACTCAAAAAGTTTGTTGATATCTATCAGCACTCGCCGGTGGTGCGCGCGAAGCTGGATGAGTTCTACGGCAAGCTGTATCAGCCGGGCTGGAGCCAGTAATCATGGTCAGCCTGACTCTTCCTGGCGAGCAGGCGGCGCTGCACACCACGACACCGGTCGCGGGCCGTGCGCATGTGCAGATCCGCGGGCTGAGCAAACGCTATGACGGCCAGTCGCAGGATGCGCTGAAGCACATCGACCTGCAGGTTAAACGCGGCGAAATTTTTGGCATCATTGGCCGCAGCGGCGCGGGCAAATCGACGCTGATCCGCTGTCTGAACCGGCTGGAAAATCCGACGCAGGGTGCGGTGGTGATTGACGGTATCGATCTCAGTTCACTGAGCGCCAGCCAGCTGGTGCAGTGGCGGCGCCGCACCGGCATGATTTTTCAGCACTTCAATTTATTGTCCGCTAAAACGGTGCGGCAAAACATTGAGCTGCCGATGAAGGTGGCCGGCATACCGGCGGCGCAACGGCGGCAAAAAGTGGATGAGCTGCTGGCGCTGGTTGGGCTGGAGGCGCGCCAGCATGCCTGGCCGGCGCAACTCTCTGGCGGGCAGAAGCAGCGCGTCGGCATTGCGCGCGCGCTGGTGCACGATCCGGAACTGCTGCTGTGCGACGAGGCAACCTCGGCGCTGGATCCGGAAACCACGCGCGCCATCCTCGCGCTGCTGAAAAAAATCAATCAGCAGCGTCATATCACTATTGTGCTGATCACCCATGAGATGGACGTGGTGCACGACCTGTGTCACCAGGTGGCGGTGATCGATCAGGGTGAAATCATTGAGCGCGGTCCGGTGTGGCAGGTGTACAGCGATCCGCAGCATGAGACGACGCGGCAGTTGCTTAATCCGCAATTCGGCGCGCTGCCGGAGGACATCCAGCCGCTGCTGACGCCACAACGTCAGGACGTGGACTCGCGTTTGCTGGTGCGGCTGCGCTACAGCGGGCAGGGTGCGCAACCGGATCTGGCGGCGATCAGCGCACAGGTCAGCGGCGAGCTGACGCTACTGTATAGCGCGGTTGAATGGGTCGATCGCAAACCCACCGGCCAGCTGTTACTGCTGCTGAATGCCCGGCACGACGCGCCGGCAGCCCTTGCCGCGCTTCATCCGCTGGCGGACCAACTGGAGGTTGCAGGTTATGTCACTGGCTATTGATCGTTTATGGCAGGGATTGCTGGATACGCTGCTGATGGTCGGCGTGTCGTCGCTGCTGGCACTGCTGATCGGTTTACCGATGGCGGTGATTCTGGTGGTGACCGGGCGCGGCGACCTGTTCCCCAATCCGCTGCTCAACCGGCTGCTAGGCTGGCTGGTGAACCTGTTCCGCTCGATTCCGTTTTTGATTCTGATGGTGGCGCTGATCCCGTTTACCCGCTGGATTGTCGGCACCACCTACGGCGTCTGGGCGGCCGTGGTGCCGCTGACGCTGGCGGCGACGCCGTTTTTTGCCCGCATCGCGGAGGTGAGTCTGCGCGAAGTGGATAAAGGGCTGACGGAAGCGGCGCAGGCGATGGGCTTTCAGCGCTGGCATATTGTCTGGCACGTGCTGCTGCCAGAAGCGCGGCCTGGCATCGTCAGCGGTTTTACCATTACGCTGGTGACGATGATTAATGCCTCGGCGATGGCCGGTGCGATCGGCGCCGGCGGGCTGGGCGATCTGGCTTATCGTTACGGCTACCAGCGTTTCGATATGCAGGTCATGCTCACGGTGATCGTGGTGCTGGTGGCACTGGTCACGCTGCTGCAGCTGTGTGGCGACCGGCTGTCGCGCCGGCTGAACCATCGCTAAAGGCGTTTCACCTGATCTGCAGGCCGTCAAGCGCCGCCAGCAGCGCGTCGACCTTCGGCAGCAGCTGTTTGCGCCGCGGCCAAATCACCGACAGCGGCAGACCGTCCGGCTGCTGCTGCGGCACAATCACTTCCAGCGCGCCGCTCGCCAGCGCGTCACGCACCAGCCATGAAGGCATCTGCGCCACCCCAAGGCCAGCGCATAGCGCCTGCATTTGTGCATCCACGTCGCCCAGCGCCATGCGAGACGGCACCTGACGCCAGTGCGGATGTCCATCCTCCGTGGTGAACAGCCACGGCTTGGTGCTGCCGTCAACGCGCTCGTACAGAATCGCCCGATGCTGCAGCAACTCGCTCTCGCTGGTCGGTCTGCCTGCGCGCGCCAGGTAGTCCGGCGCGGCGCAAAACACCATACGCTCGCGGCCCATCGGCCGGCAGCCGAGCGAGGCGGGCAGATCCGGCGAACCGCCGATGCGCACCGCGACATCAATGCCCTCATCAAACAGATCAATAAAGCGATCCGAGAAGGTCAGGCTGAGTTCCACATCCGGATGCTGCTGACAGAACGGAATCAGCAGCGGCATGACGCCGAGGCGGCCATAGGTATTCGGCACCGCCAGCCGCAACCGCCCGGAAGGAATGGTGCGCTGCGCCGCCAATACCGCTTCGGCTTCCGCCAGCTCCTCCATAATGCGCAGGCAGGTCTGATAATAGGCGCTGCCGGCGTCGGTGAGCGTCAGGCTGCGGGTGGTGCGCTCCAGCAGGCGAGAGCCGAGCCGCGCTTCCAGCCGCGTCACGCTTTTGCTGATGGCGGAACCGGTCAGGTGCAGGCGCTCAGCGGCAGCGGCAAAACTGCCGCATTCGACACTGGCGACAAAAGGAACGATGTCTTTCAGACGCTGATCGTGCATGTATTAATGAATCCAGTTCAGGAATGATGTGAATTAATGCCACGGCTAAGAATTTAATTCTCTATTACGCTAAGGATAACTGCAACAGAGGAGATTCGACATGCAAAAACAGGCGTTAATCGTGGGGATCAGCGGGGTTATCGGTCGTGCGCTGGCGGAAAGGCTGCAAAGCGAGGGCTGGCAGGTAACCGGTTTGTCGCGCGGACGCGGTGCCATTCCGGAAGGCTGCCGCAGTCTGACGGCCGATCTGACCGATGCAGAAGCGGTGCGCAATGCGCTGGCGCAGGAAAAACCGGATGCGCTGTTCTTTAGCGTCTGGTCACGCCAGGCGAATGAAAAAGAGAACATTCGCGTTAACGGCGGCATGGTGCATAACGTCATTGCTGCGCTCGGTGAGCGGCTGAACGGCGCGCATGTGGCACTGGTGACCGGGCTGAAGCACTATCTTGGTCCGTTCGAAGCGTATGGCAAAGGTGCGGTGCCGGTGACGCCGTTCCGCGAAGAACAGGGACGTCAGCCAGTCGATAACTTTTACTATGCGCAGGAAGATGAAGTGTTTGCAGGCGCAGAGCAATATGGCTACAGCTGGAGCGTGCACCGTCCGCACACCATCATCGGTTATGCATTGGGTAACGCCATGAACATGGGGCAGACGCTGGCCGTTTACGCCACGCTGTGCCGTGAAAAAGGCTGGCCGTTCATCTTTCCCGGCTCGCCGGAGCAGTGGAACGGTCTGGCCGATGTCACCGAAGCCGGTTTACTGGCGGAACAGCTGCTGTGGGCGACCCGTGCTGAGGGGGCTGCCAATCAGGATTTCAACGCGGTGAACGGCGATGTGTTCCGCTGGAACTGGCTGTGGCCGCGTCTGGCAGACTATTTCGGTATTGAAGCTGCAGACTATCCGGCTCAGATGATGCCGCTGGAAGGACGCATGCAGGAAGCCGCAGCGGCCTGGCGTGAGATCGCTGTGCGCTATCAGCTGCGTGAAGCGGACATCGATAAACTGGCGTCGTGGTGGCACACCGATGCGGATTTGGGCCGGCCGATGGAGGCATTTACCGATATGAGCAAGAGCCGTAAAGCCGGCTTTACCGGCTATCGCGCCACGCTGGATTCCTTCACCCAGCTGTTCGACCGACTGCGTGCGGAGCGCATCATTCCCTGATAGCGTTACTGGCCGGCGTCGTCAGGCGATCTGCACCCAGCGCCGGCCAAGCAATACGGTCAGCACGATGATGCTCACGATGGCCGCCAGGTGCTGCAGCAAATCCAGCGCATGCAGGTGCACCGGATGACAGAACGCCAGCAGGCTTACCGCCATGCAGGCGACGCCCAAGCCCGCCATGGCCAGACTGCGGGCCGGATAGAGCGCCCGCGTCCGGCGCAGACTGATGATGGTCAGCAGCAGCATCGGCAGACTCACCACCAGCAGGAAAACAAAGCACGGCAGCGTGTCGTGCTGCTGCAGCGGCGTGGCCGTCTGCAGCAGACTGCTGGCGCTCAATCCCAGCCACAGCAGGCCCGGCGGCAACAGCAGCTTTGCGCTGATGCCGCGCCGCCCTGCAATGCTGAGTTCAAAGGCGCTGCGCATCGCCAGCAGCCCGAGGATAAACGCAAGCATCAGTTGCAGCGCGGCCTGCATCGCGCCGGCCTGCGACCAGCCGGTCAGAGTGCGCGGCACCAGCAAACTGGCCGCGATGCCGGCCGGTAGCGCCAGCGCCAGCCAGCCCAGCACGCGTTTTCCGGTCGCCGGCGGGCGTTTCACCGGGCGCAGATCGCGCCCCAGTTTTTCAATCAGCAAATGATGGTCAGTCATGTTTTGCTCCAAAGCGGCGCAGATTGATGAGCGCGCGGTGCAACAGCGATTTCACCGCCGATACGCTCAGATTATGGTGTGCCGCCGCCTCGTTCAGGCTCATTTCATGCAAATGAACATGTTCAACGATTTCACGCTGACGCAGCGGCAGCTGGCTGAGATAGCCCGCCAGCTCCTGCCGGGTGTCCAGTTGCTGCTGTTCTGCCGTGCTGGCGGGATCGGCGGCCTGAGCGTCGTCAAGCGCGCAGTGCTGCTGGCGGCCGCGGCGGCGCAGGGCATCAATCGCGCGCGCCGAGACTATCGCCGTCAGCCAGGGCAGAAAAGGGTAAGCGGGATCGTAGGTATGGCGCACGCGATGCAGCGTGAGCAGCACATCCTGAATCACATCTTCCGTTAAGGCTTCATCGCTCAGCCTGCGCCGCACCTGCGCGCGTATCACCGGCACCAGCGCCCGCAGCAGCCGGGTATAAGCACACTGATCCCCGGCCTGCGCGCGTTCCATCAGTCCGGGCCAGTTTTCACGTGCGCTATCGCCTGTGTGCATACGCTGCCTTGTTGCCGTTACGTCTTCTTCGCTGCCGCCTGGTTTAACGCATCCACTACGATGCCGGGTGTCAGCACCTGCGGCAGTACTTTCGGTGGTCCGCCATCAGCCGGATACACCAGGTACATTGGTAAACCGCCCTGACCAAACTCACTCATCACGTCATCAACGTCCGGGTTAAATTTAGTCGAGTCTGCCACCATGTACAGCGTACCGGTTTTCGCCAGTGCGGTTTTCACCGCCTGGGTCGACAGCGAGGTCTTCTCGTTCACCTGACAGGTGATGCACCATGATGCGGTAAAATCGACAAAAATCGCTTTGCCATGCCCGCGCTGAGCGGCCACCGCCTGCGGCGTCCACGTCTGTTTGCTGACCTGCGCCTGTATATCGCCTTGCAGCGCCGCGCCTGGCATGATCAGCCCCGGCAGCGGCGCGATCACCGCAATCAGCAATATCGCCGTGACGCTGAACAGCGCTTTGTGCCCTTTTCCGGCAAAGCGGCGCTGCTGCGCCATGCCATACAGCCAGCCGGCAAACGCCAGTACCACCGAGGCGGCCAGCACAACGGCCAGCGCGCTGCTGCCCGCCTGCTGGGCCAGAATCCACACCAGCCAGGCCCAGGCACCGAGCATGGGAAAGGCCAGCCCGCGCTTAAGGATATCCATCCAGACGCCAGGACGCGGTAAAAATCGTGCCAGCGGCGGGAACAGCGACAGCAGGGTAAACGGCGCGGCGAAGCCGAGCGCCAGCGCAAAGAAAATGACCAGCGCAACCGCAGGGGGCTGCACCAGCGCGTAGCCGATGGCGCTGGCCATAAAGGGCGCGGCACAGGGTGTGGCTACGATGATCGCCAGTGCTCCGGTCAGCGCGGAACGCAAAAAAGCGCCGCGCTGGATGTCGATGGCCCCGACGCGCTGCACCGTTAGTCCCACCTCAAAGACGCCAAGCAGGTTAAGCGCGGCAGCCAGGATCACCAGCGACAGCAGGGCGATCACCAGCGGTGACTGTAGCTGAAAGCCCCAGCCGACCGCGGCGCCACCCGCGCGTGCGGCCAGCAGAATGCCAGCCAGCGCCATCATGGTCACCAGCACGCCGAGCAGGAATCCGAGGCCTTCCCGGCGCGCGCTGGCAGCCTGGCTTTGATGGCGCAGCAGGCCAAGCGCTTTCAGCGAAATCACCGGAAAGACGCACGGCATGAGGTTGAGGATGATGCCGCCCAAAAAGGCGGCCAGCATCGCGGTTAACATGGCTGGCCTCTCACTTACTGCGCTTGCTGCGGATGCGCAGCGTCATACTCTTTCACCGCCGCCAGCGCTTTTTCGATATGGGTATCCGGGTTTCTGTCGGTATAGCTCAGCAGAATATTGCCGTTGGGGGCAATCACATAAGAGGTGCGGTCAGACAGCGTTTTGCCTTTTATCTGCATCAGCGTTTTATATTCGGCGGCCACTTTGGCACCCGGATCGGCAGCTACGGCGAATTTGTCACGACACTCCAGCTTAGAAAAATCGCTGATCTGCTCGGTGTTACCGGCGGTGACGCCAATCACCGTGGCGCCCATTTTTTTGAAATCATCCGTGGCTTCGGCGAAGTCGTGCGCCTCAATGGTACAACCCGCGCTGAAGGCCGCCGGGAAGAAGTAGAGCACCACCGGCCCTTTTTGCAGCGCCTGCTGCAGCGAGAAAGTGAGCGGCTTACCGGCCAGCGCGCCCTGAAGTTCAAAGTCAGGTGCTTTGGCCCCGACGGGCAGCGCCGCGCCAGCAGCGAAGGCGGCGAGGCTCAGCGTGGTGCCGAGGGTGAGGGTAGCTATGAGATGCCTGATAGTTGTCATGATCTGCTCCTGCGGTGAAAGAGGTCCGGTTAGGGTGATGCTTTCAGACAGTTCGCCGCAGTGAGTAAAAAGTTGCGCAGGTGGCAAAAAAAAGTGAGGACAGATCCCTTTTTACCGTTGGGTTTATTTATTCCTGGCGTTAAATCCTTACAATAATCGCCTGATGTTTTTACAGGTTTTAGATATGTCTTCAACACCGTGCGATAAACAAAACAGTGAAACCCAGCAGCTGCTGGCCTCCCTTGAACAGCAAATAGCCGAGCCTGCGCCCCGCGTGCAGCCAGTGCCGGAAGATTTCTGGCAGCAACTGGAGACGCTGACCCACGGCGACGACGCCTGACTCAGTTTCGCGGCTGTATACCGTGGCACACCATGCTGAGGGTGTGCTGCAGAATCATTTCGGTATCAAAGCCCGGCTCGTGGGCAAAGCGGGTAAAGGGCACCAGCACCATGCTGAGAATTGAGGTCATCAGCACATCGACATTCAGCTGGTTATTCAGTAATCCCTGCTGCTGCCACTGAATCAGCAACGCGCGAATCCGTTCGCGTCCGGCATGACCGTGACGCTGTTTCAGCGTGCCGCCCAGCCCCTGACCACTGGCGACTTCCTGCAGCCACAGCGGTGCGAACCAGTCATGACTCAGCACGATATCCGCGAACTCTTTAATAAACCCGCTGATCGCTGCGACAGGGTCACTACTCTCTTCGACAAAATGCGCTTCCAGCCGTTGCCGTAACGGCACAAAGCGTTCCGCGACCACGGTATCCAGCAGTGACTCGCGCGACTGAAAATAGTAATTCAGCATGGCCGGGCTGACGCCGGCTTTACGGGCTATGGCGTTGAGCGAGGTTTCCGCGATGCCGTTTTGGGCATACAGCGCGAGCGTGATGTCCAGCAGATGCTCGCGCTGCTGGGCATTGATTGCGCCGCCGCGTGGACGGCCCGGCCGGCGGGGTTTATCAGAAGGCGCTGTCTCGCTCTCCATCACTTTTTGTGCGGTCATCTTTACGTACTCACGGGTTTCGTGTCAGACTTCGGTTAATATTAATTGTGCATTTAATTAATTTCAAACGGTGTCGTTATGAAACCTCAATCTATCACATCGCAGCGCGACAGCGGGGCAACCAGCCCGCCTTCCATTCGCCTGCTGATGGGCGCGCTGATGCTGGTGATGCTGCTGTCCGCGCTTGATCAGACCATCGTCTCAACCGCGCTGCCGACTATCGTCGGCGAACTGGGCGGGCTGGATCGCCTGTCGTGGATCGTCACCGCTTACATGCTGGCCTCAACCCTGGTTGTGCCGCTGTACGGCAAATTTGGCGATCTGTTTGGCCGTCGAACGGTGCTGCAAATCTCGGTGGTGCTGTTTTTGCTGGGCTCGGCGCTGTGCGGGCTGGCGCAAAACATGCCGCAGCTGATTTTTACCCGCGCGCTGCAGGGACTGGGCGGCGGCGGATTGATGGTGGTGAGCATGGCGGCGGTCGCGGATGTCATTCCGCCCGCCGATCGCGGCCGGTACCAGGGCCTGTTTGGCGGCGTGTTTGGTCTGGCGACGGTGATTGGGCCGCTGCTGGGCGGTTTTATCGTGCAGCACATGTCCTGGCGCTGGATTTTCTACATTAACCTGCCGCTCGGCCTGCTGGCGCTGCTGATCATTAATGCAGTGTTTAAAGCGGATAGCCGACGCAAACCCCATGAAATCGATTATCCGGGGGCGGTGTTTCTCAGCCTGGCGCTGGTGGGCGTAACGCTGTTTACCAGTGAAGGTGGCACGCTGCGCGAATGGTCAGATCCGCAGCTATGGTGCATTCTGGCCATGGGGCTGGTTGGCGTGTTGGGGTTTATTTATGAGGAGCGTCGCGCGTGGGAACCCATCATTCCACTCGATCTGTTCCGCAATCGCAGTTTTTCCCTCGCCAGTCTGATGGCGTTTATTATCGGCATGGCGCTGTTTGGCAGCGTGACGTTTTTGCCGCTTTATCTGCAGGTGGTAAAAAACGCCACGCCCACCGAGGCCGGGCTACAGCTGTTACCGCTGATGGGCGGGCTGCTGGTCACCTCGATCATTAGTGGTCGCATGATTAGCCGCAGCGGGAAATACCGTTTGTTCCCCATCGCCGGGACGCTACTGGCCACAACCGGGATGGCGCTGATGACCACGCTGACGCTGGATGCGCCGCTCTGGCACATTTATCTGTTCTCCAGCGTGCTCGGCATGGGAATGGGCATGACTATGCAGGTGCTGGTGCTGGCGGTGCAAAATGCGGTGACGCCCGACCGCATCGGCGTAGCGACCTCATCGGTTACGCTGTTTCGCTCGGTGGGCGGTTCGATCGGCGTTGCGCTGTTTGGCGCTGTGTTCAGTCACGTGCTGAAATCCGGAGCGATCCGACTGATAGAGCAGGGTAACATGCTGCCGCCCTCGCTGGATCCGGTCGCCGTGAACCATTTGCCTGCAGCGCTGCGTCAGGCTTATTTGCTGGTGTTCAGTGATGCGGTGCATGCCGCATTTCAGATGGCCGCCGGCGTTATGCTGCTGGCGTTTATACTGTCGCTGCTGCTGCCGGAGTCGCCGCTGCGCGATAACGTGCGCAAATAAGCTTTCCGGTTATTTCGCAGCAGGTCCGTCGGTCAGGCTGCGGAATAAAATTTAAACGCAATTTGCCGGATAAATATGCGCTGTCGGCGCAAAGCAGCAAAAGATATAGATTTTTATCCTAAATACATAGCGTTACCTTTCTGTAAACTTAGGTAAAAATAGTGAAGACAGCGAGAATTCGGGCGGAGACGCTTTATTTCTGCAACTTCTTTACGGTATAAATCTGCTATCCCTGTTATCCACTGTGAAACGTCACCTTATGATTGCTACTGCGGCCCGCAACCTGATTGCCTGCCTGATGTTATTAACCCTGGCTGGCTGCTCGTCTCACTCCTCGCCAGCACCGGAGCAGGAAAGTGTTGATACCTCGCAGGACGGTGGTAAACAGCCCGATTTAATTCCGGTAATAGCCGCTTTGCACGATCAAATGCATTCGTGGGAAGGCACCAAATATCAGTGGGGCGGAACGCAATTATCCGGCGTTGACTGTTCCGGATTTGTCTGGCGCACCTTAAAAGATCGTTTCAATATTCCCATGGATCGCGTCACAACGCGTGAACTGATTGCCATGGGTAAGCCGGTCGATCAGGCGCATTTACAGCCTGGCGACTTAGTGTTCTTCCGCATTAAGCATGAGCTGCACGTCGGCTTTTACGACACCGATCGCCAGTTCCTGCATGCCTCAGTCAGCCAGGGTGTGATGCGCTCGTCACTGAATAATCCGTACTGGAAATCGGTATATTTAGAAGCCAGACGACTTCCGCGCGAGCAAAATTCGCAGATCAGTTTCAATTATAAAAATAAAGTCTGAAGTCAGACATCCTTCCACAAAGCCGCGGCGCGACGTTTTCGCGCCCGTGCTCAGACCCATCCCGCCGTCAACCATTCGTCTCCTGTTTCAGTGGCAATTCGCATCCAACATGATGGCTGCTTTAACGCTCTGTGCCGCTTTATGGGCATTGAAATACATTCAACCTGTTGATTATAAATAAATAATTTAAATATCACGCGTTAACAATTAGTGCGATCATAGTATTCGCACTAATTATCAATTTTGTAATAGTAAACATGGTTATTATTATCCCCATCGAAGGCGCAGCGCCTTCTCATCAAACGCTAAGGAATATGACCATGAAAGCTATCAAAACACTGACCATTGCCGCCACCGCCGCGCTTTCCCTGATGTCTGCTGCCAGCTTCGCGCAAACCGTTTCAGCCACCTCCACCACACTGGATGGTGCCGAAGCGAAAATTGCCGCTCAGGCTCAGCAGCAGGGTGCGCAATATAAAATTCTGGAAGCCAGCACCAACAACCTGGTGCACATGACCGCTGAACTCTACAAATAACGGATGGTTGCACAGGGATGTGCCAGAACGGGTCGCCTGACGGGCGGCCTTTTTTGTCGTGCAGTCAGGCTCGCAGCGTATCAATCATTCTGGCGATATTGCTGAATTTGCAGCGCAGACTGTCTGGCAGGAGAACGCAATATGCTGAACAACGTGGATATCAACCGGCAGGCGCTGGCTTTTGCCGATGCATTGCGCACGCAACGCCACGCTCACGTTCCGGTGATTCGTTTTGCCCACTGGCCGCAATTTATCGCGACGGTGCGTGCTGAGCTGGCGCAACCGGGCGATCAGAAATAATTAGCACGATCACGATAACCGCACTAATTATCAATTGCAGTATAGTAACCTGAGTTATTATTAGTTCCATCGAAGGCACACAGCCTTCAGCCACAACCATTAAGGAATAAGACCATGAAAACCATTAAAGCTATGTCAATCGCCGCTGTTGCCGCTCTTTCACTGATGTCAGCTGCCAGCTTTGCCCAGAGCGTAACCGTGACTTCCTCTACGCTGGACGGTGCAGAAGCTAAAATCGCCGCGCAGGCGCAACAGCAGGGCGCTCAGTATAAAATTACTGAAGCCAACACCAACAACCGCGTGCACATGACGGCTGAACTGTATAACTAAGTTCAGACTGGTTCACTGTGTTAAGGCCGCCTTCGGGCGGCTTTGCTTTTTCCGGAAGGCTGAAAACGAACAAAAGCAGCAGGCTGGCGTTCGAAATTTGACCAAGCCTGCTCAGCGGGCGCAACAGGCGGAGTCCAGGCGTTTATCCACAGGATAAGCCAGCTTCTTTGCACGCCAGTTGTGGATAACTGCTTTAATATCAAACCGTCAGGCGATAAACGCTGAGTGGATGTCCCGAGATATCCGTCGGTTATTTTGTCAGAAATAAATCCGGTTGCGGCTAAATAAACGCGAAGCGGGTGAGTTTATTTCACCATTTCAAAACACATTACGTTTGCGTAATCTACACCGTTATTTTTTCGCGTCGTCGTCAAAATGGCGAGAGGGAATCAGATTTTTCTCTTTATTAACCGGCGTTCTTTTCGACCGGCCTTTGTCCAGCAGGCAGTCGCGGCAACAGGCTATTTGCGGATGGTGGATACGCGCTACCGTCAGCGCCTGATGCACGGTATACAAAGAGCCGATAAAGCGCTTCTCTTCCTCAAATTCCAGTACGTAACAGCCTTTTTTATGCAATACCCAGCCGGCGTCCGGATCGTGACATAAATAAAAATAGTGCGGTTCTAACATAACTTACTCTCGGGCGAGTGATAGCCATCGAATAGATAATCGGTGATGTGTCTAAATTAGAGACGCATTCAGTCTACGCCGATGATGACCTGCGGGGCTAATTGATTTAATGACTTTCGGATTAGACCTGAAATGACCGGACCAGCATGAATAATGTGCCGGTCCGGTTGCTGATTTTATTCGCTGGCGAGCGCGGCGACCGGATCCATTCGTGCGGCTTTGCGCGCGGGCAGATAACCAAATATCATGCCGATAATGGTTGAGCAGGCAAACGCTGCGCCAGCCGATTGCCATGAGTAGATGGCGGTCAGCACGCCGCCAGCCAGCAGTGAAATGACCGGACCTATCACCAGAGACAGCGCCACGCCGAGCGATCCGCCCACCAGGCACACCAGCACCGCTTCAATCATAAACTGCTGCATAATGTCGCCGCGTCGCGCACCTACCGCCATGCGCACACCAATCTCGTGGGTGCGTTCGGTCACCGACACCAGCATGATGTTCATTACGCCAATACTGCCGATCATGAGCGCAATCGAAGCCACCAGTAAAATCAGCAGTGTCAGCGTGGCCGCCGCACCTTCTATCGCTTTGCGATACTTGTCCCGGTTGAACATCAGGAAATCTTTGGTGCCGTGGCGCGCCGTCAGCAGCTGGGTGAGCGATTCCACCGCCGCACCGCTCACCACATCATCTTTGAGTTTGATGCTGATGCTGGTGAGCGCGGTCTGACCGCTGATGCGATACATCACCGTGCTCCACGGCAGCCAGACGCTGAGGCGATTAGGCGACAGACCATCTTCATTGTTGGCCACGCCAATAACCCGCACCGGCACCGATCCCAGCACAATCATTTTGCCAATCGGGCTCGGGCCCTGTTCGCCAAACAACTTATTGCGCGTGTTGATATCAATGATGATTTCCTGGCGCGCGTGCCGCTCATCGCTGAAGTTGCTGCCTTCCACCAGCTTAATGCCCTGAATGCGAAAATAGTCGACGCCCACGCCGGAAACTGAAGTTTTGGAGGCGTTGGCCAGGTAGCGAATGGGCTGCGTGGCGATGATTTCTGGACTGACGGCGGCGACAAACTGCTGGCGCGCAATCACATCGGCATCGGCCATCACCAGGGTTTGTACCGGATGCGCATCGTCCTCGACATAATCGCCCCCGGCATAGATAGAAACCACATTGGTACCCAGTCCGGAAATGCTCTCCAGCGTTTTTTCCCGCGCGCCCTGGCCCAGCGCCACCACGGTGACAACGGCGGCAATGCCAAAGATAATGCCGGTCATAGTCAGTGCGGTGCGCAGGCGGTGGGCGTTCATGGCATTCAGCGCCATGCGCAATGATTCGCGCAGCCGGTCAAGCAGACCGCGGAATCTGCTTTGCCGCTTGCGTGGTGCTGGCGTAAAGCGCGTTTTTGCGGCCGTGGCAGCGCTGCCGCTGTCGGCAAAAATCTCGCCGTCCTGAATTTCAATGATGCGTTCCGCGTGCTGCGCCACTTTCATATCGTGGGTAACGATAATCACTGTGTGACCTTCGCGGTTCAGTTCGCTGAGGATGCGCAGCACTTCTTCACCGGAGTGCGAATCGAGCGCGCCGGTGGGCTCATCGGCGAGGATAATTTCGGCACCGTTGATCAGTGCACGCGCAATACTGACACGCTGCTGCTGGCCGCCTGACAGCTCGCCCGGCTTATGCTGTTCGCGCCCCTGTAATCCGAGCCGTGCCAGCAGCTGTGCGGCGCGCTGACGGCGTGCGGTGCCGGATAAATTGGCGTAAATCGCCGGTATTTCAACGTTGCTCAGCGCGCTGAGATCCGGCATCAGGTGATAGCGCTGAAAGATGAAGCCGATGTGCTCGCGCCGCACTTGCGCCAGCGCATCGGGCGAGAGCGTGGCGGTATTTTTGCCGCCAATCAGGTAATCACCGCTGTCCGGCGCATCAAGGCAGCCAAGAATGTTCAGCAACGTGGATTTGCCTGAGCCCGAGGGGCCGATGATCGCCACCATTTCGCCGCTGGCAATTTGCAGATTAATGTTTTTCAGCACCTGCAGGGATTGCGAACCATTGACGTAGCTGCGCTGAATGTTGTGCAGTTCGATGATATTCACATCACCACCTTGTCCGCGCCCGGCTGCTGCGTGGCAAGGATCACTTTTTCCCCTAAGCGCAGACCGCTTAGCACCTGGATGTCAACGCTGTCGCTGATGCCGGTGGTGATGTAGCGCTTCTCAGGCTGATTATTTTGATCCGCGATTTCGACGTAAGTACGACCATCGCTGGCCTTTTTCGTGGCCTGCACCGGCACCAGCAGCGCGTTTTTCGCCTGGTCACGCAGCAGATTAACCTGCGCCGTCATGGAGATGCGCAGCGCATTATCCGGGTTCGGCACATCAAGCAGGGCGTTGTAATACACCGCCGCGTTCGTGCTGCTCACGGTATTGCTTTCGCTGTTGCCCATCAGCGCATCATCTTTCATCACCGACTCAGGGGCCAGTTCGATGCTGCGCAGCGTGGCGTTATAACGTTTATCCGGATTGGCGAAAGTGGTAAACCACGCCTGCTGGCCGGGCTGAATATTGGTAATGTCCGCCTCGGAGATTTGCACTTTGATGGTCATGGTGCCGAGCTGCGCCAGTTTGGCGATGGTCGGGGCGCTCTGTACGGCGTTTACGGTCTGGCCCTGCTTCGTGACGATCGCCACCACCGTGCCGTCAATCGGTGCCATGATGCGCGTGTAGCCGAGATCAAGTTGCTTTTTATCCACTTCGATCTGCGCCTGAATCACCCGCGCCTGCTGCGCCGTCAGCTCTGCTTGGGCGATGCGCCACGCTTCGGCGGCGGTATCAAAATCCTGGCGGGAAACGGCGTTGGTTTTGACCATCTGCTGCAGGCGCTGAAACTGCGCCTGCTGGCGTACCAGCGTAGCCTGACGGGTCTGTAAATCCGCCTGCGCCACGCTCAGTGCCGCCTGCGCATTACGCAAATCGCTGCGCTGCGGCTGATCATCGATCTCCGCGATCAGCTGGCCCTTACGCACGTTGTCGCCGGCTTTGATATACAGCTTTTTCACCTGACCGGAGACCTGCGCACCGACGTTAACGCGCTCAATCGCGTCCATTTTGCCGGTGGCGGCAATCACGTTTTCGATGTCGCCCTGACGCACCGCGGCAGTCATCAGCGGATTGGGTTTACTGCGTGACGCCGAATATGCCCAGAGAACCAGAATCATCACCAGCGCGGTCAGCGCGGCAAACAGCCATTTTTTCGTCATTGTGTGCATCATCGTCCCTTAAATTTAGCGAGAATAATAATCACTAAGCGGGACAAACTGGAGAAAAATTCTGCGGAATTTTGTCAGCCGCAGGGGAGTGCGCCATCCCTGGCGCAGGTTGTGGGTTAGCGATACCCCGTCAGTCAATCCGTTCAGAGCAGATTCAGCTGTTGCTTCAGCTGCGCAATCTCCCTGCGCCACTGCTGCTGCTGCGCCGGTTTCTGATGCTTTGCCTTACGCGCTTCGTCCTGCTGCAGCTTTTCTTCCAGCACCAGCAGCGCCTGCAACAGCGCATCTTCATCGCCCGGGCGGTCATCGACGGCGGCAGCGGCAAGCGGGTAATCGACTGGCACATGGGCGGTGGCCAGCCTGGCGGTCACCTGCGGCCAGTCGTGCCACTCGCTCAGCTGCTGCTGTTCAATCAGCCAGAAGCGATTGCAGCTGCTGGCGATCAGGCTGCGGTCGTGAGACACCAGCAGCACCGCGCCGGCGAACTGCTGCAGCGCCTGCGCCAGCTCCTCTTTGCCTGTCATATCCAGATGGTTAGTCGGTTCATCCAGCAGCAGCAGCGAGTAGCGCGCCAGCGTCAGGCCGACAAACAGCAGGCGCGAGCGCTCACCACCGCTGAGGGAGGCAACCTTCTGCTGGTGGCGCAGCCAGGGAAAGCCTGCGCTAATCAGTGCCATTTTGCACTGCTCATCGCTCAGCGCAGCGAAACCGTGCAAGGCCGCGCTTAACGTCTGGTCGTCACGCAGCTGTTGCAGGCTCTGGTCGTAATAGCCGACGCGGGCGCGCGGATGAAACAGCGTGCTGTCGCCTTGCTGCCAGCTGTGCCACAACTGGCGCAGCAGTGAGGATTTGCCGCAGCCGTTGTGGCCGACAATCGCGATGCGATCGCCACTTTTCACCTGCAGCGCCGGAAGGGAAAAAAGGGGCGGCGCCCCGGCAGCAGGCTGAATCGACATCGGCGGCAGCGCCAGCACGCGATCCGCCTGCAGCGCTTCGCCCTGTAACTGCAGCTGCCACGGACTGCCGGCGCTGAGCGTGGTCTGCGCGTCTTTCAGCCAGTCGATGCGCTTCTCCATCTGTTTCGCTTTACGCGCCAGACCTTCGTTGTCATAGGTCCGACCCCAGATCGCCAGCCGTTTTGCGCTGCTCTCAACCCGGGCGATCTCCTGCTGCTGTGCCTGGTGGCGCTGCGCATCCGCCTCATCCTGCTGCGCCAGCGCCTCGCGGGCGGCCGTGCAGGGCAGACGGAAGACGTGCAGCGTGCGATCGCGCAGAATTGCGCTGCAGTTGGTGACGCGGTCCAGCAGCGCGCTGTCGTGGGACACCAGCACAAAGCTGCCCTGCCAGCCGATCAGAAAATTTTCCAGCCACAGCAGGGTCGGCAGGTCGAGATGGTTACCCGGTTCGTCCAGCAACAGTAAATCGGGCTGCAGAATCAGCGCGCGCGCCAGCAACAGCCGCATATGCTGTCCGCCGCTCAGCGTCGCCGCGGTTTGTGACTGCTGCGCTGTGCTGAAACCCAGCGTATGCAGCAGCGCCTCAGCACGCCAGCGCTCGCTGCTGCGCTGTGCTGCGGGCAGCCGGGCGATAACGCCATCCAGCAATGAGGCCTCAAGTAACGTTTCCGGCAGGTGTTGTTCGATGCGCGCCAGCAGACAGTGGCTGGCTGGTGTGACGCTGCCGTGACTGGCGGCCAGTTCACCGCTGAGAATTTTCAGCAGGGTACTTTTACCGCTGCCGTTGTCGCCAATCAGACCGATGCGGTCGCCTTTTTTCAGGCTGAAATCCAGGGAATGGAAAAGCGGGCCAAAGGCAATGTCGAAGCCGACGGCGTGTGCGGAAAGGAGTGTGCTCATCTACTTACTCTCAAGTTGCAGGCGCAGAAAGGCCTGACGTCAGAATTTCGCTGACGACAACCCGGTAAGCCGGAGAGAAGGGATTAGATTGTCAGAACTTCGCTCAGGCGGATTATCGCAGCACGAGTGCGGTAAAACCTGAGCGGGTCCAGTCACCATAGAAGTGTGAGTAAACAAACAGTTCACACGACGGCATAGAGATCCTCCTTAGTTATCAGCAGGTGAATAAGTCAGCCGATAATAGTGGCGGTGTGCGGCTTTTTCCAGCGATTTGTATCGGCGTTGATATAGTATGGCGTCAGAGCCTGATTGATGTCACAGGAGATTGAATATGTTGATTTATGACGTTTTTGGCCGGCACATTGGCGTTCTGCGCAAGGATGATAGCTGGCAGGTATTTCGCGCCGACGTGACAGAAAGAAAATTTTCACGAATGTTTGATATCGCTATTCCAGATGATATGCCAGAAGACGAAATTGCAGGCTGGCTGGGTGATATCTTTCATGAAGCTGCAACTGAGCATCATCCCGATGTGAAACGCATCGAATAAAAAAAACGTGGTTAAATTATTGAAGTCTGCCTAAGGCACAAAGCGGACTATGCCCAGGTCCATGTCCGCTATGAGCTGATTTAAAGTGTTTATGCAATCAACGGCTTCCACTCTCTTTTGAGCAGTGCAAAAATCAAGGTATCGTCATATTGCTTTTTATCATCATCCCGTGCGAAAGCGACAAATTCTTTGAAACAGCCCTCCTGACGCATACCAAGGCGAGCACAAAGCTTCTGAGAAGCTAAATTGTAGTCTTCCACGTAGGCATAAAGACGTCTGGCTTCTTTGTCAGAAAATAGGTACTGAAATAGTGCCGCGACGGATTCTGTCGCATAACCTTTGCCTTCGTACCGCTTGTTAAAATGCCATCCTACTGACCAGGTGTTAGTGTCAACCTCTTCACTATTATCGGCAAAAAGATGACCAATCAATTCATCAGTTTCTTTCAGGCAGACAGCAAACTGGCTTGTATCACTCGATCGTCTATTAACCTCTTCTGATGCCTCTGCGAGAGAGTCAAGTTTCTCCTCCTGAAAACAAGGTGTGCGAGGTAAAGACAGGTAATCAAAAAGTGCAGGCGCATCTTTGTCTTCGAATGTACGGATAATGAGTCGCGGTGTCGTCGTGAAAATCATGAAAACCTGTTTATCATTAGATGTTAAATGGATTAATGGAGGAGGCAGACCTTCGTTTACCGCCAGCATGATAGCTGTCGTCCCGGAGGCATCACCCAGCGCTGCACCCTCTTATCGTGACTGATTAACCCAAATCAGTTGATCGGTTGCGAAGCCCAGTTGCCGGGCATAGGCGAGATAACGCTGTTTGACTTCAGCCGGAATGGTGGGCTGACGCGACAGAATCCACAGATACCCCCGGTTCGGCCCGGCGACCAGTGCATACTGATAATCTTCATCCAGCGCAATCACGTTATAACCGCCATAAAAAGGCCCGAAGAACGAGACCTTTAGCGCGGCGACGTCAGGTTTGCCGGTGAAGTAAGCTTTGCCTTCGCTCTCGCTCCACGCTTTTTTCTCCGGATCGTAACCGCGATTCAGCACGCTGATACCGCCGTCGCTGCGTTTGCCGTAGGTGGCGGTCACATGATCTTTACCGCGTTCGAAACGGTGATCGAGGCGGGCAATTTCATACCAGGTGCCGAGATAGCGATCGGCATTGAAGTGGGTGATGGGCTGCACCCCTTTAGGTGGCGTCGGGGATTTACAGGCGGCCAGGGTAACAGACAACGCCGTAATGGCGACTAACGGCCAGATTTTCATCGCAACTCCTTTATATCTCACAAAATCCTGTCTGAAGTATAGATAAGGATAGCGAAACCGGCGCGGCGCAAAACCTTACGCCGCGCCGGTCTGTCGATTAACGGCGTTTCTCAACCTCATCTTCTGGCGGAATCACCGGCTCATCGATAGCGATCGATTTGCCGGATTTCAGCAGCTGAATATCCAGAATCACGTAGGTCATGGTGGTAATAAATAGTGAGATCACACTGCCAATCACGCCGCTGGTGGTAAAGGTGAAGTAGTTGTACATCACCACCCAGGTGAGGCAGATAAACATCGCCAGCGCCACGGTAATCGCCGACTGCGAGTAATGCGTGGTGCGCGCCCCCATTTCATTAATCTGCAGACTCAGGTTGCAGCCGCTGTATTTTTCCAGCAGCACGATAGTGTGATCCCAGTTGTGCAGGCGGCGTGCGCTGCCGCGCGCGGCGAACAGAAACAGCAGCGACAGGAACAGACCAGAAAAGGCGATCAGGACCGGTACCGCTTCCAGCGCATAGGCAATGCTTTTATGGCTCGACGCTTGTGCGACCGCGCTCAAATCCAGCGTCAGCGAGCAGCCCAGTGCGCCATACAGGAACACAAACAGCAGCAGATAGAGCGCGTTGCGTTTCCAGTCGAGCTCTGCTTCATGATTTTTCTGTAACCGCGCATCCTGCAACGCCTGTTGCAGGCGCAGTTGTTCGTCAGACGTGGAATCGATACTGGCGATCTCTTCGCCCAGTAAGCGGTGAATAAAAGGCTGATCGGCCTGATCGAGGGTGATGCGCATAAATTTTCCGCTAGCAAAATATTCGTGGCGTCAGTGTAACGTAAAACGAAACTCACCGGGCGTCCGGTGCAGCGGCTGCGCATTTTGCCGCCATCAACACGCACCGGGTAAAGGGGGAGAGCAGCAATCCTTCGCATCCACCGATTGGCGATATCTGATTATTCGGGTAACGTGGAATTTCATACTAATACGTCAAAATTATTCCCGTACCCTACGTAGCAGGAGAGGTCAGTTATGTCCGTCCATTCGCCGCTCATCGGCATCGTCAGCGATGATGTCAGCCATCCGCACAGTATGCACATGCTCAAAGAAGTCACGCGTCAGCTCAGTGCGCGTGATCGGCTGCCGGTGCTGCTGTGCGCCGCTACGCGCGAGGATTTTCAGGCCGCGCTGCGGAACGCGGCGTCGCTGCCGCTGGGTGGGCTGCTGATCCTGAGCTCGCCGTGTCAGGATGCGCAGGACATCGCCGCGCACCTGCTGCCATCGCTGCGCGCGGTGCATCTGTGCCCGAACGACAGCGCGGGCGCTGATGTGGTGGTTGCCGATGCGTATCACGCCGGGCAGCAGCTTGGCGCACTGCTGCTGTCGCAGGGCCATCAGCGTTTGGGCGCTATGCAGGTGCAGGTAAGTGACACGCCGCCGCGCCAGGTGCAGGGGTTTATTGCCAGCCTGCAGGCGGAGGACAAGACGCTGCACGCAGCACTGCACGCCGGCGCCCTTCACCGTGAGCAGGCTTATCAGGCGATGATGGCTTATCTGAAGAAAACCCGTGCGGCAGAACGCATCAATGCATTGATGTGCGAATACGACGAGCTGGCCTTTGGCGCACTGCAGGCCGTGCGCGACTTCGGTCAGGGCGCGCATATCGCCGTGGTGGGCTTTGATGATGCTGATGAGGCGCGCGGCTCCACATGGCACCTGAGCAGCTGGGCACCGCGCCGTGATTTACTGGTGACGGAAGCCCTCAACCGGCTGCTGGATCAGCGTCCGGACCACAGCCGCGCCTGGCAGCAGGGTGAGCTGCAGGTGCGCCATTCGCATCACGGCAAATATGTGCCTGGCGAAATGTCGCAGTGCGGCTGCGCCATCCGTCACTGATCGCTGCAAGCCTTTCCCCTTTGGCGCCGGGCTGATTTCCACACACTGGCGCTGATCTTTGCCGGATTTTTATATCCGCGCAGGTTTTCTTTACGCCTTTTTTATATTGCCGGCGGTTAAATCAGCGCAGCAGGCGGCACTGTGGCGCGCCTTAACCTCAAAGGGAAATATCATGCCCGGCACTATTCTGGTCACACATAATCAGCATCAGTCTTCCACGCTGGCAGCCATTTACGATCGCCTGATGGCGCGACGCAGTGGCCTCTGGGTCTGCTGGGATGGACAACGTACCGTCGCTGCGCAGGAAGCGGCGCGCACGCTTAGCTTTCAGCAGGGTAATGAATACGACAGGCTGCAGTTTGCGCTGACGCGCGCAGAATACGAAGAGGGCTATCACGGCTACGTACATCAGGGGTTGTGGCCGGTGTTTCACCAGCGTCCGGACCTGGCACGTTTCACCAGCGCCAGCTTCCAGGCCTATCGACAGCTGAATGCGGTTTATGCCCATGCCATCGCCGAATATGCCATGCCGGACGATGTGATCTGGCTGCAGGATTATCACTTCATCCCAACGGTGAAAATGCTGCGTGATACCGGCTTAACTAACCGCATCGGTTTGTTTTTACATCAGCCGTTTCCGTCCGGTCAGCTGTTTGAAGCGATCCCTGACTGGCGCAGCCTGGCAGAATCGCTGCTGTGCTGTGACCTGATTGGATTCCAGACCGGGCAGGATATGAATAACTTTCTGCTGTGGCTGGAGAGCGAGTTTCGCGCTGAACGCTTAGGCAGGAACCGTCTGCGCGTGCACGGTCACATTATCACCACTGGCGTGTTTCCGGTCGGGATCGATCTGGCTGAGGTTCAGGCGTTACTTGAGAGCAACAGCTGCCAGTACATGGAACAGCAGAGCCGCGAACATTTGCCGGCCAACACGGTGCTGAGCGGCGGTCATCTCGACGACAGCGCAGGTCTGCCGTATCGCATCAGCGCGCTGGAAGTGCTGCTGCGCCATCATCCCGACTATGCGGGCAACATGATGTTATTGCAGCTGGCTTCTGCTGCCAGCGGACACCCGCACCGGCAGCAGGCGATCAGCCACAATCTGGAAAATCTGTGCGGTGAGGTTAATGGCGTGCACGGTATGCTCAACTGGTATCCGGTCAGCTATCTCAACCACGATTATCGCCGTGAGGAGCTGGCCGGGCTGTATCGCGCGGCGCGGGTGGCGCTGGTGACGCCACTGATGGCGGGCATGAGCCTGATGGCGAAAATGTATGCTGCGCTGCAGGATCCGGCGAATCCCGGCGTGCTGATTCTGTCACAGTTCGCGGGTGCGGCCGAACAGATGGATGGCGCGCTGATCGTTAATCCTTACGATCCTGATGCAATGGCGGATGCCATCCATACGGCGTTGCGGCTGCCACTCAGCGACCGTCAGAACCGTCATGCGCGCTTGCTGAATAACCTGCACCGCTACGATTGTCACTGGTGGGCCGACAGCTTCCTCGCCCTGTTAATGGATGAGCCGCAGCCGGAGAGTGTGCAGTTGTGTAGCCGTCACCTGTCGGGCGCAGGCATAAGCGGGCGGTTACGTTATTGATAAGCAGACAGGGGGCAGAGCGGGGCTAATGTCGGGTGTTTTTGCCCGTATTATCACGGTTGCGAAAAATATGGGTCACGTTATCGCTACCTTTTAACGCCACTGCTTCGCCCTGAGGCGCACTTTTGCTGTTCTGCACTTCAGCAATCGCATAGCGAAACGCGCGCTGGCGTGCCGGATCGGTTTCTGATGCCGCCATCGCGCGCAGTTTTTCCAGCAGCGCGAGAGTGGTTACCGGTCCGGCTTGTTTTAACAATTGCAGCACGGCATCGCCCATGACAATGTCGGCCAGTTTTTCATCTTCACTTCTATACATAAAAGCTCTCAGTATCCGCGTTGCGTTTAGCATTGCCTGGTGCAGGTAAACCAAAGCCTAATCAACGACTGATAGTGTCGCTCTTCCTCTGTCGGAAATGTGTGACCTGCTGAGCGAAATGTTTCCCCGACAGCACCCTTAAACTTATACAACAAAAGCGCTTCTGTACAGGCGGGAGTGCGAGTGGCACGGGTTTTTAGCCACATAATCCCTGACAAACAGTGGCTTGAATCAGATATTAATAGCGGTGCGCATTAATGCGCACCCTACAGTGAGGGTGCAATTTCCCGGTAGGGTCGCCATTGATGGCGACCGAATCATGGCTGACTGTCGATTCGTTAAAACATAACAAGCGCTGCCGCCGTCATCCTGCACCGATACCCGCCCCGGCGCTAATCGCTGCTGCCCAGAATATCCATAAACTCCTGCACTGGCCGGTCGTAGACGTTCATACTGCCGGGACGATCGCTGAGCCAGGCCACAGCCAATTCCCAGCACACATCAACGTCGCTGATGCGGCAATAATGCAGCGTCGTGCTGCGCGCTTTCACTACTTGTTCGGGCAGCAGGGCAATCCCCATATTGCGCTCAACCAGACTCATCAGGGTTTCCAGATCGCTCACTTCAAACGTCACTTTGCGGCTCAGTCCCTGCAGGGCAAAACTGTTGTCATTCACCTTGCGCGTGCCCTGGCCGGCTTCGAAATCGATAAACGACTGCTGCGCCAGTTGTGCCATGGTGACGTCCGGCTGCATCGCGGTGAATCCGGCATAATCGGCGGCGAACGCTACCACGATTTCATCGCAGGCGATGATGCGCGACGACAGCCGGTCGGAGACTTCCTCCACCGGCATAATCGCCAGATCGATCTGCTGATCGTGCACTTTTGCGTTGAGCTTCGCCGATGATCCCTGACACAGCTTGACGTCAAAATCCGGAAAGCGACGAATAAAGGTTTCCAGTAATTGCGGCAGATCGATAAACGGCGGCACGCTTTGCACCGTGCCAATCGACAGGGTTCCGGTCTTGAGCGCCACGATCGCCGCCACTTCCTGCGACGCTTTTTCGACAAAGGCGCCGATGGTTCTGGCGTAATCGAGAAACACTTTCCCGGCCATGGTTAGGCGCACCTGGCGAGTGGAGCGGATAAAAAGCGGCGTGCCCAGTTCCTCCTCCAGCTGTTTGATCGAGGTGGACAAGGCCGATTGCACAATATGCATACTCTGTGCGGCGCGGGTGAAATTTTCATGTTCCGCCACGGCGATGAAGTGCCGCATCTGGCGCAATTCCATCAGTTATCTCCATAAAAGATGAATTTAATCACAATAATGAATTTTACAGATTAACCATACGCGGTAAAAATTTGTCCGGCAATCGCCTGTTCGCCGCGCGGTTTTGCAGGAAGGCAGAACAATGTCTTCTGTGCACCTGTCCGGCGGCATTTAATGAGAGGAATCTGTTATGAGTTATGTTGCATCGCCAGCGCGTTATCAGACCAACATGCAGTACCGTAAAACCGGCAAAAGTGGCCTGGTGCTGCCGCTGATCTCGCTGGGGCTATGGCAGAATTTTGGCGGCGTTGACGTGTTTGAGACCGGCAGAGCGATCCTGCGCCACGCGTTTGATAACGGCATTACCCATTTCGACCTGGCTAATAACTACGGTCCGCCAGCGGGATCGGCTGAAGAGAACTTTGGCCGCTGGCTGGCGCAGGATTTTGCCCCGTATCGTGATGAACTGATCATCTCCAGCAAAGCCGGCTGGGATATGTGGCCGGGTCCGTACGGTGGCCCGACCGGCACCCGTAAGCATCTGATTGCCAGCTGTGATAACAGCCTGCGCCGCATGGGGCTGGATTATGTCGATATCTTCTACAGTCATCGCGTTGATCCGAATACGCCGCTGGAAGAAACCATGGGCGCGCTGGTACAGTTGCATCGTCAGGGTAAGGCGCTGTATGTCGGCATCTCTTCCCATTCGCCAGAGCTGACGCGTCAGGCCGCTGCGATTCTGGCCGATGAGAAAGTGCCGCTGTTTATTCATCAGCCCAATTACTCGATGCTAAACCGCACTATTGAGCACGGGCTGCTCGATACGCTGGCGGAGCTCGGCAGCGGTTGCATTGCTTTTTCACCGCTGGCACAGGGCATGCTGACCAGTAAATACCTCAACGGCGTACCGCAGGGCGCGCGCGCCGGCGGCAGCGATCCGCGTCTTTCTGCCATGCTCAGCGAAGAGAACCTGGCAAAAATTCGCGCGCTCAACGCGATTGCTGAAGCGCGCGGTCAGACGCTGGCGCAGATGGCGATCGCCTGGGCGCTGCGTGATGAGCGGGTCACTTCTGCGCTGATTGGTGCCCGCACGGTTGATCAGTTGAGTGATTCCCTGCGCGCGCTGGACAACCTGACCTTTACGGCACAGGAGCTGGCGGACATTGATCGCTACGCCACCGAAGGCGGGGTGGATATGTGGCGCGTCTCTTCTCAACTTAAATAATGCCCGGCGCCGCGCAACGCGGCGCGCTTTATCGCTGCACCTGCTGTAACCGCACGGCGCGGCGAAATGCATTGGGTGACTGACCCGTTTCACGCTTAAAAGCATGGCTGAAGGCGCTCTCTGAGGCGTAACCCAGCGTCTGCGCTACCACGGCCACCGCCTCATTTTCCTCCTGCAACGCACGCTCTGCCAGCCGCATGCGCCACGCCGTCAGATAGGCTATCGGCGTAATGCCAACTACCTGGCGAAAATACTGGGCAAAACGGGTGCGCGACATGGCACAGGCACGCGCCAGTTCGTCCAGATGCCAGTTGTGCGCCGGATCGCCATGCAGCCGCTGTAACGCCGGTGCCAATCGCGCATCGCTCAGCGCCCGCAGCCAGCTGGCGGGCAGTGTGCTGCTGGTTTGCAAATGCGCCCGCAGAATCTGGATGAACAGCAGTTGTGCCAGCTGGGCCGTTGCCAGCTGCGATCCCGGCTGGACATGCTGGCCTTCCTGCACCAGTTGATCCAGCACCCAGCGGAATGACGCCGCCTGCGGTGACGCCGCCGGCACCTGAATCCAGGGAGGTAATACGTGGGTCAGTAAACGCCCACTGGCAGGATCAAGCAGTACATGGCCACCGATATGGACAAAGTCATCACCGCTGCCAATCGGCGCATGACCTTTCCCTGCGCCATAAAACACGCTCATGGCGTCAACCGGCGGCTCGTCCGGATGGCTGGCCAGCACGAAGGCGCGTTTAGCGCTCAGCAAGCCGACGTCGCCGGTGGCAAAGTGGAACGGTTCAGGTTCGCCTTCCAGTATGACCCAGCAACTGCCTTTGATAATGGCGAAGAATTTAATTTTGTCTGGCGCAGGGAAACGCAGCGCCCAGCGTCCGCCTGCGGTAAAACCGCCGGTCAGCAATGATTCAGCGCGAACGAATCGCAGAATGTCGGAAAAGGGATCAAGGCTCATTTCTGTACTATCACGCAAGTAAACTGCATTTACAAGCATTCAAAATCCGCCACCCGCCGCTTAACGTAGAGCGCATCGAATGAACGATGCTTGTGATGAGGAAGAAAAATGAGTAATGACAAGGTTCTGGTTACCGGCGGCAGCGGATTTATCGCTCAGTACTGCATTATTGCGCTGCTGCAGCAGGGCTATCGGGTGCGAACCACCTTACGTGATGCCGAACGTGAAGCTGAAGTCAGGGCGCATCTGTTGCAGGCCGGGGTGGCCGCAGGCGAGGCGCTGCAATTTGTCGTTGCCGATTTAACGGCAGACGCGGGCTGGGAAGACGCAGTGGCGGGCTGTCGCTTCGTGCTGCATGGCGCGTCACCCACCCCGACCGGCAGCCAGGTAAGCGAAGCTGACTGGATAAATCCGGCGATTGAAGGAAATCTGCGCGTATTGCGCGCCGCGCGCGATGCAGGCGTTAAGCGTGTGGTGCTGACCTCGGCGTTTGGCGCGGTCGGTATCGGACATCCAGCGGACTATCCGCGCCCCTTTACCGAGCGCGACTGGAGCGATGTCAGCGGCGATGTGTGGCCGTATCAGAAATCGAAAACCCTGGCGGAACGCGCCGCCTGGCAGTTTATCGCTGAGCAGGGTAACGGTCTGGAACTGGCCACGGTGAACCCCGTGTCGGTGCTGGGGCCGGTGCTGGGTGCCGACTATTCACATTCGATTCGCATTGTGAAGGAGCTACTGGAGGGGCAGCCAGGCTGTCCTGACATCAATTCATGTTTTGTTGATGTGCGTGACGTGGCCAGTCTGCACGTGCTGGCGATGACCCACGCCGCCGCGCAGGGGCAGCGCTTCCTTGCCAGTTCGGGGCACAGCCTGCCGCTTATTGAGGTGGCGCGCACGCTCAAAACCCATCTGGCAGCAGAAGCAGAGAAGGTTTCGCTGCAGCCAATGAGTGACGCCATGGTGCGGGCGGCGGCAGCGCAAAATCCGCTGATGACGGGAATGGTAAAACTGCTGGGCGTTGATATGAACGTCAGCGCCGCTAAAGCTGGCTGGCTGCTGAACTGGCATCCGCGCAGTCCGCAGGAGGCCATTCTTGCCACCGCGCGCAGCCTGATTGCGCTGGGGCTGGTAGCAAACCACTAGTCTGACTGCGGCATTTATCATCACCCTGGTGACGCGCAGATGCTATATAAATGATAACAATTATCATATATAGCGATTGATGAGGATATCATGCCGTCTCCACAGGTGATAAACGCCGACTGCTGTATCGTCGGCGGCGGTCCGGCCGGCTTAATGCTGGCCTATTTACTGACGCGCGCCGGCCTGCGCGCGGTCGTGATTGAGAAGCACGCCGATTTTCTGCGCGATTTTCGCGGCGACACCATTCATCCCTCAACCCTGGAGATCATGCACCAGCTGGGTCTGCTCGACGCGCTGCTGGCGCTGCCGCATCAGCGCGCGGAGAAGTTACAGGCGGAAGTAGGCGGGCAGGAGATCACCATGGCCGATTTCTCCCGTCTGCCGTTGCGCTGCCGTTTTATCGCCTTCATGCCGCAGTGGGACTTCCTCACTTTCCTCGCCGCCCAGGCGGCGCACTATCCCGGTTTCACGCTGCTGCAATCCACCGGTTTTGACGATTTTCTCTATCAGGACGGCGTAATCGCAGGCGTGAAAACGTTACAAGGTCACGAAATTCACGCGCCGCTGGTAATAGGCGCTGATGGCCGTCGCTCGGCGGTGCGGCAGAAAGCCGGGCTGGTGGGTAAAAGCTTCGGTGCTCCACGCGATGTGGTGTGGTTCCGGCTGGATAAACAGCCGGACGACCTCGAGCTGGGGATGGGCCACAAGGGGCCGAAGCAAAACTTCATCGTCATTGACCGCGGCGAATACTGGCAGTGTGGATTCACCATTCAGAAAGGCGAATTCGAGGCGCTGAAGCAGGCCGGGCTCGACGCGCTGAAAAACCGCATGGCAGAGGTTGCGCCGTTCAGCGTGGCGCGCATGGCGCAGCTGCAGGAGTGGCAGCAGCTGAGTCTGTTATCCATTCGTATCGATCGGCTGGACAAATGGATGAAGCCCGGCGTGCTGTGCATTGGCGATGCCGCACATGCGATGTCACCGATTGGCGGCGTGGGCGTGAACCTGGCGATTCAGGACGCGGTGGCCAGCGCCAATTATCTGACGCGGCCGTTGCAAAACGGCACGCTCACGCTGCGCGATTTGGAGAACGTGCAGCGGCGGCGGCAGTTTCCGACGGTGGCGACGCAATTCCTGCAGATCAAAATGAGCAGCGGCAAGCGCCCGCGTACCACGCCCAGTAAGGTTCCGCAGCTCATCAGCCGCTATCCGTTTTTACGTCATCTGTTTGGCCGATTGATTGGCATGGGCTTCCGCCCGGAACGGCCACGTCTCGCCGGAGAAAAAACGTAGCCGGGTAATTATTGCAATTGCGATTCTTTTGTAACATTAAATTAACTTTTGCGGCGAGCTATCATTAAAAAAATTGCTTAATCAAGCAGGGGATTTAATCACTTTGTGCCTTATTTGTCGGCTGATATAACCTGAACGTCAACGCGATCTCAACGAAGCGCAAATGGCGTGAGGCGGGTGAAGAGCGGGATTACGCGATGATAAAGGTTTTCTATTGATTTCAGCGGTGACACAAGGTTGGCGGAAGCCACAGTTTGATTATGGTTAAGGGGCATGACACAAACCATAAGAAACTGAGGAAGACAGCAGGTATGAAACTGGAAAACTTATCTCGCAGAAGCTTTATGGCCTTCGCGGCTGGTGGCACCGTGGCGCTGGCGGCCGGCAAGGTCCATGCCCACGACGGCAAGGTGGCGACTTATCCGGCGAATGATCCCAACCATCCGCGCGATCCTGGCCCGCACGATCCGGTGCGCGAAGCACTGAATCCGGATCTGGTCGATCCGCCAGCAACCGACAGCGGCACGTTACCCAACCTGCGCTTTTCGTTTAGCGATGCGCATGTGCGCAAGGGCAGCGGCGGCTGGACGCGCCAGGTGACGCAGCGCGAACTGGGCATTTCCACCACCATTGCTGGCGTCGATATGCGGCTGGATAAGGGGGGCATCCGCGAACTGCACTGGCATAAAGAGGGCGAGTGGGCCTACATGCTGTACGGCAATGCGCGCATCACCGCGCTGGATACCGCAGGTGGCTGGTTTGTCGATGACGTCGGCGTGGGCGATTTATGGTATTTCCCGCCGGGCGTGCCGCACTCAATCCAGGGCCTTGGGCCGGACGGCTGTGAATTCCTGCTGGCCTTCGACAACGGCAATTTCGATGAAGACAGTACCTTTCTGCTCAGCGACTGGTTCAAACATATCCCGCCCGAAGTGCTGGCAAAAAACTTTGGCGTGCCGGCTGAGGTGTTTAACACGCTGCCCTCGCCAGAAGAGGAGTACATCTTTGCCGGGCAGGCACCTGACGGCGCGGCGGCCTCGGCGGTGAGCGGCGGGGTGAAATCGAAACAGGTCTTCTCGCATAAAATGCTGGCGCAGAAGCCGTTGACGCTGCCGGGCGGCACGGTACGCATTACTGATTCCAGTAATTTTACGGTATCGAAAACCATCGCCGCCGCGCTGGTGGAACTGGCTCCCGGCGCGATGCGCGAACTGCACTGGCATCCCAATGACGACGAATGGCAATACTATCTGGAAGGTCAGGGGCGGATGGGCGTGTTTGCCTCGTCGGGTCAGGCGCGTACGTTTGACTTCCGCGCCGGTGATGTCGGCTACGTGCCCTTTGCCATGGGTCACTATATCGAAAACACGGGTGACGAGCCGCTGCGCTTTCTGGAACTGTTTAAAAGCGATTATTACGCGGATATTTCGCTTAACCAGTGGCTGGCCAGCACGCCACCGGCGCTGGTGCGTCAGCATCTGCATCTCAGCGACACCTTCATGAAGGCGCTACAGCAGGAGAAGCATCCGGTAGTGAAATAGCCCGTGACCACGCGCAGCCGGTGCTGCGCGTTCTTTCCTGATACTGTCCACATCTGGCGTGCATATCCCGCCCGGAACCCTGTGGATAAACCTTTCGTTGCCCCGTGCCAGCTGAGCTGACCAGCTGGCGGTTATTTTCTGAACGGCCGCCAGCGCAGCGATTTCAGTTTGTCACGACGGGCTGCTGCCTGCATCACCAGACTCATCGCGGCGGGTAAGACCGTGAGCGTCACCAGCGTCGCCACTAACAGCCCACCGATAATCGCCAGCGCCATCGGTCCCCAGAAAACCTGACGCGAGATGGGGATCATACCGAGAATCGCTGCGCTGGCGGTAAGCACGATCGGCCGTGCGCGGTGTTCGGCGGCAGCCGCAATGGCGGCATCCGGCGGCATACCTGCATCAACGTTGTTATCTGCCTCGCTGATCAGGATCACCGCGTTGCGGATGATCATGCCAGCCAGAGCAATAACACCCAGCAGCGCCACAAACCCCATCGGTGTGCCGGTCGGCAGCATGGCCAGCACAATGCCCGGCAGACCAAAGGGCGCCATCAGCAGGGCCAGCAGCATGCGGGAAATCCGCCGCAGTTGTAACATCAGCAGCAGCAGCATGCAGAACTGCGTGACCGGCAGGATAGCGATCACCGACTGGTTGCCCTTGTCAGACTCTGCTACCGCCCCGTCCTCGTTCAGGCGGTAACCGGCCGGCAAGCTGGCCCTGAAGGTGGCAATCAGCGGCGTGAGGGCGGCGGAGACGGCTTCCGCGCGCAAACCCGGCGCCGTATCGGTCTGAACGGTGATAAACGGCAGGCGCTGGCGTCGCCAGATAACGGGATCCTCCAGCCCCCACTGCGGTGTTGCGACCTGCGTCAGCGGAATTTTTGCGCCCGACGGCGCGGTTAGCAGCAGTCCGGACAGGCTGCTCAGGTCATGGCGCGCTGCAGCGTTGCCCTGTAGCACCACATCAATCAGCCGGTTGCGATCGCGTACCGTGGTGATCAGCGTTCCTGACCAGAGCGTATGCAGATACTGAGCAATCAGGTCAGAAGAGAGGCCGGCTGCGCGCGCTGTCGTCTGATTCACCTGCAAGGTGATTACGCGTTCGGGCTCACCGGCGGTTTGATTGACGTCACGCGTCAGCGCTGAGCTGCCGAGCGCGGCGGCCAGCCGCTCTGCCAGCTGCTGCACCTGGCGATAATCCGGCCCGCTGATGCGATAACGAATCGGCCAGCCTACCGGCGGACCGAGCTCGAGCGGCGCGACGCGCGTGGTGATGTCGCTGAAATCCCGGGCAAGCACCGCATCCAGCGAGCGCTGCAGTCGTTCACGGGCGGCCAGGCTTTTGGCCACCACCACCAGCTGAGCGCTGTTTTCATCGTCCAGCAGTACATCCATGGGCAGGTAGAAGCGTATCGCACCGGTGCCGACGTAAGACGAATAGTGGTCAACATCCCGGCTGGCGGAGACAATCCGCTCAAGGCGTTGCACCTGACGCAGGGTGGCCTGCTGCGACGCACTGGCCGGCAGCGCCAGGCCCACCAGCAGCTCAGGCCGATCGGAGGCCGGGAAAAACTCGCCCTGCATATACGTGGTGCCGACGCCGGCCAGCATCGCCATCGCCAGTGTCAGCATGCGGTGGCGCAGCACGCTGCTCAGCAGGCGGCGATAGCACTGGCTGAGGCGCCCGTTTCCGGCGCGGTGCTGCTTTAGCGTGGCCGGCAACAGCCAGCTGCCGGTCAGCGGTGAAAACAGCACCGCCACCAGCCATGAGCTGATGAGCGCCATCAGCACCACCGCAAACAGGGTATAGCAATATTCTCCCGCGCTGGATGCGGCAAAGCCGACCGGAATAAAACCGGCAATCATCACCAGCGTACCGGTCAGCATCGGGAAGGCGGTGGTACTGAACGCCCAGGTCGCTGCGCCGGTACGGGAATCGCCGGCCTCCAGCCGCGCCACCATGGTTTCCACCGTGATCATTGCATCGTCCACCAGCAGGCCCAGCGCCACGATCAGTGCGCCCAGCGAGATGCGCTGCAGGCCGATACCGGCCAGATGCATGCCGATAAACGTCATGGCGAGCACCAGCGGGATCGCCGCCGCGACCACCAGGCCGGCGCGCAGTCCCAGCGAGACAAACGAAACCGCCAGCACGATGATCACTGCCTCGCCCAGCACATCGACAAATCCGCTGACCGCCTGTTGCACTACCGCTGACTGATCGGCGATGCGCGTCATCTCAATGCCGTGCGGCAGCTGGCTGGCTTCGCTCTCCATGCGCGCCCGCAGTGCCTGGCCAAAATCCAGCATGTTACCGGTGGCGGCCATCGACACGGCCAGTCCGATGGCCGGCTGGCCGTTAACGCGAAAAAGCGGGGCAGGCGGTTCGGCGGGGCGGCGCGTGATGGTGGCGATCGCCGTCAGTGGAACATAGCGATCGTTAACGCGCAGCGTAACCGCCCGCAGGCTCGCCTCGCTGTTGAACGCGCCGCTCACGCGCAGGGCGATGTTATCGGTGGCGGTGCGCACGCTGCCCGCCGGCTCGACGACGTTCTGCGCCCGCAGCGCCTCTGCTACCTGCTGCAAATCCAGTCCCATAGCGGACAGCTGGCGCGGGGAAAAGGCCACCACCAGTTGCTCTTCCTGCTCGCCCAGTAGCTGGAGCTTACCCACATCCGGCAGACTCATCAGATCGCGGCGAATATCGTCCACCCGGTCCCGCAGCTCACGCGGAGAAAAACCGTCAGCGGTGAAGCCGTAAATCGTGCCAAAGGTATCGTCAAACTCATCGTTGACCGCCGGGCCCTGCACGCCCTGCGGCAAAGCCGGGGTCACATCCTGCATTTTTTTACGCACCTGGTACCAGATGCCGGCCACCTGCGCGGGCGGGGTGTCATCACGCAGATTGACGAAAATGACCGTGCGGCCAGCGTGCGTTTCACTCTGCACATAATCCAGCCAGGGAATTTCCTGCAGCTTTTTCTCCAGCGGATCGGTGACCAGTCTGACCGTATCGTTGATGTCGGCACCTGGCCACTGCGCAGACACCACTGCAGTTTTGATGGTGAACGCCGGATCTTCGTTGCGCGAGAGTTTTTCATAGCTGACGATGCCTGCTGCCACAATCAGCAGCATAAGAAAGGCCATCAGCTGCTGCTGCTTCAGCGCCCAGGCAGAAAGATTAAACGCCGGTTTCATGCTGGTCCTCCTGGCTGCCGGCAACGCGTTCACCGTCACGCAGGCTTCTGACGCCCGCCGTGATCACCCGATCGCCCGGCATGATGCCGGCGCGAATCCATACCGCATCTGCCGTGTAGCCGGCAATCGCGACCGTGCGCCGGATAACGCAGTTTTTCACCGGGTCGAGAATAAATACCGCCGGCTGGCCGGCCTGGCGGGTCAGCGCGGTGGCCGGAATCGCCATCACCGCATCCGCCGTCGTGTCAATCAGCGGCAGGGTGACGGCGACGCTGGCGCCCAGCACCATCTCTGCGGGAGGATTGTCCAGTGTGATGCGCACCCGCCAGCTGCGTGTCTGGGCGTCGGCCTGTGGACTGACGTCACGCAGGTGCGCTTCGGCCATCACGGACGGATTCTGCAATAGCGCAACGCGGAAACGGGCACTGGCCCGGCGATCGAGGGTTTCAGGTGTGGCAACATCAAATACCACGTCACGGCCTGTGCCGGTCGCAACGGTAAACACCGTCTGCCCGGCGCTGACCACCTGACCGGCTGCGGCGCTGACGCCCGTCACCACGCCATCGTCAGGCGCGGTGAGGTGGGTCCAGCGCAGGCTATCCTGCGCATTTTTCAATGCCGCTTCACTACTCTGCCGCCGCGCCAGCGCAGCCTGCCAGTCGGCGCTGGCGCTATCGAGCTGAGCACGGGCAATTGCCCCGGACGGCATCAGCAGCCGCATGCGGTGCAGATTGAGGGCCGCCACCTTTTCGGCCGCGCGGCTGCTGTTCAGCTCCGCCTGTGCGCTCGCCAGCTGATTCAGCGCGCCGGGGCTGTCAAGCACCGCGAGCGTCTCTCCCTGCCTGAAGCGGCTGCCGACATCGGCGCTGCGCGTCAGAATCCGCCCCTCCAGCCTGAAACTGAGCGAGGTTTCATCGTGCGCGCGGATCTCGCCGGTCAGGGTTTGCTGCCCGGCGGGCGTGGGCGGGCCAACCGTGATGAACTTTACCGGACGCGGTGGCGGCGGCGTGGGTGAACGCTTGCGGTCACAGCCGGTCAGCAGCAGGGCCGTCAGCAGCAGACAGGGCAGCAGCGGCAGCAGGGAAACCAGGTGGCGCGGATTAAGCAGGTGGCGCACACCCTGTTTGATCAGGCAGGGAAGCTCGTCGGTCATGGCGCAATTCCTTTATCGGTATTTGCGCCATTACACCGTGCGATTATCAAGAATCCGGCGATGTTCCATCAAGAGCGTGTCAAGAAGGGCAACAACGTCAGGCGTTGCGCGGCAACAAAATCTGTACCTGCAAGCCTCCCGTTGCCGGCAGCGTGGCATTAATCGTGCCGCCGTGCGCCTGGCAAATCGCCCGCGCAATCGACAGGCCCAGCCCGCTGCCGCCCGAGTGGCGGGCGCGTGACGCCTCACCGCGCGCAAAGCGCTCAAACATCAACGCCAGAAACGCCGCAGGAACGCCCGGGCCGCTGTCCTGCACGATGATTTCGTAATAATCAACGGTGTTGCGCGTGCGCAGCTGCAGCTGGCTGCCGCTTCCGGCATAGCGCAGGGCGTTTTCCAGCAGGATGGTGAAAACCTGCCCGAGACGGAACGGATCGACCGGCAGCAATGTCTCTTCAGCCAGCGCTACCCCGGTGCTGATGCGCGCTTCATCCAGCTGCGGTTTGATCCATTGTAAGCGCTCGCGCAGGATATCGGCCGGGTTGCAGCGGACTTTCTCCAGTGTGAGCTGGCCGGCATCCGCCAGTGACAGCAGATGCAGCTCATCGATCAGCCGGTGCAGACAACTGAGCTGCGCCATGATCAGGGCGAGCTGACGTGAGTCAGCGCTGAATACGCCATCAAGCAGCGCCTGCAGACGCACCATGGCGGCGTTGAGCGGCGACCGCAGCTCATGCGCCATGGCGACATGCGACGTACGCAGCTCTTTGTCGTAACGCGCCAGCTGGCGCGTCATCGCGTTGAAGTTGTGCGCGAACTGCGCCAGTTCGGCGGGCGCTGCCGGCGTTAACGCCGCCTGCGCACCGAAATCGCCTGCGGTCACCTGGTCTGCCGCTCGTCTGAGCTGGCTGAACTGTGCAGAAAGCGGGCGCGCGTGACGCAGCCCGAAATAGGCAATAAACGGAATGGTCACCAGCACCAGGATGCCGACGGTGATCCAGTCCGAGGAAGCAATGGACGGATCGGAGTAGCGTATGCCCCACCAGCTATCAATGATCTGGTGAAAGCGCGCGGGATCGCGTTCCGGATGCGCACGCAGGGCGAGAAATTCACGCAGAACCGCCGGCGGCATATGGTGCGTGATCCACAGGTATTGCACCGTGAAGCGCAGCCACATGCACAAAGCAATCAGTACCACGGTACCGATAGCCAGCGTCAGAATGCGCAGACAAAGCCAGCGCCAGAGCGTTTGTGGAGATTTTTCTGTCATGGCTGGCGGAACCGGTAGCCTACGCCGCGCACGTTGAGCAGCACGCCCGCCATACCGGCCGCCTCCAGCTTTTTGCGCAGGTTATACACGTGGGTATCAATCACCCGCTCCAGCGCGTCGCTGTCCGGCATACACTGCTCCAGCAAAAACGGGCGGCTCAGCGCGCGCACCGGTGCGCGCATCAGCGTGACCAGCAGCGTGAATTCGGTTGGCGTGGTATCAACGCAAAGCACGTTACCCGAGGCCTGCGTGACGGTAACCGTCATCGCGCCGCTGTTCACCTCCAGCCCCTGCCAGCGCAGGATCTCTTCCTGCGGCGTTTTTACCGCGCTGCGCCGCAGCACTGCCTGCACGCGTGCCACTACTTCGCCGGGATGATAAGGCTTGACCACATAATCATCCGCGCCGTAGCGCAGGGCACCGATGCGATCGGGCGTATCGCCCATGGCCGTGACCATAATCACCGGCACCTCGCTGCTGCGCCGGAGTTTTGCCAGCACCTCGGTGCCGTTCAGGCCGGGCAGCATCACATCAAGCAAAATCAGATCGGGCTGCCAGCGCAGGGCCAGCTCAAGTCCGCTCAGGCCATCCGCGGCAACACGCACCGCATAATTTTCCCGTAGCAGATACGCCTCCAGCACCTCAGCCGCGTCAGCGTCGTCCTCAATAATCAGGATATTTTTGGTCTGCATAACTCACCTTGACAGTTTCTTCATAAATCCCTGGCTGTTTGTTGACACAGCCCCGGGATACTTCGGCTTCGCGCTGCGGCTGCCCGGGCAAGGGGCGGTAAACGGACCGATAAAGAGGTGACACGATGATAACCAGAAAAACGCTGATGTACATGACCCATCTGCTACTCATGATTTCCGCTGCCGCCAGGGCGGATGGTGACGCACAGACCAGCCTGACGCTCGGCGCAGGGGCGCAATTCGCGCCACGCTACAGCGGATCGAATAAAACACGGGTGCAGCCGGTACCGATTTTCCAGGCCAGAGATGGCGCATTTTTTGCTGATGCCCAGAAAGGCATCGGGTACGACCTGCAGAGCGACAGCGGGTTTTATCTGGAACACACGCTGGGTTATGGCCTGGGCCGAAGCGATAAAGATTCAATGTGGCGGGACGGCGCCAGCCGGCTGCAAGGCATGGGAAACATCAGTGCGACGGTGAACACTGCACTGGCGCTGGGCTGGCAGCTCACGCCGTGGCTGAGCGCAGAGGGCAAAGCGGTGCTGCCGCTCAGCGATGATCAGGGCGTGAACTATCAGGCATCCGTTACGCTGGTGCCCCTCCAGCGCGACAGCGATACCGTTGCATTGCAGACGGCGGCGCTGTTTGGCGATGCACGTTATATGAATACCTGGTATGGCGTGAGCGATGTCCAGAGCAGCCGCAGCCGGTTTTCACGCTACGATGCCGGCGGCGGCTTCTATGGTGTTGCGACTACGCTCACCTGGAGCCACCAGTTTGATGCTCACTGGGGCACGCTGGTCAGCGCGGGTTACAGCTGGCTGGGCGATCGCGCCGCGGACAGCCCGATTGTGTCCCGGCGCGATCAGGTCACCGGCACGGTCGGCTTTAGCTACACCTTCTGAGAAACGTTTTCGGTGGCTGCACAACGCCCGGCCGGCGCGCTGTGCAGCACGACAACCATTACGCGGACATACCGCCATCAATCACCAGTTCGCTGCCGGTGACATAAACGCTTTCGTCCGATGCGAGGAACAGGGCGGCCGCCGCAACTTCGTCAGGATGGCCGAGGCGTTTGGCCGGTATCTGCGCGCTGAATGTCTGTCGTATCTCGTCGCTGACCTGGTCAAACATCGGCGTGTCCGTCGGGCCAGGACTAAGCGTGTTGACGCGAATGCCGCGCGGTGCCAGTTCGCTGCTCCAGGTGCGGGCATAGGCGCGCACCGCGGCTTTGCTGGCCGAGTAAGCGCCATAGCCAGGATTGGCCATGCTGCCCGCAATCGATCCCACCAGCACGATGGCACCGCCTTCCGTCATGTGCTTCACCGCATGCTGTACGGTGAATACCATGGCACGCACGTTGAGGCCGAACGTGCGGTCAAAGTGCTCTGCGCTGGTCTCTTCGAGGCTGGCGGGTTCAGCCACGCCAGAGGAGTTCACCAGAATATCGAGACGTCCGGCGCGGGCCTGCACGGTGTCAAACAGATGGGCAACATCGTCTGCGCTGGTGAGGTCGCCTGCTATCGCCTCAATGCGGCCGCCGGTCAGCGTGACGGCTTCGGCCAGCAGCGCTTCACGTCGCCCGGTGATGAAAACTTGGGCACCTTCCTGCACAAAACGGCGCGCGATGGCGAGGCCGATACCACTGCCGCCGCCGGTCACCAGCGCGACTTTTCCTTCGAGTTTCATTATGGCTGCTCCAGAATGAGAGGGGTGGACGGCTGATGATACATTTCGTATATTTAGTGTCAATTACGCACCTTATCTACATTAGATATACATAAGGAAACCTCATGCCGACTGATATCGCGGCGCTGCTGGCAGAGATCAACAGCACCCGTCCAATCCTGGAACAGGTCGCCAATAAGTGGTCGGTATTAATTCTGACCGTGCTGTGCACTGAACCCGCGCGCTTTAACGCGATCAAGCGCCGTCTTGATCCGATTACCCACAAGGCACTGACGGAGGCGTTGCGCCGGCTGGAGCGTAACGGCCTGATCAGCCGCCGCGTAATCGCCTCGTCCCCGGTGGCGGTGGAATATGCCATTACGCCGCTGGGCCAGACGTTGCAGGATCCGTTTGTTGCGCTGGTGAAGTGGGCCAGAGAGCAGGGCGACGCGATTGAAAAGGCACAGGTTGTCTATGATCAACGTCGTGCCAGCGAAGAATAAAGCGTGGCGGCCGCCGGCTATTCAGGCGGTCTGTTAATCGCATGCTCAACATGGTTTGCCGTTCTTCTCCTCGCCGCTAAATTAGCCCACATAAAAATGAACTTATTAAATTCGACTCGCCGGAATTTAATTACGTCATTTCAGTAAAGTTCACGCTGCGTTATTATTTGCGTGCGGGAAAAAAACGGTTAAAAATTTTGAATGGGTAAAGCAAATGATTTCAATAACACCTCAGCAGGTTTGCGCTACAGTATTAGCACTTGATTATTTGAGGATGTTTCCATGAAATTATTGAAAAAAACGGCGCTGCTTTCTCTGGTGGCATTATATGTTCCCCTGTCACATGCCGCGGCGACGGAATATAACCTTGACCCGCAACATACTTCCGTGGTGATCGCATGGAATCACTTTGGTTTCTCTCATCCGACTGCTGATATTTCTGATGTTTCCGGTCAGCTGGCTTTTGATAAAGAAAACCCGGAAAAGTCACAGGTTAATGTGACCCTGCCGTTAAAAACGATTGACACGCATGTGCCAGCGCTGACCAAAGAGTTTTTGGGTAATGAGTATTTTGACGTTAAAAAATATCCTCAGGCCACCTTCCACAGCACCCATGTGGAAAGCAAAGGCGATAATAAATATGATGTGCAGGGTAATTTAACCATCAAAGGTATCACTAAGCCGGTTGTGCTGCATGCCACGCTGAACAAGCAGGATATGCATCCTATGGTTAAAAAGCAGGCAATCGGTTTTGATGCCACCGGCGTCATCAAACGCTCGGATTTTAAAATCGATAAATATGTTCCAGCCGTGGGCGACGAAGTGACGATTACGCTCTCTACCGAGGCGTATGCCAAATAATGCATTGCGCGCTTAATCGCGCGCTTTTTCTCTGCATCAACCTGCGGCGCTATGCGCGTGTTCAGCGCGAGCTGGCGCAACAGGTTGTCTGTACTTCTTCCCTGGGTGCAGCATCACTGCCTGCCAGCGCATTTCTCGTCAGCACCCTCTGAAGCTTTGCCTCATCACCTGCCTGCAATTTCAGACCTTTAGCAATAAAGCCGAAAAAAACCACCAATTCATACCCTTGCGATGACCGCCAGCACTGCACCTGATTACCTGATGGGTTTTTACCCTGCTAACAGCGGCCAGTGAACTATATTTTTACCCACTGAAGTGCGAAATCATGGGTTTAGCAGATAACCGGCACGATAACGGTTACTGATTTTGGTGACTTATCTGACAACCACGGTTGTTAGCTGAACAGAAGGGAATATCATGCCATTACTTCCTGGTGAGTTATCTGGTGCGCCGACATGGGTGCCTGCTGTATTGCTCGTCACACTCTCGCTACTGCTGGGTTTTCTGGCCCGCTTTCTTCTTCTCAGGTTTATCCGCTACTGGCAAAGCCGCGATCGCAAGCTGTTTAAATCGCTGGAAAAGCATCTGCGGGGATCGTTATTTTTATTCATTCCATTACTGCTGATCAATATGGGGATGAATTATGTGCATCTTGATCCTGGGTCACTGAGCTTTATCGCCACCACGCTTAATATCTTTATCATCTTATCGTTCTGTTCCATTTTGATTCGTCTGATTAACGTAGCGCAGGATATGTTGTTTATTCGCTACGATATCAACCTGTCGAACAATCTGCGCGCGCGTAAAATTCGTACGCAATTAATCTATGTTAAAAAAGTGGCTATCGTCATCCTGGTATTGTTTTGCCTGAGTTTAATTCTGCTCAACTTCCCTGGTGTACGTAAATTCGGCACCACCATCCTCGCGGGTGCCGGGGTCGCCGGTATCATTATTGGTTTCGCTTTGCAAAAGTCGCTGGTGAATCTGTTTGCCGGCATTCAGATTGCTTTCACCCAACCGATAAAAATTGACGATGCGGTGGTGGTCGAAAAGGAGTGGGGCTGGATTGAGGAAATCAATCTGACCTATGTTGTGGTGCGCATCTGGGATTTACGCCGTCTGGTGCTGCCCATCACCTATTTTACCGAGAATGCATTTCAGAACTGGACGCGAAATAATGCGCAAATATTGGGGTCTGTGTTTCTCTATGTTGATTACTCGATGCCGCTGGCGCCGCTGCGTGAGCATTTTGAAAAAATCCTCAATGAGACGCGGCTCTGGGATCGCGAAACTCAGGTGTTACAGGTGACCGATACCACGGAAAAAACCATGACCATCCGTTTACTGATGACCGCGCAGAACTCACCGACGGCATGGGATCTGCGCTGCTATGTACGCGAGAAAATGATTGAATTCATTCAGCAGAATTACCCGCAGAGTCTGCCACAGGTGAGAGCTACCCTGACCGACGCCGACAAAGCATAGTGCAGGCTGGCGATGGGGCATTGCGCGGTAACTGCTCAGGTTGCCATTGCTATCCGGCGTCATTATCAGGGCCCTTATCGGGGCCCTGAACAGGACATTTTCTCCGTCCGTTTTTACTGACTCTTTTCCTTATCCGCCTCCGCTGCCTTTGGCAGATCTTTACGCAGTTTTGCCACCTGATCCGCGGTTACCGCAGGTGCCTGATTGCCCCAGCCGTTACGAATGAATGTCACCAGATCCGCCACCTGCTGATCGTTGAGCCGCCAGGCAAAATCAGGCATAGCCAGCCCGGTGACCGCCTCCTTCGTGACAGCCATTTTGCCGCCGCGCAGTACAATGCTAATCACCGATGAAGGATCATCACTCAGGATCGCTGAGTTACCGGCAAGAGAAGGGAAGGTTTTGGCATAGCCTTTGCCATCCAGGCGGTGGCAACCTGAGCAGTTATCCATATACAGCCGTGAACCGGGTACGCTGATGTCTCCCCGGATAAGTGCGGCAGTGGTGGTATCGGCGGATGGCGCAGACGGCGCATCAGGGGCGGAAGCCGGCAGTGACTTCAAATAGCTCGCCACCGCAGCAAGATCGGCCTGGCTGAGATATTGCGTGCTGTGCTCTACCACATACGTCATAGAGCCGAACGCGGCTGAGGTGTTGGTACGACCGGTTTTCAGGAATAACGCAATATCTTCATTTGACCAACTGCCAAGTCCCGACTTCGCGTTGCCGGTCAGATCCGTGGCATGCCAGCCCTCCAGTGTCCCGCCTGAGAACTGTTATTCTGGTTCATTTATCAGAGGTTACCTGGGAGCATAAAGCCGTCTGCGCTTATGTGAAGCGTTCGGCTGAAAAATATTTAGGTGACAACAATATGGCCAGCAGATTAGCGTGTTTGCGGAAAAGAACCACATCTGATAGAAGACGCGTTCTAAGGTAACAAGGTAATCGGTAAGCTGAGCTAAATTTCGATTAAAATTCAAGAAACTGTTCGTAACGCTTTGGAATGACGTAATCGGATCTGGTTAGTGAAGAGCTGCTTAATGAAAGCAGGAGTTATGATGGTAAATTTTCACTGTTAGGACGTTTATCATCTTGAACTTTGTGATAAATTTAAGTGACGAGCCAAAAGCGAAGCGCTGAAGAGCTTAGCTGAAGATGTTACAAGTGTGGTAAGGGGAATTCATGATTTGCAGAACAAGAATCACAGAAGTAACAGATTATGAAGTGGGGTATGTGCTGAATGACTTAATGATATTTCAGGCGAAGCTTCAATTCTTATTAATTGTGTAAGTTAAAGTCACCATCTTTAGTTTAAAGACAACTTATGGATATTATGGATAATCACGACTTCCACATTAAAATCACTCACGGAAACATTTTAAATGCATGCCATATTAGGTATTTTATCTATATCATAATCATTTCGACACAGTGTGTTATTAAAAAAATATAACAGCGCATATGAGTTATAATGTCTTTGCCGACCAAAATAACATCATATGAATAGCTCAAGAAATGTTATAGATATCTATTCGATAAGTAACGCAGTATAATAATAAACATATCATAGATCAAAAACCATCCTAAGCCGAGAGTAAAATGAAAAAGTTTATTGAATACAATCAGGGACTTATAGGTGTTTTTGACAAGGTTTTATTGAGTGGTTCAACAAGCCACATCGAGAATGCTTTATGTTCAAGTACGGTAGATGAACAGTTGCGTTCTTCAGCTCCGGTTGAAGCCTTGCGAGAAGCAGGAAGCTTTTTTACAGGTGATGCTTTAGCGAACGAGCTTTGTACATACTTTAACAAAAAAATCACTCTATCATCTAAAGTGTTAGACCCAACTTGTGGTGCTGGAAACCTTTTATTAGCCTGCACTAAACGATTACCTGTTTTCAAAACGCTGTCTGAGACATTAAAAGCTTGGTGTAATGTTTTATATGGTTTTGATTTAGTTGAGAGCTTCATTGACGCTACAAAAAAAAGAATTGTTTTAGAATGCATTCGTAGAGATGTTATAGTTGATATTGAATCTTTAGACCAAGCAAAGGAAATTTTAAAAAACATACAAGTAATGGATGCAATGAGGTATGATTACGAGTCAGTCTCCTTTACGCATTTGATTATGAATCCTCCGTTCACTTTAACAAAAATAAAAGAATATATTTTCTGGAAAAGTGGGAAGGTTAATGTTTCAGCTGTCATTTTTCATAAGTTAATAACCAGTGTTGATAGTAACTGTCAGATTGTAGCAATACTACCAGAAGTACTTAGGTCAGGAAGTCGTTATGACAAGTGGCGAGATTTCATCTCAAGAAATTTTAGTGGAAATATTTTAATTAAAGGTAAGTTTGATTCTAAAACCAATGTTGATATATTTATATTAAGTGGTGGGCTGAAGGGCAATGAAAAAATAAAATGGAAATCTGATAGCCTAATCGAGGAAAATAAAACAATTGATGATCTGTTTCATGTGTCAATAGGTCCTGTTGTACCTCATCGCGATCCGTTTATAGGAGATCTTCATCCTTTTATATATCCTAAAATGTTACCCGTATGGGGAGTAATTGAAGATTTTGATGAAGATAAATTCGTTCGATTTTCCGGTCGCTCAATAAAACCACCATTTGTCGTAATTAGGCGCACTTCTTCCCCAAAAGATACATTCAGAGCGGCTGGTACGTTAATTTTAGGAAATAAAAATGTCGCAGTTGAAAATCATCTTATTGTAATTAAACCCAAAAATGATGAAATAGATCTTTGTAAGAAACTAATGAAAGTTCTTAAAAGTAATAGAACAATTGATTTTTTGAATCAAAGAATAAGATGCCGTCATCTGACAGTCTCTTCGATCAAAGAAATACCTTTCAATGAAGGTACAAATCATGAGTAAGATTTTAATCGACACTTTGCCATTCGATATGTCGGCAAGGGTACCATTACAGTTGGGTAGAGAGAGTATATCAAATTCTACAACAGCTATTTCTGAACTAATAAAAAACTCTTATGATGCTGACGCAACTAAGGTTCAATTAAAGTTCGATGGTTTGGATAAACCTATTGGAACTATTGTTATACAAGACGATGGTTCTGGCATGGATCTAAATACATTAGTAAATTCTTGGCTTCGAATAGGTACTGAAAATAAGCATGAATATGGAAGATCGAGAAATGGCCGAGTTTTAACTGGAGCAAAGGGATTAGGTCGATTAGGCATCGATAGACTTTGTAAGAAAATGATCTTATATACAAAAACTAAAGAAATGGATCATATTCTTCAAATTAATATAAATTGGAAGGATTTCGAAAAGAAAGATATTTCTTTGTCTGAAATTAAGCATAAAATTTTCAAAAACTCTTTGCCCATGACTGATAGATATGGGATTTCTTTTCCAGATGGCCATGGAACTAAGATCATTCTGCTTGGAACCAAAGATGATTGGGAAGGGTACATTCTTGACGATTTGAGAAGGGAATTAAGACTGCTTGTTTCCCCATTCAATGAGATGAATGACTTTTCAATCGAAATGTCCTTTGGTGATGGGGTATCCCAATCTTTAGACTCTTCTTCGATACTAGAATTTGCTAGATGGAGTATTGATGCTGAGATTGATTCACATAATATAATAAGAGCAACGTTCAAATATAATTTAGACAATTCGACGTTCAATATCGAAGATACCTCATGGGCCAATTGGATAAAAAGCCGAGGGGAATTAGCTTCTTGTGGACCTATTAAGTTCAAGTTTTATCATTTTCTTAGAGATAAGACTAACTCAGGGACTTTGGATTTTAATTTAAAAGAGATAAGATCTTTCCTGGATGCAAATCAAGGAATAAGGATATACAGAGATAACTTCAGGGTAAGGCCATATGGTGAACCATCAGGTAAGGGCGATTGGTTAGACTTAGGTCTACGAAAAGTAAGGAATCCACAAGGGATAAGCCAAGGAGGATGGAAGGTTGGCCCAAACCAAGTCATTGGCGCTGTTTTTATCAGTCGTGATACAAATGCAGAACTTAATGATCAAGCTAATAGAGAAGGTATCGTAGAGAACGATGCCTTCTTTGATATGAGAGCATTTATACTCAAGATTATTGAAGTTTTTGAAAGTTTTGCAACGTCCAAAGCGAAAGAATCTGAAAGTTCTTTTAGTTCTGAGAGAATAATTCAAGATTTCAAAAAAGAATCAGCAAAAAGTAGTGACATAGCAAACCTGTTAAAATCTAAAATATCAAATAATACTGAGGCTACTAAAGATGAGAAAAAGAAGATAAATTCTTTGTTAAATGATTTTATCGATGTTGTAGATACTCATAAAGCAAGAACCTTAGAAGTTGAAAAATTGATTGAAACATTAGAGTTTCAAAAAGATACAATGGCCAATTTAGCTTCAATCGGGATTTTAAGTGTTTGTTTAGGTCATGAGTCAAAGCAACATGCAGGCTTAGCTTCAAATCGTGCTTACCTAATGAAGTTAATGCTCCAATCTAGAAGGAAAGAAATTGAAAATCTGGGGATGAAAAATGTTTTTGATGACCTGGATGTTATCATCTCTAGTGTCAAATACATAAAATCTTTCGCAACCTTTGCTTTGAGTACTGTGAAACCAGATAAAACAACCAGGAAAAAAATTGACTTAAAGGTTATTATACAGTCTGTGCTAGAAATTTTTAAAATGACCTTATCTAAAAGTGAAATTTCTTTAGTGTTAGATATTAATTATAATATGTCATATCAAATTAGAGGGTTCGAGATAGATTGGGAAAGTATTATCATAAACCTGCTAACTAACTCTATTTGGGCCTTAGAGGATACTGTCAAAGGAAATCGTATTATTAAAATATCACTCATGAGGATGAATGATATGATAGTTATGAGATTTTTGGATTCAGGTCGAGGTTTAGAATCTGGTACTGAGAAACAAATCTTCGATATTAATTATAGCACGCGCAAAGATGCAAAAGGTAACAATATTGGGACCGGAATGGGCTTGTCAATTGTTAGGACATTCGTCGAAGAACACTCAAATGGTAAAATTTTAGCTTTAGCAAGTGGCGAGCTGGGGGGCGCAGAATTCATAATAAACGTGCCATTTTTTAATAGGGAGGATTGAAAATGACAAAAACAGTTATCTATGTTGATGATGATATTGATGCACGAGATACTTATAAGCGTTTCTTAGAGCTTTGGTTTGGTTCTGACTTCAATATTGGTACGCCTGATATTGAATCTGATATTGCAGACATGTTAAATAAAATAATATCAATAACGAATGTTGTCGCCTTTGTGTTTGATGAAAAGTTGAAAGAGACTGGTAAAGCCGGTTACTTAGGCCAAGAACTAGCTATAGCTGTAAGAGAGTTAGATACTAAAATTCCAATTTATATATTGACTTCAGCCTCAGAAGATTTTTCTAATTCAGGGCCTAGTGAAGTAGAATATATAATCAGTAAAACTGATATTGATAATGACCAAGCCACCACCGCAATATCTGCACGGCTAAGGCGGCATCAGAATATATATTCTGACATTGTTAGTGATAGAGCTGAGAGACTTGATTATCTACTTTCGAAATCACTTGAGACATCTTTAACTGAGACAGAGCAAGATGAATTTAAGCAGCTGAATTTTCTCAAGGATAAAGTTATCAGTTTACAAGAAACTGAAATGGCAGAGTTGTTAAAAAAAGATCTTGATGAACAAGAGATGAAATTAAAAAAAATCGATGCACTAATAAAAAAGCTGGGGTGAGATAACATGTTTTATCCAAAGTTAAGCAGGCAAGATAAATATGATTTAAAAGATGAAGAAGACGAAGAATCATTTTATCATTATTCCCATTATAGGCAGATAATCGAAACCGATTGTTTGAATCGCTGTGTATATTGCGATGTACTATTAAATGAACATGCTTTTGAGGGGATGCATCTTGACCATTTTAGGCCTCAAAAGCACTTTTCTCAATTATCCTCTAATCCCAGAAATCTTGTATTAACTTGCCCGAAATGTAATAGATTAAAATCTTGTCATTGGCCATGTGAAAAAGAACTAAATAAACCTTCACATAACGGTAAAGACGGTTTTGTAGATCCTTTCATTGAGGAGTTAAATACCTATGTTAAAATTGAAATTGATGGTGAAATTACTCCATTAAGAGGGCCGGCTCCATATTTCATTGCACTTCTTCGCTTGAACAGACTAAGTAGGATACAAGTTAGACGTCGAAGGATCTTAACAATGCAAAAAGCAGAGCTAAATGCGAAAATAAGCAAAATTTCTGATGATTTGATTGATGGGTTGATTTCAGGCGAGGTATCGAAAGAAGATGCTTTAAAGATAAGAGATGCCTTGAGCGTTATTAAAGAGGAGTATGCTAAGATTGCATTGCCTTGAATATTTATCACTGTAAAATACATAATAATCAAAAGCTCAGTTATGCTGCTCTTATATAGAGAGCATGGCTGAGCTTAGGTGGGCTAGTTTAATGACGCTTTGTAGTTAAGATTTTTTTCGACTAGACGAGATCAATGCTATGTTTCATATAAATAATTATTTTTTTTTGCATAAAATTATCTAAATTCTAATAATAAAAGACATTTGATTACTTATATATCTTCTTTCAAGGTAACCGTGAGGAATATCTTTCATCTTTAAAAAATCCTAAGCAGGAGATGCAGATCCAGCCTGGCGCATGGCTGGAGCAGGCACGCATCAGCCACGCGCGGGCTTTGCTGGATGCCGGTGAGCTGCCGCTCAAAGCGATCCCGGCGGCCTGCGGTTATCACAGTGCCGATGTGATGCGCCGCGCGTTTGTCAAAGTGACCGGCATGACGCCGTCGCTGTATCGCAAAATGTTCCCGCCGCCGCGCTGAGTGTGCCCCACTGTCTGCATTCTCGCCCGGCTGCGCCATCCAGCCGCTTATTCCAGCGTGTTGCTTTCCAGCTTATGCGTTGCAGTCCCGCGCGTTGACCACCAGCAGAGCAGCGAACCGAGACAAACCATCGCCGTGCCTTGCCAGAAGGAGAAGGTCAGGCTGGAGTCAAGGATAAAAGCGGCTATCAGCGATGAAATGATAGGGATAAAGTAGGAGGCTGCGGCTAACAGCGTGACATTGCCGTGCAGAATACCGACGTTCCACGCCGCATAGCCAAGCCCCATCGCCATCGCTGCCAGTGCCAGGCTGATGCACGCCTGCAGCGAAAACACCACGGGTGGCTGCGGTGATAGCAGCGATTTCAGCCACAGCGTCAGCGCAGTTAAGATGAAAAACAGCGTGATGCCGTTACTGCCTTTAGCGCTATTTTTTGTCACCACACAATAAACCGCCCAAATCATCGCACCGCCCAATGCCAGACCATAACTGAGCGGATTATCCATCACGTTGTCGATCATTTCGCCCAGTGAAAATCCCCGATCGCCGCTCAGTACCCGACAAATACCGGCGACGGCCAGCAGGAGGCCGGGAATAATCAACGGGCTGGTCTTTTGCCGGTTAACCATCACCGTTAAAACGATAGTCATCGCCGGCCACAGGTAATTAACCATGCCGACTTCAATCGCCTGATGGCCGCTATGAGTAAAACCCAGCGACAGCGACAGGCAGAGCTCATAGCAGACAAACAGCAGGCTGCCGATCAGCAAATAGCGTCGGGGAAACTGGCGCAGGTCAGGAAAACCCACGGTGAGCAGTAACAGCAGGGCGCTGGCGCTATAAATCAGCGCGGCACCGGTTACCGGACCGAAACTTTCACTGACGCTTTTTATTAATCCTACAATCGTGCTCCACAGCAGAATGGCCAGCAGACCAGTCAGGGTAGCTTTACTCTGCGGCATTACCCGTTACCTCAATGTGTGAAAAATCGCGGCGTGCTCGCCAGTGTGGCGGCTGGCGGGGACGCAGACAAGATGAATCTGCAGGTTGCCGATGTGACTGGCCGGAAAGCGCACCCGTCTGCAGGCAAAAATTTGGAAAAATATTCTGATTAAAATCAGTGTAATAGAGTAGTGATGTAAATCTTCGCTAAAAAATATCTTGCTATTAAATAGCGCACTATATAAATTCAATCTCAGTTCAGAACACGACCATCAAGTCATTATCATTTAAATAGCGTGCGATATAATCGCAAAAAATATTAAAGGAGTAACACCATGAAATTACAACACTCTCTGCTTGCCATGGCGATGGCTACTGCATCTGTTAATAGCTTTGCTGACGCACCACAACCTGAACGTCACGTGCAGCAGTTTTTACAGGCGCTGAACAGCAGCGGCGGCAAACCGATTGAGCAACTGTCACCGCAGGCGGCGCGCCAGGTCCTGATTGATGCGCAGAAGGGCGTAACGCTGCCGCCGGCCGACGTCACTGAAAAAACCATTCAGGTAAACGGCCAGCCCATTAAGCTGAATATCGTAAAACCGCAGGGTGCACAGGGTACGCTGCCGGTATTTATGTTCTTCCACGGCGGCGGCTGGATCCTCGGTGATTTCCCGACCCACGAACGTCTGGTGCGCGATCTGGTGGTGGAATCTGGCGCTGCGGCTGTGTTTGTGAACTATACGCCGTCACCCGAAGCGCATTATCCGCTGGCCATCAATCAGGCTTATGCGGCGACACGCTGGGTGGCGGAACACGGTAGTGAAATTGGTGTCGATGGCAAGCGCCTGGCGCTGGTTGGTAACAGCGTCGGCGGTAACATGGTGGCGGCGGTCGCGCTGCAGGCTAAACAGCAGCAAACGCCTGCGATTCGTTATGACATCATGCTGTGGCCGGTAACCGATGCGCGCTTTGATACCGCTTCGTATCACCAGTTTGCCAACGGATATTTCCTGTCGCGTAACATGATGAAATGGTTCTGGGACGCCTACACCACCAAACAGAGCGAGCGCGGCAATATTCTCGCTTCGCCGCTGCGCGCCACAAAAGAGCAGCTGCAGGGCTTACCGCCAACGCTGATTCAGACGGCAGAACTGGATGTGCTGCGTGATGAGGGTGAAGCCTTTGGTCGCAAACTGGATGCCGCCGGTGTGGATGTCACCGTGACGCGCTATAACGGTCTGATTCATGACTACGGCCTGCTCAATCCGCTGAGCGAGGTGCCGGCAGTCCGCACTGCGATTCGCCAGGCGGCGGAAGAGCTGAAAACCCATCTGCAGTAAGCTTCAGGCCAGGCGCGGTCGCGTCTGGCCCGTTTATTTATCCTCGCGTCACTTCCACTTCATCTCACCGGTATTCACCTTCGCGCTCAGCTCCAGCGAGCTGACATCCGCTAAGGTTGGCCACGCCTGTTTCATCGCCTGAATCACCGCCGCGGAGCCTTTGTGCTGTTGCAGCGCCCGCTCAAAACTTTGCAGATAATCCAGCGTAAAGGTGACCGCCTTATCGCCCGCCGGACGCGCACCCAGATAGTGGCCGGGAATCACCACCTGCGGCTTCAACTGCTGCATTTCTCGCAATACCTGACGCCACTCTGCGCGGCTGACTGCGGTCTGGGTGTCCGCGGTCCAGACGTGAATGCCGGAATCCACCACTGTGCCACCGAGTATTGCCTTACTGGAGGGAATCCACACGTAGGCTGATTTTTCTGCCGCGTGGCGCAGCTCGATGCGCTCACCATCGACGCTAAACCGCGTCTGGTGGGTAATCTGCGGCACATACAGCTGGTGCGGCGCAGCGCCGTTCATCTGCGGTCCCCAGTACTGCAGCTTGGCATCTTTGGTCGCTTCGATATGTTCCACTACCAGCGGCGAGGCGACAATTTTGGCCTGCGGGAACGCCTGCACCAGCGGCTCAAGACCGAAGTAGAAATCCGGATCGCCCGAGGTGATCACGATGTGAGTCAGCTGCTTGCCGCGCGCTTTAATCAGTTCCACCAGCTTCTCGCCATCTTTGGGGCTGAACTGCGCATCAAACAGAATCGCTTCATGCGGACCGGAGACCAGCGTCGACGAGACCGGAAAAATTCCCTGTTCCTGTGGGTTATACACGTCTAACTGCAACGGGGCGGCAAAAGCCGGCGCGGCGGCTAGGGTGACCAGCAGCGCGAGTGATTTCATCTTCATGGCATCTTCCTTTTTACGGCAACGTGCCGTCACTGAAAGACGCTATTGTAAGCAAATCGCCAGCTGGCAGAATTCCCGCAATCAGATATGATCAGTTGCATAAAACGATCAGATGGAGCCTGCATGGACAGAGTGACGGCAACGCGGGTGTTTAACCGGATTTGTGAACTGGGAAGCCTGAGCGCGGCGGCGCGCGCGCTGGATATTTCGCGCCCGATGGTCAGTCGCTATCTTGATGAAATGGAGAAGTGGGCGGGCGCACGCCTGCTGCACCGTTCTTCACGGCGGCTGACCATTACCCCGGCGGGTGAGCAGATTTTGCATAAGACACGCGCGCTGGCCCGGCTGGCCGACGAGATTGAACAGCAGGGCGATGAGGGCAAACCGCAGGGCACGTTGCGCGTGGCCTGTGCACATTCAACCGCCACCCACATTCTTGGACCGATAATTCCGGCGTTCCTCGCGCGTTACCCGGCGGTACGTATTGAGCTGGAGATCAATAATCAGCCGGTCAGCCTGGTGGGTGAGCGCATCGATGTGGCTATTCGCATTACCGACGACCCGGAGCCCGGCGCGATTGCCCGCAGGCTGGGTGAATGTGCCTCGGTAGTCTGCGCCGCGCCGGCCTATTTAACGCAGCAGGGCGAACCGCAGACGCCAGCGGATCTGGCTCAACATAATTGCCTGCACTACAGCCGCTTTGCCGGGCAGCGCTGGCAGTTTCACGATGCGCAAGGCGAGGCGGTTTCCGTGGTGGTGAGCGGCAATTTCAGCGCCGGTATTTCATCCGTGTTATGTGATGCCGCTATCGCCGGCTGTGGTGTTGCCATGGTGCCGGTAATGGAGGCGCAGGCTGCGCTGGCCAGCGGTCAGTTACGTTGCGTACTGCCCGGCTTTCAACCGCGCACCTTAGGCATTTATGGCCTGTATATGTCGCGCGAACGCCAGCCTGCGGTATTACGGGTATTTCTGGATGCGGTGATGCAGCAGTTGCGAAACCTCTGAATCATCACTGTGACAACGTCACTGGTGCCTGTCACGCGCTGTATGTGTTACGTAACAGCGTTTCGACCACCTGAACCGTGGCGTGAAGCGACAAATCCACTGCACAACTGCTACTATGCGCCGCGCCGCGGCAGTTGAGCAGCGCGCCGGGTTCCACTTTCACTCATTTTTACCTGCTTAACGGCATGGGGTAGCACCGTAATGTTTCACGATTTAGGCATCATCAATCTCTGGACTTTCCTGGCGGGCGCGCTGGTGATCATTCTATTACCCGGACCCAACAGCCTGTATGTGCTGCGCACCGGGATGAGTCGTGGGGCAAAGACGGCCTGTCAGGCGATAGCCGGGGTGATGGCGGGCGATTTGATTTTGATTTTTCTCGCCTGGGCGGGCGTCGCGACGCTGATCCGTACCAGTCCGCATATTTTTATGGTGGTGCGTTATCTTGGCGCCATGTTCCTGCTGTATCTCGGCGTGAAGATTATCATCGGCGCGCTGCGCAAACGCAGCGGCGATCAACCGGCTGAAGCGGTAAAACAGGAAAACTATTTCCTGCGTGCGCTGCTGCTTGGCGTAACCAATCCCAAGGCGATTCTGTTTTACGTTTCGTTCTTCATTCAGTTTATCGATCCGCGCGTAACCCATACCGCGCCGGCGTTTGCCACCCTGGGTGCGCTGATCCAGGTGATCAGTTTCAGCTACTATTCCCTGTTGCTGGTGGCTGGCGCGGTGATGGTGCGCTATCTGCGCAGCCGCACCCGCCTGGTTAAGCTGGCGAACATGCTGACCGGCATGCTGTTTTTTGGCTTCGCCGTGCGGTTAGTCAGCGCGCAAAGCTAACCCTTCTGACGCACGCCACGGCAGCAACGCCGCCTCCGCCGGCTGCACCCTAAAATGGCAACGCCATGATGCAGCGGTGCGCACAGTTTGTGCGTATTGCCTGCATCCGTATGACTGCCGCATCCATAAGTATTCCATCTTGTATCCCAGACCGTATCCCATCTGGCCCGGTGCATAACGGCCGCGCACACCACACTATTCTGGCACGCAAACTGCACTCCTCCCGGTAGCCAACTAACCCGGGAGAACGATCATGTTTGATGCACTGCTGGATGAAGATGCCACCCAGCTGGCGGCGCGGGTGCGCGACGGCGAGGTTTCCGCGCGCGAGTTAACCCAGGCGACGCTGGATCGCCTGGAACAGCGTGAGCCGCTGATTCAGGCGTTTTGTACGCTAACGCCGGAGCGGGCGCTGGCACAGGCAGAGCAGATCGACCGCCGTCGTGCGCGCGGCGAGCCGCTGGGCGCACTGGCGGGCGTGCCGCTGGCGGTAAAAGATTTGATCTGTACCGCCGGTGTGCGAACCACGTCAGGATCGGCCGCCTACGCCGATTTTATTCCCGAAGAAGATGACATCACCGTTGAGCGCCTGCTGGCGGCGGATGCCATCCTGCTGGGCAAAACCACCGCGCCGGAATTTGGCTACAGCGGTGTCGGCCATAATCCCCTGTTTCCCTCACCGCGTAATCCCTGGGATGTGAGCAAAACGCCGGGTGGATCGAGCGCGGGTTCCGGCGCGGCGCTGGCGGCGCGGCTGTGTCCGATTGCGCTCGGCAGTGATGGCGGAGGATCGGTACGAATTCCGGCAGCTCATTGCGGTGTCTATGGACTCAAGGCCTCGATGGGGCGGGTACCGCTGTGGCCGGGCTGCCGCGATGAGCGTTATCCTGGCGTTTCCAGCTGGGAATCGCTTGAACATATCGGTCCGATGACGCGTAGCGTGCGCGACAGCGCGCTGATGATGTCGGTGATGGCCGGTCCGGACATGCGCGACCGGCACTCCATTCCATGCAGCGATGTTGACTGGCTGGCCAGTCTGGATCGGCCACTGCAGGGGTTGCGCATCGCGTTCAGCGCCGACTTTGGCTATATCGCCGTCGATGCGGAAGTGCGCGCCGTGGTCACCGCGGCCGCGCGTCGTTTCGCTGCAGCGCTGGGCGCAGAGCTGGAAGAGGTGGATCCCGGCATCGCTGACGAAAGCGCCAGCTTTGCTGCGCTGGTGGCGTTCGAAAGCGATCTGAGCGGCATGCGCCAGATGCAGAGCGAGCTGGGTGCTGCGATGTCACCGCACCTGAGTGCCATGCTGCAGCGCGACTGGCGCGCGGAGCATTTCACCGACCCCAATACCAGGCGCAAAAAGCTCTGCAATCAGCTGTGGCGCTTTATGCAGCGCTACGATCTGCTGCTGTCGCCGACGCTGGCGGTACCGCCGTTTGCGCTGCACATGCAGGGCCCGGAAGTCATTGATGGCCGCCTGGTGCGCAGCGATCACTGGCTGTCGTTCTGCTTCCCGTTCAATTTTACCGGTCAGCCTGCCGCCTCGGTGCCTGCCGGCTTCACGGCCAGTGGTCTGCCGATCGGTATGCAAATTGTGGGTCGTCATCTGGACGATGGCCTGGTGCTGGCGGCCAGTGCCGCTTTTGAGCGCATCCAACCATGGAATCATCACTATCCTGCTGCTATTGGAGTTCTCCATGAGTAACAAATCTTCCCCTGCGCTGGAGCAGGAGTTCGAGCATGAGCCGGTGCCGCTTAGCCATCGCCACTCGACGGGTTCGGTGTCGGCGGTGTGGTTTGGCTTTCCGATGATCCTCACCAATGCGCTGTTCGGCGGCATTATCACCTGGCATCTTGGCTTCTGGCCGGCACTGCTGGCGATTTTGCTGGGTAACCTGGTGCTGTTTGCCTATGTCGGCGCACTTAGCTGGTTCGCCGGACATACCGGTATGAACTTCGCGCTGCAGGCGAAGCGGACTTTCGGCACCAAAGGCTATATTCTGGTGTCCGGCTTTCTTTCTACCGTGGTGATAGGCTGGTACGCCTTCCAGACCGGCCTGACCGGGACGGTGATCAACCAGACTTTTGGCTGGAATGCGCTGGCGGTCACCGCGTTTGCCATGGTGCTGTATACCGGCGTCACCTTTCTCGGGGTGCGGGCGCTTTCGGTGCTGGGAATGATTGCCGCTCCGCTGTTTGTGGTGCTGGGGCTGGTTGCGCTGTGGCTGGTGAGCAAGGATCATGATTTCACCACGCTGACCCAGTGGCAGGGCAGTCCGGCAGCCGCTGGTGCCATGAGCATGGGCACGGCGGTTACCATGGTGATTGCCGGCTTTGCGGATTCCGGCACCATGACAGCGGATTTCACCCGCTGGTCGAAGGACGGCAAATCAGCGGTGATCGCCGCGTTTTCCGCGTTCCCGCTGGCGAATGTGATTTCCTATCTGTTTGGCGTGGTGATTGTCGCCGTCGGCGCGGCGGTCGATCCGCTCAGTAACGGCGGTAACTTCCTGCCGCTGCTGATGGGGCACGGCATGCTGCTCTCCGTCATTGCCTTTCTGTTTGTGTTCATCAACCTCGGTTCGGTGTGCACGCACTGCCTGTATAACGGCGCGGTCGGTTTCAGCCATCTGTTCAGCAGCAAAATGCGCCTGTGGACGCTGATCCTCGGGGCCATCGGTGGCGTGCTGGCGCTGGCCGGCGTGTGGTCCTGGTTCCTCGAATGGCTCAGCCTGCTCGGCATGGTGGTGCCGCCTTTTGGCGCAGTGATGATTGTTGATCTGATCTTTATGGCAAAAATCAGCGAACAGCGTCAAACCCGGCGCCTGCGCGGCAGTGCGTTCGCCGCCTGGGCCATTGGTAGTCTCTGTGCGGTGATGGCCCACCTCGAATTCCCGCAGTTTGGTGAAGCGGTTATCGGCCTGGTCACCGCGGCACTGAGCTATACGCTGATCGTGAAATGGAAACCGGAAAGCAGCACGGCGGTAATGGAGAAAAGCAATGCCTGATTATATCGTTGATTCAACCCCCTATCCGTGGCCGTTTGACGGCAACTGCACGGTGCAAAACACCGCGCTGCTGGTGATTGATATGCAAACCGACTTCTGCGGCAAGGGCGGCTATGTTGACACTATGGGTTACGATATCTCCCTGACGCGTGCCCCCATCAAACCGCTGCAGCAGGTGTTAGCGCGCATGCGCGACTCCGGCTTCCCGATCATCCATACCCGTGAAGGCCATCGTCCGGACCTGAGCGATCTGCCGGCCAACAAGCGCTGGCGATCGCGGCGGATGCAGGCGGAGATTGGTGCACCAGGGCCCTGTGGCCGCATTCTGGTGCGCGGTGAGCCAGGCTGGGAAATCATTCCCGAGCTGGCGCCGCTACCGGATGAAGTGATTATTGATAAACCCGGCAAAGGCTCTTTTTACGCCACCGACCTTGAGCTGATTCTGCACAGTCGCGGTATCCGCAACTTAATCATCAGCGGCATCACCACCGACGTTTGCGTGCATACCACACTGCGCGAAGCCAACGATCGCGGTTTTGAATGTCTGGTGCTGAGCGACTGCTGCGCGGCGACGGAGTTGAAGCATCATGAGGCGGCGCTCAGCATGATTCATATGCAGGGCGGTATATTCGGCGCAGTGGCGGACTCGGCAACGCTGCTGGCCGCGCTGAACAGCCCGGCAGCGGCGCGCGTGAGCTAATCCGGCAACGGACGCGAACGGCGGGCTGGCCAGGCGTTGAGGTGCCGGGTCAGCCATAACCGCACACCAACCCTGCGCGGGCGTGATGATGCAGTCTGACCGGCCTCCGCCGGTCATGGCCAACCTCAGCCAACGTTGCCGGCAATCGTCAGATAGTCGGTATACATTTGCGGTGCGCCGGAGAACGAGGCCATGGTGCGCCATTCATCATACATACGCTCGCTCTCCTGATGGTTTTTCACAAACGTCAGCGATTTTTCGGTTGAGACGTCCATCGCCGGATGGAAGCTGTTGAGCGAGTCGAGGCTCTCGATCACCAGCATCACCGCATATTGCTCACTTCGATTACCGCCGGTGCCCTTCAGCATGTGAAACTTCCAGCCAGGATAGTCATCAATGCGCGCGACGTTCTCATTCATAAAGCGATCGAAGTCGGCAGCCGTCACGCCCGCGCGGAGCGCCAGATGATGAAAACCGACCACGCGTGCCACCGCAGGTTGAGCATCGGGCTGAAAGTTCGGGCCGGGCGGCAGTGAACTGTGGCGGTTTTCTGCCAGCAGCGAGAAGGTGGAGAAGAGTGTCGGTAACTCCCCGTAGGTGGCAAAGTTTTTCCACTCCTCAAGCAGCGCGCACGCCTCGGGCCGTTGTTGCCAGAAGGCGATGGCCTCAGCCGTGAGTTCGCCAGCCGGTGTGATATAGCGGTCATATTCTGCCTGGCTGGGAGCCTGATACAGCATCAGGTATTGTTCCTGGCGTTCGCCGCGCAGGCCTTTTAACAGCGACCATTGCCAGCCCGGATAAGCAGGAATCTGCGTGCCGCGCGCCTTGAGAAAGGCTTCGAAGGTCGCGGCATTAACGCCTTTCTTCAGATTGAGCCCGACGTAGTGCAGGCTGAACACCGGTTGCGTTGAGGTTGTCATAGAAACTCCTTGTGAATATGACAGGGCAGAGGCGCTACTTCGCTGTCAGAGCGAAACGCGCCGCGAAAGTCACCAGCAGCAACATCACGATGCCGGCGCTGAGCGTGGTTGTCAGGGACGTAAGCTGGGCGCTAAAGCCAATCAGCGCCGGGCCCAGCAGTAGCCCGGAGTAACCGCACAGCGTGACGGCCGGTATGGCGTAATGCGCGGCGACAGTGCGCTGGTTACCCGCCGCGTTGAATAAAATCGGCACGATATTGGCCAGACCGATACCCAACAGCACAAAGCCGAGCAGGGCACTCCACAGCCAGACGGAGAAAATCGCTAATGCCAGCCCTCCGCTGGCGACGAGACCGCCCAAGGTGAGCACGCGGCGACTGCCATAGTGATTAATCAGCCGATCGCCAAACAGGCGCAGCGTGGCGACAGCCGTGGCGTACAGCGTGAAGCTGAAACCGGCCAGTTGCATCGACATGGCGCGTTCACTGTTCATAAACACCGCTGACCAGTCGAGCATGGCGCCTTCGGTGAGGAACAGCAGGAAACACAGCAGGGCAATCAGCACCACGTTACGGTGCGTCAGGGCGCGCAGCGTACCGCGCGTTGGTTTTGCATCCGTGCGGCGACGGGGCAACAGGGCGGTATGGCTCATCAGCAGCAGCAATAAAATCAACGCACACAGCGGCAGTAGCGCCAGCAGGGGCGCAACCTGCAGCCACAGCAGCAGACTCACCGCGCCAGCGCCAGCAATGCTGCCAAGACTGTAAAAACCGTGAAAGCCTGACATCTTGCTGGCCCCGGCCTCACGCTCCACGATCACCGCCTGATAATTCATGCTGACATCCATCAGTCCGTTGATCGCGCCGAAGAGCAACAGCGCGCCCGCCATCGGCAGTGGTGAGGACAGCAGCATTAGCAGCGGCAGATCCAGTGCCAGTCCGGCACCGCACAGCAGCAGCAGCGTGCGACAGCCAAAGCGGGCAATCAGCGCGCCGGTAAAGGGCATGACTGACATGGAGCCTGCGGCGATACAGAACAGCAGCAGCCCCAGCATGCCGTCATTGATCGCCAGCTGCGCTTTGGCGAAAGGAATAAGCGGCGCCCAGGCGGCCATGCCCAGTCCGGCGATAAAAAATAGCGTGCGCGTCGCGCGCTGCTGGCGCAGGTTAAGCAGATTACTGGTCATCATCACATCCCGGTGTAGTACGGCGTTTCATTGCCTGGCCTTATCCATGGTCGGGCTACAGGTATACAGCAGCCCGTGCGGAGGCCCATAAAAACGTAATTAATATTTAACAGTAACAAGACTTGTCCTGGAAATGACGTAGCGTGTTCAGGTGGCTGTATTCAGTAGAGTTTATTTATTACATATACGGAAGGCATTTTAAAAAAGCGCGATGTGGGATGGGAACGGTAATGACGGATAAAGTAAATAATGACAATCTTATTTCAATGCGCTGAAATATATATAAATTTAACTGGGTCGATACAAGCATTGCGTGCACTGTGTAGCGGTGCAATTTATTGCACGATAAATCGCACCGCTATCTACCAGGATGGATTACCTGCACGTTGCTTAACTTAACAGCAGCGTAGATGTCATTAACCGGCAATTAATAATATAAATATAGTTAATGATTGCTCAGCACATTTAACAACCTGCAACCGTCAGCGCCAGGTCTCTTCACTTACTCATCCAGCTGTAAATAGCAGACACGCAGGCGGTGCCCGTCCGGGTCCAGCGCGGTAAAGGTGTAGCCAAAGTCCATGCGCACCGGTGACTGAATGATGGTGATTTCGCGCAGCACGCCCCATTCGTGATAAAGAAAATCGACATCGTCTTTGCGCGCGGTTTTAAACACAATTTCGCTACGCGCCGCACTGGCGGGCAGGGAGAGTGCGGGTTCAACGGTATACTGCGACCAGATACCCAGTTTAAAGCCGCTCTCAAACACAAACATGGCAAAGGTTGGGCTGAGTTCTGCGGGTTTGATGTCGAACAGCGCGGCATAAAAGTCAGCACTTTTCACGACGTTGGGCACATAAATAATGGTCATGTTAGCGGTAAGCATGGTGATCTCCTTGTGTGTTTACCGCTGCATAGTAGGGGGAGGCTGTGACAGATTTTGTCAGGAGTCGATGGGTTAACTGATAATTTTCAGATCGGCTTTACGGTGCTTTTTCTGTTCCTGATAGAAATTTTCATCGGGTCCGATATCCAGCAGATAAAGTTCCAGTTTATTTTCCACCCAGCTATAGCCCAACAGCGTCAGGCGGTTATTCAGCTGAAATTTGTGCACGCGTAAAAAGTTTAAGTCACCTTTTTTAAGCTCACCGATCTCAGGCGCGTCAACAATCCTGTCGATCTCATCCTCGACGATGGCACGCTGTGTATCGGGCAATTTATCGAGCGTTTTTTCAAAGCGGCGTGTTTGAAAAACCTCGATGCTATTTTGTGGTTTTGGATCGGGGTGTTCGGCGGACATACGGCGAAACCTTCTGATTATCGACTTCAGCCTGGGCGATCAATACTTCAGCGATGAAGCTATACGGTAAGTCCGGATTATCCTCAGCAATCCGGCCGATCTTCGCCCAATGCTCAATCTGCTTTGGAATGCTGCGGCTGGCGGCTTCAGCGTGAATTTTTACGTCGCTCACGAAGTCATCGTCTAAACGAATACTTGTGGCCATGAATATTACCTCGCGGATGAAAGCGGTGATGGACTGACTGTTGTAATGTTGAGTTTCGATTACTGCTGCACGTGGCTAAGTATGCGACATTTTGTCGCTTATGGCAACTTTATGTCGCTAGCGCGTCGCGCTGTCCACCGGGTGACGTAAATGGTGATAATCCCGCCAGCGTTTCAGCAACTGATGACGCGTGCCGGGATAGAGTTCGCTGCTGACGCTGATCGCTTCAATGCGGTCGACGCGGAAATTGCGGAACTCCTGGCGCAGTTCGCACCAACCGCACAGCAGGCGCACGCGATCAAAGTAGCCAATCACCACCGGCCAGATGATGCGCGTGGAGAGGTTATCCTGCAGATCTTTGTAGCGAAGGCTGATCTTGCTGCGCTGATGGATTGCCTGGCGAATCTGCGGCAGATGGGTTTCGAACAAGGCTTCGCCCTGGGAGGCGATCAGCAGCGACTGGTGATCGATACTCTGCGTGAGATGCGGCGGAATCACAGCCTGGACTTTAGCCAGCGCATGGCGCGCGGCGGACTTAAGCTCATCGTCGGTGTGTCGGGTGACCCAGTTGAGCCCAAGCACCAGCGCATCAATCTCCTGCCGGGAAAACATCAGCGGCGGCAAATGGCCGTCGGATTTCAGCAAATAGCCAACGCCCGCGCTGCCCTCAATCTCTACGCCCTGCTGCTGCAAACTAAGAATGTCACGATAGACGGTGCGCACGCTGATGTGCAGCTGTTCGGCGATACGCTGCGCGGTCAGCGGATAGCGATGACAGCGCAGCAATTGCAGCAGTTCAGGAAGCCGCTGAGTTTTAGACATGATACGCCAGCCTTAAGCGAAGAACGCGCGCCGCCAGGATTCAGGCGCGCAACAGTTGGCTTAATGTAGCCAAATCCGCCGTGCTTTGCAGCTCGCTGATAGCCAGTAACTGCTGCTGGCGCGCCGGCACTTCATGGCGCAGCGCCTGACGCAGTTTGGCCGCCACATCTACGCCATCCGCCAGCGACTGCTGCCGCGTGCGGCGCTGCTGCAGCTGACGACCCTCTTTCAGCGTCAGCGTGACGAGATGAAAACGCCGCGCCGGGTTGAGCGCATCGGGCGGCGCGGACGCATCCGGTGTGCGACGCACTTTGGCCGCCAGCGGCATCACCGCCGGATTAAGCGCACCTTCGGCAAAATCTTCCAGCCGCAAATCGTCATACATCAGCATGGCGGCAATCACGTACTCCAGGCTAAAGCGTGCTTCGATGCCGTTAGCCGGCACGCGAACCGCCGCCGCGATGTCACCACCCGGCGGGAAGGCGACCGTGATGTCATCAATATTTTCCAGCAGCGAGTCCAGCGAGTGGCCTTCCGCCAGCCAGGCGCGCCGCAGCAGACGTGCCGCTTCGGCAGCGCTGTGAGTTCCGGCGCAGGTGGGGAAGGGTTTGAACTCCAGACCGGGGGTACTAATGCGCCACGGCGCGCCCCAGTTTTCCACCAGCCGTTGCGGCTGCGCCTCGCCGTTACTGCTGGCGGCGAGAAACGCGTCGATCACGCCTTCATGCCGGCCATCGAATTTCGCCAGCGTCAGCTGCGCCGCCATCACTGCACGCTCTGCCGCCAGTCCGGCGTGCAGCGGCTTCACCGCCGAACCAAACTGAGCGCGCAGTCCGCTGGCCTGGGTCGCCGCGATGCCGATCAGCGTGGCGCAGTCGGTTGCATTAAGCCGCAGCAGACGTGCCAGCGCGGCCGCCGCCGCCAGCGTACCCAGCGTGGCCGTGTTGTGATAACCCAGCGCGTAGTGCTGCTGGCTGGCGGCCAGTCCCAGCCGGCCAGCCACTTCCACGCCGATGACATAAGCATCAAGGAACGCTTCGGCAGTGGCGGGCTGCTGCTGCTGCCAGGCAAACAGCGCGGGCAGAATCGCCACGCTGGGATGGCCGCGGAAATCGGCATGGAAATCATCGTAATCCAGCGCATGGCCGGCATAGCCCAGCAGCAACGCCTGTGAGCGTACGCTGCCGTCGCCATAAACCTGTCGCAGCGCCGGTAAGCCGCTGTCCGGCACCTGCTGCTGTAACACCGGCCAGCTCACGGCGAGAAAATCCTGTATGCCAGTGCGCGCGGCATCACGTGCCGCCGCATCCGGCTGGCTTTGCAGGATGCGCTCAGCCAGCGCGTGGCTCAGGTTCATGCCCGCTCCAGACTGCGCAGCGCCGCCACGGCGAGCTGCGCGAGGTAGCGTGAGGTGGGCAGTAACACCGCATCATTGATGCGAAAAGCCGGATGGTGCAGCGCAAAAGGTTCGCCAGTGCCAATCATCACAAAGGCGCCGGGCAGTTGTTGCTGATAAAAAGCAAAATCTTCGCCGATCGGGCTGGCTTCTACCACGCGCGCCTCAAGTCCGCTGGCGGTGGCCTGTTGCAGGGCAAAATCCGCCCAGTGCGCATCATTCACCACCGCAGGCGGACCGGCGTGCCAGTTAAACTCAACCTCTGCGGCAAAAGCCGCACCAAGGCCGAGCACGATTTCGCGGAAGCGCTGCTCCAGTCGCTCACGCGTGGACTGAGAGAAGGTGCGCACCGTGCCTTCCAGCCAGGCGCTGTCCGGAATAACGTTCCAGGTGCTGCCGCTGTGCAGCTGGGTGATCGACACCACTGCGTTGTCAGCGGAGGGGGCGTTACGGCTAATTAGCGTTTGCGCCGCGGAGACTATCTGCGCCGCGATAACGATCGGATCGTTGCCCTGATGCGGTTTGGCGGCATGGCTGCCGGTGCCGGTGATGCGGATATCGAAGCGATCCACCGCCGCGGTCAGCGCGCCGGCTTTGCTGCCCACCACGCCAGGCGGCAGCGACGGATCGTTATGAATGCCGAAAATCGCCACCGCCTCCTGCAGCGCGCCGGTGGCGATGACATCCGGCGCGCCCTGGCCGGTCTCTTCGGCGGCCTGGAACAGAATCCGCACGCGGCCGGGCAGCGTTGCCTCCTGCTGCTTAAGCAGAATCGCCGCGCCAAGTGCAGCGGAAGCGTGAAAATCGTGGCCGCAGGCGTGCATCACGCCGGGACGCTCCGAGCGAAAAGCAACGTCCGACTGCTCTTCAATCGGCAACGCATCAATATCCGAACGCAGCACAATCAGCGGTCCCTGTGCCGGGCCGACTTCCGCCACCAGACCGGTTTTCAGTGGCAAATCAACGATGCGAATCTGGTGCTGTTCCAGCTGCTGGCGCAGGCGGGCGGTGGTTTCGAACTCCTGATTAGAGAGTTCCGGAAAACGGTGCAGTTCGTGGCGAAAGGCGATCAGCTGCTCGCCCAGCGCTGTTTCATTCAGTTGGCTCATGCCTGGCTTCCTTGTGATGCCGCCTGGCGCGTCAGCCAGGCATCGTGCGCGGTTTCATCCAGCACTTTTTTCATATATTGCGTGATGTGGCCTTTGCCGAGATCGGTGGTGTGCATGAGCACAAAACCGCGCTTGCGATACATATCAATCAGCCACGGATGGCTGATGGCGGTACCGAGCGATACCGCCGGTGCGCGTAACTGGCCGCGTAAAATTTCCTGCTCCAGGCGATCCTGAACCTGGCGGCCAAACTGCTGCCCCGCATAGTCCGGGTGGGCGCCAAACCAGCCGATGTGCGGCAGGCCGAACGGACCCGGCAACGGGCCCCATGGATAACGCACGGTGACCGAGGAGACCATCACGCCCTGGGCATACAGCGCATACACGCCGTGGCTTTGCAGATGCCGCAGCGTCTTTTCGCGGTCGGCGGTGGCCGCATCAAATTTGATCCCCAGCGCCAGCGTGGGCGCATAGGCGGCATGCATCAGCGCCTGATAAGTGTCCACTTCGTCTTCAGTGACCTGACGAAACTCAAGTGTCATAGCTATCCCCGGAAAACCGCCCGGCGGGCGATAAAGAAAGAAGGCTCAGAGTAGCAGTAAAGCGCTGACGGGCTATATGTGAAATCCGGATAAGCTAATGCAAATTTGTGAAAATGAAATGGCGGCTTTTTCATTGCACAAATCGCCATTTACCGTAGTATGCATAAAATACATAGCGCTATAACTATTTCGCATTAATCCTCTGAAATATAACAATTTTGTTATGGCGTTTTTCCTAATCAGGGTGACAACGTGTTAGCGATTAAATCTCCGCGTGCCTACGCACACGAACCGGGACTGCGTGCGCGCACCGGTGAATTCATTAAACCTTATGCTACGCATATCCGTATTTTCACCTCTCCGCGCGCCTGGCAGGCGGTTAATCCGCAATTAACGCAAAGTCTGGAAACCTGTGGTATTCGCTGGGAAATCGAGTATTTGCACGGCGAATGCACCGACGCGGCCATTGATACGCTGAAAAGCAATTTGCAACAGCAGCAGGCTGAACTGCTGCTGGCAATTGGCGGCGGGCGCGTACTGGATGCGGCTAAAGCGGTCGGCAGCCAGTTACCGGAAATCACCGTCGTTAATTTCGCCACCGTCGCGGCGACCTGTGCCGCCTGGTCGCCGGTGGCGATTATTTATGACGCGCAGGGCGGCCACGTGCGCAGCCAGCCGCTGGGCAAAATGCCTGAACTGGTGCTGGTAGACAGCGAAGTGATTGCGCAAAGTGATGTGCGTTACCTCAAAGCGGGCATCGTTGACGCGCTGGCTAAATACTACGAGTTCTATCCTTATCTGCGGCACAACCCCCACGATCTCGCCCTCGATCTTAAAGTGATGACCGCGCAGCGCGCGCTGGATGTCTATCGCCAGCACGGTGCCGCCGCCGTGCTGGCCAACCAGCAACAGCAGGTGACGCCGGAACTGGTGAAGGTGATCGATGCCAGCATTGTGCTGGCCGGCCTGGCCAACAGCGTGCGTGACGTGCTGCCAACGCCAGGCTTTGCCCATGCCATTCATAACCGTCTGACCCATCAGCCGGAGCTGCACCACTGGCTGCACGGTGAAAAAGTCGGTTACAGCCTGCTGGTGCAGTCGCTGATTGAGCACGACGGTGAGCCGGACGCCGCGCTGCTGGCGCTGCTGCGGCAATATGATATGCCGCTGACCTTAGCGCCGCTGCACGGCGATCGTCGCGCAGCCATCAGAAGCATTGCTGAACAGATCAAATTCCCGGCGGCCAGCGCCGAACGTCTGCCGTTCCGCATCAGCGCGGATGCCTTAGAGCAGGCGCTGCTGGCGACCGAGAACGCCCTTAATTGTTATTGACCTTTTTATTGACCAGGAAAAAATATGGCTACTTCATCTTCACGCCGCATCCGTTTAGGGCTGTTTGTGCAACCGGTTGGACAGCACGTGAGCGGCTGGCGGCTGACGGAAAATCTGGGCGATCCGACGGATATTGACTGGCTGATCACCATCGCGAAAAAAGCCGAAGCCGGTAAGTTTGATCTGTTCTTCGTGGGTGATGCACTGGCGACCAGCATGTATCGTCTGCCTTCCACCATGGCGCGTCTGGAGCCGTTAACGCTGCTGTCGGCGCTGGCGGTCAACACCAAGCGTATTGGCCTGGCGGCGACCGCCTCGACTACCTTTAGCGACCCGTTCACCATGGCGCGCAGCTTCTCGTCGCTGGACCACATTAGCCGCGGCCGCGCCGCCTGGAACGTGGTGACGTCGTTCTCTACCGATGTGGCGCGTAACTTCAGCCGCAGCGATATGCCTAATCATGCGGAGCGCTATGCGCGCGCGCGTGAATTCCTCGATGTCACCTATAAGCTGTGGAACGGCTGGCAGGCGGGGGCGGTGCAGCCCAACAAAGAGACCGGTCAGTACTTCATTGATGACAAAATTCAGCCGATTAACCACGTCGGCGAGCACTTCCAGGTGCAGGGTCCGCTGAACATTACCCGCTCACCGCAGGGGCGTCCGGTGATTATCGAAGCCGGTTCTTCCAGCGATGGGCAGAAGCTGGCGGCAGAGACCGCCGAGGTGATTTTCACCGCCTCGGCCAGCCTGGAAGAAGCACAGAGCTTCTACCGTTCGCAGAAAGATCAGGTGATTGCCGCCGGACGCAATCCGGATCACGTGGTGATCATGCCTGGCGTGATGCCGATTGTGGGGCGCACGCGCGAAGAGGCCAAAGCGCTGTGGAAAGAGCTCAACACGCTGGTTGATATCGACAACGGTCTGCGTCAGCTCTCGCTGCGCTTCAATATGGATCTGAGCCAGTATCCGCTCGACGGTCCGGTGCCGGAAGTGCCGCTGGGTGAAGGCAACCAGAGCCGCGTGAAACTGATGACCGACATGGCGAAACGTGAAAATCTGACGCTGCGCGAACTGGCCGCGGTAGCCGCCGGATCGCGTGGTCACCGGGTAATCGTCGGTACCGCGCAGGATATTGCCGATGACTTTGAGTTGTGGCTCAACGAGGGCGGTGCCGATGGTTTCAACATCATGCCGGCGATCATGTCCGAGCAGCTGGATTTGTTTGTGGAGCTGGTGATTCCGGAACTACGCCGTCGCGGTCTGTTCCGCGAAGAGTACGAGTTCGCCACGCTGCGTGAAAACCTCGGCCTGCCGGTGGTGTGAGAGACAGGAGCGAAACATGATCACCCTATCGAAGCGCGTACAGTCTGTGTCGCTCTCGGCTAACGCGGCGGCACGTCAGCTGACGCGCCAGCTAAAAGAGCAGGGCGTGGATATTCTTGACCTCACCACCGGTGAGCCGGATTTTGATACGCCCGCGCACATCCGTGCCGCCGCCAGCGCCGCGATGGATGGCGGTGAAACCCGTTACACGCCGACCAATGGCACCACCGCGCTGCGTAAGGCGGTGCAGGCCAAACTGGCGCGCGAGAATCAGCAGCAGTACGCGCTGGGTCAAATCTGTATCGCCAACGGCGCAAAACAGATCATCTTCAACGCGTTTGCCGCGACGCTAAACGACGGCGACGAGGTGATTGTGCCCACGCCATATTGGCCAACTTTCCCGGACAGTGTGCGCTTCAACGGTGGCGAGGCGGTGCTGCTGCCTTGTCCGCTTGAGCAGCAGTACAAGCTGCAGCCGGCGCAACTGGCGCAGGCGATCACAGAGAAAACCCGCTGGCTGGTGCTGAACAATCCCGGCAATCCCTCTGGCATGGTGTACAGCGCCCAGGAGTTGCAGGCCCTGGCGACGGTGCTGCGCGATCATCCCAATGTGCTGATTATGCTGGATGAGCTGTACGAACATATCCTGTTTGACGATCGTCAGCACGTTAGTCTGCTGCAGGTGGCGCCGGATCTGGCTGAACGCGTTTTGCTGGTGGGAGGCGTGTCGAAAACCTATGCCATGACCGGCTGGCGCATTGGCTTTGCTGCCGGGCCGCAGCCGCTGATTGATGCCATGGTGGTGGTGCAGTCGCAGAACAGTTCTGGTGCCAGCGCCATCAGCCAGGCGGCGGCGGTTGCGGCCTTTAACGGTGGGCTCGATTTTCTGCCCCCGCAGCGCGCCGCGTATCAGGCGCGACGCGATGTCATTGTGCAGCAGTTGCAGCAGGTGGCCGGCATTGAAGTGCTGCAACCTCAGGGCGCATTTTTTGTCTTTTGTCGCTGTGCTGGCCTGCTGGGCAAAACCCGGCCTGACGGCGCCGTACTGCATGATGAACAGGATGTGCTGAATTATCTGCTGGAGAGCGGTGTGTCCGGCGTGGCGGGCAGTGCTTACGGCCTGTCGCCGTATTTCCGTTTATCGATCGCCACGGATATCGATAGCGTTGAGGAGGCGGGTAAACGCATTGCGCGCGCCTGTGCAGCGTTAATCTGACGGGCGGGTGTGGGAAGGCGTAATGGCCTGATCACCTCGCGGCACACTGTATGAAAGGAATGCATGAAAGGATTGCATGAAAGCATTTAGGGTGCCGCGATACAGGGGCGGTGATGCGGCAATTAGCCGGTTCCGCCCCGATTTCCTGCGACTGGATTAAATCAGAAAATCATCCAGCGAACCGCCAGCGTCAATCGCTGACTTTATCGGCGAGGGAGTACGACCCTGACCGGTCCAGAATTTCTCATTACCCTGTTCGTCGGTAAATTTATACTTCGCCGGACGCGGTGCACGTTTTGCTTTGCTCTTCGTTTCACCCTGATTTAATTGCGCCAGTTCATTAATTGTAATGCCGTCTTTGCGCAGCATCTCTTTATATAACGCCAGCTTCTCTTCTTTTTCGCGCTGTGCAGCACTCTCTGCCGCCGTCTCTTCGCGGCGTTCGGCGACCACCACGGCAAACTTCTCCAGCATTTCGTTTAATACCGCAACCTCAATATTACGTGCTTCAGCACGCAGCGTACGAAGATTGTTCAATGCCTTGAGTGCATCGCTCATGTATAAACCCTTATTACTGATATCACTGATTTGAAAGCGTGCATTCTACGGCAATTTTATTCAAATGGAAATATTCACCCGCCGACAGATTTGTCCGGAAATATGCCCCGACCTGTACAGTTTTTGATTGGGCGTAAAGATTTTTGTCTCTTCATTGATTACGCATAAACATGTTAGCGGCTGATTTAATATTACCAGTCACCTACGTTAAGCCGTTCATTTAACATCGCAGCATCTCACACAATATACGTCACGGCGATTTACAGCTTAATAAATGGCACCATGTTAACAACGCAGCGATTGCTGCAGGGATTAAAAGCGTAACTGGTCAGCCTTAGCGCAGAAAAGGAAACTTTATAAAACACCTTTCCTATCGGCAGCGTAATTATAAATCAATGGCGGTGACCGGGTACGAAGCTGGTACATGCGTGGTGTTCAGATGCCAGATCAGGATGCAGGCACAACCGTTCAGGCACCGGTTGACTGAGATTAAGGATGATTTCAGGCGTGATAGTTTCCTGTAAAGCAGCCTCAGGGCCGTTACTCCCTGAAGCATAAGATTTTTTCTCAGTGTAAAGGCGTCAGAAAGGCAGTAACAATTTCTTGCAATGTTAATCTTAATGCGTATATTTCTCATTTGCTTTCTTAACCACATGCTCACCACAAAATAACGATAAGCCGATTGAGGAATATTATGTCTTGCAAAGAGATGCGCGTCCGGAACGCAGGTCTTGCGCCGCAGCGCGCGCTGCGCCTGTCACTGCTGGCAGTGCTGGTTGCCTCGGGTGTCGCGCAGGCGGCCGATACGCAAAACAGTGAGGCCACCCTGACCGTTGATGCCAGCGCCAGCGCAGAAGCGCAGCAGGCGCAGGCCGCAGCGGATTACAGCGTACCGGTGACGCGGGCCGGCACCAAAATGGCGCTGACCGCACGTGATATTCCCCAGTCGGTCACCATCGTCAGCAAGCAGCGCATGCAGGATCAACAGCTGCAGTCGCTGAACGACGTACTGAGCAACACCACCGGCATCCACGGTGTAGCCGCCGATATGGACCGCATCAATTACTATTCACGCGGTTTCCTGATTGATAATTACATGACCGACGGGATTCCAACCGCGTTTGCCCAGCGCTGGAATCTGGGTGATGCGCAGACCGATACCGCGCTGTATGAACGCGTCGAAGTGGTGCGCGGTGCAACGGGCCTGCTGACCGGACCGGGCAATCCTTCCGCCGCCATCAACATGGTGCGTAAACATGCCGACAGTAAAGAGTTTACCGGTAGCCTTGAAGCGGGCTATGGCAGCTGGAATAAGCAGCGTTACGTCGCCGATCTCTCAGCACCGCTGTCACCGGAAGGCAACGTGCGCGGTCGCCTGGTGGCCGGCTATGAAGACAAAAACAGTTTTATTGAACGCTACGGCGCGGATAAGAAATTTATCTACGGTGTGATCGACGCGGATCTCACGGACGCCACCAGACTGTCTGTCGGTTATGAGTTCAGCCAGGTGAATACCGATTCACCGATGTGGGGCGGTGCGCCGCGCTGGTACACCGACGGCACGCAGATCCACTCGCGTCGCGGCTATAACACCGCACCTGAATGGGCTTACAACAACAAAGAAAATAAAAAGGTCTTTGTTAACCTGCAGCAGAATTTCGATAACGGCTGGAACATCACCCTTAACGGCACGCATAACGAGATGTTCCTCGACAGTAAGCAGCTGTATCTCGACGGTTACTTCGACAAAACCACTGGCGCAGGCGTCTCTGGTTATGCCGGCTATCCGGTGGTGGGCGGAACCGGCTACAACACCGGCAAACGTAAGGTGGATGCGGTCGATGCCTTCGCCAGCGGTCCTTATGAACTGCTGGGCCGCCAGCATGAGCTGATGGTCGGGGTGAACTACAGCCGTCAGGACAACAAATATTACAGCGCCTGGGCCAACATTTCGTCAGCCGAGCTGGGCAACTTCAACCAGTTTAACGGCGATTTCCCGGAAACCGACTGGAATCCGCGTGAACCCGCGGCCGACACCCAACTGGTGCGGCAGAAGTCAGCGTATCTCGCGACGCGCATCAATCTGGCCGATCCGCTGCACCTGATTGTCGGGGCGCGCTACACCAACTGGAACCGCCAGACGCTGACGGCAGAGATGGAGAAAAACAACATCACGCCGTACGGTGGGGTGATTTGGGACTTCTACGATAACTGGTCTGCCTACGCCAGCTACACTTCGGTGTTCCAGCCGCAGGATTATCAGGATGCGTCAGGCGCTTATCTCTCGCCGGTGATTGGCAAAAACTACGAAGCTGGCGTGAAATCTGACTGGTTCAACAGCCGTCTGACCACCTCGGTATCGATCTTCCGCACCGAACTGGATAACGTGGGTCAGAGCACCGGACAGACCAATGCGCAGACCGGTAATACCATTTACGTGGCGAAGAAGGGTGTGGTAAGTCGTGGCGTCGAGTTTGAGGTGAATGGGGCGCTGACCGATAACTGGCAGATGACCTTTGGCGGGACTTCGTATGTGGCGGAAGACGCCAACGGCGATCGCTATAATTCACAGCTGCCACGCACGTCGTTCAACCTGTTCACCAGCTATCGCCTGCCGATGCTGGACCAGCTGACGCTGGGCGGCGGGGTGAACTGGCAGGCGGGAACTTACGCGGATATCAGTGGCCCGGATGGCAATGGCACCTGGCGCACCCGTCAGGGCAGCTATGCGCTGGTGGATCTGTTCGCGCGCTACGACGTGACTAAAAACCTCAGCCTGCAGGCCAATCTGAATAACCTGTTCGACAAAGAGTACGACGAGAACGTCGACAGCACCGGCATCGTCTACGGCGAACCGCGTAATTTTATGCTGTCCGCGAAATACCGTTTCTGATCATTAAGCCCGTGCCCAAAGCGGCACTTAACGTTCCCTCTCCCGGGGAACAGGCCGCACCTGACGTCCCCTCTCCCGCGTGCGGGAGAGGGTTAGGGTGAGGGGAAAACCGCACCTTCCCCAAACCATGCACCTCAGCATCCCGCCGCAATATAATCCCCGTTGGCACTCACCGGCACCACGGTAAAAAACAGCACCAGCGCAAACATCACCAGCAATATCCCACCGGCGATCCGTACCGCTCTCAGCAGCGATGCCGCCTGCGGCGAGCGTTCTGCCAGCCACAGCTGTCCGGCGCGCTGACGGTAATGCTGCACAAACAGTGCCAGCGCCACCAGCGCCATGCCGGTACCGAGCGCCATACTCATCACCGCCAGCATGCCCCAGCGCGTAATGCCGATGACGCTGGCGAACAGCAGCACCGTCAGCGCACCGCTGCACGGCCGCACGCCGGTGGCAATAATAATACCCGCCCAGCTTTTCCAGTCGCTGCCGTGCCCAGCCGCGACGCCATGCGCGTGGCCGCAATGATCATGATGATGCTCCGCTGGCGGCCTGCGCCAGGCTTGCAGCAGCAGCATCACGCCCAGCCCGGCAATGAACACAGCGCTGGCTTTCTCCAGATACCAGCGGCTCAGGCTGAGATCGCCTGTGGTCAGGTTAAAACCAACCGCGAGGATAAAGACAAAGGCAATCGCGCTCAGGCCCTGCACCAGGCTGCCCAGCAGCGGCACGCTCAGCGCCACGCCGCGGGGGGGCTGATGGGTGGTCAGCCAGGTGGTAACGATAAATTTACCGTGTCCGGGACCCACCGCGTGCAGAATGCCGTAAATGAAGGTCACGGCCAGCAGCCACAGTCCGGCACTGTACTGGCCGCTATTGATTTGCAGTAAATGGGTAACCAGCAGCCGGTGCAGCTGAATCTGACTTTGCAGCGCCCATGCCTGAAACGCGCTCCAGTGCAACGACAGCAGCGTCAGCGCGCTCAGCAGCAGCACGCTCGCGCAGAGAAATCCGGTTTTGGTGGCGGTCATAGTAATGAAGAAAGTGGTCCTGAATGTCACCAGCATGCGGATTTCTGCCGCGTTGTAAAGCCACGGCGGTTAAACGGCAGCCGCTCTCCGCATCGTGACGCATTCCCCTGCCTTGTGCAGCTGACTATAATCTGCCGACAATTTCTCACGGATGCCTTTTATGTCTGCTGATTCTCCTTTGCTGGCGGTACAAGACGTCACGCTGGCCGTGCAGGGGCGCACCTTGCTGGCGCCGGTATCACTGCAGCTGTACGCAGGTGAAACGCTGTTGCTCACCGGCCCGTCCGGCAGCGGCAAAAGCACGTTGCTGAAAATTATTGCTTCACTGCTGGAGCCCGATAGCGGCCAGATCCTGTTTCAGCAGCGGGATATTCACTCGCTGAAAGTCGAACACTATCGCCAGCAGGTCTCCTACTGTTTCCAGACACCGCAACTGTTTGGTGACACGGTCTACGATAACCTGGCGCTGCCGTGGCAGCTGCGTCAGCAACAACCGTCGCGCGAGCAGCTGGAGGCGGCGTTGCGCAGTCTGCATTTATCCGGCGACCTGCTGGACAAAAACGTTGCCGGACTCTCTGGTGGTGAAAAGCAGCGGGTGGCTTTGCTGCGCAATCTGCAGTTTCTGCCACAGATATTGTTGCTGGACGAAGTGACCAGCGCACTGGACGAGCCCAATAAACAACGGGTTAACCAGCTGATTGCCGCGCTGGTGGCGGAAAAAGGGCTGGCGGTGATCCGTATCAGCCATGACGTACAGGAGATTGATGCCGCTAAGCGTATTCTGCGGCTGACCCCACCCGCAGCGGGAGAACAGCATGAATCAGCATAATATCAGCGACAGCTCGCTGCTGCTTTCACTCATGCTGGTGCTGGTGGCGCTGCTGATTAGCCAGAAAGAGAAGTTGGGGATGAGCAAAGACATTCTGTGGAGTGTCACGCGCGCCATTATCCAGCTGGTGATCGTCGGTTACGTGCTGAAGTCAATTTTCGATGTCAATAATGACTGGCTGACGCTACTGATGGTGCTGTTTATCTGCGTCAATGCAGCGCTGAATGCGCGCAAACGCAGCCGGCAGATCGATCATGGTTTTATCATCGCGCTGGTGGCGATTACCAGCGGTACGGCACTCACGCTAACGGTGCTGCTGCTGAGCGGCGCCATTGCCTTTGTTCCCATGCAGGTGATCCCCATTTCCGGCATGATTGCCGGTAACGCCATGGTCGCGGTCGGGCTGTGTTTCACCAACCTCAATCAGCGCTTTAGCGACAACCAGCAGAAAATCATGGAGATGCTCAGCCTGGGCGCGCCGATCAAACGCGCATCCGCCGGGCTGATGCGTGACAGTATTCGTGCCGCGATGATCCCCACCGTTGACGGCGCGAAAACGGTGGGGCTGGTAAGTCTGCCAGGCATGATGTCCGGGTTGATTTTTGCCGGGATCGATCCGGTAAAGGCCATCAAGTACCAGATCATGGTGACGTTTATGCTGATTGCCACCGCCAGCCTGTCGACCATCATCGCGGCGTATCTGTCCTACCGTCGTTTTTACACCGCGCGGGCGCAGCTCAAACCGTAGATCACGCCTGAAACCGCAGCGCCACGCCGCTGGCCTGTTCCGCGCTGACCATGATGGCGTCTGGCATTTCCTGCCAGCGACGATCAGCTAAAATCCGGGCAGGTTATCTGCGACATCAACTGCTGATAATGCTGATGCTTGCCCATCTTCAGCGCATCAGCCGCCTGCAGCAGCGCGTTGTGATTGCTCTTATCCGCCAGAAAGGTCTGCTTGATTTTTTCGTCGGCGATGGAGACCGGCACGCGGCAGTGAGTGCGCAGATCGTTGATCATGGTCTGCTGCCGCAGCGCCAGCGCCAGATTCTCATACGGCGATACCGCCAGCGCAGACGTGGCACTCAGGGTGAGCAGGGCGATCATGGCAGTGAAAAGTAATGTTTTCATTTTGCTTCTCCTTGATGAACGGAAACGGCGGCCGGGCACTGGGCGGGATCGAACACCGTACCCCAGTCCTGTTTCATATCGACAACGGTCCAGCCATAGTGCGCGGCCAGCCTGAGACCGTTAACCAGTTTGCCGCTGGCCGGCGGATGCGCATCGTAGGCGTATTCCCGCTGTGCATCGGTGTGACGCACCAGCAGGCCGAAGGTGCTGGCGGCAGGGTTGCCCGAGGTGTATTGCAGCATCGGCACATCGCCGTCGCTGTTGCCGAACGCTGCTACCGGGCGATGGCCCATGAACAGATGGATGGCCACCGGTTTGGCCGCTTCATCATCATAAAATGCACCATTCATGGTTTTCCGCAACTGCGTGCCGTTGTCGCTGAGTGAAAATTCCGCAAGGGAAAACGAGCCAACCACCTGCTCAGGTGGAATGCCGTACATCTGTTCCGCCAGCACGCGCATAAAATCGATGCCGCCGCCGGAGATAATCCAGGTGCGGAAACCGTGAGCGCGCAGATAATCCAGCAGCTGGCGCATCGGCAGATAGCCCATGCGATCGTAGCGGCAGCCAAAACGCGTATCCCGCTGCGTCGCCACCCAGTTCTGCACGCGCTGGGCAAACTCATCGGTGGTGATACCGCTGTGGGTCAGCGTCAGCAAATGCATCAGCCCCTTTTTCCCGCTGGCGGCAATAGCGGCCGTGTTGTTGCTGAGCACCGCCTGCACCAGCGCATCCTGCTGCCACTGCGGATGCTGCGGTGCCAGCCGTTTCACTTCATCGAGCGCAAACTGCAGCTGAAAGGTGAGCGGTGCTTCCGGCCATAGCGTGCCGTCATTATCGAACACCACGTAGCGCTGGTTAAGAGGAATAAAGTCAGCGCTGCCGGCGCGGGTGGTGTCATCCACCCACTGTGTAATGGCACGCTTTGCCGCACCCTCACGCCAGGCGGAGAGATCGTCAGCCTGACTGACGCTAGCGAGGCACAGCGTGAGGCCCGCCAGTATAGAAACAGTTTTCATCGGCGACTCCTGTGATGTGGAACGAGATCGGGCAGCGCATGAATACGCCACAGGCGGCTCCACGTATGGCCGGCAAACATCAGCGCCTGACGCAGTAAACGGCGGCCAGCCCACAGCACCGCGACGAGGAGAACCACGGTTGCGGCGAGCAGCAGCCACTGCCACCAGGGGCGTTCAGGCCCGGCACGCAGCACCTGTTCGCTGCCGGCCGTGCGCGCAGGCAGAATGTCATAGTGATGGGCGGGCAGCGTGGCGAGCTGCCATGTCTGTTGTCGGGTATCCCACCAGCGCAGCTGCACCGGCGGCAGCGTCAGGCTGCCGGCGCTGTCCGGCAGATAGCGCAGCCGCTCGCGTCGCTGGCTGCCAGTGATTTCACCGCGTCCGCTGGTCAGGACGCTAACCTCGGGCGTCAGCAGCTGGGTACTGGCACCGGGCAAATCGATCAGCACCGGTGGAATCTGTCCGGAGACCACACCACTGGCCTGCAGCGTAATCTGACGTTCCACCACGTCGCCTGCGTGTAGCGCATCGCCCTGCGCGGCACGATACAGTGTCACTTTTTCCTGCAGATGAAGCGTGGCGGCGGGCAGGAAGCGATCCGGCTGCTGCACACCCGGCGGCCAGCGCACATTTTTTTCCAGCGCTGGCAGCGTAACGGTCTGCGGCGGCTGGCCCGCGGATTGCAGGGTGATGTCCAGCGCCGGCAGCTGCAGTTTGCCCTGATCCCAGGCCATCAGCTGGCGCTCCATGCGGATGCCGCTCCAGCTGACACCGTCACGCTGACGCGATACCAGCTGATTGGGAATGGCCGCCGGCAACAGCGTGCCGTTGCTGACCGGGAAGTCAGGCCACTGTGGCGGCGGGTTAAACCAGCTATCGGTCCAGTAGGTTACCGCGACGCGCAGCGGCTGACCCGGCACCAAACGGTCATCGCCAACCAGCTCGCGCGTGATGTCCATCGCGGCGCGCGCGGGCCCGGTCAGCAGCAACAGGCAAATCAGCAGCGTTCTCATGGTGACTCCTGACGATAGAGATTTTCCAGCAGGCCACCGGGCGACAGGCTGAGATTGTCGTACCACTGACTGACCTGCGGTGCCGCGTGACCTGCAGGCTGCATGACCTGCTGCGCGACGCCCTGCTGTTTGTGCAGGTCTTTTTTGCTGCCGTCAGGATCGTAATCCTGCTCTTTTCCCTGTGCCGCCTGGCGATCGCGCTCCTGCTGACGAAGCTGCATCACAATGCGCGCGATGCTGGCGCGATTTTGCTGTGCCATTCGCCAGTCGGGACGCAGGCTCAGCGCCTGATCGTAATGCTGCAGCGCCTGCTGCCACTGTTTCTGCTGCGCCAGGCTGTTGCCCAGCCACAACAGCGATTCAGGCGTCACGGGTGCCTGACGAAAAGCGCCGCTGGCGGCGGAAAAATCACCGGCATAGTAGAGCGCAATGCCGCGGCGCAGCGGATCGACATAGTGCTGCGCCGCGCGCGCGTAATCCTGCCGTTGAAAGGCATGTTGCCCTTGCAGGTCGGGCGGGATAAACGCATCCAGCAGCGCGGCGGCCGCCGGCGGCGTTATCCCACCGAGCGGCAACACAATCAGCACGATCAGTATCTGACGACGCCACCACAGCAGCAGCAACAACATCGGCGCAATCAGCCAGTAGCCGCTGTTGTGCCACGGCAGATCCGCGCGACTGTTTTGCTGGGCGCTGAGGCTTTGCTGAATATGGCGTCTGATGGCAGGCAGATCGCTGTCATCGGGGGTGGCGAGCGTAACCGCCACGCCGTTGGCGCGTAGCTGCTGGAAGCGCGCCACGTTGAGGCGGGTATCAATAGCCTGACTGGCGCAAGCGGGCGGCAAGGGGCCGCCTGGCGCAGTGCCGGGCACCCACAGCTGCAGCGGCAGCGAGGTCTGGCCGAGCAACCGGGCATCCTCCTGGCGCAACGTATCGGCCACCAGCACAATGCTGCGCGGCGTGTCCGGCAGATTATCATCGGCCAGCCTGAGAGCGGCCGCCAGGCCATTGCCCTGACCGTCCGGCAGTAACGTTGGCTGCTGCGCCTGCAAGAACAGCGAGTAAAAGGCCGGATCGCTGGTCAGCGGCGTGGTCAGCCAGGCACCGCCGCGATACACCACAAGGCCAAAGTGGCTACCCGGCATCTGCTGCATCAGCTGAGCGATCTTATGCTGCATGCGCTGATGCCGGTCGGGCGGGAGATCCTGCGCCAGCATGCTGAGATCCTGTTGCAGAATCACCATCACGTTACTTTGCGGCGTAACGCCGCCCGGTAACGCCTTCTGCCATGACGGCCCTGCCAGCGCCAGCACGCCGAGCGCCAGCAGCCACGGTACGGGTGACAGCCGCTGCAGTCGCTTACCGGTAATCAGGGCGTGAAACGGCGCTGTCATAATGCGCTGCCAGGCGCTGCGCGGCGCGCGCAATAGCCACGCCAGTGCCAGACAAACCAGCAGCCCGGACAGCCACCACGGGTGCATAAAATGAAAGCCATTCATGCTGCACGCTCCCGCAGGCGCGCCAGCAACAACGTCGCGGTTAACAGCGTCAGCGCCGCGCCGAGCGGCCAGGCAAACAGCGGGCGCGTAAACGACAGACCGAGCGTCGCCACCTGCGCGGGCGTTTGGGCGTCAATGGTTTGCCAGACACGTTGTAGTGCGCTGCCTGAGGTAGCCGCCTGAAACGCGCTACCGCTGGTGATGCGGGCAATATCCTGCATCAGCGCGCTATCGACTTTGTCCTCGCCGCTGGCGTTAATATCGCCAAAGGCGATGGTATCAACCTGCACCTGATGCTCTGCTGCCAGCTGCGCAGCGAGGGCGGGCGGCAGCTGTGAAGCGGTATCGTTGCCGTCGGTAAGTAAAATCACCATGCGGCTGGCGTCCTGTTCCAGGCTGCTGTCCAGCAGTTTGACCGCCACCCCCAGCGCATCGCCGATGGCGGTTTGCTGGCCCACCATGCCGGGTGCCAGCTGGTTGATGCGCGCCAGCAGTGCCTGCTTATCGGCGCTGATCGGCGCAAATGGCCACGCCTGACTGGCAAAAATCACCAGCCCGATGCGATCGCGGGTTCGCTGCAGCACAAAATTGTGCACCGAGCGCTGCACCGCCTGCAGGCGAGTGGTGCCCGCGCCGGCGTCGTTTTTCGCCATCGAACCGGAAACATCCAGCACCAGCACCACATTGCGCATCGGCTTATGCTGTAGCTGCGGTGGCAACAGCAGCTCAGGGCGCGCCAGCGCGGCCAGTAACAGCAGCCACACCAGCCAGAACAGCAGCGTTTGAGGCCAGCGGCTGGCCGGTGGGGCATTCTCCAGACGCAACTCCCTCACCAGTTTCGGCAGGAACGGCACGCGCACCTCTTCGCTGACCGGCTGGCGTGGTGGTAGCAGAAAGCGCGTCAGCAGCGGCAGCGGCAGCAGGAGCCAGACCCACGGCCAGGCAAAATCGAAGCGGGTAAGCAGTTCAGACATCGGGCAGTGCCTCCAGCCAGCGCCGCAGCTGGCTGCGCAGGCGCTGCATTTCATCAGGCGACAGGCTATTGTCCGGCTGGCAGTAACCGTCAAGCAGCCGCTGATAGGTCGCGGCATCCAGCGGTAGCTCCTGCAGTAACTGGCTGAGGCTCAGTTCACTGACCTGAGCACGCGGCTGGTGCACCAGCCGCACCCGCTTAATCAGCCGCAGCCAGCTATCAATGCTGTTGTCGTGACGTAAAACCTGACGCGCTTCACGCCGCCAGCGATTGCGCCGCCAGCGCGCTGTGCGCCACAGCGCCAGCAGCACAAGCAGGGCCGCTAACGCGCCTGCCAGCCACCACCAGCCCGCAGGCAGCGGCAGCCAGGATATCGCGGGCGGCAGGTCAGGCTGCAGCAGTGGCGGAACGCTAAAGCCTTTTTCCAGCATGCTCGTCTCCCTGCGTCAGCTGACGCAATAACGGTTCACTCACCACAATGTGCTGCACGCGGATGCCGAGCCGCAGCAGTCGCGTCTGCTGCTGTGCCAGCCGGGCGGTGACCCGCTCGCTAATCTGCTGACGCAACGTGGGTGAAAGCGGCAGCGTAACGTGCTGATGCTGGTAATGCGCGGCGAGATAGCCCTGATGCGGAAGCCGCAGATGCAGATCGTCGAGCAGCACAAAGGCGGTGATATCACACCGGCGCGCCAGCGCCGCCAGCAGCGCGTCACTCTGAGCGTCAAGATCGTGGAAATCGCTGATCAGTGCCAGCCAGCTTCCGGCAGGCACCTGCGCCCGGATACGTTGCAGCACCTGATGGAGTGGCAGACTGCTGGCGGGCTCCTGCGGATAGCGCGCCGGCAGCTGATTATTCATTTGATGCAGGTCGTTCAGGCACGGCGCCAGGGCGAGTTTCGGCGAGCGGCAGCGCTGCAATCTCAGGGAATCATCGCTGAACACGGCGGCCCCGAGACGATCGCCATCGTGCCAGCTACGCCACGCCAGCAGCGCTGCCAGATGGGCGGCGGCGACCGATTTGGTGTGCCCGCGTGTGGCGAAATACATATCCAGGCGCTGATCGACCAGCAGAAATACCGGCCGCTCGCGCTCTTCGTTATACAAGCGCACCCAGGGTGTGCGCAGACGCGCGGTGGCCTGCCAGTCGATCAGCCGCACATCATCGCCCGGCTGATAGCGGCGCAGGCTGTCAAAATTGAGTCCGCGTCCCTGCTGACGCGACACGCGCTCGCCGGCCATCGCGCCGGGTGGCAGCTGAGCCGGCGGATTGCGCAGCTGCTGCGCTGCACCCGCCAGCGCCAGCAGGCCGGGCAGGGTGACGGCCAGTGCGGTATCCGTCATGCGACCACCGCATCCAGCAGCATGCGCACCACGTCATCGGCGGTCACCTGGTCGGCGCTGGCCTGATAACTCAGCAGCAGACGATGCCGCAGCACGGCCGGGGCAATGCGCTGAATATCGTCCGGCAACACCGCATCACGCCCTTCGAGCCACGCCTGCGCGCGCCCGGCGCGGTCCAGTGCCAGCGTGCCGCGCGGGCTGATACCCAGCGCCACATAACTGGCAAAGGTGTCGCTGACCTGCTGCGGCTGGCGCGTCATTTCCACCAGCGAGACGATGTAATCTTCCACCGTGGGCGCGACGTAAATGTCGGAGATGGCCTGCCAGCAGCAACCCATATCCGCCTGGCTGATTTTCACCGGCGGCGGCGCAGCGGCGCTGACGGCAGAGGTGTCCTGTTCGCGATATTTTGCCTGCTGTTCGGCGCGCACCAGCTGCATCACGCGCTGTTCATTCTCTTTCGAGGGATAGTGCACCAGCACTTTCATCAGGAAGCGATCCAGCTGCGCTTCCGGCAGAGGCCAGGTGCCTTCCTGATCAACCGGGTTTTGCGTCGCCAGCACCATAAATACGCCGGGCAGCGGCCAGCTGTTGCCCGCCACCGTGACATGACGCTCCTCCATGGCTTCCAGCAACGCCGACTGCACGCGGGCCGAGGCGCGGTTGATCTCATCGGCCAGAATCAGGTTGCCGAACACCGGGCCTGGCCGGAAACGAAACTGCTCCTCTTCACGCGTGGCGTGTTGCTGATAAATTTCGCTGCCGGTGATATCCGAGGGCAGCAGATCCGGTGTGAACTGAATACGGCTGAAGTCGCCTTCAATGTGGCGCGCCAGCTCACGCACGGCACGGGTTTTGGCCAGTCCGGGCAGTCCTTCCAGCAGAACGTGGCCGTCGCACAGCAGCGCGATAATCAGCATGCGCACCAGCTCTGGCTGACCCAGCACCTGCTGGTTCATGCTCGCTTCCAGGTCGAGAAACCGTTGCCGCAGGGTCATTGCGTCACTCCCTGTTTTTCCCGCTCAAGCAGCGTGGCGATACCTACCAGGATCGGCTGAGCATAGGAAAAAAACGCTTTGATGCCGGGACAGAGATAGTTAAGGCCGGGTTCACCCTCTGCGCTGCGCACGATGCGGTTTTTCGGGCATTCGCCCCAGCATAATTTGAGGTAAGGACAGCGTTTGCAGACGGCGGGCAGGGAGTCGCGTTTCCCGAGGCCAAACGCTTTTTGCCGTTCGGAAAACGCCAGGTGCGCCAGTTTAGTGTTGGCAATATTGCCCAGCTGATACTCCGGATAGACGTAGTGATCGCAGGCATAGATATCACCGTTTTTTTCAATGGCGAGGCCCTTGCCGCAGAACTCTGAGGTCACGCAGATCTGGCCCGGCAGGCCCAGGGTTTGCGCCACTGCCGTTTCAAACAGGTTAACCTGTACGCGGCCTAAATCATTGTTGACCCACTCTTCAAACACGGCGATGAGAAAGCATCCCCAGTCATCGGGATCAACCGACCAGTCGGTCACCACCGAGTCGAGATCGCCTGGCCGCGCGCGGCGGGAACCGCTCACCGGGATGCTGTCATCGCGCCAGAACTGCGGCGCGGTTTGGGTAAAATCGACCGGCTCGACGCAGGGATTGAATTGCAGATAGGTCGCGCCCAGTTCGCGCGTGAGAAAGCGGTACACCTGCAGCGGAAAGCGTGCATTGGTCCGGTTGACCGTGACCAGCGCGTTGAACGGTACGCCGTGGCGTTGCAGCGCCGCCACACCCGCCATCACTTTGTCGAAAGTCGGTTTACCGCTGCGTGTTACGCGATAGCGATCGTGCAACTCGCGCGGGCCATCAATCGACAGCCCGACCAGAAAGTGATGCTGCTTCAGAAAGCGCGCCCAGCTATCGTTCAGCAGGATGCCATTGGTTTGCAGATCATTCTCGATGCGTTGTCCTGGCTTCTGATACTTTTGCTGCAGCGCCACCACCTTTTCAAACCACGGCAACCCCATCAGCGTCGGTTCACCGCCTTGCCACGAGAACACCACCCGATCGCCATCCTGACTATCAATGTACTGGCGAATATAGTTCTCCAGCACTTCATCGGACATGCCGCTGTGATGATCCTGCTGCAGCAGCTGCTCTTTATGCAGGTAAAAACAGTAGTTGCAGTCGATATTGCAGCGCGAGCCGGTGGGTTTGGCCATTACGTGAAAGCGGCGTTTGTACGCCGGGCCGATGCCGTTGTATTTTTCCGCCGAGGGCAACGGGCGAACCGGCAGTGTGGTGCTGTATTTCATCAATGCCTCCGAATACCGGGCACGGCGTGCCCGGCTGTGAGTGATAACTCAGTTGGTGGCCGGGCTGCCTTCGTCAATCAGTTTCTGCACATCCGAAACGGTGAAAGAGCCGGGTTTCTGACGAGGCGGGAACTCTTTGAAGCTTTGCAGCATATCTGCGGCGTATTTCTGCGCGCCACCCAGCAGGAACAGACGGTCATAGAACCAGTGGTTGTAATCCATACCGCTGTCACCGCGCTCCAGCGGGTCGATCTCCAGGTCGAAGATCAGTGGCGTGCGCAGTTTAACGAACGGATATTTCCACAGGTCGAGGCCGGTGTGTTCCTGAATCATGAAATGCGCTTTCCAGCGACCGTAGCGCATCGCTAATAGATCGCCGTCATCGCTCCAGTAGAAGAACTCATTACGCTGGTCGGGCCCTTTGCCCTGCAGGAAATCCAGCTGGTTGTAACCGTCCAGATGCACTTTGTAGGTCATGGCGCTGGTCTTATAGCCTTTCAGCAGCTGCTGTTTGATATCCGGCACGCCCGCTGCGGCAACCAGCGTCGGGAACCAGTCGTTGCTGCCGAAAATATCGTTGATCATCGTGCCAGGCTTAATATGCCCCGGCCATTTGATCATCGCGGGTACGCGGAACCCGCCCTCCCAGCCGGTATTTTTCTCGCCACGGAATGGCGTCATGCCGGCATCAGGCCAGGTGGCGATCATCGGACCGTTGTCGGTGGTGTAAATCACGATGGTGTTATCTTCGATACCCAGATCTTTGATTTTCTTCAGCACCTCGCCGATCATTTTATCGTGCTCAACCATGCCGTCTGCGTAGTCGCCGAGGCCGGTCACGCCCTGATCCTGCGGTTTAATGTGCGTTTTGTTGTGCATGCGCGTGGTGTTGAACCAGGTAAAAAACGGTTTGCCCGCTTTGACCTGACGCTCCATGAAATCGTTGTTAGCGGCGAGGAACTCTTCATCCACCGTGCCCATACGTTTCACGTTCAGTGGCCCGGTATCTTCAACCTTGCCATCCGCGCTGGCTTTAATGACGCCGCGCGGACCAAACTGTTTACGGTACTCAGGATCTTTCGGATAGTCCGGGTTCTCGGGTTCTTCTTCGGCGTTCAGGTGATACAGATTGCCAAAGAACTCATCGAAGCCGTGTGCGGTAGGCAGGAATTCATTGCGATCGCCCAGATGGTTTTTACCAAACTGACCGGTGGCATAGCCGAGCTGCTTCAGGATCGAGGCAATGGTCGGATCTTCTTTCTGCAGACCCTGCGGCGCACCTGGCATACCGACTTTACTCATGCCGGTGCGGAACGGCATCTGCCCGGTGATAAACGACGAGCGTCCGGCGGTGGAGCTTTGCTCCGCGTAATACGAGGTGAATTTGGCGCCCTCGGCGGCAATACTGTCGATGTTGGGCGTTTTGTATCCCATGGTGCCCTGGTTATAGGAACTGATGTTCCAGTAGCCAATGTCATCGCCAAAAATCACCACGATGTTAGGCTTGCCCGAATTTTGCTCGGGCGCGGTAGAGGGCGTCGGGGATTGAGGAGCCGCATGGGCGCTCCAGGAACAGCAGGCCACAGATAGCATGGACGCTAATAGTGACTTGCTAAAAGGTAATCTGGACATTTCTGCACTCCGATAATTGTATTCCGACCAGGTCAGAATTTTTCCGACCGAATAAGTGCTGCGCAGACGGTTATTTCCTCCTTACCCTGAAAGGACGGCAGATGAATAAACGCATCTTTTTGATAGCTATTTCCCGGTGCGGAATGGCGGTGCTCAGTCAGTCTGATTATCTGTGATTTTAAATAGTTTTTATTAAAGCGTGGCCCGCTGCACGCAGGCTGCGTGCAGGCGAAAAATATGCGGTGTGCGAGAGGGTATAAGTAACCAAGGTATAAAAATGCAAAAAATGAGCAGGCTGTGTATCTGGTTATGTAGCAACCATAGCGGCTCATAACTGGAATGCCAAGTGCTATTTTAAAAATGTGAGCGGCAGAGTGATTTTTTTCTGCTGTATCGCACTGCTGCGCATTTCGGCTAAGGTATTTCTTATTTTAAATAAGCTGAATATTACTTAACCTATTGTAATATATAAATTATTTTTCTGTTGACTGAAAGTGGCTGGTTATTTTTTACGAGGCGGGTCATATTTTTTAGCGTTCAGGTTTGCGTTATTTTTATGGCTCACCTAAGCCTTAAAAGGCCATCCGGAACGGGATGGAATCAATTAATCTGGGGTGATTTATGAAAAAAATTACGGTAGCAATAATGTCATTGCTGGTGGCGTCAACTTTCTCTTTATCGGCTCTGGCAGCGCAGGAGATTACTAAAGAAGAGGCTAAGCAGTATCAGGAAGTTGGTAAGGTTAGTACCAATAATGAATACAGTTCACCGGCAGAGGCCATGGCTGAAATCTCGAAAAAGGCCGATGAGATGGGGGGTAAATATTTTGTGATCACCTCCGGTAAAGAAGGTAAGAAAATACAGGGTACGGCAACAGTGTATAAATAATAAATTATACGCTGCAAATCAGGCGTCATAGTCATTGCAACAGGCCGTTTTAATAACGGCCTGTTGTCGTGTTTCTATTTCTACAGTAAGCAATGAGATTAAGATCTGGTTCGCTTGCCAGGTCGTCAGCAGGCAATCTACTCCGACAATACTTTCATAGCTGAAACCTTAGCGCCACGCCGCTGGCCTGTTCCGCGCTGACCACGATGGCGTCTGGCTCTTCGCGGAAAGGCACATCGCCCAGCAGCAGGCTGGCTTTCACCCTGCGTAAGTCGCTGCTGCGCAGCGTCAGCGCGGCCATACGCGCACTGCCGTCATAATCGGGCGGCAGGCCGGTAAAGCGCTGCGTCACATAGTGCGCAGCGGCAAAGCGCACGGTGGCCACGCCCGCTTTCAGCACAAACGCGCCCTGCTGACAGGCGGTGAGATTATCAGCACCAAATAAACGACTGTAGGGCAGCGCGGCGGCTGCCGGATCCTGGGCCACCACCACAAACTCAATAATGTCGGTCACCGCGTTGGGATGCTGCTGCCACACTGGCTGCCAGACCGCCTGCGGTGTCTCATGCTGGCAGAAAAAACTGCGTCCGTTTGGCACCAGGGCGGGGCGCAGGCGAACGGTGCGAAAACGCGCCTGCTGTGCGCTGCCATCCGGCAACTGCACCGGCCGGTAAAAACTGGCGGCGGGATCGCCATCAATATCCTGACTTTCCAGATAGCGCCACACCGCATCGGCATCGCCGGTTTTCCATGCCAGACCGCTCAGGCCCGCCGGTGCCTGCCAGATATCCTGACGCTGGTGCGCACGCCCGGCTTCATAGCCCAGCAGTTCCAGATAATTATCACCAAACACCGCCAGATGATTACTGGAGCCAAGCGAATGATGGCCGCGTGGCGTGAGCTGGAAACCGAGCCGGCGATACAACGCGCTGGCGTCATCCAGCCGATCGGCAACATTGATCACTGCATGATCGAGCTGTGGAACGGGTACCGGTATCGCCATTATCTGCCTCCTGGTTCGCATCATTACGATGACCGCGGTGTCGCGCTGCGTTCGGCTTCGCGTTGCGGTTGCCAGGCGAGCTGCGCTTCGGCGCCGAACGCCCGGGCAATATGGCTGACCAGCGTCGCGGCCTGCGCCGATGATCGCTGGCGCGCGCTGGCATCCTCGCTGTGCAGCACGCCTTCCACGACGACCTCTGGCGGCAGCACGTTCCAGCTGTTGCCACCCTGAAAGCGGGTGACATCCAGGCCGGCGGCCGCCAGCGCGCTGACGATGTGGCTGCCGGTAACGATACTGTCGATGCCCTCATGCGGACGTGCAGCGTGAGCGCCTTTGCCGTGAATGGTGATATGAAAATGGTCAGTAAACGCTGCCTGTGTGGCAGATAACGTGTGTGTCATGGTCATCCCTGCGGCTGTTCAGGTAAGAAAGGTTCGCCCAGCGTTAGCATCAGGCGGTTGGCCCAGGCAAAAAATGCGGCGGACTGGATCAGGTCCAGCAGCTGCAGCGTATCCAGTCCGTGCTCGCGCAGCGCCTGCAGCTGGGTCTGGCTGCTGGCGACCGGGGTTAGCGATAAGGTGGCGACAAAATCGATAATCGCCGCCCAGCGCGCGGACTGGCCGTGTGCCAGCTCGGCGCCTGGCGCGACATTCAGGAGTTTTTGCACCGCAGTCTCATCTTTTGACAGCTGACTGGCTTTGCGGGCATGCACGGACGCGCAGTAAATGCAGCCGTTGACTTTACTCACCACCGTGGCCGCCAGTTCACGCTCGGCGCGAGGTAAACCGCCCGGCGTATAAAAAATGCCTTTATCCGTCAGCGTGCGTTGTTCCAGCAGCGGCAGATTGCGCGCCAGCAGACGGAAATAGTCGGACTCGCTATGACCGTTTTTTGCCAGCGTCGCCTGTTCTTCCGCCGTAAACTCGCTGAGCGGTTTGGCTGCCAGCCACGGCTCCCAGCCCAGCTCCTGCTGGGTAAACGCGGTGAGCGCAGTCTGACCGCTGGCCGTGAGCGGGGCGCTATGCCATTTGCCGGCCACCGCATGGGGCTGCGCGCGCGATGCTTCACCGCTCAGCAGGCGCAGGCCGGTCAGCAGGCGACTCTGAAAGCTGACAAATCCCACCAGCTGCGCCAGCGTGACGATGCCGCGCGGCGTCCAGCCGGCATGGCGCAGCGTGGTCAGTTGTTGCGGTGTGGCGTCGACCGGATGCAGGCTCAGCAGTTCAGCAAAGGCGCGACCGGCGGCAAAGCGCGTATCTGTCGGGGTTTCGCTGGATTGCTGCTGATAGTGTGCCTGCAATGATGTGACGCCGTGCCAGCCCGCGACCTGCCCGGCGAGCGCGTAACGCTGCGCCAGCGGGAAATCGTCGTCATCCTGGCCAAACAGCACCTCATAGCTGCCCTGGGCGTGTCGGGTCGCGGCCTGACGCACGCTGCGCGCCTCTGCCAGTTGCGCCGCCGGGTCGATATCGGCCAGCGCCGCCAGTAAATCTGTAGCCTGAGACATGATTTTCTCCTGTTAAGCGGTCCCCAGCGCACGCAGCGTGGGGGCAATATGTTCAGCAATTAACGCCACCGAACGCAGCGTATCGGCGTGCGGCGGATCGATAGAGTGCACCTGGAAGGTGATGTCGGTGGCGCGCGTCAGCGTGCTGTCGGCCAGCAGCGAAGCCAGCACCGCGTCCGCATCGCCGATATGTGCATCGAGCTGGCGCGCGTGGCTCTCCAGCGTGCTGCCGGTGATGTCGTGGCCCGCCTTGCGAAACTGCTCTGCCTGGCGCTGCAGACCGGGCGCGGCAAGGCGGCGCGCGTAGTCGTTCGAGTCGGCAACAAACACGGTGCGTGAAGCCAGGATGCGGGGCGCCACGCCCGACGGCAGCGCCGCGAGATAAGCATCGATCATCGGGTTTTGCAGCTGCTGCAGCGACAGGTCCGGCTGACCCGCCGGCCGCGGCTGGGTGCGCGATAACATCAGCCCGTGACCGGCCTGGCCGGCACGCGTCGCGCCTGCAACGGAAAAGGTGGCGATCCACACGCGCTGCGCCAGCTCCGGAGCCGGCGGATAGAGATGATTGTCCGGATGGGCCAGCGTGTCGCCGCGCCACGCGCTGAGCAGCGTATGCAACTGGTCGGCAAACACGCCAGCGCGCTGTTCGCTGGTCAGGCCAAACGGCAAAAATGAGGTTGGCGTGCCGCCGGAGCCGAGCCCCACCTCCAGTCGTCCGTCGCTCAGCAGGTCCAGCACCGCCGCGTCTTCGGCCACGCGCAGGGCATTTTCCAGCGGCAGGGTGATGATGCCGGTGCCGAGGCGGATATGACGGGTGTGCGCGGCCACGTGAGCAAGAAACACCAGCGGTGAGGGCAGCCCGCCTTCCTTTTCATGAAAGTGGTGCTGCGCGATCCAGGCACTGTCAAATCCGCAGCGTTCAGCGTGCTGAATTTGTTCCGTCGCCAGCCGGTAGCGCTGTTGCGCTGTGGTGTCGTCGAGCAGGCGGGTAAAAAAACCGATGCGTTTGCGCGTCATGCAGACTCCTTAATCAGCGGACGGAAAACCGGAATGGCGTCAATCAACGCGCGGGTGTAAGGGTGCTGCGGCGCATTGAACAGTGTGACGGTGTCACCTTGTTCAACCACTTCGCCTGCGCGTAGCACGGTAACGCTGTGTGCCAGTCGTCGTACGGTGGCCAAATCGTGGGTGATAAACAGATAGGTGAGGCCCAGCTCGCGCTGTAACTGTTGCAGCAATTGCAGAATCTGCGCCTGCACCGTGACGTCCAGCGCTGACGTCGCCTCATCCAGCACCAGGATCGCCGGTTGCGGGATCAACGCCCGTGCGATGGCGACGCGCTGACGCTGGCCGCCGGACAGCTCGCGCGGCTTGCGCGTCAGCGGATCCAGCGGCAGTGCCACCCGCTGCGCCACCTCGTGCACCCGCTGCTGGCGTGCGGCGGCGCTGAGCGAGCCAAAGTTGCGCAGCGGTTCTTCAATGATGTTAAACAGCGTCTGGCGCGGATCGAGCGAGGCGAACGGATTCTGGTAAACAAACTGGATTTTGCGCCGCAGCTGACGCAGCGCTTCGCCGCGCAGGCTGCTGGCATCAATGCCGTCGATCACCACTTTGCCGCGATCGGCGCGTTCAAAGCCAAGCAGAATGCGCGCCAGCGTGGTTTTGCCGGAGCCGGATTCACCCACCAGCGCGTGCGTCGTGCCGCGTGGCACCGTCAGGCTGACCGCTTTCGCCACCGTCAGCGTCTGCTGCCTGCCAAGCGCAAACTGTTTATCGATGGCGTTGAGCTGAATCGCCGGTGTGGAAAAACGGGCTGCGGACGGATAAGGCAGAGCGGCAGCATCGGGCACCGCGTCCTGTAACAGCTGGCGGGTGTAAGGATGCTGTGGCGCGCTGACCAGCGTCGCTGCGCTTCCCTGTTCCTGGATCTCGCCGTGACGAAACACCAGCAGACGGTCAGCGCGTTCCGCGGCCAGCGCCAGGTCGTGGGTGACAAACAGCACGGCGGTGGCGAACTCACGGCGTAGCTGGTCGAGCAGATCGAGAATGCGCTTTTGCACCGTGACATCGAGCGCGCTGGTTGGCTCATCGGCGATGATCAACTGTGGTTGCAGGGCGAGCGCGATGGCAATCAGCACGCGCTGCTTCATCCCGCCAGAGAGCTGATGCGGATATTGATGCAGGCGCTGCTCCGGATGGCTCAGCCCAACTTTTTGCAGCAGTTCCAGTACGCGCTGCTGGCGCGCGGTCCGGCTAAGCTTCTGATGCAGCTGCAGGATCTCGCCAACCTGATCGCCAATGCTCTTCACCGGATTAAGCGAATTACCGGGATCCTGCGGCACCAGGCTGATATGCACGCCGCGCACGCTGTCCATGCGCCGGGATGACCAGCCGGCGATATCGGTGCCGTTCAGCAAAATTTTACCGCTATCGCGCCGGGTATTGTCCGCCAGCAGACCGATAATCGCCTGGGCCGTGGTGGTTTTGCCTGAGCCGGATTCACCGACCAGCGCCACCATTTCGCCCGGCTGCAGGGTAAAGCTCACGTTATGCACCACTTCGCGCCACACGCCGCGCTGGCGATAGCTGAGACTGAGGTTTTCCACATTTAATAGCGCTGTCATGCGTCACCTCCTGCCAGCTGACGGCTGACGCGATTCGCCGCCAGCACCACGGCGACCACCACCACGCCGGGAAAGGTAGTCAGCCACCACGCGGTAGCCAGATAGTTGCGGCCTTCGGCGATCAGCAAACCCCATTCGGGGGTCGGTGGCGGCGTGCCATAGCCGAGAAAGCTGAGGGTTGAGAGCGCCAGAATGGCCTGACCAAACTGCAGCGCGGCGAAGGCAATCACCGCGGTCAGCGAGTTCGGGACAATGTGGCGCCACAGTACCTGCCAGAAACGGCCGCCACTGCCATAAGCCGCTTCCACATATTCACTGCGGCGTACCCGCACCACTTCGCCGCGCGCCAGCCGGGCAAAACTGGCAATCGAGGCGATGCCCACCGCCAGCGCAGCGTGCACGGTGCCAAAACCCAGCAGGATCAGCAGGCTTAATGACAGCAGCAGCGCCGGGATTGAAAGCAGCACATCAACCAGTCGCATCAGTGCCTGTTCACCGCGGCCGCCCACGGCCCCGGCCAGGACGCCCAGCGCGGTTCCGCCAGTGAGCCCCATCGCCACCGCTGCGACCGCCGCAGAGAGCGACTGCGAGGCGCCATAGACGATGCGCGCCAGCAGGTCGCGTCCGAGTTGATCGGTGCCGAGCCAGTGCGCACTGTGCGGCGCTAAGCGCTGCGCGCCGGCAATGCCTTCGGTCGGGCTATAGTGGGTAAACAGCTGCGGTGCCACGGCCGCCACAAACGCCAGCGCCAGCACCGTCCATGCCAGCCACAAGCCGGGCTGCAGGCGGCGGGCACGATCGCGCCGCAAGGCCGGCTGTCCCTGACGCGCGGTAGAGTAATCGACCAGACTCATGAATTTCCTCCGGCTACGGTTTGCAGACGTGGGTCGAACAGCGGCATCAGCAGATCGACCAGCAGGTTGATCAGTACAAACGCCAGTGCGGAGATCATTACTACCGCCTGTAACACCGCCACATCCTGATTGTTGACCGCCTGCTGGGTCAGCTGGCCGATGCCGCTTAAGCCGAACACGGTTTCGGTAATCAGCGCGCCCGCGATCAGTTCCCCCAGTAGCAAACCGGCCACATTGAGCACCGGCAGCAGCGCGTTGCGCATGATATGGCGCCACAGCACGTGTGGTGCGCTGGCACCTTTGGCGCGGGCCACGGCGACAAACGGCTGAGTAGCAACCTGATCGATGCTGCGCAGCAGAATCTGGGCCAGCGGGGCGGAGATGGGCACGGCGACGGTCAGCACCGGCAGAATCAGTCCCTGCAGGGGCGATGGGTTGATCACCGGGATCCAGCGCAGTTGAAAGGAGAACAGCTGAATCAGCGCGATGCCAAGCCAGAACGTCGGCAGCGAAATAAACAGTGCCGGCAGCGACTGCAATAGCGTACGCAGCAGGCGCAGCGCAGGCAGTCGCGCCAGCGCCGCCAGTGCGAAGGCCACCACGCAGGCAACGGCAAATCCCGCCAGCGCCAGCTGCAGCGTGGCGGGCAGATTGCTGCGCAGCAGATCGCTGACCGGCACACCTGCCTGCACCGAGTAGCCAAAGTCACCGCGCAGCATCGCCAGCAGCGTATGCAGATACTGCTGCCAGATCGGGCTATCGGCACCGTAGGCCTGCCGCATCTCTGCAATTTGCTGCGGGCTGAGACCCAGATCCGGATTCTGGAACTTGATCAGCACCGCATCGCCCGGCAGCACCTGCAGCAGCAGAAACGACAGGGTAAACGCCGCCCATAACACCAGCAGGCTTTGTCCCGCTCTATGCAGCAGTGCGTGTCGCATCATCATCCTCTCAATGTTTTTCCAGCCATGCGCCGTAGAACGACGGCCGGCCTACGGCTTCAAAACTCACGCCCTTCAGCCACGGCGCGCCGGCAAACACCTGCGGCTCTTCAAAGATCGGGATCACATAAGCCTGATCCAGCAGATAACGCTGGGCGTCACCGGTGAGCGCCAGACGTTTCGCCGGATCGACTTCGGCCGAGATTGCCACCAAAAGCTTGTTGAGTTGGTCGTCACGGAAATGCCGGACTTTGTCGCTGGAGCCGCCTTTTTGCAGCAGCGCATCGCGGTTGGCGGGGTAAAACATGCTCTTCACCACGTCCGGGTCGGCGCGGCCCACTTCCGAGACCGTGAGCGGGGTTTTTAGCGGATCGAGGTTGTCCAGCGTGCGGCTGCCAGCGTCACCGGCTTTCACCGTGAGCTGGACGCCAACCTGACGCCACTGCTGGGCCACCAGCTGCAGCACTTCTTTGTTCTGCGGCTGCGGCAGCGATTCATACACGGTCAGAGCCAGCTTTTGCCCCGCCTTAGCGCGGATGCCGTCGCTGCCGGGCTGCCAGCCAGCCTCATCAAGCAGTTGCCTGGCGCGGGCGGGATCGTATTTCAGTTTGTCCGCGAGGTTGACATACCCGGCGGCCGAGGCGGCGAGTACCGAGGTGGCCTGCGGATAGTTAGGTGAAAACAGGGTTTGCACCACCTGCTGCGCGTTGGTCGCGTGCAACAGCGCCTGACGTACACGCAGATCGCTGACCAGCGGGTTGTCCGGGCGGAAGCTGATGCTGTCGTTGACGCCACGCGTCGGCGCTGCGTAAACCGGGAACGCCTGCTGCTGCGCCTGTTTTTCGTCATACGCCTGCACCTGGCGAATAAAATCGGCCTGACCGGCCAGCAGCGCGCCGATGCGCACGCTATCTTCCGGTGTGACAATAAATTTGATGCCAGCCAGATTCGCCGGTCCCTGCTGGGTGCTGTTTTTCGGTCCCCACTGGTAATCTTTGCGCGCGGTTAAATCCACTTCCCGCCCAAGCTTTTCATCGCTGACCACAAATGGCCCGGAGCCAATAATATGGCGCGCATCGCCGAGCTGGTCGAAGCTGCGCTGCAGCGTGCTGAGGGAAACCAGTCCGGAGCCAATGGTGGCCGTGCCCTGTAAAAATCCAGGTGAGGGCTGTTTGAAATAAAACTTCACCGTCTGGGGATCAATCACTTCGCTGCGTTCGTAATTATTAATCACTTCAGACACCGGCAGGCGCTGGGCTTTATTACCGAGTCCGTAAGTATCAAAGTTTTTCGCCACGGCATTCGCATCCAGCGGCGTGCCATCGGAAAAGGTGACGCCAGGACGAATTTTAAAGGTGTATTCCGTTTTATCCGCGTTGCTGCTCCAGCTTTCGGCAATCCACGGTTCCACCTGCAGCGTTTTCGGATTTTGCCACGTCAGTTTGTCGGTGATCTGATTAAGAATGCCGCCGTTGGGATAAAACCCCCCAGCCGGCGGATAAAGATTGGTATGTGCCTGCTGTTCCAGATAAATCAGCGTGCCGCCTTTGACCGGCGTCTCCGCCGCGTGGGCGCTAAATATCCCTGTCAGCAGGGCTAAGCTCAGCGCCCGCAAGTGAAAATGCGTCTTCATGATGATTTCCTTTGTTATCAAGTGCCCGGTGGGCTGAAATCATCATCAAATGTGCAACCCGTGAGTTGAACCAATGAATTGCACTAAGCTTTTGCGAAAATAACAAAAGCGGAGAGTTAATTGTATGCCGCAATTACCGGGTTGTTTTCCTGGCTCGATAAAAATTGTTTTTTCTCAACCTGAAAACCTGCGCTGAGGTTATTGCTGCTGCGGATCATTACCGGCTCGCGTAATGTTAATCCGACAGAAAGCGAAATCCGCTTTACCAAAAATCAGGCTTTCACCAGCAAGTATTATGACTATTTCTCATTTCCTGAATCGCTTTGCCGATTTAGTTGTTTTACGAAATATAAATCTCCCCGCCACACTAAGCGCCATATTCATCGCAACCCTATTCATCGAAATAAGGAACAGGCGCATGTCATACCGACTGAGTTTGCTCGACAAATCACCGATTGCAGCAGGTGAGAGCGCCACGCAGGCCCTGCATCGCACACTGCAGCTGGCTCAGCGCGCGGAAGCCTGGGGTTATCACCGCTTCTGGCTGGCGGAACACCACAACAGCGACCAGCTGGCGAGTCCTTCGCCGGAATTGTTGATTGCCTGGATCATTGGCCAGACCCGGCATATCCGCGTGGGTTCCGGCGGCGTGATGTTGCAGCACTACAGCCCTTATAAAGTGGCGGAAAACTTCAACCTGCTGGCTGCGCTGGCACCTGGACGTATCGACCTGGGCGTGGGGAAAGCGCCCGGCGGACTGCCGCTTTCCACCCGCGCGCTGCAATTGGGGGTGCACCAGCAGGAGAAAGGCAGCTTTGCCGAACAGCTGGCGCTGCTGGATAGCTGGCTCAGTGTGCCGCCGGTGGGGGATGAGGAGATCCTGCGCGCCACGCCGCAGCCGCCGCGTCCGGCCAATCGCTTTCTGCTCGGGGCCAGCGAAGCGAGCGCCCGACTGGCGGCAGAGCTCGGCTGGCAGCTGGTGTTCGCCGCACACCACAACGGCGATCCGCAACTGATGGCGCAGGTGCTGAACAGCTATCGCCAGCACAGTCAGGGTCAGCGTGCGCTGGTGGCGGTACAGGTGGTGGTGGCGGATTCGCCGGCAGAAGCTGACCTGCTGGTCGACACACTGCGCATTTATCACGTCAGCGTGACGGGCGGACAGAGCGTTAACGTCGGCAGCATTGAACAGGCTGAGCGCTATGTGCGTCAGGGCGGTTTCAGTGATTACGTGATTGAGCCACGCACGCCGTCGCTGCTGAAAGGGACCGCGGCACAGGTGCACGCGCAGCTTGATGCGCTGCACCAGCGCTACGGCATTGAAGAGTTTGTTATTGATACGCCGGTGGCGGAGGAGCAGGCGCGGGTGAAATCCCTCGAACTGCTGGCGACGCATCGTCTGGTTAGCGCCTGACCGGGAGGTCCTGTGACGATAGTAAGCGAACAGCAGCTGATTGACTGGCGGCGCGAGCTGCACAGCTGGCCGGAACTCTCCGGTCATGAAGTGGAAACCAGCGCGCGGCTGCGCCGCTGGCTGCAGCAGGCTGACGTGCGCCTGCTGGATTATCCGCTGCACACCGGCGTGGTGGCGGAAGTGGGTCAGGGCGCGCCCCTGATCGCCCTGCGTGCCGATATCGATGCATTGCCGATTCATGAAGCCACCGGGCTGCCTTTTCGTTCACGGCAAGCCGGCGTTATGCACGCCTGCGGTCACGATGTGCACAGTGCGGTGATACTGGGTGCCACGCTGCAGCTGAAAGCACGGGAAGCTCAGCTAGCGGGGCGGGTGCGCATCCTGTTCCAGCCGGCGGAAGAGATTGCCCAGGGCGCGCGCCAGTTCATCAACGCGGGGGTGCTGGATCAGGTTCAGGCGATTTTTGGCATGCACAACGAACCGGGTTTGCCCACGGGCACCTTTGCCACGCGCAGCGGTGCGTTTTATGCCAACGCCGATAAATTTGTGGTGCGTGTGCACAGCACCCGCGCGGACGTGAACAGCATCCTGGTCGCCAGCCAGATTATTCAGGCGCTGCAATCCCTTACCAGCCGCAGCTTTAATACGCTGGACAGTCTGGTGCTGAGCGTCACGCGGATTGATGCGCACAGGCACCACGGTCTTCCGACGGCTGACGCGGAATTTGGCGGCACGGTGCGTACGCACGATAAACAGGTGCGCGCGCAGCTGGAGCAGCGTGCGCGCGAGGTGGTGGTCAATATCGCCGCCGCCAGCGGTGCCACGGCCACCTTTAGCTGGCATCCGGGGCCGCCGGTACTGGAGAACGACGCCCACTGGGCACAGTTTGCCAGTCAGGTGGCGCAGCAGGTGGGTTATCAGGTGCAACAGGCTGAGCTGCACCTTGGCGGCGAAGATTTCGCTTATTACCTGCAGCAGCTCCCTGGCGCGTTTGTCAGCATTGGCAGCGCCAGTGAATTTGGCCTGCATCACGGTGGCTTCAACCCCGATGAAGCGCTGATCGCCCCGGCGGCACACTACTTTAGTCAGCTGGCGCAACAGGCATTGCAGCAGCTAAACGCGCGATGTCGCGACGCCATCCTTAACTGATTTTCTTCCATTTCTGGCAGCGCTGTACGGCGATAAGGCTATCGCCGACAGGCTGCGCCATGAGCAAAGAGAGACGATTATGACTGCAAGACAACTGCGCCTCGGCACCATTCTGCACGGCGCATCCGGCAACATGTCCGCCTGGCGTCATCCGGCGGCGCAGGCGGATGCCAGCATCAGTTTTGATTACGCCCGCCGTATCGCCCGTAAAGCCGAGGCTGGCAAACTGGATTTCCTGTTTGTCGCCGATGGCCTGTTCATCAATGAGAAATCGATCCCGCACTTTCTTAACCGCTTCGAACCGCTGACGCTGCTGTCGGCGCTGGCCGGCGTCACCGAACATCTCGGTCTGGTCGGTACGGTGTCCACTTCCTACAGTGAGCCGTTCACCGTCGCCCGCCAGTTCGCCAGTCTCGACCATCTCAGCGGCGGGCGCGCGGGATGGAATGTGGTGACATCGCCGCTGGAGGGCTCGGCAAAAAACTTTTCGCGTCAGCAGCATCCCGAGCATGCGCTGCGCTACCGCATTGCCGACGAATATCTGCAGGTGGTGAAAGGGTTGTGGGATTCCTGGGAAGAGGGCGCGTTTGTGCGCAACAAAGCCAGCGGTCAGTTCTATGCACCTGACAAACTGCACACGCTGAATCATCACGGTGATTTTTTCCAGGTACAGGGGCCGCTGAACATTGAGCGCACCCCGCAGGGCCGGCCGATTATCTTTCAGGCGGGCGCCTCGGAAGATGGCCGCAAGCTGGCGGCGCGTCATGCTGACGCCATCTTCACCCATCAGCCAACGCGCGAAGAGGCGCAGGCGTTCTACCGGGATGTGAAGCAGCAGCTGGTGGCGAACGGGCGTGAACCGGGCGATCTGCACATTTTCCAGGGCGTCAGTGTGATCGTGGGGGAGAATGACGCAGACGTCGAGCGCCAGTACCAGACCACCGCGGCGCTGGTCTCGATTGAGGATTCACTCAACTACCTTGGTCGCTTCTTTGACCATCACGACTTCTCGCAGTATCCGCTCGACCAGCCGTTCCCGGACATTGGCGACATTGGCCAGAACAGTTTCCGTAGCACCACCGACGAAATCAAACGCAAAGCGCGTGAACACGGCCATACGCTGCGCCAGGCGGCGCTGGAAGCCGCGACGCCGCGTCCGCTGTTTCACGGCACGCCACAGCAGGTGGCGGATGGTCTGCAGCTGTGGTTCGAAACCGAAGCCACTGACGGTTTCATTATTCAGGGCGGCACGCCGGACACCTTCGAGCGTTTTGTTGATCAGGTGATTCCTGTTCTCCAGGCGCGCGGCCTGACGCGTCGCGAATACCCGGGCAGCACGCTACGCGCCAGCTTTGGTCTGAAACAACCGCTCAACCAGTTCACACCACAATAACGATGAGAAAACACGCTATGCAGAAAAAATCCCTGATTGTGCTGCTGTTACTGGGCCTGAGCAGTGCGGCACTGGCCGAGGACGTGGCCGTCAATGGTCAGCAGGTGAGCCTTGCCGCCAATAAAACGCCCATCAACACGCCAGAGAATCCTGCCGCCGTGGCGCAAATTCCGGCGGGCCACAAATTTGCCGTGCCGGGATCGTTCACCGTGGCGGTGGCGGCACTCAACTCGCCGCCGCTCACGGTATTCAGCGACGACAATAAAACGCTGCTGGGCAGTGAGGTGGATATCGCGCGTCTGGTGGCCGACAGCCTCGGGCTGAAGCTCAACATCGTGCCCACCTCGTGGGAGGACTGGCCGCTGGGCGTGGCATCGGGCAAATATGACGCGGCGATCACCAACGTGACGGTGACTAAAGATCGTAAACAGCGTTTTGATTTTGCCACCTACCGCAAAGATTCGCTGGGCTTCTATGTGAAAACCAGCAGCCCGATTACCTCGCTGAGCAAGGCAGAAGATATCGCCGGCCTGCGCATCATCGTCGGCTCCGGCACCAATCAGGAGGCCATCCTGCTGGCCTGGGATAAAGAGAATCAGGCTAAGGGACTGAAGCCTTTCACACCGGTTTATACCAAAGATGACGCTGCGCAGACGCTGGCGCTACAGGCCGGGCGCGCCGACGCTTACTTCGGCCCTAACGTGATTGGCGCGTGGAAAGCGGCGCTGACCAAAAAGACCCGGCTGGTGGGCAGTGTGGACGGCGGCTGGCCGAAGGCGGCGCACATCGCGGTGACGGTGAAGAAAGACAACGGGCTGGTGCAGCCAATTAACACCGCACTCAACGGCGTGATCAAAAACGGTGACTACGACAAGGTGCTGAACCGCTGGGGTGAAGGCGTGGAGCGTCTGGATCGTTCCGAGATCAATCCGCCCGGACTGGGCGATTAAGGAGGCGGCATGAGCCAGCAATTTTTCCGCGAAGTGTCACCGGAAGCGCCGGAGCTGCAGCCGATTCTTGACGGTCTGTTTGGTGAATATGCAGCACGCTACGGCGATTTCTTCAGGAAACACAATGAAGTTGAGCTGACCGAGTGGTATCTGCCGCCGCGCGGGCTGTTCATCGTGCTGGAGCGCGACGGTGAGATCATCGCCATGGGCGCCTACAAACCGTGGGATGCTACCACCGCCGAACTGAAGCGCATCTGGACGCGGCGTGACCTGCGCCGTCAGGGACTGGCACTGTTGATCCTGCAGGAGCTGGAGCGCCGGGCGCTGCGCGCAGGCTATCAGCGCGTGTTTCTCACCACCGGTTTCCGTCAGCCGGAAGCGGTACAGCTGTATATCGGCCACGGCTATCAGCCGCAGTTTGAGCTGCGCGAAGATATGGAGATTTACGGCCAGCCGCCGCACGATGGCCGGCTGCGTTTTCTCAAAGTGATTGATGTGCACAACGTGGCGCAGGCCAGCTAAGGAGAGCCACCATGAGTAAGCAACAACCTTTGACCGTGGTGCCGGCACGCTATCCGGCGCGTACCGTCGGTGCCATCATCGCGCTATTTATCCTTGCGGCGGTGATCGATTCCGTGGCCTTTAATCCGCGCTGGGAGTGGAGCGTGTTTGCCCGCTGGTTTTTCGATCCGGTGATCCTTAATGGCCTGGGGCAAACGCTGCTGCTGACGCTGTGCGGCACGCTGCTGAGCCTGATATTCGGCGGCCTGCTGGCCCTGGCGCGGCTCTCGTCATCGTGGCTGCTGAGCACGCTGGCGTTTGGCTATATCTGGCTGTTTCGCTCGCTGCCGCTGATTGTGGTGCTGATCATTCTGTATAACTTCTCGTACCTGTACGACACGCTGTCGTTCGGTATTCCGTTCACCGCTCTGTCGTGGGGGCACTTCCAGACCATCAACGTGCTCGGCCAGTTCCCGGCGGCGGTGATTGGCCTGACGCTGGTGCAGAGCGCGTATAGCGCGGAGATTATTCGCGGCGGATTTCTCGGCGTCGATCACGGCCAGTTTGAAGCCGCTTCGGCGCTGGGATTATCGTCGTCGCGCCGCACGTTTCGCATCATTCTGCCGCAGGCGCTGCGCGCGATTATTCCCACCACCTTTAATGAGATCATCAGCCTCGCCAAGGGCACCTCAATGGTGTACGTGCTGGCGATGCCCGAGCTGTTTTACACCATCCAGATGATCTACAACCGCACCCAGCAGGTGATCCCGCTGCTGATGGTCGGAGCCGCCTGGTATCTGATCATCACCACCGTGCTGTCGCTGCTGCAGCACAGCGTCGAGCGCTGGCTGGCACGCAGCGTCACGCGTGAACCGCAACCTTCGCGCTGGCGCCAGTGGCGCAACCGCAGCGTGAACCCTGCCGTCAACGAGGAGCTGTCTCATGTCCGAAGCCATTGATTACCGCTATCTGCATACCACCGGCGCCATCAGTATTACCGGCGTCAGCAAGACGTTTGGCCGGTATAAAGCGCTGGATGAGGTGTCGCTTGAGCTGGCTCCCGGTTCGGTAACGGTGATCCTCGGGCCGTCCGGTTCTGGCAAATCGACGCTGCTGCGCACCATCAATCATCTGGAGCGCGTGGATGAAGGCTTTATTCAGATCGATGGCGATTACATCGGCTATCAGCGGCGCGGCGATAAACTCTATGAGCTGAAAGAGAAGGCGATTTTGCGGCAGCGCATCAACGTCGGCTATGTGTTCCAGAACTTCAATCTGTTTCCGCACCTGACGGTGCTGGAAAATCTGATTGAAGCGCCGATTGCCCATCGTCAGCTGTCGCGCCGGGCAGCGATCGATCGCGCCGGTGAGCTGCTGGATGTGGTCGGCCTGCGGCACAAAGCCGATGCCTGGCCGCGGCATCTCTCTGGCGGTCAGCAGCAGCGCATTGCGATTGCGCGTGCGCTGATGCTCAACCCGCGCGTGATGCTGTTTGATGAGCCGACTTCGGCGCTCGACCCGGAACTGGTGGGCGAAGTGCTGGATGTGATTAAAAAACTGGCGCGATCCGGCACCACGCTGGTGATTGTCACGCACGAGATCGGCTTTGCGCGTGAAGTGGCGGATAATGTGGTGTTTATGGTTGACGGGCGCGTGGTTGAGCAGGGCAGCAGCCAGCAGGTGCTGAATCAGCCGCGTCATGAGCGCACCAAACGTTTCCTCGCCAGGGTGCTGTAATGAAGCCGGTGATTATAGTCGCGCTGGCGGGTGCGGTGCTGGCGGCATCCGCGGCAGGCGCGCAACAGCTGGACGCCAGTCATAACGAAACGCCGATCACCATGGCGGCCAATCCGCAGGCGATCGCGAAGATCCCCGCCGGATTTCATTTTGTTCACCCCGGCTATTTAACCGTCGCCACCTCAGCCAATAATTCACCGCCAATTGGCCTCTGGGCGTCCGATAATAAAACGCTGATCGGCAGCGACCCGGACATTGCGCGCCTGCTGGCCGACAGCCTCGGTCTGAAACTCAGGCTGGTGCCGGCGGCGTGGGAGGACTGGCCGCTGGGCATCACGGCAGGGCGCTATGATGTGGCGATGTTCAATATCGCGGTGACCGAGGAGCGCAAGCAGAAGTTTGATTTCGCCACCTATCGCGCGGATAACCATGCCTTCGCGGTGAAAGCGGACAGTAAAATCAGCGCGATTCGTCGCCGGGAAGACGTGGCCGGCAAACGGATTATTGTGGGCTCCGGTACCAATCAGGAGCGAATATTACTGAGCTGGGATGCGAAGAATCGGGCGCAGGGCCTGGCCCCGGTGCAGCCGATTTATCTCAACGATGATGCTTCCGCCACGCTGGCGCTGCTCTCTGGCCGGGCCGATGCGTCATTTGGCCCGCAGGCCATGGCGGCGTGGAAAGTGGCTTCGCGCGGGCAAACCAAAATTGTCGGACACGGGCCGTTTCGCGCCTGGGTAGCGGTCACCACGAAGAAGGGCAATGGCCTGGACGTCGCGCTGCAGCAGGCGATCAACGGCGCTATCGCTGGCGGCCAGTATCACCAGGTGCTGGCAAGATGGGGTGAAGAGGGCGAGGCAGTGGAGATTTCGCAGGTTAATCCGCCCGGGATTGTTTATCAGGATAATTAGGGCGGGGTGGCAGAGCGGCGAGATGAGTTTTCACCCGTTCAACAACACAGGCAATAGCGGTAACGGCGCAATTCATTGCGCTATGTCGGGATGGGCATGGCGCTTCTGAACATCAGCGCGATAAATCGCGCCGCTACAGGATGTGCGGTTTACAAGTACCGGAATGACACTTCGCACGTAGCGTAGCGGCGCAATTTATTGCGCTATGCCGGGATGGGCATGGCGCTTCTGAACATTCGCGCGATGAATCGCGCCGCTACAGTTTCGTGCAATGTGATGTATTGCGTGAGGACACAGCAATCCGTCCATACGTCATCCCGCCCGGTTTATCCTGCTTTTTTTATCCACTGCAATGCTTCGGCGGCGGGCAGCGGGCGGGCAAAATGGTAACCCTGGAATAAATGGCAGCCCTTATTGCGCAGGTGCTCGAAATACTCCTCGCTCTCAATCCCTTCCGCCAGCACGTTCAGCCCCATCGCGCGCGACAGCTCAATGGTCTTTTGCACCACAATCGCTGCCGATTCGTTTTCAAAAATGTGCATGATCAGGGACTTATCAATCTTAATATCATCAATAGCGAAATCACTCAGCGACTTAAGCGAAGAGTAGCCGACGCCGAAATCGTCGATCGCCCATTTAATCCCTAACTGGCTGAAGTGGTTGATGACATCCCCAATGCGCTGCTGATCGTAAATAAAAGTGGTCTCGGTAATTTCAAACTTTAGCCGCTCGGGACGGATTTTGTAATGCGACAGCGTCAGCAGCGTGTCATGGGTGAAGTCGCGGTGCATCAACTGCAGCGGGCTGATATTGATGGAAAACACCAGCGGGGGCAGCCGCAGCACGCGATCCCACTCGACGATTTGCTGCAGCATGCGCTCCAGCACCCACTTGCCAATATCGATAATCAGCCCGCTTTTTTCGGCTACCGGAATAAACACCTCCGGCGAGATAAAGCCTTTCTCCGGGTGCTTCCAGCGCAGCAGCGCTTCAAAACCGATGAGATTTTTGTCGCCATCGACCTGCGGCTGATAATAGAGCTCCAGCTGCTGGCGCTCGATGGCGGACGCGAGTTCGCGCTTGATAAGATCGGTGGCGGAATAATTGCCGCCATAGGTAAACACGGTCGACAGCAGTGCCGTCACCGGCACTGCACAATTGAAAACGGTAAAAACGGCTTCCTGCGGAATATTGAGATGAAAACGATTATTTTCCCAGATCAGACCGGTGGTGACAAAAAACAGATAACACAGCAGGCACAGCAGCGGAAATATTTTACTCAGATAAAAGGATTGCTGGCGCAACACCAGTGCCGAACCGACGATCAAGGCCACCAGATAGTTATATTCTGAACGCTTGCCGGCAGCGTGGTGATTATCCACCAGCAACAGCACGATGATGGTAAATAATAACGCATGGGTAATGACCGCCAGATGCCGCTCCAGCCGGTCGCTGAAGGCGCCGATGATGATGTAGCCCCCCAGCGCTATACTGGCGATATACAGACAGCCAATGTCATGATGACCGCGACTGAAATTCAGTGTTGCCATAAAGATACCAGCCACGATACTGGCGACGCCGGCAATCAGCAGCGTCAGGCGGAGCTTTTTTTCCGGGCTATCACCCTGCAAAATGAAGGGCAGATTACGGATGCGCGACCAGGCTGAACTCAACAAAGGGTTCATAAACGGTTCCGGGTTTTATTGTCATGACGCGTGAAGGTGTAAACGCCACATAATATATTTAAGCGAGACGACTGTCATAATTGTTTTCAGATTATTTGCGCGTTAAGCGCGGATTTTTATATTTGACATAAGCGGCGTCAAATAGCGCTATTAACGCATTCAGGTGCAATATTTAACGCCGCCAGCGATAAGCGATGCGCTATACCGGCGAAGGCGCGCGCAGCGCGACCCGATTGTTCCTCGCCAGTGACGTCGCCGCAGAGTAGAATGACCACGCGGCGCGGCGACAGCGTGCCGGACAATAACAGCCGGAACCGCAGCCGGACACGCGTCACCAGGTTGGACTAACCCACTTTCAACATACTGATTGCAATGAAAATTCGTTTCTTATCTGCTAATGAACTCAAGCTGGCCGAGGTGCGTACCATCCTTGAGCCGGTGGGTGTCGAAGTGGTGCCCATTGCGCGCCGTATTGAAGAGATTCAGACCGAAAATGAGGTGGAGCTGGTTCGTGACAAACTGACTAAAGCCTTTTCAATCATTGGCCGCCCGCTGTTTGTCGAGCATACCGGTCTGTATCTGGATGGGCTCAATGGCCTGCCCGCCGGTCTGACGCGCATCTTCTGGAGCCGGCTGAACGCGGAACGCTTTACCAAACTGGTGAACGGGCTGGACAGCCCGGGCGTGACCGCCAAAACCGTCCTCGGCTACTGTGACGGGCGCAAAATGTACCAGTTTGAAGGCCAGCTGCGCGGCACCATTGCCCGGGAGCCGGCGGGGCCACGCGAATTTCAGTGGGACTGCGTGTTTATCCCGGAAGGGCACACCCAGACATTCGCTGAAATGGGCGAACTGAAAAACGAAATCTCGATGCGCCGCCTGGCGCTGGATCGCTTTGCCACCTTTCTGAAAACTTCGCGGGGACTGGCATGAAACCGGAACTCAAACGCGCTTACGATGCCGGCAAACTGATTCTGTTCGCCGGTGCGGGCATCTCACGCAATCTCGGACTGCCGGAGTGGCACGAGCTGATTGCACATCTGGCTAATGAGCTGGGCTACGATCCGAAGATCTTCAATACCTACGGCACCCATTTGTCGCTGGCGGAGTATTACAAACAGCGCAAAGGCTCGCTCGGCCCGCTGCGCAGCTGGATGGATCGCGAGTGGCACCGTCCGGATATCGACGTGCGCAGCTCTGAAATTCACACCATGATCACCCAGGGCAATTTCTCGCGCATCTATACCACCAATTACGACCGCTGGCTGGAGATGGCGCATGAAGCGCACAACGTGCCGTACAGCAAGGTCGCTAACGCCGCCGATCTGGTGTCGCTGACTGAAGATAAGCGCCATATTATTAAACTTCATGGCGATTTTGACGATGATACCTCCATCGTGCTGGATGAGAGCAGCTACTTTGAGCGGCTCTATTTTGAATCGCCGCTGGATATCAAACTGACCCATGACGTCATGGGTAACTCCGTGCTGTTTGTTGGCTACAGCATCAGCGATTTCAATATCCGCCTGCTGTTTTATCGCCTGACCAAAATGTGGGGCCGCACCGGGCTGGCGACCGCACGGCCTAAATCCTACCTGTTCACCAACCGTAATAATCCGGTGGCGAAAGAGGTACTGGGGCAGTGGGGCATTGAAATGATCGTGTCTGAAGAGGACGATCCGCGCAAAGCGCTGGCAACCTTCCTCGAAGAGCTGCTGGCTTAAACGGCAAGCAGAAAATCGTTGGCTAAAAAAGCTGAATGAAATATACTGTATATAAACACAGTAAATGAGGTGCATCATGGCAGTCGAAACCAAATATGTTGTGGTCAGAAAGGGTGAAGAGAAGATGACGTTTGCCAATAAAAAAGACGCAGATGCATGGGACAAGATGCTCGATATGGCCGACGCGTTCACCGACTGGCTGCAGCAACATCAGCCAGCGATGGATGAGGCCCAGGCCGAAGCGCTGGGTATGCTGCTGGCCGAACAGAAAGACGCGGTGCAACACATTCTGCGCACCAGCAAACTGCCGGACGCGGTGAAAGACAGCGGCGAAACCGCTGCTGACGACAGCGATACGGCTGTGCCGGAAAAAGAGAAGAAGGTGCGTGCGGTCAAAGCCGCCTGAGGAACCGCGCGTTCGCTTTGTACTGCTGCTGAATCCGGGCCAGCCTCTGTGCTGGCCTGGGATCCATGCAAAGGATCAGTGCGTGAAAAGAGAGAAGGTGCCTGAGTAGTAACTGACCATCCACGCCACATACACCAGCCAGACCACCATTAACCCTGCCAGACTCAATTTACCTGCCATGTTGCATTCCTCTTGTTATGCGGCGCGTTACGCCCGTACGCAATAACCTGACAGCACAACGAAGTGGCGATCTTGCGCCAGATCAAATTCCCTCTTTTTTACTGCATCGTCTTAGCGTTTTTAATGGCGACTCAACGCCGCAACAGCGGTTGATGGTTTTCTGATCTGACCTGCCAGGCCATCAAGTTCCCGGATTGTGCGCCGATAGAGTGATTACAGGGATGCAGGTGCACAGGGCGTGATTCTTTTTCAGTAATAAAGTGTCAACACCAGGAGCGCCGACATGGCCACAACCGTATCTAATAAGAAAAAAATGAGCACCCGCACACAAATGCTGCTGACGGGCGCCTTAACCATCACCCTCGGCTTCGCCGTGACTATCGGCGTGCTCAGCTGGCAGTCCAGCAATGAGCAAAAATCGCTGGCGGAAAGTTACTTACAGCAGATTGCGCAGAGTCAGGCGCTGCAAATCCAGCAGGAGCTGAGTTACGCACGCGATGTCGCACACAACCTCGGCCACAGTCTGATTGCCCTGCCGGCTGCCGGCGTGCAGGACCGCAAAGTGGCCGATAAGCTGCTGGTCTCTGCACTGCGTGATAATCCGGACTATCTCTCTATTTCGGTCATCTTCGAAGAAAACGCGTTTGACGGACGCGATGCTGAGTTTGCCTCTCAGGCTGGCGCGGCACCTAAAGGACGTTACGCCTATTTCGTCGATCGCGACCAGGGCGGCAATTTTGCCCTGCATCCGCTGACCTCAATCTTTACGCCTGGCCAGGGCGATTACTATCTGCTGCCGCAGAAAAGCCAGAAAGATACGCTGATCGAACCTTATAGCTATGCCTATAACGGTGTGCCAACGCTGCTGACCTCGGTGGCCGCGCCAATTATCAGCCAGGGCAAACTGTGGGGAGTGGTGACATCCGATATCTCACTGGCGTCACTGCAGGAAAAAGTGAACAGCATCAAACCGTGGGAAGGCAGCGGTTACGCCATGCTGCTCTCCAGCGCGGGCAATGTGGTGTCTTATCCGGACAAAAGCCAGACCAGCAAAGCCTGGAAGGGCGACACACATAATTTCAGCAGTACGGTCACCGAACAGCATGACGCTATTCTGGGCGAGGATGCGCTGGTGGCCTGGCGGCCGGTGGTGATCGGTAACAGCGATCAGAAATGGTATCTCGGCGTGGTGGCCCCGGTGAGCAAGGTGATGGAAGCGGCGCACCGTCAGCTGATTAACGCGGTGATTTTAATGGTGATCAGTATCCTGGTGGTGTGCGCACTGCTTGGGCTGGTATTTAGTCGCAAAGTGCTGAAGCCGATTGGCGGTGAGCCACTGACCGCAGCCACCATTGCGCTGGCGGTGGCCGATGGCAAACTGGATAACGCTATCCCGCTGAAAGCGCGCGACAGCAGCAGTCTGTTCTTCGCCTTGCACACTATGCAAAATCAGCTGCGCGAGATTGTCGGGCAGATTCAGGATGCCAGCGCGTCGGTACGCCAGGGCGCAGGTGAAATCGCCAGCGGCAACCTCAACCTCGCGTCACGTACCGAAGAGCAGGCGGCCGCACTGGAACAAACTGCCGCCAGCATGGAGCAGATTACCGCGACGGTAAAACACAACGCTGCTAACGCGCATCAGGCGACGACGCTGACCGATAACGCGACGCACATCGCCAGCCGCGGTGAGTCACTGGTGGGCCAGGTGGTGCAGACCATGGCGCAAATCGACGACAGCGCGAAGAAAATCGGCGACATCACTGCCATTATCAACAGCATCGCCTTCCAGACCAACATTCTGGCGCTCAACGCCGCGGTTGAAGCGGCGCGCGCCGGGGAACAGGGACGCGGTTTTGCCGTGGTGGCGTCGGAAGTGCGTAATCTGGCACAGCGCAGCGCCAATGCGGTGAAGGATATCGCTGCGCTGATTGAAGAGTCCGGGCAGCGTGTCGGCAGCGGTGTGCAGCTGGTGCAGGATGCCGGTAAAACCATGCAGGAGATGACGCAGGCGGTGAACTCGGTGCGCACCATTATCGGCGAGATTGTTACCGCGTCAGACGAGCAGGCGCGCGGCATCAGCCAGGTAACGATCGCGGTAAACGAGATGGATGGCACCACCCAGCAGAACGCCGCGCTGGTCCAGCAGATGTCAGCCGCCGCCAGTTCGCTGGAAGACCAGGCGGCACAGCTGGCGCATACCGTGGGACGTTTTCACCTCAGCTGAGGTCGGTGACCGATCGCCGGCACGCTGCGTAAATCAGGACGGTCGCCACGTCAGGCGACCGTCTTATTCCTTTCATCCGTTTCGCCGTGACGGCATCATGCGCAGCAACGTATTGTCTTTAATCAGATAATGATGCACCAGCGCGGCCGCCGCGTGCAGACCAATCAGCCAGTAGCCGTATGGCGCGAGGGTTTCGTGCCAGTCGCTCAGCATATCGGCAAAGTCGGGATCCGGGCTGGCGCTGACCGGCATCGGAATCGCAAAAATCCACCAGTTACGGCCCATGTAGAAGCGCGAAAGGATGCCGAGAATCGGCAGTACGATAAAGAACAGATAGATCGCCAGATGCATCAGATGCGCCAGTCCGGTTTGCCAGTGCGGCGGCTGGGGTTCGATTTTCGGGCTGCGATGGCGAAAACGCAGCACAATGCGTGACAGCATCAGCAACAGCACACAACTGCCGGCGCTGAAATGTCCGACGATCATGGTATAACCTTGCCAGGATCCGCGCGTGAATAAGCCGCGAAACTCCATGGTGCAGTAAGCGGTGGCCACCAGTACCAGCGTCAGCCAGTGAATAAAGATTTGCGCAGGGGCATATTTGTTACGCATAGCCAGTCCGAAAATTAGCGGTGTGGGATGCTTAACATAGCGAAAAACGCGCTGAATTAATTCATTTTTTGCCACATCCCGTTCGGCTTACTGTTCGGCTGCCTGCAACAGCTGACGCAGCAGGGCGGCAAGCTGCTGCGTCTGCCGATCGTCCAGCGTGGCCAGCAGCGCGTTCTGCGTTTGCGTATGCACCTGCAGCGCCTGCTCAATCTTTGCCAGGCCGGCCGGCGTCAGCATCACCAGCGTGCTGCGCTTATCATCGGCATCGGCAACACGCGCAATCAATCCCTCTTCTTCCAGCCGGTTAAGCCGGTTGGTCATGGCACCGGAGGTGACCAGCAGCGATTTGTAGAGCTGCGTGGGCGACAGCCGGTAAGGTGCGCCGGCACGCCGCAGCGTCGCCAGCACATCAAATTCGCCGTCGCGAAAACCAAAGGGCGCCAGCGCCTCAGCGCGCTTTTTCGCCAGAAGCTTCATCAGGCGCAGCATGCGGCCAAAAATCGCCATGGAAGAGGCGTCCAGCTCCGGCATGGCGCTGGCCCATTGCGTAACGACAAAATCTACGTGGTCAGTCATGTTAATTCTCATCAGTTCACGGCGGGCAATGTGTCGCTTTGTGCGCACCCGCTATCGTTCTTCCGCAAAGTATCTTAACGTTAAGATACTTTGGCGTATGGAGACAGAATGTGAATCGTACCTTACCTGCTATTGGCATGTTTGCTTTACTGGTTTTTGTGGTGGCGCTGAATTTGCGTCCGGTGATGGCGGCCATCGGACCGCTGTTCCTGCAACTGCAACACGATGCAGGGCTCAGTGCCACACAGCTGAGCCTGCTGACGACGCTGCCGGTCATTATGATGGGGCTGGCGGCGCTGGCCGGGCCGCTGCTGCTGCGCAGGCTGGGTGAAGCGCGCGGCATTACCGCTGGCCTGATAGTGCTGGTGCTCGCGGGTGGCGCGCGTGGCGTTGATCACAGTGCCACCATGCTAACCGCCAGCGCGCTGCTGGCCGGCTGCGGCATCGGGCTGATCCAGGCGCTGATGCCCGCGCTCATCAAACGTCACTTCGCCTCGCGTGCCGGTACGTTAATGGCACTGTTCACCACCGGTATTATGGCCGGAGCTGCAGTGGCCGCAGCCAGCGCCGCACCGCTCGCCAGCCATGCCGGACTGACGATCGCCCTGATGCTGCCGTCGCTACCGGCGCTGATCGCATTGATACTGTGGCTGCGCCTGCAGCCTGTGACCACGAGGGTAAACACGCCACCGGCCGGCGGCGTACACCGCACGCCGCGCGCCTGGCTGTTGATGCTGTTTTTTGGCATCGGCACCGGTGCTTACACGCTGGTGCTGGCGTGGCTGCCGCCATTTTACATGCAACACGGCTGGCTGCCGGCGCAGAGCGGCTACGTGCTGGGCGCATTAACCCTGACCGAAGTCGCCGCCGGATTTATGCTCTCCGCGCTGATTCATCGCTGCCGCGATCGCCGCTGGCCGCTGCTGGTGGTGCTGGCTTCCATCCTGCTGGGGCTGTTCGCACTGCTGTGGCTGGGCGGCGAACGCGCCTGGTTGCCGACGCTGCTGCTGGGTTTAGGGATCGGTGCGCTGTTTCCGCTATCGCTGATCGTCACACTTGATCATGCCCGTACGCCGGAAGAAGCCACTGCGCTGCTGTCGTTTGTGCAGGGCGGCGGCTATATGCTGGACGCGCTGATGCCGCTGATGGCGGGCATTGTGCGCGATCGCGCGGCATCACTCGACAGTGCGTGGCAAATCATGGCGGCGGGCGTGTTGCTACTGATGCTGATGGCGCTGCGACTTAAACCCCAGCGATAACGGCAGGAAACCATTGTCAGACGGAATACGCTGTTTTATAAACCGTGCAGAGTGAGAGTATCGATAAATCAGGAGCAATGATGTCCCCGCAGGTCGGTGTTGGCGTATTAATTTTCCGCGATGGCAAGCTGTTGCTCGGCCAGCGTAAAGGCAGCCACGGTGCCGGTGACTGGTCGGCGCCGGGCGGCCATCTGGAGTTTGGTGAATCACCGGAAGCCTGTGCACGGCGGGAAGTGCTGGAGGAGACCGGTTTACTGCTGCACAGCGTACACAACGGCGCCTTCGTCAGCGATGTGTTTCCGGCGGTCAACCGCCACTATATCACGCTGTTGATGGTAGCGCCGGACGCCAGCGGTGAGCCGCAGCTGCGGGAACCGGATAAGTGCGCAGGCTGGCACTGGTTCGCGCCTGAGGAGCTGCCTGAACCGTTGTTTGCGCCGCTGCAAAGCTGGCTGGCGCGCGACGGTCTGGCGGCACTGCAGGCGCTGGCCCAGCGTAAAGATCGCTAACCGTATTGCTTCATCGAGGCTTCGGCATCTTCTCCGGCCGGGATGCGCATCGGTGCGGCGGGATCGGTCGCGGCACGCCACACGGCAGCGGCAACGTCCTGTGCTTTAGTGGTTGGCTGGGGCTGCTGCATGCCGGCGATGATGCCATCAAACATCGGCTGGTAAGGTTCAAGCAAGGTGTTTTCCATGCGCGGCCGGGCGTTTTTGCCAAAGTCGGTGGTGGGTGCCAGCCCGGGCAATACCAGTCTCACCTGAACATTAAAGGGTTGCAGTTCCAGCGCCAGCGACTCGGTAAAGGCGTTGACTGCCGCTTTGCTGCCGGTATAAACCGCCAGCAGCGGCAGGGATTTCAGCGTCACCGTCGAGGTCACATTGATCACCATGCCACTGTTTTTCGCACGGAACTGCGGGATGACCGCCTGCGTCATGGCGATGGTGCCCAGCGTGTTGGTTTCGAACACTTCCCGCACCGAGGACATCGGCGCGCCTTCCAGCGAGGTTAATAATCCGATGCCGGCATTGTTGACCAGCACATCAATCTCTCCTGCTTCAGCCAGCGTTTGCCTGATGCTGGCGGCATCGGTGACATCCAGTGGCAGCAGGCGCAGATGGGCGGATTCGGGAAACAGTTCGGCGCGCGGGGTGCGCATGGTGGCGATGACTTTCCAGCCGCGCTCCAGAAACCAGAGCGCGGTAGCATGACCAAAACCAGAAGAGCAGCCGGTGATTAAAATTGTTTTCATGGTTCACTCCTGCATTGCGTTGGGTAAGAGCTCACTATAGAGTGCCACTACCGGACTCACTACAACGTACAGTCCTGGTTTCATTTGCAGGAGTCCATTATGATCGATCCGCTCGCCGAAATGGTGTCACTGTTACAGCCCGGGGCGGCTTATTCCAAACGCGCGCGTGCCAATGGATTATGGCGTGTGCAGCGCAGTGAGACCGGCCAGCCGTTTTACTGCGTGGTGCTGGAGGGGCGCACCCGACTAGAAATGAAAGGTCATCCTCCGGTTGCGCTTGAGCAGGGGGATTTTGTCCTGATTCCGGCTGCGTGGGAGTTTTGCATGACCAGCGAGCAGCCACCGGCCGCAGATGCGCCTGATTCGATGCCGGAGATGCTTGCGCCGGGCGAAGTGTGGCTTGGCGATCGGCAGCAGCCAGCCGAGGTTCAGACGCTGATTGGTTACTGCCAGTTTGCCGCACCCGACGCGGAATTGATTGTCTCGTTACTGCCACAGTTTATTCATGTGCGTGGCGTATCGCGCCTGACCACGCTGGTGCAGCTGGTCAGGGATGAGTGCCGTGCACAGCGTCCGGCACGGCAGATCGTGCTGGAACGTTTGCTGGAATTACTGCTGATCGAGGCGCTGCGCGCAATGCCCGCGGCGAATGCATCGCCTGGCGTGATGCGGGGACTGGCCGATGAGCGGCTGGCCGGGGCGATTCGCGCCATCCACGCCAGGCCAGCCCATGGCTGGACGGTGCCCCAGCTGGCGAAACACGCGGCGCTATCGCGCTCGGCGTTTTTCGTACGTTTTCGCGATGCAGTGGGCATGGCGCCGATGGCGTATCTGCTGACGTGGCGCATGGCGCTGGCTAAAAATCTGCTGCGCAGCAGTCGCCTGTCAGTAGCCGACGTGGCTGAACGGGTGGGTTACCGCTCGGCCAGCGCCTTCAGCATCGCTTTTACCCGCTTCACCGGCCAGACGCCGAGCGGCTTCGCTGGCGCGGAACGGCGCAGCGGCACCGCAGAAGCTGAGCCAGCAATCGCCCGGGTAAGTTAACCACGCCCGGAGCAGCGGCCAGCGTAAGACGTGTCGCCATAAAACGTGCAATGCCGTTCAGTTCAAAAATACCCTGTTAATGCCGGTGCGCATCAATGCGCACTCTACAAAACAGTGCCATACCCTGTCAGGTCACCATTTATGGTGACCTAAAACACGTTACAAAACTGTGCCGTTACCGCCAGGATTGCCATTTATGGTGACGTAAAACACATTACAAAACCGTGCAATTACCCTGTAGGGTCGCCATTTATGGCGACCAGGGAATACTTGTGTAGGCAACAGGTAACCATACAAGAATCGTTTTAAATCAAAGCATCGTTAAAACAAAGAATTACAACTTCATCACAGAGCAATAATTGCTTCAATTTCGATTTTCAGATCGGGGCAAAACAGCTGGCTAATCTGCACCAGTGAACTGGCGGGCAGGTGTTCGCCATAATGCCGGTAAAGCACGTCGCGCAATGCATTTATATCGGTGAAGGAGGTGACAAAGATTGTCACTTTTATCAGGTTTTTCAGTGATGTGTTTTCCTGCGCAGCCAGTGTATGTAGTTGCTGAAAAATCACTTCTGCCTGCGCAGCAATATCCGCCTGCTGCGCCGTTGTTGCGAAGGCAGTCAGACCCGAAACGTAAAGCGTGTCGCCATGCTTCACGGCGTGCACGTAAGGCGCTTTTACTTCGCCCAGCTCTGGATAGTTTTTACGTACCAACACCTTCTTTTCCTTAAAAGATTTCCCTTCGCATCACGCTAACCTGTTCTGACGACACGATGCGCTGCTCGATTTCCTGCCAGCCATAGCGACGGTAAAATGCCTGCTGATCCGGCGTATACAGCCACAACTCTGGCATGTGGCGCTGGCGAGCTTCTTCAATTAAACGCAATACCAGAGCAGAGGCCACGCCTTTACCGCGGTGTGCCGCGACAGTCAGTACTTCGCCCATCCAGAACTGGCGTTCATGGATGTCATCAAGCTCGTGAAGAATCGTGCTGGCAGTGGCAAGCACTTCATTTTCTGCATTCAACGCGACCAGCGTAAACGTTTTTGCCGGATGCGCGTTGCGCATCAGCAGGCGTTGACGTATGGCGCTCCGGTCGCGCCAGTGAGAAAACCCGGACCACTCCTGATGAAGCATAGTTGCCACCGTATCCAGCAACTGCGGGCACTGGCTCAGTAAACTGATATTCATTGTTATCCCTCCGCGACAACCCGAGGGATAACACAGCGTGGTGGTAAAGACTACCGTTAATATGTCGCTACACTATCGCGTTAAGCCGTTTTCACCGGTCAGCCAATCACCGGCTTAGCGTTTCGCCACCTGCTCGCCATCCGGGGTTTTGCCATGCCCGGCAGCAGCCAGCTCGGTATTAAAGTGGGAGACCAGCACCGAAAAAGTTTCCTCTGCTTTCATGCGGTACAGCTGTTCGGACGGATGAATACAGTCGGGTGACATCAGCGACTGCCAGTCTTTCATCTGCAGGATGCGCTGATACTGACGCGCCAGCGGCACCGATTCTGCTTTAGCCAGCGCGTCCAGTTTGGTGACGTAAGGTGCAACGTGCCATTTCTCCGCGCGGCCACAAATCGGGTGCGGCTCCTGTAATATCACCTGCTTACCCTCTTCACGGGCAATAGTAATCAGCTGTGTCATCACCTGGGTATATTTATCCGGGCTAACCTGGTAATCCTTTTCTATATCGCGGAAATGGAAATGGCGTGCATCGTTGGTGGCAAAATTCAGCAAAATGATTTTGGCCGGCGATTTCTTCATCTCTTCGCGCCAGCTTTTATTATTCTTGTAGAAATATTTGCCATTTAACAGGTCCATGGCCTGCGATGAGGACGCGCCTTTATTCACTACGCGAATGCCATCGCCATACTTCTCCTGTAGCCACTGGTTAATCAGAGCAATCTCATTGTCTTTAATATAAATTGCGCGCAATTTGCCATTTTCCTTTATCGCCATGGCACCGCGCGTACTGGAACCGCCATAGGCTTCAATAATAAAGTTATTATCGGGCTTGCCGCTTTCGGCGAATGCGTTATTGCACAGACAGGCTGTGGTAATCAGCAAAGTGACGATGCCAGATAGCGCTCGTTGCATAACAAATTTCCGCCTTTTGATACTCAAGGTTACATGGAGAATCGATTGTTTACTGTAAGTGAATTACCTTAACAGGGGAGATTGCGGGTCAACAATCCGAAAGCACGGTTGCGGGGTGAAAATTAGGTCAACTCTGAGACAAAAGCTGCCCGCTGAATAAAAGTCATTTAAATACAGTTACATAAAATCAAACCTTACCCAACAGTCACTCTTCAGCCAGAAAATCCCGCATTGACGCCTGCTTAAAACATCATGGTTGCTTCAGGACATAACGCCGTTTGATTAGCGAATTTTCGCACTGCGAGTCGAACTGGATAATCCACAACCTGTTGTAAAGTAGCGGGTTTTCGCTGTTTATCCGGCGGTTAGCAGCGAATAGGCGCTGCCTGACGATAACTTTTACCATCAGAACATTCTGGCTTAAGCTTTATGGCCATTGCACAGTGACATTCTTTACACTATGGCGAAATTCCGAAACGTTTCTAAACATAATGTATACAGATTAATCCGGTGTTAGCATTCTGACTGAATCATTATGATTGCGTTACAACTCATTTCAGGATGTGCAATGTGAAAACAGAATCCTTTTTATCCAGCCGCAATATTGGCCTGGATCTGCTGCGTGCCGGCCTAATTCTGGAAGGGGTGTTATTACACGCCTCACGGAGTTTACCGGGTGAGAATGGCTGGTATTATGTCGCGCAGCGCGATCCCTCGGAAATATTCACGGCACTGCTGAGCATGGTGCACACCTTCAGGATGGAAGTGTTCTTCTTTCTTTCGGGCATGTTCTCCGCGCTGATTATTTTGCGCAAAGGGCAGAAATTCTTTACGGATAATCGCCGTAAGCGCGTCCTGATTCCGCTGATATCAGCCTATCTGTTTATTCCGCCGCTGATGTATTTTATCGCGGGACAGATGAATAACACCCCGCTGAGTCTCGAAGGCTGGCTAAACAGCTATACCATGATGCACCACCTGTGGTTCCTCGTGTCGCTGTCGGTGATGTCGCTGCTGGTACCCGGCGCGTTCTATCAGTGGAGCGCCCGTCAGCTGGGCAAAATGTCGTTGCCAATGCTGATCGCCACGCTGGTGGTTCTCGGTAACGCCTGCTTCGTGCTGAAGTTTCTGGTGAAAGGCCGCGGTGAATTTGTCGAGCTCATCCCGGTGACCGCACGCTTCCTCGTCTACTACACCGCCGGTTTTGCGTTATACGTCAACCGCGAGAAAATTGCCCGGTACGCCAACAGTAAACTGATGAATGGCTGGCTGGTGGCCGCGCTGGTGCTGGCGGTGTGGGCCGCCTGCTATGTCGTCGCGCACAACCACATCACCGGGGTGATGAAATATGTGCCGGTGATGCTGGGCAGCGTGCTGTCGGTGATGCTGTCCTACTGGCTGGTGTTTAGCTTCGAACGTATCAACGTGAAAGAGAGTCGCATTCTGACGGCGATTGTGGATTCCGCGCTGATCATCTATTTGCTGCACTATCCGGTGGTGATCATTTTCTCATGGCTGCTGGATGTCTGGTTACCGGATAACCTGTCAGTCCTGTATGTCCTGATCGATTTTGCCCTCGGCATTGCGCTGAGCGCGGTGTGTTACGCCATCGTCAAACGTTCACGCTTCGCCTCGTTCATGTTTGGCCTCAAGCCGAAAGATAAAAAGGTGGCGGTGCCGGTCGAAGCGCGACTGTAATTGTCATCATGCCCGGCCGCCACTGGCGTGCCGGGTATTATTTCCCGCCATCTGATTTTTGCCATTTTCCGCATTTTTAGTTCCAGATAATTATCTCAGGCCGTTAGCGCAATTCCTAAAGCTTATCGCCGTCATCACAATTCCTTAAGTCAAACTGGACGTTTTAAGCTGATCGCGGTAATACTCATTTCAACGGATTTCCAGCCGTAACCTATTACGACAATATATTTCGCTTCGCTATTTTCCCGCACTGCGCATTCGCTGTGCGGCATTTGTCTTTTCTCTGGTGAGGACAATAGTGTGTTTAAATTAAATCCCTTGTTACTAAGCCTGCTTGCTGCGCAGGGCTTAATGCTGCCTGCCACACCGGTATCGGCGGTGGTATTAAAACCTTTCACTCCCGAGCGCAACGACAATAAAGTTGGCGCTTATTGCTTATGTAATGGTTCCACCCAGACGCTGAGCGGCGTGCCGCGCTTTACCGCTGGAGAAAGTGGCATGAGCAGCGTCACGCTGGGTGAACTACAAAAGGTTGGGCGTATTATTAATGACAATTTAATCGGCGAGCCCCGCCTGCAACTCGGTGCACAAAATTATGCTATTGGTATTCCGGATGAAGAAACAGGCAGTTATCGTGTCTATCAGGTTTATAACAGTGCGGAAATGATTGCGCCGGCGGAAATTAATGGCGCTACGGTAGTGCCAGATTATTATGATGTGAACGATAAACAATATATTGATGCGCGCGTGGCGACAGTCACTAATGGCCGGTTAAATATCAATATTGGTCAGCAAGGCGCAGCCGCTAACGCCAGCACCAATCGCTGGTCAATGGCGGCCAAACAGAGTCAGTTATTTGCCAGCAGTAATAACGGCCAGATTAACTGGGACAGTAATAACCGCATCCGCTTTACCGCCGCCACGCCGCCGTACGGTGGCGATCGGCTGGCATTTGATGCCGGAGGCGTGGTGACCTACGCCGGTCTGTTTGATGTCACGCTTAAGGATGGCAGCAGCAACGCCTATTACGTCAGTAACCTCAATGAATTGCGTAACTATAACGACTGGCTGATTGACCAGATTAGCGGCGGCAACCTGAGCCCGGAAAGTTATAACGCCGCGCTGAACCAGGCGTTCAGCCTGCGCGACGGTCGTGTGGTTTACCGCATGAGCACCGGTAATTACGATGATGAAGTGGCTGCCGCACTCGGCGATCAGGTGGTGCTGAGCGCCGATGGCGCGAAAGCCAGTGTGAAAATCAATCGCGGCAAAACGCTGGAAGTGGCCAACAGCGCCAGCGCCGTGATGCGCGCCAGCAACGGTGCAACGGCGATTATCGCCGGAAAACTGGCGACCAGTAACGCGCTCTCATCCGAAGCGGGCGCGCTGGAGCTGATCAGCGGCGCGCGCGGTATCAATAATGGTGTCATCAACAGCGGTTTTTTCAACGCCGCCAATGGACGCGGCGTGGCGGAGGATTCTCTCGGCTATGCGGGCACAGCGGTGTCCGCGATTTATGACAGTGAGTTCCGCAATAATGGCGTGCTCAATGTGCATATCGGTGATGCGCCGTGGGGCACCGCCGGCTTATTCCTCGGCAGCAGCAGCGCGGTCAACCACGGCAATATTAACATCGGCATTCACAATGTAGCGAACGGCTCCTCAGCAGCGGCGGTGAGTTTCAGCGGCGAGGGCAGCTTCGTCAACGCGCGCGATGGCACGATTTACCTCGGCCGCACGCCGCAAAATCACAAGGGCGACGTCACGCAGGATGTCGCGGTCAGCCTCGGCGGTGGCATCAGCGCCATTTCCGGTCTGCTGGATTCCCGCGCCATCAATAATGGTCGCATTGTTATTGGCTCAAAAGTCGAAAACGCCGTTGGCATGCGCATCGAGGCCGGGCCCAACGCGGTATCCCTGAATAACGGTGTTATCGACGTCAACGGTATGGCGCAGGCGCTGCCGCGTGAAAATATCGCCATGCTGGCGATGGATTCCGGCAGCGGCGGCCAGGTGGGCAACCGCGGTACCCTCAATCTGAATGGCTATAACAGCACCGGCCTGAAAGTGATCGCCACGGCGGGCAATCAGGCGCACGCCTTCTCCAGCGGCGCGATCAACGTGGCGGGTGACGCCGACCGCTTTGGCGGCACCAACAATACGGCGGTGTGGGTAACTGGCGAACCGGGCGGTCACGCCAGTGCCGATATCACCGGCCCAATCCGGCTCAGCGGCAAAGCGGGCATCGGGATTCGTGCTGAAGGCCAGGCAACGGTCAACGTTAGCGCCCGCGCCATTCCCACCTCTTACGGCAGCGACAGCATGCTGGATAGCGGACAGATCAGTTTCTACCGTATCGGCCCGGATGCACGCATTAATCTGCCGGCCAACGGCCGCTACAGCGCCTCCGTGTGGAACGGCACGATTTTTCGCGTCGAGCAGGGAGCGGATTTTGACGGGCGCGGCCTGACTTTGTCGATGAACAGCCCTTTTGCGACCGGTGTGTACGGCAGCGGTGCCGGCACTGACATTAATACCCACGGCGCGACGCTGAACATCGCCAGCTTTGCCAGCGGGCTGACCATTACTGATGGCGCCCGCGCCACCATTGATGCCGCAACGCGTATTCACCTCAACGGGTCTGATGCCCGCGTCGCCATCGCTGACGGTAATCGCTATACGCTGCAGGGTAACGTTGTTAACCCTAATACGCAGTTCGATCCGAACACTTTACTGATCAATCAGGCAGCGATAGACGGCCGCGCCAATAACCAGCAGCCGTTTACCGTGATGAATCATGCGCGGCTGGTGAATCGCGGCGCTATCTCCCTGCGGGGGGAAGGCGTAACGGGTATCTACGCGCAGTATGGCGCAACGGTCGACAACCGCGGCGATATCAACATTTTGCGTAACGGCCGGGCGCTGTTCGCCGATGGTTATCCAGGCGCCGGCGACGGCAAAACCCTGACGGAGATTAACAATAGCGGCACGCTTAATCTCTACAGCGGTCAGAGCACCCAGCAAACCACCACCTTCGGTGCGGTCTCGTATCACCAGCTGGGGCGGATTAACCAGAACGGCACAATTAATCTGTACGGTGATAACGTGGTCGGCGCGAAAGCCTTTGCCGGCGGTCGTATTACGCTGGGCGCGAACAGCCGTGTGGTGTTCCACGACGCACAGCAGATCGGCTATCAGGCTTTTGATCCCGGCTCACGCCTGATCGTCAACGGCAGCCCGATTGATGTCAGCAGTCGTAACTCGACGCTGTATGAAATCCGCAACGGCGCGTGGCTGTACAACCAGGGCTTTGGCAACGTCACGCTGAGCGGCAGTGACAGCACCGGCATCGTGGCCAGCGGGACGGATGCGCTGGTATCCAGCACCGATGTTTATCAGGTCACCGGTAAGGGTGCCACCGTGCTGCGCGCCAGCGATCGCGCGCAGGGGATTATTACCAGCCTAATCGCGCTGAACGGCAAAAACACCCTCGGCGCGCAGGCGTCGGGCGATGGCACCGAGGTCTACGCCGCCTCGCTCATCACCGGCACCGGGCACAACGCCACGGCGTTTGATGTCAGCGGCGACGCGCGCCTGTTTAATCAGCAGCAGGGCGTAGTGGATTTGCGTGGCCGCAACAGTACCGGGGCCCGGGTGCACGATGGCGGTAACTTTATCAACCGAGGCACGGTTAGCGTCGCCAGCGGCACCGGCGTGGATGTCAGCAGCGGTTATGGCCAGTATGTACCGGTCGACAGTACCTTACGTGTGAATGACGGCACCGCCGCGCTGCGCGTGGGCTCCGGCGGCGCGATGAAAATTTACGGCGACGGGCAGGGGGCCAGCACGCTGGCGGCTTACGGCAAAGCCGATGGTTTGCTGCTCGACAGCGGTGCGCAGCGCTTTGAAGCCAACGACATCATCATCGGCGCTTACGGCAGCGGCACTGCGCTGAACAATCGCGCCGGCATCAGTGATATTTCGCTGAGTAATGTGCGCTTCGAGGCTAACGGTGGCACCGGCATTCGCTCTGCCACCTCGTTCGATCCGGCGGGTAGCGCGCAGATTCACGTCGGCGCAGGCGGTACCGGCTATCGTTTTGAAAACGCAGATGGATCGACCACGGGCAACGATTTAGTGATTGGGCGCGACTACCGCATTGAAGTCAACGGCAGCGGCACCGGCGTGCGTGCCAACACCCGTGGACGGGTGATTGCTCAAGGCCTGATTGATATCCGCGATGCTGATGGCGGTTCGGCGATTGTCACCCGCAGCGCCAGCCAGGTGATCAACCAGGGCACCATCCGCTCACAAAGCCGCGTCGCACCGCTCATTGATTTGCGCGGCGGCGAGACGGTGTTTATCAACCAGGGCACGCTGGATGCGCCGTACGCCGATCAGGTGGTAGTGGCAGGCGGCGCGACCCGTGATGTGGTGGCACTGCTGGCGGGCAACGTCACGGGCGAAGTGAACACCGGTAACGGCAGCGATACGCTGCTGGTCACGGGCGGCACGCTGGATGGCGGCCTGAGTATGGGCGACGGCAGTGCGAATCAGGCGACGGTGCAGGCTATCAGTCTGAACCAGACCCGTCATATCACCAGCGGCGGCGCGGATAGCACGCTGAATCTTAGCCAGCTCAATGCGCGCGGCGGTTCGTTCCGGCAGGACGACCTCACCAAAGGCACCAACCTCGGCGCGGGCTGGAGCACGCTGAACTTCATCGATACGCAGTGGACGCTGAGCGACAACATTAAACTGGCGCACAGCACCATTAATATCGATGCCGGATCCACACTGTTCGCCGGCGATGGCGTCAACGCGCGGCTGCAGGGGGCCAGCAATGATTCGCTGGTGGTAAATAATGCCGGCACGCTCGACCTGACCAACGGTGGCAATGTGGCGGCAAATACCCTGACCGTCGAAGGTAGTCTGGCCTCCGCGCAGGGCCGTCTGAAACTCAATTCGACAGCCACCCACAGCGACGTGCTACGTGTTAACGGTAACGCCAGCGGCACCATCTGGGTAGATGACCGCCTGCAGGGCGGCGGGCTGCTGGACAGCAATCGCGACAATGTCATCGCGGCCAGCGAAGGCGTCTCGCTGGTGCAGGTGACCGGCAGCGCCAGCGCCGACAGCTTCAGGCTGAGCAATGGCTATGTGGCAGCCGGGCCGTGGCAGTATGGTCTGTACAGCTTTGCACCGGGCAGTAGCGCAGGCGGCAACGTATGGGACTATCGTCTGGCAAACAACTTCATCTGCAGCGATGGCTCGCTGTGCCAGCCGCAGGCGGGCAGTGCGGTTAAGGCGGTGCGTCCGGCGGTTACGCCGCAGGTACCGTCCTGGATCTCCGCACCGGTCGGGCTGGCGTACTACTCGCTGGCAGTCACTGACGATCTGCATAAGCGTCTCGGCGAACTGCGCCAGCAGCCTGAGGACAACGCAGAGATGTTTATCCGTTACCTTGGCTCGGATTTACAGTATCACAGCAATCGCGGCCTGGACGCCTGGGGATATGATTTCGACCTCAACTACAGCGCCGTTCAGATCGGCGGCAACCTGCTGCGCGCCGATGGCGCTGAAGACAGCGTGCGCGGCGGTGTCGCCTATACGCGCGGTAACACGCGTATTCGCCCGCATGCCGCTGACGGTTACAGCTCCACCAGCTTTGATAGCGATACGTTGTCACTTTATGGCACCTGGCTGCGCAGCAGTGGCTGGTATGTGGATGGTTCGCTGAGCTGGAGCGACTACCGTGGCGAAACCGACATTGCGCGGCAGAAAGCGGTCGCCAAACCCAAAGGGCACGGCTGGACGGCGTCAGTCGAGTCTGGCTATCCGCTGATGCTGGCGGGTGATGTGCGCCTGGAACCGCAGGCACAGGTTAGCTGGCTGCGTATGAACATGGACAGTTTTACCGATGCTGACGGCGCGCGCGTCTCCTATAACGATTACGATCAAACCATTGGCCGGCTCGGCGCACGTGTGGCGCGCAGCTGGCAGGACAGCAGTCAGAACCAGTACACGCCGTATCTGCGCGCTAACTATTATCGCGGGTGGGGCGGTACGGCGCAGGTCAGGGTCGGCGCCAGCGACAGCGACCTGAGCCAGAGCTTCAGCAGCGGCAAATTTGGCCAGATGTGGGACGTCGGCCTCGGCGGCACGGCGACGCTGATCAACAACGTGGCGCTGTATGCCGAGGCGGATTACCGCAAAGAGATTGCCGGCAACGGCGTCAAAGGCTGGCGCTACAATGCCGGGGTACGCTGGTCGTTTTGATCGCTTAAACGTGCAATTACAGGCGGCGCTGTGATGCGGCGTCGAACAGCATCGCACGTTCGCTGTCCAGCGTGACCGGTAAAATATCACCGGCACGCGCGCCGGAACGCTGGGTGGTAAACAGCATAACCGGGTGGCCAAACAGCGAACCGTGAATCAGTTCGGACAGGCCGGTCGGCTCCACCAGCGACACTTCAAGAGGCAGCGCATGCTGCTCACCCGGCTGCGCCAGACTGATGTTTTCCGGCCGGATGCCGTAAATAACGTCGCGGCCAGCGGCCTGTGCCGCCCAGTGCGTATTCAGGGGCAACTGTGCGCTGTCGCTGATACGCACGCCGCTGGGGGTCATCACGCCGTTGATAAAATTCATCGACGGGGACCCGATAAAACTGGCGACAAACTTATTGGCCGGTGTGTCGTACAGCTCCAGCGGTGTGCCCACCTGCTGAATGACGCCGTGGTTGAGCACCACGATGCGGTCAGCCAGCGTCATGGCCTCAACCTGATCGTGGGTAACATAAACGATGGTGTTGTGCATTTGCTGATGCAGTTTTTTGATCTCCACGCGCATCTGGCCGCGCAGTTGCGCATCGAGGTTGGAAAGCGGCTCATCAAACAGAAATACCTGCGGCTGACGCACAATGGCGCGGCCCATCGCCACGCGCTGCCGTTGTCCACCCGACAGCTCTTTTGGCCGGCGATCAAGCAGGTGTGTCAGGCTGAGAATCTCCGCCGCTCGCCGGACTTTCTCCTCAATCTCAGCACGCGGTCGTTTCTGAATTTCAAGGCTGAAGCCCATGTTGCGTGCGACCGTCAGATGCGGATAGAGCGCATAGCTCTGGAACACCATCGAGATATCGCGGTCTTTCGGCGCCACCTCGTTCATCAGCTGACTGCCGATATGGATATTGCCGCCCGTCGCTAATTCCAGGCCGGCAATGGTGCGCAACAGGGTGGATTTACCGCAGCCGGACGGGCCGACCAGCACCACGAACTCACCATCTTTAATGGTCAGATTGATGTCGCGCAGAACCTCAACGTTGCCATAGCGCTTTTCAATTTGCGCCAGCGTAATTTCAGCCATTATTTACCCCTTAACCGCACCGGCGGTGAGTCCCTGAACCAGGTAGCGTTGAATGAAAGCGAAGAACAGACAGGCTGGAATTAACGCCAGCACGGCGGCAGCCATCATTTCGCCCCACGAAACGGCGAATTTGGAGACGAAACTGAGCAGCCCGACCGGAAAGGTCATGACTTCGTTTTTGTTGATCAGCATCAGTGAGAACAGCAACTCACTCCACGCGGCGGTGAAAACGAAGCCGAGCGTTGCCGCCATGCCCGGCAGCGTCAGCGGCATCAGCACGCGGTACAGCGCCTGAAAGCGGGTGCAGCCTTCCAGCATGGCGGACTCTTCGAGATCTTTCGGGATGGCATCAAAAAATGACTGCATCAGGAAGGTAGCGAACGGGACATTGAAGGCGCTGTAAATCAGAATCAGCCCCAGCAGACTATTCGTCAGTCCCAGCGGGGCCATCACCCGGTAAATCGGCGCAATGATCATCACCAGCGGAAACATCTGCGTAAACAGCAGCAGGGCCGCCATCACCATCTTGCCGCGAAACTGAAAGCGGGAAAAGGCATAGCCGGCACCCGCAGCAATCAAGGTGGTGAGCGCGGCAGTGCTGCAGGAGACAATGAGACTGTTAATAAAAAACGTGGGGAAATCACTGTCGGTCAATACCTTCGCAAAGTGGCTCAGGGTGAAACCGCCAGGTAACAGCGTCACGCCCTGACTGAACAGTAACCTGTCCGGCGTGACGGCAATTTTAATGATCCAGTACAACGGAAACAGCGCAAACAGCAAATAGGCGGCGATGCTGAGACGATGACCGATCAACGGTAACAGGCGCATGCAGACTCCTTACTTAAGTAACTGATGGCGGATGCGCAGCAGTACCAGCGCATAGCAGGTCATCAGCAGTAACAGACACACCGCCATCGCCGAGGCATAACCAAAATCCAGTTTGCGATAAGCGGTGGTGAAGATGTAACTGGAAAGAATTGAGGTTGAACCGGCCGGACCGCCGTCGGTCATCACCACGATCAAATCGGCAAAGTTAGCGATCCAGATGGTACGCAGCATCACGGTAATGGCGATCATCGGGGCGAGAAACGGCAGGGTGACTCGGCGAAACTGCTGCCAGCCGCTGGCACCGTCAATGGCTGCTGCTTCATACAAATCTTTGGGAATCGACTGCAGTGCCGCCAGTAAGGTGATGGCAAAAAACGGGATGCCAAACCAGACGTTAGCAATCACCGGCCCCCACATCGCCAGTTGCGGATCGGAAAGAATATTGTAGGGTTCACTGAGAATGCCCACGTCGCTGAGCCACTGTGGCAGCGGACCCACCACCGGGTTGAGCAGCCAGGCCGGAAAGAAACGCCGGCACCGCCCACGGTAAAAACACCAGCGCCTGCACCCAGCGGCGAAAGCGAAACTCGCGGTTAAGCAGCAGCGCCAGCGCGAGGCCGAAAAAGAACTGCAGCAGCAGTGAACTCAGCGTCCAGTTAAGGGTATGGCCGAGCGCGCGAAAGAAGCGGCGATCGTCGAGCATCTGCGCAAAGTTCGCCCAGCCAACCCAGCCGCTCTCCAGCGGATTGAGCAGGTTCATGCTCTGAAAAGCGTAAGAAATGCCGATCGCCATCGGCACGAAGATGAACAGGGCGATCAGCAACAGGCCCGGTGACAGATACCACCATGGCTCAGCAAGCCGGGTCCAGCGCCAGCGGCGACGTGCCGGGCTGGCAGGAAGAGAGATTTCAGGCATCATTTCAGGGCTCCGGTTTACGCGGGATTACTGGCTGGCGAGCCAGGCTTTTTGCTCTTTACTCAGATAGCTGGCCCAGTCCTGCACCATATCTTTGGTGTCGTTTTCGCCCAGTAACGTCTCCTGGCTGCTCTCTTTCACGATCACTGAATTGAAATAGCCCCAGCCTTTGAGATGGGTCGGCATGGTGAGCGGCACATAATTTGGATCGTTCAGCTCCTTAAACCAGCCGGCAAACTGCGGCGTCTGATAGAACGGGTCCTGTTCCGCACCTTTATAGATGGGTAGCGTGCCGACAAACTTCGCCCACGCCAGGTTGTTGGTTTTATTACTGAGGAAGGTAATCAGCGGCCAGGCGACATCGTTTTGTTTACCCTGTTTGAACATCGCCCAGCCGGTATAGCCGATGGTCGGGAAGGCTTTACCGGACGGCCCGACCGGCATGGGCGCCACGGCAAAATCCTCAGCCGCCATGCTATTTTTAATCGCGATCAGCGCGTCCGGATCCTGATCGAGCATCGCGCATTTGCCGGAATAAAAGCCCGAGACAATCTCGTTAAAGCCCCAGTTCACGCTGTCTTTAGGCGCGCCGCCTTGCTGATACAAATCGACCAGCAGTTGTGCCCCCTTTATCGCCCCCGGCTGGGTTAAGGTACTGTTGCCGTCTTTATCAAAGAAGGCAGGCGAGCCATTCATCGCCGCCATAAACATCATCCACGCATTGGTTCCTCCGACACCGCCGCGCATGCAGTAGCCGCTGATACCGTTACCTGACTGACTAATACGCTTCGCGTCGCTGGCAAACTCGTCCATGGTTTTCGGCGGCTCACTCAGTCCTGCCTGCTTAAACAGCTTTTTATTCCAGAACAGCGCCCGCAGGTAAAAACCGTACGGTACCATGGTGGCTTTGCCGTTCGCGGCCCGCGCCATTGCCAGCGTTTTGTCCGTCAGCTGGGCGCTTTCAGGCCAGCTTTTCAGGCGGGGTTCCAGATCCTCCAGCATATTGTTGCTGGCGTATAAGCCTTGCCAGGTATCGGGCATCTCCACCACATCCGGAACCTGTCCGCTCTGTAACATGGTGCCCAGTTTTTCAAATGCCTGACCCCACGGCAGCGAAATCAGCTCAATCTCGGTACCAGGATGCTGCGTCTTGTATTCGTCGAGCATTTTTTGCAGAAGCGCGGTACGTGGCGGGCTGGTAATAACTTCCACCACGGTGAGTTTGGCGGCGAGGCTGCAAAAGGCGCTGCCTAAACCCACGGCGAGTACCAGGGCTTTCAGGGCGAAACGTGTTGTCATGGCTGGTTCTCCGGAGCGTGATTAACGGTGAGTGGCGGCAGCAAGTGCCTGATTCAGATCGGTCCAAAGATCGTCGGTCTCTTCGAGGCCAACAGAGATACGGATCAGGCGCGGCGAGACACCAAAATCCTGGGCTGAATTAAATTCACTGGCCTGATTAATGACCGAAATCGCCGGCATCACCAGGCTCTCGAAACCTCCCCAGCTAACGCCCATGTGGAACAGTTGCAGGGCGTTGCAGAATTGCGGTATGTCGACCTGTTCGGTCACGGCAAAGGAAAACAGCCCGCTGTAACCGCGCAGCGTGGACCATTCAGGAGGATTGAGCCCGGGATGGTAAACCGCGCTGACCTGCGGATGGTCACGCAGCTTTTCCGCCAGCTGCAGGGCGCTTTGCTGATGTTGCTTCATGCGCAGCGGCAGCGTGCGCAGGCCACGCATCAGCAAAGACGCTTCGTTCGCAGACAGTTTGCCGCCAAGGAACGGACTAATGTGACGGGCAATGTTGTTGATGTGCTGGTGGCTGGCAATCACCAGGCCGGCCACTACATCGCTGTGGCCGCTGATGTACTTCGAGGCGGAGTGCACCACGATGTCGATACCACACAGCAGCGGCTGCTGGAAAATGGGCGAAGCCCAGCTGTTATCAATCAACGTGACGACGCCCGCATCGCGCGCCAGCGTGGCCAACTGCCGCAGGTTCTGTTCACTCATCACCCAACTGGAGGGACTTTCCAGATAGAGCAGGCTGGCACCGGGCAGCGCGGCGGCCATCGCCGCTTCATCGTCGCCATCAACAAACTGCGTCGTGATACCGAAACGCTGACAAAAGCCGCGCAAAAAGCGGTAAGTATCGGGATAGACATGATTAACGCAGACCACTTTCGCACCTGGCTGAACCACACTCAAAATCGCGTTGCTGATGGCGGCCATGCCGCTGGCAAAGGCGAGGCAGGCGTCACCGCCTTCCAGCGCGGCAACTTTATCCTGTAGCGCTTTGACCGTCGGATTATCAACGCGGGAATAGAGCGGCTGGTCGCTCTCACCGCGAAAGCGGGCGATCATGCTGTCGTAATCGCTGAAGGTAAACAGCGAGGACTGATAAATCGGTGGCGTTACGGCGCCCTGTTCGTGGCGCTGGTCGTGGGTCAGCAGTGTTTGTTGCGCAATAGGTTTAGCGTTTGGCATGGATCACGTCCTTCATGTCGCGTTCGGTGATATCAAGAATCTGGTGGCAAAGGGCGCGCGCGGCCTGGCTGTCGCGGGCGCGGATGGCGTTAAACAGTTCACGGTGCAGGGGAAACGAGTCTGAAAACAGCGCCTGCTCCGGCGGGGACTCGAAAAAGGCATGCAGCGTGTCGTAGACGCCGTTAAGCATCTGCAACAGCAGCGGATTACCGGCGGCGCGGTAAATGCTGGTGTGGAAAGCCCAATCCTCCGGCCCGGCGGAACCGATAGCCAGGTGCACACGCTCCATCTCTTCCAGCCGCCGTTCGATTTCCAGCAGGTCGTCGGCGCTGGCGCGCTGCGCGGCCAGCACGCAGGATTCGGACTCAATGATGCGGCGCACTTCCAGCGCATGAAGCATGTTGGCGGAGTCGTTTTTAAAGCGCAGAGAGAGAAAGCTGTCATGCAGACCGACTTCCGCCTGCAGAAAGGTGCCGCTGCCTTTTTTGCGCACAATGATGCCGAGTGCTTCCCAGCGCTTGAGCGCCTCGCGCACCGTATTACGGCTGACGCCCAGTTTCTCCGCCAGCTCGCGCTCCGGCGGCAGGCGACTGCCCGGCTGCGCGCCGGCATGCGCCATGTAGCGCGTGAGCGCATCAAGAATCAGCGTATCGCTGCGCGTGGGAATGATGGGATGGAGTTCAGCCGGGTCATGCATCGCTTTGCCTTAATTGGTCCAACATCTCTACCAAAGACATAGCAACCCGCATGCCAGAATCATGAAGCTTTGATTCAGCAGGAGATTTAACGCAGTAATAAGCGCAGATTATGAGATCTGCTGGTGCAAAACCCGCCAGGGTGCACCGTGGTGTGGCGGTGCGGTGGTCTTTTTTTGATTAACCGGGGTGTGAATTCAGCAGATGCAGTGGCACAGCGGCAACGCTCAGCCAGCAAAACCGTTAGCGATGACGTTAAGGTAAAAGAAGAGCATTGTGACCGGTTAAATGGGCAGTCGTCATTGCATGCCCATCTCTTAAAACCGCGATCAGCGGCTAAACGGCATCGATCAGGCCGCCGTCGACGCGGATCACGCTGCCGGTAATGTAGCTGGCAGGCTCACTGGCGAGAAAAGCGGCGGTGGCGCTATATTCGTGTGGCGCGCCGTAGCGGCCCATCGGTATGCTGCGCCGGCTTTGGGCCGCGACGGCAGCGGCGGTGCTGTTTTCGCGCTGCGCCTTCAGCGCATCAAGCTGACTGACGCGCTCAGTATCAATGCGTCCCGGCACCAGGACGTTAACCGTTACACCATCCGCGGCTACCTCGCTTGCCAGCGTTTTCGACCAGCCCAGCAGGCTCATGCGCAGCGCATTGGACAGCGCCAGATTGGGGATAGGCGTGACCACGCCGGACGAGGTGGAAGTGATAATGCGTCCCCAGCCGCGCTGGCGCATGGCCGGCAGCACCTTGTCGCTCAGTTGAATCAGCGCGTCCACCATCACCGCAAACTGCTGTCGCCAGAGTTCACTGGCGGTACCCGCGGCTTTCGCGGGTGGCGGCCCACCTGAATTATTCACCAGAATATCCACTGCGCCCCAGCGCTGGCGAATCGCCTCCAGCACGCTGTCAAAGGTGTCGGGTGCCGCCAGATCCAGCTGGAACGCCTGCGCCTCACCGCCGTCAGCGATAATGCGCTCCACCGTTGCCTGCAACTTGCTGCTGTTGCGCCCGGTGACCGCCACGCGCACGCCCTCCTGCGCCAGTGCCAGCGCTATCGCCTGACCCAGACCGCTGCCTGCACCACATACCAGCGCCACGCGCCCTTGTATTTGCAAATCCATCACTGCCTCCTGATTGTATTTTCAGGATCGTAATGTGCAAAAATAGTGCCGGTTATGCGCCTGGTTTACGCATCTGTACCTGATCGAAGGCGAATTGCAGATGCGTTTTTATCAATTCGGCCGCCTGTTGCGGTCGGTTTTCACGCAGCGCGTCGATAATGGCCACGTGCTCTTCGCACCACTCTTTCACCCGCCGTTTGTTTTGGTAGCTGCCAAATTCCAGCAGGCGGCGCAGGCGGTTTTGCTGTTGAATCGCCTGCAGCACAAACAGATTGCCGCTGGCTTCGGCCAGCGATTCATGAAAAGCGGCATCCGTCTCGAAAATGTCGCGCGCCGGTACCTGCGTGAGGTCCGGATGGGTAATCAATCGCAGATGCTGTGCCCGCAGGCGCTTCAGCATGGCACGGTCCGCGCGTAATTGCGGGCTGAGCAGGGCGGCTGGCTCGATCATCAGACGAAATCCATAACTGTTGCGCAGCGCGACTTCCGAGTTAAGCGTTTGCTGAAAGCGCCAGCCGTGTCCCGCATTGCGCGCGATTAACCCGTCCTCCGACAGCTTGACCAGCGTGCGTGTCAGAATGCCGCGATCAACGTCATAGCGCTGGCTGATTTCCGTCTGGGTGAACGATTCGGGCAGGGCACCGGCAATACGATCGCGTACCAGTAACTCGTACAACGTCTGGTCGCTGCTCTGCGGAGGTTCAATGTCCAGCTGCTGTAACTCATCTGCCCCTTTTAGCAGAAAAAATCCCTGATTGGGCCGCGCTTCCACTGCGCCCAGTCGGGTCAGTTCTTTAAGTCCTGCCCGCACCGGCGTGCGGGAAACGCCCAGCGCGTCTGCCAGAGGTTGTTCACGTAAGTGCTGACCTGGATCGAATCTTGCTTCATAGATCAGGTCAAGTAGCTGACGTGCAATACGACGGCTGCTGGCGGAGGAGTCAGGCTGCATAGAACGGGATTTCCTGAAATGTATTATTGTCGACTAAAGGTACAATAACATGTTGAGGTAAATGCTGCGATATAAAGCAATACATGCACGATAAGCGTGCAGAGTGCACCAGGAGAAGACGTTTTTTTATCACCATGATTGTATTTTATGAATCATAAAAACCAATTTAAACGTTTACCAGGAGACACAGATGATCAGCAATTCATTTCGCTCTACCGGTCGGTTGCTGGCGCTTGCCACGCTGGCCCTGATGCCCATCATCAGCCAGGCGGCAAGCGACCGCGTTGCCCCAGGCAAACTGACCTACGGCACCGCAGCCACCTTTATGCCGTTCGAGTTTGTGAAAGACGGCAAGCTCACCGGTTTTGATATCGAGCTGATAACCGCGCTGAGTAAGACGCTCAATCTGCAACCCGCAGCCATGCCAATGGAATTCAAAGGGCTGATCCCGGCACTGCAGGGCAAACGTCTCGACATCATTAACTCAGCGATGTACGTCAATCCGGCGCGTGCGGCGCAGGTGGATTTTGTTCCTTACCTCAAAATCGGCAGTCGCGTCGTGGTGCGTAAAGGCAATCCGGCCGGCATCACCGGGCGCGATCTGTCGCTGTGCGGCAAAAACGTGGCGGTCACGCTTGGCGGTATCGAAGAGAGCCAGGCGCGCGTGGATAACCAGAACTGCCTCGCCGCCAAAAAAGCCGCGATCAATGTCATGACGTTCCCGGCGGCAACGGACTCGGCAGTGGCTGTTGCGCAGGGGCGCGCCGATGCGGAATTCCTTTCAACGCCGGGTACCGTTGCGTTGTTTAGCGAGAAGCCCGGCGTGTTTGAAGCGGCAGGCGCTGAGTTTGAAGCCGATACCCACATCGCTTTTGCGGTCCGTAAAGGCGACAGCGCCACCAAAGCGCAACTGGAACAGGGACTGCAAAACCTGGTGAAAGACGGCACTTACAAGCAACTGATTGAGAAATGGAACTTCCCGGACTCCGTTGCCATTTTTTAATCCGCTGACCGGAGAAAGCTATGTCGATCGATTTAATGTGGCAGTACTTCCTCTCCCGCGAATTTCTGCAGGGCGCGTGGATGACGCTGCTGATTACTCTGTGCTCGCTGTTGTGCGGCGTAGTGCTGGGACTGGTGCTGGCGCTGCTACAGGAAGCGCCATTTCGTGCCGCGAAAGGGCTGGCGTTTTTTTATCTCTGGCTGTTTCGCGGTACGCCGGTGCTGTTCCAGATCATCTTTGTCTACAACGTGTTGCCTGGTTTCGGTCTGCGCTTCTCCGCGTTTACCTGTGCTGTGCTGGCGCTGTCGCTTAATGAGGGCGCCTACATGGCGGAGATATTACGTTCCGGCTTACAGGCGGTAAAAAGCGGCCAGCGCACCGCCGGTATGGCGCTGGGAATGACCCACGCCCAGATCATGCGCAAGATTGTCTTGCCGCAGGCCGCGCGCATCGTGCTGCCACCCATGGGCAATCAGATGATCAGCATGCTGAAGTCCAGCGCGCTGGTATCGGTGATTGCGGTGCAGGAGTTGTTGCTGGTGGCGAACCAGACCGCCAGCGCCAGCTTCCGCTATTTCGAGGCGCTTTGCGCGGCGGGGCTCTATTACCTGCTGCTGACCTCGCTGTTCATGCTGTTTCAGTCGTGGCTGGAGCGCACGCTCGACCCGAAACTGCGGCGTGGAAAATGGCAAAAGGCCCGGGCGCGCCACCGTCGGTTAACCAAAGCGGCGGATACCGCAGGAGATCTGTCATGAACGAGACAAAACCACCGCTGCTGGAGTTGATTGGCATCGACAAGAGCTTTGGCCGTCAGCCGGTATTGAAGAACTGTTCGCTTAGCGTTCAGCGTGGGGAAACGGTGGTGCTGATTGGGCCTTCCGGTTCCGGCAAATCTACGCTGCTGCGCTGCGTCAATCTGTTGTCACCCGCCGATAGCGGCGATGTGTTCTTCACCCGCCAGAATATCAGCCGGGGAGAAGTGCCGCCGCACCAGTTGCGCCAGCGTATTGGCATGGTGTTTCAGAACTACGAGCTGTTTTCCCATCTGACGGCGGCGGAAAACATCATGCTGGCACCGATGACGGTACTCGGCGTCAACCGCATCACGGCACGCAAACAGGCAGAAGCGCTGCTGGCGAAGGTGCGTATTCACGATCGGGCCGATCATTTCCCCGACGAATTGTCTGGCGGTCAGCAGCAGCGCGTGGCCATTGCCCGGGCGCTGGCGATGAAGCCGGAACTGATGCTGTACGACGAACCCACGTCAGCGCTCGATCCGGAGATGATCCGCGAAGTGCTTGATGTGATGGCGGAACTGAGCGCCGAAGGCATGACCAGCATGGTCGTCACCCATGAAATGGGGTTCGCGCGCCGTGCCGCCAGTCAGATTCTGTTCATGGAAGAGGGCGAAATCCTGGAGCGCGCCAGCGCCAGCGACTTCTTCAACCGCCAGATTAGCGAACGCGCCCAGCGTTTTCTCGATCAAATCCTACATTAACAGCGGAGCCATAATGACTATTCACCCGGTCGACAGCGTGCGCATGAAGCGCGACCTCGCCACGCTGGTTGCCATCAATACAGAAAATCCTCCCGGTCAGGAGCGCGAAGCGGCAGAGTGCGTGGCCGGCTGGCTGCGCGAGGCCGGTTTTGACCTGTCGTTCAGTGAATATGCGGCAGGGCGCACCAACGTCATCGCGGTTCTGCACAACGGCGCCGGACCCTGCTTCGCCTTCAATACCCATCTGGATACAGTGCCTGCCGGCAGCGGCTGGCGTAGCGATCCCTTTACCCTTACCGAGCGCGAGGGACGCCTGTACGGTCGTGGTGCCTGCGATGCCAAAGGACCGCTGGTGGCGATGGTGGAAGCGCTGCGCCTGCTGGCCGCCAGTCGCCACCGCTGGTCCGGTACGCTGATGGGGGTGTTCACCGCCGATGAAGAGGTCGCCAGTGAAGGCGCGAAGTTTTATGTCCGGCAGGCACCGCCGGCCATCGATTTTGCGGTGATTGGCGAACCCACCGGCAACGCCACGTTTTCTGCCCATAAAGGCAGCCTGCGACCGCGCGTCAGGGTGAAGGGCGTAACGGCGCACTCGGGCACGCCCGAGCTGGGGATAAACGCCATCTATCAGTCCGCCAGGTTACTGGGCCTGATTGAGCAGTCGCATCAGCAGCAGGTGCGCTGTCGCTGCCACGCGCTGGTGGGCAATGCCAGCCTGACGGTGACGCGCATCCACGGGGGGCACGCTGATAACGTGGTGCCGGACAGCTGCGAGCTGCTCCTCGACCGCCGCATGGTGCCTGGTGAGGACGAGCAGGCGGTGAAGGCCGAACTGCAGCAGCTGCTTGACCACGCGAAAGCCACTGCCGGCGTTGAGGCGGAAATCATCGCCTGGCAGGCCACCACGGGCGGGGCCACCGAGACCGACAGTAACGAAGCGATTGTGCAGCACAGCCTCGCCGCCTGTCGTCGCCATGGGCAGGCGGAACCGGGCCCGTTTGGTTTTCAGGGGGGATGCGATTTAGTGCATTTTCGTTCGCTCGGGGCGAAAGGCGTGGTGATCGGACCCGGCAGTCTGGCGGTGGCTCACAAGCCAGATGAGTTCGTGCCTGTTGAAGAATTTATTGCTGCCGCAGCCATCTACCTCGACGTGGCACTGGCGATGCTGCCGCAGGAGTCTGCAACGTGAAAGCAACGCTTTGGCGCGGTCAGCTGCGCTATGACGCAGTCACGCTGCACACCGCGTCCTCGGGCGCAATCAGCGCGCTGGATACGCTGTGGCTGCGGCTGGACGATGGCACGCGCTGCGGCACGGGCGAGGTGCGGCTCAACATTCAGTACCTGCATGGCTACAGCGCCGATCGGGTGCTGGAAAATATCACCAGCGTCCTGGCAGCCTGGAACTGGGCACTGGCGCCGCAGGCGATGCTGGAGCGTGTGCATGCGGATGGGGCGGGACTGCTGGCGCCGGCCCGCATGCTGTTCGACATGGCGCTGCATGATTTACTGGCGCAGCAGGCCGGCGTAAGCCTTGCGCACTGGCTCGGTGCCGCTGCGGCCAGCCCCGGCTACCCGACCAACCAGACGCTGTTCTGGGGCAGTGAAGCGCAAATGCTGACGCAGGCTGAACAGTACGTTGCACGTGGCTTTACTCAGCTCAAACTGCGTACCGGCGTGGCGGATGTGGCGACCGATCTGGCGCGGTTGCACGCCCTGCGCGCCCGCTTTGGTGAGGCCATCACGCTGGCGATTGATGTCAACGGTCAGTGGTCTCTGGCACAGGCGCACGCCGCTTTTCCGGCGCTGCAGGCGCTGAATCTCAGCTATGTCGAACAGCCGCTGGCACCGGCTAACGATGCCGCACTGGCGCAACTGAGCGGTTATGGCGTGCCGATCATGCTGGACGAGAGCCTGAATAGCCCGGCAGCCATCGATCAACTGATGGCGGCGAACGGCGCGCTGTGGGGCCATCTTAAGCTGGTGAAGCTGGGCGGCATTGCGCCGACGCTTGCGGCAGCACGGCGCCTGCAGGCGGCCAGCATCCCTTTCATGATAGGTCAGATGAACGAAGGCCATGCGGCAACAGCGGCGGCGCTGCAGGTGTGTCGCGCCGTGCAGCCGCGTTTCGCAGAGCTGTACGGTGCCGATGGCCTGATAAACGATGCGGTGAGCGGCCTGCATTATCAGCAGGGCACTGTCTTCATCAATGATTTACCCGGCCTGGGCGTGCAATTTGATGCCGCGCGCGCCACTTTTCTCCAGGAGTCTGGTTATGCAACAGCTGAATAATGTTATCCAGGGAAGTGAATCCGCCTTTAGCGCACAGGAGTACGCACAACGCATCCAGCGCACCCGCGAACGTCTCAATGCGGCCGGCGTTGATGTGATGATTGTGACCGGACCAGAAAATATCTTCTGGTTAACCGGTCAGCAAACACCGGGCTATTACACCTTTCAGGCGCTGGTGCTGCCAACAGAAGGGGATCCGGTGTTTGTTATCCGCCAGCTCGAATACTTTAACTTTATCGCCAACACCTTTATCTCAGATGCCGCCATCTATCAGGATGGCGATAACCCGGTTGATTTTCTCGTTGCCCTGCTGCAGCAGCGCGGCTGGCTTAGTAAGCGTGTCGGGCTGGACAAACGCGGCTGGTTTTTGCCGATAGCCGTGTATGAGGCGTTACAAAGTCGCATCGGCAGCCTCGCCGATACCGCCGGGGTGATTGAGCCGCTGCGCGCAGTGAAGTCGCCGGCGGAAGTGGAAAAGATCGCCCAGGCGGCGCGCTATGTTGACGCCGGCATGCAGGCCGGTATGGCCGCAGTGCGTGCCGGGGCGGATGAAAATGCGCTGGTCGCGGCCATGATGGGAGCCGCCATCGCGGCCGGATCCGAATATGTCGGGATGGAGCCGCTGGTTTCCAGTGGCCCACGCAGCGGTGTGCCTCACGGAACCTGGCGTCGTCGCGTGTTGCAGGATAATGAGCCGGTGTTTCTGGAGATGGCTGCCGCGCACGATCGCTATCACGCCGCGCTGATGCGCTCGGCATGGCTGGGGCGGCCCCCTGCTATTGCGCTGGAAATGGAGAAAGTGTGTCAGGAGGCGCTCCAGGCGGCACTGGATGCCATTCGGCCGGGCGCAACCTGTGCCGCACCGCACATAGCCTGCCAGCAGGTGATCGATCGCGCGGGCTTCACCGATAACTTTAAAAAACGCACTGGCTACTCCATTGGTGTCTCGTTCGCGCCGGACTGGGGCGAGGGCGGCATTCTCAGCCTCTACAGTGGCGTCAACACCGAACTGCAGCCAGGCATGACCTTCCATATCCCCCCGGCGCTGCGCATCTACGGCGAGTTTACGGTTGGCGTTAGCGAAACCGTGGTGGTGACGGAAACCGGCTATCGCCAGCTCGGTTCGCTGGCTCGCCCATTAACCTGCTTATAAGGAAACCCGATGAAAGACATCAGCGAATGCCGTGAACGCCTGCGCGGTATCTTTAACATTACCGTGACGCCCTTCAGCGCCAGCGGCGACATTGACTTCGGCGCCCTGCGCGAAAATATCGAACGCGTCATCGGCCTTGGCTACGACGGCCTGTTAATTGGCGGCACTTATGGCGAATTTCCGGTGATGTCAGTGCCAGAACGCCGTGCACTGTTTCACGCCGTAATGGACTGCGTGCAGGATCGCGTGGCGGTGATGCTGTGCAGCGCCAGCGCAGACCCGCGTGATGCCCGCGAGCTGACGCAGCTGGCCGGGGATCTGGGCGGTTTGCCGATGGTCACCGCGCCTTTTGTCAGCGAAATTACCGACGCGCAAATTCTTGCCTATTTTGCTGAGATGGCACCGCTGTCGAAAACCGGCATTCTGGTTTACAACGCGCCGGGCATTGGTATCACCCTGTCACCAGCGCTGCTGGAGCAACTGGCGGCGATACCGGGCGTGGTGGGGATCAAACAGGGCGATCTGAATCCAACCGCCATCGATCAGATTGCCAACCGGCTGCGCGGCAAACTGCGTCTATTTTGTGCCTCCGATCTGGCCTTTGCCGGCCCGATGATGGCCGGATTCGATGGCATCAGTACCACCAACAGCGGCGCGCTGCCGGAGCTCATCCTTGCCTGCTATCGTGCGCTGGAACAGGGCGATGCCGCCACCGCGCGCGATCTGCACCAGCTGTGGTTTGACTATCGCACGCTGGCACGCCAGCACGGCCAGCCGCAGCTGGTGAAAGCGGCAATGGCGCTGCGCGGTTTCAATGGCGGCACGGTGCGCGCACCGCTGCAGCCGATCTCGCCAGACGCGCTGGTCGCGCTGACCAGCGTGATGCAACGGCTGGCCAGCGACGGACGCAGCGGGGTTACGCTGGCGTCACCAGCGCCTGCAGAAAGGCCGTAAACAGCGGGTGCGGTGCATCCGGGCGCGACTGTAGCTCCGGATGCCCCTGTACCCCCTGCCAGAAACGGTGATCGGCCAGCGCAATGCCTTCGATGATGTCATCAGTCTGGGCGGTAACCTGCACGCCGCTTGCCAGCAGCGGCGGCAGCAGTTGCGGATTAAAGCGATAGCGATGGTTGTAATGCATAAGGTTAAACGGCTCTGCGGCCGGGTATGGCAGCAGACCACAGCGATGGCGACCATCGGCAAAGGGAATAAAGCTGTGCACCGCGGCCTGCGGTGCCACTTCTGCCAGCATGGCCTGGCTGAGCTCTGGGTGACGTTGTAACGCAGCCGTGCACATGCTCTGCATGCCGAGGCACAGGCCCAGTGTGGGAATGTTGCGTTGCCGACTGGCATGCGCCACGGCGATTTGACCGCGCACCGCTGCCATCGAGGCACCTCCCGGTAGCAGAATGCCGTGCACCTCGTCGAGTTCGGACAGCTCGTTTGTCAGTGCGGCGGGAGCGAAAAAGTGAATATCCACATCGAGCGCCAGCGCCCGGGCTGCGGCGTAAAGCGCCTCGAGAGTGGCCGGATTGCTGTCACGCTGATCGTGCTCGCGCGCTATCAGACCAATACGCAGCGCGTGGCGGCCGGGGGGCGGTGCAGTCAGGGTATGTTGCAGCAGGGTGTCGCTGCCATCCTGCAGCCGCATTGTCGTCTCACAGGAAAGCGCCTTGAGGCGCTGGCCTGGCAGATGAGCAATGCGCGCTACATCCGCCTGTGCCACGACGATTACGGCTTCGTTCGCAGGCAGCAGGGCAACATCGCTGACTTCGTGCTGCAGTGTATCGCTCCGATACAGTCCGCTGGTGACGCAGTAACCTGCCGCCGCGACATGCTGATGGCTATCGGGGAAATCGCCGGTGAAATCCGGGCGCAGGCTCCATAACGGTAACGCCAGCTGATTAGCATACAGGCTGGCAAGCAGCCCAAAGCGCGCCGGAACGCGGGCATCATCAACAATGAAAATAGGTAACACGGCACTCTTCCTGCTGGGATGGGGTGATTAATTGTATTAGTTGATTCAGGATATACAAAAGAGGATTTATGAATAGTCAGCTACTGGCTCGTCGCATGCAGCGCGTCCGTCCATCTCCTACCGCCGCGATTTCCGATCGGGTGCGTGCGCTGGAAGCCGCCGGCAAGGCGATAATCAACCTCGGCGAGGGAGAACTCGATTTTGCCACGCCGGACAGCATCAGCTATGCCGGTATTGCCGCCATCGTGCAGCAGCAAACCAAATACACCGCCGTCTCCGGTACGCGCGAACTCAAAACAGCGATTGCCGCCAAGTTTGCCCGTGATAACCAACTGCATTTTACCGCTGAGCAGATCATTGCCGGCAGCGGCGCCAAGCAGCTGATTTTCAACGCACTGCTGGCTACGCTGGATGCTGGCCAGCAGGTGATCATTCCTGCCCCTTACTGGGTTTCCTATCCGGATATGGTGACGCTGGCGGAAGGCGAACCGGTGATCGTGGCCTGTGACGAACAGCACGACTGGAAGCTGCAGCCGCAACAACTGGCTGCCGCGCTGACGCCGGCAACGCGTTGGGTGATTCTGAACTCACCGGGTAACCCGACCGGTGCGGTTTACAGTGCGCAGGAGTTACAGGCGCTGGCTGAGGTGCTGACCGATCATCCCCAGGTGTTAATCATGGCGGATGATATTTACGAACCGTTACGCTACGACGCCACGCCATTCAGCACTTTTGCCGCGGCGGCCCCGCAGCTGGCTGAACGCACGCTGACAGTTAACGGTGTCTCAAAAAGCCATGCCATGACCGGCTGGCGGCTCGGCTATGCTGCCGGTCCGGCATGGCTGATTGACGCGATGCAGATTCTGCAATCGCAGAGTACCTCTAATCCCAGCAGCATCTCGCAGGCAGCAGCGGTTGTCGCGTTGCAGCAACCGGCCGAACTTCTGGCAGGTTGGCTCGCTACGCTTGATCGGCGACGTCAGCAGGTGCTGACAATGATCGCCACCAGCAACGGCCTCAGCGCCCGGGCGCCGCAGGGAGCATTCTATATTTTTGCCAACTGCCAAAAGTTACTGGGATGCGTGACGCCGCAGGGGGAACGACTGGAGGACGATAGCGCGCTGGCCAGCTGGTTGTTGCAGGATGCACAGGTTGCGGTGTTGCATGGATCGGCGTTTGGCATGCCGGGTTATTTACGCATTGCCTATGCGGTTGACGATGCGTTGCTGGAGCAGGCATGCGCGCGGCTGAAATCTGCGGTGGCAAAACTGCGCTGATGTCCGCCATGAGGGATTGATACGCGATCGGATGCAGGCATGCATCCGCCCGGTCGCCAGCAATGGCGATCCGGTGAGGCAGGTGCGTGGTTTCAGCAACAGTAAAAGTCCGCATGGCGCAACACTGCGGCGTCAGCGCAGATTGCCGTGGCGCTTATCAATATGGCACCGTTTCCTTACCGGGCTGGCCTCATCTCATTCAGCCCGCTTAATCTGGCGTCATGCCGCCATCGCGCGATATTAATGATTTAATGGCCGTTGCTGATTTTCTGTTGTTTATTTGCGTTAGGTAAAGTTGTTTTTATCACTTAATTAAAACTGCGTCATGTTTATTGTTTTTTCTTATTAAGCGGAACTGTCTGATTGTTTAGGTGATATTCTGCGCACAGAAGCTTACAAAACCTTTACAATTAATTTTACTTAAGTCTTTGATGATGGCAAAAATAAGGATATTGCTGGCGCTGTCTATTATTATAGCGTCAGGCCAGATTATCGCTGCCCCTTTGACACCTGGCGACCGCGATTATCTGCAAAACCAACAACAGCAGCGACTGGAACAGGATCAGCAGCAGCGCGATGCACTATGGCATGCTGTGGCACCGCTGAATGCGCCGGACGCCTCCCCGGCGGGCCCCGGCCCCTGTTTTCCGATCCAGCATATCCGTCTGCAGCACGTCACGCTGATATCCGATCGTCAGCAACAGGCGCTGACGGCACCTTATATCAATCGCTGTCTGAATTTGAGTGAAATTAATGCGCTGGTACATGCGGTCTCTGACTGGTATATGCAACGTGGTTACATTACCAGCCGGGCGTTTTTAGCCGAACAGGATCTGTCGCATGGGCAGTTAATTATTCCGGTGCTGGAAGGAAAACTATTCGCTATTCGCCTCGACGGGGCGCAGCCGGCGATGTTAAAGATGGTTTTTCCTCATATTGAAGGAAAAATACTTAACCTGCGCGATATTGAGCAGGGTATGGAGCAAATTAATCGCCTGCGCCGCACCCCGGTACAGATTGAAATTCAGCCTGCGCCGCAGCCCGGTTATTCAGTGGTGAACCTGACGACAGCGGCAGAATTTCCGCTCAGCGCCGCGCTGGGATTTGATAATAGCGGACAAAAAAGCACCGGTGTCGGTCAGTTAACCGCATCGCTGACCGGCAACAACCTGTTAGGGCTGGCGGATCGCTGGTTTATCAGCGGCGGTCGCAGCAGCCCATTCAGCGAGTGGCGTGACGCGCAGAATGTGCAGGCGGGTGTCAGCGTGCCGTATGGCTACGGCCTGCTCGACTACAGCTATAGCTGGAGCAGTTATCACAGTCATTTTGATAACAATGGTTTCACCTGGCTGAGTAACGGCGACAATATTGCGCATCGCCTGAATGGTTCATGGGTGCTGTTTCGCAACGGTGAAATCAAGACCAGTTTGCAGCTCGGCCTGAACCACTACACCAGTCACAACTATCTCAACAATACCCTGTTGCAGAGTAGCAGTCGCAAAATCACCAGTACCCAGATCGGATTCAACCATACGCAAAAGGTGTTCGGTGGCGTGGCAACGCTCAACCCAACCTTTAGCCGCGGTATGCCGTGGTTTGATGCGGAGAGTGATGCCGACAAAAGCGGGGACTTACCGCGGGCGCAGTTTCGCAAGTGGAGCCTGAGCGGCAGCTTTCAGCGACCGGTTTCGGACAGGTTATGGTTGCTCAGCAGCGTATACGGCCAGTGGTCACCGGATCGGTTATACGGCAGCGAACGCCTGACGCTCGGCGGCGAAAGCTCAGTCAGGGGTTTCAAAGAACAATACCTGTCAGGCGACGCGGGTGGCTATTTGCGTAATGAACTGGATTACACCCTGTTCACCTTGCCGTTGGTCGGTGACGTCAGCGCCCTGGCGGCGGTGGACGGCGGCTGGCTGAAGAGCGATGCGCAGAACAGCGAGTCTGTGGGCACGATATGGGGCAGCGCCGTGGGGATCAGCACCCGCAGCCGTTTCTTTTATACCCAATACACGGTCGGTTTTCCGCTCAGTTATCCCGGCTATCTGCAACCGGATCACGTTAGCATTTATGCCCGGGTCGGGCTGGTTTTTTAAGAGGCAATGATTATGGATGATCGTCAACCGGTTTCCCTGTTTCGTCGCGCGCTGAGCTACTTCATTTGTTATCTGGTGGCGGTACAGCCACTGCTGCCGGTTGTGGCCGCGGAAATTACCCCGGTTACGCCGGGCACGCGCATGGATGCCGCGGGTAACGGCGTGCCGGTGGTCAATATCGCCACGCCGAATCAGGCAGGTGTTTCCCATAACCAGTACCAGCAGTACAACGTCGGGCAGCAGGGGCTGATTCTCAATAATGCCAGCGGGCAACTTACTCAGACCCAACTGGGCGGACTGATCCAGAATAACCCTAACCTGCAGGCCGGGCACGAAGCCCGGGCGATCATCAATGAAGTGGTGGGAGCTAATCGTTCGCAGTTGCAGGGCTATACCGAAGTCGCGGGTAAAGCCGCGAATGTGATCGTGGCCAACCCTTACGGCATTACCTGTAACGGCTGTGGCTTCATTAATACGCCCAACGTGACGCTCACCACCGGAAAACCGCAGCTGGATGCCAGCGGCAATCTCGCCGCGCTGGAAGTCACCAAAGGCGACGTGACGGTTGAGGGCAAAGGGCTGGATGGCAGCCGCGCTGATGCGGTATCGCTCATTGCGCGCGCCACTAAAATTAATGCGGATATTCATGCCAGCGATCTCGCTATCACGGCGGGTGCCAACCGCGTTGCGCAGGACGGCTCGGTTACGCCAATCGCCGGAGAAGGGCCAGTGCCGTCAGTGGCGGTCGATACCGGTGCGCTTGGCGGCATGTACGCTAACCGGATTCATCTGGTGTCGAGCGACAAAGGCGTCGGGGTCAACATCGGCAACCTGCTAGCCAATCAGGGTGATATCACATTAAACGCGAATGGCACCCTGACGCTGGGGAATGCCAGCACCAGCGGCAAGCTGCTCGCGAATGCCCGCGATATGCAGCTGCAGGGGACGCAACAGGCGACCGGTGACGTAACGCTGAACAGCCAGGGCAATGTGCAGCTCCGTAACAATAAACTGACCAGCGGCGGCAATCTGCGCCTGGCGGCAAGCGACGTCACGGCAGATCAAAACAGCACCGTTGCAGCTAACGGTGACATCAGTGTGACGGCGCAGACGCTGATGAATAACGGCCTGATTCAGGCGCAGAAAAACCAGACTATTACGGCAAATACCTTACGCAACCAGGGACGCTTACAGTCGGCAGGCGGGCAAACGCTCAACACCGCATCGCTGGACAATCAGGGATTGATCGGGTCTTCGCGTGCGCTGCATATCAGTGCCACGCAGCAGGCGCTGAATGGCGCAACGGGGACGTTACTCGCCGGTGACGAGCTGGATTTAGCGGGTGGCGATTTCACCCTGAACGGTTCTGTAAGCGGTAAAAACGGCCTGACGCTAAGCAGCACCTCATTGCAAACCGCAGCAGACGCCCGGCTTAGCAGCCAGCGCAACATCAATCTCAGCGCCCGTCAGCAAATACTGCAAGGCGAGATTGCCAGCGGGGGTAGCCTGATGTTGAACGGCGATACCCTCACGCTTGGCAGCACAGGCAGACTGCACGGTGACGGTGACGTCTCACTGACGGCCAGCCAGCAGGCTACGATCGGTGGTCAGCTGGACGGAGATAATGTTCAGCTGAGCGGCGGTGCCTTGCACCTGAGCAAAACCGGAATGCTCACGGCTCAGCAGGACCTTAGCCTGACCAGCGCACAGCAGCAGCTGGATGGACAAAGCCGTGCGGGTGGCAATGTCACTTTACGTGCAGACCGCCTCAACGCACTCAGTGAGGGCAAGCTATCCGCCGGTAATGACATTGCATTACAGGTTAATGATCAAAGCCAGTGGGCTGGCACGCTGATTGCCGGACGCGACCTGGCTTTCAGTGCAACTGACTTCGTCAATAGCGGTACGCTGGCGGCGAATGGTAATACGCACTTTAGTTTTGATCATCTGACCAACGCGGGTCTGCTGCAATCGCTCGGCCAGCAAACGCTTTCTGGCCGCGTATTAACAAATAACGGTACGGCACAATCTGGCGCCGGGCAGCGGCTGGATGTCGGCCATCTGGATAACAACGGTCTGCTGGGCGCGCAGGGCGACTTAACGCTGAATGTAGATCAGTTTACCGCTGGCGATGACAGTAACACCCTGACAGACGGCGCTCTGCGGGTGCACTCCAGCCAGGCTTACCTCGGTGGAACGCTGAGCGCGAAGCACAACCTCGATTTCCAGACTGAAAAACTGACGACCCGCGCAGGTTCGTTACAGACCAGTGCGCAAAATATTCAGCTCAATGGGCAAAATATTGAGCTGAACGGCACGCTTTCCGCCGACCAGGCGCTGACACTGAATTCGCAACAGTTAAGCAGTGGTGACAATGCGCGCACGCAGGCCAAAAGCGCCATCGCGCTCAACGTTGCCGACCAGGCCGATCTGGCTGGCCAGTGGTTTACACCCGGGCAGCTGACTTTGCAGGCGGGTACGCTCAACAACCGGGCGCAGACCGGCGCGCAGGATCTGACGATTGCCGCGGGCATTATCAATAATGCGGGCACGCTGAGCGCCAATAATCGCCTGGATCTGACCGCTGACTCATTACAGCAGCAGGGCACTCTTAACGCGCTGGGCGCGATGGCGATCCGCAGTGATGCGTGGCGCAACCAGGGGCAAACCTCTGCGCGAACGCTGGATATCAGCGTGAAAAACACGCTCGATAACGCGCCTGCGGGCTCACTGCTGGCCTCAGATGCGTTGACGCTGAACACTTCCGCGCTGAGTAACGCAGGTAACCTCAGTGGACAAACCCTCGAACTTGATACCGAACAACTGACTAACAGTGGGCTGATGCAGGGCAATCAATCGGTCACGCTGCGGAGTAATGCGCTTAATATCCTGCAATCCGGGCAAATTCTGTCAGGCGGTGCGCTGAAAGTGGACGCTGACAGCACACAAAATGCCGGACGTTTGCAGGGCAGCTCGTTGCAACTGCGCGGCAATACGCTGAATAACAGCGGTATCGCCCTTGGCAGCAAAGGGCTTGATGTTGCGTTGCAGCAGACGCTGGACAACGCAGGTAGCCTGTTGTCGGACAGCGCCGCTACGCTGCAAAGCCGCGAGCTTAATAACAGTGGCAAGCTGTTGAGTGGTGAACAACTTTCGCTGACAGGCGCGCAGTTGCGTAATCAGGGTCAGATGCAGGGCGATACGCTGGCGATTCAGGCGGACAGTGTAAGCAACAGCGGCAATCTGATCGGTTTAAAATCCCTGGTGTTGCAATTACAGCAGGATCTGACCGATGCCCAGTCGGGCCGGTTACTGACTCAGGGCGCGTTGAACGTGAATGCGCAACGTATCAACCAGCAGGGCAGCTGGCAGGCGAACAGCATTGATGCCCGCGCCAGCCAGATTGATGTCAATGGCAGCATCCAGTCCGCAGCGCGCACCAGCCTTACGGCGACCGGCAATCTGCACACGCTGGCGCAGGGTAATATCGTTTCCAGTGGCCTGGCGGCCATTCAGGCGGCGAGCCTGAACAATGAAGGCAAATGGTCGGCAAAAAATCTGCAGCTGCAGGGCAATTCGCTGCTTAATCAGGGAAGTGCTACAGCAACAGACGAGCTGACGGCTAACCTCAGCGGACAGTTGCAGCAGCTAAAAGGCGCTGCTTTGCTGAGCGCGGGAACCAGCACCCTGAAAGCGGGCTCGATTGATAGTGCCGGTGATATCGAAGCCAAAAATCTGGTGATAAACAGCGGCAACCTGACTAACCGTGGTCAGCTGTATGCCCAGCAGAACCTGAATGGCAACGTTGAACAGGCGATTGCGAATCAGGGCGGGGTTCTGCGCAGCCAGGGTGCTCTGCAACTCAACGCGCAATCTTTACTGAACCAGGGACAGATTCAGGGCGATGGCATTACGACGATAACGCTAAGCGACAGCCTGAATAACACGGGCAGATTGCTTACCGGTGGTCCATTGACGCTGTCGGCACCGACGGTACTGAATAGCGGCCTGGTGCAGGCGCAGGGGCTGGCTTACAGTGGTAACAACCTGGTGAACAGCGGGACTTTTACCGGTCTGGGTGATAGCCTGGTGAATGCCAGCCAGATGACCAATCAGGGACAGCTGCAGGGCGATAATTTACAGGTGCGCGGCGGTGTGTTGCACAACAGCGGTAGCGTATTCGCCAGCCGTGCGCTGGCCCTGACCTTACAGAATGCTGATAACCAGGCAACCGGCAAACTCTATAGCGCAGGCGATCTGACCCTCAATACGCCGGTGCTGAATGCGGCCGGCAGTCTGCTGGCGCTGGGCAATATGACCCTGCAACTGGGATCGGGGTTCACGCAGAGCGGCACGCTGGCAGCGGGTAAAGCGCTGAATCTCAGTACACAAGGCGATCTCACCGTTCTGGGGACGCTGCAGGGCAACAGTCTGCAACTCAGCAGCAATAATTTCATCAATAATGGTCAGCTACGCAGCGGCAGCGGCGCGTTGAACGTCGATGCCAGCAACATGACGCTTAATGATAGCGGAAGCGTCCAGGCTGGCGGGGATATGCGTCTCACCAGTCGCGGCCAGTTAGTGAATTATGGCTTCGTCGGGACAGCAGGGAATTTGCTGATGACAGCAGGCAGCCGGATAGAAAACCGTGCGCTGCTGTATGCCGGGAATAATATGCAACTGCTGGCCAGCAGCATTCAAAATAATCGTGGCGATATCCTGGCGAATAATAACCTGTGGCTGCAGCGTGATGCGGCGGGTAACGCCAGCGATGAAGTGATCAATACCTCAGGCAATATTGAAACCTCGCTCGGAGATATCACCATCCGTACCGGGCATCTGCTGAATCAGCGTGAGGGGATGAATACCTCTGTAACTTCAGCGTCCGCTACGAATGCCCCCGCCGGATTGGGACAAGCCACCATGAAAGTGAAGCTTGCTCAGCTTGATGACGATGAGATCGGCGTTTATCACGGCATGCATGGTTATCAGACGGGGGGAAGTAATGGTAAAGGAAACGGCCACACCGAATACCGGCCTTACACCACGCTGGCACCGAAACTTAGTACGGCGGTTCGCAAGTTTCTCGTAAGTTCTACCACCGTCACGGCCAGCGCGACTGGCGGTGCAGGTCGAATCGCTGCTAACCGGAATCTGGTAGTGACAGCCGATGCCCTCGACAATCAAGCCAGTAATTTACTCGCCGGTCAGGATATCGTGCTCACCGGCAACAATCTGAATAATCAGTCCTGGGAAAACAGTATTCAAAGCCAGTATCTGGTCTACAAATATGGCAATCCTAATACGGGACGGATTGATACTAACCTTTACGGCGAAGAAGATACTGCACCTTCGATCATTGCTGATTTACGTAACGGGAATTCACATGGTGTGAAATACGAGAGTGGCCTGGGCTCCGAGGTGGTTTATACCCTGCAGGGCGCACCCGTTTATGAAACCAGCCAGACGGGAGAAGGTCTGCGTGCCGTGATTCAGGCTGGCGGCAACGTCAGCGCCCGTTTTACGAATAACCTGAGCAATACGGATACCGTGGCTAACGCTGGCAGCATGGTGCATGCTATTAGCAAACCGGGTATCGCAGGAACTGCGCCACTGCAATCCGTAGGTGGCGTGCAGAACCAGCAGCTTGCCGCCGGGCAAACTATCGCCGTCGGGTCTCCGCAGTGGAAGGATGCGCTGACAGGCGCGCTACAGCAAATAGGTAATCAGGGCGCGGCGTTAACTGATTATCCACTGCCTGCCGGTAACAACGGCCTGTTTGTCGCCAGTAAAGATCCTGCCAGTCCCTACCTGATTACCACTAACCCACAGCTGGCAGAGGTCGGTAAAACCGACGGCAGCCTGTTTGATGGCCTCAATGCGTTTCTCAGGAACCCGACTTCCGGGGCAGTTCAACAATCGGCTCAGGCGGTAACGCAACCGGCGCTGAGCAGCAGCCCTCGAGTCGAAACGGCGGCAATCTATACCGACAAAGATAAATTCCTCGGTTCTGCCTATCTGCTGAATCGTCTGCAGCTTACACCCGATAAGGATTATAAATTCCTCGGTGATGCCGCGTTCGATACCCGCTACGTAAGTAACGCCATATTGAGCCAGACCGGGCATCGCTATGTGGGGGGTACCGGCTCCGATCTGCAGCAGATGCAATACCTGATGGACAGCGCGGCCCGGCAACAGGCGGGCCTGGGCCTGCAACTGGGGGTTAGCCTTTCGCCGGAACAGGTTGCGGCCCTGACCACGAGTATTGTGTGGTGGGAAAAAACCACGGTTAATGGTCAAACCGTGCTGGCTCCGAAACTCTATCTGGCGCCAGGCGACAGTGAGATCGCGGCAGGTAGCGTGATTGCTGGTCAGGCGGTGAAACTGGATGCCGGGCAGATCAATAACGACGGTAGTACTATCAAAGCCGAGACGCTGCTGTCAGCCAACAGCAATAGCACACTGAATAACCTGCACGCCGGTTTACTGGCTTCGGGCGGCGATCTGCAACTGAACGCGATTGGCGATATTAATAGTATCGGTGCATCGATTTCGGCCGAAACCGTTTCGCTCGCATCGGCGGCGGGAAATATCAATAACGTTACGCAGGCTCAGCAGTGGAGCAGCCTGGCGCTTAACGGCATCAAAAATGCGCCCGCGTTAAGCTTCAGTGATACCCAGTTAGGGGATGTGGCCAATATCTCAGCCAGCAAAAATGCCAGCCTCAGCGCGGGTGGCAACATCAATAACACGGGCGCGACGCTCGCTGCTGGCGGTGATTTACAGTTGGGTACGCGGGGCGATATCAATATCGCCGCCAATGCGCTCCATACCGATCGCCTTAATAAAAATGGCAGCGCGGTGGTGACCAGCAGCCAGGACGGTAGCGTAAGTGCGGGTGGCGATCTCACCGCGCGTGCCGGTCACGACCTGAATCTGAGCGGCAGCACACTGGTGTCAAAAGGCGATACGACGCTGGCCGCCGCAAATGATATCAATCTGAATACGCTGGATAACAGTAGCCATCAGACGCAGGGCAATAGCAAAAACGACAGCATTAACGCTACGCGCAGTACCATCCAGAGCAGCGGAAATTTAGCGTTGAGCGCCGGTCGCGATATTAACTCGCAGGCAGCGCAGCTGATGGCCGATTTAAACGCCTCCCTGAGCGCAGGGCGCGATCTGAACCTGAATGCCCAGCAGAGTCGCGTATACAGCGAGAGCCGGGGCGGCAAAAAAGTGACGATCAACGAGCAGGTTCGTCAAACCGGCAGCGAAATCAGCAGTGGCGGTAATATCGTGCTGGCCGCAGGGAATGACATCAACAGCGCAGCCAGTGAGATTACGGCAAAACAGTATATCGCCGCGCGAGCCGGGCATGATATTAACCTCACCACGGCCACCGAAAGCGATTATAACTATCGCGAAGAGACGAAAACCAAAAAAGGTCTGTTCAGCAAGAAGACCACCCACACCATTCAGGAAGACAGCGCTACGCACGAAAAAGGCACGTTGCTCAGTGGCAACAATATCTCCGTAAGCGCGGGTCACGATCTGCTGGTAAAAGGATCGCAGGTCGCGGGTGATGATAACGTGGCGCTCAGCGCCGGTAACAATGTCGGGATCTCTGCCGCTACCAACACGGAGTCGAGCTGGCGTTTTTCCGAGACGAAAAAAAGTGGCCTGATGGGAACCGGTGGGCTGGGTATCAGCATCGGCAGCAGTAAGTCGCTGCACGATCTGAAGGAAAAAGGCACGACGCAAAGCCAGAGTGTCAGTACCGTTGGCAGCACCGGCGGGAACGTTTCAATCACCGCAGGCCAGCAGTTGCAGGTGCAGGGGGCTGATTTGATTGCCGGCGGCAACATGGCCCTGAAAGGTGACAGCGTAGCAATCACGCCCGGCCACGATGTACGTACGCGCGACGAACGTTTTGAGCAGCGCACCAGTGGACTGACGCTGGCGCTTTCAGGCGCAGTAGCCGAGGCAGTTAACAGTGCGGTCTCTGCTGCACAGTCCGCCAAAAAAGAGAGCGATGGGCGTCTGGCCGCATTACAGGCAACCAAAGCGGTGCTTTCCGGTGTTCAGGCGAACCAGGCCAGCCAGCTTGCGCAGGCCAATGGCGATCCTAACAATGGCGTTGGCATCAGTATTTCGCTGACCACTCAAAAATCAAAATCTCAGCAGCATCAGGAGTCCGACGCCGTCAGCGGTTCTACGCTGAATGCCGGGAGAAACCTCAGTATTGATGCCACTGGTAAAGGCACTAGTGCCAGCAGCGGTGATTTGCTGATTGCCGGTAGCCAGCTCAAGGCTGGTGGTGATACGTCACTGCACGCAGCGAACGACATCAACCTGACGGGCGCGGCAAGTACGCAACAAACCAGCGGTAAAAACAGCAGCAGCGGTGGCGGTATCGGGCTAAGTTTCGGCGTGGGCAGTGGCAGCGCAGGACTGAGTATTTTCGCCAGCGTTAACGGGGCGAAAGGCCATGAAAAGGGGAATGGCACCGTCTGGAGCGAAACCACCCTCGACAGCGGCGGTGTTGTCGACATCAGTAGCGGTCGTGACACCACTTTGACTGGCGCGCTGGTTAACGGTAACAGCGTGACTGCTGACATTGGTCGCAACCTGTCTATTACTAGTCTGCAGGATAGCGATAACTATGATTCGAAGCAGATCAGTTTTGGAGCCGGCGGCAGTTTCACTTTTGGCTCAATGACCGGTTCCGGTTATATCAACGCCAGCCAGGATAAAATGCACAGCAATTACGACAGTGTGCTGGAGCAAAGCGGCATTTATGCCGGTCAGGGCGGGTTTGATATTAACGTTGGCAGTCACACCCAGCTCAATGGTGCGGTGATAGCCAGCCAGGCTGACGCGGATAAAAACCGTCTTGATACCGGCACGCTGGGCTTCACGGACCTGCATAATCAGGCAGATTATAAAACCCAGCACCAGGGGATTGGCCTCAGTTCGGCGGGGAACTTCAGCGGCCAGTTCAAAGGGAACATGGCCGCCAGTATGCTGGCGGGCGCAGGCAGCAGTGGCCACGCAGAGGGAACAACGCAGTCAGCCGTTGCCCAGGGATCGATAGTGGTGCGCGACCAGGCAAATCAGCAGCAGGATGTTGCTGCACTTAGCCGCGACACCGAGCACGCTAATGACAGCATCAGCCCGATTTTCGACAAAGAGAAGGAGCAGAAACGCCTGCAGACGGCTCAGCTGATCGGTGAAATAGGCAGCCAGGTTGCTGATATCGCCCGGACGCAGGGGCAGATTGAGGCGACGGAAGCAGGTAAGAAGGAACTGGCAAAAAACAACATAAACCAGCCGGATGCCGACGCTCCTGCGGCTGAAAAGAAAGCGTATCAGGAAGCGCTGGAAAACAGCAGTGATTATAAGAAGGCCATGGCACTCTGGGGCACCGGCAGCGATATCCAGAAGGGGATTCAGGCGGCGACTGCGGCGATTCAGGGTTTGGCGGGTGGCAATCTGGCGCAGGCAGCCAGCGGCGCAGCGGCACCGTATCTGGCCGAGCAGATACACAAATATACCGCCGACAATCAGGCCGCAAAAGCAATGGCTCATGCAGTGGTAGGTGCGGTAACATCGTGGGCGGCAGGCAACAGCGCGGCAGCAGGCGCGACCGGTGCGGTCAGCGGAGAGCTGATGGGTCAGTTGATCATGCATTCGATGTATCCGGGTAAACAGGTCAGTGACCTGCAGGAGTCGGATAAGCAGATCATCAGTGCACTGAGTACACTGGCTGCAGGTCTGGCAGGCGGCGTGACCGGCGGCAGTAGCGCCAGTGCGCTGGCCGGCGCTCAGGCAGGGAAGAATGCGGTTGAGAATAACTCGCTGGGTGATATAGCGCAGGCGCAGTCTGAAGGTAAAACGCTTGAGCAGAAGGCCGGTGAGTATGTTGAGGCGGAAAACGAGCGCTATAAGAAGGAGAACTGTGCCGGATTAAGCGCGGAAGCCTGCTCGGTGAAAATGTACGACGAGCGGCGTGAATCGCTGAAAGAAACTCTTGCCGCCGGTGCAGATTTTGTGCCGGTGGTGGGTGATATCAAGAGCTTTGCGGAAGCGCAGAGTGCGCTGGATTATCTTGCCGCAGCGTTAGGGTTGATACCGGGCGCAGGGGATGTGGCGGGCAAGGCCATTAAAGCGGCTGAGACAGCGCTGAACAAAGGGGAACTTGCTGAAGCCTCGAAGCTGATCAATAAGGCCAGCGATGAAATCGTTGCAGTATCAGGTAGTAAGGGAAACTGGAGTAAAGAACTGAATAATCCCCTGCCAAATAAAACGTATAAAGTTGATGCTAATAAAACTTATGTGACCGATAATAATGGCCGGGTAGCGTCTGTTGAAGCAGATCTGTCATTATTGACAAAAGACCGTAATACATACCAACAGTGCAAAGCTGGTAAATGTGGGGTTGCAGGGGATGAAGGTGGTCACCTGATAGCCAGCATTTTTGGTGGTATGGGTGAGAAGCTTAATATTGTTCCAATGAGTGGTAATCTGAATAAGGGTGCCTGGAAACAAATGGAAAATACGTGGGCTTCTGCCCTGAAAGAGGGTAAGCAGGTGAATGTTAAGATAGATCCCGTTTATTCTGGAACTGGTGGTCGCCCTGAAAGCTTCAACGTTATCTACTCTATTAATGGTGGTCGCCCAATAGAAAAAACCTTTATAAATGCACCGGGAGGGAAATAATGAGAAATGATCAAGAGATTTATAAAGATATCGGTACTGTTTTATATAGTATCGCTCCCGACAAAGCTAAGAAGATCATTATGCGTGCAGAATTGTCACCGGAAAATGATCATTGTGAGTATGAATATGATTATCTTGATGATGATGATAAAACTCAATGGTTAACGGCAGGTGGAAGGGCGAATACAGATATCCTTCATTATTTAGTAGAGCTTCGCAACTACTATATTGAAAACAATCTGACCAATGGCCGCCCTGCGTGGCATGGATGTAAAGTGACTCTGGATGTTGAAAAAATGAAACTAAATATAGACTTCCGCTACGACGATTAGCCATCAATGATCCCGGCTCTCAAGCCGGGATCTTCCTATTTTTAGCCGTCAAATCCACCCATAATGCCCGTTCCCGCGCTTGATCACCGGCAGATCGCCGGTGTAGTTCAGCGCGCCAGGGAACGCCTTAAGTCACTGCTTCATCTTCGGCCTGTTGACGGAGACCACGCCACATTTAGATAACACAAGTACTTATGAACATGGCAAATACTTGTTAGTTCCAGAATTGAAAGTATTTTTTAACCCGCAAAAAATAATGTAGTTGTGGTTGATATAACAGGTAATTTTGTCAGTGGATGGAAGCTTGATCCTCAAACGAAAAAGTATGATAACGTTATGGATAACGAGATTTAAGATGAGTCAATCACTTAAGAGCTACATTGACAGTTTTATATCCAAGGACATAACCGCTGGCTGCTTTGTGGACACTTATATGATTAAGTGGAAAACAGAACGTGATAATGAATTACTTGCACAGGATGATGATAATTTAAGTGAGTTACTCTCCAGCGTATTTTGTATTGCTGATATGTATAACCCAGATAATGATCGTCAAGAATGTGAATTTAATGAAGGTCAACTTTGGTGTGAAATAAATAAGCTAATAGCCGCTTATACAGATAACTAAAAGGAAATCCTGGCCATTGAGCCGGGATTTTTACATTATCACTCAGCTGCTGCCAGCCGGATAATCATCTGTCCCGGTTCAGTGATCCCCTCGATCTTCTGCCTGGTCGCAAATCCCAGCTCTGCCATCCAGTGCCCGCGCAGGGTGATCGACGGTGAAGGCCGGTGCTTCAGGTGATCACGAATATATCCCACGGTATAACGTCTTGATTTAGTTGAGGGCGTGTCGGTTTCTGACTTAAGCTGGGTGCCAGCCATAAGCAGCTCCTCGTTAATTGCTTGCGGTCAGCGGGCTGGGATATTCGAGCACCTCAGTTCCGCGCCTGTTAGCTAATCCGTTTACCCATCACGTTATCGAGCATCTCAGAAATAAACTTCTGCTTCGCCATTAGCGTCTGTCGGATCGCATCGATCTGCCTTTCCAGCCGTGGCACCAGTGCAATGGTTCGTGTGATAAGATCGCGGGCGGCGTGACCGGCGGCAGTAGCGGCAGTAGCGCCAGTACGCTGGCCGGCGCTCAGGCAGGGAAGAATGCGGTTGAGAATAATGCGCTAAGTTTGGGTACGGGTATGACCAGTTCAGGCTCCGCTGCGCAGTCATGGAATCAGTATTCAGAGGAACATAACCTTACACCAGAGCAGAAACAGGCAGGATTGGATAAACTGACGCAGGGTGATTTGCCTGACGGCGCGAATATAACCAAGGTTATCGTGAATGGATATAAGGACGGCGTGTTGATAGCAGGAGCAGCTTATTTAGGTCCGGCTGCATCGGTAGGTAAAGTAGTCGGTGGTGCAGTCATCGCGGCAATGGCTAATGGTACGTATCAGTGGTTTGATATCAACAGTGAGAAGAATCAAAGCCTGCCTGAAAATCAGCAAACAACCTGGGACTACTGGGGCAGTGCTTCTGCGGCTGTAACCGGCGCACTGGCTCCGGGACGTGGACTATTGCAGAACGTAGGAATAGCTACGACTGGTGCGGCATTGAGCAATGGAGCTGATATTGGGGCGATTGGTATCGCCGCAGGTAGCGCTGGATTGGGATGGGGATTTGGTGAATATGCACCAGGGGTTGTTAATTCGTTAACAGGAAAGGATGCACCTGGCTTCATATTTGATGCTATAGGCTCGCTCGGGACAGAATTTTTAGGTGGATATACACAAAATCTCTTAAATACATTAACTCCACAAAAATCTTCTGAAAAAGAAAAGGAGGAGAAAAAATGATCGCATATATCAAATTACTAATTTACTCTTGTGTTTTTTGTATACTGATTTGTTTTATTTTGGGGGCTGGATCATCGATGATTATATATATCAAAAATGGATTTTTTCTAATTCCCGATGGACAGCTAAAGAGAGCTATTGTTTTTGGAACTATTGCAGGAACAGCGATTACATTAGCTACAATAGTTTTTAATCTGACAGACAAGTTCAATACGCGAAAATCTCCCCCATCAGATCCTAATTGATCTTAACAAGAAATCCCGGCCAGTGAGCCGGGATTCCATTTTTATCAGTCAGTTATCCTTAAGCAGCCAGGCGGATAATCAACTGTCCCGGCTGAGTGAGCACCTCGATCTTCTGCCCGGTCTCAAATCCCAGTGCCGCCATCCAGTGGCCCTTCAGGATAATAGACGGTGAAAGCGTGAACTTCCTCTGATCCCGGACATATCCCACGGTGTAACGTCTTGATTGAGCTGTGGGCGTGTCGGTCTCTGGCTTATGATGCGTGCCAGCCATAACCAGCTCCTTGTTAATTGCTTGCGGTCAGCGGGCTGGGGTTTCGAGCACCACGGTTCCGCGCCTGTTAGCTGTTCCGTTTACCCATCACTTTATCCAGCAACTCAGAAATAAACTTCTGCTTAGTCATTGGCGTCTGTCGGATCGCATCGATCTGCCTTTCCGGCCGAGACATCCGTTCAATGGTTCGTGTGATACGATCGCGGGCGGCAGGAACCAGTGCGGCAGCAGACGCGACCGGTGCGGTCAGCGGAGAGCTGATGGGTCAGTTGATCATTCATTCGATGTATCCGGGTAAACAGGTCAGCGACCTGCAGGAGTCGGATAAGCATATCATCAGTGCACTAAGTACCCTGGCTACAGGTCTGGCAGGCAGCGTGACCGGCGGCAGTAGCGCCAGTGCGCTGGCCGGCGCTCAGGCAGGGAAGAATGCGGTTGATAATAACTCGCTGAGTCTGCCTAAGGAACTGAATGATATTGGCTTATCTCAACAGTCCCTTGCGGCCAGCATGATCCATAATGGCGCTTCGCTGGATGAACTTACGGCGGCGCTGGTTAAAAACTCGCAGGGTCAAATACCTGAAGGGCAGGATGCCGTTAAAGGATTGCTGACAGCATGGGCAGAGTTCTTTGGGGTCCCGGTCAGTGCATTGGCGGCTGACGGAGAAATGACGCCACAACGGGCAGCAGAAATCTTGGCAAGTGGTGTACCTACGAGTGAAGCCAAGCTGGCGCAGTACGTAGTTGCTAAAACCTTTTTGTCTATTGCTAAAGTTCAGATCTTGGACTATCACCTTCAAACCAGAAATACGTTGATATCCTTTCACCAGAAGCCAAACAACATATTTTATATGGGGATAGCCCTACGCAAGGGGGACATCTATATCCTGGAAATCCAGGAAAAACAGTCTTTCCTCAAAGTTGGTCAGCAGATAAGGTTGTCCATACTGTGGGAGGCATTGCTACCTCCCCCGATACTCAATGGTTTGCTCAGACCGGAACTGGTGGGGCATATACAAACGCAGGAAGGCCGGCAAGGTGGGTTGCCTGGGAAGAACGAGATGGTGTCAGAGTTCGTGTGGTATACGAGCCCGCTAGTGGGAAAATTGTAACAGCGTTCCCGGATAATAATCTGACTCCTCCAACTTTAAAGCCTATTAGAAAATAGTGTGGGTGAAATGGATATTAATGACGAAATTAGAGAATTTGGTGAAGGATTAAAAGATCGTCTGGAACCTTCGTTAGTTGACTTTGCCCTTGGGTATCTTGGGTTTTCAGAGAATGTAATAGCATTCGAAACGCTATGTGATCATATTGCTGATCATGATGTTGTGATCAGTAAAGGTGAGTACACGCAAGTGCTTAAAATAGTTAATGATCTTGGTCTGGAAATTGATAGTAGGTATACATATATAAATCCAGAAAAATAACCGCTAAAACGTACAAATGCTCCCAACCCAACGTCTGGAGCATTTTTAAAAATCCTTACAATGCGCCAGGTGCTCTTGGCCAGCGGTAGCATGTGAAGAAGAAAAAGGCGCGTCGGAGCTACAAGTTGTCGCGCCGGAAGTACGCCGGTAAAAACGATTCTAACTAACAGAAAGTAAAGGGAAAAATCGCCTTCGTCACCATACTCCACGCCAGAGAGTGTTGTTGTTGAGAATAATGCGCTGACTATCCCTGCGCCTCCAGTTCCTGTTCCGGGTGTGCCTGCTGATCCCGGCGACCAGGTTAAACAGGATGTAGATAAGAAAAAAGCTTCAGGTCTTGAAGGTACAATTAAAGATCTGGGTGATGCGCTGGACAAGGCAACGCAATCCTCCTTCGGACGAGCTTGTTCTTCGGAAAATGGCCAAGAGCAGAATCAAGCAAATATTGGCAAAGATTTGTCGGATGCTGATAAGCCGAATTGGGTGGAACGGGGTCCGGAACGCCTGGCGATTGGGAGCCACAGGATGAGGAAAATGCACGGAATAATGAGGCTCATAGTGCTGTAAATAGTAAAAATCTTAATGCCGAGTTAACGGGAAAAGAAATTGCCGATGGACATGCTTTCGAAAAACATGTTATTCAGTAAATTGAATTCGCTAATCTGGGAATAAAGACAAAAGAACAGTTTTCTCAACTCATTGAGAACGTTGTAAAATCCAACTTCTGTCAAAGAGCTAAGTGGCGGAGGGTCAGCTTATTGGGATCAATCGACAAACACCGTTGTTATACGAAACCCCAAACCTGGCGATGGTGGTACTGCATTCAGACCAGTGAACGGGAGAGCCTACTTTGATAGCTTGAGGTAAATATGGAACTATTATCTGTCACAATGAAAACTGCAGAAATTAATATAACAGAAGAAGAGTTGCTGATATTAAATTCAGCGTTGAATGAAATCTGTAATGGTATTGATATTGCTGAGTTTGAAACAAGAATAGGCTCTGATAGAAATGAGGTTGTAGCCTTGTTAAGTAAGATTGGAAACATATTAGATCAAATGGTCTCTTAATGACCAAATCCCGGCCATTAGGCCGGGATTTTTACATTATCACTCAGCTGCTGCCAGCCGGATAATCATCAGTCCCGGTTCAGTGATCACCTCGATCTTCTGCCCGGTCGTAAATCCCAGCTCAGCCATCCAGTGGCCGCGCAGGGTGATCGACGGTGAAGGCCGCTGCTTCAGGTGATCGCGGATATATCCCACGGTATAACGTCTTGATTTAGTCCTGGACGTGTTGGCCTCTGACTTATGATGCGTGCCAGCCATAACCAGCTCCTCGTTAATTGCTTGCGGTCAGCGGTCAGCGGTCAGCGGGCTGGGGGTTCGAGCACCACGGTTCCGCGCCTGTTAGCGGCTCCGTTTACCCATCACGTTATCCAGCATCTCAGAAATAAACTTCTGCTTCGCCATTAGCGTCTGTCGGATCGCATCGATCTGCCTTTCCGGCCGAGACACCCGTTCATTGGTTAGTGTGATAAGCTCGCGGGCGGCAGGAACCAGTGCGGCAGCAGGCGCGACCTGTGCGGTCAGCGGAGAGCTGATGGGCAGCTGATCATGCATTCGATGTATTCGGGTAAACAGGTTAGCGACCAGCAGGAGTCGGATAAGCAGATCATCAGTGCACTGAGTACCCTGGCTGCAGGTCTGGCAGGCGGCGTGACCGGCGGCAGTAGCACCAGTGCGCTGGCCGGCGCTCAGGCAGGGAAGAATGCGGTTGAGAATAACTGGCTGAGGGTGCAGGAAGCCGACAGAAAGAAACAGCTGGAGACGAAGCGCGACTATCTAAAACAGGAACTGACACCGGCTGAAGCGAAAGAGCTGGCGACGATTAATCAGACAGATAAAGCGCGTGATGAAGCGATAAAAGCGGTCTGTACGGATGGTAATAAAGGTGGTTCAGCCTGTGGTGCGCTGATTGGCCCGGCTCAGGAAGCATTTAATAAATATGGTGAAAATGCGACCTACTCATTGTTGTACAGGGATTTATATCCACAGGATGTGAAAAACCTGGAAAGTGTTTTGCAGGGACTGGATGCAGGCAGTATCAGCCGCGACCAAGCCATAACAGCAATAGCACAGGCGTCCGGTATGAGCTGGGAAACAGCAGCAGGCCGTTATGATATAGCAATGCAGACTCAGGAACTGGCTGCCGCTCTGGCGGGTGCTTACGGGCTGAAGAGTGTAATTAAGGATCCGACAAAAAGAGTTCAGCAAAAAAACTATCTCAACCTTCAGCCGGAAGAACGGCAGAGCCAAATAGAGTTGCTGCTGATGAGGAAGCTTCAGGGTGGTCACAGTACGATAAATACCGTAATGAAAGCGGAGACTGGAACTGGCCTGCAAAATTAGGTTTTGCCGAAGAACCAGTTAAAACAACGCTTCCTGTAGGCACTCATTTAGATAGGTATGGCAAGACAAATGGTTCTTTCCTGGCACCACAAGGTACGCCCCAGGAACAGCGCGCTTTAGCCCCTGGCTCCTTAGCGGATAAGTACCATGAATACGTTGTCATAAAACCGTTGCCTGTTATTCAAGGGAAAATAGCCCCTGCTTTTGGTGAACATGGCGGAGGTATTCAGATTCCGCCTAATATGCAGGAACGAGTAAATGTACAATGGTTGTTAGACAACAAATATATTGAGAGGGTTAATTGAAATGCTGTTGAGTATTAATGATCTTCAAAAAAAAATAGATACGCTGGTTTTGATATTAGGTTTTCCAGTTCACTCTGTTAACCTTTGCTCAGCACCTATTGATGATGGAACGCCTTATATTTCATTTGAAAATGGAAAGTATAATTATATCTGTACCGAGAGAGGATATGAGTTTTCTAGAAAGGTTACAGATTCAACAGATGAGTTACTTTATTGGATTGTGTATGATTTTATATATGATGTAGCAGTCGAGTACGAATTAAATAATCGGATTCCCGGTAAAGATAGTCGGCGTATTTATTTTCCAAAGATTATTGAGCTTATGAACAAAATCAACATCGACTGGGGAATAAAATCTCGAAAACATTTTGAAGAAATTCTTGCTGCCAGTCCTTACGATGATAGCCTCTACTTATAATCTTAACTCAATAAATCCCGGCCTTAGTGCCGGGATTTTAATCTACAGAACAGTTAATTACCCTTCATTCGCCAGCCGGATGAGCAGTTGCCCCGGCCCGGTGATCACCTCGATCTTCTGCCCGGTCGTGAAGCCCAGCTGCTCCAGCCAGCGGCCTTTAATGGTGAGCTGCGGCAGCGGGTTCGGCTGGCTCCGGTTAGGCCGGTAGCTGACCCTGTAATAATGCGCCTGTAGTCCGCAGGCAGCGGTTGTGGGTGTGCGGGTCTCTGACTCATGATGCGTGTCAGCCATGATCAACTACTTCTTAGTTGCTCATGGTCAGCGGGCTGGGGTGCTCCAACACCTCAGTGCCGCGTCTGTTAATTACTCCGTTTTACCAATCGCTGCCGTAACGCTCTGGAAATGCTCACTTCTGAATTAGTATCGTGCTCTGCCATGATTAACCCTCTCGTATAATTGGTTGTGGTTAGCGGGTTAGCGGGTTAGCGGGTTAGCGGGTTAGCAGGTTAGCGGGTTGGGATGTTGGCGCACCTCAGCTCCGCGCCGGATATCTACTCTGTTTAACCAATCACATCGTCCAGCATCTCAGCCACAAACTTCTGCCTCGTCATTAGCAGTTGCCTGATCGCATCGATCTGCCTTTCCAGCCGCGGCACCGTGCAGTTGTTAGAATGATAAGATCGCGGGCGGCAGGCAACAGCGCGGCAGCAGGCGCGACCGGTGCGGTCAGCGGAGAGCTGATGGGTCAGTTGATCGTGCATTCGATGTATCCGGGTAAACAGGTCAGTGACCTGCAGGAGTCGGATAAACAGATCATCAGTGCACTGAGTACCCTGGCTGCAGGTCTGGCAGGCGGCGTGACCGGCGGCAGCAGCGCCAGTGCGCTGGCCGGCGCTCAGGCAGGGAAGAATGCGGTGGAGAATAATGCGCTGACTATCCCTGCGCCTCCAGTTCCTGTTCCGGGTGTGCCTGTTGGTCCCGGCGACCAGGTTAAACAGGATGCAGATAAGAAAATAGCTTCAGGTCTTGAAGGTACAATTAAAGATCTGGGTGATGCGCTGGACAAGGCAACGCAGTGCTCCTTCGGACGAGCTTGTTCTTCGGAAAATGGCGAAGAACAGAACCAACCAAATATTGGCAAAGATTTTTCGGATGCTGATAAAGCCGAATTGGGTGGAACGGGGTCCGGAACGCCTGGCGGTTGGGAGCCACAGGATGAGGAAAATGCGCGAGATAAGGAAAACGGTTCAAATAATAATTTTGACCGTTTCAAGAAAGATGATCTTATTTCGTCTGCGAACGAGCCAATTAACGAACAAGGTTTATCCGCTGCGGCCAGAGCATGGGAAAAATACGCAGGTAGACCTGGTGGTGTTTTTGAACCTTTAAAAGGCAATCCAACACAGAAAAGTGAAGCAGCGAATCAGTTTGTAAATGAAGTGCTGAATAATAAAAGTACTATAAAAACAGAACTTTCCAGAGGTGGCGTGGAATATAGGTTGCCTGATGGCAGAGGTGTGCGTTATAACTCAGATGGCTCATTTTCTGGTTTCTTAGATCCTAAAAAGCCGAGATAAATATATGAACAATGATTTTGAATTAACTTTATTCAGTGATTCTAAATATGAAGAAATTACAGCGGAGATCTCTTACAAAGATCAGATTCTTTGCCAACTAAACAAAGATAAAGGCCTGACAATATAGAAATAGAGTTTTTCTCAGATGCCAGGATACTTGCTGAACAGAATGCAATGAAATTTAGTCTAAGCAGTTTTTTGCAAATCCTGGCGGAAGCAACGGAAGAACTGAAAATATCTTAATCAGATAAAATCCCGGCCACCGAGCCGGGATTTTTACATTATTAGTCAACCGCCGGGCGGATGATCATCTGTTCCGGCGTGGTTATCACCTCGACCTTCTGCCCGATATCAAATCCCAGCTCGGCCATCCAGTGGCCGCGCAGGGTGATCGATGGTGAAGGCCAGTGCTTCAGGTGATCGCGGATAAATCCTACGGTATAACGTCTTGATTTAGTTGTGGGCGTGTCGGCCTCTGGCTAGTGATGCGTGCCAGCCATAATCAACTCCTCGTTAATTGCTTGCGGTCAGCGGGCTGGGGTATTAGAGCACCTCAGTTCCGCGCCTGTTAGCTGCTCCGTTTACCCATCACGTTATCCAGCATCTCGGAAATAAACTTCTGCTTCGTCATTGGCATCTGTCGGATCTCATCGATCTGCCTTTCCAGCCGAGGCACCCGTTCAGTGGTTCGTGTGATAAGATCGCGGGCAGCAGGAAACAGCGCGGCAGCAGGCGCGACCGATGCGGTCAGCGGAGAGCTGATGGGTCAGTTGATCATGCATTCGATATATCCGGGTAAACAGGTCAGTGACCTGCAGGAGTCGGATAAGCAGATCATCAGTGCACTGAGTACCCTGGCTGCAGGTCTGGCAGGCGGCGTGACCGGCGGCAGTAGCGCCAGTGCGCTGGCCGGCGCTCAGGCAGGGAAGAATGCGGTTGAGAATAATTTCCTCGGTTCAACATCTTCAGACAAACTCAACAAAGCCATTGAGAAAATTAATAACGGCGATAAAACATTAGCTACTGCTAATGAGCTTATTAAGCTGGAAAATGCTGACAAACGCAGTGATGCGCTGGTTTCTAAATTTACCAAAGACCCTTCTCAGATGAGTGGTACTGAACGTGCTGAACTGGCTGGTTATCTGCGGGTTTATGCATCTGAGATGGAGAAGGAATACGGCCCCGCTGTCTCACAGGAACTGGTTAAAGGTCTGCTGTCCGGGCAGGATTACGTTAAACGTACACCTGATTCTGAAGCCATGTCTAAAGCTCAGAGTATTATGAATACCTGGGGCTATCACAAGTCGAATGCCAGCATAGGCGATGCGCCGTTTATGTTTGGAAGCAGTGTGCTGGGGCTTACGGTGAAAGGTATGGCTGCTAATACAGCAATCGGTGTGGGAGTTAATGCTGGCGTTCAGCTTGCCGGAAAAGATCCGTTCAGTTATGTGGATGTGATTATGGCAGGGGTAACAGCGGCAGCAACGACGGGTAAAGGTATTATAGCTTCAACACCTATCAATATGGGCGGCACAGCAATTGGCAGTAGCATTAAGGGGGAAGAACCAACAAACGCTGTTGCAGGTGCTGGAGCGGGTACTGTTATTGGTGGTCTCGGAGGTGAAGTAATAAAAGGAGCCGCCTCAAAACTAGGAAAAGATGCTATATCTGATTTAACAGGTACAGTTATCGGGGGTTACATCAGTGAGAAAACAGGAAATGCTGTAAAAGATCTTCTCGATAAAAAGGATGATGCGAATGCTAAAAAATAACCTTATTACATTATCTAAGTTGATATTATGCTGCTTGGCTTTGTTTTTAGTTGCTGATACGGCAGTAGTACTTCTTGCATCATTAATTGTATATTTCAAAAAAGATTTTTTTTCATTCAGTTGGCAGGACGTTTTTTCATCCTTTTGTGAATCAGGATATGTTGGAGGCCTTATTTTAGGTGTTGGAATATGGATAAAGGTCACGCTAGAAGAACGTAAGGACCGAAAAAAGCCAGCCAAATAATTCTATAACAAAAATCCTGGCCCTAAAAAAGGCCGGGATTTTTTGCCTGCCAGTCCGAACCGCAGTAAAATCTCAATCACCAGCCGCTCGCGCTCGACGGTGACGAGAACGGACTGTTCGGTGTTAAAGGCCAGATCTTCGACCCAGCAGCCCTTCAGCATGAGTTGCGACAGCGGGTTGCCCTTCATGCCATTGGGGGCGTCGCAGACGGTGTAATGCCGTTGGGGTTCGTTTACTTCAGTTGCGCGGGGTTCTGCTTTAGAATTGCATCCAGCCTGCCGTAACGCATTTGGAAATGCTCACTTCTGAATTAGTATCGTGCTCTGCCATGATTAACCACCTCGTATAGTTGGTTGTGGTTAGCGGGTTGGGGTGTTGGCGCACCACAGCTCAGCTCCTGATATCTACTCTGTTTAACCAATCACATCGTCCAGAATCTCAGTCACAAACTACTGCTTCGCCATTGGCAGTTGCCGGATCGCATTGATCTGCCTTTCCAGCCGTGGCACCGTGCAGTGGTTAGTATGATAAGACCGCGGGCGGCAGGAAACAGCGCGGTAACAGGCGCGACGGGTGTGGTCAGCGGAGAGCTGATGGGTAAATTGATCATGCATTCGATGTATCCGGGTAAAGAGGTCAGCGACCTGCAGGAGTCGGATAAGCAGATCATCAGTGCACTGATTACCCTGGCTGCAAGTCTGGCAGGCGGCGTGACCGGCGGCAGTAGCGCCAGTGCGCTGGCCGGCGCTCAGGCCGGGAAGAATGCGGTGGAGAATAATGCGCTGAGTGATATTGCTGAAAACAAAGCCTCAGGAATATCGCAGCAGGAGAAATATCAGAAAGCGCAGGATTCGTTGGTGAAGGTTACTGAGGAATTCAAGGCTCAAAACTGTGCCGGAATGAGTGCCGAAGCCTGCGGTGCTAAAATGGATGCGCATCGTGATGAATTGCTGAGAGGTGCGGGTCTGGCCGGACTGGATTTTGTGCCGGTTGTCGGTGACATTAAGAGTTTTGCGGAAGCGCAGACGGCGCTGGATTATCTGGCAGCAGTTATCGGGATAATACCGGGTGCAGGGGATGTGGCAGGTAAGGCGATTAAGGCTGCGGAAACGGCGCTGAAGAAAGGGGATGTGGTTGAAGCTTCACGGCTGATTAATAAGGCCAGTGATGAGGTCTCTGCTTATAACGCAGCAGCCTATCCGAAGCTGAAAGACGATCTGATGCAGCAGAACCTGAACAATATCGCTAAGCAGGATCCGAGGTTGGACGCCGTTGTCAGGGGGTGATAATGGAAAACTGAATTATGGTGTTGGTTCTGGAAGCAGAGACGAAGCAGATCGATTAGGTAAAATCTGGGTAGGAGATGGGGCTATACCAACAACGGACGGAAAAGGTCTGGTTAGTGCTGATGGTTTAAGGATATACCGTTATCCTGATTCGAAGCCAAATGCTCCAGAGCATTTGAATCCAACAGGAGTGCAAGCCAACTTCGAAACCTACCAAATAAACCTATCAACTGGTGAAAGGATACGTATTGGTAATGGGCATATGAGTATTAAAAAATGAAAGCTGAATTGAAAACGCTAGGAAATGATTTATTTGATCTGAAACTTTATCTTCCAGAAGAAGCAGATAATTTCATTATGTCATTAACGTTAACAATTGGACCTATCGATGAAACTGGTAGCAATTATTTTTATGTAAAAGTCTGCACCCCCGAATGGCTCTGCAAACATCATTGGCTGCCGGAGTTAATGCGCCACACGCTTCTGGTGCGTAAATACGATCTGGATGAAATCAAAAAGACGATCACAGACTACATCGATCAGTGTGAAGGTGAAGACTGGATGGATATAGCGCAAAAGCTCTCCCGCGTCTTTTCCTGGGAATATGAAGATTACCAGCCCTTGAATGATTAACCAAAATATCCCGGCCACCGAGCCGGGATATTTTTACCTGCCGCTTACTCCACCGCCAGCCGGATGATCAACTATGCGGTGAATGCCAGTCAGGCGCTCAGCTTTGATAAAGAGTCTGTCAGACTGCCGGAAATCCGGCAGCGACTGCCAGCCAGTGATCGATAAATGGAAGCAGGTCAGCGATAAGCAAAGCGCAGACACCGATCAGAAACTGAAAGATAATCCGCTGGAAGCTGTCGTTGTTGATAAAGAACTGGCGCAGGGCGGCGTTGATATGGCGGCGCGTCCTGGCTGGGTAGGAAAGCTTCATGGTGTTGAGGTAATGACAAGCGATGAAGTCAAAGCCTATGTTTAGCAATGGAATGGACAGGATCTAAGAAATATAGATGTAAACAGTCCTGGCTGGACGAGTTTTGCGGCGTTTATATCCGATCCTGAAAATCAGGCTGCTGTAACTTCTTTGGGAATGTTGGGTAAAGACCTCGTCATAATTGCGAAGAATAGTTTGACAACTAAATCTTTGTTTAATGAGATGACCACACAAGGAATTAAATTTACACCTGGAAATGTTGTTAGTGCGGGAAAGGACAATGGCGGGAAAATTAATTTTCTTGAAAAGGAAATTCAAAAAAAGGATTACAACATATTGTGGAACAGAATTGGAGCCAATTTGCTCAAATAGGTGTATCATAAGCATGTATTCCTGATGTAATAATGAAAGCTGTCACTGATGGTAAAGTTGTTGGTTATCAAGGTCCTGGGATTGGCAGGCCCATCTTTGAAACCATGATAAATGGTAAGAAGTACAATATTGCTATCACTGAGGGAACAACCCCTACGTCGTAGGAGCTAACTTGCGAGGCTCGGTAAAATGAAAGAGATAAAATTAATGGCTGACTATCATTGTCATCCATTATGGGGAGGTGGTTCGGGCGATTTTAGTGATATATCACCCGAGGAATTACCAATATCACTGGAGCTGAAAAATAGCCTGAATGAATGGGCTAAACGATATGATGATATTCTCAATGTAGATGATCCTGCATCATCCAGTTTTAAAAGTGAAAAAGAAGAAAAGTTATTTATTGATGATGGGTGTATATTAGCCGAGCATCTTAAAAGAGAATTAGGAAACACATACAAAGTCACATATCACTCTGACTACTAATTAATACAATCCCGGCCAGCGAGCCGGGATTTTTACATTATCAGTCCGCCGCCAGCCGGATAATCATCTGCCCCGGCGTGGTGATCACCTCGACCTTCTGCCCGGTCGCAAAATCCCAGCTCGGCCATCCAGTGGCCGTGCAGGGTGATCGACGGTGAAGGCCGGGGCTTCAGGTGATAGTGGATATATCCCACGGTATAACGTCTTGATTTAGTTGAGGGCGTGTCGGTTTCTGACTTATGATGGGTACCAGCCATAAGCAGCTCCTCGTTAATTGCTTGCGGTCAGCGGGCTGGGATATTCGAGCACCTCAGTTCCGCGCCTGTTAGCTAATCCGTTTACCCATCACGTTATCCAGCATCTCAGAAATAAACTTCTGCTTCGTCATTGGTATCTGTCGGATTGCATCGATCTGCCTTTCCAGCCGAGGCACCAGTGCAATGGTTTGTATGATAAGATCGCGGGCGGCAGAAACAGCGCGGCAGCAGGCGCGACCGGTGCGGTCAGCGGAGAGCTGATGGGTCAGTTGATCATTCATTCGATGTATCCGGGTAAACAGGTCAGCGACCTGCAGGAGTCGGATAAGCAGATCATCAGTGCACTGAGTACCCTGGCTGCAGGTCTGGCAGGCGGCGTGACCGGCGCGGCAGCGCCAGTGGGCTGGCCGGCGCTCAGGCAGGGAAGAATGCGGTTGAGAATAACTCGCTGAGCGGCTGGGAAAATCTGCCGAAAGGCATGATGGATTATGGCCAGGCGATGGCGTCCTGGAATCAGTATGCGGTGGACAATAATCTGACGCCGGAGCAAAACCAGGCGGGGCTGGAGAAGATGGCGAAGGGGGATTTACCGGAAGGTGCCAATATTACTAAAGCTATTGTTGAAGGTTACCAGGATGGTGTGCTGGTAGCGGGCGCGTGGTATCTGGGACCTGCGGCATCAGTCGGTAAAGTTATTGGTGGTGGGGTGTTAGCGTGGAGTGCGAACGGCGGCTATCAAAACAACGATTTGAATAAGCCCGGTAATGAGAATAAATCATGGGATTATTTAGGAAGTGCTACATCATTTACGACAGGAATGTTAGCTCCGGGACGTGGTATATGAGCTAATACCGAAATAGCTATAGGAGGTGCTGTATTTACCGATGGACCTGATGTAGCCGCTCTTACAGGTGCAGGTGCGGGAGCATTATTTGGTGGTACATTTGGGAAATATGGTCCGTTCTCTGGTGAAATCAATGATATTTTTGGCTCTGTCGGTGGTGAGTTTATTAGCAATGAAGTGAAAGATGTCGGGAAGAAAAAATGATAGTAAATAAAATGCGGAAGCCGTCTTTAAAGATGTTTTTAATAAGTGTTATTTATTATTTTATTGCGTTTTTTATCTTTATGTTCACTGCTAAATGTTTGATAAAGATAGGGTATGAAGGGAAAATTGTCTTTATTAAAAAAGACGTCACTGACTTACTGGTAATTAGTGGAATTGTTGGTCTTGCTGCTGGTTCCAGGACGTGGCTCTTTGCTAAACTGGACGACCGTAAAGCCCGTAAATCCCCGCCATCAGATCCCAAAACCTGAATTTAGATCCCGCTCTTGCGCCGGGATCTATTTATCAGCCGTCAGACTTACCCGCAATGCCGTCCCCGCGCTTGATTACCGGCAGATCGCCGGTGTCGTTCAGCGCCCCCGGAAACCCTTCCAGCCACTGGAGCATCTTTGGCCTGTTGACATACGTCACGCTCAGCCTCTTGGCGCAGCCCCACAGCTCGCGACTGTTCTGGGTGGTGATGACTGCAGTCGGGCATCACCCGGATTTTAACCGGCATCCCGTCGGTAAATCCCGCCAGCGGTATCCACTCGCCGCGTAAAAATATTGCGTTATGCACGGTCCGGCTGTAATACCCGCAGCGGGTGGTCGGTTGCGGCGCTTCAGTTGCGCGGGGTTCTGACTTACAATCGCGTTTAGCTATAATAACTACTCCTAACTAGTTGTTGTGGTGAGCAGAGTTATTGGGTGCCAGCCCGACAGCCCTGCGCTGATAAAAATCGTCTATTCTGTAGTAAATCCCTTCTACGACGTCAGTAACTGCGTCATCTTCAAATGCTTAAGCAGGCTGTCCATCAGAACGATCAGCGCCTGCTGATCTTCATCCGATAACGAATCCATCTGCGTCACCAGCGCCTGTAAACGCGGGTTATGTATCTGCGGCGGCGTTATGGGTTCCAGTCCAACCAGCGAATCAAAGCTGGTCTGTAATACCTGCGCAATCCTGACCACGGCGTCAAGCTGGGGAACCGATGCCCCCCGTTCCCAGCGGTTGTAAACCCGGCGGTCAACCTCCAGTAACTCGGCCAGCCGGGCCTGAGTCATTCGCCATCTCCGCCCCGTGCTGCCCCCGCCGGGGGCCTCCCTGCTTAACCCTCTGGATGCGACCCCTGCCGGTTCGCGCTCCGTCCAACCCGCGCCCGCCGCACAAGCAAGTTGTGCAGCGTTCACGGGTTATTGGTAAACCCCGGTTGGGCAATGAAAGGTGGTTAATAAAAACGGTAATGGCAGGGTTGCAGGTACAAACAATCCCTAATAGCATCGATAAGTCAGGCGGCCATGACTTGAAGGTGAAATGATGAAACTTATTGATTATAAAAACAAATCAATCAAGAGGGGAACGGTCTTTAGGCTGCCTGCTGTTTGGCCATATGAAGAATGGGTTGATTTTATGGTCATAGATTTATTTGAAACTCACGGCTTAGTTGTATCTTCTGGTCACAAAGCTGGATTGATTTTAATATCTTTACCAATAGAAAGCGCATCAATCGAAGGTAGAGCATTAAGTACAGAATGGGTTATTACCAATTGGACTAAATGGATATATCCAGAATGTAATATTGAAGATGTTTATATCCTTGGTGAATATGTAGCAACTCCAATTAAATAAACAAAAATCCCGCCTTAACAGGCGGGATTTTTGGGCCTGTCACTCAGCCAGCGCCCGTATTATCAGCTGCCCGTGCTCCACGGCGACCGTCACCGGCTCACCGGTCATAAACCCCACCTCTTCGAGCCAGTCAAGCTTCAGGTTAAGGCTGGGGCAGCGGCTGTAACGGATGGTTCTGCCGGTACGGCGGCACTCATGGCGGATACTGGTATATCCGACCTTAAGCTGCCGTAACGCTTTGGAAATGCTAACTTCTGGCTTAGTCTCGTGCTCTGCCATGATTAACTACCTCATATAGTTGGTAGTGGTTAGCGGGCTGGGGTGTTGGCGCACCTAAGCTCCGCTCCGCGCCGGATATCTACTCTGTTTAACCAATCACATCGTCCAGCACTCAGCCACAAATTACTGCTTCGTCATTGGCAGTTGCCGGATCGCATCGATCTGCCTTTCCAGCCGTGGCACCAGTGCAATGGTTCGTGTGATAAGATCGCGAGCAGCAGGAAACAGCGCAGTAGCAGGCGCGACGGGTGCGGTCAGCGGAGAGCTGATGGGTCAGTTGATCATGCATTCGTTGTATCCGGGTAAACAGGTCAGTGACCTGCAGGAGTCGGATAAGCAGATCATCAGTGCACTGAGTACCCTGGCTGCAGGTCTGGCAGGCGGCGTGACCGGCGGCGGCAGCGCCAGTGCGCTGGCCGGCGCTCAGGCAGGGAAGAATGCGGTTGAGAATAATGCGCTGCACGCTGAGGACGATAAAAAACGGCAGGAGGCGAAATGGTCACTGCCGTATCTGACCGGTGAAAAGAAACAGCAGACAGAGAAACTCATCAGTGACCTGAACGCGAAGAGTGAAGCGTTTGATGCGAATCTGGACGCGGCCTGTAAGAATCTCTCATCGGCTCAGTGTCAGGGGATGCGTCAGGAGCTGGCGGCGATGGGCCGCAGCTATGATGAAAAGCTCGACGGCCAGTACGTCGGCACGATGGGCAGCGTTTATAAGGAAGGTAAAGGCCAGGTTGACGCCCTGCTGTGGCAGTACGCTACCGCTGATGTCAAAGCCGAACGTGATGCTAACGTTAACCGTATCGCTGAAAACTGGAGTGTGAGTAAGGAAACTGCTGCTAATCTGTATGACGGCATGGCGGTGGTGCATACGACGGCGGCGATTGGTGGGGCGGTGTATGGGATGAAAGGCATTAAAGAGCCGGCGGCGATTAAACCGGCAGGGAACGCTTCCTCATTTGATGCTAACGAAATCTGTTTTTCTCAAAATACCGTTTCTAATAATAAAACAGATCGAGGTACAGGTGTGAAATACACTTATGAGGATCTTGTTTCAGGCATGAAATAAGATGGCTGGAAAGGTGAGCCAGTAGATGTTATTAAAATGCCTGATGGAAAATGACCAGTATGGATAATACAAGAATCAGTGCTGCCAGAGAAGCAGGTATAAAGGTTGAAGCGAATGTTAGAAGTTATGATGAAAAATTAACGCCTTCCGAAATCGAGCGCTTTTCAGACAGGAAACGTGGTTTTGTGCCTCAGACTTGGGGAGAGGCGATAACAGGAAGAATAAATAAACAATCCGGCGGATTTAGTAATAGTAATCCTTATGGTTCAAATGAGCCTCCCAGAATTACAGGACGAGGAAAATAACAGATGGGTGTTTATTTATATACACAGAGTGAGCTTTCGGAAGGTTTTAAGTATCCTATTGCTTACACTGAAATAATGAATATGGATGTCATTCCTGATCTAGAACCCTGGTCATTTATTTGCGAATTTCAGGAGTCATCTTCCTTTTGGATGCGAGAAATAAAGGAAAAATATCCTGATAGGAAACTGGTGCCGTTTGCTAAAGTAAATTATTCCGACGATATAGCGTGTTTTGATGGCGGGGACGTATCTGGAAATCCGAAGGTATACTATGTTCATGCCTTTGCTTCCGCAGGCTGGGAGGGCAGAGGATACACAGATGATTTTGATGAATGGCTAAAAATGACACGTCTTGAGTCTGCCCGTTATAAAGCTGAGCGGGCAGAAGACGAAGAATAGCAGGCTATTCCTGGATAAACTGATAAGGAACAGAACTGGTTAACCAAACACCATTCTCAGCCTGAAAAAATTTAAAGCCCTGCTCATACATAGTCAGGGCTTTTATTTTTAGCACTAGCGGTTTTCCATGACGTTGCCCTACTTGTATTGCCGTAACTTCATCGGTGGAAAGGTGTACATACTGACGTGACATAGGTAGCAGACCTTGCTCCCGAATTTCAGATATAAACCGGGTGGCTGTTCCATGATATAAAATATCAGGGGGTGTCTTCTCTTGATAGGCTATATCGACTTGTTGCGTTGAATGCCCTTGGGCCGCCCGAATATGTAATCCATCGTCTGAAAGAATAAATCGTTTTTTATCACTACTGGTAATGACCGCCTGAATAATATCAGGATCAAGTATATAACCTTCCTGTTTTGCACACAGGATCAAATCAGTTATAACTGCCCATCCATCTTTATCCAGGGACAGGCCAACTGCCTCTGGCTGGTGACGCAATATATAGCTTAAAAATTTACTTATATCAGTGTATTTTTTACTCATATTAACAATCTCAAAGAAGTCCCAGCCCTTTCGGCTGGGATTTTACTTATTTGCCAGTCAGTAACCGCCCTGTCTTTGCGGCTTACTGATGACCTCAATCAAATCCGTGACCTGGCACTGCTTACGGGCGGAGAGCTTACAGACCTTCTTCAGGGCCTGCATCAGTGCCGGCTCTGGCTCCTGGGTGGTGAGTACCAGACAGCCGGGCATCACCCGCACCTTCAGCGCCGCCCCGGTCTCAAATCCCGCATCGTTCAGCCAGCCGCCCTTCAGGGTGATAGCCGTTGCCTTGTTACGGGTCTTCCAGTCGCGGATATACCCCACGGTATAGCGACGGTTTTTTAGCTTCGTCGCTTCAGTTGTAACAACTTCTGGCTTAGTATCATGTTCAGCCATAATTAACTCCCAATCAGTTAGTTGTGGTCAGCGGTGCCGGGGTGCTGTAACACTTCGGTGCCGCGCTACTCATCAGCGGTTAGCTGATAATCTGTTTTAATCTGTCCTGCTTAATCGCCATATCCATAACGCGGCAGATAACTTCCTGGTCGTTCGGCTTCAGTGAATCAGCCTGTTTACAAAGCTCTTTTAACCGCTTGTTTTTAATGTCAAAAGCAGGCTGTTTCTGTCCCTGTTCACCAAATACAAGGCGGTCTATAGAGACCTCAAGAACCTGAGCCAGTTTAATCACGTAGTCAAACTGTGGTTTGACCTTCCCCTGTTCCCAGCGGCCAACCATGCGGGGCTGAACTTCCAGCAGGCTGCCAAGTTCAAGCTGTGTAAGCTGGCGTTGCTTACGAATGTTGGAGAGATTTTTACCAAAGTCAGTCATGGATAAACGAAGCCAGTTAAGTTGTTTATGCCACATACTAATCCCTTCCTGAAAAAATCATCTTGAATGCATCATAATGTCCTGTATGGAATAGGTTAATAAAGACCTTGACGTGTTTTTGACAGGAGTTGTGACATGCCCCGCCTCCCGCAGAGAGAACTGGACGAGTTAAAGCGCAACGTGTCGTTAGCGACGCTGGCTGGATCACAGGGGCATAGGCTGCGTAAGCAGGGGCGTGACCTGCGCGGTGATGCTCACCGGGGCGGTAGCGTGTTCAGGCGAAAAAAGTGCGTCGGGGCAAAAAGTTGCTGCCCCGAAAGTGCAGCAGGAAAAACAGCTGTAACCGACTGTCTGCACAGGAAAAAAGGTTGTTCGCCGTCAGGCTTCGCGTCGGATAACGTTGTTGTGGAAAATAATGCGCTGAGTGATGGATTCCAGTTACCGAAGGGATCACAGACTACGGGATGGCGGTGAGATCATGGGGGCAGTACGTACAGGATAATAATATCTCTCAGGAACAGAATCAGGCTGGGCTGGATAAACTGGCAAAAGGTGATTTACCGGAAGGTGCCAATATCCCGAAAGTAATCGTTGAAGCTTATAAAGATGGCGTCCTGGCTGCCGGGGCGGCTTATCTCGGATCTGCTGCAACTTTAGGTAAGGTGGCAGTGAGCGCTGTTATTGCCGGTATCGCGAATGGTAGTTATCAGTTGCTTTATATGAGCAGTCCAGGCAATGAAGGTAAGACTTATGATTACTGGAGTACTGCGACAGCCGCTGCTACTGGTGCTATGGCTCCGGGACGGGGAATTTGGGCGAATACGGGAATTGCGGCCGGTAGTGCTGTGTTTACGGACGGGCCAGATGCTGGGGCTGTTGGTGGAGCCGTTGCAGGTGCGGTGGCCGGAGGATACTTTGGTGAATATGCGCCCAGTTTACTTAAACCTGCTTTAGGGACTTCGTCTGGTTTTTGAGCGGAAGTAGGTGGTGCTAATACATCAGAAATTTTGGGGAACGCAACTAAAGATGCAATTATTAGGGTGGGGGAATAATAAATGAATAAAAAAGCTACATTTTATCTTCTTATTTTAAGCATGTTATATGGGGTTGTCTGTTTTTTCTGCTTAGGAATTGTTTTACGGCTAATCGTTAATTATTTATATATAGGTAATTTTAAAATTGGTTTAGATGCAATATATAAAACTATAGTCATCAGTGGAATAGCTGGAGTAGCCGCTGGTTTTGGCTCATGGATCTTTGCCAGGATAGATGAACATAAAACCCGAAAATCACCGCCTTCCGACCCCAGACCCTGAATAAGAATCACGGCCACCGAGCCGGGATTTTTCAGTTTGATGAATTAGGTTTAAAAAACATAGAGGTGAAAATTACCCATGAATAGCTATGCTCGACTGGTAAAGATAATAGCTGACATGGCTATTTTTCTGGAGTTCTCTGATGAAGAGTCTTTGGATCCTGATATTGCCGTGGGAATGATGGAAAGTATTGCGGCTGAACTACAACTTATAAGCCTTGATGATAAAAAGAAAGTAGCAAATACTTTTTATCTGGTATCAAAAGTATATCAAGGAGATCGTGCAGTCTATATTAAACAACTTCCTGAATCACTTGGCTTGATATAATTGTATGGTAATCATTCCCGCCCATAGTTGGCGGGATTTTTTTTGCCTTGAATCCCTCCAACAGCAGGCAAGATGTGTTTTTAGAGCACCGCCATAATCGGCACGCCAAAAGCGATCCTGTCAGGGCGCAGCCCCGACACCCGAAAAAATGCCATACAAATACGCGGGCAACACTGTTTGTGAGCGTCAAAAATATCACCGCAAATCATCCGCCCTGGCGTAGTCATCACCTCGATCTTCTGTCCGGTCGAAATCTCAATCCGATCAACTAGTGGCCTTATAGAGTAATGATGGATGAAGGTTTGTGCTCCAGGCGATCGCGGATATTTACAGATGCGTGCTCAGCTAAGATGTATAAACAGCTTACTCAGGAGCTACACCAATCCAGTTGTTCGGGATAAATTCTGTTCCTGGTTCGGGTGCTATTGAAACCTTTCCAGCAGCCCTGTCGGCACTGGATTACCAGGCTGCAGCAATCGAAATTATTTCGGCTTCAGTTAACGCCGCCGCTTCGTCACTCAAAGCACCGTTCCTCACGCTGCGGTTACCAGCCCGAAATCCCTGACGTGCCGATCCACCCCGCAAATTTCTGCTCTCTGCCTGGTAAAGGCGCGCCTGCCTGACTACACCTTAAGCATCCTTGTTATCACTGTCCTTTCCGCTGTTTAAGCGGTTTTCAGCCTGCGCGACGGCATCCTGCGGCGCCGGCACCTTTAGCGGTCAGACATGACCTCTGGCCTGATTCGGAGTGAATGATGAAGAGTCGCAACCTGGCGCGATCGGCGGTCGCGTTTGCCACAGTGAGTTGCCTGTGTGTGCCGTTTAACGCTCTGGCGTGGGATAACCTGACGGTTTTCGGCGATAGCCTGAGCGACGGCGGTAATGTCGGGCGTTTTACTTATGATGGCGCGCAACATCCACTGTATGACGAGATCCTTGCTGCACAGTTCGGGCAAACGCTGCAGCCGTCGTCGCGCGGTGGCAGCAACTATGCACAGGGCGGCGGCGTTACCGTGCCGGCGCTGGATGCCAGCCTCAATACGCAAGACCAGCTGGCTACTTATCTGCAATCCACCGGCGGCCGCGCGGATAGCAACGGACTGTACATTCACTGGGTGGGCGCTAACGATATCGCGGCGGCGGTGACCAATTCGCTCACCGCGCGCGAGACTATCAGCAACAGCGCCAGCGCGGCGGTGTCGCAAATCAAAACGCTGTTGGATGCCGGCGCGGGGGCGGTAATCGTGCCAAACGTGCCGCAGCTTGGCTCCACGCCTTTCATGATGCAGGCGGTGCTGAGTGTGCTGGGCCCGGCGGCGCAGTCGGCGATGGTCGCGGCGTTTGCCTCGCTGGACAGCCATGCCACGCCCGACGTGGCTGCGCGCCAGCAGGCGGTGCGCGACGCATTCGATCAGGCCGCCGCACAGGTATCGACCATCCCGGCGCTGCGTGCCGCGCTGGCGCAGCAGCTGTTTTCGGCCTGGCAGTTGCTCAGCGAGCAGGCGACGGCCCTCTCCGATGGCTATAACCAGCAGGAAGAGGCCGGGCTGGTGGCGCTGAATGGCAACATTGTGCGTGCCGACATCGCCGGCCTGTTCAACGAGGTAATTGCCGATCCGCAACGCTATGGCCTGAGCAATACGCTGGGGATGACCTGTCCGGTCGGCACCTCCGCCGCCGAATGCACCTCGTCAACGCCCGGTTTCAGCAACGCGCAGGCCTATCTGTTTGCCGACCGGCTGCATCCCAGCCCGGCGGTACATGCCATGATCGCCGACTATATTCAATCGATCCTTGACGCACCCGCGCAGGTGGCGGCACTGGCACTGGCACCGCTAATGCTGTCGCGGGATATGCAGAACACCCTCGACGGCCATTTACAGCAGCAGCGTCAGCAACCGGCCAGCGCCGGTCAGGTCAGCGTGTTCGGCGGCTATGCCGGTCAGCATATTGATTATCGCGGCGACAGCTTGCTTAACGGCGACGCTGATACCGGCAGCCTGACGCTGGGATTGGGCTATCAGTTCACGGATAACTGGCAGGCAGGTCTGCTGTTGTCGAGCACCGCGCAGCACCAGCATCCTTCGGCGCACTATGATTACAAGCTGCGCGGCAATTTGCTGGCGCTGTATAGCCAGCTGACGCTGCTGGAGCAGGGCTGGATCAATGCGGATGTGCACTATGCCGATCTCGATTTTGACAGCATCGAACGTCGCATCAATATCGGCCCGGCAACGCGCACCGAACAGGGCAGTAGCAGCGGAAAAATGCTCGGGCTACGGGTGCAAACCGGCTGGGATCTGCCGATAGGCGAACACCTTTCCACCGGCCCGGTCGCCAGCTACGCACTGGATTATGTGCGGGCAGGGGGCTACAGCGAAAACGGCGACAGCAGCACCGCCATGCGCTTTTCCGATCAAACCCTGCATTCGCAAATCGGCGCGCTTGGCTGGCGTATCGACAGCAAACTGTGGCCGGTGAATCCGTGGGCGCAGCTCAGTTATAACCACCAGTTTGGCGATACGCAGAACGCGGTGCGCGCCGGGCTGAAGTCAACGCAGACCGGGTTTGTACGCAGCGTCAGCGCCGGTGATAAAAACTGGCTGGATATGTCGCTGGGGGCCAGCGTGCCGCTGGGTGAAACGGTCAACGCCTTTGCCGGGGTTTCAGCGATCGGCGGCAACAGCGCCTATCACCAGCTGAGCTGGAATATTGGCCTGAACGCGACATTTTGACGGCAACGCGCCAGTCGAAAATTTTCATCGGCGCGTTATCTCGCGTAAAAAATTAAACTGATGATCGCGGGAAATATTTTGATAATTCAAGCCATTCTTCTTCGTAAGTCAAATTAATCAGAACGTTCGTACCGGCGATTACCACAATTATTCTGCGATAAATCTGTAAAACGTATTTTTGTCGCTTCGCTTTCCTTCCGGAATCATATCGTTATTCTCTCTCGCCACATCACGCCGCTGAAAAGCTCCCGTATAAACTGGCACAGGTCAATATATTAATTTTCAATCACTTATACTGCTGGTGCTCTGTCGTATTACGTTAATAATTTATGGGGAACACCATGGCGAATACATCTGGCACCACCAGCACTACCACACCTTCCGCTACCGGGACGGTGATTCAATTACATACCATTGACGATTTACGTAAACAGGAACCTGTTTCGATTGGCGAAATTGCGTCGGTGCTGGAATACAGCCGTGGCAGTCGAATGGGCGGCGGCGTGTTTGTCTACGATGCCACCGACAACAGCACGCCCGATGACGGCGGGCTGAATTTCGTGACGTCCGGTAAAAAGCGCTGGAAAAGAGTGGTCCTCGATTACAGCGCGGTCACGGTGGTGGATTTTGGCGCGATAGCTGATGGCACCACCGATTGTATTGATGCGGTGATCCGCATGTTTAAATGGTCGCAGCGTGTATTACCCTCCGCGGGCATTCGCTTTACTGCCGGTGAGTTCAGCCTGTCCGGCTTTGATTTAGCGGAAGTGCTGGGCAGCGACAGAGAGATTAACCGCTTTAAAATTTCCGGCGCGCCGGTCAACTTCGGTTATTTCCCCACCACCACACTGAAATTTAACTGGGGACCGAAACCGCGCAAAACTCATTTCTTCAGCGTGCGCGCACGCTATGTGGAAATTTCCGGTTTTGTGGTGAAAGGCATGAGTTCTGACAGCGGCGAAGACGGCGGCACGGCGTTTAATAATGTCGGCTTCTTTACCAACAGTATTATCGGTGGCCAGTTTCTGCGCGTCAGCAGTATGGAGTTTCGCTACCTCGGCGGGCGGGCGCTGGAACTGATTGATACGCTGGACTGTAAAATCGACCAGTTTTATTCACGTGGCTGTCAGGGCAGTATTGTCTATGCGCGCTGGTCCGATCGGGAAAAAGGCGCCTGGGATCATTCGACCGCGATTGAACTCTCCAACTTTAATTTGCAGCGCAGCACCAGACAGCCGGTATTCGATCTGCCGCGCTGTACGCAATCGTTTATTCGTAATGGCTGGATCGAGCACTCCGAATTCGCCGGCGATCTCACCAATGGTCAGTGGACCATTGAAGGGCTGGTGATTGAATCGACGCAAAATCCCATGAAAATGGGCTATTGCCGCGCGATGATTATCCAGAAAAGCGTGCACCGCGACAGCGCGGGCTTTGATTTCAGCAAAGAGGGTATTGAGCCATGGACGCTGCTGGCGGAGGGCGATCGTGGCGTGATGGAGATTTCCGATCTCGGCGCGATCATTCAGGGATCGCTGAGTTATGACTTCACCACCTCGCAGCATCACATGGATAACCGTGGCAAAGACGCGAAATGGTTTTACGTCGGTGAATTTAATTTTTCCGACGCCACCTCACAAATTCACGTGCGCATTGTCGGCAGCGCGCAGTATGTTTCCCAGTCGGAAACGCAAACCGATTACAGCTACCGGACACCGGAAGGCGTGGCGCATATTTATCTGCAGGCGCGCAACGACGATAACACCATAGGCAGCTGGTACAGCGAAGGCTCCTCACCCGTAATTAAGGTGCATATTGAGGGCAAAGGCGCGCACACCAAACTGTACGTTAAAATTGCGGCCTATACCGGCTTCTCGATTGCGCTGGTGGAAACCAACGGGCGCGATCGCTATCAGTCCGGTCAGTGTTTTATTTTCCGCAAAAGTTTCACCGCCTGCAGTGCGGAAGAAGCCACGGTGCTGGACAACCAGCCGGTCGTCGCCTTTGAACAGCACTGGGTGGGCAATAAAGATGCCGGCTTTGGCTACAACAATAATAAAGAACTGCTGCTGCGTGGGCCGTTTTTTGAACGGCAGGAGCAGGATGCCGCGGGGAAGTGGATCACCCGCCGTTTTCTGAAAGTCCGCGTGAACGGCGTGCCGCGCAGTATTGAATTACTCGATCCGGATAATCCGCGCTAACGCTTCAGACCAGCAGTATTCCTCTGCTGGCCTGAATAATTCATTTTCCCCAGCGCTGACGTAAATAATCGACTGCCTGCTGCGTCTGCGGCTGATTAAGATAATCTTCGCGAAACAGAATGGTGCCGTCGATGTGCGGCAGCGATTCATTCAGATCGAGCTGTTTTTTCAGCTCGGGAACGCCGCCCTGAACCGTCCAGTCCGGCTCACTTTTTGAAGCTTCACCCACCTTATACAGCGCCACGCCAATGTACAGCCGGGTGTGCGTTGGCTGTACTACATTGGCCCACCAGCGCGCCAGGACGTCATAGCGCGCAGCCTGGCGGGCAAACGGCCAGTACAACTGCGGCGCGATGTAATCCAGTAGGCCAAGCTGCACCCAGCGGCGCGTGTCTGCATAAGCTTCATCATAAGCCGCCGCACCGCGCGTATCGGAGCCGGCTGCATCGTGCGACAGATTACGCCATACGCCCGCCGGGCTGACGCCGAACTCAACGCCCGGCTTGAGCTGCTTAATCGTGTGGGAAACCTGTTCGATCAGCAGCTGGGTATTGTGCCGCCGCCAGTCGGCTTTGCTGGCAAAGCCCGCGCCGTACTGGCGGAAGGTGGCGCTGTCATTGAGCGGCGATGCCGCGGTTTCGGTGTAGAAATAGTCATCGAACTGAACGCCATCAATGGCGTAGTTTGACACCACTTCCGCCACGATGCTGGTGATCCAGTCGCGCGCCGCCGGAATGCCCGGATCGAGCACGAAGCGGTCGCTGGCGGTGCGGATCCAGTCGCGATGCAGCACAAACACGCTGGCCGGCTGCAGCTGGAGCGTGTTGTTTAACGCCGTCACGGTGGCAGGTTTGGTATTGGTCGACACGCGATAAGGATTAAACCACGCATGCACCTTCATACCGCGTTTGTGCGCCTCGTCGAGGATAAATTGCAGCGGATCGTAACCCGGATCCTGCCCGATGTTGCCGGTCAGGGTATCGGACCATGGCAGGATGCGCGAACGCCACAGCGCGGTGCCATCGGGCTTCACCTGGAAAAATACCGTGTTAATCCCCAGGCTATGCAGCTTATCCAGTTTGGCCGTCAGTGCCTGCTGCTGCTGGCGGATACGCAGTGCCGGGCTGGCTGTGACGGAGGATATCGGCGGCCAGTCGAGGCGCGACACCGTGGTGAGCCAGACGCCGCGCACTGGTTCAGTCTGCGCTGCGGGTTTGGCCGGAACAGAAGGTTTGGTCGGCGACGGAAACGGGGTGACCAGCGATTTTGGCGGCTCCGAGGCACAGCTGGCCAGCAACAGCACGGCAGACAGCAGACGGGCGACGCGTTTAATGTGGGTAACAGAGAGGTAACGCGCTGAACAGGCTATGATAAACTCCGTTTCTTGTAGTCCGTTATTCGCAGGCGTTCATTCTCTGATCCTCAGACATAATGTCAAGACATTGGCTAAGATGAATGCCGCCGCGGCGCTGTCGCGCGTCCCGCATCTTACAGGAGTTCTCACTATGCAATACGAAGACCTTTATCGCCGCATTGGCCAGATCATTTTTAGCTGTGGCCCCGACGGCGCGCAGGTGCTGGTGGTGCAGGCGGAGCTGTTTGCCGATGAGGAGGGCGGGCAGTTTCAGTTTAACTACCTTGATGAAAACGGCGAACCGGACTGGTTCGAGCCGGACGCGCGCGCGATTGGCGATCTCAGTGCCGCGCTGAAAGACTTTCAGCAATACTTTATCGAACATGAGATGACTGAAGGGCAGCCGGTGTGGACGCACTGCACCGTGACGATTAACGTGGCGGAAGAGTCAATCAGTATTGATGTGCAGTAACGGCGGGCTTCCGTGCCCGTCATGGCGAGCGTTACGAACGCAGCGCTACCATCTCCTCGCTGTTTTTACGCGCCGCGCGCTTGCGGTGCACAATCTGGCTGGCGACCAGCACCAGCAGCGTTAACAGGCCGGTGGCGATAATTTCGGAACGATGCTGCGCATTGAACAGCATTGACGTCAGTACGCCGACAATGAACACCATAGTGGCCCACGTCAGACCCGGGAACAGCCACATGCGATAGCTGAGCTGCTCGCCGCGCGCCTCGCGCTTTTTCCGCAGCACCAGATGCGAAGCGGCAATGACCAGATAAACCAGCAGCGCAATGGCGCCGGAGCTGGCCAGCAGGAACTCAAACACCGCGCTTGGCGCCAGATAGTTGGCGATCACCGCCAGAAATGCTGCGGCGGTAGACATCAGCACTGCGACCCATGGCGTGCCGCTGCGCGTGGTGCGCGAGGCCGCCGCTGGCGCATCCTGACGACGCGACAGGGAATAGAGCATGCGCGACGCGGTGTAAAGCGCAGAATTAAGACAGCTGCATACCGCGATCAGCACCACCACATCGACAATCTGCCGGGCATACGGCACGTTCATCATCTCCATCGCCGTCTGGTAAGACCCGGCTTTCATCAGCGACGGCGTGTTCCACGGCACCAGCGCCACCACCAGAAAGATCGACAGCAGATAAAACAGCGCAATACGCCAGATCACCGAGTTGGTGGCGTGGGTGATTTGCTTGCGCGGTTCGTTAGATTCGGCGGCGGCAATAGTGACGATTTCCGTGCCCATGAAAGAGAACATGGTGGTAAGAATGGCGGCGAGCACGGCACTGATACCGTTAGGCATGAAACCGTGGGTGTCGTACAGATGTGAAATACCCTGCGTGCTGCTGCCGGGCAACAGGCCAAACAGCGCCAGGCTGCCGGCACCAAGAAAGGCGACGATAGCCACCACTTTCAGCAGCGCGAACCAGAACTCAAACTCACCGTAGTTTTTCACGCTGAACAGGTTACTGATGGTCAGGAAACTGGTGATCGCCAGCGTGTATTCCCACACCGCCACCTGCGGGAACCAGCCGTGCAGAATGGTGCCGGCGGCGTTGGCCTCCAGCGGGATCACCAGTACCCAGAACCACCAGTAAAGCCAGCCGATGGTAAATCCAGCCCAGCGGCCAAGGGATTTGTCGGCGTAGGTGGAGAAGGAGCCGGAGTCAGGTGAGGCGACCGCCATCTCCGCCAGCATGCGCATAATCAGCACCACCAGCGCGCCAGCGGCGATATAGGCCAGCAGCACCGCCGGTCCGGCTTCGGCAATCGCATGGCCGGAACCGACGAACAGCCCGGCGCCAATCACTCCGGCAATCGACAGCATGCGCACGTGGCGGGGTTTCAGGCTTTGTGCCAGTACATCGGCATTCTGAGCAGTCATCAATATCTCTCCAGATCGTCTCTCAGGCGGGGCAGGCCCCGCCTGTTATGCAGGTGAAACTTGCCTGCGCGCGGCAGGCAAGCGATCGGACAATGGGTGGAACGCTAAGGCTGGCTGAGCAGGCTGTCGAGAATATCCAGCGCCTGGCGGAACTGGGCATCCGGAATGGTGAGCGGATAGAGGAAGCGGATCACGTTGCCCTGCGGGCCACAGGTCAGCAGCAGCAGACCGCGCGCCATCGCCTGTTGCTGCAGCGCCTGCGCCTGCTGCGCACTGGCAAACTCCACGGCTACCATTGAGCCCAGCGCACGCACGTCGGTAATCGACGCGTTAGCGCGGCGCGCGCGGTGCAGCAGTTCGCTCAGCGTCGCGCCCAGTTCGCTGGCGCGCTGACACAGCTGTTCTTCGTCGATGACATCCAGCACCGCATGCGCGGCGGCAATCGACAGCGGATTGCCGGCGTAAGTACCGCCCAGCCCGCCCGGACCGGGCGCATCCATGATGTCAGCACGACCGCTCACCGCCGACAGCGGCATGCCGCCCGCCAGGCTTTTCGCCATGGTGATGAGATCGGGCTGCACGCTGTAATGTTCCATGGCAAACAGCTTGCCGGTGCGGCCAAATCCGCTCTGTACCTCATCGGCAATCAGCAGAATGCCGTGCTCATCGGCCAGCGCGCGCAGCTGCGTAAGAAACTCTGCCGGCGCGATGTGGAAACCGCCTTCGCCCTGCACCGGTTCCAGTACGATGGCGGCCACATCCTGCGGCGCGATGTCGTGGCTGAACAGATCGTGCAGGCTGGCGATAGCGTCCTCAACGCTGATGCCGGTGACCGCGTTAGGGTAGCGGGCGTGAAACACCGAGGCCGGCATCGGGCCAAAATCGCGCTTATAGGGGGCCACTTTGCCGGTCATCGCCATGGTCATGAAAGTACGGCCGTGAAAGGCGTTACCGAAGGTGATGATGCCGTGACGACGGGTGGCGGCGCGCGCCACTTTAACCGCATTCTCTACCGCTTCAGCGCCGGTGGTGAAAAAGGCGGTTTTGGCTTTACCGGCAATTGGCACCCGCTGATTGATGCGTTCCGCCAGCGCCACATAGCTCTCATACGGCGTGACCTGGAATGCGGTATGGGTGAATTTTGCTAACTGATCGGCAATGGCCTGCACGATGCGCGGATGACGGTGGCCGGTGTTGAGCACCGCGATGCCGCCGGCGAAATCAATCCAGCTATTGCCCTCAACATCACGCAGCGTGGCGTTTTCGGCCTGATCGACATACCACTGACAAAGATTACCGGTGCCGCGCGGCAGCGCGTCATCTTTGCGTTGTTGCAACTGGCTGTTTTTACCTTCCATAACCTTTCCTTAGCGATAAGCGTCTTTACAAATCACGACAAACACGCTTATTTATGCCTGCACTGAGCGCGGTTGCCAGAGCCAATTTCACTGAGAAGGATGGAGCCAATTGCGGAGTTTGTACGCCGATCATGTATTGGAACGACTACAGTTTGTCGCGGAAGGCACGCTGCAGCAGCGCCTGCTGCACTGCATGCAGGCGGCGATTGTAGAGGGCATTTTCCCGCGCGGCTCACGCCTGCCGGCGACGCGTGATTTAGCGCGCGAGCTGGCGGTGTCGCGTAATACGGTGCTCAACGTCTATGAAAATCTGGTCGCGCAGGGATATGTCAGCGCGCGCACCGGCAGCGGCACCTGGATTGCAGAAAACCTGCCGGAAGGGTGCCTCAACAGCGCGCCGGCGCTGCCGCTCAGTGAACCCCTGATGAGTAAACCGGCGGCGATTTCAAAACGTGGCGCCACGCTGCTCGGTCACGCCAATGCCTCGCCTTATCAGTGGGGTGCGTTTGTGCCCGGCGCGCCGGATGTGCGTGAGTTTCCGCATAAGTTGTTTAGCCAGATTCAGTCGCGCCTGAATCGCGAACCCGACATCGAGCGGCTGATTTACAGCAGTAACGGCGGCTGTCCGCAGCTGCGCCAGGCGCTGGCTGAATATCTCAGCGTGGCGCGCTCGGTGCGTGCCGACGCCGATCAAATCATCATTACTGAAGGCATTCATCAGGCGGTGGATCTGGTGACGCGCGTACTGTGCGACGCGGGCGATCCGGTGTGGATCGAGGAGCCAGGTTACTGGGGCACACGCAACCTGTTACGCATTAACGGACTAAAAATTCAGGCCAAAGCGGTGGATGAACAGGGCATTATCCCGGAGCTGGCACCGCGCAGCAAAGCGCCGAAGATGATTTTTGTGACACCGTCTCACCAGTATCCGCTGGGTGTTCATCTCAGTCTGGAGCGGCGCAGACAGCTGCTCGACCTGGCGCGCAAACACAAAAGCTGGCTGGTGGAAGATGACTATGACAGCGAATTTCGTTTCGCCGGCCAGCCGTTCCCCTCGCTGCAGGGCTTTGAACCGGATGCGCCGGTGATCTATATGGGCACCTTCAGTAAAACGCTCTATCCCGCGCTGCGTCTCGGCTATCTGGTGGTACCAAAAGCGCTGGCGCAGCCGCTGCGGGTGGCGGCGGCCGAACTCTATCGCGGCGGCCATCTGCTGGTGCAGCGGGCGCTGGCGGAATTTATTCAGAAAGGCCACTACATGACGCACATCCGCCGCATGCGCAAACTCTATAGTCAGCGCCGGCGCTTTATGATGACGCTGATTGAGCGCTACCTGGGCACAGCCTTTATGCCGGTGGTCAATCATGAAGCCGGGCTACATCTGGTGCTAAATCTGCCCCCGGGCTGCGATGATGTGGCGATTGCCGCGCTGGCGCTGCGACGCGGCGTGAAGGTGCGGCCGCTGTCGCAATACTACATGCATCCGCAGGAGCGACGCGGTCTGCTGCTCGGTTACGCCTGCGTGGATGAGCGCCAGTGCCAGGATGCGTTCGGTGTGCTCAAAGCCTGCCTGGTGGAAGCGGGCATCGCCGGGCGGGGATAGCCCCGGCGTATGCCTTACGCCCGGCCAATGCTGTCCAGTTGCGCAACCACCTCCGGGCTCAGCGTCAGCGCCGCGCTGGCCAGATTCTGCTGCAGATGCTGCGGCGAGGAGGTGCCGGGAATCAGCAGAATATTATCTGAGCGCTGCAACAGCCAGGCGAGCGCCACCTGCAGCGTACTGGCGTTGAGCGTGCTGGCCACCGCGCTGAGCTGTTCCGACTGCAGCGGCGAAAAACCGCCGAGCGGAAAGAACGGCACGTAGGGAATGCCCTGCGCGGCCAGCTGGTCGATCAGCGCATCATCCTGACGATTGGCGAGATTATACAGATTCTGTACGCAGGCAATCGGCGTCATCTGCTGTGCCTGCACCACCTGACTGGCGGTCACGTTACTCAGGCCAATGTGCCGAATCAGGCCACGTTGTTGCAACTTAATCATCGCCTCGATTTGCGGCTCCAGCGATCCTTCTGCTGGCCCATGAACGCTCAGCATCGAGCGTAAATTGACTACCTCCAGCACGTCGAGCCCCAGATTACGCAGGTTATCTTCAACCGCCTGCGTCAGCTCCTCCGGCGTGCTGGCGGGCAGCCAGCCGCCTTTGGCATCACGTCGGGCACCCACTTTGGTCACCAGCAGCAGATCGCTGGGGTAAGGATAGAGCGCTTTTTTGATCAGCTGATTGGTGATGTGCGGCCCGTAAAAATCACTGGTGTCGATGTGATTCACACCGGCAGCCACGGCATCGCGCAGCACCTGTAGCGCGCGGGCTTCATCTTTTGGCGGGCCAAATACGCCGGGACCGGCCAGCTGCATGGCACCGTAGCCGAGACGGGCAACCTGACGGTCGCCCAGCGTATAAGTAGTTGTAGCCTGTGACATGTAAACCTCCTTCATCGGATAGTGTTTAAATTGTAATCACAACGGTGCTGTGCGACTATCCGTGTAAATCAGGACAGACTGTACGGAGTGACGCACAATGGCGCTGGATATGGCGTTGCTGCATGCGGTAGTGGCGGTGGCAAAAGCCGGTGGATTTCGCGAGGCGGCGCGCATGAGCGGCACTAATCCGTCGCGTTTGAGTGATGCGGTGCGCCGCGCCGAACAGCAACTGGGCGTTCGGCTGTTTAATCGCACCACGCGAACGGTGGTGCTGACCGAAGCGGGCCGGGCGCTGATGTCACGGCTGCTGCCCGCCATGAACGAAGTGGATGCGGCGCTGGATGCCCTGAACACGTTCCGTGACACGCCGGGCGGCACGCTGCGGCTGAACGTGCCGGTCAGCGCGGCGCGGCTGGTATTACCGGCGATTGTGCCGGGATTTTTGCAGCGCTATCCGGACATCCGGCTGGAGATTGTGGCGGAAAGTAATGTGCAGGACATTTTTCGCGACAGCTGCGATGCCGGTATCCGTTATGACGATCATCTGGAGCAGGATATGGTGGCGCTGCCGATTGGTCCGCGCGTGCAGCGCTTTGCCGCGGCCGCGGCGCCAGCCTATCTGGCGGCTTACGGTACGCCGCAGCATCCGCGCGACCTGATGCAGCATCGCTGTCTGTATGGTCGTTATGCCACCGGGGTGACGGCCGAATGGGAGTTCAGCCGCGGCGCGGAACGCATCACACTACAGCCGCAGGGGCCGCTGATTTGCAGCATCGGTGCGGCGATGGAGTTGACGGTGTCAACGGCCATCGCCGGTGCCGGCGTGGTCTACCTGTTTGAGGACTGGCTGAAGCCGGCGCTGGCCAACGGTAGTCTGCAACCGATTCTTGCCGACTGGTGGCTCAGCTTTCCCGGCCTGTGGCTGTATTACAACGATCGCCGGCTGATCCCGGCACCGCTGCAGGCGTTTCTCAGCTGGATACGCGAACTCAATGCGACGCCGGGTTGACCAGCAGCCCGGAAACCAGCAGCCGGAAGGCCTGCACCGCACGCGGTAGCGCCGCGACCGGCTCATCGGCAGTGGCAATCCACAGCGCGGCATTGAGCGCGGCGCCGTTGACCAGTTGCGCCGCCGCTTCGGTATCGACCGGTTTCACCGTACCTTCCTCAATCAGCTCCGCCAGCATGGCGGCGGTGGTGCGCAGACAGGCGGTCTGATTAGGCCAGCGCGACGGATCGCCCAGCACCGCCGGGCCATCCAGCAGCATGATGCGCTGGACTTCCGGCTCCAGCGACATCTCGATATAGGTAATGGCTTCCGCCAGAAACGCGTGCCAGCGAGTGTGATACTGCTGCCCGGCTGCGCGCATCTGCTCAAGAATCTCACCATCAATCTGGTCAATAACCGCCTGCAATAACCCTTTCTTGTCGCCGAAATTATGATACAGCGCACCGCGCGTCAGCCCGGCGGCTGCCGTGAGGTCATCCATTGACGCTTCGCTGTAACCTTTCTGCGCAAACGCGCGTCGTGCAGCGGCAATCAGTTTGCCGCGCGTCTCTTCCACCTGGTCTGCCCGTCGTCTGGCTGCCATCGCTGTTCCTTAAATTTTGCATTGACATACGCCGCGTATGTAAAACATAGTAATACATACGCGGCGTATGTTAAAGCGAAAGCGGGCATAGCTAACCCGCTTTCTTCTCTCATCTTCAGGAGTACGATTATGAACAAACGCGATGCTGTTTTTCCAGCGGGCCGTCAGGCGTTGTACAACATCAATAAATACTCTGCGGCGATTCGCTCCGGCGACCTGCTGTTTGTTTCCGGCCAGGTAGGCAGCCGGGATGATGGCACCGCCGAGCCGGATTTCACGCGTCAGGTTAATCAGGCATTTACCAATCTCGCGGCGGTGCTGAAGGCCGCCGGTTGCAGTTTCGATGACGTGGTTGATGTCACTACGTTTCATACCGATCCGGAAGCGCAGTTCACCACGGTGAACGAAGTCCGGCTGCGCTTTTTCGGCGATGAGCCTTATCCCAACTGGACGGCGGTGGGCGTCAACTGGCTGGCGGGCTATGATTTCGAAATCAAGGTGATTGCACGTATTCCGCAGTGAGCCAGCGTGCGGCGATCAGTTTTTAACCTATAAAAAAAGCCGCTAACCGTTGCCGGTTAGCGGCTTTTTTACTTCACGCCTAATCAGGCGCTCAGCAATTGATCAGCAGTTTTTTCTACCAGCGCCAGCAGCAGCTTGATGTCTTCCAGCGTGACGGTCGGGTTCAGCAGCGTCAGCTTCAGGCAGGTCACACCTGCATGCTCGGTCACACCGACGTTAGCGCGGCCAGACTCCAGCAACGCATCGCCGATACGCTGGTTGAACAGGGCGATCTGCGCGCTGTCGCTCAGCTGGGCTGGACGATAGCGGAACAGCACGCTGGCCAGCTGTGGCTGCATTACCAGTTCCAGACGCGGCTCAGATTCAACGAACTGCGCGACGTCCTGTGCCAGGCTTACGCCGTGGTCGATAATCGCGGCGTACTGCTTCTGACCCAGCGCTTCCAGACCCATCCACAGTTTCAGCGCATCGAAACGACGCGTGGTCTGCAGTGATTTGGACACCAGGTTTGGCACGCCAGCTTCTTCATCGAACTCGGAGTTCAGGTAAGCTGCCTGATAACGCATCAGCTCATAGTGACGCGCGTCTTTCAGCAGGAACGCGCCGCAGCTGATGGTCTGGAAGTATTGTTTATGGAAGTCGAGGGTGACGGAATCCACCAGCTCCAGACCATCCAGGTAATGACGATACTTTTCAGACAGCAGCAGCGCACCGCCCCAGGCCGCATCCACGTGCACCCAGATGTTGTGCTCAGCGGCAATGGCTGCGATTTCACGCAGCGGATCGATGGCACCGGCATCGGTAGTACCTGCCGTCGCGACGATCGCCAGGATCTGTTCGCCGTTGGCTTCAGCCTGCGCCAGTTTGGCTTTCAGGTCATTCACGTCCATACGGGCGAACTGATCCGACTTCACCTGCACCACAGACTGATAGCCGTGGCCCAGCAGCGCCATGTTCTTCTGCACGGAGAAGTGGGCATTTTCTGAGCACAGCACTTTAATCTTGCGCAGATCGCCAGTGATGCCGTGCTGCTGCACGGAATGGCCCTGACGCGCATAGAAAGCGTCACGTGCCAGCATCAGGCCCATCAGGTTGCTCTGCGTACCGCCGCTGGTGAACACGCCCGCATCACCGGCCGGATAGCCAACCTGCGCACGCAGCCACTCAATCAGTTTGATTTCAATAATGGTGGCAGAAGGGCTCTGATCCCACGAATCCATGCTCTGGTTAGTGGCGTTGATCAGCACTTCAGCCGCCTGGCTTACCACCAGGCTCGGACAGTGCAGGTGCGCAACGCACTGCGGATGGTGCACCGCCAGACTGTCTTTGAGGAAATATTCAATCGCACGTTCAATCGCGGCCTGGTTGCCCAGGCCGTTTGGATTGAAGTCGAGCGTGATACGCTCGCGCAGTTCGGCAACCGTTTTGCCCTGGTACATCTCAGGCTGTTGCAGCCACTGCACAACCGCGGCGCTGCTCTGGGCAATCGCCTGCTGGTACGCCTCAATGCTCGGGGCCGAGGCGGCCAGAATCGGGTTTACTTCAGACATTTACTCTTCCAGTCAAACAGGTTTGACGCCAGCGCCCAGCAGCGCCTGCTCAAATTTATCCAGGAACACGGCCAGCTCTTCGTTGCTGATCAGCAGTGATGGCAGCAGGCGCAGTACCGCACCGTGACGACCGCCACGCTCCAGAATCAGACCGGCTTCGAAGCATTTTTTCTGCAGCAGTGCAGAGAGTTCGCCGTCGGCCGGGAAGCTGCCCATGTGGTCAGCTGGCTCGTGTGGCTTAACGATTTCGATACCGATCATCATCCCGAGGCCGCGTACGTGACCAATAACCGGGAAGCGTTTCGCCATCGCGTTCAGCTGGGCTTTCAGCCATTCACCCTGTTCTGCCACTTTGCCGGCGATGTTCTGCTCGGTCAGGATCTTCAGCGTCGCCAGACCGGTTGCCATCGCCAGCTGGTTGCCGCGGAAGGTACCGGTGTGGTGGCCAGGTGACCAGGCGTCAAACTGCTTTTTGATACCCAGCACGGCCAGAGGCAGACCGCCGCCCACCGCTTTAGACATCACGATGATGTCTGGCTCAATGCCCGCGTGTTCGAAGGCAAAGAACTTACCGGTACGGGCAAAGCCAGCCTGGACTTCGTCGAGGATCAGCAGAATGCCGTGTTCCTGGGTCACTTTGCGGATGCGCTGCAGCCACTCAGCTGGCGCCGGGTTCACGCCGCCTTCACCCTGTACCGCTTCGAGGATCACGGCCGCAGGCTTACGCACGCCGCTTTCAACGTCGTTGATCAGGTTTTCAGAGTAGTAGGTCAGGGCCTTCACGCCAGCTTCGCCGCCGAGGCCCAGCGGGCAACGGTACAGGTGCGGGTAAGGCATGAACTGCACTTCTGGCATCATGCCGTCAACCGCTTCTTTCGGCGACAGGTTGCCGGTCACGGACAGCGCGCCGTGCGTCATCCCGTGGTAACCGCCAGAGAAGCTGATTACGCCGCTGCGGCCGGTGACTTTTTTCGCCAGCTTCAGCGCCGCTTCAACGGCATCAGCACCGGATGGACCGGTGAACTGCAGGCAGTACTCTTTACCCTGACCTGGCAGCAGCGAGAGCAGAGATTCGGAGAACTGATCTTTCAGAGGCGTCGTCAGATCAAGAGTATGTAACGGCAAGCCGCTGGTAATGACATTTTGGATGCTCTGCAGAACATCAGGATGGTTATGACCAAGTGCCAGCGTCCCTGCGCCAGCCAGACAGTCAAGATATTGTTTGTTTTCAACATCCGTAATCCACACGCCATTGGCTTTGGCAATCGCTAAAGGCAACTTGCGCGGGTAACTCCTGACGTTTGATTCAAACTCAGCCTGACGGGCTAAGAATGCGTCGTTGTTTCCGTTGAATGAGTTGGCACCAAAAGTATCAATACGGACTTTATCCGTCATCATATCTCTCCTTCAACCGGGGCTCGAACAGGCTGGCCGATTGACTAGTTGAACAAAAAAGTATCAGTGGCTCAAAAAACGCGGCCAATATAGAGCCTTTTGACGCACATCACAATGATTAATTTTGTTTAGAATTGTTTATTCTTTTCATATAGGAATCAGGACGTTGGACAGAAACTGGCCACTTATTTTAGCGCCGCGATATGAACAGGCGATTAAATAATCGTGTGAATAAAAAGACTTATGCCCGCCAGTGCCAGCCAAGGACCAAAGGGCAGCACGTGATGCAGCTCGCGTTGCCAGCCTAATCGGGCCAGCAGAACAAATAAAATTGCGCCTGTGCAAGCCAGTAACAGCACAAAGGGTAAAAGCGCCCAGCCAAGCCAGGCACCCAGCGCAGCCAGCAGTTTGGCGTCTCCGCCACCGAGACCGGGGCGCTTTTTTATCAGCTGGTAGAGTCCACCCATTAGCCGCAGTGCGCTGTAGCCGGCTATCGCGCCGAACACCGCGTCATGCAGCGTTCCGGGCAGCCAGTGCAGCGCTTTGAACAGCAGGCCAAGCCACAGCAGTGAAAGGGTGAGAGCGTCCGGCAACAGCAGATGCTCAATGTCGATGAGGGTCAGCGCCAGCAGAATCCAGGCGAGCAGCAGGGCGGCAGGCAGGCGGCTATCGGGCGGCAGCAGCCAGGCCAGCGCCAGGCTGATCGCGGCGGTGAGCAGTTCCGTCAGCGGGTAGCGCAGGCTCACCGGGTGGTGGCAGTAGCGACAGCGTCCGCGCAATAGCAGCCAGCTGAGCAGCGGCAGCATATCGATCGCGCGCAGCGTGGTCTGGCAGTGTGGACAGTGCGAGCGCGGCAGCAGCAGGGTAAGGCCGGGTTGCGGGTTCATTACCTGCTGTGGCAGGCGATAAATGACTACGTTGAGAAAGCTGCCGACGCACAGCGCCAGCAGTGTACCGATCAGCCAGTAAGCGATTTCCATGAGGTTTTCTCCTGCTGTCCATGCAGCGTTGGGTTTTTCTGTCGCCATCAATGACGATCGTGCAGATCATGGCGCGGTTACCGTGGGGGCGCATTTGTGCGTACCGGTATAAACGGGGCGATTTTTTGCCAGGTTGCACGACAGGTTGGCATAAAGGTGCCGCGTAACCCGTTTGCGCGATAAATCGCGCCGCTACCAGTTCTGTGCGGTTTGACGAAAGGTCGCCATAAATGGCGACCCTACAGGTTTCACAGGGTGCGCATTTATGCGCACCGCGATCTGTCGCCAACCCTGGCCGGTGTGCGAGAGGCACAATACGCCGGCGGAGACGGCGTGGCGAGCAGCAAAGCGGCGTTGCAGCGATTTGCAGCAGGATTTACGAGCGGGTTCCAGAGAACAGCGGAGATATAAGCGGGGATGCGTGAATTTCACGGGCTGGCAATGACCAAATCGATGCGAAGACAGGCAAAAATCCATTCGATGGACCAGCTGAGGCGGGCAACAATCTAATCAATACGCCAGCGGAGACAGATAATAACCTTATCTATGCGCCAGCGAATTTACTGGCTCTGTTTAAACTGCTGCATGGCTTCCAGCACATTGCTGGTGGCGAGCGACATCACCCATTCGCTGTTGCGAAACACGTCGTAATGCCCGGCGTTATAGCGAAACACATACAGCTCACCGCGGAAACGCAATCCTTTTGTTTTCACGCCAATGTGATGCCGGCGCAGTGCTGCCTGTGAAAGTCTGTCAGTCGCGGTTCTCATCATCATTCTCCTGTCCAGCCTCTGGCGTCACTATCCCAGGGAAGAATAAGCAGCCAACCTTAGGATAACCTTAAGAACAGTATAGTCTCTTGGTTAATGCATTGAAAAATAGCAACTTTAATTGCCGTGTGTCGTCATGCAGACCCATGATGTCTGACCCGATGCTGATTTCCGGTCCCGGCGCGCAATCTTCTACCAATCTTCAACATCACGTAAAAAAGTCAGCGTGCCGCTTTGCCATTTAATGTTCAGTTAAGTTTTCCCCCGTATTTTGGTTTCTTATAGCGATAAAACAGACCTGCTTAAGTTTTGTTGCTCGCAGATGACAGCAGCACATCAAGCGCACTCGTTTAAGTAACGTTTAAACAAAAGGTTACAGCGTGTTTCATCAGGTTGTCATGCGAGGCAATAACGCTTGTTTTATTTTTCAGCATGTTTTCAGGCACAACAGTAAGGTTATCTTATGAGTTTCCTTCCGTTTTCGCGCCCGGCATTGGGTGAGGAAGAACTGGCCGCGGTGCAGGCGGTATTTGCATCGGGCTGGATTACCACCGGACCGCAGAATGCTGCGCTGGAGCAGGCGTTTTGCCAACTCACCGGCAACCAGCACGCCATTGCCGTCAGCTCTGCCACAGCAGGCATGCACGTCACGTTGATGGCGCTGGGTATCCAGCCCGGCGACGAGGTGATCACCCCGTCGCTGACCTGGGTTTCCACGCTCAATATCATTACGCTGCTGGGCGCCACGCCGGTGATGATCGATGTGGATCGCGATAACCTGATGGTGAGCGCAGAACAGATCGAAGCGGCTATTACGCCGCGCACCCGCGCCATCGTGCCGGTTCACTATGCCGGTGCGCCGGCGGATATCGACGCCATTCGCGCCGTCAGCGCGCGCCACAATATCCCGCTGATTGAAGATGCGGCCCACGCGGTAGGTTGTTACTACAAAGGCCGGCACGTCGGGCAGCAGGGCACCGCAATCTTTTCGCTGCACGCCATCAAAAACATCACCTGCGCCGAAGGCGGCATCGTGGTGACCGATGATGCGCAGCTGGCTGACCGCCTGCGCAGCCTGAAATTCCACGGCCTCGGCGTCGATGCCTACGATCGCCATACCCATGGCCGCAAACCGCAGGCCGAAGTGATCATGCCCGGTTTTAAATACAACCTGCCAGACATCAACGCCGCGATTGCGCTGGTGCAGCTGCAAAAGTTGCCGGCCATCAATGCACGTCGCGAGGCCATCGCCGCGCGCTATTTGCACGAGCTGGCAGATACGCCGTTGCTGCCGCTGGTGCAGCCGGCGTGGCCGCATCAGCATGCGTGGCATCTGTTTATCATTCGCGTGGACGAAGCGCGCTGCGGTATCAGTCGCGATGCGCTGATGGAACAGTTGAAAATCCATGACATCGGCACCGGTCTGCATTTCCGCGCCGCGCACACGCACAAATATTACCGTGAACGCTATCCGCAGCTCTCGCTGCCGGCCACCGAATGGAATAGTGAACGTATCTGCTCGCTGCCCCTGTTCCCCGACATGCTCGATGACGATGTAACGCGTGTGATTGCTGCCTTACGCCACCTTGCGGGAGCCTGAGATGCTGGAAGAAAAACCAATTCGCAAAGTCTCCGTGGTGATCCCGGTGTACAACGAAGAACAGAGCCTGCCGGAGCTGGTGCGCCGTACCGACGCTGCCTGCCGCACGCTCGGTCTTGACTATGAAATCTTACTGGTGGATGACGGCAGCGCCGATCGCTCCGCGCAGATGATCGCCGATGCGGCGGATATGCCGGGCAGTCACGTGGTCGGCGTGCTGCTGAATCGCAACTACGGGCAACACTCGGCGATTATGGCCGGTTTCAGCCATGTTTCCGGTGATGTGATCATTACGCTGGATGCCGATCTGCAAAACCCGCCGGAAGAGATCCCCAATCTGGTCAAAGCTGCGCAGCAGGGCTACGACGTGGTCGGCACCGTGCGTCAGAACCGTCAGGACAGCTGGTTCCGTCGCCGCGCTTCACGCACCATCAACCACCTGATTCAGCGCGTGACCGGCAAAGCGATGGGCGATTATGGCTGCATGCTGCGCGCCTATCGCCGTCACATTGTCGATGCGATGCTCAACTGCCATGAACGCAGCACCTTTATCCCGATTCTGGCAAACACCTTCGCGCGCCGCACCATTGAACTGCCGGTTACGCATGCCGAGCGTGAATTCGGCGACTCCAAATACAGCTTCATGAAGCTGATCAACCTGATGTATGACCTGGTAACCTGCCTGACCACCACGCCGCTGCGTCTGCTGAGTATTGTCGGCAGCTTAATCGCACTGGCCGGTTTCGCCTTTTCTCTGATCCTGATTGTGCTGCGCCTGTTCCTCGGTGCCAGCTGGGCCGGTGACGGTGTGTTCATGCTGTTTGCCGTGCTGTTTATTTTTGTCGGCGCGCAGTTTGTCGGCATGGGCCTGCTGGGCGAATACATCGGTCGTATTTATAACGACGTACGCGCCCGTCCGCGCTACTTCATTCAACGTGTTATCCATCCGCAACAAGATGCCCCGTCTGTACAGGAAATTAAGCAATGAAAACTATCGTCTTCGCCTATGCCGAAATGGGCTGTGCAGGCATCACTGCGCTGCTGAACGCAGGCTATGAAATCAGTGCCATCTTCACCCATGCGGATACCTCGCCGGAGAGCCATGCGTTTCCTTCGGTAGCACGCCTCGCGGCTGAGCAGGGCATTCCGGTTTATGCGCCGGAAGATGCTAACCATCCGCTGTGGGTGGATCGCATCCGCACCATGCAGCCGGATTTTATCTTCTCGTTTTATTATCGCGCACTGCTGAGCGACACGATCCTGAACTGCGCGCGGGTCGGCGCGTTTAACCTGCACGGTTCGCTGCTGCCTAAATACCGTGGTCGTGCGCCGCTTAACTGGGTGCTGGTCAACGGCGAGACGGAGACTGGCGTAACGCTGCACCGCATGGTGAAACGTGCCGATGCCGGCGACATTGTGGCGCAGCAGCGCGTGGCGATTGACCCGCAGGATAATGCGCTGACGCTGCACCGTAAGCTGGTGGCCTGCGCCGGCCAGCTGCTGGAAGGCGCGCTGCCGCCGATGAAGCGCGGTGAGATTGCCGCCACGCCGCAGAACGACGCGGAAGCGACCGTGGTCGGTCGCCGCACGCCGGAGGATGGCCGCATCAACTGGGAGCTGCCGGCGGCTAAAGTGAATAACCTGGTGCGCGCAGTCACCGATCCCTGGCCTGGTGCGTTTGCGTATGCCGGCACGGTGAAATTCGTGGTGTGGAAAGGGCGGGTGCACCAGGATGCGCCCAGCGTTAAACCGGGCACGGTGCTGTCGGTTGAGCCGTTCCTGATTGCCTGCGGCGAGGGCGCGCTCGAAGTGGTCACCGGGCAGAGCGACAACGGTGTTTACATGAACGGCAGCCAGCTGGCGCAAAGTCTGGGCATGGTGCCGGGGGCGCTGCTCTATTCGCAGCCGGTTGCAGCGGTGAAACGCCGCACGCGGGTGCTGATCCTCGGCGTAAACGGCTTTATCGGCAACCATCTCACCGAACGCCTGCTGCAGGATGATAACTTTGAGGTTTATGGCCTGGATATCGGTTCCGATGCCATCAGCCGCTTCCTGGATGAACCGCGCTTCCACTTCGTTGAAGGGGATATCAGCATCCACTCTGAATGGATTGAGTATCACATCAAGAAATGTGACGTGGTGCTGCCGCTGGTGGCGATCGCCACGCCGATCGAATATACCCGTAATCCGCTGCGCGTGTTCGAGCTGGATTTCGAAGAGAACCTGAAGATTATTCGTGACTGCGTGAAGTACAAAAAGCGCATCATTTTCCCGTCGACTTCCGAAGTGTACGGTATGTGTACCGATCAGCATTTCGACGAGGATCACTCCAACCTGGTAGTCGGGCCGATCAATAAACAGCGCTGGATCTATTCAGTGTCGAAACAGCTGCTGGACCGGGTGCTGTGGGCCTATGGCGAAAAAGAGGGGTTGCGCTTTACGCTGTTCCGTCCGTTTAACTGGATGGGCCCGCGTCTGGATAACCTCAACGCCGCGCGTATCGGCAGTTCTCGCGCCATCACCCAGTTGATCCTTAATCTGGTGGAAGGCTCGCCGATCAAGCTGATCGACGGTGGCGCGCAGAAGCGCTGTTTCACCGATATTCGCGACGGCATCGAAGCGCTGTTCCGCATTATCGAGAACAAACACAACAACTGCGATGGCCAGATCGTTAACATTGGTAACCCGGAGAACGAAGCCAGTATTAAAGAGCTGGCGGAACACCTGCTGGCCAGCTTTGAGCGCCACCCGCTGCGCGATCGCTTCCCGCCGTTTGCCGGTTTCCGTGAGGTAGAGAGCAGCAGCTATTACGGCAAAGGCTATCAGGACGTGGAGCACCGCAAGCCGTCGATTAAAAACGCCCGCCGCCTGCTCGACTGGACGCCAACCGTGGCGATGGATACCACCATCGATAACACGCTGGACTTCTTCCTGCGCACCGTTGAGCTACAGGAAAAGCCATGAAGCGAGTGGGTTTGCGTGTTGATGTCGATACCTGGCGCGGCACGCAACTGGGCGTACCGGCGCTGCTGCAGCAGTTCAGCCTGCATCAGCTGCAGGCCAGCTTCTTCTTCAGCGTTGGGCCGGACAACATGGGGCGCCACCTGTGGCGCCTGATGAAGCCGCGCTTTCTGTGGAAAATGCTGCGTTCGCGCGCGGCCTCGCTGTACGGCTGGGATATTTTACTGGCCGGTACCGCCTGGCCGGGCCGCGAAATAGGCAAAGGGCTGGCGTCGATTATTCGCGCCACGGCAGATCACCATGAAGTGGGGTTACACGCGTGGGATCACTTTGCCTGGCAGACCTGGGCTGGCGTCTGGTCGCCACAGCAGCTGAATGCGCAGATTGCGCGCGGTAAAGCGACGCTGGAAGCCATTTTAGGTGACAGTGTCACCTGCTCTGCGGTGGCAGGCTGGCGCGCCGACAGCCGGGTACTGGATGCCAAGCAGCCGTTTGGCTTTCGCTATAACAGCGACTGTCGCGGCAGCGGGCCGTTCATTCCGCGCCTTAACGATGGCAGCTTCGGCACGGTGCAAATTCCGGTAACCCTGCCGACGTGGGATGAAGTGGTGGGCCAGCAGGTCAGCGCGGAGGGGTTCAACGACTTTATTCTCGCGCAGATGCATGCCGTCAGTGGTACGCCGGTCTATACCATTCACGCAGAGGTCGAAGGCATCGTCGGTTTGCCCGCCTTTGCCGATCTGCTGACGCGCGCGCAGCAGCAGGGCATCCGGTTTTGTCCGCTGAGCGAGCTGCTGCCAGACGATCTCAGTACGCTGCCGCAGGGCCATGTGGTGCGCGGGCACATTGCCGGCCGGGAAGGCTGGCTGGGTTGCCAGAGTTAACATTTTACAGGACCCAAGTATGGAAACACCGATGCGCAGCCGCACCCGCATAGTGCTGCTGATAGCGCTTTTTGCTCTCTATTATCTGATCCCGGTGCCATTCCGTGATCTCTGGCAGCCGGATGAAACCCGCTATGCCGAAATCAGCCGCGAGATGCTGCTGAGCGGTAACTGGGTGGTGCCGCATTTTTTTGATTTGCGCTACTTCGAGAAGCCAATTGCCGGTTACTGGGTCAATAATTTTGGCCAGCTGTTATTTGGGCATAATAATTTTGGCGTGCGCGCCGGTGCGATTATCTGTACCACGCTGAGTGCCCTGCTGATCTACTGGCTGGGCAAGCGGATGTTCGCCAGCCGCAAAATAGCGCTCACCGCCAGCGTGATCTTTCTTACCTCGCTGCTGGTTTACGGCATCGGCACCTATGCCGTGCTCGATCCGATTCTGCTGCTGTGGCTGGTGGCGGCGATGTGCAGCTTTTGGTTTGCTGCGCAGGCGCACAGTACCTCACAGCGGCTGACGGGGTATGTGCTGCTCGGCGCGGCCTGTGCCATGGGGTTCATGACCAAGGGTTTTCTGGCGCTGGCGGTGCCGGTGCTGGCGATTGTGCCCTGGGTGCTCTGGCAGCGACGTTTTGGCGAACTGCTGCGCTGGGGCCCGCTTACTGTGCTGGTGGCGGCCGCGATCAGCGCGCCCTGGGCGCTGTCCATTCAGCATCAGGAAGGCGATTTCTGGCACTACTTCTTCTGGGTCGAACATATTCAGCGCTTCGCGGAGAGCGATGCGCAGCACAAAGCCCCGTTCTGGTATTACCTGCCGGTGTTGGTGGCAGGCTGTCTGCCGTGGCTCGGCCTGCTGCCGGGCGCGCTGAGCGGCGCATGGCGACAGCGTCAACCGCACACGGCCGCGATCTATTTGCTTAGCTGGGTTGTACTGCCGCTGCTGTTCTTTAGCATCGCCAAAGGCAAACTGCCGACCTATATCCTGCCGTGCTTTGCGCCGCTGGCGTTGTTGATGGCGCATTATGCGCACGGTAACACCGCGCGCCTGAAACAGGCGTTGGTGGTAAATGGCTGGATCAACCTGCTGTTTGGTCTGGTTGCCACGCTGCTGGTCGTGGTGGTGCTGGCACCCTGGGGGCTGGCGCACCATCCGGTGTACGCGCGCGATGAGTTGCTGCGGGTACTGTGCGCTGCGCTGGCATTTGCCGGCTGGGCGGTGATGGGCTGGCTAAGCCTGAAAACAGGCCGCTGGCAACTGGCTGCGCTTTGCCCGCTGGCATTGGCGCTGCTGGTCGGGTTGGCTATCCCGCAAAAGGTGCGTGATAGCAAACAGCCGCAGAGTTTCGTCAGCGCCGTGCGGCCTCAGCTGGCGCAGAGCCGCTATCTGGTGGTGGACAATTCCGGCATCGCTTCAGCGGTCGCATGGGAACTGCGCCGCAGCGATATCACTTTCTTCGATGAAAAAGGTGAGCTGGAGTACGGACTGGGTTATCCCGATGCAAAAACGCGCTACGTCGACGGGGAAGCCTTCGCCGACTGGCTGCGCCTGCATCGCCGACAGGGTCCGGTAGCACTGGTGCTGCTGCTGAATTCTGACGAAAAGCAAGCGGATGCGCATCTGCCGGTGCCGGACGATGTCTATCAGCAGGGACGGCTGGTCTACTACGGCTACAACGCGACACCATGAATCTGCTGCTGATCCTGCTGGTAAGCCTGCTCAGTTGTGCCGCCCAGCTGTGCCAGAAACAGGCGGCCCACTGCGGCGGGCACCGCCTGTTCGGCTGGCTGGGGCTCAGCCTGCTGCTGCTGGGGACGGCGATGCTGCTGTGGCTGGTGGTGCTGCGCACCGTGCCGGTCAGCGTGGCTTACCCGATGCTGAGCCTGAATTTTGTGCTGGTGGCGGTGGCGGCGCGCGTCATCTGGCGTGAGACCTACACGCGGCGGCAGTGGCTGGGTACGCTGGCGATCGTTGCCGGGGTTGCGCTGATGGGGAGCCATCTGTGAAGGGCTGGCTGCTGGCGCTGGCCAGCGTGCTGCTGGTGTCGCTGGCGCAGTTGCTGCTGCGCACGGCGATGCTCGTGCTGCCACCGCTGGATACATGGACCGCGCTACCGTGGCAGCACGGCCTGATACCGTTAATCGCCGGACTGGCCGCCTACGGCTGCTCAATGCTGTGCTGGCTGCTGGCACTGCGGCTGTTGCCGCTCAACCGGCTCTATCCATTGCTCAGTCTGAGCTATGTGCTGGTGTGGCTGGCCGCCATTTCTCTGCCGGCCTTGCATGAAACCTTCCGCTGGAGCAGTCTCGCTGGCGTCGTATTGATCGTCTGCGGCCTGCTGTGCGTGGCGCTGCCGCGCCGTTAACCGTTAATGCTGCTGCCACGGGTGATATTCACCCTGGCGGCGGCCTGGCGCCGTTTCCGGCAGACGCAGCAGGCCGAACAAAGAAATCACGCCGAGCACTGCAACATACAGCGCCAGACCATACCAGTGGCCGTGGGTCACCTGCAGAATCTTCACCGCCACCAGTCCGAGTACGCCGCTGCCGATCAGCGAACCGATCTGCCAGATCACCGCGATACCGCTGCAGCGAATGTGCGTGGGAAACAGTTCGGGGAACCATGACGCCTGTGGGGCATAACACATGCTGTGACCCAGCGTCAGCGCCACGATCATCGCCAGTTGGGTGAGCCAGTAGCTGTTGTGCGCCAGCGCGAGAAAAAAGGGCACGATCGAGAGCATGATCAGCAGCGTGCCGATCAGGTAAACCGGCTTGCGACCGATGCGGTCGGAAAGGGCACCCATCAGCGGGATCGCCAGTACTTCGAGGATCACCGCGACGATCATGCTGTTCATCAAAATGCCGGCATCAAGCTGATTAGCCTTACCCCAGGCAAGGATGATGACGGTAAACAGGGCGAAGGCGCAGGCTTCGATCAGTTTCGCTGCCACACCGCTGACCATCAGCCGCGGATTACCACGCAGCACCTCTTTTAACGGCCTGGATTCTGCCGCTTTGGTTTCACGAATGGCGGCGAAGACCGGCGATTCATCAATGCGCAGGCGAATAAACAGGCCGACAATCACCAGCAGCGCGCTGAGCAGAAAAGGTACGCGCCAGCCCCAGTCCATCATCTGCTCCGCGCTCAGCGCGGCATTAAGCACAGCGAACAGCGCCAGCGGCAGCAGAAACCCGACCGGAGCACCAATCTGCACCCAGCTGGCAAAGAAACCGCGCCGGGAAGGCTGCGCATATTCGGCCGTCATTAATACCGCGCCCGCCTGTTCGCCGCCGACGCCAAACCCCTGCAGCAAGCGGATGGCAATCAGTAATACCGGGGCCCAGACGCCAATTTTTTCGTAGGTTGGTAACAGGCCAATGCAGAACGTGCCAAGGCCCACGATCAGGATGGTCGCCACCAGCGCCTTTTTGCGTCCCACTTTGTCGCCGATGTGCCCAAACACCATGCCGCCAATGGGACGTGCGAGGAAGCCAACCGCATAAGTGGCGAAGGCAGCGAGTGTGCTGACCAGCGGATCGTGGCTGGGAAAGAACAGATGGCCAAAGAACAGTACCGCTGCCGTACCGTAAGCGAAAAAGTCGTAATACTCTGCCGCCGTGCCTATCGCCGAGGCGCTGGCGACGCGGCGGATCAATGATTTAGGGTGAGCTTCAGCGGTATCAGATTGAGCAAAAGTTGAAGAGGCCATGACAAATCCTGAAGAGGTTAAAGAGCGACTACCATACAAGAAGGCTTGTGCAGTTGTTGCGCGATTGATCACAAAGCGTGGCGACTCCCGGCGTCAAGGGGCCGATCTGCTGCGCTTCCATAACCACCTCGCCCGATCTTCATTCTCCTTATTTCGGCTGATGTAAATCCATCAAAATAAACCAGTCAAAAGGCTTGAACTCACAATTTGAAAAGCAGGTTTCAAATATAAATTAACATGAAATAAAAATGCCGATAGCCTGGACGCGCTGCTTTGTTCTGATGCTTTTCCTAACGCATTTTTTACCAGGAGGTATTATGGAAAAAGAACTTTATCTCTCCACCAACCCCGCGTCCGGCCCCAACAGCACAACAAAAACCGAACCCTTCGTAAAAATCATCGCGCTGGTGGCGACACTCGGCGGGCTGCTGTTCGGTTACGATACCGGCGTGGTATCCGGTGCGCTGCTGTTCATGCGCAGTGATTTGCATCTCACGCCGTTCACTACCGGGCTGGTGACCAGTTCACTGTTGTTCGGCGCTGCCTTTGGCGCGCTGCTGGCAGGGCACTTCGCGGATGCCCTCGGGCGCCGCAAAATCATCATCACGCTGGCCTTTATTTTTGCCCTCGGCGCGGTCGGCTCTGCCTTCGCACCTGATGTGGTGACGATGATTGCGTCACGCCTGTTTCTCGGTATTGCCGTTGGCGGGGCGGCTGCCACCGTGCCGGTGTATATCGCGGAAATTGCCCCGGCGAATAAACGCGGTCAACTGGTGACGCTGCAGGAGCTGATGATTGTCTCTGGCCAGCTACTGGCCTATGTCTCCAATGCCACCTTCAATGAAATCTGGGGCGGCGAACACACCTGGCGCTGGATGCTGGCCATCTCCACCGTACCCGCCGTGCTGCTGTGGATCGGCATGATCTTTATGCCGGAAAGTCCACGCTGGCACGTCATGCGCGGCAACACCGCTGGCGCGCGCAGGGTGCTGGAGAAAACCCGGGCGGCGGAGGATGTAGAGTGGGAGCTGGAGGAGATCGAAGAGACCATCGAAGAGCATCGCCAGCAAGGCAAAGGTCGCCTGCGTGATCTGCGCACGCCATGGTTGCGCAAAGTGTTTTTACTGGGAATTGGCATTGCCGCCATCCAGCAGCTGACCGGTGTGAACACCATCATGTACTACGCGCCAACCATGCTCACTGCCACCGGGCTGAGCAACGATGCGGCGTTGTTCGCCACCATCGCCAACGGCGTGATCTCGGTAATCATGACGCTGGTGGGGATCGTGATAATCGGTAAGGTTGGTCGTCGTCCGCTGGTGCTGATAGGGCAGATGGGCTGTACCGCCTGCCTGTTCTTTATCGCTACGGTGTGCCTGCTAATGCCAGAGTATCACGCCGGTGGTGCGGTTAATCTGCTGCGGGCCTACCTGGTACTGGCCGGAATGCTGATGTTTTTATGTTTTCAGCAGGGCGCGCTGTCACCGGTCACCTGGTTGCTGCTGTCGGAAATCTTTCCGGCGCGCATGCGCGGCATTTGCATGGGGGGGGCCGTTTTTGCCTTGTGGATTGCCAACTTCGCCATTTCCATGGCCTTCCCGCTGTTGCTGGCCGCCTTTGGCCTGGCCGGGGCGTTTCTCACCTTCGCCGTGATCGGGATCGGCGGCGCCCTGTTCGTGCTGCGTGCTATCCCGGAAACCAAAGGGCGCAGCCTGGAACAGGTCGAACACTATTTCTATGAACTGTATGACGGTAAAGACTAAATGTGAGGGCGCTCAGGCTGATGTAAATCACTCAAAGAAGCCGCAGAGCGGGCAAAAAAGATAACTTACTATCAGGGCATGTCAGTACCTTGCAGCAAACAGAACCTTACCCAGTGATTATTATCCAGGAAAGATCATGACCTACAAAATAAGCAGTGACCGATTCTGTGTTAACCGTAAAATTGCCCCTCATCTCAGCATGGCGGAATTCTTCGCGCTGGTGGAACAGCTGGGATTAAATAAAGTTGAAATACGCAACGATATGAAAAGCGGCAGCGTGACCGACGGCGCAGGCGGTGAGGAAGTGCGACGCCTGGCAGCGCAGCATCAGCTTGAGATCGAAACCATCAACGCGGTGTATCCCTTCAACCAGTTAGATGATGCGGTGCTGGAAAAAACGCGCGCGCTGTTAGCCGATGCGCGCGCCACCGGGGCGAAAGCGCTGGTGCTGTGTCCGCTCAATGATGGGACGCCGGTGAGTAATGAGCAAACCGTACAGGCACTGCAAACCCTGGCGCCGCTGTTTGCCGAATATGGTGTTGCCGGGCTGGTTGAACCACTCGGTTTTCCGCAGAGCTCACTGCGCTCCGCCGCGCTGGCGCAGCAGCTTATTGCTCAGGCCGGCGTGCCGTTTAACATCGTGCTGGATACCTTCCATCATCACCTGTACGAAGGCGCCGAACAGGATTTCGCCGGTGGCGTAGACGTGAATCACATCGGCCTGGTGCATCTCTCTGGCGTAACGGATGCGCGCCCGACTCATCAACTCACCGACGAAGAGCGCATCATGCTGAGCGCGGATGACCTGCTGAAATCCCGCGAGCAGGTGCAGCGCCTGGAAGAGATGGGCTATCGCGGTGTTTATGCTTTCGAGCCGTTTTCTTCGGTGATGGAGAGCTGGAGTGCTGAGGATATTGCGCGCGAAATCCGCAGCAGCATTGATTATCTCAACCACTAACCAATCCGGCATTTTGCTGAAGGAACCTCGCATGACACTCAATATTGGTGTAATCGGCACTGGCGCTATCGGCCGTGAACACATTCGTCGCTGCAGCCAGGTGCTGCAGCATGCGCGCGTGGTCGCGCTTAATGATATCAATCGCAACAACTGTGAGCAGGTGATTAGCGAGCTCGGCTTGCAGGCGGAGATTTACGACAACGCGCACGATCTGATCGCCGCGCCGGAGGTGCAGGCCATTCTGGTTACCTCGTGGGGCCCGACGCATGAAGAGTTTGTGCTGGCAGCCATCAAAGCCGGCAAAGCGGTATTCTGCGAGAAGCCACTGGCGGTGACCGCGCAGGGCTGTATGAAGATCGTCGAAGCGGAAATTGCCGCGGGCAAAAAGCTGGTGCAGGTGGGTTTTATGCGACCGTACGACAGCGGTTATCGCGCGCTGAAAGCGGTTATCGACGGCGGCACCCTGGGTGAGCCGCTGATGCTGCACTGCGCGCACCGCAATCCGGCGGTCGGCGATGCTTATACCACCGATATGGCGATCACCGATACGCTGATCCATGAACTCGACGTGCTGCGCTGGCTGCTGAACGATGATTACGTCAGCGCGCAGGTGATTTACCCCCGCAAGACCCGCCACGCGTCATCGCACCTGAAAGATCCGCAGATTGTGCTGCTGGAAACCGCGAAGGGTATCCGCATTGATGTCGAGATCTTCGTGAACTGTGCCTATGGTTACGACATTCAGTGTGAGGTGGTTGGCGAGAGCGGCATTGCCCGCCTGCCTGAACCAATGTCGGTGCAAACCCGCCACGCGGCGCAGCTCTCCACTGGCATTCTGACCGACTGGAAAAAACGTTTCATCGCTGCCTATGACGTTGAGCTGCAGGATTTCATTAACAACGTGCTGTCAGGCAATATGACTGGCCCGTCGGCGTGGGACGGCTATGCCGCCGCCGTGGCAGCCGATGCCTGTGTTGCGGCACAGAACAACGGTGACATTGTCCCGATTACCATGCCGCCACGTCCGGCTTTCTATTGTTAATCCCGCCACATCGCGGCTGGCGCACCCTAACCGGTGCGCTTTTATGTGACATTGTCACCTGTTAACAGCCATCTTCCCGTCAGTACCGCCCGCGCCTCACATTTGTTACCGATCCCGTGTATCATCGCCGCCTTTATGTTGTGCAAGGAAAAGTGTGATGACGGAGAGCGTAATGGCGCGCCGCCAGCCCTCGGTATGGTGGGGCGCCATGATCATCTGTGGGACGGTAGTGGGCGCCGGTATGTTTACGTTGCCGATTGTGATGGCCGGGGCGTGGTTTGGCTGGGCGCTGCTGCTGCTGGGCATAAGCTGGGGCGCAATGCTGCTCTCCGGGCTGCTGTTTATGCGTGTCAGCCTGCATTATCCGCCGGGCGCGGGTTACGATACGCTGACGCGCGATTTGCTTGGGCGCGGCTGGGCCAGCATCAATGGCCTTAGCATCCTGTTTGTGCTGGGCATTCTCACCTACGCCTATATCTCAGCCAGCGGTCCGGTTTACCAGCACTCGCTGAATCAGCTTGGCGTGCCGCTCTCAACCGCCGGGGCCAAAATCGCGCTGACGTTGTGTGTCGCCGCCGTGGTATGGCTCGGCACCACCGGCGTCAGTCGTTTGATGACGTTCTGCGTGCTGGCAAAAATCCTGCTATTGATTTTGCTGTTCGGCGGGCTGTTAACCCAGGTTGACGTGCCCTCGCTGTTCGCTGCCGCCGCGCCGGGAGACAGCTACTGGCCTTACGCGCTGGGCGTGCTGCCGTTCTGTCTGGCCTCTTTTGGCTATCACGGTAACATCACCGGGCTGGTGAGTTATTATCAGCGCCGCGAGTCGCCGGTGACACGCGCGCTGGTGCTGGGCACGCTGATGTCGCTGGCGCTCTATCTGTTCTGGATTGTCTGCACCATGGGGAATTTGCCGCGCGCTGCGTTTCCTGACATCGTGCAGCAGGGTGGAGATATTGCCGCGCTGATGGCCGCGCTGCGCGATCATCTGCATGTGCGCGCGTTATCGCTGATGATGTCGGTGTTCTCACATTTTGCGGTGATTGCCTCGTTTCTCGGCGTGACGGCAGGCCTGTTTGATTTCATCGCCGACCGCCTCGGCTGGGGGCATTCCCCGCGCGCGCGGCTGCAAACCGCGTGCCTGACATTTTTGCCGCCGCTGCTCGCTTCGCTGTGGTGGCCGCATGGCTTCGTCGCCGCCATCGGTTTTGCCGGTCTGTTTGCCACGCTGTGGGCGGTGATTATTCCAGCGCTGCTGGCGCGGCGTGCGCAACAGCGCTTTACCGATCAGCCGCGTACGCCACTGGCGATTGGCCTGGTACTGCTTTTCGGCGCGCTGAATGTGCTGGCATGGACGCTGAGCTGGCTGGGTGTGTTACCGCAATTTGCTGCGGTCTGAGTGGCGAGAGCCATGGGGTTCAGAGGTATTCGTAGCGGCGCGATTTATCGCGCTAATCCATTCGCCGTACCGTTGTAAATTGCGCAATGAATTGCGCCGCTACCCGGCGCTGGGGCTACGACTGGGTTGAATAATTCACTCTGCTCAAGTCAGCGATAAGACCCGGTCCGTTGGGCTGCCAGTTGAGCTGCTGACGCGTCCAGGCACCGCTGGCACGCAGATCCAGCCTGGCGAAAGCGGCGAACCAGCCGAAATGCTCCGCGGCCTGATCGGCTTTCAGCGAAACGGCAGGAATCCCCAGGCCTGCTGCTACGGTTTCAGCAATCAGCCGTGAGGCAATGCTTTCCTCAGCTACCGCATGATACCGTTTGCCGCGTTCGCCTTGCTCAAGCACTTTTACGTACAGCCCGGCGACGTCATCAACGTGTGCCGCGCACCAGGCGTTTTCACCTCCGCCGATATAAGCTGCCGCGCCTTTCTCCCTGGCAAGAGCGATGTAATAGCTGATTAATCCCTGACGTTCGGTGTTGTGAACCTGAGGTAAACGCACCACACGTAGATCGATCCCCGATTCAAGGAGCTTATTGCCTTCCAGCTCCGAGGCGACGCGTGGGTTAGGGTGTGCCGGGTTGAAATTCTGCTCAAGAGCGGGCTGGCCGCTGCCGTCATCACCCATTCCAGTACCAGAAGTGATGAGCAGCGGACGCTGACTGCCCTGCAACACAGAGCCAATCGCGCGAATAACGCGGCGGTCTTTTTCGCAATTTTCGACAAAACGGCTGAAATCATGATCGAAAGCGGTGTGAATCACCGCATCACATTGGTCAATGCCGGCAATCCACGCCTGGGGATCTTCCAGCGTACCGCGCTGGGCTGTGGCGCCCTTATCGTTTAACTGCTGAGCTGTTTCTTCTGAACGTACAAGACCGGTCACCTGATGGCCGCGAGCCAGCAGGTCCGATACAACGCGTGAGCCGATAAAGCCCGTCGCTCCCGTTACAAAAATACGCATAGCCTGTCTCCTGAGTGATTTAGTGCGACAGCGTAAGCGCGGATCTTTTACTATTAAAGTAGTGAGGTTATCAGGGTATAAACATTAACAGGGTGATTTATGACGCTGCTTTCTGAAAATCCGCTGGGTGAGTTTTTAAGGGCACGCCGTCTGGCAATTGACCCGGCTTCGTTTGGTTTTTTGCCCGGCCGCCGCCGTACACCGGGCCTGCGTCGCGAAGAGGTTGCCCAGCTCGCGAATATCAGCCCGACCTGGTACACCTGGCTCGAGCAGGGCCGCGGGGGAGCGCCCTCGCGTGAGGTACTGAACCGCATTGCTGCCGGACTGCGGCTTACGTCTCCCGAGCGCGATCATCTGTTTATCCTCGCGTTTGGGCATCCGCCAGAAAACCGGGTAAGTCGGTCCGACAGCATAACCCCACGGCTGCAACGCGTACTGGAAAGCCTGACGATTCCGGCGATTATCAAAACCGCCACCTGGGATGTGGTGGCATGGAATCACCCGGCGACGGTTGTGCTGAAGGATTATGGGCAACTTCCGCCCGCGCGGCGCAATATTCTGCGCCTGCTGTTTACCGATCAGGAAGCGCGGGGGATGCAAGACGACTGGGAGGGCGTTGCCCGTCTCATCGTCAACGCCTTTCGGGCGGATGCCGCGCGCCTGGGGGCTTCAGAGGAAATTGATCGACTGGTTGAGGAGCTATCCGCTCAAAGTGCTGATTTCGCCCGCCTGTGGCGTAACAACGATGTGGCCGGGCATGGCGAAGGGTTTAAGGTGCTGCATCATCCGCAAATGGGGACGATTGCCCTGGAGTTCTCGACCTTTTCTGTTGAAGGCAGGCCGGATTTAACGATGATGCTCTTTAACCCGGCAACCGATGAAAGCAGAGCGAAAACAGAGCGCTGGATTTCACAGAACCCAGCTCAGCGCGAAAGCTGAGTCAGGCAGTTTTTAATGCGTCAGCCAGCACGCTATAGCAATCACACCAGTCGAAAAAAAACAGGCTTACCCTGTAATGGGCAGGAGAAACGAAATAGAGGTTCTCCTGCCTGATTCAATCGCTTAACGAGGCAACGGTTCAACAAAACGTACTGGTATAAATATACCGTCCGCAGCGCCTTTTTTGCTTAGTTGCCGCGATAGGTGGAGTAGCCGTACTGGCTGAGCAGCAGTGGAATATGGTAATGCTGATCGGCATTATCCAGGTTGAACATCACCGGGATTTCCGGGAAGAAGGTCGGCTGAGCGTTTTTTTTGTAATAGTCACCGGTTTTAAAAATTACGCGGTAAATCCCGGTCTGCGCCTTCTGGCCCGCCGGGTAAAGCGCCGGAATACGTCCCTGTTCGTTGGTGGTGCCCTGCGCCAGTTTCACCCACTCTTCACCCTGTTTCTTATCCAGCTCGACCTCAATACCTGCGGTCGGTACACCGGTTTGCAGATTCAGCACATGCACGCTCAGGGGATTTTTCATCTCAGCGGCCAGGCCGCTCACGCTGAAAGCACAGAGCGCGCCGCCCAGTAAATAATGCTGCAATTTCATCTCATCTTCCTTTTGGTTAATTGGCCGGGAAAGCATAAGACGAAAAGCGTGCAGAGGCGCACAACGGGCTGAAATCTGTGAAATTTCCCAGAACAGGACCGGCAACCGGGCGGCTGCCGGTCAGGGGAACTACTGGTTGCTGATCAGGGTGCCTTTCAGGCCGTGCGGTTCGGAACGTAGATACTGTGGCGGCGCTTTGGCCTGCGCGCCGAGTTCGGCGGCGGCGTGCCATGGCCAGCGTGGGTCATACAGTACCGCGCGTGCCAGCGCGATCAAATCGGCATCCTGCTCCTGCAGCGCCTGCTCGGCCTGTTTCGGTTCGGTAATCAGCCCCACGCCAATCACCGGAATCGAGACCTGCTGGCGAATCTCGCGGGCGAACGGCAACTGATAACCAGGGCCCACGCTGATTTGCTGCTGCGGTGCCAGGCCCCCGCTGGAGACGTGAATGTAGGCGCAGCCTGCGGCTTCGAGCTGCTGGCTGAAAACAATCGATTGCTGATTATCCCAGCCGCCCTCGATCCAGTCGGTGGCGGAAAGCCGCACGCCAACCGGGATTTCCGCCGGCAGCGCAGCGCGCAGCGCCTTAAATACCTCAAGCGGGAAACGCAGTCGGTTCTCTAATGAGCCGCCGTATTCATCGTCACGCTGGTTGCTGAGCGGCGACAGAAACTGGTGCAGCAAATAGCCGTGCGCAGCATGCAGTTCGACCAGCTGAATGCCGATGCGTACCGCGCGCAGGGCGCTATCGACAAAGGCTTTTTTGAGCTGCGCCAGATCCTGTTTGCTCAGTGCGGCCGGCGGACGTTCATCCTGTGCAAACGGCTGCGCAGACGGCGCCACGGTTTGCCAGCCGCCGTGTTCCTCAGAGAGCTGCGCACCGCCTTGCCATGGCGCAGCACAGGACGCTTTGCGCCCGGCGTGACCCAACTGAATGCCAATCGGCAGGGTAGCGTAGCGCCGTACGTCCTGCAGCACGCTGGCCAGCGCGGCTTCTGTCGCGTCGTCCCATAACCCCAGGTCGCCCGGCGTGATACGGCCAATGGCTTCCACTGCCGTCGCCTCGATAATCAGCAGTCCCGCGCCAGAGAGCGCCAGCTGGCCCAGATGAATGCGGTGCCAGGCCGTTGCCTGACCCTCTTCCGCTGAGTATTGGCACATCGGAGCAATCACAATACGATTTTCCAGCGACAACTCGCCAAGCTGCGTCGCGCTAAACAGTAAACTCATGCATACCTCATATCCGCACGTTAATGACTCCCTACAGCATAGGAGCTGCAGCCGGATTTGCAGCAATGCCAGATGTAAGCGGCAATGACACACATTAATTACAACATACTGTTAGTGATTGTTGTAATGGCGCCGGGTTCGGCTAACGTGCCGGTAAAGCTGACTAGCGCCATTAATTCAAACCAGGGGCTGAGGCTCAACAGAATGCAAGCTAAGGCTAAGGGATGCTGAATTGTTGGTAGGGTGTACAAACAAGGATATTTTATAGCGCAAAACCACAGATAAGGGTGACAACGGTGTGCATTTCCGGCGCTCCTGTTTGGTAAAGCGACCGGCGAGCGATCCCGCCGGTCACGCCTGTTACCCTTCACACGACGGTGCTTTCGCTGGCGTCAGAAGATCGGACAATCCAACCCGATGTAGCATTTCGGCGCGCAAACGGTCGATGACCGCAAAGCCAATATTTGCGCCGTCTTCGGACGGATCGTTATGGACACGAAATGGACGCGTACCAAACGGCATACCGACTACATCGGCAATCTGTGCTGCAACGCGCGCGGCATCGGCATCCTCCGGCACTATCTCCGCAAAGGCCTTTTGCACAACATCGCCGAAACCGGCATAAGGACCTGCTTCATACTCCGCGACACGCCCGGTGTCGGCAGGACTTCCTGAATGGGCAAAATGGTTCGTCCTTTTGGTAAAGGCTCCCGGCACGATGATTGTCGTCTCAATGCCGAATCGGCTGAGCTCGCGCGCATACTGAACGGCAAGCGTATCCATCCCCGCTTTGGCGGCAAAGTAAGGGGCCAGATAGGGCGGTGTGCCGCCGGTCACGCTGGAACTGGAAATCCAGACCAGCAGGCCTTCACGGCGGGAGCGCATATGCGGCAGTATGGCCCGGTTGACGCGCTGCGTTCCCAGCACGTTAACGTCATATTGCTGGGCGAACTGCTCTGGCGTGAAGGCTTCGGCCGGGCCGAACATCATGTGGCCAGCATTGTGTACCACCACATCAAGCTTCCCGGCGTCGGATATTACCGTTTCAATGGCAGCATCAACCGATATGTCGCTCTGAACATCAAGTTCCAGCGGCCGGAGGTCAATTCCTTCCCGCGTGGAAAGTTCGCTTAACTGGCGGACATTTGCGGCATTACGACCCGCAATATCCCGCATCGATGCATAAACGGTATGGCCAGCACGAGCCAGCGCTTCGGCGGTCAGGCGACCGAAGCCGCTTGACGATCCGGTCACCAGGATAATCTTCTGAGACATAACAGTACTCCTTTGACTCAATCTGCAGTTTGCGGCTCAGACCATTCCGCCATTGGCGCGCAGGATCTGTCCGTTCATCCAGCTGCCCTGTGGTCCGGCGAGGAAAGAAACAACACTGGCGATATCCTCAGGCGTGCCGAGGCGTTCCAGCGGATTCATTTTGGACATGCGCGCGATCAGTTCATCGCTTTTCCCGTTGAGGAAGAGGTCGGTCGCAGTCGGACCGGGCGCGACGGCATTGACGGTGATGCTGCGTCCGCGCATCTCTTTGGACATGATGGTTGTCAGTGTTTCGACGGCCGCCTTGGTCGCCGCATAGACGCCATAATTCTCAAGCTTAAGCCCGACAACCGACGTGGAGAAGTTGATGATGCGCCCGCCAGAACGCAGGCGGTTTGCCGCTTCGCGCAGGGTGTTAAACGTCCCCTTAAGATTGATGTCGATCTGCTTGCTAAAACTCTGATCGTCGGCGCTGGCCAGCGGAGACAGCATCATTACGCCGGCATTATTGACGAGCACATCAATACCACCAAACGCAGATTCGGCTAAATCGAACATGCGTTTGACCTGGCTGGCATCAGCAACGTCTGCCTGCGCGGTGATGGCTCTGCCACCGGCGGCTTTGATCTCCTCAACCACGGCGGCGGCAGCCTCTGCGTTGCCGGCATAGTTCACTACGAGGGCAAAGCCGTCCGCAACAAGCTGCCTGGCAATGGCGGCACCAATTCCGCGGGATGCACCGGTTACGATTGCAACTTTCTCTGAAGCAGACATAGATATTCTCCCATTTTCGCGCGGTATCGCGCCTGAACAAGGAGAAATCTAGCACTGTATCTTTTCCGGATAATCAGTCACTATCTGGTATCAGAATCCGATAATAACGAACAATGCTATGGACAGAATTGATACGATGCGCGTTTTCACGCGTGTGGTAGCGCGCCGCAGTTTTACGAGGGCGGCGGAAGACCTCGGCCTGCCACGCTCGACCGTAACGGACGCGATTAAGCATCTTGAATCGCGCCTGGGCATTAAGCTGCTGGAACGCACCACGCGTCACGTCAGCCCGACGCTGGACGGTGAAGCCTATTACAAGCGCTGCGTTTCTATACTGGACGATATCGAGGATGCCGAGGGGGCGTTTGCCGGCGCCCGGCCGAAGGGATTGTTGCGTGTCGATGTTCATGGCACGCTGGCAAGACATTTTGTTCTGCCGCACCTTCCTTGTTTCCTCGAAGCTTATCCTGATATCGAAATCTATCTGAGCGAGGGTGACCGGCTGGTCGATCTGGTGCGTGAGGGAATTGATTGTGTTTTGCGTGTCGGAACGCCGCAGGACAGCGATATGATCGCGCGGTGCGTCGCCACGCTGGAAGAGGTCACGGTCGCTTCGCCCGGTTACGTCTCCCGGTTCGGGCTTCCGTCGGATCCGGATGAACTGCATTCCGGCCACAGGATGATCGGATTCCGCACCACGGGCAGCAGCGGTATCCTGCCGCTGGCCTTCAGGGTGGACGGCAAGCGCATCACCACGACGATCAAAACTTCAATTACCGTTAATGCGGCTGATACCTTTGTATCCGTGGCGCGCATGGGACTCGGCATCATCCAGGTGCCGCGTTATCACGTGGAAGATGATCTGAAGACGGGGGCCCTCGTCGAATTGCTCAAAGCCTTTCCACCTGAACCGTCTCCCGTCTCTGTCCTGTATCCGCGTAACCGACAGCTATCGCCCAGAGTCAGGGTCTTCATCGAATGGCTAAAAGAACTCTTCCTGCAGCACGACGTGGATAGCAATGCCGGCAAGTGATCTGTGTGAAAATCGAAAACGGTGCAGAGGAGTCTGGCGCCGTCACAGATTACACAGATATTGATAGAGCTCCGCGTCCCGCTGATCCGGCGTAAAGCGCGGGCAGCTGTGGCACTGCTGGCTCAGCGTGCGGTAGTGCTGCAGTAAACCAAGTTCACGCAGCATGCGCAGCCAGCCCATCGGGCCATAACACTGCTGCTCATAAATTTTGTCGCGGATACTTTTCACATCCACGCGCAGCAGTGCGGCGTTAAGGTCACTGTAATCCGGGTGCTTTTTCGTGCCGCCGACCTGTTTGAACAGGAAATTGCGCTCGTAAAACGCAGCAACCTTCTCTTTAACCTGAATAAAGATGTCATCCACCTGTTCAATGAAAATGGTGTAGATCATGATTTTCAGGTACAGCATAAACACGATGTTTTCACTGTCTGCCTGATAGCGTACCGACAGCGTGCCAAGCTCTACCACTTTGCGCTTTTCCAGCTGCAGGGCGGCCATCTCTTCACGAAAAAGTTTGCTGCACGGCAGACGGTTATTGTGATTGGCGATGACGCTTAGCGTGCCGAGGATATCCTGGCCTTTGCGGGCGAGAAACAGCGTGCTTTCCGGATTCAGCAGCCCTTCGTTATAGAGAAAAATTGAGCGTTTTTCCTTAACGATGCCACTGCGCCGGTACTGTTCGTTGGTCACCTCCATCCCTTTAAGGAAGTCAATCAATCCGCTTGCCGGTGTAATGCTAATGCGCTGATCGATACCATTAAGTATCCTGCACATTCTGTGGGTTCTTTTTGTCAGTACGCCATCAGAGATAGCGCTGCTAATCACTGATTTCCTTGTTAAATGCACTGTAATCCTCAACCAGTCCACATTAAAGTTTCGCTAATATAATAAATATAATTTAATGATTGAATAAATTTTTGCTGCAAATTTAGATCTTCAGAAAAGCGTGGCGGCAGGGGATAAGGCGCGTTACAGGGGAGAAAATACCGGCGGTAACAACCGGAACGACAGCAGGGTTAATGATTAGCGTGATTTAATATTCGTGGCGGGACCAGCAGCATGGCGCTGGCTGATTTCAACGCCTCGTCGCGACAAAGGATTTTAACTGGTCAATAAACGCTCTCAGCGAGGCCGACATATGGGGATTGTTAACGTAATAGAGATTAAGACCTGAAAACACTGCAGACCACTCGCCCAGTACCTGCCTGAGTTCGCCGCGTTCAATCCAGGGTTGGGCGAACTGATCGCTGGCGATTTATGCAGCATTCACCCGTCGTCCAGCGGCCATCGCCACGCGTGACATCATTACCGTCTTTAATCCTGAAAATCCCGTCGCTGATTATGTGCTTAACTTAGCGTTGACACGGCAACAGGGTGAAACATGACGTTTAAAAGGAAAAATGAAGCGGCAATCATTTCAGGTTCCTCGCTGCTGCGCAGTATTTTGCTGTCCGGCGGATTGCTGATATGCGCGATCATTGCGCTCACCCTGTGGACGCTGCGCGAAGACTGGCACGGCGCGGTGCGCCAGACGGAAGAGATGGCGGTCAATCTTTCCCTGTCACAGTCACGTCAGGCGGAAGATACCGTGCTCCAGACCGAACTGGCCCTGCGTGAAGTGCAGCGCGACCTGCAGGCGCAGCCGCTGGAAAAACTCAACGCCGCCAACCTGAGCCAGATTATGCGCGATCTGCAAAGCCGTCTGCCGCAGCTGCATGGGCTGTTTTACTATGATGAGCAGGGACGCTGGATCGCCACCTCCACGCGCAGCGTGCCGGTGGGCACCAACAACTCTGACCGTGAATATTTCCGCTATCACCGCAACAACAGCCGTGACAGTTTGCACATCGGCCCGGTGATCCGCAGCCGCAGCACTGGCGATCTGGTTATTCCGGTTTCTCTGCGCGTCAGCGATGCAGCGCGTGATTTCAAAGGCATCCTGTTAGCCACCATTAAAGTGGATTATTTCCGCCGTTTTTACAGTTACTACGAACTGGGGCCGCGCGACGTGCTGGTTCTGATGCTGGCAGACAGCACGGTGCTTTATGCCCGTCCGATGCCCGACAGCTATATCGGCAAGAGTCTCTCCGCCAGCCATCTGTTCCAGCAGATGCTGGTGAAAGCCGATCGCGGCAGCGGCGAGTGGAACGCGGCGCTGGATGGCCAGGTGCGCATCTTCGGCTTCGCCAGCTCAGAACGCTATCCGCTGGTGGTCGCGGCCGGTTACGACAAGCGCAATCTGTATCTGCGCTGGGTGAAAGGAAGACTGCAGGATATTTCCCTGAACGTGGCGCTGCTGGTCGCGATTATCCTGCTGGGACTGTTTGTCATTCGTCAGGCTCGGCATAGCCAGCATTATCAGGAAGCGCTGCTCAAACTAAAAAACGACCTCGCCGATGCCAATCATCATCTTGATCAGCTGGCGTTTTTCGATGGGCTGACCGGTCTGGCTAACCGCAGACAGTTTGACCGCTTTTTGCAGAATGCTTTGCATAATCTGCGGGAAAAATCAGCACCGGTGTCACTGATATTAATGGATATTGACTACTTCAAACACTACAACGATCGCTACGGGCACGTGGCAGGCGATCACTGTTTACGCCAGGTGGCCGACGCGCTCAAACGCCTTAAGCTACGGCAGAGCGACATGGTCGCGCGCTATGGCGGCGAGGAGTTTGCCATCATCCTCGCCGGTGCCGATCAGCAGGCGGCGCTGAATATTGCGCGTCAGGCAGTACAGGTGATTGCTGACCTGCATCTGCCTCACGCCGCCTCCGCACTGCCCGATGCGCAGGTGACGCTCAGCGCGGGCTGTGCGACCACCTGGCATGACGATCAGGCCGGCAACCTGATCGAGCATGCTGATGCGGCGTTGTACCAGGCCAAGCATAGCGGACGCAATCAGGCGCAGGCCTGGCGGGCAGTGAGTGATTAACGGTTAAAACCAGGAATGAAGCGTGAAACATCGACTTCCATAAACTGCGAGCGCTGGAAGTTGTGTTTCAGGTCATACGGCACCGTACAGTCAAAAATGGTTTTACAGGTAATGCCATGGGCGCGAATCGAGTTGCTGAAGGCCGGATCCTGTGAAGGATCGAGCGGGTGACAGCGCACGCCGGGAATAAAGATGGTATCCGCGTCGCCCTGATAACGCGTGGTCATTGCCCAAATCACGTCATTTAAATCGAACACATCAACATCCTCATCGACCAGGAACACGTGCTTCAGCTCTGAAAAGGCCGAGAAAGCCAGCAGGGCAGCCTGACGCTGGCGTCCCTCATCCTGCGGGCCGCGCTTATTGATTTGCAGCACCGCAACATATTTCCCGGTGCCTGGCGACGGGCAATGTACATTCTTCACCAGACCCGGTAACGCACGCTCAACCATATCGAGAATGCTGGCTTCGGTCGGGATTCCGGCCAGATTGGTGTGCTCGTCGCTCGGTCCGATGCAGGTTTGCAGGATGGGGTTTTTGCGGTGCGTCACGGCTTTGACTTTAATCACCGGCACTGCCGCCTGCGCTTCACCGGTATAACCCGGGAATTCCGGCATCGCTTTACCGCTATGGGTATGCTGATCTTCCTGTACGCGATAATCCGGCACCAGTTCACCCTCAATCACGATCTCTGCATGGGCAATGGCGCGGGCATCAACGGCGACACCCTTAACCAGCTCAACCGCCCGACCGCGCAAGCCCCCGGCTATCGCCAGCTCATCAAAACCGAGCGGCGTGGTCGGCGGCTCGAAACAGGCACCAATTTCGATGGCCGGATCGACGCCAATACTGATGGTAATCGGCAACGCTTTGCCCGCCTGCTCAGCCTTAATGCGGAACTGATCAAGATGGCGGCCTGGCACAAAGTACATCGAGATCTCATCTTTGCCCTGAACACACAAGCGGTGAATAGTGACGTCATGTTCGCCGGTTTCCGGATCGGCGGCATAACACATCCCCATGGTGAAATAGGGGCCGGCATCTTCAGGCGTGTTGGTTGGCGCGGGCAGCAGGCGGCGGATATCAAAACCGTCATCCGTGGCGAGGTGCACCACTTCCTGACAAACTGCCTGCTGCTGGCTTATTTCCACCGGTGCTATGGCGTTATGTACCGATGAACGCAGCAGATGCGCCAGCTTTTCTTTCGGCACCCCTAACAGGCGCGCCACGCGCTGCCGTGAAGCCAGCAAGCCAATCAGTACGCGAAAGTTGGCGTAACCTTTGATGTGATTAAACACCATCGCCGGTCCGGTCTGTGTGGGACGCATCACGGTGCCGCCCGCGCCAACGTAACGATAGACACCGGACAGTTCCGCTTCGGGATTCACCGGTTCATCGGTCTCAATATACTCACCATCAAATTGCTTCAGCAGTTCGATGGCAGAACGCAGATCGTAAACCTCACTGCTGTGCGAAGAGGGAGATGTGTTTGACATAGGCTGTTCCTTAGTTTGAGAGTGTCAGGTCATCACTGGCGGGATGCAAACCCTGCCAGCGCGTGGCGCCAGCAGTGTCGATACCAAGCTGATCCAGCACGCGACCCACGATATGATTTTCCACATCGGCGATCGTGGCCGGATGGTTGTACCAGGCCGGCACAGGGGGAATCAGGCTGACGCCCATGCGTGACAGCGCCAGCATGTTTTCCAGATGAATGGTGTTGAGCGGGGTTTCGCGCGGTACCAGAATCAGTTTGCGCTGCTCTTTCAGGACGACATCCGCCGCGCGGCCAATCAGCCCTTCCGCATACCCGCTGCGGATACCGGCCAGCGTTTTCATGCTGCAGGGAATAATCACCATCCCGTCGGTGACAAATGAGCCCGAAGAGATAGTCGCGGCCTGGTCACCGGCGGGATGAAACACATCGGCCAGCTGTTTGATGTCGTTGAGAGAACAGTTGGTTTCATGTTCCAGCGTCACTTTTCCCCAGCGTGACAAAATGAGATGCGTTTCGATGTGCGGAATGTCCGCCAGCTGCCGCAGTAATCGCAGCGCGAGTGGGGCACCGGTAGCGCCGGTTACGCCGACAATGATGCGCATAAGGCCTCCTGTGAAAGGCAAAATATTTCCGGCGCGTTCCTGCCGTCGCCGTCCTGCAGGCAAAGATAATGCGCTCGCTAATCAGGGTCTAATTGGTATTATGCTTTCATTAATAACGAATCCTTATCAGGTGTGGCATGGATTACCGTAAGCTGCGTTCTTTTCTGGCACTCGCCGATACGCTGCATTTCGCGCGAGCGGCGGCGGCGGTTAACCTGACGCAACCGGCGTTGTCTCAGCATATTCAGGCACTGGAGCAGCAGTGGGGCGTGAAGTTATTTGCGCGCGACAAGCGTAAGGTGAGTCTGACGCGCGAAGGCGCATTGCTGCTCGGGGAAGTCCAGCAAACGGTGCAGCGTGTGGAGCATCTGCAGGACACGATTAAGCAGGTGGCCGCCGGACGACGCGGCATGTTACGCATTGGCTATGTGGGCACGTCCATGCTGGAGCCGGCGCTGGTCAAAATTATCCGTGCCTTCAGACGTGATTTTCCCCAGATCGCGCTGCAACCCGTGGAGTACAGCGTCAACCAACAGCTAAGCCTGCTGGAGAGCGGCGATTTGGATATCGGCATCCTGCGCGGGCCGCTGCCGGAACGTCGCCAGATTAGCCGGCAAATTCTGCATCAAACCTCGCTGTGTGCGGTGCTGGCCGACGACCATCCGCTGGCGCAGCAGGCCTGCGTCTCGCTGGCTGATTTAGCGGCGGAGCCGCTGATCTTGCAGGAAGATCCGGAAGGCATCGGACTGGGTGGCGCGGTACTTAATCTCTATGCCGCCGCCAGGCAGATTTCCGCCAGCGTGCTCCGCGCACGCGATGTGGCCACCGCCGTTGACCTCGCTGCGCTGGGACTGGGCGTGACCTTCATCCCCCACGCCCCGGAGAGATTTTTGCGGCAGGATGTGGCACTGCTGCCGCTGGCGCAGCAGGATGTCACGACGGCACTCTACCTGTGCTGGAAAACCGGCGCGGCTAACCCGGAGATCCGGCGCTTTACCGGGTACGCGCAGTCACACTATGGTGAGGAACCCGCTGCGTAATCAGACGGGCATTCCAGCCTCAGCGGCGTTATAGGGATCAATATGGCGAATTGCTATGCCATATCGGCTAAATTGTGATTCACTGACGTATCTATTGTCAGATTATGCGTGAGAAGCGTAGTCATGAAGCCAACACTGAATCAGCTAATGAGTTTTTGTACCGTGGCAGAAGTGGGGAATATAGGCCGGGCAGCAGAAAAACTGAATATTTCGCAGCCACCGCTAAGCAGACAAATAGCCCAGCTCGAACGTGATGTGGGTGCGAAACTGTTTACCCGTAATGCCAAAGGCATGAAACTTACCTTTGCCGGCGAGCAATTCCTGAAAGATGCTTACGCCGTATTAAGAATGATGCAGCAGGCGTGTAGTAATGTGCAGGCTGTTTCAGAAGGGCAAATGGGATTGATTAAGCTGGGCGCAACCATGTACGCATCGTACTGTGTGGTGCCACAGCTGGTCATGAAACACAGAATGAATTATCCCAGTATTGATCTGCAATTCCAGGAAATGATCCCGACCGGGTTAAACGCTGCGCTAGAGGATGGGCGGCTGGACGTTGCGATCAGCTTTTCGGAAGTTACCAGCTCCGCGATTAACTCGCTGGTGTTATTGTGTGAACCGTTAATTGTTGCGCTTCCTGCGGACCATCCCCAGGCAAATGTCGAAAATTTCACCCTGGAAACGCTGGCCAATGACCCGTTTATCATTGTGCCTCGCCCTATGTCGCCGCTGCTTTATGACAGGATTTTTAATCAATGTCTGAAAGCCGGTTTTAGTCCACATATTGGCGTTGAGGTTTCAGTCCAGCAAACCATCGTTAATTTCGTCGCTCATGGATTAGGGGTAGCCATCATTCCGGCAAGTATGGCGACGGCGCAGATAAGAGGCATTAATTATCGGAAAATTGCGGACGCAAATACCATAGAAAATATTCTGATGTGGTCTTCTAATAATAAAAATCCAGCGCTGGAACACTTTGTTAACCAATGCCGTGCCCTCGCAGAGGAGTTAAGCACGGCATCGGATACCCGCATCAGTTCTTAGCAATCACGATTTCGATCAGGCTGGGTTTACCGCTGGCGATAGCCTCCTCGACAGCCGCAGCGATCTGTGAAGCCACCTCAATCTTACGCGTTTTCAGCCCCAGCGCGGTGCCAAGTGCCTGATAATCAATCACAGGATCTACCAAATCCATGGCGATAAAGCGATTGGTTTGCGCCGAGGTATAATCTTCTTTAGACCGCATAAAGTTCTTAAGAACATTATATTCAGTATTGTTCATCACAATAAAGGTTACCGGCAATTGCTCATGGGCGGCGGTCCACAGCGACTGAGGCGAATACATTGCCGCACCATCCCCCACAAAACAGACAACAGGGGCTTTGCCCAGTCCGAGGGAATATCCCACTGCAGCGGGCATTCCCCAGCCCAGACCGCCACCGCGCATAAAAGCATATTGATCTGCTCTGTTACTCGACAGCGATCTACGCAGCGATTGTGAGGTCGCAATGGCCTCGTCAACAATTGTTATATCCGGACCAATAGCGCGCGCGGCCTCAAATGCGGCGATCAATGGCGTGATCTTCGTGGCCGACTGCTGCTCTTGTACCGACTGTAATAAGTTCTCTTTAGTTTGTTCGAACTGTGCTGCCGCAGCCGCGAAACGACGCTGATAATCCGGGCGATTATGCGCGGTAGCCTCTTTCAGCTCAGGTAGCAGCACCGCCAGCGATAATTTAATATCGCCGAGAGTTGAGAGCTCGCTACGATAAGTTCGTCCCAAATCGCCTGCATCGGCTGAGAGCTGGAACACTTTACAATGCTCCGGCACGGCACGTCCCTCGGTGTAGAGGATGGTGATGAGCGATTTACCGCCGAGCGCAAAGATTGCATCGTATTGATCAAGCGCTTTGGCAATGTCCGTCGCCTGAGTAGAGAGATTGCCTCGCCACAGAGGATGCGCGGTGGGATACGGAATCCGATTCGGCCAGGTTGAGCCATAAACGTCAGCGGCCAGCAACTCAGCCAGTGCGACAACTTCCGCAGCCGCGCCGCTTTGATGAATCTCATCGCCGGCAATAATCGCGACCTTGCCGGGGGTAAAGGCGGCTAATTTTTTGGCTAACAGCGGCAGTGAACCTGCGACCGCTTTACGATCAACGTTAGACGGCGCGCCGATGTCAACGGCGCTCATGGCTTCCATCACATCCATCGGCAAAGAGAGGAAAACCGGGCCTTTGGGCGCGGCATCCGCATCATGAAAAGCACGGCGAACCAGGATTGGCAGCTGGTCAACGCTGGTGACTTCCTTCGACCATTTGGAAAAAATCTTACCCATACTCACTAAATCCCCCAACAGCAGGGGATCGGTGATGCTGTGGCGTAAATCCTGCTGGCCAGCCGTCACTACTAATGGCGTTTGCGAGCAAACCGCATTGTGCAGATTGCCCATGCCGTGACCCAGACCACCGGCCGTGTGCAGATTGAGAAAACCGGGCTTACCGGCGGCCTGCGCGTAACCATCGGCCATCGCAACCGCACTGGCTTCCTGCAAGGCAAGCACATAGTTGATGTTGGGATTTCTGAGCAGGGCGTCCATGAACGGTAATTCAGTCGTACCTGGGTTACCGAACACATACTCAACGCCTTCGCTCTCTAACACTTCCAGCAGGACATCACCACCGCGGCGTACCGGGGTGTCGTTTAATTTTGCAATGGGTTTATTCATCGTTGTTCACCTCTGACTATCGGTTAATAATCCGCCAGTTTCCGGGCTGAATTTATCTTAGAAGCAGGGTGAGCGTTGATTCCAATACTAAGATTGGCCTGTTTGATACCCTAAAAGGTATGGCTATGAAGCAAAGCCGCGTGATTAAAGGTGCCCATTCATCAAATCCACCATCGCCCCGGCATGCGCATCAACGTGGCGAATATAGCGCATCACCGTTTCCGGCTTCTTCCAGGTGCCTTCCTGCATGATCTGCGCGGTGCTGTACTTATTGCTGGCCATATCGATGGCGGCACCGACCCGGGTGCTATGTCCCGACCAACCGCGATAGCGATTCTTATTGGGTTGCACGCCGGTGCCCGGTCCCGCTTCACGCCAGGCGCGGACGAAAATATCCTCCAGCGCGCGAGTCGAGAGCGGTTTATCGCAGACAATCTGCGCCTGGTTGGCGCGGTGCACCGGGCCAAAAATGAACGCGTCGGGTTCTGCGATCAGCCCGGATGCCACCAGCCATTCGGTCAGACGTTGTGATGAGAGATCCCCGAGTGCCTTAATTAGTCCTCCGGTCATCACTATGGTTTTGGTCCAGGCGACATCAAGAATGATACGGTCATCGGCCGAACGCGAAATGTCACGCACCCGCAGGCGGCTCAGTTCACTGATGCGCAACAGCGTGGCGTAAGCCACATGCAAAAATGCCAGATCGCGCTGCTGTTGCAGGCGGTCAGAGCCCGCCCAGCGTTGGTCCAGCGTAAGCAAATCGCGAATGCGAAAGGGGATGGCCTGACCGGCACGTTCACCGGCTATTACCGCGCTGCGATTGATTTTTTTCATGGCCCGGAACACCAGCGGCGAAACATTGGGCGGCACCAGACCGGCGTTACGGTGTAACATGGAAATTAATGCCGCATGAGTCGCGATGGTAGAAGAGGCGCGTCCCGATGCCTGAAGCCACAGCAGGTAATCACGCAGATCGGCAGGATCCATCGGTAAAAATTGCCGGCCATGTTCCGTCGCCCAGCGGCTGCCGATCCGCATAACGCTTAGCAACTGTCGCCACGTGTTATCAGAAAACGCCTCTTTATCACTGACAAATTCTCTCAGGCGTTCAGCAATATCCTCATCAGCACTGTGCATCAGGGCCGGGCTGGCGGTAATCCCGGGCAGGGTATCCGTTTTACTCATTAATTTATGACGTCGCTACGTGAATTCTGTGCATGTAGCAGGGTCATCATCCGCCAGATTTAACGTAGCGGTGCCGGTTTTTTATGCACGGCGTGGCGCGACACACTGCATCATGTTAACCAAAGGTGATGATCCTGCGGATCCTGACTTCATATAATGCCAATTATATGAAGTCAGCTATTCTAATCGCTGAAAATCTGGATGGACAGCGCTAAAGGGGATGGAAAACGGCGATGGTGAAGTTTTTTCAACTGACAAACGCGCCGTCAGCTGTCAGGCTAAGGATGGAGAGTGTGATAGCGCAGATTAGCGCCTGATTTTGCAGGTTTTTTGCCCAACCTTTGCTTACTTTAACTCAGCGCGAGCCTGGTGCAGGCAACATGAAGTTAGCTCATCTTGCTTTGAAATTTAATCACTTTTCCTCACGCAGGGACTCTGACATAACTAAGGTCATGTTAAATATTTTCGACAATATGACCACTGCTGAATTTGCAAACCTGTAAACGTTTTGAGAACTCCGGCAAAGGAGAGAACAGCGTCAGGTTGCAAGCAGAAATCAGGATGCCCGCTCGCGATGAAAAATGATTTTACCTTTAGTATAAAAAGCACGCGCTTCGATGAGAATTACAATCCCTCCAAAGATACGCGCATCACCACCAATTTTGCCAACCTGGCGCGCGGCAGCAATCGTGAAGAGAATCTGCGCAATGCGCTGATCATGATGAATAACCGTTTCAATTCGCTGGCGAACTGGGACAACCCGAAAGGCGATCGCTACGCGGTTGAACTGGATATCATCTCTGTAGAGATGAATCTGGGTGCAGGCGGCGAGGGCAAAAGCTTTCCGGCGATTGAGATCCTGAAGACGAATATTGTTGATAAAAAAACCAGTGAGCGCATTGAAGGCATCACCGGCAACAACTTCTCTTCATACGTGCGTGATTATGATTTCAGCGTTCTGCTGTCCGAGCATAATAAAGGTCGTTCCGGTTTCAGTATTCCGGATGACTTCGGCGTGCTGCACGGCAATATTTTCCGCCATTTTGTCAACTCAGAGACGTATAAAGCCAACTTCCGCAAAGCGCCGGTCATTTGCCTCAGCGTCTCCAGCAAAAATATTTACCGTCGTACCGGTAACCAGCATCCGGTGCTGGGCATTGAGTATCAGCAAAATGAATCTTCATTGACCGATCTCTATTTCGCCAAAATGGGACTCAGGGCGCGTTATTTCATGCCGGCCAACAGCGTGGCGCCGTTCGCGTTCTATTTCGCCGGTGATTTGCTCAGTGATTACAGTAATCTGGAGCTGATCAGCACCATCAGTACCATGGAAACCTTCCAGAAGATTTACCGCCCGGAGATTTACAATGCGAACTCACCGGCGGGCATTGAATATCAGCCAGACCTGTATCACCAGGATCACTCGCTGACCAAAATTGTTTACGATCGCGAAGAGCGTACCCGCCTGGCGATTGAGCAGGGCAAATTTACCGAAGAGCAGTTTATCAAGCCTTACCACAGCATTCTGAAACAGTGGTCTGATCATTTCGCTCTTTGATTAACGAATAAATAAGGTTATTGATTAATGAAAACATTATTACCGACGTCAACGGCTGGCAGCTTACCAAAACCTTCCTGGCTGGCACAGCCAGAGACATTATGGTCCCCGTGGAAATTGCAGGGCGATGAGCTGATTCAGGGCAAACAGGATGCGCTGCGTTTATGTCTGGACGACCAGCAGCAGGCCGGTATTGATATCGTCAGCGACGGCGAGCAAACACGCCAGCACTTTGTCACCACCTTTATCGAACACCTTAACGGCGTTGACTTTGAAAATCGCAAAACGGTGCGCATCCGTAATCGTTATGATGCCAGTGTACCCGGCGTGGTGGGCGAAGTGAGCCGGCAGAAACCGGTCTTTGTCGATGATGCCAAATACCTGCGTCAGCTGACGCAGCGTCCAATCAAATGGGCGCTGCCTGGCCCGATGACCATGATCGACACGCTGTATGACGATCACTATAAAAGCCGTGAGAAGCTGGCCTGGGAATTCGCTAAAATTCTCAATCAGGAAGCGCGCGAATTAGAAGCCGCGGGCGTTGATATTATTCAGTTTGACGAACCCGCCTTTAACGTCTTTTTCGACGAGGTGAATGACTGGGGCATTGCCGCCTTAGAACGCGCCATCGAAGGGCTTAAATGTGAGACCGCGGTGCATATTTGCTACGGCTACGGCATCAAAGCCAACACCGACTGGAAGAAAACGCTGGGTACCGAGTGGCGCCAGTATGAGGAGATCTTCCCTAAACTGCAGAGTTCCGGTATCGATATCGTTTCGCTGGAGTGTCAGAACTCACGCGTGCCGATGGATCTGATTGAACTGATTCGTGGTAAAAAAGTGATGGTTGGCGCGATTGATGTCGCCACCAACACCATCGAAACGCCGGAAGAAGTGGCTGCCACGCTGCGTAAAGCGCTGCAGTTTGTGGATGCCGATAAGCTTTATCCAAGCACCAACTGTGGCATGACGCCACTGTCGCGTCATGTGGCTTACGGTAAGCTACAGGCATTAAGTGCCGGCGCAGAAATTGTGCGGAAAGAACTGCAGGGCTAACGCGTAACGCCTTATTTGTCTCTTACTCAGTCCGCAGGGTTTAAATATCCTGCGGCCTGAGCGTCGGTAATCAACATCCTTGCCGTGCCGCCTGTCTGGCCTCGCTAAATTATCCTTTATAAATACACGCTCCGACCATTACAAATTCCCCATTTTTATCTGATTCCTGCTCTGCATCTACTCCGGCGGGCAGCCTGAATATCATCGTCTATACTCAGCAACGCGAAGTGATATATGCCGCTGCTTTTCACGCTGCGCTGGCGTTAATTTGATTAGCCCGCGCGAACAACAGCCGCATTGACTCATCAGTACACGCTTTTTTCTGTGCTTTCATCCTTAAGGGACTTCCTGGTATGTTGCAATCTCAATCCTCCCGTTTGGGCAGTTTACTGCTGCTGCTGGCGGCACTCATCGGCTTTGCTGTCGCGTTGTATGCCTGGCTCACGCCACTCACCGGTGTTACCGGCACCATTGGCGCGCTGGGCGTCGCCATTGCCAGCGTCGTCCTGGCGGTGCTGACCTTTCTGCTGCGCGCGGCCACCGGCCGTGCCGGGCGCATTTTCCTGATCGTCATCACGCTGCTGCTGCTATGCGCGATCGGTTTTGCTGCCGCGCTGCTGCATCAGGGGATCATTACGCTGGCGATGATCATCGGCCTGATTGGTCTGATTATGCTGGCGCGCAATCCGGCGCATCGTGTTCGCCACGCCACTGCACAAGGAGCTAACCGTGCATAATGAAAAATACATTCCGCTGCTCAAAGTCGGCATGACCGCCCTGGCGCTGCTGATGGCACCTGCCACGCTACGCGCCGAGGATAAAGCCGCTGAGGCGTCGATGGGTACGCAGGAGAAACTCAACGTGGATGCGGCCGATCAGCAGGCGCCCGGCACCACGCACGCCACTGATGATGTCTCCAGCGGCAAGCGCGACGGCGAGAAAGTGGCCTCTGCCAGCCAGCCGGCCACGCCGCTGGTGCCCTCCACGGCGACGTGGGACAGTTTTCACGGCCAGCTCAACGCGCAGAAATACAGCCCGCTGAAACAAATCACCGCTGACAACGTCAGCAAGCTGAAAAAAATCTGGGAGTTTCACACCGGTGACGTTTCGGATGGCAAGGGCGACACGCCGGCGACCGTCTGGTCCGCCACGCCAATTTTTGCCAACGATACGCTGTACATCGGCACGCCATTTGATCGGCTGATTGCGCTGGATCCGGGCACCGGCAAGGAGAAATGGCACTACGACACTAAATCTCCACGTCAGGCGCTGACCCAGCCGGTACTGAAAAATCGTGGCGTCTCTTACTGGCAGGCGAAAAATCCGCAGGCGGGTCAGGCCTGCCAGAAAATCGTTTATATGGGCACCGTTGACGGCAAGCTGTACGCACTGGATGCCGATTCCGGCAAGCCGTGCGAAAACTTTGCAGATAAGGGCGTGCTCAACGTCAACCAGTGGAATACGGTTAACGCTAAATTCCCGCTGTCCCTGCTCCAGCCGCCGACGGTGGTGGGTGATCACCTGATCGTTGGCTGGGCGGGCAAAGACTGGGCTTACGCAGAAGCGCCGCCGGGCACGGTGTTTTCAATCAACGCGCAGACCGGGGCACGTGAATGGACTTTTGACGCCATTCCGGCCAGCATTCGCCAGCGCACCGGTACGGCTAACGTCTGGACCCACATGTCGGCCGACGAAGCGCATGGCCTGGTTTATCTGCCGGTGTCATCACCTTCGCCAAACTACTGGGGCGGCAACCGCGTCGCTCCAATTCCGCTCGGCACCTCCACGACTGCGCTGGATGTGAATACCGGCAAAGTGGTGTGGTCGCGACAGTGGGTGCATCATGATGTGTGGGATTACGACATCAACTCAGCACCGACGCTGATGGACATTACCGTGAACGGCAAGCAGATTCCGGCGCTGATTCAGGCCACCAAGCAGGGCTTTCTGTTTGTGGTCAATCGCCTGACTGGTGAAGATGTCTGGCCGATTGAGGAGCGTCCGGTGCCGCAGGGCGATGGTTCAGTGCAGGGCGAGAAACTGTCGCCAACCCAGCCATTCCCGACCAAACCGGCACCGCTGCTGGATCAATCCAAAAAACCGGCGATCTGGAAGCTGGCCGATATTGTTGGCGCCGGTCAGTGCTCACGCCTGTGGGATAAGCTGAGCTATGACGGCATGTACACACCACCAACCACCCAAGGCGAAGGCGCACTGACCTATCCGGACAGCGCGGGCGGCGTGCAATGGGGCGGCGTGGCGTTCGATCCGCAAAAACAGATCGCCATTGTGAACACCTCACACATCGTGCAATACGTGAAGCTGTACAGCCGCGCCGATTACGACAAGGCCGACAACGGCTCGGGCAACGAGAGTGGTTTCGCCCCGCAGGAAGGCGCGCCTTACGGCCTGCGCCTGATGGTGGCGAACAACTGGCTCGGCATGCCGTGCTGGCAGCCGCCGTTTGGCGAGATCGTTGCGCTCGATATGCACACCGGTGATGTGAAATGGCGTCGTCCGGTCGGCGCGTCGCAGCAGTACGGCTTTTTCATGCCGGAAAGCTGGGGCTCGCCAACCATTGGCGGTCCGGCAGTCACCGCCGGCGGTGTGATCTTTATCGGCGCCTCAATGGATGCCAAAGTACGCGCCTATTCACTGGATAGCGGCGAAGAGCTGTGGTCCGATCAGGTTGAAGCGCCTGCGGTTGCCAACCCCTCGGTGTATGAATATAAAGGCCGCCAATATGTCGCCTTTGTCGCCGGTGGTAACACCATCCTGAAGGATCAGGTTGGCGATCAGGTGGTGGTTTACGCACTGCCGGAATAATACAGCGCAGTCAGCAAACAGAGTGGGGCCACAGCGCTCCACTTTTTTTATGCCTGCAATAAAAACGGCGGCCATTGGCCGCCAAAACCTCAACAGGTGGTTGCCGTTGAGGAAGCAGTGGTACTGATGAATCTTTAACCTTTTACACCGCCCGCCGTCAGTCCGCTCACCAGCCAGCGCTGTGCCAGTAAAAACACCAGCGTGATGGGAATGGCGGACAGCACGGCCGCCGCGGCGAAATCGCCCCACAGATAGTTCTGCGGATTAAGATACTGCTGCATCCCGACCGCGAGGGTATAGCTGTTGACGTCGCGCAGCAGCAGCGAGGCGACCGGTACTTCGGTGACCGCAGCGATAAACGCAAGGATAAACACCACCGCGAGGATTGGCACCGAAAGCGGCAGTAAAACCAGACGAAACGCCTGCCACGGCGTGGCACCATCCAGCGCCGCCGCTTCCTCCAGCGAACCATCGATGGTTTCGAAATAGCCCTTAATGGTCCAGACGTGCAGCGCGATACCGCCCAGATAGGCGAAAATTACGCCGCCGTGGGTATTGAGGCCGAGAAACGGCAGATATTGCCCCAGCCGGTCAAACAGCGCATAAAGCGCCACCAGCGACAGCACCGCCGGGAACATCTGAAAAATTAGCATGCCCTTTAGCAAACTGGCGCGACCGGCGAAGCGCATGCGGGCAAACGCGTAGGCGCAGGTGGTCGAGAGCGCCACAATCCCCAGCGCGCTGATGGCGGCGATCTTCACTGAATTCCACAGCCATAGCAGCACCGGGAAGGGCGGCGGCGTCACGCGACCATCGGCATGGGTGACGCTGAACCCGAGCGCCAGCCGCCAGTGTTCCCATGAAATCTGTTCCGGGATCAGACTGCCGGTGGCGAAATTGCCGCTGCGTAGCGAGATGGCAATCACCATCAGCAGCGGGAACAGAATTGCCGCGATAAACAGCAGCAGCAGCAGATGCGTCAGCAGCAGACGCAGCTTCTGCGATTTCGGTTGTACCATGGCCATAACGCCTCCTTAATCAAACTTCATGCGTAGCGCTTTCAGGTTAATCACCGCCAGCGCACCGACCAGAAGGAAGATCAGCGTGGCGATGGCTGCCGCCAGGCCGAAGTCCTGACCGCCGCCGCCCTCAAAGGCGATGCGCCAGGTGTAGTTGACCAGCAGATCGGTGTAGCCCGCCGGCGTAGTGGTGCCGAGTCGATCGGGGCCACCATTAGTCAGCAGCTGCACCAGTACGAAGTTATTGAAGTTAAAAGCAAAGCTGGCGATCATCAGCGGCAATAGCGGTTTCAGCAGCAGCGGCAGCGTAATCAAAAAGAAATTCTGCAGCGGCCCGGCGCCATCCATCGCGGACGCTTCATAAAGATCGTCCGGGATCGCCTTGAGCAAGCCCATGCACAGGATCATCATGTAGGGATAACCCAGCCAGGTGTTGACGATCACCAGCATGGCGCGCGCCAGCGTCGGATCGCTGAACCACGCTGGCTTAAAGCCCAACAGCGCATTGAGCATGACGTTGATTTCGCCAAAACTCTGGTTAAACAGCCCCTTGAAAATCAGTATCGAAATGAATGCCGGTACCGCGTAGGGAAGAATCAGCATCACGCGATAGATGGCCTTGCCCCGCAGCGCTTCCCACTGCCCCAGACACGCCAGCACCATGCCCACCGCGACCGTCAGCAGCACGGTCAACAGCGAAAACAGCAGCGTCCAGCCAAATATCGCCAGGAACGGTTTCTGAATGCCTTCGTCGGTGAACACGCGGGCAAAGTTTTTCCAGCCCGCGCCAACGGTAAAGCCGGGGCTGAGCTGTTCGCTGGCCCAGCTGCCATCGGCGTTGATCTGCTGATAGAACCCCGTGTCCCGGTTGGCCTGATAGCGGGCGCCGTTTTGCTGATTTCTCAGCTGTCCCGGTGCGTCCAGCACATACAGCGGCCGCGTGCCGGAAAACTGGCGCAGCGAACTCATCACCAGCTCGCGACCGTCCGGCAGTCGGGCAGTTAACTGACTCAGCGCCTGACGGTTTTGGGTAATGATTTTTAAGCTGGCGCGCGCGGTGGCGGGCAGCGCGGCTGGCGTGAGGCTGAGCTGCTGTTCACCACCCAGCGTAAACGGCGCAGACAGGAAGCTGTTTTCGCCCGCGCTGAGCGCCAGCTGCCAGCGTTCGCCCTGCGGATAAAGCGCGAAGTTCATCGCGTCCCCGGCCTGATACTGGCGACTCAGCAGCACCCGCTGCGCGCGCGCCTCACTGAGCTGATTGGTGCTGCTGTAGTTAGTGAAGGCAATGGCGACGGTACAGGCCAGTGGAAACAGGACGAATAGCGCCATGCCTGCCAGTCCCGGATACACATAGCGCCAGGCATAGGCGCGCCGATTGGTGTAAATCCACAGGCCTGCCGCGCTGACTACCAGCGTGACCAGCGCAAACAGGTATTCACCCTGAGCATACATCAGCACCAGAAGGTAGCCGACCAGCAGACAGCCGATCCCGACCAGCAGGCTGCGCAGCACCAGGCTGTGCCGTCTCTTTTGCGGTATTCCTGACATGATACGGTGTTCCTTAACAGCCAGTGGCGAGCCGACAGCCGTCGGCTCCGTAACAGCTTTACTTATTGAGACGCGCCTGCGCATCCTTCAGCGCCGCATCGACGTTTTGACGACCACTCAGCGCATTCAGCGTCGCGGTGCGCATCGCATACCAGAAGGCCGCCATCTGCGGGATGTTAGGCATGATGTCGCCATTACGCGCATTGTTCATGGTGGCGGCGATGCGCGCGTCTTTCTCCAGCGTTTGCTGGAATGACTTCAGGGTGACCGCGCCCAGCGGCTTGTCCTTGTTAACCGCGTTGAGACCGGCGTCAGTTAGCAGGTAATTTTCCAGAAACTCTTTGGCCAGCTCTTTATTAGGACTGGCCGCGTTGATGCCCGCGCTCAGTACGCCGACAAAGGTTTTGGTCGGCTTGCCGTTCAGCGTCGGTAACAGCGTAACGCCGTAGTTGATGCCGCTTTTGTCGATATTGCTCCACGCCCACGGACCGTTGATGGTCATCGCGGTTTGTCCTTTATTGAAGGCCGCTTCGGCAATCGAATAGTCAGTATCGGCATTAAGGATTTTGGCTTTCACCTGATCGACGAGGAACTGCATGCCTGCTTTCGCGCCGGCGTTGTCGACGCCGGTATCTTTCACGTCATAGCCGCTATCGGTCTTTTTGAAAGCATAGGCGCCACCGGCGGCCAGCAGCGGCCAGGTGAAATAGGGTTCCTGCAGGTTAAACATGATGGCGCTCTTGCCTTTGGCGCGCAGCTGCTTATCCAGCGCCGCCATCTCTTCCCAGCTTTTCGGTGGGGTGGGAAGCAGATCTTTGTTGTAAATCAGCGACAGCGACTCCACAGACACCGGATAGCCAATCAGCTTGCCGTTGAAGCGCACTGCATCCCAGGTAAACGGAAACAGCTTTTGCTGGAAGTTTTGATCCGGCGTGACTTCGGCGAGCAGCCCTGACTGGGCATAGCCGCCAAAGCGATCGTGCGCCCAGAAGATAATGTCCGGACCGTCACCCGTGGCGGCAACCTGCGGATATTTCTCTTCCATTTTGTCCGGGTGTTCGACCGTCACGCTGATACCGGTGTCCTGCTCGAATTTTTTGCCTACCTCGGCGAGGCCGTTATAGCCCTTATCACCATTGATCCAGATGACCAGTTTACCTTCTTCAATTTTGGCCACGGCCGAAGCCGAAAACAGTACGGCCGTAAGGGCGGAAAGGGCCAGAACGCGTGCGCCGGTTTTCATTGTCATAACTCCATCCTGTTAGCGGAAGCGGAAATCATTAGTGGCATCATTGTGCGGCGTTATGCCATTTCCTCATCCTCCTGCGCTCTACGCCCAACGGCACTAAGCCGTGATCGCGCTTGCAAAACAGCGCCTTAATACGCGCTGGCGCACACTATTGACGCGTCAGCTCTGCGTGACAGCTCACAAAATTGCCGTGAACGTCGCGCCGGCGCGGCTGGCGTGCGCGTACTCCTCCTCCCGCCTCATCCCCCAGTAAAAACCCACACGGTGGAGGATGCTGCGCCGTCTGCGCCTGCCCATAGTGGTCGCCGGAGTCTGCCTGCGGTGCTGCAGGCAAGCATGAGCCTGCGAAGAGGAAAGCATCATGGCGAGCGTTGCGTTACACCATGTCACCAAGGCCTGGGGTGATACCGAGGTATCAAAAGACATCAATCTGGAGATCGGCGACGGGGAATTTGTGGTGTTCGTCGGTCCATCCGGCTGCGGCAAATCAACGCTGTTACGCATGATCGCCGGCCTGGAAACCATCACTCGCGGCGATCTGCTGATTGGCGGTCAGCGTATGAACGATGTTCCGCCCGCTGAGCGCGGTATCGGCATGGTGTTTCAGTCTTACGCCCTTTATCCGCACCTTTCGGTGGCCGAAAACATGTCGTTTGGCCTGAAGCTGGCTGGCGTAAAGCGTGCTGAGATCCAGCAGCGCGTCAATCAGGTGGCGGAGGTGTTACAGCTGGCGCACCTGCTGGAACGGCGACCCAAAGCGCTATCGGGCGGACAGCGGCAGCGCGTGGCCATCGGGCGCACGCTGGTGGCCGAACCGCGTGTGTTTCTGCTCGACGAGCCATTGTCCAATCTTGATGCCGCGCTGCGCGTACAGATGCGCATTGAAATCTCACGCCTGCATAAACGCCTGAAGCGCACCATGATTTACGTTACGCACGATCAAATCGAAGCGATGACGCTGGCCGACAAGATCGTGGTGCTGGACGCCGGTCGCATCGCCCAGGTCGGTAAGCCGCTCGAACTCTATCACTATCCCGCTAACCGCTTCGTTGCCGGCTTTATCGGCTCGCCGCGCATGAATTTTCTGCCCGTCAAAGTGACCGCCACCGCCATCGATCAGGTGCAGGTGCGTTTGCCCAACGATCAGCTTGTATGGCTGCCGGTGGAGAGCGCCGGCGTCCAGGTCGGCAGCAACATGTCGCTGGGTATTCGTCCGGAACATCTGCTCTCCAGCGACATCGCCGATGTCACGCTGGAGGGCGAAGTGCAGGTGGTTGAGCAGCTCGGCCACGAGACGCAAATCCATATCCAGATCCCCGCCATTCGTCAGAACCTGGTGTATCGCCAGGAGGACGTGGTGCTGGTAGAAGAGGGCGCCCTGATGGGTATTGGCCTGCCGCCGGAGCGTTGTCACCTGTTCCGCGAGGACGGGAGCGCCTGCCGCAGGCTGCATCAGGAACCCGGTGTTTAGCCCTGCAAAACAATAAAAGCAATGACCTCAGGAGATAGAAAATGTTAACTCTGCGCAAACTTCCCGTCGCGATTGCCATCGCAGCGGGTACGCTCTCCGCTCAAGCCATGGCGGTCGATTTTACGGGTTACGCCCGTTCGGGTATCGGCTGGACCGGCAGCGGCGGCGAGCAACAGTGCTTTCAGGCTACCGGCGCGCAAAGCAAATACCGTCTGGGCAACGAATGTGAAACCTATGCTGAATTGAAACTGGGCCAGGAAGTGTGGAAAGAGGGCGATAAAAGTTTCTATTTCGATACCAACGTCGCCTATTCCGTTTCCCAGCAGAATGACTGGGAAGCGACCTCACCGGCCTTCCGTGAAGCCAACGTGAAAGGTAAAAACCTGATCGATGCGCTGCCGGGTTCCACCATCTGGGCCGGTAAACGCTTTTATCAGCGTCATGATGTTCACATGATCGACTTCTACTACTGGGATATCTCCGGTCCGGGTGCCGGTCTGGAAGATGTCGATCTCGGGTTTGGTAAGCTCTCGTTCGCCGCGACGCGCTCTTCCGAAGCGGGCGGCTCTTACACCTTCTCCAGTGACCAGATCCGTGATTACGCCACCAGTACCGCCAATGACGTTTTTGATGTGCGTCTCGCCGGCATGGAAACTAACCCCAATGGCGTGCTGGAACTGGGTGTCGACTATGGCCGCGCCAACGCGCGTGACGGCTATCGCTTAGACGACGGCGCGTCGAAAGATGGCTGGATGTTCACCGCGGAACACACGCAGAGCATGCTGAAAGGCTACAACAAGTTTGTGCTGCAGTACGCCACTGATGCGCTGACCTCGCAGGGCAAAGGCCTGCCACAGGGCAGCAACATCAATAACAACGGCAAGATGTACCGCATCCTCGATCACGGTGCGATCTCGCTGGCCGATCGCTGGGATCTGATGTACGTGGCGATGTACCAGAACGTCGATCTGGATAACAACCGCGGAACTGAGTGGTACACCGTCGGCGTACGTCCTATGTACAAATGGACGCCGATCATGAGCACCCTGCTGGAAGTAGGCTATGACAACGTCAAGTCACAGCAGGTCAGCGAACGCAACGGTCAGTACAAAATCACCCTGGCGCAGCAGTGGCAGGCTGGCGACAGCATCTGGTCACGTCCGGCGCTGCGCCTGTTCGCCACCTACGCCAAATGGGATGAGAAGTGGGGCTACAGCAAAGACGCCTCCGGCGATATCACGTCGCTGGCCGCGGCGGACAGCAGCGGCAACGGTCTGTTCACCAACAGCCGTGGCGACAACGATGAGTGGACCTTCGGCGCACAGATGGAAATCTGGTGGTAAGGCGCTGCGCAGGTTAAGCAAACATCCGCCGTGCGGCAGACGCACGGCGTTTTCGGACAGCGGCGGCCATTGCCTGGCCTACGCCGCTGCCTGACAACTTGTTGGGATAACACAATGAAAAAACATCTTATCGCCTTCTGCCTGAGCAGCGCGCTGCTGACCGGCGTCATTATGCCAGTTCAGGCCGACATCAATCTGGTACCGCAGGATCTTTCCGCGGCACCCGCCATTCCCACCGCCCGGCTGCAGCAGCTCAGCTGGCAGCCGGTGGATGCAACGCGTGCACAAACCACCACGCTGACACAAAGCGCAACGCCGCTGGATGTACGTGGCTTAACAGGGGCCATCGCGGCTTACAGCCTGCCTGCCAATCAGGGCGAGCTGACGGTTACGCTAAGCAGCGAGGTGGTACACAATCAGGTCTTTGCGCCAAATGTGCTGGTACTGGATGAAAACCTGCAGCCGGCCGCGTGGTTTCCGAGCCGCTTCTTTAGCTATCAGCAGCCCGGCGTGATGAGCGCCGACCGGCTGGAAGGGGTGATGAAGCTGACGCCGGTGCCGGGCCAGCAGAAGATCTATTTGCTGGTGTTCACCACCGACCAGGATTTAACCCAGACCACGACGCTGCTGGATCCGGCCAAAGCTTATGCCAAAGGCACCGGCCATGCGGTACCGGATATTCCCGATCCGGTGGCGCGTCACAGTCGCGACGGCAAAATCAAACTGAAAGTAGCAACCAGTTCCGGCTCGTCGATTCTGGTCGGCCCGCTGTTTGGCTCAGCCGCGCCTGCCGCTGTCACCGTTGGCAGCACCCGGCCGGCCATGGCCGCCACGACGGCGCGCGCGCCAGCGCCTGAACCGGCACCGCTGGTGAATGAGACGGAAAGCTATTTCAATCAGAGCATTCGTCAAGCGGTGCAACAGGGCAATATCGATAAAGCGCTGAAGCTGCTGGATGAAGCGGAGCGTCTGGGATCGACATCGGCGCGGCAAACCTTTATCAGCAGTGTTAAAGGCAAGGGGTGAAACTGCCCCGACAGTGCTGAGTTGCCCCACCTGGTGCGCTTCGGCGCACCTTTTTTATGGCACTCCGACCTGCACGCAGCAGGTCGGTTTCGTGCTACTTACGCTGACGCTGACGTGATTGTACCGCCGTCAGCAACGCATCGATTCTGTCATCCTCCGCCATCGCTTCCAGCGTTACGCTTAGCTTACGTCGCCAGTTGGGATACTGATCGACGGTGCCCGGCACGTTGACCGGCAGTGCCATATCCAGCCACTCTTCCGGCTGCAAACCGAGCAGTGCACACTGGCTGCGGGCCAGATAGCGATGGATCGCCTGACTAAGCTGATGACTCATGCGGACGCTGGCCCGCCGGAAGCGGCGGCGCGGCGGCAGATCACCGCTGCGCAACAGCGTACGCAGCAACGCCTGTTTAGCCAGGCGCCGATCGCGATGCAGGCCAGCGAGAATCGCCCGATCGGGGTAAAGCCCCAGCGCACTGCCCAGCCGCAAATCGTCACTTTGCCACCAGCCGCGCAGCGTCGGCATATCATGAGTGGTGGTAACGGCCATCGCCTGACGCGGCCACGTCGCTGGCACGCGGAAGTGGCGCTGCGATTCCTGCTCAAAGTAGAGCACTTTGTAGGAGTACACACCGGCGTCGCGCAGTTTATCAACGATGGCTTCCGGCACGGTGCCCAGATCCTCGCCAATCACCATGCAACGATGGCGCTGGCTCTCCAGTGCCAGAATCGCCAGCAAATCATCCACCGGATAGTGCACATAGGCACCGTGCGCCGCGCTTTCGTCCTTCGGTATCCACCATAAACGCAGCAGCGCCATCACATGGTCAATGCGCAGTGCGCCGCAGTCGCGCATGCTGGCGCGCAGCAGGGCGATCCATGGTTCATAGCCGCGCGCGGCCATCACCTGCGGGTCCATCGGCGGCAATCCCCAGTTCTGACCGAGCGGACCGAGGATATCCGGCGGCGCGCCAACGCTGGCGTCCAGGCAGTAAAGCTGCCGATCGCGCCAGGTTTCCGCGCCATCCGCCGCCACGCCCACCGCCAGGTCGCGATACAGCCCGATCGCCATCTGCTGCTGCTGACACAGCTGCCAGCAGGCGGCGAATTGCTCTGCCGCCAGCCACTGCAGCCACATGTAGAAACGCACCTCGTCGCTGTGCTCGATGCGGAACGCCAGCACTGCCGCACTGTTCGCCTGCTGCCATTCGCCCGGCCAGTGTTGCCAGCCATAACCCGTGCCATCCTGGGCGCTGCGCGCCGCGTGCAGCGCATCAAACAGCCCCTGATGCAGCAGGCTGTCGCCCCCGGCACGCACAAACTCCGCAAACGCCTGCGCCTGTCCATCATCTGCCGTGCGCCGGCGAAACTGCTGCCAGGCAAGCCGCAGTCCCTGCAACTTAAGCCGGGTGACGGCAGTGTAATCCACCCACGCGGCGTCACGCGCTGCCCGAATCGCCTGCTGCGTCTCCTCAGCTTGCCACCAGGCCTGCGCCGCGTCGCTGAGGCCAAAATCTGCCACAGCGCCCACGTCGATATAGAGGATGTTGAGCCAACGCCGGGAAGAGGGACTGTAAGGGCTGGCGCTCTCCGGTGCGGCAGGAAACAGCGCGTGCAGCGGATTGAGCCCGACAAACGCGCCGCCGCGCCGCGCGGTTTCAGCGATCATTTGCCGCAGATCGCCGAAATCCCCGATGCCCCAGTTAGCCGCAGAGCGCAGCGTATACAGCTGAATACAGCTGCCCCACAGCGATTCGCCCGCCAGCAGTTCCGCAGGTTCGTAGCAGCGGCGGGGTGCCACTATAATCGGGCAACAGTGACACTGTAACTTCTGGGTCAATGTCAGCTGGTGATAACCGGCGGGCAACGCGGGCAACACCAACGCTTCACCCGGCTGGCAGCGCCCGGACCAGTTTTCGCCGCTTTCGCTCGTCAGCTGCCATTCCGCGTCGGCGCTGAGCACCGGTGCCAGACTCAGTGGCTGTCCGACATAAAAAATCACCACCGGCGGCAGCGGTGCGGAGCCGTTCGCAGGGGCCTGCATCAGCGCAGCGAGACGCTGTTGGGTAAGAGCAGAAATCTGCCGCGGTTTTCCGTGCGCATCAATATATTCCGCAGCAATAAGCGCGTCAGCACGGCGATCAAGAGCATCTTTGGGTTTCATGGCGTTCCTTAGCGGCTGGCCTGCCAGATACGTTGCTGATAGTCACGAATGGCGCGATCGGCACTGAACATGCCGCAACGCGCGGTATTGAGGATTGCGGCGCGCGTCCAGGCCTCAGGATCGGCCCACAGCGCTTCAACCTGCTGCTGCGCGTTGAGATAGTGGCGAAAATCTGCCAGTACCAGATAAGGATCGCCGCCTTGCGCGCCCAGGCTGTTGACCAGATCGCTAAACGCCGTGCGGTCGCCGTTACTGAAGGTGCCATCTTCCAGCGCGGTCAGCACGCGATCCAGCTGCGCGTCCTTACTGCGCCAGTTCAATGGCGAGTAACCGGCCTGTTTCAGCGCGCTGACCTGCTCTACGGTATGGCCAAAGATGAAGATATTCTCTTCACCCACCTGCTGCGCGATTTCAACGTTGGCCCCATCCAGCGTACCGATGGTGAGTGCGCCGTTCAGCGCCAGCTTCATATTGCCAGTACCGGATGCTTCTTTGCCCGCAGTCGAGATCTGCTCCGAGAGATCGGCGGCCGGGATCAGGCGCTCGGCAACCGACACGTTGTAATCAGGGATAAAAACAATTTTCAGCCGGTCGCCAACGCGCGCATCGTGGTTGATGGTTTCCGCCACTTTATTGATGGCGAAGATGATGTTTTTTGCCAGCGCATAACCCGGCGCCGCTTTGGCACCAAACAGCATCACGCGCGGAGCCAGATTGGCCTGCGGATCGCTGACCAGCGTTTGCCACAGCGCAATCATGTGCAGCAGCATCAGGTGCTGCCGTTTGTATTCGTGCAGCCGCTTGATCTGGACGTCAAACAGCGCATCAGGCTGCACCGCAATGCCGGTTCGGTCGGCGATCCACTCTGTCAGTGCCTGCTTGTTGTGCTGCTTAATGGCGCGATATTCGGCGCGGAAGGCGGCATCATCGGCGAATGGCGACAGATCCTGCAGCGCATCGAGATCGTTAAGCCACGGACGCTGCAGCGTTTTGTTGATCAGCGCCGCCAGCGCCGGATTGCACTGGTTGATCCAGCGACGCGGTGTGATGCCGTTGGTGACATTATGAAACTTCTCCGGCCACAGCGCGTGATACTCGGGGAACAGGTCCTGTACCACCAGACGCGAGTGCAGCGCCGCCACGCCGTTGACTGCAAAGCTGCCGACCACGCACAGATTTGCCATGCGCAGTTGCTGATCGTGCACCAGCGCCAGTTTTGACCAGATCGCCTGATTGCCCGGCCAGCGCGCCTCAACCTGCTGTTTTAGCTGCGCATTGAGCGTATTGATGATCATCACATGGCGCGGCAGCAAGCTGCGCACCAGGCGCAGGCTCCAGCACTCCAGCGCTTCCGGCATCAGCGTGTGGTTGGTATAGGCGAAGGTGCGCTGGGTAATGCGCCATGCGTCCTGCCAGCTGAGCCGGTGCTCATCCAGCAGCAGGCGCAACAGCTCCGGGATGGCCAGCGTCGGATGGGTATCGTTCAGCTGGATCACTTCATAATCCGCTAACGTTTCGATGGCTCGCCCCGCGGCCTGATGACGGCGCAGAATATCCGCCAGCGTACAGGCACACTGGAAATACTGCTGCATCAGACGCAGCTTTTTGCCTGCCTGATGGTTGTCATTCGGGTAGAGCACTTTGGTCAGTTTTTCCGCCTCAATGCCTTGCTGTTCTGCACGCAGAAAATCGCCGTTATTGAAACGCTGGAGATCAAACGGTCGGGCATGCTTTGCCTGCCACAGACGCAAGGGCTGCGTGATGCCGTTGCGGAAACCGACCACCGGCAGATCCCAGGCTTCACCCTGCACAACAAAAGCAGGCTGCCAGTGCGCCACGCCGTCAATGGTGGTCACGCTGCCGCCCAGTCCGACCTGCACGTCAAGCGCCGCGTTGTGGCGAAACCAGGGATAACGATCGCGCTGCCAGTCATCCGGCTGTTCGTGCTGCGCGCCCCCGACAAAATGCTGGCGAAACAGACCGTACTGGTAGTTCAGGCCATAGCCGAGCGCAGGCTGGCCGGTGGTCGCCATCGCATCGAGAAAACAGGCGGCCAGCCGTCCCAGACCGCCGTTGCCCAGTGCCGGATCGGTTTCACGCTCCAGCACGTCACTCAGCGTCACGCCTGCTGCGGCCAGCGTCGCTTTAACGCCGTCGTACCAGCCGAGATTCAGCAGATTGTTGCCGGTCAGCCTGCCCAGCAGAAACTCCATTGACAGATAATTAACGTGGCGCTGTCCGCCAGCGGCCGGCTGCACCGGTATATCCGCCAGCAGTTCGGCCAGCGCGCCGCTCAGCGCATGCCACCACTGGTCGGGGCTCATTTCCTGCACATCCGGCAGGCCAAAACGTCGCCACTGGCGCACCAGCGCGGCAGAAAAACGGTCAGGGTCAAATGTGGGCAGTGCCATAGGGAAACTCCAGTCGAATAAATAGGGTTACAGGCAGTGTGACGCTGCCGCCAGGCGGCTACCTCCTCCTGTAAAAAATTCCGCGGGGAGGACAGGGAGGGTGGAGAGGCTGAGGTAAATCTGAAAGCGCGGCAGGAGTGTGATAACACTCGCTTTTGTAAAGCGTAACTAATCAGTTCGCTTGCATTCAGTAACCGAATCTCCGAACGTGTATGACTATTAATTACGAAGCGTAAAAAAATGATGCGCTGAACGTTAACGGAGAAGCGTGCGCCCATGTTGATACCCTCAAAACTGAGTCGTCCCGTTCGTCCTGAAAGCACGGTTACTCGCGATCGTCTGCTGCAAAAGCTCAGCGCAGCGGCGAATTACCGGCTGGTGCTGATTGCCAGCCCGGCGGGCTACGGCAAAACCACGCTGGTATCGCAGTGGGCGGCTGATAAAAGCGAGCTGGGCTGGTATTCATTAGACGAGGGCGACAATCAGCCGGAGCGCTTCGCCGATTACCTGATCGCCGCGCTGCAGCAGGCTACCCGCGGCGCATGCAGCCGCAGCGAGACGCTGGCGCAAAAGCGTCAGTACGTGAACCTTAATGCGTTGTTCGCCCAGCTGTTCAATGAGCTGGCCGCGTGGCAGCAGCCGCTGTGGCTGATCATCGATGATTATCATCACATCACTAATCCCGCCGTGCATGAAGCCATGCGCTTTTTCCTGCGCCATCAGCCGGATAACCTGACGCTGGTGGTGCTGTCCCGCAATCTGCCGCAGTTGGGTATTGCTAATCTGCGCGTGCGTGAACAACTGCTGGAGCTGGGCAGCCAGCAGCTGGCCTTCACCCATCAGGAGGCGAAACAGTTCTTCGACTGCCGCCTGAGTGCGCCGCTCGCGCCGGATGAGAGCAACCGTCTGTGTGATGATGTAGCAGGCTGGGCGACCGCGTTACAGCTGATCGCACTCTCCACCCGTCAGGGCGCGGCGTCGGCGCAGGACTCCGCTCGCCGGCTCTCCGGTATTAATGCCAGCCACCTTTCTGATTATCTGGTCGAGGAAGTGCTGGATAACGTCGATGCCGCCACGCGCCATTTTTTGCTGAAGAGCGCGTTATTGCAGTCGATGAATGATGCGCTGGTCGCCTGCGTGACCGGTGAAGACAACGGGCGCATGCGGCTGGAAGAAATTGAACGTCAGGGGCTGTTTATTCAGCGCATGGATGATTCAGGACAGTGGTTCAGCTATCACCCGCTGTTCGGCAGCTTTTTGCGTCAGCGCTGCGAATGGGAGCTGGCCAGCGAGCTACCGGCCATTCACCGCGCGGCCGCGCAAAGCTGGATGGCGCAGGGTTTTCCCGGCGAGGCGATTCATCACGCGCTGGCGTCCGGCGATACCGATATGCTGCGCGACGTGCTGCTGCAGCACGCGTGGACGCTGTTCAACCGCAGTGAACTGGCGCTGCTGGAGCAGTCGCTGAATACGCTGCCGTGGCGCACGCTGCTGGCCAGTCCGAAACTGGTACTGCTGCAGGCCTGGCTGATGCAGAGCCAGCATCGATTTTCCGAAGTTAACCGGCTGCTGGCGCGCTTTGAGGAAGGCTGCGACTGCGAAATTGACGCCGCGCTGCAGGGCGAATTCAATGCGGTGCGCGCACAGGTGGCCATCAATCACGGCAACGCCGACGAAGCAGAGCGACTGGCACGGCTGGCGCTGGAAACGCTGCCGGAAACGCGTCGCTACAGCCGCATTGTGGCCACCTCAGTGCACGGCGAAGTGATGCATTGCAAAGGTGACCTGACCAACTCGCTGGCGCTGATGCGGCAAACCGAACAGATGGCGCGCCGCGATGAAGCCTGGCACTACGCGCTGTGGAGTTTGATTCAGCAGAGCGAAATCCTGTTCGCGCAGGGCTTTTTACAATCAGCGTGGGAGATTCAGGAAAAAGCGTTTGTGCTGGTAAGTGAACAGCATCTGGCGAACATCCCGCTGCACGAGTTTTTACTGCGCATCCGTGCGCAGCTGATGTGGGCGTGGGGCCGGCTGGATGAGGCCGAACACGCCGCGCGCGCAGGCATCAAAGTCCTGAAAGGCTATCCGCCCCAGCAGCAAATCCAGTGCCTTGGGCTATTGATTCAGTGCTCGCTGGCACGCGGCAATCTGGATAATGCGCGCAGCTATCTCAGCCGGCTGGAAAACCTGATGAATAACGGCGTGCTGCACAGCGACTGGATTGCCAACGCCGACAAAGTGCGGCTGATCTACTGGCAGATGACGGGCGATGCGCAGAGCGCCAGCCACTGGATGCGCCATACCGATAAACCCGCCTTTGCCAACAATCATTTTTTGCAGGGCCAGTGGCGCAATGTGGCGCGGGCGCAGATCCTGCTGGGCAATCTCAGCCAGGCCGAAGTGATCCTCGATGAGCTGAATGAAAATGCGAATGCGTTGCGGCTGATGAGTGATTTAAACCGTAACCTGCTGCTGCTGAATCAAATCTACTGGCAAACCGCGCGCAAAGCAGAGGCACAGCAGGCGCTGATCGAAGCGCTGAAGCTGGCACGCAGCACCGGCTTCGTCAGCCACTTCGTGATTGAGGGCGAAATGATGGCGCAGCAGCTGCGCCAGTTAATTCAGCTTAATACGCTGAGCGAACTCGATCAGCATCGGGCCCGGCGCATTCTCAGTGAGATCAATAAGTATCACCGGCATAAGTTTGCCCATTTCGATGAGGGCTTCGTCAGCCGGCTGTTGAACCACCCGGATGTGCCGGAGCTGATTCGCACCAGCCCGCTGACGCAACGAGAATGGCAGGTGCTGGGGCTGATCTATTCCGGCTACAGCAACGATCAGATCGCCGGCGAGCTGGACGTCGCGGCTACCACCATCAAAACTCATATCCGTAATCTGTACCAGAAGCTGGGCGTCACCCATCGCGCCGAAGCGATGCACCAGGCGCAGTCAATGCTGAAACTGATGGGCTACGTTTAAGGCAAAAGTCGTGTTGCGGTGAATCTCATTACCTCGCAGAGCGCGTATAACGCTGGGCATGACTTGATATATGCATTAGGGAGTGAAATACTTGTAATGACATTTGTATTTACAAGAGGTGTAGGACATGGGCAGCATCAACCTGCGTATTGATGATGAACTCAAAGCACGTTCTTACGCTGCGCTTGAAAAAATGGGGGTGACTCCCTCTGAAGCGCTTCGTCTCATGCTTGAGTATATCGCCGAAAATGAACGTTTACCGTTCAAACAGACACTGCTGAGCGACGAAGATGCTGAGCTGGTCGAAATAGTGAAAGAGCGGCTTCGCAATCCTAAGCCAGTTCGTGTGACGCTGGATGACCTTTGATGGCCTATTTTCTGGATTTTGACGAGCGGGCACTAAAGGAATGGCGAAAGCTGGGCTCGACGGTACGTGAACAATTAAAAAAAAAGCTGGCTGAAGTACTTGAGGCACCCCGTATTGAAGCGAACAAGCTTCGCGGTATGCCTGACTGCTACAAAATAAAGCTCAGGTCTTCAGGTTATCGCCTTGTCTATCAGGTGATAGACGAGAAGGTGGTGGTTTTCGTGATTTCGGTTGGTAAAAGAGAACGCGCGGAGGTTTATAACGAGGCCGTGAAGCGCATTCTCTAAAACTAAGCCAGGTATTTCTGTTTCACCTTTGAAGTATCATTCTGCTTTAAGCTAACAGACTCATCGTATTGCCACTGACTCTGCTCCAGACGCTCCCCGGCGTACACTGAACCATAACTCAGCTTTGTGCCGCGAGCTGGCGCGTCAGCCACGCATCCAGCTCGCTTTCCGGCAGCGGGCGCGCATAAAAGTAACCCTGCGCCTGATCGCAGCCGTACTCCGCCAGCGCGGCAACGGTGTCGACATTCTCTACGCCTTCAGCCAGTACGGTGTAATCCAGCTGTTTCAGCATGGTAATGATGCTGCGCGCGATAATCCGCGACGCGGTGTCTGAGGCGATTTCGCTGATCAGCGCGCGATCAAGTTTGATCACATCCAGCGGCATCCGTCGCAGATAGCCGATATTGCTGTAGCCGGTGCCAAAGTCATCCAGCGAGATGCCAAACCCACGCAGCTTGAGCATCTCCAGCCCCTGTAGCGCGGCGGGACTGTTAATAATCTGCTCGGTCTCCAGACATTCAATGCCCAGCAGCGAGGTCGGCAGGCGGGCCTGCAGCATCTTCGTTTCCAGCGCATCGGCAAAGCCGGGATCAGAGAAGTCGCGACTGCTGATATTGATGGTCACCGGCAGCTGGAGGGGGCTGTGCTGCAGGCGTTTTAACCTGGCAATCGCCTTGTCGGTCACCCAGCTGGTTAAAGCACTGTGCAGCTCGGTCTGTTCCGCCAGCGGGATAAACAGATCGGGAGCGAGTTCGCCGCGCTGCGGATGCCGCCAGCGCACCAGTGCCTCCAGGCCAACGGGCCGGCCACTGTTCAGGCAGATCTTCGGCTGGAACGCCAGCCACAGGCCCTGATCCTGTTGCAATGCCGCAGCCAGATCGTTCATCAACAGAAAGTCCTGAGTGCGGCGCTGATCGGCTACCAGGCTGAAGCTCATGGCGGGCACCCGGTTGCCAATCGCCTCATGCAGCGCACTCACCGCCCGGCGCAGCACTTCCTGCGCGCGAAGTTCTGCTGGAATGAAAATGACCTCGCCGGTAAAGCAGGTGAGGGCGACAGAGATGCCCGCGTCCAAATCCGCGCTGATCCCTGCCAGGTTTTCTGCCACCGATGCGGCGGTCAGCGGGCTGTTGTCCATGGTGAGAATCGCAAAACGCCCGGTGGCGACGGTATAAATGATGTCGTCCGCACCGGGCTGCAGGCGCAAAGGCAGTAACGTGGTGACGTGCTTCAGCAGGCTTTCCACCGGCCCCATGCCCATGGAGCGCGCCAGCTCATAGGCGCGCGGCATATCAATGCAGTCGATCAGGATCAGCCGCTGCGGCGTCCGGTCCCCGATGGAGGCCAGACGCTGCAGGTCACGAATCAGGCGCTGGCGGTTAGGCAGTGCCGTGACCGGATCGGTGAAGCCGGCGCAGTGCCACGCTTCGAGGAAGGACATCACCAGATCGGCCAGCAGCTGTAATACCTTCACCTGATCAGCGCTGAACGCGTGTGGCGCGACGTCCGTGACGCACAGCGTGCCCAGCACATAGCCATCGCGATGCCTGAGCGGCACACCGGCGTAAAAGCGGATAAAAGGGGCACCGATGATCAGCGGATGGCGGGCAAAACGCGCATCCAGCAGGGTGTCGGAGATAACTACCGCGCCGTCACTGTCTACGGCGTGGCGGCACAGCGAGTCCTCGCGGGACGAGTGCTCCAGCGCAAAATTGTGGGCGGCGCAGATATGCTGATGTTCATCATCCAGAACGGAGACAAAGCTACCTGGAATACCCAGTGCCTGACTGGTCAGCCGGACAAAGTTTTGCAATACGTCGTCACGGCTTTCGTCGCGACTGCGCAGCGCCTTCAATGCCCGTGCGCGGCGATCATCGTCACCGTTGAAATTCATCAGCATAATTTCCTCCGCGCCGGCCTGGTTCCGGTGCGAAATTTAACAGCAAAAAGTACAGTATGCGGCCTGCAACACCCTGCCGCTGGCGTGGTTAATAAGCGTAAATATTATAATGGTCTTTCTCATGGTAGGCTTAACACCGGCATCTGTCATTTTTATTTTCTTTAACGAAATTTTTAAGCAGCGACGATTCTGATAATTTATCGTAATATTTTTATCAGTCTGATAGATAACAGGTTACGCGTCCTTACTGCTAACTCTAATTAAGTAGAAGGTGCAGGTATTAGACATTGCCAATGAAGACGTTATTAATTTCTGGCAGGGTGAGTCGGGTAATAATGCTGATTTTTAGTGATTGATGAGCAAAATAATAGTATCGCTGCGTATTATTATCCTGATAAAAACGCACCTGCCGGTATATTTATTATCCCGGCTAATGTTATATAAGCGTATTGTTCAGTCCGCTCTGTCACCACAGACATCAGATTTCCCCATCAAATTATTCCCCGTTAAGCAAACTCAGCAGGTGTAACACCGTTTTGGCTGGATGATTACGCCGCCAGGCAAAGGCAATGTCGGTGAACAGCGTATTGTTTTCAATGTCACGAAATACCAGCTGTGGATTGTTGACGCAGCACAGCGAAGCCGGCACCAGCGCAATCCCGCAGCCTGCGCCCACCATGCCGAGCGAGGAGGTAATCTGCGGAGCCTGCTGAAAGCGTGTTGCATCAAAGCCGGCGCGCAGACAGGCACTGACGATTAATTCGTACAGGCTGGGCGCCACCTCGCGCGGGAAAATAATCAGTGATTCTTCGGCCAGCTGCGTTAGCGCAACACTTTGCTGCTGGCTGAGCGCATGGCTGGCCGGCAGCGCCACTTTCATCTCCTCGGTAGCGATCACTTTCAGGTTAAACGCCTTACTGCTCTCACACGGCAGACGAATGAACGCCGCATCCAGCAAACCTTCCCCTAAGTCCTGCATCAGCAGCGCCATGTTCTCTTCCCGGGTGATGAGCTCCATCGCCGGGTAGCGCGTTTTGAAGGCGCGAATCAGATCAAACACCGGCGCGCCAAACGCCACCGAGCTGGCAAAACCCAGTGACATCTGGCCGCTCATGCCGCGCGCCACGCCGCGCGCCTTTTCCAGCGCCATATCGGCCAGCTGCACAATCGCTATTGCATCGGGCAGAAACGCGCGGCCCGCATCGGTCAGTTCCACGCCGCGCGTCAGGCGCTTCAGCAACGGCGTGCCGATCTCGTGCTCCAGCCGCTGGATTTGCTGGCTGAGCGGTGGCTGCGACATGCCCAGCAACTCGGCGGCGCGGGTAAAGTGCTGCGTTTCAGCAACGGCAACGAAATAACGCAGGTGGCGAAGTTCCATATCAAAAACGTCTCGAAGTTGGCAGTTTTCACTATTGGATTATGTGAGCCATGTAGCCCACCATGATATTAACACGGCTTAACTATCTGATTGTGAGGCAGCAAATGTGTAACTTTGTATCTGATTGTTCATGCGAAGATCAGCTAAAGGCATCCGTCACTCAACTGGGACAGCAATCACCAGAAAAGGTTATCTATCAGACCTCCCTGATGAGTGCGTTGCTCAACGGCGTCTATGACGGTTCAACCACCGTCGCGCAGCTGTTACAGAAGGGCGATTTTGGCCTCGGCACGTTCAATCAGCTGGATGGAGAACTGGTGGCATTTGACCGGCAGGTTTATCAGCTGCGCGCCGATGGCAGCGCCAGCCCGGCACGGCCTGAACAACAAACCCCGTTCGCCGTGATGACCTTCTTCAAACCGGAACATCAGCACCGCTTTGCGCATACCGCCACGCGCGATGACGTCCATCAGGTGATTGATCGCATCATCACCTCCGATAACCATTTCTGCGCGCTGCGTTTGAGCGGTCGCTTTGCCTCGGTACAGACGCGCACCGTTCCCTGCCAGTGCCGCCCGTATCGCTCGATGCCGGAAGTGCTCGGCAATCAGCCCACCTTCGATTTTCGCCAGCGCGACGGTGAGCTGATTGGTTTCCGCACGCCGCAATATATGCAGGGGATTAACGTCGCCGGCTATCACGAGCACTTCATCACCGACGATCGTCAGGGCGGCGGGCATATCCTCGATTATGTGCTGGAGCAGGGCACGCTGACGTTTGGTGCCATCAGCAAGCTGGTGGTCGACCTGCCACAGGATCGCGAGTTTTTACAGGCCGATCTCAATCCTCAGGATCTGGATGCCGCGATCCGTTCCGTCGAAAGTTAATCGCAGAGGTGATCATGAAACAGCTTAAAACCCAGACGCTGTGGAACAGTGGTGCAGACCTGGTTGTCGCTCAGCTGGAAGCGCAGGGCGTAAACCATATTTTTGGCATTCCCGGTGCCAAAATCGACAAGGTGTTTGATTCGCTGGTAGATTCTTCCATTCAGCTGATTCCGGTGCGTCATGAGGCTAACGCGGCGTTTATGGCCGCAGCAATGGGTCGTCTGACCGGCCACGCCGGCGTAGCGCTGGTGACTTCCGGGCCCGGCTGCTCAAACCTGGTGACCGGCATGGCCACCGCCACCAGCGAAGGCGATCCGGTGGTGGCGATCGGCGGGGCGGTTAAGCGCTCCGACAGTGCCAAACAGGTGCATCAAAGTATGGATACGGTGGCGATGTTTCGCCCGGTGACCAAATTTGCCGTAGAAGTCACTGATGCCTCGGCGCTCGCGGAGTGCGTATCGAACGCGTTTCGCCATGCCGAAAACGGGCGCGGCGGCGCATCGTTCCTCAGTCTGCCGCAGGACATTGTTGACCAGCCGGTGTCAGGCAGCCTGTTACAGCGTTCAGGACACATCACGCTGGGCGCTGCGCCCGACGCGCTGGTGAATGCCGTCAGCCGCGAGATTGCGCGGGCGAAAAATCCGGTGATTCTGCTGGGCCTGATGGCCAGCCAGCCGGAGAACAGCGCGGCGATTCATGAACTGCTGAGCAAAAGCCGTATTCCGGTGACCAGCACCTATCAGGCGGCGGGCGCGGTGCGGCAGGAGCACTTCTCACGCTTTGCCGGGCGGGTTGGCCTGTTTAACAATCAGGCTGGTGACCGCCTGCTCCAGCAGGCGGATTTGATTATCACCATTGGTTACAGCCCGGTCGAGTATGAACCGGCCATGTGGAACAGCAGCAACGCCTTGCTGGTGCACATCGACGTGCTGCCCGCCGAGACCGATAACCACTATCAGCCCGACGCTGAGCTGGTAGGTGATATCGCCGGGACAGTGCGCAAAATCGCCGCGCAAATCACGTCACCGCTGCAGCTCAGCGACGCTGCCGCTACCATTCTGCAGGACCGCCAGCAACAGCGTCAGCTGCTGGCGATGCAGGGTGCCAGCCTCGATCAGTTCGCCCTGCATCCGCTGCGTATCGTCCGGGCGATGCAGGACATCATTAACAGTGACGTCAGCCTGACGGTCGACATGGGCAGTTTTCATATCTGGATTGCCCGTTATCTCTACAGCTTCCGCGCCCGGCAAATCATGATTTCCAACGGGCAGCAAACCATGGGCGTGGCGCTGCCGTGGGCGATTGGCGCCTGGCTGGTCGATCCGTCCCGTAAAGTGGTTTCGGTGTCGGGCGACGGCGGCTTTCTGCAATCCAGCATGGAGCTGGAAACCGCCGTCAGGTTAAAGGCCAATATTCTGCACATCATCTGGGTCGACAATGGCTATAACATGGTGGCGATTCAGGAAGAGAAGAAATACCAGCGCGTCTCCGGTGTGAACTTCGGGCCGGTGGATTTCAAAGCTTACGCGCAGGCGTTTGGTGCCGCTGGATTTTCGGTGAACAGCGCAGCTGAACTGGAACCCACGTTGCGGCGGGCGATGGAGGTGGAAGGACCGGCTGTGGTGGCCATCCCGGTAGATTACAGCGATAACCCGCTGCTGATGGGGCAGCTGCACCTCAGCCAGCTGCTTTGATCGGCTCCAGTCCGGACCGGCCGTCAACGTCACGGCGGTCCGGAATAATGCGCTATTCAGCCCCTGGCTGGCCGTATTGGGTTAAAAGCTCTGCCAGTCCGCGTCCATGCCGTGCCCGGCGGCCACGGGCACAGCAGCCGGACGTTTCAGCGCGGAGACCGTTTTCGGGCGCTCAGCAGGTCGCGCGGACCCGGCCAGTGAAAACTGATTCACCAGGCCGGACAGAGTTTGCGCCTGATCCTGCAATGACGCGGATGCGGCAGAAGCCTCCTCTACCAGCGCCGCATTCTGCTGCGTGACATCATCCATCTGATTAATCGCCAGGTGCACCTGCGAGATGCCGGTGTTTTGCTCTTCGGCGGCGGCAGCGATTTCGCTTACCAGGTCATTCACCTGACGGAACGCGGTTTTCAGTCCTGTCATGTTCTCTTCCACCGCTTCGGCCTGTACCGCACCCGATTCCACCAGGCTGTAGGAGGTATCAATAAGCTGTTTGATCTCCCTGGCCGCCTGGGTTGAACGCTGCGAGAGATTGCGCACTTCACCCGCGACCACCGCAAAGCCCTTGCCGTGTTCGCCGGCGCGCGCCGCTTCGACGGCAGCATTCAGTGCCAGAATATTGGTCTGGAAGGCAATGCCTTCGATCAGCGTGACAATTTCGGTGATTTTTTTCGAACTGGAGCGGATCTCCGCCATGGTGCTGAGCATATTGCCCAGCGACACCGCGCTGGCGTCTGAAAGTTCTGTCGCGTTACCGGCCAGACGATTGGCCTGGCGGGTATTGTCGGCCGTCTGACGCACGGTTTCGCTCAGTTCCGCCATACTGGCCGCCGTCTGTTCCAGCGAGGCGGCCTGCTGCTCGGTTCGGGAAGAGAGATCTTCATTACCCGCGGCGATTTGTGCCGACGCCGAACTGACGGCGTGAGAAGCGGTACTGACCTGCGCCAGCGCGCTGCCAACCCGGTCAAGCAGCTGGTTAAAGGCGCGGGCCATGTTGCCGACTTCGTCTTTTTTTCTGTCATCGGCGGTGACGCTCAGGTCAAGGCTGCTGCCAACGTGATCCATCACCTGCCCAATTGCTTTCAGGCTCTGACGAATGCGCATCAGGGTTAACGCGGTGAGCGTACCCAGTAACAGCAGTGTCAGCGTGACCCCGGCACTCAATCCCCAGAATGTGCGGTGATAGATCTCCTGGTTCACCACGCGCAAGCCGTCACCCAGCGACAAATTAAGCGCCATCTGCTGGCGATAATCATTTTTTAACTGGCTGATGGCGCCGCCAATACCGCTTTCGGCTTCCAGCATGCCGAGCGTTACGTCATCCTGATGAGCATGTGAAGCAGCAAGAAACGCCGGCAACCGCGACTCCACCAGCCGCAGCGTCGCCAGGCCTTTAATGGTGATCTGCTTGTCTTCGTCGCTGGAGATATCATTGGCTAAATAATATTCTGCCAGCGTTTTAATATCGGCCAGGCGCTGGGCGATCTCTTTCTCGACCGGCGGCATGCGCGCATTGTCAGTCTGGCTTTGATGCTTATATAGCGACAGAGAGAGTTTATTGCTGCGATCGATCAGCTCGGATAAATCGCGAATAGAAGGAATTGCGTTAGCCTGTACGTATTCAAAACGGTCCTGAAAACCGCCCAGCAGTCGCACAGAAATAATACCCGTCACCACCAGTGAAGCTGAGAGCAAAATGAAAGCCAGGGTAAGTCTTTGAGTAATATTCATCATCTGTTTACCTGGAAAAAAGTTTAAAAGGAAGAACACAACAACACAGCGTTAATCGGCATCACATCACAAAAGGTTATTTCAAAAAATATGAATAAATTAACTTCTCAGGATCATTAATTTTGAAGTAATTAAAAAACTTTCAAAATGCGTGGCGTATTATTTAGCGCTAATTACCTGCGCCTTACGGTGTGCTATCCACTCACGATACTGGGCCGGCGTCATCGCCATCACCTGATGGAAGGCTTTACGGAAGGCGGTGTCTTCGCTGTAGCCGCACTGCATGGCGGTCTGACGCACGCTGACGTCGGTGCTGGCCAGAATGGTACAGGCCAGTTCAATGCGGATGCGGGTAATAAACTCTTTTGGCGTCTCCTGCGACAGGGCTTTCATTCTGCGCTGCAGGGTACGCCCGGTAACGTTCAGTGCGGCTGCCAGTTGCGCGGCATTGATGGCAGGATTTTCCAGGCGGATGATCTCCTGCGCCCGCACCAGAAACGGCGTGCTGCTTTTCCCCATTCCCGGCGAGCCTGGAAGGTGGGTGTGCAGCACAGGGTTATCGGCCAGCGACATCTCCCGGGTGAGATCCGCCACCGCCTTGCCGGCGCTTTTTTCAATGATATACAGGGCCAGCGATATCCACGAAAAACAGCCACCGCTGGTAATGACGCGATCGTCTTCCTCCAGCGTCTTGCCTTTCGCCAGTCGCGCCTGCGGATAGCGCGCCTGCAGCATATGGCTGACCCACCAGGTGGTGGTGTAGAAACGGTCATTCAGCAAACCCGCCTCGCCGAGGATCACGCCACCGGTGCCAGCAGCAGCAATCCAGCAACCCTGCTGATAGAGTTTGTTAAACCAGCCAGCAGCCTGACGGATACTGTCAAGGTTGATCGGTTGCAGGTCGGGCCCCAGCAACATGCCGGGCGCAATCACCACATCAACCGCACCGGCCCCCTGAAATGAGCTGTCGATGTGAATCAGGCGGCCTTCCGTATCCCACACCGGATCCCCGTTGGCGCTGACAATCAGCGTTTCAAAAGCTTTATCGGGAAAGCGTGCGGCGTGCACGGGGGAAGAGGCAATCGCTTTGTTGGTTATCCAGAAAAGGTCGGTCATTCCGGCAACGGCGGACAGTACGCTGCCTTCCAGGGCGAGTATGGCGATACGCATAAGGGGTTTCCTGTGTTCAGATTGTCGTGATTTGCGTGAAAAATGTGACATTTTCCGCCGCTGAAGCTTTGTGGCCTCAATAGCGGACTCTTAGTTTATCTGGCCCTGGCGGTTGTCATCGGAAAAGAAACCGGCAATACGCGGATATCAGACCAGCAGGGAAGCGGAAAGGGCGCGTGGATGAGGCGATGGGATTGGGCAAAGTCGCGGTGTGTGACAGGCAACAGGGCGCGTAGCCAGCGCCACTATCATTGTGGCGCTGGTCCTGACATTAGCTGAATCTTTCCGGGCGGAAGGTCGCCAGCATCGGGTGTTTAACGCCGGTGAGCATCTCCTGCGTCAGTATCTCACCGAGGATCAACGCCAGCGTGGCGCCGGAATGGGTGAAGACAACAAAACAGCCGGGAACCTGCTGCAGCTCACCGACCACCGGTTCGCCATCGCCAGGAATCGGCTTGAGACCGATTTTCCAGCTGCTGGCTTTCAGCGGTGCACCGTCAGCGATCAGGTTACCCGCTTCGGCCATCAGCTGGTTAATGACTGCAGTATCAATGCTGTACTGCCCGTCGGCCTGCGCGACGATGTGCTCTTCATACCAGTCGTGATCGACGGCGATGGTGTTGCCGGGATTGGGCCGGACCGCCGCGCGCGGCGTATTCATTACCACCTGCAGCCGGTGATCGCCGGGCTGGCTGGTTACCAGCATTGAGACCGGAGAACCGTTGGGGATGTGCACGCCGAGCGGTGCCACCACGTCCGGCGTCCACGGGCCACACGCCACCAGTACCCGATCGGCCAGCAGCTCACCGCGTTTTTCGCTGCGAATGCCGCTGGCCCGGCCGTCTTTGGTGATCACGCTGGCTTTACCGGCGTGCTCAACGATCTCTCCGCCCAGCGCGCGCAATGCCTGAACCAGATGCTCAACCAGATGCGGCAGGCTGACCCAGCCTTCACCGGGGTTGGCAATCGCCACCTGACTCAGACTGGCCGGATTCACCTGCGCATCGACATCACCGACCGTGGCGCGATTGATCAGCTTTGAGTCGTAGCCCTGCGCTTTTTCATAGTGATGACGCGCTTTGGTGCCCGCGTCATCGTCTGCGGCCCAGTAAATCGCGCCGTCGAAGCGCAGCCAGTCGAGCTGCGGATGGCGGGCAAACAGCGTGCGATAGCGGTCAATGCCCGCCATGCGCAGCGCATGGTAAGGCTGCGAACGCTCGCCGGCGGAGTTGAGCCAGGAGAGGGAGCGGCCGGTGGCGCCGGAGCAGAGTGCCGCTTCCGTCACCAGCGTGACCTGCGCGCCCGCCTGCGCCAGTTGCCAGGCGGTTGAGACGCCGAGGATGCCGCCACCCAGCACGATGACGGTTTTTGCCACGGTTTTGTCAGACATCATTCATTCCTTCTGTTAAAAAATGTTCGCCCTTCAGGCAATACGTACGCGATGCTGCCGATGGAGTTGCTCAATAAGCTGTAAAACGCCGAGCGCTTCACGCGCATCAACCGGCGGCAGCCCGCCATGTAACAGGGCGTTGGCTAACAGCTGATAGAAAGCGGGGTAGTGACCACGTTCAATCGGCACCGTTGTGGTTGCCCCGACCGTGCCGGCCCGGGCAACCTTTTCTGCCGGCGTGACGCCGTACTGGCTATCGCCGGGCGACATGCCAGCCGCCAGCTGCGGCTCCTGATTGTCCAGCCCCCAGTGGGTGAAAGCGCCTTTGCTGCCCAGCAGGTGAAAGCGCGGCGCATTCAGTGCCGCCTGGCCATTCATCCACAACCGCGAGCGCACGCCGTTGTGGTGCAGCAATGAGACAAAACAGTCCTCGTCGCTGTCCGATTGCGGGCCGGAATGGCGCGCCAGCTCTGCCGTGGCATGGGCGACCGGGCCAAAGAGCTGGATGGCCTGGTCAATCAGATGGCTGCCGAGATCCAGCAGCAAACCACCGCCCTGCGCCAGCGTGACGCTGTCACGCCAGTTGCCGAATCCCTGCGGTCGCCACCACTCGAAACGCGACTCAAAACTCCTTACGGTGCCGAAGGCTTCCTGGTGCACCAGGCGCTGCAACGTCAGAAAGTCGCCATCCCAGCGTCGGTTATGAAACACGGTGAGCAAGGTATTGGCCTGCTGCGCGGCGGCGATCATCATTTCTGCCGCCTGCACGTCTGGTGCGAACGGTTTATCCACCACCAGATGGATCGCGCGCTGGCTGGCCTGCACAGCCTGCTCCGCGTGTTGCGCCGGCGGCGTGGCCAGCACGATGAGATCGATGCCGATCTCGCCGCCATCAATGGCCTTAAGCAGCGCGGGCCAGTCCGGCAGCACGCGCGCCTGTGGGTAACGTTGCTGCGCCGCCGCTACGCGTTGGGCATCGCCGGTAACGATAACGTCGAGACGATAGTCGGCGTTATGGGCAAGCAGCGGTGCATGAAACACGCTGCCGGCGACGCCAAAACCTACCAGCGCCGTGCGGATTGGGCCGCTAACCTGAAGATGTGTCATTACAGTACCTCCGACAGAAAACGCTGCAGACGCGCGGATTGCGGTCGGTCAAAGATTTGTTCCGGCGTGCCGGCTTCAACGATTTCGCCTTCATCCATAAACACCACCTGGTCGGCCACGCGGCGGGCGAAGCCCATCTCATGGGTCACGACTACCATGGTCATACCGCGCTGGCACAGATCAGCCATTAGCGTCAGAACGCCTTTCACCAGCTCAGGATCGAGTGCCGAGGTGGCTTCATCGAACAGCATCACTTCCGGCTCCATCGCCAGCGCGCGCGCTATTGCCACGCGCTGCTGCTGGCCACCGGAGAGATCGCGCGGCCGGTGATCCGCTCGCTGAGCAAGACCCACTTCGGCCAGCCGCTGACGGGCAATCTCCAGCGCTTCGGCTTTCGGGCGGCCTTTCACTTTCCACGGTGCCAGCGCCACGTTTTCCAGCGCGCTGTGATCGGGAAACAGGTTGAAATGCTGAAACACCATGCCAATTCTCAGCCGCAGCGCATCGGGCTTGTCCTTCAGGACAGAACGCCCGGCCAGTAAGACATCGCCGTTCTTCGGCTCATGCAGGCGATTGATGCCTCGCAGTAAGGTGGATTTTCCCGATCCCGAGGGACCGATGATGCAGGTGGTGGTGCCCGGTTCGATGCTCAGCGACACATTGCGCAGCACCTCAATCGGGCCGTATGCCAGGGTCAGATTGCGCAGCTCGAGGCTGGCGCCGTGAAATGCAGATGGCATGACCATATTAGTGTCCTCGCTCGCTGGTAAGGGAGACCGCCGGAACCACGTTGCGCTTTTGCTGCACTTCATCGAGCTCCTTCAGGCCGCTTTGTGGCGCGGTGGCGCGGCGACGTCCGGTACGGTAGCGGACGTCGATGTAGTTCACGGCGTGGGTGAGCGGCACGGTGATCACCAGATAGAACAGCCCGGCCAGCATCAGGGGTGACAGGTTGCCGCTCAGCACGGCGGCATCCTGACCGACGCGGAACAGCTCACGCTGACCGGTCATCAGACCCAGCAGATAAACCAGCGACGAGTCTTTGATGATGGCGATGAACTGATTAACTATCGCGGGCAACACGCGGCGGATGCCCTGCGGAATGATCACCAGGCGCATCGCCCGGCCATAGCTCATTCCCAGCGCCCGGCAGGCTTCCATCTGCCCCTGTTCCACGCTCTGAATACCGGAGCGGAAAATCTCGCCCATGTAAGCGCTGGCAATCAGGCTCAGGGCAAAAATGCCGAGCGGATACGGCGTCGGACCAAACAACTGATAGCTGAAACGCGCCAGGCCCTGACCAATCAACAGAATGGTGAGGATGGAAGGCAAGCCGCGAAACAGATCGGTATACAGCCGCGCGGGCACGCGCAGCCAGCGCGAGGGCGAGATGCCCATCAGCGCCAGTATCAGGCCGAATAACGTGCCCAGCACGGTGGCCGCCACGGAGATAATGATGGTGTTGACCAGTCCGGTTGCCAGCAGCTGTGGCAGGACGTCCATCATTGATGGAATATCAAAAAACGTACGGGAAAGAATAGTGATCAGATCCATAGCCGATTCTCGGTTGCGGGTGACGGACATGCGCCGTCACCGGATGCAGTCTCACGCATAACGATGCGCAGGGTTATTGGCCGCCGGGCAGATACTGTTGCGGCATTGGCGAACCCGGGAACCATTTCTGGTACAGCTGTTTCCAGGTCCCATCCTGCATCGCCGCTTTGATGGCTTTATCCAGCGCCGCTTTGAACTCCGGCTTGCCTTTGGCGATGGCGACACCCGCAGGCGCGTCAAATGAAGGGATGTTCGCCGCCGTGACCAGCTTAAAGCGGGTGGCATAATCTTTGGCGGCTTCGTAGTCGAGGAACATGGCATCCAGCGTGCCGTTATTCAGCGCGGACACCGCTGCGTTGTTATCGGGGAAACGCACCAGATCGGTCTGTTTGAAGTGCTGCAGCGCATAGTTCTCCTGCAGCGTGCCCTGAATCACTCCGAGCCGTTTATGCGCCAGGGTTTCTACGTTTTTCACCCCGGAATCACTGCGGGTCAGCACTGTCAGATAGCCCGCAAGATAGCCGGTGGAGAAATCGACGGTTTTTTCGCGCAGCGGCGTGATGCCAATCGCGGCGACGCCGGCATCATACTGGCCATTTGCCACCGCCGGCAGAATGGCGGAGAAGTCCTGACCGATAAAATCCACCTGATCGATGCCCATGCGATGCGCCACATTTTTGAAGAATTCGACGTCAAAGCCGGTGAAGTTGCCGTTTTTATCGGTGAAGGTGTAGGGCTTCGCGTCGCCGAGGCTGGCAACGCGGAGATGGCCGGGTTCGATCAAACCCCAGGGATTACTGTCGCTGGCGGCGTGGGCGCTCCAGCTGGAGGAAACCAGTATTGCCGTGCCGAACAGGGCGGCGGTCAGGTGATTGAAACGTTTGTGCGATGTCATAAGGCTCTTCCGTCTGTGCAGGTGAAACTTCAGAGTTCGCCAAGCCGGTTTATTGTTATTGAGACCGGTCTCAACGCGGGGCAAAATGAAACCGGCTCTGGTTGTGAGACCGGTCTCATTCGGATATACTGATATTAAGCACACGCTATCTGCAGCGTCAATTATGTTGTTATCAACTTGTGATTCGAAATAATTATGACCAATGGAAATGCTCGTTCACGCGGTCCGACCGTTGCCGACGTCGCCCGAGCCGCCAATGTTTCCAAAGCTCAGGCGGCACGCGCGCTGGGCGGGTATGGTTCCGTCAGTGAAGACGTGCAGACGCGGGTGAATCAGGCTGCTGAAGCGCTGGGATACCGACCGAACGAGCTGGCGCGCAGCATGAACACCGGCCGCTCCAATACTATCGGGGTGATTGTCGGCGACATTGAAAACCCGCACTTTGGCCTCGCGCTGCGCGGCATGGCGGACGTAGCGCGCCAGGCGGGCTTTCACCTGCTGCTGAGTAACAGCGATGAAACGCTGGATGAAGAGCGGGAAGCCGTGCGCGTGATGCTGGATAAACGCGTCGATGGCATCATCGTCGCGCCGTGCAGCTCATTGTTTGAGGATAACGAACATCTTCGCCAGGTGCTGGCAGAAGGGCGTTCATTAATGATGTTCGACCGGGCAGTGCAGGGGATGGAGGTGGAGACCATCCAGGCAAACTTTGTCGCAGTGGCCAAACAGGCGACGGAACTGTTACTGGCGGCCGGGCATCAGCGTATTGCTTATCTCTCCAGCATGCGCAGCGCTGCACCGTATTCGCCGGCAATCACGCTGGGCCCCACGCCGGTGGCGCAACGTGTTAGCGGAATGATTGATGCTTACCGGGCCGCAGGTAAGGAACTGGATCCAGCGCTGATTCGGCTTAATGCGCTCAGCGAAGCCATCATCGAGCAGATCCTGACTGAACTGCTGGCGCTCGCCGAACCACCCAGCGCGCTGATTGCCTCCGATAACCTGATTGCGATGGGCATCCTGCGCGGTCTGGCCAAACGCGGCCTGCGCGTACCCGAAGATATCTCTTTCGTGATGTACGACGATTTTCCCTGGACCGAGCTGATGTCACCGCCGCTGACCGTGGTCGCCCAGCCGGTGTATGAAATGGGGCGCGAAGCCGCGCGCCGGTTGATTTGCCATATCCGCCAGCAATCCCCCGGCGTCTTACCCGCGTTTGACAGCTGGATGGTGGTGCGCGGTTCGGTGGGGGAAAATCCGTCGGCCCGGTGATACAATGTGCGGCAGCGGGTTTGTGGAATTTCACCTTGCTTTTTTTGGTCGCCATGAATGGCGCCCCTACAGAAAACGGCGCGGTTTTGTTACTTCATACGCCTCAGAGAAACAGTAAATTGTGCGATGCCTCGCAGGACGCGCATTCATGCACACCGGAGAAACATCAAATTGTGCGATATCCCGTAGGGTGCGCATTCATGCGCACCTGGATAACCCTGCATAGGCGTAATCAAGCAGATTCCCCCGTTTCATTAATTCGCCAGAGTGGGTAAGTTTTTATATCCAGTTCCACCATTAATGAGATAGTTGTAATTACCACGAATAAATCTCAGCGCTAGTCAGCAATTATAAAGCAATTCTCTTTTAATTTGAGTTAGCGCAGCACACCACATCAAATTAAGTGCTATCAAAAGATCATTCTCGTTTTATTCCCTCATCAGGAACTTTCTGATTGTTTAAGTGATATTATGAGCAAGCAGGCTTACAAAACATTTACAATCAATTTCACTTAAGCCTTCTATGATGGCAAATACAGGAAAGTTAATGGCGCTAAGCGTCAGTTTATTTACTGCTTCAGCGCTGGCCGCACCGTTGAATCCCGGCGACCGCAACTATATTCAGAATCAGCAGCAACAGCGACTGCAGCAAGACCAGCAGCAGCGAGACGCGCTTTGGAACGCCGCCGCGCCGCAGGCCACAGCATGCAGCGGGGTTATATTACCAGTCGGGCATTTTAACCGAACAGGATTTATCGACTAATGAGCTGGTTATTCCGGTGCTAGAAAGGAAACGCGACGAAATACGCCTCGATGGCCAGCACCCGTGATCGCTGGCCATGTCGTTTCCCGAACTCGACTGTTTTGCAGCGCGGGCTACATTTCACCTCTCGCAAAGCCGGATCTGGAGTATAGGAACGACGCGCACCGATTCAGGCTCGCGGTGCCGACAGGGTGAATTTGTGATATGCGCCCGGACACCGATCCTTTTACTTAAACATTATCGAGAAGCGCGATCTTAACTTATTGAATAAATTTAACTTTAAATGAAAAATAAGATTAACTTTACTTTTTTGATATATTATTCAGGTATGTAAGCATAAACTTTAACTTAGACAAAGAGGATTCCATGATGAATTTTTCGCTTGATAAAAAATTGAAATCATTTGGGTGCAGATTTGGTGCAATATTATTAGGAGTTAATTTAACGACATTTTCCATCTCTGCTTCGTCGTTAATGGCTATTGAGGTGGCTGAAACAGTATCAAATATAAATCACACCTTCGAAGGAATTAATAGAGTAAAAGCCATTTATAAACCAGCGGAAATAGTCGCTTTAATATCTCCACCGTCCAATGGATACTATAACAACCTTGAAGAAAGTTATATCAGTTACGAGAGCAAAGGGTCTGACTGGTTGAAGAGATTTTATATCGACATGAAAATCCCGGAAAATTTATTTATAAAAGAAATCCCACCTCTTGATGGTAAATCTAAAGATGTGAAATACTTTGCTTACATTATCACAAATTTAGATAAAAATTCCTGTAAAATGCTTCATAGTGAGATTAAATCACTTTTTGACTATGAATATATAAACCCGGGCAAGGAAGTCAATACATTAGAGAAAAGAAAGGGTAAATGTGAAGACAAAAAAGACAACGAAATTGTTGTAATGAAATAAGAAACTGCCTGGATTAAAACCTTCTGAAAATAACTAGCTATATCCAGCAAACAAATCGATAGCGCTACGTGAAATCTGACGAAAGCGCTGAGGGATAAACGGGATGTTTTCGCGTAGCGTTGTCATTGTGGATGAGCTAAAGAGATAGTTGAAGCACCGAGGGCGAAGCTAACCGGGTATTCAGTTGTAGGGTGCGCATTGATGCGCACCAGGATAACGCAGTGGTGTCCATCAAACGGACCGGTGGGATAAGTTTTCACATAGTATCGCCGTGGTGGAATGCGTTGTGGGCCTGTTAAGAGGCGTGAAGGGCGAAACTGAAGGATTGAGATACGTGATCAGATATCTTATTTAACATAATCATGATTATGCGCACTTTGGCGCGAAAGGCAAATCAGTAGCATCTATAAACAGCTCCATTAGTTTAAGGCTGCCAGTTATGGCGCATTCACCATATTCAAATCCTCGCTGGCAATAATGGATAACACTTCGTCCAGTTATAATTAGTCTTCGCCAGCATCAGTTCTCCCGCCACCTCAGCAAAATTGATGTCCTGACGTTCATAAAAGAATTGACGCAGAATGCCAGGTAAAAACTCAGCGCTGTAGCGCAGTAACGTGCTGTGCCAGAATGGTGCCGGCAACGGGCTGTTGCCATGCCGCATCAGCAATTCATTTTTCCAGTCTGAATCCAGAATCTTGTCGCAGAATGACTGGCGCATGGCAATCGCAGGCGTATCAGGTATACCCGCAAGCAATAACTGACTGGGCAACGCCACTAAGCGCAGATCCCGGATAAGGATTTTTTTCGCAGCAAATTCCTGCCAGATTGTGGTCATTTGTGCCGCTTTCGCTGGTAAAGGCTCGTTGACGTTATACAGCGGTAAAGTCAGAGGCAAAAAAGTAAAATGAAGGCCTTGCACTGGCAGCGTATCGGCAAGCGGATCAGCCTGTGTGAGTTGTTGTAATTCATCAATCAGACGTAACACCGGTAAGGAAACTGACGGCTTTATCCCTGCGGCAAGCGCCAGTTTTACCGGATCGTAATAGTTCTCTTCACGGATGTTCCCGATGCCTGCATTTTTCGCCCACAGCGCAATGGTGTTCTCGTTTGCAGAACGGTACCGGGTTTGCAGACTGATTGGTTGCATGTCAGACCTTAGGGTATTTGGATGAGCGCAGATAATTAATTATGAAACGTTTTTTAGCAGATACTCCAGCCTGATTGTGGTGAAAACGCGTGATTATCTCATGCCTGTTCAACCCCGCTTAAACGATGCGCGATTTGTCTTCGCTCTGGCGCATCAAAGCGTCTACAATGCCGGCGAAATTTTTACTGATGAGGATACACAATTGGACACCTGTCCCACACGATTACAATCGGTGCCGATGCTGAGATAGCCTCATCGCTGTCTTAGCCCTGCGTTAAGACGGTGGATTTTCCTCCCCCTTTTTCCTGCGTTCTGTCTGGCCCCGCTGTAATCCATTCTTATAACTCTGAGCATTCATTGCCCGCCGGTGATGGAGTGAGGTCTGACATGGACTGGAAAATCTTTTTATTGCGCGTCACGGTCGCGCTGATTCTGGGCGCGCTGATTGGCAGCGAGCGCCAGCTGCGCCAGCGCCTGACCGGGCTGCGCACCAATGCGCTGGTCAGCACCGGTGCCTGTTTGTTTGTGCTGATGACGCAAAGCGTACCGGGAATTGCCGCAGATGCCTCGCGCGTGGCGGCCTATGTGGTTTCCGGCATTGGCTTCCTCGGCGGTGGCGTCATCATGCGCGATGGCCTGAATGTGCGCGGCCTTAACACCGCCGCCACGCTGTGGTGCACCGCGGCGATTGGCGTGTTATGCAGCATGGGCTTGCTGCTGGAAGCAGGCATCGGTTGCGTAGTAATTCTGTGCGCCAACATCCTGCTGCGCGAACTGGCACAGGGCATCAACCGGCAAAGCATCATTACTGCGGAGGACGCCAGCCAGTATTACAAAGTGCAGATCATCTGTCTGGCGACCGATGAGGTACAGGTGCGCAGCCTGATGCTGCACAGCCTTGGCGGCAGCGGTCTGCGGCTGCAATCCCTGCACAGTGAGGATCTGGAACCCTCACACCGCATGGCGGTGAATGCGGAAGTGCTGGGTAAACCCAGCCTGACCGATCAGCTGGAAAATCTGGTCAGCCGCATCAGCCTGGAAAAAGGCGTCAGCTCGGTCAGATGGCAGGTGTGTGAGCCGGAGACCGATTGAGTCGTTAAACGCGATGCGGCTGCGCTACCTGCCAAAGCGCAGCCGCAGCGTTGCCGGCAGCACGGTATGCTGGCTGATGGGTTCATCGCTGTTAATCATGGTAGTGAGCAGCGTAAAACACTCCTGCGCCAGGCGCGGCACATCCTGTTCGACGGTATCGATCGGCAGAGTTAGTGAGTCATACAGGTAGTGGTCGTCAAAGCTGGCCACGCGGATGTCGCTGTGCAGCAGGTGATGCTGGCTCATGTAACGCAACACTCCTTCCAGCAGACCGCAGGCGGCGGTAAAAATCGCTTTGGGCGGACGCCCCAGCCGGGCGCACAGTGCGGCAAACATTTCATAACCGCTGCTTGGGTGATAGTTGCCGTGAATGATCCACTCCGGCCGCGGCGTCACACCTGCCCGTTCGAGACCCTGCATAAAACCGGCCAGACGATCTTTGGTGGGTGACAGACGCGGCTGACCGCCGAGGAAATAAATCTCATCCGGATTGGCGCGCGCCAGCCGTTCCACCAGCTCGGCAGTCGGCGTGACCGAATCGGTCATCACCAGCGGCAGTTGCGTATCATTAACGTAGCGGTCAAACAGCACGATCGGCAGTTGATCGCTCAGTTTGACGTAGTCACTGTCGCTTAACATGCTGGACGCCACAATCAGCCCATCAACCTGACGCGCCACCAGATTATCCACCACCACCCGCTCCTGCCCGGCGTTCTCGTCAGTGCAGGAGATCAGCAGCTGTAAGCCCGCCTCGCGACACAGATTTTCCAGCGCGTGCGAGAACACGGCAAAACCATGGTTGGTGATCTCCGGCACCACTAAACCCAGCGTATGGCTGCGATTATCGCGCAGCGAGCGCGCGTGAATACTGGCCTGGTAGTGATGTTCGCGCGCCAGCGTCAGTACCCGTTCACGCGTCTCTTTCGCCACGCGCAACTCTTTGCCACGGCCATTCAGCACCAGGCTGGCGGTGGCTTTGGACACCCCCGCCAGCGCGGCGATATCCGCTATGGTAACGCGTTTGGTTTTTCTCACGTCAGTGCATCGGTTAAGGAAACAATGACTTATTCTACCATGCCCGGCCGCAACGACCAGTAGCGCGCCGTCACTTCTGCGTGTCCGGTCAGGGTTAATTGCGCCGGATGCGCCGGGAAGTAGCGGCTGCTCATCACCCCTTCCCCTTCATTAATGAAAATCTCGACGCTGGAGTGATCGCACAGTAACTGGAGCTGACTCACCGCGCCGCGCCAGTAACGGAACTGCCACTCGCCGTTTGCCTGACTGCGCCGTGCGAGCCGCAGCCCCTCGGCGCGCCACTCCAGCCGTAGCTGGTCGGCGAAATCCAGGGTGATGTCGCCCTGCCCGCTCAGCAGTAATTCCAGCCGCTGCGCATCAATGACCGGCGCATCGGCGGCTGGCCCCTGATAGTGCTGTTCAGCGCTGCGCAGCGCCTGCAGTTCAGTGACCGGACGCTGGAACAGCCGGCCATCACGCGTGCCCAGTTCGCGCACGCAGGTCATCTGATGGATCCAGCCATTGGCCACCGTGGGCTGCAGCATCTCCTCGCCGTCCGGCACGCCCATCCAGCCCACCAGCAGCCGGCGTCCGTCGGCGGTTAGCGTGGTTTGCGGCGCGTAAAACTCGAAACCGGCGTCAAGCTCATGCAATTCGCCATGGCTAAAGCGGGCGTTAGCATAATCCAGATCGCCGGACAGCCACGCGCTCGGATGTGCATTGAGAAAACGATGCTGTTCCTGGGCAAGCCCCTGCGGGCAGCAAATCAGGAACGTACTATCGCCGAGGGTAAACATGTCGGGGCATTCCCACATATAACTGGCTGCCGCCAGCCCGTTCAGGCCGCTGCCGGCAATCTCGCCCAGATTGTGCCACTGCCGCAGGTCCGCCGAGCGCAGCAGCAATACTTTGCCCTGCTTTTGCAAATCCTGCGCGCCCAGCACCATGAACCAGTGCTCGCCATGCCGCCACACTTTCGGGTCGCGCACGTGTCCGGTATAGCCGTCGGGCAGCGCGATCACCGGCCCGAGTTTGTCAAAGCCGCCCTGCGCATTCTGCACCGCCAGACACTGCCAGGCGGTACGCGCGCCATCGGCAAACTTCACGTTGCCGGTATAGATCAACGTCAGCGCGCCATTGTCATCAACGGCGCTGCCCGAATAGCAGCCGCTGCGGTCATACTCTTCATCCGGCATTAGCGCTATGGGTTCATGCTGCCATTGCAGCAGATCGGCGGAACTCCAGTGGCCCCAGCATTTATGCTGATGCTGACAGCCCAGCGCATTCCACTGATAGAACAGATGGTAACGCCCGGCGAAGTGGATAAAGCCGTTCGGATCGTTAAGCAATCCGGTGACGGGTGCCAGATGCCAGCCCGGATAATGCGGGTCGCTCAGCGCGCGCGGCTGACCGCGCATCACCGCCTGTAAAATATCGGGTAACAATGTAGAAGCCGCCATTATTCCGCGTCCGTTTTGTATTTGAGCAGATAAGAGATCATAAATGCGCTGCTGAACGCAATCACCATGCCAATGGCATAGTTAAGCAACGAACTGGCCTGCACAATCGCCATGCCCGGCAGCCCGGTCAGACCGACAGCCGTCATGTACACATGCACCGACACTACCCAGGCCCCGCCCAGCGCGCCGCCAATCAGGCCGGCGATAAAGGGTTTCATAAAGCGCAGGTTGATACCGAAAATCGCCGCCTCGGTAATACCCAGCAGCGCTGAAAAGCCGGACGGCAGCGAAATCGCTTTGATTTTCACATCTTTGGTTTTGAACCATACCGCCAGACAGGCACCGCCCTGCGCCACGTTAGCCATCGCCCAAATCGGCAGCAGGAAGTTGACGCCAATCGCCGGATTGCCCAGCAGCCCGGCTTCAATCGCATGGAAGCTGTGGTGCACGCCGGTGATCACGATAACTGAGTAAAGCCCGCCAAACACCAGTCCGGCCAGCCAGCCGGCATGGGCAATCAGCGTGCTGAGGACGAATGAAATACCATCGCCCAGCATCCGCCCTGCCGGACCAATCACCAGCAGCGCAACGAAGCCGGCGATAATCACCGTCAGGAACGGCGTCAGGATCAGATCCAGCGCGTCCGGAATCACCCGGCGCAGCTGCTTCTCCAGCACGCTCATAAACCACACCGCCAGCAGCACCGGAAACACCGTGCCCTGGTAGCCGATCATCGCCACTTCGATACCGAAAAAGTTCATGGTATGGAAGCCGGCCGCCACGCCCCAGGCGTTGGTGAGCGCCGGATGCGTCAGGATGCCGCCGAGCGTGGCGCCGAGGAACGGGTTACCGCCAAACTCACGCGCCGCGGTGAAGCCAATCAGGATTGGCAGGATAATAAAGGCCGCCGAGCTGCACATATCCAGCATGATATACAGCGCGTTGTCGGGGTTAACCCAGCCGTAGGTTTTAACCATGCCGAGCAGTCCCATCAGCAGGCCAGAGGCCACAATCGCCGGGATGATCGGTACAAAAATGTTCGACAGCAGACGCGCAATACGCTGGAACGGATTGAGCTTGCGCGCGGCGATGTCCGCGGCTTCAGATTTACTGGTTTCACTGATGCCAGCTTCGCGGATAAACGCGGCATACACTTTATTCACCACGCCAGTGCCAAAAATCACCTGCAGCTGTCCGGCATTGCGAAAACAGCCCTTCACACCCTCCAGTTTGCCAATCGCGGCGGTGTCGGCTTTGGCATCATCCACCAGTACCAGGCGCAAACGTGTGGCACAGTGCGCCGCACTGGCGATATTTTCCCGGCCTCCCAGCAGCGGCAGCAGCGACCGGGAAAGAGTAACAAAATCCATAGTAACCTCTGTTTTTGGTTGTTATGCCATCATGCGCTAAGCGGCCCGCATGCGGGCCGTTTCATCAGAACCAGGTTTCCATTTGCACGCCAAAGTTCCACTCGCCACCGGAATTAAAGCCGGTGCTGCCAAAGGCGTCATCGCTGGCGTAGTTATCCAGACGATGATCCCAGTCCATCCAGCTGGCGAACAGGCGGATTTCCGGACGCTTGAGGAATTCACCCACATCGCTGGCTTTGAGCGTGGGGGCGACGGTGAGCTTGTAGAAGTTGCCGCTGACAGCCTGACGATTGTTATAGCCTTCAGGCCGCAGATCCATGTACTGATATGAGCCTTCATACTGCATCTCAAAGTTCTGGGTAAATGCCTGAATCAGGCGCAGGTTCACGGTGGCCCACTCATAGCTGTCGCCTTTGACATAGCGGTCTTTGCTGCTCTGCGCCAGCAGCGCTGGCGCGATGTGCCAGCCCGCGCCCAGCGGCGTCATGCCGTAGCTGGCGAGCCGCCAGGTGTTCGCCTGCGGCAACAGCGCGCCGTCGGAACCAATGCTCTTCACTTCTGCACCGAGGCCATGACCGTACAGCAGCGCGGTTTTCGCTGAACCTTCCCCCAGGCCGTAGAAGCTGTCGTTGTGCAATCCGACCAGGGCGTGCACACCGTCACTGGCGGCATCACTTTTCACGCGGTTGCCGTCAATATCGGTGCGCTGATCGTTATCTTTCGCGCGCATGCCGCTCACCATCAGCTGCAGTGGTCCGACGAAGTTATTCAGCGACAGGATGTAGTTTTGCGCGGTGTTGTCGTTATTTTCGATGTCCCCGAAGGTGCGGCCATAAATCGACAGGTTGCTGCGGGCGTCATCGCCCCACTTCATGTCGTAAATACCGGCCCCGGTTCCGGCGAGGAACACCACATCGGAATCGATCCAGTGGATGTCGAAGTTATCCCGGTCGAAACGCTTACCGGCCCACACCGTGGAGTCTTTGAACGCACCGGTGAAGGTCGGTAGCTGCCCCAGTTCGACAAACGCCTGACGCAGGTTGAGATCGCTGCTGGCGGCAGTCCAGTCGTTGTAGGTGCGCTGTCCGTCGGCCAGCATCGCCTTGAAGCGCGTGGTGGCACCGTTGGCCAGCGTTTGTTTATGTTCGAGGTTAAGTTCAACGTAGGTATCCGGCTCATTGCCGAGCCGCCCGACGTGACCGCCGGTCTCACCGGCCGGCGTGAGGGTGGGCCCGCCCTGAGTTTTCGCAGCGGAACTGTTCATCAACAGGCCAGAGCGTGCGTAGCCATGAAACTCAAAGCCCTCTGACTCGCTGCTGGCGGCGGGCGCAACAGGCTGAGCGGCGCGCGGTTCGGTCTGTGCCACGGCAACCGGCGTCGGGTTCTGCTGCTGCACCGCAGCCAGCTTTTGCACCTGCTGTTCCGCCGCCTGCGCGCGCTGCTCCGCTAAGCTGGCACGCTGTTCAGCCGCGGCCAGTCGTTTTTCCATCGCCGCCAGGCGCGCTTCAATACTGCTCATGTCGTCTGCCGCCCAGGCTGAGCCTGAGCCTAACACGGTACTAAGGGTTATCGCGATTATGCTTTTTTTCACTGTTTTGCATCCCTGAGGCAAGGCTATCATCAGATGTATTTTTTGCTAAACCGATTTAGGCACCGCATCATAGCGGTGCCATTTTTTAAAGCGCAATGGATTTTGCTAAACCGATTTAGTGGATGTGAGATACATCGCAAAACAGGGAAAACGGCGGGCTCAGATACTATGCTGCTGTAGCTGTTGATAGTTGGGTAACGCGGTCATCGCGCCTTTGGCGGTAGTGGCCAGCGCCCCACACACCTGCGCCGTGCGCAGGCAGGCCGCCAGCTGCGCTTCATCCGCCGGCAGACCCCGCTGCGCCATTTCCCACAGCAGTCCCGCCACGAAGGCATCGCCGGCACCGGTGGTATCCACGCTGATCACCGCGCGCGCTGGATAGTGAGTTTGCCGGCCATTAAAACAGGCACGCACGCCAGCGCTGCCCTGCGTGACTAATAACAATTTAAGAGAGAAGCGCTGCGCCAGTTGCGCGATGCCGCTGTCAATGTCGGCGGTGTCCGTCATAAAGGCCAGTTCTTCCACGGAGAGCTTCACCACATCCGCCCGTTGCAGGGCCGCACTGAGGCATTGCAGCAACTCCGCCGCATCGGACCACAAATCAAGACGGATATTCGGATCGAAGCTGACAAAACCGCCCGCCTCACGCACGCGCTGCATGGCGGTTAACGCCGCCGTGCGCGACGGCTCGGCGAGTAACGCAATCGAACAGCAGTGCAGCCACTCGCCACACTGAAACCGCGGCAAATCGTCTGGCGTGAGAAACAAGTCGGCGCTGGGGCGCACCATGAAAGTGAAGGTACGCTCACCGTACTCATCCAGGGCCACGACCACCGTGGAGGTGCGCTGCTGCACATCTTTGCGCATATGGGAAACATCCACCTTTTCCTGCGCCAGCGTGCGACACAAAAACTGGCCAAAAGGATCGTCACCCACCCGTCCGATAAATCCGCTGTTACCCGCCAGCCGGGCGATACCCACTGCCACGTTGGCGGGCGCGCCGCCGGGACACTGCAACAAACGGCCCGCGTCATCAGGCAGCAAATCCACTACGGCATCACCAAGACACCAGATACGTTTCATCATGATTCAGTCTCACTTAATCGCTAAAACGGTTTAGCAAAGCATTCATATTAATCATGAATATGGGTCTTTGTCACCGTGAACAGTCCGGCAGGCTTCAGACTTGTCCGTTGCTGGGATCGGTTTTCCCCTGCCGCGTGGTCGTCTGCGTATTGACGTCTATGCTTAAAGTTTTCCAAAACCTTATAAAAATCGGTGTCATTGAGATTTCATTTCGCCACTTGTCCGGAGGCAAAGGCATGAGCAACCCACGCGATGAGAAGACGCAGCGGTATTCACCGCAGCAGGAAGAGACAGAGCGAGCCCGGCTGACAGCCGGTGCCGGTTCCGCCGCGCCGGCCCCTGTCACGGTGCCGGTCACGCTGCAGGTGAACGGTGAACCTCAGCAGCTGAACGTCGATACCCGCACCACGCTGCTGGACGCGCTGCGCGAACATTTACATCTGACCGGCACCAAAAAAGGCTGCGATCACGGCCAGTGCGGTGCCTGTACCGTGCTGGTCAATGGCCGGCGCATCAACGCCTGCCTCACTCTCGCGGTGATGCAGCAGGATGCCGAAGTGACCACCATTGAAGGCGTCGGCACGCCTGATGATCTGCACCCGCTGCAGTCCGCCTTTATCCGCCACGACGGCTATCAGTGCGGCTACTGCACGCCGGGGCAAATCTGCTCCTCGCTGGCGGTGCTGCAGGAAATTGCGGCGGGCATTCCCAGCCATGTCACGGGCGATCTGACTGCCGCGCCAGCGCTGAGCGATGACGAAATTCGTGAGCGCATGAGCGGCAACATCTGCCGCTGCGGCGCCTATGCCAACATTCTTGCCGCCATTGAAGAGTACGCCGGAGGCCAGAAAGCATGAGAGCCTTTACCTTTGAACGGGCTGCGACGCCCGCACAGGCTGCCAGCAGCGCGATGCAGCATCCAGGCGCACGCTTTATTGCCGGCGGTACCAATCTGCTCGATTTGATGAAGCTGGAAATTGAAACCCCATCGCACCTGATTGATGTTAACGGACTGGCGCTGGATAGCATTGAACCCATCGCCGGGGGCGGCTTACGTATTGGTGCGCTGGTGCGCAATACCGATCTGGCGGCAGACGCGCGCATCCGGCGCGACTATGCCGTGCTGACGCGCGCGCTGGTGGCGGGCGCTTCAGGCCAGCTGCGCAATCAGGCCACCACCGCTGGCAACCTGCTGCAGCGCACGCGCTGTCCCTATTTTTACGATGTTAATCAACCCTGTAATAAGCGTCAGCCGGGTACGGGCTGTGCCGCACGCGAAGGATTCAGCCGCCAACATGCGGTGGTGGGTGTCAGCGAAGCCTGTATTGCCACCCATCCCAGCGATATGGCGGTGGCGATGCGACTGCTGGATGCGGTGATTGAAACCGTCAGCCCTGATGGCAGCCAGCGCGCTATTCCCATCGCTGAATTCTACTGCGCACCGGGCGACACGCCGCATATCGAAACCGTGCTGCAGCCGGGTGAGCTGATCGTCGCGGTTACCCTGCCTGCACCGCTGGGTGGCACCCACATTTACCGTAAGGTGCGCGATCGCGCTTCTTACGCCTTTGCGCTGGTCTCAGTAGCAGCGGTTATCCTGCCTGAGGGTGGCGGCCGGGTGGCCGTCGGCGGCGTAGCCCATCAGCCGTGGCGCAGCGCGGCGGCGGATGCTCAACTTCCTCACGGGGCACAGGCGGTCTGCGACGTGCTGTTTGCTGATGCGCGTCCCACTGAAGCCAACCGATACAAACTGTTGCTGGCGCAGCGCACGCTCGCCTCAGCGATCGCGGAAGCGAGGAGCAACGCATGAAATTTGACACACCAGCAACCGCCAATCCCATCGACCAGCAGCGCGTCGTCGGCCAGCCGCTGGCACGCATCGACGGCCCGTTGAAAACCACCGGCTCGGCGCATTACGCCTATGAATGGCACGCTGAAGCACCGGATACGGCCTACGGTTATGTGGTCGGCGCACCAGTTGCCAAAGGCAATATTCTCTCGATTGATACCCATGCTGCAGCACAGGCACCGGGCGTGCTCGGCATCGTCACCGGAGCAACCGCCGGCAAGCTCAACAAGGCAGAGCGCAACACCGCGACGCTGCTGGCAAATAATCAAATCGAACACTATCACCAGGCTGTGGCGCTGGTTGTTGCGGAGACTTTCGAGCAGGCACGTGCGGCCGCGCAGCTGGTTAAGGTTAACTGCCAGGCTGAAACGGGGGCTTACGATCTCGCAGCGGCCCAACCTGAAGTGACAACGTCACCCGAAGGTGAGCCGGATAAAACATTGGGCGACGTCGATGCTGCCCTGCACAGCGCAGCCTTTACGCTGGACGCCACCTACACCACGCCCGATCAAAGCCATATGGCGATGGAACCGCATGCTTCCATGGCGCTGTGGCAGGACGATCGCCTGACGGTCTGGACCTCAAATCAGATGATTAACTGGTGCCACACCGACCTGGCGCACACACTCGACATGCCGATGGAAAAGGTGCGCGTGCTGTCTCCTTACGTCGGCGGTGGCTTTGGCAGCAAACTGTTTTTACGAAGCGATGCGCTGCTGGCGGCTCTGGGTGCGCGCGCCGTGGGACGCGCGGTGAAGGTGATGGTGCCGCGCCCGATGATCCCCAACAACACCACGCACCGGCCAGCAACGCGGCAGCGCATCCGATTAGCTACCGATGCGCATGGCCATCTCACCGCCATTGCCCATGAAAGCTGGTCCGGTAATCTGCCGGGCGGAACGCCGGAAACTGCGGTGCAGCAGACTGAATTACTCTATGCCGCCGCCAATCGGCTTACCGGGTTGCGCCTCGCCGAACTCGATCTGCCCGAGGGCAACGCGATGCGTGCGCCGGGTGAAGCGCCCGGTCTGATGGCGCTGGAGATTGCCATGGATGAAATGGCCGCCATCGCCGGTATCGACCCGGTAGAGTTTCGCATCATCAATGATACACAGGTCGATCCGCTGCATCCGGAGCGCTTCTTTTCACGCCGCCAGCTGGTGCAATGCCTGCGCACCGGCGCCAGCAAATTTGGCTGGGCTGAGCGCTGTGCCCAACCCGGGCAGCGGCGCGAGGGGCGCTGGCTGGTGGGCATGGGCGTGGCAGCCGGTTTCCGTAACAACCTGCTGGCGCCCTCTGCCGCGCGCGTGCAGCTGGATGCGCAAGGCACAATCACTGTCGAAACCGACATGACCGATATCGGCACCGGCAGCTATACCATCATCGCCCAGACGGCAGCCGAGATGATGGGCGTGCCGATTGAGCAGGTCAGCGTGCGGCTCGGCGATTCGGCGTTTCCTGTCTCGGCGGGTTCGGGGGGCCAGTGGGGAGCCAATACTTCCACGGCCGGGGTGTATGCGGCCTGCGTCCGGCTACGCGAGAAGGTTGCCGCACAGTTGGGTCTGGATGCGGAAAGTGCAGAGTTTGCCGATGGGCACATTCACGCCAGCGGACAGCGACTGCAGCTTACT
>NZ_SCKT01000002.1:0-32416 GCF_014155765.1 Pantoea dispersa | reverse complement strand
GGCGGGTCCGCTGATGGCGGAAGAGACCATGGAATTCGGCGATCTGGATAAAACCTTCCAGCAATCCACCTTTGCCGGCCATTTCGTCGAAGTGGCGGTCGACAGCGCCACCGGCGAAGTGCGCGTGCGGCGCATGCTGGCGGTATGTGCCGCGGGGCGCATTCTCAACCCCAAAACCGCGCGCAGTCAGGTGATCGGCGCGATGACCATGGGCCTCGGCGCCGCGCTGATGGAGGAGCTGGCGGTGGACACCCGGCTCGGCTACTTCGTCAATCACGACATGGCAGGCTATGAAGTGCCGGTACACGCCGATGTGCCTGAGCAGGAGGTGATTTTCCTCGATGACACCGATCCGGTCTCTTCGCCGATGAAAGCCAAAGGCGTCGGTGAACTGGGGCTGTGTGGCGTCGGTGCTGCGCTGGTTAATGCGGTCTACAATGCAACCGGCGTCCGGGTGAGAGACTATCCGGTGACGCTGGATAAGTTACTCGCCGCGCTGCCTGACCAGCCGTAATGCAGGCCCCCTCCGCCAATGCATGCGGGCTGGCGGAGGGGGAAAAATGTGAATGGCTAAGCCGTCAGGACTGGTTAACAGGTCATCAAGCTGATAATATTGAGACCTGTTAACCAGTCTGGAGAGACGTATGCCAAACATCATTCTCAGCGATATGAGCGCCAGCGTCAGTGAATTAAAAAAGAATCCTATGGCGACCGTCAATGCGGGAGAAGGCTTGCCGGTGGCGATTCTCAATCGTAATCAGCCCGCCTTTTATTGTGTTCCCGCACAACTTTACGAGCAAATGCTGGAAGCGCTGGACGATCAGGAACTGGTTAAAAAGGTAACTGAACGCCAACAGCAGCCGCTGATTGACGTGGATTTGGACAGCTTTCTGTGACATGGACAGTTAAGTTCAGGGAAGAAGCCCTGAAGGAGTGGCATAAGCTGGATAAAGCCATTCAGCAGCAGTTTGCCAAAAAGCTCAAAAAATGTTGTGAAAATCCTCATATCCCCTCAGCCAAATTGCGTGGCATTAAAGACTGCTACAAAATTAAACTCAGGGCTTCCGGGTTTCGCCTGGTTTATCAGGTGATTGATGACCAGTTGATCATCGCCGTGGTCGCGGTGGGTAAACGCGAGCGCAGCGACGTTTATCATCTTGCCAGTGACAGAATGCGCTAATGCGTGACGCCGGCCCTCTGCGGCCAGCGTCACTGCGCTGGTTAATGCTCTCAGCGCCCCGCTTCCTTAGCCAGCCCGCACCAGTGCACCAGCGTCAGCGCAATGGCTTTGGTACAGGCCACCAGATCGGCAATCGGCACATGTTCGTTAGGCTGATGCGACAGCGCCGGATCGCCGGGACCAAAGTTGACCGTCGGCGTCTGGCCCAGCGTGCTGGGCAGGCCAATGTCGCTGTGGGCACCAAAGCCGGCCAGCTGCGGGCTCAGTGCCGCGTCACTCACGCCCTGCTGAAAAGCGCTGACAAAAGGATGATCGGCCGGGATCTCGGCGCAGTCGGCGTCCAGTATCCACTCCACGCGCGCCGGATGCTTTGCCAGGTAAGGATCCAGCGCGCACACCTTCGCCACGTGCGCCTCAATCTCCTGTTTTACCTTACCGCCCAGCCCCATCTCATCCTTTTCTGCCGGCAGATACTGCACGTCTATGACGATCTCGGCACGGCCGGCAATTGACGCCGGGTGCTCGCCCACTTTCAGCTGCGTCACGATAATCTGGTTGGGCAGATCCATGAGTGGATGGTTTTTGTCGGGCTGCGTCTGCCAGCGGCGGTTCAGCACATCGAGCCCGTCCAGCATCTGGCGACACAACATCACGGCATCAACCGGACCGCTGCTGTCCCAGCTGTTCGGCGTTAATTCCGCATGACCGCCGATGCCATCGAGGATGATGCGCGCCCACAAAATGCCGTGGCAAATCGGCGCGATGCGATTGGCAGTGGGCTCCGTCATGATACCGGCATCGGCTTTGAAGCCGCGATCCACCATTGCCAGCGAGCCCATGCCGCCGATCTCTTCATCCACTACCGTGGTGAACACCACGTCGCCGGCCAGCTGCACGTTGAGATCCTGCAGCAGCTCCACCGCCATCAGCATGCAGGCCACGCCACCTTTCATATCGACCGCGCCGCGACCATACACCGCCTCGTTGCGGATCTCCGGCACAAATGGATCACTGTGCCAGTGCTCAGCCGGACCCGGTGGTACCACGTCAATATGGCCGGTAAGCATCAGCGACCTGCCGCCACCGGATCCGCTCAGGGTGCCGCCCAGATTGGGACGGCCTTCAAAGGTGCGGCCTTTATTGGCGCCCGGGCGGCCCTGATACTTCTGGTACAGCGTGGGGCCATCCGGATCCCACAGATCGGTGTCCATGCCCAGCGCCATCAGCCGCTGCTGCAGATAGTGCTGGCAGTCGCGCTCGCCTGGCCCGGCCTCGCGCGGATCGACTTTCACCACCGAGGGAAATGCCAGCAGGTCGCATAATGTCTGCGCGATACGCTGCGCGCTGGCATCGACGTGTGCGCTAATTTTTTCAGTCAGACTCATGTGTTATCTCCGATAGATAAAAAGTCGTTGTGCCATTAACACCATGATTAACAGCATGCCCACCACGCCCAGTTGCCACACGCTGTTCAGCCCCAGCTGCAACATGCAGGTTTTGAGGGTGACCAGCATCAGCGCGGCGGCGAGAACGCCGATGACACTGCCGCGCCCGCCAAAGATCGCCACGCCTCCCAGCAGCGCGGCGGTCAGCGATTCCAGCTCAAGATTGACGCCGATTTCCGGGCGGGCACTGCCGAGCCAGCACAGGGAAATAAAGCCGGCGCAGCCCGCCAGCGCGCCGCTCAGGCAATAAACCAGCAGCCGCAGGCGATCGACCGGAATGCCCACCAGCCGCGTGGCGTGCTCATTGAAGCCGCAGGCGTAGATCCATTTGCCCCACGCGCTGTTGCTGATGATCAGCCACGCCAGCAGAAACGCCGGGATGACACAGGTTAAAAAAGGCAACGGAACGGACAGCATGGCCGCCCGGCCCCACTGCGTCAGCAGCGGCGGCACGCCGGCCAGCGCCGCACCGCCGGTTAATGCCAGCGCCAGGCCGGAGAACAGATAAAAACTGCCCAGCGTAACGATCAGCGGCCAGAGGCGTAAGCGCGCCACCAGCAGGCCGTTCAGCGCGCCAGCCAGGCTACCGCTCAGCAGGCAAATCAGCGGCAGCCAGCCCGGCGCAATACCCTGATCGAGCGCCAGCATGCCGATGACCGCCGAGAGCGAAACGTTACCGCCAACCGACAAATCAATGCCGCCGCCGCCAGTCATCACCACCAGCGACTGCCCGAGCGCCACCAGCGATAGCAGCGTGGCAAACTGCAGGATGGAGGTCAGCGACCATGCCGCCAGCATCTGCGGCAGCACAATCGCGATGGCGCCCAGCAGCAACAGCCACAGCGCCAGCAGCAGCGTCAGATCGGGGGCTTTGCGCCACAGTTTCATGCCAGCCTCCTTAGCGATAACAGCCGCCCACTGGCTGCTTCGCTGCTCAGCACCAGCAACAGCACCGCCCCGGTAACCACGGTTTGCCATAGCGAGGGCACGCCAATCAGCAGCAGGCCATTTTGCAGAATGCGCAACAGCAGTACGCCGAGCAGCGTGCCGAGCAGACTGCAGGAGCCGCCGGTAATGCGCGTGCCGCCCAGCACCACCGCGGCAATCGCCTCCAGTGCCAGCGTGCCGCCGACGGTCATCTCCACGTTACGATAGGTGGCGATGTAGCAGGTGGCGGCCAGGCCGCACAGCACGCCGCTGAGGGCAAAGGTCGCGACACGCACCTGGGTTACCGGAATGCCCGCCAGCCGCGCTTTTTCTTCGGAGTTGCCGGCGGCCAGCAGCCATAACCCGTACGGCGTATGGCGCAGCGCCAGCCACACCAGCGCCCAGGCCGCGACAATCAGCCAGGCCATCAGCGGCAGCCCCAGCAAAGGCCGCATCAGCGCATGCGTCAGATCGCCCGGCAGACCGGAAAGCCACTGCCCGCCCAGCAGCACAAACAGCGCCGTGCGCCAGACGCCGAACAGCCCCAGCGTGCCGACAATTGCCGGAATGCGGCCAATCACCACCACCAGCGCGGTGATCAGCCCTGCCAGCAGGCCAATAAGCGGTCCGGCCAGCGCCGCCAGCAGCGGGGATTGCAGCATCAGCAGTTGTCCGACGCCCCACGCGGCCACGCCCATCACCACGCCCACCGACACATCGACGCCGCCCATGGCGATCACCAGCGTCATACCCAGCGCGATCAACAGCAGTTCGCTGCTGTTGCGCAGAATGGTCAGCAGGTTGTCAGCGGTGGCAAACCACGGCGAAAACCACGTAAAGCAGGCGCCAGCCAGCACGGCGATCGCCAGCAGGACGATTTCCCGCGAAGTCATATGCATCACAGGCCTCGTCAGAATTTGAACTGGTCGACGTTATCTTTGGTGAACACCGCCGGCTTGCCGAGCAGCAGCACACCGGTTTTGCTGTCAAAGGTCACCGGTTGGGCAAAGCCGGGAACGTGATTTTCGGCGGCAAACGCTTTCCCGTCGATCAGCTGTTTGCCCGCCCACACCGTCAGATAGCCAAGCTTTTCCGGGTCCCACAGCACGGTGTAGCCAAACGCCCCGCTTTTCAGGTAGGCGCGCGCGGTGTTCGGGCTGCAGAAACCGCTGCCAATCACCTTGCCGTTTTTGCCGGCGGTTTCGATGGCCTGCGCCACGCCCGGACAGGTTGTAGAGGCCATGGCAATCACCCCTTTCAGATCGGGGTTAGCGGACATCAAATCGGTGGTGATTTGCGCCGCGCGGCTGGCGGAGCCGCCGGCGTACTGGGGTTTGAGCAGCGTAATGTGCGGGTATTTGCTTTTCACCCGCTGCTGCATAAAGCCAATCCAGCTGTTGAGGTTTGACGCGGTGGCTTCGCCGGAGACGATGCCAATTTTGCCGCGCTCGCCGACGCGTTTGACCATCTCATCGATCACCGTATCGCCCAGGCCCTCATCGGTGGCCTGCGCCACATAGACCGGCCGCCCGCTGTCGGGCGCATCGCTGTCGCTGGTGAATAGATGCACATTACTCGCCTGCGCCTGCGCCATCACCGGCGCAATACTGGAGGCATCCAGCACGCTGATACCAATCGCATTGACCTTCTGCGCAATCAGGTTCTGCACGATCTGCAGCTGATCCATCGGGTTGGTATCTACCGGACCGCTGTAGACAAACTCCACGCCGAGATCGTGCGCGGCGCGCTTGCCGCCCGCCTCCATCGCCTGAAAATAGGGAATACCGATGATTTGCGGCACGAAGGCCACCTTTTGTGCCGCGAAGGCGTAACCCGATACCAGCAACGACAGCGAACAAACAGCAGTAGCAATGCGATGCATGATGATTTCCCTTGGTGTGAGTGCTTAGGTGTTTTCGAAAATGCGCGCATCAGGATGCGCACCGGTAATGAGTGCAACGATTTCGTCTGGCGTGGTGTCCGCGTGACGGCGCTCGGCGATTTTGCGGCCGCGACGAAACACCACCATGCGATCGGCCACGGCAAACACATCGCTGATGTTGTGGCTGATCAGCACCACGGCGCAGCCGCGTTCCGCCAGGCGGCGCGTCAGCTGCAGGACTTTCTGCGTCTCCGCGACCGCCAGCGCGGCGGTGGGTTCATCCATGATCACCAGCTGCGCGTTGAGATTGAGTGCGCGGCAGATCGCCACCGCCTGACGCTGGCCACCGGACAGACTGCCGACCGCCGCTTCGGCATCGGAAATGTGCGCATCGAGCTCGGTCAGCAGTCGATCCACCGTTTCGCGCATCGCGCGGCGGCGCAGAAACGGAATGCCGAGCACGCGGCGCTTCAGCTCGCGGCCAAGAAACACGTTCTCGGCGATCGACAGATTCTCTGCCAGCGCCAGCTCCTGATAGATGGTGGCAATACCGTGATCGGCGGCCTGACGCGGCGAGGTGAATTTCACCTCCCTGCCGTCTACCCACAGCTCGCCATCACTGGCGCTGTACGCGCCGGATAACACCTTGGTAAAGGTCGATTTGCCCGCGCCGTTGTCTCCCAGCAGCGCCAGCACTTCACCGCGATGGATCGACAGATTGACCTGGCTAAGCGCCGTTAACGCGCCGAAGCGTTTGCCAATGTTGCGCGCTTCGATGAAACAGCTAGTCATGGGCGCTCTCCGGGTAAGCCGCGCTGTGGAAATCGATCTCCCACTGCAGCACGCGGGCGTAAAGCTGCGATAGCTGCGCCTGTTGCGCCGCGCTGAGCGTCAGTGCGCACTGGTCCAGCTCGGTTTTCAGCCACTGCGCCTGCTGATGGAACTCGTCTTCGGCATGCATCTCTACCCAGCGGCGCACGTCAGCGTCCTGCTGCGATTGCGCGCTGACACGCAGGCACCAGTGGTAATACATCCACTCGGCACCGAACATCAGGGTGATGATTTCCGTGTAGCTGCCCTGCTGCGCGACTTTCAGCATGCCATCGCGGAATGCGCTGACGCCGGGCAGATCGTCCGGATAATCCGCCGGCTGAATGCCGCGCCGCGCCAGCACCGCCTCAAACCAGGCGATTTGCGTATCCACCAGCGCATTGAGCACGCCAATTAGCCAGCGCTGCTGACGAATGCCGGGCGCCTTGCTCACCGCCAGCGCAAAAATAGCGATGGCGGTGGCGACGAAGTTACCCTCAAACACCAGATAACGATTAAACACGCTGTCCGGCAGCCGATCGTGCTCAATGTCGACGACAAAGCGGTGCTGCTGCATCGCCTGCCACAGCGCCTGATGCTGCGTCAGCAGCCGATCGCTGAAGCTTTCCATCACGCCTCCTCCAGCGCAGCCTGCGCCACCGCCATGAAGTGCTTCACGCGCGCCAGTTCCACCGGGTTCCACCACACGCCATCGACTTTCAGCGTGCTGGCGACAATCACCCCCTGCGTGCGGCCAAGGATCTGGCAGACGTTGTCCGGCGTCACGCCTGAGCCCACCAGCAGCGGCAAGGCCGTTGCGGCGCGGATTTCGTCGATTTCACTCAGCGTGGCGCTGTCGCCGGTGCGCTGGCCGGTGGCGATCACCGCATCGGCTTCGAAGAAGTCGACGTCACGCGTCAGCTCCTGAATCGAGCGGTCGGCGACAATCGCGTGGCTGCCGTGTTTAACATGGCTATCGGCAAATACGCGGATGTGATCGGCCCGCAGCTGATTGCGATAGCGCAGCGCTTTAGCGGCTGCCCCTTCGATAAAACCTTCATTGGCGATATAGGCATTGGCCCACTGGTTAACGCGCACAAAATCCGCCCCGCCGGCTAATGCCGTGGCAATTGCCGGGATTGCCGCATTGGCCAGCACGTTAATTCCCAGCGGTGCAGCAAAACACTCGCGGATTTTATCGGTGATCACCGCCATAAATGCCGCCGTTTCCGGACCAATATCGTCGGGCTTGGCAAAGGGAATATCGCCATGATTCTCAACGATTAAACCGTGCACGCCGCCAGCCAGATAATTATCCGCATCGCGCAGGGCACAATCGATAATTTCACTTACCGGCTTACCGCGATATTTCGGCGAGCCGGGAAAGGCATCACAGTGAATAACCCCAATCACCGCTTTACTGCGTGAAAAAATATCTTGTATCGCGTTACTTTTTTCTGCTGATATAGAAGCCATCTCTTTCACCTTATTAACGAGAAAACTATGCGTGTCTATGTTGCAGGCAATATTGTGGTGGATGAAACCTGGTCCATTGATCAACTCCCTGAAAAAGGCGCCTCAATTCATGGCAAAAAAATTGCGCAGGATATCGGTGGCAAAGGCGCCAATCAGGCAATCATACTTTCGCGTTGCGGCATCGATACGCGCTTAATTAGCGCCACCGGCGATGATATTAACGGCCAGTGGATCCGCGAACGCATCCGGCACGAGAAATTAACCCTACTGCCGCCTCAGTTTTTGTCTGCTCACAGTGACACCTCAATTATTTTTAATAGCAGCGATGGCGATAATGCCATTATTACTACCACCGCCGCGGCCGACGCGCTGGCAGCCGATATTATCCTGGTGTACTTAGCCGATGCCGCTGCCGGCGATATTCTGCTGCAGCAGGGCAATTTTTCTGCGGATAAAACCCGCCGGTTATTTAGCTGGGCAAAAGCGCACGGCTTAACCACGGTATTTAATCCTTCACCGGTCAATCCGGACTTCGCCGATCTCTGGCCACTGATTGACATCGCGGTGGTCAATCAACCGGAAGCCGATCTGCTGCAACCCGCCGGCGTTAACACGCTGGTGATTACCCAGGGTGCTGCCGGTGCGCTGCTGATACGCGGCAATCAGCGCGTGTTCTGCCCGGCGATTAACGTCGCGGCCGTCGATACCACCGGCGCCGGTGACACCTTCCTCGCCGTGCTGCTGGCGTCTGCCCTGCTGCGCGGCGTCGCGCCCGACCTGCTGGCGCTGCAGCATGCCAGCGCGGCGGCGGCAATTACCGTCAGTCGCACCGGCACACTGAACGCGTTTCCCGATGCTGATGAATTGCAACGTATTCTGGCGCAGCGCTAAGCCTGGGCGCAGACGTTCACGTCTGCGCCTGGCGGTTACTTAAACAGCGAACGGTAGCTATCGACGTTGGCTTTGGTCACCACCGTGGCCGGAACCAGAATGGTTTTGCTCACGGTTTTACCGGCCGTCAGGCTATTCAGCGCTTTCAGCGCTTCTTCACCCATTTTCTTTGGATCCTGCTGCAGCACGGCGGTAACGTAGCCACCGTCAATGCCGCTGATGGCTTTTGCCGTCAGATCCCAGCCGAATACCTTGATGTCCTTCTGCCGCCCCTGGTTTTCTACTGCGGCAATGGCACCCAGCAGCGCCGGCTCGCCGGTGGCATAGATCGCGGTGAGATCCGGGTTGCCGGTAATCAGGTTTTCGGCGGCGGTCATGGCGTTGTCCTGAATATTCTGGCCATCGACCACATCGGCGACCGTTATCTGGCTGTTGCTTTTAATCGTCTCTTCAAAACCTTTCTGGCGCTGGTTTTGGATGGCCGAATTGAGCGCGCCGACAATTCCCAGTCGCGCTTTGCCGCCCATCTCTTTCGCAACATAATCGACAAAGTATTTACCGAGGATTTTTCCACCTTCGAGGTTATCTACGCCCACCTGCGCTGCCTGCGGACCGGCAGGTAATACGGCATCAATCGCAATCACCGGAATATTCGCCGCTGCGGCTTCTTTTATCGCTGGCATAATACCGTTGACATCGATTGCATCCACCAGAATGCCTTTCACTCCCTGCTGAATATAGTTTTCAATCGCATCGTTTTGCGCCACGGGATTATCATTGGCGTTATAAATCACCAGCTGTTTACCGCTGGCTTTGGCCGCTTCCTGTGCGCCCTGATTCATCAGGTTAAAAAACAGCGCCTGCTGATTAATCTGGACTAACGCATAAGTGGGTGCGGCGTGAGCCTGAACGCATAATGAACCTGCGGCGAGTAAACCACTCGCAATGAACAGTGAACGCAGTTTTCCGCTGAAAGATGACATCATTGAGTTCCTCGTCGGGAATAATAATAACCAGCGCTTCTCAGCGACGTACCGCTGAGCGTTTTTTTGGCAGGTAAATATCAGTTCAATGATTCTGAGCACGGCGATAATGCCGTGTTTTGATGCCGCCGGCGTTATCTTTTTCGGCATCCCATCCACTGGGAGTGCGGGGTGAAAAAAACAATGTCGGGTTGGGAAGTTAATCCCGGTACTGCGGTAAACGCTTTATACAATTCGCCCGACGAATTTTTTTGTCAAGTGTTTATTTCTCCAGCAATGCAATCGGGAAAGCGCTGTATTAGTCGCGCTTAACTGTGTTACAGATAAGCCACCCCGGCAAACATGGCGAAATGGATGAGTACAAAACGCGTGTTGTTATCTGACGTGGCAAAGCTGGCTGGCCTGTCAAAAGCCACGGTGTCACGCTATCTGAATCACAGTATTGTGCTGCCGCAGGACACCGTTGACCGCATTGAAAGCGCGATCCGCACGCTGGACTATCGCGGTAATTCTCTTGCGCGGCGTTTAAGCAAAGGCGGCAGCGAAACCCTGGGCCTGGTGCTGCCGGATATTACTAACCCGTTTTTTGCCGAACTGGCGGATGCCGCCGAAGAAGCGGCGTCAGCGCACGGTTATAGTCTGGTGCTGTGCATCACGCGCAACAACCCGGACAAAGAGGCGCAGTTTATCCGCTGGCTGGATACGCGCCAGGTGGATGGCCTGCTGTTCACCACCAACCGGCCGGACAACGGCCTGCTGCGCGACGAGATCCAGCGCCAGCGCCATGTGGTGCTGCTGGATGAAGACATTCCCGGCAGTAACGTGCCGAAGGTCTTTGCGGATAACGTGCAGGGTGGCCGCATGGCCACCGAGCAGCTGATCGCCGCCGGGCACACGCAAATTGCGTTTATCGGCGGCCCGGAGCAGCTGATGAGCGTGCGCGAACGCTATCTTGGCTTTTGCACCGCGATGCAGCAGGCCGGTTTAACCGTACCGCCGCAATGGGTGATGTATGGCAACTACGAGCGCGAATTTGGTCAGCAGGCGTTGCAGCACCTGTTCCGCTGCACGCCGCGCCCTACCGCCGTATTCGCCGCCAGTGACTATCTGGTGCTGGGACTGCTCGACGGTTTGCGCGCCATTGGCCTGCAGGCACCGGCGGCGCTGTCGCTGGTCGGCTTCGATGACGCCAACTACAGCGATCTGACCCAGCCGCGTATCTCCACCATCCGCCAGCCAGCGCGCCTGCTGGGCCATACGGCGGTGAGCATCATGCTGCGCCTGCTCAACAACGACAGCAGCATCCCGATGGAGACACGTTTACCGGTGGAATGGATTGGTCGCGATTCGGTGGGATTTGTTAGCGATGTCCCAAAATGAGGCAAAACTGCACAATCATGGCGCAAAAAGTGAGCGATTTTTTCCGTTAGCGGTATAGTGAGTAAACCGGTTTACTTGCTGATTACATAACATACGATGTATTACAACAAGTTAGCCGCGAGTGCAGTGCCTGTTATTCAGGCTGGCATGGATGCTGCAATGTCATACCTGGCGAGTAAATATCATTGTAGCGTTTACCCTGTTGCTGCGAATTAAGGGTTTATCTGACAGGTAAACCGGTTTACTAGATTGTAAATCGTGTCAGATAGCCTCTTTTTCCCGACCGGCTAAACATTTCCCACAGGCGTTGATGGGAGTGATCCAATGCAGCAATTACCAGCTCTTCCTGCCCGGGTGGAGATGATTAACATCACCAAAACCTACGGCTCAATTCGTTCTCTGCGCGGCGTCAATCTGCAGCTGGCCCCCGGTGAAGTGCTCGGTCTGGTGGGCGACAACGGTGCCGGCAAATCGACGCTGACCAAAGTGCTGTCCGGCGCGGTGATCCCTACCAGCGGCGCGATCCGCATTGATGGCGAACAGCAGCATTTCAGCAATCCGGCGGATTCGCGCCGTTGCCATATCGAAATGGTTTATCAGGATCTGTCGCTGTGCGACACGGTCGACGTGGCCGGTAACCTGTTCATGGGCCGCGAACCGACCAGACGCATCCTCGGCGTGCCGTTTCTCGATCAGGCCAAAATGCATGCGCAGGCGCGTGAGATGCTGAAAGGCCTCGGCATCTCAATTCCCGATACCCGTCTGCTGGTGCGTAATCTCTCCGGCGGGCAGCGTCAGGCGATTGCTATCGCCCGTGCCGCTGCGTTCGATCCTAAAGTGCTGATTATGGATGAACCCACTGCCGCGCTGGCGGTAGCGGAAGTCGAGGCGGTGCTGGAACTGATTCGCCGCGTGTCGGCGCGCGGCGTCAGCGTGATTCTCATCACCCATCGGCTGCAGGATCTGTTCCTGGTGTGCGATCGCATCATGGTGATGTACGAGGGCACTAACGTGGCCGATCGCCGCGTGGCGGACACCAGCCTGAGCGATATCGTCAACCTGATCGTGGGTGAGAAATTTACCGCGCAGTCCGCGGCAGCACACTGAGGTAACAGGATGAGCATCATGAATTTAGGCAGTTCACGCATGATCCAGCACTCTCTGCCGCGCCGTTTGTTGCATAACCATTCGGGTGTGGTGAGCATCGCGCTGTTTTTTGTCTTTTGCTGCGTGGTGTTTTCATTGATCACCAGCAACTTTCTTACCAGTACCAACTGGCTGAATATCATCCGGCAAAGCGCGCCGCTGCTGATCGTCGCCACCGCGATGACGCTGGTGATTACTACCGGCGGCATCGATTTGTCGGTCGGCTCGACGCTGGCGCTGGTGGGTGCGCTGTCGGCCATTGCGCTCAATAACTGGGGCTTGCCGTGGCCGGTGGTGCTGATTGGCGGGCTGCTGCTCGGTGCGCTGGTGGGCGCCATCAACGGCTTCTTTATCGCCTGGGAAGGGATACCGGCATTTATCGTCACGCTGGCCACGCTGGCGGTGGTGCGCGGCATTGCGCTGCTGGTGACGCAGGGCTATTCGATCCCGGTGCCGGCTGACAGCCTGTTCACCTTTATGGGTCGCGCCTGGGTGCTGGGGATTCCCATGCCGGCGCTGATCGGCATCGTGGTGTTGCTGGCCGGTCACATTGTGCTTAATCACCTGCGCTTTGGCCGCTACGTCACCGCCATCGGTGCCAACGCGGAAGGTGCACGCCGCAGCGGTATCAATACTAAAGCGGTGACCATGAAAGTGTACATTCTTAGCGGCATGGCGGCGGCGCTGGCTGGCATGATCATCACCGCACGCCTCGGCAGCGGCTCCTCTAACCAGGGCGAAGGTTTTGAACTGCAGGTGATTGCCGCGGTGGTGCTGGGCAGTACCAGCCTGTTTGGCGGCTTTGGAACCGTGATCGGTACGCTGCTCGGCGCGCTGTCGATTGCCATCATCCAGAACGGCCTGATTTTGTCGCATATCTCGCCGTTTTATACCCAGATCGCCACTGGCACCATCATTCTGCTCGCCATCTGGCTCAACACCCGCATTCTCAACCCGAGCCGCGCGCCCGCCAAAGGATAGCCCATGAAAGGATCAATTTTTCGCCATGCGGATCCGTTGCCGCTCGGCGTCAGCAGCGGTCAGGTAATGACGGTACTCGGTCCGCTGCCGGTGGCGGAGATGGGCGTCACGCTGATGCATGAGCACATTTTACTGGATGCCTCCGGTAAATGGGTGCCGCCCTGCTGCTGTAGCGACCGCCACATTGCTGAAATGCCGGTGCGCATCGAGAACCTCGGCGAGCTGTCGCTCAACCCGCTGATGAGTCGCGACAACTGCCAGCTGTTTGACGTCGATACCGCGATTGACGAGCTGATGAAATACCGCGCGCTGGGCGGCGAAACGGTGATCGATCCGACCAATATCGGCATCGGCCGCGATGGTAAAGCGCTGCAGCGCATCGCCCGTCTCACCGGCCTGAATATTGTGATGGGCACCGGTCTGTATCTGGAGCCGTCGCATCCCGAGTGGGTAAAAACCATTAGCGTGGAACAGCTGACCAACAAGCTGATTTACGACCTCGGCGGACTGCCGGAGAAGCCGGAGGTGCTGGCCGGGCTGATCGGTGAAATCGGCATATCCAGCCGCTTCACGCCCGATGAAGAAAAATCGCTGCGTGCCGCCGGGCGCGCCAGCGCGGCCACCGGCGTGCCGATTCAGGTGCATCTGCCCGGCTGGGAGCGGCTCGGCCATAAGGTGCTGGATATTCTGGCGCAGGAAGGTGCCGATCTGCGCCACACCGTGCTGTGTCACATGAACCCCAGCTTTGCCGACAAAACCTACCAGCGCGAGCTGGCGGATCGCGGCGTGTTCCTCGAATACGACATGATCGGCATGAACTACTACTACGCCGACGAATCGGCGCAGTCACCGTCCGATGAGGAGAACGCGCTCGCCATTTGCGCACTGATCGACGACGGTTATCTGCAACAGATTTTGCTGTCCCAGGACGTGTTCCTGAAAACCATGCTGACGCGCTACGGCGGTCACGGCTATGGCTACATCCTCAAACATTTTGTGCCGCGCCTGAAACGTCATGGCGTCAGCGGCGAACAACTCGAAACCCTGATGATCACTAATCCGCAACGGGTGTTTGGCGGATAAACGGAGAAGTTGGCATGCAAAAGAACGTCTTGCTGGTCGGTGAATCCTGGACCAGTACCGCAACGCACGTAAAAGGCTTTGATCAGTTTGCTACCGCCACCTGGCACAGCGGTGCGGCGGATTTTCTTGCCGCGCTGCAGGAGAGTGCCTATGCCGTCACGCATATGCCGGCCCACGCCGCCGCCACCGATTTTCCGCAGACGCTGGAGGATTTGCAGCGCTGGGACGTGATTATTCTGTCCGATATCGGTGCCAACACCCTGCTGCTGCATCCGGACACCTGGCTGAAAAGCCGGCGCACGCCCAATCGCCTGGCGCTGATTCACGACTATGTTGCCGCGGGTGGCGCATTAATGATGGTAGGCGGCTATTACAGTTTTCAGGGGATTAACGGCGGCGCACGCTATCGCAATACGCTGGTGGAGAAAGTGCTGCCGGTGCGCTGTCTGGCCTGGGACGACCGCATTGAAACGCCGGAAGGCAGTTACGCTGAGGTGACAACGTCACACAAAGTAGTTGCCGATCTTCCCGGCGACTGGCCGTGGCTGCTCGGTTACAACGAAGTGGAGATGCAGCCGGAAGGCACGCTGCTGGCCACCGTGGCGGGCACCGGTCATCCGCTGCTGGCGGTGCGCGAATATCAGCAAGGCCGCTCGCTGGTGTGGACCAGTGACATGTCAGCCCACTGGCTGCCGGAAGAGTTCAGCCGCTGGCCGGGCTATCGCCAGCTGTGGATTAACTGTCTCGACTGGCTGACGGAGCGTGACTGATGCCAGCGCGTTCACTGCCTCTGGCGCAGCAGCTGCTGAGCTTTGACACCATCAATCCACCGGGCAATGAGCTGGCCTGTCTGCAATTCCTCGCCGCGTGGCTGCAGGAGCAGGGCTTCGTGGTCGAACTGACGGCGTTCGGCGAGCAGCGCGCCAACCTGATCGCCCGCCTGCCGGGCCAGATGCCGGGCAAACCGCTGGCCTTTACCGGCCATCTGGACACCGTGCCGCTGGGTAATCAGCCTTGGCAGTTTGATCCGTTTGGTCACGACATTGATGGCGACCGGCTGTACGGGCGCGGCGCCAGCGATATGAAAGCGGCGGTAGCGGCGTTTGTGCTGGCCTGCGTGCAGCACAAAGCGGCGATTGCCGCCGGGCGCGGCGTGGTACTGCTGCTGACCGGCGGTGAAGAGACCGGCTGCCACGGTGCCCAGGCGCTGATCGCGGCCGGGCAGTTGCCTGAAGTTGGCGCGCTGATCGTGGGCGAGCCGACCGCCAACCAGCCGGTGATCGGCCACAAAGGCGCGCTGTGGCTGCGCTGCGAAACGCGTGGCAAAACCGCGCACGGCGCCATGCCGGAGCTGGGTATCAACGCCATCTATCTGGCGGCCGATGCGCTGGGTAAGATTCGTCACTTTTCACCGGGCGCGCCGCATCCGCTGATGAAACAGCCGACGCTGAACGTCGGCCGCATTGAGGGCGGCCTCAACATTAACTCGGTGCCGGACCGCGCCGCGTTTGATGTGGATATCCGCAGCGCGCCCAACCTGCAACACGCGGTAATTCGCCAGCAGCTGGCGACCTTTCTCGGTGACAGCGTGCACATCAGCACGCTGGTCGATCTGCCGGCGGTGCTGAGCCCGGAGCGGCACCAGTGGATTCAGTCGGTGTACCGTGCCTGCGAAGCCGTGACGCAGCAACCTGCGCAAGCGCGCATCGTGCCCTATTTTACCGATGCCTCGCTGCTGCTGCCGGCGCTCGGCGATCCGCCCTGCATTATTCTCGGTCCCGGTGAGCCGACGCAGGCGCACCAGACCGATGAATACTGCCTGGTGAGCCGTCTGAGCGAGGCAGAGCAGATTTACGGGCAGCTCATCGCTGACTGGATGCGCTGAGTGCCGCTGATGCGCTTAAAACGGATTTTTTCCCTCTGCGCCGCCGGAAACGCGCAGCAGCCTGTTACACTCGTCGGCTATAACAACTTTTTAACGTCAGCGGCGTAGTGTGCTGGCGTTATTACGCAGGATAGTCGCGGTTATGCCCGTCAATTTTGACCTCAACGATCTCTACGCCTTCCGCGCGCTGGTGGAGTACGGCAACTTTCGTCTGGCGGCGGAGTCAATCTGCCTGTCGCAGTCAGCGCTCAGCCGCAGAATTGAGAAGCTGGAAGCGGCGCTCGGCACCCGGCTGTTTGACCGCACCACGCGGCGCGTCACGCTAACGCTGTATGGCCAGAACTTTGCTCAGCGCTCGGAGCAGTTGCTGGATAATGTCGAATCGATGCTGGCCGACGTCGAGCGCGCCAGCCAGGATCGCACCGGCCTGATCACCGTCGCTACCGTGCCCTCGGGCGCTTACTATTTTATGCCGGAGGTGATCCGCCGTTTTCAGGCGCGTTACCCGCGCGTGCGCATCAAGCTGATTGATAGCAGCGTCGGCAACGTGATGGATGCGGTGAGCAGCGGTCAGGCCGATTTCGGTATCTGTTTTGCGCGTAATCTACCGCCGGAGCTCACCTTCACGCCGCTGGTGGAAGATGTTTACGTCGCCGCCTGTCGCCACGATCATCCGCTGGCGACGCGCCAGCAGCTCAGCTGGCAGGAGTATTTTGCGCAGGATTATGTGGCGCTGGATAAAGTGTCCGGCAACCGCAATCTGCTGGACAGTGCGCTGGCGCATCTCACGCCCGCCCGGCAAAGTATCTGCGAAACGCGCCATGTCACGACGCTGCTGGGGATGGTAGAAGCGGGCATCGGCATTGCTGCCGTGCCCGCGATGTCGATGCCAGCGAACGGGCATCCGCTGCTGCGCCAGCTGGCGCTGACCGATCCGCAGGTCACCCGTTCGGTGGGATTAATTCGCCGCAGCGGACGTATGCAATCTTACGTCGCTGCGGAGCTGGAAAAGCTGATTATCGAACAGTCTCAGCACGCTTAACGCGCGGTTTGCAACGTCAGCGCGCGGCGGCGATACAGGTACAGCGTCGCCAGCAGCGCGCAAATCGCCGCAAAGCTCATCCAGTAGCCCGGTGACGCCTTATCGCCGGTGTATTCGATCAGCGCGGTAGACACCACCGGCGTGAAGCCGCCAAACAGCGCGGTTGCCAGGCTGTAGGCCAGCGAGAAACCGGCGACGCGCACTTCTGCCGGCATCACTTCGGTCAGCGCCGGGATCATTGCACCGTTATACAGGCCGTAAATAAACGACAGCCACAGCAGCACGCTCAGCATCATGCTGAAGGTCGGCGTCTGCGCCAGCAGCGTCAGTGCCGGATAGGCGGTCGCCAGCGCCAGCAGCGTCATCGCCAGCAACACCGGTTTACGCCCAAAGCGGTCCGACAGCGCACCGCCAATTGGCAGCCAGATGAAGTTGGAGATCGCCACCAGCAGCGTCACCAGCAGGCTGTCCGAGGCGCTCAGCATCAGCACTTTTTTGCCGAAGGTGGGCGCATAGACGGTAATGAGGTAGAACGCGGTGGTGGTCATCGCCACCATCAGCATCCCGGCAATCACCACCGGCCAGTTCTGCAACAGCGTGCTAAATACCTGACGCATATCCAGATGATGACGGCGCGCGCTGAACTCCTGCGTCTCCTCCAGACGGCGACGCAGAATAAAGATAAACGGCACGATCAGGCAGCCAAACAGGAACGGAATACGCCAGCCCCAGGCGCTGATGGCGCTCTGCTCCAGCGCGGCATTGAGCGCGAAGCCCATCGCGGCCGCAACCATGATGGCAACCTGCTGACTGCCGGATTGCCAGCTGGTGTAGAAACCTTTGCGGCCCGGTGTGGCAATCTCTGCCAGATAAACCGACACGCCACCCAGTTCTGCCCCGGCCGAGAAGCCCTGCAGCAGACGACCAATCAGCACCAGCAGCGGCGCCCACAGGCCAATCGACTGGTACGACGGGATCAGCACAATCAGGAAGGTGCCCGCCGCCATGATCGACAGCGTGACGATCAGCCCTTTGCGCCGGCCAACCTTATCGATATAAGCGCCCAGCACAATCGCGCCAATCGGCCGCATCAGGAAGCCGGCACCGAACACCGCAAAGGTCATCATCAGCGACGCGAATTCGCTGCTGGCGGGGAAAAAGGTGTGCGCGATATAGGTGGCATAGAAACCGAACAGAAAGAAATCAAACTGTTCGAGGAAGTTGCCGGAGGTGACGCGGAAAATAGCGCCAACCCGGGCTCGGGTGGTCATCGGTAAGGCAGAGGAATGCATAAGTATCTCCAGTTTGTCCCTGGCGCTGTTATCAATCGCGCCTGCTTCGGAAGACTGGATCAGAACGTTAAGGTTAATAAGCGCAATAAACGCATGGCGTGATGCGTCTGACGCATTAATCGCTGCCGGCAACGGGCCGCCCCCAATATTAACAATGAGTTAACAAAGCCAGCCCCGTTTTTACTCCGCTCAGGCCCGCGGGCACCACAATACAGATTTGTGACCAGCTTCAAGCCGCCCACCGTGAGTCTGGCGTATCACAGGATTAACACATCTCTTTTTTCGCATATGTAGTTGACTTCATCACGTCGCCGCAGGACACTATCGGCTTTCCATTCAGGAGGGATTATGTCGCCGCTAACGCCACTGCAGCTGTTTAAAAACCTTTCCGACGAGACACGTCTGACGCTGGTGCTGCTGCTGAAAGAACGTCAGGAGCTGTGCGTGTGCGAGCTGTCTGCCATCCTGCAACTGCCGCAGCCGAAGATTTCCCGCCATCTGGCGCTGTTACGCAACAGCGGTTTGCTGAGCGATCGCCGTGACGGCAAGTGGATCCACTATCGCCTTTCGCCGCATATGCCGGTGTGGGCAGCGACGGTGATCGAACAGGCATGGCAATGCCAGCGCGATGCGATCCATGCCCTGCTGCTGCCGGTGCAGCGCGACCAGCTGACCACCGATGGCCGGGCGGTGTGTCTGTAAAAAATTTTACCCATACATATTCGATTTTTCACATATGAAACGAACACAACCTGACTATCCGGAGGAAACATGCTGCTGGCAGGGACTATTTTTGCCATTACTTTATTGCTGGTGATCTGGCAACCGCGCGGGCTGGGCATTGGCTGGAGCGCCAGCGCCGGCGCGCTTCTGGCGCTGCTGACGGGCGTGGTGCATCCCGGCGATATCCCGGCAGTGTGGCAGATTGTCTGGAACGCTACCGCCACCTTTATCGCGGTGATCATCATTAGCCTGCTGCTTGATGAGGCCGGCTTTTTTGCCTGGGCGGCGCTGCACGTGGCGCGCTGGGGCGGTGGCAGCGGTAAAAAATTGTTCTCCTTTATTATCCTGCTGGGTGCCGCAGTCGCCGCGCTGTTTGCCAATGACGGCGCCGCGCTGATTCTGACGCCTATCGTGATCGCGATGCTGCTGGCGCTGGGTTTCAGCCGGGGGGCCACGCTGGCGTTTGTCATGGCGGCCGGGTTCATCGCCGATACCGCCAGCCTGCCGCTGGTGGTGTCCAATCTGGTTAACATCGTCTCCGCCGACTATTTCCGGCTCGGCTTTGGCGATTACGCCGCCGTGATGGTGCCGGTCACGCTCGCGGCAGTACTGGCGACATTGCTGATGCTGCACCTGTTTTTCCGCAAAGAGCTACCGCTCAGCTACGATCGCGCCCGGCTGACGTCGCCTGCGGCGGCAATTCGGGATCGAGCTACTTTCCGCGCGGGATGGCTGGTGCTGCTCTTGTTGCTGGTCGGCTTTTTTGCCCTTGAGCCGCTGGGCGTACCGGTAAGTGCCGTGGCCGCCGCAGGTGCACTGATGCTGTGGCTGGTGGCGCGGCGGGGTCAGGTGATTGATACGCGTAAGGTGCTGCGCAGCGCGCCGTGGCAGATTGTGGTGTTTTCGCTCGGCATGTACCTGGTGGTGTATGGTTTGCGCAACGCCGGGCTGACCGTCTGGCTTACCGACTTGCTGAATAGTTTTTCTGCGACCGGCCTGTGGGGCGCAACGTTTGCCACCGGCTTCTTCAGCGCCCTGCTCTCCTCCATCATGAACAATATGCCGACGGTGCTGGTGGGTGCACTGGCAATTGATGCCAGCACGGCGCAGGGCGTGGTGCGCGAGGCGATGATTTACGCCAACATTATCGGCTGCGATCTGGGTCCGAAAATCACGCCGATTGGCAGTCTGGCAACGCTGCTATGGCTGCACGTACTGGCGCAAAAAGAGATTCGCATCAGCTGGGGCTACTATTTTCGCGTCGGCATCACCCTGACGTTACCGGTGCTGGCCGTGACGCTGGCAGCGCTGGCGCTGCGCCTTTCCCTTTGACCGTTAAGAGACTGACAATGACTAACATTACCATCTATCACAACCCGGACTGCGGCACCTCGCGCAATACGCTGGCACTGATTCGCAACAGCGGCGTCGAGCCCACCATTGTGCTTTATCTGGTTACGCCACCCACGCGTGAAACGCTGCAGCAATTGATCGACGCCATGGGGATTGGTCTGCGCGCGCTGGTGCGTCAAAACACCGACGCCTGGCAGGCGCTGGGGCCCGTACGTGAAACGCTGAGCGATGAGCAACTGCTGGATGCCATGCTGGCGCAGCCGATTCTCATCAACCGCCCGATTGTGGTGACGCCACTGGGAACGCGTCTGTGCCGTCCTTCTGAGCAGGTGCTGGATATCCTGCCCGATGCGCAGCGCGGTCCGTTTACTAAAGAGGATGGTGAGGTGGTGATTGATGCGCAGGGCCGGCGCGTCAGTCTTTAGTCGGTCAGAAATCGTCCGGGATAATCTGCTTCAATCGCGTGTACCTGGTCATAACGGCCAAACAGGCGATAGCGATTGCGGGCAATCAGGTTGTAGATCAGGTTAGTGAGCCCGTCCGGCAGATAACGCAGAACGCCGCAGGCGCGCCACGGCCAGGGCAGCGAGTGCATAATGCGACAGATGGCCTGCGCGCGCAGCCAGTGCTGCCCATCGCGCAGTAACACTATGGTGCGGATGTTATCGTGCGGTAATCCGGCGTGCTGCAACAGCTGTTTGCCGCGCGCGCTCTGGATCGCCGCAAAGTGATAATCGCGCGGCAGACGGTGGCGCAGCAGAAAAATTACCCAGGCATTGCACAGCTTGCATTGTCCATCATAAAGAATGATAGGCTGGCCGGACTCGGGTTGTACGGATGATGACACCTGACCTCCGCATTGCAGATACAAAAAACCGGTGAGGCGACACGCCCCACCGGTTCTATTATATGTCACTTATCAGAAGCTGACTTTCACGCCCGCCACCGCGCTGGTGAGCGCGGTTTCAGGCGCATCAGAATTGCGCGAGAGTCTGCAGGGTTTCAGGATTTTGCTGCACCATGCGAATCAGCAGTACGGCCTGAGCGTTAGGTTTTGCCCTGCCCTGTTCCCAGTTCTGATAGGTGGTTTCGCCCGTGTGAAGATAGTGCGCAAAAACGGCCTGTGACAGATTAAGCTTTTCGCGCACGTCGCGCAGCTCCTGCGGTGCAATGGTGACAGGCGCGCGCTTACTGACCTTATAGGTCTTGAGCGTGATTTTTCCGTCCTGGTGGTCTTTCAGCTCCTGCATACCCGCCATCAGCTCACTGAAAATATCGCGTTCAGTCATGTCTCAGCCCCTTTTTGATCACGTTCAGCGCCTCCGCCAGGGCATCGCGCTGTTGTTTGGTCAGATCGTCGCGTTGATCTTTATCATATATGCTGAACAGGATGAACTGGCCTTTTTCATTCGTCCAGTAATAGATAACTCTAATCCCGCCCCGCGATCCCTTGTTCCGGCGTTCATCCCTGAAACGAACTTTACGAAGCCCGCCCGTATCGGGAATGACGTCGCCCTTTTCGGGGTCGGCCAGCAACATATTCTGAAACAGCCTGAATTGATCGTCGCTCAGGTAATCTGCCCGGTATTTCTGAAAGCTGGAAAGCTCAATAAACGTCGCTTGCATGGCCCTTTCCCTGTCCCCATCTAAGGGACATCATATCCCCATATTGGGGATAGTTCAACTCAAGTAATAAAGAAAGGGCCCCCGTACGAGAGCCGTTTATCATCAGAAGCTGACTTTCACGCCCGCCACCGCGCTGGTGTCGCTGTAGCTGTGATTGCCCAGCTGCTGCGCCACGCCGCCCCACAGATTGACGTTCGCGTTCAGCCGCGCGTCCACGCCCAGCTTCACCTCGGCGGCATTGCGCGTGCCCGCCTGCTGGATGTTGACGCCGTTCAGCGCGGTGCCGAACGCCTTGCTGTTGTGCAGCCAGTTCGCTTCGGCGTACGGCTCGATAGCGCTCTGCGCCTGCGGGTCGAGCAGCGTGCGCAGCGAGGCGCGCACACCGAGGCGGCTCTGCAGGTTGTCCTGGCCGGTGGCCTGCACGCGGCTGCCGTTCTGCTCTTTCACGTCGTCCGCCTTCACGCCCTGCCAGTTCAGCTGCGCCTGCGGACGCAGCCACAGGCTGGTGCTGTCGCTCAGCGTCGCCACCTGTGCGCGGTAGCCGCCGGCCAGCGACGCGCTGATGCCTTTGGATTTATACGACTGCTGGCCGATGTCGTCGCCCTTGACGCTGTTGTTAAACCAGCCGTAGCTCAGCGAGCTGTCAACAAATGCACCGCTCTGCTCTGCCGCGTTCTGCAGCCAGCTGCCGTACACGCCCAGGCTGTAGCCGTTCACCTGGCCGCGCGACTGGTAGCCGCTTACCGACGAGCGCGATTTGCTCTGCGCGTTGCCGTAGCCGGCCATCGCGCCGAAGCGCAGGCTGTCGCTGCCGGTCAGCGTGCCGCTCGCCACGTCGCCGCCCAGCTGGATGGCGTAGCGGTTGGTGTCGGACTTCAGCTGGCCGCTGCTGTCTTTCACCCGGCTGTGGCCGGCGCTGTTGTGCAGCCACAGGCGCGTGCTCTGCTGCTGGCCGCTGGCGTCGTTGTAGAAGGTTTCCGCCGGACGGTCTTCCATGCTGGTGGTAAACAGCGTGTTGACCGCCGCCAGGTTGGCGCTGTAGCTCGCCGCTTCCGGACGCACGATCATGTTGTGCGGATTTACTGGTGGCTCAACAGTATTTTCATCAGAGTCATCGCCAATTTTTTCTTCCGGAACAGGTTCGGTGGTGTTGATATCACTCCAGAGGTACCAGTTGTGACTGTTAGGGCTGCTTCCTCTCACTAAGTTGTAATCAAAAGCCCCCGCCACAATACGGTGTTTCTTACGAAAATCGCCATTTACGGCACCGTCTACCTGAATCAATTTCAATCCCTGAATAGTCTGTGCACCGCTGCCGCCGACATTGTTGACCGCTACATCTGTGTTACCGTTGACATCGCCCACAATATGCAGTTTGTCGGTCGCCGAGGCATCCCCATTAAGTGTCACATTCATCTTCAGCGTAGCGCTATCCGCGTTGTAATTGCCATTGATAGTCAATACGGTGAATTTTTCGGGGTTGTACGCGATATTGATCTCACTGTTGTTCACCGTCAGCCTATCTACGCTGCTATTATCCATCAGGTTCCATTGGCTGTTGTCGTTAAGCGTCAGCGTCTGCAAGCCGCTGGACGCGCCGGTCCACACCGAGTTGCCGCTCAGGTTGATCTGACTGTCGGCGGTCTGGCTACGGTCAATGTCCACGTTACCTGTAAACAGCGAGTGATTAGTACCATTCAGTACCACCGAGCCGGCGGTCGCGCCTTCGGTTGTGCTGTAGCCGGTTTTCAGCAGCGTGCTGCCGCTCAGCAGCGAATTATCGGCGTCGATGTTCATATTGGTGCCGGTCAGCACGTTGACAGCGGTGCCGTCGGTGGCGGTAATACCGGTATTCGCAAGTTCAATATCCGCCAGTGTGGCCTGTTGTCTGGAAAGAATACCGATGCCATTCTCATCAGAAACCTGAATATTTGAATCGCCCAGGGACAGAGTGTTGGTTAAATCCGGCGCATTTAAATTCAGCACATTTATCGCGGCATTAAAACCTGCAGTATCGGCGCCGGCTTTTTCAATAAAGACCTTGTTGCCATTAAACGTGCCGCCATCCTGCACTTCAATGCCATAACCGCCGCTGCGCGCCTTTACAGCGATGTTTTCAGCGTTTAACGTACTGGCGTATTCCAGCGTTAGTGCTGAGCTATTTGCCTGAGTATCGACCTCGATATTTTTTAGATTAATCACACTGCCGTAGGTCCCCAGCACAGCATATCCGGCACGTTCTCCCATTTCGATCCGACTGTCGGAGAGATTAAATACTGTTTCATCGCCATAAGCAGCCACACCGATGCCGCTGCCAGTAATTTTGATGACGTTATTACCTGCATAGAGCCTTGATTTCGCCTCTGCTGTCAGGCCATTCGCATCAGCACCGCTGACCAGAAACGTGCTGTTAGTCACGTTTAACAGAGAACCTTCGCCCGTCGCATAACCGCCATGCGCATCGTTACCTGAAGTGCTTATTTCTGCTTCTGACACATCCAGCTTTGCACCGCTCTCGGTTATTACGCCATGCGCCTTGTCTCCGCGGGTGCCGATTTGAACATTACGCGCATTTAAGGTCGAAGCGTCGGCAGCATACATACCAAATGCGCGCTCTCCGGTTGTAGATACCTTTCCATTCGCCAGCGTGATGTCAGTACCATCATTGTTAGCATATACGCCATAGGACTGAATGCCATGGGTAGTAACGTCCATACCGCTGGCATTCAGCATGCCGCCTGATCCTGCAACCAAACCATGGGCTCTGTTGCCATCGGTGCGGGTACTGACGTTTTTCAAATCTGATAACGCATTATTTCCGGATGAATAAACGCCGTAAGCGCCATCTCCGCTGGTGTTAATACCGACATTATTCAAACCTAACTGTGCGTTATCCCCGGTTGTATAAGCACCGTAAGCACCATTTCCGCTGGTTTTCACCGCACCGTCCGCCATTATAACCCTCGTGCCGGTACTAATAGCGTACACACCATAGGATTGCACGCCAGTGGTAACGACTTGCACACCGCTGGCGTTGAGTATTCCGCCATTGTCACCCACCAGGCCATAGGATCTGCTGCCGCTGGTGCCAATACTCACATTGTTTAAATTCATTCGGGCAATCGCGAATACTGCATAAGACTGATCGCCAGTGGTAGTAATTTTCACATCATTTGCATTCAGCACACCACCATCATCTGTTACCAGTCCATGCGCTGTGATACCCCTGGTGTTGATAATGGTATTATTTAGATCCAGTCGTGAATTATCCCCTGTTGCATAAACACCATAAGCACTATCTCCGCCGGTGTTTACTTCTCCATCCGTCAGAGTGAGTTCCGTATCAGGATTAATAGCGAACACACCATAAGATTTATCACCGGAGGTGGTAACTTGTACACCGCTAGCGTTGAGCCTTCCACCGTCCCCAGCTACCAAACCATAAGCTTCAGTGCCGTTGGTAGCGATACCCACCTTATTAAGTTCCAGTCGTAAATTATTGCCAGTTGCATAAACACCATAAGCGCCTTTTCCGCTGGTGGTTACCGTTTCGCCTGTCAGGGTGAGTTCGGAGTTGGGATTGATAGCGAATACACCATAGGATTTATCACCATGGGTAGCGATATTGACGCCATTTGCATTGAGCCTTCCGCCTGACCCCGCTATAAGTCCGTAGGACTGGTTACCGTAAGTGGTGACGCTACCACCTTTTAGATCGAACTGTGAATCCGTAGCGCGGGAATAAACGCCATAAGCACCTTCCCCCTTGGTGACATAGTCTGCGTTGAGACTGTTAATAATCCCACCCGAAGATGCGTAAGCGCCGTAAGCATTTGCACCTTCTGTTTCGACCTGAGTTCCGTCGATTCTTAATGTTCCGGTTAAGTTCGAAACCACACCGAAGCCCCGATCCCCGCTGGTTTTCACGCTGCCGCGTATTAACTCAACTGCGGAAGAAGCTACGGTTGAGAAAATACCATATCCTTCGTTGCCATCGGCCAGTACCGTTACATCCGTGGCGCTCGCCTTGCCGCCATTTTGCACCAGTAATCCGTGATAATCGTCGCCGCTAGCCTGCAGCGTCTGGTTACTCAGTACAAGCTTATCATCAGGACCTGTCACGATCGCACCATGGTCGGCCAGGGCCGGGGGTGAAACGGCAAGAAGCAATGCTGAAAAGAACGCACCGCCGATTGACAATGATTTATTGGATGCAGAGCCAGAACAGCAGGATTTTACTTTGCCGCGCGCCAGTTCCGATGCTACCACATAAGCTTGCTGTGCATAATTCCAGATAATACGAAAATTCTTGTTCATGCTTTTTCCTTTATTGATCAGTTCATTCCGTAGAAGTCATGATGTAGCAGGGGCGCAGAAGTGATATTTTCCCGCCATTTAACCTCGCCTCCATAAATAAAAAACAATCTCGTATTGGCTCTCATGAGCTGAGATCGACTTCAAAAACTTCCAGATATAATCATCGCTTCACTGCAAATAAATCGCTGCAGATAGCGAATTGTCTGAGAATGATTAACGTAAGGTTTGATACCTCTAAAGAATAAAAGCAGAAATTCTTCAGGCAAGTTCCAATGCATTCTTGTTCAGGTTAGGTTTATTAAATTAATGCATTAAATCTTGTTTGCCGGATTAGTCAAAAAAACATCAATACCTATTAATTCGTCAATTAATCATTTTCAATGTTAACCAAGATTGAACTTAACAAGGAAAAAATTAATAAATCCATCTAAAAACGGATCAATATAACAATATGAATAATTTTCACTGTTTATCCCGCTATGAAAAAAAATTCATTGCGTCACCGGCATCCGTCATCTGACGGAGCAGTGCGAAATGCTGGAAGAGCTGGCGGAAATGCAGGAGGACCGGGAAATTATCCTGCTGCATTTACGGGAAGCGCTAACGCTGGTGGACAGGATGGAAGCTTCGTTCCGAAATCAAACCACACCCGCCCAGGCCGGCGCGCACTGATTGCGCGCCGTCAGGCGTTTTTGATCAGCTTATGCAGCAGCGGATGAGTGATCTGCTCAAACATCCCGGCGTTATTAAATGCCCGCGCCGCCAGCATCGCGCCGTGCACGCTGGCCATAAGCGTTTTGGCTTCGTTTTCAGCGCTGTCGCTGAGCTGGAAAACGCCGCTGGCGGCACCTTTGCTCAGCTGGCGCGCTAACCAGCCGGAGAGATCGCTGAAGTGGCCGCTGACTTCCGTGGCGACATCCGGCGGTAGCGTGGGCATTTCCGCCGCCAGCATCGCGCAGATGCAGAAAGGCGAAGTTCCCTCTTTAATGCAGTGCGCCCAGTAATCGACGTAGGCCTTCACTTCGTTCAGCGGATCGTTGATCTGTTCATCCATCGCCTGCATGCCCGCCTGCGCCTCAGCACGATATTCCTCTACCACCGCTTTCACCAAATCGGCTTTGCCGGGAAAATGGTGGTGAATGCTGGCCTTACGGATATCCACCTGGGCGGCAATATCGGCATAGCTAAAGCTTTTATAGCCGCCGGCGGTGAGCAACTGGCGGGTGCAGGCCATGATTTCGCGGGCTTTAGAGGAACGGGCAGTCATAACGCAATCCGGTAGAACAACAGAGATCGGTCAACCTACTGGCAGGCAGGGAAGAAGTCAAGCCAGCGGCCTGGCGTGCAGCGCGCACTTTTTTTATTTTTTCAGCAATAATTTCATCGCTGATTCGTCTACCTCATCACCAACCCTGTTTGTCACCGTAATGAGGAACCCCAATGAGAGATTTTGACAGGCATCAGCATCCCCGTGGTCACCACTTTGGTCATCACCGCATGGCGAAACCGCTGCTGCTCGGCGTGGTGCTGTTTGCTGCCCTTGGCCTGCTGGTGATGTCGCTGTGGAATGCGCTGCTGCCGGAACTGACCGGCGTAAAAAGTATTGGCTTCTGGCAGGCGCTGGGACTGCTGGTGCTGTGTCGCATCCTGTTCGGCGGGCTGGGCTTCCATCCCGGTATGTTTGGCATGGCGCGTCGCCGCATGCATGAACGCTGGATGCAGATGACGCCGGAGCAGCGTGAAGCCTTTATGCAGCAGCGGCGCGAGCGGTTTGGCGGCCGTGGTCATCATGGCGGACGCTGTGACTGGCACGATCGCCGCAGCCAGCGTGACGATCCGCGCCCGCCCGCGGACGATGCGCCCGCCAAATCCCCGGATGCAGAGTAAGCGGCATGGCGCAGGATTCGCGGCTGCTGGCGGCCCTCGCCGCCTGCCGCACTAAGCTCAGCGCCTTTATTCGCGGCCGCAGCGAGCGGCACGATGAGGCCGAAGATATCCTGCAGGAGATCAGCTGGAAACTGCTGCAGGTGGAACAGCCGGTGGAGAACGTCAGCGCCTGGCTGTTTCGCGCCGCGCGCAACGAGATCACCGATCGATCACGAAAAAAACGCGAGCTCTCGCTGTTTAACGCCGCCGGAGACGAGGATTTTCCCGAGGATGAAATTGCCGAAACGCTGTTTGGCGTGGCGCAGACGCCGGAGGATGAGTATCTGAAGACGCTGCTGTGGGAAGAGCTGGACGATGCGCTCGCGGAACTGCCTGCTGCGCAGCGCGAGGTATTTGAAAAGACCGAGCTGCTCGGCTTCAGCTATCAGGATCTGGCCGCCGAAAGCGGCGACAGCGTGCAGGCGCTGCTGTCGCGCAAACATAAAGCGGTTCTGTTTCTGCGCACCCGGCTGCGCAGTCTGTACGACGAACTCACGGCCTGACCTACTCGACCCGATAGCCAAACGGCCATCGGGTTGCGTGCTTTACCACCAGGCCGCGGTGGGCTGCGGCTGTAACAGATCAATGCCCTCACCCAGCATCGGCAGACACAGTGCAACCTGATGCTCCGCCGCCAGCTGGACGATTTGGGTAAACGGATCGTCCCAGCGGTGAAACGCTAAATCAAAAGCCGCGTTGTGAATCGGAAACAGCCAGCGCGCGTTGAGGTCCTGAAACGCGCGCAGCGTGTCCTGCGGCAGCATATGAATGTCGGCCCAGCGCGCATCGTAAGCGCCATTTTCCAGAAATGCCGCATCAAACGGACCGTATTTCCGGCCAATCGCTTTGAAACCGTCGAAGTAACCGGAGTCACCGCCAAAAAACAGGCGGAACTGGTCAGAAATCAGCGTCCACGAACACCACAACCGTTTGTTGCTGTCGAACAGGCCGCGTCCGGAAAAGTGCTGCGACGGCGTCGCGACAAAATGGATGCCGCCGATATCCCGCGACTGCCACCAGTCAAGCTGGATGACTTTCTCTGGCGCAACGCCCCACTTAATCAGCAAATCGCCGACGCCGAGCGGCGTGAGAAAGTACTTCACCCGATCTTTCAGCTGCATGATGGTGTGGTAATCGAGATGATCGTAATGGTCGTGCGACAAAATAATGCCTTCGATCGGCGGCAGATCGGCCACGGCAATCGGCGCTGGCTGAAAGCGCTTTGGCCCCAGTCGCTTAAAGGGCGACGCGCGCTCGGCGAACACCGGATCGGTCAGCCAGAACTGGCCATTGAGCTTCAGCAACAGCGAAGAGTGGCCGAGGCGAAAGACGCTGTTGGGCGCGGCCTGTGCCAGCGCGGCGGCCGTGATGGGCTGCACCGGCAGCGCGGCCGGCGGCTGGGTATCTTTCGGTTTATTGAACAGGAAATCCCACAGCATTTTGCGGTAGTCGCCAAAGCTTAGCGACTGACGCGGCTGGACATTGCGAAACTTTTTGCCATCAAACTGGGCGGAGTGCGGATACTCCCTGATTGCACCCCGGCAGAGGCTGGAACCCTTCAACATAGCGCGGATACCTCGAAAAAGAGAAAGCTGGCTGGCAGCAGCGGTAAACATCTGCGGCTACGTTAACCGTTTTATGCCGCACGCGTCCTCACATTACGAGCCATCGCACCACCGGTAACGCAGAATTTCGCTGCCGGTATGGCCTTTCCCTGGCGGATGACAGGGCGGCAGCAGGCAGGTAAAGTAGCGCTTTTGCATGATTTTACGAGGGAAAATGAACACGCTTTTCGTTTACGGCACGCTGCAGCCGGGCCAGTGCAATGCGCATATCCTGGAAAATATCGGCGGTGAGTGGCTGGCAGGGACAGTCGCCGGCACTTACTATGCCAACGGCTGGGGCGCGGCCGCTGATTTTCACGGCATCGTACTTGATGAGCACGGCGCGCGCGTGCCGGGTTATCTGTTCATCTCGGATCGGCTGGCGCTGCACTGGCCGATGCTGGATGAGTTTGAAGATGGCTACGACCGGGTGCCGGTTGAGGTCACCACGACCGACGGCCAGCAGCGGACGGCGTGGATTTATCAGCTGCAGCCACAGCAGGACACCGCGCGCTAACCCCGCACCTTGCCTACACTGATCCTCACCGGACTGTGAGGAGAAGCCATGATCACCATTTGTACCGCCTGCGGCACGTCTTATCAGCAGCAGCAACCTGCCCTTACGCAGTGTCGCATTTGTCAGGATGAACGCCAGTTTGTGCCGCCCGGCGGGCAGCAGTGGATCGATCAGTCTGCGCTGCGCGCCTCGCATCAAAACCAGTGGCAACAGCTGGCGCCCGGGCTGCTCAGCCTGCAAACCGTACCGGATTTTGCCATCAACCAGCGCGCCTTTGTGCTGCAAACGCCGCACGGCAATATCCTGTGGGATTGCATCGCGCATCTGGATGACGCCACCGTCACGCTGCTGCGTGCACTCGGCGGCCTGCACGCCATCGCCATCTCCCATCCCCATTATTACAGCACCATGCAGGACTGGGCCGACGCCTTCGACGCACCGGTGTATCTGCACGCCAGCGACAGCGAGTGGATCATGCGCGCATCGCCCCGTCTGCAGCCCTGGCACGGCGACAGCTGTGACCTGCTGCCGGGCGTGCGGCTGTTACGTCTGGGCGGCCACTTTGCCGGCGGCACGGTGCTGCACTGGGCACACGACGGCGGCATGCTGCTGAGCGGCGATATTTTGCAGGTAACGCCCGGTGCCAGTGCGGTTTCGTTTATGTGGAGCTATCCCAATATGCTACCGCTGGCCGGCGCCACGGTGACAGCCATGCTGCAGCGGTTGCAGGGCGTGAAGTTTATGCGCCTGTACGGCGCGTTTGCCGGCCGCGAAATTCTCGCGCGTGCCGATGAGGCAGTACAGCAGTCGGGTCGTCGCTATCTGGCCTGTCTGCAACATCCACAGCCGTAGCGCTTACACAGCCGCGCTGGATAAATACCAGGCGATCGCACCGCGCACGGATGTACAGACGTCTGGACGTATACTATAGTCGGTTTCCTGCAAACATAAGGAAACCTGCAAACAATGAAAAAAACATGGCTTACCGCCCTGCTGGCGGCCTCTGTCACCCTGCTCAGCGCCTGTGACAACCACAACGACAACAAAATCAAAGTGGCGATCAATACCGGACCGGATGAGGCGCTGTGGCAGACCGTGAAGCAGGTGGCACACGATAAATATCAGCTCGATGTCGATGTAGTGGCGTTTAACGATTACGTACAGCCGAACGAAGCGCTGTTCAATAAAGATGTGGACGCCAATGCGTTCCAGAGCCTGCCTTATCTGGAGATGCAGTCCAAAGAGCGCGGGTATAAATTTGCCGTCGTGACCAATACCTTTGTGTTTCCGATTGCCGGTTATTCACGCAAAATTAAATCACTGCAGGATCTGCCGGATGGCGCTACCGTGACCGTGTCTAACGAAGCGACCACTCTGGGGCGTAGCCTGCTGCTGTTGCAGGCGCAGGGCCTGCTGAAGGTGAAACCCGAAGCCGGTCTGCTGCCGACCACGCTGGATATTACCGACAACCCGAAAAAGCTGAAGATTGTGGAAGTGGATACGCCGCAGCTGGCGCGCACGCTGGACGATCCGCAGGTTTATCTGTCGATCATTAATAATAACTTTGCCGCGCTGGTCAATTTATCCGCCTCGCGTGACGGGATGTTTATGGAAGGCAAAGCGTCGCCATATGTGAATGCGATTGTGGCGCGCGAAGATAATAAAGACAGCCCGAACGTGCAGAAGCTGAAAGAAGCGTTCCAGTCCCAGCCGGTGCTGGATAAAGCCAACGAAATTTATAAAGGCGATATTATTAAGGGTTGGTAAGCGTATGCGGTCGCTATTAATCGCAACCCTGCGGCAATTACGGTCGCCATAAATGGCCACCCTACATCAATCGCGGTCATCATTAATCGCGAACCCGCGGCAATTACGGTCGCCATAAAGGTACAAACCGGCCACATGGGTAACACTTTAGACCGGGCACATGGGTAACAGTTATAAACG
>NZ_SCKT01000019.1 GCF_014155765.1 Pantoea dispersa | reverse complement strand
GACGGGCATCGCGCCGGGGTACCGGTTCGGCATCGTGAACGCGCCGCACTTCAGCGACAACGGTGAGTACCTGGTGACGTCGGCGCGGTACGACTTCGAGGAAAACGGGTACGCGAGCGGCGGCGGCGGCGCGCGGCACAACATCGCGTTCACGGTGCTGCCGTCGTCGGTGACGTACCGGGCGGAGCCGTCGACGGCGTGGCCGAAGACGCACGGCCCGCAGACGGCGAAGGTGGTGGGCCCGGCGGGAGAGTCAATCTGGACGGACCGCTACGGCCGGGTGAAGGTGAAGTTCCACTGGGACCGCCTGGCGAAGGGCGACGACACGAGCTCGTGCTGGGTGCGGGTGTCGAGCGCGTGGGCGGGCCAGGGCTTCGGCGGCGTGCAGATCCCGCGCGTGAACGACGAGGTGGTGGTGGACTTCATCAACGGCGATCCGGACCGGCCGCTGATCATCGGTCGCGTGTACAACGAGGCGAGCATGCCGCCGTGGGCGCTGCCGGCGGCGGCGACGCAGATGGGCTTTTTAAGCCGTTCGAAGGACGGCACGGCGGACACGGCAAACGCGCTGCGCTTCGAGGACAAGGCGGGCGAGGAGCAGGTGTGGCTGCAGGCACAGCGTAACCTGGACACACACGTCAAGAATGATGAAAGTCATAACGTCGTGAATAACCAGATTATCACCGTAGGTGCTAACCATGACACGCGTGTACAAGGCGATCATAGCATCGGCACGCAGGGGGATAGTAAAACACTGACGAAGGGCAATCGTACAGAAAGGACTCTGGCCTCTTATATTATTGCTGCTGGCGACAGCGTGCGAATTGAATGCGGTCTTAGCGCAATTGAATTAACCAAAGAGGGTGAGATTAATTTCATTGGTAAAAATTTCAATCTCACTGTAGATAGCAAAGGCCAAATTAACACTAAAAGCGGAGAGTTACACTTAAATCCAACGGGTGGTTCTGCAGCTATCGTGGCACCCGGCAGCGGACATAAAGACGTCATTAAGAACGAAATTGATCAATATTTTTCTTCAGCTGAGGGTGATTAAGGGATAAGTATGGCAATTTATACTCTACAGGAAGCATCCCTGGAATTACCAGATGTATTTAAAGATAGAACCATGAACCTGTTTACGCTGAGTGAAAATAACGCCAGCGAATTTACATTTGTAGTATCTCGGGCATCCGCCTTGCATGATGATACTGTGCAGAAAGTTGCTGCCCGGGTAATTCAGGAGATGAGCACTACCGTTCAGGCATTCAATAGCGTTACATCACAACTTATCGTGGTTGATGGTTTACCAGCAGTTGAAGCTTTATATCATTTTGAGAATGGTGGTGTACAGATATGGCAAAAGCAAACCATTCTCCTGCTTGATGATGAGCCTGGCGGGAAGAAAATCGTCTGTTATATAGGGACTTGTCCGGGACATTTCAGTGAATATTATCAAAAGCAGTATCGGGCAATTATAGATAGCATTAAGTTTAATTCACGGAATAGTGAGGTTGGGTCCGCTCCGGTTGCCTCTGACTCTTCCGATATATATTTCTCTCTCGACAATGATACGAAAATACTCACCGCACATGAGGGCGTCAATGCACTTTATCAACACGTTGATTTAAAGAGAGCATTGAATGGTAGTTATTTATTCTATGATAAAGCAGGAAATCCTCTCCATATCGCCGCGTTAAATAATGAAGAACCTCTCCGTTATGCGCTCTGGACTTCCGTGGGCAAAAATCTCTCATCTTTAACTCAAATGATTGGGATCGCTAAAGCGATTGAGGGACCAGAAGAATTAAGTGGTGAGAAGCAAATTCTTGCTTTTCTTCAGAGGCACAGGGATGAATAAATTATGGCGGAATTCAATGCGGCCAGAGAGCAGGACGACATAGCGCATACAGCTTCTGAAGGATGGATGATAGCCGGTCTTATCGGCGGAGCGATACTTGGAGCTGCGGCAGTGGTTGTTACTGGCGGTGCGGCGTTGATCGCGGTATCCGCTGCGGCGGCAGGGGCTTGTGCAGCAGGTGGGATAGGCGAAGTACTGGGTAGCATGTCCTGGGCGCCACGACATAACACCGGTAAGCTCATGTCTGGCTCTCCTAACGTTTTTATCAACAGCAGAGCAGCGATACGTGCCCATTTATCCAAAGGGAACTGTGATGAACACAGTGGTTCGCTGCAATTGGTCGCAGAAGGTTCAGATAAGGTCTTTATCAATAATTACCCAGCCGCACGCATCGGTGACCGTCTAACCTGTAGCGCCGAGATAGCCAGCGGATCTGCCAACGTTTTTATCGGCGGAGGGAAGTACCAGACCGATGACATTAATCCGGAAATTCCTGGCTGGGTTAACTGGATCATGATGGGAGTTGGAACGGCTGCCGTTGCAGTTTTAGCTTCACCAGCCATAGCATTACTTGGATTAGCCGGCGGGATCGGCGGTGGCTATGGCGGCAGCTGGATTGGTGGCAGGCTCTTCGGTGAAGGATCGGATGGGCAAAAATGGTCTATGCTGGCAGGGAGCTTCATTGGCGGCGCTGCTGGCGGCAAAGGCGGGATGAAGTTTGATGGCTGGCGGGCGTCCTCATTAGCTGAAAAAGTTTTTGATGTGCCAACAGAAGCTAAACAAATGAGTTTAGGTGATGCGGTTGGACATGACAGAGCCGCACGCTGGATAGAGAAAGGCAGACAGCTAGCTAATTCGAAGGCAAAAGAACTATCAGATCTTCTATCTGATGATCAAGTGGGAGCACTTTACGGATATACTACAGATCCTGGTTACCAAATGATTAACCCTGCTTTGAGAGGAAATAAAATGTTAACTCCAGAGCTTGAAGCCTTTGCTCAACATGCTGTAGATGGTTTAAATAACCTGCCTGCCATAGAAACACAAACATATCGTGGCATAAATGCATTACCTTCAAGCATATTGGATAATTATCAGATAGGTAATGTTGTCTCGGATAGAGGATTCATGAGTACAGATTTGGTCAACCCGTTTAATGGTTCAATTAAAATGAATGTTGAAGGTTATTCTGGGCGTGATATTGACTTTTTATCAAGCCATTCTGCTACAGAAACAGAGGTTTTGTTCAAACCAGACACGAAGTTTGTTGTAACGGATCGCATCGAAGAAAACGGTATTACCATAATAAATATGAAGGAACTATGATGATTGACTTACATGAATCTGACGATGTTATTAATCAGTACGCCGAAAGATATCATCACCTTTTGCCTGTAAGTAAAAGACAGGCATCTCGTTCTCCAGAAGGGCAGGATGCGCTAAATCAACCTGATTGGTATGAAAGCTACCCTCAGTTAAATACAGATGTTGATGCATTGGACCGGGCAAAAGGAGCTTTTCTGGGATTAGCTGTTGGCGATGCTGTGGGTACGACGTTAGAGTTTAAAATTAGAGATAGCGCCTATGTAGAAGATATGGTAGGCGGAGGCCCTTTTAAATTAAAGCCTGGTGAATGGACGGATGATACATCAATGGCTATTTGTTTGGCAGAAGCCTGTATTGAATCGGGGCGCGTTGATATTAATTTATTCCGCGATAAGATGGTTGACTGGTATAAACATGGTATTAATAGCGTTAACGGCTATTGTTTTGACATTGGTAATGCGACGCGCTATGCCCTGGAACAATATATGGAGAAAGGTGGGGGCTGGTTTGGAAATACGGCGAAAAATACTGCAGGTAATGCGGGGTTAATCAGGCAAGCGCCAGCAGTCATTCTTAATTGGCGCTCATTGCAGGATATCTATTTCGCTACCAAAGCGCAAAGTATGGCGACGCATGCAGCTGCAGAATCGTTATCGGCATGTAATTTTCATGGCTACCTTCTTCATATGTTGATCAATGGATGCAGTAAAGATGCTGTTTTTTCCCCGCATCTTATGCCATTAGTTTCAAGGGTGCTGATAATAAATGCCGGTGAGTACAAAAGTAAGCAGCGAGAACAAATTCGTTCAAGCGGGTATGTTATAGACACGCTTGAGGCAGCTATGTGGTCTGTGTGGAATACTAATAATTTTCGCGACGCTATTCTCCTGGCCGCGAATTTAGCAGACGATGCTGATAGTGTTGCTGCTACAGCAGGGCAAATAGCAGGAGCTTTATATGGTTATTCTGAGATCCCTCATGAATGGCTTGATAAGTTAGCACAACGAAAAAAGTTAGAGTTGATGGCAGAGAAATTGTTTCTCATGGGATGTGAAAATGCTTGATGACAAACATCTTAACTTCATTTTTAGATGCATTGTCCTTAGGGTGGTAATTATATATTTTAATAATGAAAATTAGATTGATTTCCATCTGTCTCTTGTATGATACGGTAGTATATTTTCGACGGTGGTGGACCCTGGATACTTTGGGTATTTTTAATTATCAGTATCTCTCTCAAGAATTTTTTTTACCGATGCTATAAGTAGTCGAAGCGCCAGAAGCGATATTCGTAACTCTGGCCTTATGGTTTCAAAATAATTTTAAGCTGCGGGTTCAAAATGTGCCAGGCATCTGCTCAGTGAAATTATATTGCCGCTCAAATAAATTGTGAGCTGAAAGATTAGTGACTGGAAAATGGTTTTGGTTGGTGATAATAAAAATGGTGGCAACAGTATGGGGATCGCAGCGTTTTTATTTTTCTTATTGGTGACGATATATTTTATCTGGAGTAGTAAGGTTGTCTATGGAGGAAAAACACTGGCTGGCATAGGGAAAGCTTTTATTGGGATCTTTATCGCCATTATCGCTATCGGGTTTGTGCTTAAAGGACTGGCAGCGATAATCCCAGATTTTACCAGGGACGCCGCAGGGGATTTAATGGAAGCGTTAGGTGTGTCATTGGTTTTTATATGGGGGGTGAGGTTTATACTTGTTGCGTTGTGCCATATTTTTGGCGCAATTATGGATTTTCACAAGAAATATAATGCTAAAACTTACAGAAGGTTTTCACCGGCTATCAATAAACTGTCGCCAGGGCTGTTCATTTTTTCAAAGGTCATTCTTTCTCTTGGAGCTATAGTGATTTTTTACGGTATTTGGCTGGCGAACTAAATTAAGAAGGGAAACCGGTTATGAATATCGATACAGACTTTGCTTTTCCCCTTGCGCTGGGTTTCTCTAAAGAAGAGATCGAGCAGCACTTCTGAGCCCGGTCGCGGTCAATACCCGGCTCATCGGACAGTTCCCGAATATGAAATAAGAAAAAAGCACTACAAGACCGGGTGTTAATTTTTAGCGTAATGCTTATATGCTGCATTTCACGCTATGGCGTTTAACCTCCCCCGATGACTCAATCATTTAAATAAGTTACGGAATCTGCTTATGTTCTCACGCATCACCGCGCAGCTGCCGATGGACGGCCTGCTGTTCTGGAAACTCACCGGCGCCGAGGCGCTGTCGCAGTCGTTTGAGCTGAACGCCGAGCTGCTGGCCACCGATGCGCGCATCGACCGGCACGCGCTGCTGGGGCAGCCGGTCACGTTTACGCTGCCGACGCAGAGCCTGCTGTCGCCGCGCTACTTCAACGGCAAAATCACGCGGGTGGCGGTGCGCAGCGAGGAGCTGAGCGGGACGCGCTACGCGGTGTACCAG
>NZ_SCKT01000018.1:1804-10676 GCF_014155765.1 Pantoea dispersa | reverse complement strand
AATAACACAACTCCCACAAAATTCAGGCATTACTCTGATTAACACCGGTACTGAAAAGCGGTGCCCGAAACAGTATTTTATAACGGTGGTAAACGTTACAACCTAGGCCAAGTGCCGGTCATCCGCCATTTCAGAGCTTCAGTGAGGATTTGTCAGTGGTGGGACAGCCTGCTGAACGACCCCTTATGTTCATTTTAGTTCCGTTTAATATCTGGTTCGGTAAGGTGAATGCTGCTAAGTTAAGTAATCGTGAATTATTTCTGACTGAACTGGGTGAGATATACCCATGAAGATTCTTACCATTCAGTACGTATGCGGACTGGCGGCCTTGCTTGTGATGACTGCCCATAATGCTGCCTTTCTGGGGGATTACTGGGAAAACCACATTCCCGGCGTCCTGAGCGTCGATGTTTTTTTCAAAGTCAGAGGTTTCATTATGACGTTCATCACTCGGGAGGCACCGGATGGAGCAGGTGCATTTTTAATTAAGCGTTTTCTGCATATGGCCTCCCCCTCTTTCTGGTCTGGCTCGCCTCACTTGTCTTTGTTTATCCTGAACGGACCAGCGGCCAGATGTCGTGTGTCCTTTATTTCTGCCTTCAGGATTACAGCAGTCAGTGGCCGACGTTTGGTTACAGCCCGCTCGGCCAACCCGGACCCTGTCCTATGAAGTCATGTTCTACGCCGTTTTTGCCCTACCATGCGTCTCAGTTATCGCTACCGCAGCTGTCTCTGTGCACTGATTTTTATAATTACCATAATAGTGCTGCTGTATTTTTGCTGTCTCCTGTCACTGTGGACTGGGCCTGGCTCTGAAAGTCATATGGATTAAATACTAACAACTGCTTCCCTCCAGAGGTATAATATTATAAATAGCGCTAATGATTCCCAGCCCTACATAAAACTTTTCGGGGTTTTTGTCGGCATTTTGGAGGGTTGATTGCATCGGTTTATTAATTATCCAGATTGATGGCTGAATTATCAATTTTGGTTTTAACATTTATGAGTTCGAATCCGAAACGGATCTATGTTGAAAAGGAGAATAAATGGATAAGGATAATAATCGTGGCATGCGTGACTGGCTTATATTTATACGTACCGCTGAGTCCGGCAGTGTGGCGGAAACGGCACGGCAACTCGATCTTACTGCGCCTGCAGTAAGTAAAGCCATCAATCGTGTTGAACAGTATCTAGGGAGCGTACTTTTTACGCGCACACCTACGGGCATGAATCTTACGGATGCGGGAAAAACTGCTCTTAGGCATGCACGTAATATCACTAATTTGTTTGAAATACTCCTTGAAGAGATCCGAAATCCCGAAAATGAAATCAGGGGAACAGTAAGACTGACTGCGCCGGCTATTGTCTGCGAATTCCTTGCTAATGAGTGGGTATATGATTATTCCCTGACACATCCCGGTGTAAAAGTTTTTCTTGATGCTCGTGAACGTTCAGATCTACACCGCGACTCTCCGGAACTGGATGACCTTGTGTTACGCAGCGGGCGAATTGAGAGTGAGGAGCTGGTTCACCGCAAACTCAGTCCTTTGAAGTTAGTACTGTGCGCAAACCCAGATTATCTGAACCGTCATCCTCCAATCAAGCATCCCCGTGATCTTGAAAAACATAACTTATTTGGTATGCACCACCACGGTCTTTCCGGGCCGCTTATGTTGTCCCGGGGGGAAGAGTCATTTGTTCTCGAGAATATTTCAGATACTGGTATTTCTTCCAACAATCTTTTTGCTTTACTGAATCTTGTAATTCAAGGGAAGGGCATAAGCCTTGCCACCCCTGGGTGGCTGGCCTCCGGCTACCTCCGGCAGGGGCAACTGCAAATGATTCTGAAGGACTGGAAAATACCTGACCTGCCTGTATGGCTGATATGGAGACCTCGCGCTCATCAGACTCGGCTCTTCACCAGCTTCCGCGACTATATTGAAATTCGCTGGAACAGTCGTCCTCAGATATCGTCGACAGAAACAGAGTTAAAACCACTTCAGCCAGATTTTCTGATAAAAAAAGAGGAAGGTTGAATTGCCTGAAATGATGTCAGACAATCTGCTGGTTACGATATCGACGGCGAAAGTACTGCCGTCGATATTGCTTATCTGCCAGCTGAACGGGTCGAGCCGGAGGCGTGGCTATGCTACCTGCTGCCGTTGAAAGCTGATTTAACGTTCATCACGGCGTGATGGCTCAGAACCTGTAACTCACCTGCAGCGAACCTTGGCTCTGACGGTAGCCAGCACCTCCGGCTTGCTGCGTGAACATCACGGCTCCAGTTAGGCTCTGCGACAGACGCCCCTCCACGCCCGTTTTCATTTCCGCAATATTCCGACTCCCCCGCACATCATCCGTTTCACCGTTCATGCGCACGCTGTACGCTGCCGTATTATGCAGCCAGTTCACCTCAACGAACGGCTGAAACTCGCGTACGGTCTGCAGGTCCGCCACGCTTTTCCCGTTCAGGTAAGTCCTGACTCCGAGGCGGGTGGTGATGCCGGCGTTTCCCGTATTCTGAACCTGGGTGCCGCCCGCCTCGGTGTGGTCATCCGCCCTGATGCCGGACCAGACGGCCTGCGCATGCGGTTCAAGGAACAGACGGTTCTCCGTCGCGCTGCTGCTCTGCCAGCTTCCAGCCAGCCATGCATAACCACCCTCAAGCGACGCTTTGATCCCCTGACTGTTGTAGCGCTCCACAGGCAGCATATCCCCTGACACTTCGTTGTGGAACCAGTTATACTGCGCCCACGTCTCGGCCCAGGCACCGGTCTTCGCCTCCGCGTTCTGGTACCATGCGCCGTACATCCCTGCGCTATATCCGCTCACGCTGCCTTTCGCATCCCGTCCTGTCAGGCTGTTGTGTGAGTTGCTGTTCGCCCGGCCGTAGCCGCCCATAATGCCGGCATGAAATGCGTCCGTCCCGTCTGTGGAGACCTGAATGACGTCCCCGCCCAGTTGCAGTACGTAGCGATTCGTCTGTGTGCGGTTCTGCCTGTCCGTCATCGACGCGTGCCCGTGACTACCCAGGTTACGCATCCACATGCTGGTAGTTCTGACCTCACCCGTTGCCGGATCGGAATAGCGCGTTTCCCCGCTGCGGTCACGCATTGACAGGTCAAACATGCTATTCACCGCCTTAAGGTTAGCCGCATAGGCCGCCGCCTCGGGGCGATACATGCGGACTGGCTCAGGTGAAGGCCCGGGAGAAGGTGTGGGGTCAGGGACTGATGCGAAGGCAGTGCTGGTCAGGTACCAGCCCGCCGTGTCTGTGCCTGAGACATTTCCTTTGCGCAGTCTGTAGTCATAGGCACCGGCCACCACGCGGTTACCCAGCGAGAACACGGCGTCAGAGCGCCCGCCCACGCTGATAAGCTGAATGCCGTCCAGCGTCTGCGCGCCGCCGCCGTTCTCGTTGGTCACGAAAAGCGTGCTGGCACCGCTTGCGTTGCCGGTCACCACGAGGCGGTCAGTCAGGGAGTCATCGCCGCCCAGCACGCTGCCGAGCGATACCGAGCTGTCGGGCAGTCCGGTATAATCACCGTTAACCGTCAGGGTGTTGCCCGCGCTGGCCGGGGTGGGATTCAGCACGAGGCTCCCTCTGTTGGTGAGGCTGGCGTTTATAACGGAGGAGGCCATTTTTTCGGTGCTGAAAAGCAGCGTACCGTTCTGAGACAGGGCGCCATTAAGAACGCTGCCGCTTTCCAGCGTCAGGGTGCCGTTGTTGACCGTGCCGTTAGCGGCGGCCCAGTTGGCCGATGGCGAGAGCGTCAGTGAACTGCCGGAGCTGACGGTAATGTTGTCCACGCTGACGTTATTCGTGGCGGTGAACGCTGCACTGTTATTCACATCGCCCACGGACACGGTGGAGCCGTCACCGGGTGTACCGCTGACGGTGCCGCCAAGCACGGCACGGCTGCCGGCGAGAATGAGTGAGGCGCCACCGAGGCTGACGTCACCCCTGATGTTACCGGCATTAAGAATGCCACCTGTAACCGTACCGGTGTTCGTGAAGCTCCCCAGCGTCCCGGTGTTGCGCACCGCGTACTGGCCGCCGGAGAGGGTTCCCCGGTTATCAATCACCCCCACGCTGCCGTTATCCTCAATGTCCAGCGCCACCTCTCCGGCCCTGACGGTGCCCGTGTTGGTGAACGCGCCTGAAATGGTGCCGTCAGTGGTGAAGGCAACGGTGTCCGACAGCGTGGTGGTGGTGTTGGATACGGCACCTACAGTCGCGCCGGTGGCAATCCAGAGTGCGCGTCCGGTGCCGGAGACCATGCTACCCCCCGTGGTTTCCCAGCGGGCGATAAAGGCGCCAGGTTCCACAAGGAAAAGGAATTGATTATAGTCAGTGATATTTTTTGCGGGGTTCGTGTTATCAAATATTGAGTATCGGCCGGTCGTACTGGCAGACGTAGAGCCACTCAGAATAAATCCGTTCAATCTTCTCAGGTTAATATCTTGTGCAGATGTTTCTGACGCTAACAGGATACCAATAGAATTTAAACCGCTGGGGTTGCTGACCAAATAGGTATTCGCCTTTACTGTATTTAAACTTAAAAGTGAATCTAAAGCACCCTGAGTAAAGGCGTAGGGCCCTCCAGTTAAAGCATCAGGTAATATCGTCTGAACATCTGGCAATGTCGTGATGGCTGCATGGGATGCGCCAGCCATCAGGCAGCAGGTCAAACCCAGATATTTTATCATCAGAAATACTCCATTAAAATTACGAAGATATAATTGCGACTGAAAAGGAAAAGTGAGATCCGTGAGCATTTTCGCATAGTTGCTCTCTTAATACCGCTCCGGTCAATTAGCCTGCAAAAGAAGTGTAGCAGGAGGGACAGCAGCCGGATACAGAAGCCACAGTAGCACCTAAAAAACACCATCATATTATAAATCAATAATTTGGTGTCGCATCCCGATACAGGGATCTTCATAGACAGAGGCAATAACCTGTGCATGCGGATGACGCTGCATCGCGCCAGGGAAATCGCGCCATCTTTCCACGCACTGCTTGAGTAAATCCGCGTTGATGACGTTATGGTGAGTGGCACCATCAGACTAACCGCGCCAGCTGTGGTGTGCGAGCACCAGGCCTGCCACTGGGCGAATGATTACACTTTGCCTGCCCCCTGATGTGCAATTTTTACGGGACGTGCGGGAGCGGAGCGTCCTCAGCTTCGCCGGGCTGCCTGGCCGCCAGCTATATCGTCTGCGGGAGGCTGGTTCCCTTGCTGCCGAATGGAAAATCTCCGACCTTCCGGTGTGGCTGATATGGCGGCAGCGACACGGCAGGCGAAGCTCTTCATGCACTTCAGGGACTACATTGAGCAGTGCTGGGAAATACGCCCCCAGCGCCAGGTAAATCACGGACGAAGGCTGAAGTCCTTTTCACCTGCCGCTGCGAACGCAACCGGACAGGCGCCGGCTCAGCGTCTGCCTCCTTCACCTGAGGTCCGCATTTGCAGGCATGTCCTAAAAGTTAATGCCGACATAACCTCCCGGCGGTTTCATGGAGGCCTTCGCATCTCTATTATTGCCGCCCTCAGTTAACCTCCCCTGCGCTTTGCGGGCCCTGTCGGGCTGTTGCGCGGGCTCGTGAAAGGACAGAAATATGATGAAGTTTCATGCCGGTGCGCCCGCCGCCCTGCTGGCCGGCGCACTACTCACCCTGAGCACGGGCAGTCATGCCGCACCGCAGGTGGAAACCACGACAAATACCTTTCGCGTGACGCTCGGGGCAACCCGGATCGTTTATCCGGAAAAGGCATCTGGTGCGCAGGTGTCAGTGTCAAACCCACAGGCCTATCCCGTTCTGGTGCAGTCGTCCGTGACTATGGAGGATATGAAATCTCAGGCTCCTTTCGTGGTGACGCCACCTCTGTTCAGGCTTGAGGCTGGCCAGCAGAGCCGCCTGCGCGTCATCCGAACAGGCGGCAATCTTCCCGCTGACCGCGAGAGCCTGTTCTGGCTGTGCGTGAAGGCAGTGCCGCCGTCAGGAGATACCAGCGGCGGAGGTAATGGCAAGGTTTCTCTTGCCGTCAACGTGGCCATCAGCACGTGCGACAAGCTGCTGTACCGCCCTGCCGGCCTGAAAGCCAGTCCGGAGGAGGCTGCTGGCTCGCTGCGCTGGACCCGCCAGGGAGCCACGCTGCGGGTCAGTAACCCCACGCCGTTTTACATAAACCTGAAGACAGTCAGCGTGGGCGGAAAGCCCGCAGGTAATCTGACGTATGTTCCGCCGCAGGGCTCTGCCTCCCTGACGCTGCCCGCTGGCGCGGCCGGGGCAGTGTCCTGGACCGTGATTAACGACCTGGGGGGGGAGAGCCGGCGCTTTCAGATGAACCTCAGTTAACTTTTTCGTCAGCTGCAGCCTTCCGGGAGGGGTCATGCGACATTTTACCACAGCGCTGGCCCTACCGGCGGCCTGCTTCGCCGCCGGCGCGCTAGCGCAGGATTATCACTTTGACGCCGCGCTGCTTGGCGGTGCGGTGAAGAAGTCAGACCTTGAACTGTTTGAGCAGGGTCTGCAGCAGCCAGGTACCTACCGGATGGATGTGCTGCTCAACGGCGAACGGGTTGACAGCCAGGACATCACGCTGCGGCTGGTCAGTAAGTCAGACGGCCGCCGCGACCTGAAGCCCTGCCTGAGCACGACGCAACTGTTGCGCTGGGGAGTGAAGGTGGACACCTGGCCGGGCCTGACACAGGCAGGAGGCAGCGCTAACTGCGTCCGGCTGGCGGCCATTCCACAGGCGGCGAGCCGGGCTGACGTGGCCGCTCTGCAGCTGCATCTGGATATTCCCCAGGCTGCTCTGCAGCCGCGCTACAGCGGGCTGGCCCCCGAGGCGCTCTGGGATGACGGCATCACGGCCTTTCTGATGAACTATAGCGCAGGAACTTCCCGTACGGACGGAGACGGCGCAGGCCAGTCCTCATCTTGGGCGCAGTTGCTGCCGGGCTTTAACGCCGGCCCCTGGCGGGTCCGGAGCAGCTGGAGCTGGCAGAGCGGCGGACAGTGGCAGCGGGCGTACAGCTACGCCGCGCGTGGGCTGAGAGGCTTAAAAAGCCGCCTGACTCTGGGTGAGCGGACCACGCCGGGCGAAGTGTTTGACGGGGTACCCTTTACCGGAGTGATGCTGGCGACCGACGAGTCCATGACACCGGCCGGAGAACGAAGTTTTTCGCCAGCGGTCAGCGGCGTGGCGCGCACGCGCGCCCGGATTGAGGTGCGCCAGAACGGCTACCTGCTGAAAACTCTGCAGGTGGCACCGGGGCCTTTTGATATTCAGGACTTACCTGCCAGCGGCGGGGGCGATTTGCAGGTGACGGTGCATGAGACCGACGGCCACAATCAGTTCTTTACTGTGCCCTGGCAGACCCCGGCCGTGGCGCTTCACACTGGCTACCTGAAGTACAGCCTGGCCGGCGGATCCTACCGGGTCGCCGGTACAGGAACGGTAGCCGCCCCGCTGGTTCAGGGTACGGCGATGTACGGCCTGCCGCACGGACTCACCGTTTATGGTGGTCTTCAGGCAGCGGCACACTACAACAGCCTTTCGCTCGGGCTGGGCGGCTCGCTGGGCCGACTGGGGGCCATCTCCGCCGATACAACAGCCGCGCGAAGCGAACTCTCTGACGGCAGCAGGGAGGCCGGGACATCCTGGCGGGTGCGATACAGCAGCCGTCTGCATGCAACAGGAACCGGTTTTTCTCTGACAAGTACGCAGCACACCTCGCCCGGCTACCGTCAGCTCGCGGAGGTGATGGACGGCTGGCAGAGGGAGAGGGGGCGCTATCAGACCGTACGGGGGGGGCAGATGCGCGGCAGTAGCACCCTGACGCTGAATCAGCCGCTGGGAGCGCTGGGCGGCATCGGACTTAACGTGAACCGAACCAGATGGTGGGGCGATAAAGGGAGCAACTCGGGATATGGCATCAGCTGGAGCGCGTCGCTGCGCGGTACATCCGTCTCGGTGAGCTGGCAGCAGAACCGGCTTCGTTCCGGCTGCCGGGACAGCACCCTGAATATGTGGCTGAGCGTACCGCTTACCGGCGGCACGAATGCCAGCTGGAGCCTGTACGAGCCGTCCCGCGGCAGCCTGACACAGGAAGCCGGACTGAGCGGGCTTGGCATGGACGACAGGCTGAGCTGGGACGTCAGGGCGCGCTATCTCAGCGACGTACCTGCCGATCAGCGCAGCAACAGTACCCTGCACCTGGGCTGGAGCGGTACCTACGGGCAGTCCGAAGTGGATTATGGCTACAGCCCTTCAGGAAGGAATATAGGGGCAGGTGTGTCAGGTGGTGTGATTGTGCACCGTCACGGCGTCACCCTGAGCCAGCCCCTGAGTGAGACGGTCGCACTGGTGAGCGCTCCTGGCGCTGCTGGCGTGAACGTCACCGGATGGCCTGGAGTCAGGACAGACCGGCTAGGCTACACGGCAGCATCCGGTATGAACAGCTTCCAGGAAAATACCGTCAGCCTGGACCCGACCGCACTGCCCGACGACGTGGAAGTCACACAGACTGATGTGAAGGTGGTACCTACAGCCGGCGCGGTGGTGGCGGCGAATTTTTCCACCCGCACCGGCGCCCGGGCTCTTGTGACATTACACCACCCTGACGGCTCGCCCGTGGCGTTTTCAGCCTCTGTCAGCGCGGAGGGCGTGGAGGGCAGTGTGGGCATGGTAGGGGATGGCGGTCAGGCCTACCTGACCGGCCTGCCCGTAAGAGGTACGCTGCGCGTGCGAGAGGGTGCAGGCGCCTGCAGGGCTGGCTACCGCCTGCCGGAGGAGAAGAGCGTGGCAGGGTTATACACACTAAACGCCGTATGCCGATGAATGACAGAAACATACCTGAAAAT
>NZ_SCKT01000018.1:0-1794 GCF_014155765.1 Pantoea dispersa | reverse complement strand
AGCATGGTTTACGGCAGGAAAATGTTCGTATGGTCCGCGTTACTGGCGGGGCTGATGCTGAAAAGCGTCTGCGCCAGCGCCGATGAAAATCCCAGCCTGCAGCTCAGAGCCGCTTCGGGCCTGAAGGCCGGGAAGGTGCGTGACGGCACGCTGCTTATGTCCGGGCGCGTCAGCAGCAATTCATCCCATGTCGGGTTCCGGCTGCTTTGCAGATCTGAACCCGAGTCCGGCCATCCCAGCCGCTGCACGCTGTCCGGACAGCGTGACCCCGGTCACCGGCTGCGGGTGCGCCTGAGCGGTCCAGTCTGGCGGCCCGGAGCACAAAGCGATGGTGCTGTGATTACGTACGCCACAGGTGCCGCCGACTTCCGACTGGAAGCAGACGGCGATCAGTACGTGGATGCGGATACCTGGACGGTGGCGCTCAGCGCGTCCGTCCTGAACTAACCTGGCCCTGTGCCAGAAACACCACCTCGCCATATGGCGAGGTATAAATATCTGAAATATTGAACAGGAAAGAAACTTATGAAAATGCGTTTACTGACCGGACTCATCGCCGCCGTCTGCTTCAGCCAGGCAGCATCCGCTGCTGAGCTGAGCGGAGGCACCATCAGCAACCTGACCACGGCGACTGCAGACGTAGAGTTTAGCCAGCCGATTACGCTTCAGAACACACTGACGCCGATTTCTGGTCTGAAAGCGGGTCAAAAAGTGTCGTCCGCTAATCCTCTAACAATTGCCAACGGAAGCCTGGCGATTAAAGATTCCGGTGTCACTGCGTTATTGGCTTTAAAATTTGGTAATGATTCTTTAGGACCTGCAACTAGCTATGCTGCTGGGCATGAGGGGGAAGAAGATTACAGCTTTAATTATATTCCTATGCCAAAAGACGCAGATCTGGATAGCATGGAGAGTAAATATGATGTTATTCGGATCAACGGTGATGTGTATGCGGTAACCCCCACAGCTTCTAGCAAGCTTGATTATAACGTTTGGGCGGTTGGTGATGGCACCAAAGCTGTCAAGCCAGGGATCTACACCATCAGCATGACCGGGGCGATTTACAACCCGTAAGGCCCCCCCTTCCGCACATGAAGGGCCGTCTGCACGGCGGCCCTCTTCAGCGGACGGATAAGAGTAAGATGTAACTCTCATGGATGAGCTTTTTCTCCACGGGCACGTCCCGTAATGCTGACATGGCTGCAAAGTTATCCCGCTACGTCTTCAGCGAATGCAGCACTCTGATGCATTTGCTGCTGAGCGTCTGCATGGAATATTCGGACCCGAGCGGGCTGCTGTATATCTGCGCCATGCCAGCGTACAGTGACTGCATTAGTGGGGCGATTTCCTCTTTACGGACCGCAAGATACCGCCAAAAAAGTAAATACATTACTGTGACAGCCTTATGTCAATAACAGTCGCCGGAATTTTATACGGGCGGGCATGCTGAATACGCATGCGGATGTAAGCATAAAACTTATCTAAACTGAGGTGGCACGAGGCCTTGGTGAATATTCTGGTAGCTCAGGTTTAACCTTTAAGTACCATTTTACTGTGTTGCGGAAAATGCTGGTTTTTTGCTATAGCAGCGACTGCTTATGTCCTGCTTGCACAAAATTTAATTGCTATAAAAATTTCAAAAGTTACCATGAAGATATCCCTTATTCTGGAGGACAGAGTAAGCCCAGGTTTAGACACCTACCGTTGGGGGAGCACTTTAGCACCGTTGCTAACACCTGCGAAGCCAGCCGGATAAAGTCAGACCGTGCAGCTGAACCTCCTGCCGGCTCCGCC
>NZ_SCKT01000017.1 GCF_014155765.1 Pantoea dispersa | reverse complement strand
CCCTCCGCGCCTGGGCTGACCGGAACAGGCCCGCCGCGCGCGAAAACGGGCATGAACACACCCGACACGACGGAACGGCGTGGCGGCATTAAAGGGCGCAGCGCGCCCGGTGAACGCACCGGCGACAGCCGGTTGCAGCCGTTGAACCTGGACATCAGACCGAAACCGCTTGCGGACGAAACCCGCAGGGGTTCGGTGGCGCTTGGCGGCTTGCCGCTTAGCGACATAGGGCTCGACGACCCGGCTTGCCGGGGAGCCGAAGGTGGCCCGAAGTCGGGCTTTCTGGTTTGCTTTCTGACTGAATCAACAAACGAAAACGGCAGCCGGTTCGTGAAAAACCTGGCTCAGAAACCCCGTTCGATGCATAAAAACCGGCATAACCGCATCGTTAACGCCGTTTTAAAGACTGACCAGAGGATGCGGAAAGCGGCGCCGGCAGGCGCGCGCTTCGCGCAGGCCGCCGGAGGCGGCAGGGGCTTTTCGCGGCCGGAATGGGACGCGGGCTTCCCTGCCCTGTTCCGCACGTTTACGGATTAATGGCCTCCCAGGCTCGAATGCACGCTTCTTCAATGGCGCGTGGACATTGCAGGGGGCGGCCCCGCCGCCCCGTGGGTTATCCGTTCAGGGCGCAGAAAACGGCGGCGGCTTCGGGATGGGTTTTCACAAATTCCATCAGCTGGCGGTGGCGCTGGCAGAAATGCGCGCACAGTTCCCCGTCGTCGTGACGGTCGTAGAGCCAGCTGCGGTGGTTGAGTACCAGCGCCGTGATGATGATCCCCGCTGCGTCGGCGCTGATTTCCAGTTCTGTCCAGTGATAAGGGTTTGAATACATGTAGCGTTCTTCCCCTTCGGGCTTCATGTAGCCCCCGCCCCCCGGTAGTTGTACGAAGTCCCACACCGTGCCGTCATAGTTGGCCAGATAGCGACTGGCATAGAGGTACACGTTGTTTTCAGCCTGCGCGTAGTCGTGGCCAAACAGGGAAGGCAGAAAACGCAGGTTCACAAAATCTGCCAGGACAGACGCTGGCGGGTAAACGTGGGGTTGTGTGTTCATCAGACATCTCCGCAGTCAATGGGGATTACAGTTCCGGCCTGTGCCGTGCCTGAATGACAGCCCGACGAAAAGCGGAGTGATCAGGAGCGACGACGAGGCCGCAGCGCAAGCGAGCGGAGCCGTGATTACGCACGGCGCTGACGCGAATACTGAGCGGAAGCGCGACGGGAGTAAGCGCGGCGGAGGGAGTGCGAACGGGGGAGGCGGCGAGCGAAGCGATCTCTTGATCACGAAGCGGTCGGGCTAAAGTGAAGGCACGGCACCGGCCGCAGACCGCACGGACCGGGTTTTCTGCCCTGTCCCGCCGCCAGGCGGCACAAAGCGGCGCGCAGCAACATCCTCATTGCCTGTTGTCCACAGCCCGGGTGGATATCCGGTCCGTAACCCTGTGGACAAACGCGCAACGGCGGCAGTATCCGCGATATAATAAAGAGTGGTCACAAAATAACCACTCCGGTATATCAGTTCAGGTGACTGCGCATCAGGGCGGCCCGCCGGTAAAGCTCAAGGAGCTGCAAATCCATGTCCTCAATCAGGACGCCCGCCATTTTCTGCGCCGGCGAGGCGCCGCGATAAAGGTTGCGCTTTACCATATCCCGCAGCCGCAAATGAAACTCGTAAAGCGATTCCTCCAGGTCGTTCACGTCGTCGGTGAGCTGAGTCAGTTCTGTATTCAGTGTCGGCTCTGTCATGGTGCTGTCCTTCTGGTCCGGTTAAGGGTAAAAATCAGGCGGCCCGGGCGGCGCGCAGTTCGCCGAGACGCCGCAGGCCGGCGGCGTGGTACTGCTCCAGCAGTTCGATCCCAATCCAGCGCCGGCCGCACTGATCCGCGGCAACGCAGGTCGAACCTGATCCAGCAAACGGGTCTAACACCAGGTCGCCGGGCTTCGTGAAGGTTTCGATGAGCGGCTGCAGCACGCTTACCGGCTTTTCGGTCGGGTGGTGGCGGTTGCCCGTGTACTGCCAGGGCATCACATCCGGTAATGGCTTAGCCGGCAGCGCCGGACGTCCTTTGGCCAGCAGGTAGGCGCTCTCGTGCTGATAGCCGACGAAAGCGGACTTCGAGGCGTAAGGCTTGGTGAAAACCAGGTGGCCGACGACGCGGAACCCCGCCGCCTTCCAGGCCTGCATGAAGACATCCACGCGGTTCCAGCCGTAGAAACTCACCGCCAGGCTGTTGTTTTTCAGCACGCGAAACATCTGCCGGCTCGCCGGCAGCACCCACTCATCGTTAACGTCGTTGGCAATCGAACGGCCGGACCGGTCCTTAAAGCCGACGAGATACGGCGGATCGGTAAGAATGAAATCGATGCTGTTATCCGGAAAGCCGGCCATGATCTCTACGCTGTCGCCACGCATGAATCGGGACATAGTTATGCTCCTCAGTGTCGGGGGGCACCCCTGTGGTGCCGTGACCACCACAAAGACGGGCGAAAAGCGGAGCAGGCAGGGGCGACACCGGAAGCCGCACGCGCCGCCGGAGCGGACTGAATGTCCCGCGCACGGCGGGGAACGGGTGAGGATGGCGGCGAAGCTTCCCTTGCAGGCGAAGCGGCCCGGCTACCGTGAGGGCACGGCACTTTGCATCTGCCGGTTTCCGGCCAGAGGACGGGAAGCGGCAAAAGAGGCGGAGCGAAGCGACATCCTTATCGTCAACTTAAGGGATGCCGCCGGTCGGGGCGGCATCAGGTGAAAATATCAGGTCCGGTGATCTTCCCACCGGCAGTCGCTGCGGTCACAGATGACGGGTGCATCCGGCGAACCGCTCATTCTCCACTCACCGAGGAACCGCAGCCCAGCCAGCGTCTCTGCCTCACGATTATCGGGCAGAACGATGCTTTTGAGCCAGATGCTGCCCCGGTCAAACTGCCAGTAGCATCCCTGCGAGCAAACGGGACGTTCCGGTGGCCACCAGTTTTCGCCCATCCGTTCGCACGCGGCTTCGGCCAGCGTAAAGTCCTGCCCGCTGAGCAGCATGTGGTATTCGTGTGAGGTGCTGCCCACCTCCTCCTGATAACTGACCAGCCAGACATTCATTCTGCCTCCCTCCGGGCCTTCACGGTTTCTGCGCAATCGTGCATAAATCCCCAGCTGAGGCTGATGTCAGCATCCAGCGTCCTGTCCGCCAGTTCGATCGCTGCCGTCACTTCATGTGGTGAGAGTTCTGAGTCTATGTCCTCAAAATCGTCCGCCATCCAGATGTGGGCCACGCATGGCGTGTCCGGGGCAAATCCCGACAGGCTGGCCATCAGGCCCGCAAGAGTAAGTTCTCTTTTCATGGTGCTCACGGCGGGTTTCCCCGCCGCCTCCTGTCATCCGCCGTAATGCCCGACGTTGTTCACAATCCATTCCGGCCCGGTCACGCAGGCGTAACCGTCCTCTTCATCCCACTCCAGCGCGCTGCTCATGCTGTCCGTCAGCAGGCCGTCGGCATACGCGTCGTAGCCGCAGAAGTCGCAGCCGCTTTCGGCGTACCAGTGCCCGATGGCCACACCGAACAGCCCACTGAGGGCCGCAAATACGCGACCATCCGGGGGAGACCAGGGGGTGTCAAAGTCCACCTCCAGAAAATCCGGCCCGTCGTCAGTCACTTCAGGCGCGTAATCGCAGGGCAACTTCACGCCGTACCGGCCGAGGTAGAACCCGTAACCTTCCGGCACATCAGCCAGCAGCCCGCCGTTGAAGCCGTTGATTTCCACGTCGAGGCGCGTCGGCAGCAGCAGGCGCATGTCAAACTGCGCTGCGCCTTCACCGTCATCATCACTGCATATCCGGTTCCAGCATTCGCTGAGGCCTGGCCCGCTCAGGCCCGCCCAGTCAGAGTGCTTTTTCCGCCAGATTTCGGCCATCACCGCCTGCGCGTCCCTGTCCAGCGAGTCCCACGTCCGGCTGCTGAGGCCGGAGGCCAGCCACAGGTCGTGCAGCCGGTCGCAGTTTTCCTCCGTCAGGTTCACGCCGTCACGCAGCTGCATGAGCCACGCTGTAAACGCGGCGTTTTCCGGGGTGTGTTCTCCCTGCCCCACCGCAGTCAGCGCCGGATAAGGCGCATACGTGTCGTCCGTTACCGGCCGCAGCAGCCCGGCGCAGCCCGCCAGAAACAGCTGGATGCCCTGCCCTTCCGCACACGCCCAGAGAGGGCGCACCTCTCCCCGCATCAGCGCCCGCACCTTACTCACATTCTCCGCCAGGCCGGTCACCCGCAGCCTGTTTGCACACCAGTTCGGCATAATCACTCCTGAGTTAACGGTTTCACGGCTCCTGCGCCGTGACGACACAGCAGCCGGGCCGCGAGCGGACAGGGCAACGGGCGAGGGAGGAAGCCGCACGCGCCGCCGGAGCGGACTGAACGTCCCGCGCACGGCGGGGAACGGGTGACGACGGAGGTGAAACGAACCCTTGACCGGGAAGCGCCCCGGCTAACGTGAAGTCACGGCGCCATCCGGGGGCGGTGACGGTTTTCCGGTCCGGCGCGCCAGCGCCCCCCCGGCGTCAGGCACCGCCGGCACGCCGGAAACAGCGGAGCGAAGCGACACCCTTTAGCTTCGCCGGAGAAAACAAAATCCGGCGGGGTATCAGGCACCTGAGGGCAGATGCCCGGGCAGAACTTGCAGACGTGCTGCAGATATCTGATGCTGTATATAAACACAGCATTCATTCATGAGGCCCTGATGAAGCGTTTCCCTGCACCGGTACCGAACAGCGGACATAACGGCGGTCCCCTGGCGCTGCTGCGCCCGGTCACCGACCGCGCACCGCTGGCCATTCCGTTTTTTTCCGACGCCTGTGCGGCCGGATTTCCTTCGCCGGCCGCCGACTACGTTGAGGACGCACTCGACCTCAATGAACTGTGCATTCTCCGCCCCGCCGCCACGTTTTTCGTGCGCGCCAGCGGCAGCAGCATGCAGGACTTCGGGCTCTGCGACGGGGACGTCATGGTGGTTGACCGGGCCGAAACGGTGCAGGAGGGGGATATCGTCATTGCGGAGGTGGACGGTGAGTTCACCGTGAAGCGCCTGCGGCTCACCCCCCGTCCGGCACTGGTTCCGATGAACCCGGCCTACCCGGTGATTTACCCGGACGAGCTCCGGCTGATGGGCGTGGTGACCTGGTTCTTCCACGGCACCCGCTCCCGGGGGCGCTGAGCCGTGGCCATGTTTGCGCTGGTCGACGCCAACAGCTTTTACGTCAGCTGTGAGCTGCTGTTCAGCCCGGACCTGCGCGGCCAGCCGGCCGTGGTGCTCAGTAATAACGACGGCTGCGTGATCGCAAGAAACGCCGCCGCAAAGGCCCTGGGCATAAAAATGGCGGTGCCGTGGTTTCAGATACGCACGCAGGACTTTCCAAAAAAAGTGCACGTCTTCAGTTCAAACTACGCACTGTACGCGGATCTCAGCGACAGAATGCACCGCACCCTTGAGTCGCTGGCGCCGCGCGCAGAGGTGTACTCCATCGACGAGTGCTTTCTGGACCTGACCGGGCTGGACGTACTCACGGATTTTGAGGACTACGGCCGCCACGTGCGCGCCCGGGTGCTGGCCACCACCGGGCTGGTCACGGGCTGCGGTATCGGCCCCAGCAAAACGCTGGCCAAGAGCGCCCAGTGGGCAGGCAAGGAGTGGCCGCAGTTTGGCGGCGTGCTGGCCATCACCACCCGGGCGCGGGCGGAGAAGATGCTTGCCCGCCAGCCCGTGGAGGAGGTCTGGGGCGTGGGCCGGCGCATCGCGAAGCGCCTGAACGGCATGGGCATCGACACCGCCCTGCAGCTGGCGCAGGCCAGCCCCGCGATGATGCGCAAAAACTTTTCCGTGGTGCTGGAGCGCACCGTGCGCGAGCTCAACGGCGAGGCCTGCATTCCCCTGGAGGAGATGCCGCCCGCAAAGCAGCAGATAGTCTGCAGCCGCTCGTTCGGGGAGCGGGTCACGGAGTACGGCGCCATGCGGGCATCCGTGTGTCAGCACGCGGAGCGCGCGGCGGAGAAACTCCGGGGGGAGCGCCAGTACTGCCGCCGCGTGGGCGTGTTCGTGCGCACCTCGCCTCACGCGCAGGGAGAGATTTTTTACGGCAACCAGGCGGGCGAAACCCTGCCGCGGCCCACGCAGGACACGCGGGACATCGTGAAGGCGGCGCTGCGCGCGCTGGACCGCATCTGGCTGGACGGCCGGCGCTACATGAAGGCCGGCGTCATGCTGGACGACTTTACCCCGCACGGGGTGAGCCAGCTGAACCTGTTTGAAGAAGACGGCCCCCGCCCGCACAGCGCCGCGCTGATGGCGGCAGTGGACCACATTAACCACACGGGTAAGGGCCGCGTGTGGTTTGCCGGAAGGGGAACGGACAGCGGAGCCGGCTGGCAGATGAAGCGCGACATGCTGTCGCCGGCGTGGACCACACGCTGGTCAGACATCCCGGTGGCCCGCGTGCGCTGAGGCAGGCCGGGTCCGCACCCGGTCTGTTTAACGTTTTAAAAAAGAAAAAATGACACCTTATTGTGCGTGAGCAGACGTCCCTGCGACGCCACCGGAAAAATGGCGACTGTGGGTAAGCGGTTGGCAGCGTGTTCATGCTGTCAACGGCTTATCCACACGAGGCACCGCGCCGGGCTGACCGCCCTGCCGGCACGACATGCATTGCGTTCTGAGGAGGTATTCATGACGGAGAAGAAACTGATAAAACCCGCCGCCCCGAAGGCGGTAAAGCCCGCCACGCAGGACGAGCGCGCCAGGGCGCTGGCCGCCGCGATGGCGCAGATTGAAAAGCAGTTCGGTAAAGGCGCCATCATGCGACTGGGCGACGACCGCAGCCTCGACGTGGCGCTGCAGCCCACCGGCATTATGGGGCTGGATATCGCCACGGGGGGCGGGCTCCCTTACGGGCGCATCTGTGAAATCTACGGTCCGGAAGCGTCGGGCAAGACCACGCTGGCGCTCTACGCCATCGCGGCCGCGCAGCGCGCCGGCAGACAGTGCGCCTTCATTGACGCCGAGCACGCCCTCGACCCGAAGCGGGCGGCGGCGCTGGGCGTGGACACCGACAGCCTGCTGATTTCCCAGCCGGACACCGGCGAGCAGGCGCTGGAAATCACCGACGCCCTGGTCCGCTCCGGCGCCGTCAGCGTCATCGTGGTGGACTCGGTGGCGGCGCTGGTGCCTAAGGCCGAGATTGAGGGGGAAATCGGCGACGCCCACGTTGGCCTGCAGGCGCGCATGATGAGCCAGGCCATGCGCAAACTGAAGGGCAACATCGGCACCTCACAGGCGCTGGTCATCTTCATCAACCAGCTGCGCATGAAGATTGGCGTGATGTTCGGTAACCCGGAGACCACCACCGGTGGTAATGCGCTGAAGTTTTACGCCTCGGTGCGCCTTGATGTCCGCGCCTTCGGCAACATAAAGGAAGGTGACGCCGTCATCGGTAAGGATATCCGGGTGAAGGTGGTCAAGAACAAGGTTGCCCCGCCGTTCCGCCAGGCAGAATTCCGGCTGCTGTTCGGTCAGGGCGTGGACTTCTCCGGCAACGTGCTGGACCTGGCGGTGGACGCGAAAATCGTGACGAAGACCGGCGCGTGGTATGCGTACGGCAATGATAAGCTCGGTAACGGCCGTAAAGCGGCAGTGGAGTACCTCGGCGCCACGCCGGCGCTGCTGGCTGACATCACGGACCGGGTGCGCGCGCACTACCTCAGCCCGGATCGCCCTGCCCTGCCTGCGCATACGCCTTCCCCGTCGGTGAGCGGAACGGATGCAGAAGATGACTTTAACCCAGAGAATGACTGAACAGCCGGTCCGTTACGCTGCCCGGTCAGCCATTTTACCCCGGCGTCAGGCGTTTTCAGTTATCCTGCTCCGTACGGGGTACCGTGCCCTGAACGACCCACCGGAGATTCAGGCGGCCCGTCTGCTTACCTTTATCAGCTGTGATAAGGTTGTGACGACTGAACAACCGCGGAGCAGAAAGCTATGAATACAAAAATGCTGGCAGAGTGGCTCAGAGATATAGCCCGTCATATCGAAGAAGACAGCCCGCTGATAAGGGATGTCGGTGTGGACGATGCCGTTTCAGAAGAAGGACTGGCAAGGAAGATCATCACCATCACGTTCAATGCGCCGGGACGCAGTTCGCCCCCTGATGGTGATCGCAGCGGTATTCACCGGCACTGAACGCTGCGCCGGTTTTATGGACGACCGGGCCTTTCAGGTCAATAACCGGGGTATACTGATAACTTCATTGATCGGGCGCTCAGGCAGAGGGATTGTTTTGTTCCTGTCGCCCGGTCACTCAGGGAAACCGGTGCCAGAACTCATCCACAATATACAGGGGTCTGCCGGGTTGCTTACCGCGGAAGTATCGACCACGAGGCAGCCTGTCATTGCGTGAAAGCTGACGGATCCAGTCTTCAAACGCAGGACGCCGCCTGCGCATCCTGCCCTTAAACATGTCGGCTGACTGCGTAAACGTTGACAGCTTTATCCCATGTTCACGCGCCTGCTGCAGTAATTTTTGCATTTCCACCTCTGCACCTCCGTTTTTTCTGTGTTCTTCAGCGTGAGCTGTTTTTCTTCCAGGTAGCATTGGCCATGAACGCCGCGCGCGACACGCAGGCGCCCCACAGCAGCTGCAGGCCGATTTTGACCAGTTCGCTGGCATGCGGCAGGAAGAAGAGCGGCACGATAAAAACCGCACTCAGCAGAAACCCCCACTCGGCGATATTTTTTTGTTCAGCATCGCTGAGCTTTTTGAGGCCCAGAAAGCCCCCGGTAAAATGCGATATTCTCACCCGGACACTCCATTCAACGAAAAAACGACACAGCGTAAATACAAAAACTGATTTACACTGTACATACACATACGTCTTTACAATGTAAAAACAAAATCTGTTAATCAACCCGGAGTGTACTCATTACGCCCATACCGGGTAGTGATAATCAGGGTTCCGCATGTCAGTATTTCGGTGCTTCAAGCAACCAGCGGTTTTTCTCGTTCTGGTCCATGCTGGTACAGTAAGCCAGTAAAGCGGCCTTCAGAATGGTTGTCTTGTTCTGACCGGTGGCCTGCGCCTCCTCATCCAGCATGTCAATGATACCCGTCGGCAGCCGGAAATTGGTCGGCTGCGTCCCTGTTGATGGACGGCTGTCGCCCTGTCTGATAAAGCGGGCTGTGCTGCCCTTTGCTGAAACCTGCGGCTCCGGAGCCAGCCGGTCAGCTGCCAGAGCCGGGGCCGGGGCCGGCGATGTGGATTTCAGGGGGGTTTTTAACTTAACCATGTAAATCTCCAGAAAATTACATTGTACATACACCGTACATGCATTGTATCGACAACAAAAGCGTTTCAATTATGTCTGTCATGCATAAGCGCCACCGCAGCCCACAGGATGAGCCGCCCGGCAGGAACCGGGAGGAGGAAGCTGGCCAACGCAACCGAAACTCACGCTGCGCAGTCCGCATGAGTTCACTTCCGCCCATGTCCGTGGTGTATTGCGCCTTTCGCCGCGCATGTTCTGCATACCTCTGGCGATGAGCACAACTCCCGTGGTGATGAAGTCTTCCTGCTCTGAAAAGCGATGCTACGCGCATAACGCCAGCCAGAAGCAGCGCCGGAATGAGCGTCAGCGGATGATGAAGAAGTCCATCGCTCAGAACGGTTCCTCACTCCGGATGATGTAAATACATTGTAGATAATTCGTAATTACATCAGCATTACAGGCCGATTTCGTCAGCAAGCAGCTCGATCAGCGCCCTTGCTTTAGTCAGGCTGCTGGCGCTGCTCACGTCGTGGACGCCGGCGCCCAGGTTAAACGCGGATTCAAAAACGTCGAGCTGGTTAATCCAGGTGCGCAGCGCCGGGATCCAGTTCGGGTCTTCGCTGAGAGAGCGCGTGAGTTCGATGGCGTCCGTGGCTTTTGGCTTGCACCGGTTGAAAAGAAAATATCCCTTCAGCGAGGGATTCTCGTTCGCCTGAACGTAGCGGACCATCTCGTTGACCTTGTTCATGTTGTCAACCTCCCCCTGCGAGGACGGCCTGACCGGGGAAAGCAGCACGTCAGCGGCCGTCAGCGCGCTGCGGAACTCCATGCTGTCGTGACCGGCCGTGTCGACAAGGACTATGTCGGACATTTTCTGCAGGCGCTTCATCTCACGCGAAATGTCGCCCCAGGCTGAATGGAGCGGACACATCGGCAGGCCGGCCTCTTCGCGGCGGGAAAAGAAATCGGCCAGCTCGTCGTTTTTGTCCGCACGCAGCACGGTCACGCTTTTCCCCCGCGACAGCAGCAGCGATGCGAGATTTGCAATCAGTGTTGTCTTACCCACGCCGCCTTTTGGCGATCCCATCATGATAATCATTTTTTCCTCCCGAGTGACACACCACAACGTATATACAGTGCAATTACTTTTATGTATTTACGAAGTAAAGATAAGAGACGTTATAAACGAGAGGTCTGGTAAAGTCAAAGCAATTACACTGTAAATACAAAAATGTATTTACAGTGTAATTGTACCATTAAGAACATCAGGGGCGCAGCAGTCCGGCTGCCTCGCTGGGATCCATTCCGAAGCTGACCTGCCGGCTGCCCGCCGCCGCCGCTTCCATGTGCAGTACGCGGATGTAAATCTGCGTGTTCCGGAAGTCCGCGTGCCCGAGCCAGCCCTGAAGCACGGTCGGCATAATGCCGCAGTACAGGAGATGCATGGCATAGCTGTGCCGGAGCGTGTGCGGGGTAGGGTTTGGCAGTGAAAGCGACAGCCCCTGCCCGGCGATCCGGGACACCGCATCGCTCAGCCAGTTCCGCGCCGTATCGTCCGTGACCGGCCGGCCGCCGCGTCCTTCCCAGACCGGCCGGCGTCGGTTGGGGCAGAAGGTGGTGAGGTGGTCGCGCAGCCGCGATACAAAGCCCGCGTCGAGCAGGGGCACACGCCGCTGCGCGCCGGGCGGCGGCTTACCGGGTCTGGGATTGCGCTGCCGCTTGAGCGTCACGAGCCGGACGTGAGGGCGGACGCTGTCCAGCACGATATCATCCGGCCGGATGGCCAGCGCCTCGTTGATGCGTGCCCCGGTGTTCCAGATAAACTCAAACAGCATCCGCCGGTGCAGGTCCGGAACGGCCGCGAGCAGGACCGCCACCTCCGGCGCCAGCAGGTAGCGGGGCAGGCTGTCGTCACCGGCCAGCTCGCGCCGCACGGCGAGCGCCAGCCGGTAGTCGATGACCGGGGAGATGGCGCTGTGTGAATTCTGGGAAACCGGACGGGGTAATGTGCCCGGATTTTCACGTAGAAGCGTCTGCGCGTTTTCTGGGTATGGCGAGTGCATGTGGGCCCCCGGCGGTGAATGATGATCGCTATGATAAGGCAGGGGAGTGATGAAGTCCCGCGCGGTAATTCTCCCGGCGCCCTGCGTAAATTCGGTTATTTATACAATATTAGCCAGATAGCCGAAGATGTGGCGATTGTCGCAAACACTGCTTCTTCCGGCGCCGGGTCGCCCGCCGCAATATGCTGTGGTTTTTAACGTGTGCTCGCCTGGATGATGGGGTTGGGCCGTGACACGAGGACATTCGGCTTTCTACCTGAAAAACCGAACTGGATTGTGATAGCCTCACTGGTAAAAGTAAGCCGGTGCTGCAGCTCTGAGAACGGATCGGACCGACACCAAACAGCCATGCCGTCAGCTGATAACAGGTGGTGCGGGCTTTAGCGCAGACAGAGAGAGGGTGAAATCGGGGCACTCTTTATTTTATAAAGTTCGGACGGGCTGTCAGAACGGAAATAACCCGCAGGATTTGCAGAGAACTGAGTGGCATAATCCCTGTTAATTTCTTTGCCGCCTGCTTATGAAGCCGGTACCTCTACAGGAATCCAGAATGAAATTCTCACACCGTCATGGATATGATCCGGAGTTCATAAATAAGACATTCCGGGATGACGCACCCAGATGGGTAAGAAAACAGTATTTTAAAAATATTCTGGAAAGGCTCGTATGTGATGCCATGTCCCAAGCATCGCAAAATAAGCCTATTCCTGTTTATGACCTTATTAATGAGATACTCGTCATGGTGGATGAGGAGCCTGATGACTATTACCTTAGTCATACTCCGGCGATTGAAGTTCTCCGTAACCTGGTGATGAATATACCCTGGTTCCGTTTTTACGATACTGTAGAAACGGTGGCCGAGAGGATAATTTATATAGATGAAGAGGACAACTTTTCGCAAAGCAGGAAAAACGAGTCCGTTTCTTTTTCAGCTTACCGCCAGAGAGTGAATGAACTTTTCTCAGAATATAATATCGACTGGAAAATGAATGAGTCAGGTCAGCTGGAACTCCCTCTGCCGCCATTTCTTGAAGAGAAAGTAAAAAGTACAGAGGAAAGGCTTGCAGACGAGTTCAGGCCGGCGAGAGCACACTTTGCCAAAGCCCGCGCCTTCGCGCTGGGCTCGCACCGGGATGCTGAAAATTCCATTAAAGAGTCCATAAGCGCGATTGAGAGCATATGTAAGACGTTTTACCCGGATGCGTCAACGCTGGGAGATGCTCTGAAGATGATGAGGAAGGACGGCAGCGTTTCGCCCATGCTCATAACCATCGTAGAAAAGTTTTACGCCTACGCTAACGCAGAGCCAGCGGTAAGGCACGGAAGTAATAAAGACTCCGCTGTTCTGGAGTATGACGCAGAGCTGGCCCTTCATTTTGCCGCGGCATTTATCAGAACACTGATCGTCCGCAGGAAAGATACAAAGAGCTAGCAGGATGCCAGAAAGGCAAAAACCCAGCTTATTGGCTGGGTTTTGCAGGTCCCTCACAGGGGAGAAAACTTAAGGGCCTCGATGGGCTACGGGTTAATTATCCCTGAAACTGACGCTGACGTCAACTTCATGGCAGTTCTTTAAGCATCCAGGATGCGTTAATCGATTTGATGACAGCTTTCTGAACCTCCGCGACAAGTTCACGAGACAGGCACTGGTTCAGATAGCCTCTGTCAGTTCTGGCGCGGTTAAGCCGGTAGCGGCTGACCTGCTGGACCAGATCTGCTTTAGCCCACCGGGTACGCTGAGAGAAGAAGCGGCATTCCTCAATCACGGCTTCCCCAATCTCTACGTGCATACCCCGATGCAGCTTATCCCGATCGCATGTTGAAGAGAGTGGAACGATGATGCAGGCATTTCCGTTTATCTTACCGTTCAGAACAACAACCAAGCGGTTCTTGACCATTTCCGGTGGCAGGTGGCCATCCCAAAAGGTAGTCACCGGTTTTCCATCTGCTCCCAGAGGATAGCTCCCGAAATTACATTCCAGGATTTCACCAACTTTTGGACTGAAATTTATCGGCACACCTCTTCCCCTAATCAATTTTGCAGCGTGAATATTTTTTTTCTAAAGAGTAGTATTTTATAAGATAACCAATCAAAGCGACTCAACCATGCCCTCATAGCGGGAGTCCAGCGGAATATAGCGCGGACTGACGGTCATCAGCGCCACGTCGATAACCCTGCAGCTGCTTCGCGGCACGTTACGGCCATCTTTACGTATAAAGGCGGTCTCCGGCGGCTCGGTTTCGCAGATAATCACCACCCGGGCGCCGCTGCGCCAGTCGCTCAGCTCACGACTAAAGCTCCGGGCGAGACGGTCCCTGATATCGTCAGGCAGGTCCAGCGCCGGAAAGCCGGCAAACAGCCCCAGCGGAAGCGTGTACTGCAGCCGTTCATCGGCCGCGTCGCTCCAGGCGGCCAGCTGAGAAACAAAAATCAGGCGGCGTGAGGCGCTGGCGGCGTCCTTCGCAGTCTGCCGGTTCTGCGCAGCCTGCAGCGAATCCTTCATGGCCATCAGCATCAGCGACTGCTGCAGCGTACTCCGGCCGATGCGGATGCGCGCGGCAGTCTCATTCAGGCGCCAGCTCACCCAGCCCGGCGAGCGTTTCTTTTTATCGAATTCAGGATGCCAGACGTTGATGCCGGACTGCTCCCAGAGCAGGTGCAGCAGCCCCGGCAGGCGCATCGAGGGCTGCCGGCGCCGCCTCCCCGCTCCGGCACCGGCCGGAGGCGCATCACGGGTTTTATCAGGAACGTCTTTCT
>NZ_SCKT01000016.1 GCF_014155765.1 Pantoea dispersa | reverse complement strand
GGATGTCATTTCGGGTCTCCTTTCACTGAGAGTTTAGTCTCCCGAAAACCCGGTACGGTTCAGAACACCTCAGCACGAATCGATTCGTCCGGTGTATCTTCTTTCATCAGGTACGAACATGCGCTGGCGAGCGCCAATGCAGATGTATCCAGATCCTTCAGCGAGCGGAGCCGTTTTTTCTGCCCAATCTTTCTGGCGTCACGGATGATAACGGCCAGCATAGCGTCCAGAACGTCCAGTGCATCATCCAGCGCCAGCGTTTCCCATGCAAGGACAAAGGCAACCAGAACCGCCATCCTTTTCTGCGGTGACATCCTAGCAATATTGAACACCGAAGTCATACCAGCATAACGTGCGAGATTTTTCAGGCGCACAGCCGGGAGTGTACGCAGGTTGTCAGCATGCAGGCCAAAATCGTTCAGAGTTTTCCAGCGTTCAATTGCTTCATTAAACGCCGGACCACTAATGGTCACAGGGCCTTTTTTCAGTGATTCCAGTAAAGACAGGCAGCTGCAATCAGTTGGCCCCAACAGCATCTCCAACTGCGAACGCTGTTCAGCTGACGGTATCAGTGCCAGCCTGTTCCACAGGCACAACGTCGCCTTTTCCCTTACTTCTGAAATCAACCGGGTCAGCGTGGTGGCTCCGGGGAGAATAATACGATGTTGCATAAGCCACCCTGTCGCCAGAGCGAAAAGCAGGCCAGGACGTTCGTTGCTTATCCAGCTCCGGGTATATAAAAGACGGGTAAGGCGAAATGTCCAAGGCCAGGCAAATTCATGATACTGATAGTGCTGACGTATCAATGCTGCATGCTCACGGCGGGTATTTTCCCTCTGACCGTATTCTGCAAAAACGGTGATATCACGAATCCCGAGCTGTCTGGCAGTAAAATGCCGGACGCCGGAAGGAATATGATTCATGTCAGTAAGAAAAGTGCCCAAAAAACGCACGCACCCGATTTGCAGAGCAATACCAAGCCGATTGTGATCACCCCGGCTTTTCCCGATTAATTCTTTATCCGCTTCATCAAGATGAAAATAACGCCCCAGCTGAAGTTCATCTGGTTCGCCGGTGAATCTGCCATAACTTTCGGCCTGCTCAGTGGTCAAAAAATCAACGGGCATATCGGCCTCCCTGCCTGACGGCTTTTTTTTAACAAAACCGCAACCGTCCAAAATATTATGAATTGTAGGACACTGAAAAAAGACATCTTTTGCGTGTCCGTTAAATCGTTATTTTGTTATAACAGACACCACCTGTCTGATATTTGATTTAGGATACATTTTTACGCGACTTTTTGGTTACGCACGGGTATCAACCAGCCAGCAGTCTCTTGATATTCAGATCAGGGCGCTCAGAGATGCAGTGGTAAAAGCGAACCGCATCTTTACCGACAAGGCATCCGGCAGTTCAGCCAATCGTGAAGGGCTGGATCTGCTGCGCATGAAGGTGGAGGAAGGCGACGTCATTCTGGTGAAAAAACTTGACCGTCTTGGCCGGGATACCGCCGAGCTGATCCAGCTGATAAAAGAATTTGACGCACAGGGCGTGGCGGTCCGTTTTATCGATGACGGGATCTGTACCGATGGCGAAATGGGTCAGATGGTTGTCACCATTCTGTCTGCAGTCGCGCAGGCAGAGCGGCGGAGAATACTGGAACGCACTAATGAAGGGAGACAGGAAGCTATGGCGAAAGGGATCCGGTTTGGGCGTAAGAGAAAAGTTGATCGTGGGCGTGTAATGGCTCTGCACAGGCAGGGCACAGGTGCGTCAGAGATAAGCCGACAGCTTAAAATTGCCCGTTCAACCGTTTATAAAATACTCACCGAAATAAACATGCCCCGGAGCCATGATGAATAATAAACCCCGTTTTGTCGGACTGGAATGGCTGAGATTTTCCCTTGGTTTTTTTGTTATGGTTTACCATACCGCACACCGTTATCCGCAGCTTGATCATATTCCATGGTTAAGAAACGTCACCAGCATGGGTTTTTTTGCTACCAGCACTTTTTTCGTATTGTCCGGATTTTTGCTTGCTCACGTCTACTTTAATCAGAATCAGATGCGTGAACCCGCAAGTAGTTTCTGGATTAAACGTTTCTGTAATCTTTATCCTGTACATATTGTCGCGCTCATTTCTTCAGTTCTGGTTCTGATACTTATGCACTGGCTGTCAGTTCCGCCGGATGGCCCCGGAGCCTCGCCACGCTTTGTCGTTTATGACACGCATGAACTGATAGCTGATCGTTCGCTTCTGGAGCATTATATGGATAACAGTGAGCTGATGATTAACTCTGTTTTACAGCTATTTATGTTGCAGGCCTGGAACCCGCTGTACCTCACCTTTAATGCGCCACTCTGGTCTCTGTCAACACTGTTTTTTTTCTACCTTGTGTTTCCTTTTATCACCTCCCGGTTACTGAACATAAAAAGGGTTAAGTCAGCTATTGCATTAACCTGCTTTATCAGCCTGATACCACCGCTTTACGTCATTTTTAATGCCCTGTGGGGGATACCCTGGACAGGCCTACTGCAGCGATTTCCACCGTTTCGCCTGCCTGAGTTTATATGCGGTATCCTGTGTTACAGCCTGTTTCGTCAGCATCAGCAGAGGGGGTACCGGCCCGGAGTCGCTCGCTGCAGCATGCTGTCGCTGTTTATTCTTGCCTGTTTTATCCTAGCAGCGTGGATTTATACCCAGCGCCCGGAGCGCTTCTGGTATCCGCTTTTGCATAATGGTCTTTTACTGCCGTCACAGCTGACGCTGCTGTACCTGTGTGCATTGCTTCCCACTTCCCGCTCAGACCTGCTGCGGCGTTATCTGCCTCGTCTGGGGGCATCATCCCTGTCGATTTTTGCCCTGCACGTCCCCTTGTTTTACCTGTGGAGCACGTTCGAGCCTCTGCTGCGGAGCATGTTCTCAGACTGGCGTGGAGGATGGCATGAGTGGGTTGACAGGGCGGGCGGCATACAGCTAAGCCTGAGCGGCTATGCTTTATTTCTTGTCCTGACGGTCTGGATTTGCCTTCATTTTCAGGAACAGGTTGTGGTCGGCATAAGAAAGAGATTGCTTAACAGGTTGCTCTGACGACACAGATACGAACCCGGTCAGAATCTGATTGGGTTTGTATCACGGAGCCAGTAATCAATGGGTAAGGAATAATCGTCCGGACTGACTGAAGCGAGAACAATCTGATACTCATAATTCCTGGTAGCGGCTTCTCCCCTGTCTGGCAGGCAGTCAATAGCCAGAATCACGTCGTAGTTTTTTGTTTCATCAACAGCGGTAGAATAGCTGATGTTAACCCCCTGGTATTGGACGGCTTCTCCTGCAACTAATTTTTTACTCTCGCTACCCGGTATCAATCCATCCATAAACTTTATAATTTCAAGAGGATACCTGGTAAATAACGTAACTTCAGCTAAATTATTTTTACCGGAAAACCGGGTCGCCAGCCGGAGCGATTCTGCGATGTCTTTTTTAGTAAGCTGCTCAGGCACTATTCTGAAGTAGTTATTCATATCCACTCGCATAGAGTTTACGTGTTTGCTGATTAACTTTAGGATAATAATTTGAATTCATCCCGAAAATTACCTGGGGATTATTTCAGAAGGAGGAGGCAGGAGGCAGTTCTTAGCGTGAGTTTTCGTTCCACTGAGCGTCAAACCCCTTTTACTCCGTCTGGCCGGATGAGCGACAGGCCGCCATTTATGCGCCCGACGTGGTCAGAGCGGCGGCGGATGGCCGGCTTGTGGTCCGCCTGCCCACCGGCCTGCAGAAGAAAGACGTTCCTGATAAAACCCGTGATGCGCCTCCGGCCGGTGCCGGAGCGGGGAGGCGGCCCCGGCAGCCCTAGATGCGCCTGCCGGGGCTGCTGCACCTGCTCTGGGAGCAGTCCGGCATCAACGTCTGGCATCCTGCATTCGATAAAAAGAAACGCTCGCCGGGCTGGGTGAGCTGGCGCCTGAATGAGACTGCCGCGCGCATCCGCATCGGCCGGAGTCCGCTGCAGCAGTCGCTGATGCTGATGGCCATGAAGGATTCGCTGCAGGCTGCGCAGAACCGGCAGACTGCGAAGGACGCCGCCTGATTTTTGTTTCTCAGCTGGCCGCCTGGAGTGTCAACAACGGGTAAAAAGTGATCCACTAACCGTCACCACCAACGGTTTAATATTGATCCACCTTGTTTACTCAGGATTAGCTTCCGCTATAACCCCGGCCTTTCGTTTCTGCTTCAGTCGATAGCTCTCTCCTTTTATCTGGACTACGTGTGAGTGATGTAAGATCCGATCCAGCATCGCCGATGTCAGGGCCGCATCACCTGCGAACGTCTGGTCCCACTGCCCGAACGGCAGATTGGAGGTCAGGATCATCGCGCTCTTCTCGTAACGTTTGGCTCTGACCTGGAAGAACAGCTTGGCTTCCTCCTGACTGAACGGCAGATAGCCTATTTCATCGATTATAAGCAGCTTCGGGGCCATGACACCGCGATTGAGTGTCGTTTTGTAACGCCCCTGACGCTGGGAAGTCGACAGCTGTAACAGCAGGTCCGCTGCTGTTGTGAAGCGAACCTTGATGCCCGCCCGTACTGCTTCGTAGCCCATGGCTATCGCCAGATGTGTTTTTCCCACGCCCGAGGGGCCCGGTAACACGATGTTTTCGTTACGTTCGATGAAGCTCAGGGAGCGCAGCGACTGGATTTGCTTCTGAGGAGCGCCGGTGGCGAAGGTGAAATCGTACTCCTCGAACGTCTTCACCGCCGGGAAGGCTGCCATCCGTGTGTACATCGCCTGTTTACGCTGATGCCGGGCCAGTTTCTCCTCATGTAACAGGTGCTCCAGGAAGTCCATGTAGCTCCATTCCTGATCCACCGCCTGTTGCGACAGCGCCGGCGCTGCGCCGATAAGACTGTCCAGCTGCAGCTGTTCGGCAAGCACCATCAGCCGTTGATGTTGCAGTTCAACCATCATGCGGCTCCTCTGCAGAACGTATCATAGATGGAGAGAGGGTGATGCAGTGGCTGCCTGTCGAAGGTCATCAGGCTTTCATCAACCTGCACGTCATACTGCTTTTTCTCCGGTGGCAGTGCCAGCATGGATTGCTGTTCCTCCACCCAGCGATCGCAGGGGCGGGACTGGATAGTTTCATGCTTCCGCTGGTTGGCCACATCGTACAGCCAGCGCAGGCCGTAACGGTTTGCGGTTTCAACATCGACGGAGATCCCCATCGGACGCAGGCGTGTCATTAACGGGATATAGAAGCTGTTGCGGGTGTACTGCACCATCCGCTCCACCTTGCCTTTAGTCTGCGCCCTGAAGGGACGGCACAGGCGGGGAGAGAAGCCCATCTCTTTGCCGAACTGCCACAGGGAAGGATGGAACCGGTGCTGCCCGGTCTGGTAAGCATCACGCTGTAGCACCACCGTTTTCATATTGTCGTACAGGACTTCCTGCGGTACACCACCGAAGAAGCTGAACGCATTGCGGTGACAGGCTTCCAGCGTGTCGTAGCGCATGTTGTCAGTGAACTCGATATAAAGCATTCTGCTGTATCCCAGAACAGCGACGAACACATGCAGGGGGGACTTGCCGTTTCGCATGGTCCCCCAGTCAACCTGCATCTGCCGTCCGGGCTCGGTTTCGAAGCGAACGACCGGTTCTGCCTGTGCTGGCAGGGTCTGTTTGCGGATGAACTCTCTCAGGATAGTAAGCCCTCCACGATAGCCCAGCTCCATGATTTCCCTGGCAATAACGGTCGCCGGGATTTTGTAGGGATGCGCACCGCTGATCCGCTTAGAGATGTAATCACGGTATTCATCGAGCAGTGACGATGGTGCCGGGCGTGGTGAATACTGCGGCCTTTCAGATTTGGCTTTCAGGTGGCTGCGGACAGTATTGCGCGAAATACCCAGCTCCCTGGCAATGGCCCGGATACTCATTCCCCGCTTGTGCAGGACTTTAATTTCCATACGAATCTCAAAAGTGATCATAAGCTCCCCTGTATTCAGAGGAGCAGATTAACCCCTGGATCAATTTTCAACCGCTGGGGTGGATCAGTTTTGCACCGTTGGTAACATGGAGCGACGCGGCCGATGAACGGCTGCAGTACACGCAGCCGCTGGGGCTGTTTGCCGGCTTTCCGGCGCTGGACCTGCCTGACGATATCAGGGACTGTCTCGCCCGGAGCTTTAGTCGTGAGCTGAGCGACTGGCGCAGCGGCGCCCGGGTGGTGATTATCTGCGAAACCGAGCCGCCGGAAACAGCATTTATCCGTAAGGATGGCCGCAATATTCCGCGCAGCAGTTGCAGGGTTATCGACGCGGCGCTGATGACCGTCAGCGCTCGCTATATTCCGCTGGAATCCCACTATGAGTGGCATGGTTGAGACGCGTCTGTGGGAGGAAAAGCGCGCGTTTATCAAGCCGCTGCGCTACGACGGCGAAGAGGACGTGTTTCCGGACTTCGTGCTGACCGACGTGCCGGGCACGGAAGTGCTGCCGATGGAAGTCTTCGGTATGAACACGCCGGATTACCTCCAGCGCAGGCGGGAAAAAAACGGTCCTTTACGACAGTGAATATGGTGCCGGGAGGTGGTGGCAGCGGGAGGCATCAGAGGATCCGGAAGGGGAGAAAATGCCGGCTTCCCCCTCAAGGAAATAGCATTATGATGTGTATTTAATTGTTTATTGATATTACTTTGATTGTATTTTGCAGCGTGTTCGTCTGGCCCGGAAATCAGGCCAGACTGTGAGCGTGCGTATCAGATGTGAAAGGCTATGCGCTTTCCGGTTGGCAGCTCGACATCAAGACTTAGTTTACCTCCCATCGCCTCAATGTAGCGCTTGAGCGTAGCAACTTTGAGATCGTTTCCGCGCTGCTCCAGCTGTGTAATGGCAGGCTGGCTGATACCCATGGCCTCTGCTACGTTTTTCTGCGACAGCTGCAACTCCTCCCGCATCATCTGTAATCCGGTTTCAAGGATCATCTCGTCAGCGATATCACAGATACGGGCCTGACTCTCCGGAGAGCGTGCAGCAATTACTTCATCCAGCGTTCTCATTTTTTCCCTCCATTGTGTTCAGGTGCGCAGTGAACTCATCATCGGCGATACGAATCATGCGCTCGTAAAATTTCTTGTCGTTACTTTTGTCACCGGCACAAAGCACGATGGCCCTCCGGGCCGGATCAAATGCAAAGAATGCTCTGACCGGTGTACCACCATACTGTACGCGGAGTTCTTTCATGTTCTTGTGACGGGAACCCTTGACGGTGTCGGCATAAGGCCGGGACAAAGCCGGACCGTACGTCCTTAAATTAATCAGGTCGGCAAGAACCTTTTCCTGCAGGCCGTCTTCCTGTTTATCCAGCCAGGCGTCAAAGAGATCGCCAAAGAGTACTGTCCACATATTGCGCCTTATAAGTTACAGCTTATAGATGTTAAGAATATAATCTTTAGCTTATTCCGTCAAGCCCGCTCTGATGTGATAAGGGGGTAACCTGTTAAGTTCAGGATTTTCGATATCTGCAAACTAAATGAGGCGCTTGCAGGCTTGCAGATGAATCCCCGGGAAAAGCCCGTCATCACCGCTGTCATTTTTTTCCGGCCGCGTCACCGCTGTGCATGTCGTGATGGCTTAATTGACCTGCGTCATAGGGCCGTCAGGGAGACATTGTATGTACAACGCTGACAGGTTACAGCTGCTAATCAGTCAGGTGACGCAGCAGAGGGAGCGCTTCATTCAGACGGGATCTGCCCTGCACCGGATTTTCTTCACCGACGGTTACATGTTGCCAGGGAGGATAACGCAGGATGTTTCTCAAAGTCCGGAGATACGTGATAAGGCGCTGGAAGCGATGCACCGGCTCGCGCTGAGCGGTTAAAAAAGCTCCGGCCTGAACCGACGTTCAGACCGTGGCCCGGGCGTTACGACGTGCCCGCTGCGACCGCCCGTTCCAGAGTGGCCATGACTGAACCAGAAGAGATCGGCCCAATGTCGTGCGCTGTCAGGCACTTCATAACGTTTTCCTCTGCCAGTTCGGCGTTGCCCTTGAAGGTGAAGCGGCCCTCATCAGCCAGGGCAAAAAGGTCGATTACCAGGGCATCGGCGTCATGCTGCGGGCGCTCCTGCAGCCAGGCGTTAAGATCGTAACGGTGCCAGGTCAGCTTCAGGCCGGCGCTTTTCAGGTCGTCAAGCAGCGCCATCAGCCCGGCCTGCGCCGCGTTCGGGAAGCGGGCGGCGCGCACGATGAACTCAGGGCGGCCGTCAGCGCGGCGCTTGTCGGGCACCGGCAGGAAGCGGACCTGGAAGTCTCCACTCTCCATCATCATCGTCATCAGACTGCGGTCATCGTCGCCCAGCGCCCCCAGCGCGCTGCCGTCCAGGGTGGCCAGTGCATCGTCCATTTTGCGGATCTGCCCACTCAGCCACTGTTCGTGCTCCTGTTCCTCCTCCTCTGTTTCAAGCTCAAAGTCAGGCTCAAGCTGCGATAAGGTGAAGTCACGCAGCTTCTGCAGGCGCTGGCCGGCGTCGCAGATGTGCTGATGAATGCCGACGGTATCGTATTCACGCCATGTCGCGGAGTAGCGGTCCGCCTTTTCACGAAATTCTTTAAATGTAGAGATATACTCCTGCGGGTAGTGCGGGCTGCACTCGGCCAGCACCTGGTTGAAGATTTCAGCCCAGGCGGTGGGGGAAGCCCCGAGTCGCGTGAGGATGTCGACCGGCGTGACGATTTCCGCTCCCTTGTGGATCAGCAGGGAGAGTATGTCAGAGTCCTTGACCGCCTTCTTTGTCAGTACGACGGCTTTGACCAGGGTTTCTTCTGCCAGGGTGTAGCTGGCGTCATCGATGTGTTTCGTGGGCATGGTGCCCTCCTGGAGATTAAAAATCAGTGTTTAGTTAGTTCCTTAGAAACTTGGAAACTTGTTATTTAGCTTTCATCATGGAGCCACGCGGGCGGTTTTTGCAAGCCTCTTTTTTCATTTCCCGCGGACACCAGGCATTCACCCAAGAGTGCCTGGTACGCCCTGCCTCCAACTTTTCGGCTACCGTTAAGATAAAAAAATAATAGCGTCAGGGGGATAGCGTTAACAAAACCGTGCATGTCTTCCGGGCGGCACCGCGTGCGCGTGAGTGCGTACCAGGTTATATTCCCTATCGCGGAAAAAAGACCGATTTTTCCTTACCCGATCACCGATTTATTGCGGTCGGTTTTTCTGGACAGATACGCGAAAATACGTTCCACGCCCCCGGAAAGCGGAGAATGAAAAATTGAGAGGGTTGCCCCGCGAACTGACGCAGAATTCACGCAGCGACGCCGGCGCGCATAACGTGACCGGCGCAAGCGCGACGCGCTACTTTGACTACGCCTCGGCGCTGGCGCTGCGCAACCTGGCTGCGCACTACGGCACCGCCATGCCCCGCTACCTGCTGGCGCCCGAGGTGGCGCTGCTGCTTGACGCCGAGCGGGACCAGCGGAAGCGACTGCTGATCGAAACGTTCTGGAACACCGGCGGCCGGCTGAATGAGGTGCTGCCGCTGACGCCGGAGGATTTCGTTCTGGACGGCCCGGACGGTCGCGCTCTTGATGCGCCCTTTGCGGTGCTGCACACCCTGAAGCAGCGACGGGACGAAGAAAAGCAGAAGCAGCGCGGGCGCGGCCGGCCGACGCGGGAAGAACAGGCGGCGCAGCGCGAGGCAGAAGCCAACCCGCCCCGCGCCGTGCCGCTGACCGATCCGGGCTACGTGCGCCGGCTTCGCGAATATCTCGCCACCGTGCGGCTCAGGAAGGGAGAGCGCATCTGGAAGATTGACAGTCCCGATACCGTTCGCACCTGGATCCGTACAGCCGTGCAGGCTGCCGAGCGTGACGGCGTCACCTTCACCGTACGGCCCATCACCACGAAGACGTTCCGGGATTCGTTTGCGATGCACCTGGTGCAGCACGGCGTGCCGAAAAAGGTCATTCAGGCGATGATGGGCCATAAGGATGAGAAGTCGACAGAGTGGTACACGCAGGTGATGGCGCTGGACGTCACGCGCCAGCTGGGCGTGCGGTTCTCGATGACGCCGGAGGATGCGCGCTCATTGGTTATACCCGGTAGCGGCACGTGATGCCGGTTCGCCTGCTGATTCGCAGTCCCTTTCACTGTTGATTCTGGACGGGACTGCCTCAGGGCCGCAGATCAATCAAAGGTAAGCGGTTAACGTCTCAGTTCGAAGTTAAGGCTGGGCGTTCTGAGAAGCAAATCTCTGGCGCAATAACTCCCAGAGCCGTACGGGTTAAAATTCAGATAACCCTGTTGGTGCAGCCACTCTGTCATATCTACGATGTCATCGTAAAGCTGGGTACGTTTGGTACTGTCGCGCAGAAAAACCTCGGTTTCTGATCTGTACTCGTCACTGGATACCTGTGTCATACCCGGCTTCGCCATCCTCAGCGCGGAACCTGAGGACTGGAGATGAGCGTTCATGATTTCATGCGGTTCGCAGGGAGCAAAGCCGGGCAAAGCAGAAATATAAAAATAGCGAATGAAGCCATACACGCTGTCGTAGTCGAACGTGGGATTTTTCATGAGTATTTCCTTATCGTCGTGAAAATGTTGTTTGCTAAACGGCACCACAACCCCTTGCTGTTACTGCGATACGACAAGCATCAGCGCAGCGGTGAGTAAACCTTTTAAAGTATCGACCGCGCCTGCCTTTTCTGTAGCACCCTCCCCTTCCCTGACAATCAGAAACTGACTTAAAATATCATTTGGATTTCATTTTAATATTAAATAGATATCCATATGATATTATTGTGATTGTTTTGTGGATTTATCTCCACTACAATTGTCCCCAGGTTAAGAAACCCAGATTACTAGTAAATTAATATTAAAATGAGGTGTGTCTGATATGATTCTGACTATCGTGAATACCAAAGGAGGCGTGGGCAAATCGACGCTGGCAGTTAACATTGCTGTCGCCCGCGCGCTTCAGGGCAAGAAGGTCTGGCTGGTTGACGGCGACAAGCAGGGGTCGTCACAGACGGCAATCCTGATCCGATCTGAAGCAGAAGTACAGCCCGGCATCGCCTGCTCACACTTCCCGGACGGCCCTGTTCTCAGAACGCAGGTTCTGCAGCAGAAAGATAATTTCGATGACGTCATTATTGAGTGTGGCGGACGTGACTCGACTGCCATGAGGGCTGCACTGACACTTACGGATTACGCGCTGGTTCCGTTTGTTCCGGGCAGCTTTGAAGCCTGGGCGATGGAAGACGTCGTGAAAATGATGCAGGAAGCGCGCAGCATCCGTGAACCCTTCCCGGCATTTTCGATTCTCAACAGGGCTGACGTTAACCCGCGCAGTAAAGACAATCAGGATATGGTTGCGGCCATGTCTGAATATGCGGATGAGATCCCCGTTCTGGACCACCTTCTGCACATGCGTAAGGCCTTTGCCAACGCCGCCGGCAGTGGCCGTTCTGTTGTTGAGCTGAAGCTGAAACCGCATGAGCGCCCGGCCAGGGACGAACTCGAAAAACTCATTTCTATCGTATTTAAAGATTGACTTGATATTATTATAATATTACTTAAATATTGAGGTGGTGTTTAATGGCTATTACTTCCAAACCTAAATCATCAACTGCGCCCACGCAGGAGCAGGCGCAGATTGAAAAATTCATCAATGACGCTCCCGACGGAAATAAAGCGGAAAAGCGTGGCGTCAAAAAAGGTCAGCGTGAGCAGATCACGGTCACGTTTGATACTGCCATCATTGCACAGCTTGACGATCTGGCTGTACATGAAGGCGTTTCCCGCGCAGCACTCATCAGAATGGCTGTACGACAACTGCTGGATAAAGGGACGAAAGTGGGTGGCTAATAAATAGCTCTGTATTGATATCGTTTTAATATTAAAATGGACTGATTTTAATCACTTATTGAAATCCTTTTACTGTTTATTCAGAGGGCGGGATGAAAAAAATTAAACGTCTATCTGCTGGTTTTATCGGGCTTACAAAACTCAGTGGCCCCGAGCGTAAAAGCGCCGCTGAATGGGGCTTTCTCCTGAGTCCCCTGTTCATCGTGCCGCTCTTTTTCCTGCCGAATGCCAGCGAGCTGATCAAAATTGGCCTTCAGCTGCTGTGGGGGGGCTGCGTTTCGCGCGCGGCATTCATGGCTAACGACAGCTGGAAGCAAAACAAATCTCGCTGAGCGATTGCAGCGTGATGGAGAGTCAGTAATGTTAATGCATGAACTGTTTAAGCAGGTCCGCGGGCAGGGAAGGGTAAGGACTACAATCACCCAGTCTGCAGATATGTTTAAAGGCAACGTTCGCCGGCGGCGTCCCGCGTTTGACGAGTGGGTCCGGAAGCTGCATCCTGGCGACAGACTGCCCCGGGGGCGTTACTTCAGGGACAAAAAACCGGGGCTTCCTTTCTTACTCATGGATGAATTCTGGCTTTATAACCAGTAAGGAGAGCAGCTCACTGACCGATACCCTGAGACGTCCGGAACATCCGAGGTATCTCAGAGCACCCGAGCAACGGGAATATCGCTCCAGCGCGTTGTCCAGGCGGGAGATAACATCTCCCGCTTCATTTTCCATTCTGTATTCACGCCCTGACCCGCAAACCACAGGCTGCCGAGCCCGGACTGGTTGATGCCGTCCAGTACTTTCATCAGCTGCGCGCTGTTGGCCCGCGGCTTATCCTCATCGAACAGGTTCAGCTGACTGACGCCGTCTGGCGTGAAGTCATCGAGCATGATGCCGGCCTTCATGTAGCGTCGCCCTTCAAGCCATATGCGGTCGAGCGATCGCATGGCCACCTCAATCACGTCGCGCGTATCCTGCGTGGGCAGGGTGAGATTCTCGCCGGCGCTGTTGCCATAGAAGACTTCTCCCTGCGCGTGCGGCGAGGTCCGGATAAAGACGCTGATGCGCCGGCAGAACTGGCGCTCATTTCTCAGCTTCTCCGCCGCCCAGGAGGCGTACTGACACAGCGCTTCCTGCATGGCCACTTTTGTCGTAATGCGCTCACCAAAAGAGCGGCTGCAGACGATCTGCTGTTTCGCCGGCGCAAACTCCTCAAGGGAAATGCACGATTCCCCGTTGAGCTCGCGAACGGTGCGCTCAAGCACCACACTGAAATTCTTTCGGATGAGGGCAGGGCGCGCGCGCGCCAGCTGCAGCGCATTTTCGATACCCATCAGGTTGAGTCTTTTGCCGATGCGCCGGCCAACGCCCCATATCTCCTCAACGGGCTGATTTTCCAGCAGCGTTGCGGTGCGCTTCGGATTGCCCGGCGTCAGCGCCAGCACTCCCCGGAATTGCGGCCACTCCCTGCTGGCCCACTGCGCCGATTTTGCCAGGGTTTTGGTCGGCCCCATGCCCACGCCGACGGTCAGGCCGGTCGTGGCCAGCACGTGCGCGCGCAGGCGCCGGCCAAAGTGCTCAAAGTCCTTGCAGCCATCGATGCCGGTTAAATCGAGGAACATCTCGTCAATTGAGTACTGCTCAACCTTCGGCGTCATTTCCTCCAGTGCCATCATGACCCTGTTCGATAACGAGTGGTACAGGGCGTAATTTGAGCTAAACACATGAATCCTCTCAGGATATCCCTCATTTTGATCTGAAACCACGGAGCGGCCATCTTTATGCCGAGTTTTTTGGCAGCGGCGCTGCGCGCGATGACGCAGCCGTCGTTGTTGCTCAGCACCACCACCGGCCTGCCGCGCAGGTCAGGGCGGAAGAGCGCCTCGCAGCTGGCATAAAAGGAGTTAACGTCAGCCAGACCAAACATGGGCATGATCACCTCCGGCGGGCACGGGTACTGTTAAAGAACCAGGTCACGACGCCGGGCAGCTGCAGCTCCTCCGGGTAGATCACCGGGTAGGCCGGGTTCATGGGCAGCAGCGCGAGCCTGGGCTGCAGCTGCAGACGCTTGACCGTAAACTCGCCGTTGACCTCGGCAATAACGATATCGCCGTGAGCGGCTTCCTCGGCCCGGTCAACCACCATGACGTCGCCGTCGCAGAGGCCCAGGTCACGCATGCTGTTGCCGCTGGCGCGCACGAAGAAGGTTGAGGCGCGCCGGCGGATACACAGTTCATTCAGATCGAGCTCATCGGGTAGGAACAGGCCATTACTGGCCCATCCCCCCCTAAGAACCGTACGTGAGAGTTTCCCCTCATACGGCTCAGGCCTTTCAAAGCCCGCCTGCGCGAGCCGGTTTTGCTACCTTCAGATTAAGGGCATGGATCTGCCTGTGACATACAGGATGCACAAGGCACAGGTTGCTGTTGTCATCAATACCGCCATCGACACGATGGATAATATGGTGAACATGCCATCCGGTTTCGGGCGTGATCAGTTCCTGACATAACATGCATCGCTGCCGCTGGCTCTGCCAGAGTGTGACGATCCTTTTTCTCCCGCTGAGTGACAGCAGCATCTTCCGGGACATCCTCTCCTCAAAGTATGCCTCCCATTCTGGATCGAACGGGTTTGCCCCCAGCTTCAGCATTGTATGGCGTGTGATGCGGGTGTCGGTGGCTTTCCGCAGGCACTGGAGCACCGGCTTTCCATCCGGATAGCGCCCGCCCGTGGGCGCTGCAAATACCCAGTTACGGTTACCCACCTGATGGAAGTAACGGTTCTTGATCCAGCGTTTTCCTTTCTGAGGATGCCGCCGTTGACACCATCGCCACAGCGCCTGCCAGATTTCATGATCCACGCGGGCAAATGCAGCTTTGGCCACATTGTGACGGTGAAAGTCAGCCCAGCCCTGAATGATCGGGTTCAGCTTTTTAATGAGCGTCGCCTGCGTCAGTGCGGGGTTCTCTTTCACGGTTGCGCGAACTTTTGCCAGTAAGCGGCTGACATTTGTACCGGACGGGCGTATCAGCAGCTTGCCGCTGAACTTTCGCAGATTCTGTCCGAGAAAATCGAAACCCTGATCAAAATGTGTAATCCGCGTTTTTGTAGGGGAGAGTGTCAGCCCACGCTCGCGCATGAACGTCTCCACTACGGGCATGACCTCTTCTTCCAGTAACTCCTGCGAGCGGCCGGTTATGATGAAGTCATCCGCGTAACGCACATAATTGACCTTAAGTTTTATCTCAAGATTCCGCGCATACCGCGGATGTCCAAAGTGGGATTTCAGCCTGGCTTCAAGCCCGTCGAGTGCGAGGTTCGCCAGCACCGGGGAGATAATCCCGCCCTGTGGCGTGCCTGCTTCGGTGGGGTAAAGCTGGCGGCCTTCCATGTATCCCGCCCTGAGCCATCTGCTCAGTATCACCCTGTCGATCGGTATATTTTTAATCAGCCAGTCATGGCTGATGTTGTCAAAGCCCCCCTTTATATCGCCCTCCAGCACCCATTCCGGGGCATACTTCCGCGATAATACGTTGAAGCACTGTTCCATCGCATCGGCGACAGAGCGCTGCGGACGGAAGCCGAATGAACGCTGATCTGCCGTGGTTTCCGCAACAGGCGATAGCGCCAGCATGTAAAGTGCCTGCATGGCGCGGTCACGCATTACCGGAATGCCGAGCGGACGACTTTTACCATCTGCTTTGGGAATAAGGAGACGCTTCAGGGGCAGGGGATGATATCCTCGCCGCCTGAGCAACGTAATGGCCTGATATCTGACCGCCGGGGTGGTCCATAGTTTACCGTCCACGCCCGGCGTATGCCTGCCCTTATTTTCGGTAACCCGTCTGACGGCAAGGGCCTTGCCGCTGAACGAGTGGGTCAGCAGCCACTGCAGGGCTTTAACCCTGCCATACCTGCCTTCCCGCGTTGCCTTTACGATACGCGCCTGCAGCTTTCGCACCTCCCGGTGGCACTGAGCCCAGTTAATGCCGTGCCACGCCTCCGGTTCGTGTGAGGGTGCACCCGCGTCTGTTGCTGACGTAGTCATCTGCTGTTCCCTCAAAGAAAGTTTCTCAGGTTATCCCGTAAAGAAAGACCCGGTGGAAGTCTGCCCGCTTTCGCGTGGGGTGATGTCGCCCGTGAGCTCAACCCCTGTCTGCCCGGTTACAGGGCAGCATTCGCTTTCTCCACCATCTCATACCCGCATCGCCAACGGTGCCTCTTGCGATTTACCTGCCTCTGAAGGCAGCGATACGGGCTTACCATGTTCCACCTGAATAACGGGATGGGTTAGCCCCTGCCTGTTCACCGGCGGTCATTGAGTCCGTGTACTTCCAGAAAAACAGAAAGTAACCGACCGCTTACCTTTTGGTTCAGGCCTGACAGCATCTTTGGCCTGTTCTACGTAACGATGTTTATCAGCAGTTCACATATGTTGGTCATACCACCCAGCCTGGCGCCGCATCCGCACGATGCTTGCAGATGTTGCCTGACCTCACGGCCTCAGCATGGTCATAAGACCCGGCTTCGTTGTCCCGGCAGCTTCACACCGGAGCATTACTGCTCCCGCATGTGCCGGTAGGCTACTGATGACGGAACATCAGGTTCCTCTCTGATTTCTCAGCGGAACAATTATTCAGGCGACTTCATGTCGCACTTTCTCGACGTAATCCTGTGCAGGGGAGGGGAAGCCGGCGGCACACGGATCGGCATAAAGCTGTACCCTGACCCTCGGCGTAAAAATAGGTGGCCAGAGCAGCGTCAGGCCGGCGGTATAGCTGCCCGGGTTCATGATCTGATGCCCCGGCCATGCTGCAGTGTGACTGCGAAAGAGCTGAGTAAATCGCGCATAAAATTCCTCCCGTTATTTTACTGTTTGTATACACAGTATTGTTGAGGCGGAATTATCTGGCAAGAGGGAGCGAAACGGGTTGGCACCGAAGCGAAGCCATCTGACTGACCCACCGGGAAATTTTTATGAAGGTCTGCCTGGCTGATACTGAGTGACGCCACTATGCTCAGGTCAGGGCCGGCAGACGTGGAGAGGCGTTTCCGGTTGTACCCTTACAGCCCGGCGCTCTGGGGCCGGGCTGGTTTTGTGAAATGCAGAATAAGCGTAACGTGCGTAAGCAGTCCATGCCGGCATCGGTGAAATGACGCTTCCTCGGCACGACTGTTCGTTCCTCGCGCTGCTGCGGTACGCCTCAGCCGTGACTGCGGCGAGCGTGGCGGGCTGGCAGTTAACGGCAGGTATTTTTTTCCGGACCCGTTGTGCAGACCTGACGCACCGTTCTAATCTGGACGAAACTCCTCATCAGCTTCCGGGGCAATCTATGGATGGCCACACATCTCCCGCACGTTTTCTCGCTTATCTTCTGACTGAGCACGATATCTCCGTGACGCAGCTGTGTGACCGCTGCGGGCTGGACAGCGATATTGCCCGAGCTTTTCTGGCGGGGCGCCTGCCGGTGACGCAGACGCTGGCGGAGCAGCTGGGCATCGTGTTCCACTCCCCCGGCTTCTGGCTCACCCGTCAGGCCCTCTGGAGCGGGCTGAATCAGGTGCTGACGCATCCGCCGGTGGCGACGGGACACGACCGTGCTAAATTAACCGGCGCCGGTACGGGATTATCTTCTCCGTATTCACCAGGGGGTAAATAAACTGCAGCCCGTACCCGCGCCCTTCATAAGCAGATGTCCGGACACTCTGTCAGCCATCGCCGGTGTTCCGGATAATGTCAGGCCCCTGGTTGTGAACGTTGCCGATTTTTGCCGCTACCGGATGCCATGTGAAGACGGACTCAGGTAGCGCGCCGTCACGCACAATTTCTGCCGCGCGCGCCGGCGAAGTGTCATGACTCAGCCACTCCCGGACCGCGTCGGCCGTCAGCACGAGAGGACGGCGATCGTGTATATCGACCATCCCCTGATTGCTGGCTGCGGTGACGATGACGAAACCCTCCTGCCCGTGCTCCCGGTCAAAAGGCGGCTTCCCGATGGCCGCAAAAAAAAGCGGCTCTCTGTTTCGGTGATAAATGAAGTAGGGCTGTTTCCTGGCACCGCTTTTTTTCCACTCAAACCAGCCCGATGCCGGCACAATGGCCCGCCCGTGTTCCCACAGGGGCTTAAACATACGCCCTGTCGCAGCCGTTTCGCTGCGGGCATTGATGAGCGGCGGTTTATCCCACCACTCCGGACCGTAGCCCCAGTAAACAGGATCAAACTTCAGCTCGCCGTCACGCTCACTGAGCAACAGAACCTTAGTCCCCGGCGCCACGTTGTACCGGCCAATGGGGTCAGCATCCCGGGTCAGTTCTTCCGGGCCAATACCCAGAGCGTCAAAGTAGTCATCTCTGCTGCTGTACTGCGCAAATCGTCCACACATAAGCCCCTCCTGCTATTCAGCATAGGCGGTATACTTTTATCCGGAGGGACCATCATGTCACATAATCTTGCCGTCCGGCCCCGGGAAGAGCGCGATCGGATCAGCGTGGATTTAGCCGTGTCCGGTGACGCACCGGCCTGGCGCCAGTCATATTCACGGCTCTGCGGAGTACCTCCCTCCTGACCGTCGGGCTGCGCCGTGACTTCACCTTAGCCGGGCCGCTTCGTCCGCAAGGCAGCTTCGCCTCATGACTCACCCGTTCCCCGCCGTTCGCGGGACATTCAGTCCGCTCCGGCGGCGCGTGTGGCTTCGTGCCTCGACCCTGCGTCCTCTGCAGTGGCCCGGCTGCCGTGACGTCACGGCGCTGATGCCGTGCAACCTGTAACCGGAGTAACCATGAATCAGTAAGCGTCACATGCACACCGTCTTCCATTTCTGCCCGTGTATCCTACCATGGACACTTTCGCGAACATGGACACTACCGTGGACAGAAACACGCCTTACACCAGTCGCCCCTGGATCACCACTGCACTCAGCCTGCGGTTTAACGACGCCCTGACCTACCGTGAAATCGCTGAGCAGCTGAACGTCAGCACTTCCGCTACGCATAAAATGTTCAAGCGTTTTCTCCGCACGGGTATTAACTGTTACCAACGGTGCGAAAGTGGGTCTTCCGCAACTTGGGTGGAACTTTTCAGGCCAGAGGACTCATCACCCTCCGCCTGAGTAGTTCGAACCCGGCACGCCCATACATCTGCCGCTTCAGCATTTTCAGGCGATTTACGTGCCCTTCGACTACACCGTTACTCCATTTGCTGGTTATGGCTTCACATATTGCTGCTGCATCAGCTTCCCACTGCGACAAGACGTATCAGAGGTATATGTCTGTACATCAGCCGTTCAAGTGCATCGCCAATGTTTTTCAGCAGGTGCCAGCGATCTGCCACCTGTCTGGCCTGAGGTGCACCTTCATATGCTGCAGTAGCATAAGATACCGCTGCGATCGCGGGAAACAACCTGTATTTCAGGATATTTTCTGAACCAGGCAGCCAGCGTTCGATGATCGCGACCGGGAAGCAGGACCAGGGGACGGTGAGTCTCAAGATTGACTATTAACGTGCCGTAACGATGGCCCCGATGCCATGCCCATTCGTCGATTCCTACGTGTGGGGTACAGGGTTGCTTTGTCTCAGGAGTGCTTATTACCCTGCGAAGAAGGGTATCCGCGCTGGTCCGCAGGCCTGCCGCCGTTGCAGCCCGCAGTCCCGCTTCTCCACCGGCGATCAACCCCAGTTGATGCTGTAATTTTTGCAATGACTGCGAAGCCTGCTGTCGTGAGCCAGCAAAAGGAGCCAGGGATTCGGCAAAGATTTTGCGTGAACAGGATGGGTTACGACAGTACCTGTGGCGAACGGCAAATATCAGCCAGAGAGCCTGCCCGGAACATGACAGATGCTGTATCCGGCGGCGTCGACAGCTATGTGCAGAATTGCTGAGCTTCATGCATTCAGGGCAGCGCGAGGTTTTACGCGTTGCCTGCAAATGGATTGTTACTCCATCAGGGGCAGTAGTTTGTCGGAACGACCGCCACCCGCAAGGCAGTTGCAAAAGCGTCTTAAGTGAAGGCATAGAGTTATCCATAACTTAAAACAGCTTAGATCGTTGTTATCTAGATAGTTTCATTGTTTTTCTTCCACCCAAATTGCGGAAGCCCCACTTTTTACCCGTAGTTGACAGAAGGGAGCGTACACCCGGACAGGAAAAGCAAAAGGAGGGGTAAAGATACTCTTATGGCCTTTATG
>NZ_SCKT01000015.1 GCF_014155765.1 Pantoea dispersa | reverse complement strand
GGCGGAGCCGGCAGGAGGTTCAGCTGCACGGTCTGACTTTATCCGGCTGGCTTCGCAGGTGTTCAGTCCCGCAAATCAGGGCGGGAGCAGGCGTAATGAGATCGGTCCTGGTTGCAGGGACCGGGTTGATTAGATTAAATACCGCTCCGGATTGCTGAGGTCGATTGACAGCAAAAATTCTGCTATATCTGCGTGCTGTTCCCGTACCGGTCAGGCAGAGCAGTGGGGCCCCTGTTTCGCCCCCCGTCATCAGCTGTAAGCTGACGCTGCCTGGCGGCACCCTGAGCCTGACCGGCCCCGTGACACCGGAGCTGCTGCGTGCACTGGTCAGTGAACTCCGCGAGGGTGAGGTATGATTAGCTTTCCGGCGGGCGCGCGTATTTGGCTGGTTGCCGGCGTGACTGACATGCGCTGCAGCTTCAACGGGCTGGCGGCGAAGGTGCAGAACACGCTGCGTGCCGACCGCTTTCAGCGGCCACCTGTTCATCTTCCGGGGCCGGCGCGGCGATATGGTTAAGGTCCTCTGGGCAGACCCCGATGGTCTTTGTCTTTTTACGAAGCGCCTTGAGCGGGGGCGTTTCGTCTGGCCGGTGAACCGGGACGGCAGGGTGCACCTCACGCAGGCCCAGCTGGCCATGCTGCTGGAAGGCATTAACTGGAAGCATCCGCAGCGGATAAATCCTCCTGGCCTGCGCATCTGAACCGGCGTTATGTGAGCGCATGGAACGCTCACTTTCTGCAGAAAATGTCCGCCTCAGGGCGCTGCTGGACACACAGCAGCGAAGCCTTGAGCAGATGGCCGAAAACAACCGCCTCCTGTCACAACGGGTGGCGGCGTACGCCAGCGAAATCAGCCGGCTGAAAGCGCTGGTTGCGAAGCTGCAGCGGATGCAGTTCGGCAAAAGCTCCGAAAAGCTGCGGGGGAATATGCAGCGTCAGGTGCGTCAGGCAGAGGAGCGCATCAGCGCCCTGCAGGAGGAGATGGCAGAGGTCCTGGGTGAACAGCATGACCCGGTACTTCCGCCGCCGCTGCGCCAGTCTTCCGCCCGCAAACCGTTGCCGGCCTCGCTTCACCGTGAAATCCGCATGCTGCCACCGACAGAAACCGCCTGTCCGGCCTGCGGCGGCGAGCTCAGCGCGCTGGGCTGCGACGTGTCGGAACAGCTGGAGCTCATCAGCAGCGCCTTTAAGGTCATCGAGACGCAGCGGCCGAAGCTGGCCTGCTGCCGCTGTGACCACATCGTTCAGGCCCCCATGCCGTCAAAACCCATAGAGCGCAGCTACGCGGGCCCCGGCCTGCTGGCGCGCATCGTCACGGCGAAGTTCGCGGAGCACACGCCTCACTATCGTCAGTCGGAGATATACCGCCGTCAGGGCGTGGAGCTGAGTCGTGCCACGCCCGGCGGAAAATCCACGACGTTCATGCCCGCACGCCGACCGGTATCACCACCGAAGCGCTGAAGCGCATCGGCGAGCTGTATGCCATCGAGGCGGAGATACGCGGAAGCCCGGCAGAGGAACGGCTGGCGGTCCGGAAAGCGCAGACCGTGCCGCTGATGCAGTCGCTGTACGACTGGATACAGGCGCAGATGACGGTGCTCTCGCGCCACTCGGATACGGCAAAGGCGTTCGCCTACCTGCTGAAACAGTGGGAGGCGCTGAACCTGTACTGCGGTAACGGCTGGGCGGAAATTGACAACAACATCGCGGAGAACGCGCTGCGTGGCGTAGCCCTGGGCCGGAAAAACTGGCTGTTCGCAGGTTCAGACGCAGGTGGGGAGCGGGCAGCGGTTCTGTACTCGCTGATCGGCACCTGCCGGCTTAACGGCATAGACCCGGAGGTATGGCTGCGTTATGTCCTGAGGCATATTCAGGACTGGCCAGTGAACCGTATAGGTGAGCTGCTGCCGTGGAGATTTATTCCAGAAAACCTGAATGATCTGTGAAAGTTCTTTACTGACCGGAACACATCAGCGCCAGTTATAAATAAAGATGCCTCAGGTTATCGTGATAAATGTGCTATTTTTCTTATGCGGTGAATCCCCCTAAGCGGCGGGGCTAAGCCACAAAAGGGGTGAATGCCTTGGCCAATAAGCGGGTCAGGTTGTGGCTATTCCTGACTCACCGGGAGGCACCCGGCACCGCTCAGTTTTCTACAGGAAATCTGATGGATGTAAACAAACGGATGTGAATCCCCCTAAGCGGCGGGGCCAAGTCAGATACAAACATAATCATCCTGGCAATGAGCAGAAACGGCAGGTCAGGTTCTGGCTTTTCTGACCTATCGGGAGGCACCCGACACGTCCGGGACAGTTGCAGTTTTCAGCAGACAAAAGGGCTGCGGCTTTAGCCGCAGCCCTTTTTATTTATGCTGAATCCAGAGATGAGCTACACATCAGAAAAGAGCACCGGAATGCCTGCGTAATTATTATGCTCTCCGGTTTCTTCAGGCCCTGATTTTCCGGTGGGCAGGGTGAGTATTCACCCCCCACAAACCGGCCAGCGCACTGACAACAGCCCCCGCCAGAAGAGCGATGAATGACCACAGAGCGATTTTTGCAGCCGCGCTGGCGGCTTCGTCAGCTTTCTCTTTTGCCTGCTTTTTGAATTCCGCGTACTGCGCCTTCGCATCGTTCAGATTACTCTGGAGCCGGGCCATACGGTCGCTTACCTCCTGAACGGTTTTGTCACGCGCCTGAATGAAGTTATCGACGGCCCTGTCCGCCTCTTCCGGTGACAGACGGGTATTTTCTGCCAGCGCTTTTTTCACCTCATTCCTGTCGACACCTTTGCTGACTGCATCCGCCCGTGACTTCAGTTTACCGCTCAGCGTATCAATAATGGCGTCACTGTTGCCCGGGTTAACAGCCAAATATTTGACCGAATCTGCAATATCACTCCCCGCTGCCTGAAGCTGGGACTGCAGAAATTCCGGCTGAAGTTCTTTAATGTTGCTCCTGCCCAGCGCATCCAGTACCTGTTTGTCCGCCTGCGGGGCTGTGAGCTGCGTGTTCAGTCCGATCCTGTCAGCAATATTCTGAGCGATATCGGCTGTTGCGCCCGATGCTTTTCCTGCGGCGCTACCCAGTCCGCTCACGGCTGAGCCCGTGGCAGATGCTGCCGCGCCAACGGCGCTTGCCGCCATATGCAGAATGCCGCCAGCGGCGGCGAAGCCCAGCACGGAAGCAACAAGCAGAGATGTGGCCCATGAGAGAAAGCCATGGATGGTTCCATCCGCGCCCGCCAGCCTGCCGGCCACAAAACCGCCGCAGGCCAGACTCAGCACTATCGAGATGACTGACCAGATAATAACAGCCTTGTCAGCACCGTTAATGACATCGTCAGACTGAGGTGAAAGCATTGAAAAACCAAGGCTTGACCCAAGCGTGGTCAGCAGCAGGGACACAGCCATTACCGTTACCACGCCCGCAATGATGCTGCCCCACGAGACGCTTCTGTTCAGTTCCGCTTCTTTTACAAGTTCCATTGTAATCTCCATTTAAAAGCTATTAAAAAGACGGGATTAATCCACGCCCAGATTAATCTTAGTAAAAATATGGGGCACTCAAAGCCGATTAGAAGAAACAAGCATCACCTGTGCTGTCAGAGTGAAGTGGGCCGAAGCGATAAAGCGCAAGACGGTGCAGGTGAGACGCTTACATGAATCACCCTCTCACCACTGGCCAGCTGGCCGAACAGCTGCAGCGTTTTGCACCAGACACACCCTGCGTAGTGCACCTGTGGGTAGCCGATGATTTCGAAGACGTGGCACCGGAGCTGACGTCCGATGAGGTGCTGGCCACGATCGCGCTGGCCGATGCCACGCTCGATGCGGATATCAGTCTCAGCTGGCACTTCCTGCGCCACTGCGCTGACACGATTCTGGCAAAATGGGAGGAAAAAGAGTGAACACCTGGCTGGCTTCCTTTCAGGCAGAGTGGCAGGGCGCCTGCTCAGAGGAGCATATGCTCATCCTGTCACCGGATGAGCAGCTGGCAGAGGCGGGCTGCATGCTCATGGGCCGTACGTGGTGGAAGGGCGAACCCCGTGAGAGTGAAGGCTGTTACTGGCGCTTTGACGGCAATGACGTCTGGCTGAAATCTCTCGTGCAACTTGATGCGCAGCAGGCAGTGACACTTTCCGGCCTCCATTTTCTGGATGAGTGGGAAGTAACCGGTACGTTTATGGCACCCGTGGTGAGCGACCGGTGCGGTTGCCACTGGCCTGATTTCCGGGGCTGAAAACGACTACTTAGGCGGCCGCCCGGCGGGCGGCGCTTTTCACGGGAAAGATAATGATGACGTCGCTTCGCTCCACGCTTATGCCGTCGGCGGGCATAAAGTGCCGTGCCCTCACGGTAGCCGGGCGGCATCGCAAACAAGCAACTGTGCTTGCATATCATCTGATGGTGATTTTTTGTCGATGGTGCGCGGGCAATACGTGTCTAGCTTCGCTGATCAGCGATACTGCCTGTCCAGAAGTTCAGGATCCCATTCGGTTCCGAAGAAATCCGGCTGTGATGCTGAAAAGTTTCTCTCAAAAGGCTCAAAACTGAACTCAGGTTTTTTTTTCAGAAGTTGCATAACGTCATTAGGGATCTGATACGCCTGAATTTCGGGCGCAAGTAAAGTTAGCACCTCATGGAGCGTTAATGTGGCTGATTTATCAAAGGTAATTCCTTTGTAGTTAAAAAGAAACGAGTCCAACGCAGCCCGACCGCGCAGAGTAAAGCGAAATGGATCGTTCTTCTCTTTATAGTCGTACAGCATCAAATCAAGTTTAAAAATAATTAACGTACGGTAGGTTACATAAGCCTTAAGTGTACTGCCAAAGCGGGTAACGCCGGGCATACCCAAGGCGGAAAGGACATTTTTATATATCGTTTCGAATAGTCTGGATTCCCTGTCTGGGGCTATTGTCATTATTTACCTCTTAGAAGATATGAGAGAGCAGGCGTTATCCTTCTGAGTGCCGTCGCTGTAGAGCAAGGGCGGGGCTGCTGCGCTCATGTCGTCATCATCATTTTCCTTTATGCCTGTTCCGGGGCTGTCTGGGCGTACTTTCATCGTCACCGGGAAAACCGCAGCCAGAGAGAACGGCTGAGATGTGAAAAAGCCAAGCAAGTGGAACGGACAGTAAGGATTATCGGGCCCGCATTTACGCTACGGCTGCTGATAAAAACTGACTCCGCAGCCGCTGGCATTTGCAGGAGCACTCAAGGGAAGCCGCCTTGCCGGATGTTACTGGCAAGACGGCCATTTGTCAGGCGGGTCGCAGCGACACACGGCACGGAGTCAACGCCGCCCACCTGTACCGTGTCATTGCAAAAAATTCGGGCGCAACTTCAAATGTTATATTGTAACAATAAGTTGCTTATACCCGCAGACCCGTAAGCGAAGTAACGGGCTGCGGGTTGATTCCATTGCACTCTGTAAGCATCCTGAACTACGTTTCTGATATCTCACGTGGGCAATTATGCTTGAAAATAAGCTAACTGAAAGCAACCTTTTACCAGGTTCCATTTAAAGAATTTTAATGCTCTTTCAGAGCTACTATGAATTTCTGGCCCAGTAAATTATTAAAGTGTTTTTAAATGATCCTCCCGGTTTGTCCCGCTTTTGACCATGGCGTTCAGAGCAGTATTATGATATTGGGATGGCATCGTAAACAGCCATAAGAGTCTGAGCGCTAACAACAGTACTAAGGTACTTAGATATCTTCCCACAGAATGAAACTATTTCAGATGGAAATTTTACTACAGCTATCCATAGCACTGTAAATGCCGCAGATATCACTGTAATCGCTTACACCAAGAACCACATCACATGAGAATTGTCTTACGTGTTCTTATCGATTACCGGGATAAATGATGAAAGTAAGTCGCAGAACTGCCTGGATTATTATGTTAATTTTTTGCTGTCTGGTATGGGGTAGCATTTTCGCCGCGTTCGTTTATGGAGCACAGCCTGACAAAGCAAAACCATCACAGCCCACAGACAAAAGCAGTGAAAGCATTCGGGAAAAAGTAAAATCGCTTGATTTGAATGATAAACAACGTAAGTTTCTGGAGTCACTCATCGAAAGTACCAAGAAGGATTGACTGTTCTGTTTTGCAAAGACTCTCCATGATACATGAGCATGTCTCCGTACCTGATGCGCAACCTCCCTTTGGGTAGGGAAAACATTATTCGAATATTGTAATCGGTTACATTTAAGTTGAATAATCAGAGTATAAGGGCGTAAAAACGTTCTTTTTTCACAATGAGACCTGTTTTATCAGGCGCTCGCAGAGCGTCTTTGAATGCCCGGATTAAAAGACCAACGCAGCTTAAGCTGACATCTGGTTCGTTTTGTTCCTTCACAGGTATGAGCCGCTTCACGACGTGGCCAGATCAGTTTGACGCCGTGATGGTATCAGAAACAGCTATAACCAGCAGAGCACTGATGGCCCTGCAGAACTTTTTCAGGGTGGCATCGAAACAGCTCTGATGAAATTAATCTCAGAACCGGACTGAGTTTTTAATTCACTAAATTGCCGGGGTTGACGTGAAATGGTCCTCCCAGTACGTCCCGCTTTTGACCATGGCGTTCAGGCTGGTCAGCAGCTTACGCATGCAGGCAACCAGCGCCACCTTTTTAGCCTTACCGGCTTCAACTAACCTGACATAAAAGGCCCTGATTGCCGGATTAAACTGAATGGCGGTTATGACCGCCATGTAAAGCGTGCAGCGCACGCCGGCCCTTCCGCCAGAAATCGTTCGTCTTCCCCGCATTTTTCCTGAGTCTCTGTTAACGGGGGCGACACCGACAAGCGCGCTGATTTCCCTGCGGCTCAGGGTACCCAGCTCCGGCTGTTCGGCCAGCAGGGTGGTGGCGGTGATTTCCGCCACGCCCTTCACGCTGGTCATCTGGCGGGCCTGATCGCGGAAATGCTGTCGTACCTGACGATTCATCATGCGGGTCACAAGAGCAAGTTCAGCCTTGAGGGCCCTCATGACCCGACTGATACTTTCACGGCCATCGGGGTGGAGCAGTTTTGCACCGTTGGTAACAGTGGCCTGGTGAAGCTGAGTTCGAAGGCAGTCTGCGCTGGAACATCTGCGTACCGGATGCCACCGAATGTTATGGGTGCTGAAGGAGATCGACAGGGTTACAGACGGCGAGGTGTTCAGTTAAAACGGCCCTGCCTGTTTGTCAGGCAGCGGGCGCGGGCGGCATAGAGCCCGCGATTATTTTGACTCATTCGGTTTGAGCCTTTTCAAAGTTACTTTATTGACAACACAAACGTGTTTTTGTATTTAAATAATTGCCTGGTGTGATCTGTATACCCGTCCAATCATTCCTCTCACACCGGGCCAAAAGCCTTATCCAGACGGATGAGGCTTTTGTTTTATCTGAATCGTTACGGCAGCTCCACTTTCCTGCATCAATATCCATCACTGAAACGGCTCTGAATCTTATACAGACGCCGTGTTTCGCTTCTGCGACCATCAGGCGTGATATTGGCCGCCATACCCAGACATCGCTCTCTGCGGCGGGCAATGGCCTCGCGTTCGGCATCTTCCGTAATCTGATCCATCACGGTCAGCCAGCGGCGTGCAGCCCGTCGCCATAAGCCCCGTCTTTCCAGTGATTCTGCTACAGTGTCTTTCAGTTCCATATGCCTCCACCGGCGTAACTCTTGCCTCATGAGTGCCATCTATTCTTTCATAATGGTAATCATAGTTCTTTATTTCACCCAGAGCGCATTCCCAGAAAATGAACTTCCGTTTACAAACAGGAGCCTGTTGATGCGCTATCCCTTTGAACTCGTTCCGCAGATTATTCACCACATTATTTACAGTCAGGCCGGTTCTGTCGGCATGAAGTGGTTTACTAAATTTGGCCACCTGAACAGAGGTGATATGCTCACCTCAGAACAACACAGGTGCCCCAATGAAAAAAAGAAATTTCAGTGCAGAGTTCAAACGCGAATCAGCCCAGCTTGTCATCGATCAGAATTACACCGTTGCTGAAGCGGCTAAAGCGATGGATATAGGGCTTTCTACCATGACGCGCTGGGTTAAACAGCTGCGTGATGAGCGTCAGGGCAAAACGCCAAAAGCCTCCCCGATAACGCCGGAACAAATCGAAATACGTGAGCTCAGGAAGAAAATGCAACGTATTGAAATGGAAAACGAAATATTACAAAAGGCTACCGCGCTCTTGATGTCAGACTCCCTGAACAGTTCTCGATAATCGGGAAACTCAGGGCGCGTTATCCTGTGGCCACTCTCTGCCATGTGTTCGGGTTCATCGCAGCAGCTACAAATACTGGAAAAACCGTCCTGAAAAGCCAGACGGCACACGGGCTGTATTACGAAGCCAGGTACTTGAACTGCATAGCATCAGCCATGGTTCGGCCGGAGCAAGAAGCATCGCCACGATGGCAACCCAGAAAGGCTACCAGATGGGGCGCTGGCTTGCTGGCAGGCTCATGAAAGAGCTGGGGCTGGTCAGCAGCCAGCAGCCGACTCACCAGTATAAGCGCGGCGGTAATGAGCACGTTGCTATCCCGAATCATCTTGAGCGACAGTTCGCCGTAACGGAACCAAACCAGGTGTGGTGCGGTGATGTGACCTATATCTGGACGGGTAAGCGCTGGGCGTACCTCGCCGTTGTTCTCGACCTGTTCGCAAGAAAACCCGTGGGCTGGGCTATGTCGTTCTCGCCGGACAGCAGGCTCACCATGAAAGCACTGGAAATGGCATGGGAAACCCGTGGTAAGCCCGTCGGGGTGATGTTCCACAGCGATCAAGGCAATCATTATACGAGCAGGCAGTTCCGGCAGTTACTGTGGCGATACCGGATCAGGCAGAGTATGAGTCGGCGTGGAAACCGCTGGGATAACAGTCCAATGGAACGCTTCTTCAGGAGTCTGAAGAACGAATGGGTGCCGGTGACGGGCTATGTAAGCTTCAGCGATGCAGCTCACGCAATAACGGACTATATCGTCGGGTATTACAGATCGCTCAGGCCGCATGAATATAACGGTGGATTACCATCAAACGAATCGGAAAACCGATACTGGAAAAACTCTAACGCGGTGGCCAGTTTTTGTTGACCACTTCAAAATGATGTCAGCTGATGCGTACCTGATTGAGCATGACCGCTCTCAAAATCTGCTGCAGTATCACGATTATCTGATGCGGTTTATAGGCTGCGATCAGCCCGCCGAATTCAGGCTGTCTGATGATGCCTCTGTCAGCTACCCGCTTAAGCTCAGAGAGGTCAGTCAAGTTGACTCGCTGGATAGCCCGGGCGTGCAGCTCTGTGACGTACTGGCCGGAGGATGCTTACGGGCGCTGCGTGACCTGATCCGTGACGGCAAACCCGGCTTTTATTCGCCGGTCAGGCTGTATGAAGATCGCCATTTGATCTGCTTCAGGCCTAACAGAGACCTTGTGCAGGAAAAGGCATTCCGGCAGGGAGGACAAAACGCAGAATACGTTGATTTTGTCAGCAGAATGCTTGGCGCCTGAGTAAATGCAGCGCACGTCTCTCCCGGCGCTGCGGTTGCTCTGGACTCAGTCAGGCTCTCTCAGGAAGCTATTGAACAGGGCGCCAGGCTGCGGGAATGTCCGTTCCCGCAACGATCAGCTCTGAGCCATCCGTCCGTATGAGCCGGGTATACCCGGAGTTCAGAAGTGCCTGACAGATCGCCTCAGCCTGGTTGTCGTCCGGAATCACAGCCGTCTGGCTGATTTTGGCAGGATTACAGTAAGCATTCAGTCCGTCAACGGAGCACAGCGCGCGAAAGCGCCTGTCTGCGCCGTGGCTGAGGAAGTTTTTAAGCCGGTCCGGATTTATCCAGCCAATCACATCACGCCCTGGCCCGCAAACCACAGGCTGCCGAGCCCGGACTGGTTGATGCCGTCCAGTACCTTCATCAGCTGCGCGCTGTTGGCCCGCGGCTTATCCTCATCGAACAGATTCAGCTGACTGACGCCGTCTGGCGTAAAGTCATCGAGCATGATGCCGGCCTTCATGTAGCGTCGCCCGTCAAGCCAGATGCGGTCGAGCGATCGCATGGCCACCCCGATTACGTCGTGCGTATCCTGCGTGGGCAGGGTGAGATTCTCGCCGGCGCTGTTGCCGTAGAAGACTTCTCCCTGCGCGTGCGGCGAGGTCCGGATAAAAACGCTGATGCGCCGGCAGAACTGGCGCTCATTTCTCAGCTTCTCCGCCGCCCGGGTGGCGTACTGACACAGCGCTTCCTGCATGGCCACTTTTGTCGTAATGCGCTCACCAAAAGAGCGGCTGCAGACGATCTGCTGTTTCGCCGGCGCAAACTCCTCAAGGGGAATGCACGATTCACCGTTGAGCTCGCGAACGGTGCGCTCAAGCACCACGCTGAATTCTTTCGGATGAGGGCAGGGTGCTCGCGCGCCAGCTGCAGAGCATTTTCGATACCCATCAGGTTGAGGCTTTTGCCGATACGCCGGCCAACGCCCCATATCTCCTCAACGGGCTGGTTTTCCAGCAGCGTTGCGGTGCGCTTCGGATTGCCCGGCGTCAGCGCCAGCACTCCCCGGAATTGCGGCCACTCCCTGCTGGCCCACTGCGCCGATTTTGACAGGGTTTTAGTAGGCGCCCCATGCCCACGCCGACGGTCAGACCGGTCGTGGCGAGCACGTGCGCGCGCAGGCGCCGGCCGAAGTGCTCAAAGTCCTCGCAGCCATCGATGCCGGTTAAATCGAGGAACATCTCGTCAATTGAGTACTGCTCAACCTTCGGCGTCATTTCCTCCAGTGCCATCATGACCCCGTTCGATAACGAGTGGTTTTGATCTGCCCCCAGGATTAGATACTAACTTCAGTTAGTAATGTCGGTTGGTTTTTCTTCATATTTCCTATTTCGCCAGTCCGTTGCGAATTCAGCTGGTGTCTGGTAATCCAGCGATGAATGGGGACGGCACTCGTTATAATCCTGCCGCCAGTCATTAATTGTTTTCCGGGCATGAAGAATATCGCTGAACCAGTGTTCATTCATACACTCATCTCTAATGCGACCGTTGAAACTCTCAATAAATCCGTTCTACGTTGGCTTACCTGGCTGGATAAGCCGTAGTTCCACACCATGCTCAAAGGCCCATTGATCGAGCGCGCGGCAGGTAAATTCCGGGCCCTGATCGGTTCTTATTGTCGCCGGATAGCCCCTAAACAGCGCGATGCTGTCCAGAATACGCGTGACCTGAACGCCTGAAATACCGAAAGCAGCGGTGATCGTCAGACCCTCCTTAGTGAAATCATCCACACAGGTCAGGCACTTGATCCTCCGACCGTTGGCCATTGCGTCCATAACGAAATCCATCGACCATGTCAGGTTCGGCGCATCCATGCGCAGAAGCGGAAACCGTTCGGTTGCCAGCCCTTTACGGCGTCGTCTGCGTTTTACGCTCAGTCCATTAAGGTGGTATATACGGTATACCCGCTTATGATTGACGTGAAGGCCTTCCCGACGCAGCAACTGCCAGATGCGGCGGTAGCCAAAACGCCTGCGCTCCAGTGCCAGTTCAGTGATGCGCCCTGATAAATGCGCATCAGCCGCCGGACGCTGAGCCTCGTAGCGGCAGGTCGACAGAGACAAACCAGTAAGCCTGCAGGCACGACGTTGCGACAGACCGGTCGCATCACACATAAACTTAATGGCTTCCCGCTTGTGGTCTGTCGTCAGTACTTTCGCCCCAGAGCCACCTGAAGCGCCTCCTTATCCAGCATGGCTTCGGCAAGCAGCTTCCTGAGTCTGGCGTTCTCCTCTTCAAGAGATTTAAGCTGCTTCACCTCAGGAACTTCCATGCCACCAAACTTCTTGCGCCAGGTGTAGAAAGTGGCATCGGAAATGGCGTGCTTACGGCAGAGCTCACGAGCAGAAACCCCAGCTTCCGCTTCGCGAAGAATACTGATGATCTGTTCGTCGGGAAAACGCTTCTTCATGGGGATGTCCTCATGTGGCTTATGAAGACATTACTAACATCGGGGTGTGTTAATCAACTAGGAGCAGGTCAGGTTACCATTTCCCCTGCCTGGCTCGTCAGTGAGACACTATTGAGGTGACGTTCGTTACTATACCGATATAAAAACTCAGGGATTCAGAAAAAAAAGAAAGACTTAGCAGGAAACGTCAGTTATTTTATCAGGCTTGTTGCTGTTGTCGCAACAGGCTTAGCGGCAGGTCTGGCAGGGATGGCGCTGGGACTGATTTTACATGCTGTGCAGCACTACGCGTTTGGCTGCAGCCTGTCGCATGTCATCGGTACGGTCTCTTTTCTTCAGGGCGTCAGTGATTCTTCCTTCGTGCGGCGCCTTGCAGCTATCGTGACTGGCGGTGTTATCTCGGGCTTCGGATGGTGGTTGCTGGGTCGTTATGGTCAACCTCGCGTCTCGATCAAGGACGCTGTCTCTGTGCCCTCCCGGGCAATGCCCCCGAGCACCACGACCGTTCATGCGCTGCTACAGATCGTGACTGTTGCGCTGGGCTCCCCACTGGGACGTGAGGTTGCCCCACGTCCCAGTGGGGGCGCTTGCCGGAGGCACCATCGCGCGCCGGTTGGGTCTAAACGAGGGCGAGGTACGGATTCTGATTGCCTGTGGTGCAGGCGCTGGCCTGGCGGCTGTCTATAATGTGCCGCTGGCTGGGGCCTTGTTTAGTCTGGAAGTTCTGCTGATCGCTTTTAGCTGGGAAAAAGCATTCGCCGCCGTCGTCACCTCTGCGCTCGCGGCCTGGAGCGCCATACTCGGCCTGGGGAATGAATCACAGTATCATTTTCTGTCCGTTGCGCTTACTCATACCTTTATACTCTGGGCCTGTCTCGCGGGCCCGCTGCTGGGCCTTGCGGCATGGGGATTCCGGATTATCACAGGGAAATCCCGCGCCGGGGTCAAAAGTAACTGGCAGATGCCTGTTATCTGTCTTATTGCCTTTACCGTGCTCGCTGTCCTGAGTCTTTATTATCCTCAGTTACCGGGTAACGGTAAGGGACCGATGCAGATGGCCATCAGTGATGAATTTGATTATCGCCACGCTGCTGTTTTGCTGGGACTGAAAATTCTGGTGATCCTGGCCGTTCTGCGGGGTGGCACGGAGGGCGGCCTGCTGACGCCAGCCTTTACGGTCGGCGGGCTATTGAGTCTTCTGCTTTGTGCCGGATGGCAGCTTATTTTTCTTGGCGGTAATGCCCCCAGTTTTGCACTTGTTGGAGGCGCTGCATTTCTGGCGGCATCCATGCAGATGCCCCTTACCGCAGTCGTCCTTGTGATGGAATTTACCCAGATGGAGCACAGTTATTTTGTTCCGGTGCTGTTATGTACGGCAGGCTCTTATCTCACCTGCCGCATTCTTGATGGAAAATACCAATACTGAAACGGTGAGGACATCAGTTAAGAGCCAATCTGTCAAAACCACATAGAAGATTGTCATTGATTTCTAAGCAAAATTAAGGTTATCGGTTAGTGCTTTCAGCTAAGTTCATCGCGGCATGAACAAAATTTAATCTGAAGGCAATACTCAGGTTTTTTTTGAAAATGGATGCTAAAATTAACACGGATCACAAACATATCTTACATTTAGAGAAAAAGAATGAGATTATCCGATAAAAAGATGCAAAAAGAATGAAAATTTATAATCAATCCGCCCTTTAAGGTATTGCATTACTGATAGGTATTTCCCCAACTTGATGAAAATCGCTAATTTTAAAGAAAAATCCTGATGAAAATGATTTTTTCCTGGAAATTGACGCGACGCGGGACTGGGTGGTCATAACACTGGAGGAGACTATGAGCAGGAAAATAATTATAAATAGTGTGGTTAATTTCGAGCCAGAGAAGAAGAGAATTTCGAATGAAAACGGAATATACACGATTAGCGCCTCAGCCGCGCTGTGTTTTGAGCTTCTTATAGATAATATCGGAAATCTGGTTACGCACGATCAATTCTATGAATATGCTTGGCGACGATTTGGCATGGAACCCACTTCTACGTCATTGTATCAGAACATCTCTACAATACGAAAGTCGCTTAGTAAAGCCGGTATAAAGCAGGATATTATCAGAACAATGCCCCGAAGGGGGTTTATCTTATCGCCATTGACAGATATTAACCGGAACGGACCAGAGCGGATTCATGAAGAGAATGGTAATAATGAAGATAAAACAGGTGCTAAACCCGATGAGAAGATTAATTTAATTGATGAAACAGAAGGTTTTGAAATGAATCAGTTACAATCTATCCTGCCATTAGCAGCCGAAAGCCATGTCCTGACGCGAGGTTACGCAAAAATGAGCAGGCTGTTAGTTATTTTATTAGGTATTGCGATAGGTATATTAGCTTATTTCATGGGGGTTCATACAAGAAAGTACGCTTTATTTAATTCAAAACCTGTTTATTACAAAGAATGTATTATTTTCTCAAACAGGGATAATGATGTTCAGGAGGATAAAATGTTCAGGCTGATAGGTGGTCTTGGTCTCAGTTGTGAAAATAACCGTTATATCTACATTACAAGTTACAGGTTTTCTGACCGTACATCACTTGTCCTCTGCCGTAATCCGCTGGTCGGTAAAGAGGCACCTCGGTGTCATTCGGTTTATTATATTAAGAATATGGGTAAATGAACAGATTAATACTATTAATAATTTCAGGGCTTTTAACTTTTCTTTGTATTTCATATGGTGATAATTACGTCACATATGAGACATGTAAAGCAGAGGTTTCTTTCGTCAAAAACAAAGAGATGCTGAATATGGTCGTTTATCAGAATCTTTTTTCCGGCACTGGAACATTATCAATTTCAGGAGTTTTATATGAAAGGGATAAAGTAGCTGGCTACATCAGTAAGACTATAAGATTTACTTACGAGAAAAAGGGTTATACCTATTTAGTTATCTCTCAGGCCATTTCAAGGTCGCCACAGATGACTCTCAGTAAGGACCAGGAACACAAGTGGTTGCCTGCTTTCTTTTATGAGTCGGGTAAATCACTTGTATGGACTATCCGACCGGTCAGTAAAAATGCTTCGCTGATTTCATCTGAAACAGTTCCACTTTTTCTATGTGAAAAATCTTGAGCTGTTAAAAAATTTTATTTGAAATTTATAACCGTTTCAGCTTCCTGCTCAGGACGCTGTTTCGGTTTGTTTTTTTTTCTCTGGGAATGACATTAAGGATTAAAGAGAGTTCTATAACCTATTGAATTTATTAATATTTTTTTAATAAAAGATAATTTTATTTTTCTTGATCTTTTTTAACTACCCTCCTAAATATCATTCCGTTATATTTCATTTCTCATCAGCCGGGTGAGGCTGATGAATTATTTTTAAAAGCTAAATTGGAGGTGTTTTCGTGTCTTTAAATAAAGTTGTTACTGCATTAAGTATTACAGGTGCTTTTTTGTTAGCTAACCCATCTTTTGCTGCCATGGATATTAACGTTCATGGGGTCATTGCACCTAATGCCTGTACTGCCAGCGTTATAGGTGGTGATTCACTTGACTGGGGTATTACTCAACATGAGAACCTGAATCAAACGTCATTCAATACGTTCCCCAAGAAACAAGTCACTTTGCAGATCAGCTGTCCTTCAGCACAAAGTGTAGCTTTCTGGGCAACAGATCCAAATGAAAACAGCGCTATGGTGGGACAGAATACTTCAACCCAGAGTGGGCATGCTGATAGCTCACGTATTTTTGGCTTGGGTATGGATCCGGTAACCGGAAATAAATTAGGCAATTTCACCATCACTCCGGTTTCATCAACAGTAGATGGAGTTACTAACTCAACCTCATTCGGCTATCAGAACAGTGGTGCACATGACAGCACTGCCTTCACTCGAGTGTTGAATTCAGCATGGAGTTACAAAAAAACTGAGGACTGGACCCCATGGGATGAAGCGACAGGCAAACCTGCGTCGGGTAAATCAATCTCCTGGGTACTGGATATTGAGCCACAGCTGAATAAAGGTAATCAGATTACAAATGCTCAGCAAGTAGACTGGCAGGGTACTGCACAAGTTAACGTGCGTTACTTCTGATTCATTTAGTCAAGTGTAGCAGGCATCTCATCAGTAGATGCCTGATTTTAATATGCAAAAAAAATACCTTTTTTATTTTGTTTTATTTTATTTTGTTTTTATTGCAAAGGCTCTGAGCGAAAATCTACATTTTGATGAGAATCTCATGTCTGCAAATGGTATTTCTGTCGGCCAGCTCAGTGATGCATTAAATCGGCACGTTATACCTCAGGGATACACTAAAGCTGAAATTTACATAAATGAAAATTATGTTGCTTCAGGAGAAATTAACTATCAGGGAGGGATGTTGTTTTTTTCTAAAGAAATAAAATTAAAATCCGGAGTTAAAAATAATGGTTGGCTAATTCATAGGTATAATAATCACGGCGTTTTTTTTACTTTAAAAAAAATAATTAACTTTAAATACGACCGTTCAGATACTTCTTTGCGAATCAGCGTGCCGGCTGAATTCCTCAAGGAACCTGGTGGTCAGAGAAGATTAGGTGGAGGAAACGGCGCTTTCGTAAATTACAATACGTATGGCTACCGCTATTCCGGAAATTCCGGAACCCTCGACAGTCTCAGTGCTGACTATGAGGTCGGAGTAAATATTAATAATGCCATTATTCGGACACACGGGAACTACAGCCAGTTCCGGAGTCGGAACGCATCAGTTGCCGTCAACCAAGTGCGTGACGTCTATATTGAGCGTGATTTCAACCAGGTCAGGATCCGGGCTGGTCGTACAATGGTTAATGACGGTGGGTTCGGAACGGGTTACGTTGATGGTGTAATAGTTTCCTCTGCGGAAGGGAATGCGTCCGCTTATATTAATTTTACGTATGATGCACCCGAAGTCCTCAATGTGGAGATCTGGCAAAACAATTTGCTTATCTGGAAACAGATCATTCAAAAAGGGCATGCAGAACTACGTAACATTCCGGTTGCGGGATTTTCCGGCGACGTTACGGTGCTGGTCAAGCGCCATGACCAAATTATCGATTCACGGATTATTGTTCGCGGTCAGATAACCGCTAAACGTGATGGCATGACCGGATATTATGCCTTTTCAGGGCGCGCCATGAACGGGAGTCGTGATATTGTAAACGGTGTGAAGTTTAGCAAGACACTTGGTAAACTCCTGGCTCCCTCCGTAGCTGTTGTTTCGGCGGGAAAATACAGAGGAGTGACGGTGAGTAATTCAACTTTCCAAGGGGAATTTCGAACCACAGCGTGGCTGACTGGGATCCAAAATGAAAAAGGTCAGCGCAGTCTGAGTATGAACGTCACCGCTAATTATAAAAATACCAGCCTGAGCTATAGCAGTAACAGCAGAAATTTCAGCTATATTGGACAGGCGCTGCAGGACAATTATAACTCTGAGCGAAGCAGTATCAGTCTTTCACAGACTCAGCAGTTTTCATACGGCTTAACAGGAAGCATTTCACTGACGCACTATCGTTTCTATACTGCACCCAGTAATGATGCAATTTCGGCCAGTATGAATATGCGCCTCGGCAAGGCTTCCTTAGGTATGGGGGTGGCCTATATGGCACCGGGGCCCGGCCGTTCCGTCAGAGATAAAGCCAGCGTGAATCTTTCTCTCAGTATCCCGCTGGATCTCGGAGACCACAACGCCAACTGGCGCAGCCAGTATTACAGTTATGGAGAAAGTGCTCGTTTGTCGAACTCTCTCAGCTCACAGGTGACGGATCGGTATACCGTTACCGCCAGCCATCAGCGTGTATACGGTACTTCACGCTCCGAGTCATATACACTGGACAATAATGTCAGCACTCCCTACACCACAGCAGGTTTGTCGCTGTCACAGGGTAAAGACGAAGGCGGGACGTCCCAGATAACCACTGCATCACTTTCGGGGGCAGTTGCCATCAGCAGAGCAGGCGTTATCTTTTCTCCGGGGAGGATTGGTGATACATGGGCAGTGGTGGATACTGGTATCCATCGGTATCTGAAAGTGGCATCGCTGCAAAACAGCGTTGTAACGAATCATGACGGTAAAGCAGTCATCAGTCCCGTTGCTGAAGGTCGGGCTGACTTTATACGCGTCAGTCCGGAAGGATTACCTTCAGGTATTGTTGTTAAAAATAACTTCAGGGAATTTTCGGCTGACAGGGGGGCGGTGTCTTTCTTCGAGTTTAATGTTGTTAACAATCGGTCCTTACTCATGCGCTGGAAAAGTAAACCGGCGTGGATCCAGCAGAGTGATATATTTTATGACGAAGGCGGGAAAATCATAGCTCGATTTATCGATAAAGATATCCTTCTGATAAATGAGAAAGACATTAATAAACTTCAGAAATTAGGCATGTCTTCACCGTCAAGAGTAAACGTGCAGTGCAGACTCAATAACTTTAATCTTAAAGCACAGGAGAGTATCAACGATGTTATCTTCAAATGTAATGGCGCGTAGTATTGCAGCGACGGCATTAATGGCAGCTGGTATTTTCCAGCCTGCTCAGGCTGAAATTATTCCTTCCTCATCCGCCGTACTTATTGAGTCAGGGAAAAATGAATCCACCATTGATATTAAAAACAACGGCGATAAAAGCGTACTGCTTTACAGTAAGATTCGAAAGCTGCCGGATGATGATCTTGCAGGAGGAACACTGTTCACTGAACCTCAGGCTATCATTGTGGGCCCGGGCGAGACCCAGAGCATCCGCGTAATTTATCGGACTAACAAGCCTGACAGCAAAGAGCATATCGCACGTGTCATTTTTACTGGCCTGCCGCCGCAGGATGATGTCAGCGAAGGAAAAGTGAAAATACTTATCGGACAGGATTTGCCCGTAGTGGTTAACTTGAGAAAGAATATTGAGCAGAAAGATATGTGGCAGGTAGTGAACTATCGTATTGATCAGGGAAGACTTTGTATAAGTAACCCCAGCGCCAAGATTTTTCGTTTTGTTCCGACAATGAAAACGGATGAAAAAAACATCAGGATGACCTTTAGTAAACCCTATGTGTTACCAGGTGAGGAGATGTGTACTTTACCCTCCAGCCCGCTTGCCCATGGGATGCACCTCAACGTGGAAAGCATCAGCGATTATAACTATCAGTTACGAAAAAACAAAGCAAAACTGTAGGTTTTATAAAAAAATAAAAAGGATAATTGATTCTCTGTACGGTTTAGAGAGGGGGCGTTTTGCTGGTCATTGAAGGAATCAATGGGGACAAGGTAGTTCTCAGTGAAGTGGAATTAACCGTCATCTGGTTTTTTATGACGGGTATGAAAATGGAGGAAATAGCGGAAAGAACTGGTCTAAAGAAGCAGTCAGTTAGCTATTTCAAACGTAAAGTTATGCGAAAGATTGGTGCAGGAAATAGTAGCGAATTGATCGTGTGGTACTTATCGCAGCGTAATTATTTATGCAAATCTGATGTTTATGGACTCGTCGTGAGACGCTTCGATAAAAGGCGATAAGTTACGGGCCAGGTTAAAGCGTGAGTATCTGGAGGGAAATATATTCTCCCGTGTTTTTTTAAAAAAGTAAGCGTTACAAAATTAAGCGTACAGCGAGCATCGTATTGAAATGATGGCCCGGAGACTTTACTCCGGGCAAGGTGACTCGGTACAGCAGTAGTTCACTAACTCGGTTGACCGGCAAGTCGTAGCTAAGCGACAGCACGAGACGAAGGTAAACCTTCAGGGCTCCTGTGCCACCTCTTACAAACCAGAGATAATACACATTCCGGTCACTGAGCGTATCGGTGAGCGTTTTTGCCCGTTTCTCATCGGTGTTGACTTAACCAAGGCGGGTGGGCTTCTGGTCAATATATTGCAGGTCAGTGGCATAGCACAGGCGGGAGAACGCCTCCTCAATTTCAGGAATGATCTTTTCGTCATACTCCGACGAGCTTGCAATCAGGTTTATTTTCCATTCTGACCGGAACACTCTTTTTTCACAGGCGTTTCGGTGGGAACCGTATTTTTCTGGACGGGGGGATGCGATGGGAGCGTACACCCGGACAGGAAAAGCAAAAGGAGGGGTAAAGATACTCTTATGGCCTTTATG
>NZ_SCKT01000014.1:26189-30995 GCF_014155765.1 Pantoea dispersa | reverse complement strand
TAGGGAACTGCCAGGCATTAAATAAGTGAAGAAGCCCCGGACGAGAGTCCGGGGCTTTTTTACGCCCGTACTTCAGCAAATTTACCGCTAAAAACGCGAAAACTCCCCACTGTAAAACCGTGCAATCGGGTAAACTACGGCCAGATTAATCAGTAAAGGCCGTAACATGTCCAGCCCTCAGACTTCCCTGAAAGCGTTCAACACACTGGGTCTTGCAATCGCGGCTGAAAAGCTTGTTGTTGCGGATAGCGCAGAAGCCATTTCCTCTGCCTGGCACGCCAGCCAGCAAAATAATCAGCCGTTTATGGTGCTTGGCGAGGGCAGTAACGTCCTGTTCCTCGAAGATTTTGCCGGCTGCGTGGTGATCAACGCGATTAAAGGCATTACCCTGGAAGAGCACGACGAAGCCTGGCATCTGCACGTTGGTGCAGGCGAAAACTGGCATCAGTTGGTTGAGCACACTTTAAAGAAAGGCCTCACCGGGCTGGAAAATCTGGCGCTGATTCCAGGCGTGACGGGATCGGCACCCATCCAGAACATTGGCGCTTACGGTGTTGAATTTAAAGATATTTGCCAGTACGTCGAAGTGTTACACCTGCCGGATAGCACAGTCACGCGTCTGCACCGTGATGAGTGCCAGTTTGGTTATCGCGACAGCATCTTCAAACACGCGATGAAGCATGACTATGTGATTGTGGCCGTCGGGCTGCGTCTGGCCAAGCAGTGGAAACCGGTACTGAGCTATGGCGATCTGGCGAAGCTCAATCCCGCCACCGTATGCGCGTGGGACGTATTCAATGCGGTGTGCCATATGCGACAAAGTAAGCTGCCCGATCCGCGCATAACAGGCAATGTAGGCAGTTTCTTTAAAAATCCTTTGATTTCCGCTCAGCAGGCAGAGGTATTGCTCACGCACTATCCTGCTATGCCGCACTATCCCCAGCACAGTGGTGAGGTCAAGCTGGCCGCAGGCTGGCTGATCGATCAGTGTGCGTTGAAAGGCTATCGTCTTGGCGGTGCTGCGGTGCATCGTCAGCAGGCACTGGTACTGATCAATGAAGACAATGCCACACCGCAGGATATTGTCGCCCTGGCCCATCATGTGCGTCAGGAGGTGGGGAAAAAATTTGCCGTGTGGCTGGAGCCAGAGGTGCGGTTTATTGGCGCGCAGGGCGAGCGTAACGCCGTCGAGGTGATTTCATGAAAGATCATAGCGTTCCATTAAAACTGGTCGCCCTGCTGGCCGATGGCGAATTTCACTCTGGTGAACAGCTGGGTGAAGCGCTCGGTATGAGCCGCGCTGCCGTGAATAAACATATTCAGACGCTGAAAAGCTGGGGCCTGGATGTCTACACCGTGACAGGGAAAGGCTACAGCCTGCCAGCGCCCATTCAGCTGCTGAATGAAGAGGCGATACTGGCGCATCTGCATCAGCCGGATCTCGCAGTGATTCCGGTTATTGACTCAACGAATCAGTATTTACTCGATCGCATGGACCAGCTGAACTCCGGCTATGCATGCATCGCGGAATATCAACAGGCCGGGCGCGGCCGGCGCGGACGGAAATGGTTCTCGCCGTTTGGCGCCAATCTCTACATGTCCATGTACTGGCGACTGGAGCAGGGGCCAGCTGCGGCAATGGGCCTGAGTCTGGTGATTGGTATCGTGATGGCAGAGGTTATCCAGTCGCTGGGCGCGGCAGACGTCCGCGTTAAGTGGCCAAATGACCTCTATCTGCAGGATCGTAAACTGGCGGGTATTCTGGTTGAGCTCACCGGTAAAACCGGCGATGCGGCGCAAATTGTCATGGGCGCGGGGATCAACCTGGTGATGCGGGGCGAAGGCACGGCGGAAATCAATCAGGGTTGGATCAATCTGCAGGAAGCCGGCATCGAGATCAATCGTAACGAACTCGCCGCCAGGCTGATAAACCGTCTGCGTGAAGCTTTACCGCTGTTTGAACGGGATGGGCTGGCGCCGTTTGTCGGCCGCTGGGAAGCGCTGGATAACTTTATCCATCGTCCGGTAAAACTGCTGATTGGCGATCGTGAAGTGCATGGCATTGCGCGCGGAATTGATAAGCAGGGCGGTTTATTGCTGGAACAGGATGGTGAGATTAAATCCTGGGTCGGTGGCGAGATCTCATTACGTCCCGCTAATTAACACAGTAAACAGTGACGCATTAAACGCCCTGATAAAGCAGGGCGTTTTTAATACTATTTTCGCAACCGCACACTTTGCACGGCATGGTCAGCAGACTTGGTCATAATCAGGCTGGCCCGCTCACGTGTAGGTAAGATGTTTTCTTTTAAATTCAGCCAGTTAATTTCTTTCCATAACCCACGTGCAATACTCTCTGCTTCCTCTTCAGGCAGCTGAGAATAGTGGTGGAAATAAGAGTCCGGATCGCTGAAGGCACCTTCGCGGAATTTAAGAAAGCGATTAACGTACCAGCGCTCTAATAAGTTTTCTGGCGCATCGACATATATTGAAAAGTCGACGAAATCTGAGACAAATACATGATGCGGATCGTGCGGATAATCCATACCGCTCTGCAGGACGTTCAGCCCTTCCAGAATCAGGATGTCCGGCTGCTGCACCACTTTATCGCCATCCGGGATGACATCGTAAATCAGGTGTGAATACACCGGTGCGGTGACCTGACTGGCGCCCGATTTCAAATCCGATACGAACTTCACCAGTCGATGCATATCATACGACTGCGGGAAGCCTTTCTTTTTCATCAGGCCGCGCTCTTTCAGCACCGCATTAGGGTGCAAAAAGCCATCGGTGGTGATGAGTTCCACCTTGCGGTGCTCGGGCCAGCGGCTAAGCAGCGCCTGTAACACGCGCGCGGTGGTGCTTTTACCGACGGCGACACTGCCGGCAATACTGATAATGTACGGAATCTTCTGGCCATTGGTGCCAAGGAACTGCTCCAGCACCGCCTGACGGCGCAGATTTGAACTGATATAGAAGTTCAGCAGACGTGATAGCGGCAGGTAGATCTCAGCGACTTCTTCCAGCGAAAGATCTTCATTGATACCGCGCAGCCGTTCAATTTCGCTGGCGGCCAGCGTCATCGGTACGGAATCTCGCAGCGCAGCCCATTGCTGGCGATCAAACTGCAGGTAGGGCGTCGTCAGTGGCGTCGTTTTTTTACTCATAAGCATGCATCTGACCGCAAATTCTGGCTCATCAACACCTTGCAGCAACAGGCATACAGCGATGTGTCGAACTCAGTTGCACGTCACAGGGGTAATTTAACGAGAACAATGGGCAGGAGGGTAACACCAGTGTGACTTTAAAAAGAAGTAAAATGATAAACCTGAGCACGCTTTCGTAAGCAGGCCCGCATTTTTATGATCACAGTATGAGGCTAACGCGGTATCAAAGAATAATCAGGCTGTGGGCTGGCGGAAAAACACACCATGTTTGCTGCTTTTTGCTGCGCTGGCGGGGCGTTTTGCGAGGATTTGCACAAATAGTAAGCGGTAGTGCAAATTTAGCAATTTTTTTGTTGCATCCTGAACCCGGTCTTCCTAGAATGCGCGTCACTTGATGCCGGCTTAGCTCAGTTGGTAGAGCAACTGACTTGTAATCAGTAGGTCACCAGTTCGATTCCGGTAGCCGGCACCATCAAGTAGGTGGGATTCCCGAGCGGCCAAAGGGAGCAGACTGTAAATCTGCCGTCACAGACTTCGAAGGTTCGAATCCTTCTCCCACCACCATCTCAACCTCTCGGTTGAGCGTCAGATAAAGGCTTATCTGATGGGTGAGTTCAACTCTCTCACCTTCGAATTCAGATTGCGCAGTAGCGTGATCACCGTCAGTCGGAAACTCTGACTGGCTCGAATAATAGAAGGTCTTCTTTTATTATTCATAAGCTACAGAAAGAACAGGTAGCCGAGTTCCAGGATGCGGGCATCGTATAATGGCTATTACCTCAGCCTTCCAAGCTGATGATGCGGGTTCGATTCCCGCTGCCCGCTCCAGATGTGCTGATATGGCTCAGTTGGTAGAGCGCACCCTTGGTAAGGGTGAGGTCCCCAGTTCGACTCTGGGTATCAGCACCACTTCCTTTATCTCTCTCCTGATTCTCTCTCTGTAAAACTAACATCAGGTTTTGCCTGGTTAATGTGACGATATCTTTGATATATCCGTGTCTTAGAGGGACAAGCGATGGCTAAAGAGCAATTTCAACGTAACAAACTGCACGTAAACGTGGGCACCATCGGTCACGTCGACCACGGTAAAACCACTCTGACTGCGGCAATCACCACCGTTCTGGCTAAAACCTACGGCGGCCAGGCGCGTGCATTCGATCAGATCGATAACGCGCCAGAAGAGAAGGCTCGTGGTATCACCATCAACACCTCTCACGTTGAATATGAAACCCCGACCCGTCACTACGCACACGTTGACTGCCCAGGCCACGCCGACTATGTGAAAAACATGATCACCGGTGCTGCGCAGATGGACGGCGCGATCCTGGTTGTTGCTGCGACTGATGGCCCAATGCCTCAGACCCGTGAGCACATCCTGCTGGGTCGTCAGGTTGGCGTTCCTTACATCATCGTGTTCCTGAACAAGTGCGACATGGTTGATGACGAAGAGCTGCTGGAACTGGTTGAGATGGAAGTGCGTGACCTGCTGTCTGCTTACGACTTCCCTGGCGACGATACCCCAATCGTACGCGGTTCTGCGCTGAAAGCGCTGGAAGGCGACGCTGAGTGGGAAGCGAAAATCGTTGAGCTGGCTACGCACCTGGATAACTACATCCCGGATCCAGTCCGTGCTATCGAC
>NZ_SCKT01000014.1:0-26027 GCF_014155765.1 Pantoea dispersa | reverse complement strand
TGTTCTGCTGCGCGGTATCAAGCGTGAAGAGATCCAGCGTGGTCAGGTTCTGGCTAAGCCAGGTACCATCAAGCCACACACCCAGTTCGAGTCAGAAGTTTACGTTCTGTCTAAAGACGAAGGCGGCCGTCATACTCCGTTCTTCAAAGGCTACCGTCCACAGTTCTACTTCCGTACCACTGACGTAACCGGTTCAGTAGAGCTGCCAGAAGGCGTTGAGATGGTAATGCCAGGCGACAACATCAAAATGGTTGTTACCCTGATCCATCCAATCGCAATGGACGAAGGTCTGCGCTTCGCAATCCGCGAAGGCGGCCGTACCGTTGGCGCGGGCGTTGTTGCTAAAGTTATCGCGTAATAGCGATAATATTTGACGCAATGCACACGGAAAGGGCATCATTTGATGCCCTTTTTGTACGCTGTTAACCAGAACCTGGCTCATCAGTGATTTTCGATCATAATCATTGCTGAGACAGGCTCTGTATTACGGCGCTGGATACCGAGTTATGCCCAAAAGCGCATTCGGTTTGGATGCCTCGCTCTGCGGGGCAGAATAGTTTCTGAATTATTGTGGCAGGTTGGTTTATGAGTGCGAATACCGAAGCTCAAGGGAGCGGGCGCGGCCTGGAAGCGGTAAAGTGGGTAGTTGTGATCGCATTGCTGCTGGTAGCAATCGTCGGTAACTACCTGTATCGCGATGTGACACTGCCTTTACGCGCGCTGGCTGTCGTGGTGTTGATCGCTGCGGCGGGCGGCATTGCGTTGCTGACCACCAAAGGCAAAGCAACCGTGGCTTTTGCACGTGAAGCAAGAACCGAAATGCGTAAGGTCATCTGGCCAACTCGCCAGGAAACATTGCACACCACGTTAATCGTTGCCGCGGTCACTGCCGTGATGTCACTGATTTTGTGGGGGCTGGATGGTATTCTGGTCCGTCTGGTATCGTTTATCACTGGCCTGAGGTTCTGAGATGTCTGAAGCTCCAAAAAAACGCTGGTACGTCGTTCAGGCGTTTTCCGGTTTTGAAGCCCGCGTAGCCAAGTCGCTGCAAGAGCATATCAAACTGCACAACATGGAAGAACTGTTTGGCGAAGTCATGGTGCCGACTGAAGAAGTCGTGGAAATCCGTGGCGGCCAGCGTCGCAAAAGCGAACGCAAATTCTTCCCTGGTTACGTACTGGTCCAGATGGTGATGAATGACGCCAGCTGGCACTTAGTGCGCAGTGTACCGCGTGTAATGGGCTTCATTGGTGGTACCTCTGACCGTCCGGCACCGATCAGTGATAAAGAAGTGGATGCGATCATGAACCGCCTGCAGCAGGTGGGTGATAAGCCGCGTCCGAAAACGCTGTTCGAGCCAGGCGAGATGGTGCGTGTCAACGACGGCCCGTTTGCCGATTTCAACGGTGTGGTCGAAGAAGTGGATTACGAGAAGAGCCGCCTGAAGGTTTCTGTTTCTATCTTCGGCCGTGCAACGCCGGTTGAACTCGACTTTGCTCAGGTGGAGAAAGGCTAAGCCTTTTGTTCACTTTTTAGCTCTTGCGGAAGGCGCGAAATTTACCTATAATTTCGCGCCTTTTGTTTTTATGCGCTGGCAACAGCGTGTAAATCGTTATCACGGGGAGCCTGTTCGCCAGGCGCTATACCCAATAGAGGAAATATCATGGCCAAGAAAGTACAAGCCTACGTCAAGCTGCAGGTTGCAGCTGGTATGGCTAACCCGAGCCCACCAGTTGGTCCGGCTCTGGGTCAGCAGGGTGTTAACATCATGGAATTCTGTAAAGCGTTCAACGCCAAAACAGAATCACTGGAAAAGGGTCTGCCGACTCCAGTAGTTATCACCGTATACAGCGACCGTTCTTTCACCTTCGTTACCAAAACGCCTCCGGCTGCCGTTCTGCTGAAAAAAGCAGCAGGCGTTAAGTCTGGTTCTGGTAAGCCGAACAAAGAAAAAGTCGGTAAAGTAACTCGTGCTCAGGTACGTGAAATCGCAGAAACCAAAGCTGCGGACATGACTGGTGCTGACGTAGAAGCGATGACTCGCTCTATCGAAGGTACTGCTCGTTCCATGGGCCTGGTAGTGGAGGACTAAGAAATGGCTAAGCTGACCAAGCGCATGCGCGTGATCCGTGACAAAGTTGATGCGACTAAACAGTATGACATCAACGAAGCTGTTGCTCTGCTGAAAGAACTGGCTACCGCTAAATTCGTAGAGAGCGTGGACGTTGCTGTTAACCTCGGCATCGATGCACGTAAATCTGACCAGAACGTACGCGGCGCGACCGTTCTGCCACACGGTACTGGTCGTTCAGTACGTGTTGCCGTCTTTACCCAGGGCGCAAACGCTGAAGCTGCTAAAGCAGCTGGCGCTGAGCTGGTAGGTATGGAAGACCTGGCTGATCAGATCAAGAAAGGCGAAATGAACTTTGACGTTGTTATTGCTTCTCCGGATGCAATGCGCGTTGTTGGCCAGCTGGGCCAGGTTCTGGGCCCACGTGGTCTGATGCCAAACCCGAAAGTGGGTACCGTAACTCCTAACGTTGCTGAAGCTGTGAAAAACGCTAAAGCGGGTCAGGTTCGTTACCGTAACGACAAAAACGGCATCATCCACACCACCATTGGTAAAGTGGACTTCGATGCTGACAAACTGAAAGAAAACCTGGAATCTCTGCTGGTTGCGCTGAAAAAAGCTAAACCTGCTCAGGCGAAAGGCGTGTACATCAAGAAAGTCAGCATCTCTACCACCATGGGCGCCGGCGTTGCCGTTGACCAGGCTGGTCTGAACGCAGCAGCAAACTAATTGCTGCTTGTAACGGGCGAAAAATTCATCTAGAATCTTACGCCCGTTGTTCTGGTTGATCCGTCAATTCAGAACCCAAATTCATAGTCGCGGAGTGCACAGGTCTAAACACCTTGTCATTCAGCGACTAAGGTTGGAGCCAGGCCTGATCCTGGCCTCCGTCCAAGACCGCAGGAGCAGAACCTCTTCGGAAGTGATGCTTAATATCCTGCGTAGACGGTGACAGAACCAAAAAGAATTTTTTCTTCACTGGATTCTGCTCACCGTGTAACGCGCTTACGGCCTTCGGGTGTGTAAGTGAAGTGAGTTCCGGGAAATTTTCCCGGTCAAATCCAGGAGCAAAGCTAATGGCATTAAATCTTCAAGGCAAACAAGCAATTGTTGCTGAAGTTAGCGAAGTAGCCAAAGGCGCGCTTTCAGCGGTTGTTGCGGATTCCCGTGGCGTTACCGTTGATAAAATGACTGAACTGCGTAAAGCAGGTCGTGAAGCTGGCGTCTACATGCGTGTTGTTCGTAACACCCTGCTGCGCCGCGTCGTTGAAGGTACTCCATTCGAGTGCCTGAAAGACACGTTTGTTGGTCCGACCCTGATTGCATACTCTATGGAACACCCGGGCGCTGCTGCTCGTCTGTTCAAAGAGTTCGCGAAAGCGAATGCAAACTTTGAGGTCAAAGCTGCAGCCTTTGAAGGTGAGCTGATCCCGGCGGCACAAATTGACCGTCTGGCAACGCTGCCGACTTACGAAGAAGCACTGGCACGTCTGATGTCGACCATGAAAGAAGCTGCTGCTGGCAAGCTGGTCCGCACTCTGGCTGCTGTTCGCGACGCGAAAGAAGCGGCTTAAGGCCAGATTCTTTTTCTTCGTACTTGCTAACGTATAAACTTTTACTGATTCTTAGGAACAATTGTCATGTCTATCACTAAAGACCAAATCCTGGAAGCCGTTGCAGCTATGTCCGTAATGGAAGTAGTTGAGCTGGTTTCTGCTATGGAAGAAAAATTCGGCGTTTCTGCTGCTGCTGCTGTAGCTGTTGCTGCTGGCCCGGCTGAAGCTGTTGAAGAGAAAACTGAATTCGACGTTATCCTGAAAGCTGCTGGCGCGAACAAAGTTGCTGTAATCAAAGCCGTTCGTGGCGCAACTGGTCTGGGCCTGAAAGAAGCTAAAGACCTGGTTGAAGCTGCTCCAGCTGCAATCAAAGAAGGCATCAGCAAAGACGACGCAGCTGCACTTGAAGCTGCTCTGAAAGAAGCTGGCGCTGAAGTTGAAGTTAAGTAAGACAACCCTCGGGTTGCAGTCTGCGTAAACAGACTGATGGCTGGTGACTTTTTGGTCACCAGCCTTTTTGCGCTACAGGGGAACGATGGCGTTTCGCACTGTTTGTCCATTGTTCCTCTTCAATATCTTTTTCTATCGACGACTTAATATACCGCTTTCCTGTGAGGGTTCCCTGCCTGCGCAACGGCGATGAAATGATTTAAGAGTGATAGAAAGATGTATTGCATGGGGTGCCGCGCATCGCATGAAAAACAAAATAGTGTTGCATGAACTGTCCCTTCAGGACGGACAGCGTGGGTCGACTTGTCAGCTAGCTGAGGAACCCTATGGTTTACTCCTATACCGAGAAAAAACGTATTCGTAAGGATTTTGGTAAACGTCCACAAGTACTGGATGTGCCTTATCTCCTTTCTATCCAGCTTGACTCGTTCCAGAAGTTTATCGAGCAAGATCCAGAAGGCCAGTACGGTCTGGAAGCAGCCTTCCGTTCCGTGTTCCCAATCGCGAGCTACAGCGGCAACTCTGAGTTGCAGTATGTCAGCTACCGTCTGGGTGAGCCGGTGTTTGACGTGACAGAATGTCAGATCCGTGGCGTGACGTATTCCGCACCGCTGCGCGTTAAACTGCGTCTGGTGATCTACGAGCGCGAAGCGCCGGAAGGCACCGTCAAAGACATCAAAGAACAAGAAGTGTACATGGGCGAAATTCCGCTCATGACCGACAACGGTACCTTTGTCATCAACGGTACTGAGCGTGTTATCGTTTCTCAGCTGCATCGTAGTCCTGGCGTATTCTTTGACAGCGATAAGGGTAAAACGCACTCTTCCGGTAAAGTGCTGTATAACGCACGTATCATCCCTTACCGCGGTTCATGGCTCGACTTCGAGTTTGACCCGAAAGACAACCTGTTCGTCCGTATTGACCGTCGTCGTAAGCTGCCGGCCAGTATCATCCTGCGCGCGCTGGATTACACCACTGAGCAGATTCTCGATCTGTTCTTCGAAAAAGTGGTCTTTGAAATCCGCGATAACAAGCTGCAGATGGAACTGGTGCCTGAGCGCCTGCGTGGTGAAACCGCCTCCTTCGATATCGAAGCCAACGGCACGGTCTACGTTGAGAAAGGTCGTCGCATTACTGCGCGCCACATCCGTCAGCTGGAAAAAGACAACATTCAGCACATCGAAGTGCCGGTCGAGTACATCGCGGGCAAAGTGGTCGCGAAAGATTACATCGATTTGAACACCGGTGAGCTGATCGTGCCGGCGAACATGGAGCTGTCACTGGATCTGCTGGCGAAACTGAGCCAGTCCGGTCACAAACGCATCGAAACCCTGTTCACCAACGACCTGGATCACGGCCCGTACATTTCTGAGACACTGCGCGTTGACCCAACCAACGACCGCCTGAGCGCGCTGGTTGAGATCTACCGCATGATGCGTCCTGGCGAGCCGCCAACGCGTGAAGCCGCAGAAAACCTGTTCGAGAACCTGTTCTTCTCTGAAGATCGTTACGATCTGTCGGCCGTTGGCCGCATGAAGTTCAACCGTTCTCTGCTGCGTGACGAGATCGAAGGTTCCGGTATCCTGAGCAAAGACGACATCATTGAAGTGATGAAGAAGCTCATCGGTATCCGTAACGGTATTGGCGAAGTGGATGATATCGACCACCTCGGTAACCGTCGTATCCGTTCTGTCGGCGAAATGGCGGAAAACCAGTTCCGCGTTGGCCTGGTGCGTGTAGAGCGCGCTGTGAAAGAGCGTCTGTCTCTGGGCGACCTCGACACGCTGATGCCACAGGACATGATCAACGCCAAGCCAATTTCGGCCGCGGTGAAAGAGTTCTTTGGTTCCAGCCAGCTGTCCCAGTTTATGGACCAGAACAACCCGCTGTCTGAGATTACGCACAAACGTCGTATCTCTGCTCTGGGCCCAGGCGGTCTGACCCGTGAACGCGCCGGCTTCGAAGTGCGTGACGTACACCCGACTCACTACGGTCGCGTATGTCCAATCGAAACCCCGGAAGGTCCGAACATCGGTCTGATCAACTCACTCTCTGTTTACGCGCAGACTAACGAATACGGCTTCCTCGAAACGCCGTACCGCCGCGTGGTTGACGGTAAAGTGAGTGATGAAATTCATTACCTCTCTGCAATCGAAGAGGGTAACTACGTTATCGCTCAGGCGAACACCAACCTCGCCGATGACGGCAGCTTTGTTGACGATCTCGTCACCTGCCGTAGCAAAGGTGAATCGAGCCTGTTCAGCCGCGACCAGGTTGACTACATGGACGTTTCCACCCAGCAGGTGGTTTCTGTCGGTGCGTCCCTGATTCCATTCCTGGAGCACGATGATGCTAACCGCGCCCTGATGGGTGCGAACATGCAACGTCAGGCTGTACCTACCCTGCGTGCTGACAAGCCGCTGGTTGGTACCGGTATGGAACGTGCTGTTGCGGTCGACTCCGGTGTAACTGCCGTCGCGAAACGTGGTGGTACCGTGCAGTACGTCGATGCGTCACGTATCGTTATCAAAGTTAACGAAGACGAGATGTATCCGGGCGAAGCAGGTATCGACATCTACAACCTGACCAAGTACACCCGTTCTAACCAGAACACCTGCATCAACCAGATGCCGTGTGTCTCTCTGGGTGAACCTATCGAGCGTGGCGACGTGCTGGCTGACGGCCCGTCTACCGACCTCGGTGAGCTGGCGCTGGGTCAGAACATGCGCGTGGCGTTCATGCCATGGAACGGTTACAACTTCGAAGACTCCATCCTCGTTTCTGAGCGTGTTGTGCAGGAAGATCGTTTCACCACCATCCACATTCAGGAACTGGCTTGTGTGTCGCGTGACACCAAACTGGGGCCGGAAGAGATCACCGCTGACATCCCGAACGTGGGTGAAGCTGCGCTCTCCAAACTGGATGAATCCGGCATCGTGTATATCGGTGCGGAAGTGACCGGTGGCGACATTCTGGTAGGCAAGGTCACGCCGAAAGGTGAAACCCAGCTGACGCCAGAAGAGAAACTGCTGCGTGCCATCTTCGGTGAAAAAGCCTCTGACGTGAAAGACTCGTCACTGCGCGTGCCGAACGGCGTTTCCGGTACGGTTATCGACGTACAGGTCTTCACCCGCGATGGCGTGGAAAAAGACAAGCGCGCGCTGGAAATCGAAGAGATGCAGCTGAAGCAGGCGAAAAAAGACCTGTCTGAAGAACTGCAGATCCTCGAAGCGGGCCTGTTCAGCCGTATCCAGGCCGTCCTGATTTCAGGTGGCGTGGAAGCGGAGAAACTGGACAAGCTGCCTCGTGAGCGCTGGCTGGAACTCGGTCTGACCGACGAAGAGAAGCAGAACGCGCTGGAGCAGCTGGCTGAGCAGTATGACGAGCTGAAGCACGAGTTTGAAAAGAAACTCGAAGCGAAGCGTCGCAAGATCACCCAGGGCGACGATCTGGCACCGGGCGTGCTGAAAATCGTCAAGGTGTATCTGGCCGTTAAGCGTCAGATTCAGCCTGGTGACAAAATGGCGGGGCGTCACGGTAACAAAGGTGTTATCTCGAAGATCAACCCAATCGAAGACATGCCATACGATGAGAACGGTACGCCGGTCGACATCGTACTGAACCCGCTGGGCGTACCATCGCGTATGAACATCGGTCAGATTCTGGAAACCCACCTGGGTATGGCGGCGAAAGGCATTGGTGAGAAGATCAATGCGATGCTGAAGAAGCAGGAAGAAGTCGCCAAACTGCGTGAGTTTATCCAGCGTGCTTACGATCTGGGCACCGATGTGCGTCAGAAAGTTGACCTGAACACCTTCTCGGACGACGAAGTGCTGCGTCTGGCAGAGAACCTGAAAAAAGGTATGCCAATCGCGACGCCAGTGTTCGACGGTGCGAAAGAGAGCGAAATCAAAGAGCTGCTGCAGCTCGGCGGTCTGCCTTCTTCCGGTCAGATCACCCTGTTCGACGGCCGTACCGGTGAGCAGTTTGAGCGTCAGGTAACCGTAGGTTACATGTACATGCTGAAACTGAACCACCTGGTCGACGACAAGATGCACGCCCGTTCTACCGGCTCTTACAGCCTGGTTACGCAGCAGCCGCTGGGTGGTAAGGCGCAGTTCGGTGGTCAGCGCTTCGGTGAGATGGAAGTGTGGGCACTGGAAGCATACGGTGCCGCGTATACCCTGCAGGAAATGCTTACCGTTAAGTCTGATGACGTCAACGGCCGTACCAAGATGTATAAAAACATCGTTGACGGCAACCATCAGATGGAACCGGGCATGCCGGAATCCTTCAACGTACTGTTGAAAGAGATTCGCTCGCTGGGTATCAACATCGAGCTGGAAGACGAGTAAGCACTCGCAAGTACTGGTTATGGGACGCGCCTGGCGCGTCCCTGAGAGTTCCACTCCGACGGGAGCTAATCCGTGAAAGACTTACTTAAGTTTCTGAAAGCGCAAACTAAAACCGAAGAGTTTGATGCGATCAAAATTGCGCTGGCCTCGCCAGACATGATCCGTTCCTGGTCTTTCGGTGAAGTTAAAAAGCCGGAAACCATTAACTACCGTACCTTCAAGCCGGAGCGTGACGGTCTTTTCTGTGCCCGTATTTTCGGACCAGTAAAAGATTACGAATGCCTGTGCGGTAAGTACAAGCGTCTGAAACACCGTGGCGTGATCTGTGAGAAGTGTGGCGTTGAAGTCACGCAGACCAAAGTGCGTCGTGAGCGTATGGGCCACATTGAACTGGCTTCGCCGACCGCGCACATCTGGTTCCTGAAATCACTGCCGTCCCGCATCGGTTTGCTGCTGGATATGCCGCTGCGTGACATCGAACGCGTGCTGTACTTCGAATCTTATGTTGTGGTCGAAGGCGGCATGACCAATCTGGAAAAACGTCAGATTCTGACCGAAGAGCAGTACCTTGACGCGCTGGAAGAGTTCGGTGACGAATTCGACGCGAAGATGGGTGCGGAAGCTATCCAGGCGCTGCTGAAAAATATGGATCTGGAGCAGGAGTGCGAGCAGCTGCGTGAAGAGCTGAACGAAACCAACTCTGAGACCAAACGTAAAAAGCTGACCAAGCGTATCAAGCTGCTGGAAGCGTTCGTGCAGTCTGGCAACAAGCCAGAGTGGATGATCCTGACCGTTCTGCCGGTGCTGCCGCCAGATCTGCGTCCGCTGGTACCGCTGGACGGCGGTCGTTTCGCTACGTCGGATCTGAACGATCTGTATCGTCGCGTGATCAACCGTAACAACCGTCTGAAGCGTCTGCTGGATCTGGCTGCTCCAGATATCATCGTACGTAACGAAAAACGTATGCTGCAGGAAGCGGTAGATGCCCTGCTGGATAACGGCCGTCGCGGTCGTGCCATCACCGGCTCTAACAAACGTCCTCTGAAATCTTTGGCCGACATGATCAAAGGTAAGCAGGGTCGTTTCCGTCAGAACCTGCTGGGTAAACGTGTTGACTACTCCGGTCGTTCGGTTATCACCGTAGGTCCATACCTGCGTCTGCATCAGTGCGGTCTGCCGAAGAAAATGGCACTGGAGCTGTTCAAACCGTTCATCTACGGCAAGCTGGAACTGCGTGGCCTCGCGACCACCATTAAAGCGGCCAAGAAAATGGTTGAGCGCGAAGAAGCGGTCGTCTGGGATATCCTGGATGAAGTGATTCGCGAACACCCGGTACTGCTGAACCGTGCACCAACCCTGCACCGTCTGGGTATCCAGGCGTTTGAACCGGTACTGATCGAAGGTAAAGCGATCCAGCTGCACCCGCTGGTGTGTGCGGCGTATAACGCAGACTTCGATGGTGACCAGATGGCTGTTCACGTACCGCTGACGCTGGAAGCCCAGCTGGAAGCGCGTGCGCTGATGATGTCTACCAACAACATTCTGTCTCCAGCGAACGGCGAGCCAATCATCGTTCCTTCACAGGACGTTGTTCTGGGTCTGTACTACATGACCCGTGACAAAGTGAACGCCAAAGGCGAAGGCATGGTGCTGACCGGCCCGAAAGAAGCTGAGCGTGTTTACCGCGCAGGCCAGGCCGAGCTGCATGCACGCGTTAAAGTGCGTATCACTGAATACAGCAAAAATGAGCAGGAAGAGCTCGTTGCGAAAACCAGCCTGATCGACACCACCATTGGTCGTGCGATCCTGTGGATGATCGTACCGAAAGGTCTGCCTTACTCCATCGTCAACCAGGCGCTGGGTAAGAAAGCGATCTCTAAGATGCTGAACACCTGTTACCGCATCCTGGGCCTGAAGCCGACCGTTATCTTTGCTGACCAGACCATGTACACCGGCTTTGCCTATGCAGCCCGTTCAGGTGCCTCAGTAGGTATCGACGACATGGTGATTCCTGCCAAGAAAGCAGAAATCATTGCAGAAGCAGAAGCGGAAGTGGCCGAGATTCAGGAGCAGTTCCAGTCTGGTCTGGTTACCGCGGGCGAACGTTACAACAAAGTCATCGATATCTGGGCTGCGGCTAACGAACGCGTATCCAAAGCGATGATGGATAACCTGCAGACCGAAACCGTGATCAACCGTCACGGCGAAGAAGAGCAGCAGGTTTCGTTCAACAGCATCTACATGATGGCCGACTCCGGTGCGCGTGGTTCTGCGGCACAGATTCGTCAGCTGGCAGGTATGCGTGGTCTGATGGCGAAGCCAGATGGCTCCATCATCGAGACGCCAATCACCGCGAACTTCCGTGAAGGTCTGAACGTACTCCAGTACTTCATCTCGACCCACGGTGCGCGTAAAGGTCTGGCCGATACCGCACTGAAAACGGCGAACTCCGGTTACCTGACCCGTCGTCTGGTTGACGTGGCGCAGGACCTGGTGGTTACCGAAGACGACTGTGGCACATTCGAAGGCATCATGATGACCCCGGTCATCGAAGGTGGCGACGTTAAAGAGCCGCTGCGTGAGCGTGTACTGGGTCGTGTGACGGCAGAAGACGTGCTGAAGCCGGGCACTGCGGACATCCTGATCCCGCGTAACACCCTGATCGATGAGCACTGGTGTGACGTGGTTGAACTGAACTCCGTGGACGCGATTAAAGTGCGTTCCGTGGTGAGCTGTGAAACCGACTTCGGTGTGTGTGCACACTGCTACGGTCGCGATCTGGCACGTGGTCACATCATCAACAAAGGTGAGGCCATCGGCGTTATCGCAGCACAGTCCATCGGTGAGCCGGGTACCCAGCTGACCATGCGTACCTTCCACATCGGTGGTGCGGCATCGCGTGCGGCAGCTGAATCCAGCATTCAGGTGAAGAACAAAGGTACTATCAAGCTGACCAACGCCAAGTCAGTAACCAACTCCTCCGGGAAGCTGGTTATCGTCTCGCGTAACGTTGAGCTGAAGATGATCGACGAGTTCGGTCGTACCAAAGAGAGCTATAAAGTGCCTTACGGTGCGGTCATGGCGAAAGGTGATGGCGAGCAGGTTGCCGCGGGCGAAACCGTTGCAAACTGGGATCCACACACCATGCCGGTTATCACCGAAGTGGGCGGTTTCATCCGCTTCACTGACATGATCGACGGTCAGACCATTACCCGTCAGACTGACGACCTCACCGGTCTGTCATCGCTGGTGGTACTGGATTCTGCAGAGCGTACTGCGGGCGGTAAAGACCTGCGTCCGGCACTGAAAATCGTTGATGCCAACGGCAACGACGTACTGATCCCGGGCACCGACATGCCGGCACAGTACTTCCTGCCAGGTAAAGCGATTGTGCAACTGGAAGATGGCGTGAAGATCAGCTCGGGTGATACCCTGGCGCGTGTTCCGCAGGAATCTGGCGGTACCAAGGACATCACCGGTGGTCTGCCACGCGTTGCCGACCTGTTCGAAGCGCGTCGTCCGAAAGAGCCAGCTATCCTGGCGGAGATCAGCGGTATCATCTCCTTCGGTAAAGAGACCAAAGGCAAGCGTCGTCTGGTGATCACCCCGGTTGACGGTAGCGATCCGTATGAAGAGATGATTCCGAAATGGCGTCAGCTCAACGTATTCGAAGGTGAACGTGTAGAACGTGGTGACGTCGTATCCGACGGCCCAGAGTCTCCGCACGACATCCTGCGTCTGCGTGGCGTCCATGCTGTGACCCGTTACATCACCAACGAAGTGCAGGAAGTTTACCGCCTGCAGGGCGTTAAGATTAACGATAAGCACATCGAAGTCATCGTGCGTCAGATGCTGCGTAAAGCAACCATCATGAACGCGGGTAGCTCGGAGTTCCTGGAAGGCGAGCAGGCGGAAGTCTCTCGTATCAAGATCTCCAACCGCGATCTGGAAGCGAATGGCAAAATCGGCGCGACGTACATGCGTGACCTGCTGGGTATCACCAAAGCCTCGCTGGCAACCGAATCGTTCATCTCTGCGGCATCGTTCCAGGAGACCACCCGTGTCCTGACCGAAGCAGCGGTAGCAGGCAAGCGCGACGAGCTGCGCGGCCTGAAAGAGAACGTTATCGTGGGTCGTCTGATCCCGGCCGGTACCGGTTATGCTTACCACCAGGATCGTATGCGTCGCCGTCAGGCGGGTGAAGCACCGGTTGCACCGCAGGTGACTGCGGATGAAGCCTCTGCCAGCCTCGCTGAGCTGCTGAACGCCGGTCTGGGCGGTAGCGACGACGAATAATCGTCTGCTCTGCTGACCATGAAAAACCCTGCCTCGGCAGGGTTTTTTTTCGTCTGAAATCCGCGTTATTTCTGATTGATATCCTGACGCGTCAGCCCGATATCACGCAGCTGCGCATCACTCAGGTGCGAAAGAATCTCCCGCGTTTCCCGTCTGGCCTGCCAGCGTTTGATTGCGCGCACGCCGCCACGAAAGATATCGAGTAAGGTCACGCTGAACGGTTTTGCCGCCCGGTTCTGATCGAATTCCATAATCCCAGCCCTCAGTATGATGTCTGAACGACATTTTCCCTCTGATGGCGAATGCAATACAGATTCAAAAATCACTTATCTTTAACATACAGATTGCGCCGGTACCGATCTGAATGGTAGAAATAGGCGTCATCTGTACTGATTTTTGATCACCGTTAACGCAGCGAGGCACACAATGACGCGCTATCAACATCTGGCCTGTCTGCTTTCAGACCGTATTGAGCAGGGGCTGTATCGCAGCGGCGAACGCTTGCCCTCGGTGCGTACGCTCAGCATTGAGCACGGCGTCAGCATCAGTACCGTGCAGCAGGCTTATCATCTGCTGGAAGAGAAGCAGCTTATCGTGCCGCAGCCGCGTTCCGGCTATTTTGTCGCTACCCGTAAAGCCACGCCGCCGGTGCCGGCGATGACCCGACCCGTACAGCGTCCGGTTGAGATCACCCAGTGGGAATCGGTGCTGGAGCTGCTGAGCAGCCGCATTAATGGCGACGTGCTGCAGCTGGGCAGCGGCATGCCGGATCTGACCCAGCCGACGCTCAAGCCGCTGTGGAAAATCATGGGCCGCATGGCGCAGAAGCAGGACATGGATCAGCTCAACTACGACAGCCTGCTCGGCGTGGCAGCGCTGCGCGAGCAGATTGCGCGGCTGACAATTGACAGCGGCTGTCAGCTGACGGCGGAAGATATTGTCATCACTACCGGTTGCCATGAAGCGCTGTCGGTGTCGATTCGCGCCGTGTGCGAGCCAGGCGATATCATTGCCGTCGAGTCGCCGGCGTTTCACGGCACCATGCAGACACTGCGCGGTCTGGGCATTCGCGCCATTGAAATCCCCACCGATGCGGTCAGCGGGATCAGCCTGGAGGCGCTGGAGCTGGCGTTTGAGCAGTGGCCAATTAAAGCGGTGGTGGTGGTACCCAACTGTAATAATCCGCTTGGATTTATCATGCCGGAAGCGCGTAAGCGCGCGCTGCTGACGCTGGCGCAGCGCTTTGACGCGGCGATCATTGAAGATGATGTTTACGGCGAGCTGGCGTGGGAGTATCCGCGTCCGATCACGATCAAATCGCTGGATATGGATGGCCGCGTGCTGCTGTGCAGCTCGTTTTCCAAAACCCTGGCGCCCGGCTTGCGCGTGGGCTGGGTCGCGCCGGGACGCTATCGCGATCGCGTACTGCACATGAAATATATTGGCACCGGTTCGACGGCAACGCAGCCGCAGTATGCGGTCGCGGAGTTTATTCGTCAGGGCCATTACCTGCCGCATTTGCGCCGCATGCGCCAGGTGTATCAGCGTAACTATGAGACGTTTAGTTGCTGGGTGCGCCACTATTTTCCCTGCGGCATTTGCGTCTCGCGGCCGCAGGGCAGTTTCCTGATGTGGATTGAGCTGCCGGAAGCCTTCGATGCGGTGCGGCTGAATGCGGAGCTGCGGGAGCTGAAAATCCAGGTGGCGGTCGGTTCGCTGTTTTCGGCGGCGGGTAAATATCGCAACTGCCTGCGCCTCAATTATGGTCTGCCAATGAATGAGCAAACCGAGCAGGCGATTGCCAGCCTCGGCGCAGCCGTGGAGCGTGCCATGCAGGCCTGCAGTGCGGAAACGCGCCATATCACCTCCCTGACGGAATAACGGTGGAAAGGCAGGGCCGGACAGAGAGTCGGGGAAGCCAGCCCTGGCCCGCTGCAAGCGACAGCGGGCAGGCTCACTTTAGCGATTGTCCCCGGTCGCGCCAGCCCTGACTGCTGCCGTTTGCGCGCCGTATTCGCGGATTTTTAGCGCCGTTGCAGTCAGTTACAACGCTTTTGCAACATGCTCTGGGGATTCTACCAGCGCCAGCAGCTGGCGGGTGGCCGCCTGCCAGTCTTCCGCCTGGGTAATCGCGCTGACCACGGCAATGCTGCCGACGCCGGTCGCCAGCACCTCCGGCACGCGAGCCAGCGAAATGCCGCCAATCGCCACGGTGGGGATGTGCTGCAGCCGCGCCAGATGGCGCTTCAGCTCGGCTATGCCCTGTGGTGCAGAGGGCATATCTTTGGTTTGTGTCGGAAAGATGTGGCCGAGCGCAATATAGGACGGACGCAGCGCCAGTGCGCGATCCAGCTCGGCGTCATCGTGTGTCGACAGACCCAGGCGTAAGCCGGCGTGGCGGATAGCGTCCAGGTCGGCCACATCCAGATCCTCCTGACCAAGATGCACACCATAAGCGTTGTACTTAATCGCTAAGCGCCAGTAATCGTTGATAAACAGCCGCGCACCGTACTGTTTGCCCAGGGCGATGGCATCGCGTACTGCGGCTTCAATCTGGCGATCATCGCCATCTTTAATGCGCAACTGCAGGGTGCGCACGCCGGCTGCCAGCAGGCGTTCAATCCACAACACGCTGTCGACAACCGGATAGAGCCCCAGTTTTGGCGCGGTGGCAGGGAAGGCTTCAGTCATCATTTTTCCTCTTTCAGGGCATCGGCGGCGTGATACAGCTCGCCGCCACGGCTACGGAAGGCATCGGACATTTGCGCCATGCCCAGCGCTATCGGCTGGGCTTCAGCCTGCTGGCGGGCGGCAAATTCGCGCACTTCCTGGGTGATTTTCATTGAACAGAATTTGGGGCCGCACATGGAACAGAAGTGGGCCACTTTGCCGGATTCCTGCGGCAGGGTTTCGTCGTGATAGGCCCGCGCGGTATGCGGATCGAGCGCCAGATTAAACTGATCTTCCCAGCGGAACTCAAAGCGAGCTTTCGACATGGCGTTGTCGCGGATCTGCGCGCCGGGATGGCCTTTAGCCAGATCGGCAGCGTGCGCGGCGATCTTGTAGGTAATCAGCCCCTGCTTAACATCCTCTTTATTCGGCAGGCCAAGGTGCTCTTTCGGCGTGACGTAGCACAGCATCGCGCAGCCAAACCAGCCGATCATGGCGGCGCCAATCCCGGAGGTGAAATGATCGTAGCCCGGCGCGATATCGGTCGTCAGCGGGCCCAGCGTATAAAACGGCGCTTCATGGCAATGTTCCAGCTGCTCGGTCATATTGCGGCGGATCATCTGCATCGGCACGTGACCGGGGCCTTCAATCATGACCTGCACATCATATTGCCAGGCGATTTGCGTCAGCTCGCCTAAGGTACGCAGTTCGGCAAACTGGGCTTCGTCGTTGGCGTCCTGAATCGAGCCGGGACGTAAACCATCACCGAGCGACAGCGCGGCATCATAGGCGGCGCAGATTTCACAGATTTCGCGGAAATGCTGGTAGAGGAAGTTTTCCTGATGATGTGACAGGCACCACTTCGCCATGATTGAGCCGCCGCGCGACACGATGCCGGTCAGCCGTTGTGCGGTCATCGGCACATAGCGCAGCAGCACGCCCGCGTGAATGGTGAAGTAATCAACGCCCTGCTCAGCCTGTTCCAGCAGGGTATCGCGGAAAATGTCCCAGTTAAGATCTTCTGCGATGCCGTTAACCTTTTCCAGCGCCTGATAGATTGGCACCGTGCCGATCGGCACCGGACTGTTGCGCAAAATCCACTCGCGCGTTTCATGGATATAGCGGCCGGTCGACAGATCCATCACGGTATCTGCCCCCCAGCGCGTGGCCCACACCAGTTTTTCCACTTCCTCTTCAATCGACGAACTTACCGCCGAGTTGCCGATGTTGGCGTTGACCTTCACCAGAAAATTGCGGCCGATAATCATCGGCTCCGATTCCGGATGATTGATGTTGGCAGGAATGATGGCGCGGCCGCTGGCCACTTCAGCGCGCACGAATTCGGCGCTGATATTCTCCGGCAGCTGCGCGCCAAAGCCGTGGCCGGCGTGCTGCTGCAACAGCGTTGCACTGCGGATACGCTCACGTCCCATGTTTTCGCGCAGCGCGATGAACTCCATCTCCGGCGTGATAATGCCCTGACGCGCATAGTGCAGCTGCGTGACGCGGCGACCCGCTTTGGCCTGGCGCGGCTGCGGCAGGTGTTCAAAACGCAGATGATCCAGCCCGTCATCTGCCAGCCGCTGCTGACTGTAGCTTGAGCTGAGTGCGCTGATGGTTTCGCTGTCGTTGCGTTCGGCGATCCAGCCGGCGCGCAATTTTGCCAGACCCTGATGCACGTTGATGGTCGCGTGGGGATCGCCATAGGCACCGGCGGTGTCATACACCGGCACCGGTTCATTGTCTGCGTATTGCGGATGATCTTTGCTGCCGCCGGTGTGCGTCGGGCTGAGCTGAATTTCGCGCATCGGGACGCGGATATCCGCGCGGCTGCCGCTGATCCAGATACGTTTGGAGTTAGGGAAGGCGGTTCCCTGGAGTGAATCGATAAATTTTTGCGCCTGCGCGCGTTGTTCACGACGTGAGGTTTTAGCATCAGACATAGCAAGTTTCCTGAAAACAAGGGGAAGCTGCTTGTCCGGAGTCCGGAAGGAGTAACAGAAACGGTGCGGGCGCCTGACTGCACCGTGCTGATCACATCTACTCTTGTTCCCTTCGCAGGTACTAACCTGATCAGGTTCCGCGGATCCCGAATTAACGGTCTCAGCCCCTAAGGGCACTCCGACAAGTTTACGTTTTACGCGATAAGCGACTTTACTGACTGTTGCACGCTGCGCTTATATCGCAAAATTTGATTGTGGATTGTCGTTAAAAAGACAATAAAAAAGCCCATTCAGCATAAAAGGGCTTTTCCTGAATAACAAGTCTTTTACAACTGCAGCGGTTCAGGCCGGACGAGCAATGGTGCTGTCATTGGCCACCGGCGGGCGCGCCAGCTGGTTATCCCAGGCGAGCTGAATCAGTTTGTCTTCCAGCGTAAAGCGTGACTCCAGCGCTTCGCCCACTTCTGACAGCGCCTGCTGGAAATCCACGCAGTTGTCGTCATTAATGGCCTGCTGCAGATGGCTGTCATACAGTTGCATCAGACGTTCAGTATTGCCTTCCAGCGCCGGATAGATCTGCGCCGCCGCAATCATCGGGCTGTCGCCGGACATCTCGCTGATAATGCGCTCGTAAATGCTGAAGTGGCCGGTGGAGAGATAGTCCACCAGACGATGGCAAAACGCATCCAGCGCCTGTTCATCCAGCGCGGTCAGCGCTTCTTTGTTCGGCTTCATGCCAATTAACTCGTAATAGGTGACGAGCAGCTGTCGACGGGCGCGCAACCATGAGTCGACTAATTCATTACCGCCACCTACACGCTCGGTCAGGTTATCTAACTGGGTAAGCATACGGGGCTCCAGGTGAGTTATAGTTGTTTATTACACACTTAACATCAGGATTTCAGCGTGCCATTTGACGCTAAGGACAACGATTAAGATGCAACGTGAGATCTCAAGCGTAGACGCTGGCTGGTGGATTGTCAGCTCTGCGCAGAAACTTTGGTTGCCGCAAGGCGAGTTGCCGCATGGCTTATCCGGCGAGTTTGGCCTGACCGGCAGCAGCGGCAGAGTGATTGGCGAGTGGCAGGGCGAAAACGTCTGGCTGGTATGCGAAGCGCGTCCGGACAATATGGCCTCGGTGCGCCAGCTGATTGACGAAGATGTCGGTCTGTTTCAGCTCGCCGGGCGCGGCGTGCAGCTGGCAGAGTTCTACCGTTCGCATCGCTGGTGCGGCTATTGCGGCCATGAAATGCAGCACAGCAAGCGCGAATTTGCCTGCCTGTGCAGCCACTGCCGCGAGCGCTACTATCCGCAAATCGCCCCCTGCATCATTGTGGCGATTCGTCGCGGTGAGGAGATCCTGCTGGCAAACCATGCGCGCCATCGCAACAGCATCTACACCGTGCTGGCCGGTTTTGTCGAAGTCGGCGAAACGCTGGAGCAGGCGGTGGCCCGCGAGGTGATGGAAGAGAGCAACGTGCGGGTAAAAAATGTGCGTTACGTGACCTCGCAGCCGTGGCCGTTCCCGCACTCGCTGATGATGGCGTTCATGGCGGAGTACGATGGCGGCGAGCTGCAGCACGATGGTAAAGAGCTGCTGGATGCTGGCTGGTATCGCTACGACGATCTGCCCCTGTTGCCGCCGCCGGGCACCGTGGCGCGCCGGCTGATTGAAGATACGGTTGCGCTGTGTCGCGCCAGCGCGGCATGAAAATGCTACACTGCCGGCCTTAGCATGAGAGAGCCCATTATGAGTGAACTGAAGAACGATCGTTATCTGCGCGCCCTGTTACGCCAGCCGGTGGATATCACGCCGGTATGGATGATGCGACAAGCCGGGCGTTACCTGCCGGAATACAAAGCCACGCGCGCTGAAGCCGGTGATTTTATGTCGCTGTGTAAGAACGCGGAGCTGGCGTGCGAAGTCACCCTGCAGCCGCTGCGCCGCTATGCGCTGGATGCCGCGATCCTCTTCAGCGATATCCTGACCATTCCGGATGCGATGGGCCTGGGGCTCTACTTTGAGACAGGCGAAGGCCCGCGTTTCTCCCACCCCATCGCCTGCCGTGCCGATGTGGATAAACTACCGGTGCCGGATCCGGAGCAGGAACTGGGTTACGTGATGAATGCGGTGCGCACCATCCGTCACAACCTCAAAGGCGAAGTGCCGCTGATCGGTTTCTCCGGCAGCCCGTGGACGCTGGCAACCTACATGGTAGAAGGCGGCAGCAGCAAGGCTTTCACCAAAATCAAGAAGATGATGTACGCCGAGCCGCAGACGCTGCACGCGCTGCTGAATAAGCTGGCAGAGAGCGTGATCCTTTACCTCAACGCGCAGATTAAAGCGGGTGCGCAGTCGGTGATGGTGTTTGATACCTGGGGCGGCGTGCTGACCGGGCGCGACTATCGCGAGTTCTCGCTCTATTACATGCACAAAATCGTCGACAGCGTGCTGCATGAGAACGAAGGACGACGCGTGCCCATCACCCTGTTTACCAAGGGCGGCGGCCAGTGGCTGGAAGAGATGGCGGCCACCGGCTGTGATGCGCTGGGCCTTGACTGGACCACCGATATTGGCGAAGCGCGGCGCCGCGTGGGCGATAAAGTCGCGCTGCAGGGCAACATGGATCCGTCTATGCTGTATGCACCCCCTGCACGAATTGAGCAGGAAGTGGCGGGGATTCTGGAAGGCTTTGGCGCAGGCGAAGGCCACGTCTTCAACCTCGGTCACGGGATTCATCAGGATGTTCCGCCAGAGCACGCTGGCGCGTTTGTGGAGGCGGTGCATCGGTTATCACGACCATATCATCAGGGATAAGCATGGATTTAGCCGCACTACGACAGCAACAGGTACAGCTCGCCGCCAGCGTGGTGCGGCAGGATGATTTTGACGTACTGCCGCCGCGCTTTATTGGCGGCGCCGATGTTGGTTTTGAACAGGGCGGCGAGGTAACGCGCGCCGCCCTGGTGATCCTCGAATACCCTTCATTAACGTTGGTGGAGCATCGCATCGCGCGTGTCGCGACCACCATGCCTTACATTCCCGGTTTTCTCTCGTTTCGCGAAATTCCAGCCCTGCAGGCGGCGTGGCAGCAATTGTCGCAGCGGCCCGATCTGCTGTTCGTCGACGGCCATGGCATCTCTCATCCGCGCCGGCTGGGCGTTGCCGCGCATTTCGGCTCGCTGCTGGATGTGCCAACCATCGGCGTAGCGAAAAAGCGCCTGTGCGGCCGTTTCGCTGAGCTGGATGCGGCACCGGGCAGTCGTCAGCCGCTGATGGATAAAGGCGAGCAGATTGCCTGGGTGTGGCGCAGCAAGACGCGCTGCAATCCGCTGTTTGTCTCAACCGGCCACCGCGTCAGCCTCGATAGCGCACTGCACTGGGTTGAGGCCTGCATGGCTGGCTACCGCTTGCCGGAGCCAACGCGCTGGGCCGATGCCGTGGCATCTGGCCGTCCCGCTTTTGTGAAGTGGCAAAATGCGCGCTAACGCTGTTTGTGCGCGGCTTTTGCGGTACACTGCCGCCAGCTAATCTACCGAGAGTAAGTTTGATGTTACAGAACCCCGTCCATTTGCGTCTGGCGAAGCTGGAAAGCTGGCAGCACATGACCTTTATGGCCTGTCTGTGCGAGCGGATGTTCCCCAATTACTGGGCCTTCTGTCAGCAGACCGAGTTTGCCGATCCGCAGCTCTATCGCCGCATTCTCGACCTGGTGTGGGAAAGCCTGACGGTGAAGGATGCCAAAATCAATTTCGACAGCCAGCTGGAGAAACTGGAAGCGGCGATCCCAAACGGTGACGACTTTGACGTTTACGGCGTGCACCCGGCGATTGACGCCTGCGTGGCGCTGAGTGAACTCCTGCACGCGCAGCTGAGCGGTGAAACGCTGGAGCAGGCCATCGAAGTCAGCCGCACGTCGATCACCACCGTGGCCATCCTTGAAATGACCCAGGCCGGTCGCGAAATGAGCGACGAAGAGCTGCGTGACAACCAGGCGGTAATTGACGAATGGGACCTGCAGTGGGAGATTTTTCGCCTGCTGGCAGAGTGCGAAGAACGGGACCTGGAGCTAATCAAAGGACTACGTGCAGACCTGCGTGAAGCCGGAATCAGTAACATCGGTATAAATTTTCAGCAATAAGGCGAGAAAACGTGACTTCAGGCCCGAATTACCGCGCCTGGAGGCTTCACATCAGCCCCCTGTCTGGTCTACATTTGGGGGGCTGAAAATTGTGGCTATCGGTGCGTGCAGGCTGAAGAGTGCCAGAATATGGCTTTTCCCTCGCACTCGTTGCTTAGCAAGCGATAAATACACTTTAAGGATAACTTATGAACAAGACTCAACTGATTGATGTGATCGCAGAGAAAGCGGACCTGTCTAAAACCCAGGCTAAAGCTGCGCTGGAATCTACCCTGGCTGCGATCACTGAGTCTCTGAAAGAAGGTGATGCTGTACAACTGGTTGGTTTTGGTACTTTTAAAGTGAACCACCGCGCTGAGCGTACCGGTCGCAACCCGCAGACTGGCAAAGAGATCAAAATCGCTGCAGCTAACGTGTCAGCGTTCGTCTCTGGTAAAGCACTGAAAGACGCTGTTAAGTAAGTTTTCCGCATCGCGGTTTAGCTTTAAAAGAGGGGCGATTTCGCCCCTTTTTGTTACCGGGGCCTGCTATGCTGAACATCTCTCCTCAGCGCCTCTGCGCCATCCTCCTCGGGGTATTACTCACCGGCTGCAGTGCCACTCCCGATCTTCCGGCTTTCACCGCCAGCGGCTATCTGTCTGACCGTGGCACGGTGCGAATCTGGCGTAAAAACGGCGACCACGAAGCCGTCCATCTGCGTACTGTCTACACCCCTTTCAATGGCGATAGCCGGGAAACCACCGACTATATCTGGCAGGCGGATAAACTGCTGAGCGTGGAACGGCACGTCACTGGCCAGCAGCCGGACGACGTAACCCTGCGTTTCGACCATCAGGGCAACCTCAATTTTATGCAGCGACAGCTGGCTGGCCGGCGTGAAGCCGTCAGCGCCGACAGCGTCGAGCTGTACCGGTTTGACGCGCAGCGCATGCTGGCGCAGAGCAATGCACTGCTGAGTGGTCGGGTACTGTTGCGGCAGGGGCACTGGCAGGGCGGTACGCAGGTTCGTGACTGTGAGGGGCAGCAGGTGAATGTGGCGTTCGATCGCGACACGCTGGCAACGCTGTATCGACAGCAGCAGGGGCAGCAACAGCCGATTACCCTGTCGTGGCTGGAAGCGCCAGAGGGGATTCAGCTGCTGCGTGCCACGCCGGAAGATGAGTGCCGCTGGCAGCCGAAAGAGGCTGATTTTTAGCGGCGACCGGCTGGCCGCCGCCGGGGGCTTACTTGCGGTTAATCGCGCGGTAACCGATATCATTACGGCAGAAGCTGCCGTTCCATGAGATGTGCTGCGCCAGCGCGTAAGCATTCTTCTGCGCTGCTGCCACATCTTCACCCAGCGCAGTCACGCACAGTACGCGACCGCCGCTGGTCACCACCAGGTCATCTTTCAGGGTGGTGCCGGCATGGAATACCTTCCCGTCCGCGACATCTTCCAGCGGCAGACCGTGGATCTGATCGCCCGTGTTGTAGTCGCCCGGATAACCGCCAGCGGCCAGCACCACGCCGAGTGACGGGCGCGGATCCCACTGTGACTGCTGCTGATCGAGCGTGCCGTCGACGGCGGCGAGGCACAGCGCGACCAGATCCGACTGCAGGCGCAGCATGATCGGCTGCGTTTCCGGATCGCCGAAGCGGCAGTTGAATTCGATCACCTTCGGCTGACCGGCTTTGTCGATCATCAGACCGGCATACAGGAAACCGGTGTAGGTGTTACCTTCCGCTTTCATGCCGTTGACGGTTGGCCAGATGATCTGATCCATCACGCGCTGGTGGATCTCATCGGTCACTACCGGTGCCGGTGAGTAAGCGCCCATGCCACCGGTGTTCGGGCCGGTGTCGCCGTCGCCAACACGTTTGTGATCCTGGCTGGTGGCCATCGGCAGGACGTTATCGCCGTCCACCATCACGATGAAGCTGGCTTCTTCACCATCAAGAAACTCTTCGATGACGATGCGGTGACCCGCGTCGCCGAACGCATTGCCGGCCAGCATGTCCTGCACCGCCGCTTCCGCTTCGGCCAGCGTCATGGCGACGATGACGCCTTTACCCGCGGCCAGACCGTCCGCTTTGATGACGATCGGCGCGCCTTTCTCACGCAGGTAAGCCAGCGCGGGTTCCACCTCGGTGAAGTTCTGGTATTCCGCCGTTGGAATCTGCTGGCGGGCAAGGAAATCTTTGGTGAAGGCTTTTGAGCCCTCCAGCTGCGCGGCAGCCTGCGTCGGGCCAAAGATTTTCAGGCCGGCAGCGCGAAACGCATCGACTACGCCAATCACCAGCGGCGCTTCCGGCCCGACGATGGTCAGGTCGATGTTTTCCTGCTGCGCAAACGCCAGCAGGGCCGGAATATCGGTGGCGCTGATGGCCACGTTCTGCAGGGCCGGCTCCAGCGCGGTACCGGCGTTGCCTGGCGCAACAAATACGGTTTCTGCCAGCGGCGACTGTGCTGCTTTCCACGCCAGCGCGTGTTCACGTCCACCATTACCAATCACTAAAATTTTCATCGTTACGGCTCCAGGCTATTAATGGCGGAAATGACGCATGTCAGTGAAGATCATCGCGATGCCGTGCTCGTCGGCGGCAGCAATCACTTCATCATCGCGGATGGAACCGCCCGGCTGGATCACGCAGGTGATGCCCACTGCCGCCGCAGCATCAATGCCGTCGCGGAACGGGAAGAAGGCGTCGGAAGCCATGGCGGAACCCTTCACCTCCAGTCCTTCGTCAGCGGCTTTGATGCCGGCAATTTTGGCAGAGTAAACGCGGCTCATCTGGCCCGCGCCAATACCGATCGTCATGTTGTCGCGTGCATACACAATGGCGTTGGATTTAACGAATTTCGCCACTTTCCAGCAGAACAGCGCGTCACGCAGTTCCTGTTCGGTCGGCTGACGTTGGCTGACAACGCGCAGCTGGCTGGCATCGACCATACCGAGATCGCGATCCTGAACCAGCAGGCCACCGTTGACGCGTTTGAAGTCGAGACCGGCCACGCGGCTCTGCCACTGGCCGCACACCAGAACGCGGACGTTCTGTTTGGCTGCGGTCACGCGCAGTGCCGCTTCACTGGCCGATGGCGCAATAATGACTTCCACGAACTGACGGCTGATGATCGCCTGCGCGGTTGCTTCATCCAGCTCACGGTTAAAGGCGATGATGCCGCCGAACGCCGAGGTCGGATCGGTTTTATAAGCGCGCTCGTAGGCGGCAAGAATTGAATCGCCTGCGGCGACGCCACATGGGTTAGCGTGCTTGACGATAACGCAGGCTGGCTCGCTGAACTCCTTGACGCACTCCAGTGCCGCATCGGTATCGGCAATATTGTTGTAGGACAGCGCTTTGCCCTGCAGCTGCTGTGCGGTGGCGACCGACGCTTCGCTGACTTGCTCTTCAATATAGAAAGCAGCGTCCTGATGGCTGTTCTCGCCGTAACGCATATCCTGCTTTTTAATAAAGTTGAGGTTCAGGGTGCGCGGGAAGCGGCCGGCCGGCGCGGTGCTTTCGCCGTGATAGGCCGGTACCAGGCTGCCAAAGTAGTTGGCAATCATGCTGTCGTAAGCGGCGGTGTGTTCAAAGGCTTTGATGGCCAGATCGAAACGGGTTTCCAGCGTCAGGGAGTTTTCGTTGGCATCGAGCTCCGCGATGATCGCGTCGTAGTCACTGCTCTTCACCACGATCGCCACGTCTTTGTGGTTTTTGGCTGCCGAGCGCACCATGGTGGGACCGCCGATATCAATGTTCTCAACGGCATCTTCCAGGCTGCAGTCAGCTTTCGCCACGGTCTGGGCAAAGGGATAGAGGTTCACCACCACCATGTCGATAGGATTGATGGCGTGCTCGGCCATGATGGCATCATCGGTGCCGCGACGGCCCAGAATGCCACCGTGCACTTTGGGGTGCAGCGTTTTGACGCGTCCATCCATCATTTCCGGGAAACCGGTGTAGTCAGAAACTTCCGTGACGGGCAGGCCGGCATCTGCCAGCAGGCGCGCGGTACCACCTGTGGAGAGCAGCTCAACACCACGATGGGAGAGGGCCTGAGCAAATTCGAGGATACCGGCTTTGTCAGAGACACTGAGCAGAGCGCGGCGTACAGGACGACGTTGTTGCATGGTGGTTTTATCCCTTGGCTTTGTTTCGCGTAAATAAGAGCGTTACATCAGGCTTAACTTTCTCTCTCTATATATAGAAGAGAACATTTACCTCAGGTAACGCCCCAAAAGGGGCATCCTTGACGTCGCGGGGCATTGTAGCGAAAACGTTTGCGCGATGCTCGCCTAAATTTATTACCGGCTGCAGATGTGGATAACTTTGTGTGTAACCGGGTATAAGGCGGGGTTTTGCTGTGGAATGCAGCGAACGATTGTTTTTATTGAATTTAGCGGTTGCGCGTGCCGAACAACTCCCTATAATGCGCCTCCATCGACACGGCACAACGACTTACGGAATGCGGTGTAGACAGGAAGCTTCGTTAAGAACTTCCGCCGGAGAAAAACGCTGAAAAAAGTGTTTGACTCTGAAGGAGGAAAGCGTAATATACGCCA
>NZ_SCKT01000013.1 GCF_014155765.1 Pantoea dispersa | reverse complement strand
CGTCATTCGTCAGCTGCAAGGGTGAAATGCACGCCTGCGGCGCCCTTGCACCCGCCGCCTGCCATTGCTCCTTTGCCCTTCGCCGCGACTGGATCGACCGAAACATGACAACCCACCTGAGCAGGAGAAATGCCATGAACACACACAACGTCAACGTCAAAACCGCCACGCCAGAATCTCCCAAAACATGGGATGAAGGGCAGGATCAACATCCGCTCACTGCGGCGCAGTTTGCGGACCTGTACCGCTGGATCCGTGCGAACGGGGAGTTTACCGGCGTGGCAGGCGTGCACGGTGCCGTACTGGCCGGACTGGTGCTGATTGAGGAGCCCACCCCGGAGCCGGAAGCCCTGAAAATTTACGTCCACGAAGGCTATCCCGTGGCGGTCCAGAAATACGACACCGGATTTGTGGTCGTCCGGGAGTATTACGCCGCCGCTGCGGCCGGGAACTGATCCCGGGCAGAAAACAGATTTATTTCACCCTCTTTTTCAATATAAGGAATCTGATTATGGTCCGTTTTGCTACCCGCTACGCTGCCCCGACCTCCGTACGTAAAAATCACCCGCTGAGCAATGACGAATTAATGCGCGTCGTGCCGAGCGCATTTTCCGAAGAGAAACATGACTCGCGCTCAGACCGTTATACCTATATTCCGACCGTTACACTGCTGGATAAACTGCGCGGGGAAGGCTTTCAGCCTTATTTTGCGAGCCAGTCCCGCGTGCGCGACCCGGAGCGCCGCGACTTTACCAAACACATGATCCGTCTGCGCCGGGGAAATAATAACGGCGGCGGGGAAGTGCCGGAAATTGTATTACTGAACAGCCACGACGGCTCCAGTAGTTATAAAATGATCCCCGGTATTTTCCGGCAGGTGTGCAGCAACGGCCTGGTATGCTGGAAATCATTCGGTGAAATCAGCGTGCCGCATAAAGGCGATATCGTGTCGCAGGTTATTGAGGGCGCTTATGAAGTACTGGGCGTATTCGACAAGGTCGAAAATAACATCGACATCATGAAAGGGATTCAGGTTAACAATGAAGAACGCCGCCTGCTGGGTCAGCTGGCGCTGGAATATAAGTATGATGGAAAAGAGCCGCCGGTATCAGCCGAGCGGATTATTCAGCCGCGCGCCTGGTATGACAAGGGCAGCGACTTATGGACCGCGTTTAATATCGTGCAGGAAAACCTGATCAAGGGCGGCGTCACCGGCAGAACGGCGAAGGGAAAAAGAACCACCACGCGCCCGGTAACGGGTATTGATGGCGATATTAAGCTGAATCAGGCGCTGTGGAAAATGGCGGAAGAGTTCGCAAAACTGAAGTCATAATGTTTAACCCCGGCTGCCGGGGTTATTTTGATGCGGTGCTGACGTCCGCGCTGAGAAAGGTCTCCGGCGCGGGCGTTTTTTTATTCTGTTGTGACATGGCGGCGTAAACTTCATCGCGGGCGATCAGCACGCGGTAAATACTTTTTATGATGGCCGCATATTCACGCCGCTGTTTTATCAGCTTCAGACTGGGGCCGGTGTTATACATCCCGACGCTGTCCCAGTTCCTGCCGTACTGCCTGAAGTTGCGCGCCTCGATCCACGCGCCGGTGTAAATGCAGATGCACGGATCCTTAAGCAACCTTTCCCGCGTAATATCAAATTGTTTCAGCTGATTAAAGTGAGAGCTGTTAATCTGCATATTACAGACGTCGTGCGTTCCGCCGCTGCTTTTCGTGTTCAGGGCGTTATTACGCATGCGTGACTCCTGTATTGAATGTGCCATCAGCAGGCGCGGATCAATGCCGAAATCCTTACCAGCTTTGGTGAAACACATTTCCGGCGCGGCCTGCACGCTGAATACAGCGGCAAGCCCGAAAGCTGCAAACCATTTCATTCTTATTGTCTCACGTACATGCGCATAAAGCGCCAGGCGGGTTCGTGTGAAAAATACGCGCTCAGATCGTCTGATGCAAGATAATTCGTTACAGACGCGCACGGTGCGCTGACAGGCAGGTGATGAACATCGTCAGGGATATAAAGAATTCAGGAAGAAAGCGTTATTTAACAAGCCGCTCTTGAGATATATAACCACATCACACCCCACGCAAGATTTTATCTTGCAGTTTTTGTTTTTTAATTCATTGTGTTATGAGGCTTTGTTGGTTATTTGCAAGGTGTATGTGCCTGTTTTGTCGTAGGAAACGACGACACAATGGTGTCGTAAGCTACGATAGTGTATCGTCGGTTCCTACTACCTGTTGTCGTAGGTTCCTCCGATACAGTATCGTAGGAATGTAGATGTGATTTTTAATCAGTGTATTGTATGTCGTACAGTGTCACACTCTACGACACAATGGTGTCGGTAACGACTACCTGTATAAATCAGAATTCCAGAGCAAAGTGCATACTCAGTGCTGGTATCGTCTGATAGTGCAGTTAAACCGGCCACGGCACGAAACGCTAAAGAAAATATGACGGTGGTTAATTAATCCACTCAGGAGAAAAGATGATGGGCAGAATGGGCATTTACGTCAAAGATAAAATTGAGAAAGAAATCAGGGATATTTATCTTCTGGACATTCAGAACGGGGCCAGCCCGGCCGAAGTCAGTCTGTCATCAACGTGCAATGAATTATTACGACTTGGTCTGATTATGCATAAAGCCAAAAACAAAGAGGACACTTTCAATCAGAAAGAATTTAACCGCGAACTCATCAGAAAAGTCAGCGGCAGCAAAGAAGGCATTATGATATTACTGACCATGATGACAGAACTGTATGTTAACGCAACAGGAGGAGGCGGAACCGAGCGCATAGACACGCTGCTGAGCCAGTACCTGGCCGAAATTGACAGTTCTGAAAGCGATGCCGATAACCGGCATTTTGTCCGGCATGAAGAGAGCGGTCATGCTGACGCCTGACATCGTTATGAGTAACAGTTTTAAAACTTATTAATAAACGGTAAGGGACAGGGAGAAGTATTAAATAGTTTAAGTTTCCCCTCAGAATGGCTGCTGAGCGGAGCGGGGGGGGTAGAAAAACAAATGTATCCTTATCCCCTGCGCGCTCTCCGGGCATCCCGTTTTAATCCGGGTGGCAGTCAGCACCCGGTATGGCATACAGAGAGCGCCTGAAGAATGGGTGAATTTACCTGCCACGTAATAAAAGTTATGTGTTTCAGATGCAGTCAGGATGTGAACTCCATTTGTTAATGATGCAGGGGATGGCATCATTCAGTTACCTTCATGCAGACGAAGATAAATGTCAGGCATATGTTTATCATCAGTGAGAATTAAGCAGTTTCATAAATGCGCTGATAAATAATAGCGCTGAATTCCTTTTAACTGGCCACAACCACTGGCCGGGTGCCGTCTGTTTTAACGAAGCGGCTGGCGGCACCCTTCCGGTTGGTAAAAAGTGAAAATAATTAAGAGATTTTAAATTTAAAATGTTTGATTTAAGGCTGTTATGACTCGCCGGTTTTTCCCGTTACGACCCGGCATCTTTTCCCGCTATCGGATTTTCCGCCACCACGACCTTTTCCAGAATGAACTCGTCAAATAAAATAGCCAGTTCGCGCAGCCTTCTTACTTCCTCATTCTCCGGCAGCTGCTGCTCCGTCAGGTAATTAAACGAGTCCAGCAGACGCGCCTGTATTTCCATGTTCACGCTGCGGCGGTTAAAGCGCGCGCTGATTTCCATATCCCGCCTTAAGTTCTCCGGAAAGCTGCTGCTGAAGGCGGTCTTTTTTCCGGGAGTAAACGTTTTTTTATCTGTGTTTCCGCGCTCCTCATCCCTGTATTTCTCCCGGATAACATCCAGGCGGGACTGAATAAACTCATCGAACAGCCTGGCCAGCGCAACCAGCCGCTGTCCCTCACCGGTTTTAATGACGTGACGACGCGGAGAAAATTGCATCGACGTAATTAACCGGCTGATGATTTCGTCGTTGGTGGTATACCGCCGGATGCGTGCCGCCACGCGTAATTCCGTCAGCAGGTTCTCCGGTAACCACAGTTTCCTGTACTGCATTTCCCCGCGGGCATATTTACGTGGCCGTCCGCGACCGTCACCCATTTTGTCTTTTACTTTCATGCGTTATCACCTCCTTACGAGGCTCACCCTGGACAGGCAGCAAGCGTACGCCACGCCCTTTCAGGATTAATCCTAAAAAGGAGCGTGAGAGACTTTAAAAGTGTGATGTACGTCACAGATTTTTTTTTTTTGAGAAAATGTACACTTACGACGCGTTACATCCGTTTACGCAAGCTGACATTCCCTTAACTCAAATCAAGGACTGCTCACCATGAAATCCCATGCTTTAACCCCCCTGAATAAAGGGGAGGTGGCGGTAGCATTGCCTGAGGGGTCCCCCTCAGCGCGCGGCTCTGTTATCGGCCATTTTACCGCCCGCTTTATGCCTGCCCTTCGCGCGCTTAACGCCGCGCAGAAGTCCGGCCCTGCTTTTCGCTTCACCCTGCTGCTGTGGGCACTGATGCTGGTCGTCACCGCTTTTCCGCACCTGGCCCACGCTACCGACCTGCTGAAAACGCAGCAGCAGGACGCCAGCGACACCTTCGGGCTGCAGAGTTCAGTGATGCGCTGGATATACTTTGCGGAAATCATCATCTCGGTGGTGGGCTTCATTAAAACCCGCAACCCGCTGGTCTTCGTCGGCCTCATCATCGTTCTGCTGGTGACCCGCGCGTTCTACGGCATGATTGGGTGAGCCATGGAGGACAGGCAGTCGCAGCGGTACCGGTTCCCGGAAACCCTTAACCAGCAGAAGCGCTGGATGGGCCTGCCACCGGAAGAGTTCATTGTGCTTTTCGGCTGCGGGCTGCTGGGATTCTGGATCGACATGTTCGTCATCATGCTCCTCGCCGGGGGGGCGCTCTGGCTTCTCATCCGCCACCTCAAGAAGGGGCAGGGGTCCTGGTGGCTTCTTAACCTGCTCTACTGGTACCTGCCCACCACGCTCTTCCGCACGCAGCTCCGGCGCGTACCGGATTCCGGTAACCGCCACTGGATGCAGTAGTTTCCCGGCCGCCCCGCGGGGCGGCATTTTTCTCCGCTTACGGGAGGAGTCATGAAGCTTCAGATAAAAGAGACGCGCCATCGCGTGGTGGTTTACACCCTCTCGGGGCTGGTTGCGCTCGTTTTCATCCTCGCCATCGGGACCGGCGTGGCCGGCGCGATGGCCTGGCACTTTGCACACACGCAGAAAACCCTCACCGTGCCGATGGCCTTCGACCAGCCGTTTGTCTCCGACGTGAACGGCGGTGACGCCCGGCTGAACGGCATGCTGGTCCGCTCGCTGGTGAACCTGCGCCTCAACGTGACGCCCGAGACGGTCGACCGGCAGCACGCGCTGCTGCTGAGCTGGACGTCTCCCGCCGCGCGCTCAGAAATGAAGAAGGTGCTGGCCACCGAGGCCGCCTACGTGAAGAAAAACGGCATCGCCAGCGTGTACAGCATCGAGGACGAGGCCACCGATCCCGCAACCGGTGACGTCACCGTCGGCGGCACGCTTCACGCCAGCACCACCAATGGCAGCGTCCGCATTGACCTGCCGGAAGCCAGGCAGGCCTGGCGGCTCCGCCTGCACTATACAGACGGGCTTATCCGCCTTGAGGCCTTTCCTGAGGTGTCCTGGCCCGCCATCTTCAACGCCGATAACGCCGGAAACACACCATGAAAATACCCCTTCTTTCCCTTGTCGTGGCGCTGACTGCCGGTGCCGGAGTGGCACTGCCGGCCGCCGCCGCGGTGCCCGGCCCGGCCGGAACCATGTTTGAGAACAACGCGCACCTGAAGGCGCAGATGAGCAATACCAGCCCCAACAAAATCATCATCGACGGTGAGCTCATCACCGCCGTGACCGGTCCGGATAACGCCTACACGAAGGCCACCACCGCCGACGGCGCGCTGCTTATCACGCCGCTGACCGGGCAGGACTTCACCCTGTTCCTGGAAACCGCCGGGGGCGTCGGCGTCTCCATTGACGTCTCACCGAAACCCGGCAACGGCCGCACGCTGCACCTCATTCCGGCCGGCGTGCCGCTCAGGCCCAACCCGGATGCGAAGGCGTGGGAGGAAAGCCAGCCCTTCCAGAAGACGCTGGTGAGCGTTGCCCGCAGCGTCGTGAACGGTGACGTGCCGGAGAGCTACACCGAGGTAAAGGCCTCACGCGCGCCGGCGTATAACCCGCCCGCGGGCGTGCTGCTGACGCCTGAGCGCCAGCTTGCCGGCTCGCACCTGCGGGTGGTGCGCTACCGCATGAAAAACGCCGGCTACGTGACGCGGGCGCTCAGCGAAAAGCAGTTCTGGCAGAAGGGCGTGCGCGCGGTGATGCTGTCCTCCCGCACGCTTTACGCGAACGGCGAAGGCTTCGTGTGGGTGATTTTCTCCACTGACGCGGAGGGCGGGTCATGAGCAACATCAATACCGCCACGCGCCGCCGCCAGTGGATGATTGCCGGCGTGGCCGGCGGGGTCATGCTCGCGCTGGGTGGCGGCATCTGGGCGTATTCACAGCACCTGGCCGCGCTTAAGAATCCGCCACCGGCGAAGGCGGCCGACCTCACCGGCACGGGGCTCGTGAACAGCCGCTTTACCGGCGCGGTGTCCGAGTCGGTGCTGGCGCAGCAGCAGAATAAAACAGCAACGCTTGAGAAGGACCTGTCCACGCTGTCCGCCACGGTCAGCGCGCAGAACGACGCGCTGAGTCGCAAGCTGGAGCAGATTGGCACGGCGCTGGACAAGCTGCAGAGCCAGGCGGAAAAGCCGCCGGCGCAGCCCCCGTCATCCGGCCAGGCCACTCCCCCCGCCAGCGGTCCGGTTTCCGGCGGGCCGTCCGGCCCGGCGCAGTGGAGCATCAGCAATCCCGGCGGCGGACCGGCTGCCGGGCAGGGCGCACAGTTCTATCCCGCGCAGGGGCAGGGCTTCTACCCCGGTGCCGGCACGGTGCGTCCGGGCGGCCTGAGCCGCGACACCTTTACCTATGCGTCACTCACCGACAAAAAGACGAAGCTGCCCTGGATACCCTCAGGCTCCTTCTCCGGGGCGGTAATGATTGAGGGCGCCGACGCCAACGCCAGCGTGACCGGTCAGCAGAATACCTCGCCGGTGGTCATTACCCTGCTTGGTGACGTCTCTATGCCCAACGGCAAGACCTGGAACATGGACCAGTGCCGCGTCACCGGAGAGATGTACGGCGATATCTCCAGCGAGCGCGGCGAGGTGCGCACCCAAAACATCAGCTGCATCCTGAAGAACGGCAGGCATATCGACATGCCGTTCGACGGTCACGTGTCCTTCCAGGGCAAGGTAGGCATCCGCGGCAAGCCGGTGATGCGTAACGGCGCCATCATCGCCAACGCTGGCGCGGCCGGCCTGCTGTCGGGCTTCGGCGAGGGCATCAAGTCCGCCGCCACGCCGACGGTAGGACTCGGTGCAAGTGCCTCTGTCGGTGCCGGTGACATTCTTAAACAGGGCTTCGGCGGCGGCGCCAGCAAGGCGGCGGACACGCTGAGCCAGTACTGGATTAAGCGCGCCGAGCAGTACCACCCGGTGATTGATATCGGTGCCGGCAACGCTGTGACCGTGGTGTTCCAGAAGGGCTTCAGGCTGGAAACCATAGAAGACGCTGATGCCGAAAAGGCACAGAAAGAGGCACCGCAGCCGGTAGTGCAGCAGACCGCAGCGAATCAGCCGGTCAGCAACGGCGGCAGCAACAGCGCGCCGGTGTTAAACCCCGATGAAGTTCTGCGTCAGGCCAGCCAGCTGCGCCTCGGCGACACAATTCCCCAGTGAAGGAGCGTCCGGATGAAACAGTGGTACGTACTGAAAACGAAGTTTGCGCAGGAAAAGAAGGCAGAGGCGCACCTCTCCAACCAGCGCGTGGAAAGCTGGCTGCCGCTGTATCACGACAGAAGGCTGAGCGGCGGCCGCGTCAGCGCCAGGCTGGAACCCCTTTTTCCGGGTTACATTTTTGCCCGCTTCGACCCGGAGGAAATCCACACCACCACCATCAGGGCGACCCGCGGCGTGGCGACGATTGTAAGCTTTGGCAGCCGCCTCGCCATTATGGGCGACGCCGATATGGCCGTGCTGCAGCGTAGCGCGCCCGCGGCCGACACCGGTGAGCCAGCGCTGGCGCACGGTGACGCCCTGGTGATTGAGAGCGGCGTGTTCGAAGGGCTGTCGGCTATATGGCATGAGCCGCAGGGGGCGAAGCGGGCGATGATGCTTATCAGCCTGATGGGCCGGCTGGTTGAGCTTGACCTGCGACGGGTGCGTGCGGAAGGGATTAAGTTCAGGCGGGTGGCTGCCGCCGGGCAGGAGGCAGCATGATCAGGACATGCTTATCCGATGAGAAACGCCGGCGCCGTCAGCTGGGAGAGATACGGGGCATGGTGGCCAGCTGGGAGCACGGCCACCTGCCTTATGCCGGCACGCTGGCTGTCTGCATGACGGCACTGCTGTTCCTGGCCGTGCTCTGGCGCGAATACGCTCACGGGCGGGTCTGGGCCGGCTGGCTGATGGTGCTGCCCGCAGTTGTTGTGGCTGCCGCCGTTGTCATGCGGCTGCGGGAGCCACTTAACTGGCAGGACCTGATTGCCCGAAGGCTGGCGGTCTATCCCTATCGGGACGTCACGGCCTGGCGTGAACTGCAGCAGGTGGTGGTTGAGGCAGGATTTATTTCGGTCCCCATGCTTGCCTGCTGGCTTGATAAAGAGATGCAGACCTTCACGACGCCCGCCCGTCGTCGGACCTTTGCTTTCACTGAGCGTGAACGGGATGAGCGCGGGGAATCTGACTGCAGGAGCCATCATGAATAAACGCACCCGCCGGGAGCAGCGTATCCGGCTCTGCGCGCTGCAGCTCCGCTACCGTAAAGCATGGAAGACGCAGGCCAGCAGCTGCAGGCTCGCGGCGCTGCTCACCGAAATCGAGGTGATTCAGCACCGTCTGGCCGCAGACAGTACTCAGCCGGAGGCCGTATGCAGCTGAGTTTTCAGCGACTGGCGCTGTTCAGCCTGCTGGCCTGCTTCACCGCCGGTATAACGCTTATCCTGCACCAGCTCTGCTGAGTATCCCAAAAAAAGAATCACCGTGCCTTCACCAGGGTAACCAGCGCTATCCGGCGCGTCGGATCTCAATAACAGTCATCAGGAGTCACGCATGAAAACCGCGAAAAGTCAGTTACGTCAGAAAGCACCAGATCCGGATGTGTCAGTACACGAACGTCCTGCAATAATGGTCAGAACAGTACATTACAGAAACAACGCTCAGGCAATCAGTGAGCATGCAATAAGGGGCTGGCAGGAATTATCTGCCAGCATGAGCAAAGAAAATCAGTGCTCCTGAACGCGTGTGGATGTGGCAATCATTGCGTCAACCATTTCGGTGCAAAGCCTGTTGAGAGGGGGATTATCACCGTTTCCGCTGAGGTTTTTGACAACGTCCAGGGAGATGTCTTCAGGCATCATCCTGAGCAGGCTGAAGACAAAGGTTTTAAGTGCAATGATTTCTTCACAAATCTGCTTATCGTCGCAGGAGAATGTGATAACCGGCTTGCCGGAAACTGCATTACGTTCGCTCATTATATTTCCTGTATGTGTGTGAATGTTTGTCCGAAGCCCTGGGTAAGGTATTAACGGACAAACTGACGTTATCACACCGCGGCCAGGCGCGTAATCCTGGCACTTTTCAGAGGCAGACATCCGTAAAACAGCAACGTGCTGTATAAGATGACAGCCTTCACCAGACGCTCCTCTCATTATGATGGGGCGTTCATGTTAATCACCGTGGTGGCCCGATCGCTGCTGCTCCGCCTTTCCGGATTCGTTCCTTATCCTTTTATACGTTATCTGAGGTGCTTATGGTTCCCGATAAAACAGTCACTCCGCCGGAAGCGCTGCTCATCCGCGTGACGCATCCCGCCGGTAATATGGTGTTCCGGCTTGAAAGGCTTAATACCCTACCGGTTCCGGATGCGGCAATTCGCCCGCTGGTAATGAATTCCGGGCACGTACCCGCACTCGCGGACGTCACGATTGAGCGGCTGGCGGCGTACATTGCTGACGTCATCCGCCAGGTTTCACCGGGCACACCGCGCGCAGATGTCTGGGCACGCATAAAAGCACCGGTAAAAAACGTACCCGCTGCCAGCAGCCATCGCGTTATGAGCGAGGATGCGCCTAAGGACCTGCAGATGGTGCCAACCTTTATGAAAAAGAAGCATACAGACTGAATCGCGAATTTTTGTGCCTTCACCAGGGCAACCCGCACCATCCGATTAACCCGCACACTCATTTTTAATACCGCTGCGGCCCGGCCGCCACTGAGGATATTCCTATGCAAAAAATCTTTGCGTGCGCACTGCTGTGCGCTGCGCTGACCGGCTGCGCCGGCATGAACTCTGACTTTGACTGCAATAAAACCGCCACGGACCAGTGCCTGTCGATGTCTGAGGCCAGCAAACTGGCATCTAAAGGCAAAAGCCTCGACGACCTGACCGCGCAGAAGGAGGCCGGCCCAAAGCCTGCCGCTGAGGCGCTGGCGACGCCCGGCAACGTGAAGCCCGCCGTTAACCCTTACCGCCCCGTGAGCGTGGCGACGCTGACTCCCCGTCCTGTCTCCGGGCAGGCGCCGGGCGCAGACGGTCTCCGGGCATCCACGGTGCCGGTTCGCGCGGCAACTCCCGTGGAGCCGGGTGATTACAGCGGACCGGGACAGGTAGACGCCCGCCGCATTCCTGACGCGACGCAGCGCCTGTGGATCGCGCCGTGGGTCGACGAGCAGGACAGCTTCCATCAGCCCGCCGTGGTGGAGTTCGTGAAGCAGAAATCACGCTGGGACGAAGATTTCCGGGTTATCAGCGAGGGGGAGTAATGAAAAAACGCTTTTCTTTCCGTTCCGCGCATGAGCAGCGGGTGCCCGCATCGTCTGCGGCCGCGCTGCATCACCGGGTCTGGCCCGGTATCAGTCTGCTGCAGGCGAATGTTTCATGCGGTCATCATTTCATTATCAGCGGCACCACCGGCGCGGGCAAAAGCTTCCTGCTACAGGACATGATGAACACCGTGCTGCGCACACCATTCGCAGGAGGTCAGCATGCTCAGTAACGTTCTCGAACACCTTGCCGGCATCTTCAGCAGCAGCCGGGACGAGGGCGGTACGAAAGACGCTGCCGCCCTGCTGCGCCAGAGCTTCAGCTATCCGTCCCTGAGCGGCCTGCTGCCCTGGCGCGCCTATGACGAGACCCGGGAGCTCTACGTGAACAGCCGGTCCGTCGGCTTTATTCTGGAGGTGGCGCCCCTGACCGGTGCCAATCAGCAGGTGGTGCAGGCGCTGGACGACCTGCTCCGCAAGAAGCTGCCGCGCAAAACCCCGGTGACCGTGCTGATGGTGGCCAGCAAGTGCGTGGGTGAGATGCTGGACAAGGGACTCAGCCGCGACATGTGGCAGGGCAGCATGGCGCCCCGCCTGAACGCCATCACCAAAGCCTACTGGGAGCGGGCGGCGCTGATGGGGCTGACCAATAAAAACGAGTATCCCCTCTATCTGCGCAACTACCGCGTGTTTCTGGTTTACGGGCAGGCGGGTCGGGGCGGGATACGCGCAATGGACGAGGCGGTGCAGCTGCGTGAAACCGTACGCGTGTCGCTGCTGGCCGCAAAGATGGACTCCCTGCGCGTCGGACCGGAAGCCTTTCTTTCGGTGGTGCGTGAACAGCTGAACTATCGCCAGGGGCAGGTGGTCTCCAGCAGCCGTCACTGGAATGGCGATCAGGAACTGCACCGCCAGTGCGTGGATCCCAGCACGGAGCTCGAGGTCCATCCGGGCTACCTGCGGCTCACCACGGCGCGTCAGCGCGAAGACCGGACGCTGGGTGAGGAAGGGGAGTCTGACGTCACCAGCACGCGCATTGTGAGCCTGCAGATGACCAAAACGCCGCTCCAGTTCGCGCTCTGGCAGGCGTCCGACAACCTGCAGAACATGCGCTTCCCCGATCTCGGCATTCCCTGTCCGTTTATCCTGAGCTGGACGGTTTGCGTGGAGGATCAGGTGAAAAGCCAGAACGCCGCGTTCAGCAAAGAGCAGGATCTGGGCAAGAAGGCCGGCACCTCTTACGCGAAGCTGTTCCCGGGCACGGAGCGCGCTTATCAGGAGTGGCGGGGACTGCGCCAGGAACTGACGAACAACGAAATTGCCATGTGCGACATGTCGCTGAATCTGACCCTCTTTACGCCCGACAGCGCGAGTGCACAGCAGAAGTGCGAGGACGCGGCCATCAACGTGTTCCGCAAGAACGAACTGGAAATGTCGGCGCCCCGCTATCAGCAGCTGCGCAACTGGCTCACCACGCTGCCGTTCCTGATGCAGGAGGGGCTGTGGGACGACATGCGGCACATGGGGGCGACCCTGCGCTGCAAAAGCTTTAACGCGGTGAACCTGATGCCGGTGGTCGCAGAGCGGCAGATGTCGCCCTTCGGCAGCCCGCTGCCCACCTACCGGGGGCAACTGGCTTTTTTTGATATGTTCAGCAAAAAGAACGGCACCACAAACGCCAACATTGCGGTGACCGGTACCACCGGGGCGGGGAAAAGCTTCCTGATACAGGAGACGCTGCGGCAGGCGCTCAACTCCGGCGGCTTCGGCTGGGTTATCGACATGGGGCGCAGCTATGAAAACTTCTGCCGGCAGGCGGGCGGCGTCTATCTGGACGGTGCCACGCTGCGCTTTAACCCGTTTGCCAACGTCACCAGCATCAAGCGCTCCGCGGAGCGCATCAAGGGGCTGCTCGCCGTGCTGGCCAGTCCGGCAGAGGCGCTGGATAAAATCAGCGAGGCCATCCTGCAGAAGGGCGTGGTCGCGGCGTACGAGGCAAAGCAGAATAAGGCGCGCATCGACGACGTGGTGGCCTACCTGAAGTCGGATGAGGTAATGAAAGAATACGGCCGGCAGCCCACCATCATGAGCCGTATTGATGAACTGGTGCTGCTGCTGGACCAGTGGTGCACCTGGGGCACCAACGGCGAGTATTTCAACTCCGACACCCCGACGCTCGACGGGGAAACGCGCTTCACGGTGCTGGAACTGCTGAGCCTGGAGGACAGCCCCCACCTGCTTTCCGCAGTGCTGTATTCGCTCATCCTGGCAATTCAGGAAAAAATGTTCCACTCGTCGCGCAAGCTGAAAAAAGTGGCCATCATCGACGAGGCCTGGCGCCTGTTCAGCGGGCAGAACCCGCACGCCGCGCGCTTTATCGAAACCGGCTACCGCACGGTGCGTCGTCACAAAGGTGCCTTCATTACTATTACACAGAGTATCAGCGACTTTACCGGACTCCCGGACAAGCCCGCGCCGTCAGCGGCCGCAGCCGCCTGGAATAACAGCGGCATTAAGGTGACGCTGCTGCAGGATACGAAGGCGTTCAAAACCTATCTGGCCGCAAATAAAGACCAGTTCAGCGAGATGGAAACCGAAATCGTCCAGGGCTTCCAGCCCGCCGGCGACACGGGTTTCAGCTCCGTCATGATTTCCACCATGAAGGGCAGCTCCTTCCACCGGCTGTTTGTCGACCCGGTCACCCGGGCCATGTTCAGCACCGAACCGGATGAGTTCCAGTACATGAGTGACGCGCAGGCGGCGGGCGCGACCAGCGAGGAGGCGGCGTACCTGCTGGCCAGTGAACCGTGGAAGTTCGGCCCTGAAATGGCCGAGCTGGAAGCCTGGGCCGGCCTGCCCCCCGTATAAAAAGAGGAATCAACGATGCAGGAAGATATCCATGCCTTATCCGCTGTGGAGGGCGAAACGTCGGACGCGCAGCCAATGCGTGAGGGCGTAACCGTGAAGCGCGTTTCCGGCCTGCTGCACCGTCGTAGCGTCCGGCTGGCCGCGTTTGCCGCGCTGGTCGTCACGCTCAGCGCCGGCGTCAGCGCGCTGGTTGCGCAGGCCGTACAGCCCGACTACGTGGTGTTTGACATGAAGGGCACCATCGACACCTTCCGCCAGCAGACCGCGCAGTCTGCGCTGGATAAGGAGAGACTGGCGGCGCTCACGAAGCGCTTTGGCTCTGCGCTGGACGCGAGCCTGTCGGACTGGCAGGCCGCGCACGGCGGCGTCATCCTGGTGAAGGGCGCGGTGGTGGCCGGCGTCACCGACATTACGCCGGCGATTCAGGCCGATATCGCCCGCCAGATGCAGGCGACGCCATGAAGCGGCTCACCACAGCGGTTGCTCTGCTCGCCACAGCGGTTATCTGGTCCGCGCAGGCGAAAGAGCTCGGCACCATCGGCCACCTGTTTCCCATTGCCGAGCCCGACCTGCTGGCCTTTATCGGCCAGCGCCTGCAGGGCATGAAAGACAGCGGCGAGCTGGACCGGCTGCAGCGCGAGGCGGAGGCGCGGGTGAAGGCCCACGCCGTCAGGCCCGCACCGGTGGCCGGCCTGACGCCGGCGAAAAAGGACAGGGCATTCCTGTATGACCCGACCTTCACGGTGCGGGAAACCATCCGGGACATGCGCGGCAACGTCATCGCCCGGGCGGGAGACAGGGTCAACCCGCTGGATAAGGTCGCCTTCAGCGAGACGCTGTATTTCATCGACGGCGACAACCCGCAGCAGATGGCGTGGCTGAAGCCGCAGCTCGCCGGGCAGCAGAATTATAAGGTCATTCTGGTCAACGGTAACGTGCACGACAGCAGCATCGCGCTGGATGAGCCGGTGTACTTCGACCAGTACGGCACGTTAACAACAAAATTCGGCTTTGAGCACACGCCGGTGCGCATCACGCGCGCGGACAGGATGCTGAAGGTGGAGGAGGTGGCGCTGAAATGAGTCACAACGCACGGGGGCAGACGGCCCCGAAGAAGTTAAAGCGTCATGTCGCACAGGTGCGCCTCGATGACGACGACAAATCCGGGCTGCGCCGCATGACCGCCGAGTTCCCGCTGTACTCGGAGTCAATGATTATGCGCGCGGCGCTGCAGACGCTGCTGGCGTGCAGCAGCGAGGCCCGGTCAGAAATTGTGCTGGCCTCGCTCACGGATAAAGATGTGGGCGAGGTCATGCGCGGGTACGGTCTGCACGCCCTGACGGGCGCACGGGAGGGGCTGTGAACGACGGTTTCGGTGTAGATATTTCACAGCTGCCCGGCCAGGTGCATCTCTCCATGATGGGCTGGTTTACGGGGGTGCTGGTAGCAGGCCTCGCCACGGGAATAATTGTCTTCCTGGGCCGCCGGCGCGCATTAAGGGAGGCGAACAGGGGCGTTTCTGCGGAGACGCCAGACGACACCGGGCCGTCACCGTCACCGTTTGGCTGCCCGGCGATGGCCGCGCTCGCGGCAGCGCATGAGAACACTGACTACTGGCAGCAGCTGCTGGCCGCCTTCGCCGCCGCCATAGAGGCGGAAGGGTACACCTCCGGCACCGATGCACGGGCAAAAGTGGCGTTACCGCACGACACGCGGGCCCGTGCGGGCGGGGCAATTGTGAAAGCGCGTTCGCGACACATGACGCCGCTGCGGAGTGAAGCGGCGCTGGAAGATTTGCAGCTTCAGGCGGCGGAGGACGGTTACGCGGGCAGCTGGGCGGACTGGTGTCAGCGGGGCGCAGAGGCGGCCGGCTGGTATGTCATCAGGCGTGAGGTGAGCCAGCCGGCTGACAGTGCGGAGACGAAATGATGATACTGGTGGTAGTGACGCTGTGGTGGCGGCTGGTCACTGACTTCCGCGCGCAGCCGTCAGCGTGATGCCGGAATGCCTGATGGCAACGTTCGTCACCGCGTGCGTGCTCCTGCTGCTGAAGTTTCTCTTTCTTTGATCACCTTAACGTTCTTTTCCTCCCCGCGTTGCGCAGGCTGTTCGTTCCTCGCATACGCTGCGGTACGCCTCAGCCTGCACCCCGCAGGCAGGCCTGATTAACGTCTGACCCCGGCAGCCCGGCTGCCGCAACCACGGAATTTCCTCTTATGACACACCCCGCTGAAATATCGGCTCAGCCGGTCGTGCGCGATCGCTGGGGCGGCTGGACGCATCCTGCTTTTTTCCTGCCGGCAGGCGGCAATGATTATCCGCAGCCTGGTGAATTTGAAGCCTGGCTTGATGAACATAATCTGCAGTCGGCGACGACCTGGATGGAAAACGACGTGCCTGAATGGATGATGGATGTTTTCCGGAAAACCGGTAACTGCAGTCAGTGGCAGCCTTCCGGCCCCCCGGGCCAGGGCTGGTTTACCGGCAGCATCCACGATACGGACGACGGCCCGGTGTGCGTCTGGCTGCGGCAAAAGGCGGAGGCACAGGACGCATGAAGCGCTTTCTCCTCATACTGTGCCTGCTGACAGCGGGCACTATGGCAAAGCCGGTAATGGCGGCAACCAGCAACGCCGGCGACGGCCGCTGGGTGAATCCGATCAGCGACGTCTGCTGGAAGTGCCTGTTTCCCATGTCGCTCGGCAGCATTCAGCTGGCCTCCGGCGCGCACCCGGACACGCCGAACCCGGCCTCGCCCATCCAGCTTTGCCCGTACGGCATTTTTTACCGGCTGGGGCTGGCCATCGGCTTCTGGGAGCCGCTGGCGCTCACCGACGTGACCCGCGAGCCGGGCGTGATGGTGAACATGGGGGGCTTTAAGATCGACCTCGGCCGCACCGGCACCGGGCGCGGGGGGCAGAGCGATGCGCCCACGCCCGGCAGCTTCTACCACGTGCACTGGTACAAGTATCCGCTGATTTTCTGGCTGAACATTATTACCAGCGCAGGCTGCATGCAGACCGGCGACATGGACATTGCCTACCTGTCTGAAGTGGACCCGCTCTGGAACGACAGCACGCTGGCCATGATCCTGAATCCGGAAGTGGCGCTCTTCAGTAACCTGCTGGCGCAGGGCGCCTGCGCGGCTGACTCAATCGCTTCTACCGCGGGCATGCCGCTGGACCCGCTGTTCTGGTGCGCCGGTGCACAGGGTTCGATGTATCCGTTCACGGGCTATACCAGCAACGAGTTTTCTCCGCTGGAGGCTTCGCTGCTGGTCAGCGAACGCATGGCGTTCAAGCTGCATCGCGAGGGACTGGTTATGGAGACGGTCGGGGCGGACGTGGCGGTGTGCTACGAATATCCATCCCCGATCATCCCCAAGTCCCGATGGCGGTATCAGATGGTGAACATGTACCCCGAACCTTCGGACTGCCACCCGTTCGGCACGACCACGCAACTGTGGGGCAGCACGCACAACACGCCCGCATCAAAGAAAAACTTCGGCTACCTGATGTGGCGAAAGCGCAACTGCGTATACCTGTAAAGGAATCAGCATGAATATTACACTGACTACGGTGCTGGCCCTCGGCGCTGCGCTGCTCTGCGCGACCACGCAGGCGGCTGAGCAGCCCACCATTTCCGGCAGCGACATGACGTACATGAAACAGCGACAGCGCGATCTCGCGCTGTTTAAAAGTCAGCTGCAGGGCATGAACATCACCCTGCCGGACGCGCAACAGGGGCGGGTTGCGCAGATGCAGAATGAGATAGCCGCCGGACAGGCGGATCAGAACAGCGCTACCCGTCAGACCCCGCGCGCGGTATATTTCGTGAGCCTGGGCATTCCTGAAGAGGGGCTGCTGCCGATGCTCTCTGATGCCCGCCGCTTCGGCATTCCGGCAACCCTGCGCGGGCTGCTGAACAACGACTTTCGCCAGACCGCAGAGAAGATGTTTGAACTGTCGAAGAAGGACAGGCAGGCGGGCGTGCAGATTGACCCGACCCTGTTTCAGCAGTACGGCATTAAAGCGGTGCCTGCACTGGTTGTGACCTGCGGTGGCAAATTTGACGTGCTGTACGGCAGTCTGCCGGTGCAGCAGGCTCTGGAGGCGGTCAGGCAGCGCGGTGACTGTTCAGCCACGGCGGCGCAGCTGCTGCAGAGTGCGGAGGGCGCGCGATGAAGCGACTGCTACTCATCCTGCTGCTGTTCTCAGTCGCCGGGGCCCGTGCTGACGACGTCAGCGATGCTTATAACGCCGGTGCGGGGTATGCCGGCTCGAACAAAGGTCAGGGAACATCGGCAGCAAAAGGCACAGACCCGGCGTCCGTTATCCCGGGCTACACGTCAAGCCCATCGCAAAGCGGCTACTATGGCGGGGTGCAGGGCGGAGATGGTGGCATCAGCGACAAGGGCCAGACCGAACTCAGCCAGAACGAGGCCGGGCAGGCAATATCCGACTCGTCCACGAAGAACCCGGCGGTGACCATCGACCCGAACGCCGACTTTATCCGGAACGGCAAAAACGCCGAGGCGAACAGCGGCTCCATCGTGGACGGCACGAACCAGCAATGCACCACCAAAGTGGTGTCAAAGTCGGTATTTGAGAACTACAGCTGCGACCGGGACGTGGCACAGGTGCAGACGTGTGCACGGACCGGCAGCATTCAGGTCACAGGATCAAAGGAGACTTACACCACTGAACTGGTACTTGATGCTCGTAATTCAACGGCCAACTACGAAGCAGACTACTGGATTCGGTATGACTTCACTGCCCCTGATGACGGTACGTTAACGAGCGGTACATGGGAATTCAGGTATCCCAGATCGCCGGATTATCACGGTGATCGTCTGGGCTTTAGCTTTCATACTTTAGGAAACTCTGTCACAACAAAATACAACTATTCAGGCGGGTTCTCGATCAGTCCGCAGCACGTTTCTAAAGGCCAGGTTGTGTCATTGTATGTCCATTACGACACGGATGGACACTATGACGAAGGGCGCGATGGCCTGAAAAATCAACTTGAAAAAGGCAATCTGGTCTTGCGCGTAACACTTCCAATGTCTGCGGAGCGTGACACGACCAGCTCACAGGTTGTCTGGAGTGAGTCCTGCGGCTTCGATAAATCAAAGGCTACCGGCACGGCAGGTACGGTGTGTACCGAGCCGGGCGGGAGCCGGACGGTAAATCAGAACGGCAAAGACTACACGCAGAGCGCCCCCTGCTGGCAGTACTCGGACGCCTATATCGTGCCGGTCAGCTCAGCCGGCAACTGCAGCACGCTGATGGCCAACAAAAACTGCACGGTCTCAGCCCGCAGCTGTACTCAGAAAGAAGGCGGCACCTGCCTGCACGAGCAGGACACTTACCAGTGCCAGACCACCTACAGCTCAGAAGGGCTGCTGTGCGGCGGTCAGTACTTCTGCCGTACCGGTGACTGCAGCGGAACCGACGGCGCCGGCGACAGCGGCTTTGATACCGCGGTGGCGAAGCTTGCCGGCCTGGCCTCGGCCGGCGATGACGTCAAAGCCGATCAGGTAAACGTGAAGGCGTTCACCGGTCAGGCGCTCTACTGTCGCAAGGCAATGGCGGGCTTTTCCAACTGCTGCGTCGACACCGGCTGGGGCAACAGCGCCGGGCTTGCCAACTGCAACAGCGATGAGATGGCCATCGGCAAGGCGAAAGCCAAAAAGGTCACGGTGCTGGTCGGTGAAGCCTGCAACCGGGCGGTGCTTGGCGTATGCGTGCAGAAGAAGCAGGCATACTGCGTATTCGGCGGAAAGCTTGCCCGTATCATTCAGGAGCAGGGTCGCCGCGACCAGCTGCACGTGAGCTTCGGCAGCGGTGACTCCCCCAACTGCCGCGGCATCACGGTGCCTGAGCTGCAGGCGATTAACTTCGACCTGATTAACTTCCAGGACTTCTACAGCGACCTCATGGCCAGCCAGAAAATTCCTGACTCCGCCACGATGGTGAAGCAGGCGAAAGATCGCATCGCCGCGCAGGTGCAGGCGCAGACCGGAGGAAAAAAATGAAGCAGATAGTGCTTGCCTGCCTGCTGATGGCGGTCGCCTGTCAGGCTCTCGCGGACGATGCACCGTCAGCTGATGCGGTCGTGACGCCCGCAGAGCCGTTCACCGGCTGGCACTGGTACAACGAGCCGAAGAAAAAAACCGATCCCCCTGCGCCGAAGCCTCAGCCCGTGCCGCAGGTGCCGGACTTCAGCCGGCTGTCACCCAGCGAGCAGGCTGACGTGCTGAAAGGCTACACGAAGGAGGCGCTGAACAACGCCATCCTGCATCCGTCGGCGGAGAATACGGCTACCTTCCTGCGCTGGCAGAAGTTCTGGACTGACCGGGCCTCGATGTTCAGCCAGTCGTTCGCGGTGGCGCAGCTTGACCATCCGGATCTCGACTACAACCTGGAACACCCGCACTACAACAGCACCGCGCCGCTGCAGCAGGCGCGCGATCAGGCCGAGCAGACGCAGGCCATCAGCGAACTCGCCGGGCAGTATGGCCTGTTCTACTTCTACCGGGGCGGGGACCCGATAGACGCGCAGATGGCGGGCGTGGTGGCGGACTTTGCCCGCCTGCGTCACGTCTCGCTGATACCGGTGAGCGTGGACGGCACGGTGTCGCCGCAGGTGCCTGACAGCCGTCAGGACGCGGGACAAAGCGCGCGCATGGGCATTACCTACTTCCCGGCGCTGTTCCTGGTCGACCCGAAGTCAAAAAGCTTCCGCCCGCTCGCCTACGGTTTTATGACGCAGGATGACCTGGCGAAGCGCTTTCTTAACGTGGCCACCGGCTTTAAACCTAACTTCTGAGGAGTTCCTGATGCTGACGCTATCACCCGTCTGGCACGGGCGGCTGCGCGCTGCCCGTGGCCTGACGAACCTGCTGATGCAGACGCTGGTTATCCACCCGGCGCTGCTGTTCTTCCTGCTGTTTCTGCTGTCCGCACACCATGCCGGCGGCGCCGGGCAGATGCTGCTTGATGAGGCCGAAAAACTGGTGCGCGACGCGCCGCCGGGGCAGGTGTGGGACTGCGTCCCGCAGGGCCGGCCCGTGAAGGCCTTTCTGCCTGTAGCGTCCGATGAACCTCAACACGGCGCGCCTGTCCTGGAGGCGTTAAAACCTGCCCCCACGCCCGTGATGTGTGAGAAGGCGGCGGTCAGCCGCGAGGCGTGGGCTGCTGAGGCCAGCAGCACGCTGCTGTTGCTCTACAGGGCCGCAGTGGTGCTTTCCGTCATATCTAATCTGGCCGTGTGGCACCTGCGCCGCCGCCGGGCAAAAGGAGAACATGCATGAACCGACTGCCGCTTATCATCACGCTGTTTATGGCGGGCGTCATACTGAACTGCCTGCGCCAGCTGATGAACTACTCGCTGACGCTGACCCATCAGGTTCTGATCGCCGGCGCCGTGGCCGCCTTTGTGCTGGCCGCCGTGGCACTGGCGGGCGAACTCATTGCATACCGCCGCGCGCGCCGCGGACCGGGAGGCCATCATGAGGCTTAAGGTTCTGCTGGCGGCAGCGTTGCTGCTGCCGGTGCTGGCACAGGCTTCGGTGGCCGACGACATCGCCGCGCTGGAGCAGGCAAAGGCGCAGCAGGGGGCCCAGCTGCCAGACTTCGGGCTGCCCGGCAGCCTGCCTGCACGAACCGCGCCGGCGAAGCCGCCGAATCTGATGACGCTGACCGACGGCCGGCGTGTAAATCTCAACGACTACGCGGTGGTGGTGTTCATGCAGCGCGGCTGCCAGTACAGCGCGAAGTTTGATCCAAAACTGAAGGCGTGGGCGGATGAAACCGGCATAAAAGTGTATCCGTATACGCTTGACGGCTACGGCGACACGTCCTTCCCGGTGGCGCTCATTCCGCGTAAAGCCGGGCCGAACGAGCCCATCGCCGGCGAGATCCTGACGTTCTTCGGCAACGGTCTGCCCATCGCGACGCCGACCACCTTTATGGTCAACGTGAACACCAACATGGCTTATCCGCTTTATCAGGGCGACACCGACATGGGCACGGTAAGCCAGCGCCTCGCGCAGATGATAGAGGCCGACATTGACCACCTGCCGCCCGACACGCTGGGGCCGGTACCGAGCAGTGCTTCGCTGACCCCGCAGTAACGCAGGTGCGGACCGCGACACGCATTCATACGCTGCCACCGCGTTAGCTGGCGGCCTTAATTTTCTGCAGGATTAACCTCATGACACCTTCCGATAGACGGTTCGCCACGCGCGTTCACTATGTCCTGGTCCTCATAAGCCTGGCCTGCCTCACGACCGCCACGCTGTGGGACTATGCCGGTAACCGGTTGTTTGATGCCTGCACCTCGCTGCCCGTGTTTGCTCAGCATCCGCTGGCGTTTTCCGCAGTACTGCACCTGCCGGTATGGGCGTTGACTGCATGTGGTCTGGGGCTGGCCAGCGTGGCGCTCGCCGCACAGGTGATCACCGGGATGAGTGCATATGCCAGTCGCCGCCGGCTACGGGACATCCCTTATGCGGAGTCTCATTGTGACTGAGCACCCTTTAATACTCTCGCGAACCGAGACGGCGCTGCTGCTCGTCTGCGCCTCAATGCTGGCGGCGGCCGGGATTTACGCCTGGCTTGCCTGCGACCTCGCCCGCCTGCCCGCGGAGGTCGCTTACGGCTCCGATGCGCTGCTGCTGAGCGGGCTGCAGCTCTACCCGCTGCTGTTTCTGTTTGCCCTGGCCGGCGGCTTTGGCTGCGGCGCGCTGGTCAGCATCACGCTGCGCCGGCACGGATTTATGACTGAACATCCCTTTAATTAAAAGGCAGCAACGAGCCGGATTAAACCGGGCTGGCTCAGATTCAAGCCAACAGGAACAAATTATGAAGACAGAGAACAGAGCCTGCAGAAGCAAATTTGCAACCTGCGCAGAGAGGTTCGCACTCTTTTGTGCTGTGATGTGGGCCGGGGTGACCGGCTGGCTGTTTCTTTTCAGTGCGGTTGCAGAGCCTCCACTGCCACCGCCCCAGGTTGCACGTTTCCTGATGGACGTCAGAATGCTCAGCCTTTCGGGTTGGCTTTTGGCGCAAATCCCGTTGTGGTGCCTCTGGCTGGACTGTAAGAGTTACGGCGTGCTTCCGACGCTTTCAGGCTGGCTGAGACGCTATGGTTTCATTGCGGCAGCCAGCCTGGTTGCGGCATTCCGGATTTTTTACCAGCGGGGGTATCCTGCTATTGTGGCGGAAGGCGATTATCTCTCTTACATATTCTTATGGAGCATTTTTGGAATAGTTTGTTTGTTCCGTAAGCCAGCAGAATGATGCCGCACAATATCAGTGAATCCCTGATACTGATGAAAAAAACACTCAGGGACAGCCTGATATTTAACGCGTCCAGCCTCTCAAGACTCCATCCTGCTAAACGGTATATTACAGAGCGCTGACTTTTCAGCTTCAGACAGGCGTTATTGCAGTCTTCATCTGAAATTTCATTGAGCAGCTGTTGAGCTTTACCTTCCTCAAGGTGGTTGCTGAAATATCTGATGAGCAGCATTCTTTTTGATACGGAGGTAATGTCGGTCTTCAGTTCAGAAATCAGCGACAGTGCATCGTCACGTGTAATGACAGATTTTTGCTCATACTAGGCGTCCTGAACTGCAGGGTGGTCCGGAAACTGCTGCAGAAGGCTGATCAACAACGCTTTGCGTCTCTCTTCAGATGGGATCTTGTCGATGACCAGTGCCGGATAAATGTTTTCGGCATAGGCGGCGGATTCAGGCGTGTAATAAAAACGGCTGGGCGATTTACGGTAAAAATCCAGTCTGAGGTCAGCAGCCTGCCCTGTGTTGTACTGACTGGTTGTTTCCCAGTACAGCGGCTCATGTGTATTTTCATCTCTGTACGAGATGAAAGCATGATGCGGGGCATACACAATTTCAGCCTCGCGGCCTGCCGCGTGCATGGCATCGATTAACAGATAAGCGTTCAGGTCGCAGTCTGAGTAATGTCCGGCCCAGCCGTCTGATACGGCCTGCGCAGATGAGTAATAAAAATGCCTGCCCAGCAGACGGTTTGCACAGGCAAGATAATCCTTATTGCTGAGTGCTGTATCACAATGTTTTTCAACATCGCTGAGCCAGTCCTGCGTGTTACCAAATGCCAGGTTTGCTTTTTTTTCTGACGCAATTCCAGCCCACCTGTCGAAGTTAATCAGACGATGAGTCAGAAGTTCAGGATCATAGCTGCCTGAGATATCTGCACGTGAACGCGCAGGCTGCTCATGTTTTCTGTCTTTGTAATCAGTGTCATACCAGTTGCAGACAAACACATAGCTAAACGCACATACCATCAGGATGGCGAGAATAAGCATCTCGTATTTTGTTTTCACTCACAGTTCCTCATTCCCTTAAAAACGACAGTCCACGTAAAGCATGGGCCCTTTATCCCTGTTATCGGCTGGCTGTCTGTTGATTTTATCTGAGCCGTTAAATCAATCAGACATCATATCCTGTTACGGAGCGTCACTACATGAAACTCAGGCAGTTCCTTCTTTCCACCACTGTGGCACTGTTCATTAGCGCACCTGCGCTGGCCGACGTGCAGGGCGACCTCAACGGCTACTTTGGCAGCCTCGGCTTTGACGGCAACGTCTCAAAAGCGCAGGCGTGGCAGGGGCAGGCCGCGGGCTACTTCACCGGCGGTTCGGTTTATCTGCGTAACCCCGTCAAACAGGTGCAGCTCATCTCGATGCAGGTGCCCTCGCTGAACGCGGGCTGCGGCGGCATCGATGCCTACCTCGGGGCGTTTTCCTTTATCAACGGCGCCGAGCTGCAGCGGTTCGTGAAGCAGATTATGAGTAACGCCGCCGGCTACGCCTTTGACCTCGCGCTGCAGACGATGGTGCCGGAGCTCAAGCAGGCAAAAGACTTCCTGCAGAAGCTGGCCTCGGACGTGAACTCCATGAACATGAGCTCCTGTCAGGCAGCGCAGGGCATCATCGGCGGCCTCTGGCCGGTGTCGCAGGTGTCCAATCAGAAAATCTGCCAGGACATTGCCGGCGAGAGCAACATTTTCTCTGACTGGGCGTCGTCGCGTCAGGGCTGCACGGTGGGCGGGCAGGGTGACAGCGTCACCAGCAGGGCGTCTGACAAAGACAAAGACCAGGTGCTGAAAAACAAAAACCTCATCTGGGACGCGCTGGGCCGCAACCACCTGTTCGACGGCAACCGTCAGCTGAAGGAGCTGGTGATGAGCGTGGTGGGCTCCATCATCTTCAACAAGGACGGGCAGGTCACCATCCTGACCCCGCTGGTCGATAACCGCGACATCATCAATGTCCTGATGCGCGGCGGTACCGCAAAAATATACAGCTGCGACGAGCAGGATCTGTGCCTCGGGCCCATGCCTGCAGATGTAACGGTCAGCAGCGATGTGGCGCTGGTGACGCAGGTCCGCAACATCATGATTTCCATCGACAGCAAGCTCAGCGCCGACACCGGCCTGTCAGACAGGGAAAAGGGCTTTATCAACACCACCTCGGTGCCGGTGCTCAAGTACCTGACCAACTCACGCAGCATGGGCATGAGCCCGACCTACCTTATTCAGGTCGCGGACTTCATCGCGCAGGACATGATGATCCAGTACCTGCAGGAGCTGGTGAAGCAGGCGAGTCAGTCGCTGGCGGGTAAAAACTTCCCGGAACAGGCCGCCGGCGAGCTGCGCAACAACGTGCAGACCGCGACCTCCCTGCTGGCGCAGATGAAGCTGCAGTCGACCGCCGACCAGAACGCGCTGGACGGTATCGATCGCAACATGCAGTACCTGCAGCAGCAGGTATCGACCATTATCTCAACGTCCTATCAGGGCAACTATCAGTGGGGGACCGGCAATGACTGATTCTATGGTGCCGGACATGATCGCAGCGTCCTGGCAGGGCAATTCTCAGCGGGGTATCCGTCATGACTGAAGTCTGGACCATTTACGGCGGTGACATGTGGCGGCAGGTGTTCAACGGCGTCGTCACCGTCATCGGCGCCGGCACCTTTACCACCCTGCTGCGCATCGTCGGCCTGTTTGGCGTGCTGGGCGTGGTGGTGTCGTTTGTGAAAACCCGCAACCCGATGGTGTTTCTGTACTGGCTGGCGGTATTCATGTTCATCACCTCCGCGTTGCTGGTACCGAAGCGCAGCGTGCAGATCCACGACATCACCGACCCGGCGGCGGTGTACGAGGTGGACAACGTGCCGGCGGGGCTGGCCATGATTGCGGGCCTGTCTACCGGGGCGGGGTTCGGGGTGGCGCAGCTTTATGACTACACCTTTGCCCGCCCGGACTCGCTGACCTACACGAAGTCGGGCATGCTGTTCGGCTCGCAGGTGGTGGCGCAGACCACGGACTTCCGTTCGCAGAACCCGCAGCTGGCGCAGATGCTGACCGACTACGTCGAGAACTGCGTGGTGGGCGACATCCTGCTCAACAACAAGTACACCGTGTCGCAGCTGCTCAACAGTACCGATCCGCTGACGCTGATCACCGACAATCCGAGCCCGCTGCGCGGCCTGTATCAGGACACCGGCGGCGGCCGGCAGTTCATTACCTGCCAGCAGGCGGCGGCGGTCATCAAAAACCTTATCGGGGCGGACGTGCGCATCGGCGGCACCACATGGCATAAGCTTGCCACGCGCGTGTTCGGCAGCCGGGTGAGCGCCGACAGCCTGCTCGGCAACGCGATGGACGAGAGCTACAACTTCTTTTACGCGGGCGGGCTCAGCGCCTCGCAGATTATGCGCAACAACATCACCAACGCGGCCATCCGCGACGGCTGGAAGGGGTTTGCTGCGCGCTCGTCGGATACCGCGAACCTGGTGAACCTGGCCACGGAGTCCAGCCTGACCAAGCAGCGCCTGAGCTGGGCCTCGTTTGGTACCATCATGGGCCGTATGCTGCCGATGTTCCAGTCGCTGCTGATGCTGATACTGATTGCGCTGTTCCCGATGGTGATCGCGTTGGCGCTGGTGAATCACACGATTTTCGGTCTGAACACGCTGAAGATCTACGCGGGTGGCTTCCTGTACTTCCAGATGTGGCCGGTGATGTACGCCATCCTCAACTCGCTGGCCAACTTCTACCTGCAGACCAAAACCGGGACGACGGCGCTGGTGCTGTCTAACCAGGACCAGGTGGCGCTGCAGCACTCGGACGCGGCCAACATTGCGGGCTACCTGAGCGCCTCTATCCCGGTGCTGTCGTTCTATCTGACCAAAGGGGCCGGGGCCATCGCCTCGCAGGTGGCGGGCAGCGTCATCAGTTCGGCGGCGTTTACCACCGGCGGGCAGGCGTCCACCACGGCGGACGGCAACTGGTCGTTTAACAACATGTCGATGGACAACGTCAGCGCCAACAAGTTTGACACCAACATGCTCCGCCGTTCGGGGTCGCAGAGCGTCCAGACCGGCAACAATGCGATGATGACGCAGACGGCGGACGGCCACACGGTGGTGGATACCAGCCAGGCGATATCCAATCTGCCGGTGAGCATGCGGCTGAGCTCGCTGGCCAGCAGCGGGTTTTCCGAGCAGGCGCGGCAGGCGGAGCAGCAGGCGCAGAGCTCGCTGGATGGCTATAACCACAGCGTGACCAGCGGCTTCCAGCAGCTGAACCAGCTGACGCAGCAGAGCGGCAACAGCGACAGCGTGACCCAGGGCAGCGACAACAGCGTGGCCACGAACATTTCAAAAGGCACAAGCCAGATGCAGTCTGCCGTGGAGGGGTATGCGAAAGCCAACCATATCTCCCAGCAGGAAGCTTACAGTCGGCTGTCTAATGCTGCAGTAGATCAATCTGTAAATGCTGGGGTAAGTGGTAAGTTTGATTCGAGCAAAACGCTCTGGGGCAAAGCCGGTGAATGGGCTGTTGGGGTCAGTGGTGAAGCGCATCTCGGAGCTGAAAAGAAGGGGAGCTTAAGCGATCAGCATGGGGTACAGGACTCGCATTCAGCCGGCACAGACCTTCGTCAGGACAAGAACAGCCAGTATGTGCGTGATTTCCGTCAGGGTGTGGACATGGTGACGTCGACCCGCCTGAGCGAGTCGGGCAGCCACACGGACAACCAGTCGAACTCACTGGCACAACAGTTCGCGGCGACGCTTAACGACGCAAAAAGTCAGTACCATCAGTACACCGAAAGCAGCACGCGCAGCCAGGAGTTCAGCCGTATGGCCACGCTGTCGCAGACGCAGAGCGCGAGCCTGGATGCCAACTACAACCAGGAGTTCGTGGACTGGACCACCGCGAAGTACGGCAGCGACGCGCAGAACATACTGACCAACGTCCGGAGCGCGCAGGGTGCGGCTACCGAGTTTATGCACGAGCGGCTTGAGCCGGAAATCATGCGGAATTATGCAACACGCAGTGACCAGGTGAATAGTGAGCCGCTGCAGCCCACCCGTTCGCCGGATGCGCCGGGTGCCGGTGCCCCGCTGCCCGCAGGGGGATACGCCGGAAGCGGCAGTCAGGGCGGCATTCGTGAGCATCAGTCTGGACTTTCAACAGAGCGTTCTGGGGGGGCGGAGAGCAGCGAACAGCAGAACGGCCGTGACGTACTGGCGGGTGAATCGCAGGCACCGCACAGCGGAATCCGCCGCGTAACGGCAGCGGACGTACATGACCAGGAACGTCACCTCAGTGTTCCGGCAGACGCCCCGTCTCAGACCATGACCGATAATTTCCACAGCGGGTCGCAACGCGTAAGTGAAGAGGCCTCGGGTGCCGGCATTCAGAGTAATGTGGCAGACAGGGTCGCAGCACAAAGATCTGGCCTGATGGAAACTGTCAGGGATAATGACGGGAAAATCGCCGAAAATAAAACCACTGTTCAGACGTCCAGTGATATACTGAAAGGAGAACATGATAAGGGGCAGGGGCAGTTTGCCAGAGGCTTTGTAACGGAGCAGGGCAAACAGAAACTATGGACGCACACACCTGAAAATAAAGAGTTTGAGGAGAAGCTGCAGGAACTCCGCAGACGAACCGGCAACTGATACAGGAATTTAACGATGGCTACCATGACGCGCAATGACATCAGTAATGACGTGAATATGCTGGTACAGAATCTGGAAGACAAAAACCGTCCACTTGTTTCGCCTGCTGCTGCTTTAAAACTGAGTATGACGTGGCCTGTCGGCTGCGTCTCAGGGTACGTACTGGCACTGCTCTGGATGGCATACAACTTCACTCCGGAGCAGGACCTTTTTGGGAATAGTGTGGACTTCACTCAAAAAATGGACATCGAGATATCATTTACAGGTGTAATTATATTGATGGCATTAGGTGTTGGCGCATCTCTTTATAATTCAGCCTTGGTATATCTTTCCTTTGATGAAGAAATACGTAATAGCTCTTTAGTGATCAGTCGGATTAAGAAGCTGATTAGCCGACTTGCTATCGGATCCTTGGTTATAAATTTTATGATCGCGCTTATGAGCGTTCTTTTTAGGCCTGAATTTATTGTAATTGGAGCATTTTTTTTCGTGGCGTCTATGATAGTCATTCAGATGGTGATTAGCGCAGAATTAACTCGCTATGGCATTGCCGGCGCGATGAATAAATTCGCCAGACTCGTTAAAAAGATTGGCTATTTGCATTCTGAGGTAGGAGCGCAAATTTAGTCAAGAATTGAAATCCATCCCCTTTTGTGCAAAACCTGGTTGACATTCGCAAATTGACTACAGTACCGTTCTGTGCAAAAAGTGGTTGGAGTCCAGAATGAACGAATTTACGGGATCGGCAGCTTCACAGGCTGACTTTATTTGGAAGAATGCGGAAGACCTTTGGGGGGACTTCAAGCATACGGACTTTGGCAAGATCATTTTGCCGTTTACCTTGCTGCGCCGCCTGGAGTGTGCGCTGGAGCCGACCCGCGAGGCGGTGAGAGAAGCGCTTGACGCTTTCAAGGATGCCGATGTTGAGCTGGATACCATTCTGCGCTCAACCGCTGAATACCCCTTCTACAACACCTCTGAATACTCCCTCGGCACCCTTGGTAGCACCAAGACGCGCCGCAATCTGGAAGACTACATCGCCCTGTTTTCGGATAACGCCCGCGCTATCTTCGAGGAGTTTGAGTTTGGCAATACGGTGATCCGGCTGGAGAAAGCGGGCTTGCTGTACAAGATTTGCCAGAACTTCGCCAAGATCGACCTGCACCCGGACGTGGTTCCGGATCGGGTGATGAGTAACATCTACGAACACCTAATTCGCCGCTTTGGTGCCGAGGTCAATGAAGGGGCCGAGGACTTCATGACGCCGCGCGACATCGTTCACCTGGCGACCGCATTACTACTTGACCCGGATGATGCCCTGTTTGAGGCCAGCCCCGGTTTGATTCGTACTCTGTATGACCCGACCTGTGGCACGGGTGGCTTCCTCACCGATGCAATGAACCATGTGGGCGACTATGGTAACCGCGACAAGATCCCGCCAGTGCTGGTGCCGCACGGGCAGGAGTTGGAGCCGGAAACCCATGCGGTTTGTGTGGCCGGTATGCTGATCCGCCGTTTGGAGTCCGACCCTGGCCGAGATCTGTCGAAGAACATTCGTCAGGGCAGCACGCTGTCCAACGACCAGTTTGCCGGTGAGCGTTTCCACTACTGCCTGTCCAATCCGCCTTTCGGCAAGAAATGGGAGAAGGACAAAACTGCCGTCGAAGCGGAACACAAAAAAGGCGAGCGGGGCCGGTTTGGTCCGGGCCTGCCGAAAATTAGCGATGGCTCCATGCTGTTTTTGATGCACCTGGCGAGCAAGCTAGAACTGCCGATCAACGGCGGTGGCCGCGCCGCTATCGTGCTGTCGGGTTCGCCACTGTTTAACGGCGGTGCCGCGTCTGGCGAATCGGAAATACGCCGTTGGTTGCTGGAAGACGACCTGATTGAAGCCATTGTAGCTCTGCCAACGGATCTGTTCTTCCGCACCAATATCGCCACCTACCTGTGGATTCTGTCCAACAAGAAGCCGCAGGAGCGCAAAGGCAAGGTGCAGTTGATCAACGCCACCGACCTGTGGGCTCCAATCCGCAACGAGGGCAACAAGCGCCGTATTGTCAGCGATGAGCAGCGCCGCCAGATTCTGGACATTTACGCCGCAGGCGAAACCGGTGCGCTTTCCCGGATGCTGGACTACCGTACCTTTGGATACCGCCGTATCAAGGTCCTGCGCCCGCTGCGTATGACCCTGGAGCTGGATAAGGTGGGCATGGAGAGGCTGGAAGCCGAAGCTGCCTGGGAAAAGCTCTCTGACGCGCATCAGACATTCTGGCGCGAAGCCCTCAAGCCGTTGATCGGGCAAACGCAGCCCTATAGCTGGGCAGAAACCTTTGTTAGGAACTCTATCAAGTCCGACGAAGCCAAGCAGCTCAAGGTCAAATCCAGCAAAACATTGATCATCGCGCTGATCAACGCCTTTGGTCACAAAGACCCGAAAGCCGAGCCAGTCACGGATTCCAACGGCGAGCTGGTGCCAGACACAGATTTAACTGATTACGAGAACGTCCCCTATCTGGAGGACATCGACGACTACTTTGCTCGCGAAGTGCTTCCTCATGTGCCGGATGCCTGGATGGATGAGAGCTTTACCGATGCCAGGGATGGTCAATTGGGCCGCGTTGGCTACGAGATCAACTTCAACCGCTTCTTCTACCAGTACCAGCCGCCGCGCAAGCTGCAAGATATTGATGAAGACCTGAAGCAAGTAGAAGCCGAGATTGCCGCGCTACTGGCGGAGGTGGCCAGCGAATGAGCCAGTACAGAGCATATCCCGCGTACAAGGATTCCGGTATTGAGTGGATTGGGCAGGTGCCTGAGCATTGGAAGGTAGCGAGAGTCAAGCGACTGGCGTCATTGCGCAATGAACGACGAAATGATGTATCTACTGATACCATTTATATCGGACTTGAGGATGTAGAAGCAGGATCAGGGCAGTACAAGCCAACGAATGGAAGCTCTCGTCAATCAGAAGATTCAACTGTAGGCATCTTTTCTGAAGGGGATGTCCTGTACGGTAAGCTGCGTCCATATTTGCGAAAAGCCATTATTTCAGAGATGGCAGGGTGCTGCTCAACAGAATTTTTGGTTCTGAGGGCTGAAAAAACAGAACCCAGATGGCTGCAAGAATGGCTTTTAACTCCTGATGTAACGCATCAAATAGAGTTAGGATGCGAGGGAGCCAAAATGCCTCGTGCAGATTGGGAGCATATCGGTTCAATTGAAGTTGTATACCCAGATCAGCCTGAGCAAGCGCAAATACTAACCACCCTCGACCGCGAAACCGCCCGTATTGATGCGCTTGTCGAGAAGAAAACCCGCTTTATTGAGCTTCTGAAGGAAAAGCGCCAGGCGCTGATTACACATGCGGTCACCAAGGGGCTAGACCCCAACGTGAAGATGAAAGATTCCGGCGTTGAATGGATTGGGCTGGTGCCGGAGCATTGGAAGATTGCGCAGATTAAGCGTATTTCCGCATTGAATCCCAGAAAATCGACCTTAAGCGAGGAAAAGGATTCTCTTTGCACATTTCTCCCTATGGAAAAGCTGAGAAACAATGCTGTAACACTCGATGAAACTCGTCCTATTCATGAAGTGTATGGTGGATATAGCTATTTCTGCGATGGCGATATTCTAATCGCCAAGGTAACGCCTTGCTTTGAGAATGGAAACATAGCGGTAGCCAATGGTCTGGTTAACGGTATTGGGTTTGGCTCTACAGAAATCAATGTTCTTCGGGTAAATGGAAAGGGACATAACCGGTTTCTTTACTACCGTCTGCAAGAAGAGCAGTTCAGAACAATTGCCAAATCTGAGATGAGAGGCACTGGGGGTTTAAAGCGAGTTCCAACGGATCTGTTTGAGTCATTTACTATCGGGCTTCCCGATACTGACGAACAAGCCACCATCGCGGCCACCCTTGACAGCGAAACCGCCCGTATTGATGCGTTGATCGGCAAGGCAGAGCAAAGTATTACCCTACTCAAAGAGCGCCGCTCGGCCTTTATCACCGCCGCTGTCACCGGCCAGATTGATTTGCGAGGAAGACAATAAATGCAATCAGCAGCACATCAGGAAAAACACTTCCAGCAATACATCATCGACCGGTTGGTAGATGAGGGCTGGAAGCTGGGTGATTCCAAGTTCTACGACACAGAGCGGGCGGTGTACCCCGAAGACCTGGAAAGCTGGATTAAAACCAGCGGCCAGCAGGAAAAATGGGACAAGCTGGAACGGCTCAACGGGGCCAAAACTCTTGAAGTGCTGATGGATCGCTTGGATAAAGCACTGGAGAAACAAGGCACCATGCAGGTGTTGCGCCAGGGCTTTTCCATTGCCGGTTGCGGCCTGATCGAGATGACCGAGGCCGCACCGGAAGACAAGCGCAATGCAGCAGTCATTGAGCGCTACCAGGCCAATATCCTGCGCGTGGTGCCGGAGCTCAAGTATCACCCGGCCCGTGAATTTGCCATTGATCTAGTGCTGTTTATCAACGGTCTGCCGGTGGCAACCGTCGAACTGAAGACCGACTTCACCCAGTCCTGCGAAGCGGCTATGGATCAGTACCGCAATGATCGCCTGCCGTATGACGCCCAGACCAAACGCCGAGAGCCATTGCTGACCTTCAAGCGTGGGGCGGTGGTACATTTCGCCATGTCCGACTCTGAAATCATGATGGCGACCAAGCTGGATGGAGAAAACACCTTTTTCCTGCCGTTCAATAAGGGGCGCAAGGATGAAAGCGGCACGGTACATGCGGGTAACCCGCCAGGTGAGATTAAGGCCGATGGTACCCAGGAATACCCGGTAGCCTACTTCTGGGAGGCGGTCTGCCAGCCGGATGCCTGGCTGCGGATTTTCCATAGCTTTGTCTACGTCGAGAAAAAGGACGTGGTGGATATTCAGGGCAACTGGTCGAAGAAAGAAACACTGATTTTCCCGCGCTTTCACCAATGGACGGCAGTGAACCAGATGCTGGCCGATGCTCGCGAAAATGGCGCAGGCATGACCTACCTGTGTGACCACAGCGCAGGTTCCGGCAAGACCAGCACCATTTCCTGGACGGCCCATGACTTGGTGAAACTGCGCGAAGATAACGGCGACGCGGTATTTAACAGCGTGATCATTGTCACCGACCGTAATGTGCTGGACGGCCAGCTTCAGGACGCTGTGAAGCAGATTGACCATCAGTTTGGGGTGATCGCCGCCATTGACCGGCAGAAGTCATCCAAGTCCAAGAGCAAGCAGCTCTCGGATGCCTTGTTGTCTGGCACGCCGATTGTGGTAGTCACGATCCAGACCTTCCCCTACGCGATGGAAGCCATCATCACTGACAAGGCCCTGAAAGGGAAAAACTTTGCTGTGATCATTGATGAGGCGCATAACTCGCAGACTGGCTCTACCGCCGCTAAGCTGCAAGCCGCGCTGGGGATGAGCGGACAAGGCAAGATGTCCACCATGACGGTGGATGAACTACTGGAGCAACTGCAAAAGTCTCGCGCCCGCCCGGACAATATCAGCTACTTCGCCTTTACCGGCACGCCCAAGCACTCCACTTTGATGCTGTTTGGTCGCCCGACAGATCCAAGCCAACCGATCTCGGACGATAACCCGCCGCAAGCCTTCCACCTGTACACCATGCGCCAAGCCATTGAGGAGAAATTCATTCTCGATGTGTTGAACGGCTATGTGCCCTACAAAACGGCCTTCAACCTTTCCAAGCAGCTTGAAGACAGCAAGCGGGTAAGCGGCAAGGCCGCCAAACGCGCCCTGGCACAGTGGATGTCATTGCATCCCACCAATGTGACCCAGAAGGTACAGTTTATCGTTGAGCACTTCACCAAAAACGTCGCCCACCGGCTGGATGGCAAGGCCAAGGCGATGGTCGTGACCAGCTCCCGTGCCGCTGCCATTCGCTACAAGAAGGCGTTTGACCGCTATATCGAGCAGCACAGCGAGTACGGCTTTATTCATTCACTGGTGGCCTTCTCCGGCAAGATGACCGGTAAGCAGGTGATGCACCAAGATGACAGCGAGTTCAAGGATGATGTGTTTATCGTCGATGAGAACGAGGAGTTCACCGAGCAGAGTATGAACCCAGATGTCCACGGGCAGGATTTGCGCTTTGCCTTTGACCGCCCGGAATACCGAGTGATGTTGGTGGCCGACAAGTTCCAGACTGGCTTTGACCAGCCCAAACTGGTCGCCATGTATGTGGACAAGAAAATCGCCAACCATGTGGAGATTGTGCAGACCTTCGCCCGCCTGAACCGGACGGCACCTGGGAAGGATGAAGTCTTTATCATCGACTTCGTGAACGATCCAGAGAACGTGCGCAAGGCCTTTGCCACCTATGACAAGGGCGCTCACATCGGCGAAGTGCAAGACCTCAATGTGGTCTACGAGATCAAGGAGCGACTGGACGAGCACGGCCTGTACGACGAGAAGGACTTGGCCGTGTTCAAAGAAGCCCGCTTCAAGACCATACGTGACATCATCCATACTAAATCGCCACAGCACAAGGCGCTGTATGCCGCTACAGCTGGAGCGACGGCCTTGTATAACGACAAGATGAAAATGTTACGCGATGGCATGGCAACCTGGGAAGCAGCGTTTGAGAAGGCCCGCGCCAAGGGTGATGAGGCGGGCATGAAGTCTGCCGATCACCACCAGGATGAGTATGCCGAGCAAATCAAGGCGCTGATGGGCTTCAAGTCGGACTTGGGGCGCTTCTGCCGTACCTATTCCTATATCGCCCAACTGATTGATTTTGGCGACCCGGAGTTGGAGAACTTTGCCGCTTTCGCCAAGCTGCTGCAAAAGCGCCTTCAGCACGACGCACCGGAGACCGTGGACTTGACAGGCCTTGTGCTTACTGGCTTTGACATCAATGCTCGACCCGATGACGTAGAAGACGAAGGCAAAACCCCGGTATTGCAACCAGCAGGTGCAGGCGGTGGTGGCGCGGCAGGCGACAAGCCGAAATTCGTCAAAGAGATTATCGAGAGGCTCAACAGCCTGTTTGGTGAGGCGACGCCGATCCAGGATCAGGTGGCTTTCGTTAATCAGATTTCAGCGATTACCGGTGAAAGCGATGTCGTCATGGCTCAGGTGGAAAGCAACACCCGTGAGCAGGCTATGAAAGGCAACCTCCCTGGTGCTGTGCAGCAAGCGGTTGTTCGTGCTTTGTCCAGTCATCAGAAGCTGGCAACCCAAGTGCTCAAGTCTGACCGTCAGGGCATGACCGCATTGGTTGATATGGTGTATGACCTGCTGCGCGAAGGCAAAGACATCGATCTGGGTATGGATTAAGCCGATGCTTGACCTGCTGAATCTGCCAGGCATCAAGCCGGTCGATATGCGCCACGAAGGAAAGTGCCTTGTGATAGTTGCTGAGCCGGTAACGGTCGAGGTGCCGTTATGTGGGGACTGCAACATCCCTGTGCACAGACATGGTACGCGCAAAAACAAGTTCATGGACACGCCGTTGTACATGGAGCCCGTCCGCCTTGAAGTTCAGCGCCCGCGCTTTCGCTGTGAGTCGTGCGGAAAAATGTCCATGCCGGAGTTGAGTTTTCTGGATGACAAACGCCGAGCCACCAAACGGCTGGTCGATATTATTCGGCAACAGTGCCTGGGAACCACCTTCCATGCTTTAGCCGAGCAAACCGGTGTGGCGGTGAACACCGTCAAGAACATCGCTCACGATCTCATTGAGGAACTCTCCCAAACCGTTCGTTACGAAACCCCGGTCATCATGGGTATTGACGAAGTGAACCTGGCCGGAGGGTATCGCTGTGTAATCACCAATCTGGCAACCAACAACGTCTTTGATATGTTGGAGCATCGTACTCAAGAGCATTTGAAGCCCTTCTTCAAGGATTTGCCGGATGCTGACAAGGTGGAATGGGTCTGTACGGATATGTGGCGCCCCTTCAAGCGTTCCTTTGCTCAGTATCTCCCTAACGCCAAACTGGTAATCGACAAGTTCCATGTCGTCAAGATGGCCTCTGAAGCCCTGGAGACGGAGCGCAAGAACTATCAGGCACAGTTAAGCAAAGCAGATCGCATTTACGTCAAAAAGTCCATTCGCTGGCTCACCCTGAAGCGACCCGGCAACTTAACGCCCGCAGAGCAAAAGGCGCTGGAGGTTGTAAAGCAGGCGATCCCAGCACTTGCCATGGCCTATGACTTCAAGGAAGCCTTCTTCTGCATCTACGACGAACCCGACAAGCAGAGCGCTCAGAACGCCTTTGAGGCTTGGGAGAACAGCCTGCCGCCTTATGGCATGGAGCCTTTCAAAAAACTTGTAAAAACGGTACACAACCATTACGACGACATCTTTGCCTACTGGGATGCGCCGTTCTCAATCACCAATGGCTATACCGAAGGGCTCAACGGCTTGATCAAGATGTCCAACCGGTTAGGTCGAGGTTATAGCTATGAGATCATCCGTGCAAAGACGTTGTACTCCAAAGAAGCCCGCAAGGTTGGCAGTGGTATTCGAGCAGGACGAGGCAAGGTCGAGTATGGACCGCACATTCCGACATTGTTGAAGCAGGCAGAAGGTGGAGAGTTGGATTAACGCGAGAGAGGGCGCGTCTGAGAATCCAACCAATGTTAGATTTTCGCAGGGTGGTGAAAACAGAAAAATCCAACCAGAAGCAGCTTTTTGTCCGACTAAGAATCAAGGGTAAGAATGGATGAATTCCAACCCTTGAATGCAAATAGCCAAAAGATTTAAGTTCGCGCGGCTCCTGCCGATACCCCTTCCGGCACTCTGACGGAAGGGTTTCTCTCCAAATCCCTGTATAAAACAGCGTGCCCCGGGGCGCGCCTGTCCCGTTTTTTCCATTTAACAAGGATACGTCTATGAAATACCGTAACGCCTTCGTGGCGGCGATTGCCGCTGCCTCCCTGATGCTTTCCGGCTGTGGTGCCATGAGCACCGCCATCAAAAAACGCAACCTCGATGTCAAAACCCAGATGAGTCAGACCGTCTGGCTTGAGCCGTCCAGCCAGAAGACTGTTTACCTGCAGGTTCGCAACACCTCCGACAAGGACATGAGCGATCTGGAGCCGATGCTGGCGCAGGATCTGCGAGCAAAAGGCTATACCGTGACGTCAAATCCTGACGCTGCGTACTACTGGATTCAGGCCAACGTTCTGAAGGCCGAGAAGATGGATCTGCGTCAGGCACAGGGCTTCCTGTCCTCCGGCTACGAAGGGGGCGTAATGGGTGCGGCGCTGGGCAGCGGGATCACCGCCTACAACAGTTCTTCCGGTGGTGCTATCCTCGGCGTCGGCCTGGCGGCCGGGCTCGCGGGTATGGCTGCAGACGCACTGGTAGAGGATATTAATTACACTATGGTGACTGATCTGCAGATTTCTGAACGCAGCAAAACTGCCGTAACCACGGACAACGTGGCGGCGCTGCGTCAGGGCACTTCCGGCATCAAGCTGCAGACCAGCAGCGAAGAGGGCAACCGCATGAAATACCAGACCCGCGTGGTGTCAAACGCGAACAAGGTCAACCTGAAGTTTGAAGAGGCGAAGCCGGTGCTGGAAGCGCAGCTGGCGAAGTCCGTTGCCGGGATCATGTAATTCAGTCAGCTGACAGATGCGGGAGGCGCCATGCGCAGAAAAATTGAACGACTGGCGTCTTCACTGCCCGGCTTCCTGAATCTGATGCTGACAGCCGCCATCATCACCCTGCTGCTCGTGAACGTAACGGACAGCTGGCTCCCCTGGCGTTTTGTGGACGGGCTCAGGTTGCTCGATGCCGCGCCGGGTGGGGCGGGAACGGGAGAGTTCTGCCTGTTCATGCTGGCGGCGATGTTGCTTTATATCATCAGTATGGGGGCGTGCGGGCTGGTCCTGACCGCCGTGCTGCAGGCTGCCATAAAACGCATTCTGAAGCTTGCAGGCCGCTGAATTACCTGGTATTACTTAACGACCGGTGAGAACCGGCGGCACGCGCCTTAAGGAGAAATGAGAACACTCTCCTGACAACGGGGCGCCTGCCGCCCCCCGTCTGTGCCCCCGGGCAGCGGACACCGGGACAGCACCACCACCACGGGTGCTGTCCTCCTCCCTCACGGGATCCCCTTTTACGCTTTCCCCCCTGATGCACGGGGTGGCGGGAGCGTGGCTCTGATTTCCCTGACGTATTACTCCTGCGCTTCGCGCGCGTCGGGAATAGCGTTGTAACGGCTGTATTTAACCCCTGTTCTTAACTTCCTGAAGGAAACCCCCATGCTCACATTCAACGGTGCGGCACGCACCCTTATTGTCTGGACTACCCTGTTTTTTGCCTGGAGCGCCCTCGTGCTGTGGCAGTTCGGGCCTGACATCGTCAGAACCCTCATGACCCACAGCCAGCTCTACGCGTATGACCTTGCCACCCGCACGATGCAGGGCAATATGATGCCGCCGGGCGTTATCACTGCGCTGCTGGTTTTACTGGTGCTGACGGCCGGCGGTGTGCTGTCTGCCCTGACGCTCGCCTGCTGGAACCTGCTGTTCCTTGCCTGCGGTCTCCCCCTGATGGCTGGTCACTGGCTAATGCGCCGCACGGGACATAACCGCACGCCCGCACTGCGCACCCTGAAATAATCTCCGGGGCCCGTACGGCCCCTCAGCCACTTTCTCTCCCTGCAACAGCCTGCCCGCTTTCCCCGGGCGGGCTGCGCCTGCGCGCTTTCCGGAGTCTTCCATGAGTTTTACCCCTAAAAACCTCACCCGGGGTGGCCAGATGACGGCCTACCGCCTGCGCATGTTTGCGCAGGTCAACGGCTGGATCAGCGGCTGGATACTGCTTTTCTACCTTCTGGTTACGGGCGCCGCGTTCTGGCTGGTCACGCCGGAGGATGCGCTGCGCAACGGCTTCTGGTACGGGTGCGCCAGCCTGTTCAGCGGTTTTGTGCCTCTGATAAATCCGTCCGGGGCGGCGACCTGGGACGTGACCTGGCACTGTGGCACCGGTGCCCGGCTGTGTACGGCGAAACTGACGCTGGCGCAGCTGCTGACTGACCCGTGGATGCAGCAGCAGGGGGCCATCGTCCTGCAGAGCCTGCGGGTCTGTGCCGCCGCCTGCGGCGCGGCCTTCGCCGTTCTGCTGTGCGTGGTCTACTGGTACGTGGGGCGCATTGGCAGAAAGGAGAGCGAGGACGAGTTTATCTCGGGTATGACGCTCACCGATAAGCCGAAGGAGGTGAACCGGCTGCTGAAAAAGGCCGGCGAGAAGTCCGATCTGCAGATTGGCGGCCTGAACATGGTGAAGAACGCCGAGGTCATGAACTTTCTGATCCACGGCACCATCGGCGTCGGCAAGTCCACGCTCATCCGCTGGCTGCTGGACTATATCCGCCGGCGCGGCGACCGCGCGATCATATACGACTCCGGCGGCACCTTTATCGAGACGCACTACGACGAGCGGCTGGACAAAATCCTGAACGCGCACGACAGCCGCTGTAAAAACTGGGTGCTGTGGCGCGAGGCGCGCGACGTGGTGGACTACGAGAACATGACGGCGGCGCTGATGCCGGTGGAGGGCGACTCCGACCCGTTCTGGGTGTCTTCGTCGCGCACCATCTTCAGCGACACGGCCATGCAGTTTGCCTCACGCCCCGATCGCAGCATCGAGACGTTCCTGAAGACCTGCCTCTCGATCGACCTGAAAAGCCTGCGCGAGTTTCTCAGAAACACCCCGTCGGCCAACCTGGTCGAGGAAAAAATCGAGAAAACCGCCATCTCCATCCGCTCGGTGCTGACCAACTACGCCAAGTCGCTGCGCTACCTGCAGGGTCTGGATAAAGAGGGCAAACCGGAGTTCAGCATCCGAGAGTGGATGACCGACGCGCAGTACGACAGCAGCTGGCTGTTTATCTCCACCACAGCCCGCCACCGCAAGGCGGTGCGCCCGCTGATATCGATGTGGCTGTCGCTGGCCACCCTGCTGCTGCAGAGCATGGGGGAGAACAGCGACCGGCGCGTGTGGTTCGTCGGCGATGAGATTGCCAGCCTGCAGAAGATACCGGAGTTCAGTGAAACGCTGGCCGAAGCGCGCAAGTTCGGCGGCTGCTTCGTGCTGGGGATCCAGAACATCCCGCAGCTGGTGCACATCTACGGCCGCGAGATGGCCAAAGCCATCCTGGACCTGCTCAACACCCGCGCCTACGGCCGCTCGCCGAGCGCCGAGGTGGCCAAAATGGTGGAAGAGGAGCTGGGCCATCAGCGCCGGCGCGAGGCGCGCGAGCAGAACAGCTATGGCCTCGACCAGGTGCGGGACGGTATCTCCATCAGCAGGGACAAGGTCAACGAGCCCATCGTGGACTACGACCAGATCATGAAGATGCCCAACCTGCGCTTTTACGTGCGCCTGCCGGGCGAATACCCGGTGGTGAAACTGAGCCTGAAGTACCGCAAACAGAAGAAGTATCACCCTGCGCTGATGGAGCGCGACTTCCGCGACCGGCTGAGTCCCGAACTCGAGCGCATCATCGAAAGCAACGAGCGCAGCGCGCGGGCGGCGGACATTTCGTTCCCGACCGGAGATGAATTGCTGGAAGGGGATGACCGCGCTTCCGCGCCCGCACCGGTTAAACCTGCGGCTGTCTCACCGTCCGCCGCGCCGGTAAAAGCTGACGCCCCCGCGACGAAACCGGAGGCGGCCGCCGTGCAGGAGGCGAGACCGTCTGTCGCACCGGGCCAGCCTGCTGTTCCCGCTACGCCTGCCCCCGACATAAGCGCATCGTCAGGGTCTTCTAACGTGCGACCGTTCCCGCGCCGTGAAGTAGTTCCGCGCGTCACTACGGTTCCGGCTGAATCATCCACACCTGCCATTGTCCCGGAGGCCGATACCGCCACAGCACCGTCGGAAACCATCAGGGTTGTTTCCACGCCGGCACCGGCCAGGAAAGAGGCGGGTTCGCCGCTTTCTCCACTGGAGAGGATGAGAAGGCTCCAGAACAGCACATCAGGTAATGCAGAAACCGACAGCGAAGCCCCCGCGGGTGAAGCCCCCGAACTGCACATGCAGATGGAGAAAGACGACGGGGGCCGGCTGACCGTGCGGCACATCAGCCCGCATAAGACCGAACAGCAGCGTGAGGAGGAGCGCGCCGTACAGCACGGCGACGCCAACGAGCGTATGGCCGACGACGAAAAAAACATCCTGCAACACCGCGACGACTACGCGGCGTACCAGGAGATGAGTGACAGCCTGGACCCGGGAGGATATGAACGATGATGACCGTTGCTCCGGTGGCCTCTGCCGCCGACGCTGCCGGCTACTACAGCAGCAAGGATAACTATTACTTTCTGGACGACATGCCCACCCAGTGGCTGGGAGAGGGCGCGCGCGAGCTGGGGCTGGAAGGCCCGGTCGATCTCGATACGTTCACCGGAATTCTGCACGGCAGCCTCCCCAACGGTGTGGTACTGGGTAAGGACGTTCAGGGTGCACACGTGCACCGCCCCGGTCATGACTTTACCTTCTCGGCACCCAAGAGCGTCTCAATGCTGATCCTCGCCGGCGGCGATAAACGCCTGCTGGAGGCGCACCACGATGCGGTGAAAGAAACGCTGGCCATCATGGAACAGATGGTGAGCTCGCGCGACACGAAGGACGGCGTCACGCGCATCACGCCAACCGGCAAAATGGTCGCTGCGCTGTTCACGCACGACACTTCGCGTAACCTCGACCCGCAGATCCATACTCACGCAGTGGTGGCCAACGTGACGGAGCTGGACGGGAAGTGGAAAGCGCTGGCTACCGATGCGATCCACGGCGCCGGCTTCATCGAAACGGTGTACCGCAACCAGATAACGTACGGCAAAATTTACCGCAACCTGCTGAAAGGTAAGGCGGAGGAGATTGGGTATGAAACGTTGCCCACCGGCGGCCGGCACGACCTGTGGGAAATAAAGGGCTTTACCGGGGAGGTGCTGGACGAATTCTCATCGCGCCATCGTGAAATTCATGCGCGCGCAGGCGAAGACGCTTCGCTGAAAAGCCGCGACGTGGCAGCGCTGGATACGCGCCAGCGCAAGCAGGATATCAGTCAGTATGGCGCAGACGAAACGGTACCGTTACGCACCCGTCAGGAACCGCCCGCCTCACCAGAGCTGGCTGTGAATGCGTCTGACAGAGTCCCTGAAGCAGGCACTGAGGCGACGTTAAAATCTGCAGTCCGGGAGCAGGAAGAACCGATCGATAAGCCGGAAACCGCAGACGGACGGGCCCGTCTGCGTGATCGCTGGCAGCGGCAGATGGACGACGTCGGTTTTGATCTTCAGGGCGTCATGAATGAAGCCCGCGAGCGTGAAAAATCCCGGCCTGATGCCGGTGAGGTGCAGGACGCGCCAGTGCAGGCGATGGAGGCGGTCCGCACCGCCATTTCCGTGCTGAGCGACAACAAAACGCGGTTTACCTATGGGGACATCCTGCTGACCGCACACAACGCCGGTGAACTGCAGAACAGCATTCCGGACCTGCGCAGGGCGCTGGATCAGGCGATTCATGACAACCTGCTAGTGCCTCTCGACGGTGATAAGGGCGTATTTACCTCGCACATTCACCTGCTGGATGAGCTGTCGGTGCAGTCGCTGGCGGCGGATATTCTGAAAGAGAACTGGGTGGTCAGTTTCAGCCTCACCGGCAGTCCGGTTCCCGGGCACCTTGAGCACGTGGCCCGGGCGCCCGCCGTTATCATCAGCGCACCGGCCTCAGTCGGCCGTCTGCGTGCGGTAACAGAAGAACTGGTGACAATGTCACGTGAACAGGGGCGTGAGGTCAGTGTACTGACCAGTTCAGCCGAGCGCGCACTCAGCTTTGCCAAATCACCGGCGCTCAAAGACCGGCTTCTCCACCGCAGCCGTATGCTTGATGGCACCTTCAGCCTTGCTCCCCAGAGTACGGTCATCGTGGAAAGTGCGGAAAAGCTCAGCCTGAAGGAAATGCTGGTGCTGACCGGAGAGGCTCAGCTGCAGAACGCGCAGCTGCTGTTTCTGGACAGTGCCGGACGGCAGTCAAACGCGAACGCACTGTCCGTACTGACCGCAGCGGGGGTAGAACGTCAGAGCCTGAACGCACCGTCTGACGGTATTGAGGTCCGCGTGACCAGCATTCAGGACAAGCGCGAGCGCTATCGTGCACTCGCAGAGCGTTTTGCCGGAATGGACCCCGCAGACGGCCCCGTGACGGCGGTTGTGGCCGGTCCGCGTGAGCAGGCCCAGCTGACCGGTGTCATCCGGAATGCGCTGAAAGATGCCGGACGACTGGGGGAGGCGCCGGTCAGCATTGTGGCGCGCACGCCGGTGTATATGACAGCAAAAGAGCGTCGCCTCCCTCAGACCTACCGCGCCGGTATGGTGCTGGAAGACAGGTCGGAGAGAAATGAAACGCGTCACTACGTCATTGACCGCGTACATGATGAAACCCGCATGCTCTCCCTGATTGACGGGGATGGTGTACTGTCCCGTGTAAAGCTCAGCGCACTTTCCGGTGACTGGCGCCTGTTTACACAGTCTCAGCTGGAGGTTGCTGCGGGGGAGCGGCTGTTTGCGCTTGCCGGCGACAAAAACGCCGGGCTGAAGGCACGTGATCGCCTCACCGTCACGTCCGTTGAGAATGGCGCACTTGTCGTGCAGCGGGAGGGGCAGAAAAAGCCGCTGCGTATCGACCCGGCAAATCCGCTTTACGTTACATACGGCTACGTCAGTGCCCCCGGAAGCCGGGACAACGAGCACGGTACCGTGCTGGCCAGCCTCGGGGCTCAGGATCTGTCGGTCAACATGATTAACGCGCTGGCGCAGTCTGGCCATGAGGCCGAAATATTTACCGGCGAAGCCCTGAGCCGGGCGGAAGAGAAGCTCGGCCGCCTGCGCTCAACACGCTCCCCGCTGTCTCTGGTCCGTCAGGCCAGCGGGAAGGAAGACGCCAGTGAGGCCATAGACACGCTCAGTACGCAGCTGCTCTCTGACGCGCAGAAAGCCGTTACGCGCGGCGTCGCGCAGATGCGGGAGGTCGCTTTCTCCCGGACAAAACTGCTTGATGAGGCGCTGACGTTCTGTGGTGACCTGAAGCTCATCGAAAATGAAATTACCCGGCAGGTCAAGGAAGGTGATCTCATCGGGGTACAGACCAGCGGCGGGCCCCACTTCGTTGCGCGGTCCACATGGGAGATGGAAAAAGCCATCCTCGGTGAAATCGATCGGGGTAAAAACACACAGGTTCCGCTGATGGCACAGGTCGATCCGGCTCTCCTGTCAGGCCTGACGCAGGGGCAGAAAGAGGCCACCTCGCTTATTCTGAAGAGTCCGGACCGCTTTACGGCCGTGCAGGGGTATGCGGGCGTCGGTAAAACCACCCAGTTTAATGCGGTAAAGGCGGCTATTGATACCCTGCCGGCTGACGTGCGTCCGGTTATCGTCGGGCTGGGGCCGACTCACCGGGCGGTAAAAGAGATGGCGGGGACGGGCATTGATGCACAGACGCTTAAGTCGTTTGTACTGGACTGGCAGACGCGCAGCGCCGCCGGTGAGGACGTCCGCTACGACAATATGCTGTTTCTTATCGATGAGTCTTCCATGATCGGTAACCAGGACACCGCGGCGGCGTACCGCGCAATCGCTGCCGGCAACGGCCGTGCCGTGGCGGTGGGGGACATTGCGCAGCTGCAGTCGCCTGAGAGCGGCGCGCCGTTCCAGCTGATGCAGGAGCGGAGCCCGATCGACGTCGCGGTGATGAAGGAAATCGTACGCCAGCGTGATACGGCGCTGAAATCTGCGGTTTACAGCATCATCGGTAATGATTCCGCAGCGGCGCTGAGAAAGATTGAAAGTGTCGCGCCAGACGTCGTACCCCGCCGGGCAGGTACGGTGGTACCTGGCGGGTCAATTGTTCAGTCAGCAGACCCGGTGTCCAGCATTGTGGCTGACTTTATGAGCCGCACCGATGAGGCGCGTGAGCAGACCGTGATCATGGTGCAGTTGCATGAAGACCGCAGAGCCATCAACGAGGGCATCCATAATGCGATGGTGGTGGCGAAAGAGCTGGGCGGGGAAGCCCGGACCGTCTCTGTCCTGGACCGGATTAATGGCGGGCGGCACGATTTTAACCGCATAAAGGACTGGGAAACCGGTCAGGTGGTTATGGCAAACCAGCGGTATCTGCACGTTACCGGCGTGGACCACGAAAATGGCAACGTCACCCTGCGGGATGAAGCGGGGCGCACGCACTACTGGTCGCCGCAGGAGCTTAACGCAATGGAAATCGAGGTTTTTGAACACCGTGAAATTGAGCTGCGCACCGGTGACAGCGTCCGCCTGAGTAAAACCCAGAAGCAGGCCGGTCACGCTGCGCACGAGCAATACCGCGTCGATGAACTGCGCGAAAACGGTGAGATTGTTCTGCGTAACGGCAGCGGGGTGAAGGTCATCGACCCGGCGACAACGCTGGCAGACCGGCACGTGGATTACAGCTGGGCGGTCACCGGCTATGGTGCGCAGGGTGCCAGTGCCCGGTACTCGCTGGCGCTGGAAGGCGTGGAAGGTGCCCGTAAGCGGATGAGCGGCGCGCGGGCGTTTTATATCAACGTCTCACGCGCGAAGGACCATGTCCAGATTGTTACAGATGACAGAGCCGGCTGGATGGAGACGCTCGGCGTCCGGAAAAACGGACCGGCGACGGCGCATGACGCGCTTATGCCGGAGCCTGAGCGGGATCAGGCCCGGCGGATCTGGGCGATGGGGCAGGCCGCGTCGAAAACCGCAATTGGCCGTGCGTACCTGCGGTCAAACGGCCTCAGCGGCAGCCCCGTGACGGCACGTATCATCCCGCCGACGCGAAAGTTCCCTGAACCCCACCTGGCCCTGCCGGTGTTTGACGGTAACGGTAAACCGGCGGGCCTGACAATGGTTCCGCTGCGCCCCGGAAGCGGTGACGTCGATCGGGGGGCCGAGCGGCGTATCGTCACCGCTGGCGCGCAGGCTGCACTTGTACAGAAAAGCCGGAACGGAGAAACACTTGTGGTGGCCACGCTGGAAGAGGCGCTCAGCGCGGCGCGAAAATACCCGACGTCCGGCATTCTGCTGAAGACCGGGGACGCCGCTCCGTCTCCGCAGCTGCTGAAGGTTTCCGGCGGCCTGGAGCCGCTCGCCGGGGCGGCGGTGGAAGAGGCGGTCAGAAGCCTGCAGAGCCCGCCGCCTGTTCCGGATGAACCGGTCACGCCGGCGGCACCCACCGGCATTGGCGACGAGACCATCAGAGACCTCGTCAGGCAGGACGCGCATCAGCCTGATGTGCCGGACGCGCCGGAGGTGCAGTTCAGCGTCAGAGACGGGCGGGCAGACGTGGCGGCAGAGGAAAAGCTCGCCGCAGACCTCAGCCGTGCAGTTCCACAGGAGGCGGCTGACATTGAGCAGCCTGTGGAGCCTGTCGCGAAGCCTGCCGTGGACGAAACGGACCTGGCCGGCCGGGTTCTGGAAGGCAGCCGGCAGGCTTATCCGGAGGTCAGGATGCCGGAGGAGAGCCGGGAGCAGCCGGTGCCTTCAGGAAAAGGAGAATCAGAACTGGCAACAGAGCTTGCCGCAGGTTCGCGGACGTACAAAGAGATTGCGGCGGGGATCAGCATGCCGGCTCAGCACGAGGGGCCCGAGCGCCTGCCGCCCGAACTTTCTCACGAACCGTCCCGGAACATACAAAAAGAACGTTAATTACTGCGGCCCGCCCTGTGCGGCCGCCTCACCTTCCGCCTGCTCCGCGCAGGCATGCGAGAGAAATCATGAAACAGATCCTGAAACTGGCCGCCATTGCGCTGGCCATGAGCACCGCTTTGCCCTCAGCACCATCGAGTGCGGCTGAGGCTGCAGACTTTACCCCCGCGCAGCAGGCCCGCATTGGTGAAATTGCCGCTGACTACCTGGTGGCGCATCCCGACGTGCTCATTGAGGTGAGCAAAAAGCTGCAGGCGCGCCAGCAGGCGATGCTGCAGCAGGCTTACGTGCAGTCTGCGCTTAAAGCTCACCGGCTGCTGATGCAGCTCGACGGCGTACCGGTTAAGGGGCCGGCGGATTCGAAGGTCATCGTTACGGAGTTCTTTGACTACGAATGCATCGCCTGCAGCATGATGGCGCCGGTGATGGAAAAGGTGATAGCCGCCAACGCCGGCGTACGCTTTGCCTTCCGCGACTGGACCATCTTTGCCGCACGCTATCCGGAATCGACGCTGGCCTCGCACCGCGGGCTGGGTATTTACCGCAGGCAGGGCGCGGAGGCCTACATGGCCTTCCACAACGGGATTTACCGGACCGGGCACAACGAGGGGAAACTCACGGCAGAGGATATTGAAAAGGTGGCTACGGCCGCCGGCGCAGGTACGGCTTCCGGTGATGGCAGTGCTGCCTCCGACAGGCTCATCGAAAACAACGACGCGCTGGCGGAGATGCTGGGACTGACGGGCACGCCGGGCATTATCGTCATGCCGGCTGAGAATGCCACGGCAGACAACACCACCGTCATCCCGGGCGTCGTCAGTGAAGACGTCCTGCAGCAGGCCATCCTCCGCGCAGGCGGAAACTAAAAAAGCCCGGTGCAGAACCGGGCAACCAGCAGCGAGGGCATTATCAGAATGGTTTCACTGCCGGCGCGTGAGGGGGTATCGGCCATCCCGCCAGAACCTTTACCCCCTGACAGCCACGTCGTTCAGGCTGTTCGTTCCTCGCGCCGCTGCGGTACGCCTCAGCCTGAACGCCCTGCCCGTCGCATCAATGGCGATCGTCCGCGATCGTTCCGCTGAATAATGAAAAATTACCCGTCCCCCGTGCTCTCTGTCGTTTCAGCGTCCCGCCAGGCGCAGAACTGCGTTAAGCCACAACCGCAGTTGTGATGACGGTCACGGTAAAATTTATCGGTGAACTTTTTTTATCCATACGATTCGTGCTATGTGCAATCTGTGCTGGATTTAACCGGTTGAGATGGGTATTCTTTTCAGAATTCGCCGGGCGGCGATCCTTTTTAGATCCCTGTCGAATACTGTGGTGGTTGACGACGGGGATGTGCGAAAACCTGTGGCCGGACATGCGCGGCGCGGGCAGAATTGAACCGGATGGGACGTATCCGTTAAAACGTCCAGGGTACGGAGCGCGGGATTTACCGGGCTCTGAATGCAAAAACCCCCCGAAATCTGGATTCAACTTGGCGGAAGAGTCAGAAATCAGGGGGTCCAAAAGCAGGCGCTGGCCTGTGAAGGATTATAACGCATGCAGTTCATAAGACAACCCCTGTCCGCCATAAGTTCAGGACAGGGTGAATGACCAGATTTTAATCGGGTTAAACGACCCGACCTCCAGACCTGACGGGCGCCATCGCGGCGATCACGCCGTCACCTGCAAATGTCCTGAGCCTGTCTGGTTCGCGCCGCAGAACTATCGCCCGCTGCCGGGCGAGTTCGGCCACGCCATGCGCCGGCTCGTCGTGAAAGACCAGGCCACCGGCCAGCTGCGCCTGCGCCAGCGGATCTCACGCAATCCGTATTTCGTCAGGCTGCGCCACGCGGCCGGCCGCGAGCGCGACTTCCGGCCGGAGCGCCGCGCGCTGATTGACGCGATCATTCCATTGCTGATACAGCGCGCTGATATAGCCACCTGGGTAGTCACCGTTAACGTTGGCAGTCTCGCAGAAGAGCTCAGCCCGAAAGATGAGAACGGCGACGTCATACCCGGCACCCGGGTCGAGCCGTGCCGGCTGTCGCGCCTTTTTCCGGAGCTGGCGCGATACGGGCTGCTGGAGATGCCTTCGCTTGAGTGGGATCCGGTTGAGAAATTCTGGATGCCGCGTCATATCGTGCTCACCGATCGTTTCTGGCAGCTGTGCGGCGTCAACATGGATAAGCTGTATTTCCAGCGTAACGAGCGCCTTGTAGCTGAAGCGGAGGGCATTATCGAGCCGGGTACGCATGAATCGGTGCGCGCTGCCCGCCAGCGCTGGTATGAGAACATGCGCATGGCCACGCTGCTGAAGCGGCGTGAAAAGGCCGTGAAAGAGAAGCGCCGCAAAAAGCTGGGCAAACTTCCGCTCGACGAGCGCCGTACGGCGATGGCCAGCTGGCTTATCCGGACGCTGCCGAACCACGAGCTGATGAACACCGACGCGGACGCCTTTGACCGCCTGGTGTGGCAGAACCTGAACCAGCTGGAGCTCGGTCTCGGCTACGAGCCCGCCCCGCCCGACGTCGTCCACTGACGAACACCTGCGAATTTTACCGCCTTGACTGGCGGTAAAGGCGTTTGTGCCGCAGATAAAATCGCGTATTTCCGGCCCGTAGCGGCATCCTTTTTCCCGCAAAATATCCCACATTCGCGCCGCTCTCCGGTCGCGGAATTTTTTATCCACAGTTATCCGCAATCGTAAAGCGTGACTTACCTGCAAACAGATCTGAAATTACCCGCAAAACATTCCTGACTTACGTCAGAAAGAATTAATCAGAAAAGATAAATAAGGTGTTCATGCCGGCATTCTGCGGGGATAAATAAGGCCTTCACTTGCAGCGACCGTAAACGTCCGCGCCGCTCAGAATCTGAAGCACCTCCCGCTCACGCGGGCCCCCTCCCGAGTAGTTAGTTACAACAGACAAAAAATTCACTGTAATCATCCAGTCCTGAACCATCCAGCCCCTCTCAGGCCGGACCCGAGCCGTACCTGAAGCCCGGTTGCCCCCACTGACCAGCCCCGGCCGCCCGGCCCGGAGGGCCGGAACTGCAGTGGCTGATAAATGGATGCTGTAACTACAGAGTCTGAACCGCTTTGTAACCAGAGGCCCGCGGTTTCTTTCTTTCGTCTCCGACCGTCCGACTGATAAGCTGCTGACAGGCCGCTGCTTAAACGGCGTCAGTCAGGGCGGGGTTGGGCTTTCGCCACCATCGGCCCTGTAACCGGCTGTGCCGGGCTAACGGCGCCAGCTGGCATCTGAGCCGTCCTGAACGGTTTCTGGCGCCTCCATGCCGCTCACGCGGCATTCACAGGACTGGCTGCGCACTGCTCGCCCGTCCGGCTACGTCTGAGAGGTTAATGCGATGCAGATGGCTCAACAGCAGCACGGGGAGCTGGAGAGGGTTTACACCATGATCGGCGCCGTGGCCATGGCCGGCGATGGTCTTGAAACCACGCGGCTACGGATTGCCGGCTTTATCCGCGGAGAACTGGCCAGAACGCAGGCATGGTCGCCGGAGATGGAAACGGTCATGCTGGGTGCGATCGAGACGCTGGAAATCTATCCTGACCAGGAGGTTGTGGAGAGGCACCGGGATTGCGGCGACTGGGTTCTCTCAGGGCTGATGACGTCCTGAAATGCCGGATCTCAGTGCCAGTTTATTCTGTGGTATGGGCGCTGTTACCGGCTCCGCCGGGCTCACTGCGCCCGATGGCATCAGTGCCGTCCTGAATGGTTTCTGACGCTTCCATGCCGCTCATGCGGCATTCAGGGGCCGGCTGCGCACTGCTTGCCTGCTTCTATCAAAATCCTCGTTATAAATGGTATCAAGCCACGCATAATTCAGCCGATATAGTGAACAGGTCCCGCATAGAAACAGGAATAAAATGAAACTATTAACCAGCTTAACTCTGGCTGCAGCTGTTCTTTTGACAGGCTGTGCAATACAACCGCAATCTTCTGCTCCCCTCTATCTGAAAACGGAAATGCAGTCGTAAGCGTCTCAATTAGACCGTCTGTGCAGCAGACTCCGGTTCCGGGGAAATAGTGTCCATCATTTTTAATGGACACTATCGTGTGAAACACCGGACATGGCTTCTTGAGGTACTTCGCCTCCACTTTGAAGAAAAACTGCCGTGTATTGAGGCTGGACGCCGGTTAGGCATCCCCAAAACCACGGCCTGCGAACTCTTTGTTCGCTTCAGGAAGGCAGGTCTGTCCTGGCCTTTGCCACCACGAATCAACGCAAAAAATCTGGATAAACGCCTTTACCGACAGGCATCCCGAAAATCCCCCGTTCCACCCCGTGCCCCGGTCCCCTGCAAAATCCCTGTCGCCCGCAAGCGACCACGACGCCCCAACTTCTCCCGCGACTTCAAAATCGCTCTGGTGGAGCAGTCGATGCAGCCCGGCGTCAGCGTGGCTCAGCTTGCCCGCGAAAATAACATTAATGATAATCTGCTGTTCAACTGGCGGCGCCTTTATCAGCAGGGGCTGCTGGCTGCACGGACAGACGCTCCACTCATGCTGCCCGTGATGCTCGCTGCTGAATCCGGCCCCGAGCCGACTCATCTTCCCTCCGCTCTGAGCGACGGAGCTACCTGCTGTGAGCTGGTTCTGCCCGTCGGGACGCTTCGTATCAGTGGAAAGCTGACGCCAGAGCTGCTCAGGATGCTTATCCGTGAAATGCAGGGAGGATGCCGGTGATATCACTCCCTGCGGGCTCCCGCATCTGGCTGGTCGCCGGCGTGAGGGACATGCGCAACGGCTTCAATGGCCTTGCTTCCAGGGTGCAGAACACGTTATGGGATGACCCCTTCAGCGGGCATCTGTTCATCTTCCGGGGGCGTCGCGGCGACATGATAAAGATACTGTGGGCGCAACGGGATGGCCTGTGCCTGTTCACCAAACGGCTGGAGCGGGGACGCTTCGTGTGGCCGGTGACCCGCGACGGTAAAGTCGACCTGACGCCGGCGCAGCTGTCGATGCTGCTGGAAGGCATTAACTGGAAACATCCGCAGCGGACGGAACGCCCTGGAATACGCATATAACCTGCTGTAAAGTGGGGTTATGGACTTCTCATACCCTGATGAAAACGCCCGGCTCAGGGCACTGCTGCAGGAGCAGCAGACCACCCTCCGCAAAATGGTGGAGTATAACCGCCTGCTCTCACAGCGGGTGGCGGCGTACGCCAGCGAAATATACCGGCTGAAGGCGCTGGTTGCTAAGCTGCAGCGTATGCAGTTCGGCAAAAGCTCCGAAAAGCTGCGTGAGAAAACGGCCCGTCAGGTGCGCGAGGCAGAGGAGCGCATCGGTGCCCTGCAGGAGGAGATGGCGGAAGTACTGGGTGAGCAACATGACCCGGTGCTCCCGCAGCCGCTTCGCCAGTCTTCTGCCCGTAAACCGCTTCCTGCCGCGCTTCCCCGCGAAACCCGCACGCTGCCGCCGACAGAAACCGCCTGCCCGGCGTGTGGTGGAGAGCTCAGCGCGCTGGGCTGCGACGTATCGGAGCAGCTGGAGCTTATCAGCAGCGCCTTTAAGGTTATCGAAACGCAGCGTCCAAAACTGGCCTGCTGCAGCTGTGACCACATCGTTCAGACAGCCATGCCGTCAAAACCCATTGAGCGCAGTTATGCAGGCCCCGGCCTGCTGGCGCGCATCGTCACGGCGAAGTTCGGCGAGCACACGCCGCACTACCGTCAGTCGGAGATATACCGCCGTCAGGGTGTGGAGCTGAGCCGGGCCACGCTGGGGCGCTGGTCCGGCGCGGTCAGCGAACTGCTGGAGCCACTGTACGACCTGCTGCGCCAGTACGTGCTGATGCCGGGCAAAGTGCATACCGACGATATCCCGGTGCCGGTGCAGGAGCCGGGCAGCGGTAAAACCCGCACGGCCCGGCTGTGGGTCTACGTGCGGGATGACCGCAACGCGGGGTCACAGCTTCCACCGGCGGTGTGGTTCGCGTACTCGCCGGACCGGAATGGCGTTCATCCACAACAGCACCTTGCCGGGTACAGCGGTGTCCTGCAGGCGGACGCGTACGGTGGCTACAACGCGCTGTACGAAGAAGGACGCATAAGGGAAGCGGCCTGCATGGCACACGCGCGGCGAAAAATCCACGACGTTCACGTCCGGACACCAACAGACATTACCACTGAAGCGCTGAAGCGCATCGGTGAGTTGTATGCCATCGAGGCAGAGATACGCGGCAGCCCGGCAGACGAACGGCTGGCGGTACGAAAAGAACAGACCGTCCCACTGATGCAGTCGCTGTATGACTGGGTGCAGGGGCAGATGAAGGTGCTGTCGCGCCACTCAGATACGGCGAAGGCGTTCGCGTACCTGCTTAAGCAGTGGGACGCGCTGAACCTGTACTGCAGCAATGGCTGGGCGGAAATCGACAACAATATCGCTGAGAACGCGCTGCGTGGCGTTGCCCTGGGCAGGAAAAACTGGCTGTTCGCCGGTTCAGACGCGGGTGGGGAGCATGCAGCCGTCCTGTACTCACTTATCGGGGCCTGCAGGCTGAACGGAGTGGAGCCGGAGGCGTGGTTGCGCTATGTGCCGGGTCATATCCAGGACTGGCCGGTAAACAGGCTGCGCGACCTGCTGCCGTGGAAAGCTGACCTGCCGCCCGCGACGGGATGATATCTCAGAACCGGTAGCTTACCTGCAGCGAGCCCTGACTGTCGCGGTAGCCACCGCCTCCGGCCTGCTGCGTGAACACCAGGGCGCCCGACAGGCTCCTCGACAGACGCCCCTCTACACCCGTTTTCAGCTCGGCCACGTTCCGGCTCCCCCGCACATCATCCGTTTCTTCATTCATGCGCACGCCGTACACCTGTGTGTTGTGCAGCCAGTTCACCTCCACGAACGGCTGGAACTCGCGCACGGTCTGCTGGTCCAGCCGGCTTTTCCCGTTCAGGTAGGTTCTGAGTCCCAGGCGGGTGGTGACCCCGTCGTTTCCCGTCCCCTGCACGCGGGTGCCGCCCGCCTCGGTGTGGTCATCCGCCCGGATGCCGGACCAGACGGCCTGCGCGTGCGGTTCAAGGAACAGGCGGTTCTCCGTTCCGCTGCGGCTCTGCCAGCGTCCCGCCAGCCAGGCATAGCCGCCCTCCAGCGACGCCTTTATTCCCTGACTGTTGTAGCGCTCCACAGGCAGCATATCCCCTGAGACCTCGTTGCGGAACCAGTTGTACTGCGCCCACGTCTCGGCCCATGCGCCGGTTTTGGCCTCTGCGTTCTGGTACCACGTGCCGTACACCCCTGCACTGTATCCGCTCACGCTGCCCTTTGCGTCCCGGCCGGTCAGGCCGTTGTGTGAGCCGCTGTCCGCCCGGCCGTAGCCGCCCATAAGGCCGGCGTGAAGCGCGTCCGTGCCGTTTGTGGAGCCCTGAATAATATCCCCGCCCAGTTGCAGTACGTAGCGGTTAGTCTGAGTGCGGTTCTGGCCGTCCGCCATGGACGCGCGCCCGTGGCTGCCCAGATTACGCATCCACAGGCTGGTCGTACGGGCCTCCCCCGTTACCGGGTCGCTGTAGCGCGTTTCCCCGCTGCGGTCCCGCATTGACAGGTCAAACAGGGTATTCGCCGCCTGAAGGTTAGCCGTGTAGGCCGACGCCTCGGGGCGATACATGCGGACTGGCTCAGGTGAAGGCCCGGGAGAAGGTGTGGGGTCAGGGACTGATGCGAAGGCAGTGCTGGTCAGGTACCAGCCCGCCGTGTCGGTACCCGAAACGTTTCCTTTGCGCAGCCTGTAGTCGTAGGCACCGGCCACCACGCGGTTACCCAGCGAGAACACGGCGTCAGAGCGCCCGCCCACGCTGATGAGCTGGATGCCGTCCAGCGTCTGCGCGCCGCCGCCGTTCTCATTGGTCACGAAGAGGGTGCTGGCGCCGCTTGTGTTGCCGGTCACCACGAGGCGGTCAGTCAGGGAGTCATCGCCGCCCAGCACGCTGCCGAGCGATACCGAGCTGCCGGGCAGTCCGGTGTAGTCACCGTTAACCGTCAGGGTGTTGCCCGCGCTGGCCGGGGTGGGATTCAGCACGAGGCTTCCGCGGTTGGTCAGGCTGGCATTAATGACTGAGGAGGCGTTTTTTTCCGTACTGAAGAGCAGTGTGCCGTTCTGTGACAGGGCACCGTCAAGGATACTGCCGCTTTCCAGGGTCAGGGTGCCGTTATTTACCGTGCCGTTAGCGGCGGACCAGCGGGCAGATGGTGAGAGCGTCAGTGAACTGCCGGACGTGACGGTAATCTTGTCCACGCTTGCGTTATTCGTGGCGGTGAACGCTGCGGACGAGTTTCCATCCCCCACGAACACTGCAGAGCCCGCCTGACCGGTTAATGCGCCGTTAATAACCGCTCTGGTCCCACTGATATAAATAGCTGAGTTGCCAAGGTAAACAGAGCCATCAAGCAATCCTGAGTTGTGAATACCGCCGCTAATGTTGCCTGAATTGTATACAGACCAGTTTCCCCCTCTGATTGTGCCGCTGTTTACAATCTGAGAGATGTTACCGGCATTGCTTATACCCGTGTCTGCCCCCTGAATGATTCCACCAGACTCATTGAGGATACTGCCAATCGTTCCTTCGTTGAGAATACCATTGCCGACGGAGCCCGTAATGGTGCCCGTATTGTCAATTTTACCTATCCGGTTGGTTATTCCACTCGTTGTAAGGTTAGTAATACCTGTCGCAGCTTTGATTTTCCCGTTATTAAAAACCGCGTCAATTGATGAAAGGTTATAAAGGGCGGTGGTGTAATTGTCGTTTCCGGTCAGATCGCTGTTGAGGGCCATATTGGTGATCAGGGAATCATTCTGCAGTGTGCCGCTGTTTGTAAAATCCCCAATAAACCCTGAAACGTTATAAACGGCGGCAATACCTGTCCCTCCGGTCACGGATATAAGTCCGTCATTAATAAAGTCATCAATGTGAGTTTCGTTTGACACCCCAGGCCCGTTACTGGCTATGCGTATACCCGTGTAAGCAGAAGTGATGGTGCCACCATTACCAAACACTTCCAGATTGTTGTCCGGAATATAGACCGCGACGCCACCCACGCCCTCACGGGTAACATCAACAGAAGCTCCCTGAGCCACCGAGAAAAAACCCAGTGACGGCGAAACCGTACATTCTTCGGTTTCCTGACTGGTGACGGTCTGTGAATCGTCATCGGCAACCGAGTCACAGACACTGGCTGCCACTGATGAAAATGAAAGTAAATTTAAACTCATCAGGCTGACGGTCCACAATACGTGCTTTTTTTCATGAATCATTTTGAACCCCGTTCAGGAAAAAACTTCATAAATACTGGCGTGAAATAAGCGAAGTCTGGTTTCATCAATACATATATCTGATGCTTTAAAGATTCCGGCTCAAATGACTTTTCCCTTTAAGACTGGCTGCTTTCGGAGGCTCTTTTTAGCAAGAGGCTCCTGGTGATTTTTTTCCCTAACTGTACCGAGGGTATTTCAACCAGCCTGAACACCACTGACGCTATTCCCGTGCTTATGACGACTGACAGTATAAATACTGCCGGGTTACCGTTTTGCATCGCCGATGAAGGTAAAGCGTTTTTGATAAAAAGCATCACCGGGTAATGAACCAGGTACAGTGAGTAAGAAATATCACCCAGAAATGACAGCGCGCGAATGTTTACGGTTTTTATATGGCAGCTCAGCGCAATGACCGAAGCCATAATTACCAGCGCCGGCCAGAAGCCGCCGCTCATGCCGAAAACCTGCGGCCCGGTGATGGTGACAAAAGTAATGGCTAAAGCGAGAGCACCCCACGCCACTGTCCGGATAACGCGGGAGTCACTGATTTTGTTATTCACCATCAGTTCTGCCAGAAACATACCCGCAATGAATTCAAAAACAACCGTGTTGCTGGCAATTTTAATCCAGCCCTGCCACCAGTGCGAGACGACCATTTCAGGCGACACCTGTGAGGAGAAGCTGAAGCTGCCGTTATAAAAGAGCTGAAATCCCACCATGGTAGCCATAAAAATCAGTGCGCAGAGACAGCTGCGGTAGCGATAACTGAGACGCATGGAAAGGGCAAAAACGGCGTAGAACATGACTTCATAGGACAGCGTCCAGGGTGGCCCCAGCGGGCTGTAACCAAACGTCGGCCCCTGACTGCTGTAATCCTGAAGGCAGAAATAAAGGACACATGACATCTGGCCGATGGTCCGTTCAGGGTAAACAAAGACAAGCGAGGCGAGCCAGATCAGAAAGAGGGGAGGCCATATGCGGAAAAAACGCTTAATTAAAAATGTATCGGCCCGCTCCGGTACCTGGCGGGTGATGAACGTCATAATGAAACCACTGACGATGAAAAAAACATCGACACCCAGGGCGCCGGGAATGTGGTTTACCCAGTATTCCCCCAGAAAGGCAGAATTATGGGCAATGACCACAAGTAAGGCCGCCAGTCCGCGTACGTACTGAATAGTCAGAATTCTCACGGTTTAAAGCCCACTCTCTGAACGGAAATTATTAAGAAATACTTAATTTATCAGCATTCCCCTTACCAGACCAGATACCGACCGGAACTAAAATGAGCGCAGGGCATAGCGGGTCATACGGCAGACTCTCCCCTGACAAACTCACACTGACGTTCAGTACTGGCACCTCACCGGCACTTAGCCCGGACTTTCACGGTTACCACCGTTATGAAAAGACTGTTTTGGACACCGCTTTTCAGTACCGGTGTTAATCAGAGTAATGCCTGAATTTTGTGGGAGTTGTGTTATT
>NZ_SCKT01000012.1:2153-104091 GCF_014155765.1 Pantoea dispersa | reverse complement strand
CACCGGTTCCGGCTCTACCGACTACAGCTTCCAGGTGGGTTCAAAAGATGGCGAAACCATCGCCATCACCATCAGCGCCAGCGATGGTTACAACCTGGCGAAAGCGGGCACCAGCGGCACCGCACTGAATACCCGTGCGATGGCTTCCGGCGATACCGTTAACGGTACCGCGCGCTCTACTGAAGCAGTGGGCTTTGACGTGCTGAAAGGCGCAGTCACCGGCGGCGCGTCTGGCGCAGCGTCCGGCACCACGCCACTGGCAGACATCGATGCGGCCATCAAATCTGTTGACTCACAGCGCAGCCTGCTGGGTGCGTCTCAGAACCGTTTTGAGTCTACCATCACCAACCTGAACAACACCGTGAACAACCTGTCAGCTGCGCGCAGCCGTATTCAGGATTCTGACTACGCGACAGAAGTGTAGAACATGTCGCGCGCGCAGATCCTGCAGCAGGCAGGTTCTTCTGTGCTGGCGCAGGCCAACCAGGTGCCACAGACCATGCTGTCTCTGCTGCGTTAATTCTTTCTTACGCAGATCAGGCCCCCAACTGGGGGCCTTTTTTATGGGCGGGATTAACCGCTTTTTTACTGGATAATGGCGCGATTGTTTCCGGGCACGCCGCGTATTCTGAGCTGAAAGAGACGTCACACAGACGTGAGTTATCGCCGAGGCTGAGGATACAACCGACAATGAACGCGAACGCACTGGTAAGCATAATCATCCCTGCTTATAAAGCCACCTGGTTTGAACTGGCGCTGAAAAGTGCATTAGCACAGGATTACCCTCATTGTGAAATCATCATTGGCGATGATTGTCCTGATGCAAAAATCGAGGATATTGTCAGTGCGTATCAGGTAAACAGTAAATTTCCCATCTATTACCAGCATCATCATCCCGCATTAGGCGAAATCGCCAACCTCAGTCAGGCAATACGTCGCGCCAAAGGCGAATACGTAAAATTCCTTTATGATGATGTACTTCTGCCGCAGGCCGTGTCGCAATTAGTCGCGGCGCTGTCGCAGGTGCCGCAAGCGGTGATGGCGACAGCCAGACGTAATCGCATTGATTCCGTCGGTAAAGCGATGGCAGACGAGATTTACAGCGTATCGCCGGTATTAGAAGACACGATTTTTCATGGTCAGGATATGGCCCGCTGGCAGGCTGATTTCCTGAACAACTTTATCGGTGAACCCAGTGCCGTTTTAGTGCGCAGCGCGGCGCTGCGCAAGCTGGTGGACGAACCGCGCGAGCTGCATGCGTTGATCGATGAAGGGCTACCGTTCATTGCCGATCTGGTGATTTACCTGCGCTTGCTACGTCATGGTCATCTGGTCTATTTACCGCAGGTGCTGGCGCAGATTCGTATCTCGCGTGAGCAAACCAGTCAGGAAGCGCGCCTCGATGGCAATATAGCCAGTCAGTCTCACCAGCGCTTTCCGGAAGAGATCAAAAAACTGGGCTGGTATGATGAGCAGCTGCCGCAGGGCTGGATCCGTCACGCCACGCTGCGCAGCCAGCAGGACTTCCAGCCGTTTGACCTGACAACGGCGCTGCAGAATGCGCGGGTAGAGAGCCATTTTGCCGAGTGGTTCCGTCAACGCACACTGCGGCCCATCGAACAACAGCTGATTGCACAGCATCTTGCCAGTCAGCCGGTCGCACGTATTGCCGTGGTGATTGATGTGCGCGACGCGACTGAGACCGAGTGGCTGCTGACACAGGCCAGCCTGGATGTCGCTGTGGCCGGCCTGAGCCTGCAGCCGGTGGTGCTGGCGGCACCGTATCAATCGTTTATTCCGGCCTCTGTGCAGCGTATTGATGTGCGCGACAATCAGGTAGTTGCTGCGCTCAACACGCTGACCGAAGAGGGACATTTCGACTGGCTGATAGTATTACGGGCCGGCAGTCAGCTGTATACCTCAGGTTTGCAGGCGCTGGGAACGGTGCTGCCGGAGGTCGGTCATTGCCAGTTGATTTATGCCGATGAGGTGTATCCGGTCAATGGCCGTCCGGTTGGCGCATCCTTCCGCCCTGACTTTAATCTTGACCTGCTGCTCAGTAACCCATCGAGAATGGCCTGCCACTGGCTGTTCCGCCGCGAATTTTTGCAACAGACTGGCGGGTTTGCCACGCACTGGCCGGGCTGTTTTGAACTGGACGTGATTCTGCGCACCATCGAAAGCCAGCCTTTTAACGTGATTGGGCATCTGGCTGAGCCGTTAGTGCAGACCGCCTCATTACGACAGCCGGTGGATGAAGAGCGCGCCCTCATCCGCACCCACCTGCAGCACCGCGGCTACGCACAGGCCGATGTCAGCCTGAGTCCACACAATGTGTATCAGCTGCATTATGGTCACCCGCAGTCGGCCCCGGTTTCCATCATCGTCCTGGTGAGTAATCACCTGGCGAATCTGGTGAGTTGCGTCACCTCGCTGATGGAAAAAACCGCCTCACAGAATTATGAATTGCTCCTGGTTTCTGCTCAGGGCGGAAGTGCCGCCCAGGACGAATGGCTGCGCGGTATCGCTGAGATCGACCCGGCACGCATTCGCACATTGCAGATTGAGGGCGGTTTTCATCGCGCCAGAATGGTCAATGCCGCCGCCGCTGTGGCCAGAGGCGATTACCTGCTGCTGCTGAGTAGCGATTTAGCCATGCTTGATAACAGCTGGCTGGAAAACCTGCTTAACCATGCACAACGTCCGGAAGTCGCTATTGTTGGCGCCCGGCAAATCTACGCAAATGGTCAGGTACGCCACGCCGGTTATGTGCTGGGGATTAACGGCCTGGTAGGTGAGCCGTTCTATGGTGAGAGCCATGAAACCGCGGGACACATGGCGCGTTTGCAAGCCGACCAGAACTACAGCGCGGTGTCAGGCGATCTGATGATGGTGCGTACCGAGGTGTTCCGCGCCGTTGAGGGTCTGGATGAGACGCTGCAGCATTTCGACGATGTCGACTTCTGTCTGCGCGTGCGCGAAGCCGGGTTGATGACGGTCTGGACACCGTACGTGCGTATGCTGCGGCAGGTTAATCCTGAACTGACGGTCGACACGCAGAGTCGAAGCCAGGAGGAAGATCGTCAGCTGCAGAAATGGCAGGCCATCGTGACCCAGGATCCGGCGTATAACCCCAACCTGACGCTCAATAACATCAACTTTAGCGTGTCCTCCGACAGCGAACTGACATGGCGTCCGCTTTCGTGGCGGCCATTGCCGGTGGTTATGCCTTTCATGGCTGATTTTGCCGGTTGTGGTTACTATCGCATCATCAAGCCCTATGAGGCGATGCGTGATGCCGGCCTGGTGGATGGCAAACTCTCCTCTACGCTGATTAACGTTGCCGAGCTCAATCGCTTCGCGCCCGATAGCCTGATTTTCCAGCGCCGGATTGACGCGGAGTTTCATGAATGGCTGGAGAAAGTCAGTAAGCATACGCAGGCGTTTAAAATTTACGAGCTCGACGACTACCTGCCGAATATTCCGCTCAAAAACCATCATCGCTCACAGTTTGGCAACGATGTTAAAAAACTGATGCGGCGCAGCCTGAGTTATATGGATCGCTTTGTCGTATCCACCGAACCCTTAGCCGAAGCGTTCGCGGATATGCACCACGATATTGTGGTGCGTAAAAACCGTCTTTCGCATGACTGGTGGGGCAAGCTGCAGTCGCTGCGCAATCAGGGGAAAAAACCACGCGTTGGCTGGGCCGGGGGCTCCAGTCATACCGGCGATCTGGAAATGATTGTCGATGTGGTGCGCCATTTTGCTAATGACGTGGAATGGGTTTTTTTTGGCATGTGCCCGCCAAAGCTGCGGCCTTTTATTCATGAATATCACCACGGCGTAGAAATTGAGCGTTATCCGGCCAAACTGGCTTCGCTTAATCTCGACCTCGCGTTAGCGCCTGTCGAAGATAACTTTTTCAACACCTGTAAAAGTAATCTGCGCCTGATGGAATATGGTGCCTGCGGCATTCCGGTGATTTGCAGTGATGTGGCGTGTTATCGCGGTGATTTAACCGTTACGCGCGTGAAGAACCGCCACAAAGACTGGGTGGACGCCATCAATATGCATCTGCTGGACCCCGCGGCGAGTGCCCAAATGGGCGCCAGGCTGCAACAGGAAATTCGCCAGGACTGGATGCTGGAAGGCGAGAACCTGCAAAGCTGGTCACAAGCCTGGACGCTGAAGCGTTAATTTTTGACCTGCTGCACTGCAGCAGGTCAATGCAGTTTCAATCTGGATAACACCACACTCTGCGGTCATTCACCGCCTCATCGCTGGCTGAGGCGGAAACCTGTTCTGCAGGGAATGACCCGGCTGATAACCTTCAAGGGTGGGTTGGTGTGAAAAGGCACTCTGCTGAGGTGAACGATTATGAATAATAAACCTGTGTATGTAACCAGCCCACTTATGCCACCGCTGGAAGAGTTCATGCCTTACCTTGAACAGATCTGGCAGAATAAAGTCCTGACCAACGGCGGGCCCTTCCATCAGCAACTTGAACAGGAGCTGGCACGCTATTTAGGTGTTGAGCATCTCTGCTTATTTACCAACGGCACGCTGGCGTTGCTGACTGCGCTGCAGGCGCTGCGTATTACCGGTGAAGTCATCACTACACCTTATTCTTTTGTCGCCACCTCGCATTCTCTGTTGTGGAATGGGTTAACCCCGGTGTTTGTCGATATCGACCCGATAAGCTGTAATATCGATGCCTCCAAAATAGAGCAGGCCATTACACCGCAAACCACAGCCATTATGCCGGTGCACTGCTACGGCAATCCGTGCGACGTGGAGAATATTCAGCGCATCGCTGACCTGTACGGGCTGAAAGTCATTTACGATGCGGCTCACGCCTTTGGCGTCCGTAAAAACGGCAACAGCATATTGAATTATGGTGACTTGTCGATTTTAAGTTTTCACGCAACGAAGGTTTTCAATACCATTGAAGGTGGCGCAATTATTTGCCCGGATGCTAAAACCAAAAAGCGCATCGATTACCTGAAGAATTTTGGCTTTGCAGATGAAACCACCATTGTGGCGACCGGCATTAACGGCAAGATGAACGAGGTGCAATCGGCCTTTGGCCTGCTGCAGTTAAAGCACATCGACCAGGCATTAGCGGAGCGGGCGCGTATTCAGGCGCACTATTATGATTTGCTCGCGGAAATCGATGGCATTACGCTGCCACATATTCCGGCTGATGTTGAATGGAACTACTCTTATCTGCCGGTGATGGTAACGGAAGATTTTCCGCTGAGTCGTGATGAGCTTTATGCTCATCTGCGTGAGCACAACATTATTGCCCGTCGTTATTTCTATCCGCTGATCACCAGTTTCCCGATGTATCGTGGATTACCTAGCGCTGATGAAGCGGCCTTACCGATTGCACAACAAATGTCTCAGCGCGTGTTATGTTTGCCGGTCTATCCTGGCTTAGCATTGGCCGAAGTTGACAATATTGTGCAAATCATTCACCGCCTGGCTGAGCAAAAGCTAACGAGCCGCGCGTTACCTCTGGTGGGATAATAACAAGGCGTCTGAGACGCCTTGTTTTATATTTATTGCAGGGCGGTGATGTCAGGAACAGGCTGAACGGTGGCTGAATCACCGGTTAAGCAGGCGGATTGCACGCGGTTTTGCCAGTCCGATGCCTCAACCCCCAGCGCCGCTATCCGCACGGTATTCAGTACGCTGTTTGCCGGCCTTGCCGCAGCCATCGGATATTGCGCGCTGCCAATCCCTTTCACCAGCACATCCCGCTGCGCGGCCACAAAAATCGCCTGGGCGAATTCGCACCAGCTTACCGCCACATCGCCACAGTAGTGATAAACACCAGCGGCTTCCGCGCAGGATGCCAGGGTGATAATCGCCTGTGCCAGATCGCCGGCATAGGTCGGGCAGCCGGACTGATCGTTCACCACGCTAATTTCGCTGCGGGTTTCTGCCAGCCGCAGCATGGTTTTAACAAAGTTTGCACCGTACTCACTGAACACCCACGAGGTGCGAATCACTACGACGTCCGGCAGCACGGAGAATACGCGTTTCTCACCCTCCCATTTGCTCAGGCCGTAGAAATTAATCGGGCAGGGCAGATCGCTTTCGGTATAAGGCGTTTTTTTACTGCCATCAAACACGTAATCGGTGGAGAGATGAATCAAGCGGGCGCCCTGCTGGTGAGCGGCGATGGCGAGATTTTCCGGGCCGATGGCGTTGACCTTCATGGCGCGGATACGGTCGGTTTCAGCCTTATCGACCGCGGTATATGCGGCGGCATTGATGATCACATCGGGACGGAATTTCTTCACCACCCGTTCCACCGCCGGGCGGTCGGTAATATCTAACTCGGCAGAGCCACAGGCCAGCAGGATCCACTCTGCCGGCACCCGATCCAGTAAACAACGGCCAAGCTGGCCATAAGCACCGGTTAACAAAACGCGCATTGCACTAACTCCTGCAGGGAGAGTCCTTGTTGATCTTTTACCGATAGCAGAGGCGTCGCTACCGGCCATTGCACCGCAATTTCAGCGTCATTCCACATCAGGCAGGCTTCATCCTGTGGGTTGTAGTAATCAGTACATTTGTATTCGAAGTCAGCGACCTCGGAGAGCACCACAAAACCGTGTGCCAGACCCGGTGGGATCCACAGCTGGGTTTTGTTCTCTTCAGACAGCTCCAGCCCGGTCCATTGGCCAAAGGTGGGCGAATCCGCACGGATATCGACGGCAACGTCAAACACCGCGCCGCGTACCACGCGCACCAGTTTGCCTTGCGGCTGGGTTTTCTGAAAATGCAGCCCGCGCAGCACGTTACGCGCCGAACGGGAGTAGTTGTCCTGCACAAAATCCAGGTCGATATCCAGCAGTTGCTGATAACGCCGCTTCTCAAAGGTTTCGAGGAAGAAGCCGCGGGCATCGCCAAACACTTTAGGCTGGATAATTTTTACATCAGCAATTTTCGTGGTGATGACCTCCATCTCACTCCTCCACCAGCATCTTCAGATAGTGACCATACTGCGTTTTGCCGAGATAGGCGGCGCGCTTCAGCAGCGATTCGCTGCCGATCCAGCGCTTGCGCCAGGCGATCTCTTCCAGACAGGCAATTTTGAAGCCCTGGCGCTTTTCAATGGTATGAATGAAGTGTGACGCTTCGAGTAAGCTCTCGTGGGTACCGGTGTCGAGCCAGGCAAAGCCACGTCCCAGCACTTCGACGTTGAGCAACCCATCGTCGAGATACATCTGATTGAGGGTGGTAATTTCCAGCTCGCCGCGGGGAGAAGGGCGAACTTCCCGCGCCATGGCGCAGACGTTTTTATCGTAAAAATAGAGGCCGGTGACGGCATAGTTCGATTTTGGCTGTGGCGGTTTTTCTTCAATGGACAGCGCGCGGAATTGCTTATCAAACTCCACCACGCCGAAGCGCTCGGGATCCATCACCTGATAGCCAAATACCGTAGCGCCCTGCGGCCGCGCGACCACGTCTTCGAGCTTTTTACCAAAGCTTTGCCCAAAGAAAATGTTATCGCCCAGCACTAATGCGCAGCGCTCACCGGCAATAAAAGACTCACCGATGATAAACGCCTGCGCCAGGCCATCGGGCGATGGCTGCACCGCGAACTGCAGATTGACGCCGAAATGGCTGCCGTCGCCCAGCAAACGCTGGAATCCCGCCAGATCTTCAGCGGTAGTAATCAGCAGGATGTCACGAATGCCTGCCAGCATCAGCACCGAAAGTGGATAGTAAATCATCGGTTTGTCATAAACCGGTAACAGCTGCTTCGATACGCCGCAGGTTACAGGATGCAGGCGGGAACCTGTCCCGCCCGCCAGCACTATACCTTTCATCATTGCCTTCCTTATTACGCGTCTCTGCTCTCCACAGAGTCATGCTGTGAGCATACGAGCGCGCAGGAATAATTGATGGCGCGAATAACCGATAAAAAAGCGGGCATTGCCGGGGATAAGCGGAAGGAGAGAAAAGCAGCGCGTGGGCATTCCTGCTGAGCTAAATCAAATTGGGCTCTTGTGCGGCAGACGATTTCCCCTTGCGCATCATAACCTCAAAAAAGTAACCATCCTGTTACAGCCTGGGTCAGAACTGCCGATAACCCTCTTCAGAATCATTCCAATTTTTACGCTCTATTTTTCCTGTTTCTGGGGTGTCTATGCGCTTCAATTATGACTTGTTACCGGGTGAGCAACTGACCTTCGATGAGATCGCGCTGCGCTATGCGCAGCAGCATCCTGATGAGAAGGAGCTCACCGCCCGCGGGTTGCTCAGCCCGTCAACCAGCTACCGCAATCTGGTGATCCGCGCGCTGTTTGCGCAGGAGGAGCTGAACAGTCCGCTGGAGGATCTGCTGTTCGTCTCCGACGATAACGAGCGCAAAAACTACCTGCGCCGCTTCGAGCATTACCTTAAAAACCAGCAGGCGTTTCTCTATTTTCGTCGTAATGATGAAGCGCGTAAAAGCGGACGCTGGAAAGTGATCGGCGAAACCCGGGTCTACGCGATGCTCGATCCCCGCTCGGCGGAAGCGCAAAACCTGCTCAACAGCCGCGGTTTCAAGCTGGTGCTGATGCGTCAGACCGAAGAGGATGAGTACTGGCAGCTGTTTGATCCGCAGGCGCATCCCTGTTTCCCGCTGTCGCGCAAGATCCAGTTTTTAGTGGTGCTCAGCACGCCACAGCAGAAAATGCCCAGCGCGGTAATGCCGGGTACTGAAGTGGGGCGGCGCGTCAAGGCGAAAGTGTTCCAGCGCGCCAGCCAGGCGGAGTTCAGCGCGGCGGTGAAGGCGCGCTATGGTGGCTGCATTATTACCGGCACGCGCTTAACCGAGCGCCACAGCTGGCCGTGGGTGGAAGCCTGCCATATCGACACCCAGGAGAATGAAGAGGGCTTCCTGGCGGATAACAGCGTCGACAACGGCCTGTTCCTGCGCAGCGACCTGCAGCGGCTGTTTATCAACAAAATGATTAGCATTGACGCAGAAACCGGTCAGGTGCTGTTTAATTCCGCGCTGGAATGCGACGAGTCCATTAGCCCTTTTTATCAGGCGCTTGAGGGCAAAACCTGTGCGCTGTGGGATGCCGTCCCGCCTGGCACAAGGCAGCGGCTGCGTAATCTGCGCTGAACCTGCGCACAATGGCGGTGCGATCCACCGCCATCCATAACAAATTTGAAATAACCTCGCTTTTGCCTGCCTATTCTGCCAATCGAAACCGCTACAGAATTGGATAATCATGCCGATAACTTTATTAACGCAGGGTAGTCAACGTGAACGATCTCTATACCGCCGATGGCGTGATGGATAAACATTCGCTCTGGCAGCGCTACGTTCCTCTGGTGCGGCATGAAGCGCTGCGCCTGCAGGTGCGTTTGCCAGCCAGCGTTGAGCTTGACGATCTGCTGCAGGCCGGTGGTATTGGCTTACTGAATGCCGTGGAGCGCTATGACGCGCTGCAGGGCACCGCCTTTACCACCTACGCCGTGCAGCGTATCCGGGGCGCAATGCTGGATGAGCTGCGCAGCCGCGACTGGGCACCACGCAGCGTACGTCGTAATGCGCGCGAGGTGGCCGGCGCCATGCATCAGGTAGAGCAAGCGTTGGGGCGCGCGGCTACCGAGCAGGAAGTGGCTGAGCGGTTGAATGTTTCGCTGGAAGAGTACCGGCAGATTCTGCTGGATACCAATAACAGCCAGCTTTTCTCGTACGACGAGTATCGGGAAGAACACGGCGACAGTGCGGAACTGGTCACGGAGGGGCATGAGGAAGCCAACCCGTTGCATCAGTTAATGGAAGGAAACCTGCGTGAACGCGTGATTGAAGCGATTGAGGCGTTGCCTGAACGCGAAAAATTGGTGCTCACACTGTACTACCAGGAAGAACTGAACCTGAAAGAGATTGGCGCGGTGCTGGAAGTGGGGGAATCCCGCGTCAGCCAGTTGCACAGTCAGGCGATCAAACGCCTGCGGGCCCGTTTGACGGGAGCGCGCTAACAGACTCAGTTCCTGGGGAACCAAAAATAAAAAAACCGGGGACTCAGCAATGGGAGCCAAAGTTAAAGCCAGACCGTTAAGTCGCTACCTTAAAGACTACAAACACAGCCAAAGCAACTGTTCACACTGTGGCAAAGTTTTAGACCGTATGGCGTTAGTGTTCCGCGGCCAGATCATCAATAAAGAGGCCATCGCACGCATGGACCAGATGATTGACGATCAGGTATGGATGAAACTCCAGCCGGAACTGACGGCGCTGTGCCGTTTCTGCAGCGATATTTTTTGTAATACCCATCCGAATTACTTCGATATCATGGCGTTCAAACAATATCTGTTTGAGCAGACCGAGATGAGTCACAGTACCATTCGTGAATATGTGGTGCGTCTGCGTCGTCTTGATGACATGCTGAAAGCGAAAAATTTCCCGGCAGAAAGGTTACGGGGCAACAGCTGGCATGAGTGTCTGCAAAACGATCTGCCCGATGCGGGCAACAATAACTACCGTATTGCACTGCGCAAATATGACCAGTTCTTAGGCTGGCAGCGCGGCTAAGGGTGATTCAACCCCGGTTACTGGTGAGCATGCCAGCAACCGGGGCGCGTCGCGATCAATTCCGGATGCGACTTTTCTCATCTTCTGCAACACTGTAGGGATAACTGCACATTGCCCGAATGGAGGCTGCATTGTCCTTACATCTTCTGCACCAGTTTCCCCGTCTTGAACTGCTTGGCGCACCGACGCCATTAGAGCATTTGCCACGCCTGTCTGATTACCTCGGACGCGATATCTTTATTAAACGTGATGACGTCACGCCGGTGGCGCTGGGCGGTAACAAGCTGCGTAAACTGGAGTTTCTCGCTGCCGATGCGCTGCGGGAAGGCGCCGATGTGCTGCTGACCGCTGGTGCGATCCAGTCCAACCACGTGCGCCAGACGGCAGCCGTGGCGGCGCGTCTGGGCCTGAAGTGCGTGGCGCTGCTGGAGAACCCGATTGGCACCGACGCCGCCAACTACCTGAGCAACGGCAACCGCCTGCTGCTGGACCTGATGGATGTCGAGGTCGTGATGGTTGATGCGCTGCACAATCCGCCGCAGCAGCTGGCAGAGCAGGCAGAACGGCTGGAAGCGCAGGGCTTCCGGCCTTACATTGTGCCGGTGGGCGGCTCGAATGCGCTTGGCGCGCTCGGCTACGTCGAATGCGCGCAGGAGATCGCCCATCAAAGCGAAGACGTGGTGGATTTCGCTGCGGTGGTGGTGGCGTCGGGCAGTGCCGGGACGCATGCCGGGCTGGCGGTCGGTCTGGAACAGCTGCTGCCGAATAGCGAGCTGGTGGGCGTGACGGTGTCGCGCAAGGTCGAGGCGCAGCTGCCGGTGGTGGAGCGCATTCGCAGCGCGCTGGCACAGCAGCTGGAGCTGGAAGTGCGTGCGCCGGTAACCCTGTGGGATGACTATTTTGCGCCGCGCTACGGCGAACCCAATGACGAAGGCATGGAAGCAGTGCGCCTGCTGGCGCGGCTGGAGGGCATTATGCTCGACCCGGTCTACACCGGCAAAGCGATGGCGGGTCTGATCGATGGCATCAGCCAGAACCGTTTCCGCCGGGAAGGGCCGCTGCTGTTTGTGCATACCGGCGGCGCACCGGCGTTATTTGCTTATCATCCTTCGGTATGAGACAGCAGCAAAAAAAGGTTTATAATCCAGCGGTTATTACAAAGAGCACATGCCGGAGCGGCACCCTTTATTGCGAGATAAAGCGCGCCGCGCCCAAAATGTGCGTTAATCAACCATAAGCACACAACACATCACAATAATGGGGTAAACATGGCTTTCTCTCCGATTCGTCGCCAGCTGGTGATGGGAATGATGGCGGTCGCACTGGTGGCGGGCGTGAACGTAAAAAGCTTTGCGGCAGAAGATTTGCTGGCGCAGGTCAAGAGCAAAGGTGAGCTGCGCGTCGGGCTGGAAGGCACCTATCCGCCGTTCAGCTTCCAGGATGAAAACGGCAAGCTGACCGGTTTTGAAGTCGAGTTTGCCCAGGAACTGGCAAAACACCTCGGCGTGAAAGCGGATCTCAAACCGACCAAATGGGACGGTATGCTGGCCTCGCTGGATTCCAAACGTATTGACGTGGTGATCAACCAGGTGACCATCTCCGACGAGCGCAAGAAGAAGTATGACTTCTCCACGCCGTACACTATCTCCGGCGTGCAGGCGCTGACGCTGAAGAAGAACGCGGGCTCCATCACCAAACCGGAAGATCTGTCCGGCAAGAAAGTCGGCGTGGGTCTCGGTTCTAACTATGAGCAGTGGCTGCGCGACAACGTCAAAGGCGTCGATATCCGTACCTATGACGATGACCCAACCAAATATCAGGATCTGCGTTCAGGCCGCGTTGATGCCATTCTGGTTGACCGCTTAGCCGCGCTGGATCTGGTGAAAAAAACCGGCAATACCATGGCGGTGGCGGGCCCGGCGTTCTCCCGTCTGGAAGCGGGCGTGGCGCTGCGCAAAGGCAATGAATCGCTGCTGAAAGCGATTGATGGTGCCATCGCCGACATGCAGAAAGATGGCTCGCTGAGCAAGCTGTCTGAGAAGTGGTTCGGCGCGGACGTCACGAAATAATGCAGGAAAGTTTACAGCTGGTGCTGGATTCAGCACCTTTTCTGCTGAAGGGCGCGCTGTTCACGCTGCAGCTGAGTATCGGCGGGATGTTCTTCGGCCTGATACTCGGCTTCGTGCTGGCGCTGATGCGCCTGTCACGCTTCTGGCCGGTCAACTGGCTGGCGCGTTTCTATGTGTCGATCTTTCGCGGCACGCCGCTGATCGCCCAGCTGTTTATGATCTACTACGGTCTACCGCAGTTTGGCATTGAGCTCGACCCGATTCCGTCGGCGATGATTGGTTTGTCGCTCAACACCGCGGCCTATGCCTCGGAATCGCTGCGTGGCGCGATTGCGGCTATTGAGCGCGGTCAGTGGGAAGCGGCCGCCAGCATCGGCATGACGCCGTGGCAGACGCTGCGTCGCGTTATTCTGCCGCAGGCGGCGCGCACCGCGCTGCCGCCGCTCGGTAACAGCTTTATCAGCCTGGTGAAAGATACCTCGCTGGCGGCCACCATTCAGGTGCCGGAGCTGTTCCGGCAGGCGCAGCTGATCACCTCGCGCACGCTGGAAGTGTTCACCATGTATCTGGCGGCTTCGCTGATTTACTGGGTGATGGCTACGGTGCTGTCGGCGCTGCAAAACCGGCTGGAAGCGCACGTCAATCGTCAGGATCGGGAGGCAAGATGAGTGCAATTGAAGTCCGTCAGCTGGTGAAACAGTTTCACGGCCAGACGGTGCTGCACGGTATCGATCTCGATGTCGCGCCCGGCGAAGTGGTGGCGATCATCGGTCCGAGCGGTTCGGGCAAAACCACGCTGCTGCGCAGTATTAATCTGCTGGAAGTGCCGGAAAGCGGCCTGGTCAAAGTCGGTGACATCAGCATCGACGCCAGCCTCGGCCTGCACAAGCAGAAGGATAAAGTGCGGCAACTGCGCCAGCAGGTCGGCTTTGTGTTCCAGAACTTCAATCTGTTCCCGCACCGTTCGGTGCTGGAGAACATCATTGAAGGGCCGGTGATCGTCAAAGGCGAAGCGAAGGCGGAAGCCATTGCGCGCGCACGCACGCTGCTGGAGAAGGTCGGTCTGCACGGTAAGGAAGAGAGTTTCCCGCGCCGGCTTTCCGGCGGTCAGCAGCAGCGCGTCGCAATTGCCCGGGCGCTGGCGATGCGTCCGCAGGTGATTCTGTTCGATGAGCCAACCTCGGCGCTGGATCCTGAACTGGTGGGCGAGGTGCTTAGCACCATCCGCGCGCTGGCGCAGGAGAAACGCACTATGGTGATCGTTACGCATGAGATGAGCTTCGCGCGTGACGTCGCCGATCGCGCCATCTTTATGGATCAGGGGCGTATTGTGGAGCAGGGCCCGGCGAAAGCGCTGTTCAGTAATCCGCAGCAGGCACGCACCCGGCAATTTCTCGACAAGTTTCTCAATCAATAATCTCTCCGGGCCGGTTCGCTGGCCCGAATTATTTCCCCGCTAGCAAAATATTAAATGCCGCGCTTACCTTTTTGACGCATTATTAAATTTATTTTCCGGCGATATAATTAATGCTGGTTTACTCCGCTGCGGAATGTTCTTAATTTCCGTGCGGCAATACGTGCGCGGCGCACCGTCAAATTATGTCATGAATGCTTAAATAACAGTCGTTCACGGGCGAAAATCCGGGCGGTCAGTTTATCTCTGGTACTGTAAAGTATTGTTATATCAGGACCAGCGAAAAAGTTTTAGGAGTTTCGCTAGAGTCAGTCCCTGCTGCTTGTTGAATAATCGTTGAATAACCATAAAGGGTTCACTGCCTGATTCTTCATTCTTCTCCTTTAAGACCTACACCGCAGCAGGAGTCAAAAATATGAATAACGCCAGGAAAGAAGATATTGCATGGGTGAATACCCTGAAAGGGGTGTGCATATTGCTGGTGGTGCTGTATCACACCGTATTACCGGGCTTTGAAGGCACGGTTAAATATCTCAGCGCCGGCTGGATCCCGGCGGAAATATGGGTGCAGTTTAATACGGTGTTATCACCGCTGCGTATGCCCGCCTTTTTCTTCGTCTCCGGCCTGCTTGCCACCAACGGCATTCTCAACCGGCCGTGGAAACAGGTATTTACCAGCCGCATTACCAATCTGTTCTATCTCTACGTGCTGTGGGGCTTTATTCAGTGGTGGTCGATTGTCGGCATTTCGACTGAAATCACCGGCCAGCGTATCTCGCAGAATCTCAACGCGGCTTACGCCGGTTCGCTGCTGGAGTTCCTTAAGCTGACCTTCCTGGCGATGAGCACCTCGTGGTACCTGTACGGTCTGGCGATCTACTTCCTGTGCGCCAAAATCTTCCGTCAGCACAAAGTGGCGCTGCTGGTGGCGGCGGTGGTGCTGAATTATCTGGCGGTGGAGAAGATCATTCCCTACTGGGGACCGCAGAGCGTGGCACAGTATTTCCTGTTCTTCCTGCTGGGCGCGTTCTGGAGCCCGCTGATGTTGCGCCTGAGTCAGCTGCGCCGCGAGAACCTTCTGCCGTGGGCCGCGCTGGCCGCGCTGTCCGGCCTGCACGTGATTTTTGGTCTCGATAAGAGCCTGTTCATGTGCATCATCGCGGTGCTGGTGAGCGTGGCGGCATGCCGCTGGCTCAACGCGCACTTCAGCATGCGTTACTTCAACTGGATTGGCCGCAACACGCTGCAGATCTACGTTATCCACCGCATTTTTATTGAGTTCTTCGGCATGTCGGCGATTCTGTTTGCGCAGCGCCATCATCTGTTTGAGCAGGCGTGGTTTGCGCTGCTGTGGGCGTGCTTCTATCCGCTGGCAATTGTCGGCATCTGTTCGCTGTGTTCGGTGGCGGTGTGGTCGCTGACCAACCGCGGGCTGGGGCAGTCGCTGTTTGTGTTCCCGACGCTGATTGGTTTGAAACGCAGTAAGTCGGTGGCGTGATGTTCGCTGGTAAGTTTTAAAGTGGTACAAAAACGAGGGCACGTTTCGTAGCAGCGCGATTCATCGCACAATGAATGGCGCCGCTACGGCCTTGTTGCAACTTGCGGTGTCCTTCACCGATCTCCATTACGCCATCCATGGCGATTCTGCTTTACTTAACCAATGGTCATCAGGCTGGCGTTGCCGCCGGCGGCCGCGGTATTGACGCTCAGCGAGCGCTCAATCAGCAGACGTTCCAGTAGCAGATTGGTCTCGCCGCGGGCAAAGCCCTGCACTGACACAATCGCGCCTTCGCGGGCGGCAATCTGTTCGCACAGGCTGCGCAGTTGATCGGCATCGCCGTGATAGATCACCGCATCAAACTCCGCCGCCAGCACATCTTTCGCCAGCGTGATGCGCGCCTGCACCGCGGCCGGCAGCGACTGGCGCAGCGTCCGGTGCAGCTCGTCATCCTGCCACAGTGCCTGGCTACCGACGCTGGTGACCGCCGCCAGCTGAATCAGCGCATCCTGCTGGTTATCTGCGATACACAGCACCCGATCGCGCGGCAGCAGCGTAAAGGTGTTGCGCTCACCGGTCGGGCCCGGCAGCAGTCGCACGGTCCCGGCCTGGCTCAGCGCATCGTAACGCTGACACAGCGCCAGCAGCTCCGGCTTATCCTGTGCCCAGCTCTGCAATGCCTGATGCGCGCTCAGCAGCGAGGTGCGCACGCTGCTGTCCACCGGACGTTCGGCATCCTGACGATCAAAGGTGATGCGCAGGGCGCCGTCCGGACGATGGGCCAGCAGGCGGTAAAGATAGAGCGGACCGCCGGCTTTCGGACCGGTGCCCGACAGGCCTTCGCCGCCGAACGGCTGTACGCCGACCACCGCGCCGACCATGTTACGGTTAACGTACAGGTTGCCGACTTTCGCCCCGGCCGTCACCTGCGCAATGGTTTCATCGATACGGGTATGCACGCCAAGCGTCAGGCCATAGCCCGAGGCGTTGATCTGCTCAATCAGCTGCGGCAGGTTGTTGCGCGCAAAGCGCACCACGTGCAGCACCGGACCGAACACCTCTTTATCCAGATCGCTGACATGATCGAGCTCTATCAGCGTCGGTTTGATAAAGGTGCCGCTGTGCCACTCTTTGCTATCCTGCGGATGCTCCTGCACCGCCTGATACACGGTAAAGCCTTTATTGCGCATCGCCTGGATATGACGCTCGATGTTGGCTTTGGCTTCAGCGTCGATCACCGGACCGACGTCGGTCGACAGACGCTCCGGATTGCCCATGCGGCATTCGGCCATGGCACCACGCAGCATCTTCAGCGTGTGGTCAGCCACATCGTCCTGGATGCACAGCAGACGCAGCGCCGAGCAGCGCTGACCGGCGCTGTCAAACGCGGATGCCACGATATCCACCACCACCTGTTCGGTGAGCGCTGAAGAGTCGACGATCATGGCGTTCATGCCGCCGGTCTCGGCGATCAGTGGCGTCGGGCGACCCTGCGGATCGAGGCGGCCAGCCAGGTTGCGCTGGAGCAGGGTGGCGACTGCGGTTGAGCCGGTGAACATCACGCCGCGCACCCGCTCGTCGCCGGTCAGCTGCGCACCCACCGTTTCGCCCTGACCGGGCAGCAGTTGCAGCACGCCGGCCGGTACGCCGGCATCCAGCATGATCTGCACCGCCTGCGCGGCAATCAGCGGCGTCTGCTCGGCGGGTTTTGCCAGCACGCTGTTGCCGGCCGCCAGGGCGGCGGCAATCTGGCCGGTGAAGATCGCCAGCGGGAAGTTCCACGGGCTGATGCACACTACCGGACCGAGCGGGCGATGGGTTTCGTTATCGAAATCGTCGCGCACCATACCGGCGTAGTAGTAGAGGAAGTCGACCGCTTCACGCACTTCGGCGATGGCGTTGTTGTAGGTTTTACCTGCCTCACGCACCAGCAAACCAATCAGCTGCTGCATCTGATCTTCCATCGTCTGGGCGGCACGTTCGAGGATCGCGGCGCGCTCCTGCGGCGGCGTGGCGAACCAGATCGGTCCGGCATTCACCGCGGCATCCAGCGCACAGGAGACCTCTTCAGGGGTGGCTTCCCGCACGCTACCGACGATATCCGCCGGCGTGGCCGGGTTGATCACCGCGCGGCTGCTGCCGCTACCCAGCTCGCCATCAATGATCGGCTGAGCCTGCCACGGCTGGCTGGCGCTGGAGAGCAGGGCGCTGGAGAGCGACGCCAGGCGGTGTTCGTTGGCCAGATCCAGACCGGCAGAGTTAACACGCTTGTCGCCATACAGATCGCGCGGCAGCGGAATCTTCGGATGCGGCAGGCCAATTGCGCCCTCTGCGACGCCCATTTTCTCCACCGCAGCCACCGGGTCGGCCACCAGCTCGTCAATCGGCAGCGTGTTATCAGCGATGCGGTTGACGAACGAGGTATTGGCGCCGTTTTCCAGCAGGCGACGCACCAGGTAGGCCAGCAGCGTTTCGTGGGTACCGACCGGCGCATAAATCCGGCACGGCCGGTTCAGCTTGCCATCGGCCACTTTGCCCACTACCTGCTCGTACAGCGGTTCGCCCATGCCGTGCAGGCACTGGAACTCGTACTGGCCAGGATAGTAGTTGTTGCCCGCCAGCTGGTAGATCGCCGCCAGCGTGTGGGCGTTGTGGGTGGCGAACTGCGGATAAATCAGGTTAGGCACCGCCAGCAGCTTGCGTGCGCAGGCGAGGTAGGAGATGTCGGTGTACACCTTGCGGGTGTAAACCGGATAGCCTTCAAGGCCTTCCATCTGCGCGCGCTTGATTTCACTATCCCAGTAAGCGCCTTTCACCAGACGGATCATCAGACGACGGCGGCTGCGCTGCGCCAGATCCACCAGCGCGTCAATCACAAACGGACAGCGCTTCTGATAAGCCTGAATCACGAAACCGATGCCGTTCCAGCCTTCCAGCTCCGGCTCAAAACAGAGTTTTTCCAGCAGATCGAGCGACAGCTCCAGGCGATCGGCTTCTTCGGCATCGATGTTGATGCCGATGTCATACGAGCGCGCCAGCAGCGTCAGTGATTTCAGGATCGGGTAAAGCTCTTCCATCACCCGCTCATACTGCGCGCGGCTGTAGCGCGGATGCAGCGCCGACAGCTTGATAGAAATGCCCGGACCTTCATAAATGCCGCGCCCGTTGGAGGCTTTACCAATGGCGTGGATCGCCTGCTGATAGGAGATCAGATAGGCTTTGGCATCGCTGGCGGTGAGTGCCGCTTCGCCCAGCATGTCATACGAGTAGCGGAAGCCTTTCTCTTCCAGCTTGCGCGCGTTGGCCAGCGCCTCGGCGATGGTTTCGCCGGTGACAAACTGTTCGCCCATCAGGCGCATCGCCATATCCACGCCTTTGCGGATCAGCGGTTCGCCGCTCTTGCCGATGATGCGGTTCAGCGATTTAGACAGGTTGGCTTCATTGTGCGTGGAGACCAGACGACCGGTAAACAGCAGGCCCCAGGTGGCGGCGTTGACGAACATCGACGGGCTGCGGCCCAGATGGGACTGCCAGTTGCCGTTGCTGATTTTATCGCGGATCAGCGCATCGCGGGTGGGCTTGTCAGGAATACGCAGCAGCGCTTCCGCCAGACACATCAGCGCCACGCCTTCCTGAGACGAGAGCGAGAACTCCTGCAGCAGGCTTTGCACCATGCCGGCGCGTCCGGTTGCCCCTTTTTGGTGCCGTAGCTTGTCCGCCAGGCTGTATGCCAGCTGGTGGGTTTTCTCTGCCAGCGGGGCAGGGAGACGCGCCTGCTCCAGCAGCATCGGCACCGCATCGGTCTCCGGACGACGCCACGCGGCGGTGATGGCCGAGCGGCTGACCGACTGCGGCAAAATGTGTTCGGCGAAGTCGAGGAAAGGCTGGAAGCTCTCTTCCGGCACACGCTCATCGTCTGCGGCATCATTCAGCTGCAGCGGGATCTCCGCCAGCGTTTCTCCCGCTTCCAGCTGGCCGAGATAGTTAAAAATTGCCTGCTTGATCAGCCAGTGCGGCGTGCGGTCAATCTTTTGCGCCGCCAGTTTAATGCGATCGCGGGTGGCTTCATCCAGCTTCACCCCCATGGTGGTGGTTCCCATGATTTCCTCGTCCTCAAAGTGTGAATCAACTTCAGCGTGGGCTGCACTATCACTCATGTTGCAACTTTGTGCAACCGTGTTAAATGTGACCTCGGTTGCACGTTTTTAACCGGCTTTTTTGTTAACGCAGCAAAAGCGGCACAGAACTTGCTGCAAGAATCTCGCCAGAGTTGCAACCCACCGCAACGGGACGCATCCTGGCTGACATCAGGTGCAACTTAAAATGTGAACAGGCGCAACCTGTGAGCATGAAAAATGCAAAGTCAGGTGAAACCCAGGTAACAGCTGTGTTAAATGCATTGTGCGCGTCGCACCTTTGCGGCAGGATACCGCGCCTTATGAGAAATCGCTTTCTCTGGATGCGGTAAAGCCCTGACGTTATCCCGTTCCGGTAACGCAGGAAAAAGATTTCTCTTAAGAGATCAAATAATAAGTGGAGAGACAGATGACAGTAAGTACACCGATGCTGGTGACATTTATCATTTACATCCTCGGGATGGTGTTGATTGGTTTTATCGCGTACCGCTCAACCAAAAACTTTGACGACTATATTCTGGGCGGTCGCAGCCTGGGCAGCGTGGTGACCGCGCTGTCGGCCGGGGCCTCGGACATGAGCGGCTGGCTGCTGATGGGACTGCCGGGCGCGATTTTTCTCTTCGGGATCTCTGAGAGCTGGATTGCCATCGGCCTGACGATTGGCGCGTGGCTGAACTGGAAAATTGTTGCGGGTCGCCTGCGTGTGCAGACCGAGCATCACAATAACGCCTTAACCCTGCCAGACTTTTTCACCAGCCGCTTCGAAGACCACAGCAAAATTTTGCGCGTCATCTCGGCACTGGTCATCCTGATCTTCTTCACCATTTACTGTGCCTCGGGCGTGGTGGCGGGTGCGCGCCTGTTTGAAAGCACCTTCGGCATGAGTTATGAAACCGCACTGTGGGCTGGCGCGGCAGCAACCATTCTATATACGCTGGTGGGCGGTTTCCTGGCGGTGAGCTGGACCGATACCGTGCAGGCCAGCCTGATGATTTTTGCCCTGATCCTGACGCCGGTGATTGTGATTATCGCCGTCGGTGGCCTGGATGATTCGCTGGCCGTGATTGAAGCGAAAAGCCTGGAAAACCTCGATATGCTGAAGGGCCTGAACTTCGTGGCGGTGATTTCACTGCTCGGCTGGGGCCTTGGCTACTTCGGCCAGCCGCATATTCTGGCGCGCTTCATGGCGGCAGACTCGCACCGTTCTATTCGTACCGCACGCCGCATCGGCATGGCCTGGATGATCCTGTGCCTGGCCGGTGCCGTCGCGGTGGGCTTCTTCGGCATCGCCTATTTCCAGAACCATCCGGATCAGGCGGCGGGCGTGAGCGAAAACGGCGAGCGCGTGTTTATCGAGCTGGCGCGCATTCTGTTCAACCCGTGGATCGCCGGTATTCTGCTGTCGGCCATTCTGGCGGCGGTGATGTCGACCCTGAGCTGTCAGCTGCTGGTGTGCTCGAGCGCGCTGACCGAAGACCTGTATAAAGGTTTCCTGCGTAAAAATGCCAGCCAGAAAGAGCTGGTGTGGGTTGGCCGTTTGATGGTGCTGGTGATTGCGCTGGTGTCGATTGCGCTGGCCTCCAACCCGGAGAACCGCGTGCTCGGCCTGGTGAGCTACGCCTGGGCAGGCTTTGGTGCTGCATTCGGTCCGGTGGTGCTGTTCGGCGTGTGCTGGAAGCGCATGACGCGCAACGGCGCGCTGGCCGGCATGATTATCGGTGCCGCCACGGTGCTGATCTGGAAGCAGTACGCCTGGCTCAATCTGTATGAAATCATCCCGGGCTTCCTGTTCGCCAGCATCGCGATTGTCGTGGTGAGCCTGGCCGGTCGCGAACCGTCGGCTGAAGCGCAGCAGCGTTTTATTGCTGCCGAAGCGGAATACAACACCAAATAACGGTGTTGGCCTGAGTAAAGCGGGGAGCGCGAGTGCCGTGCTCCCCGCACTGTTAGTGTCATGTTCTCTGCGCGCTTTATCGCCTAATCTGTCACTCCGCCCTGACTTTTCCGCATCGCTACCTGACCCGCAAAAGCAAAATTAATTTCGCGCGGTGACTTGTATTTTCATCCGCGATAATGATAATCGATATCGTTCGCACTTTACGTATTTTTACCTAAGGTTTACCCTCCTTAACATTCAAGAGGTTGGTGATGTTCGTCCCTTTTCTCATTATGCTGCGCGAAGGTCTTGAGGCAGCGCTCATCGTCAGCCTGATTGCCAGCTATCTCAAACGCACCCAGCGCAGCCAGTGGTTCCCCGCGATGTGGGCCGGCGTGTTTATCGCTGCGGCGCTGTGCCTCGCGCTCGGTATTTTCATCAACGAAACCACCGGTGAGTTCCCGCAGAAACAGCAGGAACTGTTTGAGGGCATCGTGGCGGTAATTGCCGTGGTGATCCTCACCTCAATGGTGTTCTGGATGCGCAAGGTGTCGCGCAATATCAAAGCTACGCTGGAAAAATCCGTCGATCAGGCGCTGCAGAAGCCGGGCGGCAGCGGGTTGCCGCTGGTGCTGATGGTGTTTCTCGCCGTGGCGCGGGAAGGGCTGGAGTCGGTGTTCTTTCTGCTGGCGGCCTTCACCCAGGATGTCGGTTATGCGCCGCCGATTGGCGCGGTGCTGGGTCTGGCGACCGCCATCGTGCTGGGCATGCTGATTTACTACGGCGGCGTGCGTCTTAACATGGCGCACTTCTTCCGCTGGACCAGCCTGTTCATCCTGCTGGTGGCGGCCGGACTGGCAGCGGGGGCGATCCGCGCCTTCCACGAGGCGGGACTGTGGAACCACTTCCAGGCCACCGCGTTTGACTTCAGCAACACGCTCTCTACCCATTCGATCTTCGGCACGCTGCTGGAAGGCATTCTGGGTTATCAGGAAGCGCCGAGCGTCAGCGAAGTCGCGGTATGGCTGATTTACCTGATCCCGGCGCTGCTGCTGTTTTTCTTCCCGGCGCGTCCGGCACCCAGCGCCGCACGGTCGGTGCGCTAAATTTTCGCAGGCGCGCGTGCGCCTGTACCTTCATGTAACAGGGATATGACTATGACGATTCGCTTCCGCCGTAAGGCGCTGTTGCTCTCCATGCTGGCGCTGTCCGGTGCCGCTTCTGCCGCTGCCGTACCGCAGGTCACGGTGACGGTCACTGACAAGCAGTGCGAGCCGATGTCGCTCAACGTGCAGGCCGGTAAAACCCAGTTCATCATCAAAAACAACAGCCAGAAAGCGCTGGAGTGGGAAATCCTCAAAGGCGTGATGGTGGTGGAAGAGCGCGAAAACATCGCGCCCGGCTTCAGCCAGAAGCTCACCGCCAACCTGGAAGCGGGTGAATATGACATGACCTGCGGTCTGCTCACCAATCCGAAAGGCAAGCTGGTGGTCAGCGGTGACAGCCAAACCGCCAGCAGCGGCAAGCCAGATGTGCTGCAGCTGGTCGGGCCGATTGCTGATTACAAAGTCTACGTGATGGCAGAAGTGAGCGCGCTGGTGGCCGGCACCAAAGCCTTTACCGACGCGGTAAAAGCCGGTGACGTGGAAAAAGCCAAAGCGCTGTATGCGCCGACGCGTGTGCACTATGAGCGCATCGAGCCGATTGCCGAACTGTTCTCTGATCTCGACGGCAGTATTGACGCGCGTGAAGATGACTTCGAGAAAAAAGCGGAAGATCCGAAATTTACCGGCTTCCACCGGCTGGAAAAACTGCTGTTCGCCGACAACACCACCAAAGGCGCGGACGCGTTCGCTGACCAGCTGTATAAGGATGTGCAGGATCTGCAAACCCGCGTCAGCGAGCTGGCCTTCCCGCCAGCGAAAGTGGTCGGTGGCGCGGCAGGCCTGATTGAAGAGGTAGCGTCCAGCAAAATCTCCGGTGAGGAAGATCGTTACAGCCGTACCGATCTGTCCGATTTTCAGGCCAACATCGACGGCGCACAGAAAATCGTTGATCTGCTGCGTCCTCTGCTGCAAAAAGCCAATCCGCAGCTGCTGGCGAAAGTGGACGCGAACTTTAAGAAGGTGGATGGCATTCTCAGCAAATACCGCACCAAAGACGGTTTTGCCTCCTATGAAAAGCTGACCACCAGCGACCGTAATGCGCTGAAAGGGCCCATCACCACGCTGGCGGAAGATCTCTCCCTGTTGCGCGGCACTTTAGGTCTTGATTAATCATGAGTAAAAAAAATGACGCGGCGCAACCGTCGCGTCGTCGTCTGTTACAGGGATTGGGCATGCTGGGTGGCGCGGCGGCACTGGGCGGCGGCTGTCCGTTCCATGCCGCCAGCGCGGCAGAGAGTTTCTCACCCGGCACGGTTGCACCCGACGCGCGCCAGCAGGCGCAACCGTTTTATGGCGCTCATCAGGCCGGCATTCTGACGCCGCAGCAGGCATCTATGATGCTGGTGGCGTTTGATGTGCTGGCCAGTGATAAAGCCGAACTGGAACGCCTGCTGCGGCTGCTGACGCAGCGCTTTGCCTTTCTCACCCAAGGCGGACCGGCGCCGGCGGTGCCCAATCCGCAGCTGCCGCCGCTCGACTCCGGCATCCTGGGTGCGGACATTGCGCCCGATAACCTGACCCTGACGCTGTCGGTGGGGCATTCACTGTTCGACGAGCGCTTCGGGCTGGCCGCGCATAAGCCCAGCCAGCTGCAGACGATGACACGCTTTCCCAACGATTCGCTCGACGCCGCACAGTGTCATGGCGACCTGCTGATTCAGATCTGCGCCAATACCCAGGATACGGTGATTCACGCGCTGCGCGATATCATCAAGCACACGCCGGATCTGCTGGCGGTGCGCTGGCGGCGCGACGGCTTTATCGCCGATCACGCTGCACGCAGCAAAGGGCGCGAAACGCCGATCAATCTGCTGGGTTTCAAGGATGGCACCGCCAATCCGGATACGCATAATGCGCAGTTGATGGACCAGCTGCTGTGGGTGACACCAGAACAGCAGGAACCGGCGTGGACACACGGCGGCAGCTATCAGGCGGTACGCATCATCCGTTTTCACGTTGAAATGTGGGACCGCACGCCGCTGGGCGAGCAGCAAACCATTTTTGGTCGTGAGAAGTTGTCCGGCGCGCCGCTGGGGATGCAGCACGAGCACGACGTGCCGGATTACGCCCGCGATCCGGACGGCGAGATCATCGCGCTGGATGCGCATATCCGGCTCGCCAATCCGCGCACGCCGCAAACCGACAGCAGCCTGATGCTGCGGCGCGGCTACAGCTATTCCTCGGGCATTACCGGGGCAGGGCAGCTGGATATGGGGCTGCTGTTCGTCTGTTATCAGCACGATTTAAGCAAAGGCTTTATTACCGTGCAGAAACGGCTGAACGGCGAAGCGCTGGAAGAATATATTCGTCCCATCGGCGGCGGATACTTTTTTGTTTTGCCCGGCGTGGCGGACAAAAATCATTATCTGGGGCAGCCGTTGCTCGAAGCCTGATTAATTAATGTACAGCGCTTGTCCGCCGTTCGCGGTGCCAGGCGCTGCTGTTAAGCCCGCCTTAAATTTCTCCTGTCTCGCTGTGATGTCCGAATTTTCTGAAACAGTTTGTTAAGTGCTGAATTACCTATCTCACTGAATATTATTAGTAATTTAATTTAAGCGCACCGGACTAAGGCTGCACCACGCGGGTTTTCTTTGCCGTAAAGTAAAAATAGTGTTGCAAATCGGCGGAAATATGATGAACTTTAGTCATAGCGTCGTCAGTTGTGTGGCTAAGTCCACTGGAGTTCGCGCATGGCCCGGTCCTTATACGGACAGTTAAATACACTTCAGCTAGCGCAGTACGCTGCGGAAGATTGCCTCCCGCGTGAGAATCCTCTTCACTTTTCTTTTATCGCCTTCGAATTCTTTTCCGATGTTTACCGGTGCGCGGCAGCGTTTCGGCGTTGTTGCACACTTTTCTCACTGGCTCGATACGGCTTACAAGGAAGCCAACAAAACCTCTAAAGCGTTCAAATCATCGCCGCGGGTGATCCGCCGCGATAAATGAAACCAACTGTAAGGTGCCACTATGGGAAGACAGAAAGCAGTGATCAAAGCGCGTCGTGAAGCCCGCCGAGTGCTTCGCAGTGACTCTCGCAGTCATCGTCAGCGTGAAGAAGAATCGGTCACTTCGCTGGTGCAGATGGGTGGGCTGGATGCAATTGGCATGGCGCGCGATGTGCGTGACCGGTCACCAATTGAGGCCAGAAACGATGCTCAGGCGCACTATCTTAACGCCATAGAAACGAAACAGCTGATATTCGCGACCGGTGAAGCCGGCTGCGGTAAAACCTGGATCAGCGCTGCGAAAGCAGCCGAGGCCCTGATCAATAAGGACATCGAAAGGATCATTGTGACGCGCCCGGTTTTACAGGCGGATGAAGATCTCGGTTTCCTGCCAGGAGACATCTCCGAGAAATTTGCCCCCTATTTCCGACCGGTTTACGACGTTCTGGTTAAACGTCTCGGCGCTTCCTTTATGCAGTACTGCCTGCGACCCGAAATCGCCAAGGTAGAGATCGCGCCCTTCGCTTATATGCGCGGACGTACCTTTGAGAATGCGGTGGTGATTCTGGATGAGGCGCAAAACGTCACCGCTGCGCAGATGAAGATGTTCCTGACCCGCCTGGGCGAAAACGTCACCGTGATTGTCAACGGTGATGTCACCCAGTGCGACCTGCCCGCCAGCGTCAAATCTGGCCTTGCCGATGCGCTGGCGCGCTTCGAAGAGGATGAGATGATTGGCGTGGTGCGTTTCGGTAAAGAGGACTGCGTTCGCTCGGCACTGTGCCAGCGCACGCTGCATGCTTACAGTTAACCTTGTAAAAATAGCTAACCTCAACCCGGCTGCGGCCGGGTTTTTCATTGCTATGATTACGGGACGAAAAGGGCGGAAACGATGAGCGGAGAAAGTCATGCACTCTCTTGATGTGCAGGTGGTAAGGATGGCGCAGCAGTGGGCGGAAGCGCAGCCGGTGTGGCTGTGTACCGTGCTCAGTACGTACGGCTCATCGCCGCGCCCGCCTGGCGCGATGATGGTGATTCGCGTCGATGGGCGCTACAGCGGTTCCCTTTCCGGCGGCTGCGTCGAGGAGAATTTTATCACCCGCGTTCAGCAGCAGGCGTTCTCTGCCGCCAGTCAACTGGTGCGCTACGGTGAGGGGGGCGACACGCCTGATCGCGCGCTGCCGTGCGGCGGCGTACTGGATATTCTGGTCGAACGGTTGCCTGCCGGTGCCGCCACGCTGCGCTATTTACAGCAGCTGGAGGATGCGCTGACCGGCGCGCGTGCTATCACCAAACGCCTGACGCTGCCGCAGCCGTGTCACGCGCTCGAACCGGCGCCCTATACCCGTCGCACCCGCACCCAGGTCACTGATGGTGAAATCGTTCTGACCCTGAGTGCCGCGCCGCGCCTGATCCTTGCCGGACTCTCCAGCGTCGCCGTGTACTGTGCCAACTTCGCGCTGGCGCTGGGATTCGAAACCATCGTCTGTGAACACCGTGAAGAGGTGCTGAGCAATATGGCGGCCGAACTGGCGCCGGACGTCAAACTGGTGCAGCAGTTTCCGGCGGTGTATCTGGAACGCGAGGGCTGCCATGCCGCCACGGCGATCCTCTCGCTGACCCATGATGCGCGTATTGACGATCTCACCATGATGGAAGCGGTCAATCTGCCGGCATTTTATCTCGGTGCGATGGGCTCGCAGCGCAACAGCGCAAAACGCAAAGCGCGCCTGAGCGCGATTGCGGAGCTGACGCCGGCGCAGTTGCAGCGCATTCACGCACCGGTTGGGCTGGATATCGGCAGCAAAACCCCGGCGGAGATCGCGCTGGCAATCATGGCGGATATTGTGCGTCACAAAAATGGGTTAGCGGCAACGGATGCGCTTAGCCCGGTGCACGCAGCGTCTGAATGATCACATCACTCATCCCACGAAAAACCCGGATGCACCAGGACGCCAGCAGACGGGCAAACGGCTATGCCAAATTTTCGCGCCGCAAATAATCAATAAGCTGTGCTTTATGTTTCATGATGTGATCAACGCTTGCGCTTTACCGGTAACATCTTATCTTCAGAGAAGCGCGTACAAACACCTGAACTGAGAAGGGGTATTTATGGCTAAGCGTCATTGGATTAAATCAATTGAAATTACAGCAATTATTGTCTTCGCGCTGGTGATCGCCTGGCTGGCCGTCACGGGCATCCTGTCATCAACCGGCCTCGATCATGCGTGGCCTTATCCACATCAATAACTGAGTCCGACACCAGGGAAATCAATTACGCTTAAATATAAACAGAATAAATTATCTAACCTGCACACCCGTGTCAGCGGCGATACCGTATCACCACACAGGGTTTCGGTGTCAGATTTGCCGCGTATAAATCAGCGACGTTCGGGAAACACGTTATGCTGTTATTCGAAGTCCGCATGGCGGCTGAACATGCTCTCGCTGGTTTCACCGCACTGATGCATGATTTCAAGCACCATGGCGTCACAGGTGATGAAGCAAAGCTGCTCAAAGGCCGAGCCCATTGGCTGCGAGAATCGTCCGGCGCTGCGTGCGTTATCGGTTTTAACGTTGCCGGGTAACACCAACACGCATTTGGCCAGTCTGCCGATGCCTGAATCTGCTTTCAGGGTAATCAGCGCCACATCGACACCGCGCTCAACGGCGTTCAGCGCCAGCGCTTTCAGGCTCGCGGTTTCGCCACTGCCAGAACCAATAATCAACAAATCGCCAGGTCTGGAGTGGGGTGACGAGATTTCACCCACCATGCTGACAGAGAAACCCAGATGCAACAGACGGTTAGCGAACGCGCGGATAGCAATGCCGCTGCGCCCGGCGCCCTGCAGGAAAATGTGTTTCGCGCTGCGAATTTGTGCAATCAATGCCTGCGCCTGGCTCTCGTCTATCTGCCGGGCGTTGTGCGCGAGTTCGGTAAGAATATGGGATACGTTTGACTGAACGGCCATGTTAACGCTCTCCCGTCAGGCAATGGTTCGTCCGTCTCATTAAGCAGCGAAAAGAATGGCCGGAACATGGCTGGTGCTTTTTCAGTCTGGTCATAGTGCATTCCCTCTTAATTCAGCGACATCATCAGTGGATGAAAAGGATACCCTGCAGAATTTCCGGTAAGAGTACACGGTCCGCTGCCCACGCGATATTGCAGCGAAAGGGGATCTTTCGATTATGCGTCCTGTGGCACAAAAGCGTTCGGAGAACAGACAAATAAAAATGCCCGGCTGTTAACCGGGCACTTTTATATGAATGATGGCAGTGAGGGGGGGATTGATGTCACTCAGCACATTCCTGTGCCTCGCCCTTTGGGTGGCTTGCAGCCATGCAAAACGGCTATCCTGCCGTTTTGTCGCTTCGCTCACCCTGCGGGCAGCGTCGCAGGCTCCGCTGTCCAACTGGCATGCGCCAGTTGTCGAACCCCCCATCGGGGATTCTCATCCCCCCCACGTCTGGAGAATATAAATGAAAAAAGCCCGTACTTGCGTACAGGCTCTTCTCTGAATGATGGCGGTGAGGGGGGGATTGATGTCACTCGGCACATTCCTGTGCCTCGCCCTCCGGGTGGCTTGCAGCCATGCAAAACGGCTATCCTGCCGTTTTGTCACTTCGCTCACCCTGCGGGCAGCGTCGCATGCTCCGCTGTCCAACTGGCATGCGCCAGTTGTCGAACCTCCAATCGGGGATTCTCATCCCCCCACGCCTGGAGAATATAAATGAAAAAAGCCCGTACTTGCGTACAGGCTCTTCTCTGAATGATGGCGGTGAGGGGGGGATTCGAACCCCCGATACGTTGCCGTATACACACTTTCCAGGCGTGCTCCTTCAGCCACTCGGACACCTCACCACATTTTTTTTGTTAACCGCACTGGGTCAACGGGGCGCTACTATAGGGAGTTCAGCGATAAGGGTCAAGGGCTATTTTCTCCTTTTTTTCTATTCGCTTAACCTCTGCGCAGATTGCCTTAAGCCTCTCCACTTTGCCGCTTTTGTCATCAAAACATTCCTTAACTGACACAAAAGTGTCACCGCACTGTCGCAGACTTGTCGTCGGAAACATTTGGTTATATCTACGGATAAGGATGCTGATAAATGAAACGCTTACCTCTTTTCACGCTCTCTCTGCTGGCTTCACTCACCACCACGTCCGCGCTGGCAGAGATCGCCAGCTATCAACGCGCCGCCACCGGCGATATCACCCAGCACGGCGGCGCGCGTCGCCTGAGCGGCGACCAGACCGAGGCGCTGAAAGCCTCATTGAGCAATAGCACGGCGAAGAATGTCATCCTGCTGATTGGCGATGGCATGGGCGATTCCGAAATCACCGCGGCACGCAATCAGGCAATGGGGGCCGGCGGCTTCTTTCCCGGTATTGATGCGCTGCCGCTCACCGGCCAGTACACCCATTACTCGCTGGACAAGAAAACGCATAAGCCAAACTACGTAACGGATTCTGCCGCGTCGGCCACCGCCTGGGCCACCGGCACGAAAACCTATAACGGCGCGATTGGTGTCGATGTCAACGGCACAGATCAGGTTACGCTGCTTGAGCTGGCCAAAGCAGCCGGTAAAGCCACCGGCAACGTCTCGACCGCAGAACTGCAGGATGCCACGCCGGCCGCGCTGATGGCGCACGTCACCTCGCGCAAATGCTACGGCCCGGAAAAAACCACTGAGCTGTGTCCGGGTAACGCGCTGGAGCAGGGCGGGAAAGGATCGATCAGCGAGCAGCTGCTGCAAACCCGTCCCGACGTCACGCTGGGCGGCGGTGCCAAATCTTTCGCTGAGCGGGCTAAAGCGGGTGATTTTCAGGGCAAAACCCTGCGCGAGCAGGCCGAAGTACGGGGATTCCAGCTGGTCGATAATCTCGCCGCGCTGAATGCGGTACAGCAGGCGAATCAACAGACGCCACTGCTGGGGCTGTTCTCGGAGGGCAACATGCCGGTGCGCTGGCAGGGGCCGAAAGCCAGCTATCACGGTAATCTGGATAAACCGGTGGTGACCTGTGAGGTCAACAAAGATCGTCCGGCATCAATGTCAACCCTGGCGCAGATGACGCAAAAAGCCATCGACCTGCTCAGCCACAACGACAACGGCTTCTTCCTGCAGGTGGAGGGCGCGTCGATTGATAAGCAGGATCACGCTGCTAACCCGTGCGGTCAGATTGGTGAAACCGTCGATTTAGATGAGGCGGTGCAGGTAGCGCTGGCGTATGCGCGCGAGCACGGCGATACGCTGGTGGTGGTCACCGCCGATCACGCGCACAGCAGCCAGATCGTCGAAAACGGTACCAAAGCGCCGGGTCTGACTCAGGCGCTCAACACCAAAGATGGCGCGGTGATGACCATCAGCTACGGTAACTCGGAAGAGGATTCCCAGGAGCACACCGGCACCCAGTTGCGCATCGCGGCCTATGGTCCGCACGCGGCGAATGTGGTCGGCCTGACCGATCAGACCGACCTGTTCTTCACGCTGAAGCAGGCGATGGCACTGAAGTAAGCGCGTCAGTGCGGGCGGATGCGGAGCACCAGCAGTCCGCCCAGCACCAGTCCGCCAGCGGCCAGCAGCAGCGCGGGGTGCAGTGAAGCAAAAATCTGCACGCTGGCAGCGGAGATCAGCGGCCCGATTAGCTGGCCAGTGGCATAGCCTGACGTCAATATCGCCACGGTTTTTGCCACGCTGATATTGGAGACGGCGCGCGCCAGCTGCATCGACAGCTGCATAATCGAAAGAAACCCCAGCCCGACCATCACCGTTGAGATCAGCAGCCCGTTCACGCCCGGGATGAGCACGCCGCTGGCCACGCCCAGCCCCTGCAGGATCATAATCCACGCCAGGCTGAGGCGCGTATTCAGGCGCGCTGAAAACAGCATAATTAGCACCACACCAGCCACTGCGCAAAGTCCAAACAGCGGCCAGAAAAGCGCTGCCAGCTGACCCTGAGCAAACAGGCTATGCGCCATTTGTGACAGAAACGTCGCGGGCAAAATGTAGCCGAAACCGGCCAGCGTATAGGCCAGCCATAGCCGTTTCACCTCGTGACCCGGAGCCGCCGACGCACTTTCCCGCTGCCGGGCTGGGAGCGACGCGGGCAGCGCGCGCCACACCAGCAGCACGCCAGCCAGCGCTACCACGCCGTAGAGTTGCCAGGCACGATCGTCATTCAGGTCTAACCGGGTGATAAGCCACGCCAGCACGCCGCTCAGGGTGATGCCGGCTCCCGGGCCGGCAAATACCGCGGCGGACATGCGCGGGGCCTGCTGCTGTGCCAGCACCATCTGCGTCCAGGAGGTGACGATAATCAGGGCCCAGGCACCACCGATACCCGCCACCATACGGAACAGGCACTGCAGCACCCAGGCATGACTAAAGCCGGAGAGCAGAGTCACCAGCGCGGTGGCCAGCAAACCGGCCTTCAGGTAGCGCGCGTGATGGGCGGTGATCCGGCTCACGTGCAGTGCGCCCAGCAGGTAGCCGATGTAATTCATCGCCGCCAGCACGCCAGCGCTGGATAGCGTCAGGTGACCGTTGGCGATCATCAGCGGGATCTGCGGCGTGAGTGAAAAGCGGCCGATACCCATTACCACAATCAGGGTCACCATGCCGGTGAGCATGGTGATCAGGCTCACTCGGGGGTGCCGGACTGCTTGCCGTCCGGCGGAAACTGAATCTGCTGACATACTTTGCTTTACTCCGCTGAGATACCTTACTCTGTCCGGTGATAGTAAATGTCAATCAGTCAGTTAAAAATGGGGTGGTTTATCCTATGACTACAGGTCATACCCAGGCCGTAAAATCGCGTGGTGAAGATGTGAAAAACTTCCTTACCCGCCATCGCGCGCGTATTGATCCGCAGATCTATGGCTTCAGCCGGCAAAACCGACGCGTCAGCGGACTGCGGCGCGAAGAAGTGGCACAGCTGGCGGCGGTCAGCGTCAGCTGGTACACCTGGCTCGAGCAGGGTCGCGACATCAGTATTTCGCCCGCCGCGCTGCAGCGCATCGGCAAAGTGCTACAACTCTCGGTCACCGAGCAGGAGTATCTTGAAGCGCTGGTGTTTGGTAATGCGCATTCGCAACCCTTCAGCCATGAATTGCCGCCTGAGGTGAGGGCGATGGTGGATGCGCTGGACCCGCATCCGGCATTTGTGCGCCGCGCCAACATGGATATTGTCTACTGGAATCCGGCAGCGCAGTCGCTGATTGTCGACTGGGCGGCCCTGCCACCGGCGGATCGCAACTCGCTCAAGCTGATGTTCATCAGTGAAGCCTACCAGCAGCGCATTCATGGCTGGGAAGAGGCGGCGCGCCATACGCTGTCGGCGTTTCGCGCCGGTTATGCCGCCAGCAATCAGGCGCAGGAATTCGAGGTGGTGATCGAAGATTTGCTGGCGCGCAGCGCCGGGTTTCGCACGCTGTGGAATGACCATGATGTGGGGAAAATTGGCGCGGGCAATAAAACCCTGATTGATGTCGAAGGCAGGATGCAGACATATACCTTTACCTCACTGCAAATTGAGCAGGCACCGGGAATGCATCTGATCTTCTATCTGGCGCATTAGCGCGGCGTGCGCAGGTCGGGCGCACGCCGCCGGGGAGATTACAGACCGCGCTGTGCCATCAGGCGCGCGAGGTCAACCAGACGGTTGGAGAAGCCCCATTCGTTATCGTACCAGGCAAGGATCTTCACCAGGTTGCCACCAATCACCAGCGTGGATAAGCCGTCGATGATCGATGAGCGCGCATCGCCCTGATAATCGCTGGAAACCAGCGGCTCATCGCTGTAGCCGAGGATACCCTGCAGCGGGCCCACAGCAGCAGCGGCTTTAAAGGCGTCATTCACCTCTTCGGCCGTCACGTCGCGTTTCAGCGTCACCGTCAGATCCACCACCGAGACCACTGGTACCGGCACGCGCAGCGAGTAACCGGTTAAGCGGCCTTCCAGTTCCGGAATCACCCGGCCAAGCGCTTTAGCTGCGCCGCTGGAGTAGGGCACAATCGACAGCGCCGCCGCACGCGCGCCGCGCAGATCTTTCTCTGGCTGGTCATGCAGCGCCTGGCTGTTGGTATAGGCATGGGTGGTGTTCATCAGACCGTGCTCAATACCAAACGCCTGATGCAGCACCTGCGCGGCCGGTGCCAGGCCGTTGGTGGTACAGCTGCCGTTACTCACCACAAAGTGCTGCTGCGGATCGTAGCGCTGGTCGTTGACGCCCATCACAATCGTCAAATCATCATTTTTGCCCGGCGCAGAGATGATCACGCGTTTGGCGCCGCCGTGCGTGATATGCACCGCGGCTTTGTCACGCTCGGTAAAAAAGCCGGTGGCTTCGATGACGATATCCACGCCCACGTCACGCCAGCGAATATTGGCCGGATCGCGCTCGCTGAACACCCGCACAGGTTTGCCATCAATGCGCAGCTCGCCGTCGCCAGCGCTGACTTCGGCCGGCAACCGACCCAGCAGAGAGTCGTGCTTCAGCAGATGCGCCAGCGTTTTGCTGTCGGTGAGATCGTTAATCGCCACAATATCGATGTCGCTGCTGCCGAGCGCGGCGCGGAATACGTTACGTCCGATACGGCCAAAACCGTTAATGCCTACCTTGATCATGACTGACTCCTTAGTGAAGTTACTGCAGTCACTGTAGGCCTGGTGTGCACTGGCGTAAACGACAAAAAAGGATCACTTTACGCCATTTTGCGGCTGTGAAAGCGCTGGCGATATTCGTTGGGCGTGAGATGCAGCTGGCGCTCGAAGCTGCGCCGCAGGTTGATGCTGCTGCCAAAGCCGGTGGCGATGGCAATGCGTTCCAGCGTCTCGCGCGTCTGCTCCAGCCGCTCGCGCGCCGCCGCCAGCCGCGCTTCTGCCACATAGCGCGCCGGTGAAACGCCGGTTTCGCGGCTGAACACGCGGGTAAAGTTACGTGGGCTCATCGCCACCTGGGCCGCCAGGTTCTCTACCGACAGGTCTTCCGCCAGATGGGCGGCGATCCAGCTCTGCAGCTGAGCAATCGGCCCCGACTCGCTGACGGACTGCAGGTGAAAGCGGCTGAACTGCATCTGGCCGCCGGGACGACGCAGATACATCACCATATCCTGCGCGATGTCGCGCGCCACGCTGAAACCAAAATCTCCCTCTACCAGCGCCAGCGTCAGATCGAAGCCGGAGCTGACGCCGCCAGAGGTCCAGATTGGGCCATCCTGGATATACAGCGGGCCGCCTTCAACCTGCACGCGCGGATAGCTGGCCTGCAGCGTGTCCAGCAGACGCCAGTGGCTGGTGGCGCGCCGGCCATCCAGCAATCCCGCCTCCGCCAGCAGCATCGCCGCACCGCAAATCGACACCACGCGGCGCGCCTGTGGGGCAGCCAGCTTAATCCAGTCCACCACCATGTTGCGTTCTTCGGGGTTATCACCGCGGCCGGTAATCATGATGGTGTCCCAGCGTTCGCGCGGATCGAGTTCAGCCAGTTTGAGGTCGGCGAGCAGATTGAGGCCGGACTGGCCGTGGATCACCTGGTGCGGCTGCGTGGTCGCAATGCTGATACGATAGCGTGCGCCAGCGACGCCCACCGGCAGGTGCAGGTTGGCGTGCATCAGGATGTCGGCGATACCCGCCGCTTCGAACAGCATGCCGCCGTCCGGGACAATAATCAGAAAGGTTTTCATGGCGTAAAATGTACCTGCGCCACGAAAGAAGTCAATGTGCGATGGGCGATCAGGCGCGCGAGCTGAATACCCGGCCGCGGCCATCAGACGGGGCATTTCCGGCGGCACCGTACAGGCGCTATTTTTATATAAAATCATGAAGTCGCAAATGATGCTTATATCCCTCATCATGCAGTTAAAAATATCTGCAGACTGAAGCGTTGGATGCCAGATTAATCAGATGCCTGTTATTTTGGAAGTGAAATGCCTGGATGGGTTAAGAGAAACTCTATTTTATAAAGCATTCCTTTGCCAGGCAGTGATAATGACTACGATAATGAGCAGCTGAGTAAATCAGACTTAAAACCATCAATTATATTCAACCTGCAGAAAAGTCAAACCACGCTCCCGGGTAATGCGCGCGGTGCCCAGCGCGTAAGGTAATTCACGCGCGGCACCATTAACCTGCAGGGTTTCGCTCTTTTTAATCCCTTCGCGCGTGCAGTTCAGCGAGACGCTGCGCGTCACGGCATAATCACAGGAGGGTTCAACGATCGCGCCGACGAACGTGATTTGACCGTCGGCGGCAAGGGTGGCGTGGCTGGCAAGTAAAGCTATCATCGGTAACAGCAATCTTTTCATCACAGAGGCCCTTTGAGAAGTCGGGAATTATCCGGTTATATGTCGTCTTAATGACTAATAGCGCGCCAAAGTTGAATATTGCTTAAACCGGATAGATTTATTAGCGGGATAACGTCGGGATAGAAAACGGGCAGATATCGTGGTGGTGTAAGCTGCTGAGGGAGAGAAAAGCGGGCTGTGGTGAAGTTAAGCAGGCGCACCCGACATCGGTGCGCTCCTGCTTTTATCAGCTGCGGGAAATCTGAGCCAGCGTCACGTCGGCTGGCGCAGCGTCTGCGGCGACACCGTCGATAAACAGCGCACGCTGTTCACTGGCGGGCAGGGTAATCTGCAACGTTTGCCATGCCGGCTGATAATCACCCTTGCGCCGCAACGTAAGGTGAATGGCTGTGGCTTCGCAGCGCATTTCCCACTGCAGCCACAGCGCATTGCCCTGCTGATAGCCCCAGGACTCGCCATCATCTTCGAACAGTTCACCGTGGCTAACGCCTTTGCCCTGCAACGGGTAAAGCTGCAGCGTGCGACGATCGTCTGCGGCGGCCTCGACGTGAGCAATTCGCTCGCTGAGTGGCAGTGCCGCACCTGCGCGCACCAGCAGCGGCTGCGTTTCCAGGGGCGCAGGTAAGGTGATCCACTGACCCCCGCTATACCACTGCTGCGTGGCGAAATCATACCAGCCTGTCTGGTTGTCGGGCAGCCACAGGCGGCGTTCACGCTGGCCGGGTTCCACTACGCTGGCGACCAGCAGATCGCGGCCGAGCAGGAATTCATCACACTCAGCAAAGGTCTGGGCATCATGTTCATGATCGAGGAACGTCGGACGTAGCATCGGTTCATCGTCCGCATGCGCCTGCCACAGCAGCGTGTAAAGATACGGCAGCAGGCGATAGCGCAGCGCAATGGCCGCCCGAATCGCGGGTGTGACCGAAGGATACATCCACGGCTCATTCACGGTGTGATCGTCATTCCATGAATGAATGGTGAAGCGCGGATGCATGACGCCATTCTGCACCCAGCGCATAAACAGCTCTGCGTCGGGTTTATCCCCCGAGAAGCCGCCGACGTCGTGACCGACGTTATACAAGCCGGACAGGCTCATGCCGAGGCCCATGCGAATGTTGTAGCGCAGCGAGGTCCAGTTGGTGCGGTTATCGCCGCTCCAGGTTTGAACGTAGCGCTGCATCCCGGCGCAGCCGGAGCGCGAAATCAGGAACGGTCGCTGTTGGGGGGCAAAGCGCTGTTGCGCTTCCATCGAGGCGCGCATCATCAGCAGCGGCATCACCGGGCGAATGTGCTTGATGGCAATCGGCGTACCGAAGCCGTGGCAGCGCGCTTCACCGTCCCAGACTTCATACTCGTTGTTATCATTCCAGGTGGCGTCGATGCCTTTTTCCAGCAGCTGACGGGTGACGTTCTCCTGCCACCAGGCCACCGTTTGCGGATGGGTGAAATCGAGATGCGATCCTTCATCATCCCAGAACACCGAGCGCTCTGGCACATCCTCTTCCGAATCGCGGATAAACAGTCCCTGAGCTGCGACTTCTTCATAGCGCGGGTGATCCTGCAGCAGGCAGGGTTTGATGTTGGCCGCCAGGCGCAGCCCGGCATCGTGAAACGCCTCGCTCATCGCTTCCGGCTGCGGCACTTTGTCGTAGTTCCAGTTGAACACATAACGCTTGTTATTGATGGAGGTATAGCCCGAGGAGAGCTGGAAGGAGTCGCACGGAATAGCGTGCTCTTCGCACAGGCGGATGAAGTTCATCAGCTGATTTTGCGCATCCGGCGCATCGGTATAATGCATGGTCGAGCCGCTGTAGCCCAGACTCCATTTGGGGCCGAACAGCGTTTTGCCGGTCAGGCGTACGAAGGTTTTGGTGATATCCAGCACCCGCTTACCGACAAACAGGTAGTAATCGATATCGCCACTCTCCGCCTGCCAGCGGCGATACGGCTGGTGATAGTTATCCAGCTCGTTACCCAGATCGAACCAGCTGGTGCTGAGGTTATCGTAGAACAGGCCAAAGCTGACGTCGTTACGCCGCGTGAGGGTGAAGGGCACATGTTTGTACAGCGGATCGGTGGAGGAGGCGTTGTAACCCATAGCATCCAGATTACGCATCTCAAAGCGTTTGCCGTTGCGTTGCAGATCGCCAGTTTTTTCGCCCAGACCGTAGTAGCGGTCGTCCGCCATGCGGCGCTGATAGTGCGCCACGCCGTCGCCGTGTGCGTTGATCTGATAGGCGCTGGTGGGGCGATCGCCGGTCAGCAGTTGCCAGTCGCCTGCGGCATCACGGTACTGCCACTCCAGCGCCAGCGGCTGACGCACTATCACGCGCAGCGTGTCGGTACTGATGGTCAGACAATTGGCTTCTTCCTCCAGCGTAAAACCGGGCAGGCTAAACCCGGCCAGGCTGTCGCGCGGACGCCCTTCCCATGGAACATCCTGTTCCGGCGCAATGCTCCAGGTGCGGTCCAGACTGTAGTTGCCGTGGCGCTTGATCACCACGCGGAACAGACCTTTTTCCAGCACGTACAGGCACAGATGGTGTTTGCCATCGACGTTAAGCACCACATGGTGACGATCAGAATGGGCTAAAGACCAGTTTTTTAAGGTTTTCATCGTTACCTACTTCATTGGGTCGCTGAACGACGCTCAGCAATAAACGCAATCAGGAAGACTGCACCGATCAGGTCAAAAAAGCCCATGGCGACAAACAGCGGGTTAAAGCCGATTTTGTCAGCCGTCACGCCAATCACCAGCGAAAACAGGAAGCTGGAGATCCAGGCAAACGAGCCGCGCATGCCATTCACCGTGGCCATCTGGCCCTTATCAAATTTTTCCACCACCAGCGCACTCAACATGCAGGAAATGATCTGATGACCAAAACCGCCAATCGAGATCAGGGCAATCGCGACGTAGGGGTCTTTGGTCATCGCCACCAGTGCCAGCGACAGCATCAGAAAGGCGCCGGTGACCGAGCTGGCGACAACGGAATTTACCAGCCTGAAGCCAAACAGCCGGGTATAGATGCGCGTCAGGTAGCCGCTGGCTGCACTGCCGAGATCCGCCGCGAGGAACGGCAGCCAGGCGAACATGGCAATCTGTTTCAGGTCCATTCCCAGGTCTTTTGCCAGATAGAGCGGTACCCAGAAGCTCAGCACGCCCCATGCCGGTTCAGCCATAAAAGCGGGAATGGCGATACCGTAAAAACGCTTGTTTCTGGAGACGGTTTTCAGGGCTTTGAAAAAGGGCAGTTTGACCGCCGGTGGCTCATTATCCTGACGAATAAAGGCCAGCTCATCGCTGCTGAGATTCGGGTTACGTTCCGGATCGCGATACAACAGCCACCACAGCACCACCCAGCCCAGAGCCAGACAGCCGGTAAACAGGAATGCGCCCTGCCAGCCGAACGAGGCGTGGGCAAAGTAGATGATGGGAGGCGCCAGCATGGCGCCAATCGAGAAGCCGACGCCGGCCCAGCCGGCCGCGATCGGACGCTCTTTTTTCGGGAACCATTCACCAATCACTTTGGCGTTAGCCGGCGTGGCGGCCGCTTCAGCTCCGCCCATGACAAAGCGCAAAATGGCCAGGTGCAACCAGCTGGCGGCGCCGGCATGTAACAGACAGGCCAGCGCCCAGATGGTGGCGCAGATGAAGAAGCCGAGTTTGAGGCCAATGACGTCAATCAGCCAGCCGCAGATCGGTTGAAAGAAGGTATAAGCCAGCTGAAAAGCGCCGACTATCCATGAATATTGTTCTGTGGTGATGCCGAGACTGGTTTTCAGCTCGGGGGCCAGAATACCTAACGAGTTACGGGTAATGTAGTTAACGGTGACACCGGCGAGAAAAAGCACCAGCACCCACCAGCGCAGATGACGGATGACGCGTTTCGTGCCGGTTGCGGCAATCCCTGGGTTCAAACTGCGGTTCATCGGATTCTCCATTCATTATTAACAGCATGTGTGAGCAACGTCTGTGACTGCCTGGCCGGAGGTGGAGTTCATACCGGCCAGCGCATAACCCCTGGCCCTTGATTGCCGGGCGTGGCGTGATGCGTCCTGTTCTAACTATCCGCCGGGAGTGAACCACAGTTAGGCCAGGTGGTCGCCAGCCTGATGTGGTATTTGTGATCTGGTTAACCAAAATCATTTATCAGGTTGACTTCCGCCGGTGAAAGGCCGAATTTGACGCTGCGCAGCCACTTTTTATGACTCATAAAGCGCTTCGCTTGTAATATTGGTCAACCAAAATGGAAGGGCTTTGAGGATGATGCTCAGGCCCGCAGGAGAAAACGACATGAAGCAGACCTGGCGCTGGTATGGCCCTGACGATCCCGTTTCACTCGCCGATGCCCGACAGGCGGGCGCTACCGGCATTGTGACTGCCCTGCATCACATCCCGAACTGCGAGGTGTGGCCGGTGGAGGAGATTTTGCAGCGCAAAGCGATGATTGAAGCGGCCGGGCTGGTCTGGTCGGTGGTAGAGAGTGTGCCGATCCATGAGGAGCTCAAAACCGGCGGCGGGCAGTGCCAAAAGTGGATCAGCAACTATCAGCAGTCGCTGCGCAATCTGGCGCAGTGCGGCATCCACACCGTGTGCTACAACTTCATGCCGATTCTGGACTGGACGCGCACCGACCTGGCGTTCGAGCTGCCGGATGGCGCGAAAGCGCTGCGCTTCGATCAGATTGAATTTGCGGTATTCGAGCTGCATATCCTGCAGCGTCAGGGCGCAGAAAATGATTACAGCGCTGACGAGATAGCCCAGGCCGCTGCGCGCTTCGCCAGCATGAGCGAAGAGCACAAGCTGCGGCTAACGCGTAACATCATCGCCGGATTACCCGGCGCGGAAGAGGGCTATACGCTGGCGCAGTTTCGTGCTCAGCTGGCGCGCTATGACGGCATCGACAAAGCCCGGCTGCGCGAGCACTTTGCCACGTTTTTGCGCGGCATCATCCCGGTTGCTGAAGAGGTCGGTATTCGCATGGCGGTACATCCGGACGATCCGCCGCGCCCGATCCTCGGCCTGCCGCGTATCGTCTCCAATGCCGACGACCTGCAGTGGATGATCGACACCATCGACAGCCCGGCCAACGGCTTCACGATGTGTACCGGTTCGTACGGCGTACTGGCGGAAAATGATTTAGCCGGCATGGTGAAACGTTTTGGGCCGCGCATCTATTTTGCCCATCTGCGCTCAACCCGGCGTGAAGCCAACCCCAAAACTTTCCACGAAGCCGCGCACCTTGGCGGCGATGTCGATATGTTTGCGGTGATCAAAGCGATTGCCGAAGAGGAGCAGCGCCGTCGTAATGCGGGGCAGGAAGACCTGATCCCGATGCGGCCCGACCACGGGCATCAGATGCTGGACGATCTGCACAAGAAAACCAACCCGGGTTATTCCGCGATTGGCCGGCTGAAAGGTCTGGCTGAGATTCGTGGCGTTGAGCTGGCGATACACCGCGCCTTTTTCTGACGCCGGTCGCCCTGTACCGCTTGCCCGGCGGACGCGCAGTCACGCCGGACACTGAGGAGTTCACATGCAACACAACCTTGCCGACGCCAGCATTAAGGTGGCGCGGCCCGCATGGCAGCAGCAGCGGCTGGTGCCGCGCATCGTGCACATCGGCTGCGGCGCGTTTCATCGCGCGCATCAGGCGCTCTATCAGCACCATCTGCTGGAGATAAGCGACAGCGACTGGGGCATTTGCGAGGTCAACCTGATGTCGGCCAGCGGCAGACAGCTGGTGGAACAATTGCGCGCGCAGAATTTGCTCTACAGCGTCACCGAGCAAGGCGCGACGCGTCATGACGTCAAAATCATTGGTTCCGTACACTCCGCGCTGCACCCGGCGCTGGACGGTTGTGACGGCATTCTTAACGCGCTTTCCCGCGCGGAAACCGCCATCGTCTCGCTGACGGTAACCGAAAAAGGCTATTGCACTCATGGCGCAACTGGCGAACTGGATAGCACCCATCCGCTGATCGTGCACGATCTGGCCCATCCCCGGCAGCCGAAATCCGCCATTGGCTTTATCGTTGAGGCGCTGCGCTTGCGGCGTGAAGCCGGGTTAGCGCCTTTTACCGTGCTGTCATGCGACAATCTGCGTGATAACGGCCACGTCGCGCGGGCTGCGGTCATCGGTCTGGCACAACGGCAGGATGCGGCGCTGGCGGCATGGATTGACCAACAGGTTACATTTCCCTGCACCATGGTTGACCGCATCGTGCCGGCCGTGACGGAAGAGACGCAGCGCGAGATTACCGGGTTGCTGGGCATCGCCGATCCCTGCGGTGTCGCCTGCGAACCGTTTCGTCAGTGGGTGATTGAAGATAACTTCTTGGCGGGACGTCCCGACTGGCAGCGCGTTGGTGCGCAATTTGTTCCGGATGTCGCCCCCTACGAGTTGATGAAACTGCGTCTGCTGAATGGCACGCACTCGTTTCTGGCGTATCTTGGCTACCTCGGCGGTTGTGAAACTATCGCTGATACCATGCAGCTGCCCGCTTACCGTCAGGCCGCGCTGTCGCTGATGCTGACTGAACAGCGTGCCACGCTGACGATGCCGGCAGGCAGCGATCTGAACGCGTATGCGCATCAACTGCTTGAGCGCTTCAGTAATCCGTCGCTGCGCCATCGCACGGCGCAAATTGCCAGCGATGGCAGTCAGAAACTGCCACAGCGCATGCTGGATTCGCTGCGCTATCATCTGCATCACGGCAGCGACTGCCGGCATCTGCTGCTCGGCATCGCGGGCTGGATGCGATATATCCTCGGCGAAGACGAAAAGGGCGAGCGCTACCCGGTGGCTGATCCGCTGGTCGCTAAGTTTGAGCGGATTAATCAGCAGTTCCCTTCAGGTCCCGCCCGCGTGCAGGCGCTGCTGGGCATTAACGAGATCTTTGCGGACGACTTACCCGCCAATCCGGCCTTTGTTGCCGCCCTGCAACACACCTATGACCGCCTGTGCCAGCAGGGTGCCAGAGCCGCGGTTGCATCCCTCAATCCGGAGGCCAAATGAAGCGTTTTATGGATGACGATTTTCTGTTGCACAGCGAGGTGGCGCGTCGCCTGTATCACGACGTGGCGGCGCAGATGCCGATCTATGATTACCACTGCCATCTCAATCCGCAGGAGATTGCAGAAGACCGACAGTTTGCCAACCTCGGGCAAATCTGGCTGGAGGGCGATCACTACAAATGGCGCGCACTGCGCGCGGCGGGTGTAGAGGAATCATTGATCACCGGTAACACCACCAGCGATTACGATAAATATCTGGCCTGGGCGCAGACCGTGCCAAAAACGCTCGGCAATCCGCTCTATCACTGGACGCATCTGGAGCTGCGCCGGCCGTTTGGTATCACAGACACGCTGTTTGGACCAGAAACCGCACCACGCATCTGGCATGAGTGTGCGGAGAAGCTGGCCACGCCTGAATTTTCCGCGCGCGGCATCATGCGCCAGATGAACGTGCGTATGGTGGGCACCACTGACGATCCGATCGACTCCCTGCAGTACCATCGTCAGATAGCTGAAGACAGCAGCTTTGATATTGAGGTGGCACCGAGCTGGCGTCCGGACCGGGTGTTCAAGATTGAACTGGAAGGATTCACCGATTACCTGACCCGGCTGGAAGCCGCCGCAGATGTCAGTATCGATAGCTTTGATGCGCTGCGTGTGGCGTTACTGCGCCGACTGGACCACTTTTCCGCCCATGGCTGCCGTGCCGCCGACCACGGCATTGAAACGCTGCGCTATGCTGCGGTGCCAGCCGACAGCGTGCTGGATGGCATTCTCGCCAGACGCCGCAGCAATGCGGCGCTGAGCGAGCTGGAGATTGCGCAGTTCAGTACCGCTGTGCTGGTGTGGCTGGGCGCGGAGTATGCCCGCCGTGGCTGGGCGATGCAATTACATATCGGTGCGATCCGCAATAACAGCACGCGCATGTTCCGTCAGCTCGGCCCGGACAGCGGTTTCGACTCCATCGGCGATCATCTTGTTGCCTGGCCGCTGGCGCGCCTGCTGGACGCGATGGACACCAATGACCAGCTGCCAAAAACCATTCTTTACTGCCTCAATCCGCGTGACAACGAAGTGCTGGCTACCATGGCGGGTAACTTTCAGGGCGCAGGGATGGCGGGCAAGATGCAGTTCGGCTCTGGCTGGTGGTTCAACGATCAGCGTGACGGGATGCTGCGGCAACTGGAGCAGCTGGCGCAGATGGGGCTGCTCAGTCAGTTCGTTGGCATGCTGACCGATTCGCGCAGTTTTCTTTCTTATACGCGGCACGAATACTTCCGCCGCATTCTGTGCAATCTGTTTGGCGAGTGGGTGCGTGACGGCATCGTGCCGCACGATGAAGCCGCGCTGGGCGCGATGTTGCAGGATATCTGCTTCCATAACGCCCGACGCTACTTCAGCCTTAACCCACGGTGAAAATCACGCCCTGTGTTATAGTGCAGGGTAGAAAATTTGGCGGCCTAATGTCTGAACCAGCAGAAAAGAGCGTTATGAAACCACAAGCTTCAGCACAGCGACCCTATCAGGAAGTGGGCGAGATGCTTCGCAACATGATCACGCAGAAACAGTACGCAATTGGCGAGCGGTTGCCGCCGGAGCGTGAACTGGCGATGCTGCTAAACGTCACGCGCACGCTGGTGCGTGAGGCGCTGATTATGCTAGAGCTGGAAGGGTTAATTGAAGTGCGGCGTGGCGCAGGCATTTATGTGATCAATGACACGCCGGCACCGCGTGCCGCTGCGCAAACCGCCTGCAATGCGGCCGGTCCGTTTGAGATGCTGCAGGCCCGCCAGCTGCTGGAGAGTAATATCGCCGAATTCGCTGCGTTACAGGCGACGCGTGAAGACATTATCAAAATGCGCCAGGCGCTGGCGCTGGAAGAACGCGAGCTGGCGTCAGGCGCAGTGAATGACAGCGAAAACGGCGACCGCAATTTCCACCTGGCGATTGCCGAAGCCACGCACAACAGCATGCTGGTGGAGCTGTTCAAACAATCCTGGCAGTGGCGGGAAGACAACGTGATGTGGAGCCAGCTGCATCGGCATCTGATCAATACCAACTACCGCAAAAAGTGGCTCGACGATCATAAAAAGATCCTCGCCGCCTTAATTAAGAAAGACGCGCGCGCCGCGAAACAGGCGATGTGGCAACACCTGGAAAACGTCAAGCAGCTGCTGCTGGAGTTTTCTGATGTGGACGACATTGATTTCGACGGCTACCTGTTTGAGTCATGGCCGCTGTATGCCACTAACGGATCGGATAATTAGCCTGGCGTAGCTGCTTCAGTAATCATTCGCGCGGCCGCGTTGCTGCCATTCAGTCAATGAAACCGCAATTCGCACAATAGCCGTAGCGGCGCGATTCATCGCCTTGCGTGGGGTTTATTTACCGGGCTCATGAGATTGTTTGAAGCCTGATGGGACATCAGCTTGCCGAGCCAGAAGGGAACGTGATGTTGGTTCAAAGCTTTGATATACTCTTGAGGCTATGGTGTCTTACGCAACTGCACTGATGTAGAGAGGGCTTAATGACCAACAACAGAAAAAAAGCGCACTCAGGTTATGCTAAACCTTCTCGCTCCGATATCATTCGTTCAGTAGCAACGTCAACGGCTGTTGAAACCGGCCAGTCCTCAGCTAGCGTCGAGGCCTCACTTGAAGCCGCGCGTAAAAAATTCGCGCATCTTCGCCTGGCTTAGTGCCTTCTCAATGCCCGACTGGCCCAGTATTTCATTGGTGCGTAGTCCATTGACATACCAGCATGAATAGCCGAAAAATACTGGGTTTTATTCTGCTCCCAGCTTTGATAATCCAGCGGTTTGTATCCTCCCTGAACCGCCATGACATCAGCTAACAGCCGCAACAAACGTCCGTTTCCTTCTCTAAAGGGATGTATAAGTATCAGCTCGACATGCGTAACGGCGATAGCGATGATGAGTTCTTCTTCGTCCATGTCGTTACAGGGCGTGTAATGCGCAAGATACTTGTTGTATTCGTTCAGTAGTTTTGGCAATTGTGCTGAGGGCGCAAACATAAAATCACCCTTGCTAATATTGACCGTTCTCTCTTGTCCAGCCCATTCGTAGGTGTTACCCAGCCAGCGGCGATGCCAGCTTTTTAGTAGCGCGACGTTGAGTTTTCCTTCGGGAAAGTTTTCCTCAAAAACTGACTGGTAGAGTTGTTCTAACAGAACAAGTTCTGCCTCATTCATCTCAGTGGAATCGGTGAGCCTAAGCTTATTGGCCATGACCTGCTCGCCTGAGTCTTTTTCAAACTTACCTTCACTGCCAGCAACATGGTATCGGCTCATGAGTGCGCTCTGTAATAATGACAAACAAAGCGTAAGTATATTTAGGTCCATCAGGTTTATCAGCCAATCCTGCCTCGAAACCTTTCGTTCATCAGGATAAGTTAAATTGCTGTATATCCAGGGAGTACCGTTGGTTTCAGTGAGCCAGGCTGTACTTCAATAGCATCAGCCTGGTTGCCCGTTTCGATTAAACAGGTACTGTGGTTCGGTAAGGGGAGCTATAAGTAGCGCCGCAGCCGAGATTTTGACCAGCCGCCGTAAAGAGTGGGATGTGACTGGCGCTGGCAATTTATCCCCGCCCGTAAAAAGCATGTAATAAAAAATCCACGCAATGGCGTGGATTTTATTTTTTGCGGGTTCATGAGATAAGTGGAACCTCATGACACCCTGGAAGCCAATCAGACGTTAAACAGGAAGTTCATCACATCGCCATCTTTCACGATGTACTCTTTACCTTCTGAACGCATTTTGCCGGCTTCTTTCGCGCCCTGTTCACCTTTGTATGTGATGAAATCTTCGAATGCGATGGTCTGAGCGCGGATAAAGCCTTTTTCGAAGTCGGTGTGGATTTTACCGGCTGCCTGCGGTGCGGTGGCGCCAACCGGGATGGTCCAGGCACGCACTTCTTTCACGCCTGCGGTGAAGTAAGTCTGCAGGTTGAGCAGGGCGTAACCAGCGCGGATCACGCGGTTGAGGCCCGGCTCTTCCAGGCCCAGTTCAGCCATGAATTCGTCGCGCTCTTCATCTTCCAGTTCGGCGATGTCCGATTCCACTGCCGCACAGACCGGCACCACCACTGAGCCTTCGGCTTCAGCAATCGCGCGCACCTGGTCGAGATACGGGTTGTTCTCGAAACCGTCTTCATTGACGTTGGCGATGTACATGGTCGGCTTCAGTGTCAGGAAGCTGAGATAGCGGATCGCTGCTTTCTCATCGGCGTCCAGCGCCAGCGAGCGCAGCATACCGGCGTTTTCCAGATGCGGCAGGCACTTCTCCAGCGCGCCCAGTTCCGCCTTAGCATCTTTGTCGCCGCCTTTGGCTTTCTTCTGACAGCGCTGAATGGCACGTTCGCAGGTGTCGAGATCCGACAGCGCCAGCTCGGTGTTGATGACATCAATATCTTCCGCCGGGTTTACTTTACCGGAGACGTGGATGATGTTGTCGTTTTCAAAGCAGCGTACCACGTGGCCAATAGCTTCTGTTTCACGGATGTTGGTCAGGAACTGGTTGCCCAGGCCTTCACCTTTCGACGCGCCTTTTACCAGACCGGCGATGTCCACGAACTCCATGGTGGTTGGCACCACGCGCTGTGGCTTAACAATCTCGCTCAGCTGATCGAGGCGCAGGTCAGGCATCGGCACCACGCCGGTGTTGGGCTCGATGGTGCAGAACGGAAAGTTGGCTGCTTCGATACCCGCTTTGGTCAGCGCGTTGAACAGGGTGGATTTACCGACGTTCGGCAGGCCCACAATACCGCATTTAAATCCCATGATCTTACCTTTCTCACTGAGTGTGCAGCGCTGGCAGACAGCGCCGACTGATTCAAAAATTTTCGCGCATTATACACAGAATTCCCTGCGGCGGCGCGGGAATTGGCTTAGCTGGCTTTGAAGGCGTGCAGGCGGTTCATCGCCTTAATCTTGTCTTCTTTTAGCCACAGCTCGGTACAGCGCACCGCTTCGTCGACCGCCTCGTCAATCAGCTTCTGTTCGCTGGCCGGTGCCTTGCCGAGCACAAATCCGGTGACCTTGTTACGATCGCCCGGATGGCCGATACCGACGCGCAGGCGATGAAAATTGTTGTTATTACCGAGCTTGCTGATGATGTCTTTCAGGCCGTTATGACCGCCATGGCCGCCGCCCTGTTTGAATTTCGCCACGCCTGGCGGCAGGTCCATTTCATCGTGTGCCACCAGAATCTCTTCCGGCGTAATGCGATAGAACGTTGCCATCGCCGCCACCGCTTTGCCGCTCAGGTTCATAAAGGTAGTGGGCACCAACAGGCGCACATCCTCGCCGGCCAGCGACAGGCGCGCGGTGTAGCCGAAAAACTTCGGCTCCTCTTTGAGGGACTGATTATGGCGCGAGCAAAGTAAATCCACATACCAGGCGCCAGCGTTATGGCGCGTTGCCGCGTATTCAGCGCCGGGATTGGCCAGCCCCACAATCAGTTTAATGCTGCTCACGATGTTTATCCTGTCTCGCTGCGAAAGGGCGATAGTTTACTGCCTGCCGGCGGGGATGACAAAGGGCGTAATGGCAGATTAATGACCTGAGGTGACTAATCAATTTCTATCGAAATCAAGGCGCTGGCGGTAAAGTTTTGTCAGACATTGTGAAGGATGTGTGATCCTGTACGCATCTTAACCGCCAGTCATTGCCTAAACTTATGGCCAGTTAACCAAACGTGCTGTTTTCTGCGTTGCTGAAAAGGATGGAGGTAAATCATGAAACGTCAACACTGCCGCACCGTCGGTAATGGTTTGATGTGTCTCGGCTTGTTAACCATGGTGCTCGGAGTGGGTTATTCCATCATTAACCAGCTACCGTCGGTCAACCTGCCACAGTTCCTCGCGCATGGAGCGATGTTCAGTATTTTTGTGGGTGCCCTACTGTGGCTGGTCGGCGCACGCGTCAGCGGACGGGAGAGGGTGGAAGACCGCTATTACTGGCTGCGTCACTACGGTGACAAACGCTGCCGTCGCGATCACCACTCAACGCACTAACCGGCTTCCGCCATTGCCGCCTGCGGCGTCTGATAACCTTCGACGCGGTTACGTCCGGCGGCTTTAGCGCGATACAAGGCTTCATCAGCCAGCGCCAGCAGGGCGGGAAACGCCTGATGCCGCTGGCTGGCAGTGGCAAAGCCAATGCTCACCGTATAGCCGATGTCGTTGGGTAGCGACAGCTGTGTCGCCAGCCGGATACGCTCACATATGCGCTGCGCCTGCTCACTGTCGCCAGGAAGCAACGCGGCAAACTCCTCACCGCCCAGCCGGGCAAACTGACCCTCAACCGGCATTAACGCTTTTACCACCTGACAAAAATCGACCAGCACCCGATCCCCCTGCTGATGGCCATAACGATCGTTGATGCTTTTGAAATGATCGAGGTCGAACAGCACTGCACTGTAAATATAGGGCTGCGGCAAACGTGCGTGGCGCAGCAGCAGTTTTTCTGCGGCTTCAAACAGCGCGCGCCGGTTCCAGACGCCGGTGAGCGGATCGTGTAGCGACGCCAGCTTATGGGCGATCTGCGTCCGCTCATTAACCATCGCCAGGATAGTGAATGTCAGGCCGATGACGAAGAGGATCGACTCCAGAATCACATACACCGAAAAGCCGGAACCGCCAATGGCACCCGGCACGGGGGTGGCTACCGCATCGTCAAGGAAAATGCGTGCCAGATGGAACAGTAAGTGGATCCACAGCAGTATCTGCGCGGGCCAGAAAGTGACGGTCAGCGTGGCGCGCGCCTGCCACAGCAGACGAATCAGCGCGGCGGTAAAGATGATGCACAGCAGGCACATGACCAGCACGCGTTTCGGCTGGCCGTGATAGAACTGCGGAAAAGCACAAAGCAGCGCCCACAGCAGCGCGCCAGTGATCCAGCAAAAACCGAGCGGTAGGCGGCAAAAAGTACGAAAGGCGTTGAGCAGGGTGCCGTAGGCCAGCAGCATAATGACATTCCCGACCGCCACCGGCAAAAAGTGCAAACCGGCGCTGCGCAGGCTGCTGAGCAGCACGGCGGCAAGCGTCAGTATTAGCGTCAGGGTGGTAAAACCCAGCACCCGGTCGTACTGCGCCCCGACCCAGGCAAAAATCAAAATAATGCTCAGAAACCCCAGCACGTAGAGCTCGCAAATAAACAACGTATAAATGTCGAGTGGCATGGTGGTCGGAGTTCTCAGCAAAAGTGTGGTGAAAAATATCACTAATCACTGGACCGCTAAAGCCCGGATGCGCTTGTCTGATAAAAAGAGTGGAAGGCGGGGAGATTGGCGGATTTTGAGGCCATTTATCGCGCAAATAGTGGCGGCGGAAGCGGCTTTATCGGGATGTTACTCCGCGCACAGGCAATAAAAAACCGGGCAGGGCGCCCGGTTTTTCGCGAACAATTAATGTTCGAACATCGCCGAAATCGATTCTTCGTTGCTGATACGACGAATGGCTTCGGCCAGCATGCCAGACAGCGTCAGCGTACGCACGTTTGGCAGTGACTTCATCTCTTCCGACAGCGGAATAGTGTCGCAAACAATCACCTGATCAATCACTGATTTGCGCAGATTTTCCACCGCGTTGCCAGAGAAGATTGGATGGGTGGCGTAAGCGAACACGCGTTTCGCGCCGCGCTCTTTCAGTGCTTCAGCCGCTTTGCACAGCGTACCGCCGGTGTCGATCATATCGTCGACCAGTACGCAGTCACGACCGGCAACGTCACCGATGATGTGCATCACCTGCGACACGTTCGCACGCGGGCGACGTTTGTCGATGATGGCCATGTCGGTGTCGTTGAGCAGTTTGGCGATAGCGCGAGCGCGCACTACGCCACCGATGTCCGGCGAAACCACAATTGGGTTTTCCAGACCAATCTGCAGCATATCTTCCAGCAGAATCGGGCTACCGAACACGTTATCCACCGGGACATCAAAAAAGCCCTGGATCTGTTCAGCGTGCAGGTCAACCGTCAGTACACGGTCCACGCCGACGCTGGAGAGGAAATCAGCCACAACTTTGGCGGTAATTGGCACGCGGGCAGAACGCACGCGGCGGTCCTGACGGGCATAGCCAAAGTAAGGGATTACAGCAGTAATACGACCAGCAGAAGCCCGACGCAGTGCGTCGACCATCACAACCAGCTCCATCAAGTTATCATTGGTGGGGGCACAGGTGGACTGGATGATGAAAATATCACCACCGCGTACATTTTCATTAATCTGTACACTTACTTCGCCATCGCTGAAACGGCCGACAGCGGCGTCTCCGAGGCTGGTGTAAAGGCGGTTGGCAATACGTTGTGCTAGTTCCGGGGTGGCGTTACCAGCAAATAGCTTCATATCAGGCACGAGAAGAACCTCAGGCTTGGCGTCCAGAGAATGAACCGCTCAAAAATAACCGGCGAATACATTTGAGCCTGTTCATACGGGTGTGTTAATGCGTCACGTGCAGTGTCTGGAACAAGGTGACACTGTCACGTTTACGCTTAGAGCCCGGAAAGGGTGCGCTGTAACGGCGAGAGATTAAGCCCACGCGCCACAAATCCGCACATCCATTTCGGGGCAAGCTCCAGCACCTGACGAGCAGCGGACTCGGTGTCAAATTCAGCAAACACACAAGCGCCGGTCCCTGTCAGGCGCGACGGCGCGTATTCTAGCAGCCAGGAAAGCAGCGCATCAACCTCACGAAAACGTTTTCTTGCTACCGCTTCACAATCATTGTGAAAAGGACGCTGCAACAGTTCATCTAATGTGCGTATTGGTGAATCGCGCGTCAGTTCAGGATCGCGAAACAGATCCGGGGTAGCGATGCTGACGCCAGGATGCGCCACCAGATACCATTTTTCCGCCGGAAACGCGGGCTGCAATTGCTCGCCGACCCCTTCGGCAAACGCCGCATGGCCGCGCACGAATACCGGCACATCAGCACCGAGACGCACGCCAAGCGTAGCCAGCTCATCCACGCTGAGCTGGGTGCGCCACAGATGGTTCAGCGCCACCAGCACCGTCGCGGCATCAGACGAGCCACCGCCCAGACCACCGCCCATCGGCAGGCGCTTCTCCAGCGCGATCCGGGCACCGGCCTGCGGCGGCAGCGTGCCTTTGTCCGCCGCTGCGGCGCGCAGCGCCAGCGCCGCCCGCACGATCAGGTTGTCTTCATCAGCCACGCCGTCGAGCGGCGTCAGCAGGGTGATACTGCCGCTGTTATCCGGGGTAATCTCCAGGGTGTCGCCAACATCGAGAAACTGAAACAGCGTCTGCAAATTGTGGTAGCCGTCTGCACGACGGCCGGTAATGTAGAGAAACAGGTTGAGCTTTGCCGGCGCGGGCCAGGTGGTGATCATTGTGTGGTCCAGCTATCCATGCGCAGTTTGATGCGCTGACCGCCTTCGGTCAGTTCGAGGTTGGCCGGCAGCGGCGGGTTCACCTTGCTGTCGTAATCGCTGATATTCACCTTCCACTGCTGGCCGTTGCGGCTGTAGGTCAGGCTTTGCAGCTGATAATTGTTGTTCAGCTGGTAGTCGCTGGCGTCGCCTGGCAGCCCCATCATCCACTGACGCAGGTTCGCCAGCGGAATATCCATGCCGGTGAGCTGGGAAATCATCTTCTCCGCGTCGTTGCTGACGTAGCGTTTGCCTTTGTTATCGACAATCTGCACCACCGAACCCTGCGCGTCGAGCTGCAGTTCGGTGCTGCCGAGCGGGTTAGTCAGCAGCAGACGGTAGCGGTCTGCAGCAGTTTGCTGCCAGTTAAATCGGGCATAAACCTTTTGTTTATCCGACAGATAGGCAAACGCGCCGCGCGTCTGGTACTGGGTGATTTTCGCTACCGCCTGCTGATGTTGCTGCCACTGCGGCGATGTCGTGCTGGGACCGGGACCTTGCTGCGGTTTATTGATGCTACAGGCAGCCAGCAACACGCTGGCAAGGGGCAAAAGGCGCAACAGCTGGCGCGGGGGCAAATGCATCACGTGGTCGTCTCCTCAGACACGTTTTTACGTCGTAACAGGTAACGCTAACCATCCGTCTCTGTGCCGTCAATGGCGATGTCAGGATAATTGCGCACGATCAGTTTAATCTTATTACAGTCATAGGCTTTGTATGGCTTTTCTTGATCTGTTGCATCTTGTAGAATGCGCAGCACAAAACCTGACAATTATTGGGACTTCCCAACCCGAATCACCATGACGCTGCTTGCTCTCGGAATCAACCACAAAACCGCACCTGTTGCGCTGCGCGAACGTGTTTCGTTCACGCCAGACACGCTGGACCAGGCGCTGAACAGCTTGCTGTCTCAGCCGATGGTGCAGAGCGGGGTGGTGCTTTCTACCTGTAACCGGACGGAACTCTACCTCAGCGTAGAGCAGCAGACCGATCTGCAGGAGCGGCTGGTGCGCTGGTTGTGCGAGTATCACGACTTACGTGAAGAGGACGTGCGCAACAGCCTGTACTGGCATCAGGACAACGCGGCGGTCAGCCACCTGATGCGCGTGGCCAGCGGGCTCGACTCGCTGGTGCTGGGCGAGCCACAGATTCTCGGTCAGGTCAAAAAAGCCCATGCTGACTCCTCGCGCGACCATGCGCTGAGTAGCGAGCTGGAACGCATGTTCCAGAAAACCTTCTCGGTGGCCAAGCGCGTGCGCACCGAAACCGAAATCGGCGCCAGCGCGGTGTCGGTCGCCTTTGCTGCCTGCTCCTTAGCCCGTCAGATTTTCGAATCACTCAGCAGCGTTAACGTGCTGCTGGTCGGTGCCGGTGAAACCATCGAACTGGTGGCGCGTCACCTGCGCGAACACAGCGTGCGCAAACTGATGATCGCCAACCGCACGCGCGAACGCGCACAGCTGCTGGCGGACGAAGTGGGCGCCGAAGTGATTGGCCTTGCCGATATCGAAACCCGCCTGGCCGATGCCGATATCATTATCTCCTCCACCGCCAGTCCGCTGCCGATTATTGGCAAAGGCATGGTGGAACGGGCGCTGAAGGCGCGCCGCAATCAGCCTATGCTGCTGGTGGATATCGCCGTGCCGCGCGATGTCGAGCCGGAAGTGGGCAAGCTCGCTAACGCCTACCTGTACAGCGTGGATGATCTGCAGGCGATCATCGAGCAGAACATGGCGCAGCGCAAAGCGGCGGCGGTGCAGGCGGAAAGCATTGTGGTGCAGGAGAGCGGTGAATTCATGGCCTGGCTGCGCGCGCAAAGCGCCGGTGAAACCATCCGCGAATACCGCGCGCAGGCTGACGACGTGCGCGCCGAGCTGCAGGATCGCGCGCTGGCGGCGTTGCGTCAGGGTGCTGATGCCGAAAAAGTCTTGCAGGAGCTGGCACACAAGCTCACCAACCGTTTAATTCATGCACCAACCAAATCACTGCAGCAGGCCGCGCGCGACGGCGACAGCGAACGCCTGCAGATCTTACGTGACAGCCTCGGTTTAGAGTAATCTGGTCTGTCACGACCTATCACTGGGATACCCTCTATTAGATGAAGAGCTCGATTGTTGCCAAGCTGGAAGCGCTGCAGGAACGCCATGAAGAAGTTGAAGCGTTACTGGGCGATGCCGGCGTAATTGGCGATCAGGACCGTTTCCGCGCGTTATCACGTGAATATGCCCAGCTGAGCGACGTCACCCGTTGTTTCCGCGAATGGCAGCAGGTGCAGGAAGATGTCGAAACGGCTGAAATGCTGCTCGACGATGCGGAAATGCGCGACATGGCGCAGGAAGAGTTGAAACTATCGCGCGACAAGCGCGAGGTGCTGGAACAGCAACTTCAGGTGCTGCTGCTGCCGAAAGATCCCGACGATGAACGTCCGTGCTTTATCGAAGTGCGCGCCGGCACCGGTGGCGACGAAGCGGCGATTTTCGCCGGCGATCTGTTCCGCATGTACAGCCGCTATGCCGAAGCGCGCCGCTGGCAGGTGGAGATCATGAGCGCCAACGACGGCGAGCATGGCGGCTACAAAGAAGTCATTGCGCGTATTACCGGTGATGGCGCCTATGGCCGCATGAAGTTTGAATCCGGCGGCCATCGCGTGCAGCGCGTGCCGGAAACCGAATCGCAGGGGCGCATTCACACCTCCGCCTGTACCGTGGCGGTGATGCCGGAGCTGCCGGAAGCCGAGCTGCCGGACATCAATCCGGGCGATCTGAAAATCGACACTTTCCGCTCTTCCGGCGCGGGCGGTCAGCACGTTAACACCACCGATTCGGCGATCCGTATCACCCACCTGCCAACCGGCATCGTGGTGGAGTGCCAGGATGAGCGCTCGCAGCACAAAAACAAAGCCAAAGCGCTGGCGGTGCTGGGTGCACGCATTCACGCAGCGGAAATGGCGAAGCGCCAGGCGGCGGAAGCCTCGACGCGGCGTAATCTGCTGGGCAGCGGCGACCGTTCCGACCGTATTCGTACCTATAACTTCCCGCAGGGGCGCGTCACCGATCACCGTATCAACCTGACGCTCTACCGCCTCGACGAAACCATGGAAGGCAAGCTGGATACGCTGATCGAGCCGATTGTGCAGGAGTATCAGGCTGACCAGCTGGCCGCACTGGCCGGGCAGGAGTGATGAACGTCCGGCGCTGGCTGCAGCAGGCGCAGGCTGCGTTGTGCGGAGGCGATAGCCCGAAGCGCGACGCGGAGATTCTGCTGGGTTTTGTCACCGGCAAGTCGCGCAGCTGGCTGATAGCGTTTGACGACAGCCCGCTCGATGATGCGCAACTGGCACAGCTGGAGACGTTACTGGCACGCCGCGTGCGCGGTGAGCCGATTGCGCATCTGGTGGGCGAACGCGAGTTCTGGTCGCTGCCGCTACGCGTCAGTGATGCCACGCTGATTCCGCGTCCGGATACCGAAGTGCTGGTGGAGCAGGCGCTGCTGCGGCTGCCCGCGACGCCCTCCGCGGTGCTCGATCTCGGCACCGGCACCGGCGCCATTGCGCTGGCGCTGGCCAGCGAGCGGCCCGATTGTCAGATTACCGGCTGCGACCGCATCGCCGCTGCGGTTGCGCTGGCGCAGGACAACGCCCAGCGCCTGCACCTCACCAACGCCGGATTTGTGCTCAGCCACTGGTTCGACGATCTGCCCGCCCAACGTTTCGATCTGATTGTCAGCAATCCGCCTTACATTGATGCCGCCGATGAACATCTGCAGCAGGGCGACGTGCGTTTTGAGCCGCTCAGCGCGCTGGTGGCGGAGGAGGCCGGGCTGGCCGATTTACGATTAATCATTGAACGCGCGCCGCACTGGTTGCAGCCGCAGGGTTGGCTGCTGCTGGAACACGGCTGGCAGCAGGGCGAGGCTGTACGCGCGCTGCTAACCCGTAATGGCTTTCAGGCGGTCACCACCGTTGAGGATTACGGCGGCAATCCGCGCGTCACGCTTGGACAACTTACTTAAGGAAGCACTATGGCCAGCTGGTATCCGCTGATAAAAAATTTCCATCTGCTGACAGTCGCGATCACCATCACACTGTTTCTGCTGCGTTTTTACTGGCTGACCACCGGATCTGCCCTGCTGCAGCGCCGCTGGGTGCGCATTGTGCCGCACATCAACGATACATTCCTGCTGCTCAGCGGTGCACTGCTGGTGCTGATTACCCACTTTTATCCGTTTACCCCACAAGGAAGCTGGCTGACGGAGAAGCTGTTAGCGGTTATCATCTACATCGCCTTAGGTTCCGTGGCATTGAGTCGTCGCCCGCGCAGCATGGCGACCCGCTGGGTCGCCTGTTTAGTCGCCGTGGTCGCATTGTTGCTGGTGATTAAACTGGCGATGACCAAAATGCCGTTATTGGGGATAGTATGACCTCGCCAGTGCAACTTGATTACAGTGAAACACCGTTAAGTGAAGCGGTGATCGGCGCGACCTGCGCCATACGCAATGATTTTTCCGCGCCTTCCGTCCAGCAGCAGCTGGCTGACCTGGTTGAAGAGGCGCGGCGCTATGTCAGTAGCGAACAGGATGCGGATCTGCAGCTGGAGAAGCTGCTCGATCTGTTTTACCAGCAGTGGGGCTTTGGCGGTGCCAGTGGCGTCTACAATCTGTCAGACGCGCTGTGGATCGATAAAGTGCTGAAGAGCCGGCAGGGGACGGCGGTATCGCTCGGCGTGATTCTGCTGCACATTGCGGATGAGCTAGAGCTGCCGCTGATGCCGGTGATTTTCCCGACGCAGCTGATCCTGCGTGCCGACTGGCTCGACGGTGAAATGTGGCTGATCAATCCGTTTAACGGTGAGACGCTCGACACCCATACGCTGGAAGTGTGGCTGAAGGGCAACATCAGCCCGACGGCAAAGCTCTACTCTGACGACCTCGACGAAGCGAAAACCGTCAGCGTGATGCGCAAAATGCTCGACACGCTGAAAGCGGCGCTGATGGATGAGAAGCAGATGGAGCTGGCGCTCAATGTCAGCCAGGTGCTGCTGCAAATCGACCCGGACGATCCCTATGAGATTCGCGACCGCGGTTTGATTTACGCCCAGCTGGAGTGCGAGCATATCGCACTGACCGATTTGACCTATTTCGTTGAACAGTGTCCTGAAGACCCGGTCAGCGAGATGATTAAAGTGCAGATCCACGCAATTGAACAGAAACAGGTGACGCTGCACTAAGCGTCCCCCGACATTTAAGGAAAGGGCATGACACAGAAAGTAGTGAGTATCGGCGATATCAAGGTCGCAAACGATCTGCCATTTGTTCTCTTCGGCGGCATGAACGTGCTGGAATCCCAGGATCTCGCCATGCGCATCTGCGAACATTACGTGAAGGTAACCGACAAGCTCGGCATTCCGTACGTGTTCAAAGCCTCTTTTGACAAAGCCAACCGCTCTTCCATCAAGTCTTACCGTGGCCCTGGCCTCGACGAAGGCATGAAAATTTTCCAGGCGCTGAAGCAGGCGTTCGGCGTGAAAATTATCACTGACGTGCACGAAAGCTGGCAGGCGCAGCCGGTCGCCGATGTGGTGGACGTGATTCAGCTGCCGGCCTTCCTGGCGCGTCAGACCGATCTGGTGGAAGCGATGGCGAAAACCGGTGCCGTGATCAACGTGAAGAAGCCGCAGTTCGTCAGCCCAGGCCAGATGGGCAATATCGTCGATAAGTTTGCCGAAGGCGGCAACGACAAGGTGATTCTGTGCGACCGCGGCAGTAACTTCGGGTATGACAACCTGGTGGTTGATATGCTCGGTTTCAACGTGATGAAGAAAGTCACTAACAACAGCCCGGTGATTTTTGACGTTACCCATGCGCTGCAGACGCGCGATCCGTTTGGCGCGGCTTCCGGTGGTCGTCGTGCGCAGGTTGCCGAACTGGCGCGTGCGGGCATGGCGGTAGGCATCGCCGGTCTGTTCATCGAAGCGCACCCGGAACCGAACAGCGCCAAATGCGACGGCCCGTCCGCGCTGCCGCTCGATAAGCTGGAACCGTTCCTGGCGCAGATGAAAGCGATTGACGATCTGGTCAAAAGCTTCCCGGAGCTGGATACCAGTAACTGATTTGTCATAGCAACAGCAAAGGCACCCGCGGGTGCCTTTGTAATAGAATGGTAAATTCTGTCGCAGGCGCTTAACAACGAAGGGATTACATAAAGTATCAACTGAAATTGACCGTCAAAACCATCTAAAATATTTCACGTAGATAGCACCCATGGCAATGACCCAGAGTAGAGTCAATAACAGCCCATAATGAGGGAAAAGCGCTGTCAAAAGTATTCCACCTGCTACTGCCGCAATCACCGGTATTAGTGAAAAAAAAGACTGACTTAACCATGCATAGAACCAGGAAAAGATTCGTTTCATTTTGTCAGTAACCGTTCTACTAATGCCAATATTTGCTCATCATTTGTTGAGCCGGATTTGTTTAAGTAAATAATTTTAGACATTTCAGGTTCTATGAGATAATAAAGCATTTCTAATTTCTGTTGATTCAGATCGAAATAATACTCCGGATCCGCAAATTTCAAATGCTGAGCTGCTGTTGCAGCGATTTGTATTTTCCCATAAAATTTTAAAACTGTGACACTATAAAGCGATGTCCGGTCAATCACATCAACCAGCGAGCTCTTAAAAACTTTAGATTCGGTAACTATGCGCGCGATAAGAAATGAAATGGTGAGTTTTGAAGCTTTACCGCTTGTATAATTAGCCGCCTTTTCAGCAAGTTGGCGCACCAGATTTTGAACATTATGTTCACTGAGACGCGCAAGTTTTTTCTAAAGTAGATTTCAACCATATCAAGGATGACATCATGTCGTGAAAAAACCTGTGGCAGAGCTGAAAACATACGAACATCTTCACTTCTCAGTCGTTTACATACATCTTTGTAATCATCAAAAACGCAGGAACTATACCAGCTAGCTCTTTCAATTCCCGAGGCAACCGTAGTACTGACGGTTCGCGTTTCTTCACGCAGTTGCACCAGTGCTTTTTCAAAATTGAGTGCAATTGTACGATCAGCCTGAAGCTTCAATTTCAGATACGACATGGTTAATCATCCCTTACTGTAAAAATCCTTAATAAACGATTATATACTCATCACATCTTGTTGCAAGGAGCATGCATGGAAATGAAACGGATACTATTACTAATTGTCTTAACATTAGGCTACGGAATTGTTATTCCTGAGATCATGTTCAGGTTCCTTTCCGAATCATCGTATATGCTGTCAGGTAAATTAGTGAACCCTTTTCATGTTTTTTTATCGACCATTGATGCGTTGATTATCGCAACTATTTTATTATCTGCTTTTCTCTCATGGTTGACATTAAAGCTGATAGCGTCCATCGCTAAGCGGTAAGGTTTTAATGTACAAGCAGCATTTTGATACGGTGTCGGGGCTGAAAATAATGTAAGTCAATTGACGTATGGATTGTTTACAGGCAATCATAAACAATGACTGGCAGCCAGAGTAAATGCAGTGAACATTTTAACTTCTTCGGGTAAACAGAATATTAGCAATAAACTATTCGATTTAAGGCTTAATTTTTAGCAAATAGCTGGCAGGGCCAGATGTGCTAACGGCTGTTATTAAGCCGTAAAGATATCTTTATCCAGGTGCGCATAAATGCGCACCCTACATTGTACGGTCGCCGCTCATGGCGACCGATTCACCTGATGCGCACCCTGCGTTGTAGGGTCGCCATTCATGGCGACCACTTCATTTAACATCACAGCATAATCGTCAGCAGATAGCCGGCAAACAGGGCCAGATGCGCTGCGCCGTTGAGCACGTTGGTGCGGCCAGTGGAGAACGAGATGTGGCACAAAATCAGCACCGCGCTCATCACCACCATATGCGGCGGCTCAAGGCCGAAAATCAATTGCTGACCGGTCAGGGTGGCGATAATGGTCACCGTCGGCACCGTCAATGAAATGGTGGCCAGCACCGAACCGAAAAACAGGTTCATCGCGCGCTGCACCTGATTCATCAGCACCGCCTTGATTGCGCCCAGACCTTCCGGCGACAGAATCAGCAGCGCGACGAGGAAACCGGTAAACTGCTCCGGCGCGTTCATTTCAGTGAGCAGCATTTCCAGTGAGTTGGCGTTCATCTTGGTCACGCTGATCACCGCAATCAGATGCACAATCAGCCACGCGGTGTGCCACAGCGAGCTGTGCGCGGAAGGCTTACCGTGATGCGGGTCGCCATCATCGCTCTCGTCTTCATGCTCGTAAACAAACAGGCTCTGGTGGGTTTTGGTCTGAATCAGCAGGAACACGCCGTACATCGCCGCAGAGATCGCAGCAATGATCAGCGCCTGCGCGGTAGTGAAATTGCCGCCGGGCAGGGCATTGGGAAACACCAGCACCAGAATCGCCAGCGGGAAAATGGCGATCATGTACTGCTTCACGCCGGCCAGGTTAACGTACTGGGTGGCAAATTTACGCCCGCCTAGCAGCAGGGCACAGCCCACCAGTCCGGCGGTAACGATCATGATGATGGAGTAGAGCGTATCGCGCATCAGCGCGGGCGCTGCATCGCCGGTCGCCATCAGCGCCGAAATCAGGCTCACTTCCAGAATTACCACGGACAGGCTGAGAATCAGCGAGCCGTAGGGTTCACCTAACCGGTGCGCCAGAACGTCGGCGTGACGTACTACGCTGAAGGCGCTGCTTAAAATCGCTACCAGCGCCAGCAGATTGATGCCAATTACCGGCAGAAGCGCTGTCTGGCCGCCAAAAAAGCTCAGCACCGCCAGCGCCAGAATCGGGAAAATCAGCGAATACTCGCTGTGTCGGGTCTTCTCATGTCCAGCCATGCGCCATCCTCTTCGGCAAAAAGAACAAAAACAGGCAATTGCTGCCTGATAAATATAGTGACTCATCTGACGAAGCGCAGTGTAACTTTTCACCACTGCTGACGCAGATTTTTTACGCGTTTTTACTTTTTGTCATTTTTGCCTGAACGAAGCGAAATTAGCGCTAATCAGCGGATTAACCCTTTTCATCAGCAGGTTAATAGTGCGTGTTTCGCATCTATCCTGCGTGAAACGAGGAAGAACAGAACTGAATCATCTGGCCTTATCCCCACTATCAGCCTTATTTGCTGGCAGAAGTATGAAATAGCAGGTTTGCGTTTTTGCCGTTCTCTTCCAGACTTATACAGGGAACCTGAAACAGGAGGAACTATGCCTTATTCATCGAACCGGGAACTGCCGGACAGCGTGCGCCACGTGCTGCCGGGCCATGCGCAAACCATCTACCAAAAGGCGTTTAACAGCGCCTGGGATCAGTATAAAGATGAAGATGATCGTCGCGGTGATGAATCGCGCGAGCAGGTGGCACACAAAGTCGCCTGGGCGGCGGTCAAAAAAGAGTACGCCAAAGGCGAGGACGACAAGTGGCATCCTAAACACTAGCTCCCGCGCGGGCCACTGCGGCCCGCTTCACACTTCTCCGCGCTTCGTTCAAGAATCCTGCCAGGCAGCCGATGCTATTTACAGATAATTTCCCCTTTGTGATCGGGGTCAATCTTGAAACGTTTATGGCAAATGCATTACTGTCTTGTCTTAAGTCGACGCCGCGTGCGCCGCCTGTAAAATCGCAGATTCAGGGAGCCATAACGACAGGAAGGTCAGCGCAGTAGAGGAGATCGCAGTGTTAACCCGGGAATTCTTACTAAAAGCGGATTGCAAAACTTCATTTGGTGATATTGACGAAGCGCTGCTGTGGAGCTGTGAGAAGCGCGCGGCGTCGCTCTGCGCCACGCTTGCCTGTCGTCCCGATCAAAGCCCGGTGTGGATCTTCGGCTACGGTTCCCTGATGTGGAACCCGGTTTTTGAAGCGGAAGAGGTGGCGACCGGACGGCTTGAGGGCTGGCATCGTGCTTTTTGCCTGCGGCTGACCGCCGGACGCGGCACCGTTGCCGCACCGGGACGGATGCTGGCGCTGAAAGAGGGCGGTTCTACCAGTGGTCTGGCGTTTCGCCTGCCGGAAGCGCGCCTGCATGAAGAGCTTGAGCTGCTGTGGAAACGGGAAATGATCACCGGCTGCTATCTGCCCACCTGGTGTGAACTGACTCTGGAGGATGGCCGCACGGTTACGGCGCTGGTGTTTATCATGGATCCGCGTCATCCGCTGTATGAAGCCGACTCCTGCCGCAGTACCATTGCTCCGCTGATCGCTCAGGCCAGCGGCCCGCTCGGCAGCAACGCGCAGTATCTGTTCTCGCTGGAACAGGAACTGGGCAAACGCGGCATGCAGGAAGAAGCGTTAACGCGCCTTGCGGCCGAAGTGCGCGCGCTGCAGCAGAGCGCCGCGCGCGGCTAACCTCAATTACCCGGATTAATCAGCCAGGTGCCCGGCTGGTTAATCGTCAGCATCTGGCTGCGCACCTGGCTGCCGTGATGCACTTCAATACGATAGCTGCCTGCCGCCAGATTCAGCGAGGCGAAACCGCTGCTGGCGGGTTTCACATCCTTCGCTTCGCCGTTCAGTACGATATTTTCCCCTGCCTGCAACTGCAGGTAAACCGTCGCCATGGTTGGTGCGCTGCTGGCGGGCGCGCTGCCCGCTGATGGGGTCGCCGCCGGGGCGCTGCTGGCCGCCACCGGCGGTGCGTCGCTCGGGCGATTGGCTTTCCACACTACGACCACCACGGCAAGCAACGCCACGGCAGCGGCGGCGAGCAGGGCAGGCGACAAACGGCGCACATTGCGCGGCGTCACCGGTTCAATCGCGGCGGCGGCATGATTAACCGCCATTACCTGCGGTTCCGGCACGGCCGCTACCGGCTCCGGCACGGGCTGGCTCTCCGCGGTCACCGGGAAGGTCGTCACCAGCGCTTCGACATCGCTCACCGGCAGATCGATCAGCCGGGCAAAAGCATCAATACTCTGTGGACGGTCTTCCGGCTTCATCGCCAGCGCGCAGTCGATCGCGTGCAGCAGCGGCAGCGAATACCCCTCAGGCTTGCGCTCCACCAGCGGCTGGTAGTTATCTTCAATGCAGCGCACCACGCTGACCGGCGGCGCGTGGCCGGTGATCAGCGTATGCAGCACCGCGCCCAGCGCGTAAATATCGGTCCAGGGTCCCTGTTCGACTTCTCCCTCTTCGCTGTACTGCTCAATCGGCGCGAAGCCCGGCTTGAGCATGATCTCGGTTTCATCCGACAGGTTGCCAATCTCTTTGCGCGCCGAGCCAAAGTCGAGCAGCACCGGCAGCTGATTTTCCTGAATCTGAATGTTATCGAGCGAAATATCACGATGCAGGTAACCGGCGGTGTGAATAGTGTTAATGGCACCAAACAGCGGCGGTAACAGACGGCGAATCCACGCTTCGTCAATGCTGTCCGGGCTGGTGAGCTGCCACTCTTTCAGCGTCATGCCGCTGTAGTAGAGCGTGCCCATGTAAGCCGTGCCGTTCTCTTCCCAGAAGCGCAGGACGTGCAGCAGACCGGGATGATTGAAGCGCGCCAGCAGCCGTGCCTCCTGAATAAAGCTGTTGCGTCCGGCATTAAACAGTTTCTGGAAGCGCTCGCCGCGCAGTTCCAGCGCCAGATCCGCACCGCGTACCGCCAGTGACACCGGCATGTACTCTTTGATGGCGATAGTGCGTTCCAGCTGATGATCCCAGGCGCGATAGACAATGCCAAAGCCGCCGCCGCCGATCACTTCCTTGATTTCAAACTCGTTAAACCGGTAGCCCGCAGGCAGGGCATTGGGGGTATGATTTTCGTTTGCCGACATAGTGAGCTCTCTGAACACGTCCTGTAGCGCCCCGTCACGCCGGTGACGGCGGGCAACAACCGCTAATTAATTAATGTTACGCCAGGCACCAATTGCCGGATCGGCCAGATCGGCGTGCAGGGTGTCAATCAGTAACACAGTCACTTTTTGCTGTGGCATAAACTGCGGCGACCAGATGCCGCGTAAGCTATCAACCCGCGATTTCACCGCTTCGCTATCCGTGCCGGTGTTTTTATCCATTTTAATCAGCAGCGTGCCGCTGAAGCGCCAGACGTGCTGCTGAGCATCAAACGGCAGCACCAGCCAGCTATCGCTGGCATCGGGCCGCGTGACAATCATGCGCTGTTTGTTCACCGCCACCACCTCCAGCGGCGTGCGGGTCAGCGTAAGATCGGCGATGGGATAACCCTGCAGGAAGGTTACCGTCTGGCTGCGCGTTTTGCCGTCACTCAGCAGCGTCATCGCCGCCGGACCTTCCAGCCAGCCCTCGGTTGAGCAATGCTGCTGCGGGTTCTCAGGAATAAACAGCGAACCGCCGTTTTCATCCCACCAGGTACGGAAATGGCAGCCGCCGGGCAGGGCGAAGTGCTGCAGCGGCGTGCTGTCGGCCGGACGCGATAAATCCAGCGGCGCCGCGGTATTTGCACTGGCGCTGGCGGTCGCGTCGTTGAGGATGATCGGCCGCCAGTTCTGCAGTTTTGCCGCGCTGCCGTTAGCCAGCACGCTGCCCTCTTTGCTGGTCATCTGCCAGGGGATCTCATCCAGCAGGCCGCACTGGTTCGCCAGCAGCGTACCGACGCGCGGCAGGAAGCTGGTAAGAATGCTGGTGTCGCTGCTTTTGCCGGACACGATGCGCAGCGGCAGCGTCTCTTTACACCAGTCGTCGGGCGCATTACTGGCAACGTTATCGATATAGACTTCCAGCGACAGGCTGGGCGAGTAGACCACCCGGTAATCTTCCGCCTGCGCATTCAGGGCCAGTAACAGGGCGGCAACGCCCGGCAACCACAGTTTCATAATGATCCTTGCAATCAATAACGTGACGGCAGAAAACGTGCCGCATCAGCCTGGGAATAAAGCAGCGTCGCGTCCTGCGGTTCGCCAATCCAGATTGCCAGAGCGCTGAGATTGTCGCTTTTAACACTGCGGTTTACGGCCTGTTCCATCAATGCCAGCCACTCTTCGCAAGCGTTCACCATGCGCAGTGCCTGTTCCATTTCGTCGGTGGTGAGGTTGAGCCAGAAACCGTCGGTACAGACCAGAAATGCGTCACCATCGGTCAGCTCAATCACCTCGCTGAAGGTGGCCGGTCGGGCCGGCTCAATACCCAGCGCATTATAAAGTAAATTACTGTTAATGCCGGTATTTTCATAGCCGGCTTCGCGCAGCTGCTGCGCCAGACTGTGGTCACGCGTCACCTGATGCAGCATCCCGTGGCGGAAGTGATAAACCCGGCTATCACCGGCGTGCGCCCACCATGCGCGCTGCGTTGTGCGGTCAATAAACAGGGCGGCAAGGGTGGTGCTCATGCGCGAAAAATTCGGATTGTTCCCCTGGGCACTGACCAGCGTTTGCTGACACTTTTCTATCGCCGCGCGTGTACTCTCCAGCGTGAACGTGTCGTTTTGCTGCAGCTGCGTCAGCAGGGTATCGCGCACCAGCTGGGCGGCATAATCGCCGCCGGGCAGACCAGCCACGCCGTCGCACACCAGAAAACAGGCTTTCTGTTCATCGACTTCGGCACCGGTGCGATCCTGGTTTTCGTCACGCATACCCTGCTGGCAGCGGCTGGCAAACTTCATCTTCATGCGTCTTCGGTCCGCGTCTGGGAATCTTTGTACTGATTCACTTCCATGTCGTAGGCATGCAGAAAGGCTTCACCAAACAGGGTGTGGAAGTCATCTTCAATCTCGCCCGCGGTGCGCTGATAGTGACGGAGAAAATAGTCCCACAGCGCCGCTTTACGTCCGCCGCTGAACGGCATCTTAGGCAGCACGCCGTCTTTGCGCGCTTCCTCTTCCAGACGCTGCGGATTAAACGACTGCAGCATCGCGGCAATGATGGCGCGAATGCCGGCAATCATCCCCAACTGATGCGCCTGTAAATCCACCAGCGCATCGCGCACCGCTGCTTCCGGTGGCATAAAGCCAGGCATCTGGCTCTGGTACATCTGCATCAGCACGGTTTTGCCGGAAGGCAGAATTTTAAACGGGTTATTGGCTTCGTTAAGGATCATCGTCATGTCGGCTTTCACGCCGCGCTTGAGGATGGAGCGCGAAGAGAGCAGGGCAACCGTACCCTGCGAAAACAGGCTGAGCATACGGCCGGTGACGCGCATCTGCTCTTCGGTGATCGGCGTCTGGTGACCATTATTCAGGCCCATGCCTTCCAGCAGCGCGGCGATCAGTTTGTCCTGTTCGGCGCCTGCCAGCACGGCTGGCACTACGGGCGCATCGCTTTGTGGATCGATCGCCAGGCGCGCGTCCGGGCGGCGTTCGTGACGCGGACTGTCACTCTGTGGCAGCACTTCCGGTTCCGGCACGTTTTCGTCCTGCTGCATACCCAGCGGATCGGCGGCGCTGTCAGCAAAAAACGCCAGCGGATCATCCTGCGGTGCGTTCTGACACGCCGGGTCACGCACTTCCAGGCCATATTCGCCAATCTGCAGCGTATCGCCGTGGCGTAGCCGCACCTGCGAGCCGCGCTGCAGCGCCACGCCGTTCAGCACCACTGAAGTGACGCTGCCCTGGTTGGTCAGGCGGCACTCGCCGTCTGGCGACAGGTGCACCAGTGCCTGCAGGCGCGAGATAGCGCGCGATTCGTCGGGCAGCACCAGGTCGTTATCCTGGCTGCGGCCAATGGTCCCGCCAGGCGGGCTAAACGCGACGGTTTTGGCGGGCACATCCGTATTGCACTGCACAATGGTAAATTGCATGAGTCATCCCGTTAACAAGGCAAGCGCACTGGCCTATTCAAACATCGGTGGATAGAGGCCATTACGTCCCGGCTGGGCACCCGCCGCCGGGTTAAACAATAACGAAAAAAGTTGCGCGGTGAGCGGGCCACTGTGTTTATGCGTGGCGTGGGCAAAGCCGTCACTGCGATTACTCCACCAGTAGCTAATGTGCTGTTGGGGATCAAAACGATCGGCCACTTCACGCCAGCTCAGGGTGCAGGGCAAATCGTCAAAACCAATCACATCCATGATGTCGCTGCGCTGCTTATCCGGCAGCAGCAGCGGAGCCAGCTGCTGAATCTGCGTCTCAAGCGCGTCCGGGCTGTGGCGATCGCGCACCGCCTGCCACAGCAGCGCGCCGAGTTCCTGATACCAGTCGCCGGAGATCGCCAGTTGTGAAGCATGCCACGCGCTGAGCGGAATGCTGTGCAGCGCCAGCAGAGGCCACGCACGGCCGACGCGATCGCACGAGGGCAGCAGACAGCCCAGCTGCACCTGCTGGCGCAGCGGCGATAGCGGCAGGACAAAATTCCATACCGGCGCGCGTAAAAACTGTTGCGTGCTGGCCTCTTCCTGCTGATGCCAGTGGATTAAGCCTTGTTGAAACCAGTGGCTCCACGGCGTCACCGTGGCTTCACTGAGCCGCTGGCGCAGAAAATCACCGGTGGCCGGTAATTTGCCATACCAGCCCGGCGCGGTGTAACTCGCCATGGTTACCTCACCATTACTCACTGTGTCCGGTCAATCGCTGCGATACGGTGTGTGGCGCAACCGCCAGCATACGGCCATTCTGACCGGCATTTTTCAGATTTTCCGCAAGCTTACGCATCATCAGCGCATTGTCGCGCGCATAAGGTGACGACTGAATCTGCTGATCGAGCAGCTGGCTAAGGTGCCAGTCAAGCTGCTGCAGATCGCGCGCGCTGACGTTGTCCGGCAGCGTGCGCTGCAGATTTTGCATCAGCCAGCCGCGCAGAAATTCGCCGTCATAGTTACGCGGCTGATACAACATCTGATAAGCGCGCAGCGCATTGCGGCTGTAGTCATTGTCGGTGCCGGGATCGTCACGCAGCAGGTTGGTAATTTGCTGGGCCACGCGCGGCAGCAGTAAAGACTTAAGCGCATTTTGATAAAGCACCCATGCGGCATCGCTCACCTGGTTACCTCGATACAGTCCAGCGCGCATGGTAAGCGGTGGATTGTCGAGAGAAAAATGCGCCGACAGCGGCAGTTTCACCAGGTTATTTAAGAAGGGTAGCAGATCAAAAATATTATCGGCTGGCTGATGAATAACCTGCTGACTTTGCGTGGTAATCGGCCCGATACGCGCCGCGACCTGATCGAGATAACGCTGATTCTGCACGTAGCTGGTGAGCCACAAACCGGACAGCAGTACCAGCGCGCCGGTGAGCGCGCCGTAACCGATCCAGTGCAGCAGCCGGTTACGATACTCCCAGTGACGGTTGCTGCCGGCGAGGCCGCTTTCGCGGAACACCAGGTCGCTTAACAGGTCGCGAATAAAGAAGCTCTGGCCTTTGGTACCCGGAATCGGATTGCTGCGGTTAACGCTGTCCCACGCGGCAAGGCTCGACTCGCCGGTGTGTGGCAGCTGTAGCTTACGGTTGAGTTCGCCCATGATGCGGTCAAACGGCAGACCTTCCTGGGTACCGCTGGTGAAGAACAGGCCGCGCGCCGACCAGGCAATCTCATCCTGATGGCGGGAAAATACCACGTCGAGATATTCGTTGAGTAACGGACGCAGCGAACTGAACTCTTGCGGGAACAGGAAGCTGTCGGCGCGCTGGGTGAGATCGCGCTCGCCGGCCATCACGTCGGCCAGCTGCTGCTGCAGACGCTGCTCCAGCTGCTGAAAGCGCTCGCTAAAGCTGCGGTGCCAGTCATCTTTATGCGGCTTGCCCGGTTCCCACGGGAAGGTGAAGCCCCAGATGGCATCGCGCTGCGGTTTACTCAGGTTGCCGTAAAAGCTCATAAACCCTTTCAGCAGGTCGGTTTTGGTGACCATCACATACACCGGGAAGTGAATGCCGGTTTGCTGATGCAGCTCGACCATGCGGCTGCGCAGCGCGCTGGCCTGGGCGTGACGTGCCTCAGCGGAATCGGTCAGCAGGTCGGCCACGCTGATGGTCATGATCACGCCGTTGATCGGCTGGCGCGTGCGGTAGCGCTTTAGCAATTTAATGAAGTTATGCCACTCGGCGCCGTCGCGCGCGCGCTGGCTCTCCTGCAGTGCGTAACGGCCCGCGGTGTCGATTAAGACGGCGCTGTCGGTGAACCACCAGTCGCAGTGACGCGTGCCGCCGACACCGCGTACCGCCTCTTTGCCGAGGCTGTCAGTTAACGGAAACTCCAGGCCAGCATTCAGCAGCGCGGTGGTTTTACCGGCGCCGGGCGCACCTATCATCACGTACCACGGCAGCTGATACAGATAGTGACTCTGAAAACGCGCCAGCCAGCTTTTCTGATGCCGGCGACCAAACTGGGTGCGTTTCAGCCGCAGCGCTGCTTCACTGAAGCGCTGGGTCAGCAGCGTCTCGGTCGCCTGGCGATCGGACGCTTCTTCGTGGCTCATCTCCTGCAGGCGATTGAGCAGCTTGCTGTTAAACCAGCCGCGCCAGATGGCGGGAATAAACTGGAACAGCACCCAGCAGAAATAGAGCAGGCCGACCGCCAGCTGGCGCGGGAATACCGGCTCCAGTGGGCGGGTGTCACCCCAGCTCCACAGCGGACCGAGCATCCACAGCACGCAGCTCAGTGCCGTGACGCCAATCAGGCCCCACAGCAGGCGATGGGTTAACAGATGTTGGAGTGATGCGCGCATCACTGGCCTCCCTGATGGTTGCCGAGGGTTTCCGGTGCCGCAAACAGGGTGATCTCCACCCGGCGATTGCGGGCGCGGTTTTCATTGCTGTCATTGGGTAAGAGCGGATTGCTGTCGCCGCGGCCTTCGGCTTTAACGCTGTGACCGTCCGCCAGCTGCGTATTCAGCAGTTGCGTAACGGCACGGGCACGGGCGAAGGAGAATTCATAGCTGGAGGCGAAACGGCCATCCACCGGACGATTATCGGTATAGACCGATACCAGCACCGTGCCTTTTACCGTCTTCATCGCGCTGGCCACGTGCGCCAGCAGCGCGCGGCCAACCTGGTTCACTACGGTACCGTCCGGCGCAAACAGCTTGTCCGCAGGAATGATCACTTTACTGCCAAAGGCACCGTCGCTCACTTCCAGCTGGCCTGCGGCAATCACGTCGTTAAGACGCTGATGCAGATCGAGCAGCGCCTGCGGTGAGGTGGGGCGGCGGCCCGGCATGATTTGTGGCAGCGGGGTTTGATAGATGGCGCGCAGCAGCGGTTCGGCCGCATTGCCCAGCCGCCAGTTGAGCCCGCTGTAGATTAGACAGGCAATCAGCGTAGCCAGCGTGACGCAGGCCCACAGTGGTACCATCGGCCGCGTCAGGGTGCTGACCAGCGGATGCACTTCCACCAGCGGCGCGCGCGGTGGTGGTGCCGGGCGGGTTTCCGCAATCAGCTGCGCCAGCCGTTTACGGATGCCTTCACACTGCGCGCGTCCGCTGTCGCTGCCGCGATAGCGCCCTTCGTAGCCCAGCAGCAGGCAGTAGTGAATCACTTCCAGCAGCCATAAATGCTGCTGCGGGCTTTGCGACACGCGTGACAGCAGCTGGAACACTTTTTCGCCGCCCCAGCTTTCGTTATGAAAGGTCACCAGCATGCCGTTGCCGGACCAGACGCCGCGCGTGCCCCAGGGAGTTTGCGCCGCCGCTTCGTCCAGCACGCTACACAGGCAGTAGCGTGCGCCGATGATCATCTCAAATGGCAAACCCGCCTGCTTGCAGCGTTGCTCGAACTGGCGGATCTCTTCAATCAGCAGCTGACGCAGGCCAGCGGGATCGTCGTGCGTCGCCGCCTGCCGTATACGCACGACGGCATTCAGAATCGGGGCTGCGGCATTCAGCAAAAGGTTATCGTTGCCCGCGACAATGCCATCGCGGGCAAGGGAGTCCTGAGTCATTAAATCTCAATTATCCTGGCAATAACGGAACGGTTAGCCCGCAAAGCAGCGGTGTGCTGCGGGCAATATGCGCCGGATTGCATCATCAGTCTAAGATCCAGGTCGCGGTATCATTGGTGCGGCATGCTTTACTGGCGCCGCCCACGGCCACGCAGACCTGTTTAGTACGACGGGGACGCGGCCGGTCGCTGCGCAGCGTGGCATCATAGCGGCTACTCTCCACGCCAGCTTTGGGGGGCACGTAGCCAATCAGCTGACCGCTGGGTTCTTCTGCAATCGCCAGCCAGTTGTGCTCGACGCGACCCAGCACCTCAAAGGTTTGGGCGTTATCCAGATAACGCACCACTTTGCCGCCGTAATCCGGCAGGGTCATCACAGAGGCGGCATACAGCGCGCGAAAGCTCTCATTCACCGGGGTAAATTCACCGGGTGCTGCCACTGCATGACGATGAACCAGTTTTACGCCGTTCACTTCGCTGGTGACCAGGGTGTCATCCGTCACGGGCGGTGGAGGCGCTTTACATCCCGCCAGCGTTAAAGCCGCCAGCAGCGTTAGCAAGAGACTCTTATTCACCATGATCCTCAAATTTTCATCAGTATCGCTGCAGAGTTGTATCCGGCACGCACTTAGCGGGCGGGCAGATTATGCAGTGAGAAGGCCACTAAAAAACAGTCAAATTACAGAAAGATAGTGCTGACTTAAGTCTACCTAAGACTTTTGAGAATTCAAACCATTGCACCGCGGCAAATCCCGTGCTACCGGGCGAAAAAACGCCTTAACGGCACGCCGCGATCGTTCTGGCTGGGACGATAGATAAGCTGCATTAATTTATTTGCGTAAGCAAGAGCGGCTGGCGTGCGGCGCGACATTTGCCCCCTGATGGTGCTTAAGGGAATTGGTAAATAAGATTTATCTATTTTTTCAGATAAAAAAAGATTGCGCGGCGAAACAATTTTATGATTTTCGGAATTTCCGGGCGCAGCCGCGTCATTAACCCAGCCAGTCCGGCACGGCTTTTGCTTGGCTGCGCCACTTAACCCGTATTGCGCAGCAAAGGTCGCGGAACCGTTCGCTGGTGATTGGCCCGCACCAGGTTAGCGCAGGTCCTGATTTCACTTATGGCTAAATAAACCCATCTTTTTCTCGCTTAATCCGCGCTTTAGACCCGAAGGGTTTTGGCATCCTATGCTCAGAATTCCTGCCAGCTGAGGTATGTCGTGGCTGAAGAGAGCAACGAGGACAAAACAGAATCGCCCACCCCCCACCGACTTGAGAAAGCACGGCAGGAGGGGCAGATTCCGCGTTCGCGCGAGCTGACTTCGGTACTGATGCTGCTGGCCGGGCTGCTGATCATCTGGCTGGGCGGCCACAATATGGCGCAACGGCTGGCCAGCATGGTGGCCACCGGCTTCCGCTTTGACCACGGCATGGTCAACGACGATAAAATTATCGTCTCGCACATCGGCAACCTGGTGATGCAGGCGGTGATCGCGCTGCTGCCACTGATGGCCGGGCTGGTGATCGTGGCCATCGCCGCGCCGATGATTCTGGGCGGAATCAACATCAGCGGAAAATCCATCAAATTCGATTTTAAAAAGCTCAACCCGTTACCGGGCATTGCGCGCATGTTCTCCGGTCAGACGTGGGCGGAACTGGTGAAGGCGATCCTCAAAGCGGTGCTGGTGGCGCTGGTGGCCGGCTGGTATCTGTGGAGTCACTGGCAGGAGATGCTGCGTCTGATGAGCGAATCGCCGGTGAATGCGCTGCAGCATGGCCTGTCGATGACCGCCATCAGCTGCGCGCTGGTGATGCTGGGTCTGATCCCGATGGTTGGCTTTGATGTGTTCTGGCAGCTCTACAGCTACTTCAAAAAGCTGCGCATGACGCGCCAGGAAATTCGCGATGAACACAAGCAGAACGAGGGCGATCCGCACGTTAAAGGGCGTATCCGCCAGGCGATGCGTGCCGCCGCCCGCCGCCGCATGATGGCCGACGTGCCGAAGGCGGACGTCATCGTGACTAACCCGACGCACTACTCGGTGGCGCTGCAGTATCAGGAAGGCAAGATGAGTGCGCCGAAAGTGATTGCCAAAGGCGCCGGTGACATTGCCCTGCGCATTCGTGAAATAGCAAAAGAGCACCGCGTACCGATTCTGGAAGCGCCGCCGCTGGCGCGTGCGCTCTATCGTCATACGGAAATTGGCCAGTTTATTCCCGGCGCGCTCTATGCCGCCGTGGCAGAAGTGCTGGCGTGGGTCTGGCAGCTGCGACGCTGGAAGCGCGAAGGCGGCCTGATTCCAAACAAACCAAAACATCTGCCGGTCCCGGCAGAGATGGACTTTGCAGGAGAGAACACCAACCATGGCTAATCTGGCCGAAAAGCTGCGTTTACCGGGCAATTTTAAAGACACGCAATGGCAGGTGCTGGCTGGTCCGGTGCTGATCATGCTGATCCTGTCGATGATGGTATTGCCGCTGCCGGCGTTCATCCTTGACCTGCTGTTTACCTTCAACATTGCGCTGTCCATCATGGTGCTGCTGGTGGCGATGTTCACCCAGCGCACGCTGGAATTCGCTGCCTTCCCGACCATTTTGCTGTTCTCAACGCTGCTGCGTCTGGCGCTGAATGTCGCCTCAACGCGTATCATCCTGCTCGAAGGGCATACGGGTGCTGATGCCGCCGGGCGCGTGGTTGAAGCCTTTGGTCACTTCCTCGTCGGCGGTAATTTCGCCATTGGTATCGTGGTATTCATCATCCTCGTGATCATCAACTTCATGGTCATCACCAAAGGTGCCGGACGTATCGCCGAAGTGGGCGCGCGTTTCGTGCTGGATGGTATGCCCGGCAAGCAGATGGCGATCGATGCCGATTTGAACGCTGGCCTGATTGGTGAAGACGAAGCCAAACGCCGGCGCGCCGAGGTGACCCAGGAAGCGGATTTCTACGGCTCGATGGACGGTGCCAGTAAGTTTGTGCGCGGCGACGCCATCGCCGGCATCCTGATCATGGTGATCAACGTGATCGGTGGTCTGCTGGTGGGCGTGGTGCAGCACGGTATGGATCTCGGCCATGCCGGGGAAACCTATACGCTGCTGACCATCGGTGACGGCCTGGTGGCGCAGATCCCGGCGCTGGTGATCTCTACCGCTGCCGGTGTCATCGTTACCCGCGTCAGCACCGATCAGGACGTCGGCGAACAGATGGTGGACCAGCTGTTTAACAATCCGCGCGTGCTGATGCTGAGCGCCGGCGTGATTGGCCTGCTGGGCCTGGTGCCCGGCATGCCGAACTTTGTGTTCCTGCTGTTCACCGCGGCGCTGCTCGGCCTGGCCTGGTGGCTGCGCGGCCGCGAAATGCAGCCGAAGAAGCAAAGTGAAGCCTCCAGCGTGGTGAAAACGCAGGAGACGCCGGCCACGGTCGAAGCCTCGTGGACCGACGTCCAGCTGGAAGATTCGCTTGGCATGGAAGTGGGCTATCGCCTGATTCCGATGGTCGATCATCTGCAAAACGGCGAGCTGCTCGGGCGTATCCGCAGTATCCGTAAAAAGGTGGCGCAGGAGGTCGGCTTCCTGCCGCCGGTGGTGCACATTCGTGACAACATGGAGCTGCCGCCGGCGCGTTATCGCATCCTGATGAAGGGCGTGGAGATTGGCAGCGGCGATGCTTATCCGGGACGCTGGATGGCGATCAACCCGGGCACGGCGGCGGGCACGCTGCCGGGTGAAGCGACGGTTGACCCGGCGTTTGGCCTCGCGGCCATCTGGATCGACAGCGCGCTGAAAGAGCAGGCACAGATTCAGGGCTACACCGTAGTGGAAGCCAGTACCGTGGTGGCTACCCACCTTAATCACCTGATCGGCCAGTACGCCAGCGAGCTGTTTGGGCGTCAGGAAGCGCAGCAGCTGCTGGACCGCGTCACCCAGGAGATGCCAAAGCTGACGGAAGATCTGGTGCCGGGCGTGATTACCCTGACCACGCTGCACAAAGTGCTGCAAAATCTGCTGACCGAGCGCGTCTCGATCCGCGACATGCGCACCATTATCGAAACGCTGGCCGAACATGCGCCGGTGCAGAACGATCCGCAGGAACTGACCAGCGTGGTACGCGTCGCGCTGGGCCGTGCGATTACCCAGCAGTGGTTCCCGGGCAACGGCGAAGTGCAGGTGATTGGACTGGATGCCACACTGGAGCGTCTGCTGCTGCAGGCGCTACAGGGTGGTGGCGGTCTGGAACCGGGTCTTGCCGATCGACTGCTGATGCAGGCGCAGGCCGCGCTGCAGCAGCAGGAGATGACCGGTGCGCCGCCGGTGCTGCTGGTTAACCATCCGCTGCGGGCGCTGCTGGCACGCTTCCTGCGCCGCAACCTGCCGCAGCTGGTGGTGCTGTCCAATATGGAGCTGACCGATAACCGGCAGATCCGCATGACTGCAACCATAGGCGGCAAATAATGCGCGGCGTGACGCTCTCATGGCTGCTGGCGGCGCTGCTGGCGCTGCCGCTAACGGGCAAAGCCGCCAGCGGCGCGTGGCAGGCCAGCGCCAGCGGCCCGAGCCTGGGCGTGCGCGGCAACTGGCTGCTGTCGCCGGCGCTTAAAGCGCCCTCGGCGGCTGCAGGGACTATTTCGCTGGTGAACTGGCGCTACACGCTAAGCCGCCCGGCACCATCAGGTCTGGTGGTGCGGCTGTGCGCCAGCCAGCGCTGCGTGGAGCTGGACGGCGCCAGCGGCAGCACGCGCGGCCTCGCCAACGTGGCAGCCGATGAAACGCTGCATCTGGCTTTTGGATTTCAGGGGCAGGGCGCGTTGCCGCCCGGCCTGCGGGTGGTGAGCAGTGAAGTGATGGTCAATTACCAATAGCAAATAGCCAATAGCCAATAAAAAACCCGCCGCAGCGGGTTTTTTTAGGCTTACATTCGCTCGACGGTTTTGATGCCCAGCGTATCCAGCCCCTGCTTCAGGGTTTTCGCCGTCAGCGCCGCCAGCTGCAGGCGGCTGTTGCGTACGTTTTCCTCTTCGGCGGAGAGAATCGGGCAGTGCTCATAGAAGCCCGAGAACAGACCGGCCAGATCGTACAGATAAGCACACATCACGTGCGGGGTGCCATCGCGCGCGACCTGGGTGATGGTCTCTTCAAACTGCAGCAGACGGGTCGCCAGCAGCGCTTCGCGCTCGTCAGTCAGGATGATATCACCGTGCAGGCTGTCTGCCTCAATGCCCGCTTTACGGAATACTGAGAGCACACGCGTGTAGGCATACTGCATGTACGGCGCGGTGTTGCCTTCAAACGCCAGCATGTTGTCCCAGTCAAAGATGTAATCGGTGGTGCGGCTTTTTGACAGGTCGGCGTACTTCACCGCACCAATGCCGACCACTTCCGCCAGCTCTTTCAGCTCGTCGGCGCTCATCTCCGGATTCTTTTCGCTCACCAGCGCATGAGCACGCTCAACCGCTTCATCCAGCAGGTCGGAGAGTTTGATGGTGCCACCGCTGCGCGTCTTAAACGGACGGCCATCTTTGCCCAGCATCATGCCGAACGCATGGTGCTCCAGCGGCACCGACTCCGGCACGTAGCCCGCTTTGCGCACGATGGTCCACGCCTGCTGCAGATGCTGATGCTGGCGAGAATCGATGTAGTACAGCACGCGATCGGCATGCAGCGTTTCATAGCGATATTTGGCGCAGGCGATATCGGTGGTGGTGTAGAGATAGCCGCCATCCTTCTTCTGGATGATCACGCCCATCGGTTCACCTTCCTTGTTTTTAAACTCATCAAGGAAGACCACGGTGGCGCCTTCGCTGGTCACCGCCAGCCCTTTTTCGCGCAGATCGGCGACAATGCCCGGCAGCATGTCGTTATACAGGCTTTCACCCATCACATCCTTACGCGTCAGGGTGACGTTAAGGCGGTCATACACCTGCTGGTTCTGACTCATGGTGATATCCACCAGCTTTTTCCACATGGCGCGGCAATATTCGTCGCCACCCTGCAGTTTCACCACGTAACCGCGGGCGCGCTCGGCGAAGGCTTCGTCTTCGTCATAGGTGCGTTTCGCTTCGCGGTAGAAGGCTTCAAGGTCAGCCAGCGCGATATCTTCATGGTGCTCGTTCTGCTGCTTCTCCAGATAGGCTATCAGCATGCCAAACTGTGTGCCCCAGTCACCGACGTGGTTAGCGCGGATGACGTGATGACCGAGAAACTCCTGGGTGCGCACTGCGGCATCACCGATGATGGTGGATCGCACGTGACCGACGTGCATCTCTTTCGCCACGTTAGGCGCCGAGTAGTCAATCACGATAGTCTGAGGTGTCACTTCGCTGACGCCCAGGCGTGGCAGCTGCAGCGCCTGCGCGGCCTGCTGTGCCAGCCACTGGCGGTCGAGGAAGATGTTGATAAAGCCGGGACCGGCGATGTCGACTTTGCTGGCGATACCAGCCAGATCCAGATGCTGAACTACCTGTTCAGCCAGCTGGCGCGGCACCTGACCGAGCTTTTTCGCCACGGCCATGATACCGTTCGCCTGGTAATCGCCGAACTGCACTTTTGCAGACTGACGAACCTGCGGTTCGCAATCGGCCGGTGCGCCTGCCGCCACCATCGCCTGACTGACTTTATCGGAAAGAAGAGCCTGAATATTCACCGCGTTACCTTCATATGCTGAAAAGGCCCGCCAGCTGAGGGCGAGCCGATGTCGTCATCCCGCGTGCGTGTCGGGACGGAAAAAATAAGAGGGGAAGTATACGTGAAATGTTGGGGTGCGTCAGCAATCGGTTATGGCTGCCGGTGGACGCAGGCCCGCGCGCCGGTTAACGGCGGCGCGGGTGGCGACGGGGATTTTTAACGCTTTTGTCTTCACGCACCTTCCAGTGGCGGGAAATTGCAAATCCCATCAAGGCTATCAGGACCGCGACAACAATGAGCATAGACATAGGGCCATTCCTTGTAGTTGTGAAACCCAAATTTATAAGAAAGGGTCAGCTACTGCAATTGATTGACGGGTAAATAAGAGTTATCTCATTGTATTAACTATTGTTAATAATAACAGTTGGTTAAGGCACTTTTATAAAGTAACGTGTGGACCTGATTACGCGATTAATCCGAAAGAGAGGGGCGATTTATGCGGTTTTTGAAGGTTTCTGGCGTGAAATCGGATGAATCCGAGCATTTTGTCAAGCGAAAGCTGCGGCAGCCCTGTTTTTTTATTGATTAAAAGATCTGAACTGAGTTTGAGGTATTTAACGTATGAATCTGGATTTTCCTTCAGAACTGAGTGACTTAAAACAAGACCTGTCCCGATTTGAACAGGCTTTGCAACACTTTGCGGCACGCCTCGGTCTTGACCTCACGCAGCACGAGGCGGACCACGTGGCGGTGCGCTGTCACCAGTTCGCCACGGCAGAACGCTGGAAAGCCGGGTTAATGCAAATCGGCGAGCAGTTTTCCGAAGCGATGATTAATGGACGGCCGATCTGCCTGTTTAAGTTGCATCAGCCGCTGCGCATCGCGGGCTGGCAGGTGGATGTTATCGAGCTGCCGTGGCCTGGTGAGAAGCTGTATCGCCATGAAGGCTGGGAGCATGTGGAAATTGTGTTGCGCGGCGAGCCCGAAACGCTGGGCATGCGTGCGATGGCGTTGCTGGCAGATGAGGCGCTGACGCAGCCGGGCATCGCGTTTAAAACCAGCACGCCGCAGGGCGAAAATGAACGTCTGCCCAATCCGACCTTAGCGGTGACGGACGGGCAAACTACCATCAAGTTTCATCCGTGGCGGCTGGAGGAGATCGTTGCCAGCGAACAGGCTTAGCGCCGCGCTGCCACCGCCTGCTGCAGGCGCGATACCGCCTGCTGCAGGGTGGCGTGCGTGCAGCCAAAGTTGAAGCGCACGAAGCGATCGTCGCCGAAATCACGGCCCGGCGAGAAACCGAGACCGTGTTTTTCGAAATACAGCGCCGGGCTGGCGACATCCAGCTGGCTGGCGTCAATCCAGCCGAGGTAGCTGGCCTCTGGCGCGACCATGCTGAGTTCCGGCAGCGCATTCACCTGCTGCACCAGCCAGTCACGATTGGCGCGCAGGTAAGCCAGCTGGTCTGCCAGCCACGCATCACCGCCGCGCCATGCGGCTTCCGCCGCTACCAGCGCCAGAATATCCACACCCGGTACGATGCCTTCACGCACCTGCTTAAAGCGTTTCCGCAGTTCGGGATGAGGGATAATGGCCATGGACGCACCCAGCCCGGCGATGTTGAAGGTTTTAGACGGCGAAATCAGGGTGATGCTGCGCTGGGCGGCGTCTTCGCTCAGCGAGGCAAACGGAATGTGCTGTACGCCAGGCGTCAACAGCAGGTCACAATGGATTTCATCGGAGCACACCAGCAAATCGTGGCGTTGGGCAAAGGCCAGCTGCGCCTCTAGTTCATCACGGCGGTAGACGGTGCCGCCCGGATTCTGCGGATTGCACAGCATGAGCAGGCGCTCGTTGCCCTGCATCTGGCTGTCATCCAGCTGCATCACCCAGCGATCCTGCTGCAATTGCAATGGCAGATTGACCTGAGCGCGCTGCGCCAGCCGCGCCGCCGCGCGAAACGGCGGATAAATCGGCGTCGGTGCCACGGTGCTCTGCGACGACTCGGTAAATGCCCGGACCGATAAATTCAGTCCGCTCACCACGCCCGGCAGCAACACAATCCATTCTGGCTCAATCTGCCAGCCATAGCGCTGGGCTAAGCGGGAAATAGTGATATCAATCAAACCGTGCGGCGTCGCGCCATAGCCGAAAACACCGTGGTCGGCACGCTGTTTAATGGCCTCAATGATGCACGGCGGCGAGCGAAAATCGGTGTCGGCAACCCACAAAGGCAGCACATCGCGATCACCATATTTGTGCCATTTCAAACTATCGCTGTGACGACGGTCTATCCCTTGATCAAAATCGAATGCCATAGTGCGCTTTCCACGTAAACTGTCTGAATGAGCAGACTAACTGATGCACTCCTCCCGAGCCAGCAGTCATGAAAAGGAGCAAGGTATGACGAAACTGGAAATTTGTTGCTATGGCATCGACTGCGCAATGACTGCGCAGGCGTCCGGTGCCGATCGCGTGGAGCTGTGCAGTGCTCCGCGTGAAGGCGGACTGACACCTTCGGCGGGTATGCTGGAAGCCGCACAACGTGAACTGACCATTCCGGTCCACCCGATCGTGCGGCCGCGCGGCGGCGATTTTTGTTACACCGCACGCGAATTTGAGGTGATGAAATCGGACGTGGCGCGTATTCGCGAGCTGGGTTTTCCTGGCCTGGTGATTGGCATGCTGGACGAAGATGCGCACGTCGACACGGTACGCATGCAGCAGATTATGGCGCTGTGCGACGGCATGGCGGTGACTTTCCATCGCGCCTTTGATTTGTGCCACAGCCCGAAGCGTTCGCTGGAGGTTCTGACTGATTTAGGGATCGCCCGCATTCTGACTTCCGGTCAGCAGCAGAGCGCTGAAACCGGAATTGCATTATTACGGGAACTAAATGAATACAGCACCGGTCCAATCATTATGGCAGGGGCAGGCGTGCGCCTCAGCAATCTGCAAAAGTTCCTCGACAGCGGATTGCAGGAAGTCCACAGCTCCGCCAGCCGTGCCGTCGCGTCACCGATGCGCTACCGTAAAGCCGGTGTCTCGATGTGTTCTGAAGCGGAAACCGATGAATTCAGCCGCTCCTGTGTCGATGGCGATGTCGTCGAAGCCATGAAGAGCATGATGCAGATGAGCGTTGACCGGGTCGCCTGACCCGTACCAATTTTGCCGCGCAGCACGCCGAAAACCTGACGTGATGTTTGCAAGTACCAAACCCCAGTTCCTTGCTGGGGTTCTTTTTTGATAAATCAATGAGTTATGTGTTTTTGGGGGCCTCGTGGGGACCCGAATATCAAAAAAATATCTCAGGGAAATGCGAATATCAACGGAAATGAACGAAAGTTCGAAGAAAAGAAAAGGGCCCTAAGGGCCCTTGAATCACTGTCTAACAGAGAGCGACGCATGAAGTTCCTGGCTTGCTCTACGTTGATGATCAATGTAATCAGCTAAGTCGGCAATATGCACCATTCGGGGTGCCTTCTGGCTTTCGGCAGTGCGAAAGGTTGCGATTGGTAATTTATTTTCCGCCGCCTTGCGTTCAGCAGTTGATGCTTTCATCCCAAAATATTTTTCACATACATCGCTGAGCGGAACGGTTGCGGTCTCATACTCTGCCATTAACAAAAACATTGTGTTCATACCTTTTCTCCACGCTGGCCTGCTGCATCAGGCGTAAGTTAAATATTGCTGGTGGCAGGGATAAGCCGCTGCCAGATTGCTGCCACGTATTTCGCCTGGTGAATGGCATCATCCAGCGCGTTGTGAACTTCTCCGGTAAACGGTATGCACTAAACTCCCGCGTGACATGTCACGGAAAAATTTTCAGTTTTGTCTCATGCCAGCCGCCATTAACCCAGCAGGCGGCTTCACCTTTGCAGGGACAATCCTGCACTGGCAGCTGATCACCACAGCGGCCACAGTCACGCTTTCCCAGCTCTGCGATTAGCTGCTGCAGCTCAGCGTTATCTTTCCGGATGAGCAGGGTGATGTATTCGCTGAGGTCGTAGGGTTCGCGCCCTGGGCGACGAGCGGCGCAGTTCTGCGCCAGCATCGTTACTTCCTGTGCATCGAGCACCAGTTCAATCTTTGTCACACCGGCAGCGGCCTGCCGGGCGCGCTGCGCTGCTTTGCGTTCGGCGGGGGATTTAGGCATTCAGCGTCTCCTGCACCATGTCTTTAACAGGCATACCGTCATAGATTTCTTTCAAATGTCCTCGAATATCCATACGGCGCAGAGCGCTAAACATCATGTCGCACTCAGCCTGTTTGTTTGCCTTAAATGGCTTAGATTCAATATTCACCCAATGCATGTTGCCCGGCCAGCCGTGAACCTTCTTCACTCTGCCTTTTACGACATGCAGTAATCCCCACCCCTCTGGCAGGTCACTAACCTCGACAATGCCAGGCTCGCTAATCATGAATCGCCAGTCGCCCATGCCTTTAGAAGGGTCAATCCGGAATGGCTTCTTCCGGTCTGCCAATAGATCGGCGCGGGAACACTTTGCTTCAACCAGGCAGGATGCCCCGTTACGGAATCCAATTGCGTCCGGCTGCTCACCGTATGAAGTCCATGCCCGGAACTTGTCATGAAATGCCACCTTGAAGCCGTTGTTTTGCAGGAAACGACAGGCAACATCGCAGAGTTCGTCATGAGATAAGGGCATTACTCCGCCTCCGGTGCTGCTGCCAACATGGCCGCATAGCACAGTCTTGCTTTGTGTGCTGCCTGCTGGCATCCGCTCATGGCGTTAAATGCTTCCCAAACGTCAGCATCGCTAAGAACTTCATCAGGTGCAGATTCAAAGCCGCGAATGACCATGTCCTCTGTCGGCTCGATTGGCACCAGCTTCCACCCATCCTGCACCCGAAGAACCGGCGCTGGCGAGGCGTTAAGCGCCGCGAGGGCGATTTTATAAATATCCTCTTCATTAGTGTCGCCGCCGTACTGGACGTGACCTGCTAGCACAGCCTCGCATAGCTCAATCAGCTCCTGCCGCCGTTCCTCAGTCATAGCCGGGAAATTATTCATGGCTGCCATCCTTACCAGCATTGCCGGCGCGGAGCTGAGCGGCGAACTGCTGAGCCTGCTTAGTGGTGCCATTCCATGCGCCATTACGGCTGGCTATCCACTTCTCCACACCTTCCGCCCGCACCGCGTTCAGGTAAGCGTCAGTGGCTGGGGTAGCGAGATTCGGCAGCAGCGCATAATCACAGACGGATGAGATATGGCTACCGAGGTAACTATCTTCTTCAGTGCGTGGACGCTCATCGATCATCGTTGCCCGCTGCAAAATCACACCCCATACAGTACAGTCAGTTTCTTCAGACCATCCATCGCATGCATCACCACGGTAATAGTCGATGTCACTGTCAGCGGCTGCTATGGCCTTTTCAGCAGATTCATGTTCTTCGAATCCACTGTCAGTGCCATAGCTGAAGAAGCCAATCCCATTTTTCAGAGCTACATTCTCCAGCGCCAACTGGTCGCGCTGCTTACATGCTTCAGCAGCAGCTGCCAGCGCCACATCGAGCTGAGTTGCCAGCTCACTGACCATCTTCGCCATATCGAGCAGCGGCGTATCTGCGCTGATATTGGCTGCGAACTTATGCCCTGCAGCGACCAGTTCTTTATTTGATAATTTCTTCAGCATGCCGGTGGCCTCAGTGGATTGAACGGGGCGCGTTGTTCAGGCGCTCAGCGGCGTTCTGCGCGGTGATAGGGTTTTTGATTACGGTGCCATCAGGCATTAACCAGCCGCCCAAAATTACGCTGTAGGGAAGGGTGACAATCCCGACAGTGATGTTGTCATTTGGCTTCTGCATATCGTCTCCACACGAATTCAGGTTGATAAAATCCCTTGCCGGTAATGGCAATAAATCGAAGGGATTAAACGTAAATGGCTGGTGGGTCTCTGCACTGACCCACAGCCGCGCTCTCCACACTGGAAAGAAGTTGTGATGCCGGGTGCCTCCCGGAGCTCTGGCAGAACGGGCAACATCCAGAGCGGCGACTTTAGACTTGAAGCATCGCACGATTGGAATATGTGGATGCCGGTTCTGCCGCGCTCGCACTTGGCGCCATCACCACAACGGAAAGAGCATTGCTAGATTAACGGTTATAAGGCTTCAAGGTTTCTCAGGCCCGCCTTAACACCGCCCCTGCTCCAGCTCATGCAATGCTCTTACCTGTTGTGTGCTGACCTCCCAGCCAGCTTGGTTCGGGTAACACGCAATCACGTGGTTTACGAACTGGCAGACTTTTTCGGTGCTGCCCCCGGTTGTGGTGGCCGGTACTGAAATCTCCCGGCATGCTGGTGAGTCTTATTGGCCTCTGGATTTAACCAGGCTCGCGTTAACGCCTATTTCCAGTTCGCCCGAATAACGCTGTTTGTTCTCGGCCACAATTTCCAGCTATCAAAACCGCTACTCTTAGCGCATCAGTCTGCGCATTCACCACAACGAAAAGGGCACTTACTCCACGTCTCTAAAGCGTCCGAAAACACCCGCTTTGCAAATACCCTTATCGTTGTGAAAAAGGGCGGTTTACCTGAAACAGAGGGAAAAGGTAGCCGCCAATCTCTCCACTAAAACGACGCCCTGAATGGTGCTGGTGCATCATTGAGTTCAACCGTCATCACGCCGGAGTCGGCATCACAGATCAGCTCAGCTGCAGGAAACAGACGCAGGAAGGTGATCAGGTTCTGAATGCTGGTGTCGGCCATGTGCTTAATCATCTTCATTGCAGGTTACCGCGCTGTTGCGTTGAATTGATTAAACTATATGTTTATAAGGCAGTCAACATTGTGTTGATAAATTTTTTGTTTATGCAGATTTGGATAGGGTGATTGGTGGTAACAAAAAAACCGGCATAAGCCGGCTATTTGAAAAAGATGGTGTTTAATCTTTCGATACGTCGTCTGCTGAGATGAAGCGAGTAGACTTGATGATGCCTGAAACGAAGTGAACTTTCTCTACTTGGTCAACAGTTAACGTGATCGGTTTATGATCGTTATTGATACTCGTAAATTGATAATCCCCAGAGCGATTGTAATTGAGAATTTTTATCATATTGTGACCATCTCTGGTCCTGATAAACACCTCATCTCCCGGCGCTACTTTTGTACTTGGCTCAATTACGACAAACTCACCAGACTGGATTCTAGGCCACATACTATCGCCCCTGACGCGCACGCCATATGCATGTTTATCATCACTATAAATGCGCAGCCAGCCCGCATGAAACTCCATCATGTCAATAAGACCATCCATACCTAATACCGCGTCTCCAATCACTGGTATTAAACCATCACTCAATTCCCCCAGAACTTCAACTTCTGACTTTACGTCATGCAAAGTCGGCTTGGATGTAGGCATGCCATCGCTAAAACCGAGTATCCAAGAAAGGTCGATTCCGGTTGCTGCCGCGATCTTAATGGCAGAATCCTTCCCAATCTCACCTCTTTTAAACCAACTGTTCACAGCCTGAGGGGATACACCCGCTATCCTCGCGAGTTCCGCCTTGCTCAACGCGGTTAGCCGTATCAATTCTTCCGGCCTGTTTGCTTTGCTCATCTGCATCATCGCACCGTTAATTAACTCCCTCATATAGTAAACGGAATGTTTATAGGAAGATATAAACCATGGGTTGACAATGGTATAAACTTTTTGTTTAATCCAGCTGTCGATTTCAACCTGGAGATAAACGATGAAAGCACTTAACAAAGCCATCAACGCGGCAGGCTCCGCTAGGGCTTTGGCTTTGAAGCTCGGTGTATCCCCTATGACTGTTAGCTACTGGCAAAACCGTTCGGCTGGAGTAGTCCCAGCAGAGCGCGTGCTTAGTATTTTTCAGGCCACCGGAGTTACTCCTCATGAGCTGCGACCGGATATTTATCCGAGCCCAACAGATGGCATAGCCGATCATAAGCAATTTCAGCAGATACGATAACTACCTGAAGGAAATCAAAATGGTAGCCACATTAAACGAAGCCGTAAGCCAGATGTGTAAGTCATTACCGCAGGGGCGGAATGGTATGGCGGCCGCGCTGGGCATGACAATTGACCAGTTCAACAACCGACTGCACCGCAAATGCAACAGCCTGTTTTTCACAGTTGATGATCTGATGCGGATGGAAGAAATCTCCGGCACATCGTTCCTGGCAGAATTTTTCGCAAATCGCCACGGCTTAACGCTGGTGGACGTCTCAGCTGTGAGTGAGGTCGATAAGGTTGAGCTGTTCGACATTGAGATGCGCGCTAATGCAGCAGCTGGAGAGCTGGCGATCGCTAAGCAGATGGCGGCGGAAGATGGGGTGATTGATCAGAAAGAGCTTAAGACGTTATCGCGCCTGTTTCAGACCAAAGTGCGCCATCAGATTCACGGCTTTCTCGGTTTTCTCGCGCTCTATGGCGCTGGTGTATCTGATCACTCGGTGGATTTGTTCATGGCTAACCGAAAAGCGGAGGTGGCTGGTGTTCAGCTTGAAGCGACAGAGATGTGAGGCGTCAGGCCCCGTAAAGGGTGACGCCCGAAGTGTGCAGCTTCGGGCGTCGAGTGCAGTTAAATCAGCGTGTGGAGATTCAACCTACATGAGCAGTTTAAGACAAAACTTGTATCGAGAGCAATTCCGTTGCCGTTTATCGGCTGGCGTCCTTGTCTATGAGCAAATCATACCGGCGGCTGGTGGGCCTAACAACTACCAGAAGACCGATCGGAAGGTAGTCGAAAAGGCCTGGGCAGATTTTTACACCCGGCCAGAAGGCAAGGCGGTGAGCTGATGGAAAGCGAACACATTAAACCCTGGGTGGCGCGCTACAAAGATTCGCATGGCGTCGAGGTTGAGACTATCGGCGTCGATGTCGTGAATCACCGAGTGATCTTCATGCGTTCAGGTTATCCGTATCCCTGCGCTCAGCCGCGCGAGCTGTGGGGCCGTAAGTTCAGGAAGGTGGGGCCATGAGTTTATTACTGAAAGTGAAACCGCTTGTGGTTAGCCCCATGCTGGCGTCACGTATCGGCCTGAACGAAGCTATCGTGCTGCAGCAAATCTGTTACTGGCTGGAAGATACAGCGTCAGGCGTTGAGCACGATGGCCGGCGCTGGGTCTATAACACGATTGAAGAGTGGACAGAGCAGTTCCCGTTCTGGTCTCCGGACACGGTAAAGCGCGCACTCACGTCGCTGAAAAAGAATGGCCTGATTTACGTTGAGCAGCTGAAAAAATCGCAGCATGACCGTACGAATTTTTACGCGATTAACCACGAAAACCCACTTCTCACCGATGAGGGCAATTTGCACTCATCGAGCGGTGCAAATTGCACTGTTCGAAAAGTGCAGATTGCATCCGTCGATAAGGGCAACTTGACCTCATCCATCGGGGCAAATTGCCCTGTTCTTACAGAGAATACAACAGAGAATACTACAGAGATTACTACAGGTAATTCTTGTCAGGTTGCTGGGCAACCCGACCGCGATGTTGAACTGACCGATCAGGCCAAAAAGGTTTTAACCCATCTGAACCAGGTCACCGGCGCAAAATTCCAGGTGTGCAAATCCTCAATGGAGAATATCCGTGCCCGCCTGGCTGAGGGGTATGAGGCTGAAGAGCTGATGCTGGTGGTCGATTACAAAAACGTTCACTGGCAAAACACTGAACAGGCTCAGTACCTGCGTCCGGCAACGCTGTTCATCCCTAAAAACTTCCCCGGCTATCTCCAGTCGGCAACCAAATGGCACAACTCCGGCCGTCCGCCATGCGTTAACGGCAAGTGGCAGCGCGATGTTATGCACGTGCCGAACGCTAACTACGACATTCCTGAAGGCTTCAGGGGGTAACGATGAACACTGAAACTTTGATTCTGACTCACCTGATGCTGCATAGCGGGCAGAAGCCGGGCCAAATTGCCGATGCGGTTGGACGCTCTGTCAGCACCGTTAAGAGCTCGCTTCAGGCTCTGACCACTACCGGCGATGTCTGGTATGACGCTGAAGCCCGCTATTACGCCGCTGAAGAAATGGGCCAGTGCGATGAGGCATACGCAACGCTGAGCGACAAAGCGCTGAGCCTGCAGGATAAAAACCTCTGGTACCGCGCGGCGCGCGTCTGGCTTGAAGCTCATGACGCTACCCAGCGCCCCGGGCTTCGGCAGAAGGCAATCATCTGCCGCGCCCAATGTATTAAGCGCGGGAACAGCATGGCACCGAAGCCATTGCCCGATCCGCTGGTTATGGGAAATAAGCGCCGATGATAGCTGCCATCAAACGCCATTACTGGCGTAACGAAGATTTTTACCGTGGCGCGCGCATCGCGGCGCTGATGATTACCGGATTGATTATTGCCCTGGCTTGGGAGCTGCAAACAAAATGACAACACTTTCTCAGTACTACGCGCAAAAAAGCAAAAACGGCACGAGCACCACAACGAAGAAAACCTTCATGGTGCCGGTGGAGGAAATTTATCTGGAAGAAGGGGCCAACATTCGCCCGGTTGACCAGGAGCACGCCGAATACATGCGCGACTGCTGGATTGACGGTTCTGATTTACCTCCGCTGTCAGTCGTGGTTACAGAGCGCGGCGTGATGGTAATCGACGGTCAGCACCGTTTCGTCGGTGCGAAACTGGCTATCGATATGGGGCATCCAATACCGCGAATTGAGTGCAAGGACTTCGTCGGTACCGAGCTCGATAAACTCGCGCACATGGCGAAATCATCCCAGGGCAAACCAATCACCCCGCTTCAGCGAGCAGGCGCGTACAACCGCGCCAAACGTCAGGGGCATACAACTGCTGAAATAGCCAAAGCATTTGGCAGGTCAGTGGCTGACGTTGAAGCGCATTTGCAGCTGCTTTCATCCGGTGACGTCTTGATAGGCATGGTCGAATCAGGGGAGGTTGCCGCAACAACCGCAGTAGCGCTGTCGCGCGAGCACGGGCCCAAAGCAGGGACTATTGCAGCTGAGGGACTGGCAAAAGCCAAAGCCAGCGGCAAGAAGAAGCTGACCCGTTCGGCTGCCATGCCGCAATTCAGCGCCGCGCGCGCACGCCGGTTGGTTGAACTGTTGAAAGACGCTGCGTTGCTTCAGGACACCCCTGACTTCAAATACTTCATATTGCCGCCTGGCGTAGCTGTTGAGGTGACTGGAATCCTGCAGGAGTACGAGCAGCACTTATCCCGTAACGGGGAGGGCGCGTAATGCCATACCAACTCATTTACGCCGATCCGGCGTGGCCTTACAACAACAGCATCAGCAATGGTGCTGCTACTGACCACTACCAGACCATGTCCATGACCGATCTGAAGCGCCTGCCCGTATGGGCGCTTGCCGAAGAAAACGCGGTGCTGGCGATGTGGTACACCGGCACCCACAACCAGGAGGCGCGCGAGCTGGCGGAAGCGTGGGGCTTTCGTGTGCGCACGATGAAGGGGTTCACCTGGGTGAAGCTGAACCAGCTGGCTGAGCAGCGTTTTAACCGCGCGCTGACGGAGCAAACCATCCACGACTTCACCGACCTTCTTGACATGCTCAACGCTGAAACCCGCATGAATGGCGGCAATCACACCCGCAGCAACACCGAGGATGTGCTGATAGCGACGCGCGGCGCCGGGCTGGAGCGCGCCAGCGCATCGGTTAAGCAGGTGGTGTATTCCTGCCTGGGCGAACACAGCGCGAAGCCGTGGGAAGTTCGCCGCCGGCTTGAGCAGCTTTACGGTGACGTGTCACGCATTGAGCTGTTCGCGCGAACCGCCGCCGATGGCTGGGACTGCTGGGGCAACCAGTGTGACAGCAGCGTGCAACTGATTACCGGGAGCGTGGCATGACAGATGAAACCGAACATCCTGACGATAGCGACAATGTCCTCGCCTTTACCAAACGGTTTGATAGCAACAGCGACATCCGTGAGATGCGAAACCTTGTTGAGGCCGAAAAGCCTGAAGGAGTGCCGCATAATTGCGCTCATGTCAATGTGCTGGTGGATGAACATGGCCGAGCCCTGACGTGCCGCCGCTGTGGTGCCGTCGTCGATCCTTTTGACTGGATGCTTGCGAGGGCCAAAGGTGAAACGCTTATTGAATGGGAGCTGAAGAGCCTAAGAGCTGAAATAACCAATCACCGGGAAGGGCTGGAGAAACTGAAGCGTGAAGAGGTGAACTGCAAAGGTCGCGTAAGAACTGCGCAATTTAAGCTCAACGATTTAAACATGGAGATTGCCAATAAGACCAAAGAGCTTGGCTTTTTGGCTGAACGGCTGGATCAGGTTAAGAAACTTAGGGGGAATGCATGATGAAGCTGACCCTTCCGTTCCCTCCCAGCGTCAACACCTACTGGCGAAACACCAGGAAGGGAGTATTAATCAGCGCCTCCGGGCGCTCTTTCCGATCTAACGCGCTGGCGGACATCATGGAGCAGCTCCGCCGTGCGCCTGAGCCGATTACAGTGAACGTGGCTGTTTCGGTAATTCTCTATCCGCCGGACAAACGGCCACGCGACCTGGACAACTACCTGAAAGCAGCTTTCGACAGTCTGACGCATGCTGGCGTATGGGTAGACGATAAGCAGATTAAGCGTTTTACGGTGGAGTGGGGGCCGTTGACTAAAAGGGGTAAAACGGAAATCACTATAAATCCATACAGTGAAATCTGCAGCGATAGGTAAGAATTGTCTGTGCGGTTATGATGTTTTGGCGGCGAGGATGTGCAGAATTTTCGCCGCGTTGGTTGGTCCCGTTCTCGTGCAGGTGATGGGGCGGGGCCTAAGAAAAATCAGTGTGGAGATTACCCATGAATCAACTTCTGGTAGTTGAAGGCGTTTCAGTTCGTCGCGACTCAGTTGGTCGTTACAACCTCAACGATTTGCATCGCGCAGCTGGTGGAAATGAACGTCACAGCCCTAACCGCTGGACACGCACTGAATCCTTTAACGGGTTAATTTCTGAGCTAACGCCAGATATGGCGTTTGCCCCTGCTGACGTTCAGCGGGGAGGTATCACGCCGGGTACTTACGTTTGCAAAGAGCTGGTATACGCCTACGCAATGTGGATTAGCCCGTCTTTCAACCTGAAGGTTATTCGCACATTCGACGCTGTTAATACTCTCTCAGCGCCACCCGCATATTCGGACCGCATTCAGGCCGGAGTAATTCTGCTGGAATCGGCAGCCAGAACGCTCAACCTGTCTAACTCATCAAAGCTGGGTGCTTACCACAAGCTGCAGCAGGTGGCTGGCTTACCTGACCTGATGCCTCATTACGCTATCGACGCCCCTGCTGACGCGGTAGATGGTTCCAGCCGCCCGACGCAGTCACTTACCCAACTGCTGAAAATTCACGGCGTACGCCTTTCCGCCGGGCAGGTATACACGCAGCTGGCAAAGCTTGGCATAACCGAGCAGAAAGTCCGCCCGAGCCGTTCAGGTGTTGGCGGTGTGAAACGCTTCTGGTCGCTGACGGCCAAAGGCTGCATGTACGGCAAAAACATCACCAGCCCGGCAAATCCACGCGAGACGCAGCCGCATTTCTTCGAGTCACGCTTTGCTGAACTGCTGCGCCTGCTTGAAACAGTGCACTAAGGTGTCAATGCGAGCATTACTTACACCAGAAGTGGCCCCGCGCACCGGGATTGTGCTGTTCAAACCCGGCAGCGACCTGATGGCCCTGTTTCGTGGGCGCGTGCTGATCACCGTTCCGCCTGGCGACATGGAAAATTTGCCATCCGGACGGATTAATGACAGCGCGCAGCCACTGCTCGATGATCAGCAACTGGCGGAATTCTTTGCCAGCGAAAGGGTGATCACCGCTGCTGGCGGCATGGTGGCGCTGAGAGGGTGGCTGGAGGGTGTCACATACTGCCAGTGCGAAACGGAAGACGGCTATCACTACCACGAACTGACAACGCTCGACGTTGGCACCGGGGCGATCAGCGTCTGTCACCATCATGACAACCTGCTGCGTCAGAACGGCGTACCGCAGTCACTGGAAGCCACAGCAGCAATCAACGTGGCCGCCTGGGTGATCAGCGCCGCCTGCAATCAGATGGGGCTTGGCCGTGATCACCTCATGACGCTGCCTGAGCTGTGCTGGTGGGCGTCACTGAGGGGAGTGATTGACCTCATACCCGAAGCGCCGGCGCGCGTGGTGCTGCGGATGAAGAAGGAATCGGTGCTGACCGGAGCCATTCGCGAAGCGGCCATTACCCCGGAGCGTTCAGGGCGTGAAATCCTGCAGGATGCCGGGGAAGTGGTTAAGCAGGTGATCACCCTGCAGGCGGACCCTGACTCACCTGAATCATACATGGCACGCCCGAAGCGTAAGCGCTGGGTCAACGAGAAGTACACGCGCTGGGTAAAAGCGCAGAGCTGCGCCTGCTGCAATAAGCCGGCAGACGATCCACACCACATCATCGGACATGGACAGGGAGGAATGGGAACAAAAGCACATGATTTATTCGTGATACCGCTGTGCAGAGCGCATCACGACGAGCTACATCGCTCACCGTCAGATTTTGAAGAGAAGTATGGCAGCCAGATAGAGCTGCTGTTCCGGTTCCTCGATCACGCGATTGCAGTCGGTGTGATTGGTTCAGATAAAAAATAAAGCGTGTGGAGTGAGTATGAAAATTGAATCAGCGCTGAAGCACTTCAGCCCGAAGAGTATGAACATCAGCGACACGTCGCGCGCCACGGCGTCAGATGCGCTGACAGGCACTGACGTAATGGGGGCCTTTGGCATGTGTCAGTCAAAATCACCGCTGGGTGTTGCCGCCGTTCTGGCGAAAGCCGGCGTTGGTGAAGAGGATAAGCGCCGCGCCGTGGAATACCTGATGGCCCATGCGCGAAACACGGTTCCGCGTCTGATTGCGAAAGGCGCAGGAAAGCAGCTGCTTCCATGCCTGATGGTCATGTGTCAGCTGGCGTTCGAAGAATACACCCGATCGGCTGCCACAGTTCACAGTTGCCCTGACTGCAAAGGTCGCGGCGTTATCAACGGCCTGGCTAACGTGATGGTGCATCCGGGCTGCGGAGAAAAGACGCCGGCCAGATATCGGCTGGAAACTACTGAAGTACAGTGCGTGACATGTCACGGCAAAGGAACTATCAGTGCCCGCTGCCGGTGTAATGGTACCGGGCGTGTGCGGGACATTGAGAAATCAAAGCTTCAGGGTACCGTTGTCGAAAAAGAGTGTGAGCGCTGCAGCGGTGCCGGGTTTCGCAGAAGCACTGGCACCCGGGCTTACAAAGTGATCAGCCAGCATCTTCCCGATCTGCACGTGCGCACCTGGACCCGCAACTGGAAACCTTTCTTCGATTCGCTGGTGGCTAAGCTGGAAGCTGAAGAAAGCCACGCAGACAGTGTTTTTAAAATTGTGACGGGCAACGAATCTTTATCGTCAATTGCTGAATTATCGCAGCACGTTAAAAACAAATAGCTTGCTTTTGTCCGAAAATGGATTATTATCTTTCTCATGGTGGGCGTACTGCATACGAAACACCACCACCCGCAAAAGAACCCTGCCGCCCGGCGGGGTTTTCTGTTTTGAATCCACACAATACCAAAGGCGCACGCGCATGACGGGCTCATTACCCAAACCATGCGGGGACTGCACATCCCTGCGCGCCTTTCATATTGTGGCGAAAACCTGAGCCTATCAGGGTGACACACCAAACAATCCCCGGTCATGACGATGACAGTAATTACCGCTTAGCGTCGGGGAATTATTCAAAAGCCAGCCTGAGAGCTGGTTTTTACGTTTTTGCGCCCAGCCAATCAGCGACAGATGACCTTCACCGGAAGTGGCTGAGGCGCATTTTTATACATAAAAAAATCCGCACAGTGGCGGATTCATTATCATTGGCTACCCAGCGGCAACCAAGCTTTTACGTCTCGACAATTTAAAAGCTAACCGGACTTGCCCAGTTCAGAAAGTAGACAATTCCTAATTGGCCAAGTCCCCGATTCGGGGGTGGATATGTTTCGCATGAATCAACACGCAGACACTGCAATCAGCGGGGGCACCTGGATGGCAACTCTTTCGAGCCTTGCCGGTGTTGTGACACTCGACAGGGTGTACATGATCACCGCTCTGGCAGGTTTAGTGATAGCCATCTTTGGGTATCTGGATAAACGCCGCACTGAGAAGTTAAAGCGCAAAGAAATTGAGCAAAACATACGTAGCGAGCAGGAGCGCCTTGAGCTGGACCGCGTTCGGGCCCAGGCGGTACTCGATTACCTCAACGGGGCCAAAGATTCACCTGCTGTGCAAAAATCACCAGAAGTCATCCAGGGCATTAACAAAGTGCTCGACTCCGTTAAGGAATAACTATGGCGCTATCCCGGCAGCTCAAAACCAGGCTTAGTGCCGCCATGCTGACGCTGATTGCTGCTGGCGCGTCCGCCCCCGCTCTGATGGAGCAATTCCAGAAGGAGAAGGAGGGCAGTAGCCTGACGGCATATCCTGATGCTGGTGGCGTCTGGACCATCTGCGGTGGTGTGACCCGTGTTAACGGCAAGCCTGTAGTTAAGGGCATGAAGCTGACAGCAGAGCAGTGCCGGGCCATCGATAAAGCGGAGCAGGCTAAAGCGCTGGCATGGGTAGACAGAAACGTTCACGTTCCGCTGACTGAACCGCAGAAGGTAGGAATTGCGTCATTCTGCCCGTGGAACATCGGCCCCGGTAAATGCCTGCCTTCAACCTTCTACCGCAAACTTAACGCCGGTGACCGAAAGGGAGCGTGTGCTGAGATAAAACGCTGGATATTTGACGGTGGCAGAGATTGCCGCATTCGTTCGAATAACTGCATTGGGCAGGTTGAGCGACGCGATCAGGAATCAGAACTGACGTGCTGGGGGCTGGATAAATGACACGGGTACTGCTGATTATAATCGCGGTGTTTGTGCTGCTGCTGGCCGGAACCGGATTACTTGCAAGCCATTACCGTGGCAACGCCATCGACTACAAAGCGCAGCGCGATAAAGCGACGGGCGACCTTAAGCTTGCAAACGCCACAATTGATGACATGCAGGTGCGCCAGCGTAACGTTGCCGCTCTCGATGAGAAGTACACAAAGGAGTTAGCAAGTGCAAAAGCTGAAAATGATGCTTTGCAGCGCAAGCTTGATCGCGGTGGTCGGGTGCTCGTCGCTGGCACCTGTCCGAAGCAGGCCACCCAGCCCGCCGGCGTGGACGATGGAGCCACCGTCGAACTCTCTCCAGTTGCTGGACGAAACGTTCTCGGTATCAGAGCCGGAATCAAAGAAGACCGGGCAAAAATAGCTGCACTGCAGCAATACATCAAAGAGCAGTGTCTGAAGTGATTATCACAGGGCGCATTTGCGAGCGCGCCCGAAGTTGAAAAAAAGCCCCGTTAGGGGCTAATGGGGTGATAACGATCTTGTTTTTATGCAGACACCCCAGCCTGGCACATAAGACCATTCTAACAAGCGTAAGCGCGAAACTTTGCAAATCCACCGACAAGGGATAACGGTTAGCCAAGCTGTGAAGTGTTGCGAAGGTGGTTATAAATTTCGTATTAACAAAATCTGATGTTAATTTGGTATCTCATTTCAAAGAGAGCAAAAACCATGACCAAGCTAACATTGGAAAGAACCTTGCTTTACCGTGGCGAAGATGGAAAATTGACGCGCTATGAAATTTTCAGGAACGATGGAAATTCAGCGGACAATATTGAATTAATTATCGTATACAGGGAAAAGGATATTAACGGACATAAATTATGGGTGTTAACAGAAGATGAAGTTCCGTTAAATCACTTAATTCCTCAGCAAAATAGAGGGTTTCCTACAATGGTCAGGGATTCAATGAGTTCTGGCAGTGGTCGACAGATATCCTCCGTTGTAGATGAATGTGATAAGCACTGGTCTCAACATTACGAGTAACCGCCTACGGGCGGTTTTTTATTGGAGTGAATATGTCCGAGCCTCGCATCTACAATAGCCGCTGGGACAAAGCCAGACTGTCATTCCTCAAGTCTCATCCTCTATGTGCAATGTGCCACCGACAGGGCAGAGCAGTTGCAGCAGCTGTCGTTGACCACATCAAGCCGCATAGGCTGAAAGAAGCACTGAATGGCGGGAAGCAGGAAGAGATAGCGAAGGCTCAAAAGCTCTTCTGGGATAAAGCAAACTGGCAACCTCTCTGTAAGCAGCACCACGACTCCACCAAGCAGCGCGAAGAAAAACGCGGTCACATCATCGGGTGCGATGAGAACGGCCTGCCGCTGGACCCACAGTCGCACTGGCGCAGGGGATAGAGTACAGACACTAGGGGGAGGGTGGGTAAAGAGTTCAGGGGATAACGTCTTACTGACCGCCCGCCCCCCTTTTTGTGCACAACCGCGAAATGAAAAGTTTTTTTCTGGGAGGTTTTAATGGCCGGAAGACGACCAAAACCTACCCATCTGAAAGTTGTAACTGGTAATCCCGGCAAGCGCGCGCTCAATAAGAAAGAGCCTAAGCCCGCCCGTGAAATTCCAAGCCCGCCATCTCATCTGACCGACTGGGGAAAAACAGCCTGGGGCAAGCTCACTGTTCTTCTTGACGGTATGGGGGTGCTGACAGTTGCCGATACTCTGGCGCTCGAAAGGCTTTGTGATCTGTATGCGGAAATTCTTCAGCTGCGCCAGATAGTGGATATCGAAGGGCGCACTTACACGACCAAAACGCAGATGGGTGATTTTCTGATAAAGGCAAATCCGGCTGTTGCCATGCTGGCAGATGCCGATCGTCGTTTTAAAAGTTATTTAGTTGAATTTGGCCTGACACCGGCCGCGCGGTCAAAGGTAAACGCAGATGGTGGAGAAAAAGAAGAAGACCCGCTCAACGCATTCTTCGGCTGACCCGGCAACGCAGTATGCGCTGGACGTAAACAGTGGAAAGATTCTTGCTGGTCCGGATATTCGCGCCGCATGCGCCCGCCACATACGCGACCTGGAACACGGACAAACGCGCGGTCTCTTCTGGGACGTTGACGCGGTAACGCGCGTGATAAATTTTTTCGCTCAGGTACTGAAACTTAACGGTGGTGAGCATGAGGGGAAGCCCTTCATTCTGCTGCCGTGGCAGTGTTTCATTGTTGGTTCTCTGTTTGGCTGGAAATCAGCAGACGGAACGCGCCGCTTTCGTATGAGCTACATCGAATCCGGCAAGGGTTCTGGTAAATCGCCGCTGGCGGGCGGGGTGGGTCTTTACCTGCTGATGGCTGATAAAGAGCCGCGCGCCGAAGTTTACGCGGCGGCCACAAAAAAAGACCAGGCGATGATTTTGTTTCGGGATGCCGTAACGATGGTCGACCAGTCTCCTGCATTGGCGCAGCGCATTACGAAATCCGGCACCGGCCTGAACGTATGGAACCTTGCATTTCTGCAGACCGGTTCTTTTTTCAAGCCAATCAGCTCTGATGATGGTCAGTCAGGACCTCGCCCGCATGGTGCGCTAATTGACGAAGTGCATGAGCACAAAACGAACGCCGTTGTTGAGATGATGCGCGCAGGCACAAAAGGCCGCCGTCAGGCGCTGATGTTCCTGATCACTAACAGTGGCCATGATAAAACCAGCGTCTGCTACGAGTACCATGAATATGGGCGAAAGGTTGCCGCCGGTGATCTGGAAGATGACAGTTTTTTCAGCTTCATCTGCTCGCTGGATGAAGGTGACGACCCATTCAAAGATGAGTCGTGCTGGGGGAAAGCAAATCCCTCTCTTGGGCATACATTCAGCGATAAGTACCTGCGTGAACAGGTGACGCAGGCTCGTGGCATGCCTTCAAAAGAGAGCATCGTCCGCCGCCTGAACTTTTGCCAGTGGGTGGAAGCGTCCGATCCGTGGATTGACAGCGACACCTGGATGAACTGCGAACAGGACTTTGACCCCGAAGATTTGGCGGGTGAAGAGTGCTATGGCGGGCTGGACCTGTCCGGTTCGCGTGACCTGACGGCACTGGCACTTTACTTCCCGAAATCCAAAAAGCTTTTAGTTGAGTTCTGGACGCCAAAAGACTCCCTGATGGAGAGGGCCAAAACTGACCACGTCCCATATGACGCCTGGCTGCGTAATGGCTTTATTCACGCGCCACCGGGCAAGGCTGTCAACTACGGTTTTGTGGCGGTTCGCATCGGTGAGCTGGCGGCCAGATACGACATCAAATGCATAGCTTTTGATCAGTATCGCATTAAGTATCTGGAGCCCGAACTCGAAAGCGAGTCTGTAAGCGTGGACCTCGTTCCACACGGTCAGGGCTTTTATAAGGCCCAGGAGTCCGGTTTATGGATGCCACGATCCATTGAGCTGTTTGAGGAGCATCTGAACAACCGGGTGCTGATTATCCGGCCTAATCCCTGCCTGCGCTGGAATGCCGCCTCTGCAGTACTTGAGGCTGACCAGAAGGACAACCGCATATTTGCCAAAAAGAAAAGCACCGGCCGTATCGATGGCGTGGTGGCCTCAGCAATGGCAATCGGTGCAGCGGAAGATGCTGTTTTGATAGAGATCGGCGATCCCGATGACTTTTTTGACGACCCGATCATGGTAGGTATCTGATGAAAGAAAAGAAAAGGCCGGGCCGCATCAAAAGCGCGATAGTGAACTGGCTGGGTGAGTCGATTGGGCTCAACGATGCCGCGTTCTGGCAGGAGTGGTACGGCGCAAGCAGCAGCGGCAAAGTCGTTACAGCAGAGAAAGCACTGGCGCTGGCCTCCGTATGGGCCTGTGTGCGCCTGCTGAGCGAGTCGGTTTCAACGCTGCCAATGAAGGTATACGAAAGGGCTGCAGACGGCTCCCGCAAACTGGCGTTGAATCATCCGGCTTATCAGCTGCTGTGCCGCCGGCCCAACAGCGAAATGACGCCATCACGATTTATGCTGATGGTTGTTGCCAGCATCTGCCTGCGCGGTAATGCCTACGTTGAGAAAAAAATGATAGGCCAGAAGCTGGTCTCTCTGGTACCGCTCCTTCCTCAGTGCATGAAGGTAGAGCGGCTGGACAGCGGCGAACTGCAGTACACATACACAGAGAAGGGCGTGCCGCGCATTATCCCGGTGAAAAACATGATGCACATCCGGGGATTTGGTCTGGATGGCGTCTGTGGAATGATGCCGATGCGCACCGGGCGTGACGTATTTGGCGCGGCGATGGCGGTTGAGGAATCAGCCGCCAAAATTTTTGAAAACGGTATTCAGACGTCAGGCTTCTTTCTCTCAAAGAACCTGCTGACCAAAGAGCAGCGCCAGAAAAACCGCGAAAACCTTAACCGGTTCGTCGGTTCGAAAAACGCCGGTAAGGTGATGGTGCTTGAGGGTGATATGTCCTATCAGGGCATTACCCTTAACCCCGAAGATGCTCAGATGCTGGAGTCACGGTCATTCAGCATTGAGGAAATCTGCCGCTGGTTCCGCGTGCCACCATTTATGGTAGGTCACGTTAACAAGCAAAGCAGCTGGGCCTCAAGCGTCGAAGGCATGAACCTTCTGTTCCTGACCAATACGCTGCGCCCGATGCTGGTAAACATTGAGCAGGAGATTTCACGCTGCCTTCTCAACAGTGATGAAGACCTGTTTGCTGAGTTCTCCGTCGAAGGTCTGCTGCGTGCTGACAGCGCCGGACGCTCAGCCTACTACACCACTGCCCTGCAAAACGGCTGGATGTCTCGCAATGACGTGCGCCGCCTGGAGAATCTGCCGCCTATTGAGGGTGGTGATATTTACACCGTACAGCTGAACCTGACCCCGCTTGAGGACCTGCGAAAAAACAGTAAAGCCGTAAACGCTAGGCTGCTGCGCGAAGTCCACGATGCTGTTTTCCCGGATATCCCTTTCGAAAAATCACCGCTTAAACAGGCGGCTTAGGAGCATCCCCAATGACAGTAAAAAGTCTTCCGGCAGCGCCGGAGGGGCGGCCTTTTGCGCGCGAAAATCGCGATTTGCCGTCTTCTGCAATGGAGCGCTGGAACGGCGGCATTAAAGCCGCAAAGAGTGATGACAACAGTATTTCAGTCTTTGACGTTATTGGCGCTGACTGGTACGGCGACGGCGTTACCGCCAGTCGTATCGCGGCGGCGCTGCGCGCAATTGGCGGTGCTGACGTGACGGTGAATATCAATTCGCCTGGCGGAGACATGTTTGAAGGCCTGGCCATATACAACCTGCTGCGTGAATACGACGGGAAAGTCACCGTCAAGGTGCTTGGCCTTGCTGCTTCCGCTGCGTCGATTATCGCGATGGCCGGTGATGAAGTCCAGATTGGTCGGGGTGCTTTCCTGATGATCCATAACTGCTGGGTATATGCGATGGGCAACCGTCACGACCTGGCGCAGGTGGCAGCTGACATGGAACCGTTTGATAAAGCAATGAACGATATCTATGGCGCCCGTACCGGGCTAAGCAGCGAAGCCATTGAGGCGATGATGAATGCGGAAACCTATATCGGCGGCAGTGATGCGGTTGAAAAGGGTTTCGCAGACCGCCTGCTTGCGGCAGATGAGATTGCTAACGGAGACGATAGTCCGGCAACTGCGCTGCGCAAGCTGGACGCCATGCTGGCAAAAACCGATGCCCCGCGTTCTGAGCGTCGAAAACTTCTTAAAGCATTAACCGGCGGCAAGCCTGGCGCTGCTGCCACCCCTGAAGGTATGCCGGGCGCTACCGACGAAATCAACCCTGAAAGTATTGAACAACTTCAAAACGCGCTGGCCGCGTTCGGCAAATAAGGAATCATCATGTCAGATGTAAATGAGTTACTTAAGAAAGTATCTGCAAAGCTGGAAGAGGTCTCCGGCACCTTCAGCGCAAAGGCTGAAGACGCGCTTAAGGAAGCAAAGAACTCTGGTCAGCTGTCAGCCCAGACTAAAGAAGCGGTAGATAAAATCGCCACTGAATTTAACGCCCTGAACGAGGCAAATAAAACGCTGAAAGCTTCACTCGGAGAGCTTGAGCAGCACGTCGCACAGATGCCGATGAACCACGCGGCCAAAGTTGTTGAAACCGTGGGTCGTCAGGTCGTCTCATCTGAAGCGCTAAAGGCCTTCACCGCTGGCGTGGAAGGTAATAAACGCATCAGCATTCCGGTAAGTGCCGCGCTGGTTTCAGTAGATGTTCCTGGTCAAATCGTTGCACCTGATCGCCTGCCGGGTATTGACACCCAGCCAAAGCAACGCCTGTTTATTCGTGATTTGATTGCGCCGGGCCGTACATCTTCTAACACCATTTACTGGGTGCAGCAGACCGGTTTCACCAACAGAGCCGCTGCCGTTGCTGAAAATACGACCAAGCCGTACAGCGACATTGCATTTGCTGAGAAGATCACGCCAGTTCGCACGATCGCTCATCTCTTCAAAGCTGCTAAGCAGATTCTGGATGATATGCCTCAGCTGCAGTCAACGATAGACGCTGAGCTGCGCTACGGTCTGAAGTATGTTGAAGAGCAGGAAATCCTGTTCGGCGACGGCACCGGTGCGCACCTCGACGGCATTGTTCCGCAAGCTTCAGCGTTTGCCGCCGCTTTTGAAGTAGAAAGTCAGAACGGTATTGATGATCTGCGCTTAGCCATGCTTCAGGCTCAGTTGGCGCGATTCCCGGCTTCGGGTCACGTCCTGCACTTTATTGACTGGGCCAAAATTGAGCTGACTAAAGATACGCTGGGTCGCTATATCCTTGCGAATCCTGCAGCGCTGACCGGTCCTACCCTTTGGGGGCTGCCGGTAGTCGCGACCGAAGCGGCTGCGTTCCAGGGCAAATTCCTGACCGGCGCATTCAATGCCGGCGCGCAGATTTTCGACCGCGAAGATGCCAACGTGGTTATCTCGACCGAAAACGCCGACGACTTTGAGAAAAACATGATCTCAATTCGTTGTGAAGAACGCCTGGCACTGGCCGTCAAGCGTCCTGAAGCGTTCGTTTACGGTTCCTTCACTGCTCCGGCTCCTGCAGCTGGTTAATCATGGTAGCGGCCTCCGGGCCGCTTTTCCGGGAGTTATATATGAAACTGCTTCTGATTAAACCGAATTACTTCGGCGGCTCGGTCGTGTCTGAGGGCAATATCATCGAGACTGATGAGCAGCATGGTCGCGAGCTGATTAAAAAAGGCTATGCAGAGCTTTCTGCAGAAGATACTGCTGCTCT
>NZ_SCKT01000012.1:0-2121 GCF_014155765.1 Pantoea dispersa | reverse complement strand
CAGAGCCAGAGCCAGAGCCAGAGCCAGAGCCAGAGCCAGAGCCAGAGCCAGAGCCAGAGCCAGCAAAAGGTAAAAACAAAAAAGGCTGAACACCATGCTGCTGACGCTCGACGAAATTAAACAGCAATGCCGGCTGGAAAATGATTTTACGGAGGAAGATCGGCTGCTGGAATTATTTGCCCTGGCTGCAGAGGCAAAGGCGGTGACCTACCTTAATCGCAATCTATATAAAACGGTGGACGACATTGCCCCGCTTGATACTGACGGCATTGTGATCACCGAGGATATTCGCCTTGCTCTGCTGATGCTGGTCAGTCACTGGTATGAGCACCGCGGCTCTGTGTCAGAACTGGAGATGACTGAGACGCCTCAGGCGTTTGAGTTTCTTCTCTACTCACGCCGCCTGCCTGTGTCGGGGTACTGATATGCAGTTACGGTCATCAAATACCAGCGCTGTATTCACGCTGCCCGATCCCGGTGAGCTCAACAAGCGCATTCATCTGCGGCAGCGCATAGATCAGGCGGCAGCGGATTATGGCGTGGAGCCGGTTTATCAGAATGAAAAGGATGTTTGGGCAAGGGTCCGACAGGTGGGGGCCACTACCTATCACGAATCCATTCAGGCTGATGACATCATTACCCATTACATCACGATCCGTTTTCGCCAGGGTATCACTTCGGATTTTGAGGTGGTGTACGGCGGCAACATCTACCGGGTCAAGCGCCTTCGCGACCTCAATTCAGCTGGCCGTTATCTGCTGATGGAGTGCGAGGAACTGGGCGCGGTAAATCGAGATGGAGAAATGTATGGCTAAGCCGCTGCTGCATGTCGATTTCGACCAGCCAAAAGAGCTCGTTTTTAACCGCGGCAGGATGCGTAAGGCCTTCGTGAAAATAGGCCAGGTGCATATGCGTGACGCCCGAAGGCTGGTGATGCGTCGTGGTCGTTCATCACCGGGGGAGAATCCGGGATTTCGCACTGGCAGGCTGGCGCGCTCAATCGGTTACTACGTCCCCCGGGCATCAAAAAATCGTCCAGGCATGATGGTTCGAATTGCTCCCAACCAGAAGCGGGGCGAAGGCAACCGGCTCATTGACGGCGATTTCTATCCGGCCTTTCTCTTCTATGGGGTCAGGCGCGGAGCTAAGCGCGCTAAAAGCCATCATAAAGGTAAGTCAGGCGGTAACGGATGGCGTATCGCACCGCGTAAGAACTATATGGCGGAAGTGCTTGAATCCCGGAAGAGCTGGACGAGTTACGTCCTCAGAAGTGCGCTGCGCACCTCCCTCAGGCCAGAAAGGAAAAAGAAATGAAGCTTTCTCTTATAATAGCTGCGCTTCGCGCGCGGTGTCCGCGCTTTGCAGGCAACGTGGCCGGCGCGGCGGAATTCAAAGCCATTCCTGAAACCGGAAAAATGAAGTTACCCGCGGCTTACGTGGTACCCACTGAAGACGTTACTGCCGAACAAAAGTCACTGACCGACTACTGGCAGAACGTGACCGAAGGTTTTGCAGTTGTCGTTGTGCTGGACAATACCCGCGACGAACGCGGGCAGGCATCAGGCTATGACGCGGTGCATGATGTCCGGGGCGAAATCTGGAAAGCCCTGCTGGGCTGGGAACCGGATGAAGACGCGGGTCCGGTGGCGTATTCAGGTGGCCAGCTTCTGGATATGGATCGTGGCCGCCTCTATTACCAGTTTGAGTTCATGCTGACGCGTGAAATTACTGGCGAGATGACGCGCCAGCAGGACGATCTCAATGCTCTGGATGAATTCAGAGAAATTGATGTCGACGTGGACCTCATCGGCAAAGACCAGAAACCAGACGGCATCATCGAACACAAACTTCGGGTCAACCTCAGCGAGTAACCAATGAAACTAAAACCTGTTGCCGGGCGATCAGTTCCTGATCCAGCCCGTGGCGACCTATTGCCCAAAGAAGGGCGAAACGTCGAGATGAGCACTTACTGGCTCCGCCGTATCAAGGCCGGAGATGTTACGGAAGTCAAAGCAGATAGCAAAACCTCTGCAAAAGACGCAATTAAACAAGGTGGCGTGAACCGTACCGGGTTTTCGGGAGACTAAACTCTCAGTGAAAGGAGACCCGAAATGACATCCA
>NZ_SCKT01000011.1 GCF_014155765.1 Pantoea dispersa | reverse complement strand
TCACGCCCTGCTGAGCCGCCTGCGTTGCCGCTTTGCCGTCTCAGTGGTGGCGCATTATAGGGACTTCGTTTCGCCTGACAAGCGCTAATTTGCAGTTTTTGCGCGACCGCTCACTTTCCAGGCAACACGTTGCAAAAACCAGCTAATTCTTGCGAAACAGCATAAAAAAACGGGCCCTGAGGCCCGTTTTTGTCACGTTGCGTTATTGGTGCGCGACGATGGCATCGTCCTGCACATCCATTTCGATGGTTTTTCCCGGAACCAGCGCGCCAGACAAAATCTTCTGCGCCAGCGGGTTTTCAATCTGCTGCTGAATCGCCCGTTTCAATGGCCGCGCGCCGTAAACCGGATCGTAACCATTTTCGCCCAGCAGTTTCAGCGCCGCGTCGGAAATGTGCAGCTGATAACCGCGCTCTTCCAGACGCTGATACAGCCGCTGCAGCTGAATCTGCGCAATCGAGGCAATATGTTTTTCGCCCAGCGGATGGAATACCACTACCTCATCAATACGGTTGATAAACTCCGGACGGAAATGGTGTCCGACGACCGTCATCACCACATCTTTCATTTCCGCGTAATCAAGCGCGCCGAAACGTTCCTGAATCAGATCCGAACCGAGGTTAGATGTCATGATCACCACGGTATTACGGAAGTCCACGGTGCGCCCCTGACCATCGGTCAGTCGCCCGTCGTCCAGCACCTGCAGCAGAATGTTGAACACATCCGGATGCGCTTTTTCCACCTCATCCAGCAAAATCACCGAGTAAGGGCGACGACGCACCGCCTCTGTCAGGTAACCGCCCTCTTCATAACCGACGTAGCCCGGAGGTGCCCCGACCAGACGCGACACCGAATGTTTCTCCATGAATTCCGACATATCGATACGCACCATCGCGTCGTCGCTATCGAACAGGAAATTAGCCAGCGCCTTACACAGCTCGGTTTTACCGACACCGGTCGGTCCAAGGAACAGGAACGATCCGATCGGCCGGTTCGGGTCAGACAAACCGGCGCGGCTACGGCGAATGGCGTTCGATACCGCTTCAACCGCTTCGTCCTGGCCGATAACCCGGGCATGCAGCTCCTGCTCCATCCGCAACAGTTTATCGCGCTCGCCTTCCATCATGCGGGCCACCGGAATACCGGTCCAGCGCGCCAGCACATCGGCGATCTCGACATCCGTTACGCGGTTGCGTAACAGCTTCATGGTTTTACCTTCCGCCTGCGTGGCGCTTGCCAGCTGTTTTTCCAGCTCCGGAATTTTGCCGTACTGCAGTTCCGACATCTGGCCCAGGTCACCCACACGCCGTGCCTGCTCCATAGCCAGACGCGCCTGTTCCAGCTCAGCTTTGATGTTTTGCGTGCCGGTCAGCGAGGCTTTTTCCGCTTTCCACTCTTCTTCGAGCTCAGCATATTCGCGCTCTTTCTGATCCAGCTCGCTTTCCAGCATCTCCAGACGCTTAACGCTGGCGTCATCCGATTCTTTCTTCAGCGCCTGCTGCTCCAGTTTGAGCTGGATGATGCGCCGTTCGAGACGATCGAGCGGTTCCGGCTTGGAGTCAATCTGCAAACGAATACTCGACGCCGCCTCATCAATCAGGTCGATGGCTTTGTCCGGCAACTGGCGATCGGCAATATAGCGGTGCGACAACGTTGCCGCAGCGACAATCGCCGGATCGGTAATTTGCACATGGTGATGCAGCTCATAACGCTCTTTCAGGCCACGCAGAATGGCGATGGTGTCTTCCACGCTCGGTTCGGCGACGAACACTTTCTGGAAGCGGCGCTCCAGCGCGGCATCTTTCTCAATGTACTGGCGATATTCATCCAGCGTGGTGGCACCCACGCAGTGCAGTTCACCGCGTGCCAGCGCCGGCTTCAGCATGTTGCCGGCATCCATCGCGCCGTCTGCTTTACCGGCGCCGACCATGGTATGCAGCTCATCGATAAACAGAATGACGTTGCCTTCCTGCTTCGCGAGGTCATTCAGTACGCCTTTCAGGCGCTCTTCAAACTCGCCGCGATATTTCGCACCGGCCACCAGCGCGCCCATATCCAGCGCCAGAACGCGCCGGCCTTTCAGCCCTTCCGGCACTTCGCCGTTAATGATGCGCTGTGCCAGCCCTTCAACGATGGCGGTTTTACCGACGCCCGGTTCACCGATGAGCACCGGGTTATTTTTGGTTCGACGCTGTAATACCTGAATGGTGCGGCGAATCTCTTCGTCACGCCCGATAACCGGATCTAACTTGCCGAGCTCAGCGCGCTCCGTCAGATCGATGGTGTATTTTTTCAAAGCCTGGCGCTGATCTTCAGCCCCCTGATCGTTCACGTTTTCCCCTCCCCGCAGTTGCTCGATGGCCTTAGCGAGTTTGTCCGCCGTGGCACCGGCAGACTTCAGTAAGTCCGCCAGCGAGCCGCGCGATTCGAGGGCCGCCAGAACAAATAATTCAGATGAAATAAAGTTGTCGCCGCGCTTTTGCGCCAGCTTGTCGCACAGATTCAGTACCCGGACCAAATCCGCTGATGGCTGAACGTCGCCGTCGGTCCCTTCGACCTGTGGCAAACGATTGATGGCTTGTTCGATGCTGGTACGCAGGCTAGCGACATCCGCCCCCGCCGCACTGAGCAGCGGACGTACCGATCCACCCTCCTGGTTGAGCAGCGCGCTCATCAGGTGCAGGGGTTCGATGAATTGATTATCGTGTCCCAGAGCAAGGGACTGTGCATCGGCAAGGGCCAACTGGAATTTGTTGGTAAGACGATCCAGACGCATGATTCCTCCCATTACAGGTCAAAATGCTACTGGAGATTAAATGAGGTCATCCCTCAAATTTTCAAGGTTAATGACCTGAGTTGTGAGCAAAAAATACGCTTACTGGATCGTCTTGCGGCGTAAGGTTATCTCAGCCAAATCAAAGTTGCCATACGCCCGGTGATTCCGTCGCGTCGGAAGGAGAAAAAATCGGCGCTTTTCTGATAGGTACAGCGCTTCTCAGCCGTGACAGATTGCACGCCAGCGGCCTGCAGACGCTGGGTTGCCAGCAGCCAGATATCGGCAAAATATTTCTCACCGGTCGGGCGAAAAGCCGCATCGGCAGCGGCATCCTGCGCCAGGAACGCACTGCGCACCTCGGCCCCCACTTCAAATGCCTGCGGACCAATCGCCGGACCGAGCCAGGCATGAATCTCGCTCGCCGGGCAGTGAAACTGTGCCAGCGTTTGCTCCAGCACCCCATGACACAACCCGCGCCAGCCGGCATGTGCCGCGGCAACTTCGCTGCCATCATGGCAGCAAAACAGCACCGGCAGGCAGTCGGCGGTCATCACTGCACACACCACGCCACTTTCCCGCGTTATCGCCGCATCGGCTCGCGGCAGGGACGCAGCCGCCGGCAGACGCGCCACCGTCTGGCCGTGCACCTGCTCCAGCCACTGCGGCATCGCCGGTAGCGCCAGCTGCTCTGCCACGCGCTGACGATTGTGCATCACGCAATCCGCCTCGTCCCCGACGTGCGCGCCGAGGTTGAGGGAATCCCATGGCGCCGCGCTAACGCCGCCGTGCCGCGTGGTCGAATAAGCCTGCACGCGCGCCGGCGCCGGCCACTGCGGCACGATCCAGTCACTCATAGCCAGTCCAGCTGATCGCGGAACTCGTCGGTATCGGCTTTCAGTGCATCAATCAGATCAACCATGTCCTGCGGCAATGGCGCGTGCCACTCCATCTCAATCCCGGTGATCGGATGATAAAGACGCAGCATAGTGGCGTGCAGCGCCTGGCGGTCAAAACCGCGCAGCGTACTGATGAAAGCCTCAGAAGCGCCCTTTGGCGGACGCGGACGACCACCGTACAGCGGATCGCCCACCAGCGGATGGTTAATGTGCGCCATGTGCACGCGAATCTGGTGAGTACGGCCGGTTTCCAGGCGCAAGCGTAAACGCGTATGAGCGCGGAAATGCTCCATGATGCGATAGTGGGTTGTCGCTGGCTTGCCCATCGGATGCACTGCCATGTGGGTACGCTTGGTAGAGTGACGCGCCATCGGCTCATTCACCGTACCGCCGGCGGTCATGGTGCCAATCGCCACCGCTTCATATTCGCGGGTGATTTCACGCAGCTGCAGCGTTTCAACCAGATGCGTCTGCGCCGGTACCGTTTTGGCCACTACCATCAGTCCGGTAGTGTCTTTATCCAGACGGTGCACGATGCCGGCGCGCGGCACGTCGGCAATCGCCGGATAGTGATAAAGCAGCGCATTCAGTACCGTGCCGTCCGGATTACCGGCGCCAGGGTGGACCACTAAGTCGCGCGGTTTGTTGATCACCAGGATGTGGTCATCTTCATAAACGATATCCAGCGGAATATTTTGCGCTTCCCAGCGCTGCTCCTCTTCGATCTCGGCATCAATCGCCACCCGCTCACCGCCGAGTACTTTCTCTTTCGGTTTATCGATGATGGTGCCGTTGACGCTGACCCGACGCTCAAGGATCCACTCTTTTATGCGGGAACGTGAATAATCAGGGAACAATTCCGCCAAAGTCTGATCTAAGCGTTGTCCAAGCTGTGCTTCGGACACCGTTGCGGTGAGTTGAACTTGTTGTGCCATATACAGCTTCTTCGTTAACGTTGGGTTTTCACGGCGATGCCGTTTAATATAATGTGCTATCGTACTGGTCATTACCGGGAGCTATACGGACAGCTTCCGCCATAACACTTTGAGGATAATCATTTCGTCATGACGCGTATGAAACATCTGGTGGCTGCTGCCACACTGAGCCTGAGCCTGGCACTGGTGGGCTGTTCCGGCTCATCGGACCCGGTCCCGGACAGCCCGCCGTCTGAAATTTACGCCACAGCGCAGCAAAAGCTGCAGGACGGTAACTTTAAAGCGGCGATTAAGCAACTGGAAGCGCTGGATAACCGTTATCCGTTTGGTCCTTACTCGCAGCAAGTGCAGCTGGATTTGATCTACGCGTACTACAAAAATGCCGATCTGCCACTGGCGCAAGCCGCCATTTCCCGCTTTATGCGCCTGAACCCGACGCACCCTAACATTGATTACGTGATCTATATGAAGGGCCTGACGGACATGGCACTGGATGATTCCGCGCTGCAGGGCTTCTTCGGGATCGATCGTTCCGACCGCGATCCTACGCATGCGCGTGATGCATTCCGTGACTTCTCTCAGCTACTGCGCGGCTATCCGAACAGCCAGTACGCGGCAGATGCGCAGAAACGTCTGACGTTCCTGAAAGATCGCCTGGCGAAGTATGAGCTCTCCGTGGCGCAATTCTATACCAAGCGCGGTGCCTATGTCGCCGTAGTTAATCGGGTTGAAGGTATGATGCGCGATTATCCGGACACCCAGGCCACGCGTGACGCGCTGCCGCTGATGGAAAATGCCTATCGCCAGCTGCAGCTGACGACGGAAGCTGACAAAGTTGCGAAAATCATTGCGGCGAATAGCGCGTCCTGATTTTCGTGCCATTAAAAAAGCAGCCGCTGTGGCTGCTTTTTTTTGGTCAGAAAACCGTCTGAAATGGTTTTTTCCGCTACGGTTAACTCATCAATCTTGCCCCTATCCCCGCTGTGCATCAAGCTTTTTTCGCCCTTTTCCCAGCCTTTCTCACAATTCGCTGGCATTGACAAAAAGTGACATCCCAATGTGATCCAGATCACACATTTTCCTGATTTGCGCGGTATGCTGGTCCTACCCAGACGGAAATGACAGAGAGGTTTAACTATGATTCTGAACATTACCAGCAAACAAATGGAAATCACTGCGGCAATCCGCAACCATGTCGAAGACCGTCTCGCCAAGCTGGAAAAATGGCAAACCCACCTGATAAATCCGCACATTGTGTTATCGAAAGAGCCGAAAGAATTTGTGGCCGATGCCACCATTAACACGCCAAACGGCACGCTGGTCGCCAGCGCGAAACACGATGATATGTATACGGCCATCAATGACCTGATCGCCAAGCTGGAGCGCCAGCTAAATAAAGCACAGCACAAGCCTGAAGCACGACGTGCCACCAGCAGTGTTAAAGATTTCACCCCTGCCGGGTAATTTATCGCTTTTCAGCAACGCGCCTGCGGGCGCGTTTTTTATTGACAGCTTTTAAGCTGTGCGGTTACTCTCAGTTCACTTTATTGCCGGAATTGATCATGAAACTGCTGCCGTTCTTCTTCGCATTCTTTTTTACCTTCCCCTGATTGGGAGGCGATTCGTCGTGTGAAAATGAATGCGAAGACGAACAACAAAGCCTCCCAACCGGGAGGCTTTTTTATTGGACATTTTACAGGTGAGCCCTATGAATCCCGAGAATCCGCTGCTGGCGTTACGCGATAAGATCAGCGCCGTCGATGCCAGGCTGTTAACGCTGCTGGCTGAACGGCGCGCGCTGGCCGTTGAGGTAGCGCAGGCCAAGCTGGCCACCCACCGCCCGATTCGTGACGTCGAGCGCGAACGCGCCCTGCTGGAAAATCTCATCGCGCTGGGTAAAAAACATCAGCTGGATGCGCACTACATCACGCGCCTGTTCCAGTTAGTGATTGAAGATTCGGTGCTAACCCAGCAGGCGCTGCTGCAGAAAAACCTGAATCATCCTCATGCGCACGCGCCGCGCATCGCCTTCCTCGGCCCAAAAGGCTCCTATTCGCACCTTGCCGCCCGTAAATACGCCACGCGCCACTTCGATTCGATGGTGGAAATGGGGTGTCTGAAATTCCACGACATCATTCAGCAGGTTGAAAGCGGTCAGGCGGATTACGCGGTGATGCCGATTGAGAACACCAGCTCCGGCTCGATCAATGACGTATACGATCTGCTGCAGCAAACGTCGCTGTCGATCGTCGGCGAGCTGACCATTCCTATCGAACACTGCGTGCTGGTTAGCGGTAATACCGATTTGCAGCAGATTGAAACCGTGTATAGCCATCCGCAGCCGTTCCAGCAGTGCAGCCAGTTCATCAACCGCTTCCCGCAGTGGAAAATCGAATACACCGAAAGCACGGCGGCGGCGATGGAGAAGGTAGCCGCGATGAACTCGCCGCGCGTGGCCGCGCTGGGCAGTGAAGCTGGCGGTGAGCTGTATGGCCTGCAGGTGCTGGAGCGCAACCTGGCGAATCAGCAGCAGAACCATACCCGCTTCATTGTGCTCGCGCGTAAACCGATTGAAGTCTCCAGCCAGGTGCCGGCCAAAACCACGCTGATTATGGCGACGGGCCAGCAGGCCGGCGCGCTGGTTGAAGCACTGCTGGTGTTGCGTAATCACAATCTGATCATGAGCAAGCTGGAAAACCGGCCAATCAACGGTAACCCGTGGGAAGAGATGTTTTACATTGATGTGCAGGGCAATCTGCAGTCGGAGAACATGCAACAGGCGCTGGAAGAACTGCGCGCGCTCACGCGTTCACTGAAGGTATTAGGCTGTTATCCCGGTGAGAACGTGGTACCGGTAGAACCGCGTCTGTAAAACAAAAAGGCATCCTCGCGGATGCCTTAATCATTACTGGCGACTGTCGTTGGCGGAGCGCAGCATGCTGCGGCTCTCGACAAGGAAGCGTTTCGCGTAGTCACCAAACCAGTGTTCCACACGCTCAAAGCTGTTGATGAACGCCTGTTTATCGCCCTGCTCCAGCAGCGTGATGGCTTCACCAAAACGCTGATAGTAGCGTTTAATCAGCGCCAGATTACTTTCCGACGACATGATAATGTCGGCGTACAGCTGCGGGTCCTGCGCAAACAGCCGTCCCACCATCGCCAGTTCGAGGCGATAGATAGGCGAGGACAGCGCCAGCAGTTGATCCAGATTGACGTTCTCTTCCGCCAGATGCAAACCATAAGCGAAGGTGGCGAAGTGGCGCAGCGCCTGAATGAACGCCATGTTTTGATCGTGCTCAACCGCACTGATGCGGTGTAAGCGCGCGCCCCACACCTGAATCTGTTCCAGGAACCACTGATAGGCTTCCGGCTGACGGCCATCGCACCATACCACCACCTGCTTCGCCAGGCTGCCGCTGTCCGGACCGAACATCGGATGCAGTCCCAGTACCGGGCCGCTGTGCGACGCCAGCATCGCCTGCAGCGGACGGTTCTTCACCGACGCCAGATCCACCAGAATGCAGTCATCAGGCAGCGCTGGCAGATCGGCAATGATCTGTTCGGTCAGATGGATCGGCACGCTGATGATCACCATGCCCGCATCGTGCAGCAGTTCATCCGCGCGCGGCCAGTCATCTTTATCAAGAATACGCACCTGATAGCCGGAGAGCGTCAGCATCTTCTCGAACAGACGTCCCATCTGACCGCCGCCGCCGACAATCACCACCGGACGCAGTTCAGGACACAGCGTTTTGAAGCCTTTGTCATTTTCGTGCGCATAGGATTCGCGCATCAGACGACGCAGCACATCTTCGATCAGGTCCGGCGACACGCCGAGCGCTTCCGCTTCCTGACGACGCGACGCCAGCATACTGGCCTCGCGCTCAGGCACATAAATCGGTAACCCGTAGCGGCTTTTGACTTCGCCGACTTCGGCCACCAGCGCCAGTCGTTTCGCCAGCAGCCCCAGCAGGGCTTTATCTACTTCATCAATTTGATCGCGCAGCGCGGTCAGTTCAGCCACCATGACTCATTACACCTCGTGTGACAGACGCGCCGACAGCACTCCCTGCAGATCCCGATGGATTTCACGCAGCAAATTTTCAGTGGTTTCCCAGTTGATGCAGGCATCAGTGACGGAAACCCCGTACTTCATCTCGCTACGCGGTTGCTCAGAAGACTGGTTGCCTTCGTGAATATTACTTTCCAGCATCAGGCCAATGATGGAGCGGTTTCCATCTTTAATCTGCGCGATAGCCGATTCGGCTACGCCAGGCTGACGGCGATAGTCTTTGTTAGAATTGCCATGGCTGCAATCTATCATTAAGGCCGGACGCAGTCCCGCTTTCAGCATCTCTTTTTCGCACTGCGCGACATCTTCCGGGCCGTAGTTTGGCGCTTTCCCGCCGCGCAGAATCACGTGACCATCCGGGTTGCCCTGAGTTTGCAGCAGGCACACCTGACCGGCCTGGTTAATGCCGACAAAGCGGTGCGGCATCGCAGCGGCGCGCATGGCGTTGATTGCGGTGCCGAGGCTGCCATCGGTGCCGTTTTTAAAGCCTACCGGCATCGACAGGCCAGACGCCATTTCACGGTGCGTCTGCGATTCTGTGGTACGCGCCCCAATCGCCGACCAGCTAAACAGATCGCCGAGGTATTGCGGGCTATTTGGGTCGAGTGCTTCGGTGGCCAGCGGCAGGCCCATCTCCACAAGATTGACCAGCAGCTGACGCGCAATGTGCAGGCCGGCTTCCATATCAAACGAGTTGTTCATGTAAGGATCGTTGATTAACCCTTTCCAGCCGACGGTGGTACGGGGTTTTTCAAAATAGACGCGCATAACGATATACAGTTGATCCTTCAACTGTGCAGAGAGTGTTTGTAACTGACGAGCGTAATCCAGTGCGGCTTCGGTATCGTGGATCGAGCAGGGACCGCACACCACCAGCAGACGCGGATCGCGACCCGCGATGATATCCGCGATGGTCTGGCGGGAAGCGGCAATTTGCGCTTCCTGCGCCGCGGTCAGCGGGAACTTCGCTTTCAGTTCCTGTGGCGTGATTAAAATCTGTTCGTCGGCGATATGCACATTGTTCAGCGCGTCTTTTTGCATGATGGCGATCCTTTTTCACTCGTTATGCGGTTTTACGATCCTCACTGAGGATGACGCTTACTTTACCACAGCATGTAAATCATGCAATCCATACATGTACACTTTTATTACCACTATCTTTTAGACCACAAAATAAAAGTAAATTAAAATATATAAATCATAAAATTAACAATATTAGAGCCTGTAAGATCCACCAAACACCACTGTAAATCTATAATTACACCAATCTGGCCAGGCCAGATGTTTTTTCCTTACGATATCGCTAACATGCTGTTATCCATTTGATTAATTCAGGATCGCTTTATGTCCATCCCTCAAGTCACCCTGCGTCCCTTTATTCTGCAGGATGCCGAAGCGTTTACGCATGCCGTTAATCAGTCTCTGGGCAGCCTGCAGCCGTGGATGGTATGGGCACATGCGGATTACAGCGTCGGTGAAGCCGTCAGCTGGATCAATTTCACCCATCTGCAGCGTCAAAAGGGTGAAGCTGAAGAGTTCGCGATTGTTGATGGCAACGATCGGTTGCTGGGCGGTGCTGGCTTACGTTATGCGCGCCAGCCCGGTGAGTTCAGTGCGCTGGGCTACTGGGTTCGCAGCGAGGAGCAGCAACAGGGCGTTGCCCGCCGGGCGGTGGCACAGCTGGTGAATCTGGCGTTCGCCCAGCCACATATTGCTGTGCTGGAGATTCTTGCTGCAGAAGAGAATCACGCCAGCCGCGCCGTGGCCCTGCGCAGCGGCTTCTCATTTGTGGATTACCGCTACGGGTTGATTGTGCTGGAGAGCGGTCCGGTCAACACGGCGATCTATCACCTCAGACGCCCATAAAAAAGGGGCTGGCCTTATGGCCAACCCCTTGTTTGCTATTAACTTTGGGATGTCGCTTACGCGCCAAGACGCTCTTTGATACGAGCTGACTTACCGGTACGCTCACGCAGGTAGTACAGTTTGGCTTTACGCACAGCACCACGACGTTTGACAGTAATGCTGTCAATTACCGGAGAGTGAGTCTGGAAGACACGCTCAACGCCTTCGCCGTTAGAAATCTTGCGAACAGTGAATGCAGAGTGCAGACCGCGGTTACGAATAGCGATAACCACGCCCTCGAATGCCTGCAGACGTTTCTTAGAACCTTCAACGACCCATACTTTCACTTCCACGGAATCACCCGGACGGAAGGAAGGTACGTCCTGTTTCATCTGCTCTTGTTCAAGTTGCTTGATAATGTTGCTCATAATTAAATCTCTTATCCTGGGTAAACTGATAGTCAGGGAAGATTACTCTTCCACCTCATCGTTTTGTTGCTGCTGATGTTCCCGCTGGAACTCACTTAGCAACCTTGCTTGCTCTTCAGTCAGAGCCAGGTTTTCCAGAAGTTCAGGTCTTCTTAGCCAGGTACGGCCCAGCGACTGTTTCAGGCGCCAGCGGCGAATATCGGCATGGTTGCCCGACAGCAGAACTGGCGGAACCTCCATCCCTTCTAACACTTCAGGTCGGGTATAGTGCGGGCAATCCAGCAAACCTTCCGAGAACGAATCCTCATCGGCTGACGCCTGTTTCCCCAGCACGCCAGGAATAAACCGGGCGACCGAGTCAATTAACGTCATCGCTGGCAGCTCACCGCCACTGAGCACGTAATCACCGATTGACCATTCTTCATCAATCTCAGTGTGAATCACACGCTCATCTATCCCTTCATAACGACCGCAAACCAGAATTAACTTCTGGCTGGTCGCCAGTTCGCAAACGCCTTGCTGGTCAAGTTTGCGACCCTGAGGTGAAAGATAAATCACCTTAGCGCCTTCTCCCGCCGCCGCTTTCGCTGCGTGGATAGCATCCCGTAAGGGTTGCACCATCATCAACATACCCGGTCCGCCGCCGTAAGGACGATCGTCCACGGTACGGTGCCGGTCGTGCGTGAAGTCGCGTGGACTCCAGCTCTCTATGTTGAGCAGGCCATTTTTTACTGCCCGGCCAGTTACCCCGTACTCGGTAATAGCGCGAAACATCTCTGGAAACAGGCTAATAACACCAATCCACATCGCGTTCGCCGTTACGTTACCGGATTGTCCGGAGATCAAAAACCAGGATCCCAGTCTACTTCAATGGTGCCAGTAGCGAGATCGACTTTCTTGATAACCTGTTCATCAAGAAACGGTATTAACCGCTCCTGTACACCGAATGCATCTTTCAGGTTTGCCTTTACGACGAGAACGTCGTTCGAGCCGGTCTCCATCAAATCAATGACTTTGCCCATCTCGTAGCCGTCGAGGTTTACCACTTTGCAACCCATCAGGTCTTTCCAGTAGTAATCGCCCTCTTCCAGCGCCGGCAGCTGCGTGGAGTCAACCGTAATTTCGCAATTGGTCAACTGTGCTGCAGCGTCCCGATCGTCAATGCCTTTGACTTTGATGATCAGGTCCTGATTGTGGTGCTTCCAACCCTCAAGCTCGACCTGCTGCCATTGACCGGCGCGCTGGATAAACCAGGGTTGATAGTCGAAGATGCTTTCAGCGTCTTCAGTGGAGGAAAACACTTTGAGCCAACCCCGAATTCCGTAAGCGGCACCCATTTTGCCCAGAATGATTGGGTTAACGGGAGGCTGTGCGGCAGGTTTACTGCTCATGCTCACCACCGTGACAGATTAAGCTGCTTTTTTTGCTTCTTTGATCAGCGCGTTAACGCGATCAGAAAGCGTTGCGCCCTGGCCAACCCAGTGCTCAATACGGTCCAGATCCAGACGCAGACCTTCAGCCTGACCAGAAGCGATCGGGTTGAAGAAACCTACGCGCTCGATGAAACGACCGTTGCGAGCATTGCGGCTGTCAGTGACGACGACCTGATAGAACGGACGCTTTTTAGCGCCGTGACGTGCCAAACGAATGGTTACCATAACATCCTCTTTAGTTAATAAAACAACCGGGCCCCATCGAGGAACGGGGCCCGGGTGCAATATAAAAAGCCCGAAAATTTTACTCATTTTGGCGCAAAAAGCAACCTGAGTGTCTCACTTTTCTGGTTCGGGCTGTGTCGCCTTAGCGGCCGGGGAATCCTGGCGGCATCATGCCTTTCATGCCACGCATCATTTTGGCCATGCCGCCCTTCTTCATTTTCTTCATCATGCGCTGCATATCATCAAACTGCTTCAGCAGCCGGTTGACGTCCTGCACCTGCATACCGGAACCGGTAGCGATACGGCGCTTACGCGAACCTTTGATGATCTCTGGCTTCTCACGCTCTTTGCGCGTCATCGAATTGATGATGGCTTCCATGCGCACCAGCACTTTGTCATCCATCTGCGATTTAACGTTATCCGGCAGCTGGCCCATGCCCGGCAGTTTGCCCATCAGGCTGGCCATGCCGCCCATGTTGCGCATCTGCTTAAGCTGCTCCAGGAAGTCGTTGAGATCAAAGCCGTCGCCGGTTTTCAGCTTCTTCGCCAGCTTTTCCGCCTGCTCGCGGTCAACTTTGCTCTCGATATCTTCAATCAGCGACAGCACGTCGCCCATGCCGAGAATGCGCGATGCAATACGGTCCGGATAGAACGCTTCCAGCGCATCGGTCTTCTCGCCCATCCCCATGAATTTGATTGGCTTGCCAGTGATGTGACGAATCGACAGCGCCGCACCGCCGCGCGCATCGCCGTCAACTTTGGTCAGGATCACACCGGTGAGCGGCAGCGCTTCGTTGAACGCTTTCGCGGTATTGGCGGCATCCTGGCCGGTCATGGCATCGACGACAAACAGCGTTTCAACCGGATTGATCGCGGCGTGCACCTGTTTGATCTCATCCATCATCGCTTCGTCAACGTGCAGACGACCGGCGGTATCCACCAGCAGCACATCGTAGAACTGCAGACGGGCTTCTTTCAGCGCGTTGTTAACGATATCCACCGGCTTCTGGCTGAGGTCGGACGGACAGAAATCCACACCGACCTGCTGCGCCAGGGTTTCCAGCTGTTTGATCGCCGCCGGGCGGTAGACGTCCGCAGACACCACCAGCACCTTTTTCTTGTGCTTTTCGCGCAGGAATTTACCAAGCTTACCGACGCTGGTGGTTTTACCGGCACCCTGCAGGCCCGCCATCAGCACCACGGCCGGCGGCTGAGCATTGAGGTTCAGCGCGTTATTTTCGGCCCCCATCGCCGCAACCAGTTCGTTGCGCACGATTTTGATAAACTCCTGACCCGGCGTCAGGCTTTTGTTTACATCCTGCCCCACCGCGGCTTCTTTCACGCGGTTAATGAAATCGCGCACTACCGGCAGCGCAACGTCGGCCTCCAGCAGCGCCATACGCACTTCGCGCAGCGTATCTTTGATGTTGTCTTCGGTCAGCCTTCCGCGGCCACTGATATTGCGCAGGGTTTGCGACAAACGATCGGTTAAATTATCAAACATGCTCTCTCACTTAATAGCGTAGCGAGGCCGCCAGGGCGACACAATGCGGCGGATTATAACACGAAGCCAGGCCGATCTCTGCAATTGACCGTGAGATCGTTTGGAGCCTGCTGCCGCTGGCGCTATACTGCTTTTTTCCTTATCTGACCGACACCTGAAAGGATCTATGTTCGTTTTCGCGATCGTGGCGCTGTTCGCCTACTCTCTCAGTCTTGCATTGATCATTCCGAGCCTGCTGAAACGCAACAGCGGCTGGCGGCGTTTTGCCGTGTTATCCGCCTGCGTGGCGCTGATTGCCCATGCGGTAGCGCTACAGCAACGCATATTTGCCGTCGATAATGGACAAAATCTTAGCCTGCTGAATATTGGTTCGCTGGTCAGTTTGCTCATCTGCGCCATCATGACTATCGTTGCGTCGCGCAATCGCGGCTGGCTGCTGCTGCCGATTGTTTACAGTTTTGCGCTGATCAATCTGGCCTTCGCCACCTTTGTGCCAAACGCCTTTATCACCCATCTTGAGACCACGCCAGGCATGATGGTGCACATCGGTCTGTCGCTGTTTGCCTATGCCACGCTGATCATCGCGGCGCTGTATGCGCTGCAGCTGGCGTGGATCGACTATCAGTTAAAGAACAAAAAGCTGACGTTTACCCAGGATATGCCGCCGCTGCTCAGCATCGAGCGTAAGATGTTCCACATCACGCAGATTGGCGTGGTATTGCTGACGCTGGTGTTGTGCACCGGCCTGTTCTTTATGAATAACCTGTTCAGCCCGGAAAACATTGATAAAGCAGTGCTGTCGATTATCGCCTGGTTTGTCTACATCGTGCTGCTGTGGGGCCACTATCATGAAGGCTGGCGCGGTCGCCGTGTGGTGTGGTTCAACTGCGGCGGTGCGCTGCTGCTGACCATGGCCTATTTCGGCAGCCGCGTTCTGCAGCACCTGCTCACCTCTCACTAAAGGAATTTTTGCGTTGGAACATGTTTCAACCACCACGCTCATTATCACGCTGATCATTATGGTGCTGGTCTCGGCTTACTTCTCGGGTTCAGAGACCGGCATGATGACGCTCAACCGCTACAAACTGCGCCACAAAGCCAAAAGCGGCAACCGCAGCGCGCGTCGCGTTGAGAAACTGCTGCGTCGCCCCGACCGTCTGATTAGCCTGGTGCTGATCGGCAACAACCTCGTGAATATTCTCGCCTCGGCGCTCGGCACCATTGTCGGTATGCGCCTGTACGGCGATGCCGGCGTAGCCATCGCCACCGGCGTGCTGACCTTCGTGGTGCTGGTGTTTGCCGAAGTGCTGCCTAAAACCGTCGCGGCGCTCTATCCGGAAAAAGTCGCGTACCCCAGCAGTTTTCTGCTGGCGCCGCTGCAGTACGTGATGCTGCCGCTGGTGTGGCTGCTCAATACCATTACCCGCATTCTGATGCGCATGGTGGGCATTAAGACCGAAGGGTCGATTAACTCCGCCCTCAGCAAAGAAGAGCTGCGCACTATCGTATATGAATCCCGCTCGCTGATGTCGCGCCGCAACCAGGACATGCTGCTGTCGGTGCTGGACCTTGAGAAGGTCAACGTTGACGACATCATGGTGCCGCGCAATGAGATCGTCGGCATCAATATCAACGATGAGTGGAAGTCCATCGAGCGTCAGCTCAGCAACTCACCGCATGGCCGTATTGTGCTGTTCCGCGACTCACTGGACGATAGCGTAGGCATGCTGCGCGTGCGCGAAGCGTGGCGCATGATGGCTGAGAAAAAAGAGTTCAATAAAGAGCGACTGCTGCGCGCTGCCGATGAAATCTACTACGTGCCGGAAGGTACGCCTCTTAACGTGCAGCTGGTAAAATTCCAGCGCAATAAGAAGAAAGTGGGGCTGGTGATCGATGAGTACGGCGACATCAAAGGACTGGTTACCATCGAAGATATTCTGGAAGAGATCGTCGGCGACTTTACCACCTCCATGTCACCGTCACTGGCCGAAGAAGTGATGCCGCAAAACGACGGTTCGGTGCTGATTGAAGGCAGCGCCAACGTGCGGGAAATCAATAAGGCCTTCAACTGGACGCTGCCGGAAGAGGAAGCGCGCACCATCAACGGTATGCTGCTGGAAGCGCTGGAAGAGATCCCGCAGATGGACACGCAAGTACAGGTTGGCCATTACGACATTGATATTCTTGATGTGCAGGACAACATGGTGAAGCAGGTGCGCATCACGCCGCATCAGCCGCTGAAAGCGTCCATCGGTTCCTGAGACGATAAAAACAAAACGCCGCGATAATCGCGGCGTTTTTTATGGCTGAAGCGGCAACTAGAGTTGCAGCTCTTTGAGCTTTTCAGCCGGCAGCTTCAGATCTTCGTTACGGTTGACGCCAATGTCGTGCGCCAGCACGTTGCGCGCAATCTGCTGCGCTTCGTCCAGCGAGTGCAGCTTGTAGCTGCCGCACTGGTATTCGTTCAGTTCCGGAATCTGGTTCTGATCTTTTACCTTCAGCACATCTTCCATCGCGCCTTTCCACGCTTTTGCCACGCGCTGCTCGTCTGGCGTACCAATCAGGCTCATGTAGAAGCCGGTGCGGCAGCCCATCGGTGAGATATCGACGATTTCCACGCCGTCACCGTTGAGGTGGTTACGCATGAAGCCCGCGAACAGGTGCTCCAGCGTGTGGATGCCGCGTTCGGTCAGGATGTCGATATTCGGACGGCAGAAACGCAGATCGAAAACGGTGATGGTATCGCCATGCGGAGTGTTCATGGTCTTCGCCACGCGTACCGCTGGCGCGCCCATGATGGTGTGATCAACAGTAAAACTATCCAGTAGTGGCATACGTCACCTCCTGTTTTGAGATTTTTTTTAAAACGATGAAACTTTTCTGTTCGCCCAACGTCTGAATATATGAAAGACGCGCATTTGTTATCATCATCCCTGACAACAGAGATGTTAATTTAGGCCACAGTGATGTGGCCATTTTCTTTTCTAGCCTTCGCGACCTGCCAGATAGCTGGCAAAATCCAGTGTATCACTCTGCTCCAGCTGCTGCTGTTTCAGCACTGACTCCTGCGCCTGACGGCTAAAATCGGCTTCGGTGAGAATTTCCAGCGGCTCTTCGCACAGCAGATGACGATACTGCTCGGCCAGCGCCACGCCGGCTCCGGTCAGCCCCTGCTCTTTAATGGCTTGCAGAATGCGCGCCGAATAGGTTAGCTCAGGATCGTCAAACGACGCTACCAGTTGATCGCAAACCTGTTGATATTGCGTGCTGCCGTCGTTGCTATCCAGCACTTCAGCCACCCGGCGCAGATCGGCAAACAGCGCTTTACCGACATCAACCAGCAGATGTTCCGTATCACTGCAGCCCACGCCGATCACCTGACCCGGCTTGCGCCCTTCCAGCACCACGCGGTTCCAGTTTTTCCGGCTGCACAGCAGCTCATCTGCGCTCATCTCCGGCGCATCGGCCAGCGTACACCAAATCAGGAACAGATCGAGGAAGCGCGCCTGATCGGCGTCCACACCGATGGCAGAGAACGGGTTGATGTCCAGCGAACGCACTTCAATGTACTCAATGCCGCCGCGCAGCAGCGCATCGGACGGCGCCTCACCCGAGCGGGTCACGCGTTTCGGACGAATCGGTGCGTACAGTTCGTTCTCGATTTGCAGCACGTTGGTATTGAGCTGCAGCCAGTTGCCTTCCGCGTCTTTGGTGCCCATCGCCGCATATTCGGCAGACGGCGTTTTGATCGCCGCTTTCAGCGCAGCGACATACCCTTCCAGCGAGTTGAAAGTAATACCCAGCCCGCTTTGTGATTTATTGGTGTAGCCCAAATCACTCAGGCGCAGCGAAGTGGCATACGGCAGCCACAACGTCCCATCGCCGTTGGTTTCGAACGGCAGCTTACTTTCCCGTCCCTGCAGGAAGGAAGAGCAGATGGCTGGCGAAGCGCCAAACAGATAAGGAATCACCCAGCCGTAGCGATAGTAGTTGCGAATCAGGCGCAGATAGCCGGCCGAGATGGTCTCTTTGCCGCTCTCCGCGTCTTTGACATCCGCCCACTCCTGCCAGAACGACAGCGGCAGCGAGAAGTTATAGTGCACGCCAGAAATAATCTGCATCAGCGCGCTGTAGCGGTTTTTCAGCCCCTGACGATACAGGGTTTTCATTTTGCCGATATTGGAGCTGCCGTACTGCGCCAGCTCAATGTTGTCCACATCTTCAACATAGCCCGGCATACTGAACGGCCACATGCGCTCGTCGCCCAGCTCGCGCGCCACGTGACGGTGGATGTCGCGCAGAAATGCCAGGGAGCGATCGATGTTCTGATCCACCGGGGTGATGAACTCCAGCAGCGTTTCAGCAAAATCGGTGGTAATCCAGTCGTGCTTCAGCGCTGAACCCAGCGATTCAGGGTGGCCAGTAGTAGCCAGATGACCATTCGGCTGGACGCGGAGTGTTTCACGTTCAATGCCACGGCCGATACCCTTTAACGCGTCGGGATGCGCTTCCAGCCAGGAGAGCGCTTTTGATACGTCCGGGATCACATTAACCTCCCGCTGTGTGAATAATTTATTTTTGTTCAGCATAATGTTAACCGTAGCCTCGAATCTGTGCGAATCAATGCCACCATTGCATACCTTGTAAAGTGGCGGTCGCGATAACGATATAACGCAGCGTTTTACCCAGGGCGAGAAACAGCACGCAGGGCAGCCAGGAGAAGCGCAACCACCCTGCGAGCACGCAGAGTAAATCGCCCACCACTGGCAGCCAGCTAAACAGCAGCGCTGCGGGTCCCCATCGTTGTAGCCACGTCATTGCTGTGTCGTGCCATCGCCCCTGCCCTGTTGCTGGCATCAGGCGACCAAGAAGAATGTTGGTCAGGCCGCCCAGCGTGTTTCCCACTGATGCAGCCAGTAACAATCCATAGACCGACCCTTTCTGGGCGATCAATAACGCAATCAGCACCGCTTCTGAGCTGCCCGGAAGCAGCGTTGCACTCAGAAAGCTACTGCCGAATAACGATCCATACGTCAGAAATTCATTCACAGTAAACGGACATCAACCACATCCATGCCCGCCGCTTTAGCCGCCTGCACGCCAAAGTCAGCATCCTCGAATACCACGCAGCGCGCAGGCGCAACCCCCATCAGCTCCGCACAGCGTAAGAAGGTATCAGGCTGCGGCTTATGACGCTGGACATCGTCCGCCCCGACTACCGCATCAAACAGATGATAAACGTTGAGCGCTTCCAGCAGCGCTTTGGCTAAGCTGTGTTCGCTGCCGGTGCCAACCGCCATCGGACGGCGACCGTGATAGGCTTTGACCACCTGCATCAGCGGCAGCGGACGTATGTCTTCGAGCAGTATCGCTTTCAATGCCGCCGTTTTCTCTGCCGCCAGCTGATGCGGATCGTGCTGCGCCTGATTCTGTTCCAGAATGTAGCGGGCCAGTTGCCAGGTGGGTGCCCCGTTGAATGCCACCATCTTTGCTTCGTCCATGGTGAAACCATAGCGGCTCAGCACCTGCTGCCAGGCTTTTCGATGTGTCGGCTCGGTATCAAGAATGGTGCCGTCCATATCGAAAATCAGGGCGTCATAGTGGTCGTACATTGTGACTCCATTAACACCACAAAATGAGCCATTACTTTAGCGTAATGCGCTCAGGTTGTCGCCAGGCAGGCTTAACCGCAAATGCTTTGAAAGCATTAGCAATTTTCGTTTTCAGAATAAGGTCAGAGCGCGCGACCGGCGATAAATGGCGGTAAATGCAGTGATTTTTTGATGGAGACGGCGCGTGAGAAAATCTTTCGGAATGCGGATGTTGAATCGGGTCAGAATGAAGCGGAACAGCGCACAAGGGCAGTTTGCTTTTTATTTGATGGTGCATCCAGGAGGATGATTCGGCTGGCGCCTCACCCTGCGGGCCGTTGCTGAAGCAACGTTATCCTCCTTAGTACGTCCTGAACGATTATCGCATCATGACACACTGAGGCACTTTCCATCTCGGAGAAGATGGTGCATCCAGGAGGATTCGAACCTCCGACCGCTCGGTTCGTAGCCGAGTACTCTATCCAGCTGAGCTATGGATGCATTGAGATTTTCTTTCGATGAACATACTGAACAGACTTGAGAATAACATAGAGAATGGTGCATCCAGGAGGATTATTCGGCTGGCGCCTCACCCTTCGGGCCGTTGCTGAAGCAACGTTATCCTCCTTAGCACGTCCTGAACGATTATCGCATCATGACACACTGAGGCACTTTCCATCTCGGAGAAGATGGTGCATCCAGGAGGATTCGAACCTCCGACCGCTCGGTTCGTAGCCGAGTACTCTATCCAGCTGAGCTATGGATGCATTGAGAGATTTTCTTACGATGGACTGACTGAAATCAACCTGGGAATAATACAAAGAATGGTGCATCCAGGAGGATTATTCGGCTTGCGCCTCACCCTACGGGCCGTTGCTAAAGCAACGTTATCCTCCTTAGTACGTCCTGAACGATTATCGCATCATGACACACTGAGGCACTTTCCATCTCGGAGAAGATGGTGCATCCAGGAGGATTCGAACCTCCGACCGCTCGGTTCGTAGCCGAGTACTCTATCCAGCTGAGCTATGGATGCATTAAATGATTCTTGTACAACGCAGGGTGCTAACAACTCACCATGAAAGGAACTACTCGTTCACTCTTACTACTCTGAAGTAAATACCATATCCGAAGATGGTGCATCCAGGAGGATTATTCGGCTTGCGCCTCACCCTGCGGGCCGTTGCTGAAGCAACGTTATCCTCCTTAGTACGCCCTGAAAGCTTATCGCTTCATGACCCACTGAGGCACTTTCCATCCTGAAAAAGATGGTGCATCCAGGAGGATTCGAACCTCCGACCGCTCGGTTCGTAGCCGAGTACTCTATCCAGCTGAGCTATGGATGCATCGGAAAATGGCGGTGAGGCGGGGATTCGAACCCCGGATGCAGCTTTTGACCGCATACTCCCTTAGCAGGGGAGCGCCTTCAGCCTCTCGGCCACCTCACCTTACGCGTTCTTGCAAACCGTGCTTTTGAACTTTGTTTCCGCTCATCGGCACTGCGTGGCGCACATATTACTTTCCCGGACTTATAAGTCAAACAATTTTTCCCGACTTTTTACCGATTCAGGTTTGATTGCGCAAATGACGTGCAATCCGCATGTTTTGCCGACAAAAAGAGTGATTTATCAACAGTAAAAGCGTGCGGCAGCCGACATAATTCGCGTAAAAATCAGGAGAGCGTGAACGGATAAAAACAACGACGGGAGGAAGAGAAGCGGTAGCGCCTCGCCACATAGCGAGGCACTGAATACGTTATTGAGGTGTAATCTGTGTTTTTTCAGCCTGGATGCGCTGATAGATCTCTTCACGGTGAACCGACACTTCTTTTGGCGCGTTTACGCCTATGCGGACCTGGTTACCCTTAACACCCAGCACCGTTACAGTTACCTCATCACCAATCATGAGGGTTTCACCAACTCGACGAGTTAGAATAAGCATTCTTTGCTCCTTGAAAGATTAAAAGAGTCGGGCCTGTTCGGTCTCCCGGCCATATCCATCATATAACGCTGAACAATGCCTATGACAAATACACCATTGTGTTCTGCCATGCCAATACATTCTGCTGATAGTTAGTTTAGCCGAAATACACTACATCAACCGGACTTTGTCATTACCTGGTGCACACCGCGTTAAAAAGCGCCGAAACAGATGTTCCTGGCGCTCTTCACGATGCTTAATTTTATTTCGTTACAGCCGGTTACTCACCCACTCCGGCACGCCAGCCAGCGCGCCAGAAAGTGCCTGGGCGTCGGTTCCGCCAGCCTGCGCCAGGTCCGGACGCCCGCCGCCTTTACCGCCGACCTGCGCAGCCAGTTCGCCAATCAGCTCACCGGCCTTCACCCGATCGGTCAGATCTTTGGTGACGCCAGCAATCAGCGACACCTTACCTTCTGCAACGGTTGCCAGTACGATGACAGCAGAACCAAGCTGATTTTTCAGATCGTCCACCATCGTGCGCAGCATTTTTGGCTCGACATTGCTGAGTTCGCTTACCAGCAGTTTCGCGCCCTTCACCTCAACCGCTTTGCTACTCAGTGAAGCGCTTTCCTGCGCCGCTTGCTGATCGCGTAGCTGTTGCAGCTCTTTCTCCAGCGCACGCACGTTTTCTACCAGTCCGCGCACTTTCTCGTTCAGATTACTGTGGTTGGCTTTCACCACCTGAGCAATGTCGCTCAGCTGATCGCTCTGCGCGTGCAGTTGTGCAATCGCGGCTTCACCGGTCACCGCTTCGATACGGCGAATACCCGCCGCCGTGCCGGCTTCGCCCTGAATGCGGAACAGGCCGATGTCACCGGTACGGGCCGCGTGCGTACCGCCACACAGCTCAATGGAGTACTCGCCCATGCTGACCACGCGCACACGCTGATCGTACTTTTCACCGAATAGCGCGGTGGCGCCCAGCGCTTTCGCCTCTTCCAGGTCCATCACGTTAGTGGTGATAGGCAGGTTGCGGCGAATCTGGGCGTTAACGATATCCTCAACCGCACGAATCTGCTGCGGCTTCATGGCTTCGCCGTGTGAGAAGTCAAAACGCAGGTACTTGTCGTTGTTGAGCGAGCCTTTCTGGCCAACGTGATCGCCCAGCACTTCGCGTAACGCTTCGTGCATCAGATGCGTCGCGGAGTGGTTAAGGATGATGCGCGAACGACGCACTTCATCAACCTGCGCCTGCAGGCGATCGCCCACCCGCAGCTGACCCTGACGTAGCTTACCGATATGACCAAAGGCTTTGCCATATTTTTGCGTATCCTGCACGCTAAATTCAGCCTTTTGCCCGGTCAGAGTGCCGGTATCGCCCACCTGGCCGCCGGACTCACCGTAGAACGGTGTCTGATCCAGAATCACCACCGCATCCTGCCCGGCAGCTACCTGCTCAACCTGCTGGCCGTCCACAAACAGCGCCTGCACCGTCGCCTCGAGCGAGAGGTGGTCGTAACCTTTGAATTCAGTCGGCGTATCAAAGCGGATAACCGTGTTGTAATCGGTACCGAAGCCGCTGGCTTCACGCGCACGCTGACGCTGCTGCTCCATCGCCGCTTCAAAGCCTGCTTCGTCAATCTTCAGGTTGCGCTCACGGCATACGTCAGCAGTCAGGTCCGCCGGGAAGCCGAAGGTGTCATACAGACGGAAAACCGTTTCGCCGTCGAGGGTGTCGCCTTTCAGCTTCGCCAGCTCGTCGTCCAGCAGTGCCAGGCCACGCTCCAGCGTTTTAGCAAACTGCTCTTCTTCATTTTTCAGGGCGTTCTCAACGTGCTTCTGCTGACGCTTGAGATCCTCACCTGCTGCGCCCATCACCTCGATCAGCGGAGCCACCAGTTTGTAGAAGAAGGCTTCTTTCGCGCCCAGCATGTTGCCATGACGCACCGCGCGACGAATGATGCGGCGCAGCACATAGCCACGGTTTTCATTCGACGGGATGACACCATCGGCAATCAGGAAGGCACATGAACGGATGTGGTCGGCGATCACGCGCAGTGATTTATTGTTCAGATCGGTGGCGCCGGTTACCTGCGCCACCGCGTTAATCAGCTTCGCGAACAGATCGATTTCATAGTTGGAGTTCACATGCTGCAGTACCGCGGCGATACGCTCAAGGCCCATACCGGTATCCACCGACGGTTTCGGCAGTGGCTGCATGGTGCCGTCGGCCTGACGGTTGAACTGCATGAACACGATGTTCCAGATTTCGATATAGCGATCGCCATCTTCTTCCGGACTGCCCGGAGGGCCGCCCCAGATATGGTCGCCGTGATCGTAGAAGATTTCGGTGCACGGACCGCAAGGGCCGGTGTCACCCATCTGCCAGAAGTTGTCAGAGGCGTAAGCACCGCCTTTATTATCGCCAATGCGGATAATACGTTCGCGCGGTACGCCGATGTCATTGGCCCAGATTTCAAAGGCTTCGTCATCGGTTTCGTATACGGTTACCCACAGACGCTCTTTCGGCAGCTTAAACCACTGCTCGCCCGTCAGCAGTTCCCAGGCGTAGGCAATGGCTTCTTTCTTGAAGTAGTCGCCAAAGCTGAAGTTGCCCAGCATTTCAAAGAAGGTGTGGTGACGCGCGGTGTAGCCGACGTTTTCCAGGTCATTGTGCTTACCGCCGGCACGCACGCAGCGCTGCGACGTGGTGGCACGCGAATAATCGCGCTTGTCCTGACCAAGGAAAACGTCTTTAAATTGCACCATGCCGGCGTTAGTAAACAGCAACGTCGGATCGTTGTTTGGTACGAGGGAGCTGCTGGCTACAACCTGATGTCCCTTGCTATGAAAAAAGTCGAGAAACGCTTGACGGATCTCAGCAGTGCTCTTGCTCATAAAATTCCTGGAATCACGCTAACGAACGTTCCCTTTCGCTGGCAAACCGCATGCGCCCGGCCCGCCACTGACTGAGGAACAAAAAGTGGGAATAAGATAAATTTTCTTCAATGGGAAGTAAAATCCCATCGCCTTTCAGTCGTCAATATTTCTGAAAATCGCCTGAATGTCTTCCATCATAAAGCCTTTCGACATCAGAAAGCGCTGGACTTTGCTTTTTTCCGCCCAGCTTTGCGGCAGCGGTTCGCCGAATTTACGTTTAGCGACCTCGGCCGCGCACTGGCTCCAGTCAACCTCGCTATCGAACAGCGCCTGGTTGATCTCATCACGGTCGATGCCTTTTTGCTGCAGCTCCATGCGCACCCGCTGTGGACCATAGCCTTTGCGCGCGCGACTCTGAATAAAGTGTTCGGTAAAACGCTGGTCGTTGAGCCAGCCATTCTCCTGACACCAGTCGAGCACTTTCTCCAGCAGCGCTTCCGGTATCGGCTGGCTCTCCTGTTGCTGTAGCCAGGCCGCACGCTGATTGTTCAGCTGCAGTTTGCGTTTCAGCTCGTCGCGGCTATGGTCGCGCTGCGACAAAATACGCATGGCACGATCGAGTACCCGGGAAAAGGTTGGCTGCGGAGCCTGTGATGAGGTCGATGACATAGGATTACCTTGTTGTGACTGTTGCGCAGGGTAAAGCAAGAAGGCAGAGAGGAAAAGCACGGGCGGGAAAAAGCAAAACGGGAGCATTGCTGCTCCCGTGGGTATGATTAGAAATCTTCGTTGGTTTCGCTGGCTTCTTCGTATTTATCAGCCGCGCTATCCGCTGTTGCCGCTTCTGCCGTTGCACCGGTCAGCAGCATGTCACGCAGCTTAACGTCGAGCTCATTGGCAATCGCCGGATTCTCTTTGAGGAAGTTGGTAGCGTTCGCTTTACCCTGGCCGATTTTATCGCCGTTGTAGCTGTACCACGCACCGGCTTTTTCCACCAGTTTGTGCTTCACACCGAGGTCAACCAGCTCGCCGAAGGTGTTGATGCCTTCACCGTACATGATCTGGAACTCAGCCTGCTTAAACGGTGCTGCCACTTTGTTCTTCACCACTTTAACGCGGGTTTCGCTCCCCACCACTTCGTCGCCCTCTTTAATGGCACCGATACGGCGGATATCCAGACGTACGGAGGCATAGAACTTCAGGGCGTTACCACCGGTGGTGGTTTCCGGGTTACCGAACATCACACCAATCTTCATACGAATCTGGTTGATGAAGATCAGCAGCGTGTTGGACTGCTTAAGGTTGCCCGCCAGCTTACGCATCGCCTGGCTCATCATACGCGCAGCCAGACCCATGTGCGAATCACCGATTTCACCTTCGATTTCCGCTTTCGGCGTCAGCGCCGCCACGGAGTCAACAATGATCACGTCTACCGCACCAGAACGGGCCAGCGCATCACAGATCTCCAGCGCCTGCTCACCGGTATCCGGCTGCGAACACAGCAGGTTATCAATGTCGACGCCCAGTTTCTTGGCGTATACCGGATCCAGCGCGTGCTCGGCATCGATAAAGGCACAGGTTTTGCCTTTACGCTGCGCAGCAGCAATGACCTGCAGGGTCAGCGTGGTTTTACCGGAGGACTCAGGTCCGTAGATCTCAACGATACGGCCCATTGGCAGGCCACCCGCGCCCAGCGCGATGTCCAGCGACAGGGAGCCGGTAGAGATGGTTTCAACATCCATCGAGCGGTCTTCACCCAGGCGCATGATGGAGCCTTTACCAAATTGTTTCTCAATCTGGCCCAGCGCGGCAGCTAAAGCCTTCTGTTTGTTCTCGTCAATCGCCATTTCCACTCCTAATCATGCCGGGTGAGCGGGCACCGTGTATGCCTGCTCGTTCTGTTGCCGCTAATTATACTGTATAGTCATACAGTATCAAGTTTAATTTGTCAGAAATTCATCCAGCAGCGCCTGCAGCGCCCAGCTGACCGACTGACGCCGGACAGCATCGCGATCGCCGGCAAACTGCTGGCGCTGTGCCAGCACGCGGCCCTCCGGACCCGCCAGCGCAAACCAGACGGTACCGACCGGCTTTTCAGCCGTGCCGCCATCTGGTCCGGCGATGCCGCTCACCGCAATACCGTAGCCAGCGCCGGCCGCGGCACAGGCGCCGGTCACCATTTCGCGTACCGTTTGCTCACTGACGGCACCATGCTGCGCCAGCGTCGCCGCCTGCACGCCAACCATCTGCTGCTTGGCCTCATTGCTATAGGTAACGAAGCCGCGCTCAAACCAGGCAGAACTGCCGCTGATGTCGGTAAATACCTTGGCAATCCAGCCGCCGGTACAGGACTCCGCCGCCGTCACCGTCGCCTGACGATGCCTGAGCTGTTCGCCAATACGGCGGCTGAGCTGCTGAAGTTGTTCGTCGTTCATCGCCTTCTCCTGTTGTGGCGCTTCACGTTAGCAGTAAATGGTGCGGCGACAAGCCCTTTTCAACCGCCGCCGTCGCATTTTGCGCACTGCGTTCCGGCAGGGTCAGCGCGTTTTCACCGCCACCATAAATAAACGCGGAAAGGCCAGCAAAACCTGTCCATTACTACGCGTCGGGTAAGCGGGCAGCAGCGCCTGATGATAGTCGTGTAAAAAGTCAGCCTGCTGCGCCTCATCCAGCGCGGCAAGGAACGGACGCAGCCCGGTGGCACGCAGCCAGCTGATGATCGCCTGCGCATCCGCCATCGGATGATAGTAAGTGGTGCGCCAGATATCGACCTGACAGCCTGCATCGCCTAATAAATCATAGTAGCGATCGCTGCTCAGCAGGCGTTTGCGTTCTGCCGCCTGAGGCGAAATATGCGCCTGCCAGCGTGAGCTGGCCGCCACCTCACGCATCAGACGATGCGACGGCTCCTGCAGGTTATCCGGCATTTGCACCGCAAGTGCACCGCCCGGTGCCAGCTGGTTTACCAGATGCGGCAACAAGGTTTCGTGGTCGGTCAGCCATTGCAGCGACGCGTTGGCATAAATGACCTGTTGCGGCTGCTCAGGCTGCCAGCTGCGGATATCGGCCTGACGAAAATCACAGTCCGGCAGGCGTTGCCGCGCCTGTTCCAGCATCGCCTCAGAGCTGTCGATGCCGGCGATGTACGCCTGCGGCCAGGCCTGCGCCAGCAGTTCCGTGCTGTTGCCCGGGCCACATCCCAGGTCCGTAGCAAAGCGCACCTCGTTGACGGGAATACGCGCCAGCAACTCCTGTGCCGGGCGCGTACGCTCAGATTCAAACTGACGATACAGCTGGGGATTCCAGTCTTGCATAGCAACGCTCCTGTCTGTGTGGAAGAGTCACACACTACCTGTTTTGCTGCGCGAGGCGCGAAGAGAAAAGTGCGGTTGCAGAAAAAGTGTGGATGGCGCAGCGGAGTCAGGTGCTGCAGGCTCAGGCGTGGTGATAGCGCGCAGGATGCGGGTGTCATTACTTCCGCATCCTGCGGGGAAAAGCAACAGGACGGCGCATGGCCGTCCTGCAATTAGTTCTTTTTCACAAACTCAGATTTGAGTTTCATCGGACCGAAGCCGTCGATTTTGCAATCGATATTGTGGTCACCTTCAACCAGACGGATGCTTTTCACTTTAGTGCCGATTTTCAGGGTGGAAGAGCTGCCTTTCACCTTGAGATCTTTCACTACAGTTACGCTATCGCCATCTGCCAGCAGGTTACCGTTGGCATCGCGCACCACCAGCCCTTCGCTGCTGTCATCCGCGCTGGCGGACCAGATATGGCCGCAGGAGGGGCAGTTCAGGTTTTCACCCTCCTGCCAGGTGTAATCTGCCTGGCAGGCCGGGCAGGCAGGTAAAGTCGTCATACATATTCCTCAGTGGTCGGTATGCGATGAAGAAGGCACCGCAAAACGGGCGCCATCTTATACCCTCATACTTTATAAGGACAGTATTAAAGCATGTTGCCCTGACGCGCCTGGGCGACCGCCTGCCCCAACTGCCACACCGCCATGGCATAGTGCGTGCTGTGGTTGTAGCGAGTGATCACGTAGAAATTAGGCAGACCGTACCAGTATTGATAGCTGGTGCCGAGATCCAGCCGCAGCAGGCTGACCTGGCTGTTGCCGTCCAGCGAACCCTGCGGTGCCAGACCGCTGGCCGCCAGCGTATTCACTGAATAAGAGGTTTTGAAACCGTTCTCCAGCGCCGGTGCCTGACCGCTGGCGGGCACGGCGACGTTTTCACCGGAACGCCAGCCATGCGCTTTGAAGTAGTTGGCAACGCTGCCGATGGCATCCACCGGATCCCACAGATTGATGTGGCCGTCGCCATTAAAATCGACCGCATACTGCTTATAGGAGGATGGCATAAACTGGCCGTAACCCATGGCACCGGCGAAAGAGCCGCGCAGATCCAGCGGATCGTCCTGCTCGGTGCGCGCCATCAGCAGGAAGGTCTCCAGCTCACTGCTGAAGTAAGCGGCACGGCGCGGATAGCTAAACGAGAGCGTCGCCAGCGCATCCAGCAGACGGGTTTTGCCCATCACCCGACCCCAGCGTGTTTCCACCCCGATAATCCCGACAATGATCTCCGGCGGTACGCCATACACCTGCTGGGCGCGCTGCAGCGCACCCTGATACTGATTCCAGAAGGCGACGCCGTTCTGCACGTTATCCGGGGTGATAAATTTATTGCGATAGCGAATCCACGCGCCGTTCGGCCCACTCGGCGGCGTATAGCTCGGCGCCTGCTGATCCATCAGGCGCAGCACGTAATCCAGTCGCTTCGCCTGACCAATGACCGCATGCAGCTGGTCGCGGTTGAAACCGTGCTTCGCCACCATCTGATCGATAAATTGTTCCGCCGCCGGATTACCGGCAAAGTCGCCAAACATCGGCTGAATGGCGTGAGAAGGTTCCAGTAAAAACCCCCCTTTCGGTGCAGGCACAACGGCGGATTGCTGCTGGGGGGCGGGCTTACTGCTGCAGGCAGCAAGCAAACAAATAAGCGGAAGAAGAGCAACCTTAAAACGCATCGGATATCCATAAGCCAGATGAAACACGAATGCTCATGGTAATCGTTCAACGAAGCGACTTACAGAGCAATGTCGTAAATTTACGCCCGTTGTGATTCTGCAGTTATGACCAGCCCTATCTCTGGTCAGGTAATGAAAACGCCGCTGAGGTAAGGGGTGCACTGACCGAACTGACGCTCACCTGTAGCGCGGCAGCGGCCTCACCCGGCCGCGGCTAAGCGCCGGATTTGCGTGCTGGCTCCACAGTTTTCCCCGCCGCGTAAAATTTGCTTTTTACCGCCTGTCGCAATTTGATATGGTCGCCAGCCAGAAACATCGGCTGGCGGATGAAGCGGGCTGCGCAAAAATGCTAACATCTGCCCTTTCGTTATCCGCCAGTGTGATAACCATCCATCCCCGGCTGCCCCTGTCCAGCCAGCGGAAATCAAAAGAGTGAATCCTGAGTGAGAATGAGATGAAAGGAGCAGAGCAAATGGACTTCAGTGGCCACACCCCCATGATGCAGCAATACCTGCGCCTGAAGGCCGATCATCCTGACATCCTGCTGTTTTATCGCATGGGCGATTTCTATGAGCTGTTCTACGACGATGCCAGACGCGCCTCGCAGCTGCTGGAGATCTCGCTGACCAAACGCGGTGCGTCCGCCGGTGAACCGATCCCGATGGCCGGCGTGCCCTATCATGCCGTTGAGGGCTATCTGGCGAAGCTGGTGCAGCTGGGCGAATCGGTGGCGATCTGTGAACAGATTGGCGATCCGGCACTCAGCAAAGGTCCGGTTGAGCGTAAAGTGGTGCGCATCGTAACGCCCGGCACCATCAGTGATGAAGCGTTACTGCAGGAGCGCCAGGATAACCTGCTGGCAGCCATCTTCCAGAGCCAGCGCGGTTTTGGCTATGCCACGCTGGATATCAGCTCCGGGCGTTTCCGCCTTAGCGAGCCGGGCGATGTCGAGACCATGGCGGCCGAACTGCAGCGCACCAATCCGGCAGAGTTGCTCTATCCGGAGGATTTGCAGGCCATGACGCTGATTGATCAGCGCCGCGGACTGCGGCGGCGTCCGCTGTGGGAATTCGAAATCGACACCGCACGCCAGCAGCTCAACCTGCAGTTTGGCACGCGCGATCTCAGCGGCTTTGGCGTCGAGCAGGCGCATCTGGCGCTGCGCGCGGCGGGCTGTCTGCTGCAGTATGTCAAAGATACGCAGCGCACCTCGCTGCCGCATATTCGCTCGCTGAGTATGGAGCGCCAGCAGGACAGCGTCATTATGGATGCGGCTACCCGGCGCAATCTGGAAATCACCCAGAATCTGGCGGGCGGCAGCGAAAATACGCTCGCGGCGGTACTGGATAAAACCGTCACGCCGATGGGTAGCCGCATGCTGAAGCGCTGGCTGCATATGCCGCTGCGCGACGTGGCCACCATCACGCGCCGCCAGGAATCAATTGCCGAACTGCAGTCGCTGAGCGAAGAACTGCAACCGGTGCTGCGCCAGGTGGGCGATCTGGAGCGTATTCTGGCACGTCTGGCGCTGCGCACCGCGCGTCCGCGCGATCTGGCACGCATGCGTCATGCCTTCCAGCAATTACCAGAACTCAATACCCAGTTAGCGGGCGTGGCCGCGCCCCATCTCAACGCGCTGCGCGATCGGATGGGGGATTTCAGCGAACTGCGCGAACTGCTGGAAAGCGCCATTATTGAATCGCCGCCAGTGCTGGTGCGCGACGGTGGTGTTATCGCGCCCGGCTATAACGCCGAGCTGGACGAGTGGCGCGCGCTGGCCGATGGCGCCAGCGATTACCTTGACCGCCTGGAGATTCGCGAGCGCGAAAAACTGGGGCTGGATACGCTGAAGGTTGGCTTCAACGCTGTGCACGGCTATTACATCCAGGTCAGTCGCGGACAGAGCCATCTGGTGCCTATCCATTACGTCCGCCGCCAGACGCTGAAAAATGCCGAGCGCTATATCATTCCCGAACTGAAAGAGTACGAAGACAAGGTCCTTACGTCGAAAGGTAAAGCGCTGGCGCTGGAAAAGAGCCTGTATGACGAGCTGTTCGATCGCCTGCTGCCGCACCTCGAAGCGCTGCAGCAGAGCGCCGCGGCGCTGGCAGAACTGGACGTACTGGCCAACCTGGCCGAGCGCGCCTGGACGCTCAACTATTGCCGCCCGGTGCTGCAGGAGAAAGCCGGGATTCGCATCACCGCCGGTCGCCATCCGGTGGTGGAACAGGTGCTGAAAGAGCCGTTCATTGCTAACCCGCTGTCGCTTTCGATGCAGCGTCGCATGCTGATCATTACCGGCCCCAACATGGGCGGTAAGAGTACTTACATGCGGCAGACGGCCCTGATTGCACTGATGGCCTGGATCGGCAGCTATGTGCCGGCGGAAGAGACGGTGATCGGCCCCATTGATCGTATCTTTACCCGTGTCGGTGCCGCCGACGATCTCGCCTCCGGTCGCTCTACCTTTATGGTCGAGATGACCGAGACCGCCAACATTCTGCATAACGCCACCGAAAACAGCCTGGTGCTGATGGACGAAATCGGCCGCGGGACGTCCACTTATGATGGCCTGTCGCTCGCCTGGGCCTGTGCCGAAAGCCTGGCGAATCGCATCAAAGCCATGACGCTGTTTGCTACCCACTACTTCGAGCTCACGACCCTGCCGGAGAAAATGGAAGGCGTGGTGAATGTGCATCTTGATGCGGTAGAACACGGTGACACCATTGCCTTTATGCACAGCGTGCAGGATGGCGCCGCGAGCAAGAGCTACGGCCTGGCCGTGGCGGCGCTGGCCGGTGTGCCAAAAGAGGTGATTAAGCGTGCGCGCCACAAGCTAAAAGAGCTGGAAGCGCTGTCGGGCAGTTCTGCCGGCTCAACGGTGGAGGGCTCACAGCTGCCGCTGCTGGTGGCGGAAACCTCGCCGGCAGTGGAGGCGCTGGAAGCGCTCGATCCTGACAGCCTGACGCCCAAACAGGCGCTGGAGTGGATTTACCGTCTGAAAACCCTGATGTAACCTGCCACCGGCGCGTGCACGGCGCGCCGGCCTGAATGACAGGCATAAAAAAACGGTGACCTTGTGGTCACCGTTTTTATTGCCAGCTACGGCTTATTCGCGGAACAGTGCTTCGATATTCAGACCCTGCGTCTGCAGAATTTCACGCAGACGACGCAGACCTTCTACCTGAATCTGACGGACACGCTCACGGGTTAAACCGATTTCGCGGCCCACATCTTCCAGCGTTGCCGCTTCATAGCCTAACAGGCCGAAACGACGTGCCAGCACTTCACGCTGCTTGGCATTCAGTTCAAACAACCACTTAACGATGCTCTGTTTCATATCATCGTCCTGCGTGGTGTCTTCCGGACCGTTGTCTTTCTCATCGGCCAGGATATCCAGCAGCGCTTTCTCGGAATCACCGCCTAACGGCGTATCAACCGACGTAATGCGCTCGTTGAGACGCAACATACGGCTTACGTCATCAACTGGCTTGTCCAGCTGCTCGGCGATCTCTTCCGCACTCGGCTCATGGTCCAGCTTGTGCGACAGTTCACGCGCGGTACGCAGGTAAACGTTCAGCTCTTTAACAATGTGAATCGGCAGACGAATAGTACGGGTTTGGTTCATGATAGCCCGTTCAATGGTCTGACGAATCCACCAGGTGGCATAGGTTGAGAAGCGGAACCCGCGTTCCGGGTCAAACTTCTCTACGGCGCGAATCAGGCCGAGATTACCCTCTTCAATCAGATCCAGCAGCGCCAGACCACGATTGCTATAACGACGGGCAATCTTTACCACCAGGCGTAAGTTACTTTCGATCATGCGACGACGAGAAGGAATGTCACCGCGTAATGCGCGACGGGCGAAGAACACCTCTTCTTCCGCCGTTAACAGTGGTGAATAACCAATCTCGCCGAGGTAAAGCTGCGTCGCATCCAGAACGCGTTGCGTCGCACCCTGTGACAGCAACTCTTCTTCAGCTACTTCATTATCACCAGGTTCGTTCTCAACGAGAGCCTTCTCATCAAAAACCTCAGCTCCGTTCTCCTCGAATTCCGCATCATCGTGTAACTCATTAACTTTCAGCGTATTCTGGCTCATAAGCGGCTCCTACCCGTGATCCAAGGGCAGAACACCTAAGGTTCTGCCGGATTATCGCTGCGGTAAATAACGCAACGGGTTTACGGATTTCCCCTTGTAACGAATTTCAAAGTGCAATCTTACTGAACTGGTTCCGGTGCTACCCATGGTAGCGATTTTTTGCCCCGCCTTAACTTCCTGTTGTTCCCGGACCAGCATGGTATCGTTGTGGGCGTAGGCACTCAGGTAATCATCGTTGTGTTTGATGATGATTAAATTACCGTACCCGCGGAGCGCGTTGCCTGCGTATACCACTCTTCCTGATGCAGTGGCGACGACAGGTTGTCCACGCGACCCGGCGATATCGATCCCTTTGTTTCCGCCTTCCGCAGCGGAGAAGTTATCGATGATCTTCCCATCAGTTGGCCAACGCCAGCTTCCCACTGGTGTTGTGCTATTAGTTGTGCTGCTAACTGTGGGCGGTGCGGTAACCGGAGCTGTGGTCGTTGCCACATTATTTGCCCCTTTCGACGGCAGCATTTTCCCGCCTGTCGAACCCGAATCATCAGAATACGTAATAACAGGTTGCTGTGCAACAGGGGTGGATTTAATTTGCGTCTGATTCGATGCCACCGGAACGCCGCCCTGCGTGGCATCCGCTGCGGTTATAGCGTTACCACCGGTGATGGTCTGACCGTTACCGTTACCCACCTGTAACGTCTGCCCGGCGCTCAGGCTATAGGGCGCCGCGATATTATTGCGCTGTGCCAGATCGCGGAAATCATTGCCGGTAATCCAGGCAATATAGAACAGCGTATCGCCTCGCTTAACGGTGTAGGTTTCACCGCCGTAGCTGCCTTTAGGAATATTCCCATAATTGCGATTGTACACAATACGACCATTTTCGGTGGTCACATTATTATTGCCACTAACCATTCCACCCGCAGGCGCGGCTGATGGTGTACCACCGCTTAACATTCCACCACGCGGCATCGCCGGCACGGTGCTGTTCTGCGCGGCGATCATGCCGCCGCCTGTGGTGGGAGCAGCAGCCATACCGCTGTCGCCGCTGTTGCTGCCAATCTGGCTGATGGGGGCTTGTGTGTTGTCGCCAGAGCTACAGCCTGCCAGCCAAAAACCGACCAGTGAAAGTGCCGCCAGACGGCGTAATTGAAATACTGTGCTTCCCGTGCTCATTGATCCCCCGTGATGGCAATCCTGGATAAAACTGTGTGTCGACCTTGACCGCATGATTCACTGTCTGTGCCGTCAAAAACGCGCTTTCGCATTGATTAACAAGGATAGTAACAATATCAACTGCGCCATGCCATGTAACGATTGTGAAGAAATACGTAAGATGGCTTTATGCCAGATCGCCCTGAACCAGCGGCACAAAGCGCACCGGCTCAATCGTTTCTTCAATGATTTCACCACCCTGACGACGCAGGCGCTTAAGTACCTGCTGGTCCTCACCCACCGGCAGCACCATTTTGCCGCCTTCTCCCAGTTGCGCTATCAGCGCAGTCGGAATTTCTGGCGGTGCGGCAGTCACAATAATGGCATCAAACGGCCCCCGCGCGGCCCAGCCCTGCCAGCCGTCGCCGTGGCGTGTGGAAATGTTATGCAGATCGAGCTGCTTCAGGCGGCGTTTCGCCTGCCACTGCAGCCCTTTGATGCGTTCAACCGAGTAAACGTGGTTAACCAGATGCGCGAGAATGGCGGTCTGATAACCCGAACCGGTGCCAATTTCCAGCACGCGCGAGGTCGGGTTCAGCTCCAGCAGCGCCGTCATACGCGCCACCATATAAGGCTGAGAAATGGTCTGGCCGTTGCCAATCGGCAGCGCCACGTTCTCCCAGGCTTTATGTTCAAAAGCCTCGTCGATAAAGCGTTCACGCGGGACATCAGCGATGGCTTTCAGCAAATGCTCATCGTGAATACCCTGCGTGCGCAGTTGGGCCAGAAGCGTTTCGATGCGCCGGTTTACCATGCCGGATTCACCTCAGCCTGGTACAGCCCGTCGCCTGCCCTCTTCCGCGCCACGCCGGCGCCAGGATCAACCTGTCGTAATGTCTTCACGCCAGGGAACACGCCAATGCCGGGAGTCTGAATTCCATCATCGTTGCTGAGCCGTATCCGCATCTGATTCTGACCTTTTTCATTAACCGGTCCACCGACCGCCGCGCCCGTTTTGCGCCTTCAGCGGCGCAAGCGGTCCTGCGCTGGCGGCACAAGGATGTTTGCATTCTAGCGGTGAGGCGCGGGAAGTGGTAGGCGTAAATCACGCAACCGTCGGCAGTTGTCGCAACAATAAGCAGTCAAACGCAATGGCACCCAGTAAAAAGCCCGGCGGAAAGCCGGGCTGATTTATCACCTCAGTGACGATCCGGTAAGCTCACCGCATACAGATACCAGGCCGAGTGCGGCAGCCAGCCTTCCGCCCAGCGCCAGTCGTCATCCTTCCGTGTGACCGCATAGCCTTCATCAAAGGCGATACCGTCCGCCACCTGATTCGACGCGCCGGTGATGCCGTTGACGATACCGCCCGGCAGCGTGGTGTATTTCCACGAATTGAAGAACAGATAGCTGATGTGACGATAGCCGCTGCCGGTCAGCATGCTGACGTCGTACGGATTATGACCGAGGATCCAGTTGAGCTGATCCCAGGCATAACTCTGCAGCTGCTGCGTAAAGGCTTTATCGTCCGCGAACAGCGGCATCGCCTGACGGGCGGCGGCGGCCAGCGAGGCGATACGCGCGTTTTCGCCCTGCCACCACGGCGCAGCTTCGCTGTCGTGCGGGAAGAAGAAGCTGGTGCGCTTCACGCCGTCTTTCAGCTGAATCAGCTGGCGCGCATAGCCAAACGGGTTACTGCTCTCTTTAGTCACCGCCAGTTCAAAGCTCAGCGAGCGTTTTACCGTCTGGCGGATATTCGCCTGCTGCGCCTGCGGCGCGATGCGCGCGTACTCCAGCAGCGCGATCACCGGCAGACCGGCATCGGACGGATGGAAGAACGGGCGTTTTTCGCCGTCGGCACGCCAGTAGTCATGCCAGTTATCCAGCGACGTCAGTCGCGCCATCAGGCTCTCCGCGCGCTGCTGCGCCGCAGCCAGATAGACCGCTTTTTGCGAGACACGATACAGTTCGGTAGCCGCCAGCAGCGCGGTGTAATCATCCACGATGTTCTCTTTACCGTCGTTTACCATGCGCAGGTTATTTTTCTGCAGGAAGGCAAAGGCATCTTCTGCGGTTTGCAGATACTGCTGCCGCGTGAAGTTGCCGTCATTCTCCATGGTGCTGGCCAGCGCCAGCGCGGCAATTGACATGCCGGCACCAGAGCGGAAACTGGCCTGCCACGCCAGCGGGCCGACCGCCTCCTCTTCAACAATGGTGGAATCTGACTCCTTCTCTTTGATCTGCGTGCGCCAGTTGGGATTGGCGATCACCCGGTCCTGAGCCAGCTTCTCTTTGCCCGGCGACGAGATCGCCTGGAAGAAGGATTCACCCGGCCGCTTCATGCGCACCAGGAAATCGGCACCGTACAGCCCTTCGTCGAGCATGCGCCGGCGATACTCATCAAAGTTCGGGTTGTCACGCGCACCAAGATTTTGATAACCGCGCAGTAAGCTCCACGCCACCAGCGGCGCCTGCTGCGGATTGAAATAAGAGGTCAGATTCTGGTGCGACAGGTGCACACCGTAATCGCCGGTGGCGTCATACCAGCCGCCGTGGACGTCAACCGTGCCGCTGCCGGTGCCCGCTGGCAGCGGCAGTTTGCGGTCCGCCTTATCGAACAGGCCAGTGACGCGCTGGCTTTTGAAGTAAGCAATTACATCGGACAGCGTATAGCGCTCGAGCAGATCGGCACCAATAATGAACGGCCCGGAGCGCACATCGCCGTCGCTGCTGGTGGTTTGCAGCACGTAGCGGCCCGGCGTTTGCCAGCCGGAGAAATCGGCACGATAGAAGGTGCGATCGCCCCAGCCCGGCACGTCCCCCTGCGGCTGCAGCGTGCCGCTCAGCACCGCTTTATTGGTCTCATTATCCAGTAGGGTAAATTTCACCGGCGGCTTAGCGCGCGAGTCGCCGGTCAGCTGCACGATGGCGTTTTTCGGCGCGGCAACATCGTAGCCGACCTGATTGATTAAAACGTGGGTTTCGGCGTGCGCCAGCCCGGCCAGTAACAGCGCTGCGGTCAGCGCGGAGAAGCGAATCCTCATGGTCATCATCCTTAGTGTCGTGAGTGATTGAACAGGCTAAAAGGGGCAATCATCATGAATTTGACGTCCTTTTCATCCTGGAAAACGTTGCCATAGCCGCCGCCCCAGCTGGGGTTATCGCTATGGTTGTTGTAGGCGGTGAGATGCAGCTTAAATACCGTGTCTTTGGCCCAGCCGGATTGCACCTGCCACACCAGATCGCCGTTGATGGCGGTTTCCGTCAGGCGCTGCTGCTGCGACCAGTCGCCGCCGCGCGCCGGTTTACCGTCCCAGCCCCAGGCAAACGAGCCACCGATGCTGACGCCCGGCCAGACGATGTCGCTGAGATCGATCATCAGGCCTGCAAACAGCGCTTTTTCGCCGTCGGCGTTGAAGTCAGAGCGCGAATCCCACCACATATCGATGCGGCCCGCGGAGTTGGGATAGATCGGCGTCATCGCCACGGTGTAGTAACCTTGTTTCCCCGGTGCGTGTACTGCGCTGCCCTCGAGCCGGAACTGGTAGCGATCCCACTGGTACGCCAGCGTCAGGCCCTGCTGCCAGGCAAACTCATCGTAAACATCATGGCGGCCGGTACGATCCTGCGAGCCGTAGAACTGCCAGCTGACGCTGAACGGGTTATCCCACAGCGTGGTCTGGCGTGCCGCTTTGGCGAAATATTTGTCGAGATAATGCGGAGATTCCCCCCACGCCAGCTCCAGCGTGTTGCCGTTTTTGAAGTCATACTTCGCGCCCAGCGAGTGCAGATAAGGAATGCGTGTTTGCCGGTCGATTTCGCGAAACTCGTACATTTTGCGATACCACGGTGCTTTGTACTTGTTGGCGCCCATCCACGACAGCGACAGCGCGCCGGCAGCGCCATAGTCATAGACTGCCCCGACTTCCACGCCCTGGTAGGTGCCGGGCAGAAATCCCCATTGGGTGCCAAGCAGCGTCTGACCGCTCGGCTGGATATAACCGGCCCGCAGCCAGTAGTCGCCGGCTTTGAGTTTCAGCGCGGCACGGTAGAGATCCAGCCCGTTACGTTCGCCGACACCACGGTCTTCCCACATCGAAGGCCCGTGACTGAAGCTGATCTCGTTGGGATGCGCCGGGCTGCCTTCAAACAGATCCCAGGTGGCGAAGGCCGCCACATCAATGCCTACGGTATCGGCCAGATAGCCGGACTGATAATCGAGCGCGCCGGTCAGCGTGCTGTGATGCAGGTTGGTCTGATAGTGCTGATAGTGCGCGCTGTGCGGATCGAGATCTTTACGCTCACGATGGCGCTGCCAGTAATAGATGGTGCCCTCCAGCGTGCTGTCTTCAACAAATCCTTCCGCCAGCGCCGGCGGTGCCGCGCCCAGCATCAGGGTGGCCAGCGGCAGCAGCGCTGCCTTTTTTCTCCTGGTGAATGTGTTCATGACCTTTCCTTAAGGTGCACGCGGCCCTGCGAAGCAGCCGCATGCGATTTCCCTGTTTTGGTGTTAACGAATCAGCGCATCAGGCGCCGGTTTTATTCACGCTGCGCAGCGTCCAGCGGCCGTAAATCAGCGTCAGAATGAATGGGGTGAGGAAAGCCACGGCAATTGCCGCCACTTCATAGATCATCTTCGACTCAGGGCCTTCGAACAGGCCGAGTTCAAACACGTTCAGCACCGGCAGGAAACTGTAGGTTTTCACCTGCAGCAGCCCGGTGATGCCACCGCCGAGCGCCGCGCCGATGCAGCCGAAGATAAACAGCATGCGGTACTTGAGATTGACGCCATACAGCGCCGGTTCGGTGATGCCAAAGAACGCTGACAGCGACGCCGAGATTGCAATCTGCCGGTCGCGCAGGCTGCGGGCGATGAAGATCGCGCCGGTGACCGCGCCGAACTGCCCCATCACTGCCGACATAAACATCGCCATGATGGTGTCGTAGCCCTGCACCTGAATATTGATCAGCGCCAGCGGGATGATGCCCCAGTGGACGCCAAACACCACGAACAGCTGACCTATGCCCGCCAGCAGCGCGCCGGAGATCATCGGGCTGAGCTGATAGAGCCAGCTGTAGCCGCTGGCGATGCCGACGCCAACGTAATCTGCCAGCGGGCCAATCACCGTGAACACCACAAAGCCGCAAATCAGCAGCGACAGGCACGGCACAAACACCAGCGCTGCCACCTCGGGGATCCACTGTTTCAGTCGGTGCTCAACCTTGCTCAGCAGCAGCACCGCCAGAATTGCCGGAATCACCGCGCCGCCGTAAATCTTCAGGCTGATGCTCAGGCCGAACAGCGCGAAGTGCGCCGGCAGATCCGGCTGGGTCAGCGGAAACACCATCGCCGCCGTCAGCGCCAGCGCGGTGAAACGGCTGGCGCCGAAACGGTCTGCTGCGGTGACGGCAATAAACAGCGGCAGGAAGACAAACACGCCGCTGGCCAGCGCGTTGAACATGGCGAACAACAGGTCATCGTCCGCCACCCAGCCCTGCGTCTGCAGCAGCACCATGATGCCTTTGATCACCCCGATGCCGGCCAGTACGCCAATGTAGGGCGTGAAGATAGCGCCGAGCGTGGCCAGCATTTTGCCCGCAACGCCGCGCTCGTCTTTGCCGGGCTTCACCGGTTCGGCCACCGGCGCTGCGCCCTGCTGCATCGCCTGAAACAGCTGTTCGACCTGCGGCCCGACCACAATCTGCAGCTGTCCGGACGCGTTCACCACGCGGATGACGCCCGGCAGGCTACTGATGGCCGGCATATCGACACTGGACAGATCGTTTATCGTCAGCCGCAGCCGCGTGGCGCAGTGTGAAATGTGGCTGATATTATCGTCGCCGCCGACCTGTTCCCTGATGGCCTGCGCCAGCTTCACGTAATCGAGTTTCATTGTTGTTATCCTTATGGCTCGCGCCCGGCGTTAGTCGTAATCACCCGGTTTGGTTTTGCTCTTCATCGCCACGCCAAAATCAGTGAATATGCGCTGCGGCAGATTGTTGCCTTTGGCTTCAGCGATGTGATGCGCGAGGATCTGGAACGGAATCACCATCAGCAGCGGCGCTATCCATTCGCTGACCTCCACGCCGAGTGCCAGCGTGCGCGCATCATCACTTTCCCCGAGACACAGGCTCCAGACGTGCGGCGTCACGCGCTGCTCATACTGGCGCAGCAGCTGCAGGCGTTCGCGCACCGGCGCCTCGACGTCGATAAAGAACAGCCGGTGCTGCGGATTGATTTCGAAATAGGGGCCGTGCATAAACGCTTCCAGTTCAATGCCCTGCGACGGCACGCGCACCGTTTCGCTGAATTTGGTCTCCATCTCTTTGATCACGCCAATCGCCGGACCAAAGCCAATCGAGATAAAGCGTGGCGCCGCAGTGAGATCGTCCTGCCAGCGCTGCCAGAAACGCTCGGTGCGGGCGATGATGTCCGGAATCGCGTCGACGCCCTGCTGCAGTTGCGTCAGCGCCTGCTGCTCCTGCTCTGCGCTGAGGCGACCGCTGTGGCGCGCACTGTGCACGCCAATCAGCATCAGCGTCAGGATCGTGGCGACATAGCCTTTGGTGACATACCCGACGCGCTCTTCGCCGTTCATGATGTCTACGGCGTGATCCACCGCCTGCGCCAGCGGACTGGTGATTTTGCTGGTGATGCCCCAGGTTGCCACGCCGTGCTGTTTTTTCAGCGCGTCGATCGCTGCCAGCGTCGAAGTGCTCTCGCCGCTTTGTGAAATCGCGATCACCAGATCGGTCGCCGGATCCCACTGCTCGTAGTGCTGAAAGTGAAACGGCTCCTGCACGCTGATGCGTACGCCGGTCAGTTGCTCAACGTAATATTTGGCGCTGAGCGCGGCGTTGATGCTGGAGCCGGTGGCCAGAATCAGCACAGTTTTTGCCTTGCCCAGCACCGGTAATCCCTGCGGATAGCACGCCAGCAGATGGCTCAGCACCTCGGGTTGCTGGTGGATGTAGGTCATCATGGTGGGTTTCATTACCGCTCCTTAAACTGTTTTCCCGTCAACCTGAAAACGTTTTCAGGTTGTGAGCCAACTTATTTAATGGCGCATATTAAGTCAACGTGAGGATCGTGAAATTGCGATCGCGCTAACAAAGCGCAACGAAAGCAGGCGGAACGTTTAAGGGGAGAAGATCAGGCGGATTCGCCGGGGATCAATACCGGCTTTAGCGGTGCGCTGCAGCGCGCGTGCGGGCTTAAGCTGCCGTCCAGCTGCGCCATCATCATGGTGATAATGTTTTGCCCCAGCTGCGGATTCTGGTGATCGACACTGGTCAGGCGCGGGATAAAATACTCGCTGCCGGGGAAGCGCTCACAGCTGATGACCGCTACCTGCTCAGGCACGTCAATGCCGCGATCGCGTAACGCGCGGATCGCGCCCATCGCCACGCGATCGTTGATTGCCACCAGCGCCTGCGGTTGCTCTGCCTGCTGCCACAGCGTATCAATCGCCTGATAGCCGTGTTCAGGATAGAAGTTATTCAGGCAGATCCAGCTGTCGCGCGGCGTAATGCCGGCCTGCTGCAGCGTGGCGTGGAAATGACTGACGCGCTCGCGCGTCACCCACACTTTGCGCGAACCGCCAATAAACGCGATATCACGCAGGCCGCGCGCCAGCAGGTGATTCACCGCCAGTCCGACGCAGTGCTGCTGGTCGCGCATCACGCACGGCCAGCGGCCAGCAGGATGCGGCTGCCCCACCACCACCACCGCCATTTTGTCCATCAGCGATTCCAGCAGCGTCAGGTAGCCGGCCGGAATCGGCGCATAGTCGCTGTGGCCGCCGAGCACGATCACCCCATCGATCTGGCTATCGATAATCGACTGAAAAATCGCGCTTTCATCATCGTCATGCTGAGGGCTGCGGTTGGCCGACTGGGTATCGTACAGGGTGATTTTATAACCGATGGCCAGACAGGCCTGCTGAATCTGCGCCACCAGCGTGACGAAGTAAGGGTTAGTGATGTCAGAGACGATCACCGCGAGCGTATAGCTCTGGCGCGATATCATGCCGCGCGCCATCAGGTTGGGGCTGAACTGATGCTCGGCGATCACCTGTTCCACCCGCGTGCGGGTTTTTTCCGATACCCACGCATGCTTGTTGAGCACGCGCGAGACGGTAGTGATCGACACACCGGCGAGTACGGCAATATCCTTGATGGTGAGATTTTTGCTCATCGTCGCCGGGTTCGCTTATTCGTCGCCGAGCGGGGCCGCCGCGCCGTTGCTCAGCAGCTCACGCACTACGCTGGTGGCAAAACTGCCGGCCGGCAGCCAGAACTGCAGCTCGAGCGTGACGTCATCCCACCAGTTCCATTGCAGATCTTTCGGCACCACCAGCATGGCGCGCCGCGCCGCATCGACGCGTTCACGCTCCAGCAGGCCCAGCAGATCGGCCACGCCCGCCAGCTGCTGCTGTTCAAACGCCAGCGTTTCGCCCTGAGTGCCCAGCTCGCCGCGTCCGGCCAGCGGTGCGGTGATGCGCAGCTCGTGGTTATCCAAACGCTGCTGCAGCGCAGGTAACTCGTCCGTCTGGGCAACAAACCAGCTGCCGCGCCCGCTGAGCTGCAGCGCATCGCCGGGCTGCACGCGATCCAGCGCACCGTCACGCTGCAGGCGCGCGCTGGTCAGCTGATTGAACAGCTGGCTGCGCGCCGCCGACAGCAGAATGCCTTTCATACTGCGGTCGCGTGGACGGAATTTCTCCTCTGCCCACAGGCGCGCCTGCGTCAGGTTATTGCCGCCGCGGCCAAAGCGCTGTTCGCCAAAGTAGTTGGGCACACCCTGCTGCTGAATTCGCTGCAGCCGCGATTCCACCTGCGCGCGATCGGACACCTGACGTACCACCAGACGAAACGCATTGCCCGCCAGCGCGCCGGTGCGCAGTTTACGCTTGTGGCGAATCACCTGCAGGATCTCCACGCCTTCCAGCTGGAAGCCGGCAAGGTTGGGCATCGCCGTGCCCGGCACGCGGAAGCACAGCGTCTGCTCGGTGACTGCATGGCGATCTTTCATGCCGGCATAGCTGAGATCGCGCTGATGCACGCCGAGAAATTTGGCGATTGCCTCAGCGACAAAACGCGTGTTGCAGCCAATTTTACGGATGCGCACCAGCAGCTGTTCGCCTTCGCCGTCATAGGGATAGCCGAGATCTTCAATCACCACGAAATCTTCGGGACTGGCTTTAATCATCCCGGTGGCAGCGGGCACGCCGTGCAGGTAGAGCAGCTCACTCATGCCCGATCGGCCTTCACCAGCAGCGCCACGGCTTCGCAGGCAATGCCTTCACCGCGACCGGTGAAGCCCAGCTTCTCGGTGGTGGTGGCTTTGACGTTGACATCATCCATGTGGCAACCGAGATCTTCGGCGATGTTGACGCGCATCTGCGGCACGTGCGGCAGCATTTTCGGTGCCTGAGCGATGATAGTGACATCGACGTTGCCGATGCGGTAGCCCTTCTGCTGGATGCGACGCCAGGCTTCGCGCAGCAAACCGCGGCTGTCGGCGCCTTTGAATGCCGGATCGGTGTCCGGGAACAGTTTGCCGATGTCGCCCATCGCCACCGCGCCCAGCAGCGCGTCGGTCAGCGCATGCAGCGCCACATCGCCGTCGGAATGCGCAATAAAGCCCTGTTCGAAGGGAATACGCACCCCGCCAATCACCAGCGGACCTTCGCCGCCAAACGCGTGCACGTCAAAACCGTGACCGATACGCATCATGCGTGCTCCTTTAACTGAATCTGAGTGAGATAGAAGGCCGCCAGCGCCAGATCTTCCGGCCGCGTTACCTTAATATTGTCGCTGCGTCCGCTGACCAGCTCAGGATGATAGCCGCAGTACTCCAGCGCCGAGGCTTCATCGGTGATGGTCGCGCCTTCATTGAGCGCGCGCGTCAGGCAGGCGGTCAGCAGCGCATGCGGGAAAAACTGCGGCGTCAGCGCATGCCATAAGTCATCGCGTTCAACGGTATGCGCAATGGCACCTTTGCCGGGCTCCGCGCGCTTCATGGTGTCGCGCACCGGTGCCGCCAGAATCGCGCCGACTTTGCTGTGCTCACGCACCGCCAGCAGACGCGCTAAATCATCGGGATGCAGACACGGACGCGCCGCGTCGTGCACCAGCACCCAGGCGCTGTGGCGGATGGTTTGTAATCCGGCCAGCACCGACTCGGCGCGGGTTTCGCCGCCGGTGACGCGCAGCACGCGGGCATCCTGCGCCAGCGGCAGGCTATCGAACCAGCCGTCATCCGGGCTGACTGGCACCACCACCTGCTTTACCGCCGGATGCGTCAGCAGGCGCGCCACGCTGTGCTCGAGCAGGGTTAACGGACCGATGGTGAGATACTGCTTCGGACAGGCGGCCTGCATGCGGCTGCCGATACCGGCAGCCGGCACCACGGCAATCACATCCGCAGAGGAAGAGAGCTGATTCATGGTTTATCGTTGTTGATTCTGCGCCGCTTGTTGCGCATTACGTTTGTTTTGGTCTGGCACCAGACGATAGAAAGTCTCGCCAGGCCTGATCATGCCCAGCTCGCTGCGTGCGCGTTCCTCAATCGCCTCTGAACCGCCATTGAGATCGTCAATTTCGGCAAACAGCTGATCGTTACGCGCTTTGAGTTTGGCGTTATTCGCCTGTTGTGACGCCACGTCTTCGCTGACGCGCGTATAATCATGGATACCGTTCTTGCCCAGCCACAGGGAGTATTGCAACCATCCCAGCAGCACGAGCAGCAGTAACGTCAGTTTTCCCATCCCCGCCCCCTGAAAAACGGCTCAATCATCCCATAACTTGACGCCGGACTCCACTGCGGCAGCGAAAATGGCGCGCAAGCAGATTTGTCTGGACAAATAATGACGGGGAAAGCACCGGACGGCGGGTAAAGTTTTGTAACCTGCCGATGCGTTTGCACATCAGCGCCGGATTACCAGCCGGAGAGAAAGGAGAACAGCAGCCAGAACAGGCACACCACCACCAGGGCGGTAATCAGGCCGCTCCACCACAGCCGGCCACGCAGCATCAGGCTGAGCACGATGCCAATCAGCACCGAAACCGGCAGCAGCGCGAGGAAAAAAGGCCAGGTGTAGAGAAAGAAAAACAGCGTGTTAGAGCCGTACAGCAGAAACGGGATGCCCAGCGCACACCAGTACGAGAGAAAGCCGATCACGCCGCCCGGCAGCGATGAGCGTGGCTCATCCGGGGTGCGTTCATCTTTGCGTGCCAGCATGGGGGTAACGTTCTGCATAGAGATCCTGTTGACGCTAAAGCGCGGCAAACCGTGAGATTTGCCGCTGTCGGTTCAGGATCTGATGATATCGTGGTGGCGCAGCAGGTCTAACAATTGGCCGGTCAGTTTTGTAACCAATTGTTCACCATCCAGCTGGATTTCCGGCGCGTCTGGCGCCTCGTAAACGCTGTCGATACCGGTGAAGTTACGCAGCTCGCCGGCACGGGCTTTTTTATACAAGCCTTTCGGATCGCGCGCTTCGCACACCGCCAGCGGCGTATCGACGAACACCTCGATAAACTGCCCGTCACCGAGCAGATCGCGCACCATCTGGCGCTCGGCACGGTGCGGCGAGATGAACGCCGTCAGCACCACCAGTCCGGCATCCACCATCAGTTTCGCCACTTCACCCACGCGCCGGATATTCTCTTTGCGGTCTTCATCGCTGAAACCGAGATCGCGGCACAGGCCGTGACGCACATTGTCGCCGTCCAGCAGATAGGTGCTGACGCCCAGCCGGTGCAGCGCCTGCTCCAGCGCACCGGCCACGGTGGATTTACCCGAGCCAGAGAGCCCGGTAAACCACAGCACCACGCCACGATGGCCGTGCTGCTGTTCGCGTTCAGCGCGCGTGACCGGATGGTCATGCCACACCACGTTTTCGTCGTGCTGCGCCATTACTGACCGCCCAGCAGGTCGCGCGCGTTCCAGTGCGGGAAGTGACGGCGCACCAGCGCGTTCAGCTCCAGCTCGAAATCACTGTACTGGCCAGCCTGACTGCGCGCGGCGCTCAGCGGCTGATGGATCATGCCGGCACCGACGGTCACGTTGCTCAGGCGATCGATAAAGATCATGCCGCCGGTCACCGGGTTCTGCTGGTAAGCATCCAGCACCATCGGTTCATCAAACGTCACCTCTACCAGACCGATGCCGTTGAGCGGCAGGCTGTCGACCGCGCGTTTTTCCAGCGTATTGATCTCCACCTGATGGAGAATCTTTTCGACGCGGCCACGCGCTTTCTTGCCGGCAATTTTCACTTCATAGCTTTGTCCCGGCTGCAGCGGCTGTTCCGCCATCCACACCACGTCGACGGTCGCGGACTGCACCGCCTGCAAATCGGCTGCGGCATCCACCAGCAGATCGCCACGGCTGATGTCGATCTCATCGTTCAGCACCAGGGTAATCGCCTCACCGGCGGCCGCCTGCTGCAGGTCGCCATCAAAGGTGACGATACGCGCAACGCTGGATTCCACACCGGACGGCAGCACTTTCACCCGCTGGCCGACGCTGACCGTACCTGACGCCAGCGTACCGGCATAGCCACGGAAGTCGAGGTTCGGCCGGTTAACATACTGCACCGGGAAGCGCATCGGCTGCGTGTCGACCACGCGCTTCAGCTCTACCGTCTCCAGCACGTCGAGCAGCGTCGGGCCGCTGTACCACGGCATGGTTACGCTCGGGGTGGCGACGTTATCGCCTTCCAGCGCCGACATCGGCACAAAGCGGATATCAAGATCGTCCGGCAGCTGCGCGGCAAAATCGAGGTAATCCTGTTTGATCTGCTCGAAGGTCTCCTGGCTGTACGCCACCAGATCCATCTTGTTAATCGCCACCACCAGATGTTTGATGCCCAGCAGCGTGGCGATGAAGCTGTGGCGACGGGTCTGATCCAGCACGCCTTTGCGCGCATCGATCAGCAGGATCGCCAGATCGCAGGTCGAAGCGCCGGTCGCCATGTTGCGCGTGTACTGCTCGTGCCCCGGCGTGTCGGCGATGATGAACTTGCGCTTCTCGGTGGAGAAATAGCGATAGGCCACATCGATAGTGATGCCCTGCTCGCGCTCGGCCTGCAGGCCATCAACCAGCAGCGCCAGATCGAGTTTCTCGCCCTGGGTGCCGTGGCGTTTGCTGTCATTGTGCAGCGACGACAGCTGATCTTCATAAATCTGGCGCGTATCGTGCAGCAGACGGCCAATCAGCGTACTTTTGCCGTCGTCGACGCTGCCGCAGGTGAGGAAACGCAGCAGGCTTTTGTGTTGTTGCGCGGTCAGCCAGGCTTCAACGCCGCCCTGCTCGGCAATCTGTTGGGCAATAACGGTATTCATCGGCGTCTCCTTAGAAATAACCCTGACGTTTTTTCAGTTCCATCGAACCGGCCTGGTCGCGGTCAATCACGCGCCCCTGACGTTCACTGGTGGTGGAGACCAGCATCTCTTCAATGATTTCCGGCAGCGTCTGCGCCTCGGATTCCACCGCGCCGGTCAGTGGCCAGCAGCCGAGGGTACGGAAACGCACCATACGCTGCTTAATCACTTCACCCGGCTGCAGGTTGATACGATCGTCATCAATCATCATCAGCATGCCGTCGCGCTCCAGCACCGGGCGCGGTGCTGCCAGGTACAGCGGCACGATTTCGATGTTTTCCAGGAAGATGTACTGCCAGATATCCAGCTCGGTCCAGTTGGAGAGCGGGAACACGCGAATGCTTTCGCCTTTGTTGATCTGGCCATTGTAGTTGTGCCACAGCTCCGGACGCTGGTTTTTCGGATCCCAGCGGTGGAAACGATCGCGGAACGAATAGATACGCTCTTTGGCGCGCGACTTCTCTTCGTCACGGCGTGCGCCACCGAATGCCGCATCAAAACCGTATTTGTTCAGCGCCTGCTTCAGACCCTCGGTTTTCATGATGTCGGTGTGTTTGGCGCTGCCGTGCACGAACGGGTTAATACCCATCGCCACGCCTTCCGGGTTACGGTGCACCAGCAGCTCTGCGCCCATCGCTTTCACGGTGCGATCGCGGAACTCGTACATTTCACGGAATTTCCAGCCGGTATCAACGTGCAGCAGCGGAAACGGCAGCGTGCCCGGATAGAAGGCTTTGCGCGCCAGATGCAGCATCACCGAGGAGTCTTTACCGATGGAGTACATCATCACCGGATTGCTGAACTCGGCCGCCACCTCGCGGATGATATGGATACTCTCTGCCTCCAGCTGGCGCAGATGAGTGAGACGATTTTGGTCCATAATTTTTCCTCAAGCCAAATTGACAACGGCGGACTCGCGAGCCCCCTGCTGTGCCGAATGTTGGAACCAGGCAAGTTGCCCGTGCAGATTCACCACTTCGCCAATCACTAATAGCGCTGGCGTTGGCGCGGCAGCAGCCAGCGCCTCGAGTTGTGCTAAGGTGCCGGTCAGCACCTGTTGATCCTGGCGCGTGCCGCGACCAATCACCGCCACTGGCGTTGACGGCGCGCGGCCGTGTTCGATCAGCCCGGCGGCAATTTCCGCCGCTTTCACCGTGCCCATGTAAATTGCCAGCGTCTGACGCGCGCGCGCCAGCGACGGCCAGTCGATACCGTCGCCGTCGGCGCGGCAGTGACCGGTAATAAACAGCACGCTCTGGGCATAATCGCGGTGGGTTAACGGAATACCGGCATACGCGGTAGCACCCGCGGCTGCAGTGATGCCCGGCACCACCTGGAACGGAATGCCCGCCGCCTGCGCCGCCTGCAGCTCTTCGCCGCCGCGGCCAAAAATAAACGGATCGCCGCCTTTCAGGCGCACCACGCGCTTGCCCTGCTGCGCCAGCGTCACCAGCAGCTGATTGGTCTCTTCCTGTGGCACCGAATGGGCGCCGGCGCGTTTGCCGACGCAGATACGATCGGCATCGCGTCTCACCAGCTCCAGCACCTCATCGCTGACCAGATGGTCATACAGCACCACATCGGCCAGCTGCATCACCTGCAGCCCGCGCAGCGTCAGCAGACCGCTGTCGCCCGGTCCGGCACCGACCAGTGTGATTTCACCCTGATTATCGGAGGTGTTTTCCAGTTCGCGATCGAGCGTGCGGCGCGCCTCGTTGACGTTACCCGCCGCCATCTGGCTGGCAAACAGGCCATTAAAAGCCCGCTCCCAGAAGCGACGACGGTCAGACATTTTGTGGTAGCGCTGTTTGACTTTGTCGCGCCACTGACCGGCCACTTCGGCCATCTGCCCGAGATTGGCGGGCAGCAGCGCTTCGATTTTTTCACGCAGCAGACGCGCCAGCACCGGCGCGGTGCCGCTGGAGGAGATCGCCACCACCAGCGGTGAGCGGTCAACAATCGACGGGAAGATAAAGCTGCATTTCGGCTGGTCGTCGACCACATTCACCAGCTTGTGGCGCGCATTGGCGGCATCAAATACCTGCGCGTTGAGAGCGTTATCGTCGGTGGCGGCAATCACGAGGAAAACATCGTCCAGCTGCGCCGCGTCGAAGTGTTGAGCAATCCACTCGATGGCGTTAATGTCGCGCAGCGCCTGCAGTTCATGGCCGAGCTCGCGCGCGGCCACACGCACGTGCGCACCGGCACGCCGCAGCAGCTCAATTTTACGCGCAGCGATTTCGCCACCGCCGACCACCAGCACCGGACGGTTTTTGAGATCGGCAAAGAGAGGCAAGTAATCCACGTTAACCTTGTTAGTTTTACAATAAGTTAACGCGACTATACGTCCCCGCCTTCTGGCAGATGAAATTACGAATTAGCATGAGTAGTTACCAAATGGAATAACGCACCGGGATTGCTGATAACAATTTGTGCTTAACAAATGATATTGCTGGTGTTTCGGAGCGATACAAATTGTGCAGGCGGCGTCACAGTTTCATACTAACTCAGAATTTTTTTACCCTGACGGGATGTCAGAAAAGGACAACCACTATGTTTGCCACTCTCCGCCGCAGCGTGCTGGCAGCACTGATTGCCGGCGGTTTGCCTCTTTTGGCGCAGGCTGCAGCGATCGCCCCTGGCCACTTTGCCGAACAGCAGTTGCGTCACATCGCCACTTATTTCCCCGGCCGCATGAGCGGCAGCCCCGCCGAGCTGATGACGGCAGATTATCTGCAGCAGCAGTTCACTCAGCTTGGTTATCAGAGCAATACCCGGCAGTTTAATACCAGCTATAACTGGCTGGAGAAACAGGGCATCACGCGCCGCCATAAAGTGACGGCGACCTCGGTGATCGCCGCACGCGCCGGCAGCGTGCCGCAGGAGATTCTGATCGTCACCCATCTGGATACCTGGACGCCGCTCAGCCAGCACGAGGCAGACAATAATCTCGGCGGCCTGCGTTTGCAGGGCGTGGACGATAACGCTTCCGGGCTGGGCGTAATGCTGGAGCTGGCGCAGGCGCTGAGTCAAACGCCGCTGCACTATGGCGTGCGCTTTGTGGCACTGAGCGCAGGCGAAGCCGGTTTACACGGTATGGATGATTATCTGGCGCGCATGAGCGTGCAGGAGAAGAAAGATACGCTGCTGGTGATCGATCTGAATAGCCTGATCGTTGGCGATCGCCTCTACTTTAATAACGGCATGAATACGCCAGCGGCAGTACGCAAGCAGACCAGCGCGCGCGCCCTGCAGATTGCGCACCGTTACGGCATCACGGCCGCCAGCCACGTGCTGACCGCACGCGATTACCCGGGCGTTAATCCGTTTGATAAAGCCGGGATTCCACTGCTGGACGTTACCGCAGCCAACTGGGCGCTGGGCAATAAAGCCGGAGAGCAGCAGCGCGCGCGGTCACCGCATTTTCCGGAGGGTACGGTGCGCCACCAGACCGGGCGCGATAATCTGACTTACATCGACCACTGGCTGCCGGGGCGCATCCATCAGCGCACGCGCGACAGCGTACGCATTTTGCAGCCGCTGCTGACGGAGCTGGCTAATCCGACGTTGTAAGATCTTGCCGGTTTTGCGGGTGCGCACCGCTGCGCACTCGCAGCAATTGCGCCCATCAGCCTTCGTGTAACCCGCATTCGCGTTTGAGGCCGAAAAAGCGCGTCTCTTCCTCAGCCATCCCCGGCTCCCACTTGCGCGTGGTGTGCGTGTCGCCCACGGAGAGGTAACCTTCGTCCCACAGCGGATGGTACTTCAGCCCATGCTGCTTCAGATACTGGTGCACCTGACGGTTATCCCAGTCGATGATCGGCAGGATTTTGAACACGCCACGCTGCACGGCCAGTACCGGCAGGCTGGCACGGCTGCCGGACTGATCGCGGCGCAGGCCGGCAAACCAGGTCTGCGCACCCAGCGTTTGCAGCGCGCGGTTCATCGGTTCAACTTTGTTAAGCTGGTTGTACTGCTCGATCCCTTCAACGCCCTGCTCCCACAGCTTGCCGTAGCGCGCTTCCTGCCACGCCGGTGAGGTTTCGGCGCGGAAGATCTGCAGATTCAGGTTCAGCTGCTGCGTCAGTTCATCAATGAAGCGGTAGGTCTCAGGGAAGAGATAACCGGTATCGGTGAGGATCACCGGAATATCCGGGCGCTGCTGCGTGACCATGTGCAACAGTACCGCCGCCTGAATACCAAAACTCGACGACAGCACAAAGGCGCCCGGCAGCTGCTCCAGCGCCCAGCTGACGCGCTGTTCAGCAGAGAGCTTTTCCAGCTGGACGTTGCTTTCCGCCAGCGCCATGATGCGATCGACTTTGCTGCCGCTGTTCAGGCTGGCGAGATCGGGTAGTGTCATACTGCCTCCGGGTCCCAGAAATCACGGGCGGGATCGACCACCGGCTGCACAATGCCCGCGCGAATCACGAAGTCACCAAACCCTTCATCTGCCGTGCGCTCGCTGGCCCAGCGCGCCACCAGCTCATCGATGCTGGCGAGGATTTCGTTTTCCGTGATGTTTTCGCGGTACATGCGCGGGATGCGCGTGCCGATGCGATTACCACCAATATGCAGGTTGTAACGGCCCGGCGCTTTGCCCACCAGGCCCAGTTCGGCCAGCATGGCACGCCCGCAGCCGTTCGGACAACCGGTAACGCGTAACACTATGTGCTCTTCGCCGACGCCGTGGCGGTGCATGATCTCCTCCACTTTGCTGACGAAAGACGGCAGGAAGCGTTCGGCTTCAGCCATCGCCAGCGGACAGGTCGGGAAGGCCACGCAGGCCATGGAGTTTTCACGCTGCGGCGTGACCGCTTCCATCAGGCCGTGCTCACGCGCAATGGCTTCGATCTGCGCTTTCTGCACCTCCGGTACGCCGGCCACAATCAGGTTCTGATTGGCGGTCAGGCGGAAATCGCCCTGATGCACTTTGGCAATCTCCGCGATACCGCGCTTCAGCGGACGGCCCGGATAATCCAGCAGGCGACCGTTTTCGATAAACAGCGTCAGGTGCCATTTCTTGTCGATGCCCTTCACCCAGCCGATGCGATCGCCACGGGTGGTAAATTCGTACGGGCGAATCGGCTCGAAGGTCAGGCCGGCACGCTTCTCGACTTCGGCTTTAAAGGTCTCGACGCCGACGCGCTCCAGCGTGTATTTGGTTTTGGCATTTTTACGATCGGTACGGTTACCCCAGTCGCGCTGCGTGGTGACCACCGCCGCAGCCACATCAAGGATCTTCTCCACTGGCAGGTAGCCAAACTCGCTGGCGGTGCGCGCGTAGGTGGCTTTGTTGCCGTGCTCAATCGACAAGCCGCCGCCGACCAGCAGGTTAAAGCCAATCAGCTTGCCGTTCTCCGCAATGGCGATGAAGTTCAGATCGTTCGCATGCAGATCGACATCGTTATGCGGCGGCACCACCACGGTGGTTTTAAACTTACGTGGCAGATAGGTCTCACCGAGGATCGGCTCCTGATCGGTGGTGGCGACCTTCTCCTGATCCCACCAGATCTCGGCGTAGGCGCGCGTCTGCGGCAGCAGGTGCTCGGAAAGCTTTTTCGCCCACTCATACGCTTCCTGATGCAGCTCTGACTCCACCGGGTTCGAGGTACACAGCACGTTACGGTTGACGTCGTTAGCGGTGGCCAGCGCGTCCAGTCCGACTTCATGCAGCATCTGGTGAGTCGGCTTAACGTTCTTCTTCAGAATGCCGTGAAACTGGAATGTCTGACGGTTAGTCAGGCGAATGCTGCCGTACAGCGTTTTGTCGGTGGCAAATTTATCAATCGCCAGCCACTGCGTTGGCGTGATGATGCCGCCCGGCAGACGGCAGCGCAGCATCATCGCATGTCGCGGTTCCAGCTTCTGCGCGGCGCGCTCGGCGCGGATGTCGCGGTCATCCTGCTGGTACATGCCGTGAAAACGGATCAGCAGGAAGTTATCGCCGGTAAAGCCGCCGGTCAGGCCATTGTCGAGATCTTCTAAAATGGTGCCGCGCAGGTAGTTGCTCTGCTTTTTCAGACGCTCGGCGTCGGAAAGTTTGCCTTCAACCACCAGCGGTCCAGGATGTTTTTCGCTCATTAGTAAACGTCTCGCTGATAACGGCGCTCAATGCGCAGCTCACTTAAAAATTCGTCAGCGGTTTCACGATCCATGCCGCCGTGTTCGACCACCACATCCAGTAATGCCTGTTCAACGTCTTTCGCCATGCGATTGGCGTCGCCGCAGACGTACAGGTGCGCGCCCTCTTCAATCCAGCGCCACACTTCCGCCCCTCTGGCGCGGATTTTATCCTGTACGTAAATCTTTTCGGCCTGATCGCGTGACCACGCCAGATCGATATGGGTCAGCAGACCGTCTTTAACGTATTTCTGCCACTCTACCTGATAGAGGAAATCTTCGGTGAAGTGCGGATTACCAAAGAACAGCCAGTTTTTACCACTGGCACCGTCGTTTTCACGCTGCTGCATGAAGGCGCGGAACGGGGCAATGCCGGTGCCCGGGCCGATCATGATCACTGGCGCATCCGGATTGGCCGGCAGGCGGAAATTATCGTTATGCTCGATGAACACGCGGATTTCGCCATCTTCTTCCAGGCGATCGGCCAGCCAGGTAGAAGCGCCGCCGCCGCGCTGACGGCCGTCAATTTCATAACGCACCGCGCCGACGGTGATATGCACTTCGGTTTCGCTCTCCGCCTGCGACGAGGCGATGGAGTAAAGCCGCGGCGTCAGCGGACGCAGCAGGCCAGTCAGCTGGCCGGCGTTCAGTTCGGTGGGCGCCTGGCGCACCATGTCGACAATCGGGAAACTCTGCGCGAAGCTTTGCAGCTTCGGCTTGTCGCCCGCCAGCGCCAGCAGCGCCTCGTTGCGCGACAGGGCCGCATACTGCTCGACGATCTGCGGCGTGTTGACCGTCAGTTCGAAATGTTTCTGCAGCGCCTCGGCCAGCGGCAGGGTTTCTCCGCGCACCTCGACCTGCTCATCGCCTTTCAGCCATACCAGCTGCAGCAGCTCCTGCACCAGTTCCGCATCGTTTTCATACCATACGCCGAGCGCATCGCCTGGCTGGTAACGCAGACCGGAATCACCCAGATCGATTTCGATATGGCGCACGTCTTTATCTGAGTTGCGACCGGTAATTTTCTGGTTCAGAGCAAAGCTGGCGGTGAGCGGCGCTTCTTTGGTGTAAGGACTGCTGTCCACCAGATTGACGCTGCCAGCCGCGCTGGCTGCCAGCTGCGCTGCCGGTTCCGCCGGCACGCGCGCTTTGAGAATATCGGTGAGCTGCAGACGCCAGGCGCTGGCCAGCTCGCTGTATTCAACATCGGCATCCACGCGATCCAGCAGGCGTTCGCCGCCCAGTTCGGCCAGACGCTGGTCGAAGTCTTTACCGGCCTGACTGAAAAATTCATAGGAGGTATCGCCAAGACCAAACACGGCAAAGGCGGTATCACTCAGCTTCGGCGCTTTCTTCGACAGCAGGAATTTATGCAGCGCCACCGCCTCTTCCGGCGGTTCGCCCTCGCCCTGCGTTGAGGTCACGATGACCAGCAGTTTTTCCTGACCGATCTGTTTGAATTTGTAGTCGCCGGCATTCACCAGATTGACGCTCAGTTTCGCCGCCAGTAAATCGTCACGCAGCTGCTCGGCCAGCCGGCGCGCATTGCCGGTTTGGGAGGCGGAGATCAGCGTAATGCCCGGCACCTCAGCGGCGACTGGCGCAGGCGCGGCAACGGTGCCCGGTGCCTGATTAACCATGCCCCAGAAGTAGCCAGAAAGCCATGCCAGCTGCGTTGGATTGAAATCGGTGGTCGCGGCCTGTAAGCGCGCAATTTGCTCCGGGGATAGCGGAAGCATCGCTGGGGGTGCCTGAGTCGTCATCGCGTTAAAAATTCCAGTGTCAGAAATCCGTACCGGGAAGCGGCGGAAGAGTGGGTAGGTTACCGGCCTGTATATTAACGATTAAATAAGGCTTCGACATAATAAATAACCAAAATGACTAAGTGGTTTTTTGGGTCAGCCTAACCAGTAAAAGTGGTAAATAAAGTCTCAATAATTCAATCAGTTAATTTACGGCATAAACGGCAAATCAGCAGAAATGCCCTTTTCAGCGCTGGCGGGTGCGAAAAATCTGCTTTTCAGGTAGACTTCAGCGGTTTTTACGTCTGAGAGCCATTATGTCTACCACGCTGTTTAAAGAGTTCCAGTTTGAAGCGGCCCACCGCTTACCTCACGTGCCGGAAGGGCATAAATGCGGTCGTCTGCACGGCCATTCATTTCTGGTGCGACTGGAAATTACCGGTGAAGTGGATGCGCATACCGGTTGGGTAATGGATTTTGCCGAACTAAAGGCGGCGTTCAGGCCGATCTACGATCGCCTCGATCACCATTATCTCAACGATATTCCCGGTCTGGAGAACCCGACCAGCGAAGTGCTGGCGAAATGGATCTGGGATGAGATGAAGCCGATTCTGCCTGAGCTGAGTGCAGTGATGATCAAAGAGACCTGCACCGCAGGCTGCGTCTATCGCGGCTGACAGTCGCGGTAAAGGTCAGAAGGTCGCCATCAATGGCGACCCTACGGTGCAGTGCGGATTTTTACTGGGTGCGCATTAATGCGCATCGGCTACCATTGGCCAGGTCGCCATCAATGGCGACCCTACGGTGTAATGAGTTTTACAGGGTGCGCATTGATGCTTACCCGCCACAATGGCGTTAATTTTGCCGGGTGCGCATCGGGTGAATCAGGCGATGTTCAGGTATTTGTGCGTCTGCATCGAAAGCCGCCAGTTGCGGGCAATGCAGGTTTCGATACACAGTCTGGTCGCCGCCTCGCCACGGCTGATGGGCTGCAGCGCCACAATGCGTTTTTTCTCATCCTGCAGGCCAGCCAGCAGCGCATCCAGCGCTTCCACATCCCGCTCGCGCGCCACCGGATGTTTGATCTCATCGGCACGCTGCAGCACCTGCGGCAGCACATCGTAGCCACCCCGCATGTTCACCTTCGGCGACACCGTCACCCAGGTAGCAGCGGAACAGTGCACTTCATGCGTGCCGCTGGTTTCAATCTGACACTGAAAACCGGCCGCCTCCAGCGCTTCGGTCAGTGGACGTAAGTCAAAAATTGCCGGCTCACCGCCGGTGATTACCACATGGCGGGCGGTCCAGCCCTGACGCTGAATGCTCTCAATCAGCGTGGCCGCATCGGCGCTGCCCCAGGCATCGCTCTCCACGGTTTTGACCAGAATGTCCCCCAGCGACGTCTCCCGATCCGCCCGCGTTTCCCAGGTATGTTTGGTATCACACCAGCTACAGCCCACCGGACATCCTTGTAAGCGGATAAAGATGGCCGGCACGCCGGTGTAAAAACCTTCGCCCTGCAGCGTCTGGAACATTTCGTTAATCGGGTAGAACATTTTTTACTCACGTCAGAAATTCGAGGCGCAGATTATGGCAGATTTTGTGCGTCGCTTCACAGCTGCTTCGTGCCATAAAAAGCAAAAGCCCCGCACGAGGCGGGGCTTGATGTCAGGCGATGTGGCCGTTTAGCCACATCCGCAGGCGATTACGCCTGGCCTTTAACTTCTTTCAGACCGTTGAACGGCGCTTTGTCACCCAGCGCTTCTTCGATACGAATCAGCTGGTTGTACTTAGCAACGCGGTCAGAACGGCTCATAGAACCGGTTTTGATCTGGCCAGCGGCAGTACCGACCGCCAGGTCAGCGATGGTCGCATCTTCAGTTTCGCCAGAGCGGTGAGAGATGACCGCGGTGTAGCCAGCATCTTTCGCCATCTTGATCGCAGCCAGGGTTTCGGTCAGAGAACCGATCTGGTTGAATTTGATCAGGATAGAGTTAGCGATGCCTTTCTCGATGCCTTCTTTCAGGATTTTGGTGTTGGTCACGAACAGGTCGTCGCCCACCAGCTGAATTTTGTCGCCCAGTACTTTGGTCTGGTAAGCGAAGCCGTTCCAGTCAGACTCATCCAGACCGTCTTCGATAGAAACGATTGGGTACTGTTTGGTCAGGTCTTCCAGGAAGTGGGTGAACTCTTCAGAAGTGAAGGCTTTGTTGCCTTCGCCAGCCAGCACATATTTGCCGTCTTTGTAGAATTCAGATGCTGCGCAGTCCATCGCCAGGGTGATGTCTTTGCCCAGCTCGTAGCCTGCTGCTTTAACAGCTTCGGCGATAACGGCCAGCGCTTCGGCGTTTGAACCCAGGTTTGGCGCGTAGCCACCTTCGTCACCCACCGCGGTGTTCATGCCTTTGGCTTTCAGGACTTTAGCCAGGTGATGGAACACTTCAGAACCCATACGGATGGCTTCTTTCACGGTTTTCGCGCCAACCGGCTGAATCATGAACTCCTGGATATCAACGTTGTTATCCGCGTGCTCACCACCGTTGATGATGTTCATCATTGGCAGTGGCATAGAGTATTTGCCCGGGGTGCCGTTCAGTTCTGCAATGTGTGCGTACAGTGGCAGGCCTTTAGAGGCTGCTGCTGCTTTCGCTGCTGCCAGAGAAACCGCCAGAATGGCGTTTGCACCGAAGTTGGATTTGTTGTCAGTACCGTCCAGCTCGATCATGATCTTATCGATGTTCGCCTGGTCTTTGGCATCTTTGCCTTTTACCGCGTCAGCGATTGGGCCGTTAACCGCAGCAACCGCTTTGGTTACGCCTTTGCCCAGGAAACGAGACTTATCACCGTCACGCAGCTCCAGTGCTTCGCGTGAACCAGTTGATGCACCTGATGGCGCAGCAGCCAGACCAACGAAACCGCCTTCCAGATGCACTTCTGCTTCTACAGTCGGGTTGCCACGGGAGTCGATGATTTCGCGACCGATGACTTTAACGATTTTGGACATTCGATTTTCCTCAGTACAAGTTAGTCAATCCTAAGACAAACAACGCGCGAAAAGTTCGCGCGCTGTTCGTTAAACTCTTACTTCGCTAAACGCTTCTGGTGCTCCTGCGCGGCTTTCACAAAGCCAGCGAACAGCGGATGACCATCACGCGGGGTCGACGTGAATTCCGGGTGGAACTGGCAGGCTACAAACCATGGATGATTCGGGATCTCAATGATCTCCACCAGTTGATCGTCGCCGGAACGGCCTGCAATGTGCAGACCCGCCGCTTCAATCTGCTTCAGCAGCAGATTGTTTACTTCGTAACGGTGGCGGTGACGCTCAGTAATGACGTCAGAGCCGTACAGCTGGCGCACTTTACTTTCCGGCGTCAGCTGGCACTGCTGGCTTCCCAGACGCATGGTGCCGCCCAGATCGCTCTGCTCGGTACGCTGTTCAACGTTACCGTTTTCATCGCGCCATTCGGTGATTAACGCAACCACCGGGTACTTACAGTCTGGCACAAATTCAGTGGAGTTGGCGCCTTCCATTCCGGCCACATTGCGCGCGAATTCCATCAGCGCAATCTGCATGCCAAGGCAAATGCCGAGGTACGGAATGTTGTTTTCACGCGCGTATTGCGCGGTCAGCAATTTTCCTTCCACACCGCGGTAACCGAAGCCACCAGGAATCAGGATAGCATCAAGATCTTTCAGAATTTCGACGCCGCGCGTTTCCACATCCTGCGAATCGATCAGCTTGATGTTAACGGTGACGCGATTTTTCAGGCCGCCGTGCTTCAGCGCTTCAATCACGGATTTATAGGCATCCGGCAGTTCGACATATTTGCCGACCATACCGATGGTGACTTCGCCGCCCGGATTGGCTTCTTCGTAAATCACCTGCTCCCACTCGGCCAGATTGGCTTCCGGCGCGCTCAGGTTGAAACGCTTGCAGATGTAATCATCCAGACCCTGTGATTTCAGCAGGCCCGGGATCTTGTAGATCGAATCAACGTCTTTCAGCGAGATAACCGCTTTTTCCGGCACGTTACAGAACAGGGCGATCTTCGCACGCTCGTTAGCGGGCACCGCGCGGTCTGAACGGCAAATCAGCACGTCAGGCTGAATACCAATCGACAGCAGCTCTTTGACCGAGTGCTGAGTTGGCTTGGTTTTCACTTCACCCGCCGCCGCCATGTAAGGCACCAGCGTCAGGTGCATATACATGGTGTGTTCACGGCCAACATCGACCGCCATCTGGCGAATCGCTTCCAGGAACGGCAGGGATTCGATATCGCCCACGGTTCCGCCGATTTCCACCAGCACGACGTCATGACCTTCGCCACCTTCAATGATGCGCTCTTTGATGGCGTTGGTGATGTGTGGGATAACCTGAATGGTCGCGCCCAGATAGTCGCCGCGACGCTCTTTGCGCAGCACTTCTGAGTAGATACGGCCGGTAGTAAAGTTGTTGCGGCGCGACATTTTGGTACGGATGAAGCGCTCGTAGTGACCTAAATCCAGATCGGTCTCGGCCCCGTCATCGGTGACGAACACTTCACCGTGCTGCGTAGGACTCATGGTACCCGGATCGACGTTGATATACGGATCGAGTTTCATGATGGTCACATTCAGACCACGTGCTTCAAGGATGGCTGCGAGGGAGGCTGCGGCAATGCCTTTGCCCAGAGAGGAAACGACCCCGCCGGTCACAAAAATATAATTCGTTGTCATGCTGAACCTGAGAGTTTAGGTTTAAAGACGGTGGAATAACCAGGACGGGAAAACAGTATACCCGAAGTCGTCCGCAGCCACAATTGATGAATCACACCATCCTCCTCGCATTACAGCCTGTAACATAGCGGAGAGTGCCGGGTGAAATGTTGACGTACGTCACAAAGTTGCCGACTGGCTGAATCGAGTAAGCTCAGACGGTGATTTTATGCGCAGCGCTGGAATAATCACCAGCGCTGCGCAGAGAGGCTGAATAAGGTTATTCGCCGGCTTTGACCTGCTGCCAGGCGGCTTCCATCTGCGCCAGCGTAGCCTGTTCCATGCTCAGCCCCTGGGCCTGAATAATATTCTCTACCTGACGGAAGCGGCGCTCGAACTTGTCGTTGGCCTTTTGCAGCGCGGTTTCCGCTTTGCTGCCAAGATGGCGTGACAGATTGACAGTGGCGAACAGCAGATCGCCAATCTCCTCTTCCAGCTTGTCGCTGTCCACCACCGCCTGCTGCGCTTCATGCATTACTTCGTCGATCTCTTCATGCACTTTATCCAGCACCGGCCCGAGGCTGTCCCAGTCGAAGCCTACGCTGTAACAGCGCTTCTGGATTTTATAGGCGCGCATCAGCGCCGGCAGCGCTTTAGGGATATCGTCCAGCACCGAGTGCTGCGACTTCTCCGCACGCTCGCGCTGCTTGATCGCCTCCCAGTTTTTCAGCACTTCAGCCGTGGAATCGACCTGGACTTCGCCGAAGATGTGCGGATGGCGACGCTCCAGTTTGTCACTGATGGCGTTGCAGATGTCATCGAAGTTGAAACGCTGCTGCTCCTCGGCCATGCGGGCGTAGAACACCACCTGAAACAGCAGATCGCCCAGTTCGCCGCGCAGATCGTCAAAGTCTTCGCGCTGGATGGCGTCGATAACTTCATAGGTCTCTTCCAGCGTATACGGCGCGATTGAGGCAAAGGTCTGCTGGCGATCCCACGGGCAGCCGCGCACCGGATCGCGCAGGGTTTGCATGATGGTGAGCAGGCGGTCTAAAGCAGTCATGAAACTCCCCGGAACAACAAGATAAAAAGCCGCCATTAATGGCGACCCTGCAGGGTAATTACGCGGTTTTGCCTGGGTGCGCATTGCTGCGCACCGGTCTCAGCAGGGCTTAATGTAAGCGGCGCGCATCGATAATATCCGGCACCTGATTAAGGCGCGCCAGCACGCGACCCAGCACCTGCTGGTTATAAATCTCGATATCCATATCGATGGTGGCGAGCTGCTTTTTGGTGTCGCTGCGGCTGGACACGCCCAGCACGTTGACCTTTTCATTGGCCAGAATGGTGGTGATGTCGCGCAGCAGCCCGCTGCGATCGTTGGCCGTCACGCGTACCACCAGCGAATAACCGCTGGAGTAACTTTCGCCCCACACCGCATCGACAATGCGTTCCGGTGCATGCGAAATCAGTTCGCTGAGCTGATCGCAGTCGGCGCGGTGAATCGAAATGCCGCGCCCCTGGGTAATAAACCCGACAATATCATCGCCCGGAATCGGCTGGCAGCAGCGTGCAATGTGGTGCAGCAGATTGCCGACCCCCTCCACCACCACGCGGCCACTCTCTTTGCGCGCCGACGACGGCTGATGCGATTTCTGCGTCAGCTGACGCAGCGCCTCGCGATCTTCCTCTTCGGCGCTCGGCTTGTTGAGCTTCGCCTGCAGGAAGTTAACCATCTGGTTAAGACGGATATCCCCGCCGCCAATCATCGCCAGCAGCTCATCCTGCGAGCTGACGTTATAACGCGGCAGCAGCAGCTTCTCGGCTTCGCGCATGCTGATATCCAGCTGGCCCAGCTCGCTATCCAGAATCTGCCGGCCGGCCGCGATATTTTTGTCGCGATCCTGTTTACGGAACCAGGCATGAATCTTCGAGCGCCCGCGGCTGGTGGTGATATAGCCGAGGTTGGGGTTCAGCCAGTCGCGGCTCGGGTTCGGCTGCTTCTGGGTGATCACCTCAATCTGATCGCCCATCTGCAGCTGATAGGTAAAGGGCACGATACGGCCGCCGATTTTGGCGCCGATGCAGCGATGACCAATATCACTGTGAATGTGGTAGGCAAAGTCGAGCGGCGTGGAACCGGCCGGCAAATCGACCACGTCGCCCTTTGGCGTAAACACGTAAACGCGGTCATCAAATACCTGGCTGCGCACCTCTTCCAGCATCTCGCCGGAATCCGCCATCTCTTCCTGCCAGGTAATCAGTTTACGCAGCCAGGCGATGCGCTCTTCGTGCCCTGCGGCACCGCGTGCGTTGCTGGCGGTCGGTCCTTCTTTGTACTTCCAGTGTGCCGCGACGCCCAGTTCAGCGTCCTCGTGCATCTGGCGGGTACGGATCTGAATCTCGACCGTTTTGCCCTGCGGTCCCAGCACCACGGTATGAATCGACTGATAGCCGTTTGGCTTGGGATTGGCGACGTAATCGTCGAACTCGCTAGGCAGATGACGATACAGCGTATGGACGGTGCCGAGCGCGCCGTAGCAGTCCTGCAGGCGTTCAGCGACGATGCGCACTGCGCGCACGTCGAACAGCTCATCAAACGCCAGCGACTTCTTCTGCATTTTGCGCCAGATGCTGTAGATATGCTTGGGACGGCCGTAAACTTCCGCACGCACGCCCTCTTTTTGCATCTCTTTACGCAGGTTATCGACGAAGTTATCAATGTACTGTTCACGATCGATGCGGCGTTCGTGCAGCAGTTTGGCGATGCGTTTGTATTCGTCAGGATGGAGATAGCGGAAGCAGTAATCTTCCAGCTCCCATTTGAGCTGGCCGATCCCGAGACGGTTGGCCAGCGGCGCGTAGATGTTGGTGCTCTCTTTCGCCGCCAGCACGCGCTCATCTTCCGGCGCATCTTTCATCTCGCGCAGATGGGCGATACGTTCTGCCAGCTTGATGACCACGCAGCGGAAATCTTCCACCATCGCCAGTAGCATGCGGCGCACGTTATCCACCTGCTCCGAGGCCATTGAGTCGTTGTGAATGGCTTTCAGCTGGCGGATGGCATCCATATCGCGCACGCCGTGCACCAGCGAGACGATGCTTTTGCCAAAGGCCTTTTCCAGATCCTCTTCGCTTACCACGCCCGCATTGGCCAGCGGGAACAGCAGCGCGGCGCGCAGACTGTCGATGTCCATACTGAGCATGGTGAGAATTTCCACCATCTCAATACCGCGCCACAGCAGCAGAGCCTGATCAGGATGGTCGTGCGTTTCGGCTTCACAGTAGCGCCATGTTTCCGCCAGTCGTTCGCAGGATTGCGGATTACTGATACTCAAGCTGGCGATCCACTGGTCAAGGGCAAATTCCCCGGCCGTATTTAAATGCGCACTTCTAACCGCAACCATATCCTCTCCTGCCACAGCGACTTAAACATCGCTTATGTTTTGCTAAACAGCACCATGGATTCGAGATGGCTGGTATGAGGGAACATATCCAGCATCGCGACCCTTTCCAGATGGTAGCCCGCCGACAGTAATGTCTGACTGTCGCGGGCAAGTGTTGTCGGGTTACAGGAAACATAGACCACGCGTTGCGGCGCAAGTTTAACGATATGCGACATCACGCCCGCGGCCCCGGCACGCGCCGGATCCAGTAACACCTTATTAAATCCCTGCGCCGCCCAGGGCTGGCGCGAGACATCTTCCTCTAAATTGTGCTGGAAGAAGCAGACATTTCTGAGATTGTTAAGCTGAGCATTATACTCTGCCTGGCGCACTAATGCTGCAACGCCCTCCACACCCACCGCATTTTGTACGAACTTTCCTAGCGGCAATGTGAAGTTGCCCATGCCGCAGAACAGATCCAGCACCCGATCGTCCGGCTGCAGATCCAGCCAGGCAATCGCCTGTGCCACCATCTGCTGATTCACGCCATCGTTGACCTGAATGAAATCCTGCGGGCTAAAGGTTAGCTGCAAATCAAACGAGCGATAGTAAGGCTGCTCAGCACCGAGCGCCTGCAGCGCGTCACTGCCGTCCGCCAGCCAGATCATCAGCCGGTGCTCATGCGAAAAACGTTCCAGTTTTGTCCGGTCCGCAGCGGAGAGCGCATCAAGATGGCGCAGCACCATTAGCGGAGCGTTATCCGCCAGCACCAGTTCCACATGCCCCAGCCGTTTCACTGCGTGCAGGTTGCTGAGACAGTGGTGCAGCGGCTGCAGCAGCGCCTCAAGCTCGGGCACCAAAACGGGGCATTGCGTCACATCAATCAGATCGTTACTGGCCGCCTGACGGAAGCCCATCTGCAGGCGCTGCTGCTTCGGCAGCCACTGCAAACCGAGACGCGCGCGCCGGCGATAGCCCCAGGGCGCAGCGCTGATGATCTCATCCACCTGCACCGGCAGCGCCGCTTCCTGACTCAGCATGCGGCCCAGCGCCCGCGCTTTGCTCTCCTGCTGCAGCGCCACGGACACGTGCTGCTGCTGGCAGCCGCCGCACACGCCGAAATGGATGCAGCGCGGTTGCTGGCGCTGCGGGCTCGGTTGTGTAATCTTTTTGGCTTTGCCGCGCGCAAACTGACGCTTATCTTCGGTCAGGATCACCTCGGCCTGTTCGCCGGGCAGCGCGCCGCTGACAAACAGCGTTTTACCGTTATGGCGCGCCACGCCCTGACCAAAGGGATCAAGCTCGTCAATGGTGACGCTGAGACGTTGCTTCGTCGTCACGCGCTGTTTTGCGGAGTAAAATTGCGCCATAGTATTGTGAATTCTCAGTTTTCATTAGGTGTGCAGCCGTATGCGGTTTTTGCACAGGGATAAAATGCCAGGAGTCGCCAGGCCACAATTATGACCAAATACAGCCTGCGGGCGCGAATGATGATTCTGATACTGGCGCCGACGCTGATGATTGGCCTGCTGCTCAGTACCTTCTTCGTGGTGCACCGCTACAACGAACTGCAGCACCAGGTGCGCGATGCCGGCGCTAACATTATCGAACCGCTGGCGGTGTCGAGCGAGTACGGCATGACGTGGCATAATCGTGATGCGATTCGCGAGCTGGTCAGCCTGCTGCATCGCCGTCATTCCGATATTGTCCGTGCCATTACGGTTTTCGACAACAACAATCACATCTACGTCAGCTCCAATAACAACCAGAACCTCGCGCTGCTGCAAAAAGCCGATATTTCCACGCTGGCGGATGGCGTGTCGGTGGAGCGACACGGCAACCTGATGGTGCTGCGCACGCCGATTATCTCTGAACGCTATTCGGTGGACGAACTGCCGGGTGAAGACGCCAAGCCGGCAGGCAATCCGCTGGGTTATGTGGCGATTGAGCTGGATCTGCAGTCGGTGCGGCTGGAACAGTACAAAGAGGTGTTTGTCGCCACTCTGCTGCTGCTGTTCTGCCTGTGTATCGCCATGCTGTTTGCCTATCGACTGATGCGCGACGTCACTGGCCCGATTCGCAACATGGTTACCACCGTGGACCGCATCCGGCGTGGCCAGCTCGACAGCCGCGTGGATGGCTACATGCTGGGGGAACTGAGCATCCTGAAAAACGGCATCAACGCCATGGCGATGTCGCTTACTGCCTACCATGAAGAGATGCAGCAGAACATCGACCAGGCAACCTACGATCTGCGCGAAACGCTCGAGCAGCTGGAGATTCAGAACGTCGAGCTGGACCTGGCGAAAAAGCGCGCCCAGGAAGCGGCACGCATCAAGTCGGAGTTTCTCGCCAATATGTCGCACGAGCTGCGCACGCCGCTCAATGGCGTGATTGGCTTTACCCGCCAGATGCTGAAAACCGGGCTAAGCACCAACCAGCGTGATTACATGAGCACCATTGAGCGTTCGGCCAATAACCTGCTCAGCATCATTAACGACGTGCTCGATTTCTCCAAACTGGAAGCCGGTAAGCTGGTGCTGGAGTCGATCCCGTTCCCGCTGCGCGCCACGCTGGATGAAACGCTGGTGCTGCTGGCGCCGTCCGCGCACGAGAAAGGCCTCGAGATCACCGTGTGCCTCGGGAAACAGGTGCCGGATAATGTGATTGGCGATCCGCTGCGTCTGCAGCAAATTCTGATCAACCTGATTGGCAACGCCATTAAATTCACCGAGCGCGGCCACATTGATCTGCGCGTCGAGCTGCGTCATCTCAGCATCACGCGGGCGGAACTGGAGATTCAGGTGCACGATACCGGCATCGGTATCTCTGAGCAGCAGCAGTCGCAGCTGTTCCAGGCATTTCGTCAGGCGGACGCCAGTATTTCGCGCCGTCACGGCGGTACCGGTCTTGGCCTGGTGATTACGCAGAAACTGGTGCACGAAATGGGCGGTGAGATCGCCTTCCACAGCCGGCAGAATCAGGGCTCCACCTTCTGGGTACAGGTACATCTGGATCTCAATCCTAATGCACCGGCGATTCCACGCATGCTCGACGATCTGCACGCCACACCGCTGGCTTATATCGAACCCCATCCGGCGGTGGCGAAAGCGGTTCAGGAAATGCTGAGCATTACGCCTTTGCAGGTGCAGCACTTTGCCAGCCTTGACGATCTGCCCGACGCCCACTTCCCGCTGCTGCTGATGGGGCTGCCGGTCAGCGATCCCCATCCGGCTACGCTGTCCGATGCGCTGATTGCCCGCCTGCGCGCACACGCCGACTCCGTGCTGCTGGCGCTGCCGAGCGAAATGATGCTGTTCGCCGATGATTTGCGCGCGCGCGGTATCGCCGGCTGCATTGCCAAACCGGTGTCGCTGACGCGATTGCTGCCGATGCTGCTCGATCTCAACATGCGTCATAGCGACGCCGCCCCGCGCGGCGTAAGACAGCCGCTGACGGTGATGGCGGTGGATGATAATCCGGCCAACCTGAAGCTGATCGGCGCATTGCTGGAGGAGCAGGTCCAGAACATCATTCTGTGCGACAACGCCAGTCAGGCGATTCACCAGGCGCGGCAGCAGCGGCTGGACGTGATCCTGATGGATATTCAGATGCCGGACATCGACGGCATCCGCGCCAGCGAGATCATCCGCAGCCTGCCACAGCACGCCAGCACGCCGATTGTCGCGGTCACGGCGCATGCGCTGGATGGCGAACGTGAGCAGTTGATCGCCGCCGGCATGAATGACTATCTCGCCAAGCCGATTGATGAGGACAAGCTGAAGCAGCTGCTGCAGCGCTATGCGCCGGGCAGCGTGGCGAGCGCGGTGCGACAACCAGCGATCGCGCCCTCACTCGACTGGGCGCTGGCGCTGCGCCAGGCGGCGAATAAAGCCGAGCTGGCGCGCGATCTGCTGCAGATGCTGCTGGATTTTCTGCCGGAAGTGGAGCAGCGCGTGGCGCAATGTATGGCGCAGAATGACCTCGATGGGCTGCGCGAGATTATCCACAAGCTGCACGGCAGCGCCAGCTACAGCGGCGTGCCGCGGCTGAAACAGCTGTGTCAGCAGCTGGAGAAGAGTCTGCATCAGGAGAGCGATATCGCAGCGCTGGAACCAGAGCTGCTGGAGCTGAGCGACGAGATGGCGAATGTAGCGCGCGAAGCGCGTCAGGTGCTGGGCGTGGCGTAGTGAGGGTTGTGCGTTCTGGGTTGTGCGCTGGGCCCTCACCCTAACCCTCTCCCGGCGGGAGAGGGAACCGTCCGGTGCGATCCAGAGGAACAGCGCGAAATCCAAATCCGTGCACCATCAGCCCCCTCTCCCGCCTGCGGGAGAGGGCTGGGGTGAGGGGAAAACCGCACCGCCTCCCCTTACAAACCCTGCCCCACCTTGATCGTGGCAGCGACGTTCCTTGCCGTCAGGCGGACATTCTGCGCGGCATTGGCCAGCGCCTCTTCCAGCGAACAGATACCCGACAGCACGCTGTACACCGCGTCGATCCCGTGCTGATGCACCACACCGACATCCGCCGTCAGGCTGCCCGCAATGCCGATCACCGGCTTATTGAACTGCTTCGCCACCTGCGCCACGCCAACCGGCACTTTGCCGTTAACTGACTGACTGTCGATGCGCCCTTCACCGGTAATCACCAGATCGGCATCCTGCACCTGCTGCGCCAGCCCCAGCGCTTCGGTGACAATCTCAATGCCGCGCCGCAGTTCCGCGTGGCAAAACGCATGCAGCGCCGCGCCCATGCCGCCGGCTGCGCCACCGCCGGCGATGTGCAGCACATCAATATCCAGGTCGCGCTGAATAATCGCGGCGTAATGGCCGAGCGCGGCATCCAGCTGCTGCACCAGCTGCGGCGTGGCCCCCTTCTGCGGGCCAAAAATCGCCGACGCCCCCTCTTCGCCAATCAGCGGATTGGTCACGTCGCACGCCACTTCAATGCGGCACTGCAGCAGGCGCGGATCCAGATCGGCGATCTCAATCTTCGCCAGCTGCGGCAGTGCCCCGCCGCCGTAGCCAATCCCGCTGCCGTCGCTGTCCAGCAGCCGGGCACCGAGCGCCTGCACCATGCCGGCGCCGCCGTCGTTGGTGGCGCTGCCGCCGATGCCGATGATGATGTGATCGACGCCGCGATCCAGCGCGTTTTTGATCAGTTCACCGGTACCGTAGGAGGTGGTGATCAGCGGATCGCGCTGTGCCGCAGGCACCAGCTCCAGCCCGCTGGCCGCCGCCATCTCAATAAAGGCGGTACGCGCATCACCGGATAATCCGTAAAACGCGTCGACCGGCTCGCCGAGCGGCCCGGTCACCGTCAGTCTGACGATGTTGCCCTGGGTTGCCGCCACCATTGCTTCAACCGTGCCTTCTCCGCCGTCGGCGACCGGTATTTTGACATAGTCAGCGGCGGGGAAAATTTCGCGAAATCCCGCTTCTATCGCGGTAGCCACTTCCAGGGCGGACAAACTCTCTTTGTATGAATCCGGTGCGATGACAATTTTCATAGGCAATCCGAGCGCGGTAGGTGACGGAAATCCGTCTGGCTAAGGCAGTACAGCGTCCGGCATCCGCAGACACCGGACGCGGGCACTACCGGGTGATCTCAACTTTGGCTAATTTTTCATAATAGCAAGCCAGCGCGCTATGATCGGACGTACCCTGCCCGTCGACTTTTAGCGCCTGCATCATCTCCATCACCGCCGCGGTCAGCGGCAGATGTGCGCCAATGCCGTGTGAGGTATCAAGCGCATTAGCTAAATCCTTGATATGCAAATCGATACGGAAGCCAGGCTTAAAGTTGCGGTCCAGCACCATGGGCGCTTTGGCATCCAGCACGGTGCTGCCCGCCAGACCGCCGCGAATCGCCTGGTAAACCAGTTCCGGATTGACGCCGGCTTTGGTGGCCAGCGACAGCGCTTCTGACATCGCGGCAATGTTGAGCGCCACAATCACCTGGTTGGCCAGTTTAGTGACGTTGCCCGCGCCGATATCGCCGGTGTGCACCACCGAACCGGCCATCGCCTTAAGAACATCGTAGCACTGATCAAACAGCGCTTTATCGCCGCCGACCATCACCGACAGCGTGCCTTCAATCGCTTTTGGCTCACCGCCGCTCACCGGCGCATCCAGCATTCTGATGCCTTTTTCTGCCAGCGCATCATGCACTTCGCGGCTGGCCAGCGGCGCGATGGAGCTCATGTCGATCACCACCAGCCCCGGCTTCGCCCCTGCGATAATGCCGTTCTCGCCCAGACACACCTCTTTCACCTGCGGTGAGTTCGGCACCATGGTGATCACCACGTCAACCTGCGCGGCCAGCTCTTTCGGCGTTTTCGCCACGGTGGCACCCAGCTCCACCAGTTCGGCTTCGTTGCTGGCGTTGTGGTCGCGCACCACCAGGGTGTAACCGGCTTTCACCAGGTTTTTACTCATCGGTTTGCCCATGATGCCGAGGCCGATAAATCCAATTTTCATTGCCTTTCCCCTTCGTCAGTTACTGCTTAAATTTGTCGCACAGCGCCTGCGTGGCGTGGCGGAAAACACCGAGATCGCTGCCGACGGCAACAAAGCTGGCACCCCATTCGAGATAACGGCGTGCGTCAGCCTCCACCGGCGCCAGAATCCCGCTCGGCTTACCGGCAGCTTTGGCGCGCTCAAGGATGTAACGGATCACTTTCAGCACTTCCGGATGCGCCGGCTGGCCGAGATAGCCCAGCGCCGCTGACAGATCGCCCGGGCCGACAAAGATGCCGTCTACGCCATCCACCGCCGCGATGGCGTCAATGTTGTCCACCGCCTGCTGGGTTTCGATTTGCACCAGCACGGTGATGTTGTCATTGATGGTGGCGTTGTAGTCCGCCAGCGTGCCGTACATGTTGCTGCGATGCGAAACTGACACGCCGCGAATCCCGGCTGGCGGATAGCGGGTCGATGCCACCGCGCGCGCCGCCTCTTCTGCAGTTTCCACAAACGGAATCAGGAAGTTATAGAAGCCAATATCCAGCAGACGCTTGATGATGATCGGCTCATTGCACGGCGGTCGCACCACCGGCGCGCTCGGGCTGCCTTTTAGCGCCATCAGCTGCGGAATAAAGGTGGTGATGTCGTTCGGCGCGTGTTCGCCGTCCAGCACCAGCCAGTCAAAGCCCGCCAGCCCCAGCACTTCCGTGGTGAGAGGATTGGCAAGGGCGCACCAGCTGCCAATCAGGGTTTCCCCTGCCAGCAAACGACGACGAAAAGGGTTGGGCCAGGCATTGCTCATGATCTCTACTCCTGTTATTTAGCACCGCCGCCCGCGGGCGCGCGGAATAAAATCAGCGCACCAGGCACGGACGCTTGTTATCAAATGTCCAGTTCGGCACGAGGAACTGCATCGCCTGCGCATCGTCGCGCGCGCCCAGTCCATGCTGCTGATACAGCGCATGGGCCTGCATCACCTGATCCATGTCCAGTTCGACGCCAAGGCCCGGCTTCTGCGGCACCTGCACCATGCCACCCTTGATCTGCAACGGCTCTTTGGTCAGGCGCTGGTTGCCCTCCTGCCAGATCCAGTGGGTGTCGATGGCGGTAATGGCGCCCGGTGCGGCGGCGGCCACATGGGTGAACATCGCCAGCGAAACATCGAAATGGTTGTTGGAGTGCGAACCCCAGGTCAGGCCGAAGTCATGACACATCTGCGCCACGCGCACCGAGCCCTGCATGGTCCAGAAGTGCGGATCGGCCAGCGGAATATCGACCGACTGCAGCGACAGCGTGTGGCCCATCTGGCGCCAGTCGGTGGCGATCATATTGGTGGCGGTAGGCAGACCGGTGGCGCGCCGGAACTCGGCCATCACTTCACGTCCGGAGTAACCCTGTTCAGCGCCGCACGGATCTTCTGCATAAGCCAGCACGCCTTTCAGCTGTTTACCGAGCAGGATGGCCTCATTCAGCGACCAGGCCCCGTTGGGATCGAGCGTCACGCGCGCCTGCGGGAAACGCTTCGCCAGTGCGGTTACTGCTTCGGCCTCTTCACCGCCGCGCAGTACGCCACCTTTCAGTTTGAAATCGTTAAAGCCATATTTTTCATAGGCGGCTTCTGCCAGGCGCACCACCGCGTCCGGCGTCAGCGCTTCCTCATGCCGCAGACGATACCAGTCGCACGGATCATCGGTCTGGCTCTGATACGGCAGTGACGTTTTGCGGCGATCTCCGATGTAAAACAGGTAGCCGAGCATCTCGACACGGTCACGCTGCTGTCCTTCGCCCAGCAGCGACGCCACGTTGACGCCCAGATGCTGGCCGAGCAGATCCAGCAGCGCCGCTTCGATGCCGGTCACCACGTGAATGGTGGTGCGCAGGTCAAAGGTCTGATTGCCGCGCCCGCTGGCATCGCGATCGGCAAAGGTGGTGCGTACCAGGGTGAGGATATTTTTGTACTCGCCGACGGTTTTTCCGGTTACCAGCGCCGCCGCGTCTTCCAGCGTCTGACGAATTTTCTCGCCGCCGGGGATCTCGCCCACGCCCGTGTGGCCGGCGTTATCTTTCACAATCACGATATTGCGGGTAAAAAACGGCGCGTGGGCACCGCTCAGATTCAGCAGCATGCTGTCGTAACCGGCCACCGGAATGACCTGCATTGCTGTAATTTTGGGGGTGTGACTCATTTCCTGCTCCTTATGCATGGCGGCGTCCAAAAGCCGGACGCTTGCGGTCGAACGACCATCCGGGAACCAGATATTGCATTGCCGTGGCGTCATTACGTGCGCCTGCCGGCAGCGATTGATACAGGGCGTTAGCCTGGCGCAGGCGATCCCAGTCCAGTTCAACGCCGAGGCCGGGCTTGTCCGGCACAGCAATTTTGCCGTTGCGGATCTGCAGCGGCTCTTTGGTCAGGCGCTGGTCGCCCTCCTGCCAAATCCAGTGGGTATCAATGGCGGTCGGTTTACCCGGTGCCGCTGCGCCGACGTGGGTAAACATCGCCAGCGAAATGTCGAAGTGATTATTGGAGTGGCAGCCCCAGGTCAGTCCCCACTCATCACACAGCTGCGCCACGCGTACCGCGCCGCTCAGCGTCCAGAAGTGCGGGTCGGCCAGCGGAATATCGACCGCGTTGAGCATCACCGCGTGGTTCATCTCCCGCCAGTTGGTGGCGATCATATTGGTGGCGACCGGCAGACCGGTGGCGCGGCGAAACTCGGCCATGACTTCGCGCCCGGAATATCCCTGCTCGGCACCGCACGGATCTTCGGCATAGCTCAGCACCTCGTGCAGGCCTTTGCACAGCGCGATGGCTTCATCCAGATGCCAGGCGCCGTTGGGATCGACGGTGATGCGCGCGTCCGGGAAACGCTGCTTCAGTGCCACCGCCGAGGCAATCTCCTGCTCGCCCGGCAGCACGCCGCCTTTGAGTTTGAAATCTTTGAAGCCGTACCTGTCCTGCGCCGCTTCGGCTAAGCGCACCACCGCGTCTGGCGTCAGCGCCTCCTGATGGCGCAGGTGATACCAGTCGTGACCGGCCGCGTCGCCGCTCTGATACGGCAAATCAGTCTTACGCCGATCGCCAATGTAAAACAGGTAGCCCAGCACCGTGACCTCATCGCGCTGCTGACCCGGCCCCAGCAACTCGGCCACTGGTACGCCAAGGCACTGGCCGAGCAGGTCGAGCAGCGCCGCTTCCAGCGCCGCCACCGCATTGACCCGCAGCTCAAACGTCCAGGCGCCGTTGCCGAAGGTATCGAAATCCGCCGACTGGTTGCCTTTGTGCACCTGCTGCACCAGCCGGTTCATGCGCGCCACCTGCTGCCCTTTCACCTGCGGAATTGCCGCGACCAGCGTCTGATAAATGGTTTCACCGCCCGGCGCTTCGCCGACGCCGGTGTGGCCGGCGCTGTCGGTCAGCACCACGATATTGCGGGTGAAGCAGGCGCTGTGCGCGCCGCCGATGTTGAGCAGCATGCTGTCGTAACCCGCCACCGGGATCACCTGCATGTCGGTAATCACCGGGGAACTTTGCGTATTCATATTCGGTTCCTTATGAACGGGGTTTGAGTTCGACACGTTTGATATCGCCGGTTATCACCAGGAAGCTGAACGCCGCCACAAACGCATGGATGCCGACATAAATCAGCGCGCCTTCAAACGATCCGCTGGAGGCGATGATGTAGCCAATGGCAATCGGCGTGACGATGCCAGAGAAGTTACCGAACATATTGAACAGCCCGCCGCTCAGGCCGCTGATCTCTTTGGGTGCGGTATCGGCCATCACCGCCCAGCCCAGCGCACCAATGCCTTTACCAAAGAACGCCAGCGCCATAAACAGCACCACTACCCATTCGGTTTCGGTGTAGTTACACATCACCATGCTGATGGAGAGCAGCATACCGATGACAATCGGGGTTTTACGCGCGATGTTCAGCGAGCCGGTTTTACGCATCAGGTAATCTGAAATCACGCCGCCCAGCACGCCGCCGAGGAAGCCGCAGATGGCGGGAATCGAGGCGATCATGCCGGCTTTAAGAATCGACATGCCGCGCGCCTGCACCAGATACACCGGGAACCAGGTAATAAAGAAATAGGTCAGGGCGTTAACGCAGTACTGACCGAGATAGATCCCCCACATCATGCGGGTGGAGAGCAGTTGCTTGATTTGAAACCACTTCTCATCCCAGCTCACTTTGCGATCGGCTTTCTTCGCATCCATGTTGATCAGCGCACCGCCCTGCTCCATGTACTCCAGTTCGGCTTTGTTCACGCCAGGATGATCGTTCGGATCGTGAATCACTTTCAGCCAGATAAAGCTGAGAATGATGCCCAGCCCGCCCATGAACCAGAACACGTGCGCCCAGCCCACCTCAGCCACCAGCCAGCCCATGATCGGTGCGAAAATCACCGTGGCGAAGTACTGGGCGGAGTTAAAGATGGCGACGGCGGTACCGCGCTCCTGCGCCGGGAACCAGGCAGCAACAATACGGCTGTTACCCGGGAAAGACGGCGCTTCCGCCAGTCCCACCATGAAGCGCAGCAGGAACAGCGACACCACAATGCCGAAGCCGCTAAAGATATCGACAAAGCCCTGCAGCAGGGTAAACAGCGACCACAGGAAGATGCTCCAGAAATAGACGCGTTTGGAGCCAAAGCGGTCCAGCAGCCAGCCGCCAGGAATCTGACCGATAACATACGCCCACGAAAAAGCGGAGAAGATGTAGCCAAGGCCGACGGAATCGAGACCGATCTCCTTCGACATTGCCGAACCGGCAATCGAGATGGTGGCCCGGTCACCGTAGTTGAACGAGGTGACGATAAATAACATCACCACAATCCAGTAACGGGCATTAGTGCGCTTCTGCACTGCTGCCGCTGTCTGGCTGTAACTATTCATGATGCACTCCTGAAAATATAGCGAACGCTACATTCACTCTGACTGCATACACATCGCGTTGGGTATCAGAATGATGTTGGGTTAAACACGGCGATTGTTGTTATGGCAAAACGATGATGCGTCGTGACGAATAACCAAACGTTGAAGAACGGCAATCAGTATAGGAACAGCATCGCCGCTAAACACTGGAGGAACGCCCGAGGATAATCATCAATCCGGCACGATTTTCTGGCATTTGCCCATAACGCTGCGGCGTGGCTCACGGAACCCGCCATTCAGCCGCCAGATTGCTGTAAAAGTGAACAGCAAGCGTACGCTTTGTGAGGCTCTTCACTTGCGTTTGGTAAAACGAACCAAACTGCGCGCCGATCGCGGCACAAAGCCAGTCAGTTGCACAATGCGTGGGCCAATACCCCTGCTTATACTGAGGCTGGCAAATAACGATGATGTGACGGACGTGATTTCAACCGCACCGCTATGACCGGTGCGACGAACAGGAAGGTGAGCAATGAACCGACCTCTGACAGACAAACCGCGCTACATTAAAGTGCACGACGCCGATAACGTGGCGATTGTGGTCAACGATCAGGGATTGCCCGCAGGCAGCCGCTTTGATGACGGTCTGCAGCTGACTGAGCATGTGCCGCAGGGGCACAAAGTGGCGCTGAGCGATATCGCCCTCCACGGTGCCATCGTGCGTTACGGTGAAGTGATTGGCACAGCGCTGCGCCCGATTGCGCGCGGCAGCTGGATTGAGGAGTCGCTGGTGGCGCTGCCCGCCGCCCCACCGCTGGCCAGCCTGCCGCTGGCAACTAACGTGCCGCCGCCCCTACCACCGCTGGAAGGATACACCTTTGAAGGCTATCGCAATGCCGACGGCAGCGTCGGCACGCGCAATCTGCTCGGCATCACCACCAGCGTGCACTGCGTGGCGGGCGTGGTGGATTACGTGGTGCAGCTGATTGAGCGCGATCTGCTGCCGCGCTACAGCAACGTCGATGGGGTGGTGGCGCTCAACCATTTATATGGCTGCGGCGTGGCGATCAACGCACCGGCGGCGGTGGTGCCGATTCGTACCATTCACAACCTTGCGCTGAATCCTAATTTTGGCGGCGAAGTGATGGTGGTGAGCCTCGGCTGCGAGAAATTACAGCCGGAGCGCCTGCTGACCGGCACACCGGACGTACAGGCCATTTCGCTGGATGAGCGCGATATCGTGCGCCTGCAGGATGAGCGTCACGTGGGCTTTGGCGCGATGGTCGATGAAATTCTGCAGGTGGCCGAGCGCCATCTGAAAAAACTCAACCAGCGTCAGCGCGAAACCTGCCCGGCGTCAGCGCTGGTGGTCGGCACCCAGTGCGGCGGCAGCGATGCGTTTTCCGGCGTGACGGCCAATCCGGCGGTTGGCTTTGCCTCGGATCTGCTGGTGCGCTGTGGTGCGACGGTGATGTTCTCGGAAGTGACCGAGGTACGCGATGCGATCCATCTGCTGACGCCGCGTGTGGTAAACGAAGCGGTGGGCAAACGGCTGCTGGAGGAGATGGCGTGGTACGACGATTATCTGAGCCAGGGGCAAACCGACCGCAGCGCGAATCCGTCGCCGGGCAATAAAAAAGGTGGCCTGGCCAATGTGGTAGAAAAAGCGCTGGGCTCAATTGCTAAATCCGGCCGCAGCCCGATTGTCGAAGTGCTGTCACCCGGACAGCGCCCGACGCAGCGCGGGTTGATTTACGCCGCCACGCCGGCCAGCGATTTTGTCTGTGGCACCCAGCAGATGGCTTCCGGCATTACGCTACAGGTGTTCACCACCGGGCGCGGCACGCCCTACGGCCTGGCGGCAATTCCGGTGATCAAAATGGCGACGCGCAGCGCGCTGGCGAACCGCTGGCATGACCTGATGGACATCAATGCCGGCACCATCGCGACGGGCGAAGAGAGTATTGAACAGGTCGGCTGGCGGCTGTTTGAGCTGATTCTGGATATCGCCAGCGGACGTAAACAGACGTGGTCAGATCGCTGGGGAATCCGTAATCAGCTGGCGGTATTCAATCCGGCACCGGTGACGTGATGTGTGCACACCTGGCGGAAGAGGAAGCGGTTCGGGTGAACCGTTAAGGTTAATCCCTGCAGCCCCCGCGCGCACAGGCTGTTCCCTCTCCCGCCTGCGGGAGAGGGTTAGGGTGAGGGCGTGAACCAAGCCAAACTACAACAGCTTACCCCAGCTCTCCACCCACGGCGTGGTCACTGACTCGGGCTCCGGATTTTCCGTCGCATCCACCAGCAGCACCTCGCCAATACGCTGCGCCTGCTGCTCCTGCAGCGTGGCATCAAAGGTCTTACCGGCCCCACAGAAGTGGTCGTAACTGCTGTCGCCTAAAGCAATCACGCCATAGCGTAGCTCAGGCTGATAGCCCAGCTCATCGCGCACCTGCACATACAGTCGCGCGATATTGTCCGGAAAATCGCCCTGCCCGGTGGTCGAGGTAACAATTAACGCGACCTCTTTGCTGTAAGCCTGCCAGTCGGCCAGTGACGGATCTTCAAACACCTTCACCTCATGCCCCTGCGCTTCCAGCACCGGCTGCGCCTCTTCGGCAACCAGCAGCGCGTTGCCGTACACCGTACCTGTAAAAATGCCAATCTTTGCCATTTTGCCGCTCCTTTATTCTGTCGGCTTATCCTGGACTGCCTCAGCGGCAAACTCAACCCTCGGCACCTCGGGCAGTTGCTGCTGCCAGCCAAACGATTGCAGCATCTGCTGCCAGACGCGATCCAGCCCGGCGCGAATCACCAGCGGTTTGCCGGTCACCGGATGCGTTAGCGTCAGCGCACTGGCGTGCAGCATCAGTCGATCCATGCCAAAGTGGGCTGCGGCACCGCGGTTCTGCCGCAGATCGCCGTGCGAGCTGTCACCAATAATCGGATGACGCAGGTGCGCCATATGGCGTCGCAGCTGATGCTTGCGCCCGGTGTGCGGCGACAGCTCAACCAGCGTATAACGTGCACTGGGGTACTTGCCGATAGCCACCGGCAGTTCCGCCTGCGCCAGCGCGCGATAATCGGTGACCGCCGGCTGCGGCGCGCGCGGTTCCGTGACAAACTTGTCCGCAATTTTATCCAGCTCTTCCACCAGCGGATAATCCAGCGTTGCGCTACCGTCCAGCCAGCCGCGCACCACTGCGTGATAGGTCTTCTGTATCTGATGCTGTTCAAACTGCTGCGCCAGCAGCCGCCCGATTTCGCTGGAGAGCCCCATCAGCAGCACGCCAGACGTGGGACGATCGAGGCGATGCGCGGTAAATACGTGCTGACCAATCTGATCGCGCACCGTCTGCATCACCACCACTTTCTCTTTGCGATCGAGCCAGCTGCGGTGCACCAGCCAGCCCGCCGGTTTATTCACCGCAACCAGCCATGCATCCTGATAAATGATCTCCAGCATCAGGCGTCCGGCGGCGCAAACAGCGCATCAAGCTGGCTGAGCGTCAGCAGCAGCGCTGCATGGCCCGGCGTGGTGGGCGGCAGGGCCATCTCATAATAAGGCGTAACGGCGAAGTTTTGCGGCAGCGCGGCGCCGGCGTCAAGCAGCGCCTGCATGCGCGGCAGCAGGACCCACTGCAGCCATTCGAGCGGCTGCAGGGTATCGAGACAGAAAGGTTGCGTGCTATTAAAGGCTTCCGCCGCCGGGGCGTGCGTCTGCCAGTGGCCGTGTTCGCGCATCACCGCTTCGACCTGCTGCAGCCGCTGAATAATCAGGTGCGTCGACATACGCTACCTCCGCGTCAAAAAGGGGCGGCAAGCATATCATTAGTGGGTGCGCGCGCAAAAACGGCATAAAAAAAGGGAGCACTGTGATTACAGTGCTCCCGGTTCGTTTGCAGCATTCCCGCCACCGCTGTGCTCCCTGCTCATCCATGACAACTGTTCCTGCGCTTTCCGTCGCCTGTCATCGTGACATTGGTCCTTAGCATCCTGGCCCGCCACATCCCGCGTGGCTCTCATTCTCCATCCTGGAGGTGTCCTTTACTCACTCCGGAGTGTCCTGCTTCATCCTGAAGCCTTCCCTGTGACGTAAACTCCGTTACGTTCCTGCCGCCTGGCTGACATTCTCCTGAACGTCTCTCAATCCGTGGCTTCCTGCCAGTGGTGACTATTCTGGCAGAAACCATCGCAATAACAAGTCAGTAAGCGCCGTTAAACGATTAAGCCATGTCTGTATTTTCGGATTGATGCCATAACTGCATGATTCACAATATTTTTACATTGCGGACTTCCGGAAGTCTGCGTAATGTTCTGGCGATCTCGCACAACAGTTGTGAGAGATCTCTTACATGGGCTGCGAGAAAAGTCTGCAACTCAGGAACTAACCGGTTGTAAAGCATTAAGAAATGTCTGAATATCCACCGCCAGTTTCTGCCGCTTCTTCGTACCCGGCTGCTCCACAATCACCTCGCCGGTCAGATTACACACCGCGATAACATCCTGCTCCGAATCTGTCGTGGCGATAAACAGCGTGGGGCTCTGTTTCAGACGGCGCTTCATCACCAGATGACCAATCAGGTTCTCCTGCAGGCGGGTAAAATCGTCCTCGCTCCACACCTGCAGCAGCGTCAGCGACTGCTGTGCAAACTGCGCGTGCATGTCGCCGGCAAATTGTGTGGTATAGAACGTGGTGAGGTCCGGCTGCAGCTGAATATCCAGTGCGCGCTCAACGGCTGCCAGCGAGGCTGGCAGGGTAAAGTCCTGCGGCTGCCACAGAACGCGCTCATCCAGTTCACTGATGATGCAGGGCGACGGCTCGCCGTACAGCTCTGCGCTGGCGGGAAAATGGCCGTGCTGCTGCTGCCAGTGCGCTACATAACGGGCGGTAAAATCGCGCAGGGCCTCTGCGGTTTGCTGCATCATTCATCTTCTCGCTGGTGATCGGTTACACTGACTCTCTTTGATGGATTTTAGTGGTAACCGTTATGTCTTCTGAAAACCGGGATACGGCGCTGAGCGGCCTGACTTTGGGTAAGCCCACCGCGTATATTGATCGCTACGATAACACGCTGCTGCAGGCGGTGCCGCGCAGCCTGAATCGCGAGCCGCTCGGGCTTTATCCCGATAACCTGCCGTTCCACGGCGCAGATATCTGGACGCTGTATGAACTCTCCTGGCTTAACAGCAAAGGCGTGCCGCAGGTCGCGGTCGGCGAAGTGGTGCTAAGCGCCGACAGCGTGAATCTGATCGAGTCCAAAAGCTTCAAACTCTATCTTAACAGCTTTAACCAGACGATTTTCGCCGACTGGGGCGCCGTGCGGCAAACGCTGGAGCGCGATCTCAGCGCCTGCGCTAACGGCCAGGTCAGCGTGGCGCTGTTTCGCCTGAGCGAAGTGGAAGGTCAGCCGATCGGGCACTTCGCTGGCGATGTCATCGACGAGCAGGATATCACCATCAGCGATTACGGCTTTAACGCCGATTACCTCGCCAGCGCAACGGGCAGCGAAGTGGTTGAAGAGACGCTGGTCAGTCATCTGCTGAAATCGAACTGTCTGATCACCAATCAGCCGGACTGGGGCTCGGTGATGATTCGCTATCAGGGCCCGCGTATCGATCGCGAAGCGCTGCTGCGCTATCTGATTTCGTTCCGCCAGCACAATGAGTTTCACGAGCAGTGCGTCGAGCGTATTTTTAACGATATTCAGCGCTTTTGTCAGCCAGCAGCATTAACCGTCTACGCGCGCTACACGCGGCGCGGCGGGCTGGATATCAATCCGTGGCGCAGCAATGTCCCCTTCATGCCGGGCTACTCCCGCCTGGTGCGCCAGTAGCAGATTGCGAGATGTCTCGCAGGCCGCCGCACGGATGCGCGGTTCCACTTGAGCATTCGCGGCCGACAACGGTACTCTGGTACAGGCGCGAGGGCGACAGCGTGCTTACCGAAGGATTTTCGTCACTGCGCTCAACGGGTTAAGCGCAGCGTCATCAGTCACGCATTTGCGTGTAAAGGAGTTCTCTTGATTACACATATCAGCCCGCTTGGCTCAATGGATCTGCTCTCCCAGCTGGAAGTCGACATGCTGAAGCGTACTGCCAGCAGCGATCTCTACCAGCTGTTTCGCAACTGCTCGCTGGCGGTACTCAACTCCGGCAGCCAGACCGACAGTAGCCACGAACTGCTTTCCCGCTTCGAAAACTTTGACATCAACGTGCTGCGCCGCGAGCGCGGCGTGAAACTGGAGCTGATCAACCCGCCGGAAGAGGCGTTTGTTGACGGCCGGATTATCCGTTCGCTGCAGGCGAACCTGTTTGCCGTACTGCGCGATATTCTGTTTGTTAACGGTCAGCTCTCAGCGGCGGATCGTTTACAAAATCAGGACGTCACCGACTCCGCGCACATCACCAATCAGGTGTTTTCTATTCTGCGCAACGCGCGCGCGCTGCACGTGGGCGAATATCCCAACACCGTGGTGTGCTGGGGCGGTCACTCCATTAACGCGGTCGAATATCAGTATTGCCGCAATGTCGGGACCCAGATGGGCCTGCGCGAACTGAATATCTGTACCGGCTGTGGTCCGGGCGTGATGGAAGCGCCAATGAAAGGGGCGGCGGTAGGCCATGCACAGCAGCGCTATCACGACAGCCGGTTTATCGGCCTGACTGAACCGTCGATCATCGCTGCGGAGCCACCTAACCCGCTGGTGAATGAACTGATCATCATGCCGGATATCGAAAAGCGTCTGGAAGCCTTTGTGCGCATCGCGCACGGCATCGTGATCTTCCCGGGCGGCGTGGGCACGGCAGAAGAGCTGTTGTATCTGCTGGGCATTCTGATGAATCCGCAGAACAGCGATCAGGTGCTGCCGCTGATCCTCACCGGGCCGAAAGAGAGCGCCGATTACTTCCGCGTGCTGGATGATTTCATCGTTAATACGCTGGGTGAAGCTGCGCGCCGGCATTACAAAATCATCATTGATGATGCTGCGGAAGTGGCACGTCTGATGAAGAAAGCCATGCCGCAGGTGAAAGAGTACCGCCGCGAAACCGGCGATGCCTACAGCTTCAACTGGTCGATTCGCATTGCGCCGGATCTGCAGGTGCCGTTCCTGCCAACCCACGAAAATATGGCCAACCTGAAGCTGTTCCCGAATCAGCCAGCAGAAAAACTGGCGGCAGATCTGCGGCGTGCCTTCTCGGGCATCGTGGCCGGTAACGTCAAAGAGATGGGGATCCGCGAAATCCGGGAAAAAGGTCCGTATCAGCTGCAAGGTGATGCCGATCTGATGCACCGCATGGACGAACTGCTGCAGGGCTTCGTCGCGCAGCAGCGCATGAAGCTGCCCGGCAGCGCTTACATCCCCTGCTACGAAATCATCAAATAACCCATCAGGAAGGCAGCCTGCGGGCTGCCGGTATCACTATGTCGCTTCATCTGCTTATTATCGACGCGCTCAATCTGATCCGCCGCCTGCACGCGGTGCAGGGTTCGCCCTGTCGTGAGGCCTGCGTGGCGGCGCTGCATCAGCTGCTGGGCCACACGCGACCAACGCACGTGGTGGCGGTGTTTGACAGCCATGACCGACAGCCTGGCTGGCGTCATCAGTTATTGCCGGACTATAAAGCGGGTCGCCCGCCGATGCCGGACGATTTACAGCAGGAGATGGCCTCGCTGCAGGCGGCCTTTGAGGCCAGCGGTGTCAGCTGCTGGGTTGCCGAACAGGATGAAGCGGACGATCTGGCCGCGACGCTGGCAGTGAAGATGGCCGACGCCGGTCATCAGGCCACCATCGTTTCTACCGATAAAGGTTACTGCCAGCTGCTGGCGCCGAGCATCCGCATCCGCGATTATTTTCAGAAGCGCTGGCTGGACGTACCGTTTATCGAACAGGAGTTCGGCGTCGCGCCGGCCCAGCTGGCGGATTACTGGGGCTTATGCGGTATCAGCAGCAGCAAAATTCCAGGCGTGCCCGGCATCGGGCCGAAAAGCGCACGGGAACTGCTGCTGCAGTTTGGTTCGCTCGAGGCGCTGTATCAGCAGCTGGATCAGGTACCTGACAAATGGCAGAAGAAGTTACGCGATCACCGCGCGATCGCGGAGGTGTGCCGACAGGTGTCAACGCTGAAGCGGGATTTGGTGTTGCAGGGGAATTTAAATACGCTGCGGTATCAGGGTCCGGCGCGTCATTGAGGTCGCCATGAATGGCGCCCCTACAGCAGCACGGCAAGCCTGAGCTGGTCAGGCAGGTTTCAGTCCCATTCCACACCGGTTGCGGTTTTGGTTGCGGCGTAATTTATTGCGCGATGAATCGCGCCGCTACGGGCTGGTGCACCTAATTTCTGCGAAATAATTTGTGCCACCGCAGGACGGCAAGCCCGAGCTGGTCAGGCAGGTTTCAGCCCCATTCCACACCGGTTGTGGTTTTGGTAGCGGCGCAATTTATTGCGCGATGAATCGCGCCGCTACAAATGTTATGCGGCCTGCAGTTACCTGCATTAATACGAAGCAGCCAATCTGCGAAATAATTTGTGCTAGCGCAAGGCGGCAAGCCTGGGAGTCCCCGGGAGCATACATTAGTATGTGACCGGGGCGAGCAGGCGCAGCCAACGCTGCGGTAGTGCAAAGTATGAAGCAGGCGCAGCCAACGCCGCGATAGTGCAAAGTATGAAGCAGAACTAGCGTTCGTCGCGCCGTCCGCCGACTGCCGCCCAGATCCGGCGCACATGTACGGTCACTTCTTCGCGGTCGTGATACAGCTGGCGCGCCTGGATCTGCGCGTTTACGCCCTTCTCCTTCAGCGCCGCGTCCATCATTGCCAGGTTCTGCGTGACTTCTTCATAGCGCTTTTTCATTGGCAGCTTGAGGTTGAAGATCGCCTCACGGCACCAGCCGTTGACCAGCCATTCGGTCATCAGGCTGGCGACGCGCACCGGTTTTTCCACCATGTCGCACACCAGCCAGCTGATGTTGCTGCGCGGCGGGCGGAATTTGAAACCGTCTTCGCGGCAGTGCGTAACCTGTCCGGTATCCATCAGGCTTGGCGCCATCGGGCCGTTATCCACCGCGTAGACCCACATGCTGCGCTTCACCAGCTGATAGGTCCAGCCGCCGGGGCAGGCACCAAGATCGACCGCATACATGCCGCTGCCCAGCCGTTCGTCCCACTCATCGGCCGGCACGAACACATGGAATGCTTCTTCCAGCTTCAGCGTAGAGCGGCTTGGCGCATCGGCCGGGAACTTCAGGCGCGGAATGCCCATGTAAAACGGCGAGTTGTTGTGCGGCAGCGAATAACCAACGTAGCAGGTGCCCGGCGCGATAAAGAACACATGCACCACCGGACGTTTATTGCTCTCATAATTCAGCAGGATTTTGCTGTCGCGCAGGCTGGCGCGCAGCGGTACCGTCAGCTTGCGGCAAAATTTGGTCAGCTCTTTGGCTTCATTGGTGTCGGGCACTTCAACGCGCAGCTCGCCGCCCTTCTCCACTACGCCGCTCAGCATACCGACGATAGGGGTAATACGATCTTCTGGCGGGAGATCGCGCAGCAGCTCGCCCACCACCAGCATTTGCCGGGCAAAAATCAGCTCCGCGAACGGCAGCGTGGCGATCAGTTTTTCCGCCTCTTCCGGCTGATAGCACTCAAACAGCACGTAACCGGCGTCGTCTTTAACGCGCGGAAAACCATAGATTTCACGTTCCGCTGCTTTGGCACTGATTTCTGCCGCACACTCTTTCTCAAATCCCGGACGGCAATAGAGTAAAACTTTATTCATGGCGATCTGCCTTTCGTTTCAGACGCAGCGCGCCAATCAACATCAAAAACCAGCCAATCAGGAAGCACAGGCCTCCAACCGGCGTAACAAACACCCAAAACTTCAGGTGCGACAGCGCCAGACAATACAGGCTGCCGCTGAACAGGACGATACCCAGCGCCATCGCGGCGCTACTCCAGTAAAACCAGATATTGGCGCGACGCAGCATCGCTGCGCCAATACCGATAATCGCCAGCGTATGATACGCCTGATATTCAAGGCCGGTATGGATCCACGCCATCTCGGCCGCGCCGAGCGCTTTACTCAGCACGTGCGCCCCAAAAGCACCAAACGCCACCAGCAGAAAGCCGCTGATGGCGGCAAATATAAACATGGCACGACTGGACATTCATTTATCCTCAAGGTGAAACCGCACATCACTGTGCGGCAGGCAACGCGTTAGTGATCGTAGCGGAAGCGGAATTTTTCTTGTTCAGTTGCGGCTTTTTCCAGAATCCACTGCCGAAAGGCGGCTATTTTACCCAGTTCTGCCTGGCTGTCATGACAAACCAGATAAAAAGCATTTTTACTCACTAAGACATCGTTGAAAGGACAGACCAGACGTCCGGCCTCAATTTCACTCTGCGCCATCACGTTATTGGCCAGCGCCACGCCCTGGCCGTGGATCGCCGCCTGCAGCACCATGGCGCTGTGGCTGAAGATCGGCCCCTGCTGAACATTAATGTGCTGCAAGCCCAGCTGACGAATATAGGATTGCCAGTCACGGCGCGAGGCGTCATGCAGCAGCGTGAAATGCGCCAGATCGGCCGGTGATTTGAGCGGATTGTCGCCGGTCAGCAGCAGCGGCGAGCACACCGGCAGCAGATATTCGGCATACAATTTCTCTACCCGCAAACCGGGCCAGTTGCCGCGGCCGTAAAAAATCGCCACGTCGACATCGTCGGCCAGCTTCTCCTCATCACGGTCTACCGCCTGGATACGCACATCAATGCCCGGATAAGCCAGATTAAAGCTGGAGAGGCGCGGAACCAGCCACTGAATGGCGAAACTCGGCAACAGGCTGACGGTGAGAGCCCCTTTGGCACTGCGCGCCTGCAGTTTGCGCGTGGCATCGTTCAGTGCCGAAAAAATCTCTTTGATATCGAGATAGTAGCTTTGACCCTCTTCGGTCAATAACAGCGAACGATTGCGCCGGCGAAACAGCTTAAGACCGAGAAAATCTTCCAGCGATTTAATCTGATGGCTGACAGCCGCCTGGGTCACAAACAGCTCCTCAGCGGCTTTGGTGAAGCTCAAATGACGGGCCGCAGCGTCGAAGACGCGAAGAGCATTAAGCGGCGGAAGGCGTTTTGACATGGTTTTCCGTACCCGGATTGACAGCGTAACACTGCAACTTATACAAAGTCGTTACGTATTAGATTTTTTAATCCGAGACATTATAATTTGTCCGTTGAGGAAGCTCCAGCAAATACCTATAGTTGCCGCACTTCCTGAGCCGGAACGAAAAGATTTCTGGAAACGTGCGAGAGATCGCAGACTTTTAGAGAGCTTTTGGCTTGTGGTCGTGATGTTGTGTTTGCATTTTGATCTGACGATTGCAGATCAAACTTTTAATTCCTGTAGATTTACCCTGTCTGTCCATAGTGATTTTAAATAGCACCGCAAATTGCGGTGCTTTTTTTTACCTGCTTACCGGGCTTACTGGCCCATTTCCACCATCTCTTTCACATCTGAGCGGTTAATCTGCTGCTCGTTGCCATTGGCATCTTTATAGCTGATCATACCGGTTTCATCGTCAACTTTTGGTTTGCCATCCGCAACAATGGTGCGACCATCATTGGTATGCATGACGTAGTTGCTGGAACAGGCGGCCAGGGTAAAGGCCATGGTGCACACGGCCAGCACTGCGGCGAGTTTATTCATCTTCTATCTCCTTGCAGATTGATTGCATTAAACCACCCGCGTGCGCTGACCAGTGGCAGCAAACAGAGCGATCGACTGGAACAGACCGATTCGTTATGCGGGTTTCGGTTCAAACCTTGCAATAATTAGCATAACGCGCTTTTCCAGCTTTGCCAGGCCACGGCGTGGCTTTCAGCCTGGTCCTAACATCCAAGTAAGTGAGCTGAGTATGACCCATTTCTCTCCTGGCGAGTTTCGTCAGCAGTTTCCCGCGCTGAGCGATGCGGGTGTCTATCTCGACAGCGCCGCCACCGCGCTGAAGCCGCAGGCGGTGATTGACGCGACCGCGCAGTTTTATTCGCTGAGTGGCGGCACCGTCCACCGCAGCCAGTTCGCCGCTGCCCGCGCGCTGACGGCACAGTATGAACAGGCGCGCGCGCGCGTGGCGCACTGGCTGCAGGCGGCGGACGATCGGCAAATCGTCTGGACGCGTGGCACCACGGAAGCCATCAACCTGGTGGCGCACAGCTGGCTGGCGCCGCGCCTGCAGCCGGGCGACGAGATTGTGGTGAGCGAAGCCGAGCACCACGCCAATCTGGTGCCGTGGCTGATGGTGGCGCAGGCCAGCGGTGCGAAAGTGATAAAGTGGCCGCTTGGCGCTGACCGGCGACCGGATATCGCCCTGCTGCCGCAGCTGCTCAACGCGCGCACCCGGCTGCTGGCGATAGGTCAGATGTCTAACGTGACCGGCGGCTGTCCGGATCTGGCGCAGGCGATTACGCTGGCGCACGGCGTCGGGGCGAAAGTGATGGTGGATGGCGCGCAGGGCGTGGTGCACTGCCCGCCGGATGTGCAGGCGCTGGATATCGACTTCTACGCCTTTTCCGCGCACAAGCTGTACGGCCCGATGGGCACTGGCGTGCTGTACGGCAAAGCGGAGCTGCTGGACGCGATGCCGCCGTGGCAGGGCGGCGGCAAAATGCTGACGCAGGTCGATTTCAGCGGCTTCACGCCGCAGCCGGTGCCGTGGCGCTTTGAAGCAGGCACGCCGAACGTGGCGGGCGTGGTCGGGCTGAGTGCGGCGCTGGACTGGCTGGGGCAGTACGATGCGGAAAAAGCCGAACGCTGGAGCCAGCAGCTGGCCAGCCTTGCCGAAGAGCAACTCAGCGCTATTCCCGGCTTCCGCAGTTTCCGCTGCGGCAGCGCCAGCCTGCTGGCGTTTGATATCGCCGGTATTCACCACAGCGATATCGTGACGCTGCTGGCGGAACAGGGCATCGCGCTGCGCGCCGGCCAGCACTGTGCCCAGCCGCTGATGGCGGCGCTTGGCGTCAGCGGCACGCTGCGCGTCTCATTTGCCCCCTATAATAATCTGCAGGACGTGGACGCGCTGGTGCGCGCCATGCACCATGCCGTGGATTTACTGAGTGAGTAACGTAATGACATCAGCCCTGCTTGCCCCCCATCCGTTTGGTGATCTGATTACCGAAGCCAGCCTGACGGAGAAGTTTGCCCATTTTCATCAGTGGGAAGATCGCTATCGCCAGCTGATTCAGCTCAGCCGCCAGCTGCCGGCACTGCCGGAAGCGCTGAAAACGGCGGAAATTGAGCTGTCCGGCTGCGAAAACCGCGTCTGGCTCAGCAGCCAGCAGCGGGCCGACGGTACGCTGCATTTTTACGGCGACAGCGAGGGACGCATTGTGCGCGGATTGCTGGCGGTGCTGCTGACAGCGGTGGAAGGAAAAACACCCGCGGCGCTGTTAGCCACAGATCCGCTGGCGCTGTTTGATACCTTAGGGCTGCGCGCGCAACTGAGCGCCTCGCGCAGCAGTGGTTTACAGGCGCTGGCTGAGGCGGTACAGCGTGCTGCCCGCGCGCATCAGGCAGACTGACGCGCCGCGCGCGCGAGAAATTTTTTCAGCGCGTGCGACACCGCAACAAAACCAAAGGTGGCGGTCACCATGGTGGCCGCACCAAAGCCGGCGGCACAGTCCATGCGCTTTGGCCCTTCCGCCGTGCTGCGCGAAGCGCATACGCTGCCGTCCGGCTGCGGATACACCAGCGCCTCGGTAGAGAACACGCAGTCGATCCCCAGTTTACCCTTGCTGTTTTTCACTACGCCAAAATCACTTTTCAGCCGCTCGCGCAATTTGGCAGCCAGCGGATCCTGAATGGTTTTGGCTAAGTCACTGACCTGAATCTGCGTCGGATCGATCTGTCCGCCGGCGCCACCGGTAGTGATCAGCGGGATCTTATTACGCCGGCACCAGGCAATCAGCGCAGCCTTAGGGCGCACGCTATCAATCGCGTCAATCACATAGTCGAACCCCGCAGCCATCAGCTCAGCGGTATTGTCCGGCGTGATAAAGTCATCGATGCAGATCACCTCACACTCCGGATTGATGGCATGAATACGCTGCGCCATCACCTCGGTTTTCGCCTGACCGACATGCCCCTGCAACGCATGAATCTGACGGTTGGTATTGGTAATACACACATCATCCATGTCGATCAGGGTAATTTTACCGATGCCGGTGCGCGCCAGCGCTTCGGCCGCCCAGGAACCGACGCCGCCGATGCCGATGACGCAGAAATGCGCGTCGGCAAAACGCTGCAGTGCTTCCTGCCCGTAGAGACGCGCCGTGCCGCCAAATCGCTGGCGCCAGGCGTCGCTGACAACTTTCATAGCTAACCTTTTAGTACGATGCGCAGACGCGCACCCGACAAACCCAGGGTGCGCAGCCTATCAATTTGCGCCGATAATCAATGAACCATTATTGCCGTTTTGCGGATTGCTGAACAGCGGCTGGCCGGTTCCCGGTGCGGCTTTCAGCACCCAGACGCGGCCATAATGGTTGTAGAAGCCCGCCAGATGCGCCGCATCCGGGCCGACGCCCTGGTAGATATCGAAGTGCTGGCCTTTGATCGCGCCGCCCACGTCCAGCGCGACCATCAGGCGCATCTCATATTTGCCGTTGAATTTGCCCTTCTCATTCAGCTGCGGCACTTCAGCCAGCAGCGCCGTGCCGGCGGGAATCAGCGAACGATCGGACGCCACCGAGGCTTTGGCGATCAGCGGTACCGCGCTGGCGCCGCGCACCGGTACATACTCTTCCGGCTTAAAGAACACGAACGACTGGTTGGTTTCCAGCACATTGCGCACTTCCTGCGGTGAGTGCTCCTGCGCCCACTGCCGAATCGCCTGCATCGACATGTCTTCGCGCTTCACTTCACCGCGATCGATCAGCTCTTTACCAATACTGTGGTAAGCCCAGCCGTTCTTGCCGCCGTAGCCGAAGAAGCGCAGCGGACGGCCATCGCCGAAATCGACATAGCCGCTGCCCTGCACGTCCATCATAAAGTTGTCGATCAGCGAATTGCTCCAGGCAATCACATAACGCTCATCCAGTGCGCCACTATAGATAGAAGCGCGGCTTGGCAGCTTCTGTCCGCGCGGACGCGGCGGCATGCGATAAATCGGATACTGAAATTCGCCCTGACGGGTATAACGCGCTTCCACCACCGGCGTGTAGTAACCGGTAAACTGTACGTTGCCGTAGCTGTCGGTGCCTTCCATCTGATAGGCGTTCAGGCCGAACTGGCGCAGCTGACGCGTATCGGCGCCGGAGAGCAGCCAGTTCTGAATCGCACTGTAAGTGCCGAGGTTGCGGCCATACAGACCGGACGACGCCGACTGGATCTGCTGCACCTGCAGGCCGAAATCACGGCCATTGACCGGACGCCCTTTGGCGTTCGGCTCATTCACCAGCCCGAGCGGTTGCTCCAGCTTGCCATCAATATATTGCTGACCGCGATCGGTCGGCTTAGAGCTACAACCGGCTAACAGCGCCAGAAATGCGCCAGTAAGTGCATACTTCGCCCAATGTCCTTTCATTACCTTCTCTTTTTAAGCTGGTTGTTTGCACGGCGACGATAGCAAAGGGGCAGACAGAATGAAATCTGCCGCAGGCTAGCGCGCTCACATCTGTATAATAAATCGCCCAATGGCCAAATAATTCAGCAACTGTTTGTCTATTTAGCGCTTTAACACAAAAAAGGGGTTGCATCATCATACGCCCGGTGTATAGTGCGCATCCACGGACGCGGGGTGGAGCAGCCTGGTAGCTCGTCGGGCTCATAACCCGAAGGTCGTCGGTTCAAATCCGGCCCCCGCAACCAATTCTTCGTGATGAAGAGACAATGTGGCAAGTCGCTTAGCGCGACAGACGGACGCGGGGTGGAGCAGCCTGGTAGCTCGTCGGGCTCATAACCCGAAGGTCGTCGGTTCGAATCCGGCCCCCGCAACCAATTGTCTTAACGAAGAATACAATGTGCAAAGTCGCTCAGTGCGACAGACGGACGCGGGGTGGAGCAGCCTGGTAGCTCGTCGGGCTCATAACCCGAAGGTCGTCGGTTCGAATCCGGCCCCCGCAACCACTTCTTCTGACGAAGAACATCACAACACCCTGACGGGTGTTTTTTTGTTTCTGCGCCTGGTAAAAAGCGGCATCGCTGCCGCCCTGCCCTAACGTCGTGCCAGCACGCCGCCTTTGTCAAAATACGCCTTAATACCGTGCAGAATGGCTTCCGCCACCTGATGCTGATAGCGCGGCGTACGCAGCTTCCGCTCCTCTTCGACGTTACTGATAAACGCCGTTTCTACCAGAATCGACGGGATATCCGGCGCTTTCAGCACCGCAAAGCCGGCCTGATCCACCGTGCGTTTATGCAGGTGGTTAATGTGGCCCATGCGCGTCAGCACTTCTTTGCCAAACTTCAGACTGTCGCTGATGGTCTGCCGCTGCACCATATCGAACATGGTGTGGTCGAGATAGCGATCGCCGCTCATGCTGACCCCGCCGATCAAATCCGCTTCGTTCTGCGTCTGGGCGAGAAAGCGCGCGGCGGCCGAGGTTGCGCCGCTGGTGGAGAGCGCGAAGACCGAAGAGCCGCGCGCCGCCCGGCTGGTAAAGGCGTCGGCGTGAATTGAGACAAACAGATCGGCGCGCTGCTTGCGCGCTTTCGCGACCCGCACGCGCAGCGGTATAAACACATCTTCGTTGCGCGTCATGTAAGCCTTCATATTACGTTCTTTGTCGATCAGCGCTTTCAAATAGCGTCCAATCTTCAGCACGATATCTTTCTCGCGCGTTTTGTACTTGCCGTGCGCGCCGGGATCTTCCCCGCCGTGACCGGGATCGATCATGATAATAATCGGTCGATCGCGCCCGGCTTTACCCGGTAGCGGCGCCTGCGCCGGTTGATCGCGCTCCAGTTCGCCCTGGTTGTAATCCTTCAGTAACGCCAGCAGCGGATCCTCTTCCTGTGACGACTGGCTGGGATAGAGATCGACCACCAGCCGGTGGCGAATACCAGCGACCGGATCGAGGGTGAAGGTTTTCGGTGCCACGCTGCGCTTCAGCTCCAGCACCACGCGCACCGTGGTGGGATCGAACTGACCGACGCGCGCGGTTTTAATGTAGGGATCGTCCACCCGCACCAGCTTATCGATGCCTTTCAGCGCGCTGTTGATGTGCAGGTTCTGGATATCGATCACCAGCCGTTCGGGGTTGCTCAGCGTGAACTGCTTATAGTGCAGCGCGACGCTGGATTCCAGCGTCACGCGCGAGTAAGTCGAGGATGGCCAGATGCGCACGGCCACAATGTGCTGACTGGCCGCAAAACCGCTGCGCGTCACGCTCAGCAACCACAGCGCACCTGCGCCCTGTAAAAGTCGTCTTCGGGTAAAAGCTTCGGACATGCCGCTCCAGCTACTGTGTTATGTCTAAAAAATCGTCAGTTGACGAGCAGAAGGCGAAAACTTTATTCAATGAGGAATGTCTTGTCTTGCCGGAAAAACCAGATAATGCAGTCTGTTAGCGTGGCTTGCATCAGGAAAATCGTAAAGTAACGTCAGGTCCGATGCTTGCAAAAAGCGGCGAAAGAGCATAAAAATACATAAATTTCGAATAACCATTCACAGAGGGTTTGCCGTGAAGGAACGCAGTACCGAACTGGTTCAGGGTTTTCGCCATACCGTTCCCTATATTAATGCCCACCGTGACAAGACGTTTGTCATCATGCTGGGTGGCGAGGCCATCGAGCATGAGAACTTCTCCAGCATCGTTAACGATATCGGCCTGTTGCATAGTCTCGGCATTCGCCTGGTGGTGGTTTATGGCGCACGGCCGCAGATCGATGCCAGCCTCGCGCAGCAGCAGCTGGAGCCGATTTATCACAAACACACCCGCGTGACCGATGCCCAATCGCTGGAGCTGGTGAAGCAGGCGGCCGGGCGTTTACAGCTCGATATTACGGCGCGTCTGTCGATGAGCCTGAATAATACGCCGCTGCAGGGCGCGCATATTAATGTGGTGAGCGGTAACTTCATCATCGCTCAGCCGCTGGGCGTGGATGACGGCGTCGATTACTGCCACAGCGGCCGCATCCGCCGCATTGACGAAGAGGCGATCCATCGTCAGCTGGATAACAATGCCATTGTGCTGCTGGGGCCGGTGGCGGTCTCGGTGACCGGCGAGAGCTTTAACCTGACCTCGGAAGAGGTGGCGACGCAGCTGGCGATTAAGCTGAAAGCCGAGAAGATGATCGGTTTCTGCTCCGAACAGGGCGTAACCGACCGCGAAGGCACCATCATTTCCGAGCTGTTCCCGAACGAGGCGCAGACGCGGATTGATGAAATGGAGAGCGACGGTGATTTTCTCTCCGGCACCGTGCGCTTCCTGCGTGGCGCGGTCAAAGCCTGCCGCAGCGGCGTACGCCGCAGCCATCTGATCAGCTATCAGGAAGATGGCGCACTGCTGCAGGAGCTGTTCTCGCGTGACGGTATCGGTACGCAGATTGTCATGGAGTCGGCCGAGCAGATTCGCCGCGCCAACATCAACGACATCGGCGGGATTCTTGAACTGATTCGTCCGCTGGAGCAGCAGGGCATTCTGGTGCGCCGTTCACGCGAGCAGCTGGAGATGGAGATCGACAAATTCACCATTATTCAGCGCGACAACATGACCATCGCCTGCGCGGCGCTCTATCCGTTCCCGGACGAGCAAATCGGCGAGATGGCCTGCGTGGCGGTGCACCCCGACTATCGCAGCTCGTCACGCGGCGAGCTGCTGCTGGAGCGCGTGGCGCTACAGGCGCGGCAGATGGGGCTGAAGAAGCTGTTCGTGCTGACCACGCGCAGTATCCACTGGTTCCAGGAGCGCGGCTTCACGCCCGTGGATATTGAGTCGCTGCCTGAAAGCAAAAAGCAGATGTACAACTATCAGCGTCGTTCCAAAGTGCTGATGGCAGACCTACGCTAAGCGCCAGCGCACCTTACGCGCCGCTGAGGGTAAGTCCCCGCGGCGGCGCAATCATCTGCCCTCTTCTCCCCCTAAGCGATCCAGCAACCCGCTGCGCCGCTGCGTGCGCAACTGCACCGCGCGCCGGAACACCGCTTCATCACTGAACAGCGTCAGCTGGCTGCGCGCCCGGGTAATAGCGGTGTAAATCAGCTCGCGCGTCAGTACCGGCAGGAACTGAGCCGGCATCACCAGCGCGGTGTGGTCAAACTCCGAACCCTGTGATTTGTGCACCGTCATCGCCCATGCCGTGTCATGGGCCGGCAGGCGACTTGGCTGTACCGCTTTGATGCTGCCATCAGGCAGCGGGAAAAACACCTTGTGCAGCCCTTCCTCATCGAACAGTGTAATGCCGATGTCACCATTGAACAGGCCGAGCGCGCTGTCGTTACGCGTCACCATCACCGGACGTCCCTGATACCAGCGGCTGCCCCCTGCCGGACGACGAATCAGCTGCAGCTGCATCAGCTTGTGCTCAATACGCTGATTGAGTCCCTGCACGCCAAATGGCCCTTCGCGCAGCGCGCACAGCAGCTGATAACGGCCAAACGCAGCAATCACCTCGGCTGGTGCGGCACGCTGGTTAATCAGCTGGAGAAATGGCCGATAGCCTTCGGCAATCTGCGTCAGCATCGCCTGATACGCTTCGGCATCGTTGAGCGGCTGGCGCACGATATCACTGAAGCCCGCCTGAAAGGCGGCCTCGACCGCCTGCGCTTCGCCGGCGTTGACCGCCGCAGCCAGCTGACCGATGCCGGAGTGCGCCGCGAAACGGTAGCTTTTGCGCAGCAGGCAGATGGCATCGCGCACCGCCGGGGCCACCGCATCATCGGTGCCGGCAACCTCGCAGCCGGTCAGCGTGGTGAGCTGCAGCGCGCGCACCGGACTGTAGCCCGCCTCAGCACAGCGGCAGATATCCCCGAGTACCGCACCGGCTTCAACCGAGGCCAGCTGGTCGCGATCGCCGAGAAAAATCACCCGCGCGTGAGCGGGCAGCGCGGCGATCAGGTTTGCCATCATGCCAAGATCGACCATCGAGGCTTCATCGACCACCAGCACGTCGAGATGCAGCGGATTACCGGCGTGGTAGCGCAGGCGCTGCGTCTCCGGCTGAGCGCCGAGTAAACGGTGCAGCGTGGTGGCTTCTGCCGGAAAACGCTGGCGCTCCGCATCGCTGACGTCGAGACTGCGCAGCGCCTTACCCAGCGACTCGGTGAGCCGCGCCGCCGCCTTGCCGGTAGGCGCGGCCAGCTGAATGCGCAGGGTTCCCTCACTGAGGCGAATCAGCGCCGCCAGCAGCTTCGCCACCGTGGTGGTTTTGCCGGTGCCGGGCCCGCCGGAGATCACCGCAGTTTTTTGCGTCAGCGCCACCGCCGCCGCAATTTTCTGCCAGTCCTCAGGCTGGCTGCCGAAAAAGGTATCCAGCACGAGGCGCACCTGTTCGGGCGCAAACAGCTGCGGCGCCGCCTGTGGCTGGAAGAAACGCGCCACTTCCCCTTCGTGATGCCAGAGCCGGTGCAGATAGAGCCGGTTATCACGCAACACCACCGGCGCCGGGCGATCGCTGGCGCTGAGCGCCTGCCAGTCCGCCAGCAGCGTCGGCCAGTCCTGCGGCTCGCCGGCGGCCTGCCAGATGGCGTGCGCCAGCTCCGGATGACGACCGCTAAAGAGTCCTTCACGGGTAAGCTGCGACAGCGGCAGGCAGACGTGACCGTCACCGGCTTCCGCGCTGAGACAGGCAGCCGCCAGCAGATGCGCGGGCCGATCGTCGTCGGCCAGCAGCCGGGCAAACTGAATATCCAGCGCCCGCAGCAGGCGCAGTTCTGCCGCCTGTGCCAATAGCGTACTCATGCTACTCATGCTGCTGCTCCCGGCCCGCGAAACAGGCTATCCAGTTGTGAAACGAAATCTGATGTTGGTCGGGTATGGAACACCCCGTTATCCGGCGAGCTGCCATCCATGCCGCGTAAAAACAGATAGAATACGCCGCCAAAATGCTGTTCATAATCGTAATCCGTCAGGCGGTGCTGCAAATAGCGATGCAGCGCCAGCGTATACAGCTGATATTGCAAATCGTAACGGTGGTCGATCATCGCCTGCGCCATCGCCTGCGGTGTGTATGCCTGATGGCTCTCGCCCAGCCAGTTAGATTTGTAATCCAGCAGATAGTATTTGCCCTGCCAGCGAAATACCAGGTCGATGAAGCCTTTCAGCATGCCCTGCACCTGACGGAAGTCGAGCGGCGGCGCCTGACGCGACAGCGGATCCTGCCGCATTAACGCGTCCAGCGCCGGTGCCGTCAGCAGTCCGTCAATCGGCAGATAGAACTCCATCTCGATCAGGCGATTGCCCGGTGTGATGTCGCTCAGCCGGATCCCTTCAGTGTTGAGCGGCGTGTTCACCACGCGGGTAATCCACTCGCTCAGCATCGGCTGCCAGTGCAGCGGATAGCCGCTCTGCTGCAACTGCTGTTCCAGCTGCGGCGCTGACGGCGGCTGGGTGAAGTCGAGCGATTCAAACAGCGTATGCAGGAAAGTCCCGGGCGCTGCGCCACGCGGGAAATGGTGCGGCGTCAGCGCGGCTTCCAGCACTTCCGCCTCGCGATCTTCCCCGAGCGCTTCCGCATCGAAGCCCGGCATCACATCCAGCAGACGGTGACTGCCGTGCTGCTGCAACCCGGAGTAGCTGGTGACACGCCACGGATCGGCCAGCGCGCGCGTGACGCTGCGCGCATCCAGCTCATCGTCAACCTCGTCCAGCGCCTGCCAGCGTTCATGGCCCTGCGACTGCGCCAGCACCACTTCGGTTCCGGTCACGCTGATGTCGTGCAGTAAACTCGCCAGCTGTTCTGCGGTGGCCGGCTCGCCGCGCTGCAGCAGGAAACCCAGCGCGCTTTTATGTAAATCGCTCTCGCCCTCTTTCTTGCGCGTGCCGCGAAACAGCGGTGCCACGCCGACGCTGCAGTGATACACCGAACGCGTCAGCGCCACGTACAGCAGGCGTAAATCCTCTGCCAGCCGCTCCTGCTCCGCCAGCGCCAGACTTTGCTCATCATTCTGCAAATCCAGCACCGCGTTGTAATGCTCGCGGTCGTGATAGAGAGCGATATCGGCCTCGCGGAAACCGGCGGCAAACGGCAGCCACACCAGCGGATACTGTAACCCCTTGGATTTATGGATAGTGACAATCTGCACCAGGTGGCGGTCGCTCTCCAGCCGCAGCTGCTGGCTGGCCGACTGGCTGTCCGGTCGGGCGATTTGCTGCGCCAGATAACGCACCAGCGCGTGCGGACTGTCGAGCTGGGCCGCCGCCTCCTGCAGCAGTTCGCCGAGGTGCAGCAGATCGGTCAGGCGACGCTCGCCATTCTCTGAGGCCAGCAGGTTTTCTGCCAGCTGGCGCTCCAGCATCAGCTGACGCAGCATCGGCAGTACGCCACGCTGGTGCCATAATTGCTGCCAGCGGGCAAAGGTATCCACCAGCGCATCCCAGCCGCGTGCATCCTGATCCAGCGCGTCCAGCTGCGCGGCATCAAAGGCAAACAGCGACGTGGCCAGCGCGGTGCGCAGCATCCGCTCCTGCTCGGGCGCGAGGATCGCCTGCAGCAGCCACAGCAGTTCTCGCGCCTCGGGCGTGGTATACACGCTGTCGCGGTTGGAGAGATACACCGAAGGGATGCCGAGCTGATTGAGCGCGGCGCGAATCAGGTTGGCTTCGTTCCGGCTGCGCACCAGTACGGTAATGTCCGAGGCCTGCACCGGCCGCTGGTCGGGCGTTTTGCCCAGCAGCGCGCGCTGTTGCTGACCCGCCTGCAGCCAGCGGCTGATATCGGCGGCGCACTGCTGCGCCATCAGCTGCTGGTATTCGCTGACGCTGCAGCCTGCGCCCGGCTGTAGCCAGAAGCGCAGCGCGGCCTGTTCCTCGCCGTCGATACTCAGCGACAAACGCTGATTGGGCGGCGCGGCATTGACCGGCAGAAACGGGATGTCCGCAAACAGAAACGGTGCGGGCTGGCGCATAAACAGCTGATTGACGCTCTCCACCATCGCCGGTGACGAGCGCCAGTTGGTATCCAGCGTGTAGTGCGCGTGAACTTCACTGCGCGCGCGGATATAGGTAAAGATGTCCGCACCGCGGAAGGCGTAGATAGCCTGTTTCGGGTCGCCAATCAGCAGCAGCGCATGCTGCGGCTGCTGTAAATAGAGCGTGCGGAAAATACGGTACTGCAGCGGGTCGGTATCCTGGAATTCGTCAATCAGCGCCACCGGAAAGCGCTGGCGAATCGCCTGCGCCAGCTGCTCGCCGCCGGGCTGTTGCAGCGCCTCGTCCAGCCGGCTCAGCAGATCGTCAAACCCCAGCAGCGCCTGCAGGCGTTTCTCTTTACGCACCGCGTGACGCACCTCCACCAGCGCGCGTGCAATCACCAAATCGCGCAGCGACAGCGGCTGCGCCAGGAACGTATCAATGGCAGCAAACAACGGGTGCTGCGGTGGCGCGCCCTTTTTAGTTTTTTCATTGAGCACCTGCTGACCGAAACGCGCCAGCTCGGCGGGGATCTGGTAATCCGCGGTCTCGCTCTGCGCCCAGGCGCTGACTTTGCTGACCCACAGCGGCAGGTTTTTGCTGCTGTAGCTGCGCTTATCGACATCAGACTGCCCGACCAGCGTCAGCACCTCTTCGCCCAGCGCCCGCCACTGCGCTTTCATTTCGGCAATACGCGCCAGGTTGCTGCTGTGGCGCGATGTCAGGGTTTCACTGTCGTGCGGCGCCAGACGCAGGCTGGGCGACTCGCCCTGCAGCCACGGGCGCAGCGTCGACAACAGCTGTTCCGGCCCGCTCCATTCCGAAACGATGACGCGCGCAATATCCAGCGTCAGCGGATAGCAGTGGCGCCGCCAGAAATCCGCCGTCGCCTGACGCAACAGCTGCTGTTCATCTTCAATCAGCTGCTGCTCGAACAGCATACCGGACTCAAACGCGTTGAGATTGAGCATGCGCTGGCAGAAGCCGTGAATGGTGAAGATCGCCGCCTCGTCCATCTGACGTTCCGCTGCCAGCAGCAGCGAGGCCGCCTCAGCGGGCTGGGCAATGTCGGCCAGCAGCTGCATCAGCATCGGATTTGCGCTGATGCCGCGCAGACAGGCCAGCCGCAGCTCATGAATATTTTCCCGGATACGGCCGCGCAGTTCGGCGGTGGCGGCTTCGGTAAAGGTCACCACCAGAATCTCTTCCACCGACAGCGGACGCGCATAAGCATTCGGTCCGCCAAGTCCCAGCAGCAAACGCAGGTAGAGCAGACCAATGGTAAAGGTCTTACCGGTGCCAGCGGAGGCCTCAATCAGACGCTCACCCTGCAGCGGCAGCGTCAGGGGATTGAGCGATTCAGGGCGCTGACTCATGGCGCATCACTCTTCACGGAGAGCGACTGCTGCAGCCGGGCGACTTCATCCCAGGTGGTAAAGCCCGGCAGCGGCGCGTAATCCGCATCGTGGGTGCCATCGTGACTGCCGCCAATCTGCGAGATCATCGCCATGCCCTGCTGCGCCAGCACGGCCTGATGGAAAAAGTCAGCCAGGCTGGCCGGTGTCAGCTGCTGAATTTGCGCAATGGCTTTTTCGCGCGTATCAAACGCGAAGTTCTGGCGATTGAAATCACGGCTGTAGCGGTTGGCCTCTTCATCCAGCGTTTGCGGACGCTGTTTCAGATCGTTGATCAGTGCCTGCTGATACTGGGCGAAATCCTCCGCTTTCATGCTGCGCAGACGCTGTTCCGCCTGCGGATAGAACGCCTGGAAACGCTGCAGCAGATAAGCGGGCGGTTTACTGTTGCTTTGCAGCAGGAAGCCAATGCCCCACTGGCGACCAATCGGCATCTGATAGGCGAACACCGCATAGCCCAGCTGCTCCTCGGTGCGCAGCTGATTGTAGAACCACGGCTGCACAATCTGGCTCAGCATGGTGCTGTTAGCCATACTTAGATACTCGCTGTAGCCGAGCGGCACATACAGCGTCGCCAGCGCTGAGTCGGTGCTGCTGCCGGTTTTCTGCAGGTTGGCTTTGATCGGCTTATCCACCACCACATAATTGCTGTGCCAGTAACCGTGCCCCGTGCTGTGCAGCTGCTGTTTAAGCTCTTCGCCCAGCTGCCTGACGCGATCGGCCGACAGGTTGCCGACCACCATCATTTCCGGCGTGGCGTGCTGGATCAGCGCATCGCGGTAATCCATCACCTCCTGCAGCGTGATCTGTTTCACCAGCTGGCGTCGCGCCTCACGCTGGGTATAAGGCAGCTGGGACAGCATTTGCATCGGCTGAATCGCCTGTTCAAACGCTTTGCCCTTTTCCGCTGCTTCCAGCCGATCCAGATACCAGGATTTCGCCTGCTCCAGCTGCTGCGCATCCGGCTGGAAGCTGGCGTAGCCTTCAACCAGCTTTTTCAGCAGCTCCGGCAGGCGCTGGGTGAAGCCGCTGGCATTGAATACCAGCCCGTCGTCCTCACCGGTAGAGAAGCTGATGCCGCCCACCGAAGCCTGCGAATTCAGCTCATCCAGCGCCAGGCTGGAGAGGTAGTCGTTGAGACCAAACAACACCTGCTGGCGCGCATCGCTGATCGCGGATTTGTTACGCAGCGCGAGCGTAATAGCGGCCTTCGGCTCGCTGGCGTAGAACTGGCTCGGCATCCAGTAGATGCGCATGCTATCGCCACTGGTCAGCGCCACCGGATGATCGTAATGCTTACCGTCAGACGGGATGAGGGCGAAGTCCGACGGAATGTAGGGATTCAGGGTCGGCAGCGACAGCGGAATCTGCTGCGCCTGCTGCTGCCAGTCGCTAAACTGCGCGGCGCTGATTTTATCCACCTGATAAGGCGCATTCACAAAGTAAGCCTGTTTGTTGTGCGGCTCAGCGGGACTAATGTACCAGATGCGGGCGTTCTGCGGCGTCATCTCAGCCAGACGGGCGCTGATCGCGGCCGCATCATAGCGGTCGGCCAGATAAGGCGCATCCAGCGTGTGCGTCACCGGCACGCGCAGCATGGTATCCACCAGCCACTCAATGTAATCCATATCGCGGGTAATTGATGGATAGCGGAAATCCAGCGCCAGCACGTGCGCAACTTCATCGAAATAGCGCTTGTCGATGCCTTGTTTGCGCAGCATATCAAGGTAGCTGAATACTGCAGCCACCACGCGATCGCGCTGCGCCAGACCTTTGTCGGTCAGCGAAACCGAGATGGCAAACACGCCGCTGTTGCGCTCGGTCATCGGATCCGCGCCGGCATTGACGCCATCCGCCAGTCCCTGCTGCTGCAACCAGTCGTTCAGGGTATTTTTGCTGCGGTTGCCCAGCAGATAGCTGATTAAGGTGTCGGTTTTGCTGCGGAACTGGTCGCTGTCGTTGGCGATGCGAAACTCAATTTTCAGCTGCTTGCGCGGCTGTGCTGGCACATAATGAATGATGATGCCTTTCTGCGCATCGGTGACCACCGGCACGGTAATGTCCGGCACGCTGGCCTGATGATTGGCCACGCGACCAAAGGTCTGTGCAGCGATCGTCGCCATCTCCGGCAACGGTTTGTTACTGTAAATCACCGCTTTCATCAGATTCGCCGAGTAGTGGCGGTGATAGAAATCGAGCAGCGCCTGATGCAGGTTGCTGTCGGGTTTGTCACTCAGAGTATCAAGGTTACCGCCCGAATAACGCGAACCGGGGTGCGCCGGATTGAGGGTTTCCGCGCCAACCTGCGCCATACGCAGCCCATCGCGCGAGCGTGCCATCGTCAGCTCAGCGTTAACCGCATGCCGCTCGCGGTCCGCATTGGTTGGGTCGAGCAGGGGTTGCGCAATTGCATCCGCCAGACGATCCACCGCCGGTTGCAGCGCATCGTTTTCGACTTCCAGATAAAACGCGGTGCGGTACGAGGCTGTGCTGGCATTGTGGCTGCCACCGTGCTTCTTGAGAAACTCCGCCAGGTTATCCGGCTGCGGATAATTTTTTGATCCCATCAGCACCATGTGTTCCAGATAGTGTGCCAGGCCCAGCTGACTGTCGGGATCGTCCAGAGAACCGATCGGTAACGTCAGCGCTGCCAGCGATTTCGGCGCGGCAGCATCTGACACCAGCAGCACTGTCATGCCGTTGCTCAGGGTAATGGCCTGATAACTGCGCGGATCGTGATCGCTCTTGCGGATGGTTTCATCAATCGGCTGCCAGCCACGCCCGTCGTCGGCAAAGGCATTCAGCGCCAGCATGCTCAGCAGCAGCGCTCCTATCCAGCGTGCGTAAATCCGCATTTCAACCCCTTAACGTTACCCTTATCCGCCGGCGTTGCGCCGGTCGGGATACTCAAACACTTTCTTATAAGACGGTGGCTGCCAAGGTACAGGCCGCACTTCCGTTGCTATTCATCATCCTGATGCGCGAGGCGCACCGGCAAATACCACTGACGCGCCGCAGCGATGATCTGCTGCTGCGTCGGCTCGTCCAGCGTGCGGCACAGGCGCTGCAGATAGGGATCGCTGCCCTCGCCTTCAACCTGATAGCCGCCCTGCCACGCCTGCAACAGCTTGTTGAGCGCCTTTTTCTGCGTAGCGTCATCTTCCTGAAGCTGGCCGGATTTGCTGTCAAAGCTGGCGTCCAGCCAGGCGCCGCCGGATTTATTCAGCAGCAGCAGCGGCTGCGCCAGCCCCGCCTCACAGGCGGCCACATATTCAGCCAGCTGCGCCTGCGCCTGGGCGGGAGCCACCGCCGCGAAGCGCCAGCGGCTCTGTTTGCGCCCGTACATGCGGCTGGTGCCGTTGCCGCCCAGCGCACAATACACCAGATGTTCCAGCCACAGCAGCAGGCCATCGTTGATGTTGAGCACGCCCGGACGCCAGCGTAGCAGCCCATCAGCTTGCACCTGAGTCAGCCAGCCGGTCAACTGCGTTGCGCCCAGCGTCAGGTTGACTTCCCAGCTCTCTGCCGGCAGCCGCTGCGCGCTCACTTCCGCCGCCACCTCCTGCATCTCTTCGGTCTGGCTTTGCCAGAAAAGTTCCCCGAAGGCGCCGTAAGGCAGATTACCGGCGGCGCGATGGTGCGCATACAGCTGGGCCGGATCGTCACCGTTGACCAGCGTATTGAGCAGTTCAGCGTTGATCTGATAGCGCTCCAGGCTGTCCGGTGCGAACGGTTCGCTGTCCGGCAGCTCGCTCTCCTCCATCCAGAAAGCCACGCCGAGGCGCTGCTGGAACCACGCCCGCACCGGATGACGCCAGAAGCGCAGCAGCTGCTCCAGCGACAGCGTGGTCAGCGGCTGAACCGGCAGCGGCTGGACAAACCCGGGCTGCGCCACGCCGCTGCCGGTCGCCGCCGGCAACCATTCTGCGGCGAAGCTCTGCATGTGGCTTCCCGGCTGGAAGTTTTCCGCCGCAAACGGCATGCGGCTATGCAGGCGTTGCAAATGTGCCCGCACCCGCTGCTCACTGACGTCCGGCTCACAGGCTTCATCGCCCGGCAGACAGAAACTTTGCGCCAGATAATCCACCAGTTCAGTCACCAGCACCGAGGGATAGCGCTCGGTGTTGTCCTGAATCGCCCGGCCAATGAAGCTGATGTACAGCTGCTGCTGCGCCGAGATCAGCGCTTCAAGGAACAGATAGCGGTCATCATCACGCCGGCTGCGATCGCCTTTCCGCGTCTGCTGCTGCATCAGGTCAAAACCGAGCGGCGCCAGGGTGCGCGGATACACGCCGTCGTTCATGCCCAGCAGGCACACCACTTTAAACGGGATGGAGCGCATCGGCATCAGCGTACAGAAGTTGATTGGCCCGGCCAGGAAGCGCTGGCTGATGCGCTGCTGATCGAGGCGCGAACGCAGCTCATCGCGCAGCAGCGTGACCGGAATCGGCTGCTGATAAGCGGCCTGCATCCCCTGCTCAATGATCTCCTGCCACTGCGTTTCGACCAGCAGCAGCGCCGCCTCGCTGTCGGCATCGCCGCTGAAGAAGCTGTCGATCAGCTCACGGCATAGCGGCAGCCACTCGGCCAGGGTGCGCGTCTGCGCAAGGCGCGTGCGCCAGCTGTCGAGCCGCGCCAGCAGCTCGGCTAGATGACCCGCCAGCTCGGCGATCAGGCCGCTGGATTCGTCATACGGCAGAATGCCCTGCCAGTCACCGTTGCGGCTTTCCAGCGCGTAGCCCAGCAGCATACGCTGCAGGCCGAAGCGCCAGGTGTGCTGGCCGGTGACCGGCAGCGCCAGCGCTTCCACGCTGGCGTCATCCAGTCCCCAGCGGATGCCGGATTCCATCACCCAGCGGCGCAGCAGGCGCAGGCCGCTCTCCTCGACGGAGAAACGCTGTGCCAGCGCCGGCACCTCCAGCAGCGCCAGCACCTCTTCTGAGGCAAAGCGACTGTCCGGCAGTGCCAGCAGGCTGAGCAGCGCGAGGATGGCCGGATGCGCCTGACTGGCGCGCCGGTCAGAAATGGCGAACGGCAGATAGCGCTCAGGCGGCGCACTGGCAAAAGCCGCCTGAATAAAAGGCGCGTAGCTGTCGATGTCTGCCACCATGACGATGATATCGCGCGGCTTCAGCTCCGGATCGGCTTCCATCAGCGCCAGCAGGTGATCCTGCAGCACTTCCACTTCACGCTGGGCGCTGTGACACACCTGCAGCGTGATGGAACGATCATGCGGATCGAGCCGGCGCTTGTCCATGCTGTCTGCCAGCTCGCCAGCGCTGAGCCCAATCACCGCGCGATCGTCAAGATTGAGCAGATCAGCCTGCAGGCAGTGCAGCAGATTATCCGGTGACATCTCCACAAACGCATCGATGTCGTTGGCGGCTGACTCCATCTGGCTCAGCAGAAACAGGTTGTCGCGGCCCAGCTTACCCCACGAGGCCAGCAGTGGATTGGTCAGCTGCTGCTCGCCCAGTTCGTTAAACAGCGCTGGCGCGGCATCCGGATCGCGGAACAGCGGCTGCGTCTCCTGCGAATGCAGGCGCAGCCGCTGGCGGCTCTGCAGCTTCGCGAGGAAGGCGTAATCCTGAATGTCGCCCCAGTAGTGACGACAGGGATTGGTAAACAGCAGGTGAATATCAATGTGGCGGCCCAGCGCTTCCAGCGCCTGCAGATAAACCGGCGGCAGCGCAGAGATACCGCAGATGAAGACGCGCTGCGGCAGCCCCGGCGGCGGCGTTGACGCCTGCTCCAGCGCCTGGATAAACCGTGCATAGAGGTTGGCACGGTGCCACATCGGCTGACCGAGGCTGCGCGTGAATTCGACCAGATCGCGCCACAGCGCCGCCTGCCACTGCTGAGCATCGCTCAGCCCGTCCACCTGTTCGCCGCGCTCCCAGCGGTTCAGCCAGTCGGAGCGGTAGACCAGATACTGGTCGAACAGATCCGCCACACGCGCGCTGAGCTGGTAGAGTTTGCGCTGATCGTCGTCGTCATGCAGATAGCTGCGCAGCGGCTGAAACGCCTCCTGCTCCAGCAGCACCGGCAGCCGGTGCATCAGCTTCCAGCTCATGCTGGCTTTGGTGAAAGCGCTCTCTTCCGGGATATCCGGCAGCACTTTAACGAACATGCTCCAGATAAAGCTGGCGGGCAGCGGAAAATCAATGTTGGCGGCAATGTTGAAGCGGTTAGCCAGCTCCATCTGCAGCCACTGCGCCATGCCCGGGCTCTGTACCAGCACCTGCTCAGCCGCGAGCGGATCGGCCAGCGGCTGGAGTTTTATCAGCTCTACCGCTAAGTCTTTCAATAAATCTAACCGATTGGAGTGGTAAACCCGGAACATAAAACTCCTTAAAGAAGGGAAAGCGCAGCCCGGTCACTCTACCCTTAATCGTCTGGCCTGCCTACCCGCCGGCATCACCTTCGCGGCAATTGAGCCGCGCCAGCGACGCCGTGCGCTGATGGGGTCCGGTGACGGTAACGCGATCCAGCACGCAGCCGCCAGGTAAACTCTGCGGCTGGTGCACAATGTGCCAGCCGGCAATATCACGCCCGAGCAGCGCCTGCCCGGCCACCTGCCACGCCTGGCGCTGCTGCCACTGCTGGCTAAATCCCAGCGCCAGTGCGCGATGATACTGCAGCAGCGTGCTGATGGTCATCGCCAGCAGCAGCAACGCGACCAGCGTTTCCGCCAGGCTAAAACCCTGCTGTCGCCTCTGGCAGCTGACACTGCTCCGCCTTTGCCAGCGGGCAGTAGTCGATCCAGCCATGCGGCTGTGGCTGCAGCTGGCCGTTGCGCAGCGACACCCACTGATAGAGCACGAGCGCACGTCCGGTGCCGCGCGCCGATAATAAGCCATGATTCTCCTCCTGCCGCAGCAGACAGCTTTGCCACGCGTCGGCCAGAGCGGTCTGACATTGCCAGCCCGCGGCCTGCGGCCAGTTTTGCTGTCGGCCCCACGTTAAAGCGGCCTGCGCCTGCCAGAAATCCTGCTGATGCTGCTGCTCGTCGGCGACCAGCGCCATGCCCTGCGCCAGCTGCGTGCGCGCGGCGTGCAGCGTGAGCCCGCCCATCAGCAGTAACATCACCACCATGCCTAGCGTGCTGTTGCCGCGCTGCTTCACAGATTCAGCCCCTCCGCTATCATCGTCAGCTCTGCCTGCTGGCGGCCCGCCGTGGCGGCCAGCTGCAACAGCAGCCGCGTGCCCTGGCGCTCAACCCGGAAGGTGCTGAGGGTGAGGAATGCCGGATCGGTGATGCGCTCCCAGCCGTTGCTGTTGCACTCGTCCACTCCGCGCTGCATCTCCAGCTGTCCGTTGCGCAGACGATAGCCGTAATAATCGCTTTCACTGTGACCGACACCTTCCCAGCGTCCGTTACTGTTTTCGTCCCAGCGCAGCAGTACACAGCTGCCGCTGCTCATCAGCGTGAGCGCCGCACCGGCGCACTGACCGTGACAGTAACCGGCACGGCGCAGCGCTTTGGCCAGCGAGCCGGCAATCTGCTGCAGCTCCTGTTGCAGCTGGACCCGCTGCTGCAGGCGCAGGTTCTGCTCCAGCAGCAGCGGCAGAAAGCGGCCGACGCTGACCATCAGCACTGCGCCAATCGCCATGGCGATCAGCATCTCCAGCAGACTGAAGCCCCCCTGCGCTATTCGCATCCCTTCTCTCCTGGCTGGCAGACCCGGATGCGCGCCCGGGCGGAGAGGATGACGCGCCAGCGGCCAGCTGCGCTCTCCAGTTCGATACTGCCGGGCCGGGCCACATCGCGTCGGCCGTAAAAGCCCGGCTCGCCGACCAGCGCGGTGATGCGCACTTCGCGATAAGGCGGCCGAAACAGCCAGCGCGACGGCAACTGACACCCTTCTGCGGGCTGCGGCCCGGTGCCGAGGCAGCCGTTTTCGCCCGGCTGCAGCCACAGGCTGAGGTCGCGGTTGTGCCAGCTGGCGTGCGCACGCAGCCGCAGCAAAAAGCTCTGCAACTGCAGTACGCTCTCACGCAGTTGCTGATACTGCTGCCAGCGCTGCCAGCCCTGTAAGGCTGCGATGCTGAGGATGCCGGCAATCACCATAACCAGCAGCAGTTCCGGCAGCGTAAAGCCGGCGTTTTGGGTTCTGTTCATAACCGGCACTCTGCGCCTGCCGGATGAAAAGCAACAGCGGCAAACAGAGAAGATGGAAAGCGTGCCGCAGGAAAGTTATGCCCGGTGCAGACAACACCCTTTTTTTGCGCGTCGGATTCAGAAAATCCCCGCAGAAGCGGACGGGGCCAGGCAAAAAAAAAAGCCCTGCACGATGGCAGGGCCTGATGCTGAAGAGCGGCAGATTACACGGCAACCGGCGCTTTGATCGCCGGATGCGGATCGTAGCCTTCGATCTCAAAATCATCGAACTGGTAATCAAAAATCGACGCGGGCTTACGCTTAATCACCAGTTTCGGCAGCGGTCGCGTTTCACGCGTCAGCTGCAGTCGCGCCTGTTCGAGATGGTTACTGTACAGGTGCGTATCGCCGCCGGTCCAGACGAAATCGCCCACCTCAAGATCGCACTGCTGTGCCACCATATGCACCAGCAGCGCATAGCTGGCGATATTGAACGGCAGGCCGAGGAAGATATCGCACGAACGCTGGTACAGCTGGCACGACAGCTTGCCATTCGCCACGTAGAACTGGAAAAACGCGTGGCACGGCGCCAGCGCCATCTGATCCAGCTCACCGACATTCCATGCCGAAACGATAATGCGGCGCGAATCCGGATCGCGTTTCAGCTGCTCAATCACCTTGCTGATTTGATCGATCTCTTCGCCGGAAGCATTGCCCCAGCTGCGCCACTGCTTGCCGTAGACCGGTCCCAGATCGCCGTTTTCATCCGCCCATTCGTCCCAGATGGTGACCTTGTTCTCTTTCAGGTAGCCGATGTTGGTGTCGCCTTTTAGGAACCACAGCAGCTCATGAATGATTGAGCGCAGATGCACCTTCTTGGTGGTGACCAGCGGAAAACCGTCCTGCAAATTGAAACGCATCTGGTGGCCAAAGATGGAGAGCGTGCCGGTACCGGTACGGTCGGCCTTTTCTGCGCCTTCATTCAGCACATGTTGCATCAAATCCAGATACTGTTTCATTTTACCTCACGCGTTTGTTGCTGCGGGCGACGACGATACGCCCAGACCATCATAATCACTCCGGCCAGAATCATCGGGATCGACAGAATCTGGCCCATACTGATACCGCCTTCGAACAGGCCAAGCTGGGCATCCGGCTGGCGGAAAAACTCCACGATAATGCGGAATGCGCCGTAGCCAATCAGGAACAGGCCGGAGACGCTGCCCATCGGGCGCGGCTTGCGAATAAACAGGTTGAGAATGATAAACAGCACGATGCCTTCCAGGCACAGCTCGTACAGCTGTGACGGATGGCGCGGCAGCACGCCGTACGTGTTCAGCAGTTCCTGATATTGCGGGTTATTGGCCGCCAGCGCGAGGTCTTCGCTGCGCGAACCCGGGAACAGCATGGCGAATTTAAACTCAGGCGCCACGCGGCCCCACAGTTCGCCGTTGATGAAGTTGCCGAGACGGCCAGCACCGAGGCCAAACGGGATCAGCGGCGCAATGAAATCAGAGACCTGGAAGAAGGTGCGTTTGGTACGGCGGGCGAAGATCAGCATCACCACGATCACCCCAATCAGACCACCGTGGAATGACATGCCCCCGTCCCACACTTTGAACAGATAGAGTGGGTTGTCGAGGAACAGCGGCAGGTTATAGAACAGCACGTAGCCGATGCGGCCGCCGAGGAACACGCCGAGGAAGCCCGCGTACAGCAGGTTTTCAACTTCTTCTTTTTTCCAGCCGCTACCGGGTTTGTTGGCGCGGCGCACTGCCAGCCACATAGCAAACACAAAGCCTACCAGATACATCAGGCCGTACCAGTGCAGCGAAACCGGTCCGATGGAGAAGATCACCGGATCGAATTGGGGAAATGAAATGTAGCCGTTAGTCATCTTTCACCATGTTTTTTCTGCCCGCAAAAGGGCGTGGCTAAAGGGCCATACAATAAAAGGCTGCGCATCATAGCACAGCCGCTTTTCACAATTTCCGCAGAAATGTAAACAGTTAACGTCCGCCGCGAATCAATCCGCCCAGGCCGCGCCGCTCCATGAAGGCCGACACCAGATGGCGCACTTCCGTTGCGGTGTGCGCCATCACGCCCTGCTGACTCAGTTTCTGCGCCTCTTCATAATCGAGGTGGCGCAGCAGGTATTTGACGCGCGGAATGTTCTTGCCGTTCATGCTGAGATGGTGATAACCCAGACCCACCAGCAGCGCGACGCACATCGGATCGCCCGCCATTTCACCACACAGGCATAGCTCCAGTTTGGCCTGGCGGGCTTCACTGGCGATGGTTTGCAACGCCCGCAGCATCGCCGGATGCAGCGAATCATAAAGGTTGGCAACGCGGGTATTGTTGCGATCGACCGCCAGCAGATACTGGGTAAGATCGTTGGTGCCGACGGAGATAAAGTCCACGCGTTGCGCCAGATGCGGGATCAGGAACAGCATCGACGGCACTTCAATCATCACGCCAATACGCGGTTTTGGAATGGCATAACCGAGCATCTCTTCCACTTCGCGACCGGCGCGATCGATCAGGCGCCGCGCCTCTTCGATCTCGTCAATATGACTGATCATCGGCAGCAGAATGCTCAGGTTGCCCGAAGCGACGTTGGCGCGCAGCATGGCGCGCACCTGCACCAGGAAGATCTCCGGCTGGTCGAGCGTCAGACGAATGCCACGCCAGCCGAGACAGGGGTTCTCTTCACTAATCGGCATGTAAGGCAGCTGTTTGTCAGCGCCGACATCCAGCGTACGCAGCGTCACCGGTTTGTCGTAAAACAGTTGCAGCATGCCCTGATATTGCGCCACCTGCTCCTCTTCCGACGGGAAGCCGCTTTGCAGCATGAACGGAATTTCGGTGCGATACAGGCCGATGCCGTCAACCCAGTTGTCGAGCGCCTGTTCGTGTTCCGGGCTGAGACCGGCGTTGAGCATTACCTGCACGCGCTCGCCGCTTTTCAGCTCGCCGGGCTGCTCCACCACGTCTTCGGCCATTTTGCTCAGCGCGTTCTCTTCGCTGATCAGCCGCTGATACTCCTGCACCAGCACCGGCTCTGGATCGATCAGCACTTCGCCGCGATAGCCGTCCACGATCAGCAGCCGCTTGTTGAGCTGCGACGGCAGGATATCCGCGCCCATCACGGTTGGAATACCCATGGCGCGCGTGAGGATCGCCGCGTGCGAGTTGGCTGCGCCATCGCGCACCACTACGCCCGCCAGCCGCTCCTGCGGCAGCTCCGCCAGCGTGGTGGCGGTGAGTTCATCGGCCACCAGCACAAAGCGTTCCGGCCAGGCATTGGTGCCCACCAGCGTGTCGTCAAGGTGGAACAGCAGGCGCTGGCCGAGCACGCGCAAATCCCCGGCGCGCTCGCGTAAATAGTGATCCTGCAGGCTGGCAAACTGTGCGGCAAACTTCTCGATCACCGTTTTAACCGCCCACTCGGCTACCGATCCGCGCTCGATCTCGGCAAACAGATCTTTTTTCAGTCGCGCATCGGTGAGCAGGTGCGAGTAGAGATCGAAGATCGCCGCGCTCTCTTTCTGCACGCTGGCCGCGAAACGCTTGCTGAAGCGGCGAAACTCGTTGCCCGCCTCGCCCATGGCGACAATCAGGCGCTCGCGTTCACGCTGTGGATCGAGCGTAGAGGCGGCGGACACCTGGTCGAGCAGCGGCTGCGTTTCATCAACCCAGCCAGGTGCAACGGCGACGCCCGGCGCGGCGGCAATCGCTTTGACGCGCGTCTGGCGGAACTGACCGAACAGCTGGCCAAGCTGCGACTGCGACAGCAGCGCGGCCATCTGCGTGGCCAGCGTAACCAGAAATGACTCTTCGCTTTCGTCGAACTGACGATGCTCTCGCTGTTGCACCACCAGCACGCCGAGCAGTTGACGCCGGCTGATGATTGGCACACCCAGAAACGAGCGGTAGCGCTCTTCTTTGACGGAGGGAATGTATTTGAAGCTGGGATGACTTTGCGCATCGGCGAGGTTGATCGGTTCGGCCAGGCGGCCCACCAGACCGACGATACCTTCGTCGAACGCCAGCGTAACCGTGCGGCCGCGCGGCTTTTTCAGGCCGCGCGTTGCCATCAGGTAGTAGCAACGCCGATCGTGATCGGCGAGGTAAACCGAGCAGACCTCGGTCTCCATCGCCAGGCATATTTCGTTGACCAGAATGTCGAGTGCTTCATTCAGACGCGGTGCACTCGCCACTTTTTCTACAATTTCGCGCAACTGAGTGAGCATAAAGGGCGTGGCCTATCCTCTTTTACGTCGATGGGCGGCGTTGTTATTGCGCTGCCCCGCACTCTCCTGCATAGACATCACCACGCCAGCGAATTCCTTCATGACGCGGCGATACACATCGCGCTTGAAAGAGACAACCTGACGTACCGGATACCAGAAGCTGACCCAGCGCCAGCCATCGAACTCCGGCGTGCTGCTGTGTTGCACATTGATATCCGCGTCACTACACATCAACTGCAGAAGAAACCACTTTTGTTTCTGGCCGATACACACCGGCTTTGTGTCCCAACGCACCAAACGTTTTGGCAACTTGTAACGTAACCAGTTACGGGTTGAAGCAAGTATTCGAACATCTTTGCGGTGTAAACCCACTTCTTCGAACAGTTCGCGATACATCGCCTGTTCAGCGGTTTCACCCGGATTGATGCCTCCCTGAGGAAACTGCCAGGAGTGCTGTCCAAAGCGCCTGGCCCATAACACTTGTCCTTGCCTGTTACAGATTACGATACCAACATTCGGGCGGTAGCCATCATCATCGATCACTGGACTACCTCAAAGCTAAATTTGAATAGCCTGATTGTTTCATACTCCTTACAGGCGGTAAACCACTGGATATCCGCGCCGCTGACCGGATAACAATGGGATAACTCACAGATAATAGCCATGTTATAAACAGACAGGGGCATTTAACGGCGATCTTATTCACCTTTTCTGTGGATAGCTTTGTGCAGAACACGGGAATGAGTTGAATAACCGCTTCGGAAAATTCTCATGCACGGCGGGGAGAATAGCACTAAAATACCCATTTATCATAGCGATAGCCAATTAACCCGTTCAGATACACAGCGTGAAAGCCGGTTATTCTTCCCCACGCGGTTACCGCTGCTCAAAGATCCATCACCGTTGATTTTATCCACAGAGAATGTCCTAAACCTGGGCAGAGAATGGAAAAAAAGCGCGCAGTTCGGCAAAGTCAAGGCTGTAAATGGAAACAGGGGTGGGCAAAACGTGGGGTTATCCCACTTTTCTGTGGATAACTGGGTTTAAGATCCTGTTCATTGTCGATAACAAACCGGGATAACCGCCTCTTACACTGGTGAGCGCCAGGTCAATCGCGCTAAAAAAGCATGCTGAATCATGCTATTATCACGTTTACATTGTCCGGCACGGTGTGGACAACACGTGCTGACCTTTACTGACCATATTTTGACCAATGCGAGTTTTATCATGAATTGCCCTGCCGCCTTGCCTGCTGCGCCCCGTAACGAAGCCGAACTGCTCCAGCGTGCCCAACAGCTGGCTGGTCAGAGCTTTGCCGCGCTGGCCGCGCAGCTTGGCCTGCCGATGCCTGCCGATTTACGCCGTGACAAAGGCTGGGTTGGCATGCTGCTGGAGCTGCTGCTTGGCGCCAGTGCCGGCAGTAAAGCCGAGCAGGATTTTGCGCATCTGGGTATTGAACTCAAAACCATTCCGGTCGACGAGCTGGGTAAGCCGCTGGAAACCACCTTTGTCTGCGTGGCACCGCTCACCGGCAACAGCGGCGTTACCTGGCAAACCAGCCACGTGCGCCACAAGCTGGCGCGGGTACTGTGGATCCCGGTGGAGGGCGATCGCGCCATTCCACTGGCCGAGCGCCGCGTGGGTTCGCCGCTGCTGTGGCAGCCGAATGCGCAGGAAGAGCAGCAGTTACGTGAGGACTGGGAAGAGCTGATGGACATGATCGTGCTCGGCCAGGTGGAGCGCATCAGCGCCCGCCACGGTGCGTGGCTGCAAATCCGGCCGAAAGCGGCCAACAGCAAAGCGCTGACCGAAGCCATCGGCGAACACGGCGAGCCGATCATGACGCTGCCGCGCGGTTTTTATCTCAAGAAGAGCTTTACCGGACCGCTGCTGGCGCGGCATTTTCTGCTGTAATTCCCGGTACAACCTCGCCCTTGCAGGATCGCTTTAGGCAGCGCCGCCTGCGCCGTGTATAATTCCCGTTTACTTTTCGTTTAGGAATGAAGGATTCATGTTTGACTGGATTGCTGATCCCAACGCCTGGCTGGCGCTGGGAACATTAACCATTCTGGAAGTGGTGCTGGGTATCGATAACATTATTTTCCTGTCTCTGGTGGTCGCGAAACTGCCGCAGCACCAGCAAAACCGGGCGCGCCGGCTGGGTCTGATGGGGGCGATGTTGATGCGCCTCGGGCTGCTGGCCTCCATCGCCTGGGTGGTGAGACTGACGCAGCCGTTGTTTTCCATCATGGACCACGCCTTCTCCGCGCGCGATCTGATTCTGCTGTTCGGCGGCCTGTTCCTGCTGTGGAAGTCGAGCATGGAGATCCATGAAACCATCGAAGGCGGCGAAGAGGAGCACAAAACCAATGTGCACTCTTTCTTCGGCGCCATCGTGCAGATCATGCTGCTCGACATCATCTTCAGCCTGGATTCAGTGATCACTGCCGTCGGTCTGTCCGATCACCTGTTCATTATGATGGCGGCGGTGGTCATCGCAGTGCTGATGATGATGGTGGCCGCGCGCGCGATTGGTGAGTTTGTTGAGCGGCATCCGTCGGTCAAAATGCTGGCGCTGGCGTTTCTAATTCTGGTCGGCTTTACCCTGATCCTCGAGAGTTTTGGTATGCATGTACCAAAAGGTTACATTTATTTTGCGATGTTCTTCTCCATGGCGGTAGAGTGTCTGAACCTGATGCGCAGCAGGAAAAACAAAGCGTAACCTGTCAAGGGCGAGCGCATCTCGCCCTGTTATTTTAGGAATGATGCGATTACTCCAGCTGGCAAAAGCATTTATTACTACACTTTTGCTGTTGAAGTGGCTTGAGGGAGCTGAGAATGAAAGGGTTGGTAAGTGCAGTGGGCCTGCTGCTGGCGGCGCTGGCATTAAGCGGTTGCAGCAGTGATTACGTTATGGCCACCAAAGATGGCCGCATGATTATGACCGAAGGTAAGCCGTCGATTGATAAAGAAACCGGTCTGGTGCAGTACACCGATGAACAGGGCCATGTTATGCAAATTAATGGTGACGAGGTTTCCACCATCATTGAGCGTTAAGTGCCAAATTGCCTCGCCTGTACGCGTTTTCCCCCTGTGCAGGCGATTTCCCGAACTTTCCCCCCTTCCTTCTGCGCCACTTCACAGGCTATAGTCCCAGAGAACACAACATTCCGTTTCATAATGAAAAAAGGAAGCCGGCAATGCATTATCACCGTATCCCCCATAGCACGCTGGAAGTCAGTCAGCTGGGGTTAGGCACGATGACGTTTGGTGAGCAGAATAGCGAAGCCGACGCCCACCAGCAGCTTGATTACGCCGTTAGCCAGGGTATTAACCTGATTGATACCGCCGAGATGTATCCGGTGCCACCGCGTCCGGAAACGCAGGGCCTGACCGAAAAATACATTGGCAGCTGGCTGCAAAAGCGCGGCAGCCGCGACAAAATCATTCTGGCGAGTAAAGTCGCCGGTCCGGTGCGCGGCAGCGATGCGCTGATTCGCCCCAACCAGGCGCTGGATCGCAAGAACATCCGCGAAGCGCTGGACGCCAGCCTGAAGCGCCTCAATACCGATTACCTCGACCTCTACCAGCTGCACTGGCCGCAGCGCCAGACCAACTACTTTGGCAAGCTCGGTTATCAGTACAGTGATAACACCGCCACCGTTACGCTGCTGGAGACGCTGGAAGCGCTGACCGAACAGGTGCGCGCGGGCAAGATCCGTTACATTGGCGTCTCGAACGAAACGGCCTGGGGCGTGATGCGCTACCTGCAACTGGCGGAGAAGCACGAGCTGCCGCGTATCGTCACCATTCAGAATCCGTACAGCCTGCTGAACCGCAGTTTTGAAGTGGGTCTGGCGGAGATTAGCCAGCATGAGGGCGTGGAACTGCTGGCTTATTCCAGCCTGGCCTTTGGTACGCTGAGCGGCAAATACCTCAACGGGGCGAAACCGGCCGGTGCACGCAATACGCTGTTCAGCCGCTTTACCCGTTACAGCGGCGAGCAGTCACAGCAGGCGATTGCTGCCTACGTGGCACTGGCGAAACAGCACAACCTGGATCCGTCACAGATGGCGCTGGCCTATGTGCGGCAGCAGCCGTTTGTGGCCAGCACCCTGCTCGGTGCCACCACCATGGAACAGCTGAAGGTTAACGTGGAGAGTTTCAATCTGACGCTGAGCGGCGAGGTGTTAGAGGCGCTGGAAGCGATTCACCGTCAGTACACGTATCCGGCACCGTAATCTCCCTGGTGCGCGTTAAGGTACGACCGGGCACATGGGTAACAGATCAGACCGGGCACACAGGTAACACTTTTTGTGGTCATTCGATCCGGATAATACGCTTTTCTGCCCGGTCATAATACGCAAGGATGAGCCTGTCGAAGAGGATGACGTCAATGCCGTCGTCCACTTCCAGGAACCGCACGTACTCGCCCCGTAACGCCGCGCTCAGGAAGGTCCGCCCGTTCAGCCTCAGGTCGCCTTTTTCACCGACTTTGTACAGCTTCGCCCCCTCCGGATAACCCACCTCCGGCACTTTTCCGTTCCATTTCCGCGGTGAAGGCGTCCATATTTTTGCGGGCGGCTGCTGCCCGTGTGCCTCATGCGGCTTTTCCTGATTGAACTCGTTCCGCCATCCGCTGCACCATGCCTGCTGCTCCGGCAGCGAGCCAAAGACGTCGTGATGGCTCATGGCGACCTTCAGCGACCGGTGCATCCGCTCGTGGCGGGCGTTCTGCCCCGGACAGCCCGGCGCGGTTCTTTCCGGCTGTATCCCCTGTTTTATCAGCCACACGCTCAGCTGCGTCAGCGCGAGGATGCCCGGCGCAACGAAGGGCGAGCCGTTGTCGGTGCGGATAACGTCGGGCAGCCCGCCTTCCAGGAAGGCCTTTTCCATGCAGCCGCGCACGAACACCGTGGTCTCCGACGTGCCCGGCTCGCAGGACAGCAGGTAGCGGCTGTGGTTATCGGTGAGCGTGAAGGGGCGGCACCAGCTGCCGTCTTTCAGGCGGAAGCGCCCTTTAAAATCAGCGCTC
>NZ_SCKT01000010.1 GCF_014155765.1 Pantoea dispersa | reverse complement strand
CCTGCTGAGCCGCCTGCGTTGCCGCTTTGCCGTCTCAGTGGTGGCGCATTATAGGGAGTTAATCTGAAGTGACAAGCATTTCCTGAAAAAAATTGACTGAAAGCTACTTTTTTATACGAACGCGGTAAAAACAGACATTTCCCGTCTAATAATCAGGCAAATCAGCTCTCACAGCGGCACAAATCAGCGCCATCATCGCAGCGACCGATGCTATCCTGTTTAACTTACGCTCTTTGCTGACCGATTTTCTTCAAGAAGGATTTTCAATGATTCGCTCCGCGCGCAGTATGGCCGGCCTGCCCTGGATCGCCGCCATGGCGTTTTTTATGCAGGCTCTCGACGCCACCATCCTGAATACCGCGCTTCCCGCCATTGCCACCAGCCTTGAACGTTCCCCACTTGCCATGCAGTCTGCCGTCATCAGTTATACGCTCACGGTCGCGATGTTGATTCCGGTCAGCGGCTGGCTGGCCGATCGCTTTGGCACGCGTAAGGTGTTTATTGTGGCGGTTTCCCTGTTCACGCTCGGGTCACTGGCCTGTGCGCTGTCCGGATCGCTGAGCATGCTGGTGGTTTCGCGCGTGGTGCAAGGCGTTGGCGGAGCAATGATGATGCCGGTAGCGCGTCTGGCGCTGCTGCGCGCCTATCCGCGCAGCGAACTGCTGCCGGTACTCAACTTCGTCACCATGCCCGGCCTGGTCGGACCGATTCTTGGCCCTATGCTCGGTGGTTTGCTGGTCACCTACGCCAGCTGGCACTGGATCTTCCTGATTAATATTCCTATCGGCATCGCCGGCATCTTCTATGCGCGCAAATATATGCCGGACTTCACCACGCCAAAACGCCGCTTCGATTTCGGCGGCTTTATGCTGTTTGGTTTTGGCCTGGTGCTGATCTCCATCGGCATCGAGCTGTTTGGCGAGCGTATCGTATCGCCGTGGCAGGCGGTGCTGGTGCTGGTCAGCGGCGTGGTATTGCTGCTGCTCTATATTATGCATGCACGCCGCCATCCGGCTCCGCTGATTAGTCTGCCGATGTTTAAGACACGCACGTTCTCCGTCGGGATTATCGGTAATATTGCCGCGCGTCTCGGTACCGGCTGTATTCCGTTCCTGATGCCGCTGATGTTACAGGTAGGATTTGGCTATCCGGCGATCATCGCCGGCTGCATGATGGGGCCCACGGCGATTGGCTCGCTGCTGGCTAAATCCACCGTGACTCAGGTGCTGCGCCGCTTTGGCTATCGTAAAACGCTGGTGGGCATTACGGTTATCATCGGCGTGCTGGTCGCCAGCTTCGCGCTGCAGTCGCCGGACGGAAGCATCATCATGCTGCTGGTGGCGCTGTTTGTACTGGGCATGGCGATGTCCACCCAGTTTACCGCCATGAATACCATCACACTGGCGGATTTGAATGATGAGAACGCCAGCGGCGGCAATAGCGTGCTGGCGGTAACGCAGCAGGTGTCGATCAGTTTTGGCGTGGCGGTCAGCGCCGCCGTGCTGCGCTTTTACCAGGATTTTGAGAGCACCACGGTGCAGCAGTTCCACGCCACCTTCTTTACCATGGGTGTGATTACCGTGCTGTCGGCGCTGGCGTTTCTGATGTTACGGCCGGGGGATGGCCGTAACCTGATCGCCAACCGCGAGAAAACGCGTAAAAGCAGTTAAACCGAACCGCGCTCCACCAGCTCCGGCGTCAGCACCAGCGTTTGCTGGCTGGCGTCGGGATCGCTCATACGATGAATCAGCGTATCAATGGCCAGCTCGCCCAGCTCATCTTTCGGCTGATGAATGGTACTGAGCGGCGGCGTCAGATAGCGCGCCAGCTCAATGTTGTCATAGCCCATCACCGCCATATCCTGCGGCACGCGCAGTCCCGCCTGATACAGGGCGTGATAGACGCCCACCGCCATCGCATCGTTGCTGGTAAACACCGCCTGCGGTGGCGGATCGAGCGCCAGCAGCTGATTCATGGCGTTGAAACCGCCCTGAAATTCGAAATCGCCGTCCACCACATAGCCCGGCGGCACCGCCAGCCCACTGGCAGCCATCGCCTGATGAAAACCGTCCAGACGCAGGCGCGCCGGGGTTTTATCCAGCGGCCCGGCAATACAGGCGATGCGGGTGTAACCGCGATCAATCAGATACTGCGTAGCCAGTTCGCCGCCCAGCAGCGCGTTATCCTGAATAATATCGCCGCGCCCTTCAAACGGCGCCCAGTCCATCATCACCATCGGCACCGAAGGATAGCGATTAAGGATGTCGGCGGAGGGCAGATGGGTTTCTGTGCACATCATCAGCAGGCCATCCACGCGCTTCTGCATCAGCGTTTCAAGGCTGCGATTCATGCGCTCTTCATCGCCTTCGGTATTGCACAGAATCAGGCTGTAGCCGCGTTCATAGCAGCTGTTCTCTACACCGCGCACCACCTCCGAGTAGAACGGGTTGCTGCTGGCGGTCAGTAACATGCCAATGGTGCGCGTTTGCTTGATCTTCAGGCTGCGCGCCAGCGCCGACGGCGCGTAGTTTAATTCGCGAATCGCCTGTTCCACTCTGTCGCGCACCTGTTCGCTAACAAAACGGTTGTTGTTGATAACGTGCGAAACGGTGGAGGTGGAGACGCCCGCCAGACGGGCGACATCTTTCATGGTAGCCAAGCGCTTAACCCTGTTGCTGCAGGAATGCGTCAATCTCAGTGCGCCATGGCACTGAGGGCTGTGCGCCCGGGCGCGTCACGGCAATGGCTGCCGCCGCATGGGCAAAACGAACCGCATCCTGCATCGCCACGCCTTCCAGCCGCGCGGTAATGAAGGCACCGTTGAAGGTATCACCGGCAGCGATGGTATCCACCGCCTGCACGCTGAAACCAGGAATACGCTGTCCCTGGCCCTGCTCGCTGAGCCATACGCCGCGCCGGCCCAGCGTAATCAGTACGGTATCGATGCCTTTGGCGTGCAGCGCCTGGGCTGCCCGCGCCGCGTCGTCGTCGTCATTGACGGCGATGCCGGTGAGGATTTCCGCTTCGGTCTCATTCGGCGTAATAATGTCGATCAGCGCCAGCAGCTCATCAGAGAGCTGGGTCGCCGGCGCCGGATTAAGGATCACCTGAGTGTGACTGGCGCGCGCGATGCGGGCAGCGGCCAGCACGCTGTCCAGCGGCGACTCCAGCTGCATCAGCAGCGCATCGGCCGAACGAATTACCTGCTGGTGGCGCTCCACACAGGCTGGCGTCAGCGCCGCGTTCGCGCCTGAGTAGATGCCAATGTTATTTTCGCCTTCGCCATTCACGAAGATCATCGCCACGCCGGTGGCTTCCTGCGCCACGGTTTCCACCGGAGCGGTATCAATCTGGTCCTGCTGCAGCTGCTGGCGAATACGTTCGCCGATGTCATCTGCACCCACGCAGGCAATAAAAGCAATGTCAGCGCCGGCACGGCCAGCCGCGACGGCCTGGTTGGCCCCTTTACCGCCAAAGGCAACCTGATACTGTTTCCCGATCACCGTTTCACCCGGACGGGGAAAATGGGCGAGGTTGAGGATGTGGTCGGCGTTGATGCTGCCGAGTACCGCCAGTTTTGCGCTTTTGCTCATAGGGAGTTATCCAGGAAGTTGCGCCACCGCGAGGGTGGCGCGTTGCCATGCTTTTCTTTGGGTTTTATTTAGTAACCAGTTTCAGGTCAACCGGGTTGATCGCCTGCACTTTTTCGCCCTTCAGAACTTTATCTGCGGTATCGACGCCAATCATACCAATCTTGTCTGGCATCTGTGCAACGGTCGCGCTGAGTTTACCGGATTCTACCGCCTTCACGCCGTCCGCGGTGCCGTCAAAGCCCACCACCAGCACGTCGGTTTTGCCTGCGGTCTGCAGCGCACGCAGCGCGCCCAGCGCCATTTCGTCGTTCTGGGCAAAAACTGCCTGCACGTCCGGATGCGCCTGCAGCAGGTTCTGCATCACGTTCAGACCTTTAGTACGGTCGAAGTCGGCCGGCTGGCTGGCCAGCACGTTGAATTTGTGTGCATCAGCGGCCTGCTTAAAGCCTTCACCACGCTCGCGGGCAGCGGAGGTGCCGGCAATGCCCTGCAGCTCGATGATTTTCGCACCGTCGCCCAGTTTCTTCGCGATGAAATCGCCGGCCATTTTGCCGCCGAAGCGGTTATCAGACGCCACGTGGCTGACAACTTTACCCTGCGCCGCCATACGGTCCAGCGTAATCACCGGGATGTTCGCCTGGTTAGCCATTTTCACGGCGTTACCGACCGCGTCAGAATCCGTTGGGTTGATCAGCAGCAGTTTGGTGCCGCGCACGGTGAGATCCTGCACGTTTGCCAGCTCTTTTGCCGGGTTGTTCTGCGAGTCGAGCACCACCAGGTTATAGCCCAGCTTATCGGCTTCTTTCTGTGCGCCATCTTTCAGCGACACAAAGAACGGGTTATTCAGGGTTGAGACCACCAGCGCAATCGTATCCTTAGCCATCGCGCCAGCACTGAGGGTGGCGCCAAGGATGACGGCCAATGCAGTTAACTTTTTCATTTCTTTAATCCTGTGTGAAGGTCAGAGTTACTTACTGCTTTTGTTATCCACCAGCACCGCCAGCAGAATGACGACGGCTTTGACAATCATCTGGTAGTAAGACGATACGCCCATCAGGTTGAGGCCGTTATTGAGGAAGCCGAGAATCAGCGCACCGATCAGCGTGCCCATAATGCGCCCTTTACCGCCCGCGAGGCTGGTACCGCCCAGCACTACTGCGGCAATCGCATCCAGTTCATAACCGGTGCCCGCCGTCGGCTGCGCGGAAGAGAGACGCGCCACTTCGATGGTGCCCGCCAGCGCCGCCAGCAGGCCGCACAGCGAATAGACGATGACTTTAACGCGGTTAACATTGATGCCGGACAGGCGCGTGGCCGCTTCGTTTCCGCCCAGCGCATAGATATAGCGGCCGAGGCGGGTGTGATGCAGCATGTACCACGCCAGCGCGAACACCACCGCCATCAGCCATACCGGCGTCGGAATGCCCAGCGGACGGCCAATGCCGAACCAGCCAAACAGATCGGCGTTATCGCTGAAGCCGGTGTTGATCGGACTGCCGTTGGTGTAAACCATGGTGACGCCGCGCAGCAGCAGCATCATCACCAGCGTAGCGATAAACGCCTGCACCTTGCCGCGTGCCACAATCACACCGGTAATGGCACCAATAAAGGCACCCAGCGCCAGCGATGCCGCTACGGCCACCAATGCATTAACTTCCAGCCCGACAATCGATGCCGCTACCGCGCCGGTCAGCGCCAGCAGCGAGCCGACCGAAAGGTCGATGCCTGAGGTCAGGATCACCAGCGTCATGCCCACCGCCATGATGGCGTTGACCGATGTCTGCTGCAGGATGTTGAACATGTTGGGCAGCGTGAAGAAGTTCGGGCTCTGGCTGGCAACCACGGCGATCAGCACAATCAGCGCGATCAGCGATTTCTGCTCCAGCAGCCAGGCTTTGCTGAACCAGCGACGGCTGGCAGGTAAGGTTTGGGTACTCATACAACTAACTCCTCGCTGTGTTGCTTACCGACCGCCGCTGCCATCAGGGATTCCTGGGTAGCCTGCTCACGGGAAAATTCGCCACTCAGATGGCCTTCATGCATCACCAGAATGCGGTCGCTCATGCCCAGCACTTCCGGCATTTCCGACGACACCAGGATGATGCTCAGCCCTTCGGCTTTAAACTGGTTAATTAACTGATAGATCTCTTTTTTCGCCCCGACATCGACGCCGCGCGTCGGCTCGTCGAGGATCAGCACATCCGGGCGCGTCATCAGGCCACGCGCAATCGCCACTTTTTGCTGATTACCGCCGGACAGCAGACCGATCGGCTGCATCATTGACGGCGTTTTCACATTGAACAGGCGGATAAAATCGCCCACCGCCAGCTGCTCTTCGGCGTGCTTCAGGCCGCCACCGGCGCGGCTGAAGTAGCGCAGCGCGGTCAGCGACATGTTCTCTTTGACCGACATCCCGAGCACCAGCCCGTCACGCTTACGGTCTTCCGAGATATAGACGATGCCGTTGGCCAGGCCGTCCTGCGGCGAGCGGGTGACAATCTCGCGGCCGTTAAGCGTCACTTTGCCGTGCGTACGCGGCAGCGCGCCGTACAGCACCTTCATTAATTCGGTGCGGCCCGCGCCCATCAGACCGGAGATGCCCAGAATCTCGCCCTTACGCAGGGTAAAGCTGACATCTTCTACGCCCGGTCCGCTAACGTGCTCGACCCGCAGCCGCACCTCGCCCGGTGTCTGATCGAGATGCGGATACTGATCCTCAAGCTTGCGGCCGACCATCATTTCGATCAGGGCCTCTTCGCTGAGATCGTTTACCGCGCGCTCGGCAATAAACTGGCCGTCGCGGAACACGGTGACGTCGTCGCAAATCTCAAAGATCTCTTTCATGCGGTGGGAGATATAAACAATGCCGCAGCCCTGCGCTTTCAGCTCATTGATGACGCGGAACAGCGACAGGGTTTCGGTATCGGTCAGCGCATCGGTCGGTTCATCCATAATGATGACCTGCGACTCGAAGCTGAGCACTTTGGCGATCTCCACCATTTGCTGGTCGCCAATCGACAGATCGCCCACCAGCTTGTGGCTGCTGAAGCGCAGATTGAGGCGCTTTAACAGCGCATCCGCCGCGGCATACATCTGTTTCCAGTCGATGCGGCCAAAGCGGTTAACGAATTCACGGCCGAGGAAAATATTTTCCGCAACGGTCAGCTGCGGGATCAGGTTCAGCTCCTGATGGATGATGCCGATGCCGGCTTCCTGAGACGATTTCGGTCCGGAGAACGTCACTTCTTTTCCCAGCCAGTGCAGCGAACCGGCGTCCATGCTGTAGATGCCGGTCAGCACCTTCATCATGGTGGATTTGCCCGCGCCGTTCTCTCCCACTAACGCCATCACGCGCCCGGGATAGACCGCCAGCGACGCGCCGTTGAGCGCCTTCACGCCGGGAAATGATTTTTCAATTCCCCTGAGTTGCAATAACGGTTGCATAGCGGCCTCAGAAAGTGACGCCCGCGCTCAGGATGACATTCGCATACGGAGAGCACTCTCCGCTGCGAATGACCGCCTGACTGCGCTGAGTGTGTTGTTTGAACTGTTCATGGCTGGTGTAACGAACGCTAATCACATTCCCCTGGTGCTGTTGCAAGGCTTCGAGCACGGCGATCAGCTGGCTATGGAGTTGCGGATTGTGTTGTTGGATCTCTTCCGCTATCAGGGCACTCTCAACCTGCATCTCCTGCGTGATGACCTCCACCACCTGTAAAAAATCGGGCGTACCGGGCGTCAGCGCCAGATCGATGCGCTGTGGACCGGCCGGGATCGGCAAGCCCGCATCGGCAATCGTCAGCGTATCGGTATGCCCGAGGCGGGCAATCACATGAGAGACTTCAGCGTTTAACAGGCGACCTTTTTTCATTTATTCCACTCCACAGCGAAACGTTTCGCTGTCTGGCAGTGTATTAAATGTACATGGCAACTCAATGACGGCATCACGGAAATGTGATCGCCATCGAAACGTTTCGCCTGGGCCGGGGGAAATTTGAGTTTGGCGGGATGGCGGAGCCCACGACGTGGCTCCGCAGGGGAGGTTAAGGCAGTTTACGTACCTGTTTAACGTCCAGTTCAATCGAATTGAAATCCTTATCCAGTTCGCCGGTCAGCTCGACCTGATCTTTCGGCGTAATGGTCTGGCCGTTCCAGCGTTTGTGGTCGATCTCCACTTTCATGCTGCCGCTGCTGTCGCGGAACAGATAATCTTCATCGCCGATCTGCTTATCAAGCTGGCCGCGCACGGTGATCCAGCTGTCATCCTTCATCTCTTCGGCCTGTTTTACCGTCACCACACTGCTGTTATCGGCCTTAAAACCGCCGGCTTTAGCCTGAGCGGCTGGCGCGTTAGGGTCGACAAAGCCACCCTGCTGGGCGGCTAACACCGGGGTTGCCGCCAGGGCGATAATGGCGAACAGCGCTGCACTCTTTTTCATTTTTCACCTCATTTCCATGTCTGTGCGGATTACGGGAGCTATTTCACCACAGGGTTCTTAACAGGATCTTAAGGGAAAAAAAGAGGGGAAAAATAAGCCAAAACGGGCGAATGACGCTGTACAAGCGCGCATCTGCTTCGTATAAACCCCCAGGTAACCGGGAGAAACGCATGCGCATTTTATTAATTGAAGACGATACGCTGATTGGCGATGGCCTGAAGGTCGGCCTGACCAAACTGGGTTTCAGCGTCGACTGGTTTGTCAGCGGCGAAGCCGGATTTCAGGCGCTCAACGCGGCGCCATGGGATGCCGTGGTGCTGGATCTGTCGCTGCCGCAACGTGACGGGCTGGACATCCTGCGCCAGTGGCGTGAGCAGGGCGCGGATGTCCCGGTGCTGATCCTCACCGCACGCGATGCGCTGGACCAGCGCGTGCAGGGCCTGCAACTCGGTGCCGACGACTATCTGTGTAAGCCGTTTGCGCTGACGGAGGTGGCCGCACGTCTGCAGGCGCTGATTCGTCGCCGTCACGGTCAGCTGCAGCCGGAGCTGCGTCACGGCAGGGTGGTGATGGCTCCCGGCAGCCACAGCGTGATGGTCGATGGCGAACCGCTCAGCCTGAAAAGCCGTGAGCTGGCGCTGCTGGAGCTGTTCCTGCGCAATCCCGGTCGCGTGCTGACGCGCGCGCAGCTGGAGGAGAAACTGTACAGCTGGGACGACGACGTCTCCAGTAACGCAGTCGAAGTGCACATCCATCATCTGCGTAAAAAGCTCGGCAGTCAGTTCATCCGCACCGTGCACGGCATTGGCTACACGCTGGGAGCGGCAGAATGAGTCTGTTCCTGCGGCTGGCCATCGGCTTTCTGCTGTTAATTATTCTGTGTGGTGCCAGTGCCACCTTTAGCGCATGGCAGCAGACGCGCGACACCGTTAATGAGCTGTTTGATACCCAGCAAATGCTGTTCGCCAAACGCCTGCTGGCGCTGGATGCCAGCCGTCTGCAGGCCGCCTCGCTGCCAAAAACCAAAGCGATTTTGCGCCACCATCGCGGCGATCAGGATGACGACGCGCTGGCCTTTGCGCTGTTCAGCGCCGACGGCAAACCGCTGCTGAACGACGGCGAAAACGGCCGCGATTTGCTGTTTACAGCGGATCGTGACGGCTTCCACGATGGTCGCCTGCGTGGTGATGACGATCGCTGGCGGCTGCTGTGGCTGACGTCAGCCGATAAGCAGTGGCGCGTGGTGGTCGGACAGGAGTGGGAATATCGTGATGATATGACGCGCGATCTGGCACTGAGCAGCCTGCTGCCGTGGGTGGTGGCCATGCCGCTGATGCTGCTGTTGCTGCTGGCGCTGGTGTGGTTTGAGCTGCGTCCGCTGAAACGCCTGACTGCATCGCTGCAGCAACGCGCGCCGGATGATGCCACCCCGCTGACGCCGCAACGCCTGCCGCTGGAGGTGAAGCCGCTGGTGGCGGCGCTGAATGGCCTGTTTGCCCGCATGGCACAGCTGGTCCAGCGCGAGCGACGCTTTACCTCCGATGCGGCGCACGAGCTGCGCAGCCCGCTGGCGGCGCTGCGCGTACAGAGCGAGGTGATTCAGCTGGCCGGCGATGACGAGGCGATGCGTAACCATGCGCTGCAGCAGCTCGATAGCGGCATCCTGCGCGCCACGCGGCTGGTCGATCAGCTGCTGACGCTGTCGCGCGTCGAAGCAGACGATCTGCGCAGCGAATTTCAGCCGGTCCCCCTCGCGCCGTTGCTGCACCAGCTGGTGACCGAACATCAGGCACAGGCGGCAGCGCAGCACACCAGGCTGACGCTGACGTCTGACGCGGAACCGGTGATGAACGGTCATCCACTGCTGCTGGGTTTACTGCTGCGCAATCTGCTGGATAACGCGCTGCGCTACACGCCGTCCGGCAGTGAGATTCAGCTGCAGCTCAGCGCGCGCAGGCTGGAGGTGGTGGATAACGGACCGGGCGTCAGCGCAGAGCAGCTGGCGCGGCTGGGTGAACGCTTCTGGCGACCGCCGGGGCAGGCGCAAACCGGCAGCGGGCTTGGCTTGTCGATTGTGAAAAATGTGGCTCAGCTGCACGGCATCCGGCTGACCTTCAGCTCGGTGCAGCCGCAGGGGCTGCGCGTCACCCTCAGTTGGTGACGCGCGATGCGTCAGATTTCGACCTGAGTACCGAGCTCGATTACCCGGTTAGGCGGAATTTCAAACTGATCCGGCGCGCGCAGGGCGTTGCGTTGCAGCGCAAGGAACAGCTTGCCGCGCAGACGCAGATACCACGGGCGTTTGCCGATGATCAGCGACTCGTGTGACATAAAGAACGACGTTTCCATCATGCGGCAGTTGAGCCCTTCGAGGCCGCAGCGGTGGAAAATCTCCTCGACGTTCGGCGTTTCGCGCCAGCCGTAGCTTGCCACCACGCGCCAGAAGGTGGGCGACAGCTGCTCAATGGTCACGCGACGCACGTTGTGCACATAAGGCGCATCTTCGGTACGCAGCGTCAGCAGCACCACGCGCTCGTGCAGCACCTTGTTGTGCTTCAGGTTATGCAGCATGGCAAAGGGGATGACATTGAGCGCCCGCGACATGTAGACCGCCGTGCCCGGCACGCGCACCGGCGGCGACTTCTCCAGCGAGGCGATCATCGCCTCCAGCGAATTGCCATGCTCATGCATACGACGCAGCAGGCGGAAGCGCTCGCTCTTCCACGTGGTCATCACGATAAACATCATCAGCGCCAGCGTCAGCGGCAGCCAGCCGCCGGAGAATACTTTGACCAGGTTGGCGGAGAACAGCGAAACGTCGATGCACAGCATCGCGATGAGAATCAGCACCACCAGATAGCGATTCCAGTGCCAGTTCTGAATCGCCACCGTTGAACACAGAATGGCGGTCAGCACCATGGTACCGGTCACCGCAATCCCGTAGGCGGCCGCCAGATTACTGGAGTGCTCAAAGCCGACGATCACTATCACCACAGAGAAATAGAGCAGCCAGTTGATGACCGGAATATAAATCTGGCCGGATTCCTCTTCGGACGTGTGCACGATGCGCATCGGCGGCAGATAGCCAAGACGCACCGCCTGGCGCGTCAGCGAGAATACGCCGGAGATTACCGCCTGCGAGGCGATCACCGTGGCCAGCGTAGCGAGAATCAGCATCGGAATCAGCGCCCAGTCCGGTGCCAGCAGGAAGAACGGGTTTTTGATGGCCTCCGGATGCTCCAGCAGCAGCGCCCCCTGGCCGAAATAGTTGAGCACCAGCGACGGCAGCACCACCACAAACCATGCCAGGCGAATCGGAAACTTACCAAAGTGGCCCATATCGGCATACAGCGCTTCAACGCCGGTGATCGCCAGCACCACCGCGCCCAGCGCGAAGAACGATACCGTTTTGTACTGAATAAAGAAGTGCAGCGCCCAGTACGGGTTCATGGCGTGCAGCACCTCAGGATTATTGATGATACTGCGCGCGCCCAGCACCGCCAGGATGATGAACCACAGCAGCATCACCGGCGCAAACAGCTTACCGACAATGCCGGTGCCGTGTTTCTGAATTACAAACAGCAGCGTCAGTACCGCAATCGCCAGCGGCACAATGTAGCTATCGAGGCTCGGCGCGGCGATCTCCAGCCCTTCGATGGCCGAAAGCACGGATACCGCCGGCGTGATCACCACTTCCCCGTAGAAGAAGCTGCCGCCAATCAGCCCCATGATCACCAGAATCGCCGTGGCGCGCGCACCGGTATTGCGGCCCGCCAGTGACATCAGCGTCAGGATCCCGCCTTCACCGGCGTTGTCGGCGCGCATCACATAACTGATGTATTTAAGCGAAACCACCAGAATCAGCAGCCAGAAGATCAGCGACAGAAAGCCAAACACCGCCTCGCGTTCCACGCCAAAGCCGAACTGACCAGAGAGACACTCGCGCAGGGTATAGAGCGGGCTGGTGCCGATATCGCCATACACCACGCCGATCGCCGCCAGAGTGACTGCGCCAAGGGACTGTTTCTTATCCGAGCTCATAAGTTGTCTTTTGTTGGAGCCGCGCAGGCCTCAGCCCGGCGCTCAGATCATCAAAAAGCGCACAGTATGCACATATTCCCGAAAAAACCTACTTTTACCGTCTGGCATTACGCCGTCTGCGCAGCGTTTTTTCGCCGAAAATCGGCGCGAAATGCGCTGAAAACCCGCGATTTGCCTCACCTCAACCTTCTGAAACAAAAAAGCTGACGGCTATCAACGCTTTCACGCATGATAAACAGTAGAGTATTGCGCTCGCCAGAATATGACGGCACCAGGATCAGAAGGACAATGATGTGATTATGGCTCAACCCCATCTTTTGGCAGAAAGAATTTCTCGCCTCAGCAATGCCCTGGAGAAAGGGCTGTATGAACGGCATCATGCCATTCGTCTCTGCCTGCTGGCAGCGCTGAGCGGCGAAAGCGTGTTTCTGCTTGGGCCACCGGGCATCGCCAAGAGCCTGATTGCCCGCCGACTGAAATACGCCTTCCAGCATGCCCGTGCCTTTGAATACCTGATGACCCGTTTTTCCACACCTGAAGAGGTGTTTGGCCCGCTGTCGATTCAGGCGCTGAAAGATGAAGGCCGCTACCAGCGTCTGACCAAAGGCTATCTGCCGGATGCCGAAATTGTCTTTCTTGATGAGATCTGGAAAGCCGGTCCGGCGATTCTCAATACGCTGCTCACCGCCATCAACGAACGTCGCTTCCGCAACGGCGACAGCGAAGAGTCGATCCCGATGCGCCTGCTGGTCACCGCCTCTAACGAACTGCCGGAAGCCGATAGCGGTCTGGAAGCGCTGTACGACCGTATGCTGATCCGGCTGTGGCTCGACAACGTGCATGAAAAGCAGAATTTCCGCAGCATGCTGACCCACCAGCAGGATGAAAACGCCAATCCGGTGGCGGAATCGCTGTGCATCAGCGATGAAGAGTATCAGCAGTGGCAGAAAGGCATCAGCCAGGTCAGCCTGCCCGATCATGTGTTTGAACTGATCTATCAGCTGCGCCAGCAGCTGGAGAACCTGCCAGAGGCGCCGTATATCTCCGATCGCCGCTGGAAAAAAGCCATCCATCTGCTGCAGGCCAGCGCGTTTTACAGCGGCCGCGTGGCGATTGCCCCGCTTGATCTGATCCTGCTGAAAGATTGCCTGTGGCACGACGTGGCGTCGATGCAGCTACTGGATCGTGAAATCGATGCGCTAATGACGCAGCACGCGTGGCAGCAGCAGGCGATGCTGCACACGCTGCAGCAGATCAAAGCGCGCCGGCTGGCGCTGCAACAACAGCAGAGCGTGGCGCAGGCGCTGACGCTGGAGAAACACAGCGGCATGTTCAGCCGCAAACCGCACTATGAATTACCGGCCTCGATCACGGACGAACAGCTGACTCTGATGCTGCAGCAACCGCTGACGCTGCACGACATGCAGGTCACGCACGTGGTGGTGGCACGCGATGCGCTCAATCAGTGGCTGCTGAAGGCGGGCGAGATCCGCGGCAAGCTCAACGGCATCGGCTTTGGCCAGACGCTCGACCTGCTGGTGGATGCGCACCACTGTCTGACGCTGCGCGACGTCAGCCTGCAGTCCACGCGCCTGACGCTGCCGGGTGCCGCCAGCAGCAGCGACGTGCCGCAGGAAATCATTGAAGAATACGACGCGCTGGAGGCCCAGCTGCGCGCGCAGCGCACGCTGTTTAGCCAGCACCAGCGCTGCCTGTTTATCAGCGACGACTGGCTGGCGCGCGTCGAAACCAGCCTGCAGGATGTGGCGGAACAGCTGAAACAGGCGAGAAAATGATCTCGCTGGAGACGCTCAGCACGCTGTTGTCGATTGGCGAAACCGAGCTGATCGAAGAGCTGATTGTGGCACTGCTGGCCTCGCCACAGCTGGCGCTGTTCTTTGAAAAATTTCCGCGCCTGAAACAGGCGATGATGGGCGAGCTGCCGCGCTGGCGCGCCGAGATTGCCGCCCAGATGAAAACCACGCCGGTGCCGGACGCGCTGGCGCGCGAATTTCAGCTCTTCCAGCAGATGCAGCTGCTCAGCAGCCACGCCTTCAGTGAGCAACTGCCCGCCATCATGACGCAGCTGAAAGCGCTGCCGTCCCCGTTTATCGAAGAGGCCAGCAAACTGCTGCTGCATACCGACAGCGCCCAGCTGAGCAATGCGCAGCACACGCTGTTCCTGCAGCGCTGGCGCCTGAGCCTGACGCTGCAAACCCTGACGCTGAACGAAACCCTGCTGGAAGAGCAGCGGGAACGCCTGATGGCTGAGCTGCAGCAGCGCATGGCCATCAGCGGCCAGCTGGCGCCGATTCTGACCGATGACGACGAAGCCGCCGCCGGACGCCTGTGGGATCTGAGCAAGGCACCGCTGCAGCATGGCGACTATGAGTTGATTGTGCAGTACGGCGATTTCCTCGCCCAGCAGCCGGAACTGATGAAACTGGCGCAGCAGCTGGGACGCAGCCGCGAAGCGAAATCGGTACCGTCACAGGATGCGCCGCTGGAAGCGTTTCATCAGCTGGTGCGCGAGCCGGACAACGTGCCGGAAGAGGTCAGCGGCATCCATCAGAGCGACGATGTGCTGCGTCTGTTGCCGCCGGAACTGGCGGCGCTGAGCATCAGCGAACTGGAGCTGGAGTTTTATCGCCGGCTGGTGGAGAAACGCCTGCTGACCTACCGGTTACAGGGCGATGCCTGGCACGAGAAAGTGACGCTGCGCCCGGCCAGCCATCAGCAGCACGAAGCACAGCCGCGCGGCCCGTTCATCGTCTGCGTGGATACCTCTGGTTCGATGGGCGGTTTCAATGAACGCTGCGCCAAAGCGTTTTGTCTGGCGCTGCTGAAGGTGGCGCTGGCCGACAGGCGGCGCTGCTACATCATGCTGTTTGCTCACGAAGTGATTGGCTACGAGCTGACCGCGGATAACGGCATCGAGCAGGCAATCCGTTTTCTCAGCCAGCGTTTTCGCGGCGGCACCGATCTGGCCGCCTGCCTGTCTGCGGTGGTCACGCGTATGGAGGGCAGTCAGTGGCAGGAAGCCGATGCGGTGATCGTTTCCGATTTTATCGCCCAGCGTCTGCCGGACGACATCGTCAGCACTATTAAACAGCGCCAGCGTCACCACCAGCAACGCTTCCACGCCGTGGCGATGTCGGCGCACGGCAAACCCGGCATTCTGCGCATTTTCGATCACATCTGGCGCTTCGATACCGGCCTGAAAAGCCGCCTGCTGCGCCGCTGGAAACGCTAATTCATCAGGCAGAAATGCTAATTTGCTATAGTGAATTACCCGCTGTGTTTAATCAGCTTACGGAGTTCACTGTGACAACCGCTCATCTTCACGATCAATTGCCTGCGCCCACCCGCACCGTCCGGCTTTCCGGCAGCAGCAGCGACGCCAAACGCGCCGAACTGCTGGCCTATTTCACCCAGACCTGGGAGCTGTACGAAAGCCTGTTCGACTGCCTCGCCGATGAGCGCGCGTACTTTAATAAAGCTATCACCCTGCGCCATCCGCTGATCTTCTACTTTGGCCATACCGCTACTTTCTACATTAATAAGCTGATGGCGGGCGGTTATCTGCAGCAGCGCATTGACGATCGCATCGAGGCGATGATGGCGATCGGCGTGGATGAGATGAGCTGGGACGATCTCGACGACAGCCATTACAGCTGGCCGGACGTAGCCGAGGTGCGCGACTACCGTGGCAAAGTGAAAACCGTGGTAAGTGAATTCATCCGCACCATGCCACTGGATCTGCCGATTGACTGGGACAGCCCGGCGTGGGTGATTCTGATGGGTATTGAGCATGAGCGAATTCACCTCGAAACCTCCAGCGTGCTGATCCGCCAGCTGCCGCTTGAGTGGGTTAAACCGCAGCCGCACTGGCCGGCGTGTCCACAAGCGCGCCACGATCGTGCCTCGGTACCGGCCAATACGCTGGTGGCGATGCCAGGCGGCCGCGTCACGCAGGGTAAAACCGATGATACCTACGGCTGGGATAACGAATACGGCAGCCTTTCAACTGAGCTGAAACCGTTCAAAGCCAGCAAAATGCTGGTGAGCAACGCCGAGTTCTTTCATTTTATTGCCGCCAACGGCTATAACGAACGCCGCTGGTGGGATGATGAAGGCTGGGGCTGGCGTGAGTATGCCCAGGCGCAGATGCCGACTTTCTGGGTCGGCGACATTGCACAACCTGACGATCTCCGGCTGCGCCTGATGACCGAAGAAGTGGCGATGCCGTGGGACTGGCCCGCCGAAGTGAATCAGCTGGAAGCGGCGGCGTTCTGCCGCTGGCTGGCAGAAGAGAGCGGCAAAGCGATCCAGCTGCCGTGCGAAGCCGAGTGGATGCAGCTGCGCGAGCAGGTTGCCGGCGATCAGCCAGACTGGATCGACGCGCCGGGCAACATCAATCTTGCCCGCTGGGCCTCTTCCTGTCCGGTAGACCACTTTGCCCAGGGTGACTTCTTCGACATCGTCGGCAACGTCTGGCAGTGGACCACCACGCCGACCAACGGCTTTGAAGGCTTCAGGGTACATCCGCTGTATGACGATTTCTCCACGCCCACCTTTGACGGCAAACATGCGCTGATCAAAGGCGGCAGCTGGATCTCCACCGGCAACGAAGCGCTGAAATCCTCACGCTACGCCTTCCGGCGCCACTTCTTCCAGCATGCCGGTTTCCGCTACGTGGTTTCCTCGCATCAGGAGAGCATGGCGCTGAATCCGTATGAAACCGACAGCATGGTGTCGCAGTACCTCGACTTCCAGTACGGCCCCGGCTATTACGGTGTGCCGAACTACGCGGCGGCGCTGGTCGATATCGTGCTGCCGCACTGCGCGCAGCGCGGCCACGCGCTGGATATCGGTTGCGCCACCGGCCGTGCCAGCTTTGAACTGGCACGCCATTTTGCTGCGGTCACCGGCATGGATTACTCGGCGCGCTTTATCGACGTGGCGCTGCAGCTGACCTCGGGCGAGGATTTCCGTTACGTGGTGCCGGAAGAGGGAGAGCTGGTGGAGTATCGCCAGGTGCGGCTGAAAGAGTTTGGTTTCGATGAGTCCCTGGCGCAGCGCATTCAGTTTGTGCAGGGCGATGCCTGTAACCTGAAACCGCAGCCCGATGGCTACGATCTGGTACTGGCCTCCAACCTGATCGATCGCCTGCGCCAGCCGAAGCGCTTCCTGCAGGACATCACGCCGATGATCCGCTCCGGCGGTTTGCTGGCTATCTCCTCACCTTACACCTGGCTGGAAGAGTTCACGCCGAAGGAGAACTGGCTGGGCGGTTTCCGTGAAAACGGTGAAGCGCTCACCACCTGGCAGGCGCTGCAACGACTGCTGCGCGATGCCTTTGAGGAGGTTGCGCCGCCGCAGGACGTGCCGTTTGTGATTCGCGAAACCGCGCGTAAGTTCCAGCACACACAGGCCCAGCTGACGCTGTGGCGTAAGCGCTAAAAAGCGTGCAGACAGCGGCAGCTCCGCTGTCTGCGCCTTGCCTGTCCCGCTAATTTGCTGCACATTCTCCCTGTTCAGAGAAGACGAACCTAATGAGGATGGATGATGGCGGAACACCTGCAACTGGATAATCTCGACCGCGGCATTTTAAATGCGCTGCTGCAAAACGCGCGCACCGCGTACGCCGAACTCGCCAAGCAGTTCAACGTCAGCCCCGGCACGATTCACGTGCGCGTCGAGAAGATGCGTCAGGCGGGGATTATTCTGGGTACGCGCGTGGAGATCGATCCACGGCAGCTCGGATTTGATGTCTGCTGTTTTATCGGCATCATTTTGAAAAGCGCGCGCGACTATCCGGCAGCGCTCAGCAAACTGGAAGCGCTGGATGAAGTGGTGGAAGCCTGGTATACCACCGGCCACTACAGCATTTTTATTAAAGTGATGTGCCGCTCCATTGATGCGTTGCAGCAGGTGCTGATCAACAAGATCCAGACCATTGATGAAATCCAGTCCACCGAGACGCTGATCTCGCTGCAAAACCCGATCATGCGCACTATCAAGCCGTGATCGGCTTCCCCGCTGTGCATAACCTTATCCCGGGCGGATCGCTTTTGTGATGCGCCTTGTCGCCTGATGCTATCGACGATTAACCCTGTTTTCCACAGGTGGATCACCGCTTGATCACAGCGTACAATGCTCGCCTTTAGTGCGGGAGAGCATCATGGCCGATATTACCTTAATCAGTGGCAGTACCCTTGGCAGCGCCGAATATGTCGCTGAACATCTGGAAGAGAAACTGCAGGAAGCGGGCTTTTCAACCGAACTGCTGCACGGACCCGAGCTGGATGAGGTGCCGCAGGAGGGCGTCTGGCTGATTGTCAGCTCAACGCACGGTGCCGGCGAACTGCCGGACAACCTGCTGCCGTTTTATGAAGCGCTGCAGGAGAGCCAGCCGGATCTCTCAGGCGTACGCTTTGGCGCAGTGGGTATCGGTAATCATGAATACGATCTGTTCTGCGGTGCGATCAAACTGCTGGAGACGACGTTAACGCAGCTGGGTGCCAAACGTATTGGCGATCGGCTGGAGATCGACGTGCTGGAACATGAGATTCCGGAAGATCCGGCGGAAGTGTGGGTTGCCAGCTGGCACCCGCAGATTTAAGACGATCTTTGCTGGTCGGGGATCGGGTATTTATGTCGATCCCCAGTTGATTCCGCTGTTTTATCGCCTTTTACCTGCGTCGCTCTGTGGATAAGATCCGTTATTTCATGCGTATAACCAGTAGTTATCCAAAGAACAACCGCTGATGCTTTTTTACGCTGTGTATAAGTAGCAAAGTTGATCTCAGCTTATACGGATCAGGATCACCGATCATTCACAGTAAACGATCCTCGCTAATCCCCTGTTGCCACAGCGCTTTTCCGGGTTATCAACAGACAGGGGCGATCCTAATAAGAGATCTAACAGAGAGATCATATAAAAGACTTAAGATCCTTTCTTTTAAACCGCAGGATCCCGCGACTTTCGCCCTGAACAGAATTTCAGTAGAATCCACCGCCCAGGGCAACGATCCCTGTCCGAACACTAACGAGGACCCACTTCATGTTTTATCCAGATCCTTTTGACGTCATCGTAATCGGTGGTGGTCATGCGGGCACAGAAGCCGCGATGGCCGCTGCCCGAATGGGTCAGCAAACCCTGTTACTCACCCATAATATTGATACGCTGGGACAAATGTCCTGTAACCCGGCGATCGGTGGCATCGGGAAAGGACACCTGGTTAAGGAAGTGGATGCCTTAGGCGGTTTGATGGCCAGCGCGATCGATCAGGCCGGTATTCAGTTTAGGATACTAAACGCCAGCAAAGGCCCGGCGGTGCGTGCCACGCGTGCACAGGCAGACCGGGTACTGTATCGCCAGGCGGTACGCACTGCGCTGGAAAACCAGCCGAACCTGATGATCTTCCAGCAGGCGGTTGATGATCTGATTGTGGAGAACGATCGCGTTGTCGGCGCCGTGACCCAGATGGGCCTGAAGTTCCGGGCGAAAACCGTCGTTCTGACGGTGGGCACTTTCCTGGACGGCAAAATCCACATCGGCCTCGATAACTACAGCGGTGGTCGTGCAGGCGATCCTCCGTCGATTCCGCTGGCTAAACGTCTGCGTGCGCTGCCGCTGCGCGTAAACCGCCTGAAAACCGGTACGCCACCGCGTATCGATGCCCGCACCATCGACTTTTCGGTGCTAACGCCGCAGCACGGGGATGACCCGATGCCGGTGTTCTCGTTTATGGGCCATGCCGGACAGCATCCGCAGCAGGTACCATGCTGGATAACCCACACCAATGAGCAGACACATGAAGTGATCCGCAATAACCTCGATCGCAGCCCGATGTATGCCGGGATCATCGAGGGGATCGGGCCACGCTACTGCCCGTCGATTGAAGACAAAGTGATGCGCTTTGCCGATCGTAACGCACATCAGATTTTCCTTGAGCCGGAAGGGCTGACCAGCAACGAAATCTACCCGAACGGTATCTCCACCAGCCTGCCGTTTGATGTGCAGATGCAGATCGTGCGCTCGATGAAAGGTCTGGAGAACGCGAAGATCGTGCGCCCGGGCTACGCCATCGAGTACGACTTCTTCGATCCGCGCGATCTCAAGCCGACGCTGGAGAGTAAATTTATCCACGGCCTGTTCTTTGCCGGCCAGATCAACGGCACCACCGGTTATGAAGAAGCGGCGGCGCAGGGGCTGCTGGCCGGCCTTAACGCTGCGCGTCAGTCAGCGGACAAAGAGGGCTGGGCGCCGCGTCGCGATCAGGCCTATCTTGGCGTGCTGGTCGACGATCTGTGTACGCTGGGCACCAAAGAGCCGTATCGCATGTTTACCTCGCGCGCCGAGTATCGTCTGATGCTGCGTGAAGATAACGCCGATCTGCGCCTGACCGAAACCGGACGTGAACTCGGCCTGGTCGACGACGCGCGCTGGGCTCGCTATAACCAGAAGCTGGAAGCGATTGAGCAGGAGCGTCAGCGTCTGCGTGACCTGTGGGTGCATCCGAAGTCTGAAAACGTCAGCGAAGTGAACACGGTAATCAGCGCGCCGCTCACCAAAGAAGCCAGCGCGGAAGATCTGCTGCGTCGTCCGGAGATGACCTACGAACTGCTGATGTCGCTGCCGGGCTACGGTCCGGCGCTGGCGGATGAGCAGGCCGCAGAGCAGGTAGAGATTCAGGTGAAGTATGAAGGTTACATCGCGCGTCAGCAGGAGGAGATCGATCGCCAGCAGCGCAATGAAAACACCTTACTCCCGGCCGACCTCGACTATCGCCAGGTGAATGGACTGTCGAATGAAGTGATCGCCAAACTCAACGACCACAAACCGACCTCTATCGGCCAGGCATCGCGTATTTCCGGCATCACGCCGGCGGCAATTTCAATTCTGCTGATTTACCTGAAAAAACAGGGCCTGCTGCGTAAAAGCGCCTGATCGACCCCCGGGGCGGGCACGCTCGCCCCTGTTAATGGAATTCTCGTCGTGATTAATAAACTCTCCCGGCTGCTGCAAGCGGCAAACATTTCCCTCTCCGATCAGCAAAAACAGCAGCTGGTGGGTTATGTCGAACTGCTGCACAAGTGGAATAAAGCCTACAACCTGACCTCGGTGCGCGATCCGCAGCAGATGCTGGTGCGCCACATTCTCGACAGCATCGTGGTAGAACCCCACCTGCAGGGTGAGCGCTTTATTGATGTCGGTACCGGACCGGGCCTGCCGGGGATCCCGCTGGCGATTGTTTGCCCGCAGGCGCACTTTACGCTGCTGGACAGCCTCGGGAAACGCGTGCGTTTCCTGCGTCAGGTGCAACATGAGTTAGGGCTTACTAACGTCACGCCGGTGCAGAGCCGGGTGGAAGAGTTCCCGGCTGAGCCGCCGTTTGACGGGGTGATCAGCCGCGCCTTTGCATCGCTGGAGGACATGCTGAACTGGTGCCACCATCTGCCGGGAGCAACAGGCCACTTCTATGCGCTGAAAGGCGTCAGGCCGGATGACGAAATTGCCGCGCTGCCTGCCGGCTTCGCCATCGAAAAAATTGAGCCACTGCGGGTGCCGGAACTGGAAGGTGAGCGTCATCTGGTGGTGATCAGGCGGCAATAGTCGCGCAAACGGTGTGGATTTATCGTGATTCATGCCGTTTGGCTTAGCGCAGCAGCCGGCTAAAAAAACAGCGGTTGAACGCGTCACGATAAACGCTTTTATTCAACAGGGCAGGGGAAGCGGGTTAACATCCGCCGCGGAAATTATCCGAAAACCTCTGTTACATTTAACGAATAATTCACATTTCATTATCAGTTACATCACTTTAACCGCTGTATTTACAGTGCCGAATAGTCACGGCGGAAAATATAACTCTGCAATAAATCGGCGGACGTAATATCAGTTTTACGTTTTTATTGCGGTGGCTGATGTCAATAGAGTGTTTTTATCGAAAATCTGGCGCTAATCCTGAAGCAATAATTCTATCTTACTGATAGAAAAGTAAATTACGGGTTTCATTAATTGCGCGGCAGGGGTTAAAAAGCAAATTATCGCTGCCGGGGGTGCTTATAATGTGATCTGAAGCACGCTTTAAAAGCAAGTCTGCCGGGCAATTTCAAGCCTGTTTCGTCAGGCAGGCCGAAGCGGATGTTTTGAAAAATAGCCCTCCAGAAAGAAATTTAAATAATTGTTCACCTTTTCGCTACTTACCGATTGAAATCGCAGGTGCGGCCCGTATAATTTGCACGGCTTTTGCTGCTTGACTCAAAAGAGTAAAGGCAGTCTTATACGACACGCGACATACCCCGTTCGGGGCAGGAGAGTTAAGCGTCATGTCAGTGTCTCTTTACAGTGTGAAATTAGCCCGAACCGTGCTGGTGATCCAGCTGGTGACCTTTGTCGTAATCGGTGCGCTGTTTGCCCTGAAAGATGTCACCTGGGGCGCCTCTGCCATCGCGGGTGGTGCGGCAGCCTGGCTGCCAAACGTACTGTTTATGTTTTTAGCCTGGCGCCTGCAGGATCAAACTCCGGCAAAAGGGCGTGTCGCCTGGAGCTTCGCCTTTGGTGAAGTGCTCAAGGTGTTTGCCACCGTTGTTTTTCTCGTTGTGGCGTTAGGTGGATTTGGAGCGGTCTTCTGGCCACTCGCAATCACCTGGTTATCGGTGCTGGTGGTACAAATCGTCGCGCCGGCTGTAATTAACAACAAAGGGTAAGAGGCATCATGGCCGCAGGAGAGATCTCAACGCCGCAGGAATACATAGGTCATCATCTGACACATCTTCAGATGGACCTGCGTACTTTCGAGCTGGTGAATGCACACGACGCGCCAGCAACGTTCTGGACGTTAAACCTGGACTCCATGTTTTTCTCTGTTGTACTGGGACTGGTGTTCCTGGTGCTGTTCCGTAAAGTGGCGAAAAGTGCCACCAGCGGTGTGCCAGGGAAAATGCAGGCGGCTATCGAGCTGGTCGTTGGTTTTGTTGATAGCAACGTCCGCGACATGTACCACGGTAAGAGTAAAGTTATCGCCCCGCTGGCTCTGACGATTTTCGTCTGGGTCTTCCTGATGAACTTCATGGATCTGCTGCCTATCGATTTGCTGCCGTTTATCGGTGAGCACTATCTGGGCCTGCCGGCGCTGCGCGTCGTGCCGTCTGCAGACGTGAACATCACGCTGTCTATGGCGCTGGGCGTATTTATTTTGATTCTGTTCTACAGCATCAAAATGAAAGGTGTAGGTGGCTTCGCCAAAGAGCTGACGCTGCAGCCTTTTAATCACCCGATCTTCATCCCCATCAACCTGATTCTTGAAGGTGTTAGCCTGCTGTCTAAACCGGTTTCGCTCGGTCTGCGACTGTTCGGCAACATGTATGCGGGTGAGCTGATCTTTATCCTGATTGCCGGTCTGCTGCCGTGGTGGTCGCAGTGGGTGCTGAATGTGCCATGGGCCATTTTCCACATCCTGATTATTTCGCTGCAGGCTTTCATTTTCATGGTCCTCACGATTGTCTATCTGTCGATGGCATCTGAAGAGCATTGATTTTTATCTCAACAACTTAGCTTTTAACTGAAACAAACTGGAGACTGTCATGGAAAACCTGAATATGGATCTGCTGTACATGGCTGCCGCTGTGATGATGGGTCTGGCGGCAATCGGTGCTGCGATCGGTATCGGCATCCTCGGAGGTAAATTCCTGGAAGGCGCAGCGCGTCAGCCGGATCTGATTCCTCTGCTGCGTACGCAGTTCTTTGTTGTAATGGGTCTGGTGGATGCAATCCCAATGATCGCTGTTGGTCTGGGTCTCTACGTGATGTTTGCTGTCGCCTAAAGCCTGTAGCCGTGGTTCACTCATGGCACGCAGTGTGATGAGGAACGGATTCTGCCGTTTATCGCTGATAGCGGCAGAGCAAGTTAACTTAATAAGAGGCATTGTGCTGTGAACATTAATGCAACAATCCTCGGCCAGGCCATCGCGTTCATCCTGTTTGTCGCGTTCTGCATGAAGTACGTATGGCCGCCGATTATGGCTGCCATCGAAAAGCGCCAGAAAGAAATTGCTGAAGGCCTTGCTTCTGCTGAACGCGCGAAGAAAGATTTGGATCTCGCGCAGGCCAATGCGACCGACCAGCTGAAAAAAGCCAAAGAAGAAGCTCAGGTCATTATCGAGCAGGCGAACAAACGCCGTGCCCAGATTCTGGACGAAGCCAAAACTGAAGCTGAGACTGAACGTAACCGCATCGTGTCTCAGGCGCAGGCAGAAATCGAAGCCGAGCGCTCACGTGCACGTGAAGAGCTGCGTAAGCAAGTCGCGCTGCTGGCCTTAGCTGGCGCCGAGAAGATCATCGAACGTTCCGTGGATGAAGCTGCTAACAGCGACATCGTTGATAAACTGGTCGCTGAACTGTAAGGAGGGAGGGGCTGATGTCTGATCTGATTACTGTAGCTCGCCCCTACGCCAAAGCAGCTTTTGACTTTGCTGTTGAGCATCAAAGTATCGACCGCTGGCAGACCATGCTGGCGTTTGCCGCAGAAGTGGCTCGCAACGAACAGATGGCAGAACTCCTTTCCGGTGCATTAGCACCGGAAGCCTTGTCTGCTTCTTTCAACGCAGTCTGTGGTGATCAACTTGATGAACACGCTCAGAACCTGATTAAGGTTATGGCGGAGAACGGACGTTTGACAGCGCTTCCAGCGGTACTGGAACAGTTCATTCAACTGCGTGACGCTTATGAAGCGACAGCCGAAGTTGATGTGATCTCCGCCAGTGCGCTGAGTGACAGCCAGCTGAGTAAAATCAGCGCCGCGATGGAAAAACGTCTGTCACGCAAAGTTAAGCTGAATTGCAAAATTGATAAGTCTGTAATGGCAGGTGTGGTTATCCGTGCGGGTGACCTGGTGATTGATGGCAGCGTGCGCGGCCGTCTTGACCGTCTGGCAGACGTCTTGCAGTCTTAAGGGGACTGGAGCATATGCAACTGAATTCCACCGAAATCAGCGAACTGATCAAGCAGCGCATTGCTCAGTTCAATGTCGTGAGCGAAGCTCACAACGAAGGTACTATTGTTTCTGTAAGTGACGGTATCATCCGCGTACACGGCCTGGCCGATGTAATGCAGGGTGAGATGATTGCTCTGCCGGGCAACCGTTACGCTATCGCACTGAACCTCGAGCGTGACTCTGTAGGTGCAGTAGTGATGGGTCCGTACGCTGACCTCGCCGAAGGCATGAAGGTGAAGTGTACTGGCCGTATCCTGGAAGTGCCGGTTGGCCGTGGCCTGCTGGGCCGCGTGGTTAACACCCTGGGTGCACCGATCGACGGTAAAGGCGCTATCGACAACGATGGCTTCTCACCAGTTGAAGTGATTGCACCAGGCGTTATCGACCGTCAGTCAGTCGACCAGCCTGTTCAGACCGGTTACAAATCTGTCGATGCGATGATTCCAATCGGCCGTGGCCAGCGTGAGCTGATCATCGGTGACCGTCAGACCGGTAAAACTGCGATGGCCATCGACGCCATCATCAACCAGCGCGATTCTGGCATCAAGTGTGTTTACGTCGCGATCGGTCAGAAAGCCTCTACCATCTCTAACGTGGTACGTAAGCTGGAAGAGCACGGTGCGCTGTCTAACACCATCGTGGTTGTTGCTTCCGCTTCTGAATCCGCTGCGCTGCAGTACCTGGCTCCGTATGCCGGTTGCGCGATGGGTGAATACTTCCGTGACCGCGGTGAAGATGCGCTGATCGTGTATGATGACCTGTCTAAGCAGGCTGTTGCTTACCGTCAGATTTCTCTGCTGCTGCGCCGTCCGCCGGGTCGTGAAGCATTCCCGGGCGACGTGTTCTACCTCCACTCTCGTCTGCTGGAGCGTGCATCACGCGTTAGCGCTGACTACGTTGAGCGTTTCACCAACGGTGAAGTGAAAGGCCAGACCGGTTCTCTGACCGCGCTGCCGATTATCGAAACCCAGGCGGGTGACGTTTCTGCGTTCGTTCCGACCAACGTAATCTCGATTACCGATGGTCAGATCTTCCTGGAATCGAACCTGTTCAACTCCGGTATCCGTCCAGCCGTTAACCCGGGTATTTCGGTATCCCGTGTTGGTGGTGCTGCACAGACCAAGATCATCAAGAAACTGTCCGGTGGTATCCGTACCGCGCTGGCACAGTATCGTGAACTGGCAGCGTTCTCTCAGTTCGCTTCCGATCTGGACGATGCAACGCGCAAACAGCTGAGCCACGGTCAGAAAGTGACCGAGCTGCTGAAGCAGAAACAGTATGCACCGATGTCTGTTGCACAACAGGGTCTGGTACTGTTCGCTGCCGAGCGCGGCTTCCTGAACGACGTTGAACTGGCGAAAATCGGCAGCTTCGAAGCCGCTCTGCTGGCGTTCGCCGATCGCGAACACGCGGAGCTGATGGCTGAAATCAACCAGGCGGGTAACTACAACAACGAAATCGAAGAGAAGCTGAAAGGCCTCCTCGAAACGTTTAAAGCAACCCAGTCCTGGTAATGTCTGGCGGCTTGTCTGAAAAGGCAGGCCGCAAGGCTTTGAGGAGAAGCTAATGGCCGGCGCAAAAGAAATACGTACCAAGATCGGAAGCGTGAAAAACACGCAGAAGATCACCAAAGCGATGGAAATGGTCGCCGCCTCCAAAATGCGTAAAACGCAGGAACGCATGGCGGCCAGCCGTCCGTATGCAGATACCATGCGCAAAGTGATTGGTCACCTTGCTCTGGGTAATCTGGAATACAAGCACCCTTACCTGGATGAGCGCGACGTTAAGCGCGTCGGCTACCTGGTCGTTTCGACTGACCGCGGGCTTTGTGGTGGTTTGAACGTTAACCTGTTCAAAAAATTGCTGGCAGAAATGAAAGGCTGGTCTGATAAAGGCGTACAGAGCGATCTGGCTATTATCGGTTCCAAAGGCGTTTCTTTCTTCGGCTCTGTAGGTGGCAACGTCGTGGCTCAGGTTACCGGCATGGGCGATAAGCCTGCGCTGTCCGACCTGATCGGCCCGGTAAAAGTGATGTTGCAGGCTTATGATGAAGGCCGCATCGACAAGCTGTTTATCGTCAGCAATAAATTTAACAACACCATGTCTCAGACTCCGACCATTACCCAACTGCTGCCGTTACCGCCAGCGGAAGGTGAAGAAGAGATGAAGGCGAAGACCTGGGATTACCTGTACGAACCCGATCCGAAAGCGCTGCTGGATACCCTGCTGCGTCGTTATGTCGAATCGCAGGTTTATCAGGGTGTGGTGGAAAACCTGGCCAGTGAGCAGGCTGCACGTATGGTGGCCATGAAAGCGGCAACCGATAACGGCGGAAACCTGATCAAAGAGCTGCAGTTGGTGTACAACAAAGCTCGTCAGGCCAGCATCACTCAGGAACTTACCGAGATCGTCTCGGGAGCCTCCGCGGTTTAACCAGGCATATATCCCGTCGCGCGAGCGCGGCCGGATATTCTCGTATTAGGTAGAGGATTCAAGATGGCAGCTGGAAAGATTGTCCAGATTATCGGCGCCGTAGTTGACGTCGAATTCCCTCAGGACGCGGTACCGCAGGTATACAGCGCTCTCGAGGTAAAAAATGGTGATGCTCGTCTGGTGCTGGAAGTACAGCAGCAGCTGGGCGGTGGCGTGGTGCGTACCATCGCCATGGGTTCTTCTGACGGCCTGAAGCGCGGTCTGGAAGTCACCGACCTGAAAAAACCTATCCAGGTTCCGGTTGGTAAAGCAACACTCGGCCGTATCATGAACGTGCTGGGTGAGCCAATCGACATGAAAGGCGACCTGAAAGAAGAAGACGGCAGCGCTGTAGAGGTTTCCTCTATTCATCGCGCAGCGCCTTCTTATGAAGATCAGTCAAACTCGCAGGAACTGCTGGAAACCGGCATCAAGGTTATCGACCTGATGTGTCCGTTCGCGAAGGGCGGTAAAGTCGGTCTGTTCGGTGGTGCGGGTGTAGGTAAAACCGTAAACATGATGGAGCTGATCCGTAACATCGCGGCTGAGCACTCAGGTTATTCGGTCTTTGCCGGCGTGGGTGAGCGTACTCGTGAGGGTAACGACTTCTACCACGAAATGACGGACTCCAACGTTATCGATAAAGTAGCGCTGGTGTATGGCCAGATGAACGAGCCGCCGGGTAACCGTCTGCGCGTAGCACTGACCGGTCTGACCATGGCGGAAAAATTCCGTGATGAAGGCCGTGACGTTCTGCTGTTCATCGACAACATCTACCGTTACACCCTGGCCGGTACAGAGGTTTCTGCACTGCTGGGTCGTATGCCATCGGCGGTAGGTTATCAGCCAACGCTGGCTGAAGAGATGGGTGTGCTGCAGGAGCGTATTACCTCCACCAAGACCGGTTCAATCACCTCCGTACAGGCCGTTTACGTTCCTGCGGATGACCTGACTGACCCGTCACCAGCAACCACCTTTGCTCACTTAGACTCAACCGTTACGCTGAGCCGTCAGATCGCGTCACTGGGTATCTACCCGGCCGTTGACCCGCTGGACTCTACCAGCCGTCAGCTGGATCCGCTGATCGTCGGTCAGGAGCACTACGACGTCGCGCGTGGCGTTCAGTCGCTGCTGCAGCGTTACCAGGAGCTGAAAGACATCATCGCCATCCTCGGCATGGACGAGCTGTCTGAAGAAGACAAACTGCTGGTGGCACGTGCGCGTAAGATTCAGCGCTTCCTGTCTCAGCCGTTCTTCGTAGCAGAAGTCTTCACCGGTTCTCCGGGTAAATACGTGACGCTGAAAGACACCATCCGTGGCTTCAAAGGCATCATGGAAGGCGAATTCGACCACCTGCCAGAGCAGGCGTTCTACATGGTCGGCGCGATCGAAGAAGCTGTCGAAAAAGCGAAGAAACTGTAATAACGGTTTCCCAGGAGGAGTGGTATGGCTATGACTTATCATCTGGACGTGGTCAGCGCGGAGCAGCAAATGTTCTCCGGTCTGGTGCAGCGTATCCAGGTGTCAGGTAGCGAAGGTGAGCTGGGTATTTACCCGGGCCACGCCCCGCTGCTGACTGCCATCAAGCCTGGTATGATTCGCATCGTTAAACAGCACGGCGAAGAGGAGTATATCTACCTCTCTGGCGGCGTGCTGGAAGTACAGCCGGGCAGCACGACCGTTCTGGCCGACACTGCAATTCGCGGTGAAGACCTCGACGAAGCGCGCGCGCTGGAAGCGAAACGTAAAGCAGAAGAGCACATGAACAGCAGCCACGGCGACGTGGACTATGCTCAGGCCTCTGCGGAGCTGGCGAAAGCTATCGCGAAACTGCGCGTCATCGAGCTGACCAAAAAAGCGATGTAATCAGGCTTTATGCGTCACGAAATGCCAGCCCCCGGGCTGGCATTTTTTTTGCCTGCTGCCGGTGCGCATAAATGCGCACCCTACGAATAGCTATGCTAGTGGGCGCCATTCATGGCGACCAAATGTCGGTACGCATAAATGCGCATGCTGTCCAAAACCGCACAATCACCCCGTAGGGGCGCCATTTATGGCGACCGAAAATGGCGCAACGCCCTTACCTTATGCCCTTCCCGGCGACCCGTGCTGGCCACTCACCGCCGCTCATCCTCTTCCGCTAATTTCGCACGGAGAAAAATGTAGTAATCTCAGGGGTAAACCTTACACTTTCGTAAGCTAAATTGAGTCAGGATAGTTATGTCGACAAGCGCAATGAGCGTGGTGATCCTCGCCGCTGGCAAAGGCACCCGCATGTATTCCGATCTGCCCAAGGTGCTGCACAGCCTGGCAGGTAAACCGATGGTGCAACACGTTATTGATGCCGCTACCGGCCTCGGCGCACAGCATGTGCATCTGGTCTACGGCCACGGCGGTGAGTTGCTGCAGGAGAAACTGGCGCATAACCCGCTGAACTGGGTGTTGCAGGCGGAACAGCTCGGCACCGGCCATGCTATGCAGCAGGCGGCACCGTTCTTCGCCGATGACGAAGATATCCTGATGCTGTACGGCGATGTCCCGCTGATCGCCCAGGAAACCCTTCAGCGTCTGCGCGACGCCAAACCCGCTGGCGGCATCGGGCTGCTCACTGTGGTGCTGGATAACCCCACCGGCTACGGACGCATCGTGCGTGAAAACGGCACCATCACCGGCATCGTGGAGCAAAAAGATGCGTCAGCCGAACAGCTGAAGATTCAGGAGATCAACACCGGCATCCTGATCGCCAACGGTGCCGACCTGAAGCGCTGGCTGGCGCAGCTCAACAATCATAATGCGCAGGGCGAATTTTACATCACCGATATCATCGCCATGGCGCATCAGGAAGGCCGCGTGATCAACGCAGTGCACCCGGCGCGCATCAGCGAAACCGACGGCGTAAACAATCGTCTGCAGCTGGCCACGCTGGAGCGCACTTATCAACGCGAGCAGGCGGATAAGCTGCTGCTGGCTGGCGTCATGCTGCGCGATCCGGCGCGCTTCGATCTGCGCGGTACGCTGCAGCACGGTCGTGATGTCGATATTGATACCAACGTGATCATTGAAGGCAACGTCACGCTGGGCCATCGGGTAAAAATTGGCGCTGGCTGCATCATCAAAAACAGCGTGATTGCCGATGATTGCGAAATCAGCCCTTATTCGGTGATTGAAGATGCCACGCTGGCCGCCGCCTGCACCGTCGGGCCGTTTGCGCGCCTGCGTCCGGGCAGCGAACTGGCTGAACAGGCGCACGTCGGCAACTTTGTCGAGATGAAGAAAGCGACGCTGGGCAAAGGCTCTAAGGCCGGCCATCTGTCGTATCTCGGGGATGCGGAGATTGGCGCGGGCGTGAATATCGGTGCCGGCACCATCACCTGCAACTACGACGGTGCCAACAAGTTTAAAACCATTATCGGCGACAACGTGTTTGTCGGCTCGGACACCCAGCTGGTGGCTCCGGTCAGCGTGGCGGCGGGCGCCACCATCGCCGCCGGCACAACGGTGATGAAAGATGTTACCGCTGCCGATCTGGTCTATAACCGCAAAGAGCAAAATCAGAAGTCTGGCTGGCAGCGTCCGGTTAAGAAAAAATAAATGTCAGGGCCGGCAAAGATCGGCCCGGTATTAAAACCCGACATATTCCGGTTTTCAGGCAGCTAACGCACCAGCAACCTGGAATAGGAAGGGATATCCCCCACTCTCTACAAGGCTCGGGGAACAATCAGGTCAGATGACAACGCAATGGCCGAAAGCCATGACGTCAGGAAATTATTATGTGTGGAATTGTTGGTGCAGTAGCGCAGCGTGATATCGCAGAAATTCTGCTGGAAGGGCTGCGTCGTCTTGAGTATCGCGGTTATGACTCTGCCGGTCTGGCGGTTGTCGATCGCCAGGGCCACATGACGCGGTTGCGTCGTCTGGGTAAAGTGGCCAATCTGGCAGAAGCGGCGGAACAGCAGCCGCTGATTGGCGGAACCGGCATCGCGCACACCCGCTGGGCGACGCACGGTGAGCCATCGGAAGCCAATGCGCATCCGCACGTCTCAGAGCACATTATTATTGTGCACAACGGCATCATTGAGAACCACGAACCGCTGCGTGAGCAGATGATCGCACGCGGTTATCGCTTTGCCTCCGAAACCGATACCGAAGTGGTGGCGCACCTGGTGCACTGGGAGCAGAAACAGGGCGGTACGCTGCGCGAAGTGGTACTGCGGGTGATCCCGCAACTGCGCGGGGCGTATGGCATGGTGATCATGGACAGCCGCGATCCGTCGGTGCTGGTGGCTGCGCGTTCCGGCAGCCCGCTGGTCATTGGCCGCGGCGTGGGCGAAAACTTTATCGCTTCCGATCAGCTGGCGCTGCTGCCGGTGACCCGCCGCTTTATCTACCTCGAAGAAGGGGATATTGCCGAAATTACCCGCCGCGAAGTGACGATTATCGATCGCCACGGTAACCAGGCACAGCGCGCGGAGATCGAATCCAATGCGCAGTACGATGCCGGCGACAAAGGCGTCTACCGCCATTACATGCAGAAAGAGATTTACGAACAGCCGAACGCCATCAAAAACACGCTGGCCGGCCGCTTCCATGACGGAATTGTTGATCTCAGCGAGCTGGGCGCTAACGCGGAAACGCTGCTGAGCCAGGTGGAACACATTCAGATCATCGCCTGCGGTACCTCCTACAACTCCGGCATGGTGTCGCGTTACTGGTTTGAGTCGCTGGCCAACATCCCGTGTGACGTGGAAATCGCCTCCGAATTCCGCTATCGCAAATCGGCGGTGCGTAAAAACAGCCTGCTGATCACCCTGTCACAATCCGGTGAAACCGCCGATACGCTGGCAGCGCTGCGCCTGTCCAAAGAGCTGGGCTATCTCGGTTCGCTGGCCATCTGCAACGTGGCGGGTTCGTCACTGGTGCGTGAGTCAGATCTGGCGCTGATGACCAAAGCCGGCACCGAAATCGGCGTGGCTTCGACCAAAGCGTTCACCACCCAGCTGACGGTACTGCTGATGCTGGTGGCGAAGCTGGGCCGTCTGCACGGCATGCGCGCTGACACCGAGCACGAGATTGTCCATGCACTGCAGGCGTTGCCGAGCCGCATTGAACAGATGCTGGCGCAGGATAAAGTGATCGAGAATCTCGCCGAAGGCTTCTCTGACAAGCATCACGCGCTGTTCCTCGGCCGTGGCGATCAGTATCCGATTGCCATGGAAGGAGCGCTGAAGCTGAAAGAGATCTCCTACATCCACGCCGAAGCCTATGCGGCGGGCGAGCTGAAACACGGTCCGCTGGCGCTGATTGATGCCGATATGCCGGTGATTGTGGTGGCACCGAACAATGAATTGCTGGAGAAGCTGAAATCCAACATCGAAGAGGTGCGCGCGCGCGGCGGTCTGCTGTACGTGTTTGCCGACCAGGATGCCGGTTTCAGCGACAGCGAAGGCATGAAAATCATCCCACTGCCGCACGTCGAAGAGGTGATTGCCCCAATCTTCTACACCGTGCCGCTGCAGCTGCTCTCCTACCACGTGGCGCTAATCAAAGGCACCGATGTCGACCAGCCGCGTAACCTGGCGAAATCGGTCACGGTGGAATAAGCGTAGCCCGGTCTGGAAACAGGCCGGGTTTTTTAAATCATTGTTGTTTCGATTAAATTAATCGTAAATTCTGTGAACGTTGTGAATTAATTTTTCCCTGATATGTGAAATCAACTTTCATAATTCTCTGGCTGTCCTTCACTTCTGTTTTGTTTAACTTTAATTTAACCTTTCAGTCATAAGCTTTCTGATGCATGTAGCAAGCCAAACTCGTTCTCTGCATGTAGTAATTTATGGCGCGTTATTTCATATTTACTTTTTTGTGTCTGGTGCTTTTATCCGATGCACTGGCATCGTCATTCAGTGTGAATATTTCTGGTAACGTGATGGTACCTGCCGACTGTAAAATAAATAATGGTATGCCGATCAGTGTTAATTTCGGCGATGTGCGCACCGATAAAATAGATGGGAAAGCGTATCAGCAACCTGTGTCATTTACGCTTTCCTGCACTAATCTTCCCTCTAATGCGCTTAAACTCCAGCTACAGGGGAATGCAGCCAGCTTCGATAGCGGCGCGTTACGCGCATCCGTTAGCGGTTTAGGCATTGCGTTTTTTAAGTCTAACGCTGAAAGGTTAAATATTAATACCAGCTGGGTAAACTTTACTTATCCCGCGCTGCCGGTTATTACGGCCGTCCCGGTGAAAGATAACAGCAGCAGTTTAACGGGCGGAAGTTTTACTTCAGCGGCAACACTGGTAGTGGAACTGCAATAAATGAAACGAACGTGGTTAATGGCACTATTGCTGCCCGCTATGCTGAAGTATAGCGCAGTGGCTGCTTTCAGCGTGCAGGCTAACTTCAGTGGACAGCTAATCGAACCACCGTTATGTCAGATTAACGGCGAAAAGCCAATTATGGTGGAGTTTGGTTCAGTGGTTATTTCCCAGATCAATGGTGACAGCTACAGAAAACCTGTCTCCTGGACGTTAACCTGTAGCAATAATCCCGATAAGAGTATGCGTGTACAAATCAGTGGCACCGGAAGCGCATTTAATTCTGCTTTGCTGGCGACCAGCCAGCGTGATTTGGCGATTCAGATATTAAGCGGTAAAAATGGCGAAAATGCCCTGGCACTGAATAACTGGCTGCCGTTTACCTTTCCTGCGCTGCCCGTCATTCAGGTGGTACCGGTGAAAAAAAACGCCGCGGTGTTAACCAGCGGTGACTTTTCTGCTTTTGCTGCGCTGGTGGTTGAGTACCAGTAGATGATCGGCGTTGACGCAACCACAGGATTAGACCAATGCTAACAGGGCTTGTTTTCCGCTATCTGGCTTTTTTCGCTGGCCTGCTGCTGTTCTTTTCAGCGCAAGCGATGGAAGCCCCGCGCGTGGATGGCATTCGCTGGGTCAACGCAAGCCAGGTTGAAATTACCTGGTCAGTGGTGGATGTCGGTATGATATCCGGCTATGCCCGCTGTAACTCTTCAGAGAGAACCTGCGCAGCAGGCATCGGTGTCAGCGCCTGGTTTATCGGGCATGGCACCGTATTCAGCGCTGCGGGCGGGCCACAAATTTACGTCGATCAGGGCGAGAGCCTGGCCTCGGTGGCTGAACGTTTTATCCGTTTTAATGGTCGGGGTGGCAAGTTTCTGCGTAACTCAGATACCCGTTATTACAGTTCATACTGCGGCAGCTTTGTGACAGCCTCCGCGACCGTAACTGACTATTCCGGAATGGTTGCGCCCTGGGCACCTTGCGTCAACATTCCGGTGGTGCCGGTATCCTGTTCGGTAAGCGGAGCCGCGCTGAATATTAATCATGGTACGCTGGCCCCGGCCGCCGTTAATGGCGCCAAAGCCAGCGTTAACTTCTCGCTTTTCTGCAACCGTGATGTGAATATCAGTTTTGCGCTTGCCGGTGGGATCAATATCCTCAAACTGAGCAACAACATCAGTACGCTGTTATCACTGGCTGACGGGAGCCTGAATAAACCGCGATTAGTGCGGGCTAACGTGACGACGCCGTTCACGCTGATTTCGACGCTCTCCTCAACAACCCCCAGTCCCGGTAACTTTACCGGCAGCACGGTGGTTTTCATTAATTACCTCTGATTTGCCAGCCGACCCGGTTGTCATATAACTGTCACAATTCGTACATTTCACTGTCATCAAACTGTCCTATTTTGCCTCCAGCAGCAATCAATGACTCTTACTAAAACGGCGTCAAGCCTGATTTTTAATCCCCTGGAGGGAACATGACACTGATGCGTAGCACCGTAGCCCGAATTCTCGCCGCCACCTTCGCAGTAAGCGCGGTTTCTGCTTTTGCAGCCACCGACCTGACAGGCGCAGGCGGGACGTTCCCGGCACCGGTTTATGCCAAGTGGGCAGCAGAGTATCAGCAAGCCACCGGTAGCAAAATCAACTATCAGGGTATTGGTTCCTCGGGTGGCGTGAAGCAAATCATCGCCAAAACCGTGGATTTCGGTGCGTCCGATGCGCCGATGAAAGAAGAAGATCTGCAGAAAAATGGCCTGTTCCAGTTCCCGACGGTGATCGGTGGCGTGGTGCTGGCGGTGAACATTCCCGGCGTTAAATCTGGTGAGCTGACGCTCGACGGTAAAACGGTCGGCGACATCTATCTCGGCACCATCAAAAAGTGGAACGATCCGGTGATCACCAAACTGAACCCGGGGGTGAAGCTGCCAGACACCAACATCAACGTGGTGCGCCGCGCAGATGGTTCCGGCACCTCTTTCGTCTTCACCAGCTACCTGTCTAAAGTGAACGAGACCTGGAACAGCAAAATCGGTAAAGGCAACACCGTTAACTGGCCAACCGGACTGGGCGGTAAAGGTAACGACGGCGTGGCCGCGTTTGTACAGCGTCTGCCAGGCTCGATTGGCTACGTAGAGTACGCCTACGCCAAACAGAACAACCTGACTTACACCAAACTGGTTGATGCCGATGGCAAGCCAGTGGCACCGAGCGAAGCCAGCTTTGCGAACGCCGCCAAAGGCGCTGACTGGAGCAAATCCTTTGCCCAGGACCTGACCTTCCAGAAAGGCAACGACGCATGGCCGATCACTTCAACCACCTTCATCCTGATCTACAAAGAGCAGGCGAATGCAGAGAAGGGCAGTGAAGTGCTGAAGTTCTTTGACTGGGCGTACAAAGGCGGCAGCAAAACGGCTACGGCGCTGGATTACGCTGCGCTGCCAGAGAGCGTAGCGAATCAGATTCGTGCTGCCTGGAAAGCCAACATCAAAGACAGTTCCGGTAAAGCGCTGTACCAGTAAGTGTATGACCCGGCCAGCGTCCGCGCTGGCCAGCCTGATGGGCGGCCTTGTTGCCGCCCTGATTACCCTCTGAGATCGAGAATTCTATGGCTGCCACTAAGCCGACGTTTAAAGCACCGGGCAAGCAGGGCGACATGATATTCGGCGCGCTGGTGAAGCTCTCCGCGCTGATCGTGTTACTGCTGCTGGGTGGCATTATCGTCTCCCTGATTTTCTCCTCCTGGCCGAGCATCCAGAAATTTGGCTTCTCCTTTCTGTGGACCAAAACCTGGGATGCGCCAAACGAAGAATTTGGTGCGCTGGTGCCGATTTACGGCACCCTCGTGACCTCACTGATTGCCTTAATCATCGCGGTGCCGGTGAGTTTCGGTATCGCCCTGTTTCTGACCGAACTGGCGCCAAACTGGCTGCGCCGTCCGCTGGGTACCGCGATTGAGCTGCTGGCGGCCATTCCCAGCATCGTGTACGGCATGTGGGGCCTGTTTATCTTTGCTCCGCTGTTCGCGGAGTATTTCCAGACGCCGGTTGGCGACGTGCTGGCAAATATCCCGATCGTCGGCGCGCTGTTCTCCGGTCCGGCTTTTGGCATCGGCATTCTGGCGGCGGGCGTGATCCTCGCCATCATGATTATCCCTTACATCGCCTCGGTGATGCGCGATGTGTTCGAACAGACGCCGGTGATGATGAAAGAGTCGGCCTACGGCATCGGCTGCACCACCTGGGAAGTGATCTGGCGCATCGTGCTGCCGTTCACCAAAAACGGCGTGATCGGCGGCGTGATGCTGGGTCTCGGCCGCGCGCTGGGCGAAACCATGGCGGTCACCTTTATCATCGGTAATACCTACCAGCTGGACAGCGCATCGCTGTTTATGCCCGGCAACAGTATCACCTCGGCGCTGGCGAACGAGTTCGCCGAAGCCGAATCCGGCGTGCACGTGGCGGCGCTGATGGAGCTCGGCCTGATTCTGTTCGTGATTACCTTTATCGTTCTGGCGATCTCCAAACTGATGATTCTGCGTCTGGCGAAGAGTGAAGGAGCCCGTTCATGACAGCAATTGAAATGCAGGCGCGCGCCGAGCTGGAAGCCTCGCGCCGTAAAATGCAGGCGTGGCGCAGCACCAAAAACAAAATTGCCCTGACGCTCTCGCTGCTGACCATGGCGTTCGGCCTGTTCTGGCTGATCTGGATTTTGTTCACCACCGTCACGAAAGGGATCGATGGCCTGAGCTGGACGCTGTTTACCGAATCCACGCCGCCGCCCAACACCGCGGGCGGTGGTCTGGCGAACGCCCTGGCGGGCAGCGGCCTGCTGATCTTCTGGTCCACCTTCTTTGGCACGCCGCTGGGCATTCTGGCGGGTATCTACCTGGCAGAATATGGCCGCAAGCACTGGCTGGCGGAAGTGATTCGCTTCATCAACGACATCCTGCTGTCCGCACCGTCAATTGTGGTCGGCCTGTTCGTGTACACCATCGTGGTGGCGCAGATGCAGCACTTCTCCGGCTGGGCCGGTGTGATAGCGCTGGCGCTGCTGCAGGTGCCCATCGTGATTCGTACCACCGAGAACATGCTGCGGCTGGTGCCGGACAGCATGCGTGAAGCGGCTTATGCGCTGGGCACGCCGAAGTGGAAGATGATCTCGGCTATTACGCTGAAAGCCTCGGTCTCCGGCATCATTACCGGTGTGCTGCTGGCGATTGCGCGCATTGCCGGTGAAACCGCACCGCTGCTGTTCACCGCGCTGTCGAACCAGTTCTGGAGCACCGACATGATGCAGCCGCTGGCCAACCTGCCGGTGACCATCTTCAAATTCGCCATGAGCCCGTTTGCCGAATGGCAGAGCCTGGCGTGGGCGGGTGTGCTGATTATTACGCTGTGCGTGCTGCTGCTGAACATCGTGGCGCGCGTGATTTTCGCCAAAGGCAAACACTAATTTTCCGGCGCGGCTTCGGCGGCGCTGCACATGAGAGATGAGCAATGAGTATGGCAACTCCTTCTGCCGGTAAAATTCAGGTGCGCAATCTGAACTTCCACTACGGTAAGTTCCACGCGCTGAAGAACATTAATCTGGATATCGCCAAAAACCAGGTGACGGCGTTTATCGGTCCGTCGGGCTGCGGCAAATCCACCCTGCTGCGCACCTTCAACAAAATGTACTCGCTCTATCCGGAGCAGCGTGCTGAGGGTGAAATTCTGCTGGATGGCGATAACATTCTGGCATCGCATCAGGATATCGCCCTGCTGCGCGCGCGCGTCGGCATGGTGTTCCAGAAGCCGACGCCGTTTCCGATGTCGATTTATGACAACATCGCCTTTGGCGTGCGGCTGTTTGAGAAGCTGTCGCGTGCCGATATGGATGAGCGCGTGCAGTGGGCGCTGAGCAAAGCCGCGCTGTGGAATGAAACCAAAGACAAGCTGCACCAGAGCGGTTACAGTCTCTCCGGCGGTCAGCAGCAGCGTCTGTGCATCGCGCGCGGCATCGCGATTCGCCCGGAAGTGCTGCTGCTGGATGAGCCATGTTCGGCGCTGGACCCGATCTCCACCGGGCGCATCGAAGAGCTGATTACCGAGCTGAAGCAGGATTACACCGTGGTCATCGTGACTCATAACATGCAGCAGGCGGCGCGCTGTTCCGATCACACGGCGTTTATGTATCTGGGCGAGCTGATTGAGTTCAGTGACACCGACACGCTGTTTACCAAGCCAGCGCAGAAGCAGACAGAAGATTACATCACCGGTCGTTACGGCTGATTCAGGAGAGAAACATGGATAATTTAAATCTGAACAAACATATCTCCGGTCAGTTCAACGCGGAGCTGGAGCACATTCGTACTCAGGTGATGATCATGGGTGGCATGGTGGAGCAGCAGCTTACCGATGCCATCACCGCGATGCATAACCAGGATGGCGAACTGGCGCGCCGGGTGATCGAAGGTGACCAGAAGGTCAACATGATGGAAGTGGAGATCGATGAAGCCTGTGTGCGCATCATCGCCAAGCGTCAGCCTACCGCCAGCGACCTGCGTCTGGTGATGGCGATCATCAAAACCATTTCGGAGCTGGAACGCATCGGCGACGTGGCGGAGAAGATCAGCCGTACCGCGCTGGAGAAGTTCGGTCAGCAGCATCTGCCGCTGCTGGTGAGCCTCGAGTCGCTCGGGCATCACACCGTGCAGATGCTGCACGATGTGCTGGATGCCTTCGCGCGCATGGATCTCAACGAAGCCATCAAGATCTACCGCGAAGACAAAAAGGTGGATAAAGAGTACGAAGGTATTGTGCGCCAGCTGATGACCTACATGATGGAAGATCCGCGCACCATTCCCAGCGTGCTCACCGCGCTGTTCTGCGCGCGCGCTATCGAGCGCATCGGTGACCGCTGCCAGAACATCTGCGAAATTATCTTCTATTTCGTGAAAGGTCAGGATTTCCGTCACGTGGGCGGTGACAAGCTGGATGAACTGCTGTCGGGCGACGACGGCAGCAATAAACCCTCCTGATTGACGTGATGACTGCCTGTTAGCGCTGAGGCTGACAGGCAGTGCGCTTGATTTCTGCCTGTTCTCAACCTGCCGCTCTCTTTATACTTGGCGCACATTTTTCTGCCAGGTGCTGTTTTATGTCCTCTGCAAATAACAACAAAACCGCCGTTACGCCGGCGAAAGCAATGGTGGCTGCCGTCAGCGGCTATGCCATGGATGGATTTGATCTGCTGATTCTGGGATTTATGCTGCCGGCGATCAGCGTGTCGCTGGCGCTGGATGCGTCGCAGGCCGGTTCGCTGGTGACCTGGACGCTGATCGGCGCGGTGGTCGGCGGCATTGTGTTTGGTCATCTGAGCGATCGCTACGGCCGCATCCGCATTCTGACCGTGACGATCCTGATGTTCTCGCTGTTCACCGGGCTGTGCGCCGTGGCGCAGGGCTACTGGGATCTGCTGGCGTATCGTACGCTGGCCGGCATGGGGTTGGGCGGTGAGTTTGGCATCGGCATGGCGCTGATTGCCGAAGCCTGGCCGAAGGAGAAGCGTAACCGCGCCTCGGCGTGGGTCGGTATCGGCTGGCAGCTCGGCGTATTGCTGGCGGCCTTTATCACACCGCCGCTGCTGAGCGTGATTGGCTGGCGCGGTATGTTCCTGGTTGGCCTGCTGCCGGCGCTGGTGTCGTTTGTGATTCGCCGCAGTATGGGCGAGCCGGAAGCCTTCACCCGCCATGTGGAAAAAACTCCGCAGCTCTCCTTTTCCGCGCGCATTAAACTGCTGTTTGCCGATCGCGCCACCAGCAAAGCTAGCCTCGGCATTTTGATTCTTTGTTCGGTGCAGAATTTTGGCTATTACGGCCTGATGATCTGGATGCCAAGTTATCTCTCTTCCAGCTTCGGCTTCAGCCTGACCAAATCCGGCCTGTGGACGGCCGTTACGGTAGTGGGCATGACGTTCGGCATCTGGCTGTTCGGCGTGCTGGCGGACCGCTTTGCGCGCTGGAAGATTTTCCTGCTGTACCAGTTTGGCGCCGTGGCGATGGTGGTGGTTTACGCCCAGCTGCGCGACCCGACGGTGATGCTGTTTACCGGTGCCATCATGGGGATGTTTGTTAACGGCATGATTGGCGGCTACGGCGCGCTGATCTCGGACACTTTCCCACCGCAGGCGCGCGCCACCGCGCAGAATGTGTTGTTCAACCTCGGCCGCGGCGTCGGCGGTTTCGGCCCGCTGGTGATCGGCATGCTGGCCACGCATATTTCGTTCACCGCTGCGATTACGCTGCTGGCGCTGATTTACCTGCTGGATATTGTCGCCACGCTGTTCCTGCTGCCAAAAAGCCAGGGCAATGAGGATTCGCTGGGCGCGATTGGGTGATTTTTTCCCCTCACCCTAACCCTCTCCCGCTTGCGGGAGAGGGAACCGTCTGGTGCGGTATGTGGGTGGGCACTTTTGTTCAGCCCCGCCCGATCGGCTCCTTCTTCCGCAAACGGGAGAGGGAGCCGTCTGGTGTGGTATGTGGGTGGGAACTTTTGTTCAGCCCCGCTCGATCGGCCCCTTCTCCCGCAAACGGGAGAGGGAACCGTCTGGTGCGGTATGTGGGTGGGCACTTTTGTTCAACCCCGCTCGATCGGCCCCTTCTCCCGCTGGCGGGAGAAGGCTGGGATGAGGGGGCTGCGCGCACTTACCTGACCACATCCCAGCCACGTGCACGCCACAGCGCTGGCAGCTGCGCCATATCGTCAAAACGCGTCACCAGCGGGTGATCAATCACCGGATTGTGTGCATCGGCACAGTAATAAAACACCGGTATGCCAGCGGCGATGCCAGCCCGCGCGCCAGCCTCTGAATCATCCACCAGAATGCACTTTTCAATCGGCACCTGCATCTGTTCCGCCGCGTGATACATCAGCTCCGGATCCGGTTTCCAGTGATTAATGTCATAGCCACTGTACAGGCGTCCGCTCAGATACGGCAGCATGCCGGTCAGCCCCAGTGAATGCTCCATCTTCTTCACCGTACCGTTCGACACCACGCACATCGGCACCTTCACGCGCTCCACCAGCGCTCTGGCGCCGGCAATCGGCTGCAGATCAAGATCAAACAGGCGCGCCACTTCCGCGCGGTAGGCACTCTCCACCTCAGCCAGCGGCAGTGTCACCTGATGCTGGGCCGTCACATCGCGGATGATGTCGTAAAGCTTCACCCCTTTGTACTGCACAAACATCTGCTGCAGCGAGAGTTCGATACCGTAACGGGCAAAGGTGTTGACGTAGGACTGCGTGCAGATCACTTCGCTGTCGACCAGCGTGCCGTCGCAATCAAAAAAGATACATTCAACTGACATCGCGCCTCATCCTTTTAGTAAACAATAAGCTGTCACTCTAGCGCACTCAGCGCAGAAAGCGACCCCAGGCAACCGGTTGCGAAAAATCAGTGTTTTGCGGCGCTAAAGTCTATAGGATACGCGGCGATAAATTTTTCATCGGAACAGCGAAATGAACGAGCAGGGCCTTTTGCAGCGTATTTTCAGGCTGCAGGAACACGGAACCACCGCGCGCACCGAAGTGATTGCCGGTTTCACTACTTTCCTGACGATGGTGTACATCGTCTTCGTTAACCCGCAGATTCTTGGTGCCGCAGGCATGGACACCCAGGCGGTGTTTGTCACCACCTGCGTGATTGCTGCGTTCGGCAGCATCCTGATGGGGCTGGTGGCCAATCTGCCGGTGGCGCTGGCACCGGCCATGGGCCTCAACGCCTTCTTTGCCTTTGTGGTGGTGGGCGCGATGGGCTACTCGTGGCAGGTTGGTATGGGCGCGATCTTCTGGGGCGCGCTGGGGCTGCTGATCCTGACGCTGCTGCGCGTACGCTACTGGATGATCGCCAATATTCCGCTCAGCCTGCGCGTGGGCATCACCGCCGGTATTGGTCTGTTCATCGCCATGATGGGGCTGAAAAACGCCGGCATTATTGTGCCCAACGCGGACACCATCGTGACCGTCGGCAACCTGGCCTCGCACAACGTGCTGCTCGGCGCGCTCGGCTTCTTTATCATTGCGATTCTGGCGTCGCGCAACATCCACGCGGCGGTGCTGGTCTCTATCGTCGTGACCACCGCGATCGGTCTGCTGCTGGGCGACGTGAAGTTTACCGGGCTGTTCGCCACGCCGCCGGCCATCACCTCTGTGGTCGGCCAGGTCGATATCAAAGGCGCGTTCAACGTGAGCATGGCGGGCGTGATCTTCGCCTTCATGCTGGTCAATCTGTTTGACTCATCCGGTACGCTGATTGGCGTAACCGATAAAGCGGGCCTGACCGATGAGAAAGGTACTTTTCCGCGCATGAAACAGGCGCTGTACGTGGATAGCATCAGCTCCGTCACCGGTTCGCTGATCGGCACCTCTTCGGTGACGGCGTACATCGAAAGCTCATCCGGCGTGGCGATTGGTGGCCGTACCGGCCTGATGGCGGTAGTGACCGGTATCCTGTTCCTGCTGGTGATGTTCCTGTCGCCGCTGGCAGCCATGGTGCCAGCCTATGCGGCGGCCGGCGCGCTGATTTATGTCGGCGTACTGATGACGGCTTCGCTGGCGCGCGTGCGCTGGGACGATCTCACCGAAGCGGTGCCGGCGTTTGTCACGGCGGCGATGATGCCGTTCAGCTTCTCGATCACCGAAGGTATTGCGCTCGGTTTTATCTCCTACTGCGTGATGAAACTCGGTACCGGACGCTGGCGTGAAATCAGCCCGTGCGTGGTGGTGGTGGCGTTGCTGTTTGTGCTGAAAATCGCTTTTATCGACGCGCACTAAACGCAACAGGCCGCGGGTGCGGCCTGGTTATCCGGGATGCCTGACTTCCGGCTGACTGGCGACACGCTCGCCGGGCAGGCTGGTGAGGCGCAGGGTGCGCGGCCCGATGTTGGGTTTGCTCATCTCCACATCGCGCAGCGACTGCCACTGCTGCTGCGCATCAATCTCCCACAGCCGTAAACGCTCAGTGCCGGGCGACAGCGCGCAGGACCATACCAGCGTCGGCTCGGCATCACACACTGCCTGAATATCGGGATAGACGCTGGATCGCAGCCGGCCGGCCGCCGGATGCAGCCGCAGTGCATCAATACCGCTGTTGGCTTCGCCGGTCAGTTTGAGGATGCTCTGGCGTAGCGTCCAGATCTGCGTCACCGCTTCCATAAAATCCTGCTGGGCGTTAATCCACGCCTTTTCACCCGATGACAGCCCCTGCGTAAGGGCATCCTGCGCCTGACGGCTATGCGCCCGAACGATTTCCATATCCAGGCCAGCGCGCCCGCCTTCTTCTGCCAGCAGCACGCCGACCATATTACCGGCATAGGAGATACTGAAGTCAGGCAGATTAGGATCGGCAAAGCAGGGACGACCGCTGCTGCTGGCGATCAGCGGCGGCAGGTCACGAATACCATAGACGCGCAGCATCAGCTGGGCCAGCAGCGCGCGTGCGGCAAGAAAGCGGCCGCGGCGCTTATCAGGCAGGTGCCCGGCGCTGGTCATCACATCCTGTGGAACCCGCATGGTCTCTGGGGTGAGGGGCGGGTTAACCACCCAACGAACAAAATGACTAGCCATCTGTCGCTCCGTGAAAATGGTCGGATAATCATCAGGGCTATTGTAAGAATTTTCTCATGGGTTTGCATCCGGCTTACGCTGGATAGCCAGTAAATTCAGATAAGGACGAGGCGAATCTCATTGCCATGAGCTGCAATTGAATATGAGGCTTTTGCACATTGGTGTCGGATGGGGTGCCGAAGCGGCGGATGTGGTGTAGGATTTGGACAGGAAAGAGCTGCACAATGAAGTGCTTAAATTATTCACCTATCTGCCAATCGTGCGCATCGCAAACCATGCACGTCGGAGTTGTTATGTCTGTTACCTCTCTTGCTCGCCAGGAATCGATCTCGCTGGATGAATTTCGTCACGGCATGCGCCGTCTCACTGCCGGTGTCTCGCTGGTGACCACCTCATCCAGCGGAGAAAAGTTCGGGCTGATCGCCACCTCGGTCAGCTCGCTGGCAGCGGAACCGCCCAGCCTGCTGGTCTGCGTTAACCGCAGCGCATCAAGCCACGATGCCATTCTGCAGGCGGGCTACTTTGCCGTGAACGTTCTGCGCGAGCAGCACGATGACCTGTGCGCGCAGTTCAGCTCGCCGACGCGCCGCGCTGAGCGTTTCCAGAGCGGTGAATGGCAAACCCTTAATACGGGCGCGCCCGTGCTGGCTGATGCGCTGGTGAGCTTCGATTGTCAGCTGGAAAAAACGGTGGAGTGGAACACCCACAGCGTGCTGCTGGCGCGTATCGTTGGTATTGCGCTGCCGGGCGAAGCGACAGCGCCGATGGTCTACTTCAACAGCGGTTTTCACTCGCTGGGCTAAGTCATGGCGCAGCGCGTCGTGCGGCTGCGCTGCTTAACGTATCAGGCAAATTTGCTGGCTTCGTCAAAGCTCAGACGCGGCAGGCGCGGATGCAGCTTACTGGCTTCGCCATAGCCAAGGTTGATCAGTAAGTTGACCTGCCAGTTATTTTCGCTGAAGAACGCGGCGTTAACTTTAGCCGGATCAAAACCGGACATCGGGCCGGCATCCAGTCCCAGCGAGCGGGCCGCCAGAATCAGATAGCCCGCCTGCAGGCTGCTGTTGCGAAACGCGGTCTCTTTGGCCAAATCCGGGCTGCTGGTAAACCAGCTGCGTGCATCGCCATGCGGGAACAGTTTTGGCAGTGCTTCATAAAAGGTCGGATCCCACGCCACAATCACCGTCACCGGTGCCGCCATGGTCTTATCCACATTGCCTGAGGAGAGCGCCGGTTTCAGCTTCTCTTTACCTTCCTGAGACGTCACGAACACAAAGCGGCCCGGCGAGCAGTTGGCTGAGGTCGGCCCCAGAGCCGTCAGCGCATAGAGCTGCTTCAGCACCTCCTGCGAAATCGGTTTATCCTGCCAGTAGCTATGTGTGCGGGCTTCAGTAAACAGCGCGTTCAGCGCCACGCTGTCGAGCGGTGTACTCATGTTTCTCTCCTGTTCAGGCAACAACCTGCGCCTGATTTTTAGCATGAATAATGGATGGGGCCGCTGCGTTTACGCGGCGACCCTCAACCGTTATACGACAAAGGCGAAGGCGCGCCAAATAACAAACACGCATGACAACCGTTGAACGTTTACTGCTGCAGACGCGCGGCCCGCGCCTTAAAGCCATTGAGGATGGTCTGGCTCACGCGTAACGGGAAGGCTGCAGGGATTTGCTCCTGCACGCGTTGGATCACTTCTGGCGTCCTGGCTCTGAACTCATCGAGGATATGTGCCATCGCCGTCAGGGCAAATTTTGTCGTTTTTGCGGTTTCTATAAAATGGCGGGGAAAAATGTGTTCGATGGCGGCTTTCCGGCCTTTGCTCCCGTTCAGTCCCATTGCCAGCTTTGCATCACGAATGTGTAATCCCGCACCGCCAATCACGGGATAAACGGAAAGAATGTCGTAAAACGGCGTCAGGCGAAAACGTCCTTCCGCTTCGATAAAAATGGAAAAGTTTTTGGCATGGCCATCGGTGGCCGCCAGCAGCCAAAACAGGACCTGAGCTTTCATGAAATCATATCGATCCTGTTCTGCATTAACTGAGTTCAGGAGATAATCCATAATCGCAGAGATGCCCGGGCCGCCGTGGCTTTCATATTTTCCTGCCGCGGGTACATTCAGCACCTGACAAAAGTCTTCCTGGGGTAACCGCATGATCCACTGTCCATCCGATGCATAACGCCGATCAAACCGCTCTACGGCCAGTGCTTTAATTTTCCCGGTGTTTACGATAAAGCAAGGGGGAACTGCCAGGCCAAATTCTCTGGCAATCAGCGTACAAAGCCACTCATTCTCCACGCTATCTGAAAGATCGATGCGATGCGAATGGCTCTGGATATTGCCAATCGGCAATTTTAAAATGTGGGTGGTGGGCGTATTACCCTGCGGCAGGCACCATTGTTGATTAATGCGTAACAGCGCCGTTTTCTCCTGCGCGCCAGCCAGTGAAATACGAAAATCCGTTAGCTCTTCCAGCATGCCAAGCGGTGCGCCTGACTGATAGCCTGACAGGATTTTTTCCAGTTCGCTATCGCTTAACCTGCGATAATCGATCGTTCGGACAGTGTGCGGTTTACTGTCAGGCGGTAACAATTGCAGCGCACCAATGGTGTCGCTGCCGACTTTTGCCAGTAAGTCAAAAGGCTGGGTGGAGCTGGCCTGATAGCGAGACAGAATACGTGCGCGAATTTCAGGATTATCAGGCAGCAGGTTGTCAAAAAAGTTATAGACCTCCGCGCCCTTGTAAGGCTGGTGGCGCAAAGGCATGGAGAGGGATATCGGTCGGCTACCCGGCTGATTCAGCCAGCTCTCATAATATCTGAAGGTGTGTGCACCGGTTGCTGCCCTGCTGAAAACGCCTGTCCGATAGCCGTTCATGTAGACATCCAGTTCTGTCATCACCACTCCTCCTTCCAGCCTTCCGGGTCCTGTTTGGCCGATGGCAAACCACGGGGTTTTATCTCCATTTCCAGATCCAGAGCAGCGAGAATACGAAACAGCGTGTCCAGTCGGGTGGTTTCTGGCTGTAGCTCAAAGCTCGAGACGGTATCCTGGCGAATACCAATTTTGCTGGCAACTTTCGCTTGCGAGAGTGCCTCTGTGAGTCTTCTATCTTTGAGATAAGAACTTAATTGTTTGGCGCTGGTGATTTTCATAGCGGCGCTCCAGTCTGGCAATCGTGATACCATTACACGCTATTGCGTGTGAAGCAAGGTTTACCCGCTATCACAGGTAATCCCGGCTTCACGCGCAACTGGCGGTAGTGAACTAGGGTTAACGCGGGTTAATAATACCGGGAAGAACAGCGTGGAGTGGCTGACGAACGGTAAAGAAGCCGCCAGCCATTAATATAAAGGTTTGTTTTACTTACCAATACAGAAGCTGGAGAAAATCCGGCCCAGCAGATCGTCGGAGGTGAACTCGCCGGTGATTTCGCTCAGCGCCTGCTGCGCCAGCCGCAGCTCTTCGGCCAGCAGTTCGCCCGCCCAGGCTCCCAGCAGCTGATCTTTGCCCTGCTGTAAGTGAGTGGCTGCTAACTCCAGCGCCTGCAGATGGCGGCGACGCGCGAGGAAGCCGCCTTCCATATTGCCGGCGAAGCCCATGCTCTGTTTCAGGTGCTCGCGCAGCGTATCGACGCCAGCGCCGGTGCGCGCCGACAGGCGAATAAGTGAGTGGCCATTTACTTCTGTCAGGCCCAGCGTTTCACCGGTCATGTCCGCTTTATTACGTACCACGGTAATCGGCAACGCAGCCGGTAAGCGCGCCACGAAATCAGGCCAGATGGCGGCGGCTTCAGTGGCGTCAGTGGTGGTGCCATCCACCATGAACAGGACGCGATCCGCCTGCTCAATCTCCTGCCAGGCGCGTTCAATGCCGATACGTTCCACTTCGTCGCTGGCTTCACGCAAACCGGCGGTATCGATGATGTGCAGCGGCATGCCGTCGATGTGGATGTGCTCGCGCAGCACGTCACGCGTGGTGCCGGCGATATCCGTGACGATCGCCGCTTCGCGTCCAGCCAGTGCGTTGAGCAGGCTGGATTTCCCGGCGTTGGGACGACCGGCAATCACCACTTTCATCCCTTCACGCAGCAGGCTGCCCTGACGCGCTTCGGCGCGGACGCCGTTGAGATCGTCGATCACCGCATTCAGCTGCGCTTCGATTTTGCCGTCGGAAAGGAAGTCGATCTCCTCATCCGGAAAATCAATCGCCGCTTCCACATAGATGCGCAGGTGAGTGAGTGCTTCCACTAACGCATTAACGCGCAGTGAAAAGGCGCCCTGCAGCGAGTTGACGGCGGAGCGGGCGGCCTGCTCGGAGCTGGCATCAATCAGATCGGCAATCGCTTCTGCCTGCGCCAGGTCGAGCTTGTCATTCAGAAAGGCGCGTTCCGAGAACTCGCCCGGCTGCGCAATGCGCACACCCGGCAGCGCCACAATGCGCTTCAGCAGCAGATCGAGAATCACCGGACCGCCGTGGCCCTGCAACTCCAGCACATCTTCGCCGGTAAAGGAGTTGGGACCCGGGAACCACAGCGCGATGCCCTGATCCAGCACGCTGCCATCAGCATCGTTAAAGGGCAGATAGTCGGCGTAGCGTGGCTTCGGCAGCTTGCCCAGCACGGCCTGCGCCACCTCAGCGGCTTTGCCTCCGGAAATACGCAGAATACCGACGCCACCACGGCCGGGAGGCGTCGCCTGGGCAACAATAGTGTCACTGTGGCTCATAAGTACCTTCTTCCAAAAAAAACAGGGCGGCATAAATGCCGCCCCTGGAGATGTTGCGTCCTGCTCAGCGTTGCCGGGCGTTACGCTTTCTTCTTGTCGCGGCTGTGTAAACCACGCTTTTCCAGCCCGCGATAAATCAGCTGCTGCTGGAGAATGGTTACCAGGTTGCTGACGATGTAGTACAGCACCAGACCTGACGGGAACCACAGGAAGAACACGGTAAAGATAACCGGCATGTAAGTCATGATCTTCTGCTGCATCGGATCGGTCACGGTGGTCGGTGACATCTTCTGAATGAAGAACATGGTGATACCCATGATGACCGGCAGAATGTAGTACGGGTCCTGCGCTGACAGGTCATGGATCCACAGTACAAACGGAGCATGACGCAGTTCAACGGAACCGGACAGCATGTAGTACAGCGCCAGGAAGATTGGCATCTGGATAACCAGTGGCAGACAGCCGCCCAGCGGGTTCACTTTCTCCGCCTTATACAGCGCCATCATCTCCTGGCTCTGCTTCTGCTTATCATCACCCAGACGCTCACGCATGGCCTGAATCTTCGGCTGCAGCATACGCATCTTGGCCATCGAGGTGTACTGCGCTTTGGTCAGCGGGTACATGATGCCACGCACGATGAAGGTGATAACGATAATGGAGAAGCCCCAGTTACCGATAAAGCTGTGCAGGAACTTCAGCAGCTTAAACAGCGGCTGAGAGATGAACCACAGCCAGCCGTAATCCACGGTCAGATCGAGGTGCGGCGCGATAGCGGCCATTTTGTCCTGGATTTCCGGACCGACCCACAGAGTGGCACCGAGATCCTGCTGCGCGCCGGCGGAGATGGTTACAGGCGCCGACTTATAGCCGATTGCCGCCACACCGTTGCCGAGATTGCTGGTGTACAGCGTATTGTTACCCTGAGTGCGCGGCACCCATGCGGTCGCAAAGTACTGCTGCAGCATCGCCACCCAGCCGTTGCTGGTGGTGGTGTTCAGGTTCTCGTTATCAGCGATGGTATCGAATTTGTATTTTTCATACTTCGCATCGCTGGTCGAGTAAGCGGCACCACGGAAAGTGTGCAGCGCAAAGTTATTGCTGCCGGTATCGCGATGCTTCGGCAGATCAATCGTCTGCTTCAGCTGACCAAACATCGCCACTTCCAGCGGCTGCTGCGAGGCGTTATTGATGTTGTAGTCGACGTTAACCGCGAATTCGCCACGTTTGAACACGAAGGTTTTGGTGTAAACCACGCCGTTCTCACCGGTCCAGCTCAGCGGCACGCGCAGCTCGGTCTGGCCATCGGCCATCTCGAAGTGATCCTGGGAAGCGGTATACAGCGGACGTGCGCCGTTGTTCGGGTTATCCGGACCGTTACGGCCGGTTAAGCCGCTCTGCGCCTGATAAACGAAGGCCGGAGTGGTTTCCAGCAGCTGGAACGGTGCGTCTGAACCCAGTTTGTCCGGGTAAGTCAGCAGCTGTGCCTGCTCGATATCACCGCCGCGGGTATTAATGTTGATTGACAGGACATCAGTCTTAACGGTGATCGTTTTGCCCTGGCCGCTAGCCGGCACGCCGGAAGAGGCGGCATCACCCGCTGCGCTGCTTGTGTTCTGCGTGGTCTGGGTCTGCTGTGGCTGCGGAGCGTGGTCCGTCTGCCAGGCTTGCCAGATCATAAAAGACACGAACAGAAAAGCGATGAGAAAGAGATTGCGTTGCGAATCCATCGTTAATGTTCTCTGGTATCAAAGGTTTTTGGCGGCACCGGATCGTCGCCACCCGGGTTCAAAGGGTGGCATTTTAATACGCGTTTAATCGTCAACCAACTGCCTTTTAACATGCCGAAGCGGCGTACAGCTTCCACCCCATACTGCGAGCAGGTGGGATGGAACCGGCAATGAGGTCCCAGCAGTGGGCTGATGGCGCGTTGATAAACGCGTATCAGGGCGATCAGGAGCCGCGCGCCAGGCGACAGTGACGACGCCATAATTTCTCCAACGCTTCCGTCAGTGCACGGTTATCGAGGTCAGCAATCCCTTTTTTCGCCACGATGACAAAATCCATCGGCGGCAGCTCGTGTTGACGCAAACGAAAGCTTTCGCGGGTCAATCGCTTGATCCGGTTGCGTTCATGGGCGCGTTTCACGTGCTTCTTGGCGACGGTAAGACCGATGCGGGGATGCCCCAGCGAATTAAGGCGGCCGAGGATGGTGATTTGCGGCGTGCCAGCCCGAAGAGGTTGCTGGAAGACGAAAGTGAAATGAGCGGGAGTTAACAAACGTAACTCCCTGGGAAATGCGAGCTTAACCACGAGGGTTAGCTTTTATTACTTAGAAACGGTCAGACGAGCACGGCCTTTAGCACGACGACGTGCCAGAACCTGACGACCATTTTTAGTAGCCATACGAGCACGGAAGCCGTGAGAACGGTTGCGCTTCAGTACGGACGGTTGAAAAGTGCGTTTCATGGCGATTTCTACCTAAACTTGAAAAATTTCACTGGGTGACGCGTTTTCGGGCCAGTAAAACGACCGACGCCTCAATGTGTCTTTAATAAAGAGGCGGGATTGTAATAATTGTACAGTCCGGAGTCAATTTACTTCGCTGGGCGCGAGACCTGAAAACTCTGATACAGCCCGCTAATTCCGGGCATCAAAGCTTCACGCGCCAATGCCGGGTGGGGAATTATACGGGCTATAAAGGAAAGCGCAAGGATCGTCCAGGATCTTCTTGCGATCGCCGCGCCGATCGTAACGGCAAAAATGCGAGCGCGGTGGAAAATTTCTCGCTTTCAGCCTGATCCCCGCTCGCTTTTTCCGCAGACGGCGTAAACTGATGCATGCCTGGACACCCTGTGGATAAAATGGATCAAAACTGTGTAGAAAGGGAAGATCTCTGAGGCGCTTTGCGCTATGATCCGCCCTTCCGCTGACGATCCTCCTTGCGATCGCCGGGGATGACTACCGCGGATAGCGGTCGCAGGCGCTTTCTGACCGCCTGTGTCAAAAAAGACAGTTTCTATTATTAGCGCCTGAAATTCTTATCGATTTTGTACGAGTGGAGTCCGCCGTGTCACTTACGCTTTGGCAACAGTGTCTTGCCCGTTTGCAGGATGAGCTTCCTGCCACCGAATTCAGCATGTGGATTCGTCCGCTGCAGGCTGAATTGAACGACAATACGCTGGCCTTGTATGCACCAAATCGGTTTGTACTCGACTGGGTTCGGGATAAATATCTCAATAGTATCAATGGGCTGCTGAATGAATTCTGCGGTGCGAACGTGCCGCTGCTGCGTTTTGAGGTCGGCACGCGCCCGGTTGCGCCGGTGGCTGCTACGCAACCCGCCATGGCCAGCAGCGTCAGCGCGCCCGCACCGGCTGAGAATCGTCCGGCACCGGCACAGCCGCTGCGCCCGAGCTGGGATTCGGTTCCGGCACCGGCTGATGTGACCTACCGCTCGAACGTGAATAACCGCCACAACTTCGACAACTTCGTTGAGGGTAAGTCCAACCAGCTGGCGCGCGCGGCGGCACGTCAGGTGGCGGATAATCCTGGCGGCGCTTATAACCCGCTATTCCTGTATGGCGGCACTGGCCTCGGTAAAACGCACCTGCTGCACGCGGTGGGCAACGGCATCATCGCGCGCAAGCCGAATGCCAAAGTGGTCTACATGCACTCCGAACGCTTCGTGCAGGATATGGTGAAAGCGCTGCAGAACAACGCCATCGAGGAGTTTAAGCGCTACTACCGTTCGGTGGACGCGCTGCTGATCGATGATATTCAGTTCTTTGCCAATAAAGAGCGCTCGCAGGAAGAGTTTTTCCACACCTTCAACGCGCTGCTGGAAGGTAATCAGCAGATCATCCTGACCTCGGATCGTTACCCGAAAGAGATCAACGGGGTGGAAGATCGTCTGAAATCACGCTTTGGCTGGGGATTAACCGTGGCGATCGAGCCGCCTGAGCTGGAGACGCGTGTCGCGATCCTGATGAAAAAGGCGGACGAAAACGACATCCGTCTGCCGGGCGAAGTGGCCTTCTTTATTGCCAAGCGTCTGCGCTCTAACGTGCGTGAGCTGGAAGGGGCACTGAATCGCGTGATTGCCAATGCCAACTTTACCGGCCGTGCCATCACCATCGATTTTGTGCGCGAAGCGCTGCGCGACCTGCTGGCGCTGCAGGAAAAGCTGGTGACCATCGACAACATCCAGAAGACGGTGGCCGAGTACTACAAAATTAAAGTGGCGGATTTGCTGTCGAAGCGCCGTTCGCGCTCGGTGGCGCGTCCGCGTCAAATGGCGATGGCGATGGCCAAAGAGCTCACCAACCACAGCCTGCCGGAAATTGGCGATGCGTTTGGTGGCCGTGACCATACCACCGTGCTTCATGCCTGCCGTAAAATCGAGCAGCTGCGTGAAGAGAGCCACGACATCAAAGAAGATTTCTCTAACCTCATTCGAACATTATCTTCCTGACGCATATGAAATTTATTGTTGAACGTGAGCAGTTGCTGAAGCCACTGCAACAGGTGAGTGGCCCGCTTGGCGGACGCCCGACGCTGCCGATCCTCGGAAATTTACTGCTGCAGGTGAATGAAGGCACGCTGCTGCTGACCGGTACCGATCTTGAGATGGAGATGGTGGCGCGCGTGGCGCTGACCCAGTCGCACGAACCGGGCGCGACAACCGTCCCGGCGCGTAAGTTTCTTGATATCTGCCGTGGTCTGCCTGAAGGCGCAGAGATCAGTCTGACGCTGGAAGGTGACCGCATGCTGGTGCGCTCCGGCCGCAGCCGCTTTTCGCTGTCGACGCTGCCAGCCAGCGACTTCCCGAATCTCGACGACTGGCAGAGCGAAGTGGAATTCACGTTGCCGCAGGCCACGCTCAAACGCCTGATTGAAGCCACGCAGTTCTCCATGGCGCATCAGGATGTGCGTTACTATCTCAACGGCATGCTGTTTGAGACCGAAGGCGAAGAGCTGCGCACCGTTGCCACTGACGGCCATCGCCTGGCGGTCTGTTCGATGCCTGTCGGACAGGCGCTGCCGAACCATTCGGTGATCGTACCGCGTAAAGGTGTGATTGAGCTGGTCCGTCTGCTGGACGGCGGTGAAACGCCGCTGCAGGTGCAGATTGGCAGCAGCAACATTCGCGCGCATGTCGGCGACTTCATCTTTACGTCGAAGCTGGTTGATGGCCGTTTCCCGGATTATCGCCGCGTGTTGCCGAAGAATCCTGACAAAGCGCTGGAAGCGGGCTGCGATCTGCTGAAACAGGCTTTTGCCCGCGCGGCAATCCTGTCGAACGAGAAGTTCCGCGGCGTTCGCATCTATATCACCGAAAATCAGCTGCGCATCACCGCCAATAACCCGGAGCAGGAAGAAGCAGAAGAGATGCTGGACGTGTCGTACAGCGGCACCGAGCTGGAGATTGGTTTTAACGTCAGCTACGTGCTGGATGTGCTGAACGCGCTGAAGTGCGAAAACGTGCGACTGCTGCTGACAGATTCGGTTTCCAGTGTGCAGATTGAAGATGTAGCCAGTCCGGCTGCGGCCTACGTCGTGATGCCCATGCGCCTGTGATCGTCTGGCGGGCTAACTTACTCGCTATTTTGCACCCGGGCAGTGCTCGCCCCTGGTCACATACTTCAGTATGCTCCCAGGGTCTGTGCGCTGGCCGTGCGCAAACTAGCTTCGCCGTTAACGCCCTCGATTGCAGGGTTAGGTGAACACCACTTCTTAATGCGCAGCTGGATTCGTTCATGGCTTTAACCCGCCTCCTGATTAAAGATTTTCGTAATATCGAGCAGGCCGATCTCACGCTGGCGCCGGGCTTTAATTTTCTTGTGGGCGCCAACGGCAGCGGTAAAACCAGCGTGCTGGAGGCGATTTATACGCTGGGCCACGGCCGCGCATTCCGCAGTTTGCAGGCCGGACGCGTAATTCGTCACGATCAGGACGCGTTTGTGTTGCACGGGCGGATTGAAGGCAGCGAGCGCGAGCTGGCGGTCGGCCTGAGTAAAAACCGCGCCGGCGACAGCAAAGTCCGCATCGACGGCAGCGACGGCCACAAAGTCGCCGAGCTGGCGCAGCTGCTGCCGATGCAGCTGATTACGCCAGAGGGGTTTACTTTGCTCAACGGCGGCCCCAAATACCGTAGAGCCTACATCGACTGGGGCTGCTTTCATGCTTATCCCGGTTTCTTTCTGGCCTGGAGCAATCTGCGTCGCCTGCTCAAACAGCGCAACGCGGCGCTGCGCCAGGTCGCGCGCTACAGCCAGATCCGGCCATGGGATCAGGAGCTGGTGCCGCTGGCAGAACAGATCAGCGCCTGGCGCGCTGAATACAGCGCAGCTATTGCCAGCGAAATCACCGCCACCTGCAGCCAGTTTTTACCGGAGTTTGCGCTGAGCTTCTCCTTCCAGCGCGGCTGGGACAAAGAGAGCGACTTCGGCGAGCTGCTGGAGCGCAACTTCGAGCGCGATCGTGCGCTCACCTACACCGCCAGCGGTCCGCACAAAGCCGATTTTCGGATTCGTGCTGAAGGAACGCCGGTGGAAGATTTACTCTCACGCGGTCAGTTAAAGCTGCTGATGTGTGCGTTGCGGTTAGCGCAGGGCGAGTACCTGACGCGCAGTAGCGGACGTCGCTGTTTATACCTTATTGACGACTTCGCCTCCGAGCTGGATGACACCCGTCGTCGCCTGCTGGCGGAACGCCTGAAAGCCACGCAGGCTCAGGTGTTTGTCAGCGCCATTGGTGTCGAGCATGTAATCGATATGAGTGACGAAAAGGGCAAGATGTTCCGCGTGGAACAGGGTAAAATAGCGGTTCAACCTGAAGATTAAATGAGCGAGAAACGTTGATGTCGAATTCTTATGACTCCTCAAGTATCAAAGTCCTGAAAGGGCTTGATGCGGTACGCAAACGCCCGGGTATGTACATCGGCGATACGGATGACGGCACCGGTCTGCATCACATGGTATTCGAGGTCGTGGATAACGCCATCGACGAAGCGCTCGCCGGCCACTGTAGTGATATCGTGGTCACCATCCATGCCGACAACTCTGTCTCCGTACAGGATGACGGCCGTGGTATTCCGACCGGTATCCACCCGGAAGAGGGCGTCTCTGCTGCCGAAGTGATCATGACCGTACTGCATGCCGGCGGTAAGTTTGATGACAACTCTTATAAAGTTTCCGGTGGTCTGCACGGCGTCGGCGTATCGGTGGTGAACGCCCTGTCGCAGAAGCTGGAACTGACCATTCGTCGCGACGGCAAAGTGCATCAGCAAACCTACGTGCACGGTGTGCCGCAGGCGCCACTGGCGGTGACCGGCGATACCGACGCTACCGGTACGCGCGTGCGTTTCTGGCCGAGCCACGATACGTTCACCAACGTCACCGATTTTGAATATGAAATCCTGGCGAAGCGTCTGCGCGAACTGTCATTCCTTAACTCCGGCGTGTCGATTCGCCTGGAAGACAAGCGCGACGATAAAAACGACCATTACCACTACGAAGGTGGTATCAAAGCGTTTGTTGAATATCTCAACCGCAACAAGAACCCGATTCACCCGAATGTGTTCTACTTCTCCACCGAAAAAGACGGTATCGGCGTTGAAGTTGCGCTGCAGTGGAACGACGGTTTCCAGGAAAACATCTACTGCTTCACCAACAATATTCCGCAGCGCGACGGCGGAACGCACCTTGCCGGTTTCCGCGCGGCGATGACGCGTACGCTCAACGCCTACATGGATAAAGAAGGTTACAGCAAAAAAGCCAAAGTCAGCGCTACCGGTGACGACGCGCGTGAAGGGCTGGTGGCAGTGGTTTCGGTCAAGGTGCCGGATCCGAAATTCTCTTCTCAGACCAAAGACAAGCTGGTCTCTTCCGAGGTGAAATCGGCGGTGGAACAGCAGATGAACGAACTGCTGAGCGAATACCTGCTGGAAAATCCGTCTGACGCCAAAATCGTGGTCGGCAAAATTATCGATGCCGCGCGTGCGCGTGAAGCCGCACGTCGTGCACGTGAAATGACCCGCCGTAAAGGCGCGCTGGACCTGGCGGGCCTGCCGGGCAAGCTGGCGGACTGTCAGGAGCGCGATCCGGCGCTGTCTGAAATCTACCTGGTGGAGGGTGACTCTGCAGGCGGTTCCGCCAAGCAGGGACGTAACCGTAAGAACCAGGCGATTCTGCCGCTGAAAGGTAAAATCCTTAACGTGGAGAAAGCGCGTTTCGACAAAATGCTCTCTTCACAGGAAGTTGCCACGCTGATCACCGCACTGGGCTGCGGTATCGGCCGCGATGAGTACAACCCGGACAAGTTGCGCTATCACAGCATCATCATCATGACCGATGCGGACGTCGATGGTTCGCACATCCGTACGCTGCTGCTGACCTTCTTCTATCGCCAGATGCCGGAAATCATCGAGCGTGGCCACGTCTACATCGCGCAGCCACCGCTGTACAAGGTGAAGAAGGGCAAGCAGGAGCAGTACATTAAAGATGACGACGCGATGGACCAGTATCAGATTGCCATCGCGCTGGACGGCGCAACGCTGCACACCAACGCCAGCGCACCGGCGCTGGGCGGCGAGCCGCTGGAAAGCCTGGTGGCGGAATACAACAGCACCCAGAAGATGATCAAGCGTATGGAGCGCCGCTTCCCGTCTGCGCTGCTGCGCGCGCTGGTTTATCATCCAACCCTGAGCGATCTCAGCGATCAGACAGCAGTGACCGCATGGCTGGAGAGCCTGGTGGCTTACCTGAACGAGCGCGAAGCGCATGGCAGCAGCTATGTGGCACAGGTGCGGGAAAACCGCGAACAGCAGCGCTTTGAGCCGGTGCTGCGCGTGCGTACTCACGGTGTTGATACCGATTATCCGCTGGACAGCGAGTTCATTGACGGCGCGGAATACCGCAAAATCTGTGCACTCGGCGCGCACCTGCGTGGTTTGATTGAAGAGGATGCCTATATCGAGCGCGGCGAGCGCCGTCAGCCGGTTGCCAGCTTCGAGCAGGCAATTGACTGGCTGGTGAAAGAGTCGCGCCGCGGTCTGTCAGTGCAGCGCTATAAAGGTCTGGGCGAGATGAACCCGGATCAGCTGTGGGAAACCACCATGGATCCGGACAGCCGCCGCATGCTGCGCGTCACCATCAAAGACGCCATCGCCGCCGACCAGCTGTTCACCACGCTGATGGGCGATGCGGTTGAACCGCGCCGCGCCTTCATCGAAGAGAACGCGCTGAAAGCCGCCAACATCGATATCTGATATCGCAAAACCCTTCCCAAACGGAAGGGTTTTTTGTTTTAATCACCGCTATTAATTCCCTCCTGAGCACCAACCTCTTTGTTCGCAACGCATCTTCCGCTGCCGATTAACTGGTCAATGTGAGCTGAATCGCGCTAGCATTAAAGCCAGACCCTGAATTAACCGAGGACGTTATGGCGATAAAACTGATTGCGATCGATATGGACGGCACGCTGCTGAATCCGCAGCACGAAATCACGGCGGGCGTCAAAGCGGCGATTGGTCGGGCGCGGGATAAAGGTGCGTCGATCGTGCTGGCCACCGGACGCCCGTTTGTTGGTGTGGAGCGCTACCTGATGGAGCTGGATCTGCGTCAGCCGGGGCAGTATTGCATCAGCAACAATGGCGCACTGGCGCACAGCGCGGACAGCGGTGAGGTGGTGGCCGAGAAGACGCTTGGCTTTGATGACTATCTCTACCTGGAACAGCTGGCGCGCGACCTTGGGGTACATTTTCAGGCGTTCGACAAATCCTTCCTCTACACGCCAAATAAAGACATCAGCGAATACACCATCCACGAAGCCAGCCTGACCGGCATTCCGGTGCGTTATCGCGCCGTTGAAGAGATGGATCCGGCGACGCGCTTCCCGAAACTGATGATGATCGACAAACCGGAACTACTGGATAAAGCCATCGCCGCCTTACCGGCGCGCGCCCGCGACAGTTATACCATTCTGAAAAGTGCACCTTACTATCTCGAAATCCTTAATCCGCTGGTCAACAAAGGCTACGGCGTAAAAATGCTGGCGGAGAAACTCGGCCTGCAGCCGTCAGAAGTGATGGCGATTGGCGATCAGGAAAACGATCTGGCGATGATTGAATACGCCGGCACCGGCGTGGCGATGGGCAATGCGATTGATTCCGTGAAGCAGATTGCGCAGTTCGTGACGAAGACCAATATGGAAGATGGTGTCGCGCACGCCATTGAAGAGCTAGTGCTGTAACCCTCCTCTAATGCGGGCGGCGTTCTGCTGCCCGTCACTTCTCTGCTGAATTTTTTACTGCCAGTGCGCCGATAGGTTGTCTGTTTTGTGATCCATATTGTAGTACAAACAATACATATGGTACTACAATCTCCGCTGCAGGATGCGTCAGGGATTGGGCTTTGCACTACGAAAGCAGTAATCTGATTTCTCACGCCTTTCATGGAATTGAACACTATGACGCAGGAACCACTGAGTAAAACAGAGCGCATCATCCAGACGCTGGGTGAAGAGATTGTGGCCGGAAAATATGTGCCGGGCGCCGCGCTGCCGGCGGAAGCGGAGCTGTGCGAGCGATTTTCAACCTCGCGCAATATTATCCGCGAAGTGTATCGCTCCCTGATGGCTAAACGCCTGATGGAGATGAAGCGCTATCGCGGCGCGTTTGTCACTTCACGTAACCAGTGGAACTATCTCGACAGCGATGTACTGCAGTGGGCGCTGGCGCACGATCACGATCCGCGCCTGATTGCGGCCATGAATGAGGTGCGCGTGCTGGTGGAGCCGCAGATTGCGCGCTGGTCGGCCGAGCGGGCAACGTCGACCGATCTGGCGGCGATTGAGCTGGCCTACAACGAGATGGTGGCCAACCACCTCAACCGTGATGCCTTTAACGACGCAGATATCCGCTATCACGAAGCGGTGATGGCCTCGGTGCATAACCCGGTGCTGCAGCAGCTCAATGTGGCGATCAGCCAGCTGCAAAAAGCGGTGTTTGCGCAAACCTACATGGCGGACTCCGGCAATATGCCGCGCACGTTAGCCGAACATAAAGCGCTGTTCGATGCCATTCGCCACCAGGATGGCGATGCGGCGGAACAGGCGGCGAAGGCGATGATTGCCAGCTCAACCGCCCGACTCAAGGAGATTTTGTGACGCGTTATATCGCCATTGACTGGGGCTCCACCAACCTGCGCGCCTGGTATTACCGCGCCGGTGAATGCGTCGATGAGCGCCGTTCGGAAGCGGGCGTGACGCGCCTCGGCGACCGCACGCCTGCTCAGGTGTTTGCCACCATTACCGACGGCTGGCCGGTGGCCGAAGTCCCGGTGATCATGGCCGGTATGGTGGGCAGCAACGCTGGCTGGCTGGCAGTGCCTTATCTCGCCTGTCCGGTGGCGCTCAATGCATTAAGCGATCGCCTGACCTGCGTGGAAGGAAAAGCGTGGATTGTGCCGGGACTGAGCGTCGAACGTGACGACAACTACAACGTAATGCGCGGTGAAGAAACCCAGCTGCTCGGCGCGGTCACGCTGCAGCCTGCGCCGCTGTATGTCATGCCAGGCACACACGCCAAGTGGGTGCAGATGGAGCAGGATCGCGTCATCGATTTCCGCACCGTGATGACCGGCGAGCTACACCATTTACTGCTGAAGCAGTCGCTGATTGGCGCCGGTTTACCCGCGCAGGAAGCCTCTCCGGACGCGTTCCGGGACGGTTTGCAGATTGGCAGCCACGACCGCTCAATTCTGGCGCGCCTGTTTGAAGTGCGTGCCGCCCACGTGCTCGGCGCGCGCGATCGGCGCCATATCAGTGATTTTCTCTCTGGCCTGTTAATCGGCCATGAAGTGGCGCAAATGACGCAGCAGTTAACGCATAGCCGCCAGCCGATTGTCATTATCGCCGGCAGCGCGCTGGCACAGCGTTATCAGCAGGCGCTGGCCTTTATCGGAACAGATTCAGTCACGCTGGAGGGCGATCGCGCTTTCCAGCACGGAATAAGGAGTATTGCGCATGTCCTGGCCCACTAAACTTCCGCTGATCGCCATTCTGCGTGGCATCACGCCGGATGAAGCTGAAGCGCACGTCGCGGCGTTAATCGACGCCGGTTTCGATGCGATTGAAATTCCGCTCAACTCGCCAGAGTGGGCGAAAAGTATCGGCGCGATGGTGCAAACCTTCGGCGATAAAGCGCTGATCGGTGCCGGCACCGTGCTGCAGGCGACGCAGGTCGATCAGCTGGCGGCGCTCAACAGCAAGCTGGTGGTGACGCCCAATACCGATGCTGCGGTGATTCGCCAGGCCGTGGCGCACGGCATGCTGGTAGCCGCAGGCTGTGCCACCGCCAGCGAAGCCTTTACCGCGCTGCAGGCTGGGGCGCAGGCGCTGAAAATTTTCCCGTCGTCGGCGTTTGGTCCGGGCTACATCAAAGCGCTGAAAGCGGTGCTGCCGCCGGAGGTGCCGGTCTTTGCCGTGGGCGGCGTCACGCCGGAAAACCTGCATGAATTTATCGCCGCCGGTTGCGTCGGGGCTGGCCTGGGCAGCGATCTCTATCGCGCCGGTCAGCCGCTGTCGCGCACCGTGGAGAAGGCCCGCGCATTTATTGCTGCCTATAAGGACGCTGTACGATGAAAATTACGAAACTGACCACTTATCGCCTGCCGCCGCGCTGGATGTTCCTGAAAATCGAAACCGACGAAGGCATCATCGGCTGGGGCGAGCCGGTGATTGAAGGGCGCGCGCGCAGCGTCGAAGCGGCGGTGCATGAGCTGTCGGAATATCTGATTGGGCAGGATCCGGCGCGGATTAATGATCTGTGGCAGGTGATGTATCGCGGCGGTTTTTACCGCGGCGGCCCGATTTTAATGAGCGCCATTGCCGGTATCGATCAGGCGCTGTGGGATATTAAAGGCAAAGCGCTGGGCGTGCCGGTGTATCAGCTGCTGGGCGGTCTGGTGCGTGACAGCATCAAAGCCTATAGCTGGGTAGGCGGCGATCGTCCGGCTGAAGTGATTGATGGCATTAAGAAATTACGTGGTATCGGCTTTGATACCTTCAAACTCAACGGCTGTGAAGAGATGGGCATCATTGACAATTCACGTCAGGTCGATGCCGCTGTTAACACCGTAGCGCAGATCCGCGAAGCCTTTGGCAATGATATTGAGTTTGGCCTCGATTTCCACGGTCGCGTCAGCGCGCCGATGGCCAAAGTGCTGATCAAAGAGCTGGAGCCGTATCGTCCGCTGTTTATTGAAGAACCGGTGCTGGCCGAGCAGGCAGAATACTATCCGCGCCTGGCGGCGCAGACCCATCTGCCGATTGCCGCAGGCGAACGCATGTTCTCCCGCTTCGAGTTTAAGCGCGTGCTGGAAGCCGGTGGGCTGGCGATTCTGCAGCCGGATCTGTCGCACGCTGGCGGCATCACCGAATGCTACAAAATCGCGGCGATGGCCGAGTCCTATGACGTGGCGCTGGCGCCGCACTGTCCGCTGGGGCCAATTGCGCTGGCTGCCTGTCTGCATGTCGACTTCGTGTCGCGTAACGCGGTGTTCCAGGAGCAGAGCATGGGCATTCACTATAATCAGGGCGCTGAACTGCTCGATTACGTGATCAATAAAGATGATTTTAAAATGGATGACGGCCATTTCTATCCATTAAATAAACCCGGTCTCGGTGTGGAAATTAATGAAGAGCTGGTGATTGCGCGCAGTAAAAATGCGCCAGACTGGCGCAACCCATTATGGCGCTTTCCGGATGGATCGGTAGCCGAGTGGTAATGGCGGTGGTATTGCGCCCGGTCGCTGCGTTTACCGCTTTATAACAGCGCCGATTATCAGGCGATTAAACATCTGACTATTTAAACCATGTGCGGGATATATAAGGCACAGGGCAGCGCTCAACCTGTTTTCACCGCGCTGCCAGTTTACCGCTGCTGCGGCTTTTATCTTCGATAACCTTACCCTGCGTTGGCTGCGGCGTGTTTCGGCACGTCCGCCAGCTGACTTCTGACGGAGAAACACCATGGATCTCTCTGCTGTTCAGGCGAAACCTACGCGTCGCCGTTATATTACGCTGCTGATGATTTTTATTACGGTGGTGATTTGTTATGTCGATCGCGCTAATTTAGCCGTGGCCTCGGCGCATATTCAGCAGGAATTTGGCATCAGCAAAGCAGAAATGGGGTATGTGTTTTCTGCTTTTGCCTGGTTATATACCCTGTGCCAGATTCCCGGCGGCTGGTTTCTCGATCGCGTAGGTTCACGCCTGACCTATTTTATCGCTATTCTCGGCTGGTCGGTGGCGACATTATTGCAGGGATTCGCCAGCGGCTTATTATCGCTGATAGGTCTGCGCGCCATTACCGGTATTTTTGAAGCGCCGGCTTTCCCGACCAATAATCGCCTGGTCACCAGCTGGTTCCCGGAACAGGAGCGCGCTTCGGCCGTCGGTTTTTACACCTCCGGTCAGTTTGTCGGCCTGGCGTTTCTCACGCCGCTGCTGATCTGGATTCAGGAACTGCTGAGCTGGCACTGGGTGTTTATCATCACCGGCGGGATTGGCATTGTCTGGTCGCTGGTGTGGATGAAGGTTTATCAGGCGCCGAGCCAGAGCAAAGGCATCAATCAGGCCGAGCTGGATTACATTCGTGCCGGTGGCGCGATGGTCGACGGCGATGCGCCCGGCGAGAAAAAAGCACGCGTTAAACTCACCGCGGCCGACTGGAAACTGGTGTTTCATCGCAAGCTGTGCGGCGTGTATCTCGGCCAGTTCGCGGTGACCTCAACGCTGTGGTTTTTCCTTACCTGGTTCCCCAACTACCTGACGCAGGAGAAACATATTGCCGCGCTGACGGCCGGCTTTATGACTACCGTGCCGTTTCTCGCCGCCTTTGTTGGCGTGATCCTCTCCGGGATGGTGGCCGATCGTCTGGTGCGCAGTGGTCGCTCGCTCGGTTTTGCCCGCAAGACGCCGATCATCTGCGGCCTGCTGATCTCCACCTGCATTATGGGCGCAAACTACACCAACGATCCGCTGTGGATTATGGTGCTGATGGCGCTGGCCTTTTTCGGCAACGGGTTCGCGTCCATCACCTGGTCGCTGGTCTCGTCGCTGGCGCCGGTACGCCTGATCGGCCTGACCGGCGGCATGTTTAACTTTATCGGCGGCCTCGGTGGCATCACGGTACCGCTGGTGGTGGGGTATCTGGCGCAGGATTACGGCTTTGCGCCCGCGCTGGTGTACATCTCCGCCGTTGCGCTGATTGGCGCGCTCTCTTACATCCTGCTGGTGGGGGATGTGCAGCGCGTGGGCTAAGCTTCCGGGTGCGCATGCCTGCGCACCCGCATTAGCTGCTCAGCTTTTGCTTAACTGAACGGCATCACGTAATTTGTCCGGCAACGGTTACATCTGAGGTTGCCCCATGTCAGAAAAACAGCTCACCTTTACTCAGCGCCATCATCAGCTGACCAATATCAACGTCTGGACCGCCGACAGCCAGTGGCTGGCATTTGATGTGCGCCCGTCCGGCGCCTCGTTTACCAGCCTGACCATTGAGCGCGTCAACGTGCACAGCGGCGCGGTCGAGGTGTTGTATCAGGCGCGCGATGGTGCGCACGTCGGCGTGGTGACCGTGAGTCCGGATCTGCCGCCGCGCTATGTCTGTATTCATGGGCCGGAGCATCCCGATGCGCACTGGCATTATAACTTTCATCACCGGCGCGGCGTGATTGTTCAGCAGGGCATCGCAGAGAACCTCGACGCCTGCGATATCACCGCGCCCTATACGCCGGGTGCACTGCGTGGTGGCTCGCACGTGCATGTGTTCAGTCCGGATGGCTCGCGGCTGAGCTTTACCTATAACGATCATGTGATGAATGAGCGCGATGTGCGTGACGACCTGCGCAACGTCGGCGTGGCGGTGCCGCTGCATCCGGTGTGCCCGCCAAAACAGCATCCGCGCGAATATGACGGCAGCCACTACTGCGTGCTGGTAAGCCACACCCGGCGCGATCCACAACCGGGCAGCGATCAGATTGACCGCGCCTATGAAGAGTGCTGGATTGGCGCGCGCGGCTATCAGAAAGCGGACGGCAGCTGGCAGCGCTGGGCCATCGCCTTTATCGGCGATACGCGCAATGCCAGTGGTGAAAAAGTGCCGGAAGTGTTTGTGGTCGATCTGCCTGAGGCGCTGGCGGACTATGCCAGAGCCGGCAATGCTCCGCTGCAGGGCACGGCAGAGCAGCTGCCGGCACCGCCGGCTGGCGTGCAGCAGCGGCGGATCACGTACGGTAAAGGGCTGGCGCTGCAGCCGCGCCACTGGTTGCGTGCTGCGCCGGATGGCAGCGCGATCGCCTTTTTGCAGGCTGACGAGCAGGGCATTGTGCAGCTGTGGACAGTCTCACCCAACGGTGGCGCGGCGCGTCAGATCACCTCACTGCGCAGCAGCATTCAGTCTGCTTTCAGCTGGCAGCCGGACGGCGCGGCCATCGCCTTTATCTGTGATAACAGCGTGATGCGTTGTGAGATAGCCAGCGGACAGTGTACGCGCCTTACCGCGCGCAGCGCGCAACCGCCGGGCGGCGACGCGGTGGTGTGGTCGCCGGACGGGAAGCAGATCGCCTACATGCGCGAGGTTGACGGCTGGCGACAGCTGTTCTGCGTCAGTGCGATTCCGCCGGCATAGCCGCCGCAGTGGCCAGGCTGGCCTGGGTGCCAGCCATCTTCTCGCTCTGCAGCACGCGTTCGCGCGGCGAATCTTTGGTTTTATCGTCGTCGGCGCGGAAGTAATCCCACGGCAGCAGCAGCGTATCCATCACCGCCGAGAAGGGCAGATCGATCAGCGCCAGCGGTTTAATCGCCCAGCTGGTATTGTCATCGGTCAGCATCTCTGCGCTGGCGCGCGTGCCGGGGTAGTAACCCTGACTGGCACCGGTATGCGACATCACACTGGAGCAGCCTGATGTGGCACAGGCGCAGCAGACCAGCAGGCCGGTGAGCGGAAAGCGTTTCATCATTTTCATCATCATCATCCCTACAGTCATGGCATGGCCCTGGCTGGAGTGTGTCACCTGACATCCGCATAACTCTGTGGTTATGTCCTTCCCGTCAGGCGAGGCGTCCCCTGAGTGTATGCCATATCGTCAGAATTGCTGCAAAAAAAAGCGCATTGCCCCTTGAAAGCGACCTGAGCGCACCCATCTTTAAGCTACGGTCACGACGCGGTCGCCGACAGGGACACCGACGGGCCGGACAACCTGTCCATGGTGGAAGGTTGCCAAAACTTGCTGATTATCAGGAGTCTTATTATGCGTAACTTTGATCTCTCTCCGCTTTATCGTTCTGCTATTGGTTTCGACCGTCTGTTTAACCTGCTTGAGTCCAATCAAAACCAGGCTAACGGCGGCTACCCTCCGTACAATGTCGAGCTGGTAGACGAAAACCACTATCGCATCACCATTGCCGTCGCCGGCTTTGCGCAGAGCGAACTGGATATCACCGCCCATGACAACATGCTGGTGGTGCGCGGCGCCCACCCTGAAGAGCAGCAGGAACGTAAATACCTGTACCAGGGCATCGCAGAACGTAACTTCGAACGCAAATTCCAGCTGGCCGATCACATCGTGGTGCGCGATGCGCGTCTCGAACTGGGCCTGCTGAGTATCGATCTGGAACGCATCGTCCCGGAAGAGGCGAAACCACGCCGGATTGAAATCCTGAAATAAGGCTAACGAAGTAAAGAAAAACGCCGCTGCAACGCGGCGTTTTTTTATGGCTGCATCATCAGGTACGTACCAGCAGGCGCTGGCTCACCATACCGCCGAACACATTCACCAGTAGCCCGAGAATGATCACCGACGCGCCGAGAATCTCCTGTGCCGACAGAGTTTCACCGAGGATCAGCGCGGCGCTGAGAATGCCGACCACCGGCACCAGCAGCGACAGCGGCGCCACGCGCCAGGTTTCGTAGCGGCTGAGCAGATTGCCCCAGATGGCGTAGCCAATGATGGTGGCGAAAAACGCCAGATAGAGCAGCGCCAGCACCGTCTGCAGCGAAATATCCAGCAGGCTGGTGACAATGGCGGATTCGCCCTCGAACCACCACGAACAGGCAAAGAACGGTGCAATCGGCACCAGCGCGCTCCACACCACCAGCGACATCACCGGCACCTTGCGGTTGCGCAGGATAATCTTGTTAGTGATATTGCCCAGCCCCCACGACAGCGCCGCCGCCAGCGTCAGCATCATGGTGGTCAGCGTGATGCCCGCGGTTGTCTGGCCCTCCATACCGGCGGTTGCCAGCATAAACATGCCGAGCGTGGCGACCAGAATGCCGGCGATGTGGTTCCAGCGCAGCTTCTCGGCCAGCAGCAGTGCGCCGAGCAGCAGGGTGAAAAATGCCTGCGCCTGCAGCACCAGCGAAGCCAGCCCGGCTGGCATGCCAAGCTTTATGGCGAGGAACAGAAACGCGAACTGACCAAAGCTGATGGTCATGCCATACACCACCAGCCAGCGCAGCGGAATTGCCGGACGACGCACGAAAAAGATCGCCGGAAACGCCACCAGCGTAAAACGCAGTCCCGCCAGCAAAAAGGGCGGCATGCCCTGCAAACCCAGCTTAATCACCACAAAATTTACGCCCCACGCCACCACGACGCACAGGGCTAACAACATATCTTTCACGGACATACGCATTCCTCAGCGCGGCAATCAGGCGGTTGCCGTCACCGGTGTGGCGATCTCTGCACCGCAGTCGTCGCCGATCAGTCGAAAATAATCATCCACATCCAAAGCTACCGAGCGGTCCAGCGCGCCGGCGTTAAACCACAGCGTCCCGACATCACGCAGCCGCGCATCCACGCGCAGCGCCAGTCGGTCATCAAAACTAAACGGCGGCACCGCGCCCATCACGCACTGCGTCAGCGCTTGTGCCTGCTCAGGGGTGGCAAACGTCGACTTCTTACCGCCAATGGCACGTGCGGCGTGTTTGAAGTTGATTTTGCAGTCGCCGGGTACGATCGCCAGCAGATAGCGCGGCGCGGCGCCGTCCGGCATAGTGACTTCCAGCACCATCGCTTTGGCCGCCTGCTGGAGATCGTTTCCGCGGATAGCGCTGATCACCTCGGTCTGGCCGATGGCCTCATGCTCCACCACGCGGTAGCGGGCCTGCTGCGCATCCAGCAGCGCAATCACTTTGTCATAGGTTGTCATACTGTCTTCCTCGTCTAAGGCCGGGATTAACTCCAGGCAATGGCGTGCTTCATTTTTTTGTCGGTCAGGCCAAAGAAAAAGCCCATGGTGATGCGCGTGTCGCCCTCAACGCGATCGATTTCATGATAAAACGCGGGATTAAACAGATAGATATCGCCACTGCGCGGCGCGAACTCGCAGGTCTCGCTGCCGGCGATGACGCCGCTCTGGTAGCCCAGCTCGCCGGGCGTTTTAAAGCGCTCGTCTTCCGGCTGCCATTTCTTATTGAAGATGCGCAGCGCGCCGCCGGCGTTGCACTCCTGCAGGCACACGACGCAGCTCAGCTGATGCAGAATGTGCGTCACCGCCAGACCGCTGCCAGCGGCATCGCGCACGATGTTGTCGTTATGCAGCGGATTCGCGACGCCGTCAGCGTGGAAACGCACAATCGAGCCGGCGTAATCACCCAGTGCCGGTTCGGTGGCGGTTTGCAGACTCTCAAGGCGCAGCGCATGCTGCACCCAGTGGTAAATCTGCGCGCGCAGGTCGTGCAGCGAGGCCGGCAGCGCCGGCTGGATGTCGCGCAGTTCGGTGAAATAGTTTTCCGGCGCGGCGGTATGCTTCGCCAGATACGGGCCGAGCGTGGTCAGCGCGCCATTTGGATAGTGAGAAACCCGTACCTGCTCGCGGCACTGCTGCAGATCAGCCACCACCGCGTTGCGCACCTCTGGCGTGAGGAAATTGCGCAGCACCAGCAGCGGCACGCGCGCGGTGACGATGTCATCCAGCCAGGTGCTTTCGACGAACATATTGGGGTTAATGACGCGAATCTGATTGAAAATGGCCATGGGTTCACTCTCCAAAAGGAATTTCATGAAGTTCATGGTTGCTCATACGGTGCCATGCTGACGCCGTGCCCAGTGTTGAAATAGGTTCAGAGGAGATAAAGGTGCTGTTGTTCTGCTGACAACGATGCAGGGTGAAATAGTCGGGGTAAGGCGTGTCATCAGGATGCCATTGCCACGCCCAGGCCTTCTCGCGGGTGACGAAAATGGCGTTCGCCGCGCTGCCACCTGGCGCCACCCGGGCCATTTTTTCGCGCAGATAGTCGCGGGTGAAATCGGCGGGCGTGACGCGGTCGACGATATATTCCAGATATTCAGCGGAATCAAAGCGCGACTGCGCCATGCCCAGCTGCGCATAGACGGTCGGCAAAAAGCCGTTGTGCATCATGTACCACTGGGTGGTGCCGCTGGTGCGCCGCAGCGGATGGGAGAACGCAATGCCCTGGTTTTTGCTGAGCGTGGCGTGACGCACGTGCACCGCCAGAAAGCGGCTGTGCTGCATGCGCGTGACGTCAATGCCTGGCAGTGCTTCGGCAAAGGTGCCGGTGCCATGCAGCGTACGGATCTGACCGTGCTCCAGCCACAGACAGCCCCAGCCGTTGGGATGTTGTTTAATCGGGCCATCATGCGCGGCGGTTTCACCGCAGCTCATGGCGCGTGCGGCGTCCAGTACCGCAGCGGCGTCAAACTGGCCGTGTGCCAGAATCATTCTGCACATAGTAAATCTCTCCGTGAGGTCAAAGCGGGAACAGCAAGAAGGGCGTGAAACACCGCCAGAATTTCGTCGCGACTGGCGGCAGGCAGACGCAGCGTGGCGAGAATCCCGGCGTGGCGCGTCAGATCGGCGTACAGCGATGAGCGCGGCGAGACCTCCAGCGCCGGTAAGTTGAGCGGCGGTAACAGCTGGCCGCGCTGGTGGTCGGCAATCCAGCGCTCGGCGGCGTCATACTGCAGCCGCTGGCGCAACCGCAGCCGGCCGACGGCCTGTGACGGTGAAGCGAAGTGCAGTTCAGGCAGGCCGCGTCCGGCTTCAACCTGAAAGGCCACCTCGGCCCAGTTGATGCCGGTGACCTCTTCCACCAGGTTCACCACGCCCATGCCGGACAGGCGAAAGCCCATTTCGAGAAAGTGCGGTTCGCCGTTCACCATAATGAAATCAATGTGGAAAGCGCCGCGCCGATAGCCGAAGGTTTCACAGCAGAAGCTCATCAGGCTGGTGAAGGCGGCGGGCAGCTGCTGCGCCGCCATCGCCACATGGCCGGATTCGTAAAAGCTGATACAGCCGTCGGCCTCGGTATGCTGCTCAATCACCTTCTGGCAGCAGGTCAGCGCTACCGCGTGTCCATTCTCCACCACGCCCTGCAGCGAATATTCGTCGCCGGCCAGCCAGCTTTCGACGATAAAGCCGGTAAAGCCGCGTCCGCCATAGTTCATGGTGTCGAGCAGCCGGGCAATCACCGCATCCAGCTGGCTGGCCTCTTCCACCAGCCAGATGCCCAGCCCGCCGCCGCCGTCGACCGGTTTGATCACGCAGGGGTAGAGCAGCGCATCCCGCGCATCGCCAATGCTGAGCGGTGAGGCAAAAAAGCGAAACTCCGGCTGTGGAAAACGCGGCCAGGCTTTGCGCAGCGCCATGCGCTGAGCATATTTATCCGGCGGGATAAAACCCGGACCGGCATCCGGGCCGGCCAGCAGTTCACGCACCCGGCCAGCGCTGGCGTTGTAAGCCTCAAAACCGGCCAGCACCACCTGTGGATGCTCCAGCAGACCGGCGTGCAGACAGGCATTGAGGACATCCCACGGGTTTTCCGGGCGATCGAGACGCACAATCAGATCGAACGGCAGGGCGATGCTGAGCGATTGATAGTCGACAAAATCCCCCATTTCGGCCAGTACGGTAAAATAGCCTTCGCGTTTTGCCACCGCGCAGTAGGGATTTTGCCCGTCGCGCGTGGCGCCAATCTGCAGAAAAATCTTTCTCATCGCATCGCCTTACCGGGTTAACGCCCGGAAATCACTTCAGTAACGATGTCCTGTAACGCACCGTTGTTAACCTGAATCACCGCTTTGTGCGGGTCGAAACGCAACACGCGCGACAGCGCATCGCCGCGTGCGCCGTCCAGCAGCGAACTCACCGCCGCGCTGCGCCAGCAGTGCCGCATCTGCGCCACGCTGAGGCCAGACAGCTGCGTGAGCTGCTGCGCCAGCGCCACATCCTCGCTCTCTCCGCTCAGCAAGGCGCGCACCGCGGCTTCCTCCGGCGCGGCCGGCAGCTGCAGCAGCCAGGCTTTCAGCTGCTGGCCGGCGGCGATAAACGGTGAATAGATCATGCATACCAGCTGGGTTTCACTGAGGCCGAAAGCGTCGAGTGCGAACTGCGCGGCGCGCTGGCGTGCGCGGGCAATCGCGGCATCGTCCTGATAGCGCGCGGCCATCTCATCGATCAGCTGCGGCGGAAAGTCCTTCTGCACCATCAGGCCGAGCGCAAAGCGCACATATTCGCGAATGCCTTCGGCGTAGCTGCGCTGCAACAGCGTCTCCGCACGCAGACCGCGAATATGTGCCATTAACGTCGGGTTGCCGCAGTCCGACTCGGAGAAGCTGAACATCAGCTCATCGAAGCGGAAATGCATGAATTCGGTCAGCAGCGCCCAGTGCGCGCCAGCCTCATAAGCGGTGTCCTGATAGATGTTGAAGAACAGCGGGTCGCGCGCCAGCTGCCAGGTAATGCGATGTGCCGGCGTGACCTGGTCAGCGCCGTAAATGTCGGCGAAGTAGCGCGCCGCCACGCCGTCCAGCGTGTGCAGAAAGCCGCTGAAGCCGCGCGATTTATCGGCCATTGGCGCATCAAACAGTTTTGACAAGTGGCGCGCCCACGCAAGGTAAGCGGTCTGTTCCTGCGGCGAATCGCCGGTGATGATCACATCGACGCCGCCATCGTAATGCGCCGCCAGGCCAAACGAATTCACCATACTCAGGTTGCAGGCGTTGCAGAAGGTGGAGCGCGCGTCGGCACGGAAGCGGTGACCATTCATCAGCACATCGTCGCGGTTCTGCTGACGCACGCTCTGCGGCATCGGCAAATGGCGATCGAAGGGACGAATCTGCAGCCCGTCGGTCACCAGGCACTCGGTGAACGCGTCGTCATGGATACGCAGCGCACGATAGACGCGGTCGATGTTTTCCATCACGCTGTCGTTCATGGCGGCATGGCGGTTAGTGCTGATGCGCAGCTGAAACGTGCTGTTGCGCTGTTGCCAGATTAATCCCTGAATGTAACGTACGTAGGCCACCATATAGCTGCTGTCTTTGCCGCCGCCATAGGCCAGCAGTACGCGGTTACGTTCGGGATGGTCGGGATCGGGCAGGGCGGCGAGCAGTCGCTGAGCACAGTGCTGGGCTGAATCGAGAATCGCGGGCGTCAGGTATTCTTCAATTTCACTCATCATCGCGGACAGATTATTCATTTTTCACTTCATCCTTTGGCTAATAAAATCGCCGCTGCCGTGCGGGCGACAACGGGCTGGAAAACGGGCCACGAAGGTGCTGCGTGAAGCTGAATTAACAGATGCAGCCTAAAGTACTTTGAATGTAATCTGATGAATACGCACAGATCAGCACGATATGGGGTGGAACAGATGGCGGGTGAAACGCAGGAACAGGAGAGTCAGAGCAGTCGTTACCGTCAGATCGCTGAGCAGATAAAACAGGCCATTCATAGCGGATCGCTGCCGCCCGACAGCCGTTTGCCGTCGGTGCGCACGCTGGCGACGCAGTATCGCGTCAGCATGACCACTGCGCTGAAAACATTACGCACGCTGGAGGATGAGCACTACGCAGTGGCGCGGCCGAAGTCTGGCTTTTTTGTCGCACCGCGTCCCACAGAGAAAAAAGTGCCGGCGGTATTCAGCGAGCAGCCGCGCGAAGTGGCACCGCTGGATGAGCAAACCGAACTGCACCTGGCGATGCTGGGATCGGACTGCCGCGTGCGGCTCGATCTGGCCAACGGCGACATCTCGCTCTATCCGGTGAAAAAAATTGGTCTGCTGATGCGGCAGATGGGTTACAGCAAACCGGCGCTGCTCGGTAATACGGTGAAAGGCACCGGCTATGCGCCGCTCAAGGCGGAAATTGCCCGGCGCGCGGTGGATTATGGCTGCAATATCAGCGCTGATGACATCCTGGTCACTAACGGCTGCATTGAGGCGATTTCGCTGGCGCTGCGCGCCACCACGCGGCCAGGCGATATCGTGGCGGTGGAGTCGCCGTGCTACTTCGTGCTGCTACAGATGCTGCACAACCTCAACCTGCGCGTCATTGAAGTGGAAGCCGGGGCGGAGGGTTACGTTAACGTCGCGAAACTCACCGGGCTGTTCCGGCGTAAAGCGGTGCAGGCCTATCTCACTATCAACAACATCAATAATCCGCTGGGCAAAAGCATTCCCAACGAGCATAAGGCGTATATCGCGCGCCAGGCCGATGAGAATGATGTGGTGATCATTGAGGACGATATCTTTGGCGATACGGCTTTCGGCGAGCGCCGGCCGTTTCCGATGCGCGCCTTCAGCCCGAATGCCATCCTGTGCAGCGGCTTTTCAAAAACCGTGGCGCCCGGCATCCGTATTGGCTGGGTGCACAGCACCAAGTACATGCGCAAAATCGCCTCGCTGAAGTACACCACCAGCATGGGCACGTCGGTGCTGTCGCAGGCGGCGATTGCCGAACTGCTGCGCAGCGGCGGTTACGATGCGCACCTGCGCAAGCTGCGGCGCGAGCTGAAAAATCAGATCCACCATATGCGCCAGGCGGTGCTGCGCTACTTCCCGGCGGGCACGCGTGTGTCGGAGCCGGAGGGCGGTTACGTGCTGTGGGTGGAGATGCCGCAACAGGCGCTGAACGTGCGCGCGCTGTTTCTCAAGGCGCGCAACGCGGGCATCGGCATCGCGCCTGGGCACATCTTCGCCACCGATCACCGCTACGATCACTGCTTCCGGCTCAACGCCGGTTTTGGCTGGAATGCCGAAGTCGAACAGGCGATTCAGCAGCTGGCCCAGTGGTGCCAGCTGTCGCTAAGCGCCGATTAAGCGTTCCAGGCGTTTTCCAGCTCTTCCGCCAGAATCTGTACCGCACGCTCAATCTTGTCGCTGTCCGGTACGTAATTCATGCGCATGCACTGATGCGTGTGCGGCCAGGCCTGTTCCAGTCCCGGGAAGAAGAAGTGGCCCGGCACCATCAGTACGCCGCGCGCTTTCAGACGCTGATACAGCGCTTCGGTGCTGATCGGCAGGTCGCGGAACCACAGCCACAGGAAGATGGCGCCTTCCGGTTTGTGGATCAGGCAGCGATCTTCGCTGATATAGCGGCGAATAATCGCGATAGTTTCGCTAACCTTGGCCTGATAGAACGGCTTAATCACCTCCTGCGACAGGCGCAGCAGATCGCCGCGCACAATTATCTCGGTGGCGATTGCCGGACCGATGCTGCCTGGCGCCAGGCTGATAATACCGTTCATGTTGCCAATCGCGCCGATCGTGCTCTCATCGGCAACGATAATCCCGCAACGTGCGCCCGGCAGGCCCAGCTTCGACAGGCTCATGCACAGAATGGTGTTGGGGTTCCACAGCGGACGAGCCTCACTGAAGATGATGCCGGGGAACGGCACGCCGTAGGCGTTATCGATCAGCAGCGGGACGCCGTGCTGCTGTGCCAGCGCATCCAGCTGCAGCAGTTCGTCATCGGTGATGACGTTGCCGGTTGGATTGGTCGGACGCGACACGCAAATCAGGCCAGTCTCATCATTCAGCGGCAGATGGTCGAAGTCGACGTGGTATTTGAACTGGCCTTCCGGCAGCAGTTCAATATTGGGTTTGGCGGAGATGAACAGATCCTCCTCCAGCCCGGCATCGGCATAGCCGAGATATTCCGGCGCCAGCGGGAACAGCACGCGCTTTTTGCTGCCGTCGGCGCGGCGGCCGGCGAACAGATTAAACAGGTAAAAGAACGCGCTCTGGCTGCCGTTGGTGAGCGCGATATTTTGTGGCGTTACCGGCCAGCCGAGCTCCTCGCGCAGCAGCGTGGCCAGCGCCTCCAGCAGCAGCGCTTTGCCGCGCGGGCCGTCGTAGTTGCACAGCGCTTCGTTCAGCTTGCCGTCCTGATGCATCTGCAGCAGCAGCTGACTGAAATAATCATTGATGGCCGGAATCTGCGCCGGATTACCGCCGCCCAGCATGATCGTGCCAGGCGTGCGCAGCCCTTCGCCCATATCTTCCATCAGACGAGAGATGCCGGAATGTTGCGTAAATTTGTCGCCGAACTGAGAAAAAGCCATAGGAGGTAAAAACATTGTTATCAGGGGGAAGACCACCATAGCGCCCGCAACCGGCAGGCGCAATGGCTAAAGCCGTGCGATCAAGCCTGGACCTGCGGGTTAACGCAGTTTTTCTCCACTTTACCGCTCAGCGCGGCGATCAGGTTGTCGACCGCATCGCGCGCCATGCCGTAGCGCGTTTCATGCGTGGCGGAGCCGATGTGCGGCAGCGCGACCACGTTCGGCAGCGTGAGGATTTCCGCATCGGCCGGCACCGGCTCGACTTCAAACACATCCAGTCCGGCGGCGTGAATAGTGCCGTCTTTCAGTGCGGCGGTCAGCGCCTGCTCATCGACCACCGGACCGCGTCCGGCGTTGATCAGAATCGCGCTCGGCTTCATCAGTTTCAGCTGTTCCGCACCGATCATATGGTGCGTCTGCTCGGTCAGCGGCAGGCTGATGCAGACAAAATCGCTCTCTTTCAGCAGCGTTTCCAGATCGCAGGCGCGCGCGCCAAAGCGGGTTTCTGCCTCTTCATGCTGGCGGCGGGCGTTGTACAGAATGTTCATGCCGAAGCCAAAGTGCGCGCGCTGCGCCAGTGCCAGACCAATGCGGCCCATGCCGAGAATGCCCAGCGTCTTATGGTGTACGTCGACACCGAAGTGCTCAGCGTCGATACTCTTTTTCCACTCACCGGCTTTGACCCACTTATCCAGCTCGGTGACGCGACGCGCGGTGCTCAGCACCAGCGCCATCATGGTATCGGCCACGGTTTCGGTCAGTACCGTGGGCGTGTGCATCAGCAGAACGTTGCGCTGGTTGAGCGCATCAACGTCAAAGTTGTCATAGCCGACGGAGACGGTAGAACAGGCACGCAGTGCCGGCATGCTGGCCAGCAGCTCATCATTCACTTTGCCGCCGGAGCCCAGCAGACCCTGCGCTGCGGCGAACTGCGCCGCATGCTGTTTCACCGTCTCCGGCGAGACATCTTTCACTTCCGTGACGCTGAAGTGCTGGTCCAGCTTGGCACGCAGGTCATCGGGCAGGCTCTTATACAGAATCACAGCAGGTTTCATTATTTGCTCCCTGTAGAACGTGTGACGGGCGACCTGAGTCGCCCGGAAAAGTCATCGCTTACGCTTTCAGGCGTGCTTCGCCCCGTGAATTGGCGGCGGCGTTTTGTTGGCCGCCGGTTTGACAATCAGCGTCAGCCACACCGACGCCAGTAGCGCAGCACCCATAAAGACATAGGAGGCGGCAGGACTGCCGGTCGCCCCATTAAGATAGCCTACGATCCATGAACCGATGAAGGAACCCAGTGCGCCCATACTGTTAATCAGCGCCATGGCACCGCCGGAAACATTGCGCGGCAGCATCTCCGGAATGATGGCGAAGAACGGGCCATACGGGGCGTACATGGCCCCGCCGGCAATCACCAGCAGCGCATACGACAGCCAGAAGTTACTGGAACCCACCATCCACGAGCCGAGGAACGCCAGTGCGCCAATCAGCAGCAGCGGCCAGACAAACAGCTTACGGTTTTGCGTCTTGTCTGACGCCCACGACACCACCAGCATGGCGATGGTCGCCACCAGATAGGGTACCGCCGACAGCCAGCCCGCTTCGACCATGCCCATCTGCGTGCCGTTACGCAGAATCGACGGCAGCCACAGCACGAAACCGTACACGCCGATGCTCCAGGCAAAATATTGCAGGCACAGCAGGATAACGTTGCGGTTGCGGAAGGCTTCGCTGTAGTTGCGCACCGCTTTAATGTTCTCCTGCTCCTTCTGCAGCTGCGCCTGCAGCGCCGCTTTCTCTTCGTCGCTCATCCATTTGGCCTGGGCCGGTTTATCCTGCACCATAAACCACCAGGCAATCGCCCAGATCACCGCCGGGAAGCCCTCGATGATGAACATCTCGCGCCAGCCAAAGGAGTTAATCAGGTAGCCGGACACCACCGACATCCACAGCACCGTCACCGGGTTGCCGAGGATCAGGAAGGTATTCGCGCGTGAGCGCTCGGATTTGGTAAACCAGTTGCTGATGTAGATCAGCATCGCCGGCATCACTGCCGCTTCCACCACGCCGAGGACAAAGCGGATGGCGGCCAGCATCGGAATATTGCTGACGATACCGGTCAGCGAGGCACAGCCGCCCCACAGAATCAGACACCAGAAAATCAGTTTTTTTACGCTACGGCGTTCGGCATAGACCGCGCCGGGGATCTGAAAGAAGAAGTAGCCAAGGAAGAACAGGGCACCGAGCAGCGATGACATGCCTTTGGTGATACCGAGATCCTCATTTATCCCTGCGGCAGAGGCGAAACTAAAGTTCGCCCGGTCCAGATACGCCAGACTGTAGGTAATAAACACGATGGGCATGATATACCACCAGCGTTTTGGCGCGATTGTCTGCGATTTCATGGGTGACTCCTCTGGTTGAGGCGGGCGCATTCTGTGGATGCGTCTCGAAATTAGGGTGTAGAGACAGTTTTAGCGTATTGGCACGGCATCGTAGCGGCGCGATTCATCGCGCGTTGTTGACGTTGCGTCCTGCATGTGCGCAATAAATTGCGCCGCTACGGGTCCGTGCGTTTGTTTAATAATCGCCGAGCGCTGCGCGCGTCGGCAGACCTTCGCTGTCGCCGGCAACCTGAATCGCCAGCGAACCAATTTTGTTACCACGCAGAATTGCCTGCGGCAGCGATTTCCCTTCCAGCAGTGCGCTGATCAGCCCGACCGCAAAGCCATCGCCCGCGCCGACGGTATCCACCACATTCTCCACGTGGATCGGCGCAATCTGGCCCTGTTCGCCCGCGGCGGTTTTATACCAGGCGCCGTCGCTGCCGGTTTTGATCACCACCGCCCGCACGCCTTTATCGAGGTAGAAATCCGCGATCGCTTCAGGCTGACGGTAGCCGGTCAGAATCAGCCCCTCTTTTTCACCTGGCAGCACCCAGTCGGCGTATTCTGCCAGCAAATTCAGCTGCTTACGCATCTCTTCTTCACTGCGCCACAGCACCGGACGCAGATTAGGATCAAAGGAGATAGTTTTGCCGCGGGCGCGCATCTCTTTCGCCGCATGTTTAGCCAGCGCCAGCGAGCTATCGGAAAGCGCGGCGGCCACGCCGCTCAGATGCAGATGGCGCGCGCTGCCGAAATAGCTTTCGTCGAAATCATCCGGTGACAGGTGGCTGGCGGCGGAGCCTTTACGGAAATACTCCACTTCCGGATCGGAGCCGTCGTCCACGCGCGCTTTGAGCTGAAAACCGGTGCGATAGCGGTTATCAATGGTCACGCAGCGGTGGTCAACGTGCTCTTTCGCCAGCTGCTGCAGGGTAAAACGGCCAAAGCTGTCGTCGCCGACGCGGCTGACCCAGCCAACCTGCAAACCGAGGCGCGCCAGACCAATCGCCACGTTAAGCTCGGCACCGGCAATGCGCTTCGTGAACTGATCGGCTGCGGCGAGATCGCCGGTTTGCCCGGCAATAAACATCGCCATCGCCTCACCAATGGTGACGACATCCAGCTGAGAGGTGTGTGTCATGCTCAACTCCTTACACCGCGCGCAGCAGATCGACGTAGTGGCGGGTCACCGCCAGTAAATCTGCGCCGGCTAATGGGAACTCAATACCGCGCGGTGCATCGGCCGGCAGCGCCTGCAGCAGCGTGCGCCAGCTGTCGTCGGCGTCATCCAGCGCAATGGCGCGGAAGCTGTCACCGTGCGGCACCGCCGCCTTAACATGAATGTAGCTCACGTAGCGACTGAGCTGCGCCGCTGCCTGCAGGGCGTCTTCGCCGGTCCAGCGCCAGTTGCCCATGTCGAAGGTCATATCCAGCGGCAGCGCGGCATCGCAGGCGTGATGGAAGAAGTGCAGCATCGGCGTCAACTTACTGTCCGGCGTCTGATCGTTTTCGATGACCAGCGTGACGCGCGAGCCGGCCAGCACCTCGACTAGCTGGCGATCGGCCAGCGAGACATAGTGACCCAATGCCAGCTTGAGGCGCTGAGCGCCCAGCAGCTCAGCTTCCTGCAGGAACTGCGCCAGACGTGGATTGAGCGCACCGTCCGCCTGCCACAGCGCTTCCGGCACTGAATAGCTGACGCTGAGCTGATGCTGACGCAGCGCGTCGCCGAGCGTATGCAGCTGGCACAATTCGTCGTCGCTGAACAGCTCGCGGCGGATCTCGACGCCATCGGCACCGGCTGCTTTAATCAGCGGCAGCAGCGCTGCCTGGCCGCCCAGTTCTGCCACCTTGTGCGCGCCGTAGGCAGCCGTGACCACAATAATTTCCGCTTTCGACATCTCTCCTCCAGCCTGTCTCGCTGTACTGCCCGCCGCACCGTTTTGCGCCGGACAGCACGTTAATGTGCTGTAAAAAGCTTAATGGAACCGGTTCCAAAGGAAAGTAGCAGAGTGCGGAATTATGATCCTGCTCACGAAGTGAGCCGTGAAAAGCGGGATTAGCGCAGCGGCTGGCTGGAGCCGCGCACAATCAGTTCACCGGAGAAAACCTGCTCGCGAATCGGCTGTTCGCTGCCTTCGATACGCGCGATCACCTGCTCCAGCGCGGCATAGCCGATCTGCCAGGTGGGCTGCTTCAGCGTGGTGATACCGACGCCAGCCAGCGCCGCCCACTCCAGTTCGTCAAAGCCCAGCAGGCCAATGCTCTCGCCCCAGCGCAGCGTCAGGCGCTGTAACGCCCGCGCCACCTGTAGCGTCAGCGCACCGTTGGCGGCCATCACCGCGCAGCGTTTGCCCGGATGGCGCTGATGAAACGCCTGCAGCACCTGTTCCAGCTGCGCCGGCTGATGCAACACCACTTCGGCATTCTCTGCCACCACCTGTGGCGCGCCGCTGATGGTATCAAAGAAGGCGGCGAGACGTTCGCGGCGGGTATTGACGCTGCCGAGCGGTTCACTGAGAAACAGCAGCGCTTCGTAGCCGTTATCCAGCAGATGCCGGGTGGCGATGCGGGCGGCCTCCGGGTTGTTGAGCCCGACCACGTCGCAGGCGAAGTCGGGAATTTTGCGGTCAATCAGCACCATTGGCAGCATTGACTGCTGCAGACGGTTGAGCACCTCTTCGTGCATCCCGACTGCATTCACCACAATGCCTTCCACCTGATAGCTGCTGAGCAGCTGCAGGTAGTGCTGTTCGAGGTCAACTTCGTTGTTGGTGTTACACATCAGCAGCGTGAAGCCGCGCGCGCGGCAGGCGGCTTCAATGCCGCTCAGCACATCCACTGAGTAGGGATTAGTGATATCGGCAATGATCAGGCCTATCAGCCGGGTGCGGCCGCGTTTGAGTCCGCGCGCCATCTGGCTGGGGCGGTAGTTGAGGTCGGCAATCGCCTGTTCGACACGGGCTTTCAGATCCGGCGAAAGCAGATGAACTTCGCCATTCAGATAGCGGGAAACGCTGGTTTTACCGGTTTTTGCCGTGCGGGCAACGTCACTGATTGTGGCTCGTGGCGGCCTGGTTTTCATCACATACACCTGATTAATTGCATCAGGCGAAGACTATCACAGCGCGGCACCCGCGCAATCACTGTGCGTCAGAAGTGAGGCGCAGCATTGGCTGCCACAGCGTCTGTAACTGCGCGGGCGGCGCGCCCTCCAGCAGCTGCAGCACCATTTCGGCGACGCGTTCGCCAATCCGCTGCTGTGATGATTGCAGAATCGCGTTGACCGGTTGCGTGATAATCGAGTCATGCGGCAAACCATCGTACACGTACAGGGGAATTGCCTGCGCGCCGCTCAGACGCCCGGCCTGCTGCAGGGCAATCGCTGCGCCTTCGCCGAGCGGGCTGCAGTCGGTGATGATGGCGTCAGGCTGGATAACGTGCGCCAGCCAGGCACGGGTTTGCTGATAGCCCGCGCGGCGCGAGGGCGGCAGCGCGGCCATCCAGCCAGCCTGCTGCGCGCAGGGCGTGGCGGGCAGCGCGTCGATAAACCCCTGCCGGCGGTCAAGAATGTAGGTGCTGGGCTCGTTACCACCGAGATAAGCGATGCGCGTATAGCCCTGCTGCTGGCAGTGCTGCGCCGCCAGTAGCGTTCCGGCATGGTTATCATAATCAAACCAGGCGTAAGGCTGCGGCAGCTGACTGCGCCCCAGCGTAAGAAAGCGAAAACCCTTCTGCTGCAGGCGCTGCAATCGCACATCCTGCGGCGTGGTATGGGTGACTATCAGCGCGTCCAGCACGCCGCTGCGCAGCATGCGCAGCAAATTGCGCTGCTGATCCTGCGGTTTGTCGGGGAGCAACAGCAGATCGATCTCGTGCAGGGCGAGACGCTGATCGAGCGTCAGCAGCATTTCACTGTAGTAGCTGTCGTTGAGTGAGGCATTGCTGACCGGAAACACCAGCCCGACCGCATTGGCACGGCCGGTCTTAAGGCGGCGCGCGGCGGCATTCGGGCGATAACCGCGCCGGTCGGCTTCCTCTTCGATGCGTTTGCGGGTAGCAGCGGCGACATCATCAAACCCATTCAGCGCGCGGCTCACGGTGGTCACAGAGAGGCCAAGGGCGGAGGCGATAGCTTTGAGTGACATGATGGCTTTCCACTGATCAAATTTTGATCACGCTAGCATAAAGTCATCGCTGGCTCTATCGTCCGGCGACGTTTACGCGTTATCTGCTGCTTTGCGCGTCAATAAGCGCGTAAAAACGCGTCAAAAGCCGGCCTGCAGCGGCAGACCGGCCTGTGCCTTAGCCCAGCGGACTCAGGGTAATTTCGACGCGACGGTTTTGTGCTTTACCGGCTTCGGTGCTGTTGCTGGCGACCGGGTTATCCGGGCCCATGCCCTGGGTGCGCAGGCGGTTCTGCGCCACGCCCTGCACGATCAGCGCGCTGGCAACGCTTTCTGCTCGCTGCTGCGAAAGGCGCATGTTCAGCGCGCGCGTGCCGGTGCTGTCGGTAAAGCCGACCACGTTGACGGCGGTTTTCGGATACTCTTTCAGCACCATCGCCACGCCGGTCAGCGTATTTGCGCCGGCCGGTTTCAGGTTGGCGCTGCTTGAGTCAAAAGTCACGTTGTTCGGCATGTTCAGTACGATGTTATCGCCCTGACGCGTTACGCTGACGCCGGTGCCGCGCATCTTGTCGCGCAGTTTGGCTTCCTGCACATCCATGTAATAGCCGACGCCGCCGCCCAGTGCCGCACCGGACGCTGCGCCAATCAGCGCACCTTTACCGCGATCTTTCTTCGACGAAGAGAGCACGCCCACGCCAGCGCCCAGCACCGCGCCCAGACCCGCGCCGATGCCCGATTTCCCGGCCTGCGATTCGCCGGTATAAGGATTGGTGGTACAACCCGACAGCGCCACGCTGCCGCTCATTAACAAGGCCAGCGCCAGTACACGCTTTTTCATGAAAAAGTCCCTCATACGGAAACGGGGAAAACGCCCCAAAACGGCACTATTATGCCGTTCAATGATGGGGAAATTCGTGAGGCGCAGTCTTAATTTGTAAACTTTTGCCTTAAAGATTATCGGGATGGCAGAAACAGCTGGTTTGATGATCGTTAATCAGCCCACAGGCCTGTAAAAAAGAGTGGCAGGTTGTAGGCCCGACGAATTTAAAACCACGCTTCTTAAGCGCTTTAGACAGCGCAATGGCCGGTTCGGAGGTGGTGGGCGCCAGTTTATAATCCGCATAACGGTGCAAAATCGGCTGGTTATCGACAAATGACCAGATAAAGCGGGAAAAGTCTTCGCCGGTGGCCTCCAGCGCCAGCAGCGCTTTGGCATTATTGATGATGGCTTCCAGCTTGCCGCGATGGCGGATCAAACCGCTGTTCTGCAGCAGGCGCAGCAGATCGGCCTCATCCATCAGCGCCACCGCCTGCGGATCAAAATCATGAAACGCCTGGCGGTAGTTCTCGCGCTTTTTCAGCACGGTGATCCATGACAGACCAGCCTGTTGCCCCTCCAGACACAGCATCTCAAATAAGGCGCGCTTATCGGTCTGCGGCACGCCCCATTCCGTGTCGTGGTACGCCAGATAAAGCGCATCCTGTGTTACCCAGCCACATCGCTGCATTGCATCACTCCCTAAGCATGAGGAAAAAGCGGTCAGTCGCTTGACGTTTGAAAGAATCGATTAATAGTTAATCAATGGGTGCCGATAATAACGTCATGGACGTTCGCGCTGCAACCGGGTGAACGCTTCAGGATCATCATCAATTTTAAGGCCAACCCGATCCCTTCCGGCTCGTCAGGAGTCTTTCATGTGGCAGAACAGTCAGCGGACCGGCCTGCGTCTCCTTGCGCTGGCCTTTAGCGGTGGGTGGCTACTGGTGGCGGCCCTGCCGGCGCACGCCTGGGATCAGGCCAGCGAGAGCAGCGCGCCGGATTACAATGCGATACTTGCCGAAAAAATTTCCAGTAATCATCTGATGTTGACAGAAAACCGCGACAGCGATCTGCTTGATGCCGCGCTCAATCCGCCCGGCGGCGGCATGGCGCTGCACAGCGAAACGGCCAGCGTCGGCAGCTCGCCGCTGGTGAACCGCTACTCGGCAGGCTGGAACCTGCCGATGAATGACCGCCTGCGCACCGGTCCGGTGGCGCAGTTTGCCGTCGATGATTCCACCCTGAGCTGCGCCGCCTGCGCGCCGGTCGAACGTAACAACGCCGAACACATCGCTTCACTGGGCTGGCGCGTGGATTCCAGTTTTGGCTGGATATCGCCGTGGGCGCAGGTGAGTTACAGCCATCAGCTCAGCTTCGACGGCACGGCCGTGCCGCGCGATCGGCCGGAAGAGATGAATCGGGAAACGAACTGGATGGATGTCAGCGTCGGTGCCCGTCTGCCGCTCGGCCAGAACATGGCGGCGTTCGCCTCCTTCGCCCAGACCGGCGCGGTCAGCAGCGGCGAACAGTTCATTTACAACCTCGGCGTCAGCGCCAGCTTCTGAAGCGGCATGAAATGAGAAGTGGTGCCAGCCAGCGGAAATATAATAAGCGCGCTAATTATTTTCTGATTTGGTATCACAATGCGCGAAAACATTATTCTTATTAGCCGTGAACTGGCGGCCTTTATCATCAGTGGATTGGTGCTGGTCTTCTGTATGGCGATGGTCTACATCGACGTCAACTGGATGAACGATGCACTGCACGAAACCTCTTTCACCGAAGCGACACAGGAGCTGATGCTGGCGGTCATTGCCGCACTGTTCTTCTTCGCCGCCTGGCAGCGACCGCAGCAGCGCAGCGCGCTGATTCTGGTCGGTGGCTTCTTCAGCTGCATGCTGATTCGTGAAATGGATTTTCTGTTCGACGTGGTGCAGCACGGCGCATGGCTGTGGTTTGCGCTGGCAACGACCGCGGCCTCGCTGGCGATGGCGCTGCGTCAGCCGCGGCAAATCCTGCCGGGCCTGGCGGCACTGCTGCAGCATCGCAGCTGGCAAATGATGGCCGCCGGGCTGCTGGCGGTGCTGGTGTTCTCGCGGCTGTTTGGCATGCATGAGCTGTGGCAGCAACTGATGCTGGATGGCTATAACCGCGTGGTGAAAAACATGGCGGAAGAGGGCAGCGAGCTGTTTGGCTACAGCCTGTGTCTGGTGGCATCGCTGCGCTATCTGTGGCAAACCCGCCCGGCGCTGGCAACGGCCCACGCCAGCCGTCGCGTGGTCAGCATTGAGGCGGCTGAACCGCACTTCGCCTCGCGCTAAATCCGCGCGGTTTTATGGCGATCCCCGGTGCTAAAACAGGTACACTGACCGCTTAGCACCGGGTCGCCGGTGCACCGGGTAAGTCAACGTCAGGTTTCTTCATGTCAGTCAAAATCTTATCTTCAACGCTGGTGGGGCTGGACGGCTTTTGCCACGATCCCCTCACCACGCTGCAGCAGGCCGATAACGGCACGCTGGCGGTGCTGCACAACAATGTTCCGGCGTTTTACGCGATCACGCCGCAGCGCCTTGCGCACCTGCTGGCGCTGGAAGCAGCGGCGCAGCAGCCGAATGATGTCACGCTGGACGACAGCCTGTTTCACAGCGACGCCGCGCCGATCGCCGTGCCGGTGGGTAAGTTTGCCATGTATCCGGGCTGGCAGCCGGACAGCGACTTCCAGCGCCAGGCGGCGATCTGGGGCGTGGCGCTGAGCGAGCCGGTGACCGCCGCAGAGCTGGCGGCTTTCGTCGCCTACTGGCAGGCGGAAGGCCGGCTGTTTCACCATGTACAGTGGCAGCAGAAACTGGCGCGCAGCGTGCAGATGAACCGCGCCGCCAACGGCGGTCAGCCAAAGCGCGATATCACCCAGATCAGCAATACTGATTATGATATTCCCGATGGATTCCGAGGTGAGTAATGAAAACGCCGAACGATCTTTTCAGTCGCCTGAAAAAAATTATGCCCGCGGATGTGCAGCCAAAGTTTAAAAACGGCGCCGAGCTGCTGGCGTGGAATCAGGAGCAGGGCCGGCTGCGCTCAGAAGCGATTGTGCGCGAAAACCGCGCCATGAAGATGCAGCGCATCATGGGCCGCTCCGGCATCCGTGAGTTGCACATGAACTGCTCGTTCGACAACTACCGCGTCGAAAATGACGGCCAGCGCAAGGCGCTCAGTCTGGCGCGTGAATACGCCGCCGGCTTTGAGAACAGCATCGCCAGCTTCGTGTTTTCTGGTCGTCCCGGCACCGGCAAAAACCATCTGGCGGCGGCGATTGGTAACGATCTGATTCTGCGCGGTAAAAGCGTGTTGATTGTTACGGTGGCCGATCTGATGTCGAGCATGAAAGGCACCTTCAGCGGCGGCAGCGACCTGACCGAAGAGCGGCTGCTGCAGGATCTCAGCCATGTCGATCTGCTGGTGATCGATGAGATCGGCATGCAGAGCGAATCGCGCTACGAGAAAGTGATCATCAATCAGATTGTTGATCGCCGTTCGTCGTCAAAGCGGCCGACCGGCATGCTCTCCAACCTCGATCCGGCCGGCATGAATACGCTGCTTGGCGAACGGGTGATGGATCGCATGCGCCTCGGTAATAGCCTGTGGGTGCGTTTTGACTGGGAAAGTTACCGCAGCCGCGTGCGCGGCGACGAGTACTGATACGCGGCAGAAGCGCTAAAAACCCGGTTTTACCGGCGATTAACCGCCGGTGCGGGCTGCTAAACTTACACCTATTACTCTTTGTCAGGTGAGGGTGCGATGAAAGCAGCCGGGAAAGGACCAGCGGTACTTCGACTGAACAACCTCAAGCGGGTGATGACGCAACTGCGTACCACCCGCATCACTTCCCGCCAGGATCTGGCGCTGGCGCTCGACCTGAGCAAAAACACCGTTTCCCTGATTATCGATGACCTGCTGGCGCAGGGGCTGATTCACGAGCTTGGCCCGGTCAGCGTGGCGGCGGCCGGCCGGCCCAAAATTGAGATCGAACTGCGCGCGGGTCAGCTGAAAAGCGCGGGCATCATGGTCGAGCGCCAGGCGATTCACTGGCGCGTGTGCGACTACTTTTCGCGCGTGGTGGCCGAGCAAACCTGGCGCACCGAAACGGCCGATGCCGACGGGCTGCTGCACGAGCTGACGGAAGTGTGTCAGACGCTGCGCGCGGCGCATCCGGCGCTGCTGGGCGTGGCCATCGGTTTTCCCGGCATCATTGATTCTCAGCGCGGACGGGTGCACTTTTCTGCGCCGCTCGGCTGGCAGGATGTCGATGTGCTGACGCCGCTGCGGCGCGGCGTTGAGCTGCCGCTGCGCATCATGAATAACGTCAAAGCGGCCGCGCTGCTGGCGGTGCAGCAGCTGGAGCTCAATAAAGCGCAAAGTCATTTCTATCTGCGCATCGCCGACGGCGTGGGCGGCGCGCTGGTGGAGCGCGGCGAGGTGTTCAGCGGCAGCAGCTGGACCGCCGGTGAGATTGGTCATCTGAGCGTGCAGCCCAACGGCGCGCGCTGCAGCTGCGGGCGGCAGGGCTGTCTGGAAACGCTGGTCAGCCTGCCGGCGATCCAGCAGCAGCTGGCCCGGCGCAAGCCCGGCTTACGCTGGCAGTCCGGCGACAGCGAGCCGGAGATCGTGTATGAGCTGATGGCGCAGACCGGCCGCTATCTCGGCCATGCGCTGAGCCAGGTGATGCAACTGGTCAATCCGGCCAGCATCATCATTGACGGCCCGTGGAATGCGCAACCGGCGTTTGTGCAGGCAGTACAGCAGGCGGCACAGGCCGGCACGCTGGCGTTTACCTTTGCCCATACCGCGCTGCACTTTCTGCCGCAGCGCATCGATCCGGCCAACGGCCTGGCACTGGCGGTGATTGAGCACTACGAACGACCGGTATGACCGGCGGAGCAGCGTTTCTTTTTTGACTCGCCAGCGGGCATAATACGTTGATTGACAGGCTCTCTTTGCGGACCGCGCAATGAAAACGCAGCGCATCACTCTGGACGATATTGCGACTCTCGCAGGGGTCACCAAGATGACGGTGAGCCGCTATCTGCGCACGCCGGAAAAGGTGAAGGCGGAAACGGCGGCGAAAATCGCCAGCGTCATGGCCGAAATCGGCTACGTCGCCGAACAGGAAAACACCGCGGCGTCGCGGCACCCACCGCCGCGCATCGGCGTACTCATCCCCTCATTCAATAATCAAATCTTTGCCGATCTGCTGGCCGGTATCGAATCGGTCACCAGCGCCCACGGCTATCAGACGCTGGTGGTCAACTACGACTACAATCCGCAGCGCGAAGAGGAGCAGATTGCCACGGTACTGGCTTTTAACGTGCAGGGATTGATCCTGACCGAGTCGGTGCACACCGTGCGCGCGGAAAAGTATCTCAACGCGGCCACCATTCCGGTCGCCGAAGTGATGGGACTGAGCGAGACGCGCGGGCGCATCAACGTCGGCTTTGATAATTACCGTGCCGGCTACGACATGACCGCGATGCTGCTGGCCAGCGGCAAACAGCGGGTGATTTATTTTGGCTCGATGTCCGATCGCCGTGACCAGCAGCGCTACGCCGGCTATTGCGATGCCGTGGCGGCGGCCGGATTGCCGGCCGGACGCATTGTACCGAACAAAGTCTCTTCGGTGTCGATTGGCACTGGCATGATGACGCTGGCGCGCCAGCTCTATCCGCAGATGGATGCCATTCTTTGTACCAACGATGATCTGGCGGTCGGCGTGCTGCAGGAGTGTCAGGCGGCAGGCATTGCAGTGCCGCAGGCGCTGGCGATTGCCGGATTCCACGGACTGGAGATTGGTCAGGCGACAACGCCGCGGCTGGCCAGTGTGATTACACCGCGCTTCGAGATGGGCAAAGTGGCAACGGAAATTGTGCTGAAGAAAATTAACCAGCAGCCCACCATTGAACAGGTGGATTTGCATTATCAGCTGTCGATGGGCGCCACCATTTGATCGGTGGCGCTCTGGTGCAGGCGCGACATGCGCCTGCATGATTAACGCTTAGTCGCGTGCAGCGGTGGGCGGCACAATCGACGGCTGAGCGTGATGGGTGCGCTTCAGGAAACGGCTCTCCAGCAAATTCCACGAGGTGTAAGCCAGCGCCAGCGTCATCACAATTGTCAGCCCCAGGCCAGCAAACGCGTTGGCATCGAACACACCGAAATGCTGCAGCACCTGAATAATCGGCCAGTGATAGAGGTACATGCCGTAAGAGAGATCGCCGTACTGGCTGATTTTAATCTCTTTACACAGGCTGGTGCAGAACAGAATCACTACCGCCGAAAACGCCACCGGCTCAACGATAAACGCGTAATCCGTGCTCTTGAACAGCAGGAACACCACCAGCGACACAATGGTGATCTCTTTCAGGCGGTCAAAGGTTGGCTGATGCACCGCCAGCAGGCTGCCAAAGAAGAAGTAGGACGACAGCGCAATAAACTGCTTGGCCAGCGTATCGGCTTTCGGCCCGCTGTACAGCGCGGTGAAGTAGAAGTACCAGGCGCAGGAGATAATAAAAATCACGCTCCACACTTTCAGCGGGCTTCGCTTCAGCAACGGCACGATAAAGGGCAGCAGCACGTAGAGCGTCAGCTCGGCTTTGATGGTCCACAGGGAACCATCCAGCGGCTGATTGGGGTTGTTGGTAAACACGCCCGGCAGCGACGGCTGAATAAAGTTAAGAAACGAGAAGTTGGCGACCAGATATTTAAGGGTTTCTCTATTTTTCAGGAAATCCATCAGCGGCAGGGTAGTAAGACACATGCCAATCACAAAACACATGATGATGGTGAAAATATAAGCCGGCAATATACGTTGTGCGCGCTTAATAAAATAGGAGGTCAGCGATTTACTTCTTAAGTAACTTTTTGCAATAAGAAAACCACTTATTGCGAAAAATCCTTTGACGGCAAAATCACTATTGAGAAAATGCGCCAGGAAACGGATATCGGCGTTTCTCGTCACCTCAGCGGAATGCACCAGCATTACGATAAAGGCGAGGGAAAGTCGTACGATGTCAAAATTGTTTTTTTCGTTCATGTCAGCATTCTTTCATTGAGTGACGACGTGCCAGGAAAAGCCATGAAAGACTTTGCATGGTTGCTTCGGAATATTCTTATCACAGGTGTTCTGCGTGAGCAGATGCAATCTATTAGAATTTTAATCCTCATAAAAAGCAAGCAATGTTCAGGACCAGTAAAATATTCGGATTTTCCCTGGATGACGATGAGAAAGGGCTTATTAATGAAAAAACGCTAACCAGTTGGCTAGCGTTATTTCTGGACCTAACGGAACAGCTGGAAGGTGCGTGACACCTCATAGCCGACAATCGACTGCTTGCTCGATACGGTGTTGTAGTAGAGATAGTACAGCACCATCAGAATGGTGACAGCCACGGCAAGTACCTTCTTCAGCTTTCTGGTTTCCCAGATACACAGCGAAATAAGCACCGGCTCAACCTGCAGCAAATAGTTCGCCAGACGACCACCAGAAGCGTAATCCTGTAGCGCCATCCTCAGGCCACTGCCGATGGCAAAAGTGATCACCAGAATGTAATAGGTATTAAACTTTTCCGGGTCGAAATTTTTAATTTTATCGCTCAGCAACATGTAGCTGAAGATAAAGACGAAGCCGATATTCTTCAGGTTCGACAGGGTCAGAATGCCCTGCTCCTGGCGTGAATCGGCATCGGCATAGCCCATGGCCCTGTCGCCCAGCGCACCGAGGTGGCTGGAGAGCGCGGCGATCAGCGCCGAACTGCCGAGAAACGCCAGCGGCAGGCTGGCGACCACGATGGCAATTGGGATGTATTTGTTTTTACGCACAATCATCGCCAGCGGAATCAGCAGCGCGACAATCGCGGTGGCGTGGCTGATAAACGACAGGATGAAGGTGGTGATCATGCCAGACTTGCTGCGCCGCGACATGTGCCAGACGAAGCCCATTAAAAACGCCGAACATAAACCGAAGCGAATCTGGTTCATGTCTTTGTTGATAAACAGGTGCGCAGAGTAGACGGCGAGGGCCACCAGCGGCAGCGGTGTCAGCTTACGGAAGTAGTGCGCGTTGACACCAACAGCGATGACCGCGAAGACAAAGATGAAAATGTCCGGATTAGCGGTAAAGATACGTGTCGCGCCGGCAATGGCGTAAATGGCTGGTTCATAACGGAATTCCACGACAGCACGCCAGAAACCTTCGATAATAATTTTATCGATAAACTGGGCATAGAAGTCGCGATACTGGAAGTCATCAAGGCCGGTTCCCAGGCCACGAATACCGCCAAAAGTAAAAAGTACTACAACGGCAACAAAATAAAGCCACGTCCTGATTTGCGCTGTGTTTTCATTTTTACTTAACATGATTTCGACAATAGCGACGAAAGTCAGGCTAAGACTTATGATCCAGTAAATTCCCATGGTCACAGATTCTTATAGTTTAAAATTCACTTATAACATACGGTCTTGTTAACGTAAACATGAGAAAATTCTAATTTTTCCTGGTCCGATATTATATTGAATAGGTTTTGCCATATTTATTTGCTACCGTTTCCACAGACATTTTTTGATGAGTACGTTTTTTTCATTATCTCGCGGGGAGCCGGAGCGTCACTGAGCGATTTTATCCGCTCAGTTTGACTTTTGTTACTGTTTTTATTCAGGATTTGGAGCCAGTGCGATGAGAGGGTTGCGGATATTTAGCCTGTTTTTTTTACTGTATCTTCCGGCCGCGTTTGCCAATAAGGAAATTCCGATCTGGCCAGATGAAGTGTCAGCAAATAATAAATTTATTAATTTTAGTAAAAACCCGGCCATTAATAACCGGGCTGTTACCCACGTCGATGCGCCACAAATGATTTATGTTCCGGCAACCGGAAAAAATAATCATGCGGCGGTGCTAATCATTCCCGGTGGGGGTTTTTCTTATATTATGAAAGATCTTGAAGGGCTGGACGTGGCCAACGTGCTTAGCCAGCAGGGCTACGCTTCATTTGTGTTAATTTATCGTCTGCCACACGACGGTTCAGCGCAGTATCGCCAGCAGGCTTTTGCCGATACCCAGCGAGCGCTGCGGCTGATTCGGGCCAATGCGCAGCAGTACCAGGTAGCGCCTGACCGCATTGGCGTGATGGGCTTTTCCGCCGGTGCCTTTCTCGCCGCCAATCTGAGCAACACTCCCGATGAAGCTAACTATCAGGCCGTCGATGCGCAGGATAAGGTGTCGGCGCGCCCGGATTTCAGCGCCCTCATCTATCCGGTGCTGTCGCTGAAACAGGGCGTGACCCACCCAGGCACGCGCGCGGCGCTGTACGGAAAAGATCTCAGTGCCCAGCAAATGGCGCAGCTTTCGCAGGAGGATCGTGTCAGCGCACACACGCCGCCGACTTTTCTGGTACAGGCGCTGAACGACGGTACCGCCTCACCGCAAAACGCGCTGGGCATGTTCAGCGCACTGCGGCAGAACAAGGTCAACGTGGAGCTGCATCTGTTCCAGCAGGGCGGTCACGGCTTTGGCACCGGGCAGAAGCAACATCTGCCGGTGCAAAACTGGCTCACCCTGTTCCACGCCTGGCAAAGCAGCCTGGTGAAGCGGTAAGCGGGAAGCGCCGCGGTAACGCAGATGCCGCAGAGGAAATGGAATTCCTCCCTGGGCAGTTATACGGTGTCTGCCAGCACATCGTCGGTTAGCCTGGCAAGGATTTGATCATAACTGCTGCACGGCAACTTACCGATCAACACACGGTTATGGTTACCGGCCTGAGCGAGAGGGTGAGCGCTACGTCAAACGGCTGTGTCTCGATAACTCTTTGCAGACGATTTATGAGGCTTCCATTTGATTGCGGTGCACGAAAGCAAATAAATCACTCATGGTTTTGCAGTGAAGTTTATCCATTAACCGGCTTTTATAGGTACTGACGGTTTTATTACTGACGCCCATCCGCGCCGCGATGCGCATATTATTCAGGCCCTTAATAATATGATGAAAAACCTGAAACTCCTGTGGTGACAATGATTCAATCATTTTTTTCTCCGCCTGCGTGCTTTCCTGCTCCATTTGCTGCATAAAACCGCCCAGCGGGAAATAACCATAACCACGTTGTGTCGCCTGAATAGCACTGGCGATCTCTGGCATATCGGTTTTTTTACTGACAAAGCCATTGGCACCGCTGCGCAGGCTCTGCACAGCATACACGTTTTCATTTTTCCCGGAGATAACAATGATTTTTCCTGGAAAACTCTGATCGCGCAACGACTTAACCACTTCAATTCCGTCCAGCGACGGCAGGTCGATATCAATGATGACGATATCCGGCTGCTGCTGCTGAATCAGCGTTACCGCTTCCCGGCCATCGGCGCTTTCGGCCAGCACCGTATGTCCATTTTGTTCCAGCAAATAACGAACGGCCATCCGCGCGATCGGATGGTCATCAACCACAACGACCTGAGCCATAGTTAACCTTTTCCTGATGAGTGAATGACAGGTCAAACTTTAGCCGCTCGTTTAATTTTATATATTGCGTATGATCAAGAACAATAAAATAATTATTTGTAGTCTATGTCCTACAGAGTGAATTTAATTTCAAAAAGGAATTTCTTATTCCGCTTAGGGGATTTTTATTTCCTGGAGGGGGAAATATACATTCCGTTTCTTTCACTCAGTTCATTAATTAATTAACCGATGCCAAATCGCCTTTTCATCGTAATGGCTTTTACTGTGGCAGTTTGCCTTTTCCTATTGGCAGCATGATTAACACGGATGTCTGGTCAGGGCGCCATCCACGCTCAGCCGGGATAAATTGTTGCCGCCAGCGTGGTTTGCTACAGTAGCGGGAATTTCAGAGGAAACGTCCATGCCACGCGATAACCGCCTGTCCCGCTCGCTGCACGCGCTCATTCATCTTGATCGTCACGTTAAACGCGCTACTTCCGATGCCATGGCAAAAATGCTCGGCACTAATCCGGTGGTGGTGCGTCGCATGATGTCGGGGCTGCGTGAAAAGGGGTATCTGGTGTCGGAAAAGGGGCACGGCGGCGGCTGGGAGCTGCGCGCGGACCTGCGCGATATCACGCTACTGGATGTGTACCAGGCTATCGGCTCACCGGCGCTGTTCAGCATTGGCCCGGCGGCCGATCCTTCGCCCTGCCTGGTGGAACATGCGGTGGACGCCCGGCTTGACCAGGCGCTGGGTGAAGCCGAAGCGCTACTGCTGCAGCGCTTCAGCCAGATTACCGTGGCGGACATCGCCGAAGATTACCTGCAAAAAATGGCCAGCCTCGGGCTGGATCCGCACACCTTTCCGCGCTGCAGCGACTAACCCGCGCGGCCGTTAATCCTGCTTCTGCAATTTGATCTGCGCGTCATGCTTCATCACATGCGTGGTGACGGCGGCCTGAAACACTTTAAACATCATACCGCTGACAAACGTGGTCAGCGTCAGCGTGATGAAGGCTGTCATGAACCAGTCGACCAGCGGCCAACCGCTGTTCAGCAGCGTTGGGTGGTAAATCAGCATCGCGGCAAACACCACCCAATGGCTCAGGCAATAGAAACAGTGAAACAGATGACCGAGCAAGGCGTGTTTGCGTGCGGTCCAGGCGCGCAAACCGGCAAACAGTTCGGTCTGCGTCATGGTCATCGCGATGCTGGCTGAGGCTAGCGCAATCGCCAGGCACACACCCATGTCAGAGAGTAAAAAGGCATGCATAGATTTTCTCCTTTGTGACGATTGGCGCAGCGGAAAGAACGGCGGCTTATCTTTCATGTAACTTACGATATTACATGATGTGCGCTGACGCAACAGCGTGTTCTCCCCGGCAGAGTAGTGATATGCAAATTGGCGAGTTATCGCTATTTATTGGCTTTATGCGCAAACACAGCCAGTCGTCCTGTTTTTACAATGTCCCAGATTGAGTCGCACCACGGCATCAGGAGGAGAGGATGGATATTCACGCAGCCTTTATGCATCAGCTGATGATGTGGATAGAGGCGAATATTGAACAAAAGCTCATGCTGGAGACGGTCGCGCGGCGGGCCGGTTATTCGCAGTGGCATTTGCAGCGGCTGTTCCGCAGCTATACTGGCGTGGCGCTGGGAGCCTATATCCGTGAACGGAAGCTAACGGCTTCCGTCATCACCCTGCTCAGCAGTAACACGTCGCTGATGCAGATTGCGCTGCAGTTTGGCTTCGATTCACAGCAAACCTACTGCCGCACCTTTCGGCGCATGTTTGACCTGCCGCCGGGCGCTTTTCGTCGCAAATACCGGCACAGCCTGCCACCGATTGACGGTCCGGCTAGCCTGCTGATGCTGCATTCGCAGAGTCGGCTGGCGTCGTAAAGTATTTGCCTGGCGTTGAGCCGAAGGCGGCGCGAAACGCGCTGATATAGCTGCTGACGCTGTCGAAGCCCACCTGCCAGGCAACCTGCTGCACGCTGTGGCCTGCCGCCAGCCCTTCCAGCGATTTCAGCAGGCGCGATACCTGACGATATTTACTCAGGCTCATGCCAACCGCGCTCGACCAGTGGCGACTCAGGCTGCGCGCGCTCAGACCAGCCCACTGCGCCAGCTCCGGCCCGGTGCGTGTATCAGCCGGATCGTCCATCAGCAGGCGCGCAATCTGCCGCAGACGCGGCTCTTCCGGCAGCGGCAGGGTGAGTTCCTGCGGCGTGGATTCGTACAGTTCATCAAGAAAGACCTGACCCAGCCGGGCATAGCGCGCGCTGCTCCACAGTTCAGGCTCCAGCACCGCCAGCCGTTCAGCCAGCGGCTCCAGCACGGTCGGGCAGGAGAGCAGCACCGGCCGATCCGGCAGCGGCGCGGCCAGCGCTTCGTCAATCAGTACCGTCCAGCCCAGCACGCGCCCCGGCCCGACAAGGGCATGGTCAAACCACGGCGGAATCCAGCCGACCAGCCGCGGCGGATTAGCAAAAATGCCCGACGAGGTGTTCACTGTCATCAATCCCTGGCGCAGACAAAACAGCTGACCGGCGGCATGACGATGCGTGCGTCGCTCGCGATCCAGCTCCTTCGACAGTGACACGGCAATGACTTTGGGCGCATCCGGTCGCAGCAGCCGCTGGCGCAGCTCTTCCTTACGCGGATCGCCAGAGAACGGAAGGTTGTCGGATGGATGGATGAGCATGGCTGGACCTGAGTGATGAGTGGCGGAAGATCACAGGAGTCTACATTGAATCATAACTATATGATTTAACTTTGGTTAAATATTTTCACTATGTTTAATTATACATTTTCATATACACATCTTACCTGCTGTGGGGTGTTAATGAATTGCTAACACCCCCCTAATCAGCTACTTGAAGTCAAATAAATCTATATTTAAGCCAATCATAGAAAGAGATTAATTTTCTGAAGAAATATTTATTATTAGAAGATATAAGTCTATCATAATTTTCTCGGATGAATTGCGCAATAAACTCAGCATCAGGCTCAGGATGTAATGGGGCCAGTGATAAAAATGCGGATTCACTTGCTGCATCGTAAAAATCATTAAATGTCATACCCTGATACTTAACGAAGTCTCTGGGCTTTCTGCTCGCGAAGACATCTGGAAAATCTCTTTGGATATATTGGTCTAGCTTTAAGCCAGATTTCTTATAATCCTCTAATGTTCCTATATTCATTTTTGATAGATATTTGAATACTGGGATGAACTTGTAGTTATATTGTTTTACAGTGATTGTTAGGATTTTCTCAGGTGAGAAATTCTTATTATTTAATGCAACGTCCTCGAATAAATCTTGCACGGTTATAGCCCTATAACCAGTATCTCCTAGCTTTCCAATAACACCTATCCCAAAGACGATCTCAATATCCTTTTTATCTTTTATGTTATCGTAGTCAACTACAGCTATCTTATTCTGTGGGTCTTGACTTTGGACTATTTCGTACACTTGTTCTTTACAAAATCTAAGCACACGTGCCGGTAATTTTCGTTCAAAATTATGAATGGCTTGATAAACCAATGAAAAATTCTTTGTCTTAACTATTTTGACTGGAACCTGAACGTCATTAAAATGAAGATATGACGTCTCGATTACGGCCCCTGTAGCAGGTTCATCTTTATCAATAAATATTAGATTACTTCTTAATTTTTCTAACTTTTCCGTGCCGATGCATAATGATATTGATTTAAGTAATGCGCGAATATTTTCATCTGTTATTGAATATCCAATAAATACAACAGGGTGCTCAACAAAAATTGTTATTAGCTTAGAGGCCAGATAAGCATTTTTACTATTATAATCTCTATAGTCAGCGTCAGTAAGAATCATTGATTCAGGCTTTGAACCACATCCATGTATTTTATATATTTCACCAATGCTATAGGTGTTTGAAAAAAGTAGTTCCTCTTGACCAATGTACGTTGTGTAGTCAGGGAATAAATGTTCAATCAAAAGATCCCAGTTTGTAGTAATTATCCCGTCAACATCACAGGATTTTAGTATTTCAAGTTCATCGTTAAGATCAAGATCTTCTTTTCGATCTTCTGTTTTTTCTATTAGATATCTACTTATTTCTATTCTTAAAGGAGACGATTTATCTTTGACTATATTTGAATGCTTTTCTCTGCTTTCTTTATAGTTGTCGCTACTCCACCATAGGTCATGGAAATCTTCTGCGATTAATAATGCAGAACGTGCTATGTCACCGTTCGCGCTGCTTTTATAGTATTCATACGGCTTACCCATAACACAAAATTTATTGAGTAAACCTTGCCAGTCTTCAAGCCCCATATATCTTCTGGAAAAGCCTGAACCTAGAAACAAGAATGGTCCCGAAGCTCTGTTTATAAATAATTGGTTAAGTTCATTTTCAATATCCATGTGTATTCACCTTAAATATACAAAGACACACTAACTGACGAACATTATCTATGTTGAACGATTATCCTTAATTTGTACTTTTTTACAATGATATCCCTCTTAGCTTATGTAGCTTTTGGTCTGGATGATTTCTCAGAATGGTAAAAAAAAATTTAAGTAAAAAGTGTTCACACTGTTCACTTTTGATTTTAATTATTTTAAATCAGTTAGTTATACGGTGAAGAGCTAAGGGCTGCGTGTACACTTGTGTTCATATTGAGTGATCACTCCGGGCTGAAACGTAAAAAACCGGCCTGAGCCGGTTCGTTTGCTGCGGGGGTTACTGACTGCACGCGGGCAGCCAGTCGGCTTCGCTGTCCTCATGCAGCGTGAGATTGGTCTGGACGCCGTTATTCGTCCGGCGTTTCAGCAGGATGCGCTCACACTCCTTCAGCGTCTGCGGCACCGCCTGACCGGATGCGGTCAGGCTGAGCGGGTGCTGATGGCCGCGCGATTCCATGAATGACAGGTAGGCATGGTACAGATATCGCTTCGGATTCAGCGGGCGGATATTGGCGTTCCCCATAAACAGGCCGGTCGCGGTACTTATCGGCATCAGGTAGGCGCAGAAATCGACCAGCGGGTCAGCCTGGCGTTTAATTTCCAGCGCCTCGCCGGACGTCTGCTGCGCCTGTAGCAGCGCGCGGGCCTCCTCCGGCTGACTGAAGCGCTGCATCAGATGACGAACAATGATGGCCAGCCCGGTACTGATTTTGTCAAGCAGCTGCGGGTCACGTTCTTTTGCCGGTATCACTTCCGGGAACGTCAGAATTGCCCGGCGGCGTGACACACCGCCGCTGCGGTCGCTGAAGCGCATAGGATTGTTGTTCACCGCCAGAATGACCGCCGGAATGTGCGTTGAATAGGCGTCACGGTATTTCGGGTCGATTGCCACCGCATCGCCGCCAGTAATCGCCTTGATGCCCGCGCCGTCGCCGCTCCATTTCTCCTGGTCAGGCAGGATAATCAGCGAGAAGCCCACCACGCTGGCGCGCTCGCGGGAGGATTCCAGCGTGTCGATGGTGGCGGACGTGGTGTTGTCTTCTCCGGCCAGCAGAGTGGCTATCGAGGCCATGACACTTTTACCGCTGCCGCCGGGGCCGTTGACTTCGAGAAACATCTGCCAGTCATAGCGGTTTGCCAGCACCATAAATAACGCCGCGAGAATGCGCTCCTGCTTGTCGTGATTATGCCCAGCGGCCCGCGTTAACCAGCGCCAGAAAGCCGGGGCGTGGTCTGCGGGGTTTTCACCAGGACGCGGCGCGGTGTAGTCCACGCTGTTGACGGTGCGCAGCCTGTGCTCGCGGCGGTGCGGGCTGAAGGTGCCTGTTGTGGTGTCATACACGCCGTTACGGAAGCCAATCAGGCGGCGGGAAGGTTCTCCCATCTGCTGCACCATCAGTTTGAGCGTGTCCAGCACGCTGCCGATACCGGCAGCGGAGAATGGGGCGCGCACCTTCTGAAACAGCGCGGCGATTTCCCGGCGCAGCGTCTTCGCCTCCATCACCTGCCATGCGCAGTTCTCATAGCGGCAGATTTCCTCCCCGTCCGGCGGCACGGCCAGCGCCTGCCCGTAGTGGGCGACCAGCAACTCGGCTTTCTGGCTGGCGCTCATGGCCTTCAGGTCGGCCTCGCTGACGGATTCAAACGGGCTGAGCGACTTCGGCTGCGTGAAGGCGGTGAGCTGCGCCAGCGTGGCGATATCGCCCTGCGCCTGCCACACGTCGTTCCAGTCACCCGTAACCGGCGGCAGTGCGGCTTTCCCGCCACAGTCTTTCGCCGCTTCCTCTGCCTTTAACTGGCCGGTGCCGTTGTCGTCACGGTCGGCGGCAATCAGCATCAGCGCGCCGGGGTGTGACTCACGCAGCCGCATTGCCAGCGCGGGCAGGTTGTTGGCGCTCAGCGCCACGTAAACCGCCTGGCCGGTCAGCCGGTGCACGGTCAGGCCGGTGGCATATCCTTCAGTGAGCCACGGCGTTTTGCCGTCCGGCTCGCCTGCCAGCCAGTACGTGTTTTTCACCTGCCCGCCGGGAAGGGTGCGCTTGTCGCCTGCGGCGCTGATGAGCTGCACGTTAACGGGTGAGCCGTCTTCACCTGTCAGGGGGATGAGCACATCCCCCGCGGCAAAACTGATGCCACCACAGCGCTGCGTATCAGCAAGCGTGAGCGTCTGCGTGCCGTGCAGCCCTTTGGCTGAAAGATGCGCACTGGCAGTCAGCCCTGCGCAACGTGAGTCCGTCGCTGCTGTGGTCCATTAAGCTGCGTATCCGGCGTGAAGAACTGTCCCCGACGTTAGCCGGTGACGACCGGGATGCGATTCAGGACGTGGCTTATCTGGTTGGTGAAGCGCTGACGCAGGCGGCTGCGGCCCTGCCGGGCAGCGTGATGAAAGAGGCTCCGCTGCTGGAGAATATTGGTCTGAATCGCCCGCCGCTGATGGGTATTGATATGGAGCTTTACCGCCATCCTATGCGTCGCCAGAAGCTGGCTGAATCAATCCGGGCGCAGCGTGCAAAGCTTCAGGAGGGCAACCAGAAATGATGCACTGCCCTTACTGCAAAAGCGCGGCGCACACCAAATCGAGCCGCTGTATGTCAGAGCAGGTGTAAGAGCGTTATCACCAGTGCACTAAACTGGACTGCTCCTGTACTTTTAAGACGAATGAGAGCATTACAAAGGTTATCACCGCACCGCCACAGCCGGAAAAAATACCGGCACCACCACCGGAACCGGCAAGAGAACGTCAGACGCTGGGCCGTTATGGTTCTGCATTCCGCCAGGTTCATTAATGCCGCACTGCCGCTGCTACACCAGCGGCTTTTTTGTGTCCATCTTTTCTCTTCCAGAAGCCTTTTTTCTGACCAGCCGCTTTGTAAAGAGTGATGCATGCATAGCGTGCATGGATTTACATGAAAAAACATGCACCGCTTTTCCCCGTTCAAACCATACCGGGTGCGGCCCGGCCCGCATCATGCACCTGCATGAAAAGCGATGCATAAAGCGGGCAGGCGTGGCGGGGATAGCATTGCGCGCGAATGTAAAATGTAGTTTGATAACGGGAGTATTTTGTACTTGATGCTAGGATATGCATTATATGTCGAGGCTGGGGATTAAATGAAAGTAGAATATTTGGTCACTATTGAATTAAAAAATTCTTTTTGTAAAACGAAAAAATCCTTTTTGAATTTCCTTCAGTCGGATTCTGATATAAGCCTTTCTGGTAAGAAAGCTAAGTACATTGGAAATGAGTTCGATATTGAAGTAGTTGAAGAAAATACACCTTCTGAAAAATACAAAATTTTTCACCTTAAGCTGGCAAGTTCTTCTGATGATTTAGAATTATTTTCTGCTTTTTTAAGAGTCATACGGGGCTTGCTTAACCTGGCGTCGAATAACAATATTCAGACGCTATGGGATGATGTCAGTTATAGTTATTCGCGTAAAGCATACCCAATCATTCATGAGTTAGAAAATCTCATGAGGAAGTTAATCACTAAGTTTATGCTGACTAATGTTGGTTTAGGATGGTCTGAAACGGCAATTCCAGATGAGCTAAAAAAAATAAGAAGAGATAAGAAACAGCAAAGCTCAAATAACTATTTATATGATGCTGACTTTATACAGTTGTCTACATTTCTTTTTGATTCATATAGAACTCAAGATTTAGATGGGCTTATCCGCAAAATTAAAGATCATGATGGAGATTCTATACCCATTGATGACGTAAGAGACTTTATACCTAAGTCAAACTGGCAGCGTTATTTTCAGAAACATGTGGATTGTGAAGAGAGTCTGCTTAAATCGAGGTGGGATAAATTATATTTAATTAGATGTAAAGTTGCACATAATAATTTCTTCGAAAGAAATGATTTCGATATGCTAATACAAATGAGCAGCGAAATTAAGCCTATTATTGAAGGGGCAATATCCTCCTTAGAGAAAATTACTGTACCGGAAGAGGAAAGGGAAGAGTTAGCAGAGAATGCTGCGGTAAGTACAAACTACAGAGTGGGTGAGTTTTTACTAAATTGGCGTGCTTTAGAGAAGAAAATTGGAGATCTTGCTGTTAAAGCTGGAATGCCTAAAGAAAGAAGTTATTTAAATATAAAGCCAACTGCACGAGAGCTTAGGGAGCGACAGCTTATTGGAGAGTCTATATATGAATCCATTGTTAACTTATCCCAAGTTAGGAATGTAATTGTACACTCTCAAGGGTTTGAATTGAATGAATATGACTTGGAATATTATATCCAGAACCTCAAGAGTGTAATAAATAATATCTAGTTTCGAATGGTGGTCACTGACCACCATTCAATAAAAAGTCGCTATACCACTGCATCATTTTTTTTCTATCTTCGTAATAGTTAGCATGATTATATATCCCGCGGATTTTATTTTTATCGACATGTGCCCGTTGCATTTCAATCCACGCACTATCAAAACCTTGTTCATGTAAGATAGTAGACATTGTGTGTCGAAAGCCATGACCAGTCGCACGCTCCTTGTATCCTAATAATTCAATGACTTGTGAAACACTTTCCTTAGAGATTAGTTTTCTACGGTTATTTCTGCCAATAAAAATGTAAGGATAATGGCCGGTGATAGGTTTCAATTGCTCGAAAAGGGCAATTACTTGGGTAGATAAAGGTACAACATGAGGCCTGCGCATTTTCATCCGTTCCGTAGGTATCTCCCAAATACCTTTTTCAAGGTCAACTTCATCCCAGGTTGCGAAGCGCACCTCCTGAGTTCTAACCCCTGTCAACATCACTATTTTCGTGGCTTTTTTAGTAATAATGCTACCCGCATACGCTTCCAAGTCTTGAACAAAATAAGGCAGCTCTTCCGCAGATAAAAATGGGTGATTCTTTTGTTTGGGAACGGCTAGCGCAATAGATAAATCAGGAGCAGGATTATACTCAGCTCGGCCGGTAATAATTGCATAGCGGAACACCTCCCCACAGCGCTGGCGTACCTTACGAGTTTTCTCTAACGCTTCCCGCTTTTCTATACGACGCAGTACCTCAAGAAGTTCAAGCGGCTTAATCTCTGAGATTGGACGATTGCCGATAAACGGGAAAACGTCTTGCTCAAAGGTCTTAATGATCTCGTCCCGATAAGCAACGGTCCAGCGGTCCGCCTTATTCGTATGCCATTCCCGGCTGATGACCTCGAAAGAGTTCTCTGCTGAAAGCTGCTTTGCCAGTTTTTGGGCTTTACGCTCCACTAATGGGTCAACGCCATTTACTACCTGCTTACGCGCCATATCACGCTTCTCGCGTGCCTCAGCGAGTGAAACGAGGCTATAGGAACCAAACGACATTAACTTAGCCTTACCGTTGAATCGGTAACGGAAGCGCCAGCCTTTGCTGCCATCAGGGTTAATGAGTAAAGCCAAGCCTAGGCCATCGCTAAGGGTGTAAGGCTTTTCCTGGGGTTTTGCGCGTCGAATTTGTATGTCTGTAAGTGCCATGTGTATAAGTCTAAGTGTGTATAAAAATCTATACACATTTGTCATGGATGCTGGCAGATGCAACAGGATGTATACGGACGGGTGGTATGTATTTTGTTGTTAATAAACGAAAATATAAATAATCTCGGATGGTTTCGGAAGTGCAGTGGCGGAAGATCACAGGAGTCGAACCTGCCCGGGACCGCTGGCGGCCCCAACCGGATTTGAAATCCGGCCGCCTCACCGGAGACGACGATCTTCCTTTGAAGATGCCGCGCAGTATAGCGGCAATTGGCGGCAAAATCTTGATCGCAGCGGGGCGTTATTGCACCTTCTCGCCGTGATGCTGTCGATACTCCTTTGGCGTGGTGGCGTAGCTTTTCTTAAACACCGAATAGAAGTACTGCAGGGAAGGATAGCCGCACATCTGCGAAATTTCATTAATATTCAATGAAGAGCAGGCCAGCAGTTCACGCGCTTTCTCCAGCTTCTCGCGGTGAATCATGGCGTGAATGGTGTCGCCGGTCTCATCGCGAAAACGCTTTTCCAGATTGGAGCGCGACATGCCAATCGCATCCAGCACCTGTTCGACCTTGATGCCTTTACAGGCGTTAAAGCGGATGTAATGCATCGCCTGAATCACCGCCGGATCGCGCAGCGAGCGAAAATCGGTAGAGCGGCGGGCAATGACTTTCACCGGCGGCACCAGAATGCGTTGCAGCGGCAGCGTTTGCCGATCGAGCAGACGATGCAACAGCTTGGCGGCCTGATAACCCATCTGGCGTGTGCCCTGGGCTACCGAAGAGAGCGCCACACGGGACAGATAGCGCGTCAGCTCTTCGTTATCGATACCGATTACGCTGAGCTTCTCCGGCACCGGAATTTTCAGGTGTTCACAAGCCTGCAGCAAATGACGCGCACGCGCGTCGGTCACCGCGATAATGCCGGTCTGCGGCGGCAGCGTTTGCAGCCAGTCGGCGAGGCGGTTTTGCGCGTGCTGCCAGTTTTCCGGCGCGGTTTCCATCCCCTGATACACCACACCCTGGTAGCGCTCGCGCATCACCAGCTGGCGAAACGCCTGCTCGCGCTCCTGCGCCCAGCGTTTGCCGCTGGCGGCGGGCAGGCCGTAAAACGCAAAGCGATGAATGCCTTTCTCTTTCAGGTGCAGAAAGGCACTCTCCACCAGCGCAGCGTTGTCGGTGGCGATGTAGTGCACCGGCGGATAATCCTGCTGGCGGTGATAGGAGCCACCAACGCCGACAATCGGCACCGGCACATTGCTGAGCAGGCTCTCGATTGAGCTGTCGTCGTAATCCGCAATGACGCCGTCCCCCAGCCATTCGCGGATGTTGTCGATGCGACAGCGGAAATCCTCTTCAATGAAGATATCCCAGTCGGTTTGCGAAGCCTGCAGATAATCGCCGACCCCTTCCACCACCTGGCGGTCATACACCTTGTTGGCGTTAAACAGCAGCGTAATACGGTAACGTTTTTCGTGCATCGTGGCGCGCTCCCTTAAACCTGTTGCGCATTGCATAGCACGGCGGAAAAGGCAGCAGAAATTGTTTGCGCCACATTGTGATCGCCCACGCGATTACACCCGGCGGCGCGTGGCCGTATCCATCCACACCGCCAGCAGTAAAATCGCCCCTTTAACGATGTACTGCCAGAAGGTCGGCACGTCCATCATGCTCATGCCGTTATCCAGAGACGCCATGATGAAGGCGCCCATCACCGCGCCGGCCACCGAACCGACGCCGCCCGCCAGGCTGGTGCCGCCAATCACGCAGGCAGCGATGGCGTCCAGTTCGGCAATATTGCCCGCCGAGGGCGAGCCAGCACCAAGACGTGAGCTGAGGATCAGGCCGGCGATAGCCACCATGACGCCGTTGATGGCGAACACCGCCAGCTTGGTGCGCGCCACGTTGATGCCCGACAGGCGCGCTGCATCAATGTTGCCGCCGATGGCGTAAATCCGTCGTCCGAAGGCGGTGCGCGTGGCCATAAACATGCCGCCGAGCAGCAGCAGTGCCAGCAGCAGGACCGGTGTCGGCACGCCGCGGTAATCGTTCAGCAACCAGATGGCACCCAGTACCAGAACAGCGGTAATCGCCTGGCGTGCCACCGTGCCGCTGGCGGCTGGTTGTGATAACCCCAGCTGCTGACGACGCAGCCGCAGCCGCCATTGCCAGAGAATAAACAGCGCCAGACCGGCGAAGCCGAAGCCAAAGCCAACACCGCCGGGCAAATAGCTTTGCCCGATCTGCGACATCGCCGGCGTTGTTGGCGCTACGGTGGTGCCATCGGTAATACCAACCAGAATGCCGCGAAACGCCAGCATGCCCGCCAGCGTGACGATGAACGAGGGCACTTTACGGTACGCGACCCACCAGCCATTCCAGGTGCCCAGCAACAGGCCAAGCACCAGCGTTACCACGATGGTCAGCGGCAGCGGCCAGCCGAGCCAGACGTCAAAGATGGCCGCAGCACCGCCCAGCAGGCCCATCATCGAACCGACGGAAAGGTCGATTTCCGCCGAGATAATGACAAACACCATGCCCACCGCGAGGATGCCGGTGATGGCGGTCTGGCGCAGCAGGTTAGAGACGTTGCGTGGGCTAAGCCAGGCACCGTCGGTGGTCCAGGTGAAGAACAGAGCGATAAGCGCAATCGCTCCCAGCATCACCAGCACCTGCAGATTGAAGCGCGGAAACTTGCCCGGCGCTGGCTTGCCCGGGGTACCGGACAGGCTCTGGCTACTTTCAGTTTTAAGCATAATGTTCGCTCCGCAGGGCAGCTTCCATGACCTGCTCCTGAGTCAGGTTGTCGTTAATCAGATCGGCTTTGATTTGCCCTTCGTGCATCACCAATACGCGGTCACTCAGACCCAGCACTTCAGGCAGTTCGGAGGAGATAACAATCACCGCGATGCCCTGCTGCACCAGCGCGTTAATCAGCAGATAGATCTCCTGGCGAGCGCCGACGTCGATGCCGCGCGTCGGTTCGTCCAGAATCAAAATGCGCGGATTGAGCAGCAGGCATTTGGCGAGGATCGCTTTTTGCTGATTGCCACCGCTGAGGCGGCCAATCGCCAGCTCGGGTGAGGAGGTTTTGACACGCAGACGGCGGATAGCATCGTTGATCGCCTGCTGCTCCTGGGCTTCATCCAGCGTGGAGAAGCGATGGCTGTATTGATCCAGCGCGGCCAGCGTGATGTTTTTCCCCACGCCCATCAGTGGCACGATGCCATCTTTTTTCCGGTCCTCCGGCACCATGGCGATGCCGTGCGCAATCGCTGCCCGGCAATCGTCAATCTTCACCTGCTGACCATCAATCCAGATTTCGCCCTGCCAGCGACCGGGCCAGACACCAAACAGGCACTGGACCGTTTCGGTGCGTCCTGCACCCACCAGCCCGGCAATACCGAGAATTTCGCCGCGCTTCAGGCTGAACGACACATTATTAACGCGGCGCACGTGGCGGTTGACCGGATGCCAGGCGGTAAGGTTTTCGACTTTCAGTACCGTTTCGCCGATCTCGTGCGGCTGGTGCGGATAGAGCGCGGTGAGCTCGCGGCCCACCATCATCGTGATGATGTCATCTTCACTCAGCCCGGCTGCTGGCCGTGTGGCGATGTGCTGACCATCGCGGATCACACAGATGGTGTCCGAAATTGCTTTGACCTCATTAAGCTTGTGGGAGATGTAGATGCAGGCAATACCGTGCTCGCGCAGGTTAGTGATAATCCCAAGCAGCACTTCGGTTTCCTGTTCGGTGAGCGACGAGGTCGGCTCATCGAGGATCAGCAATCGTACCTGCTTATTCAGCGCCCGCGCGATCTCTACCAGCTGCTGCTGGCCGAGGCCGAGCTCGCCAACTTTGGTGGCAGGCGAAACGTTAAGTTTGACCCGCTCCAGCAGCTGCTGGCAGCGCAGCGTCATGGTTTCATCATCGACCATACCGAAGCGACCGAGCTCGGCACCGAGGAAAATGTTCTCCATGACCGTAAGCTGCCGCACCAGCGCCAGCTCCTGATGAATAATCACAATGCCTTTACGCTCGGTGTCGCGGATGGTTTGCGCCTCGATGCGATCGCCGGCAAAGCGAATTTCGCCGTCAAATTCGCCGTGCGGGTAAAGCCCGCACAGCACTTTCATCAGCGTCGATTTGCCCGAGCCGTTCTCACCGCACAGCGACATGACTTCACCGGCTTCGAGCCGCAGGCTGACGGCATCCAGCGCTTTCACCGCGCCGAAACGCTTGGTGATGTTGTTCATTTCCAGCAGCATCGATCTGCTCCTTCGCGTTTCAGGCGCTTAGAGTTCGCTCTGTTTATGGAAGCCGTCTTTCACTACGGTGCTTTCGATGTTGTCTTTGTTGACCGGAATCGGCTTCAGCAGGCGCGACGGCACCTCTTTCAGGCCATTATTCAGCTTGCTGTTGCTGGCGGGCGTTTTGCCATCGCCCAGTTCCACTGCAATTTTTGCCGCTTCGGTGGCAAGTTCGGTGATGGGTTTGTACACCGTCATGGTTTGCGTGCCGTTCATGATGCGTTTGATGGCGGCGAGATCGGCGTCCTGACCGGAAATGGCGACTTTGCCCGCCAGTCCCTGCGCGCTCAGCGCCTGAATGGCCCCACCGGCGGTGGCATCGTTGGAGGCAACGACGGCATCAATGTGGTTGCTGTTAGCGGTCAGCGCGTTTTCCATGATTTTCAGCGCATTCTCTGGCAGCCAGGCATCAACCCACTGATCGCCCACCACTTTAATGCTGCCGTTATCGATGTAAGGTTTTAATACTTTCATCTGGCCGGCACGGAACAGACGCGCGTTATTATCCACCGGCGATCCGCCCATCAAAAAGTAGTTCCCTTTAGGTACCTGTTTAACCAGACTTTCGGCCTGCAGTTCGCCGACCTTTTCATTATCAAACGAGATATAAAAATCGATATCAGCATTATTAATCATGCGGTCATAAGCGAGAACTTTAATGCCTTCGCGTTTCGCTTCGGCCACCACATTACTCAATACCTGACCGTTATAAGGAATGATGACCAGCACATCGACACCGCGGTTGATCATATTTTCAATCTGCGAGATTTGCGTCTCTTCATTGCCGTTGGCCGACTGGACAAATACTTTGGCCCCAGACTTTTCCGCCTGGCTGACAAAAATGTCCCGGTCTTTCTGCCAGCGTTCCAGACGTAAATCATCGATCGCCATACCGATTTTCACTTCTTTCGCCAGCCCGGCGTGGCTGAACAGGGCCAGTGCAGCGCTGAGGGCTAACAGCGTGTGTCTCATTTTCATCATGGTCATCCTGTAGGTTGAGGCTATTGTCGTTGTAAGGCTATGAACCAGGGCGGATGAATTGTTGCCCCGCGACGTGAACAACATCAATTACTGATTTTTATCCTGCTATTACGTTTTTTTGTTTATTTGTGATTTTTTGAGCGCGATCGAAATTTTACGCGGCCATCTGTTAAATCTTGCAGCGGCGCTGCGCGCCGGCACGCGATGTAATTAAATACATGGATTTGCGAGCTGCCGCACAAATAATAATTATCTTAAGTTCAGTGTGAAATATCGTAATTGAGCTGAACGCTCACGCCTCCGCAAAATAACGCTTCACTGCTGACCATTCGGGTCTGATGCTAAGGAGCACAACATGCACGCTTATTTCGACCAGCTTGAGCGCGTTGGTTATGAAGGGGCCAATACCACTAACGCACTGGCGTTTCGTCATTACAATCCGCAGGAAGTGATTCTGGGTAAAACCATGGCGGAACACCTGCGTTTTGCCGCCTGTTACTGGCACACGTTCTGCTGGAACGGGGCGGATATGTTCGGCGTGGGTGCCTTTGATCGCCCGTGGCAGAAAAATGGCGATGCGCTGCAGCTGGCGAAGCTCAAAGCGGATGTCGCGTTCGAGTTCTTTTACAAACTCAACGTGCCCTATTACTGCTTCCATGATGTCGATGTGTCACCGGAAGGTGATTCGCTGCGCAGCTACCAGGAAAACCTGGCGGTAATGACAGATAAGCTGCTGGAAAAACAGCAGGAAACCGGCGTCAGATTGCTGTGGGGCACCGCGAACTGCTTTACGCATCCCCGCTATGCGGCCGGCGCGGCGACCAGCCCGGATCCGGAAATTTTCGCCTGGGCAGCCAGCCAGGTGTGCAGCGCGATGCAGGCGACGCAGACGCTGGGCGGTGAAAACTATGTGCTGTGGGGCGGACGCGAAGGGTACGAAACGCTGCTGAATACCGATTTGCGGCAGGAGCGCGAGCAGATCGGACGCTTCATGCAGATGGTGGTGGAGCACAAGCATAAAATCGGTTTCCAGGGGATGCTGCTGATTGAGCCGAAGCCGCAGGAACCGACTAAACACCAGTACGACTTTGATGTCGCGACGGTCTACGGTTTCCTCCGGCAGTTTGGCCTGGAAAAAGAGATCAAAGTGAATGTGGAAGCCAACCATGCCACGCTGGCGGGTCACTCTTTCCATCATGAAATTGCGACGGCGATTGCGCTGGGCATCTTCGGTTCGGTCGATGCCAATCGCGGTGACAGCCAGTGCGGCTGGGATACCGACCAGTTCCCGAACAGCGTCGAAGAAAACGCGCTGGTGATGTACGAAATCCTCAAAGCGGGCGGGTTCACCACCGGCGGCTTAAACTTTGATGCCAAAGTACGGCGCCAGAGCACCGACAAATACGATCTGTTTTATGGCCACATCGGCGCGATGGATACCATGGCGCTGGCGCTGAAAGTGGCGGCACGTATGGTGAGCGATGGCGAGCTGGATAAGCGCGTGGCGCAGCGCTATAGCGGCTGGAATGGTGAGTTCGGCCAGCAAATTCTGAAAGGCGAGTTTTCTCTTGCCTCGCTGGCGGCGCATGCTCAGCAGCAGCAACTCAATCCGCAGCATCGCAGCGGACGCCAGGAGCAGCTGGAAAATCTGGTGAATCACTATCTGTATAATTTCTAACCCATCGGGAGCGAAGCATGGTTATCGGGATCGATTTAGGCACCTCCGGCGTTAAAGTGGCGCTGCTGGATGCGCACGGCCAGGTTCAGGCCACGGCCAGCGCGCCGCTGCAGGTGACGCGTCCGCAGCCGCTATGGAGCGAACAGGATCCCGAAAGCTGGTGGCAGGCCACCGATAGTGCCATGCAGGCGCTGGCGCAGCAGCACGATTTACGCCACGTCAGCGCCATCGGTTTTAGCGGCCAGATGCACGGCGCGACGCTGCTGGACGCCGCGCATCAGGTGCTGCGTCCGGCGATATTGTGGAACGACGGGCGCAGTAGCGCGCAGTGTCACGAGCTGGAGCAGCGCGTGCCGTCGTCGCGTCAGATTACCGGCAACCTGATGATGCCGGGTTTTACCGCGCCCAAATTGTTGTGGGTGCAGCAGCATGAACCGGCGATATTTGCGCAGGTTCATGCTGCTGCTGCCGAAAGATTATCTGCGCTGGCGGATGAGCGGCGATTTCGCCACCGATATGTCAGATGCGGCCGGAACGATGTGGCTGGATGTGGCACAGCGCGACTGGAGCGATGCAATGCTGGCGGCGTGCGGGCTGAACCGCAGCCACATGCCGCAGTTGTTTGAAGGCAACCAGATTACCGGCACGCTGCTGGCGGAAATTGCGGCACGCTGGGGGATGGAGCCGGTGCCGCTGGTGGCCGGCGGCGGCGACAATGCGGCTGGCGCCGTCGGCGTTGGCATGGTTGAGCCAGGACAGGGCATGCTGTCGCTCGGCACCTCCGGCGTCTATTTTCTGGTGAGCGAAGGCTATCTCAGCAATCCGCAACGCGCCGTGCACAGTTTCTGTCATGCGCTGCCGCAGCGCTGGCATCTGATGTCGGTGATGCTGAGTGCCGCCGCCTGTCTGGGCTGGGCCGCTGCGCTGACCGGCTGCGATGATGTGCCGCACCTGCTGGCCGAAGCTGAACGCGCCAGCGCGCAGGCCACGCCGGTGTGGTTTTTGCCTTACCTTTCCGGCGAGCGCACGCCGCACAATAATCCGCAGGCACAGGGAGCTTTCTTTGGCCTGACGCACCAGCACGGCCGGCCGGAACTGGCGCGCGCGGTGCTGGAAGGCGTGGGCTTTGCGCTGGCGGAAGGCATGGATGCGGTGCATGAATGTGGCGTACTGCCCAACGCGGTGATGCTGATTGGCGGCGGTGCGCGCAGCGCGTACTGGCGGCAGATGCTGGCGGACATCAGCGGACTGACGCTGGATTATTGTCACGGCGGCGAGGTGGGGCCGGCGCTCGGTGCCGCGCGCCTGGCGCAGCTGGCGGTGGACCCGGCCAGCGAATGGCCGGCACCGGCGTTAGTGCAGCGCCATCAGCCGGATGCCGCGCAGCATCAGGCTCATCAGCCGCGTCGTGCGCGCTTTGCGCAGCTATATCAGCAGCTGCTGCCACTGATGTCCTGATTTGGCTGAAGCATGGCCGGATGAGGTCGCAAGGCGTGAACAGAGTCGGGTATGATGGAAAGAATCGATGAAGATACGTGGCCGGATTTGGCTGCGCATCTTCACCCATCGTTACCCCTTCATCGCCTGAGGAACCCACCATGCCGCAGCCCGTCTATTTTCTTGTCCTGCCGGGCGTTATGGCGCTCGACCTCACCGGGCCGGCAGAGACGCTGCAGCTGGCGGGCGGACATTTTGCGCTGCACTACATCGGCCCGCAGGCGAGCGTCACCTGCTCGACCGGCATGACCATTGCTGATATTGCACCGCTGCCCGCCACGCTACCTGATAACAGTCTGCTGATTGTGCCCGGCGTGTTCGATTCCCGCATCTGGTTCGATACCGGGGCAGCCGGGCAGGCGCGCGACTGGCTGCGCCAGCAACACGGCGCGATTCATACGCGGCGCATTACCCTCGTGTGTATTTGCTCCGGCGCGCTGCTCTCCGCGCAGGCTGGCCTGCTGGATGGCGTACAGTGCACCACGCACCATGATGTGTTGCCGCGCCTGAAAGCTGCCGCGCCGGCTGCGCTGGTGAAAGACAACCGCGTGTTTGTGGAAGATGCCGGCATCTGGACCAGTGCGGGGATTACTGCGGGTATCGATCTGGCGCTGCACCTGATCAACCGTCTGTGCGGCGCGCGGCAGGCGCTAACGGTGGCGCGGGAGATGGTGGTGTGGTTCCGCCGCTCGGGTGACGATCCGCAACTGTCGCCGTGGCTGCGTTATCGTAATCATCTGCATCCGGCGATTCATCGCGCGCAGGACGCGATGATTGCGCATCCGGAACATGACTGGTCGCTGGGCGCGCTGGCCGAACGTGCCCACGTCAGCGAGCGCCATCTGACGCGCCTGTTTCGCCAGCATCTGGGTATCAGCGTGCGGGAATACCACGAGCAGCTGCGGCTGGTGATTGCGCGCCAGCGCCAGCAGCAGGGGGAGGCGGCGGAGAAAGCGGCGCTGGCCGCCGGCTTCTCCTCGGCACGCCAGCTGCGTCGCGCCCGGCAGCGCTGGGACGATCAGCTCACCAGATGATGCTTGTCCACGCGTTTCAGCAACATCGCCAGCAGCAGGCTGCCCAGCAGGGTTACGCCAAAGACCCACGGCAGATCGAGCCACGGCCGCGACATATCGTCGTAATGATGGGTACGCAGATAGTGAATGAACAGCGCATGGAAACCATAAATCGGCAGCGAATAGCGTGAAATGGTCGCCAGCAGCGGCAGCGGCCGGTGGTTCAGCACATTTTTAAACAGCACCAGCAGGCTTATCGCCGCGATAAACACCAGTGGGCCACAGTAAAGATACCAGGTGTCATTAAACGCGCCGTTAATCTTCAGCATCTGTCTGGTGCCAAGTGCGATACCGATGACGCAGGCGATAAAACTCAGCCCGGCCAGCCAGCTGATGCCGCGCCTGTCGGTATCCATCACGCCAATCGCCCGCCCAAGCAGCGCATACAGCAGGTAGTAAATCGAGTCGCCGCTGACATACAGATTGACCGGCAGCCAGTGGAACGGCCCCAGCGACTGGCTGACGGTGTTCGGATTGGCGATCACCGCGAGGACCAGCACCAGCAGCGCCACATAGCGCGGCGGCACGTTTTTCACCTGAATCAGCGGAGACAGCAGGTAGATGCCGATAATGGCGAAGAAGAACCACAGATGGTAGAACACCGGCTTCTGCAGCAGCTTCAGCAGCGATCGGCCTTCGCTGATCGGCGTCAGCCAGGTGATGTAGGCCAGCGCGACGGCGCTGTAGAACAGCAGGCACAGCACAATGCGCAATAGATGGCGGCCCTGCGCGCTGCGTTCGCCAAAGAACAGATAACCGGAAATCATGAAGAACAGCGGCACGCAGACGCGCGAAGCCGAGTTAAGCAGATTGGCGACGTCCCAGCTGGGTCCGGTGACTGCCATCGGTCCGGTGATGTACCAGGTGGTGGTGTGAATGACGATCACCATCAGACAGGCGACCGCGCGTAAGTTATCAATCCAGCAGATTTTTTGCGACATGGCTTCCTCGTGCGTACTCCGTGCGAAGAAGGGTAGCCAGTGCACAGCGGGCCAACAACCCCCGCAGCCTGGATTTCGGAGCTCTCTGTTAACCGCCGCACAACCGTGGCCGCCTGCGCCAGGATTTCCGGCTGCACAATGCGCGGTCAAAGGGTATACTGTCGCACTCTTTTTAAATCCACCCGTATCGCGTGCGAATTCAACATGCAAAAGTTTGATACCAAGACCTTTCAGGGCCTGATCCTGACCTTGCAGGATTACTGGGCGCGTCAGGGCTGCACCATCGTCCAGCCGCTGGACATGGAAGTGGGCGCTGGCACTTCTCACCCTATGACTTGCCTGCGTGCTCTCGGGCCAGAGCCAATGGCGAGCGCCTACGTGCAGCCATCGCGCCGTCCCACCGATGGCCGCTACGGTGAAAACCCGAACCGTTTACAGCACTACTACCAGTTCCAGGTGGTGATTAAGCCGAACCCGGACAACCTTCAGGAGCTGTACCTCGGATCGCTGAAAGAGCTCGGTATCGACCCTGGCGTGCATGACATTCGCTTCGTCGAAGATAACTGGGAAAACCCAACGCTGGGCGCCTGGGGGCTCGGCTGGGAAGTGTGGCTGAACGGCATGGAAGTCACGCAGTTCACCTACTTCCAGCAGGTCGGCGGCCTGGAGTGTAAGCCGGTGACCGGCGAGATCACCTACGGTCTGGAGCGCCTGGCGATGTACATCCAGGGCGTGGACAGCGTGTACGATCTCACCTGGAGTGACGGCGCGTTCGGCAAAACCACCTACGGTGACGTGTTCCACCAGAACGAGGTGGAGCAGTCGACCTATAACTTTGAGTACGCCGACGTCGATTTCCTGTTCAGCTGCTTCGAGCAGTATGAAAAAGAGGCACAGCAGCTGCTGGCGCTGGAAAAACCGCTGCCGCTGCCGGCTTATGAGCGCATTCTCAAAGCCGCGCACAGCTTTAACCTGCTTGATGCGCGCAAGGCGATCTCGGTCACCGAGCGCCAGCGCTATATCCTGCGTATCCGCACCCTGACGAAAGCCGTGGCGGAAGCCTATTATGCCTCCCGTGAGGCGCTCGGCTTCCCTATGTGCAACCGTAATAAGTAAGAGGCAGCCATGACCGATAAAACTTTCCTGGTGGAAATTGGCACCGAAGAGTTGCCTCCGAAAGCCCTGCGCAGCCTGGCAGAAGCCTTTGCTGCGCACTTTACCGCTGAGCTCGACAGTGCCGGTCTGGCGCATGGCGACGTCAGCTGGTTTGCGGCACCGCGCCGTCTGGCGCTGAAAGTGGCACAGCTGGCGGCCGCGCAGCCCGATCGCGAAGTAGAAAAGCGCGGCCCGGCCGTCGCTGCGGCGTTTGATGCCGAAGGCAAGCCGACTAAAGCGGCAGAAGGCTGGGCACGTGGCAACGGCATCACCGTAGAGCAGGCTGAGCGTCTCAGCACTGACAAAGGCGAGTGGCTGGTGCATCGTGCTGCGGTAAAAGGCGAAAGCGCGCAGGCGCTGCTGCCGGCGATGGTCGCGACCGCACTGAGCAAGCTGCCGATTCCAAAACTGATGCGCTGGGGTGCCAGCGACGTGCAGTTCGTGCGTCCGGTGCACACCGTGACGCTGCTGCTGGGTGATGAGCTGATTCCGGCCACCATCCTCGGTATTCAGTCCGATCGCGTTATTCGCGGCCACCGTTTCATGGGCGAGCCGGAATTGACGCTGGACAACGCCGATCAATATCCGCAGCTGCTGCAGGAACGCGGTAAAGTGATCGCCGATTACGCCACGCGTAAAGCCAAAATCAAAGCCGATGCCGAAGCCGCCGCGCAGCAGCTGGGCGGTAAAGCCGACCTGAGCGACAGCCTGCTGGAAGAGGTGGCTTCGCTGGTGGAGTGGCCGGTGGTGCTGACGGCGAAGTTTGAAGAGAAGTTCCTCGCGGTACCGGCTGAAGCGCTGGTGTACACCATGAAAGGGGATCAGAAATACTTCCCGGTGTACGCCGAAGACGGCCAGCTGCTGCCCAACTTCATCTTCGTCACCAACATTGAATCGCGCGATCCGCAGCAGATCATTGCCGGTAATGAAAAAGTGGTGCGTCCGCGTCTGGCCGATGCCGAGTTCTTCTTCAACACCGACCGCAAAAAGCGTCTGGAAGATAACCTGCCGCGTCTGGAAACCGTGCTGTTCCAGAAAGAGCTGGGTACGCTGCGTGACAAAACCGACCGTATTCAGGCGCTGGCCGGCTGGATTGCCGCGCAGATTGGCGCTGATGTCAATCACGCCACGCGCGCTGGCCTGCTGTCGAAGTGCGACCTGATGACCAATATGGTATTCGAGTTCACCGACACCCAGGGTGTGATGGGCATGCACTACGCGCGCCACGATGGCGAAGCGGAAGATGTGGCGGTCGCACTTAACGAGCAGTACCAGCCGCGTTTTGCCGGTGACGATCTGCCGTCCAGCCCGGTGGCCTGCGCCGTGGCGATTGCCGATAAAATGGATACCCTGGCCGGTATCTTCGGCATCGGACAGCATCCGAAAGGCGATAAAGATCCGTTTGCGCTGCGTCGTGCCGCGCTGGGCGTGCTGCGTATCATCGTGGAGAAGAACCTGCCGCTCGATCTGCAAACCCTGACGGAAGAAGCGGTGCGCCTGTACGGCAGCAAGCTGAGCAACGCCAACGTGGTTGATGATGTCATCGACTTCATGCTGGGTCGTTTCCGCGCCTGGTATCAGGAAGAGGGCCACAGCGTTGACACCATTCAGGCGGTGCTGGCGCGTCGTCCAACCCGTCCGGCCGATTTCGATGCACGTATGAAGGCGGTTTCGCACTTCCGTACGCTGGAAGCGGCTTCGGCGCTGGCGGCGGCTAACAAGCGCGTGTCGAATATCCTGGCGAAAGCCACCGAAACCCTGAACGACAGCGTGCAGGCGTCCCTGCTGAAAGAGAACGCTGAAATTCAGCTGGCGACCTTTGTCACCGCGCTGGGCGACAAGCTGCAGCCATACTTTGCGGAAGGCCGCTATCAGGATGCCCTGGTGGAGCTGGCACAGCTGCGCGAAGCGGTGGATAACTTCTTCGACAACGTCATGGTGAATGCCGATGACGAAGCGGTGCGTATCAATCGCCTGACGCTGCTGGCGCAACTGCGCGAGCTGTTCCTGCAGGTAGCGGACATTTCGCTGCTGCAGTAAGCGATGGGCAGAAGTGAACTGAAGGGACGAGCAATCGTCCCTTTTTTTGTTTCAGGCGGCAGAAGGGGTGAACAGGCGCGCGTCGCGCAGCAGGTGATCGTTACCGCGACGGCGGGTAAAGCCGCTGCGGTCAAAGAATTCCAGAATCTGCACCGCGACTTTGCGGCCGGTACCCAGCTGGTTGCGGAAGTCGGCGGCGCTGGTGCTGCCTCCGGCGGCCGCGCGCTGACGAATCAGATCGGCGAAGATCTGGATCTGCGCGCTGCGGTAGTAGCGATCGCGCACGATCGCCGTGATATGGCCGAGACGCGCCGCGGTGAGCAATAAACCGCGAATCTGCTCTTCATCCTGCTGCAGCGCATCGGCAATATCGCGCACCCACAGCGGCTGGTCGCTGAACAGCGGCTCGACCTGCTGCCACAGCGTGGCTTCCTGCGGATTAAAGCGCGGCGCGAAGTCGGGCAGGTGCAGCCAGCCCTGTTTCTGCCGCAGCTCGCCTTGTGCCAGCATTTGGTCAATTAATCCCGGCACCAGCGGTGCCGGCGCATGCGGCAGCGCCACACGACGCAGGCGATCGTGGCCGATGCCCGGCAGCTCCGGATGCTGCTGGTGAAAGGCGCTCAGCGCTTCCCGTAAACGCTGCTGCCAGGCGCTGGCCATGGTGTCGCTCATCAGGCTGGTCCCCAGCCGTACCGGATTCAGCGGCAGCAGCAGCGCGTCCAGCGCCGGCGCAGTAAGCTGGCGCGCCCAGCCGAGCTCGTCATACGCGGCCGGTTGATACGCCAGATGCGCCTGCAGGCTGGCGCTGTCATCGCGCGCCGCGGCCAGCTGCTGTAGCCACTGCAGGTAGTCCGGCTGGCGTTTACCGCGCTTTTTGCTGTCGCACAGCAGTACGCGTCCGCCGCCCAGCGTGTGCTGCGCATTGCTGTCGCGAATAATTATCCGATCGTTTTCCGCCAGCCACAGCGGCTGGCTGAGCACCAGTTCAGCCACATCGTCCGTGAGCTGCGTTAAGCGGCCGGTGACGTGGCTGGCCGCGTGATGCAGATGCACCGGCTGCGAGGCCGTTTTCAGCGGCTGCAGCAGGCGCAGTGCGACGATCAGCCGCTGCGTGCCGGCGGGACGCGGCTGCGCCAGCAGCCAGTCGCCGCGCGTAATCTGTGCTTTCTCCACGTCACCGACGATATTCAGCGCGATGCGCTCGCCCGCCTGCGCGCGCGTCACCGGCTGGTTCTGCGCATGCAGCGCCCGCACGCGCAGCGGCAGGTTCAGGCTGCTGAGCCACAGCGTGTCGCCCACCCTGACTTCACCGCTCAGCGCGGTGCCGGTGACCACCAGCCCGGTGCCTTTCAGCGTGAAAGCGCGGTCGATGGCGAGCCGGAAACGGCGGCCAGGCTCAAACGCCGGTGCGTTCAGGCTGCTGAGGTGCTGGCGCAGCGTTTCAATGCCCTGCTGCGTATGGCTGCTGGTAACAAACTGCGCTGCCGCTGGCCAGCCGAGCTGCTGCGTGAGCTGCGCGACCTGCTGCTGCACCTCTGCGATGCGTGCGGCGTCAACGCGGTCGGCTTTGGTAAGCGCCACGCTCAGCGGCGGCTGTCCGGCGAGGCTCAGCAGCTGTAAATGCTCACGCGTCTGCGGCATCACGCCATCGTCACAGGCCACCACCAGCAGCGCATGATGGATGCCGCCGATGCCGGCCAGCATGTTGGCGAGAAATTTTTCATGGCCAGGCACATCAATGAAGCCCAGCGTGCGGCCATCGGGCTGCGGCCAGTAGGCATAACCGAGATCGATGGTCATGCCGCGCCGTTTCTCTTCCGGCAGGCGATCGGCATCAATCCCGGTCAGGGCCTGCAACAGTGCGGTTTTACCGTGATCGACATGTCCGGCCGTGGCAATAATCATGGTACTAAGGTCCGTATCAGGGCGGCTTCGTCATCAAGGCAGCGTAAATCCAGCCACAGTTTGCCCTCCTGCAGGCGGCCAATCACCGGGCGTGCCAGCTGGCGCCAGCGTTGCGCCAGGGCGTTGAGCTGGCTGCCGTGACCGTCGCGTGGCGTGAAGGTGATAGCAAAGCTGGGCAGACGTTCGACCGGCAGCGAACCGCTGCCAATTTGCGAGGAACAGGCAGCGATCGCCAGCGAAAAATCGGCGCTGAAGGCGTGCTCCAGCGCCGGCATCAGACGTTCAGCCTGTTGCAGAATATCGTGCGCGCTGCGCGTCAGCAGGCGCAGTGTCGGCAGCGCCTCGTGCAGGGTTTCCGGCTGACGGTAGAGCTGCAGCGTCGCTTCCAGCGCCGCCAGCGTCATTTTATCGACGCGCAGTGCGCGCTTCAGCGGATGCTGTTGCAGCTGGTCAATCAGCGCTTTTTTGCCGACGATAATCCCGGCCTGCGGGCCACCCAGCAGTTTGTCACCGGAGAAACTCACCAGGCTCACGCCGGCCGCAATCAGCTGCTGCGGCATCGGTTCAGGCGGCAACCCGTACGCCGTCATATCCACCAGCGAACCGCTGCCGAGATCGCTGATCACCGGCAGGCCGTGCGCGTCGCCTAACTGCACCAGCTCGGCTTCAGACACGGCATGGGTAAAGCCCTGAATCTGGTAATTACTGGTGTGTACCTTCATCAGCAGGCCGCTATCCCCGGCGATGGCGCCGCGATAATCCTTCAGATGGGTGCGATTGGTGGTGCCAACCTCCACCAATCGGCAGCCCGCCTGGCGCATCACGTCAGGGATACGGAATGCGCCGCCGATCTCCACCAGTTCGCCGCGCGACATAATCACGTCGCGACCCGCTGCCAGGCTGGCCAGCATCAGCAGTACCGCAGCGGCGTTGTTATTGACGATACAGGCAGCTTCGGCGCCGGTTAGCTCGCACAGCAGTGCGCTGACTGCGCGATCGCGATGACCGCGCGCCGCGTCGTCCAGCGCATACTCCAGCGTTACCGGCTGGCGCAGACAGGCGCTGACCGCCGCGATGGCGCGATCGCTGAGCTGCGCGCGCCCCAGATTGGTGTGCAGCACGGTGCCGGTCAGGTTAAACACCGGGCGCAACGCGCTTTGCTGCTGCTGCTGTGCGCGGCGCAGCGCTTCATCCGGCCAGCTGGCGTGCCAGTGTGGTAACGATTGATGTTGCTGAATGTGGTCGCGCGCCTCCTGCTGCATGCCGCGCAGCTGACGCGTGATAAAGGCGGTACCGGATTGTGCCAGCAGCGGCTGCAGCGCCGGATCGCGCAGCAGGCTGTCGATGGCAGGGAGCTGACTGTAGAGGGCTTTCATCACATCACTTAGTGGGTGGGCGGAACCGTACGGGCAAAGCTTTCCCGCTCGAACAGCGTTTCTGCCAGTTTAACCAGCGCCGGGCGATTGACGCACCAGTTGGGCAGCACGCGGCGAAAATTGAGATAGCCCAGGGTGCAGCCGGTGGCGATATCGGCGAGGTTGAGCGTGCCGCTGTTGAGCAACTCGCCCTGCGCGGCGGCGGTTTCCAGCGCGTCGAGGCCGCGCGCGATTTTCTCGCGATTACGCAGCAGCACCTCTTCCGATTGCCGATCGCCGGGACGCATCTGTTCGCGCACGATCATCACCGCCGCATCATTGATGCCGTCGGCCAGCTTCTCCAGCTGGCGGATCTGCAGGGCGCGCAGTGCGTCGTCGGGCAGCAGGGCAGGCGCATCGCCACGCAGTTCAATCACCTGAGCAATGATCGAGGAGTCAAACCAGGTCAGCTGCTGGTCATCAATGAAGGCTGGCACTTTACCCAGCGGATTGTACTGCGGGACGTGGCTGTCAGGCTCCCACGGAGAGTGGTTGACGAATTCAAACACCAGGCCCTTTTCCAGCAGGATCACTGAGATTTTGCGCACAAACGGGCTGGTATAGCTGCCAATCAGTTTCATCAGATGTCTCCGTTGCGATAAATGCCAGGCTCCACATTGTAGCGGCGCGATTTATCGCGCAGGGTTTGACGGTGCAAAACCGCGCGATAAATCGCGCCGCTACAAATCGCAGAATGAGTAAATTTACTGCATCAATCCCCGGGAAACATAAACGGATTCAGGCTGCTGCGCGCGAATCCTTCCTGCTCCATGCGGGCATCCAGCACCAGCGAGGCGAGATCGTCGGCCACCGGTTCCAGCGCCGGATCTTTCTCCTGGTATAGCATCTTCAGGTAGGTACCGCAGTCGCCGCAGCTTTCGGCTTTCACGGCGGCCTGCTCGCTGTCCAGCGACCAGTAATGCAGATCGCGCGTTTGCTCGCAGTTCGAGCACTTGCTGCGCACCACGTACCACTCGCTTTCGCACAGGTTACAGTGCAGATAGCGCAGACCCTGCTGGCCAACGTCCATGTGCACTACGCTGGCGACCGGCACACTGGCACACACCGGGCAGAACTGACGGTGCTCGCCATATTCGGCCCGCGCTTTGCCGGGGATCATCGCCGCCATCTGCGCCCAGTAAATTGACAGCGCCGCCCAGATGAACGGGGCTTTATCACTGCTGACCTGGGCGAATTCGCCTTCCAGCAGCGCGCTGGCAAGGGTTTCCAGCTCGGTTGACGAGGCCTTCTCCAGATTCTCCAGCACCGCCAGCGCCTGGCCGCTCATCTCTGGCTTCAGCTCGGCGATCAGCGAATGCAGCAGCCGCTGCCAGTGCATATCGCGCGGGTAAGTGTGGATATCCAGCGGCGGTTTGCCCTGCTGCGCGCTCTCTGCCAGCCGCTGATGCAGATCGATCTGCAGCGGATGGTCATACAGCACGATTTCCTGGGCCTGCGCGATCACCGCGGCAAAACGCAGGTAGTCGCCCAGCGGATTTTTCGCCGCCAGATCACGCAACCGCGCCGCACGGCGGCTGTAGAGATTTTTCAGCCGGGGGAAAAGTAACGGCGGAACTTGCTCCGCCGTATTCTTTTCGCTCTTCTCCAGCTGCTCCTGCGGGATGATGCGAATACTCATCAGGGACGTTTTTCCTGTTGTGTTTGGCGTTGGCGCTGCTCGCGATACCAGCGTGGGTGATGTTTCTTCGCCCACGCGGCCGGTACCCAGCCCTCAACCATGGCGGTAATGGTGCCTTTCACCCACAGGGCGGCATAAATATGCACCATAATCGTCATGATCAGTGCCACAGCCGAGACCGAATGCACCACCAGCGCGGCGCGAATCAGCGGAATGGTGAAGTACCCGGCGAACCAGGGGCGCCAGATGACAATTCCGCTCGCCAGCAGCAAGACTAAGCTGATGATAGCAGCCCAGAACACACACTTCTGCCCGAAGTTGTATTTCCCGGTATCGCCCACCTCTTCATTACGCACGATTTTGCGGATATTTTTCGCCCATACCAGATCGTCGCGCTGGATAAGATTGTGCTTCCAGTAGCGTAAGAACATGATAATAAAGGCTGCAAACATCACCACGCCGACGAACGGGTGCAGAATACGCGCCAGCTGTGGCGTACCGAGCACGTGCATCAGCCAGTTAAACGACGGGAAAAAGAAACCCAGTCCGCTGAGCGCGGCAAACACAAAACAGAACGCGACAATCCAGTGATTGATGCGTTCCGGCGCGCTGTAGCGCACCAGACGATCGCGCTTTTTCATCATTCGCGCTCCTCTTTTTCATGCAGGTTTTCGTCGTCGTCCTCTTCCACCCGGTTCGGACCGACACCAACGTAGTGGAACACCGCGGCGGCGAAGGTGGCGGCAAAGCCGATAGCAGCCAGCGGTTTCCAGACGCCTTTCCAGAAGGTGACCGCCGGGCTGATGCTCGGGTTGGCTGGCAGGCCGTGATACAGCTGCGGTTTGTCGGCGTGGTGCAGCACGTACATGACGTGGGTGCCGCCGACGCCAGCCGGATCGTACAGCCCGGCGTTGGCATAGCCGCGCGTGTTCAGCTCAGCGACGCGATCGGCAGCCAGCTGCTGCATATCGCTTTTGCTGCCGAAGTGAATCGCCCCGGTCGGACAGGTTTTCACGCACGCCGGTTCCTGACCGACGTTAACGCGATCGACGCACAGCGTGCATTTATACACGCGGTTGTCGTCTTTATTCAGCCGCGGCACGTCAAACGGACAGCCGGCGATGCAGTAGCCGCAGCCAATGCACTGTTCCGACTGAAAATCGACGATCCCGTTCGCGTACTGAATAATCGCGCCTTCCGACGGGCAGGCTTTCAGACAGCCGGGGTCGGCGCAGTGCATACAGCCATCCTTGCGGATCAGCCACTCCAGCTTGCCGTTCTCCTCGACTTCCGAGAAACGCATCACCGTCCAGGATTTGGCGGTCAAATCCGCCGGGTTGTCATACACCCCGACGTTATGACCGACCTCGTCGCGAATGTCGTTCCACTCTGAACACGCGACCTGACACGCCTTACAGCCGATGCAGGTGGTGACGTCGATCAGTTTCGCCACTTCCTGCTGATGGTCACGCGCCTGCGGGGCAGGCGTGAAACCATTGGTGGCGGAGCGGCGGATAATGTCTTGCGATTGATAAGCCATATTCGTTCTCCGTTACACCTTCTCGACGTTAACCAGGAACGCCTTAAACTCCGGCGTTTGCGTGTTGGCGTCACCGACAAATGGCGTCAGGGTGTTGGCGATAAAGCCTTTTTTCGCCACGCCCTGATAGCCCCAGTGAATCGGGATGCCAATGGTATCGACAGTTTTGCCATCGACGTTGAGCGGACGCAGACGCTTGGTGACCACCGCTTTGGCTTTGATATAGCCGCGGTTGGAACTCACCTTCACCGTATCGCCCTGAGCGATGCCGAGCTTGTTTGCCAGCTTCTCGCCAATCTCCACAAACTGTTCCGGCTGCGCGATGGCGTTGAGCAACGCGTGTTTGGTCCAGTAGTGGAAATGCTCGGTCAGACGATACGTGGTGCCGACATACGGGAACTGCTCCACTTTGCCCATCGCCGCCAGATCGTCTTTGAACACGCGCGCGGCCGGGTTGGAGACCACGTCAGGATGCAGCGGGTTGGTACCGAGCGGCGTTTCAAACGGCTCGTAGTGCTCCGGGAACGGTCCTTCTGCCATTTTGTCGATGGCAAACAGGCGGCCCATGCCTTCCGGCTGCATGATAAACGGCCCGACGTTACTGCCCGGCGCGGCCGTGCTGTAGTCCGGAATATCCATACCGCCCCACTTGCTGCCATCCCATTTGAGGATCTGGCGTTTCGGATCCCACGGGTTGCCCTGCGGGTCGGCGGAGGCGCGGTTATACAGGATGCGGCGGTTCAGCGGCCACGCCCAGCTCCAGTTCAGCGTATTACCCAGCCCGCTCGGATCGGTGTTATCGCGGCGCGCCATCTGGTTACCGTCCGGTGTCCAGCTACCGGCGAAAATCCAGCAGCCGCTGCTGGTGCTGCCGTCATCTTTCAGATGGGCAAAGGTGCTGAGCTGCTGGCCTTTTTTCACCAGCAGCGTGCCTTTGTCATCGTAGATGTCCGCCAGCGCCTTGCCGTTGCTCTCCATCGCCACCTCTTCCGAGGCCGGATTGTCGGGCGTCAGGTAGTTCCAGGTCATGTTCAGCACCGGCTCTGGCTGTGCACCGCCTTCGCGCGCATACATCTCACGCAGACGCAGATAGATACCGGAGAGAATTTCACCGTCGTTAAGCGCTTCGCCCGGCGCATCCTGACCTTTCCAGTGCCACTGCAGCCAGCGGCCGGAGTTGACGATTGAGCCGTTCTCCTCGGCAAAGCAGGTCGACGGCAGACGGAACACTTCGGTCTGAATCTGCGCCGGATCGACATCGTTAAACTCGCCGTGGTTTTGCCAGAAGGTCGAGGTTTCGGTGTTGAGCGGGTCGATGGTGACGAGGAACTTCAGCTTCGACAGCGAATCGATCACTTTGCGCTTGTTCGGGAACGACGCCACCGGGTTAAAGCCCTGGCACAGATAGCCGTTGACCTTGCCCTGCGACATCATCTCAAAGTACTGCAGCACGTCGTAGCCTTTGTCCCACTTCGGCAGCCAGTCAAAGCCCCAGCTGTTCTCCGCCTGCGCTTTATCGCCAAAGAAGGCTTTCATCATGCTGACGAAGAATTTCGGGTAGTTGCCCCAATAATTCACCTGGCCCGGCAGCGTCGGCTTCGGCGTGTTTGCCGCCAGATAGCTGGTGAGATCGGTCTGTTTTTCCGACGGCAGCGTCATATAGCCCGGCAGGCTTTGCGACAGCAGGCCGAGATCGGTCAGACCCTGAATATTGGAGTGTCCGCGCAGCGCATTGACGCCGCCGCCGGCCATCCCCATATTGCCCAGCAGCAGCTGGATCATCGCCATGGTGCGGATGTTCTGCGCCCCGACGGAGTGCTGTGTCCAGCCCAGCGCATACAGGAACGAGGTGGTGCGGTCGCGCGCGCTGGTTTCGCCAATCAGCTCACAGACGTGCAGGAAATCCGCTTTTGGCGTGCCGCAGATGCGCTCGACCATTTCCGGCGTATAACGGCTGACGTGCTGCTTCAGCAGATTCCAGACGCAGCGCGGATGGCTCAGGCTGTCATCGCGTTTGGCAAAGCCGTCGTCGCCCAGCTCGTAGTTCCAGCTGGTTTTGTCATATTTGCGATTGGCTTCGTCGTAGCCGCTGAACAGGCCATCGTCGAAATGGTAATCCTCCCGCACGATCAGGCTGGCATTGGTATACGCCTGCACATATTCATGCTGGATTTTGTCATTCTGCAGCAGCCACAGCAGCACACCCGACAGGAAGGCAATGTCGGTGCCGGGGCGAATAGGCGTGTAAAAGTCTGCCACCGATGCCGTGCGCGTGAAGCGCGGATCGATAACAATCAGTTTGGCTTTGTTGTGAATTTTGGCTTCCATCGCCCAGCGGAAACCGACCGGATGCGCCTCAGCAGCGTTTCCGCCCATCACCACAACCAGATTGGCATTACGGATGTCGACCCAGTGGTTGGTCATCGCACCGCGACCAAATGTTGGAGCAAGACTTGCTACCGTTGGTCCGTGTCAGACGCGTGCCTGGTTGTCGACCGCCAGCATACCGAGCGATCGGGTAAATTTTTGCGTTAAGTAGCCGGTTTCGTTGCTGGAGGCCGAAGCGCACAGCATGCCGGTGGAGAGCCAGCGGTTTACCGTCACGCCGGCGGCGTTCTGCGCGATAAAGTTGGCGTCGCGATCGGCTTTCATCAGCTGCGCGATGCGCGTAAAGGCGTCATCCCAGCTGATGCGCTGCCATTTGTCGGAGCCTGGCGCACGGTATTCCGGATATTTCAGACGGCTGTCGCTGTGGACAAAATCAAGCAGGCCCGCGCCTTTCGGACAGAGCGCGCCGCGGCTCACCGGATGGTCCGGATCCCCTTCGATGTGGAAAATGGTCTCTTTGGCGTTCTTTGCGCCATCGCCGAGGCTGTACATTAACAGGCCACAGCCGACTGAGCAGTAAGTGCAGGTATTACGGGTTTCGCGGGCACGCAGCAACTTATACTGCCGTGTTTCCGCCAGCGCGGCTTCGGGCGTAAAGCCGAGCAGGGCTGCCGTGGTTCCTGCCATACCGCCAGCGCAGATCTTGAAGAATTTTCTTCGGCTGACGTTCATGGATAATCCTTGAGTCGACATTGCTGTAATAATTTTTTTGCGCTGGATGAAGCCGGGGTTCAGAATGGCTCCACGCAGGATTGCGTCAAAAGCGACCTGATATTACCACTACTTTAATGTGGTTGTTATGCGAGACGAGAGAAGTGAAAGCGAAACAGCAAAAAAGTAACCAGAATGTGAATGAGATCGCAGGACTGAGCCAGACCACCGTATGGCAGCGCCACGCGATTACCGAAGCGGAAAGCGACTGGCTGGCGCAGGAAGTGCCGGTGGCGCTGGTCTACAACGGCATTTCACACGTGGTGATGATGGCGACGCCGGATAATCTGCAGGCTTTTGCGCTCGGTTTTTCGCTCTCCGAAGGCATTATTGAGCAACCCGGCGAGATCTATGGCATGGATGTGGTGCCGGGCTGCAATGGGTTCGAAGTGCAGATCGAACTCTCCAGCCGGCGTTTTATGGCGCTGAAGGCGCAGCGTCGCGCCATGGCGGGCCGCACCGGTTGCGGCGTATGCGGGGTGGAGCAGCTGGATCAAATCGGCAAGCCGGTGCAGCCGCTGCCGTTTACGCAGACCTTCGATCTGGCCTGCCTTGATAACGGCCTGGCACAGCTGCGCGATTTCCAGCCCATCGGCAATCTGACCGGTTGTACGCACGCCGCCGCGTGGATGTCGCCGCAGGGCGAACTGCAGGGCGGCTGCGAAGACGTGGGTCGCCACGTGGCGCTGGATAAGCTGCTGGGTCAGCGCAGCCAGCAGCACTGGCAGCAGGGTGCGGTGCTGGTTTCCAGCCGCGCCAGCTATGAGATGGTGCAAAAATCTGCCATGTGCGGCGTAGAGATCCTGTTTGCCGTCTCGGCCGCCACCCAGCTGGCGGTTGAAGTGGCCGAGCGCTGTAACCTGACGCTGGTGGGTTTTTCTAAACCGGGACGCGCCACGGTGTACAGCCATCCGCAGCGTCTGCGTTAAACCACCTGCACCGCTAACGCCTGCTGCAGAGCGCTGAGCGCACCGGGCTTTGCCGCGCCGCCGTCGCAAATCAACAGATCGATATCGCCGACAGGGGCGTACTGGGTACGGCTGATCACGCCGAGTTTGCTGTGATCCGCCAGCAGCAGGGTGCGGCTGGCCTGCTGTACCATGGCGTGCGCGATGGCGGCTTCATGCGGATGGAAGCTGCTGGCGCCGTTTCGGGCATCGATGCCGACCGGTGACAGCAGCGCCACGTCGGCGCGATATCGATAAATTTCCCCCACCGTCATTTCTCCCCGCGTCTGCTGCGCGCCGGCCATCATCATGCCGCCCAGCAGCAGCACCTGGTTATTCAGGGTTTCATGCTCTTCGGCCGCGCTGAGCGCCAGTGCCGCCTGCAGACTGTTGGTGATGATGGTCAGGCCGGACATGGTGCGCAGCTCTTCAGCCAGCAGCGTGGTGGTGGTGCCGGCATCGAGGAACAGCGTCTGGCCGGGCTGCAGATGTTGTACCGCCGCGGCGGCAATCGCGCGTTTCTCTCTCGCCTGTGCGTTACGGCGCACCTGCAGCGGTGGCTCCGGCGGGCTCTCCAGCGCCACCAGACCGCCATGTACGCGGCGCGCCAGCCCCTGCGCCTCAAGCGAAATGATATCGCGCCGTGCCGTTTCCCGCGAAATGCCCAGCTCTTTGATGATGCGTTCAGTGCTGAGCTGATGTTGCGTGCTCAGCAGCGCGCGGATGCGATGTAAACGGGTTTCCTGCAGCATGACGTTTCCCTGTGGCAGAGCGAAGCTGGGCCTAAGCTTACCTGAGTGTCATCGTGGCGTCATGTGTATTTGGTTGTATTTGTGTATTTAGTTGCATTTTTCACTAAAGCAGGCATGATGTTCGCAGAGATCAGGCTGCAAACACCCCTTTCACCTTCGCAACGGGAGTTACCATGGTTACACGTTCCACCATCATGGATACCAACAGTTTTCGCGCCGAACACGCCGACGCGCTGGATCCGGCCACCCGCACTCTGACGGACAAGCGCAGCAAAGTGCTGGGCGAATCGTATCGTCTGTTTTATCGCAAGCCGGTGCATCTGGTGCGCGGCGAAGGGCAGTATTTATGGGATGCGGCGGGTAACAAATATCTGGATGTGTATAACAATGTGGCGAGTATCGGCCACTGCCATCCGGCGGTCATTGAGGCGGTGAATCAGCAGATGAAGATGCTGAACACGCACACGCGTTATCTGCACGAGCGCATTCTTGATTACAGCGAAGCGTTGCTGGCGACCACGCCGGAAGCCATCGATCGCGCCATGTATATGTGTACCGGCTCAGAAGCCAACGATTTGGCGATTCGCGTGGCGCGTGCCTGGAGCGGTGGCACCGGCATTATTGTCTCGCAGGAGGCGTACCACGGTACCAGTGATTTGACCTCTGGCGCGTCACCGGCGCTGGGTAGCGGTCAGCCGCTGGCACCGACCACTCGCCTGGTGCCACCGCCAGATGCTTATCGTGTCGATGCGCCCGACCTTGGGGCATGGTTCGCCGATCAGATTCAGCAGCAGATTGATGACATGAAAGCGCACGGCATTAAATTCGCCGGTTTCCTCGCCGACTCGATCTTCTCCTCCGACGGCGTGCTGCCTAATCCGCGCGGATTCCTGCAGCAAGCGGTGGATGTGGTGCATGCTAACGGCGGCATTTTTATCGCTGATGAAGTGCAGCCCGGCTTTGCCCGCACCGGTGATGCCTTCTGGGGCTTTGCCCGTCACGGCGTGGTGCCGGATGTGGTCACCACCGGTAAGCCGATGGGCAACGGTATTCCGGTTTCCGGCCTGCTGGCGAAAAGCGACGTGCTGGCCGCGTTCAGCGACGAGATCCCTTATTTCAATACTTTCGGCGGTAACCCGGTGGCGATGGCCGCTGCGCAGGCGGTACTGACGGTGATTCAGGAAGAGGGGCTGCAGGAGCATAGCTGCGTGGTCGGCGCACAGCTGCTGGCGGAGCTGCAGAAGCTGATGGATCGCCATGACTGCATTGGTGATGTGCGCGGTGCCGGGCTGTTTATTGGGTTTGAGCTGGTGCAGGATCGCAGCAGTAAGACGCCGGACAAAGCGCTGGCGCTGGATTTGATCGAGAAGCTGCGCGATCACCATGTGCTGACGTCGGTGGCCGGGCCGTACGGCAACGTGCTGAAACTGCGTCCGCCGCTGGCGTTCCAGAGCGGTGATATCGACTGGCTGGTGGGAGCACTGGATAAGTCGCTGACCGAGCTGGGGCGTTAATTACTCAGATATCAGGTCGCCATGATTGGCAATCCATCAGCACAATGTGCCAGATGCGCGTTGATGCGCATCTGGCAGGGCGTGAAAAGACATCACGCCGCGGCAGTTTCCTGCGCAAAAATCTGCTCCATCTTCTGCCACGCCTGCGCCACATCATCGTCGAGATTGAACAGGCCGGAGGTGCCGACAATAAACACGTCGACGCCCGAGGCGGCAATCTGCTTAAAGGTGCGCGCATTGCAAGACCCATCGATTTCGGTCAGATAGTGATACCCGTGCGTTTCCCGCATGGCGATCAGCTGGCGAATTTTGTTCAGCGTTTCCGGAATAAATTTCTGCCCGGCGAAACCGGGATCGACTGACATCACCGTCACTTTATCCAGCAGATGCGCATATTCACGAATGCTGTCGGCTGGCGTAGCCGGATTCAGCACCACGCCGCAGCGACGGCCAGCCTCTTTAATTTGTGTCAGCAGGCGAAAAATTTTGTTATTCGCCGTCTCCGGATGGAAACTGATAATATCCGCGCCGGCATCAATGCACATCGGAATAATATCTTCCGGGTGGTTCACCATTAAATGCACATCAATCGGCACATCGGTAATTTTACGCAGGTTCTCAATAAAGAACGGCGACAGCGTAATATTCTTAACATAGCTGCCATCCATAATATCGACATGATAGAACGAGGCGCTGGCGTTCATTGCTTCGATCTGCTCGCGGAAGCGGGTCAAATCCATGCACATCAGGGACGGTGAAAAGCGGGCGTTCATGCTGATTTCCTCATTACGCAAACAGCGCCCGCAGGCGCTGTCTGTGACATCAATGGAAGAACGAAATAATGTGGCCGAGCACAATGCCGACGATACCGAAGTCCGCATCACCAAAGGTGGTGGACGCGAAGCCAAGGTCACCCATCAGCGGCAGCAGAATGGCGGGCAGGAAGGAGATCAGCAGCCCCTGGACAAAGGAACCGATGATGGCACCGCGCCGTCCGCCGGTGATGTTGCCGTAGACGCCAGCGGTCGCGCCGCAGAAGAAGTGCGGCACCAGGCCCGGCACAATCACGCTCAGACCGAACAGCGGGCACAGGAACATGCTGATCAGACCGGCGGCGAAGCTGCACAGGAAGCCGATGATCACGGCGTTCGGCGCGAACGGGAAGACCGTCGGGCAATCCAGCGCTGGTTTTGCGTTCGGCACCAGTTTATCGGCGATGCCTTTGAACGCCGGGACGATCTCGGCAATCACCATGCGTACACCGGCAAGAATGATGTAAACACCCGCAGCAAAGGTGATTGACTGGATAATGGCAAAGACGATGAAGTTCTGGCCGCCGCTCACCTGGCTTTCGGTAAACTCTTTACCGGCGACCAGTACCAGCGCGATAAACAGAATCATCATGGTCAGCGAAATTGCCACGGACGAGTCGCGCAGGAAGTTGAGGGTTTTGGGTACTTTCAGCTCTTCAATTGACGGGCTGCCTTTGCCCACCGCTTTGCCAACCAGCGCTGACAACAGGTAGCCGGTGGAGCCAAAGTGGCCCAGCGCCAGGTCGTCCGAGTTGGTGATTTTGCGGGTGAACGGCTGCAGAATCGCCGGACATACCACCATCATGGTGCCGAGAATCAGCGAGCCGATCAGCACCAGCCAGAAGCCGTGCACGCCGCCCACCGACAGGATCACCGCCAGCATGGCCGACATATACAGCGTATGGTGCCCGGTCAGGAAGATGTATTTCAGCGGCGTGATGCGCGCCAGCACAATATTCACCAGCATACCGAACACCATGATCATCGCGGTTTCGGTACCGTAGTTTTTCTGTGCCAGCGCGGCCATTGCATCAGTATTCGGCACTACGCCCTGAATATTGAACGAGTGCTCGAATAGCTGGCTGAAGATGGTCAGGGTGGCCGCAATTAAGTTGGCCCCGGCGATAAGAATAACAAAACCCATGATGGTTTTTAGCGTACCGGAAATCACATCGGATACCGGTTTCTTTTGCAGTAATAAACCAATCAGGGAAAAAAGGCCGACAAGTATAGCGGGTGTTCCAAGAACATCCTTAATTATAAACTGCAGCATAAATTACTCCGTGTGAGTAAATTTCGTCGGGTCAATTACAGGTTGTCGGCGAGAATTTCTTTGATTCTGGCGTTATCCAGTAAATTGCTCAGGCCAAATACCTGTGCGCTGTGGCTCGACAGCTGGTCAGCGATATCTTTAGCGCTGATGATAATATCGGCCTGCTCAGATTTGGCAGAGGTTAAATCGGTATGACCCACTTCAGCCTCTTTACCCAGCTCCTTAATAATTTTCTTCACGTTCATTTCCACAATGAAGCTGCTGCCTAAACCGTTTCCACACACAATCAGTACTTTTTTCATTTTCAGGTTTCTCTGGTGATTAATCTTTAATGACAGCTTCAATCGCTGGCAGGGTCGATGCCGACAGCAACTGCTGCAGGCGGGATTCGTCGCTGAACACCTCAGCCAGCGCGGTGATCATCTGAATATGATCGTCGCCAGACAGGGCGCACAGCATAATAACGACAAACACCGGGTCGTTTTCATCGGCGGCAAAATTCACGCCTTGTTTTACATGCAGCAGCGACAGGCCGTTTTTGCGCGCACCCTGTTCCGGACGCGCATGCGGCATCGCCAGACCCGGCGCCAGCACATAATAGGGACCCAGCTCAGCATGCGAGGTAAAGATCGCATCCAGATAAGCCGGGGTAATTGCCCCCTCCGCCAGCAGCGGCTCGGCCGATAAACGCACCGCTTCCTGCCAGTCGCTAACGTCGTCTATTACCCGGATATGTTGCGGTGTCAGCCATTGAGTGAGCATCAGTAATTCCTGTTTATTCGTCGATGCGGTGCACTGTAGGTGATTTTATCGCCTGGGTTCTGTGATGTTGCTCGCAAAAGTTAGCGCTAACACGAATGATGTTAAAAAGTGTGTTAGCGATAACATTTTTGCGCGCGCGGTTTGTCACGCTGAGGCCGGGGTGACATGCTCAGGCCAGCGAAAATCACGCAGCCAATGAGACATGCCCGATTCTGTGGTTTTTAACATGGCACCAATTTGCTTTTGGTTTTAAGCTGCGTGCGGATAAATCGAGCGCTACCCGGAACCAGCAGGGTAGAGACAGGAGAACGCATGACAGAAAAACGACGGCGCAGTACCGGCAAAAGCACGCTGGCCGATGTTGCCCGTTTGGTCGGTGTCAGCGCCATGACGGCGTCGCGCGCTTTGCGTATGCCGGAGAAAGTGTCGCCCGAAATTCGCGCAAGGATCGACGCGGCCGTCGCGGAACTGGCCTATGTGCCCAACGTGCAGGCGCGTAACCTGGCGTCAGCCTCGTCGCGGCTGATCACCATGGTGGTACCTTCTTTTGCTACGCCGGGCAGCGCGATTGTGTCAGAGGCGCTGCAGGAGGTGCTGCGGCCGCAGGGCTATAACATGATGCTGGCCGAAGCCAATCATTCGGCGGCGGAGGAGAGCGAGCTGATCGAGATGCTGCTCTCTTACAACCCGGCCGCGATGGTGCACTTCAATTTCGACAATGCCGCCGAAGCGCAGCGCCTGCTGAGCAACTCCGGCCTGCCGGTGATGGACATCGGTGGCGTGCATCAGGATTCTGCCGGCATCAGCATCGGCGTGGACTATGCGAAAGCCATTCGTCAGCTGGTAAACAGCCTGGTAGAGCGCGGCTATCGCCATCCCGGCCTGCTGTGCACACAAACGCATAGCACTATTTTCCGTCAGCTGCTCAATGGCTGGCACAGCGGGATGCTGGCGCTGAATCTGGCACCGCACCGCGTAGTGACCTCACCAAAAATGCCCACCTTTGCCGCTGGCCACAGCCTGCTGGCAGAGATCCGTCTCACCTGGCCGGAACTGGACGTCCTGATCTGTACCAGCGATGAAGTGGCGTGCGGCGCCATCATGGCCTGTCACGCAGCCGGCGTCTCGGTGCCCAGCCAGCTGGCGATTGCCAGCATCGGCGGTGGCCCGCTGGCGGCGGTATGTTCGCCGCCGCTGACCAGCATTGTGCTGCCGTACGAGGAGATGGGACGCATGGCCGGTAAACGCCTGCTGGCGGCGCTCAACGGCGACGAGCCGCCTGCCATCAATGAGCTGCCAGTGAAGCTTAAGCTGCGCGCCAGTACGCACAAGGTGTAGCCGTGTGTGCGCACCTTTTGCCAGATTGATCAAATCCTTATCATTACTAAGGCATTGATAACCCTTTTCCGGATCATGATTTTAACTATAATGATCCGACTGCTTATGCGGCACACCAGCTAGGTTGTGCTGCCAAACACTAAATGGAGAGGAAGAACATGAGTTATTCACTGCCATCCCTGCCGTACGCCTACGACGCACTGGAACCGCACTTCGACAAGCAGACGATGGAAATCCATCACACTAAACATCACCAGACCTACGTTAACAACGCCAACGCGGCGCTGGAAGGTACCGAATTCGCAAACCTGCCGGTTGATGAACTGATCACCAAACTGGATCAGCTGCCAGCAGACAAAAAAGGCCCACTGCGTAACAACGCTGGCGGCCACGCTAACCACAGCCTGTTCTGGAAAGGCCTGAAAACCGGCACCACGCTGCAGGGCGACCTGAAAGCGGCAATCGAAAAAGATTTCGGTAGCGTTGAGAAATTCCAGGAAGAGTTCGAGAAAGCGGCTGCGACCCGTTTTGGCTCTGGCTGGGCGTGGCTGGTGAAAAAAGGCGACAAGCTGGCGGTCGTTTCAACCGCTAACCAGGACAACCCACTGATGGGCGAAGCCATCGCTGGCGTGTCTGGTTTCCCAATCATCGGTCTGGATGTGTGGGAGCACGCTTACTATCTGAAGTATCAGAACAAGCGCCCTGACTACATCAAAGCGTTCTGGAACGTGGTGAACTGGGACGAAGCAGCGGCACGTTTCGCCTCGGCAAAATAAGTTCTGGCTTACGCTATGTGAATAACCGGTGCCTGCGTGCACCGGTTTTTTTATCACCATCCTAAACCGCAGCTCAACAAACTCCACGTCATGACCAGGCTAAAATGGTTATTAACGCGCCGTTGATAATTTGGGGCATACAGTAGCCTTCAGTCATCTCGCGACGTAAAAATAATCATGTCTATTATTACACATTCTGAGCCGGACTCCGTTTCGTCGGCCGCGCTGTTTATACCTTTAGTCAGTGGAAAGCTGCGGCCAAATAAGCTGTGGAATAGCCAGCAATTTCGCCTGAAATTTGCCTTAAGGTCAGCGGTATTTCCACTGACCACTTTTAATTATCTCCATCAGCTGGCCAAACTCTCTTTTCTGCCGCAGCTGTTAAGCAGCCAGGGCTTACTGCCGGCTAAGCCGCATCGTCCCTATTTGCGCGCTGGTTTCAGCGTGGCGCAGCGTGCGCAGGCGATTCTCGATCATTATCAATTGATGGATAAGCTGGCGAATAATCAGCTGCGCCAGTTGCTGCTGAGCCCGACTGGTAATCTCCTTGCCCGTTTCACCGGCAAAAACGAGGAGCAGTTTGCGATTTATTGCTGCTCCGGCCATTACGACCGGGAAGGGGAAATTACGCTGCTGCTTAATTATCAGGACATGACGCTGGCCTCGCTGTCATTCTCTATTATTCAGGAGCAGCAGCAGCGCACGCTATTAATTGGGGGCTTGCAGGGGCCGCGGAAACATATTTCCAGTGACGTTATTCGCGATGCCACCAAAGCCGCGCACGGCGTATTTCCTAAGCGTCTGCTGATGGAAGCGGTATTTATTCTGGCGGCACAGTGCGGCGTACAGGCCATTACCGCCGTCGGCGATACCACCCATGTTTTCCGCAGCCTGCGCTACCGTCATAGCAAAGGTGATAAATTCTTTGCCAGCTATAGCGAGTTCTGGCTGTCACTGGGCGGGGAAATGCGGGGTGATGAGCTGTTTACGCTGCCGCTGAGCATGGCACGTAAAGATCTGGAAGAGATTACCAGCAAGAAGCGCGCGGAGTATCGCCGCCGCTATGCCTTGCTGGATACGCTGGCGCAGCAGGTGCTGCAGGCTGCCGGGGCAGAACGCGACGTGGTCCACGCCGCGTAACGGCAATCAGAACGGCTGCTTCGCGTAGCCGGTCATCACCTTCAGCCCCATCTCGCGTCCCAGTGCGGTCATCGGGTGTACCACCACCAGGCCGCGCACGCTTTTCTTCAGCGCGCCCATGTTCGCCTGCTCTTTTTTGGTGATTTCACGGCTGAACGGCAGCTTTTTCAGCTGCTGGGCTTCTTTGCTCAGCTTCTCTTCGCGCACGTTGCGCAGACGCTCAATTTCCTGCACCAGCGTCTCTTTCTCTTTCAGCAGCGCGCCAAGCTTTTCGGCATCGCCCGCTTCCAGCAGCTGCGGTTCTTTGCGATTCAGCGCGTCCAGCTGGTCGCTGAGACGTTTAATCTCGGCTTTTTCTTGTTCTTTCATTGGGAAAACTCATTAAGGAAAACAGGCAAAGGATACATCAAATCCGCCCGCTTTTGCAGCGCAGCGACAACAGAGGCAACGGGATAATCGGGTACAGCGCGGCGTGCGGGCAAAAAAATACCCAGCGCAAGGCTGGGTATTGACTGGAATTACAGAATGAAGCGGCTGAGATCTTCGTCGGCCACCAGTTCATCCAGATGCTGACCAACGTATTCGGCATCGATGGTGATAGATTCACCGTGGCGATCGCTGGCGTCGTAGGAGATATCTTCCATCAGACGCTCCAGCACGGTGTGCAGACGACGTGCACCGATGTTCTCGGTAGTTTCGTTCACCTGCCACGCCGCTTCGGCGATGCGACGAATGCCGTCTTCGGTGAATTCAACGTTAACGCCTTCGGTGCCCATCAGCGCTTTGTACTGTACGGTCACGGACGCGTTCGGCTCGGTCAGGATGCGTTCGAAATCATTGACCGTCAGCGCCTGCAGCTCAACGCGAATCGGCAGACGACCCTGCAGCTCCGGAATCAGATCCGACGGGCTGGCCACCTGGAACGCACCGGAGGCGATAAACAGGATATGGTCGGTTTTGACCATGCCGTGTTTGGTGGACACGGTGCAGCCTTCCACCAGCGGCAGCAGATCGCGCTGTACGCCTTCACGTGACACATCCGGGCCTGACGACTGGCCGCCGCGCTTACAGATTTTGTCGATTTCGTCGATGAACACGATACCGTGCTGTTCAACCGCGTCGATGGCGTCCTGCTTCAGCTCTTCCGGGTTCACCAGCTTGGCCGCTTCTTCTTCTATCAGCAGCTTCATCGCGTCTTTGATTTTCAGCTTACGCGGTTTCTGCTTCTGGCCGCCGAGGTTCTGGAACATCGACTGCAGCTGGCTGGTCATCTCTTCCATGCCCGGAGGCGCCATGATTTCAACGCCCATCGGCGCAGCAGCCAGATCGATCTCAATCTCTTTGTCATCCAGCTGGCCTTCGCGCAGTTTTTTGCGGAACGACTGGCGCGCAGCGGACGGCTCAGCGCTCTGCTCCGGCTGGCCCCAGTTGTTTTTCGCTGGCGGGATCAGCACATCCAGAATGCGATCTTCTGCCATCTCTTCAGCGCGGTATTTGTTTTTCTCGATCGCCTGGCTGCGCACCATCTTGATGGCGGAGTCCGTCAGATCGCGAATAATCGAATCCACTTCTTTCCCGACATAGCCGACTTCGGTGAATTTAGTGGCTTCAACTTTGATGAATGGCGCATTGGCCAGCTTCGCCAGACGGCGGGCGATTTCGGTTTTACCGACGCCGGTCGGGCCGATCATCAGGATGTTTTTTGGGGTCACTTCATGGCGCAGCTCTTCGTCAAGCTGCATGCGGCGCCAGCGGTTACGCAGCGCAATGGCGACCGCTTTTTTGGCGCCGTCCTGGCCGATGATGAAGCGGTTAAGCTCGCTGACAATCTCGCGTGGAGTCATCTCAGACATGGTTTTGGTCCTTACGCCTTAGACGGTAATTCTTCGTAGTTAATGTTGTGGTTGGTGTAGATGCAGATATCACCGGCGATATTCAGCGCTTTGGCTACGATATCGTGCGCACCCATCTCCGTGTTCTCCAGCAGCGCGCGGGCGGCTGCCTGGGCGTAAGGCCCGCCGGAACCGATGGCAATCAGGTCATTTTCCGGCTGAATCACGTCACCGTTACCGCTGATGATCAGTGAGGAGTTCTCATCGGCAACCGCCAGCAGCGCTTCAAGGCGGCGCAGCATCCGGTCAGTACGCCAGTCTTTCGCCAGTTCGACCGCGGCTTTCACCAGATGGCCCTGATGCATTTCCAGTTTGCGTTCGAATAGTTCAAACAGGGTAAAGGCATCTGCGGTGCCGCCAGCAAAGCCCGCGATCACTTTGTCGTTGTAAAGACGACGCACCTTTTTAACATTGCCTTTCATTACGGTATTGCCGAGCGTCGCCTGGCCATCACCGCCGATCACGACCCGGCCGTTGCGTCGTACACTTACTATTGTTGTCACGGGCAGACCCCTTGTTGCAGTGGAAAAAAGACACCGCGCAGCGGGCGCGGCGTATCATGCAACCAGATATGGGGTAATCCTGTGGGGTTTCAACCCCCGGCAATATCTGATGCTGCAAATTGCCGGGGGCGAGCAGGGAGGGTTAAGGCAGGGCGAGCGGAATACAGCTGCTGTGGCCGGAGCTGTGCAGGCGCTTCACCGTGCTGTCTGCGCTGCTGCGGTCTTTAAACGGTCCAATCACCACGCGATTCCAGCCGCCGCCAGTCGTGATGCGGCTTTCGAAACCTTCAAACGCCAGACCGGCGCGTACCGATTCCGCCTGATCGGTGCCTTTAAACGAGCCACACTGCACCATCCAGCGCTGGGTGCTCGCTTTCTCTTCCGTTTTGGCTTTGGCGCTCTCCTGCGGCTTCGCCGGCTCGCGAGTGATCGGCGCGGCCTGTTGCTGTTGCTGGCGTGCCGCCTGCTGCTGCAATTCCTGCTGGCGCTGCTGCTGCTGCAACTGTTGCTGACGCTGCTGCTGCTGTAACTGCTGCTGACGCTGCAACTGTTGTTGTTGCTGTTGTGCCTGCTGCTGACGCTGCAGGGTTTGCTGGCGCTGAGCCGGGGTTTGTTCGTTCCACGGCACTTCATTTAGCTGGGTTGGCTGCTGGCGCATATCGGCCTGCATCTGCTCCAGCAGCTGACGCTGTTCGTCGGTCAGCTGGGTTTGCGACTTGATTTCGCCACCGGCAGACGGCTCGGTGGGCGACGGCACGGTCACCTGACGATTTTCCAGCTCTTTGATGTACTTCCAGCGCTCTTCCGGCTTCGGCGGCAGGCCATTACCGTTGGCTTTATGATTCGGAATCACCGGTGTTTCTTCTTTTTTGTGATGCGAGATGAACCATAAACCACCGGCAAAGGTCACCAGCACTGCCACGGCCAGTACTATCATCAGCTTTGAAGTGCCGGAGCCGCCTTTGCTTTTCTTGCTGCGGCCTGCGGGTTTTTTGCGACGCGTCCCTGTTGAACGCCCGCGGCCTACGTAATCTCTCTGTGCCACTTTCGTTCTGATACCCTTCAAAAAAATGCCACTGGGCGTGTAAATGGGGTGTTAATTTTGCCCGGCAAGGAATGCGTCATGTTACTCAAGGGCTGGAACTTTGACCAGCACAGTCTGCCTTCAGAATCTGCTGAAAATGCAGGGTTCCCGCATTCATTTTTCGCGTTTTGCTGCCGGTGCGGTACTGCCGCGGACGCGGAGTTCGGCGTCGAGCAGGCGTGAACCGTTGTTGACCCGTTTGCCCTGCAGCTCATCCAGCAGCAGCAGCATCGCTTCGCGGCCAATGGCAAAACGCGGCTGTGCCACGGTGGTCAGGGGCGGATCGTAGTATTGCGCCAGCTCGATATCATCGAAGCCGACCACCGACAGATCCTGCGGAATACGCATTCCCAGCTTGCGCGCCTGGTTGATCGCCCCCAGCGCCATCAGATCGCTATGGCAGAACAGGGCTTTCGGCGGCTGCGGCAGGCTCATCAGCTGCTTCAGCGCGCTGGCACCGGCTTCAAAGGTGAAGTCGCCGTGCACAATCAGCGTGGGATCGATGGCGATATTGCTGCGGCGCAGCGCCTGGATGTAGCCCTGCAACCGATACTGGCTGAGCGGGATATGTTCCGGTCCGGTAATGCAGGCGATCTGCCGATGGCCCAGCTGTAACAGATGATTCACCGCTTCAAAGGCCGCGGTCAGGTTATCGATATGCACCGTGGGCAGCGCCATCTCCGGCGCGAACTCGTTGCCCATCACCATGGGCGGCAGATTACGCTGATCTTCAATGCCGGCGTCAAACGGCAGCTGCGAACCCAGCAGTACCATGCCGTCAATCTGGCGCGTCAGCATCAGGTTAAGGAAGGTTTTCTCCTGCTGATCCTGATGCGCGCAGTCACCAATCAGCACCAGATAGCCTTCCTGCGCGGCGGTCACTTCCACGCCGCGGATAATCTCGCTGAAGAAAGGGTCACAGATGTCCGGCACAATCACCAGAATGGTTTGCGTGTCGCCGCGTTTGGCGTTGCGCGCCAGACCGTGCGGCGCATAGCCGACGGCCTGCACCGCCTGTTCCACTTTCTGCCGGGTCGCGGCGGAGACTTTTTCCGGATTCATCAGCGCGCGCGAAACCGTGGCGGTGGACACGCCAGCCTGCTCGGCCACATCTTTCATGGTGGCTGCCGATGAGGGTTGCTTCTGATCCAACGTTAACTCCTGACGCGGTACAGCGCATAGATATTCACACATAGCCGGCCCAGTGCCGGGACGGGCACTATTGTTAACCCAACGCCGTGTGAGGTTGTTACTTAATTTGCATAAAAATTGTGACTTGTGCGACTTTTTTCGATCTGGCTCGCAGATGTGGCGCGGCTTAACTCTCGGTGGGGTCGATATCCAGCGTCCATTTGACTTTGCGCGCGGTGGGCAGGGTGGTGACCAGCGGCAGTGAACTGCTCAGCAACTGCTGCAGCCGCTTGCGTGACGGATGCTGTAGCAGCAGTTGCCAGCGCCAGCGTCCGCTGCGCTTCGGTGCCAGCGCCGGCACCGGCCCCATCAGCCACATCGCCTCATCTTTGAGCGGGCTGGCTTCCAGCAGGTTACGCAGCTGCGTAAGGAACTCCGCCGCCTGCGCGTTATCCAGATCTTCAGCGCGAAACAGTGCGTGGCTGGTCCACGGCGGCAGCTGCACTGACTGGCGCTCCAGCAGCGTCTGATCGGTAAACGCAAAATAGCCGCGATGCAGCAGCGTTTGCAGCAGTGGATGTTCCGGATGGTGCGTCTGTAGTAACACTTCGCCCTGCTTACCGGCGCGGCCGGCGCGGCCGGCGACCTGCGTGTAGAGCTGGGCAAAACGCTCGGCGGCACGGAAATCGGCGGAAAACAGCGCGCCATCGACATCCAGCAGCGATACCAGCGTCACGTCCGGGAAGTGATGGCCTTTGGCCAGCATCTGCGTGCCGACCAGAATGCGCGCCCCGCCGCGATGCACATCGGCCAGATGCTGCTCCAGCGCGCCTTTGCGGCTGGTGGTGTCGCGATCGATGCGCGACACCGGTACGCCAGGAAACAGCGTGCTGAGCTGCTGCTCCAGCTGTTCCGTGCCCACGCCGACCGGCAGCAGATGGGTGGAACCGCAGCCCGGACACTGATGCGGCAGCGGACGCTGGCTGTCGCAGTGGTGACAGCGCAACTGACGATGCTGCTGATGCAGCGTGTAATAACTGTCGCAAAGCTGGCACTCCGCCAGCCAGCCGCAGTCGTGGCACATCAGCGCCGGCGAAAAGCCGCGGCGATTGAGAAACAGCAGAACCTGATTATCCGCCTGCAGGTGCTGGCGCATCTTGCCCAGCAGCGCCGGCGCAAGACCGCCTTTCAGTTGCTGTCCCTTGAGATCGATTAGCTGCTGCAGCGCCGGTTTGGCGTTACCGGCACGTTTGGTCAGGTTGAGCTGGCGATATTTACCGACACGCACGTTGTGCAGCGTCTCCAGCGCCGGCGTCGCCGATCCCATCACAATCGGCACATCTTCTTCGTGAGCGCGGAATACCGCCAGATCGCGCGCCTGGTAGCGCCAGCCCTCCTGCTGTTTGTAGGAGCTGTCGTGTTCTTCATCAATGATGATCACGCCCGGCCGCGCCAGCGGTGTGAACAGCGCGGATCGTGTGCCGATAACAATGGCGGTCTCGCCGCTGCGCGCGCGCAGCCATACCGCCAGACGCTCGCTGTCATTGAGCGCCGAGTGCAGCACATCAATCGGCGCATCGAAGCGTTCACGGAAACGAGCGATGGTTTGCGGCGTCAGGCCAATTTCCGGCACCAGCACCAGCGCCTGTTTACCGCGCGCCAGCACATTCTCCAGCACGCTGAGATAGACCTCGGTTTTACCCGATCCGGTAATGCCTGCCAGCAGCCACGCGGCGTAATGTTCATCCTCGCTGCGAATGGCGCCCACCGCCATCGCCTGATCGGTATTCAGCCGCAGCCGTTCACCTTTCACCGCGAAACTGGCGCGCCAGTCGTGCTGCTGTGGCGCATGTTCGCGCAGGTCGCACAGGCCTTTGGCACGCAATGCCTGCAGCGCGGCATCGGTAAAATCCTGCTCGCCGATCTGATGCCGATACAGCGGCCGCTGACGCAACGCCGCCAGCGCCTGCTGCTGTTTCGGCGCGCGCTTCAGGCTTTCCAGCGCCACTTCGCGCCCGGCTTCGTTCACCACCCACTGCCACAGCGGCGCTTCCTGGGCCGGTTTGCCCTGACGCAGCAGCACCGGCAGCGCATGGCTGAGCACTTCGCCGAGTGGAGAGTGATAGTAACCGGCGGCCCAGTTGAGGATGCGCCACAGCGCCGGCGAAAACAGCGAGCGGTCGTCGAGCAACGCATCAATCTGTTTCAGCTGGGCAAGGGGGAGATCGCTGGTGGCGCGTGTGCTAACCACGATGCCCGTCATTTTCCGGTTGCCGAACGGTACGTTCACGCGCGCGCCGGCCACCGGCTGCGGCGCATCGGCGGGCAGCAGGTAGTCAAACAGGCGAGGCAGCGGAACGGGCAGGGCAACCTGAACAACGGGCATGTCGATCTCTATCCGGTTCTGTAAAAAGGAGAAGTAGTGTACACGCTGGCGTCACCCCCGTCATACTTCAGCGCGCGGCGGCGCTGGCCGCAGGCGTTTACCCGGAGTGACAGAGCACGGCGCATTGCGCGGATTTGATCAATGCGCTCATTTTCTGTATACTATACCGCCTTTGATGAGATGACTCGTCAAAGATACACCATTTATTAACCGCGTGTGGTGCTGTGCAGGTTCGCCTGGCACGGAGAGCGACACGGCCTTTTATGAGGTTCTCCCATGAAACAAGGTATTCACCCGAAATACGAAGCTGTGACCATCACCTGCTCTTGCGGCAACGTGATCAACACCCGTTCAACCATGACTGGTACCCTGAACCTGGACGTGTGCGGCAAATGCCACCCGTTCTACACCGGTAAGCAGCGTGTTGTTGACTCTGGTGGTCGTGTTGATCGCTTCAACAAGCGTTTCAGCATCCCAGGCAGCAAGAAATAAGATTATTTGCCGGCGAATCTTCACGATTCGGTTGCAAGAAAAAACCCAGCCTCGGCTGGGTTTTTTTATTTCTGGCCTCAGTATTCCCAGCTGTCGGGATCGATGCCCATCTCACGCATAATCTGTTTTGCTTCTTCCGGAATCTCGTCGCTGCGCTCTTTACGCAGATCAACATCATTCGGCAGCGGTTGCCCGGTGAAGGCATGCAAAAAGGCTTCGCACAGCAGTTCGCTGTTGGTGGCGTGACGCAGATTGTTCACCTGACGGCGGGTACGCTCATCCGTTAAAATCTTCAGCACTTTCAGCGGGATAGAAACTGTAATCTTCTTAACCTGCTCGCTCTTCTTACCGTGTTCAGCGTAAGGGCTGATATATTCGCCGTTCCATTCAGCCATGGGTTACCTTAATCAATAAAAAGTTGAATATGGGGAAATCCGTTGATTATGCCCGATTTTTCGATGCCTGACCGCTTAAACTGCCGGTTTTATGCTTACACATCGCGTTTTACAAGAAAGCGCGCTGAACACCAGGCGATGACGCGTAATTTTAGCGGGTATTGCGGCTTTGCTCAATCTATACGCAAAGACATTTAGATGTCCAGATGTATTGACGTCCAGTTGCGGAATGTTATTCTGTTGCCACTTTTTTATTACACTTCAGGAACAGTAAGCACCATGACGCGTAAACAGGCAACCATCGCAGTACGCAGCGGTTTGAATGATGACGAGCAATATGGCTGCGTTGTCCCACCGATTCACCTCTCCAGCACCTATAACTTCCTCGATTTCAACGAGCCGCGCGCGCATGACTATTCACGCCGTGGTAACCCGACGCGCGATGTGGTCCAGCGCGCGCTGGCTGAGCTGGAAGGGGGCGCGGGCGCGGTGCTGACCAACACCGGGATGTCGGCGATTCATCTGGTGACGACGGTGTTCCTGAAGCCAGGCGATCTGCTGGTGGCGCCGCACGACTGCTACGGCGGCAGCTATCGTCTGTTTGACAGCCTGAGCAAGCGCGGCGCTTACCGCGTGAAGTTTGTCGATCAGGGCGATGAAGCGGCGCTGGCGGCGGCGCTGGCGGAAAAACCAAAGCTGGTGCTGGTCGAAAGCCCGAGCAATCCGCTGCTGCGCGTGGTGGACATTGCGGCCATCTGCGCCGCCGCGCGTGCTGCCGGTGCGGTGAGCGTCGTGGACAACACCTTCCTCAGCCCGGCGCTGCAGAACCCGCTGGCGCTGGGTGCCGATCTGGTGATCCACTCCTGCACCAAATACCTGAACGGTCACTCGGACGTGGTGGCCGGTGCGGTTATCGCTAAAGATCCGGCGCTGGTCACGGAACTCGCCTGGTGGGCGAATAACATTGGCGTCACCGGCGCGGCGTTTGACAGCTACCTGCTGCTGCGCGGCCTGCGCACGCTGGCACCGCGCATGGCGGCGGCGCAGCGTAACGCACTGGCGATTGTTGATTACCTGAAGCAACAACCGCTGGTGAAAAAGCTGTATCATCCGTCTCTGCCAGAGAACGCCGGCCACCAGTTTGCCGCGCGTCAGCAGCGCGGTTTTGGCGCCATGCTCAGTTTTGAACTCGACGCCGATGAGGCGCGGCTGCGCCGCTTCCTGAAGGCGCTGCAGCTGTTTACGCTGGCGGAGTCGCTGGGCGGCGTGGAAAGTCTGATTTCGCACACCGCCACCATGACGCACGCCGGCATGTCGGCGGACGCGCGTGCCGCAGCGGGCATTTCCGACTCGCTGCTGCGTATTTCTGTCGGAATTGAAGATCACGAAGATTTAATCGCCGACCTGGATAATGCATTCAGGATCGCAGCCGAGGGGTAACCATGACGATTTCAGCAGGCGCGGGAACGCCGATCAAGCAGTTGCATAAATTTGGTGGCAGTAGCCTGGCCGACGCGCGCTGTTATCAGCGCGTCGCCGGTATCATGGCCGATTACAGCCAGCCGGGCGACTTAATGGTGGTCTCTGCCGCAGGCAGCACCACTAACCAGCTGATCAGCTGGCTCAAGCTGAGCCAGAGCGATCGCTTATCGGCCCATCAGGTGCAACAGGCGTTACGCCGTTTTCACAGCGAGCTGATCGCTGCACTGCTGCCTGCTGAATATGCAGAAACCCTGACCGCAGCCTTCATCCGCGATCTTGAACGCCTGGCGGCGCTGCTCGACGGCGCCATCACCGATGCGGTGTACGCCGAAGTGGTTGGCCACGGCGAAATCTGGTCGGCGCGCCTGATGGCGGCGGTGCTCAGCCAGCGCGATATCGAAGCGGCGTGGCTGGACGCACGCGACTTCCTGCGTGCCGAACGTGCGGCACAGCCGCAGGTAGATGAAGGCAAATCCTGGCCGCTGCTGCAGGCGCTGCTGGCGCAGCATCCGCATAAGCGTCTGGTGGTGACGGGTTTTATCAGCCGCAGCGAAGCGGGCGAAACCGTGCTGCTCGGCCGTAACGGCTCTGACTACTCGGCAACGCAGATTGGCGCGCTGGCGGGCGTGAACCGCGTCACCATCTGGAGCGACGTGGCTGGCGTTTACAGCGCGGACCCGCGCAAGGTCTCTGATGCCTGCCTGCTGCCGCTGCTGCGGCTGGATGAGGCCAGCGAGCTGGCCCGACTGGCGGCGCCGGTGCTGCACACGCGTACGCTGCAGCCGGTCTCCAACAGCGACATCGATTTACAGCTGCGCTGCAGCTATCAGCCGGAGCAGGGCTCAACGCGCATTGAGCGCGTGCTGGCGTCCGGCACCGGCGCGCGCATTGTCACCAGCCACGACGATGTCTGCCTGGTTGAGATTCAGATTCCTGATAGCCACGATTTTGCCACCCAGCAGAAAGAGATCGATCTGCTGCTGAAGCGCGCGCAGCTGCGTCCGCTGGCGATGGGTATCCATCCGGATCGTCGCCTGCTGCAGCTGTGTTACACCTCGGAAGTGGTCAACAGCGCCTTTAACCTGCTGCAGGACGCGGCGCTGCCCGGTCATCTGCAACTGCGTGACGGTCTGGCGCTGGTGGCGCTGGTCGGGGCTGGCGTGACGCGTAATCCGCTGCACAGCCATCGCTTCTGGCAGCAGATCAAAGACCAGCCGGTCGAATTCGTCTGGCAGTCAGAAGATCACATCAGCCTGGTGGCGGTGCTGCGCGTCGGCCCGACCCAGCATCTGATTCAGGGACTGCACCAGTCGTTGTTCCGCGCCGAGAAGCGCATCGGCCTGATTCTGTTCGGCAAAGGCAATATCGGCTCACGCTGGCTGGAGCTGTTCGCGCGCGAGCAGGAGACGCTGTCGGCGCGTACCGGGTTTGAATTTGTGCTGGCGGGCGTGGCGGACAGTAGCCGCAGCCTGCTGAGCTACGACGGCCTCGACGCCAGCCGGGCGCTGGCCTTCTTTGATGATGAAGCCGAAGGGCGCGACGAAGAGTCGCTGTTCCTGTGGATGCGCGCGCACCCGTTTGACGATCTGGTGGTGCTCGACGTCACCGCCAGTGATTCGCTGGCGCAGCAGTATCACGATTTTGCCAGCCACGGCTTCCACGTCATCAGCGCCAACAAAGTGGCCGGCGCTGCCAGCGGCCAGAGCTGGCGTCAGGTACGCGATGCCTTCGCCAAAACTGGTCGCCACTGGCTGTATAACGCGACCGTGGGTGCCGGACTGCCGGTCAATCACACGGTGCGCGACCTGCGCGAAAGCGGCGACAGCATTCTGGCGATCAGCGGTATCTTCTCCGGCACGCTGTCGTGGCTGTTCCTGCAGTTTGACGGCACGGTGCCGTTCAGCGAGCTGGTCGATCAGGCGTGGCAGCAGGGCTTAACCGAGCCCGACCCGCGCGTCGATCTCTCCGGTCAGGATGTGATGCGCAAACTGGTGATTCTGGCGCGCGAAGCCGGTTACGACATCGAACCGGATCAGGTGCGGGTTGAATCGCTGGTGCCGTCACAGTGCGAGGGCGAATCCATCGACCACTTCTTCGAAAACGCCGACGAGCTGAACGAGCAGATGCTGCAGCGCTTCGAAGCCGCACAGGAGATGGGGCTGGTGCTGCGCTACGTGGCGCGTTTCGATGCCAACGGTAAAGCGCGCGTCGGCGTGGAAGCAGTGCGTCCGGAACATCCGCTGGCGGCGCTGCTGCCGTGCGATAACGTGTTTGCCATTGAAAGCCGCTGGTATCGCGACAATCCGCTGGTGATCCGCGGGCCGGGTGCCGGCCGGGATGTCACCGCCGGTGCGCTCCAGTCTGATATCAATCGTCTCGCCCAACTGTTGTAAACCTGCTGCGCAGACGGCGTCCGCTGTCTGCGTTTTTCCCTCTGCTTCCCCGTCAGGTGAATCCCTTTCACTTTGGTTGAATATTTGTCACGCCCGGCAAGCAATTTTATGTTGACGCTAAGCTGAAGATCGTTCATTTTGTGCATCTGGACGTCTAAACGTATGGATGTTCGCGGTTCGCAAATTAATCGATATGTGATGATGAGGTAACAGGATGAGTTTCTTTCATGCCAATCAGCGCGAAGCGCTGAACCAGAGCCTGGCTGAGCTGAACGGGCAAATTAATGTCTCTTTTGAGTTTTTCCCGCCCCGCACCAGCGAAATGGAAACAACCCTGTGGAACTCCATCGACCGCCTGAGCAGCCTGAAACCCAAATTCGTCTCGGTCACTTACGGAGCCAACTCCGGCGAGCGCGACCGCACTCACAGCATCATCAAAGGCATTAAAGAGCGCACCGGACTGGAAGCGGCACCGCATCTCACCTGTATTGATGCGACGCGCGATGAACTGCGCGCCATTGCGCGAGACTACTGGAATAACGGCATTCGCCATATCGTGGCGCTGCGCGGCGATTTACCACCGGGTGGCGGCAAACCAGACATGTACGGCAGCGATCTGGTGTCGCTGCTGAAAGAAGTCGGTGATTTCGACATCTCGGTAGCGGCCTATCCCGAAGTGCATCCGGAAGCGAAGAGTGCGCAGGCGGATCTGATCAACCTGAAGCGAAAAATTGATGCCGGCGCCAGTCGCGCGATTACACAGTTTTTCTTCGACGTGGAGAGCTATCTGCGCTTTCGCGATCGCTGCGTGGCTACCGGTATCGACGTGGAGATCGTGCCGGGCATTCTGCCGGTCTCCAACTTTAAACAGCTGCAGCGTTTCGCCACCATGACCAACGTGCGCGTACCGGGCTGGATGAACGCCATGTTTGACGGGCTGGATGATGATGCGGAGACGCGCAAAATGGTCGGTGCCAACATCGCCATGGACATGGTGAAAATCCTGTCGCGCGAAGGGGTGAAGGACTTTCACTTCTACACGCTGAACCGCGCCGAGATGAGCTACGCCATCTGCCACACGCTGGGTGTTCGCCCGACGCTGGCGGCATAAGCGTGAAAGGATAAAAAAGAGAAGGGGGCCTCAGGGCCCCCTTCTTGCTGTGATGCGTGATGCGCCGCCAGCCGTTAGCCGGTGTTACGCATGCCGGCCGCGACGCCGGCGATAGTGACCATCAGCGCCTGTTCTACGCGCGCATCAGGTTCATCGCCGCGCTCTTCCTGCGCACGCGCACGCTGCAGCAGTTCCGCCTGCAGCACGTTGAGCGGATCGGTGTAGACGTTACGCAGCGCGATGGACTCGGCGATCCACGGCTGGTCCGCCATCAGATGCGCATCATTCGCGATGGTCAGCACCGCTTTGATGTCGGCATCGAGCTGATCGCGCAGCTGTTTGCCGAGCGGCCACAGCGATTTATCCACCAGACGCTGATCGTAATACTCCGCCAGCCACAGGTCAGCCTTCGAGAACACCATCTCCAGCATGCCGAGGCGCGTGGCGAAGAACGGCCATTCGCTGCACATGGTTTCCAGCTGATCCTGATGGCCTTCGTCCATCGCTTTCTGCAGCGCCGCGCCGGCACCCAGCCACGCGGGCAGCATCAGGCGGTTCTGCGTCCAGGCGAAGATCCACGGAATGGCGCGCAGCGACTCAACGCCGCCGGTCGGACGCCGTTTCGCCGGGCGCGATCCGAGCGGCAGTTTGCCCAGCTCCTGCTCTGGCGTCGCCGAGCGGAAGTAGGGAACGAAATCCGGATTTTCACGCACGTAGCCGCGGTACATGGCGCACGAATAGGCTGACAGGCCGTTCATGATCTCCTGCCATTCGCGTTTTGGTTCTGGCGGTGGCAGCAGGTTGGCTTCCAGAATCGCCCCGGTGTAAAGCGACAGGCTGGCGATGGTGACTTCCGGCAGGCCATATTTGAAGCGGATCATTTCGCCCTGTTCGGTCACGCGCAGGCCGCCTTTCAGGCTGCCCGGCGGCTGTGACAGCAGGGCTGCATGCGCCGGTGCGCCACCGCGGCCAATCGAACCGCCGCGTCCGTGGAACAGCGTCAGGGTAATGCCGGCTTTATCGCAGGTTTTAATTAGCGCATCCTGGGCCTGATACTGCGCCCAGCTGGCTGCCATCACGCCGGCATCTTTTGCCGAGTCGGAATAGCCGATCATCACCATCTGCTTGCCGTTGATGAAGCCGCGATACCAGTCGATATTCAGCAGCTGGCTCATCACGTCATTGGCGTTGTTGAGGTCGTCGAGGGTTTCAAACAGCGGCGCCACCGGCATTGCGTAAGGGATGCCGGCCTCTTTCAGCAGCAGGTGCACCGCCAGCACGTCAGACGGCGTTTTGGCCATCGAAATCACATAGGCGGCAATCGAGCCCTGCGGCGCTTCTGCCGCCACTTTGCAGGTATCCAGCACTTCACGCGTGTTGTCGCTGGGCTCCCACTGCCGCGGCAGCAGCGGCCGCTTGGAATTCAGTTCACGGATCAGGAACGCCTGCTTATCGGCTTCTGACCAGCTTTCATAGTCGCCCAGTCCGAGATAGCGCGTCACTTCGGCAATCGCTTCGGTGTGGCGGGTGCTCTCCTGACGGATATCGATGCGCACCAGCGGCACGCCGAAGCACTTCACGCGGCGCAGCGTATCCAGCAGCTGGCCGTTGGCGATAATGCCCATGCCGCACTGCTGCAGCGACTGGTAAATAGCAAACAGTGGCTGCCACAGCTGATCGTTTGAAACCAGCAGATCGGCCGGACGCGGCAGGCGCTCACCCTTCAGACGGCGCTCCAGATAGCTCTGGGTGCTCATCAGCTGGCTGCGGATACGCTTCAGAATCACACGATACGGCTCCAGCGCCTCCGCATCGCCACACAGTTCGCGCACTTCGTCGCTGCACTCGGACATCGACAGCTCGGACACCAGCACGCCGATGTCGCGCAGGAACAGGTCGGCGGCTTTCCAGCGGCTTAGCTGCATCACGTGGCGGGTAATCGGTGCGGTGACGTTCGGGTTACCGTCACGGTCGCCGCCCATCCACGAGGTAAATTTGATTGGCACAAAATCCACCGGCAGCTGGATGCCGAAGCTCTCTTCCACCTGCTGGTTTAGCTCGCGCAGAAACGCCGGCACGCCTTCCCACAGGCTGTTCTCCACCACCGCGAAGCCCCATTTGGCTTCATCTACCGGCGTCGGGCGATATTTACGGATCTCATCGGTGTGCCACGCCTGCGCTACCAGCTGACGCAGACGGCGCATAACCTGGTTGCGTTCGTAGTCGGTGATGTCACTGTGGTCGAGCTGCTGCAGACAGCTGTTCACTTCGCCCAGCTTGTGGATCAGCGTGCGGCGGGTAATTTCGGTCGGGTGAGCGGTGAGCACCAGCTCCAGCGACAGCTCCTCAATCGCCTGGCGGATGGCCGGCTCGCTGAGATCGCTCTGCTGCTTCAGGCGCTCGAAGGTCTTTTTCAGCAGCTCCGGATGGTTAGCGCCGTCGCCGCTGCGCGAAATGGTTTGATACTGCTCTGCCACGTTGGTGAGGTTAAGGAACTGGCTGAACGCGCGTGCCACCGGCAACAGCTCGTCGTTAGACAGGTTTTGCAGCGTGGAGAGCAGTTCCTTACGATGAGTGTCATTTCCTGCACGGGATGACTTAGAGAGCTTGCGGATGGTCTCCACCCGATCGAGGATGTTCTCTCCCAGTGCATCCTTTATCGTATCCCCGAGCAGTTTGCCGAGCATACTGACATTACTTCGCATTGCGGAATATTGTTCGTTCATGTGACCCTGACACCCTTATCGTCTTAAATATAAAACCTCTATACCCAACGGGCATAACATCGTCTTTTATCTAGCCACGGTTCTTCCTGTTCGTCAATTGACTTAAATTGCCGGTATCGTGCTGCTAACTATCGGAAATTCATCGAATTTAATTGACAGGAGGTGGGATAAGTTATTCTTATTATCAAATCCCGGATAATGACGGGGCAATTTGCTGATTTCGCAGTGAAATGCCCCATCTTTTAATCATCAATGGCAAAAATGCTGCACAACCTGAGTGATAAGCGCATGAGTCGGCTTAATAAATGCGGTATCAATAAACTCGTCTGGCTGATGCGCCTGATTGATGGATCCAGGCCCTAACACCAGCGTCGGGCACAACTGCTGAATAAACGGCGCTTCGGTGCAGTAATTCACCACTTCTGTCGGCACCCCCAGCAGCTTCTCCACCACTTTGACCAGTTCATGATCGGCCGGGCATTCGTAACCGGGAATCGGCGGATGCAGCTCACCCACAGTCAGACGGCCTGGCCAGCGCGCGCTCACCGGTGCCAGCGCTTCATTGAGTAAACCGTCGAGATCGCTCAGCGTCAGTCCCGGCAGCGGACGAATATCCATATGCAGCTCACAGCAGGCGCAGATGCGGTTCGCCGCGTCGCCGCCATGGATATGGCCAAAGTTCATGGTCGGATATGGAATGGCGAAGCCGTCATGGTGATAGCGCTCTTTCAGCGTATTACGCAGCTGCATCAGCTGAGTAATGGATTCATGCATCAGCTCGATCGCGTTCACGCCGCGCGCCGGATCGCTGGAATGACCGGACTGACCCTGAATGCGGATGGCGTGCGACAGGTGGCCTTTGTGGGCGCGCACCGGTTTCAGCGACGTCGGTTCGCCGATGATGGCGCAGTCCGGCCGCAGCTGGGTCGATTCAGAAAAGTATTTCGCGCCGGCCATCGTGGTCTCTTCATCGGCGGTGGCGAGGATGTACAGCGGTTTGCTGAGCTTCGTCACGTCAACGTCACGCAGCGCATCAAGAATAAAGGCAAAGAAGCCTTTCATGTCGGCGGTGCCTAAGCCGTACAGCTTGTTGTCGTGTTCGGTCAGGGTGAAGGGATCGCGCGTCCAGCGGCCATCGTCGTACGGCACGGTGTCGGTATGGCCCGCCAGCAGCAGGCCACCTGCGCCGCTGCCGCTGCGCGCCAGCAGGTTGAATTTATGGCGCGTACCCGGCACCGGCTGGACTTCCACGCTGAAGCCGAGATCGCGGAACCAGCCCGCCAGCAAATTGATTAAAGTTTCATTGCTCTGATCCAGCGCGCTGTCGGTGGCGCTGATCGACGGTGTTGCAATCAGCTGGCGGTAGAGTTCGATAAAAGGTGGAATTTTTGTCTTCACTGTTGACGGTCCCTGGGTTAGGATGTATCAATATTAATGCATTAATAGTGAATAAAAATACATTAACGTCGTCTGCATGTGAACTGAAAAAAGCTGCAAACGGCATCGTGGGCAACGGGGCAATGCCGCGACCCGATACGTGTGACTGTAATAAGGTATACAGCCTGATGTTGAATACGCTGATCGTTGGTGCCAGTGGTTATGCTGGCGTAGAGCTTGCCACCTACCTGAATCGCCACCCGCATATGAACATAACCGCTTTGGCGGTTTCAGCGCAAAGCCCGGATGCCGGAAAGTTACTCTCCGATCTCCATCCGCAGCTGAAAGGCAGGGTCGATTTGCCATTGCAGCCGCTGGGTGATGCCGCAGAGTGGGCCGGCAAGGTCGATGTGGTGTTCCTCGCCACCGCACACGAAGTCAGCCACGATCTGGCCCCGGAATTCCTGAAAGCCGGCTGCGTGGTGTTCGACCTCTCAGGTGCGTTCCGCGTTAACGACGACGGCTTTTATCAACAGTATTACGGTTTCAGCCATCAGCACCAGGCGTGGCTCGACAAAGCCGTTTACGGCCTGGCCGAATGGAACCACGCGCAGATTAAAGACGCGCAGCTGGTGGCGGTGCCGGGTTGCTATCCGACCGCCGCGCAGCTGGCGCTTAAGCCGCTGATTAAGGCTGGCCTGCTTAATCCGGCTCAGTGGCCGGTCATCAATGCCACCAGTGGCGTCAGCGGTGCCGGGCGTAAAGCCAGCGTCACCACCAGCTTCTGTGAAGTCAGCCTGCAGCCGTACGGCCTTTTCAATCACCGTCACCATCCGGAGATTGTGGCCCATCTCGGCACGCCGGTGATCTTCACGCCGCATCTCGGTAATTTCCCGCGCGGCATTCTGGAAACCATCACCTGTCGTCTGAACGCCGGCGTGAGCCAGCAGGATGTGGCGGCGGCGTTCCACAGCGCTTACCACGACAAACCGCTGGTGCGGCTGTACGACAAAGGCGTACCGGCGCTGAAAGGGGTGGTTGGCCTGCCGTTCTGCGATATCGGCTTTGCCGTGCAGGGCGAGCACCTGATTGTTGTCGCAGCGGAAGACAACCTGCTGAAAGGTGCCTCCTCACAGGCGGTGCAGTGTCTCAATATTCGTTTCGGCTTCCCCGAAACGCTGTCTCTGATTTAACGGACGGATAACCTGACCATGAGCAATCCTCTGATCATTAAGCTGGGCGGCGTACTGCTGGATAGCGAAGAAGCGCTGGCGCGTCTGTTTGATGCCCTGCTGGCGTACCGCACGCAGTATCAGCGTCCGCTGATCATCGTCCACGGCGGTGGCTGCCTGGTGGACGAGCTGATGAAGAAACTGGCGCTGCCGGTGAAAAAGAAGAACGGTTTGCGCGTGACGCCAGCCGATCAGATCGACATTATTACCGGTGCGCTGGCCGGCACCGCCAACAAAACGCTGCTGGCATGGGCGAAGAAGTACGGCATTGGCGCAGTGGGTTTATGCCTCGGCGATGCCGGCCTGGTGAACGTGGCACAGTTCGATGAGGAGCTGGGGCATGTCGGCAACGCCACGCCGGGTAATTCGCAGCTGATCAATACGCTGCTGGATGCAGGCTATATGCCGGTGATCAGCTCGATTGGCATTACCGACGGCGGCGAACTGATGAACGTCAACGCCGACCAGGCCGCGACCGCGCTGGCGGCGACAATCGGTGCCGATCTGGTGCTGCTGTCGGACGTCAGCGGTATTCTCGACGGCAAAGGTCAGCGCATCGCCGAGATGACTGCAGCCAAAGCCGAGCAGCTGATTGCCCAGGGCATTATTACCGATGGCATGATTGTGAAAGTGCATGCGGCGCTCGACGCGGCGCGTACGCTGGGCCGCCCGGTGGATATCGCCAGCTGGCGTCATGCTGAACAGCTGCCAACCCTTTTCAACGGCGTGTCGATTGGCACCCGGATTCTCGCATAATCAAGGATTACGACATGAGCACGCAAAACATCAAAAAAATCGTTCTGGCTTACTCGGGCGGTCTGGATACCTCGGCCATCATTCCCTGGCTGAAAGAGAACTACGGTGGTTGTGAAGTGGTGGCTTTCGTGGCCAACATTGGTCAGGATCCGGCCGATCTGGAAGGTGTAGAGAAGAAAGCGCTGCAGTCGGGCGCGTCTGAGTGCCACGTGGTCGATCTGCGTGAAGAGTTTATCAGCGAATACGTTTACCCGGTGCTGCAGACCGGTGCGCTGTACGAAGGCACCTATCTGCTGGGCACCTCAATGGCGCGTCCTATCATCGCCAAAGCGCAGGTTGAGCTGGCGCTGAAAGTGGGCGCAGATGCGCTGTGCCACGGCGCAACCGGTAAAGGCAACGATCAGGTGCGTTTCGAAACCACCTATACCGCGCTGGCACCGCAGCTTAAAGTGGTGGCGCCATGGCGTGAGTGGAACCTGCGTTCGCGTGAAGCGCTGCTGGATTACCTGAAAGAGCGCAATATCCCGACCACCGCGTCGCTGGAAAAAATCTACAGCCGTGATGAGAACGCCTGGCACATCTCGACCGAAGGTGGCGTGCTGGAGAGCCCGTGGAACGCGCCAAACAAAGATTGCTGGGTGTGGACCGTCGATCCGCTGGAAGCGCCGGATCAGCCAGAAAACGTCACCGTCAGCGTGGAAAAAGGCCAGGTTGTGGCGGTGAACGGTGAGAAACTGAGCCCGTTCCAGTGTCTGGAAAAACTCAATGCGCTGGGAGCGAAACACGGCGTGGGCCGGATTGATATCGTGGAAAACCGTCTGGTGGGCATCAAATCACGCGGCTGCTACGAAACCCCGGGCGGCACCATCATGGTCAACGCGCTGCGTGCGGTTGAGCAGCTGGTACTGGATCGCGACAGCTTCAAATGGCGTGAACAGCTGGGTCAGGAGATGTCTTACGTGGTGTATGACGGCCGCTGGTTCGCACCGCTGCGTCAGTCAATCCAGGCCGCTGCCGCATCGCTGGCAGAGCTGGTGAACGGTGAAGTGGTACTGCAGCTGTATAAAGGCCAGGCCACGGCGATCCAGAAAAAATCGGCGAACAGCCTGTACTCAGAAGAGTTTGCCACCTTCGGCGAAGACGAAGTGTACGATCACCGTCACGCGGGCGGCTTTATCCGTCTGTTCTCGCTCTCTTCACGCATTCGCGCGCTGAACGAGCAGAAGAAGTAACACCGCGGCAGGCGACATATTTTGCAGGGGCGGCTTCGGGCCGCCCTTTGTTTAACAGATTCAGGAGCAAGCAGATGGCACTTTGGGGCGGACGTTTTTCGCAGGCGGCAGATCAACGGTTTAAACAGTTCAACGACTCACTGCGGTTTGACTACCGCCTGGCGGAGCAGGACATCATCGGTTCGGTGGCCTGGTCAAAAGCGCTGGTAACGGTAAACGTGCTGAGCAGTGAAGAGCAGCAGCAGCTGGAAGCCGCGCTGAATGCGCTGCTGGAAGAGGTTCGCGCCAACCCGCAGCAGATTCTGCAGAGCGATGCCGAGGATATTCACAGCTGGGTGGAAGGCAAGCTGATCGACAAAGTCGGCGCGCTGGGCAAAAAGCTGCACACCGGGCGCAGCCGTAACGACCAGGTGGCGACCGATCTCAAACTGTGGTGTAAAACGCAGGTGGCACTGCTGCTGGAAGCCACGCGCGAGCTGCAGTCAGCGCTGGTGGCCACGGCTGAGGCCAATCAGGATGCCGTGATGCCGGGCTACACCCACCTGCAGCGGGCGCAGCCGGTGACGTTTGCCCACTGGTGTCTGGCCTACGTTGAGATGCTGGCGCGCGACGAGAGCCGTCTGCAGGATACGCTGAAGCGGCTGGATGTCAGCCCGCTGGGCTGCGGCGCGCTGGCCGGTACTGCTTATGAGATTGACCGTGAGCAGCTGGCCGGCTGGCTCGGCTTCGCCTCTGCCACGCGTAACAGCCTGGATACCGTGTCCGACCGCGATCACGTGCTGGAGCTGCTGTCTGATGCCTCTATTGGCATGGTGCACCTGTCGCGCTTCGCTGAAGACATGATCTTCTTCAACACCGGTGAAGCCGGCTTTATTGAGCTGTCCGATAAAGTGACGTCGGGCTCATCGCTGATGCCGCAGAAGAAAAATCCGGACGCGCTGGAGCTGATCCGCGGCAAGTGCGGTCGCGTGCAGGGCGCACTGACCGGCATGATGATGACGCTGAAAGGGCTGCCGCTGGCGTACAACAAAGATATGCAGGAAGACAAAGAAGGGCTGTTCGATGCGCTCGATACCTGGCTTGACTGCCTGCATATGTCAGCGCTGGTGCTGGACGGCATTCAGGTGAAGCGTCCGCGCTGTCAGGAAGCCGCCGAGCAGGGTTACGCTAACTCGACCGAACTGGCCGATTATCTGGTAGCCAAAGGCGTGCCGTTCCGCGAAGCGCACCACATTGTCGGCGAAACCGTGGTGGAAGCGATCAAACAAGGCGTCGCGCTGGAAGCATTAAGTCTGGCGCAGCTTAAGCAGTTTAGCGCGGCGATCGGGGAAGATGTTTATCCGGTGCTGTCGCTGCAGTCTTGTCTCGATAAGCGTAACGCGCGCGGCGGCGTGGCACCACAGCAGGTGGCGCTGGCGATCGGCGAAGCGAAGCAGCGCTTAAACCTGGCGTAATGCGCGCCAGGAAATTTCTTTCGTAAAAAAGAGACAATTCTTGATCGGCCTGGCGTGAAGAGTTCTTAAAGTGTGCTCGCAGTTAATTTGGAGAACATAAATGAGCACTTCACGCTTTGGCTACCCTTTCTTTCCTCTGGAGCCGGCCGTTGAAAACCAGGTTCCTGTCACCTTCGATTCCGCCTCGGTGAATGACGGCGGTTTTATTGTCGATGGCGAAATCACCCGCGATACGCGCCCTGCGCTGAACGGCTATGCCGGCCGTGGCGTCACGCTTGAGTGTTACCATCACGGCGAGTTAGTGGGCAGCACGCTCAGCGATGCTCAGACCGGCTACTTCAGTTTTACGCTGCCTGCCGCGCTGGCGGGCGGGAGTCATCAGTTCGTGGCACAGGTGGCGGCAATGCCGCAGAGCGCCAGCGCGCCTTTCACGCTGATCGTCGAAGACGCCGGTTTTGTGCCGGTCACGCTAACCGCCATGCACAGCGGCACGCAGTTTATCTGGCCGGAAGAGAGCACCACGCAAACCCAGCCGACCTTTTCCGGTAAAGGCCAGCCCGGCAGCCGGGTTGAGCTGTTTGATAACGATGAGCCGCTCGGCAGCACGCTGGTCGATAGCGATCACAAATGGACCTTTACGCCGTCTCATGCGCTGGCCGCTGGCGAGCATCAGATCGTGGTGACATGCGGCGCAGGGAATGTCAGTGCGCCGGTCAGCCTGATCGTTGCGGATGATATTACGGGAGATGTGGCCCGGCCGGAGGCACTCAGCGGCCTGCATCTGCACGACCTGCTGGCCAGCGTGCCGGTTAACCTGTTCCAGGACGCGGAGCTTAACCCGGCCACGCAGCAGTATGAGCTGGTGCTGAATAATGACGATCTGCAGCAGGAGCTGACGCAGTCCGGTATCGTCGGCCACTCCCTGGTGCTAACGGAGCAGGATTTGCAGCAGTTGCTGGGTGATGTGCCACTGTGATGCAGAGGCAAAAAAAAAGCGGGCTTTAAGTAGCCCGCCAACCTCTAGCTTCGGAATTACATATAGTTATAGGCACATCATCAAAGGGCTGGCACTCCCGGCCAACTCAGTGATTTCGTGAGCAGGTTGCAGGTGCTGCTCCAGATTGTTGTTGTTGCGTGTCTGCGTTAGCCGCTTTAACAATCTGTGGTCTTAATCAGATGGCCGGTATTATTCCTGTTCACCGCTTGATAGGGCTAATCGTTCATTGCTATTCTATCTATCGCCACGGGCTATCGTGGTTTGGAGGCTATCAATGAACATTCGTGATCTGGAATATCTGGTTTCGCTGGCGGAACATCGCCACTTTCGTCGTGCCGCTGATGCCTGTCATGTCAGCCAGCCGACCCTGAGCGGGCAGATTCGCAAGCTGGAAGATGAACTGGGTGTGATGCTGCTGGAACGGACCAGCCGTAAGGTGCTGTTTACTCAGGCTGGACTGCTGCTGGTGGATCAGGCGCGAACCGTGCTGCGTGAAGTGAAGGTACTGAAGGAGATGGCCAGCCAGCAGGGCGAAACCATGTCCGGGCCGCTGCACATTGGTCTGATTCCGACCACCGGTCCCTATCTGCTGCCGCATATTATTCCGATGCTGCATCAGACCTTCCCGAAACTCGAGATGTATCTGCACGAGGCGCAAACGCAGCAGCTGCTGGCGCAGCTCGACAGCGGTAAGCTCGACTGCGCGATTCTGGCGCTGGTAAAAGAGAGCGAAGCTTTTATTGAAGTGCCGCTGTTTGATGAGCCGATGAAGCTGGCGATCTACCAGGATCACCCGTGGCACGATCGCGATCGCGTGCCGATGTCGGATTTGGCCGGTGAGAAACTGCTGATGCTGGAAGATGGTCACTGTCTGCGCGATCAGGCGATGGGCTTCTGCTTCGAAGCCGGCGCTGATGAAGATACCCATTTCCGCGCGACCAGTCTGGAAACGCTGCGCAACATGGTAGCAGCCGGCAGCGGTATTACTTTGCTGCCGTCGCTAGCGGTGCCGAATGAGCGCGTACGTGATGGCGTGTGCTATCTGCCGTGTTACAAACCGGTGCCGCAGCGCACCATCGCGCTGGTGTATCGTCCGGGATCGCCTCTGCGCAGCCGCTATGAGCAGCTGGCAGAAGCAATTAAAACCCACATGCAGGGTTACCTGGACCGTTCGTTAAAACAGGCGGTTTAAGCCGTTTAACGCCGCCACGCGGTAGGCTTCGGCCATGGTGGGGTAGTTGAAGGTGGTGTTCACGAAATACTCAATCGTGTTACCGCCGTTCTTCTGCTCCATGATGGCCTGGCCGATGTGAATGATCTCCGCCGCACGCTCGCCAAAGCAGTGAATACCCAGAATCTCTTTGGTTTCGCGGTGGAACAGGATCTTCAGGCTGCCGACGTGCATGCCGACAATCTGCGCGCGCGCCAGATGCTTAAACTGTGCACGGCCCACTTCATACGGCACTTTCATCGCCGTCAGCTGCTGTTCGGTTTTGCCGACGGAGCTGATTTCCGGAATGGTGTAAATCCCGGTCGGGATATCTTCAATCAGGTGTGCGGTGGCTTCCCCTTTGATGATCGCCTGCGCGGCAATGCGGCCCTGATCGTAAGCGGCAGAGGCCAGGCTCGGGTAGCCAATCACGTCGCCCACCGCATAGATATGCGGCTGTGCGGTCTGATACATGCTGTTCACTTTCAGCAGTCCACGGCCATCGGCTTCCAGCCCGACGTTTTCCAGCGCCAGTGAATCGGTATTACCGGTACGGCCGTTAGCGTACAGCAGGCAATCGGCTTTGACCTTTTTGCCGGACTTGAGGTGCATGATGACGCCATCGCTGACACCTTCAATCTTCTCAAACTCTTCGTTGTGACGAATCACCACGCCGCTGTTCCAGAAGTGATAAGAGAGCGAATCAGACATCTCCTGATCGAGGAACGCCAGCAGGCGATCGCGGGTGTTGATCAGGTCAACCTTGACGTTAAGACCGCGGAAAATCGACGCGTATTCACAGCCAATCACGCCCGCACCATAAATGATGACGTGGCCGGGTTCATGATGCAGGTTGAGGATGGAGTCGGAGTCGTAAATGCGCGGGTGGGTAAAATCGACGTCCGCCGGGTGATACGGGCGGGAACCACAGGCGATGACAAACTTCTCTGCGGTTAAGCGCTCGCGCGTGCCGTCTGGCTGTTCCACTTCGATGGTGTTGGCATCAACAAAATGGGCGTCGCCCTGATAAAGCTCACAGCGGTTACGCTCGTAAAAGCCCTGACGCATGGCAGTCTGCTGGCTGATGACGTTCTCAGTATGATTCAGAATGTCGGCGAACGAGGAGCGCAGGAGTCGGGTGTGATCGCTATAAAGAGGGTTTTGATTGAACTCGATGATACGGCTGACAGCGTGACGCAGAGCTTTGGAAGGGATGGTTCCCCAGTGAGTACAACCGCCGCCGATGTTGTGGTAGCGTTCGATCACTGCAATGCGCGCTCCCTGCTTCACCAGCCCCATCGCCGCACCTTCGCCGCCCGGACCGGAGCCAATCACAATGGCATCGTAATCGTAAGACTTTTGCATACCAGTACGTCCTATGTTTCTATACATTTTTACAACGAGATTCTAACATCTCGCCGCGCACATCTGAATTCTAACAGCGTAAATTGGCAAAGTTTGACAATCAGTGAGGTTAACAGGCGGTCACAAACTTTGCGCCGCTGTACGCTGAAAAGTTTGTTATAGTGCCTGCCTGATTACTCACAAGGCCGGGAAAATGGGCGTTCGAGCGCAACAAAAAGAACGTACACGACGTTCACTGATTGAAGCGGCATTCAGTCAGTTAAGTGCAGAAAGGAGTTTTGCCAGCCTGAGTTTACGCGAAGTGGCGCGCGAAGCCGGCATTGCACCGACCTCGTTTTACCGTCACTTTCGCGATGTGGATGAGCTCGGCCTGACGATGGTCGATGAAAGTGGCCTGATGCTGCGCCAGCTGATGCGCCAGGCGCGCCAGCGCATTGCCAAAGGCGGCAGCATCATTAAAACCTCGGTCGCCACGTTTATGGAGTTCATCGGGAACAATCCCAACGCTTTTCGTCTCTTACTACGCGAGCGCTCCGGCACCTCAGCGGCTTTTCGTGCGGCGGTCGCGCGGGAGATTCAGCACTTTATCGCTGAACTGGCCGACTACCTTGAGCTGGAAAACCGCATGCCGCGCAGCTTTACCGAAGCGCAGGCGGAAGCGATGGTGACGATTGTGTTCAGCGCCGGCGCGGAAGCGCTGGATGTGGATATCGAACAGCGGCGCAAACTGGAAGAGCGTCTGGTGCTGCAGCTGCGAATGATCGCCAAAGGCGCGTATTACTGGTATCGCCGGGAGCAAGAGCGCCTGGCGGTTACCCTGGAAACCCCCGAAGAGTAATGTGATAAGGATAATGAAATGATTGAGCAAAACCCTCGCGATAAAGGAACGCTGTTACTGGCTTTTATCACCGGTTTAGCTATCAACGGCTCCTTTTCGGTGCTGTTCAGCACCTTTGTTCCCTTTTCGATTTTCCCGCTGATCGCCCTTGGCCTTGCCGCGTGGTGTCTGCATCAGCGCTATCTCAACCGCAATATGCCGGACGGCATGCCTTCGCTGGCGGCGGCATTTTTTCTGCTGGGGATCCTGGTGTACAGCGCGCTGGTGCGTGCCGAATATCCGGATATCGGGTCTAACTTCATCCCGACCATTCTGATGGTGGCGCTGGTGTTCTGGATCGCCATGCGCTTCCGCCGCAGCAAGAACAAGCACTGAAAACAATCACGGGAACCGCAGGGTTCCCGTTTTTTTAGGCTTTTCGCGTCAGTAACACACCGCATTCCATATGGTGGGTGTAAGGGAACTGGTCAAACAGCGCCAGCCGCGTGATGTTATGCGTGGCACTCAGTACGCTGAGGTTGTCGCACAGCGTCTGCGGATTACAGGAAATATAGATAATACGCGGATAGGCCTGTACCATCTTCACCGTCTCGTCATCCAGCCCGCTGCGCGGCGGATCGACAAAGATGGTCTCGCACTGATAGCTATTGAGATCGATGCCTTCCAGACGGTTAAAGCTGCGCACGCCGTTCATCGCCTGGGTAAACTCTTCGGCTGCCATACGAATAATTTGCACGTTGTCGATGTGGTTGGCCGCGATGTTGTACTGCGCCGAAGCCACCGACGGTTTGGCGATTTCCGTCGCCAGTACGCGGCGGAAGTTACGCGCCAGCGCCAGCGAAAAATTGCCATTACCACAGTACAGCTCCAGCAGATCGCCGCGCGAATCTTGCGTCACGTCCAGCGCCCACTCCAGCATCTGAATATTCATCGCCGCATTCGGCTGAGTGAAGCTGTTCTCCACCTGACGATAGATCATCTCCTGGCCGGCTACCGGCAGGCGCTCATCGACGTAATCGCGATCGAGGCAGATTTTGGTTTTCGTGGCACGGCCAATCAGCTGCACATCAAACCCTTCTGCACGCAGACTATCGCGCAGCGCAGTCGCGGCTTCGGTCCAGTCGGCTTCCAGCTTGCGGTGATACAGCAGCGAGATCACGATCTGGTTGCTGAGGGTGGAGAGATAATCGATCTGGAACAGTTTGAAACGCAGCGCACGATTATCGCGGATCGCGGCGATCAACTTTGGCATCAGCGTATTGATCAACTGGCTGGCCGCCGGAAACTGATCGACGCGGATACGCTGTTTGGTCTCTTGATCGAAGATGATGTGATAAAGATCGTCACCGTCGTGCCAGATGCGGAATTCGGCGCGCATACGATAGTGGCTGACCGGCGAGCGGAACACCTCCACGTCGGGCGCTGCGTAGGGGGCCATCATCGCCTGTAAGCGGCTGACTTTTTCCGCCAGTTGCGCGTCGTATTGTTCTATCGGGAGTTGTTCGGGTGTCATCTTCAATCCTGGTGTTAAGCCTGCCTGCCGGGCGATTGTAGGCATTCACCTGCTGATGTCCAGTCCCGGACAGTGCAGGAAGGCTGGCAGTCTGGATTTCCGGCCTTCTTAAACGTAGACTGCGGCTGCCGGCCTCCTTGAGTTAAAAGGGAATCCAGTGTGAATCTGGAGCTGACGCGCAGCGGTAAAAGAATGTCGTGGTGATCGCAATTGCAGACACTGTCCTGGCGGATGGGAAGTCTTCACCACTTATGATTCCCAGCCCGAAGACCTGCCGGTGTGACGTCGCAACTTCTGAGATCATCGCGTGCTATCGATCCCGGACCTGCGGCATCCTGCTTCGTCTTTTGGATGCTATAACAATGAAAACAACACACGCTTCGCTGTTTGCCTTTAGTGCAACGGCGTTGTCACTCTGGGCGCAATCTGGCTACGCGCAGCAGAATGATGATACGCAAATCGTTACCGCTAACCGGTTTTTGCAGCCGGTTTCCTCCGTTCTCGCGCCGACGACAGTCGTGACCCGCGACGATATCGATCGCTGGCAGGCGAAAAGCCTGACGGACGTCATGCGTCGCCTGCCTGGCGTGGACATCGCGCAGAACGGTGGCCTCGGCCAGTTGAGCTCGCTGTTTGTGCGCGGTACCAACTCCAGCCACGTACTTATACTCATCGACGGTATCCGGCTAAACCAGGCGGGTGTGTCCGGATCGTCCGATTTAAGCCAGATTCCGCTTTCTCTGGTCCAGCGCATCGAATATGTGCGCGGTGCGCGCTCGGCGGTGTATGGCTCCGATGCAATTGGCGGCGTGGTGAACATCATCACCGGTCGTGATAAGCCGGGCACGACGCTGAGCGCGGGCGTGGGCTCGAAAGGCTATCAAAACTATGAAGGTTCTACCCAGCAGCAGCTGGGGGCAGCCACGAAGCTGACCATGGCGGGCAACTACACCTACACGCGCGGCTATGATGTGGTGGCAAACCTGCCGGATGTGTATGGCGATCCGGCGCAGAAAGATCGCGATGGCTTCATGAATAAGACGCTGTATGGCGCGCTGGAGCACCAGTTCAGTGACGGGCTGAGCGGCTTTGTCCGTGGCTACGGTTTTGACAACCGCACGGCCTACGACGGCACCTACAGCTACGATAACAGTTTCAACATCAACGGATTAAACGATACCCGTCAGCTCTACAGCCAGACCTGGGACAGCGGCCTGCGTTACAGCAACGACATTTATTCGACGCAGCTGATCGCCAGCTACAGCCGCAGCAAAGACTATAATTATGATCCGCGTACAGGCCGCTACGGCCCGTCGACCACACTGGATGACAGCAAGCAGTACAATGTGCAGTGGGGCAATACGTTGCAGGTGGCGCAGGGCAGCGTAAGCGCGGGCGTGGACTGGCAGAAACAGACCACGGAACCCGGCACCGCTTACGTGGCTGACAGTACTGAGCTGCGTAACACCGGCATTTATGCCACCACCCAGCAGCAACTGGGCAGCGTAACGCTGGAAGGCGCGGTACGCGGTGACGACAACAGCCAGTTTGGCTGGCACGGCACCTGGCAGGGCGGGGCGTCATGGGCGTTTGTTGATGGCTATAGCGTGTTTGCCAATTACGCGACGGCGTATAAAGCGCCTCGTCTCGGCCAGTTGTATGGTTCTTATGGCAACAGCGACCTGAAGCCGGAAGAGAGTAAACAGTGGGAAGCGGGCTTCTCTGGCCTGACCGGGCCGGTAAACTGGCGCGTATCCGGTTATCGTAACGATATCGATAATCTGATTGATAGCGATCCCACCACCTATATCTATTACAACATCGATAAAGCGCGCATTAAGGGCGTAGAAGCCACGGCGTCGTTCGATACCGGTCCGCTTAGCCATCAGATTTCTTACGACTATGTCGATGCGCGCGATGCTGAAACCGATCAACCGCTGGTGCGCCGTGCGAAGCAGCAGGTGAAATACCAACTCGACTGGACGATTTATGAGTTTGACTGGTCACTGACCTATCATTATCTCGGCGATCGCTATGATACGGATTACAACCACGCCTTTACCCCGCAGCGCGTCAAACTGGGCGGTGTAAGTTTATGGGATCTGGCAGTTTCGTATCCGGTCACATCACAGCTCACCGTTCGTGGTAGAATTGCCAACCTGTTCGATAAAGACTACGAGACAGTGTATGGCTATCAAACTCCAGGAACGGAGTACTATCTCAGCGCCAGCTACAGCTTCTGATCTGCGCCCCACCGTGCTGGTGTTTGACTCCGGCGTCGGTGGGCTCTCCGTCTATGATGAGGTCCGGCAACTGCTGCCGGGCCTGCACTATCTCTATGCCTTCGATAATGCCGGCTTCCCTTACGGTGAAAAAAGCGAAGAGTACATTGTTGAGCGGGTCGTAGCGGTGGTGGAGGCTATCGTACAGCGCGTGCCGCTGTCATTAGTGGTCATCGCCTGTAACTCCGCCAGTACTGTATCGCTGCCAGCGTTGCGTCAGCGCTTTGAGTTCCCGGTCGTTGGCGTCGTGCCGGCGATTAAACCGGCGGCCCGTCTGACGCGTAACGGCGTGGTCGGCCTGCTGGCCACGCGCGGCACGGTGAAACGGCCTTACACCCATGAGCTGGTGGCGCAGTTTGCGCGCGAATGTAAAATCGAAATGCTGGGCTCGGCGGAACTGGTCGAACTGGCGGAAGCCAAACTGCACGGAGAAACGGTGTCGCTGGACGATGTGCGTCGCGCAGTACAACCGTGGCTGCGTATGAAAGAGCCGCCGGATACCGTGGTGCTGGGTTGTACCCATTTCCCGCTGTTACGTGAAGAGCTGCAGCAGGTGTTGCCTGATGGCACCCGGCTGGTGGATTCGGGCGCAGCCATTGCACGGCGCACTGCTTGGTTGTTAGAGCACGAAGCGCCTCAGGCGCGTTCCAGCGGACAGAATGTGGCATTTTGTACGCGTATGGATGACGAAGTGGTGCAATTATCACCGGTTTTGCAGCGTTATGGCTTCCCGCTGCTGGAAAAACTGGCGATTTGACGGGCTTTCGCCGAAAAAAACAGCACTCGAAAATTAATTTGCATTTAGCCCTTGTCAGCCCGAAAGAACTCCCTATAATGCGCCTCCACTGACACGGCACAACGGCTTACGAAGCGCCCTGTTAGTGAGGTGGCCCTTAACGGCAACCTTCAGAAAAGCAAAAATAAATGCTTGACTGAGAAAGCGGAAAGCGTAATATACGCATCCCGCGCCGCTTGAGAAATCGCGGCACTGCTCTTTAACAATTTATCAGACAATCTGTGTGGGCACTCGCAGGATTGATATCAACGTCTCCGGACGTAAAAAATATCAAGTCTTTGCTGAGTGAACACGTAATTCATTACGAAGTTT
>NZ_SCKT01000001.1 GCF_014155765.1 Pantoea dispersa | reverse complement strand
TTGGTTAGAATACCTGCCTGTCACGCAGGGGGTCGCGGGTTCGAGCCCCGTCCGTTCCGCCACTTAAATTGAGAAGCCCTGAATGTAAAGTCAGGGCTTTTTCATGTCCGCTAAAAACCTGCCATTGTTGAGTAAAACGCAAAATTCCTCTGCTCATAAGCGGATATTTCAGCAACAATAATCCTGCCACAATACGCCTCATCGCAACATTCAACGCAATAATGAGGAAAACATGACAATCCCCGCTTTTGGTTTAGGAACATTTCGTCTGCAGGACGATGTCGTTATTCATTCAGTGAAAACCGCACTGGAACTCGGTTATCGCACTATCGATACCGCACAAATTTATGAAAACGAAGCTGCCGTAGGTCAGGCTATTGCCGAAAGCGGCGTGGCACGTGATGAGCTGTTTATCACCACTAAAATCTGGATTGAGAATCTCGCCGCCGATAAACTGATCCCCAGCCTGCAGCAGAGCCTGGCGAAACTGCGTACCGACTATGTCGATTTGACGCTGATTCACTGGCCATCGCCGGGTGCAGCGATATCGGTCAAAGAGAGCATGCAGGCATTGATGGCAGCGAAAGAGGCGGGTTTGACGCGTCAGATTGGTATCTCTAACTTCCCGATTGCCCTGATGAAAGAGGCCATTGCCGCTGTGGGCGCAGAGAACATTGCGACCAACCAGATTGAGCTGCACCCGTTCCTGCAAAATCGCCAGGTCGTGGAGTTCGCGAAACAGCAGGGCATTCACATCACTTCATACATGACGCTGGCATATGGCGAAGCGTTAAAAGAACAGGTGATAAAGCAGATTGCGCAGAAACATCAGGCCACACCCGCGCAGGTTGTTTTGGCGTGGGCACTGGCACTGGGTTATGCCGTGATCCCCTCCTCAACCAAGCGTGAGAACCTGGCCAGCAATATGGCGGCGCAGGATCTGAAACTGGATGCGGACGACATGGCGCAGATCGCCGCGCTGGATCGCCAGCAGCGTCTGGTCAGCCCGGAAGGCCTGGCACCAGACTGGGATTAATTCTTCCATGCATCAGCCCTGCACGCGCCAGGGCTGATCACTGACCCACTCGCTGAGAAAATCAATAAAGGCCCGCACGCGCTGGCTCACCCCTAAATCGCTGTAATACACCGCATTAAAAGGCATCTCAACCGGTACCGACTGGTGCGCCAGCACCTCAACAAAAGTGCCCGCCGCAATTTCCGCATTCACCATAAAGTCCGACAGGCAGGCGATACCCTGATCGTTCAGGCACAGCTGCTTGATTGTCTCTCCGCTGTTTGATGACATCGCCGCGTCAATTTCATACAGATCGCTGCCATTGGCCGACACGGGCCAGCGATTGAGACGAGGCGTCTCGACAAAGCCGAGGCACTGATGCTGTGCCAGCGCCTCCACCGACGCCGGCGTGCCATATTTCGCAAGATAACCTGGCGTAGCGACCATTTTACGATAGCTGGTGAACAGCAGCCGGGCACGCAGCGTGGAGTCGGTTAAATCTCCGGCACGAATAGCGACATCCACTTTACGATCGATCAGGTTGATAAAGCTTTCAGAGGAGATTAGCGATAGCGTGACCGCCGGATAGCGCTCGCGAAAGGGTTTAATCATCGGCATCAGCAGGTTAAGGATCACCGGTGTTGCCGCGTCGATGCGCAGCACGCCCTGTGGCGCCTGCTGGCGCTCAATCAGCTCATTCTCTGCTGTCGCCATCTCAAGGATCAGCTTCTGCACGCGCCGGAAATAGAGTTCGCCTTCATAAGTCAGCGCCAGCTGACGGGTGGTACGCGTCAGCAGCGACACGCCAAGCTTGTTCTCCAGCTTCTTCACCGTGCGGCTCACCGCTGAATTGGCCATCTGTAACTGCTCCGCTGCACGGCTAAAACTGCCGCTTTCCACCACAGCGATAAAGACTTTTAACTCCTCTGAAGATGCCTTCATTATGCCTCATCAGGCAAAAGTTTATTGTTATTTTGCTTCTTTTTGTTATTAAAGCACGAGTCGATAATGGCGCCCATCAAAACATTATTGGGAGTCAACCATGCCACTTGCACTCTGGGCGCTGACCATCAGCGCCTTCGCTATCGGAACCACCGAGTTTGTTATCGTCGGGCTGATTCCGACCATCGCTGAACAGCTCAGCATTACGTTACCTTCTGCCGGGATGCTGGTATCCATCTACGCGCTTGGCGTGGCCGTCGGCGCGCCAGTGCTCACCGCCTTAACCGGCAAGCTGCCGCGCAAGCAGTTGCTGATGGGTCTGATGGCGCTGTTTACCGTCGGTAATCTGGTGGCCTGGCTGGCACCCAACTATGAAACGCTGGTAATGGCGCGTCTGCTGACCGGTCTGGCGCACGGCGTTTTCTTCTCCGTCGGCTCAACCATTGCGACCAGCCTGGTAAGCAAAGAGAAGGCTGCCAGTGCGATAGCCATCATGTTTGGCGGCTTAACCGTGGCGCTGGTCACCGGCGTACCGCTTGGCACACTGATTGGTCAGCATTTTGGCTGGCGTGAAAGTTTTCTGGCGGTCTCTCTGCTGGGTGTGATTGCACTGGTCAGCAGTATGATACTGGTACCGCGTAACATCGCACAGCCGCCTGCCACTTCACTGGCACAACAGGCCGCGGTGATGATCAATCCGCGTCTGCTGCTGATTTACGCGATTACCGCGCTGGGCTACGGTGGCATCTTTACCACCTTTACCTTCCTAGCACCGATGATGCAGTCACTGGCCGGTTTCTCGCCGACCGCCGTTAGCGGCGTGCTGCTGGGGTACGGTATTGCAGTGGCGATCGGGAATACCTGGGGCGGCAGGCTGGCCGATCGCCGCGGGGCGGTACCGGCGCTGACGCTGATTTTTATCGCGCTGGCCATACTGTTAGTGGTATTCCAGTTCACCGCCAGCATGCATTACCCCGCGCTGCTCACGGTGCTGGTGATGGGCGTCTTTGCCTTTGCTAACGTACCGGGCCTGCAGGTTTACGTGGTGCAAAAGGCCGAACACTATGCGCCAGGCGCAGTTGATGTCGCGTCCGGGCTGAATATCGCGGCCTTTAATATTGGCATCGCACTGGGCTCAACTGTCGGCGGTCACATCGTGGAACATTACGGTCTGGCGCAGACGCCATGGGTGGGGGCCGTCATCGTGTTTGCGGCTCTGCTGCTGGTCCGCCTCAGCGGCCAGCTGGATAAGCCACGCGCGGCGGCCGTCATGGAATAAGCCACACAACAGCCTGCCGCATGGCGGGCTGTTGCCGTTGCTGGCTGTGAGGCGAATTCCGACAATCAATAACAGCAATTGAAACCCCGCGCTAAAATCCCTATAACAGTCAGGTGAAGTTGTAGTCGTAAATCAGCCAGGCGGGACAGTGCGAAAAAAAACTTATGCAATGCGGTATGTAGCAGGTCAGCCTGCTGAGCGGATTTTTCCGCCAGGGGCGATGCTGCATCTTGGGCAGGCGTTACCGCCCGGTGCACCGCTGCCAGCCGACCCAACCCTGCGCGTGCTGGTGTGGAATATCTTCAAACAGCAGCGGGCAGACTGGATGTCAGTACTGCAGGGCTTCGGTAAAGATGCCCATCTGGTGCTGCTGCAGGAGGCGCAGACCACACCGGAACTGGTGCAGTTCGCCACCAGCAATTATCTGGCGGCCGATCAGGTACCGGCCTTTGTGCTGCCGCAACACCCCTCTGGCGTCATGACGCTGGCTTCTGCCCATCCGGTCTACTGTTGTCCGCTGCGTGAGCGTGAGCCGCTACTGAGGCTGTCTAAATCCGCTCTGGTCACTGCCTATCCGCTTCCCACCGGCGAAATGCTGATGGTGGTCAACATTCATGCGGTCAATTTCAGCCTCGGCGTTGATGTGTACAGCAAACAGCTGGGGCCGATTGGCGAGCAAATCCAGCATCATCGCGGGCCGGTGATCATGGCCGGCGACTTCAATGCCTGGAGCCGCCAGCGTATGAACGCGCTCTACCGCTTTGCCCGTGAGATGGCGCTGCGCGAAGTAAACTTTACTGATGATCATCGGCGCAAAGCCTTTGGCCGCCCGCTGGATTTTGTCTTTTACCGCGATATGAAGGTCAGCGAGGCGTCGGTGCTGGTGACGCGAGCTTCTGACCATAATCCTCTGCTGGTTGAATTCAGTCCAGGCGCGGCTAAACGCTAAGCTCAGTGCGGCGCGCCAAAGCGAATAATTCACAGCGCTGAAGCCGCATCCTGCTCAATAAACCACTTCAGACCGCTACAGGCATGGCGCAACGGCGAAAATAACCAGGTTTACGCGTGAGTGTGTCTGACTGCGGGAACGGGAAAATGTAAATAATGAAAAAGGCTGACAAAAGTCAGCCTTTTCGGTGCATCAGGTATCAGGTGTTGCGCTATTCTTGACAAACAGCGTCAGCTTGTCGCCGGGCTGAATGTCTTTAGCGTCACTGTTCCAGCGCATCACGTCTTTGGTGTTAACACCGTGACGTTTGGCGATACTGGCAAAAGAATCACCCTTACGTACACGGTAGGTGATGCTGTTTCCGTTATCCGCCAGCTGCGACGCGCCAGCTTTGCTACCAACGGTCAGTGTCTGACCGATGCGTACTGACGCGCTGCGCAGGTTATTCTGCTGCTTCAGTGCACTAACGCTCACACCAAGCTTACTGGCAATGCCCGATAAGGTGTCGCCTTTGCGGACCTTATAGCTATTGCCTGCAGCGCTGACTTTCGCCAGCTCGCCGGGCTGTACCGCAGCAATATCACCGGAAGCCAGTGAATTGCGCAGCTGAGCCACGTTGGACTTTGGCACCATAATATAGTGCGGTCCGTTTGGCGCGGTGGTGCCGTTTTTATACCCGGCATTGAATGTCTTCAGCTTGCTGAGCGACATACCGGCCATATCTGCGGCCTGCGTCAGTTCAATCTGCTGTCCCACTTCAACGCGAGCCAGTGCACGGCTCTCATTCGCGGTTGGCAGCTTAATACCGTAACGCTTGCTGTTCTTGAGAATATCACTCAGGGCCAGCATTTTAGGTACGTAAACCGTGGTCTCGCGTGGCAGCGATAAATGCCAGAAGTCGGTCGGCTTACCGCGCGCCTTGTTCTGTTTCATCGCCTTCAGCACACGCCCTTCACCGCTGTTATAGGCGGCGATGGTCAGTAACCAGTCACCGTCAAACATGCCGTTCAGACGCTGCATCATATCCAGCGCAACTTTGGTTGAGGCCACCACATCGCGGCGTCCGTCATACCATTGGTTCTGTTTCAAACCATAGTTTTTGCCCGTTTGCGCAACGATCTGCCAGATGCCAGCGGCATTCGCAGAAGAGGTTGCGTGTGGGTCAAAAGCGCTCTCCACTATGGGTAGCAGTACCAGTTCCATCGGCATTTTACGTTTCTGTATCTGCTCGACAATCCAGTACATGTACGGCTCTGCCCGTAATGTTACATCGTGGAGATAGCTCTTATTTTTTAAGTACTTTGTTTTTTGTTCGCGGATTCGCGGGTTTTCCGGAATCCCCATCTTCAACTCGTCACTAATGTGATTCCAGAGATCAGTGTCTTCTGCGAGGCTGGTTCCATCATCTTGCCAGCGCGGCGACAACAAGCGATCTCCGTACTTTCCATTTTCACCTTGACCAGCTGAAGACAGACTCTGTGCATGCTGTACCGGGATACTGGCGTCATTCCTTGATGCCTGACATCCAACCAGCAAGACCGAGGCGAGTAATATCGCTTTAGCCTTCATGTGTGTGTCAATAGTTCGCTTAAAAGACGAGCAACTATACGTTAGCGACCGGCACAACACAACCAGAAATATCAAAAACGGTCTTTCTTCTCGCGTAGATCGGCAAAAGTCTGCCATAACGGAGCCGACGACACATTAATGCCTAAAGCCTTTTGCAAATCAGGATCTTGCGTACGCAGGAATAAATTTATTTCACGCTCAAGCGCCAGTTTTGTTGGCAAAGTAATGCGATTTTCTGCGCGTAAGTCCTTAATTTGCTGATACCTTGCCAAAATTTTCGGGTCCTGAGGCAGAATAGCCGCAGCAAACTTCATATTGGATAAAGTGTATTCATGCGCACAGCAGATAAGCGTATCGGCAGGGAGTTGATTAAGCGCCTGAAACGACTCAAACATTTGCTGCGCAGTGCCTTCGAATAGTCGTCCGCAGCCACCCGAAAACATCGTATCGCCACAGAAAAGATAAGGTGAGCTGAAATATGAGATATGTCCTAAAGTGTGTCCAGGCGTTGCGATGACGCGGAAATTTAGCCCGAGCAGCGTAAATTCATCACCGTCACTGAGAATAGTGCGCGCGCCTTTATCGGCGGTCTCCTGCGGACCATAAACCTCAAGTTGTGGATAGTGCTCCAGCAGTTCGCTAACGCCGCCCACGTGATCGTGATGATGATGGGTCAGCAGAATGGCCTGCGGCTGCCAGTGATTGGCGTGAATTTTTTCCAGCACCGGCCGGGCTTCACCCGGATCGACGATCAGACAGCGTCCCTGTTCATCGTTCAGTGTCCAGATGTAGTTATCCTGCAACGCGGGAATACTGGTAAGATTCATAAACACCTCTCAGGTCGTAGAAAAAGGAAAATGGTAGAGCATGAAGCCAGCGAAAACACGCCAAATCCTGACTGCGCCGCGCTCCTGGCAGGATATGCCCTGGGGCGACTATTTCCGCGACGCGTTAACCCAGCAACTGCAACCGTATCTCGGCAAGCTGTACGGCTTTCATATGCTTAAAATTGGCAGCCTCAGCGCAGAAATCAATACCCGCCAGTGTGCCATATCGCATCAGGTTAATGTGGGCGATGAGGGCGATGGGCTGCACGTCATCGCCAGCGCAACGCAGTTGCCATTTGAGTCCAAATCAATTGATGCCTGTCTGCTGGCGCACACGCTGGCCTGGAGCCAGGATCCGCACCGCGTACTGCGCGAAGTGGATCGTGTACTGATTGATGACGGCTGGATGATTATTAGCGGCTTCAATCCGTTCAGCCTGCTGGGCATCAGTAAAGGCCTGCCCGGATTACAGCGCCGCGCACCGTGGAGCGGACGGATGTTCAGCCAGGTGCGCCTGCTCGACTGGCTGAGCTTACTCAACTATGAAGTGGTGTATCGTACGCGTTTTCAGGTGGTGCCGTGGCACCGCCAGGGCGGGAAGATGATCAGCACGCACCTGCCGGCGCTGGGCTGTCTGAATATCGTGGTTGCGCGTAAGCGCACCTTCCCGCTGACGCCGGGCAAAGTGAAGATGATGCCCGGCAAAACCCAGTTACGGCCAGCGGTCAATGCCACGCGGCAGTTTCGTGAAGCCAGCGATCAGGACTCAACCTGATAGCCAATATCGTCGAGGGAAGGATTGCCGGCAGCGCTGCGTGCCAGTTCATCACAGCGTTCGTTTTCGGGATGACCGGCATGGCCTTTTACCCACTCCCACTGAATCTGATGGGTACTGAGCGCCGCGTCGAGTCGCTGCCACAGATCAACGTTCTTCACCGGCTTCTTTTCTGCGGTTTTCCAGCCGCGCTTTTTCCAGTTGTGAATCCAGCTGGTGATGCCCTGGCGCACGTACTGGCTGTCGGTGCTGAGCACCACGTCACACGGCTGGGTCAGCGCTTCCAGTGCCACAATGGCCGCCATCAGCTCCATGCGATTATTGGTAGTAAGGCGGTAGCCGGCGCTGAATAATTTCTCGTGCTGGCGGTAGCGAAGAATGGCGCCGTAGCCGCCGGGACCGGGATTGCCCAGGCAGGATCCATCGGTGAATATTTCTACCTGTTTGCGCATCTCTGGTAGACTTCCTTCTGACAAAACGTCAAGTCTGACATAAAACGAGTCCTATGAGCACTGCAAATAACCGCCAGATCGTCCTCGATACCGAAACCACCGGCATGAACATGATCGGGGTGCATTACGAAGGACATCGCATCATTGAAATCGGTGCGGTTGAGGTGATCAACCGTCGCCTGACCGGCAACAACTTCCATATGTATCTCAAGCCCGATCGGCTGGTGGATCCGGAAGCGTTCGGCGTACACGGTATTGCCGATGAATTCCTCGCCGATAAACCGACCTTTGCGCAAATCGCCGACGAATTCCTCGATTATATTCGCGGCGCGGAGCTGGTGATTCATAACGCTTCGTTCGACATCGGCTTTATGGATTACGAATTTGCCATGCTGCAGCGTGACATCGGCAAGACAGAAACCTTCTGTCAGATCACCGATAGCCTGGCGATGGCGCGTAAAATGTTTCCGGGCAAACGCAACAGCCTGGATGCGCTGTGTAACCGTTTCGAGATCGACAACAGCAAACGTACGCTGCACGGCGCTTTGCTTGATGCCGAGATTCTGGCCGAAGTGTTCCTCACCATGACCGGCGGCCAGACCTCGCTGGCGTTTTCGATGGAAGGCGAGCAGAGCAATCAGGTGGCAGGCGAGCATATACAGCGCATCGTTCGTCCGGGCGCCGGCCTGCGCGTGGTTAGCGCCAGCGATGAAGAAATAATGGCGCATGAGAGCCGGCTCGATCTGGTGCAAAAGAAGGGCGGCAGCTGCCTGTGGCGCGCCTGAAGCCGCTGATTTTGCGTGGAAAAGCGTCGTTAAGCTGAAAAAAGCGGCAAACGAGAGATTCCCCTGCAAAAAGCGTTGACGAGGGATGAGGCTGCCATTAATATGCGCCTCGTTCCCGACGGGGAACAAAGCGCGGAGCGGTAGTTCAGTTGGTTAGAATACCTGCCTGTCACGCAGGGGGTCGCGGGTTCGAGCCCCGTCCGTTCCGCCAATCTCTTTAAAGAAGCCGATGCAGCAATGCATCGGCTTTTTGCTTTTCTAAATCATACCCATCTGGCGTACGGTCGCCATTCATGGCGACCGTCAGCGCATTAATCCTTCTGTACCGCCACTTCCGCACGATAGGTGGCTTGCGGCACTTCACGTTCAGCGCGCGCCAGCCAGCGGTAGCAGCCAGCGCCCAGCGCCACGCCGATGAACCAGCTGAAGTTCGCCACCGCGTGCAGGGACGGAATAAAGCTAATCACCAGACAAATGCCGACGGAAGGCAGCAGTGCAGCAATCGCTTTCGGATTGAAACCGCCGCGATACCAGTAACGGCCTTTTGGCGTATCGTTGAACAGGTCATCAACGTATACCTTGCTGCGTTTGATCAGGTAGAAATCGGCGATCAGAATGCCAAACAGCGGCCCGATAAACGATCCCAGCACATCCAGCGTGTAGTGAATCAGCTCCGGCGACTGGAACAGATTCCACGGCGTCAACAGCACTGAACCCACGGCGGCAATCATGCCACCGGCGCGGAAGCTGATCTTCTGCGGTGAGCAGTTAGAGAAATCAAACGCTGGCGAAACGAAGTTCGCCACGATATTGATGCCGATGGTGGCGGTAATCATAGTCAGCAGCCCGATAGCGACCGCCACATCGTTACCTACCATGCTCACGGTTTCGATCGGGTCGGTGATCATTTTGCCAAACAGCGACTGAGTACCCGAGACAATGACCACGGTCACAATCGAAAACAGCAGGAAGTTGAACGGCAGGCCCCAGCGGTTGCCGCGGCGGATCTCACCCATGCTTTTGCCGTAACGCGAGAAGTCACCAAAGTTGAGCAGCGGACCGGAGAAATAAGAGACCACCAGCGCGGTCGCGGTAATCATCTGCCAGGTTTGCTCGCCCGCGCTCAGTGATTTACTGGCGAGGGTGAAGGAGATACCGTCAAAACCGGTTTTGTATACAATCCAGCCCGCCAGCGCCACCATCACCACGTACACCGCCGGACCGGCGATATCGATAAAGCGTTTAATCGCGCTCATGCCGTGCCAGAACACCATTGCCTGCAGCAGCCACATGACGCCGAAACAGCACCAGCCAAGCTGCGACAGGCCGAGCCAGCTGCTCTGCGTCATGCTGCTTAACGACGGATAGAACTTCAGCAGCACCAGCATCAGCGCATTCGCCGCCAGATAGGTCTGAATACCGTACCAGGCGAAGGCGATCAACCCGCGGATCACCGCCGGGATGTTGGCCCCGAACACGCCAAATGCCTGACGCGAAATCACCGCATAAGGCACGCCGGCCATCTGGCTCGGCTTCGCCACCAGGTTAGCGCACAGCTGCACGATACAAATTCCCACCAGCAGACACAGCAGCACCTGCCAGCTGGCCAGACCGAGGGTGAAGAAGCTGGCCGCCACCACATAGCCGCCCATGCTGTGCACGTCCGACATCCAGAACGAAAAAATGTTGTACCACGACCAGTTCTGGTTGCGGGTCGGCGCCAGGTCGTCGTTACACAGACGCGGGCTGTAATGGGCGTTGGCTTCAGAGGCCACCGCAGAGGTCACTTCAGAATGATTTGGCATGAAACCTGCTCCTCTTAACTTCATGGAAAAATAATGACAGCGTGAAACGGTATTGCAGGATCCAGGCCAGAATTGATTTCTTGTATACAAAAAATGAATTTCACGTATACGATGTCTGCATACAGTCACTTGCCGGAGCGGGTAATGAAGAGTGAAACAGGCCAGAAAACGGCTGCCGATCTGAATGACAGAGACGAACCTATCTATCAGGCGTTGCTGAACGCCATCGTGGAGCACCAGCTGCCGCCGGGCAGCAAATTGCCGGAAGAGGCGCTGTCGGAGGTGTTTGGCGTCAGCCGCACCGGCATTCGTAAGGTGCTGCAGCGCCTCGCGGCGGTGCAAATGATCACCCTGTCGCCCAGACGTGGTGCACAGGTGGCGACGCCGGGCGTGGAGGAAGCGCGCGACATCTTCGCCACGCGCAGCCTGCTGGAGTGTGCCAATCTGCCGGCGGTGCTGGCGCATCTGCAGCCGCCGCATCTCGCCGCGCTGAGTGGCTTAATTGCCGACGAGCAGCAGGCGCACCAGCAGCACGACGGAGCCGCTGCCATCCGTCTGTCTGCGGCTTTTCATATCCAGCTGCAGGCGATTTCCGGCAACCAGGTGCTGACTGACATGGTGACGCGCCTGACGCAGCGCTCCTCGCTGGTGATCGCCGCTTACGGTGCACCGTGGCAGCGCGGCTGTCGTTGCGATCATCACGATCGGCTGGTGGATCTGCTGCGGCAAAAAGATCTGCCGGCGTTAACTACGGCGCTGCAGCATCACTTCGAACATATCGTCGCCAGCCTGCACTTTGAACGCAGCGGCGAAACCCTGCCTGATTTCACCCGGTTATTTGCCGGTCATAAAGGAGCGGCATCATGAGCCTGATCCAGGTGATCAACCCGAATACCAGCGCCGCCATGACGGCGACCATCGGTGCAGCGGCGCGCGCCGTGGCCGCACCTGGCACGGAGATTGTGGCGGTGTGCCCGAGCGAGGGCGTGCCCTCCATTGAAGGACACTTTGATGAAGCGATTGCCGCGGTGGGCGTGCTGGAACAGGTAAAACGCGGCAAAGAGCAGGGCGTCAGCGGCCATATCATCGCCTGCTTTGGCGATCCGGGACTGCTGGCGGCGCGCGAACTGGCGAGCGGACCGGTGATTGGCATTGCCGAAGCGGCGATGCACACCGCGACGCTGGTGGCGACGCGCTTTTCGATTGTCACCACGCTGCCGCGCACGCTGGTGATCGCCCGCCATCTGCTGCAGCAGTACGGATTCAGCCATCACTGTGCCGCGCTGCACGCTATTGATCTGCCGGTGCTGGCGCTTGAAGACGGCAGCGGCGTCGCGCAGGAGAAAGTGCGCGAGCGCTGCCTGCAGGCGAAACGTGAAGATGGCAGCGGGGCGATTGTGCTGGGCTGCGGCGGCATGGCGTCGCTGGCGCAGGATCTGACTAAAGAGCTGGGCCTGCCGGTGATTGATGGCGTCAGTGCGGCGGTGAAAATGGTCGAGTCATTACTGGCGCTGGGCTTTGGTACCAGCAAACACGGCGATCTGGCTTACCCGATTAAAAAACCGCTCAGCGCGGCATTTCAGCACCTAAACTAAGGGCTGGTTGAGGACTGATGACAGGAACTTGCAGAATGAGTGATGTATCTGAAAAGAAAGAGTACAGCTTCAACAAAAACTATCCGCGCGATCTGATTGGCTATGCGGGCCAGCCGCCGCACGCGCAGTGGCCGGGTGAGGCGCGGGTGGCGGTGCAGTTCGTGCTCAACTATGAAGAGGGCGCTGAAAACAATGTGCTGCACGGCGACGCGGGCTCTGAGCAGTTTCTCTCCGACATCATCGGTGCCGCCAGCTATGCCGATCGCCACATGTCGATGGATTCCCTGTATGAGTACGGATCGCGTGCCGGTTTCTGGCGCATCCATCAGGAGTTTCAGCAGCGCGGCCTGCCGCTGACCATCTTTGGCGTCGCGATGGCGCTGGCGCGGCACCCGCAGATTGTCGAGGCCATCAAAGCCGCCGATTACGATGTGGTCAGCCACGGCTGGCGCTGGATTCACTATCAGGGGATGGATGCCAAAACCGAGCGTCAGCACATGCAGCAGGCAGTGGACGTGCTCACCGAGCTATTCGGTAAAGCACCCACCGGCTGGTATACCGGGCGCGACAGCCCCAATACGCGGCGGCTGGTGGTCGAGCAGGGCGGCTTCAGCTACGACAGCGATTACTACGGTGACGATCTGCCGTTCTGGACGCAGGTCACCTGTCAGGACGGCACGGTGAAGCCGCATCTGATCATTCCCTATACGCTGGAGTGCAACGATATGCGCTTCGCCACGCCGCAGGGATTCAACACCGCCGAGCAGTTCTATACCTATCTGCGCGATACCTTTGATGTACTGTATGAAGAGGGCGCGACGGCGCCGAAGATGATGTCGATTGGCATGCACTGCCGTCTGCTGGGGCGTCCGGGGAAATTCCGCGCGCTGCAGCGTTTCCTCGACCATATTCAGCAGCACGAAAAGGTGTGGGTGTGCACGCGTCAGCAGATTGCCGATCACTGGATGAAGACGCATCCGGCTGCGTAAGCGGCCTTACCTTTCACGGATATCAGGTCGTTTTTGCCCTCTCTTGCCAGGAGAGGGCAACACTCGCGCCTGCGTCAGCTCATCAAACTCACCTGCGCTGCCACGATGCGCCAGCCGCACGGCAGCCGTACCCAGGTCTGCTGCTGACGGCCAGTCTTCTCCACGCCCTCGCGGGTGAACTCGGTGCTGCACACCGCATAGTCATCGCCAAAGGTGGTGATCACCGTATTGCGCAGCGTGCGATCGAGCCCCTTTGACGGACGCGCCGCGCGAAAGGCGCGAATTTCGTCAATCCCGTACAGATTCTCTCCGGCACCGAGTCGCACCGTACGCGCATCGTGCCAGAACAGCTCGTCCAGCACGGCGACATCATTGCTCACCAGCGCCTGCTCGTAGCGGTAAAACGCGGCGGTGACTTCAGCCAGTATCGCCGGACGATCGATATGTTCAGGTGTCATCTTCAGGCATCCATAAAAGAGGTTTGTGGCAGCGTCACACCCTGCTGCTGCAGTGCCCAGGCGGCGCGCAGCGCCAGCTGTTCGTTAAACGGCGCGGCAATCAGCTGCAGGCCAATCGGCAAACCGCTGGCGGTGAGCAGCGGTACGCTACACACCGGCAGGCCGAGGAACGAAATCGGCTGCGTCAGCATGCCCATGCTGGCGCGTGTCGGCAAATCCTGACCGTTGATGTGAATGGTTTCCTGGCCGATGAGGGTGGCGGTACAGGGCGTCGCCGGCGCGATCAGCACGTCATAATGGTCGAACAGCGGCAGCACCTGCTGCTGGAAGTGACGGCGGAAACGCTGGGCCTGCACATACCACGCGGCGGGCAGCATCGCGCCAGCCAGCAGGCGTTCGCGTGAATTCGGCTCAAAGCGTTCTGGCTGGGTGCGCAGCGCCGGCAGATAATGATTGCCGCCTTCTGCGGCGGTCATGATAAACGCGGCCGAGCGCGCCAGTTCGGCCTGGGGCAGCGTCACTTCTTCTGTCGCGCCGAGCGCACTGGCCGCCACCGCCACCGCCGCGCGCGCCTCATCGCTGCACCAGTCAGCAAAAAAGCCGCCCAGCACCGCGCTGCGCAGCTTTTCGCTGCCAGCAGAGAGCCTGTCACTGACCGGTTCCGCAGGCCGCGCCGCCTGAAACGCATCGCTGGCGTCGCCGCCCTGCAGCGCATCGTAGACCAGACTCAAATCTTCCACCGAGCGGGCAAACGGACCGATGTGATCGAGGCTGGCGACAAACGGATGGCTGCCGCTGCGCGACAGACGACCAAAGGTAGGTTTCAGGCCGAAAATGCCGCACAGCGAAGCAGGCACGCGAATCGAGCCGTTGGTGTCGGTGCCGAGTGAAAAGTGCACCAGCCCGGCAGCGACGGCTGCCGCGGAACCGCCAGATGAGCCGCCGGCCACGCGCGACAGATCGCGCGGGTTGCGGGTGGCACCATAATGGGTGTTCTCAGTGGTAAAGCCGTAAGCGTAGGCGTCCATATTCAGCATGCCGGAGAGCAGCGCGCCGCTCTGCTGCAGCTTAGAGACCGCCCACGCATCCTGCTGCGCCACCGGCCGCTCGCTGAACAGGCTGGCACCGGCAAGCGTGCTGTGACCGGCGACGTCAAACAGGTTTTTTACCGCATAGGGAATGCCAGCCAGCGCCGGCAGCGGCTCACCGCGCTGACGCTGCTGATCCAGCCGATCGGCTTCCCGCAGCATGCGCTGCGCGGTGACGGCGGTCCAGGCGTTGATGGCCGGGTTATGCTGTTCAATGGCGGCCAGCGTCTGCTGTGCGATGTCGCGCGCGCTGAGATCGCCCTGCGCCAGTGCCTGCTGCAGCTGGCTAATCGATAAGGCTGCCAGCGTCATGGATGAAACACTCCCGCCACTTCCAGGCGATCGTCCAGCGGCAGCGCCATCAGCGGCTGCGCCATCGAGGCGATACGGTTAAACTGCGTCAGCAGTTCGGCGCGGCGCGTGTCGTCCAGCTCCAGCGCCAGAATCTGTTCCATTTGGGCGATATAGGTTGCCCAGTCCGGTTGTGCACTCATGATTGTCTCCGTTAAAAACCGGCAGCGCTGCCGTTGCTGCGCGGATCAAACGCGCCTTCCAGCATGCCATTGTTGTGTCTGACGATGGCACCGGCGTGGCCCACCACTTCACTGTATTCCGCCAGCAGTTCGACCTCATGACCGAGCGCGCGCAGTTGCTGCACGGTTTCAGGCGCGATGCGCGCCTCCAGCTTGAGGGAGTCTGAGGATTGGCCCCAGGTGCGGCCAAGCAGCCAGCGCGGTGCGCTGACCGCCTGCTGCAGCGGCTGGCCCTGAATGACATAGCGGGTAAAGATCGCCGCCTGGGTTTGCGGCTGGCCATCACCGCCCATTGAGCCGTACACCAGCGTGCGGCCATCTTTCAGACGTGCCGCCGCTGGATTGAGCGTATGGAACGGCTGTTTGCCCGGTGCCAGCGTCAGCAGGTGATCCGGCTGCAGGCTGAACGCCGCGCCACGGTTTTGCCAGGTAATACCGGTGCCGGGCAGCACGACGCCGCTGCCAAATTCGTGGTAAATGCTCTGGATAAAGGAGACCGCCAGGCCGCTGCTGTCCATCACCCCCATCCACACGGTATCGCCCGGTCCGCGTCCGGTGCCCCAGGGCGCGGCGCGATCGTCCTGCACCTGCGCGGCCAGCGTGCCGAGATGATCGGCATTCAGCAGCGACTGCACATCAATCGCCATGTGACGCGGATCGGTGATGTGTTGATCACGCAGGGCAAAGGCCTGTTTGGTGGCTTCAACGATGCGGTGCACCGTCTGTGCTTCACTGGCGTCGGCCATCGCCAGACGATCGGTGATCCCGAGGATCGCCAGCGATACCAGCCCCTGCGTTGGCGGCGTCATGTTCCAGATATCGCCTTCGCTGTGCGCGAGGTGCAGCGGCGTGCAGCGCCGGGCACGCTGCCGGTGTAAATCGTCCAGCGTAATCGGCATGCCGAGCGCGCCCATTTCGCGCGCCAGATGGTGCGCCAGCTCACCGCGATAAAAGCTCTCCAGCCCTTGCTCGCTCAGCACGCTCAGCGTCTGCGCCAGCGCCGGCTGGGTAAAACGACTGCCGGCGGTGGGCGGTGCGCCATCAGGCAGAAAGGTGGCGGCAAAACCGGGCTGATGTTGCAGCTCATGCTGTTTTGCCGCCGTCGCTGCCGCCTGCGAGGCGGTGACCGGAATGCCATCGGCCGCATAGCGAATCGCATCGCGCAGCAAACGACTCAGCGGCAGCGGCGTCGCGCCCAGTTCCTGCGCCAGCGTCAGCGCTTCCTGCCAGCCGCTGACGGTGCCGGCAACCGTCAGTGCCGCTTTAGGGCCGCGATGCGGAATATGGCTCTCACCGTGATAGAAGTCGGGGTGCGCCAGCGAGCCGGCAGCGCCGCTGGCATCGATGGCAATCGGATCGCCACCGGGCGGCACCACCAGCCAGAAGCCGTCGCCGCCGAGACCATTCATGTGTGGGTAGACCACCGCAATGGTCGCCGCGGCGGCCACCATGGCTTCCAGCGCGTTGCCGCCTTCACGCAGAACCGCCAGTGCGCTTTCGCTGGCAAGGTGATGTGGCGTCACCGCCATGCCCATCGGGGCCATATTGCTTTGAATCATAGTGAACTGTTCCCGGATTATTCTTTTGTAGCGGCGCGGTTTATCGCGCTGGATAGCGAAAACAAGCGCAACAAATTGCGCCGCTACCAGTCTGTACCAATGGTAAAGCAAGAGCCGTTCCAGTTTTGGTGTTACGCCAGCCTGGATCGATTTATGCTAGCTTGTGATGAAACGAAAGTTACAGGACCGATGATGAAACAGCTCGATGAACGCCTTCGCAGTCACTATCCGCAACTGTCGCCGCAGGAGCAGCGCATTGCTGACTTTGTGTTTGACCACTTTGATGATCTGATTAGCTATAACAGCGCTGAGCTGGCGCGGCTCAGCGGCGTATCAAAGGCCACGGTAAGCCGGCTGTTCAAACGCCTCGGCTATGAAAAATACAAAGACATGCGTGATGAGCTGCGCACCCTGCGCCAGAGCGGAATGCCGCTGACCGATAACCGCGATGCGGTGCAGGGCAACACGCTGCTGTCACGTCATTACAAGCAGGAGATGGCGAACCTGACGCAGTGGGTCAACAGCATTGACGCCCGGCAGTTTAGCGAGGTGATTGCCGCGCTTGGCGCCGCACGGCGGGTGTTCATCATTGGGATGCGCAACGCGTATCCGGTGGCGCTGCACCTGCGTCAGCAGCTGCTGCAGGCGCGCGCTCAGGTGCAGGTGTTGCCGCAGCCAGGCCAGACGCTGGGCGAAGAGCTGGTGGACATGACGCCGGAAGATGTGGTGGTGGTGATGGCGTTTCGCCGCCGGCCACGCATCATTCGTCCACTGATGCAGCAGCTGCAGCAGAGCGGCATCCCGGTGCTGGTGCTGTGCGAACCGCAGGCGCAGGGCATTCTCACCCTGGCGCGCTGGCAGCTGTGCGCACCGCTCGACAGCGTTTCCGCCTTTGACAGCTACGCCTCGGCAATGAGCCTGATCAACCTGCTGGCCAACGCGCTACTGCACGAAATGCTGTCGCAGGGGCGTCAGCGCATTCATCAGATTGCCGATCTTTACCAGCAGCTCGACGAGCTGGAACACCGCTAAAGGGCACCGTTTTGGTGCTTTGCACCTTTTTTGATCGCGTCTGCTAACGGGGTGCTCCCCGTTAAGATGCGCCCTTAATCGCCTTAAATCCTCCGCTTAGCCGCTGCGTTTGCTGCCCGTTGTGGTTGGCACATTAGTTGCAAATCAATTTATCAAGAATCTTTTGTTTCACCATTAACTCACCGGGGTGCATAATGAACAAAGTATTACTGGCAGTAGCAGGGGCAGCATTGCTGCTGGCGCAGGCAGGCAGCGCCATGGCCGATCAGCTGCAGGATATCCAGAAGCGTGGCGTGATTCGCGTGGCGGTGCCGCAGGACTTCCCGCCGTTTGGCTCGGTCGGTACCGATTTGCAGCCGCAGGGCTATGACATCGACATGGCGAAATACCTCGCGAAGCAGATGAAACTGAAGTTGCAGCTGGTGCCGGTGACCAGCGCTAACCGCGTACCGTATCTGCAGACCGACAAGGTCGACCTGGTGATCTCCAGCATGGGCAAAAACGCCGAGCGCGAAAAAGTGATCGACTTCAGCCGCGCCTATGCGCCGTTCTTCCTCGGCGTGTTCGGCCCGAAAGGCGAGACGCTGAAAGATGCGGCGGCGCTGAGCGGTAAATCGATTGGCGTGACGCGCGGTGCGGTAGAGGACATGGTGCTGAGCGATGTCGCCCCGAAAGATGCTCAGGTGAAGCGCTACGAAGATAACAACACCACGCTGTCCGCCTATCTCTCCGGTCAGGTGCAGTACGTCGCCACCGGAAACCTGGTGGTCGCGGCGATTGCGCGCCAGAACGCGGAAAAAGCCCCGGTGCCGCAGTTTATGCTGAAAGATTCACCGTGCTTTATCGGCCTGAAAAAGAATGAGCCGGCGCTGAAAGAGAAAGTGAACGCACTGATTGAGCAGGGTATTAAAGACGGCACGCTGAACAAGCTGTCGGAAGAGTGGCTGAAAGCGCCGCTGCCTGCCAACCTCGGCGCATAACAGGAACGGCCAATGATTGGGCAACTTAACTTTGCAGATCTCTGGCCGCACTGGCCAGAGCTGCTGGCCGGACTGTGGGTCACGGTGCAGCTTACGGTGCTGGCGACGGTGGGCGGTGTCGGACTGGGTATTCTCGGCGCGGCACTGCGCAGCGGCAAACCGGGCTGGGCCAGCCGCCTGTGGGGCATCTACGTCGAGTTGATTCGCAACACGCCGTTTGTGGTACAGCTGTTTTTTATCGTGTTTGGTCTGCCCAATCTCGGTCTGAAACTAACGGCGGGTGAAGCGGCATTGCTGGCGATGCTGATTAACCTTGGCGCCTACAGCACTGAAATCATCCGTGCCGGCATCCAGGTGACACCGCGCGGGCAGTGGGAAGCCGGGCGCGTGCTCGGGCTGAGCCGCACGCAAACCTTCATCCGCGTGGTGCTGCCGCCCTCGCTGCAGCGCATTTATCCGGCGCTGGTCAGCCAGTGCATCATTGTGATGCTCGGCTCGTCGGTGGTGTCGCAGGTCTCGTACGAAGAGCTGACGTTTGCCGCCAACCTGATTCAGTCGCGCACCTTTTTGAGTTTTGAAGTTTATCTGGTGACCACGCTGATCTATCTGGCGTTGTCGATTGCCATGCGTCAGCTGCTGCTGGCGCTGGGTCGCAAATGGTTTGGAGCGCAGCCGGCATGACGACGTTTACTGACTGGGACATCCTGCGCAACCTGCTGCTGGCGGCGCGCTGGACGATTTTGCTGTCGCTGGTGGCCTTTTTCGGCGGCACGCTGGTGACACTGCCGCTGCTGTTTCTGCGTCTGCTGCAGCGTCGCTGGCTCACCCGCCTGATCCGCTGCTACACCGAGCTGTTTCAGGGCACGCCGCTGCTGATGCAGCTGTTTCTCGCTTTCTTCGGCGTCGGCCTGTTCGGCATCGACGTCGCGCCCTGGACGGCAGCGTCGCTGGCGCTGACGCTGTATACCAGCGCGTTTTTACTGGATATCTGGTACGGCAGCATTCGCGCGCTGCCAAAAGGGCAGTGGGAAGCGTCGCGCTGCCTCGGACTGAACTTTGGCCAGACGCTGTATCGCGTGGTGGCACCGCAGGCGATCCGCATCGCCATCGCGCCGACCGTTGGCTTTGCCGTGCAGGTGATCAAGGGCACCGCGCTGGCGTCGATTATCGGCTTTGTCGAGCTGACCAAAGCCGGCACCATTCTCAACAATGTGACGTATCAGCCCTTCAAGGTGTTTGGCCTGGTGGCGCTCGGTTACTTCCTGATGTGTTATCCGCTGTCGCGTTACAGCCAGTACCTGGAGAAAAAATTCAATGCCGCTCATCACCATTAATCAGGTCCAGAAGTACTACGGTGATAACCACGTACTGAAAGGGGTCGATCTGGATATCGACAACGGCGAAGTGATCTCCATCATTGGCCGCAGCGGCTCCGGTAAAAGTACCCTGCTGCGCTGCATGAACGGGCTGGAAGGCTATCAGGAAGGCAGCATTAAACTGGGCGGCATGACGATTACCGATCGTGAATCGCAGGCGCGTGAAATCAGCCGCTCGGTGGGCATGGTGTTTCAGAACTTTAACCTGTTTCCGCACATGACCGCGCTGGAAAACGTGATGCTGGCACCGCGCCGCGTGCTGAAAAAGAGCGAGGCGGAGTGCCGCACGCTGGCCACGCAGATGCTGGAAAAAGTCGGGCTCGGCGAACGTCTCAATTACTACCCGGCCAACCTGTCGGGCGGTCAGCAGCAGCGCGTGGCGATTGCCCGTGCGCTGGCGATGCAGCCAAAAGTTTTACTCTGTGACGAAATCACCTCGGCGCTCGATCCGGAGCTGGTGGGTGAAGTACTGAAAGTGCTGGAGCAGCTGGCCGCCGAAGGCATGACGCTGATTCTCGTCACCCATGAAATGAACTTCGCCCGCGACGTGGGCGACCGCGTGGTGTTTATGCATCAGGGACGCGTGTGGGAGCAGGGCGACAGCAAAACGCTGTTTGCAAATCCACAAACCGCCGAGCTGAAGCAGTTTATTTCCACCGTGCGTCTGTAACCGAACAATAAGGAACCCCCCATGGATATCAGCCAGTTCTCGCAAATCAATCCGCCACAGCGTCTGCTGATGGGACCGGGCCCGATCAACGCCGACCCGCGCGTGCTGCGCGCCATGTCGAGCCAGCTGCTTGGGCAGTACGATCCGGCGATGACGCACTATATGAACGAGGTGATGGCGCTGTACCGTGGCGTATTCCGCACTGAAAACCGCTGGACCCTGCTGATTGATGGCACCTCACGCGCCGGTATCGAAGCCATCCTGCTGTCGGCGATTCGTCCGGGCGATAAAGTGCTGGTGCCGGTGTTCGGCCGCTTCGGCCATCTGCTGTGCGAAATTGCCCGTCGCTGCCGCGCGGAAGTCCATACCATCGAGGTGCCGTGGGGCGAGGTATTTACCCCGGATCAGATCGAAGATGCGATCAAAAAAGTCAAACCGCGCCTGCTGCTGACGGTGCAGGGCGATACCTCAACCACCATGCTGCAACCGCTGGAGCAGCTCGGCGCCATTTGCCGCCAGTACGGCGTGCTGTTGTACACCGATGCCACCGCATCGCTGGGCGGCAACCCGCTGGAAACCGATGCCTGGGGGCTGGATGCGGTGTCAGCCGGGATGCAGAAATGCCTCGGTGGTCCGTCCGGCACCTCGCCGATCACCCTGAGCCCGCAAATGGAAGCGGTGATCCGTCAGCGTAAGTGCGTGGAGCAGGGCATCCGTACCGACGCACATCAGGATGGCGACGACGAGATGATCTACTCCAACTACTTCGATCTCGGCATGATCATGGATTACTGGGGACCGGAGCGGCTCAACCATCATACCGAAGCCACCTCGGCGCTGTTTGGCGCACGCGAATGTGCCCGTCTGATCCTGCAGGAAGGGCTGGATAACGGCATCGCGCGCCACAAGCTGCACGGTGATGCGCTGCTGAAAGGTATTCAGGGCATGGGGCTGGAAACCTTTGGCGATCTCAGACACAAGATGAATAACGTGCTTGGCGTGGTGATCCCGCAGGGCATCAACGGCGACCAGGTACGCAAATTGATGCTGGACGATTTCGGCATTGAGATTGGCACCTCGTTCGGTCCGCTGCACGGCAAAGTGTGGCGCATCGGCACCATGGGCTACAACGCGCGCAAAGATTGCGTGATGCTGACGCTGAGCGCGCTGGAGTCCGTGCTGAATCACGTCGGTTTCCGCACCACTCAGGGCGCGGCGCTGCAGGCTGCCTGGGACCACTACGGGAGCCACGCATGAGTCATAGCCTGATGAGCGCCGATGAGGCGCAGTCAGCGGCGGCGCGGGTGATGGCGCGCTGTGACGCGCTGGCAGCAATCAGTGAAAGCGAAGAGGGACTGACCCGTGTCTATCTGTCGCCGGAGCAGGTGCGCGCCAACGCGCGCGTCGCTGAGTGGATGCAGGCGGCAGGTATGCACACCTGGCAGGATGCGGTCGGCAATATCTGCGGTCGCTATGAAGCGGCGGAGCCTGGCGCACCGGCGCTGCTGCTCGGCTCGCACCTCGATACCGTGCGCAACGCCGGACGTTACGACGGCATGCTGGGCGTGCTCAGCGCCATCGAAACCGTGCAGTGGCTGCACGACCATCAGCAGCGCCTGCCGCTGGCGATTGAAATTGTCGGCTTCGGCGATGAAGAGGGCACGCGCTTTGGCATCACGCTGCTTGGCAGCCGCGGCCTCACCGGCAGCTGGCCGGTGAGCTGGGTGTCACATCCGGACGGTAACGGTATTACGGTGGAGCAGGCGATGCAGGACCTCGGCCTGGACGCGGCGCTGATCCCGCAGGCGGCACGTGAGGTGAGCGACATTGTGGCTTATCTCGAACTGCACATTGAGCAGGGACCGTGTCTGGAACAGGACGATCTGGCGCTTGGTGTGGTGACGGCGATTAACGGCGCGCGCCGTCTTAACTGCCGCTTTGTCGGGGAGGCCGGTCATGCCGGCACGGTGCCGATGACGCACCGCAAAGACGCGCTGGCAGCAGCGGCAGAGTGGATGGTGTTTGTGGAACAGGCCACGCAGGATCAGGATGCGCAGCTGGTGGCCACAGTGGGCACGCTGAGCTGTCTGCCGGGCGCCGTTAACGTTATCCCCGGCGAGGTGCAGCTGTCGCTGGACGTGCGCGGACCGCAGGATGAACCGCTGGAACGTCTGCTTTCCAGCCTGCTGACCCAGGCGGAAGCCATCGCGCTGCGGCGCGGGCTCAGCTTCAGCGCTAACGAGTACTATCGCATCGCGGCCACCGCCTGTGATACGCGGCTGCAGCAGGCGCTGAGCCATGCGGTAGAAACCGTACAGGGGCGCAGTCTGGCGCTGCCGAGCGGAGCCGGTCACGACGCGATCGCGATGGCTGAGCGCTGGCCGGTGGGCATGCTGTTTGTGCGCAACCATCGCGGTATCAGCCATCATCCGGCGGAATCGGTGCAGGTGGCCGATGTGGCGCTCGGCGTGCAGGCCTATCTGCAGGCGGTGTGCGATCTGGCGCGCAGCTAAAGGAGCCGCGAAATGGATCTGAACGATTTTAATCAGGCGAGCGTCGCGCAGGCGCAGGCGGCGATTGCCCACTGCGTGGCGATTCCCGCCTGGCAGCAGGCGCTGGTGGCGGCGCGGCCGTTCGCCAGCCTGACGGCGCTGTACACCACGGCGCAACAGCTGGCGCTGGCGTGGCAGGGCGACGCCTTGCAGCAGGCGCTGAGCGCCCATCCGCGCATCGGCGAAAAAGCGAAGGGCGCGGGTAAAGAGGCCGCGCTGTCGCAGCAGGAACAGGCAGCGATGCAGCAGGCTAACGGTGCGCTGCAGCTGGCGATGCTGGCCGGTAATGAGCGCTATGAGCAGCGCTTCGGCCGGGTGTTTCTGATTCGCGCCAAAGGGCGCAGCGGTGAACAGATGCTGGCGGAATTGCAGCGCAGGCTCAACAATGATGAAGAGACCGAGCAGCAGGAAGCGCTGGCGCAGCTGCGGGAAATTACCCTGTTACGGCTTAAGGAGAGCATTACATGAGCACCATCACCACCCATATTCTCGACACCGCGCTGGGCAAACCGGCGATTGGCGTCGCGATGTCGCTGGAGCAGAACAGCCCTGAGGGATGGCTGCCAGTGGCCGAGGGCGAAACCGACAGCGACGGGCGCATCAAAGATCTCACGCCTGAACCGCTGGCGCCGGGCCACTATCGCTTAACCGCGGAGATCGGTGACTATTTCGCCGCCGACGGACGTGATGCGCTGTACGTCAGCGCGCAGATTGATTTTGTGATTGGCTCCGCCGGCAGCCATTATCACCTGCCGTTCCTCATTTCCCCGTGGTCGTGGTCGACCTACCGCGGGAGTTGATCCAGGTCGCCATAAATGGCGCAATGCTTGTCTGTTAAATTGTAAATCCGCTTAACAACGGTTGCGTTTTGGTAGCGGCGCAATTTATTGCGCGATGAATCGCGCCGCTACGAATCTTGTGCGACTTGCAGTACCGGCTTCATACCCTCTCAGGCCCGCTGAAATTCGTGCTCTCTATCACAAACCTCGCGCTTGAAAGCCAGTAACTATCAAAACCTTCGGTCCATCCAAATATATTCTGCAACACGGTGCGGTTATCTTAACCGGACAACGTGAAGCCAATGGAGCCGAGAAATGAGCACGCCCGAAAATAATGATAATGCAGCCGCCTCAGGAAAATGCCCCTTTCATCATGGAGCATCGGAAGAGAAAAGCGTTTTAGCGCGTGGCGCCGGAAGCGGGACAACTAACCGCGACTGGTGGCCAAATATGCTGCGCGTCGATCTGTTAAACCAGCATTCCAGCCGTTCTAACCCCCTCAGTGACAATTTCAACTACCGTGAAGAGTTCAGCAAGCTGGATTACGCCGCGCTGAAAGCCGATATTCGTGCGCTGCTGACCGACTCGCAATCCTGGTGGCCAGCCGACTGGGGCAGCTACATCGGCTTGTTTATCCGTATGGCATGGCACAGCGCCGGCACCTACCGCACCATCGACGGTCGCGGCGGTTCCGGACGTGGCCAGCAGCGCTTTGCGCCGCTCAACTCCTGGCCGGATAACGTCAGCCTCGACAAAGCACGTCGTCTGCTGTGGCCGGTGAAACAGAAGTATGGCCAGAAAATCTCCTGGGCGGATCTCTACATTCTTGCCGGTAACGTGTCGCTGGAAAACGCCGGCTTCCGCACCTTTGGCTTTGGTGCCGGTCGTGAAGATGTCTGGGAACCGGACATGGACGTGGACTGGGGACATGAGACCGAATGGCTGGCACACCGCCATCCGGAAAGCCTGGCAAACGCGCCGCTGGGTGCGACGGAAATGGGCCTGATCTACGTGAACCCGGAAGGTCCGGAAGCCAGCGGCGATCCGCGCTCGGCGGCCCCGGCGATTCGCGCTACCTTTGGCAACATGGGCATGAACGATGAAGAGATCGTCGCGCTGATTGCCGGCGGTCACACGCTGGGTAAAACGCATGGTGCCGCTGCGGCCAGCCACGTGGGCGTCGATCCGGAAGCCTCGCCGCTGGAAGCGCAGGGTCTGGGCTGGCACAGCAGCTACGGCAGCGGTGCCGGTGCAGATGCCATCACTTCCGGTCTGGAAGTGGTATGGACGCAAACCCCAACGCAGTGGAGCAACTACTTCTTCGAGAACCTGTTCAAATATGAGTGGGTACAAACGCACAGCCCGGCGGGCGCGATTCAGTTCGAAGCGGTTGATGCCGAAGCGATTATCCCGGATCCGTTCGATCCAGAGAAAAAACGCAAGCCGACCATGCTGGTCACCGACCTGACGCTGCGCTTCGATCCGGAGTTCGGGAAGATTTCGCGTCGTTTCCTTAACGATCCGCAGGCGTTCAACGAAGCCTTCGCCCGTGCCTGGTTTAAACTGACGCACCGCGATATGGGGCCAAAAGCGCGCTACCTCGGTCCGGAAGTGCCGAAGGAAGATCTGCTGTGGCAGGATCCGTTACCGCAGGCCACGCATCAGCCGACGCCGGATGACATCACCGATCTGAAAGCAAAAATTGCTGCTTCGGGTCTGAGCGTCAGCCAGCTGGTCTCTGCGGCCTGGGCGTCTGCTTCCACCTTCCGTGGCGGCGATAAACGCGGCGGCGCGAACGGTGCCCGTCTGGCGCTGGCACCGCAGAACGGCTGGGCGGTCAACGCCAGCGTCTCCCGCGATGTGCTGCCGGTGCTGCAGAAGATTCAGCAGGAGTCAGGTAAAGCATCGCTGGCGGATGTGATTGTGCTGGCGGGCAGCGTCGGGATTGAGCAGGCGGCAGCAGCGGCAGGTGTCGCAGTGCAGGTGCCGTTCACGCCGGGCCGCGTGGATGCGCGTCAGGACCAGACGGATGTCGAGTCATTCAACGTACTGCAGCCGCTGGCCGATGGTTTCCGTAACTATCGCCGCGTACAGGGCGGTTCTTCCACCGAAACCCTGCTGCTGGACAAAGCGCAACAGCTGACGCTGAGCGCGCCAGAGCTGACGGTACTGCTGGGTGGTCTGCGCGTGCTGGGCACCAACTTCGACGGCAGCGCGCACGGCGTGTTTACCGATCGCGTGGGCGTGCTGAGCAACGACTTCTTCATCAATCTGCTGGATATGCGCACCGCATGGCGCGCCACCGATGAGAGCGCTGAGCTGTTCGAAGGCCGCGATCGTCAGAGCGGAGAAGTGAAGTACAGCGCCACCCGCGCCGATCTGGTGTTTGGTTCTAACGCCATCCTGCGCGCGCTGGCGGAAGTTTACGCCAGCAGCGATGCGAAGCAGAAGTTCGTTAACGACTTCGTGGCCGCCTGGACCAAAGTGATGAACCTCGACCGGTTCGATCTGTAATCCCCTGAGCCGCAGCGTCATGCGCTGCGGCTCATTCCTGCTTATGCCTCACGAAATGCCTCAAACGGCAGATTAAAGCGTCGCGCCAGCGCCGCCTTATGCTTATCCGTTAATCTGCGCTCGCCTTTCAGAATGCGATTCACATACGAACGCTGACCGATTTCTGCCACGAAAGAGGATTGATTCAGACCGTGCTGGTCCATTAGTACCCGCAGCAGCGCCACGCCACCCGGCAGCGCCTGAGTGCGTGCATTAAACGCGGCAAATTCCGCTGCGGTTTCTTCATACTTCGCGACTTTAACGGCCAGCATCTCGATCAGCGGATGCCCCGGCTGATGCTCAACCAGGTATTCCACCAGTTCAAGCGCCTGTTCATAATCGGCTCTGGACTGACTTCCGCCCAGCAGCGGCACGGCTTTAATCAGATTGTTGGAGGCCTGAATCGCTTCGCTAAACACTTTCCCTGAGATAATGTGCATCATTCCCTCGAACTGTTCCAGGGTGGAAACATTGTAACGCACAACATAGAATGTTTCCACACAGGAAACAACAGGGCAGGAGGATATGTGGAAGCCGCATCGCAGGGATGCGGCTAAAATATTACTTCAGCGTATATTCATCCGCGTCGCGCCAGGCCGGGAAGCGCTCGCGATAGTCCTGCAGCGCCTCCAGTGATAACTCGGCGTCGAGGCGCGCGCGGGCGAAGGGTTCAGCGGCCGCGAGGATCTCACCCTGCGGCGAGATAATCCGGCTGTCGCCGCTGTATTGATGCTGATTGCCGTCACTGCCGACGCGGTTACACCCGGCTACATAGGCCTGATTCTCAATGGCGCGCGCCAGCAGCAGCGCCTGCCAGTGCAGCGCGCGCGGTGCCGGCCAGTTGGCAACGTACAGCGCCAGATCGTAATCATTCTGGTTGCGCGAAAACACCGGGAAGCGCAGGTCGTAGCAAATCTGCGGCAGAATACGCCAGCCGCGCCAGTGGAACACCTCGCGCGTTTCACCGGGTACATAGTGCTGGTGCTCACTGGCCATGCGGAACAGGTGGCGTTTGTCGTACTGGTGCAGCGTGCCGTCGGGCTCCACCAGCAGGAAACGGTTTACCGCGCCCTGGTCGCTCTGAATCGCCGCGCTGCCGCCGACCAGGGCATTCAGGGCTTTGGCATGACCGTGCAGCCACGCTACCACCTGATCCTGCGGCAGCGAACTGGCCGCCGCCTCCATGGCGAAGCCGGTGGTAAACATCTCCGGCAGCAGGATGACATCGCGGCCCGTCAAGCCCTGCAGCACCTCATCGAAATGACGCAGGTTGGCTGCGCCATCCATCCAGCTCAGGGTTTCCTGCAATACGGTAAGTTTTAAAGCTGACATAAACGCTCCGCAGCGGCGTCGAGCGTCGCTTCCTGTTTAGCAAAGCACAGGCGAATGAGCTTGTGCGGGAAAGGGTCCGCGCAGAACACCGACAGCGGTATCGCCGCCACGCCCACTTCGCGGGTTAACCACTGGCAGAAACTGACATCATCCAAATCGGAAATGGCGCTGTAATCCACCAGCAGGAAATAGGTGCCGGCACAGGGCAGCACCTTAAACCGGCTGGCGGCCAGCGCCTGCGTCAGACGGTCACGCCGGGCGCGATAGAATGCCGGCAGCGCATCAATATGGTCCGGCTGCTGGCGCAGCATATCGGCAATCGCCAGCTGCGCCGGGGTATTCACTGAAAAGGTGAGATACTGATGCACTTTGCGAATTTCGGCGCTGATCGCCGCCGGAGCGATGCAGTACCCCACTTTCCAGCCGGTCATATGAAAGGTTTTGCCGAAGGATGAGACTGCGATAGCGCGCTGACGCAGGTCGGCATGTGCCAGTACGCTGGCATGGCCCTGCTCATCAAAACAGATGTGCTCATAGACTTCATCGCTGAGCACATAAATTTCCTGTCCGGCGATCGCCTGCCACAGCGCGGCGTAGTCGCTGGCGTGCCACACGGTGGCGGACGGATTATGCGGCGTGTTGACGATCACCAGCCGGGTGCGCGCGCTGAGCAGGCTGCTGAAGGCCTGCCAGTCGACCTGAAAAGCGGGCGGCTGCAGCGCGATGCGTTTCAGCACGCCGCCAGCCAGCTGAACCGCCGGCGCATAGCTGTCGTAGCTGGGATCGAAGCAGATCACCTCGTCGCCCGGCCGCACCAGTGCGGTGATCGCGGCATACAGCGCTTCGGTTGCGCCCGCCGTCACGGTGATGTCGCTGTTGATATCCGGCCGATGACCGTACATGTCTGCGGTTTTATCGGCGATTGCCTCGCGCAGCGGCAGGGTACCAATCATCGGCGCGTACTGGTTAGCGCCTTCGCTGACGTGATGTGCCAGGCGCTGCTGCAAATAGCGCGGACCGTCAAAATCGGGAAAGCCCTGTGACAGGTTGATGGCGTTGTGCTGGGCGGCGAGGGCGCTCATTTGGGTAAAAATGGTGGTGCCGAGCGCCGGTAGTTTGCTCTCGGGGATCAGGTTGGGCTGCGTCATTATCGGGTGCCTTAAGCGCGAATGTCGTTGCGGAGTAACCTTGTGCTGCAGCCACTATAAACAGGATGTTAACGTTTGGCAATCGAGACGCTTAGACGTCTAAACGTAGCTGGCACCGACGCTGAGTGCGCTTATCCGCTGCCGCAGGCCATAAAAAAAGCCTCCGGCTGGAGGCTTTGTACGGTTACGCCGCTTCGCTGGGGCGGGCGCTCGGTTTGGGTTTGCTGTCCGGTTTGGCCACCGCCAGCGCCTCGGGCGCAAAATCATCCACGTTGATGGCCTTCAGCCGGCTGGCTTCGGCCCGCGTCAGCACCTTCGCCTCACTCTCGTCAATCCAGCCTTCTTTCAGTGCGCGCTGGGCCAGCGCATCCAGCCGGGTGAAGGAGAAGTGTTTTTTCTGCTGCTGACACAGACGATCGTGAATCACTTCTGCCGCCATCACATCCTGCAGCGCCTGCTCCAGCTGACCGGCCGGGTTGTGCTCACTCGGCGTCAGATACTGGCCGCGGCCCAGACGGGTGCGGGTTGCGGACGGCAGCTGCAGCATTTTGGCCAGTTTATGATCCAGTTTATCGGACGGTGCCGGGCAGTGTTTGCCGCCGGCGAAAATCACCAGCCGCAGCGCACCCGCAACCAGGCGATTCGGGAAGTTGCGCAGCAGATCGTCCATCGCCACTTCCGCCTGATGCAGCGCATCCTGCACGCCCCAGTGCACCAGCGGCAGATCCGCCTCGTTGCGGCCTTCATCGTCATAGCGTTTCAGCGTGGCGGATGCCAGATACATCTGGCTCAGCACATCGCCGAGGCGTGCCGAAATACGTTCGCGACGTTTCAGGCTGCCGCCCAGCACCGCCATCGACACATCCGACAGCAGCGCAAGGTTGGCGCTCAGGCGATTCAGCTGCTGATAGTAGCGGCGGGTTGCGTCACGGGTTGGCGTAGCGCTGGTGCGGCCGCCGGTCAGGCCAAGCCACAGGCTGCGCACTTTATTGCTGCCGACGTGGCCGATATGGCTGAACAGCGCGCGGTCAAAGGCGACGAGATCGTTCTTCGCGGCGGCGTTCATCTCTTCCAGCACCCACGGGTGGCAGCGGATTGCGCCCTGGCCAAAGATAATCATGCTGCGCGTCAGGATGTTCGCGCCCTCAACGGTGATGGCGATCGGGGCGCCCTGATAGGCACGCGCCAGGAAGTTATTCTCGCCAAGCATGATGCCTTTACCGCCGGCGATATCCATTGCATCAATGATGGCGCGCTGGCCGCGATGGGTGCAGTGGTATTTAACAATCGCTGACAGCACCGCCGGTTTTTCGCCCAGCATAATGCCGCTGGTGATCAGCGTCGCCGCCGCGTCCATCACGTAAGCGTTACCGGCGATGCGCGCCAGCGGCTCCTCAATCCCTTCCATTTTACCGATAGAGACTTTGAACTGGCGGCGAATGTGCGCGTAGGCACCGGTCGCCAGCGCCAGGCTTTTCAGGCTGCCGGTGGCGTTAGACGGCAGGGTAATGCCGCGTCCTACCGACAGGCACTCAACCAGCATGCGCCAGCCCTGACCGGCCATCGCCGGACCGCCGATGATGTAATCGATCGGCACAAAGATATCTTTGCCGCGCGTCGGCCCGTTCTGGAACGGCACGTTCAGCGGGAAATGACGTCTGCCAATCTCAACGCCTGGCGTATGGGTCGGGATCAGCGCACAGGTAATGCCCAGCTCTTCGGTTTCGCCCAGCAGATGATCGGGATCGGAGAGCTTAAAGGCGAGGCCGAGCACGGTGGCAATCGGCGCCAGGGTAATGTAGCGCTTGTTCCAGGTCAGGCGCATGCCCAGCACCTGCTGGCCCTGCCAGTCGCCCATGCACACCACGCCGGTATCCGGAATGGCACCGGCGTCGGAGCCCGCTTCCGGGCTGGTCAGCGCAAAGCAGGGGATTTCATCGCCGCGCGCTAGGCGTGGCAGGTAGTGATCTTTCTGCTCATCGGTACCGTAATGCTGCAGCAGTTCACCCGGACCCAGCGAGTTCGGCACGCCGACGGTGATCGCCAGGATCCCGGACACGCCTGCCAGTTTTTGCAGCACACGCGCCTGCGCGTAAGCGGAAAACTCCAGACCGCCGTACTCTTTTTTGATGATCATGGCAAAGAAGCGGTGCTGCTTGAGGTAAGCCCACAGCTCCGGCGGCAGATCGGCCATTTCATGGGTGATTTCGAAGTCGTTAGCCATGCGGCAGGCTTCTTCTACCGGGCCATCCAGAAACGCCTGTTCCTCTTCGGTCAGGCGCGGCTGCGGGTAGTTGTGCAGTTTCTGCCAGTCCGGTTTGCCGCGAAACAGATCGCCTTCCCACCAGGTGGTACCGGCGTCGATCGCCTCTTTTTCGGTGCGCGACATCGGCGGCATCACCTTCTGGAAGCTGTGCAGAGCCGGCTTAGAGAACATGCTGCGGCGCATCGCCGGCAGGTTGAAAGGCAGCAGAATAATGGCCAGCGGCAGCAGCAGCCACGGCGTCCACAGGCCGGTGGCGGCCAGTGCCGCGGTCCACAGCAGCACAATCGCACTGCTGAGCCGCAGTGAAACCTGATGGTAGAAGAGGGCGCTAATTAACACCAGCGTCGCGATGATCGAGGCAAGCAACATAATGAACCGCTCCGTAAGTTGTAAGAGGTCTGACCTGTTAGTGATAAGGTTTAGAGCAGCGCACGAAATTTATCAATCTGTTTACATCGCAATTACAACCGAACTCACAAAATCGCGCCGGCAATTGGACGCCAGCGCGGCGTCGCGCTTTTCCCTGCTGCGGGCGCTTTGCGGCTCTGGTCCATTCCGTTAAACTTGCTGGGTCAATTTTCCTCTAAAGGACATCCCTATGTATCAGGACATTATTCGCTCAGAACTCAATGAAGCCGCCGATACGCTCAATAAGTTCCTGAGTGATGAAGCCAACATTCACGCCATTCAGCGCGCAGCCGTGCTGCTGGCCGACAGCTTCAAAGCCGGTGGCAAAGTGCTCTCCTGCGGCAACGGCGGCTCGCACTGCGATGCCATGCACTTCGCTGAGGAGCTGACCGGGCGCTACCGCGAAAATCGTCCTGGCTATCCGGCCATCGCCATTTCGGATGTCAGCCATCTCTCCTGCGTCAGCAACGATTTTGGCTACGACTACGTGTTCTCCCGCTACATCGAGGCGGTCGGGCGCGAGGGCGATGTGCTGCTGGGGCTGTCCACTTCGGGTAACTCGGCCAACATCATCAAAGCCGTAGAAGCCGCGCGCGCCAAAGGCATGAAAGTGATTACCCTGACCGGCAAAGACGGTGGCAAAATGGCCGGTACGGCCGATATCGAAATTCGCGTGCCGCACTTTGGTTATGCCGATCGCATTCAGGAGATTCACATCAAAGTGATCCACATCCTGATGCTGTTAATCGAAAAAGAGATGGTTAAGTGATGACGTGCTCCTCCCGCGCCTGCGGGAGGTTCTGATAAGGCGGTTGCTATGTGCGAATTGCTCGGGATGAGCGCCAATGTCCCCACGGATATCTGTTTCAGTTTTACCGGTCTGGTGCAGCGTGGCGGTGCAACCGGGCCGCACAAAGATGGCTGGGGTATCACCTTTTACGAAGATAAAGGCTGCCGCACGTTTAAAGATCCGCTGCCGAGCTACAACTCACCGATTGCCCGCCTGGTGCAGGAGTATCCAATCAAGTCGCACTCGGTGGTGGCGCATATTCGTCAGGCCAATCGCGGCCAGGTGTCACTGGAAAATACCCATCCGTTTACCCGCGAACTGTGGGGCCGCAACTGGACTTACGCGCATAACGGCCAGCTGAAGGGCTATCGCCAGCTGGAGACCGGGCATTTCCGTCCGGTAGGCGAAACCGACAGCGAAAAGGCGTTTTGCTGGATTCTGCATAAGCTGGCTGAGCGCTATCCGCGCACGCCGGGCAACTGGCCGGCGGTGTTTCGCTATGTGGCGGAACTGGCGACGGAGCTGCGCCAGAAGGGCGTATTCAATATGCTGCTGTCTGACGGACGCTATTTAATGGCCTTCTGCTCAACCAATCTGTACTGGATTACGCGCCGCGCGCCGTTTGGCAAAGCGAAGCTGCTCGATCAGGATGTGGAGATTGATTTTCTGCAGCAGACCACGCCGAAAGACGTGGTGACGGTGATTGCGACGCAGCCGCTGACCGGTAATGAAACCTGGCACCGCATCGTGCCAGGTGAGTGGGCATTATTTTACCTGGGTGAGCGCCAGGAATGATTTCGATGCCGCTTCCGGCGTGGTCATGACCGGCGTGTTGTTCACCGCATACTGACCGGTTGCCGTCACGTTGACCGTTGGCGGCACGTGGTATTTGGCGAAGTAAGCATAGCCCGGCTGCAGTTCACGCCAGAAGCTGATGTAAGTCGAGTAACGATGACGCTGCATGTTGCTGTCGGTCATGCGGAACGGGAAGATGTTGACCTGCACATCCTGCTGACCGTTGCGCAGCGCGGCGTTCACATAGGTGAAGATCTCATCCATCGACGCGTTGGTCATGGCATAGCAGCCCACGGACACGCAATCGCCGTGAATCATCAGGTAGTTACCGTTATAGCCTTTGGCGCGATCGTACTGATTCGGGAATCCGGTATTGATGGCGCGATAAAAACGGCTGTCCGGCTTAAGCTGATTCATCTTCACGTTATAAAAGCCTTCCGGACTTTTAAAATCGCCCTGACGACGTTTCGGCCCGAGGCCGCCGGAGAAGTTACAGATGCGATAGCTGTCCAGCAGACGATATTCATTACCGATTTTGCCGTACAGTTCCAGCGTACGCTCTTCCTTGAAGATCTGAATAAATACCGGTGTACCCAGTAATTGTTTCTTTAACTCTTTGCTCACCGGAGCCAGCGGCTGCATTGGCTCAGGCGTCATTGCCCAGCTCAGGAGCGGCATAAGAATCATCGCAAACAATAATGCGATTCTGCCCATTCTGTGTGTACCTTGAAGTGAAGAGGAACGCTGACGCAGTGCGTCACTGTATTGCATTATCGGAAATATCCGCTACCGCAGCGCAACATTATCATTGTCTGGCGTTTAATCAAGCCGGAGTCCGAGAAAATGGTGCAATCCTAAAGGGAATACGACCACAAATTTGTAAACTTTAATCGCACGCGCCACAAATATTGCCGTTGTTTTTCTCTGCTGTATACTTATCCAGTATCCGGAGGGGCGTATGCGCAAAATCATTCATGTCGATATGGACTGCTTTTTCGCGGCAGTGGAAATGCGCGACGATCCTTCATTACGTGATATCCCGATTGCCATCGGCGGCAGCCGCGTGCAGCGTGGGGTGATCAGCACCGCCAACTATCCGGCGCGGAAATACGGTGTGCGCAGCGCGATGCCGACCGCCACGGCGCTGCGCCTCTGTCCCCATCTGAAACTGCTGCCCGGCCGCTTTGACGCCTATAAAGAAGCTTCGCAGCAGATTCGCGCCATCTTTACCCGCTATACGCCACTGATTGAGCCATTGTCGCTGGATGAAGCCTACCTGGACGTCACCGACAGTGAACACTGCCAGGGATCGGCCACGCTGATGGCGCAGGCGATTCGCGCCGATATCCTGCGTGAAACCGGCCTGACCGCGTCCGCCGGCATTGCGCCGATCAAGTTCCTCGCCAAAATCGCCTCAGACATGAACAAGCCAGACGGCCAGTATGTGATCACGCCGCAGGCGATGCCGGACTTTCTGCTGACGCTGCCGCTGAGCAAGATTCCCGGCGTCGGCAAAGTGGCCACCAAAAAGCTCGAAGAGATGGGGCTGCGCACCTGCGCTGACGTACAACAGGCCGATCTGGCGCAGTTGCTGAAGCGCTTTGGAAAATTTGGCCGCGTGCTGTGGGAGCGCAGCAACGGCATCGACGATCGCGACGTGGTGGTGGAGCGCGAGCGTAAATCGCTGGGCGTCGAGCGTACGCTGGGCGAGGACATCCATCACTGGGAGCAGTGCCTGGAGATTATTGATTTTCTTTACGCCGAGCTCGATCGCCGTCTCAGCGCGATCCGCCCGGATAAGCAGATTGCACGTCAGGGCGTAAAGCTGAAATTCAACGATTTTCAGCTCACCACCCAGGAGCATGTCTGGCCGGTGCTGAATAAAGACGACATGATCGCCGTAGCGCGTCAGGCCTGGGACGAGCGCCGCGCCGGACGCGGTGTGCGGCTGGTGGGGCTGCACGTCACGCTGGTTAATCCGCAGCTGGAGCGCCAGCTGGTGCTGGGGTTGTAATGGCTGAGCTGCCGCTGGAAGAGCGCTACAGCGCGGTCGCCTGACGCGGCACCGTTACCGTAAATAAAAAATCCTGCCCGGGGGCAGGATTTTTTTATCGCAACGGCGTTACGCTTTTTCCGGTACCACGTTCAGCAGCGCGGTCAGCAGTTTCCAGTACAGACCGACGCTGTCGATGTGCACCTGCTCGTCCGGCGAGTGCGGACCGGTGATGGTAGGCCCAATCGACACCATGTCCATGTCCGGATACGGTTTTTTGAACAGACCGCACTCCAGACCGGCGTGAATCACCTGAATGTTTGGCGTCTTACCAAACAGCGCTTCATAGGTCTTACGCGTCAGCGCCATGATCGGCGAGTCGGCATCCGGCTGCCAGCCCGGGTAACCGCCTTTCGGCGCGGTTTTCGCCCCGGCCAGCGCACCCAGCGAAGTCAGTGTTTCGACCACCCAATCTTTACCGGTGTCGATCAGGGAGCGAATCAGGCAGATGATCTCGGCGCTGTCCTGCTCCATGGTGACCACGCCGACGTTAAGCGAGGTTTCCACCACGCCTTTCGCCACGTCCGAGTTGCGAATCACACCATTTGGCGTGCTGTTCAGCAGGTTGATGAAGCGATCGCGGCTGTCTGCGGTCAGCGCCTGGCCCTGATGCGCCAGCGGCTCACTCAGCACGGCGACGTTCTTCTCTTTACTGCCCAGCTCATTCTGCAGCGTGGCCTGGAAATGGGCGGCAGCAGACTTCAGCGCATCCACTTTATGGCTGTCGATGGCCAGCGTAGCGAACGCCTCGCGCGGAATCGCATTGCGCAGCGTACCGCCGGTGAACTCAATCAGACGGATATCCAGCTCAGCCGCGTGCACGGCAAGGAAGCGCGCCAGCAGCTTGTTGGCGTTGCCGAGACCAAGATGAATGTCCGCGCCGGAGTGACCACCTTTCAAACCTTTCAGCGTCAGCTTCAGGGTTTCGAAACCGGCAGGCACGGCCTCGCGGCTCAGCGGTAGGGTAGTGATAAAGTCGATACCCCCGGCGCAGCCCATGTAGATCTCACCTTCCTCTTCCGAGTCGGTGTTGATCAGGATGTCCGCCTGCAGCCAGTTTGGTTGCAGACCAAAGGCACCGTCCATGCCCGACTCTTCGGTCATGGTCAGCAGCACTTCCAGCGGACCGTGGGTCAGGCTGTTGTCCGCCAGCACCGCCAGCGCAGAGGCCATACCGATACCGTTATCCGCACCCAGCGTGGTGCCGCGCGCTTTCACCCACTCGCCATCAACGTACGGCTGAATCGGGTCTTTGGTGAAGTCGTGTACCGTGTCATTGTTCTTCTGCGGCACCATATCGAGGTGCGCCTGCAGCGCCACCGGAGTACGGTTTTCCATGCCTGCGGTAGCAGGTTTACGAATCAGGATATTGCCGACCTGATCGCGTTCAACCCAGAAACCTTGCTCTTTAGCCCAGCCAACAACGTATTCGGCCAGCGCTTCTTCATGGTAAGAAGGGTGCGGAATCGAGCAGATTTTTGCGAAGATATCCCACAGCGGCTGCGGGGAAAGTTGAGACAATTCAGACACAACGCGTCTCCTGTGTCAGCGCGGCGGACATACCGCTCGCACGCGGGTTTCCAGTGAAAGATCGCCGTCAGCACATCTGACGTGATGGGCCAGAGAATATCACTGTTTCCTGCCGGGTGCGCCATCGGGCGCGCTAAAAACCTGCAACCGATGTGACAGGTGCTGGTTTTTAACGCGTCAGATCCTTATAATCTCGCGCAACCTTTTCCCCCTTGCATATTTTTAAGCCAATCTCATTGGCCGGGATTCCTTTTATGAGCGAAAAATACGTCGTTACCTGGGACATGCTGCAGATTCATGCCCGTAAACTGGCCCAGCGCCTGCTTCCTGTGGAACAGTGGAAAGGCATCATCGCGGTCAGCCGCGGTGGTCTGGTTCCGGCATCGCTGCTGGCGCGTGAACTGGGGATTCGCTACGTCGATACCGTGTGCATCTCCAGCTACGATCACGATCACCAGCGTGAAATGAAAGTGCTGAAGCGCGCAGAAGGCGACGGTGAAGGTTTTGTGGTCATCGACGATCTGGTGGATACCGGCGGTACCGCGCAGGCGATTCGTGATATGTATCCAAAAGCGCGTTTCTGCACCATCTTCGCCAAGCCGGCTGGCCGCGCGCTGGTGGACGACTACATTGTCGATATTCCGCAGAACACCTGGATCGAGCAGCCGTGGGACATGGGCGTGGTGTACATTCCGCCGATTGTAAAAAGCTGATTGATGCAACGCAAACAACGCCCGGTTATGCCGGGCGTTGTGTTTTCTGCGCCTCGCGCCCGTGCGGCGGGTGCAGTACACTCTTAGCCATCTATGCGACTGCCGCAGGAGAAGCTTAAGATGGCCGAGAAAAATCTCAGCGAAGAACTGTTCAAACCCCGCTTCAAACACCCGGAAACCTCCTCGCTGGTGCATCGCCAGCACCACCCGACGGCGCAGGTGCACAATGCCCTGGAAGGCGATACCCAGCGCGGCTGGTATCGCATGCTGAATAAGCTGCTGTGGACGTGGCGCGGCCTGGCGCCGCAGGAGATCAGCGAAGTGCTGGCGCGCATTGCCGTCAGTAAATTTGAACACACCGACGAAACGCTGCTGGACACGGTAATTGGCTATCGCGGCGGCAACTGGAACTATGAGTGGTCGAAGCAGGCGGCGCTGTGGCAGCAGCGCGCGATGCAGAACGCCGATCACGATGAGGCCGGCCAGCAGTGGCTGCATGCCGCCAGTCTCTACAGCCTGGCCGCGTATCCCTACATTAAAGGCGATGAGCTGGCGGATCAGGCGCAGGTGCTGGCGAATCGCGCTTATGAAGAAGCCACCCAGCGCCTGCCCGGCGAGCTGAAATCTCTGACCTTTCCCATCAGCGGCGGCAGTCCGGTCACCGGCTTCCTGCATATGCCGGCGCAGGCCAGCGCGCCGTATCCCACCGTGCTGCTGTGCGGCGGTCTCGACTCGCTGCAGAGCGACCATTACCGGCTGTTTCACGATTATCTGGCACCGCGCGGCATCGCCATGCTGACGCTGGATATGCCGTCGGTGGGTTTCAGCAGCAAATGGACGCTCAATCAGGACACCAGCCAGCTGCATCAGCAGGTGCTGCGCGAGCTGAGCAACGTGCCGTGGATTGACCACACGCGCGTGGCGCTGTTCGGTTACCGCTTTGGCGCCAACGTGGCGACGCGGCTGGCTTACCTGGAGGTGCCGCGTCTGCGCGCGGTGGCGTCGCTCGGGCCGATGGTGCATCACGTGTTTGTCGATGCGCAGCGCCAGCAGCAGCTGCCGGATATGTATATGGACATGCTGGCCAGCCGGCTGGGCATGTCGTCGACCTCCGACAGCAATCTGCGCATCGAGCTCAACCGCTATTCGCTCAAAGTGCAGGGCCTGCTGGGCCGCCGGACGCCGGTGCCGATGCTGGCCGCTTACTGGCCCAACGATCTGTTCAGCCCTGAAGAGGAGGCGCAGCTGATCGTCAACTCCTCGGCGCAGGGCAAGGCGCTGGCGATTCCCGCTACGCCAGTGTTTGCCAGCTTTGACAAGGCGCTCAATCAAATTTGCGACTGGCTGGCAAAACAGTTGCAGCGCTAACTGGCGAAATACGCAGACTCTGCTACAACTTATCTTCGGGAAAATACGTGCGGTGGCGTTTTGCCGCCGCGCTGCGTTTTATACGGTTTATTTGAGGGAGAGAGTTAGCATGACGTTACCGAGTGGTCACCCCCGTAGTCGCCTGCTTAAGCGCTTCACCGAATTGGGGCCGTACATCCGTGAAGGACAGTGTGAAGAGACGCGTTTCTTCTTTGATTGCCTGGCGGCGTGCGTCAACGTCAAACCGGCGCCGGAAAGCCGCGAGTTCTGGGGCTGGTGGATGACGCTGAACGCCTATGAAGATCACTTCACCTACGAATACCACTTCGGCCTGTTTGATAAAGACGGCGACTGGAGCGTGGCCGCCATCAAGGGCAAAGAGAACAATGAGAAAGTGGAGAGCACGCTGCGTAATTTCCACGAGCGCCTGAAAGCCACGCTGCATGAGTTTAAGCTTGATCTCAGGCCCGCGGCGGGGTTCAAAGAAGAGCCGGTTAAACTCAGCGCCTGAACCTGAGTCAGACCAGAATAAGAAAGAGCCGGTGATGAGCCGGCTCTTTTTTTACAGACACAGACAGGGTAATGCTGAAGCTTAGAACTGGTAGGTCAGACCGACCGCCACCACGTCATCGCTGTTGATGCCCAGCGGGTTGTTGTCATCCAGCTGGTTGATTTTGTAGTCAACCATGGCCGACATGTTTTTGTTGAAGTAGTACGTCATCGCCACGTCGACATATTTCACGATGTCCGCATCGCCAATGCCTTCAATGTCTTTGCCTTTGCTCTGCACGTAGCCCAGCGATGGACGCAGACCGAAGTCGAACTGATACTGTGCAACCACTTCAAAGTTCTGCGTTTTATTCGCCACGCCGCCCGTGATTGGCGTCATGTTACGGGTTTCAGAGTAGGTCGATGCCAGGTAAATGCTGTTCGCATCATATTTGATGCCCGCGCCCCAGGCTTCCGCTTTGTCACCACGGCCCAGACGGGTCGCCACGTCCTGCGAGTTGGTACGGTCAGCAGAGGAGATCGCACTCATCAGGCTGACACCGCTATCGCCGAGGGTGTAACCCAGTGACGCACCGTAACCGTCGCCGTTCTGCTTAGGAATCTCTGAACGGCCGTTGGCGCTGGTGGAATCGTTCTTGCCCTGATACTGCACCGCGAAACGCAGGCCATCCACCAGACCGAAGAAATTGCTGTTGCGGTAAGTGGCGACGCCAGAAGTACGGCCCAGCATGTAGGTGTCGGTGTAGGCGCTGTCGCCACCGAACTCTGGCAGCACGTCGGTCCATGCCAGCACATCGTAAACCACGCCGTAGTTACGACCGTAATCAACAGAGCCGTAGTTACCAAACTTCAGACCGGCAAAGCCCAGACGGGTTTTGTTACCGATGTTAGCGTCGGTGTTGGTTTCTGCGCGGTTACCCTGGAACTGATATTCCCACTGACCGTAGCCGGTCATCAGGTCGTTAATCTGCGTCTGCCCTTTGAAGCCCAGACGGATGTAAGTTTTGTCGCCGTCAGCGGCTGCGTTGTCGCTGAAGTAGTGCATGCCTTTCACACGACCGTACAGATCCAGTTTGTTACCGTCTTTGTTATAAACTTCTGCGGCTTGTGCGGTTGAGGCCAGAGCCAGCGCGGAAACGATGAGTGCCAGTGTGCTTTTCTTCATTTTGCTATCAATCCCAATGAGTAAAATTTGTTGTACCCGTGAAAAGGTTTGTAAAACACGGGACGTTTTACCGACTGGCAATGAAGGTTTTATGACATTTTTTCTGATTTCTTGTTAATCGCGAACTTTTGGTCTACCCGCTTGTCAGGCGTTTTTTGTGCTTTTCCCCTTGCCGCTGTTGGCTTCCTTGCTGACTCCTGTTAAAACGTCCCTTCGCAGATTTTTTTCTTACATGGCAGGAAAAACATGAGTGGCAGTCAGACCCTGGTGGTCAAATTGGGTACCAGCGTCCTCACCGGCGGATCGCGCCGGCTGAACCGGGCGCATATGGTGGAGCTGGTTCGGCAGTGTGCACAACTGCACGCCGCCGGTCATCGCATTATCATCGTCACCTCAGGCGCGATTGCCGCTGGTCGCGAACACCTTGGTTACCCGGAACTGCCACCGACCATCGCCTCAAAGCAGCTGCTGGCTGCGGTGGGGCAGAGCCGTTTAATCCAGCTGTGGGAGCAGCTGTTCTCCATCTACGGTATCCATATCGGGCAGATGCTGCTGACGCGCGCCGACATGGAAGACCGTGAACGCTTCCTCTACGCGCGCGATATGCTGCGCGCGCTGCTCGACAACCATATCGTGCCGGTGATTAACGAGAACGACGCGGTGGCAACCGCGGAAATCAAGGTTGGCGATAATGACAACCTGTCCGCGCTGGCGGCGATGCTCGGCGGTGCCGATAAACTGCTGCTGCTGACCGATCAGCCTGGCCTGTTTACCGCCGATCCGCGCACCAATCCCGAGGCAGAACTGATCAGCGATGTGCATCAGATTGATGATGCGCTGCGCACGCTGGCTGGCGGCAGCGTCTCCGGTCTCGGCACCGGCGGCATGGCCACCAAATTGCAGGCGGCGGATGTTGCCTGCCGCGCCGGCATTGACGTCATCATTGCGGCCGGCAGCCGCCCGGATGTGATCGGGGATGTGCTGCACGGCAAACCGGTGGGGACGCGCTTCCACGCGCAGCAGTCACCGCTGGAAAACCGCAAGCGCTGGATCTTCGGCGCGCCACCAGCGGGCGAGATCACCATAGACGACGGCGCGCTGGCGGCGGTGCTGGAGCGCGGCAGTTCGCTGCTGCCGAAAGGCGTCCGCGAGGTGCAGGGCAATTTCTCGCGCGGCGAAGTGATCCGCATTCGTAACCTGCAGGGGCGCGATATCGCCCACGGCGTCACGCGCTATAACAGCGATGCGATGCGCATGATCGCTGGTCATCACAGTCAGGAGATTGGTGAGATCCTCGGTTACGAATATGGCCCGGTTGCGGTGCACCGCGACGATATGATCGTCAGTTAAGGAGCGGATGATGTTAGAACAGATGGGTAAAGCGGCGCGTGAAGCGTCGTACAAACTGGCGGAGCTCTCCACCGAACAAAAAAATCAGGTGTTGCTGACCATCGCCGATCGGCTGGAAGCGGAAAGCGCCGACATTCTGGCGGCTAACCAGCAGGATCTGGCCGATGCGCGCACTAACGGCATGAGTGCGGCGCTGCTCGATCGTCTGACGCTCAACCCGCAGCGCCTGAAAGGCATCGCGGACGACGTGCGCCAAGTGTGCCGTCTGGCCGATCCGGTTGGCCAGCTGATCGACGGCGGGCTGCTCGACAGCGGCCTGCGCATTGAGCGACGTCGCGTGCCGCTTGGCGTGATCGGGGTGATCTACGAAGCGCGCCCGAACGTCACGGTCGATGTGGCGTCACTGTGTCTGAAAACCGGCAACGCGGCGATTCTGCGCGGCGGCAAAGAGACTTACCGCACCAACGCCGCCACGGTGCGGGTGATCCAGAACGCGCTCATCGAGCATGGTTTACCGGCAGCAGCGGTGCAGGCGATTGAGAATCCGGATCGCGAACTGGTGAATCAGCTGCTGAAGCTTGATCGCTACGTTGACATGTTGATCCCGCGTGGCGGCGCCGGGCTGCACAAGCTGTGTCGCGAAAATTCCACCATTCCGGTGATCACTGGCGGTATCGGCGTGTGCCATCTCTATCTCGACGAAACCATGGAGACGGACGCCGCGCTGGAGGTGATTGTTAACGCCAAGAAGCAGCGTCCCAGCGCCTGTAACTCGCTGGAAACTCTGCTGATTCATCGCGATCAGGCCGAACGCTTCATTCCGGCGTTTCTGCAGCGCATGGCGCAGGAGAACATTGCGCTGCACGCCGACGAAAACGCGCTGGCGCTGCTGCAGCAGGGCCCGGCCAGCGTGGTGGCGGTGCAGATGCACCAATACGACGATGAGTGGCTGTCGAACGATCTGAACGTCAAGCTGGTGGCGGACCTCGATGAAGCGGTCGCGCACATCCGCGCGCACGGCACCCAGCACTCCGACGGCATTCTGACGCGCAGCATTGGCAACGCCAATCGCTTCGTGAATCAGGTCGACTCATCGGCAGTGTACGTCAACGCCAGCACCCGCTTTACCGACGGCGGCCAGTTCGGTCTCGGCGCTGAAGTGGCGGTCAGTACGCAGAAACTGCATGCGCGCGGTCCGATGGGCCTCGAAGCGCTCACCACCTACAAATGGATTGGCTGGGGCGACGATACCCTGCGCCGTTAGTTTTCTCTCCGGCATCACAATGGGCACCTGACGCGGTGCCCTTTTTGATCGCTTTCGATCCAGTTATTTCCAGAGCTTTTCGTTTTATTCCTGTCATCTGTGGCGCGCCTGCGGCTTTTCGCCCATTTTTTGCTGTGGGTGCTGGTCTCAGCGTTACAGAACAATCCTGAAAACCCCTGTCAGAACAAGCTGTCAGAGATTCATTACTGGTTTCCACCAGGGCGAAGAGGATAATGATCGTCCAGCTTTATTGATAAAAGCGGTTGGGTAGTAAACTAGCGGTAATATAAAATGAACTGGTAGCAAAAATGAAAATAACATTCAGTCTTTTACTGATGGCAGACTATTAACTGATGGTTAAAAAAGAGAGTACGAGACAAGCTTTTACTGCCAGGCTGATTGCCGCATGCGAGAGCGCGGGAATTGTCGGACATGGACGGAACAAACAGGTCGCTCAGGCACTGCAACAACGGGGATGCAGGATCTCAACTCCAGGGGTCTGGAAATGGTTTAACGCGCAATCCATTCCGGATGACAGTAATCTGCTGGCGCTCAGCCAGCTGTTAGGCGTGCGCGTGGAGTGGCTACAGTTCGGCATGGAAAAACCGGATGTGGCGCTTGCCCGTCAGCGCCTGATCGATCCGCAGCACATGTTCCGCGTCGAAAGCCTGGATATCGGGCAACGCAGCGCACAGGGTATTGTCGCGCGCGACGAACTGGTCGAGACCATTCAGGCAATTGAATACGGTCTGGATGAGGCGCGCGTGCTGTTTAACGGCCGCCCGGCCGAAAACATCCGGCTGATTGCCCTGAACAGTGACTCCATGGCCGGCACCTTCGCACCGCGCGATCAGCTGTTCGTTGATATCAGCGTGCACCGCTTCGACGGCGACGGCATCTATCTGTTCAATCTCGACAACCAGCTCTACCTCAAGCGGCTGCAGTTACAGCACAAGAAGGTGGCGGTGATCTCCGACAACAAACGCTACGAGACCTGGTATCTGACGCTGGACGAAGCGGCGTCGCTGCAGGTGATTGCCCGCGTCATCATGAGCCAGGCGCGTCACTATCAGATTCTGGGCTGAGCAGCAGTGCGTTAACCGGCAAAAAAAATAATCCGGCTGAAATCAAAAATTTAACTGTCGGTAAATAAAAAATTAACTGTCAGTGTTTGCCAATGCATTAGAACCTGTTAATAATTTGACCATAGATGGACGACATCTCTGCTCCCGGATGAGCCCGCTCTTAAACAATTGAGGCGCTGCACAAGCGCGAGACAACCCACCCAAAGTCAGTGAATTTTGGGATGGGGTGGATACGCACTTAGCAGCGTCGTCAGTTGTCCTCTGCTTTTACTCTCCTCTGCTTATACCTGGCCGTTTTTTACGGCCGGGCAAGCCAGTTGCGGGTGATTGCAGAGGGGCCACGGACGTCCCGGTCTGTGCCGAATCGCCGTGCTCACCACCCCATCGCCAAAGACTCATTCACAGGAGGAGTTATGGCGATTATTCAATATGGCAAATCAGTCTTTAGCGGTAACGCGCGCACCCGTCGCCACCGGCGGCGTCAGCCGCTCAGCCGCCTGAAGCGCAGCATCGACAGTGCCCTGGGCCTGGAGTGTGATGAGATCACCCTGCGCACCGCCGAGCGCATCTGCCAGCGGGAAATCCGCTCCCGGGTAGACCGCGCAGTACTGGCGCCCACGCGGCCCTGCAACGACAACCCCAGCCTTGATAACTGCTGTTTGCCCCACGTTCATTTGTACGCCGTGCGTTAATTCTCTGCTGTTTTCCCAGTTCTGAACGGAACGTTTCACCTTTCCTCACTGTTTAGTTGCGCTTGAGCGTTGCGCTTAACGGCTGCCTGTCGCCCGGCGCAACCGATCAGCGAGGTTTATGTGTTGTGGTTATTTGCGCAGCTTTTCATGCCGTTGCGCCCGTCAAAGAGGAACCGTTATGAGCCAAATCATTGCCATTTTGAATTTCGAAGAGGGATACCGCGAAGCGCCTTACCTCGACACGCAGGGGTTTCCCACCGTTGCGGGCGGTATTCGCATCGGGCCGAAAGGCGCGTCGCTCAGCCACTATATCTTCCGCGTGCCGCGCCGCGTTGGTGACGTGTGGAAGCAGTGCATCGTTGAGGGCAAGGTGCAGGAGATGCAGCAGCGCGCGCTGCTGCAGCAGGCACTGAGTCAATGCAACGAGGCGCGCAGCGATGTGCTGATCAGCATGGCCTACCAGATGGGCGTCGACGGTCTGGCGCTGTTTCGCGGCATGCTCACCGCGGTGACGCAACGCGATTTCGACGCGGCGGCGAACGCCATGATCGATAGCCTGTGGGCGCGGCAAACTGCGGGGCGCGCCCGGCGTCATGCCGAAGTGATGCGCACGGGCACCTACGACATCTATCGGGGGCTGTTATGAACATGCGCTGGCTGTTGTTCGTTATCGCCGTGCTGGCGGCCATCATCCTGCTGCTGTTGCTGCAGCGCTTCACCACGCTGGAGTTTGTTAAACACGCGCGCCTGTTGTTTAAAACCTGGTCGGTGTGGCTGGCGTCGCTGGGTTCAATGCTCAGCGCCTGGGTGCAGTCGTTTCCCTCGTCAGCGCTGGAAGCATGGAACGCGCTGCCGGCGGATATCAAAGAGATCCTGCCGCACAACTATCTCGGCCTGATCGGCGCCTTCATGGTGGCGATGGGCGTACTGTCGCAGTTCGTGCGTCAGAAGAACCTGGTGGAGCAGAGAAAAACGCTGGAGGACAAATCATGAGCTTTCTTCTTTCTCAGCTTGCCGGCAGCTGGCACTGGCTGGCGGCAATTGGCGGCGTGATTGCCGCGCTGATTGCCAGCTACGCCGGCGGTAAAAAAATCGGCAAGGTGCAGCAGCAGGCGAAAGCTGATGTTGCGCAGGCCGAAAAGACCGCCGCGCAGGCGGTTGAAGTTAATCAGCAGCAGCAACAGCTGCGTGAGGAGGCCAGACGTGTGGAAACCCGTAACGGTAATCTTGATGACGCTGCTGCTCGCGACAAGCTGCAGCAGTCGAAATACCACCAACCCTGAGGCGCCCGTCGTTATCGACTCCGCCTGTTCATTATTTTCCCCGATTTACACCCACGGCAATGACGCCGAACGCATGGACATTCGCACCGTGCGCGCCATCAACAACCACAACGATCTCTGGGACCAGCACTGCCGCCCGGCGGCGCACTGACGCTGTTCTCTCGCTTTGTATTGCAAACCTGAAATGCCGAGGAGGCTAAGATGATCGAAGTTAACTCTTTTGCTGAACTGCGTACCACTGTGCCGGCCAAAAACGGCGACCTGGCGTTCCTGCGCCGCTATAACCCGGACTCCACCTTCCGTGGCGGCGGTGATTTCACCGGCTTTATCGGCACCACCACGGCCGCCGATGACGGCGGTACGCTGGCGGTCGGCAATGGCTTTTACTGGAAACGCGTGATCAACGATCCGGCCGACGTCAACGTCTACCACTTCGGCGCGAAAGGGGACGGTTACGCTAACGATACCGACGCCTTTAACCGCATGCTGGCGTGGACGCAGGGCTACAGCGGTAATATCCGTGACCTGCCGGTGCGTTTCCCGGGCGGTAAATTCCTGATTAACCCGATCGACATCAGCGCCACCGAGATCGCCTTTTTTGGTCTGCAGGGGGATGACGTGGAGCTGGGTTCGCTGCCGCGCACCACCATTATCTCCGACAAAAGTGCCAACACGGTGTTCAAAGTGAAGGCACGGCGGACCGCGATCAAAGGCATCACCTGGCACGGTCAGGCATCGGCCGACGTCACCACCAACAAAGGTACCATTACCGCCGAGATGTGTACCAACGTGCAGCCGTTCTTCGAAAACACCTGCATCGAAGGCACCACATTAAATATTTACTGTTTCCGCGCGCAAAACAGCGGCGGCACGGTGATTAAAGCGCTGGATACGCTCGACAGTAAATTCGACCAGATCTACACGCTGTGGACCTATGGCCGGGTGTTTGACATTGGCTGGTCGAACTCGCCAAACGGCAAGTGGGACCACTCAACGGCTATCGAGATCTGCAACTGTAACTTCCAGACCGGCTACGGCGACGCCACGCTGTACATGCCGCGCGTGACGCAGGGCATCATGCGTAACGTGTGGATTGAGCACACGCGTAATCCGGGCGATCTGTCGGACGGTGCCTGGAGCATTGATACGCTGAACATTGAGGATTGCGGCACGCCGTTCAATCTCAATAATGCGCGCGTCATTATGCGCCAGATTGGCCTGCAGTCTGGGGCGAAGATCTCGAACGATATGGCCGGCACGCGCTGGCTGTCGACCTTTGACTACGGCTATCGCCGCGAAGAGCATCACGGCACGCTGATCACCGGCTCATTCCGCGCGGGCTATTACAGCGGCCACAAAGTCACCAACAATACCGACACCGATAACTGGTATCGCCTCGGCCAGCTGTTCTTCCCGACGGCGAATCAGCAGTGGGTGATGGAGCTGATTGGTAAAGCCGACGCCACCCAGCCAACCGGAACGGCCGCTTCGCCGGTCAATCTGGCGGGCACCGGGAAAACGTGGATTAACCTGCAGCGGCTGGAAACGGTATGGGCTGACGCCTGCCATATGGGGCAGCCGGCGGTGCTGGATATTCGCTACAGCCGCGTCGGCACCACGTATGCCGTGGTATGGGTGAAGCTGCGCGCCAACAGCGGCGACACGCTGATTAACCTGAAGACCACCGGTCCGACGCGTTTTGAAGCTGGCTCCTGCTCGCTGTTCCAGCCTGATTTCTCGGTGGTGACGGATACCACCAAAATGGGCACCCTCAAACCGGCGGCGCGCTTTGGCCTGCACAATGGCGTCGCGGGTATTGGGGCTAACGAGAAAGGCGTGCTTACCGTCGCGACGGCAGCAGGTACGCCGACCAATAAAACCACGCCGACGGGCTTTGTGCTGGTCAATATCAACGGTGTCGATCGTAAGCTTCCTTATTACGATTGAGGCCAGCACCTTTTGGCGAGGCTGCGGCCTCGCCTTTTTTTGTGTCTGGCGCGAGTGGTCGCTGTTCGCCGCGGCTTTTCCGCGTCAAAATCGTAAGGCCAGCCCGGGTGATGCTGAAAAACACAGCACTTAACCGGCACCATCTTGACTCATCCCCCCGATTTTTCTATGTTTACTCCCCGTAGTTCCCGCCTCAATGCCGGTATAGCTCAGTTGGTAGAGCAGCGCATTCGTAATGCGAAGGTCGTAGGTTCGACTCCTGTTTCCGGCACCAGTTAAATCAATCCCTTATCTAATATTGTTACTGTCCCGATTCAGCCTGTGTGACAGATTTGAGACCGAAGCATCCATAAGCTTGTCGATTTTTTTGCGTGCGCAGAAAGGCGATGGGCGTTGGATGTGCGTACCCGCTATCTATACAGTATGGTAAAGTGACCGCGCCTTTATTCAGGCCTGAGATTGCGGAAAGTCATTCCTGTAAGTGTTGTTACGCTGTAAACAAAATGGCCACAATTAATAATCTGTTTTAGCGATTTAATTACAAATCCATCAGGATAATGCTTACCGTCCAGAATGATCTTTCTTTAAGCCATTTTAATGACTCTAATAAGGCGGTTAAACTCAACGCCATTCGGCTAAAGAAAAGACCGCCCCGATAGAACAGAAGACAGCTTTGACATAACCGTGAAATTGAGGATGATATGGAAATAACAAAGAAATTTATTTTAGATGGATTAGCCAGGTTTGATCTCAGCAATCTTCCCGGCAGACCTTTTGATAATGCATTTGAGCTTTTAGCGGCTCCTCCAGCCAGAAAGCGTCTTATCATGCTGGGATTCAATGGCTCGGCGGTGGATGCTCACATATCAAATGCAAACTCGATAATTAAAGATTATGAAGAACCCGATGTTTCAAACGTGGAAAAAGGAACGCAGGGATCGTGGGGAATTACCCATTTGGCCAGACGCTTACAGCAAATTCCAGCCAGTCTGGGTTATAACTGGCAGGATGTGGTTTACACCAATGCTTTGATGATGTGTTCCGAAAACGCAGCATCCTTAAAACAGGAAGCCATCAAACATAATCAGACAATGGAAGAGCTGATAAAAAATTCAATGTCTTTTTTTGAGGAAGTTACACTGGCAATGTGTCATCCGGAGTTGATTATTGCGCACAGCAACGGGCTGTCATCACTCTCTGCTGCAAGCCTGTTACTGAAGCATTTTGGCGATAAAGATACATTGATGTATTCCCATCCAAAGGGTTATTTCACAACGTTTGGTTTCGTTGGCCGATTCAACGATAAATCTGTTCCTGTTGTTTGCGTTCGACACATGTCGAGATTTAAACCTCAGGAGGAGTATATTAAAGCCGCGATTTCTCAAATGCATGAACTGGTGCAGGCTGAAATGCGATCAGCCTGAGATGGCGCAGGACGATTACTACCTTCATATTTCATGATAATAAAACTTCGGATCGCCCTGGCGTCTGCCATAGAAAAATACTCACTTGAGAAGATCGGTAAAGTGACAATCTAAAGAGAAGAACACGGCTCTGGCATTACACCCTGCGCCGCAGTGCTATTCACTGCAGCGCTCACCTCATCCTTACTCAGCAATCAGCGCCCTTGGTTCCAGAAACGCGCTGATACCCGCCTGTCCCATCTCCCGGCCTATGCCGGAGTGGCGGAAACCGCCGAACGGCGCGCGCGGTTCGTGAGCCAGCGTGTTGATCATCACGCGGCCAGCGATCAGCTGTTCTCCCACGTTGCGCGCATGCTGTTCATCCGCCCCGATCACCAGTGCCGACAGGCCGTAATCGCTGTCGTTGGCCATGGCGATGGCTTCGGCTTCATCGCGGTAGGTCAGGATGCTCAGCACCGGGCCAAAAATCTCTTCGCGCGCCAGCGGCATTTCATTGGTGACATCGCTGAACAGCGTCGGGCGGATATACCAGCCGTGGTGCAGTCCGTCCGGGCGGCCGCTGCCGCCGGTCAGCAGGCGCGCGCCCTGTTGTTCGCCAAGCGCAATATAGTGCTGCACGCGCTGCCACTGTTTCTCGTTGACCATCGGCCCGATGGTGGTACGCGCGTCAGCCGGATCGCCGGAGACCTCCGCAGCGACTGCCGCCGTCAGCGCCTGTTCGAACTCGGCCTTGCGCTGCTCCGGCACCAGAATGCGCGTGCCGGCAATACAGGCCTGGCCGCTGTTGATAAAGCCGGCCTGAACCGCCAGCCCGGCTGCCTGCGTGGCATCGGCATCCGGCAAAATCAGCGTCGGTGATTTACCGCCCAGTTCCAGCGTGACGCGTTTAAAGGTGTCGGCGGCGCTGCGCAAAATCGCTTTGCCGGTGGCGGTCGAGCCGGTAAAGGAGATTTTCGCCACCTGCGGACTGCGGCTCAGGGCTTCACCAACGCTGGCACCGCGTCCGGTGACGATATTAAACACCCCCGCAGGCAAACCGGCGGTGTGTAGCGCCCTGGTGATCACCTGGGTCTGCAACAGGCTGAACTCGCTGGGTTTGATCACGGCGGTACAGCCTGCGGCAATCGCGGTCGCCAGTTTGTGGCAGATAAAGCCGGCGTTGCTGTTCCATGGTGTGATCAGGCCGGCAACGCCGAGCGGCAGCATCTGCACCTGCGCGCGGCCTGCCTGTTGTACAAACGGATAGCGTTTCAGCTCTTCAATGACCTGCAGAATCACGTCAGCCGGATAGCGGCTCATCCACTCGGAGCGTGCGGTGGGCGCGCCGTACTCCTCAAGGATCGCCGCGCGCAGCTCGCTTTCGGCTCGGTTAACCGCATGGTACATCTGTTCCAGCAGGGTGATGCGCTGCGCCACCGTGGTTGCGGCGAAGGCGGGAAACGCCGCCGCTGCCGCCGCAATCGCGCGTTCAGCATCCTGCGCATTGGCCAGACGCGCTTTACCGATTACGCTGCCGTCGGCAGGTTTGATAATATCCAGCCATTCATCGCCGTCAGGAGTGACAAACTGGCCGTTGATATAGATGTGTTCAATCATGTGCATGGCTATGCTCCTTTGCATGTTGCGTGGCGGCAAAGTAGCACGCACCACCGGCGGCGATAATCCGCCTCCGCCTGCAAAGGGTATTGCGCGAAACGGAATAATAGATGAACCGGACAGGTCTGACTGAACTGGAAATTGTGCTGGCGGTCGCGCGGCGCGGCACCTTTAAAGCGGCGGCCAGCGAGCTGGAGATGTCGCCTTCGGCGGTGACCAATGCGGTTGCCGCGCTGGAGAAACGGCTGGGCGTGCGGCTCTTCAACCGCACCACGCGCAGCGTCGCGCTGACCGATGCCGGACGGCGTTTCAGCGAGAAAATTGTGCCAGCGCTGGCGATGATCCGCAGCGCGGCTGAGGAAGCCGGCAGCGATCCGGGCGATCCGGCCGGCATGCTGCGTCTCAACGTGCCGCCGGAGAGCAGCGCGCTGTGGTACGCATCGATATTGCTGCCGTTCCTGCAGCGCTATCCGCGCATTCGCGTCGATATTTACAGCCAGAAAGAGCGGGTGGATATCGTGGCCGACGGCTTCGATGCAGGCATTCGGCTGGCAGAGGACGTGCCGGGCGATATGATTGCCGTCAGGCTGACGCCGGAAATGCGCATGATTGTGGTGGCCGCGCCAGCCTACCTCGCACACGCGGGCACACCGCAGACGCCAGAGGCGCTCGATCAGCATCAAACCCTGTGTATGCGCATGGCGGACGGCAGCGTTTACCGCTGGGAGCTGAGCCAGCAGCAGCAGCGTTATCGGCTGCAGGGCGAGCCGCGTATGGCGGCCAGCGACATGAGCGCCATCCACCAGGCGGCGCTGGCGGGTCTGGGCATTGCCTGCATGACGGAACAGCAGGTCGCGGCGGATGTGCAGGCGGGCCGACTGGTGCACCTGCTGCCCGGCTGGCAGGTGCCTCTCGGTGCGCTCTGCCTCTACTATCCGGGACACCGGCTGGTGCCGCCGGCACTGCGGGCGCTCACCGAATTTGTGCGTGCGCAGCGTGATGCTTCTGCCTCATCTGAAGCCGGATGACGTCCTTTATCAGGCGTTCAGTAACTTCAGCACCTGCTGCGGCAGCTGATTAGCCTGCGCCAGCAGGGCGCTGCTGGCCTGCTGCAGAATTTGCTGACGCGACAGGCTGGAGACTTCCGTGGCGTAATCCGCATCCTCAATACGGGAGCGCGATGCCGCAATGGCGGCGGTCGCGTTACCCTGCAGCGTTTGCGCCGAGAGCAGCCGGTTAGCAACGGCGCCCAGACGGGTGCGCTGACTGTCGATTTGCCCGATAGCGCGATCCAGCGTGGCGAGCGGATCGTCCGGATGCTTCAGGCGGATCTCTGAACCGGTCTCGGCCACGCGCAGCGTCGTAAAGTTGGTGGAGGCATCGGTCACTGACGACAAAGCCGCCTGGAAGTAAATCTGCACGTCACCCACGCCCTGCAGGGTTTTCAGCATCAGGTTGCCGCTGCTGTCACTGCGCACGAAGGTGGCGGTTTTATCCAGATTGCCGTTCGGCACATCCATGTAGTAATTGCCGTCGGCGTCGAGTTTCAGCACATCATTACTGCTGTTGCCATCGACATCGGTATAGCGCACATCCACATTGGCCGGATCGAGCGTGATGTAAGAGGTGCCGGTCACGCTGTTTACCGCACTGAAGATATTAATGCTGCTGGCGCTGGTCGCGACGATGCTCAGGGCATTACTGGTGCCATCCGAGGTCGCGCTGACGGCGGCGTTATAATACTGGTAGTTACCGCCGCCGTTATCCACTTCCATTACATACTGCCCGCCGCTGGTGCGCAGCAGACGGCCATTGCTCACCGCGTTGCCGCTGGCATCGCTGAAGCTAAGGCTGGCGGTGCTGGTGTCGATCGCCGGCGTGTCGGTCACCGTGGTCGGCAGGGTCGCGAAATCACTGTCGGTTTTGGCGGCACCGCCGGTCATGCGTGCCGTTACCGCGCCGCTGCTGCCAAAGCTGAGCGTGGCCGGATACCAGCTGTTGTTCTGCTCAATATAATACTGGCCATTATCCTGCGTTAACGTGGCTGCGGGCGTGGTGCTCAGCGCGCTGCCACTGCTGTCCTGAAAATTAACCGCCGGGATGGTGCGCGACGCAATGCTGCTGACGTTGCTGTACAGCGGCGCCGGATTGCTGCGGCTAATCGAGACGTTACCGGCAGCCGTGGCGGTGTCCCAGCGCGCACTGACGGCGGCCAGATAATAGACCGGCTTGCCGTCGGCGTCGCTGCTCTGCACGTACTGGCGGTTATCACCACTGCTGCGCACCAGCTGCGGTGAGCCGCTGGCGGGCAGATAGTTCACGGTGATCGCCGGGTTGCTGAACGCCATATTGGTGGCGAGGCCGGTGAGGGTGGTGACATTGGTCACTTTGCCGCTGATGCCGCTGATCACCAAATCCTTAAGTCCCAGTGCCTCCACGCTGAAGCCGGGTGCCGACAGGTCGAGACTGATTTTCTCGTTGTCATTAGCGCCAACCTGGAATCCCAGCTTACCGGCGCTGCCATCCAGCAGCCTGATGCCGTTAAAGCTGCTGGTGGTGTTGAGCCGGTCAATCTCTTTCAGATTGAGGTTAATCTCCGCCTGAGTGGCGTCTGAGTCGCTCTGCGAATTGGTGCTGTTTAATCCCTGAACCGCCAGCTGGCGAATCCGCTGCAGGCGGTTATTGATCTCATCCAGCGCGCTTTCCGCGGTTTCGACCAGTGACAGGCCGTCACCGGTATTACGCTGCGCCACCGCCAGGCCGTTCTGCTGGCTGCTAAAACGGTTACCAATCGCCTGACCTGCCGCATCGTCACGCGAGCTGGTGATGCGCATACCCGACGATAAATGGCGGATCGCATCGCCCAGCGCCGCGCCACTTCTGGCAGATTGCTTGCTGGCGTTGAGGGCAGACAGATTGGTTTGCAGGCTGATCATTTCCGGGCTCACTGATAAATACACTGATAGCGTTATCGGCATTTACCGGCTTTCTTTAAAAAAATATTTGGCCTAAGTCACGTCAGCGAAGCGCTGATTGTTAAAATAAGCAGCATGAAATCGCGCTAAGTTGAGTTTGTGATGCGGTAAGGATCTGTATTTTTTCGCGCGGCGCTAATTTATAGAGGCAGAGCTTGACGACTACTAAAAATAGCAGGTCAGCAGAATGAATAAAGATTATTACTGCTTAAGCGGGACGGCGAGGGCGTAACCCATTGCGATAACAACCGCTTAGGACGCTACTGGACTTATCCGCCGGTTTCCCTGCTCTTATTCCTGGTCAGCAGCGCGCGCCGCCCTTATCAATCGCCGCGGTTGCGCTTTATCCATGCTAATCAGTCAGCGCGAAATATTGTGGCGGGGCGAGTGAGTAAATTCCGTTTTGGTCTGGAAGGCATTGACCTTATAACTGCGCCTGGTAAGAATGCGGTAAAAGTTTTGAATCAGATCGCAATTTTGGGCCTTGTGCCATTTGCAGTCCGTCTGCGATAGCCGGACTGAATTAACGCCACTTGCACCTCGCGCCGCGCAACACACATCGCGGCGTAATAAAAGTGCAGGGCATACAGCAAATATCGTTAATGTCGTGACGCTCGTTGCGAAGGCCCGTCGAAAGATGCACCTTTTCAACCGCGGTCGGCAGTTCCCGTTCTCCTGATGCGGCAAAAAATAGCTGGAGAGGTAGCGCCGTTCAGGATAACGAATAAACCTCTATCTGATAAATGTTTTACCCGGCAGCAACGCAATAAATACGTTGCTGTGCAGGAAGCGTTGGGGCTAACTGGCTGATAAATAACTGAACTCTGCGGAGTGCAGCGCCCCTTCTTTACGCCTGAAAATGCACCAAAGAGAATTTCAGCACGCTGGTCGCTGTAAGCCAGGGGCGGTAGCCTGCGGTTTTTATCCTTTAAATCGCCAGATAAACCTGACCTGAATATATAGCGAAATTCTTATCTGCCGCCAGCAAAAAAAAGACGTATTCCGGCGGTCATATTTTGCTGAGGAAACTCTGAAAACAGCGGCGTATTAATGTTAAGCCGCATGAAAGCATGGGCCGTTAAACGTTAAGTATTAACGGTTCAGTATCGATTTTTATTTTGTCACGGCGGGTTTACCCCCCGATAAATTATGTTTTGAGGTCATATGCAAACTCCCGTTAACGACGTGCTGATTAGCGTCATTGTGCCGGTGTATAACGCCGCAGCTTATCTGGAAAGATGCATCGACAGCCTGTTGCAACAGGATGAGGTTCGCTTTGAGGCCATTTTTATTAATGACGGCTCCAGCGATGACTCGCTGGCGATCCTGCAGCGTTACGCCGGTTATCCGCAGTTCCACCTTATCAGCCAGGCCAACGCGGGCGTCTCGGCGGCGCGCAACCGGGGCATTAGCGCCTCGCGCGGCCGGCTGCTGTGTTTTTTAGACGCCGATGACTTCCTGCCGCCCCAGGCCTTCTCGACGTATGTGCGGCTGATGAGTGATGAAACGGCGATGGTGGTGGGCGAGTCACAACACTTCAACCCGGACGGTGCCCCGCTGGATTTTCCCGCCAACCGTGAACAGGCGCACACGCTGTCGGTGTCGGCGGCGATTAACGATCTGCTCTATTACCATCCGCGCCACGGTATCTGTGACAAGGTGTTTCGCGGCGATGTCATTCGTCAGCACCGGCTGCGGTTCAACGAAGAGATCGCCAATTTCGAAGACCTGCTGTTTGTCATGAACTACCTGCATCTGCAGCAGGATCGCCAGGTAGTGATGACGCAGCGGGTGGTTTATCACTACGTCAAATCCACGCACTCCGCCACGCGTTCGGCGCTGCGGGAAAAACATTTCTCTTTTGCCCGCTCGTTCAGCGGCATGAAGGCGTTTTTATCGAGCCAGCATTATCGCTGCTATTACCACCTCTATTTAAAAGTCACGGCGTCTTACATCCACAAAGGGCTGCACAGCGACAGCCTGAGCCGCGCCTTCATTGATGAATACATCACGCTCTATCGCCGCAGTTTCCGCAGCTGGTGCACCGCCGGACCGCTACTTAATCCGTGGAGCCTGTACTTTGCGCTGTTTTTCATTAGCCCGCGCCTGGTTTCACGGCTGCGCCGGCTGGCAGAGAAATAATCGCACCGGAGGCGTTGTGAAAGACAAATTAAAAAACTCCATGTGGATGATTGCCGAAAAGCTGATTGCGGTATTCGGCCTGATCTTTGTCACCTCCTACGTGGCGAAATACGTCGGGCCTACCACCTTCGGCATTATCTCCATCGCCATGCTGGTATTTCAGTTTATTCAGACCATCGCACTGATGGGCAGCGATGTGATTTTGCTGAAACGCATCGCGCAGAATCATCACTCCGGCCTGCGCCTGATGATGGCGACCTTCCTGCTGGTACTGGTGCTGTATTGCGTGCTGTCGATTGTCGGCATGGCGATTATGGAAGAGGAGTGGAGCGCCGACGCGCTGGTCTTTATCTGCGCGGCAGCCATTGCCTGCCTGTTCTCATCCATTGACCTGGTCAATATTTACAACGAAGCGAGGCTTAACGCGCGTCTCAATGTGATTGCCAACGTCATTGGCCTGGCGATCAGCCTGACGGTGCGCTTTCTGATCTCCTATTACCAGCTGGAACCAGCCTGGCTGGCGATTCCGATTGTGCTCGCCACCTTTATTCCTTTCACCATCAAGTTAACGCTGTTTTTGCTGTATGAGCGGCGTGCACCGCTTCCGGCGCTGCGCCACGTGAAAAAGTATTCGCGCTACATGCTGGTGTCCGGCATGTCGCTGATCTTCTCTGCGATTGCCGTTGCGCTCTATACCCGCGTGAATCAAATCAGCGTCTCTTATTTTCTCGGCGTGAAAGAGGCGGGCATTTTTTCCGTGGCGCTGACGTTGTCAACCGCCTGGGTATTTTTACCCAGCGCGCTGCTGGCATCGTTTTATCCGGCGTTTTTTGCCGAGCGTAATGACCAGCAGGCGATCGTCAAAGCGCAGAAACTGCATCTGCTGGTAATTGGCGTTTCCGCTGCGGTAATTGTGGCGATCTGGCTGCTGTCGGGCTGGTTTATTCGTGACTTCTACGGTGAGCAATATCTTGATGCCGTCGCGCCAACGTTATTACTCAGCCTCGGTGCGATGTGCGCGGTGCTGAGCAGCGTCATGGATCGCTTCATCATTAAATATAACGGCTACCGCTATCTGGTGAAGAAAACCTTCGCGGTATTAGTGATTTGCCTGCTGTCGTCGCTGCTGCTGGTGCCGCATTTCGGCTTAACCGGTGCCGCCATGAGCGTGGTATTAACCGAGTTTTTATCATTCTCCCTGCTGAATTACTTTTTCCCGGCACAGCCGGTCATGCGTATTCATCTGATCTTTTTCAACCCCAGGAAACTATGGCAGCTCTTTAGCACTATCAAAACCTCAGACAGTAAAGAGAGTTTATCATGAATGAAAAAACGCTATTTAGTATTATCATTCCCGTTTATAACGCGCAAAACACTATCCGGCGTACGCTGCAAAGCGTATTAAATCAAACCTTCAGTAGCTATGAAATAATTGTTGTCAACGATGGCAGTCGCGATAACAGTGCCCGGATTTTGCAGGAATTTGCGCACTATCCGCAGGTTACGGTGCTTAATCAAATTAACGCAGGCGTCAGTGCGGCTCGTAATAGCGGGCTGCAGCAGGCCAGCGGAGAATATGTCCTGTTTCTCGATGCGGATGACTGGGTTGACGATAACTTCCTGATGAGTTTCAAACTCAATCTCAACGCCTGGCCGGCCGAAGCGGTGGACTTAATGGTTGGCAATCTCAACGACAACCGTATCGGCAAAGTCTCGCAGGCGGGATTCTTCAGCCAGCAGGATATTCCTTACGTGCTGGGCGAGCTGGAGATGAGCGACAACATTGGCTATCTGCATAATAAATGTTATCGCCGCCAGATTATTGACGATCTTCATCTGCGCTTCATGGAAGGCGTCTCGATGAGTGAGGACCTGCTGTTTAACCTGAAGTTTTTCAGCTGCGTCAGTAATTTTCTCATCACCCCAGGCGCGGCTTATCACTATGAGGATGTGGCGGGATCGCTGTCGAAACGTAAAGTGCAGTACAGCGAACTGAAAGTGCGTAAACAGTCGCTTACCGATTTGTACGATTCGATTGTGGAAAAGTACGCGTCGGGTAATCTCGACCATTTTTTAAAAGCAATCTCAAAACGCGTGCTGGCACTGGATATGCAGATTGTCACCGCTATGTATCACGCCTCGTTTTCACCTGCTGATATTGCGCAGGAAATTAATCAAATCAAGCGCGGAAAATATTCTAAAGGTATTTTTACGCTGCTGAATAAAAATGAAAAACTGAAGTACATGATTATGAATTTGAATACTATCACAGCGTACTATTTCCTTTATGCCCTCTACAGAATGCGGGCGTTCTGATTTTCAATTCTCCCGGCGTTATCCTCTGGCGACGTGCTGCGTTGCCCGAGGCTAGCTGCCGGGGGAGTTTCCTCCTCAGCGCTCTGCTGCTGGCAACATCCCCGCACTTCATTCTCCCGTTCACGTCCACTTCGCGCTGTGTCTTGCACTCCAGACGCTTCTCAGGTCAAATAGCGCCCCAGGCAATCGATTGCGTGCGTGTTTCGTGCGTTATTGTTGTTTTTATCGCCATCTCGCGCATTTTTACCGCCTTTGTGATGCATGTCTTGCGTTGCGGCAATCCACGCCGGGCAAAAACGGGTAGCATAGGCGCGTTTTGTGAAGCGACCGCACGCTGCAGGCCGCCGCGAATTTTTAGCCGTCGTTCCGGCTGCATTTGAGACAATTTTGGAGAGACAGATGGATAACTCACAAACCGGTACCCTCGGTACGGTGGAGGCGGCAGCTACCGGCTGGCGCAAGAGTGATACGGTGTGGATGCTGGGCCTGTACGGCACCGCGATTGGCGCAGGGGTGCTGTTTCTGCCGATTAACGCCGGCGCGGGCGGGCTGATTCCATTACTCATCATGGCGATTCTCGCCTTCCCGATGACCTTCTTTGCGCACCGTGCGCTGACGCGCTTTGTGCTCTCCGGCAAAAATCCCGGTGCGGATATCACGGACGTAGTGGAAGAGCATTTCGGTGTCGGCGCCGGTAAGATCATCACGCTGCTCTACTTCTTTGCCATCTACCCGATCCTGCTGATGTACAGCGTGGCGATCACCAATACCGTGGACAGCTTTATTGTGCACCAGCTCGGGCTGGTATCACCGCCGCGTGCGCTGCTGTCGCTGATTTTGATCGCTGGCATGATGACGGTGGTGCGCTTCGGCGAGCAGATGATTGTCAAAGCGATGAGCGTGCTGGTGTTTCCGTTTGTGGCAGTGCTGATGTTGCTGGCTGCGTATCTGGTGCCGCACTGGCACGGTGCGGCGCTGGAGACCTTATCGTTTGCGCAAAGCGGTAGCGACAGCAGTATCTGGATGACGCTGTGGCTGGCGATTCCGGTGATGGTGTTCTCCTTCAACCATTCGCCGATTATCTCGTCTTTTGCCGTGGCGAAACGCGCCGAGTACGGTGCCGGCGCGGAGAAGAAGTGTTCACGCATTCTGGCCAGCGCCCATCTGATGATGGTGGTGACCGTAATGTTCTTTGTGTTCAGCTGCGTGCTGAGCCTGTCGCCCGCCGATTTACAGGCAGCAAAGGCGCAGAACATCACCATTCTGTCCTATCTGGCGAACCACTTTAACGTGCCGATGATTGCCTGGATGGGGCCGATTGTCGCCATCGTGGCGATCACTAAATCGTTCCTCGGCCACTATCTGGGCGCGCGTGAAGGCTTTAACGGCATCGTGGCGAAGTCGCTGCGCAGCCGCGGTAAAACCATCACGCCGCAGAAAATGAATCGCCTGACCACGCTGTTTATGCTGCTGACCACCTGGCTGGTTGCCACACTGAACCCGAGCATTCTCGGCATGATTGAGACGCTGGGCGGGCCGGTGATTGCGATGATTCTGTTCCTGATGCCGATGTACGCTATTCATAAAGTCCCGGCGATGCGCCAGTACAGCGGCAAAATCAGCAACCTGTTTGTGGTGCTGGTGGGAATCCTGGCGATTTCTTCCATCGCTTATTCGCTGATGAATTAACAGCAGGGCGCGGTGCGGCGGACCCGATGCGCACCGCCATGACATGCCAGCGACACTGAACGGCCCCGTCTGACGCATGCAGAACGGGGCTGTCTGTTTTAAACCGCAGCGGTTTTAAACACGCTCATCGACTGCGCCAGACGATCGGCCTGCTCCTGCAGCGCCTGAGACGCAGCGGACGCTTCCTGTACCAGCGCGGCGTTCTGCTGCGTCACCGCTTCCATCTGCGTAATGGCCTGATTGATTTCACTGATGCCGCTGCTCTGTTCACTGCTGGCGATGGTGATTTCGCTCATGATCTCCGCCACGCTGCTTACGCTATTGACCACTTCACCAATGGTTGAACCAGCGTGCGTCACCAGACGGCTACCTTCATCTACCTTCGCCACCGAGTCTTCAATCAGCACTTTGATCTCTTTCGCCGCGGAGGCAGAACGCTGCGCCAGGTTACGCACTTCAGTGGCGACGACGGCAAATCCGCGACCCTGTTCACCGGCGCGCGCCGCTTCGACCGCTGCGTTGAGCGACAGGATGTTGGTCTGGAAGGCGATAGAGTCGATCACGCTGATGATGTCGACAATCTTCTTCGAGGAGAGGGCAATCGCCTCCATCTTCACAATCACCTGCTCCATCACTTCACCGCCTTCTTTGGCGACGCCGGAGGTTTTCGCCACCAGCGAGTTGGCTTCGCGCGCATTGTCGGCGTTGTGCTTCACGGTAGCGGTCATCTGCTCCATCGCGGACGCCGTCTCTTCCAGCGAGCTGGCCTGCTGTTCAGTACGCGAAGAGAGATCGATGTTGCCGCTGGAGATCTGGTTGGACGCCACAGCGATGGTGTCGGATCCGGCGCGTACGTCGGAAACAATAGTCAGCAGGTTATCGTTCATCGCCTGCAGAGCCTGCATCAGCGCGCCGGTTTCATCTTTGCTGCGTATTTCAATGCGCGAGCTGAGATCGCCGGCAGCCACTTTGCTGGCGATGGTCACCGCTTCATTCAGCGGATGCACAATCGAACGGGTCAGCAGCCAGCCCATCACCACGGCTGCGAGAATGGCGAGCGCGGAGAACACCAGCGTGACTTCAATCGCCGTGGTGCCATCATCAATAATGCCGGCGCCTTCCTGCTGGAGCTGCGAGGACTGGGAATCAGCAAATGCCACCGCCAGGTCGAGGTAGGCATTCTGCACGGCGGTAATTTTTTTCAGTACGTAGTAGCTGGCGTCATCGGCTTTACCGGCCCGCACCAGATCCAGCACTTCATTTTTCTGCTGTTCAAACTGCTGGCTGGCAGCCAGCAGGCTGGCAATTTTCTTCTTGCCCACGGCGGTAATCTGAATCGCTTCGATCTTCTTCATCGCCGCGTTGGTACGGGCGGTGGCGTCTGCCAGCTGCTGAAAGCGCTGCACGTTGAACTGCGGCCGGGTGGTATCGATGACGATGCCGCGCAGGTATTTGATCTGATCGTTGACGCCATCGCGCACGTCAAAGCCGAGGCGCACTTTTACATAGCGATCTTCCACAATCGAGGTAATGCCGCTCTTGATGTTGTTGATCTTCATGATTGAGGTAATACCAATCACCACCAGTAGTGCCACCACTAAACCAAAGGCGATGCCCAGGCGGACGCCGACCTTCATATTCTTTAAGCTCAACATTGGATCTCCCCGCAATGCCAGAATGCTGTTGTATTAAAACGGAAACGCAGACGACGGGTCTGCAATATGTCGATGATGTGTAAAGGAAAGATTTTTTGCCATTGCGACGAGACGGGTCTGGCGCCACCAGCGCAGGCGCTAAAGTTATCGGTTGCTAATGTTTTAACTTTAATTTTTTAGGGATTTGTCACAAAACGGTTAAGAGGGCTTAAGGTTGATTAATCACTGGTCGTAATTAGCTGGCGTCACGGCCTGTGCCGGTGCGCAAAATTGCGCACCCTACAAAAACGCGCAGAGGCGGATGCGATATCTGCATTATCCCGTCGCACAAACCGTAGCGGCGCGATTCATCGCGCATTTCATTTCCCGCACCGTGGCGGAATGCGCAATAAATTGCGCCGCTACCACCCGTGCGGTTATCAGCGGCATCGCATGGAAGGAATATCGGTCACCCGTGCGGTTATCAGCGGCATCACATGAAAGGAATATCTGCGCGATACGTCACGCCATCATGATTCATTGCGGATGGGATATCTGCATTATCCCGTCGCACAAAACGTAGCGGCGCGATTCATCGCGCATTTCATTTCCCGCACCGCGGCGGAATGCGCAATAAACTGCCCCTGCAAAAAACACGCAAAGGCCCTGTAGGGTCACCATTCATGGTGACCTGGGACGATTAACTGACCAGCAGTACAGGATAAATACGCCGTTACGCTAATGCAGCGGATGACAGGCGAGCGGGCATAAAAAAGGCGCGAATATCGCGCCTGAGGGGAAAATCGGGGCAAGCGCTTAGCGCTTCTTCTCCAGCACGCGATAAATCACGCTGGAAAGCTCGTTGATTTCAAACTTAGCGACGTAACCGTCAGCGCCCACTTTGCGCACGTGATCTTCGTTGGCGCTGCCGGAAAGCGACGAGTGAATCACCACCGGAATCTGCCGCAGCGCGTCGTCGCGCTTGATGTTGCGCGTCAGGGTAAAGCCGTCCATCTCCGGCATTTCGAGGTCGGTCAGCACCAGCGCGATTTTGTCGTGAATCGACTCGCCGTTAGCCTGCGCTTCTTTCTGCATCTCGCTGATTTTTATCCACGCTTCAAGCCCGGTATTGTGCATGATGGCCGGAATGCCCATGCTTTTCAGCCCCTGTTCCAGCAGCTGACGCGCCACTTTGGAGTCTTCAGCAACAATCGCTACCTGGCCGGGTTTAAGGTTGAAATTCTTCGCCGTCTCTTCGCTCGGCTCGACGCCGCGCACCGACGGAATGATGTCATACAGAATCTGCTCGACGTCGAGCACCAGTGCCAGATTGTTGCTCTGACCGTCGGTGTCCAGACAGGCGATGCTGGTGATGTTACGGCTGCCGATGCCTGCTTCCGCCGTGTGCACCTGATTCCAGTCGAGACGTACAATGTTCTCCACTGATTCCACGGCAAATGCCTGGGTGCTGCGCGCGTATTCGGTGACCAGCAGCAGGTTGAGGCCGGTTTCAGGTTTGCAGCCGGTTACGGCCGGCAGGTCGATTACCGGAATAAACTGGCCGCGAATGCTGGCCATGCCGAGCAGCGGTGAATTCATGCCGGCGGCGCGGGTAATCGTCGGCATTGGCACAATTTCACGCAGTTTAAATACGTTGATGCCGTACAGCTCAGACTTGCCTTTCAGCCGATCGGAACCCAGCCGGAACAGCAGCAGTTCGAATTTGTTAGAAAGCGCAAGGTTGGCGCGTTCATCGATCTCTTTCTGAAAATTATCCATTGTGGCCTCGGGGCAGAATCTGGGCGGAGTAAAGGGCAGGGCAATAGCGCCATGATTAACTTATCGGCAGCGGAGGAAAAAAATGAAGGGAAGGGCGATGAAAATTTAGCGTAAGGGCGATCGCCCTCACGCTCACGACAGTTACTTCAGCAGAATCGCGCGCACGCTTTTGCCTTTGATCTTGCCCTCTTTCAGCTTGATCAGCGCTTTTTTCGCCTGCGCGGCGTCGATGGCGACATACGCATGGGTCGGGGTGAGATCGATTTTACCGATCTGATCGCCGCTGAAACCGGCTTCACCGGTCAGGGCACCCAGAATATCGCCGGGACGCATCTTGGCTTTGCGCCCACCGTCAATGCACAGCGTCATCATCGCCGCCGGCAGCGGCTGTGCGCCTTTGCCTTTCAGCGTGCTGGCCGGCTGCCAGTTGAGCTTCTGCTGCAGGTAATCTTCCAGCGCATGGGCGCGCACCATTTCGTCGGCCGCCACAAAGCTGACCGCAAGCCCCTGTTCGCCGGCGCGGCCGGTACGGCCAATGCGGTGAATGTGCACTTCCGGATCCCAAGCCAGCTGGAAGTTAACCACCAGCGCCAGAGATTTAATGTCGAGGCCGCGCGCGGCGACGTCGGTGGCGATCAGCACGCGGATGCTGCCGTTGGCAAAGCGAATCAGCACGCGTTCGCGATCGCGCTGTTCCAGATCGCCGTGCAGCGCCAGCGCGCTGATCTGGCGATCGTTGAGCGCGGCCGCAATCTCATCGCATTCCCGTTTGGTGTTACAGAACACCACGCAGGAAGCCGGTTGCTGCTGGCTGAGCAGAGCGCTGAGCAGGTTGATACGCTCGCTGGCGCTGGTTTCAATAAACTGCTGCTCAATCGCTGGCAGTTCCGACTTCGCTTCGGTCGCTACTGCCAGCGCATCGCGCTGAAAGCGCTGACTCAGGCTGGCAATGGTATCGGGCCAGGTGGCGGAGAACAGCAGCGTCTGACGCGAATCCGGCGTAAAGCCAATGATGGCTTCCATATCGTCGCGGAAACCCATCTCCAGCATGCGATCGGCTTCGTCCAGCACCAGGCTCTGCAACTGACTTAAATCGAGATTGTCACGCTTGAGATGATCGAGGATGCGCCCCGGCGTGCCGACCACAATATGCGGCGCATGCACCAGCGAATCGCGCTGCGCACTCATTGGCTGGCCGCCGCACAGCGTCAGGATCTTGATGTTGCGGGTGAAGCGCGCCAGCTGACGCAGCACGTTGCTGACCTGGTCGGCCAGTTCACGCGTCGGGCACAGCACCAGCGCCTGGGTATGAAAACGCCCGCTGTCGATGCGGTTCAGCACGCCAATACCGAAGGCGGCGGTTTTGCCGCTGCCGGTTTGCGCCTGCGCCCGCACATCGCGTCCGCTAAGGATGGCCGGCAGGGAAGCGGCCTGAATCGGCGTCATGGCGTCGAAGCCCATCTCGCGCAGGTTGTCGAGCTGGCTGGCAGGCAGTTGCGTCAGGGTAGAAAAAGCAGTCACAGGAGCATCTCAGGTAGTAGCAGGAATAGCGGCGGCCAGTCTGGCAGAAAGGCGGCCTATCGGCAACGGCAATTGCGATAATAATCACGTTGTGAAATTAGTCAGTCGTTGCGCTTTGTCAGGTCAATGATGAGGTGCAACTATCGCAAAGTTTTAATGAATGTTCCGAATTTCACACCAGGCAGCACGAACGGTAAAAACGCTTTTTCGAGGGAAAAAATGATATTAGCGGCAGGTAAGCGGCAATATCGCGGCATGTTACGGCTATTTTCAGTAAGATTTCGCTTATATGTTACCTGTTATGCGGAAAATCTGAGTAAAAATCCTAACCGCTTTGCTTTATATTTAGCGCGCCATTTGGCAATTAATAATTACTTCAGAGGTCACCTCATTGAGTCACTATGTCCAGGGACAAAACGAAGACGTTCTGAAAATCGTCGGCCGCGCCGTGTTAACGCTGCATCTGCATGGAGAGACGTTATCCTCCGATAAAGTCAGCTCCATGATTGCCTGTTATGCGGAAGAAGAGCCTGTTAATGACGATGAGCACCAGCGCCTGTATGCGCTGGCGATTCAGATGTTGTCTTAAATCCAGCATTATCATCGGGCTTGCCGCGCCGGTGTCACCTTCCAAAGCCTCCTGCGGGAGGCTTTTTTGTGGCCGGAACTGGCGTGGTGGTGCTGGCTGCGATGCGCCTTCAGGCGCTGAATACCGGCGTGCCGCGCTGGAACGTAGCGCGCACCGGTGCGATGCGCGCCACGGCTTCCGCCGAGCAGCTGGCGTCGACCAGCATCATACTGGCTTCATCCTGCAGCTGCGGCCACTGGCGCTCACCGCTATTGGCGAGCGGCAGAATGCCGCCGGTGGCGATATGCAGCGCGCGGCTCAGGCCAAACTCATCCGATCCGCGATACAGCTGGGCATACAGATTGGCTTTCTCCAGCATGCTGCCGGTGCCGAACGGCGACCAGTGATCGATCACGCTGTCGGTGCCGGTCATCACCGTCACGCCGGCTGCCTGCAGCTGCGGCAATGGCATCGTCAGCTTGCCAATCGGAATCGTTGACGCCACGCTCATCTGCTGTTCGGCCATGCCGGCGATAATCTCATCCAGCGCCTTACCTTCCAGCGTGGCGAGCGCGAAACCGTGGCTCAGTGTCACTTTGCCTTTCAGCTGCGGATTACGGGCGATGGTGGCGATCATGTACTGAATGGCTGCCACGCCGGCGGCGCTGGTCTCATGCAGATGAATGTCCACGCCGCGATCGTAGTCGAGCGCGATGCGGAACATCGCATCAAGCGAAGCCTGCATGGCACCATCCACGTTGGTGGGATCCAGCCCACCGACATACTGCACGCCGAGCTGCATCGCCTCACGCATCAGACCATCGACCTGCGAATGCAGCAAACCATGCTGCGGAAAGGCGACGATCTCACAGCGAAACGCCGGATGGTTGGCCAGCGCCAGCTGCAGATGTTCGAGACTTTTCAGGCCACTGACTGGATCGATGTTGCAGTGGCTGCGCGCTTCGGTGCTGCCTTTGCTTTGCAGCAGGCCAATCAGCGCTTCGGCGCGCGCCTGCGAGGTTGGCAACAGCTGGGGAATCAGCACCTGCTCGCGCGCAATCATATCCATGATGGTCTTGCCCTGCCGCGGGCGCGGTGCCTGCCACGGTCCGCCGTAAAAGGTTTTATCCAGATGGATGTGCATGTCCCGCGTGCGCGGTAACAGCAGCGCACCGCCGGCATCCCACTGCGGCAGGCCAGGCTGGCGCGCCTGGCCGGCGGCGCTAATGGCGCTGAACTTGCCTTCTTTAATGGTGATGTCGTACAGCGCGGTGCGGGTGGCGACTATCTCCGCGCCGTCGCGCTCAAATCCCTCTTCGAGGCGCACATTCAGCAGCTGATAGTGCGCCACGGCAGGCGGCGGGGTGGACGAGACCGGTGGTGTGTCGGGGCGGGCGGCGCTGCTCATGCCAGCCATCATCAGGCTGCCTGCGGCAGTAAGGCGCACGCCGTGGCTGAGGAAATCACGTCGGCTGGAAGCGGTCAGAGGCATCGGAAACTCCAGGCAAAAGGAAAAAACCTAATCTGGCAAAACCGACGCCGCCGCGCTGCGATATTTCCCACTGCCTGGCAGTGGAAAAATCACTGCCACTGTAGCTGGCAGAATTGCACCAGCGCAGCGGCCAGTGCCTGTTGCAGCGCATCCTGCGGCTTACGGCAGAACAGCGCCAGCTCGAAATGGCTGATCACCGGTAAACCCTCTGCGCTGCCCAGCACGCGGTGACCGGGCAGGCGGCAGCTGGCGGGCAGCAGCGTCAGGCCGAGACCGGCGGCGCTGGCGCTGGCGAGGGCCACCAGGCTGGCGCTGCTGTAGCTGATGCGCCAGCTGCGGCCGAGCGCATCCAGCGTCTGACACATCTCTTCGCGATACAGCCCCTGCTGCGGAAACACCACCAGCGGCAGCGGCGTCTGGTCAAAGCAGGGATGTTCGGCACTGTCCAGCCACAGCAGCGGCTCGGGCCGGGCGGCCAGCGGGCGATCGCCGCCCGGCTGCTTGATCAGCATCAGATCCAGCTCTTCGCGCTGCCATGCGCGATGCAGATCGACGTACATGCCGCTCATCACGTCAAGACGCAATTGCGGATGCTGTCGGCTGAATCCGGCCAGCAGGCTGGCGGTCGGGGCGGCAAAATCCTCCGGCACGCCAATGCGCACAATGCCGTCGCGCCACTTATCGCTCAGCACATCGTGCGCTTCGCCGTTAAGGGCGATGATGCGACGCGCGTAGCCGAGCAATTTTTCTCCCTCTTCGGTCAGCGCCACCTGATGTGAGGTGCGCTGTAACAGCGCTTTACCCACCATCTCTTCCAGCCGCCGCACCTGCTGACTGACCGTCGACTGCGACAGGTGCACACGCTCGGCGGCGCGGGTAAAGCTGGCGGTCTCGCACACCGCCACAAAGCTTAATAGCTGCTGCGGCGTAAACATTGGCTGACGATTCATTTATCCACTGCCCATCATGGTGTTATTTCATTTCCAAATAGTACTGTCTGCTGCGATGCTGACAACCTTTTCACTGCAGGATGGGTTATGAACCGACATGCCAATACGTTAACGCTGGCTGCGCTGGTGCTGGCCGGGCTGAACATGCGCCCGCTGCTGACCTCGGTCAGTCCACTGCTGGGCCAGCTGCGCCACAGCCTGCATCTGTCAGGGCTGGCCGCCTCGCTGCTGCCGGCGGTGCCGATGGTAATGATGGGCGCGGTGGCGCTGTTCAGCGCCACGCTGATGCAGCGCGTGGCCTTAAAGCCCTTACTGCTGGCCGGGCTGACGCTGCTGCTGCTGGCGCTGGCGGCGCGCGGCGTAATCGACAGCGGCAGCGGGCTGGTGCTCAGCGCGCTGTTTGCCGGCATCGGCGTCGGCGTGGTGCAGATGGCGATGCCGGGACTGATTCGACAGCGTTTTAGCCGGCGCAGCGCGGCGGTCACCGGGCTGTGGGCGGGCGCGCTGATGGGCGGCGGCGGACTGGGCGCGGCGCTGTCGCCGTGGCTCAGCGCGCAGCTTGGCGTACCGCTGGCGCTCAGCGGCTGGGCGCTACCGGTGCTGCTGGCTATCCTGCTGTGGCTACTGGTGCGCGTGCCTGCCGTGCCGGATGCCGCACAGGTAACGCTGCCGCCGCTGTGGCGTAAGCCGCGCGCCTGGTCGCTGGCGCTGAGCTTTGGCTTGGTCAATGGCGGCTATGCCACCTGCGTTGCCTGGCTGCCGGATGCGTATCACCGGCTGGGCTGGTCGGCGCAGGCCGGCGGCTCGCTGCTGGGCGTGATGATTCTGAGCCAGGTTGCCGGCGCGCTGCTGATGCCGCTGCTGGCGCGCGGTGCCGATCGCCGTCCGCAACTGATTGTCAGTCTGCTGTGTCAGCTGGCCGGGATGAGCGGGTTTCTTTTTGCGCCGCTGCTGGCGCCGTGGCTGTGGGCCGCCATCGCCGGCTTCGGTCTCGGTGCCGCGTTCCCGCTGGCGATGGTGCTGGCGCTCGATCATCTGCCGCAGCCGCAGGCAGGCGCGCGGCTGGTGGCCTTCATGCAGGGCGCAGGATTCATCATCGCCGGCTGCATGCCGTTTATTGCCGGTCAGTTGCAGGTGCTCACCCACAGTTTTGCCAGCGTATGGCTGATGCAGGGCGTCGTGACGCTGGGGCTGATCGGACTCAATCTGCGTTTTCATCCGCGCAGCTATGCGCGCGCCTTTGGTGCGGCTGCGCGCTGATTGGTCCTACCAATGTTATAAAAATGTAGCCACATGGTCACATAACACGAAAAATCACGCCTGTCGCGTTGCTTTGGGTTAACAATGCATTAACTATCTGGAGCCAGAAAGCCCGTCAGCCGCAATGTGGTCCTACCAATTGTGGTGCGGAACCGGGCAACAATCTGCGGCGCACGCCTGCTTTTGCCGATGCGCCGCATCCCTCTGGTGACCTCTGGAGAAACGGCATGCAGGTGTGGCAACAAAACTACGATCCGCTCAACAATTTGTGGCTATCCAGCCTGGTGGCGGTGATCCCGATTGTTTTTTTCTTCTTCGCGCTGATTAAGCTCAAGCTGAAGGGCTATCAGGCCGGTACGATCACCGTGGTGCTGGCGCTGCTGGTGGCGCTGTTGCTGTACGGCATGCCGGTGCCCCAGGCGCTGGCGTCGGTGGCGTATGGTTTTTTATACGGCCTGTGGCCGATTGCCTGGATCATCGTGGCGGCGGTATTTGTCTACAAGATCTCGGTGAAAACCGGCCAGTTCGATATCATTCGCGCCTCGATTCTCTCCATCACGCCAGACCAGCGTTTGCAGATGCTGATCGTCGGCTTTTCGTTTGGCGCGTTTTTAGAGGGCGCGGCAGGCTTTGGGGCACCGGTGGCGATCACCGCCGCACTGCTGGTCGGGCTGGGCTTTAATCCGCTCTATGCCGCCGGCCTGTGCCTGATCGTCAACACCGCGCCGGTGGCGTTCGGCGCGATGGGGATTCCGATCATCGTCGCCGGTCAGGTCACCGGGCTGGACAGCTTCCAGATTGGCCAGATGGCGGGACGCCAGCTGCCGTTTCTCACCCTCATCGTGCTGTTCTGGATCATGGCGATCATGGATGGCTGGCGCGGCATCAAAGAGACCTGGCCGGCGGTGATGGTGGCCGGCGGTTCGTTTGCCATCGCCCAGTACCTCAGCTCTAACTTCCTTGGCCCGGAGCTGCCGGACATCATTTCGTCGCTGGCTTCACTGATCTGCCTGACGCTGTTTCTGCGCCGCTGGCAGCCGGTGCGCATCTTCCGCTTTAAAGAACCCGCGCCAGAGGCTGCGCCCTCAGGGACGCAACGCTACACGCTGGCGCAGATTGTGCGTGCCTGGATGCCGTTCCTGTTCCTTACCGCGACCGTTACGCTGTGGAGTATTCCGCCGTTTAAAGCGCTGTTCGCTAAAGGCGGTGCGCTGTATGACTGGGTGTTTAGCGTGCCGGTGCCGCTGCTGCACGAGCTGGTGGCACGCATGCCGCCGGTAGTGAGCGCAGCAACGCCGTATGCGGCGCTGTTCAAATTTGACGTGGTCTCCGCCACCGGCACTGCGATTCTGCTGGCAGCGGTGATTTCGGTGATTTTCCTGCGCATGAAGCCGGCGGCGGCGCTGCGCACCTTTGGCGAAACCCTGAAGGAGCTGGCGCTGCCGATCTACTCCATCGGCATGGTGCTGGCGTTTGCGTTCATCTCTAACTACTCAGGGCTGTCGGCCACGCTGGCCCTGGCGCTGGCGCACACCGGACAGGCCTTCACCTTCTTCTCGCCGTTCCTCGGCTGGCTGGGCGTCTTTCTGACCGGCTCCGATACCTCTTCCAACGCGCTGTTCGCCGCGCTGCAGGCGACCACCGCACAGCAGATTGGGGTGTCGGATGTGCTGCTGGTGGCTGCCAATACCACCGGTGGCGTCACCGGTAAAATGATTTCGCCGCAGTCGATCGCCATCGCCTGCGCCGCCGTGGGGCTGGTGGGGCGCGAGTCCGATCTGTTCCGGTTTACCGTTAAACACAGCCTGATTTTTACCTGTATGGTCGGCGTGATCACCACGCTGCAGGCGTATGTCTTTACCTGGATGATTCCATGACTGAACCCACACCGCGGCTGGCGGATACGCTGCGCGCGCGTCTTAGCGCCTGGATTGAAGAGCATCAGCTGAAACCCGGCATGCGTTTACCTTCGGAGCGTGCGCTGGCCGCCCGCTTCGGCGTGTCGCGCTCGTCGGTGCGTGAGGCCATCCAGCAGCTGATCAGCAGTGGCGTGCTGACCAGTAAACGCGGCGGCGGCACCTGGCTGTGCGAGCCGCAGGAGCCGTGGTCAGAACAGCGCATCGTCGAGCCGATTCGCCAGCTGCTGGCCGCCGATCCTGACTACCGCTGGGATATTCTTGAGGCGCGCCACGCGATTGAGGCCAGCACCGCCTGGCACGCCGCGCAGCGCGCCACCGAGGCGGATAAAGAGCGGCTGCGCTATGCCTTTGACGCGCTGATACAAATGAACGACTGCGACGACCCCGAACTGGCCGCGCAGGCGGATCTGCGCTTCCACCTCGCCATTGCCGAAGCCTCGCATAATCTGGTGCTGCTGCAGACCATGCGCGGATTTTTCGATCTGCTGCAATCCTCCGTGCTGCACAGCCGCCAGCGTATGTACACCCAGCCGGTGATTTTCAACCAGCTCAACGCCCAGCATCAGGCGATGTTCGACGCGGTGATGGCGGGCGACGCCGACGCGGCGCGCCAGGCGGCGATGGATCACCTCGGCTTTGTTCACACCACCATGAAAACGCTGCATGAAGACGAAGCGCGCCAGGCCCGCATCACGCGGCTACCGGGCGCCACGCAGGTTACCCGTAAGGAAGACAACTGATGATTATTTCTGCTGCCAGTGACTATCGCGCCGCGGCGCAACGTATCCTGCCGCCATTCCTGTTTCACTATCTGGACGGCGGGGCCTACGCAGAACATACCCTGAAGCGCAACGTGGCCGATCTCTCTGATGTGGCGCTGCGTCAGCGCGTGCTGAAAAACATGGCTGAGCTGAGTCTGGAAACGCGGCTGTTCAATGAAATGCTGTCGATGCCGGTGGCGCTGGCGCCGGTCGGCCTGTGCGGCATGTACGCGCGACGCGGTGAAGTGCAGGCGGCGCGTGCGGCAGCCAATCGCGGCATTCCATTTACCCTGTCGACCGTGTCGCTGTGCCCGATAGAAGAGGTGGCACCGGCGATTAACCGTCCGATGTGGTTTCAGTTGTATGTGCTGCGCGATCGCGGCTTTATGCGCAACGCGCTGGAGCGGGCCAAAGCGGCAGGCTGTTCGACGCTGGTGTTTACCGTCGATATGCCGACGCCGGGCGCGCGCTACCGCGATGCGCACTCCGGCATGAGCGGCCCGCATGCCGCGCTGCGCCGTTACTGGCAGGCGGTCACCCATCCGCAGTGGGCGTGGGATGTCGGGCTGCACGGGCGTCCGCACGATCTCGGCAATATCTCCACGTACCTCGGTAACCCTACCGGGCTGGAAGATTATATCGGCTGGCTGGCGAAAAATTTCGACCCGTCGATCTCGTGGCAGGATCTGGAGTGGATTCGCGAATTCTGGGAAGGGCCGATGGTGATCAAAGGCATTCTCGACCCGGAAGATGCGCGCGATGCGGTGCGTTTTGGCGCCGATGGCATCGTGGTCTCCAACCACGGCGGACGTCAGCTGGATGGCGTGCTGTCGTCGGCGCGCGCGCTGCCGGCCATCGCCGACGCGGTAAAGGGCGACATCACCATTCTGGCCGACAGCGGCATTCGCAACGGGCTGGATGTGGTGCGCATGATCGCGCTGGGGGCTGACAGCGTGCTGCTGGGACGCGCGTTTATCTATGCGCTGGCGACGCACGGCCAGCGCGGCGTGGAGAATCTGCTGAGTCTGGTTGAGAAAGAGATGAGGGTGGCGATGACGCTGACCGGCGCGAAAACCATTGCGGACATCACCCAGGATTCGCTGGTGCAGGCGAATGCGCTGCTGAGCGAAGCCGGACTCAGCCCGGCGCGCCCGCACGCGGTGCGCTAAGCCAGGCAAAGCGCCGGCTCTTGTCTATACTGAATAGCTGTCTGACTAACAGGAGGAATGACATGACCATTCATAAGAAAGGATCGGCCCATTGGGAAGGCGACATCAAAGGCAAAGGCACGGTTAGCACTGAAAGCGGCGTGCTCAGCAACCAGCCATACGGTTTTAACACCCGTTTTGAAGGCGAGAAGGGCACCAATCCGGAAGAGCTGATTGGCGCGGCACACGCCGCCTGCTTCTCCATGGCGCTGTCGCTGATGCTGGGCCAGGCCGGTCATCCACCGAAAAGCATCGACACCACCGCCGATGTTTCACTGGACAAAAAGGGCGACGGCTTCGCCATCACCAAAATTGCCCTCAACAGCACCATTGCGCTGCCGGGCATTGATGATGCCAAATTCGATGAAATCATTCAGAAAGCCAAAGCCGGCTGCCCGGTGTCTCAGGTGCTGAATGCCGAAATCACCCTCGATTATACGCTAAATAATTAATCGCCCTCACGGGTGACCAGCGGTAGACTATGCGATGCGCCTGCGGGCGCATCGTTGCTTTCTGCTGTCTGGAGGAAACGTGGCAAAAAAACTGGCTGCGACAAAACACTGGAAGATGATTGTGGTGTTGCTGTGCATCTGCGGCGCGCTGATGCTGATTCGCTGGGCGGCGATGATATGGGGCTAAAGGATTGGGTATGCCGCCACAAGCTCGGGGTGCTGGTGATGATTATTCTGGTGCTGGAACTGGTGCACTACCTGCTGACGGCCTCGTGGCTGCCGTGGCAATTCTGACGCCTCAGGCATATTCGCCGTCATGCTCATGCTGGCGCAGATTGCGCACGCTGCTGCGCGCAATGCGGTAGGCCTTGCGCGGATCGCCCGCGACAAATTCAAAGGTGGGCGAATAGTAAAACGGCAGCCAGCCGCCGAAGCCGCTCTCCCACTCCCAGCGCACCGGACAGGGCCAGAGAATGCCGTCATACAAAATGTAATAAACCCAGCGTCCGTTGGGACGACGGGGGCGAGTTTTTTTCATGGGATTCACAACTGTAATAGTGTAAAGCAGCTTATATTTTGAACGCTGCGGGCCCAGGTTGCAATGCCGTCTGGCTGTTTTTTATGCAATTGATGACGCACTGGCACCGAATTAACGGTGCACTTCCCCACAAAGCAGCACCACATTCGGCCGGACTTTATGGATGCGATCGGCCATCTGTTCGCAGGCCACTTTCGTGGGGTAAATCCGCTCCGACACCGGCAGGGCATCACAGGCATCGTGGCCGCAGGCGCTCACTAACAAGACAAAACCAATCAACATAACCGACTCCTTCTGCACCATTCCCGTGGTACGGAATGCGTGGCTGTGTGTTCCTTTTTTTGATCCAGTATAGCTAAACGCCTCAGGCGTCAATGAACAGCCTGAGCGGCTTTTTTGTCCGAACAGAATGATGATAACCAGCGCCGCGCCCATTAGCAGCACAATCTGGGCTAAACTGTGCGGCACTGACAACAATAAGGAGTGATATCTGATGTCTCATGAAATTGCCCATCCGGCCAGCAGCCCAAAACAGGCCGCCCTGCAACTGGTCATCGAACTGGTGCGCGCCGGTAAACTGAGCCCGCTGCACGGCGATGCCTCCAATATGATCTCCATCTACGAACAGTTCAAGGCACACTTCGAAGCCGACAAGCAAAAAGATTCCGCCATCTCCTGACGTTCTGCCCCGGTGGCGCGCTGTGTCTGGCCGCGCCACTGTTCCCCGACTTTCACATAATCTCTTCCGTTTATTATTGCATCCCGATTAAATTTGCAGCGCGCTTTTTGATATTTCTCACAGATCCGTAACGCAAATCTGAAACCGGTTGCAGAAAATCTTTAGCGCGGGTATTCGTTAATTAAACCCCACACTGAGGATTGAATGATGCCAAAGATTCTACTCTGCTGCGCCGCCGGGATGTCCACCAGCATGGTGGTGCAGAAAATGGAGAAGGCCGCCAAAGAGAAGGGCGTCGAGGTTGAGATAAAAGCCGTTGGCATTGAAGAGTTTAACGATCAGATCGCGAACTTTGACTGTTGCCTGCTCGGGCCGCAGATTAAATACAAACTGGCGGACTTCCAGCCGCTGGCGCAGCAGCTAAATAAGCCTATCACTGTGATTAATAGCATGGATTACGGCATGATGAATGGCGAGAAAATATTAGATGATTCGCTAAAGCTGATTCACGCCTGACGATTGTTCCGAAAATAAAATAATTGTTTACGCCTGTGCGCCAATGCACAGGCTTATTCTGTTGTTGCCTGATGCAAGGAGCTCGCCGATGAGCAGCATAAGCGAATCGTTATTTGGTGTGATTGAAAACCGCATCAGCCCGCTGGCCGGACGCCTCTCCAGCCAGCGCCATGTGATTGCCATCCGCGATGGATTTATCGCCTCGATGCCGTTTCTGATTGTGGGCTCGTTTATGCTGCTGTTTGCCCATCCGCCGTTCTCAGCTGACAGTTCATGGGCGTTTGCCCAGTGGTGGCTCGGTATGGTGCGCGCGCATGAAGCGCAAATCATGATGCCGTATAACATGACCATGGGCATCATGGCGCTGTATATCGCCAGCGCCATCGCCTATAACCTGGCGAACAGCTACAAGATGAACGGCTTTATGGCGGCCAGCCTGGCGCTGATGGCGTTTCTGGTGGTGGCCGCGCCACAGAGCAACGGCACGCTGCCGGTTGGCTCACTTGGCGGCGAGGGCATTTTCACCGCGATTCTGGTGGCGCTGTTCGCCACTGAACTGATGCACTTCCTGCAAAAGCACAACATCGGCTTTAAGCTGCCGGAGCAGGTGCCGCCCAAAATTCGTCAGTCGTTCGATCTGCTGATCCCGATCATCGCCATCTTCATCACGCTGTTTCCGCTCAGCCTGTGGGTGCAGGCGCAGTTTGGCCTGCTGCTACCGCAGGCGATTATGGCGCTGTTCGCACCGATTATCTCCGCCTCGGATTCGTTACCGGCGGTGCTGGTGGCGGTGCTGCTGTGCCACATGCTGTGGTTCGCCGGCATTCACGGTGCGGTGATTGTCGGCGGCATTCTGCAGGCATTCTGGCTGACTAACCTCGGTCTCAACCAGCAGGCGCTCAACGCCGGTGAGCCGATCACGCACGTGTTTATCGAGCCGTTCTGGCAGTTTTTCATCGTTATTGGCGGCTCCGGTTCCACCATGGGGCTGGTGCTGCTCTACCTGCGCAGCCGCTCGGCGCATCTGCGCTCGATTGGCAAGCTGAGCATTGTGCCCAGCATGTTCAACATCAACGAGCCGGTCATCTTCGGTTCGCCGGTGGTGATGAATCCGATTCTGTTCATTCCGTTTATCTGCGCGCCGTTAGTCAACGCCACGCTCGCCTGGACAGCCACCAAAACCCACCTGATTAACCACGTGGTGTCGCTGGCCCCCTGGACCACGCCGGCACCGATCGGGGCGGCCTGGTCGACCGGCTGGGACTGGCGCGTCATCGTGCTGATTGCCGTGCTGGTAACCATCGCTACGCTGATTTACTACCCGTTTTTCAAAATTTATGAGCGGCAACTGCTGCAGCAGGAGCTTGAGCAGGCCGTCGCAGCGCAACCGGTTAAGGAGGCATGATGGAAATTGATGAGAGCACGGTCATGGAACTGATTATTCAGGCGGGAGAAGCGCGCTCCTGCTCAATGGAAGCGCTGCGCGCGGCGCGGCGCAAAGAGTGGCCACGCGCCGATGCGTTGCTGAGCGAAGCCAGCGAGGCGGCCAGAGCCGCGCACCGTATCCAGACCGAATTGATCGGTGCCGACGAAGGCTGCGGCAAAATTCCGGTCAATCTGATCATGGTGCATGCGCAGGATCATCTGATGAACGCCATGCTGTGCCGTGAACTGGCGGAAGAGATCATCCAGCTGCGGCGCGAGCTGGCTGCGGACTAACAAGGAGGCAGTATGCAACATCCTAACCCCGGTGCGTTTCCGCACGGCTTTCTGTGGGGCGCTTCAACCTCGGCGTATCAGGTCGAGGGCGCCTGGAACGAAGACGGCAAAGGGCCGTCGGTGATCGATAAAGGCCATTTTCCTGAGGGGATGACGGATTTCACCGTCACCAGCGATCACTATCATCGCTTCCGGGAAGATATCGCGCTGCTGGCGGAGCTGGGCCTGAAAACCTATCGATTCTCCATCGCCTGGAGCCGCATCTATCCGCAGGGAGACGGCGAGCTGAATCCGGCGGGCATTGCGTTTTATCAGCAGCTGATTGATGAAATTTGCCGCCACGGCATTGAGCCGCTGGTCACGCTCTATCACTTCGACCTGCCGTGGGCGCTGCAGCTGGATGGCGGCTGGTCAAACCGGCGCACCGTGGCCGCCTTTGAGCGCTTCGCCATCACCTGTTTCGAGCACTATGGCGACCGGGTGAAATACTGGCTGACCATCAATGAACAAAACATGATGATCCTCAAAGGCGAGGTGATTGGCACGCTGCCAGCCGGCACGGTGGATGCGCAGAAGACGCTGTATCAGCAGAACCACCATATGATGCTGGCGCAGGCCAAAGCGATGATTGCCTGTCACCAGCGCTTGCCGCAGGCCAAAATTGGCCCGGCACCGAACATCTCCTGTATCTATGCCGCTAGCGCCAGACCGGAAGATGTGCTGGCCGCCGATAACTTTTCAGCGATCCGCAACTGGCTCTACCTCGACCTGGCGGTGCACGGCCATTACAACAACGTGGTGTGGGCGTTTCTGCAGCAGCGCGGCTGGCTGCCGCACATTGAGACAGAGGATATGGCGACCATCGCCGCCGGCCAGCCGGACTTTATCGCCTTCAACTATTATGCATCGGCCACCGTCAGTGCTGACATGCCTGAGGTCGCGCGCGGTGAGCTGAACAGTAAGCAGCAGGCCGACCAGCAGATGGCCGGCATCGACAAATCAGTGTACGTCGGCTGCAACAATCCGCATCTGCAGCAGAATCAGTTTGGCTGGTATATCGATCCGGTCGGTTTCCGCATTGCCGCGCGCGAGATCTACGCGCGCTATCGCCTGCCGCTGATTGTGACAGAAAACGGTCTCGGTGCGTTCGACACGCTGGAGGCGGGCAACAAAGTGTATGACGACTATCGCATCGCCTATCTGCGTGAGCATATCGCTCAGCTGCGGCTGGCAATTGCCGATGGCGTCGAGCTGTTTGGCTACTGTCCGTGGTCGGCCATCGATCTGGTCAGCACCCATCAGGGCATCAGCAAACGCTACGGCTTTATCTACGTTAACCGCGATGAACACGATCTGCGCGATCTGGCGCGCTATCGCAAGAAGAGCTTTTTCTGGTATCAGCAGTTGATCCGCAATAACGGCGCACAGCCTGATGCGGAGGTGGAATACTAACGCGCGGCGCGGCGGCATTCCTGCTGGGTCGCCGCCGCGCCAGCCGCGTGATTAGCGGTGTTGTCCCGCCATCAGCACATATTTTACCTGCACATACTCTTCAATACCGTAATGGCCGCCCTCGCGGCCGTAGCCGGAGTGCTTGATACCGCCAAACGGCACTGACGCCGTACCGACCGAGCCGGAATTGAGGATCACCATGCCGGCTTCCAGTTTTTTCGACAGGCGGAAAGCGCGGCCAACATCCCGCGTCCACGCATAGGCCACCAGACCGTATTCGGTGTCGTTAGCGCAGCGAATCACCTGCTCTTCATCACTGAAACGGTACAGGGCAAATACCGGTCCGAAAATCTCGGTGTTGTGCACGGCAAACGAGGCGTCCAGATCGCACAGGATGGTGGGTTCATAGAACAGCCCGCCTTTCGCGTGTGGCTTGCCGCCGAGGCGCAGCGTCGCCCCCTGCGCTACCGCATCATCCACCAGCGCGGTGACTTTATCGAGCGCCATGCGGTTAATCAGCGGGCCAACCACAAATTCCTGCTGCATACCCTGATCGACACGGATCTCACTGACTGTTTTCACCAGTTGCTGCACAAAGGCATCGTAAACCGCGTCATGCACAAAGATGCGGTTAGGCGAAATACACACCTGGCCGGAGTTACGCAGTTTGGCGCTGACCAGCCCGGCCACGCTCTCTTCCAGCGGGCTGTCGGCGAACACGATAAACGGCGCGTTGCCGCCCAGCTCCATGGTCATCTTTTTCAGCGTGGCCCCGCACTGCTGCGCCAGCAGTTTGCCGACGCGGGTTGATCCGGTGAAGGAGATTTTGTGGATGCGCGTATCGCTGGTAAAAGCTTCGCCGATGGCTTGCGGATCGCCGGTCACCATCTCAAACACGCCCGCGGGAATACCGGCCTGACGTGCATACTCCAGCAGTTTATACGCAGTAAGCGGCGTCTCTTCTGCCGGTTTGATGATCATGGTGCAGCCCGCGGCCAGCGCGGTAGCAATTTTGCGGGTGATCATCATAAACGGGAAGTTCCACGGCGTGATGGCCGCGGTCGGGCCGATCGGCTCTTTTACCACCAGCACGGAGGCGTTAGCATCGTGCGACGGCAGGGTATCACCGTTGACGCGTTTGGCCTCTTCCGCATACCACTCAATAAAGCCGAGACCGTACTCGATTTCGCCCAGCGCTTCGCTCAGGCATTTGCCGTTCTCCCTGACCATCAGTTCAGCAAACAGGTGCTTATCGGCGCGTACCAGATCGTACCAGCCACGCAGCAGGTCGCTGCGCTGTTTCGCGCTTTTTGCCGCCCATGCCGGAAACGCGGCACAGGTGCGATCAATAGCGGCCGCGACCTCGTCGTGGCGCATGAACGGTGCTTCGCCGACGAGGCTGCCGTCGGCAGGATTGGTGACTTTAATCATTCCAGTGTGCTCCAGTGTCAGAATCAATGTGACAACGTGGCAGTCAGCGCTATCGGGCTGGCTGCCGCTGTGCAGAAATGATGCGCGTCTGGCCTTTTCGCCACAATCGATTAAAATTGCTCCATCATTGAGAAAAACTGAACGGTTAACTGATGCGTGATTTGCCACCCCTGAATGCCTTGCTGGCGTTTGAATATGTCGCCCGTAGCGGCAGCGTGCGGGCAGCGGCTGATGGCCTGTCGGTGACGCCAGGCGCGGTGAGTCGTCAGATTCGTCTGCTGGAAGAGTATTTTGGCACGGCGCTGTTTCAGCGTCAGGGGCGTGGGCTGGTACTGACGCTGCCCGGCAATGCCTATTTTCTGCAAATCAGCCAGCACCTCGACGGTATTCGCCAGGCGAGCGCCACGCTGCAGCGCAATGCCGGCCGTACGGTCATCCGGCTGCACTCCTTCACCACCTTCGCCACCCGCTGGCTGATTCCGCGGCTGGCACAGTTTCAGCTGGCGCATCCGGCGATTGACGTGCGCCTGACGACCGCGTCGGAATGGGACGATACGGTGGATTGCGACGCGGCGATTCGGCTTGGTGACGGTACGTGGCCGCAGCAGCACGCCACGCCGCTGGTGAAAAACGTGCTGGTGCCGGTGTGCCGTCCGACGGCTGACCGGCGCGCCAGCATGCATCTGGCCGGGCTGGCGCAGCATACCCTGCTGCTGGTGCGCGGACGTCCTGATGACTGGCAGCGCTGGTGCGAAGCATTTGGCGTGGAAATGGATGCGCTGCCGCACCGGCGGCAGATGGAAAGTTCGGCGCTGGCCTATCAGGCCGCCATTGAAGGGCAGGGGATTGCGCTGGCGCAGCGCGTGCTGGTGGAAGCGGAGCTGAAGGCGGGCACGCTGATCGCCATGGAGGATTACCAGCTGGACTGTGGCCGGCACACCTATTACCTGGTGCGCCCACAGGAGAGCGTTAAGGCTGCTACGCTACAGCAGCTGGAGCAGTGGCTGGTCACGCAGGATGACGGCGATCAGGGGTTATGAGCGGCGAAATGGTCCATCTGCCACGGAGGCGCGCTCAATCAGCCGTCCGCTGAAGGGCGGCAGGGGCGCAATCGCTTCGCCCTCCAGCATCGCCACCAGCTGCGCCAGCGTGTGCTGAATCATCTCCGCCACCGGCACGTGAACCGTCGTGAGCGGCGGCAGGAAAAATTCGGCCATGCGAATATCATCAAAGCCCATCAGCGATACATCCTGCGGCAGCCGTTTGCCCGCCGCATTCAGCGCCAGCGCGGCACCAATCGCCATATCGTCATTGCTTGCCATCAGCGCGCTGAACGGTACGCCGGCACTCAGCAGCTGGCGTGCCGCTGCCTGACCACTCTCCGGCGTCCACGCGCCCGGCAGTACGCGCGCCGCTTCATACGGCAGCTGATGATCGGCCAGCGCCTGCTGATAGCCAGCCAGACGCGCGTCGGCGGTGGGCGATCCCGCCAGTCCGGTGATAAACGCGATGTCATGGTGACCGCGCGCAATCAGGTAATTCACCGCATCACGGGTATTTTGCTGGTGCGAAGCCCAGACGCAGTTCGCCGCGTGCTGCGTCAGACGGCGATTAACCACCATGATCGGGATATCGTGCTGGTCGATGATCGCTTCCAGCGCGGCGGTGTCGAGAAAACGCGGGTAGATAATGATGGCGTCGCAGCGCAGATCGAGCAGAAACTCGATTGCCGCGCGCTCATCGTCAGCGCTGGTTTTGCCATCGGCGAGGATCAGCTGGCGGCCATAGTTATTGGTCAGCGTGGCCGTCTGGTACAGCAGCTCGCTGAAATAGGGGCCGTTAAACAGCGAATGGGTGACGATCAGGCCGATATTCTGCGATTTTTGCGTCGCCAGACTGCGCGCCAGCAGATTCGGGCGGTAGCCGGTTTCCTCTATCGCCTGAAACACTTTTTGCTGCGTGGATTTGCTGACATAGCGGTTGCCCGCCAGCACGCGCGACACGGTGGCTTTAGAAACGCCCGCTTTGCGGGCCACATCCAGCATAGTAATCATCAGCGCTTCGACCATCATTCCTGCAGGCTAAAAAGCGATAGTACCTGAAAATGCAGGGAAATTAATGGCATCGTTAGCAAACAGTGAGGGGGATCAGGCGTAGAACCAGGCGGGCAGGATGGCGATCAGGTTATTCAGCGTATGCAGAAAAATCGGCAGCGCCAGGCTGTTGCTGCGCAGACGCGCGTAGCACAGCAGAAGCGAGAACAGCGTCAGCGCAACGATGGTTTCCCAGTGCACGTACTGCGTGTGTAACGCGGCGAACAGCAGCGAAGTGAGCAACATGCAGGCAAAACGGCTTTTGGGCGCCCACAGCAAAAACGCCTGCAGCAGAAAGCCGCGGAACAGCACCTCTTCAAACACCGGCGCCAGCAGCACGGCGGTGAGCAGCAGAATCAGCATTGAGCTGCGTCCCTGCTGGCTCTGTTCAATCAGCCAGCCTTCCGGCTGCAGGAACTGCGTCTGCGCCACCATCAGTACAAACAGCGCGCCGATAAACAGCAGTGCCTGGCCGGGACGCAGAAAGCCCAGGGGAATGTCGCTGCGGCGCTGGCAGTAGAAACGGTACAGGGGATAGATCACGGCAAATTCAAACAGGCACAGCACTGGCACCAGCAAGCCGTTATTGCGCAGCGTCCCGTAATTGGGAAACAGCGTAATCAGCATGGTCACGAGGTAATAAACCACAAAGCTACCCACGTAAAACAGGGTCAACGTAACTTTGTCGGATTGGGTGTCCATAGGCGACTCAGCGGGCAGAGGAAGACGCATAGTAGCAACGGCGATCGGTGCTGTCGAGGTGCGTTTGCGGAGATTTTCGCCGGTTCAGATACGTCACAATCGCGGCGCTAACTGACCGCCTCATCGCAGGCGATGCGCGGCATGATGGCTTGCGCTTTCATCTGGCGAGCAGGCGGAGAGGGAACCGAATCACTTATCTGGCGCGGAGGATGCCGCTGGCACCGTTTGGTGCACAACGGCAGAGAGAAAATTAACGAGGCTTAACGCACCCGGACGGCCACGAAGGTCATCACGATGGCGAAGCCGATAAAAATAGCCAGTTCCATCATTATCTCCTCAGAAAAGTCTTAGATAATTGTAGCGTCTGGCCGGGTGATTTTTAGACACAGCGTGCGATTAATCCGAAAATGTGAGCAGAAAATCGCGCCTTTTGTCACGCAATGCGACCAGTCTGCTGGAAAAATTTTCGCATCGGCGGCACGCTTTGTTACTCTCAGGAACCCGCTTGTTCATTATCCAGGAGGAGAAAATTGTGAACCATTATGGAAAAGCGCTGCTGCTGACGGCGATGCTCGCCTTAACGGCCTGTCAGTCAGCCAGTAAAACTGACAGCAGTCACGCCATCAGCCACGATCCGGAAACCGACCAGTGCGGTGCCTCGCAGTATCAGAATTACCTCGGTCAGCCGCTGAGCGCGCTTGATACCCAGCGCTTTGCCGTACCGGTGCGCGCTATTCCGTGGAACGGTGCCGCCACCATGGACTTCAATCTGCGCCGCCTGAATTTCCTCGGCGATCAGAACGGGAAAATTTCCCGGGTTTACTGCGGGTAACACCAAACGGACACGGCATTGTCATCGGGCTGTCACGGCGGCGGGCGAGGATAACTGCGCATTACGGAGATTTCCTCGTCACTCTCGAATATGCAATGCTCGTCTTGTTTCTTCCCGCTACGGCGGGAATTTTTTTCGCTATAACCTGCCTGCTGCGCCATATTGTCCCTGCCATAGCGCGCGATGAATCGCGGCACTGCGACGCCAGGCGTACAGGCAGCAATAACAGACTGACCTTACAGGAGTGACGATGAAATACCTGACCCGAACGCTGTGTTTGACGCTGCTGCTCAGCCCGCTGGCGCAGGCCTCAAGCGAGGCGGCATGGCAGCAACACGATAAAAACCTGCAGCAGGCGTGTGTGCAGGCCAGCGGTCTGAAAGCGGTGAAAGTGGTGGGCAAGCCGATCATGTACGACGACAGCGTTGGCTACGATGCGCTGTTGCTCGAAGGCCGCTATCCGCAAAAGCACATGAAAAATCAGCTGGGGCGGGAACTGTGCCTGTATCAGCGTCAGAGCGGTAAAGCAGTGGTCAGCGAAGCCGACCAGCTGCGGGTGGTGAAATAATCTCCGGGGCTGCTATTTTTGCGGCCCTGCTTCTAACAGCTGCGCCAGCAGGTTGCGGTAACTCTGCAGGCGCTGTTCATCGCCTTCCACTTCCAGCCGGGTAATCACGCGGGCAATCACCGCTTTATTGGTGGCGGGCTGGCCATCATCCATCAGCTCGCGCATGATGGCGGCCAGCAAATCGCTCTCGTGCGGCGCGTGCCAGGCGGGGCTGTTGAAATAGTCGGTAATCGCCCGACTGGCGCTGTCATGGTGCGTTCTCATAGCCGACCTCCGCAGAGACAACGAAGCCTGCCACCCACGACGGGCAGCAACTGAAAACCTGAATTAAGCATGCGGACTGTCCAGGACGGGCAGCGCCTCGCCAGTGATGACTGGTGATTTTTTAAACATAGATGCGGTGTGGAATATTGTCAGTAACGAATCGTCATATTTTTTCACGTTTGCCGTCTTTCGCGATGCGCTTATCGGGCCTTAGGCCAGGTAACCGCACATAAAGACACTACAAAAGTGAGGCATCGCCCTATTTGCTGTGAGCATAATCACGCCCGGCAGCGAAAAACTGCGTTTTCATCCTCATGCCATGTTTTGCCGTCCGGTAATGTTACGAGGTTGTTAGACTGAACCCTCGTTTCATTTTTTCTGACATCTGCGCTCATGCTACGCTCCATCGAATCCTGGAAGATCAATCTGATATCCGTCTGGTTTGGCTGCTTTTTTACCGGCCTGGCCATTAGTCAGATCATTCCTTTCCTGCCGCTTTACGTGGAAGAGCTGGGTATCCGTGGCGGCAACGCGCTCAGTATCTGGTCAGGCCTGACCTTCAGTGTCACCTTTATTGTTTCTGCCGCCGTCGCGCCGCTGTGGGGCAGCCTTGCCGATCGCAAAGGACGCAAGCTGATGCTGCTGCGCGCTTCGTTTGGCATGGGGGCGGTGATTCTGCTGCAGGCGTTTGTCACTCAGGCGTGGCAGCTGTTGCTGCTGCGCGCGCTGATGGGACTGACGTCCGGTTATATTCCCAACGCCATGGCGCTGGTGGCCGCGCAGGTGCCGCGTGAGCGCAGCGGCTGGGCGCTGAGCTGCGTGTCGACCGGACAAATTGGCGGCGTGATCCTCGGGCCGATGATTGGCGGTCTGCTGGCCGACTGGCTGGGCCTGCGCATGGTGTTTATCGTTACCGCGATACTGCTGATGGTCAGCTTTCTGGTGACGCTGTTTCTGATTAAGGAGACCGGCTACACGCCGGTGAGCAAGCAGGACAAACTGAGCGGGCGTGAGGTGATGCGCAGCCTCGATAATCCACGCCTGATGTTCTGCCTGTTCGTCACCACTATGGTGATTCAGATGTGTAACGGCTCGGTGAATCCTATTCTGACGCTGTTCGTGCGTGAGCTGGCGCCGGATGCGCAGAATATCGCGTTTCTCAGTGGTGTGATTGCCGCGCTACCCGGCGTGTCGGCACTGATCGCCGCACCGCGTCTCGGCAAACTCGGCGATCGCATCGGTACCCAGCGTATTTTGCTGGCGACCATGATCGCCTCGCTGCTGCTGCTGATTGCCATGTCGTTTGTCACCAGCGCCACGCAGCTGGGCGTCCTGCGCTTTCTGCTCGGCTTTGCCGATGGCGCGATGATGCCGGCGGTGCAAACGCTGCTGGTGCGTCATTCACGCGATAACGTCACCGGCCGTATTTTTGGTTATAACCAGTCGTTCATGTACCTCGGTAACGTCGCCGGACCGCTGCTGGGTGCAGCGGTCTCAGCCGCCACCGGTTACCGCTGGGTATTCTTCGCTACCGCGGTCGTCGTCCTGCTCAACGTGCTGTTGCTGCGGCGCTTCTATCGCCGGCCAAAAACCGAGCTGAAACCCCTTAGCCCGGCGGCCGCCACTAAGCCGGCTGACGCAGCGTCAGCGCATAGTGCCAGCGCCGCTGAGAAAGCAAAAACTCCGGGCTGACGCTCGGGCTCCACGAATCGTCGCCGCCGACGCCCATATGGAAGCCGTCGAGATGCAGCCAGCAGCCGGGTTCGTCCTGCAGCAAATGGCGGTGCGAGGTGGCGCGCAGCTGCTCAAGGCTGTGGCGGCTGAGCGAGAAGGCAAAGTCGCCGCTGATCTGCCAGCTGCCGCTATCCAGCTGGCGCGTGCCGCAGCGCAAGCCATTCTCACCCGGAAAGACGTAGCCGGTGCTGAGCGCCGCCAGCGGCAGCTGCCAGCGTGAAAACTGCGCCGCCAGCTGGCGATCCGGATAGTTTTCATGAGGCCCCAGTCCCAGCCAGCTCACCTGGTGCGGGACCTGAGCCAGCTGGCAGCGCAGGCCGATGCGCGCGGGCGGCGGCAGACCGGCGGCCTGTTGTACATCGACGCTGATAGTCAGTTCGCCATCGCCGCTGATGCCATAACGCTTATGGCTGGTAAACAGGTGCTGACCCTCACCCAGTACGCGATGCCAGGTTTCAATCTGCACGCCGTGCTGCAGGCTGTCGACCTGCATCGCCAGCAGCTCTGTTTGCAGCCGATCATAGCCCGCGCGTTTCCAGCGCTCGACCCAGGCGTTGGGGTCGATATTGGCAGCTTCGCTGGTGCCGATATCATTATCGATCGGTGCGCGAATAAAGCACTCCTCCAGCGGTGTCAGCATGGTTTCACGATCGTTCACCCACCACTGCAGCAGCGCGCCGCTGCGGCGACAGAAGTGCCAGCGCTGCGTGGGCAGCACCACCGCCACCAGATTGTGATTGGTTTCCAGCTGGGGCGCGCAGGCGCTGAGCGGCGGCAACGTAACCGGCAGCGCGGCCGGCAGCGCCCACTGATCCCAGGCCACGCGATGATCCGCCTCAGACCAGGGCGTGGCGGCGATCTGATGCACCGCGAGGTTGAGCCACGCTTCACCCTGCAGCGCTTCAGGCGCGGGCACGGTAAAGGTGTGGCTGCCTTCGGCATCGAGATCCAGCACCCATTCACCGCGCGCGAGGGTTACACCGTCCTGCTCAATCCACCAGCGCAGCCGTTCGTTGTCGCTGCGGCGGAATAAATATTCGCTGGTGACGGTCACGCGATACGCATCGCCGGGATCGCGCGTAAACCGGAAAAACTGCTGGGCGCGCTGTGCTTCAAACAGCGCCGGATGCGGCGTGCGATCGGCAAACACCAGCCCGTTCATGCAGAACTGGCGATCGTTGGGCGTGTCACCGAAATCGCCGCCGTACGCCTGCCACGGCTGGCCGTGTTCGTCATAGCGCGTCAGGCTTTGATCGACCCAGTCCCAGACGAAGCCACCCTGCAGCCGCGGAAACTGGCGAAATGCCTGCCAGTATTTGGCAAAGCCACCAAAGCTGTTTCCCATCGCATGAGCGTATTCACACAGGATCAGCGGACGCGCTTCATCCGGCAGGCTGATCCATTTTTTCAGTGACCACTTCGGCACCGCCGGAAAGGGCTGGTCCTGATCGACGCGCGCATACATCGGGCACAGAATATCGGTGGCCGCCGTGTTGGCACCGCCGCCCTCATACTGTACCGGGCGCGTGCTATCGCTGCTTTTCACCCAGCGGTACAGCGCATCGTGCGTGCTGCCGTGGCCGGACTCATTGCCCAGCGACCAGATGATGATGCAGGCATGATTACGATCGCGCTGCACCATGCGCGTTACGCGTTCGCTATAGGCGGCAAACCAGCGCGGGTCGTCGGAGAGGCGGTTCATCGGCTGCATGCCGTGCGTTTCGATATTGGCTTCGTCAACCACGTACAGGCCGTACTCATCGCACAGCCGATACCACAGCGGATGATTAGGATAGTGAGCGCAGCGCACCGCGTTAAAGTTGTGGCGCTTCATCAGTTCAATGTCCTGACGCATGCTGGCTTCATCCACCACCTGACCGCGCTCGGGATGGTGCTCATGACGATTAACGCCGCGTATCAGCAGCGGCTTGCCGTTGAGGCACAGCTGGCCGTGCTCAATGCTAACGCGACGAAAACCCACATCATAAGCTTCGGCTTCGATCACCTCGCCGGCATCATCAAGCAGCGTGACTACCGCGCGGTAGAGATGAGGCATTTCGGCGCTCCACAACAGCGGTTGTAGCACCGGCAACACCAGCAGGGTGCGTTCCGGATAGTGGCCACGTTCATCAATGATGGCGCTGCCCGGCGGCTGTTCGTGCTGCGCAATACAGTCGCCGTTGCGCCATAGCGTGACGCGCACCCGACACTGACTGAGCGGGCGCGCGCCGGCATGGATTTTGACACTCACCCGTAAATCGCCGCGCAGATATTCCGGGCTGAGCGCGGTTTCGATCTGCACATCGCTCAGGCGGGTGTCCGGTTTGTGCAGCAGCGTCACGTCGCGGAAAATGCCGCTCATGCGCCACATGTCCTGATCTTCCAGATAGCTGCCGTCGCTCCAGCGCAGCACCATGACCGCCAGACGGTTGTTTCCCGGCTGCAGCGCGTGACTGAGATCAAACTCGGCGGGTAAGCGGCTATCCTGTGAATAGCCCATCCACTGTCCGTTGCACCACAAATAAAAGGCCGAGCTGACACCATCAAAGATGATGCGCGTCTGTCCCTGGCTTAACCAGCCGTCATCAACTTTAAATGTGAGCGAGTAACATCCGGTGGGGTTCTCGCGTGGCACTAAAGGGGGATTGACCGGAATGGGATACTGCACGTTGGTATAAATGGGCGCGTCGTAGCCGTGCAACTGCCAGTTGGCAGGCACCGGCAGTGTTGCGGCGTCCGGTAAGTCCTGTAGCAGCCAGCTGTGCGGCACTGCTTCCGGCGCGATAAAATAGCTGAAGGCCCACTGGCCACTCAGCCGCTGCTGCGCAGGTGAGGGATGGCCATCGCGCGCGCTGACTTCATCGCGCCAGCTGGCAAACGGTGGATGCGCGTCCAGGCGATGCAGGCTGGTGATAACCGGGTTTTCCCAGTCACGGCGCGCCAGCACTTCACTCAGAGAAACAGCCGCTAAGGTCATAGTGAGATCTCATTAATTGTATTGCGCTCACATTGCGTGAAATAGCGTTAGCTGTAAAGACGCAGCGCGCAATTTTGTTACTGCGCGCACAACGAGCAGTATTGACGTTTGCGGCACAGCGTTCGCTGTAACTTAAGCTGGTGTATTGAGCGGTCTGTGAGGCTTTTTTAGCGGTTTCTTGCCACTAAAACGTTAAGCGTGGTGAGCAGGCATGAATAGCGCCGGGTTGCGGAGCATTCTGTATTGTCGTGTTAACCGCCGCTTCATACACTCAGCGCAATTTCAGCAACCTGAGGTCAATATGATCCGTATCGTTAAGCTCGCTGCCGTTGTGGCGCTGGTGTCCGCGTTAAGCGGTTGTCTTTTTCCGCCGCCGGGCGGCGGAGGAGGAGGAGGTTGGGGTGGTCCTGGCGGTGGCGGTCCCGGCCATGGGTATCAGGGACCGCGTTAATTTAGCACCAGTGCATAATTAATGCAGCGATGCGAAACGTTTTATCTGCGGCGTATTTTGTCAGTGAAACGTTTCGCCGTTATATATTGAATTTCAGCCACTTTTTTTACGCTTCGGCTAACCATTATTTTTCCTCTGGCCGGCAAAAATTCTTGTTGTTTTAATCCTGCCAATGCTAATTTTTGTTTTCCCATTCTGACTGAGTCCATCGCATGAAAAACCTGATTGCGGAACTCCTGCTCAAGCTGGCAGAAAAAGAAGAAGAGTCTAAAGAATTAGTGGTCCAGGTTGAGGCGCTGGAAATCGTGCTCACCGCCATGCTGCGCAGACTGGATGCCGCCCAGGTTAGCGACATCGCGGCGGGTATTGATCGCGCGATGCCGCCCGCCGCTTCCGTGCAGGAAAATCCGGACGCGCTGATGCTGCGCAATTACGTCGAAAAGTTACTCAACCACCCGCGCGAATAATCCCGCCGTACGCGCATAGATTTTTTTCCGCTTTGCTTATTCCGTGCCATGCTTAACAGGCAATAATCACACGGAGAAACCGGCAATGAAATCGTGTCTTGTGGCAATAATGGCAGCAGGCCTGCTGCTGGCTGGCGGTGCGGGCGCGGCGGAGAAAACCGCGCAGCAGGAAAAAATGACGCTGTGTAATCAGCATGCAGGCGCGCAAAATCTGAAAGGCGATGCGCGTAAAAGCTTTATGAGCGAATGCCTGAAGAAAGACAGCAAAATGGGCAATATGACGCCGCAGCAGATGAAAATGAAAAGCTGTAATAGCGAAGCAGGAGAGAAAAAACTCAGCGGCGATGCGCGTAAAACCTTTATGAGCAACTGTCTGAAGAAGAGTGCTTAAACCTCTGGCGGCCTGCGGGCCGCTTTTTTGTGTCCGCACTCGCAGGGTTAACGCGCGAGGTATTTTTTCTGTCATAAACGGCACGCGTTGCCAAAACTTTACAAAATCCTTACATAAAATTCCATTTCTCCCCATCCAGTCTCTCTGACGCTTAACCGTGGCCAGAGCGGCTTTACGTGCAACATAAGGAACCTGTTGTATGGTCGCTGCGATCATTATTGGTGTATTTATTATTAGTGTGCTTTACGCTCACTCACGCGGCGTGGAAAAGCAAAAGTTTTCCCGTCAGTTATTTGATCACTCCACTTTTATGGCGCCGATCAATATGTTTATGACCGGGCTGTCGCGACTGCCGGCTAAACAGCCCTATTTTCCGGTTGAGGATTTTCCTGAGCTGCGTCAGCTGACCGATAACTGGCAGGTGATTCGCGATGAAGCCATTCGCCTGCAGGATCACATTAAAGCGGCGCAGACGCATAACGATGCCGGATTTAATACCTTCTTCAAGCGTGGCTGGAAGCGTTTCTATTTAAAATGGTATAGCGATGCACATCCGTCAGCGCGCGAACTCTGTCCGGTAACCACCGAACTGGTGAGCAACATTCCCGGCGTTAAAGCGGCCATGTTTGCTGAACTGCCGCCGGGCAGCCATCTGGGCAAACACCGCGATCCTTATGCCGGTTCGGTGCGCTATCACCTCGGGCTGCAAACGCCGAACGACGATCGCTGCTTTATTGAAGTGGATCGTCAGCGCCACAGCTGGCGCGACGGTCAGGCGGTGATCTTCGACGAAACTTACGTGCACTGGGCGCAGAATGAAAGCGAGCAGACGCGTATCATCCTGTTTTGCGATATCGAGCGGCCAATGAAATGGCGCTGGGCGCAGGCGGTCAATCACTGGGTGGGCTCGACGTTAATGTCAGCAGCGGCATCGCCCAACGACGAAAACGATCGTACCGGCTTCCTCAACCGCATCTTCAAATACGTTTATGCGCTGCGCGATGCCGGTCAGAACCTGAAGAAACGCAATCGCCGGTTGTATTACTGGGTCAAACATGGACTGATTGTGGCGATTTTCGCGCTGATCATCGTGCCCAGCGTCTTCTTCTGATCCTTTCGTGCCGCTTAAAACGGCGGTTTAACAGTCAGTTAACCGCCGTTTCGCTTTGTTTCTCCTGCTAAATCCTCACGCTTTGCCACACTTACTCTTTGTAAGGAATTGTCGTATCAGACGAATAACCCCGAAGGAGGCGAACCGTGAGCTATCAATCTGTCGTGGAACTCAAGGCGCTGGCGCAGCGTAAACCCACTAAAGTGACCGTCGGCGAAACGGATATGGTGCTGATTCGCGACGGCGACCGCGTGCAGGCGCTGCAGGCAAAATGTCCGCACGCGGGCGCGCCGCTGGAGCAGGGCGCAGTGTGCGGCGACAAACTGGTGTGTCCGTGGCATAAGGCGGTATTTGAGCTGCGCGATGGCAAAATGTGCGAGCCGCTGGCGCTGGCCAATCTCAAACGCTATCCGGTGCGCATTGAACAGGGGCAGGTGCTGATCAATCCGCAGGCGATGTCGCCGGCCAGTGCGCCGGTAGCTCAGGGTGAAGCGCCGGTGTGCGTGATTCTCGGCTCTGGCGCGGCGGGCAGTGCTGCGATCTGGACGCTGCGCGATGAAGGCTTTAGCGGCCGTATTGTGCGTATCGAGCGTGAAAGCGACGCACCTTACGATCGCACCACGCTGAGTAAATTTGTCCCTTCCGGCAAGATGGCCATCGATGAGGTACCAAAGCTGCTGAAACAGGATGTGCTGGGCCCGGTGGTGTGGCTGCAGGGGGAGGTGGTGCAGCTGAAGGCGCAGGAGCAGACGCTGGTGCTGAAAGACGGGCAGCAGGTGAAGTTTGACCAGTTGCTGATCGCGACCGGCGGCGTGCCGCAGCCGCTTGATATCCCGGGCAAGGATCTGGAAGGCGTGCACCTGCTGCGTTCACTGCGCCAGGCCGATGCGCTGATTTCCCAGGTGGATGAGGCGCAGCAGCTGGTGATTATCGGCAACAGTTTTATCGGTATGGAAGTGGCCGGTGCGCTGCGAAACCGTGACATTGATGTCACGGTGGTGGCGCGTCATCCGCTGCCGTTTGCCAGCCAGTTCGGCGAAGAGATTGGCCGTCATTTTTATGAGCTGCACCGCAGCAACGGCGTGAAATTTGTCGAGGGTGAACCGGAAGCGCTGACCGGCGAAGGCGCAGTGAGTGGCGTGCGGCTCAAAGGTGGCAAAACCGTGCCAGCCAGCCAGGTGCTGTTTGCCATCGGCATTGTGCCGGCCACCCATTTTATTCACGACCTGCCCTTACAGAAGGATGGCAGCCTGCTGGCCGACAGTCAGCTGCGGGTCAGTGAAAACATCTGGGTCGCGGGAGATATTGCCAGCTATCTCACGCCGCGTGGCGTGCAGCGCATTGAGCACTATCGCGTGGCGCATCAGCAGGGGCGCATTGCCGCGCTGAATATGCTGGGCAAACGCATCATGTACGATCGCGTGCCGTTCTTCTGGACTGCGCATTACGGCACCCGCTATGAGTATCTGGGGCATGCAGAGGAGTGGGACGATTATCGCCTGCTGGGATCGCTGCAGGACAAACGCTTCATCGCTTTTTACTGCCAGCAGGGCATGATTGCGGCAGTGTGTTCAGCCGGCATGTATACGCTCACCGCCGCGCTGGTGCATGAGATGCAGCAGCCAATGACGCTGGAACAAGGCCTGGCGCTGTTTGAAGCGTATCAGGGTTAAGGTTCAAGTCCGCACCCAACAGTCCCCTCTCCCGCCTGCGGGAGAGGGTTAGGGTGAGGGGAAATCCGCACCATCACTGCTTACTCAGCGCCTCGGACTTCGCCATGCACTGCTGCATCGCGCCCATCACCGCAGCGCGGAAGCCTTTCTCTTCCAGCACCTTCACCGCTTCAATGGTGGTGCCGCCCGGTGAGCACACCATATCTTTCAGTTCGCCAGGGTGTTTGCCGGTCTCCAGCACCATCTGGGCGGAACCTTTTACCGCCTGCGCCGCAAACTGATAAGCCTGCGCCCGCGGCATGCCGCCCAGCACGGCGGCATCTGCCATCGCTTCGATAAACATAAACACGTAAGCCGGTGCCGAGCCGCTGACACCCACCACGGCATGAATCAGATACTCGTTCACCACCGCCGCTTTGCCGAAGCTCTCAAAAATGGTCACCACCTCGTCCACTTCCTGCGGTTCTACCAGCACGTTCGGCGTAATAGAGGTCATGCCTTCGTTGACCAGCGACGGCGTATTCGGCATTACGCGGATGATTTTACGATCGTGACCGAGCACCGCCGCCAGCGAATCCAGCGTCACACCTGCGGCAATCGACACCACCAGCGCATCTTTCTTCAGCTGGCCGGCCAGATCCTTGAGCACTTTGAGAATCACGTTGGGTTTCACCGCGCCAAACAGAATGTCCACTTCACGTGCCAGACTCTCGACGCTTTCTGCCGCCGTCACGCCATACTGCTGCGCCATCGCCTGGTTGGTGTCGGGTTTTCGATCGTGCACCCAGATATTGGCCGGGGCGATCTGCCCGCTGTTCACCAGGCCGCTGATGATGGCTTTCGCCATATTGCCGCAGCCGACAAACCCGATTTTCTTCTCCAGCATCGCTTTATCCTTTACGTGGTTCGGTTTTCTCAGTGGGTTAGCTTACGTCAGCGGCGGTGAATAACAAGTCGCGCACAAATAACATTTGCCATTCGCGGTCAGCGCGGCAAGATCGCAGGCATTGCCCGTTAATAAGGATTAAACATGTCGATTTGGGTGGATGCCGATGCGTGTCCCAATGTCATCAAAGAGGTGTTGTATCGCGCCGCTGAGCGCACCAAAGTCACCGTGACTTTCGTCGCTAACCAGCCGCTGCGCGTACCGCCGTCGCCGTTTCTGAAAACGCTGCAGGTGGCTGCCGGCTTTGACGTGGCCGATAACGAGATTGTGAAACGCGTGCAGCCGGGCGAGCTGGTGATTACCGGCGATATCCCGCTGGCAGCAGAAGTGCTGGAGAAAGGGGCGGCAGCGCTGAATCCGCGCGGGGAGCGCTACAGCAGCGATACCATTCGCCAGCGTCTGACCATGCGCGATTTTATGGAAACGATGCGCGCCAGCGGCATTCAGAGCGGCGGCCCGTCGGCACTAAGCCCACGAGACCGCCAGCAGTTTGCCAACGAACTGGATAAATGGTTACGTCAGCGTTAATCAGACGAAGCTGTCGTCGTCGTCAAAATCACCGCCGCTGCCGAAATCGTTGAAATCATTGTTATCGGCAAAGCTGCTGTTGTCCCAGCCTGAATTGTCATTCAGGAAGGCATTGTTGCTGTCATTGCCGTTGAAGGTGTCCAGATTATCATCCACCTGCGGCAGCGCCGGTTCGTTGATGATATTAACGATCTCTTCCGGCTGCGAATGGTGGAACAGGCTGGTGAGCATATCCGCCATCACCACACCGCCGGCCACGCCGACAGCCGTTTGCAGTGCGCCACCCAGGAAACCGGTACCGCGCGCCGGTGCAGCATACTGCTGCTGAGGCGGTGCGGCATATTGTGGCTGTTGCGGTGCGCTGTTCCATGCCGGCTGTTGCGGCTGCGCCGGGCGTGAACCGCCGCCAAACAGGCTCGACAGGAAACCGCCGCTGCTTTGCTGCGGGGCCTGCTGCTGCGCCTGCGCCAGACGGCTCTCCAGCTCCGATACCTGCGCGTTGAGCTTTTTCATCGCCGCTTCCTGAATCAGGATCGCCTGCGCCATGTAGTAGGGCGCACCGGGCTGGCTCTGTAAATGCTGATTGATTAACTGTTCGGCACCGGCATCACGCGGGCCGCTCTGGCTTTCCGCCTGTTTCAGACGGCTGAACAGGCTTTCAATAAGTTGTTGTTCCTGGCTCTGCATGGTGAACCTCCGGTTAGGCATAGCGTGTTGTTCTTCAGGCGACCAACAGGACGTCCGTTGCCTGAACTATAAAGCGTATATGCGGGCTGCGTGACAGAAAGTAAATCAGCGGCCTGGTAAGCAAATGTTGCCCCGCGCTTACAAATCGCCTGATGCACGAAATGCGCATCGTTTTCCCGTTAAAAATCAAAACAATGGCATTAGCTATCGCTGAAATACGCGTAATTCGTGCTTCGCGGCTGGCTGATAAAATAAAATCCAGGTATCATGCGACGCATTATTGACCTGATGACGTTGCCCGCGCGGCAGACTACGGCGGAGGATGAGCCCGGATGTCATTACCCATCTATCTGATCGGCGCACGCGGTTGCGGTAAAACCACCATTGGCCAGGCGCTGTCGCAAGCGCTGGGCTATGCCTTTCGTGACACCGACCACCACCTGCAGCTCACCACACAGCGCAGCGTGGCTGAGATTGTGGCGACGGAAGGCTGGGACAGCTTTCGCGCGCGTGAAAGTGAATCGCTGCGGGCGGTTACCGCGCCTGCCAGCGTAATCGCCACCGGCGGCGGCATGGTGCTGGCTGACGTCAATCGCCACTTCATGCGCGAGCATGGCCAGGTCATCTGGCTCAACGCGCCCTCTGACGTACTGGCCGATCGGCTGGAGCGTCAGCCAGAAGCGGCACAGCGTCCCACCCTGACCGGCCGGCCCATCGCGGAAGAGATGGAAGATATCCTGCGTGAACGCGCGCAGCTCTATCGTCAGGCCGCGCACCATGAAGTCAACGCGATGCAGGCACCGGAGCAGGTGGTGGAACATATTCTGCAATCGCTGTCTCTGGCCCGCGCCAGCTAACTGCCTAAGAATTCTCCCTCTTTTTTACAGCGATCCTCGATTGTCTATACTCAATAGCAGGCAGAGGATCACCGCTGTCTGTGTGGAAACCTGACATAAGAGGGAAAACGATGCCAACCAGACCACCCTATCCGCGAGAAGCGCGCATTGTTGCCGTTGAAAAAGGGCAGGCGGGCAATACCGTCACCTGGTATGAATTACGGGCTGACCATCCACGTCCGGATACCTTAATTAGCGAACATAAATCGGAAGCGGAAGCGCAGGATGCCAAAGACCGCTATGAAGATGTGGAAAAAGAATAATCCCGGCGGGCAGGGATGCCCGCTTTAGCGTAATTACGTCCGGTCGCTAAATAGATTTTTTATTTTCCCTGATGCGCTAATTACGGCGATAAAAGCTGCCGTCTTTTCTGTTTAATCGCTCTCCTGCCTGATAACGTCTTTTTATTTTGCCTTTAGCCCTTATTTTCTGCTGCCTTAAATAGCCTGCGTTTTGTCCGGTGCAAAATTTGCGCTTGACCGATAAACCGTCGCGTTTTACTTTCGGGTTATCGATACAGGAACTCAGTTCCATATAGTGAAACCAGCGCCATGACCACACTCGAAAATGCCGCCGCCGTGCTTAAGCTGTTTCAGCGCTTTGGCGTGGCGCAGGGCCATCCCGGCCTGACCTTTACCGAGGTGGTGGAGGCGCTGGGGCTGCCGAAAAGTACCGTGTCGCGCCTGCTGGCGACCATGGAAAGCGAAGGCTTACTGGAGCGCGATCCCGACAGCCGCTGTTTTCAGATTGGCCGCGTGCTGTTGTCCGTTGCCGGGCACTATCTTTCGACACCGCTGATTGACAGCGCATCGGCGCCGATGGCGCGCCTGGCGGCCAGCAGCGGCTGCATGGGCTATATCTCGGTGCTGGACGGTGACGATGTGCTGGTGATGCGCATGTACCACGGTCGCTTCTTTACCCAGCTGGTGACGCCGCCTGGTACACGGGTGTCGGTTACCGGCACGTCGACCGGCCGCGTGCTGTTAGCGCAGCTGAGTGATGACGAGGTGCGCGCGCGCTTCAGCGATAACTGGCAAACCGCGTCGATCAATTCACCGCTGAATATCGATGCGCTGTGCAAAGAGCTGGCGCTGATTCGTCAGCAGGGCTGGGCACTGGCACGCAATGAAACGCTGCCTGGCATTAGCTCGCTTGCCGTAGCGGTAACCAATAAACACCGCGGTGAAAGTGCCGCATTGTGTCTCTCATTTCTTTCGCAGGAAGCGGCCCCGGGTTATCCGGAAGCGCTGCTCAGCGAATTGCGCGCAACGGCTGCACTGATGGCCGAAAAATACGGTGCAGCGTCCTGAATAAAACAGGACAACCCTAATTTGATTTCAAGGCGTAATACTTCGCGCCACACCGGGGAAATAGCAGGTCTTCGGACCTGCTTATTTCAATAATCAGGGAACGATGAATAAAACGTTGAGGTTCCGCGTGTCGGGCACAATGTCATTGCGCGTTTTCTACAGGGTGAAAATACGGGGATAATATGCGTCTGGATAATCCAATAAAAAATATTGGCGTGGGCCTGATGCTGGTTCTGCTGTCAGTTGCAGGGGCCATCATTGGGGTACAGCTGATCACAACTATTGGGGTAACGCCCAATACTTCTATTATCGGCGCGCTATTTGCCATGCTGCTGGCGCGCATTCCACTGCAGTGGTTTCGCCGCTACCGTTCGGTTGAAGTGCAAAACCTTGCACAGACCGCTATCTCTTCCGCCACCTTCGGCGCTGCCAATAGCCTGCTGATGCCGATTGCCGTGCCGTGGGCGCTGGGTGAGCCGCAGCTGGTGCTGCCGCTGTTTGTCGGCGTCAGCGCGGCAATGCTGCTGGATGCGTGGCTGCTGTATCGTCTGTTCGACACGCGCGTGTTTCCGGCCAGCAATGCATGGCCACCGGGCGTGGCAGCGGCAGAAGCGATCAAAGCCGGTGATAAGGGCGGTCGCCAGGCGTGGCTGCTGGTGGCTGGAATCGTGGGTGGCGTCGCGGGCTCAATGCTGAAAATCCCGATGTCCGCTTTTGGTACGGCATTCATTGGCAATATCTGGGCGCTGACCATGCTCGGCATCGGCTTCCTGCTGCGTGCCTATGCGCAACCGGTTGCCGGTATCGATATTAACGCGCTGTACATTCCGCACGGCGTAATGGTCGGAGCCGGTCTGGTGGCGCTGATTCAGGTGGTACAGGTGATTCGCAGTCGCCGTCACGACAACCTCAACGTCAGCCGCAGCGACAGCGAAGTTAAACGCGCGCTCGGCCTGGGAACTGTCGGCTATATCGTGATCTCGGCGCTGCTGGCGCTGGGTGGCGGGCTGTGGAGCGAAATGGGCCTGCCGATGCTGCTGCTGTTTATTATCTACGCGGCCTTTGCCGCCTTTGTGCATGAGCTGATTGTCGGCATCGCCGCCATGCACTCGGGCTGGTTCCCGGCCTTCGCGGTGGCGCTGATCACCCTGATCCTCGGCATCCTGCTCGGCTTCCCGCCGCTGGCGCTGTGCCTGCTGTGCGGCTTCACCGCGGCCACCGGTCCGGCCTTCGCTGATATGGGCTATGACCTGAAGGCCGGCTTTATTCTGCGCGGTAACGGGGCCGATGTGCAGCAGGAGCTGTGGGGCCGCCGCATCCAGCTGATCGCCGCGATGATCGCTTTCGTCATCGCAATTCCGGTAGTGTGGTATGCGCATAACCTGTTCTTTGTCGACAACCTGCTGCCGCCGGTGGCGCGCGTTTACGCCAAAACCATTCAGGCCGGCGCGGAGCCGGGCATTGCCGGTAGCCTGCTGATGTGGGCGATTCCGGGAGCGATTATTCAGCTGATCGGCGGGCCTAAGCGCCAGCTCGGCGTGCTGTTAGCCACCGGTCTGTTAATCAACAACGCCGCCGCAGGCTGGGCGGTGCTGGTCGGGATTGCGTTACGTGTCCTGATCCTGCGCGTGTGGGGCGAGCGTGGACGTTCACCGATGGAGGTGATGGCCGCTGGATTCATTGCGGGCGACGCGCTGTACAGCTTCTTCCACTCACTTTTTGCCAGTAGCAGTAAGAAATAATCCAGGGATTTAGCGATGAGTTTACAGCAGACACTACAGGTTTTTGAGTTACTCGACAGCGCCTACGTGGATGGCCAGCAGGTGGTCGATCTGTTCGCCGCCTATCCTGGCGTGCAAGCCAGCTTTAAGCGCGTCAGTGGGCCAAAAGGGCGCACCGATTTTGTGCGCATCGACATTCCTGGCGCCCAGGGCAAAAGCCGGGGCGGCAGCGCGCCGACGCTGGGGATCATTGGCCGTCTCGGCGGCATCGGTGCGCGCCCGACGCGCATCGGCATGGTGTCCGACGCCGACGGTGCGGTCGCTGCAGTGAGCAGCGCGCTGAAGCTGGCACAGATGCAGACCAAAGGCGACGTGCTGGCCGGCGACGTGATCGTGACCACCCATATTTGTCCGGATGCGCCGACCCGGCCGCACGAGCCGGTGGACTTCATGGATTCGCCGTGCGACGACATCACCATGAATGACAACGAAGTGGTTGCGGGCGTTGACGCGATTCTCTCTATCGATACCACGAAAGGAAACCGCATCCTCAACCATAAGGGCTATGCGCTGTCACCCACGGTGAAAGAGGGCTACATCCTGCGCGTGTCGGAAGATCTGCTGCGCATCATGGAGATGACCAGCGGTCAGCCTGCGGTGACGTTCCCGATCACTACACAGGACATCACCCCTTACGGCAACGGCGTGTATCACCTCAACAGCATCCTGCAACCGTCCACCGCCACTGATGTGCCAGTGGTGGGCGTCGCGATTTGTGCGCAATCCGTGGTGCCTGGCTGCGGCACCGGCGCCAGCCATGAAGTGGACATCGCGGCGACCGTGCGCTTTGCGGTGGAAGTGGCCAAAGAGTTTGGCCGTGAGACCTGCCAGTTTTATGACCCGCAGGAGTACGCGCTGCTGCTATCTTTGTATGGTAGCCTAAGTCACCTGCGCAGCCGGAAAGCCTGATGATGAAACCGTCGCTTGTAACCTTAACCATTGGCCAGTCACCGCGTAGCGATATTTTGCCGCTGCTGCAGGAGCATTTGCCCGCCGACGCCGTCGCGCATGCCGGTCTGCTGGATGGCCTGACGCTGGCCGAAGTGGAGCAGTTATACGCTCCCGCGCCGGGCGATAAAGTGCTGGTTTCGCGCATGAGCAGCGGCGAACAGGTACGGCTGGCGGCGGCCACCGTCGAACAGGGACTGCAGCGTAAAATTACCGCGCTGGAGCAGCAGGGTTACGACACCATTCTGCTGCTGTGTACCGGTGAGTTCGGCACGCTGAAAACCACGTCGGCGCTGCTGCTGGAGCCGGATCGCATCATTCCGCCGCTGGTCAGCGCCATCGTACAGACGCACAAAATCGGCATCGTGGTGCCGGTTGAGGAGCAGATCGCTGAGCAGGCCAGCAAATGGCGTAACCTGCAAAGCTCGCCCTGTTTTGCCGTCGCCAGTCCATACCTGGCGCAGCAGAGCGAACTGATGGAAGCCGGACTGACCCTGCAGGAGCAGGGCGCTGATGTGGTGGTGCTCGACTGTATCGGTTATCACCAGAAACACCGCGATTTCCTGCAGAACATGCTGGGCATTCCGGTGCTGCTGTCGAATGTGCTGGTGGCGAAACTGGCGGCTGAACTGATCGTCTGATCGAGGCCGATCACAACTTGCGACGGGCGGCGCTAATTCGCGTGACAGATCAGCGAGTTCCCTTGTAATCTGCCGGTAACCCTAATGTGCTGTGAGGAAGTAACATGCTCAACGTAAGTGAGTATTTCGACGGAAAAGTGAAATCCATTGGTTTCGACAGCGTGACCATTGGCCGGGCCAGCGTTGGCGTGATGGCGGAAGGCGAATACACTTTTGGTACCGGTCAGCCGGAAGAGATGACGGTAGTGAGCGGCGCGCTGAAAGTGCTGCTGCCGGGCGAAGCCGAGTGGAAATGGTACGAAGCCGGATCGGTATTTAACGTGCCGGGCCACAGCGAATTCCACCTGCAGGTGGCGGAGCCAACGTCTTACCTGTGCCGCTATCTTTAAGCGTTAAAGCAGCATCCATTATCAACCGGTAATGCCTGTGCGGCGTTACCGGTTTTTTTATGCGCCAGCATGAGGTGTGGCCTGCGGTCAGCATAAATGCTGACCCTACAGCTATGAATCAGCATATTTGCAGGGGCGCCATTCATGGTGACCGTTAAACACACCCGTACTATTCTTCCAGCCTGCGATACCCGCTTAACGCTGCGCTTCGCCGCCTAACGCTTCCACCAGGTTGCTGATCAATGCCGCCAGCTCGCTGGTCATCAGAATGAAATCGGCATCAAAACGCTGGGCGAAATCATCGCGATCGATATCGTCATTCTGCTCGCGCAGCGTGTCGCTGAACTTCAGACGCTTCACCGAGGCATCATCGGCGATCACCAGCTGAATACGCTCCTGCCAGTCGAGCGCCAGTTTGGTGACCACTTTACCGGCTTCGATGTGGGTGGCGATCTCGTCGGAAACCAGATCCTGCTTTTTACAGCGGATCACGCCGCCATCTTCCAGTATCGCCTTCAGCTCAGCCTCATCCATCAGGGTGAAACCCGCCGGCAATTCACCGGAGCGCACCCATTCGGTCAGCGTCAGCTCGATCGGATTTTCCAGCGTCAGCGGCACCACCGGCAGCGAGCCGAGGCTCTTACGCAGTAACGCCAGCGTATCTTCCGCTTTCTTCGCGCTGGCGCAGTCGACGATGATCAGATTGTTGACGGTGTCGATCCACATAAAGGTCTGACTGAAACGGCTGAAGGCGCGCGGCAGCAGGCTGTGCAGCACTTCATCTTTCAGCGAATCCTTTTCGGTCTTTTTCAGCTTGCGGCTCTGTTCCGCTTCCAGCTTCTCAATTTTGGCTTCCAGCGCCTGCTTCACCACCGGCGACGGCAGAATTTTCTGCTCGGTGCGGGCACAGATCACTATCTGACCGTTAATCACATGCGTCAGCGCTTCGCTGCGGTTGCCCATCGGCGAGACCCAGCCGGTTTTGGCCATGTCCTGGCTGCCGCACGGCGTGAAGGTGAAGGCGTCGAGCTGTTTTTCCAGATCGTCTGCGGACAGCGGGATGTCCCGATTCAGACGATAAACCATCATATTTTTAAACCACAACATCAGGATTCCTTACCGTGGGTGCGATCGGGCGCACAAGTCTAAAACAGTCAGCGCGCATGATAGCGAAACATCGGAGTGGTTTCATTGCCTTTCCCGATTCAGCCTTCTACTGTATCTGTCACCTGAACGAATAATGAGGAATAAATCGTGCGTATCGGTATTGATTTAGGCGGCACCAAAATTGAAGTGATTGCGCTGTCTGACCAGGGCGAGGAGCTGTTCCGCCACCGCGTGAATACCCCGCGTGACGACTATGCGGCCACGGTGCAGGCGATTGTCGATTTAGTCCTGCTGGCGGAAGCGCAGACCGGGCAGCAGGGAACCGTCGGCATCGGCATTCCCGGCACGATTTCTCCTTATACCCAGCGGGTAAAAAATGCTAACTCGACGTGGCTCAACGGCCAGCCGCTGGACAAAGATTTGGCGCGTGCGCTGAATCGTGACGTGCGCATCGCCAACGACGCGAATTGCCTGGCGGTTTCCGAAGCGGTTGATGGCGCAGGCGCAGGCCAGCCGCTGGTGTTTGCGGTGATCATTGGCACCGGTTCCGGCGCAGGCGTGGCCATCAACGGAGAATCACGCATTGGCGGTAACGGTAACGCAGGTGAGTGGGGGCACAATCCGCTGCCGTGGATGGATGAAGACGAACTGCGCTATCGCGCGGAAGTGCCGTGCTATTGCGGGCTGCAGGGCTGTATTGAGACGTTTGTCTCCGGCACCGGCTTCGCCATTGATTATCAGCGTCTCAGCGGACAGGCGCTGAAGGGCGCGGAGATCATCCGGCTGATCGAACAGCAGGATCCGGTGGCCGAGCTGGCGATGAGCCGTTATGAAACGCGGCTGGCCAAATCGCTGGCGCAGGTGGTAAACCTGCTCGATCCGGATGTGATCGTGCTCGGCGGCGGCATGAGCAACAATAATCGGCTGTACCAGACGGTGCCGACGCTGATGAAACAGTGGGTGTTCGGCCGCGAGTGCGAAACGCCGGTGCTGAAAGCGGTGCACGGTGACTCCAGCGGCGTACGCGGTGCCGCCTGGCTGTGGCCGGTGAAAGGGTAGCGTAACGACGCTTTATGCGTGCTTAACCCCTCTTCCAGCGGAAGAGGGGGCCGAAGCGGGTCAGTGTTGGCTTAACTGACCGGCGTGACACACGATATCGTGCGCATGCAGCACGGCTGGCCGGTTTTCATTCAGTCGGATGGCGGCATAAATATCGATATGCAGTTTTTGCGCTTCATCGTCAGCCAGTGCGCGATAACACAATCCTTCCTGATGAAAGGTACATTTCGACTGCGGCATCAGGGCAAAGCCTTTTCCTCTGGCAATGTGTGTCAGCATAACCAGTGAATCATCGGGCTCTTTAACTCTTTTAAGCGGGGTGTGGAGCTGTGAAAACAAGCGTTCACATTTATCGTAGAACGACGGATTTGCGCTTCTGGCAAACCAGAACAGCGGTAAATCACCGATCGCTTCCAGCGAGACTTTTTCTTTCAGGCTGGCCGGATGTCTGGCCGGCATTGCTACCAGCAACGGCTCACGACCGATCCACTGGTACTGAACGGTATCTTCGTGGCCGGTTGCCCTTTCGCCCGTCAGTACCAGGTCCAGGCGGTTTTTTGCCAGACACTGCAGCAACTGCGCAGACGTCAGATCGGGCGTTTCCACATCGTCGGCGGCGTCCAGTTTCAGCAGTTGCTGGTGAATGGGCGCAATCAGTGCAAAATTCAGCGTGCGGGTGAGGCCGATACGCAGGCGCTTTTCTGAAGAAAGCGAGCCTGGCTTGAGTTCATTCAGCGCCTGAAGGATCTTCTCCGCTTTGATTACCAGCGCCCGGCCAGCGTCCGTCAGACTGACGTCATGGGTGCTGCGGCTAAACAACGGCTGCTCCAGCACGGCTTCAAGGCGCTTAATCTGTCGGGTTAGCGGAGGCTGAGTCATTCTGAGCCGTTCGGCGGCCCGGCGAAAGTTCAGCTCGTGCGCAACCGCAAGAAAGCATTGAAGCTGTTTCACGCTGGGGAGATGGTTGCTGATAAGGTGCTCTGCCGTCGCCATAGAGTCCATCCGGGTAATCAAAGACGTTATTCTACCCCGCTAAAGATCAGCAGGATATGGGGTTAATCGGTCTGGACGCGCAGCAGGCTGGCGGCGCGACGTCAGAAAAAATAACCGGGCGTTACCCGGTTATGGCTTCAGGCATTAATGCTTTTCATCCCTTCCTGAGAATAGCGCTCGCCCCTGATCTCAATATGCTGGTGGATAGCGTTCAGTAAGGCGATATCTGCCTGCTCCAGCACGATATCGGCGGCCTGCGCATTTTCTGCCAGATAGCGGGGCTGTTTCGTTCCCGGAATGGGGATCAGCTTGTCGTACTGCGCCAGTAGCCAGGCCAGTGCAATCTGCCCCGGCGTGCAGCTGTACTTTTCAGCAAGCGGGTGCACCGCGTCAAGAAGCTGGGCGTTATGGTCGAGGCTGGATTGACTAAAGCGCGCATTATTTTTGCGGAAATCACCCTCAGCGAAGACGCTGTTATGACGATACTTTCCGGTCAGAAACCCTCTGCCCAGCGGAGAGTAGGGAACTAAACCTATACCCAGCTCTTTCACCACCGGCAGAATCTCAGCTTCGATATCGCGCGTCCACAGTGAATATTCGGTTTGCAGGGCGGCGATCGGGTGGGCGGCATGGGCCCGGCGCAGTGTTGAAGCAGAAACTTCACACAGGCCAATGTGGTTGATCTTACCCGCTTTAACGAGGCGGCTCAGGCATTCCATGCTCTCTTCAATCGGCGTAGCCTGGCTCACGCGGTGAAGATAGAACAGATCGATGCGCTCAACGCCAAGCCTTTTAAGCGATTCATTACAGCAGCGGGTGATGTAGTCAGGTTGGTTGTTAATCGTCCGGGCATAAGCCTGGTCCGCAGGGCGATCGATACCGCACTTGGTGGCAATTTTAAACTGCTCACGCGTGGTGTTATCCAGACCGGCAAGAAAGTGGCCAATCAGCCGCTCATTATGGCCCCGCCCGTACATATCCGCTGTATCGATAAACGTGATATTCAGGTCGATAAGCGTGTGTAACAGCTGCAGTGAAGCGGTGTCGTCTGTCTGGCCATAAAATTCGCTCAGTCCCATGGCACCATAGCCGATCGAACTGACAGTCAGGGTTTGCGATAAATGTCGGGTGTGCATAGTGGCTCCTTTTGCGTGTTTTTTGATTGTTGCACCCCGATTACGCGTAATGAATTGTCATTTTCGTCATGCAAAAAAGGTATCACAGCAGCATGATCGGAGCGGTGCTGTGGTGGGATGGATTTATCGCGTGGGGCAGAAAGAGACGGGTACACAAAGGGCTCTGTGTACCCGTCTCCGTTGCCTGAAGGGCAGGGGCAATGCGTTTGTTACTCGCCGACCAGCATGGAGTCCTGCGGTGCGCGCTCGCGCTGAGCTTTGGTGGCGAGGAAGTAAAGGTAGCCGAGCACCATAATCGCCACAAACAATCCGCCGATTACCGGGTTAAACCACAGCATCGCCACCAGACACACCAGCGACAGCACCAGTGCGATGCCCGGTACCAGCGGATAGCCCGGCGCACGGAAGCTGCGCTCCAGATCCGGTGCGCTGCGGCGCAGCTTAAACAGGCTCAGCATACTCATCAGATACATCACGATTGCGCCGAACACCGCCATGGTGATCATCGCCGCCGTCAGCGTCATGCCCTGCAAATTGATCAGTCCGTCGCTGTAAATGGCGGCGATACCGATGACACCGCCGGCGATGATGGCGCGGTGCGGCGTCTGGAAGCGCGACAGCTTCGCCAGGCTGGGCGGCAGATAGCCCGCGCGCGCCAGGGCAAAGAACTGACGCGAGTAGCCAAGGATGATGCCGTGGAAGCTGGCGACCAGGCCAAACAGGCCGATCCACACCAGCATATGCATCCAGTTAGAGTGCTCCCCAACGATCATCTTCATCGCCTGCGGCAGCGGATCGTTGATGTCCGACAGCTTGCGCCAGTCGCCCGCGCCGCCGGCCAGCAGCATCACGCCAATCGCCAGCACCACCAGGGTAAGAATGCCGCTGATGTAGGCTTTCGGGATGGTGCGCTTCGGATCTTTGGCTTCTTCGGCCGCCATCGCCGCGCCTTCAATGGCGAGGAAAAACCAGATAGCGAACGGAATGGCGGCAAAGATGCCGGACAGCGCTGGCATGCCAAAATGATCGCTGCCAGCCCAGCCGTTGGCGGCGAAGTTAGCGACGCTGAAACCCGGCGATACCACGCCCATGAACACCAGCAGCTCCAGCACTGCCAGCACCGTCACCACCAGTTCGAACATCGCGGCCAGCTTCACGCCGAGAATATTCAGTGCCATAAACAACAGATAAGCGCCGACCGCCGCCGTTTTGGGGTTGAGATCGGGATACTGTACGTTGAGGTAGGCGCCAATCGCCATGGCGATGGCCGGCGGGGCGAACACGAACTCAATCAGCGTCGCCAGACCGGCAATCAGACCACCGGTTTCGCCAAATGCCCGACGGCTGTAAGCGAACGGCCCGCCAGCGTGCGGAATCGCCGTGGTCAGTTCGGTAAAGCTAAAAATAAAGCAGGTATAAAGCGTGGCGATCAGCGCGGTGGTGATCAGAAATCCCAGCGTCCCGGCCACGCCCCAGCCATAGCTCCAGCCGAAATACTCACCGGAAATCACCAGTCCAACCGCAATACCCCATAAATGCAGGGTGCCCAGCGTGGGTTTTAGTTTGCCTGTCATCTTCATCTCCCCGTCATGCTTGTTGTGCGGCGTTGGCACCGCGCTATTGTGGGTTTGCGCTACAGTGAAGGGATAATGCCGCTGCCCGGGACGGGAAAACTTGACGCCGGCGCAGTGAGTTTTGTCCTCTGCGGTCAACTCGCTGCCAGAAAAAGCGCTGGCTGTACGCTGCGGTCAACTTTTGCTGTTCTGCGGTCAGGCAGTCAGGACGACCTCATCCCATGCTGATAACACTGGTTTATAGAGACTGATGCTGGAGAGTGATGAATGAGCGCCAAACAAGCCGAATCCCTGACCGATGCCGAGATCACCCTGCTGGCGCAACGTGCGCTGGCCTGCTATCCCGCCGCGCTGCACGGTGAGCTGCAATTGTTGTGCCGTTCGGAGAACGCCACCTTTTTGCTGCGTGCTGGCGGCAAACGCTACGCGCTGCGCCTGCACCGCCCGGATTACCACAGCAAAGCGGATATTCTCAGTGAACTGATGTGGCTCGATGCGCTGCGCGAGACCGGCATCATGGTGCCGCAGGCTATTCCGGCGCGCGACGGTGAAAGCGTACTGACGCTGACGCTGGCGGACGGCAGCACGCGTCATGCGGTGCTGTTCCACTGGATTGACGGCGAGATGCCGACCACCGACGTCGATCCCAAAGCCTTTCAGCAGCTCGGTACTATCACCGCGCGCCTGCATCAGCACAGCCGCAGCTGGCAGAAACCCGAAGGTTTTCAGCGTATTATCTGGGATCATCACACCATGGTCAGCGAGCACAGCCACTGGGGGCGCTGGCAGGATGCGCCGCATCTCGATCCGGCCGATCACGGCATTATCGCAGCGGCGGTGGATCGCGCCGGGCAGGCGCTGGCGGAATTTGGTAAAGAGCGCGATCGCTACGGCCTGATCCACGCCGATCTGCGTCTGACCAATCTGCTGCTGCACAAAGGCGAAACCCGGGTGATCGACTTCGACGACTGCGGCATGGGCTGGTATCTGCACGATCTGGCGGCCGCGATCAGCTTCGTCGAGCACCATCCGCGTGCGGCGGAGTGGGTGGATAACTGGATCCTCGGCTATGAACGCGTGGCGCACATCAGTGATGCTGAGATGGCGCTGGTGCCGACGCTGCTGATCCAGCGTCGTATCCAGATGACGGCGTGGATGGGCACGCACGCCGATACCGAGATGGCGCTCAGCCTCGGGCCGCACTGGGCCAGCCATTCGGTGCGGCTGTGCCGTCGCTATCTTGAGAGCAGCCAGCTGCCGGTAGGCGCGTGACCTGCACCAGCAGAGGGCAGCGGCGCGCGCTGATGGCGTAATCTGGTGCCTGCGCATCAAGCGCGCCAGCCGTCACAGGCGCGCTGACAGGGACGCTGATCGCCGCCGGGAGCGCGCCAGCGGCGGCCAGGCGGTGCACTGCCTTGCACCGCGCGCCGCCGGGTGACGCTGGTATGAAAATTGCTGGATCCCTTCATTCTGTTATCCGTGCGATCCCTGAGAGGTTCCCATGCAATCACTCATCTCTGCTGCTGATGCCTTCAGCGCGTTTGCCACACCCGCCAGCAACCGTGGCGTTCTGGCCGCGGCGGCGACCGGTCTGAGCGCCTTCATTACGGATAAAGGCGGCGATGTCGATCGCATCTTTGGCATCAGCGGTATCGATTCTGAACTGCTGGCCAGCCCGACACTGAGCCTCGGGCTGGTGAACTATTGCCGCGTGATGGAAGAAGCGGCGCGCCACTCCGGCTTTGATAACTTCGGTTTGCATTACGGCAGGCAGTTCAAACCGCAGTCATTAGGGTTAATTGGCTACATCGGACTGTGCTCGCCGACGCTGGAGCAGGCGCTGCACAATGTGGTGAACGCGTTTCCCTGGCACCAGCACGATACGCTGACGCGGCTGGTGGACAAGGGCGACTGCTGGCGGCTCGATTATCAGGTGCGCCACGGGGCGATCCTGGCACGCCGTCAGGATGCGGAGCTGACGCTCGGCATGTTCCTCAACCTGATTCGCCACGTAGCGGGCAAAAACTGGGCGCCGCGCGAGGTGCACTTTGAACATCCGCGTCCGGAGCAGTGGCACGAGCACTGCAAAGTGTTTGATGCGCCGGTCTGGTTCGATCAGCCGTTTAACTCACTGCTGATCGCGAAACGCGACCTGCAGCGCGCCATGCCGGAGCAGGATGCGATGCTGCTGATGGTGATGCAGGATGCCATTCGCCGCCTAAACAGCAGCGCCAGCGTGCAGAGCGTGCTCGAACAGGCGCGTTCACAGGTCAGCCTGACGCTCATTCAGGGCGAACCGGTACTTGAGGAGATCGCTGGCAAAATGGGGTTGTCGAGCTGGTCGCTGCAGCGACGCCTGCGCGAAGAGGGCATCAGCTTTAGCGCGCTGGTGGATAAGGTGCGCTGCGAAATGGCCACGCACTATCTGCAGCAAAGACAGCTGCCCATCTCGGAGATGGCGCTGTTGCTCGGCTATTCCGAGGTCAGCGCATTTTCCCGCGCCTTCCGCCGCTGGTTCGGCATCAGCCCGCGCCAGTGGCGCCAGGATGGGCTGGTAAGTCAGGCCGGTGTGGCGCAAAGCCAAACCACGCTGGCTGGTCGCGCTGCGGCGGAGGCGGTAAGCCGCGCGACTGACCAATAAGCTGCCACGCGCGCAAACACAGCGCTTCGTCGCCCTGGGTTTGCGTCACCGCGTAGCGCCCACTGTTCTGCCACTCCAGGCGCACCCAGCACTGCTGTCCGGCATAGCGCGCCGCATCGTGAAACTGCTTATTGAGCTGCTGCTGCAGTGCTTCACTCCAGTGGCAGGCGGCGCTGTCAGCATTGTCCTGCGGCTGGCACTGATTGGCCAGGCTGGGGGCCGGCGCGGCCACCTGCTGGCAGGCGCTGAGCGCCACCATCATTACTAACCCACCTGATAGTCTCGCTAATCGATTAATTAAATTCATTAATAAGCCTGCATTTTCGCTAAAGATTCCTGGCGCTGCTGCCGACAGTCTACAGACCGCAGCAGGGAATGCTATGGCATTACTCTGACTGTCGGCATAACCAGAATTTGCCGCCTGGTGGCGGTGTTATCCCTTCCTTTATTCATGGACCAGAAATGCAGAAGAAATATGCCTTTGCGGCACTCTCCTTGTTAAGCGCCGCGCTGCTCAGTGGCTGTGCCACCGAGTCGTCGCGCGCCATCGATGCGCCTCAGGTTCGCGCCGCAAGCCAGCCGGCTTATCAGGGCGTGCGCAGCCCAATCGCAGTGGGACAGTTTGATAACCGTTCGTCATACATGAATGGGATTTTCTCCGACGGCGTTGATCGTCTGGGCAACCAATCCAAAACCATTCTGATTACGCATCTGCAGCAGACCAATCGCTTCAACGTGCTGGATCGCAGCAACCTGAAAGAGCTGCAGCAGGAAGCCGACTTCAAACACAGCCAGCAGAACATCAAGGGCGCTAACTACATCATCACCGGTGACATCACCGAGTTCGGGCGCAAAGAAGTGGGCGACCAGCAGCTGTGGGGCATCCTCGGACGCGGTAAAAGCCAGATCGCTTACGCCAAAGTGAACCTGAATGTGGTGGATGTGACCACTTCAGAAGTGGTGTACAGCGTGCAGGGCGCGGGTGAATACCAGCTGTCAGCGCGTGAGGTGATCGGCTTTGGCGGCACCGCCAGCTATGACTCTACCCTGAACGGCAAAGTGATGGATCTGGCGATCCGTGAAGCGGTCGACCACCTGGTGGATGGCATCAATAACGGCGCATGGCGCCCGGTGAAATAAGGATATTGACGATGAAATTACTGCAACTGAGCGCCGCGCTGATCGCGGCAGGCGTGCTGGCCGGCTGTGCGCCAAAAGGACCGGAGCCGATCTACTACTGGGGTGATTACCAGCAGCAGGTGTACAGCTATTACCAGAAAGACAGCGATCCGCAGAAGCAGATTGATGCGCTGAATCTGGATATCGAAAAGGCCAAAGCGGTGAACAAGCCGGTAGCACCGGGTCTGCACGCCCAGCTGGGCCTGCTGTACGCCAAAAACGGCAATACGGATAAAGCTTTCAGCCAGTTCGCCCTTGAGAAGCAGCTGTTTCCGGAATCGGCCCCGTACATGGACTTTCTGATGAAGAAAAAAGGAGTGAACCAATGAAAAAACTGATTGCCGTGTGCGGCGTATTCGCGGCGCTGCTGCTGACCGGCTGTGCCCAGAATAAGAAACCGTATGACTACAGCGCCTTCCGTGCCAGTAAGCCGGCGTCTATTTTGGTGCTGCCTGCCGATAACCGTGCGCCGGATATCAACGCGTCGCATAGCTTCACCTCGCTGGTGACCCAGCCACTGGCGGAAGCGGGTTACTACGTGTTCCCGGTGGCGGTGGTGGAAGAGACCTTCCAGCAAAACGGCCTGAGCAACGGGCATGAAATTCAGGCGGTGAGCACGAAGCGCTTGCATGACATCTTCAACGCAGACAGCGCACTGTACATTTCGATTACCGATTATGGCAGCAGCTATCTGGTGGTTGATTCGGTGACCACGGTCTCGGCCACTGCCCGTCTGGTCGATCTGCGCAGCGGTAAAGAGCTGTGGCAGGGCATGGCCACCGCCAATGATTCTGAGAACAGTAACAATAGCAACGGCGGCATCATTGGCATGCTGGTGTCGGCGGCGATCAAACAGATCGCCAGCAACGCGGGTGACAAAGCGCACACTATTGCTGGTGTCACCAGCGCACGTCTGTTAGCGCAGAACGAGCAGGGTGGTCTGCTGGCCGGTCCGCGCTACAAAGCGCCGGTTACGCGTTAATCTCGCTGGCGCGGCGATCAGCTGATCGCCGCGCCACTTCACGCATCACTCGCCCGGCAGCTCCAGTTTACTGTAACCGAGCCCGTTCATTTTACGCACCCGGATCTGCACCGGGATGCGCTCTTTCATCGCTTCCACGTGGCTGATCACGCCGATGGTTTTCCCGCTGGCGTTGAGCGCATCGAGCGCATCCAGCGCGGTGTCCAGCGTTTCGGCATCCAGCGTGCCGAAGCCTTCGTCGAGAAACAGTGATTCAATGCGCGTTTTATGGCTGACCAAATCGGACAGCGCCAGCGCCAGCGCGAGGCTGACGAGGAAGCTCTCGCCGCCGGACAGCGTACGCGTGTCGCGCGTGGCATCGGCCTGCCAGGTATCCACCACTTCCAGCTCCAGCTCATCGCTGACGCGGCGCTGCAATAAATAGCGGCCGTGCAGGCGATCGAGCTGGCGGTTTGCCAGCCACACCAGATGATCGAGGGTTAAGCCCTGAGCAAAGCGGCGGAACTTGTCGCCTTTGGCCGACCCGATCAGATCGTTGAGGCGGCTTAGCTGTGCCAGTTCCGCTTCGTCAGCGGCGATCTGCGCCAGCAGCGTTTGCTGCTGCTGACGCTGCCGGGTATCGCTGTGCAGCTGCTGCTGCGCTTCCCCCTGCTGGCGTGCGTTGTCACGCAGCGCCACGCGCAGCTGCTCCAGCCGGATGGCGATGGAGCCAGCATCGGCATCGCTGAGCGCAGCCGGGCGCTGCTGCTGGTGATCGCTCAGCCGCTGCGCCAGTCTGGCATGCAGCGCGGTGTGCTGCTGATGCTGCTGCTCCAGCGTTTGCAGCCGCTGGCGCAGCGTCTGCACCTCATCTTCCGCCAGCAGCGCGGCGCGCAGGGCGCTTTCGTCAGCGAAATCACTGAGCAGCAATGCCTGCCGGAAGGCGCTTTCGGCGTCCGCTGCGCGCTGCGCCAGCGTCTGCTGCTGGCTGACAATCTGTTCATACTGACCTTTCAGGCCGTGCAGTTCGCTTTGCGCCTGCTGCCAGCGCTGCAGCTGTTGCGCCAGCGCCTGGTCATGCTGTTGCAGCGTGGCGTGCTGCTGCTGACGCGCGTCCGCCACGCGCCGGTCGCCAAACAGCTGCTGGCGCTGCTGCTGCTGGGCCTGCTGCTGCTGTTGCAGGTGGTTAAGGGCTTGCTGCAGGCTGGCGACCTGCTGCTGTTCACGCGCCAGAGCGTGCTGCAGGCTGCTTCCTTCCGTTTCGCTTTTCGCCAGCTGCGGCTGTAGCTCAGCAAGTAACCGCTCACTTTCCTGCCACTGCTGCCAGCGCTGCTGCAGCGTTTGCAGCCAGCCGGCGCGCTCGGGCGCTGCCGGCAGGCTAAGTTGATGGGCAGCCAGCTGCTGTTCCAGCTGCTGCTGTTGCTGCTGCCATGCCTGCCGTTCACCGCTGACGCGCTGATCGATCCCATCCCGCTGCTGCCGGGCGCTGGCCAGCTGCTGCTGTGCCAGCTGTTGCTGCTGCTGATGTTGCTGCCAGCGCTGCTGCTGTTGCAGATGCGCGTCTTTGGCCTGCTGCAACGTGACGGCCGCCTGTTCACGCGCCTGCAACTGCTGCTGCTGGCGGGCTTCGAGCGCGTCCTGCTGCTGCTGCCAGGCGCTGAATTCTGCGTGCTGTTCAGCGCTGAAGGTAAGCGCCAGCTCACCGCACAGCGCCTGCCAGCGCTCGCGGGTGGCGGCGATCTGCTGGTCGAGATCGGCGATTTCCTGTTGCAGCGCCTGCTGTTGCTGCTGCGACAGTTTAAGCTGCTCGCCCCGCGCGGTGCCGGCTTCCCTGAGCTGCGCCACGTGCGTTTCCAGCGCCGACTGCCGCTGCTGATTTTCATCTGGCTGCAACTGCTGGTAGCGGTCGATGGCCGGATGCTGGCAGGAGCCGCACAGCGGGCAGGGCTGTTCCGGCTGCAGCCGGGCCCGCTCGTCGGCCAGCTGAATAATGGTGCGCTCCAGCTCGCACAGGCGACGCACATCCAGCAGCGTCTGATGCTCGCGCTTGTACTCCTCGCGCAGCTGCTGCAACGCCAGCGCTTCCTGCTCAGCATGCTGCTGTAACTGCTGCAGTTTAAGCTGACGCTGCTGGCGCTGCGGCTGGAGCGTTTGCCACTGTGCCGCCAGCAGGCTGAGCTGCTGACGTGCGCCGCGCTGCTGCTGATGCTGCGCCAGCGCCGTCCGCAGCGCCGGGCTGGCGATCTCCGCTTCCAGCGAAGTAAGCACCTGCTCCGCCTGCTGGCGCTGCTGCTGTGCCGCGGCTTCTGCCTGTTGCAGCGGCTGTGCCGCCTGTTCGCGCGCCTGCAGCGCCTGCTGCTGCTGTTCCAGCTGGCTTTGCAGTTGTTGCTGCTGCGCGCTGAGCTGCGTCAGCGTTTGCTCACGCTCTTCAAGCCGGGCGAGTTCGGCCTGCCAGCGCGCCAGTTCGCCGCCCCAGCGGGCGACAGCGGCTTCACTCAGGCGAAACGCCTGCTGCTGCGCCAGCTGCTGTTGTAAGCGTTCACTTGCCTGCTGATGCTGATCCAGCGCCTGCTGGCTGAGTAACAGCGTTTTTTGCTGTTCGCTCAGCAGCGCCTGCTGCTGCTCAAGCTGCTGTGCACGGCTGGCGATCTGCTGATCGAGCGGGATCACCTGTTCGCTCAGCAGCGTCTCCAGCTGTTGCTGTTCGGCCAGCGCGCGTTCACGTGCCTGCTGTGCGGCCTGATAGTGGCTTTCCCCCTGCTGCAGCGCCGCTTGCGCCTGTTGCTGTTGCTGCTGTAACTGCTGCGCCTGCTGGTTCAGTGTCTGCTGGTCGCGCTGCAGCTGTTCGCGCTGCTGCAGTTTGTCGCGCAGCTTCTCTGCCGGTTCAGCACGCGCCAGCCGCTGGCGATCGCCTTCCGCCTGCTGCCAGGCCGTGGCGGCAGCCTGCAACGCCTGCTGCGCCTGCTGTTGCTCCGCGTTGAGCTGCTGCTGCTGCGTCAGCCACTGCTGCTGCTGCTGGGCCTGCGCCAGCTGCTCGCTCAGATCCTGTTCGGTGCGGGTCAGCTGCTCCAGCTGCTGCGCCAGTTCGGCGCGGCGGGCGTCGTCGAGCAACTGCACCGCACCGGCGCGGGCGCGCAGCGTGTCGAGTGCCGCGCGCGCCGTGCGCCAGCGCTCGTAGATCTGCATCGAGATGTGGCCGTAGATTTCGGTGCCGGTCAGCTCCTCCAGCAGCTCGGCGCGCTCGCCGGGTTTGGCATTGAGGAAGGCGGCAAACTGCCCCTGCGACAGCATCATCGAACGGGTGAAGCGGGCAAAATCGAGACCGGACAAGGTTTCGATGGCTTTGAGCTTGTCACCGACTTTATCGGCGACGATCTGGTTGTCCGCCACGCGCGCCAGTTCGACGCGCGGCGCCTGCAGTTTACCTTCCGCCAGGCCGCGCGCGCGGTTCTGGCTCCAGAAGGCGCGCCAGGCTTCACCTTTGATCTCAAACTCCACTTCGGCGAGGCATTCAGCGGTGTCACGCGTCATCAGCTGATTTTCGCTCTGCGACAGGCCACCAAGGCGCGGCGTCTGGTGATAGAGCGCCAGACAGATGGCATCCAACAGCGTGGTTTTACCCGCGCCGGTAGCGCCGGTGATGGCGAACAGCCCGTTGCTGGCAAACGGCTCGCGGCGGAAATCGATAAACCACTCGCCGCGCAGCGCGTTGAGGTTTTTAAAACGTAACGTCAGAATTTTCATGCGCCCGGATCCTCCAGCGTCGCCAGCGTGCTGCGAAACAGCTGCGTTAACTGCGCGCGCTGTTCATCCTCCAGCTGCTCCTCCAGCGCCAGCCGGCGGGCAAACACCTCTTCAACTTTCAGTTCGTTCAGGGTTTCGTTCTCCAGCCGCGCCAGGCTGCGCTGACGCTGATCGCGGCTGCGGCGCACCAGCAGCACCTCAACCGGCAGCGCGTCGGTAAGCTGTTCGATGCGGCGCTGCAGGTCGCTCAGGTACTCCTGAGTAGTGATTTCGATATCCAGCCACACCGGCAGATCGCCTTCATAGGTGTGAAACGCGGTCAGTTGCTGTTCGATCTCCGCCATGGCGCCTTTTAACATCTGCATCGGCTGGAATGACGGAATAACCAGCGGTGTGACGGACTCCAGCCGGGTGCTAAATTCCAGCAGGAATACGCTTTTCTCACGCCCCAGCTCATCAAAACTGAGCGCAATCGGCGAACCGCTGTAGCGGATGTGATCGCTGTCGGCGATGCGCTGCGCACGATGGATGTGGCCCAGCGCAATGTAGTCGGCTGGCGGGAAGGCCTGCGCCGGAAAGGCGTCCAGCGTGCCGATGTAGATATCACGCACCGAATCGCTCTTGCTGACGCCCACGGTGGTGAGATGCCCGGTGGCGATGATCGGCAGCGTACTGCCCATGGCTTCGCGCTGCGCCACAGCGGCGGCATAACAGTGCTGATAGTGCTGCTCAATCGCCTGCAGCAGCGACAGCTGCTTATCGCGACCGGACTGACCCGCCTGGCTGCGCAGGATGTCGCGCGGACGCAGATAGGGAATGGCGCACAGCAGCGCGCCCGGCGTGCCGTCGCGCTGTTGCAGCGTCAGCACCTGCTGCTCGCCGCCGGGCGTGGCGCTGGTAATGACGCGGGTATTGAGGCAGGCCAGCAGCTCGCGCGATTCATTCAGCGTGGCGACCGAATCATGGTTGCCGGCCAGCACAATCAGCTGGCAGCCGCTGGGCTGCAGCGCCACCACGAAACGGTTAAACAGTTCGCGCGCGTAGCTGGGCGGCGAACCGGTGTCAAACAGGTCGCCAGCGACGATCAGTGCATCCACCTGATGCTGCACAATCGCGGCCAGCAGCCAGTCGAGGAATTGCTGGTGCTCGGCGGCGCGGCTTTTGCTGTAAAAGAACTGACCGAGATGCCAGTCAGCGGTGTGAATAATGCGCATGAATGCTCCGTGCCTGCTATCGCAAAGCGGCAGTATAACCGCTTAACAACGCAATGAAAAAAAAGCGAAACCGGTTGTCACAATTGCGCTTTTTATCTGATTATCATGAGGTGGGTTTTTCATAAAAGTGTCACAAAACTGACGCATAATGGCGCCGCAAACCCCCGTGACATGCCGTCACAATCGCAGGAGTAATAATGGCTAAGCGCATTTTGGTTGTGGAAGACGAAGCTCCCATCCGTGAAATGTTATGTTTCGTGCTGGAACAAAACGATTACCAGCCGATTGAGGCTGAGGACTATGACAGCGCGATTGGCAAGCTGATCGAACCCTGGCCCGATCTGATTCTGCTGGACTGGATGTTACCCGGCGGCAGCGGCATTCAGTTCATCAAACATTTAAAGCGTGAAGCCATGACGCGTGATATTCCGGTGATGATGCTGACGGCGCGCGGTGAAGAGGAAGATCGCGTGCGCGGGCTGGAAGTGGGCGCCGATGATTACATCACCAAGCCGTTCTCGCCCAAAGAGCTGATGGCGCGCATTAAAGCCGTGATGCGCCGCATCTCACCGATGGCGGTGGAAGAGGTGATTGAGATGCAGGGGCTGAGCCTCGATCCCTCCTCGCATCGCGTGATGTCCGAAACCACGCCGCTGGAAATGGGACCGACCGAATACAAACTGCTGCACTTCTTTATGACGCATCCGGAGCGCGTATACAGCCGCGAACAGCTGCTGAATCACGTGTGGGGCACTAACGTGTATGTGGAAGACCGCACCGTGGATGTGCATATCCGTCGTTTACGTAAAGCACTGGAAGTTTCCGGCCACGATCGCATGGTACAAACCGTTCGCGGAACAGGGTATCGTTTCTCTGCCCGCTACTAAACGGAGTCTTTTACCGTGCTGGAACGACTCTCCTGGAAGAGATTACTGACCGAGCTGGCGCTGGTGTGTCTGCCTGCGCTGGTGCTGGGTCTGCTGGTTGGCTATCTGCCGTGGTGGCTGTTACTGGCCGTGTGCGGCGTGCTGTTCTGGCACTTCAAAAATCTGATGCGGCTGTCGCACTGGCTGTGGATTGATCGTTCAATGACGCCGCCCACCGGGCGCGGCAGCTGGGAACCGCTGTTTTACGGCCTGTATCAAATGCAGTTGCGCAATCGCCGCCGCCGGCGCGAGCTGGGCAATCTGATCAAACGCTTTCGCAGCGGGGCCGAGTCGCTGCCGGACGCGGTGGTACTCACCACCGAAGAGGGCACCATTTTCTGGTGTAACGGTCTCGCTCAGCAGCATCTCGGGCTGCGCTGGCCAGAAGATAATGGACAGAATATCCTCAACCTGCTGCGCTACCCTGAATTCTCCCGCTATATCCGCCAGCGCGACTTCAACAAGCCGCTGACGCTGGTGCTGAATAATCAGCATCACATGGAGTTCCGCGTCATGCCTTACAGCGAAGGGCAGTGGCTGATGGTGGCGCGTGACGTCACCCAGATGCACCAGCTGGAAGGGGCGCGGCGTAACTTCTTCGCCAACGTCAGCCATGAACTGCGTACCCCGCTGACGGTGCTGCAGGGCTATCTGGAGATGATGGACGATGTCGGGATGAACGAGCGCACCCGCAGCAAGGCGCTCAGTACCATGCAGGAGCAGACACGACGCATGGACAGCCTGGTGAAGCAGCTGCTGACGCTGTCACGCATCGAAGCGGCCCCCGCCATTGATCTGAAAGAGACGGTGGATGTGCCGACCATGCTGCTGCTGTTACAGCGCGAGGCGGAAACCCTCAGCCAGGGCCGTCACAGCATCCATTTCCACACCGACCCGCATCTGAAGGTGTTCGGCAATGATGAACAGCTGCGCAGCGCGATTTCCAATCTGGTGTATAACGCGGTGAACCACACGCCGGATGGCACGCGCATCGACATCAGCTGGTTGCGCACCAAACAGGGCGCCGAATTTAAAGTGTGCGACAACGGGCCCGGCATCAGCGAGGAGCATCTGCCGCGCCTGACCGAACGCTTCTACCGCGTGGATAAAGCGCGCTCGCGCGCCACTGGCGGCAGTGGGCTGGGGCTGGCCATTGTTAAGCACGCGCTCGGCCACCACACCACGCGGCTGGAGATCAGCAGCGTGCCGCATCAGGAAACCTGCTTCCGCTTCGTGCTGCCACCGCGCTTGATTGTGGCGAACGGAATCCGCGAGAATGTGGCGCAGTAAACGCCACCGGACTCTGTGATGAAATCGCTGCTGCTCTCTCTTTTATTGCTGTGCCCGCTGCTGGCGACGGCTCAGCAAAGCATGCTGACCGGCAACCTGAGCAGCGTGGGCTCGGACACGCTGGGCTATCTGATGACGCTGTGGGGCGAAGATTTCAGCCGTCAGTCGCCGGGCGTCAACGTGCAGGTGCAGGCGGCGGGATCGTCGACGGCGCCGACCGCGCTGGCCGCCGGGGCCGCTCAGCTTGGCGCCATGAGCCGGCCGATGCAGGTGGATGAGCGTCAGCTGTTTATCGCGCGCTATGGTTATGCACCGCTGGCGGTGCCGGTGGCGATGGATGCGCTGGTGGTGGTGGTTAATCAGGACAATCCGCTGCCGTCCATCAGTCAGCCGCAGCTGGATGCATTGTTCTCCGTGACGCGGCTGTGCGGCGCACAGCAGGTGCCGCAGCGCTGGGGCGATGTTGGCCTGCATACGGCGAACTGGGCAACGCGCAGTATTCAGCGCTTTGGCCGTAACTCCGCTTCCGGCACCTGGGGCTTCTTCAAGCAGCAGGCGCTGTGTCGCGGCGATTTCCGCGCTGACGTCGCGGAGTTTCCCGGCTCGGCGGCGGTGGTGCAGGCGGTCGCCAGCACGCCGAACAGCATCGGCTATGCCAGCTTTGGCTTTCACCTGAGCGGCGTGAAAACCCTGCCGATCGTCACCGCCAGCGGCGACAGCGTCATGCCGGATGCCGAATCGATCCGCAGCGGCCGCTATCCGTGGTCGCGCCCGCTGTATATCTACGTTAACAAGGCGCCCGGCAAACCGCTGCCGCCGCTGGTCGCCGCCTTTCTGCAGCAGGTGCTCTCTGCGCAGGGCCAGCGCCGTGTAACGGAGGCCGGCTACCTGCCGCTGTCCGATAGCCAGATCGCGCAGGCGCGCGCGGCGATTGCGCAAAACTAATTCACGCTGACCGATCATGAATTTTTTTCACGTCCCCTGAATTTTCTTCCATTGCCGCCGGTGGGGCGGCATGTCACTCTTATGGACATATAGCCATCCAGATGGCCAAAAGTAACCGTACGCAATTATACCCTGACGCAATTATGTGTCAGTGCAGGAGTGAATATGCAACGCAACACCGCCCCGTTCCGCGCCGATACCGTCGGCAGTTTTCTGCGTCCCGCTGCCATTAAGCATGCACGCGAGCAGTTCGCCAATGGCACCCTCAGCGCCGACCAGCTGCGTCAGGTAGAAGACGATGCGATTCGCCAGGTGGTGGAGCAGCAGCGCGCCAGCGGTCTGCAGGTAGTGACCGACGGAGAATTCCGCCGCGCCTGGTGGCACTTTGATTTCTTTGGCGATCTGCACGGCGTTGAGCTGTTTGAGGCCGATCAGGGCATTCAGTTCAACGGCGTGCAGACCAAAGCGCACGGCGTGAAGGTCACCGGCAAAGTCGCTTTTAACCCGCAGCATCCGATGCTGGACCATTTCCGCTTCCTGCAAAGCGTGGCTGGCGATGCGGTGGCGAAAATGACCATTCCCAGCCCGAGCGTGCTGCACTTCCGCGGCGGCCGTAAAGTGATTGATGCCACGGTGTATCCGGATCTGGAGCAGTACTTCGCCGATCTGGCACAGACTTACAAGGATGCGATCAAGGCATTTTACGACGCTGGCTGCCGCTATCTGCAGCTGGATGACACCGTCTGGGCGTACCTGTGTTCAGGCGATCAGCAGCAGCAAATTCGCGAGCGCGGTGAAGATCCGCAACAGCTGGCGCGCATTTATGCGCAGGTGCTGAATCGCGCGCTGGAAGATAAACCGGCGGATCTCACCGTCGGCCTGCACGTGTGCCGCGGTAACTTCCGCTCGACCTGGATCTCGGAAGGCGGCTACGAGCCGGTGGCGGAAATTCTGTTTGGCAGCGTGAACATCGACGCGTTTTTCCTCGAGTACGATAATGAGCGCTCCGGTGGCTTTGAGCCGCTGCGTTTCATCAAACCGGGTCATCAGCAGGTGGTATTAGGGCTGATCACCACCAAAACCGGCGAGCTGGAAGACGCTGCACAGGTGAAGGCGCGCCTGCAGGAAGCGGCGCAGTTTGTCAGCCTCGACCAGATTTGCCTCAGCCCGCAGTGTGGCTTTGCGTCAACGGAAGAGGGCAACAGCCTGACCGAAGCGCAGCAGTGGCAGAAGATTCGTCTGGTTGTCGACATCGCACAACAGGTGTGGTGATGCTGTAAAGTTGTGCAAACAGGCGCGTAAAGCGCGCCTTTTGTGCATCTCTGCGGCGGTTTCTGCAAGGAGATCGCTCGCTTTGCAGAAACTTTAAGCAAATCATCTCAGGTGTTTTCCGACTATTTCCTGCTTATCCACTGCGTTCTGACGCTTTCCTGTTATATCCTTCTGGTTTTCCGATCCTGTATTGCCTTTCTTCGCTATAAACGTTTTAATTTGCGCCGTTGTCGATTCATCCCTCTGTGAACAGAAGAAAAGCAGTTTAAATCACCTGCGCTGTACCGATTCGGCCCGCATAACGCACTGGTCAAGCCAGTTAAGCCATTGTTTTCGCGCATCCAGGGGACAACACAAACCCAACTTCCACCGCAACATCAGCTACAGGCAGTACAGAAGTTTATGACACATCGTTTAACCTCCAGGGATATCCTGGCGCTGGGCTTCATGACCTTTGCCCTGTTCGTTGGCGCAGGAAACATCATTTTCCCGCCTATGGTCGGTATTCAGTCTGGTGAACATGTCTGGATTGCCGCCTTCGGCTTCCTGATCACCGCGGTTGGTTTACCGGTGATGACCGTGATCGCGCTGGCGCGCGTTGGCGGCGGTATTGATGCGCTCAGCTCACCGATTGGTAAAGCGGCCGGTCTGCTGCTCGCCACCGTGTGCTATCTCGCCGTTGGCCCGCTGTTTGCCACGCCGCGCACCGCGACCGTTTCATTTGAAGTCGGGATTGCGCCGCTGACCGGCGACGGCCCGCTGCCGCTGTTTATCTATAGCCTGGTGTACTTCGCGCTGGTGATTGGCATTTCGCTCTATCCGGGCAAGCTGCTGGACACCGTCGGTCACTTCCTCGCACCGCTGAAAATTGTCGCGCTGACCATTCTGGGCGTCGCGGCGCTGCTGTGGCCGGCTGGCGGCATTTCGCCGGCCACCGCCGACTACCAGCGTGCGGCCTTTTCCAGCGGTTTCGTGAACGGCTATCTGACCATGGATACGCTCGGCGCGCTGGTGTTCGGTATCGTCATCGTTAATGCGGCGCGTTCACGTGGCGTGGAAGACAGTAAACTGCTGACGCGCTATACCATGCTGGCCGGCGTGATCGCCGGTGTTGGCCTGACGCTGGTGTACCTCAGCCTGTTCAAGCTGGGCTCCGGCAGCGGCGCGATTGTCGATCAGAACGCTAACGGCGCGGCGATTCTGCATGCTTACGTGCAGCAGACCTTCGGCGGTATGGGCAGTGTCTTCCTCGCCGCGCTGATTTTCGTCGCCTGTATGGTTACGGCGGTGGGCCTGACCTGCGCCTGCGCAGAATTCTTTGCGCAATACCTGCCGTTGTCGTATAAAGCGCTGGTGTTTATTCTCGGCCTGTTCGCCATGCTGGTGTCGAACCTCGGTCTCAGCCACCTGATTCAGATTTCGATTCCGGTGCTGACGGCTATCTATCCGCCGTGCATCGTACTGGTGGTGCTGAGCTTTACCCTGAGCTGGTGGAATCGCAGCACGCGCATCATTGCGCCAACCATGCTGATCAGCCTGCTGTTTGGTATCGTCGACGCCATCAAAACCACCAGCTTTAAAGATGCGCTGCCGCTGTTTAGCCAGCATCTGCCGCTGGCCGATCAGGGACTCTCCTGGCTGCCGCCGTCGCTGGCGATGCTGGTGATTGCTGCGGTGGTTGACCGGGTGAAAGGGCGTGAGCAGGTTGCCGTTCACCAGTAAGCGACATCGCTGTTAATTCCGACCACGGGCTTGCCCGTGGTTTTTTCATTTCCACAGGTACTGTTTGTTATGCAAGAAACCAATAAGCTCAAACGCGGACTGAGCACGCGCCACATCCGTTTTATGGCGCTGGGATCGGCGATCGGCACCGGGCTGTTTTACGGCTCGGCAGATGCCATCAAAATGGCAGGCCCCAGCGTACTGCTGGCCTACATCATCGGCGGCGCCGTGGCGTATATCATCATGCGCGCGCTAGGCGAGATGTCGGTTAACAATCCGCAGGCCAGCTCGTTTTCACGCTACGCGCAGGATTACCTCGGACCGCTGGCGGGCTATATCACCGGCTGGACGTACTGCTTTGAAATCCTGATTGTGGCGATCGCCGACGTCACGGCTTTTGGTATCTACATGGGCGTGTGGTTCCCGGAGGTGCCGCACTGGATTTGGGTGCTGTCGGTGGTGCTGATCATTGGCGCCATCAACCTGATGAGCGTTAAGGTGTTTGGCGAAGTGGAGTTCTGGTTCTCCTTCTTCAAAGTTGCCACCATCATCATCATGATCGTGGCCGGTTTCGGCATGATTTTCTGGGGTATCGGCAACGGCGGTCAGCCGACCGGCATCCATAACCTGTGGACCAACGGCGGCTTCTTTGCTCACGGTATCGTCGGCATGCTGCTGTCCCTGCAGATGGTGATGTTCGCCTACGGCGGCATTGAGATCATTGGTATCACCGCCGGCGAAGCTAAAGATCCGGCGAAATCGATCCCGCGTGCCATCAACTCCGTACCGCTGCGCATTCTGGTGTTCTATGTCGGCACGCTGTTTGTGATCATGTCGATTTATCCCTGGAACCAGGTCGGTACCGCAGGCAGCCCGTTCGTACTGACTTTCCAGCACCTCGGCATCGCCGCCGCCGCCTCCATTCTGAACTTTGTGGTGCTGACTGCTTCGCTGTCGGCGATTAACAGCGATGTGTTTGGCGTCGGCCGCATGCTGCACGGTATGGCGCAGCAGGGACATGCGCCGAAGATGTTTATGAAGGTGTCGAATCGCGGCATTCCATGGGTTACGGTGCTGGTGATGATGCTTGCCATGCTGGTGGCGGTGTACCTCAACTATCTGATGCCGGAAAAAGTGTTCCTGGTGATCGCCTCGCTGGCGACGTTTGCCACCGTGTGGGTGTGGATTATGATTCTGCTGTCGCAGATCGCGTTCCGCCACAAAATCGGCAAAGAGCAGGCCGGTAAGCTGCAGTTTGCTCTGCCGGGCGGCAGCGCTACGGCGTGGGTGGGGGTGCTGTTCCTTGCCTTTATCATCGCGCTGATTGGCTACTTCCCGGATACGCGTATCTCGCTGTACGTCGGGTTTGCGTGGATTGTTCTGCTGCTGCTGGCGTGGCCGCTGGCGAAGAAACGTAAAGCGTAAGAAGCTTTACCGCGGGCGAAGCGAGACTTCGCCCGTGGTGCATTACCAGTTTTTCCCCAGCGCCATCTCTCCGCCGTACGGATTCAGGTGATTATTGTCGTACCAGAGCGGCATGCCCTGATGAGTGACCAGACAACCCTGCGCATTACACAACGTCTCCTGCAGTGACAACACGCGCACGCCGTGCTGCTGATAGTCCTTTAACAGCTCTGCCACCGATGCGTTTGGCATCTGCAACTGCTGCGTGCGTTCCGCCGCCAGCGCCGCGCCATCCTGCGCGCTGAGCCAGCTATTCAGGCTGCGGCGCAGCGGCATATTGCGGTTATGGCTGTAGCGCAGCGGATCGAGCGTGATGGTCGGCACATCGTCAATCAGGGTGATCTTTTTCCCTGCCGCCAGCAGCTGCGCCACCACGGTATCCAGCCCGCTTTTCAGCGCCTGCAGATTGTCCTGCGCCGGATCGCGGAGACTGCGGAATCCGCTGCCCGTCTGCGCACTGAGGCCCGCCGCCCAGAACGCGCTGATCACCACTTCGTCTATTTTATCGCTCAGGATGATCGGCAGAACCCGCTGATTAAAATCGAGGCACTGCTGTGCATGCTGCGGTTTTTGCGGCATCGCGCGCGTGGCCTCAAGCAGGAAAGGGCAGGAGGCTTTGGTCAGCTGAAACAGCGGTTTCTGCTGCCGCCGGGCGTAATCGGCGACGTTGGCCGCCAGCGCGGCGGCATGGCTGTCGCCAATCAGCGCTATCGCCGGTGTGTCACTCTGCGGCTGGCACTGCGCATCGCGGGCGGGCCGCGTGGCGCCGTAATCCAGCAGGCAGGGATCGCGCTGGGCGGCGACTTTCCATTCGTCGCCGAGCTTCACCGCTTCACTGACGCGCGATTTCAGGCCACCGCTCTGCCACAGCAGCACCATGGCACCGGCTGCCAGCAGCGACGAGGCGCAGTAGCCGGGGATCAGCCAGCGCGTACCGCTGCGCGCCCGACGGAATGGCTGTTCGATGAAGCGCCAGGAGAGCCAGGCGATGACCAGCGCAACGGCACAGATGCTCAACGCCTGCCAGACGCTGAGCGGCCGATCGCTGCAGATGCGTGCCAGACTGAGCAGCGGCCAGTGCCACAAGTACCACGAGTAGGAAATTTTACCGATGAAGCGCATCGGCGCGTTCTCCAGCAGCCGCTGATTGAGCGGGCTGCGCGCACCGATCATCAGACAGGCCGCCAGCACCGGCAGCAGTGCCAGCCAGCCGGGAAAGCGATCGCTATGGCTGAGTAACAGCGTGGCACCGATGATCAGCAGCCAGCCAGCGAGATGACAGAGGCTGGCCAGCCGGCCGGTGACGGGGCGGGGTTGCCACAGCGCCAGCAGCACGCCGGCACCCAGCTCCCAGGCGCGGGTTGGCAGCAGATAAAACGCCTGAGTGCTGGAGAGGGGCGTTAACCACAGGCAGCCGGCCAGCGACAGCAGGCTGAGCAGTAGCACCACGCCGGTCATTGTGCGCCGCAGCTGCACGGCCAGCAGCAGAACAAACGGCAGCACGATATAGAACTGCTCCTCAATGCCCAGCGACCAGGTCATCAGCAGCGGATTGAGATCGGCATCCGCACTGAAATAGTCGCCACTCTTCAGTAACAGCATATTGGGCACCGAGAGGAACACCGCCATGCTGTATTTTGCCAGCTGGCTTAATTCCAGCGGGGATAACAGCAGATAACCGAGTAACAGCAATATCATCAGCATAAAAAACAGGGCGGGCGCAATACGCCGGATGCGGCGTAAATAAAACTGATAAAACGAGAAGGTGCCGGCGGTAATTTCTTTACTGATAATACCGCCAATTAAAAAGCCGGAAATAACGAAAAATATATCGACGCCAATAAAGCCGCCCGGCACGGCGCTGACGCCGCAGTGGAACAGCACAACCAATATAATGGCGACAGCGCGCAGACCATCGATATCCGGACGATAGCGCAGCGAGACAGGTACAGACATAACAGGATCCCAGTTATTCAATGTTAATTTGCGATTTTATTACTGCGGGTAAAAATAGCTCGGCGCATCCTGTCGCCGAAAAATGTAAAAAGAGAAAGGTATTACTAAGGGATGATTGACCCGTGCAGCATATCGCAGTTTTTCAGCATTAACGCTTTTAAGGGAAAAAAAAGAAAAGTCTCAGATAACTGTGCCCACCAGCTTGCAGTTTATTGCTGTAATTTCGCTGCAGGAATAAGCCGGCGTAATCTGTCTGGCTTAACCCGGTGGCTGGCGTCAGGGATAGTCCACGGGGATTACCGCGCGCTGATCAATGGCGGTGCGCCAGTGCTCAAGCGTCGATTGATAAGGACACAGCGTGCCCACCGCCGTCTGGCGACAGTTTTGCTGATGCCACTCCTGGCGCAGCAGCGGGTGCTGCCGATCGATCGGCGTTAGCTGGCGCAGCGCATCCAGACTTTGCGCCTGAAAATAGACGCGCAGCAGCAGCGTCTGCGTCTGGTTATCGCGCCAGCGCTCAAACACCAGACTGCTGCCGGGCGGAATATTACCGCGCGCGTAGCCGGGCAGTTGCCAGCTGAAGCCGATCAGCGTGCGCAGCATGGCGATATTGGTGTCGTGTGCCACCAGCAGCAGCCAGCGGGTGGAGGGCGTCGCCGCATCGTCCTGCAGGTTGCGCACCACCGCGTCCAGCAGAATCGACGCACGCTTTTGCGCGATATACGGCACATCATTACTCAGATCGTAATTGGCGGTCAGCAGCGGCAGCAGGGCGCTAATCTGCTGCGCCCGGGTGATGTTGCCCCACGCCAGCTGGCTGAACGGCAGATTTTCGCTCCAGCCGAGCCGTAAGGTTTCGGCCATGCTGGCCAGCACGCTGAGACCCTGCACGTAGGTATGGCCGCTTTTACTCTGCTTCAGCTGCCAGGGGCGATCGAAGAACGGGCAATCTGCCGCGCACACCGCCTGCCTGAGCTGCTGCACGGCGGGCTGTAAACGCTGTTGCAGTGCGGCGAGATCGCCGGCGCGCGCCGCGACCGCTGCCCGCTCCATGGCAGCATCCGTTTGGCCAAACGGCAGTTTTTCGCTCTGAAACAGCGGATCGACCGCCCCCGCGACGTGATGAACTGCCACATCGCAGCCGGGAAAGGCGCCCTGCAGCAGCGCCTGCGCCGTGGCACGGGTGCGCTGCAGCGGACTGGCGCGCACGTAAATTTGCCCGGCATCGGGACAGCCGGCAAGCATCAGGCCGAGCTGGCGATAGTGTTCACCCTGCCAGCGACCTTTATTCACGACCGCTGCATAACCGTGTGCGGTGAGTTCGCCGTCGGCGCTGCGCCAGCGCGGCCAGGCGCGCTGGGTGGCGGATTCGATTTCCGTGCGGTTACCTGCGGTGGGAGGACGCACGCCGTGACGGCTGATCTCTACCACTTTTTCCAGCTGGTAGCGCGGCTGCGCCTGCGCGGTGAGCGCCAGCAAAGCAAGCAGCGCGCTCAGCAGCAGACGTGTCATAGCGTTGGCTGTGCCGGCAGCAGCGCTTTAAGCTGCGGATAGAGCACCGCGTTGGCCAGCAGCACCGGATTCCCCTGTTGCAGGCCATGGTGGCTGAGATAATCGTTGGTGACGCCGCCCGCTTCGCGCATCAGCACAATGCCGGGCAGGCCATCCCACGGATTCATATGCGCTTCGTAATAGCCAATCAGCCGGCCGGCCGCCGCCCAGGCGCTCATCAGCGCACCGGAACCGTTGCGGATAAACATGCCGCCCTGCGCCAGCAGCTGGCTGATAAAAGTGGTCAGCGGTTCAATCGGCTGGCTGTTCGAGCTGCTGAGGCCCAGCAGCCCCTGATCGAGCCGCTGCGCGCTGTGTGCCTGAATGCGCTTGTCATTCACCCAGGCACCTTTGCCGCGGCAGGCGTGGAAGGTTTCCTGATGATTAGGATCGCTGACTACGCCAATCACCGGCTGATCGTCACAGACAATCGCCAGCGAGACGCACCAGTTGTGCAGGCCGTTAAGAAAGCTGCTGGTGCCGTCAATCGGATCGATGACCCAGATAAAGCGCGCGCCGCTGACGTCACCGCCGCTCTCTTCACCCAGCACCGCATCGTCAGGAAAACGCTCATGAATCAGGTGTTTTACCAGCAGCTCAACGTTGCGATCCGCCTCGCTGACCACATCCTGCAAATCCTTCTTGTGCTCCACCACCAGCTGATGGCGCTGCTGATACCACGCCAGCGCGCGGCTGGCAGCAGTTTTCGCCACCTCACAGGCATAGTGATAACGGACATCTAATTCGGTTAGCGTAGCTGATGACATTTTTCCCTCTTATCATTCACTGGCAATCGACGTGGCAAACCACGCCGGATAAAGCGCCATGGCTGTGTGACTGGCTTAACAAAAGTTAAGCAAGGCTTCATTAAGCCGCAGATGGCTGCGGCTGGCAAGGGGAGGCAATGCGGGGCAGCGGCAAATTGTGCTTCACAGCTGCCGGGCGCGCGCGGCGGCCATCAGGCGTGGATAGAACTGGAAAAACAGCGGTTCGAGCTGGGTGTAGTGGTCGACAAAATCCTGATAGGAGTCGCGCAGCGCCGCCAGCCGTGGCCGGCGATGCGCCATGCCGCTTAGTACGCGCGCCAGCCGCGCCGGGTCAGCATAGTGTTCAAACCAGCGTTCGCGCCACATTACCGCGTTGAGCTCGATAAAATCGCCCGGCGTGCCGGGCAGCTGCGGCACAATGTCGCGCTCGGCGGCGGCACTAAAAGCAGACAGCGACTGCGCCGGATGCAGCTGATCCCAGTGGCGCGCCAGGAAGTGGTCCCAGATCACGTCGAGGGTGATTGGCGCGACGCGGCGCGTTTCGGCGCGGAACAGCTGACGCGCGCTGCGCACTTCCGGCAGGTTATCGGTCAGCACATCAATGCGCCGGTGCAGGGCAATACCGGCCACCACCGGCTGCGGCCACTGCGCCTCAACGTTGCCGCGCACGAAGTCGGCCAGCAGATTACCCAGCAGTGAGCTGTCGGCCAGGGTTGCAAGGTGAAGGTGAGCAAGAAAGTTCATGGCGCATTATAGGCAGAATCACACCGGCGCAGCCAGTTGTTCAGAATTGCCCACTTTTCCGCTAAACTATGCCGCCTGTTTTTTGAGTCCTGAAGAAGTGATGCATGCGTGTAGCCGATTTTGCCTTTGAATTACCGGAATCTTTGATCGCCCACTATCCGCAGGCGCAGCGCAGCGGTTGCCGCCTGCTGTCGCTGGATGGCCCGAGCGGGGCGCTGAACCATGGCGTGTTTACTGATGTGCTGGATAAGCTCAATCCGGGCGATCTGCTGGTGTTCAATAATACCCGGGTGATTCCGGCGCGCGTCTATGGCCGTAAAGCCAGCGGCGGCAAAATTGAGATGCTGGTTGAGCGCATGCTGGATGACAAACGCGTGCTGGCGCACGTGCGCGCCTCCAAAGCGCCGAAGCCGGGTGCCGAATTACTGCTGGGCGACGACGAAAGCGTCAAAGCCACCATGGTGGCGCGCCACGATGCGCTGTTCGAAATCGAGTTTGCGGACGATCGCGCGGTGCTGGATATCCTGAACAGCGTCGGCCATATGCCACTGCCGCCGTACATCGATCGTCCGGATGAGGAAGCTGACCGCGAGCTGTACCAGACGGTCTACAGCGCGCGCCCCGGCGCGGTGGCAGCACCGACCGCCGGTCTGCACTTTGATGAGCCACTGCTGGCGGCGCTGAAGGCGAAAGGCGTGGAGATGGCGTTTGTGACGCTGCACGTCGGCGCTGGCACCTTCCAGCCGGTGCGCGTGGAGAACATCAACGATCACATCATGCACTCTGAATATGCCGAAGTGCCGCAGGACGTGGTGGACGCGGTGCTGGCGTGCAAAGCGCGCGGTAACAAAGTGGTGGCGGTGGGCACCACCTCGGTGCGATCGCTGGAGAGCGCAGCGCAGGCCTGCCAGGATGGGCTGATCGCGCCGTTTTTCGATGACACGCAGATCTTTATCTATCCGGGTTATCACTATCAGGTGATTGATGCGCTGATCACCAACTTCCACCTGCCGGAATCGACGCTGATTATGCTGGTCTCGGCGTTTGCCGGTTATCAACACACCATGGCGGCTTATCAGAGCGCGGTGGCGGAGCAGTACCGTTTCTTTAGCTACGGGGATGCGATGTACATCACCCGTAATCCACAGGCTCCCGACGAAATCGTTGGTGGCTGAGTAATCAGACTGTTTCTCTGATTATCGAAAGAGGTCAATGTGAAATTTGAATTAGATACCACCGACGGGCGCGCGCGCCGTGGCCGTCTGGTCTTTGATCGCGGCGTCGTGGAAACCCCGGCGTTTATGCCGGTCGGCACCTACGGCACGGTCAAAGGCATGACGCCGGAAGAAGTGAAAGAGACCGGCGCGCAGATCCTGCTGGGTAACACCTTCCACCTGTGGCTGCGTCCGGGGCAGGAGATCATGAAACTGCACGGCGACCTGCACGATTTCATGCACTGGCAGGGACCGATCCTGACCGACTCCGGCGGCTTCCAGGTATTCAGCCTCGGCGATATCCGTAAGATCACCGAAGCCGGCGTGCATTTCCGCAACCCGATCAACGGCGATCCGATTTTCCTCGACCCGGAAAAATCGATGGAGATTCAGTACGATCTCGGCTCCGACATTGTGATGATCTTCGACGAATGTACGCCGTATCCGGCGGACTGGGATTACGCTAAACGCTCGATGGAGATGTCACTGCGCTGGGCGCAGCGCAGCCGCGACCGCTTTGACGCGCTCGGTAACAAAAATGCGCTGTTTGGCATTATTCAGGGCGGGGTTTACGAAGATTTACGTGATGTCTCGGTTAAAGGTCTGGTAGAGATTGGCTTTGATGGGTACGCTGTGGGCGGCCTGGCGGTGGGTGAACCGAAAGAGGACATGCACCGCATCCTGGAACACGTCTGTCCGCAAATTCCGCAAGACAAACCGCGTTATTTGATGGGCGTCGGCAAACCGGAAGATCTGGTGGAAGGCGTTCGCCGCGGTATCGATATGTTTGACTGTGTTATGCCAACGCGTAACGCGCGCAACGGCCATCTGTTCGTCACCGATGGCGTGGTGAAAATCCGCAATGCGAAATACAAAGATGACACCGCGCCGCTGGATGCGGAGTGTGATTGTTACACCTGTCGCAATTACACGCGTGCCTACTTGCATCATCTTGATCGCTGTAACGAAATACTGGGCGCACGTCTGAACACCATCCACAATCTGCGCTATTACCAGCGTCTGATGGCGGGTTTACGCCAGGCCATCGAAGAGGGTAAATTAGAGCACTTTGTTAGCGAGTTCTACCAACGGACGGGCAAAGCGGTTCCACCGTTAAACGTCTGATAATTCTATCAATGAGGGAAATTTAATGAGCTTTTTCATTTCTGACGCCGTGGCCGCAGCTGGCGCTCCGTCTCAGGGAAGTCCGTATTCTCTGGTGATCATGCTGGTGGTTTTTGGTCTGATTTTCTACTTCATGATCCTGCGTCCACAGCAGAAGCGCGCCAAAGATCACAAAAAGCTGATGGATTCCATCTCCAAAGGTGATGAAGTGCTGACCAACGGTGGCCTGGTGGGCCGCGTAACGAAAGTGGCTGAAACCGGCTACATCGCTATCGCCCTGAACGACACCACTGAAGTAGTGATTAAACGTGATTTCGTGGCCGCCGTTCTGCCGAAAGGTACAATGAAGGCGCTGTAATTTATTCTTCCCGAAGGGAACTGCCGTGTTAAACCGTTATCCTTTGTGGAAGTACATCATGCTGGTCGTCGTGATTCTCGTCGGCCTGCTGTATGCGCTTCCTAACCTTTATGGTGAGGATCCGGCCGTTCAGATCACTGGTGCGCGCGGTGGCGCCGCCAGTGAGCAAACGTTGGATCAGATCCAGACCGTATTAAAACAAGACAATATCCAGAGCAAATCCCTCGCGCTGGAAAATGGTGCCATTCTGGCCCGTTTCGCTAACACGGATATTCAGCTGCGCGCGCGTGAAGCCATCACCAATGCGCTGGGCGAAGATTTCGTCGTGGCGCTCAACCTGGCCCCTGCCACACCGCGCTGGCTGACCATGCTGGCCGCTGAACCGATGAAACTCGGCCTCGATCTGCGCGGCGGCGTGCACTTCCTGATGGAAGTCGACATGGATACTGCCCTCGGCAAGCTGCAGGAGCAGAATGCTGATGGCCTGCGCAGCGATCTGCGCGAAAAAAATATCCCTTACACCAACGTTAGCAAAATCGCTAACTACGGCACCGAAATACGCTTCCGCGACGGCGCCAGCCGTGATGCGGCCATCAGCTATCTGACGCCGCGCCATCGCGACCTGGTGATCACCAGCGCTGGCAGCGACACGCTGCGTGCGGTGATGACCGATGCGCGTCTGAGCGAAGCGCGCGAATATGCGGTGCAGCAGAACATCAACATCCTGCGTAACCGTGTGAACCAGCTGGGTGTAGCTGAGCCGCTGGTACAGCGTCAGGGTGCTGACCGCATCGTGGTTGAGCTGCCGGGTATCCAGGATACCGCGCGTGCTAAAGAGATTCTGGGTGCTACCGCAACGCTGGAGTTCCGCCTGGTCAACACCTCGGTGGATCCGAGCGCTGCCGCCAGCGGCCGCGTGCCGGGTGACTCGGAAGTGAAAAAGACGCGTGAAGGTCAGCCGGTGGTGCTGTACAAGCGCGTGATTCTCACCGGTGACCACATCACCGACTCGACGTCCAGCATGGATGAGTACAACCAGCCGCAGGTGAATATCTCGCTTGATGGCGCCGGCGGTAACATCATGTCCAACTTCACCAAGGACAACATCGGCAAGCCGATGGCGACCCTGTTTGTGGAGTACAAGGACAGCGGTAAGAAAGATGCGAACGGTCGTGCGATTCTGGTGAAGCAGGAAGAAGTGATTAACGTGGCGAACATTCAGTCGCGCCTCGGCAACAGCTTCCGAATTACCGGTATCAGCAACCCGAACGAAGCGCGTCAGCTGTCGCTGCTGCTGCGTGCCGGTGCGCTGATTGCGCCAATCCAGATTGTGGAAGAGCGGACCATCGGTCCAACCATGGGCCAGCAGAACATCACGCAGGGTCTCGAAGCCTGTCTGTGGGGTCTGATTGCCTCCATCATCTTTATGGTGGTGTTCTACAAGAAGTTTGGTCTGATTGCGACCAGCGCACTGCTGTGCAACCTGGTGCTGATTGTCGGCATCATGTCACTGTTACCGGGCGCAACGCTCACGATGCCGGGCATTGCCGGTATCGTGCTGACGCTGGCGGTGGCGGTGGATGCTAACGTGTTGATTAACGAACGTATTAAAGAAGAACTGCGTAACGGACGCTCGGTACAGCAGGCGATTCATGAAGGCTATAAAGGCGCCTTCTCCAGTATCGTCGACGCCAACGTCACCACGCTGATTAAAGTTATCATTCTTTATGCGGTCGGTACCGGCTCGATCAAAGGGTTTGCGATTACCACGGCTATCGGTATTGCGACTTCCATGTTCACCGCTATCGTCGGCACCCGTGCCATCGTTAACCTGGTGTACGGCGGCAAACGCATCAATAAGCTGTCTATCTGAGGAGTGCGTTGTGGCACAGGAATATAGTATTGAACAGCTGAACCATGGGCGTAAAGTCGTCGACTTTATGCGCTGGGACACGCTGGCCTTTCTCATCTCCGGCCTGCTGATTGTGGCGTCCATCGCCATTATCGGTGTGCGCGGCTTTAACTGGGGGCTCGATTTCACCGGCGGGACGGTGATTGAGATCAACCTCGAGAAGCCGGCGGATCTGGATGCGCTGCGTGACGGGCTGGTGAAGGCAGGCTTTGAGGAGCCGCTGGTACAGAACTTTGGCAGCAGCCGTGATGTGATGGTGCGTATGCCACCGACCACCGGCAATGCAGGTCAGGAGCTGGGCAATAAAGTGGTTGCCTCGATCAACCAGACGACGCAGCAGAACGCGACCGTGAAGCGAATTGAGTTCGTGGGCCCGAGCGTGGGCAGCGATCTGGCGCAGGCCGGGGCGATGGCGCTGCTGTCGGCGCTGATTGCGATTCTGATCTACATCGGCTTTCGCTTTGAGTGGCGTCTGGCGCTGGGCACCGTGCTGGCGCTGGCGCACGACGTAATCATCACCTGCGGCATTCTGTCGCTGTTCCACATTGAGATCGATCTGACGATTGTGGCGTCGCTGATGTCGGTGATTGGTTACTCGCTCAACGATAAGATCGTGGTTTCCGACCGTATTCGTGAGAACTTCCGCAAAATCCGTCGCGGTTCTTCTTACGACATCACTAACGTGTCGCTGACCCAGACGCTGAGCCGTACGTTGATCACCTCGATCACCACGCTGGCGATGATCCTGATCCTGTTCATTTTTGGTGGCGCACTGCTGAAAGGCTTCTCGCTGACCATGCTGATCGGTGTCACCATCGGTACCATTTCGTCGATCTACGTGTCGTCCGCGCTGGCGCTGAAGCTGGGCATGAAGCGTGAACACATGCTGGTGCAGAAAGTGGAGAAAGAGGGCGCCGATCAGCCTTCGATTCTGCCGTAATTGTGCCGGAGAAATGAAACGGGCTGCCTGAGTGCAGCCCGTTTTTTTATGCCTGACGCCAGAATTACTGGCCTGCAACGACCGTGCTGGCGTCCGTCACCGCCTGCACATCATGCACGCGCACGTAGCCGGGCTGACCCGGTGCCAGCCCGCTGAGTCGCAGCGGTACGCTGACCGAACTGCGCGGCATCAGACTGGCGGGCACGGTAATGGTCTGGCTCAGGCTGTCGGCGTTCAGCGGCTTGCCGCTGGCGGGATCCATTTCGCCCCATACCACGCGGGCGCTGAGTGCCGGCACTGGCTTATCATCGGTTGAACTGATATTCAGGTTAGCGCGGCTGCCGCTGGCTTCCCCCTCAACGTGCGACAGCGACAGGCGCAGTTTACCCAGCTGCGTCTGCAGCTCTACCGGCGTATTCGCCTGCGGGAGTAACCATGCGCCCTGCGTCGACTGGCTGTTGAGCTGCCCCTGAATCTCCAGCGCGCTGGCCTGACTGGTCAGTTTGCGCATCTGCTGGTTGAGCTGGCTCACTTCCTGATGCAGCGCTTTGACCTGAGGTGAAGCGGGGGTGGAGCTGCAACCACTGAGCACCAGCGCAGCAAGCGCTGCCGGCACCCAAATCATCCTGAACGTCATGCAATGTCCTTCCGGTTATTTAGGGATACGTAAAACCTGGCCGGGATAGATCTTATCAGGATGCGTCAGCATTGGCTTGTTCGCTTCAAAGATCTTGTTGTATTCGTTCGGCGTGCCGTACACCTGCTTCGAGATAGCGCTCAGGGTATCGCCTTTTTTCACCGTGTAGAATTCGGCCTGCGCAGCACTGTCACTGGTGGTCACGTTATCTTCCACTTTGGTGATGCCGGCCACGTTACCCGCCGCCACCAGAATCTTCTCTTTCAGCTCCTGCGAGATACCGTCACCGCTGACCTTCACGGTATCGCCCTGGACATCGACTTTCACTTTATCGCTGTCGGGCAGGCCGAGTTGATTAATGTGCTCCTGCAGCTTTTTGCTCTGGTCATCGCCGCCTGACACCGCATCCCACAGTTTTTCACCCGCTTCTTTGACGAAATTGAATAAACCCATACATCCTCCTGTCATTAAGCCGGATTGGCTCTCTAAGCTTAGTAACTTTTCACGGTTTGCTGTAACCGCCAGGCGTCGCTGTGAGCCAGGTGGCGATTCTGCGCCCTGTATTTTGTTGCAACCGGGAACGCGCTACACTATCTGCCCCCAATTCTCGCGACAGGAAACGTCATGCATTGCCCATTCTGCTCCGCTGTGGACACCAAAGTGATTGATTCACGTCTGGTTAGTGAGGGCTCCTCAGTGCGCCGCCGCCGCCAGTGCCTGGTATGCCATGAGCGTTTTACCACCTTTGAAGTGGCCGAGCTGGTAATGCCGCGCGTGGTGAAAAGCAACGACGTGCGCGAACCCTTTAACGAAGATAAGCTGGCCAGCGGCATGATGAAGGCGCTGGAGAAGCGTCCGGTGAGCGCGGATGCCGTCGACAACGCGGTCAATCACATCAAAACCCAGCTGCGCGCCACCGGCGAACGTGAAATTCCCAGCAAGCTGATTGGTAACCTGGTGATGGAAGAGCTGAAGAAGCTGGATAAAGTCGCTTATATTCGCTTCGCATCGGTGTACCGCAGTTTTGAAGATATTCGTGACTTTGGCGAAGAGATCGCCCGCTTACAGGATTAATCCATGACCGATGCGCACTACATGGCGCGCGCGCTGGAACTGGCGCGGCGCGGACAATATACCACCACCCCGAATCCTAACGTCGGCTGCGTTATCGTGCGTGACGGCGCGATCATGGGCGAAGGCTGGCATCAGCGCGCCGGTGAACCGCACGCGGAAGTGCACGCGCTGCGCATGGCGGGCGACCACGCACGCGGTGCGACCGCATATGTCACGCTGGAACCCTGCAGCCATCACGGTCGGACGCCGCCGTGCTGCGATGCGCTGATTGCTGCCGGCGTCAGCCGGGTGGTCGCGGCGATGCAGGATCCTAATCCGCAGGTGGCCGGGCGCGGCTTGTATCGTTTACAGCAGGCCGGCATCGACGTGAGTCACGGCCTGATGATGAACGAAGCGGAAGCGCTCAATCGTGGTTTTCTCAAACGCATGCGTACCGGTTTTCCGTGGATTCAGCTCAAACTGGGTGCCTCGCTGGATGGCCGTACCGCCATGGCCAGCGGCGAAAGCCAGTGGATCACTTCCGCAGCGGCAAGGCGCGATGTGCAACGTTTACGTGCCCGCAGTTCAGCTATCCTTACCACCAGTGCCACCGTGCTGGCGGACAATCCGTCGCTGACGGTGCGCTGGGATGAACTGAGCGAGACCGTGCGCCAGCAGCTGGATGAGAGCCAGCTGCGTCAGCCGGTGCGGGTGGTGATCGACAGCCAGCAGCGCGTGACGCCGCAGCACCGTTTGATCGCCCAGCCCGGCGAAACCTGGCTGATGCGCACGGAGGCTGATGCACAAAGCTGGCCGCCGGGCGTGAGTCAGATAGAGGTGCCGCCGCGCGGTGAGCAGCTCGATCTGGTGGCGATGATGATGCTGCTCGGTCAGCGTCAGATCAACAGCGTGTGGGTTGAGGCCGGTGCCGGTCTGGCCGGTGCGCTGCTGCAGGCCGGCCTGGTGGATGAACTGATCGTTTATCTGGCGCCGAAACTGCTGGGTAATGCCGCGCGCGGCCTGTGTGCGCTGCCGGGACTGGAAACGCTGGCCGATGCGCCAGCGCTGAATTTTAGCGACGTGCGTCAGGTTGGCGACGATTTACGGCTGACCCTGACACCGCGCTGAGCATGCACGGAAAAGCCTGAGCGCGTTGCCGAAGAGTATGATAGAATCCGCCCCCTTCTGCGGGGCCATAAAACAAACACCCAAAGGATATGTATGAAAGTTATCGAAGCTGCTGTTGCCACGCCTGATGCCAAGATTGCCATCGTAATCGCGCGTTTTAACAATTTCATCAATGACAGCCTGCTGGACGGTGCAGTTGACGCGCTGAAGCGTATTGGCCAGGTCAAAGCGGAAAACATCACCGTGGTCTGGGTACCGGGCGCTTACGAGCTGCCGCTGGCGGCACGCGCCCTGGCGAAAACCGGCAAGCACGACGCGATCGTTGCACTGGGCACGGTGATCCGTGGCGGTACCGCACACTTCGAATACGTGGCGGGTGAAGCCAGCTCCGGCATCGCTCACGTAGCGATGAACAGCGAAATTCCGGTGACCTTCGGCGTCCTGACCACCGAAAACATCGAGCAGGCGATTGAACGCGCCGGCACCAAAGCGGGTAACAAAGGCGCCGAAGCGGCCCTGACCGCACTTGAAATGATTAACGTATTGAAAGCCATCAAAGCCTGATTTTTGTAAGGGGAATTTTGTGAAACCTGCTGCTCGTCGTCGCGCCCGTGAGTGCGCTGTCCAGGCGCTTTACTCCTGGCAGTTGTCTAACAACGACATTGCCGATGTGGAATACCAGTTTCTGGCGGAACAAGACGTCAAAGACGTCGATATTAGCTATTTCCGCGAACTGCTGGCCGGTGTGGCGACCAACAGCGCGTTCCTGGACGGCCTGATGAAGCCTTACCTGTCGCGCCAGCTGGAAGAGCTGGGCCAGGTAGAAAAAGCCATCCTGCGCATTTCGCTCTATGAACTGAGCAAGCGTGACGATGTGCCGTACAAAGTGGCGATCAACGAAGGTATCGAACTGGCTAAAGTGTTTGGTGCTGAAGACAGCCATAAATTTGTTAACGGCGTGCTGGATAAAGCCGCTCCGCAAATTCGACCGAACAAAAAATAAGTGCAAAAGGCCGGCTCACCGGCCTTTTTTCATTGAGACCTGACTTATGTCCTGTGGTGAATTCGAACTGATCGCACGTTATTTTAACCGCGTCACCAGCTCCCGCCGCGATGTGGAGAAGGGAATTGGTGACGACTGCGCGTTACTTAACGTGCCGGAAAAACAGACGCTGGCCATCAGCACCGATACGCTGGTGGCGGGCGTGCATTTCTTACGTGATATCCATCCGGCCGATCTCGGTTACAAAGCGCTGGCGGTTAACCTGAGCGACTTGGCGGCGATGGGCGCCGATCCGGCATGGTTAACGCTGGCGTTAACCCTGCCCGAAGTGGATGAGCCGTGGCTGGCGGCGTTCAGCGACAGCCTGTTTGAGCTGCTGGATTATTACGATATGCAGCTGATCGGCGGCGATACCACGCGCGGGCCGCTCAGCCTGACGCTGGGCATTCATGGCCTGGTGCCGGCGGGCCGTGCGCTGAAGCGCGCCGGGGCCAAACCGGGTGACTGGATTTTTGTCACCGGCACGCTGGGCGACAGCGCTGCCGGCCTGTCGCTGCTGCAGCACCATCATCGCCTGAACGATCCGGCGGTGCATGAAGTGCTAATCAAGCGTCATCTGCGCCCGATGCCGCGCGTGCTGCAGGGCCAGGCGCTGCGTAATCTGGCGACGTCAGCCATCGATCTGTCCGATGGCCTGATCTCCGATCTCGGCCACATTCTCACCGCCAGCCGCGTCGGTGCCCGCATCAATCTGGATGCGCTGCCGCTGTCGGCTGCGTTGCGCGATCACTTCGAGCCGGAACAGGTGTTGCGCTGGGCGCTGAGCGGGGGTGAGGATTATGAGCTGTGCTTTACCGTGCCGGAAGTCAATCGTGGTGCGCTGGATGTGGCGCTGGGGCATCTTGGCGTGGCGTATACCTGCATCGGCCAGATCGCGCCGGAAGCAGAAGGGTTGACGCTGCTGGAGAACGGCAAGCCGCGCAGTTTCCATCACAAGGGATTTGATCACTTTGACGCTAAATAAAGATGTGGCCAAAAGCCGTCTGCGCATGGCCAATCCGTGGCACCTGCTGGCGACCGGTTTTGGCAGCGGCCTGAGCCCGATTATGCCCGGCACCGCCGGTTCAATTGCCGCTATTCCCTTCTGGTGGCTGATGACGCTGCTGCCGCTGCAGTTGTATTCGCTGCTGGTGCTGATTGGCATCAGCGTGGGTGTCTACCTGTGTCACCGCACCGCGCGTGATATGGGTGTGCACGACCATGGCAGCATCGTGTGGGATGAATTCATCGGCATGTGGATTACGCTGATGGCGATACCGGCGATGAGCTGGCAATGGGTGCTCGCCGGCTTTGTGATTTTCCGTATTTTCGATATGTGGAAGCCGTGGCCGATTCGCTGGTTCGACCGTAACGTGCACGGCGGCATGGGCATTATGGTCGATGACATTATCGCCGGGGTCATTTCAGCGGCGATTTTGTATGGCCTGGGGCTGGTGCTTTAATGCACCAGGTGCGCATGAATGCGCACCCTACAGAAAGCGTTGCCATGAATGCGTTGCCGCAGGCAGATCGCCAGGAATGCGTAGCCCGCAGGCAGGTCGCCATGCATGCGCTGCCTGTGACATCAGGTCGCCCTGAAGGCGACCTGACTGGACCGTTACTCGAATCCCACCACCGGATGCGGTTGGTAGACGCTCTCCAGCTCGGCGATATCGGTTGAACTCAGCTCCACGTCTACGGCTTTCACCAGCTCGGCAAACTGCTGCTCGCGCGAGGCACCAATAATTGGCGCGGTAACCACCGGCTTATGCAGCAGCCATGCCAGCGCCACCTGCGCGCGCGTTACGCCTTTGTCCGCAGCCACCGTTGCCAGCCGTTGCGCAATCGCCGCGTCATTCTCTTCGGTGCCGGTATAGAGTTTTTCCATCACGTTATCCGACACCGAACGCGCAGTGGTTTCTCCCCACGGACGCGTCAGCTTACCGCGCGCCAGCGGGCTCCACGGCATCACCGCGATGCCTTCGCGCTGGCACAGCGGATGCATCTCTTTCTCTTCTTCGCGCTGAATCAGGTTGTACTGATCCTGCATACTGACAAAACGCGCCCAGCCATGCTGCTGCTGTAACTGCAGCGCCTGCGCAAACTGTGTGGCATGCATCGAGGAAGCCCCGATGTAACGCGCTTTGCCTGACCGCACTACCTGATCGAGCGCTTCCAGCGTCTCTTCAATCGGCGTGGCGTAATCCCAGCGATGAATCTGCAGCAGATCGACATACTCCATGCCAAGCCGCGTCAGGCTGTCATCAATCGACTGCAGAATATTGGTGCGCGACAGCCCCTGCGACAGGTTGCTCAGCGGAAAGTAGACTTTAGTCGCCACCACCACCCGATCGCGCTGCGCGTAATCTTTGAGCGCGCGGCCGAGGATCTCCTCACTGCTGCCGTCGGAGTAGCTGTTAGCGGTGTCGAAGAAGTTGATGCCCGCGTCCAGCGCCTGCTTAATCAGCGGTCGGCTGCTCTCTTCCGGCAGCGTCCAGGCGTGATTACCGCGCAGCGGATCGCCATAGGTCATACAGCCTAAACAGAGACGTGAAACCTGCAGATCGGTCTGGCCTAAACGAACGGTTTTCATGAAGGGCTCCTGCTCTTATGCGTGGGGTTTTACCCTCAAGCATAGCAGCAGGAGCGGGGAAGGGCGGTTACTGCGCCAGCCAGGCGGCGATTTGCTGCTGGATGCCTGCGGCGTCCAGCTGATAATCCTGACGCACTTCTTCCTGCGTCCCCTGCGGAATGAACTCATCCGGCAGGCCGAGGTTAAGCACCGGCACGCGCAGGCGTTTCGCCATCACGTATTCATTGACGCCGCTGCCGGCACCGCCTTTGATCGCGCCTTCTTCCAGCGTAATCAGCGCGTCGTGGCTGGCCGCCAGTTCGCTAATCAGGGCTTCATCCAGCGGCTTAACAAAGCGCATGTCGACCAGCGTGGCGTTGAGCGCCTCGGCGGCGGCCTGCGCTTCCGGCAGCAGAGTACCAAAGTTGAGGATGGCCAGCTGCTCGCCGCGACGCCGGATGACCCCTTTGCCAAGCGGCAGGCTGGCCAGCGGTTCCAGCGTGGCGCCGGTGCCGGTGCCGCGCGGATAGCGCACCGCGCTCGGGCCATCCTGATAGTGGTAGCCGGTGTAAAGCATCTGACGGCACTCGTTTTCATCGCTTGGCGTCATGATCACCATGCCCGGCACGCAGCGCAGATAGGCGATATCAAACGCCCCCTGGTGCGTCTGGCCGTCGGCACCCACGATACCGCCGCGATCGATAGCAAACAGTACCGGCAATTGCTGAATTGCCACGTCGTGAATCACCTGATCGTAGGCGCGCTGCAGGAAGGTGGAGTAAATCGCCACCACCGGCTTGTAACCGCCGATGGCCATGCCTGCGGCGAACGTCACCGCATGCTGCTCGGCGATCGCCACGTCAAAATACTGCTGCGGATAATCACGCGAGTAGCTCACCATGCCGGAGCCTTCGCGCATGGCCGGCGTCACCGCCATCAGCCGCGCATCGTCGGCGGCCATCTCGCTCAGCCAGTTACCAAAAATTTTCGAGTAGCTCGGCAGGCCCGGCGCGCTTTTCGGCAGCGAGCCGCTGGCCGGATCGAATTTTGGCACCGCGTGCCAGGTGATCGGATCTTCTTCCGCCGGCGCGTAGCCCTTGCCCTTTTTGGTCATGATGTGCAGGAACTGCGGCCCTTTCAGATCGCGCATATTCTTCAGCGTACTGACCAGCGTCAGCACATCGTGACCGTCGACCGGACCGATATAGTTAAAGCCCAGCTCCTCAAACAGCGTGCCCGGCACCACCATGCCTTTCAGGTGCTCTTCGGTGCGCTTCACCAGCTCTTTGATCGGCGGCAGCCCGCCCAGCACGCGCTTGCCGCCTTCGCGCAGGCGTGAATAGGTTTTCCCCGAGAGAATCTGCGCCAGGCGATTGTTCAGCGCGCCCACGTTCTCAGAGATCGACATCTCGTTGTCGTTGAGGATCACCAGCATGTCCGGCTTGATATCACCGGCGTGGTTCATGGCTTCAAACGCCATGCCCGCGGTAATCGCGCCGTCGCCAATAATACAGGCGGTGCGGCGACCTTTGCCTTCGCGTTCGGCGGCCACGGCCATGCCGAGACCGGCGCTGATGGACGTCGACGAGTGGCCCACGCTCAGCACGTCATATTCGCTTTCGCCGCGCCACGGGAACGGGTGCAGGCCATTTTTCTGACGGATAGTGCCGATACGGTCGCGGCGGCCGGTCAGAATCTTGTGCGGATAGGCCTGATGGCCGACGTCCCACACCAGATGATCAAACGGGGTGTTATACACATAATGCAACGCGACGGTCAGCTCGACGACGCCCAGACCCGAAGCAAAGTGGCCGGACGAGCGGCTCACGCTGTCCAGCAGATACTGACGCAGCTCGTCGCACAGGTCCGGAAGTTTTTCTTTAGGCAGTAAACGTAATTCCTGAACCGTGCCTGCTAACGCCAGTGTCGGGTATTTTGCAATATCAAAACTCATCAGAGACTCATTATATAAGTTATTTATCGCGTTCAATTATAAAGCTGGCCAGCGCCTGCAGAGCGGACGTGTCATACGACTGTGCCGCCAGCACCTCCAGCGCGCCCAGTGCTTCGCGATAGAGATCCTGCGCTTTGGCCCGCGCGTTATCCAGTCCCAGCAGCGCCGGGTAAGTACTTTTCCCCAGCGCCTGATCGGCTCCCTGGGTTTTGCCCAGAACGGCGGTATCGCCGACCACATCAAGGATGTCATCCTGCACCTGAAACGCCAGTCCGATGGCGTTGGCGTAGATATCCAGCTGCGGCAGCGCATCGCGGCCCGCGGCACCCGCAGTGAGGGCGCCGAGACGCACGGCGGCGCGGATCAGCGCGCCGGTTTTATGGCGATGGATCTGCTCCAGCTGGTTCAGGTCCACGGATTGGCCTTCGGCGGCTAAATCCAGCGCCTGGCCACCGCACATGCCGGCCACGCCGCTGGCCTGCGCCAGTTCGGAAATCATGGCAATGCGATCCTGCGGGCTTACGCCGGGCATCGGCTGGTCCGCAAGAATGGTAAACGCCAGGGTTTGCAGGGCATCGCCGGCCAGAATCGCCGTGTCTTCGCCATATTTGATATGGCAGGTTGGCTGCCCGCGACGTAACGCATCGTCGTCCATCGCCGGCAGGTCATCATGAATCAATGAGTAAGCGTGAATGCACTCCACCGCTGCGGCGGGGGCATCCAGGCTGGCCGCCTCGGCGCGCAGCATCTCGCCAGTGGCATACACCAGAAACGGGCGCAGGCGCTTACCGCCTAATAGTGCCCCATATTGCATGGCGTTCACCAGAGGAGAACTCTGAAAAGGAAGTGGATCTATTAAGCGCGTCAACGCCTGGTTCACGCGCTCATGGTAGGCGCGCTGCAGTTGCACGAAATCCATTACTCATTTTCCGGCGTGAAAGGGGTGAGCGGGGCATCTTTGTCGTCGCTCAGCAGAATCTGCACGCGCTGTTCCGCCGCCTGCAGGGTTTGCTGGCCGCTGCGTGCCAGCTGTACGCCGCGCTCGAATTCATTCAGCGCCTCTTCCAGCGGCAGTTCGCCACTCTCCAGACGGCTGACAATTTGTTCCAGCTGCTGCAGTGCGTTTTCAAAACTCACGGGCGCTTCGGCTTTTTTCGGCATAATCAGTGTCGACTCACAGGTTGGGACATTATGTTGCAATCGGTCATGGTAGCCGACGGGCATTGATTAGCAAAATAATCAATGCGGCGAAGGTTGCTTACAGCAGTCACCCGACAAAGGTGATATACTTGCGCGCCTCGGATGCGGTGGCTGATGCCAACCCGCAATTATATGATTTTACCAGCTAAGTGTTGATGATTTTAGCACTTATTTGCCCAACGAAGCTGTGTCGCCATGAAGTTTATCATCAAGCTCTTCCCTGAAATCACCATCAAAAGTCAGTCGGTGCGCCTGCGCTTTATCAAAATTCTGACCGGTAACATCCGTAATACCCTGCGCACCCTCGACGAAGAGATCGCCGTGGTGCGCCACTGGGATCACATCGAAGTGCGCGCGAAGAAGGAAGCGCTGCGTGCCACCGTCACGGAAGAGCTGACGCGCATTCCCGGTATCCACCATGTGCTGGCGGTCGAAGACCGCGCCTATACCGACATGCACGATATCTTCGAGCAGACGCTGGCGCTCAACCGCGAGCGGCTGGAAGGCAAGAGCTTCTGCGTGCGCGTAAAGCGTCGCGGCAAGCACAGCTTTAGCTCGCAGGATGTGGAGCGCTACGTCGGCGGCGGTCTCAATCAGCACATTGAAAGCGCGCGCGTGCAGCTTAATCACCCGGATGTAACAGTGAATCTGGAGATTGAAGACGATCGCCTGCTGCTGATTACCGGCCGCTATGAGGGCCTGGGCGGCTTCCCGATCGGCACCCAGGAAGATGTGCTGTCGCTGATTTCCGGCGGCTTTGACTCCGGCGTCTCCAGCTATATGCTGATGCGCCGCGGCTGTCGTGTGCACTACTGCTTCTTTAACCTTGGCGGTGCGGCGCATGAAATCGGCGTGCGTCAGGTGGCGCACTATCTGTGGCAGCGTTTTGGCCGTTCACATCGCGTGCGTTTTGTCGCCATCAATTTTGAGCCGGTGGTGGGCGAGATTCTGGAAAAAGTTGATGACGGCCAGATGGGCGTGGTGCTGAAGCGCATGATGGTGCGTGCGGCGTCAATGGTGGCTGAGCGTTACGGCGTGCAGGCGCTGGTGACCGGTGAGGCGCTGGGCCAGGTCTCCAGCCAGACGCTGACTAACCTGCGTTTGATTGATAATGCGTCCGACACGCTGATTCTGCGCCCGCTGATCTCGCACGATAAAGAGCACATCATCAATATTGCACGTCAGATCGGCACCGAAGACTTTGCCCGCACCATGCCGGAGTACTGCGGCGTGATTTCGAAAAGCCCCACGGTGAAAGCGGTGAAGGCGAAGATCGAAGCCGAAGAGCAGAACTTCGATTTCGACATTCTGCAGCGCGTGGTGCAGGAAGCCAGCAACGTCGATATCCGTGAAATCGCGGAGCAGACGGAAGAAGAAGTGGTGGAAGTGGAAACCGTGGCGTCATTCAGCGGCAACGATGTGGTGCTGGATATCCGTTCAATTGATGAACAGGACGACAAGCCGCTGGCGCTGACCGGCGTGGAAGTGAAATCGCTGCCGTTTTATAAGCTGAGCACCCAGTTCGGCGATCTCGATCAGAGCAGAACCTGGTTGCTGTACTGCGATCGCGGTGTGATGAGCCGGTTGCAGGCGTTGTATCTGCACGAGCAGGGCTTTAAGAACGTGAAGGTGTACCGTCCGTAAGCGCGGGGGAGTTAAGCCTGGCGCGCCTGATTTCGGGTGCATGGGCAAAACCCGGTGCGCAGGAATGCGCACCCTGTAATCACCGCGACGAATAAAACTGTGCGCTGATCTCGTGGGGTCGCCATTGATGGCGACCTTTTTTACGCGCGTTCTTCAAATTCCTGATAATTATAAATCCCTGCCGCCAGCACCAGCTGTGACGCGACTTCACGCGCTTGCTCTTTATCCACCAGCAGATCAATCAGCTTCAGGGCAAAATCGATCGCCGTGCCCGGCCCCTGGCTGGTCAGCAGATTAACGCGCGGATCCCACACCACGCGGCGCTCCATCCATTTCACCTCCGGAATGGTGTGCTTCAGGCCGGGAAAACCGGTCATATTGCCCACCGGAAACAGGTCATGCGGTACCAGTACCGTGCCCGGCGCGGCACAGATCGCCGCCACAATTTTGCCTGACAGATGACACTGGCGTACCGTCTCCACCAGCAGCGGGCTGTCGCGGAAGGTTTCAGCGCCTTTGAGGCCGCCCGGCAGGACGATGGCGGCAAAATCGTTATCCGCCACTTCAACCAGCGGTGCGTCAGCCAGCAGGCGTACGCCGCGGGAGCAGACAATCTCGCGCGTGCCGTCGCTCTCCACGCTGGCGGTGGTCACCTTCAGGCCGGCGCGGACCAGCAGGTCGATAGTGGTGACCGCTTCGGTCTCTTCACTGCCATGGGCCAGGCAAACCAGCACTGATGCGTTCGCGCTCATATTGGGACTCCTTGCGTTTAATCAGGTCGTACAGGCGGGTGTTTTCCGGCAGTGCAATCCCCTGCGCGCGGGCGCGGCGCAGCAGGTAGCCGGTAATGTAATCAATTTCAGTCTGACGCTGCGCACGCACATCCTGCAGCATTGAGGAGACGTTGGCGGCGGTGCTGTCGATGACGTCGTAAATAATGTCGCGCAGGTTATCCAGCGCAATGTGCTGGCCCTCGCGCTCCATCACCCAGGCCAGCTCCTCGCACAACCGGTTAATCTGCTCCGGCCAGGCGCGCAGCGCGCCGTTCTGGCAGTCGTGCTCAACCGTCAGCGTGTTGATCACGCAGTTAACTGCCAGCTTGCGCCAGCTGGCGGACGCGATGTTATCGTGCCACGCCACGTCCGGCAGCGCCTGATGCAGAATATCGGCGATATCGCTCAGCGCCGCGCTTTCGCGGCTGGCAGGCCCGATGTGGGTGATGCCCTGCGCGACATGTTTAATCACCGTGCCGTCGCGCATCGCCGCGTGCGTGGTGATGCCGCGCAGCAGCGGCTGCTGCACTTCTTTGAGCTCTTCGATCGTACCCATGCCGTTGTGCAGCAGCAGGATCGGCGCGTGGCGCGGCAGTACGCTTTGCAGGTTTTTCACCGCAGGTGAAACCTGTGGCGCTTTTAGGGTCACCAGTAGCAGCTGGCTTTCAGCCAGAAACAGCGGATCGTTAGCGATGAAGGTGTGATTGCTGACGTGGCCCTGCGGATCGACCACGTTGACCGAACAGTACGGCTGCGGTACGCGCAGCCAGCCCTGAACGTCATGTCCCTGGCGTGCAAGGGCCGCGAGCCAGATTTGCCCCAGGGCGCCGCAACCCAACACGGTAATTTTCATTATGCCTCCCGCTGGCGGGTGGGTGAATGGGTGTCACACCCTTAATTATAGCTTTCCGCGTCGCGTGTTTTATTAGCGCGACAAGACGCGTATTATGCATGTCACTTTAGTATCAGGAGAAGAAAAGATGCCATCTTTCGATATCGTTTCCGAAGTCGAACTGCCGGAAGTGCGTAATGCGGTGGAGAATGCCAACCGTGAGATCTCAACCCGTTTCGATTTCCGCAACGTGAGCGCCAGCTTTGAGCTCAACGAAAAGAATGAGACCATCAAAGTCACCAGCGAATCGGATTTTCAGGTGAAGCAGCTGGTGGATATTCTGCGTGAAAAGCTGCTGAAGCGCGGCATTGAAGGCGCGGCGATTGAAGTACCGGAAGAGATTGTGCACAGCGGTAAAAGCTGGAGCGTTGAAGCGAAGCTGAAAAAAGGCATCGAAAGCGATGTCGCGAAGAAAATCGTTAAGCTGATCAAAGACAGCAAACTGAAAGTGCAGACGCAGATTCAGGGTGAAGAGCTGCGCGTCACCGGTAAATCCCGCGACGATCTGCAGGGTGCGATGGCGCTGGTGCGCGGTGGCAACCTGGGTCAGCCGTTCCAGTTCAAAAACTTCCGCGATTAATCCCCTCTGTCGCGCGCCGCACGACGATACAGCGTGCTGCGCGCGACCCCCAGCGCCTGCGCCGCTTTACTGATATTGCCGTCATAGCGCTGCAGCGTTTCACTGATCAGCTGTTCATCGTGGCGTTCGCGCAGCGGCGGTGCCGGCGGGCGGCGATACTCTGCCGGCAAGTGACTTTCCGTCAGCGTTTCGCCCTCATCGGCGAGCGCCAGCAGCACGCGCAGCAGACTGCGTAGCTGGCGCACATTGCCCGGCCACGGCTGCTGCGCCAGCGCCGTCAGCAGTGCCGGAGACAGCTGTACGCCACGCTGCGCGGCCCCCAGCTCCTGCCATAAATCGCGGATAAACCCGGCGACGTTCGGCCAGGCGCGCAGTGGCGGAAGGGTCAGGGCGAACTCCTGCAGACGATAGAGCAAATCTTCACGAAATTCGCCGGCGGTCACGCGCTGGGCCAGATCGCGATGCGTGGCGCAAATCACGGCAAAATTCACCGGCCAGCTGCGACTGGAGCCGAGTGGCGCCACCTCTTTTTCCTGCAGCACGCGCAGCAAACGGGTCTGCAGCGTCAGCGGCATATCACCGATTTCATCCAGAAACAGCACGCCGCCATCTGCTTCGCGAATTTTGCCGATGTAGCCATTTTTACTGGCGCCGGTAAATGCGCCGGGCTGGTAGCCAAACAGTTCGGATTCAATCAGCGCTTCGGGGATGGCGGCACAGTTGATGGCGACAAACTTGCCCGTGCGCCACCGGCTTTGCTGGTGCAGCGCGCGGCTGACATACTCCTTGCCGCTGCCGGTTTCACCATAAATGCACAGCGAAACGCCGGCATCCAGCAACCGCACCATTTTTGCGCCGTCAGCTCCCAGCACGCGCGGCAGATCTTGCGTGCAACTGTCCGGCACGCTGACGTGGCTGCGCTGCGGCGCGCGCAGGCGGAACCAGTAGCGCTGCGTGCCAATGTCGACCGCGGCGGGAACGCTGTTGGCCTGCTGCTGCAGTTGCGGAAACAGCTGCTGAAACGTCAGGCTGGCAAAGCGGTCGGCGCTGAGAGCCAGTTCGCGCATCGCCAGCCGGTTGGCTGCGGTCAGCACATTGTCAGAGAATACCAGCAGCAGTTCATCACTGGTGTCGATGCCCTGCGGCTGCGGATGCAGACTGAGCAGCCACTGCTGCGGATGCAGGCTCTGCTTCACCCACAGGTACTCGATCTGCTTTGCCGCTGCTTTCACCCGGTTCAGGGTATGCGGATGCGGAAAGTGTGCCGGACCCGAGATATCCAGCACGCCGGCTATCTGGCCGTTGGGCATCTGCAACGGCATCGCGGCGCAGTACAGACCCTGATTGCGCGTCAGGAAATGCTGCTGGCCATCAATTTCACAGCCGTCATCAATCGCCAGCGCGGTGCCAATCGCATTGGTGCCGCGTCCGCATTCACTCCACAGATTACCGGGAGCCAGGGCAAAGCGCTGGGCTTTCTCCAGCGCCTGCATATCGCCAAAGGTGTTCAGCACCAGCCCGCTGGCATCGGACAGGATCACCACCGACTGCGTCTCCGCCATCTGCTGCGCCAGCTGGCGGATGACCGGCTGCGCAAACTGCTGCAGCCCGGCGTTGCTGGCCAGCACATCGGCCAGCTCGCCCTGACGCACGCGCGGGAAATCGTCGGCGCTGCGCTCTAATCCATACAGCTGGCTGCGGAACCAGGAGTCGCTTAACAGCGGGTTGGCGTGCACGGCAGACGCGGCTGAATTTCCCTGCATGAATGACCTCAGAACGGCGTGTAAGTGTTGCAACATTGTAGCGTTCGGGTTTCTGCACTGTTGCGATACGCAACACAGATACCGCGTTTGTCCTGGAGGACTGACAGGTTTGCTGGCGGGGCATGAATTTATTTGATTGATAAATAATGCATTTATCGCTTTTGCGCCTGATGAGAAAAAACTGGCACGCGCGCTGCAATACCGACACAGGCAGTTGCGCTGCCTGTTCAGACCCTCTGACCTGATAATAAGGAGTTTGCGATGCGTTATGCACATCCCGGCACGCCCGGCGCGCTGGTCTCTTTCCAGGCGACCTACGGCAACTATATCGCCGGCAACTTCACCGAGCCGCTGAGCGGCCAGTACTTTATGAACACCTCACCGGTAGACGGCAGCGATATCGCTCAGTTCCCGCGCTCCGACGCGCGCGACATCGATCTGGCGCTGGATGCCGCGCATCAGGCTGCGGATGCGTGGGGCAAAACCAGCGTACAGCAGCGCGCCAACCTGCTGCTGCAGGTAGCCGATCGCATGGAAGCCAGTCTTGAGAAGCTGGCGGTAGCGGAGAGCTGGGATAACGGTAAACCGATTCGCGAGACGCTCAACGCCGATCTGCCGCTGGCGGTCGACCATTTTCGCTACTTTGCCGGCTGCCTGCGCGCGCAGGAGGGCAGCACCGCTGAGATCGACGAAACCACGGTGGCCTATCACTTCCACGAGCCGCTCGGCGTGGTCGGACAGATCATCCCGTGGAATTTCCCGCTGCTCATGGCGGCGTGGAAGCTGGCACCGGCGCTGGCCGCCGGTAACTGCGTGGTGCTGAAACCGGCTGAGCAGACGCCGCTTGGTATTACGCTGCTGATGGAGCTGATTGGCGATCTGTTCCCACCGGGCGTGCTGAATGTGGTGCAGGGCTTTGGCCGCGAAGCCGGCGAAGCGCTGGCCACCAGCAAGCGCATCGCTAAAATTGCCTTTACCGGATCCACGCCGGTCGGGCGGCATATCATGGCCTGTGCGGCGGAGAACATCATTCCATGCACCGTCGAGCTGGGCGGCAAATCACCCAACATCTACTTCGCGGATGTGATGTCGGGCGAAGAGGCGTTCATCGAGAAAGCGGTCGAGGGGCTGGTGCTGGGCTTCTTTAATCAGGGCGAAGTCTGTACCTGTCCATCGCGCGCGTTGATTCATGAATCGATCTACCAGCCCTTTATGGAGCGGGTGCTGGCCAAGGTTGCCACCATTCGCCGTGGCGATCCGCTCGATACCGACACCATGATCGGTGCTCAGGCTTCGCGCCAGCAATTCGACAAAATCCTGTCCTATATCAACATCGCCCGTGAAGAAGGCGGTCAGATTCTGACAGGGGGCGAGCGTGCGCATATCGCCGCGGAGCTGGATAATGGATTCTACATCCAGCCCACCCTGATCAAGGGCAGCAACCAGATGCGCTGTTTCCAGGAGGAGATTTTTGGGCCAGTGATTGGCGTCACCACATTCCACGATGAGGCAGAGGCGCTCGCGATCGCCAATGAAACCCAGTTTGGCCTGGGCGCGGGCGTGTGGACGCGCGATACCAATCTGGCGTATCGCATGGGCCGCGGCATTAAAGCCGGTCGCGTCTGGACCAACTGCTATCACATCTATCCCGCCCATGCGGCATTCGGTGGCTACAAGCAGTCGGGCGTCGGGCGTGAAACCCACAAAATGGCGCTCAGCGCCTATCAGCAAACCAAAAATCTGCTGGTCAGCTATGGCACAGCGCCACTGGGGCTGTTCTGAGTCCGCATCCGTTCAAATGGAGAGTGAAAGATGAATATGCAAATCAAAACCACCATGAAAGCCGCGATTGTGAAGGCGTTTGGTGAACCACTGGTGATTGAGCAGGTGCCAGTGCCGTCCGTTGGGCCAGGACAGATTCTGGTGAAAATCGCCGCCACCGGCGTGTGCCACACCGACCTGCACGCCGCCGAAGGCGACTGGCCGATCAAGCCCAATCCGCCGTTTATTCCCGGCCATGAAGGCGTCGGGCAGGTGGTAGCCGTCGGCGAGGGCGTCAAACATCTCAAACTGGGCGATCGCGTCGGGGTACCGTGGCTCTACTCGGCGTGTGGCCACTGCGAGCACTGCCTCGACAGCTGGGAAACGCTGTGTCTGTCGCAGCAGAATGCCGGCTATTCGGTCAACGGCAGCTTTGCCGAGTACTGCCTGGCGGATGCCAACTACGTCGGCATCATTCCGGATAACGTTGAGTTTAATGAAGTGGCACCGATTCTGTGTGCCGGCGTGACGGTCTACAAAGGCCTGAAGATGACGGATACCAAACCGGGTGACTGGGTGGTGGTTTCCGGCATCGGCGGCCTGGGACACATGGCTATTCAGTATGCGGTGGCGATGGGGCTTAACGTGGCGGCGGTCGACATCGACGATGATAAGCTGGCGTTTGCCAAACGGCTCGGTGCCAGCGTGGTTGCCAATGCGAAGCAGGTCGATCCGGCGAAGGTGTTTCAGGAGAGCTTTGGTGGTGCGCACGGCGTGCTGGTGACGGCGGTCTCGCCAAAAGCGTTTGAACAGGCGATTGGCACGCTGCGTCGCGGCGGCACCATGGTGCTTAACGGCCTGCCGCCGGGGAAATTCGATCTCTCGATCTTCGACATGGTGCTGGATGGCATTACGGTGCGCGGCTCAATTGTCGGCACGCGTAAAGATCTGCAGGAGGCGCTGGATTTTGCCGGTCGCCATAAGGTGAAAGCGAATGTCGCGGTTGAGCCGCTGACTAACATCAACGATATCTTTGCGCGCATGCACGCCGGCAAAATTGAAGGGCGTATTGTGGTGGATATGTCGCTGTAGTGACGCTGAGCGGACCGCGTGGAGCCAGAGCATCGCGGTCCGCTGTGGCTAAGTCATTAACTGCTGGCGAGTAGCGCCTCCAGCTCCACGCGGCTCGTCACTTTGCTGTCAATTTTAATGTAGGCGCTTTTCTCTTCCGGCACGATAAACACTGACGCCACGCCGGGCTGCGCGCGCAGCCGCTTCTCCAGATTCGGTACTGCCAGCACCGCATCACTCAGCACCAGGCGCAGGCTGCTGACGTACGGCGGCTCCTGCATCGACATGGCGACAAACAGCCAGGCCGCAGCCACTATCGCGCCGACCAGAAACACCGTTTGCGCATCGAAGTGGCCGAAAATCCACCCGCCCAGGCTGCCACCAATCGCGACGCCAATAAACTGGCTGGTGGAATAAATCCCCATGGCCGTGCCTTTGTAGCCCGCCGGCGACTCTTTGCTGATCAGCGAGGGCAGAATCGCTTCCATCAGGTTAAAGGCGAGGAAAAACAGCTGCACGCCAATCACCAGCGTCCAGAAGTGGCCTGCGGCGCCCCACAGCACAATTTCCGCGATGATGATCAGCGCCACGCAACCGACAAACACCCGCTTCATGCGGCGCTTTACCTCGGCATAGATAATAAACGGCACCACGGCGACAAACGCCACCAGCATGGTCACCAGATACACTTTCCAGTGTTCAGCCGCCGGGAAGCCCGCCTGTTCAAACTGGCCCGGCAGCGCGACGAAGCTCGACATCAGTAAAATGTGCAGACAGAGAATGCCGATATTCAGCTTCAGCAATTTGGGATTGGCCAGCACTGCGCGAATGCTGCCTTTGACCATGCCGGATTCGCGGTTCAGCACGTGGCCCGGCGCATTGGGCACTACCAGCAGGGTGATCACGATACCCAGGCTGGCGAGCAGGGCAATCATCCAGAACAGCGCGTGCAGACCCAGCGCATGCGTGACAATCGGGCCGACCACCATGGCAATCGCAAAGGTAACGCCGAAGCTGATGCCGATAAACGCCATCGCTTTGGTGCGGTTCTGTTCACGGGTCAGGTCTGACAGCAGCGCCATCACCGCCGCGGCAATGGCACCGGAGCCCTGCAGCGCACGACCAAGGATAATGCCCCAGATGGAGGTGCTGGTGGCGGCAATAAGGCTACCAAGCACAAACAGCAGCAGGCCACCGACAATCAGCGGCTTGCGGCCGATACGGTCGGACAGCAGACCAAAGGGGATCTGAAACACGGCCTGCGCCAGACCATAAATACCAATTGCCAGACCGATCAACGTTTCGCTGGCGCCCTGTAAAGCCATACCGTAAGTGGTCAGTACCGGCAGGACCATAAACATTCCCAGCATGCGCAGGGAAAAAACTGTGCCTAAACCCCATGTTGCCCGAAGCTCAACTGGTGTCATTCTATTATCGTTCATTCCAACCTCTGTAAGTTTATGCCCCTGGGACTTCAGGTTGCAGCGGCACAGGTTGCGCGCCCTTATCTGCGACCCGGCTCACCGGGACATGCAGCGCTTATTTTAGGAAGCAGGGCAGGGCGGGTAAAACAATTGTTTTTAAGCAGTGGTAACAAAAAGAAAGGGCGCGAAATTCGCGCCCTTGTCCGGAGTAACGGTCTGACTTACCAGACGTAAGTCAGCAGGTCCTTAGAGGCCGGGGCCATAAAGTCCACCGACATCATCACGCTCAGCGCAGTGATGGCGACAATGGAGAACACGAACAGTTTACGCGCCCAAACTTTGTCGTTTGAGGTTTTGTAACCTGACAGTGCCATACCCAGCCACCACACGCTGACGGCGGCAGCCACCACCAGATATTTGTAGCCAGCATAACCGCCCAGCGACAGCATCAGCGTGGCAATCATGAACGCCAGGATGTACAGCGTAATATGATTTTTCGCCACGGAGATGCCTTTCACCACCGGCAGAACCGGAATATTGGCGGCCTGATAATCTTTGAAGCGGAAGATGGCAATCGCGTAGGAGTGCGGCATCTGCCACAGGCTAAAGATAGCCAGTAAGATTAACGCGCCGGCATCAAACTGGTTGGTCACCGCGCAGTAGCCAATCACTGGCGGCGCAGCGCCAGAGAGGCTGCCAATCAGCGTGCCATAGACCGAATGACGCTTCATGTAGAGGCTGTAAATGCCGACATAGACGACGAAGCCCATCACCGCCAGCCACATGGCCAGCGGGTTAGCGCCAAAATACAGCAACGCAAAGCCAGCAATACCCAATGCGGTTGCATAAACCAGGCTTACTTTCGCCGAGATCAGGCCTTTGACCAGAACACGGTTCCGCGTTCTCTCCATTTTGATGTCGATGTCGCGGTCAATCACATTGTTGAATACACAACCGGATGCGACCACCAGCGAAACGCCCACCAAAGCGACGAGAAACAGGGGGTAATCAATGCTGCCTTTTGAAGCCAGCAGGAATCCACCGATCACAGAAATTAAATTGCCGAAAATAATTCCTGGTTTTGTTACTTGCAGGTATTGCTTAATCATTACGCGTGACTCTTTAGTGGGCCATCATGTTGTAGTTGAGGTTCCACATAATCCACAGTGAGCCAATCACCACAATCAGGATAATGACTGCGGAGAAGACAATGGCCACCATGTTCCAGCCACCCTCGGATTTGCTGTCCAGATGCAGGAAGTAGACCAGGTGCACCAGCACCTGAACCACTGCACACACCAGAACCACACCCAGAATGGTGCCGTGAGAAGCACTGCCATCCATCACCATCCAGAACGGGATCGCCGTCAGGATGATCGAGAGGATGAAGCCGATCATGTAAGACTTCACGCTACCGTGAGATGCACCATGTTCGTTTACAGAATGACTCATTACATGGCCCCCATCAGATAGACAACGGTGAATACGCAGATCCACACCACATCCAGGAAGTGCCAGAACAGGCTCAGACACATGATACGGGTGCGGTTGGTGGCGCTCAGACCGCGTTTAGCGATCTGGAACATCAGCACGGCCATCCAGATCAGACCAGAGGTCACGTGCAGACCGTGCGTACCGACCAGAGTAAAGAAGCCAGACAGGAAGCCGCTGCGGTCAGGACCGAAACCTTCCTTGATCAGGTGATGGAATTCATAGATTTCCATCCCGATAAATCCGGCACCGAACAGGAAGGTCAACGCCAGCCAGCTGATGACCGAACCTTTGTTCTGGTTGTTCATCGCAATCACTGCCATACCATACGTGATGGAGCTCAGCAGCAGCAGCGCGGTTTCAACCAGCACAAACGGCAGTTCGAAGATATCTTTACCTGCCGGGCCACCGGCAGTGTTGTTAACCATGACCGCATAGGTCGCAAACAGGGTTGCGAAGATAATGCAGTCACTCATCAGGTAGATCCAGAAGCCAAAGACTTTATTGGCTCCCGCATCGTGATGCCCATGCTCCGCATGGGCGTCGTGGTGGTGTTTAACGGTTTCAGTTGACATTATTTCAGACCTGCTTTGCTGATGTCATCAAAGTGCTTCTTCTCGATCTGCTCGATTTCAGCAACCGGTACGTAGTAATCCACGTCTTCATCGAAGCTCTTCACAATCCAGGTCACGATGGTGCCAAGGAAAGTAAGACCTGCCAGCCACCAGATGTGCCAGATCAGGGCAAAACCGAAGACTGTCATGAAGGCAGCGATAACAATGGCCGCGCCGCTGTTTTTCGGCATATGAATTTCTTCATATTTTTCTGGCTGCTTGTACGCTTCGCCTTTCTCTTTCATTTCCCAGAACGCATCACGCTCGTGGATATGTGGGATCACAGCAAAGTTGTAGAACGGCGGAGGTGAAGAGGTTGCCCACTCCAGCGTACGGCCGCCCCACGGGTCACCGGTCAGATCGCGGTTCTGCTCACGGTCACGCACCGATACCCAGAACTGGATAAGCTGGCACAGGATACCGCAGGCGATCAGCGCCGCACCGCCTGCTGCAACCACCAGCAGAGAGTGGAACTGCGGATCGATGTCCTGGCTCAGACGACGGGTCATCCCCATGAAGCCCAGCGCGTACAGCGGCATAAAGGCAACGAAGAAGCCGATGATCCAGAACCAGAAAGCACGTTTGCCCCAGGTTTCATTCAGGGTGAAGCCGAAGGCTTTCGGGAACCAATAGGTCACGCCAGCCATACAACCGAACACCACACCACCGATGATAACGTTGTGGAAGTGTGCAATCAGGAACAGGCTGTTGTGCAGCACGAAGTCTGCGCCTGGCACCGCCAGCAGTACGCCGGTCATCCCACCAACGGAGAAGGTGACCAGGAAGCCGATGGTCCACAGCATCGCCGAGTTGAACTCGATACGACCCTGATACATGGTGAACAGCCAGTTAAAGATTTTCACCCCGGTCGGAATCGCGATGATCATCGTCATGATACCGAAGAAGGCGTTAACGTTCGCACCGGCACCCATGGTGAAGAAGTGGTGCAGCCAAACGATGAACGACAGAACGGTAATGGCGATGGTTGCCCACACCAGCGAGGTGTAACCAAACAGACGCTTTTTCGAGAAGGTGGCCGTGACTTCAGAGAAGACACCAAACACCGGCAGAACGAGGATGTACACCTCCGGGTGACCCCAGACCCAGATCAGGTTGACGTACATCATCATGTTACCGCCCATATCATTGGTAAAGAAATGGAAGTCGAGGTAACGATCAAGCGTCAACAGTGCCAGCGTCACGGTCAGAACCGGGAACGCAGCGATAATCAGGACGTTAGTACACAGTGCTGCCCAGGTGAATACCGGCATCTTGAACAGGTCCATGCCCGGTGCACGCATCTTCAGAATGGTCACGAAGAAGTTGATACCGGTCAGCGTGGTACCAATACCGGAGAGCTGGAGACTCCAGATCCAGTAATCGACCCCGACGCCAGGACTGTATTCTGCCCCCGAGAGCGGTGGATAAGCCAGCCAGCCGGTCTGTGCGAATTCGCCCACACCCAGTGACAGGTTAACCAGGATCACACCGATAGCGGTGAACCAGAAGCTCAGGTTGTTCAGGAACGGGAAGGCAACGTCACGGGCACCGATTTGCAGCGGAACCGCGATGTTCATCAGACCCACCACGAAAGGCATCGCCACGAAGAAGATCATGATCACGCCGTGAGCGGTGAAGATCTGGTCGTAGTGGTGCGGTGGCAATATGCCTGCTTCCCCGGCGGAAGCCATCACCTGTTGGGTACGCATCATTACCGCATCGGCAAAGCCGCGCAGCAGCATGACAAAGGCCATGATGATGTACATGATACCCAGTTTTTTGTGGTCGATGGAGGTTAACCATTCAGACCACAGATACTGCCATTTACCGAAATAGGTAATAGCAGCGATCAGCGCCAGACCACCAATGATGATACCGGCGACCGTAACCATGATAATGGGTTCATGGTAGGGCACTGCATCCAGTGTTAATTTTCCGAACATCGTATTATTCCTCGGCTCCCGCAGCTGCGGCGTGATTCATGTCCATGCCTTCGTGCGACATGTCCATTTTCCCGTGGCTCATCATGAACTTATCAATAACCTGCTTGAACAGTTCCGGATTCGCAGTTGAGAAATATTCCACCGGGTGATTTTCGCTTGGCGCAGCCAGTTTTTCGAAATCATCCATAGTGGTCAGCGTGTTAGGTGCCGCTTTAACTTTGGCAACCCACTGCTGGAATTCCGCATCGTCTTTGGTGGCAATGGCTTTGAACTTCATGCCAGAGAAACCGCGACCGCTGAAGTTAGCAGAGATACCGTCGAACGTACCTGGCTCGTTGGCGATCAGGTGCAGTTTGGTCTGCATACCCGCCATGGCGTAGATCTGGCTGCCGAGCGTAGGAATAAAGAAGGAGTTCATGACGGAGTTCGAGGTGATCTTGAAGTTCACCGGAGTATTTGCCGGGAAGGCAATCTGGTTGACGGTTGCAATACCCTGTTCCGGGTAGATGAACAGCCATTTCCAGTCCAGTGCCACTACGTCGATCTCAACCGGTTTCACGTCAGAGGCCAGTGGTTTGCTCGGCTCCAGCGCGTGGGTTGATTTCCAGGTCAGCACGCCGAGGAAGAGAATGATCAGGATCGGAATGGTCCAGACCACGGCTTCCACTTTGTTAGAGTGTGACCAGTTAGGGCTATACTTCGCGTTGGTATTGGTTGCCCGATATTTCCAGGCGAACACAACAGCCATTAAGACTGCCGGAATAACGACGATCATCATCAAGCCGAAAGCTGTCAGAATCAGTGAACGTTGCTCCAGTGCAATCTGTCCCTTGGGATTTAACAACGCACTATCGCAGCCGCTGAGTAATACAGCGCCTGCAATTAATGACAAAATCCCCAAACTTTTATTGTATTTCCTGAGTCTCATTTAACGACCTCAATGACAAAGGGCTCTATTGTCGTTTAAGTGTGCGCGCATTTTACGGGAAGGTTTATGCAGTGTAAACCAGCTTAAGGATGTGTCAGAAGGCTGTTGACACCTTTTGCTAAGGGTGTCACAGATGTTGCGCAGGGTGACAAATTATTAACTGCGACAAGCAGTTGGCGGCAATATAACAAAAACCAATGACATTAACCGCAGAGAAAACAGGGAAAGCATAAACCGGAGTTTTAATACTCATTTATTTAACAATTCTGCATCATTTTAGCGATGAAATTTCTACAAATTAATTGCTCACCGGATTTAAATATTACGCGGGTTTGTTAATTTAATGTTTCTATTTCGCGTTAAAAAAAATGCTATCGCTTAAAATTCGCCGGGGGCTATTTTTAAGCGATTTATCCCCGTCTGGCAAATAGCGCAGCGTTAATGTGCACGATTTGACGCTGTTTTTCTTAATGCCAGCCAGTCCAGCATCATGCCGAGCAGCACCGCCAGCAGCGCCAGCGCCATCCCTGCCTCAAACAGATGGGTTGGCAGCGTCGCGCTGTGCCAGATATCCGCCGCACGCAGTGCCAGCGTCAGCAGCCAGAGCGCCAGCAGCGTACAGCCCGCCGCGAACAGGCGTACCGTCCAGCGATAACCCTGTGGCCACAGGCTGCGCTTCATGAATTCACCGCTGTGCTGCATTGCCTGTAGCGTGCCGCGACACGCCCACAGCAGCAGCAGGCCTGGTACGGCGGCCACCACGGTAAAGGCATAAAATACCGGCCAGCCCCACAGTTCGACCAGCCAGCCAGCCGCCGGACCGACATACACGCGTCCAACCGCTGACAGCGCTGACAGCAGCGCGAACTGCGTGGCCGAGAACGATTTGTTGCACAGCGTCATCAGCAACGCCACAAAGGCGGCGGTGCCCATGCCACCGCACAGGTTTTCGATAAATACCGCGCTGGCCATGCTCCACAGATGCGGTGGCGTTACCGCCAGCAGCCAGTAAGCGAAATTAGATACCGCCTGCAGCACGCCGAAGATCATCAGCGCGCGGAACAGGCTCAGGCGCTGCATCAGCACGCCGCCGTACAGCGCACCGATAATGGTCGCCAGCAGGCCGAGCGTTTTATTCACCAGACCGACATCACCGGCGCTGAAGCCCACGCCGCGAATCAGGAAAGTGGTGGTGAGCGAAGCGGCGAACGCGTCACCCAGCTTGTAGAGAATAATTAAGGTGATCAGCAGCCAGGCGTTGTTGCGCTGAAAGAAATCCTTCAGCGGAAACGCGACGGCCTGACGCAGCGAGTGCGGCTCGCGCACTGGCGCCTCAGGTTCACGCGCCAGCAGCGTAGCGATCAGTCCGGGCACCATCAGCAGCGCCATCAGCCAGTAAGTGGCCTGCCAGCCGAGATAGCGATCCGCCAGCCACAGCGCCAGGCCGCCGGAAATCAGCATCGCCAGCCGGTAACCGAGCACGGTAATCGCCGCGCCGCTGCCGCGCTCTTCCGGCGGCAGCACATCGGTTTTCCACGCATCAAACACAATATCCTGCGAGGCTGAGCAGAACGCCACCAGCACCGCCAGCGCCGCCAGCAGGGTAAGGTCGCGTGACGGCTGCATAAAGCCCATCGCCACAATGCCGGCAATCAGCGCTAACTGCGTGACCAGCAGCCAGCCGCGCCGCCGGCCAAGAAAGGGCGGGGTATAGCGATCCATCATCGGCGACCACAGGAACTTAAACACATAAGCCTGACCGACGAGGGAGAAGAAACCAATGGTTTTCAGGTCGACATTCTCTACCGTCATCCACGCCTGGAGCGTACCGGCGGTCAGCGCCAGCGGCAGACCGGAAGCGAAACCGAGCAGCAGCAGGACCGCAGCGTTACGTTGGGTAAAAATACGCAGATAGTGAGATGTCATAGCCAGCCTGAAATGAAGCCCGGTCAGCGGGGACCGGGCAGGTTACTGCGGAAAATTAACGCGCGTTTTGCTTGATGAAGTTATTGACGCTGGTGTCCTGCGCCATATCGGCAATCACGTCGCTCAGGGTCGAGTTAACCGCGTTGGTGATCTTATCGTTAGTGGCGCTGAAGGCACCCTCTACGCTGTAAGTCTGACGGTAGTTTTTCACCTGCTTGTTGCCGTTTTTCGCGGTAGCGATAATAGAGATATCCGCTTTGGTAGTGATGCTGTAACGCACGTTGCCCTGCGTGACATCGGCGTACAGACCATTAACCACGATCTGCAGATCCACCGCGCCGTTCGGGCCAATCATGTAGCCGCGCGAGGTCATCTGCTTCTCCAGCACTTCCTGCAGCAGGAAACGCAGGTCGCGTGACGGGGTCAGGGTGATCAGCTGGCCGTCGCGGTTCACTTTGGCCAGCGCCTGATCGCTGCGCTGATCGGCACCGTTAACGCTGACGGTAACGCCCATCAGGCTCGGATCCTGCTGTGGCAGCTGGATTTTTGGCTGGATGTTCAGCGTGGTGTTATTGCTGGCGCAGCCGGCCAAAATAAAGGCAGCCAGCAGAGGGAATAACAGTTTTTTCAACATACTCATTCTCGTTAGCATATGGGTTGGTTTGCAAAACTGCGGCCATCATAGCATTGCGGCACGGCGAAAAAAGCCCCGCACCAGGGGAAATTGATTGTAAAGGATTTTTTCGGACAGCCGGACAAGGCATCCTCATCTCTTCTTGAAGTTGAGCCTTCGGGCTACTCTGAAGGTTTTTTACGTGTATTTGCCGTGTGAGATACGTAGATTTATGCCAAAAAAATGTTAGATTATTGTCACTTACAAACAAAAAAATAGTAATTACATGAATACTAATAGTAATTCTTTCAAAGGTGTGCAGGCGCTACGCGGACTTGCTGCGTTGAGTGTCATGCTTTTCCATTTCAGATGGAACATTAATGCAGTACAGCCGAACATGGGCGATAAGCTTTTGGGATGGGGGGCTGTGGGTGTAGACCTTTTCTTTTTGATAAGTGGCTTTGTGATTACGTTGAGTATATTGCGTATAGAAAAAAGTCTTGCAGGAACAGTTAGCTTCTTGAAAAAAAGAGCATTGCGAATTCTTCCTGCTTACTATTTTTGGCTGCTTATTACCTTTTTATTATGTGGTGCAATGAGTATCTTTCACTATGTCGAAAAAACAGAAAATTTAATAAGTGCTATTCTTTTTACACCAATATACCCCGATCATGCACCATTTTTTGTTGATGATAGCGGTAATTATGGTATTCGATGGACACTTAATTATGAGGTTTATTTTTACCTGGTTGTTGGTCTGGCCATTTCCTTTAGTAGGAGGTGGCTTGTTGCAGGTACATATTTTCTATTAACCCTAATTGTATTGCCAAAGCTTCTTACAGGCACTTTTACCCTTGATCCTTACGCATACAAAACCGGTTCGGCGTTGATCGGGTTGATTGTTAACCCTATGATTTTTCTCTTCATTACTGGGGCCATTATAGGGCTGGCTCTACCTTACTTACAGAGGCTACCATATCAACCAATGATCTTTCTTGCATGCGTTTCATTTTTTTTATGTGCTTACTATTTTGGTAAGGGTAAATTCATTGGTCATGGGTTAATAAGCTCTGGCTGGTTATTAACACTGTTGCTGTTATTCGTGGTTTTGTCTGAACAATTTTGGAGTAAATATATTCCTGTTGCTTTGATGCGGCTTGGGGATATTTCTTACTCTTTATATCTAATTCATACAATCCTAAACTTTGGGATGGCAGATCGTTTACAGCACTTAGGACTTCAGCCAGGGTGGGTAATGTTTGTTGTCTTCATTGCAATATCGGTATGTCTTGCTGTAATATCATGGCGGTTCATTGAATTGCCTTTTCAAAAAAGCAAGACCTCTAATAAGCAAACCAAGATGGAAAACAGCTCACTCTCAAACTAAGTGATAATATATTTGAACCGCTGATGTGTTAAACATCATCAACGCTGCGCTAATTTTGCACCTTATGACCATTCTGCTGTGCAGTCATAAGGTGTTCATCAATGTTACCATTCTTATTCTTAACCCAATGAACTGGTGCCGCTTGTATCCGGCGCTAGTGTCATTACTTGCGAGTCGGCAATGTCTCCGCCTGCGCCTGTAAAATGTTCTCGTAAAGTACGGTGACTACGGCGGCAGGGCAGCATGGCTCTTATTTTATTGCACTTCTCGGTATCCTGACGGCTTCCGGTACTTTTGATTAACGTGTCAAATCTGACTGTCGGGTTAACATTGTTGATACTGCTTTTTGCTGTATCCAGATCGGCTAGCTGTCTTCAGAACATTTAAAATCATCATTTTTATGAGTCAGCTTGGCGATGCGGGCCTAAGCGAACAGCAGTATGTTGAACAGCTTTAGCAACAAATATGGCCGCACCGTCAGAAAGTTAAGGCACCAGCCCGGCAGTTTTGAATGCTTAAATAGCAGGCTGCAGCCATGCCTAACCGATTGACCGGCAGCCTGAGCAGGCTAAGATGCGCAGCGCAGCAGGATTTATTTCCTGCCAGACTGCGGGAAAGGTAAAAAACCTACTAATATTTAAACAGATGGGGCACAGCGCTCGCCGTAGAGGAGTGTTAACAATGATTCGCGAACAAATAGAAGAAAAGCTGCGTAACGCTTTTGAGCCTGCACATCTCGAAGTGCATGACGAAAGCTATCGTCATAACGTGCCTGCCGGTTCTGAAAGTCACTTCAAAGTGGTGATCGTCAGCGACCTTTTCACCGGACAGCGCTTCCTGCAGCGTCACCGCGCCATTTATGGCGAGCTGGCGACCGAGCTGGCAGGCAGCGTCCATGCGCTGGCGCTGCATACCTACACGCGCAAAGAGTGGGATGGACTGCAGGATACCGTACTCGCCTCACCGAACTGTCGCGGTGCCGGTACGCTGGCCTGAGTTTTCCTCTCCAGCTTCCTCCAAAACGGCCTGCGGGCCGTTTTTTCTTCCCTCAATGATGCACAAACGCGATCTGCGGCGCAAAAAGCAGCAAAACCGTTAAAAAGTGGTGAGTTTGCAGCCTCGACTCATTCCGGGGATGCCGCTATAATGCGGCGTCTATTTTTCCGGAATGTCTTCGGGACGCTTCTGGTGACAGGGATTAGGTTCTGCCTGCAGAGGCCGTCCCGGTTGTTGGATACGGCGCATTAATTGTGTGGTGTCTGAAGTTGACCGAGCACGTGATTTTTTGAGGTAACAAGATGACAGTTTCAGTAGAAACCACTCAGGGTCTGGGCCGTCGCATTTCGATTACTGTTCCTAAGGACAGCATCGAAAGCGCAGTGAAGAAAGAACTGGTGGAAGTGGCTAAGAAAGTCCGTATCGACGGTTTCCGTAAAGGCAAAGTGCCGGCTACCATCATTAATCAGCGCTACGGTGCCTCTGTTCGTCAGGACGTCCTGAGCGAGCTGATGACGCGTAACTTCGTTGACGCCATCATCAAAGAGAAGATCAACCCAGCTGGCGCACCGAACTACGTGCCGGGTGAGTATAAAGAAGGTGAAGATTTCACCTACGCGGTTGAGTTCGAAGTGTATCCGGAAGTTGAGCTGAAAGGCCTGGATGCAATCGAAGTCGAAAAACCGGTGGTTGAAGTGACCGACGCTGACGTCGACACCATGCTGGAAACCCTGCAGAAGCAGCAGGCGACCTGGAAAGAGACCGATGCAGCGGCATCAGCAGAAGATCGCGCGACCATCGATTTCACCGGCTCTGTAGACGGCGAAGAGTTCGAAGGCGGCAAAGCGTCTGACTTCGTGCTGGCAATGGGTCAGGGTCGTATGATCCCAGGCTTCGAAGAAGGCATCACTGGCAAGAAAGCCGGCGACACCTTCACCATCGACGTGAAATTCCCGGATGACTACCACGCGGAAAACCTGAAAGGCAAAGATGCGAAGTTCGACATCGTGCTGAAGAAAGTGGAAACCCGCGAACTGCCGGAGCTGACCGCTGAATTCATCAAGCGTTTCGGCGTGGAGGATGGCTCCATCGAAGGCCTGCGCGCTGAAGTGCGTAAGAACATGGAGCGCGAGCTGAAAGGCGCTATCCGTAACCGCGTGAAGACGCAGGCGATTGACGGTCTGGTTAACGCGAACGAAATCGACGTGCCAGTGGCACTGATCGACAGCGAAATCGACGTTCTGCGTCGTCAGGCTGCACAGCGTTTCGGCGGCAACGAGAAGCAGGCGCTGGAACTGCCACGTGAACTGTTCGAAGAGCAGGCAAAACGTCGCGTTGTGGTCGGTCTGCTGCTGGGCGAAGTAATTCGCATCAACGAGCTGAAAGCCGATGAAGATCGCGTTAAAGCGCTGATCGAAGAGATGGCTTCTGCGTACGAAGATCCGCAGGAAGTGATCGAGTTCTACAGCAAAAACAGCGAGCTGATGAACAACATGCGCAACGTTGCGCTGGAAGAGCAGGCGGTTGAAGCGGTACTGGCGAAAGCCAAAGTGACTGACAAAGCCACTAACTTCCAGGAGCTGATGAACCAGACCTCTGCGGCCTGATTCGTGAGTTAACCCTGAGTGCTAAAGCCCGCGACCGCTGTGTCGCGGGCTTTTTCGTTTCTGGTGGAAACCAACCACATTTGTGCGCTATTTGACTAATTAATCGGCAAATTCTTCGCTAAGCTGTTTTTCCGTGTTAGCGAATGGGGAAAAGGTTGTTATGCTTGAAACAACTGGGCTGCATCCCCAGATACAGGGAGAATGCGTGAAAACAGTAAGACTGGCTGATTAACCGTCCTGTTATGTCGGAACGAGACCGCTGCGCATAGTTTTCGCCGCGCGCCTCGCGTAAAATCGGTACAGAATGTTGCCAATGAAATTTATCAGGAGACGGTAATGTCATACAGTGGCGATCGTGAATTTACTGCACCAACCAATGCGCTGGTGCCAATGGTGGTCGAACAAACCTCGCGCGGCGAGCGTTCTTACGACATCTACTCCCGCCTGCTTAAAGAGCGCGTGATCTTCCTGACCGGTCAGGTTGAGGATCACATGGCGAACCTGATTGTGGCGCAGATGCTGTTTCTGGAAGCTGAGAATCCTGAAAAAGACATTTACCTCTACATTAACTCGCCAGGTGGTGTGATTACCGCCGGTATGTCGATTTATGACACAATGAAGTTCATCAAGCCGGACGTGAGCACCATCTGTATGGGCCAGGCCTGTTCGATGGGCGCATTCCTGCTGACGGCGGGGACCAAAGGCAAGCGCTTCTGTCTGCCAAACTCACGCGTGATGATTCACCAGCCGCTGGGCGGCTATCAGGGCCAGGCGACGGATATTGAGATCCATGCGCGTGAAATCCTGAAAGTGAAGCAGCGTATGAATGAGCTTATGGCGGAACATACCGGCAAATCGCTGGAGCAGATTGAACGCGACACCGAGCGCGATCGTTTCCTCTCTGCCAGCGAAGCGGTAGAGTATGGCCTGGTCGACTCCATCCTGACGCATCGCCAATAAGACACATCTGTCTGCCCCTTACGCTATAGTTAACGGGTGCAGACAGGTGAGTTGCATGCATATCGGCCGTTGCTGTGCGGCCATTGCCGTACACCAATTAGGTCTGAGAACGAAAAGAGGTTAGCTGATGACAGATAAGCGCAAAGACGGTTCAGGTAAGTTGCTGTACTGCTCTTTCTGCGGCAAAAGCCAGCATGAAGTCCGTAAGCTGATTGCCGGGCCGTCAGTGTATATTTGCGACGAGTGTGTCGATCTGTGTAACGACATCATTCGCGAAGAGATTAAAGAAGTGGCCCCGCACCGCGAGCGCAGCGCGCTCCCGACGCCGCATGAGATCCGCCATCACCTTGACGATTATGTTATCGGTCAGGAGAAGGCGAAAAAAGTGCTGGCGGTGGCGGTGTACAACCACTACAAACGTCTGCGTAACGGCGACACCAGCAACGGGATTGAACTGGGCAAAAGTAACATTCTGCTGATCGGTCCAACCGGTAGCGGTAAGACCCTGCTGGCGGAAACGCTGGCGCGCCTGCTGGATGTGCCTTTCACCATGGCGGATGCCACCACGCTGACCGAAGCCGGTTACGTGGGCGAGGATGTGGAAAACATCATCCAGAAACTGCTGCAGAAGTGCGACTACGACGTACAGAAAGCGCAGCGCGGCATCGTGTACATCGATGAAATCGATAAGATTTCCCGTAAATCAGACAACCCGTCTATCACCCGTGATGTGTCAGGTGAAGGCGTGCAGCAGGCGCTGCTGAAACTGATTGAAGGCACAGTGGCTGCCGTGCCGCCGCAGGGTGGACGTAAGCATCCGCAGCAGGAGTTTCTGCAGGTCGACACCTCGAAAATCCTGTTTATCTGTGGCGGTGCGTTTGCCGGCCTTGATAAAGTGATTTCACAGCGTGTTGAAACCGGCTCCGGTATTGGCTTTGGCGCGACCGTCAAAGGTAAATCGCAGAAAGCCAGCGAAGGCGAGTTGCTGTCACAGGTTGAGCCGGAAGATCTGATCAAATTTGGTCTGATTCCGGAGTTCATTGGTCGTCTGCCGGTGGTGGCGACGCTCAACGAGCTGAGCGAAGAAGCGCTGATCCAGATCCTGCGTGAACCGAAAAACGCGCTGACCAAGCAGTATCAGGCGCTGTTTAACCTGGAAGGCGTGGAGCTGGAGTTCCGTGACGAAGCGCTGACGGCGATTGCGAAAAAAGCCAACTCGCGTAAAACCGGGGCACGTGGTCTGCGTTCTATCGTAGAAGCGGCGCTGCTCGAAACCATGTACGACCTGCCATCAATGGAAGGCGTAGAGAAAGTGGTGATCGATGAGTCAGTAATCGAGGGGCAATCTGACCCGATGCTGATTTACGGTAAGCATGAAGCCCAGGCTTCTGGCGAATAAATAATCAATTACACCGCGTTGTTATCTTAAAAAAGGGGAAAATGTTTCCCCTTTTATTTTTCTCACCTCTGTGACATTGAATGTCGTGCAAGCATCCCCATATACTCATAATCCTGTGGGTCTAACTGCATACAGCCTGTATCACGCGGTTCCCATCACCTGGCGGACATTAAACTAAGAGAGAGCTCTATGAATCCTGAGCGTTCTGAACGCATTGAAATCCCCGTGTTGCCGTTGCGCGACGTGGTGGTTTATCCGCACATGGTAATTCCGTTGTTTGTTGGTCGGGAAAAATCGATTCGTTGCCTCGAAGCGGCGATGGATCATGACAAGAAGATCATGCTGGTTGCCCAGAAAGAGGCTTCAACGGATGAACCTGGTATTAACGATCTCTTCGCGGTAGGGACCGTTGCTTCCGTACTGCAGATGCTGAAACTGCCAGACGGCACCGTTAAGGTGCTGGTGGAAGGTCTTCAGCGCGCACACATCACCACTTTAGCGGACAATGGCGACCACTTTGTTGCCCAGGCCGAATACCTGATCTCGCCGGAAATTGAAGAGCGCGAGCAGGAAGTGCTGGTGCGTACCGCCATCAATCAGTTTGAAGGCTACATCAAGCTGAACAAAAAAATCCCGCCGGAGGTGCTGACTTCACTCAACAGCATCGACGACGCGGCGCGTCTCGCCGACACCGTGGCGGCGCACATGCCGCTTAAGCTGGCTGACAAACAGTCAGTGCTGGAGATGTCCGACATCAATGAGCGTCTGGAATATCTCATGGCGATGATGGAATCGGAAATCGATCTGCTGCAGGTTGAGAAGCGTATTCGCAACCGCGTTAAAAAGCAGATGGAGAAAAGCCAGCGCGAGTACTATCTGAATGAGCAAATGAAAGCGATTCAGAAAGAGCTGGGCGAGATGGATGATGCGCCGGATGAATACGAAGCGCTGAAACGCAAAATCGACGCGGCGAAAATGCCGGCTGAGGCGCGTGATAAGGCCGAAGCTGAACTGCAGAAGCTGAAAATGATGTCACCGATGTCAGCGGAAGCCACCGTGGTGCGCGGCTACATCGACTGGATGGTGCAGGTACCGTGGAACGCGCGCAGCAAGGTGAAAAAAGACCTGCGGAAAGCGCAGGAGACGCTGGATACCGACCATTACGGTCTGGAGCGCGTGAAAGACCGTATCCTTGAGTATCTTGCGGTGCAGAGTCGCGTCAGCAAAATTAAAGGGCCGATTCTGTGTCTGGTCGGACCGCCGGGCGTGGGTAAAACCTCGCTGGGACAGTCAATCGCCAAAGCCACTGGCCGTAAATATGTGCGTATGGCGCTCGGCGGCGTGCGTGACGAAGCGGAAATCCGCGGCCACCGTCGTACCTATATCGGGTCGATGCCGGGCAAACTGATCCAGAAAATGGCCAAAGTCGGTGTGAAAAACCCGCTGTTCCTGCTGGATGAGATCGACAAAATGTCATCCGACATGCGCGGCGATCCGGCTTCAGCGCTGCTGGAGGTACTGGATCCGGAGCAGAACATTGCGTTCAACGATCACTATCTGGAAGTGGATTACGATCTGTCAGATGTGATGTTTGTGGCTACCTCTAACTCCATGAACATTCCGGCTCCGCTGCTGGATCGTATGGAAGTGATTCGTCTCTCCGGCTACACCGAAGATGAGAAGCTCAACATCGCTAAGCAGCACCTGCTGCCGAAGCAGATCGAGCGTAATGCGCTGAAAGAGAAAGAGATCAGCGTTGACGACAGCGCCATTATCGGCATTATCCGCTATTACACCCGTGAAGCGGGCGTGCGTAGCCTGGAGCGTGAACTCTCCAAGCTGTGCCGTAAAGCGGTGAAAGCGCTGCTGATGGACAAAGCGAAAAAGAGCATCAAAATCAACGGCGAAAACCTCAAGGATTTCCTGGGCGTGCAGCGCTTTGACTACGGCCGTGCCGACAGCGAAAATCGTGTTGGTCAGGTCACCGGCCTGGCGTGGACCGAAGTGGGCGGCGATCTGCTTACCATCGAAACCGCCTGCGTGCCGGGCAAAGGCAAGCTGACCTACACCGGTTCACTCGGTGAGGTGATGCAGGAGTCAATCCAGGCGGCGCTGACGGTAGTCCGCGCCCGTGCGGAGAAACTCGGCATCAACGGCGACTTCTACGAGAAGCGTGACATCCACGTGCACGTACCGGAAGGGGCGACGCCGAAAGATGGTCCGAGCGCCGGTATCGCGATGTGTACCGCACTGGTCTCCTGTCTGACCGGTAACCCGGTGCGTTCGGACGTGGCGATGACCGGCGAGATCACGCTGCGCGGTCAGGTACTGCCGATTGGTGGCCTGAAAGAGAAACTGCTGGCGGCACATCGCGGCGGCATCAAAACCGTGCTGATCCCGGACGAAAACAAGCGCGATCTGGAAGAGATTCCACAGAACGTGATTGCCGATCTGTCGATCCATCCGGTGAAGCGTATTGAAGAAGTGCTGAGCCTGGCGCTGGAAAATGCCCCGTACGGGATGCAGGTTGCCACGGCAAAATAGTGATTAGCGACAAAAAGCGCTAAAAAGCGAAGCTGGCAGGCCAAATCGGGCTTGCCAGCTTTTTTTTGTGCCGCTAATTTAGGGGGCTGCTGGATCAACGATTAAGATGAATACCGTTGTTTCAGCTCTACAGGCTTGATATAACTGGCTGCGCGTTCGCACCGGGCGGGAAGCGCGGGTGCGAGTGAATAATAAAAGAGGGGATGAAGAGAGTGAATAAGTCACAGTTGATCGACAAAATTGCTGCAGACGCTGACATTTCTAAAGCGGCAGCGGGACGTGTGTTAGATGCATTCATGGGCTCCGTTTCTGACGCGCTGAAAGGCGGTGACGAAGTGGCACTGGTCGGTTTCGGTACCTTCTCTGTACGCGAGCGTGCTGCCCGCACCGGCCGTAACCCACAAACCGGTAAAGAAATCACCATCCCGGCTGGTAAAGTACCGGGCTTCCGTGCAGGTAAAGCACTGAAAGACGCCGTCAATTAATGACCGCTGACCTGTCCATCGAAGCATTTTCTTCCATGGATTGAGGACGAAAAAGGCGTTCTCATGTAACATACGGGCACATCATTTTTGATGTGCCTTTTTTTATCTTGATGCGCGACTTTAGCCGCTGGCTTCAGTCTCCGCATGGTTGCCAGCTGCCAGCCTGAACCGCAGCTGCACGATGATGACATCGTGTCAGAGCTTTACATCCACACTACAGCGGAGTGTTGTCATACCATGATGGACAATTTACGCGCGGCGTCGAACCATGTCGTGCTCAAGATCATTCTGGGATTGATCATCCTGTCATTCGTACTGACCGGGGTGGGCAACTACCTGATTGGCGGTAACAGCGATTACGCTGCCAAAGTGAACGGCCATGAAATTAGCCGCGGTGAGCTGGAACAGGCGTTTAACAACGAGCGCAACCGTCAGCAGCAGATGCTGGGCGACCAGTTCTCGCAGCTGGCCAGCAACGACGGCTACATGCAGCAGATGCGCCAGCAGGCGCTGTCACAGTTGATCGATCAGGCGCTGCTCGATCAGTACATCAAAGATCTGCACATTGGCATCAGCGACGATCAGGTGAAGCAGGCTATTTTCAATCAGCAGGCTTTCCAGACCAACGGTAAGTTCGACAACGCGAAATACAACGGCCTGATCGCCAGCATGGGCTTCAGTGCCGATCAGTACGCCGAAGCGCTGCGCAAGCAGCTGGCGACGCAGCAGTTGATCAACGCCATCGCCAATACCGACTTCATGCTGAAGGGTGAAACCAGCAAGCTGGTGGATCTGGTCTCGCAGCAGCGTGAGATTCGTCAGGCGGTGATTGACGTTAATGCGCTGGCCGCGAAACAAACCGCCAGCGACGACGAAATCAATCAGTACTACCAGCAGCATCAGAGCAGCTTTATGGCACCTGAGCAGTTCCGCGTCAGCTACATCAAAATGGATGCGGCCAGCCTGCAGGAGAACGCCAGCGAAGCGGATATTCAGAGCTGGTACGATCAGCACAAAGCCGACTATTCACAGCCGCAGCGCAACCGTTACAGCATCATTCAGACCAAAACCGAAGCCGATGCCAACGCGGTGCTGGATGCGCTGAAAAAGGGCGAGGATTTCGCCACGCTGGCGAAGAGCAAATCCATCGACCCAATCTCTGCGCGTAAAGGCGGCGACATGGGCTGGCTGGAGCCGAACACCACGCCGGATGAGCTGAAAAACGCCAACCTGACGCAGAAAGGCCAGCTGTCTGGCGTGATCAAGTCCTCAGTCGGTTTCCTGGTGGTGCGTCTGGACGATATCCAGCCAGAGCAGGTTAAACCGCTGGCGGAGGTGCACGACGCGGTGGCGGATAAAGTGAAGCAGGAAAAAGCCGTCGACGCCTTCTATAAGATGCAGCAGAAGGTGAGCGAAGCCGCCAGCAACGACAACGAATCTCTGGCGGGCGCCGCACAGGCATCTGGCCTGAAAGTGGTGGAAACGGGCTGGATCACCCGCGATAACGTGCCGGCCGATCTCGATTTCGATGCGGTTAAACAGGCGATCTTCAACGGTGGCCTGACCGGTCAGAACGGCGCGCCGGGCAACAACTCTGACATCATCAGCGTCGATGGCGATCGGGCGTTTGTGTTGCGCATCAGCGAGCACAAACCGGAAGCGGTTAAACCGCTGGATCAGGTCAAAGCGCAGATTGCCGACAGCCTGAAGCATGACAAAGCGACGCAGCAGGCCAAAGCGCAGGCAGACAAATTGCTGACCGAGCTGAAAGCGGGCAAACAGGACGCGCTGCAGGCGGCTGGCCTGACGCTGAGCGCCAGCAAAACCGTCGATCGCAACGCGCAGGATCCGGTGGCACAGGCCGCATTCAACCTGCCACAGCCAGCGGATAACCAGCCGTCGTGGGGTGTCAGCGAAGATATGCAGGGCAACGTGGTACTGGTCGCGCTGGATAAGGTCAGCGCGGGCAACATGCCGCAGGCGCAGATCGACGAAATGGTGAAAGGCGTGACGCAAAACAACGCGCAGATTGCCTTTGAAGCGCTGCTGGAAAACCTGCGTAAAGAGGCGAAGATTAAGTACGGCGCCGCCGCACAAAACCAGTAAGCCTCACAAAAAAAGGTAAACTGCTGCAATACCGAAAGGCCGCTTCTGCGGCCTTTTCCATTTCTGATCATCGCCTTTTGAGTGCGTTTCTCGCTTGTGCCACCCTGCAGTGGCTGTCAAACACAAGGAGAAACACAGCATGGTTAAATCAACATTTCGTGCCTTTTGCATCACGCTGGCGCTGGGCGGCGCGCTCTGGACCAGCGGACTCGCGGCGGCGGAAAGCCCCAGTGAAACGCAGGCGACGCAGGTGTCCACGCCGCAGCCGGAACAGGTCAGCATCAATCAGGCCACGGCCGAGCAGCTGGCCGCCGCCATGAACGGTATTGGACTGAAAAAAGCGCAGGCGATTGTCAGCTATCGTGAGCAGTACGGGCCCTTCAGCGCCATTGAGCAGCTGAAAGAAGTGCCGGGTATTGGCAGTGCGCTGGTGGAGCGGAACAGTGCGCGGCTGAAATTGTGAAGCGGCTCGCGACTCTGAAGGATTGCTAAAGCGGCCCATCAGGCTGTGCTATGCTCAACAGGTCCAACCAGTTGTCATTCACAGCCTGAACAGGAGCAATCATGCAAACCACCATCAAAGTGCGCGGCTATCATCTTGACGTCTATCAGCATGTGAACAATGCGCGCTACCTGGAATTTCTGGAAGAGGCGCGCTGGCAGTGGCTGGAAGATGCCGATGCCTTTCACTGGCTGCTGGAGCAACAGCTGGCGTTTGTGGTGGTGAATATCAACATTAACTATCGTCGTCCGGCGGTGCTGGGCGACGTGCTGCACATTGAGAGCGAGGTCTCGCAGCTCAACGGCAAAAGCGGCATTATTTTACAGCGGGTGGTGCTGGCAGGAGACAACACGCTGGTGGCGGACGCGGCGCTGACTTTCGTCTGCATCGATTTGCGCACGCAAAAAACCGTGCCGCTGGCAGGGGAGTTACGTGAACGCCTGGCGGCATTGATGACCGCGCCTTCCTGAGCTGGCATGCCCCGAAAGCACGCCAGCCCGCAGCGCGGCCGCAATTAGCGCAGGCCGCTTTTCTGTTTCATCGCCGTCATCACGCTGGCCGCATTGGCCTGGTAATCGGCCAGACCGCGCGCGCGCAGGTGGCAGGCCGCGCACTCACCACAGCCGTCGCCTTTAACGCCGTTGTAGCAGGTCAGCGTCTCCGAACGGACCAGCGGCAGCTGCTGCCAGTAGTCCGCCAGCGCCCAGGTTTCCGCTTTATTCAGCCACATCAGCGGCGTTTCAAAACGCACGTCGCGCGCCATGCCCAGGCTGACGGCGTTGTTCAGCGCTTTGACAAACTCGTCGCGGCAATCCGGGTAGCCGGAAAAATCGGTTTCACATACGCCGGTGATCACCGCTTCGGCTTCCACCTGATAGGCATAAATTGAGGCCAGCGTCAGAAACAGGATGTTACGTCCCGGCACGAAGGTGCTGGGCAGGCCGCTGGCCTGTGGATTGTAGGCCGGCACCGGAATGTTATCGCGCGTCAGGCTGCTGACCGCCAGTTCATTGAGCAGCGTTACGTCCAGCACTTTGTGCGCCCGCGCGCCCAGCTGGTGCGCCAGCTCTGCGGCGACGCTGATCTCTTCGCGATGGCGCTGACCATAATCAAAGGTCACGCAGTGCACTTCATCATACTGCTGCAGCGCCTGAATCAGACAGGTGGTGGAGTCTTGTCCGCCACTGAATACGACAACGGCTCGTTTCATGTTTTCTTCCCCATAAATCAGTGCGCCTATGGTACTGGCTCTGGCGCGGGCTGAACAGCACCGCCTGCGGCAGGCGGCGGGATCCAGGCGCGGGTGAAATCGAACCAGCCCATGCTGTTAAGCTGAATACCTTCGACGCCTGGTGGAGCAAACACCTGGTAGCGATAGTTAAACAGCGGCAGCAGATGGCCGTCGCGCATTAACCGCTGAAACAGCTGATGAATCGCGGCGCTGCGCAGTGCCGGACTGGCCTGACGGGCGATAGCGTGCAGCGGTGCCTGCAGCACCGCCGGACGCAGCGGTTGCCAGGCCGCATCATTTTCCAGCCAGTTCACCAGGGTAAACTGCGGCGCATCACCAATCAGACGGTCGCCCATGATGATGTCGGCGTCACTCAGATCGATGTCGTCGCGCCAGCTTTTGACGTCGTGAAATACGCAGGTGAGGGTACAGCCCTGTGCCGCCAGCAGCGGCACCAGCGCCTGGGCCATGACGTGCAGTTCGATGGGCAGGTGATAATGCAGCGTCAGCGTTGCGGGCAGTGTGCCCTCCGGGCGGTGCGGGGCGGGCAGCGGCCAGCCGGGCAGCAGCTCTGCGGTTGGTGTAATTAAGCCTTCATCCAGCGGCAGCTGCTGAATGACGCCGCTGTGCTGAATCAGCGCGAGCAGCGTTTTGGCCTGCGCCTGGCTGAAGCGAGCCGAGAAACGCGGCGCCAGGTAACAGAAACCGAGACTGATGCTGCGATCCACCGGCCGCAGCGTGTCCAGCTCGTCGGGATCGCCAATGGCGATCTGCACCGGATGGCGACAGCTGGTGCCCAGCCCGCGCTCGAACAGCTGCGGCGTAATCCAGTATTCAACCACCTGAATCAGCGGACGCTGATGGTGCCAGCGTGCATGGCTCTCCAGCCGCACCAGCTCGCGGGTAAAGTGCGTCAGGCGCCATGGTCCGCTGCCGATATCGGCATGCTCCGGATGCGGCAGCAGGCAAAACTGATGCGCCAGCCGCTGCGGCAGCCAGTAATCGCTGGTGCGCAACCGGATACGCAGCGCCAGCGGATGTGGTGCATCGATGTGTTCCACCGCCGCCAGCAGACGGCCGCCCTGCGGCGTCTGCATGATTCGTTGCAGCTGCTGGACCAGCTGTGCCGCCTGCACCGGTTCGTCGTTATGCCAGCTGAGCAGTGGCCGCAGCCAGAAATACCATTCGCGGCCCTGCGCATCGTGCTGCCAGTGATGTGCCAGATCGCCCTCGACATCATCCGCGTTAAAGCGCGTCAGGCCGGAGAAAATCTGGCGTACCAGATGCTGCTCGGCGCGTCCGGTGAGCTGCAGCGGATCCAGCGCTTCCATCGCGCGATAATAGGGAATGCGCAGCACCGGCGCCTGATTCTGCCACTGGCCGCCCATCAGTGGGCGCAGCATTTTCACCAGCCGTTCAGGCGCGACATCCAGTACCTGCAGTGCCTGTACCGCTTCACCGGCTGCCAGCTGCTGGCTGAGCAATTGCTGACGCAGCTGTTCGGGAGAGAGCAGAAAGCGCAGTTCGCCCTGTTTACCGCGTCCCGCCGCACCGTGCCACTGCAGCCAGCCCGCCTGCTGCCACTGCCGCAGCAGGGTACGCACGTGGCGCTCGCTGCAATAGCAGTGCTGCGCCATGGCCGCAACGCTGATGCGCTGCGCTTCGCCCTGGCTAAGCTGCCACAGGCGCTGAAACTGATTAACCCGATGAAGCTGTCGCATGATTAAACCCGGAACAGTTTTTTGAAAGTATTCACTATTAGTTCCGTAATTACCAGGCGATAGTAAACCCCTCATTCAGACCGGAGAGTTGCTATGGCCCGCCTCGCGGCATTTGATATGGACGGTACACTGCTGCTGCCTACCCACCGTTTAGGTGCGGAGACGCTGCAGAGCCTCAACGCCCTACACCAGCGTGGCGTTACACTGGCGTTTGCCACGGGGCGTCACCTGCTGGATATGCAGGCAGTACGCCAGCAGATCACCTTGCCCGCCTGGCTGATCACCGGTAACGGCACGCGCATTCACGATGCCGAGGGCAGGCAGCTGTACGGCTGTGATTTAGCGCCGTCGGTGGCGGAAGAGGTATTGCACAGTCACTGGCAAACTCCCGCATCGATCCACATCTTTAATGACGAAGGCTGGTTTACCGATAAACCGCTCCCGGGATTGCTGGAAGCGCACGCGATGAGCGGGTTTCACTATCAGCTGCGTGATTTACGCCGCATGCCGGCACATGAAGTCACCAAGATCTGCTTTATCGCGCCGTATGAGATGCTGCTGGCGCTGAAGATTGAACTGCAACAGGCGCTCGGCGATCGCGCCAGCCTGTGCTTCTCCGCCAGGGAGTGTCTGGAAGTTTTACCGTTGGATTGCCACAAAGGCGCCGCGCTGGCGCGGCTGTGCCAGCATCTGTCTCTGTCGCTGGCGGATTGCATGGCATTTGGCGATGCGATGAACGACCGCGAAATGCTTGAGCGCGTCGGGCGTGGTTTTATCATGGGCAACGCCATGCATCAGCTCAAAACCTCGCTGCCCCATTTACCGATTATTGGCCATTGCGAGACACAGGCGGTGTCTCACTACTTAAATCACTGGATGAACACACCACACCTCGATTATTCCCCCGAATGCTGAGGCTTACAGTGAACCGGACAGGATGTCCGGTTTTTTATTGCAGCTCGCGCTGCCACGCCTGAATATCGCCGATCTGCTCAGCGACCCACTGCGGATTGTAATAGGTATCCGGATAGCGCTCGCCGCTGTCACACAGCAGCGTGACCAGCGCGGCGGACTGCCCCTGCGCGCGCAGCCGTTTTGCCACCTGCAGCATGCCCCAGAAATTGGTGCCGGTAGAGGCACCCGGACGCCGGCCGAGAATCTGCTCCAGCCTTAACATCGCCGCCACGGTGGCGCCATCGGGCACTTTCATCATTTCGTCAATCACATCCGGTAAAAACGACGGCTCAACGCGCGGGCGACCAATCCCCTCAATCAGGCTGCCGCGCTCGCTGCGCAGCGTGCGATCGCGGCTGTGCCAGTAATCGAAAAACACCGAGTGCTGCGGATCGACCACCAGCAGGCGCGTGTCGTGGCCCTGATAGCGGATGTAGCGCCCCAGCGTAGCCGAGGTGCCGCCGGTGCCGGCGCTCATGATCAGGGTGTGCGGCACCGGGAAGGGTTCATGCGCCATCTGGCGGAAAATGCTTTCGGCAATATTATTGTTGCCGCGCCAGTCGGTGGCGCGTTCGGCGTAGGTAAACTGATCCATAAAATGGCCGTTGAGTTCACGCGCCAGACGCTCGGATTCGCTGTACAGCTGGCACGGATCGGCGACGAAGTGGCACTCCCCGCCGTAAAAGCGGATCAGCTCGATTTTGCGCCGTGCGGTACTGGCTGGCATCACGGCGATAAACGGCAGGCCGAGCAGACGGGCAAAATAGGCTTCCGACACCGCAGTGCTGCCGGAGGAGGCTTCGATGATCGGCGTGTTTTCTCCAATCCAGCCATTGGCCAGACCATAGAGAAACAGCGAACGCGCCAGGCGATGTTTCAGGCTGCCGCTTGGATGGGTGCTTTCATCCTTAAGATAAAAGCGAATGCCGGGGAAATCGTCCAGCGTAAAACGGATCAGGTGCGTATCAGCGGAGCGCTGAAAGTCGGCGTTAATTTCATTGATAGCGTGGCGAACCCAGGGCGTTTGCATGGTGCGATTCCGGCAGCGAGATTGCGCTCAGTGTAAGGCACTGGCAGGAAAAAGAGGTTGCTAAAAGTTGGTTATAATTGGCAAATAAGAGAAAATTTTTCTCCTGAGGTGGCGAATGCTAGATAAAACTGACCGCACACTGCTGGCGCTGCTGCAAAAAGACTGCACGCTGTCGCTGCAGGCGCTGGCCGATGCGGTGAATCTCACCACCACGCCGTGCTGGAAACGCCTGAAAAAGCTGGAAGATGATGGCATTATTCGGGCGCGCGTCGCGTTGCTGGATGGTGAAAAGCTCGGCCTGTCGCTCACCGCCTTTATGCTGATCAAAACCCAGCAGCACAGCAGCGACTGGTTTCAGCAATTTGTCGCGGTGGTACAGCAGATGCCGGAAGTGATGGCCTTTTACCGCATGGCGGGCGAGTACGACTACCTGCTGCGCATTCAGGTGGCCGATATGAAGAGCTACGACGCGTTTTACAAGCGTCTGGTTAACGGCGTGCCGGGGCTGATTGACGTCACCTCCAGCTTTGCTATGGAAGAGATTAAATACACCACCGCCTTGCCGGTAGCGCCCTGAACGGGCATCACAAGAGATTGTTTTGTGCGATTATTCAGCCAGTTAAGTTGGTATTTTTTGCGCGAGTGGCGGCGCTATCTGGGCGCCATCAGCTTGCTGATTATCATTGCGCTGCTGCAGCTGCTGCCTCCGCATCTGGTCGGCGTGATTGTCGACGGCGTGACCCAGCACAGCCTGACGCGCGGCGAAATTTTTCTGTGGATCGGCGTGATGCTGGTGACCGCAGTGATTGTCTATTTGCTGCGCTACGTCTGGCGTGTGCTGCTGTTCGGCGCCTCTTACCAGCTGGCGGTAGAGCTGCGCGAAGACTTTTACCGCCAGCTTAGCCGCCAGCATCCGGCGTTTTACCTGCGCCACCGTACCGGCGATCTGATCGCGCGCGCGACCAACGATGTCGATCGCGTGGTGTTTGCCGCGGGTGAAGGGGTGCTGACGCTGGTGGATTCGCTGGTGATGGGGCTGGTCGTGCTGGCGGTAATGAGCGTGCAGATTAGCTGGGAGCTGACGCTGCTGGCGCTGATTCCCATGCCGATTATGGCGCTGGTGATCCAGAAAGACGGCGCGCGCCTGCACCAGCGCTTCAAAGTGGCGCAGGCGGCGTTCTCCAGCCTGAACGATCAAACGCAGGAGAGTCTGACCAGCATCCGCATGATCAAAGCCTTTGGCCTGGAAGATCATCAGTCGAGCCAGTTTGCCGATATCGCCAGCGACACCGGCCGCAAAAATCTGCACGTGGCGCGCGTCGATGCGCGCTTCGATCCCATCATTTATATTGCCGTGGGCTTTTCGAATCTGCTGGCGATTGGCGGTGGCGGCTGGATGGTGTGGCACGGTTCACTAACGCTCGGGCAGCTCACCAGCTTCGTCATGTATTTAGGGCTGATGATTTGGCCGATGCTGGCGCTGGCGTGGATGATTAACATCGTCGAGCGCGGCAGCGCCGCGTGGAGCCGTATTGGCGCGCTGCTGGCGGAAGCGCCTGCGGTTGAGGATGGTCAGCAGCCACTGCCGGTGGAAGCGGGCGTGCTGCAGGTGGCGATCCGCGCCTTCCACTATCCGGCGAGCAGCGCGCCGGTGCTGAGCGACGTGCATTTCCAGCTACAGCCCGGGCAGATGCTTGGGCTGTGCGGGCCTACCGGCTGCGGCAAAAGCACGCTGCTGAGCCTGATTCAGCGCCATTTTGATATCGATCAGGGCGAGATTTGCTATCACGCCATTCCGCTGCCGCAGCTGCGGCTGGACAGCTGGCGCAGCCGGCTGGCGGTGGTCAGTCAGACGCCGTTCCTGTTTTCCGATACCGTTGCGAATAACCTGGCGCTGGGCCGCCCGGAGGCAACGCAGGAAGAGATTGAGCGCGTGGCGCAGATGGCCTGCGTGCACGATGACATTCTGCGTCTGCCACAGGGGTACGCGACCGAAGTGGGCGAGCGCGGTGTCATGCTCTCTGGCGGGCAGAAACAGCGCATCGCCATTGCGCGTGCGCTGTTGCTCAACGCGGAGATTCTGATCCTCGACGATGCGCTGTCGGCGGTTGATGGCCGTACCGAACATGAAATCCTGCATAATCTGCGCCTGTGGGGCAAAGGGCGCACGCTGATCATCAGCGCGCATCGGCTGTCGGCGCTGACCGAAGCCAGCGAGATTCTGGTATTGCAGCAGGGCGCAGTGGCACAGCGCGGCGATCACGATACGCTGGCGGCGCAGCCGGGCTGGTATCGCGATATGTATCGCTATCAGCAGCTGGAAGCCGCGCTGGATGAGGACGAGTCAGAACAGGGAGCCGACCATGGCTAAATCGCAACGCTTATGGCCAACGCTGAAACGCCTGCTGGCTTACGGTAAACCGTGGCGCAAATCGCTGTGGCTGGCCGTCGGCATGCTGTGGATCGCTGCTGCTGCCGAAGTCACCGGTCCGGTGCTGGTGAGCTATTTTATCGATAACCTGGTGGCAAAACACCAGATGCCGTGGGGCATCGTGGCCGGGCTGCTGGTGGGCTTTGTGCTGCTACAGCTGCTGGCAGCGGGTCTGCACTATTTCCAGGCGCTGCTGTTTAACCGCGCGGCGATTGGCGTTGTGCAGCAGCTGCGCGTCGACGTGATGAATGCGGCGCTGCGCCAGCCGCTCAGTGCCTTCGATACCCAGCCGGTAGGGCAGATTATTTCGCGCGTCACCAACGACACCGAAGTGATCAAAGATCTTTACGTTACGGTGGTGGCCACTGTGCTGCGCAGCGCTGCGCTGATTGGCGCGATGCTGGTGGCGATGTTTGCACTCGACTGGCGTATGGCGCTGGTGGCGCTGGTGATTTTCCCGCTGGTGTTAACGGTGATGCTGATCTATCAGCGCTACAGCACGCCGATTGCGCGCCGCGTACGTAGCTATCTGGCCGAAATCAATAATGGCTTCAACGAAGTGATTAACGGCATGAGTGTGATCCAGCAGTTTCGCCAGCAGGCGCGCTTTGGCGAGCGCATGGGCGAAGCCAGCCGTTCACACTATCTGGCGCGGATGGAGACGCTGCGGCTGGACGGCTTTCTGCTGCGTCCGCTGCTCAGCCTGTTTTCTGCACTGATTTTGTGCGGTCTGCTAATGCTGTTCAGCTTTGCCACGCCGGGTGTGTTTGAGGTTGGCGTGCTTTACGCTTTTATCACTTACCTTGGCCGCCTTAACGAGCCACTGATCGAGCTCACCACGCAGCAGTCAATGCTGCAGCAGGCGGTGGTGTCAGGCGAGCGTATTTTTGAACTGATGGATGCGGCGCAGCAGGGCTACGGCAGTGACGCTCAGCCGCTGGCTTCCGGGCGTATCACCCTGCGCGATGTCAGCTTTGCCTACCGCGACAACCGCGACGTGCTCAGCCATATCAACCTCGAAGTGCCGGCGCGCGGCTTCGTGGCACTTGTCGGCCATACCGGCAGCGGCAAAAGCACCTTAGCCAATCTGCTGATGGGCTACTATCCGGTGACACGCGGCAGTATAGAACTGGATGGCCGCCCGCTGCGCCAGCTGACGCACGATGCGCTGCGCAGCAGCGTGGCGATGGTGCAACAGGATCCGGTGGTACTGGCCGATACGCTGCTGGCCAACGTGCGTTTGGGACGCGATATCAGCGAAGAGGACGTGTGGCGCGCGCTGGAGAAGGTGCAGCTGGCACCGCTGGCCCGCGCGATGCGCGACGGTATTCATACCCGGCTCGGTGAGCAGGGGAACACGCTGTCGGTCGGGCAGAAGCAGCTGCTGGCGCTGGCACGCGTGCTGGTGTCGCTGCCGCAGATTCTGATCCTCGATGAGGCCACTGCCAATATCGACTCAGGCACCGAGCAGGCGATTCAGCAGGCGCTGCGCACGCTGCGCCAGCACAGCACGCTGGTGGTGATTGCTCACCGTCTTTCCACCATCACCGAAGCGGATCAGATTCTGGTGCTGCACCGTGGTCAGGTAGTCGAACGCGGCACACACACCGAACTGCTGGCGCAGCAGGGCCGTTACTGGCAGATGTACCAGCTGCAGCAGGCTGGCGATGAACTCGCGGCGGGCATACCCGCAACGGCAGAGGGGTGATTTGCACCTTTTTTGCGCAGATTTATCGGAATGTTCTGTATTGATGCACTCCTTTGAGGCCGCAAGCACCAAAGGAGTGCAGTAAAGTCCCACCTTTCTGTTTTTCCGCATGAAAACCTTGCCCGTTACGCCATACCGGAGCGCGATACTCTGCGCCCGGCAGCCTTAGCGCCTACTTTTGCCATTTGTGGCACAGCCTTTGCTTAACTCTCTGCGTGTCCGCGAAGACTCACCTATTTTTATATCCGGAGGGGAACGTATGAAGCTGGTTACCGTGGTAATCAAACCATTTAAGCTGGAGGACGTGCGTGAAGCCTTATCCTCCATTGGCATTCAGGGCCTGACCGTGACCGAAGTGAAAGGCTTCGGTCGTCAGAAAGGCCATGCAGAACTGTACCGCGGTGCCGAGTACAGCGTTAACTTCCTGCCAAAAGTAAAAATCGATATTGCGATTGCGGACGATCAGCTGGATGAAGTGGTGGATGTGATCAGCAAAGCCGCGTACACCGGCAAAATTGGCGACGGCAAAATTTTCGTCGCGGAACTGCAGCGCGTGATTCGTATTCGTACCGGCGAGACCGACGAAGCAGCACTGTAACTGGGGCTCTGAATTGTGATGGGATGGAAAGAAATGAATAAAGTAATGACTAAGTTGGGCCTCACCAGCCTGGCGCTGTTACCGTCTCTTGCGATGGCAGCTGCGCCTGCCGTAGCGGATAAAGCCGATAACGCGTTTATGATGATTTGTACCGCGCTGGTACTGTTCATGACAATTCCCGGCATTGCCCTGTTTTACGGCGGCCTGATTCGCGGCAAAAACGTGCTGTCGATGCTGACTCAGGTCGCGGTGACGTTCGCGTTAGTATGCGTACTGTGGATCGTCTACGGCTACTCGCTGGCGTTCAGCGAAGGCAACGCCTTCTTCGGTAACTTCCAGTGGGCAATGCTGAAAAATATCGAGCTGAAAGCGGTGATGGGCAGCTTCTATCAGTACATTCACGTGGCGTTCCAGGCTTCCTTTGCCTGTATTACCGTGGGGCTGATTGTTGGTTCGCTGGCTGAGCGTATTCGCTTCTCGGCGGTACTGATTTTCGTACTGGTGTGGCTGACGCTGGCCTATCTGCCTATCGCACATATGGTGTGGGCTGGCGGCTTCCTGGCACAGGATGGCGCGCTGGACTTCGCTGGCGGTACCGTGGTGCACATCAACGCCGCCGTTGCCGGTCTGGTTGGTGCTTACCTGGTAGGCAAGCGTGCTGGCTTCGGTAAAGAAGCGTTCAAGCCGCATAACCTGCCGATGGTGTTTACCGGTACCGCGATTCTGTACGTTGGCTGGTTCGGTTTCAACGCCGGCTCTGCGTCTTCCGCTAACGAAATCGCGGCGCTGGCCTTCCTGAATACCGTGGTGGCCACTGCGGGTGCCGTGCTGTCGTGGGTGTTCGGTGAGTGGGCGCTGCGCGGTAAGCCTTCACTGCTGGGTGCGTCTTCTGGCTTCATCGCCGGTCTGGTTGCCATCACGCCAGCCTGTGGTTATGTCGGCGTCGGCGGCGCACTGATTATCGGTCTGGCCGGTGGCCTGGCAGGTATCTGGGGTGTGACCACGCTGAAGAAATGGCTGCGCGTGGATGACCCGTGCGATGTATTTGGTGTGCACGGCGTGTGCGGCATCCTCGGTTGTGTCCTGACCGGCGTGTTTGCCTCCTCGTCACTGGGCGGCGTGGGCTACGCAGAAGGCGTGACTATGGGCCATCAGGTTTGGGTTCAGCTGTTCAGCTGTGGCCTGACCATCGTCTGGTCTGGCGTGGTTGCCTTCATCGGCTTCAAGCTGGCAGATATGATTGTTGGCCTGCGCGTACCGGAAGAACAGGAACGTGAAGGTCTGGATGTGAACAGCCACGGCGAGAACGCTTACAACCAGTAAGTGCCGGCTGGCAGAAGAGCAGTGCGCTATAACTATAATGATGAGAAAGGGGCGAGATAATCGCCCCTTTTTTTATGCTTCGCGCTGACGCATCACCCCTTCCTGCACCGTCGTCGCCACCAGCGTGCCGTCCTGGCTGAAGAACTCACCGCGCACGAAGCCGCGCGCGCCGGACGCTGAAGTGCTTACCACGCTGTACAGGAGCCACTCCGAGAGATCGAATGGACGGTGGAACCACATGGAGTGGTCAATCGTCGCCACCTGCATATCCGGCTCAAGGAAGCCTTTGCCATGCGGCTGCAGCGCGACTGGCAGAAAGTTGAGATCGGAAGCGTAGCCCAGCAGATATTGATGAATGCGGCGATCGTCCGGCAGCTGGCCATTGGCACGCACCCAGACCTGGCGCAGCGGCTCATCAACGTGGCCTTTCAGCGGATTGTGGATCTGCACCGGACGGATATCCAGCGGGCGCTCGGCGAGGAATTTTTCTTTCAGCTTGAGCGGCAGGTGCGCAGCCAGTCGGTGGGCGAGATCCTGCTCGGAGGGCAGGTTATCAGGTCCCGGCACCTGCGGCATGCTGTTCTGATGTTCGAAGCCATCTTCCGGTGCCTGAAAGGAGGCGGTCATGTAGAAGATCGGCTGACCGTTTTGTACGGCGCTGACGCGGCGGGCGCTGAAGCTTTTGCCGTCGCGCAGGGTTTCCACATCGTAAATAATGGCTTTCTGGCTGTCGCCCGGGCGCAGAAAGTAGCTGTGGAAGGAGTGGATGATACGGGCTTCCGGCACGGTTTGTTTTGCCGCATACAGCGCCTGTCCCACCACCTGGCCGCCAAACACCTGGCGCAGGCCGAGATCTTCACTCTGGCCGCGAAACAGTCCTTCTTCCAGTTTTTCCAGATTCAATAAATTAAGCAGGTTGTGCAGTGCCTGGCTCATAACGGATTCCTCAGTGATGCCAATGGCGTCAGTGTGAAAGATCCGACCAGTTTGCGCAACGCTTTTACCCGGTTTTCAGCAGCATGGCGGGGCTTCAGGCGCAAAGCGGATTTTTGTGCCAGAATTAACAGCAATCGGCGGTTGAAAACCCAGCCAATAAATTTACCGCCGACAATCATAGTGTTCATAAGGAGACGACATCGATGAAACTCTGGCATGTAATTAGCGGTATGACACTGGCGGTGGCAATCACAGGCTGTGCCGATCACAGTAAACCCGTGCCGACGCCAACTTTAGGCGCCAGCGTGGCCGGGCAGCCGTCGGCGATTGCCCAGCCGAACGTAAGCGGTTCCGTCTATATTCGCCAGCGTATTGCGCTGCCGCCGGATGCGGTGCTGACCGTGACGCTGGCCGATGCGTCACTGGCGGACGCGCCGTCTAAAGTGCTGTCACAGCGTGTGGTTCGCACCGAGGGCAAACAGGCACCGTTCCAGTTTGTGCTGCCCTTTAACCCGGCTGATATCCAGCCGAACGCGCGCATTTTGCTGAGCGCAGCGATCACCATCGACGGCAAGCTGGCGTTTATCACCGATACGGTGAAACCGGTGATTAATCAGGGTGGAACGAAAGCGGAACTGCTGCTGGTACCGGTGACCAATATGGCGATGCCAACCCAGCCGGGCGCTGCTACCACCGTGCCTTCGACGTCGCCAACTCAGGTTACGCCGTCAGCCTCCGTGCCGGCACCAACCAGTCTGTAAGTTGAAACGGGAGACAGCGCGTTACGGAAGCTGCGCCAGAATGGCACTGCAGAAAGTAAAGGCGCTGTCTCGTCCCTGATCGCTCGGCACACGCCATCCCTGGCGTGTGACGCTTTACTTTCTGCAGTGCCATTCCCGCGCCTTAAAGGGAGTGCGGCCTGTCAGCATTAATACTCCCAGCGATACTTCGCCAGTTCAATTTCTCCCGCATCACTCACTTCAATACCTTCGGCTTCCAGCGCATCGCGCTGACGAAAAAGATCATCACCCTGCAGCGAAATACGACCATGACGATTAATCACGCGGAACCACGGCAGTTTACTGCCTGGCGGCAGGCGCCGCAGCACGCCGCCCACCTGACGTGCGGCGCGCGGTGAACCGGCCAGCAGCGCGACATCGCCGTAGGTCGTCACTTTACCGGCAGGAATAGCGGCAACAATTTGCCAGACGCGCTCGGAAAAATTGCTCTGTTCACTCACTGACGCACCTCGTCTGCGGGAAAAGCGCCACTTTAGCATGCGGTTGCGGCTATCTGCAGGGTTTTGCCGCCGGCCTGTTCAAGAAACCAACGGTTGCCCGGCCTGCGCTTGCAATTGCCAGGGGCTTCCCCGATAATGCCAGCGCTCTCAACATGAGAGCTCGTCAATGGGGGCCCTGTTGGTTCTCCCGCAACGCTAACTTGTGAACTCGGTCAGGTCCGGAAGGAAGCAGCCGCAGCAGGCGACGCGTGTGCCGGGATGTAGCTGGCAGGGCCTCCACCATTTCTGCTCATGCAAAAACCCTGCGCGCAATGCGGCACAGCACCGTATCGGCACTCCTTTGCCTGCCTGTCATCCGTGGAAATAAAGGTGAGTAACGAAACGACCTGCGGGGAGAAAACTTAGCGGACGTACTTCCAGACAGATCCGGGCACTTTGTCATAGAGCTTGTTCATGGTCAGCTCGGCCAGACGGTGATCGGCTGCGGAGTAAAATACCGCTAACTCATCATCGGGTAATTCATACTTGTTCTTTTCAATCACCCGTTCAAGGGTGTCAATTGAGCGACAACGACGCAGTCGCATCAAATAGTCTGTTTTGGTTAAGGCTGGGTTGCTCATAAATAAACCGGTCTCACTCTGATGCTAAAAGGAATGGCTGGGTTGCTGGAGATAAGCGCACTCTTCGGCAAACAGATTAAATAAGCGTTTTGCTGAACGTTGCCACCGTTGAAGATCCTGGGTATTGATTCCATAGCTGCTAAACAGCATAAAGGTATCATCAAGATATTCATCGATTTGCGTAATCAGCGCTTCATCTTCAACATGCTTAATTTTGTAATTCATCGTGAAAGAGGCGATATGCTCAATCAAATCGTTGAGCTGTAAATTGCCTGGCGAAGTGGGATCATTAACCCAGCCGTGATGGCTGTCGGTTAGCGTCGCCATACTTTCGTCAAACAGGTTCTCACACAGAAATTTAAGCTGGGCAATATCATGCCGTTTCGGTGAGTATTCGTCCATCTTTTTCCCCTCCATAGCGAGCACAGTTACCGCGACGCGGCGAGATTTGGAAAAGCTACCAGGGAGCGATCACGAATAAAAAGAATTCAGCGACCTTTTAAATATAATCCACAATCATTAGTTTTGCTCACCCAATTACTAAATATTACAATTCGTCGCACGGTGACGGGCGGGTATTGTCTATCACCTCAAACACCAGTGCACCGGGCGTTGTCTGGAACATAACTTCTTCACGTTGGGTAAAGGTTTCATTTAAATCAAGGCAGGGATTAAATAAATCCCACGTGAAATCGTAAAGCATTTTAAATCGTTTGTGGCCGACGGGCTGAATGGAAATAATGGTAAAACTGTCCGGAACTAATTGCGCGTTTTGAGAATACCACTGTAAATCGCCGGCAAGGTCCTGGGCTATTTTGAGAATATTCCCCTGGATAATCTGGCGTAACTTGCCGCAATCATCCTCATTCACATCAATATCACTATGAATAATAGACTGCATTCTGCATCCCGTAAAAAGCAAGGAGAGTTCTATCATTGGCTTTCAGCCCTAACATTGCAAGCCATTGGTAAACAGAAAGGGCGATTGCTGCGATGGGCGCTGGCTTGATGGCACAAATCGCCCAGGCGTATCGCCACTGATCAACTTTTGAAACACTTTCTTCCGCGCGTCGCGATGAGGCCATCAGGTAGTATGTTGTTATGTTATAACATTTTGGTTGCCTATCATGAATCACAGTGGATTACTTCTCTCGCTCGGCGGGCGCCTGCTGGTAGCGCTACTACTGAGTAGCCTGCTGGCTTTAGCCATCGTCTGGGGCCTGCACCAATGATGCGTTTTCATCGTCTGCAGGGCGGCTATCAGGGCAGGGCGGTGACGCCGGTGGTGAATGGCGAACTGGCGGCCGGCAGTATGACGGCACTGATCGGGGCCAACGGAACGGGCAAATCAACCTTGCTCAAAACTATCGCCGGACTGCTGCCGCCGGTGGCGGGACGCTGTGAACTGCAGCTGCCGCGAAAAGCGCTGGGCTGGTTGCCGCAGCGCAGCGAGCTGGACACCCGCTTCCCGCTCACCGTCTATGAGCTGGTGGCAATGGGCTGCTGGCCGCGCTGCGGCTGGTTCGGGGGCATCACGCGTGCGCTGCGCCAGGAGATTGATGCCGCGCTGGAGGCGGTGCAGATGCGCGATTTCGCCACTGCGCAGCCCGCGATGCTTTCCGGCGGGCAGTTGCAACGCGTGCTGTTTGCGCGCCTGATGCTCCAGCGCAGTCAGCTCTGGCTGCTGGACGAACCCTTTAACGGCATTGATACGCCGACAATAACCTTACTGATGTCGATTCTCGAACAGCAGCAGCGAGCGGGCACCACGCTGCTGGTGGTGCTGCACGACAAGCTGCTGGTGGCGCGCCATTTTCGTGACGTGCTGTCGCTGGATGAGCGTGACAGTGCGCAGCAACCGCGGCTGTGTCGGGTGGCGTCATGACGTTACTCCAGCCGTTTATTGAGTTTGGTTTTATGCGCCGGGCGCTGGTGGCCTGCATGGCGCTGGCGATCAGTGCGACGCCGCTCGGCGTCTTTCTCTCGCTGCGCCGTATGAGCCTGGTGGGCGATGCGCTGTCCCATGCGGTACTGCCGGGCGCCGCCATCGGCTATCTGGTGTCCGGCCTGTCGCTGGTGGCGATGGGCATTGGCGGCCTGATTGCCGGGCTGGCGGTGGCGCTGCTGTCCGGTGCGGTCAGCCGTTACACCCATCTGAAGGAGGATGCCAGCTTTTCCGGCTTCTATCTGGGTTCGCTGGCGCTCGGCGTCACGCTGGTATCACTGCGCGGTTCCAGTGTCGATCTGCTGCACGTGTTGTTCGGCTCGCTGCTGGCGGTGGACAACGGCGCGATTGTGCTGGTTGGCAGTATCGCCGCGTTCACCCTTCTGATGCTGGCCGTGATCTTCCGGCCGCTGGTCATTGATGCCTTTGATCCTGATTTTCTGCGTGCGCAGGGAAAATGGAGCGCACCGCTGGTGCACGGCATTTTCCTCACGCTGGTGGTGCTGAATCTGGTGGCGGGTTTTCAGGTGCTCGGCACGCTGATGTCCGTTGGGCTGATGATGCTGCCCGCCACCAGCGCGCGCTTCTGGAGCCGCCACCTTACGCGCATGCTGGCGATTGCCATGCTGCTGGCGCTGATCGCCGCCTTTATCGGCCTGTTGCTCTCATGGCACTATGCCCTGCCTGCCGGACCGGCGGTGGTACTGAGTGCGGCCGTACTGTTTTTGCTGTCTGTGTTGACAGGACCATGTGGCGGCCTGCTGCGCCGTCGATAATAAGATGACAAGGGGATAGGTATGAAGAAATTACCGTTGAGTCTGGCGATTGGCGCGATGCTGATTAGCCCGCTGACGCTGGCAAAAACCGTTGATGCCGTAGCCAGTTTTACCGTGCTGGCTGACATCGTTAAACAGGTCGGCGGCGATCACGTTAAGGTGAAATCGCTGGTGGGGCCGGATGGCGATCCGCACACCTTTGAGCCGACGCCGCAGGATAGTCAGGCGCTGGCGCAGGCCGATGTGGTGTTCGTCAGCGGGCTGGGCATGGAAGGCTGGATGGACCGGCTGATTAGCGCGTCCGGCTATAAGGGCACGGTGGTGGTTGCCTCGAACGGCGTCAATACGCGCAAAATGGAGGAGGATGGCAAAACCATCACCGATCCACACGCGTGGAACAGCATGCACAACGGCGTGATCTACGCCACCAACGTGATGAACGCGCTGATCAAAGCCGATCCGGACGATGCCGCCGACATCCGTCACAGCGGTGAACGCTATATTCAGCAGTTGCAGAAGCTGGATAGCTGGGCCAAAAGTGAATTTGCCGGCGTGGCGCAAAGTAAACGCAAGGTACTCACCAGCCATGATGCCTTTGGCTATTTCGGCCAGCGCTACGGCGTGACATTCCTCGCGCCGGTGGGCTTCTCAACCGAAGCGGAAGCCAGCGCCAGCGATGTCGCCGCTATCATCAAACAGCTCCGGGCCGAGCACATCACCACCTACTTTATGGAGAATCAGACCGATCCGCGTCTGGTGAAACAGATCGCCAGTGAAACCGGTGCGCAACCCGGTGGCGAGCTCTATCCGGAAGCGCTGTCAGCGGCCAGCGGGCCGGCGCCCACCTATGAGGCGGCGTTTAAGCACAACGTGGAAACTCTGCTGCACAGCATGAAGTAAAAAAAAGGCCGGGGAGCATCCCGGCCAATTATCACGACACTTTCCTAACGTTTTTTCTTTCTTCCCTGCACCGCCTTAAAGCGCGGGTTGGTTTTGCAAATCACATAAATACGACCTTTACGCCGCACGACTTTGCAATCTTTGTGACGGGTCTTGGCAGACCGCAATGAACTGACAACTTGCATGTGGCTGAGCTCCGGTTATTTGCTGCGCGTCAGGAAGCTGCCAAAACGCTTGTTGAAGCGTGCGGCGCTGCCCTCTTTGGCAAACTCTTTCTGTTTACCGGTGTAGTAAACGTGCGACTTCGACGACACATCAAGCGTGACGTACGGCAGCTCTTCGCCCTCAAACTGGATGGTACGATCGGTCTGAATCGTTGAGCCGACTTTGAAGTATTCGTCGACGGTGGTGTCGTGGAACACCACAGGACGGTAGTGCGGATGAATGTTTGGTTTCATAATAGCGCTCTCATGTAATGTTATAATATAACAATATTATGAACCTCGCGTCGCGGGATTGCAACCACGCGTCCGGTGCGGGTTTGTCATGGAACGTGCGGGCAGGGGAGTGCGCAATAAAAAAGGCCGCTTGCGCGGCCTTTTAGCAGAGAGAAACTATCAGTGAGGGTGATCGACCGGATGGCCCTGTTCCAGCTCAGACTTATTCTTGCTGAAACGGCGGCGCACCACCACGAAGAACACCGGCACGAAGAAGATCGCCAGCGCGGTGGCCGTCACCATCCCGCCCATTACGCCGGTACCGACGGCGTTCTGTGCGCCGGAGCCGGCACCGCTGCTGATCGCCAGCGGCAGTACGCCGAGGATGAACGCCAGCGACGTCATCAGAATCGGACGCAGACGCATACGTGAGGCTTCCAGCGTCGACTCGACCAGCCCTTTGCCTTCCTTCTCCATCAAATCCTTGGCGAATTCGACGATCAGGATGGCGTTCTTCGCCGAGAGACCAATGGTGGTCAACAGACCCACCACAAAGTACACGTCGTTACTCAGACCGCGCAGCGTGGTGAAGAGCAGGGCGCCAATCACACCCAGCGGCACCACCAGCATGACCGCGAACGGAATCGACCAGCTCTCATACAGCGCGGCCAGACACAGGAACACCACAATCAGCGAAATGGCGTACAGTGCAGGCGCCTGGTTGCCGGACAGGCGTTCCTGATAGGACATGCCGGTCCAGTCGTAGCCGATACCCGCAGGCAGCTTCGAGGCGAGGCTCTCCATCAGGTTCATGGCATCACCCGAGCTCTTGCCCGGCGCTGCCTGACCCAGGATCTCCATTGATGGCAGACCGTTGTAACGCTCCAGACGCGGTGAACCATACTGCCACTTCGCCGAAGAGAAGGCAGAGAATGGCACCATGGTCCCGGCGCTATTGCGCACGTACCATTTGCTGATGTCATCCGGCAGCATGCGCGAGTCGGCCTGACCCATCACGTACACTTTCTTCACGCGACCACGGTCGATGAAGTCGTTGACGTAAGAACCACCCCAGGCCGCACCCAGCGTGGTGTTGATGTCGGACAGCGACACACCAAGCGCCTGCGCTTTTTCCTGATCGATAATCAGTTTGTACTGCGGCGTATCTTCCAGCCCGTTCGGACGCACGCCCACCAGCGTATCCGGATGCTGGGCAATCATGCCAAACAGCTGGTTACGCGCGGCGGTCAGCTTCTCATGGCCGAGGTTACCCTGATCGATCAGCTGGAAGTCGAAACCGGTGGCGTTACCCAGTTCGATAATGGCCGGCAGGTTGAACGGGAACACCATGGCATCTTTGATCTGACCCAGCGCCTGCATCGCACGTCCGGCAATCGCCGGCACTTTCAGGCTGGCGTCACCACGCTCATCCCATGGCTTCAGGCTGACGAAGGCGATACCGGTGTTCTGTCCACGACCGGCGAAGCCAAAGCCGTTAACGGTAAACACCGAATTCACGCTGTCTTTCTCTTTGGTCAGGAAGTAATCCGTAACCTGATCCAGCACCTTCTGCGTACGTTCCTGAGTCGCACCGGCAGGCAGCTGCGCCTGCGCCAGTAACAGCCCCTGATCCTCTTCCGGCAGGAACGAGGTAGGCAGTTTCAGGAACAGGTAAGCCATGCCGACCACAATCAGCAGATAAATCAGCAGATAGCGGCCGGTGCTGCGCACAATGTGGCCGACGCTGTCGACGTAATGGTTGGTGCTCTTATCAAACAGGCGGTTAAACCAGCCGAAGAAACCGGTGGTTTTGCCGTGTTCACCTTTTTTGATGGGCTTCAGCATGGTGGCACACAGCGCTGGCGTCAGAATCAACGCCACCAGCACCGACAGCGCCATCGCCGAAACGATGGTGATCGAGAACTGACGATAAATCACCCCGGTTGAGCCGCCGAAGAACGCCATTGGGATAAATACCGCTGACAGCACCAGCGCGATGCCAACCAGCGCGCCCTGGATCTGTTCCATCGAGCGTTTGGTGGCTTCTTTCGGCGGTAATCCTTCTTCCGCCATGACGCGCTCAACGTTTTCCACCACCACGATGGCGTCATCAACTAACAGGCCGATGGCGAGCACCATGCCGAACATCGTCAGGGTGTTTATCGAGTAGCCAAAGGCACTGATGATGGCAAAGGTGCCCAGCAGTACTACCGGCACGGCGATGGTAGGAATCAGCGTCGCGCGGAAGTTCTGCAGGAACAGATACATCACCAGGAACACCAGCACGATGGCTTCGAACAGCGTTTTCACCACTTCGAAAATAGAGATCTTAACGAATGGCGTGGTGTCGTACGGGTAAACGGTTTTCATGCCAGCCGGGAAGAACGGTTCCAGCTTGGCCAGTTCCGCTTTCACCGCGTCGGCGGTATCCAGCGCGTTGGCACCGGTCGCCAGTTTGACACCGATACCGGAGGCTGGTTTGCCGTTATAGCGGGCAATGATCTCGTAGTTTTCACCGCCGAGTTCAATCTTCGCGACATCGCGCAGGCGCACCTGTGAGCCGTCCTGATTGACCTTCAGCATGATGTTGCCGAACTCTTCGGTCGAGGTCAGACGCGTCTGGGCAATGATCGAGGCGTTAAGCTGCTGACCTGGCACCGGTGGGGTACCGCCCAGCTGACCGGCAGCCACCTGGGTGTTCTGGGTTTGCAGCGCGCTGATCACATCCACCGGCGTCAGCTGGTAGTTGTTAAGCTTGTGCGGATCGAGCCAGATACGCATCGCATACTGCGCACCAAATACCTGAGTGTCACCGACGCCAGGCGTACGGCTGATCGGATCTTTGATGTTCGACGCTACGTAGTCTGAGATGTCGTTCTGCGTCATGCTGCCATCTTCGCTGACGAAACCGGCGACCATCAGGAAGCTGCTGGAGGATTTTTTCACCTGAATCCCCTGCTGCTGTACTTCCTGCGGCAGCAGTGGCATCGCCAGCTGCAGTTTGTTCTGCACCTGCACCTGAGCAATGTCGGCGTCAGTGCCAGACTGGAAGGTCAGCGTCAGCGTCAGCGTACCAGAAGAGTCACTGCTCGAGGACATATACATCAGCCCGTCGATGCCGTTCATATTCTGTTCGATAACCTGCGTTACCGAATCCTGTAGCGTTTTCGCATCTGCACCCGGATAAGATGCCTGGATTTCAACTGCCGGCGGCGCAACGTTGGGATATTGCTCGATCGGCAGTTTGATAATCGATAGCGCACCCGCCAGCATAATAATGATGGCAAGCACCCAGGCAAAAATGGGGCGATCGATAAAGAACTTAGCCATGTATCAACGGCTCCTGTTTATGACGATGATTTAGCAGACTGAGATTCCGGTGCGGCTTTGGCATCATCTTTGACTTCCTGCGGCGTCACCTGAGCACCCGGTTTAGCACGCTGAATACCGACGGTAATCACGCGATCGCCCTCTTTCAGGCCATCGGTCACCAGCCATTTGTCGCCAAACGCCTGGTTAGCGGTAATCTTACGCACTTCGACTTTATTATCCGCGCCCACTACCATCGCGGTGGCTTCACCGGTTGGCGTGCGGGTTACGCCGGTCTGCGGTACCAGCAGCGCCGTCGGGTTAGTGCCCTCATCCAGACGTGCACGCACGAACATGCCCGGCAGCAAACGATGATCCGGATTCGGGAAAATCGCGCGCAGGGTAATCGAGCCGGTGGTTTCATCCACGGTAACATCAGAAAATTCCAGTGTGCCCGGCTGGCTGTATGCGCTACCGTTCTGCATCAGCAGGGTAACGTTAGCTTTGCCGTCGTTCTGCTTCAGCTGACCAGACTCCAGCTCGCCGCGCAGGCGCAGGAAATCATCGCTGGACTGGGTCACATCGACGTACATCGGGTCGAGTTGCTGCACGGTCGCCAGCGCGGTGGTCTGGCCGTTCGACACCAGCGCACCTTCCGTCACCGAGGATTTACCAATGCGGCCGCTGATTGGCGAGGTCACTTTGGTGTACGCCAGGTTAATGCGGGCGGTTTCCACATTGGCCTGCGCCGCCTGTACGGCTGCGGCGGTCTGCGCGGCGGTGGCCGCGGCGTTATCGTAGTCCTGCTGGCTGATATATTTGGTACCCAGCAGCGGCTTGTAACGATTCACCGTCAGCTGGGCAACGCGCGCGTTGGCCTGAGCCTGGGCTAAATCGCCTTTTGCGCTGTCGTACGCGGCCTGATAGGTGGCGGGATCGATCTGGTACAGCGAATCGCCGGCTTTAACATCACTGCCTTCAACAAAATTACGCTTGAGAATGATACCTGACACCTGCGGACGCACTTCAGCCACGCGGAACGCCGAAGTACGGCCTGGCAGTTCGGTGGTGATTTTCAGGGGCTCGTTTTTTAACGTGACAACACCCACTTCCGGGGGCTGCTGCTGGGCGGCTTGCTGGGATTTATTATCATCACATCCTGTTAACAAAAAGCTGCCTGTAAGCATCACGGCGGCCGCCAGAGGCGCTAATCCTCTGTTTTTATTCATAAATAAACCTCTAGTGTCCGATATCAAATGATCAATGGATCACAAACCGTTAAACCCATTGCTGCGTTAAAACACGGGTCGTGCTATGGTACATACATTCACAAATGTATGTAAACTTGCCAGTTTGTAAAAACAGTCCTCTATGGCACGAAAAACCAAAGCGCAAGCACTTGAAACGCGACATCAAATTCTGGATGCCGCTTTAGCTCACTTTTCTGAACACGGTGTGGCCGCCACCTCACTGGCGGATATCGCCGCGGCCGCTGGCGTCACGCGCGGTGCTATCTACTGGCATTTTAAAAATAAAGCCGATCTGTTACAGGAGATCTGGCTGCGCTGCGACGCCGGGCTCGACGATGTGGAACTTGAGTATCAGACAAAATACCCTGGCGATCCACTTTCTGTAATGCGTTCGATGCTGATCTATATCCTTGAAGCCACAGCAAAGGATCCACAAAGACGCGCATTAATGGAGATTATCTTCCATAAATGTGAGTTCGTTGGCGAAATGTCGACGTTAATGGCGATGCAGCAGGGGCTGCTGCAGGCGTGTTATGACCGCATCGAAGAGGTGCTGCGCAGCTGTATCGAGGCCGGGCAGCTTCCGGCCAGCCTCAACACCCGCCAGGCGGCGCTGCTGATGCGCGGCTACATCAGCGGCATGATGGAAAGCTGGTTGTTCAATCCGCAAAGTTTTGATCTGGTGAGTGAAGCGCCGCAGGTGGTCGAGGCCTTTATAGATATGCTGCGCCTGAGCCCGACGCTCGCCGGCACGCGCTAAGCGGTGCGTTCGGCCGCCAGCTTCTGCTCATAATCGCGCTGGACAATCGCCAGCGCAGCCAGCACCGTGGCCGTGGGCACCTGGTTTTCCTCCAGCAGCTGAATTAAATCGACCGCCAGCTTGATGTCGTCCGGCGCGGTATCCAGCGTCATAGTGTCTCCTAAATACGTAGTTTAGCGGCGACCAACAGCATCAGCAGGGCACCGGCCAGCGCCACGGCAAAGCCCGTCGGATGCAGCGTACCGAGGTCGCCCGTGGTGAAATACGTGGCGATGTAGCCGCCAATCAGCGCGCCGATCACCGCCAGCACCAGCGTCGGCACCAGTCCGCCGGGACGGCCGGGAAACACCCTCCGCTTCAGCCAGCCGGCAGCCAGGCCAATAATAATCCAGATGATAAGGGTCATGCTTCTCCTCCCGTCAGCGCTGTTTCCAGTATAGAGGAAAGCGAACGGCTTACGGCTGCGCCGCGATCTCCAGTTTATGCAGCGCGGCGCGGCAGCGCGCCAGCCGCTCCTGCAGAATCTCCACCTCGCGCATCAGCTGCTGCTGCACGCTCAGCGTTTCAGCGCGCGCCAGGTGCTGTTCGCGCTGCTGCAGCATGGCCAGCAGTCGCGTTTCGTAGCCGCGGTACTCATCACGCTTCGGCTGCAGCGGATCGCGCCGCGGCCGTTCACGCACCACGCGCAGTTGCTGGCTACTGCACTCGCGCTGCAGCGCGGCAATCTGGTCCAGCACCTTCTGCGCCAGCCACTGGCGGCGCGACGCATCACTGTTGGACGCCGCGAGCTGCGCCGCATTGTGCTGCAGCTCTTGCAGATAGTCAGCCAGCCGCGTGCCTTTACAGCGAAACAGCTGCGCGTCAAAGCGCGGCTGACGGCAGCTACCGTCCGGCTGCTGCGCAATCTGCTGGCGCAGCGTGTCAATCATTGCGTGCAGACGCTGTTGGGCGGGCAGTTGAGGCATCACTTCGATTCCGTCTGTGTTAACGTAGCGCTGTTGTGACATTTTTCAGGCATCTGGCATGCAGCGCATTTTACTGTTAAGCCTTGGCTGGCTGGCTATTGTGCTGGGCACGCTGGGCATTGTATTACCTTTACTACCGACCACGCCATTCGTGTTGCTGGCCGCCTGGTGTTTTGCCCGCTCGTCGCCACGCTTTCACCACTGGCTGCTGTGGCGCTCGCCGTTTGGCCGCTATCTGCGCCACTGGCAGCAGCATCGCGCCATGCCGCCCGGTGCCAAAAGCCGCGCCATGTTGCTGATTGTCATCACCTTTGCGGTTTCAATCTGGCTGGTGAAGCTGCTGTGGCTGCGCATTCTGCTCGGTGTGATGCTGGCGCTATTGTTGCTCATGCTGTGGCGCATCCCGGTTGTAGCAGAAAGTGCGAACCCGCACGAACCGTAGCATCAGGGTTGCATTTAGCCGGCTGTTTGCTTAGATTTGGGCATCTTCGTGCGTGGCTTCCCTTTGAGAAACGACTTCGCTTAACCCGGTTTCCGGGTATTGGCGCTGTGGGAGCTGCGCGTTTTAGATATTTTTCCAGGCGTAACCTTTATGACCGCAACTGCGCAGCAGCTTGAACTGATCAAAAACAGCATCAAAAGCATTCCTGACTATCCGAAGCCGGGCATCCTGTTCCGTGACGTCACCAGTCTGATGGAAGATCCGCAGGCGTATGCCGCAGCGATCGCCATTCTGGTGGAGCGTTATCGTAATAAAGGCATCACCAAAGTGGTGGGCACCGAAGCGCGTGGCTTCCTGTTCGGGGCGCCGGTTGCGCTGGGTCTGGGCGTGGGATTTGTGCCGGTGCGCAAGCCGGGCAAACTGCCGCGTGAAACTTTCAGCGAAAGCTATGAACTGGAGTACGGTTCAGACGCGCTGGAATTGCACAAAGACGCCATCAAACCCGGCGATGTGGTGCTGGTGGTGGACGATCTGCTGGCTACCGGCGGCACCCTTGAAGCCACGGTGAAACTGATTCGTCGTGCGGGCGGTGAAGTTAAAGATGCCGCGTTCGTGATCAACCTGTTTGATTTAAGCGGCGAAGCGCGCCTGAACGCGCTGGGTATCGACTGCTACAGCCTGGTCAACTTCCCCGGCCACTAAGGCCATCGCGCCGCCAGCCTTCATGTCCGGCGGCGCCACTCTTCGCACTCCCTGACAGGCGTATTCCGCCCTGAAGCGCAGCGCGCAACGTATCACGGGTATAGGCATATCCGGCTGTGGCTGTTACACTCCTGTCAAAATAAACAGGGTTTGCGTCACCGCATTTTTCCCCTAAGTCCCACGGCAGAATCGGCGCAACTGAGCGTGCTGCTGTGCCAGGTTAAACAACTCCAGTGATTGAATCCACATGAGCTATCAGGTACTTGCGCGAAAATGGCGTCCCCAGGCTTTCGCCGACGTAGTCGGTCAGGAACATGTGCTGACGGCGCTGGCCAACGGGTTGTCACTGGGACGCATCCATCATGCCTATCTGTTTTCCGGCACGCGCGGCGTGGGGAAAACCTCGATTGCGCGTCTGCTGGCTAAAGGCCTCAACTGCGAAACCGGTATCACGGCCACGCCCTGTGGACAGTGCGATAACTGTCGCGAGATTGAACAGGGGCGCTTTGTCGATCTGATCGAAATCGATGCCGCCTCGCGCACCAAAGTGGAAGACACGCGCGACCTGCTGGATAACGTGCAGTATGCACCCGCGCGCGGGCGCTTTAAGGTCTATCTGATCGATGAAGTGCACATGCTGTCGCGCCACAGCTTTAATGCGCTGCTGAAAACGCTGGAAGAGCCGCCGTCGCATGTGAAATTCCTGCTGGCGACCACCGATCCGCAGAAGCTGCCGGTAACCATTCTGTCGCGCTGCCTGCAGTTCCACCTGAAAGCCCTCGACGTCGAACAAATTCAGCAGCAGCTGGCGCACGTGCTGCAGCAGGAGCAGATTGACGCCGAGCCGCGCGCGCTGCATCTGCTGGCGCGCGCCGCCGACGGCAGTATGCGCGATGCGCTCAGCCTCACCGATCAGGCGATTGCCATGGGGCAGGGCAGCGTCACGCGCGACAGCGTGGCGCAAATGCTGGGCACGCTGGATGATGAACAGCCGCTGTCGCTGATTGAAGCGCTGGTGGAAGGCAACGGCGAACAGGTGATGGCGCTACTGAATCAGGCCGCATCGCGCGGCGTGGAGTGGGAGGCGCTGCTGGTGGAGATGCTGCGTCTGCTGCACCGTATCGCGATGGTCCAGCTGCTGCCCAGCTCGCTTGGCGAAGATGATGCCAGCCAGGCGCAGCGCCTGCGCGAACTGGCGCGCGTGCTGCCGCCTGCTGACGTTCAGCTCTATTATCAGACGCTGCTGATGGGGCGCAAAGATTTGCCGCTGGCGCCGGATCGCCGGCTCGGCGTGGAAATGACGCTGTTGCGTGCACTGGCGTTTCATCCGCAGGCCACCATCGCTGAACCGGTGGCGCGCCCGTCGCTGACGCCGCAGGCCGCACCGGCCGTTGCCGCGCCAGCGCCTCAGACCAAAGCCGCACCCGCTGTGGCCGCGCAGCCGCAGATGGCACCGCCGATGGATGAGTCGCCGCCGCCGGCCGATGATTATCCCGACATGGCACCGGCCCCGGAGCACTTGCCCGACGCCACCAGTCAGCTGTTACAGGCGCGGACGCAATTGCTGCGTCAGGGAGCCGGCAAAGCAAAAAAGAGTGAGCCGGCAGCGCGTTCCGCGCGGCCGGCAAACCCGGCGCTGGAACGTCTGGCAAGCGTCACCGAGCGCGTGCAACAGCGCGCGTCTGAACCGGCGGTAAAAGCGCCGGCGAAACCGGAAGCGTATCGCTGGAAAGCCCAGCAGCAGGAGGAGATCAAGCCGGAGCCGGTGGCGACGCCAAAAGCCTTGCGTTCTGCGCTGGAGCATGAGAAAACGCCAGAGCTGGCGCTCAAACTGGCGGAAGAGGCCCTGCAGCGCGACGCCTGGGCGGCGGAAATCGCCACGCTGACGCTGCCGAAGCTGGTCCAGCAGGTCGCGCTGAACGCGTGGAAAGAGGTGAATGAGCAGGGCGTGACGCTGCATTTGCGCAGCAGCCAGCGTCATCTCAACTCTGCCCCGGCGCGCCAGGCGATTCAGGAGGCGCTGAGCCAGGCGGCCGGCCAGACGGTTGAACTGACCATCGTGGAAGACGATAATCCGGCGGTATTGACGCCGCTGGAGTGGCGTCAGGCCATTTATGAAGAGAAGCTGGCGCAGGCGCGTCAGTCGATCGAAAGCGATACCCACATTCAGACGCTGCGTCGCTTCTTTGATGCGGACCTGGATGAAGAGAGTATCCGACCCGTATGATCACGCTGTCGCGCAGCGTTGCGCGCAGCCCCAGCAGAGAGAGAAAACTATGTTTGGTAAAGGCGGATTGGGCAACCTGATGAAACAGGCCCAGCAGATGCAGGATAAAATGGCCAAAGTTCAGGAAGAGATCGCCGCACTGGAAGTCACCGGCGAATCAGGGGCTGGCCTGGTCAAAGTGACCATCAACGGTGCGCACAACTGCCGCCGCGTGGAAGTCGATCCCAGCCTGCTGGAAGATGACAAAGAGATGCTGGAAGATCTGATCGCTGCGGCGTTCAACGATGCGGCGCGCCGTATTGATGAAACGCAGAAAGAGAAGATGGCGTCCGTCTCTGCCGGTATGCAGCTGCCGCCTGGCTTCAAGATGCCGTTCTGATGCAAACCAGTCCACTGCTTGAAGCTTTGATGGAGTCGCTGCGCTGTTTGCCGGGCGTTGGCCCGAAATCGGCGCAGCGCATGGCGTTTCATCTGTTGCAGCGCGATCGCAGCGGTGGCATGCGTCTGGCGCAGGCGCTGACCCGCGCCATGGCAGAGATCGGCCACTGTTCCGACTGCCGCACCTTCACCGAGCAGGAGATCTGCACCATCTGCGCCAATCCCCGCCGTCAGCAAAACGGCCAGATTTGCGTGGTGGAGAGCCCGGCGGATATCCACGCCATCGAGCAGACCGGCCAGTTTGGCGGTCGCTACTTTGTGCTGATGGGCCATCTGTCGCCGCTGGACGGCATCGGCCCGCAGGATATTGGCCTGGATCGGCTGGAGCAGCGCCTTGAACGTGAGACGCTGCAGGAGGTGATCCTCGCCACCAACCCAACGGTGGAAGGCGAAGCCACGGCTAACTATATCGCCGAGCTGTGCGGCCAGTATGGCGTTGACGCCAGCCGCATTGCGCACGGGGTTCCGGTCGGCGGTGAACTGGAAATGGTCGACGGCACAACGCTGTCACACTCGCTTGCCGGACGGCACAAGATTAAATTCTGACCACTTGCCGGTATCCTGCTGCGATACCGGCTTGAAATTCTTCCCACCATCCCCATTTCACTCTCAACAATTGATCAACCCCGATTCTGTTGAGGTAGCAATGACCATGAAAGGACAAGAGACGCGTGGCTTCCAGTCAGAGGTAAAACAACTTCTGCACCTGATGATCCATTCCCTCTATTCAAACAAAGAGATTTTCCTGCGTGAACTGATCTCCAATGCCTCCGATGCGGCTGACAAGCTGCGCTTCCGCGCACTGTCGACGCCGGATCTGTACGAAGGCGATGGCGACCTGCGCGTGCGTATCTCGGTCGACAAGGAAAAACGCACGCTGACGCTGAGCGATAACGGCATCGGTATGCGCCGTGATGAGGTGATTGAAAACCTCGGCACCATCGCGAAATCCGGTACCAAAGCGTTTCTGGAATCGATGGGTTCCGATCAGGCAAAAGACAGCCAGCTTATCGGCCAGTTCGGCGTCGGTTTCTACTCGGCGTTTATCGTGGCTGACAAAGTGACGGTACGCACCCGTGCTGCGGGCGCCAAAGCCGACGAAGGCGTGTTCTGGGAATCCGCCGGCGAAGGCGAGTATACGCTGGCGGAGATTGAGAAAGCCGATCGCGGCACCGAAATTACGCTGCACTTCCGTGAAGGCGAAGATGACTTCCTCGACGCGTGGCGCGTGCGCAACGTGATCAGCAAATATTCCGATCACATCGCGCTGCCGGTGGAGATCGAGACCAAAGACGAAGAGAACGATACCGTCACCTGGGAGAAGATCAACAAAGCCCAGGCGCTGTGGACGCGCAACAAAGGCGAAATCAGCGACGAAGAGTACAACGAGTTCTACAAACACATCGCCCATGATTTCAGCGATCCGGCCATCTGGAGTCACAACCGCGTCGAAGGTAAGCAGGAGTACACCAGCCTGCTGTACATCCCGTCGCGTGCGCCGTTCGACATGTGGAACCGCGACAGCAAGCACGGTCTGAAACTGTACGTGCAGCGCGTCTTCATCATGGATGACGCGGAACAGTTCATGCCCAACTACCTGCGCTTTGTGCGTGGCCTGATAGATTCCAGCGATCTGCCGCTCAACGTTTCCCGTGAGATCCTGCAGGACAGCCGCGTCACGCAGAGCCTGCGCGCCGCGCTGACCAAACGCAGCCTGCAGATGCTGGAAAAACTGGCCAAAGACGACGCAGAGAAATATCAGCAGTTCTGGAAAGAGTTCGGTCTGGTGCTGAAAGAGGGCCCGGCGGAAGATCATGCCAACCAGGAGGCGATTGCTAAACTGCTGCGTTTCGCCACCACCCAGAGCGAAGGTGCGGCGCAGACCGTTTCGCTGGACGATTACGTTAGCCGCATGGTTGAAGGGCAGGAGAAGATTTACTACATCACTGCCGACAGCTATGCCGCCGCGAAAAGCAGCCCGCATCTGGAACTGTTCCGTAAGAAAGGCATCGAGGTCCTGCTGCTGTCCGATCGTATCGACGAGTGGATGATGAGCTACCTGACGGAGTTCGATGGCAAAGCATTCCAGTCGGTGAGCAAAGCGGATGAGTCGCTGAGCAAGCTGGCGGACGAAGAGACGGAAGCGCAGAAGGAAGCGGAAAAAGCGCTGGAGCCGTTCGTCGATCGCGTGAAAACCCTGCTGGGCGAGCGTGTCAAAGAGGTGCGCCTGACCCATCGCCTCACCGACACGCCAGCGATTGTCACCACCGACGCCAACGAAATGACCACGCAGATGGCGAAGCTGTTCGCCGCGGCCGGTCAGGATGTGCCGGAAGTGAAGTACATCTTTGAGATCAACCCGGAGCATACGCTGGTGAAACGCGTGGCTGATACGCAGGATGAAGCGCGCTTTGCGGAGTGGGTTGAACTGCTGCTGGATCAGGCGCTGCTGGCCGAGCGCGGCACGCTGGACGATCCTAACCAGTTTATCCGCCGCATGAATCAGTTGCTGACGGCGTAACGCAGTGCGGTAATCGGAACGGTCGGCATGAATGCCGACCCTACAGGTTACCTGGCACCGATTCGACAACTGTCCACTCTCTGTAGGGTCGTCATTAATGACGACCTTTTTTATTTATGCCGCCCTTGCTTACTTCAGCGCTTCATCCCGCAGCCAATCCCGGAACAACGTAATCTCCGCATCGTGCTGGCGTGACCGCTTGGTCATCATCCAGGTGGCACGGTCGGCGCGCACAAACCCCAGCGGCGCAATCAGCGTGCCGTCGTTCAGCTCCTGACGCACCAGCAGGCGCGGCGCCACAATCACGCCCAGCCCGTTTCTCGCGGCCTGAATCGCCAGCGTCAGATTATCGAAATGTTTGCCCAGCCAAAAATTACCGCGCACGCCGCTGATCTTCGCCCATTCGGCCCAGGCCTGCAGGCGGGTATCGGCGTGCAAAAGCGGCAGCGACGCCAGATCCTGCTCGCTGTGAAAACGCGCCGCGTACTGTGGGGCGCACAGCGGGCCAACGTAATCATCGCTGATGAGCGAGGCATCTATGTCGTCGTCCGGCGCCTGTTCATAACTGAGGATCAGCACATCGGTGTGTTCGCTGCGCAGCTGAGCAATCTCGCCCTGCGGCTGAAATTGCACTTCAATATCGGGATAGCACTGGTAAAAGCTGCTGATGCGCGGAATCAGCCACTGGGATAAAAAACTTGGGGTACAGGCAACGCTCAGGTGATTGCGCATCCCGGTGCGAATACTTACGCAGGTGGTAGAGAGTTCGCTAAAGGCTTTCTGGCAGCTCACCAGCAGACGTTCGCCGTGAGAGGTTAAGCGCACGCGCCCGTTAGTGCGGATGAACAGGGGTTTGCCCATCCAGCTCTCCAGCTGGCGAATCTGATGGCTGATGGCGCTGTGGGTGACATGGAGACATTCGGCCGCGACGCTAAAGCTGCAATGCAGCGCCGCCTGATGAAAATAGTGCAGTGCACGTAACGACGGAAGCGCGGTCATACTCATCCCCTGTGTAAAAACCTAACAGGGATTGTCAGTTTATATCATTTTAATGTCCAGCCGCATTAACCTAACCTTTCCTGCTTAATCTGGCGGGTTGACGGACCGGCTTCGCTGTGTACAGCAGCGGCGATGTCCGCTGCCAGCGCCAGCTTCACACAGCAGAATAACCAAGAGAAATGTCACGTGATGACTTCACAACAGGCTACTGCCAGGGCGGCGGCGCGCGATCGGCTGCGCGGCTTGCTGTCCCGTCACTATCGGCTGGAAAATTACGATCTGTTTTTTGCCCCTTCACTGCACATCGCGCGCGTGCTGCTCTCGCAACTGTTTCTGCGCCAGGAGCAGGCGCGCAATCAGACGCGCTACGCCGCGCAATATCCGGTCAGCGAACTCAGCGTGCTGCCGGCCCTGCCGATGATGGCGGGCAATATCGCGCTGGTCGATCACGTCGATATGCAGCAGGGCCGGGTGCGCAATCTGAACGCCTGCCAGAGCCAGGGCGTGACGCACGCGTCCGGCTCCTTCGCCAGCGTGTTGCATAAACGACTCATCAGCGAGGCACGACTGTTTGTCACCCAGCTGAATCAGCATGCGATGCTGAGCGACGATCTGGTGCTGATTGCGCTGCGTACCCATGATTTTAGTACGCTGGTGCGCAGCGAACTGCGGCTGTTCGAACAGGGACTGGCGCTGGGTGACGCGCCGGAACGCGCGCTGGAGTGCATGGCGCAGGACGAATGGCAACCCTTCAACGTTGCCAGTGTCGATAGCCTGACGCTGGATACGCCCTTCACGCTGCAGTCGATTCACCAGCCCGGCCTGCCGTTTGCGCTGCTGCCCTTGCCGCCCGGCAGTGCGCTGCCAGCGTTGCCCGCGGATATGCAGCTGCTGCCCGCGCCGCATCGCCTGTTTTTGCCGGTCAGCGTACGCGGCAACGGCAATAAGCCGCAGAACGTCACCGCTGCGCTAAAAAAAAGGCTGCGCGAGGTGCTCAGAGACAGCCGAAATTCTTAAAAACGTGCGTGCTACTGGCGCACCGCGCTAAAGCAGGTCAAAGTAGGCCTTTCAGCGCCCGGGGGCCCGTTGCCTTGTGGTGTGCGGGTCATAATGGTATGTTCTTGGCCTTCTCAGATTGATCAATGCGATTCGCAAGGGGAATTACGCAATGCGTATTATTCTGCTCGGGGCACCGGGCGCAGGTAAGGGCACTCAGGCTCAATTCATCATGGAGAAATACGGTATTCCGCAGATCTCCACGGGCGACATGTTGCGTGCGGCTGTCAAAGCCGGCACCGAATTGGGCCAGCAGGCGAAAGCCATCATGGATGCCGGTAAACTGGTAACGGACGAACTGGTGATTGCGCTGGTTAAAGAGCGTATCGCGCAGGAAGACTGCAAAAACGGCTTCCTGCTCGATGGTTTCCCACGCACCATTCCGCAGGCTGACGCCATGAAAGAGGCGGGCATCAAGGTGGATTACGTGCTCGAGTTCGCCGTACCGGACGAGCTGATTGTCGATCGCATTGTCGGCCGCCGCGTGCATGCGCCGTCAGGCCGCGTTTACCACATCAAATACAATCCGCCAAAAGTGGAAGGTAAAGATGACGTGACCGGCGAAGAGCTGACCACGCGTAAAGACGACCAGGAAGAGACCGTGCGTAAGCGTCTGGTGGAATACCATCAGCTGACCGCGCCGCTGATTGCTTACTACAGCAAAGAAGCCGAAGCCGGTAACACCGAATACCACAAAATCGACGGCACCCGCCAGGTGACCGAAGTGAGTGCACAGCTGGCCGATATCCTCGGCTAAGTGGTGACCAGGGCCGGTTGTCCGGCCCTTTTGCAGCAATTGCTTTCCCCCTCCGCTTTTTCCGCTACAATTTCCCCCGATTCAGAACCATTGTCTGCGACATCAAGGAAATACAATGAGGCAAGATAAGCCTGGGGTTTTACTGGTTAACTTAGGTACACCAGACGCACCGACCACCGCGGCGGTGAAACGCTATCTGAAACAGTTCCTCGGCGATCCGCGCGTGGTGGATACGCCGCGCTGGCTGTGGTGGCCGATTCTCAATTTCATCATTCTGCCGTTCCGCTCGCCGCGTGTTTCGAAGCTGTACGCATCGGTGTGGATGGACGAAGGTTCCCCGCTGATGGTGTTCAGCAAGCGGCAGCGTGCTGCGCTGGCGCAGCGGCTGGATATGCCGGTAGAGCTGGGCATGAGTTACGGCCAGCCGAGCCTCAACGGTGCGGTGGAGCGTCTGCTGGCGCAGGGCGTGACCAAATTCATCGTGCTGCCGCTCTATCCGCAGTTCTCCTGCTCCACCGTGGCGGCAGTGTGGGATGGCCTGGCGGCCAGCTTTAAACCGCTGCGTTCCCTGCCGGAAGTGGCGTTTATCCGCGATTACGCCGAACATCCGGCCTATATCGCCGCGCTGAAGGCCTCGGTAGAGCGCTCGTTTGCCCAACACGGCGAGCCGGATCTGCTGGTGCTCTCTTACCACGGCATTCCGCAGCGCTTCGCCAATGAAGGCGACGATTATCCGCTGCGCTGTAAAGACACCACCGATGCCCTGGCCGCCGCGCTCGGCATTGCGCCGCATAAAATCATGATGACCTTCCAGTCGCGCTTTGGCCGCGAGCCATGGCTGATGCCGTACACGGATGAGACCATGAAAAGCCTGCCGGCTAAAGGGATTAAACATGTGCAGGTGATGAGTCCGGGCTTTGCGGCGGACTGCCTCGAGACGCTGGAGGAGATCAGCGGCGAAAACTGCGAAATCTTCCTGCACGCTGGCGGCGAGAAATTTGAATACATTCCGGCGCTTAATGCGGATGATGAGCACATCGAGATGATGGTGCAGCTGGTACAAGCGCGCCGCTAAGGGTGCGGCAGAGAATGTGATATCATTCTCTGCCTGATTTTCCCTGACGGCAGCTTTCATGAAATTTCCCGGCAAACGCAAATCCAAACACTATTTCCCCGTCAACGCGCGCGATCCGCTGCTGCAGGCTTCCCAGCAGGAGCAGGAAGAGGGCAGCTGGGTGGTGGGTATCGACCAGACGCTGGTGGATATCGAAGCCAAAGTCGATGACGACTTCCTGCAGCGCTATGGCCTGAGCGCCGGTCATTCGCTGGTGATCGACGATGCGACCGCCGAAGCGCTGTACAACGAGCTGATGCGCGAGCAGCTGATCAGCCACCAGTTTGCCGGCGGTACCATCGGTAATACGCTGCACAATTACTCGGTGCTGGCTGATGACCGTTCGGTGCTGCTCGGCGTGATGTGTAACAACATCCAGATTGGCGGTTACGCCTATCGCTACCTGTGCAATACCTCCAGCCGCATGGACCTTAACTTCCTGCAGGGCGTCGATGGCGCCATTGGCCGCTGCTTTACCCTGATCGGCGAGCAGGGCGAGCGCACCTTTGCTATCAGCCCTGGCCTGATGAACCAGCTGCAGGCTGCCAGTATTCCGGAAGAGGTGATTGCCGGTGCGTCGGCGCTGGTGCTGACGTCCTACCTGGTGCGCTGTCAGCCGGGTGAACCGATGCCGGAAGCGACGCTGCGGGCCATTGAGTTCGCCAAAAAGCACAATGTACCGGTGGTGCTGACGCTCGGTACCAAATATGTGATTCAGGATAACCCGCAGTTCTGGCGCGATTTCCTGCGCGAACACGTCTCGATTGTGGCGATGAATGAAGAGGAAGCGTTCGCGCTGACCGGCGAAGCGGATCCGCTGCTGGCCTCCAACATGGCGCTGGACTGGGTCGATCTGGTGCTGTGCACCGCCGGACCGACCGGGTTGTATATGGCCGGATTCACCGAAGAGGCGTTCAAGCGCAAAACCAATCATCCGCTGTTGCCGGGGGCGATTGCCGAGTTCAACCAGTTTGAGTTCAGCCGCGCCATGCGTCATCAGGATTGCCAGCAGCCGCTGCGGATCTTCTCGCACATTGCGCCTTACATGGGTGGTCCGGAGAAGATCATGAACACCAACGGTGCCGGTGATGGCGCGCTGGCGGCGCTGCTGCACGATATTACCGCCAACAATTTCCACCGTCAGAAAGTGCCAAACTCCAGCAAACACGCCCGCGAATACCTGACCTACTCGTCGCTGGCGCAGGTGTGCAAATATGCCAACCGCGTCAGTTATCAGGTGCTGAACCAGCACTCACCGCGTCTGACGCGCGGGCTGCCGGAGCGGGAAGACAGTTTAGAAGAGTCTTACTGGGACAGGTAATAACGGCGGGTTGACCAGCGATCCGTCATGGATGACTGCGCTGTGTGAAACGGTGCGCATGAATGCGCACCCTACATGGGTCTCCATGGCGGCGCACCCTATGGTAGGGGCGCCATTCATGGCGACCTGGCAAATTAATAACGTCTTAAATCGGGCACTCGCGCACAATCGGGTTTTGCGCGATCTCTTCCTGCAATACATGCAACATACTGTTGGCAATCTCCCGCTCGCCCATCACCACGCGATTGGCGCCACGCTCCATGATATAGGCCACTTCGTCGTCATAATGCGCCCGGGCGATAATCTCAATATCTGCCCGCTTTTCGCGCGCGGCGGTAACAATTTCCCCGGCTTCATAGCCGTTGGGGATGGTCAGCAGCAGCCAGCGCGCGCAGTCAAGACGCGCTAAATCCATGGTATCGACTCGCGCCGCGTTACCCAGCACGGCTTTGATGCCCTGTTCGCGCAGCGCTTCGACGCGCGGGCGCGAATTCTCCACCACCACCAGCGGCACATCAGCTTCCATCAGCTGCTGTCCCAGCAGGCTGCCGACGCGGCCGTAACCCACAATCACCGCATGATTGCAGATATCCACCGGAATCTGCTTCTCTTCTTCAATTGCCTCTTCCAGCGTCTGCTCTTCCATGGTCTCGGTTTTGTCGAGATAACGCTCCAGCACGGTAAACAGAATCGGGTTAAGCATGATGGAGAGAATCGCCGCCGCCAGCACCAGGTTGCGGCCTTCGTCGCTCAGCATGCCGAGCGAAATCCCCAGTCCGGCGAGGATAAAAGCGAATTCGCCAATCTGCGCCAGGCTGACGGAGATGGTCAGCGCGGTGCGCCGCGAGTGGCCGAGCAGCGTGACCAGCAGCCAGGCGGCAATCGATTTACCCAGCACGATAATGGCCAGCGCACCCAGCACCGCCAGCGGCTGCTCCAGCAGGATCATCGGGTCGAACAGCATGCCGACCGAGACAAAAAACAGCACGGCAAACGCATCGCGCAGCGGCAGTGTGTCGTGTGCCGCCCGGTGGCTGAGCTCTGATTCATTCAGCACCATGCCGGCAAAAAAGGCGCCGAGGGCAAAGGAAACATCAAAGAATTCCACCGCGCCAAACGCGATACCCAGCGCCAGCGCCAGTACCGACAGCGTAAACAGCTCGCGTGAACCGGTGGCGGCGCTTTTGGCCAGAATCCACGGCACCACGCGGCGGCCGACCACCATCATCAGCACCATAAAGGCAGCGACTTTGCCGATGGTCAGTAACAGGTCCCACGCCAGCAGTGTCGGGCTGGCATTTCCCTGCTCCAGCATGCCGGCGATGGCCGGCAGCAGTACCAGCGTCAGCACCATCACCAGGTCTTCGACGATCAGCCAGCCGATGGCGATTTGCCCGCGCTGGCTATCAATCAGTTGACGCTCTTCCAGCGCGCGCAGCAGCACCACGGTACTGGCGGTAGAGAGACACAGGCCAAACACCAGGCCGGTCATCCATGACCAGCCCATCGCCCATGACAGACCCATTCCCAGCAGCGTGGCGACCGCGATCTGCGCGATGGCACCGGGAATGGCGATCGACTTTACCGACATCAAATCCTTAAGCGAGAAGTGCAGACCGACGCCGAACATCAGCAGAATGACGCCGAGTTCAGCCAGTTCGGGGGCCAGATTGGTATCCGCGACGAAGCCCGGGGTAAAAGGACCCGCCAGCACGCCGGCCAGCAGATAGCCGACCAGCGGCGAGATGCGCAGGCGATTCGCCAGCATACCAAGGAGAAATGCGAGGACCAGACCTCCGACAATGGTGGTGATCAACGGGGTAGTGTGATGCATGCCTGTCTCCTTGTGTGCAAATGTATCCGCTTGTAACAACCTAGTGTAATGCACAATCGTTCGCCGCGTTTAAACATTTGAGCGGTGAAAGACGAAAAAATTGAAAAAATGAGACAAAAACGCAGCCGAAGCGCTATTTTCCTCAGTTATCTCAGCATATCGGCAGGATTTATGCAGAATGGAGGGGGGCAGAGAAAAATAGTTGCCCCCCGAAAGGGCTCAGCGCTGCTGCTGATCAGGTAAGAAAGCGGTCAACAGGCCAATAAGTGGCAGCCAGGCGCAGATTTGATACACCCATTCGATACTGGTGTGATCGGCGACCACGCCCAGGACCGCCGCGCCGAGGCCGCCCATGCCAAAAGCAAAACCGAAAAACAGCCCGGAAACCATGCCGATGCGCCCAGGCAGCAGCTCCTGGGCATAGACCAGAATGGCGGAAAACGCCGAGGCAAGGATCAGACCAATAATGACGCTCAGCACGCTGGTCCACATCAGGCTGGCGTGCGGTAACAGCAGGGTAAACGGCGCCACGCCGAGAATCGATCCCCAGATGACATATTTGCGCCCGATTTTATCGCCTATCGGCCCACCGATAATGGTGCCGGCGGCGACCGCGCCGAGAAAGGCAAACAGATGGAACTGCGAGGCCTGCACGGACAGCCCGAATTTGTGCATCAGATAGAAGGTGTAATAGCTGCTCAGGCTGGTGAGATAAAAGTACTTGGAGAATATCAGCAGCAGCAGAATGCCGATGGCCAGCGCCACTTTATTGCGCGGCAGGGGGTTACGCGGCCTGCTGGCAGCGCTGGCCTGCGTGGCGCGCTGCTGGTGGCTGTACCAGCGGCTCACCTGCAGCAGCACAATGATGCCGAGCAGCGCGGCCAGCATGAACCAGCTGAGATGGCCTTTGCCATAGGGCGCGACGATGATGGCGGCCAGCAGCGGCCCGAGCGCGCTGCCAAAATTACCACCGACCTGAAACAGCGACTGAGCCAGCCCGTGGCGGCCGCCGGAGGCCATACGCGCCACGCGCGACGATTCCGGATGGAACACCGATGAGCCGCAGCCAACCAGCGCTGCGGCCAGCAGCACCTGCGGATAAGTGCTGGCAAAGGTCAGCAGCACCAGACCGAACAGGGTAAACCCCATCCCGACCGGCAGTGACCAGGGTTTCGGATATTTGTCGGTGTAATAGCCAATTAGCGGTTGTAATAATGAGGCCGTAACCTGATATGTCAGCGTAATCAAACCAATTTGCACAAAGCTGAGGCTGAAATCTTTCTGCAGCAGCGGATAGATCGCCAGTAATAGCGATTGCAGCATATCGTTCAGCAGATGCGCGAGACTGATGGCACCAAGAATGCCAAAAGCGGTACGCCCGGTGCGCCGCGTCGGGGTTAACGTCTGTTCACTTGCCATAAAGATCCTGAAGGGGTGGGAATTTCGTTATCAGATTGTTACGTCATGCATGACTGTATTCGCCTTTGGCCTTGAGTTAAAGGGCGAACTGTGCGACACAGAAGGGCGAAAAAGCACATCAGGCGCACCGCCCGGTAAAAAACGCAGAATAAGGAGATCGGCTTTGTTGTTATCACCGCACAGAGGGCGCTGGCTGGCGCTGATTATGCTGCTGTTGCCGCTGCTGGCGCAGGCGTGGCAGCCGGACCGCAGCTATCGCTTCAGCATTTTGCACACCAACGATCATCACGGCCATTTCTGGGCCAACGCGCAGGGCGAATATGGTCTGGCCGCGCAAAAAACGCTGATGGATCAGCAGCGGTATGATGTACAGGCCAAAGGCGGCGGTGCGCTGATTCTGTCGGCGGGCGACGTTAACACCGGCGTGCCGGAATCGGATGTGCTGAACGCCGAGCCGGACATTCGTGGCATGAACCTTATCGGCTATGATGCGATGGCGCTCGGTAACCACGAATTCGACAAACCGCTCAGCGTGCTGCAAAAGCAGCAGAAATGGGCGAAGTTTCCGTTTCTTGCCGCCAACATTTATGCCAAAGGCAGCGATAAGCGCCTGTTTAAGCCGTGGGCGATATTCAATCGTATGGGGCTGAAAATTGCGGTGATCGGCCTGACCACCACTGATACGCTGCGCATCGCCAATCCGCAGAACGTAGCGCAGATAGAGATTCGCGATCCGGTGAAAGAGACGGAAAAAGCGGTGGCGGAACTGCGCGCCAGCGACAAGCCGGATGTAATTATCGCGCTGACGCACATGGGCCACTACGACGACGGGCAGCATGGCAGCAACGCACCGGGCGATGTGGAGCTGGCGCGCAGCCTGCCGCCGGGCACGGTTAACGTGATCGTCGGCGGCCATTCGCACGATGCAGTGTGCATGGCAAAAGAGAACGTCAGCGTAGCGGATTATCAGCCCGGACAGCCGTGCCAGCCGGATCGCCAGAACGGCGTGTGGATCGTGCAGGCAAAAGAGTGGGGGAAATTTGTCGGTCGCGGCGATTTCACCTTCCGCAACGGTGAGCTGACGCTGGATAACTATCAGCTGATTCCGGTCAACCTTAAGCACAAGGTGAAAAACCTTGATGGCAGCGAAACCTGGCTGCCGTATCAGGAAGCGATAGCGCAGAACGGCGCAATGATGAAGCTGCTGACGCCGTATCAGCTGCGCGCCGGCAAACAGCTGGCGGTCAACGTGGGTCGCAGCGACAGCGTGTTTGATGGCGACCGCAGCAAGGTGCGCTTTGAACAAATGCCACTGGCTCAGCTGATCCTGCGCGCGCAGATGGCGGCTACTCAGGCCGACTTTGCCGTTATCAGCGGCGGCGGTATTCGCACCTCGCTGGCGCAAGGAGAGATCAGCTGGCGCGATCTGTTGCAGATCCAGCCGTTTGGCAATCAGGTAGTGTCCGTGACGCTGACGGGCAAAGAGCTGCTGAACTACCTGGCGATGGTGGCGAATATCAAAGCCGATTCCGGCGGTTTCGCGCAGTTCAGCAACATCAGCCTGGTGGCCGATGGCAAAAGCGTCAGCGCAGTGAAAATCAATGGCGAGCCGCTGCAGCTGGATAAAACCTATCGCATGGCCACCAACAGCTTTAACGCCAGCGGCGGCGACGGCTACCCGGTGATTGATGGCCATGCTGGTTTCCGCAACAGCGGCCTGCGTGATGCCGAGGTGCTGCGCAACTATGTCAGTCAGCACTCACCGCTGCGCGTCGCCGATTATGCGCCACCGCAGATTGTGCATCTGACACCGCAGCAGGTTGAGGAGCGCGACAAAGCGCTGGAGAAGCAAAAGAAGCGCAGCTATCCGCAGATGATCCTGGCGTGGATCTGGCCACGCGCGGCGCACGAGTGACAAAACGGGCGGCACTTCAGCCGCCCGTGGTTTTTCAGGCGCGGCAGGATTTCTGGCTCACCCAGCGCTGGCGCAGCTTATCCCATGCCCAGTTGTAAGCCATGGTGTAGGGCAGAAAGAACAGAAAGAACGCCACTTCCAGCAGGAAAGCGTCCAGCAGCGAAATGTGCAACATCCACGCGGCAATCGGCAGGCCGATGAGGATAAAGCCGCCCTCAAAGCCGAGCGCATGCAGCGCGCGCAGGCCGAGACCGCGCTGGCGCTGCGGCGGACAGAGGCGGTCAAAACCGCTGTTATAAATGATGTTCCACAGCATGGCGACAGTCGACAGCATAATCGCCAGCGCGCCCATCTGAAACAGCGGTTTATCCATGACCCAGGCGGCCAGCGGCGCAACCGTGACGATCGCTAACCCTTCAAAGCCTGCGGCATGACAAAAACGTTCTTTCAGTGAACGGGTACGCATATAAACCTCCTTTTGAGTAACGCCACGCATTTTCTCACTGCACAATGCTAAGATAAAATGATTACCTATCGATAAAAGCGATGGTTCAGCATGAAGTACTCACCAGAATCCCTTGAGGCATTTGTCCAGACCGTCGCCAGCGGCTCGTTTTCCGCAGCGGCGCGTGCGCTTGCAAAAAGTCAGTCCACCATCAGTAGCGCGGTGGCCAATCTCGAAGATGACTTAGGCTTTGCGCTGTTTGATCGCAGCGGTCGCCAGCCGGTGCTGACCGCTCAGGGCCAGCGCGCTCTGGCGCAGGTGCAGCAAATTCTTGCTGCCAGCCAGCGGCTGGATGAACTGGCGGTGCGGCTGTCGCAGGGCGTTGAGCCGCGTCTCAGCCTGGCCATTTCCGACTTCTGGCAGGCTGATCACCATGAAAATCTGCTGACGCGCTTTGAGGCACGCTATCCGGATATCGAGTTTGAATGCATGATTGCGGAAGATGAGGATGTGCTGGATTTACTGCAGGCCGGGCGCGTGCATCTTGGCGTGGTGCGCGCCCAGCCGCGTTTGCCGCCGGATCTGGCGGTGGCGCGACTGCAGGTTGAAGCGCAAATGGCGATTTTCCTGCATCAGGATCACCCGCTGGCAGCCCGTTCGCAGGTGAGCGAGGCGCAGCTGGGCGAATTGCGTCAGCTGCGGCTCAATACCTGGGTGGAAACCCGCCAGCCGCTGCCGGCGGGCCGCACCTGGTCGGCCCCAACTTATCTGTTGTTGCTGGAGATGGCGGAGCAGGGGTTTGGCTGGAGCGTACTGCCGCGCTGGCTGGTGCAGCAGTTTGGTCATCAGGTCTTGCGCGAGCTGCCGGTGCCGGGCTGGCCGCAGCATATCGCGGTGGATGTTATCTGGTCGCGGCGCAATCCGCCGGGCCCGGCCGGGCGCTGGATGATCGACCAGCTGTGCGCGCAGCAGCCTGATTAATCGCGGCGCGCCACGTCAGCCAGCGTGGCATCCAGCAGCCGTGCCAGATCCTGCGCGGCCAGTTCGATATCCAGCCCGCGCTTGCCGCCGGAAATAAAGATGGTCGGGAATTCGCTGGCCTGCTGATCGATCACCGTCGGCAGCCGTTTTTTCTGCCCCAGCGGACTGATGCCACCCACCAGATAGCCGGTGACGCGCTGCGCCAGTTGTGGATCGGCCATGTCGGCTTTTTTTGCCCCGAGCGCTTTGGCGACTTTTTTCAAATCCAGCTGTGAGGAGACCGGCGTCACCGCCACTGCCAGCGCTTTGCCATCACCGTTAAGCGCCACCAGCAGGGTTTTAAACACCTGGCGCGCATCCAGCTTGAGCTTGCGCACCGCCTCGTCACCGAAGTGGGTTTCATGGCTGTCATGCTCGTAGGGATGCAGGGTAAAAGCGATCTGTTGTTTTTCCAGCAGTTTTACGGCGGGTGTCATATTCAATCCTTGCTACGTAAATTCTTATCTCGGTTTGCGTGAAAGTACTGGCGAAAATCTGAACTTTGCGCGAAAATTGGCCGGCGCCAGTCACCCTGGCGATAACCAAAATCATAAACAAATTCCTCTTTGACGGGCCGATAGCAATATTGGCCTTCTTTTTTTATGCCTTCAGCAGCTGCGGCAAATTGTCTTCGCCGTACAGATGCAGTGCACCGACCGCCACCACATAGCGCCCGCGCGGCAACGCCAGCAGCAGCTCGCGCCAGTGCTGATTACGGTTGCGCATCAGGGTATCGTTCAGTTCACTGCTGAACGTAGTCGGCAGCGCCACCGGCTGGCTGGCGGGCGGCGCATCCAGCCACCAGCTGATCATGGTTTGCAGCAGTCGCGCGTTGGTGTGCCAGTGTTCCAGCGTATCCAGCAGCAGCGCCAGGCCATCCTGCGGTAGTGATTTCAGCAACGCGATCTGCGTTTCCGGCCCTTCCAGCTCAATGATGCGTTTTCCTGCCGCCTGCGCTGCCTGCAGCAGCTGATAGTCAATACCGTACTGCGGTCGCAGCCCCAGCCGCTGCGCCTGCTGCGCCTGCAGCATCAGCGCAATTTGCCAGAACGGCAGGCTATCAAACAGCGCGATGTTCAGTGACAGCTCATCGCACAGCGCCGTCAGCTGTTGCAGCGTCTCTGGCGTCAGCCGCGTTGCCAGCGGCGGATACGCTTCACCCTCACTAAACGGTGAACTGCCGCGGGTAATATCCGCTTCCACCACCAGCGCATCGGCTTTCTGCAGCTGGCGCAGCAAGCCGGCCGGCAGCGGTTGCATATCGCGCGTGCCCATATGAATACTGCCAGCCAGATGCAGACGGCGGTCTCCGAGTCTGATATCCATGGCGGGCCAGCTGTAGCTGGCGGGGAACAGGCTGCTGGCCAGCTGTTGCAGGCGGTGCCACACACTGCGTCTCATGCCGTGTCCTTTTTAAGTCAAAAATCCATGCTAGCGATTTCGCTCAGCGAAAGACAGGGCAGAGGTTGCTATTGCCGCTGCGCCGGTTTAAAGCGCAGCAAACGGTTAGCATTGCTCACCACGGTGATCGACGACAGCGCCATGGCGGCACCGGCGACGATGGGGCTGAGCAGCACACCGGTAAACGGATAGAGTATGCCGGCAGCAATCGGAATGCCCAGACTGTTATAGACAAAGGCACCCAGCAGATTCTGCCGCATATTGCGCAGCGTGGCGTTGGCCATCGCCAGCGCGTCGGCCACGCAGTGCAGATCGTTGCGCATTAGCGCCATCGCCGCGGTTTCAACCGCCACATCGCTGCCGCCGCCCATGGCGATTCCCACATCCGCCTGCGCCAGCGCCGGGGCGTCGTTGATGCCGTCGCCCACCATCACCACGCTGCGCCCCTGCTGTTGCAGCTGCGCAATCGCCTGCGCTTTACCGTCCGGCAGCACGCCGGCGATCACCTCATCGATACCCGCTTCGGCAGCGATGGCTTCGGCAGTGGTCTGATGGTCACCGGTCAGCATGATCAGACGGTAGCCCAGTTGATGCAGCCGCTGTAGCGCCGCACGGCTCTCCGGACGCAGCTGGTCACGCAGGGCGATCAGGCCCAGCAGCTGCTGCTGATCCGCCAGCAGCACCGGCGTGGCGCCCTGCGCAGCAAGTCGCGCGATATCCTGCTGTGCGGCGCGCAGGTCAATGTGCTGCTCTTCCAGCAGCGCCGCATTGCCCAGCAGCAGCGTTCTGTCAGCGACAGTAGCACTCACGCCTTTGCCACGTATTGTACGAAATTGCGCAACGCGGGCGTCACTGACGGTCGGTGCGGCGGCGACGATGGCCTTCGCCAGCGGATGCCCCGATCCCAGCTCCAGCTGGGCGGCGGCCTGCAATACCTGCTGACGATCCCAGTCGCTGTACAGCAGCACCTCGCTGACCTGCGGCGTGCCCCGGGTCAGGGTGCCGGTTTTATCAAAAACAATGGTGTCGACTTCACTGGCCCGCTGCAGCGCATCGGCATCGCGCACCAGCACGCCCAGCTCGGCAGCGCGGCCGACGCCCGCGATCACCGACATCGGCGTGGCTAAGCCCAGCGCACACGGACAGGCGATAATCAGCACCGTGGTGACAATCACCAGCGTATAGGCCAGCTGCGGCTGCGGTCCGACAACATACCAGACCGCTCCGCTGAGCAGGGCAATCGCCACCACCACCGGCACAAACACCGCCGAGATGCGATCGGCCAGCCGGCCCATTTCCGGCTTGCTGCTCTGCGCCTGACGCACCAGATTGATAATACGGGCCAGCGTGGTATGGCTGCCGGTGGCGCGGGCGGTGAACTGTAGCGATCCGTCCTGCACCAGCGTCCCGGCATAAATCTTATCGCCAGGACGGCGCGACTGCGGCAGCGCTTCGCCGGTGAGCATTGCTTCGTCAAGCCAGGCTTCGCCGCGGCTGACTTCGCCGTCCACCGGTACGCGATCGCCGGTGACCAGCTTCAGCGTCATGCCCGGTGTGATTTCACTGAGCGGCAGCGGCTTTTCCCCTTCGGCGGTGATCACGCAGGCCTGCGCCGGGGTTAAATCCAGCAGCCGCTCCAGCGCCTGTGAGGCGCGCTGGCGTGCGCGCTGTTCCAGCGCATGGCCGAGGTTAATCAGGCCGATGATCATCACGCTGGCTTCAAAATAAAGGTGGCGCGCCTGCGGCGGGAAAAATGCCGGCCACAGTGCGACGCTCATCGAGTAGATCCAGGCCGCACCAGTACCGAGCGCCACCAGCGTGTCCATGGTGGCGGTAGCATGACGCAGGCTGCGCCACGCGCTGCGATAGAAGTGGCCGCCGGCAAGCACCATCACCGCCAGCGTGACGGCACCGAGCACGCGCCAGAGCGTCTGATTGCTGTCGTTAAGCATCATGTGATCGCCGAGCATGCCCCAGACCATCATCGGCACGCCGACGATCAGCGCCAGCGCCGCCTGCCAGCTAAAGCGGCGCATCGCCTGCTGTGCGCTGACCTGCTGGCGCTCGCGCCGGGTTTGTTCATCTTCGATCACTTCCGCAGAATAACCTGCCTCGTCTACGGCGCTGACCAGCGCTGAGGGTACGGCATCGCCCAGCACCAGCGCGCTGCGCTCACCCAGATTGACGCGCGCCTGGCTCACGCCGGGCACTTTCTGTAACGCCTGCTCGACGCGGCTGACACAGCTGGCGCAGCTCATCCCGCCTATCAGCAGATGGTGCACCGCAAGATTCTCTTCTGCCGGCTGCGACTCCGTTGTCAGCGCCTCCGGCTGCGGCTCCTGAGCTGGCAACGGATCAGGCTTTGGGCTGGACGCCTCATTTTTCAGCGTGGCGTGATAACCAGCCTGCTCAACGGTGGCAATCAGATCGCTGGCGCTGGCTGCGCCGGTGACGCGCGCTTCCTGCTGCGTTACCTCGGCCTGTTCCACATCGCTGCGCTGTTCCAGCGCCTCTTTAACGCGTTTAACACAGTGGCCACAGGACAAGCCGTCCAGAGCCAGTAATTGTGTGTGTGACATCATCAACTCCTCGTTTATCAGGTTTGACTCGCTGCAAGGTTTGCATTAGTTATAAAGCCTAAACCTTCCATTCAGGGGAAGGTCAAGGGGCAGAGATGAACATCAGCGATGTAGCAAAAAAAACCGGGCTGACCAGCAAAGCGATTCGTTTTTACGAACAGAAAGGGGTGGTTACGCCGCCGTTACGCAGTGACAACGGCTATCGCAGTTATGGCGCGCACCACCTGGATGAGCTCAATTTTCTGCGCCAGGCGCGTCAGGTGGGCTTCACGCTCGAGGAGTGTCGCGAACTGGTCGCGCTGTTTAATAACCCGGCGCGCCACAGTGCCGATGTTAAAGCGCGCACCCTGCAGAAGGCGGATGAGATCGCGGCGCATATTGAAGAGCTGCACGCGATGCGCGCGCGTCTGCTGGAACTGGCTGCAGCCTGCCCGGGCGATGACGGTGCCGAATGTCCCATCATCAATCACCTGGCGGGCTGCGGTCATCAGGAGGGCGGCAAACGCGGCTGAATCAGCAGCGTGATGCCTGACACGCCGGTCACGATCACCGGCGTGCCCGCCGGCAAATCTTCCTGCGCCTGCACGCGCCAGCTGCTGTCACCAATGCGCACATGACCGACGCCGTCTTTTAACGCACTGTCTAACGTCAGGTGCTGGCCAATCAACTGGCTGCCGCGCTGATTGAGTGTATTGGGCTGCTGCGCACTTTCGCGAAAGCGCATCCAGCGATACCAGAAAAACACGCACAGCAGCGTCAGGGCGGCGAACAACATGCCCTGGCTGGTCCACGAGAACGGAAATAGCCACTCAATGATCCCGACCAGCACCGCCGCCACGCCGCTCCACAGCAGGTAACCGCTGGTGCCGAGCATCTCCGCAGCCAGCAGTAAACCGCCCAGCGTGAGCCAGAACCAGTGCGGATGCGCAATCAGCTCCATCAGCATCACGGTTTGCGCTCCTGACGGCTCTCTTTCAGCAGCTCGCTGATACCGGCCACCGAGCCGAGCAGGCTACTGGCGTCGAGCGGCATCATCACCACTTTGCTGTTATTCGCTTCGCCAATTTTTTGCAGGGCATCGGTGTATTTCTGCGCCACAAAGTAATTAATCGCCTGGATATCTCCGGCAGAGATAGCTTCTGACACCATCCGCGTGGCGTTGGCCTCGGCTTCGGCCTGACGCTCGCGCGCTTCCGCCTGCAAAAAGGCGGAGGTACGTTCGCCTTCCGCTTTAAGGATTTGCGACTGCTTATCGCCCTCGGCGCGCAGGATGGCCGCCTGGCGTACGCCTTCGGCGGCGAGGATATCGGCGCGTTTGGTACGCTCAGCCTTCATCTGCGCGTTCATGGCCGCTATCAGTTCCTGCGGCGGGCGCACGTCGCGGATTTCAATACGGGTGATTTTTACCCCCCACGGATTGGTCGCTTCATCCACAATGTGCAGCAGGCGGGTATTAATGTTATCGCGCTGTGACAGCATCTCATCCAGCTCCATGCCGCCGAGCACGGTGCGGATATTGGTCATGGTGAGGTTGATGATGGCCAGCTCAAGATTGCTGACTTCATAAGCGGCGCGCGCCGAATCCACCACCTGAATAAAGCACACTGCATCAATGGTGACGTTGGCGTTATCTTTGGAGATGATCTCCTGTGACGGAATATCGAGGACCTGCTCCATCATATTGATCCGGCGACCAATACGATCCATGAACGGCACGACTAAATTCAGACCGGGCGGTAAGGTTTTGGTGTAGCGGCCAAAGCGCTCCACCGTCCACTGGTAGCCCTGTGGCACAATTTTGACACCGGCCCACACGGTAACCAGCGCGAGCACGATGATGACGGGAATCACTGTTAACATATAACCTCCTGGCTGTCAGATTGTCGGGCCGAGTCGCTTCGGCCCGTTTACCGCGCGGTACCGGTCAGTACAGCAGCGAGTAGAGCTGGCGACGATAGCGCGAGGCGAGGGCATCGCCGGTGCCGAGGGCCGCCAGAATCTCCTGGAACATTTTGCGCACTTCGCCGTCACCGGCGCTGAGATCGCGCTTCAGAAAATCTAACAACAGCTCCAGCGCTTCTTCATTGCGGCCTACCTGATGCAGCTGTAACGCAAGTTTAGCAGCCAGACCGGCGTTGTCCGGTTCGCTTGCCATCTGCTCCTGCAATTGCTGGATCTCCGGCGTGTCGGCGGCCTGTTTCAGCAGGTCGATTTGCGAAATCAGGCTCTGATAGCGCGTATCCTGATCCTGCAACGGCACCACAGCCAGCACCGCTTCGGCTTCTTCGCTGCGGTTCAGGGTGATCAGGACTTCTGCCAGCAGAAAACCAATTTCACTGTTCTGATTGCTCAGCTGCCAGGCGTCTTTCAGCAGCGGTAGCGCATCCAGCGGCTTGCCTTCCTGCATCAGCTGCATCGCCTGCTGCGCCTTTAACTCATCTTCACGCGGCAGGACTTTCTCCAGCAGCGCGCGAATCGCCTCTTCCGGCTGCGGGCCCTGGAAGCCATCGACCGGCTGGCCGTTCTGGAACAGGTAGACGGTCGGCAGAGAGCGCAGACCAAACTGCGATGCCACCAGCTGCTCTTTATCGCAATCCAGCTTCGCCAGAATAAACTGGCCGGCGTACTCCTGTGCCAGACGCTCCAGCACCGGCGTCAGCTGCTGGCAGTGCTGGCTGCGCTCCGACCAGAAGTAGAACAGTACCGGCAGCTGCATCGATTGCTCCAGCGTCTGCTGCAGGTTGGATTCGTTGATGTCGATAATCAAAGCGTGTGACATGAATACGTCTCTTGGCAGAAAGTGTGTTGAGGATATGGGGGCAAACGCCCCGGCTTCAAGTTCAATTCCGGCTTGCAGTTTAGTTACTGCGTAAAATGCGATCCAGCATCCAGCCCGGCAGCAGTCGTTTAAGCAGACTCATCGCCCAGGCGACCAGCGTCACCGGATAGCGCAGGCGCGGATGTTTACTCTCCAGCGCATGCCGCAGTTTCGGCAGAATCGCCTCCGGCGGCAGGCTAAAGCGCGCGGCGATACCGGGGTTGCGCACGGGCTTGTCGCGTTCGCCCTGCTGCACGTTTTCGGTAAAGCGGGTGGTAATCGGGCCTGGCTCAATCAGGCTGACGCGCACGCCGCTGTGGCGCACTTCCATGCGCAGCGCATCGCTCCACGCCTCCAGCGCCCATTTACTGGCGGCATAAGCGCCGCGGCCCGGCGTGGAAATCAGGCCGAGCACCGAGCTGGTGTTGATAATCCGCCCGTCGCCGCTATTTTGCAGCGCCGGCAACAGGCGCAGCGTCAGCTGGTGGGTGCCGAAAAAGTTGGTGGAGAATTGCTGCTCCAGCTGCTGACGCGACACGCTGGTCAGCGGACCGTACTGGCCGAAGCCGCCGTTATTGAACAGCCCGTGCAGGCAGTGATCGGTGAGGGCCAGCACGCGATCGGCGGCGGCATCCACGCTGGCCGGATCGTCAAGATCCAGCAGGATGCCGGTGAAGCCGAGCTCATCCATGCGCGCCACATCGTCGGCGCGGCGACAGGCGGCCAGCACGCGATAGCCGCGCGCCAGCAGATCGTTGGCCGCCACCAGACCGATGCCGCTGGAGCAGCCGGTAATTAATACGGACTTTTGCATATCTTTACCTGTCATTGGGCACGTCGCGGCGTTAATCATGCTTAACTAGCGGAGCCAGTTGCTCAGCCATCAGGTTGGCGATGAACGGCTGCGCATCCGGATTGGGGTGAATACCGTCCTGCTGCATCCACTCCGGCTTCAGATAAACCTGCTCCATAAAGAACGGTACCAGCGGAATATGATACTGCTGCGCGAGGCGCGGATAGAGCGCGCTGAACGCGTCGGTGTAGCGTCGGCCATAATTAGCCGGCAGACGAATTTGCATCAGCAGCGGCTGGGCGTTAGCGGCTTTGACCTGATCGATAATTTTACTCAGATCCTGCGCGATGTTTTGCGGCGGGAAGCCGCGCAGCCCATCGTTACCGCCCAATTCGATTAACACCCACTGCGGCTGATGCTGTTTTAATAGGCCCGGCAACCGCGCCAGCCCCTGACCGGCGGTATCACCGCTGATGCTGGCGTTAACCACTTTGGGCTGCTGTTGCCAGGTTTTGTCGAGCAGGCTCGGCCAGGCGGCGGTGGCGGACATGCGATAGCCGGCACTCAGGCTATCGCCGAGAATCAGCAGGGTATCGGCGGCGGCGATGCGCGACACCAGCAGCAGCAATAACAACAGGAAGGAATAATGCCAGCGGAAAACATTGTTGCAGTTCATCATCTTACTAAGTCCGTCGGTCAGGGAGAGCATCAGCTGACCATCCTTACCGGAGTTGAGCTGGTTGTCAAACCAGCCGAGACGCTGGCGCTGATCGGCGAGTCGGGATCCGGGAAATCCACCCTGCTGGGGATTCTCGCCGGACTGGATGATGGCAGCAGCGGCGAAGTGCATCTGCTGGGCCAGCCGCTGCACCAGATGAACGAAGAGCAGCGCGCCGCGCTGCGCGCGCGTGAGGTCGGCTTTGTGTTTCAGTCCTTTATGCTGGTGCCCACGCTCAACGCGCTGGAGAACGTGCAGCTTCCTGCACTGCTGCGCGGAGACAGCGATCGCGACAGTCGCGCGCAGGCCACTGAATTACTGACGCAGCTCGGACTGAAAGATCGTCTGCACCATCTGCCGGCCCAGCTCTCCGGCGGCGAACAGCAGCGCGTGGCGCTGGCACGCGCCTTCAGCGGCCGTCCCGGCCTGCTGTTTGCCGATGAGCCGACCGGTAACCTCGATTGCAAAACCGGCGATCGCATCGCCGATCTGCTGTTTTCCCTTAACCGCGACTTCGCCACCACGCTGATTCTGGTGACGCACGATGAGCAGCTGGCTGCACGCTGCGATCGTCGCCTGCGGCTGCGCGACGGCAAGTTGTGGGAGGAAGCATGATCTGGCGCTGGTTCTGGCGCGAGTGGCGTTCGCCCTCGCTGTTGATTGTCTGGCTGGCGCTAACGCTGGCGGTGGCCTGCGTGCTGGCGCTGGGCTCCATCAGCGATCGCATGGAGAAAGGGCTGAGCCAGCAGAGCCGTGACTTTATGGCCGGCGACCGCACGCTGCGCAGCAGTAAACCGGCACCGGATGCGTGGCTGGACAAAGCGCGCGAAGAGGGGCTGGCGGTCAGCCGGCAGCTCAGCTTTATGACCATGACCTTTGCGCAGGAGACACCGCAGCTGGCCGATGTCAAAGCGGTCGATGATGCGTACCCGATGTTCGGCACCCTGCAGACGGATCCGCCCGGCCTGCGTCCGGTGGCCGGAACGGTGCTGGCCGCGCCGCGTCTGCTGGCGCTGCTTAACCTGAAGGTCGGTGACCGCATTGACGTGGGCGATACCACGCTGCGCATTGCCGGCGAAGTGATTCAGGAGCCGGACGGCGGATTCAATCCGTTTCAGACGGCACCGCGTTTGCTGATGAACCTTGCTGACGTGGAGAAAACCGGCGCGATCCAGCCCGGTAGCCGGCTGAGCTGGCGCTATAAGTTTTCCGGCGAGGCGGCACCGCTGGCGCGCTATGATCGCTGGATTCAGCCGCAGTTGCAGGCCGGCGAGCGCTGGATCAGCGTGGAGAATTCCGAGGATGCGCTGGGCCGCTCAATGCAGCGTGCGCAGCAGTTTCTGTTGCTCTCGGCGCTATTAACCCTGCTGCTGGCAATTACCGCAGTGGCGGTCGCCATGAGTCATTACTGCCGCAGCCGTTACGATCTGGTGGCGGTGCTGAAAACGCTGGGCGCCACGCGTAAATCGCTACAGCGGCTGATTATCGGTCAGTGGCTGGCCGTGCTGCTGCTGGCGGCTATCGCCGGCAGTGCGCTGGGGCAGGGCATTGAAGTCGCGCTGCTGCAGATGCTCAAACCGGTGCTGCCCGCCGCTTTACCGGCTGCCAGCGTCTGGCCGTGGCTGTGGGCGATTGGCGCGCTGGTGGTGATCTCGCTGCTGGTCGGGTTGCGTCCGTACCGTCTGCTGATGGCCACACAGCCGCTGCGCGTGCTGCGTCGTGATGCGGTAGCCACGCTGTGGCCGCTGCGTATTTATCTGCCGGTGATGGCGCTGGTGGTGGTAGCGCTCCTTGCGCTGCTGATGGGCGGCAGCAAAATGCTGTGGGCGCTGCTGGCTGGCGTGGTGATGCTGGCACTGCTGCTGGCGCTGCTCGGCTGGGGCACGCTCCTGCTGCTGCGCAGACTGGTGGTGCGTAATCTGGCGCTGCGCCTGGCGATCAACCGTCTGCTGCGTCAGCCAGCCATGACGCTCAGCCAGCTGGCGGCGTTTTCGCTCTCCTTTATGCTGCTGGCGTTATTGCTGGTGATGCGCGGCGATCTGCTTGATCGCTGGCAGCAGCAATTACCGGCGGATGCGCCTAACTATTTTCTGCTCAATCTGACCCAGCAGCAGGTGCCGCAGGTAGACGAGTTCCTGCGGCAGCATCAGGTTAACGCCGGAACCTTCTATCCGATCGTGCGGGCAAGGCTCACTGAGCTGAACGGCAAGCCGGCCGATCCCAGGCTGGATAACGCGCTGAACCGCGAGCTTAATCTGACGTGGCAGGCGGAGCGTCCGGATCACAATCCGCTGGTGGCCGGCAGCTGGCCGCCGAAAGCCGGTGAAGTCTCGATGGAGGTCGAGCTGGCCGATCGTCTGGGCGTCAGGCTCGGCGACAGGCTGACATTTAGCGGCGATACGCAGCAGTTCAGTGCGACGATCACCAGTCTGCGCAAGGTCGACTGGGAGAGCCTGCGGCCAAACTTCTTCTTTATCTTCCCGCCGGGCGCGCTCGATCAGCAGCCACAAACCTGGCTGACCAGCTTCCGCATGGCGAACGATCCCGCGCTTCTGGCGCAGCTTAACCGCGCGTTCCCGACGCTGAGCCTGCTGGATGTCGGCAGCATGCTGAAGCAGATTGGACAGGTGCTGGCGCAGGTGAGTCAGGCGCTGGAGATCATGGTGATCCTGGTGACGGTTTGCGGTGTGTTGCTGCTGCTGGCGCAGATCCAGGTCGGCATGCGCCAGCGCCGGCAGGAGCTGGTGGTGTATCGCACGCTCGGTGCCAGCCAGCGCCTGCTGCGCGGTACGCTGTGGTGTGAGTTTGCGCTGCTTGGCGTGGTCGCGGGAATCGCGGCGGCGCTGGGGGCGGAAGCGGCACTGTGGGGACTTCAGCGTAAGATTTTTGATTTCCCGTGGCAGCCGGACTGGACGCTGTGGCTGGCGCTGCCGCTGTGTGGCGCGGCATTGCTGTCGCTGTGCGGCGGCTGGCTGGGTGTCCGCTTACTGAAGGGGAAAGCGCTGTTCAGGCGGTTTGATGCTGCCTGATGCCCTCACCCCAGCCCTCTCCCACGGGAGAGGGAGCCGATCGAGCCCGTATGCGTGATTTTGCACTTCAGGACGTTAAGGTGAGCGTTAAACAGAAAATCGCAGCGCATGATTCCCTCTCCCACGGGAGAGGGGGCCGATCGAGCCCGTATGAGTGATTCTGCACTTCAGAACGTTCAGGTGAGCGTCAAACTTATAGATCGCACCGTATAATCCCCTCTCCCTGTGGGAGAGGGCAAGGGTGAGGGGAATACCGCGGAACTACAGCTTCGCCACGGCCCACGCAATGCCGCTCGCATAGGCGTCAGGCAGCAGCGGTACCAGCGCATTGAGTGCGGCGGTGAGGCGTGCCGGATCGCTGTCGGTCAGATTCAGATGGCCGACCTTACGTCCGGCGCGGACTTCTTTGTCGTACCAGTGCAGATGCACCAGCGGCTGCTGCAGCCAGTCGGTATTGAGGTCGGTGCCAATCAGGTTGACCATCACCGACGGCGCAAACACCACCGGCTGCGGCAGCGGCAGACCGAGCACCGCACGCAGGTGCAGTTCAAACTGGCTGATAGAGGCGCCATTCTGCGTCCAGTGGCCGCTGTTGTGCACGCGCGGTGCCAGCTCATTGATCAGCAAGCCCTGCGGCGTGACGAAACACTCCATCGCCATCACGCCCACGTACTTCAACTCATGCATGATCGCGCTCAGCATCGCTTCTGCCTGCTGCTGTTGCGCGGCATCAGCCTGCGGGAAGGCAACGCTGGTACGCAGAATGCCGTCCTGATGCAGGTTGTGCGTCAGCGGATAAAACACCGTGCGGCCATCGTGCCCGCGCGCGCCCACCAGCGAGACTTCACCGCTGAAGTTAATACCCTGCTCAACGATGCACTCGCCGTAGCACTCATCCGGCAGCGTTGCGGTTTCGTCGGCGCGCAGGCGCCACTGGCCGCGGCCGTCGTAGCCGCCGGTGCGGCGCTTGACAATCGCCAGCTCGCCCAGCGTGCTGAATACCGCCGGCCATTCGCTTTTATCAGCCAGCAACTGCCACGGCGCGGTTGCCAGGTTGAGCTGGTCGAGCAGCTGCTTTTGCGTCAGGCGATCGGCGAGGCGCGGAAAAATATCGCGGTTGACGAACGCCGGATGGTTAGCCAGCTCGCGCGTCAGCGCGGTTTCCGGCCAGCGCTCGATTTCCGCGGTGATTACGCTTTGCGCGATCGGCAGTGCCGATGGCTCCGCGTCCAGCCCGACCGGATACACGGCAATGCCCAGCGGCTCGCCGGCCTGGCGCAGCATGCGGCCCAGCTGACCGTTGTCGAGTACGCAAACTGGCTTCATGCGTCCTCCCGCGGATCCGGATTATTCAGCACCTCATCGGTCTGGCTCTGACGCCAGGCGGCCAGGCGTGCAGCCAGCTCGCGATCGTGAATCGCCAGGATCTGCGCCGCCAGCAGTGCGGCGTTGGCGGCACCGGCTTTACCGATGGCCAGCGTACCGACCGGAATCCCGCGCGGCATCTGTACGATGGAGTAGAGGCTGTCCACGCCGCTCAGTGCTGCGCTCTGTACCGGTACGCCCAGCACCGGCAGCAGGGTTTTCGCCGCCAGCATGCCTGGCAGGTGCGCCGCACCGCCGGCACCGGCGATGATCACCTGAAAACCGTTGTCGGCTGCGCGCTCTGCGAAGCTGAACAGCTTATCTGGCGTGCGGTGCGCAGAGACCACTTCAACGTGGAACGGGACATCCAGGCTGTTAAGGATTTCCTCGGCGAACTGCATGGTAGCCCAGTCACTTTTGGAACCCATGACGATGGCGATACGGGCCGGGGCGGCGTTGGATGACATGCGGTCAACTCCTGTGAATAATCAAACGAACCTGGCCGGGCGGGCAGGTAAAGAAGGGCACAGAGAATAGCACGAGACAGCGGCAAGGAAAACGGTTGCGTAGGCGGAAAACCGGCATTTCCGCCGCAAACAATCAGAAAGGAAATTCGATTAACTGCACGCCCTGTGCGTCCAGCTGAATCATTGATCCGCGCTCATGCCACGCGCCCAGCACCGCGCGTTGCGCTGGCGTGCCGGCGAGCTCGAACTTATGAATCGCCGGACGATGGGTGTGGCCGTGAATCAGGATCGGCACCTGCTGGCGCGTCAGCGCCGCGGCTACCGCCTGCGGATTGACGTCCATGATGCTCAGTGACTTGTGCTGGTTGGCCTGCTTGCTGTCGGCCCGCATCCGCGCAGCAATGCGCATGCGCAGACGCAACGGCAGCGCGAGAAACAGCCGCTGCAGCCAGCGCTGATGGACTTTGGCGCGAAAACGCTGATAACCGTGATCGTCCGTACACAGCGTGTCGCCGTGCATCATCAGCACGCGCTGACCATAGCGCTCCAGCACCTGCTCTTCGGGCAGCAGCGTCATGCCGCTGGCGCGGGCGAACTGTTGACCTAACAGGAAGTCGCGATTGCCGTGAATAAAGAATTTTGGCACCGGCAGGGCACGCAGGGCGTCGGCGATCTGCTGATGCAGCGGATTAGGATCGTCATCGCCAATCCAGGCTTCAAACAGATCGCCAAGGATGTAAAGCGCATCACACTGCTGCGCTTCCCCCTGCAAAAAATGCAGAAAACCGGCAGTGATTGCCGGTTCTTCCTGACACAGATGTAAATCTGCGATAAACAGCGTGCGCGACATTACTCGCTGACGGTCACTTTCTGGATGATCACGTCATCAACCGGCACGTCCTGGTGCATGCCGCTGCGGCCGGTTTTCACTGCTTTGATTTTTTCGACCACGTCCATGCCTTCAACCACTTCAGCAAACACGCAGTAACCCCAGCCCTGCAGGCTTTCGTCACGGAAGTTCAGGAAGTCGTTATCGGCAACGTTGATGAAGAACTGTGCGGTAGCCGAGTGAGGTGCCTGGGTACGCGCCATCGCCAGCGTGCCTTTGGTGTTTTTCAGGCCGTTATTGGCTTCGTTGCGGATGTCTGCTTTGGTGGCTTTCTGCTTCATGCCCGGCTCGAAACCGCCGCCCTGAATCATGAAACCGTTGATCACGCGGTGAAAAATGGTGTTGTCGTAGAAACCTTCACGGCAGTAGTCCAGGAAGTTCTGTACGGTAGCCGGCGCTTTGTCATCGAAGGTTTTGATTACGATATCGCCATGGTTCGTCTGGAAAGTGACCATTATATTCGTCCTGTGGAGGTTGTCGTCAGTATCAACTGCCGCACCGGCAAGGCGGCGGGGCATTTTTGTAGACGCCTCTTATATCACAATTTCCAATAACGCGTCAGTAAGGCAACGGCAGTTGCGAAGCGAGCGATGCACAAGTCGGAAAAATACGGCACAATAACCGGCTACATCAAGAAGGCGTATCCCGCACACGTAAACAACGGAATCGTTCAATGCTAAAGATCTATAACACCCTGAGTCGCCAGAAAGAGGAATTTAAACCCATTCATGCCGGTGAAATCGGTATGTACGTGTGTGGAATCACGGTTTACGACCTCTGTCATATCGGCCATGGGCGTACCTTTGTGGCATTCGACGTGGTCGCGCGTTACCTGCGTTACGTGGGCTATAAGCTGAAATATGTGCGTAATATCACTGATATCGATGACAAGATCATTAAACGTGCCAACGAAAACGGGGAAAGCATCGAAACGCTGACCAACCGGATGATCGCCGAAATGCACAAAGATTTTGCCGCGCTGGGTATTTTGCCGCCGGATCTCGAGCCGCGCGCCACGCGCCACATCGCGGAGATCATCGAACTGGTCGGCAAGCTGATCGATCGCGGCCATGCCTACGTGGCGGATAACGGCGACGTGATGTTTGATGTGCTGAGCGATAAAGATTACGGCGCGCTGTCGCGTCAGGATCTCGAACAGCTGCAGGCCGGCGCGCGCGTGGAAGTGGCGGAAGTGAAGCGCAACCCGATGGACTTTGTGCTGTGGAAAATGTCCAAGGCTGATGAGCCGGCGTGGAACTCACCGTGGGGCAACGGCCGCCCGGGCTGGCACATTGAGTGCTCGGCGATGAACTGCAAACAGCTTGGCACCCATTTCGACATCCACGGCGGTGGTTCGGACCTGATGTTCCCGCACCATGAAAACGAAGTGGCGCAGTCGACCTGTGCACATGATGGCCCTTACGTGAACTACTGGATGCACTCCGGCATGGTGATGGTTGACCGGGAAAAGATGTCGAAATCGCTCGGCAACTTCTTTACCGTGCGCGATGTGCTGCAGCACTACGATGCGGAAACCGTGCGCTACTTCCTGATGTCCGGCCACTATCGCAGCCAGCTTAACTATGGCGAAGATAACCTGAATCAGGCACGCGCGGCGCTGGAGCGCCTTTACACCGCGCTGCGCCATACCGATGCCAGCGCGACGCCGGCTGGCGGTGAGGCGTTTGAAGCCCGCTTCCGTAGCGCCATGGACGATGATTTCAACACGCCGGAAGCTTACTCGGTGCTCTTCGATATGGCGCGTGAAGTCAATCGCCTGAAGGGTGAAGATAAAGCCGCCGCCGATGCGCTGGCCGCGAAACTGCGTCAGCTGGCCGATGTACTGGGCATTCTGCAGCAGGATCCGGAGCAGTTCCTGCAGAGTGGCGCACAGGTCAATGCCGACGAAGTGGCAGAGATTGAACACTGGGTGAAAACCCGCGCCGATGCGCGTGCTGCAAAAGACTGGGCGCAGGCAGACATCGCACGTGACAAGCTGAACGAGCTGGGCGTCATCGTGGAAGATGGCCCGCAGGGGTCAAGCTGGCGCCGTAAATAACAAAAAGGGCGAACTGCGGTTCGCCCTTTTTTATACGGCTAACTTTAACCCACTGGTTATGGGTAATTAACCTGATGCACTTATCGTAGCGGCGCAATTCATTGCGCAATAAATTGCGCCGCTACAGGTCCGGATTTGCCTGGTAAAATCAGGCCACAACGGTTACGCGCTGACCGGCAAACTCAACCGTCTGACCGGGAAAAATCTTGCAGCGCTTACGCGTCTCAATAGCACCATCAACGCGCACTTCGCCTTCGTCGATCACCGCTTTGGCCTGCGCGCCGCTCTCCACCCAGCCTTCCAGCTTCAGCAGATCGCACAAATCAACGTGCGCATGTTTACCCAGTGAAAAACTCGCCATTATGCCTGCTCCACATCGTGATATTGCTCGCACGCCAGCAGCGTGTTCTCAATCAGCGTGGCAACCGTCATCGGGCCAACGCCGCCCGGTACAGGCGTGATGTAAGCCGCGCGCTCAGAGGCTGACGCAAAATCCACATCGCCGACCACTTTGCCGCTTTCCAGCCGGTTAATGCCGACATCAATCACAATCGCACCTGGTTTAATCCAGTCGCCCGGGATAAAGCCCGGCTTACCGACTGCCACTACCAGCAGGTCGGCATGCTCAACGTGATGGCGCAGATCTTTAGTGAAACGGTGCGTGACAGTGGTGGTGCAGCCGGCCAGCAGCAGCTCCATGCTCATCGGGCGACCAACGATATTCGATGCGCCAACCACCACGGCGTTCAGGCCGTAGGTATCGATGTTATAGCGCTCCAGCAGCGTCACGATGCCGCGTGGCGTACACGGACGCAGCTTAGGGGCGCGCTGGCACAAACGACCGACGTTATAAGGATGGAAGCCATCGACGTCTTTATCCGGCGTGATGCGCTCCAGCACTTTGACATTATCGATCCCGGCCGGCAGCGGCAGCTGCACCAGAATGCCATCGATAGCGTCGTCATTGTTCAGCTCATCGATCACCTCCAGCAGTTCAGCTTCACTGGTGCTGGCGGGCAGGTTATAAGCGCGCGACACAAAACCGACCTCTTCGCAGGCGCGGCGTTTGTTAGCGACATAGATCTGCGATGCCGGGTTTTCACCGACCAGCACCACGGCCAGGCCAGGGGCGCGTTTACCGGCAGCGAGACGCTGCTGCACTTTTTCGGCAACCTCAAGGCGCACCTGCTGCGCAATCGTTTTACCGTCAATAATTTTTGCTGCCATCAGAGAGGAAATCCATCTGTAGAGAGTTAAATCGGGGATGGCGCCTATTCTGTCAGAAGCGCGTGCGGCTGTCAGTCACAGATTCGTTTACGCGACCGGTTTCCCGATTTTTCGCCGTGGCGCGCGCCAGGCTTAGCGCGTATTATGCCCGCCAGGCAATGATGTGGAACACGTGATGATTTGGTTGATGCTCGCCACGCTGGCGATAGTGTTTGTTGTGGGATTTCAGCTGCTGACCGCCGGTTCGCGCCACGCCGCGCAGGCGCTCAGCAAGCGGCTGCAACTGCCGCCGGTGCATGTTGAATCGCTGCTTGCACAGATGGGCAAAGAGGCGGCAAATGAGTTCACCGATTACATTCGCGGCGACAACGAAGTGCACCTCAATAATGGCGCGGCAGTGCTGCTGATCTGGCAGGTGCTGATTGTCGATGGCAGCGATGAGAACGCGCAGCGCTGGCATCACATTCTGACGAAGGCGGGGTTCTCCGCTCTGATTTCACGTCAGCAGCTGTTGCTGGCGCTGGGATTCCTGCGCCAGCTGGAGCCGGACAGCCAGGAGCTGAATGCGTTACGCGAGCAGTATAATGCGCGCTTCACGCCGCAGGGGATTGAACTGGAAGGGGAATCCGCGGAGGTGAGTAATCTGGTCTCACTGAGCGAGTGGCGTCAGCGTCATTAAGGCGAATTGTTCATTCCCTCGACACTCTGCCGTCCGTTGGCGGCAAAAACGTTGACGCGCCAGCGTGCCGACGTATAATCCGACGCATCTTCTATGCGCCCTTAGCTCAGCTGGATAGAGCACCGGCCTTCTAAGCCGTAGGTCACAGGTTCGAATCCTGTAGGGCGTGCCAAATACTTTCAATGACTTACGCAAGCTTCAAGCCTACCTGATTTTCTCCTTGTGTCGTATTTGTGTCGTATTTGTGTCGTTACCCCCTAAAAGTGAGTCAATTTTGCGCGTATGTTCCGTCAGGTGATTCGGTGCCAGGTGAGCATAGCGCTGAACCATTTCGATGTTTTCCCATCCGCCCATTTCCTGCAATGCAGATAGGGGAACGCCGGAATGGATTAATCAGCTTGCCCATGTATGTCTCAGATCGTGAAATCTGAAGTCTTCAATACCGGCGCGCTGTAGCCCGATCTTCTACGCCTTGTTATCATCACTGCGCATCTTCCTTACTGCCGGCGCAATAGTGCCGTCACTGCGATGCTTCGGCTTGGTGTGTACGAACACCCAGCGTGAATGCTTCCCTATCTGCCCTTTGAGCACTTTGCATGCGGTATCATTCAGAGCCACGTCAATAGCCTTGCCATAACGCCATCAGGCAGACCTGAGACTGACAGGACAGATTAAAAAGCTCTGGCTGGAATCGGGATGCGTCTATGGTTATCGCAAGATCCATCTGAATCTGCGGGACAGCGGGCAACCGTGCGGAGTAAACAGAGTCTGGCGACTGATGAAACGTGCCGGGATAAAGGCTCTGGTCGGATATCGGAGCCCGCGGGCACGTAAAGGCGAGGCCAGTATCGTGTCGGCCAACAGGCTCCAGCGACAGTTCAATCCGAATGCTCCGGATGAGCGTTGGGTAACGGACATCACCTACATCAGGACCCACGGAGGCTGGCTGTATCTTGCCGTGGTTGTTGATCTGTTCTCACGCAAAATTATCGGCTGGTCAATGCAATCCCGGATGACAAAGGACATTGTCCTGAACGCATTGCTGATGGCTGTATGGCGGCATAATCCCCAAAAACAGGTGCTGCTTCATTCTGATCAGGGCAGTCAGTTTACAAGCCATGAGTGGCAGTCGTTCCTGAAATCACACGGCCTGGAGGGCAGCATGAGCCGTCGCGGTAACTGTCACGATAATGCGGTTGCAGAAAGCTTTTTCCAGTTGCTGAAACGCGAACGGATAAAGAAAAAGATCTACGGAACGCGGGAAGAAGCCCGCAGCGATATTTTTGATTACATCGAAATGTTTTATAACAGTAAGCGTCGGCATGGTTCGAGCAATCAGATGTCACCGACAGAATATGAAAACCAGTATTATCAACGGCTCGGAAGTGCCTGGATTACCCGTGGCGATTCAGACATCTCCATCAACCTGATAAACCACATCCGCGCTAACCCTGGCAAGGAAGTTTATGACGATACGTCTTCTCCATTCGCTACTTTCAGAAGGGCACTGCGCATCTCACATTCAAGCAGCCTGAGTTAGTGGAGAAGATGAACGTTATCATTGCTTAACATTATCCAAGGATGTTGGCTGAAAGGTAGAACAAGATTAAACTATGTGAGCCTTCAGTAAGGTGGCTTTACCAATTATCACAAATTTAATTAGTCAAAATTATCTGAAGCCAATTGGCTATACAAAGGAATGAATTATGGAAAATACTGAAGAATGGAAAAGTATAAAGGAGTTGCTACGTAGTACCGCACTCCTTCGGGAAAGCTATCAACAAGCCAAGAAACGATACTCAAGTAAAATTGCTCCCGATTTTCGACTATTTCGCTTCTTTAACATCAATGAAAACACCCTTTCAAAATGTCTGGCATTTCTTCTCACAACGGACGAAACTCACGGCCAGGGTGACTTATTTCTCAGTCGTTTTTATCAATTAATTGAGAAGCCTGAGGACTACGCAGTTAGCCATAAAACACGAGTGACAACGGAATATACAATTTCGGGTGGGCGGCGAATTGACATACTGATTGAAGATAAAAACGAGTTGACGGGCATTGAAAACAAGCCTTGGGCAGTAGATCAAAAGGACCAACTTCATGACTATGCTCACTGGTTAGCGGTTGAAGCACAGCGTAGAGGAGTTGGATGGTCATTAATATATCTCTGTAACAATGAGGTTAGTGAGTCTTCTTATCGCTCTCAGGCTTCAGAAGAGATGAACAAGCATGTAAAGCCAATTACTTTTTTTCAACTTGAAAGATGGCTTTCAGATTGCGTTTTACATGTAGAAGCACCATCAGTGCGCTGCTTTGTCGACGCTTTGCTTAAATTCATTCGTGAAGATATTAATGGAGAAACAGTTATGGAATTGCAAACTGAATTAACAGAGAGCCTGGTGGCTTCACCGCAAAATCTTAGCGCGGCATTTTTGATTACACAGAATATGCGTCAAGTAAAAGAACGGCTTTGGGAAAATTTCATCAAACATCTCTCTAAGCAATTGGCACCTGTCGGGGTTAGTGTGGATTTTAATGATGAGTTGCGATTAGGAGGTAAATATGCATCCTTTTCTATCTTATTTAGAGAGGGGGATGATTTCATGTTAAGCTGGGAGTTTGATACTTCAGATTATCGCAATTTGGCTTACGGGATTAGCTCGGTCAGTGAGCCCAGCGAAAAGCTAAAGAAAAATCATTTTCCTTCAATTGCAGCAGCAATGCGCAATGCTTTTCCTGAAATTGATGCATATGTTGGAACTCCGGGATGGTGGCCTTGGTGGTGCCACGCAGATGTGGGTATGAATGTTCCACGCAACTGGAATATGGACTTTGATGCTTGGGCTTTACTACTTGAGCGTGGAGAAGGAAGTTTTGCTCAGTCAATTGTCAGTATGGCGCAGCGTATCCAAAATGAGGTTGATTTATCTCTGTTAAAAGCTCCGGTCTAAAATCTTAATTGTTAGTAGGTTACGAAAGCGTAGAAGCTGGCTAATTTGCTAAACAACTCACACAGTTCAAGGAAGATACCATTCACAATGGCAAGTTGGCGTAGCGGCGGTTAGCCGCTACAATGCCCGCTCTCGAAAGCGCTTATGTTTTCAGTGAAACACGTTTGGGGCCTTATTGGAGGCCTCTGCGTTTTTTGAACACGAGGAAAAACCAGTGGTAGCAAGGTTTAAGGGGCAGGAGAACGAATCCTGTAGGGTGCAAATAAAAATCAGCTAATTACTCAAGCTTCAACTCAGCCTGATTTTCTCCTTGTGTCGTATTTGCGTCGTTCTCCCTAATAGTGAGTCAATTTGCCTCGCATGCTCGGTCAGATGATTAGGTGCCAGGTGAGCATAGCGCTGAACCATTTCGATGCTCTCTCATCCGCCCATCTCTGTGCTGATGCCAGAGCACAGCATGACGAGGCGAAACGCCAGCTCACTGAGGCATAAGCACCCTGATGAATTATTCCCGCTGACAGTCAGCGCACGATGCCTTTTTAGACCGGAATTATATACGTTAACCTGATCATTCAGGATAGATACGAGGTTTCCTGCCAGGTGAATTTTCTGAATCTCTGTCAGTCAGGCGCGGATGACGATATTCATTGAAAATGTTTGAGAAATAATTATGGCACCTGATTCGGGAGCGCGTCAGGCCATTCCTGCTAAATACTTACGGCCGTTAATATCAACCTGTCACCTTTTAAGTGGGGATAGTAAATAATAATTAACCTTTTATAATAACTTTGCGGGCTATTTTTCTTTTTCTGGTTTAGTGGCGTTACGACTGGATGATAACAGGTGTTTAGCGTTGGCAGGATTGCAGGTCAATTGAAGAAAATTTATTCATTATTTTTTCCATTAAAATCAATTGATTGGTTATCGCTCCTGAACGTTGCCAGAATTATTGCGTCAGGAAAAGAAGAGGGTGTCAGCGGTAGCATATCGGTGAAAAATTTCCTGGTGCGGAGGGTTTTAAGCCAGGTATTGATTACCTGCATGCAAGAATTATTTCTCTCAAAAAGCCGGGGGTTAATTTTATATTGAGAGTGTCACTAATATAGCGATATGTAACCCACGTAAATCTGAATAACGGGTCCGAAATAAATTTTAAAATTAACTATTCCGGGTGATGAATCTGCGTCACACAATGCCGATAACACATTCATATCTGACACTCTCATCTACTTACAGCGAGAATTAATATGAAAATATCTACCCGGCTTGCAACGGGCTTTGGCCTGCTTATTGTGCTTTTTATTATCTGTACCGGCATTGCGCTCAACGCCCTGAGTAGTGCGACCAAAGGCATGGACGATGCGGTCAACGTCAAAATGAAAAAGTATCAGCTGGTGCTGGATATGCGAGGCAGCATCAGGGATATGGGCATTGCGGTTCGTAACCTGGCGCTCCTGACGGATGTTCAGGCAATGAAGCCTGAATGGGAGCGCGTCCAAAAACAAGAAGCGCAGTATATAGCCAGCCGCAACGCTCTGGCTGAGGTGATGCAGGAGGATTCAACACCGCAGGGGCGGGAAGTCATGAGCCGCATTACTGAAGCTGAGGAGCCTGCACTTTCGTCGCTGAAGCAGGCTGGCCGGCTCGGGCTTGAAAATCGCGCTGAGGAAGCCACTGCCTATCTGCTGAACGTTACGCGCCCGGTGCAGAGTACCTTGCTCAAAGCGCTTAATGACATGACGCTGGTTCAGATGAAAAATACGCAGTCCGCTGTTGAAACCAACAGTCAGGCGACACGCCGGGCATCGCTGATACTGATGTTGCTCGCGGCCGCATCAGCACTGCTGGCAGTGGGAACATGCGTTATGACCATTCGCGTACTGATGCGCCAGCTGGGCGGCGAGCCAGTGCAGGCGCAGACACTTGCGGCGACCATTGCTTCTGGCGACCTGACGACGCCTGTAACGCTGCGAAACAATGACAGTACCAGCCTGATGGCTTCTCTGGATGGCATGCAGGCAAACCTGCGTGGTCTGGTATCAAAGATAAAAGACTCTGCTGCTTCTGTGGCGCTGGCAGCGGATGAGATATCACAGGGCAATACAGAATTGTCATCCCGCACCGAGGAGCAGGCTGCAGCGCTGCAGGAAACTGCGGCCAGTATGGAGCAGCTTACCGCCACCGTGAAAAGTAATACGGCCGGCGCGCAGCAGACCGCTGGGTCTGCCCGGGATGCGGCAACGCTGGCACGCGCAGGTGAGGCCGACGTACAGCGTATGTCTGAAACCATGAATGAGATCTCATTGAGCGCGACAAAGGTAAGGGACATCACCTCCGTGATCGAAAGCATTGCCTTCCAGACCAACATTCTGGCGCTCAACGCAGCCGTGGAGGCTGCCCGGGCAGGTGAAGAAGGACGCGGTTTTGCCGTGGTTGCCGGTGAAGTCAGAACGCTTGCACAGCGCAGTGCAAATGCTGCTCGCGACATCAAACAGCTGATTGAACAGGCCGTTGAGCAGGTCGAAAGCGGCGTTGAGGTGGCAGCAGGTACAGGGCAGAGCATATTGAAGATTGTCAGCATGGTGGGCGAACTGGCAGAGGCCATGGATAATATTTCACTGGCTTCTTCAGAACAGATGCAGGGCATTTCTCAGGTTAGCATTGCGGTAAGTCAGATGGATGGTGTCACGCAGAATAACGCTGCACTGGTTGAAGAGTCCTCTTCGGCGTCTCAGTCTCTCTCTGAGCAGGCGCACGCTCTGCGGGGGATGGTAGACACATTTCGTGTCTGACGTAAAAGGGCTCAGCGTTCCTGAGTAGAAATCAGACTAAGGACGCTCAATAACTTACGTGCATATTGGGGATTGAGTCGGGCGGGGTAGAAAGATGTTTGCTGAATTTATTCTGCAGCCGTCCCGACTTTTCAACAGAAACCTATCCCTGCATGTCAGGCTGGCCAAAACACGCTGGCCTTATTTCGCAACCTTTGATGGGGTCTGCGAATTGGCTTGAGACGTTACGCTGTTTATTCTCACATCTGGAATGCGGTCGGTTGCTGGGGTGAGTATTCGCTGCCAATGCGAAAGCAACCCGATAGCAGGCACGGTTTCCGCAATCTATCCGGGATGCTATAAATGCATAAATGATTTGCATGGATGCCATGATGAAAAAAACACTCTCACTTATCGCCGTCATGTTATTAGTCGGCTGCCAGTCCCATACTAAACAAACAGCAAGGCAATCATTCAGGTTTCCAACCGCTTCCGAGATAAGAAGTGAGTGCGAATCGCAAACCTCCTCGCAATTAGCAAATAAAGATACCCATCTGTGGCTTTGTCAGGCCGTTACCGCAATACAGTATCGGTTTTTTGACGCGAATTTATATCACGGTAAGACCTGTGATTTGGTCATTACGCAACCCTTAGGTCAGCCACCGACAAACGTCACTGCGCAGGCCGGAGATGCTGATCTGTGCGCCGTCGCTATCGATGCGGTAAAGCAGGCGATAGATGCCAACACCTTTCCCATGCGGCCTGCGTATCTGAAAGAAAAGATACCGGTGCGTTTTGCGCCCTGACTGGCTTTCTCCCGATCAGACCGTTGCTGCATAAGCGTAACCATAGGTAACAAAGTTTGCCGTTTAACCCCTGTATATCACGCCGTCAGCCCGGCCAGGCTATGCTCAGCATCACAGAGATAACACGTATCTTTATGGAGATTTACGGCAATGAAAAAACAGTGGATTGCGGCCCTGGCAGCGGCAGGCCTTCTTTTAGTGGTTAGCGCCCAGGCAGAGGCAAAAGGCTGCCTGAAAGGCGCTGTCGCTGGCGGCGTGGCAGGTCATCTGGTTCATCATGGCGTTGCCGGTGCGGCAGCTGGCTGCGCGGTGGGCCACCACATGGCCGCCAAAAAACAGAAAGAGGCGGAACAAAAGCAACAGCAACAGTAAACCGCGCCGGGCATATTCAAAGCCGGGTGATAATCTTTTGCGACTGGCTGAGAGCGATGTCTGATTTAGCCCTGGCCAGAAATAAGTCTTATAAATATGAAAAAGCGTCGCGAAGGACGCTTTTTAGGTTTTGCTGTCAGAGGCTGGGCTTTACATCGACAGTGTATGGAACTGAGTAGCTGCAGCTTCCAACTGGTGTCTTCTGCTTTGTGATGAGTCTTTGCCTCATCAGTAAGTTATCCAACTCCGCAACTCTCCACTCAGAATCCAATATTCACCCGAATCATGATCATCTGATCGCGGGTGCGCTGTGCATCAAGCCCCAGCGTTCCCTGGTAAGCGATTCCGGGCGTGATATTGTGCGGCAGCAGAAAATCGACTGCGGTGCCTGCCGTTAACGTCTGGCGGCTCGGCTCGGTCAGCGGTACTCGCCACGTGTCGTTGCCCGTATCAGCATAACCTACACGAGCGATACCATTGTTGCTGAGTGTCTGCGCGTACTCCACCCGGCCCTGCAAGCGCAGCGCGATTTGACCGCTCGTTACCCGATGCTCACCGCGCAGCCCGGCACCACCAATAATCTGAGAATCCGTTTGCGGAGCATAAGCCAGACTATATGCGCCAGCGCCGGACTCACTGTAGCCATTAAGCCATGTGCGGTAATACTGCAGGCGGCCATAAGGTGATAACAGGCTGTCTGTGGTTCGCAATTCATAGCCTGAGGTCAGCGAAGCGAAAATCTGCCGTCCGGAACGGCTGCCGCGAGCTTCACTGGAAGTGCCGGTGATGACGCGTTTGCTATCGAAGTCCATCACGCCATGCCCAAGCAGGCCGTCCACGAAGAACGTCCCTGGATGATAGCTGCCATACAGTGCTGTGCTGAATGCGCGCCCGTTGGTCCGCGTGCCGCTGTCGCCAATGTCGCTGACGTCACGGCCAAAACCAATACCTAATCCTGCCGCGACGGCGGAAGTGAAGCGGTAGTCGGCACCGGTAGACACGCCCACGGTGGTATGACTGAAATGCACGCCGCCGGCTTTATCACCACCAAAATCAACATAGCCGCCTGTCCAGTAAGACAGGCGCTGTACCTGCCTGCCGGTGGAGAAGGGCAGCGCGGGGAGAGAGGGCTGCGTCGGACGGTGATCAATGAAGGCTTTCTGCTGCCACGCGGTTGCCCACATTTTCTCGTCAGCATCATGCTCTGCCTGAGCCGATGGCAGCGAAAAGCGGATGCCGTTGATGTCCGAAGGGAGCTCGCCGCCGCTGTGTAACTGTTCCAGCCTGTCGCTGAAGTTTCGTAGCTGCGCGCGAGCGAAACTCTGCGCGGCACGATACTGAGCGCTGACCAGACCAATGACATCTGCGTCCTGCGCAGGGTTGGGACGGGCGGTAATCGTCAACGTCACGCCGGCCGGCGGCGTTGTGCCAGCAGGGCCGGTCAGCACATAGCGCAGTGCGACGCTGCCACTGGCCTGTGCGGCTGCGGTGAAAAACAGCTGAAACTCACTTCCCGACGCACGTATTTCGGCTTTGCCGAGGCTGCTTTCCGGTTGATCAAGCAACTGCGCGCCGGTAAACGGACCGCCTGTCGCACCGCTGGTCAGGTTCACCATGACCGACTGACCGGCAACAAGCGTGGCGCTGTGGTCAGTGGCCTGAGGCCCGGCAGCCGTCACCGACAGCGTGTAATTAACCCGCACGGTAGCGCCGACAGCATCGGTAACCTGAACACTGAACTGGCTATTACCGGCTGCCTGTGGCACACCGCTGAGCTGTCCATCAGCGAACGCCATGCCCGCAGGCAGCGTTCCGCCAGACAGCCAGCGATAGGGCGCGGTTCCTCCCGTCACGCTGAAAGTCTGTGCGTACATTTTTCCTGCTTCAGCTGGTGGCAACTGACCGCCTGCGGGTTGTAGCTGCAGGACTGACTGCGTAGCTGCCGTGACAGCCAGGGTATAACTGGCTGTGCTGCGGTTACCCAGGCTGTCTGCTGCGGTGATCTGAAAACGATAATTCCCGGCTGCCTCAGGTGTGCCTGAGAGTTTGCCTGTCGGGCTGTCCAGGCTGATGCCTGCTGGCAGGTTAAGCGCGCTGAAAGAATAGGGAGCCGTCCCGCCTGCTGCGGTCACTGTTGTTGTCCAGTCGCTGCCGGCGGTTGCAGGCTGCAGCGTTCCGCCGGGTGGCGAAAGCGTCAGGACGGACTGCGACACGCTGATTAAAACCTGCGCGCTGCTGGAGGTTCCGCTACTGTTGCTGGCGGTGTAAGTGAGACTGTCGCTTCCCGAGAATCCTGCAGCAGGTTGGTACGTTATGCTGGTGCCGGATACGGTAATGCTGCCGTGTGAAGGTGGAGTAATGATGGTGATGGACGTCGCGACGCCGCCGGAAAGGCTGAGAGGCAGCGTATTGTTGTTGCTGTTGGCGGCGACCGTGGCGGTACTGTTGCTGGCTGAGGGGGCCGCAGCGTTGATAGTCAGCGTGTAGCTGGCGGAGCCGCTGGCGCCTAGGGCGTCCGTCGCGATGACCTGGAAGTGATAATTTCCTGCCGCTGCGGGCGTTCCGGACAGCGTACCGGCGGATGCGTTCAGCGACAGGCCTGGCGGCAAAGCGGTGCTGCTCCAGGTATACGGAGCCGTGCCGCCTGAGGCGGTGAGCGTCTGCGACCAGGTGTTGCCGACCGTCGCGGCGGACAGCGCACCCGATGTCGGTGACAGCGCCAGCGCGGGAGCGCTGACAGTCAGCGCTACGGTAGCATCCGCAGAGGTTCCACCCCCATTTGCGGCATGCCAGACAAAGCTGTCGCTGCCGGAATAACCTGCTGCCGGCGTATACATCACGTCAATACCTGAAACCGTGGCGCTACCGTGTGCCGGAGGCGTTACGAGAGTTACCGACGTCGCCGCCTCACCGCTGAGCGCCAGCGAAATAGTGTTATTGGTGCTGTTGGCCGCAACGGTTGAACTGCTGTTTGCCGAGGCTGGCGGCGCTTCTGCACGGGTCACGCTGATGCTGTACCCGCGGGTGGTACCATCCTGCGCGCTCACCACCACGGAAATAGTGTTGCTTCCGACGTTAAGCGCGATGGCCTGCGAGGCCGAACCCGAAGCCACTGATGAGCCATTGACTGTCACCGTGGCATGGCTTTCATTCACTACCGGCGTTACCGTCACCGACGAAACATCGAACGCAACCGATGCGCTGTAATTGCTGGTGGCGGCGCTGAAAGACGGTGACAGTGCGCCAGCAGACAATGACAGGCCTGACAGCGTGGCATCGCTGGATGACGATGTTGCACTGGTACAGTTAAATACGAGGTTACTGAGCTGTCCATGCGAGGTGGTAATCCGCACGGCCAGCCCGTTGGTCTCCAGACTGCCGGCCGGTACGGTGATTGTCACGGTGTGGGAAGTGGTTGTGGTTGAATTTACGGCGTTGTAAGTCTGAGCATTACTCAGGTCAAAACGGGCCACGCTCAGACTGTCGGCGTTCATGGGAGTGCCGCCCACAGCAGAACCGCTGTCGGTAAAGCTCAGCGTCAACGCGTCGCCAGCGGTAAAGTCCGAGGCAGGATACCTGTTGGCGCTATAGGACAGAGAGGTGGAACCTGACAGGGCATTGACGGTAGCACAGCCGTTAGATAACGCTGAGGCTGACGGAGTGATACCCCAAAAAAAAGCAGCCGTTATCAGCCAGGCGTAAATACGCCCGGCGGTTGAAGAAGCATTCATGCGCTACCCAGAGATGATTAATATTTTTATGTTTTTTATGTTACCGGGAAGCGACGATGACAAAAGCGTAATTAAGGGAGTAAAAACCGGCTATCACGCGGGTTAGGCAATAATCCGCGAGTGCGTTGTCTGAACTCATGCTGTCAGATCGGCTCAGGCTTTCTCATCGAACCAGTTCTGAAACCCCGCTATTGCATCAGGCATCATGTCGCGTGCGCGTTCCATAATCAGGATCTCCGCAGAGCGCAGTCCGTTCTGCGGGTGCGAGGCCTCGCACAGTGCCAGAGCCAGGTCTGAAGCATCAAGCATCGCCAGGTTGACTCCGACGCCAACCGGCGGCATCAGGTGAGCGGCATCGCCAATCAGGGTGATGCCCGGCCGTGGTGCCCAGCCAAAATCGGCGGGCAGGCTGTAAATCGGGCGTCTGACATAGTCACCGGTGGCGTTTACCACCAACTGCAGGGAAGCGGCCCAGTCGCGGTAGCTGTCGCGCACCCAGGCGGTGAGGCCGGAGGAGGCTATGTGTTGATCGATGACATCAGGGGCGCGCTTCATCGCCGCATAGACGCAAATCCTCCCGCCGCCGTTGCGTTGCGTGACCAGCGCCTGCGCACCGCCGAAGCTGAACGCGGTCCCGTTGCCGGCAATGCTGTTGATTTGGTCGGACGGGTGATCTATCCAGCCTTCGAAAAAGGTAATGCCGGTATAAACCGGACGTACCGGCGTCAGATAACGGCGGACCCGCGACCAGGCACCGTCTGCACCAATCACGATATCGGCTTCGTAGCGGCTGCCGTTTCTGAACACCAACCCATGCGCTTTTTGCTGGCCATAGTCAATGTAATGCAGTTTGTGATCCCACTGCAGGGTCTGCGGTAACAGGGCGCTCAGCAGCAGGTTTTTCAACTCACCGCGATCGATTTCCGGTTTATCCATTTCACCTTCCGGCGTGAATCTGTCGACCTCAATGTCTCCGGTAAGGTAATTCAGCATCCGGCTTTCCTGATCCTCATGCCTGGCGATACTGATGAACTGCTCCAGCAGGCCCGCTCTGTGCAGTGCCGCCTGGCCGCTGTCAGCATGCAAATCAAGCGAGCCGCCCTGACTCCGCGCAGCATCCGCCGGCTCATCCTCAAACACCGTTACGTTAAAACCGTGGCGCTGAAGAATCACGGCCGCCGTGAGGCCTGCCGGGCCGCCGCCCACAATAGCGATAGTCAGTTTGTCCGACATGTCTTTTCTTCCCCAATGTGAAAGTGGATACTGTATAATCACAAAGTTGACATATCAACTACGCGACGGGATAAATAATGGGCAGCACAGAGATTTCAGACGCAGAGTGGCAGGCATGGCGCGGATATCGCCGGCTTGCTGAAATCATCACCGGACGCATTGTCAGAGAGATCAATGAGGCGACCGGGTTGTCCGGTCCGGATTTCATGATCCTGATGGAAATCAACCGCAGTCCGCAGGGCGTACTGCTGCAGCGAGAGTTGCTGGAATACCTTGAATGGGACAAGTCGCGGCTATCGCACCAGCTTTCACGTATGGCCGCCCGGGATCTGGTACAGCGCAGCCGCACGACTCGCGCAGGGATTTCAGTCCGCATGACAGAGGCAGGGAGCCAGCTGCTTGCTACAGCGCGGCCGATACATGCCGCGGGCGTGCGGCGAAATTTCCTCGATTTGCTGACGCCGGAAGACATCGAAGGGTTGATCGCTATCACCGGGCGGTTACGGCAGTCTGCCAGCGGTTTTATCGAATAATTCCCGGCCGGTCAGGTTCAGACACTCCTTCTGCAACCGGCACAATCGCGGCAGCCGTTGACGGGATCATGTGAAAGACTAATTAAAACAGGGGTTTGTATTTTTCGCGCTGTCAGGCTGTTGACAGCCTCTTCGTGCTGGCCTTAAATTGAGCGGTCGCTCTAATTTTGAGCCTGGTCCTGCCGCTGATGGTGAAAACAATGTTACTGAGAGCCTCCTCCTGTTTCTGGCGTTATCTGATGAAGAACCTTCTGACGTATGCTGCCATTCTGTTTGCCGGTGGGTTAGCCACCGCGAATATGGCCAGTGCTGCCGTCACCCATGTCGCTATCTATCGCGGCGGTGCCGGTTGTCCGGGCTGCTCCGAAATGGTCCGTAAAGCGCTGGAACAGAGTGGTCTGCCGCTGGACATCGCCTATGTCGGAGAGCAGGAAAAAATAAAGGTCACGGAGGATAATCTCGCCAGTTTTGATGTGTACATCCAGCCCGGCGGCGGGCAGGACATCCCCGGCGCCTTTGCTGCGCTGGGCGACGAAGGGGCTGAGGCCATACGCAAATTTGTCCGCAATGGAAAAAGCTTTCTCGGATTGTGTATGGGCGCGTATCTGGCCGATGAAAACTGGCTGGGGCTGATCCCCTCATCGCTGGACTCTGAAGTCATGCGCAAGGGGACTAACATACCCGACGAAGGCGATTACGTTGTCGATGTTGTCTGGGAGGGGAAAACCGAAAAATTTTATTATCAGGATGGTCCTTACCTGAATGCCGAAGACGCGCACGGCTTCGTCGCTCTGGCGCGCTATGCCAACGGTGATATCGCGCTGGCGAAATATACTTACGGTAAAGGCACGGTGCTCCTGAGCGGACCGCATCCGGAAGCGGATGAAAGCTGGATGGCGCCGGAGAAAAACAATCCGGCCTACACCTCAGCCGGCAGCAAGATGGCCAGGCTGTTTAATGATTTAAAGCCCGGGAGGTAAGCGGCTATGTGGAAAAATCCCTGCTAGCGACAAAGTTTCTGCAAGGCGGCCATTATCTCAAGAAAAAAATGTGTCCGCTTATCCGCAGAGTAGTTAAGAATAAGCGCGCTTGAATAACCGTCAATCAGGGCGTGAAGATTACGCGCCACCTCGTCTTTACCTGCTTCGCTGAGGTGGCCAAATGCCTGGCCTGATAAGCCCTGACGGATGATCGCCGTCCACGTCTGCGTGCTGGAGAGCAGCAGCTGCTCATATTGCGTATCCCTTGCCGCCAGCGGCCACAACTCGAGGTAGATCAACCAGTGAGAAGCCGGCCCGTCTGGCAGGAGATAATCCACCAGCGCACGAAAAAAGGCGTCATGCTGTGAATCATCCCTCTTTTCGCTCTCTACAGAGAAAGCGGCAACGTCCTCATCCAGCATGAAAGCAATCGAGTCCAGCCTCAGCGCATCCCAGTTTTTGAAATAGTGGTAGATGTGGCTGCGGGATATGCCCAGCGTGTTGGTCAGATCGCGGGTTGAAACATTGTTGAAGCCGCGCTCCCGAAACAGCTGCAGCGCCGCGAGAATGATATTTTTCTTAACCGTTTCTTTTTTCACGTTCAACCTTAAAAGACACCGTTTTCCTGAACGTTAATTCAGCAACCTGTCGACGGACCTGCCTTTCTGCGTTACGCCTCAGCGTGTTTCTCTTTAACCAGCCAGCGTACCTTAGCAGAAAATTTTCCCCCTGTCGGGGGCGGGATTGCAGCAGGCCAGCCAGGATTTGAGCGCAGTGCGAGCGCGCGGCTGCGGCGCAAACATGTGCTGTGCAGTCAGGGCGGTGCGGAATTTTAATCAGTCGCCATCCGGTAAAAATCGTGACCGGCCTCACACTTTCTCGTTTCTGACTATACTCAAACCTCCTTTTTATCCCGTCATTGACCAGGTCTTGAATCACCCATGGACGATAGCAAGCAAAATCCTTTGCAGTCTCAATCAGATGATGGCGGCAGCCTGACGTTTACTGTTCAGCAGCGCCTGTTTTTTGTGGTGTTAGTCGCCACGATGGGCGCGCTGGCGTTTGGCTACGACACCGGCATTATTTCCGGCGCGCTGCCCTACATGACGCTGCCCGCCGCGCAGGGCGGTCTCGATCTCACGCCATTTACCGAAGGGCTGGTGACCTCTGCGCTCACCTTTGGCTCCGCGCTCGGCGCGTTCATCAGCGGTTATGTCTCGGACCGCTTTGGTCGCCGTATCACGTTACGCAGCCTTGCCCTGTTGTTCATTGCCGGGGCGTTAGGCACCACGGTTGCGCCGAATCTGGAAATCATGGTGGTGATGCGCTTTATTCTGGGTTTCGCGGTGGGCGGCGGATCGTCAACGGTTCCGGTCTTTATCGCTGAAATTGCCGGGCCTAAGCGCCGGGCACCGCTGGTCAGCCGCAACGAACTGATGATTGTGTCAGGGCAACTGCTGGCTTATGTCGTCAGCGCCGCCATGAGTTTGTTACTGCACGATCCGGGCATGTGGCGCTATATGCTGTCGCTGGCGATGATCCCCGGTATTCTGCTGTTTATTGGCACCTTTTTTGTCCCGGCCTCACCGCACTGGATGGTGGCGGAAGGGCGCTTTAATGAGGCGCTGCGTATCCTGCGCAAACTGCGGGAAAATCCGCGCGAGATTAAAAAAGAGATGGCAGAGATGCGGCAGAATGCCCGCGAAGCCCGTCAGGGGCCACCCGCACGCGAACTGTTAAAAGAAAAATGGATTGTGCGTCTGCTGCTGCTGGGCTGTGGCATGGGCATTGTCGCGCAGTTTACCGGCGTCAACGCCTTCATGTATTACACGCCGGTCATTCTGAAAAGTACCGGGCTGGGCACCAGTGCTTCGATTGCGGCCACCATCGGCAACGGGGTGGTATCAGTACTGGCCACCTTTGCCGGCATTAAAGCCATCAGCCATTTCGGCCGGCGCCCGATGCTGATGACCGGGCTGTCGGTGGTGATTGCGATGCAGCTGGCGCTGGGCGCGGTGCTGGTTCTCATGCCGCAAAGCCTGACGCAAAGCCTGCTGGCGCTGGCGTGTATTCTGGTGTTCCTGTTCTTTATGCAGATGTGCATTTCCCCGGTTTACTGGCTGCTGATGTCGGAGTTGTTTCCGATGAAAGTTCGCGGGGTATTAACCGGTTCAGCGGTAGCGTTTCAGTGGATATGCAACGCCGTGGTAGCGCTTGCATTTCCGCCTTTGCTGTCGCTGGTTGGTAATAAGGCGTTCTTTATCTTTGCCGCAATCAATGTGGCTTCCCTGATGTTTATTGCCGTGATGTTGCCGGAAACCCGGGGGAAATCACTGGAAGAGATTGAATCTCACATGCGCGAGCATTTTGGTGAACCTGCGGATCAAGCCGCGTCATCAACCTGATCCCCAGCACGCTGTGCCGCGGCACCCGCCGCGGCATTATCGCCATACTCTGTTAAATAATTCCTGTTACAGGCTTCATTTCAGAACTTGCCTGCACCGGTTCGCTCAATAGGGTCTACAGTGTGACGTGAGGTTCTCATCAACGTGAAATGGAGGAAGTAAATTTGTCTATTCAACACGACGGGAAAGGGCACGTCATTATTGGCGAAGCGGCACTAAGCCTGGCTTTGGGCAAAAAGAAGATCAGCGTTAATACGCTTATCGACGAGCTCAGACACATGAAACGCGCTGGCGGCAGCGACATACGTCTGTCCGCGATTTCAGAGGCGATCGGCTGGCTCAGAAGCTTCGATGAGCCTGAGCAGGCCGCGATCCATGTGCCGTACCTGCAGACGCTTGCAGGCCTGAACGACGAGAAGAACTGACGCCATAAGACGTAGTCCGGCTCTGGCCGGAAGACGACAACGTAGATGACCTCATCGGACGCGCGTTAGCGTGTACCGGCCGGAGAAAACTGTCAGGGATGACGTCTTCACCACCATCAAACCTCGTATTAACGATTTTCGGCAACGCGGCATGTGGCAACGGATGCGGGCTTTAGCGACGAATGTGCAACGCGCTGAAGGTGAGCGGATGAATCAAACGATCAGCGACCAAACAGCATCGCCAGCAGGGAACGTGCCTGTTCCGCTTCGACGTCATCGTCCGTGTCATTGATGTGCCCGATAAGCTTGAGACAGATCGCGGTGCGCGTCAGCCGACGTTCCTGACGCAAAATTTCAACGGTGATGCGTCCCAGTAGCGCAATCTGGCGGGGATCGGTGACCTGACTGAAGTAACCGGCTAGTCCGGTATTGTGACAAGGCGGCAGCCCGTTGTTTCTCATTTGTCCACCTGCAGCACACGATCATCTTGTAGGGCGCAAAGTAACCGATACGATATCGTCTGTACAGCAACAATCCTCTCCCCGTGTCAGGAAATCAGCGGGTTGTCCAAACCGATACCGTTTTTCCTGCCGCTGAACCCAGCCATCATGCCGGTTATTTCAGCGCGTAAGCCCCTGAGATTAAGGTGTTAGCATTTTTTGCACAAGAACGTAGCTAATACAGAAACAGTATTGCTGTACAAGTTTTATTTCTTTGTATAAGTTTACGCACAGAGAGAAGCGACGGTATTTTAACCATTCGAGGGGTTCATCATGCGTCAGAATGTTGCAAAATTTCCAGATAGCGCCAGTGAGATTGCCCGCTATTTCAGCAGAGCGACAGCACCTACTCAGCAGGAAACGCTGGGGCAGATTGTCGTTGAGATCCTGCGCGCAGGAAAAAACCTCAACCGTAAGGCGATCTGCACCAAACTGCTGAGACGCCTTGAGGTCGCGGCGAATTATGAAGAAGAGCGTCATTACCAGACGCTGATTGGCATGCTGTTTGAACGCTGATACGAAAAGGGATAATCGGTGGTACCTGCAGCATGCGCTTTATGACCCGGGAAGGGTCAGCCACTTGTCCGAAAGGGCACAGTCCCGCAGGGGGTGGGCATGCAGAGAAGTCAAATTGAACGTTTAACCGAAATCGTTCTGGGCGAGGCGGTGGTCAGGCTGCTCGATAATAATGAACGAATCAATGTGGCGACCGTTTCAGCCCGGCTCCGGTCAATGGCCGCAGAGGAATTTAATCCCGACCGTCTGGAGGCGATCAGGATCGCCATTAGGGAGCTGCAGATGCAGTCAGCAGCCCGGGAAAATCGTGAAAAGCCGATGGCTGCTCTGGGCGGGATGTCACAACCCAGGGCTGGTAAAAAGCATTAATGACAGGGACGATACGATCTCGTGATTAACCGGAGTGTGGCAGGACGCCCGGCATAACACGGCCATCTCAGGATGGCCGATTTTTTTGGCGACCACCGGGCTGTCAGCAGCGCCCGGTTTACGGATAACTACACATGCAAACCAACGAACACGCATTCAGCGCTGAAGCGGCCCTTATTCACCATTTTCGCAGCGGCGGTGAGCGCTATGCAGCCGAAGCCGCGGCACTGGATGCCGTGATTCGCGACATCGTCATCCATGGCCAAAAAGTGACGAGCAAAACCATCATCTTGTATCTCATCGCAGAGCTTGAGATGACCACCGATATTGTCAAACTGGATGTACTGCGCAACGTGCTTGAAATCGTGGTCGGCAGAACGCCGGATGATGAAGGGTTCTGAAAAGGTTAGTAAGCCGGAGCAGTAGATTAAGCTTAGTGCATCTGCTTCACAAGCATACTGATGGCGTTTAAACAGGCCTGCCGCTGTTTATCTTCGCTTGCCGTTTCGCCAAGATGATGCAGGGCATGGGTGATATCCTGAAGTGTCAGGTGCTGGTCCGGCTTAAGAAGGCGTGCCACAACCGTTCCAATAACGGCGTAGATATCTTCGGCGGTGGTGTCATCGCTCAAATGACCTCCATCCGTTGGTGGATAAGCATACAGTATAGCAGAAACCACAGCGTCAGGCGCGGCAGATTGTCAGGCAGCGATCAGTGCAGCTTGCCGGAAAAAGAAAAATGCCCGGCAGTGAACGTCTCTTTCTTCACCGCGCTCATCTCCATTTCCCGTCTGACGTCCTCAATGACACGCAGCACAGCACGAATTCGGTCACTGTCTGTTTCGCGGTCAAGCATCGCCTGCAGCCTGTCGTTGAGGGCCGCCCAGCTTATGGCGACGTTATCATCGAGTAACGCCGTTACGGCTTCTCCGATGATGATATCCGCCATTTTATCGTCAAAATTGTTTTTCATCAGTCTGTCCGGCTGCGGTTAGGGCAATGAGCTTACCACAGGAATCTCACCCGGACACATTGAGCACATCAAACTCCGCTAAAAGATGCCGGACGCGGGTTATCGGCGCAATGATCAGCATATTGCGTTGCCGGCGTTGCAAAGAGGATGACATTTGCGTTCGCACCGGCCATCACGGCGCTACTTTCTGACGGGTTCCGCGGCTTCAGCGCGCCCGCTGACCTCTGAAGCCGCCTGATCCAGACGATAAAGTAAGGTGTCGCCGCGTTCGCAGTAACGCGCCGGCCAGATCATCGCCCCGTTACCGTCCTCCACGTACTTCACACCCAGTCCCTCCACCACAGCCCATGGCTGCGCCAGCGCACTGCGGTACCGAAGTAACTCGCGCGCCATGGATACCGCCTCCGGTTCGTTCTCCTCCGGATGGCTGGATATAAACTGCAGTCGGGCATCGCTCAGCATTGTCTTCTCCTGTGAGCCTGACGTTTTATCTCTTCAGAGGTTCTGCGTCGTCAGGCTTAACCGCTTTCAGATCGCCTCGCGGCTCTCAGGCCATGCCACGGCACCGCCCTCAGGCGTAAACAGGCTGCCCTGGAAATCGATGATCCCGGCCGCCTCCAGCCACATCCACTCTTCGGGACGCTCAATGCCGGCCGCAATGACGTTGATTTCCAGCGCCGAACAACAGCGGATGACCGCCTGCATCACCGCCTGCTTCGGGCCGCTACGATGAATATCACGTACAATATTTGCGCCGATACGTACCCGGTCAGGCTGGACGTGCGCCAGTAAAGAGAGACCGGCCGAGCCGTCGCCGAAGTTATCAATGGAAAGGCTGATGCCAGCCTCTTTCAGCTGTCTGACCGCCGTGGAAAAATCTTCCAGCCGGGAGATGACTTCCGTTTCGCTCACGCCAAGAATGATTTGCTGCGGCACCAGCTCCGCCTGCGCGATGGCGCTGACCAGCTGACTTACCGCATCGGGAAGATAAACCAGCGTCATCGGCAGGATACTGATATACAGCGTCATGCCATCGGGACATGCCTGGCCGGCTTTATGCAGTGCGTCTGTCACCACGTTGAGGTCATGAATGTAACGCTCATGTTCCTTTAATCCGGCGGGTTGCGCGTGCGGAATCGCCTCAATGGCCGTCACTTCACGGCCGAGGGGATCAACCACTGGGCGGAAAGTGACGCCACTGGCCGGCGCGGGAGATTGCCCTTCCGCGGGGATGAACTCCCAGCAATCAGCCGGCGGCACTTCAAAGTAGTTCTCTTTTTCACGCGCTTCGACAAAGGTTCTGAGGAACTGTAGCCCGCGATCGTCATAGGTCAGCTGATATTTCGACGTGCCGCGATCAAGCACCGCCTGCAGCACACTGCCGCTGTGGTGATTACGCAAATCGAACAGCTCCATGCCAGCATTACCGAAACGCCGCGAAGGGGAGTAGTCGCGCATCAGCTCGACCACATTGTGATGACGCCGGTCGGCACAGATGCGGGCGTAGATTGCCAGAACGCCTTGCTCCGGCCCTTCCAGGATTTGAAAAAAGTGCGTGCCGTTAAACAGCAGGATGCCGGTAACATGATGCTCAGCATTGAGCAGACTCGCTTTTGCCACCATCTCCGGCAGGATATTGACGGGAACATCTTCAGAGATGTGGCTGCGATAAATTATTGTTGTAAGCATTATACGCTCCAGATTGTCGCGATTGTCCTCTGACACCTTAGCAGCATGGGTTTAATTGTGAAACGTCCGGGCTGAGTGCTGACTGAGCCCGGTAAAAGGGTGAAGGCAGGAGGGAAAGGTCAGTAAAGGCGCAGACAGCGTTGCGTGCGAGACAGCCTGGCGGCCGCGCTGAAAAGACAAGCGGCGCTTTAAAGCGCCGCTTTGGATGAGCCTGCCAGTGAGCGATAGTGGCCCGTCAGCAGGTCTTTAGTTGTTATACCGCTGCTACTCGCGGGTTTTACCCTCTTCGATAAACTCTTCGTCGATCTCTTCGACATTTTCCCGGTTGTCGCGGCCGGAGAGCAGATTCCAGCAGGCGATGAACAGGGCAGCGATCAAGGGACCAATCACGAAGCCGTTGATGCCGTACACTTCCATGCCGCCCAGCGTGGCAATCAGGATCAGGTAATCCGGCATTTTGGTATCTTTGCCAACCAGCAGCGGACGCAGGATGTTGTCCACCAGCCCGACCACGATAACGAAGAAGCCCACCAGGAACAGGCCTTTCCACAGCGCACCGGTGGCGAAGAAGAAGATGGCCGCTGGCACCCAGACGATGGCCGAGCCGACTGCCGGAATCAGCGACAGGAACGCCATCAGCGCGCCCCACAGCAGGCTGCCGTCGATGTCAGTGATCCAGAAGGCAAAGCCACCAAGCACCCCCTGCACCACGGCCACCACCACGGTGCCTTTGACCGTCGCGCGCGATACAGCGGCAAATTTCATCAGCAGATGGTGCTTAACATAGGTGGAGAGCGGCAGCGCTTCGAGAATCAGCCCGACCAGCCAGGCGCCGTCTTTCAACAGGAAAAACAGCAGATAAAGCATCACGCCAAAGCCCACGGTGAAGGTGAAAGTTCCTTTACCGATCAGGAACACGCTGCCCGCCATGTATTGTCCGCCCTTCAGCGCAAAGCCGGAGAGTTTTTGCTGAATCTGTGCGGCATTGTTCAGATCGTGATCCGCCAGCCAGGTTTGTGCCCACTCCGGCAGATGCTGCAGCAGCGAGGCAAACACCGTCGGGAACTGCGCGGAATTGGTTTGCAGCTTGGTGTACACCGTATTGATCTCGACCACCAGCGACGAGGTGATGATCGCCAGCGGGGTGAACACGATCAGGCAGATAATCAGTAAGGTCACAAAAGAGGCCAGCCCGTTGCGGTCGCCCATTTTGCGCCGCAGCAGTGACTTCAGCGGCGCAAAGATCACCGCCAGAATCGCCGCCCACAAAATGGCAGAGAAATAGGGCGCCAGCACATCAAAAAAGGCGATCGTGACAATCGCCAGAATCACTATAAAGAAACCGATATTTAACCCTTTAACACGCATGCAAAAGCCTCGCAGATAAACGTAGCGAATGAACTATAGAACGGCTTTTGCGGAATGTAATGTTTTTAGCGCGCAAGGCAAGGCGTGCAGGATGAAAAGCTGTCCCGAACTGTCCGCCCTATGTCCGCTCACAGGCTGGCGCGCCGGGGCGGCGGCGACGATGATAGCCCTGAACCCTGACAGGAGAGTGCCATGCTGGAATTACGTCCTAACTGTGAATGCTGCGATAAAGATCTGCCGCCGGCCTCGCCTGATGCGCGCATCTGCTCGTTTGAGTGCACGTTTTGCGTTGACTGCGCGGAAGGCGTGCTGGCGCAGCGTTGTCCGAATTGTGCGGGTGAACTGGTGCGGCGGCCGATACGTCCGGCGCAGGCGCTGCTGCGCCATCCGGCTGCAACTCAGCGATATCCTGTTTCTGCGCCACCCCGCTAAATTCGCCAGCGCAATTGGATTAACAGCCGGCGCATAATTATTGTGCGCCCGCTTGCTGGTTATTTAACCTTATGCTTCAGCGCAACGAAAAATTAGCGTTATATTAATCACGCACATCGATTAATTGCCAGCACAGCAATAGGGCTCTCGCTATCAATGAAATGTGCCGGTCAGCTATTTTGCCGGTCGGCTTAAATGGCGGCATAACTAAAAAATGGCATTGATTAATTTTTACCTTTCAAATTCAATGTATTGTGATTTTATGTCGATATTTTATACGGGCTGACTATATTTCCTGGCGACAGCTGGTCAGAGCACGGACCTTATTTCCTTTCACGTTATGTACCTTTGGTGGTTATTTTCGCTGCCATGAACATTTTTACGGTTTTTTCTGAAAATAGAAGTTTTCTGAAAGTATTTTGCCCTGATGAATGTTATTCTTTCCGGGCAATGCTAGTGATGTGGCGTTGTGTGCTTCAGTTTTACCCTCTTTTTAGCAGGGTTTCCCCGCTTTATGCTTTTTATGGAAATAGCATTGTCCGCCCGATCCCCGCGATCGGGTTTTCTTTATTTCCGCTGAATTAATTGCTTATTTCCCTGCCAGCCTTATCGTGCCACGCCACCATAAAGTCTCCACAATCGTTAAGAAAGCGCTAACCTGGCGTAATGTATTGTAAGTCACCGATTTTTAAGAGTTTTGGAAATGCTGTTTTAGCTTTGTTTAGGTAATAGTAAGCCTCAACGGCGCGCAGACTGCCGTTATCCCTGGAGGTAACACCATGAAAAAAACAACACTTACGATTATTGCGTCATTTATTGCATGCAGCACATTGTTTTCCAGCGTCTCCTGGGCCGACGGTCCCGGTGATCCTCGCTGGGATTCGCACGGCGGCGACCGCCATCAGGATCGCGGCCCGGGTCCCGATCATCATGACCGTCGTGACTTTGGCCACGATCGCGGACCGGGCCCGGATCGTCACGATCACTATGCTGACCACCGTATGCCGGAGGGACATCGTGGCGGCGATCGCTTTGCCTGGCGCGGTCATGATTTTCGCCGTGGTTATCCGGCACCGCCGGAGTTTCGCGGTCCACACTATCGCGTCGATGACTGGCGGGCACGCGGTCTGTATGAGCCGCCGCGCGGCGAGCACTGGGCCTTTATCGACGGAAATTATGTGTTAGTGGCGGCCGCGACCGGGATTATCACCGCCATTTTGCTGAATAACGCATTTAACTAATCCTGCCGCACGGATGGCGACGGCCATCCGTGTTTCTCTCCGCTTTCACCGCTCACCAGGTTATTCTCTGGACAACCCGTTTTTCCTTTCAACGCGTTAAGGAGTCATGATGACCATGGTAAAAATGGTGGCGGTGGATATGGACGGCACCTTTCTCGACGATAAAAAACAGTACAACCGGGCACGTTTTCAGGCCTGCTATCAGGAGATGACGCGGCGCGGCATCAAATTTGTGGTCGCCAGCGGTAATCAGTATTACCAGCTCAAATCCTTCTTTCCCGACATCGCCAGTGAGATCGCCTTTGTCGCCGAAAATGGCGCGTGGATCCTCGATAGGGATGAGGAGCTGTTCTGCGGCGCGTTCTCGCGCGAGGACGTTAATGCCGTGCTCGATACCCTGCAGCGCGGTAACTATCCCAACCTGAAATACATCCTCTGCGGCCGCAACAGCGCTTATCACTTCAACACCATGGATGAGCAGTGGCTGGTCAAAATGCGTCACTACTGCCATCGCCTCAAGGCGATCGATAGCCTCGCTGACGTGGGCGATGACCGGCTGTTCAAGTTTGCGCTGAATCTGTCCGATGATTATGTCGATATTCTGATGGCTGATATTGAGCGTCTGCATCAGGGCGCGGCGGCGGCGACCTCCAGCGGGCACGGCTCGGTGGATTTGATTGTGCCCGGCTTGCACAAAGCCAACGGGCTGCGTCTGTTGCAGCAGCGCTGGGACATCAGCAGCGATGAGGTGCTGGCGTTTGGCGACGGCGGTAACGATCTGGAGATGCTGGTGCAGTCGCGCTTCAGCTTTGCCATGCAGAATGCGCCGCAGCGGGTCAAAGACGCTGCGCGCTACGGCGCACCGTCCAATAACCAGGAAGGCGTGCTGCAGGTGATTGAGCAGATGCTGGCGGGGGAAGGGCCGTTTGCTGGCTGAATAAGCAACGGGCAGCCTGCGCTGCCCGAAAGGCTCAGACGACGCGCCACGCGGCGGTAATCATCTCCGTGAGCGTGGCGGGATCATAATTGACCCAGCCGTTTTTGCTGTTGGCGCGCGCCACAATCCAGTCGACCTCTTCCGCAGCCAGCGTCGGTCCTTCCAGCCAGAACGGCACGATAGCCTGCTGCTGCAGCCAGGCTTTCAGCGCCAGCGCCGGCGGTGCCGTTTCATCGGGCAGCAGGCGTTCAGCCAGCGCCGCCATCAGCCGCTGCTGTTCGGGGTGCGCGCTCTCCGCCAGTACATCAAGGAACGGGAACAGCAGACGACCGCAGACTTCGCCGTGATGGAACGGTTTAATCGCCCCCAGCTCGCCGGCAATACCGTGGATCACCCCCAAACCGGCGCTGCTCAGGCTGACGCCGCCGAGCCATGATGCCATCATCATGGCTTCACGTGCCGCATCGCCGCGGCTGTCGTCCAGATTGAGGTACGGCCACGCCTGCATGAACAGTTGCAGCCCGTTGAGCGCGTTTTGCTGACTGAACAGGTTGCCCTTGCGTGACAGATAAGCCTCGAACAGGTGGGTAAAGGCATCGATGGCGCAGGTGGCCAGCACGCGATCCGGCGCCCCTTTGAGCAGATCGGGATCGAGAATCGCCACCTGCGGCACAAACACCGGATGGCGCAGCGAGGCCTTCACCTTAATGTGCTGCTGATCGGTCACCACCGCATTCTGCGTGACCTCGCTGCCGGTGCCGGCGGTGGTAGGAATGGCGATCAGCGGCAGCGTGACCGCCTGTACCGGCGTATCGCCCACTTTCTCGAGGTAGCGCGCGATATTCAGCGGATGCTGCATCATGGCGCCAAAGGCTTTGGCCGCATCCAGCACGCTGCCGCCGCCGATGGCGACAACGCGATCGACGTGGCCACGCCAGCGCGTCACCTAGCCATCGATCTCGTCTGGCGAGGCTTCATGGCTGACAATTTCATAGCCCAGAATGTGATCGTTCAGCGTCGCGCCCAGACGCGCCCACGCCGCACTGTTGAGAAATGAGCGGCCGCAGAACAGCAGCGTGGGCTGCGGATTCGCCGCCAGCAGCGGGACCAGGCGGTCGATGCTGCCACGGCCAAACAGGGTTTGTTGATTACTGTACAGCTCAATCAGATTCTCACTCACCTGCAGATCCTTATCGGTTGGCATAAAACAGCTAGTGTAACCAAAAGCCACGCCGCTGCCGGGGCAAACATTCTGATAACCCTCCGACAAAAAGTTGATCACCTTCGCAAAACAGAAATTCACCCGCTGCACCAGGTGCTTTCCCGTCAATGTTACCCTTAACATGATACCGGTAACAGGATGTCGCATTCTGAAACATCTGGCACTGATAACCCCTTTGTCCCATTACAACAAACCGCTGCCGGTAATACGCCGAGCGCAAAAGTGGAGAAAAATTATGCCATTACTCTATGTGGCAATTGGCGTGGCGTTACTGCTGCTGCTGATGATTCGCTTCAAACTTAACGGCTTCATCGCGCTGATTCTGGTGGCACTGGCGGTAGGCATGATGCAGGGCATGCCGGTCAATAAAGTGATTGGATCGATCAAAACCGGCGTCGGCGGTACTCTAGGCAGCCTGGCGCTGATCATGGGCTTTGGCGCGATGCTGGGGAAACTGCTGGCCGACTGCGGCGGTGCGCAGCGTATCGCCACCACGCTGATCGAAAAATTCGGCCAAAAGCACATTCAGTGGGCGCTGGTGCTGACCGGCTTCACTGTGGGCTTCGCGCTGTTTTATGAAGTCGGGTTCGTGCTGATGCTGCCGCTGGTGTTCAGCATTGCCGCGTCGGCGCGCGTGCCGCTGCTGTATGTCGGCGTGCCGATGGCGGCCGCCTTATCCGTCACGCACGGCTTTCTGCCACCGCATCCGGGCCCGACCGCGATCGCCACGTTATTTAATGCCGACATGGGTAAAACCCTGCTGTACGGTACGCTGCTGGGTATTCCGACGGTGATTCTGGCCGGGCCGGTGTATGCGCGTTTTCTGAAAGGCATTGATAAGCCGATTCCGGAAGGGTTGTGGAACCCGAAAACTTTCAGTGAAGCGGAGATGCCGGGTTTTGGCGTTAGCGTGTGGACGGCGCTGGTGCCGGTGATCCTGATGGCGCTGCGTGCCGTGGCAGAAATGCTGCTGCCGAAAGGCCATGTGCTGCTGCCGTATGCGGAATTTTTTGGCGATCCGATCATGGCGACGCTGATTGCGGTGCTGATTGCCATCTTCACCTTTGGCCTTAACCGTGGCCGCAGCATGGATGAGGTGATGGGCACCATCACTGACTCGATCAAAATCATTGCCATGATGCTGTTGATCATCGGGGGCGGTGGCGCCTTTAAACAGGTGCTGGTGGACAGTGGCGTGGATAAATACATCGCCGGCATGATGCATGAAACCAACGTCTCGCCAATCTTTATGGCGTGGTCAATTGCGGCAGTGCTGCGTATTGCGCTGGGATCTGCCACCGTCGCGGCGATTACCGCCGGCGGCATTGTGGCACCGCTGATTGCCACCAGCGGCGCCAGCCCGGAGCTGATGGTCATTGCCGTCGGTTCCGGCAGTGTCATCTTCTCGCACGTCAACGATCCGGGCTTCTGGCTGTTCAAGGAGTACTTCAACCTGACCATCGGTGAAACTATTCGCTCGTGGTCGGCGCTGGAAACCATCATCTCGGTGTGCGGTCTGCTGGGCTGTTTGCTGCTGTCCGCTGCGCTGTAACCGGCTGAGGCACCGCGCCTCAGCCCCGGCGGCTTACTGCGCTAAGGCGCGGAAGGCCGCCAGTTCGTCCTCCGGCATGCCAGCCTGGCGTGCCGCTGCGCAAATCTGCTGCCAGCTGTTGCTGTCCAGCGGAATGCCCTCGCGTTCACGTTCTGCCCGGTTGCGCGTTTCCCATTCGCCCGGCACCAGAATCTCCGCCTCACCACTTTGCGGTGAACGCCTGACCCACGCGAGAAATTCTTCGGCTTCCTGCTGCATCGCCGGTGCGTCAAACGCGTCAGGGTTCAGGATAATGGTGGTCATGCCGTTAAAGATGGCGTCAGTGCCGGAAAGCAGCGTGGCGTCATGCGTAGTGCGACCGCCGGACAGCGCGCCGCCAAGGATTTCGCACATCGTCGCCAGCGCATAGCCTTTGTGCAGGCCGAAGGCGGTCAGCGCGCCATACGGCGACTGATGCATCACGCCCGGATCGGTGGTCGGCTGGCCCTGCGCATCAAGCAAATAGCCCGGTGCGACCGGCTGACCTTTGTTATACGCCACACGCGTTTTACCAAAGGCGATGCCGCTGGTGGCAAAGTCCAGCAGCAGCGGTTCGCCGTCGCGACGCGGAAACACCGCGCAGAACGGATTGGTGCCGAAGCGGCGATCGCTGCCGTTAAACGGCGCCACCATTGGATCGCCCATCACATTAACGAAGTGAAAGGAGACAAAGCCCGCTGCGGCACACTGCTCCGCCCAGTGACCGATACGGCCAATGTGGTGCGAATGATGCAGGCCGACCGCCGCAAGGCCAAACCTGTTCGCCCGCTCAATGCCGTGCTGCATGGCCTCGTACGCGGCCACCTGGCCAAAGCCTTTCTGGCCATTAAGGGTGAGGACCGCGCCAGCGTCTTTTTCGATGCTGACGTGCTGATTGAGCTGTAGAAAGCCCTGCGTCAGCGAGGCCATGTAGCTCGGTATCATGCCGACGCCGTGGGAGTCATGGCCCGCGAGGTTAGCAGCAACAAGATGGTCAGCCACCAGGCGCGCTTCTTCGGCGCTGCTACCGGCATGCAGCCAGATAGCCTGAACAAACTGATGTAAGCGGGAAGGGGAAACACGATGCAGTTCAGTCACGCGGTTAATCTCCTTATGGGGGGAGAGAGCATCCTGCGCTGAAATGGATAATAACCGCAAGTAAGGGCTGATAAAGGGCCACAACACGTGGCCCAACAAACTCAGTGCGGCTGTTCGAAGCCGGCTTTAACCATCTGTTCACGCAGTGCGCGTGCAATTTCACGGTTCCCACCCGTGATTGGATAAATAACGTTGTTGACGACATCGTCAAGATAATGCTCATCAAACTCTTGCAGGGTGAGCTGCGTACCGCCTTCGTCATTAATCGCAATGCTGCCACGAATGTGACTGCCATGATCCTTTGCCTTGAGGCTGTAACGACCCATGCTGGTATTAATCGTGCTCATATCATCTCCTTGTTACGTAGACATAGCGAACAATTGAGGCCTGCTACAGGCGCTGTAATTTTAGACAATCAGCGCGCTACGCGTGCGGCGGGATAGCAACGTAAGCGATAAGCTGCGACCGGGCTCGCAGAAAAAAAGAGCAGGCAACAGTCTCTGATGCAAGTGACTGGGATCGCGCTCGCAGCGCCCAGCGAAGCCGGAATAATCATCTATACTGAATGCACGATGCGTTATTTTTCATCCTGAAGGAGCGAACTATGAAAATAATACTGTGGATTATTGCCATCATCTTTATTGTCGGGTTACTGACGATTACTGGCGTGTTTAAACTGATTTTCTGACGCGTTCAGGCACCCGGCGGGTGCCTGAAAACATTATTCAACGTGACGGGCGGCAGAAGCCGGTTGCAGGGATGACAGCGGGATCACATCGCGCAGGCTGATCGGCTTGCCGCACGCGGCGCAACAGGCGCCGTGATGATCGGAATCGTCGACCTTTTCCTTGCCGGGTACTGTATAAAAAAATTTGGCGCAACCGCAGCGGCTGCAACGAATTGTCATCTCAGTTCCTCCTCTCTCCGTCCTGGAGTGATGAGATTTATCTCAATCATCGGGTGAGTTCAATTGATAAATTTTATTAATTTATTCATGAAATCAATTTGTGTGGATAAGTTGCTGAATATTAAGTAATCACCCTAAGTAATCATCAACTGAGCAGTGCATTTTCTGCACCTTTTACCCTCTGCGTTTTGTTTATTTGCCGTTTCGACTCCGTTCGCGCAGTGAGGTAAAATTAACCAGCTGATTGCCAGCAGAGCCGGGTGCGACTGGCGCCACTGTGGCGCGCGCGCTGTACACGCTCGTGGCATCAGCCATTAACCCACGGCAGCACGGTGCGGCGCGATGTGGCGCTACGCGGTGCCTGCCGGATACAGGATGATTTAACAGGAAGCATTGTTGTGAACTGGCGTATTTCTGCAGCCTTTTGCGGCTGTATTTTGACTTCATCGGTCTCTTTTTCGACACTAGCGGCAACCACAGGCGAAGCGATTAAATCGGGCTGGAATACCTTCTCCGATAACGTGGCGCAAACCTGGACACAACCGCAAAATTACGATCTTTACGTCCCGGCTATCACCTGGCACAACCGCTTTACTTACGATGATGAACACATCAAAAAGTACAACGAGCGGCCGTGGGGCGCGGGCGGTGGCGTTTCGCGCTGGGATGAAAAGGGCAACTGGCACGGCCTGTATGCCATGGCGTTCAAAGACTCGTTTAACAAGTGGGAGCCCATCGCCGGCTACGGCTGGGAAGCGACCTGGCGACCGCTGAACGATCAGAATTTCCATCTGGGCGCCGGTTACACCGCAGGCGTGACGGCCAGGGATAACTGGCGATATATCCCGGTTCCGCTGGTATTGCCGCTGGCTTCGATAGGGTATGGCCCGGCAACCTTCCAAATGACTTACATTCCAGGCACTTATAACAACGGCAACGTCTATTTTGCCTGGTTAAGATTTCAGTTTTAATCGCTGAAGATGCGCAGAAAGTGTGAAGGGCATGGAAAAAATCAATATTTATCACTTTTTCATCAATTCGCGCTGGACAAATGTCACTGCAATTGCTGTACTAGATGCCGACACAGTTTAGTGTCCATTTTTCATGTAAAGGTAATATAGATGTCCAAGATCAAAGGTAACGTTAAGTGGTTTAATGAGTCCAAAGGATTCGGTTTCATTACTCCAGAAGATGGCAGCAAAGATGTATTCGTACACTTCTCTGCTATCCAGAGCAACGGCTTCAAAACTCTGGCTGAAGGTCAGCGTGTAGAGTTTGAAATCACCGACGGCGCTAAAGGCCCATCTGCTGCTAACGTTACCGCTCTGTAAGTTAACAGTCAGAATTTTAAAAACCCGCCTGATGGCGGGTTTTTTTTGTGCTTTTTTCAGCCCTGCCACCAGCTAATGGCCCAGGCGATAATCACCAGCGTACTGAGCGACAGCGCCAGCCATTCATTTAAACAGTGCGGTACCAGATTCTTCATGTGCCATGCCTCGCAACTTCATTTATGCCAGCATGGCAAAGCAAGATTAAGCCAGCCTTAAGCCAGCGTGACAGCGGTATGACAAGGCACATTCTGCGGCGTCGCTCACAGATAATTCCCGTAACATACTCATAACAAAGCTTACTTGCAGATTTTTTAGCGGCAACGCTATATAACAGCAGTCAGGGAACGGAGGAGGCAGGATGAACATACGTGAAGCACAGGCCAAAGACAGCTTTGCCCTGAGTGCACTGTTAACCGAGCTGGGTTATCGCGGCACGGAAAAATTTATCAGCGATCGGCTGGCGCAATTGTGCGCCCATCCCGACGAGACGCTGCTGGTGGCGGAACACGGTAACCAGGTGCTGGGATTTCTTTCGCTGCACTTCATTCCGCAGCTGGCATTAGCGGGCGATTTCGCGCGCATCAGCTATTTCTGTATCGCCGAGGGCGAGCGCAGTAAAGGCAGCGGCCAGCAACTGCTGAACCACGCCGAGCAACTGGCGCGCGCCCGCGGCTGCGACCGCATGGAAGTGCATTGTCACGCCTCGCGACTGAAAGCCAACCAGTTTTATGCGCGTGAAGGCTACGTTGAGTCGCCACGCTATCACATCAAAGATCTGGGCTGATATTAAGCTCGCGTCCGCAGGCAATCACTAACGCATCGGCGATGCTGTCGAGCTGATCGGCCGGCAGCCGCGCAATGCTGACGCGAATGAACTGTCCGCTGTTGATGCTGCAGCGTTCGCCTGGCAGCACGGTGATGCCCCGGGCGGCGAGGGTGATCATGGCATACTGCTCTGACGCCACCGGCAGCATCACGCTCAGGCCGTCGCGATCTTCCTGTACCAGCCCGCGCCGCGCCAGTGCGGCCAGCAACTGCTGACGGCGCGCGGCATACGTGCCTTTGGCCTGCTGTATGCGCTGCTGGGTGGGCGCATCGCTCAGCATCCAGGCCACCGCATCCTGCAAAATACGGCTGGTCCAGCTGACCCCGAAGTTACGCCACGACTGCAGCCGTTTCACCAGTTCTGCCGTGCCGGATACCACCGCCAGCCGCAGATCCGGGCCGTAGGCTTTGGAAAAGGAGTGCACGTGCAACGTACGCTGCGGATAGTGGCGGCCGAGACTCCATACCGGCCAGCGCGACAAATCGCCGATGCCATCATCCTCGACAATCAGGGTGGCACTCTGCGCCAGCACCTGCGCCAGCGCTTCGCTGCGCTGCTGGCTGACGCTGTAGCCGGTCGCCGAGTGGGTGCGTGGCTGATAAATGAACATCGCTGGCGCTTTCTGTAAGTGTGTCGCCAGCACCTCAGGCAGCGGTCCCTGCTCATCACCGGGCAGCGGCAGGATCTCGGCACCGATGTTGTCGAGCATATCCAGCAGACGCGTCGCGGTCGGATCTTCAATCACTACCCGATCGCCGGGTGACAGCAGCGTCTGCACTATCAGGTTCATGGCATCAAAGCCGCCATCGGTCGCCAGCCACGCCTCCGCCGGACAGGGCCAGCGTGGCGCAATGGCCGCCTGCAGCTGTGGCGAAATCGCCTCACGCTGATAGCTATTCAGCTGCGGTGACGCCAGCCCGGCCAGCATCGCCGGGCGCAGATCCGGCAGCAGTGCCGGATCGGGTGCTGCCATCGCCAGCGCGGCTTTGACGTTTTCACCATAGTTGCCAATTTTCTCAAAGCGGACCGGTCGCGGCATCACACTGTTGCCGCACACCCAGATTCCGCTTCGCCCTTTACCCGCCAGCACTTTCTGCTTTTTCAGCTGCGCCCAGGCCGCGGATACCGTGGCCGGACTCACGCCCAGCCGCTCCGCCAAATCGCGCACCGCCGGCATCTGCATGCCTACGGCAATCTGTCCGTCGCGAATCAATGTTGACGCGGCGAGGGTAATGCCTTTTACCGAGGCGTCGTTAATCTGCTGGCTGAGCCACTCTGCATCCACAATTTGCGTCATAAGAAAAAGCTTTGTTCAGTAACAAAGAAATGATTGTTCAGATTAGTATTCGCGTTTTAGACTCAAATTCAAGCACAATTTGCAGAAAAAATGCACAGCGCCAGCGTGGCGGCTGAACAAACGGAGAAGCACACGATGATCACTATCAGACTGGCGGTGCGCGACTGGGATTACTTCACGCCGCTGGCGCTGGGCGATATTCAGCCACAGGGCTTCAGGCTGGTCATTGACCGCGTAGGCACGCTGGTGGATAACCTGGCCAGCAGTGAACACTACGAAGGCGGTGAGGTGTCGTTTAGCCGCTATGCGCAGGCACGGGCGCGCGGCGACGATTCACTGCTCGGCCTGCCGCACTTTCTGATGCGTGGCTTTCGCCAGCGCTGCATCATAACCACCACAACCAGCCCGCTCACCACCCCAGCCCAGCTGAAAGGCAAAAGAATCGGCGTTACCGGCTGGCAGGACTCCGGTAATACCTGGACGCGCACCGTGCTGCGTGAAGCGGGCGTCGATATCAACGACGCCTTCTGGTTTGCCGGACGCCTGACCGCTGATCATCCGATTGTTGACCGGCTGGCGGGATTTGGTCGCCCGGGCCGCATCGAACCGGCGCCGGACGAGCGTCCGCTGATTGAACTGTTGAAAGCCGGCGAGCTGGATGCGGTGTTCACGCCGTTTATGCCTGAGGGTTTTTTCCTGAAAGATTCCGGTCTGCGCCAGCTGCAGGCGGATTTCGTCAGTGCTGAGCGCGACTACTTCAACCGCGTCGGCTATGTGCCCGGTATTCATCTGCTGGCGCTGAAGCCGGCGCTGGCGGCGGCGCATCCGTGGCTGCCGCAGGCGCTGAGCGAGGTGATCGATCGCGCGTATCAGCTGTGGATGCGCAAACGCGAGAAGTACGCGGATACCACGCCGTGGCTGCTGGATGATTTGCGACGCACCGCGCAGGAATTGCCTGCCGACTGGAATCAAAACGGATTTACCGCTAACAAAAGGATGATTGCCGACTTCGCCCGTGAGCTGTTTCAGCAGGGCTTAACCACAACGTTGCTCTCGCCGGAGGAGATTTTCCCGGCGGCGGCCAGAGGGGAGTGAAGATGAAAGTAGCCATGGGGCAGTTCGCCGTTAGCCGCGAATGGCAGGAGAACACCGCCATTTGTCGCGGTCTGATGCAGGATGCGCTGGCAGCGGGCGCCGATCTGCTGGTGCTGCCGGAAGGCGTGCTGGCGCGCGATATCGCCGATCCCGATCTGGTGTTAAAGGCCGCACAGCCGCTGGACGGGCCGTTTGTCAGTCAGCTGCTGGAAACCAGCAAAGGTAACGCGCTGACCACCATGATGAGCGTGCACGTGCCGACGCAGGATAACAAAGCGCACAACGTACTGATTGCCCTGCGTAATGGCGAAATCATCGCGCAGTATGTCAAGCTGCATCTGTACGATGCCTTCGCCATGCAGGAGTCGCAGCGGGTCAATCCGGGTGATGCCGTGCCGCCACTGGTTGAGGTGGCCGGCATGAAAGTTGGGCTGATGACCTGCTACGACGTGCGTTTTCCCGAACTGGCGCGCCGGCTGGTGCTGGACGGTGCCGACGTGCTGGTGCTGCCTTCCGCCTGGGTAAAAGGACCGTTAAAGGAGATGCACTGGGAACTGCTGACCAGTGCGCGCGCGCTGGAAAACACCTGCTACATGGTGGCGGTAGGCGAGTGCGGGCCGCGCAACATTGGTAACAGTCTGGTGATCGATCCGCTTGGCGTGGTGATTGCTAAGGCACCGGAGTGCGCCGCACTGGTGTTTGCCGAACTGGATCCGGCCCGCATCGCCTACGCCCGCAGCGTGCTGCCGGTACTGGAAAATCGCCGCTTTGCCCGTCCGGAATTGCAATCACTTTGACCTGCCTGGGGGAAACTGACTGATGAAAATGCTTTTAACCGCCATCGCGCTGGCGACCGGCCTGACGGCGAGCGTCGTCCAGGCAGCGGACGCCATTCCGACGCAAAAAATGGATCAGGCGCTGCACGATCGGCTGCCGGCGCAGATCAAGCAGGCTGGCAAAATGATCTCGGTAAACAACGGCTCCTTTCCGCCGTATGAAATCGTTAACGGGCCGCACTCAATGGATGGCGCCTCGGCCGATCTTACCGTGGCGCTCGGCCAGCTGCTGGGCGTGAAAATTGAACACGCGACGGTGAGCGGTCTGTCCGGCGTACTGGCCGGTATTAATTCCGGACGCTATCAGATGGCCATCGGGCCGATAGGTGATTATCCGGATCGCCAGCAGAAGGTGGACTTCATCGACTACGTGCAGGAGTTCGTGGTGTTTGGCGTGCAGAAGGGCAATCCGGCGCACATCAACGGTCTGGCAGATACCTGCGGCAAGCGCATCGCGGTAATGGCGGCCGGTTCGGCGGAGCAGGTGATCCGCAAACAGTCAGCCGCCTGTGAGGCTGCGGGCAAACCTGCAGTCGTGGTGCAGTCCTTTACCGATCAGCCTTCGTCGATACTGGCGGTGCGCTCGAAGCGTTCGGATGCCTTCTTTTCCTCGCAGGCGCCGCTGACCTACTTCATTGAGCAGGCGCAGGGGCAGCTTGAACTGTCTGGTCAGGGGCAGAAAAATGGCTTTGGCGATATCTTTCAGGGCACGGTCGTTCCCAAAGGCTCGCCGCTGGGCGAGGTGGTGCTGGATGCCTACAAAGAACTGTTTGCCAACGGCACCTACGCGGCCATCATGAAAAAATGGCAGCTGGACGGCAACATGCTGCCGCAGCCGGGACGTAACCTGGCGCAGGAGACGGCAAAATGAGTGCCGTCGGCCCCAACGCGCGCCCCACGGATCAGGGGGACGTGACGCAGCGCGACGTCGCTTTTGCCCGTAGCGCGCCCGCGTATGGACGCTGGGTTAGCTGGATCGTGGTCCTGACGCTGGCAGCGAATGGTCTGTGGCTGGTGGCGACCAATCCCAATTTTGAGTGGCACGTGGTGCTGCAGTGGTTTACCGAAGGCTCGGTGCTGAAAGGGCTGCAGGTGACGCTCGGGCTGACGGTGGTGTCGATGGTGCTGGGCACCCTGCTGGGGCTGCTGCTGGCGGTCTGGCGGCTGTCAGAGAATAAACTGCTGAGCGGCGTGTCGGCGCTCTACATCTGGTTCTTTCGCGGTACGCCGCTGCTGGTGCAGCTGATATTCTGGTACAACCTGTCGACACTGTTTCCCACGCTATCGATCACCGTGCCGTGGACGGACATCACCTTTGCCAGCTGGAATACTAACGATCTGATCACGCCGCTGACTGCCGCCATCGCCGGTCTGGCGCTCAACGAGGCTGCCTATATGGCGGAGATTATCCGTGCCGGCCTGCTGTCGGTCGATCACGGTCAGGTTGAAACCACTCAGGCGTTTGGCATGAGCCGCAGCCGCGCGCTGCGGCGTATCATCATTCCACAGGCGATGCGCGCCATTATTCCCCCGACCGGCAACCAGCTGATTAGCATGATCAAAGCCACGTCGCTGGTGAGCGTCATCGCGATGGGCGATCTGCTCTATTCGGTGCAGGCCGTTTACAACCGTACCTTTGAAATCATTCCGATGCTGATGGTGGCAGTGATCTGGTATCTGCTGATTACCTCGATCCTCAACGTCGGCCAGTCAGCCATTGAGCGCTACTACGCGCGCGGCAGCAAACGTACCGTGGTGGTGAACAAACGACGCGCCAGCAGTGACACGGCGCTAGCCGCGGCCCCGCGTTTAAAGGAGGACGTATGAGCGAGAGTCAGCCGCTGGTGCGCGCGCGTAATGTGCAAAAGAGCTTCGGTGATAACGCGGTGCTGAAAGGCATCGACCTTGATGTGTTTCCGGGCGAAGTGGTGGTGATTCTCGGGCCTTCGGGCTCCGGCAAGTCGACCTTTCTGCGCTGCATTAATCATCTGGAAGAGATGAATGCCGGCTCGATTATGGTGGGCGACGAGCAGATTGGTTATGCGCTAAAGCGCGGCCTGCTGCATCGCCTGTCGGCGCGGAAAATTGCCCATCAGCGGCAGAAAATCGGCATGGTGTTTCAGCAGTTCAATCTCTATCCCCATATGACGGTACTGCAAAACATCATGGAAGCGCCGATTGGCGTGCACAAGTTCCCACGTGATGAGGTGCTGCAACACGCGCGTGAGCTGCTGGCAACGGTCGGATTGAGCGATAAAGCCGACGCCTGGCCGCGACATTTGTCGGGGGGACAACAGCAGCGCGTGGCGATCGCCCGTGCGCTGGCGATCAAACCGCTGCTGATGCTGTTCGATGAACCGACCTCAGCGCTGGATCCGGAGCTGGTGGGGGAAGTGCTGGCTACCATGCGTACCTTAGCCAATCGCGGCCTGACCATGATTGTGGTAACGCATGAGATTGGCTTTGCGCGTGAAGCCGCCGATCGCGTGGTGTTCATGGATGGTGGCGTGGTGGTGGAACAGGGACCGCCAGAGCAGGTGATTGGCAATCCGCAGCATCCGCGTACCCAGGCGTTTCTCAGCCGCTTTATCTGACCGTGAGATCTCACTCTGTTACAGATTGCAGTTGAGCGTGGTGAATAACTGCGCGTTAATAGTGCTGTCCGTTTTTCGCGAAGGTTGAAAGGTAAAATATGGAAGGTATCAGTATTGCCAAACTGCTGATCATCGGTGCGCTTATCGTACTGCTTTTTGGCACCAACAAGTTACGTTCACTGGGTGGCGATCTGGGTTCCGCAATCAAGGGCTTTAAAAAAGCCATGAAAGATGATGAATCCACCGCAACCAAAAGCAGTGCCGAAGAAACGCCTGCTGAACGCGTCGGCCATAAAGAGTAATCTCTGCGCTGAACGTCAATAAGTGTAAATATTTATTACGTTAAAAAACCAGACTGCCACAGTCTGGTTTTCGTTTTTTAGTGCCAGACAATGTGATGTTCCAGCGGTTCATCCCAGCCTGGCAGGTTGCCACCATGATCGCCGCTGGCGGTCAGTGTGCTGTCAGCGCTGTGCCACTCATCCAGCCATGCTTCGCTGAAGGTCAGCGGCAGAAGAGCGGGCGCAATATCATCCTGCTGCATCGCCAGTTCCATCAGTGCACAATCAATCGCGCTGAGATCGCTGTCATCAATCGGCGTGATAATAGCGGCAGGCTGCGGCAGTATGGTAATCAACTTATTGTAACGGCTGCTGACATGCCCCTGTTCATCGACGAACTCTGCGCTGAAAACATGCTGTGCCGCGCTTAAATCGGCGGGCTGAGCGAACTGCCAGTGACCCTGTGCGTCGCCCGTTACCACTTCAATCAGCACATTATCGATATAAATATGCACCTGAGCGCCCGCCGCCAGCGTGCCGCTAAACATTTTCGGCTCACCGCTGTCATCGTAATCCACCGCATAGTCGTGTTGCTGTATGTCGCGCAGCACAGCCACCTCTGGCAGACTCAGCGGCTGCCGGGCTGGGAGCGTGGGGACAGGCGACGGGTGGAGCGTCTGATGTTCAGCGGCATACCATGCCGCAGGCAGCGCGCTGACCAGCGACAGCGCCGGGCTGAGCGCCGGAACCTCAGGCAGGCTGTGCCAGACGCTCTCGCCGCCGGCCTGCAGCGCTGACTCCTGCGGCGGCAGCGCTGGCAGCAACGGCGTTTCATCCGGCGTTACGCTGCGCAGTTCGGTGAACGGCAGTGTGGGCGCGGGCGCAGACGCAGGCTGCGCGCTTTGCGGCAGGTGCAGATGAATTTCGTCGTAGCGGTGGTCGATGCTGATGGCGGTTGCAAGAAACGCCAGTTCGCACGACGCATGGGGCGTCACGAACGGATTAGTGATATCCATGGGCGTGGTACGCGCTTTTAGCGCATCCAGGCTTTCGCCCGACGCGCCGCTTCGCGGTCTACCAGAGGATGGACCTGACACATCCGCCGCCCGCATAAAATCGAGCTCATCGATATGAAAGGATGATTGCATAATCTGACCTTTATGAAAAAAACACTGAGAAAATAAAATAATAAACAGGCTCTTATGGCCTCAGCGGTTAAAGCGACAGATTTGCGACAGGAATTAAGCGGTTTAAGCAGAATTTTTGCAATTGCGCCGCAGCAGGGCGCAATCGCGGCAGGAGATTACTTCACTTCCAGGCCTTTGGCCTGCATATCAGCGTGATAAGACGAGCGGACGAACGGACCGCAGGCGGCGTGGGTAAAGCCCATCGCCAGCGCTTCCTCTTTCATCTCATCAAATTCAGCCGGGCTGACGTAACGCTGCACCGGCAGATGGTGACGGCTTGGCTGCAGATACTGGCCGAGAGTCAGCATGGTGACACCGTGGCGACGCAGATCGCGCATCACCTCGATGATTTCCGCATTGGTTTCCCCGAGACCGACCATCAGACCGGATTTGGTTGGCACGTCCGGATGCGCCTCTTTGAAACGCTCCAGCAGCTTCAGCGACCACTCATAGTTAGCGCCCGGACGCACCTGACGATAGACGCGCGGTACGTTTTCCAGGTTATGGTTGAACACATCCGGCGGGGTCGCCGTGAGGATCTCCAGCGCGCGATCCATACGGCCGCGGAAGTCCGGCACCAGCGTTTCAATTTTAATGGTCGGGCTTTTCTCGCGGATGGCGCTGATGCAGTCAGCAAAGTGCTGTGCACCGCCGTCACGCAGATCGTCGCGGTCCACCGAGGTGATCACCACATAGCGCAGCGCCATGTCGGCGATGGTTTGTGCCAGCTTCAGCGGCTCGTTGGCGTCCGGCGCGTTTGGCCGACCGTGTGCCACATCGCAGAACGGACAGCGGCGGGTACAGATGGCACCGAGGATCATAAAGGTGGCGGTGCCGTGGTTAAAGCATTCGGCAAGGTTAGGGCAGGAAGCCTCTTCACACACCGAGTGCAGGCCGTTTTTACGCATCGCCGCTTTGATGCCCTGAATGCGGCTGGAATCCGCAGGCAGCTTGATCTTCATCCACTCCGGCTTACGCAGGATTTCCTGGCGTTCGGTGACCACGGTTTTTACCGGAATCAGCGCCATTTTGTCGGCATCGCGATACTTGACGCCACGTTCCATCTGAATTGGTTTACTCATAAATCTGCAGGTTCCGGTCGGGATTGCGATTTGAAAGCTTCCTCACTCAAACTGAGAACCAGGCTTTCAACTTTATTTGAAAAAATTGCAAAAATTATATCATCTCGCCGGGACAGAAGCAGCCGATAAGCCGTGGCGAAAGTTACAATTTTGTAAATGCGCACGTACGGTCAAGGTCAGTACGCGGCCTCATCATGCCATTCCGTGTCGCTAAAGCCGGTCAGGCGCGCGAAATGCTGCACCAGGCGCGGTTGCACGTCCGCCGGCGTGACGTCGGGCCGGAAGGCGCTGATCTGCGTCATCTGCATGCCGGCATAGCCGCAGGGATTGATGCGCAGGAAGGGCGCCAGATCCATCGCGACGTTGAGCGCCAGACCGTGAAACGAGCAGCCTTTGCGGATGCGCAGGCCGAGCGAACAGATTTTCGCATCGCCAACGTATACGCCGGGCGCATCCGCACGCGCACGCGCGCTGATGTCGTAATCAGCCAGCGTAGCGATGACCGTCTCTTCCAGTGCGGTGACCAGATCGCGCACGCCCAGCTTGCGGCGTTTAACGTCAATCAGGACATACATCACCTGCTGGCCCGGGCCATGATAGGTTACCTGGCCGCCGCGATCGCTCTGTACCACCGGAATATCGCCCGGCACCAGCACATGTTCGGCTTTGCCCGCCTGGCCCTGAGTAAACACCGCGGGGTGTTCCACCAGCCAGATTTCATCGGCGGTGGCGCTGTCGCGCCGATCGGTAAAGTGATGCATGGCATCGGAGACGGGCTGCCAGTCGCGCTGGCCAAGCTGACGAACAAGAAGCGTATTAGCAGACAAAGCAGAAGTCCGGTAGCGAGTGGAGGGCAGAGTATAACGCTGGCAAAGCGGCCTTTACCAGCGTCAGCATTACAGCACCATGCGCACGATTTCGATGTTGCCCAGCTCTTCGTACAGGGTTTCCACCTGTTCGATGTGGGTGGCGTTAATGGTGATCGACACCGAGTGATAATTGCCTTTGCTGCTGGGCTTCACGTCAGGGCTGTAGTCGCCGGGCGCATGACGCTGCACCACTTCAACCACTTGATCAACCAGCTCCGGTTGCGCCAGGCCCATCACTTTGTAGGTAAAAGGCGTCGGGAATTCGAGCAGTTCATTCAGTTTGGTTTTCATATTAACTCCGGTGCATAAAAAACAGGCTCCCGCCGAAGCGGGAGCAATATAGTAGCTTATCTGGGGACGGATTGGCGATTTTTCAAGCGCGCCTTAGCCGAACCAGTGATGGAACATCAGTTTGATGTAATCGATGATGCGGCTGAAGAAACCGCCTTCCTGCACTTCGTTCAGCACCACCAGCGGACGCTGTTCAATGGTTTTACCATCCAGCTGGAAGTTGATGCTGCCCACGACCTGGTTTTTCTGCAGCGGCGCGTGCAGTTCGGTGTTGTTCAGCACGTAACTGGCCTTGAGGTCTTTCATGCGGCCGCGCGGGATGGTCAGGTAGGCATCTTTTTCCACGCCGAGCTGCACGCGATCGCTGTTGCCAAACCATACCGGCTCAGACGCAAACTCTTTGCCCGCCTTCAGCGGTGCCACGGTTTCGAAAAAGCGGAAGCCCCAGGTCAGCAGCTTTTTACTTTCGGTTTCACGGCCTTTGAAGGTGTGACCGCCCATCACCGCCGAGATCAGACGCATCTGGCCTTCGGTCGCTGACGCCACCAGGTTGTAGCCGGCGGCTTCGGTGTGGCCGGTTTTGATGCCGTCGACGTTCAGGCTGGTATCCCACAGCAGGCCGTTACGGTTCATCTGGCGGATGTTATTAAAGGTGAACTCTTTCTCTCTGTAGACCGCGTACTCATCCGGCACATCGCGAATCAGCGCCTGGCCAATCAGCGCCATGTCACGCGCCGTACTGTACTGACCATCAGCATCAAGACCGTGCACGGTCTGGAAATGGGTATTTTTCAGGCCCAGCGCGCCCACGTAGTTGTTCATCAGGTTAACGAACGCGTCCTGGCTGCCGGCGACGTAATCGGCCATCGCCACGCAGGCGTCGTTACCGGACTGCAGCACAATACCGCGCGTCAGCTGAGAGACCGGTACGCGATCGCCCGGCTTGAGGAACATCAGCGAGGAGCCTTTGAACACCGGATTGCCGGTTGCCCAGGCATCTTTACCGACGGTAACAATGTCATCCTGATGGATTTTGCCCGCTTTGACCGCCTGGCCGATGACGTAGCTGGTCATCATTTTGGTCAGACTGGCCGGGTCGCGGCGCGCGTCCGCGTTCTTTTCCGCCAGCACTTTGCCGGAGTTATAGTCGATCAGCACGTAAGCTTCGGCATCGATGTCCGGCACGCCCGGAATCATGGTTTTCAGATTAACATCATCTGCAAAGGCAACGTGGCTGAGGGAGAGAGCGACCAGTGATCCCACTGTCAGGCGTTTCAGAAAACGAGAAGGTTTCAGCGTATTCATGTTCAGGACTACAGCATCCGTGGGGTTAAGAGTGAAAAAAGTGCCTTACTATAGCAAAGCTGCCATCGTGCGACATCTGGCTTTATGCCTCAGTGTCAGCAGGCAAGGGCACGGCCCGTCACATTGACGGGCGGGCCGTGGTAATAAAGGAGCTGATCTGCGCTTCAGTGCTCAGACGCTGCTGCAGCGCCGCGGCCTGAGCCCGGCTGCTGAAACCGCCAAGCTGCACGCGGTAGACGTTGCCATTGGCTTCCACCGCGCCGGGTACACCAAAGCGCTGGCCAAGGCTGTCCGCCATCTGCCGGGCGCGTGCGGCATCATTCAGGGCGCCAACCTGTACCACAAAACCGCTGCCGGCATGGGCGCTGGCGTTATGGCTGGCCAGAGCCGGACTCGCTGCCGCTGCCGCAGCTGGTGCGGCAGGGCTGGCGACAACCGGTGTGGCCGGCGCGCTGCCTTCCAGTACGCCGCTGGCTAACGGCTGCGGTGCGCCGAGAAAGCCGCTGCTCTGCACCGGTGCACCGATGTTGCCGTTGCTCTGCAGTGAACTGTTATCCACCGCGCGGACATCCTGTGCGGCAGGCGCTGGCGCGCTGCTGGCGCCGGTCATCACCATGCCGCCGCTCAGGTCAGGGCGCGCCGGCAGCGCATAGCTCTGTTTGGCCACGGTGGTGCCGATGGTGCCCGGGCCGGACACCGAACCGTCCGGTGCTACTTTGATGTAATCCACCCGTACGCGGGTGTTATTGGAAATATTCAGGCGATCGCCCGCGGCGCGCGACAGGTCGATAATCCGGCCCGGCGTGTAAGGGCCGCGATCGTTGACGCGCACCACAATCTGCCGGCCGTTAGCCAGGTTGGTGACGCGCACGTAGCTTGGCAGCGGCAGGGTAGGGTGTGCGGCGCTTAACGCGTCCGGATCGTAGGTTTCACCCAGCGCGGTGCGGTTGCCCTGCGCCTCTTCGCCGTACCAGGTTGCCAGACCAACTTCACTGTAGTTAGACGGATCTTTAATCACCCGGTAGGTTTTGCCGTTGACGCTGTAGTCCTGGCTGGTAGAAGGATTGATCGGCTCATAGCGCGGCTCCACGCCGGGAATCTCCACCACCGGGCCATTGTAGGCCGGCTGCGGCGGGGCCGTGTTCGTCTGCTGTTCCGGTGTGGAACAGGCAGCCAGTACCAGTGATGCCAGAGCAACCCCAAGCCAGTCCTTACGCATGTGCAGCCTCTTAAACGCTTTTAGATAACATTTTTCGATGAGTGTGGATCGACATCACGATGCCAAATCCGGCCATTAACACAATCAGCGCCGATCCGCCGTAGCTCACCAGCGGCAGCGGCACGCCAACCACCGGTAAGATACCACTAACCATGCCAATGTTAACGAAAACATACACAAACAGAATCAGCATCAGGCCGCCGGACATCACGCGACCAAAGGTGGTTTGCGCGCGTGCGGCAATCACCAGCCCGCGCATGATCAGCAGCAGATAAAGCACCAGCAGCAGCAGGACGCCCACCAGGCCGAGCTCTTCCGCCAGCACCGCGAAGATAAAGTCGGTGTGACGTTCGGGCAGAAACTCCAGCTGCGACTGGGTGCCATGCAGCCAGCCTTTGCCGCGCAGGCCGCCGGAGCCGATAGCAATCTTGGACTGAATAATGTGGTAGCCGGCACCGAGCGGATCGCTCTCCGGATCGAGCAGCATCATCACACGGTCGCGCTGATAATCGTGCATCAGGAAGAACCACAGAATCGGGATGAACGCCGCCACCAGCAGCACGGCCACGCCAATCAGCTTCCAGCTCATGCCCGAGAGGAACAGCACAAACAGGCCGGAGGCGGCGATCAGAATGGAAGTACCGAGGTCCGGCTGCGCCGCCACCAGCAGCGTCGGCATGAAAATCAGCACCAGCGCGATGCCGGTGTTTTTCAGCGTCGGCGGGCAGACATCGCGGTTGATGAAGCGTGCCACCATCAGCGGCACGGCGATTTTAGCGATTTCCGACGGCTGAAAGCGCACAAAACCGAGATCCAGCCAGCGCTGTGCCCCTTTACTGATGTGGCCGAAGGCATCGACCGCCACCAGCAAAATCACACAGACAATGTAGAGGTAGGGCGCCCAGCTTTCATACACGCGCGGCGGCACCTGCGCCATCACCAGCATGATGATGGTGCCCATGGCAATCTGCCCGAGCTTGCGCTCCATCATGCCCGGATCCTGGCCGCTGGCGCTCCAGATAACAATGGCGCTGTAGGCCAGCAGGCTGATGATGATCAGCATAAACAGCGGGTCGATATGGATACGCGTCCAGATCGTTCTTTTCTGGGGACTATCGTTCATCGACATCGTTATTCACCTTCGTAGCCGGGCGGCATGGGTGCGGCTTCTGGCAGCACGGTATTGTTGTCGCCCAGCATTATGTGGTCGAGAATCTGGCGCATCACGGTGCCCACCGCCGGGCCGGCACCGCCGTTTTCCAGAATCATGGTGACGGCGACGCGCGGCTTGTCGTACGGCGCGAAGGCGGTCATCAGCTTATGGTCACGCAGCCGTTCGGCAATTTTATGCGCGTTGTAAGTCTCATTCTCTTTCAGGCCAAACACCTGTGCGGTACCGGATTTCGCCGCAATCTTGTACGGTGCATCGGCAAAGCTTTTATGCGCGGTGCCGTTGGCGCGGTTGGCCACGCCATACATCCCGTCTTTGGCGATCTCCCAGTAGCCGGAGTGAATGTCGCCAATCGGCGCATCCGGCGGCTGGCGATACGGCACCATGCTGTTGCCTTCACGGGTGGCACGCAGCAGGTGCGGCACTTTAATCACGCCGTCGTTAATCAGGATCATCAGCGCTTTGTTCATCTGCACCGGGGTCGCCGTCCAGTAGCCCTGGCCGATACCGACCGGAATGGTATCGCCCTGATACCACGGCTTCTTGAAGCGCTTCATCTTCCATTCGCGCGTCGGCATGTTACCGGGGCTCTCCTGCGGCAGGTCGATACCGGTACGGTGGCCGTAGCCGAATTTGGTCATCCACTCCGACAGGCGGTCGATGCCCATGTCATAGGCCACCTGATAGAAGAAGGTATCCGCCGACTCTTCCAGCGATTTGGTGACGTTGAGGCGACCGTGGCCCCACTTTTTCCAGTCGCGGTAGCGTTTTTCCGAGCCCGGCAGCTGCCACCAGCCCGGATCGAACAGGCTGGTATTGCGGTTGATCACGCCGGCGCTGAGCGCTGAGACCGCCACATAAGGTTTAACCGTGGAAGCTGGCGGATACGATGCCTGCAGCGCACGGTTATACAGCGGGCGGTTCTCATCGCCGAGCAGCGCCTTATAATCTTTACTCGAAATACCATCGACAAACAGATTCGGATCGTAACTGGGTGTGGAGACCAGCGCGAGAATCTCACCGGTGCGCGGATCGCTCACCACCACGGCGGCGCGGCTGCCGGTCAGCAGGGTTTCGATGTACTGCTGTAGCTTGAGATCGATGGTTAACCAGATATCGCGTCCGGCCTGCGGTGACTGCTCATGCAGCTGACGGATCACGCGACCGCGGTTGTTGACTTCAACCTCTTCGTAACCGGTTTTGCCGTGCAGCACATCTTCGTAATAGTTTTCGATGCCGAGCTTACCGATGTCGTGGGTGGCGGCGTAGTTCGGCCATTTGCCTTCTTCATCAAGGCGCTTGACGTCACGATCGTTGATTTTCGAGACGTAGCCCACCACGTGCGTCAGCGTCTGGCCGTAAGGGTAGTAGCGGCGCTGGTAGCCTTTCACTTCCACGCCCGGGAAACGGTACTGGTTCACTGCAAAGCGCGCGACCTGCACTTCATTCAGGCCGGTTTTGACCGGAATCGAGGTAAAGCGGCGCGAGCGCTTGCGCTCTTTTTCAAACGCATCGATATCGTCGTCGGTCAAATCCAGCACCGGCCGCAGATCCTGCAGCGTCTGCTTCAGGTCATCGACTTTTTCCGGCACCAGCTCGGCCTGGTAAATGGTGCGATTGAGCGCCAGCGGCACACCGTTGCGGTCATAGATGATGCCGCGGCTGGGGGCAACCGGCACCAGTTTGATGCGGTTTTCGTTTGAACGGGTGCTGTAGTCGTCGAAGCGCAGGATCTGCAGATGATACAGATTGACCACCAGCACGCTGGAGAGCAGCAGGATGCCGACAAAGGCCACCAGGGCGCGGCGGACAAACAGTTTCTGTTCGGCAGTGTAATCGCGAAAAGCGTTGCTCTGTAATTTCATCCGCTGCGTTTATTGTCTGGAGGTTGTCAGGCGTTTATTCACGGTGATAAGGGTGATTGGTGGTAATACTCCAGGCACGATACAGGCTTTCCGCCACCAGCACACGCACCAGCGGGTGCGGCAGCGTTAACGCGGACAGTGACCAGCTCTGCTCGGCTGCCGCTTTACACGCCGGCGCCAGACCTTCCGGCCCACCAATCAGCAGGCTGACATCACGCCCGTCCAGCTTCCAGCGCTCTAACTGCTGCGCCAGCTGCGGCGTTTCCCACGGCTGTCCGGGAATATCCAGCGTCACAATGCGGTTGCCTTTGCCCACCGCCGCCAGCATCGCTTCACCCTCTTTTTCCAGAATGCGTTTGATGTCGGCGTTTTTGCCGCGTTTACCGGCCGGCACTTCAGTCAGCTCAAACGGCATATCTTTGGGAAAGCGACGCAGGTACTCCATGAAACCGGTCTGAACCCAGTCGGGCATTTTGGTGCCGACGGCGACAAGCTGCAGTTTCAACGTTTAGCTCCAGAGCTTTTCCAGCTCATACAGCTGGCGGCTCTCTTCCTGCATCACGTGCACGATCACTTCACCGAGATCGACCACAACCCAGTCAGCAGCCGCTTTGCCGTCGACGCCGAGCGGTTTCAGGCCAGCCGCGCGCGATTCCTGCATCACATGGTCAGCGATGGAGGAGACGTGACGGTTGGAGGTCCCGGTACAGATAATCATGCAATCGGTGATACTGGATTTGCCCTGCACATCAATCGCAACGATGTCCTGGCCTTTGAGATCATCAATCTTATCAATAACGAACTCTTGGAGTGCTTTGCCTTGCAAAAGGTTCCCCTTAAAAACAGGTGATTATGGGCAGGCTGAATGCCCCGGAAAACGCAGCCAAAAATGAAGCGGCGCAGTATAGCACGCGGCGATCAATCGCGATATAAGCCCGCGCGATCGATGTAGTCGATCACCGCCGCCGGCAGCAGATCGGCGCAGTCCAGGCCATGATGGCGGCGCTGGCGAATCTCAGTGGCAGAAATGTCGAACAGCGGCGTGTCGGCCAGCCAGATGTGGCCTGCTGGTGCGCGATGCAGCTGCTGCACTTCATGCGCGCGGTGCGCATCCAGCCACTGCTGCATCTCTGGCGTAGCCATCTGCGCGGCGTAGCCTGGACGCTGACAAACCAGCAGGTGACACAGCGACAGCAGCTCCTGCCAGCGATGCCATTTTCCTAACGTTAGCAGAGAATCCTGACCGATGATAAACCCCAGGGGCTGTTGTGCACCGCGCTCGGCGCGCAGGGTTTCCAGCGTGTCCACCGTCCATGACGGCGTGGTGCGCGTCAGCTCGCGCGTGTCGATATCAAATAGCGGACGATCGGCAATGGCGCAGCGCAGCATCGCCACGCGCTGTTGTGCGCTGGCTTCCGGCTGTGGCCGGTGCGGCGGCACGTTGTTCGGCAGCAGCGTCACTTTTTGCAGGCCAACCTGCTGCGCCAGCGCGGTGACCGGACGCAGATGGCCGAAATGAATTGGATCGAAAGTGCCGCCAAACAGCGCGTAAAGGTCAGACATCGGTTAAACCCAGCGGAAAATCACGATGGCACAGCAGCAATGACAGCGTCTCCAGCTGCGGCCACAGATTCTGACCGTAGTCCTGCTTCATGGTCAGTTCGAGTTGAGCCAGCAGATGCACCGCTTGCTGCAGCCGTTGCGCATCCAGTCGCTGCAGCGCTTCAGTGAACAGGGCACGGCGGTTCTGCCAGATACGCTGTTGATCCATCAGCGTGCGCAGCGGCTGCTTCGCCTGCTGGCGTTGCAGCTGCAGTAGCGTCAGCAGATCGCGCTGCAGCGTGCGCAGCAGAATCACCACTTCGCTGTCCTCTTTTTGCAACTGACGCAAAATGTGCAGCGCGCGTTTGCTCTTGCCGGCCAGCAGCGCATCAACCCAGTGAAACGGCGTGAAATGCGCGGCATCGTTCACCGCTTCTTCCACGCGGGGCAGCGTCAGTTTGCCGTCCGGCCACAGCAGCGACAGCCGCTCCAGCGCCTGGGCCAGCGCCAGCAGATTACCTTCATAACAGTAGCAGAGCAGCTGAATTGCCGCGTCATCAATACTCAGCTGCAGGGCTTTCGCGCGGGCGGCTACCCAGCGCGGCAGCTGCGCCTGTTCCGGCGTCTGGCACGGCACCAGCACCGCACTGGCGCTGAGCGCTTTGAACCAGGCGCTGTTTTCCTGCGCTTTGGTCAGCTTCGCCATCCGCAGCACCAGCATAATGTCGCTGTGCAGCAGCGCGGCCAGTTTCACCAGCTGTTCGGCGATGGCGGCATTGGGGCCGTTTTCCGGCAGTTGCAGCGTCAGCGTCTGGCGCTGTGTGAACAGGCTCAGCGACTGACAGCTGGCGAAAATCGCCTCCCAGTCAGTCTGCGCATCAACGCTGACGGAAAAATGCTCGTCGAAGCCCTGCTGAGCGGCGGCGGCGCGGATGGCATCTGCGCTCTCCTGAATCAGCAGGGGTTCATTACCGGTGAGAAAATAACAGGCGCGCAGCCCCTCTCGAAGCTGCGCGCGCAGTTGTTCAGGATAGATCCTGATCATTGCAGACTGGTGGCTGACGAGGAGGGCACTTCCGGTGAGTCCGCACCTGGCGCAATCACTTCAGGTTGCGGCAGCGTCTCTTTGTTGCTCTCCTGCGCGGCGTGCACCGTCAGCAGCTTACGCACCAGCTGCTCGGCGGCGCGCTGACGCATCTCCTGCACGATCATATCCTGCTCGGCATCCTTCGCCAGCGCGGCGTTCGGGTTGTCGAAGAACGAACGGTACACCGTGGTGCTGATCGGATAAATGCCTTTACCCGGCAGCAACACCTGCGCGCTGACGGTCATCACCAGCGAGTATTCGGCGGTGGTGCCGCTGATGAATACCGACGCGGTGTCGCGTCCCTGACTCTCCGCGCCGAGACGCAGCGTCGGGTATTGCGCACTGGCCGCTTTGCTGTCTTCAACGATTTTGACATCGTTGATGCGCAGCTGCTGACGCACGGTGCGCGCCAGCGGGCCATACGGATCGCCGCTCTGGACGATCAGCGTTTTCATTTCCGGTGGCACCTGCGTGGTGCCGCGCGGATGAAAACCACAGCCGGCAGTGACCAGCACTGCCAGCAGGACAAACAGCCTGATAACGAGTTGTCGCACAGTTCCTCCTGAACTTAACCTACGACCAGGTTAAGCAGTTTGCCAGGGACATAAATCACTTTACGAAGGGTGACGCCATCGAGATATTTCGCCACCAGATGCTCCTGTGCCGCACGCGCCTGCACCTGTTCCTGCGTCGCATCCGGCGCCACGGTAATTTTACCACGCACTTTACCGTTGACCTGCACCACCACCAGCAGCGAATCCTCTACCATTGCTGCTTCATCGGCAACCGGCCAGCTGGCGTCGTCGATGCTGCCTTCGCCACCCAGTGCCTGCCACAGCACGTAGCTGGCGTGCGGGGTGAATGGGTAGAGCAGGCGCGTTACGGCGACCAGCGCTTCCTGCATCAGGGCGCGATCCTGTTCGCTCTCCTGCGGCGCGCGCAGCAGTTTGTTCATCAGCTCCATGATCGCCGCAATCGCGGTGTTGAAGGTCTGACGACGGCCGATGTCATCCGCCACTTTGGCGATGGTTTTGTGCAGATCGCGACGCAGCGCTTTCTGCTCATCGTTGAGCGCGTTGACATCCAGCGCCACGGTCGCGCCTTTAGCCACGTGATCGTACGCCAGCTTCCATACGCGTTTCAGGAAGCGGTTAGCGCCTTCCACGCCTGACTCCTGCCACTCCAGCGTCATTTCCGCCGGGGAGGCAAACATCATGAACAGACGCACGGTATCTGCGCCGTAGCGCTCAACCATCAGCTGCGGGTCGATGCCGTTGTTTTTGGACTTCGACATTTTGCTCATGCCCGCGTAGATCACTTCGCGGCCCTGATTGTCGATGGCTTTGGTGATGCGGCCTTTTTCGTCGCGCTCGACGTTAACGTCAACCGGAGAAACCCAGTTGCGCTCGCCGTTGGCGCCGACGTAATAGAAGGCGTCTGCCAGTACCATGCCCTGGCACAGCAGGCGTTTGGCCGGCTCGTCAGAGTTGACCAGGCCCGCGTCGCGCAGCAGCTTGTGGTAGAAGCGGAAATACATCAGGTGCATGATGGCGTGTTCGATACCGCCCACATACTGATCGACCGGCAGCCAGTAGTTCGCTGCCGCCGGATCCAGCATGCCTTCGTTGTAGTTCGCACAGGTGTAACGCGCGTAGTACCACGATGATTCCATAAAGGTGTCGAAGGTGTCGGTTTCACGCAGCGCCGGCTGACCGTTAACGGTGGTTTTTGCCCACTCCGGATCGGCTTTGATTGGGCTGGTGATACCGTCCATGACCACGTCTTCCGGCAGAATTACCGGCAGCTGATCTTCTGGGGTTGGCATCACGGTGCCATCTTCCAGCGTCACCATCGGAATTGGCGCACCCCAGTAGCGCTGGCGTGACACACCCCAGTCGCGCAGGCGATAGTTCACTTTACGCACGCCGACGCCTTTGGCCGCCAGCGCATCGGCGATGGCATTGAAGCCGGCGTCGTGGTCCAGACCGTCAAACTCGCCGGAGTTGAACAGCGTGCCTTTTTCGGTCATCGCTGCGGCGCTGATATCCGGCGCGGTACCGTCGAGGTTGAGTACCACCGGCTTGATGTTGAGATCATATTTGGTGGCGAATTCCCAGTCGCGCTGGTCATGACCCGGTACGGCCATCACGGCACCGGTGCCGTACTCCATCAGCACGAAGTTAGCGACCCAGACCGGAATCTCCTCGCCCGTCAGCGGATGGATAGCGTGCAGGCCGGTGGCCATGCCTTTCTTCTCCATCGTGGCCATGTCCGCTTCGGCGACTTTGGTGTTGCTGCATTCAGCAATGAAGTCAGCCAGCGCCGGGTTGTTGACGGCAGCCTGGCGTGCCAGAGGATGACCGGCTGCCACGGCGACATAGGTTGCCCCCATGAAGGTGTCCGGACGGGTGGTGTAAACCGTGACTTTTTCCGCGCTGTTGGCCACGTCAAAGGTGATCTCGACACCTTCAGAACGGCCAATCCAGTTGCGCTGCATGGTCTTGACCTGCTCCGGCCAGTCTTCCAGCTTATCGAGGTCGTTGAGCAGCTCTTCGGCGTAATCGGTGATTTTCACGAACCACTGCGGGATCTCTTTGCGTTCGACTTTGGTGTCGCAGCGCCAGCAGCAGCCATCGATCACCTGTTCGTTCGCCAGTACGGTCTGGTCGTTCGGGCACCAGTTGACCGCGGAGGTTTTTTTGTAGACCAGACCTTTTTCGTACAGTTTGGTGAAGAACCACTGTTCCCAACGGTAATACTCAGGCTGACAGGTCGCCAGTTCGCGACTCCAGTCATAGCCGAAGCCCAGCAGTTTCAGCTGGTTTTTCATGTATTCGATGTTGTCGTAGGTCCAGGGCGCTGGCGCAGTGTTGTTTTTCACCGCCGCCCCTTCGGCGGGCAGGCCAAAGGCATCCCAGCCAATCGGCTGCAGGACGTTTTTGCCCAGCATGCGCTGGTAGCGCGCAATTACATCGCCAATGGTGTAGTTACGCACGTGGCCCATGTGCAGGCGGCCAGAAGGATAGGGCAGCATAGACAGGCAGTAGTATTTCTCTTTGCCTTCCTGCTCGGTCACTTTGAAGGTTTCGTTTTCGTCCCAGTGCTGCTGGACGCGGGATTCTATCTCTTCCGGGCGGTATTGCTCTTGCATGGCTGCCTGTGGTCCTTGTGAAATCGTTTTTTAAACACTTTTGATCCGCATAGCATACCCATAAGGCCGCCCCTCAACAACAATTGACGCCCTCCGGCGGCGTGATTTGTGCGGAATGCGCCAGCGCTTTCACCCTTTTGCGATTTCCTCTGCGCTAAGCGCAGCAAATATGGCAAAGCGGCTAAACTTAACTCAGCATCCGCAGCGGAAAGGAGAACAAAATGAATAATGTGGCGCAGGAGTATCGTGCAACGGTAGCAGCATTAACCCAGCGGCTGGAGCGTGGCGAGCGTGATGTCGACGCACTGGTCGCCGAGGCGCGTAGTGCGCTGCTGCAGAAACAGACGCTGACCACCGCCGAAGTCGACGAGGTCATGCGCGCGGTGCGGCGCGATTTGCACGAGTTCGCGCTCAGCTATCAGGAATCCAGCGAAGCGCTCGGCGATTCAGTGTTTCTGCGGGTGATCCGTGAAAGCCTGTGGAAAGAGCTGGCCGATATCACCGATAAGAGCCAGCTGGAGTGGCGCGAAGTGTTCCAGGATCTGCGGCATCACGGCGTGTATCAGAGCGGCGAAGTGGTGGGACTGGGTAACCTGGTGTGTGAAAAGTGCGGCTTTACCCGGGCGATTTACACCCCGGAGAGCCTGACGCGCTGCCCGGAGTGCGGCCACGATCAGTTCCAGCGTCAGCCGTTTGAGCCCTGAATTATCACCGTGCTCTGAAGCAAAAAAGTATTGTTGCTGAAGGCGTGCGGACTGTCAGAAGGGAACCTGAACACGCCCGGATCGGCAAAACCCGCATCCCTGCGTGCCTCGACACGCGGCATCCCTGCCGCGTGACGTCCGGCTTAGTTCAGGATCCCTTCTGCCGTAAAAAACAGGTGCGGCGGTATGCGCGCATTTAGTTACCGCGATGATGAAGCTTAATGGTGCGCAAGGCATAGCGCCTTGCGGCAGCCTCCGCGCCAGGGAAGGCGCGGCGGCAGGCTCCAGGAGGATTCATGCCGGTGCGGCAAGACGCTATGCCTTGCGCAGTCGGGTACCACATCACAGCAGCAATATATCGATTTTGGTGAAGGGCAGGAGGGGCAAGACAAGCCCTGACGCTGGCGGTCCGTGGACCGCCAGCATTGTGGGTATTAGTGCAGGATTTTCGCCAGGAAGTCTTTGGCACGTTCGGACTGCGGATTGCTGAAGAAGTCATCCTTGTTGGTGTCTTCAACGATCTTCCCTTCATCCATAAAGATGACGCGATTCGCCACTTTGCGTGCAAAGCCCATCTCGTGCGTCACCACCATCATCGTCATGCCCTCGTTGGCTAACTCCACCATCACATCCAGCACTTCGTTGATCATCTCCGGATCCAGTGCGGAAGTCGGTTCATCGAACAGCATGGCGATAGGATCCATGCACAGCGCACGGGCGATGGCGACGCGCTGCTGCTGACCGCCAGACAGCTGACCAGGGAATTTCTCCGCATGCGCCGCCAGACCCACGCGCTTCAGCAGCGCAAGACCTTTCTCGCGCGCGGCAGTTTTGTCACGCTTCAGCACTTTCACCTGCGCCAGCACCAGGTTATCAATGATGCTGAGGTGCGGGAACAGTTCGAAGTGCTGGAACACCATGCCCACTTTGCTGCGCAACTGGGCAAGATTGGTTTTCTTGTTGTTCACTTCGGTGCCGTTCACCTGAATGCTACCCTGCTGCACGGGCTCCAGTCCGTTCACCGTTTTAATCAGCGTCGATTTGCCGGAACCGGACGGCCCGCAGACCACCACCACTTCACCTTTCTTCACCTCGGTGGAGCAGTCGGTCAGCACCTGAAAGTGCCCATACCACTTAGAAACATTTTTCAGGCTAATCATTTAAACCGTCCTTTTTCTTTTCAGATAGCTAACCAACAGCGAAGCGCTCAGGCTGATCACGAAATAGACCAGACCGGCAAACAGAACCATTTCAACCTGGGTACCGTCACGTTCACCAATGGTGGACGCGGTACGGAAGAAGTCCGCCAGGCTTAACACATACACCAGCGAGGTATCCTGGAACAGCACGATGCCCTGCGTCAGCAGCAGCGGCACCATGGCGCGGAACGCCTGCGGCAGGATGATCAGCTTCATCGACTGCCACTGCGTCATGCCCAGCGCCAGCGCGGCGTTGGACTGGCCGCGCGAGATGCTCTGGATGCCGGCGCGGATAATCTCCGAGTAGTAGGCGGCTTCAAACAGCGCGAACGCCACCATGGCGGAGATCAGCCGGATATCGGTTTTCGGCGACAGCCCAAGCACCTGTTGCAGGAAGCTGGGGACCACCAGATAGAACCACAGCAGCACCATCACCAGCGGCACCGAGCGGAACAGGTTTACATACAGTTTGGCGAACCAGCGGATCGGGGCGAACGCGGACAAACGCATCACCGCCAGAATAGTGCCCCAGATAATGCCAAACACCACCGCCACCGCCGTGATTTTCAGCGTAATGATCATGCCGTTCAGCAGATAGGGCAGGCTGGGCGGAATCGAACTCCAGTCAAAATCGTACATTATTTGCCTCCCAGGTTGCCGGGCAGGCGGATTTTGCGTTCTACCAGACTCATAATCAGCATGATCACCAGGTTAATACCGACGTAGGCCAGGGTGATAGCGGTGAAAGATTCATAGGCATGCGCCGAGTAATCCAGCAGCTTGCCCGCCTGCGCCGCCAGGTCGACCAGACCGATGGTAGAGGCGATGGCGGAGTTCTTCACCAGGTTAAGCATTTCCGAGGTCATCGGCGGCACAATCACGCGATAGGCGTTAGGCAGCAGCACGTAGCGGTAGGTCTGCGGCAGCGTCAGGCCCATCGCCAGACCGGCGTTTTTCTGGCCGCGCGGCAGCGACTGAATCGCGGCGCGCACCTGCTCACACACGCGTGCGGCGGTGAACAGACCGAGACAGATGGTCGAAGAGAGGAAAAACTGGATGTTCGGGTCCAGTTCAGCCTTAAACCACATGCCGAGCTTCTCCCCGACCAGTTCTGGCGCCACCAGATACCAGAAGAAGAACTGCACGATCAGCGGGATATTACGAAACAGCTCCACGTAGCAGGTGCCAATCGTGGACAGCCAGCGATTAGGCACGGTACGCAGAATGCCAAAGAAGGAACCTACCAGGAAGGCGATAATCCAGGCGCAGCAGGAGACCGCGACGGTCACCTGAAATCCGGACCACAGCCAGCCGAGGTAAGTCGTATTGCCGAACGGAGCCTGCTGTAAAAAGATGCCCCAGTTCCAATCGATACCCATAACGAGCTCCGGTAAAAAAAGGGTAGCGAGGCTACCCATAAGATTGTTGAGCGGTGTCTTGTGTCCTGCTTCAGGGGAACGGCCTGTTACAGTCTGTCTGTCCGCACCGCGTGTTCAGCAATCGAGAGGGCAGCAGTGTCGCCCTTGTTTTCATTGTTAATTCAGAGTGCTTTGTCGTTCGGTGCTTTAAACAGCGCCTGCATGTCAGAAGACAGCTCGAAGTTCAGGTTCAGGTTCTTCGGCGGAATTGGCTGTTTGAACCAGGTATCGAACCATTTGGTGGCTTCACCCGATGTCTGCGCTTTGGCGATGGTGTCATCCATCAGCTGTTTAAACGGCGCATCGTCTTTACGCAGCATGCAGCCGTAGGCTTCTTTGGACTGCGGCGTGCCAGTGATTTCCCAGTTATCCGGTTTCTTCGCCTTGGCACGTTCACCGGCCAGCAGCGCGTCATCCATCATGAAGGCCACTGCGCGACCGGTTTCCAGCGTGCGGAACGAGTCACCGTGATCTTTCGCGCTGATGATGCGCATATCCATTTTCTTCTCGTCATTCAGCTTGCGCAGCAGAATCTCAGAGGTGGTGCCCGAGGTGACGACCACGGTTTTGCCTTTCAGATCGGCGAAATCTTTAATGTCGCCACCTTTTTTCACCAGTAGACGCGTACCGATGATGAAGATGGTGTCAGAGAACGCCGCCTGCTGCTGACGTTCTACGTTATTGGTGGTCGAGCCACACTCGAAATCGTAGGTGCCGTTCTGCAGCAGCGGAATACGGTTTTGTGAGGTGATCGGCAGCATTTTGACCTGCAGATCCGGCTTATTCAGTTTCGCTTTGATGGCGGCAACAATGGCGTTGGAGTAGTCCTGCGAATAGCCCACCACTTTCTGCTGGTTGTCGTAGTAAGAAAAGGGAACGGATGACTCACGGTGCCCCACGACAATCACGCCACTATCATTGATTTTTTTCAGGGTGCCGGTGAGATCTTCCGCCTGGGCCGCGCCCGCTGCTGCGCCCAACAGCAGAAGCGATAATGCCACTTTGCGAATCTGCATGTTCCTACTCCTTCGTGTGAATGTTGCGCAGAACATAAACTGCGCAGATTGTGATGTTGTGTGTATTTCCTGCTGCTTTTTTAATTATCCCTTAGCGCAACTGCGCGCAGGATAGTGATTAACATAGCGAATTGTTAACGTAATGAAACAAAAAAGTTCGTTTTTTGCGAGCCGCTCCGCACCAATAAGAGGCAAAAAACAGCCTCTGCGCCAATTAAGTGCGCTTCGGTGCCAGATCATGGTGCGCAAACGTGGCATTACGCTGACAAATCACGGATGTTGCTAAAACCACTGAAATAATTAGCAATGATCGTGCCAGTACGCGGAGAGCGGGCAAAAAGGCAGCAGAAAGTGGTGGTGACTAAGGATAAAGGGAGCGGAAAACTGCGCAGAAAAAAGGCGAAGCCTGCGCTTCGCCTGGTAAAAGGGGGCGGGATATCAGGTGCGGCGGCGTAAAATCGCCAGCACGATGCCCGCCAGCGTCAGCAGCCATACCGGCCAGATACCGACGCGTGCATACGGCGTTTCCCCGCTGGCAGGCGTGACTGTTGCGCTCAGCACTTCGCGGGTGAACTGCGGGATGATGTTCTCCACGTCTCCCTGCGCATTCACCACTGCGGTAACACCGTTGTTCGTTGAGCGCAGCAGCGGGCGACCCAGCTCCAGCGCACGCATGCGCGCCATCTGGAAATGCTGCCACGGACCAATCGAATGACCGAACCAGGCATCGTTCGATACCGTCAGCAGGAAGTTGGTGTCCGGACGGAAGTTGGCGCGCACCTGTTCGCCCAGCACGATCTCATAGCAAATGGCGCTGGTGAGGTTGTAGCCCGCCACTTTCAGCTGCGGCTGCAGGTAGGCGCCACGGCTGAACGAGGACATCGGCAGGTCGAAGAACGGCGCCAGCGGACGCAGCAGACCTTCCAGCGGCACAAACTCGCCAAACGGCACCAGATGATTTTTCTGGTAGCGGTTGCGGCTCTGATAGCTGTAAGGCTGCGCGCCGCCCAGCACAATCACCGAGTTGTAATCGTGATAGCGGTTGTCGCTCTCCACGCGCGAATCAACAATGCCGGTGATCAGCGTGCTGCCGCGCGCGCGCAGTTCGTCATCCAGCGCATGCAGAAACGGCTGCTGATTACTCTCCAGATCGGTAATTGCCGACTCCGGCCAGATGATGATGGGCGCTTTGCCGATAAACGGCTTGCTGTATGCGGTATAGACGCGCAGCGTGGTCAGCAGCTGCTGCGGATCCCACTTCATTGACTGCGGAATATTGCCCTGCACCATCGCTACATTGACGCTGCGCTGCGGCAGCGGCTGATACCACTGCAGCATCCGCAGTGGCCAGGGCAGCAGCAGCAGCGCGACGGCGATAATCAGGTTTTTCACGCTGCGGTGATAGCAGGCCGAGGCCAGCAGACCGGCAATCACCATCAGCAGGAAGGTGATGGTTTCCACGCCAGCCAGCGGCGCCAGGCCTTTCAGCGGCCCATCGATCTGGCTGTAGCCAAACTGCAGCCACGGAAAGCCGGTCAGCACCCAGCCGCGCAGAAACTCGGTGATCTGCCACAGCGCCGGTGCCGCCAGCGCCATGCGCCACAGCGTGGCTCGTGGCCAGAAGCGGTTCAGCAGCAGGGCAAACAGCAGCGGGTAGAGCGCCAGATAGGCGGCGAGCAGCACCACGAGGAACACATTGACCGGGCCGGGCATGCCGCCAAACGTCGCAATGCTGACGTACACCCAGTTGATGCCGCTACCGAACAGGCCAAAGCCCCAGGCAAAACCGATGCCTGCCGCCTGCGCGCTGCGGCGATCCAGCAACAGCAACTGCAAACCAGCCAGAGAGAGCAGGGCGGCGGGCCAGAAATCATACGGGGAAAAGGAAAGGGTGCCCGCGGCACCCAGAATTAATGCCAGCAGCAGGCGAACCCGCTGCTGCGAGTAGAGAGAGGCTAATGCCATAAAATTATTCGTCTTCCAGTTGCGGTTGCGGAGAGTCTTCCGGAATTTTCACATGCACCTGGATGATACGGCGGCTGTCAGCCATCGCAACTTTGAATTGGTAACCCTCAATGTCGATGCTTTCACCGCGCGCCGGCAGATGGCCGAATCCCTGCATCACCAGACCGCCAATGGTATCGACTTCGTCATCGCTGAAATCGCTACCAAATACCTCATTGAAATCCTCAATCGGCGTCAGCGCACGCACCGTATAGGTGTGGCGGTTGAGCTGGCGGATATCGCGATCTTCTTCGTCGTCATATTCGTCTTCAATTTCGCCGACGATCAGCTCAAGAATATCTTCGATGGTCACCAGTCCGGAGACACCACCGAACTCATCAATGACGATTGCCATATGATAGCGCTGCGAGCGGAACTCTTTGAGCATGCGATCGACGCGCTTGCTCTCAGGCACCACCACGACCGGGCGCAGCACTTTTTCCATGCTGAATGGCTCGGCGCTGCTGCTCATAAACGGCAGCAGATCTTTCGCCATCAGAATGCCTTCAACATGGTCTTTATCTTCGCTGATTACCGGGAAGCGCGAGTGGGCAGATTCAATAATCACTGCCAGGCACTCTTCAAGGCTCTGGTTGCGCTTCAGGGTAATCATCTGCGAGCGCGGGATCATAATGTCGCGCACGCGCTGTTCGGCAATATCCAGCACCCCTTCCAGCATGTCGCGGGTGTCCTGGTCGATCAGCTCTTTTTGCTCAGAATCGCGGATCAGCCCCAGCAGTTCGTCACGGTTTTTGGGTTCGCCGTGGAAAAGCTGATTGATTAACAGGGAGAAAAAACCCTTTTTACTACTGGGTGCGTCGTTGTTTTGAGAATGGTCGTCGCTCATGGCGTTTTTATTTAGTTCTCTCGAATGAGGGAAAGGAACTGCCGGCATCCTCGCCAGCAGCGCAATGTCCTGAACCGGCGGTTCAGGCGTCTTCTTTTTCCGAAATGTACGGATCGGGATAGCCAAGAGCAAGCATTATCTCGGTCTCGAGCGCTTCCATCTCTTCAGCTTCCTCGTCTTCAATATGGTCATAACCCAGCAGATGCAGCGTGCCGTGAACCACCATGTGTGCCCAGTGCGCTTCAGGGCTTTTGCCCTGCTCGGCCGCTTCCTGCTCGACAACCTGACGACAAATAATCAGGTCGCCCAGCAGCGGCAGCTCAATGCCCGGTGGTGCTTCAAACGGAAACGACAGCACGTTAGTCGGCTTATCTTTGCCGCGATAAGTCAGATTAAGCTCATGACTCTCCGCTTCATCGACCAGCCGTATCGTGACTTCGCTCTCAGGCTGAAACGGCGTGACCGCCGCCTCCAGCCAGCGCTGAAACGCCGCTTCTGCGGGCAGGCCGTTTTCATCGGCACACGCCAGCTGCAAATCTAAAATCACCGTGCTCATGAAGGCTCCTGCGGCGTCGGCTGGCTGGCAGGTTGTGCCGCCTGTGCTTCACGCTTACGCTCTTCCGCCAGTTTATCACGGCGTTTCTGGTCCGCTTCTTCCCAGGCTTCATAAGCATTAACAATGCGTGCGACCACCGGATGACGCACCACGTCTTCGCTGTGGAAAAAGTTGAAGCTGATCTCTTCCACATTGGCCAGCACTTCAATGGCGTGGCGCAGACCGGATTTGGTGCTGCGCGGCAGGTCAATCTGCGTCACGTCACCGGTAATCACCGCTTTGGAGTTGAAGCCGATACGTGTCAGGAACATCTTCATCTGTTCGATGGTGGTGTTCTGGCTCTCATCAAGAATCACGAACGCGTCATTCAGCGTACGGCCGCGCATGTAGGCCAGCGGCGCGACTTCAATCACGTTGCGCTCCATCAGCTTCTCGACGCGCTCGAAGCCCAGCATTTCAAACAGAGCGTCATACAGCGGACGCAGGTAAGGATCGACTTTCTGACTGAGATCGCCGGGCAGAAAGCCGAGCTTTTCGCCGGCTTCGACCGCCGGACGCGTCAGCAGAATACGGCGAATCTCCTGCCGCTCCAGCGCATCCACCGCGGCGGCGACCGCCAGATAGGTTTTCCCGGTCCCGGCCGGCCCAATGCCGAAGGTGATGTCGTGATCGAGAATATTGGCGATGTACTGCGCCTGGTTTGGCGTACGCGGTTTAATTACGCCGCGCTTGGTCTTGATGTTTACCGCTTTACCGTACTCCGGCACGCTGTCGGCCGTCTGTTCCAGCACGCGACTCTCTTTGATCGCCAGATGGATCTGATCCGGTTCAATGTCCGGGATCTGGCCGCGCACCGGCGCGGTATCAACGTACAGCGAACGCAGAATATTGGCGGCCGCCTCGACACTCAGCGCACGGCCGACCAGCTTAAACAGGTTGTCGCGGCGATTGATCTCAATGCCCAGACGGCGCTCCAGCTGTTTTACGTTGTCATCAAACGGACCGCACAGGCTCATCAGTCGACGATTGTCTGCCGGTTCAAGGGCGATTTCACGAGTTTCTATATTCAAATGAATCCTTTGGGTCACTCAGGGCCAGTTGAAAGAAATAGCAGATACCGTACGCCAGGCGTCAGCATCTTTACGGAATTATTTATGGGGTCGCGCCCGGGCGCAAGCTTCAGGGGAGATATTTGGGCGGCAGCTGCGGAAAGCAAGGGCTGCGGGATGAAACAGGCGACAGCGCGTTGTGCGCTGTCGCTCAGTAATCGCGGTCTCAAGGTTGATACAGGCCCACGCCGATCTCATCCTCTTTACGCGTACGCGCAATCACCGATGCCGGACTCTCCGCGACGCGCAGGCCCATCTCCTCTTCGGTGCGAACCACGACGCCACGCAGCGAATTGGTATAAACATCGACGATTTCGACATCAACAAATTTACCGATCATGCGCACGTCGCCTTCAAAGTTGACCACGCGGTTGTTTTCGGTACGGCCGGTCAGCTCCATCACATTCTTACGTGAGGTGCCTTCCACCAGAATACGCTGAACGGTACCAAGCATGCGGCGGCTCCATGCCATCGCCTGCTGATTGATGCGATCCTGCAAAATGTACAAACGCTGCTTCTTCTCCTCTTCCGGCACGTCGTCCGGCAGATCGGCCGCTGGCGTCCCCGGACGCGCCGAATAGATAAAGCTGAAGCTGGTGTCGAAATTAACTTCGCCGATCAGCTTCATGGTCTGCTCGAAATCCTGCTGGGTTTCGCCCGGGAAGCCAATGATGAAATCTGAACTGATCTGGATATCCGGGCGCGCGGCCACCAGCTTGCGGATAATCGCTTTGTACTCCAGCGCAGTGTGCGCTCGCTTCATCAGCGTCAGAATACGATCGGCACCGCTCTGCACTGGCAGATGCAGGAAGCTCACCAGCTCCGGCGTATCACGATAAACGTCGATGATGTCGTCGGTGAACTCAATCGGATGGCTGGTGGTGAAACGAATCCGGTCAATCCCGTCAATCGCGGCCACCAGACGCAGCAGCTCGGCAAAGGTACAAATCTGGTCGTCAAAGGTCGCGCCGCGATAGGCGTTGACGTTCTGCCCCAGCAGATTCACTTCACGCACGCCCTGCGCCGCCAGCTGGGCAACTTCCAGCAGGATGTCATCGCAGGGACGGCTCACTTCCTCGCCGCGCGTATAAGGCACCACGCAGAAAGTGCAATATTTATTGCAGCCTTCCATGATCGAGACAAAAGCCGTCGGACCTTCAGCGCGTGGCTCCGGCAGGCGATCAAACTTTTCGATTTCCGGGAACGAAACGTCAACAATCGGACTCTTGCTGCCGCGCACCTGATTAATCATCTCCGGCAGACGATGCAGCGTCTGCGGGCCAAAAACGATGTCCACGCACTGCGCGCGCTGGCGAATTTTATCGCCCTCCTGCGAAGCCACACAGCCGCCCACGCCAATAATCAGCTCAGGATTCTTCGCCTTCAGCTTCTTCCAGCGTCCCAGCAAGTGAAACACTTTTTCCTGCGCCTTCTCACGGATGGAGCAGGTATTCAGCAGCAGTACGTCTGCGTCTTCGGCTTCCTCCGTCAGGGTATAGCCGTGCGTGCTGTTCAGTAGGTCAGCCATCTTCGATGAATCATATTCGTTCATCTGACAGCCCCAGGTTTTGATATGCAGTTTTTTGGTCATTGAACTAGCCATTGATTCTGAGCAGAGAAGTGCAGGGCGCGTATTGTAATGCTTTGGCGCGGGTGTGACCAGCATGCCCGTCATACTTCGCACGCCAGGTGCGTTGGCTGCGCGCGGCTCCCCCGGTCACTTACTGATGTAAGCTCCCGGGGAGATCCTTGCTTGCCGCCTTCCCGGCGCACGAATTATTTAGGGCATGATGCCGGTCATACTTCACATGCCAGGTGCGTTGGCTGCGCGCGGCTCCCCCGGTCACTTACTGATGTAAGCTTCCGGGGAGATCCTTGCTTGCCGCCTTCCTGGCGCACGAATTATTCAGGGCATGATGCCCGGTTATACTTCGCGCGGCTGAGCCGTCTGAAGCACAAGGTTAGCAGGGCTTTTCTGCTGGTGCGGTAAATTTCCGGTACACTTTGCCACATAGAGTGCTGCCGCAAGGCGTCACGGCAATCAGAAGGATAAGAGTCGATGCAGGATTCACAGTTTGATGTGGTGGTAGTGGGCGGCGGCATGGTCGGTGCCGCGCTGGCCTGTGGTCTGGCGCAGCAGCAGTTTCGCGTGGCGGTGATTGAACGTGCCGAGCCGGCCGCGTTTGACGCCAGCCTGGCGCCGGATATACGTATCTCCGCCATTGGTGCGTCATCGGTGGCGCTGCTGCGCCAGCTCAATGTCTGGCCGCGTGTCCAGGCGATGCGCAGCGCGCCCTACCGCAAGCTGGAAACCTGGGAATGGCAAAGCGCACACGTCACCTTCGACGCGGCTGCACTGGGCATTCCCGAGCTGGGCTATATGGTGGAAAACAGCGTGCTGCAGCGCGCGCTGTGGGAACAGATGCAGCAGGATGGCGTAACGTTGCTGTGCCCGGCCTCACTGCAGGCGTTACAGGCGCACAGCGGCGGCTGGCAGCTACAGCTGGATGACGGGACCACGCTGGATAGCCAGCTGGTGGTGGGGGCCGATGGTGCTAATTCGCGCGTGCGACAGCTGGCGGGTATCGGCGTGCGCGGCTGGAACTATGCGCAATCCTGCATGCTAATCAGCGTTGAGTGTGAACACGAGGCCGGCGATGCCACCTGGCAGCAATTTACGCCGGATGGACCGCGCGCGTTTCTGCCGCTGTTCGATCGCCACGCTTCGCTGGTGTGGTACGACGCGCCGGCGCGGATCCGTCAGCTGCAAAATCTGCCGCTCAGCCAGCTGGCCAAAGAGGTGCAGGCTAACTTCCCGGCGCGTGTCGGCCGCTTCCAGGTGAAGAACGCGGCGTCGTTTCCGCTGGTGCGCCGCCATGCCACACGCTACGTGCTGCCGGGCCTGGCGCTGGTCGGTGATGCTGCGCACACCATCAATCCGCTGGCCGGGCAGGGGGTTAATCTCGGCTACCGGGATGTGGATGCGCTGATTGATACGCTGGTGGATGCGCGCAACCAGGCGCAGCGCTGGGCATCGCTGCCGGTATTGCAGCGTTATCACCGCCAGCGCTACAAAGATAACTTGCTGATGCAGGGCGGTATGGATCTGTTCTACTTCGCCTTTAGCAACGCGCTGCCGCCGCTACGTGTAGTGCGTAACCTTGGACTGATTGCGGCAGAGAATGCTGGCGTGCTCAAGCGTCAGGTGCTGCGTTACGCGCTGGGGTTGTAAACTCACCGGGCGCCGCAATCGTGGCGGCGCCATCTGTTGTATAAGGCGTGAAATTGAGGAACGACAAAAACAACAAAGCCCGCAAAAGCGGGCCTGTTGTGCAATTTGGCTGGGGTGCAGGGATTCGAACCCCGGAATGCCGGAATCAGAATCCGGTGCCTTACCGCTTGGCGACACCCCAATAGGTGTTTGGTCAAATTGTCTTTGTATGGCTGGGGTGCAGGGATTCGAACCCCGGAATGGTGGAATCAGAATCCACTGCCTTACCGCTTGGCGACACCCCAATTTGTTTGGTGGCTACGACGGGAATCGAACCTGTGACCCCATCATTATGAGTGATGTGCTCTAACCGACTGAGCTACGTAGCCAGATTGTACTGCTTTACTGCACCCGATGATGGCTGGGATACCTGGATTCGAACCAGGGAATGCCGGTATCAAAAACCGGTGCCTTACCGCTTGGCGATATCCCATTCGTCGACTCGTATCCACGAGAGTGCATCGGATTGGCTGGGGTACCTGGATTCGAACCAGGGAATGCCGGTATCAAAAACCGGTGCCTTACCGCTTGGCGATACCCCATCCGGCTGCCGAAGACTGAAATGGTGCGGGAGGCGAGACTTGAACTCGCACACCTTGCGGCGCCAGAACCTAAATCTGGTGCGTCTACCAATTTCGCCACTCCCGCAAAAAGATGGTGGCTACGACGGGAATCGAACCTGTGACCCCATCATTATGAGTGATGTGCTCTAACCAACTGAGCTACGTAGCCATCTTTTTTCGCGTTACCTTCATCGGCGTTGCGGGGCGCATTATGCGTATTGAGCTTTGTAGCGTCAACAAATTTTTTGCCGTTTTTTGCCTTAACGCGCCTGTTTGTCTGGCTTGTAACCAGGCTGATGATTTATTCGGCAATTTTCGATCGTATCCGCGTCAGATGCAAGAAAAAGGGGCCACAATGGGCCCCTTATACGCATAAAGAAAATGCTTATTTGTACGCTGACTGATGCACGCCTACCGCACGGCCAGACGGATCGTCCATCGATTTAAACGCTTCATCCCACTCAATGGCTTTCGCTGACGAACAGGCCACGGATGGACCGCCCGGAACGCACTCTGCTGCGCTTGGCAGTGGGAACAGCTCCTCAAAGATTTCGCGATACAGATACGCTTCTTTCGAGGTTGGCGTGTTGTGCGGGAAGCGGAAATGTGCGGTCGCCAGCTGCTGCTCGCTAATCTGCTTCGCCGCCACTTCTTTCAGCGTGTCAATCCAGCTGTAGCCTACGCCATCAGAGAACTGCTCTTTCTGACGCCACGCCACGCTCTCCGGCAGGTAAGAGGAGAAACACTCACGCAGAATGTGTTTTTCCATTTTGCCGTTGCTGCCGCACATTTTGTCTTCCGGGTTGATACGCATCGCGACATCAAGGAATTTCTTATCAAGGAACGGCACGCGTGCTTCCACGCCCCACGCCGACATCGCTTTGTTAGCGCGCGCGCAGTCAAACATGTGCAGTGCCAGCAGCTTACGCACGTTTTCTTCGTGGAACTCCTGAGCGTTCGGTGCTTTATGGAAGTAGAGGTAACCACCAAACACTTCATCCGCACCTTCACCGGAAAGCACCATTTTGATGCCCATCGCTTTGATTTTACGCGACATCAGATACATTGGCGTCGACGCACGAATGGTGGTCACATCGTAGGTTTCGATGTGGTAAATCACATCGCGGATCGCATCCAGACCTTCCTGCACGGTGAAGTGAATTTCATGGTGCACGGTACCGAGGTGATCGGCCACCGCCTGCGCCGCTTTCAGATCCGGCGATCCTTCCAGACCGACGGCAAACGAGTGCAGCTGCGGCCACCATGCATCGCTCTTGTCCTGATCTTCCACTCGTTTGGCGGCAAAGCGCTTGGTCACCGCAGAGATGATGGAAGAGTCGAGTCCGCCGGACAGCAGCACGCCGTACGGTACGTCTGACATCAGGTGACTCTTCACTGACTCTTCCAGCGCGTGCTTCAGGCCAGCGGCATCGGTGGTGTTTTGCGCCACGGCGGCAAAATCCATCCAGTCACGCTGCCAGTAACGACGGATTTCGCCATCGGTGCTGGAGAGGTAGCTTCCCGGCGGGAATTCTTTGATGCTGCGGCACACCGGCACCAGCGCTTTCATTTCAGAAGCAACATACAGGTTGCCGTGCTCATCGTTGCCCATATAGAGCGGAATAATACCGATGTGATCGCGGCCAATCAGATACTGCTGTTTGACGCTGTCCCACAGAATGAAGGCGAACATGCCCTGCAGGTCGTCGAGGAAGTCGAGGCCTTTTTCCTGATACAGCGCGAGGATGACTTCGCAGTCTGAACCCGTCTGGAACGCGTAGCGATCGCTCAGTTCCGCGCGCAGCGCCTGGTGGTTATAAATTTCGCCGTTAACAGCCAGTACGTGGGTGTGATCCGCGTTGTACAGCGGCTGGGCGCCGTTGTTCACGTCAACGATGGACAGGCGCTCGTGCACCAGAATGGCTTTCTCATCAGCGAAGACGCCTGACCAGTCCGGGCCGCGGTGACGCATCAGACGGGAACATTCCAGCGCTTTCTTGCGCAGTTCAACAGGATCGGTCTTCAGATCCAGCACACCAAAAATCGAACACATAACTGACTCCTGATCTCACCCTGTGGCGATGTTATTGACTTGTTTGTCCGGCAGACTGCGCTGCGTGATGTATAAGAAAATGCGCTAATTGATAGTGGTAACGCAAGCGAAATCACCAAATACTGATAAAAAGATTGTTGGTGTGAAGTAATGTTGAATTTTATTCAAAAATATAACTATTAAATTAGATGGTGTCTAATGAATTGTCAGAAGTGATGGTTTTGTGCGCAACCGATGAGGCCGCGTCAGCGGCTGAATCACAGCGCTATGCCAGACACATAAAAAAGCCCTGCACACCGTAACGGCGAGCAGGGCCATAAGCAGACAGCATGACGCGAATCAGAACAGGTCGATATCAGCCACGGAAGGGTAGATCCAGTCCGGACGGAACGGCATGGCGTCGATATCGCTCAGCGTAGAGACGCCGGACAGCACCAGAATGGTTTCCAGACCGGCCTGGAAGCCAGCCAGAATATCGGTGCGCAGGTTATCGCCCACAATCACCGTCTCTTCTGAATGCGCATGCATTTTATTCAGTGCGGCGCGCATGATGTAAGGGCTGGGCTTACCGACATAAAACGGTTTGCGGCCGGAAATGGTTTCGATACCGGCACAGAGCGCGCCACAGGCCGGCACAAAGCCGCGTGCGTGGGTATCGGGATTGGTCGCGATAAAACGCGCACCGTTAGCCACAAAGAAGGCGGCTTTATGCATCATCTCCCAGTTAAACGATCGCGTCTCGCCGACGATGACGAAATCCGGGTTGACGTCAGTGATGGTAAAACCGGCCTTATACAGTTCATGAATCAGCGCGCCTTCACCAATCACGTAGGCTTTTTTGCCCTCCTGACGACGCAGGAAATCCGCGGTTGCCATGGCGGAGGTGTAAAACACCGAATCCGGAATGTCGACGCCGGCGTTGGCAAAGCGGTTGGCTAGATCCTGCGCAGTTTGTGACGGATAGTTGGTCAGTACCACCAGCGGCATCTCTTTTTCCAGAATGCGTTGCAGGAATTCGTTTGCGCCTTTAACGGCGGTATTGTCGTGCATCAACACGCCGTCGATGTCACAGATTACGCTTTTGATGGTCATAGATGGCTTCCGGTCGGGCCTGCCAGCCGGCAGGCTTTCTATTATTCTTCCAGCAGGTGCTGCAGCAGAATGCCATTCAGCATAGCGCGTTTTGCCAGCGCGAAAGCGCCAATTGCCGAACGATGGTCCAGCTCAGACCGCACCACGGGCAGATTTTTGCGAAACGCGTTCAACGCCTGGGTGTTAATGCAGCCCTCAATCGCCGGGAACAGCACTTTATCGGCATCGGTAATTTCGCCGGCCAGCACCACTTTTTGCGGGTTAAACAGGTTAATGGCGATAGCGATCGCTTTGCCGAGATAGCGGCCAACGTACTCGATCACTTCGCAGGCCAGCGCGTCGCCCTGATTGGCGGCGCGGCAGATTTGCGGCATCTGGCAATCATCCAGCGTCAGGCTGCTGGGATAACCCTGATTGAGCAGGTGGCGCACGCGGTTCTCAATCGCGCCGTTGGCGGCGATGGTTTCGAGGCAGCCAAAGTTGCCACAGTGGCAGCGTTCGCCGAGCGGATCGACCTGAATGTGGCCAATCTCACCTACGTTGCCATTGCTGCCGAGAAAAATGTGGCCGTTCGCGATGATGCCGGCGCCGGTTCCGCGGTGTAAACGCACCAGAATGGAGTCTGCACAGTCGCGGCTTGCACCGAAATAGTGCTCAGCCAGCGCCAGGCTGCGGATATCGTGGCCGACAAAGCTGGTGACGTTAAAGCGTTTTTTCAGGCTCGCCACCAGCGGCCAGTGGCTGACGGCAATGTGCGGCATGTAGCGAATGATGCCGTTAATCGGGTCGACCAACCCCGGCAGGATCACCGCGATAGCGATCAGCTCATGAATTTTACGCTGGTGCGCGCTCATAAAGGCACTGATGGCGTTGAACAGCGCGTTCTCCAGCGTCTCCTGGGTGCGCTCCGGCAGCGGATAATCTTCCTGCGCCAGCGATTTTCCGCTGAGATCGAACAGCGTCAGCGTGGCATCGTTGCGCCCCAGGCGCACGCCGATGGTATGAAAATGGCGGGTTTCGGTGATGATGGAGATGGCGCGGCGCCCACCGGTGGAGGCCTGTTGCTCCACCTCTTTGATGAGGCCGCGTTCGATAAGCTGACGGGTAATTTTGGTGACGCTGGCGGGCGCAAGCTGGCTGAGTTCGGCAATCTGAATACGCGAAATCGGCCCCTGTTGATCAATCAGCCGGTAAACAGCTGCACTGTTAAGTTGTTTGACAAGATCGACATTTCCTATTTGAGTCTGGCCGCCAGTGGTCATTCAGTACTTACTCGCTGAGGACGTTGTCTCCGTTGACGAACGTCTTAGTGATTTGATAATCGCGGGTAAAGACAGTGAGGTTGGCGACTTTTCCTGCTTCCACCGTACCAAACTGCTTTTCCACACCCATTGCCCTTGCCGGATACAGGGTCGCCATGCGCAGCGCTTCGTCCAGCGCGATACCACAATGTTCCACGCTATTCTGCACCGCTTCAATCATCGTCAGCGCAGATCCGCTCAGGGTACCGTTCTCATCTACGCACAGGCCGTCGCGATAGTATATTGTTTTACCTGCAAAAATGAATTGATCAATCGACGCACCGGCCGGCGCGGTGGCATCGGTCACCAGCACCAGTTTGTCGCCTTTGATTCGTTTTGCATTGCGCACGTTAGCGTAATTGACATGTAAACCGTCTGCAATAATGCCGCAGTATACATCAGGCGAATCAAACAGCGCACCGATAAGACCTGGCTCACGACCGCTAAAGGCGCTCATGGCGTTATACAGGTGGGTGGCAAAGGTGACGCCCGCGCTGATGCCCGCTTTGGCTTCGGCATAGGTAGCATTGGAGTGACCGGACGACACAATAATTCCGGCGTCACGCAGCTGGCGAATCACTGCGCTGCCCGCATTTTCCGGTGCCAGCGTAACTTTGGTGATGACGTCAGCGTTGGCGCACAGGAAATCCACCAGCTCCGCATCCGGCAGACGAATCAGCTGCGGATTGTGAGTGCCTTTCTTCTCTTTATTCAGCCACGGACCTTCCAGATGCAGGCCCAGCGCCTGATTCTGATGCTTCGCCAGGTAAGCGCGCATGGTTTCAATCGCGCGCTTCATCAGTTCATCACTGCTGGTAATCAGCGTCGGTAAATAGCTGGTGCAGCCGGATTTTTCATTGGCACGCTGCATGATCTCCAGCGTTTCCACGCTCAGGGCATTGATGTCATCGTTGAACTGCACGCCGCCGCAGCCGTTGAGCTGCAGGTCGATAAATCCGGGAGCGATGAACGCACCAGCCACATCCTGTTGTGGAATCGCGGCGTCCAGCGCATCGCGCGGGCAGACACGCTCAATCAGGCCATTGGCAATCACCACGGCGTGATTGTCCAGAACTTCATGACCGGTAAAAATCCGGCCGTTAACTAATGCGTACATCATCTCTTCTCCCGGCTGAACCTGCTGCGCTTAACAGCAGGCTTTCTACAACGTGTTGTTACACACCTTTCATATTTTCCGCTTCCATTTCGCGGAAATATTTCACGGTTTTCACTTTCAGTTCCATGGTGGCTGGCTCATCACACACCACCACCGCTTTCGGGTGCAGCTGCAGGCAGCTGATGGTCCACATGTGGTTGACGTTACCTTCTACCGCCGCCTGCAGCGCCTGGGCTTTGACGTGGCCGGTCACCAGAATCATCACTTCTTCCGCATCCAGCAGCGTGCCGACGCCCACGGTCAGGGCATATTTAGGCACCTGATCAACATCGCCGTCGAAGAAACGCGAGTTCGCCACACGGGTGTCGTGCGTCAGGGTTTTAATGCGGGTGCGGGAAGAGAGCGAAGAAGCCGGCTCGTTGAACGCAATGTGGCCATCGTTGCCGACGCCGCCCATAAACAGGTGGATTTTACCCAGTGCGCGGATCTTCTCTTCGTATTGGCGACATTCTGCGTCAATATCTTCGGCATTGCCATTCAGAAGATTGATATTTTCTGGTTGAATATCAACGTGATCGAAAAAGTTACGGTGCATAAAGCTGTGATAGCTTTCCGGATGCTCTTTCGGCAGTCCGACATACTCATCCATATTGAAGGTGATCACGTGTTTGAAACTAACCTGGCCCGCTTTATGCATCTCGATCAGGTGCTTGTAGGCTTCCAGCGGCGTACCGCCGGTTGGCAGTCCCAGCACAAAGGGACGGTCTGCGCTGGGTTTAAAGGCATTGATGCGATTAACGATATGGCGTGCAGCCCATTTACCCACCTGGGTCGGTGTGGCCAAAGGGATCAGTCTCATGTCTTCACCTCAGTTAAGATTGGAAAGTTAGGGTCGCGTTTACTGCTGCAGCTGGCTGCTTATAGGGTAACCCGTTTGCGCGCTCGCGGCGTTGGAAAAGTGCGACCTGATATTTTTCATCATAAAATAAGTTTGTGGTGGTGGCTAGCATTTCGCAGTGAAAAACGTCCATTTTGGTGATTAAAGTCACAGTTACACTGGTTTTAATTTGCGAGGCGAATTAATTTATCTTTACACTGCGCCTCGTGGTGAAGTGTGTCATCAAGGTACCGGGTGCCGGGATAATAAAATCAACCCGCATCACGGCAAAACGCCAGTCTCATAGGGGGAGAATAAGGTGAGTATTTTAGGATATCTGCAAAAGGTCGGCCGCGCGCTTATGGTGCCGGTAGCGACCCTGCCGGCAGCGGCAATCCTGATGGGGGTAGGTTACTGGATCGATCCGGACAGCTGGGGCGCAGGCAATGCGCTGGCAGCACTGCTGATCAAATCGGGTTCTGCCATCATCGACAACATGTCCGTGCTGTTCGCCATCGGTGTGGCTTACGGCATGTCAAAAGATAAAGACGGTGCAGCGGCATTAACCGGCTTTGTAGGTTTCCTCGTGGTTACTACCCTGTGTTCACCCGCCGCGGTGGCCATGATTCAGAAAATGCCGGTGGAGCAGGTTCCTGCCGCTTTCGGTAAAATCAATAACCAGTTTGTCGGCATTCTGGTGGGCATTCTCTCGGCGGAAGTGTACAACCGCTTCAGCCACGTTGAGCTGCCCAAGGCGCTGTCGTTCTTCAGCGGTCGCCGTCTGGTGCCGATCCTGGTCTCCTTCCTGATGATTGTGGTCGCCTTTATCCTGATGTATGTCTGGCCGATCATTTTCGGCGGTCTGGTGAGCTTTGGTGAGCACATCCAGAAACTGGGCTCGGTCGGCGCGGGCGTGTACGCCTTCTTTAACCGTCTGCTGATTCCGGTTGGCCTGCACCACGCGCTGAACTCGGTGTTCTGGTTCGACGTGGCGGGCATCAACGACATTCCGAAATTCCTGGGCGGCGCGCAGTCTATCGCCAACGGTACCGGCATCCCGGGTATCACCGGTCGCTATCAGGCGGGCTTCTTCCCGATCATGATGTTCGGTCTGCCGGGTGCGGCGCTGGCAATCTATCACTGCTCACGTCCGGAAAACCGCGCCAAAGTCGGTGGTATCATGCTGGCAGCGGCATTCGCCGCCTTCTTCACCGGCATCACCGAGCCGCTGGAATTCTCCTTCATGTTCGTGGCGCCAGTGCTGTATGTAATCCACGCCGTGCTGACCGGTATTTCGGTCTTCATCGCTGCCAGCATGCACTGGATTGCCGGTTTCGGTTTCAGTGCCGGTCTGGTGGACATGGTGCTGTCGACGCGTAACCCGCTGGCTGTGCACTGGTGGATGCTGATCCCGCAGGGTCTGGTGTTCTTCGTCATCTACTATGTGGTGTTCCGCTTCACCATTCAGAAATTCAACCTGCTGACGCCGGGCCGCGAGCTGGCTGCCGGTGATGAGACAGATGGCTACGACGTCAACGTTGATCACAGCAGCAACGGTGAGAGCGAAACCGAATCTCTGGCACGTCGCTACATCGGCGCGGTGGGCGGTTCTGACAACCTGACCAACATCGACGCCTGCATCACCCGTCTGCGTCTGAATGTGAAAGACTCTGCGCAGGTGAATGAGAGTGTGGCTAAACGCCTCGGTGCTTCTGGTGTGATCCGCCTTAACAAGCAGAGCGTGCAGATCATTGTTGGTACGCAGGCCGAAAGCATTGCGACCGCGATGAAAACCGTACTGAGCAAAGGTCCGGTAGCCGGCGCAGCGGCACCTGCTGCGGCAACCACCGCCGCGCCTGCGGCTGCTCAGCCCCAGGCCGTGCGCAACAGCGAGAAAAAGGTGATTGCAACGCTGCTGGCACCGGTCAGTGGCGAAGTGGTAGCGCTGGAAAACGTGCCGGATGAAGCCTTCGCCAGCAAAGCGGTAGGCGATGGTCTGGCGATCAAACCGAGCGATAAAACTGTCGTCGCGCCGGTGGCGGGCACTGTGGTGAAAATCTTCAACACCAACCATGCATTCTGCCTTGAAGCCGAAAATGGCGTTGAGATTGTCGTGCACATGGGTCTCGATACCGTCGCGCTGGAAGGTAAAGGGTTTACCCGTCTGGTGGAAGAGGGCGCAACCGTCACAGCGGGTCAGCCGATCCTCGAAATGGATCTGGACTTCCTCAACGCCAATGCGCGTTCGATGATCAGCCCGGTGGTGGTCAGCAACAGCGATGATTTTGCTGGTCTGAATCTGCTGGCAGGCGGTACCGTGGTGGCAGGCGTTACGCCGCTGTACGAAGTCAAAAATTAACACGTATTGATCGTCACTGAAGGCAGGAAGCAATTCCTGCCTTTTTTGTTTTAAAACGACCAACAAACGGTTGTTTCCCTTCAGCGCTTTGTGGATCATACTCCGTTACTTCGTGGTACAAATCACCCGCTATTGTTTTGAGGATTTTGAGATGAGTGAGGCTGAAGCCCGCCCAACGAACTTTATTCGTCAGATCATCGACGAAGATTTGGCGAGCGGTAAGCACAACAGTGTGCATACCCGTTTCCCGCCTGAGCCCAATGGTTACCTGCATATTGGCCATGCAAAATCGATCTGCCTGAACTTTGGTATCGCACAAGATTATCAGGGGCAGTGCAACCTGCGTTTCGACGACACCAATCCGGTCAAAGAGGATATGGAGTTCGTTGAATCGATCAAGAATGATGTGCAATGGCTGGGCTTTGAGTGGAGCGGCAACATTCGTTACTCCTCTGACTACTTTGACCAACTCTTCAACTACGCGGTTGAGCTGATCAACAAAGGCCTGGCCTACGTTGATGAGCTGTCGCCAGAGCAGATCCGTGAATATCGCGGCACGCTAACCGCGCCGGGCAAAAACAGCCCGTATCGCGATCGCAGTGTGGAAGAGAACCTGGCGCTGTTCCAGAAGATGCGTGATGGCGGCTTCGAAGAGGGCAAAGCCTGTCTGCGTGCCAAAATCGACATGGCATCCAGCTTTATTGTGATGCGCGATCCGGTGCTGTACCGCATTAAATTTGCCGAACACCACCAGACTGGCAACAAGTGGTGCATCTATCCGATGTACGACTTTACCCACTGCATCTCCGATGCGCTGGAAGGCATCACCCATTCCCTGTGTACGCTGGAGTTCCAGGACAATCGTCGTCTCTACGACTGGGTGCTGGATAACATCACTATTCCGGTGCATCCGCGTCAGTACGAGTTTTCGCGCCTGAATCTGGAATATGCGGTGATGTCGAAGCGTAAGCTGACGCAGCTGGTGAGCGAGAAGATTGTTGAAGGCTGGGACGATCCGCGCATGCTGACCGTATCCGGTCTGCGCCGTCGTGGCTATAGCGCGGCGTCAATCCGCGAATTCTGCCGCCGTATTGGTGTGACCAAGCAGGACAACATTGTTGAGATGGCGTCGCTGGAGTCGTGCATTCGTGACGACCTCAACGAGAACGCGCCGCGCGCTATGGCGGTGCTGGATCCGCTGAAAGTGGTGATCGAGAACCTGCCGGCCGGGCATGAAGAAATCATCAGCATGCCGAACCATCCGAACAAGCCGGAGATGGGCACGCGTGAGGTGCCGTTCAGCCGTGAGGTGTGGATCGATCGCGCCGACTTCCGTGAAGAGGCCAACAAGCAGTACAAACGTCTGGTGCTGGGTAAAGAAGTTCGTCTGCGCAACGCTTATGTCATTCGTGCCGAGCGCGTGGCGAAAGATGAAGCCGGCAACATCACCTGCATCTACGCTACCTGCGATGTCGACACCCTGAGCAAAGATCCGGCCGATGGCCGCAAGGTGAAAGGCGTTATCCATTGGGTATCGGCGATTCACGCGCTGCCTGCCGAATTCCGTCTGTACGATCGTCTGTTCAGCGTGCCAAACCCGGGCGCGGCCGAGGATTTCCTCACCACCATTAACCCGAACTCGCTGGAGATCAAACAGGGCTTCGTTGAGCCGGGTCTGCGTGCCGCCAGCGCGCTGGCACCGTATCAGTTTGAGCGCGAAGGTTACTTCTGCGCAGACAGCGTGTACTCGCAGCCGTCGAAACTGGTGTTCAACCGCACCGTGGGTCTGCGTGATACCTGGGCAAAAATCGGCGAATAATTTTACTGCTTGATAGCACGATATGATCAGCAAAGGGCGAGCAATCGCCCTTTTTTATTGCCCGTTATCTGCAAACGGGAATCGATTATGCTGAACCAGACAAAAAACAGTAATTACGCGCGATTACGACTAATCTGACTTTAATAAAATTAACTAATTTACCCGTGTGAAATCGTTATTTTCAGGTAGGCTATGCGCTCTTAAATGTTGCTGTGCGGGTTAGCGAAGGAAGAAAAATGACAAGTCTCGCTCTGGAAGCCAAACATAGCGTGGTGGTTTTACATCAGCTTATCGAACGTATTTTTAATCAGGCCGAAGGCAGCGATGACAGTATGGATCTGCTGCTGTCGCACTTTCATCCCGACTTCAAAATGGTGACGCCGCAAGGCAAACAGCTCGATCTCAATGACACTGAAACCCTGTTTCGCAAACTGCACGGGCAGCGGGAAGGGATGCGAATCGCCACCAGTGAGCATGCCATCATTTCCCAGCAGCAGCAGGAAGTGACCATTCAGTATCACGAACTGCAAATGCTTAACGGCAACAACCAGACCCGCATTTCGCTGGCGGTGCTGGACTGCAGCACGCCGGTTCCGCGCTGGCGCTATTTGCAGGAAACGCTGGTCGCCTGAACGCAGCCATAAAAAAACCGGTGCCTGGCACCGGTTTTTTTATACTGCATAGCATATTCAATTACTGATCGTGGAGCGTCTCGTCTTCGCGGCAGTCTCCCAGCGCACAGTGGCCGTACAGATACAGGCTGTGGTTGCTGAGTTTGATACCGTGGCGTGTCGCAATCTCACGCTGACGCGTTTCGATAGATTCATCGCTAAACTCGATTACTTTGCCGCAGTCGAGGCAAATCAGGTGATCATGATGATGCTGCTGGGTCAGTTCGAACACGGATTTCCCGCCTTCGAAGTTATGACGCGTCACGATGCCGGCGTCGTCAAACTGGTTCAGAACACGGTATACCGTCGCCAGACCAATCTCTTCGCCCATGTCGATCAGGCGTTTGTACAAATCTTCCGCACTGACATGATGGGACTCGGGTCCGGGTCCCTGAAGCACTTCCAGAATCTTCAGTCTGGGCAGCGTGACTTTCAGGCCAGCCTTTTTCAATGCGGAGTTGTTGTCAGTCATGCGGATATTGTCCTGTTACTTTGCTAGTCACTTACGGCGCAAAGGCCTTGAATGTGTGGTCAACGCGCATTCTCATTTGCGTCTCATTATAGAGCTCAGCCTGCGAAATGAAAACCGGCTGCGGCGGACAATTCCCCGGATGCTGTAAGGAGAAATGTCGTGAACCTCAGCGGGATCGTGCAGATCGATGTTCCTTTTCGCGCAGTCTCAGTCTGATGCCCGAGGAATAAGCAGATGACCGTTGCGGGTATTCTACAGAATTGAGGGAAAAAGTTAAAAAACCGTAGCTATTATTTTTATAGGTAATTCCATTGCCCGATGTGAGCCAGCGCCCACATCGGACAGGAAAGCATCAGGCTTCGATGATCGCCTGCAGCTGCAGCTCGTCAAAGATCTGCTTAACCCATTTGTCGACGCGCTCGTTAGTCAGTTCAGGCTGACGATCTTCATCGATGGCGAGGCCAAGGAAGTGTTTGTCGTCTGCCAGACCTTTAGAGGCTTCGAAGTGGTAACCTTCGGTTGGCCAGTGGCCCACAATCACTGCGCCGTTTGGCTCAATGATGTCGCGAATGGTGCCCATCGCGTCACAGAAGTACTCGGCATAATCTTCCTGATCGCCGCAGCCAAACAGCGCTACCAGCTTACCGTTGAAATCAATCTCTTCCAGCGTCGGGAAGAAGTCATCCCAGTCGCACTGGGCTTCACCGTAGTACCAGGTCGGAATACCCAGCAGCAGAATATCGAATGCTTCGAGATCTTCTTTGGTGCTCTTAGCAATGTCATGCACTTCGGCGACATCTTTACCCAGTTGTTTCTGGATCATTTTTGCAATGTTTTCAGTGTTGCCGGTATCGCTGCCGAAGAAAATGCCTACGATTGCCATGGAGTGAGTAACCTCTTAAATCCTGATTGTGAAAGTAAGTCAGAAGACGACACAGTTATGCGAATGATAGCAGACCGGCGAAAAGCGCGGAATGTGTAAAGCGCTGACTTTGTGTTCCAGCGTGCTGTCTGCGCACGTTACGCCAGTTTGAGCTGCGCCAGCAGCATTTGTTCAATCAGTTCACTGCGGCTGATGTTCTGCTGCTCGGCCAGCGTATTAAGCGCGTCGACCGCTTCGCTGGACATTTTCAGCTCAACGCGGCGCAGGCCGCGCACCCGGTCGCGCTTCAGCTGGTTGCGCTTATTAATGCGCAGCTGCTCATCACGCGACAGCGGACTGGTTTTAGGGCGACCGGGACGCCGCTCGTCTGCGAAGAGATCGAGCGTGGTACGATCTGTCTGTTCTTTTGCCATGGTTTGTGAAACTGCGTGGGCGCGAACGGCGGAAAGGCGCTGCGCGATTTAAACATTTATCGGCCCGACCGCGGCGAAAAAAGCATCCGCGGCAAATTTTTAGCGCGACATCATACTCCAGCGCCCGGCGCGACGCCAACCCTAAACCGCCCGTAGCAAGCTTTTGCTTTTACAGGTTAAAAAAGCGGCGCACCGCGCGCAGTACGGCATCGGGTTTTTCGGCATGCACCCAGTGGCCGGCACCGCTGATAATGTGCGCCTGCGCCTGCGGGAACTGGCGCAGCAGCGCATCACGGTGCTGATTGTCCAGATAGGGTGAATCACCGCCGCGAATAAACAGCGCCGGATGAGGCCACGCGGGCACCTCCTGCCAGCCGGAGAGCACCGGATAATTGTCCCATAACACCGGCACGTTGAAGCGCCATTCGCCTTCATAGAAAGATTTCAGAATGAACTGAATCACGCCTTCTTCGCGCACGTGCTCACGCATCACGTCGGCCGCAGCGCTGCGGCGCGTGACACCAGCTGCGCTGACCGCACGGATCGCCGCGAAGATCTCATCGTGGCGTCGCGTCTGGTAATCCACCGGCGCGATATCAATCAGCACCATTTTGCCAATCCGTTCGGGCGCAACGGCGCTCAGCGCCATGGCAATTTTGCCGCCCATTGAGTGGCCGATAACATCGACCCGTTCGATGTGGTGCGCATCCAGCGTGTCAACCATATCCTGCGCCAGCGCAGCGTAGTGCATCTCTTCGCTGCGCGGTGACAGGCCGTGGTTACGGACATCCACCTGCAGCGTGGGCCGTGCATCGCGCACGCCGCGCGCCAGTACGCCGAGGTTATCCAGGCTACCAAACAGGCCATGAATTAACAGAATGGGCTGGGCATCAGGGGCAGATTGTTCAGTTTGCAGACGGGCGTTCAAAATCATGGCTAAAGTTCTTTCGGTTGAGACCTGGGCTTAGGGTATCATGGATTCACCTGTCCCGGCGCCAGGCGGTCAGGCATTAGGGCATATTCCGACTTTTGCCCGTAAACGATGCCAGCGCTACCGGCTGTCGCGGATTTAACTTTATAATCCTTATGTTAGAGCCCGCTCACATTTTGCACGACCGGATTTTGTTAAGGCCTTTGCAAAGTAGCGTGGTTCTGCCATTTGCCAGAATCGCACGGAAAAAGATGAAAACGATTGAAGTTGACGAAGAACTCTACCGTTATATTGCCAGCCACACCCAGCATATTGGTGAAAGCGCCTCGGACATTTTGCGCCGTATGCTGAAATTCACTGCCGGCCAGAGCGCATCCGCTGCGCCAGCGGCGAATGCGGCGGTAAAAGAAGCACCGGCTGCACGCAGCGAAGCGCGACCTCAGGATCGCGTGCGCGCCGTACGCGAGCTGCTGCTGTCTGACGAGTATGCGGAGCAGAAGAAAGCGGTTAATCGCTTCATGCTGATCCTGTCAACGCTTTATCGTCTTGATCCGGCAGCCTTTGCTGATGCCACTGCTTCACTGCAGGGCCGCACCCGCGTTTACTTCGCGGGTGATGAGCACACGCTGTTGCAAAATGGCACCCATACTAAGCCGAAGCACGTGCCCGGCACGCCGTACTGGGTGATCACCAATACCAATACAGGTCGTAAATGCAGCATGGTGGAACACATCATGCTCGCCATGCAGTTCCCGCAGGAACTGGCAGAGAAAGTTTGCGGCACCATTTAAACCGAAGCGTCAGGGAGAAGCGCCAATGGCCAATCACCCCCGTGCCGGGCAACCTGCCCAGCAGAGCGATTTGATTAACGTTGCACAATTAACCTCGCAGTACTACGTCCTGAAGCCGGATGCGGCGAACCCGGACCATGCGGTGAAATTTGGCACCTCCGGCCACCGCGGCAGCGCGGGACGTCATAGCTTCAACGAAGTACACATTCTGGCGATTGCGCAGGCGATCGCTGAAGAGCGTAAAAAGAACGGCATCACCGGCCCGTGCTACGTAGGTAAAGACACCCATGCGCTGTCTGAGCCGGCGATCCTGTCAGTGCTGGAAGTGCTGGCCGCTAACGGCGTTGATGTGATTGTGCAGCAGGACAACGGCTATACGCCGACGCCGGCGATCTCCAACGCCATTCTGGAGCACAACAAGCGCGGCGGCGCGCAGGCGGACGGTATCGTGATTACCCCGTCGCACAACCCGCCGGAAGACGGTGGCATCAAGTACAATCCGCCGAACGGTGGACCGGCTGACACCAACGTCACCAAAGTGGTGGAAGATCGCGCGAATCAGCTGATCAAAGGTGAGCTGAAAGAGGTTAAGCGTCTGGCGCTGGATCAGGCGTGGGCCAGTGGCCACATCGTTGAGCAGGATCTGATCCAGCCATACGTTGAAGGTCTGGCGCAGGTGATTGACTTCCCGGCAATCCAGAAAGCCGGCCTGAAAATCGGTGTCGATCCGCTCGGCGGTTCCGGCATGGCCTACTGGCAGCGCATTGCTGAGCACTACCAGCTGGATCTGACCATCGTCAATGATGCCATCGACCAGACGTTCCGCTTCATGCATCTGGATAAAGATGGCGTGGTGCGCATGGACTGTTCGTCCGAGTGCGCGATGGCCGGTCTGCTGGCGTATAAAGATAAGTTCGATCTGGCCTTCGGTAACGATCCGGATTACGACCGTCACGGCATCGTCACGCCCGCCGGTCTGATGAACCCGAACCACTATCTGGCGGTAGCGATCAACTACCTGTTCCAGCACCGTCCGCAGTGGGGCAAAGAGGTGGCCGTTGGTAAAACGCTGGTTTCCAGCGCGATGATTGACCGCGTGGTGAACGACATTGGTCGCAAGCTGGTGGAAGTCCCGGTCGGCTTCAAATGGTTCGTGGATGGTCTGTTCGACGGCAGCTTTGGCTTTGGCGGCGAAGAGAGCGCCGGCGCCTCGTTCCTGCGTTTCGACGGCTCCGCCTGGTCAACAGACAAAGACGGCATCATCCTGTGTCTGCTGGCGGCGGAAATCACTGCGGTTACCGGTAAGAACCCGCAGCAGCACTATGATGAGCTGGCCGCGCGTTTTGGTGCGCCAAGCTACAACCGTCTGCAGGCACCTGCCACTTCTGCGCAGAAAGCGGCACTGTCGAAGCTGTCACCTGAAATGGTCAGCGCCGATACGCTGGCGGGCGACCCGATCACCGCACGTCTGACCGCGGCACCGGGCAACGGCGCCTCGATTGGTGGTCTGAAAGTGATGACTGAAAACGGCTGGTTCGCGGCACGTCCATCCGGCACGGAAGACGCCTACAAAATCTATTGTGAAAGCTTCCTCGGCGCTGAGCATCGCCAGCAGATCGAGAAAGAAGCGGTAGAAATTGTCAGCGAAGTGCTGAAAAACGCCTGACAGGGCATCCTGCATGAAGAAGGCCGCGTTTGCGGCCTTTTTTTATGGCATGAAGCGATAGCCGATGCCGGTTTCTGTCAGCAGGTGCGTTGGCTGGGTGGGGTTGGCTTCCAGCTTTTGCCGCAGGTGTCCCATATAGATGCGCAGATAATGGCTGTGTTCCACGGCGTTGGGCCCCCACACCTGGTTAAGCAACTGGCGCTGGGTCAGCACTTTGCCGGCGTTATTCAGCAGCAGGCTGAGCAGGCGAAATTCGGTCGGCGTCAGATGCACCTCTTCGCCGCTGCGCAGCACGCGTCGCGCGGCGAGATCGACGCTCACTTCGCCAAACTGCACCAGCGGTTCCGGCTGGCTGCGCTGATGACGACGCAGTGCCACGCGCACGCGCGCCAGCAGTTCGCCGATACCAAACGGCTTGGTGAGATAGTCGTCAGCGCCGGCATCCAGCGCCTCTATTTTATCCTGCTCGTCGCTGCGCGCTGACAGCACAATCACCGGCATGCTGCTCCACTGCCGCACTTCGCGGATGAAGGCATTGCCATCGCCGTCCGGTAAACCGAGATCGAGAATCACCAAATCCGGTTTGCGCGTAGCCGCTTCAATCAGGCCGCGCTGCAGCTGCTCCGCTTCCACAATCTTCAGGCCTTCGCTCTCCAGCGCCAGGCGCACGAAACGGCGAATCTCCTTTTCATCTTCGACAATCAAGATGGTCGTCACGCTGACTCCTGCGGCAAATAAGGTTAACGCATTACTTTAACAATAAACCGCGACGGCGTCCGTCACGATCTCAGTAACTCGCCGTGATCCGAAATTTTACAAAAATGTAACTTCCTTTCATCCCGGCCAGGAAATGACTGAAAAAAGATCAAAATAGTGGTCGGATGAGTAGTAAAATTACACAATCAGGCGTAATATCTGAGGCAGATCACATTTCATAGCAAAATTTACCACGAGGAGGCATTGATGTATCAGGCATATCCACTCGCCAAAATTGTGCTGCGCCGTGTGCTGGTGGTATTGATTGGCGTACTGGCGCTGCCAGTGATGCTGTTCCGCCAGGATCGCGCGCGCTTCTACAGTTATCTGCACCGCATGTGGTGCAAAACCAGCACCAAACCGGTCTGGCTGGCGCAATCGGAAGCGGCAGGCGGTATCTACTGGTAACCCCCGGCTTCGCGCTGATAACCCGGTGACCTCGCTCGAGGCACCGGGTTTTTTTATCTTAAAGTGGTGCGACAAACGCATTGTCCCGCTGTTATCTCGCGGCATTTCAGCTACACTTAAACCTCTACAAGATTTTGGAGGTTGTACAAGTATGAGCGAGAAAATTCCTGTAGGTATCAGTGCCTGCCTGCTCGGGGATAGCGTCCGATTCGATGGCGGCCACAAGCGTTTTGCCTTTGCAACTGACGAGCTCGCGCCATTTGTGCGCTTCGAACCTGTCTGCCCGGAAATGGCCATCGGTCTGCCGACGCCGCGCCCGGCGCTGCGGCTGGTCAAACAGAGCGACGATCAGATCCACCTGTGTTTCAGTAAAGACGGCGGGGAAGAGCTGACCGACGACATGGCCCGCTGGTCTGCGGAGCGCGTTAAATCGCTGCACCATCTGTGCGGCTACATCCTGTGTGCCAAATCGCCGAGCTGCGGACTGGAGCGCGTGCGCGTCTACGAGCCTGACACTAACAACAATCGCAAAGCCGGCACCGGTGTGTTCACCTCATTCCTGCAAAAAGAGCTGCCGTGGCTGCCGCTGGAAGAGGATGGACGCTTGCACGATGATGCGATTCGCGAAAACTTCATGGGGCGCGTCTATGCGCTGCATGAGTTCAACGAAATGTGGCGCAGCGGGCTGACGCGCCACAAGCTGATTGCCTTCCATAGTCGCTACAAATTACTGCTGCTGTCGCATGCGCAGGATGAGTACCGCGAAATGGGGCGGTTTGTCGCAGCGATGGAACAGTGGGAGTCACTGGATGCGTACGCCTTTGAATACCGTAACCGTCTGATGCACCTGATGTCGCACCAGGCGTCGCGTCGTAATCACACCAATGTGCTGATGCACGTACAGGGCTATTTCCGGCCGAAGCTGAGTTCACCGCAGCGTCAGGAGCTGGCGCAGCTGATCGACCGCTACCGTCGCGGTGTGCAGCCGTTGCTGGCCCCCATCACCATGCTGAAACATTACATGGCAGAGTTCCCGCACCCGTGGCTGGCGCAGCAGCGTTATTTCGATCCCTACCCGGAAGCGCTGCGTTTGCGCTACGGCCAGTAAACACGGAGCGTTATGAGCACTCACTTAGTCTGGCTGCGTAACGATTTGCGCATTAATGATAACAGCGCACTGGCCGCGGCCTGCCGCGACAGTCAGGCCGAGGTGCTCGCGCTGTTCATCGCCACGCCCGGCCAGTGGCAGCAACACAGCATGGCCCCCAAACAGGCGGCTTTTATCCATCAAAACCTGTGTCTGCTGCAGCAGTCGCTGGCAGAACGCGGTATTAAGCTGCACTTTCATCAGTGCGATGACTTCGCCGCGTCGGTCGACTATCTGGCGACCTTCTGCCAGCAGCACAAGGTGGATGCGCTGTTTTACAACTATCAGTATGAAATCAATGAGCGTCAGCGCGATGCTGCGGCTGAGAAGCTGCTCGATCAGCAGGGCGTGGTGTGCCAGGGATTCGATGACAGCCTGCTGTTACCGCCGGGCAGCGTACAGACCGGCAGCAACAGCATGTTCAAAGTGTTCACGCCGTTCAGCAAAGCGTTTATCCGGCGTCTGCAACAGGGGCTGCCAGAGTGCCATCACGCACCAAAAGCGCGCGCCGGGGCACCCGTGGCCGCCGGCAAAAAAATAGCAGCATTCGATTACCCTGTGGAAGAATTCGACGAAACCTGGTTTCCCGCCGGAGAAGAGGCTGCGCTAAAGCAGCTGCGCCAGTTTGCCCAGCAGCGGGTGGAAAAATATGACCAGCAGCGCGACATACCGGCGATTGACGGCACCAGCCGCCTGTCGCCGTATCTGGCGATTGGTGTGCTGTCGCCGCGTCAGTGCCTGCATCGCATTCTGAAGGAGCATCCGCAGGCGCTAAACAACGGCAGCGCGCTGGTGTGGCTGAATGAACTGGTCTGGCGCGAATTTTATCGTCACCTGATGGTGGCCTTTCCGGCGCTGTGTAAGCATCAGCCGTTTGTCGACTGGACGCGCAACGTCAGCTGGCAACAGAATGAGCAACACCTTACCGCCTGGCAGCAGGGCAAAACCGGTTATCCGATTGTCGACGCAGCGATGCGCCAGCTCAATACGCTGGGCTGGATGCACAACCGGTTACGCATGATCACCGCCAGCTTTCTGGTGAAAGATCTGCTGATTGACTGGCGCGAGGGTGAACGTTATTTCATGCAGCAGCTGATTGACGGCGATCTGGCGGCTAACAACGGTGGCTGGCAGTGGGCCGCGTCGACCGGCACCGACGCCGCGCCTTACTTCCGCATCTTCAACCCGACGACCCAGGGCGAGCGCTTTGATAAGCAGGGCGAGTTTATCCGCCGGTGGCTGCCGGAGCTGCAAGACGTGCCGGACAGCGCCATCCATCAGCCGCACGCCTGGGCGGAGAAAAATAACAAGAAACTCGATTATCCGGCGCCAATCGTGGAACATAAGGCGGCACGTAAAAAGACACTAGACGCCTTTGAGCGCGCGCGCAGCGCAGCCTGAGGCAGTCACGGAGCCGTTATGAATAATTTCGAGTTAGAACAGATCGTCAATCAGCAACTCAACACCAGTGCCTTCAGCGACTATGCGCCCAACGGTTTGCAGGTTGAGGGGCGTGAGCAGGTGCGCCGTGTAATCACCGGCGTGACGGCCTGTCAGGCGCTGCTGGATGAGGCGGTAAAACGCCACGCCGATGCGATACTGGTGCACCATGGCTACTTCTGGAAGAGCGAAGCGCCGGTAATTAAAGGGATGAAGCGCCAGCGTCTGCGCACGCTGCTGGCCAATGACATCAACCTGTACGGCTGGCACCTGCCGCTCGATGCTCACCCACAGTTGGGCAACAACGCCCAGCTGGCCACGCTGTTTGATATCGACGTCAAAGGTGAAATTCAGCCGCTGGTGCCCTGGGGCGAGCTGGCTGAGCCGCTAAGCGGTCCGGCGCTGGCGGAAAAAATCGCGGCGCGCCTTGGACGCCAGCCGCTGCACTGCGGTGATAATGCTCCGGCGCTGATTCGCCGGGTGGCATGGTGCAGCGGTGGCGGCCAGGGCTTTATCGATGCGGCCGCCGCCTTTGGCGTTGACGCCTTTATCAGCGGTGAAGTCTCTGAGCAGACCATTCACAGCGCCCGGGAACAGGGACTGCATTTCTTTGCTGCCGGCCATCACGCCACTGAACGCGGCGGCATTAAAGCGCTCGGTGAGTGGCTCGCCAGCCAGCATGGTCTGGATGTGACTTTTATCGATATCGACAATCCCGCCTGACCGCCTCGCTTATGCGCCCGGAAAACACGTGCCGGGCGCAAATCAGTTGACACATCTCCTTCACTTTCGCATAACTTATTGACTTTTCGCATAAGCGAATGCCCTCAGGCGCGCCGTCACTGCGGTCACGGCGCGTTTTATTAATGACCGGGAGGTGGGTTTTGCAACGAGCACGTTGTTATCTGCTGGGTGAGCGGGCGGTGGTACTGGAGCTGGAACCGCCGGTTTCGCTCGTCAGCCAGCAGCGCATCTGGGGATTGTGCCAGCGGCTGCAGCAGAATGAGCAGATCGCGGAAGTGATTCCGGGCATGAATAACCTGACGCTGCTGCTGCGCGATCCGCAGCTGAAAGCGCTGGATGCTATCGAGCGTTTGCAGCGCTGGTGGGAAGAGAGCGAGGTGTTGCTGGCCGAGCCGCGTCAGGTTGAGATTCCGGTGGTGTATGGCGGCGCGGGCGGACCGGATCTGGCGGAGGTCGCCTGTGCGGCGGAGCTGACCTCGCAACAGGTGGTGGAGCTGCACAGCAGCGCGGATTACGTGGTCTATTTCATTGGCTTTCAGCCGGGTTTCCCTTATCTCGGTGGGCTGGATGAGCGGCTGCACACGCCGCGTCGCGCCGAGCCCCGGCTGGTAGTGCCTGGCGGTTCGGTGGGCATTGGCGGCAGCCAGACCGGCATCTATCCGCTGGCCGCGCCCGGTGGCTGGCAGCTGATTGGCCACACGCCGCTTAGCCTGTTCGATCCACAACAGCAGCCGACGACGCTGCTGCGTCCCGGCGACAGCGTCCGCTTCGTGCCACAACGGGAGGGCGTATGTTAAACATTTTGCGTGCCGGATTAATGACCTCGGTGCAGGATCGCGGCCGCCACGGCTGGCGACAATACGGTATCAGCCTGAGCGGCGCACTGGATGAGCCTTCAATGCGCACGGCCAATATGCTGGTCGGCAACGCGGAAAACAGCGCGGTGCTGGAAATTGTGCTCGGCCAGTTCAAAGCGGAGTTTCGTCGCGACGGCTGGTTTGCGCTGACCGGTGCCAGCTGCAGCGCCGAACTGGATGGCCAGCCGGTGTGGACTGGCTGGCGTCTGCCGGTGAAAAAAGGCCAGGTGCTGAGTCTGTCTATGCCCACGCGCGGTATGCGCAGCTATCTGGCGGTGAACGGCGGTTTCGCCATCGACGCCATGCTGGGCTCACACAGCACCGATCTCAAAGCGGCCTTTGGCGGCTGGCAGGGGCGTAAACTGCAGGATGGCGATCAGCTGCCGCTGGGCAAGCCGACGCACCGCTTCAGCCATCAGGCTGGCGTCCGGCAGCTGCTGTGGGGCAACCGCATCCGCGCACTGCCGGGGCCGGAGTACAACGAATTTACCCACGACGCGCAGGACGCATTCTGGCGTAACCCGTGGCAGCTCAGCCCGCAAAGTAACCGCATGGGCTACCGGCTGCAGGGCAGTCCGCTGCAGCGCAGTGTCGCACGTGAACTGCTGTCGCACGGCCTGGTGCCGGGTGTGGTGCAGGTGCCGCCGAACGGTCAGCCGATTGTGCTGATGGCCGATGCGCAAACCACCGGCGGCTATCCGCGTATTGCCTGCGTCATCGAGGCCGATCTCTATCAGCTGGCGCAGATTCGTCTGGGAGAACCGATTCACTTCATCCGCTGCACGCTGGAGGAGGCGCTGCTGGCCAAACAGCAGCAGCAACGTTCGCTTGATCAGATAGCTTGGGGGCTTGCTCATGAAGATCGATCTTAACGCCGACCTCGGTGAAGGCAGTGCCAGCGATCGGGCCCTGCTGGAACTGGTGAGCTCGGCCAACATCGCCTGCGGTTTCCATGCCGGCGATGCCGAAACCATGCTGCAGTCGGTGCGCTGGGCCAGCGCCAATGGCGTGGCGATTGGTGCGCATCCGAGCTTTCCCGACCGGGAAAATTTTGGCCGGACCGCCATGCAGCTGCCGCCGGAAACCGTCTACGCGCAGGTGATCTACCAGATTGGTGCCCTGAAAAGCCTCGCCGAAAGTGAAGGGGCGAAGCTGGTGCACGTGAAGCCGCACGGCATGCTGTATAACCAGGCGGCGGCGGATGCAGCGCTGGCGGATGCGATTGCGCGCGCGGTGAAAGCCGTCGATCCGGCGCTGATTCTGGTTGGCCTGGCGGGCAGCGCCTCAATTGCCGCCGCCGCGCATCATGGTCTGCGTACGCGCGAAGAAGTGTTTGCTGACCGCGGCTATCTGGCCAGTGGCGCGCTGGTGCCGCGCAGCCAGCCGGGGGCGTTAATCAAAGAGGCTGAGCAGGCGCTGGCGCAGACGCTCACCATGGTGCAGCAGCGTCAGGTGCGCAGCGTCAGCGGTGAATGGGTAGCGGTGAATGCGCAGACGGTCTGTCTGCACGGCGATGGCGCCCATGCGCTGGAATTCGCCCGCACGCTGCGCGCCGCTTTTGCGACAAATCAGATTGCTGTCACCAGCGCCTGATCATTGACTGTTAGCCCGGCCTGTTGCCGGGCTTTTTATTTCTGACGAGGGGAAAACATGGATAACGTGGTCAATCTCTGGCCGTTACTCGGCATTGCCGCGATTGTGCTCGGCTTTGTGCTGCGCTTCAACCCGGTGCTGGTGGTGATTGTTGCCGGTTTTGTCACCGGGCTGGCGGCGCATATGCCGCTCGGCGATATTCTGGAGAAGCTCGGTTCCGGCTTTCTCAATACCCGTAATCTGCCGCTGATCCTGCTGTTACCGCTGGCGGTCATCGGATTGCTGGAGCGCCACGGTTTGAAAGAGCGGGCGCAGACGTGGATCGCCCGGATCAAAACCGCCACCGCCGGCCGTTTACTGATCGTCTATCTGTTCGTGCGTGAGCTGACTGCGGCGCTGGGGCTGACCAGCCTGGGCGGGCATCCGCAGATGGTGCGTCCGCTGCTGGCGCCGATGGCCGAAGGTGCTACTGAAAACCGTTACGGCAGCGTATCACCGGAGATTCGTCAGCGGCTGCGCGCCATGTCGGCGGCTACCGATAACGTCGGGCTGTTCTTCGGTGAAGATATTTTCGTGGCCTTCGGCGCGATCATTTTTATGCACAACTTTATGCAGGAGTCAGCGGGCATCAGCACCGAACCGTTGCACATCGCGCTGTGGGGCATTCCGACCGCACTGTGTGCGTTCCTGATTCATGCTGCGCGACTGGTGCGGCTCGACCGTCAGCTGTCGCGTGAGCTGGGCGCGCTCAACCAGCAGGCGCTGCGCGCAAAAGGAGGTGAGTGATGTTTCAGCAACAGTATCTGATGTGGCTGGCCGGGGCGATCCTGCTGATTGTCGCGCTGCTGTCATGGCGCGATAGCGCCAACCCACGCCGTTTTACCACCGGTTTATTCTGGGCGCTGTACGGTGTGATTTTCCTGATTGGCGACGGTGCTTATCAACTGATGGGGCAGTGGGCCGGTGATGCGGAGCTGGGACGTCGCTGGTTGCATATTGCCGTGGGCGCGGCGGTGGTGGTCATGGCGCTGATTGCCGGGTTCGGCGGCGTGCGCCTCGGTCGCTATCATCAGCGCAGCGATGAACAGAAGCAGCAGAGCGCGCAGCGTCTCGGCAATAAGCTGTTCCTGCCGGCGCTGGCAATTCCGCTGGTGACGGTGATTGGCGTGCTGGCGTTCAATCATATTCCCGGTCTGCAGGAGCGGGTGTTTGGCCCGGGCAATCATTCGACGCTGGTCACGCTGTTTTCGATGATGATTGGCTGCGTGCTGGGCTGGCTGATTGCGCTGAAGTTTACCCACGAGAAGCCGCTGCAGTCGATGCAGGAGACGCGGCGTTTGCTGGATGCGGTTGGCTGGGCATTTATTTTGCCGCAGATTCTCGCCACGCTCGGCCTGCTGTTTACCAGCGCTGGCGTTGGGACAGCGATTTCACATCTTACCGAACACTATCTGGCGGTGGATAACCGGCTGATTGCGGTGGCGGTGTATGCACTGGGCATGGCGCTGCTGACCATGGTGATGGGCAACGCGTTTGCGGCGTTTCCGATTGTCACCGCCGGCATCGGTATTCCGATTCTGGTGCTGCAGCACGGTGGCAATCCGGCGGTGATGGCGGCGATCGGCATGTTCTGCGGTTACTGCGGCACGCTGATGACGCCGATGGCTGCCAACTTCAATATTGTTCCGGCGCGTTTACTGGAGCTGCCGGACCGTAACGCAGTGATCAAGGCTCAGGTGCCAACCGGTGTGCTACTGTTACTGGTAAATATTTTCCTGCTTTATTTCCTGATGTTCCTGTGAGGTTGCGATGAAAACGGTGTTAATGACGGCGTTCGAGCCGTTTGGCGGCGAGCGCATTAATCCGTCGTGGGAAGCGGTACGCAGCTTTGATGGTCGGGAGTTCGGCGGCGCGCGGATTGTGGTGCGCCAGCTGCCGGTGGTATTCGCCCGCTGCGGCCAGGTGCTGACCGCCGCGCTGGAAGAGCTGCAGCCGCACCGCGTGCTGTGCGTCGGCCAGGCTGGCGGGCGCAGCGATATCAGCGTAGAGCGCGTGGCGATTAATGTGAACGATGCGCGCATTCCGGATAACGACCAGCAGCAGCCGGTCGATCAGCCGATTGTCGCCGGGGGACCGGCGGCCTATTTCTCTACGCTGCCGATCAAAGCGATGGTCGCGGCACTGCGCGAAGTGGGGATTCCGGCTTCGGTGTCGCAAACCGCCGGGACGTTTACCTGTAATAACGTCATGTATCACCTGCTGCACTGGCTGCAGACCACAGGCAGCACAGCACGCGGCGGTTTCGTGCATATTCCTTATATGCCGCAGCAGGCGGCGCAGCATCCTGGGGCACCGAGTATGTCGACCGCCAGTGTGATTCAGGCGCTGGAAACGTCGCTGCAGGTGATTCTCAGCACTGAGAAAGACATTCGCGAAGTGGGCGGCGCAACCCATTAATCAGGAGCGGTTATGCCAGAGGGACCGGAGATCCGCCGCGCGGCAGATCAACTTGCAGCGGCAATGGTGGGCAAACCTCTGACCGAGGTGTGGTTTGCTTTCCCGGCGCTGAAGACCTACGAACCGGCGCTGATGGGGGAAACCATCGACGCCTTTGAAACGCGCGGCAAGGCACTGCTGACGCACTTCTCCAACGGGCTGACGCTGTATAGCCATAATCAGCTGTACGGCGTGTGGCGTGTGGTGCCGAGCGGGACTGAGCCCAATACTTCGCGCCAGCTGCGCGTGCGGCTGGGTAATGCCGACCGGGCAATTTTGCTGTATAGCGCTTCGGATATTGAGCTGCTGAACGCAGATACGCTCGGCGCGCATCCGTTTTTGCAACGCGTCGGACCGGACGTGCTGGACGCTACGCTGACGGTGGAAGAGGTGCGCGAGCGACTGCTGTCGCCGCGTTTTCGTCGCCGCCAGTTCAGCGGTTTGCTGCTGGATCAGGCATTTCTCGCCGGGCTCGGCAACTATCTGCGCGTCGAGATTTTGTGGCACGCCGGTTTGCTGGCGCAGCATCGTGCACAGGATTTGAGCGACCAGCAGCTGGATGCGTTGAGCCACGCCATGCTGGCGGTGCCGCGTTTGTCTTATCAGATGCGTGGCAGCATGAAGAAGTATCACGAAGAGGCGGCGTTTCGTTTCGAGGTGTTTCACCGCCAGGGCAAAAAGTGCCGGCGCTGCGGTACCGTCATTGAGAAGGGCGTACTGTCCTCACGACCGTTTTACTGGTGTCCGGGCTGTCAGCATTGAGTTTTGTGCAGATGCGGATGTTAATGAGCAGACAAGGCGCGGGACCTGCTGCATCTGCTGCTGCCGGGCAGTCCTCGCGCCGCTGCGCGGTGCCCTCGGCGTTCACGGCCCGCCTGACGGACCGGCCGGTATCGGTCATCCTGACCGGCCCGGCCTGATTCCCGCGTCCTGCGGGAATCTCCTGGCGCACCGTAAAAGCCTCAGCGCTGCGGATAGCCCGTTGCATCAGCAGAAGCAGCATGTCCTGCTATCCCCGCATTGTCTTGCGGCAAACTGCACCAGAGCTAATGCCCTGACTGGCTCAGCCAGGCAGGGCTCGGCACGATGCGCCCCAAACTTTCGCCGTATACTAAAAAAGAAAAGGGCGGGATAACCCGCCCTGATTGTTATTTTTTCAGCGCCGAGCTGAATTCGCGCTCGGTGTAACCGGTGTAGAGCTGACGTGGGCGGGCAATCTTCATGCCTTCGTCGTGCATCTCTTTCCAGTGCGCAATCCAGCCAACGGTACGCGCCATCGCGAAGATCACGGTAAACATTGATGACGGAATGCCCATCGCTTTCAGGATGATGCCGGAATAAAAATCGACGTTCGGATAGAGTTTGCGCTCGATGAAGTACGGGTCGTTCAGCGCAATGTGCTCCAGCTCCATCGCCACTTCCAGCAGGTCGTCCTTCATGCCCAGCTCGTTCAGCACTTCATGACAGGTTTCACGCATCACGGTCGCGCGCGGGTCATAGTTCTTATACACACGGTGGCCGAAGCCCATCAGACGGAACGAATCGTTCTTATCTTTGGCGCGACGCACGAATTCCGGGATGTGATCCACGGTGCTGATCTCTTCCAGCATACGCAGCGTGGCTTCGTTGGCACCACCGTGCGCAGGTCCCCACAGCGAGGCAATACCGGCGGCGATACAGGCAAACGGGTTGGCACCGGAAGAACCGGCGGTACGCACGGTAGAAGTTGATGCGTTCTGTTCGTGGTCAGCGTGCAGGATCAGGATACGGTCCATGGCGCGTTCCAGCACCGGGTTCACTTTGTACTCTTCACACGGTGTAGCAAACATCATGTGCAGGAAGTTACCGGCATAGGAGAGGTCGTTACGCGGATACACAAACGGCTGGCCGATGGAGTATTTGTAACACATCGCGGCCATGGTCGGCATTTTTGACAGCAGGCGGAAGGCGGCGATTTCACGGTGACGTTCAATATTCACGTCTAATGAATCGTGATAAAAGGCAGCCAGCGCGCCGGTCACGCCGCACATCACCGCCATCGGGTGTGAATCACGACGGAAGCCGTGGAACAGGCGGGTAATCTGCTCGTGAATCATGGTGTGACGGGTTACGGTAGTGCGAAACTCGTCGTACTGCGCCTGAGTAGGGGCTTCGCCGTTCAGCAGGATGTAGCACACTTCCAGATAGTTCGAGTGGGTAGCCAGCTGATCGATAGGGAAACCGCGATGTAACAAAATCCCTTCATCACCATCAATAAAGGTAATTTTTGATTCGCAGGACGCCGTAGAGGTAAAACCGGGGTCGAAGGTGAACAGGCCTTTTGAGCCAAGGGCGCGGACATCAACAACATCCTGTCCCAGCGTGCCTTGCATCACATCCAGTTCCACGGAGTTGTTATCTTGTAGGGTTAGCGTCACTTTTTTATCTGTCATTTTTCGTCTCCATAGCGCCTTAGTAGGTAAGGATCTTAGACACCAGAACAGTCATCATGTTGCGTTTACCAGCCGTATTTTCGGGCCGCCGCTACACTGGCTGCGCGCGCGCAGTGCGGTCATTTACTTGCGTAAACGCCCATCATTTGCACGCTTACTGCCTTATTGCAACCCGCACGACTTAGGCTAAAACAGAATCTTCACAGCATCACTCCGCGGTAACGTTCATGCTGCAAGGTTACGGAGCGAAATGTGTAAAGCCAATCGGTGGTGTCCGGGCATGACGCGCTGCACATCGTGGATGTTAAAGATCCTGTCACGACATAACTTCTTGGTAACCAATAACCTGACGGTTTGTGTTGCTCGTAAAGGCAATGTTACATAACTTGAGCTTAGGGGAAAGTGTATCCCCATAACTTTTATGCATCATAGGGTTTTAGTGCGTTCGTTTGTAACTGAAATGTTGATCTATTGTCAAATCAGATAATTAAAAATGTATAAATTGTGAAATACGTGAGGCGGATCACTGTTCAGCTTAAATGTGACCAAAGAGATTGTAGGGGAATTGTAATCAGAATGTGATCCTCCTATACTGCCGCCAGGTCTCCGGAATACCCTGACACCAGGAGCCACCCAGCGTTTTACCCGCTTCACTTAACACTGGATGTTGCTATTTTGGTGGCGGTTGCAGTCCGAACACGCACTGTGCTCTTCTGTAACTCAGGACCGGAGGAAGCAAAATAAAAAAGAGCTGTGTGGGCAAAACCGTGAAAAAACAAAGACCTGTTAACTTGGATCTCTCGACGATCCGGTTTCCCGTTACTGCAATATCGTCCATTCTCCACCGCGTCTCCGGCGTGATTACCTTTGTCGCTCTCGGAATTCTGCTCTGGTTACTGGGTCTCTCCCTCTCTTCTCCGGAAGGTTTCCAGCAAGCGGCATCCATCATGGATAGCTTCTTCGCCAAATTCATCATGTGGGGCATTCTGACCGCGCTGGCATATCACGCAGCAAGCGGCATTCGTCACATGCTGGCCGACTTCGGTTTTACGGCAGAAACCCTGCAGGTGGGAACCCGTACCGCGCAAGCGGTTTTTGTTATCACTGTCGTGCTCTCAATTCTGGCTGGAGTCCTCGTATGGTAAGCAATGCTTCTGCATTAGGACGCAACGGTATCCATGACTGGCTGTTACTGCGTGCTGCTGCAATCTTAATTACGCTCTACATTCTCTACATCCTCGGTTTTGTCGTGATGACCGGCACGCTGACGTATGACGTCTGGCGCGGCTTTTTCGCTTCCTCCTTTACTAAAGTGTTCACGTTGCTGACGCTGTTCTCGATTCTGGTCCACGGCTGGATTGGCATGTGGCAGGTCCTGACCGACTACGTGAAACCGCTGGCAACGCGTCTGGTGTTGCAACTGGTGATTGTGGTCGCGCTGTTGTCGTATGCAATTTATGGAACTGTTGTGGTGTGGGGTGTGTAAATGAGTTTGCCAGTCAGAGAATTTGATGCCGTGGTGATCGGCGCAGGTGGTGCGGGTATGCGCGCCGCGCTGCAAATCTCCCAGTCGGGCCAGAGCTGTGCTCTGTTATCCAAAGTGTTCCCAACCCGTTCCCACACCGTATCGGCGCAGGGCGGGATTACCGTGGCACTGGGTAACTCCCACGAAGATAACTGGGAATGGCACATGTACGATACCGTCAAAGGCTCCGATTACATCGGTGACCAGGACGCAATCGAATATATGTGTAAAACCGGTCCGGAAGCGATTCTGGAGCTGGAGCACATGGGCCTGCCATTCTCCCGTCTTGATGACGGCCGCGTTTATCAGCGTCCGTTTGGTGGTCAGTCGAAAAACTTCGGTGGTGAGCAGGCGGCGCGTACCGCTGCTGCTGCCGACCGTACCGGCCACGCCCTGCTGCATACGCTGTATCAGCAGAACCTGAAAAACAAAACCACCATCTTCTCCGAGTGGTATGCACTGGATCTGGTGAAAAACGCTGACGGTGCGATCGTCGGCTGTACCGCCATCTGCATCGAAACCGGTGAAACAGTCTACTTCAAAGCCAAAGCCACTATCCTCGCGACCGGCGGTGCTGGCCGTATCTATCAGTCCACCACCAACGCCCACATCAACACCGGCGACGGCGTCGGCATGGCGCTGCGTGCCGGCGTGCCAATGCAGGATATGGAGATGTGGCAGTTCCACCCAACCGGCATCGCGGGTGCGGGTGTGCTGGTGACCGAAGGCTGCCGTGGTGAAGGTGGCTATCTGCTGAACAAGCATGGCGAGCGTTTCATGGAGCGCTACGCGCCGAACGCCAAAGATCTGGCGGGCCGTGATGTGGTGGCGCGTTCAATGATGGTGGAAATTCGTGAAGGTCGCGGCTGCGACGGCCCGTGGGGTCCGCACATCAAACTGAAACTCGACCATCTGGGCGCTGAAGTGCTGGAATCCCGTCTGCCGGGCATCCTCGAACTGTCGCGCACCTTTGCTCACGTCGACCCGATTAAAGAGCCGATTCCGGTTATCCCGACCTGCCACTACATGATGGGCGGCGTGCCGACCCGCGTGACCGGTCAGGCGCTGCGCGTTAACGAGCAGGGTGAAGATGAAGTGATTCCGGGCCTGTTCGCGGTAGGCGAAATTGCCTGCGTATCGGTACATGGCGCAAACCGTCTTGGCGGCAACTCGCTGCTCGACCTGGTGGTATTCGGCCGCGCGGCCGGTGTTCATCTGATGGAGTGCATCGCTGAGCAGGGCGAACTGCGCGACGCCACCGAAGATGAAATCGACGCGGCGATGGCCCGCTTCAACCGCTGGGAAAACAACACCACCGGTGAAGACCCGGTTGAAATCCGCAAGGCGCTGCAGCGCTGCATGCAGAACAACTTCTCGGTATTCCGCGAAGGGGATGCGATGCGTGAAGGCCTGGCCGAACTGAAAGAGATTCGTGAGCGCCTGAAAAACGCGCGTCTCGATGACCGTTCACCGGACTTCAACACCCAGCGTATCGAATGCCTTGAGCTGGATAACCTGATGGAAACCGCTTACGCAACCGCGGTAGCGGCCAACTTCCGCACCGAAAGCCGTGGCGCTCACAGCCGCTTCGACTACCCGGAGCGTGATGATGCCAACTGGCTGTGCCACAGCCTCTATGTTCCGCAAACGGAAAGCATGACGCGCCGTGAGGTGAACATGCAACCGAAACTGCGTGCGGCCTTCCCGCCGAAAGCGCGTACTTACTAATTGCGGAGATCATCATGAGACTCGAATTTTCTATCTATCGTTACAACCCGGAAGTCGATGACAAACCGCGCATGCAGGATTACACCCTCGAAGCGGAAGATGGTCGCGACATGATGCTGCTGGACGCGCTGATCCGTCTGAAAGAAAAAGATCCTACGCTGGCCTTCCGTCGCTCCTGCCGTGAAGGCGTGTGCGGCTCCGATGGCCTCAACATGAACGGTAAAAATGGCCTGGCGTGTATCACGCCGGTCTCCGCACTGGGCAATGGCAGCAAGAAGATTGTTATCCGTCCGCTGCCCGGTCTGCCGGTAATCCGCGACCTCGTGGTGGACATGGGACAATTCTATGCTCAGTATGAGAAGATTAAGCCTTTCCTGTTGAATAATGGGGAAAATCCGCCAGCGCGCGAGCATCTGCAAACGCCTGCGCAGCGTGAGCACCTGGACGGCCTGTACGAGTGTATTCTCTGTGCCTGCTGCTCCACGTCGTGCCCGTCGTTCTGGTGGAATCCGGACAAGTTCATCGGTCCGGCCGGCCTGCTGGCGGCGTACCGCTTCCTGATTGACAGCCGCGACACCGAAACCGATGCGCGCCTCGACAATCTGAATGATGCTTTCAGTGTTTTCCGCTGTCACAGCATCATGAACTGTGTGAGCGTGTGCCCGAAAGGCTTAAACCCAACGCGCGCCATCGGCCACATTAAGTCGATGCTGCTGCAGCGCGGGGCGTAATAAACGGAAGTCACGGTCGGGAACTCAGGTTCCCGATCGTTTACGGAAGCCTCTATAAGCGCGGTACTGACCACGCTTATAAAGGTTCCCTTACGGGCCAGGCGCCGGTTGCGCACAGGTTCGTATCGCTGAACTCACTACGGCAAGCCGCGTAAGCGGCAACAAATGAAACCTCAAAAAAGCAGATTAATGCTTAAGGGATCACAATGCAGAACAGCGCGATGAAACCCTGGCTGGACTCCTCCTGGCTGGCCGGCGCGAACCAGTCCTACATAGAGCAACTCTATGAGGATTTCCTGACCGATCCTGACTCTGTTGATGAAGTGTGGCGCTCGATGTTCCAGCAGCTGCCGGGCACCGGCGTGAAACCTGAGCAGTTTCACTCCACGACGCGTGAATATTTCCGCCGCCTGGCGAAAGACGCCACCCGCTACACCTCCACAGTCACCGATCCGGCCGCTAATTCCAAACAGGTTAAAGTGCTGCAGCTGATTAATGCGTTCCGCTTCCGCGGCCATCAGCACGCTAACCTCGATCCGCTCGGCCTGTGGAAGCAGGAACGCGTGGCGGATCTCGATCCGGCCTTCCACGATCTGACCGACGCCGATTTTCAGGAAAGCTTTAACGTAGGCTCTTTCGCCATTGGCAAAGAGACCATGAAGCTGGCCGATCTTTATGCCGCACTGCAGCAGACCTACTGTGGTTCGATTGGTGCAGAGTACATGCACATCAACAACACCGAAGAGAAGCGCTGGATTCAGCAGCGTCTGGAATCGGTAGTAGGCCATGCGTCATTCAGCGCGGACGAGAAAAAAGGTTTCCTGAAAGAGCTGACGGCGGCAGAGGGCCTGGAAAAATACCTCGGCGCGAAATTCCCGGGTGCCAAACGCTTCTCGCTGGAAGGCGGCGATGCGCTGGTACCGATGCTGCGCGAAATGATTCGCCACGCCGGCAAGAGCGGCACGCGCGAAGTGGTGCTTGGCATGGCGCACCGCGGCCGTCTCAACGTACTGATCAACGTGCTGGGTAAAAAACCGCAGGATCTGTTCGACGAATTCTCCGGCAAGCACAAAGAGCACCTCGGTACCGGTGACGTGAAGTACCACATGGGCTTCTCGTCAGACGTGGAAACCGAAGGCGGCCTGGTGCACCTGGCGCTGGCGTTCAACCCGTCGCATCTGGAAATTGTAAGCCCGGTAGTCATGGGCTCGGTGCGCGCGCGTCTGGATCGTCTGGCGGAGCCGGGCAGCAACAAAGTTCTGCCGATCACCATTCACGGTGACGCCGCGGTTATTGGCCAGGGCGTGGTGCAGGAAACCCTGAACATGTCGCAGGCTCGCGGTTACGAAGTGGGTGGCACCGTACGCATCGTGATTAACAACCAGGTGGGCTTCACCACCTCGAATCCGAAAGATGCGCGTTCTACCCCGTACTGCACCGACATCGGCAAAATGGTGCTGGCACCGATCTTCCACGTCAACGCGGACGATCCGGAGGCGGTAGCGTTTGTTACCCGTCTGGCGCTGGATTATCGCAACACCTTTAAACGCGATGTGTTCATCGACCTGGTGTGCTACCGCCGTCACGGCCATAACGAAGCCGACGAGCCAAGCGCAACCCAGCCGCTGATGTATCAGAAAATCAAAAAGCATCCAACGCCGCGCAAAATCTACGCCGATCAGCTGGAAAGCGAAGGCGTGGCCACGCAGGAAGATGCCACCGAGCTGGTAAACCTGTACCGCGATGCGCTGGATGAAGGCGAGTGCGTGGTGCCGGAATGGCGTCCGATGAGCCTGCACTCGTTCACCTGGTCTCCGTACCTCAACCACGAGTGGGATGAGAGCTACCCGGAAACCGTGGACATGAAACGTCTGCAGGAGCTGGCGCGCCGCATCAGCAGCATTCCGGAAGCGGTGGAAGTGCAGTCGCGCGTTGCCAAGATTTATAACGACCGCAAAGAGATGGCGGAAGGCAACAAGCTGTTCGACTGGGGCGGGGCGGAAAACCTCGCTTACGCCACGCTGGTGGACGAAGGCATTCCGGTGCGCCTGTCGGGTGAAGACTCCGGCCGTGGCACCTTCTTCCACCGTCACGCGGTGATTCACAACCAGCAGAACGGTTCGACTTACACCCCGCTGCACCACATCCATAACGGTCAGGGTCAGTTCAAGGTGTGGGATTCGGTGCTGTCGGAAGAAGCGGTTCTGGCGTTCGAATACGGTTACGCCACCGCCGAGCCGCGCGTGCTGACCATCTGGGAAGCGCAGTTCGGTGACTTCGCCAACGGCGCTCAGGTGGTGATCGATCAGTTCATCAGCTCCGGCGAGCAGAAATGGGGCCGCATGTGTGGTCTGGTGATGCTGCTGCCACACGGCTATGAAGGGCAGGGTCCGGAGCACTCCTCCGCGCGCCTCGAGCGCTATCTGCAGCTGTGTGCTGAGCAGAACATGCAGGTCTGCGTGCCATCAACGCCAGCGCAGGTGTACCACATGCTGCGTCGTCAGGCGCTGCGCGGTATGCGCCGTCCGCTGATCGTGATGTCGCCGAAGTCGCTGCTGCGTCATCCGCTGGCGGTATCCAGCCTTGATGAGCTGGCCAACGGCAGCTTCCAGCCGGCGATTGGTGAGATCGACGACCTCGATCCGCAGCAGGTGAAACGCGTGGTGCTGTGCTCCGGTAAAGTTTATTACGATCTGCTGGAGCAGCGTCGTAAGAACGAGCAGACCGATGTCGCCATCGTGCGTATCGAACAGCTCTATCCGTTCCCGCACAAAGCGGTGCAGGAAGCGCTGAAGAATTACGCCCATGTTCAGGATTTCGTCTGGTGTCAGGAAGAGCCACTGAACCAGGGCGCATGGTATTGCAGTCAGCATCATTTCCGCGAAGTGGTTCCATTTGGTGCGTCACTGCGTTACGCAGGCCGTCCGGCTTCTGCTTCACCGGCCGTGGGCTATATGTCCGTACATCAACAACAGCAGCAAGACCTGGTCAATGACGCGCTGAACCTTGGTTAATTAAAAGGAAAGAAAATGAGTAGCGTAGAAATTCTCGTTCCCGATTTGCCTGAATCCGTAGCGGACGCCACGGTAGCCACCTGGCATAAAAAACCCGGCGACTCTGTGACCCGCGACGAAGTGCTGGTCGAGATCGAAACTGACAAAGTGGTACTGGAAGTGCCTGCCGCCGCTGACGGTGTGCTGGAAGCGGTGCTGGAAGACGAAGGCGCCACCGTAACATCGCGCCAGATTCTGGGCCGTCTGAAGGAAGGCAACAGCGGCGGGAAAGAGACCACGGCGAAAGTGGAAAGCAAGGAGTCTACGCCTGCACAGCGTCAGACTGCATCTCTGGAAGAAGAGAGCAATGACGCGCTCAGCCCGGCCGTGCGCCGCCTGATTGCGGAAAACAACCTCGACGCCAGCCAGATTAAAGGCACCGGTGTTGGCGGCCGTCTGACGCGCGAAGATGTAGAAAAACATCTGGCGAAGAAAGCCGACGGCGCGAAAGCGGCACCGGCAGCCGATGCGGCTCCGCAGGCAGTCGCCAACCGCAGCGAGAAGCGCGTGCCAATGACCCGTCTGCGCAAGCGTGTGGCCGAGCGTCTGCTGGAAGCGAAAAACAGCACCGCAATGCTGACCACCTTCAACGAAGTCAACATGAAGCCGATCATGGATCTGCGCAAGCAGTACGGCGATGCCTTCGAGAAGCGTCACGGCGTGCGTCTGGGCTTTATGTCCTTCTACATCAAAGCGGTGGTCGAAGCGCTGAAACGCTTCCCGGAAGTCAACGCGTCGATCGACGGCGACGATGTGGTGTACCACAACTATTTCGATGTCAGCATCGCGGTCTCAACGCCGCGTGGTCTGGTGACGCCAGTGCTGAAAGATGTTGATGCGCTGAGCATGGCCGACATCGAGAAGAAAATTAAAGAGCTGGCGGTGAAAGGCCGTGACGGCAAGCTGACGGTGGAAGAACTGACCGGCGGTAACTTCACCATCACCAACGGTGGTGTGTTCGGTTCGCTGATGTCTACGCCGATCATCAACCCGCCGCAGAGCGCGATTCTGGGGATGCACGCCATCAAAGATCGCCCAATGGCGGTGAATGGTCAGGTGGTGGTGCTGCCAATGATGTATCTGGCGCTCTCCTACGATCACCGTCTGATCGATGGTCGTGAATCTGTCGGCTATCTGGTCGCGGTGAAAGAGCTGCTGGAAGATCCGGCGCGTCTGCTGCTGGATGTCTGATTTTCGCCGGGCGCGCTGGCACGAGGCGCGCCCAAATTAACCCTGTTTAGATCTGAATGGATAGAACATCATGAACTTACACGAATACCAGGCGAAGCAGCTGTTTGCACGGTATGGTATGCCAGCACCGACTGGCTACGCCTGCACCACGCCACGTGAAGCCGAAGAAGCCGCCTCGAAAATTGGCGCGGGTCCGTGGGTGGTGAAATGTCAGGTTCATGCCGGTGGCCGCGGTAAAGCGGGCGGTGTGAAGGTGGTTAACAGTAAAGAAGACATTCGTGCTTTCGCTGAAAACTGGCTGGGCAAACGTCTGGTGACCTACCAGACTGACGCCAATGGTCAGCCGGTAAACCAGATCCTGGTTGAAGCGGCGACCGACATCGATCAGGAGCTGTATCTGGGTGCGGTGGTTGACCGTGCCACCCGTCGCGTGATCTTCATGGCGTCAACCGAAGGCGGCGTGGAAATCGAGAAAGTGGCGGAAGAAACCCCGCACCTGATCCACAAAATGGCGCTGGATCCGCTGACCGGCCCGCAGCCATACCAGGGCCGCGAGCTGGCATTCAAACTGGGTCTGACCGGCAAGCAAGTCAGTCAGTTCACCAAAATCTTCATGGGTCTGGCGACCATGTTCCTGGAGCGCGACCTGGCGATGGTTGAGATCAACCCGCTGGTGATCACCAAACAGGGCGACCTGATCTGTCTGGATGGCAAACTGGGTGCCGATGGCAATGCCCTGTTCCGTCAGCCAGAGCTGCGTGAAATGCGTGACCCAAGCCAGGAAGATCCCCGTGAAGCCCACGCGACGCAGTGGGAACTGAACTACGTCGCGCTGGAAGGCAACATTGGCTGTATGGTCAACGGCGCCGGTCTGGCGATGGGCACCATGGACATCGTGAAACACCACGGTGGTCAGCCTGCAAACTTCCTTGATGTTGGCGGCGGCGCAACCAAAGAGCGCGTTACCGAAGCCTTCAAAATCATCCTGTCTGACGATGCTGTGAAAGCGGTATTCGTTAACATCTTCGGCGGTATCGTGCGCTGCGACCTGATCGCAGACGGCATCATCGGTGCTGTGGCTGAAGTGGGTGTCAACGTACCGGTCGTGGTACGTCTGGAAGGTAACAACGCCGAGCTGGGCGCGAAGAAACTGGCGGACAGCGGTCTTAACATCATTGCAGCAACCAGCCTGACAGACGCAGCACAGCGTGTTGTCGCTGCTGCGGAGGGTAAATAATGTCCATTCTGATCGACAAAAACACCAAAGTCATTTGCCAGGGTTTCACCGGTGGCCAGGGAACGTTCCACTCTGAGCAGGCGCTGGCCTATGGTACGCAGCTGGTTGGCGGTGTGACGCCAGGTAAAGGCGGCACCACCCATCTCGGTCTGCCGGTGTTTAACACCGTGCGTGAAGCAGTAGAAGCCACGGGCGCCACCGCCACCGTGATCTACGTGCCGGCACCGTTCTGCAAAGACGGTATCCTGGAAGCGATCGACGCGGGCATCAAACTGATCATCACCATCACCGAAGGTATCCCGACGCTGGATATGCTGACGGTGAAAGTGAAGCTGGACGAAGCAGGCGTGCGCATGATCGGCCCGAACTGCCCGGGCGTGATCACCCCAGGCGAATGTAAGATCGGCATCATGCCGGGCCACATTCACCAGCCAGGCCGCGTGGGTATCGTGTCACGTTCCGGTACGCTGACCTATGAAGCGGTTAAGCAGACCACCGACATCGGCTACGGCCAGTCCACCTGTGTGGGCATCGGCGGTGACCCGATCCCAGGCTCCAACTTCATCGACATCCTGAAAATGTTCCAGGACGATCCGCAGACCGAAGCGATCGTGATGATCGGTGAGATCGGCGGCAGCGCTGAAGAAGAGGCCGCGGCGTTCATCAAAGAGCACGTGACCAAGCCTGTCGTCGGCTATATCGCCGGCGTAACGGCGCCGAAAGGCAAGCGTATGGGCCACGCCGGCGCCATCATTGCCGGTGGTAAAGGCACCGCCGATGAGAAATTTGCTGCACTGGAAGCGGCCGGTGTGAAAACCGTTCGCAGCCTGGCCGATATCGGCGACGCGGTGAAAGCGGTACTGCCAGCGAAATAAGATTTTGCTGCTGAAAGAACAAAGCCACCTGCGGGTGGCTTTTTTTATGGCTGTCATGCACGGCCATTAGCCGTCCTCACACATTTGCAGTAAAAACGTAACGGCAACATTTTCTGCGGCTATGCTTACTTTGTCGTTGAGTAAAGAAGGGCAAAGAGGCGTGCTTTTTCCCGTCAGCGTCCAGGCGTCTGGCTGGCAAAGAGGTTAAATAATTACGGGAAAGGTAATTGTTTTCTTAATTGCGCCATCGATTTATGACAACTAATTAACAACAACTCTAACACTACATATCTGGAAAATTATTGTCTTAATCCAGATCAATAAAAGGCGATATATAGCAAACTTTACCGCTGGCTAAAAGCAACCCAACCGGTATAAATTGCGCTGCATCAATTCAGTCTTTTTCATCATTTTTCAGGAGTTTGTGCCAGGCGTTGTCATATCAATTCTGTCGCCTCCTCATCTTACTCCTGCTCGAAACAGGCTGAAGCGATCGGTTTTTCGGGGAATTTTCACCACTGTTACTCGCTCACTTCGGGCCGCAGTACGCATTGTGCTGTCGGTAACAAAACTGGAATCAATAATCAGTCGTTCCTGACCTTATTCTGCATCGCACTGCCCGCTGTTTGTGGTTGTTATTCGCAGGATGAGTTCATGCGAGGAGCAAGGAGTCATCATGTTAGATATTGTCGAGCTGTCGCGTTTACAGTTTGCCCTGACGGCGATGTACCATTTCCTGTTCGTGCCCTTAACGCTCGGTATGGCGTTTTTGCTGGCGATCATGGAAACGGTCTATGTCCTGTCGGGAAAACAGATTTATAAAGATATGACCAAATTCTGGGGCAAGTTGTTTGGTATCAACTTTGCGCTGGGCGTGGCCACCGGTCTGACCATGGAATTTCAGTTCGGTACCAACTGGTCTTATTACTCCCACTACGTCGGCGATATCTTCGGTGCGCCGCTGGCCATCGAAGGCCTGATGGCGTTCTTCCTTGAATCCACCTTTGTCGGCCTGTTCTTCTTCGGCTGGGATCGCCTCGGTAAAGTGCAGCACCTGGCGGTGACCTGGCTGGTGGCACTTGGCTCGAACATGTCCGCGCTGTGGATCCTGGTGGCGAACGGCTGGATGCAGAACCCGATCGCCTCTGAATTCAATTTCGAAACCATGCGTATGGAGATGGTGAGCTTCTCCGAGCTGGTGCTGAACCCGGTGGCGCAGGTGAAATTTGTGCATACCGTGGCCGCGGGCTACACCACCGGAGCGATGTTCATTCTGGGCATCAGCGCCTGGTATCTGCTGAAAGGGCGCGACATCGCGTTTGCCAAACGCTCCTTTGCGATCGCTGCCAGCTTCGGTATGGCTGCCGTGCTGTCGGTCATCGTGCTGGGTGACGAATCCGGCTATGAAATGGGCGACGTGCAGAAAACCAAGCTGGCCGCCATCGAAGCCGAATGGGAAACCCAGCCGGCGCCGGCGGCCTTTACGCTGTTTGGCGTGCCGGATCAGGCGACGCAGGAGAACAAGTACGCCATCCAGATCCCGTATCTGCTCGGTTTGATTGCTACGCGTTCCGTCGATACGCCGGTCACCGGCCTGAAAGATCTGCTGGCGCAGCATGAAGTGCGCATCCGTAACGGTATGAAAGCCTATGCGCTGCTGAACGAGCTGCGTGCCGGCAGTAAAGATCCGGCGGTGCGCAGTGAGTTTGAGACGCATAAACAGGATCTCGGCTACGGTCTGCTGCTCAAGCGTTATACCCCGGACGTGGCGAACGCCACGGAAGCGCAAATCCAGCAGGCAACGCAGGATTCCATTCCGCGCGTGGCACCGCTCTATTTTGCCTTCCGCATCATGGTGCTGTGTGGCGTGCTGCTGCTGGGCATCATTGCGCTGTCGTTCTGGAGCGTGATTCGTAACCGCATCGGTAAGAATCGCTGGCTGCTGAAAGCGGCGCTGTACGGTATTCCACTGCCGTGGATTGCCGTCGAAGCTGGCTGGTTTGTCGCTGAATATGGCCGTCAGCCGTGGGCGATTGGTGAGGTGCTGCCAACCGCTGTGGCCAACTCGTCGCTGACCGTCGGCGATCTGCTGTTCTCGATGATCCTGATCTGCGGCCTGTATACCGTGTTCCTGGTGGCGGAAATGTATCTGATGTTCAAATTTGCCCGCCTTGGTCCAAGCAGCCTGAAAACCGGCCGCTATCACCATGAAACAGTGCAGGCTGTGACTCAACCGGCGCGCGGATAAGGAGAGCTACCATGTTTGACTATGAAGTGTTGCGTTTTGTCTGGTGGCTGCTGATTGGCATTCTGCTGATCGGTTTTGCCGTCACCGACGGCTTCGATATGGGCGTGGGAATGCTGACCCGCATCCTCGGTCGCACCGATACCGAGCGTCGCATCATGATTAACAGCATCGCGCCGCACTGGGACGGTAACCAGGTCTGGCTGATCACTGCCGGCGGGGCGCTGTTCGCCGCCTGGCCAATGGTCTATGCCGCCGCGTTCTCCGGTTTTTACGTGGCGATGATTCTGGTGCTGGCCTCGCTGTTCTTCCGTCCGGTCGGCTTTGATTACCGGTCGAAGATTGAAGATATGCGCTGGCGCGGTGCCTGGGACTGGGGCATCTTCATTGGCAGCTTTGTGCCGCCGCTGGTGATTGGCGTGGCGTTCGGTAACCTGCTGCAGGGTGTGCCGTTCCATGCTGATGAGTACCTGCGCCTGTTCTACACCGGTAATTTCTTCCAGCTGCTTAATCCGTTTGGCCTGCTGGCTGGGGTGATCAGCGTCGCGATGATTCTGGCCCAGGGCGCGACTTACCTGCAGATGCGCACCAGCGGCGAACTGCACCTGCGTTCCCGCACCGCGGCGCAAATCAGCGCGCTGGTGATGCTGGTAGGCTTTGTACTGGCCGGCGTGTGGGTGAAGTACGGCATTGATGGCTATGTGCTGAAAAGCGCAATCGATCATCACGCGGCGTCTAACCCGCTGGGTAAAGACGTGGTGCGTGAAGCCGGCGCCTGGCTGGTCAATTTTGAACAGATGCCGGTGCTGTGGCTGTTCCCGCTGCTCGGCGCGCTGCTGCCGCTGCTGACGATCCTGTGTTCGCGCATGGAGAAGGGCGCATGGGCGTTTATCTTCTCTTCGCTGACGCTGGCGTGCGTCATTATGACGGCGGGCATTGCGCTGTTCCCGTTCATCATGCCATCCAGCACCGTGCCAGGCACCAGCCTGACCATGTGGGACGCGACCTCCAGCCTGCTGACGCTGCAGATCATGACCGTGGCCGCCATCATCTTTGTGCCGATTATTCTGGCTTACACCAGCTGGTGTTACTACAAGATGTATGGCCGCATCATCAAAGAACACATTGAGCGCAATACGCACTCCCTGTACTGATTGAGGAGATTGAGCATGTGGTATTTTGCCTGGATTCTTGGCACCTTGCTGGCCTGTGCGTTTGGCGTAGTCACGGCACTGGCGATCGAGCATGTGGAAGAGGGCGGCGCGCAGGACGACAAGCTCTGATGCGCAGCCTGATACAGACGCTGTATCGTCTGATGGATAAGGGCCCGCTGCGGGCCCTTTCACTGATTCTGGCGCTGTGGCTGGCCGGATGCGTCATCTGGCAGCCGGCGCGCTTTGCCGCACGCACCAGTGAGCTCGCTATCTGGCACGGATTATTGTTAATCTGGGCGGTGTGCAGCGGCGTGATCCACGGCACCGGTTTCCGGCCACAGCGTGCCCGCTGGCAGGCGCTGTTTGCCCCGCTGCCGGCGTTGATCGTGCTGGCGCTGGGAATTTACTGGTTCTACCATTAAGTTCTTTCTCAGCCCGCAAGGGCTGTTTTACCGCTGCTGACGTGAGTTTTTGTCAGCGGTTGGTCAGGAAATCTCCCAAAAATCCTCCCAGTTGTTAACGTCTGATAATTATTTTCTCCTGGCTCTGGCGGACCATTCCCAAGCCGATCTCACTTGCGTATAGTAGCAACGTTTAAAATGAGACCGGGATGTAGAGTGAGTACAACGCTGTTTCGCTGGCCGGTTCGGGTCTATTACGAAGACACTGACGCCGGTGGTGTGGTTTACCACGCCAGCTATCTTGCTTTTTATGAACGAGCACGTACCGAGATGTTGCGCCAGCACCATTTCAATCAACAGGCCCTGTTGGAAGAGCAGGTGGCTTTTGTGGTACGGCGCATGACGGTGGACTTTATTGCCGCGGCACGTCTCGACGACCTTCTGGAGATCCAGAGCGAAGTGACAGCAATGACGCGCGCAACCATGACGTTCTCGCAGCGTATCGTGAATGCTGAAGGCAAAGTGCTCAATGAAGCAGACGTCCTGATTGCCTGCATCAACCCACATCTAATGAAGCCGATTGCGCTTCCCAAGTCTATTGTCGCGGAGTTCAAGCAGTGACTGACATGAACGTTCTTGATTTGTTCCTGAAGGCAAGCCTTCTGGTCAAACTTATCATGTTGATTTTGATCGGCTTTTCTATTGCCTCCTGGGCAATCATCATTCAGCGCACCCGCATTCTTAACGCGGCGGGGCGTGAGGCCGAGGCGTTCGAGGACAAGTTCTGGTCCGGTATCGAGCTGTCGCGTCTCTATCAGGAGAGCCAGGCGCGCCGTGACGAGCTGAGCGGGTCCGAACAGATTTTCTATTCTGGCTTCAAAGAGTTTGCCCGCCTGCACCGCGCTAACAGCCATGCGCCGGAAGCGGTGGTCGAAGGGGCCGGTCGCGCCATGCGCATCTCGATGAACCGTGAACTGGAAGCGCTGGAAAATCACATCCCATTCCTTGGCACCGTCGGTTCCATCAGCCCGTATATCGGTCTGTTTGGTACGGTGTGGGGGATCATGCATGCCTTTATCGCACTGGGTGCGGTGAAACAGGCCACACTGCAAATGGTTGCGCCCGGTATCGCCGAAGCGCTGATCGCCACCGCAATCGGTCTGTTCGCGGCCATTCCTGCCGTTATGGCGTATAACCGTCTGAACCAGCGCGTGAACAAGCTGGAGCAGGGCTACGACAACTTTATGGAAGAGTTCACGGCCATCCTGCATCGTCAGGCTTTCTCTACCGACAACAGCAAGTAAGTCGAGGTTAACGATGGCCAGAACCCGTGGTCGCGGGCGTCGCGATCTTAAGTCGGAAATCAACATTGTTCCGCTGCTGGACGTGCTGCTGGTGTTGCTGCTCATCTTTATGGCAACCGCGCCGATTATTACGCAGAGCGTGGAAGTGGACCTGCCGGACGCAACCGATTCGAAAACCGTTTCCAGCGACGATAATCCGCCGGTGATCGTGGAAGTGGCCGGGGTAGGGCAGTACAGCCTGGTGGTGGATCACGATCGTATGACGCAGCTGCCGCCGGAGCAGGTGGTGAGCGAAGCGCAGCGCCGTATTGAAGCCAATCCGAAGACGGTCTTCCTGATTGGTGGGGCGAAAGATGTGCCTTACGACGAAATCATCAAGGCGCTGAACCTGTTGCATCAGGCTGGCGTGAAATCCGTCGGTTTGATGACGCAGCCGATTTAACGCGAACCGTTTTTGGGAACCGAGAGTGTCGAAGGCAACCGAGCAGAACGAGAAGTTAAAACGCGCGATAATCATTTCGGTGATTCTGCACATCGTGCTGATCGCCCTGCTGATTTGGAGCTCGTTTAACGAACATATCGAAGCCAGCGGCGGCGGTGGCGGCAGTGATATCGACGCGGTGATGGTCGATCCTGGCGCGGTGGTTGAGCAGTATAACCGTCAGCAGAATCAGCAGAGTGATAGTCAGCGCGCCGAGCAGCAGCGCCAGAAGCAGGCACAGCAGCAGGCGGAAGAGTTGCAGCAGAAGCAGGCCGCTGAACAGCAGCGGCTGAAAGAGCTGGAAAAAGAGCGTCTGCAGGCGCAGCAGGAAGCCAAAGAGCAGGCGAAGCAGCAGGCAGAGCAGCAGAAGGCGGCGGAAGCAGCAGCGAAGCAGGCGCAGGAGCAGCAGAAAGCCGCAGAAGCGGCCGCAGCGAAAGCCAAAGCCGATGCCAAAGCGCAGGCCGATGCTCAGGCGAAGGCTGCAGCGGACGCGAAAGCCAAAGCGGAAGAGCAGGCGAAGCAGGCCGCAGCCGACGCGAAGAAGAAAGCGGAAGAGCAGGCTAAAGCCGCCGCAGCCGAAGCGGCGAAAGAGAAAGCCGCGCAGCAGGCGAAAGCCGCAGCTGAAGCGAAAGCCAAAGCGGAGGCAGAAGCCAAAGCTCAGGCTGCGGCAGATGCGAAAGCCAAAGCTGCACAGGAAGCCAAAGAGAAAGCTGCGGAAGCCGCGAAAGAGAAAGCGGCCGCCGAAGCCAAAGCGAAAGCTGAGGCAGCAGCCAAAGCCAAAGCGGATGCGGCGGCCAAAGCTAAAGCGGCCGCCGATGCGAAGAAGAAAGCGGCTGCCGAAGCGGCGAAGAACGAGAGCGATGTGGATGATCTGTTAGGCGGTCTCTCTTCCGGTAAGAATGCGCCGAAAAGCGGTTCCTCTGCTGGTGGTGCTCCAGCTGGCCAGGGTAGTCAGAAAAAAGCGGGTGCATCGGGTGCTGACATTAGCAACTATGCCGGTCAAATTCAGGCTGCGATCAAAAGTAAGTTTTACGATTGGGAAAGCTATAAGGGGCGCACCTGTACTTTACGTATTGTCATGATGTCTGATGGTACGTTAGCGGATGTTAAAGCGCAGGGGGGTGATACTGCCCTATGCCAGGCTGCTGTCGCAGCGGCTCGGCAGGCTCGTATCCCTAAACCGCCAAGTCAGGCGGTATATGAAGTGTTCAAAAACGCGCCGCTGGATTTCAAGCCGCAATAAATGCAGTAACGTACGGCAGGTTGAACTAAGGTTAGCTTGCCGTACTCTATGAGTACTCGTGTTTTTTCAGGAACTGTGCGAATTATCATGAACTCAGGTTCAGATAAGGGAGATAAGATGAAGCAGGCACTTCGTGTAACCTTAGGTTTTTTTGTACTGCTGTGGGCAGCGATGCTGCACGCGGAAGTACGCATTGAAATTACGCAGGGCGTTAATACCGCACGCCCAATTGGTGTGGTGCCGTTCCAGTGGGCCGGTCCGGGCGCTGCACCCGAAGATATTGGTGGCATCGTCGCAGCAGACTTACGTAACAGCGGTAAATTCAACCCGCTGGATCGCTCTCGTCTGCCACAGCAGCCGACCAGCGCACAGGAAGTTCAGCCTGCCGCGTGGAGCGCACTGGGTATTGATGCCGTGGTCGTCGGGCAGGTTACGCCGAACGCCGATGGCAGCTACCAGGTGGCTTATCAGCTGGTGGATACCGGTGGCGCACCGGGTACTGTGCTGGCGCAGAACTCCTATAAAGTCACCAAACAGTGGCTGCGCTATGCTGCGCATACCGCCAGCGATGAAGTGTTTGAGAAGCTGACCGGTATCAAAGGCGCGTTCCGTACCCGTATCGCCTATGTGGTGCAGACCAACGGTGGTCAGTTCCCGTACGAGCTGCGCGTGTCTGACTACGATGGTTACAACCAGTTTGTGGTACACCGTTCGCCGCAGCCGCTGATGTCACCGGCCTGGTCGCCAGACGGCAGCAAAGTGGCTTACGTGACCTTCGAAAGCGGTAAATCGGCGCTGGTGGTGCAGACGCTGGCCAACGGCGCTATCCGTCAGGTGGCTTCTTATCCGCGTCACAACGGTGCGCCGGCCTTCTCGCCGGACGGCTCTAAGCTGGCCTTCGCCCTGTCGAAAACCGGTAGCCTGAACCTGTACGTGATGGATCTGGCCTCCGGTCAGACGCGTCAGGTGACCGATGGCCGCTACAACAGCACCGAACCTACCTGGTTCCCGGACAGCCAGACGCTGGCTTACACTTCGGATCAGGCCGGTGCGCCACAGATTTACAAAGTTAACGTTAACGGCGGAACGCCACAGCGCATTACCTGGGAAGGGGCTCAGAACCAGGATGCGGATGTGTCATCTGACGGTAAAACGATGGTGATGATCAGCAGCGCCGGTGGCGCGCAGCACGTCGCCAAACAGGATCTGGAAACGGGAGCCGTTCAGACAATAACGGACACGTTCCTGGATGAGACGCCAAGTCTGGCTCCTAACGGCACGATGGTAATCTATAGCTCTACTCAGGGGATGGGTTCCGTGTTGCAGTTGGTTTCAACCGATGGGCGTTTCAAAGCGCGTCTTCCGGCAACTGATGGACAGGTCAAATTCCCTGCCTGGTCGCCGTATCTGTGATGCATCGCTCCCTCGCCTGGCGGGGGAGTAAAATGTATGGCAAACAAAATAATAGGATAAAGAAATGCAACTGAACAAAGTGCTGAAGGGTTTGATGCTGGCTCTGCCGGTTATCGCGGTAGCTGCATGTAGCTCTCACAAAAACAACAACAACGATCAGACCGGTATGGGTGCTGACGGTGCATACGGCGCTGGCGCTGGCCAGAACGGCAACATGTCTTCTGACGAGCAGGCGCGTCTGCAGATGCAGCAGCTGCAGCAGAACAACATCGTTTACTTCGGTCTGGACAAGTATGACGTGCAGTCTGAATACGCTCAGATGCTGGATCAGCACGCTGCTTTCCTGCGTAGCAACCCATCTTACAAAGTGACCATCGAAGGTCACGCGGATGAGCGCGGCACCCCAGAGTACAACATCGCCCTGGGCGAGCGTCGTGCTAACGCCGTTAAAATGTACCTGCAGGGTAAAGGCGTGTCTGCTGACCAGATGTCTATCGTATCTTACGGTAAAGAGAAACCTGCTGTACTGGGCCACGACGAAGCGGCTTACGCTAAAAACCGTCGTGCCGTACTGGTTTACTAAGAGAATCACATGATTAGTAACTTCAGACTTCATCTGTTGAGTCTGTCGTTACTGGTTGGCGTAGCGGCCCCCTGGGCCGCTAATGCCCAGGCGTCAATCAGTAGCGTTGGCTCAGGCTCGGTCGAAGACCGTGTCACCACTCTTGAACGTATCTCCAATGCCCAGGCTCAGCTTCTGCAGCAGTTGCAGCAGCAGATGAGTGATAACCAAAGCGATATCGATTCGCTGCGCGGGCAGATCCAGCAGAACAGTTATCAGCTTAATCAGGTGATTGAGCGGCAGAAGCAGCTTTATCAGCAGATCGACAGTCTGAGCAGCAGTAATGGTGCGCAGGCCAGCGGTGGTGCCGATGCAGCAGCCGGTGCCGCAGCGGGAAACGCTGATGCGGGGAGCAGCAATACGGCTGCCGCTGCACCCGCACAAACCGGCGATGCCAACACCGATTACAATGCTGCCGTCGCGCTGATTCTTGAGAAGAAGCAGTACGACCAGGCGATTACTGCGCTGCAGGCGTGGGTGAAGAAGTATCCTGACTCCACCTATCAGCCGAATGCCAATTACTGGCTGGGTCAGTTGTTTTACAACAAAGGCAAAAAGGACGATGCGGCCTACTATTTTGCCACTGTAGTTAAAAACTACCCGAAATCGCCAAAAGCGGCGGAAGCGCTGTTTAAGGTTGGGGTGATCATGCAGGAGAAGAACGATACAGCGAAAGCGAAAGCGGTCTACCAGCAGGTGATCAAACAATTCCCTAACTCTGAGTCTGCTAAGCAGGCACAAAAACGGCTCGCTGCCATGTAATTGCTGCAGTTAAGACCGGATTTCGTCTGATTTCTGGTCTTGCCGCATGAAAGGTAAGCAGTTGAGACATTTAGCGGAAAATAAGGGTTGCGCCCTCCCGCTAAATCAGTAATATATGCCGCCGTTGCCGGGACATATCTTAACAAGTATCGGCAGCACTGAAGATGGGTCGTTAGCTCAGTTGGTAGAGCAGTTGACTTTTAATCAATTGGTCGCAGGTTCGAATCCTGCACGACCCACCATCTCAACCGTTCAGTTTTGATGTCACTTCAGTTTGCTTCACAACCTTGATGGGTCGTTAGCTCAGTTGGTAGAGCAGTTGACTTTTAATCAATTGGTCGCAGGTTCGAATCCTGCACGACCCACCATCAAGTCGAAAGTTGTAAGCCACTTCCCGAGCGGGTCGTTAGCTCAGTTGGTAGAGCAGTTGACTTTTAATCAATTGGTCGCAGGTTCGAATCCTGCACGACCCACCAGTTATGTAGAAAGGCGCCCTAAAGGCGCCTTTTTGCTTTTTTACGAAGTTCGGTATGTTGCTTTGAGATCGTACTCAGGCCAGATAAGGCGGGGCGGATCGCAAAGGAATCTCACATCCCTGTGGATCGGCCTCGCCATCCATGGCTCGGACGCTTCGCTCCTTCCGCTCCCGCCTTAACTGGCCATCAAGCCTTGTCATTGCTTTAGATAATCGCACCCATGCTCAAAGAAGACGGAAGGGCCGGGCGGTGGAGTAAAGCTTCCGGCGCATGGATGCGCCGGCAGAGCCTACAGGGACGTATTTACGGCGACTTTACGGAACCGCCCGGTACTTTCGGCTGGCTGCAAGGTTTCAAGCTGATCTACTTTTTTACCTTATCCGGCGTCAGGCTCTTCCAGATATGCAGCACCGCGTAACTGCGCCACGGGCGCCACACCTGTGACATCTGCTCTGCGACCTTTGCGCTCACGCCGCCGAGATTATTGCGGATCGCAATGTCCTCTTTCGGGAAGGCATCCGGCCAGCGCAGGGCGCGCATGGCGATATAACTCGCTGTCCACGGCCCGACACCCTTCAGCGCCAGCAACTGCTGCTGCACCACGTCCGGATTAACCGCGCCATTGAAGCGCAGCGCTCCTGAGGCGCAGGCCCCGGCCAGTGCCTGGATCGCCTGCGCGCGGGCGCTCACAATGCCGAGGCTGGCGATATCATCCAGAGTTGCAGTAGCCAGTGATTCGGCCTCTGGCGGTAAGCGGGAGAGCGCAGGCCACGGCGTGGTGAGGGGCGCGCCAAAACGCTCCGCCACGCGACTGCTCAGCGTGGTCGCGGCTTTCACCGTCACCTGCTGGCCGAGGATGGCGCGGACCGCCAGCTCGAAGCCGTCAAAGGCACCAGGAACGCGCAAACCTGGATAGCGTGCCAGACTCGCAGCTAATAGCGGATCCTGGCTGAGCTGCTCGCTGATGCGCTGTGGCTGGGCATCCAGATCAAACAGATCGCGCAAGCGGCGCAGCAGGGCAGGCAGCACCGGCGTCAGCGTGGTAGTAAATTGCACCTTCAGCGCCTGCTTTTCCGGCAAATGGCTAATGCGCACCCAGCCACGACACTGACCGAGCGCCACAGTACGATGATAAACGCCCTCGCTGACCCACTCGACTTGCTTCATCACGCGCTGTTGCAGGAAATCGAGGATGGCGTCCCAGTCATAAGGAGGCCGGTAGCTGAGGCGCAGTTCGGCGCTCTCCTGCTCACCATTCAGGGCTTCCGTCTGAATCTGCTTACGCAGACGCGAAGGCGTCATGCGATAGCGAGCCTGGAACACGTCGTTAAAACGGCGCAGACTGCGAAAACCGCTGGCATAGGCAATCTCGGTCACCGGCAATGCGGTTTCAGTCAGTAGCTGCTTCGCCAGCAGCATACGCCGGGTTTGCCGCAGTTCAAGTGGCGACACGCCCAGCTCCTGCTGAATCACCCGCCTTAGCTGGCGTTCACTCAGGTCAAACTCGCTGGCGATCTCAGCCAGCGTCTCCTGTTCTTCCAGTAAGCCTTCTTCGATACGGCGTATCAGCCGGTCGGCGATGCGATGATGACTATCGACTGGCGCCGAACCAGGTGCCAGCTCGGGACGACAGCGCAGGCAGGGGCGAAAGTGCGCCTTTTCAGCCGCTTCGGCACTGGTGAAAAACAGGCAGTTCTTCTGCATCGGCGCTTTCACCGGACAGATCGGACGGCAGTAAATACCGGTGGAGGTCACGCCGACAAAAAACACCCCGTCGAAACGGCTGTCGCGCGCCGTCAGCGCCTGATAGGCAATTTCAGGATCAAACATCATCGTCTCCGGCAAATAAACACCATCGTCGCGCAGGTGCAGATGGAAAACTGGCTGCTTTCGGACAGCTAACCAGTTTATGCTCATGGCCGAAAACAGCCAGTTTCGCCGCGCAAAAGTGCGATAATCATCCGCATAGCCCACGTCGGAGGTGCAACATGTATCACGCTAAAATCATTACCACGCCCGTCGGAGAACTGACGCTCATTGCCACGGATCGCGGTCTGTCAGCCATTTTATGGGAAAACGAAGGCGCGCAGCGTGTGCCGCTGAAACCGATCGCGCGTAACGACCAGCATCCGATTCTCTGTGAGGCTGAGCGCCAGCTGCGCCAGTACTTTGCCGGCGAGCGTCAGCAGTTTGACATGCCGTACGACACCGTTGGCACTGCGTTTCAGAAAAAGGTCTGGCAGGCGCTGCTCACCATTCCGTTTGGTGAAACCCGCAGCTATCTGCAAATCGCGGAGCAGATCGGCAACCCGAAAGCGGTACGCGCCGTCGGCGCTGCCAACGGTAAAAATCCGTTGTCGATCATGGCGCCCTGTCATCGCGTTATCGGCAGCAACGGTAAGCTCACCGGCTTTGCAGGCGGCCTGGCGGTAAAAGCGTTTCTGCTTGAGCTGGAAAGCCCACAACAGGCGCAAGCCGGCGCGCAGCTGGTACTTCCCGCATAAAAATCACACGACAGGCTCGGTGTAATCCGCTATTGTGTTTAGCATATAAAACACGATGGCGGATTTAATGCCGCATCATCGTCCTGATGGGCGATTTTGTTAAATCGATAAAACGAGAGCCGTGTCATGAGTGCAATGTTTGATGCTGAAAGCGCCATTTATCCCTTCCCGCCGAAACCGGCGCGCCTCAGCCCGCAGGAAAAAGCCGGTTACATCGAAGAAATTAAACGTCTGCTCAAAGCACGCGATGCGGTGATGGTGGCGCATTACTACACCGATCCGGAAATCCAGGCGCTGGCCGAAGAGACCGGCGGCTGCGTGGCGGATTCCCTTGAGATGGCACGCTTTGGCAGCCAGCATCCGGCGCAAACGCTGCTGGTGGCCGGCGTGCGTTTCATGGGCGAAACCGCCAAAATCCTTAGCCCGGAAAAAACCGTGCTGATGCCCACGCTGCAGGCAGAGTGCTCGCTTGACCTCGGTTGCCCGATTGACGAATTTAACCGCTTCTGCGATGCGCATCCGGATCGGACTGTAGTGGTGTATGCCAACACGTCGGCAGCGGTAAAAGCACGCGCCGATTGGGTAGTGACGTCCAGCATTGCGGTTGAGCTGATTGAATATCTCGACAGTCGCGGTGAGAAAATTATCTGGGCACCGGACCGCCATCTGGGCCGTTACGTTACGCAGCAAACCGGCGCTGATGTGCTGTGCTGGCAGGGCGCCTGCATCGTGCATGATGAGTTCAAAACCCAGGCGCTGCAGCGCATGAAAGCGCTCTATCCTGACGCGGCGGTGCTGGTGCACCCGGAGTCACCGCAGGCGATCGTCGACCTGGCCGATGCGGTCGGTTCCACCAGCCAGTTAATTCAGGCCGCCAAAACGCTGCCGCATCCGCAGATGATTGTGGCGACCGATCGCGGCATCTTCTACAAAATGCAGCAGGCGGTACCGGATAAAGAGTTACTGGAAGCGCCCACCGCGGGCGAAGGAGCGACCTGCCGCAGCTGCGCGCACTGCCCGTGGATGGCGATGAATGGCCTGCAGGCTATCGCTGAAGGGCTGGCACACGGCGGCGAGCAGCATGAAATTCACGTCGATGCGGCGCTGCGTCAGGCGGCGTTACTGCCGCTCAACCGCATGCTAGACTTTGCAGCACAACTCAAACTTACGCTGAAAGGGAACGCCTGAGGCGGTTTTCATACAGGTGCAGATGATGGACTTCTTTAGCACACACAATATTCTGGTTCACATTCCGATTGGCGTCGGCGGCTACGATCTGTCATGGATTGAGGCGATCGGTACGCTGGCCGGCCTGCTGTGTATCTGGCTCGCCAGCCAGGAAAAAATTATCAACTACCTGTTTGGTCTGATTAACGTCACGCTGTTTGCGGTGATTTTCTTTCAGATTCAGCTGTATGCCAGCCTGCTGCTGCAGCTGTTCTTCTTTGTTGCCAACGTGTACGGCTGGTACGCGTGGAGCCGGCAGACCAGCAGCCATGAAGCGGCGCTGAAAATCCGCTGGCTGCCGCTGCCGAAAGCCATCGGCTGGGGCGCCGCCTGCGTGATCGCCATTGCGCTGATGACGCGCTATATCGACCCGGTATTCGCTTTCCTCACGCGCACCGCGGTGGGTCTGATGCAGTCGCTCGGCCTTAACGTGGCGATGCCGCAGCTGCAGCCAGATGCCTTCCCGTTCTGGGATTCCTGCATGATGGTGCTGTCGATTGTGGCGATGATCCTGATGACGCGCAAATACGTCGAGAACTGGCTGCTGTGGGTGGTGATCAACGTTATCAGCGTGATGATCTTTGCGCGTCAGGGCGTGTATGCCATGGCGCTGGAGTACGCCATTCTGACGCTGATCGCGCTGAACGGCACGCGCCTGTGGATGCAGAGCGCACGGGAACAGGGTTCGCGCGCGCTGTCCCATTAGTGGTGATGATGCGCGTGGCCTTCCAGCGCTGCGTGCTCGTGCTGCGTGCCGCTCTCCTCGCATAACTCGCAGTCCGGGCCGACGCAGGGCTGATACTCCATCTGCACCGTGGCATGGGCAATCTGATAATGCTGGTGCAGATACTGATGAATGCGTCGCAGCAGGCCGTCGTGATCGTACGGCGGAATCACCTGCACGTGCAGCGTCAGCACCGGCTTTTCGCCCACCTGCCACACATGCACATGATGCACATTACGCACTTCATCAATGTGACGTGTCAGCGCCCGCGCTAGCTTATCCACGTCGATATGCGTCGGTGCGCCTTCCAGCAGCTCGTGCAGGCTCTCGCGCAGCAGCGCCCAGCCGCTGCGCACCACCAGCAGCGCCACCAGCAGCGACAGAATCGGATCGATCGGCGTCCAGCCGGTCAGCATGATGATCACCGCTGCCACGATCGCGCCCACCGAACCCAGCAGATCGCCCAGCACGTGCAGCGCGGCGGCACGCACGTTGAGATTCTTCTCTTCGCTGCCGCGATGCAACAGCCAGAACGACAGCAGATTCGCCAGCAGGCCGGCAATGGCGATGCCGAGCATCAGGCCGCCTTCAATCGGCTCGGGCTGGTAAAAACGGCGCAGCGCTTCCCAGACGATCAGGACGGTAATCACCAGCAGCGCGATGGCGTTAACGAACGCTGCCAGCGTGGTAAGACGCAGCAAGCCAAAAGTGTGACGCGCATTCGGTTTGCGCCGGGCGAACTGCACGGCCAGCAGCGCCATTAGCAGCGCGGCGGCGTCGGTGAGCATATGTCCGGCATCGGCCAGCAGCGCCAGCGAGCCGGACACCAGCCCGCCGATGACCTCGGCAACCATAAACAGCGCGGTGACGCCAAACGCGGCGGCGAGACGCGCGCGGTTGCCGCCGTGCTCACTGTGAGAATGAGTGTGTGCCATAACGTTCCAGTTGGTTAAGTAGCCTGTTCGTTAATGATATCAGTAAATTGAGATTATCACGGTCAGGCTGATGCTGTTTTGCCGCGTCGGCCAGCTGCTGGCAGCGGGCGGCCACGTCGTCAATGCCGAGCATCAGCCAGCTGCCTTTCAGGCGGTGCGCCGCGCGCGCCAGCTGGGGCCAGTCTGCGGCCGCGCTCGCCTGCAGCAGCGCATCACGATCCTGCTGCAGCGTACGCTGCAGGGTGTGGCAAATACGCGGGATGAAAGCCGGATTGTGCTGCGCCAGAATCTGCAGGCTGTCCGGCAGCACCTGCAGCGGATCGCGCACTGCCTGCGCCAGCAGCGGTGCAATATCCCGCAGAGTCACTGGCTTAACCAGCTGCGCTTCGTGCGCCTGCAGTGGCAGTTTCAGCAGCTGTACGTCGGCGGAGCACAGTATGCGCAGCGCAGGCTGCTCGCGCTGGCGCTGACGGCGGCGCAGGATGCGTAGCAGCGTCAGGCCATCCGGGCGTGGCATCATCTGGTCGATAAACAGCACATCAAACGGCTGCTGCGCATCGGCCCGCAGCAGTTCGCGGCCATCCTCAAACACCGCCGCAGTAATGCCAAAGCTCGCCAGCTGCTGCTGCATCACCAGCAGATTGGTCGGGTGATCGTCGACAATCGCCACGCGCAGCTGCGGATAGTGCGGCCAGTGCGTGGCGTCATCCGCCGCCGTCGCCGCACAGGGTTCCAGCGGCAGGCGCACGCTCACCGTGGTGCCCTGCTGCGGTGCGGAGTGCAGCGACAGCGTGCCGCCCATGCGCTGTACAATCTCGCGACAGATAAACAGCCCGAGGCCGCTGCCCTGCACCGCATGGCGCTTGCCCGACGGCGCCTGATACCACGGTTCAAACAGCTGCGCCTGCTCGCTGAGCGGAATGCCGCTGCCGCTGTCGCTCACCGTCAGCGCGATATCCCCGGCGACCGCCAGCGTCAGGCGAATTTCGCCGTGGCGGGTAAATTTCAGTGCATTGGCCACCAGGTTGTTCACCACCTGCTGCAGGCGATCGCTGTCGAGCATCACGCTGGCCGGCAGCGGCGTCAGCGCCGCTACGTGCAGCTGCGGCCCGCCATCGCGCATCAGCGGGTGATAAAACTGCTGTTGCTGCTGTAGCCATAGTGTGAGATCGAGCGGGCGCGGCGTGAGGCGGAAGCTGTGATTCTCGATGCGCGCATGATCCTGCAGGTCGTTCAGCAGCGTCATCAGCGACCGGGCGCTGCTGTGCATTACATCGAGCCGCGCGCTGGGATGCTGCTGCTGTTCCAGCTCCAGCAGGCCCAGTATCGCCTGCATCGGCGTGCGCAGCTCGTGGCTGGCGGTGGCGAGAAACTGACTTTTAGCGGCATTGGCGCGCTCCGCCTGCTCGCGCTGTAACCGCTCACGCCGCTGCTGCAGATAGCGGCGCAGCAGCAATACCAGCAACAACAGGATGATCACGGCGGCCGCAATCAAAATCAGCAGCGGCACATTGCGCATCGTCATGGTGGTGCCGGGCTGCGGCGGCTGCGACCAGCTGACGCGCATCTGGTTCAGCGTATCCGCCGGAATCTGCTGCAGCGCATGGTCGAGCAGGGCGCTCAGCTGCGGCTGCTGTGCGCTCACCTGCGGCGCCAGCGGCCAGGCGATATCGCTGGCCACAAAGGCGAGATGCACGCGGTTGCCCTCATGGCTGGCCATGCGCCAGCGCGCCGACAGCACGTTATCCACCACTGCATCAATCTGGCCAGTGTTGAGGGCCTGCCACAGCTGGGCGCGATCGTCGAACAGCTGGGGCGCGATCTCAGCCGGAAGCAGACGCTGCGCCAGATCGCCACGCAGCACGCCGACGCGCTGAGCGTGCAGCGCGGACCAGCCCATCGGCTGCCTGTCGGACAGCGTGTAAATGCCCCAGATGGCGCGCCACACCGGCAGCGCGGTGCGGTTAGCATCGTCCCCGTACAGCGGCTGTAACAGGTTGAGCATCACCTGCTGCTGCTGCAACAGACTGGCGGCCTGCTGCGGATTATTGACCCAGCGCGGCGTGAAACGCAGGCCGGTGCTCTGGCTCAGGGCGTTAAGCAGGTCAATACCGAAGCCGCGCGCGTTGCCGCTGGCATCGCGATAGCTCCACGGCGCGTTATCGCTCTCGGCGGCATAAGGGATGGCATCCTGCTGCGCCAGCCACTGTTTCTCTTCGCCCGTCAGCATCAGGGTTTGCGTATCCTGATAGCGCAGCAGCGGTGGACTCCAGCGCTGCTGCACGCGATTGCTGAACTCCGCTGGCAGCAAACGCAGCTGGCGGTTGAGCCAGGCAATCAGCGCCGGATCGCGTGTCAGTGCGCGCAGCGACAGCTCGCCGGCACCGGGATCGGCGGTGATTTGATAAATCTGTCCCTGCTGCAGCTGGCCGAGCAGGAAACCGGCGCTGGCTTCATCGGCCACCAGATAGTCACTTTGCTGGTTCAGCAGCGCATACAGCGCCTGTAAATTGCCGGGCAGCGTCTGCCAGCGGTGGCGATGTGCAAAGGTTTGCGGCAGTTGCGCCAGCGTGTCGGCGGCGATGGTCAGCTGAGCGTTGTCACTGTTGAACATCACCGCGCGCTGGTTGTCGCGATTGCGGTAGATGCGCATCGGGCTGGTGAACCAGCTCTCGCTGGTCAGTACGTCGGCGGGCAGATCGCGCTGGCGGGTGCTCAGCACCATATCCACGTCGCCACGCTGCAGCGCCGCCAGCTGGGCGGCAAAGTCAGGATAGCCGTGCAGGCTGAATGTGCTGCCGCTCAGCTGGCTGAGGGCGCTGAGATAATCGGCATCAATGCCCCAGATGCGATCGCCGATGCGCATCGCCCAGGGCGCGCTGTTTTGCGCCGGCACCGCCACGCGCAGCACCGGTCCTGGCCACGGCTCGGCGTGCGGCGCGGGCATCATGGCGGGCAGCATCACGCTGCTGGCGGGCTGCAATCCGGCGCGCGCCAGCAGACTGAAAAACAGCGCGAACAGCAGCAGCCAGCGTGTCACTGCTGCGCTTTCCACAGTTCTGCCAGCTCGACCACCGACTGCACGCCGGTCTTCTCGAGGATATTTTTCTTGTGGGTGCTGACGGTTTTATTGCTGATGTGCAGCTGTTCGCCAATCTGGATGTTCGACAGCCCGCGCACCAGCAGCGCGACAATCTGCTGCTCTTTCTCGGTGAGTGGAAGTGCAATGCGCTCCGGCAGCGGCGGAAACGCCTGCTGGCCGCCCAGCACCGCCAGAATCGCGCTCAGCAGCTGCGCCATGCTCTGACTCTTCACCACATAGCCGGCCGCGCCGAACGAAGCGGCGCTGAGCAGCGTGTGGCGGCTCTGCTGGGCCGAGTAAATCAGCACCGGACACTGCTGATGGCGCGCGCGCAGACGGCGCAGCAGCTCCAGACCATCGCTGTCCGGCAGGCCGATATCCAGCACAATCAGGTCAATAGGATGCTGTTGCAGCAGCAGGCGCGCCTGAGCTTCGTCGCCGGCGGCGTAGAGCTGTAACGGAATGGGGGCGTTGAGGCAGGCCGCTTCCAGCGCGACTTCAACTAACGGGTGATCATCGATAAGCAGCAGCGCAGCCATGAAACAGTTCCTGTGAATTTCATAGCGTTAGCATAGCGGAAATAGGGCAGGGGAAAAACAACAGGGCGAGCCGAAGCTCGCCCTGCATCACGCTCCGCGTGGATTACTGCGTGGTGCCGTCAGTTTTGTGTTTAACGTGACCACCGCCTTCCTTAGTTTCAACTTTCTTATTCATATCCGGGCAGCGACCATCTTTACACATGGTATTTTTGTGTTCCTGGCTGGCCGACATATTGCCGGAGCTGGTACCAGAAGTCGCGGCACCGTTGGTGTTCATGCTGCCGTTATTAATGTTGCTATTATCGACATTATTTGGCGGCAGATTCTCTTTCGCGCCGCCTGCGGCTGCGCCGGCTTCTGCTGACGCATTCGCCTGGCCGTTGTTGTTATCTGCAGCCAGTGCTGCGCCGCTGCCCAAAGTCATCGCTGCCGTCAGAAAAATCAATGCAAACTTATTCATCATTATGCTCCTGTAATAAATGGATAGTTGCCGCGTGACACCCGCTGGTGCTGTTTGACGAAAAAAGCGTGCCGCGACGGAATTTAATTCCGTCATGAGTGTTCGGCATGAATATAAATAGCGAAAGCACCTCATTCCTCAGTGCTTACGTTTAAAAAGCTTAGTTCATAAACGAATAAATGCAAATCTGAGCGAGCCATTGGCGCACAGGACATAATTTACACCTGGTGCCTGAAGGGATACATTGGACGGGTTGCGCCCGGCGTACGCAGGGCCAGAAATTTGAATGGAATAAGTATGGATTACCAGAACGACGATTTACGCATCAGAGAGATCAAAGAGTTATTGCCCCCTGTTGCGCTGCTGGAAAAATTCCCCGCCACCGATAACGCTGCTCAAACCGTTGCCCAGGCCCGCCAGGCCATTCACCGCATTCTGCACGGTGAAGATGACCGCCTGCTGGTGGTGATTGGGCCATGCTCCATCCACGATACGCAGGCAGCCAAAGAGTATGCCGCGCGCCTGCTGACGTTGCGCGAGGAGCTGAAGGGTGAGCTGGAAGTGGTGATGCGCGTGTACTTTGAAAAACCGCGTACCACGGTGGGCTGGAAAGGGCTGATCAACGATCCTTACATGGACGGTAGCTTCCAGATTAACGACGGCCTGCGCCTGGCGCGTAAGCTGCTGGTGGATATCAACGACACCGGACTGCCGGCTGCCGGTGAGTTCCTCGACATGATCACGCCGCAATACATGGCGGATTTGATGAGCTGGGGCGCGATTGGTGCGCGTACTACCGAATCGCAGGTGCACCGCGAGCTCTCCTCCGGGCTCTCCTGTCCGGTCGGCTTCAAAAACGGTACCGACGGCACCATCAAAGTGGCGATCGATGCCATCGGTGCTGCCAGCGCGCCGCACTGCTTCCTGTCAGTCACCAAATATGGTCATTCGGCGATTGTCGAAACCAGCGGTAATGAAGATTGCCACATCATTCTGCGCGGCGGCAAAGAGCCGAACTACAGTGCGGAACACGTTGCGGCGGTGAAAACCGGGCTGGAAAAAGCGGGCCTGCGTCCACAGGTGATGATCGACTTCAGCCACGCCAACAGCAGCAAGCAGTTCCAGCGTCAGATGGTGGTGGCCGCAGACGTGGCGCAGCAGATTGCCGGCGGCGAGCAGGCGATTACCGGCGTGATGATTGAGAGCCACCTGGTGGAAGGCAACCAGAGCCTCGACAGCGGCAAACCGCTGGTGTACGGCCAGAGCGTCACCGACGCCTGTATTGGCTGGGACGACACGGAAAAAGCGCTGCGTCAGCTGGCACAGGCGATCAAAACCCGTCGCGGCTAACGGCAGCGCACGGCATAAAAAAAGGCCAGACTCGCGTCTGGCCTTTTGCGTTTCAGCGTGAACTTACTTCGCTTTACCCTGGTTAGCAACGGCGGCGGCTTTCGCTGCGATCTCGTCGGCATCACCCAGATAGTAATGTTTGATTGGCTTGAAGTTCTCGTCGAACTCATACACCAGCGGAACGCCAGTTGGGATGTTCAGTTCGAGGATCTCATCTTCGCTCATGTTATCGAGGTATTTCACCAGCGCGCGCAGTGAGTTACCGTGCGCGGCAACGATCACTTTCTCACCGCTCTTGATGCGCGGCAGAATGCTCTCGTTCCAGAATGGGATCACGCGATCGATGGTCAGTGCCAGGCTTTCGGTGGTTGGCAGCTGCGCGTCGGTCAGGGATTTGTAGCGCGGGTCGTGGCCCGGGAAACGCTCGTCGTTACGATCCAGCTCTGGCGGCGTAACGGCAAAGCCGCGGCGCCACTGTTTCACCTGATCGTCGCCATATTTGGCGGCGGTTTCCGCTTTGTCCAGGCCCTGCAGCGCACCGTAGTGACGCTCGTTCAGACGCCAGGTTTTCTCGACCGGCAGCCAGGCCTGATCCAGCTCATCCAGCACGTTCCACAGAGTGTGGATGGCACGCTTCAGCACTGAGGTGTAGGCAAAATCAAACACGAAACCTTCTTTTTTCAGCAGCTGACCGGCTGCTTTGGCTTCGGTGCGACCCTTGTCGGACAGATCCACGTCGTACCATCCGGTGAAGCGGTTTTCCTGATTCCACTGGCTTTCGCCGTGGCGCACCAGAACCAGCTTAGTTACGGCCATAGCTTTACTCCTTAATGCTTAATGTTTCGATGATGATAGAAACCGGCTGCGGCCGCTGATTTCAGCGGCACACTGATAGCGCCATACCATAGCGGAAAACAGCGCACGGCGTAAGCCTGTCGGCACCGCAGTGCGCGTTTTTCAACCGGCGCTTAGTGCGGGGTGAAGCGATAACGCGTCACGGAGTGCCATGTGTCGCCGGGCTGCAGCCAGCAATCAGGCTGCGGCCACTCGCTATGGTTGGGCGAATCCGGTAAAAACTCACTCTCCAGAGCGATGCCCTGGAAAGCAGTATAGCTGCCCTGTTCACGGGCGCGCGTTCCCTCCAGATAGTTGCCGGAGTAGAACTGCAGCGCCGGCGCGGCGGTGAACACGCTCACGCTAAGTTTGTCGTCCGCTGACCACAGCTGCGCAGCAGGCTGGCTGCTGTCACCGGCGGTGGTGAGCAGAAACGCGTGATCGTAACCTTTCACCGCGCGCTGATCGTCGTCGGCCAGGAACTCATCCGCCACGCGTTTCGGCTGGCGGAAATCAAAGCTGGTGCCGTCCACCGCTTTCAGCGGCGCATTGGGAATGCCTGCGCTGTCCACCGGCAGATAACGATCGGCCTGCAGTTGTAAGCGATGCTGGCGCGCGTCGCCATGATGCGCATCAAGGTTGAAGTAAGCATGGTTGGTCAGGTTGACCGGACAGGCCTGATCGGTCTGCGCTTCATAGCGAATCGACAGGCAGTTATCGTCATCGAGCTGATAAATCACATCGGCAATCAGATTGCCGGGATAGCCCTGATCACCGTCCGGCGAATCAAGACGATAGTGCACTGCGCTGTCGCTCTGGCTGAGGATCTGCCAGCGGCGCTTGTCGAAACCCTGCGGCCCGCCATGCAGCTGGTGCGGACCCTGATTGGCCGCCAGCAGCCGGTTAAGCGGCTTCAGCTCAGCGAAGGCGATGCGGTTCGCGTAACGCCCGATGGTGGCACCGAGATAAGCATCCTGATGCAGATAGTCGGACGGCGTGGCGCAGCCGAGCAGCGCTTCGCGCACGCTGCCGTCCTGCATCGGCACGCGCGCCGACAGCCAGGTGGCGCCCCAGTCCATAAAGGTGGCGACCATGCCGTTGCGGTTGCGCAGCACGGTGATGCGCCACGGCTGGCCGTCCGGCGCATGAGAGTTGACGTCGCTTACCATTGGCCGGCTCCTGCTGAGGCTTTACACACGTAAAAGGTCTCTTTGATGCCGGTCTGCGCTTCGTACTGCTGCGCCACCGCCGTTTTCACCTGATCGACCAGATCGGTTGGCATCAGGGCGACAATACAGCCACCGAAGCCGCCGCCGGTCATACGCACGCCGCCGCGCGGGCCGATTTCCGCTTTAACAATCTCCACCAGCTGATCGATGGGCGGTACGGTGATCTCAAAATCGTCGCGCATTGAGGCGTGCGAGGCGGCCATCAGCTCACCCATGCGTTGCAGATCGCCGCTGCTCAGCGCGTCCGCCGCTTCCAGCGTCCGGGCATTTTCGGTGATCACGTGACGCACGCGTTTGGCCACCAGCGGATCGAGCTGCTGTTCTGCTGCCGCAAACTCCTCCAGCGTCACGTCGCGCAGCGCCTTTTTGTTGAAGAAGCGCGCACCGGTTTCGCACTGCTCGCGGCGGGTATTGTATTCGCTGCCCACCAGATTACGGCGGAAGTTCGAGTTGATAATCACTACCGCGACATCCTCCGGCATGGATACGGCGCGCGTACCCAGCGTGCGGCAGTCCAGCAGCATGGCGTGATCCTGCTGGCCGAGTGCGGATATCAGCTGATCCATGATGCCGCAGTTGCAGCCAACAAACTGGTTCTCCGCTTCCTGCCCGTTAACGGCAATCGCTGCGCCGTCGAGCTTCAGCTGATAGAGCTGCTGGAACACAGTGCCCACCGCCACTTCCAGCGAGGCGGACGAGCTGAGACCGGCACCCTGCGGCACGTTGCCGCTGATCACCATATCCACGCCGTCAAAGCTGGCGTCGCGCTGCTGCAGATGTTTCACCACGCCGCGCACGTAATTGGCCCACATCGGTTCGCTGAGCGGCTCAATCGGCGCATCCAGCGAGAAGCTATCCTGCTGATTGTCGTAATCCACCGCCACCACGCGCACCTGGCGATCGTCGCGGCGGGCGCAGGCAATCACGGTCTGATAATCGATAGCGCAGGGCAGCACGAAGCCATCGTTGTAATCGGTATGCTCGCCGATCAGATTCACCCGGCCCGGTGCCTGAATGCTGTGGCTCGGCGCATAGCCGAAGGTGTCAGCGAAAACCTGTTGAGTGATCGATTTTAAAGACATTTATTGTTCCTCGCGGAAATGGATAGCGCTGACAGAGCGCAGACGTTCTGCTGCCTGTTCCGCCGTTAAATCACGTTGGGTCTCGGCCAGCATCTCGTAGCCAACCATAAATTTTCGTACCGTGGCGGAGCGCAGCAGCGGGGGATAGAAGTGCGCGTGCAGCTGCCAGTGATCGTTGGCTTCGCCGTTAAACGGCGCGCCGTGCCAGCCCATCGAATAGGGGAACGAGCACTGGAACAGATTGTCGTAACGGCTGGTGAGCTGCTTGAGCGCCAGCGCCAGATCGGTGCGCTGCGCCTCGTTAAGATCGGTAATACGTTTCACGTGCGTTTTAGGCAGCAGCAGGGTTTCAAACGGCCAGGCCGCCCACCACGGCACTACCGCCAGCCAGTGATCGGTTTCAACCACGGTACGGCTGCCGTCCTGCAGTTCACGCGTTACGTAATCCACCAGCAGCGGCGTACCTTTATCAGCAAAGTAGCGGCGCTGGTTGTCATCCTCTTTTTGCGCTTCATTCGGCAGAAAACTGTTGGCCCACACCTGACCGTGCGGATGCGGATTTGAGCAGCCCATCGCTGCGCCTTTGTTTTCAAATACCTGCACCCACGGATAGTGCTGACCGAGTTCAGCGGTCTGCTCCTGCCAGGTGCGCACGATGTCCTGCAGGTTGTGCAGCGGCAGTTCGGGCAGGGTTTTGCTGTGATCTGGCGAGAAGCAGATCACCCGGCTGGTACCGCGCGCGCCTTCACAGCGCATCAGCACATCATCGCTCTGCGGCGCGTCCGGCGTATCGGTCATCAGCGCGGCGAAGTCATTGGTGAACACGTAAGTGCTTTTGTAATCGGGATTTTTGTCGCCGGTGATACGGGTGTTACCGGCGCACAGGAAGCAGTCCGGATCGTGTGCGGGCAGTTGCTCCAGCGCCGGCGTCTCCTGCGCACCCTGCCAAGGACGTTTGGCGCGATGCGGTGACACCAGCACCCATTGATCGATCAACGGGTTATAGCGGCGATGCGGATGATCGACCGGGTTAAATTTTTGCATAACAAGTCCTGGTAATCGGCAAACAGAAGAAAATCACTGCCTTCAACGTAGCATAACGGTGGCGCTGAAAGCGTGATCCAGTCTGGATAAATGGTATCGTTTACACAAGGTGACGATTCTCATTTTGTGGGTTTATGCGCAACGTTTGCTGAATAATGCGGCAGGCTAGTGGTAGCGGTTACATTTTTAGGGGAAGAAATCTGTCAGGTGCGTACTGTTATCGCCGGGTCGCCATGCATGGCGACCCGCTCATCAATGAAAACTAACGCAACGCCTCCTGCTGATAAGCATAGCCCGCGCCCTGTTTTACAAAACTCAGGCGGTGGGTGATGCACTGCGGCGCGTCCTCAGCGTGGTGAGACACAAACATCAGCTGGGTACGGCCTTCGCCGATCAGCACATCAACAAAGCGGCGCACCAGCTGGCGGTTAATGGGATCGAGCCCCTGCAGCGGTTCATCCAGGATTAGCAGCGTCGGGTGCTTCACCAGCGCGCGCGCAATCAGCACCAGCCGCTGCTGGCCCCACGACAGGCTATGAAACGGCGCATCGGCCAGCGCATTGTCCATGCCAAGCAGCGCCAGCCACTGGCGCGCCAGCGCTTTCTGCCGATCCGATACCGCCTGATACAGACCGATCGAATCAAAAAAGCCCGAGAGGATCACCGTACGCACATTACAGCTGACGCGGTAATCCAGATGCAGGCTGCTGCTGACGTAACCGATATGCTGCTTGATGTCCCAGATGGTCTCACCGCTGCCGCGGCGAATACCAAACAACGTTAAATCATTGCTGTAGCCCTGCGGATGATCGCCGGTGACCAGGCTGAGCAGGGTCGATTTACCCGCGCCGTTGGGGCCGATGATCTGCCAGTGCTCGCCGGGATTGACCTGCCAGTTCAGGTCGTCGATCACCGCGTGATCGTTATACGACACCACGCCGTTGCGCAGGATAACGCGCGGCGCATCTGCCGCCAGCTGCGGCAGCTGATCCGGCTGGTCCGGCTCCGGCAGCGCCATGCCCTGCAGGCGTTCGCTGTGCGCCAGCTGCGCCACCAGTGCTTCGGCGAGAATCGCCTGGCGCGCGCCCACGTGCGTCAGCGTGCACTCCGCCAGCACGCCGACCTGCTGGACAAAATCCGGGATATCGTCAAAGCGGTTCAGCACCAGCACCACGGTGTAGCCGTCGCGATGCAGCTGATGCAGCGTATCGGCAAGGCTGGCGCGCGATGCCACATCCAGACCATCAAAAGGTTCGTCGAGGATCAGCAAATCCGGCTGCGCCATCAGCGCCTGACACAGCAGCGTTTTGCGCGTTTCGCCGGTAGAAAGGTATTTGAAGCGGCGAGTCAGTAAAGCGCTGATGCCAAACTGCTGGGCCAGCGCCTGCGCCCGCGCCTCATCCTTTACTTCATCCTGAATGATCTCCAGCGCGGTGCGGCCGGTGTCATCTTCGCCTTCACTCAGCAGATCGGTGTTGTTGCGCTCCCACTCCTGCGTCACCAGCTGTTGCAGCTGCTCCAGCGACAGACGGGTGCGGCGCTGAAAATCCTGCCGCAGCTCGCCCTTTGCCGCCGTCAGCTCGCCGGACAGCGCGCGCGCCAGCGAAGATTTACCGCTGCCGTTGGCACCGACAAAGGCCCAGCTTTCGCCGCTGTGCAGGGTTAAGTCCGGCAGGGTCAGGGTACGGCTATCGCTCAGGTGAAATATGCCTTGCGAAATTTGCAATGAGGCCATGATTTGTTCCGTTTTCTGCATCAAGTCGCTCAGTTGTAGCGAGCCAGCGAAATGAAGTCAAATCATGGCGGCCAGATCAGAGCAGTGTGGCGATGATGGCGTGTTCTGCATTAAAACAGGCGGTCACGGCGCTGCCGGGCTGCAGATTATGCTGGCGAAGCGCCTGGCTGGGGACGGTGGCGCACAACATTTCACCGCCCGCCAGCGCAATCAGCACTTCACTCTGCGTTTCGCCGGGTTCGATGGTGTGGACAAGGCCCGGCAGCTGATTATCGCCCTCTGCGGCGTCAGGCGTCAGGCGGATCCACGGCGCTTTGATCAGCACCAGCACCTCTTTACCGCTGTCGAGCTGTAGCCGCTCCGCGCTGCGTTCGGTCAGAGCCACCTGCAGGCGAGTCACGCCGTCGTTCAGCAGTATCTCAACATGCTGCTGCACCTGCTGACGATCGCGCGCCTGCACCGTGCCAAATAGCTGGTTGCGCGCGCTGGTTTGCAGGGAAAAGCGGGCGATCGCCGCCAGCAGGCTGTCGAGCGGCAGGCTGTCGTTTTGCAGCACGTCAAAGGCTTTTTGCTGGATCTGCTCCATCAATTGAAACAGCTGAATCAATCGCTCGCCGTAGCGCGTCAGCCGGGCACCGCCGCCGCCTTTGCCGCCGGTCGCGCGTTCGACCAGCGTCTGATCCGCCAGCTGATTCATCTCATTGATGGCGTCCCAGGCGCTTTTATAGCTGATGCCCGCCAGTCTGGCGCCCTGGCTGATGGAGCCGGTTTCCTGCACGCGCCTGAGCAGCTCGATACGGCGCGGATCGGCAAACAGTTTCTGCTGAAGACGAATGTGAAGAGAGAGTTCTGCCTGCATGTCAGCTCCTTAGATGAATGCGCCAATTGTAAGGCCTAAAGTAAAAGCACGAAAAGGGCAGTGCCTTTTTTTCTCCAGCCGTTACAATCACTTTTTTACTCTTTGCGCGAGGTTTCCATGCTGGAACTGTTAAAAAGCCTGGCGGTCGCCATCATCATGGTGCCCATCGTGATGGCGATTATGCTGGGTCTGATTTACGGCCTGGGTGAAGTCTTTAACGTCATCTCTAAATTTGGCCGCCGCGACGACCGTCCCGCCAATAGCTCACACCACTGATTTTTAACGCCCGCACGCTGCGGGCGTTTTGCCCTTAACTTCCCGCCGTTTTTGCCGATATAAAGCTCATGACAGCTTTCAGGCTCGCGTTGTATTATCAACTATATAACGTAACCTGGAGTTCTCTATGCAAAATACGCTTTATCACTGGGCGGCCGCAGCCGTGGTCACCGTGTCGCTGTCGGGTCAGGCGCTGGCGGCGGAGAAAATTACTGTGTTCGCTGCGGCCTCGCTCACCAACGCGATGCAGCAGATTGCCACGCAATATCAGCAAAAAAGCGGCGTTGAAGTGGTATCCTCGTTCGCTTCCTCGTCGACGCTGGCGCGGCAAATCGAGCAGGGCGCCCCGGCGGATCTGTTTATCTCTGCCGATCAGCAGTGGATGGACGATGCGGTGGCGAAAAACAGCGTGATCGGCAGTACGCGCTACACGCTGCTGGGCAATGATCTGGTGCTGGTGGCGGCAAAAAGCGCTAACGCGCAGCCGGTGACCATCAATGCGCAGACCCAATGGCAGAACCTGCTTAAGGGCGAGCGCCTGGCGGTGGGCGATCCGGATCACGTGCCGGCAGGCATCTATGCCAAAGAAGCGCTGCAAAAGCTGGGTGCGTGGGACACGCTGTCTTCACGGCTCGCACCGGCTAACAACGTGCGTGCCGCGCTGGCGCTGGTGGAGCGACGCGAAACGCCATATGGCATCGTGTACGGTTCCGACGCGGTAGCCAGTGATAAGGTGCAGGTGGTCGGACGCTTCCCCGAAGCGAGTCACAAACCCGTAGAGTACCCGATGGCGGTGGTCAGCGATCACCAGAACGCAGCGGTGCAGGCCTTCTATGACTATCTGCAGGGGCCGGATGCCGCTGCCGTGTTTAAACAGTATGGATTTACGCCGAAGAGATGATACTGAGCGATCCCGAATGGCAGGCCGTATTCCTCAGCCTGAAAGTTTCCTGCGTGGCGGTGCTGTGCAGCCTGCCGTTTGGCATCCTGATGGCCTGGATTCTGGCGCGCTGTCGCTTTCCCGGCAAAACCCTGCTCGATAGTCTGATTCATCTGCCGCTGGTGCTGCCGCCGGTGGTGGTCGGCTATTTGCTACTGCTGACGCTGGGCCGGCGCGGTCTGATTGGCAGCTGGCTGTACGACTGGTTCGGCGTGACCTTCGCCTTCAGCTGGCGCGGTGCGGTGCTGGCCTCCGCGGTGATGGCGTTTCCGCTGATGGTGCGCGCCATTCGTCTGGCGCTGGAGGCGGTAGACAGCCGGCTGGAACAGGCGGCGCGTACCTTAGGCGCGGGCCGCTGGCGGGTGTTTTTCACCATCACGCTGCCGCTGACTTTTCCGGGCATCATTGTGGGCACCGTGCTGGCGTTTGCCCGCTCGCTCGGTGAGTTTGGTGCCACCATTACCTTTGTCTCCAACATTCCCGGCGAAACCCGCACCATCCCGTCAGCCATGTTTACCCTGATTGAAACGCCCGGCGCGGAAGGCACTGCGGCGCGGCTGTGCGCGGTGGCGATTGCGCTGGCGCTGCTGTCGCTGGTGGCCTCAGAGCTGCTGGCGCGCTGGGGCCGCAAGCGGCTGGGAGCGGCCTGATGCTGAAAATCAACATTGCGCAACAGCTCGGTGAGCATCAGCTCAACGTCGATGTGGAGATTCCGGCCAGCGGCATCACCGCGATTTTTGGCGTGTCCGGGGCAGGAAAAACCTCATTAATCAATGCCATCAGCGGTCTGACGCAGCCGCAGAGCGGCCAGATTGCGCTTAACGATCGTCTGCTGTTTGACCGCGACAGCGGTATCAATCTGCCGCCGGAAAAACGCCGCATCGGCTACGTGTTTCAGGATGCGCGCCTGTTTCCCCATTATCGCGTGCGCGGCAATCTGCAGTATGGCATGGCGCCCAAAATGAAAGCGCAGTTCGGGGCGCTGGTGACGCTGCTGGGACTGGATGCGCTGCTGGATCGCTATCCGGCCTCGCTGTCGGGTGGTAAAAAGCAGCGCGTGGCGATGGGCCGGGCGCTGCTGAGCGCGCCGGATATCCTGCTGATGGACGAACCGCTGGCGTCGCTCGATCTGCCACGCAAGCGCGAGCTGATGCCCTATTTGCAGAAGCTGGCGAAGCAGGTGGAGATTCCGCTGCTGTACGTGAGCCACAGTCTGGAGGAGATTGTCCAGCTGGCGAATCAGGTGCTGGTGCTGGATAACGGTAACGTCAAAGCCTTCGGCGCGCTGGAAAAAGTGTGGGGCAGCAGCACGATGCGGCCCTGGCTGCCGGCGGCCGAGCGCAGCAGCGTACTGCGCGTGCAGGTGCTGGAGCAGCATCCGGATTACCCGATGACCGCGCTGTCGCTTGGCGATCAGCACATCTGGGTCAGCCGGGTGAATCAGCCGGTGAAAAGTATACTGCGCATCCGTATCGCCTCGGCGGACGTGTCGCTGGCGCTGCAGCCGCCGCAAAATACCTCGATCCGCAATATCTTACCGGCGCAGGTGGTGGAGCTGCTGGAGCTGGACGACCAGGTCGAAGTGAAGCTGCGCATCGGCGTCAGCGAGCTGTGGGCGCGCATTTCACCGTGGGCGCGCGACGAGCTGAATATCCGGCCCGATCAGTGGCTGTATGCGCAGATCAAGAGCGTGTCGATTACCGCGTAACACAAACCGGACGACAACGCGGTACGTCTGGTCTGCGGATCAGCGCGATTTTTCGCGCTTTTTTCCGGTCACCCTACAGATACCTTGTGCCGCGACCAGCCTGGCGTTACAGCACTTCCTGGTAGATCACCTGCGCAATGCCCGGCTCAAGGTTAGTACCGATAACTTTGCGCGCGCGTGCTTTGATGGCGTCATCGGCATTGCCCATCGCCACGCCCAGCCCGGCCTGCTCCAGCATGCTGAGATCGTTGTAATTGTCGCCAAACGCCAGCACGTCCTGCATGCTCAGACCCTGGCTCGCCACCCACTGCGCCAGGCGTTTGCCTTTGCTGTTGCCGGCCTGAGCGATGTCGACCTGATCGTGCCACGACCATTCACACGCCAGACCCAGCTCGCGTTCGGTGCGTTCAGCAAACTGCTGCAGCGCGCGGGTATCCGGATGCGACAGGGCAAATTTCCAGATCGACTGCGCGTCGTGTGCCGCCTGCGCCAGACTCGGCACCTGTACAAACAGCGGGCGCTGCGCTTTCGGCAGCGACTGCGCCCAGTTGAGGGTGCGCGTCACATGGCCGGTCGCTTCCTGGTACAGCATCGCATCATCGACATACAGCAGACCGTGAATATTCTCCTGATCGAGCATCTCAATCACCCGCGCCGCCTGACTTTTCTCCAGCGGATCGGCCGCCAGCACCCGTTGCGCCTGGTAATCGTACAGGTACGTGCCGTTACAGCAGATGGCGGGCGTTGTCAGCTGCAGCGCCTGATAAAACGGGTGAATCGCGCAGTGATGGCGACCGGTGACGATCAGCACCTGAACGCCAGCCTGTTGCGCGCGGGCTAAGGCTTCAAGGGATTCTGGCAGGATGGTTTTGTTTGGGGTTAGCAGGGTGCCGTCGAGGTCAAGGGCGATTACGCGGTAGCTCATTACACTTTCCGTCCGGAGTTAGCAAAGCAGTAAGTCTACACCCGCCAGCGGCCCTGAGACAAAAAGCAGGGCACAAATCAGCCCAGCGCGCGGCGGTGAAACGCGCTACAGTTACTGTTTTTCATCAGGCAGCGAATAAGGAAAACGCATGAAACAAGTCGTGTATACCGCCAGTCCCGAGAGCCAGCAGATCCACGCCTGGCAGATGCAGGAAGATGGCGCACTGACGTTATTGCAGGTCACGGATGTGGCCGGCCAGGTGCAGCCGATGGTGGTGAGCCCGAAGAAAGATTTTCTCTATGTCGGCGTGCGTCCGAATTTTCGCGTACTGGCGTACCGCATTGCGGCCGACGGTACGTTAAGCCTGGCCGGTGAAGCGCCGCTGCCGGGCAGCCCGACTCACATTTCTACCGACCGCCAGGGCAACTATCTGTTCTGCGGCTCGTATAACGATGCCTGTGTCAGCATCAGTCCGATTGGCAGCGACGGCCTGCCGCAGTCGCCACTGCAGGTGATTAACGGGCTGGAGGGCTGCCATTCGGCGAATATCGACCTCAGCAACCAGACGCTGTTTGTGCCGGCACTGAAACAGGATCGCATCTGCCTGTATCAGCTGCAGGCGGACGGCACGCTGGCGCCGCGCGCGCAGCCGCAGGTGACCACCGTAGAAGGCGCCGGCCCGCGTCATATGGCGTTCCACCCGAACGGCGCCTATGGCTATGTGGTTAACGAACTGGACAGCACCGTCGACGTCTGGGCGCTGAATAATGTTAACGGCCAGGTCGAGCGCGTGCAGAGTCTTGATATGATGCCACCGGGCTTCAGCGATACGCGCTGGGCAGCGGATATCCATATCACCCCGGACGGTCGCTTCCTGTATGCCTGTGACCGCACCAGCAGCACGCTGACCGTGTTCAGTATCAGTGAGGACGGCTCGGTGCTGACGATTGAGGGTTATCAGCCGACCGAAACTCAGCCGCGTGGCTTTAACATTGATGGCAGCGGTCAGTATCTGGTGGCGGCGGGGCAGAAATCGCATCACATTGAAGTCTATCGCATCGGCGATCGTGGCCTGCTGCAACCGCTGGCGCGTTACGCTCTGGGTCAGGGCCCGATGTGGGTAGTGATTCACGCGCTGGACTGAGGAACGCGCTTCGGTCATGCAGGGTCGCCATCTACGGCGACCTCTGCTGGGGTGCGCAGCGATGCGCACCTTATGTAATCAGGCGTATTTCACCGTGATCGACGCGCTGGCCAGCGCATGGAAGTGCACGTTGAAGCCGACCATCGCGCCGCTGGCACCTTCGTCCACCTCAATTTTCTCCACGTCCAGCGCATGCACCGTAAAGATGTAGCGATGCGATTCGCCCTGCGGCGGCGCTGCGCCACCGTAACCGCTCTGGCCGAAATCGGTACGCGTCTGAATGGCACCCTCTGGCAGTTCCGCCACGCCGGAACCGGCGCCCTGTGACAGCACGGTCACCTCAGCCGGAATATTAGCGACCACCCAGTGCCACCAGCCGGAGCCGGTCGGGGCATCCGGATCGTAGCAGGTCACCACAAAGCTTTTGGTGCCGGCCGGCACTTCATCCCATGCCAGGTGCGGCGACAGATTATCGCCCTGGTAACCCATGCCGTTAAACACGTGGCGCTCGGGCATTTTATCGCCATCGTTAAAATCCTGGCTCACTACGCGCATGATCTCTCCTTTCCTGTTGTGTACTGCTTTCCATGATGGTGGAAAATGGCGGCGAGTGCCAGCGGTGTCAGGGCTGAAAGTGGCCGTCCACCGCCAGTGCAGCGCTTAGCGCCGCCGTCAGCTGCGTCAGCTGTGCGGCAGAAATCAGATAAGGTGGCATCAGGTAAATCAGCTTACCGAACGGGCGAATCCATACGCCGCGTTCCACGAAGAACTGCTGCAGCGCCGCCATGTTCACCGGCTGATGGGTCTCAATCACGCCAATCGCCCCCAGCACGCGCGCATCCGCCACCATCGGATGGTCGCGCAGCGGCAGCAGTTCCGCACGCAGCTGCTGTTCAATCGCCGCCACCTGCGCCGGCCAGTGCCCTTCGTTGATCAGCTTCAGGCTTTCGACTGCCACCGCACAGGCCAGCGGATTGCCCATAAACGTCGGACCGTGCATAAAGCAGCCCGCCGCGCTGCGGCTGATGGTATCGGCGACGTCGCGCGTGGTCAGGGTGGCGGAGAGCGTCAGGGTGCCGCCGGTCAGCGCCTTGCCGAGACACAAAATGTCCGGCGTGATGCCGGCGTGTTCGCAGGCAAACAGCTTGCCGCTGCGGCCGAAGCCGGTGGCGATCTCATCGGCGATCAGCAATAAACCGTAGCGATCGCACAGCGTCCGCACCTGTTGCAGATAGCGTGGATGGTAGAAACGCATGCCGCCGGCACCCTGCACGATAGGTTCGAGGATCACCGCGGCGATACTGCGATGGTGCTGCTCGATTAGCCGGGCGAAATCGGCAATATCGTTGTCATCCCAGTCATCGTCAAAGCCACACTGCGGCGCGCGGGCGAACAGATGCTCCGGCAGGTAGCCGCGCCACAGGCTGTGCATGGAGTTTTCCGGATCGCAGACCGACATGGCGGCAAACGTATCGCCGTGATAACCGCGCTGCAGCGTGAGGAATTTCTGCCGCGTCTCTCCGCGTCCCAGCCAGTACTGCAGCGCCATTTTCATCGACACTTCGACGGCGATCGAGCCAGAATCGGCGAGGAACACGCACTCCAGCGCCTCGGGCGTCATGGCGATCAGCTGGCGGCTCAGCTCCACGGCTGGCGGATGGGTGATGCCGCCGAACATCACGTGTGACATCTGCGCCATCTGCTGCTGCAACGCCTGATTGAGGCGCGGATGGTTATAGCCGTGGATCGCTGCCCACCACGACGACATGCCGTCGACCAGCTCACGTCCATCAGCCAGCTGCAGCGTGCAGCCGTGCGCGGCCACCACCGGGTAGCACGGCAGCGGATCGCGCATTGAGGTGTAAGGATGCCAGATATGCTGGCGGTCAAAGCGGAGGTCGTCCTGTGTGAACATCTGTCTTGTAAACCATTTTGAAAAGATTTAGTTTACAAGTATAACCACGTTAATCGTCAGGATGAACCCCCTTTTTTGGAGTAAGCAATGGCTAATCGCTGGACACTGGCTCAGGCTCAGGCGCTATTTGATAAACCTTTTCTCGAGCTGATGTTTGAAGCACAGCAGGTGCACCGCCAGCACTTCGACCCGCGTCAGGTGCAGGTCAGCACGCTGCTGTCGATCAAAACCGGCGCCTGTCCGGAAGACTGTAAATACTGTCCGCAGAGCGCGCGTTACAAAACCGGGCTGGAAACCGAGCGCCTGATGGAGGTGGAAGCGGTGCTGGAATCGGCGCGCAAGGCCAAAGCAGCCGGCTCCAGCCGCTTCTGCATGGGCGCAGCGTGGAAAAACCCGCACGAGCGCGACATGCCGTACCTGGAGCAGATGGTGCAGGGCGTGAAAGCCATGGGCATGGAAACCTGCATGACGCTGGGAACGCTCGACCACGATCAGGCGCAGCGGCTGGCCAGCGCCGGGCTCGATTTTTACAACCATAACCTCGATACCTCGCCGGAGTTTTACGGCAGCATCATCACCACCCGTACCTATCAGGAGCGTCTTGATACGCTGGATAAAGTGCGCAATGCCGGCATCAAAGTATGCTCGGGCGGCATTGTCGGGCTGGGCGAAACGGTCAACGACCGCGCCGGATTGCTGGTGCAGCTGGCCAACCTGCCCACGCCGCCGGAGAGCGTGCCGATTAACATGCTGGTGAAAGTCAAAGGCACGCCGCTGGCGGATAACGATGACGTCGAGCCGTTCGACTTTATCCGCACCATTGCCGTGGCGCGCATCATGATGCCGACCTCGCACGTGCGTCTGTCGGCCGGTCGCGAGCAGATGAGCGAACAGACCCAGGCGATGTGCTTCATGGCGGGTGCCAACTCGATTTTCTACGGCTGCAAGCTGCTGACCACGCCGAACCCGGAAGAGGACAAAGATCTGATCCTGTTCCGCAAGCTGGGCCTGAATCCGGAGCACACCGCAACGACTGCGGGCGATAACGAACAGCAGCATCAGCTCAGCGAGCAGTTGCTGCACGCCGACAGCGCGCAGTTCTATAACGCGGCCGTGTAAATGTGGTCTGAACGTATTGCGCAGGCGCTGACGGCGCAGCGTGCCGCCGACGGCTGGCGGCAGCGGCGGCGCATTGAGCACAACAGCGTGCGTGAAATTACCCTCGACGGGCAGCGCTATCGCCACTTCTCCAGTAATGATTACCTCGGCCTGAGCCAGCATCCGGCGGTGATGGCCGCCTGGCAGCAGGGCGTGCGCGAGGCAGGCGTCGGTGCTGGGGCTTCCGGCCACGTCACTGGCTACAGCCGTCATCATGCGCAGCTGGAACAGCAGCTGGCATCCTGGCTCGGCTACCCGCGCGCGCTGCTGTTTATCTCCGGCTTTGCCGCCAACCAGGCAGTAATCCATCTGCTGGCGCAAAAGTCGGATCGCATTATCGCTGACAAACTGGCGCACGCCTCGCTGCTGGATGCCGCCAGCCACAGTCCGGCAACGCTGCGCCGTTTTGCCCACAACCAGCCGGCCAGCCTGGCGAAGCTGCTGGCGACGCGCGCGGAAGGCGGCACGCTGGTGGTGACCGAGGGCGTATTCAGCATGGATGGCGACAGTGCGCCGCTGGCTGAACTTGCCGCCGAAACCCGGCGCGCGGGCGGCTGGCTGCTGGTGGACGATGCGCACGGCATTGGCGTCACCGGTGAGCAGGGGCGCGGCAGCTGCTGGCAGCAGCAGGTGAAACCGGAATTGCTGGTGGTGACTTTTGGTAAAGGCTTTGGCGTCAGCGGCGCCGCGCTGCTGTGTGATGACGCTACCGCAGATTACGTCGAGCAATTCTCGCGCCATTTAATCTATTCCACCGCCATGCCGCCGGCGCAGTGTTGTGCGCTGCTGGCGGCGCTGGCGCAGATCCAGCAGGGCGACGCGCTGCGCGCGCGGTTGCAGCAAAATATTGCCCGCTTTCGCGCGGGAGCGGCGCAGTTGCCGTGGCAGCTAATGGCCTCTGACAGCGCCATTCAGCCGCTGATCGTTGGCGAAAACCGTGCCGCGCTGGCGCTGTCACAGCGGCTGGCGCAGGCCGGTTGCTGGGTGAGCGCGATCCGGCCACCGACGGTGCCGCCGGGTACGGCGCGGCTGCGCATTACGCTCACCGCGGCGCATCATCCCGAAGATATCGACGCGTTGCTGGAGGCACTGTATGACGCTGCAGGTGAATAAACAGGCGGTGGCGCAGGCGTTTGGCCGGGCGGCCGCGCACTACGAACAGCATGCTCAGCTGCAGCGCCAGAGCGGCGAGGCGCTGCTGGCGCTGGCGCCGGCCGGATTTGGCCCGCAGCTGCTGGATGCCGGCTGCGGCACCGGCTGGTTCAGCCGCTACTGGCGCGATCGCGGTCGCCAGGTCTGCGCGCTGGATCTGTCACCGGCGATGCTGCAGGCGGCGCGCGAACAGCACTCGGCGCACGACTATTTACAGGGCGATATCGACCAGTTACCGCTGGCAGATAACAGCGTCGACGGCGTCTGGAGCAACCTGGCGGTGCAGTGGAGCAGCGATCTGCGCACCGCGCTGCTGCAGTTTCTGCGCGTGACGCGCCCGGGCGGCAGCGTGCTGTTCTCGACGCTGCTCGACGGCTCGCTGCAGGAGGTGCACCAGGCGTGGGCGCAGATCGATGGTCGGCGTCACGCCAATCGCTTCCTCAGCGGCGATGCCTTTGCCCTGGCGACCGCGGGCCTGCCGCTGCGCAGCCAGACGCAGATCGTCACGCTGCACTTCCCCAGCGCGCTCAGTGCCATGCGCTCGCTGAAAGGCATCGGCGCAACGCATCTGCACGATGGGCGACACGCGGCCCTGCTGACGCGCCCGCAGCTGGCGCAGCTGGAGCAGCACTGGCCGCAGGATGCGCACGGCTATCGTCTCAGTTATCACCTGATGTATGGAGTTTTACAAAAATGACACGCTGGTTTATTACCGGAACTGACACCGAAGTGGGCAAAACAGTCGCCAGCGGCGCCCTGTTGCAGGCGGCCAGCGCCGCGGGATTACGCACGGCTGGCTACAAACCGGTGGCCTCCGGCTGCGAGGTCACGCCCGACGGCGTACGCAACAGCGACGCGCTGGCGCTGCAGCGCTACAGCAGCCTGGCGCTGAGCTATGAGCAGGTGAACCCGCTGGCGTTCATCGAACCGACGTCGCCGCATATCGTCAGCGCGGAAGAGGGCAGGCCGATTGAATTTGCGCAGCTCTCCGCTGGCTTACGCGCGCTGGAGCAGCAGGCTGAATGGGTGCTGGTGGAAGGTGCGGGCGGCTGGTTCACGCCGCTGTCCGCGACGCAAACTTACGCCGACTGGGTCGCCGCCGAGCAGCTGCCGGTGATTCTGGTGGTCGGCGTGAAGCTCGGTTGCATCAACCACGCCATGCTGACGGCGGAGGCGGTGAAGGCGCGCGGGTTGCGCCTCGCCGGCTGGATTGCCAATGACATCCAGCCGCCGGGTAAGCGACATGCGGAATATCTGGCGACGCTGCAACAGCGCATTATGGCCCCGTTCCTCGGTGAGATTCCGTGGCTGAGCAGCGCGGCACAGCAGGCCGACTGTGGCCGTTACCTTACCCTGCCACAGTAAATGGCGCGGCGGCGCAGCACTCTGCGCCGCACGCTACCGACGCTAGGTGGCCGTTAACCACTTACTCACCGTGACATCATCCAGCTGCGCCACGCTGCCTTGCGCCACGTTGCGGCCACGATGCAGCAGCAGAAAATAGTCTGCCACGCGGCGAATGAACGACACATGCTGTTCCAGCAGCAGAATCGTCAGGCCATAGTCGCGGTTCAGGCGGCGAATCAGATTCCCCATCTCCTCCTCCAGCCACGGCGACATGCCTTCGGTGGGTTCATCGAGGATCAATAGTTTCGGCTGCAGCACCAGCGCGCGCGCCAGGGCCAGCTGCTGCTGCTGATCCATCGGCAGTTCGCCGCTGCGCTGATGACGCAGCGAGTAGAGCGCCGGAAACAGATCGAACACCATCTCGGGAATAGCGCGGCTGCGATCGTCCTGTGCCGCCATCAGCGCAATCAGCAGGTTATCTTCCACGCTCATCTGGGAAAAGATGTGGCGTCCCTGTGGTACGTAGCCGATGCCCATGCGCGCGCGTTGCTCAGCAGGCTGCAGCAGCAGGTTTTCCGGCGGCGCGCCGTCTTCCTGCCAGGTCATCGATCCACTATTAATGGGCAGGCGACCCATAATACAGTTCACCAGCGTGGTTTTGCCCATCCCCGGGCTGCCCAGCACGCCGGTGCAGGTGCCTGGCGGCAGATCGAGATCCACATCCCATAAAATATGGTTCTGACCGTAAAATTGATTCACCGAACGTAAACTCAGCATCTGACATTCTCCTTCCAGATTATTCGCCTGAATGCTCCCGCTCTGTGTCGTCTGGCATACAGTCATGCACAATGGCTATTGGGACACTGCTGTCGCCGGCGGCGCTTGTTCATCCTGCCGGCATGGACTCGTCACTCCACCGTTAATTCACTGCAATTCCCAGGCCAGATCCGCCAAAGCAGCCTCAACCGGGGTAAAAGGCAGCGAAAATCGCCATAATTGATGAGAAAAGCTTAACAATTGCCCACAGTAATAACTCGCGTGCACCTTGACGGTGCTGACTGCTTAACGTTTCTGGTGCATCTGTGCTGTCATAAGGCAGGGACTGAAGAAATAAGTGGCCTTAACGCTGGGCTTTTTCCCGTTACGGCACGATGGGGTACGCCAAAAGAATAGTTAAAGCCGCACGGGATGATGGAAAAATAATCGCAAAAAAAATTTTTTCGCACGGCAGGATAAGCGAGGGGAAAATTATACACAGCCGATGGACGTGGGGCTGGATTCAGTTATCCACTATTCCTGTGGATAACCTTGTGCATTAGCGACTGAAAACCGGGCGCAAGCGAGGAAATACGCGGGTTGCATACATAATGCTGCGAAACTGGGCTTTTAAGCCAATCTCTTTTAAATCAGCAGGTTATTTAAAAGCAAGCCTGAGAATTGTCTGGCTTGTCATCAGACTGCAATTTAATGACGCTCTATTGACAATTGTTAAAAGCGTTGCTCGTCTGGGGATAACCTTGCGCAACAAACGCTTCCGGATTACCGCATAAATTACGCTGAAGCGAATCGCGACATCTCCCCATCATCGTGCAGCATATCTGTAATTATATCCAGTATTTTTTTCTGGCAAAATCGCCATAGCAGAGTAGAATTACCAGCCTGCCCGCCGACTTCTTCAGCAGGAACCGTAATACCATGAGTAAAGCCTTTAAACTCAACTCCGCTTTCAAACCTTCAGGCGATCAGCCTGAGGCGATTCGTCGCCTTGAAGAAGGGCTGGAGGATGGACTGGCGCACCAGACGCTGCTGGGGGTTACCGGTTCAGGAAAAACTTTTACCATCGCCAACGTCATTGCCGATCTCAACCGGCCGACCATGGTAATGGCACCGAATAAAACGCTGGCGGCACAGCTGTATGGCGAGATGAAAGAGTTCTTTCCGGATAATGCCGTCGAGTTCTTCGTCTCCTACTACGACTACTATCAGCCCGAAGCCTACGTGCCCAGTTCGGATACCTTCATCGAGAAAGATGCGGCGGTAAACGAGCACATCGAGCAGATGCGTCTCTCTGCCACTAAAGCGATGCTGGAGCGCCGCGACGTGATTGTGGTGGCGTCGGTTTCTGCTATCTACGGCCTGGGCGATCCCGATCTCTACCTGAAAATGATGCTGCATCTGACGCGCGGCATGATCATCGACCAGCGCAGCATCCTGCGCCGCCTCGCCGAACTGCAGTACACCCGCAACGATCAGGTTTTCCAGCGCGGCACCTTCCGCGTGCGCGGCGAAGTGATCGATATCTTCCCGGCGGAATCTGATGACATTGGTCTGCGTGTAGAGCTGTTTGATGAAGAGGTTGAGCGCCTGTCGCTGTTCGACCCGCTGACCGGCCAGGTGATCTCGGTGATTCCGCGTTTCACTATCTACCCGAAAACGCACTATGTGACGCCGCGCGAGCGTATTCTGCAGGCGATGGAAGAGATCAAGGATGAGCTGGCGGTGCGGCGCAAAGTGCTGCTGGAAAACAACAAACTGCTGGAAGAGCAGCGCATCACCCAGCGCACCCAGTTTGACCTCGAAATGATGAACGAACTCGGCTACTGCTCGGGCATTGAAAACTATTCGCGCTATCTCTCCGGGCGCGGACCGGGTGAGCCGCCGCCGACGCTGTTTGATTACCTGCCGGCGGATGGCCTGCTGGTGGTCGATGAATCCCACGTGACTATTCCGCAGATTGGCGGCATGTATCGCGGTGACCGCGCGCGTAAAGAGACGCTGGTGGAGTACGGTTTCCGCCTGCCGTCGGCGCTGGACAACCGTCCGCTGCGCTTTGAAGAGTTTGAAGCGCTGGCACCGCAGACCATTTACGTCTCGGCCACGCCAGGTAACTACGAGCTGGAGAAATCGGGCGGCGACGTCATCGATCAGGTGGTGCGGCCTACCGGTCTGCTCGATCCGATTCTTGAGGTGCGTCCGGTGGCGACCCAGGTCGACGATCTGCTGTCGGAGATCCGCAAGCGCGTCGAAATCAACGAGCGCGTGCTGGTCACCACGCTGACCAAGCGCATGGCCGAAGACCTCACCGAGTATCTTGAAGAGCACGGCGAGAAGGTGCGTTATCTGCACTCCGACATTGATACCGTTGAACGTATGGAGATCATTCGCGATCTGCGTCTCGGGGAGTTTGACGTGCTGGTGGGGATCAACCTGCTGCGCGAAGGGCTGGATATGCCGGAAGTGTCGCTGGTGGCGATTCTGGACGCCGATAAAGAGGGCTTCCTGCGCTCCGAGCGCTCGCTGATTCAGACCATCGGACGCGCGGCGCGTAACGTCAACGGCAGAGCGATTCTCTACGCAGATAAGATCACGCCGTCGATGGCGCGGGCGATGGAAGAGACCGAGCGCCGCCGCGAGAAGCAGCAGCGCTATAACGAAGAGCGGGGCATTGTGCCGCAGGGCCTGAACAAGAAAATCACCGATATTCTTGAGCTGGGCAAAAACGTGGTGAAAACGCGCGGTAAAGGTAAAACGGCTTCACGCACTGCCGCCGAGGCTGAGGCCAGCTATCTGGCGCTCACGCCCCAGGCCATGCAGAAGAAGATCCACGAGCTGGAAGGGCAGATGCAGCAGCACGCGCAGAACCTGGAGTTCGAAGAGGCCGCGCGGGTGCGCGACCAGCTGCACGAGCTGCGTGAACTGTTTATCGCCGCCTCTTAATCTGAAGCCGGCGGTCGCGTTGCGCGCCGGCTAAACCGCCTGAATGACATGTTCCAGCGCGCGGCGCAGCAGCTGGCGGTCGTGACGATAGCGGATATCGGCGGCTTCCAGCGGTTCGCGCACGATCAACCGCTCAGTGACGCCGCGCGTGTCTGCTGACGGGCCGACCACTACAGCGTCAATCACCCGTTTGCCAATGGCTTTTTCCATCATCGCCAGCTTGTCGGCGACCGTCAGGCTGGCCGCCGCCGGGCTCAGTTCGCGACCGAGATTTCCGATGAACACCATGGTGGCGGGCGTCCGGCGCAGCGCGCGTGCCATCTCCTCCATCAGCAGAATCGGCATCAGGCTGGTGTAAAAGCTGCCGGGACCAATCAGGATCAAATCGGCCTCGGCGACGGCGTCCAGCGCTTCACGCGTCGGCACCACATTGGGGTGCAGCATCAGCTCTTCCGGCGCCTGCTTCATTTCGTCAATCGCCGTTTCGCCGTACACCATATTGCCTTCGCTATCCTGCGCGACCAGGTCCACCGGCTGCTCTGACATCGGAATCAGAAACGCATCCACCTTCAGCAGGTTGCGGATAATGTTGATGGCTTCCAGCGGACGCACGCTGAGGTGATCGAGCGCTTTCAGGATCAGATTGCCCAGATTATGCCCGGCCAGTTCGCCGTTGCCGGTAAAGCGATACTCGAACATGGCAGAGGCCACGCTGGGTTCGGTGATCAGCTGATTAATGCAGTTGCGCATGTCGCCCCAGGCAATGCCGCCTTCTGAACGGCGTATGCGGCCGGTGGATCCGCCGTTGTCGGTGGTGGTGACGATGCCGGTCAGGCGTGAGCCCAGCGGCGCCAGCGCCGACATCACGCGGCCAAGGCCGTGGCCGCCGCCGAGTGCCACCACGCGATCCAAATCTGCCAGGGTACGATTCATGCTGCTCCTTAAAAACGCCGCACGTGAGGTGCAGACGGCGTTCAACTGATGTGTATCAATATCTGTCGCGCATTTTACCGTATCCTGTCGCGAAAATGCGGTGAAATAACGTTATGTATCAATATATATAGCGATAAATGCTGATGGATGCGAGCGTCAAATCGCGCTACCATTTGCTTTAACCGTGTTGTCCACAATGACAACAGACTCCCAAGCCTTGCGTTCCTAAGTCGTGTGATATGGATGCCTGGCCGCAGCCGCGAGCTGCCAGGGTGCAGAAAGAAATGACTGCATCTCCCGTACTTTGGAAAGGTGTTCAGGTGCCACAATTTACAGATGCCTATGCGCGCAGCTTTTATTATCTGCGCCTGTCGGTCACGGATGTGTGTAACTTCCGTTGTACCTACTGCCTGCCCGACGGCTACCGGCCGAACGGCGTGCACAACAAAAGTTTTCTCTCGCTGGATGAGATTCGTCGCGTGACGCGTGCCTTTGCGGCGGCGGGCACCGAAAAAGTGCGCCTGACCGGCGGCGAACCCTCGATGCGGCGCGACTTCACCGATATCATTGCCGCCGTGCGCGACAACGCGGCGATCCGCCAGATCGCCATGACCACCAATGGCTACCGCATGGCGCGCGACGTCGGCGCCTGGCGTGCGGCAGGCCTCACTCATATCAATGTCAGCGTCGACAGCCTTGACGCACGGCAGTTTCACGCCATTACCGGGCAGAACAAGTTTCATGAAGTCATGGCGGGGATTGATGCGGCCTTTGATGCCGGTTTCAGCACCGTCAAAGTCAACAGCGTGCTGATGCGCGACGTCAACAGCCACAGTCTGGAGACCTTTCTGGCGTGGATCCGCACCCGGCCGATTCAGCTGCGCTTTATCGAGCTGATGGAAACCGGCGAGGGCGGCGATCTGTTCCGCCGTCATCATGTGTCCGGCGAGGTGATTCGCGATCAGCTGATCATGCAGGGCTGGCAGCGCCAGCCGCGCGGCCGCAGCGATGGTCCGGCCCAGGTGTTCCGCCATCCGGATTATCAGGGTGAAGTCGGCCTGATCATGCCGTATGAAAAAGATTTCTGCGCCAGCTGTAATCGTCTGCGCGTATCGGCGATCGGTAACCTGCATCTGTGCCTGTTTGGCGACGGCGGCGTGCCGCTGCGCGATCTGCTGGCCTCCGACGATCAGCAGGCCGAGCTACAGGCGCGCATCGCTCACAGCCTCGGGCAGAAGAAGCAGACGCATTTCCTGCATCAGGGCAATACCGGCATCACGCAGAATCTCTCCTTCATTGGTGGCTAAACACAGGAGTTACGGCCATGGGTAAACCTTCCGGCGATTTTGTCGCCTTAAATGCGGCGGTGATGACCGTCTCTGACAGCCGCGACGCCAGCAGTGACAGCTCCGGCGACTATCTGCGTGAGGCGCTGACCGAAGCCGGGCATCAGGTGGTCGATCACGCCATCGTCCCGGACAACCGTTATCGCATCCGCGCCACGGTGTCGCGCTGGATCGCCAGTGAAGATGTGCAGGTGGTGCTGATTAACGGCGGTACCGGCTTTAACAGTAAAAACAGTACGCCGGAAGCGCTGCTGCCGCTGCTGGATCGCGAAATTGACGGCTTTGGTGAACTGTTTCGCATGATCTCTTACGAGGAGATCGGCAGCGCGACGCTGCAATCACGCGCGGTGGCCGGTCTGGCCAACCAGACGCTGCTGTTTGCCGTGCCGGGCTCAACCGGTGCCTGCCGCAGTGCATGGGAGCGGATTATTGAAGCCCAGCTGGATGCGCGTACGCGTCCGTGTAATTTTGTCTCACATTTGAAGAAGTTATAAGCATGTCCTCGTTAACCCATATCAACGCGGCCGGCGAAGCCCACATGGTGGACGTCTCCGGCAAAACTGACACCGTGCGAGAAGCGCAGGCGGAAGCGCTGGTGCTGATGCAGCCGGCCACGCTGCAAATGATCCTCGACGGCAGCCATGACAAAGGCGATGTTTTCGCCACCGCACGCATTGCCGGCATCCAGGCGGCGAAGCGTACCTGGGAACTGATTCCGCTGTGCCATCCGCTGATGCTGAGCAAAGTCGAGGTGACGCTGGTGGCTGAGCCGGAGCACAGCCGCGTACGCATTACCTCGCGCTGTCGCCTGAGCGGCAAAACCGGCGTGGAAATGGAAGCGCTGACCGCCGCGTCGGTCGCGGCGCTGACCATCTACGACATGTGCAAAGCGGTGCAGAAAGATATCGTCATCGACCAGCTGCGGCTGCTGAGCAAAAGCGGCGGTAAATCCGGTGATTTCCAGGCGGTGCGCCATGATTAAGGTGCTGTTTTTTGCCCAGGTGCGCGAACTGACCGGCACCGCCACGCTGGATCTGGCGGCAGAGTATGCTGACGTCGCCACGCTGCGCGCTGCGCTGGCGCAGAAAAGCGATCGCTGGGCGCTGGCGCTGGAGTCCGGCAAGCTGCTGGCGGCGGTGAATCAGACGCTGGTGCCGATGAATCATCCGCTGCGCGCCGGCGATGAAGTGGCGTTCTTCCCGCCGGTTACCGGAGGCTGAGCATGACAACCCGAATTCGCGTCGGCAGCGCGCCGTTTAACGTTGGCGACGAGTATGCGCTGCTGGCAGCGCATGACAGCGACGGCGCGGTCGTCACCTTCACCGGCAAAGTCCGCAACCACAATCTTGGCGACAGCGTGGCCGCGTTAACGCTGGAGCACTATCCGGGTATGACGGAAAAAGCGCTGGCAGAGATTGTGGCGGATGCGCGTCAGCGCTGGGCGCTGCAGCAGGTGACGGTGATTCATCGCGTAGGCGAACTGTTCCCCGGTGATGAGATCGTGTTCGTTGGCGTCAGCAGCGCCCATCGCGGCAGCGCCTTTGCCGCCAGTGAATTCATCATGGATTACCTGAAAACCCGCGCGCCGTTCTGGAAGCGCGAAGCCACCGCGCAGGGCGATCGCTGGGTCGATGCCCGCGACAGCGACCATCAGGCCGCTGAACGCTGGAACTAGCGCGCAAAATCCGCCCGCGCTGATAGCCGCCAGACCACGAAAACGGTAAGGTACGGTTTTTGCTGGCTTATCAGGGAGCAGGATGAACACCAACACGATATTACGCGGCGCAGCGCTGCTGGCTGCGCTGGTGCTGGCCGGATGCAGCACCAAAAAGGAGCCGCAGCTACCGGCCCGCCAGCCCGCTGACGTGAAAGCGCAGATTCAGCAATTGCTGCCCGCCCATGTGACGCAAAAATCGGCCTGGGCCGACGACATCTATACCGCGCTGCGCGTGCAGCACATCGACGCCAGCGCCAGCAACATTTGCGCGGTGATCGCCGTGACCGATCAGGAATCTAACTTCAGCGCCGATGCCACCGTGCCGGGTCTGCCAAAAATCGCCTGGGCGGAGATTGACCGCCGCGCCGCCAGCGTGCACGTGCCGGCGTTTCTGGTGCGCACCGCGTTACTGATCAAATCCTCCAACGGCGAGAGCTACGCGGCACGTCTCGATAAGGTGCACAGCGAGAAAGAGCTGAGCGCCATTTTTGATGACTTTATCGATATGGTGCCGATGGGGCAGAAGCTGTTCGGTAATCTCAACCCAATCCACACCGGCGGGCCGATGCAGGTCAGCATTGCCTTTGCCGAAGCGCATGCGCAGGGCTATCCATACCCGATTGACGGTTCAATCCGGCGCGAAGTGTTTAGCCGGCGCGGCGGTATCTACTTCGGCACGCTGCACCTGCTGGGCTATCCGGTAGACTACAGCCAGCCGCTGTATCGCTTCGCCGACTTCAACGCCGGCTGGTACGCCAGCCGCAACGCCGCGTTCCAGGCTGCGGTGGCGCGTGCCAGCGGCATCAAACTGGCGCTGGACGGCGACCTGATCCGCTACGGCAGCGAACAGGCGAGCGCCACCGAACTGGCGGTGCGCACGCTGGCGAAGCAGCTGGACATGAGCCCGCGGGAAATTCGCCGCGATCTGGAGAAGGGCGACAGCGAAAGCTTCAGCGACAGCACGCTGTGGAAACAGACCTTTATCCTCGCCGATAAGATGGCGGGAAAACGTCTGCCGCGCGAAGTGCTGCCGGGCATTAAGCTGGAGAGCCCGAAAATTACCCGTAATCTCACCACCGCGTGGTTTGCCCAGCGGGTTGACGGGCGATATCAGCAGTGTATGACGCGCCGTTGACGATCGGTGGTGTACACTTCACACTGACGTTATCAGTAACTTTTAAAGAGGTGCATCATGGATCGATATCCACGTAATGGTTCAATCGTGCAGCAGGCGTCGACCGGGCTGCAAACCTATATGGCGCAGGTGTATGGCTGGATGACCTGCGGCTTACTGCTGACGGCGTTTGTGTCGTGGTTTGCCGCGCGCACGCCTGCCGTCATGGAGCTGGTGTTTGCCAATCGCATCACCTTCTTCGGCCTGATTATCGCGCAGCTGGCGCTGGTATTCGTGCTTTCCGGCATGGTGCAGCGCATGAGCGGCGCCGTGGCGACCGGGCTGTTTATGCTCTATTCCGCGCTGACCGGGCTGACAATGGCGAGTATTTTCCTTGTTTATACCTACTCGTCGATCGCCAGTACCTTCTTCGTTACCGCGGGCATGTTTGGTGCCATGAGCTTTTACGGCTACACCACCAAACGCGACCTGAGCCGCTTCGGCAGCCTGCTGTTTATGGCGCTGATCGGCATTCTGCTGGCGTCGCTGGTGAACTTCTGGCTGAAAAGCCCGGCGCTGATGTGGGCGATTACCTATATCGGCGTGGTGGTGTTTGTGGGCCTGACGGCTTACGACACGCAGAAGCTGAAAGCCATCGGTGAGGGCATTGATGTTAACGATAAAGAGAATCTGCGCCGCTTCTCCATCATGGGCGCGCTGACGCTGTATCTCGATTTCATCAACCTGTTCCTGATGCTGCTGCGGATTTTCGGTAACCGTCGTTAACAGTCACCAGCCATTAAGGCTGTGAAAATAATCGCGCCGCTACGGCCAGGTGAACGGTTTGTACTTATCAGCCCGTTTCACCTTCTCCGTAGCGGCGCAATGTATTACGCGTTCTTCATCTTCCACCTGGCACGCCTTATCGTGCCGCCATCTTGCGCTCATTCTTCTGCCGTAAATGCTTCGCGCGGCTCTCCAGCCACAGATACAGCACCAGTGCCAGCAGCAGCGGCAGAATAAAATAGAGCACGCGATAAGCCAGCAGCGCGGCGATAATCTCACCGTGCGAGGCATGCTGGCCGCTGAGCAGCGCGAGGAACACTGCTTCAAGCACGCCAATGCCCGCCGGAATATGAATAATCACCCCGGCAATACTGCTGATTAACAGCACCCCCAGCACGATTGGATAATCCACTTCACGCGCCAGCAGCAGCCAGATAATGGTGCCCATCACCATCCAGTTGGCGCAGGAAACGGCAAACTGAAACAGCGCCATGCGCAGTGAGGGCAGCTGCAGATGCTGGCCCTTCACCGTCCAGCGGCGCTTCTTCGCGAAAGCACAGGCCCACAGATAAACCGCCACCATCGCCAGCAGTACCGCACCAATTACCCGTAGCGTGCCTTCGCCGATGAACCAGCCGGGCGGAATCGGCACCATGCCGGAGACAAACACTACGCCGCCAAGCAAAATGTAGCCGAGCCAGTTAGTGGCAATACTCAGTGAAAAGATGCGCGTGATAGTGCCGCCGGGCAGGCCGAGGCGCGAATAGAGGCGATAGCGCATCGCCACACCGCCCACCCAGGTGCTCAGCGTCAGGTTAAAGGCGTAACAGATGAATGACACCAGCATCACCTGACGTTTGGCCAGCTTATGCCCGCAGTAGGCGCGACCAATCAAATCGTACAGACCATAGGTGAGGTAGCTCACCACCACTAACGCGGCGGCGCTCAGTACCACGTAGCGGTTATAGCCGACGATGACCTTATACACGTCCTCCCAGTTCACCTTGCGTGCGTAAACCACCAGCAGCACGATCACCGCAATGAAGAACAGCCAGGTAAGGATTTTTTTCGCTAACTGCCAGCGCGGGTTCTTTTTGCTCATCAGGGTTTCGCTCCTTCGTTATCGGCTTCAACCCGGTCCTGGGTTTCCATTTCCGGCTGCACCGGCGGATCGACCTGAGACAAATGGGGCGTATGGGCAGGCAGCCAGCCGGCGATGGCCGGGAAATGGCGCAGGAAATGGAACACGATGACGCTCTTGGTCAGCTGCCACCAGGTGCGCGGCGGCAGCTTGTCTTCATCGACGCGCACGCAGTCCGCAGCCAGCAGCTGCTCAAGGTTATCGCGCAGCGTCTGGTTGAAGGCGTGGTCGTGAATGATCAGGTTGGCTTCGAGATTCAGCGACAGGCTGAGCGGGTCGAGGTTGCTGGAACCCACCGTTGACCACTGCTGATCCTGCACCGCCACTTTGCCATGTAACGGGCGACGGCAGTACTCGTACACTTCAACGCCAGCATCCACCAGATAGTTGTACAGCAGCTCGGCGCCGACTTTGACAATCGGCATGTCCGGTTCACCCTGCACAATCAGCCGCACGCGCACACCGCGCTGAGCCGCACTGCGCATTTCCCGCAGCAGGCGATAGCCGGGGAAGAAGTAGGCGTTGGCGATAATCACATCCTGCTTCGCCTTGCGCAGCATATCGAGATAGTGCTGTTCGATGTCGTCGCGGTGCTCATCGTTATCGCGGTAGACAAACAGCACCTGCGCATCCCCGGGCAGGGCGTTCACCGCCAGGCGCTGGGAGCGCGCGCCCCACCAGCGGCGCGTCACCTGTTCGCTGCCGATCGCCTGCTGTACATAGCGTGCGATGTCCCGCACCACCGGCCCTTTCACCTCCACGGCGTAATCCTGCTTGGCTTCCGGCCCGTAATCGGTGTTGTGCTCGGCGGAGAAATTGATACCGCCAACAAACGCAATCTCCTCATCAATCACCACAATTTTGCGATGCAGACGGCGGAACACGTTGGTGCGCATGCCCATCACCAGCGGGCGCGGATCGTAATAGATAAAGCGCACGCCTGCTTCGGTCAGGCTGTTGATGTACTGGGTGGAAAGATCCGGCGAGCCGTAGCCATCCACCATCACTTCCACCTTAACACCGCGCTGCGCGGCGGCCAGCAGATCGCGGTGCAGCGCCTTACCGACCTCATCTTCAAACAGGATAAACGTCTCCAGCAGCAGCGTACGCTGGGCGCGCTGGATCGCGCCGGAGACGCGCGGAAAGAATTGATCGCCATTTTCCAGCAGTCGCAGCTGGTTACCTTCGCGCCAGCTGAAATTCATAGAAAGATCTCCACGGCCAGCGGGGCATGATCGGACAGATGTGACCAGGGTTTCACCGGCAACGCCCACGGCTGGCTCACCGACGCATTACGGATATAAATGCGATCAAGACGCAGCAGCGGAAAGCGCGCCGGGAAGGTGCGTGCCGGGCGACCGTTTTTCATGCTAAACACCTCCTGCAGACCGGCTCCGCGCTGTAAAAATCGATTAGCGCGTACCTGCCAGTCATTAAAATCGCCGGCTACCACCAGGGGCGCATCCGGTGGCAGCGACTCAATCAGTTCACACATCATGCGCATCTGCGCCAGACGATGCTTCTCTTTCAGGCCGAGGTGCACGCACAACGTATGAATCGGTTCCGGCCGATCCGGCAGGCTGATCTGGCAGTGCAACATGCCGCGTTTCTCACTGCCAGCGACAGAAATATCGCGGTTTTGGTATTCGGTGATCGGAAAGCGTGACAGTATCGCGTTGCCGTGATGGCCCTCGGGATAGACCGCGTTGCGGCCGTAAGCGAAATCGTGCCACATGGTGTCGGCAAGGTATTCGTAGTGCGAATTTTCCGGCCAGTTTTTAATGTGTGCGGAGTGGATGGCGTGCGTGCCCATCACTTCCTGTAAAAAGACGATATCCGCCGAGGTCGCGCGCACTGCGTCGCGCAGTTCCGGCAGGATAAAGCGACGGTTAAAGCTGGTGAACCCCTTATGGGTATTGATCGTCAGGACTTTAAATGAAGATCCTTGCGTATTTTGTGGCATACTGCGACGCGCTCCTTTTCATCATCAACAGAACAAAGTGTAGTCTTTGTCACAAATGGGTGGTGCTGGAGACAGAAAATTAGGGTGTTATCCGAAATTTGCTTTACATTGAGGAAATCCGTCTGGCTGCGGTCAGATACACTTGGGCGACCTGTTGGGTCTGCCAGGAGAAGAGAATGAAATGGTCTAATCGTGTTCAGATTGTTACCGGTCAAACCTGCCTGCATATTGCGACCCACCTGCTGGTGATCGCGGCGCTGGTGTGGGGCTGGAAACATAAGGCACTGGTCGAAGTGAGCAGTACCCTGGTGGCAGCTTATGCGCTGGTGTTCATCACCATGCTGGCCCTGCAGCGTAGTGCCCGTTTGCGCCGCTTTGGTGACTCTCTGGAAGAAGTGACGACGACATACTACTTCGGCGCGGCGATGCTGACGCTGTTCCTGATTTCACGCTTCATCCACAACAATCTGCTGATTGGTTGTCTGGGCGTGGTAATGCTGGTGGGCCCGGCGCTGGTGTCGCTGCTGGCCAAAGAGCCACCGCAGCGCGTGCAGAAAAAACGCAGCTAAGCGGACGTGCCAGCAAGAAAAGAGGAGCCCACTGCGGCTCCTTTTTTATGCGCTACCGCGCAGCGGCCCATCGCCCTCACGTTTTGCTGGTCGCGGTTCTTGCGGAAAGCTGCTACACTGCCGCTCTTACGCATGGTAGTTTGTGCCCTTTTCACACGCAGGCCTCGAGGCTGCGTCATATCCCCCCTGAAAACTACATCGCGCAGCGCGATCAGGGCGGTTCGGAGTAATACACCTGCATGTCTTTTGACTCTCTCGGCTTGAATGCCGATATTTTGCGTGCGGTAGCAGAACAGGGCTACCGTGAACCGACGCCAATCCAGCGTCAGGCGATTCCCGTGGTGCTGGCCGGTCGTGACCTGCTGGCGAGCGCCCAGACCGGCACGGGTAAAACCGCCGGTTTCACGCTGCCTCTGCTGCAGCGTCTGTCAGAAAAACCGGCAGCGGCGCGCGGTCGCCGTCCGGTACGTGCGCTGATCCTCACTCCAACCCGTGAACTGGCGGCGCAGGTTGGCGAAAACGTACGTGAATACAGCCAGTACCTCAACATGCGTTCGCTGGTGGTGTTCGGCGGCGTCAGCATTAATCCGCAGATGATGAAACTGCGCGGCGGCGTTGATGTACTGATCGCCACGCCGGGGCGTCTGCTCGATCTGGCGCACCAGAACGCGGTCGATCTGTCGCAGGTGGAAATCCTGGTGCTGGACGAAGCGGATCGTATGCTCGACATGGGCTTTATCCACGACATTCGCCGCGTGCTGGCAAAACTGCCGGCCAAACGGCAGAACCTGCTGTTCTCTGCCACCTTCTCGGACGAGATCAAAGCGCTGGCGGAAAAACTGCTCACCAACCCGGAACAGGTGGAAGTGGCACGCCGCAACACCGCTTCCGAGCAGGTGTCGCAGCAGGTGCATTTTGTCGATAAGAAGCGCAAACGGGAACTGCTGTCGCTGATGATTGGTCGCGACAACTGGCAGCAGGTGCTGGTGTTCACCCGCACCAAGCACGGTGCTAACCACCTCGCTGAGCAGCTCAACAAAGATGGCATCACTGCCGCCGCGATCCATGGCAATAAGAGCCAGGGCGCGCGTACCCGTGCGCTGGCCGACTTCAAAACCGGCGGCATTCGCGTGCTGGTGGCAACGGATATTGCCGCGCGCGGTCTGGATATCGAAGAGCTGCCGCACGTGGTCAACTACGAGCTGCCGAACGTGGCGGAAGATTACGTGCACCGCATCGGCCGTACCGGTCGTGCCGCGGCCACCGGTGCTGCGCTGTCGCTGGTGTGCGTGGACGAGCACAAGCTGCTGCGTGATATCGAGCGCCTGCTGAAGCGGGAAATTCCGCGCATTGCGCTGCCGGGCTTTGAGCCGGATCCGAGCATCAAGGCGGAGCCGATTCAGAATGGCCGTCAGCAGCAGCCACGCGGACGTGGCCAGGGCCGCGCGCCGGGGCAGGGTGCTGACGCACCGCGCAGCCGCAGCGGCGGCAATGGTCAGCGTGCCAGCGCCGGTAACGGCGGCGCGCGTCCACAGGGCGAGGCGCGTGCACCGCGTCGTCCGGGCAACAACGGCCCGGCGGCAGGCAACGCGGGTAAACCGGCGCGCTCACGTCGTCCGGCAGCGAAGAGCAACGGGAACGCGTAACGGTATGCGGGTTTTACTGGCGCCTATGGAAGGCGTACTGGATTCGCTGGTACGTGAACTGCTCTCCGGTGTGAATGACTATGACCTGTGCGTCACTGAGTTTTTACGCGTGGTCGATCAGCTGCTGCCGGTAAAATCCTTCTACCGTTTGTGTCCGGAACTGCACCATCACAGCCGGACGCCCTCCGGCACGCGCGTGCGCATGCAGCTGCTGGGCCAGTATCCTGAGTGGCTGGCAGAAAACGCTGCACGCGCGGTGGAGCTGGGTTCGTGGGGCGTTGACCTCAACTGCGGCTGCCCGTCGAAGCTGGTGAACGGCAGCGGCGGCGGTGCGACGCTGCTGAAAGATCCGGAGCTGATCTATCGCGGTGCCAAAGCGATGCGCGAGGCGGTGCCCGCTCATCTGCCGGTCACGGTGAAAGTGCGGCTCGGCTGGGATTCGGGCGCGCGGCGTTTCGAGATCGCCGATGCGGTGCAGCAGGCCGGTGCCAGCGAGCTGGTGGTGCATGGCCGGACCAAAGAGGACGGCTATCGCGCAGAGAGCATCAACTGGCAGGCGATTGGTGAGATTCGCCAGCGTCTGACAATTCCGGTGATCGCCAACGGCGAAATCTGGGACTGGCAGGATGCGCAGGATTGCCTGCGCATTACCGGCTGCGACGCGGTCATGCTCGGGCGCGGCGCGCTCAATGTGCCTAACCTGGGGCGCGTGGTGAAATACAACGAAGCCCCGATGCCGTGGTCGCAGGTGGTTGAGCTGCTGCTGCGCTACACCCAGCTGGAAAAGCAGGGTGATACCGGCAATTATCACGTGGCGCGCATCAAGCAGTGGCTGGGCTATCTGCGCAAAGCCTACCATGAGGCCGACGGCCTGTTCAGCGAGATCCGCACGCTGCGTGTCTCCGCCGAGATCGCCAGCGCCATCGAACGCCATGCCGCACGCATGGCCCAGGTGTCCTGCATCTGAACCTGAGCGGTGGTACCTGAACCGTCAGGTCCGCCGCGTTAACGGGCAAGCCAGCGATCATCCGGTGAAAGCGTGCGCTGCCGCCATGTTTTATAACAAAAAAAGCCGCGATCCTTAGTCTGCTAACCGGTATAGTGAATCTTCGCTTTCACCACGTTTCTGACGCCATCTTCCATGTCTGACGCCGCTGTACTGAGTAATGCTCAGTTAAATAAACGCATCCTCTCCGTCATCGTTTTCACCTTCTTTTGCTACCTGTCCGTCGGGTTGCCGCTGGCGGTGCTGCCGGGGTTTGTGCATAACCAGCTGGGCTTCAGCTCGTTTATCGCCGGGCTGATCATCAGTCTGCAATATTTCGCCACGCTGCTCAGTCGCCCGCACTCTGGCCGGCTGGCCGATCGCTACGGCCCGAAACGCGTGGTGATGATGGGGCTGGTGTGCTGCGGCATGAGCGGCGTGCTGTCGATCATTGCCGCGCTGTGCAGCGGTGCGCCGCTGCTGAGCCTGACGTTGCTGGCGCTGGGGCGGCTGTTCCTCGGCGTCGGGGAAAGTTTCAGCAGTACCGGCTCGACGCTGTGGGGCATGAATATTGTCGGCCCGCGGCAAACCGCGCGAGTCATTTCGTGGAACGGCGTCGCGACTTACTTTGCCATGGCGATTGGTGCGCCGCTGGGCGTGCTGCTGAATCAGATTTTTGGCATCAGCGGCTTTGCCGGTCTGGTCGCGCTAATGGGGGCGATCGGCTTCTGGATGGCCTCCGGCAAGCCGGCGGTCAGCGTCAGCGCCGGCGTGCGCATTCCGTTTCATCGCGTGGTCAGCCGTGTCTGGCTGTTTGGCCTGGCGCTGGGATTTGGCACCATCGGCTTTGGCGTGATCTCCACCTTCATTACCCTTTATTTCGCCAGTCGCGACTGGAGCGGCGCGGCGTTCGCGCTGACGCTGTTCAGCCTCGGTTTCGTGCTGGTACGGCTGGCGTGCGGGCGCTATATCACGCGCTTCGGCGGGCTGCAGGTCTCGCTGATCTCCTTCGTGCTGGAAGCCGCCGGTCTGCTGCTGATCTGGCAGGCGGACAGCAGCTGGCTGGTGGATATCGGCGCATTTCTCACCGGCGGCGGCTTCTCGCTGGTGTTCCCGACACTGGGTGTGGAAGCGGTGAAGCGGGTGCAGCAGCAGGATCAGGGATCGGCGCTCGGTACCTATTCGGCGTTTCTCGATTTGGGGCTGGGACTGACCGGACCGGTGGCCGGGCTGCTGATCGGCCACTGGGGCATGCAGTCGGTGTATCTGGCGGCGGCACTGATGGTGCTGGGCGCGTTCCTGATTACGCTGCGCCTGCACCAGCAGTCTTCAGAGCCTATCAGGCCAGATGAATAAACAGCGCATACAGCAGCCCTGACTGCAGCACTGATACCGGCAGCGTCAGCACCCACGCCAGCGCCAGATTGCGCAGGGTGGCGAGCTGCAGGCCAGATCGGTTAGCCGCCATGGTACCGGCCACGCCGGACGACAGCACATGGGTGGTCGACACCGGTAAACCAAAGGCATCGGCCGCGCCAATGGTGGCCATCGCCACCAGCTCCGCACTGGCACCTTGTGCATAGGTGAGATGGGTTTTGCCGATGCGCTCACCCACCGTAACCACAATCCGGCGCCAGCCGACCATGGTGCCGAGACCCAGCGCAATCGCCACCACCACTTTGACCCACATCGGGATAAAGCGCGTAGCCGCGTCCAGCTCGTGCTTCACCGCCGTCAGGTTGCGCGCCGTCTCCTCCGGCAGCGCGACGTTGGCCGATTGCAGATGCTTGATGGTTTCCGAAGCGAGATACATATCGTTGCGCGTGTTGGTGACCGCCTGCGCCGGGATATTTTCTACCGAACCGTACTGGCGAATCTGTTCGCCGATATCGCCGAGCATCATGCCAAGCGCCGGCAGCACCTGCGGCCGGTTCTGGCTGGTGCGCACATATTCCGTCAGCACCTCACGCGCTGCCGGCATCGCGGCGGGCGGCGGCTGCAGCGTCAGCAGCTGCTGTTCGGTCACCTGAGTTAACGCCGCCACGCGCGGAATTTGCTCCGGCGGCAGCGAGCGGTTGAGCGCATAGGCGATCGGCATGGTGCCAACCAGGATCAGCATAATCAGCCCCATGCCTTTCTGACCGTCGTTCGAGCCGTGGGCAAACGAGACGCCGGTACAGGTGAGGATCAGCAGGCCACGAATCCACGCTGGCGGCGGCTGATTACCTTCCGGCGCCTGATACAGCTGGCGATTGCGTACCAATGCCTTCATGGCCAGCAGCAGCACGGCGGCGCAGATGAAGCCAATCACCGGCGACAGCAGCAGGGCGTAACCGACTTTAACCGCCTGATCCCAGTCGACGCCGCTGGTGCCACTGCGGCCGTGCAGCAGCGCATTCGCCACGCCTACGCCGATAATCGAGCCGATCAGCGTGTGCGAAGAGGAAGAGGGCAGGCCGAAATACCAGGTGCCGAGGTTCCAGACAATGGCCGAGCACAGCAGCGCATACACCATGGCGAAACCGTGACCGCTGCCCGCCTGCAGAATCAGCTCCACCGGCAGCAGCGAAATAATGCCAAACGCCACCACGCCGCTGGAGAGCAGTACGCCAAGGAAATTACACAAGCCGGACCAGACCACCGCCACGCCCGGCGACAGCGAGTGAGTGTAGATCACCGTGGCGACGGCGTTGGCGGTATCGTGGAAGCCGTTAACAAACTCGAAGCCGAGCGCAATCAGCAGCGCCACGCCGAGCAGCAGAAACGGCGTATAGCTGGTGACGACCGCGCCGGTCTCTTCCACGTCGTTGAACAGATTGATACCGGTGAACACCAGCCCGGCCACCAGCAGCAGCAGAAAGAGCACGCGCGAGGCGCGACCGCTGCGCGGGTGCAGATTAGGGCGTCCGCTGGCGGACGATGATGCAGGTAAACTGTTTTCAGCCATAACACACCCCCCGGGGTGAATTAACGATGCACGAATGGCACCCGTTAACTGCAGTGTGATACGGGTTTTGTATGACAGAATGATGATGCCAGCGCGGGCTGTCATCATGCTGTAACAGACCTGTCGCAGGCTGTGGATCTGACCGCTCTGGGATCTTCACGCCGCTATGCTCCAGCCTGTCCTGCCGCTTGCCTCGCTGCCCGACTTCAACAACGAAGTCGCCGGACTGATTCACGGTTACCTGTTCAACCCGGATGCGCCGCCACAGCGGCTCAACGCCCGCGAGGCCGCGCAGCTGGCGCGGCACACCCTACCCGACGGCTGCTTTCTCTGGCTGCACATTAACCTGAATCATGCCCGCGCCGAGCGCTGGGTTCAGGACCATTTCAGCGTAGATGACGATTTTTTCGATGAGATTCATTCGGCCTCACCGCGCACCCGGCTGGCGCAGCAAAACGATGCGCTGCTGGCGGTGCTGAATGACGTCACCTTCAGTAAAGAGGAGCGCAACACGCAAAATGCGACGCTGTGGATCTGGTGCCGGCCGCAGGTGATGGTCAGCGCGCGCTATCGCCCGGTTGGCATGATTGAACGTATGCATCAGCAGATTGATCGGCTGTGCTTCAGCGCGCCTGATGCGATGCTGCTGTGGCTGCTCGGCGAACAGGAAGTGCAGCTGGAGCAGGTGGTGCGGCGCTCCAGCCAGGCGGTGGATGCGATAGAAGAGCGGCTGCTGAGCGCGGCGATCAAAGCCAACCGCAGCGAGCTGGGCCATCTGCGCCGCATGCTGCTGCGCGTCCAGCGGCTGCTGGCGCCGGAGCCGGCCGCGCTGTTTCGCCTGCTTAACCGGCCGCCAAACTGGCTCAACCGGGAACCGCTCAGTGAGCTGCGGATTTTCACCGAGGAGTTCAGCGTAGCGCTTAACGACCTTGCCAGCCTGATGGAGCGCATTCGCCTGCTGCAGGAGGAGATCGCTGCCCGCCTGATGGAGCAGAGCAACCGAACGCTGTTTTTGCTCACCTCAATCACCGTGCTGGCGCTGCCCATCAATATCGTGGCCGGTTTTTTTGGCATGAACGTGGGCGGCATTCCGCTGGCGAACAATCCGCACGGCTTTCTGCTGTTAGTGCTGGTGGTGCTGGTGTTTACTCTGGTGGCGGGCTGGCTGGCGTTACGTCGACCACACGATTGAGCGCGCAACTGCACCGCGACACTATCGCACAATGATCCCGGCGATCGGGCAATAAAAAAGCCAGCCCTGCGGCTGGCTTGATCATCGACAGCAAACCCTTACAGGCTGTTGCCGTTGCTGGCAGGCTGTGCCGGCGCGGCCTGCTCAACCGGAGCGGCTTCAGCGGGCTGCTGCGCATCGGCCTGTGGCGCGACGGCGGTGGCACCCTGCGGCGTCATCGGCTCTTCTTTCGGCATCGCGTCAGAAGACTCTTGTACCATCACCGGCGCAGGCTGGGCTTCGCCCGGCTGACCGTTGATTTTGGTCGGCATACCGGTACGTGCCTGGATGGCGTTGTTCACGGCATCCTGATTGGTGCTGGCATCGGCCACCACTTTGGTCACGGCAGAAGTCAGGCTGATTGGCACCAGTTCACGTGAGTTGAACTGCTCTTCGGTGGTCGACAGCGGGTTGTGAACCTCGATGTAGCGCGAACCGTCTGGCTCAACGGTGGCTTTAACCGGCTGGTCAATGAACTGCACGCGCGTACCGACCGGCACGTTGTCGAACAGCCATTTGATGTCGTCCGCACGCAGACGCACGCAGCCGTGGCTCACGCGCAGGCCGATACCAAAGTTGGCGTTGGTGCCGTGAATCGCATACAGACGGCCAATGTACAGCGCGTACAGGCCCATCGGGTTATCCGGACCTGCCGGGAACACGGCCGGGATGCTCTCGCCGCGCGCCGCGTACTCTGCGTGCATCGCTTTGGTTGGCGTCCAGGTTGGACCATTCTTCTTGCGCTCAACCGCGGTGGTCCAGTTAACCGGCGTATCTTTACCCAGCTCGCCGATACCGATCGGCAGCACCACGACAGTTTTGGTGCCTTTCGGGTAGTAATACAGACGCATCTCGGCGCTGTTGATCACGATGCCTTCACGCGGTGCGTCAGGCAGAATCAGCTGCTGCGGGATCACCATTTTAGTGCCTGCTTTTGGCAGGTAAACGTCCACGCCCGGATTGGCTTCCAGCATGTTGCTGAGGCCCATCTGGTACTGCGCCGCAAACGCTTCCAGCGGCAGTTTGCTGTCGTCTGGCACGGTGATTTCAATATTTTCGCCAATCAGGCGACTATTCGCTGGAGGCAGCGGATAGACGACTGCAAAGGCCGACTGGCTGAACGCCGCCAGTACGAGGGCGAGTGAAGCGAACGCGCGAATGCTTTTTTTCATGTTTTTACAAGTCGTTATGGCCATTTTCATGGCTTGTCAGTGTGTCGAACCCATCAGGGTCAGAATAACCCGCTGCGCATTATATGTGCATAGGCGCAATGATGGGAATCAGGATTTTCGCTGGTTGAAGATACTTTACGCAAAACACCGCGTTTCACAGACTATTCTCTTTGCCACGCCGCCCAAAATGTGAATTTTCTTACGGTTGCCACAGCGTCACTTCGCCGCTCAGTTTACGGTTAAGGAAAAACGCGGCACTGATCAACGCCAGATGGGTCAGCGCCTGCGGCATGTTGCCCAGCGCGTTGCCGTGCGCGGTAAACTCCTCGGCGTACAATCCCAGCGGATTGGCGTAGCTCAGCAGCTTTTCAAACTCGAAATGTGCCTCATGCACCCGCCCGGCGCGCGCCAGACACTCCACATACCAGAACGAACAGGCGGCAAATGCGCCCTCGCCGCCGGTCAGCGCATCGGCGGGCGTCTCACTGATGTTATAACGCCGCACTAAACCATCGCTCACCAGATGGGTTTTAATCGCATCCAGCGTGGCGATCCACTCCGGATCGGTCGAGCTGACAAAGCGCACCAGCGGCATCAGCAGCATCGACGCATCCAGGTATTTACCGCCGCGCGTGGCGGTGAAGTGGCCGAGTTCGTCGTTCCAGAAGTTCTGCCAGATGTCGTCGCGGATTTCGCTGCGCACCCGATCCCAGCGATCGTACGGCATTGGCAGCGAACGCTTCATACCCAGCCGCAGCGCGCGGTCCAGCGCCACCCAGCACATCAGGCGCGAATGCAGAAAGTGCTCCGGCTCGCCGCGCATCTCCCAGATACCGGCGTCCGGCTGGTTCCAGTTAACGCAGACGTAGTCAATCATGCTGGACACATGGCGCCAGCCGCGCTGCGAGATGGCTTCGCCATATTTATTGGCAAGGTAGACCGCATCCATCAGCTCGCCATAAATATCCAGCTGCGTCTGGCGCCAGGCATCATTGCCGATGCGCACCGGGCGCGAGTTGGCGTAACCGGAGAGGTTGAGCAGTTCGGTTTCGTGCAGCTCGGTGCCGCTGTCGAGACGGTACATCACCTGCAAATGCGGCGTATCGTCGTGGCTGTGTTCAACGCAGCGGCCGACCCAATGGGTGAAGTCACGCGCTTCTTCCACATAGCCGAGCCGCATCAGCGCGTACATGCTGAACGAGGCATCGCGGATCCACGAGGCGCGGTAATCCCAGTTACGCTCGCCGCCCAGCTCTTCCGGCAGGCCAAAGGTGGCGGCAGCCGCAATCGAACCGTGCTGGTGCGAGGTGAGCAGCTTGAGCGCCAGCGCCGAGCGCGTCACCATCTCGCGCCAGCGGCCGCGATAGGAGCTGTGACTGCTCCAGCGCCGCCAGTAATCCACGGTATCGCGAAAGCAGCGCCCGGTCGCGATATGCTGCACCTGCGGATCGTCATCGTTGCCAAACACAAATTCGGCGTGCTCACCGGCCTGCAGGGTAAACTGCGCCACCGCGCTGTCCGGTTCGCGCGTCATCACCACCGTGGCGCTCAGGCGCAGCGACGGCTGGCCTTCGGCGACAAAGGCGATACCGCCAGGGCGCGTCTCCGTGCGCGTTTCCGCACGGGCATAGTCGTGACGCGGCGCGCAGCGCAGATCAAAGGTGGCGGTGCCGCGGATCATTTTTACCCGCCGCACCAGGCGCGGCACTTTGCTGCGCTCGTCGCAGATCGGCATGTAATCAGTGATTTCCGCCACGCCGGCCTCATCAAGCCAGCGGGTTTGCAGAATGTTGGTATCGGGCAGGTAGAGCTGCTGCTGGCGCGCGTTTTGCCACTGCGGTGCCAGCGAAAACAGGCCGGCTTCGTCGCTGTCGAGCAGGGCGGCAAACACGGAGGGGCTATCGAGTTCGGGCCAGCAGAGATAATCAATGGTGCCGTCGTTCGCGATCAGGGCACAGGTGCGTAAATCACCGATGACGCCGTGGTCGTCAATTCTGCGTTTAATCTTGCTCATCCTGCCTCCTGAACGCTATCCGATTGTTAACTATAGACGAAACGGCAGAATCGGCTGCGACGTGGCACAGAACGATAACTTCTATACTGTGAAGACACCCATCAGGCAGGAGAACGTTATGACACTGGGCAAACAGAAAGTCGCCGTAGTGACCGCTTCAGATTCGGGGATTGGACGCAGCTGCGCCGTGATGCTGGCCGAGGCCGGTTACACCGTCGGCATTACCTGGCGCTCGGATGAAGAGGGCGCGCAGGAGACCGCGCGGCTGGTGGAGAGTAAAGGCCAGCTGGCCCAGGTGCGGCAGCTCGATCTGTCCGATCCGCAGGCTGGCGGGCAGCAGCTGGCGCAGCTGATCAACTCGCTGGGCCGCATCGATGTGCTGGTGAACAATGCCGGCGTGATGACCAAAGCCGATTTTCTTGATGTGACCTTTGAGGACTGGCGCAAAGTCTTCACCGTTGACGTAGACGGCGCCTTTGTCTGCGGCCAGATTGCCGCACGGCATATGGTCGATCAGGGCGACGGCGGGCGCATCATTAACATCACCTCGGTGCATGAGCATACGCCGCTGCCGGATGCCGCCGCCTATACCGCGGCCAAGCATGCGCTTGGCGGGCTGACCAAATCAATGGCGCTGAGCCTGTTACCGCACCACATTCTGGTGAATGCCGTGGCGCCGGGCGCCATCGCCACGCCGATGAATGACATGAGCAACAGCGAGGCGCACAGCCGGCGCATGCCGGAAATCCCGATTGGCCGCCCTGGCGATACGCGCGAAATCGCCAGTCTGGTGGCGTGGCTGTGCTCGGAATGGGCCACTTACACCACCGGGCAGTCATTCGTGGTCGACGGCGGCTTCATGCTGGCCAACCCGCAGTTCAAGGGTTACCACAGTTAACCGGCGCGGCGGCGGTTCCAGCGGCGAATCACAAAGCGCAGCACGATGCCGAACACAATTGCCGCCGCCAGCCAGATGAAGTGCTTAAGGTGCTGATCAAGCTTGTGCAGCCACGGCGTGATGATTTCACCGGCGAAGTAGCCGAGGGTGACAAAAATCAGCGCCCACAGCGCGGCGCCAATGACGTTAAGCACGAAAAAGCGCAGCGGCTTAAGACGGCTGGTGCCAATAATAATCGGTCCAATCAGGCGAAAGCCGTACATGAAGCGCACGCCAATCACAAACAGGCTGGGGTGCTTCTGAATCAGCCGGTTAGCTTTTTTAATGGTGTCCTGATGTTTGCGGAAGCGCCGCAGAATGCGCGTGCCATAGCGGCGGCCAAGCCAGAACAGCAGCTGATCGCCAATAATGCCGCCGCCTATCGCCGCCAGCACCACGCCGCTGAAGTGCAGCAGGCCCTCGTGCGCCGCGACGCCGCCCAGCAGGGTAAAGGTTTCCCCTTCGGCAATGCAGCCAATCAGCAGTGCCAGGTAACCGTACTGGGTGATTAATCCATTGATATCGATGTGCAATTGCTCCTCCCTGGGTAAGCGATACAGCTAACAGTCTAGCTGGCTGCGGCTTTTTTTGTGCCGCTGGCCGCAAAAACAGCCGCGCCGATTATACTTGAACTGAAGCTGCCTGCATTGGACAGCCTGATCGCTGGGGCAGCCCGTCGCATCAGAGGAGTGATTGTATGAATCATGTCTGGGGTCTTCTGGCGCATCCCAATCAGGAGATGCGTGATATCAAGCAGGAAAACGAGAGCGTTTCGCACCACTACACCCATCACGTTCTGCTGATGGCGGCGATCCCGGTGATCTGCGCCTTTATTGGCACTACGCAGCTGGGCTGGAATCTGGGCGAAGGGCAGTTCGTGCAACTCAACATGCTGACCGGTATTGGTCTCGGCATTCTGTTTTACCTGATCATCTTAGGCGGTGTGGCGGTGATGGGCCGCGTCATTCACTGGATGGCGCGCGACTATCCGCAGCGTCCCAGCATACAGCGCTGTACCGTGTTTGCCGGCTATGTGGCAACGCCGCTGTTTATCAGCGGGCTGGTGGCGCTCTATCCGCTGGTGTGGCTGTGCGTGCTGGCCGGTGCGTTAGCGCTGATGTACACCGGCTATCTGCTGTACGTCGGCATCCCGGTATTCCTCAACATTGACCGTGAAGAGAGCCTGCGCTTCTCCGGCTCGACGCTGGCGATTGGCGTGCTGGTGTTCGAGGTGCTGCTGGCGCTGACGGTGATTCTGTGGGGTTACGGACCACGCTTGTTCTGACCGTGAGAGGGGGCAGGTCGTCAGCCATGGCGACCTGACTGATCCCGCTGCGCTTGGCAGCGTTTGTCATGCCCGCTTTTTTTAACGCCCGGAAACAATCTCCCTAAGAAATTTCGCAGATGAGCGCGTATGATAGCGCAGCCAGCCCGCGTCGCATCAGGCCTGACGCCGGCGGCCTGTGTTTCGACACAGCGCAAACCTCCTCACCGGATTTTTTTGACACGATGTCTGTAAAAATGCGTATTTCTTTGCTGTCGCTGGCGCTGTTTGTCGCCGCGCCAGCTGCGATGACTCCGGCGCTCGCCGCCGCAGCAAAACTGTCCGATCTGGCGCCGATTGCCCAGCCGCAAATCGCCTCCGGCAGCGCGCTGATTGTCGATCTCGATAATAACAAAGTGCTGTTTTCCAGCCATCCGGACCGGGTGCGGCCTATCGCGTCGATCACCAAAGTGATGACCGCGATGGTGGTGCTGGATGCCCGACTGCCGATGGACGAAATGCTGTCGGTCGATATCAGCCAGACGCCCGAAATGCGCGGCGTATTCTCGCGCGTGAAGCTCAACAGTGAAATCAGCCGCCGCAACATGCTGCTGCTGGCGCTGATGTCCTCGGAAAACCGCGCGGCGGCCAGCCTGGCGCATCACTATCCCGGCGGTTACGACGCCTTTATCCGCGCCATGAACGCCAAAGCGCGCGCGCTCGGCATGACGCACACCCACTACGTAGAGCCGACCGGTTTGTCGCTGCATAACGTCTCCAGTGCGGAAGATCTGGTGAAGCTGCTCAAGGCCACGCGCCAGTATCCGCTGATTGGTCAGCTGAGCACCACCAAAGAGGAGACGGCGGTGTTTAAACACCCCAGCTACGCGCTGCCGTTCCGCAACACTAACCATCTGGTGTACAAAAATGACTGGCGCATTCAGCTGACCAAAACCGGTTACACCGACGAGGCCGGTCACTGCCTGATAATGCGTACCATGATTAATAACCGTCCAGTGGCGCTGGTGGTGCTGGATGCGTTTGGCAAATATACCCACTTTGCCGATGCCAACCGCCTGCGCGACTGGCTGGAAACCGGCAAGGCGGCGCCGGTGCCGGCGGCCGCGCTGGCGTACAAAAAGCAGAAAGCGTCGCAGCTTGCCAGCAGTGCGGACGTGGAGTAACGCAACCTGTTACTCAGCGTAGCGGCGCAAGGGAGTGCGCCGTGTGTCGTGGTGGCGCGTGGCTGACGGTCAACGGCGCTTAAATGAACAAAATTTCTTATCGTTAGCACCAATGTTTTACGCCACCATTCCTATAGTTTCCCTGACGGCAAAGTCCTACACTGGCGACCATTCACGGTCAACCTTGCGTTTATAGGCTGTTATTGCGCTGGAATCTCACTCATATGTTCAAGTTTCGTTCTCTGTTTACCCCGTTCCTGCTGCTACTGGTGTTATTCACGCCGGCGCTCAGCTATGCGGATGACAACGCCGCGCCCGCGCAGCAGGAAGAAGACGCGGCACCGAAGGTCAATCCGGCGGTTGAACTGCCGAAGATGCAGAAGATCCTCGACAAAATTAAGGGCCAGGTGTCTGGCGATACCAATGAAAACCAGCTCAACCAGCTCAATGAGATGGCGCTGGAGCTGTCAGGTAATGCGGAAACCCTCGGCCAGGCGCTGATTCCGCAGCGTCAGCAGCTGGATGCGCAGCTGGCGGTGCTCGGCCCGGCGCCGAAGGCGGACAGCGGCGTGAAAGAGACGCCGGAAGTGACGCGCAAACGCGCCGCGCTGGAGAATCAGAAGGGCAAGCTGGATGATCAGATCAAGCAGGCCGACGGCATCAAAAACGGGGCGCTGGTACTGTCCTCGCAGATCGTCAACCTGCGGCGCGATCAGCTGAAAAGCCAGCTGGCGCTCAACTCCGGCAGTATTTTAGGACCGCGCTTCTGGTCACCGCTGTTCAGCCGTCAGGACCTGGATGGCGAAAAAATTGGCGACTTTATCAGCGAGCTGCAGGATACCGCCGCGCTGTCGTGGGAGCCGGGCTGGCGCGTGGGCACGGTCGGCTGGCTGCTGGCGGCGCTGCTGGTGATGACGCTGGGCCGGCGTTACAGCGAAGAGTTTCTGGCGTGGGTCAGCATTCACAAACTGCCGGAAGGGCGGCTGCGGCGCAGCTTCCTCGCGGCGGCGATTGCGCTGACTACGCTGGCGGCCGTGGTGCTGACCTTTAACTTTCTCTCGCTGGCGTTTGTGCGCCGCGATGAAGTGTCCAGCGACGTGCAGGATTTCATCAGCCGTCTGGTGCAGCTCAGCGTTTACTGCGGACTGATCGCTGGTCTCGGCCGCGCATTTCTGTCAACGCGCCGCCCGAGCTGGCGTCTGCCGAGCATCTCCAGTGAAGTGGCGCTGGCGCTGAAGCCGTTCCCGCCGATTACCGCCGCGCTGGTGTTTATCTTCCAGACCGCCGAGTCGTTTAACTACACGGTCGGCACCAGCCTGAACACCACCATTTTTGCCAACGGTCTGACGGCGCTGCTGATTGGCAGCACCGGGCTGGCGATCAGCATGCGCACCAATCGCGTGCGTCGTCGCATGGCGCAGGCCGGCAATCCGCCGGAAGCGCGTCCCACAGTCGTCGGCCTGGTGCAGCTGGCGCTGACGGTCACCGCCGTGGCGATTCTGGTTTCGCTGATTGTCGGCTACGTCACGCTGGCGCGCTTCCTCAGCTATGAAGTGATCTGGTGCGGCATCCTGTTTGGCTCGTTCTACTTCCTCAGTCATCTGATCAACGACGGTTGTGAAAGCCTGTTCTCCACCAACAACGCGACCGGCAAGCGGTTGCAGACCTCACTGAATATTGACGAGCGCTATCTGCAGCAGGCGGCAACGCTGCTCAGCGCCGTGGGGAAAACCCTGCTGGTGGCGTTTGTCGCGCTGGCGCTGCTCAACGGCACGTTTGCCTCGTCCACGCCGATTGAGCTGATCCAGAAAGTCATTGAGTTCTGGGGTGGCAAAGGGCTGGAGTCGCTCAACATTGTGCCGGCGCACATGGTGAACGCCATTCTGTGTCTGGTGGTGGGTATCTACGTGCTGCGCTCGGTGCGGCGCTGGCTGGACAAAGAGTTCCTGCCGAAGACCACCATGGATATCGGCATGCGCGTGTCGCTGGTGACGCTGTTCAGCAATATCGGCTACGTGCTGATTATTTTGCTGACGCTGTCGATTATGGGGCTGCAGTGGAACAAGCTGGCGTGGATCGTCAGCGCCCTGTCGGTGGGTATCGGTTTCGGCTTACAGGAGATCGTGAAGAACTTTATCTCCGGTCTGATCCTGCTGACCGAACGTCCGGTGAAGGTCGGCGATCTGGTGAGCATCAGTGGCATCGAAGGGGATATTCGCCGTATTAACGTGCGTGCGACTGAGATTCAGCTGGGCGATAAATCCACGGTGATCGTGCCGAACTCGCAGCTGATTTCGCAGAACGTGCGTAACGCCACCATGGGCAACGCGCAGGGCGTGGTGACGATTCAGCTGACCTTCCCGCTGGATATCGATCCGGTGCAGGTGCGCGAACTGTTGCTGGACGTGTATCGCGAAAACGAGCGTATTCTCGAAACGCCGGAGCCGTCGGTTTCGTTTAAAGATTTGACGCCGGCGGGTATTGTGCTGAGCGTGACCGGCAACGTCGCCAGCCAGCGCCAGATTTCCGGTGCGAAAAGCGATCTGCTGTTTGATATCCTGACGCGCCTGCGCAAAGAGGGCATCGTGCTGTCGACGCCGCAGACCATGATTATCGAACGCCGCGCGCTGCCGGCGACGCAGAATGAAGGTGAAGCGTTGCCATAATGGCACGAGACCGTAGCGGCGCGATTTATCGCGCGGGTTTGCCTCTGATGCAGCAAACCCGCGCGATAAATCGCGCCGCTACGGGTCCGGCAGATCTGACTCAGGCTTTCACCGCCCAGCCTTTGTGCTTACTGGTTTTCCCGATGCCCGGGTTAAAGGTATTGGTCGGATCGAGCTGGCGGTAAAACGCCTGCAGCTGCGGTTTGGCCGCATACAGATGGCCAACGTTATGCTCTGCCGGATACTCCGCGCCGCGCGCCGCGAGGATCGCCAGCATCTTCTCCTTCAGCGCATGGGCATCTACGCCTTTCTTCACAATGTAATCCTGATGGAACACATGGCAGAAGAAGTGGCCGTAGTAAAGGCGATGAATCAGATCGTTATCAAACTCCGGCGGCAGGCGCTCAAACCACTCCTGATCGTTGCGGCGCAGCGCAATGTCCAGCGCCAGAATATCCTCCACTTCGTCAGCGTGCACCGCGTGATAGCGCACGGCGGCACCGGCTGCGGCAAAACGATGCAAAAAGGCGTGCGCGCCCTCTTTGGCGTCGCAGGCAAAGAACTCACCACCGCCTTCGCGGAAATACTCCTGCAGATACGCCTGCGCTTCGGCCACGCCGTCGCCAGACATCTTCAGCATCAGGTGGTGCTCGTATTTGTCACGATACTGCTTCAGGCGCTTCGGCAGGTGCGCCGGGAACCAGCGGCTGATGCGTTGCAGCAGGCGATCGGTCAGGTGCGGCTTAACGAAGCTCAGCTTGCTGAGCCAGGCATCAACCCGGCCTTTGAGGGTGAAAAACAGCGGCATCTTGTCGGTGCCGAGTTTATCAATCATCACAAAGGTGTCTTTGCCGTAGACCTCGGCGATGTCGAAAATATCGCGGTGCATGTACTCACCGGCGACCGGTAAATGGGTAAACTCCGCCAGCATGTGGCGACGCAGCTCGCCGAGCGTCGCCGGGTCGTTGGTGCCAATGTAAAACACCTGCTGCTTCGGCTCGGTGGGGAAGGTGTCGAGCCGCACGGCAAACACCGCCAGTTTGCCGGCGCAGCCTGACGCCTCAAACAGGCGCCGCTGGTCGGCGTTGAAACGCGCCGGCGTATCGGCGTGAATGTCCCGCACCCGCTCGGCGTATTCGTGGTCGGACGCGTGGCGCGCATCCCAGCGCACATCATCCGGCTGCCAGCGCTCGTCGTCCAGCCGGCCGAGAATCTCTTCCGGCGAATGACCGAGGTCAATGCCCAGATGGTTGACCAGCCGGAGCTTGCCGTCGGCGTCCACCTGCGCAAACAGCGCCATTTCGCTGTAGGCCGGGCCGCGTTTGATCAGCGAGCCGCCGGAGTTATTGCAGATGCCGCCCAGCACCGAGGCGCCGATGCACGAGGAGCCAATCACCGAGTGCGGCTCGCGCCCGAGCGGTTTAAGGGTTTTCTCCAGCTGATACAGCGTGCTGCCGGGAAAGGCGAGAATCTGCCTGCCGCCGTCGATCAGCTGCAGTTTGTCGAGACGCAGGGTACTGATGATCACCACCGGGCGATCGTAATCGTTGCCGTTGGGCGTTGAACCTTCGGTCAGGCCGGTATTGGCGGCCTGCATCAGCACGATGGCATCGGCCTGTACCAGCGCCTGCAGCACGCGCCATAGCTCCAGCAGCGAGCCGGGGAAAACCACCGCCAGCGCATCGCCCTCGCCGGAACGGAAACCCTTACGATAGCGCGCGGTCTGCTCCGCGTCGGTCAGCAGCTGCGATGCGCCGACCAGACGGCGCAGCTCGGACAGCAGGGCAGGGTGTGAGGTGTTGTTATTCATTAGCCTATCCTTGTCGTTAACGTGGCGTTTCTACTGTAGCACGCGTCGGCCACGGGGGCGCAGTGTGACAATGGCGGCTACCTGCTATCCTCATCTTGTGGCACACTGCCCCGGTTATTTCGATATTGCGCAGTTACTTAAGAGAACCCGACCTGATGAAATGGATTTACTCTGTTAGCCTCGCTGTTTCCCTTGCCGTGCAACCCGCGTTTGCGGACGACCTGTTCGGCCCCCATCCAATGACGGAACAGGCGCGCGACGCCTTTGTTAATCAGCTGCTGAGCAAAATGACGCTGGATGAAAAGATCGGGCAGATGCGCCTGATTAGCGTCGGTCCGGATACGCCAAAAGAGGCGATTCGCGACATGATTCAGCACGGCCAGGTCGGGGCGATTTTCAATACGGTAACGCGTCCGGATATCCGCGCCATGCAGGATCAGGTCATGCAGCTCAGCCGCCTGAAGGTGCCGCTGTTCTTTGCCTATGACGTGGTGCACGGCCAGCGCACTATTTTTCCGATTCCGCTCGGCCTCGCCGCCAGCTGGGATCTGCAAGCCGTTAGCGAAGTGGGACGCATCTCCGCCTATGAAGCGGCAGACGACGGCCTCAACATGACCTGGGCGCCGATGGTGGATGTCTCGCGTGAACCGCGCTGGGGCCGCGGCTCTGAAGGGTTTGGCGAGGATACCTATCTCACGTCGCAGATGGGCAGTGCGATGGTCAAAGCCATGCAGGGCAAGAGCGCCGCCGACCGCTACGCCATCATGACCAGCGTTAAGCATTTTGCAGCTTACGGCGCAGTGGAAGGCGGTCGCGATTACAACACCGTCGACATGAGTCCGCAGCGCCTGTTCCAGGATTATCTGCCGCCGTATAAAGCTTCACTGGATGCCGGCAGCGGCGGCGTGATGGTGGCGCTCAACTCGCTGAACGGCACCCCGGCCACCGCCGACAGCTGGCTGCTGAAAGATATTCTGCGCAACGACTGGAAATTCAAAGGCATCACCATCAGCGATCACGGTGCCATCAAAGAGTTAATCAAACACGGCGTCGCCAGCGATCCGCAGGATGCCGTGCGCATTGCGCTGAAATCCGGCATCGACATGAGTATGAGCGACGAGTATTACAGCAAATACCTGCCGGGACTGGTGAAAAGCGGCGCGGTGAGCATGGCGGAAATCGACGATGCGGCCCGTCACGTGCTCAACGTTAAATATGACATGGGCCTGTTCAACGATCCGTACAGCCATCTCGGACCGAAAGGCAGCGATCCGCAGGACACCAATGCGGAAAGCCGCCTGCACCGGGCGGAAGCGCGCGACGTGGCGCGCCGCAGTATGGTGCTGCTGAAAAACTGGCATGAAACCCTGCCGCTGAAGAAAGAGGCCACCGTGGCGCTGGTGGGACCGCTGGCCGATAGCCAGCGCGATATCATGGGCAGCTGGTCGGCTGCGGGCGTGGCGAAGCAATCTGTCTCGCTGCTGCAGGGCATGCGCAGTGCCATGGCCGGCAAAGGCACCGTGCTGTATGCCAAAGGGGCCAATATTTCCGATAACAAAGGTATCCAGAACTTCCTCAACCTGTATGAGCAGGCGGTCAGCGTCGATGCCCGTTCGCCACAGCAGCTGATTGACGAAGCGGTCGCGCAGGCGAAAAAAGCGGACGTGGTAGTGGCGGCCGTGGGCGAGGCGCAGGGCATGGCGCATGAAGCGTCGAGCCGCAGCGACCTGGTGATCCCGCCGAGCCAGCAGAAGCTGCTGGCGGCCCTGAAAGCCACCGGGAAACCGCTGGTGATTGTGTTGATGAATGGCCGTCCGCTGGCGCTGGTGAATGAGGACCGTATGGCGGATGCGATGCTGGAGACCTGGTTCAGCGGTACCGAAGGCGGTAACGCCATCGCCGATGTGCTGTTCGGTGATTACAACCCATCGGGCAAACTGCCGGTGTCATTCCCGCGCTCGGTCGGGCAGATTCCGATTTATTACAATCATTTGCCAACCGGCCGTCCGTACAATTTCGAGAAGCCGAACAAGTACACCTCGCACTATTACGACGCGGTCAACGGTCCGCTCTATCCGTTTGGTTACGGTTTGAGCTATACCCAGTTCAGCGTGTCGCCGGTGAAGATGTCTGCCCCGACCATGCCGCGTAACGGCACGGTGGAAGCCAGCGTGACGGTGACGAATACCGGCAAACGCGATGGTGCCACGGTGGTGCAGCTGTACCTGAACGATCCGGTCGCCAGTATCAGCCGTCCGGTGCAGGAGCTGCGCGGCTTCCAGCGCATTATGCTGAAGGCCGGCGAGTCGCAGACCGTGCGCTTTAAGATTGATGTCGATGCGCTGAAGTTCTGGAATCAGAAGATGCAGCACGTCGCCGAGCCGGGCAAATTCAACGTGATGATCGGTCTGGATTCGGTCAGAACCCAGGATGCGCAGTTCGATTATTTGTAATTGAGGGTTTGTTATCCTGGTTTCCCTCACCCTAACCCTCTCCCGGCGGGAGAGGGAACCGATCAAACCGACTTTTAGCGGATATTATCCTCTGACCTGCCCGCTTCAGCGGACTGCCCCCTCTCCCGCGCGCGGGAGAGGGCTGGGGTGAGGGAAAGGTCATTAGCGCAAGAACGAACAAATGAATCTCCGCCACCGCATCGAACAGCAGGTCTTTCGCCTTAACGGCCTGTCGCTCAACGAATTTGACATCTCTCAACCGCCGGGCGATCCCGGCCTGTTCGGCCCTGACCACATCATCTGGCAGGTGCACGGCGACTTTCCCGCGATGCTGTGCGGCGGCATCAGCGCGCTGATGCTACAGATGCTGCATCCGGCGGCGCTGGCGGGCGTGTGGGATCACTCCAGTTTCCGCCAGGATATGCTCGGCCGGCTGCGGCGCACCAGTCAGTTCATCGCGGTCACCACCTTCGGCAACACCGCCGATGCGCATACCCTGATTGAGCGGGTTAAACGCATCCATCTGCGCGTCACCGGCATCGATAACACCGGCAAACCTTATGCCGCCAGCGATCCGCATCTGCTCACCTGGGTGCACGTTGCAGAAACCAGCCGCTTCCTGGCCGCGCATCTGCGCTACAAAAATCCACAGCTCAGCCTCGCCGATCGCGATCGTTATTACGCCGAAGCGGCGCGGGTAGCGGAAGCGCTTGGTGCGCAGCAGGTCCCGAAAAGCGTAGAGGCGGTTGAGGCCTATTTACAGGCGATGCGGGCAGAGCTGGTTTACGATGCGCGCACTCACGAAGTGATGCAGCTGCTGCTTAACGCGCCGGCACCCAGCTGGCAGGCGAAACCGGCGATGCGCGTCATGCTGCGGGCTGGCTGTGGTCTGCTGCCGGACTGGGCGCAACAGCTGATGCAACAGCCGATCGGGCCAGTGGCGCAATGGCGGATTGATAAGCAGATCGCGTTGATTGCCGCCCTGTTGCGCTGGTCAATTCAGCGTGGCGCCTGGGCGCGTGCCATGCAGCGCATGGGGCGCGATCCGCGTTACAGGTGAAATTCATCCTGCTTGCTGGTGTAGCTGCGCGGCGTGCGCGCCTCGCGTTTCAGCAGGAGCTGGCGCTGCTGATAGTGATGCAGCAGCATGCCCAGGCCAACGCCCAGTAGCGCCAGCGGCACCAGCGTGTAGTAGATATCCAGCGGCAGCAGCACCAGCAGCGCGATGGCAGCGACGATCAGCGTCAGGGCTGCCATCACCCACGTATAGCGGACAAACAGCCACAGCAGCAGGGCGAGAATCACGATTTCGCGCAGATTGAGATCGAGGCTTTGCAGCACCATGACGACAGCTCCGCAACAGAAGACTGCCCTGACAATAGCATGCGAAGCGGTAAAAGAATCGCAAAAAAATCTGAAGCTTCGCCGCCGCTGCCCCCGCCATTCTTAAGCCGGGCTGAACGATGGCCTGGCGCACTTTGAGAGTTTTACCCTTGTGTCACATGGCGCGAGTGCCGATCCTGCTCTATTCTCGGGGAAAATGGATCCCTCCAGGCATTGTCGAGGCGTTATGACACACCAACCTCTGATTGCTGAGGTGCCGAATCAGCAACACACTTTAACCGCCATCGTCGAACAGGATGCGCGTACCGCCTATTTTTATATCTGGCCGAACGACCTGTTCCGCAGTCAGTACGCCGTGCGCGGCTGCTGGTTGCGCAATCTGCTGCCGGCACCGGCGCAGGAAGATCGCGAAGCGATGGAGCAGGGTATTGCGCCGCTGCTCAGCGCCAGCTATTGCCGCACGCTGGAAGCGGAGCCGATGCTCGATCCGGCCGGCCTGCAGATTCTGTGGGAGCCCAGCGACGACGGTGCCGCGCTGTGGTATTACGGCCAGCTGCTGGCGGTGATCCCTGGCTGGAGCCTGTATCAGGACAAGCAGGTCAGTTTCTCGGCGGGCTGCATCAAAGAGAACCGTCTCACCGCGCCGCTCGGTTCAGCCTCCACCAACGATTACTACGCGCGCGCCGAACAGCAGCGTCATTTCTGGCGTGACTGGCACGATGGCCAGCAGTGGGATCGCGTGCAGAGCGAGCTGCTGCAACGTTACCAGGCGCAGTTTGGTGAGTCGGTAAAATATTACGCCATCGATCAGGGCAACTGGCCGCCGATGGCGATTTCGCAGCACTGGCATAACGGCGTGTGGTATTTCTTCACGCTCGGCATGAGTATCCGGCCGATGCCGCAGGTGGATTATCTGTTTGACGAGCTGGCACCGCAGTACCGGCGTGTAGAGCTGGCGATGGCGGTGGATGGCGAAGTGATGACCGAGGCCAACGCGGTACAGATGGCCAGCGCGCTGGCGGAGTTTGCTCATTTGCCGTGGGCGCGGCTGACGTGGATTGGCGAAGGGCACACGCTGGCGTCGGAGGTCGCGCCGGTCGGCTTTGAAAGCTTCCTGCTGGCCAACGGGCTGGCGGGCGAAAACGCGCAACTGCGGCTGCCGAAGCGCGACGGCGATCGGCCAAATCTGCTGTGGGCGACGCCAATCACCGAAGCCGAGCGGCTGTTTGCCCAGGCGGACGATCGCGGCGGCCAGCAGCTGCTGCAGCGTTTGCTGGCGCAGGGCAGCGATCATGTGTTCCGTCCGCGCCAGGAAGTGGTGGAGTCCGCACCGTAGTGCCTGCCGAAAAAGCCCTGACATACCCCTCTGGCAGCGACCAGGCGGGTATTAAGCGGATGCTTCCCGTTCCAGCCATGCGACAAAGCGGTTTAGCGAGGATGATTTATCCACGTCAGGCGCAATTAACGCCACGTAGCGGCTCCCCTTCGCCTCAATAGCTAACGGGGTGACAAGCCGGTTGCCCTGCAGATCATGTCCAAGCATTTGTATTCCACCGATACCCACACCGACGCCATCAATAATCGCCTGCAGACTAATATAATTGTGTTCGAATCGCTGAAAACGTTCCGGACGCACCTCCCCGACGCCAGCCTGCTTCATCCACCGTTCCCACTCGCCTGACCGCGTACTGGATAACACGACAACGTGGGTCGCCAGGTCTGCAGGGGTGTTCAGTGCTTTTGTGGCTAACAGTTTCGGCGCGGCAATCAGGGTGAGTTTTTCCTCAAATAACGCTTTCTTCTCAAAGTAACGCCATTCAGGTTTGTTAAGTGCATCCCGGCGAATCAATACGTCAAAGCCAGATAGCCCTTTCACCTCCGAACTGTTTGAGGTGGATACCGAGATTTCAATGTCGGGATATTGGCTGTGGAATGCCGGCAGGCGCGGGATCAACCAGTGCATCGCAAAGGTGGTTTGCGCATTGACGCGTATCGTGCGGGTGTTGGGTGTTTTGCCAAAGCGCACTGCGGCATCGCTGATGATGTCAAAAGCGGTGCTGATCTCTGCGGCAAAAGCCCGGGCATGTTCCGCCGCCACGCTGCGTTGTCCCTGGCGTTCAAATAACGGTTGTCCCAGCCACTCTTCAAGCAATTTGATCTGGCGGCTAACGGCACCGTGAGTCATCCCTAATTCCTCAGCCGCATCACTCAGGCTGTTGGCGTGCGCGGCCGTTTCGAACAGCCGCAATGCATTCAACGGCGGCAGGTTACGTTTTTTCATCTGTGACTTTTAGTATCAGGAGTGGGCAATATTTATCGATATTATGATCGAATCGCCCTGATTAAGATGCGTGCTTTGCCGTTGAAAATGAGGAAAGTCAGTGGGTGATTATCTCTTTGTGACGCTGATCGCGATCCTCTCCGGGGCGCTGAGTGGCATCATCGGCACCGGTTCTTCGTTACTGCTGCTGCCGCTGATGGTCAGCAATTTCGGCCCCAGAGTGGCGATGCCAGTCATGGCTATCGCCGCAATCCTGGGAAATCTCTCGCGCATCGCGGTCTGGTGGCGTGAAATCGACTGGCGCGCCACTCTGGCCTATAGCCTTCCTGGCGTGCCAGCTGCGTCGTTAGGCGCGCATGTGCTGCTCTCTTTACCCGCCTGGATCATTGATGGTGCGCTGGGTCTGTTTTTCTGGGTGATGATTTTGGTCAGACGCAGCCTGAAAAACAGTCACTGGACGCTCTCGATAAAGCAGTTAGGGCTTTGTGGTGGCGTAGTGGGTTTTCTGACCGGACTGGTTCTCTCCACCGGACCGGTGAGCGTGCTGATTTATACCGCCTATGGATTGAGCCGTGGCGCGTTTATTGGCACGGAAGCATCGAGCGCCTTGCTGTTATATTTCAGCAAGGTCAGTACGTTCGCCTTCCAGCAGGCGCTCTCAATGCAGGTTGTGCTCACCGGTGTGTTAGTGGGCAGTGGCATTATGCTGGGCACCCTGAGCACGAAGGTGATAGTCCAGAGACTGTCAGTCACACAATTTGCCGTGCTGATAGACGCCATTCTGTTTATTTCCGGCGCAGGATTAATCGTTAATGCCTGGTCAGGAGCACCATGAAATTAATCTTTATCACCCTTGAAATAATTTAAGCGTAGCGGGTCAGCCCCATCGGCATCGCAACGAGAAGTAATAGTTGCAATAGGCAACGGATACTTTTCGCGCGATGCTGTGATGAGTCAGTTATGCAAGGTTCAGGTACGCAGGAAACAGACCTGTCAGATGATGACTACGCCGATTTTTGGGCATTCATCATAATGCGATGCGCCCCGGCACGAGCATAGATACACCGGTTCGTGAAAGCTTTTGGAGTATTGCTTGATCTCTTCCTGTGCACGGTCAACCGTCAATTTATGGAAAGAGTGATAAAAACCCACACACCAAAATGAACGCTGCTTAGTTTCAGTCTCAATGTAGTGTGATTTAACGATCGAATTCACTTTGGATATGTCGTGCAACATTCCTTTGACTAACGTTGTCGCTTTTATTGCCCGCTTAAATTCAAGGTAGATGTACTGATCCTTGGCAGTATTAGGTTTTCTGAAAATCAAATCGACAAATATGTGAAAACGATTGGGTTTGCTTCTCCGATCAGATTTTGCCTTCCACTCCCTTCTGGTATGAAAATACTTTTCATTCAAAAGGAAATATTCAAATTCTATTTGAAACCATTTTTCCCAGTCGTTGTACTCATTGGCCACGACATGAGCAAATCTGGCTTTTACTTCCTTTTTTTTAATAAACTCTAACAGTGATTCCTTTACAAGCTCAAAATCTTTAAATTCACTCATTTCAGATACCATAAATAATCAATGCTGTGTGCCTGCCTGCTGATTAACGTATTACACTTACATTTTCCAGTTTCACCAGGCTTTCCGGCTTATCACCTACCTGCATAGCAACGGTGACGAACACATTGAGATCCTGCAGCCAGGCGAGTCTGACACGGCTACCCGCTTGTCCTGAATCAGTTTGCTGACACTCGACTAAGAGATATTTGCCGCTAAATTCATCTGCAATGCTCTTTGCGTCTCCCATCGAGGTGACCTTGCAGCGTAACCCTGAAGACGTAATTTTCTTGTCGGAGTCAATACTTTCCCATTGCGCCTGATATTGTTGACCCGTTACTAGCGGAAAACGCAGATCCGTCTGCAACTTATTAAGGAGAGATGCGCCTGTGCTGATGGACATGGTGAACTTAAGCTGCAACTGATTAGCCAGCGTCAAACGTTGCACCTTCCAGATACCGTAATCTTCCAGCTTACGTACATAACCATTTGGCTGTGCATCCAGCTGCACTTCAACCTTACCGAGCGTGCTTACTTCGGTATAACGGACTTGTTTGAAGCGTGGCAGCGCCCAGGGGTTAATCAGTGCTTGTGCCTGCCGTTCAATTTCATCAGAAAGAGAATACTTATCCAGCCACTGCGAATTATTTTTACTCAGGTCAGGCATTAATGGCCCCATCAACGTGGATGCTGGCTTATTCGCAGCGGACACAAAATGTCCTTCAGCGGTAAACTTTTTTCCTGCGGGTAACTGGCAGAGCTGATCGAAGCGTTGTGTCATCTGAGTATCAATTTTGAAGCTACTTTTGCGGCGAACAAGATCAGCAGTGATGAGTGAATCTGTAACGCGCCCCTCGCTGTCGAAATTCATGGCAGCAATTACAGCACCCTGATGGGTCTTACAGTTGTACAGGTAGTGTTCTGTTTTTAATCCCAGCGGCGCATCGTAAGGCGGTTCCCAGATGATATCTGCGTAATCATATCCCAGGCGAACCGATAAAATGTCGCCAGTGTGTTGAATGCTATTCACATCGACCAGTTTGGTGGTGCCGATTTCAGACGTGGCTGATAACTTTTCCCACCGAGCCTCTTTTATGGGGAGTTTGCACACCTTGTGGATATCGTCTGCGGTAATTTGCTGATCATCCTGTGCAGGCGCATACCGGAGATAGCTGTTACCGTAATAACGAGCGATGGTAAAGCCCTTATCATTTAACAGATCCTTATACAGGAGCTGTGCTTTGCCCTGTTTGCAATCAATCGACCGCCATTGTTGCGCCGTTTTTCCGTTATTGAAGTTTAATGACACCATGAAATTTACCCGATCGTGGATGCGGGTAACGGAAAAGGGATTCGTGATGGCACCTGTTAATTCGGGCATATCTGCAGCCTGGACGCAAGAAAACGGCAGGAGAGACAGCAAAGAAAGCGGACGAATTAAAGAGCGTACGAAGTACATATATGGTCCTTCATATATTGATTAAGAAGTTCAGGTATCGGCATCCTGCAGCAAATTTTTAGTCTCTGTGCGTGGGCAGCTTAGAAATGCACTATACGTGGGGCGATTACGTCCGCTGTTAGCACAACTCAACGGAACCAGCGCTTGCGCCAAATTCCCTTTCAGGACGCTTCCGGACGGCGAACTGAAGGCTGAAAGCCCGGCGTAGCGACTGGCACGGAAGTTAACACCAGAGCGGTCAGAAAGGGGGCAGGGTAAGGCCGGTGACAATAAGCGCTCTTATGATCACGCTATTCAATCAGTTAACCATTTTGTGATCTGGCGCACCTCAAGTTCTTCTGTAACAAGCCGTTAACCTCGATCAGGCAACTCGCCACACCAGGGTAAGGGCACACCGATGTTAAAAACCACACAATCCCGTTTTACCGCGACCTTAGTCGCATTCTTCGTTGTTCTTATGCTGGTCACCGTCCTGGTGATTAACCAGTTCATCGCACCGCAGCTTAGCCAGAACGAAAGCCGGCTGGTGCGCTATGAGGTGGATGGTCTCGCCGGACGTATCGTCGAGCAGATGAACCGCGTGCAGGCGCAGCAGCGTGCCATTACCGAAGCGGCGGGCGTGATGGACAGCGCCGCCATTGATACGCTGCTGCCGGCGCTGGTTAACCAGTATCAGGACAGCAACGTGTTCGGCGGCGGTATCTGGCCGTTACCCAACCGGCGCGATCCGGCGAAAGAGAAAGACAGCTCGTTCTTTGCGCGTAACGCCAGCAACCAGCTGCAGGTCAACACCTACTGGAACTCCGATGCTGCCGACAAATACTGGGAGCAGCCGTGGTACAAAGATGGCATGGCCGCAGAAAAAGGCCAGTGCGCGTGGGCGAAGGCTTATCAGGATGCCGCCAGCCCGCAGCCGCGCACCAACTGCGCCATGGCGATTTACCGTAACGGCACTGTGTGGGGCGTCTCAACTATTGACGTCACGCTCGGCTTTTTCAACCAGCTGGCGCAGCAGATGGGTGAGGCGATTCATGGCCGCGTACTGATTGTCGAAGCGGACGGCAAAGTGGTCGGCAATGCCGCGTTGCTGGAGGGGACGCCGAAGCTGGAAAATCTGGCTGATACCCAACTGCCAATGGCGGCGGCGCTGAAAGGGCTGCTGGCACAGGCCGGTTCTCAGCCGTCGCAAACCACCTTCAGCGGAGAAGATGGCGAGCACACGCTGTTCCTGCAGGCCATTCCCGGCAGCCCGTGGTATCTGGCCAGCGACGTGCCGTCCGCGCTGCTGGATGCGCAGACGCACAGCATGCTGACCCGTCTCGGCCTGGTCCAGATCCCGCTGGCGATTCTGCTGCTGCTGGTGCTGCTTGGCTTTGTCCGCGCGATGATGAAACGCCTGAATCTGCTGCATCAAAACATCGAAGCGCTGTCGACCGGTGGCGCAGATCTGACGCAGCGTCTGCCAGCCAGCAATAGCCCGGAGTTCAACGCCGTGGCGCAAAGCTTTAACCAGTTCATCGCCCATTTGCAGGGGCTGATGCGCCAGGTGGGCGACAGCGCACTGGCGATTACCGCAGCTTCACGCGAAATCGCCAGCGGCAACGCCGATCTCTCGGCGCGGACGGAATCGCAGGCGAGTTCCATTGTGCAAACCGCCGCGTCGATGGAAGAGCTGACCGGCACGGTGCGTCAGAACGCCGACAACGCCACGCACGCCAACCAGCTGGCAGATGGCGCGTCTCAGGTGGCGGCGCGCGGCAGTGAAGTGGTGCGTCAGGTGGTCAGCACCATGGGCGAAATCCATCACTCCTCGCGTAAGGTGGTGGATATCATCAGCGTGATCGACAGCATCGCTTTCCAGACCAACATTCTGGCGCTCAACGCGGCGGTAGAAGCGGCACGCGCCGGTGAACAGGGCCGCGGGTTTGCCGTGGTGGCTTCGGAGGTACGCAATCTGGCGCAGCGTTCCGCCAACTCCGCGCGCGAAATCAAGAAGCTGATTGAGGAGTCGGTGGCCAATATCGACACCGGCAGCCAGCTGGTGGAGCAGGCCGGACAAACCATGGACGAGCTGATGCAGGGCGTCAGCAGCGTCACAACGCTGATGAGCGAAATCATGTCCGCCAGCCGCGAGCAGAGCATGGGGATCGAACAGGTGAACGTGGCGATTACCCAGCTCGACGGCAGCACCCAGCAGAACGCGGCGCTGGTGGAGCAGGTCTCGGCAGCGGCGCGCGCCATGGAAGAGCAGAGCGTGCAGCTTGAGCAGGTGGTGCACGGCTTCAAACTGTAATTCATCCCGTCAGAGCGCACAGCGGCGCGTTTTTTGCGCCGCTGTCACGCTTTTCCCCACCTTTTTCTGCTGAATTATCTGCTGGCTGCTAAGCTTACTGCTTATCGCGCCAGCGCACGGAATGTGCGCGATTTTCTCCGCTGCTGCTTCCGCTATTGTGTACAATAGTGGGGATTTTTCCGAAGGAGTTGTCATGCCCGCCATTGAAGTTATCCTCGTTGACCACCTCGATCGTCCCACCGGCAAGATGGAAAAGCTGGAAGTGCATGAGAAAGGATTGCTGCATCGTGCGGTAACGGTTTACGTGTTCAATTCGCGCCATGAACTATTGCTGCAGCGCCGTGCGCAAAGCAAGTATCACTGCGGCGGTTTGTGGAGCAATACCTGCTGCAGCCATCCCTACCCGCAGGAGCCGACGCGCGATGCGGCTGAGCGCCGCCTGCGTGAAGAGATGGGACTGGATCTGGCGTTAACGCCGGTGTTTGAACTGAGCTATAACCTGCCGCTCAGCAACGGTCTGATCGAACATGAGTACGGTCACGTGTTTTTCGCCATCAGTGACGAAGTGCCGGTGCTCAACCTTGATGAGGCTGACGACTGGTGTTACCGTTCAGTCGACCAGATTCAGCAGGAGATGCGCGACAATCCGGCAAAATTCACGCCGTGGTTCCTGCACACATTCCCGCGCATCCCCAACACGCTGGGCGATTTCCGCCTCACCGCCTGAGCCAACGCCTCATCGCTGAGGCGTTATCCGCTTACTGAAAATCTTCCGCATCGACGTCATAGCCTGACGGTTCCCAGCGAATCGCCAGCAGCGCCAGTAATCCAGCCAGCGGTGCGAGCAGGATCACCCAGAACACGCCGGTGCCGAACGCCGCCACCAGCAGCGGAAACACAAACAGGGATACCGTCGAACTGGCGCGCATCAGCGTCTGGTTAAAGCCGACGCCCACGCCACGCAGCGAAGCCGGATAGCTCAGCGAGGCAAAGGTCATGGTGTGCGAACCCGGACCAAACCCCTGACCGAACAGGAACAGTGCCAGCATGGCAATCGCCAGGGCCGCTTGCTCGCCGCCGGCCGGGCGACCAATCAGCGCCAGGCCCAGCAGCGCCGCACACTGGCAGGCGTAACCGGCCACCGACATCTTCCACGCGCCCAGTCGCGGCACCAGCCGTACCGCCAGTAGCCCCCCGACAAAGGCAAACAGCAGGTTAAGCGCCAGCGAGACCAGAATGGTGGTCAGCATCGACTGCGCGAGGAAGCTGGAGATGATCACCGGCAGGCCAAAGGCCACGGCGTTATAGGCGAACGACGAGGCAATCGAGGTTATCGTTGCCAGCAGCGTACGGCGGCGGTAAACGCCCTGCAGCAGCGCGCCGTAGTTGCGCCAGCTGGCTTTACGTACTGGCTGTGCGGCAGTGAGCTCGGCATCCTGCGCGACCTCCGCGTTGATGTTATATGACCGCCGCAGGATTGCCGCTGCGCCCTGCAGGTTGCCCTGATTTGCCGCCCAGATCGGTGATTCGCTCATGTAACGGCTGCGGATGGCGATGATCAACAGCGCCGGTACCGCGCCAAAGCCGAGGATTAGCCGCCACAGCCAGTCAGTATGGCTCTCTGGCAGCACCGCATACAGCAGCAGCACCAGCAGATAGGAGATGCTGATCGCCGCGTACCAGGTGGGACACCACATCGCGACGCTGGCGGCCTTATTGCCCTGACCGCGCAGTCGGGAAAACTCCGCCAGAAACGCCATCGCCACCGGCAGATCGATGCCGACGCCGAGCCCCATTACAAAGCGCGCCGCCGCCAGCACGTACTCGTTCGGCGCAAAGGCACAGGCCAGTGCCGCCACCACGAAAAAGAACATATCGGCCATAAAGACCCGATAGCGGCCAATTTTATCGGTGAGATAGCCACCGATCAGCGCGCCAACAATCGCGCCAAAGGTGATAGCCGACGCCACCATGCCAGTGCCGGCGGGCGTCAGATTGAATTCGCGCGTGACATCTTTAATACCGAAGGCCAGCGCACCGAGATCGTAGGCATCGAGAAAAACCCCGCCCAGCGCAATGGCGATGACGATGCGCGCATTGCTGCGCGAGGCGTTACTGCTATTGACCAGCCGCGTCACGTCGGCCGCGCTGCGAATCCACTGCGTCTCGCCCTGCGGCGTATTCCCTGCCAGCGCCACGTGCGCCGAAGAGGTTAAGTCAGACATGATGTTGTGTGATTTATTGTAAAGAGTGGGGCTATGAGCATAAGCCGCGCCACGGATGTGAAAAATTCGATTTGGTTATAAGTGCAACCAAAGCGTTCTATAAAACCGGCAACGGATAGCAGAAAAAGAACGAATTGCGCCGCTTGACCGCACCCATCCCGTTTCGCCAGGCTACGCTTGATAATCACTGAAAGAAAATAATGCTGAGGAAAGCGCCATGATTAAGCAGGGTTTATTGGGGATGATCGCATTCGCGATGAGTGTCGGGGCCGTGCAGGCAGCGGACCCGGTCAAGGTAGGTTCCAAGATTGATACTGAAGGTTCGCTGCTCGGCAACATCATTCTGCAGGTGCTGAACCAGCATGGGGTAAAAACCGTGAATAAAATCCAGCTCGGTACCACGCAGGTGGTGCGCGGCGCAATCACCGCCGGTGAGCTGGATATCTATCCGGAATATACCGGCAACGGGGCGTTCTTCTTCAATGATGAGAAGGACGCGGCGTGGAAAAACGCGCAGCAGGGCTATGAGAAGGTGAAAAAGCTCGATGCAGAGAAAAATCATCTGGTGTGGCTGACGCCAGCACCGGCTAACAACACCTGGACCATTGCGGTGCGCGGCGATGTCGCGCAGCAGAATAACCTGAAATCCCTTGACGATCTCAGCACTTACCTGAAAAAAGGCGGCACCTTTAAGCTGGCGGCGTCGGCGGAGTTCATCGAGCGCAGCGATGCGCTGCCGGCGTTTGAGAAAGCCTACAACTTCAAGCTGGGCCAGTCACAGCTGCTGTCGCTGGCCGGCGGGGACACCGCTGTTACCATCAAAGCGGCCGCCCAGCAAACGTCCGGCGTCAATGCGGCGATGGCTTACGGTACCGACGGCCCGGTCGCGGCGCTCGGCCTGCAAACCCTGAGCGACCCGAAGGGCGTACAGCCGATTTACGCGCCCGCGCCGGTGATCCGCGCCAGCGTGCTGCAACAGTACCCGCAGATTGCCGACTGGCTGCAGCCGGTATTCAGCAAGCTGGATGAGAAAACCCTGCAGCAGCTCAACGCGCAAATCGCCGTTGACGGTCAGGACGCCAGCCAGGTGGCGCAGCAGTGGCTGCAGCAGAATAAGTTGCTGTAAGCGGTGCTGTCACGGATAAACCGACCGCGCCAGCAGCCGGTGCTGCTGGTGCTGACGCTACTGATCACGCTGGCGCTGGGAGCGCTACCGCTGCTGAGCTACGCGGCTAACCGGCTGGTCTCCGGACAGCCGCTGATGCTTTGGCAGGTAACGGCGGGCTGGCTGCTGTTGCTGCCGCTGTTATGGCTATGGCTGGGATTATGGTGGCCGCCGGGACGCGGCGCGGCGCTGGCGCAGCTGCTGGGCGCGGAGCTACTGTTCGCCCTGCTGATTGGCATCGGCGGCCACGCCGCCAGTGAGCTGGCCCGCAGCGGCAGCCCGCTGGCGCGCACCGCGCTGGGCAGCGGCCTATGGTGTGCGGCAGGATTAGCGCTGCTGCTGGCCGCCGAAGCGATTCGCCAGCTTAGCCAGCAGACGCCGCTGCGTATTCTGCTTAATCTGCAACTGTGGCTGCCGCCGCTGATACTGCTGCTGAGTGGTCAGCTGGACGCGCTGTCGCTGCTGAAAGAGTACAGCAATCGCACCGCCGTCTTTAACGCCGCGTTCAGCCAGCATCTGCTGCTGCTGGGCGGCACGCTGCTGCCCACCTTGCTGATTGGTCTGCCGCTGGGACTTGCCATCGCGCGTCGTGCCCGCTGGCAACATGCCGCCTTCAGCGTGCTGAATCTGATCCAGACCGTGCCGTCTGTGGCGTTGTTTGGCCTGCTGATTGCACCGCTGGCCGGGCTGGCGGCGCATTTTCCGCTGCTGGCGCGCCTCGGTATCAGCGGGATTGGCGTCGCGCCGGCGCTGATTGCGCTGGTGCTGTATGCACTGCTGCCGCTGGTGCGCAGCGTGGTCGCGGGGCTGCAGCAGGTGCCGCAGGAGGTGCGTGAAACCGCGCGCGGCATGGGCATGAGCGGCTGGCAGCAGTTCTGGCACGCCGAGCTGCCGCTGGCGCTGCCGGTGTGGCTCTCCGGACTGCGCGTGGTGGTGGTGCAAACCGTCGGGCTGGCGGTGGTCGCCGCACTGATTGGGGCCGGCGGCTTCGGCGCCATTGTGTTTCAGGGACTGCTGAGCAGCGCGCTGGATCTGGTGCTGCTGGGCGTGATTCCGGTGGTGGCGCTGGCGGTGATATTCGATGCGCTGCTGCGATTGCTGTCGGCGCTGCTGGAGAGAGGACATGATTGAATTTCATCAGGTGAGCAAAGCGTTCGCCGGTAAAGAGGCGATTCGCAACCTGTCGCTAAAGATTGAGAAGGGCAGTTTTACCGTGCTGATCGGCACGTCCGGCTCGGGTAAATCCACTACGCTGAAGATGATTAACCGGCTGGTTGAGCATGACAGCGGCGAAATCCGTTTTGCCGGTGAGCCGATCGAGCAGATGGATGCGCGCGCGCTGCGGCGGCGCATTGGCTATGCCATTCAGTCCATCGGCCTGTTTCCACACTGGAATGTGGCCAAAAATATCGCCACCGTGCCGTCGCTGCTTGGCTGGCCGCGGGAAAAAATTGCCGCACGGGTTGAGGAGCTGCTGGCGCTGCTCAATCTCGACAGTCAGCTAGCGTCGCGCTATCCGCACCAGCTCTCCGGCGGCCAGCAGCAGCGTGTTGGCGTGGCGCGCGCGCTGGCGGCCGATCCGGAACTGCTGCTGATGGATGAACCGTTTGGCGCGCTCGATCCGGTCAACCGGCAGGCGCTGCAGCAGGAGATGCTGCGCATTCAGCAGCTGTCGGGGCGCACCGTGGTGCTGGTGACGCACGATATCGACGAAGCGTTAACCCTCGCCGATCAGCTGGTGCTGATGGACGGCGGAGAGATTGTGCAGCAGGGACGGCCGATTGACCTGCTGACGCAGCCTGCCAGTGATTTCGCGCGCCAGTTCTTTGGCCGCAGCGAGCTGGGCGTGCGTCTGCTGGCGCTGGGGCGGGCCGGCAGTGCGGCGCGGCGCGGTGAGTGGCTGGAGGCGGAACCGATCGCCGCCGGGCTGACGCTGCGCGAGGCGCTGTCGCAGTTTATTGCGCGCCGCACCGACAAATTACCGGTTGTCGATCAGCATCAGCAGCCGCTGGGCGTCCTGCATTTTAGCGATTTGCTGCGACAGCAGGAGGCGGGCTGATGCGAGTGCTGCGCGATCCGCTCTACTGGCTGCTGGGGGTATTTCTGCTGTTGCTGTGGGGGTTACCGCACAGTGCGCCGCTGTTTGCGCACTGGTTTCCGCAGCTGGAGCGTCCGCTGTACCAGCAGGAGAGTTTCTGGCAGCTGGCGCTGGCCCATCTGCTGCTGGTGATCAGCGGCAGCGCGCTGGCGATTGTGGTGGGCGTTGGCTGTGCGGTCTTCGCTACCCGTCACGGCGGCAGGGCGTTCCGCCCGCTGCTGGAGACGCTGGCGGCTGCCGGTCAGACCTTTCCGCCGGTGGCGGTGCTGGCGATTGCCGTGCCGGTCATGGGCTTTGGCGCTGCGCCGGCGGTGATGGCGCTGTTTTTGTATGGGCTGTTGCCAATTCTGCAGGGCACGCTGGCGGGACTGGACAGCGTTCCGGCCAGCAGCCGTGAGATCGCCGTCGGTCTGGGAATGGGACCGTGGCGGCGTCTGTGGCAGATAGAGCTGGCGCTGGCGGCACCGGTGATTATGGCGGGCGTGCGCACCTCAGTGATGATCAACATCGGCACCGCGACCATCGCCTCAACCGTCGGAGCGGAGAGTCTGGGTTCGCCGGTGATTATCGGTCTGAGCGGCTTCAATACCGCTTATGTGATTCAGGGCGCGCTGCTGGTGGCGCTGCTGGCGCTGATCTGCGACCGGCTGCTGGAGCGGTTGCAGCACGCACTCAGTGGGTATGCAGAATAAGGCTGTAGCCAACCAACATCATGCCGCCCATGCCGCCAATCGCCATGATGGCAAACAGGGTGCCAATGAGAATTTTATTCCAGTTCATAGGTAAACCTGAGAAAAGTCATGAAGTGCGGCATGATAACGCGCACATGCGGTAAGGCAAAGGCCGCATGTGCGATTTTTCAGGTCGGTTCGTGGACGTGAATCGAGAAGCCCTGAGCCTGCCAGTGTTCAAACTGCTCCAGCTGGCGGCGCGTCGGCTTTTTACCGGTCCAGATAAACAGATGCTGGCCGGGAAACAGCTCCGGACGCGGCATATCCAGCGGTTCCGCCAGCACATCAATGCGCCAGCCCTGCTGCGCTAAGCGCCAGGCTTCCAGCCAGATGCGGGTGCGATCTTCTACGCCCCAGCCAATCATTAAGGCATCTTTGCCGGCTTTTTTACGCGCGCCTGCCAGACAGAACGCGACATAATCAATCAGCGCGCCGTCCAGCAGACTGCACATGGTGCGGGCGGTATTTTGATCCAGCCCGAGACGCTGGCGTACCGGTACAAAAACGTGGTCAATCAGCGCATCGACCGGGTGTTCACGGCCAATGGTGGCGATTTTGGTGCGCAGTTTGGAGGCGCGCACGTGGCGCAGCACGCTCATCAGCTCTTCCTGCAGCGCCGTCCAGCCGTCATGCACGTTGAAGGTCTCTCCTTCAAGCAGGGCTTTGACTTTGCCAACAGGCACACCGCTCTCTATCCAGCGTTTGATCTCTTCGATCCGCTGAACATCTTCATCATCAAATTGTCGATGACCACCCTCAGTGCGCTGCGGCTTTAACAATCCATAACGACGCTGCCAGGCGCGCAGGGTTACCGGGTTAATTCCACAGCGCTCGGCAACATCACCGATACTGTATAAGGCCATGGCATCCTCTAAAATTCTGACCTGCATAACAACACCTTAACCGCCAGAGTGAGCTTGTACAATGATTATTTTATTGTACAACTTGACCCACTGCACGATTTCGGGCTTTATCTCTTATATGAGATTAATTTCCCGAAAATGAGAGGTTAAAGATGTCTGCTCTAAATACGGAAGATCGGCTTGCGGCACGTCTGGCGGAATTACGCCTGCAGCGCGGCTGGTCGCTGGATGAACTGGCTCTGGCAACCGGCATTAGCCGGGCATCATTGTCGCGCATTGAGCGCGCCGAGACCAGCCCTACCGCCGCTTTGCTTAATCGCTTGTGCGTGGCCTACGGTTTAACCATGTCGCGACTGCTCAGCGAAGTAGAAGAAGAAGCGGCGCTGCTGCTGAAAGCGGAGCAGCAGCCAGTCTGGCAGGACACGCTCAGCGGCTTCCAGCGGCGCAACGTCTCGCCGCCGGCCAGTCAGTTTAAAGCGGAGCTGGTGGAGGGCGTGCTGCGTCCGGGCGCGCGCATTGATTATGATGCGCCACCGGTACAGGGGCTGGAACAGCACATCTGGCTGCAGTCGGGCGAGCTGACCATCACCATGGAGACGCAGAGCTGGACGCTACAGGCCGGCGATTGCCTGCGCTTCCACCTCAGCGGACGTTCCTCTTTTCAGGCGCATGCCGAAGGCGGCGCGCGCTACATTCTGGTGGTGTGCAAACCATGATTGAAATCGACTCTCTCAGCGCTACCCAGGCGCAGCCGCTGCTGGCGTCATTGTGTGAAGTGCTGCACGGCTGCGTGGCAGACGGTGCCAGCGTCGGCTTCATTGACGCGGACGATCGCGCAGTGATGGCGCGTTTCTGGCAGGACAAAATTTACAGCCTGGCGAGCGGCGATAATCAGCTGCTGGTGGCCTGGCAAGCGGGCGAGATAGTGGCCACGGTGATGCTGGGCTTCAGCAGTATGCCCAACGGCCGCCATCGTGCGGAGATCAGCAAGCTGCTGGTGCATCCGCGTGCGCGACGTCAGGGCATTGCGCGCCGTCTGATGTTACGTGCCGAACAGCTGGCGCAGCAGCAGGGGAAAACGCTGCTGGTGCTGGATACGCGCAGCAGCGATGTTGCCAGCGCGCTCTATCTTTCGCTCGGCTGGCAGGTGGCGGGTTCGATTCCGTGCTATGCCGAATCCACGGCCGGCGAGCTGGATGCTACCACGGTGATGTATAAGCGGCTGACGTAAGCGTTCTGGTTGCTGTTACCGGACGCCGCCTCTCCCTTGTCCGCAGGCTGCCTCTCCCTTGTCCGCAGGCTGCGTCTCCCTCTCCCGGTGGGAGAGGGCCGGGGTGAGGGCATCAGCGTACACTTTCCCATCCCGTGCCAGCAGAAACCCGGTCACACGCACCAAATCAGTGCGCCGCCGCCGCATCGCTCAACCCCAGCGCCTGCATAAACAGCCGGATGATAGGATTTATTTTCCGGCCTTTCTTCATCACCAGACAAAATGCCGTTTCGCGCCGCAGCGTGTCATCGCCCAGCTCACACAATTGTCCGCGGGCAATAAACGGAGCGGCATAATGTTCCGGTAAATACCCAATAAAGTGACCGGTTAAAATCAGCATGGCCACCGATTCCACCTGCACCGCCTGCACACCGCTCTCCTGCACCGGAATCAGGCGGCGTTCATCGCGTGGGGTAACATATAAATGATTAATAATTTTCTGCTGACGTAATACGTCCACCGAAATATTTTTATCGCAAGATCCGCAATAGAGAGGATGTGACGCAGCGCAATATAATTTTGCGTATTCTTTATAAAGTTCGAAGTAATCAAACTCATTTTTCATTTCATACACGGGCGCAATGCCGCAATGAAAACGCCCTTCGCTTATGCCGCGTTCAATATCATCCAGCTGTGCGGTCTGCAGACGAATCTGCACCTTTGGCGCTTTCTGGTGCAGCTGTTGCACCGCACTGGTGACCGGCGAGTGCGGATCGCTAATGGTGTTATCCACCACGCAAATCGCGATGTCGCCCAGCAGCTCGTTGCGACTGTTGTGCAGCCGCTCGCGAAACAGGTTGAGCGATACGAACAGCTCCAGCGTGGCCTGATAAACATTGATGCCGTACTGCGTCAGCTCAAAACCTTCACGGCCGCGGCTGCACAGCGTCATGCCCAGCCGAATCTCCAGATCAGAAACCTGTTTACTGATCGCCGCCAGGCCAATATTTAATTCGTGACTGGCGGCGGTTAATCCGCCGGCTTCCACCACGCATTTAAATACCCGCAGCAATTTTAAGTCGATATTACTCAGCGCCAGAACCGCATTATCGCCGCGATTATTCGCATTGTTTCCAGACTGGGAAACTTTACTTTCCATTTTTGCTATTCAACTCCGGAATAATTGCGGTGAAAGTACAGTGAATCTGAAATACCACCTATTTGCCAGCGTGGCAATAAAATAAGTTTTTATTATCGCTGCCGGCTGAATCCAAACTTTTTCATATTGCTGCGGCTGATTTGTGAGGGAAATAGCATGTCTGAGAATGCCGAACTGTTATGGGGCGCACGTTTTAAAGCGGCTCCGGCAGCCAGTTTAACCGCGCTGTCGCGTAGCCCGGATTATTACTTTGCGCTGGCGCCGTATGACCTCGCCGGTTGCCGCGCCCATGCGCGCGAGCTGGCGCGTGCCGGGCTATTGAGTGCTGACGAGCTGGATACCATGCTGGCGGCGATTGACGCGCTGGACGCCGATTATCGCGCTGGCCAGCTGCAGCCGATTGCCGCCGATGAAGACGTGCATACCTTCATCGAACGCGCGCTGACAGAACGCCTTGGCGCGCTGGGCGGCAAGCTGCGTGCCGGCCGTTCACGCAACGATCAGACCGTCAACGATCTGCGTCTCTACCTGCGGGATAACGGCCGCAAGCTGGTGAGCGCGCTGTTGCAGTTGCAGCAGGCGCTGGTGACGCAGGCCGCGCAACACACTGACAGCGTCGCGCCCGGCTTCACCCATCTGCAACAGGCGCAGCCGATTGTGTTTAGCCATCAGCTGCTGGCGCATGCCCAATCCTTCGCGCGTGACATCGAGCGTATGCAGGACTGGGATCGCCGCAGCGCGCGCTGTCCGCTGGGCGCGGCGGCGATGGCCGGTTCGGCGATTGCGCGTCAGCCACAGCTGGCCGCAGCCGATCTCGCTTATCTGGCGCCGTGTGAAAACTCGATCGATGCGGTCGCCAGCCGCGACTACGCCGCGGAATTCCTGTTCGTCACCAGCATGATCGGCATCAACCTGTCCCGGCTGTGTGAAGAGGTGTGCCTGTGGGCGTCAAGGCAGTTCCGCTGGGTGGAGCTGCACGACAGTTACGCCACCGGCAGTTCGATCATGCCGCAGAAGAAAAATCCGGACATTGCCGAGCTGACGCGCGGCCGCAGCGGCCGGCTGGTCGGTAACCTGATGGCGCTGCTGACCACCATGAAAGCCATGCCGCTCTCTTACAACCGCGATCTCAGCGACGACAAACGTAACGTGATTGATGCGGTCGACACGCTGCTGATGGTGCTGCCTGCCATGGCCGGCATGATGGCGACGCTGAAATTCAATACTGAGGTGATGCGCAAGCAGGCGCCGGATGGCTTTACGCTGGCGACCGAAGTGGCCGACTGGCTGGCAATGCGCGGCGTGCCATTCCGCGAGGCGCACGAGATTACCGGCCAGCTGGTGCAGCTGTGTGAACGCGAAAACTGCGGCCTGGCCGATCTCAGCGATGCGCAGCTGCACGGCGTCGATGTACGGCTCACGCCCGAGGTGCGTCAGGCGTTAACGCTGGAAGCGGCGCTGGCAGCTCGCAGCGGCTACGGCGGCACCGCGCCGGCACGGGTGCGCGAGCAGCTGGCCCGTCTGCAAACCCTGATGCAGGACCAGCAGCGCTGGGCCGATGATTACGCCGGACCGCGCGCCTGAGGAGAGCTTATGTCACACACCACACCGGTTGAACCATCGGTCAACAATGGCCGCGTCCAGCCCCATTACGATCTCGATCGCTATCAGGTGGTACCGCGCCGCTATTATGGCCGCATCACCGCATCGGCAGTGATCCTCGTGCTGCTGGCGCTGCTGGTTAACGCCTTTGCGCACGGCAATATTGAGTGGTCGTTCGTCGGCCAGTTCTTCACCGCGCAGGCGATCCTTAACGGCGTGGTTAACACGCTGATTATGTCGGTGCTGGCGATGGCGCTGGGCATCCTGTTTGGCGTCATCACCGCCATCATGTACATGTCGCCCAATCCGGTGCTGCACTATATCGCGGTGGGCTATGCGTGGATCTTTCGCGGCACGCCGCTGATTCTGCAACTGCTGCTGTGGTTCAACCTGGCGCTGGTGTTTCCCACCATCAGCATTCCCGGTCTGTTCAGCGTGCAAACCGTCACGGTGATGACGCCGTTTCTCGCCGCGCTGCTTGGCCTGAGCATCAATCAGGGCGCGTACACCTCAGAAGTGGTGCGCGCCGGGCTGTTATCGGTAGATACCGGACAGTATGAAGCCGCCAAAGCCATCGGCATGCCGCGTTTGCAGGCGCTGCAGCGCATCATTCTGCCGCAGGCGATGCGGGTGATTCTGCCGCCGGTCGGCAATGAGTTCATCAGCATGATCAAAACCACCAGTCTGGCCAGCATGATTCAGTACTCCGAGCTGCTGTACAACGCGCAAACCATCTACTTCGCCAACGCGCGCGTGATGGAGCTGCTGTTTGTGGCGGGCATCTGGTACCTGATTATCGTGACGCTGCTGTCGTTCGGGCAGAGCCAGCTGGAACGCTACTTCTCACGCGGCCATCGTCGTCGCCAGTAACCGGGAGTGAGAGATGAGAAACATCGTGCGCGCCGTCAAGGTGAACAAATATTTCGATCAGTTCCACGCGCTGAAGGACGTCAGCCTGGAAGTGAACTACGGCGAGGTGATGTGCATTCTCGGCCCGTCGGGTTCCGGTAAAAGTACCTTTCTGCGCTGTATCAACCAGCTGGAGAAAGTGGATCAGGGCGGCATCTGGGTCGACAACGAGCTGGCGGGTTATCGCATTGCCGGCAACAAGCTGCATCCGCTGAGTGACAAACAGATTGCGCGCCAGCGGCTGCAGACCGGCATGGTATTTCAGCGCTTCAACCTGTTTCCGCACAAGACCGCGCTGGAGAACATCATTGAGGGACCGTGTCGCGTGCTGCTGCGGCCGAAACGCGAGGCCAGCGAAGAGGCGATGGCGCTGCTGGATCGCGTCGGACTGGCGCACAAAGCGCACGACTATCCGCAGTCGCTCTCCGGCGGCCAGCAGCAGCGTGTGGCGATTGCCCGCGCGCTGGCGATGAAACCCAAACTGATGCTGTTTGATGAACCGACTTCGGCGCTCGATCCGGAGATGGTCGGTGAAGTGCTGGCGGTGATGCGCCAGCTGGCAAAAGAAGGCACCACCATGCTGGTGGTGACCCACGAAATGGGCTTTGCGCGTGAGGTCGCCAACCAGGTGGTGTTTATGGATGAGGGACGCATTATTGAGCAGGGCGCACCGGAAGAGATTCTGCTGAACCCGCAAAACCCACGGATGAAAAACTTTATCAACGCGATTCTTCTTTAACGTGACCGGGGTGAATAGATGAAAAAATTGTTATTGAGTGCCATCAGTGCCGCGCTGCTGCTGCAATCCTCTGCCTGGGCGGAGATTGCCGTACCGGCCAGTATCAAAGAGAAAGGGCTGACCGTCGCCATCATGCCGAACTACCCGCCGATGGATTTTAAAGATCCGGCCACCAATCAGCTGAGCGGCGTCGATTATGAGCTGGGCCAGGCAATTGGCGAGAAGCTCGGCGTTAAGGTTAACTGGCAGGAGATCGCGTTTGAACAGATGGTCAACGCGGTGGTGACCAAACGCGTCGATCTGGTGATGTCCGGCATGACCGACACCAAAGAGCGGCAGAAGGTGGTTAACTTTATCGACTACTTCAAAACCGGTCCGCAATTCTACACCCTGGCGGCGCGCAGCGACATCAACAGCGCCACCGATCTGTGCGGCAAAAAAGTAGGTACCAGCCGCCGCACCACCTTCCCGCAGGAGATTGCTACCTGGTCAAAAGCGCACTGCGAAGCGGCCGGTAAACCCGCGATTATCGTGGTGGGCGCGGAAGGCACCGCCGATGCGCGCACGCAGCTGCGTCAGCGTCGTCTGGATGGCGCGGTACAGGGCAGCGAAACCCTGCCGTACATCATGAACCTGGAAAAAGGCACCTTTAAGCCGCTGGATAAAGCCTTCTCCTTCCAGTACACCGGCATGGCGCTGGGTAAAGATGCCGGTGAGCTGACCACGGCAATTCAGGCAGCCATCAATGCCATGATTGCCGATGGCAGCTACCAGAAAATCCTCAGCAAATGGGGCCTGAGCGACAACGGCATTGCCGAAGCCACGGTGAATCAGGGCTAAGGAGCGGGCGTATGCAACAACCGGGCGCAGTGCGCTGGCCGCAGGGCAAGCGTGGCTGTATGGCGCTGGCGTTTGATCTTGATGGTCCCACTGGCGATGCCATGCTCAATGGCAGCCTGTGGTCAACACCAGAGTATTTCACCTTTGGCGCCTACGGGCCGTTTCGCGCGCTCGGTCGGCTGCTGGATCTGCTGCGCGCCTTCCAACTACCGGCTACGTTTTTTGTGCCGGCGTGGGTGGTGGAGCAGTGGCCGCGGCAGTGCCAGGCGATTATCGAACAGGGCCACGAAGTGGCCTATCACGGTTATCGCCACGAATCGTTCTGGGCGATTACGCCAGATGAACAGCGCGCCGTGATGGCGCGCTCTGCCGCCATCTTTCAGCAACATCTTGGTATCCGCGCCTGCGGTTTTCGTACTCCTTCCGGCGACTGGCACGCCGAAACGCCGCAGATTCTGCGGGAAGCCGGGGTGATTTACTCCAGCAGCATGCGTGGTGACGATCGGCCGTACAGCATTGCCGTCGCCGGGCATACGCCGCTGGTGGAGATTCCCGGCAAATGGGAGATGGATGATTACGCCTCGCTGGCCTACACGCGCCAGCCGGATTTTCCACAGGGCGGCGACCGCATCGCCAGCTATGCGCACACCGGTGACAACTGGCAGCGCGAATTTGACGGCGCGATGGCCGAAGGACTGTGCCTGACCACGCTGTTCCACCCGAAAATTTCCGGGCAGCCTGGCCGTTTGCTGTTGCTGGAGCAGCTGTTTGCCCACATGACGGCGCGCGACGATGTGTGGTTTGCGCGCTGTGATGCGGTGGCCGCGTGGTATTTGCAGGAGCAGCAACATGACTGAACATTCACGCTGGCCGTCGGGCAAACAATCGGCGGCCATCATTACCATCGACTATCACGATATTCACGGCATCCTGACGCAGGCGCCTGCGGTTGCCGGGCGCGATAAAACCCTGTCGGTGTGGCGCTATGGCACGCTGCGCGGCGTTGATCGCCTGCTGGATCTGCTGGCGGAGAAACAGCTGCTGGCCAGCTGGTGCTTGCCGGCCATCGTCGCCGAAGAGCAGCCGCAGGTGCTGCAGCGTATCGTCGCCGCCGGGCATGAGATCGCCTGCAGCGGTGAGCGACACGAAGACTTCTCTGCGCTGACGCTGGCGCAGCAGATTACCAGTGTAACGCGCGGCTGCGAGCGGCTGGCGCAGCTGACCGGCCAGCCGATTGCAGGGTTTCGCACGCCGGCCGGCCAGTGGAAACCGGGCCTTGCTGCGGCGCTGGCAACGCACGGCATCCGCTGGTCCTCCAGCTGGCGCGGTGATGATTTACCCTATTTTCACCCCGGCACCCGGCTGGTGGAGCTGCCCATGCACTACACGCTGGAGGATGCGCCCTATTTTGCCTTCAACCTCAGCCCGGCGATTCCACCCGGACAGTCGCGCATCGCGCCCTATGGCGAAACGCTGGCTAACCTGACGCAGGATTTCCACGGTTTTCACCGTTTCGGCCTGTGCTACCTGTTGCGGCTGCACCCGGAAATTATCGGCACCGCCGGACGCATTGGCCTGCTGCGTCAGCTGCTGGAGACGCTGCAGCAGCATGAGGTGTGGATCGCTACTGCCGGCCAGGTGGCCGCGCACTGGCAGACGCAGCCGGATAACGATGCCGATCATCCGGCAGAGGTGTTTGCCCGGCTCAGCGGAGGCGAACATGGACACCACGCTTGATCGGCTGGCGGACTTCATCGCGGCCACCCGCTTTGCCCAGCTGCCGGAACCGCTGGTAGCGCAGGCGAAGCGCCATCTGCTGGATACGCTCGGCGCGGCGCTGGCGGGCTGTGACAGCCCGATCTGGCGCGAATGCCGGGCGCTGGTGGCCGAAGAGGGCGGCAGCGCCGTGGCGCAGCTGTGGGGCTGTGCGCAGCAAGCTTCCCCGCGCCAGGCGGCGTGGCTCAACGGCGTGGCGGCGCACATGTATGAACTGGACGACACCGGTGGCTGCGATCACTCCGGTGCCGTGGTGTTACCGGCGCTGCTGGCGGCACTGCCGCTGGCGACGCAGCCGGTCGACGGCCGGGCATTTCTCACCGCGATGGTCGTGGGTTATGACATCGGCCGCCGCGTACTGGAAGCCTGCGGGGGGTATGCGGCGCACAACGGTGCGGGCTGGCACTCAACTGCCAGCTGTGGCGTTTTTGGCGCGGCTGCCGCCGTCAGTTGTTTACTGCGGCTACCGGCCGCGCAGTGTGCCTCGGCGCTGGGCATCGCTGCCAGCTTCAGTGGTGGCCTGTGGGGCTTTATTCATGATGGCTCACACACCAAAAAGCTGCACGCGGCGCGCGCGGCGGAAGGGGGCGTACAGGCGGCGCTGCTGGCACAGCGCGGCATCAGCGGACCGGCTGCGGTATTTGAGGCACGCTGGGGCGGCTTTCTGCAAACCCTGGCCGGTGAAACGCAACAGCCCGCCGCGCTCACGGCCCAACTGGGCGAGGTGTGGAAACTGGCGCGCTGTTCCATCAAGCCGTACGCCGCCTGTCGCGGTACGCATGCGGCGATCGATGCGCTGGGTCTGCTGCTTGAGCAGCATGCGGTGGCGACCGGGGATATTGCACGCATTGTGGTTGGGCTCAATCCGTTCCTGCTGGAGATGTGCGGCACGCGTGAGCTCACCAGCCTCGCCGCCGCGCAAATGAGCCTGCCGTATGCGCTGACGGCGCGTGCGCTGTATGGCTCCGCGGAGCTGGCGAGTTATGACGACAGCCGTCGCCTGAGTGCGGAAGCTGCCGCGCTGATGGCGCGTATTGAGCTGGAGATTGACCACCAGCAGGGGCGCGATGATGAGCCGTGGGTCCGGCTGGAAACGGTGCAGGGCCAGCAGTGGCAGCAGCACGTCGCGGTGCCGTCCGGATCGCCGGCGAATCCGCTGAGCGACGCGGCGCTGCGCGCCAAATACCGCAGCCTCGCCGCGCGCGTCTTGCCGGCGGCACAGGTGCAGCAGCTGGAAACGCTGTGTCTGACGCTGGATAACGTGGCGGATGTGCGGCAAGTCGCGGCGATGCTGGCGACCAGGTAAAAGTGGGGCGCCAGCCATGGCGTAATGCCGCTCGGTCAGGCCAGCGCGACCTGATGATGACGGTGCGCATAAATGCGCACCCTACAAAAGCGCGCGCTGGCCCGTAGGGTCGCCGTTTACGGTGACCTGGGATTTGCCGTTTACGGTGACCTGGGATTTACCACATCCATTGCGACCGCAATCAAACCCGTTCCGCCAGCCCTTCAATCCGCGCCATCGCTGCCCGCAACCGCGCTTCGTTGACCGGTTCGGCCATGTTCGCCATATCCGGCGCGTAGACAGATTCGCGTATAATCAACGCCAGCTCGCTTTCATCCAGCGCGGCAATCTCGGCCAGCGTCAACGGTACGCCGCAGTCGCGCGCCAGGCGCATCTCATCCACCAGCTCTTCGTCGCTGCGATCCTCCAGCGCCAGCAGGCACAAATTGCCGTAACCCACCAGCAGGCCGTGACCAAACTCGCGCGTTTTGTCGCAGAAGGTGAAGCCTTCGTAAATGGCGTGCGCAGCGGCGGCGTGGGCGCCATTGCTCATCAGCGAGGTCAGACCGGCCCAGGTAAAAATCGCGTCCAGCACCTGATCGAGTGAAGTGCCGCTCTCACCGCGCAGCACCGCTGCGTAAGCCGCCGGACCGTGCTCCGCGATCACCTCATAGCAGATCTGGCTGTGCGCCAGCGATGACAGCGCATTGCCGGTGCGCGCCGGATGGCGCGTGCTTACCGCCCGGAACTCATACCATTTAGCCAGCGTATCGCCGAGGCCCGCGGCCAGCCAGCGGGCAGGGGCGGCTGCCAGCAGTTCACTGTCGATGATCACCGCCGCCGGCGCCTGTGGCAGCGGGAAAATATCAAAGAAGTTGCCGTTATCGTCGTAGCGAATGGTCAGCGGGGTCACCGCAGCGCAGGTGGCGGCAATTGTCGGGACGGTTATCACCGGCAGCCCGAGCTGTGCGCCCACCGCTTTAACCGTGTCCAGCGCCTTGCCGCCGCCCGCACCGATCAGCACTTCTGCCTGTTGTTCAACCGCTAACGCCGCCAGCCGTTCGATATGGTTAAGCGAGGTTTCGCCACCAAACCACACCGGTGCCAGCAGCGTGACGCCAGCGGCGTCGAGCTGCGTCTTTACCTGCGTCGCCACCGCCTGCATTGCGCGCTGGCCGCCAATCAGCAGTGCCCGCTGGCCCAGCCCGGCGCAGATGGCCCCCAGCTGGTTAATCACACCCGCACCACGCAGCACGCGCGCCGGGAACAGCAAATTTTGTTGCGACATAGCGAAAGCTCTCTTTTTCAGGGAATGGCTGCATCATCGCCAAAGCGGCTTGCAGAAAAAATCCCTGTCAGCCGATAATCACTTCAGCGATTCATTAACTATTGTCAGCAATCCCTGAAGGAAGTGCGGTGCCAACCTTACCCAATCTGAAACTGCTGCAGGTGTTCGCCAGCGTGGTGGAAAACCAGGGCTATTCGCGTGCGCAGCAGGCGCTGAACATGACCACGCCGGCCATCAGCGCCTACATGAGCGAACTGGAAGGCCAGCTGGGCTTTATCCTGTGCCAGCGCGGGCGCGCAGGCTTTGCGCTGACCAGCAAAGGCGAACAGTTCTACGCCTATACCCGGGAAATGCTGGCGACCCTGAGCGGCTGGCAGTCGCAGGTGGAGACGCTGAAAAGCGCGCAGGGTGGCACGTTTGCGCTCGGCGTGGTCGACGCCACCGTCACCGACAGCACGCTGGATCTGCCGGCGGTTATCGCCCGTTTTAATCAGCGCTTTCCGGCGGTGTTTCTCACCCTCAGCGTGTGCGAGCCCAACGAACTGCAGCAGCAGGTGCTGGAAGATCGGCTCGACCTGGCCATCGGACACTTTCCGCTGCGCGCCAGCAATCTGGTGACGCTGCCGCTGTACGAGGAGCAGCAGTGGCTGTACTGCAGTCCGCAGCATGCGCTGGCACAGGGCGATGCGGATGTGCGTCGCGTGCAGCAGACCGGCATGGTAACGCGGCGCTACTGGAACCAGCAGGAGCTGAACAAGCGCGGTTTCCGCCATAGCACCGCCTCGGTGGAGAGCATTGAAGCGCAGCTGACGCTGATTCTCTCCGGGCGCTATATTGGCTTTTTGCCCGAGCATTACGCGCGCAGCCGCGAGCAGCAGGGCCAGTTGCTGCGCCTGCTGCCCCACCATTTTCACTTTCGCGCGCCGTTTTCGTTCGCCTTCCGGCGCGGCCGCGCGCGCGAGCCGCTGATCCGCGCGATGCGCGAAATTCTGAATCCAGCGCGAAAAACTGAGCGCGAAAGCTGACGCTGTGGCAATACTGTGTAAAAATACAGGCCGGTTTAACCAACAGTATTCACTATGGCCCTGACAGCAGCGATAAAAAGCCAGATTGCGCAATGGTATAAGGCGCTGCAGCAGCAGGTTCCTGACTTTATCCCACGCGCGCCGCAGCGCCAGATGATCGCCGAAGTGGCGAAGAGTCTGGCCGGTGACGAGGGGCGCCATCTGGCCATTGAGGCGCCCACCGGCGTCGGCAAAACCCTGTCCTACCTGATTCCCGGCATTGCGGTCAGCCGCGCCGAAGAGAAACGTTTAGTCATCAGCACCGCCAACGTGGCGCTGCAGGATCAGATCTTCAGCAAAGATCTGCCGCTATTAAAGAAAATCATTCCTGACCTCACCTTCACCGCGGCTTTTGGTCGCGGACGCTATGTCTGTCCGCGCAACCTGACCGCACTGGCAGCCACGGACGATCAGCAGGGCGATCTGCTGCTGTATCTCGACGAACAGGCGGTGACCGGTTCGAAAGAGGAGCAGAAATTCTGCGCGCGGCTGGAGAAAGACCTCAGCAGCTATAAGTGGGATGGCCTGCGCGATCACAGCGACGTGGCGATTGACGACAGCCTGTGGCAGCGCCTTTCCACTGATAAAGCGAACTGCCTGGCACACCACTGTCGCTGGTATCGCGAATGCCCGTTCTTTGTGGCGCGACGCGAAATCGAGCAGGCCGATGTGGTAGTGGCGAACCATGCGCTGGTGATGGCGGCAATGGAGAATGAGTCGGTGCTGCCGCCGGCCAAACACCTGATGCTGGTGCTGGATGAAGGGCATCACCTGCCGGAAGTGGCGCGGGATGCGCTGGAGATGAGCGCGGAGATCACGCCGGGCTGGAGCAGCCTGCAGCTCGATCTGTTTGTGCGGCTGGTGGAGACCATCATGGCGCAGTTCCGGCCGAAATCCCCGCCGCCGCTGAGCAATCCTGAGCGTCTGAAAGGACACTGTGATGAGATGCGCGAGCAGCTGCAGACGCTGTGCAACGCGCTCAATCCTCTGCTGCCGCGCGACAATCAGCCAGGCGAGTTTCGCTTTGTGCTCGGTGAGCTGCCGCCAGAACTGCTGACCCTGTGCGCGCGGCTGTTTAAGCTGAGTGATGCGCTGCGCGGCCTGAGCGAAGGGCTGCTCAACGAGCTGGGCGAACAGACCGGCAAGGCCGATATCATGCGGCTGCACAAAGCCATCCTGCAGCTCAATCGCCACTTCGGCTGGTTTGAATCCATCAGCAAACTGTGGCGGCTGGCGGCGATGGAAAAAGCGTCCAACGCGCCGGTGTCGAAATGGGTGACGCGTGAAATTCGTGACGGCCAGGCGCATCTGCTGTTTCACTGCGCCGGGATTCGCGTCAGCGACCAGCTGGAAAAGCTGCTGTGGCGCAAAATCCCGCATGTGGTGGTGACCTCGGCTACGCTGCGTTCGCTAAACAGCTTTAACCGCCTGCAGGAGATGTCCGGCCTGAACCAAAAGGCCGGCGACCGCTTTGTGGCACTCGACTCACCGTTTAACCATGTCGATCAGGGCAAGCTGATCATCCCGCAAATGCGCTATGAGCCGCTGCTGGCCAATGAAGAGGAGCACATCGCTGAGATGGCGCGCTTCTTCCGCCAGCAAATGCAGGCGCAGCAGCACAAAGGCGTGCTGGTGCTGTTTGCCAGCGGGCGTGCGATGCAGCAGTTTGTCAGCCTGGTGCCGGAGTTGCGTCTGTCGATGCTGGTGCAGGGCGATCAGCCGCGTTCACGACTGGTGGAGCTTCACCGGCAACGGGTGACCGCCGGACAAAGCAGCATTCTGGTTGGCCTGCAATCCTTTGCCGAAGGGCTCGATTTGAAAGGCGATCTGCTGTCGCAGGTGCACATCCATAAAATCGCTTTTCCGCCGGTAGACAGTCCGGTAATTTTGACCGAAGGGGAGTGGCTGAAGAGTCTCAAACGCTACCCGTTTGAAGTACAAAGTTTACCCAGCGCGTCGTTTACGCTGATCCAGCAGGTCGGGCGTCTGATCCGCAGCCATCAGTGTTTTGGTGAAATCATCATTTACGATCGCCGGCTGCTGAGCAAAACCTACGGCAGCCGCCTGCTGGCCGCGCTGCCGGTGTTTCCGATTGAACAACCGCCGGTGCCGGAAGCGGACAAACCGGCGAAGCGCAGCAAGAAATCCTGAGTATGCGGCAACAGCCGGATGCACGATTGTTGGCCGCCGGGTGACGGCGCGCCCTGGAAGCGGGAAAGTATGATGGAACTGAATAAGATCATTAAAGAGATTGGCCGCGGCAAGAATCACGCACGCGATATCGACTTTGACACTGCCGTGGCGCTTTACAGCGCGATGCTGGCGGACGAGGTGCCGGATCTCGAACTGGGTGGCGTGCTGATTGCGCTGCGCATCAAAGGCGAAGGGGAAGCAGAGATGCGCGGCTTCTACCACGCGATGCAGCAGCGCATGATGCGGCTGCAGGCCCCGGCACAGCGTCCGATGCCCATCGTCATCCCCAGCTATAACGGCGCGCGTCGCCAGGGCAACCTGACGCCGCTGCTGGCGCTGCTGCTGGTGAAGCTCGGTTTTCCGGTGTTGCTGCACGGCGTCAGCGACGACCCAACCCGCGTGACCAGCGAAGCGGTGCTGGCGGCGCTGGATATTGCGCCAGTGACCAGCGCGCAACAGGCGCAGGCGAAACTCGACGCTGGCGAGCTGGCATTCATTACCATCAATGATTTATGTGCGCCAATGGCTAAACAGCTGGCGCTGCGCTGGCGCATGGGCGTGCGTAACAGCGCGCACACGCTGGCCAAGCTGGCGACGCCGTTTGCCGAACGCGCCGCGCTGCGGCTGGCGAGCGTGTCGCATCCGGAATATGTGCCGCGCGTGGGGAAATTCTTCCAGGATATCGATGCACCGGCCATTCTGCTGAACGGCACTGAAGGTGAGGTCTATGCCAATCCGCAGCGCTGCCCGGCGATTAATTATATTCGCGGTGCCGGCGCAGAAGCGGAAGTGTGGGTTGAGCGGCAGCCAGAGGTCGCGCTGGCGTTAGCAGAGAGCAAAGGCGCCCAGGATACCGCAGCGTGGATCCGTCAGGTGCTGGCCGGTGAACGCGCGGTGCCGCAGGCGCTGCGCCTGCAGCTGGCGTGCTGTCTGGTGGCGACCGGCGAAGCCGCAACAATGGCCGATGCCGAAACGCGGTTACAGCAGGCGGGAATTTAACCGGGCTGCCCGGCCGGCTATGCACGAAAAACCTGGGCGGTGACGGCGGTCACCGCAGCGGTTGCGCAGGGGGTGCACGCCTGCGCAGCTGAAGGAGCTTGCTGAGCAGCGCCATCAGCGTTTAATCAGTACGCTCTCCACCAGCTGCTGCCAGAACGTAATACCAATCGGCAGCAGCGCATCGTTGAAATCATAGTTCGCATTGTGCAGCGGGGCTGAAGGCGTGGCACCGTCAGCGCCGAGCCAGAAATAGGCGCCGGGACAGGCTTCCAGCATGCAGGCGAAATCTTCAGACGCCATCGACGGATTAACCTGCCAGTGCACCTGCTGTTCACCCAGCAGCTGGCACGCCACGTCACGCACCTGCTCCGCCGGGGCGACATGGTTGGCGGTAACCGGATAGCCGGGATACCAGTGAATCTCGCCGCTGACGCCAAACGGGCGCGGCAGGGTGGTGACAAAATCTTCAATCAGACCGCGCACGCGATTGCGCACGTCGGTCTGCAGACATCGCACCGTACCGCGCAGCGTGATCTGCTCCGGAATGACGTTAATGGCCTCGCCACCGTGAATCTGGGTGACGCTGACCACCGCCGACGCCAGCGGTGACAGGCGGCGCGACGGGATGGTTTGCAGCGCCAGAATCAGCTCGGCGGCGACCACCATCGGGTCGGCACCGCTTTCCGGCATCGCCGCATGGCAGCTTTTGCCGTGCAGCGTAATCTCAAACGAATCCAGCGATGCCATCATCGCGCCCGGATTTACCGCCAGCGATCCCACCGGCAATCCCGGCCAGTTGTGCATCGCGTACACGGCATCCATCGGGAAGCGCTGAAACAGACCTTCTTCCACCATTTTGCGCGCACCACCGAGATTCTCTTCGGCCGGCTGAAACAGGAAGTGTACCGTACCTTTGAAATTACGCGTGGCGGCCAGCTGACAGGCTGCGGCCAGCAATATCGCGGTGTGGCCATCGTGACCACAGGCGTGCATCACGCCAGGCCGGCTCGATTTCCACTGCGGCTCGCCTTTTTCGGTAATCGGCAGGGCATCCATATCGGCGCGCAGCCCGATGACCGGACCGGGACCGTTTTCCAGCGTGCCGATCACGCCAGTGCCGGCGAGGCCGCGAAACACCTGCAGTCCGGCATCGGTCAGTACCTGGGCTACCAGCTCGCTGGTCTGCTGCTCCTGGTAACCCAGTTCAGGGTGTTGATGTAACTGACGACGCCAGGTGAGGGCGTTTTCCAGCAGGACAGCAGGCAGGCTCATAAGGTAAGGCTCCATCAGCAGCGTCAGCTGCGCAATCTCCGACGCGGGAAGTTAAGTGTCCACTGTAGTGGTAAGCGTGGGGGGCGTCTATCGTGGAAAGGAATAATTTGGCTATAGGCTATAGCGGATTGGCATAAGGGGGGGGCAAGGTCGGCATAAATGCCCACCCTACAGGACGTGATGGAATGCTGCCGTGCTGGCGCTGCACGCGGTCGGCATAAATGCCGACCCTACAGGGTGCGATAGGATACCGCCGTGCTGGTGCTGCACGCGGTCGGCATCAATGCCGACCCTACAGGGCGTGATGGGATGCTGCCGTGCTGGCGCTGCACGCGGTCGGCATGAATGCCGACCCTACAGGGCGTGATGGGATGCTGCCGTGCTGGCGCTGCACGCGGTCGGCATCAATGCCGACCTTGTACAGTGCAACCTTTGCGAACAGTGTTAAGGCTTAACAGACCGCACATTGCGGCATTGCCCAGCCGGGGTAACTTCCCGTAGGGTGCGCATTGATGCGCACCTGGAACTACTTCAGCATCGGCAAATTGAGACCGTGCTGCTCTGCGCAGGTCTGCGCCAGCTCGTAACCCGCATCGGCATGACGCATCACGCCGGTGGCCGGGTCGTTCCACAGCACGCGACCAAGGCGCGCATCCGCTTCAGCCGTACCGTCACAGACGATCACCACCCCGGAATGCTGCGAGAAGCCCATACCGACGCCGCCGCCGTGGTGCAGGCTCACCCAGGTGGCCCCGCCGGCGGTGTTCAGCAGCGCGTTCAGCAGCGGCCAGTCTGACACCGCATCCGAGCCATCCTTCATCGCCTCGGTTTCACGGTTAGGTGACGCCACCGAGCCGCAGTCGAGGTGGTCACGACCAATCACGATCGGCGCTTTCAGCTCGCCGTTGCGCACCATCTCATTGAATGCCAGCGCCGCTTTATGACGCTCGCCCAGCCCCAGCCAGCAAATACGCGCCGGCAGGCCCTGGAAGGCGATGCGCTCCTGCGCCATATCCAGCCAGCGGTGCAGGTTTTTGTGATCCGGGAACAGCTCTTTCAGTTTGGCGTCGGTTTTATAGATATCTTCCGCATCGCCCGAGAGCGCCACCCAGCGGAACGGGCCTTTGCCTTCGCAGAACAGCGGACGAATATACGCCGGCACGAAGCCCGGGAAATCAAAGGCGTTTTTCACCCCTTCATCCAGCGCCACCTGACGAATGTTGTTGCCGTAATCCACGGTCGGCACACCCATGTGGTGGAAGTCGAGCATCGCCTGCACGTGCTGCGCCATGGAAGCGCGTGCCGCTTTCTCTACCGCTTTCGGATTGCTGACGCGCTCGGTTTCCCAGCGCGCCACGTCCCAGCCCACCGGCAGATAGCCATTGATCGGGTCGTGCGCGGAGGTCTGATCGGTCACGATGTCAGGCTTCATGCCGCCCGCTTTCGCGCGCTGCACCAGTTCCGGGACCAGCTCGGCCGCGTTGCCCAGCAGGCCCACGGAGATCGCCTGGCCGGCTTCGGTGGCGTCTTTGATCAGCGCCAGCGCCTCATCCAGGCTGTAGGCTTTATGGTCGAGGTAGCGGGTGCGCAGACGGAAATCGATGCGCGACTCCTGGCACTCAATCGCCAGCACGCAGGCACCGGCCAGGACGCCCGCCAGCGGCTGCGCGCCGCCCATGCCGCCCAGACCGGCGGTGAGGATCCAGCGGCCGGTCAGGTCACTGTTGTAGTGCTGGCGACCGGCTTCGGCGAAGGTTTCAAAGGTACCCTGCACGATGCCCTGCGCGCCGATATAGATCCATGAACCGGCGGTCATCTGGCCATACATCATCAGCCCGGCCTTATCCAGCTCGTGGAAGTGATCCCACGTCGCCCAGTGCGGCACCAGGTTGGAGTTGGCCAGCAGTACGCGCGGTGCATCGGCATGGGTGCGGAACACACCGACCGGCTTGCCGGACTGGATCAGCAGCGTCTCTTCCGGCTGCAGCGCGCGCAGCGAGCGCAGAATCTGCTCAAAGCACGCCCAGTTGCGCGCGGCTTTGCCGATTCCGCCATACACCACCAGATCCTCCGGGCGTTCGGCCACGTCAGGATCGAGGTTGTTCTGAATCATGCGGTATGCCGCTTCAATCAGCCAGTTGGCGCAGTGCAGTTCATTACCGCGCGGCGCACGGATTTCACGGGCAACAGCCTGAGTCAAAGTTTCGCTCATCATCGGTTCCTTAATTAGCAGTAGAACGCTGGCTTGGCAGCAGCGCAGTAAGGGTTTCAGGCCAGACATAACTGCTGGCCCACAGGCGCATGGCATCAATGTCCGGCGCCAGTAAACGGTCCTGATCGAGGAAGGCGACCTGCGCACGAATGCGGCTCATCTCCTGTTCGATCGCGGCAGAGCTTTGCAGCGGGCGGTGGAAGTCGATGCCCTGCGCCGCTGCCATCGCTTCAATGCCGACCACGGCAGCAGTGTTGAAGCACATCTCGCCCAGGCGGCGTGCCGCGTAGGTGGCCATCGATACGTGATCTTCCTGATTGGCTGAGGTCGGCAGGCTGTCGACGCTGCCCGGGTGCGCCAGCGATTTGTTCTCCGAGGCCAGCGCGGCAGCGGTAACCTGCGCAATCATGAAGCCCGAGTTCACACCGCCGTCGCGCACCAGGAAGGGCGGCAGGCCGGAGAGGCCGGTGTCGAGCAGCAGCGCCAGGCGGCGTTCGGATATAGCACCGACTTCGGCAATCGCCAGCGCGATGATGTCGGCGGCAAAGGCTACCGGCTCGGCGTGGAAGTTACCGCCGGAGATCACGTCGCCGCTGTCGCTGAAGACCAGCGGGTTGTCAGAAGCGGCGTTGGCTTCAATCTGCAGCACGCGCGCGGCGTGGCTGAGGTTATCGAGACAGGCGCCCATCACCTGCGGTACGCAGCGGATCGAATAGGGATCCTGCACGCGTCCGCAGTTGCTGTGCGAACTGAGAATTTCGCTGCCTTCGAGCAGCGTCGCCACCGCAGCGGCGACGGCAATCTGCCCGTGCTGGCCGCGCGCCTGATGGATGCGCGCATCAAACGGTTTAACCGAGCCTTTGATCGCTTCAAGCGACAGCGCGCCGGCCATCAGCCCGGCGGCAAACAGATTTTCGGCTTCAAACAGCCCACGCAGCGCCAGCGCGGTAGAGACCTGGGTGCCGTTGAGCAACGCCAGACCCTCTTTTGGCCCCAGCACAATCGGCTGCAGGCCGACGCGGGCCAGGCCTTCGCTGGCGGGCACCAGCTGGCCGTCAATGCGCACCTGACCTTCACCGAGCAGCATCAGGGAGAGATGCGCCAGCGGCGCCAGATCGCCGGATGCGCCAACCGATCCCTTCGCCGGGATGCACGGCATCACGCCGCCGTTGAACAGCGCCAGCAGCGCGTCAATCAGTTCCCTGCGGATGCCCGAGTGGCCGCGTGCCAGGCTGATGATTTTGCTGGCGACTACCAGGCGGGTGACGTTGTCCGGCAGCAGATCGCCGAGGCCGACGCTGTGTGACAGCACCAGGTTACGCTGCAGTTCCGCCAGGCGTTCGGCGGGAATCTGCGTTTGTGCCAGCTTGCCGAAGCCGGTGTTGATGCCGTACACCACCTTGCCCGAGGCGACGATGGCCTCGACGGTTTCACGGGCGCGGTCAATATCCGCCCGCGCTTCCTCTGCCAGCTGCAGGGTCACCTTCTCCTGATAAATACGGCGTAAGGTGGCGAGGTCCACTTCACCGGGAACGAGGCGAATTGCCTGAACCGAACCTGACATAGTCTACTCCTGTCTATACAAGTGATCTGCCACGTTGTGGCGGAGCGTAAGTTGCGATGGCATCCGCCAGGGGCGCTATAAGTGTTGTGAGTGAAGCATAAGTGTCTAATCTTGTCTATACAAGTAGCAAGCGCTGTGCCAGATTGATCGTATTCTGTGAAACGTGCCGCAATGCGGGCGCGGCAACCTCCAGCCTGGTACGCTGCACCAAAAGCGGGCGGAAGCTGCACCACGCAGGCAGGCTATGCACCATTGGATGTATATACATTTAGGCGGCGAGACAGTAAACTTCACACATCATTCGGAAAAGGAACAGGAAATGGCGGAGCAAACGGCAATCGCACAGCTGGCGGCAGCGATGGGGGATGAACCCGCGCCCATTTACCAGCGCGTTAAGCAGGCAATCGTCAGCCAGATCCGCGAAGGTCACTGGAAAGCCAACCAGCGGGTGCCGTCGGAGAGCGAGCTGGTCAATGAACTGGGCGTCAGCCGCATGACCATCAACCGTGCGCTGCGCGAACTCACCAGCGAAGGGTTTCTGGTGCGCATGCAGGGCGTCGGGACCTTTGTCGCGGAGATGAAGGGCTACACCGCAATGCTGGAAGTGCATAACATCGCCGATGAAATTGCCCAGCGCGGCCATACGCACAGCTGCAAAATTCTCTCGATAGGTCAGATGAAGGCCGATCCGGAACAGGCGGCGGTGCTGGGACTCTCCACCGGCCAGACGCTGTATCATTCGCTGATCGTGCACTATGAAAATGAGCTGCCGGTGCAGCTGGAAGATCGTCTGGTCAATCCGCTGGTCGCGCCTGACTACCTCAGCCAGGATTACCACAGCCTGACGCCGTACACCTATCTGATGCGCGTCGCCCCGCTGACCGCCGGTGAGCATATCGTTGAAGCGGTACTGCCGGATTTGCGCCAGCGTAAGCATCTGGCGCTGGACGAGCACGAGCCGTGCCTGCTTATCCGCCGCCAGACGTGGAGCGACAACAAAATCGTCACCTATGCGCGCCTGCTCTACCCAGGCTCACGCTACAAATTGCTGGGCCGCTTCAGGGGACACGGCTAAGCGCGATAAACAGCAGGCTGGCCTCTGCCGTTTGCGGCACCAGCTGCTGCTGCTCCTGCAGCCACCACATCCCCTGCTGCGCCTGCAGCGTCTCGCCCGCACTGCTGCGCCATGTACCGGCCAGCACATACGCCACGCCATGCAGGCTGCTGACCGCCAGCTGCTCCACGCTTACCGCCGCGCGCCATGCGTCGCGCCGCGTCATGATATTGAAGTCCTGACAGCTGCCGCTGACCTGCGCCTCTATCGCCCATTCGCCGGGAAAGGCCCACGGCTGATGGGGCAGTAACGTCTGTTCGGCCTGTTCACAGCGCAGCAGCACGCTATCGCCATGCAGCAAAGTGATCACCCGATCGACACCGGGGAAGGGCGAGAATGGCCCGTCGGCGTCGATGGTGGCGATGCTGGCGCGCCACTCGAACTGCGCTGCGCCCGGCGGATAGCTGATAATTTCGCGCGTCTCCCCGCCGCCGTTGCGCCAGCGGCTGACCGGCAGCTGCGCGTAGTCAAAGCGCGCGATCATTGCAGCGCCCGCATTGCCCGGGCGAAGCCAGCGGCGGCCGCTTCTTCCGCCGCGTGGTGGCCCTGCTGAATCACCGCCTGTCCGGCAACAAACACGTCTCGAATTTGCTGGCTGCTGCCGGCAAACAGCCAGCGATTGATCAGCGCGGCGGAGCTGACGCTGGCCAGCAACGCATCCTCCTCCAGCACCAGCCAGTCGGCGCGTTTGCCCACCGCCAGCTCACCGCTGGCAATGCCACAGGCCTGCGCGCCGCCCTGCGCCGCCTGCTGCCACAGCAGATCGCCGACCGAGGGTTGATCGGTTAGCGTGATGCGGTTGCGGCGACGATCGCGCAGCCGCTGGCCATACTCCAGCCAGCGCAGCTCCTCCAGCGCACTGAGCGAAACGTGGCTGTCAGAGCCAATGCCCCAGCGTCCGCCGCGCCCGATGTACTCCACCGCCGGGAAGATGCCGTCGCCGAGATTGGCCTCGGTGGTGGGACACAGACCGGCAATCGCGCCGCTGTCCGCCATGCGCGCGATCTCCTGCTGATCGAGATGGGTGGCGTGAATCAGGCACCAGCGTGCATCAACGGCAAAGCGGTTATACAGCCACGCCACCGGCCGTTCGCCGCTCCATGCCAGACTGTCATTAACCTCTTTTTCCTGCTCGGCAACGTGAATGTGCACCGGCAGATGCGCAGCGCTGGCGGCCAGCACCTCATGCATCTGGGCTTCGCTCACCGCGCGCAGCGAGTGGAAGCACAGGCCGTGGTTGATCAGCGGCTGCTGCGCGCTCCACTGCGCGACGCGCTGCTGCTGTTGCAGATAGGCATCGGTGTGCTGAATGAAGCGTCGCTGACCGTCGCTGGCCGGTTGCGCACCGAAGCCGCTGTAGCTGTACAGCACCGGCAGCAGCGTCTGGCCGATACCGGCGGTGTGCGCTGCCTGCATCAGCTGTTGCAGCATCGCATCGTCGGCATACGGCTGGCCGTGCGGATCGTGATGCAGATAGTGAAATTCCGCCACCTGGCTGTAGCCGCCCTTTAGCATATCAATGTAGAGATGGGTGGCGATGGCACCGACCTGCTCAGGCGACAGGCGCTGCACCATGCGGTACATCAGATCGCGCCACGTCCAGAAGCTGTCCTGCGGATCGCCTGCCACTTCCGCCAGCCCGGCCATGGCGCGCTGGAAGGCATGGGAATGCAGGTTGGCCATCGCTGGAATCACCGGGCCGGCCAGGCGCACGGCGTCACCGGGCGTACTGTCGGCGGTAAGGGCGCAAATAAATCCCTGATCGTCGGTTGCGATCAGCACGTTTTCCTGCCAGCCGTCGGCCAGCCGTGCGCGTGGGGCAAAATAAACTGCCATGGTTGATCCTCAATGGCGGAAAGTTGTATATACATATACATACTTTGAGGCGCAGTGTAAATCGCCAGACAAAAGGGGAGTGGGATGGCAAGTAAACAGATCGACAGCCTGTGGCTGGGGGCCGATGTGGTCACCATGCGTGACGGTCGCTATAACCTGATTGAGGATGGCGCCGTGGCGGTGGATAACGGCGAGCTGGTGTGGGTCGGCCCGCGCAGTGCCTTACCGGACTTTGCCCCGCGCCGGCAGCAGCAGTTTGACGGCGGCATCATCACGCCCGGTCTGGTGGATTGCCACACGCATCTGGTGTTTGGCGGCGATCGCAGCCAGGAGTTCGAACAGCGGCTCAACGGCGTGAGCTACGCGGAGATCGCCGCGCAGGGCGGCGGCATCCTGTCGACGGTGCGCGCCACGCGCGCGGCCAGTCAGCAGCAGCTGGTGGCGTCAGCGCGCTGGCGGCTCGATCGCCTGCTGGCCGAAGGCGTGACCACGGTGGAGATTAAATCCGGCTACGGGCTGGACGAGGAGAGCGAGCTCACTCTGCTGCGCGCTATCCGCGAGCTGGCGCAGTCGGTGCCTGCCGATGTGCAGGCCACCTGCCTGGCAGCGCACGGCTTCCCGCCAGAGTTCAGGGATAACCCGCAGGGCTGGATCGATATTATCTGTCAGCGCCTGTTGCCGCGGGTGAAAGCGGAGGGGCTGGCAGATGCGGTCGACGCGTTTTGCGAACACCTGGCGCTGTCACCGCAGCAGGTGAGCGCGGTATTTGATGCCGCCAAAGCGCTCGGCCTGCCGGTGAAGCTGCACGCTGAACAGCTGTCGGCACTCGGCGGTGCCGCACTGGCGGCGCGCTATGGTGCGCTCTCTGCCGATCACCTCGAGTATGCCACCGAACAGGATGCCCGCGCGATGGCGGAGCATGGCACGGTGGCAGTACTGCTGCCCGGAGCGTTCTACCTGCTGCGCGAGACGCAGCGTCCGCCGGTCGAACTGTTCCGCCAGCACGGCGTGCCGATGGCGCTGGCCAGCGATGCCAATCCGGGCACGTCACCGGCGCTGTCGCTGCGGCTGATGCTGAACATGGGCTGTACGCTGTTTGGCCTGACGCCGGAGGAAGCGCTGGCCGGCGTCACGCTGTGGGGCGCGAAGGCGCTTGGCCTGCAGGCCACGCACGGCTCGCTGGAGCCAGGCAAAGTAGCCAATTTTGTCCACTGGCCGCTGGCTCGCCCGGCTGAGCTGGTTTACTGGCTGGGCGGCGAACTGCCGTGCCAGGTTATCTATCGTGGAGAAGCGCAATGACCCCTTTTCATTTCACCGCCGGTAAGCTGCCGCTGCTGGTCAGTATTCCGCATGCCGGTACCCAACTGACGCCGGAGGTTGACGCCGGGCTGAGCGAGGCCGCGCGCGGCCTGCCGGATACCGACTGGCATATTCCGCTGCTGTACGACTTTGTGCGCGACCTCGGTGCCAGCGTGCTAATCGGTCACTACTCGCGCTTCGTGATCGATCTCAACCGTCCGCCGGACAACCAGCCGCTGTACAGCACGGCCACCACCGGGCTCTATCCGGAGACGCTGTTTGATGGCACGCCGACCTTCAAACCCGGCATGACGCCGGACAGCGCGGCGCGCCAGCGCTATCTCGAGACTATCTGGCAGCCCTATCATCAGCAGATTCAGCAGGAGCTGGCGCGGTTAAAAGCCGAACATGGCTATGCGCTGCTGTTTGATGCGCACTCCATCGCTTCGGTGATTCCGCGCCTGTTCGACGGCCAGCTGCCGGACCTGAACATCGGCACCAACGATGGCGCCAGCTGTTCGGCGGCCAGCATCGCGGCGATTGAGCAGGTGTGCGCCGCGCAAAGCGACTACAGCTGGGTGGTGAATGGACGCTTCAAAGGCGGCTACATCACGCGCGCTTACGGCCAGCCAGCGCAGGGCGTGCAGGCGGTGCAGCTGGAGCTGGCGCAGCTGAATTACATGGATGAGGCGCCGCCGTTTGCCTGGCAGCAGGATCGCGCCACGCGGTTGCAGCAAGTGCTGAAGCCGCTGCTGCAGGCGTTTCTGCAGGCGGGGAAAGCCGTTTAATTGATGCGGGTCGCCATCACGGTGACCCCGTTTCTTATGTGGCGGATGTACAACCGCTGCCTCACTCCCCAATGCTGTGCAACCCCTGCCCTGTAAGTGTGCACGACGCGTTCCGCCTGACGCCGATCCCCTCCGTTTACCGTCTTTGCCGATCTGGCACAGCCCTTGCTAGCTTGTATGTACAAGTAAAGACCGCGCGGCAATGATGACTATTTATTCTGGCTGGCTCACAAAAAGCTTATGCCGACAATGATCTGCCGCAAGCTAACTTGTATATACATGAAATGTCATTTGCGCTGTATCAGCCAACAGAGACAGCCAGATTTGTTAACCACCAGGAGAAGACGTATGACACACCGTGCCCCGTTTCGCCGTTTGTGCCTTACCACGCTGTTTGCCAGCCTGATGCTGGCCGGCGTGGCTGCCGAGGCTAAAGAGTGGAAATCCATCACCATCGCCACTGAAGGCAGCTATGAGCCGTGGAACCTGACGCTGCCGGGCGGCAAGCTGGGCGGCTTCGAACCTGAACTGATGGAAGATCTCTGCAAACGCATGAGCATTCAGTGCAAGCTGGTGGTGCAGAACTGGGACGGGATGATTGCCGGACTGAACGCCGGGAAATATGACGTCATCATGGATGCGATTGTGATTACGCCGGACCGGAAAAAAGTGGTCAACTTCACCACGCCGTACGCGTCAACGCCGGCGACCTTCATCACCAGCAAAGATAACCCGCTGCTGCCAGCCGATAAGAACATCATCAAACTGCACGACGACGAGGCTGCCATCAATGCGGCCATCGCCCCGCTGAAGGCGGCGCTCAAGGGCAAAACCATCGGTATTGCCTCCGGCACCGTGTATACGCCATTTATCGATAAATACTTCAAAGATGTGGCCGACGTGCGCGAATACACCGCTTCGGCGGATGCGATTCTCGATCTGCAGGCGGGCCGCATCGATGCGGTGTTTGATGACGTGACCTTCGCGCAGTCGATGCTGGCGCGTAAAGAGAACAGCAACCTGACGTTCAGCGGCCCGCAACTGGGCGGTCCGATCTGGGGGGAAGGCGAAGCGATGGGCGTGCGCATGGCTGATAACGACCTGAAGGCCAAACTCGATGCCGCCATTCACGCTGCGCTGGCGGACGGCACGGTGAAAAAGCTGAGCGAGAAGTGGTTTAAAACTGACGTAACGCCGTAAGTGAGGTGAAAGATGATGAGCCTGCTGAGTTTTGGTGCAGATGGCTGGGGTCGCCTGATTCTGAGCGCCGCCGGTACCACGCTGCTGCTGTCGCTGGCGGCGCTGATGATTGGCGCCGTGGTCGGTTCCGGCGTGGCGGCGGCGAAACTCTCGCACCAGCGCTGGCTGCGCTGGCTGGGTGAAAGCTATTCGGTGGTGTTTCGCGGCATCCCGGAACTGCTGGTGATCTACCTGTTCTACTTCGGTGGATCGGGATTGATCACGCTGGTCGGCCAGCTGTTTGGTGCAGACGGCTTTATTGAAGCGCCGCCGTTCCTGATTGGCGCGCTGGCTATCGGGCTCATCTCCGGATCCTATCAGGGTGAAGTATATCGCGCTGCGCGCCTGGCGCTGGCCAAGGGCGAAGTCGAAGCGGCGGTAGCCATCGGGATGCCGCGCTGGCGTATCGCCCAGCGCATCCTCGTCCCGCAGATTGTGCGCTACGCGCTGCCGGGGATGTCCAACGTCTGGCAGATGAGCCTGAAAGATTCGGCGCTGGTGTCAGTTACCGGCATCGTCGAGCTGATGCGCGCCAGCCAGGTGGCGGCCGGGTCAACGCGCGATTACTTCACCTTTTACCTGATTGGCGGTGGCTGCTATCTGCTGCTGACACTGCTGTCGAACCATGCGTTTCGCCGCGCGGAGTCGCGCCTCGGCCGCGCATGGCAAAGTCGCACTGCGGCACAGCACTAAGGAGCAGCAGTATGATCGACTTCGCTTTTCTTGCCGACACTTTTCTTAAGCTGAGCGCGGCGCTGCCGGTGACGCTCGGGCTGTTTATCAGCGCCTTTGTCTGCGGTGGGCTGCTGGCGCTGGGCATTGTGGCGCTGCGCATGAGCCGCTGGCGGCTGCTGAGCGGTTTTGCCCGCGGCTATATTCTGGTGTTTCGCGGCTCGCCGCTGCTGATTCAGCTGTTTCTCATCTACTACGGGCTCGGCCAGTTTGGCGTGATTCGCCACAGCTTCGTCTGGCCGTTTCTGCGCGAGCCGTTTATCTGCGCGGTGCTGGCGCTGTCGCTGTGTACCGCCGCTTACACCGCTGAGATCCTGCGCGGTGCGCTGCTGGCGGTGCCGGCAGGTCAGGTCGAAGCCGGGCTGGCCTGCGGCATGTCACGCTGGCTGCTGCTGCGCCGCATCATCGCGCCGATCATGCTGCGCTATGCGCTGCCGGCGTACTCCACCGAGGCGATTCTGCTGGTGAAATCCACCGCGCTTGCCAGCCTGGTCACGGTGTGGGATGTCACCGGCGTGGCGCAGCAGATCATCCAGCGTACCTATCGCACTATGGAAGTGTTTATCTGCGCTGCGGCGATCTACCTGATTCTCAACTTTATTATCGTCCAGCTGTACGCGCTGTTAGAGCGCCGTCTGACCCCGGTGCACCGCGCTGAAAAAAAGCCGCTGCCCGCCGTTAAACCGCTTGCCGGAGAGTAATATGCATTCCACTTCACCAGTCACCTTGTCCGCCACTGATATCCATAAATCCTTTGGCGCTATGGAGGTGCTCAAAGGCATCTCGCTGCAGGCGCATCAGGGCGATGTTATTTCAATTCTTGGTGCCAGCGGCTCGGGCAAAAGTACCTTGCTGCGCTGCATCAATCTGCTGGAAACGCCGGATGCCGGCGTGGTGAGCGTCGGCGGCGAAACCATTGAAATGAAGCGCCACGCGCGCGGCCATCAGCTGGCGGCGAATCCTAAGCAGATTGAACGCCTGCGATCGCGGCTGGGCATGGTGTTTCAAAGCTTCAATCTGTGGTCGCACATGACGGTGCTGCAGAACGTGATTGAAGGTCCGCACTATGTGCTGAAGCGCGACAAAAAGAGTTGTATCGCCCAGGCAGAGCAGTTGCTGGATCGCGTCGGGCTGCTTAACCGCAAGGATTTTTATCCGGCGCAGCTCTCCGGCGGCCAGCAGCAGCGTGTGGCAATTGCCCGCGCGCTGGCGATGGATCCGGAAGTGATGCTGTTTGATGAGCCAACCTCGGCGCTCGACCCGGAACTGGTCGGCGAGGTGCTCAAAGTGATGCGCAGCCTGGCGGAAGAGGGGCGCACCATGCTGGTGGTGACGCACGAGATGGGCTTCGCGCGCAACGTCTCAAATCGCGTGGTGTTTATGCATCAGGGCAACATTGATTGCGAGGGCACGCCGGAAGCGATGTTTGGCGCCAGCGGTTCATCGCGCTTTAAGCAGTTTATCTCCAGCCATCAGAGCCATCACGCGGAGCAGCCAGTATGACCGTCGTCTGGGGCGATGCGCCGCTGACCTGGCAGGCGCTGGTACAGGTAGCGCGACATAACGCCGAACTGACGCTGAGCGCCGCCGCCTGGCAGCGCATTGCGCGCGGTCGCGAGATCGTCGAACAGATCGTTGCCAGCGGTCAGATTGCCTATGGCATCAACACCGGGCTGGGGGCGCTGTGTAACATCACGCTGCCGGAAGACCAGCTCAGCCAGCTGTCACGCAATACGTTGCTGAGCCACGCCTGCGGCGTCGGTCCGCTGCTGACGCGCGAGCAGACGCGCGCCATTCTGTGTGCGGCCATCGCCAACTACAGCCACGGCAAATCCGGCGTTTCGGTGGCGCTGGTGCAGCATCTGCTGGCGCTGCTCAATCAGCAGATCACGCCGCAGGTGCCATCGCAGGGTTCAGTCGGTTATCTCACCCACATGGCGCATATCGGGCTGGCGCTGATTGGCGTGGGCGAGGTTGAGTACCAGCAACAGGTGATGCCGGCGGAGCAGGCGCTGCGGCTGGCCGGTTTACAGCCGTATCGCCCCGGTGCCAAAGAGGGCCTGAGCCTGGTCAACGGTACGCCGTGCATGACCGGGCTGAGCTGTCTGGCGCTGGACGATGCGGCGCGGCTGCTGGATTGCGCGGATGTCACCGGCGCGATGAGCTTCGAAGCGCTGCGCGGTCAGCTGGCGGCCTTTGATGCCGAGGTGATTGCGCTGAAAGCCAGCCCCGGTATGCAGCATAGCGGCCAGCGTCTGCGTGCGCTGCTGAGCGACAGCCCGCTGCTGGCGGCGAGCTGCGGCATACGCACCCAGGATGCGCTCAGCCTGCGTTCGATGCCGCAGGTGCACGGCGCCAGCCGCGATCAGTTCGCCCACGCAGCGCGTCAGGTTGAGATCGAACTGAATGCCTGCACCGATAATCCGCTGGTACTGGGCACGCCGGATAACTGGCGCGTGGTGTCGCAGGCCAATCCGCACGGTGAATCGGTCGCCATGGCGGCCGATCTGCTGGCAATTGCCATGGCGGAGATTGGCAGTATTGCCGAGCGCCGGCTGGACCGGCTGGTCAATCCGCTGGTCAGCGGGCTGCCGCCGTTTCTGGTGGCGCAGCCGGGCGTCAACTCCGGCATGATGATCGCGCAATACGTGGCGGCTTCCCTGTGCGCGGAGAATCGTCAGCTGGCGCAGCCGGCGGTGCTGGACAATTACGTCACCTCGGGACTGCAGGAGGATCACCTCAGCCTCGGTACCGGCGCGGCGCTCAAGCTGCTCAGGCTGCTGAATAACCTCTGGCAGGTGCTGGCGATTGAGTACCTGCTGGCGGCGCAGGCGCTGGATTTTCACGGTGAGGCGCAGCTGGCCAGCGGCACGGGCCGGGCGCTACGCGCGCTGCGCGCTGAGGTTGCCACCTGGCAGGAGGATCGCTGGCTGGCACCGGAGATAGCCCGGGCGGTGAAGGTGTTACAGACGCTGGCCTGCTAGCGGCGCGAGGTGACGCGCCGCCAGTGGCCTGATTTAACCGCGGCGCGCGTCCGGGCGCACCAGATCAAAACGCTGATCTTCGCTGATCGCGTAATAGGCGGAAGGACCGCCGGCGCGCAGAATCGGCTGCGCTTTGGCGGTCTGATAGATGCCGTTCTCCAGCAGCGCTTCATCGATGTGAATCGCCACCGCTTCGCCCAGTACCAGCCAGCTCTCCAGCTCGCCTCCCTGTGCATTCTGCAGGCGAATCAGCTGCGTCAGGCGACACTCAAAGTTGACCGGGCTCTCCGCTACCATGCTGACGTTAACGTGGGAAGCGGCCAGCGGCGTCAGGCCGGCGAGGGCAAACTCGTCGTGATCGGGCGGCACCGAGGCGGAGCTCTCATTCATGGCTTCTGCCAGCGGACGCGTCGCCAGGTTCCAGACGAACTCGCCGGTTTCACTGATATTCTGCACGCTGTCTTTCCAGCCGCTGCTGGCAAAACCAATGATTGGCGGATGGTAGTTAAAACAGTTAAAGAAACTATAGGGCGCCAGATTGCGCTGGCCGCTGGCGCTTTGCGAGCTGACCCAGCCAATCGGGCGCGGGCCGACGATGGCGTTGAGCGGATCGTGAGGCAGACCGTGTCCACTGCGTGGCTGATAAGTGTAACGTTGACGCATTTGCGCTCCTGATTCGTCCTGGATACTGCGTGTTCCGGCGGTGCTGGCGGCTGGACGCAGTATTGCGGATTCAGTTTTAGGGAGAATAGATTTAAATTCGTTGCACTAAATTTTCCTGGCGGATTGTGCGCTGCCGTCATCCAGCGTATCTTACGCGCGCATTAATGTCCGGAGAATCTATGAACAAGCCTGCCGCTACCGCGCTCTTTCATCCGCGTAACCGCCATCAGGGCCGTTATGATTTTGCTGCCCTGACTGCCGCGCATCCGCCGCTGGCGGACAAAGTGCGCCCCAACGGTTACGGTGAGCTGTCGGTTGATTTCGCCGATCCGCACGCAGTGCTGCTGCTGAACCAGGCGCTGCTGAAACTGTTTTATAACCTGAACTGGCAGCTGCCGGAAGGCTATCTGACGCCGCCGGTACCAGGCCGCGCTGACTATATCCATGCGCTGGCGGATCTGCTGGCCAGCGATAACGGTGGCGTGCTGCCGCGCGATCTCGACGTGATGGATATTGGCTGCGGTGCCAACTGCATCTATCCGCTGATCGGTCACGCGGAGTATGGCTGGCGCTTTACCGGCACCGACATCAGCGCGGACGCTGTTAACGCCGCCAGTCAGATTGTCGCCAGCAATCCCGGCCTGCAGCGCGCCATTCGCCTGCGCCGTCAGAAGCAGGAGAGTGCGATTTTTGCTGGCGTGGTGCACAAGAACGAACGCTATCACGCGGTACTGTGTAATCCGCCGTTCCACGCCTCGGCGGCCGATGCGGCGGCCGGCAGTCAGCGTAAAGTGCGCAATCTCGGCCTGAGCAGGCAGGCGCCGCTTAATTTCGGCGGTCAGCATAACGAGCTGTGGTGCGACGGCGGTGAGCGTGCGTTTATCGGCCGAATGATCGATGAAAGCGTCGCATTAGGCGATCGCATCGTCTGGTTTACCTCGCTGGTGTCGCGCAAAGAGCATCTGCCTGAACTGCGCGACCGGCTGAAGGCGCACGACGCTTATCAGGTACGCATCGTCGACATGGCGCAGGGCCAGAAGCAGAGCCGCTTTATCGCCTGGACATTTTTACCGCCCGCCACGCGCGCGCAGTGGCTGGCACGCTAAGCGCTGCTCAGGTAAAAAAAAAAAGCCGCTACGGGGATCCGCAGCGGCTTTGTTGTTTTTACGCCGTATTAAGAGACGTGCTGCAGGAACTCACGCAGACGGTCGCTCGGCGGATTAGTGATCAGATCGTCCGGATTGCCATCTTCCGCGATGGTACCTTTGTCGATAAAGATCAGGCGCGACGCTACTTTCTGTGCGAAGCCCACTTCATGGGTCACGATCACCATGGTCATGCCTTCTTCCGCCAGATCCTGCATCACTTTCAGCACTTCGTGACGCAGCTCGGGATCGAGTGCCGAGGTTGGCTCATCGAACAGCATCATCTTCGGCTTCACCGCCAGCGCACGGGCAATCGCCACGCGCTGCTGCTGGCCGCCGGACAGCTCAGAAGGGAAGTGGTGCGCACGCTCTGCGAGGCCGACCTTGCCCAGCAGCTCACGCGCCAGTTTGTGTGCGGCGTCTTTCTTCGCCCCGCGCACGCGGATCGGACCAAAGCCCACGTTGTCCAGCGCGCTCATCTGCGGGAACAGATGGAACTGCTGGAACACCATACCGGCTTCCTGACGGATCAGGCGTTCATCCACTTTCGGATCGTTAACTTTCATGCCATCGACAATCAGTTCGCCGCTGCTGATCTCTTCCAGCTTGTTGATGCAGCGCAGCAGGGTAGATTTACCGGAGCCGGACGGCCCGATGATTACCACCACTTCACCCTGATTAATTTTCAGGTTGATGTCGTGCAGTACCTGAGTCTGGCCGAAGTTTTTCGAGACGTTTTTAAATTCAATCACAGGATTTTCACCCTTTTCTCAATACGGCGCAGCACAAAGCTCAACACCAGCGTAATAACCAGGTAAATGATGGCAACGGCGCTCCAGATCTCCAGCGCGCGGAAGTTACCAGCGATGATCTCCTGCCCCTGACGGGTCAGTTCCGCCACGCCAATCACGATGAACAGCGAGGTGTCTTTGATGCTGACGATCCACTGGTTACCCAGCGGCGGCAGCATGCGGCGCAGCGCCAGCGGCATGATCACGTAGCGCAGCGTTTCGCGGCGCGACAGGCCAAGCGCCAGGCCGGCTTCACGGAAACCTTTGTTGATCGACAGCACCGCACCGCGGGTAATCTCCGCAATATAAGCACCTGAGTTGATCATGATGGTCACGACGGCGGCGGTGAACGGGTCGATGCGCAGGTCCGGGAAGGCCATCGGCAGGGCGAAGTAGATGAACATCACCTGCACCACGATCGGCGTGCCGCGAATCAGTTCAATGAACACTAACGCGATGTTGTTGGTGATCCAGCCGCCGTAGGCGCGGGCGAAACCGGCCACGAGGCCGATAACCAGGCCGCCAATCAGGCCGAGGATCGAGATAAGCAGGGTCATTTTGGCGCCTTCGATCAGGATCGGTAAGGCGGGCCAGATGACGCTCCAGTCAAACTCCATGGTGTGACTCCAGAATCTGTTGCAGTGGAAATGTAAAAAGCAGGGAGAACAAAGCTCCCTGCTGATAAAAAGGCGTCAGGCCTGAATTATTTAGGTTCGCTGCCGAACCATTTTTTATAGATAGTGTTGTAGGTACCGTTGTCGTGCAGGGTTTTCAGCGCGCCATTCACTTTCTCACGCAGGTCGTCGCTGCCTTTCGGGAAAGCGATGCCATACTGCTGCGCTTCGATGGAGTCACCGACGGCTTTGAAACGGCCTTTGCCAGCGGTGTGGATGAAGTACAGGATGTTTGGCGTGTCGTGCAGCACGGCGTCAGCACGGTTGGTGCCTAACTCCATGTACGCGTTATCAATGTTCGGGAACTGGCGCAGGTCTTTAGTTTTGATATGCGCTTTGGCGTAATCCACCGAACCGGTGCCGCTTTTCACTGCGACCACTTTACCGTTCAGATCGTCGATGCCTTTGATGTCGTTTTCGTTGTTACGCACCATCACCAGCAGGCCGCTTTTGTAGTAGCCGTCAGAGAATTCGATGGCTTTTTTACGTTCTTCGGTAATGGTGATGCCGGCCAGCGCCAGGTCAACGTTTTTGGTTTGCAGCGCCGGAATGATGCCGCTGAAATCCATCGGCTTCAGGGTGTAATCCAGCTTCAGCTGTTTAGCGATAGCGTCCCACAGGTCGATATCAAAGCCGACGTACTTGTCGCCCTGTTTAAATTCAAACGGAACGAAGGCGGTGTCGGTAGCGACCACCAGTTTTTTGTCTGCTGCAGTGGAGGAAAGCGAGAAGGCCAGCGCCAGCGCGGCCACGGAGACTTTAATCAACGACTTCATCATTTTTTTCCTTATTACCCGTCAGGCCTGGTGGCCTGATGTACGGCTCATCATATGAAAAAATTATGCCAACTTTTCTCAAACGCGGAAATCAACAGATTGCCGGGGCAGGCTGACACGATTCTGCACGCCGGGAAAAGTTTGCACCAGAATGAATCACCAAAATGGTGCATTGTGCTGTGGTGGTGCAGGCACAGTGTGCATCAGAGTGATAATAAGGGAAAGAAAGGATTAAGGAATTGTTAACGGCGTCAAAAAAGCCGGGCGGGTAGCAGGCATAAAAAAGGCGGGATAACCCGCCTGTTTGAGCATTACTCGATATTTGATTCGATAAACCACAGGAACTTATCAAGGTCACGCGATGCGGCAGTAAAGATATCGGCCGTATCTTCGTCTTTCACTTCACTGATGGCTTTACGCGTATCGTTAGCCACGACGGCATAACGGTCAGCCAGCGCTTTCAGGTGATCCTGTACGCTGTGAATATTCAGCGGATAGCTTTTCAGCGGTGACTTGTCGTTAACCACCTGCGTGGTGCCCAGCGCAACGCCGCCCAGCTGTACCACACGTTCTGCAATGGTGTCCTGGTGATCGGTAATCGCGGTACGGAAGCCATCCAGCATTTCATGTACGCCAATGAAGTTCGCGCCACGCATGTTCCAGTGCGCCTGCTTGGTGATCAGCGACAGGTCAATAAATTCCACGACCAGACGGTTGAGCACCTCGATGGTAGCTTTCTTCTCGCTATCAGCCACGTCATTGCGGGTATAAATCAGATCGGAAGATTTTGTTTTAACCAGTTTTGCGGTACTCATCATTAATGTCCTCTTATTGATGGTTGTCCTAATCAAGCACGGGAATAAGTATAGCAGCAGTTTTTCGCTCTGCAGGATTGATTAAATCAATGACAGGAATAGCTAAAGCTTAATGTTAAGCCGCAAAAATAGCGGTTTTATTAAAAGTGATTAAAATCAGTTGGTTATGGTGAGTGTTAATTATTCTTCTATCATGTTGCAAAATAATAACAGCTTACCGTGTGGTTATTTGAGAAATGATAATGAGAATGTGTCTATATACAGCCGGTTAAATAACCGGCTGACCTGTACGGCTTATTGCGGCGTGTTGATATCCACTTCATTTATATGTGCCGCCTTCTGTTTCATGGTGAGCGTCGAGCCGGCAGACGCGGCGATAATCGCCAGCAGCGCCAGCCATTGCTGCAGCGTCAGCAACTCGCCGAGGAACAGCATGCCGGAGAGCGCGGCCATCGCCGGTTCCAGACTCATCAGCGTACCGAAAATGCGCGCCGGCAGACGCGTCAGCGCCATCATTTCCAGCGAGTACGGAATGGCGCTGGAGAGCAGGGCGATGAGCAACGCCAGCGGCAGAATTTCCCACTGCCAGATACCGGGCGCGGCAAAGGTCAGACCGAGCGGCACAAAAATCACTGAGGCGATCAGCGAGCCTATTGCCACCGTGGCCGGGCCGTGTTCGGCGCCTGCCCGCTGGCCCGCCAGAATATAGACCGCCCAGCAGGCACCGGCACCCACCGCCAGCAGCGCGCCGGTGGGATCGATATGGCTGAGGCCATGACCAATCGGCAGCAGGAACCACAGGCCGGTGACCGCCAGCAGCACCCAGAGAAAATCCAGCGGACGGCGTGCGCCGGCCAGCGCCAGCGTCAGCGGGCCGAGAAACTCCAGCCCCACCGCCACACCCAGCGGCACAGTGCGGATCGAGAGATAGAACAGGTAATTCATGCAGCCCAGCGCCAGTCCATACATCAGCAGCGGCTTGCGCTGCTTTGCACTGAAGCGCAGGCGCCAGGGTTTGAAAATCGCGCACAGGATGAGCGTGCCCAGTCCCAGACGCAGCGCGGTAATGCCAGGCGCACCGACGGTGGGAAACAGCGATTTCGCCAGCGACGCGCCGCCCTGCAGCGACAGCATGGCGATCAGTAATACGGCAACCGGCAGCACTACCGGCGCCAGTTTGGGATGGGAAAGAGGTGCAGACATCCTGTGATCAATTCCTGTGATGATGAATAACCAGGCAACGGGCAGCCAGTGTAAAACAATCGGCGGGAAATAAGGAGGCGACGAGGCAATGATGCAGGGTTTCTGTCACCGCTTTATCATCGGGCGCGGTCGCCTCGCATTATCCTGGCGTCAGTGACGCCTCATTGACACCGCTTTTCGGGCGAAATTTCCAGCGAATAAAGCGCGACGGCGGAAAAAATGCACCAGCGACTGGCTGAAAAAACACCGTTTTCAGGGCCATTTCCGTAAAGAAATGTCAGGTTAGTTTAGGAATTTACTTAAACCGATAATTTTCTGTGCGCAGGATTATTGCAGAAAGATGATGCTTTTTATAAGAAAAATGAATGACATACGAAAGTTCATTAACTTTCTGTTACACCAAACAATCTGTTAGACAACAAAATGCGGGCAGAGTTTCTTGCTAAGTTTTGTTATATTTTTAGCGTTGTCAGGAGAGAAGTATATTCACATTTGAGGTGGTTATGAAAAAAATTGCATGTCTTTCAGCACTGGCTTGTGTACTGGCAGTTTCCGCTGGTTCCGCCATGGCACAGAGCACCGTTTCTGCCGGCTACGCGCAGAGCGACTATCAGGGCGTTGCTAACAAAGCTAACGGCTTCAACCTGAAATACCGCTACGAAGACGGTTCTAACCCACTGGGTTGGATCGGTTCTTTCACCTACACCGAAAAAGATCGCACTGAAGATGGCGTGTACAACAAAGGTCAGTACTACGGCATCACCGGTGGTCCGGCTTACCGTCTGAACGACTGGGCCAGCATCTACGGCGTAGTAGGTATCGGCTACGGCAAATACCAGCAGAACCAGACTGCCGGTCAGTCTAAAACCGACAGCAGCGACGTAGGCTTCTCTTACGGCGCAGGTATGCAGTTCAACCCAATCCAGAACGTTGCTCTGGACGTGGGCTACGAGCAGAGCCGCATCCGTAACGTCGACGTGGGCACCTGGATTGCTGGCGTAGGTTACAGCTTCTAAGTTTTTGCTTAGACCAGAGTTGCACAGAAACGGCCCTTTACGGGCCGTTTTTTTATGCCTGAAAACGCTGCCGTGAAGGGCGTTTTTCGCAGGCAAAATAAAACCCGCTGCAGGCAGCGGGTCAGAATGTGAAGCCCTGAGGAAACTCAGCCGCGCCAGATCAGATTCGGGCAGGGCTGCGCGGCGATTTTTTTGCCGGTCAGTTTCTCAAGCAGCATCAGGCGCAGGGCAAAAGGCGAGCGGCTAAACAGACACAACAGCGACTTCAGCTCAAAAGCCGGTTTGCTTTGTACGGTCTGGAAGCATTTGCCGCAGTCGAGGCAGCTTTTCATCGTGCTCATCTTTACCTCCTGGAAAACGGGTAACTCAACAGTAAGCACAGCCCTGCAATAAACAGCAGGAAAAGGAGCAGCAACAGCCAGGGTTCGTTCATCGTTGCCTCCTTTGTAGGCTATTCGCTTACAACATGTACAAAGATAGCACTGGCTATACTCTTTAGCCAACACTATTCAGGAAAAATTTGTGCTTATTTGTGCCTGGTTTACAATGAGCGCAGCCAGCCCGCACCGCAGGTAAAGTGCGGCAGATAATAAAGAGGAAGCTGAATGAGTCGTCGTGCGAAAAGCGCCACCCACATGCCCCAGGGGCCGCTGAAAGATATTGAGGAGCATGTCGAAGGATTTCGCCAGGTACGCGAAGCGCATCGCCGTGAGCTGATTGATGATTACGTTGAGTTAATCTCTGATTTAATTCGTGAATTTGGCGAGGCGCGCCAGGTTGACATGGCGGCACGCCTGGGCGTCTCGCAGCCGACCGTGGCCAAAATGCTGAAGCGTCTCAGTACCACCGGTCTGGTTGAGCAGGTGCCGTATCGCGGCGTGTTCCTCACCCCGGAAGGCGAGAAGCTGGCTGAAGCCAGCCGCGTGCGCCATCATATCGTTGAAACCTTTCTGCTGGCGCTGGGCGTCAGTCCGGAAACCGCCCGCCGGGATTCCGAAGGCCTCGAGCATCACGTCAGTGATGAAACCCTCGCCGTGTTCCAGAAATTTTACGAGAATCGCTAACCTACAAGGCCTTCTGCCATCATGCCCATCGTGCTTCGTTCCTTAATGCGTGACCGCGTTTTGCATTTACTGTTGCTGCTGGGCGTGATTCTGTTGCCGCTGGCGGATTACCGCTGGCCGCAGCTGCCCGCCGCCGTTGACTGGCACACCATCATGACGCTCACCGGTTTGCTGATGCTGACAAAAGGGCTGGAAAACAGCGGCTATTTTGATGTGCTCGGTGCGCGGCTGGCGCAGGGCTTCCAGCACGAACGTACGCTGGCGCTGTTTATGGTGTGTGCGGCGGCGCTGCTCTCGACCTTCCTGACCAATGATGTAGCGCTGTTTATCCTGGTGCCGCTCACGCTGACGCTGCGCAAGTTCTCGCGCCTGCCCATCTCCCGGCTGATCATCTTTGAAGCGCTGGCGGTCAACGCCGGCTCGTTGCTGACGCCGGTCGGCAACCCGCAAAATATCCTGCTGTGGAGCCACGGCACGCTCAGCGTGGCCGGTTTTATCGGTCAGATGGCGCCGCTGGCGGCGATGCTGATGCTGACGCTGGTGGTGCTGACGTGGTTTAGCTTCCCGGCGCGCAGCATTGAGAAGCATGATGCACCGGGCAATCAGCAGTGGCAGAAACCGCTGTTTATCGTCAGCGTGCTGCTGTACGTGGTGTTTATCGTCGCGCTGGAGCTGAAACTCACCGGCTGGGCGCTGCTGCTGGTGGCGGGCTGTTTTCTGCTGATGGCGCGTCAGGTGCTGGCGACCATCGACTGGAGCCTGCTGCTGGTGTTCGTGGCGATGTTCATTGATGTCTTTTTACTGATGCACCTGCCCATTCTGCAGCCGCATTTTGCCGCCATCGGTCAGCTGGGCGAGGGCGGTATCTATCTGCTGGCGATTGGCCTGTCACAGGTGATCAGCAACGTACCGGCCACCATTCTGCTGTTACAAAAAGTCCCGCCTTCCGAAGTGCTGGCCTGGGCGGTGAATATCGGCGGCTTTGGTCTGCTGCCGGGATCGCTGGCCAACCTGATTGCGCTGCGCATGGCACAGGACGCCAAAGTGTGGTGGCGTTTCCATCTGTTTTCCCTGCCGATGCTTGCCTGGTCGATGCTGTGCGGCTGGCTGTTGTTACAGCTGCTGCGTTAACCCTGACCAACCTGTCCGCCTTAGCAAGACGCGCTGATTTATCAGCGCGTTAAGTGATGTGGCAGAAAATGCGTCGGATGTTAGCTTATGTAAAGTTACACTGGCATTTGTCAATTTCCCATCTAAGGTTAAGTTGACCGTTTCGCCCGGGGATCGGGATTACCAGCCAGTGATGACAAATTATGAGTGAAAACCACAATCCGCCATCCGCCGATGAGCAAAAAGACAACAACACGTCAGATTCCAGTCAGGATAACGAGCAATCACCCCGTAAACGCCCCGGCAAAAAGCCGCTGATCATTCTGGCGATTGTGGTGGTGATTATGCTGCTGGTGGGATTCTGGTTCTGGTTTAGCACGCGCAACATTGAAACCACCGACGATGCGTTCACCGAAGGCGATGCCGTGACCATCGCGCCCAAAGCGTCGGGCTACGTGGTGCAGCTGCTGGTAAAAGATAACCAGCGGGTAAAGAAGGGCGATCTGCTGGTGCTGATCGACCCGCGTGATAACGCCGCACAGCGCGATCAGGCCAAAGCACAGCTCGGTCTGGCGCAGGCGCAGTTGCATCAGGCGCAGGCGCAGCTGGCGCTGGCGCGGGTGCAATATCCGGCGCAGCGCGATCAGGCGCTGGCCGACCAGGCACGGGCGCAGGCCAATTTACTCAATGCGCAGGCGGATTACCGTCGTCAGCGCGGGGTTGACCCGCGCGCGACCTCGCAGCGCAATATTGATACCGCCGCCGCGCAGTTACGCTCGGCTGAAGCGCAGCTGCAAAGCGCCAAAGCGCAGGTCGAAGTGGCTTCGCAGGTGCAGTTGCAGATTCGTCAGCAGGAAACCAATGTCGAAGCGCGGCAGCAGCAGGTCGAGCAAGCCCGGGCTCAGCTCAACACTGCCGAGCTTAACCTCTCTTACACCGAAGTACGCGCGCCGTATGACGGTTTCGTCACCAAACGCAACGTGCAGCCCGGTACGCTGGTGCAGGCCGGCAGTGCGCTGTTTTCGCTGGTATCGCCGGATATCTGGATCACCGCCAACTTCAAAGAGTCGCAGCTGGCGCGCATGAATCCGGGCGATAAAGTGGAGATTGGCGTTGATGCCTGGCCGGACATGAAGCTGGAAGGGCACGTCGACAGCGTGCAGATGGGCTCCGGCTCGCGCTTCTCTACCTTCCCGGCCGAGAACGCCACCGGTAACTACGTGAAGATTGTGCAACGCGTGCCGGTGAAAATTGTGATTGATAAAGGACTCGACCCGAATCATCCGCTGCCGCTTGGCCTGTCGGTTGAACCGAAGGTGACGGTGGAATGAGTGCGAGCGAAAGCTGGCGTCCGGCCAGCAATCCCTGGCTGGTTGCCATCACGGTAACGTTGGCGGTGTTCATGGAAATTCTGGACACCACCATCGTTAACGTCGCGCTGCCGCACATCGCCGGGTCGCTGTCATCCAGCTACGATGAATCCACCTGGGTACTAACCTCCTATCTGGTCGCCAACGGCATTGTGCTGCCGATCTCGGCCTTTTTCAGCCGCCTGTTTGGGCGCAAGCAGTTCTTCCTGATCTGCATCGTGATGTTTACCATCTGCTCCTTCCTGTGCGGCATTGCCACCGAGCTGTGGCAAATCATTCTTTTCCGCGTATTGCAGGGCTTCTTCGGCGGCGGGCTGCAACCGGTGCAGCAGTCGGTGCTGCTGGATTACTTCAAGCCGGAAGACCGCGGCAAGGCTTTTGGCCTGTCATCGATTGCCATTATTGTCGCGCCGGTAATTGGCCCGACGCTCGGTGGCTGGATCACTGATAACTACAGCTGGCGCTGGGTGTTCTTTATTAATATTCCGGTGGGGATCCTCACGGTGCTGGCTATCTATCAGCTGCTGGAAGATCCGCCGTGGGAGCGCAAGTGGGAGAAGGGCCGGCTGAAAATCGACTATATCGGCATCAGCCTGATTACCCTGGGTCTCGGCTGTTTGCAGGTGTTTCTCGATCGCGGTGAAGACGAAGACTGGTTCGCTTCACACTTCATTCGCCTGTTTGCCATGCTGGCGGCCGTCGGCATCGTCGGTGCGGTTTACTGGCTGCTGTATGCGCGCAAGCCGGTGGTGGATATCACGGTGATGAAGGATCGCAACTTCTGGGTGGCCGGTCTGCTGATGGCGGGCATGGCGATGATTCTTTATGGCAGCTCGGTAGTGTTACCGCAGCTGGCGCAGCAGGATCTCGGTTATACCGCCACCTGGTCCGGGCTGGTGCTGTCGCCCGGCGCGGTCCTGATCGTGCTCACCATCCCGCTGGTGCTGAAGCTGATGCCAATTGTGCAGACACGCTACATCATCGCCTTTGGCTTTACCTGTCTGGCGCTGGCCTTCTTCTATTCCAGCACCCTGACGCCCAACGTGGATTTCACCACGCTGGTGCTGATGCGCAGCGCGCAGTCGATTGGCCTCGGCTTCCTGTTTGTGCCGCTCACCACCATTGCCTTTATCACCGTGCCGCAGCGCCTGAATGCGGATGCCTCCGCGCTGTTCACCATGTTCCGTAACGTGGCCGGTTCGATCGGCATCTCGCTGGCCACTGCCGGCATCACCGAACGTGAACAGGTGCGATCGGCCCACATGGTGCACAACATGTCGCCGCTCAATGAGCAGTTCAACCTCACGCTGCAGCACTGGGCGCAGGCGATTCGTGACTTTACCAGTGCGGTGGGCGATCCGCTGACGCTGGCCAGCGGTCAGCTCTATCAGGAGATGATTGCCCAGGCGCGTATTCTGGCTTACATCGACGTGTTCATGGGCCTGAGTATTGTCGCCGTGCTATTGATTCCTTTTTGTTGGTTGCTTTCGCCGATCAAGAGCGAAGGCAGTGCAGGAGCACATTAACATGATCACCTCTTCGCGCGTTACGCCGTCGCTGACGCTGCTGGCGCTGTCCATGCTGCTGGCGGGTTGTGCCGTCGGGCCCGATTATCAGCCGCCGCAGGCGCACACGCCCGGTAGCTACCGTGATTTGCCCTCTCAGGAAGCCTCAAAACCGCTGGCGTCCGCGACCAATCCTTCGTGGTGGAAAAGCTTTAACGACCCGCAGCTCGATAGCCTGATTGAGCGCGCCATCGCTGGCAACCTGACGCTGCAACAGTCGGTGCTGCGCATCGCCGGTGCGCGCGAACAGCTGGCGCAGGCGCGTGGCGGGCTGTTCCCGTCGCTTAACGGCTCCACCAAAGTGACGCGTCAGCAGCTCGGCCTGAAAGGCATGCTGAAATCCAACGGGGTGTACGATCAGGTGGATGATGACGTGGCAGATCAGCTCAACGGTCTGACCCATTCGGTCACGCTGTATCAGGGCAGCTTTGACGCCAGCTGGGAACTGGATTTATGGGGCAAGGTAAGACGCCAGATGGAGATGGCGGACGCGCAGCAGCAGGCGGCGATTGAGCAGCGTAATGATGCGCTGGTGTCGCTGGAAGCTGAGGTCGCGCGCGCGTATCTGCAGCTGCGCGGCGCGCAGGCGGTGCTGGCGACGCTGCAACAGCAGATTAACGTGGCGCAGCAAACCTGGGAGCTGACGCAAAGCCAGCAGCGTAACGGTCTGGCGCCGCTCACCGACGTTGAGAATGCCCGTGCGCAGCTGGCCTCCCTTAACGCGCAGCTGCCACAATATCAGGCCCAGGAACGTCAGGCGATGAACGGGCTGGCAGTGCTGCTGGGCAAAACGCCGGGCGCGCTGGATAACGAACTGATGAGCAGCAAAGCGCTGCCGGCGTTGCCGAAGCTGGTGGCGGTGGGCATTCCATCGACGCTGGCGCGCCGCCGTCCGGATATCCGCCAGGCCGAAGCGAATCTGCATGCGCAGACCGCCAATATCGGCGTATCGGTCGCGAACCTGTTCCCCAGCCTGTCGCTTACCGGGCAGTTGGGCGTGCGCAACACCGATGCCAGCTACCTTGACGACTGGAGCAGCCACTTCTTCAGCGTCGGCCCGGCGCTGTCGATCCCGATTTTTCAGGGCGGACGTCTGGTTTCCAGCGTGAAACTGGCGCGCGCGCAGCAGGCGAGCGCGGCGCTCGATTATCGCCAGACGGTACTGACGGCGCTGCAGGATGTGGAAAATGCGCTGGTCAGCTACCGCGCCGATCAGCAACAGGTTACCGCGCTGGATGAGACTACCGGCGCACTGCAGCGCGCCTTTGAGCTCGCCAGTGACAGTTACAAACAGGGCATCTCCACCTTCCTTGAGGTGCTGGATGCCCAGCGCCAGCTGGCGCAGTCGCAGGCGCAATCCACCCAGGCGCGCATGCAAAGCGCGCTGGACCTGGTAGCGCTGTATAAAGCGCTGGGCGGCGGCTGGGAGCCGTATCAGCAGGTGACGCTGCCGGACTATGACGTCTTTGGTCCGGCCACCGCAGTCAATTAATCTGCCATCGCTGACCGCATTCACGGCGTGCGGTCAGCGCCTTACTTGAAATAAATATTCTCCCTTCTGTTTGTTGTGCAAAATTTGCACTGACTTCTCTGCGCCCTGAATCAGGTTGTGTGATCATTATCTCAATTAAAGGCAAAGATAATGACCCGTGGCGCAAAATTTAAATTTCATATTTATTCATTGTGGTGGAAATAATCTATTTTAAGGCTTCTTATCTCAGGAAAGGAGTTGGTTATGTCCCGCGAAACCTGGATGACGCCCAATCCGGCATCAGGGCCAAACAGCAGCACGCGCACCGAGCCTTTTGTGAAGGTCATTGCGCTGATTGCCACCCTCGGTGGTTTGCTGTTTGGCTACGACACCGGCGTGATCTCTGGCGCACTGTTATTTATGGGCGACGATCTGAATCTCACCCCATTTACCACCGGGCTGGTGACCAGCAGTCTGCTGTTCGGCGCGGCGTTTGGCGCACTGGCTTCCGGTCACTTTGCCGCCGCGGCCGGGCGGAGAAAAATTATTCTGGTACTGGCGATTATTTTTGCACTCGGCGCGCTGGGTACCGCACTGGCACCTGATGTCAGCTGGATGATTTTCTTCCGCCTGGTCCTTGGCGTGGCCGTGGGCGGTGCGTCCGCCACCGTACCGGTGTATATCGCCGAAATGGCACCGGCCAACAAACGGGGTCAACTGGTGACCATGCAGGAGCTGATGATCGTTTCCGGCCAGATGCTGGCCTATATGTCGAATGCCGGCTTCAACGCGGCCTGGGGGGGCGACACGACCTGGCGCTGGATGCTGGCGGTCGCCACGCTGCCGGCGGTGCTGCTGTGGTTCGGGATGATGTTTATGCCGGACACGCCGCGCTGGTATGCCATGAAAGGCCGTCTCGCTGAGGCGCGCAAGGTTCTGGAACGCACCCGCGCGCGCGAAGACGTTGAGTGGGAGATGATGGAGATCGAAGAGACGCTGTCGGACGAGCAACAGCAGCGTCCGCGTCTGCGGGAACTGCGCCAGCCATGGCTGATCAAACTGTTCCTGATCGGTATTGGTATTGCCGCCATCCAGCAACTGACCGGCGTGAATACCATCATGTACTACGCGCCGACCATGCTGAAAGCGGTGGGGATGAGCAATGACGCTGCGCTGTTTGCCACCATTGCCAATGGCGCGGTCTCGGTATTAATGACCTTTGTGGGAATCTGGCTGCTGGGGCGCATCGGTCGCCGCACCATGACGATGGTAGGTCAGTTTGGTTGTACCGCCTGTCTGGTGTTTATTGGCACCGTCAGTTACCTGATGCCGGAAACAGTTAACGGTCAGCCGGATATCTTGCGCAGTTATATGGTGCTGCTGGGTATGCTGATGTTTCTGAGTTTCCAGCAGGGCGCGTTATCGCCGGTCACCTGGCTGCTGCTGTCAGAAATTTTCCCGACGCGGTTACGCGGTATTTTTATGGGCGGCGCGGTATTTGCGTTGTGGATCGCCAATTTTCTTATTTCTCTGCTGTTCCCGGTTCTGCTGGCGTCGGTTGGCTTATCCGGCGCGTTCTTTATTTTCGCGCTGATTGGCATAGGCGGCGCGATTTTTGTTATTCGCTGGGTACCGGAAACACGCCATCGTTCGCTGGAGCAGATTGAACATTATTTGCACGACCGGCTGTCTGATGCGCCGGCGCCCCAGCTATTGCGACCGGCAGTGAAGAAAAGCGGATAACCACAGACATACGATTTTTGCATGATGGCCGGTTAACAACCGGCCTTTTTTTATTTATTTAATGGCAAAATGAGATATTGCTCGCATCTGTGACGCTAATGCCATCCGCGTTAAAAACGGATTTTACTTACACTATTAATGTTTTTTTACCTTTATGCTGACTACTGCCTCAGCGCACAATAAGCGCTAAACGCTTGTTTCCTACGCGTGAATAAGCAATGAAATCGATTCCAGTTCCAGCCGGTGGTACTGAACCGCTGATGTTAATTCACCGTTAATTCACGCCGCACATTGGGTTTAAACGCGCCTGACTGGAATAGGCTAATCCATTCGGATTAATCCGGTCTGCAAAATTAATTTATTTTTTTATTTGAATTGGGTAATCTTGCCACTACAGTTTATTTAACCCCCTTAAGCAAGGACATTGTGATGAGTGACGCATTTAAAGTTCTGAACAACATTCGCACATTACGTGCACAGGCTCGTGAACTGCCACTGAGCGATCTGGAAGAAATTCTGGAAAAATTAACCGTCGTGGTGACTGAGCGCCGCGACGAAGTTGAAGCGGAAGAAGCGCAGAACCGCGAAAAAGAAGAGAAGCTGTCTAAATACCGTGAAATGCTGCTGGCAGACGGTATCGACCCGAACGAATTACTGGGTGCACTGGAAACCGGTAAAAAACGCGCCAAGCGTGCGCCGCGTCCGGCGAAATATTCTTACACCGACGAAAACGGTGAAGAGAAATCATGGACCGGTCAGGGCCGTACCCCAGCTGCGATTAAAAAAGCGCTGGATGCAGGTAAAAGCCTCGACAGCTTCCTGATCAAATAATCTGCACAATCCTTGTAAGCGGGAGCCGGAGGCGTCAGCGTCTCCGGCTTTTTTATTGGCCTCGCTCCGGGTACGGGCGGCGGGTCATTTCCCGCGCCGTGGATAACCTGTCCGGCACGGTCGCAATTATTTTACCTCTGGCAACAAGGTGTTCTCCGCCTTGCCTCTGCGTATCCGGGTGCAGAGGTGGCTCATCCAGGCCGCTTCTGGCATAATGCCCGCTGTTTTTTCCTCCACTGCGTAACAAAGGTCAATGCCGTGTTAGTTTCCAGCAATATCACTATGCAGTTCGGCAGTAAGCCACTGTTTGAGAATATCTCCGTTAAATTTGGCGGCGGTAATCGTTACGGTTTAATCGGTGCGAACGGCAGCGGTAAATCGACCTTCATGAAAATACTGGGCGGCGACCTGGTTCCGACTAACGGAAATGTTTCCCTCGACCCCAATGAGCGCATCGGTAAGCTTCGCCAGGATCAGTTTGCTTTCGAGCAATATAGCGTGCTGGATACCGTGATTATGGGTCACCAGGAATTGTGGGCGGTGAAGCAGGAGCGCGATCGCATATATGCATTGCCGGAAATGAGCGAAGAGGAAGGCTATAAAGTCGCCGACCTTGAGGTCGCCTACGGTGAAATGGACGGTTACAGTGCCGAATCACGCGCCGGAGAATTATTACTCGGCGTGGGCATTCCGGTGGAGCAGCATTACGGTCCGATGAGTGAAATTGCCCCTGGCTGGAAATTGCGTGTGCTGCTGGCGCAGGCATTATTTGCTAACCCGGATATTTTGTTACTCGACGAACCGACCAACAACCTGGATATTGACACCATTCGCTGGCTGGAGCAGGTGCTGAACGAACGTGACAGTACCATGATCATCATTTCGCATGACCGTCACTTCCTGAATATGGTGTGTACGCATATGGCGGATCTGGATTACGGTGAGCTGCGCGTTTATCCCGGCAATTATGACGAATATATGACGGCGGCGACCCAGGCGCGCGAGCGTTTATTAGCGGATAACGCCAAGAAGAAAGCGCAAATTGCCGATCTGCAATCCTTCGTTAGCCGCTTTAGCGCTAACGCCTCAAAATCGCGTCAGGCCACTTCGCGCGCGAAGCAGATTGATAAAATCAAACTGGATGAGGTAAAAGCCTCCAGCCGTCAGAACCCGTATATTCGTTTCGAGCAGGATAAAAAGCTGTTCCGTAATGCGCTGGAAGTGGAAGCACTGACCAAAGGATTTGATAACGGTCCGCTGTTTAAAAATCTTAACCTGCTGCTGGAAGTGGGTGAGAAACTGGCTATCCTCGGCGCCAACGGTATTGGTAAATCCACGCTGCTGAAAACGCTGGTCGGCGAACTGCAGCCGGATAGCGGCACGGTGAAATGGTCGGAGAATGCGCGCATTGGTTACTACGCGCAGGATCACGCCGAAGATTTTGCTGACGACCTGAGCGTGTTCGACTGGATGAGCCAGTGGAAGCAGGAAGGCGACGACGAGCAGGCGGTGCGCAGTATTCTTGGTCGTCTGCTGTTCAGCCATGACGACATCAAGAAGCCAGCGAAAGTGCTGTCCGGTGGTGAGAAGGGCCGCATGCTGTTTGGCAAGCTGATGATGCAGAAGCCAAACATCCTGGTGATGGACGAACCGACTAACCACCTGGATATGGAGTCGATCGAGTCACTGAACATGGCGCTGGAGATGTACGAAGGCACGCTGATTTTCGTCTCGCACGACCGTGAGTTCGTCAGCTCGCTGGCGACGCGCGTCATCGAGATGAAAGGCGATCGCATCGTTGACTTCACCGGCAACTACGAAGATTACCTGCGCAGCCAGGGCATCGTCTGACGGCGTAGCCGTTTAGTACCCGCCATCATCAGCGGCGCAATTTATCGCCTGATAATTTGCGCCGCTCAGCAATACCTGACGCTTATGTCACGCCCTGACGTTATTCCTCACGCTGGCCACACACTTCACACTGCGCATCCTGCGCCACTTTCAGGCTGCGAAACTCGGCGCTCATCGCATCGTACATCAGCAGTCGCGCGCTGGCCGGCTGGCCAAAGGCGCTCAGCACCTTCAGCGTTTCCATCGCCTGCATCGCACCTACCACGCCGACCAGCGGAGCCATCACGCCGGCTTCGACACAGCTCAGCGTCTGCTCGCCGAACAGGCGGCTGATGCAGCGGTAGCAGGGTTCGCCGGGCTGCCAGGTGAATACGCTGAGCTGGCCTTCCATGCGGATGGCGGCACCGGAGATCAGCGGCACCCGATGCTGAAAACATCCGCGGTTCACCTGTTCGCGCGTGGTGACATTGTCGCTGCAGTCCAGCACCGCATCGTGACGCGCAATCAGTTCGCCGAGCGCGGCTTCATCCAGCTGCGCATCGATCGGCTCCAGCGTGCAGTGCGGATTGAGCGCCGCCAGCTGCTGACGGGCCGAGGCGACTTTTGCCATGCCGATGCGCGCATCGCTGTGCAGAATCTGGCGTTGCAGATTACTCAGGCTGACGCGATCGAAATCCAGCAGCGTCAGATGGCCGACGCCGGCGGCGGCAAGATAGGGCGCGGCGGCACAGCCCAGTCCGCCCAGGCCAACGATAAGCACCCGTGAGGCTTTTAGCCGTTCCTGGCCGTCGAAATCGAAGCCGCGCAGCACAATCTGCCGGTTGTAGCGCAGCATCTCTTCATCGCTCAGCTCTGTGTGCATTAGCCCTCCAGCAGGCTGTTGAAGGCCTCGACATCAACCCATTCGCCCGGCTCAACGTCACCGCGATCGCGCTCCAGCACAATAAAGCAGTCGGCCAGCGCAAAGGAACTGAACACGTGCGAGCCCTGCGCACCGGTGCTGCGTACTTCCAGTACGCCATCATCGCCGCGACTGAGGATGCCGCGCTGAAAATCGAGCCGGCCCGGCGCTTTCTTCAGACGCTGCGTTGCGCGCGCGCGCTGGCGCAACGGCATGATGCGCGTGGTCTGGCCGGTCAGCGTGGCCAGCAGCGGCTGCACCAGCTGATAGAAGGTCACGGCTGCCGACACCGGATTGCCCGGCAACCCGCAGAACCAGCTGTTGGCCAGACGGCCAAAGGCAAACGGCTTGCCGGGCTTAATCGCCAGTTTCCAGAAGGTAATTGCACCCAGCTCTTCGAGCATCGCTTTGGTGAAATCCGCTTCGCCCACTGACACGCCGCCGGTGCTGATCACCACATCGGCCTGGCGATCGGCTTCGCTGAAGGCCTGGCGCAGCTTCGCAGGATCGTCAGCGATCACGCCGAGGTCGATCACCTCGCAGCCAAGTTTGCGCAGCATCAGCGCCACGGTGAAGCGATTGGTGTCATAAATCTGGCCCTCAGCCAGCGGCTGGCCCACCGCCTGCAATTCGTCACCGGTGGAGAAAATGGCCACGCGCAGCTTACGCAGCACGCTGACCTCCGCAATACCCAGCGACGCCAGCAGCGGCAGCTCCGCGGCACCAAGCCGCACACCGGCATCCAGAACCTGCTTACCGGCCTGAATATCTTCCCCGATGCGGCGAATATTTTGCCCGGCACGCACTGGCGCGGTGATGACAATGCCGCCGTCACGCGATTCGGTTTGCTCCTGCATCACCACGGCGTCGCAGCCGGCGGGGACGGGTGCGCCGGTCATGATGCGAATCACGCTGCCGGCTGGCCACTCGCCATTAAACGGAGCGCCGGCAAACGCTTTGCCCGCTACCGGCAACACGCGGTCAGCGGACAGGTCGCTCAGGCGCAGCGCGTAGCCGTCCATCGCAGAGTTATCGAACGGCGGCACGTCCAGCGGCGAAATCACCGGCTTCGCGGTAACGCGCCCGGCGGCATCGGCCAGCGCGACACTCAGGCAATCGCTAATCGGTTGCAGCTGCTGCAGCATTTTCTGCTGCGCGTCTTCCAGGGAAATCAGTCCGGCGGTAAAAGGTTCCATGTCCATCTCTGTCGGGTTAAAGGCGAATGCTGCCTATTATGGTGGCTGTTGTCGGCTGAGTCACATGCGAGATCAAAGGGAATGGAAATTAGTGCGCGGTGACGAATCCGCCGGCGAACATGCTTTGTTCAGACTGAAAGTGATAGTCATGTTAACAACGGTGCTGAAGTTATGATGTGAGTGCGGCAGATACTTTCTTATGCACCAGTGACAGAAACGCGCCCGCAGTGGTATCCCAGTTGGCCGGAACAAACTCTCTTTTATAGCGGTCACGGAAATCAGATTCGACATCATCGCACTCTGCCAGAAACAGCTCGATGTCTGCCAGCATGGCGTGCAGGTTTCCTTTATGCGCTTCTCTGATATACGCCTCGATTTTGGGCTCGATCTCATCACCCGGTTCAAACAGGTCAAAATCCTGCCCAAACCAGATGCCAATAAAATTATCCAGTTCACTGATACTGATACGGTCCATCATAACTCCGGGAAAGCGGTAATGATAAAGTAAGGTTTGCCGTTGTAGGGCTTAAAATCCAGTATGACGCGAACGGCGTAGCAGGTCTCAACCTCTTCACGCCCTTTACTCACGACTATACCAACCGGATGTGAAAAACGCCGACTCAGGCGCATACGGGCTTGTAAGCCTGGAGGGATATTTTTCACCCACATCTGAATTTGATGCTTATTATCTGCCAGCACCTTACTGATCAGTGCTTCCGCCTCGCTCAGAGACTTAAAGCTACTGGCCTCATCGAGACGAGGCCGGTTACGAAGCCTCTCCCGCAGCTCATCCGGCGTTTTGGCGATATGTCGCTCAATCGTGTGCCCACCGGGTGCTCGCCCTGAGAGCGACTCATGCTCGGCGATTTTGACCCGCCCGGCACGCACCGCGATGACGCGCTCTGCTCCGGCTGCAAAGGCAAATGCCATCGGAATGGCGATATCTACCGTCAGGCCGACATTCATGGCGGTCTGATGGTCAGCGCCGAGCGATTCTGCGAGTGACACGGCCGAATTAAACGTGTCGGTAGCGACCTGTCTGCCAGTCCATATCTGGCGCAGGCTGGCCTGAAGAGTGTCGAGACCGTGAGTGCCGACAAAGACGCAGCCAGCTTTGGTCAGCATGGTGGGCTCAGGCACGACGCACAGCGCGCCAGCACCAAAAAGCTCAATCACCCCGCCAGCGAGCCCGAGCCCTCCGAAAATGCGGTTGCTGGTCGTTTCACCCTCGCTGACGCTGCGATCTGAAAGGACGGCTGCCAGCTGCACCGGGGAGAGTGCAATCCTTACCCCTTTTTCATCTTCCACTGAATATTCCTTTTCATGAATGGGCCTTTAACTTACCCGATTTTTAACCGGCACTGAAGCCACACAAAAGGTAAGGGCGAATAAGTTGCTCACTGCCTTTTCGGTGCCAGAGCGAAGCGCGCCAGTCATAATGTTAAAGCTGGTGCGTTCTCACCCTTAATTCACAAAAAAGCATAATCCACATTAAAAGGTTATGACCGCTGATACACTTTCTGCTTTACAAGCAGGGAGGGGCTTTCTATAGTCGAAAATTGCCAAAAAAAGATGAAAACCATTCTAAATCAGTGTTTTTGGCTCTGATTCCTTGACAGGGTAACGGTTATGGCTAAAGCAGTTATCGCAATTCACGGCGGCGCCGGCGCGATTACGCGTGCGGCAATGAGCGCCGAAAAAGAGCAGCACTATCGTCAGCAGCTGGCCGCGATTGTCAGCGCCGGCCAGCAGATTCTGGCCAGCGGCGGTAGCGCGCTGGATGCCGTGACTGAAGCGGTGCGGCTGCTGGAAGAGTGCCCGCTGTTCAATGCCGGCAGAGGGGCCGTGTTCACCCATCAGGGCACCCATGAACTGGACGCCAGCCTGATGGATGGCCGTACGCTGGATATCGGCGCCGTCGCTGGCGTCAGCCGTATCCGCAATCCGATTCTTGCCGCGCGTAAAGTGCTGGAAGCCAGTCCGCACGTGCTCTTTATTGGCAGCGGGGCAGAAGCCTTTGCCGCGCAACAGGGGCTGACGCCGGTCGAGCCTGATTTCTTCTCGACGCCAGAACGCTGGGAGCAGCTGCAGCGCGCGCTGGGCAGCGAACAAATGCTGCTGGATCATGATGGCGCGGCGCAGGGGAGCGAACCGCTGGACCCGGATCGCAAATTTGGCACCGTGGGTGCGGTAGCGCTCGATTTGCAGGGTAATCTGGCGGCCGCCACCTCCACCGGCGGCATGACCAACAAGCAGGCGGGCCGCGTCGGCGATTCACCGCTGGCGGGCGCCGGCTGCTATGCCAACAACGCCACCGTGGCGGTCTCCTGTACCGGTACCGGCGAAGTGTTTATTCGTACGCTGGCGGCTTACGATGTCTCAGCGCAGATGGAATATGGCGGTCGTTCGCTGCAACAGTCCACCGCCAGCGTGATTCATGACAAAGTGCAGGAGCTGGAGGGCAGCGGCGGGCTGATTGCCGTTGATGCCCACGGCAACGTGGCGCTGCCGTTTAACAGCGAAGGTATGTACCGCGGATTCGCATACGTGGGCGGCGAGGTTGAGGTGGCGATTTACCGCGACAGCTAAGGAGCAGGCATGACGGATCTACAGCAGCAGTTTGCGCCGCAGCAGGTGCTGGCGGTACGCGACCTCTGCGTGCGCTTTGAGCATGAAGGGCGCGTGACGGACGCCGTGCGGCAGCTTTCGCTCGATCTGCACCGCGGAGAAACGCTGGCGCTGGTGGGCGAATCGGGCTCGGGCAAATCGGTGACGTCGCTGGCGCTGATGCGTCTGATTGCACAGGCCGGCGGCGCGGTCAGCGGTGAAATCCTGCTGCGGCGGCGCAACGGCGAGGTGCTGGATGTGATGCGGGCGTCCGCCAGCCAGATGCGCCGGGTGCGCGGTGCGGACATGGCGATGATCTTTCAGGAGCCGATGACGTCGCTCAACCCGGTGTTCACCGTCGGTGAACAGATCGCCGAATCTATTCGTTTGCATCAGGGGAAAAGTCACCAGCAGGCGCAGGCCGAAGCGCGACGCATGCTGGACCTGGTGCGCATTCCGGAAGCGCACAATGTGCTGTCGCGCTATCCGCATCAGCTCTCTGGCGGTATGCGCCAGCGCGTGATGATCGCCATGGCGCTGTCGTGCAAGCCGGCGCTGCTGATTGCCGATGAGCCGACCACCGCGCTGGACGTCACCATTCAGGCGCAGATTCTGCAGCTGATTCGCGTGCTGCAAAAAGAGATGCAGATGGGCGTCATCTTTATTACCCATGATATGGGCGTGGTGGCGGAGATGGCCGATCGCGTGCAGGTGATGTATCGCGGCGATGTGGTTGAGCGCGCGCCGGTGCAGCAGTTGTTCGATGCGCCGCAGCAGCCGTATACCCGCGCGTTGCTGGCGGCCGTGCCAAAGCTCGGGGCGATGAGCGGCCAGCCGCTGCCGGCGAAGTTCCCGCTGCTGCATACCAACGGCCGCGAAGAGGCCAGCACGCCGCAGGATACCGTGCGTCACGATCGTCCGCCGATTTTACAGGTGCGCGATCTGGTAACGCGCTTTGATATTCGCGGCGGGCTGCTCAATCGGGTGAAGCGTCGCGTCCACGCGGTGGAAAAAGTCAGTTTCGATCTTTATGCAGGCGAAACCCTCGCGCTGGTGGGCGAGTCCGGCTGCGGTAAATCCACCACCGGACGCTCGCTGCTGCGGCTGGTCGCCAGCCAGGGCGGCAGCATCACCTTTGGCGGCCAGCGCATTGATGCGCTGCAGGGCAGGGCGCTGGCCACGCTGCGCCGCGACATTCAGTTTATCTTTCAGGATCCGTATGCGTCGCTCGATCCGCGCCTTACCGTCGGCTTTTCAATTATGGAGCCGCTGCTGGTGCACCGCAGCATGGGGCGCGCGCAGGCAGAGAAACGCGTCGCCTGGCTGCTGGAACGCGTCGGTCTGCTGCCCGAACACGCGCAGCGCTACCCGCACGAGTTTTCTGGCGGTCAGCGCCAGCGTATCTGCATCGCACGCGCGCTGGCGCTCAATCCTAAAGTGGTGATCGCCGACGAATCCGTCTCCGCGCTGGATGTGTCGATCCAGGCGCAGATCATCAATCTGATGCTGGATTTACAGCGTGAATTTGGCATCGCCTTCCTGTTTATTTCGCACGACATGGCGGTGGTGGAGCGCATCAGCCATCGCGTGGCGGTGATGTATCTCGGGCAGATTGTGGAGATGGGGCCGCGTCAGGCGGTATTCGAACAGCCGCGCCATCCTTATACCAAAAAACTGATGGCCGCGGTGCCGGTGGCCGATCCGGCGCATCGGCACCGCGAGCGGGCGCTGATGGTCGATGAGATCCCCAGCCCGATTCGCCCGCTGGGTGATGAGCCGGAAGTGGCACCGTTACTGGAAGTGGCGCCGGGCCATTTTGTCGCCCGCCATGCCATTAGCGGCGCCTGAGCAGCAACCAACCGCGCCCTCTGTGCAGGGCGCGCAAGACAGGGACTACAGGAGATCGATAACGATGCACCATATCATGCGAAAAGGGGTTATCACTGCCGGGTTGTTGAGTTCGGCGCTGGCGCTGCCCGCCTGGGCGGCCAAAGATGCGGTGATTGCCGTGTCGTCGACCTTCACCACGCTGGATCCGTACGACGCCAACGACACGCTGTCGCAGGCGGTGGCCAAATCTTTCTATCAGGGCCTGTTCGGCTTCGATAAAGACATGAAGCTGGTCAACGTGCTGGCCGAAAGCTATCAGGCCAGCAGCGATGGGCTGACTTACACCATCAAACTGCGTCCGGGCGTGAAATTCCAGGATGGCACGGATTTCAATGCCGAAGCGGTGAAGGTCAACCTCGACCGCGCCAGCAATCCGGACAACCATCTCAAGCGCTATAACCTGTTTAAATATATCGCCACCACCGAAGTGGTCGATCCGTCCACGGTGAAAATTACCCTGAAGCAGCCGTTCTCAGCGTTTATCAACAATCTGGCGCATCCGGCTGCGGTGATGATTTCGCCAACCGCGCTGAAAAAATATGGTAAGGACATCGGTTTCCATCCGGTAGGCACCGGACCTTATACCTTTGACACCTGGAACCAGACCGACTTTGTCAAAGTGAAAAAGTGGTCGGGCTACTGGAAACCGGGCTATCCAAAACTCGACAGCATTACCTGGCGTCCGGTGGTGGACAACAACACCCGCGCGGCGATGCTGCAAACTGGCGAGGCCAGCTTTGCCTTCCCGGTGCCGTTAGAGCAGGCCAAACTGTTGCAGGCCAATAGCAAGCTGGATGTGGTGACCACACCGTCGATCATGCAGCGTTACATTAGCCTCAACGTGACGCAAAAGCCGTTCGATAACCCGAAAGTGCGCGAAGCGCTGGAGTACGCCATCAACCGCCAGGCGCTGGCCAAAGTGGCCTTTGCCGGTTACGCCACGCCAGCCACCGGCATCGTGCCGCCGCGCATTGATTTTGCCCAGAGCTATCCGGCCATCAAATACGATCCGGCCAAAGCGCGCGAGTTGCTGAAGGAAGCGGGCTACCCGAATGGTTTCGAAACCACGCTGTGGTCATCGCATAACCACAGCACCGCGCAGAAAGTGCTGCAGTTTACCCAGCAGCAGCTGGCGCAGGTGGGTGTGAAGGTGAAAGTCACGGCGATGGATGCCGGCCAGCGCGCGGCGGAAGTGGAGAGTAAAGGGCAGAAAGAGAGCGGGGTGCGCATGTTCTACACCGGCTGGTCAGCCTCCACCGGCGAAGCCGACTGGGCGCTGACGCCGCTGTTCGCAACCAGCTCGTGGCCACCGGCTATCTTCAACACCGCGTTCTACAGCAACCCGCAGGTGGATAAAGACCTGGCGGATGCGCTGAAGACCACCGATCGCGACCAGAAAGCCAGACTGTATAAAGACGCGCAGGACCGCATCTGGAACGATCACCCGTGGATTCCGCTGGTGGTGGAGCAGCTGCTGTCTGCGAACAATAAAAACCTGACCGGTTTTTACGTCATGCCCGATACCTCATTCAATTTTGATGAGGCGGATCTGAAGTAACAGACGCGGCCAGCCTTACGGGGCTGGCCGATGCTGCGCGGGATTTCGCATGCTCAACTATTTTCTTAAACGCCTGCTCGGGCTGATTCCCACGCTGCTGATTGTCGCAGTGCTGGTGTTCCTGTTCGTGCATCTGCTGCCGGGCGACCCGGCGCGCCTGATTGCCGGACCGGAAGCGGATGCCTCAGTGGTGGCGCTGGTGCGTCAGGAGCTGGGGCTCGATCAGCCGCTGATTCAGCAATTCTGGCACTTTATCCTCAATGCTTTGCAGGGTGATTTTGGTCAGTCGATGGTGTCAAAGCGGCCGGTCTCTGCCGAAATTGCCGCGCGCTTTTTTCCTACTCTGTGGCTGACGCTGAGCAGCATGGTGTGGGCGGTACTGTTTGGCATGGCGATCGGCATCGTTTCGGCGGTATGGCGCAATCGCTGGCCGGACCGCATCGGCATGACGCTGGCGGTTTCCGGCATCTCCTTCCCGGCGTTTGCGCTGGGCATGCTGCTGATGCAGGTCTTTTCGGTCGAGCTCGGCTGGCTGCCGACGGTGGGCGCCGATAGCTGGCAGCACTACATTCTGCCGTCGATTACGCTCGGTGCCGCCGTGGCCGCGGTAATGGCGCGCTTTACCCGCGCTTCGTTCGTTGAGGTGATGCAGGAAGATTATATGCGCACCGCGCGGGCCAAAGGGGTGCGCGAATCGCTGGTGGTGGTCAAACACGGGCTGCGCAATGCCATGATTCCGGTCGTCACCATGATGGGGCTGCAGTTCGGCTTTCTGCTCGGCGGCTCGATTGTGGTGGAAGTGGTGTTTAACTGGCCCGGACTGGGCCGTCTGCTGGTGGATTCGGTGGAGATGCGCGATTACCCGGTGATTCAGGCCGAGGTGCTGCTGTTTTCGCTGGAGTTCATTCTGATTAACCTGATCGTCGATATGCTCTACGCGGCGATCAACCCGGCTATTCGCTACAGGTAAGGAGTCGCAATTGAAGAACTGGCGACGCGATGCGGCACTGAAATCCCTGCCGCTGATGACGGAAAACCGGGTTCGCACGCCGTGGCGTGAATTCTGGCGGCGCTTTCGCCGTCAGCATGTGGCGCTGCTGGCAGGCGCGTTTGTGCTGCTGCTGATTGTGGTGGCGTTTATCGCCCCGTGGATCGCCCCGTTTGATGCCGAAAACTATTTTGACTACGACCGGCTCAACGAAGGGCCGTCGTGGATGCATCTGTTTGGCGTCGATTCCCTTGGACGCGATATCTTCAGCCGGGTGCTGGTCGGCACGCGCATTTCGCTGATCGCTGGCTTCTTCTCGGTGGCGATTGGCACGGTGATCGGCACCGTGCTGGGGCTGCTGGCGGGCTATTACGAAGGCTGGTGGGATCGTATCACCATGCGCATCTGCGACGTGTTGTTTGCTTTTCCCGGCATTCTGCTGGCGATCGCGGTGGTGGCGATCATGGGCAGTGGCATGAGCAACGTGATTGTGGCAGTGGCGATTTTCAGTATTCCGGCATTTGCCCGTCTGGTGCGTGGCAATACGCTGGTGCTGAAACATCAGACCTATATCGAGTCGGCGCGCAGTATTGGTGCTTCCGACTGGACCATTATCATGCGTCACATTTTGCCCGGTACGGTGTCGTCGATTGTGGTCTATTTCACCATGCGTATCGGTACTTCGATCATCACCGCTGCCAGCCTGTCCTTTCTCGGTCTGGGCGCGCAGCCACCGACGCCGGAGTGGGGCGCGATGCTCAACGAGGCGCGCGCCGATATGGTGATTGCACCGCACGTGGCGATCTTCCCCAGCCTGGCGATTTTTCTCACCGTGCTGGCGTTCAATTTGCTGGGCGACGGCCTGCGCGATGCGCTGGACCCGAAACTGAAGAGCTGAGGGTGAACACCGCATTGCAGTTGTAGCGGCGCGATTCATCGCGCAATAAATTGCGCCGCTACGATAACTGCAATGCCTGGCGCATGACCCTTATTCAGGTCATTGATTTTATTAACACTTCAGCGCATCAAAACGTTTCCCAGTTATCGTTACCGTGGCTCACCGCCGCGGGCAGAGCGCGGGTCGGGGCGGGCAGCACCGGTTTCACCACCCGCTCGGTTACCGCAGCAGGCGGGCGGGCGCCGGTGTTGAACCGTGCCACCGCCGATGACAGCCGGCTGGCCTGCTGCTCCAGCGATGCCGAGGCGCTGGCCGATTCCTGCACCAGCGTGGCGTTCTGCTGCGTCACGCGATCCATCTCATTCACCGCCTGGCCAATCTGGTCGATACCGCGGCTCTGCTCATCAGAGGCAGAGGCAATCTCGCCCATGATATCGGTGACGCGCGTCACCGCGCTGACAATCTCCTGCATGGTATCGCCAGCGCTGCTGACCTGCTGCGAACCGAGATCCACGCGCTGCACGGAGTTTTCAATCAGCAGTTTGATCTCTTTCGCCGCCTGCGCGCTGCGCTGGGCCAGGTTGCGCACTTCGCCCGCCACCACCGCAAAACCGCGCCCCTGCTCACCGGCACGCGCCGCTTCTACCGCGGCGTTAAGCGCCAGAATGTTGGTCTGGAAAGCGATACCGTCGATGACGCTGGTAATGTCGGCGATTTTTTTCGAGCTGTCCGCAATGTCACGCATGGTTTTCACCACGCCTTCCACCACGCTACCGCCTTTATCGGCGGTGTCCGACGCGGTTTTCGCCAGCTGCGTGGCCTGACGCGCGTTGTCAGCATTCTGCTTCACGGTCGCGGTCAGCTGTTCCATGCTGGCGGCGGTCTCTTCCAGTGAGGCAGCCTGCTGTTCGGTGCGCGCCGAGAGATCGTTATTACCGTTGGCGATGGCACTGGCGCTGCCAAAAATGGCATCCGCGCTGTCGCGCACGTTATTAATGGTACCAAGCAGCGCCTGCTGCATATGATTCAGGCTGGCGGCAATGGCCGCCATTTCACTGCGGCCTGCCACCTGCAGGCTGGCTGACAAATCGCCTTCGGCAAAGCGCTCGATCTGCTGCTGCACCTGCTGCATCGGTGCCAGCAGCACGCGGCGCACCAGCGTCCATACCGCCGCCACCATCAGCACCACCACCAGTGCGATGACGGCAATCATGATCAGCACCTGCTGATAGTTGCTGTCATTTTGCAGGCTGCGCTGATTGATCAGCTGCATGTTTTCATCACGCCACTGCTGATAAGCCTGTTCCAGTTCATCCTGCGCCTGCTGCGCATCGAGGTTGCCGTAGGCCGCGTAGTTATTGGCTTTCAGAAACACGGCGGACTGCTGCAGCAGCGCGGCAAACGCTTTGAATTTATTGTCGATCAGATCGGCGGTCGACGCACTCTGGCCGTCGATGCGCGGATAGCTTCTATACTGATTGAAGTGCTGCTGCGCCGCTTCCAGCGAGGCACCGGCTGCCAGCAGCAGCTTGTTGATCGCCGCCAGCGACTGCTCGTCTGTCTGATTTTTCAGAATACGGATCGCCACGCGGTTGATGGTGACGCGGGTTTTCACCAGCGTTTGCCAGCCGTCGCCCAGCTCGCGCTGCTGATGAGACAACTGATTGCTGGCGGTGAAATTATGCTGTCCCGCGCGCAGCGAGGAGAAAAAGAGCGAGCCGGATATGGCCTGCATGGCTGTGAATACCACCAGAATAACCACAATGGCGGTCACAATTTTCATCTTGTTGAACATGTGAGCATCTCTTAGCAAATGAGCCGGTAGTTATGTTATCGGTGGAAAAAAGCATCACTAAAGTGCGGCAGCGAAATAATTCACCGCAGTAATGGTTACGGACAGGAGGCCAGGGGATGAAACCCTTCAATTACCAGCAGGATTTTAAACAGCTCGACTTCCGTCAGCATCCGGAGCTGTATCAGGTCGGGCGCGGCGAGCAGGGGGTGCTGATGGTGGAACCTTATAAAAGCGAAATTTTGCCGCACTGGCGCTTTCGCACCGTCGAGCTGGCGCAGCAGTCATCAGAAAAAATCATGCAGCTGTTCGAGGCGTATCGCGCGCAGGATGATTTTGTCGGTATGGATATGGCGCGCAAATTTATTCAGATGGGTTACACCCGCGCGCGCCGCTACAGCAATCATCAGGGCGGACGGAAATACGATGCCGACGGCAAAGAGCTGCCGCGTACGGTAGAAAAAGAAAAGGCCGCTGCGGCGGCCGTGTTCAAAGCGTGCTGGGACCGGCTGCGCGCCGATAACGATTATCTGGCGCGCAAAAAAGCGCACCAGCAAAAGTACGGTTAAACGCGCGTGCCCCACAGGTCGTATTCGTCGGCGTGTTCGACTTTGACACGCACCACCTCGCCGACCTTCACCTGGCGATCGCCATTCAGGTACACCGCACCGTCGATTTCCGGGGCGTCGGCCATGCTGCGGCCGACCGCGCCTTCTTCATCCACTTCATCGATGATCACCAGAATCTCGCGACCGATTTTCTCCTGCAGACGCTCTGCGGAGATCTGCTGCTGCAGCTGCATGAAGCGGTCAAAACGCGCCTGCTTGACGTCGTCCGGAACCTGATCCGGCAGCTGGTTAGCCGTGGCGCCTTCAACCGGGCTGTACTGGAAGCAGCCAACGCGATCGAGGCGCGCTTCACGCAGGAAGTCGAGCAGCATCTGGAAATCTTCTTCGGTTTCGCCCGGGAAACCCACAATGAAGGTGGAACGCAGCGTCAGCTCCGGACAGATTTCACGCCAGCGTTTGATGCGCTCCAGCGTGCGCTCAACCGCGCCCGGACGCTTCATCAGCTTCAGGATACGCGGACTGGCGTGCTGCAGTGGAATATCGAGGTAAGGCAGGATTTTGCCTTCGGCCATCAGCGGGATCACATCATCCACGTGCGGATACGGATAAACGTAGTGCAGACGCACCCAGACGCCGAGTTTTGCCAGCTGCTCACACAGGCTGACCATGCTGGTTTTCACCGGCGAACCGTTCCAGAAACCGGTGCGGTGTTTAACATCGACGCCGTACGCGGAGGTGTCCTGCGAGATCACCAGCAGCTCTTTTACGCCGGCTTCCACCAGACGTTTAGCTTCATCAAGTACCGCGCCAATCGGACGGCTGTCCAGATCGCCACGCATTGACGGAATGATGCAGAAAGTGCAGCGATGGTTACAGCCTTCGGAAATTTTCAGGTAAGCGTAGTGGCGCGGCGTCAGCTTCACGCCCTGTTCCGGCACCAGGCTGAGGAACGGGTTGTGCTCGGGTTTTGGCACGTAAGTGTGCACGTGCGACAGGACCTGCTCGTAGCTGTGCGGGCCGGTGATCTCCAGTACTTTCGGATGCACTTCGCGAATCTGATCCACTTTGGCGCCGAGGCAGCCGGTGACGATCACTTTGCCGTTCTCGTTCAGCGCTTCACCAATCGCTTCAAGTGATTCCTGTACGGCACTGTCAATAAATCCACAGGTGTTAACGATGACGATCTCCGCATCATCGTAGCGTGGCACCACGTCGTAGCCTTCTGTCCGCAGCTCCGTCAGGATGCGTTCAGAGTCGACGAGGTTTTTTGGGCAGCCGAGAGAGACGAAGCCTACACGCGGCGGATTTTTGACATGGCTCATAAGGATAAAAATTCATCATAATTAAGGTGGACAGGAGCGCGATTGTACAGAGGTTGACGGGGAAAATGTATAGGGAAGCGCTGTCGAAATCAGAGAAAAAGGCCACGCAAACGGTGGCCGGGGGAATTACAGCAATAATTGTTCCGGACGGCAGCTGTAGAGTCGGGCTAAGCGCTCGCGCGTTTTTTTCTGTGGTTTACTCTCTTTGCGTTCCAGTTGGGAAATTGCACTTTGCGTGGTCCCTAATTTTTCGGCAACATACTGCTGCGAGAGGTTACGGTAAACACGCCAGGCCGCCTGCAGACTGATATCCTGGCTGAGCATAATGCCAACCACGTCATGCGGCACGGTTTCATCATCATGTTCATCCGCTTCAATTGCGAGGGTTGTCCAGTTGCTTTCCGCATCTGAAAGCAGCTTTTCATACTCCGCGACAGGCAGAACCACGAATTGCGGTTCGCCTGCTTCATCATAAATATACTGTTTTGACATACGTTATCCGGGTAGCGTCAGGTCGCGGCCAATGTCATCAGGTACATAGCTGCGGGGTTTCCCCCGCAGAGTATCAGTAAGTATGAGAGGTTCTGCGTGCAACTTCTACAATCTCAAGAACGACAGGCTCTCCCTCTATCAACGCAAAGATAACCCGATAATCGCCCACCCGCAGACGGTAACGATTATCACTCTGCTGCAGCTTCCTGATGTCCAGGGCGACGGCCGGAAAGGCGATCAGCTGGGATGTCTTTTCAAAGATGCTTTTTTGATAGCGTTTGTCGATCTTCATCAGGTGTTTCAGGGCACGTTTAGACCAGGATACTTCAACCACAATGCACCTCTTTTCACCTGCCATCCCTGCAAGGGATAATTAGAAAATAAAGAGTAAATCTAATATTGTCAATCTAATAATCTTATATATCATGGCAGGGCGTTTACCTGGCGCAACATTTTGTTTGGTGTACGCTTAGTGAGCATGGCGGACATCCGGGTTGTGCAAGCGGGTCGATTTTGCTTAAATATTGGGTTGGTAATTGTAAGTTATTATCGACATTACAGAATTTTAAAGCGCGCCAGCGGTGAGTTTCTCTCTGCCGGGGCAGAAGTGGATAATGTGAGAGCAGACAAATGCAAGAGATCGTCAAAGGTTTTCTGAATTTTCAACAGAATGTGTTTCCTGAAAGGAAGGATCTTTTCAAGAGTCTGGCGTCCAACCAGAATCCTAAAGCTTTATTCATCTCCTGTTCGGATAGCCGTCTGGTGCCAGAGCTGGTGACACAGTCGGAGCCGGGCCAGCTGTTTGTGATCCGTAACGCCGGTAACATCGTCCCGCCGTTTGGTCCGGAGCCGGGTGGCGTGTCAGCAACCATCGAGTACGCGGTGGTCGCGCTGGGCGTAACCGAAATTATCATTTGTGGTCACTCCAACTGCGGTGCGATGAACGCGATTGCGTCCAACGCCGATCTCGAGAGCATGCCGGCGGTTGATCACTGGCTGCACTACGCCAATGCGGCAAAAGCGGTGGTGGAAGAGCGCAACTACGAATCAGTTGAGAAACGCCTCAACGAAATGGTGAAAGAGAACGTGATTGCCCAGCTCAACAATATCAAAACGCATCCTTCCGTTTCGGTCGCGCTGCGCAAAGGCAAGCTGCGCCTGCACGGCTGGGTTTATGATATTGAAAGCGGCGGCATTATTGCGCTGACCAAAGGCGGTGAATCCTTCATTTCACTGTCGGAAAACCCGGAAACCTGCTTCGAATAATCCTGCCTGCTATCCGCCCGGCCACTGCGCCGGGCTTAATGTTTTGTAAATCCTGCACATCCTTTCTTACTGGCTGACTACCCTTAACGGCAGACTGTGAAAAGGAGAATCCCATGCGTTTATGGCGTGTTGCGCTGCTGGCTGGCGCGCTCAGCGGTTCCTTTACCGCGCTGGCGGCTGATGTCCAGGTGCAGGTGTTACAGGACAAGCTCGATCATCCGTGGTCGGTGGCGTTTCTGCCCGACCAGCAAACCCTGCTGATTACCGAACGTTCCGGACAGCTGCGCAGCTGGCAGCCGGGCCGGGGGCTATCGCAGCCGATTAGCGGCGTACCCGACGTGTGGGCCAACCGCCAGGGCGGTCTGCTGGATGTGGTGCTGGCGCCGGACTTCGCGCAAAGCCGTCGGGTGTGGCTCAGTTATACCACCGCCGATGACACCGGCCGCGCGGGCGGCGTAGTGGGTTACGGCACGCTCAGCGCAGATCTCCGTCAGCTGCAGGATTTTAAGGTGGTGCTGGAGCAAACGCCGAAACTCTCCGGCGGTGCCAACATCGGCACGCGGCTGGCGTTTGATCGCCAGGGCTATCTGTACATCGCGTTCGGCGATAACTTTGCCAGCCGCAGCGCGCAGCAGCTGGACAAACTGTCGGGCAAAATTGTCCGCCTGACACAGGACGGCAAGGTGCCGGCGGATAACCCGTTTAACCATCGTCAGGGCGCACGCGCGGAGATCTGGTCTTACGGCGTGCGCAACCCGCAGGGGCTGGCGCTTAATCCGTGGACGCAGCAGATGTGGGAGAGTGAACACGGCCCGCGCGGCGGCGATGAGGTGAACCTGGCGGCGAAGGGCAAAAATTATGGCTGGCCGCTGGCGACATACGGCATTGATTACAGCGGGCAGAAAGTGCCGGAAGCGCAGGGCAGCGCCGTTGCCGGCACTGAGCAGCCGCTGTTTTACTGGCCGCAATCGCCGGCCATCAGCGGCATGGCGTTTTACAATAGCGCGCGCTTTCCCCAGTGGAAAAACTCGCTGTTTATCGGTGCGCTGAAAGATAAAAGTCTGATCCGTCTGCGCGTTAACGGCGAGAAGGTCGAAGAGGCGCAGCGGCTGCTGGGCGATCGTGGCGAACGCATCCGCGATGTTCGTCAGGGACCGGATGGTTATCTGTATGTGCTGACCGATGAGGCCAATGGCAAGCTGCTGAAAGTCGGGCTGGCGGAGGCCGCCAGCGCCGCGCGCGGTTAATCAGCGCACCCAGTTACACACCTGCCAGCCGCGCTGCTGCGCTTCCTGCTGCAGCAGCGCATCCGGGTTGATCACCCATGCATGATCGGCATGCGACAGCAGCGGCAGATCGTTCATCGAATCGCTGTACGCCCAGGTGCGCTCAAAGCGTCGATCCTGCTGCAGCGCTCGCCAGTCGCTGAGGCGTGAAACTTTGCCTTCACGGTAAGTGGCGGTGCCGTAAATCTCACCGCTGTAGCGTTCATCGACCACTTCCACGCCAATCGCCAGCGCGCCGTGTACGCCCAGCCGTTCCGCAATCGGTACGGCGAGGTGATCGCCGCTGGCGGTAATAATCATTACCGTGTCGCCACGCTGCTGATGCCACTGAATGCGTTCGCGCGCGGCGGGAAAGACGCGCGGCAGGATATCGCGATGAATAAAGCGCCGCACCCAGCCTGCGACGGTGAGCGTCGCCATGCCGGTGAGGGGTGAGAGCGTAGTGCGCATGTACTCTTCAATCGACAGGCTGCCGGCGTGGTATTGCGCCATCAGCGCCTGCTCCTGACGAATGATCTCTTCCGGTGCAAACCCCTGCGAAACCAGCCAGCGCAGCCAGAGGCTGGTGCTGTCTTCACAAATCAGGGTTTCATCCAGATCGAAAACGGCTAAGTCCATCATGATTCTCCTCGGGCTGACTGGCATCAGGTTAGCGGAATTTTGTGACTGGCTTAACTGTTCTACGAAAATTCGGAATTTCTCGCAATTTTTCCTCTGCCCTGACGCCCGCGCACTGGCAGCGCAGCGGCCTTAATGCCAGGGTTACTCTAACAAACTCTAAAAAACTTTACGGTTTGGCGGTTTTTTTCACCGGCGTGAACCGTTAGCGTTTGGTAAGACATGTCTTACCTGCACAAATCCGTGATTTTACAAGGACAATTGGGTCACGCTCATGAGAAAAACATCCCTGACTTCATTCTGGCGGCCACTGGCGGCCAGTTCATTATTGTTGCTTTTCGTCCCTGTCACCACTCAGGCCGAGCAGGCACCGGCGGCACCGCAGATTGAGGCAAAGGCCTGGATTCTGATGGACTACAGCAGCGGCAAAGTGCTGGCAGAGTCCAATGCCGACCAGCGTCTTGATCCCGCCAGTCTGACCAAAATGATGACCAGCTACGTGGTCGGCCAGGCGCTGAAATCCGGCAAAATCACCAGTAACGACAGGGTGACCATCGGCCAGGATGCGTGGGCCACCGGCAATCCGAAACTGCGCGGGTCGTCGCTGATGTTCCTCAAGCCGGGCGATCGCATCCCGGTCTCGGAACTGAATAAGGGCGTGGTGATCCAGTCGGGGAATGATGCCTGTATCGCGCTGGCGGACTATGTCGCCGGCAGTCAGGATGCCTTTATTGGCCTGATGAACAATTATGTTAAAGCCTTTGGCCTGCAAAACACCCACTTCATGACGGTGCACGGTCTGGACGCCGAAGGCCAGTACAGCACCGCACGCGATATGGCGATTATCGGCCAGCGCCTGATTGGTGATGTGCCGGAAGAGTATGCGCTGAACAGCGAAAAAGAATTTACCTTTAATAATATCAAACAGATGAACCGCAACCGCCTGCTGTGGAGCAGCAACCTCAAGGTTGACGGCATCAAAACCGGGCATACCTCGGGGGCGGGCAATAATCTGGTTGCTTCAGCGGTGGACGGCGATATGCGCCTGATTTCGGTGGTACTGGGCGCGCAGACCGATGCCATTCGCTTCCGCGAGAGTGAGAAGCTGCTGACGTGGGGCTTCCGTTTCTATGAAACCGTTACGCCGATTAAAGCGGATAAACCGTTTGCCCAGCAGCGCGTGTGGTTTGGCGAAAACAGCCAGGTCAACCTCGGCGTGGCGAAGGATGCGGCGATCACTATCCCGAAAGGGCAGATGAAAAATCTCAAGGCCAGCTTTACCCTCAACGCACCGCAGCTGGAAGCGCCGCTGAAAAAGAACCAGGTAGTGGGCACTATCGATTTCCAGCTGGATGGCAAAACCATTGAGCAGCGTCCGCTGGTAGCGATGGAGGATGTACCGGAAGCCGGCTTTATTGGTCGCATCTGGGATTTCATTATGATGAAATTCAACGGCTGGTTTGGTAAGTGGTTCAGTTAATCTCAGGACGGCGGGTCAGCCCGTGGCTAACCCGCCTGCCGGCTGAGTTTATCCGCGCACCCAGCCTTTTTTAATCGGCATCGCGAACAGGGCGCGGTAGAGTTGATGCGTCAGCGCCAGCATGCGCTGACCGTACAGCTGCCACGCCAGATGCGAAGCCAGACAGCCAAGCAACCCCACCAGAAAACCGCCCAGCATATCCAGCGGCCAGTGCACGCCGAGATACACGCGTGACCAGGCAATAGCGCTGCCAATCGCCAGCAAAACCACGCCGGACCACAGACGGTGCCAGAAAATAAACGCCAGCGCGAAGGTAAAAATTGTGGTGCCGTGATCGCTGGGATAGGAGTCATCAGCGGCGTGTGACAGGAACTGATGACCGAAGCCAATGGCGAACGGGCGCGGGTGTGGCAGCAGCTGGCCCACGCACCAGGAGATGCTCAGCGCATAAATCAGCGCCATGCCGGTTTTAAGCACCAGCGCGCGCTGCGACTGCAGCTGATCGCGCGGTCCCCACAGCCACAGGGCGACAATCAGCAACGGTACAATCGCAATCACATCTTTGGCGATAAAAGTCGCCAGGCTGAGCAGCCACGCGGGTGAATCCGGCGTGGCGTTAATCCATAAAAAGAGGGTGTGGTTAAGAGCTTCCATCACGTTTCCTCGTCCTCGTCTTGTTTACCCAAAAAGAAATTGCGGCAAAAATCAGCAGCTGGCTGAGCCACACCCACCAGCCCGCCCACAAATTGTGGGAGAAAAAGTGCGCACCACGCATCACCTGGCCATAGCCCATCAGCAGGCCACAGGCGATACCCACTGCCAGCGCCAGCAGCGCGCGGCGTGGACGCTCCGGCCACCACAAAAAAAACAGCGCCATCAGCGCAAAGCCGCTGGAAGCATGGCCGCCCGGAAAGCACTGGCCCGGGCCACTGTTGGCCGGCACCGCCGCCAGCAGCGGAAAGCTCGCGGCATTGCCGCCGAACAGCGTCAGATCCCACGGACAGGAGTGCGCGCTGTGCGCCTTCAGCATGCCCACCACCAGCGGCCCCATACCAAACAGCAGGGCCACCAGCACACGCCGGGCGTCGCGCTGTTGCAGGCCGCGCAGTAACAGCAGCACCGCGCCAGCGATAATCACATCCTTCATCAGCCGATGGTTAATCAGGTCCAGCCAGCGGTTGTGCTGCCACGGAAAACGCCGGGTGAGCGGATCAAACCAGCGCTGGCTGATGGCGATGTCGAGGCTTTCGTGGCGCGACCACCACAGAAGCGCCAGCGCCAGAATTGCCAGCAAAATAAGGTTGATAGCGTAGAAGCGCGCGGACAGAGAATAAATAGCCGCGCTCCGAATCTCACTGCGGGTTGTTGGAGTGTTTAACTTTGATGAAAGTTGCATGAATATTTGCAAATAGCGAAACCAGAGTCACAGGGTGGCAAATCACGCTTAGGGAAACCTTAAGGGGAGCGCGTAGCAGGCATAAAAAAACCCGCTAGCAGAAGGCTAACGGGCTCCTCAATTTGGGGATTTCAAAGAAAAGCAGTGGCACTTATTCAGACTGCATCGCGTCCGATTAGTTCTGACGCGTGTAAAAATATTTTTAAACAGGCAAAAGCGGCCAGATGATGACGATCAGCGTCCCCGCCAGCGTCAGCAAGACGTTGGCAATGGCGTAGGTGCCGGCATAGCCGAGTGCCGGAATGCTGCTGCGCGCGGTATCGCTGATGATCTCCATGGCCGGTGCGCAGGTGCGCGCGCCCATGATGGCACCAAATAGCAGCGCGCGGTTCATGCGCAGCACGTAAGCGCCGAACAGATAGCAAATCACCACCGGCAACAGACTCACCAGCAGGCCGCTCAGCAGCATCAGCGCGCCCGCACTGCCGAGACCGTGCTGCAGGCCGCTGCCGGCGCTCAGGCCAACCCCGGCCATAAACACCATCAGTCCAAACTCTTTCACCATGGTCAGTGCGCCCTGCGGGATGTAGCCGAACGTCGGGTGGTTGGCGCGCAGGAAGCCGAGCATGATGCCGGCGAACAGCAGCCCGGCGGCGTTGCCCAGGCCAAAGCTGAAGTTGCTGAACTGGAAGGTGATCATGCCGATCATCAGGCCGATGATAAAGAAGGCGCAGAACGCCAGCAGATCGGTCATCTGGCTGTGAATAGCAATGAAGCCGATGCGATCGGCCAGGCTTTTCACCCGGCGCGCTTCGCCGCTCACCTGCAGCACATCGCCTTTGTTGAGCATAATGCTGTCGTCGATCGGCATCTCAATCTGGCTGCGAATCACCCGGTTGAGGAAGCAGCCATGATCGGTCAGTTTTAAATGGCTCAGGCGTTTATTCACCGCGTTGTGGTTTTTCACCACGATCTCTTCGGTGACGATGCGCATGTCGAGCAGATCGCGATCGAACACCTCTTTACCATTACGGAAACTGGCGTCGAGACGCGCATGGGCATCCGGATAGCCCACCAGAGAAATCTCGTCGCCGAGCTGCAAAACTGCATCACCGTCCGGACTAGCGAGAATGCCGTTACGCCGCAGGCGCTCAATGTAGCAGCCGGTCTGACGGTGAATCCCCAGCTCGCGCAGGTTTTTGCCGCCGCTCCACTCAACCAGCTCCGGACCAACGCGATAAGCGCGAATCACCGGCAGGAACACTTTACGCTGGCTGTCCGCATCCAGACCGCGCTCGCGCGCGATTTGCTGGGCGCAGGTCGGCAAATCCTGATGCTGCAGGCGCGGCAGGTAGCGTGCGCCGAAAATCAGGCTGACCAGCCCAATCAGATAGGTGAGGGCGTAACCCAGGCTGAGGTTATCCTGCATGCGACCCAGCAGCTGCGTGTCGCTGATGCTTTGCCGCAGCGTATCGCCTGCGCCCACCAGCACCGGCGTTGAGGTCATCGAGCCGGCCAGCATGCCGGCGGTGAGGCCGATATCCCAGCCAAACAGTTTGCCGAGCGTCAGCGCAATCAGCAGAGCGCTGACCACCATGACGATTGCCAGAAAGAAATAGTTCTTACCGTCGCGGAAAAAGATGGAGAAAAAGTTGGGACCGGCTTCCACCCCGACACAAAAAATAAACAGCATAAAGCCCAGACTTAAGGCGTCAGTATTTATCGCGAAGTGTTGCTGACCCAGAATCAGCGAAACCACCAGCACACCAATAGAATTACCGAGTTGTACGGAGCCAAGGCGTAATTTACCCAGGCACAGGCCGAGGGCTAATACGACAAATAATAACAGAACGTCATTTCCGCTTAACAATTCTGCGACGTTAATGTTCACGGTTTAACTTCTTATTTACCTGTAACGGGTTGATGGAAGGGGATTTTTTCGCTATCTTGTGACGGCAGCGCACGGCCCGGTCACCGAATGTTCTTAATCTGTGACCCACATAAAGCGGCGCCATTCTAATCATAATTAACACCCTCAGCTATCAGCAGTTTTCATTCCTTCTGCCTTCAGCTGTTTCTTTTTATTTCCACGTAAGCGCATCAGGGCAGTTAAAAGTTTCAATATTGTTAACGTCAAAGTTGAGGAGAGGTATGTTGCAGCGCAATAATCGCTGGCCAGCATCGGTTCTGGGCGTGATGCTTTATACGCTGGTGTTTATTTTTGCACATCATTTTTGGTCCGCCGCCGCGACGCAGGCGGTGCGTGGACAGCCGGAACTGCTGCTGTTTCTGCTGCCGGGCATCGTGATGGCGCTGCTGCAGCCGGACAGTCCGCTGATCGGCACCCTGTGGATCGCGCTGGGCGGGACGCTGCTGGGCATGATGTGGGTGTGGCTGGTGATGCCGATGACGCACAGCTTGCTGCTGGTGACGGCGTGGAGCCTGAGTGCTCTATTCTGGGCGGGGTGCGGTGCGCTGCTGGTGCGCCTGTTGCGCATTATGCTGGCGATGCGCACCAGCTGAGTGAAGCGAAGACGGGCCCGCAGGCCCGTCAGGTCAGGCTTCGATGCCGAGGTTTTCTTTGGTCCACGCAGCAAATTCGGTGTAACCACCGATGTGCTGGTCGTCGAGGAAGATCTGCGGCACGGTAGAAACCGGTTTACCGGCACGCGCTTCCAGGTCGGCTTTGGTGATGCCGGTCGCCTGGATATCGACGTACTGATAATTAAAATCGTCGCGCTCGCTGGTTAACTTCGTGGCTAACTCTTTTGCTCGTACGCAGTATGGGCAGCTGGAACGGCCAAAAATCACTGCAATCATTGCTTCTCTCCTTCCGCTGCTGTTTTGTGACTTGTCTCACATCACAGCGTGAATAATGCGTCACATCATGCCCGCCCATCCTGCTTAAGAAAAGCAGAAATTGCCTGTTACTCTAATGCGCGCTGTCTATACCCGGTCACAATGCCGTACTACAGTATTCGGGTATCACCTGCAGCAGAAACAGATGAACACTGAGGAGCCCTGAACCATGCGTAATCTGGCGACGTTGCCTAAACCCGTGCTACTGCTGGAAGCACTGGGCGTGCTGGCAGTGATTGGCGCGCTGCTGCTGGTCAACGACTGGCTGGCGGCACCGGCATTCATGGCGAAAAAACCGCTGGCAACGCTGCTGTTTTTCCTCGGCATTGCGCTGATGCTGCCGGCAGCGTGGCTGATGATGTGGCGCACCGCAAAGGCGATGGCACCGCAGTTGTTCAATCACACCCACAAAAAGAAGTAACCGGAGAGGATTATGACGCCGACTATTGATTTGCTTTGCAGCCACCGTTCCATTCGCGCCTTTACTGAGCAGGGGATTGATGACGCCCAGCGCAGCGCGATTATCGCTGCGGCGCAGGCGGCCTCGACCTCCAGTTTTTTACAGTGTTCCTCCATTGTCCGTATCACCGACCGCGCCCTGCGCGAGCAGCTGGTGCAGCTCACAGGCGGCCAGCCATGGGTCAGCGCCGCAGCGGAGTTTTGGGTGTTCTGCGCCGACTTCAACCGCCACCAGCAAATCTGCCCTGAGGCTCAGCTGGGCCGAGCCGAACAGCTGCTGCTGGGTTGTGTCGATACCGCGCTGATGGCGCAGAACGCCATGGTCGCTGCGGAATCGCTCGGTTTAGGCGGCGTGTTTATTGGCGGCATTCGCAACAGCATCGCGCAGGTGACGGAGCTGCTGGGGCTGCCGAAGTTTGTGCTGCCGCTGTTTGGCTTCTGCATCGGCCATCCCGACGCGTCACCGGACGTCAAGCCGCGCATGCCGCAGGCGATGCTGGTGCATGAAAACCGCTACCAGCCGCTGGATAAAGCAGTGCTGGCGCAATATGACCAGCAGATCACCGCTTACTATCAGCAGCGCGACAGCAATCAGCGCTCGGAAACCTGGAGCGAACTGATTCAGCGTTTGATCATTAAAGAAACGCGACCGTTTATGCTGGACTACCTGCATCAGCAGGGCTGGGCAACGCGCTAAGTACAGGGACCGCTGCAATGAAGATGGCCATTCTCACCCGTGACGGCGCGCTCTACTCCTGTAAACGCCTGCGTGAAGCCGCGGAAGCGCGTGGCCATCAGGTGCAGATGATCGATCCGCTCTCCTGCTACATGAACATCAACTCCGACTCGCCGGCGGTGCACTATCGCGGTGAGGCGCTCGGCCATTTCGACGCGGTGATCCCGCGCATCGGCACCGCCACCACCTTTTACGGTACGGCGGTGCTGCGTCAGTTCGAGATGCTCGGCAGCTATCCGCTCAACGAGTCAGTGGCCATTACCCGCGCACGCGACAAGCTGCGCTCGCTGCAGTTGCTGGCGCGCGAGGGCATCGACATGCCGGTTACCGGCTTTGCCTCGTCGCCGGATGATACACAGGATGTGATCGCCATGGTCGGCGGCGCGCCGCTGGTGGTGAAACTGGTGGAGGGGACGCAGGGGATCGGCGTGGTGCTGGCGGAAACCCGCCAGGCGGCAGAGAGCGTGATCGATGCGTTTCGCGGTCTCAATGCGCATATTCTGGTGCAGGAGTTCATCAAAGAGGCGCGCGGGCGCGACATCCGCTGCCTGGTGATTGGTGACGAGGTGGTGGCGGCGATTGAGCGGGAAGCGAAAGAGGGCGATTTCCGCTCTAATCTGCACCGCGGCGGCAGCGCCCGCGCCGTCACCATTACCGATCAGGAGCGCGAGATCGCGGTCAAAGCGGCCACGACACTGGGATTAGCCGTGGCGGGCGTGGATATTCTGCGCGCCAACCGGGGTCCGCTGGTGATGGAGGTCAATGCCTCTCCGGGGCTGGAGGGCATCGAAGGCAGCACCGGTTTAGACATTGCCGCCATGATGATCCGCTGGATTGAGCAGCACGCCTGTCCCGGTTATCGTCCGAAAACCGGGGGCTAAACCGCGCTTTTGCGCGGTTTTCGTGGCATCTGCAGCCATTTTTCCGTAAGCTAAGGCGCTTATTTATTCACCCCACAGGATACAACGATGGATTCACTGGTCGTTCCTGACATCGACATGCTGCGTCGCTGGCTGGATCAACAAAATATCACCTGGTTCGAATGCGACGCCTGCCAGGCTTTGCATCTGCCGCATATGCAGAATTTTGACGGGGTGTTTGACGCGAAAATCGACCTGGTGGATAACGTTATCCTCTTCTCGGCGCTGGCAGAAGTAAAGCCCACCGCGCTGATCCCGCTGGTTGGTGAACTGTCGCAAATCAATGCCAGTTCGCTCACGGTGAAAGCCTTTATCGATATACAGGATGACAACCTGCCGAAGCTGATTGTCTGCCAGTCAATCAGCGTAAGCGCCGGCATCACCTTTGGTCAGTTCACCCACTTCATGAAGCAGAGCGAAGAGGGGATTTCGATGGTGATCATGGAAGCGTTCGCCAATCATCTGCTGATGATGGGCGAAGACGAGGAGCGTCCGCCGAGTGTCAGCAGCCACAGCATGCTGCACTGATTTTTTCCCTCCTGCTAACTGCCGCTTTTTGCGGCAGTTTTCATTTCAGGCCCACCACTTTTTATTCTGCATTTTGCCCTTTATTGCCAGATATTAGTCGTGCTTTATGCCGCTAGTGCCAGAGTGCATAGCAGAAACATGCATAACTTATCGCAAAAAGGCGTTTTTTAAGCTGGGATCTGGCACGCAGGAATCAGGGGGGCTATTCTTGCGGGGCTGTCTGATACGTGCAACTACGGCGCAGCTATAGGTTTTTGCTATTAAACTCCCGCTGAATATTGATTCATTGTGTGGCTGTAATTTAACAGACAACGCAACGACCGGATCGCGTGTATGCAGCGTTGTGATGACCCGCTCAGGAGGAAGAAAAACATGATCAACCAGTCAAAAAAATGGTTGCCAGGTGTGGTTGCAGGTGTGCTGATGGCTGCGGCCGTGGGCGCTCAGGCAGAGGATAAAACGCTGCACGTTTATAACTGGTCCGATTATATTTCGGCCGACACCGTGCCCAATTTTGAAAAGCAGACCGGCATCAAAGTGGTCTACGACGTGTTTGACTCCAACGAAGTGCTGGAAGGCAAACTGATGGCCGGCAGCACCGGTTATGACGTGGTGGTACCGTCGTCGAGCTTCCTCGCGCGTCAGCTGCAGTCTGGTGTGTTCCAGGAGCTGGATAAGAGCAAGCTGCCTAACTATAAAAACCTCGATCCCGATCTGATGGCGAAAGTGGCCCAGCACGATCCGGGTAACAAATACGCCATTCCTTACCTGTGGGGCACCACCGGTATTGGCTATAACATCGATAAAGTCAAAGCGGCACTGGGCGCCGATGCGCCGGTGAACAGCTGGGATTTGGTGCTGAAGCCGGAAAACCTGGAAAAACTGAAGAGCTGCGGCGTTTCGTTCCTCGATGCGCCAGAAGAGATTTTTGCCACCGTGCTGAACTACCTCGGCAAAGATCCGAACAGCTCTGACGCGAAAGATTACACCGGTGCGGCGACCGACCTGCTGCTGAAGCTGCGGCCGAATATCCGCTACTTCCACTCTTCGCAGTACATCAATGACCTCGCCAACGGCAACATTTGCGTTGCCATCGGCTGGTCTGGCGATATTCTGCAGGCGAAAGATCGCGCGGTGAAAGCCAACAACGGTGTCCATCTCGGTTACAGCGTACCGAAAGAGGGCGCGCTGGCGTTCTTCGACATGATGGCCATTCCAAAAGACGCGAAAAATCTGGATGCGGCTTATCAGTGGCTGAACTACATCATGGATCCGAAAGTGATTGCCGACGTCTCCAACAAGATGAACTACGCTAACGGCAACAAAGCGTCGCTGCCGCTGATCAATGCGGATGTGCGCAACAATCCGGGTATCTTCCCGACGCCGGAAGCGATGGCCAAACTGTTTGTGCTCAAGGTCCAGGATCCGAAACTGGATCGTGCGCGTACCCGTGCATGGACTAAAGTAAAAAGTGGTAAGTAATTCGTTCTGAACGGATTCCCTTATCGGTAAACGACAACAGAGGCGCGGTGCTGGCCTCTGTTGTGTCATTTAGCGGCTGGCTGTGCCGCGCTATCCCGCTTAGCGCCGGAGACATGTGAGTGAACGACGCGATTCCCCGCCCCCAAAATAAAACGGCTAAGGCGTTAACGCCGCTGCTGGAAATCCGCAACCTGACGAAATCGTTTGACGGCCAGCACGCCGTGGATGATGTCAGCCTGACCATTTACAAAGGCGAAATTTTCGCACTGCTGGGCGCTTCCGGCTGTGGCAAGTCCACGCTGCTGCGGATGCTGGCCGGCTTTGAAATTCCCAGCAGTGGCCAGATTGTGCTGGATGGTCAGGATCTGTCCCACGTGCCGCCGTATCAGCGGCCCATCAACATGATGTTCCAGTCGTACGCGCTGTTTCCACACATGACGGTGGAACAGAACATCGCTTTTGGCCTGAAGCAGGACAAACTGCCGAAAGGCGAAATCAGCAGCCGCGTGGCAGAGATGCTGGCGCTGGTGCATATGGAAGAGTACGCCAAACGTAAGCCGCACCAGCTTTCTGGCGGCCAGCGTCAGCGCGTGGCGCTGGCGCGTAGCCTGGCGAAACGTCCCAAGCTGCTGCTGCTCGACGAACCGATGGGCGCGCTGGATAAAAAACTGCGCGACCGCATGCAGCATGAAGTGGTGGATATTCTGGAGCGCGTGGGCGCTACCTGCGTGATGGTGACCCACGATCAGGAAGAGGCCATGACCATGGCGGGCCGCATCGCCATCATGAACCGCGGTAAATTTGTGCAGATTGGCGAGCCGGAAGAGATTTACGAGCACCCGACCAGCCGCTACAGCGCCGAGTTTATCGGCTCGGTGAATGTGTTTGATGGCCTGCTGCGTGAACGCCGCGACGAGGGCGTGGTGATCGACAGTCCGGGGCTGATGCATCCGCTCAAGGTGCAGACCGATGTGTCGATTGTGGACAACGTGCCGGTGCACGTGGCGCTGCGGCCGGAAAAAGTCATGCTGTGCGACGAGGTGCCGGCCGACGGCTGCAACTTTGCCGTCGGCGAAGTGGTGCACATCGCCTATCTCGGCGATCTGTCGATTTACCACGTCCGGCTGCGCAGCGGCCAGATGATCAGCGCCCAGCTGCAGAATGCGCATCGCTACCGGAAAGGCGCGCCCACCTGGGGCGATGAAGTGCGCCTGTGCTGGGATGCCGACAGCTGTGTGGTCCTGACGGTTTAAGGAGGCGCTATGAGCCAGATTTCTCAACGCAGCGAGCCGGAGGTAGCGGGCACACCGCTGCAGCGCTGGGGCACGCGCATGAAAATGCAACATGGTCGCAAGCTGGTGATCGCGCTGCCTTATCTGTGGCTAATCCTGCTGTTTATGCTGCCGTTCCTCATCGTGCTGAAGATCAGTTTCGCCGATATTGCGCGCGCCATTCCGCCTTACACCGATTTGGTGACCTGGGCGGACGACCAGCTCAACCTGGTGCTCAATTTGGGCAACTACCTGACGCTGACCGACGATCCGCTATACGCCGAAGCTTATCTCACCTCGCTGAAGGTGGCGGCGATCTCAACGGTGATCTGTCTGCTGATCGGTTATCCGCTGGCGTGGGCGGTGGCGCACAGCAAGCCCTCCATGCGCACCATCCTGCTGCTGCTGGTGATCCTGCCGTCGTGGACCTCGTTCCTGGTGCGCGTCTATGCATGGATGGGACTGCTGAACAACAACGGGATCCTCAACCGCTTCCTGATGTGGCTTGGCGTGATCGATCATCCGCTGATCATCCTGTACACCAACACAGCGGTGTATATCGGTATCGTTTACTGCTACCTGCCGTTTATGGTGCTGCCGATCTACACCGCGCTGACGCGCATTGATTATTCGCTGGTGGAAGCATCGCTCGACCTCGGCGCGCGCCCGCTGAAAACTTTCTTCAGCGTCATCGTGCCGCTGACCAAAGGCGGCATTATTGCTGGCTCAATGCTGGTATTTATTCCGGCGGTGGGCGAGTACGTGATCCCGGAACTGCTCGGCGGACCGGACAGCATCATGATTGGGCGCATTTTGTGGCAGGAGTTCTTCAACAACCGCGACTGGCCGGTGGCCTCGGCGCTGGCGGTGATCATCCTGCTGATCCTGATTCTGCCTATCGTCTGGTTCCACAAACATCAAAACCGTGAAATGGGGGAGAAGGGATGAATCAGCTACCGGTAATCCGCTCTCCGTGGCGCACCGCGATTCTGGCGCTGTGCTTCCTGTTCCTGTACGCGCCGATGCTGCTGCTGGTGGTTTACTCCTTCAACAGCTCGCAGCTGGTGACGGTATGGGAGAGCTTCTCGTTTCACTGGTATCGCGTGCTGTTCCAGGATGATGCGATGCTGGATGCGGTTGGCCTGAGCCTGACCATCGCGGCGCTGTCGGCCACCATGGCAGTGGTGCTCGGCACCATGGCGGCGGTGATTATCGTGCGCTTCGGGCGTTTTCGCGGCCACAGCGGCTTTGCTTTCATGCTCACCGCGCCGCTGGTGATGCCCGACGTGATCACCGGTTTGTCACTGCTGCTGCTGTTCGTGGCGATGGGTAACACCTTTGGCTGGCCGGGCGATCGCGGCATGCTGACCATCTGGCTGGCGCACGTCACGTTCTGTACCGCCTACGTGGCGGTGGTGATCAACTCGCGGCTGCGCGAGCTGGATCGCTCAATTGAAGAAGCGGCGATGGACCTCGGCGCTACGCCGCTGAAGGTGTTCTTCGTGATTACCGTGCCGATGATTGCCCCGGCGATCATTACCGGCTGGCTGCTGGCGTTTACTCTGTCGCTGGACGACCTGGTGATCGCCAGCTTCGTCACCGGGCCGGGCGCTACCACGCTGCCGATGGCGATCTTTGCCACGGTGCGGCGCGGCGTCAATCCGGAGATCAACGCGCTGGCCTCGCTGATTCTGTTTGTGGTCGGGCTGGTCGGCTTTATCGCCTGGCGCTTTATGGCGCACGAAGAAAAACAGCGATTGCGCGATATTCAGAAAGCAAAACGTGGCTGAGTGACGCAACATTTGCCAATATAAGCAAGGCTGACTCTGTCAGCCTTTTCTTATGGAGCGCGCGCAATGTCGGAAACGTTGAAAAACCTGGTGTTAACCTCCACGCCCGTGCCGGTGACCATTGCCGGCAGCGCCATTATCGCCACGCGCTGTATCAGCGTGCTGATGCTGGCCAATGAGCTGGGCTATGACGAAATCGCCAATTTTGTGCACCGCAGCGCGCAGGCGTGGGACTCCACGCTGATCTTTATCGCCAGCCAGCTGATTTTCCTGTTTGAATTGCGCTGTGCCTTTACCCTGATGCGCGGCAGTAATGCCGGGCGCTGGGGATATGTGGCCACGCAGATCGTGGTGCTGCTGTACATGCTGATGGCGTCGGTGGGCTGGATCTATCCGGAGATTTTCAGCATTCCCGGCGAGAATAACGCGCAGATTATTCACCACACGCTGCTGCAGAAACTGCCGGATGTGCTGGTGCTGCTGTTGCTGTTTGTGCCGGCCAGCAGTCGCGCATTTTTCCGCAGCCGGTGATACAATCGGCCCCCGTTTTTGCTCCAGATTCTCAATACAGGCCTTTCCATGCATTGCGCGCTTTATCAGGCCGGTCGCTGTCGCTCATGTCAGTGGCTGGAAAAACCCTATCCGCAACAGCTCAGCGACAAGCAGACGCAGCTGACGCAGCTGCTGGACGGCATGCCGGTCGCTGACTGGCGGCCGCCGGTCACCTCGGCGCAGCAGGGGTTTCGCAATAAAGCCAAGATGGTGGTGAGCGGCAGCGTGGAAAAACCGCTGTTCGGTATGGTGGCGCGAGACGGCGAGCCGGTGGATCTCTGCGCCTGTCCGCTCTATCCCGCCAGCTTCGCGGCGGTATTCGACGTGCTGAAACCCTTTATCGCCCGTGCCGGTCTGACGCCGTACAACGTGGCGCGCAAACGCGGCGAGCTGAAGTTTCTGCTGCTGACGGAGAGTACCCAGGGCGGCATGATGCTGCGTTTTGTCCTGCGCTCGCACAGCAAACTGGCGCAGCTGCGCGCCGCGCTGCCGTGGCTGCAACAGCAGCTGCCGCAGCTCCAGGTGATCTCCGCCAATATTCAGCCGGTGCACATGGCGATACTGGAGGGCGAGGAGGAGATGGCGCTGACGCCTGAGCAGGCGCTGCCGGAACGCTTCAACGACGTGCCGCTGTATATCCGTCCGCAAAGTTTCTTCCAGACTAACCCGCAGGTGGCGGCTGCGCTGTACGCAACGGCACGCGACTGGGTGGCGGAGCTGCCGGTGCACAGCATGTGGGATCTGTTCTGTGGCGTTGGCGGCTTTGGCCTGCACTGCGCCACGCCGCAGATGCAGCTTACCGGCATTGAAATCAGTGCGGAAGCCATCGCCTGCGCGCAGCAGTCGGCGCAGCAGCTGGGGTTAGAGCAGGTGAGTTTTGCCGCGCTGGATTCCACGCAGTTTGCCACCGGGCATACGAGCGTGCCGCAGCTGGTGCTGGTCAATCCGCCACGTCGCGGTATTGGGGCAGAACTGTGCGCCTGGCTGAGCCGCATGGCGCCGGACTACATCCTGTATTCCAGCTGCAATCCCGCCAGCATGGCGCAGGACATTGCCCGCCTGGCCGACTATGACATCAGCCGCGTGCAGCTGTTCGATATGTTCCCGCACACCGCACATTTCGAGGTGCTGACGTTACTGCGTCGTAAGGGTGGAATCGCGTAGCGCCCGGCTGCGCTGAGGACGTGCAGAACCTGGCAGGCCCGGCGCCACGCAACTCCATAATGCTTATTCCGGGAACCACTTCTGATTGATCTGCTGCCAGCGACCGTTGGCTTTCAGCGCCGCCAGCGCGCTGTTCAGCTGTTGCAGCAGCGCGCTGTTGCCCTTGCGCACCGCAATGCCGAGCCCGGTGCCGAAGTAGTCGCTGTCGGTAATGTGCTCGCCGACCGTGCTCAAATCCGCATTGGCCTTCAGCCACTGATTGACGACTGCGCTGTCACCAAATACGCCGTTGAGCCGGCCATTTTTCAGGTCGAGGATTGCGTTCTGGTAGCTGTCGTAGGCCACCGCAATCACTTCCGGATGCTTCTCCAGCAGGTATTTCTGATGGGTGGTGCCGTTTTCCACGCCGATGCGTTTGCCTTTCAGCTGGCTAAAGTCGCTATATTCACCTTTATGGGCGATGACAATCGCCGAATTGGCGTAGTAGGGCTGGGTAAAATCGACCTGCTTACTGCGCTCGGCGGTGATATCCATGCCGGAAATGACCGCGTCATAGCGACGGAATTTCAGCGAAGGAATCAGGCTATCAAAGGCATTGTTGGTGAAAGTGCACTCGGCCTGCATCTGCTGACACAGCGCTTTAGCGAGGTCGATATCAAAACCGACAATCTGGTTATTCTGATCGAGTGATTCGAACGGGGGATAGGTGGCTGAGGCAGCAAAACGAATTTTCTCTGCCGCATAAGCATTCATTGCCAGCGTTGCCATCACTGCCGCAACAATCCATTTTTTCATTATAAGGCTCCTGTAAACCATGCCAGAGGCGAAACGATTTACACGATGCCAGTTAATGCATTTGTATGCAATAAATATGATTAAAAATTTATTTCGCTGCAATCAAATATAGCGAGAAAGGGCGCGGCGCTTTCCTTCGCACCGCGTCAGACGATCAGTTGCGGCGCTCAAACGCCAGCGCGCGCTTCTCGACCAGGCGCATCAGCAGCGTCAGCAGGCCGTTAACCACCAGATAAATCAGACCGGCGGCAGCATACACGGTGACGTCATAGGTGCGGCCATACAGCAGCTGGCCGTGGCCCATCACCTCCATCAGCGTAATGGTATAGGCCAGCGAAGTACTCTTGAACACCAGCACCACTTCGTTGGAGTAAGAGGAGAGGGCGCGCTTAAACGCGTACGGCAGCAGAATACGCAGCGTATCGCGGCGGCGCATGCCCAGCGCGGCGCAGGACTGCCACTGCCCGGCCGGAATGGCGCGCACCGCGCCGTAGAACAGCTGTGTGGTGTAGGCTGCGCTATTAAGCGACAGCGCCAGCATGGCACACAGCCACGGCTGCGACAGTAAATGCCAGAGCCACGGCACGTTCTGAATGCTGGGGAACTGGCCGGGACCGTAATAGATGAGGAAAATCTGCACCAGCAGCGGCGTGCCGGTAAACAGGGTGATATAGCCTTTGACCAGCCAGTTGAGCAGCGGCAGCTTCAGCGCCAGCACAATGGTGCACAGCAGCGCCAGCAGCAGCGCGGCGACCAGCGAGGCGGCCGTTAGCGTCAGGCTGGTATGCAGGCCTTTCAGTAGCTCAGGTAAATACGCCAGCATGCGTCAGGCCCCCCGCTCGAAACGCGTGGTACGTGATTCAATACGGCGCAGTACCGCCTGACTGAATAGCGTAATCACTAAATAGATCGCGGCAGCCACCAGATACCAGGTAAACGGCTCCTGGGTGCGCGTCGCAATGCTTTTGGTCTGCAGCATGAGATCGTTGACGCTAATCAGCGACACCAGCGCCGTATCCTTGAGCAGCACCAGCCACTGATTGCCGAGTCCGGGCAGCGCATGGCGCCACATCTGCGGCATAATCAGGCGGAAGAAAATCGCTGACTTTTTCATGCCCAGCGCCTGGCCTGATTCCCACTGGCCGGACGGCACCGCTTTCAGCGCACCGCGCAGCGTTTGAGAGGCGTAAGCTGAATAGAGCATCGCCAGCGCAATCACGCCGCACAGGAACGGGCTGACATCAAAGTTCTCAATCTGCATCTGCACCGGCAGGGTGAACAGGCCCAGATTGAGCTGGAAGCCGTCCGACAGCGTCAGCAGCAGCTGCGAGGCACCGAAATAGATAAACAGCACCACCAGAATTTCCGGCAGGCCGCGAATCAGCGTCACCAGCCCGGTACCGATCCACGCCAGCGGTTTCCAGCGCAGCGATTCCCAGCCAGCAAAAATCATCGCCAGCGCGAGGCCGGCGATCAGGGCACAAACGGCAAGGCCGACGGTCATGCCGGCGGCGCTTGCGAGTGGAATCATTTCATTCATCAGAAATTACTGCTGAAACCATTTGTTGTAGATGGTTTTGTAGGTGCCGTCGGCTTTGATCTTATCCAGCGCGCCGTTGAACTTCTGCTGCAGTTCGCTGTTGCCCTGACGCACGGCGATGCCGAGACCGGTGCCGAAGTAGGCTTTGTCGGTCACTTTCTCACCCAGCGCGGCGAGGTTGGCATTCTGCTTCAGCCACTCGTTAACCACGGCGGTATCCCCGAACACCGCATCAATACGGCCATTCTTCAGGTCGAGCACCGCATTCTGGTAGCTGTCGTAAGGCACGATGGTGATGTCGCTGTGCTTGTCAGAGAGATATTTCTGGTGCGTGGTGCCGTTCTGCACGCCCACACGCTTGCCTTTCAGCGCCGCAACGTCCGCCAGCTTGCCTTTCTGCGCGATGAAGGTCGCAGAGTTGTCGTAGTAAGGTTTGGTGAACAGCACCTGCTTTTCACGCTCTGGCGTGATATCCATGCCGGCCATCACCGCGTCAAAACGGCGGAATTTCAGGCTGGGGATCAGGCTGTCGAAGGCCTGGTTGGTAAAGGTGCAGGTCGCATCGATCTCTTTGCACAGCGCATTGGCCAGATCGACGTCAAAGCCCTGGATTTTGTTGTCGGAGTCGACAAATTCAAACGGCGGATAAGACGCCTCGGTCGCGAAACGCAGGGTTTGCGCGGCAGAAGCGCTCAGGCTCAGGCTGGCAAGCAGTGCAGCAAGTACAACTTTTTTCATTAGAAGCATCCTGACTTAGTGCGAAAGATAATGAGCAAACGCCTCGGTTTGCGGCTGTGTAAAGTGGCTGGCATCGCCCTGTTCAATGATGCGACCGTTCTCCATGTACACCACGCGGCTGGCGGTTTTGCGCGCCACCTCAACTTCGTGGGTGACAATCACCTGCGTGATCTGCGTCTGCGCCAGCTCACGAATGATGCTGACGATCTGCGCCGTGATCTCCGGGTCGAGCGCGGCGGTCGGTTCATCAAACAGCAACACCTGCGGCTCCATCATCAGCGCGCGCGCAATTGCCACGCGCTGCTGCTGGCCACCGGAAAGGTGCAGGGGAAAACGATCGGCGTACGGCGTCAGACGCAGGCGTTCCAGCAGTTTATCGGCGCGCGCGCGTGCCGCATCTTTGCTGAGCCCGAGCACACGACAGGGTGCTTCGATCAGGTTCTGCATCACGCTGAGGTGCGGCCACAGGTTGTACTGCTGGAACACCATGCCGACATTCTGGCGCAGTTCGCGAATCGCGTTGTCGGACGGCGTCTGGCTGAAATCGAAATGGTTGCCGGCAATCTGCAGGCTACCGGAACGCGGCAGCTCCAGCAGGTTGAGCACGCGCAGGAGTGAACTTTTACCCGCGCCACTCGGGCCGAGCAACACCAGCGTTTCGCCCTGCGGGCAGGCCAGGTTGATATCGAACAGCGCCTGATGGGCACCGTAAAAACAGTTGATGGCGTTTAGTTGAATACTCATGCGCAAAAAATGAATAGCAATTAGTGTCGCAAATCTTAACGTCACCAGAATAGTTATGCAATTGAGGTGGGTTAAAATTTATTAAAGAGCAATTAAACAGCAAAAGCGTAGCACAAAATCGGGCAGGGCAGTGGGGAAAGGGGCTGACGGGTAAGCGTTGGCTGTTGCGCGGAAGCTTAGCGGCGCCGCAATGGTGCGGCGCGCTAATGGTTGCGGCTGAGTGCGGAAAAAATGCGCGACTATTTTTTCTCTTCCAGCAGCTGGCTGAGCGAGCCGCCACCGGCGTGTGGCCAGTCGCCGACGTAGCGCACATCATCCACCACCCAGCAGGTGCCTTCGTGGATCATCAGCACTTCATCGCGCCAGCTTTTATCGCCGCGGCTCAGCGTCACGCGCAGCGGAATATTACGCGCGTCGCGGTTAGGAATGCTGGAGGCGCTGGCCACGTCAGCGGCAGTAGGCCCCTGTGCCAGGCTGGAGAACAGATCGCCCTGGCGCCACGCTGCCGGTGGGTTGCTCTGGCTGCTGGCATGCAGCAGTTTCTGATACAGGTTGTCGCTCAGGTACGGGCGATATTTTGCCAGCGTGGTGCTGTCCGGCAATCCCTGGGTTGGCTGGCTGACACGTAAATCGTAGAACTGCTGCGCCACGCTGTCCGGACCGCCGTCAACGCAGGGTGCGGTACGCGGCCCGTTGTCCTTGATCACCGGCTCAACGGTGGTACAGGCACTCAGCAGCAATGCAGCGGGAACAAGCAGCGCAAAGGCTTTGTTTCTCATCTCGATTTCCTTATTGTTCACTGGCAAAGCGCCATTTTTAGCATAGAGTATAGCCGTGCTTTTACGCCGTACGAGCTATCGCCTCATGAATCACCACAGGAGAGAACGATGAAATTTTCGACTACGCCAACCCTGGAAGGGCACAGCATCACTGAATATTGCGGCGTTGTGACCGGCGAAGCGATTCTCGGTGCCAACATTTTCCGCGACTTCTTTGCCGGCATCCGCGATATCGTCGGCGGCCGCTCCGGTGCTTATGAGAAAGAGCTGCGCAAAGCGCGGCAGATCGCCTTTGAAGAGCTGGAAGAACAGGCGAAAGCGCTGGGCGCCAATGCAGTGGTTGGCATTGATATTGACTACGAAACCGTGGGCAAAGACAGCAGCATGCTGATGGTGAGCGTTACCGGTACTGCGGTGATCGTGCGCTAATGCGTGCGGTGTTACTGCTGGCGATGGCGCTGCTGCTCAGCGCCTGCCAGTCGACGCTGGAAGCGCGCAACGGCTATTGGGTCGATAGCGCGCACCCGGCGCAGGGGGCCAGACCGCGCATCAAAGTGGTAGTAATCCACTACACGGCGGAGGATTTTCCCTCGTCGCTGGCGACCCTGACGGACCGCAACGTCAGCGCGCACTATCTGATTCCGCAGCAGCCGCCGCAGAAAAACGGCGCCGGGGTGATCTGGCAGCTGGTGCCTGAAAACCAGCTGGCGTGGCATGCCGGACCGAGCTTCTGGCGCGGTGCAACGCGCATTAATGACACCTCAATTGGCATCGAAATCGTCAATGACGGCTATCGCCGCACGCTGACCGGCCGGCAGTGGCAGCCGTTCACCGCCGCGCAAATCACGGCCCTGATCGCACTGGTGCGCGATATCAGCCAGCGTTACGGCATCAGTCCGGAAAATATTGTCGGGCACAGTGATATCGCGCCGCAGCGCAAGCAGGATCCCGGTCCGCTGTTTCCGTGGCAACAGCTGGCCCGGCAGGGGCTGGGAGCGTGGCCGGATGCCGCCACGGTGCAGCGCTATCTGGCTAACCAGCCGCCGGATGCCCCGGTCGAGGCTGCAACGCTACTGGCTGCGCTGCAGCGCTATGGTTATGACGTTGCCGCTGCGCAAACGCCGCAGATGCAGCGCAAACTGATTGCGGCGTTTCAGATGCATTTCCGCCCGCGTGATTACCGTGGCGAAGCCGATGCCGAGACGCTGGCCATCGCCCGTGCGCTGCTGGCGAAATACGGCGCGGCACCGTAGCCGCGCGTTGCGGCGTTACGGCTGGAGAAAGGCCTGCCAGCGCGCCACCAGCTGCTGTAATTGCTGGCGGCTGACATCCAGATGGGTGACGATGCGGGTCTGCGGACCTACGCTGAGCAGCACGTCGCCCGCCAGCATCCAGCGCTGTAGCGGTGCGACCTGCTCCGCCGGCACTTTCACGAACAGCATGTTAGTGTGCTGGCTCACCACTTCCACACCAATAGCGCTGAGCTGTGCGCCGAGCCACGCGGCGTTGTCATGATCCTCCTGCAGACGCGCCACGTTATACTGCAGCGCGTAGAGACCGGCAGCCGCCAGAATGCCGGCCTGGCGCATGCCGCCGCCGGTCATTTTGCGCCAGCGCCGCGCCTGCGCGATATAAGCTTCATCACCACACAGCAGGGAGCCGACCGGCGTGCCCAGTCCTTTCGACAGGCAGATGGTCAGGCTATCGCAGTAGCGGGCGATATCGATCAGCTGCACACCCTGCGCCACCACGGCATTAAAGATGCGCGCGCCGTCAATGTGCAGCGCCAGCTGGCGCTCGCGGGTAAATTGCCACGCCTGTTCAAGGTAGCTCAGCGGCAGCACTTTGCCGTGATGGGTATTTTCCAGGCTCAGCAGGCGGGTGCGGGCAAAATGCATGTCGTCCGGCTTGATGGCGGCCGCCACGTCGTGCAGCGGCAGCGTGCCGTCGGCAGCCGCGAGGATCGGCTGCGGCTGGATGCTGCCGAGCACCGCGGCACCGCCAGCCTCATATTTGTAGTTGTGCGCCTGCTGGCCGACGATGTACTCATCGCCGCGCTGGCAGTGGCACAGCAGCGCCACCAGATTGGCCTGGGTGCCGGTAGGGAAGAACAGCGCAGCCGCTTTACCGCTCAGGCGCGCCGCTTCAGCCTCCAGCGCATTGACGGTGGGATCATCGCGATAGACATCATCGCCGGTTTCGGCCGCCATCATCGCATCCAGCATCGCGGCACTCGGGCGGGTCACGGTATCACTGCGTAAATCGATCACGTTGCTCTCCTGACATAAAAAAGCGGGCTAAGCGCCCGCATGATGATTAATCCGGCAAGTCTCTTCGTTTTACCGCAGCCAGTTGGTTTTCGCCAGCTCGACGATTTCATCACCGCGGCCATTCAGGATCGCGCGCAGCATGTACAGGCTGAAACCTTTCGCCTGCTCGGCTTTGATTTGCGGTGGCATCGACAACTCTTCCTTAGCGGTGATCACGTCCACCAGCACCGGACCGTCGTGGGCGAACGCCTGTTGCAGCGCGCCATCCAGCTCCGAGGCTTTTTCCACGCGGATCCCTTTGATGCCGCAGGCGGTAGCGATGGCGGCGAAGTCCGGGTTCTCCAGATCGGTGCCATCGGTGAGATAGCCGCCGGCTTTCATCTCCATCGCCACAAAGCCCAGCACGCTGTTATTAAAGATCACCAGCTTTACCGGCAGCTTAAGCTGCGCCAGCGAGATGAAATCGCCCATCAGCATGCTGAAGCCGCCATCGCCGCACAGCGCAACCACCTGACGCTGTTTATCGATGGCCTGTGCGCCCAGCGCCTGCGGCATGGCGTTGGCCATCGAACCGTGGTTAAACGAGCCGAGCAGACGGCGCTTGCCGTTCATTTTCAGATAGCGCGCCGCCCACACCGTTGGCGTGCCGACATCACAGGTAAAGATGGCGTCATCGGCCGCATAGTGGCTGATCTGCTGGGCCAGATACTGCGGGTGAATCGCCTGCTTATCGTTGGCGGTCGCCAGATCGTCCAGCCCTTTGCGCGCATCCGCGTAGTGCTCCAGTGCGCGATCGAGGTGATGACGGTCGCTGTGACTGGTGAGCTGTGGCTGCAGCGCCTGTAGCGTGGCTTTGATGTCGCCCACCAGCGCCATATCAACGTGACTGTGCGCGCCGAGGCTGGCCGGATTGATATCAATCTGAATAATGCGCGCGTCCGCCGGGTAGAACGGGCGATAAGGGAACTGGGTGCCGAGCAGCACCAGCGTGTCGGCGTTCATCATGGCGTGATAGCCGGATGAGAAGCCGATCAGCCCGGTCATGCCGACGTCGTACGGGTTATCGTACTCGAGGTGCTCTTTGCCGCGCATGGCATGCACCACCGGTGCTTTCAGCGTTTCGGCCAGCTTTACCACTTCCGCATGGGCACCGGCGCAACCGCTGCCGCACATCAGGGTGATATTTTTCGCTTCATTGAGCGTCTCTGCGAGGCGCGTCAGTTCACTGACCGACGGCACCACCTGCGGCAGCTGCGGCGGATACCATTCGCTGCGCGCATTCTCCGGCGCCGCCTGCAGCGCCACGTCACCCGGCAGCACAATCACCGACACGCCGCGATTGAGGATGGCTTTACGCATCGCGATGCCGAGCACCTGCGGCAGCTGTTCCGGATTGGAGACCAGTTCGCAGTAATGGCTGCACTCGCGGAATAACTCCTGCGGATGGGTTTCCTGAAAATAGCCGCTGCCGATTTCACTGGAAGGAATGTGCGCGGCAATTGCCAGCACCGGAACATGGTTGCGATGGCAGTCAAACAGGCCGTTGATCAGATGCAGGTTGCCGGGGCCGCAGGAGCCGGCGCACACCGCCAGCTCACCGCTGATTTGTGCTTCCGCCCCGGCGGCAAAAGCGGCCACTTCTTCATGGCGCGTTGGCATCCATTCAATGGTGCCCATGCGGTTGAGGCTGTCGTTCAGTCCGTTGAGGGAGTCACCGGTTACGCCCCAGATGCGTTTTACGCCGGCGCTCTCCAGCGTTTTGGCCAGCAGGGCCGCCACAGTTTGCTTCATCGTTCGCTCCTTTCTGGTGTTGGCCATCCAGGCGGATGGCAAAAAACGTGTCAGAGAGAAAGCGTAGACGAAGCCGCAGCGCAGCGGGCGTGAAAAAATGCGCTGCGCGTCAGGCGGAAAACAGGGCGATGAGGATAGGTGCCAGCAGGTTCATGATAAAACCGTGCACGATGGCCGCAGGCACAATCTCCATTCCGCCGGCACGCTGCAGAATCGGCAGGGTGAAATCCATCGACGTGGCACCGCTCAGCCCGAGTGCCATACTGCGGTAGCGGTTGACCAGCACCGGAATCAGCAGCACCGCAGCCAGCTCGCGCAGCAGATCGTTAAAGAAGGCGGCGCTGCCGATCACCGGGCCGTACGCTTCGGTCATCAGAATGCCGGACAGTGAATACCAGCCGAAGCCGCTGGCCAGCGCCAGTCCGGTTGACAGCGAAACGCCGAGCAGCCACGCCGCCAGCACGCCGCCGCCCAGCGAGCCGCACAGGGATACCAGCGCTACCGTCATGCCGCGCCGGTTCAGGGTGATCTGGCGCAGCGTCATGCCGCTGCCGCGCAGCTGCACGCCAACCAGGAACAGCAGCACCACCAGCGCAATTTCGCTCAGGGTGGAGGCATGGCGCAGCGGCGCCCATTGGGTTAATCCCAGCAGGAAACCGGCCAGCACCGCCACACACAGCTTGAGTGACTCCAGCACCATGTGCCAGCGCGAGGGCAGATTCTGCTGGCGATGCTGCTGCCGCCACGGCCAGCGGCGATCCAGCAGCCACAGCGCCAGCAGCGAGCAGCTCAGAATGGCGCCTGCGGCAATCAGTGCGGTTTTAAACACGATCAGCAAGTTGGTGCCGAGATTGTCGAGAAAGGCGAGGCTGGTACCCATAAAAAATAGAATGGCGTAAATCAGCAAACTCAGCAGGCGGTTAACGCGCTGCAACAGCGCAGGCTGATGCCACGGCAGCACATAGCCCACCATCAGCGGCACCAGAATGATAAGCAGTCCGGTATACATGAAAAATGACGTCCTTTTTTGCGAGACGCCACGCTAATGGAAAACGCCTGAAGTGTAAACCTTTTCTCCCGCTGCCGACTTGACCAACGCAGCGCGGCGGACCATGCTCTGGCAAAGCACGGAGGGACTGCGCGATGATTCTGGAACATATCGATATACACGGCTTTCGCGGCATTAACCGGTTGTCGCTGCCGCTGACCGACACCAACCTGCTGATTGGGGAAAACGCGTGGGGTAAATCCAGTTTGCTGGATGCGCTAACGCTGCTGCTGGCACCGGCCGCTGAGCCCTATATGTTCACGGAACAGGACTTCCATTTCCCGCCCGGTGAGGTGGAAGCACGCCTATATAAGTTGCAGCTGGTGTTTCGCTTTCGCGCGCAGGGCGATGAGCATGAAGCGCTGTTTGCGCCGTTCTGGCAGCAGGATGACGCGGGGCGCTATCTGCGCTTCAGTACGCTGGCGACGCGCCAGGGTAACGAGGTCAAAACCCGCTGGCGCTTTATTGACGCGCGTGGCGAGGTGCTGCCGCTGGCGGGCACCGACGCCGCGCTGGCGCAATTGCGCGCGTACTATCCGGTGCTGCGCCTGCGTGATGCGCGCTTTGGCCGGCGGTCGCGCCATAACGACAACGACACCCAGCGGCGCGCTGATACGCTGAGCGCGCTGGCGCAGGAGATGCATAGCCTGACGCGCGATCTGGTGGCGCGGCCGCAAACCCTGAGCGACGAGCTGTTGCGCCAGGGATTGCACACCATGCAGCAGCTGATGGCGCACTATTTTCTGGTACAGCAACCGGACACGGGCGCCGCGCGGGTTGCGCCGGAGCTGCGTGACGGCAGTCAGGGCTGGCGTTCGCTCGATCAGCTCAATCAGCTGATCGCCGGTACCGAATCGCGCAGTCGCCAGGTGATTCTGCTGCGCATGTTCTCGCTCCTGCTGCAGGCGCACGGCAACGATGCGCTGCCCGCAGGCGCGCGCCCCTTGCTGCTGGTGGAGGATCCGGAAACGCGGCTGCATCCCATCATGCTGTCGGTGGCGTGGAATCTGCTGGCGCTGATGCCGCTGCAAAAAATCGCCACTACTAACTCCGGCGAGCTGCTGTCACAGGTGGCGCTGGAGCAAATCTGCCGACTGGTGCGCGAACCCGATCGCGTGGCGGCGTGGCGTATCGGGCCGGAAGGATTAAGTGCCGAAGAGGCGCGCCGTATCGGCTTTCATATCCGCGTCAACCGTCCGTCGGCGCTGTTTGCCCGCTGCTGGTTGCTGGTAGAGGGTGAAACCGAAGTGTGGATCATCAATGAGCTGGCGCGGCAGCGCGGCTACCATTTTGCCGCGGAAGGCGTGAAGGTGATTGAGTTTGCGCAGTCCGGACTCAAGCCGCTGCTGAAATATGCGCGCCGCATGGGCATTGCCTGGCACGTGCTGACTGACGGCGACGAGGCCGGGAAAAAATATGCCGCCACCGCGCGCAGCCAGCTACAGCCGCATGAGCAGGAGAGCGACCATCTCACGCAGTTCCCGGCGCCCGACATCGAACACTTCCTTTATAAGCAGGGCTTTAGTGATGTCTATCACCAGATGGCGCACCTGCCGTTAAACGTGCCGATGAACGCGCGGCGTATTATTACCAAAGCCATTCATCACAGCTCGAAGCCGGAACTGGCGATTGCGGTGGCGATGGCAGCGGCCGAACGCGGGCCGCAGGCGATTCCGCCGTTGCTCGATCAGCTGTTTGGCCGCGTGATGTGGCTGGCGCGCGGTCGGGCAGAGTAAAACTGACGCGGGACGCCAAAGAAAAATGCCAGCGTCTGCGGCTGGCATTTTTTTTCGGGAGTGGTCAGAATGAGAGCAGACGCGCGCCCGTCAGGAGAGTGACGATGCTTCACAGGGCACAATCAGACTGGCATGGTTGCCTTTCGGCCCTTCATGGACATCGAACTGAACGTGCTGGCCCGCTTTCAGCGTTCTGTATCCCTCCATCTGAATCGTGGAGTAGTGTGCGAAGATATCGTCGCCGCCGCCAATCGGACAGATAAAGCCGAAGCCTTTGGCGTTGTTGAACCATTTAACAGTACCCGTCTCCATGCTTTTACTTCCCTCGCAAGACATTTTGATAAGTAGGTGAGGTCATTGAAGCTGTGAGTCGAGTTTGTTTAAAACTCAATCAGCTTGTGTAAGTAGAATGTAGAGAAACGGACCTTATCGTCAAGCAAACGGCTCTGGCGCACGGGGAGAAATTCATCAAAATTTGAGGCAGTTAACGCTATTGCAAATTTTGTGATACAGGTCGCGCATGCGCTTTCAGGACCGATTTTTGCCACAGGAAAAGCGGCTTGACAGGCGTGTTAAACTTGAGGTGAGAGCACAGAAATGTGCGCTACCGTAACGCAGAATTTCAACGGAACATTATGGCAAACACAAACGACTGGCTTAACTTTGAACATCTGGCCGAAGACAAAGTACGCGAAGGGTTAAAGCCGCCTTCAATGTATAAAGTCATTCTGAATAATGACGATTATACACCTATGGAATTTGTTATTGACGTTCTGCAAAAGTTCTTTTCTTATGATGTTGAACGTGCAACGCAACTGATGCTGAAAGTTCACTACCATGGAAAGGCAATCTGTGGTGTATTCACTGCAGAAGTGGCGGAGACCAAAGTCGCCCAGGTGAACAATTACGCGCGGGAAAATCAACATCCGTTGCTGTGTACGCTGGAAAAAGCCTGAAGCTGTCTCCATATAGGATTCAGTCCGTCAGAGCGATAATTGGGGGAGGTGCCAAATGCTCAATCAAGAACTGGAACTCAGTTTAAACATGGCTTTCGCCAGAGCGCGCGAGCACCGTCACGAGTTTATGACCGTCGAACATCTGTTGCTGGCGCTGCTCAGCAACCCGTCGGCCAGAGAGGCACTGGAAGCCTGTACGGTGGATATTGCGGCTCTGCGTCAGGAACTCGAAGCCTTCATCGAACAAACCACGCCGGTGCTGCCTGCCAGCGAAGAGGAGCGCGACACTCAGCCGACGCTCAGCTTCCAGCGTGTGCTGCAGCGTGCGGTCTTCCATGTCCAGTCATCCGGTCGCAGTGAAGTTTCCGGTGCGAACGTGCTGGTCGCCATTTTCAGCGAGCAGGAGTCGCAAGCGGCTTACCTGCTGCGCAAACACGAAGTGAGCCGCCTTGATGTGGTGAACTTCATCTCCCATGGTACGCGTAAAGACGAACCGGGCCAGCCGCAGAACAGCGCGGAAAATCCGGTTAACGAAGAGCAAGCAGGCGGGGAGGAACGTATGGAAAACTTCACCACCAATCTTAATCAGCTTGCTCGCGTCGGCGGAATTGACCCGCTGATCGGTCGCGATAAAGAGCTGGAACGGGCCATTCAGGTGCTGTGCCGTCGTCGCAAGAATAACCCGCTGCTGGTGGGCGAATCGGGCGTCGGTAAAACTGCGATTGCGGAAGGGCTCGCCTGGCGCATTGTGCAGGGCGACGTGCCGGAAGTGATGAAAGAGTGCACCATCTACTCGCTGGATATCGGTTCGCTGCTGGCCGGTACCAAATACCGCGGTGATTTTGAAAAACGTTTTAAAGCGCTGCTGAAACAGCTGGAACAGGATAACAACAGCATTCTGTTCATCGACGAGATCCACACCATTATCGGTGCCGGTGCGGCATCGGGCGGCCAGGTGGATGCGGCGAACCTGATCAAGCCGCTGCTTTCCAGCGGTAAAATCCGCGTGATGGGTTCCACGACCTATCAGGAGTTCAGCAATATCTTTGAGAAGGATCGTGCGCTGGCGCGCCGTTTCCAGAAAATTGATATCACTGAGCCATCGGTTGAAGAGACGGTACAAATTCTTAACGGGCTGAAGCCGAAGTACGAAGCGCATCACGATGTGCGCTACACCGCCAAAGCGGTACGTGCGGCGGTTGAGCTGGCGGTGAAATACATCAATGACCGTCATCTGCCGGACAAGGCGATTGACGTGATCGATGAAGCCGGCGCGCGTGCGCGTTTGGTGCCGGTCAGCAAGCGCAAGAAAACCGTCAACGTGTCGGACATCGAATCCGTGGTGGCGCGCATCGCGCGTATTCCGGAGCAGAGCGTTTCGGCCACCGATCGCGATACGCTGAAAAATCTCGGCGACCGTCTGAAAATGCTGGTGTTTGGTCAGGACAACGCGATTGAAGCGCTGACTGAAGCCATCAAGATGAGCCGCGCGGGTCTGGGGCAGGAGCGTAAGCCAGTCGGGTCGTTCCTGTTTGCGGGTCCGACCGGGGTCGGTAAAACCGAGGTCACCGTGCAGCTGGCGAAGGCGCTGGGCATTGAGCTGCTGCGCTTTGATATGTCCGAGTATATGGAGCGTCACACCGTCAGTCGTTTGATTGGTGCGCCTCCGGGCTACGTCGGCTTTGATCAGGGCGGTCTGCTGACCGATGCGGTGATCAAGCATCCGCACGCGGTGGTGCTGCTGGATGAGATCGAGAAAGCCCATCCGGATGTCTTCAACCTGCTGCTGCAGGTGATGGATAACGGAATGCTGACCGATAACAACGGCCGCAAAGCGGACTTCCGCAACGTGGTGCTGGTGATGACTACCAACGCCGGGGTGCGCGAGACCGAGCGTAAATCCATCGGCCTGATTCAGCAGGACAACAGCACCGACGCAATGGAAGAGATCAAAAAGATCTTTACGCCGGAGTTCCGTAACCGTCTCGACAACATTATCTGGTTCCGTCACCTCGATACTCAGGTGATCCATCAGGTGGTGGATAAATTTATTGTTGAGCTGCAGGCACAGCTGGATGCGAAAGGTGTGTCGCTGGAAGTCAGCGATGATGCGCGCGACTGGCTGGCCGAAAAAGGTTACGACAAAGCGATGGGCGCGCGTCCGATGGCGCGTACCGTGCAGGAAAACCTGAAGAAACCGCTGGCTAATGAGCTGCTGTTTGGCTCGCTGGTGGATGGCGGATCGGTGTCGGTTGGACTGGATAAAGAGAAAAACCAGCTCACCTACCACTTCATGAGTGCGGAAAAACGCAAAACCGAGGGCACCGTGCATTAAGCGGGTGCGCAGATAAGAAAAAGGCCGGATTAAAATCCGGCCTTTTTTTTCGCGCTTAGTTTACATCAGCAAACGCGAGGCGAGTGCAACAACTTAGCGACTACGGAAGACAATGCGGCCTTTGCTCAGGTCGTACGGGGTCAACTCGACAGTCACTTTGTCGCCCGTCAGGATGCGGATGTAGTTTTTACGCATTTTACCGGAGATATGAGCGGTAACCACGTGCCCGTTTTCAAGCTCTACGCGGAACATGGTGTTAGGTAACGTATCCAGTACGGTACCTTGCATTTCAATATTGTCTTCTTTGGCCATCGAATCCTCTGGGTGAACTACCAAACTGTTGAACCGGCAAGATAATGCCGAATTCCATGATTTATGTAAAGAAACGTTGGCTGTTTTTGCCAACGCTTCGCCGTGCGTCGCGCCGCTGCGCGTGCATTACGGATAAATTCGGGTGTTTTTGACGTCTGCGGGGGATTAGCGGGCTAAGAATCTGCAGCAATCGGCATCGGGTGCGCAACTGAAACAGCTTCGGGAACAGGGTGAGATTCCCAGCCTGGCAATTCCGGCTCGCCACAGCGAAGCGCGGACGACATACCAAACTCGCTTATTGTATCACTTTTGTCGGGAATTGTGTGCAAAACATCTGCGGGGACAGTCAAAAAAGGGTTTGTGTTTGCCAGCAGCCGGCCTGCACCGGTTGCCAGGCCAGCGTTTGCACGTATTGCAGATAATCGACGCGCGGAATTTCAACTGCGCCCAGCGAGGCGGTATGCGGATTCAGCACCTGACAATCGATCAGCCGTCCCTGATGCGCAATAAAGTGCTGTGAGAAAACCCATAGCGCGGTTTTAGAGGCATTTTCCGCCCGGCTGAACATCGACTCGCCGCAAAAAATCTGTCCGAGCGCCAGACCATACATGCCGCCAACCAGACGTTGATCCTGCCAGACTTCAATTGAGTGCGCATGGCCCAGCTCATACAGGCGCAGCCAGGCGCGTTTCACTTCAAAGGTGATCCAGGTGCCTTCCTGACGCCCGCTGGCGCAACCTTCCACCACCTGAGCAAAGGCGTGATTCATGGTGACGCGATAGGGCGAACGGCGATGGAAGCGCGCCATGCTGCGGCTGAGATGAAACGACTCCGGCAGCAGGACCGCGCGTGGATCTGGTGACCACCATAAAATTGGATCGCCGGGCGAAAACCACGGAAAAATACCGCGCTGATAGGCATTCATCAGGCGGGCAGGGGAGAGATCGCCACCCATGGCCAGCAGGCCGTTTGGCTCACGCAGCGCCATCTCCGGCGGCGGGAAATTGAGCGAATCCCGGGAAAGTTGTACCAGTCTCATGGCGTCGGTCACCCTCAGGCTAAACGCATAGACTATAGCGCAAAGCGCTGCTGGAAACGCCAGTAGCGTCCCGCTTTTGAGATTAATTCGTCATGGCTGCCGGATTCGATAATCTGCCCACCGTCAAGCACACAGATGCGATCCATTTTTTCCAGTCCGCTCAGGCGATGCGTCACCATGATCAGCGTTTTTCCCTGGCTAACCTGCTGTAGTAACGTGAGAATCTGCTGCTCGGTCGCGGCATCCAGACCTTCGGTCGGCTCATCCAGCAGCCACAGGTCGCCATCGTTCAGCAGCGCACGGGCAATCGCCAGCCGGCGCAGTTCACCGCCGGACAGCGGCCGGCCGCCTTCACCCATCCACGCATTCAGTCCTTCGCTGTGCTGCGTCAGATGCGCCAGCCCAACCTGCTGCAGTACGTCAATCAGCTGTGCATCGCTGGCCTGTGGTGCTGCCAGCAGCAGATTAGCGCGCAGCGTCTGGCTAAACAGATGGACGCGCTGCGTGACAACGCTGATGCGCTGACGCAGGCTGGCTTCGTCCCACGCCGCCAGATCAATCCCGTTCAGGCGAATCGTGCCGCGCTGCGCTTCCCAGCCGCGCGTGATCAGCGCCAGCAGGCTGGATTTTCCGCAGCCGGTCGGGCCTAGCAGCGCCAGATGTTCACCGGCTGCTAACGTCAGGGAGAAGTTGTGCAGTACTGCTTCTGGCCGTTGCGGATAGCTGAAATCGATCTGTTCCAGCGTCAGGCTGAGGCCGCGCTGCGTCGCGACCGGTTGTGTCGGGAAGTGAATGGCTGGCGGTTGATCGATGATCTCCTGCACGCGCTGCGCCGCGTGCGTCACCTGCGCCAGTGGCAGAAATGCGCCGGCCACCGGTGCCAGCGCTTCAAACGCGGCCAGCGCGCAAAACACAAACAGGGCAATCAGTGCACCCGGTGTGCTATTGGTGCCGACGCCGCTGGCGGCCAGCCACAGCAGCAGCGTAACGGTACTGCCGGCGATCAACGTAAGCAGGCTCTGCGCCACCGCCTGCAGCCGGTGTTGCTGCTGCTGCGCCTGTTGCCACGCACGTTCTTCCTGATCCAGCCGCTGTCGCCACAGCGCCGCCGCGCCGTAAATCTGCAGCTCGGCCAGTCCGCTGAGCCAGTGCGTCAGTTGCAGGCGCCAGCGAGCCTGGTAACGGGCAATCTGCGCGCCGGTGCGCGCGCCGAGTCGCCAGAAAAGCGGCGGCATCAGCAGCAGCGTCAGCAACATGATCGCCCCAAGCAGCAGCGCCAGTCGCATATCGAGTAGCGCCAGGCCACAGGTCACCACCACAATCACCACCGCCGCACCCAGCAGTGGAGAAATAACGCGTAAATAGAGATGGTCGAGGGTATCAACATCGCTGACAAAGCGGTTCAGCAGTTCGCCGTGACGAAAGCGCGCCAGCTGCGCCGGTGCCAGCGCCATCAGCCGGCTGAAGGTAAAGACGCGCAGATGCTGCAGCACGCGGAAAGTGGCGTCGTGGCTCACCAGCCGTTCAAAATAGCGCGCGGCGGTGCGGGTGATTGCCGCGCCACGCACACCAGCTGCGGGCAGCATGTAATTGAAGCTGTACAAGCCGGCGACGCCAGCCAGCGAAGAGGCAGCAAGAAACCAGCCGGACAGCGTCAGCAAGCCGATGCTGGCGAGCAGCGTGACAATCGCCAGCACCACGCCAAGACCTAAACGCCACGGATGGCGGCGATACAGGCGCAGGAAAGGCAGTAACGTGCGCATCAGGCAATCTCCTTCTGACGATGCTGCGCCAGCTCGCGCAGCGGGCCGGCTTCTGCGATCAGCTGTTGCCAGTGGCCCTGCTGCACCAGTTGTCCGGCCTGCATCACCCACACTTCATCCCACTGGTCGAGGGCGTGCAGCTGATGGGTAATCATTAACGTGGTTTGCTGCTGTGCGGCCTGCTGTAGCGCGCCCATCACGTGCTGCTCGCTCTGGCTGTCGAGCCCGGATCCCGGTTCGTCCAGCAGCAGCAGGCGGGCCGGTTTCAGCAGCGCCCGCGCAACGGCGATGCGCTGTGCCTGCCCAACGGACAGGCCGATGCCGCCATCGCCAACTGGCGTATCCAGCCCCTGCGGCAGACGCGACAAAAATTCGCTGACGCCAGCGCGCTGCAGCACGGCGGTCAGCGTGGCCTCGTCCACCGGCGTGTCAGTGAGCTGGAGATTGTCACGCAGCGTCGCCGCCGGCAGCTGCGGATTTTGTCCTACCCAGGCCAGCTGCTGCTGCCAGCTGCTGCGGCTGATGTCGCGCAGTTCCTGGCCGTTAATGCACAGTGAACCCTGGTAGGGCAGAAAACCGAGCAGGACATTCATCAGCGCACTTTTTCCGGCGCCGCTTTGCCCGACCAGCGCCACGCGCTGACCGGGAGTAAGGCTGAAATTCAGCGGCTGTGACAGCGCCTCGCCGGTAGCGGTCATGATCACCAGATCCTGCGCCCGGAGGGAGAATGGCGCGTCAGCATCCAGCGTTTGCGTGGCCGCCTGCGGCGCGTGCTGGGGCGTTTCGCGCAGGAAGGTATCCAGCGCGTCTGCGCCGCCCACCGCCTGCGCTTTGGCATGGTAAAAGGTGCCAAGATCGCGCAGCGGCTGGAAAAATTCGGGAGCAAGAATCAGCGCGAGGAAACCGGCAAACAGCGTCACGCCGGTGCCGTAGTGGCCAAAATTGAGTTCACCCAGGTACGAGAAGCCGAAATAGACCGCGACCACGGCAATCGCCAGCGAGGCGAAAAACTCCAGCACCGCAGAGGAGAGAAAGGCGAGGCGCAGCACTTCCATGGTGCGCTGACGAAAATCCTGCGTAGTGGCGGCAATCGCCTGCTGCTCAGCGTCCGCGCGGTGAAACAGGCGCAGCGTTTCGCGTCCGCGCAGACGGTCATAGAAATCGCCGCTCAGACGCGCCAGCGCAAGAAAATTACGCCGGTTGGCATCGGCCGCACCCATGCCGACCAGCGCCATAAACAGCGGAATCAGCGGCGCGGTCGCCAGCAGAATCAGTCCGGCAGCCCAGTTTATCGGGAAAATGGCGATCAGGATGGCGCAGGGCACAAACACCGCCAGCGACATCTGCGGCAGATAGCGCGCGTAATACTCCTGCATCTCTTCAATCTGTTCCAGCAGCAGCGTTGCCCAGCTCCCGGCCGGTTTGCCCTGAATCCAGGCCGGACCGAGCGCGTTCAGCCGGTCCAGCACCTGTTGCCGCAGTGCACGGCGAATCGCCACGCCAGCCCTGAAACCGGCCATCTCACGACCATAGTGCAGCGCGGCGCGCAGTGCGAAGCACAGCAGTAGTAACAGGAAATCACTCACCAGTTCAGCGCGGGGTTGCTGTTCCACCAGCAGTTTTTGCAGCAGGGAGGCCAGTAGCCAGGCCTGGGCGATGAGAATTAACGCCGCAGCAAAACCTGCCAGCGAAGCCAGTCGCAGGCTGCGTGCGCCATGATGACGTTGCTGGCGTAACCAGCGCAGCAGTTCGTGTTGCCGTGATTTGTTCATGCGAAGCCGTTTGATCACCGTGACGAGAGGCAAAATCCGACGCTAAATGCCGGACAGACGGGTGGCAGAACTGTAGCACGCAGGCGATAAAAAAGGCGACCAAAAGTGGCCGCCTCAGTGCAATTATGATCAGATAATTAACAACTTACTTATCGTTTTTAACCAGACCATCCAGATAACGTTCCGCATCCAGCGCGGCCATACAGCCGGTACCGGCAGAGGTAATGGCCTGACGATAGATGTGGTCCATTACGTCACCGGCAGCGAACACGCCCGGCACGCTGGTCTGCGTCGCATTGCCCTGCAGGCCGGACTGCACTTTGATATAGCCGTTTTCCAGATCCAGCTGGCCATCGAAAATCGCCGTGTTCGGACTATGACCGATGGCGACAAACAGGCCCGCCACTTCCAGCGAGAGCGGAGCTTCACCTTTGGTTGACGAGAGTTTCAACCCGGTGACGCCCATCTGATCGCCTACCACCTCGTCCAGCGCGCGGTCAGTGTGCAGCACGATGTTGCCGTTACGCACTTTCTCCATCAGGCGGTCAATCAGGATTTTCTCAGCGCGGAAGCTGTCACGACGGTGAATCAGGTGCACTTCAGAAGCGATGTTCGCCAGATAGAGCGCCTCTTCAACGGCCGTGTTACCGCCGCCAATAACCGCGACTTTTTGGTTGCGATAGAAGAAACCATCACAGGTGGCGCAGGCCGATACCCCTTTGCCTTTGAATGCCTCTTCTGACGGCAGGCCAAGGTAGCGCGCTGAGGCACCGGTCGCGATGATCAGCGCATCCGCCGTGTATTCGCCGCTGTCGCCGGTCAGGCGGAACGGACGGTTCTGCAAATCAACCGTGTGAATATGGTCAAAGATGATTTCGGTGTTGAACTTCTCAGCATGCTCCTGCATGCGTTCCATCAGCGCAGGGCCGGTCAGATCGTGCGGGTCGCCCGGCCAGTTTTCGACTTCAGTCGTGGTGGTGAGCTGGCCGCCTTTTTCCAGTCCGGTAATCAAAACCGGGTTCAGGTTAGCGCGGGCGGCATAAACCGCTGCGGTGTAACCGGCAGGGCCGGAGCCCAGAATGAGCAGCTTACTGTGTTTGGCCGTACTCATGCGTTCCTCAGTGTGTGTCTGACAACATAGTTTTCGATTGTAGGGAAATTACTGTCGCAAAAAAAGGTTTCAGCAATTTTGTTAACAATCACTGCAAGCGGCGTAGACGATGAATGGCAATTCTGCACGTGCGCTGCGCCAAAAGGGGGCATTGCTCGGCAATTTGTGGTGCAGCTGTATAAAAATTCTCATTTAAAAACAGCAACCCAGTACGCTGTCTGGCATCTTGTACTGAATTTGGATGTTTTACTTTGACAATCGCCTGCGCTTTTGCGAAAACATTGTCAGAAGCAGAGAAAATTTAGCGGTTCGAAACAGAATTTCAGCTCTGTTTTGCGCAATTTCGCCAAATAAACTCAGCCTGACATTGGTAATGACGCATGATGTGGACAGACAGCATGCGTCATACGGATGGTCGCGTTACTGCACAGGCTTAAAGACTTCACTTCAGTAAGGCCCTGAACATTGAACGTTTTCAGGGTTTGGCAGGTAAAGGGAAGGAATTAAGAGAGACAATAATAATGGTAGACAACAAGAAACGCCCCGGAAAAGATCTGGATCGGATCGACAGAAATATTCTGAATGAACTGCAGAAAGACGGTCGTATTTCCAACGTTGAGCTTTCAAAACGTGTCGGCCTCTCGCCAACACCTTGTCTTGAACGCGTACGTCGCCTGGAACGTCAGGGTTTCATTCTGGGCTACACCGCGCAGCTGAACCCGCACTATCTCGATGCTTCACTGCTGGTATTCGTTGAGATTACTCTGAATCGCGGCGCGCCAGATGTGTTTGAACAATTTAACGCCGCTGTACAAAAACTTGAGGAAACTCAAGAATGTCACCTCGTTTCCGGTGACTTTGACTACCTGTTGAAAACCCGCGTGCCGGATATGTCCGCCTACCGTAAACTGCTGGGTGAGACCTTGCTGCGCCTGCCGGGCGTCAACGACACCCGTACCTACGTGGTGATGGAAGAGGTCAAACAGAGCAATCGTCTGGTGATTAAGACCCGGTAACGCAGGGCAGGTGCAAAGCTTGCAGGATTTCGGTACACTCCTGTGAATTCATACAGGACCAGCGTCAGGCAAGCCTGGCGCTGTTGCCTTCTTAATTTACAGGCACCTGGAGAGTTCTCTTGAGCCAGGAATATACAGAAGATAAAGACGTTTCATTACAACCACTGAGCAGCGGACGTCGGCTGCTGGAAGCGTTGCTCATCCTGGTGGCCTTGTTTGCCATCTATCTGATGGTGTCGCTGGTTAGCTTTAATCCCTCCGATCCCAGCTGGTCACAAACCGCCTGGCACGAGCCGATCCACAATCTGGGCGGCAGCGTGGGCGCATGGCTGGCCGATACCCTGCTGTTTATTTTTGGTGTGATGGCCTACGCCATTCCGCCAGTGATTATTGGTCTGTGCTGGATCACCTTCCGTCAGCGCGATCGCCAGGATTACATCGACTATTTTGCGGTGGGCCTGCGGCTGATTGGCGTGCTGGCGCTGGTGGTGACTACCTGCGGACTGGCTGCGCTGAACGTGGACGATATCTGGTATTTTGCCTCCGGCGGCGTAATTGGCAGCCTGGTGAGCAATGCGATGGCGCCGTGGTTCAGCGGTGCCGGTGGCACGCTGACGCTGCTGTGCGTCTGGGCGGCGGGTATCACGCTTTATACCGGCTGGTCCTGGCTGGCGATTGCCGAGAAGATCGGCAGCGTGGTGATGGGCGTGCTGACCTTTGCCAGCAACCGCTCGCGCCATGATGAACCCTGGCAGGAAGAAGACGACTACGACGAGGCGCACCCCGACGACGCGGTTCCGCCACTGCGCGCTGCGCCGGCTCAGGACGACGAAGATGACGTACTGCTGGCTAAGCCCCGACAGGTAGCGGAACCTGTGGCTGAAGTGGCCAGCGAGGATCCCCTGCTGGCGAAAGCCAGTGCGGCTACCGCGGCTGCGCTGGCCGCCACCAGTGACGCCGCACGTCAGGCGCCGGCCGTCGCTGCGCCTGAACCATCCGCACCGGCGGTAAACGTAGCTTCACAACCTGCGCCGTCACAGCTGGCTGCGGCTGTCCCGGCATCGGCAGCCGTTGCCAGTGCGCCTGCGGCGCCAGCTATTCCGCCAGCAGAACCCACGCCAGCGGCTCCCCCGTTATATCGCTTCGAAGTGCCTGCGTCACCGGCCGCCGACGCCTTCTCGCTTGCTGAAGAAGACGATGGCCCGCGCATGGGTAACTGGCAGAGTGCCGATCAGGCCGCCACACCGCTGAATACGGCAGCCGCTGCCGCACTCGGTTCAGCGACGGCCGCCGCTGCTGCCCGCTCTGCGGCTTACACGCCAGCCTTTGATGTGGTGCCGGAGCGCGATTACAACCCGCAGGTGAAACAGGGCATCGGCCCGGAACTGCCGCGTCCTAACAAAGTTAAGCTGCCAACCCGGCGTGAGCTGGCCTCATACGGTATCAAACTGCCATCGCAACGCATGGCAGAAGAGAAGGCCCGTGAAGAGGCCGACCAGCAGCAGCCAGAAATCAGCGCCAGCTGGCAAGTGCCACAGCCGCACGATGATGATAACGCTGCGCTGCAGGAAGCCCAGCTGCGCGAAGCGTTCCATTCGCAGCAGCAGCAGCGGTACGGCGACAGCTGGCAGCAGCAGCCGGCAGAGGAAGAAGATGAAGAGGCGCTGCAGCAGGCCCAGCTGGCGCAGCAGTTTGCTCAGCAGCAGCAACAGCGTTACAGCCAGCCTGAGCAGGAGAGCGCGCCGGTATTTAATCTGGATACCTCAGCCGCGTTTGATTTCTCTCCGATGAAAGATCTGGTTGATGACACGCCGAGCGAACCGCTGTTTACCATTGCCGCCACGCCAGAGCCGGACGCTCCGGCCCAGTGGCAGCAGCCAGCGGCACCTGAGCCGGCGGTACCCGCATCGCTGAGTGAGGAAACCAGCCCGTGGTCAACGCCAGACGACGAGGTTTACGCCGCGCCGGCTGAAACGCCGAAGCCTGTCGCCCCTGCGCAGGACAGCCTGTTCCACCCCTTCCTGGTACGTCACGAACAGCCGCTGGAGAAACCTTCCACGCCGCTGCCGACGCTGGATCTGCTGACGTCGCCGCCGGCGGAAGAGGAGCCGGTGGATATGTTCGCACTGGAACAGACCGCGCGTCTGGTTGAAGCGCGTCTGGCGGATTACCGCGTGAAAGCCGAAGTGGTGGGTATCTCTCCGGGGCCGGTAATCACCCGCTTTGAGCTGGATCTGGCGCCGGGCGTCAAGGCGGCACGTATTTCTAACCTGTCGCGTGACCTGGCACGTTCGCTCTCTGCCGTTGCGGTGCGTGTGGTTGAGGTGATTCCGGGCAAGCCTTATGTCGGCCTCGAACTCCCCAATAAACATCGTCAGACCGTCTATCTGCGTGAGGTGCTGGACTGCGATAAGTTCCGAGACAACCCTTCGCCGCTGTCGGTGGTGCTGGGTAAAGATATTTCTGGTCAGCCCGTGGTGGCCGATCTGGCGAAGATGCCGCACCTGCTGGTGGCCGGTACCACCGGTTCCGGTAAGTCGGTTGGCGTCAACACCATGATCATCAGCATGCTGTATAAAGCCACGCCGGAAGAAGTGCGCTTTATCATGATCGACCCGAAAATGCTCGAGCTGTCAGTGTATGAGGGCATTCCCCATCTGCTGACGGAAGTGGTCACCGACATGAAAGACGCGGCCAACGCGCTGCGCTGGAGTGTGGTCGAAATGGAGCGCCGCTATAAGCTGATGTCTGCGCTGGGCGTGCGTAATCTGGCTGGCTATAACGAGAAGATCGAGCAGGCGGCCGCGATGGGCCGGCCAATTCCGGACCCGTTCTGGAAACCGGGCGACAGCATGGACACCACGCCGCCGGTGCTGGAAAAACTGCCGTACATTGTGGTGTTGGTTGATGAGTTTGCTGACCTGATGATGGCGGTGGGCAAGAAGGTCGAAGAGCTAATCGCGCGCCTGGCACAGAAAGCCCGTGCCGCAGGTATTCACCTGGTGCTGGCTACCCAGCGTCCGTCGGTGGATGTGATTACCGGCCTGATTAAAGCCAACATTCCGACGCGTATCGCCTTTACCGTATCCAGTAAAATTGACTCGCGTACCATTCTCGATCAGGGCGGTGCGGAATCCCTGCTGGGTATGGGTGACATGCTTTACATGCCACCTAACTCCTCCATGCCGGTACGTGTTCACGGCGCCTTTGTGCGTGACCAGGAAGTGCATGCAGTCGTGCAGGACTGGAAAGCGCGTGGGCGACCGCAGTACATCGACAGCATCACCGCCGGTGAAGAGAGTGAAAGCGGTGCTGGCGGCCTGGACGGCGATGAAGAGCTGGATCCGCTGTTTGACCAGGCGGTGGCGTTCGTGGTGGAGAAACGCCGCGCGTCGATCTCCGGCGTGCAGCGCCAGTTCCGTATTGGCTACAACCGCGCGGCGCGGATTATCGAACAGATGGAGGCGCAGGGCATTGTCTCGGAGCCAGGTCACAACGGTAACCGTGAAGTGCTGTCACCGCCACCTCACGAAATGTAAGACTTTTCTCCGCAGTGTTATGCCGGGCCAGTGTAAACTGGCCCGTTGTTTATCTGTGGTCCGATCCCCATATCATTGGGAGCTTTCGGCTTTTTCTCCTGTCGAACTGACGGAGCGGCGACTACGGTTAATGCAGTAAGTGTCAGGAAACCATGAATAAGGAATCGTATCAGATGAAATTTCGCGTTATTGCCTGTGGCCTGCTGGCCGGTTTTGTTGCTTCTTCTGCCCTGGCGGATGCTTCCAGCGATCTGCAGCAGCGCCTTAATAAAGTGAACAGCTTCCATGCCAGCTTCAGTCAGAAGGTGACTGACGGTAGCGGCGCAAATGTGCAGGACGGCGAAGGCGAACTGTGGGTAAAACGTCCGAGCCTGTTTAACTGGCACATGACTGCACCGGACGAAAGCGTGATTATCTCCGACGGTAAAAATCTGTGGTTCTATAATCCTTTTGTGGAACAGGCGAGCGTAAGCCTGCTGCAGAATGCCACCAGCAACACGCCGTTTATGCTGATTGCGCGTAACCAGCCCTCTGACTGGCAGCAGTACAACATTAAGCAGCAGGGTGATAATTTTGAGCTGACGCCTAAAAGCAGCGATGGCAACCTGAAACAGTTCACCATCAATGTCACTTCCGCAGGCACCATCAATCAGTTCAGCGCGATCGAGCAGGATGGACAGCGCAGCAACTATCAGCTGAAGAGCCAGAAAAACGGCGCTATCAGCCCGGATAAATTCACCTTTACGCCGCCAAAAGGGGTAACGGTGGACGATCAACGTCAGTGAGGTGAGGGTGAGTAACCTGTCGCTGGATTTTGCACCGTCAAATGAGTTCAGACCGCTGGCTGCGCGTATGCGGCCAGCGACGCTGCAGCAATATATTGGTCAGCAGCATCTGCTCGCGGCCGGTAAGCCGTTGCCGCGCGCTATTGAGGCGGGTCAGCTGCACTCCATGATCTTATGGGGACCGCCGGGGACCGGTAAAACCACGCTGGCGGAGATTATCGCGCATTACGGCAAAGCCGACGTCGAACGCATTTCAGCGGTGACTTCCGGCGTTAAAGAGATCCGCGAGGCCATTGAGCGCGCGCGGCAGAATCGCCAGGTGGGGCGTCGCACTATTCTGTTTGTTGATGAGGTGCATCGCTTCAACAAGAGCCAGCAGGATGCGTTTCTGCCACACATTGAAGATGGCACCATCACCTTCATTGGCGCAACCACGGAAAATCCCTCCTTTGAACTGAACTCGGCACTGCTGTCGCGCGCCCGCGTTTATCTGCTTAAATCGCTGACCAGCGCGGATATCGAACAGGTGCTGGATCAGGCGATGCAGGATAAAACGCGCGGTTACGGCGACAGCGATATTCTGTTACCGGACAATACCCGGCGCATGATCGCTGAACTGGTCAATGGTGATGCACGACGCGCACTGAATACGCTGGAAATGATGGCCGATATGGCTGAGCTCAATGCGCAGGGACAGCGGGAGCTAACGCCTCAGCTGCTGAATGAAGTGTCGGGTGAACGCGCGGCGCGTTTCGATAACAAAGGCGACCGCTTTTACGATCTCATCTCGGCACTGCACAAATCGGTTCGTGGTTCAGCCCCGGATGCGGCGCTTTACTGGTACGCGCGCATCATCACTGCCGGTGGCGATCCGCTGTACGTGGCGCGGCGGCTGCTGGCGATTGCTTCGGAAGATGTCGGTAATGCTGATCCGCGCGCCATGCAGGTAGCAATTGCCGCATGGGATTGTTTTACCCGCGTCGGGCCTGCGGAAGGGGAACGTGCAATTGCCCAGGCAATTGTTTATCTGGCCTGCGCGCCAAAAAGCAATGCTGTTTATACCGCCTTCAAAGCGGCGATGCGTGATGCACGTGAGTTCCCGGATTACGATGTGCCGGAACATCTGCGCAATGCACCGACGAAGCTGATGAAAGAAATGGGCCTCGGCAAAGAGTACCGTTACGCGCATGACGAACCCAATGCCTATGCGGCCGGCGAGGTGTTTTTCCCGCCGGAAATGGCGCAGACGCGCTACTATCAACCCACCAATCGTGGCCTTGAAAGCAAGATTGGTGAAAAACTCGCCTGGCTTGCTGAACAGGATCAAAATAGCCCGATAAAACGCTACCGCTGATAAACGCGTTACGGTAAGGTGAGCAAGGATTTCAATGCATTCCGGTGGAATGCATCCCTCCATTCGTTCAATCAACCTTTTATTACACAGGATAAGCATGCTCGATCCCAATCTGCTGCGTAATGAGCCAGACGCAGTCGCAGAAAAACTGGCACGCCGGGGATTTAAACTGGATGTGGATACGCTGCGCTCCCTCGAAGAGCGTCGTAAGGTTTTGCAGGTAGAAACTGAAAACCTGCAGGCTGAGCGTAACTCCCGCTCCAAATCCATCGGTCAGGCCAAAGCACGTGGGGAAGATATCGAGCCGCTGCGTCAGGAAGTGAACGCGCTGGGCGAACGCCTGGATGCGGCGAAAGCAGAGCTGGATACCCTGCAGAACGAAATTCGTGACTTTGCGCTCGCGCTGCCGAACCTGCCGGCCGATGAAGTGCCGCTGGGTAAAGATGACAGCGAAAACCAGGAAGTGAGCCGCTGGGGCCAGCCGCGCCAGTTCGATTTCCCGGTGAAAGACCATGTAGAGCTGGGTGAAGCGGTCAAAGGGCTGGATTTCGCCTCGGCGGTGAAACTGACCGGTTCACGCTTTATCGTGATGCAGGGCCAGATTGCCCGTCTGCATCGTGCGCTGAGCCAGTTCATGATCGATCTGCACAGCCAGCAGCACGGTTATCTGGAAACTTACGTGCCGTATCTGGTGAACCACGAGACGCTGTACGGTACCGGTCAGTTACCAAAATTTGGTGAGGATCTGTTCCATACCAAACCGCTGGGCGAAGAAGCAGGCAGCAGTAACTATGCGCTGATCCCGACCGCCGAAGTGCCGCTGACTAACCTGGTGCGCGATGAGATCGTTGAAGAGGAATCTCTGCCGATCAAACTCACTGCTCACACGCCTTGCTTCCGTTCCGAAGCCGGTTCTTACGGCCGCGATACGCGCGGTTTGATCCGTATGCACCAGTTCGACAAAGTGGAGATGGTGCAGATCGTCGCACCGGAAACCTCTATGGAAGCGCTGGAAGAGCTGGTCGGCCATGCAGAGAAAGTCCTGCAGCTGCTGAACCTGCCGTACCGTAAAGTGCTGCTGTGCACTGGTGACATGGGCTTCGGCTCAGCCAAAACCTATGACCTGGAAGTCTGGCTGCCGGCACAAGACACTTACCGTGAAATCTCCTCCTGCTCGAATATGTGGGATTTCCAGGCGCGCCGCATGCAGGCTCGCTGCCGCAGCAAAACGGACAAAAAACCGCGTCTGGTGCACACGCTGAATGGTTCAGGCCTGGCGGTGGGTCGTACGCTGGTGGCCGTGCTGGAAAACTATCAGCAGGCGGATGGTCGCATTGCGGTGCCGGACGTGCTGCGCCCGTATATGGGCGGGCTGGAATATATCGGTTAACTGGCATTCATGCACTAACCCGGCTCAGGCCGGGTTTTTTATTTCTTAAGCGCGTCAGGCATTATTTTTTAACCGGAATTAATCAGAAATAAACGTTATCGTCATCGCTACGCGTCAAACCATCAAAAATGTATAAATTCATGTAGATAGATTCAGATATAAGACCTTTCTCAAGCCCTGTAACCCGCTGAAGATAAAAATAATAAATTGTTCAGCAGCAAAATGTGCGGCGCTGTTTTTTTGCACATTGACTTTGCCATCGCCAATGGCAAACTGCGCGCAAATCTGTTCATTTCTTTTGGTTTTATTCCCTATGTCAACCTGGTCGCGCCCCGTCCTGCTGCTGCTTTGCGGCTTAATGCTGATGACGGTGTCTATTGCTGTGCTTAATACGCTGGTGCCGCTGTGGCTCACCCACGATCAACTGCCGACCTGGCAGGTGGGCATGGCGAGCTCTGCTTATTACACCGGCAACTTACTGGGCACCTTGCTGGCGGGCTGGTTGATTAATCGCCATGGCTTTAATCGCTGCTTTTACCTTGCCAGCGTACTGTTTGCGCTGGCAACCATGGGCATGGTGCTGCTGGACGGCTTTTACAGCTGGACGCTGCTGCGCTTCACCGCGGGCGTAGGCTGTGCACTGATTTGGGTGGTGGTTGAGAGTGCACTATTGTGCAGCGGTACCGTGCGCAATCGCGGTCAGCTGCTGGCCGCTTACATGATCATCTACTATCTTGGCACCGTTGCCGGTCAGCTGCTGGTGAGCCGTGTCTCGACAGAACTGCTGCACGTCATTCCCTGGGTGAGCGCGCTGATCGTCTGTGCCGTGCTGCCCGTGGTGTTTGTGCAGGTCAACGCCGGTGCGGCTACTGAAGAAGCCTCAACCGGGCGTATCTGGAGCATGCTGCGCCGCCGCAGTTCGCGTTTGGGTATCAACGGCTGCATTATTTCCGGTATCGTGCTCGGTTCGCTCTACGGCCTGATGCCGCTTTATCTTTCGCATCAGGGTATGAGCGATGCCACCGTGGGTTACTGGATGGCGCTGCTGGTCAGTGCCGGGATTGTCGGTCAGTGGCCGGTAGGACGTCTTGCCGACCGCTTTGGTCGCCTGATGGTGCTGCGCGTGCAGGTGTTCGTGGTGATTCTGGGTGCGATTGCTATGCTGAGCGGAACGGCAATGGCACCGGCACTGTTTGTGCTGGGGCTGGCTGGCTTTACGCTTTATCCGGTAGCGATGTCCTGGGCGTGTGAAACGGTGGCGCATCATGAACTGGTGGCGATGAATCAGGCGCTGCTGTTCAGTTATACCGTTGGCAGTCTGGTCGGGCCGGGGATGACCGCGATGCTGATGCAGAACTATTCCGATCGCCTGCTGTTTGTGATGATTGCGGTGGTGGCGCTGGTCTATCTGGTGATGCTGCTGCGTAAAGCCGATCAGCATGCAACACCGGTAGCGCATGCCTGATGGCGGTGCTTAAACGGGACATTCGCAACCTGTCGCAAATGTCCCGGCGGTAACGCTCTGTTTCTTGCCGGTAAAGCTTCAGCTGCAGGCCAACCGTCTTAATACATGACGTTATGGCCGTAGCCGGCAAGAATATTTTTCACCCGCTCCATGGTCTCTTTCGTTGGCGGCTTCACGCCTTCCAGCTTGTACTCTTCACCCATCGCAATCCATTTATGCTTGCCGAGCTCGTGATAAGGCAGCAGCTCGATCTTCTCAATGTTAGTCATGTCTTTAGTAAATTCACCGAGGCGATGTACCGAATCGTCATCGTCCGAATAACCCGGCACCACCACATAGCGAATCCAGGTCCTTTTACCGCGCTTTTGCAGATAGCGGGCGAAATCCAGCGTGCGGTGGTTTGACACGCCGACCAGAATCTCATGGATATCGTCATTGATTTGCTTGAGGTCGAGCATCACCAGATCGGTCGCATCAAGCAGTTCATCGATCACCGGATCGTAACGACGCACAAAGCCGTTGGTGTCGAGGCAGGTATGGATGCCCTCGGCCTGGCAGGCGCGAAACCAGTCGCGCACAAATTCAGCCTGCAGAATGGCTTCACCGCCGGATGCCGTCACGCCGCCACCAGACGCATTCATAAAGTGGCGATACGACAGCACATCCCTCATCAGCTCATCGACGGTGATTTCCTTACCGCCGTGAGTGTCCCAGGTATCGCGGTTGTGGCAGTACAGGCAGCGCATCAGGCAGCCCTGGAAGAAGGTGATAAAACGGATGCCGGGACCGTCAACGGTGCCGCAGGATTCAAACGAGTGGATACGACCGATGGTTGACATTGCGATGTATTCTCCGGTTCAGCCTGGCGCGCAGGCGGCACAATCTGTGTTGTGCTCTGAGGATGTAAGTCGGTTTTGCCAGACTGCCTGCAAAAGCAGACTGGCGAAACTGGCTTGTGGAGAAAAGGCTCCCGCAGGAGCCTTTCGATTACAGTGAGGAGGATTACAGCGACTGAATAAAGGTACGGGTAATCACATCCTGCTGCTGCTCTTTCGTCAGCGAGTTGAAACGTACGGCATAACCGGAAACGCGGATGGTCAGCTGTGGATATTTCTCAGGGTGCTCCATGGCATCCAGCAGCATTTCACGGTTCATGACGTTAACGTTCAGGTGCTGGCCGCCCTCGATACTGGCTTCGTGGTGGAAGTAACCATCCATCAGGCCAGCAAGGTTGGTTTTACGCACGTTATCATCTTTGCCCAGCGCATTCGGTACGATAGAGAAGGTATAAGAGATACCGTCTTTGGCGTAGGCAAATGGCAGTTTGGCCACGGAAGTCAGTGAGGCGACAGCACCTTTCTGGTCACGGCCATGCATTGGGTTGGCACCGGGTCCAAATGGCGCACCGGAGCGACGACCATCCGGGGTGTTACCGGTTTTCTTACCGTATACCACGTTGGAGGTGATGGTCAGTACCGACTGCGTTGGCACCGCATTACGGTAGGTCTGCAGTTTCTGAATTTTCTTCATGAAACGTTCAACCAGGTCACAGGCCAGATCATCCACGCGCGGGTCGTTGTTACCGAACTGCGGATATTCACCTTCAATTTCGAAGTCCACTGCCAGACCATCGGCGTCACGTACCGGTTTCACTTTGGCATATTTAATCGCTGAAAGTGAGTCCGCGGCGACAGACAGGCCCGCGATACCACACGCCATGGTACGATAAACGTCACGGTCGTGCAGTGCCATCAGCGCGGCTTCATAACTGTACTTATCATGCATGTAGTGGATGATGTTGAGTGACGTGACGTACTGTTTTGCCAGCCAGTCCATGAAGTGGTCCAGACGCGCCATCACAGTGTCATAATCCAGGACATCATCAGTGATTGGCGCTTCTTTCGGGCCGACCTGCATTTTCAGCTTCTCATCCACACCGCCGTTGATTGCGTACAGCAGTGTTTTAGCCAGGTTGGCACGTGCGCCGAAGAACTGCATTTGTTTACCGACAATCATCGGGCTCACGCAGCAGGCGATGGCGTAGTCATCATTGTCAAAGTCCGGACGCATCAGGTCATCGTTCTCATACTGCAGCGATGAGGTGTCGATGGAGACTTTTGCCGCATACTTTTTGAAGTTAACCGGCAGTTTCTCAGACCACAGGATGGTCATGTTTGGTTCCGGTGATGGACCCATGGTGTACAGCGTGTTCAGGAAGCGGAAGGTGCTTTTCGTCACCAGCGTACGACCGTCAACGCCCATACCAGCCAGTGATTCAGTGGCCCAGATTGGGTCGCCAGAGAACAGCTCATCGTATTCCGGCGTACGCAGGAAGCGCACCATACGCAATTTCATCACCAGATGGTCAATCAGCTCCTGCGCCTGCTCTTCGCTCAGTTTACCGGCTTTGATATCGCGCTCGATGTAAACGTCGAGGAAAGTGGACACGCGACCAAACGACATCGCGGCACCGTTTTGTGATTTCACTGCTGCGAGGTAACCGAAGTAGGTCCACTGTACTGCTTCCTGCGCGGTGGTGGCTGGCAGAGAGATATCAAAGCCATATTTGGCGGCCATCTCTTTGATCTGGCCCAGTGCGCGGTGCTGTTCAGAAATCTCTTCACGCAGGCGAATGGTGGCTTCGAGATCAACGCCATTTTCCATGTCACTCTGCAGTGAGTTGAACTGAGCCACTTTGTCTTTCATCAGGAAGTCGATGCCGTACAGCGCGACGCGACGGTAGTCACCGATAATACGACCGCGGCCGTATGCATCTGGCAGACCGGTCAGCACGCCGGATTTACGGCAGCGCAGGATATCCGGGGTGTAAACGTCAAACACGCCTTGGTTGTGGGTTTTGCGGTAATCGGTGAAAACTTTCTTAAGCGCTGGGTCCAGCTCGCGGCCGTAAACTTTACAGGAGCCTTCCACCATTTTGATGCCGCCAAACGGGATAATGGCGCGTTTCAGCGGGGCTTCAGTCTGCAGACCAACGATGGTTTCCAGCGATTTGTTAATATAGCCCGCATCGTGTGAGGTGATGGTAGACGCTAAATCAGTGTCGAAATCAACCGGTGCATGGGTACGGTTTTCAATTTTGATGCCTTCCAGCACGCTGTCCCACAGTTTGGTGGTGGCTGGCGTCGCGCCGGCGAGGAATGCTTCGTCACCTTCATACGGCGTGTAGTTTTTTTGGATGAAGTCACGGACGTTGACGCTGTTCTGCCATTCACCGGCGCTAAATCCTTCCCAGGCTGACGCCATTTTTTCATTCAGTTCGGACATGATATACCTGCCTTATTTAGGGAGACTGTAACGTATGGCGCGCTGCTCAGCACGCCCGTACTTAATGACTCAGTGCGCGGACTCACCGTCGCGCAGATAGATAACCCAATAGGTCAACCCGACTAACAGACCGCCGCCAATGATGTTGCCGATGGTTACGGGAATCAGGTTATTAACAATAAAATCGCCAATGCCCAGTGCAGGAAATTGCGCCGCGCTGGCACCGGTCATTTGCCAGAATTCCGGGCTGGCAAAATCGCGAATCATGATGGCCATCGGGATCAGGAACATATTGGCGATGCTGTGCTCAAAGCCGCTGGCTACAAACATCGCAACCGGTAAAATCATCGCTACCATTTTGTCGAGCAGGCTACGGCCGGAGTAGCTCATCCACACCGCCAGACACACCATCAGGTTAGCCAGTGTACCGAGGCTTACCGCTTCGATAAACGTATGATGCATTTTGTGGTCGGCGGTCTGTAAGACATTTAATCCCCAGGCACCATTTGCGACCATATGCTCACCGGCCAGCCAAATCAGCGCCACAAAAAACAGCGCGCCGCACAGGTTGCCAACGTAGACATTGAGCCAGTGACGACCCAGTTGCAGCCAGGTAATGCGTCCGCTGGCTTTTGCCACCACGATCAGCACCGTTGAAGTAAACAAATCAGCGCCGCAGACCACTACCAGCATCAAACCCAGTGAGAAGCAGATGCCACCGATTAATTTGGCCATGCCATACGGCATAGTGCCGCTGCCCGTGGTGGCGGTGATGTAAAACACAAAGGCAATGGAAATAAAGACGCCAGCAGTGATAGCCAGAAAGAAGGTGGTTAAGGGATGTTTAGTCGCTTTATAGACACCGGCATCTTCTGCGACTTTTGCCATCGCCGCCGGTAATAATGAATTAAAAGGGTTGTCAGCTTTCACACTAACGCTCTCCAGAAATTGTCTGTAAAGATACTAACAAAGGAGTATAGGTCAGGAGTTGATGTGGATCATATTTGCCGAAACGGCAGGGTTAAGCAAAGCCGCAAAACGAGCAAAAAATCAATTAAAGCCTTGAATATTATTAAATAAATAATTTTTAATTTATGCAAAATAAGTTGAAGATGCGGCTGGCTTAAGGGCTATTTTGTTAAATGCTGTTTATCAATGATAGTGAATTGTTATTTATTATTTTCTGCGCCCGATGAATTTTCAGCGGCATAAAAAAAGGGCACTGGATACTGCCAGTGCCCGTTAATTTTCAGGCTAATTGGTCGCAGAAAAAATGCGCCGATTTATTTCGCAGACCAGTAACGACGTTTTGCCGCCTGTAATTTTTCATACGCGGCCAGCAGTGCCTGATGCGCCGGGAACGCGTGCAGATCGCGGTCAACCACCTGCAGACCGTAGAACGGTGCCTCACCGCTGATGGCAGCCGAAGCGGCGTCGACGGCGGCTTCGCCATACATGCGCACAAAGGCGCGATGATACTGCAGCGGATCGCGATCTTCTTCCATCGCCAGTAGCAGCAGAGTCTGCAGGCAGCGGTAGTAATTGGCACGCTCAGGGCTGAAGATCGACTGGTTGAACTCCATGGTCCATTCCGTCCAGATCAGCGCCTGATCCAGATCGCCACCGGCCAGCGCCAGCATCGCTTTCAGCTCGCCAATACGTAGCGTGAACCAGCCGTTGTCTTTGCCGGTCGCCAGCCCCAGCAGTTCACGCACGCGGGTGAAGTCATCATGACCTTCTTCATCCAGCTGTTCGATCAGAGCCAGATACTCCTCGGGTTGCCACTGGGTTGCCGGCAGGGACAACAGCGTTTCACGCAGTGATGCACCCATGTTGTTATTCGCCAGCAGCAGGTCTTCGGCAGGGTAAATATCAGACATGCCCGGTACGATAATGCGGCAGGCGTAAACGCCCAGATGTTCGTAGTCGGCGATATACACTTCTTTATCTTCCGCACGGAAGATCGCCATCAGCGTATCGAACTCTTCATGGGTGGTGCCGGCAAAGCTCCAGTCGACAAAGGGATAGTCGGCATCGTCTTTGAACATATCCCAGGAGATCAGACCGCTGGAATCAATGAAGTGGGTTTCAAGGTTAGCGTGTTCGGCCACTTCTTCATCATCGAAGGTGGGCGGGGTAAACACGTCGAGATCTTTCAGGCCGCGACCCTGCAGCAGTTCGGTGACGGTACGTTCCAGCGCGACACCAAAGTCCGGATGGGCGCCAAAAGAGGCAAAACAGGTGCCGTTAGCCGGGTTGAACAGCACCACACAGATCACCGGATAGTTGCCGCCCAGCGAAGCGTCGTAGGAGAAAATCGGGAAACCTTCTGCTTCAAGACGATTGATAGCCTCCACCACGCCAGGATAGCGCTGCATCACCGCTTCAGGAATTTCCGGCAGGCTGATGGATTCCGCGATAATGCGGTTTTTAATATGGCGCTCAAACACTTCGGATAAGCCCTGTACGCGCGCTTCATTGGCGGTGTTGCCAGCGGACATGCCGTTAGACACATACAGGTTGCCGATAATGTTCATCGGAATGTAAACAGTTTGCTGATCGGACTGGCGGGTAAATGGCAGGCCGCAAATACCGCGATCGGCATTACCAGACTGCAGATCCACCAGATCGGATGCGCTCAGGCTCTGTTCCGGATCGTAAAACTTACGCAGGCGTGCATCCAGAATACCTTCCGGCAGGCTGTCATCGTCGCTCAGCGGGAACCATTTCTCGTTCGGGTAGTGCACGAAGTCGCCGTTAGCGATGGTTTCGCCCAGCCAGAAATCGGCAAAGAAGTAGTTGGTTGAGAGGCGCTCAAAATATTCGCCCAGCGCTGAGGCCAGCGCCGCTTTTTTACTGGCGCCTTTACCGTTAGTAAAACAGAGCGGGCAGTCGCGGTCGCGAATGTGCACAGACCAGACGTGCGGCACCGGGTTTAGCCAGGAAGCTTCTTCAATGTTGAAACCCAGATCCTGCAGTTTCTGCTGGAAGCGTGCGATGGAGTCTTCCAGTGCGGCGTCTTTACCTGGAATAAACGTTTGCGTCATGGTGGCGCTCTCTCAAGTCGATGGTTGGGCGTAAAGCGCGCAATAATACGGGTTTTGCGCCTGCTTCGCTATTGCTCCGCCAAATTTCTCAACGCATTGTTACGGCTTTTTCGCGCTCTGGCAGCTGTCTGATTTTACTTCACCGCACTGCCTCACAAAATTCCGTGGCTTATTACATTTGTGACATAAGCTGCGGTGGAGCGGGCTCTGGAAATGTGATCGCTGCCGGATAAATGATTGCAGCCATCCGGAGGCAATGATAAAACCGATGGGGTATTCATAACCGTTCGATATGACAATGGTGAGGGGAAATGGCGCAGGTTTATAATTTTAGCTCCGGACCGGCAATGCTGCCGGTGGAAGTGCTTCGTCGTGCAGAACAAGAACTGACAAACTGGCATGGCTTAGGCACCTCGGTGATGGAAATCAGTCACCGCAGCAAAGAGTTTATTGAAGTCGCGGAAGCGGCGGAGCAGGATTTTCGCGATCTGCTGAAAATCCCGGCCAACTACAAAGTATTATTCTGCCATGGCGGCGCGCGCGCGCAGTTCGCGGCAATCCCGGGCAATCTGCTGGGCGATGCCAGCCGCGCGGATTACATCGACGGCGGCTACTGGGCGCACAGCGCTATTAAAGAAGCAGAAAAATTCTGCTCGCCGAACGCCATTGACATCAAAACCACCCGTGAGGGTAAACGCGCACTGTTACCGATGCGTGAATGGCAGCTCAGCGATGATGCGGCTTATGTGCATTTCTGCCCGAATGAAACCATCGACGGTATTGCCATCGATGAAGAGCCAGACTTCGGCGATAAAGTGGTGGTGGCCGATCTCTCTTCGACCATCCTGTCCCGCCCCCTCGACATCAGCCGCTACGGCGTGATTTATGCCGGCGCGCAGAAGAACATCGGTCCCGCTGGCCTGACGCTGGTGGTGGTGCGTGATGACCTGCTTGGCAAAGCGCAGCGCTGGGTGCCCTCCATTCTCGACTACAAAGTGCTGGCCGAAAACGATTCGATGTTTAACACCCCGCCGACGTTTGCCTGGTATCTCTCCGGCCTGGTGTTCAAATGGCTGAAAGAGAAGGGCGGTGTAGCGGAGATGGACAAGGTTAATCAGGCGAAAGCCGATCTGCTGTACGGCGTGATTGATAGCAGCAGCTTCTACCGTAACGACGTCGCCAGAGAAAACCGTTCCCGGATGAACGTGCCTTTCCAGCTGGCCGATGCTGTGCTGGATAAGGTGTTCCTTGAAGAATCACTGAAGGCGGGCCTGCATGCGCTGAAGGGGCACCGTGTGGTTGGCGGTATGCGTGCCTCGATCTACAATGCGATGCCGCTGGAAGGCGTTAAAGCGCTGACCGAATTCATGGTCGACTTCGAACGTCGTCACGGTTAATTATCTACTTTAGTGCCAGCCTGCCCGGCTGGCATCAGACCCTGTCACTGGACAGGGTCTCGTATTTCTGGAGATTTGGTTTCACATGCAGGACTCCCTGACTTTACAGCCGATTGCCCGCGTTGACGGCACGGTAAACTTACCGGGCTCAAAAAGCGTATCAAACCGCGCCCTGTTACTGGCCGCGCTGGCGAACGGCACCACGCGCCTGACCAACCTGCTCGACAGCGATGATGTTAAACACATGCTGAATGCGCTGCAGGCGCTGGGCGTCAGCTATACCCTGTCAGCCGATCGCACCGTGTGCGAAGTGGTCGGCAATGGCGGGCCGCTGCGCGCCAGTCAGCCGCTGGAATTGTTTCTGGGCAATGCCGGAACCGCGATGCGTCCGCTGGCGGCCGCACTGTGCCTCGGCGAGCAGTCGGTGGTGCTGACCGGCGAACCGCGCATGAAAGAGCGTCCGATCGGCCATCTGGTCGATGCGTTACGGCAGGGCGGCGCGCGCATTGATTACCTCGAACAAACCGACTATCCGCCGCTGCGTCTGAACGGCGGATTTACCGGCGGCGAAGTCAGTGTCGATGGCAGCGTTTCCAGCCAGTTCCTGACGGCGCTGCTGATGACCGCGCCGCTGGCACAAAACGACACCACGATCACTATTAAAGGCGAGCTGGTTTCCAAACCCTACATTGATATCACCCTGCACCTGATGCGTTGCTTTGGCGTGGACGTTGAGAATCAGCACTACCAGCGCTTTGTGGTGAAAGGTCAGCAGCAGTATCAATCGCCGGGTGATTATCTGGTGGAAGGCGATGCGTCGTCAGCGTCCTATTTCCTTGCCGCTGCGGCAATCAGAGGCGGCACGGTGCGCGTTACCGGGATTGGCCGCAACAGTGTGCAGGGCGACATCCGTTTTGCCGACGTGCTGGAGAAGATGGGAGCGGTGATCGAGTGGGGCGACGATTATATTGCCTGCACGCGCGGTGCGCTGAACGCCATTGATATGGACATGAACCATATTCCGGATGCGGCAATGACAATCGCTACCACCGCGCTGTTTGCCGAAGGTACCACGCTGATGCGCAACATCTATAACTGGCGCGTAAAGGAGACCGATCGCCTGGCGGCCATGGCGACCGAGTTGCGTAAAGTCGGGGCGGAAGTGGAAGAGGGACACGATTTTATTCGCGTCACACCGCCTGCGCAGTTACAGCACGCCGATATCGGCACGTACAACGATCACCGCATGGCGATGTGTTTCTCGCTGGTTGCGCTGTCCGACACGCCGGTAACCATTCTCGATCCCGGCTGCACGGCAAAAACCTTCCCGGATTACTTCCAGCAGCTGGCAAAAATCAGCCACGCATCCTAATCCGCCCGCCCGGTACCGCTGTGCCGGGCTTCTGAACCCTCTGCTGGCCTCACTGGCGGGAAATTGTTCTGAAACTGTCGAAATTTCTGGCGCTGTCTACGCTAAAGGGTAACCAAGCGGACGCGGGCAGCGTATAATGCCGCGCAATCCAGACAGCCAAGAAGGCTGATCATCAGCATGCAGCAACAGGAGAGAACAATGACGGCAATCGCCCCGGTAATTACCATTGATGGCCCAAGCGGCGCGGGTAAAGGGACTTTATGTAAAGCGATGGCGGAGTCGTTGCAGTGGCACCTGCTGGATTCAGGGGCTATTTATCGCGTACTGGCTCTGGCCGCGCTGCATCATCAGGTGGATATCGAGTCGGAAGAAGCGCTGGTGCCTATGGCGGCGCACCTTGACGTGCGTTTTCTGTCGGTAGACGGTGAAATGCAGGTAGTGCTGGAAGGTGAGGATGTCACCGGCGAAATCCGCACCCAGGAAGTGAGCAATACGGCGTCGCGCGTGGCGGCATTTCCACGCGTGCGTGAAGCCTTGCTGCGCCGACAGCGTGCTTTCCGCGAGGAGCCGGGTTTAATCGCCGATGGACGTGATATGGGCACCGTGGTTTTCCCGGACGCGCCCGTTAAAATTTTCCTCGATGCCAGCTCCGAAGAGCGTGCGCATCGCCGTATGCTACAGTTGCAGGAAAAGGGCTTTAGTGTTAACTTTGATCGCCTTTTATCCGAGATAAAGGAACGCGACGACCGCGATCGTAACCGCGCCATCGCGCCTTTAGTGCCAGCCGCTGATGCTCTGGTGCTGGATTCAACCAGCATGACCATTGAGCAAGTGATTGAAAAGGCACTAGATTATGCCCGCCAGAAGCTGGGCATTTAATCTTTTCGGCGACCGAATTGTAGTAACCCTGTGCCAGGGAAGCGGTGCAGGGCATGTGAAACAACCCCATCCGACAATGACGTCAGGTGGACGTTAAATTGAAGAATCCTAAGATTATCAATATGACTGAATCTTTTGCTCAACTCTTTGAAGAGTCCCTGAAAGAAATCGAAACCCGTCCGGGTTCCATCGTTCGTGGCGTCGTTGTTGCTATCGACAAAGACGTCGTGCTGGTTGATGCGGGTCTGAAATCTGAATCTGCTATCCCTGCAGAGCAGTTCAAGAACGCAGCCGGCGAACTGGAAATCCAGGTGGGCGACGAAGTTGACGTTGCTCTGGATGCAGTAGAAGACGGCTTCGGTGAAACCCTGCTGTCCCGTGAGAAAGCTAAACGTCACGAAGCTTGGATCACGCTGGAAAAAGCTTACGAAGACGCTGAAACTGTTACCGGTGTTATCAACGGCAAAGTTAAAGGTGGCTTCACAGTTGAGCTGAACGGTATTCGTGCGTTCCTGCCAGGTTCACTGGTTGACGTTCGTCCGGTCCGCGACACTCTGCACCTGGAAGGCAAAGAGCTTGAATTCAAAGTAATCAAGCTTGATCAGAAGCGTAACAACGTCGTGGTTTCTCGCCGCGCGGTTATCGAATCTGAAAACAGCGCTGAGCGCGATCAGCTGCTGGAAAACCTGCAGGAAGGCATGGAAGTCAAAGGTATCGTTAAGAACCTCACTGACTACGGCGCATTCGTTGACCTGGGTGGCGTTGACGGTCTGCTGCACATCACCGATATGGCGTGGAAGCGCGTTAAGCATCCAAGCGAAATCGTCAACGTGGGCGACGAAATCACTGTTAAAGTGCTGAAGTTCGACCGCGAGCGTACTCGTGTATCTCTGGGCCTGAAACAGCTGGGCGAAGATCCATGGGTTGCTATCGCTAAGCGTTATCCGGAAGGTACCAAACTGACCGGTCGCGTGACCAACCTGACTGACTACGGCTGCTTCGTTGAAATCGAAGAAGGCGTTGAAGGCCTGGTACACGTGTCTGAAATGGACTGGACCAACAAAAACATCCACCCATCTAAAGTTGTCAACGTAGGTGATGTGGTTGAAGTTATGGTTCTGGACATCGACGAAGAGCGTCGTCGTATCTCCCTGGGTCTGAAGCAGTGCAAATCTAACCCATGGCAGCAGTTCGCAGAGACCCACAACAAAGGCGATCGCGTTGAAGGTAAAATCAAGTCAATCACTGACTTCGGTATCTTCATCGGCCTGGACGGTGGCATCGACGGTCTGGTTCACCTGTCTGACATCTCCTGGAACGCGACTGGCGAAGAAGCCGTTCGTGAGTACAAGAAAGGCGACGAAATCGCTGCCGTTGTACTGCAGGTTGACGCAGAGCGTGAGCGTATTTCTCTGGGCGTGAAGCAGCTGGCTGAAGATCCATTCAACAACTACATCACCCTGAACAAGAAAGGCGCAATCGTGACGGGTAAAGTCACTGCAGTTGACGCTAAAGGTGCTACAGTAGAATTAGCTGACGGCGTAGAAGGTTACCTGCGCGCTTCTGAAGCTTCTCTGGACCGCATCGAAGACGCCACTCAGGTTCTGAGCGTAGGCGACGACGTTGAAGCGAAATTCACCGGCGTTGACCGTAAGAACCGCGTTGTGAGCCTGTCTGTTCGTGCTAAAGACCAGGCTGACGAGAAAGAAGCTATCAACACTGTTAACACCAAACAGGAAGATGGCAACTTCTCTAACGCAATGGCTGAAGCGTTCAAAGCGGCTAAAGGCGAGTAATCGACCCGAAGCACCGGACGGTGAAAATCGTCCGGTTTCGGTAAAAGCTGTCATACCTTTCCAAACAGGGATTAACCGGAGGTTACATGACCAAGTCAGAACTGATTGAAAGACTTGCTGGCCAGCATACTCATATCCCGGCGAAAGTCGTTGAGGATGCGGTCAAAGAGATGCTCGAGCACATGGCCACTACGCTGGCCCAGGGCGAGCGCATTGAAATCCGGGGATTCGGCAGCTTTTCTTTGCACTACCGCGCACCGCGCACTGGTCGTAACCCGAAAACGGGTGACAAAGTGGAACTGGAAGGTAAATACGTTCCCCACTTCAAGCCAGGCAAAGAATTGCGTGACCGTGCAAATATCTACGGCTAAGCCGTTACCGAACGATAAAAACGACACCTGCAGGTGTCGTTTTTTTTTGCCTCGTATTCAGGTTTGCGATCCTGCTTCCATGTTGCTGTTCATTTCCTGCAACCACCATAAACTGCGCGTAATCCCTCTCTGAAATCGACATTTAGCCACATGCTTTTGCCTCTGTCAGCGCGCACAATCCGCGGCAATGACAGAAGAGGGCGTGCGCGTGACAATAATAGTGGTAGCCAGAATGATGCTCCTCGCGGCGCTGCCGCTGGGTATGCTGCCGCACATCCCTGCTTACAGCACCATTGTGCTGCTGTTAATAAGCGCACTGTTGCTGGCGTGTACATCAGTAATGCTTTTGCGCTACGCCGGACTGGGCTTGCTGCTGTTGAGCTGGGCACTGATCGAGGCGCGTCAGACGGTCGATACCCTTGAGCAACTGACCGTGGCACCGGTGGCGGCCACGCTTCAGATAACTGCAGTGAATCTCGCGAAGAACCAGCTCACGGCGCAGGTAATCCGGGCAGGTGACCGCTACGTCTTTCCACCGTTGTTTGTCACGCTGCGTAATGTCAGCGATGAGGTCGTCTGGTGTGCGGGACAGCGCTGGCAGATGCAGCTGCGGCTACGCGCGGTGCACGCCCGGCTCAACGAGGGCGAATTTGATCTGCAGCGTTTTGCCATTGCTAACCACAGCGCGCTGCAGGGGCGTATAGTCAGCCAGCAGGCTGAGTCTCTGCGCTGCAGCTGGCGGACGCGTTTTATCAATCATCATCTGGCGCGTTTCACCGGGTTAACGCAGCCCGCGATAGTACAGGCACTGGCCTTTGGCGTGCGTGATGCGATGACCCCGGCCCAGCGAGCCTTGCTGCGCGAAACCGGTACCGCACATCTGATGGCCATCTCCGGCATGCATATCGCGCTGGCGGCCAGCGTAGGCTGGCTACTGGCGCGCGTCATCCAGTTAGTGTTACCTGCCAGGCAAATCGGCTATCTGATGCCGCTGCTGATCAGCGGGTTAACAGCGGCAGCCTATTGCTGGATCTCCGGCAGTCATCCTCCGGCACAGCGCGCGATGCTGGCGTTAACGCTGTGGCTGGCGACGCGTATAGCTGGCTGGCAGCTGAGCAACTGGCAGGTGTGGACGCTCTGCATGGGGAGTTTGTTATGGCTTGATCCGCTAACGGTGCTGTCAGAAAGCTTTTGGCTGTCGGCGCTGGCCGTGGCGATGCTGATACTGTGGTTTCAGTGGTTTCCTCTGCCGCCACGTTTCCGCCAGCCGCGCCGCTGGCTGCTGCTGCGACTGTTGCACCTGCAATTGGGCATGATGATTCTGATGGCGCCGCTGCAGATCTTTCTGTTCCACGGGCTCAGCCTGAGCGCGCTAGTGGCCAACCTGCTGGCGGTGCCGGTGGTGTCGCTGATTACCGTGCCGCTGATTCTGCTGGCGATGCTGTTGGCGCTGCCTGCAATCGCCGTTCCGCTATGGCAGCTGGCCGATCTGTCGGTCAGCCTGGTGATGCAGGGGCTGGCGTGGCTGCCCGCTGGATGGTGGCGCTGGAGCGATACGCTGCCGGCGGTGCTGCTGCTCTGGGCCGGGCTGGCGCTGTGGCGCAGCGGCTTGCTCGCGAAGGCGTTGATGCCCTGCTGCGCGCTGTTGCTCTCGCTGTGGTTCTGGCGCAGCAATGCCCAGCAGGACGACTGGCAGATTGACATGATCGATGTCGGACATGGTCTGGCGGTGGCGATCAGCCAGGGAGATGAGGTGATGCTGTATGACAGCGGACCCGGCTGGGCAGAGGACAATGCAGGCGGGCGGGTTTTGTTACCCTGGCTGCACTACACCGGGCGCCAACTGCAAGGGGTGATCCTGAGCCACAAGCATCTCGATCACCGTGGTGGATTAGCCGCGCTGCAACAGGCGCAGCCTGGTCTGCGGGTACGCAGCGCGCTCGGCGAGCCCGGGCATCTGCCGTGCTATCGCGGCCAGCAGTGGCAGTGGGGGCGTTTGCACTTTCACGCGCTATGGCCGCCGCACGCGCAGACTGCCGGGCAAAATAACGACTCCTGCGTAGTGCGTGTGGATGATGGTCAGTTCAGCCTGTTACTGACCGGGGACATTGAGCTGGAGGCGGAGCGCAAGCTGGTCGCCCTGGAAAAGGGCGGCTTACAATCTACGGTTATCCAGGTGCCCCATCATGGCAGCCGGAGCTCCTCCGGCCCTTTACTGTTACGGAGTGTTGCCGGGCAGGCGGCGCTGGCTTCGCTGGCGCGCTATAACGCCTGGCGTATGCCCGCCGTCGCCGTGGTCCAGCGTTACCGCGAGCAGGGCTATCGCTGGTATGACACTGCGCAATCAGGCCAGATTCACATCGCGATACGGCAGGGTCGCTGGCAGATTAAGGGGTTAAGAGAGCAAATAATCCCCCGCTGGTATCATCAGTGGTTTGGCGTCAAACGCGATTCCAGGTAGAATGAGCGGCTATTTCAAACAGCGTGAATAAATAATGCATCAAGACAAAGACCTCTCAACGTGGCAGACATTTCGCCGACTCTGGCCGATGATTGCGCCGCACAAGGCTGGCCTGATTGTGTCCGCCGTGGCGCTGATACTCAATGCGGCAGGCGACACCCTAATGCTCTCCCTGTTGAAACCTTTACTGGATGATGGTTTCGGCAAAGCCGACAAATCCGTTCTGCTGTGGATGCCGCTGGCGGTCATCGGCCTGATGCTGATCCGCGGCGTAACCAGTTATATCTCCAGTTACTGCATCTCATGGGTCTCCGGCAATGTGGTGATGAACATGCGCCGTCGCCTGTTCGGCCACATGATGGGCATGCCGGTTGCATTCTTTGACCAGCAGTCTACCGGTACGCTGCTGTCGCGTATTACCTACGATTCTGAACAGGTGGCCTCTTCCTCCTCCAGCGCGCTGGTGACGGTGGTACGCGAAGGCGCATCGATCATTGGCCTGTTCATCATGATGTTTTACTACAGCTGGCAGCTGTCACTGATTCTGATCCTGCTGGCGCCGCTGGTCTCTTTTGCCATCCGCACCGTATCCAAGCGTTTCCGCAGCATCAGTAAAAATATGCAGAACACCATGGGGCAGGTAACCACCAGTGCTGAGCAGATGCTGAAAGGGCACAAAGAAGTTCTGATTTTTGGCGGACAGGAAGTAGAAGCTGAGCGTTTCTCGCAGGTGAGCAATAAAATGCGCCAGCAGGGCATGAAACTGGTCTCAGCCTCTTCGATTTCCGATCCGGTGATCCAGCTGATCGCATCGCTGGCGCTGGCGTTTGTGCTGTATGCGGCCAGCTTCCCGAGCGTGATGGATACCCTGACTGCCGGTACCATTACCGTGGTGTTCTCGTCGATGATCGCCCTGATGCGTCCGCTGAAATCGCTGACCAACGTCAACGCCCAGTTCCAGCGCGGCATGGCGGCCTGTCAGACTCTGTTCACCATTCTGGATAGTGAGCAGGAGATCGACAACGGCAAGCGCGAAATTACGCGTGCGAAAGGGGATGTTGAATTCCGCAACGTGACCTTTACCTATCCGGGCCGTGACATTCCGGCGCTGCGTGATATTAATCTCACGCTGCCCGCGGGTAAAACCGTGGCGCTGGTGGGCCGTTCCGGCTCGGGTAAATCCACCATGGCCAGCCTGCTGACGCGTTTTTACGATATCAACGAGGGCGAAATTCTGCTGGATGGCCACGACCTGCGGGAGTACACCCTGCGATCGCTGCGTAATCAGGTGGCGTTAGTCTCGCAGAATGTCCATCTGTTCAATGACACTATCGCCAATAACATCGCTTATGCGCGCAACGGTGAATACACCCGCGAGCAAATCGAGCAGGCGGCGACTATGGCGCATGCTATGGACTTCATCAACAAGATGGATAACGGTCTCGATACGGTCATTGGTGAAAACGGTGTGCTGCTGTCTGGCGGCCAGCGTCAGCGTATCGCCATTGCCCGTGCGTTGCTGCGTGACTGCCCGATTTTGATTCTCGACGAAGCCACTTCGGCGCTGGATACCGAATCCGAGCGCGCCATCCAGTCGGCGCTGGACGAGCTGCAGAAGAACCGCACGTCGCTGGTGATTGCGCACCGTCTCTCCACCATTGAAAAGGCCGACGAAATCGTGGTGGTCGAGGATGGGCGTATCGTGGAACGCGGCACCCATGAGGTGCTGCTGGCGCAGAAAGGCGCTTACGCGCAGCTGCACAAACTGCAGTTCGGTCAATGATTGAACGTATCTGGAGCGGACGCTCGCCGCTGTGGCTGCTGTTGTGGCCGCTGAGTCTGCTGTATGGCGCTATCACCTGGCTGATTCGCCTGAGCTATCAGCGCGGCTGGCGTACCCGCTGGCGCGCGCCCTGTCCGGTCATTGTCGTTGGCAACCTGACCGCAGGCGGCAACGGTAAAACACCGCTGGTGATTTGGCTGGTGCAGGCGCTGCAACAGCAGGGGCTGCGTCCGGGTGTGGTGTCGCGCGGTTACGGTGGTAAAGCGGAACGCTATCCGCTGCTGGTCAATCAGGATAGCGCGACGGAACAGGCTGGTGATGAACCGGTGCTGATCGCCCAGCGCACTCAGGTGCCGGTGGCAGTGGCACCGCAACGCCGGCTGGCAATCGAGGCCCTGCTGGCGGCGCATCCGCTGGATGTGATTGTGACGGATGATGGCCTGCAGCACTATGCGTTAGAGCGCGATCGCGAAATCGTGGTGGTGGATGGCGTGCGCCGCTTTGGCAACGGCTGGTGGTTACCGGCCGGACCGATGCGTGAACGCGCATCGCGGCTGGAGCAGGTTGATGCCGTGGTGGTCAACGGGGGCAGCGCGCAGGCTGGCGAGATCGCCATGACGCTGCAGCCGGGTCTGGCGGTCAATTTGCTGACCGGTGAACAGGCTGCGCTGACGCAGCTGCCGCCAGTTGTCGCGATGGCCGGCATCGGTCATCCGCCGCGTTTCTTCACTACGCTGCAGCAGCAGGGCGTGCAGCCGGTGGCAGAGATCGCCTTTGCCGATCACCACGCTTACAGCGAAGAAGAGTTACGCAGCCTGACTCAGGATGCACAGTGCCTGCTGATGACGGAAAAAGACGCGGTCAAGTGCCGCCATTTTGCCCGCGCTAACTGGTGGTATCTGCCGGTGGATGCGCATCTGGCGGGCGCGCCGCTGGCCGCATTGCTGGCCGATCTGACGCAACTCTGTACGGCTGCGCGCGACGTCCGGTCGCGCTAACCATCTAAAGGGACGACGTAATGACCAGCACGCATTCCCTCTCTCTGCAAACCGCCCGCAACCTGCACCTCTCTGCCCAGGGCCTGCTACGCCCGCCGCGCCGTCAGGCGCGTTTTGCCGATATTCACGCCTGCGTGCGGCAGATGTCGTTGCTGCAAATCGATACCATTAATGTGGTTGCGCGCAGTCCGTATCTGGTGCTGTTCAGCCGGCTGGGCGCTTTTCCTGCTGAGTGGCTGGAGCAAACGCTGGCGGCGGGCGCGCTGTTTGAATACTGGGCGCATGAAGCCTGTTTTATCCCTTTTGAAGATTATCCGCTGCTGCGTCACCGCATGCTGGCTCCGCAGCGCCTGGGCTGGAAATACAATCAGCAATGGGTGGATCAGCATCAGCAGGAGATCGCCGATCTGCTGCAACATATCGCCGCCACCGGTCCGGTACGCGCCGCTGATTTTGCCAGCGACAAGCACACCAAACCCGGCTGGTGGGCGTGGAAGCCGCACAAGCGACATCTGGAGAACCTGTTTAGCGCCGGTGAGCTGATGGTTGTCGAGCGCCGTAACTTCCAGCGCGTCTACGATCTGCGTAGTCGGGTGATGCCGCACTGGCGCGACGAGCAGCATGCGCTGAGCGAGAACGAGGCGGTGATGCAGATGCTGGATCACAGCGCGCGCAGCCTTGGCATTTTCCGCGCCAGCTGGCTGGCCGATTACTACCGGCTGAAACGCGCGCCCATCGCACTCTGGCTGGCGCAGGCCGCTGAGCAGGGAGTGATTCAGCGCGTTGAGGTTGAGCAACTGGGCGAGATGTGGCTGCACCATACGCTGCTGCCGCAGTTGGCACAGCCGCAGGCCGCCACGCACAGCGCGCTGCTGTCACCGTTTGATCCGGTGGTATGGGATCGCCGCCGCGCGTTTGAGTTGTTTAATTTTGACTACCGCATCGAGTGCTACACGCCAGAGCACAAACGTAAATACGGCTATTTTGTCCTGCCGCTGCTGCACCGCGGCGTACTGAAAGGGCGCGTCGATGCCAAAATGGATCGTCAGGCGCAGCGCCTCATTTTGCGGGCCTTCTGGCTGGAGCCCGGCGTGCGCGTGAGCCAGCAGTTTCTCGCCGATGTGCATAAAGCCATTAACCGCTTCGCCGCCTGGCAGGGCGCCAGCGAAGTGGTGCTGGAAAACGCGCCTGATGCGCTGCGGGCCGCCTGGTCCACGTGCTGGCACGTCAGCATATAAGCCGATGGCGGCGCGCCGTCCCTGATTGCGCTATGGTATGCTAATCCTCTGACGTATCGGTCCTGAAAGGAGAAAAGTATGGATCACCGTTTACTTGAGATTGTGGCCTGTCCGGTCTGCAACGGAAAACTGTATTACAACAAAGAGCAGCAGGAGTTGATCTGCAAACCCGACGGCCTGGCGTTCCCGGTGCGTGACGGTATTCCGGTATTGCTGGAAGTAGAAGCGCGCACCCTGTCCGTTGAAGAGATTCATCCATGAGTTTCGTGGCGATTATTCCGGCACGCTACGCCTCCACGCGCCTGCCGGGCAAACCGCTGCTGGATATTCACGGTAAACCGATGGTGGTGCACGTGATGGAACGTGCACGCGAGTCCGGCGCCGAGCGGGTGATTGTGGCCACCGATCATCCTGACGTGGCGGCGGCGGTGACCGCTGCCGGCGGGGAAGTCTGCATGACGCGCGCCGACCACCAATCTGGTACCGAGCGTCTGGCCGAGGTGATTGAAAAGTATCAGTTTGCTGACGATACCATCATCGTGAACGTGCAGGGCGACGAGCCAATGATTCCGGCGGAGATTGTGCGTCAGGTTGCGGACAATCTGGCCCAGGCGGATGCCGGCATGGCCACGCTGGCGGTACCGATTCACGAGGCAGAAGAGGCGTTCAATCCCAACGCGGTAAAAGTGGTCACTGATGCCAGCGGTTATGCGCTCTATTTTTCACGTGCGACCATTCCGTGGGATCGCGAACGTTACGCGCAGTCGCGTGAGCAGATTGGCGACACGCTGCTGCGCCACATCGGTATCTATGCCTATCGCGCCGGTTTCATCCGTCGCTATGTGGCATGGCAACCCTGTGCGCTGGAGCAGATCGAGTTGCTGGAGCAGCTGCGCGTGCTGTGGTACGGCGAAAAGATCCACGTGGCGGTAGCGGCCACCGTGCCGAGCGTCGGTGTGGATACGCCGGACGATCTGCTGCGCGTGCGTGAAGCGATGCAGGCATAATCGTCAGCGGCCAGCGACCCGGCTGGCCGCAAAGTTTGATCTGGCGCTAAGTTTCGCGCCGTCATGACCTCCAGGATGGTGCAATGAGTTAACTCCGGAGGACTCTTCCATGGAACAACTCCGTGCAGAACTGGCGCTGGTGCTGGGCGAAGGCGTTAGCCGGCTGGAAACCATCAGCGAACAGGCACAATCGCGGCTTTACGCCCTCTATGATGACCACGGCAAGCCGATGCCGCTGGTGGCCAAATATTTTCGTCATCAGGGGCGCGCCGCGCTCGAAGCGAAAAAACTCACCATGCTGGCGCATGAAGGGCTGATTACGCTGCCCACGGTGTACGGCCTGGTTTTGAGTCAGCAACCGCCGGCGCATGAAATGCTGCTGCTGGCGCGCTTAAATGGCGTATCGGCCGAAGCGCCGGCACGCACGGCAGCGCGCTGGGAGCAGCTGTGTGAACAGATTGTCGAAGGGCTGCTGGCGTGGCACCGCATTGACAGCCATGGCCTGGTCGGCAGCGTTGACAGCGTGCAGGAAAATCGCTGGCCGGCATGGTATCGCCAGCGGGTGGAGGTGCTGTGGTCCACGCTGGGCTATCTGTCGCCCCCCGGATTTACCCACGCCGATCGTCAGATTCTGTTCCGCAGCCGCGAACAACTGGCGCAGCTGTTTGTCGGCTTTGACGACCCGTGCGTGCTAATGCACGGCAATCTGCGTCTCGCCAGTATGCTGAAAGACCCGCACAGCGATCAGCTGGTGGCGATGACCCAGCCGGGCACCATTTTGTGGGCCCCGCGTGAGTATGAGCTGATGCGCCTGGCGGAAAACGGTGCTGAAGCATCGCTGCTGCAGCACTATTTACAGCGTGCGCCGGTGGATGAAGGTTTCGTCTGGCGCCGCTGGCTCTATCAGCTGTGGGATTGCGTTGACACGCTGGTCAGCAGCGGCCAGTTTGACCGCCCGCGCTTTGACCATGCCCGCGCGCAGCTACTCCCCTGGCTCGGCTGAAGGTTCGCCACTGCCGCGCAGCCGCTGCCAGATCAGCCCCAGCGTTTCGTACACCGCGCGCTGGCTATGGCTGAGCCACAGCGGCGAGGGCAGCGTGCGATCCCAGACGCTGATCGGTGAGGTGATCGCCAGCTGGTTAGCCGGTGCCGGTAGCGGATTCAGGCCGGCGCTCTGGAAAAAGTGCATGGCGCGTGGCAGATGGTTGGCAGACGTCACCAGTAAAAACGGATGCTGCCCGATGGTCTGCTTCACCGCCAGCGCTTCTTCGCCGGTGTCATGCGGCTGATCCAGCACGATAATGGCATCGTCGGGCACGCCAAGGCTGCGCGCCACGTCAGCAGCAACGCTGGCGTTGCTGCGCGGATTGTAGCCCGCAGCGGCACCGGTGAAGATCATTTTGGCCTGAGGATAGCGTCGCCACTGGCGAACGCCTTCGGTCACGCGCGGCAGGCTGTTGTTCAGCAGGTTGGAGCTCGGTGCCCACTGCCGGTTATAGGTGTAACCCCCGCCCAGCACCACGATATAGTCTACCGGCTCGCTGCCATTCCACGTGGCATACTGGTTTTCCAGCGGGGCCAGCAGCCGATCGGCCACCGGTTGCAGACTCAGCAGTAACAGCATCAGCCAGCTCAATGAGATAAGGATTTTGCCGCTTTTTTGCCAGCGGCTGAACCAGAGCAGTAAAAGTCCTGCCGCCATAAGCGTTAACAGCAATGGCAAAGGCAGTAGCATCGCGCCAATCCATTTTTTTAAGGCAAAAAACATCGAAAACGTCTCCTTTTGTCCGAAAAAACAGCAGCCAGACAGTTACTGCGGCATGAAAGGTTCATTCTTGTCGAGCCTGTGACAAAATAGCACAAGTTGAATGCAGCAAAGCGGAGCCATCACCATGCAGGATCGTAACTTTGACGATCTGGCGGAAAAATTCTCGCAAAATATTTATGGCACCCGTAAAGGCCAGGTGCGTCAGGCGATCATCTGGGATGAGCTGAACGCCATTCTGCCGACGCTGCCCGCTGGCCCGCTGACGGTGCTGGATGCCGGTGGTGGTGTCGGTCAGATCTCCAGCGGTCTGGCTGCGCAGGGGCATCAGGTATTGCTGTGCGACCTGTCGGGCGAGATGCTTAAGCTGGCCGCCGCCCATGCGTACAGCGCAGGTGTGAGCCACAACATGCAATTCAAACAAATTAGCGCGCAGCAGGTTGGCGAACATTTGGATAAGCCGGTGGATCTGGTATTGTTTCACGCTGTGCTTGAGTGGGTGGCGGATCCGCTGGCGGTGCTGCAGGCGCTGTGGCATACGCTGAAACCCGGTGGTGTGCTGTCGCTGATGTTTTATAACGCGCACGGCCTGACGTTCCGCACCCTGACGCTCGGCAATTTCGGCTATCTGCGCGCCAACATGAACAAGCGCAAAAAACGCACGCTGTCGCCGGATTTCCCCCGCGATCCTGACGATGTACAGCGCTGGCTGACGCAGTGCGGATTTATCACCGAGCAGCGTGCCGGTATCCGCGTGTTCAGTGACTACATGAAGCCGCAGCCCGGCGCCGGGAAGAGCGTTGAGGAAATTATTGAGATGGAACGGCGCTACTGTCGTCAGGAGCCCTTTTTGAGCTTAGGGCGCTATATCCACGTGACTGCGCGCAAACCCAGGTAGAAGGATCAACTATGAGCGAATTTTCCCAGACGGTCCCCGAACTGGTGGCATGGGCGCGCAAGAATGACTTTTCCCTTGCGCTGCCGGTAGAACGTCTGGCGTTTTTGCTGGCCATCGCCACCCTCAACGGGGAGCGCATGGACGGCGAGATGAGTGAAGGTGAGCTGATTGACGCCTTTCGTCACGTCAGCAAAGCATTTGAACAAACCCACGAAACCATTCAGGTCCGTGCCAACAACGCCATCAACGACATGGTGCGTCAGCGCCTGCTTAACCGCTTTACCAGCGAGCTGACCGAAGGTCACGCCATCTATCGTCTGACGCCACTGGCGATCGGCATCACCGACTATTACATCCGCCAGCGCGAATTTTCCACGCTGCGCCTGTCGATGCAGCTGTCGATTGTTGCGCAGGAGCTGAAGCGCGCCGCCGACGCCGCCGAGGAAGATGGCGACGAATTTCACTGGCATCGCAACGTCTTTGCGCCGCTGAAATATTCGGTCGCGGAAATCTTCGACAGCATCGACATGACGCAGCGCCTGATGGACGAACAGCAGCAGGCGGTAAAAAGCGATATCGCCGATCTGCTGAATAAAGACTGGCGCGCGGCCATCTCCAGCTGTGAGCTGCTGCTGTCGGAGACCTCCGGCACGCTGCGCGAACTGCAGGATACGCTGGAAGCGGCAGGCGACAAGCTGCAGGCTAATCTGCTGCGGATTCAGGACGCCACGCTGAGCAGCCCGGATCTGGGCTTCGTCGACAAGCTGGTATTTGACCTGCAAAACAAGCTCGATCGCATTATCAGCTGGGGCCAGCAGGCCATCGATCTGTGGATCGGTTACGACCGCCACGTGCACAAATTTATTCGTACCGCCATCGACATGGATAAAAACCGCGTGTTCGCGCAGCGTTTGCGCCAGTCGGTGCAGAACTATTTCGATCAGCCGTGGGCGCTGACCTACGCCAATGCCGACCGTCTGTATGACATGCGCGATGAAGAGATGACGCTGCGTAACGACGAGGTGATGGGCGAGCTGCCGCCGGAGATGGAGTACGAAGAGTTTAACGAAATCCGCGAGCAGCTGGCGGCGATGATTGAAGAAGCGCTGCAGATTTACAAGCAGCAGCAGAAGCCGCTGCATCTCGCCACGGTGATGCGTGATTATCTGGCGCAATATCCCCGCGCGCGCCACTTCGACCTCGCACGCATCGTCATCGATCAGGCGGTGCGACTCGGCGTGGCCGAAGCCGATTTAGCCGGTCTGCCTGCGGAATGGCAGACCATCAATGATTACGGAGCCAAGGTGCAGGCACATGTCATCGACAAATATTGAACAAGTGATGCCGGTCAAACTGGCGCTGGCACTGGCAAACCCGATTTTTCCCGCGCTTGATAGCCAGTTACGCGCCGGCCGCCACATTGGTATTGAAGAGCTGGATAATCACGCTTTTCTGATGGATTACCAGCCGTTTCTGGAAGAGTTCTATGCGCGCTACAACGTTGAGTTGATCCGCGCACCGGAAGGTTTTTTCTATCTGCGTCCGCGCTCAACCACGCTGATCCCGCGCTCGGTGCTGTCCGAGCTCGACATGATGGTGGGTAAAATTCTCTGTTATCTCTACCTGAGCCCGGAGCGGCTGGCCAACGAGGGCATTTTCACCCAGCAGGAGCTGTACGACGAGCTGCTGTCGCTGGCGGATGAAAGCAGGTTGCTGAAGCTGGTTAACCAGCGCTCCACCGGATCGGACCTGGATCGCGCCAAACTGCAGGAGAAGATGCGTGCGTCGCTCAGCCGTCTGCGCCGTCTCGGCATGGTGTGGTTTATGGGCAACGACAGCAGCAAGTTCCGCATCATGGAGTCCGTCTTCCGCTTTGGTGCGGATGTGCGCAGCGGTGACGACGCACGTGAAGCGCAGCTGCGCCTGATTCGTGACGGTGAAGCGATGACGCTGGAGAACGCACCGGTCGCCAGTGAGAGCGACGAGGCAGAAAATGACAGCGAACACGACGCGAGCGAGCGCGCGGAGGATGAACAGGCATGATTGAACGCGGTAAATTTCGATCGCTCACGCTGATCAACTGGAACGGTTTCTTTGCCCGCACCTTTGATCTGGATGAGCTGGTCACCACGCTGTCCGGCGGTAACGGTGCCGGTAAATCGACCACCATGGCGGCGTTTGTTACGGCACTGATTCCGGACTTAACCCTGCTGCATTTCCGTAACACCACCGAAGCCGGTGCCACATCCGGCTCGCGCGACAAGGGCCTGCACGGCAAACTGCGCGCGGGCGTCTGCTATGCGGTGCTGGACGTGGTCAACTCGCGCCATCAGCGCGTGGTGGCTGGCGTGCGCCTGCAGCAGGTGGCCGGACGCGATAAGAAAGTCGACATCAAGCCTTTCAGTATTCACGGCCTGCCGACCGATACGCTGCCAACCGATATGCTGACCGAAATTCTCGGCAGCCGTCAGGCGCGCGTGCTGCCGCTGGCAGAAGTGAAGGAGCGGGTGGAAGCGCAGGAGGGCGTGCAGTTCCGCCAGTTCAGCTCGGTCACGGACTACCACGCCATGATGTTTGAGCTCGGCGTGGTACCGCGTCGTCTGCGCACCGCCGGCGATCGCAGCAAATTCTACCGTCTGATCGAAGCCTCGCTGTATGGCGGTATCTCCAGCGCCATTACCCGCTCGCTGCGCGATTACCTGCTGCCGGAAAACGGCGGCGTGCGTAAAGCGTTCCAGGATATGGAAGCGGCGCTGCGCGAAAACCGCATGACGCTGGAAGCAATTCGCGTCACGCAGTCGGACCGCGATCTGTTTAAGCATCTGATCTCTGAAGCCACCAGCTACGTTTCTGCCGACTACATGCGCCACGCCAACGAGCGTCGCATCCATCTTGACGGTGCGCTGCAGCTGCGTAACGAGCTGTTCACCAGTCGCAATCAGCTGGCATCGGAACAGTATCGTCACATCGAAATGGCGCGCGAACTCTCTGAGCACAACGGCGCAGAGAGCGATCTGGAAACCGATTATCAGGCGGCGAGCGATCACCTTAATCTGGTCCAGACAGCGATGCGTCAGCAGGAGAAGATCGCGCGTTACGACGCCGATCTGGAAGAGCTGACTTATCGTCTCGAAGAGCAGAATGAAGTGGTGGCCGAAGCGCGTGAAGTGCAGGAAGAGAACGAAGCGCGCGCTGAAGCGGCGGAAATTGAAGTCGACGAGCTGAAAAGCCAGCTGGCCGATTTTCAGCAGGCGCTTGATGTGCAGCAAACCCGCGCCATTCAGTATCAGCAGGCGCTGCAGGCGCTGGAAAAAGCGCGGGCGCAGTGCCAGCTGCCGGACCTCACCATCGACAACGCCGCAGAGTGGCAGGAAACCTTCCAGGCGCGCGAAGAAGAGGCCACCGAACGGCTGCTGCGTTTGGAGCAGAAGCTGAGCGTGGCGGAAGCGGCGCACAGCCAGTTTGAACAGGCGCTGGCGCTGGTCACCAGTATTGCTGGCGAGGTAAGCCGGCAGGATGCGTGGCAGGTCGGGCGCGAATTGCTGCGCGATGCCGCTAACCAGCGCCATCATGCCGAACAGCTCTCTTCGCTGCGTCTGCGTCTCAACGAACTGGAAACCCGCCTGCGCGAGCAGCATGAGGCCGAACGTCTGCTGGCCGACTTCTGTAAACGTCAGGGCCAGCAGTATGACGCTGACGCGCTGGAAGGCCTGCAGCGTGAACTGGAAGCGCAGATAGAGCAGCTGAACGAAAGCGTGGCCGACGCCGGTGAACGCCGCATGCTGATGCGCCAGGAGCTGGAGCAGCTGCGCGAGCGCATCACTGCGCTGACTGCGCGGGCACCGCACTGGCTGGCGGCGCAGGAGATTCTCACCCAGCTGAGCGAACAGACCGGCCAGACGCTGAGCAGCAGCCAGCAGATCACCGAATATATGCAGCAGCTGCTGGAGCGCGAGCGTGAAACCACCGTTGAGCGTGATGAAGTGGCGGCGCGCAAGCGTGAAGTCGAGCAGCAGATTGCGCGACTCAGCCAGCCGGGCGGCGCGGAAGATGCGCGCCTGACTCAGCTGGCGGAGCGGTTTGGCGGCGTGCTGCTGTCAGAAATTTACGATGACGTGACGCTGGATGATGCGCCGTACTTCTCCGCGCTGTATGGCCCGTCGCGTCACGCCATTGTGGTACCGGACCTGTCGCTGGTGCGCGAGATGCTCGACGGCCTTGAAGAGTGTCCGGAAGATCTCTATCTGATCGAAGGCGATCCGCAGTCGTTTGATGACAGCGTCTTTAGCGTCGACGAGCTGGAAAATGCGGTCGTCGTCAAAGTGGCGGAGCGCCAGTGGCGTTATTCGCGCTTCCCGAAAGTGCCGCTGTTTGGTCGCGCGGCGCGGGAAAATCAGCTGGAGCTGTTGAGCAATGAGCGCGATCAGCTGGCCGAACGTTTTGCCACGCTGTCATTTGACGTGCAGAAAACCCAGCGTCTGCATCAGTCGTTTAGCCGCTTTATCGGCAGCCACCTGGCCGTGGCCTTCGACGAAGATCCGGAAGCGCAGATGCGCCAGCTCAACAGTCGTCGTGGCGAGCTGGAGCGTGCGCTGGCGCAGCACGAGAATGACAACCAGCAGCAGCATGCCCAGTTCGAGCAGGCAAAAGAGGGCGTGGCGCAGCTCAACCGCCTGCTGCCGCGCGTTAACCTGTTGCTTGACGACTCGCTGGCCGACCGCTGCGAAGAGATTCGTGAGCGGGTGGAAGAAGCCCAGGAAGCCGCGCGCTTCCTGCATCAGCACGGCGCGAAACTCAGCAAACTGGAGCCGCTGGTGGCGGTGCTGCAGAGCGATCCGCAGCAGCACGAACAGCTGACGCGTGACTATCAGCAGGCGCAGCAGCAGCAGCGCGAAGCGCGTCAGCAGGCATTTGCCCTGACCGAAGTGGTGCAGCGCCGCGCGCACTTCAGCTATGAAGATTCGGCTGGCATGCTGACCGGTAACAGCGATCTCAACGAAAAACTGCGCCAGCGTCTGGAGCAGGCGGAAGGCGAACGCAGCCGCGCGCGCGAACGCCTGCGCGAACATCAGGCGCAGCTGACGCAGTATTCCCAGGTGCTGGCATCGCTGAAGAGTTCGTACGACGCCAAGCGCGACATGCTGAAAGAGTTGCAGCAGGAGATGCAGGACATTGGCGTGCACGCCGATGCCAGCGCCGAGGAGCGCGCGCGCAGCCGGCGTGACGAACTCTACACGGCGCTCAGCCACAACCGTGCGCGTCGCAATCAGCTGGAGAAACAGCTCACCTTCTGCGAAGCCGAGATGGATAGCCTGCAGAAGAAACTGCGCAAGCTGGAGCGCGATTATCACCTGATGCGTGAGCAGGTTGTCAGCGCCAAAGCGGGCTGGTGCATCGTGCTGCGCCTGGTGAAAGAGAACGGCGTCGAGCGCCGTCTGCATCGCCGCGAACTGGCTTACCTGAGCGGCGACGAGCTGCGCTCAATGTCGGATAAGGCCCTCGGTGCGCTGCGCCTGGCGGTCGCGGATAATGAACACCTGCGCGATGTGCTGCGCATGTCGGAAGATCCAAAACGGCCGGAGCGCAAGATTCAGTTCTTTATCGCCGTCTATCAGCATCTGCGTGAACGTATCCGTCAGGACATTATTCGTACCGACGATCCGGTTGAAGCCATCGAGCAGATGGAGATTGAGCTGAACCGTCTGACCGAAGAGCTGACGGCGCGTGAACAGACGCTGGCGATCAGTTCGCGCAGTGCGGCCAATATCATCCGCAAAACCATTCAGCGCGAGCAGAACCGCATCCGTCAGCTGAACCAGGGCTTGCAGGCGGTGAGCTTTGGTCAGGTGCGCAGCGTGCGGCTGAACGTCAACGTACGCGAAACGCACGCCATGCTGCTGGATACGCTGTCGGAAGAGCATGAACAGCATCAGGATCTGTTTACCAGCAATCGCCTCACGTTCTCGGAAGCGCTGGCGAAGCTGTATCAGCGTCTCAATCCGCAGATTGATATGGGCCAGCGCACGGCGCAGACCATCGGTGAAGAGCTGCTCGACTACCGCAACTACCTTGAGATGGAAGTGGAAGTGAACCGCGGCTCAGACGGCTGGCTGCGCGCCGAAAGCGGGGCGCTGTCGACCGGTGAAGCGATCGGTACCGGCATGTCGATTCTGGTGATGGTGGTGCAGAGCTGGGAAGAGGAGTCACGGCGTCTGCGCGGTAAAGATATTTCACCGTGCCGCCTGCTGTTCCTCGATGAAGCCGCGCGTCTTGATGCGCGCTCCATCGCCACGCTGTTCGAACTGTGCGAGCGTCTGGAAATGCAGCTGGTGATTGCCGCGCCGGAGAATATCAGTCCGGAAAAAGGCACCACTTATAAGCTGGTACGTAAAGTCTTTAACAATACGGAGCATGTGCACGTGGTCGGACTGCGCGGTTTTTCCGCCGATCCGACGCCGGTGAAACAGGAAAATCCCGGCGCAGGCGTGGCCACTGAAAATAGCTAGCAGCAAATCTGGTTAAAAATTCAGGCTGCGGTTAATCTGTAAACGGCATCGGCCCTGCGAGGCGGATGCCGTTTTTTATTTTATACTCAACCATAAGAGTACAGGCGGTACACGGCGTTTTCAGGATGCTGTGTCTTTGGTAAGAAGGGGGCAGGGATGTTGCTGAACAAGAAGAGCAGAGTTAATCGTGCTGCAATAGCACTCAGTTTGTCACTGATGGCGGCACCGCTGGCTATCAGCCAGGCGGCAGACGTCGGCGCGCTGCCGCACAGCACGCTGTCAGTGGCTGCCAGCCAGCAGCAAATTCAGCAGGCATTTAGCCCCAGCGAACGACCCTTTTATCTGCCCGGCCTCGCCGGCATCTATGCGGCACGCAACATGGCGCCGCTGTGGCAGGATCGCGACGCCGTGCAGGCTTTCCAGCAGCAGCTGGCAGAAGTGGCGCTCTCCGGCGTACAGCCGCAGTTTACCCGCTGGGTAGAGTTGCTCACTAATCCGGATATCAAAGGCTTCGCGCGGGACGTGGTGCTGAGCGACGCTATGCTTGGCTATCTGCAGTTTGTCGCTAACGTACCGACCCAGGGCGAAACCTGGCTGTACAGCAATGTGCCGTACAAGCTGACCATGCCGTCACTTTCCGCCATCAATCAGTGGCAAAACGCGGTGAACGGCGGCGGCAGCCGCGCCTTTGTGGTGTCGCTGCAACCGCAGCATCCGCAGTACGCACCGATGCACAGCGCGTTAAAAGCATTGCTGACCGATAACCGGCCGTGGCCGCAGCTGCGCGATAAGGGCACGCTGCGCCCGGGTCAGATCAGCGATGATGTGCCGGCGCTGCGTGAGATTCTGCAGCGCACCGGGATGCTGACCGGCACGCACAGCGCGACGCCCACGCCAGCCGACGATGCCGTCCCGACGGCGCCGCAGCCGGTGAGTCAGAGCGATCAGCCCGTGGCCGTCAGTCCGTCGGCCACCAGCGTCAGCGATCTGCCGGCGCAGGTACCGCAGGCCAGCGGCAACATCAGCACGGTCACCCCGGCTGCCAGCAATAATGTCTACGACAACACGCTGGTGGAGGGGGTAAAACGCTTCCAGCACTGGCAGGGACTGGCAGACGACGGTGCCATCGGCCCGCGTACCCGCGAGTGGCTGAATGTTTCCCCGCAGATGCGTGCGGCACTGCTGGCGCTGAATATTCAGCGTCTGCGTCTGCTGCCGGATGACATGCACAACGGCATCATGGTGAATATTCCCAACTATTCCCTGACCTACTACAACAACGGCAATACCATTCTGTCCTCGCGGGTGATTGTCGGTCGTCCGGACCGCAAAACGCCGCTGATGCGCAGCGCGCTCAATAATGTGGTGCTCAATCCACCGTGGAACGTGCCCACTACGCTGGTGCGCCAGGATATCGTGCCGAAGGTGAAGCAGGATCCGAGCTATCTGTATAAGCACGGCTACACGCTGCTGTCGGGCTGGAGCGCTGATGCGGAAGTGATCGATCCGTCGATGATTGACTGGCACATGGTGTCCGCCGCCAGTTTCCCGTATCGCATTCGTCAGGCGCCGGGTGCCAGCAACTCGCTGGGCCGCTATAAATTCAACATGCCGAGTTCTGACGCGATTTATCTGCACGACACGCCGAACCATGGCCTGTTCCAGCGTGATATCCGCGCGCTCAGCTCCGGCTGCGTGCGCGTCAACAAAGCTTCTGAACTGGCCGATCTGCTGTTGCAGGACGCGGGCTGGAACGACAGCCGTATCTCTGACACGCTGAAGCAGGGCGATACGCGCTACGTGCCGATTCGCCATCGCATTCCGGTCAATCTCTACTACCTTACGGCCTGGGTGGCGGACGACGGCCAGCCGCAGTATCGTACAGATATTTACAATTATGATAACCCGGCGCGCTCCGGCAGCCAGGTGCTGACCAAAGCGGGGCAGCTGCTGCTCTAAGCGTTGATTTCCCTGTTATCCTTCCCTCAAAGAAAATGGCAAGACCGGTCTGGAAAATTGATTTCAGACCGGTTTTGCGCATTCTGTGACAGATTGCGGGTTGACTGCTCACCAGGCTGCGGTTACTGTTCGGCCTTGTGTACTTTTTGCACATATTTTTATCGTTTTAGATTAGGTAACCCCGCTTCATGGCTAATTTTGATTCTCAACGTCGTCGTTTATTGCTGCTGGGTGGCGCAGCGGCTGGATTGTCACTGCTGCCGGGTGCAGCGCTGGCGTCAGTTTCCACCTCCCGCCCCCGGGTATTAACGCTCAGTAACATGCATACCGGTGAAACCCTCAAAACTGAGTTTTTTAACGGTAAGAGTTATGACAAGGATGAGTTAGCTCGCTTAAACCACTTCTTCCGCGATTACCGCGCCAATCAGGTTAAACACATCGATCCGCATCTGTTTGACCAGCTGTATCGTTTGCAGACGCTGCTCAACACGCGCAAACCGGTGCAGCTGATCTCCGGCTACCGTACGCTGGCGACCAATAATATGCTGCGTGAATCGGGCCCTGGCGTGGCTAAACACAGCTATCACACCAAAGGTCAGGCGATGGATTTCCACATTGAGGGCATTTCTCTCAGCAATGTTCGCAAAGCGGCGTTATCTATGCGCGCCGGTGGTGTAGGATATTACCCGCGCAGCAACTTCGTACACATTGATACCGGGCCTGCAAGGCACTGGTCCTGATACCGGCAGCGCTGCGTGTGTCGGTCATGGAGCGCTATGAATTACCTGATTATTCCGGTCACCGCCTTTTCACAGAACTGTTCCGTTATCTGGGATGACGAGACGCAACAGGCTGCGCTGGTTGATCCCGGCGGCGATGCCGAAACCATTATTACCGTGCTGGCGGAGCGAGGCTTAACGCCGTCGCAAATCCTGCTGACCCACGGCCATCTCGATCACGTCGGTGCCGCTGCGGAACTGGCGCAGCACTATCAGGTGCCGATCGTCGGGCCGCAGCCAGCCGATGCCTTCTGGCTGGATAACCTGCCCACTCAAAGCCGGATGTTTGGTTTGCCGGAGTGCGCGCCGCTGACGCCAGATCGCTGGCTGGAAGAGGGCGAAACGGTACAGCTGGGCAACGTGACGCTGGAAGTGCTGCATTGTCCAGGGCATACGCCGGGCCATATCGTGTTCTTTGACCGTGCTGGCCGTCTGCTGATCTCCGGTGATGTGATTTTTAACGGTGGCGTCGGGCGCACCGATTTCCCGCAGGGCAGCCACAGCGATCTAATCGCGGCCATACGGGATAAACTTCTGCCGCTGGGTGATGATGTGACGTTTGTCCCCGGCCATGGCCCGATTTCCACCCTCGGCCACGAGCGCGTCAGTAATCCTTTCCTGCAATAAAAAAATGGGCCATCAGGCCCATTTTTCGTTGGTCACAGCACGGCGACGATGGCTTCGCACAGCGCCCACATATTATCCGGCGTCATACCTGCCACGTTAACGCGACCGGAATTCACCGCATACACGCCAAACTCTTCACGCAGACGCACCACCTGATCTTTGGTCAGACCGCTGAACGAGAACATGCCGTTCTGTTTGATGATGAAGCTGAAATCGCGCTGTGCACCTTTCTCCGCCAGGGTATTCACAAACAGCTGGCGCATGCGCTGAATGCGCTGGCGCATGTCGGTCAGCTCCTGCACCCAGATGGTACGCAGCGCGTCGTTACCGAGAATGGTGGCGACCACGGCAGCACCGTGCGACGGCGGGTTAGAGTAGTTGGCGCGGATGCTGTATTTCACCTGGCTGAATGCTGTCTTCGCCACGTCGGCCGTTGCCGCTACCAGCGTCAGCGCACCGACACGCTCGTTGTACAGACCAAAGTTCTTCGAGTAGGAGCTGGCGACGATCAGTTCCTGATGGGATGCCGCGAAAATGCGCAGGCCTTCAGCATCTTCATCCAGACCGCGCGCGAAGCCCTGGTAGGCGAAGTCGAACAGCGGCAGCCAGCCTTTCTCCAGCGACAGCTGCGCCAGCTGTTGCCACTGGTCAGCGGTAGGATCGATACCGGTCGGGTTATGGCAACAGCCGTGGAACAGCACCACGTCGCCCGCCTGCGCTTCCTGCAGCGAGGCCAGCATGCCGTCGAAGTCGAGGCTGTGGGTCGCCGCATCGTAATACTGGTAATCACACACTTCCAGACCGGCGGCGTTGAACACGTTTTTGTGGTTCGGCCAGCTGGGATTGCTCACCCAGACGCGTTTGACGTTGGTTTGCGTAGCGAGGAAGTCCGCGGCGACGCGCAGCGCACCGGTGCCGCCCGGCGTCTGCGCGGTGCAGGCGCGGCCAGCGCTAATCAGCGCGTTCTCTTTGCCAAACAGCAGTTCCTGCGTGCAGCGCGCGAAATCAGCCAGACCATCAATGCTGAGGTAGTTTTTGGTGGTCTCGTTCTCCAGCAGATACTGCTCAGCTTTTTTCACACTGGTCAGCACCGGCGTTTTGCCGGTTTCATCTTTATAAACACCAATGCCAAGATTGATTTTATTCGGGCGGTCGTCGGCGCGAAACAGGTCAGCCAGTCCCAGAATAGGATCGGCTGGTGCGGCAGAGATTGATTCAAACATGAGTCAGTTCCGTTTGGGTGAACTTTAGCAAAATGAGCTATCAGGTTAACGTCAGACGCAACGCTTGCCAACCGCTGACATAAAAAAGAAATAACTGTGGCGTATAAAGTAATGGCGCTAATCGGGAGCCCGATCACTGAAATGCAAAACGGAGCCCGAAGGCTCCGTTTCTGAGGTGTTACGCAGTTCGAATCGGCAGATTAGAACTGGTAAACCAGGCCAACGCCAACCACGTCGTCGGTAGAAGTACCGGTAGCGCGGGTGAAGTCGTTGTCGTCCAGCAGGTTGATTTTGTAGTCAACGTAGGTGGACATGTTTTTGTTGAAGTAGTAGTAGGTACCGATTTCGATATATTTAACCAGGTCAGCATCGCCGCCAGCGAAGGTTGAGCCGTGGCCAGTCGCGCCGTTCAGGTCCTTGCCTTTAGACTGCAGGTAAGCGATGGATGGACGCAGACCGAAGTCGAACTGGTACTGAGCAACCACTTCGAAAGCCTGCGCTTTGTTGGCAGCGAAGTTGAAGTCAGGGCCGGTAGCGCCAGTGCCGTCGTTGTTATTGCCATATTGAGTCAGGTTACGTGACTCACCGTAGAAGGCTGCCAGGTAAACATTGTTCGCGTCATATTTCAGACCGAAGCCGTAGGCACTTGCTTTATCACCGTTGCCATCAGTTGCCTGCTGGTCAGTACGGTCAGAGTTGAAGTATGCACCCACTGCGCTGATGCCCATGCCAGTGTCATAGGACAGAGAGGTACCCCAGCCATCACCATTATCGTAACGAGGGCCACGACCTTCGTTTTTGCCCTGATACTGAACGGCGAATGCCAGGCCGTCAACCAGACCGAAGAAGTTGCTGTTACGGTAGGTAGCCAGACCGTTTGAACGACCGGCCATGAAGTTGTCGTTATCCTGATACAGGGTATCATCACCAAACACTGGCAGCTGGTCAGTGTAAGACATTGCGTCGTACAGAACGCCGTAGTTACGACCGTAGTCGAATGAGCCTGCATCACCAAATTTCAGACCGGCGAAGCCCAGACGGGTTTTAGAACCAGAAGTGCCTTCAGATTCAGCAACGTTAGCCTGTACGTTGTATTCCCACTGGCCGTATCCGGTCAGCTGGTCGGTAATCTGAGTTTCACCCTTGAAGCCGAAACGAACGTAAGATTTGTCGCCGTCTGAGCTTGAGTCATCAGAGAACTGGTGACGCGCATCAACTTTACCGTAGAGGTCCAGTTTGTTGCCATCTTTGTTATAAATTTCTGCTGCGTTTGCTGCGCCGGCAGCTAACAGAGCAGGGATAACCACTGCAAGAATGTTGCGCTTCATCATTATTTATTACCCTCATTGGAGTTATTTGGACATCTGCCACTGCCGTCAAGAAACCTTTACGGGAACCTTGAAAGAAGTTTGATGTCTCCTGTGTCTGCACGCATCTTTCCATCACGGGGTTGCTAATTCTAGCCCGAAAATGATTCAATTCTCGTAATTACGTATCAAAAAGCAAAATTGTATTACAATTTGTAAAATATCGGGAACTTTGTGAGAGAACTCAAAATTTACAAAAATAAAAAAAGGCCGGCAGGGCCGACCTCAATATATATATGAATTTCTTATATTTAATCTTAAATCTTAGAAATTCGCGTTACGTGGCGTGCGTGGGAACGGGATAACGTCTCTTACATTTTGTACGCCAGTGACATAGGCGATCAAACGTTCGAAACCTAAACCGAAGCCGGCATGTGGCACGGTGCCATAGCGACGCAGGTCACGATACCACCAGTAATCTTCCTTATTCAGGCCCATTTCAGCGAGGCGCGCGTCCAGCACATCAAGACGCTCTTCACGCTGGGAACCGCCGATGATTTCACCGATGCCCGGCGCCAGCACGTCCATCGCCGCCACGGTTTTACCGTCGTCGTTCATACGCATGTAGAACGCTTTGATATCTTTCGGGTAGTTCTTCACCACCACCGGCGCTTTGAAGTGTTTCTCCGCCAGATAACGCTCGTGTTCTGAAGAGAGATCGACGCCCCATGACACCGGGTTCTCGAAGCTCTGGCCGCTTTTCAGCAGAATGTCGACGGCGTCGGTGTAGTCTACCTGGGCGAAATCCGTGTTGATGAAGCGCTCCAGACGGGCGATGGCTTCTTTATCCACGCGCTCGGCGAAGAACGCCATATCATCAGCGCGCTCTTCCAGTACCGCTTTAAACACGTACTTCAGCATTGCTTCCGCCAGGGCAGCCGCATCGTCCAGCGTAGCGAACGCCACTTCCGGTTCCAGCATCCAGAATTCCGCTAAGTGACGGCTGGTATTCGAGTTTTCGGCACGGAACGTCGGGCCAAAGGTATACACTTTGGACAGCGCACAGGCGTAGGTCTCGGCGTTCAGCTGGCCGGAAACGGTCAGGAAAGCCTCTTTACCAAAGAAGTCTTTATCGAAATCGACTTTGCCCTGCGGGTCGCGCGGCAGGTTTTCCAGATCCAGCGTTGAGACGCGGAACATCTCGCCGGCACCTTCGGTGTCAGAAGCGGTGATCAGCGGCGTGGAGACCCAGAAATAGCCGTTTTCATGGAAGAAGCGATGCAGCGCCTGCGCCAGCGTATGACGTACGCGCGCCACGGCACCGACAATGTTGGTGCGCGGACGCAGGTGCGCCACTTCTCGCAGGTATTCGATGCTGTGACGTTTAGCCGCCATCGGATAGGTATCCGGATCGTCCACCCAGCCGGTGACTTCAACCTGGGTCGCCTGCAGTTCGAATGCCTGGCCTTCACCCGGCGACTCCACCACTTTACCGGTGACGATCACCGAACAGCCGGTGGTCAGACGCAGCACTTCATCCTGATAATTATTCAGAGAATTATTGACGACGGCCTGAACGGGATTAAAGCAGGAACCGTCATAAACGGCGATGAAGGAAAGACCGGCTTTGGAATCTCTTCGGGTACGTACCCAACCACGTACGGTGACTTCACTGTCAACCGCTACACGGCCGTGCAGTACATCCGCTACAGGCACTACGCTCATAAAAATCTCTCTATATAAATGAAGATGGAGTGAAATAAGCCCCATTCCGGGGTTTAGCTATGTTACTTGCGAGCCACCAGGAAACAAGCAAAATTGCCGGAGAATAAAGAGATTTTCTGGCGCAGAGCAGGGCGCAGGCACCCTGCTCAGGCCAATTAGCTGGCGCGTTTGACCAGCGGCAGGTCGAAGGCTTTGCGCAGGGCGCGCACGAAGGCTTTATCCTGGCAGATGGTTTTACCGGGACTGTCGGAGAGTTTGGCCACCGGTTTACCGTTGCAGCTCACCAGTTTGATCACGATATTCAAAGGCGTGACGCCGGGAATATCGCAGGTGAGGCGGGTGCCGATGCCAAATACCACGTTCGCGCGCTGACCGAAATGACGATACAGCGCCAGTGCTTTGTCGAGGTTGAGATTGTCGGAGAACACCAGCGTTTTGCTGAGCGGATCAATATTCAGCCGCTGATAATGCGCAATGGCTTTTTCTCCCCACTCCACCGGATCGCCCGAATCATGGCGCAGGCCCTGATAGCGATGGGCAAAACCGGGGCCGAAATCACGCAGGAAGGCGTCCATCGTGATGCAGTCGGTCAGGGCAATGCCGAGCTGGTTATCGTACTCATCCAGCCACGACTGCAGCGCCGCGCGCTGGCTGTTGGCCAGTACCGGGCTGATCTGCTGATGCGCCTGGAACCATTCATGTGCCTGGGTTCCGACCGGGTTAAGCTGCAACCGGCGCGCCAGATCGTAGTTACTGGTGCCCAGCAGCCACGGGAATTCGTTTTTCAGCGTGCTGACAATCGCTTCCTGCACCGCGCGCGAATAACGACGCCGCGTGCCAAAGTCCATCAGCTGGAAGCGCGACATATCGAGATCACCCACCTGCTCACGGAAGTGCACCAGCTTCTGCTGCAGATGCGCCACCGCCTGTTCCGCGCCGCTTTCCGGCGTCCGGTGACGGTGTACCACTTCGCTGATCAGCGCCAGCAGCGGCACTTCCCACAGAATCACTTCACGCCACGGGCCGCGAATCTGAATGCGCAGATGCCCGTGATCGTCGCGCACCTCAACCTGCGAGGCATCGAAGCGGAACTGGCGTAGCCAGTCGAGATAGTCCTGCTGGAAAAACGGTAAGCTGCTGAGGTAACGATATTCGTCATCGCTCAGCGCCAGAGATTGCATGGCAGTAATGTGCGTGCGGATGGCGTCGGCATACTGGCCGAGTTGCTCATCGCTGCGGCAGCGAAATTCTGCCGTTACCGGGACATCGTAGTAACGATGATAAACGGCCTGCTGCATGTGAAGCTTATAGGCATCGGTATCAAGCAGCGTGGTCAAAATCGGGGAAGCGTGTCCAGTCATGGTGCGTTTCAGCATCCTCTTCCGCGGAGCAGAGCCCGGTATTCAACAAAGTCATAAAGACGCAGGAGTATAAAACAGTAATCACCGCGATCACACCATAATTGCAGGTGACAGGTCGAGGGTCATTTGTGCCATTGTTAATGAATTGTAGACTTTTGGCGCAACGCACGCATTGTGCGTGGCAACCCGGGCGCAACCCGCTTAGACTCTGAGGGTTGACTATATTAACGATGCGAGAAGGATTTATGACGCAACAGCCGCAAATTAAATATCGCCACGACTACCGGGCGCCGGACTACACCATCACCGATATCGACCTGACGTTTGATCTTGATGCGGCGACCACGCGCGTCACCGCCGTCAGTCAGGTAAAACGCCTTGGCGCGCAGCAGGCTGAACTGCGTCTGGACGGTGAGGCGCTGACGCTGCTGTCGCTGGCGGTGGATGGCAATCCGTGGCCGCACTACCGCGAAGAGCAGGGCGCACTGATCATCAGCCAGCTGCCGGACAACTTTACCCTGACCATTATTAATGAAATCCATCCGGATAAAAACACCGCGCTGGAAGGGCTGTATAAATCCGGCGAGGCGCTCTGCACCCAGTGTGAAGCCGAAGGCTTCCGGCATATCACCTGGTATCTCGATCGCCCGGACGTGCTGGCGCGCTTCACCACCACCCTGATCGCCGACGCGGCTAGCTATCCGTACCTGCTGTCCAACGGCAACAAGCTGGAGAGCGGTCAGCACGAGGATGGGCGTCACTGGGTGAAATGGCAGGATCCGTTCCCGAAACCCTGCTACCTGTTTGCGCTGGTCGCCGGCGATTTCGATGTGCTGCGCGACAGCTTTACCACCCGTTCCGGCCGTAACGTGGCGCTGGAAATTTTTGTCGATCGCGGCAACCTCGACCGCGCGGACTGGGCGATGACCTCGCTCAAAGCCAGCATGAAATGGGACGAAGAGCGTTTCGGCCTCGAATATGACCTCGATATCTTTATGATCGTCGCGGTGGATTTCTTCAACATGGGCGCGATGGAGAATAAAGGCCTCAACGTCTTCAACTCCAAATACGTGCTGGCCAAAGCGGAAACCGCCACCGATAAAGACTATCTCGGCATTGAAGCCGTGATTGGTCACGAATATTTCCACAACTGGACCGGCAACCGCGTGACCTGCCGCGACTGGTTCCAGCTCAGCCTGAAAGAGGGGCTGACGGTCTTCCGCGATCAGGAGTTCAGCTCCGATCTCGGCTCGCGCGCGGTCAACCGTATTGATAATGTGCGCGTGATGCGCGGCGCGCAGTTTGCCGAGGATGCCAGCCCGATGGCCCATCCGATCCGCCCGGATCAGGTGATTGAAATGAACAACTTCTACACCCTGACGGTGTATGAGAAGGGTTCTGAAGTGATTCGCATGCTGCACACGCTGCTGGGTGAAGAGCAGTTCCAGCAGGGGATGCAGCTCTATTTCGAGCGTCACGATGGCAGCGCCGCCACCTGTGATGATTTCGTGCAGGCGATGGAAGATGCCTCCAATGTCGATTTGTCACAGTTCCGCCGCTGGTACAGTCAGTCGGGCACGCCGGTGCTGACGGTGCGTGATGACTACAACCCGGAGCTGGAGCAGTACACGCTGCACGTCACGCAGCACACGCCACCGACCGCCGATCAAAAAGAGAAGCTGCCGCTGCACATTCCGCTGGATATCGAACTGTATGACGGTGAAGGCAAGGTCATTCCGTTGCAGCACAACGGTCATCCGGTTCATCACGTGCTGAACGTCACCGACGAGTTCCAGACCTTCATTTTCGACAACGTCTATTTCCAGCCGGTGCCGTCGCTGCTGCGGGAATTCTCCGCACCGGTGAAGCTCGACTATAAATGGAGCGATGCGCAGCTGACTTTCCTGATGCGCCACGCGCGCAACGACTTCTCGCGCTGGGATGCGGCGCAAAGCCTGCTGGCGACGTATATCCGCCTCAACGTGGCGCGCCATCAGCAGGGCCAGCCGCTGTCGCTGCCGCTGCACGTCGCCGATGCTTTCCGCGCGGTGCTGCTGGATGAGCAGGGCGATCCGGCGCTGATGGCGCTGATCCTGTCGCTGCCGTCAGAGAATGAGATCGCCGAGCTGTTCGAGGTGATCGACCCGCTGGCGATTGCCGCAGTGCGCGCGGCGCTGGTGCGCACGCTGGCGAATGAGCTGAGCGATGAATTCTATGCGGTGTATCTCGCCAACCAGAGCAGCGACTACAAAGTCGAGCATGCCGAGATCGGCAAGCGCGCGCTGAAGAATGTCTGCCTGAGCTATCTGGCGTTTGCGGACGCGGAGCAGGCCAGCAAACTGGTGCAGGCGCAGTACGACAAAGCCAGCAACATGACCGACGCGCTGGCCGCGCTGTCAGCGGCGGTGGCGGCGCAGTTGCCGTGCCGTGATGCGCTGCTGGCGGCGTACGACGAGCGCTGGCATCAGGATGGTCTGGTGATGGATAAGTGGTTTATGTTGCAGGCCACCAGCCCGGCGGCAGACGTGCTGAGCAAGGTACGTAGCTTGCTGACGCATCGCTCGTTCACCATGGGTAACCCGAACCGCATCCGTTCACTGATTGGCGCGTTTGCCTCGGCCAACCCGGCAGCCTTCCACGCCAAAGATGGCAGCGGCTACCAGTTCCTGGTGGAAATGCTGACCGATCTCAACCGCCGCAACCCGCAGGTGGCAGCGCGCATGATTGAGCCGCTGATTCGTCTGAAGCGTTATGATGCCGAACGTCAGGCGCTGATGCGTAAGGCGCTGGAGACGCTGAAAGGGCTGGAAAATCTGTCCGGCGATCTGTATGAGAAGATCACCAAAGCGCTGAACGCGTAAGAAAACAATGCGCAATAAATTGCGCCGCTACAAAGAGTTGCAATCCTCTGTAGCGGCGCGATTTATCGCGCGTCCTGAATTAACGCTGCTGCGCGAACTGCAGGGGCTGCTCTGAGGTTCCCCGCTTCATCACCCGATCCAGCACCTCGGCCTCCAGCTCGGCGAGGCGCGCCGATCCTTTGCGGCGCGGACGCGGTAAATCCACCGCCAAATCCAGCCCGATCTGACCCTCTTCAATCAGCAGCACGCGATCGGCCATCGCCACCGCTTCGCTGACATCGTGCGTCACCAGCAACACGGTAAAATTATGCTGCTGCCACAGCGACTCAATCAGGCCCTGCATTTCAATGCGCGTCAGTGCATCAAGTGCGCCGAGCGGTTCATCGAGCAGCAGCAGGCCGGGGCGATGAATCAGCGCCCGCGCCAGTGCCACCCGCTGTTTCTGTCCGCCGGAGAGCGCTGCCGGCCACTCATGTGCGCGATCGGCCAGACCGACCGCCGCCAGCGCCTCAAGCGCGGCGCTGCGCCACTCGCGGCCTTTCAGACCGAGGCCAACGTTATCGATCACTTTCTTCCACGGCAGCAGACGCGCATCCTGAAACATCAGGCGGGTATCTTCGCGCGCCTCGGCCAGCGGCGCGTTGCCCGCCAGCAGTTCACCGTGCGTGGTGGATTCCAGCCCGGCCAGCAGGCGCAGCAGGGTACTTTTACCGCAGCCGCTGCGGCCGACCACCGCGACAAACTGGCCGGCCGGAATATGTAAATCGATATGATTCAGGATGGTGCGATTGCCATACTGCTTGGTGACGCCATTGACGCCCACCGGGGTACCGCGGTTCAGGCGCGCCGGACTTAGCGTTGCGTTGCTCATGCGTTCTCCTCCTTCAATTGGTAAGCCGGATGCCAGCGCAGCCAGACACGCTCCAGCAGCTGTGCCGTCACGTCGGCCAGTTTGCCCAGTAGGGCATAGAGAATGATGGCGACCACCACCACATCGGTTTGCAGAAACTCACGGGCGTTCATTGCCAGATAACCAATACCGGAGTTGGCCGAGATGGTTTCGGCCACGATCAGCGTCAGCCACATCAGACCGAGGGCAAAACGCACGCCAACCATGATTGACGGCAGCGCGCCCGGCAAAATCACCTGAATAAACAGGCTCCAGCCGGAGAGACCATAGCTGCGCGCCATCTCCACCAGGCCGCGGTCAATATTCCGTATGCCGTGATAGGTATTGAGGTAGATAGGGAACAGCGTGCCGAGCGCCACAAGAAAAATTTTGGCTGACTCGTCGATGCCGAACCACAGAATCACCAGCGGGATCAGCGCCAGGTGCGGCACGTTACGCAGCATCTGTACCGAGGTATCCAGCAACCGTTCGCCGGTGCGCGACGTGCCGGTAATCAGCCCGAGAATCAGACCAATCGAACCGCCAATGGCAAAGCCGATTGCCGCTCGCCAGCCGCTGATGGCGAGGTGTTGCCACAACTCACCGCTGGCCGCGAGATGCCAGAAGGTGATGACAATATTCTCCGGCGAGGGCAGGATGCGCGTCGACAGCCAGCCGGCCTGTGAGGCAATCTGCCACACCACCACCAGCAGCACTGGCAGCGCCCACGGCAGCAGGGCATTACTCAGCTGTTTATTGACCTTTGCCATATGCACTCCTTAACTCTGCGCGACTTTTTGCGGGGTGAAATCATTGGCGACCGCTTCACCGTGCGCCTGCACCACGCGGGGTTGCGGGATTTCCGGCACGGCCAGGTCGAGATGCGGGAACAGCAGCTCGCCCACACGATAGGCCTCTTCCAGATGCGGATAGCCAGACAGAATGAAGGTCTCGATGCCGAGATCCTGATACTCCTGCATACGCGCCGCGACCGTCGGACCGTCGCCCACCAGGGCAGTCCCGGCACCACCGCGTACCAGACCGACGCCGGCCCACAGGTTCGGGCTGATCTCCAGCCGATCGCGGCGTCCGCCGTGCAGCGCGGCCATGCGCTGCTGACCGACTGAATCGGTGCGGGCAAAAGCCGCCTGCGCTTTAGCAATGGTGGCATCGTCAAGATGGGCGATGAGCCGGTCTGCCGCCTGCCATGCTTCTTCATTGGTTTCACGCACAATCACGTGCAGACGAATGCCGAAGCGCACCGTGCGCCCCTGCGCCGCCGCTTTGGCGCGCACCTGTTCAATCTTCTCTTTGACCAGCGCGGGCGGTTCGCCCCAGGTCAGATAGACATCCACCTGCTCCGCGGCCAAATCCTGCGCGGCATCCGATGAGCCACCAAACCACAGCGGTGGACGTGGCTGCTGCACCGCTTTAAACATCAATCGTGCACCGCGCACTTTGACGTACTTGCCTTCGTAATCGACCGTTTCGCCTTCACTCACCCGGCGCCAGACGCGGGTAAACTCCGCAGATTCGGCATAACGCTCGCGGTGATCGAGGAAAACGCCGTCGCCCGCCAGCTCTTCCGGATCGCCGCCGGTGACGAGGTTAAACAGCGCGCGACCGTTGGAGAGACGATCGAGCGTGGCGGCCTGCCGTGCGGCCTGCGTCGGGGAAATCACTCCCGGGCGCAGCGCCACCAGAAAACGCAGGCGCTGCGTCACCGGAATCAGGGATGCGGCCACCAGCCATGCATCTTCACACGACCGGCCGGTGGGGATCAGCACGCCACCAAAACCGAGGCGATCGGCGGCCTGCGCCACCTGTTGCAGATAACCGTGGTCCACCGGGCGCGCGCCTTCGGCGGTACCGAGATAGTGGCCGTCGCCGTGGGTGGGAAGAAACCAGAATACGGATACGCTCATGATAAATTTCCTTATGGCCGGGCCGGCTGTGGCTGCCAGATGCGATCGGCAATGGTGACTTTGACCGGCATTAAATGGTTGGCATAAAACAGATCGGCAGTTTGCTGTTGGGCCTGCGCCGTGTGGGCGCTGACCGGCGTAATGGTGGTCGGAGGACGATGGTCAAGGTAGCTGGCGATCACCGGCTTCGGCAGGCCCATCGCCTGTGCCAGCAGATCGATACTTTGCTGGCGCTGGCTACGCGTCAGCGCGTCGGCTTCGCTAAAGGTGTGCAGCACCTGCTGCACGAAGTCACCGTGATCGGTAGCAAAGCTGCGCGTGGCGAGATAGAACGAACCGGTCTGATTCAGCTTGCTACCGTCCACCAGCACACGGACGTTGCCCTGCAGCAGCGCAGCGGAATAGTAGGGGTCCCAGATCGCCCAGGCGTCAACATCGCCCTGCTGAAACGCGGCGCGCGCATCGGCTGGCGTCAGATAAGTCGGCTGAATATCGTTAAAGCTCAGCCCGGCCTGTTCCAGCGCGCGCAGCAGCAGATTGTGCGAACTGGAGCCTTTCTGGAACGCCACTTTATGGCCTTTCAGTTGCGCCACGCTGTGGATGGGACTGTCCTTCGGCACCAGAATCACTTCAGCCTGCGGCTTAGGTGGCTCCGAGCCGACATACAGCAAATCCGCCCCGGCGGCCTGAGCAAACAGCGGCGGGATATCACCGGTGCTGCCCAGGTCAATGCTGCCCACGTTCAGTGCCTCAAGCATTTGCGGACCGGCCGGAAACTCGATCCACTGAATGTTGGTGGCCGGGAAGCGCTGCTCCAGCAGCCGATGCGATTTGGCCAGCACCATGCTGACCGATCCTTTCTGATAGCCGATACGGAATTGTGCTGGCGCTTCGGCAGCCTGAGCCGCGAGGGTCAGGGCAAACAGCGCGGTAACGGTTGGCAGCAGCCAGCGGGTTAACATCCTTTTCATCGCGGTTCCTTTATACAGCCTGAGCATAGGGTTGATGACGACGGTGCAGCGCCTGCCAGAAGGTTTCCAGCGCCTCATCAATGCGCTCGCTCAGCAGCGCATCCAGCTCAGGCTGGCGGTCGTAATGGGTGATTTGCGTATCACTGGCGAACACGCCGTGCAGGACTTCCTGCGCTTTCAGCGCGTTCAGCACCGGTTTCAGCGCGTAGTCAACGGCCAGCATGTGCGCCACGCTGCCGCCGCTGGCCAGCGGCAGCACCACTTTATGTTCCAGCGCCCGCTCTGGCAGCAGGTCGAGCAGGGTTTTCAGCGCACCTGAGAAAGAGGCTTTATAAATCGGTGTGGCGACGATCAGCCCCTCCGCGAGCGCTAAATCCGCTTTCAGCGCGGTCAGTGCCGGTGAGTCAAAGCGCGCATATAGCAAATCTTCCGGCTGAAAGTTGTGAATGTTCCACGGAATCACCTCGACGCCACGCGCTTCCAGCGCCCGCTGGCACACACTCAGCAGCGCCGTAGAACGTGAAGGAAAACGCGGACTCCCCGCCAGCGTAATAACCCGCATGGTCACTCCTTATAACTGAAAGTTATTGATTAGCAATTATTGAGAACTGATGCATTCAATCCTGACAGAGCAGGCGGCGAGGCGTAAATGATTTATCCGGCAATGGATAGCCGTCAGGCGGGAATAGCTCGCTCATATAAAGGAAGGGAAAAGCGCCTCTAAGGTTAATCTGAATTGCACCCGCAGATTGCCGGGTTTTCATTAGCGGCTTCCGTCACGGGCAAGGTGAGAATGATTAAAAGCGCTGTTGCCTGGTTAAATCAGAGGTGTAACCGTCGACACATATCGCCGGGCGCGCCATTGTCGTCAGGCTTAAGAAGAAATAGATGAGGTAATTTAAGCTGTAGCGAAGAAATGGCGGCTTAAGTTAAAAATTATCACCAGGATTTTTCTCACCTGCTGTTTTCGCTGCTCCATTTTAAGTTGGCCTTAAATTGAAGAGGAAGTGTGTCAAAACGTAGCCTTTTATTAAAATTGAGCCATGTCTCAACGTTTCCTGTTACGAGTATTGCTAATTTCCTCTGCGCTTAAGTGGGGCTTTCTTTAGTGACGCTTAACAATAAAAGGCAAATAAACAGCCAGTCTGGCAAGGGCCAATAGTCATGCCGTCGGCGGGCTGTTTATAATTGATTGAGTTTTCTTACGCTAAAAAAAAGTCACTGCCTTATTTGCGCCTTAATTGGGCGGATTTTTGTCTGGCCATTATTCAGTATTATTTTTAGGGAGAGGAATATGGGAAGGTCTGCTCTGTTAGTGCACCCGGCTGAGCCGGTTGCCGCTCAGCCCGCGCGCGTCGCGGCTGATAACGTTAATCCACTATTGTGTTATCTGCTGCAGCCGGATGCCGCGCACAGCCAGTTTACCGCTGTGCCACAGCCAGCGGCGGAGAGCGTCAGCGACGACGCGTTCTTACTGTTTGCCGCCGACGGCTTTGCGCCCTCTGCTGCACTGTTGCAGGAAGTGGCAACGCTCAGCCATCAGCGCCCGGAGCTCAACTGCATGCTGGTTTCACTGGCACCACGCGCACTGAGCAGCGGCCTGCAGTCGTCGCTGCAGCTGTTCCAGCAGCTGCAGGCGCAGCGCCTGTGGCAGCAGAATAACTATGCGGTCATCCTGCGCGCCGCGCTGGTGAAAAATGCCGCTCCGCTGGTACGCATTCAGGATGTGATGCTGGCCGGCCTGTTAAATACGCAAACGGTATGGCTGCTGGATGCTCGCGCTGAGCATGAGGTCACCACGGTTAATCCGCCACCCAGCTATCAGCAATTTATGACGGAGTATGAAAAGGTCACCCGTTTGTCACACTTTATTCCGGAGCGAAACCGTTATCGCCAGAGTTATTTACGCAGCGGGTTATTACAGCTGGTACAGCAGGAATTAAACGCTGAAACGCAGTTCTCTAATAATGTGCGGCACGCGGTGCGCTACTTTGCCGATCAGTTTTCACCGCAGAGCACAATGGAAAAACTGTTACTGAAACAGCCCGACCTCTATTTCTCACTGATGAAAATGAGAAAAAGCCGCTGAGATAGCGCCAGCGTTAATTTTAAGAATTACTCCCGTGGGCGCTGAGGTATTTTTGTGTCACGCTGTTAACACTGAGAAAAATACCCAGACGCCAGAGTTTTTATGTCTATCAAACGTAACGCGATTGCCAACTATGTTGGCCAGATCTATCTGACGCTGTCAGGTATTTTAGTAGTTCCCCTGTATATTCAGCATTTAGGTATGGAAGCTTACGGTCTCGTGGGCTTCTTTTCTATATTGCTGACCTGGCTGCAGCTGCTCGACGCGGGCGTTTCAACCACGCTGATGCGCGAGGCGGCACGCTACCGGGCAAATCAGGCAGAATTTGTCTGGTTTCCGGCGCTGTTTGCCACGCTGACCCGCTTCTTCCTGTTCTCCACCCTGGTGCTGGTGGTGCTCGGCTGGCTGGCGACGCCATGGATTGCCACGCACTGGCTGGATGCGCAGCACTTACCCGCCGGCGATGTGGTGGTGGCCGTGGCGATCATGGTGATCACCGCCGCGATTCGCTGGCGTACCAGCCCGTATCGCAGCGTGATTGTCGGTTTTGAGCATCAGGTCTGGCTCAACGGCGTGAACCTGATCATTACCACGCTGCGTACTTTTGGCGCGGTACTGGTGATCCAGCTGTTCCCGAATCCGCTGCTGACCTTCTTTATCTGGCAATTGCTGGTGTCGATTGCCGAAGCCGCCTGCTGTATCTGGAAATCCTGTCAGCTGGTGCCCCGCGCAGCGCGCAAAGAGAAGCGCGACGACCTGAAAGGCGTGCTCAAACCCTTTATCCGCTTTGCGCTGAGCGCCGCCTTCTCCAGCGCCGTGTGGACCTTTATTTCGCAGATTGACCGGCTGGTGCTGTCAAAAACCCTGCCGCTGAGCGAGTACGGCTCGTTCACCGTGGTCGCCACGGCCGCGACCGGTATCCTGCTGCTGAGCAGTCCGATTATGCAGGCGATTGTGCCGCGCATGACCGGCATGAAAACCCGTCAGCAGGGCGATGCCGAATCGCTGAAGCTTTATCGCTATACCACCCAGGCGGTGACAATTTTTATGGCCCCGCTCAGCATCACCATTGCCTGCTATGCCGGACCGCTGCTGTGGGCGTGGACGCAGAAACCACAAATTGTCGAAGAGATGGCGTTCGTGCTTAGCCTGTATGCGCTCGGCAGCGGCATCCAGGCGATCTGCGGCCTGCTGTATCACCTGCAATACGTCAACGGCAATCTGAAACTGCACATGCAGGGATTCACCTGTTTTGCCGTCGTGCTGGTGCCGCTCAACATCTGGTGTGCCGTCCATTACGGGGCGCTGGGCACCGGCTGGCTGTGGCTGGGGCAGAATATCTTCTATTTAGTTGGCTGGGCGTGGCTGGTGCATCGCCGCTTTGCGCCGGGTATCCATTTCAGCTGGCTGACGCGCGACGTGGCGCTGATTTGGGCGGTCTCGGCGCTGATTGCCTGGCTCAGCACGCTGCTGCCCATTGAGTGGAACCAGAATCGCTGGATCAACCTGCTGTGGCTGGGGCTGATCGGGGCCTTTAACCTTGGCGTGTGCTGTCTGTTACACAGCCTGGTGCTAAAACGCCTGCGCGCGCCGCTTGTTAACGCAGAGGAAAGAGGATGAGCATGACATCACGCCGCACGCCGACGGTTTCGGTAATTATCCCTAACTGGAACTGCGCGCCCTGGCTGCCGGAAACCCTGGGGTCGCTGCTTCGCCAGTCATCGCCGCCGGAAGAGATCATCATTATTGATGATGGCTCAAGCGATGACAGCGTTGCCTGGTTGACGGCGTTTGCTGCGCAGCATCCGCAGGTGACGCTGCTGAGTGGCGGACGCGGCGGCGTCAGTGCCGCGCGCATGAAGGGGCTGGCCGCAGCCAGCGGCGATTTCGTCTATTTTATGGATGCCGACGACTTCGTCTCGACTGAACTGTTCGCCGATTTCCGCCGCGTGCAGGCCCGTCACCCGGAGATTGATCTGTTCTGCTTTGGCGCGAAAATGTTTTTCGACCTGCCAGCGCCGCAGCGCCATTATCAGACCATCCATCAGCGCCACGTCAGCGGCCTGCTGCCGGGCGGCAGCGCCACGCTGCGCACGCTGATTCAGCATCAGTCGGCGCATCGGGTGATCTGGAGCAGCATCATCTCGCGTCGCCTGATTGACCAGCTCGATCTGCAGTTTCTGCCGATCCAGAACCATGAAGACGCGCCCTTTATGTTCGCCCTCTACCTGCAGGCGCGCGCGCTGTACTGCACCAGCCAGAGCTACTACTACAAACGCTTTATGCTGAGTTCACTGTCGCAGAGCACGCGCGACTTCTCGTGGGTGAAAAATTACTTTATCGCCCGCGCCGGCAGTGAGCAGTTCCTGCAGCAGCAGCAACTGCCGTACGATGAGGCGCTGCTGGATGACTATTACCAGACGGTGATGCACGGCTGCCTGACGCAAATCCGCAAAAATCACATGACGGTGCCCGCCGAGTGGCAGCCGCAGGTGAATCAGCTGGTGCGTAAAGTGTTACAGCACAACGCGCGTCTGAAACTGCTGTGGTATTGCCCGGCGATTTACAGCGGCTTACAGGCCTGCCGCGATCGTCTCGGACGCTATTCCGCCCGACGCTGATACCGATCAAATTGTTGCATCCCAGAGTAATTTACTTTTGCGCCAGAGCACCTTACCATTCTGGCGCACAAATTCCCGTGCACCCGACTTTCACGAAGCTTCAGCCATTCAGGAGAGTGCATGCTATATCCTATCGTCCGGCCGGCGCTGTTTAAGCTCGATCCAGAGCGCGCGCACGAACTCACCTTTCAACAGTTACGTTTCATCAGCGGCACGCCGCTGGAAGGGCTGATTCGTCAGTCGCTGCCGTCACGCCCGGTGACCTGTATGGGGCTGACCTTTCCGAACGCGCTGGGTCTGGCTGCGGGTCTGGATAAGAACGCGGAGTGCATTGATGCCTTTGGCGCCATGGGCTTTGGCTTTGTCGAAGTGGGCACGGTGACGCCGCGCGCGCAGCCGGGCAATGACAAACCCCGCATGTTCCGGCTGGTGGCGGCGGAAGGTATCATCAACCGCATGGGGTTTAATAATCTCGGCGTCGATCACCTGGTAGAGAATGTGAAAAAGGCGCGCTTTAAAGGCGTGCTCGGCATCAATATTGGTAAAAATAAAGACACGCCGGTAGAGCAGGGCAAAGATGATTATCTCACCTGCATGGAAAAGGTGTATGCGCACGCCGGTTATATTGCCATCAATATTTCCTCACCGAATACCCCCGGATTACGTTCGCTGCAATATGGCGAAGCGCTGGACGATCTGCTGTCGGCGATTAAATTAAAACAGCGGGCGCTGCAGGAAAGCCATCTTAAATATGTGCCGGTGGCGGTGAAGATCGCGCCGGATCTTTCTGAAGAAGAATTGATCCAGGTTGCTGACAGTTTAGTGCGTCACGAAATAGATGGCGTGATCGCCACCAATACCACGCTCGATCGTTCGCTGGTGAGCGGGCTAAAATATGCCGACGAAGCGGGGGGATTAAGTGGCCGTCCGGTTCAGTCGCGCAGCACCGAGGTGATTCGCCGTCTGGCGCAGGAGCTGCAGGGACGTCTGCCTATTATTGGCGTCGGTGGCATTGATTCGCTGGTCGCGGCACGGGAAAAAATGGCGGCTGGTGCAACGCTGGTGCAGATATACTCGGGCTTTATTTATAAAGGTCCGGGTTTAATTAAAGATATCGTGACCCATCTCTAAGACATTTCTCACTTTCCCTGGCCGGGGGGTTTATTTCTCCCTCCGGCTCGTTTATATTTTGTCCTGTTCGTACAATTTTCAGCTTTTTCCTTAAAGCAATGTTTTAAATTTAAGCGCCGTTTAGCGCAGCGTAAATCCACAGGGCACCCCATGAAAATCAAACCCGATGACAACTGGCGTTGGTATTTTGACGCAGAGCATGACCGGATGATGCTGGATCTGGCCGATGGAATGTTATTTCGCTCGCGCTTCTCGCGCAAAATGCTGACGCCCGATGCCTTTAATGACAGCGGTTTTTGCGTTGATGACGCTGCGCTTTATTTTACTTTTGAAGAGCGCTGTCGCCAGAGCGGTTTAAAAAGCGATCAGCGCGCCGAGCTGGTGCTAAATGCGCTGGTGGCCAGCCGTTTCCTTAAGCCGCTGATGCCGAAAAGCTGGCACTTCACCAGCCATGCGCACAGCTGGCAGCCCGTCGCGGGCGATATGGTGGCGGTAACGTTGGCTGACAGCGGCGAACAGGCACAGCTGCTGGTGGTCGAAAGCGGCGAGAATGCCGCGCTCTGTCTGCTGGCGCAGAGTGCGCTGACGGTGGCGGGCAAAGGGATGCAGCTCGGCGATGCCATCAAGATCATGAACGATCGCCTGCAGCCGCAGTTGCAGGAGAGCAGCGCGCCCTTCGCCCGCGCGGTGTAGCGCTTACGCCAGTTCGATATCTCCGTTCGGAATACAGCTGCAGCTGAGAATGGTGCCGTCACCGCGTACCGCGCTCTGCTTCAGCGCCTTCACGTCACCCGACACCAGCGTCATTTTGCAGCTGCCGCAGATTCCGGCACGACACGAATAGGGAATGCGAAAGCCCTGCATCTCCAGCTGTTCCAGTAATACCTGCTGATTATCGCCGGCAAACTGCTGACCCTGATAGCCAATGGTCACGGCGGCCGGCGCGCTGCTGGCGGCCTGCAGCGTTTCCACCACCTCACCGGCACCGTAAGCGCGCGGCGTTTGCCGTTCCAGCACTTCAACCGTATCGCCGACGCGCACGATGCCGCTGTTAAGCGCAATCAGATTGAGGCCGAAATCGATATCACCGCTGCCGTCCTGCGCGCTGCGAAAGCGCTGCAGCGTGGCGAGCGGTTCGCCCTGCGGATGCTTGCGGCCGCTTTCGGTGCCGATGGTGGTAAACACGCAGCGGCTGCACGGCTTCGGCATCTCGAAGGTGATCTCGCCGATCTTAATACGTTTCCAGCTGTCCTCATCCCAGGCGCTGGCGCCGCTGACGATCAGATTGGGGCGGAACTGTTCCAGCCGCACGCTGGCCGGACAGCGCTGCTGCAGATCCTGCAGCGACGCCATGTTGACCAGCAGGTAAGGGAAGCCGTCAGCGAACCCCAGCGGGACATGGTCGAAGCGTTTTACCCGGCGTGACGGCTCAGTGCCAACCCAGCGCAGCTGCACCGGGCGCGGGAAAAAGCCGCTCAGCCACTGGTTGATGGTGTCAGGCGCAATACGCGCAGTGAACTGATTGCCCCACACTTCGGTCGGTGCCGGCTGGGCGCTGAAATCGCTGAAGCGGATCAGCGCCTGGCTGCCGTCCGGCGCGGTGATGAATAGCCCGTCGGGCAGCAGGGCGGGCGTGAAACGCACCATCTCCGGAAACTGGCGGGCGGTAATAAAGGTCCCGTCCGCTTCGGTCACCATAAAGATGCGATCGAAGGCCAGACCGCTTTCCAGCACCTGCGCGTGTGACAGCTGCAAACCACGCATCGATTTAACCGGGTGAATATACAGGCGAGACAGGGTAATCATCACAACTCCGTACAGACAAAAAGAAGCTAACTTTATGACATAGGACGCTGATTCGCTATAATGCGCAACAATTTTAGCAAGAGTAAAAGTGACGATATGAATTCTCTGTTTGCCAGTACGGCGCGTGGGCTCGAAGAGCTGTTGAAAACTGAGCTGGACGCGCTGGGTGCGCAGGATTTGCAGGTGGTGCAGGGCGGCGTCCACTTCCGAGCCGACGACCGCGTAATGTACCAAAGCCTGCTGTGGAGCCGTCTGGCTTCACGTATTTTGCTGCCGCTGGGAGAATTCGGCGTCTGGAGCGATCTCGATCTCTACGTCGGCGCGCAAAGCATCCCGTGGAGCGAGCTGTTTGACAGCAACACCACGTTCGCCATCCACTTCAGCGGCACCAATGAGGTGATCCGCAACAGCCAGTTTGGTGCGCTGCGCATCAAAGATGCGATTGTCGATAGCTTTACCCGGCAGAATCTGGAGCGTCCGAGTGTCGATCGCGAGCAGCCGGGCATCCGCATTAACGCGTGGCTGAACAAAGATCGCGTTAGCATCGCGTTGGATCTGAGCGGCACCGCACTGCATCAGCGCGGCTATCGCCAGCAAACCGGCCAGGCACCGCTGAAAGAGAACCTGGCGGCGGCGATTGTGATGCGCTCCGGCTGGCAGAGCGGCACGCCGCTGGTCGATCCGATGTGCGGCTCCGGCACGCTGCTGATTGAAGCGGCGCTGATCGCCTGCGATCGCGCGCCGGGCCTGCTGCGTTCGCACTGGGGCTTCAGCCGCTGGAAACGCCACAACAATGCACTGTGGCAGGAGGTGCGCAGCGAAGCGCTGCAGCGTGCGCGCGCCGGCACAGCCGCCACCACGTCACGCTTCTTTGGCTATGATAATGATGGCCGCGTGCTGGAGTGGGCACGTGCCAACGCACGCCGCGCCGGCGTGTTCGATCTGTTCACCTTTGCGCAGCAGGATGTGCTGCAGCTGAAAAATCCGCTGGCGGGCGAAGCGATGCGCGGTACGGTGCTGAGTAACCCGCCGTACGGTGAGCGTCTGGAGAGCGAGCCGGCGCTGATTGCGCTGCACAGCCAGCTGGGCCGCATCATGAAACAGCAGTTTGGCGGCTGGAATTTGTCGCTGTTCAGCGCCTCACCCGAGCTGCTCAGCTGCCTGCAGCTGCGCGCCGATCGCCAGTTTAAAGCGAAAAACGGTCCGCTGGAGTGCGTACAGAAGAACTACCAGCTGGCGGAGAACAGCGCCGAAGGCGGCGCACAGATTGCCGAAGACTTTGCTAACCGCCTGCGTAAGAACAGCAAAAAACTGGACAAGTGGGCGCGCCAGTCGAATATTGACTGCTACCGCCTGTATGACGCCGATCTGCCGGAGTATAACGTGGCGGTCGATCGCTACGCCGACTGGGTGGTGGTTCAGGAGTACGCGCCGCCGAAAACCGTGGATGCGACCAAAGCGCGTCAGCGCCTGTTTGACGTAATCGGTGCCACGCTGAGCGTACTGGAGATACCGGCCAATCGCCTGGTGCTGAAAACCCGCGAACGGCAGAAGGGCAAAAACCAGTACCAGAAGCTGAGCGAGAAGGGCGAATTCTTTGAAGTGCAGGAGTTTAACGCGCGGCTGCTGGTGAACCTGACGGATTATCTCGATACCGGCCTGTTCCTCGACCACCGTATCGCGCGCCAGATGCTGGGCCAGATGAGCCAGGGGAAAGATTTCCTTAACCTGTTCTCATATACCGGTAGCGCCAGCGTGCACGCCGGGCTGGGCGGCGCCAAATCCACCACCACGGTCGATATGTCGCGCACCTATCTGGAGTGGGCCGAACGTAACCTGCGCCTGAATGGATTAACCGGGCGCCAGCATCGCCTGATGCAGGCGGACTGCCTGAGCTGGCTGCGCGAAAGCGATGAGCAGTTCGATCTGATCTTTATCGATCCGCCGACTTTCTCCAACTCCAAACGCATGGAAGATGACTTCGATGTGCAGCGCGACCACCTTATGCTGCTGCAGAACCTGAAGCGCATGCTGCGTCGCGGCGGCACCATTATGTTCTCCAATAACAAGCGCGGCTTCAAAATGGATCTGGACGGCTTGCAGCGTCTGGGTCTGCAGGCGCAGGAAATAACGCAAAAAACGCTGTCGCAGGACTTTGCGCGCAACCGTCAAATTCACAACTGCTGGCTGGTAAGCCACGCCGGTAAGGAATAAGTTTTATGTCACTGATCAGTATCCATGGCGCTTACCTGTCGTTCAGCGATGCGCCGCTGTTGGATAACACCGAACTGCATATCGAAGAGGGCGAGCGCGTCTGTCTGGTTGGGCGCAACGGCGCCGGTAAATCGACGCTGATGAAAATCATCAACGGCGAACAGCCGCTGGATGACGGCCGCATTATTTATGAGCAGGATTTGGTGGTCGCGCGGCTGCAACAGGATCCGCCACGCAATATCACCGGTTCGGTGTACGACTTCGTTGCCGAAGGCGTGGCCGAACAGGCTGAGCACCTTAAGGCGTATCACGCCATATCGCACCTTGTGATGGAAGATCCGAGCGAGAAAAACCTCAACGAAATGGGGCGACTGCAGACGATTCTCGACCATCACAACCTGTGGCAGCTCGACAGCCGCATCAACGATGTGCTGCAGCAAATCGGGCTGCAGCCGGACACCGAGCTGTCGTCACTCTCCGGTGGCTGGCTGCGTAAAGCCGCGCTGGGCCGTGCGCTGGTCAGCAACCCGCGCGTGCTGATGCTCGACGAACCGACTAACCACCTCGATATTGAAACCATCGACTGGCTGGAAAGCTTCCTGAAAACCTTCAACGGCAGCATCGTGTTTATTTCGCACGACCGCTCGTTTATCCGCAATATGGCGACGCGCATCGTCGACCTCGATCGCGGCAAGCTGGTGTCATGGCCGGGCGATTACGATCAGTTCCTGCTCGGCAAAGAGGAAGCGCTGCGCGTTGAAGAGATGCAAAACGCCGAATTCGACCGCAAGCTGGCGCAGGAAGAAGTGTGGATTCGCCAGGGCATCAAAGCGCGTCGCACCCGTAACGAAGGCCGCGTGCGCGCGCTGAAAGCGCTGCGTCGTGAACGCTCCGAACGGCGTGACGTGATGGGCAAAGCCAATATGCAGGTCGGTGAAGCGGCGCGTTCCGGCAAAATCGTCTTTGAGCTGGAAAACGTGGATTACGGCGTTGACGGCAAAACGCTGGTGAAGGATTTCTCCACCCAGGTGCAGCGCGGCGACAAAATCGCCCTGATTGGCCCGAACGGCTGCGGTAAAACCACGCTGCTGCGCCTGATGCTCGGCCAGCTGAAGGCGGATGCCGGTCGCGTGCACTGCGGCACCAAACTGGAAATCGCCTACTTCGATCAGCACCGCGCGGAGCTCGATCCGGATAAAACCGTGATGGACAACCTGGCGGAAGGCAAACAGGAAGTGATGGTCAACGGCAAGCCGCGCCACGTGCTCGGCTATCTGCAGGACTTCCTGTTCCACCCGAAACGCGCCATGACGCCGGTGCGTGCGCTGTCCGGCGGCGAGCGTAACCGCCTGCTGCTGGCGCGTCTGTTCCTCAAGCCCAGCAACCTGCTGATCCTTGACGAACCGACCAACGACCTTGACGTCGAAACGCTCGAGCTGCTTGAAGAGCTGGTGGATGGCTACCAAGGCACCGTGCTGCTGGTGAGCCACGATCGTCAGTTTGTGGATAACACCGTGACCGAATGCTGGATCTTTGAAGGCAACGGCGAGATCGGTACCTTCGTCGGTGGCTACCATGATGCGCAGCAGCAGCGCGCCGCCTACAAACAGACCAAAGCCGCACCGGTCAAAAGCGCAGCGGCTAAACCGGCAGAAAAAGCCGACGCCCCCAAACGCAGCGCAGGCAAGCTAAGCTATAACCTGACGCGTGAACTGGAACAGCTGCCGCAAAAGCTGGAGCAGCTGGAGACGCGTATCGGTGAGCTGCAGGCGCAGATGAGTCATCCGGAGTTCTTCAGCCAGCCGCACGACAAAACGCAGCCGGTGCTGGATGCGCTGGCGCAGGCGGAGCAGGAGCTGGAAACCACCTTTGAACGGTGGGAAGAGCTGGAAGCGCTGAAAAACGGCGCATAACGCAGAGGGAGTCAGCATGTGTGCCACGCATCAGACGCAGCACTGGATGCTCTGTCCGCAGTGTGATTTAACCGTAAAACTGCCCGCCGTACCGGTGGGCAGCCGTGCGCGCTGTCCGCGCTGTCACACCACGCTGGTGGCTAACTGGCACGAACCGCGTAAACGTCCCACCGGCTATGCGCTGGCGGCGCTGTTTATGCTGTTGCTGGCCAATCTGTTTCCGTTTATCAGCATGCATGTGGCCGGGCTCAGCAGCCAGATCTCGCTGATGGCTATCCCGCAAGTGATGGATCGTGAGGATTATCGCAGCCTCGCCACGCTGTTCCTGCTGTTTGTGCAGGGCATTCCGGCTTTCTGCATGATCGCCATTCTGCTGCTGGTGAATCCGGTGCGCCTGCCGCACAGCCTGCGACTCGGGCTGGCACGCATTCTGTTTCAATTGCGCAGCTGGGGTATGGCGGAAATTTTCATGGCCGGCGTGCTGGTCAGCTTCGTCAAACTGATGGCCTACGGTGAAATTGGCCTTGGCAGCAGCTTCTGGCCGTGGTGCCTGTTTTGTCTGCTGCAGCTGCGTGCGTTTCAGTGCGTCGATCGCCGCTGGGTCTGGCAGCGGATCGATCCGCTGCCGCCGCTGGCGCAAACGCCGCAGGCGGGCATCAGCGGACTGAAGCAGGGGTTGCGCAGCTGTCCGTGCTGCACCGCGATTCTGCCGGCCGCGCAGAAAACCTGTCCACGCTGCGGCGTAAGCGCCGCGCCACGCAGGCAGCACAGCCTGCAGTGGACGCTGGCGCTGCTGATCACCTCGGTGATGCTGTATATCCCGTCGAATATTATGCCGATCATGGTGACCGAAACGCTCGGCTCGCAGTATCCGTCCAACATTATGGCCGGCGTGATTTTGCTGTGGAGCGATGGCTCCTGGCCGGTCGCGCTGGTGATTTTTATCGCCAGTATTATGGTGCCTTCGCTGAAGATGGTGGCGATTGGCTGGCTGTGCTGGCACGCCAGCGGCCGCGGCCGGCGCGACAGCGAGAAGATGCACCTGATTTATGAGGTGGTGGAGTTTGTTGGCCGCTGGTCAATGATTGATGTGTTTGTGATCGCTGTGCTTACTGCGCTGGTGCGCATGGGCCAGCTGATGAGTGTTTACCCTGCGCCAGGCGCGCTATTGTTTGCGCTGGTGGTGATCCTGACTATGTTCGCCGCCATGACGTTTGATCCGCGCCTGATTTGGGATCGCCTACAGGAAACTGAACGTAAGGAGCCGCGTCTTGACGGACAACCAACACGGCATTGCTAACGTCGACCAGATTAAACGCTGGTCGCCGGTGTGGATCGTACCTATCGTCACGCTGTTAATCGGCGGATGGATTCTGTTTTATCACTTCAGCCATCAGGGACCGCAGGTCACGCTGATCACCGAAAACGCCGAAGGCATTGTTGCCGGTAAAACCACCATTAAAAGCCGCAGCGTCGACGTGGGCACCGTCGAAAGCGCGGTGCTGACGGACGATCTGCACCATGTGGAGATCACCGCGCGCCTGAATGCCGGCATGGAAAAACTGCTGCATAAAGACAGCGTGTTTTGGGTGGTGAAGCCGCAGATTGGCCGGGAAGGGGTGACGGGCCTCGGTACGCTGCTCTCCGGCGCCTACATTGAACTGCAGCCCGGCGCCAAAGGGGATAAGCCAGAGCACTATCAGCTGCTCGATGCGCCGCCGCTGGCACCGCCGGATGCCAAAGGTATTCGCGTCATCCTTGACAGCAAAAAAGCCGGCCAGCTTAATCCGGGCGATCCGGTGCTGTTCCGCGGCTATCGCGTCGGCACGGTGGAAACCAGCACCTTTGATACCGACAAGCGCATGATGACCTATCAGCTGTTCATCGCCGCGCCTTACGATCGCCTGATTACCACCAATGTGCGCTTCTGGAAAGACAGCGGCATTGCGGTGGATATGTCCGCTTCCGGCATGCGCGTCGAAATGGGCTCGCTGACGACCCTGTTTAGCGGTGGTGTGAGCTTTGACGTGCCGGACGGCTGGGAACTCGGCGAGCTGGCCAAAAACCAGGACGACTACCATCTGTATGATGACCAGCGCAGCATTCAGGATTCGCTGTACACCAAACACACTGATTTCCTGATGTTCTTCAGCGACTCGATTCGTGGTCTGCAGGTCGGCGCTCCGGTAGAGTTCCGCGGCATTCGTCTTGGTACCGTGGCTCAGGTGCCTTACATGATCCCGGGCGTAAATCAGGCGCTGAACACTGATTACCGCGTGCCGGTGCTGATCCGCATCGAGCCGGACCGCTTTATCAGCCGTCTGGGTGGCGACTTCAATCTTGAACAGCATCTGCAGGATGGTAAGAAACGTGGCCTGCGCGCCACGCTGAAAACCGGCAACCTGCTGTCCGGTGCGCTGTTTGTCGATCTCGACTTCTATGACAATGCACCGGCTTACAAAGGACCGAACGAAGTGGCGGGGCTGGAAGTGATTCCGACCGTAAGCGGCGGCCTGAGCCAGATTCAGCAGAAACTGATGGCGGCGCTGGATAAAATCAACGCATTGCCGCTCAACCCGATGATCAACCAGGCCACCGGCACGCTGAAAGAGAGCCAGCGCACCCTGCAGCAGCTGCAGAAAACGCTGGATAACCTCAATCAGATCACCGCCAACCCGGCGATGAAAACGCTGCCGGCCGATATGCAGCAAACCCTGCGCGAGCTTAATCGCAGCATGAAGGGGCTGCAGCCGGGATCGCCAGCCTATAACAAACTGGTGGGCGATATGCAGCGCCTTGACCAGGTGCTGCGCGAATTGCAGCCGGTGCTGAAAACGCTCAACAGCAAGAGCAACGCGCTGGTATTTGAAGCCAAACCGGGTCAGGATCCGCAGCCAAAGAGGGCGAAACAGTGAAAAAAGGGCTGATTATCGGTGCTATGCTGCTGCTGGCGGGCTGCAGCAGCACTATCGACACCACTTATTACCAGCTGCCTGCGGGTAGCAATATGGCGCGCGTCAGCAGTGACGCCTCCGCCAGCCAGCCGATGATTTGGGTTGAACAGGTGAGCGTGCCGGATTATCTCGCCGGCAACGGGCTGGTTTATCAAACCAGCGACGTGAAGTACGTGATTGCCGCCAATAATCTGTGGGCCAGTCCGCTCGACCAGCAGCTGCAGCAGACACTGGTAAGTAACCTCGGCCAGGCGTTGCCCGGCCGGCTGGTGGCCAGTCAGCCGCTGGGTGACACGCACGATACGCTCAGCGTGCACGTCACCGGCTTCCACGGCCGCTATGACGGCAAGGTAGTAGTAAGCGGTGAATGGCTGTTACAACATCAAGGCCGGCTTATCAAACATGGCTTTAATCTGACGCTGCCGCAGAGCGAAGATGGCTACGATGCGCTGGTGCGCACGCTGGCGCTCGGCTGGCAGCAAACGGCACAGCAAATTGCTAACAGCGTGGTGACGCTAAATTAGGATTTGTTCGATGCTTATGCTAAGTCCCTGATTTGCCGTTATGTGACGGCGCGCAAATCAGGGACTTTTTTATTGCGGAATCAGCCAGATATGGCAGCGGCACTGAAGAATTTGTGTCGATTTCACGGCAAATTGATGACATTGGCGTGAATTTTGCGCATTGACCTTTCACCCACCACAGGTTAGAACATTACTGTGGTTGAACATTAATTCACCACTCTTTCTTTCCACCAGATTCCACCAGACCTGAAATGAGGGAAACGAGGTATGAAGAGACAGAAGAGAGACCGCCTGGAACGAGCACATTCACGAGGCTATCAGGCAGGCATTACCGGCCGCTCAAAAGAGATATGCCCTTATCAAAGGATCGATGCCCGGTCTCACTGGTTGGGAGGTTGGCGACAAGCCATGGAGGACAGGTCGGCGGTGGCTTAGGCACCGTCGGATGTCTGTAAACAGGAAAAAAAACCTCCGCTGCGTGCGGAGGTTTTTGTTGGCGGGTCAGAACGCTGAAGTGTCTTTAAACAGGCCCACTTTCAGGTCAGTCGCGGTGTAAATCAGGTTACCGTCGACGAACACTTCGCCATCGGCCACGCCCATCACCAGCTTGCGGTTGATGACGCGTTTGAAGTGAATTTTGTAAGTAACCAGCTTCGCCGTCGGCAGAACCTGGCCGGTGAATTTCACTTCACCCACACCCAGCGCACGGCCTTTACCTTCCGCACCCAGCCAGCCGAGATAGAAGCCAACCAGCTGCCACATAGCATCCAGACCCAGACAGCCTGGCATCACCGGATCGCCTTTAAAGTGGCAATCAAAGAACCACAGGTCAGGGCGGATATCCAGTTCGGCTTCCACATAACCTTTATCGAATTTGCCGCCGTCTTCGGTCATTTTGACCACGCGGTCCATCATCAACATGTTGTCAGACGGAAGCGGTGGGCCATTCTCGCCAAACAGTTCGCCGCGACCAGAGGCAATCAGGTCTTCTTTGCTATAGGATTCGCGTTTATCTACCATGTTCTCAATATGCCTTCTTTTAGTGAAGCCCGAATATTAGCGAACAGTTGTACGCTGGGCAATGTAATCAGCTGTGGTTGAACCAGTTGAGCCAGCGTAATGGCCAGGGCCGCGGTCGGTTTTCCTGCTGATTGAGCTGAGTAATGCGCTCCTGAATGGTGCTCAGCAGCGAGTCGCCGCTTTCGCTCTGCCAGGCAATACCGGTTAACAGCGGCAGCGCTTCGTCAACGCGCTCAATCGCCCAGATATGGAACTGGCCCTGCTGCACCGCTTCTACCACGTCGTCGCTGAGGCTGAGATGGCGCACGTTGCTGGCAGGCAGAATCACGCCCTGTTTGCCGGTCAGTTCACGCGACTGGCAGATGTGGAAGAAGCCTTCGATTTTCTCATTCAGACCACCCACCGGCTGCACATTACCAAACTGGTCCACCGAACCGGTAACGGCAATCTGCTGGTTCAGCGGCTGGTTTGCCAGCGCGCTGATCAGCACACACAGCTCGGCCAGCGAGGCGCTGTCACCGTCGACTTCGGAGTAAGACTGCTCAAACACCAGCGATGCCGAGAAGGGCAGCTGCTGTTCCAGCTCCAGCTCCGAAATCAGATATGCCTGCATGATCATCATGCCTTTGGCGTGGATGTTGCCGCCAAGCTCCGCTTTGCGCTCCACGTCGGTAAATTCGCCATCGCCCGGGTGCACAACACAGGTGATGCGTGATGGCTCGCCCCACGGACGTGGATGACCAGGGAATTCAATCACCGACAGGCCGTTGATCTGACCAACCACTTCGCCTTCCGTTTCGATCATGATCTGATTTAACAGGATCTCATCGCGCATCCGGTCGGCAAGGAAACTCTCGCGCCACTGGCGTGCTTCCAGCGCCTCTTTCAGCGCCTCACCATTCAGTGTCTCACCGTGCAGCGCGGCTTCCTGCAGCTGACGGCGCAGCCAGCGCGGGCACAGCGGCAGCGTGTCCTGATCGCCGGTCAGACGCACCGCTTCCTGGATCAGCAGCGGCCAGAAATCAGCTTCGGGTGGCGTAAGACCGGCCAGTTCCGCCTGGCATAGCGTCCAGCGGCACCAGTTGGCCATGTCATCATCATCGACCAGCTGGAGATTCTCTTCGAACTCGCTGTAGAGCGCCATTTCGTGCACTTCAACGTCCAGTTCCTGGAAGCTGGCCAGCGCCTCGCGTTCGCCACATAAAATCAGACGCAGCTGCAGCGGCAGTGAGGGAATGGTCACCGGCAACGGGCGGCGCTCATCCGGTGAGTACCAGTCGAAGCGACCCAGCTCGATCACTTTGCGCAGGCGTAGCCACAGCAGCGGCTGCGCCAGCAGGGTATTGATCGACAGAATCAGCGTGCCACCGTTAGCCTGATGCAGCAGACCGGGCTCCAGCTGTACGCGATCTTTATACTGACGCACGCAGCCAAACAGCTGTTCGGACTCAATCCAGTCGGCATAATGCACGCCGCCGGTGCTGGTGAAGGGACGGCCGGCGTCGACAGGCGGTTGCAGGCTGACATTGTCGCCCATCACATGGTAATCACCGCCGTACAGCGCGTCCTCGTCAGGCTGAAAGCGCTGCGCCGCCTCGGCAATCCACGCCAGATAATCACTGTTTTCCTGGCTGCGTAACAGCAGCAACGGAAAACCCAGCGTTTGATGATGTAAATGCGCCAGCGCATTCAGCAGACGCGGCTGAACCGCGGCAAGCGTATCGCTATCTTCCAGAGAGACGGTTGAGAAAAGTGATTGGTAGCGTGAGCTATCCGGCTGCAGGGCTTGCCACGTAAGTTGAGTGCTGGTCAAAATATTCGCATTAGTCTGGTTCAGGAAAAGCGCGATTATACAGGATTCAACCCGGTTAAGCACGGCGCACTTCCGGCCTGAACTGTGATGGCCGCAACATGTTTTTCCTTGCTGCATCCGGGAAAAAAGCTGTTATTCTTAGTTTGTTACGTGATCACGATGAGATTCCGATGAAATACCAGCAACTCGAAAATCTTGAAAGTGGATGGAAGTGGAAATACCTGGTGAAAAAGCATCGGGAAGGTGAGCTGATCACCCGGCATATTGAGCTGAGCGCTGCGCAGGCGGCGGTAGAGACGTTGCTGGCGATGGAGAATAACCCGGTTGAGGTCGGTGACTGGATCGCAAAGCATATCCATCCGGAGCTGGAAAACCGTCTGAAGCAGACCATACGCGCGCGGCGTAAACGCCATTTCAACGCAGAGCATCAGCACACGCGGAAAAAATCGATCGATCTGGAGTATCTGGTGTGGCAGCGTCTGGCAGGTCTGGCGCAGCGTCGTAACAGCACCCTGTCAGAGACCATCGTTCAGCTGATCGAAGATGCAGAACGCAAAGAGAAGTATGCCAGTCAGATGTCGACGCTGAAGCAGGATCTGCAGGCGATTCTGGGTAAAGGCGGCGCGGATAACGAATAGCAAAAAATTGCGTGTGATAAAAAGCCAAAAAAAACCCCGCCGAAGCGGGGTTTTTTATTGCGCGATAACTTAAGCCTGTGGCTGAGTTACAACGTCTTTGATACCTTTCACGTCGATTTCTACGCGACGGTCTGGCGCCAGGCAGTCGATCAGGGCATTGCGGCCTTTCACGCTGTCACAGGTGTTGCCAGTAACTGGGTTAGATTCACCCATGCCACGTGCAGAGATCTTGTTAGCCGGGATACCTTTAGATACCAGGTAGTCGACAACAGACTGAGCACGTTTCTCAGACAGTTTCTGGTTGTACTGGTCTGAACCGATGCGGTCGGTGAAGCCCAGAACCACAACAGAACCGTCTTTCGGATCCATTGAGCTCAGCTGGCTGTACAGCTGATCCAGAGCCTGCTGGCCTTCTGGTTTCAGGGTAGATTTGTTGAAGGTGAACAGCACGTCAGACTTCAGAGTGAAACGCTTGGTTTCAACAACCGGAGCCGGAGCTGGCGCTGGAGCAACAACTGGAGCTGCAGCTTCGTCCTGACCGAAACGGTAAGAAACGCCGACGCTCAGCATGCTGTTGTCTGGACGCGCACCAACGGTACCTGCGTCACCGATGTTGTTAACCCACTGGTAGTCCAGGCGAGTCGCCCAGTTTTTGGTCAGTGCGTATTCAACACCAACAGCAGCCAGCGGAGAAACGCCGGTGTCGTGGTTGCTGATGCGAGTGCCGTCAGCTACGTTAGCCTGAGTTGAGTCTGCACGCCAAACCATGCCACCCAGACGGGTGTACACGTCCAGATCGTCAGCAATTGGGTAGCTCAGTTTAGCTGCCAGCTGTACGCCCTGTGCTTTGAATGCGCCGTTAACTTCGTTGCCTTTGTTCGGCATACGGCCCAGCCAGTCGTAGCCCAGCTCGAAGCCCAGGTATGGGTTAGCCTGGTAGCCCAGGAAAGCACCTGCGCCCAGCTGAGATTCGTGAGTTGGACCGTCGTTGTTTTCGTAACCGTTACCGTAGTAACCAGTATCGTGATACTGAGACCAGCCCAGTTTAGCACCGGTGTACCAGGTGTCATCTTTAGGAGCGGCCTGCGCTACGGTAGCGAAGCCAGCCAGTGCCACTGCAATTGCGATAGCTGTCTTTTTCATTTTGCGCCTCGTTATCATCCAAATAGGCAATGAGCAAAAAGGTTGCTCTTGGTTGTAATCCTTCGCCGGGTCTAAACGCTCGCTTATGACTCTACCGAAAAAACGGAGGTTATTGAGCACCCTGGCGAGGTAAAGTCTACAACGAGATTGGAAACTTACAAGTATGATGTGACGTCAGCGGATAAAAAAACAGGGATTTATACACACATTTTAACAAATGACATGGCAAAATTTTCGCTACCAGAAAAGAAAAATGCGGCTAAGCCATTGTCATAGCTGGCGGGAAAAGAATCAGTGGCTTAGCCGCAACTTTGTGAAAAAATAGCGTGAGAAAAATCTTAGTTTTACTTAATGAAACAAATCAGAGGGAATTTTTGCGCTGTTTGGCTGTCTGGACAGAGCAAGATCCCGCCCCTGAGGACGCATAATCAATCCCAACGCTTCGCCTTCGGCGGCTGCCTGCTCAAGTTCCAGGCGCTCTTCATTGCTCAATTCATAAGGAATCCAGGCGAGTACCACGCTGTAGTTGCCGGTGCGCAACGCTTTCACCATGCTCTCAACCGTGCTTAAACGCTCGGATTCCGTAATATGCATACTCTTTTCCAGCGGTAATCCTGACTGCTGCATCCAGCTGCGGTTCAGTTTGTGCGCTGGCGTCAGCCACAGCTGCCAGCGTGACTGAGTGCTCAGCTGCTTGAGGACCGGCAGTAACAGCAGCGGCATGATGCCGGGCTGCTCGCTATAACGCAGTTCAGTAATACCACCCAGAGAAGGTTGCGTTAAGCCCGTCGCAGCGAAACGGTGAGCACGATCAGCAGGGCCAGAGTATTGAGTACGCATATTTTAATCACTCAGTAATGAACTGTATGAATATACAGTAATGAGTTCCTGGATAAAGATCAACCTCAATTTCTGAAAATGCCTCGCAAATTCCGCACAAGATCGGCGCGTTGCCGCTTTTATTCATTGAACAGCTAAATCGTTTTTTCTATCTTCTAACCAGATGAATCTCTGAGCTTTTTATAGGAAATTTCCCGCGCAAGGAATGAGGAAAAGGGGACGTTATGAAGAAAAATAATCCGGTGGTTGAGCAGTCCAAAGCCCAGTTAGCGGCATTGGGAAAAATTGAATCGCGCACCCAGTTTGGTGGTTACGCGCTGGCGGTCGAAAAGGTGGTGTTTGCTTACATCAATGAGGATGCGCTCTATCTGCGCGCCAGTGAGGCGCTACAGCACTATGCCGCACAGCGCCCGCTGGAACCGTTGATATATCGCAAGCGCGGCATGCCGGTGACGCTCAGCTACTACAAAGTGGATAATCAGCTCTGGCAGGACGCCGATCAGCTGCTGCGCTTATCGGCCAGTTCGCTGTCTGCGGCGCGCGCCGAGGCGGCGAACAGACTTGTCTTGCTCAGGCTGAAAGATCTGCCCAATCTCAGCCTGCGCATGGAGCTGATGCTGCACAAAGTCGGGATCAATTCTGTTCGCTTGCTGTATGAAATGGGCTCGCGTCAGAGCTGGCTGAAGTTGCGGGCGGTGAATAAAGATATCGGCCTGAAAACGCTGCTGGCACTGGAAGGCGCCATTTCCGGCCATCACCAGGCCGCTTTGCCGGCGGCGGTACGTGAAGAGTTGAGCGCCTGGTATCAGGAAACGCTCCGCCAGCACGCCGCGGCAGAGCGCCTGTTGCCTTAAGCGGCAGCGAGGGTGCGGCGCAGGCGGGCAATTTCCGGCAGCAGCGCAATCAGTAGCCCCAGCTGCTGCAACACCAGCGGTGCCTGCGCCTCCTCACTGGTTTTCAGCGCGCTCAGGCGTTGCATCAGTGTCTGCTGCATCGTTTCCGCCTGCGCTTCGCTGACGCGATCGATCTGCAGCACATCCTCGACGAAGCATACCGCGTCATCTAAAAGCGTCAGCAGTTCGCCCTGCGTCAGCCGCTCCCGGTGCGCGCCCAGCGCCGAGATGTAGCTGAGAAACGAGTGGTTGAGGCACATCAGACGGAACGCATTCTCGCGCAGCGGCGGCTGTTGCTTCAGTTCGCCGCTGATATTGGACACCACGGACGCCAGTTCCGCATCGGCGTTGTGCGCGTCACGGCGCGCCACACGGTAGGCGAGACGGTTATCTTTACCCTGATGATACTGTTCCAGGATGGCATCAAGATAACGACAGTTGGCATTCAGTGTGCGATCGGCAACCGTCGTCAGCTGACGGAAACGCCAGTCAGGCCAGACAAACGCCACCGCCAGCCAGGCGAGGCCACAGCCGAGCAAGGTATCCACCACGCGCGGCAGGGCGACATCAAAGCCTTCACCCAGCAGATTGAAGCACAGCAGCACCAGCAGGGTGATGAACAGCGTCGCCTGCGCGTACTGAATCTGGCGGAAGGCAAAAAACAGCACGCCGCTCAGCACAATCAAAACCAACTGGCCCTCGATAGAGGGCACCAGCCACAGCACCGGCAGGCCAATCGCAATACCGGCCAGGGTTCCGCCAATACGCAGCGCCAGCCGCCGCCGTGTGGCGTTATAGTTGGGCTGGCAGACAAACAGGCTGGTCAGCAGGATCCAGTAGCCGCGATGCAGGCCGGTAAGCTGAATGAAGGCGTACCCCACGCACAGCACCAGCGACATGCGCACCGCGTGGCGGAACAACGCCGAGGTCGGACTCAGATGGCGACTGAGGCGCAGGCGGATATCCGCCCAGCCACTCAAGCCTTCGCGCGACAGATGGTGATCGCTCTGCGTCAGCGGTTCTGCCAGCCGCTGCTCTGATTCGATCGACGCCAGCTGCGCATCAATGGCGCGTAAGTTGCGCAGCAACCAGAACAGCGGACGAATGTGCGTCGCCTGCGGATCGTTATGTTGCAGGCGCTGCAGGGCGGTCTCCAGCCGTTCAAAGCTGCGCGCAAAGTGGCTATCGTGGTGCCACGGCTGGCGCAGCACGATATTCTCTGCCAGCTGGCGACAGGCCTGCGCCTGCATGTTCAGCAGCCGCTGAAAGCGAAACAGCACTTCGTTGTAACGCCAGTCATCGCGCAACAGGTGATATTGCAGATGCGACGAGCTGGCGCGCTCGTGAATATCCTGCGCCACAAAATAGTAATGCAGGCTGCGCCGCGTGCTGCGCGAGCCGCGATCGCCGCGTAAACGGCTCTGAATGGTGGTTTTCGTCAGATTGAGCTGCGCCACCAGCTGGCTATTGACCATCGCGGTGGCGATCAGCGCCGCGTCATCCTGCTCACCGCCGTCGGGATCAAACAGATTGGCCTTGGCTTCCAGATAGCGCGCCAGCTGGGAAAAGCTGGCGGCCAGCTGCTCCTGCACCGGGCGCACCGGAAACATCAGGTGGCCGATAAAGGTCAGCAGGTTGTACCACAGCGCGCCAATCAGCAGCAGCGCCGGCTGCATCCACCACTGCGGAAACAGGCCAATGCCCAGCATGGTGTACACCGCGATCAGCAGGGCACCAAACGCAATGGTGGCGTAGCGCTGCCCCAGCGCGCCCAGCAGAATAAATCCCCAGCTGGAGAGCGCCAGACCGATAGCAAACAGCCACGGGTGCGGAAACAGCAGCTCGACCGAGACCGAGGCAATGCAGAAGCACACCAGCGTGATGAGCAGGTTGCGCACGCGGCCGGTCCAGCGATCGTCAAGATCGGCCAGCGCCGCCGCCACGACGCCGAGCGTCAGCGGGATGGTCCACTCAATCTGCTGCAGCCACCAGGGAACGGCGGCACAGCCGGCCAGCGCGAAGAAGATGCGCAGCAGGTAGCGCAGGCTGCTGTTGAACAGATAACGGCGCCAGCCGGGCATAGCGTCAGGCATCATCTTCAGCCTCAGTAGCGGCGCCGCGCGCTGGCTTCACGCGCCGCCTGCGCTTCTTCCACTGACACCACGCGACGACCTACCGGCCACAGCGCGATAGCGGCGATTTTAAAGTGGGCAATGCCGGTCGGAATACCGATGATGCTCAGACACTGCAGGATGCCGGTCGAGATGTGCATCAGGCACAGCCACCAGCCAAAGAAAATCAGCCAGAACAGGTTGAGGAAGGTGCCGCCGGCGTTCAGCACGTGGCTTTTGCTCTCCGGGCGCAGCACGTCAACGTGAACCGCTTCGTTGCCAAACGGCAGCAGGGACAGTTTGGTGATCTCCCAGCAGGAGCGGGTCAGCGGCAGGGTAAAGATCAGCACGATGCTGATCAGCGTGGCCAGCAGCCAGCCGAGAGTGGTGATAAAGCCGCCAAGAACAAAATTCAGAATATTAAGCACGGTGCGCATAACGCGATTTTCCTTTTGCAATCCGCAATATGTGTCGCCCAGTTTAGCGTGTTTTAAGGCTGGAGCGCTAAGGGTCTGACAGGTAAACTGCGCGATAATTGAATTCCACATGACGGTGCGGAGATGGAACTAAAAGCAACATCCATGGGCAAACGGCTGGCACAGCATCCCTATAACCGGGTGCGACTGCTGGCTGCCGGTGTGGAAGTCAGCGGCGATCGCCATGAGTACCTGATCCCGTTTAATCAGCTGATCGGTATTACCTGCAAACGCGGCCTGGTGTGGGGCGAGCTGGAGTTTTTGTTACCGGAAGAGAAAGTGGTGCGGTTGCACGGCACCGAGTGGCAGGAAACCCAGCGTTTTTATCATTACCTGCAGCAGGCGTGGCAGCAGTGGAGCCTCGAAATGAGCGAAATCAGCGCGCAGGTGCTGAGCGCGCTGCAGCAGGAGATCGTCGCATTTACAAGCCAGGATCGCTGGCTGAAGCGCAGCGAGCTGGCTGCGGTAAAAGAGACCATCACGCGCCAGTTTTCCGCCTTACCGCTGCCGCTGGCACGGCTGGAGGAGTTTGATAACTGCCGCACGCTGTGGCGCTTTTGCCAGCAGTGGCTCGAGCAGGGCGAGAGCGCGATTCGGCAGCGCAACCGTGAATGGAGCGCGCGGGTGATCAGCGATAATCACGCCTTCTTCTCCACCGTTGAAACCACGCCGCTCAATCCATCGCAGTGTGAGGCGGTGGTCAACGGTGAAGACGCGCTGCTGGTGCTGGCCGGCGCGGGCAGCGGTAAAACCTCGGTGCTGGTGGCGCGCGCCGGCTGGCTGTTACAGCGCAAACTGGCGCAGCCGGAGCAAATCCTGCTGCTGGCTTTTGGTCGCCAGGCGGCGGAAGAGATGAACGATCGGATCCAGACGCGGCTGGGTGAGAGCGCGATTCAGGCGCGTACGTTCCACGCGCTGGCGCTGCACATCATTCGTGAAGGCAGCAATAAGCAGCCGGTCATTAGCCGGCTGGAAAGTGACAGCAGCGCGCGACGTCAGTTGCTGATCGAAAACTGGCGCGAGCAGTGCAACAGCAAAAAGGCGCAGGCCAGCGGCTGGCGACAGTGGTTGCAGGAAGAGCTGGCGTGGGACGTGCCGGAAGGTCCGTTCTGGCAGGATGACAAACTGGCGCAGCGTCTTGCCGTGCGGCTGGAGCGCTGGCTCGGCCTGATGCGCATGCACGGCGGCGCGCAGGCGGCGATGATTGCCGATGTGCCGGAACCGCTGCGCGACAATTTCACGAAGCGCGTCAGGCTGATGGCACCGCTGCTGAAAGCATGGAAAAGCGCACTGAAAGCCGAGGGCGCGGTGGATTTCTCCGGGCTGATCCACCAGGCAATCGCTGTGCTGGAGAAGGGCCGCTTTATCAGCCCGTGGAAGCACATTCTGGTGGATGAATTCCAGGATATTTCCCCGCAGCGGGCGGCGCTGCTCAGCGCGCTGCGTCAGCAAAATAAGCGCACCAGTTTATTTGCGGTCGGCGATGACTGGCAGGCGATCTATCGCTTTAGCGGCGCGGAGATGAGCCTGACCACCGCGTTTCATCACTATTTTGGCGAAGGCGACCGCTGCGTGCTGGATACCACCTACCGCTTCAACGATCGCATCGGTGACATTGCCAACCGCTTTGTGCAGCAGAATCCGCATCAGCTGCGCAAGCCGCTCAACAGCCTGAGCAAAGGGAACAAGAAATCCATTACGCTGCTGCCGCAGGAGCAACTGGAAGCGCTGCTCGACAAGCTGAGCGGTTACGCGAAGCCGGACGAGCGCGTACTGCTGCTGGCGCGTTACCATCATCTGCGTCCGGCCATGCTGGATAAAGCCAAAACCCGCTGGCCGAAACTGCGTATCGACTTCATGACCATCCACGCCAGTAAAGGTCAGCAGGCGGATTTTGTCATCGTGCTGGGGCTGCACGAAGGGCGTGACGGCTTCCCGGCGCAGGCGCGCGAGTCGATCATGGAAGAGGGATTGCTACCACAGCCGGAGGATTTTCCGCATGCAGAAGAGCGGCGCCTGGCCTACGTGGCCATCACGCGCGCGCGTCAGCAGGTGTGGCTGATGTTTGATAAAGAGCGGCCTTCCGTGTTTGTCGAACACCTGCGCGAACTGGGCGTTGCGCAGAGCCGGAAGGCCTGAGCCATCAGGCTTTCAAACGTTCTGTCAGGTAGCGCTGATAATCGGGGATCTGGATGGTCACTTCGCTGGCAAACATCGGCGAATGGATAATGAAATCAGCGGTGGCGCGGTTGGTCGCCACCGGGATATTCCATACGGTGGCGAGGCGCAGCAGCGCTTTGACGTCCGGATCGTGCGGTACTGCATTGAGCGGATCCCAGAAGAAGAACAGCACATCAATTTTACCTTCAGCAATCAGCGCGCCGACCTGCTGATCGCCGCCCATCGGCCCGCTGAGCATGGCATTTACATCCAGTCCGGTGTGACGATTGATCAGGTTGCCGGTGGTGCCGGTGGCGTATAGCACGTGAGGTTGCAGCGCATTTTGATTGATTTTTACCCAGTCCAGCAGCGAGGCTTTGCAGTGGTCGTGGGCAACGAGGGCGATGTGTTTCTGAACTTTCAGGGTACGAACGGTCTGCTCCATGGGGCTTCCTGTTTCGGCGCGTGCAAACGTAGTGAAGGCACGAGTTTACCCCTGGCGTTCAGCTGCTATCAACTTGCGCGTAGGGTTTTCACCCAACTGATAAAACGCTGCCGCGTGGCGGCATCAACACGCTGCAGCCAGCGTTGCAGCGCGGGCAAATTACTGGCGTCCTGCCATACAATATCCAGACTGAGACTGGCGTCCGGTACGCTGGCCGCCTGCAGCGCAAAGCGCGGCACGCTGGCCGCCTGCGCCGTACGGTTGTAATTGATCATCGCCTGTTCAACATTGCCGCTGCTCTCACCCGGCAACCGATCGCGAATACTGGCTATTTCATTACCACGCTCATCAATCAGCTGAAAATTTAACGATTTATCAAACAGGCTGCGTTCGCGGCGGTTATTCAGCGCTGGCAGGCGAATCGCTACGGAATGGGCGTCGGCGGTGAAGGTGACGATCATTAGTTCTGAGCGGAAGTGGGTGGCATCGGCGCAGGGTTTATCCACGCGAAACAAAAACTGATGCTGACCGCGCTCCAGCTCAAGGCTGTCCGCGCCTTTCAGCAGCGAACCTGAGATTTTGCGCCCATCCAGCACCAGCAGGTCGATCTGCGGATCGAGCTTCAGGGTGATGGCATGGCAGGTTGCCGATACGAGCAACAACAGCAAACCCGTAACAGCCAGAGACAGCTTCATTTCAACTCCCGGAACAGGGAAAAAGGGCGATGTGTAGCAAATTATTACATTATGGCAGTTAATTTACATTTTAACATATTTATTCGTGTCGCCGCGCAAACTTTTCGTGCGCTGCGCTTGCACTTTAGCGCGCAATGGCATCTACACTCAGGCGAGTGAACAAGGAGAAAAACATGAACGATCAAACGATTCGCGATGTCCTGACGCAAACCCAACGCATCGCGCTGGTCGGTGCCAGCGATCGCACTGAGCGTGCCAGCTATGGCGTAATGAAATACCTGCTCGATCAGGGTTATGACGTGGTGCCGGTGAGCCCGAAGCTGGCGGGACAGCAGCTGCTGGGCCAGACCGTGTATGGCACGCTGGCGGAGATCCCGGGCAAGATCGACATGGTGGATGTGTTCCGCAATTCCGAAGCGGCATGGGGCGTGGCGCAGGAAGCGATTGCTATCGGAGCCAAAACCCTGTGGCTGCAGCTGGGCGTGATTAATGAGCAGGCGGCGGTGCTGGCGCGTGATGCCGGGCTGACGGTGGTGATGGATCGCTGCCCGAAGATAGAAATTCCGCGGCTGGGCGTGACGCGTTAAAGACAAACGGCGACGCGGCGTCGCCGTACCCTTAATGCCGCAGGCTGGGTGCCTGCAGCTGCTGGCGGATCGAGGCGGCCAGCTCATCCATGGATGGCTGTTCCGGATGTTCGAGCGAGGTTTCGCCGGCCAGCTGAATCTCAGCGATATAGGTATGCACCTGTTCGCCTTCCTCATCTTCCATCACCACGTGATACCAGGGGGCCGCACGCAGCGATTCCGTCGCGCCAACCTCATCCAGCTGCGGATCGTCCAGCGAATACTCCGGGTCGACATCCACAATCACGCCGAGCACCCCGGAGAGACGGTGCCGGACCTGCTGTCCAATTCCAAATTTACTGGCAATCATTGTGACCTCCCAAAACTTTGCCCTGCCACCGATATGGGGGCAGGGACAGCGTTTTCAAGTCACAGCACGCGACAGGCAAAGCCTTTCAGATAAAGCCCTTCAGGATAGCTGGCGATCACCGGATGGTCGGCTGCCTGACGGAACTGCTCTATAAATTGTACATCACGACCGGCATCAACAGCGGCATCGGAGATAATTTTCTGGAACAGCTCGGTGGCCATCAGCCCGGAACAGGAGAAAGTCAGCAGAATGCCGCCCGGATTCAGCAGCTGCATTGCCAGCATGTTGATGTCTTTATAGCCGCGGCAGGCGCCCATCAGCTGGTTTTTATTCTCAACGAATTTCGGCGGATCCATGACGATCATGTCGAACTTCTCGCCGCTGTCGCGGTAGCGACGCAGCAGTTTGAACACATCGTCACGCAGGAACTGCGCGCGTGAGACATCCAGCCCGTTAAGCGCCACGTTCTGTTTTGCTACGTCAAGGGCGTCCTGCGAGGTATCCACGCTGATCACTTCCCGGCAGCCGCCGAGCAGAGCAGAGACCGCAAAACCGCCGGTGTAGGAGAAGCAGTTAAGCACCCGGGCATTTTCTGCGTAACGACGGGTGGCAAAACGGCTGTCGCGCTGATCGAGGTAATAACCGGTCTTGTGACCGCCCTGAATATCCACCAGCAGCTGCATGCCATGCTCGGTTATCGGCAGCAGCGCAGGCGGCAGTTCACCGCTTACCGGACCCTGCGCCAGCTCCAGTCCCTCTTTCTTGCGCACTGCCACGTCAGAGCGGTCGTAGATGGCGCAGTCGGGATAGCACTGCTGCAGCGCCGAGACGAGAGCCGGACGCTGATACTCCGCCCCGGCCGACAGCAGTTGCAGCACCAGGAAGTTACCGAAGCGATCAATCGTGACGCCCGGCAGTCCATCGGACTCGCCGGCAATCAGGCGATAGCTGTCCAGCCCGTCGCGCTGTGCCAGCCAGTCGCGCCACTGCTGGGCTTTTTGTAGCGTGCGCACAAAGAAGGCGATGTCGATTGACTCATCCTGCTGCCAGCTCCAGACGCGCGCGCGAATTTGTGACTGGGGAGAGTAGGCGGCGCGGGCCAGCCATTTGCCGTTGCTGTCACAGATATCAATGGTTTCACCCGACTGGGCTTTACCTTCCATACGGGCAACGGCCCCGGAGAACACCCACGGATGGCGGCGGAGCAGGGATTTTTCACGTCCCTTAGCGAGAATCAATCGAACGGTCATGTTTGCTATGCTTACCTGAAAAAATGAGGCGCCATTTTCCGGTGGATGGCGGCAAAATGCAACGCACAAAGGGGAGATCACCATGGCGACGACAGGTTATAAAATCTGGGTTCACGGCAGGGTGCAGGGCGTGGGCTTCCGTTATTACACCCAGGCGCAGGCGAACGTGCTAGGCGTCACCGGCTATGCGCATAATCTGGCCGATGGCAGCGTGGAGGTACTGGCCGCAGGAGAGGCACAGCAGGTAGAGTCTCTGATTGCCTGGTTAAAGGCGGGCGGACCGCCCAGTGCCCGGGTCGATAAGGTGCTGGTGGAGCCGCATCAGCTGGCGGAGCGGCCGACGCGGTTTACTACCGGATGATCACAGACACTTCGCCGGTTTTGGCAGGCCAGCAATTTTTGTGGCCTGTTTGGCCGGACCTTCCGGGAACAGGCGAAACAGATAGCGGCTGTTGCCTTTCTCTTCGCCATATTTTTGCGCCATGGCTTTGACCAGCATGCGCACCGCCGGCGAGGTATTAAACTGCTGATAAAAATCACGCACAAAGTGCACCACTTCCCAGTGCGCTTCACTCATCTCAATCGCTTCCTGCTGGGCGATGGCCTGCGCCAGCGCTTCATTCCAGTCGGCGCTATTTTTCAGATAGCCTTCTGCGTCAGTGGCAATCTCTTTACCGGCAAAAATCACATTATTTCCTCATATCGTCAGCGCGCCCATTGTAAAGGCGGCGGCGGATAAAAAGCAAAAACCCCGCCGGAGCGGGGTTTAACGGTGCGTGCGTTACGTCTTAGTCGCGGTTGGCGAAGCCCAGCAGGCTCAGCAGGCTGACAAAGATGTTGTACAGCGAGACATACAGGCTGACGGTGGCGCGAATGTAGTTGGTTTCACCGCCCTGAATGATGTTGCTGGTTTCCCACAAAATGGCACCGGCAGAGAACAGAATAAACAGTGCGCTGATCGCCAGGTGCAGCGCAGGCAGCTGCAGGAAGATATTGGCAACCACGGCCACCAGCAGCACCACAAAGCCGGCCATCATCATGCCGCCAAGGAAAGACATGTCGCGACGCGTGGTCAGGACATAGGCGGAACAGCAGAAGAACACCAGCGCGGTGCCGCCCAGCGCCATGGCGATAACATCACCCATACCGGCGGTAAGGAACGAGCTGAGAATCGGACCGAGGCAGTAACCGAGGAAGCCAGTGAAGGCAAACGCGGCCAGAATACCCGCGGGGCTGTTCGCCAGGCGATAGGTCAGGAACATCAGCCCGTAAAAGCCCACCAGCATCAGAATCAGTCCCGGCGAGGGCAGGGCGTAAACGGTGCTGAGCGTGGCGGTGACGGCGGAAAACGCCAGCGTCAGGCCAAGTAAGAAATAAGTATTACGCAGCACTTTATGGGTGCTGAGTAGCGACTGCTGCTGTGATGAGCTAATTATTCTGTCCATCATGCGCTCCTATTAGAGAGAGAACACCAAACATGGCCTGAGAATACGCAACGGTCAGAGGACAGAAAAGGCGTTTTACCCATCTTTACGCGATAAATTGCTGTTTCACTGAGCAGAATGACGATTAAGACGGCAAAAAAATCATTTTTGACTGTTTTTCAGGCGAACGAATCATCGGATGCTTTACATCGTTCGGGGGGATGTTTATAGTGCGCCTCATTGCGGAGGGGTGGCCGAGCGGCTTAAGGCAGCGGTCTTGAAAACCGCCGATGGGAAACCATCCGAGAGTTCGAATCTCTCCTCCTCCGCCACTTCACACTCTCGCAGTGTGAGGTGACAAAAAGATTTCAGGAGGGATGGCCGAGTGGCTTAAGGCAGCGGTCTTGAAAACCGCCGATGGGAAACCATCCCAGAGTTCGAATCTCTGTTCCTCCGCCATATAAGAGAAGCCCGCAGCGATGCGGGCTTTTCGCTTTTCTGCTTTCCATCCTTCTGAAAAACATCCTGAAGCTTTTCAATCTGCTGCCGTAACCCGACGGCCAGCGCGTTTACTGCTATAGTCGATGCACGGTTTTTGCAAACATCTGGCGATTTTCTCAGGCAAGCTGGGTTACACTGTGCGGTAATTCGCTCTTTGGCGAGCTAATCGCTTGAATGCCAGAGTGTTTCCCTGATGAATTATGGAATATGCACAATGATCAAGAAACTGAGTCTTTGCGCGCTGTCAGTGATCGCGGCGCTGCCGATGGGTATGAGCGCTTACGCCGCGGATGGCGACATGCAACTGCAGCAGGTCCTGATGCTGAGTCGTCACAACCTGCGTGCTCCGCTGGCCAACAACGGCAGCGTGCTGGAGCAGGCGACGAAAAAAAGCTGGCCGCAGTGGGATGTGCCCGGCGGTGAGCTGACCACCAAAGGCGGCGTGCTGGAAGTCTACATGGGTAACTACACCCGTCAGTGGCTGGCCCAGCAGGGGCTGGTACAGAACGGCACCTGTCCGGACAGCAGCAACATCTTTGTCTATGCCAACAGCCTGCAGCGTACCGTCGCGACGGCGCAGTATTTCGTCACTGGTGCTTTCCCGGGCTGCGATATCGCTGTCACCCATCAGGATGCGATGGGCACTATGGACCCGATCTTCAATCCGGTAATCACCGATGGCAGCGAAGCGTTTAACAAGAAAGCGCTGGCGGCGATGACCGCAGCTAATGAGAAGCTGGCGCTGAAGCCGGCCTTCCAGCGGCTGGAAAAAATCGTGGATTACAAATCAGCTCCGGCCTGTAACGGCAAGAAACAGTGCGACCTAAGCAGCGGCGACAACACCTTTAGCGCGGAAAACGGCAAAGAGCCCGGCGTCAATGGCCCGCTGAAAGTGGGTAACTCGCTGGTCGACGCCTTCACGCTGCAATATTACGAAGGTTTCCCGGCGGATCAGGTTGCCTGGGGACAAATCAAAACGCCTGAACAGTGGAAAGAGCTGGCGGCGATCAAGAATGGCTATCAGGATGCGCTGTTTACCGCGCCTGAAGTGGCGCGTGACGTTGCCGCCCCGCTGGTGGATTACATCCGCAGCCAGCTGGTCGATCAGGACAAAGCCACCGCGCCAAAAGTCACGCTGATGGTCGGACACGATTCGAATATCGCGTCATTGCTCAGCGCGCTGCAGGTTAAGCCATACGAGCTGCCGGGTAACGACGAGAAAACCCCGATTGGCGGCCAGGTGGTGTTTGAACGCTGGCACGATGCGAAGAACAATAAAGATCTGCTGAAAGTGGAGTATGTCTATCAGACGGCGGATCAGCTGCGTAATGCCGATGTGCTGAGCCTGAAGAACCCACCGAAGCGCGTTACGCTGCAGCTGGCGGGGTGTGACACTGACGCCAACGGCTACTGCAGCTGGGATCAGTTCACCAGCGCGCTGAACAACGCGCTGCAGGGTACACCGCTGCAGCCAGCCGCACCGGCACCGGCCGCACAGCCTGCTGCCGCGCCGGCAGCCAGCGATGACGCACAGGCCAAAGCGGATCAGGCCAGCGCAGATAAAGCGGCGGCTGACAAAGCCGCGGCTGATAAAGCTGCAGCGCAGAAAGCCGCTGACGCCAAAGCCGCTGAGGAAAAAGTGAAGGCGGACAAGGCCGCGGCGCAAAAAACGGCGGACGACAAAGCCAAAGCTGAGAAGGCCAGCGCTCAGAAGGCCGCAGATGAGAAGGCGAAAGCCGATGCTGCAGCGGCGCAGAAAGCGCAGGCTGAAGCAGCGCCGGCGAAGCCGGAGGCGGACGCTAAACCCGCGCAACAGCCGGCAGCAGCCAGCAACTAAAACGCCAGCAGGGTCGCCATGCACGGCGACCCTGCTGTGTTGTTACCGGCTGCGCATTGACGCGCACCGCAGTAAATCGAATAAAACCACCGTTCAGTTCCACGGTGGTTTCATGCCGCTTAACCGGCTACCACGACCAGTTTCTGGTTAGCAAACTCCTTCAGCCCGAGATCGGACAGTTCACGGCCATAGCCGGAACGCTTCACGCCGCCGAACGGCAGCTCAGCCGCAGTATCGCTCTGCGAATTGATAAACACCATGCCGGTCTCAATCTGCGAAGCCATGTTGCGCCCGCGCGCAATGTCCCGCGTCCACACGGAACCGCCCAAACCGTAGTGCGAATCGTTAGCCAGCGCCACGGCAGCACGGTCGTCCGCCACCACATACACCTGCGCCACCGGGCCGAAAAACTCCTGATAGTAAGCCGGGTTATCCGGCGTCAGGCCGGTCAGGATGGTTGGCTGGTAGTAGCAGCCGACGCCGTCGATTACGCGTCCGCCGCATTCCACGCGTGCGCCATGCGCCACCGCCTCGTCCACCTGTTTCACCAGCCGGTCACGTGCATCCTGTGACGACAGCGGCCCCAGCGTGGTTTTTTCATCTAATGGATCGCCAGGCGTCGCGGATTTCAGCGCCGCGCTAAACTTAGCCATAAAGCTTTCAGCAATCTTTTCATGCAGAATAAAGCGCTTGGCCGCAGTACATACCTGACCGCAGTTGCTGAGCCGCGCCTGCGCCCCCTGGCGCACCGCTTCATCAATATCGGCATCGTCCAGTACCACAAACACATCGTTACCACCCAGCTCGAGCGTGGATTTTTTCAGGTGCTTACCGGCCTGCTCAGCCACCGCGCTGCCGGCGCGCTCTGAACCGGTGAGCGCCACACCCTGCACGCGCGGATCGGCAATCAGATCGGCCACCTGCTGGTTAGAGATAAACAGATTGGTCCACGCGCCCTGCGGCGCGCCGGCTTCCAGCACCAGCTTTTCAAACACGTCGGCACAGTGCGGCACAATGTTGGCATGTTTTGCCAGCACCGGATTGCCCAGTGCCAGGTTCGGTGCCAGCACGCGCATCAGTTGATAATACGGGAAATTCCACGGCTCGACGGCCACCACCACGCCAATCGGATGGTATTCGAGCCACGCATCACCAACATCGCTGGGATAGGGCTGTGCCTGCAACAGCCTTGCCGCGTGTTCGGCATAATAGCGCGCGATGCTGGCGCAGATTTTCACTTCGCCGCGGCTCTGGCCAATCAGTTTACCCATCTCTTTGCTGGCAATGGTGGCCAGCTCTTCGCTGCGCTGGTCGATCAACTCTGCCAGGCGCAGCAGCACCTGCAGACGCGGCTGAATATCGCCTTTGCTCCACGGCGAATGGTAGAGCGCATCGGCGGTGTGCAGCGCCTGCTGCGCGTAGCTGTCATCGTGTGATGGCCAGGTTTTCAGCAGCTGATTATTGGCCGGATTAATGCTTTGATAGGCTGACATAAAGGCTCCCTGACGGCTAAAAATGAGAAGGCGGGACATGCCCGCCTGTGCTTCAGATGTTTTTGCGTTCGACCGGCTTATCGTCCCACGTCAGGACGTCCTGGTCGGTTTTCTCAAACGCGCGGAATAACACCTCATCGCTGCCTTGCTGGCGCCAGATCTCTTCGGCAAGCCGTTCGTCATAATTCGCCACTTCGAAAATTGCTTCAGCGATTTCCGGTGAGGTGTGACGTAAGGTCGCCCATTCGCCCACGTGGTGAGCTTTAAACTGTTCTGTTGCCATAACTCTCTCCTGTTGGGAATTTATCCTTTCAGTTTTACCGCCAGACCGGCGACGTATTGGCCCTGATAACGGGCAATTTCCAGTTCTTCCGCCGAGGGCTGGCGCGATCCATCACCGCCCGCCAGCGTGGTTGCGCCATATGGCGTACCGCCACGCACCTGCGAAATATCAAACAACTCTTTGGTGCCGTAGCCGATGGGCACAATCACCATGCCGTGATGTGCGAGGGTGGTCCACACCGAGGTAATGGTCTGCTCCTGACCGCCGCCGGTGCCGGTAGACGCAAACACGCTGGCAATCTTGCCGTACAGCGCGCCAGAGGCCCACAGGCCGCCGGTGCGGTCCCAGAAATTACGCATCTGACCGGACATGTTGCCGAAGCGCGTCGGGGTGCCGACGATGATGGCATCGTACTGCGGCAGATCGTCCGGTTTGGCTTCCGCCGCCGGCTGGTTAACCTTCCCGCCGACCTGAGCAAACCGTTCGGCATCCATACTTTCCGGCACGCGCAGAATGGTGACTTCGGCACCGCTCACGCTCTTCGCACCGTCCGCCACCGCGTTAGCCATGGTTTCGATATGTCCATACATGGAGTAATAAAGCACCAGAATTCTGGCCTTACCACGCACCTCGTCAGTCATGTTATCCTCCAGCCAGTTACTTTGTTAAAGGAAAGCGTAGCACATGAAATTGCTTGTCTCTTATGTCAGGTGGAGTACCAAAGCCCAAGACTCGGGTGACAGTCTGCGTCGTCAGAACGATATGATCGATGCGTTTTATCGTAAGCACAGCGACGAGTATTTCATGCAAGCAACGCACCGCTATGTTGATAAAGGGAAGTCTGGCTTTCACCAGAAACACAAGGCTGACGGGGGCGAATTCAAACGAATGCTTGATAACGTGCTCTCTGGTGACATTCCTGCTGGCAGTCTTATTGTCATGGAAAACTTTGATCGTGCATCCCGTGCAGACATCGACAGCGCGATTGATGACATTCGGCAGATTCTTAGAAAGGGTGTTGAAATTCTGACCTTAGGTGACAATGAACGATACGATAAATCATCCCTTTCTGATCCAATCAGACTCATCAAACACATTCTGATTGCTGAACGTGCTCACCAAGAGTCAGTAGTGAAACAAGAGCGCACTACAGCTGTTTGGAAAGGGAAGACTGCTAAGGCAATCGAGACAGGCTTACCGATGGGCAGACAAACCCCCGGCTGGATTGAACTCAGCCCCGACAGACAATCGTTCGTCGTTATCGAGCCTAAAGCTGACATCGTCAGGCTGATCTTCAAATTGCGCTTAGCTGGTCATAGCATGTTCGCTATCTGTAAGCATCTTAATGAAAACGGTATCGAAACCATCAATGACCGCAAGGCTCGTATATCAAAAACGTTCAAACCTGGTGGCGGTGGTTGGTCTGCTGTATCTGTTAAATGCCTTCTAACCTCACGCAGCGTGCTTGGGTATCTTCCTGCAAAGATCAGCACTGAAGATCGCAAGATAATCCTTCGTGATGAGATAGCTGATTACTATCCACGCATCATCGACGATCAGACTTTTAATGCTGTTCAGACACTTCTTGAAAAGGGAGGAAAGGGGAGACTGGCAGCAGGTGACCACTGGCTATACGTTAATATCTTCAGGACAATGCTTCGTTGTAAATGTGGTCTGACTATGTCGCCTTCTGGCATCCGTAAACCTGTTTATCAGGGAACTTATCGCTGCAATGGGATGCATGAAGGTCGATGTGATTATGGTTCAGTGTCACGCAAAAAGCTGGATACCGAACTTTGTACCCGTCTATTCAGTAAACTGTCACAGCTTTATGACAGCAACATTGACCAGAGCAAGATAATCGAAATACAGCGTAGGCTTCAGACTGTTGATAGAGAACTTCAGACACTCACTGAGACGTTATTATAGTTACCCACTATCACACAGATACGTGATGCACTTGCTGAAAAGCAGAAGGAAAAAGAATCGCTCCAGGCTGAACTCAGACGCGAAACGATGCGTATTCAGTCAGTGTCTGACCTCGACCTGTCAAAACTTGATTTGGAGAGTTCAGAAGGCAGGACAAAGGCGCATGTAATCATCAAAAAGATGGTACGAGAAATTATTGTAGATGGTCGCGCTAAGCTGGTAGACGTGCGTCTTCACAATGGGAACGTAATCCGAGGGTTTTCTCTGGAAGGTGAACGAGACTTTACTCTGACCTTCGAACAAGCTACTGACGATACACCTGATCATGATTTCATTGCAGTGATGGGGCAGGACTTTCCTAAAGTGCTCCCGGCGGAAGAGTTCGAGAACGGAAACCAAACCGATCACAGTGACTGGCCTAAAGTCGAACCTGACTATCCAAATACACAAGATTAGAAACTTATAAGCTGTTCTGAACAGCCGTAGACTTAAAGCCTGACATTATCAATCGAGGCTTTCTGGCCTCAAAGAGCGATTATCACAGACTAAAATCTAAAGGATTAAATAAGGTTATTATGGAAGGTCGAAGTTTGCGCACTGTAACTTGAGATTCTTCCAGAAGTCTGCTCCTTATTGAAGAATCATCTGAAGGTGAGTAAATCTCTTTGTGTATTGCGTTGTAAATCTTTAAAAGTCCGAAGCCTGCTTCCTGATGCTTTAATCCTAACAGCTCGGAACTCAGGAGAGACAGTTCATTTACCCTTTCAGTATTGTGAAAGTAATTACCTTTTGGGCCAAGTGTATCGATGGTTCTTATGATACGTAACGCTTCTTTCTTCAAGTTGGAAAAGGCTACTCCCTTTGAGACTACTATGCCCATATAGCCACCAGTGATTAAACTCATCAAAAGGTTGACCAAAAAATCTGACATCTATTTCTCTCCTGTGTAACTCATGTTGATTACGTATTGTCCTTTCTTATCACAGATTATAAGATAAACAAGCGTTTATCATGAGATGAGGTTAAGGATGAATCGTCGTGTAGCTGAAACTAAGCAAGAAGTACGTTCTCTGTATCTAAACTGGCCCGAAAGACGTCAGCAGAATCCAGGGAAAAGCATGTTGTTCCAGGCATACCTACGTCAGCAAAATGGTTTCTCATATATGCAATTTGGTCGAGAGGGAATGCATCAGGCTGTGACGAGTTGGGTTGATGAGTGGGATCGCTTTTACAATTGAGGTTATAGATGGGTATCACATTAGCCAGTGCAGCAACCGCCGTTGGCATCATAGACAAAGCTGTAAATATCACTAAAAAACTTTCTGATAACAGTCCAGAGCTTGACAAAGCTACGCTCAAACTTGAGTTAGCAAACTTGATGGTCGAATTGGCGAGCGTGAAGATGGAAGTAATCTCACTTCAGGCACTGGTATTTGATGCGGAGCAGAAGAACAAAGAGCTTGAAGAAAAGCTCAGAGACAAAGACACCTTTACCTTCAAATCCGGTGTGTATTGGAAAGATGGCGATGATACGGCCTTTTGCCCTAAATGTTGGGAAAACGATGGTAAAAAGATTCATTTACTTGCACGTACGCATCAGTACGCTGGCTTAGGGCATAGTATTGAGAAACCGAACTGGAATTGCCGTGTATGTAAAACCTCCTTTGACAGGGTGTATGAATCGCCACGGATAATATAGACACTTCTGAGCCGTTGATAATATAGGTTTTCATATTCAGCCGGTGGCATCTGCTCGCTCGAACCATGCCGACGCTTACTGTTATAAAACATTTCGATATAATCAAAAATATCGCTTCTGGCTTCGTCTCTCGTTCCGTAGATCCTTTTCTTAATTCGTTCGCGTTTCAGCAACTGGAAAAAGCTTTCCGCAACCGCGTTGTCATGGCAGTTACCGCGACGACTCATGCTGCCTTTCAGACCGTGTGATTTCAGGAACGACTGCCACTCATGGCTCGTGTACTGACTGCCCTGATCAGAGTGAACCAGTACCTGCTTTTGAGGATTACGCCTCCGCACCGCCATAAGTAATGCGTTCAGGACAATCTCTTTTGTCATGCGGGGTTGCATTGATCAGCCGATAACTTTTCGTGAGAACAGGTCAACCACCACGGCCAGATACAGCCAGCCTTCGTGGGTTCGGATGTAGGTTATGTCCGTCACTCAACGCTCATCCGGTGAGTCCGGATTGAACTGCCGCTGGAGCCTGTTGGGTGTCACGATGCTGGCTTCGCCTTTACGTGCCCGTGGGCTACGGTACCCAACATGAGCTTTTATTCCGGCACGCTTCATCAGCCGCCAGACCCGATTCACTCCGCACTGCTGTCCGGTATCACGCAGATCGAGATGGATCTTGCGATAACCATAGACGCAGCCAGACTCAAGCCAGAACTGTTTGATCTGCCCGGTCAGCATCTGGTCTGTCTGGTGACGCTGTGAATGTGGCTGCTGAAGCCAGAAATAAAATCCACTCGGATGGACATCCAGAACCCGACAGAGCAGACGAACAGGCCAGCAACGACGGTTGTCGCGAATAAAGGCGTACTTCAGTCGGACAGCTTTGCGAAGTACGCCGCGGCTTTTTTTAATATGTCCCGTTCGTCTGTCACCCGCTTCAACTCTTTCTGAAGACGGCGGATCTCGGCCTGAGCATCTGAGTGTTCATTATTAGTGGAAGAATTCGGACCGTACTTCTTTATCCAGGCGTAAAGACTGTGAGTGGTGATATCAAGACGTGTTGCAACACTGGAAACAGAATGACCACGATCAACAACCTGTTTGACTGCTTCAATTTTAAACTCTTCAGGATAACGCTTACCGCTCATGGGCACCTCTCTTTAAGTCATCTTAAATGACTCTGAGGTGTCTGTTAAACCTGTGGCGATTCATACATGTATATTTATGAGACTAACTTTTGAGACAGGATCTATCACATGTCAGTAATCGGATACGCTCGTGTATCAACAAACGAACAGACCATCGCAAACCAGCAACAGCAAATTTCTGAAGCTGGTTACCAGGTAACAAAGTGGTTCAGTGATTCCGCTGTATCGGGTGGTGTTAAGGCGTCAGAGCGTCATGGGTTCAGTGACCTTCTGAAATATGTTCGTGAAGGGGATACACTTATCGTTGTCGCCATTGACCGTCTTGGACGTAACACAATCGACGTGCTGTCCACAGTTGAACTTCTACAGGCTAAGGGCGTTAAGGTCATCAGTCTTCGTGAAGGCTTCGACCTGTCTACCCCGGTCGGGAAAGCCATGCTGACCATGATGGCTGGACTTGCATCACTGGAAAAGGATCTGATTGCAGAGCGTAGGACAGCAGGCATTAAGCGTGCTCAGTCAGAAGGTGTTCACTGTGGCAGGCCAATTAAAGCCACTGGAGAGCAGGTTGAACAGTTGGTTAAGGCTGGCATGTCACCAAAAGACATCATGTCTCAACTGAACATAAGCAAGGCAACTTTTTACCGCCTCAGGCAACAGGCGACATCGTGACAGGTTAATCCACAGCGGGTCTGTAGAGGCCCACGCTGTTCAGAACCCTTCTCAGAAGCTCTCACAGCGCATCTGTGCAGATATTTCAGGGTCCCTCTGCGATAGAAAGGTAACGCTAAGCTCTCAGCCTCTAAGTGCCTCGATTTAGACTCCACAGATATTTTATTCAGACCCTCCCCACACCCCCTGTTAATTCATCCCCCAATTTTTCAGAAGAAAAAAATTAAAAAAGGCCTACCTGCAATGTCTACCAAAATCTCCCAATCAGAAATTGATTACAACCGTCGCCTATCAGAAGAAGATCGTCAGCGTGAGATCCTAAGACAGCGTGCATTCCGGGATGTAAAAGCAACTGCTGACTACTTCCGCACACAACCAGTCGAGCCAGGTTATTTCTACCAGAACTCAGATGGTAACAAGGTAGGTATCAGCAGCCTGCCAATATCACTTTACTAAAGAGCTAATCAGCCTCTGTTTTTAACAACACAGCCCCAAGTAGCAAAATCTTGTATTGCATCTGTCACTTTGTCAGACATTGATGGCATTTGCTCACCCATCTTTTGTCCCATTAGGTAACCGTAGTCTGAACATTTGTTCAGATCACCAATAGGTGCGTTTTCCGCAATAACACTCTTCAATTCATTTATCTGGTCACGTGTCATGCCTATCTCCTGCGCCATTACACGCGCAGCCTTTTCTTGCAATTCTGCTGGACCTTCGCCAAAAGCATGTGCAGCACCTGTGAACAAAATTGCTGATGCCAAAATAACTATGATTTTTCTCACTGCTGTTTCCTTTTTGTAGGTTTCCACAGTTTTTGATATCGGCATGTTGCCACGATACATTAGCCATTTTTATGGGTGTTTGTGTTATTAAAATATTGACAATATGTTACAATAATGTTAATATTTAAGGGTAGTCCTTCCTGATGCTTCATCTATAGCGCGGTGTCTTAACCGCCTATCTCAAAATATCCCCAGCCAGATTCGCAAAGATGCCTTTCAGCAGTCATCTCAACTAAATCCTGTCAGCTCCCGTTTCTCCAGCGGCCTCGTAGCGATAGGTGCAAAACTGTTTTCCCGTACCTTTGCGGGGATGCGGCGATAAGCAGCTTTGCGAATAATGGTTCTCTAAGTCGCTAACCCGATCATCAGGTTAACAATAATTTTTTATCTAACCCTATAAGGTATCCCCGCAATGATCCCTGCACTTGTACTCACTTTTACCGTTATCGCCGCCTATAGACTCGACACAGCCTGGAGGCAACATCATGAACAATAACCTTATCCAGTGGCGTGACCCTGAAGACCTGTCAAAAGGTTTCATTATCGACCTTGAGAACGGTTCAGCCGCACAAGTTTTTAGTGGAATCTACATGCGCCCTGAAGAACTCATCTCAGCCTTCGCTGATTGCTTCCTGCTCATGCGTTTTACTCCAGAAGAAGCTGACTCTCTGGCCCATCAGACTTACGAATAAACACGCAGCCAACTTGACGCAATGATCGACCGCCTGCGAGCCACACCCTACGTAAGAATCCCTGCAACGCACCATATTCAATGAGATTTCGATAATGACCGATACACTACAAACAGCAGATGACCAGAAGTCACCGGAACTGCTCCAAAAAGAAGCTCATGTAAAAGCTCTTGCTTCTATTGCACAAGCAGAACAAGAACCTACACCAGTTGATGTTGTTTCTTTCCGTTCAGAATGGGATGCAGGCACAGGCAGGATGAAGCTTGTACCTGTGACACAGGCAGACACTGACGACACCATTGCCGACAAGTTACAGGCTGAAGCAGAATTGTTTAACGCTATGCAACGCGAGGCACAGCAGCGGGACGCTGAAGACCACCAGCAAAGCTTTGATCAGCTTTTCCCTTCTGAGCAGCGTTTAAGAGTTGAGGAATACTTTACGCCAATCATCAAAAAGCTGACGGCAGACCATATCGCAGCTTGTGATGCAGTATCAGATTTCGAAGCTGATGAACTGCGTTACCGTGCACAGATTCAATCTAAATGGGCCTACGAACTGAGACACACTGAGATCAAAACCATGTTCGCCGCAGGGGAGTATCATTTTAATACAATGCTGAAAGATGGCCTCTACAACATCGAAGGTTATCGTCTGGCAGAGCGTCGATCCAATGGTGGCTTGTCATCAACGCTTGTCTTTTTACCTCATGGTGTGGTCAACGTTATGGCATATGCTGATTCAGACGAGGCGAAACAGTTTTCGAAGGTCGAATACGACCGGAAGCTACAGCGCCTTATTCAGAAATGTAAAAATGCTGCCGTCGCTCTCACTCAAGCTAAACAAAAAGCTCGGGATGCTTTGGCCACTATTCCAACGTTTGAAGATCTCATCTCTGAAGCCGTAAAACGTGCGAAAAAGTAACCTCACAATCAAGACCACTTTGTAAAGCTCACGTATCGCACGTGGGCTTTTTTTATAAGGCCCACATAATGTCGAATCAAATCACAGTGGACAGTTTCGTTATCGAAATGTCCTTACAGTAGACAGTTCTGAAGGGGCTAAGACGCCTCGAAAAGCAGATCCTGCCCGTAGCCAAAAGAATCGAAAAGGATCTTGACCGAGTCTTTTCCAAAAACCGCGCAAAGTTGATGGAGCCAACGTTCAAAGCACTTGAAAAGCGTGCTGCCCTTGCTGGACGTAACATCAACAAAGCTCTGACTGATTCTTTCCGTATCAGAGGCGCGGACAGTGGCCTTTTTACCCGCTATCAGAGGGAAGGGCAGAACGCTGCTCGTGAAGTCGGTCGAGCAATCCGTGATGCATACCGTGTGCGCGGTTCTTTGAATCCGCCTTTACCGCCGCTCCCTCGTCCTGGTCAGCCAAGTTCAAGAGCTAACCTTCGTCAGGTAATTGAAGATGCCCACCAGCGCCAGCTAACATCGGGCTTTTACGGTCAGATGCAACTTCGTGATTCAAATCGCGCAGCAGAATACCGTTCTCGTCTCGAACGTCTCCGCATGGAGCACACTGCATCGCAAGACATGCGTGGATTCAGAAACAGTATTCGATCCCTCAACTATGAGTTTGCACAGGGGCAACGTTTAGCATCACAGCAGCGTGCAACAGCCCGTCTACAGGCTCTCGAAGCATCTAACGCTGGGGTAGGGTTATCACGTCTTGCAGAAGGCACTACAGGCTTAATTGGTGGCTTCTTTGCACTCAACAGAGCACTGTCATCACTACAGGAAACAATCACTATCGGCGGCAAGTTCCAGCAGGCCCACACGATGGGCGTTGTAGCCTATGGTGATGAAGCCGAAAATACACGCATGACACAGAAAGCTGACACCATCAGTCGCGGTTATGGCCTTGATCCACTACTGACCAGAGAACAGATGGCACAGATGCGCATGACGATGCCTGACAACTTTTCCAACGATAAGATTGCTGAACTGTTCGAAAATGAGTCTGTGTTCGCGCATACAACAGGCATGAGTCCAGATGCTGTTGGACGCCTTAACTATGCTTTCCAGCAGATCGCCACCAGCGCACATCTTATGGGACAGGACTTCTTACAGGTGGTCAACGCCAGTCCTGCACTGATCAAAGGTCTCCAGAAACTGCACGGATTCACGAACAGCAGCCAACTCAAGGAATACTATAAAACTGTTCCCGGTAGTGCATTCGTCTCAGACAGCCTCAAAGTGATGAAGCCCACTGAGCAACAGAAGACTATGGCGCAGGAAAACATTATTGCTGCACAGGGCAGGTTAGCTGGTTCGATGATGTTTGCTAAGCGTGACTTTTTCGACTCGATGGAGCGCCCTATTATTCGTCTGTTCAAAACGCTTACCGAGTCGGCAGACAATCTTGGAATCACTCTGACACCCGTATCTAAAGCGGTAGGGTACTTCGCTGATCGTCTGTCAGACATTGGAGAGAACGCCAATACAGCCGCAATGAATCTGGCTGGTTATTCATCACTCGCTTCAGAGCGCTGGAGCAACTTCTATTCGAGTCTGGACAAATCCACGCAGCAGAACCTGACCAAGCTATCGGGTGTGTTTAACGAGTGGTTTGACGTTCTGATCGCTGTGGTCGCTGGTAAGCTCGCTCTGGCTGGTATCTCGAAATTCGGTAAGATGACGGGTATCGGGACAGGTGAGATCATGTCAGCAGCAGGACGCACGTTCGGTATCGCAGCCGCTGTTGTGATGGGTAAAGAACTCGGTGATCTGCTGTTTGATAAATTCATCCCAGAGTTCCAGAAGTTCGCCCATGACAAATGGGGCTGGGGCGGTAAAGATGGCACTGAGACCACTCATGACGGTAACGCTATCAAAGATTCATGGGTAGACAAGGGCTGGTCATGGATCGATAGCATGTATGATCGTATAAAGTCTGCACCTGTACCTAACAACGGTGTCCCAATGCTGTCGCCAAACATGCTCCAGAATCAGGCAGCATTGTTAGCACACAGACCCATCCAGTTTGCCCCTCTGCGAATCGAGGTTGTTTCCAATGGACAGCTTAACGTGACCATGCCAGACGGAACGATGCAACGTGTAGCGCTGGATACCTACAACCAACAACATGAACTCCAGATGATGTCTGCAACTGGCCTCGCTGGTTCATGGCAATCAACGGGGAACAACGTTGGCTGGAACCCTTCGCTTCTGAAAAGAAAATGATTTTTTGCTCTCATAGCTTCATAGCGACGAGAGCTTTTTTACGCCCTAATACTCAACCAAGTCTTATCAAAATTCACAAGGCAGACAGGAATGAACACCTTACTCGACGATTATGCAAACGACTTAGATCCAGCACTCATAGTTAGTTTCAGAGATCACGTTAACAGCAGTGATCATTTCGTGTGTAAGTATTTCCGAGCAAAAGAGGGTAAAAATCTCTGGAATGCAATATGCAGTGCTATGGATTGGATTTCTGTCTCTGTTAGATACATAAATAACTACCCTGAAATGTCCGATGAAATCGATGTTAAAGCTATGCAAATCTATTCTTTGATATCATCAATAGACATACTCAACGAAAGCATCCAATTACTACATCGAGTGATTTTCGATGATAGTAAGGCAAAATTATGGCCTTTTAAAGATGTTCAGAGCATTTTCAAAAACAAAGTCAGCGATTTTCAAAATTTTGATGACGACAAATATTTCAAACAAATTCGAGCAGTGTTTGGTGCTCATCCAACTGATCTAAGAGGCGGAAACCAGTTACGTATGTTCGCCAGTTGGCCTTTTGAACACTCGTTGAAAGGCGAAGATTTCGCAGTCAGTATTTACAGTTCAGCACCTGACCAAGATGATATCCACTTTGGTATTTACATAGAGGAAATCCTTGCGTATGCAAGTGAACGTTACCAGTATCTTTTGCAACTCAGCGACAAAATCACAAATATCCTTAATGATTATTGCTCATTACTTGCCGATCAGATGATACCTGATAGCTCTGACATTCATGACGAAATAGAAATTTTGACTGAGGAGTCTGAAAAGAGGTTTGACAGTGATTACTACCACGGTCTCCTATGGAGCTTGAAAAAATTATTTTCAGCGAAAATTACCGAAAGTCATCTTTTGGACGAGGAAAAATTGTTCAAAAATGCTCTCTTACCAATGCTACAGGCTATAAGAAGTAATCTACAGCGGATGGAAATAGTCGATCTCGATTGCGATGATCTTCTTCCAACACGATTACCAGATCGCTCTTTGAGCTACGAGCTTGGAAAGTTTTTCAGCATGGTATCAAGTGAAAGGTATGATCCTTTGTTCGAGATGTATATCAATAATTTCAATAAATATAGCAAAAATAGGTACAATTTCAATAATTTAGAATCGTTAGAAATTACCTACCTCAAAGTTAAGATGATGATCTATTCCAAAAATAAGCGACAAGCTAACCTTTAAAAACACACTGGCTCATAAAAGAGACACTAATCTTATTGTGAGTTTTTTATATTAAAATCAATGAGTTTCTTTGTTCTTGTTTAGCTAAGTAAGATGACCAGAATTTTTGCCATCGTGTTTTCATCCTGTGGTGTAAGGAACAGAAAGAAGTATAGAAGAGGCTGCGCGCTATGCTGGTCAGCCATTGAACAGTCACGGAGATCGCGCTGCGACTTCTGCCGCTAACCGCTTGTTTTTCAGCTGAATATCTCGCCATAAAAACGATGCTAAGCGGTTTATCTGTTGCAAAGTATGAATATGTGCCTGATTGTGCGCATCCATTGGCTATGCTTTAAGCGGGTGTGGCGAGATATTACGCACCTGACCTGACACTGTTTGCGCAGTGAAATGTCTTCACCACCTATGCTCAATACCTGGAGGAAATGATGGCTCAACATCGTGGAGGATCAGGCAACTTCGCGGAAGATCGCGAAAGGGCCGCGGAAGCGGGTCGAAAAGGCGGTAAAAACAGCGGCGGGAATTTCAGAAATGATCCGCAGCGTGCTGCCGAAGCAGGTGAAAAGGGGGGACGCAGCCGCGCGAAAAAATAGTGCGTCTGTGACGGTATCCCCGGCCGCCGGGTACGCCCGGCGGTTACAATGATTGCAATTTGCCCGGCTAATCAGCAAAAATGTGCGCCAGTCCTCTATTCTGGTGCGTTATGTCTGCTTCCACTTCCCGCCTCAGCCTGCGTATTACGCGTCAGGAGCTGGTACTTATTTTTATCACTATGGTCTGGGGTGGCACCTTTCTGGTGGTGCATCGCGCCATGGCGCATTCGGGGCCGTTCTTTTTTGTCGGGCTGCGTTTCGCTACCGCCTCGCTGCTGCTGGCCTTTTTCTTTCGCCGCTATTTGCGTCACATTACCTGGCTGGAAATCAAAGCGGGTGCGCTGATTGGCGTGGCGATTGCCGGCGGTTACGGATTGCAAACCTGGGGTATGCAAACCATTTCCAGCAGCCAGTCGGCGTTTCTGACGGCACTTTACGTGCCGGTGGTGCCGCTGTTGCAATGGCTGTTTCTGCGCCGGCCGCCGGGCCTGATGGCGTGGCTGGGCATTTTGCTGGCGTTCACCGGTCTGGTGCTGGTGGCGGGTCCGCAGGATGGCAGCCTGACGCTGAATGCCGGTGAGATCGCCACGCTGCTCAGCACCCTCGCCATTGCCGCCGAGATCATTCTTATCAGCCGCTACGCCGGGCAGGTCGATGTGCGCCGCGTGACGCTGGTACAGCTGCTGGTGGCTTCGGCCTGCGCCTTCGTGCTGATGCTGCCCAACGGCGAATCTTTACCCACGCTATCGGCACCGCTGCTGTTTAGCGCGCTGGGCCTCGGCGCGGCCAGCGCGCTGATTCAGGTCACCATGAACTGGGCGCAGCGCAGCGTCTCGCCGACGCGCGCCACAGTGATTTATGCCGGCGAGCCGGTGTGGGCCGGTGTGGTCGGACGCATTGCCGGCGAACGGTTACCGGCCGCGGCGCTGCTGGGCGGCGCACTGATTGTCTGCGGGGTGATTGTCAGTGAACTGCGCCTGCGGCGCAAAAAAGCGGTGCCGGAGCAGGCACCGCAGAAGCCTTAAGGCTGCGGGCGCGCCGCCGGCTGGGTCAGCGCGGCACCGCGTCGCTGCAGAATTGCGTTGAGGATGATGGCACCGAAGGTGGCCGTGCCGATGCCGCCGAGGGTAAAGCTGCCGATCTTCAGCGCAAAATCCCCGGCGCCGAGCACCAGCGTGGTGGCCACCATAATCAGATTGCTGTTCTGGCTAAAATCGACGTGGTTCTGCACCCAGATGCGCGCGCCCGCCACGGCGATTAAGCCAAACACCACAATTGAAGCGCCGCCAATCACCGGGCCGGGAATGGTGTGGATGAGCGCGCCGAACTTAGGCGAAAAGCCCAGCACCAGCGCAATCAGCGCCGCAGCGACAAACGCCAGCGTGGAGTAGACTTTGGTCACCGCCATCACGCCAATGTTTTCGGCATAGGTGGTGACGCCGCTGCCGCCGATGGAACCAGACAGCATGGTTGCCAGGCCGTCGCCGACGAACGCGCGTCCCATCCACGGATCGAGATTACGCCCGGTCATGCCCGCCACCGCTTTAATATGGCCGAGGTTCTCTGCCACCAGAATAATCGCCACCGGTGCGATCATCACGATTGCCTGCATATCAAATACTGGCGCGGTGGTGTGCGGCAGACCAAACCACGCGGCGCTGGCCACGCGGCTGAAATCCACCGGCTTGCCGAAGCCCATCACGTTGGTCAGCAGAGCGTACAGTGCCCAGGCGACAATCAGTCCGACCAGAATCAGCAGCCGCTGCACCATGCCGCGGGTGAACACCGCCACCAGCCCGATGCACAGCACCGTCATCACCGCCATCCAGCTATCAAACATCGAGGCGGAGACGCTGTGCACCGCAATCGGTGCCAGGTTAAGGCCGATGGCCATCACTACCGCACCGGTTACCACCGGTGGCATCAACCGTTCAATCCAGCCGGTACCCACTTTCATCACCACCAGGCCAATCAGCGTGTAGAGCGCGCCGCAGGCAATAACGCCGCCCAGCGCCAGCGCCAGGTTGGGATTGAGCCCCTGACCGTTGAAGCCGGTAATGGCGATCACCACGCCGACAAACGCGGCGCTCGATCCGAGATAACTCGGCACGCGACCACCGGTAATGACAAAGAACAGCAGGGTGCCGATACCGGAAACCAGAATCGCCAGGTTGGGATCCAGCCCCATCAGCAGCGGCATCAGCACCGTTGCGCCAAACATTGCTACCGCATGCTGCAGGCCCAGCACGAACGTCTGCCCGAGTGGCAGGGTTTCGTCCGGGGCAATCAGCCCGTTATCGCTCATGGCTGACTTTTTCTGCCAGCGGGGGAACCAGGAACTCGCCATCGTCTTCTCCAGGGTAGTGGTCGAACCGGGCCGCACGGTGCGGCGTTAGCGGGCGTCCTGCCGTGAAAGGGCATGGTAGCGACGGTCAAACCACATCAGACCGGGCTGGGCATCATGGCGCTCCAGCGCCATCACGTTGCAAAACAGAATGTCGTGTGTCGCCACGCTGACGACCTGCGAGATGGTGCAGTCGAACGCCATCAGCGCCCCCTGCAGCAGCGGTGCGCCGCTGCGCTGCGTGTGCCAGCGGGCGGCGGCGAAACGTTCGGTCATCGGGGTTTTGCCGCCAAACAGCGTCGACAATGACTCCTGTCCGGCGGCCAGCGTGTTCACGCACAGCACGCCATTATCGCGGAAGAGGGGCCACACCGACGCGTTGCGATTGAGGCAAACCAGCAGCGTCGGCGGCGTATCACTGACGCTGCACACCGCGGTGGCGGTAAAACCGGCGCGTCCGGCGGGACCGTCAGTGGTGATGATATTGACCGCCGCGCCCAGGCCGGACATGGCATCGCGGAAAGCCTGCTGGCTCACTTCGGGCAGCAGGGGCAGTTCATGTACGCTCATCATCGGCTCCGTGATTAGCTGGCGCGGCGAGCCGGCGTGGCGGTGTCCGCCAGCCAGCGCAGTAGCAGCGCATTAAAGTTGTCGGCATCGGTCACGCTCATGGCATGGCCGCCCCACGGCATCTCAATCAGGCTGCCGTTGGGCAGCGCCTGCGCCAGCTGCGGCGAGCAGCTCCACGGCACCAGCAGGTCATCCTGACTGCATATCGCCAGCACCGGCTGGGTGATTCGCGAGGCGTGCGGACGGAAATCGGCCGATTTCAGCGCGTGCAGACGCCGCAGCAGGTTCTCCATGCCCTGGAAATGCGCCACGTGATGCACATCCTCCGCGCTGATGCGCGACTGATGGCGTGCCAGCCATTCGGCCGGATAAAGAAACAGCGGCTGCGCGCGCACAAACGCTTCAACACCAACGTTGAGCAGCAGATCCTGGCGCACCTGGAAGCAGCGCTCGGTGTGGGCATCCAGCGCCAGCCAGCCGTTAATCACCACCACGCGTCCCACGCGCTGCGGATAATCGAGCGCCAGCTGCAGGCCAATCAGCCCGCCAAGCGCATGGCCCACGATGTCATACTGTTCGATGCCGTGCTCCGCCAGCGCGTCGGCCAGTTCCGCTGCCATCATCGCCATGCTGTAACCTTCCGGCAGCGTATCGGGGCTGCGACCGGTGCCGCGCTGATCGTAGGTCACCACGCGATAGTGCGGCGTCAGTGCCGCCAGCTGCGGTTGCCAGAAAGCGGCCACGCCGCCCAGCCCGGACGACAGTACCAGCGTCGGCGCGTCGGGCGCGCTTAATCCCTGAATGTCCAGATGCATTACGCCTCCTGCCGGCCAATGTGTGCCACGCTGGCGATTTCAATCAGCGCATCGGGTTTCACCAGACCGCACTGAATACAGAAGCGCGCCGGTTTGTCGCCGGGGAAATAGTCGGCATATACCTGGTTTACCGCCGCGTAGTTGCTCCAGTCGGTGATGAAAATCGAGTTGAAAGTGACGTCCTGCAGGCTGCCACCGGCGGTCTCGATCACTTTTTTGATGGTTTCCAGCACGTGGCGGGTTTGCGCCGCCGCATCCCCGACGTGCACCACGTTGTTGTCGGCATCGAACGGCAGCGTACCGGAAACGTACACCACGCCATCGGCTAAGGTGCCGGGTACAAACGGAGCGATCGGCGTCGTGGTGCCGGGAGGAATAATCACTGTTTTAGGCATGACTCAGAGTCCTTATTATTAAGCGTGCAGGTGAAACGGCGGTTATGACTTCAGCGCCTCGCAGAAGGTGTCGGTATCGCTGACCCAGCCAAAAAAGGTTTCAATGTTGAACAGCGCCGCCTGCTGAGCAAACGACGGTCCGGCCTGATGGGTGGCATCAGCCAGCACCACGCCGAAATACTCGAGGAAAAAGCCGTCGCGCAGCGTCGATTCCACGCAGACGTTGGTGGCAATGCCGGTAAACACCAGATGACGAATACCGCGGCTGCGCAGCATGCTGTCGAGCGGCGTGTTGAAAAAGCCGCTGTAGCGCGGTTTGGGCAGCACAATATCGCCGGCTTGTGGCACCAGTTCATCCACCAGCGCATAATCCCAGCCGCCTTTTGCCAGCAGCGTGCCTTGCAGCTCCGGCCGCTGACGCATGGTTTTCAGCGCGTTGGATTTATGGAAATTAGGCGAACCGGCGTCACCGGCTTCGACATACTGATTATCCCAGCCGTTCTGGAACCAGATGATCTGCATTCCCGCCGCGCGGGCGGCGGTGACCGCCTGATGAATCCGGGCGATAACCGGCTGGGTAGCGGAGACATCAAACCCGGCCAGATCGAGATAGCCGCCCTGGCTGGCGTAGGCGTTCTGCATATCCACCACAATCAGTGCGCTTTGCGCCGGCGGCAGGGCGATGGCTTCCGGGCGCGCCGGCAGAGTCACTGCAGGCTGGCTGCTGCTGTGGGCACAAACGACGGTATTCATTATGCAACCTCCTTGTGGGCGTCAATCAGCGCGCGGCGGCACGCCATCAGCGGCTGGATACGTTCACCAAAATCTTCAATGCCCTGCAGGAAATCATCAAAGGTCAGCAGCACGCCTTCGGTGCCTTCCACCAGCGCCACTTCATCCAGCATGCGCGCCACGCTGGCATAGGAACCGACCAGTGTGCCCATATTGATGTTGACGGCAGAGGTCGGATCGGCCATCTGGCGCACATTGGTGTCACTGCCGGATTTGGTGTCCTGCTGGCTCTGCGTGGTGAGCCAGGCGAGGGCTTCCTCGTCTGCGCCGGCTTTGTAGTGTTCCCATTTGGCGCGCGCGGCTTCGTCGCTTTCGGCGGCGATAATCATAAACAGCACGTAGGAACCGACGTCGCGCCCGGTTTTGTCCGCGGCCTGTTTCATGCGTGCGGCGGTGGGTGCAAAGGCGGTCGGGGTATTGACGCCCTTGCCGAAGCAGAAGTTGTAATCAGCGTATTGCGCCGAAAAGGCCATGCCGGCATCACTTTGCCCGGCGCAAATCACCTTCATCGGCTTCTGCGGCTGCGGACTGACGCGACAGTCGTTCATGGTGAAGAACTCACCTTTGAAGTCGCTCTGGCCAGTGCCCCACAGGTCGCGCAGCACCGTGACGTACTCCGTCAGGTAGTTGTAGCGGCTGGCAAAATATTCATCGCCCGGCCACAGCCCCATCTGCTCATACTCCGGCTTCTGCCAGCCGGTCACCAGATTGACGCCGAAGCGGCCGCCCGAGATGGAGTCGATGGTGGCGGCCATGCGCGCCACGATGGCGGGCGGCAGCGTCAGGGTGGCGGCGGTGGCGTAGATTTCAATGCGTGAGGTCACCGCGGCCAGCCCGGCCATCAGGGTGAAGGACTCCAGGTTGTGGTCCCAGAATTCGGTTTTGCCGCCGAAGCCGCGCAGCTTAATCATCGACAGGGCAAAGTCGAAGTGATAGTGCTCAGCCTTGAGCACAATCGCTTTGTTGAGCTCAAAGGTCGGCTTGTATTGCGGGGCATGTGTGGAGATGAGCCAGCCATTGTTGCCAATCGGAACGAAAACGCCAATTTTCATGTGAAACCTCTCTGCATTGAACATGGATTGCTTCACGCGCTGCGTTGCTTCCTGCACGCATCCTGCGGGCGGCGCTCGATCACAAAATTGCAAAGCCTGTGCCACAATTTTAAAAGTGATACATAACAATCAGTTAAAATTGGCGACGTAATGAATCCTGAGTGACTGGTCCAAAACAGACCATCTGGTCAAAACAAATTGCACGTTTTTCATGCGTCACCTGAGCGAAAAAGGTGCAGGGCACAGCATTAGGCAGGAAACAGGGCGTTTGTTATGATGCGATTTCGCAGGATGGAAGAGGTAACAGTGTGAAAAGCGATGAAAAAAAGCCAGGACGCCGATCGCGGGCCGTTGCGGCGAAACGGGCAGCTATTCTGGAAGCGGCATTGGCCTTCTTCTCGCAGTTTGGCATTCACGGCACCAGTCTGGATAAAGTGGCTGAGCGCGCGGACGTCTCAAAAACCAACCTGCTGTACTACTATCCGTCAAAAGAAGTGCTGTATGTGGCGGTACTGAAAGAGATTCTTGATGTGTGGCTGGCGCCGCTGCGTGCGCTGCGTCATGACCAGGATCCGCTGGTGGCCATCCGCAACTATATTCGTCTCAAGCTGGAAGTGTCGCGTGACCATCCGCAGGCATCGCGCCTGTTCTGTCTGGAGATGCTGCAGGGCGCGCCGCTGCTGAAGGGCGAGCTGGCGGGGGATTTAAAAGCGCTGGTGGATGACAAAGCGGCGATTATCGAACAGTGGATCGCCGAAGGGCGTATTGCCGGCGTGCAGCCGCAGCATCTGTTCTTTCTGCTATGGGCGACCACGCAGCACTACGCTGATTTCGCGTCCCAGGTGGAAGCCATCACCGGCCAGACGCTAAACGATGCGGAATTTTTTGCCCAGACGCTGGATAACGTTCAGCGCATGATTATTGAAGGGATCCGCGTGCGCTGATCCCCGTGGCTGACCAGGAGAGTGCATGGATTCGCTATCACAACTAACGCTGGGCGCGGCGGTGACCGTGGCCGTAATGGGCAAACGTGTGCCGCTGTGGCAGGCGGCGCTGGCGGGGGCGGTCGCGGGCACGTTGCCAGACCTCGACGTGTTTATCGACCACGGCGATGCCATTCGCAACATGACGCTGCACCGCACCGAGAGCCACGCGCTGCTGTGGCTGACGCTGGTGGCACCGTTATTTGGCTGGCTGGTGGCTGGCGCGACGCGCAGCCGGCAGCACTGGCGCGCCTGGTGCCTCGCCATCTGGCTGGCATTGATCACGCATCCGCTGCTGGACCTGACCACGGTGTACGGCACGCAGCTCGGGCTGCCGCTGACCGATTACCCGTTCGCCATCGGCAGCATGTTCATCATCGATCCGCTCTACACGCTGCCGCTGCTGATCGCCCTGATCGTCGCACTGTGGCGGCGGGATGCGTGCGGGCTGCGCTGGAATCAGGCCGGATTGCTCATCAGCACGCTGTACCTGGGCTGGAGTATGGTGGCGCAGAGTGTTGCTACCCGGCATATTGAGCACCAGCTGACGCAGCAGGCCGTGCAGCCGCAGCAACTGCTGGTGACGCCCACCGCGTTCAACACGCTGGTGTGGCGCACGGTAATTATCACGCCGCAGCGTTACGGGGAAGCCTGGTGGTCGCTGCTGTCGCCCGATCGTCCCTTACAGATCCGCTGGTACGATCGCCATCCCGCGCTTTTTGCGCCGTTTAAAGGCCAGTGGCACGCCGAACGCGTTGCGTGGTTCAGCCATGGATTTTATGCCATGCGCCAGCAGGGCAATGACACGCTGATCGTGGATTTGCGCATGGGGGAAGAGCCGGATTACACCTTTACCTTTAATCTCGGTCCCGCCGCAGCGCCGGCAGCAGCACCACAGCGGGAAGACTCGCTGCGGCCGTCGCTGGCGCAGGCGTGGCACAAATTCACTGAACGCTTATAACGAAAAAGGCCCGGATAACCGGGCCTTTTCGTTTAGGTGGATCAGGCTTTACGCCGGCGTAGCAGCCAGCCCATGGTCAGCACCACAAACCACAGTGGCGTCACCATCAGCGCCTGGCGGGTATCTTCCTGCAGCGTCAGCAGCACCAGCACAAAGGCAAAGAAAGCCATGCACACCCAGCACATCAGCTTGCCGAGTGGCATTTTGAAGCGTGACGCCGCATGACGCTGCGGATGCTGTTTGCGGTAGGCCAGATAGCTGCACAGGATAATGGTCCAGACAAACATAAACAGAATCGCCGAAACCGTGGTCACCATGGTGAAGACCGTCATCACATCCGGAATCAGGTAGATCAACGCCACGCCCGCCAGCAGACACAGGCAGGAGAAGAACAGGCCGGTGGTCGGCACCGCGCGCGCCGAGAGACGGCCAAACGCTTTATGCGCCACGCCCTGTTCCGCCAGGCCATACAGCATGCGGCTGGTGGAGAAGATGCCGCTGTTGGCTGAGGAGGCCGCGGAGGTCAGCACCACAAAGTTAACGATGCTGGCAGCGGCCGGCAGGCCAATCAGCACAAACATTTCAACGAATGGACTGCGATCCGGCATGACCTGGTTCCACGGCGTCACCGCCATGATCACCAGCAGCGCCAGCACGTAGAACATGATGATGCGCAGCGGGATCGCATTGATGGCACGCGGCAGAACTTTATGCGGATCTTTGGTCTCCGCCGCCGCCGTGCCCACCAGTTCAATGCCGACAAAGGCAAACACCGCAATCTGGAAGCCGGCAAAGAAACCGCTCAGCCCTTTCGGGAACATGCCGCCGTGATCCCAGATATTGCTCAGCGCCGCGTGGCTTCCGTTCGGCGAAGGGTAGTGCAGGCTAACCAGCACAATACCGGTGATGATTAACGCCACGATGGCGACGATTTTGATAATGGCGAACCAGAACTCCATCTCGCCAAACAGTTTCACCGTGGCGATGTTCAGGGCAAGGAAAACAAACACGCACAGCAGCGCGCTCATCCAGATCGAGAAGTCCGGGAACCACAGCTGGAAATAGGCGCTGATCGCCACCACGTCGGCGATACCGGTCACCACCCAGCAGAACCAGTAAGTCCAGCCGGTGAAATAACCGGCCCACGGACCGAGCAGGTCGGCGGCAAAGTCGCTGAAGGATTTGTACTCAAGGTTGGAGAGCAGCAGCTCACCCATGGCGCGCATCACAAAGAACAGCATAAAACCGATGATCATATAAACGAAGATGATCGACGGACCCGCCAGGCTGATGGTTTTACCGGAGCCCATGAACAGACCGGTGCCAATGGCACCGCCGATGGCGATAAGCTGGATGTGACGATTATGCAGGTTGCGCCGGAGTTTTTCCGGCTGTTCGGCCTCAATGGGCGCCGCTTTAGATTGATCAACCATAAAAATATCTTTCCTGTCTTGATGTTGTGTCAGCTCTGCTGGCTGTTGAATAACGTGCTGTTGCACAGGGCAAGAGGGCATAAGATAGAGGAAAGGCGGCCACTCTCGGTAATGGTTTTTAAACCTTTGTGCCCTTTTGCGTGCTTTACCGTGTCAGTAAATATTTACATGGCGCGCCGTGCCGTCATTTTGCGTAAATGTTCTGCAAATGAGCCGCTTGCACCACGCAGCGCTGCGCAGGGTTCTACACTTGTCATTTCGATGAACCCGGAAAAAGTGAGGCAGCGTGCGCGCATTGCTCGCGATAGTGCTGCTGGCCCTGTGCGGCTGGTGGAGTTTACCCTGGCTGAAAACGCATCTGCCGCCACAGTGGAATCCGTTTATACCGCTCCAGGTTACCGATCCGCCGGGCTGGATGACGCGCTATAAGCTGCAGCGGCTGAGCAGCGATCCGGCCGCGTGTCTGGCGGTGATGCGCGCGGCCAGCGCGCAGGGCAGAGTCAGTTTCCGTGAGGTGCCGCCGCTGCAGGGCGATTGTCCGATTGATCAACCGCTGCGCATCAGCCGCTTCGGTGAGGTCACGCTGAGCAGCAGTTTTCTTGCCAGCTGTCCGATGGCGGTGGCCAGCACGCTGTATGTCACACGCAGCAATGCGGCGCTGCAGCAGGCCGGCATTACCTCGCCGCTGCGCCGCATCGCGCATGTTGGCAGTTACGCCTGCCGCAATATTTATCACCGCCAGGAAGGACGCCGCAGTGAACATGCGACGGCGGAGGCGTGGGACATCACGGGCTTTCAGCTGGCGGATGGGCGCTGGCTACAGGTAGGCAAAAACTGGCAGCAACCGCCGCAGGCCGCTGCCGGTTTGCACGCGTTATGGCGCAACGGCTGTGCCAGCTTCGGTAATGCGCTGGGGCCGGATTACAATGCGGCGCATGCCAGCCATTTCCACCTTGGCATGCGCGGCGCAGGCTTTTGTCGCTAAACTACACCGCCGGGTTTAATCCGCGTTTGATGAGGAAATGATTTGCCGGCCAGGAGAAAATAAATCCGGTGAGCATCGCCAGCTGTAACATAAACCAGAAGGCGCTGAGCAGGGGATTGAGCTGTTGATTAAGCACATATTTTAGGGCCAGCGTCATAAAGATAAAGATTCCCGTTTGATAAATCAGCAGCGGAAAGGTTTCTGTTTTCAGCGCTAATAATAACGTACGGACAATAGAAAGTTGTTCCCGCTGGCGAATGGCCAGAAACTGAAAAAATAATCCCGCCAGTAACGAAATCATCACGCAAATAACCGCCTGTAACCACAGCGCGGGGCTAATTGCAAAATGCTTGAGTAGCGTGACTATTGGCAGGGTGATGATGTCGCCGAATATACAGGCGGCGGCAGAGAGCGAGGTGGAAATAAAAATGGTTTGCCAGCTGGCATAACCGGTTAATCCGGAGGGCAGCAGCAGCGCCAGTTTTCGCTGACGTGACGGTTTACGCCCGAGATACCACCATGCCAGCCAGCCGAAAAACGGCATGTACAGCCCGGTGAGCGGCCAGATGATATTCATGACCGCCAGCGGATGCGGGTGACGCAACAGATCTTTAGCGATCATCAGGGCGGTACACATGCCCACGACCAGAAAGGGTAATGCCAGCTGGTTTAACATAGTCAGTCCCACTCAGTTTGCTGAAATCGCGCCAGCCTGCGGAGCTATGCTGGTGCCTGCCACCTTGCGCCTCTGCTAAAGCGTAGCTGGAAAAGACGGTGCCGGAAATGTCTGCCACAGGGGCACGGCAGGGAAACACTGCAGAAATAACTGGAATTAAGCCGCGCTGCGGACTTAATCAGCAGGAAGATTATGACGGGCGGTATAAAAAAGGGGAATGGCAAAGATAATAGCGATTAATGATGAGGCGAATGTTTTATCTGCGAAGTCTGGCGTTTAATCAACAGGACGATTGAAAACTCTTCAGAAAAATCTTATTCTGATTCGCACGACTTATCATCCTGATGGTGCCGCTGGCAAACGCACCATAGTTTAATTTCTCATTTGGGTAACATATTGACAACAAGGTAGTTATCACTTTTTGCCCGCAATGCCGCTCTGGTTTCAATCAATATTTTTTCTCTGGTTAATTTGTTTTTTACATTAATCGGCACAGATATCCTGCTATGAATAAGGCGTGAAACAGCGCCAGGGCAATAATGACCATCGATAATTATTTCGTCTGGCGAGGCGAAACTGAAAAAGAATTTCAGGCGCTTTCCGAAGTGCTGCAATTGAAATCGCTGCTGCAAAAACATGTTGAGGCCCTTGGATTTGATGCTTTTGCCTTTTTGGTACAGCATCCAGTGCCTTTTACCCGACCGCGTATTTTTCTCTTTAGCACCTATCCGCAGAGCTGGGTGAAACGCTACGAGAGTGAAAATTACTATGCGGTGGATCCGGTGTTAATGCTCTGCCAGCAGCCCGGTCGCGGCGTAGAGTGGACGCGTGATTTATTTACCGGCGCAGGCAATTTATGGGCAGAAGCCAATGCAGCAGGGCTGGTAAGTGGCTTTTCATGCTCGGCAATGGCGCTAAATCGTGCCATTGGTATATTATCTATAGCATCGCAACAACCCAGCCAGACCCAGCACAGACGCGTTGAGCTGGAGGTGCAACTGCACTTCCTGGCGGAACTGAGTTTGCGTGTGCTGGACCGTCTGAATGACGGCTCAATGGTGGTGTTATCGAATGATTTTAGTCAGCGCGAGCTGGAAATATTGAAATGGACAGCGGAGGGGAAAACCTCAGCCGAAATTTCCCTCATTCTGGCTATTTCTGAACACACGGTAAATTTTCACCAAAAGAATATGCAAAAGCGTTTTAATGTTTCCAATAAAACGCAGATTGCCTGTTATGCCGCAGCCATCGGCCTGATATAGCGAAAAGGCAACTACTAATTTTAGTAGTTCCTAAGCCGCAGTCAGTTGTCTACCCTGCGCCGGAAACTCCGCCAGGCTGGCGCTTAATAAATCATTGCAAACATGGGGATGTCAGGGGCGCATGATGAAAATAATTCAAACACAGCTAAAGGATATGCCGTCCTCTTTGCTGGCCGAGTTGGGCACCTATCGTTACAGCGTCTTTGCGCGTGGCGAGGGCTGGTCAATTCCGCCGCGACTCAGCACGCCGGGACAGGAGTACGATCGCTTCGATCGTTCCGATGTCACCTGGCTGATTGCCTGGACTGCGCGTCAGGGCATTTGTGGCTGCGCACGTCTGTTACCGTGGCACGAGCCGGAAGTGCCGGAAGGCATGGTGCTGCCTTTTGATCAGCAAAAAGTGTGGGAAATGTCGCGCTATTCGGCCCGCCTTGAAGTGGATGCCGAACTGCCGCTGAACATCTTATGGCATTCGGTACAGCTGGCTGAGCTGAGCGGGATGGAGTATTTGATCAGTTCGGCCACGCCGATGCTGGAGAAAATGTTTGAGCAGCATCAGGTGGTGTACGAGCCGCTCTCGCCGGGACTGATTCAGTCAGAAGACAATCTGTTTGCCATTCGTATTCCGGTGCAGCAGCCGGCGCTGGCGGAGAAGTATCGCGGCACGCGTCGCTTCAGTCCGGAAGAAGTGCTGCCCTCGCTGGGCGTGTCGGTCAACTGGCAGTCACACAGCTAACGCCCCGCGCAGGATGCGCAGGGCACGCCGCTTACTGACGGTAGGCGGTTTTAATCTGGCGGATGGTGTTGCTGAACACTTCGGCCTGCGGTTTATCGGCCAGCGCGGACTGAACGTAGCGCTCCATGTTGATGATCACCTTACCGGCATCAGCCTGGCCCATACCTTTCAGGATCAGCGTCACCATCATTTTCAGGCAGGCGACTTCATCCGCCAGCGCCTGGGTATCGCGCGATGTTACGAAATCTTCATCACTCATCATTATCTCCTTTGTGGAATGACCTTGTGCGCACACATTCTTCCCGTGCATAAAAAACAGAGTATATCATACGCTTGATGGAAGAATTTAGGCCACATCATCGACCCGCGCGCAGACGGTTAATTAATTGCGCCGTTCGTTATTTTTTGTGCGCAAAAAACTTCCACGGAAAGATTATTTTTAGGTGCTGCCGGCGGGAAGAAGCGAAGGCGGGTTATAAATTATAACTTAATGATATTAGTCACATTTTAACAATTTTATTCCAGTATGGTATTGCATCAGCTAAAAAAAACAATCACCGCTGCCTGCTATTTGACATGGGTCATTGGTTTTGAGATTTATCTGGCGCCCCTGATGTTCTTTCCACGCGAAACCCGGTAAGATAACGCCCCTGAAATATATTTTCCCCCACTAACCTGCGGAGTACGTCCCGTTGATCAGCCTGCTTCTTGTTGATGACCATGAACTGGTACGCGCCGGTATTCGTCGCATACTGGAAGATATGAAGGGACTGGTGATTGCCGGGGAAGTGGCCTGTGGTGAGGATGCGGTAAAATGGTGCCGCACACATCCTGTGGATGTGGTGCTGATGGACATGAACATGCCCGGCATTGGCGGACTGGAGGCGACGCGCAAAATCGTGCGCTTCAATCCGGATATCCGCATCATCATGCTGACTATCCACACCGAAAATCCCCTGCCAGCGAAAGTCATGCAGGCCGGTGCGGCAGGTTATCTCAGCAAAGGGGCGGCGCCGCAGGAAGTGGTCAGCGCCATTCGCTCGGTGCACGCCGGTCAGCGTTACATCGCCTCTGATATCGCTCAGCAGATGGCGCTGAGCCAGATTGAGCCGCAGCGCGCCGAATCACCGTTCAGCTGTTTGTCGGAAAGGGAATTGCAGATTATGCTGATGATTACCCGAGGGCAAAAGGTGACGGAGATTTCCGAGCAGCTTAACCTGAGCCCGAAAACCGTTAATAGCTATCGCTATCGCATGTTCAGCAAGTTGAACATCAGTGGTGACGTAGAGTTAACGCATCTGGCCATACGCCATGGCCTGTTCAATGCGGAGCCGTTAATCAGTAGTGAGTGACGTTTTCAATCCTAAAGCCTTTCTCAGCACCGTGACCAGTCAGCCCGGCGTCTACCGCATGTATGACGCGACAGGCACGGTGATCTATGTTGGTAAAGCCAAAGACCTTAAAAAACGCCTGAGCAGCTATTTCCGCACGCAGGTGGGAAGCCGTAAGACCGAAGTGCTGGTCAGCAACATCCATAATATTGATGTCACGGTCACCCATACGGAGACCGAAGCGCTGCTGCTGGAGCACAACTACATCAAGTTGTATCAGCCGCGCTACAACGTGCTGCTGCGCGATGATAAGTCGTACCCCTATATTTTCCTTAGCGGCGATCCGCATCCGCGCCTGGCGATGCACCGCGGTGCCAAACACGCCAAAGGCGAATACTTTGGTCCGTTTCCCAACGGCTATGCGGTGCGTGAAACCCTGGCGCTGCTGCAAAAGGTGTTTCCGATTCGCCAGTGCGAGAACAGCGTCTACCGCAACCGCTCGCGTCCGTGCCTGCAGTATCAGATTGGCCGTTGCCTCGGCCCCTGCGTCGCCGGCCTGGTGAGCGAAGAGGAATATGCGCAGCAAACCGACTATGTGCGGCTGTTTCTGGCCGGTAAAGACGATCAGGTAATTAATCAGCTGGTGCAGCGTATGGAGCAGGCCAGCGTGGGCCTGCGCTTCGAGGAGGCGGCGCGCCTGCGGGACCAGATTCAGGCGGTGCGGCGGATTACGGAGAAACAGTTCGTCTCCAATCAGGGCGATGATCTCGACGTGATGGGCGTGGCCTATGACGCCGGCATGGCCTGTCTGCACGTGCTGTTTATCCGGCAGGGCAAAGTGCTGGGCAGCCGCAGCTATTTCCCGAAGGTGCCGGCGGACACGGAACTCACCGAAGTGGTGCAGACGTTTGTCGGACAGTTTTATCTGCAGGGCAGCGAAGCGCGTACCTTACCGGCGGACATCCTGCTGGACTTCAATCTGCCTGAGCGGGAACTGCTGGCCGCATCGCTGAGCGAACTGGCCGGGCGCAAAGTCAGCATTCAGAGCAAACCGCGCGGCGACCGCGCGCGCTATTTGAAGCTGGCGCGCACCAATGCCGCCACGGCGCTGACGACGCGGCTGGCGCAGCACTCGACCATCCAGCAGCGTCTGGCGGCGCTGGCGGCGTTCCTCAAACTGGAGCAGATTAACCGCATGGAGTGTTTCGACATCAGCCACACCATGGGCGAACAGACCATCGCGTCCTGCGTGGTGTTCAACCGTGACGGCCCGCTGCGCGCTGACTATCGCCGCTACAACATTGAAGGCATTACCCCCGGTGATGACTACGCGGCGATGAATCAGGTGTTGCGCCGTCGTTACGGCAAGGCGCTGGAACCGGAAAAGATCCCGGATGTGATCCTGATCGATGGCGGTAAAGGGCAGCTGGCGCAGGCGCAGCAGGTGTTTGCGGAACTGGATGTGCCATGGGATAAAAACCGGCCGATTCTGCTCGGCGTGGCAAAAGGCAGCGACCGTAAAGCCGGCCTGGAAACGCTGTTCTTTGCGGCGGAAGGCGAGGGCGTTTCGCTGCCGCCGGACTCGCCGGCGCTGCATGTTATCCAGCACATTCGTGACGACGCTCACAATCACGCAATTTCGGGCCACCGGAAAAAACGCGCCAAAGTGAAGAACACCAGCGCGCTGGAGAGCATTGAAGGCGTCGGACCCAAACGGCGTCAGCAGCTGCTGAAGTACATGGGCGGCCTGCAACCGCTGATGAATGCCAGCGTCGATGAGATCGCTAAAGTACCGGGTATCTCCTTCGCCCTGGCGGAAAAAATCTACTACTCGCTGAAACACTAACATTGAAACAGGGTGGGCAATGTAGGAACATACGTTAAATCCTACTCACACCAGACAGTTACTGGCATATGCAATTTAACATTCCGACGTGTCTTACCCTGTTTCGAGTTGTTCTGATCCCGTTCTTCGTGCTGGCGTTCTATCTGCCATTTCACTGGGCTCCCTTCGCGACGGCGCTGCTGTTTGTCATTGCTGCGGTCACTGACTGGTTTGATGGCTTCCTCGCGCGTCGCTGGAAGCAGACAACACGTTTTGGTGCCTTTCTCGATCCGGTCGCTGACAAAGTGATGGTGGCGATGGCGCTGGTGCTGGTCGCCGAGTATTTCCACGCCTGGTGGATCACGCTGCCGGCCGCCACCATGATCGCGCGTGAAATCATTATCTCGGCCTTACGTGAGTGGATGGCGGAGATTGGCAAGCGCAGTAGCGTGGCGGTGTCGTGGATTGGCAAAGTGAAGACCACGGCGCAGATGCTGTCGCTGGTGGCGCTGCTGTGGCGTCCGGACGCGACCGTAGTAGGCGTTGGCGTGGTGGCGTTGTACATCGCAGCGGTGCTGACTTTCTGGTCAATGTTCCAGTATTTAAGCGCGGCACGCGGCGATTTGCTCGATAGCTGATCGATGCGATTTAAAAAGCAGCAAACGGACGCAGTGTGTGGATAATTCTATTGACTCGTTGCGTCAGATAAGTAGAATGCATCGCATCGAACGGCAGCAAGGCTGCAAGAAGCTGAATAAAATCAGCAAGTTCGGTGAAGTATAAGCAAATGCGGGAATAGCTCAGTTGGTAGAGCACGACCTTGCCAAGGTCGGGGTCGCGAGTTCGAGTCTCGTTTCCCGCTCCAGATATTGCAATACGTCGCAGACGGCTTGCACCTCAGATTAAAAGGCGCGTTGGCAGAGTGGCCATGCAGCGGATTGCAAATCCGTCCACCTCGGTTCGACTCCGGGACGCGCCTCCAGTTTACACCCTGCCCGGGTGGTGAAATCGGTAGACACAAGGGATTTAAAATCCCTCGGCTTATGGTCGTGCGGGTTCAAGTCCCGCCCCGGGCACCATATTTAATACCGAATAAAATCAAAGCAATAAGTAGCAATGTCGTGACCGCCCAAGGGCGGTTTTTTTGTGCCTGAAAATTTTTCCTAATATCACTTCATAATATCAAACGGTCTTCCTCTGCCCGCTAACCGTTTGAACCATCCTGCTTTTTCGACCACGTGCAGCGGTCGGTTTTACATTTATATGGTCAGTAAACCATGCCAGAAATGACGGTGGAAGTGGTGCATTGTGGCGTCGCTCACCTCATGGCATGCTCGCCCGTATCTGGTGCAGGGAATGGCGGATCCCTTTAAGGCGAAGGGATGTTTCGCTATGAAACTGAGATGTATAAACTCAATCGCAAGCTAAACATAACCGAGTATAAAAAATACACTCTTGAGGTTGTGGTGCGAGAGTCAGACTGGACGATCACCCATTTTAAATATTTTGATTAACCGGCAGGAAAGCACGCATGCTTGATTTTAGAAATGAAGGATTCGTCTTCACCATCTCACCCTTTGAGCGTGTTGTTGATAACGAAACCGATCCGGTTAATCACGTCTGGGACTGGATTAAGTCTTATGTGGAGTTTTCCGTCAGCGGAGTGAAGGTGCAGTTTCAAACTGAGTTTACCGTCGGCGAACTGAGGGAGCTGCGCGCAACATTTTCTCGATACTACAAGGCGGTAATGGCCCGCCATGAAATTGAATCTTTTAGTTTTCGCAACCAGCTCAACCAGCTCAATATGGTTCTGAGTAAGGTCACGGGTGATGATATCGTGATTATTGAATATGTTCTTCGTCCGGAAGACCATGCTGATAGCGTTCAGATAAAGGGCGAACTGGCTATTAATGAGAGTTACTTCCCGGACATTCTCAGGCAGCTGGAGGAGATGATCAGCTGGCCGGAATAAAATTCTGATTTATCCGCCATCTCTTGAAGTGGGCAATCGCAATCGGGATTTGCCAATTAGCAGCGAGATTACTGGGGAAGTTAAGGGCTTTTACATCGATTAACAGACGATCCAGTTCGTTAACCATGACTTCACTTATGTCGGAATTCATGGGGCCGACGTCTGGCAGTCAAATAAAAACGGGACATAACGTCTGTCCCGCTAATCTCAATCCTGTGGCTGGCCGACCGGGCCTTCGCCTTCGCTGGCGCCAGGTACTGACTGCTTGCTGGGTGCGTGCGGACGTCCGTCACTGCCCACCGCATCGCTGTGTTGCATACAGCCGGCCAGGGTAACCAATGTCAGTGCCGCTAAGGCTGCCTTCATCAAACCACTCATCCTGCTCTCCTCCTGTTACGAACCGCGTAATCGTTAACGCACTGAGAAATAAGCAAAGCCACGAATCCGCCTTTACGCAAGCGAAGCGCGTACAGTTTTCTTCTTTACTCTTAGCGGTCCTGCGCCAGCGTTTCAACACGACGTCGGTATTCTCCCGGTGTGCAGCCAAACTCACGGACAAACGCTTTGTGAAAGGATGATTCGCTGGCGTAGCCGACGGCCAGAGCGATGTTGATTAACGGGGCTGTTTCGCGCGCCAGTCGCTGAGCGGCCAGCTGCAGACGAAGGGCGGTGAGCACGGCCAGCGGCGTGGTAGCGCTGAGCTGGCGGAACAGCAGCGCGAAGGAAGCGCGGGACATAAACACTTGCTGAGCCATGGCTTCTACCGTCCACGGCCTTTCCGGCGCGGCGCACAGTTGGGTGATTAAAGGGCCAAGTCGTGGATGCAGAGCCAGGGAGAGTAAGCCGGGGTGCGCTGCGTGAGTTGAGAGCCCATGGCGCACCGCCAGTGTGAACAGGCTGCCAATCTGCTGGCTGCGAAGTGCGGCATCACCAGCAGTTGGCAGTGCGCCCGCACTCTGGGTGATGAACGGCAGCACCGCAGCCAGCCAGCGCCCATCGCTGCTTGTGGGTTCGGGGGCCAGCATTAGCACTTCGGGCAGGGCGGTGAGGAAAGCATGCGCCGACGCGGGGAGTTCCAGCAGGCCGCATACCAGTTGGGTTGGCTGCGTATGGCGCTGATAAATACGATGCGCGGCGTTTTGCGGCAAAAATATGACGCTGCCAGCAGGGAGTTCGACACCCGCAGTGACGGGCATATCCAGCATGACCGGGCCACCTGTGACCGTATGCCAGCGCACTGCGCACAGGTGCCCGGCGCTGTGCGGCAGTTGCCACTCACCGCTCAGCACGCAGTTCTTATCTATGCTGCCCTGCGGGTTATGCAGCAGCAGCAGTTGACTCAATGGATCCATCTGTTTTTTCCCTTTTCCCTGAACTGCCCGCTTGATTCAGACGCAAAGACAAAAATACCAGCGTTGCGGCGAAATACGGCGCGGCAGCAAACCGTAAGCTTTGGGTGATGACTATTTTTGACGCTCATGGAGAACATCATGAACCATTATCAGGCAGCAATCATCGGATTTGGTAAAGCAGGTAAAACACTGGCGGCGGCACTGGGGCGCGCCGGATGGCGTGTCGCGATCATCGAAAAATCCCGCGTAATGTATGGTGGCACCTGCATTAATGTTGGCTGTATCCCAACGAAAGCACTGGTACACGATGTGCAACATCATGCCAGTTTCAGCGAGGCCATGCAGCGCAAAGCGGCAGTAGTAGAATTGTTGCGTGAGAAGAATTATCTCAACCTGGCCGCTATTGGGAAGGTCGATGTCATTGATGGTGAGGCGGAATTTGTGGATGCCCACACGCTGAAAATCACCTCCTCACAGCAGGTCAGCCAGATTCATGCTGAGCGAATTTTTATCAATAGCGGTGCCGAAGCGGTGTTTCCCGCAATGGAAGGCTTAGTTGCCGGACCGCGCGTGGTTGACAGCAGCGGGATCCTGAATTTAACGCAACTACCGCAGCGGCTGGGGATCCTTGGCGGCGGTTATATTGGCGTTGAGTTTGCTTCCATGTTTGCCGGTTTTGGTAGCGAAGTGACGTTGTTTGAAAGTGCACCGCAATTTCTGGCGCGGGAAGATGATGATATCAGTGCGGCGATAGCCAGGATCCTGCAGGAGCAGGGCGTTAAGCTCGAGCTCAACACTGCATTACAGCGTGTTACCAGCGGTCGCGACAGCGTGACGCTGCATACCGCACAGGGCGATCGTGAAGTCGATGTGCTGCTGGTCGCCACGGGCCGTCGCCCGGCGACGAAGGCACTGAAACTGGAAAACGCGGGAGTAGTGACCGATGCGCGCGGCGCGGTGCGTGTCGATAAACAGCTTAAAACCTCTGTGGATCATATCTGGGCGCTGGGCGATGTTACCGGCGGGCCACAGTTTACCTATATTTCGCTTGATGATTTCCGCATCGTTTACGATCAGTTGCTGGGCAAGGGCACGCGCACCACCGAAGACCGCATTAACATCCCGTATTCCGTGTTTATGACGCCTGTGTTATCACGCATTGGTTTGACTGAAGCGCAGGCGCGCGCGCAGGGGAGGGATATTCAGGTGGTGACACTGCCGGTTGCCGCGATTCCGCGTGCGCGCGTTGTTGACGACACCCGTGGCATGCTGAAAGCCGTGGTTGATAATGGCAGCCAGCAGATTCTCGGCGTGGCGCTGCTGGCAGCGGACTCGCATGAAGTCATTAACGTCGTGAAAACGGTAATGGATGCCGGGCTGCCGTATAGCGTGCTGCGTGACCAGATTTTTACCCACCCAACCATGAGCGAATCGCTCAATGATCTGTTTGCCCTGGTAAAATAATGCCGAACAGGACGCCCGCGGCGGGCGTCCCGATCGCACATCTAGCCGAGATTGCCGCTGAGGCGATCGCGGAAATCGCTGCTGCGGTTATCCAGGCCGGTGAAGGTGACGCTGGCGCCGTGCCGCTGGTAGCGGTACTCAATAGCGTCGAGCGCCGCCACGCTGGAAGCATCCCAAATCTGCGCGTGGGTCAAATCGATGGTGACGCGCTGCGGATCGTGGCCGTAGTCAAAATGCTCAAACAGATCGTTGCTGCTGGCGAAAAACAGCGGGCCACGCACCGTGTAGTGCACCTGCTGGCCATCGTCACTCAGCTGACGTTCGGCGTGGATCACGTGAGCGATGCGGCGGGCAAACAGCATCATGGCCAGCATCACGCCCACCAGCACGCCAAGCGCGAGGTTACCGGTCCACACCGTGACGGCGACGGTCAGCACCATCACCAGCGTTTCCGACCACGGCATGCGTTTCAGCGTGGCCGGCTGCAGGCTGTGCCAGTTCACGGTTTTCACCGCGACTACCATCATAATGCCCGCCAGCACCACCATCGGAATCTGCGCCATGATCTGGCTCAGACCGGTGACCAGCAACAGCAGCACCAGCGCCGCGGCCACGGTGGACACCCGGGTACGCGCCTTGCCCAGCTCAACGTTAACAATGGTCTGGCCGATCATCGCGCAGCCGGCGATACCACCGTAAAAGCCTGCCAGAATATTGCCGACGCCCAGCGCCCAGGATTCACGCCGCTTGCCGGAAGGCGTATCGGTCATGTCATCCACCAGTTTGGCGGTCAGCAGGGATTCCATCAGGCCGACGAAGGCGACCGACAGCGCGGTGGGCCAGACAATCTGCAGCGTCTGCAGATTAAGCGGCACCAGCAGGGTATTGAAATCCGGCAGGCCGGCGCGCATTGGCCCTTCATCGCCGACGTTGGGCACGCGATAGCCCAGCAGCAGCGCGACAGCGGTGACAGCCACGATAGCCACCAGCGGCGAAGGCACGCTTTTAAGCACTTTGGGCAGCAGCAGCACGATGGCCAGCGTGGCGGCGAACAGCAGCCACACCAGACCCGACTGGCCCCAGACGTGCGGCACCTGCGCAAAGAAAATCAGTATGCCCAGCGCGTTAACGAAGCCGATCATCACCGAGCGCGGAATATAGCGCATCATGCGCGACAGCCCGGCAAGGCCGAAAATGATTTGAATCATACCGCCGAGGATCACCGCTGGCAGAATGTACTCCACGCCATGCGCGTGCACCATCGGCCCGATCACCAGCGCGACGGAACCGGCCGCCGCGGTGACCATCGCTGGCCGCCCTCCCAGAATCGACAGCGTCAGGCACAGCACCACCGAAGCGACAAGGCTGACTTTAGGGTCGACGCCGGCAATCACGGAAAACGAAATCACTTCCGGTATCAGCGCCAGGGCGGTAATCACCCCGGCCAGGCACTCGCGGGTGAAAAGAGAGGGGGAACGCAGCACACGTGCGACCGTGATGTCGCTCGCTGTGGCAGCGGGGCGATCGGCAGTTTGACTCATCTGTTGCAGGCTCTTTTATTGGATGCGCATGCCGTCACGGCATAGCAATATTTAATGGAAAAGTTAACGCTGGCGATGTTACCGGGGGATGACGCGAGGCGCCAGTAAAACGGGGCGATAAGGTTGATTCCATCCCTGGAATCCGCTGCGGCTACAGCGAAAAATCATCCGGAGTCTGGTGAACCACCAGTTCCAGCAGGTGACGGTAGACATCCAGCTGGACGACATCGGCTTCCTGCTCCAGCCGGCCAATCAGGGCGGCAATAATCGCCTTATTGGTCACCGGCATACCGCTGTGCAGGATTTCAGCAATCAGATGGCCTAAGACTTCCATCTCATTGGTTTCACTGTTAACGGCCTGTTTGAAATTGTCAGCGAGGACATCACTGCTATTGACGGCATTTTGCATGTGTAAGCCCTTAAGATTGGCTGATGGCCCAGCGGCCAGCACAACCAGGAAGAAATATTTCCGCGCGGACAGGCGCGAAAAACCTGACTCACCACCCAACACAAAAAGACACCTCTGAAGGTGGAAATCCACAACACCTTCAGAGGCGACGCAACTGCATCATTCGTTACCGAATCGTTAACCGATTCATGGCGGCTAAAGTTATACAGTAACCCCTAATCTGTACAAGCGGCGGCTTGTGCATTTCGTGCTTATCAGGCTAATTTACTCAATATTATAGGGTATTTTGCCGAAAAAAGTTATACAGGCAAGCTGTACACACGACCTGATCGGGCCTTTCCGCGACTTAAGTGAAACTGGTAATCTTCGCGCAGCACGACTAAATTTGCTGATGTAAGCAAACTTTTCATTCGCACGTCGCTTAGCTTATAATAACCCTCCCATTTAGTTAGAACTCTAACCATTAGGCCGCTACGCTTTGACTGACCATCCACAACCGTTCTCCCGTCTGTTGCATCTTACTGCCCATGCGTGGCGGCTGGCGGTTGATCGTCGCCTGAAAGAGAGCGGTTTGAGTATGAGTAGCTGGCTGGCAATTGCCAGCGTAGCGACCGCCAGTGAACCGCCGACGCAAAAGGCGCTGGCACAGCTATTGGGGCTGGAGGAAGCCAGTGTGGTGCCGCTGGTCGATCGGCTGGTGAAACAGCAGCTGCTGGCACGGGTGCAGCCAAAGGAAGATCGTCGCAAGCGCCTGCTGGTGTTAACCGAGCAGGGCGGCGAGGCGTTCGCTACGGTAAAAACGCAGGCGGATGCGCTGCGCGCCCAGCTGCTGGCCGATATCGATCCCGCCGCGCTGGCAGTGACCGAAAACGTGTTGCAGCAGCTGCTTGAACGCTTAGGAAACGTATAGCCGTGGCGAAACGTAACCCGTACGCCCCCCGCGAATGGCTGCCGCACGAAAAGCCGATGCTGCCGGGATCGCCCTCGACACCGCTGCATGCGCCATCGAAACGCATCGCGTTTGGCCTGATCGGCCTGCTGATCTCCATTACCGGCGCGCTGAGTAATGCGCTGGTGACCGCCAACCTCACCAATCTGCAGGGCACCTTCGCCGCATACAGCAACGAAATTGCCTGGCTGCCGGCGGTCTACGTGATGGGCAATATCTCCATTAATCTGTTGCTGGTGAAGTTCCGCCAGCAGTTTGGTCTGCGGCTGTTTACCGAAGCCTTTCTGGTGCTGTACGTCATCGTGGCGTTTTTTCACATCCTCGCGAACGATCTCAGCTCGGCGATTATCGTGCGTACCGCGCACGGTATGGTGGGCGCGGCGCTCAGCTCGCTGGGTATCTATTATCAGATTCAGGCCTGGCCGGCGAAGCACCGTCTCAAAGCGCTGGTGATTGGCATCACCGCTTCACAGCTGGCGATTCCGCTGGCGCGGCTGTTCTCCAGCGAGCTGCTGCAGCTGGAGGAGTGGCGCGGCCTCTATCTGTTTGAGCTGGGCCTGGCGATGATTGCGCTGGGCTGCGTGCTGGTGGTCAAGCTGCCGCCGGGCGACCGTATCAAAGCGTTCGAAAAGCTCGATTTCGTCACCTTTATGCTGCTGGCACCGGGCATGGCGTTATTGTGCGGCGTGCTGTCGCTCGGCCGCATTGAGTGGTGGTTCAGCACACCCTGGCTCGGCGTCTGTCTGGCGCTGGCGCTGGTACTGATTGTCGCGGCGGTGGTGCTGGAGCATAACCGCGCTAACCCGCTGATTAACACCCGCTGGCTGAGCAATGGCATGATCGTGCGGCTCGGCATCGTGATGATCATGATGCGCATCGTGCTGGCCGAGCAGAATACCGGCGCGGTGGGTTTTCTGCAGCAGCTGGGCCTGCTCAACGATCAGATGCGCGGGCTGGCGCTGGCGATCATTGCGGGCGTAATCTGCGGCATGATTGCCAGCGCGCTGACCATTAAACCCAACCATCTGAGCTGGCCAATCGTGGTCTCGCTGGCCGTAATGATTGTCGCCTCGCTGATGGATGCGCAATCCAGCCCGCTGACGCGTGCCAGCAATCTCTACTTCAGCCAGTTTCTGCTCGGTTTCAGCAGTGCTTTTTTCCTTGGGCCAGCGATGCTGCTTGGCATCGGCGGCGTGGTGACTCAGCCGAAAAATCTGGTGAGTTTTGTCGTGCTGTTTGGCATGAGCCAGAATCTTGGCGGGCTGATTGGCTCTGCCATTCTTGGCACCTTCCAGACGTGGCGCGAAAAATATCACTCCAGCCTGCTGGGCGATCAGCTGTCGCTGCTCGATCCCAATGTGGTGGATCGCCTCAGCCAGTACAGCGCGCTGTTTCGCAGCCAGCTGGCGGACAGCGGCCTGCTCAGCGCGCAGAGCAGCAGTCAGCTGCAAACCGTGGCCACGCTGCAGGCCAACGTGCTGGCTTATAACGATACCTATTTACTGACCGCCGCGCTGGCAATGATAACGCTGATGTGGGTGCTGTGGCGCCTGACGCGGCTGCGTTATCTTAACTGGCGCCAGGCGCTACATAATCTGACTGAGCAACAGCAGCAGGCTGCGCCAGCAAACCGAACGGAGACCCCATGAGTCAACAGGACGATCTACAGGCTGCGGAGCGCGAGCGCACCAACCGCCGACGCATTCTCTCTATCGCCGCCGGGAGCGGTATCGCCATCGTGGGCGTGCTGGTGATTTTATACGCCTGGCAGCTGTGGCCCTTTACCAGCACCATCCAGTCAACGGAAAACGCCTACGTGCGCGGCCAGGTGACCTTTATCAGCCCGCAGGTCAGCGGCTACCTGACGAACGTTGAGGTGGTTGATTTACAGCCGGTGCGCAAAGGACAGCTGCTCATGACCATTGACGATCGTATCTATCGCCAGCGCGTGCATCAGGCGCAGGCACAGCTGGCGATGAAGATCGCCGCGCAGAATAACAACCAGCAGCAGCAGAAGAGTGCGGAAGCCACTATCGTCAGCAATAAAGCCGCGCTGGAGAATGCCAAAGCGCAGGCGCTGAAAAGCAGTCTCGATTTGAAGCGGGTGGAAAATCTGGCGGCGGATGGCTCGCTGTCGGTACGCGAGCGTGATGCCGCGCGCGCAGCCAATGCGCAGGCGCAGGCCCAGCTGCGCCAGGCGGCGGCGCAGGTGGCGGTCTCGCAGCAGAATCTGCAAACCACCATCGTTAACCGCGCGGCGCTGGCCGGCGACGTAGCCAGCGCACAGGCGGCACTGGAGCTGGCCAATATCGATCTGGACAACACGCGCATTATCGCGCCGGACAGCGGCCAGCTCGGTCAGCTGTCGGTGCGCAAAGGCACCTACGTTACTGCCGGCACGCGGCTGACCTCGGTGGTGCCGGATAATAAATGGGTGATTGCCAACCTGAAGGAAACCCAGCTGGCGCGCGTGCGCCCCGGTCTGCCGGTGTCGATCCGCGTTGATGCGCTGGACGGCAAGCGCTTTGACGGCCGCGTTGAGTTTATCTCGCCCGCCGCCGGATCTGAGTTCAGCGCCATCTCGCCAGATAACGCCACCGGTAACTTCGTGAAAATCGCCCAGCGTATCCCGGTGCGCATCAAAATTCTTGGTGATGAACTGCAGCAGCTGCGGCCGGGGATGTCGGTGGAAGTCGACATTGATACCGCCGCCGAACCACACCGGGATGCGTTATGAAGCGGCCGTTACTCGCGGTGCTCATCGCGCTGCTGCTGACCGGCTGCGCCCGCGAAGTGGAGCAGGCGCCGTCGTCGCTGCCGATTCCGCCCGGCTGGCGCCAGCAGGTCGGGCCCGCCGCCGCGCCGGAAGCGCAGTGGTGGCGCAGCTTTGGTGATGATCGCCTCAACTGGCTGGTGAACCAGGCGCTGCAGCACAACAGCGATATTCTCATTGCCCGGTCGCGCGTCGATCAGTATCGCGCCGAGCTGCGCGCTGCGCAGGGCGACAACTTCCCGACGCTGTCGGCGGGCGTGGCGGCAACCCATCAGCGTGCGCTGTCAGCGGCGACCGGTCAGCCGTACGAAAGTGCGGTATTTCAGGGACTGCTGCAGGCGAATTATGAGGTCGACTTATGGGGCAGCCGCAGCAACAGCATCCGCGCGGCGGAAGCCACGCTGGCGGCGCAGCGTGCGGCGGCCTCGGCAGCCGAGCTGACGGTGGCCAGTTCGGTCGCGTCCGGTTACCTCAGCCTGTGCGCGCTCGACGAGCAGCTGCGCGTCACCGAGGCCACGCTGGAAACGCGACAGAACTCGCTGAACCTGGCGCAGCGTCAGTTCGAAACCGGCTATACCTCGCGGCTGGAATGGATGCAGGCGGCGTCGGAGTATCAGACGGCGAAAGCGCAAATTCCGCAGCTGCAGCATCAGATCGCCCAGCAGGAGAACGCGCTCAGCATTCTGGTTGGCATGAATCCGCGCCAGATCGCGCGCAGCAGCCAGTTCGACCAGCTGCGACCCCACGCACTGCCGGCGCTGCTGCCGTCGCAGCTGCTGAATCGCCGGCCTGACATTGTCCAGGCGCAGCGCCTGCTGCTGGCGAGCGACGCGTCGCTGGCGGCGGCACAGGCACAGCTGCTGCCATCGCTCAACCTGACGGCGTCCGGCACGCTGCAGAGCAGCCAGCTACACGATCTGCTGGATAATCCGTTCCGCCTGTGGAGCATCGGCGGCAGCGTGCTGGCACCGCTGCTCAACCGCGAAGCGCTGACCGCACAGGTGGATGTGGCGATGGCATCGCGCAACCAGGCGCTGTACGGCTACGAAAGGGTGGTGCGCAACGCCTTTGCCGAGGTGGATAACGCGCTGGATGCCATTACGCGCAGCCAGCAGCAGCTGACGGAACTGCAGGCGCAGGAGCGCTACGTTGCCGAGGCGTGGCGGATTGCGCGCAACCGTTATCAGAATGGCTATGCGTCCTATCTCGATGAGCTTGATGCGCAGCGCACGCTGTTCAGCACCCAGTTGAATATTGTGGCGGTGAAAAACACGCTGCTGCTGGCGCAAATCGATCTCTACCGCGCCCTTGGTGGCGGCTGGCAGGGTTGATCATCACGCCGCAGCCGCCTGGCTGCGGTTATAAATGACGTCTTAAGCCCGTTCACCCCGCTTTCACAACAGCACCAGCCCGAACTTAAGTGGTTCATGCTTTTTTTTACTTGTCTTTACAATTAGTGGTATTATCCGCGGCGCTTTACACAGTCTGAACGGAACTATGCAGGGGTTGTTGCCTGCACGGCCGCGTGGTTGCGCGGCTTGCCATGACAGGGGAAGAAAAGGAAATGATGAATAAAAAAGCCACGCTGGCACTGCTGGTTGCAACGGTATTAATCACCGGCTGTGCATCGCGCACGGCACCGATCCAGAACGTCAGCCAGACGGTCGCACAGAGCTACAGCGATCAGCAGATGCAGCGCGCTATCGTGGAAGCTGGCGCGGCCAATCACTGGGTGATCTCACCGGCGGGTCCGGGCGTGATGAATGGTCTGCTGGCAGAACGCGGCCACACGGCGAACATCCGTATCACCTACACTGTTAACAGCTACCGCATTGATTACGTCAGCAGCACCAATCTGAAAGCAGGCAGTGGCCAGATTCACCGTAACTACAACCGCTGGATTCAGAACCTGAACCAGGGCATCCAGACCCGTCTGGCGGTGCAGGCGGTAAAATAAGTCATCACGCGCGCCGCTAACAGTTAATCGTAAAGTTAGCCGGCACGCTGCCGAAATAGAAACAGGCGGACCCGATGTCCGCCTGAGAACTCGGCGACATCCGCGTGAGGCGGATGACTGGAATAGAGAGCAGGGAAGGGATGCCGTGCAGCGAAAATCTGACCATCCCTGAGGCTGAAGAAAGAATGCAGGTATGAAACTCGCTTACTCCCTTGTTGACTGGCATGCCATCGCGCCGGGCCACAGCAGCGCCGACGACTGGCAGCGCTGGGCGCAACACGCGCGGGTACTGGATGCCTGCCTGGCTATCGTCAAACCTCAGTTTTTACCGATGATGACTGCCCGTCGTCTCAGCCCCGGCAGTCGCGCCGCCGTTGAGTGCGGCCTTGCGCTGCTGGCCCGACAGTCGGTTGACGCCGTGGTGTTTACCAGCCGCCATGGCGAACTGGAACGCAATCTGCGTATTCTGCGTACGCTCGCGGACGGCCAGCCGCTATCCCCCACCGACTTCGCGATGTCGGTGCACAACTCGGCGGTCGGCAGCCTGACCATCGCCGCACGTCAGCCATTGGTGTCATCGTCAATTTCTGCCGGTATCGACAGCTTCCAGCAGGGCCTGCTTGAGGTTACCACGCTGCATCAGGCCGGTTACCAGCAGGTGCTGCTGGTGGATTTTGACGGGCTGGTGCCCGACTACTACCGCCCGTGGCTGCCGGAGATCGCTACTTTTAATGCACCCTACGCGGTTGCGCTGCTGCTGCGCGCCGGCGAAGCGTGGCGCTGTACGGCGACCGCCGCCCGCGCTCAGCCCGATGCGCTGCCGCAGAGCCTGCAGTTTCTGCATGCAATGCTGAGCGAGACGGCGGATTTCACCCTGGCCGGCGAGCGTCATCAGTGGCGCTGGGAGCGTGCTCATGGCGGATAACGCTATGCCGATGCGCCAGCGGCGCGGTGGCAACTATTACTGGCGGCTGGTGATGACCGCGCTTTGCTTTAGCCTGTTCAGCATTGGCGGTCTGTTGCTGTCGCTGATCTGGTTCAACCTGCTGCTGCTGATTCAGCGTGACGGTCTGCGCCGGCGGCAGATCGCGCGCCGCAGCATTGCATGGAGCTTTCGCTGCTTTCTGCGCTTCTGCCGTTTTGTCGGCGTGTATGACTATCAGATGCTGGGCGCAGAAGCGCTGCGTCAGGATCGCGGCTGCCTGATTGTCGCTAACCATCCGTCGCTGATCGATTACGTGATGATCGCCTCGCTGTTACCCGAGATGGATTGCCTGGTGAAGGCCGACCTGCAGCACAACATTTTCTTCCGCGGCGTTATTAAATCAGCCGATTACCTGATTAACAGCGAGGCGGAGACGCTACTGCCGGATAGCCAGCAGCGGCTGGCACGCGGCGATACCATTCTGATTTTCCCCGAAGGGACGCGCACCCGCTACGGCCAGCCGCTGCAACTGCAGCGCGGTGCGGCAAATATTGCGGTGCGCGCCGGATGCGATCTGCGCGTGATTCATATCACCTGTACCCAGCGTATGCTCGACAAGCAAAGCCGCTGGTATCAGATTCCGCTGGTTAAACCGGTTTTTACGGTACGCGTACAATCGCGTATTGCCAGCCACGCCTTTCACGAAGCGGATGAGGATGCGCAGCCGCTGGCCGCGCGCCGTTTGACGCGTTATTTGCAACAGGCGCTGGTGCCTGAAGAGACAAAGTAAGTTATGCAAGCACTGATTGACGACATCAAAACCATGATTATCGACACGCTGAATCTGGAAGATATCAGTCCGGATGATATCGATAGCGACGCACCGCTGTTTGGCGAAGGGCTGGGGCTCGACTCGATCGATGCGCTGGAGCTGGGACTGGCGGTGAAAAACCGCTTCGGCGTGCAGCTCTCCGCCGAGAGCGAAACGCTGCGGGCGCACTTTTTTTCCGTGGCCACGCTGGCCGCTTTTGTTGAACAACAGCAAGCCTGAGAACCGTCGACATGAATAAACAAGATATTTACCAGGAAGTGGCGACGCTGCTGACTACGCTGTTCGAAATTGATCCGGACGAGATTCGCCCGGACGCTCGCCTGTATGAAGATCTCGAACTCGACAGTATTGATGCGGTTGACATGGTGGTGCATCTGCAAAAACGCACCGGGCGTAAGATCAAGCCAGAAGCCTTCCGCGCGGTGCGCACCGTACAGGACGTGGTTGACGCCGTCGACCAGCTGATGCGCGACCAGGCCTGATAAACGCCATGCACAGGCTGTTGCAGCTGCTGAACGCGCTGGCGCTGATCGCCTGGCCATTGCTGGTATGGCTGGCGCTGACTCACCCGCAGTGGCGCGGCGTGCTGGTGCTGCTGGCGCTGGTGTTTGCGGCGCGCATCTGGAGCCTGCGTCAGGCGCAGGGCGCGCTGAACCGCACGCTGCTGCTGCTGGCGCTGATCGGCTGCCTGCTGTCTCTCGCCAGTATCGTGTTGCGGGCGCAGCATCTGCTGCTGTGGTATCCGGTGGTGGTGAATGGCCTGTTGCTTCTGCTGTTCGCCGCGTCGCTGTTCAGCCCGATGCCGCTGGTAGAGCGCCTGGCGCGCCTGCGTGAACCTCAGCTGCCGCCGCGTGCCGTTCGTTATACCCGACGCGTGACGCAGGTGTGGTGCGGGTTTTTTATTTTCAACGGCAGCGTGGCCCTGACTACCTGCCTGCTGAGTCATATCCGGCTATGGACACTCTGGAACGGGTGCATCAGCTATGTGCTGATGGGCGCGCTGATGGGCGGCGAATGGCTGCTGCGTCAGCGCATGAGGAAACACGCATGAAGGCCGTGGCGATTCGCGACTGGCTGCACGGCGCCGATCGTCTCGTCGCCTGGCAGGGGCAACAGCTGCATACGCTGGCGCAGATGCGGCAGCAGGTGCTGGGCTTAACCCATCAGCTACAGGCGCAGCCTGGCGCACGCTGGGCGCTGTGCTTTGACAACAGTTACCACTTTACTGTGGCGCTGCTGGCGAGCTGGTACGCCGGTAAAACGCCGGTCATCCCTGGCCACTGCCGCGCAGCGCAGCTGGAAGAGATGCACGACAGTCTTGATGGCGTGATCAGCGATATGCCGCTGGCGGTCACACTGCCACAGCTACGCTGGGACGGCGCGCTGGCGCAGGGCGCGCTGCCAGAGATGGCGGCGCAGGCGAGTCTGGTGCTGTTCACCTCCGGCTCAACCGGAACGCCGCGTCGCGTGGTCAAATCACTGCGCGCCATGGATCTGGAAGCTCAGTGGCTGGCCGATCTGTGGGGCACGCGTCTGCAGGCGTGTCACGTCATTGCCTCGGTAAGCCATCAGCATCTGTATGGCCTGAGTTTTCGCATTATTCTGCCGATGGCGCTCGGCCTGCCGTTCGCCGCGCAGCAGATCTTTTATGGCGAGCAGCTGGCCGATCAGCGTGCCGATCGCCGCTATGCCTTCATCAGCAGCCCGGCATTTCTGCGCCGGCTGGACGCCACGCTGTCGCCGCCATCCTGCGCGCTGATTGTCTCCGCGGGCGGCGCGCTGCCGGGCGCGGATGCGCAACGCGCGCAGCAAACGCTGGACTGCGCGGTGGATGAAATTTATGGCAGTACCGAAACCGGAGTGATCGCGTGGCGCCGGGCCAGCGATGACGCTGCGCTGTGGCAGTGTTTCCCCCACGTTTCGCTGCGCGAGATCGCGCCGCAGCGCTGGCAGGTCTTCTCCGATCTGCTGGAGAGCCGCGCGGGCTGTGCGCTGGACGATCGTATCGTGCAGCAGCCGTCGGGCCAGTTTCAGCTGGCAGGGCGCCAGGATCGGGTGGTGAAAATTGAAGACAAGCGCGTGTCGCTGAGCGAAGTAGAGCGTCGCCTGCTGGCGCTGCCTGGTGTGGAAGATGCCGCCGCGCTGGCGATTCAGCGTCACGGCCGCCATGCCATCGCGGTGGTGCTGGCGCTGCCGCAGCTGCCAGACGCCGCCACGCTGCACCAGCGTAAACAACAATGGAAACGCGCGCTGCAACCCTGGCTGGAGCCGGTTGCCATGCCGCGCTACTGGCGGGTGGTGACGGCAATTCCGGTCACCGCGCAGAGCAAACGCGCATGGCCGCAGATAGAGGAACTGTTTGATGTTACCGGTTGAATTAGACGCGCAACAGCAGGACGACACGCTCACCCTGCGCCTGCTGGCGGCTGCCGACCTGCTGTGGTTTCGCGGTCACTTCCCTACGCTGCCGATTCTGCCAGGAGTGGCGCAGCTTGACTGGGTACTGCACTACGGCCTGACGCGCCTCGCGCCGGGTAAGAGCTTTGCCTCAATTGAAAACATCAAATTCCAGCAGCCGGTGCCGCCGGATGCGCAGCTGGAGCTGCAGTTGCAGTGGCTGCCGGAAAAGTCGCTGCTGAGTTTTCGCTACGCGCTGCTGCGCGGTGCGCAGGCTGAGGTCGCCAGCAGCGGGAAGATTCGCCTGTGCTGAGTGCCTCTTTTGCGCCCTGCGTGCTGATTCCCTGCTACAACCACGGTGCCATGCTGGCGTCGGTGCTGGCGCGGCTGGCCCCGTTCAACCTGCCGGTGATCGTGGTCGACGACGGCAGCGATGCCCGGACCAAACAGCACATCGCTGCGCTGGATGCGCCGCAGCTCCGGGTGCTGACGCTGCCGCACAACCAGGGTAAGGGAGCGGCGGTGATTGCCGGACTGCGCGCCGCCGCAGCCGTGGGCTTTAGTCATGCGCTGCAGCTGGACGCCGACGGACAGCATCAGGTGGAGGACACACCGCGCATGCTGGCAGAGGCCGAACGCTATCCGCACTGCCTGATTTCCGGCCAGCCGCAGTACGATGCCTCAATCCCGAAATCCCGGCTCTATGGACGCTACATCACCCATTTCTGGGTATGGGTGGAAACGCTGTCGTTCTCGCTGAAAGACAGCATGTGCGGTTTCCGCGTCTATCCGCTGGCAGCGTCGCTTGAGCTGTGCGATCGCCGCGCTATTGGCCAGCGCATGGATTTTGACACCGAGATCATGGTGCGCCTCTACTGGCAGGGCACGCCGAGCCGGTTTATCCGCACGCGCGTGACCTATCCGCCGAGCGGCGTCTCACACTTTGACGCGCTGCACGACAACCTGCGTATCTCGTGGATGCACACCCGTCTGTTCTTTGGCATGCTGCCACGCATCCCGCAGCTGCTATCCCGCCGGCATCAGCAGGCGCACTGGGCAGCGACGCCAGAGCGCCGCGGCCAGTGGGGGCTGCGCTTTATGCTGTGGCTGTACCAGCGTGCCGGCCGCCTGCCGTTTATTCTGCTGCTGTGGCCAGTGGTGGCGGTGTACTGGCTCAGCGGTCGCGCGGCGCGGTCGGCGTCGCAGCAGTGGCTGACGCGCGTACAGGCCGTGGCGCATCAACAGCAGATTACGCTGCCGCGGCCGCTCAGCAGCTATCGCCACTTCCTGCGTTTTGGCAACAGCATGCTGGATAAAGTCGCCAGCTGGCGCGGTGACCTGCAATGGGGACGCGATATCGACTTCGCGCCCGGTGCGGAAACGGTGATTCGCGCCGCTGAAGGCAAAGGCCAGCTGATTCTCGCCTCGCATCTGGGCGATATCGAAGCCTGCCGGGCGATGGCGAAGCAGGTCAGCGGTCTGGTGATCAACGCGCTGGTGTTCACCGACAACGCCCAGCGCTTCCGCGCGGTGCTGGAGAGCATTGCGCCGCAGGCGGGCGTCAATCTGCTGCCGGTCAGTGATATCGGCCCGGACACCGCAATTTTACTGCAGCAAAAGCTGGATGCCGGTGAGTGGGTGGCCATTGTTGGCGACCGCACCGCCGTGCAGCGTCAGCGCGGCGGCGAACGGCGCGTGGTGTGGAGTGAATTTATGGGCCAACCGGCACCGTTCCCGCAGGGACCCTTTGTGCTGGCGGCGGCGCTGCGCTGTCCTGTGCTGCTGATGTTCGCGCTGCGCCAGCAGGGCAAACTGCGCGTGCACTGCGAGGCCTTTGCCGATCCTTTACCGCTGCCGCGCAATGGGCGACAGCAGGCGCTGCAGGCGGCGGTCGATCGCTACGCTGCGCGCCTGCAGCATCATGCCCTGCTGGCACCGCTGGACTGGTTTAACTTTTACGATTTCTGGGCTCTGCCCGAAGAGGAGCAACGCGATGCGTGACGCAAGCTGGCGCGCGGAGATTGAACGGGTGGTCTCGTTTCATGACTGCGATCCGATGGGCGTGGTGTGGCACGGCAACTATTTCCGCTACTTCGAAGTGGCGCGTGAAGCGCTGCTGCGCAGTATTAACTACAGCTATGCAGAGATGAGCGCCAGCGGCTACGTCTGGCCGGTGGTCGATACCCGGGTTAAATACCGCCTGCCGCTGCGCTGTGAAGAGGCCATTCGTGTTGAAGCCAGCATCAGCGAATATGAGAACCGGCTGCGCATCGATTATGTCATCCGTAACGCTGCCGGGCAGGTGACCACCAAAGCGCACACGCTGCAGGTGGCGGTCAGCGCCAGCACGCAGGAGATGTGCTTTGTCTCGCCAGATATTCTGCTGCAGCGTTTGGGGGTGTCATCATGATTCGTCTGGTCTGCCTGCTGCTGACGCTGCTCAGCGCCAGCGCCAGCGCGGTGACGCTGGAACAGCTACAGCAGCGCTTTGCCAGCCAGCCGGTGATTCGCGCCAACTTTGTTCAGGTGCGCAGCATCGCTGGCATGGCACAGCCGCTGGTGTCGCGCGGCCAGCTGTTGATTGCTCAGCAGCAGGGGCTGTGGTGGCACCAGGCGACACCGTTCCCGATGACGCTGATTCTGGATGATCACCGCATGGTGCAAAGCATGAGCGGCCAGCCGCCGCAGGTGATCACCGCAGACAGCAATCCGCAAATGTTCCAGTTTAACCATCTGCTGCGCGCGCTGTTCCAGGCGGATGAGCAGGTACTGCGCGAGAATTTTGTGCTCGATTTCCGCGATGATGGTGGCGACGGCTGGCAGCTGAGCCTGACGCCGAAAGCGGCACCGCTGAATAAGATCTTCAACCGCATCGATCTGCAGGGCGCGGCGTATCTCAACCGCATTACGCTGGATGACCGCCAGGGCGATAAAACGGAAATCACTCTGAGCGATACCCGTACGCAGCCCTGCCAACTGACTGATGAAGAGCGAGCCCGTTTTGCCGCAGCGCAGTGAGATTTTTGCCGCGCGCGCCTGGCTGGCCGTCTGTCTGCTGCTGATGCTGGCGCTGGCCTGGTTACTGCCGCGCAGCCACATTAACAGCAGCGTGCTGGCTCTCCTGCCGCAGCAGAATCTTGGCCAGGCGCCGGCAGAGATTCAGCAGGGGTTTATGCAGCGGCTCGACCGCCAGCTGGTGTGGCTGGTGAGTGCGCCTGGTGCAGACGGTGACGCCGCCGCCGCGTGGTGGCAGGCGCAGCTCCGGGCACTGCCGATGCTCAGTGAGGTCAGCGGCGCGCTGGATGATGATCAGCTGCAGCGCTGGGGAAGCTTTGCTTATCAGCATCGCAACGGGCTGATCGATCCGCTGACGCGTGCGCGACTGCAGCACGGCGGCGGCGCGCAGGCCGACTGGATTCTGGCGCAGCTGTTTTCGGCGTTTGCCGGGGTGAGCAGCAAAGAGCTTGCCGGTGACCCGCTGCTGCTGGTGCGTGGCGCGCAGCTGGCGCTGCAGCAGAACGCCAGCAAAATGGTGCTGCACAACGGCTGGCTGACGGTCAGCGATGCGCAGCAGCGCCGCTGGTATTTTCTGCACGGCGAACTGGTACATAACGCCTTCAGCATGGCGCAGAGCCATCAGCTGGTCAGCGCGCTGCATCAGCTTGAGCAGCAGTTGAAACAGCGCTGGCCGCAGGCGCAGCTGCTGACGCGCGGCACGGTGCTGTTCGGCGACGATGCCAGCCAGCGCGCGCAGCATGATGTTGCCACGCTGGGCAGCGTGACGCTGGGCGGTTTGCTGTTGCTGGTGTGGCTGGTGTTTCGCTCACTGCGGCCGCTGGCGCTGAGCGCGCTGTCGGTAGCCATCGGGGCGATGGCCGGCACCGTGTTCACGCTGCTGTTTTTTGGTGAGCTGCATCTCACCACGCTGGTGATGAGTCTCAGTATTGTCGGCATCTCGGCCGATTATACGCTGTACTACCTGACGGAACGCATGGTGCACGGTGAGCACGCCACACCGTGGCAGAGTCTGCATAAAGTGCGCGGTACGCTGCTGCTGGCGCTGGGCACCACGGCGATCGCCTGGCTGCTGATGTTGCTGGCACCGTTTCCCGGGCTGCGCCAGCTGGCGGTATTTGCCGCCAGCGGCCTGAGCGCCTCGTGCCTGACGGTGATCTGTTTCTATCCGTGGCTGGTGCGCGGCCTGCCGGTGCGACCGGTGCCAGCGATGGTGTGGCTGGCGCGCTGGCTGGCCGCGTGGCGCCGCCAGCGCGGGCTGCGCGTCGGGTTACCGCTGCTGGTAGCCCTTTACGCGCTGAGCGGCATCTTACAGCTGCGCGTCGACGATAATATTGCTCATCTGCAGAGCGCGCCGGCGCAGCTGCTGGCGCAGGATCGCCAGCTGGCGCAGCTCACCGGGCAACAGGCCGATCAAACCTGGTTTGTCGTCTGGGGTGATAACGAGCAGCAGGTGTTGCAGCGGCTTAATGCGCTGGCGCCCGAACTGCAGCGCGCGCAGCAGCAGGGCTGGCTGGCGAGCTATCGCCTGCTGCCGCTCAGCACGCTGGAACAGCAGCAGCAGGATGTCGCGCTGTTACAGCAGGCGGCCCCGACCATCATGGCGCGTCTGCAACAGGCCGGTATTCGTCCGGCGCAGGCCAGTCTGCAGCCGATGCCGGTCAGCGTGCAGGCGTGGCTGGCGAGTCCGCTGAGTGAAGGCTGGCGGCTGCTGTGGCTTTCGCTGCCTGACGGACGCAGCAGCGTGCTGGTCCCGGTGAGCGGCGTGCAGAACAGTGCCGCGCTGCAAAAGCTGGCGACAGCGCAGGCAGGTGTGAGCTGGGTTGATCGCAAGGCCCGTTACGATGAGCTGTTTGGCTTCTGGCGCACGCTGCTAAGCGGCCTGCTGGCGCTGGCGCTGCTGCTGATCACCGTCAGCTACACCCTGCGCCTTGGCCTCAAAGCCGGGCTGCGCAGCGCGCTGCCGTCATGGCTGTCGCTGGCGGCCGCGCTGGCCACGCTCGGCTGGCTGGGTGCCAGTCTGAATCTGTTTGCGCTGCTGGCGCTGATTCTGGTGCTGGGCATTGGCATCAATTACACGCTGTTTTTCAGTAATCCGCGCGGCACGCCGCTGACGTCGATGCTGGCGGTGACGCTGGCGATGATGACCACGCTGCTGACGCTGGGCATGCTGGTATTCAGCAGCACCAGCGCTATCAGCAGTTTTGGTACCGTGCTGTGCAGCGGAATTTTTTGTGCATTTTTACTGGCGCCGCTGGCGCTGGCGGGCGGAAAAAGGAAATCACGATGAGAATGGGTGCGTTACTGCTGGCGCTCAGCCTGCTGCTGAGCGGGTGTGCGTCTCACCATGACGAGTCCAGCCGACCCACGGCCTGGCTCAAACCCGGCGTGCGCGTCACGCTGCCGGCACCGGGCATTTCGCCCGGCTTTCAGCAGCAGCAGTTGCTGACCGGCCGCGTGAAGGGCAAAACCCAGTCATTGCTGGTGCTGCTCAGCGCGGATGCGCAGCAGATCTCGCTGGCCGGGCTGTCGTCGCTTGGCATCCGGCTATTCCGCGTCACTTACGATCAACAGGGGATTCATACCCAGCAGATGATGGCGCTGCCCGACCTGCCGCCAGCCAGCCAGGTGCTGGCCGATATTATGCTGAGCTACTGGCCGGTCAGCGCGTGGCAGCCGCAATTGCCCTCCGGCTGGACGCTGCGCGATGTGGGCGACCGGCGCGAATTGCGCGATGCCTCCGGCCAGCTGATCAGCCTGATTCATTATCTGCAGCGCGGGGAACAGCGTGAGCCGATTAGCGTTGATCAGCGCGCCTTTGGCTATCAGATTCACATCCAGCATCTGGACGCCTCCTCATGATTTACCTGTCGGCTTTTGGCATGGTCAATGCGCTGGGCAGCAGCCTGGCGCAGATTGCCGCCCAGCTACAGCAGGGCACAGCGCCCGGCATGCAGCCGCGTGACGGCTGGTTAGCGCAGGGCAAGCGCTGCTGGCTGGGTGAAGTGCCGGGCGCGCTGCCGCCGGTACCGGCTGAACTGGCGGCGCATGATACGCGCAACAATCGATTGCTGCTGGCGGCGCTGCAGCAGTGCCAGCCAGCGCTGGATGAGGCGATTACGCGCTATGGTCGCGCCCGTGTGGCCATCGTGCTGGGCACCAGTACTTCCGGCGTGGATGAGGGCGATCGGCAGACGGACGGCGGCCATGCCGGTTATGACTACCGGATGCAGGAACTGGGCGATCCGTCGCGCTTTCTGGCGCACTATCTGCAGCTGGATGGCCCGGCGTACACGATTTCTACGGCCTGCTCCTCCAGCGCGCGCGCCATCATCAGCGGGGCGCGGCTGATTGCTGCCGGTCTGGCCGACGTAGCGCTGGTGGGCGGTGCGGACTCGCTCAGCCGCATGCCGATTAACGGCTTTGCCAGCCTCGATTCGCTGTCGGAACATCACTGCGCACCGTTCAGCGCCGGACGCGACGGTATTTCTATTGGCGAAGCGGCGGCGCTGCTGCTGCTGACGCGCGAGCCGCAGCCGCTGGCGCTGCTGGGTTGCGGTGAATCGTCAGATGCCTGGCACATGTCAGCGCCGCATCCGCAGGGCGTGGGCGCGGAAGCCGCCATGCGCATGGCGCTGCAGCAGGCCGGTTTGCAGCCGCACGAGGTGGGCTATATCAATCTGCACGGTACCGCCACGCCGCTCAACGATCAGGTTGAAGCGGCGGTGATTCACCGCCTGTTTGGCGATGCCGTGCCATGCAGTTCCACTAAGCACCTCACCGGCCACACGTTAGGCGCAGCAGGCGCCACCGAAGCCGCGCTGGCGGCCCTGATTATCCAGCAACAGTTGTCGCTGCCGCCGCAGGATTTTTCGCACGCGACGCAGGATAGTACGCTGCCGCCCTGTGGACTGCTGACGGTGGCACAGCCGCTGGCGCGCCCGGTGATTGCCTCCAACTCATTTGCCTTTGGCGGGAACAATACCTGCCTGATTGTAGGATCTTCGCATGAATGATTTTTTGCCGGTGGGCGATTACCTGCCGCACCGCGCGCCGCTGCTGCTGCTTGAGCGCGTGCTTGACGTCACGCCAGACAGCGTTGTCTGTGCGGTCACGGTGAGCCCGCATGGCGTGCTGGCACCGTTTCTCACGCCGCAGGGCGAGCTGCCGGCGTGGTTTGGCGTCGAGATCATGGCGCAGACCGTGGGCGTCTGGTCCGGCTTTCATGCCCGCCAGCGCGGTGCCAGTGATATCCGCCCCGGCATGCTGCTGGGCGGGCGCGGCTATCGTGCCAGTGCGTCCACCTTCGCGGCACACAGTGAGTTGCAGATTGAGATGCACCTGCTGATGCGCGATGACAAGCTGGGCAGTTTTGAGGGCGAGATCCGCTGCGGCACCAGCCTGCTGGCCAGCGGACGACTGAACACCTACCAGCCCGACGACGACGAATTAACCCGATTAGCGCAACAAGGAACCGAGTGATGACCCGCAGCGTATTAGTAACCGGGGCCAGTAAAGGTATTGGCCGTGCCATGGCTTTACGTCTGGCCGTCGACGGATTTGATATTGTGGTGCATTACCACCGCGACGCCGCCGGTGCGCAGCAGACGCTGGCGCAGATCGTTGCCGCAGGCGGCCGCGGCCGCACGCTGCAGTTTGACGTGGCACAGCGGGAAGCCACGCGTAACGCGCTGGAGCAGGATATCGCCGCGCACGGGGCTTATTATGGTGTGATCAGCAATGCGGGCATTACCCGCGACGGCGCTTTTCCGGCGCTCACCGAAGATGAATGGGACAGCGTGATCCACACCAACCTCGACAGCTTTTACAACGTGATTCATCCCTGCGTCATGCCGATGATCGGCCTGCGCCAGGGCGGACGCATCATTACCCTCTCTTCGGTATCCGGCATGATGGGCAACCGCGGACAGGTCAACTACAGCGCGGCCAAGGCCGGTATCATCGGCGCCACGAAAGCGCTGGCGATTGAACTGGCGAAACGCAAAATCACCGTTAACTGTATCGCGCCAGGTTTGATCGATACCGGCATGACCGATCTTGAGCCACAGGTAATCGACGAAGCGCTGAAAATCATTCCGATGAAACGTATGGGCGCGGCAGACGAAGTCGCTGGCCTGGCCAGCTATCTGATGTCGGATATCGCTGGCTACGTTACGCGTCAGGTGATTTCCATCAACGGAGGGATGTTGTGATGCAGCGGGTAGTGGTTACCGGTATGGGCGGCGTCACCGCTTTCGGTGAGAGCTGGAGCGCGGTGGCGCAGCGCATTAAACAGGGCCAGAATGCGGTACGTAAAATGCCGGAGTGGCAAGTCTATGATGGCCTGCACACGCTGCTGGGCGCGCCGATCGATGACTTCACGCTGCCGCCGCACTACACGCGTAAACGCATCCGCGCCATGGGCCGCGTCTCACTGCTGGCGACGCGTGCCACCGAGCTGGCGCTGGAGCAGGCCGGCCTGATTGACCATCCGGTGCTGACCAGTGGTGAAACCGGCATCGCCTATGGGTCTTCGACCGGCAGCACCGGTCCGGTGAGCGAATTCGCCACCATGCTGACGGAAAAGCACACCAACAACATCACCGGCACCACCTACGTGCAGATGATGCCGCACACCACGGCAGTCAACGCCGGACTGTTTTTTGGTCTTCGCGGTCGCGTGATCCCCACGTCCAGCGCCTGCACTTCTGGCAGCCAGGCGATTGGCTACGCGTGGGAAGCCATTCGCCATGGCTATCAGACCGTGATGGTCGCGGGCGGGGCAGAGGAGCTGTGCCCCTCGGAAGCCGCCGTGTTCGATACGCTGTTTGCCACCAGCCAGCGTAACGACGCGCCGCACACCTCGCCGGCACCGTTCGATCAACAGCGCGACGGTCTGGTGATTGGCGAAGGGGCGGGCACGCTGATTCTGGAATCGCTGGCACATGCGCAGGCGCGCGGCGCGACCATCTATGCGGAGCTGGTCGGTTTTCACACTAACTGTGACGCGGCCCATATCACTCAGCCGCAGCGTGAAACCATGCAGATTTGTATTCAGCGCGCGCTGGACAGCGCAGGGGTGACGGCAGCGCAGATTGGTTACATTAACGCACACGGTACCGCCACCGATCGCGGCGATATTGCCGAAAGCCAGGCGACGGCAGCAATTTTTGGCAATCGTACACCCATCTCTTCGCTGAAAAGCTATTTCGGTCACACGCTGGGTGCCTGCGGCGCGCTGGAAGCCTGGATGAGTATTGAGATGATGCGTGAGGGCTGGTTTGCGCCCACGCTGAATCTGACGCAGCCCGCCGCCGAATGCGGTGAGCTGGATTACATCACTGGCGCGCCCCGGCAGCTACAGACCGATTACGTCCAGTCAAACAACTTTGCTTTTGGCGGTATCAACACCTCACTGGTGTTTAAACGCTGGCGCGACGCCTGAGTCTCTCCGTTTACCCCTCATTCCCGTCGCCCGGCGGGAATCTTCCTCCCCGATGATGCCTCTGGCGGTGATACACCGCCGGATTTCGCTTGCATTTAGCTGTACGCTGCGCATAATCGCAAACCGCAATAATAATGATTCTCAGTATAATTTACATCAGGGGATAACCATGCGCAGAACGCCTTTCAATCCCGGAATGAAACCGACGCTGCTGGCCATGCTGGTCAGCGCCGGTTGTTTGCCAGTGATGGCTGCTACCACTAACACCAGTAACGCACCTCAGGGCGCTAACGAACAGCAGACGCTGACCGTCACCGCCACGCCGCAGAGTGAATTCAAACCCGGCGGCAACGACTTAGTACCGGCCTTTCTCGACGGCCAGATTGCCCACGGCGGTCGCCTCGGCATGCTGGGCGAGCAAAACGCCATGGACGTGCCGTTCAACGTCATCGGCTATACGGCAAAAATGATTCAGGACCAGCAAGCGCAAACCATCGCCGATGTGGTGCGCAACGATGCGGGCGTGCAGAACGTAAAAGGTTACGGCAATTTTGCTGAAACTTACCGCATCCGGGGTTTCACTCTCGACGGCGATGATATGACCTTCGGCGGTCTGCCGGGCGTGGTGCCGCGCCAGGTGATGGACGCTTCGCTGATCGATCGCGTGGAGATCTTCAAAGGCGCGAACAGTCTGGTTAACGGCGCAGCCAGTTCCGGCGTCGGCGGTATGATCAACCTCGAGCCGAAACATGCCGACGATACGCCGATCAATCGCGTGGGCCTCGATTACACCTCCTCGTCTCAGGTTGGCGGAACGCTGGACGTGGGGCGTCGCTTTGGCGATAACAATCAGTTTGGCGTGCGGGTTAATGCCGTGCATCGCGAGGGTGAAACCGGCGTTGACGGCGAGAAAAAACGCACCACGGCGGCCTCGGTCGGTCTTGATTATCGCGGCGACCGGCTGCGCACCTCGCTGGACGTCGGCTATCAGAAGAAAACCTTCCATGACGGCTTACAGGGCGTGAAATTCGCCAGCGCCGGGGTGATCCCGGCGGTGCCGTCAAATTCGCACAACTACAGCCAGAAATGGGTGTACAGCGATATGGAATCTGAATTCGGTATCGCCAAAGCAGAATACGATATTACCGACAGCTGGACGGCCTATGCCGGTCTCGGCGCACAGCACGCTCATGAAACCGGCAACTACGGCGCGCCGACCATTACCAACAGCAACGGTGACGGCACCATCAGCAGCTTCTACTCCAACCGCATTCAGGACAACATGAGCGGCATGGTGGGGCTGCGCGGTGAGTTCCACACCGGTTTCGTCAGTCATAAAGTCAACGTGGGTTACTCGGCGCTGACCACCAATGCGAAAAATGCCTACGACATGTCGCTGGTGGGCACGCCGTTTAATATCTACCACAGCGGTGACGTGGCGGAACCGGCGGCCACCTTCGCCGGCGGCAAGTTCTCCGATCCGCTTACCACGTCACGTACCCGCACCCAGGGCTATCTGCTGAGCGATACGCTCGGATTACTGGACGATACGCTGCTGGTGACCGTCGGTGCTCGCCATCAGAAAGTGGTGGTGCGCAGCTATAACTACAACACCGGCGCGGAAAGCGTTGATTCGCGCTTCACCAACGACCGCTGGATGCCAACGTACGGCGTGGTTTACAAGCCATGGAAAGAAGTGGCGCTGTACGCGAACCATACGGAAGCGCTGCAGCCTGGTGAAGTGGCCCCTAAAGACGCCATCAACTATGGCACTGTGACCGGCGTGGCGCACTCGAAGCAGAATGAGATCGGTGTTAAAACCGATTTCGGCCGCATCGGCGGCTCGCTGGGGCTGTTCGAAATCCAGAAACCGTCCGGCCTGATCAACAGTGACAATGTCTACGTCATGGATGGCGAGCAGCGCCATCGCGGCGTGGAAGCCAACGTGTTTGGTGAGCCGGTGCTGGGCCTGCGCCTCAACGCCAGCGCCACCTGGATCGATCCGGTGATGAAGAAAACCGCCGGCGGCACTTACGATGGCAAACAGGCGATCGGCGTGCCGCGCTACACCTACGTGCTGGGCGCGGAGTATGACATCAAGCCGGTGGAGGGTCTGACGGCCACGGCGCTGCTCAACCACAGCGGTGCTCAGTACGCCAACTCGGCCAACACCCTCAAGCTGGACAGCTATACCACGCTGGATCTTGGTATGCGTTACCGCATGAAGGTGAATCAGAACGATCTGGTGTGGCGCGTGGCGGTCGAAAACGTCACCAATGAGAAGTACTGGTCAAACGTTGATGACACCGGCACCTATCTCGCGCAGGGCGACCCGCGCACGCTGAAAATCAGCATGAGCTACGATTTCTAAGCGGCCACCACGGGGCGTAGTGACGCTCCGTGGTCTTTTCCGACAGAAATAGTGCTGTACGTTGGCCGCTATTCCATTACACTCTGTGCGGCAATCCCGCTGAAAAACGCCTCTTTCCTGTTGAGTCATCATGAGTTCACCCGCGCCACCTGACGATCACGACGAACCTTTACGGCAACCGCTGGATGATGCGCACTTCGCCATTGTGGTACTTGCAGTGACCTCGGTTACCCTTATAATCTTCGTCCTGATGCTTACATTATGGATGAGCTGAGGCCAGCAACCGACTACGGACGCCCGCAAGGAGATGTCGATGGAATCCCGGGATGACAAACTGATCGCCATCATTGGACTGCTTTCCGCCTGCCTGATCGGCGTAGTGTTCCTTTTCACCATGACCTGGCTGACGGACGTGCGCCATCCAGCCGATCCGTCACTGGATGTACAAACCTGCCCGCCCAAAACCGCCAGCCCGGTGCAGCACTCTTAATCCTGGGTGCGCCATTTAATCTGCTGACTGCGTAACTCCAGCGCCAGCGCTTCGTGCAGGGTGCGATTGCCATTGGGATCGCTCAGACCAAACAGCGCGCCAGGCGAGCGCCGATCGTCGGCCCACGCCGGATACTCCACCACCGGATAGAGCGAAATGCCTTCCAGCGCCACGCCCTGCGCTAAGGCCAGCCGCGCTTCCTCACTGACATGCCGCAGCCAGGGCGCGCGCGCGTCGCCTTCCGCGCCGGTTTCTGCCAGCAGCAGCGGGCGCTGATAACGCTGCCAGCACTGCATCAGCAGCCGGTGCAGCGGCTGACGCTGCGGGTGGTCGGGCGGAATGGTGTCGCCGGAGAAGAACCAGTGGTTGTCGGGATAATAGTTCAGCCCCAGGATGTCGAGAAAATCGGGCTGACCACCCAGCTCCGGCGCATCGCGTCCTGCCAGCCAGTCCCAGGCTTCAAACTGCGCCTGATACTGGCTGTCGGCATAGGGTTTGCTGTCGGGGTTATGCGGATCGGCGGCGATCTGCACCAGCGGGTCGGTCAGCACGAAGCGGGCGTCCGGATAGACGTCGCGAATGGCGTGCATGGCCGTCAGCGAGGCGCGCACCAGCTGACGTTTCAGTTCGCGACCTCGCGCGCTGGCGTAGGGATCGAGCCACGAGACATCGGCGCCGGCCCAGGACCAGAAGGATATCTGATTGATAGGCGTAAAGAACGGCTGCTCCACGCCCTCATCCCGCATCAGCTCAGCCATGGCGCGCGCGAAGCGGCCAAAGTGCTCCACAAACGCCGGCTTCCAGATATCGAGATGATCGGGGTAGCCAAAGTGCGCCAGCTCCCAGATGATTTGTAAATCATGACGCGCCGCCGCGTGAATCATCGGCAGAAAGGTGCGCCAGTCGTATTCACCTGGCGTGGCCTCAATCAGGTGCCAGCGGGCGCCGTCGCGCGCGGTGCGCAATCCCTCCTGCGCCAGCGCGGCGTAATCTTTCTCCAGCAGCATGTCGTGGCCGCTGCTGATGACCATATCCAGTCGTCGCCCGCCGCTGCGGCAGGCGGTAGAGCAGGGGAAGCTGCCCTGAAAAAAGCTGCGAAATAGCCGGGGCTGATGGCGCGGGGATAGCTGAGTCATGATCTTCTCCTCACGAAGAACGCCGGATGCAGAACGCCTGGCTAAGTCTAGACTAAATTAACGCCGCACCCGACGCGGAAGTAGACGGCTCTGATTGCCTTTACGTGCGGTGATACCAACAATAACAGCTTCAGGGTAAGCAGGGATTGAGTATGAGCGAAGCGGCACTGCGTTCCTCACGCGAACGGCCGGGCGACGGGCTGAGAGAACATGCGCAACAGCAATGTGCCCGTCATCCGGGACTGAGCGGCATTCATCCGCTGAACGATGGGCTGGATGCGTTTGCGGCACGCTATCTGCTGATGGGCATGGCGCAGCACACCATCGACGTCCAGTATTACATCTGGCACAACGACATGTCCGGACGCCTGCTGTTCAGCGCGCTGCTGGATGCGGCGGAGCGCGGCGTGCAGGTGCGCCTGCTGCTGGATGACAACAATACGCCCGGGCTGGATGAAACGCTGGCCGAACTCGATCGGCATCCGAATATCGCCGTGCGGCTGTTTAATCCCTTCTCGTTTCGAACCCTGCGCGCGCTGGGCTATCTGACTGACTTCGCCCGCCTGAATCGCCGGATGCACAACAAAAGCCTGACCGTGGACGGCGCGGTAACGCTGGTGGGTGGCCGTAACATCGGCGACGAATATTTTGGCACCGGCAATGAGCCGCTGTTTACCGATCTCGACGTGCTGGCGCTGGGACCGGCGGTAGATGAAGTGGCGGAAGATTTCGCCCGCTACTGGCACAGCAAAGCGGTATCGCCATTGCGCAGCGTCGTGGACACCGGCGCACCGCCGCATGAAGCGGTGCGTTTACCGCCGGAGTGGCAGCAGAGCGAGGCGGTGCAGCGCTATCTGGCGCGGCTGGAGAAATCTTCGTTTGTCAGCCAGCTGGAGCAGGGCTCGTTGAGCATGACCTGGGCACACACGCGGCTGTTAAGTGACGATCCGCGCAAAGGGCTGGGCAAAGCGAAGCGCTCCTCTTTGCTGCCGCAGCGCATGCTGGAGGTGATCGGCACGCCGCAGCAGCAGTTCGATATCATCTCGGCCTATTTTGTCCCGACCCGTGCCGGGGTGGCGCAGCTGCTGGCGCTGAAGCGGCGGGGCGTTAAGATCGCCATCTTAACTAACTCGCTGGCCGCCAATGATGTCACCGTGGTTCACGCCGGCTATGCGCGCTGGCGCAAGAAGCTGCTGCGTCACGGCATTGCGCTCTACGAACTAAAGCCGCAGGCCAATGCCGCGGATGCCCCGCACGATCGCGGCCTGACCGGGAATTCCGGCTCCAGCCTGCACGCCAAGACTTTCACCGTCGATAACCGCAAAGTGTTTATTGGCTCGTTTAATTTCGATCCGCGTTCGGCGGTGCTGAATACGGAGATGGGGCTGGTGATTGAGAGCGAAGCGCTGGCGCAGCAGACCCATCAGCGCTTCAGCAGCGGCATGCGCGACCGCGCCTGGGCACTGCGACTGGATAAGTGGGGCCGCGTTAACTGGGTGGAGTACAGCGGCGAAGCGCGGGAAGTGGTGCATAAGCACGAGCCGCAGTGCACGCTGTTGCAGCGTTTGCTGGTGCGGCTGGTATGGCGTCTGCCGGTGGAGTGGCTGCTATAGTCGGGCTGCACCGCGCGCAGCCCGGCGGGTAAGCACGCCGTTACGTCTGCGCGGAGGTCTCTGGTTTGCGCTGCGGCTTGCCGGAGAACAAAAAGCGCAGCAGCGGGATACGCAGATGAATCTCGTACAGGGCAAAGGCAACGCCAAACACCATCAGCAGGCCGACAAAGAAGCCCAGCGTATTACTGCTGATGTGTGGCGTAACGTAGATGCCGTACAGGATGGTCAGCGGATGGTGCACCAGATAAATAAACAGCGACGCGTTCACCAGATACATGATGCGCGGCGAGTGGCTGTTCAGCAGCTTGTGGCCGAAGCTAAAGCAGACGTTCAGCATACACAAGCCCATCAGCGTAGAAATGATGGCATCAAGCTCGTACAGCCAGCCTTCACCGCTGCTGTAGCGCTGATTCAGGCTGTACGCGATAAACACCGCAATGGCACCAAAGCACATCACCGGATTAAAACGCACAAACAGCGCTTTCAGCGCCTGATGTTTCCAGCTCAGCGCACCCAGCATAAAGAACGGCAGGAAGAACAGCGACTGCATAACCGCAATGCTGAACAGGCCATCCATTAACAGCGCGGGAGCAAAGTGGAAAATCAGCCGGCGGAAGGCGCACCACACCAGCGCATAGGCCAGCAGGGCCAGCGTCAGCTTGCCCCAGCCAACCTGCTGATAATCGATGCGGCGCTGCTGATCGCGCAGCCAGCGGAAGCTCAGCATGCCAAACGCGGTCAGAATCACCAGTACCAGTAAAAACCACAGGTGCGAAATCAGATCCCACATCAGCGCGTTGTACTTGTCATACAGCGAGAAGTTTGCCCAGTCGCCGACTTTGCTGGTGAGATTTTTCAGCATAAAAAACTGTGGCAGGGTAATGAGCGGCACCGCAGTTAACAGCGGAATGCCGACGCGCTCCAGCCGCACCTTCAGCCAGCGGTTGGGCTGATAGCGCAGATAGAGCATATATGAGAAATAACCTGAAATAACAAAGAACACCTGCATGCGGAAGGCGTGAATAAAATCATTCAGCACCGTCAGCCACAGTGAGGCGTCCTGGCTGTTAACCGACCAGCGTTGGGTCGAGTAAATCAGCGAGACGTGGAAAGGCACGCCCAGCAGCATTAAATACGCTCGAATCGAGTCGAGGAAATATTCACGTTCGGGTTTTGCTGAACTCATAAGCTTCCGGTTTGTCAGTTTACTTGCCGGTTTCACCCTGAAACCGGATTATGCCGGACGAAATTCTACCGGCTGTAAACAGCGTATACTATCAGGTGAATCTGTTTCTTAATCTTCCGGGTTTAATTATCCGAAAAGTACACTTTCGGCTTACGAATCAGGGGAACAATCTTTTACATAAGCTGTCGGAAAACCGAATAATCCTTTAAGATAAATGGGTTTGATCTAAGCACACGAAAGGGGGGGATGTGCTGACTAAAGTGAAGAATAATGGCGGGCTGGTGAAGATGCGCTGGGTAGGCGCAGCAGTTCTGCTGGCGTTGTACGCCAACAATAGCTGGGCGTTCAACATTGATGATGTGGCAAAGCAAGCTAAGGCGCTGGCAGGGAAAGGTTTTGAAGCGCCAAAAAGCAATTTACCCTCTCAGTTTCGTGAAATGAAGTTTGCTGACTATCAGCAGATCCAGTTTAACCACGACAAAGCATACTGGGGCAAACTGCGCACGCCGTTTAAGCTCGAGTTCTATCATCAGGGCATGTATTTCGACACGCCGGTGAAAATCAATGAAGTCACCGCGTCTTCGGTACGTGAAATCAAATATAACCCTGACTACTTCAATTTCGGCAACGTGAAACACGATGCCGATGCGGTGAAAAACCTCGGTTTTGCCGGTTTCAAAGTGCTGTATCCTTTAAATAAAAAGGGTAAAGACGATGAGATTACCAGCTTCCTGGGTGCCAGCTATTTCCGCGTGATTGGCGAAGGCCAGGTGTATGGCCTGTCGGCGCGTGGTCTGGCGATTGATACCGCGCTGCCTTCCGGTGAGGAGTTCCCGCGCTTTAAAGAGTTCTGGATCGAGCGGCCGAAGCCGCAGGATAAACAGCTGGTGATTTATGCGCTGCTGGATTCTCCGCGCGCCGCCGGTGCCTATCGCTTTGTGATCCAGCCGGGCAAAGAGTCCACCGTGGACGTGCAGTCTAAAGTGTATCTGCGTGACAACGTCGGCAAACTCGGCGTAGCCCCACTCACAAGTATGTTCCTGTTTGGCGCTAACCAGCCGTCGCCGGTCAGCAACTTCCGTCAGGAACTGCATGATTCAAATGGCCTGTCGATTCACGCCGGAAATGGCGAGTGGATCTGGCGTCCGCTCAATAACCCGAAACACCTGGCCGTCAGCACCTTTACCATCGAAAACCCGAAAGGCTTCGGTCTGCTGCAGCGTGGCCGTGACTTCAGCCATTACCAGGACCTGGACGACCGCTATGATCTGCGTCCAAGCGGCTGGGTTGAGCCGCAGGGCGACTGGGGCAAAGGCCGCGTAGAGCTGGTGGAGATCCCGACGGCAGATGAAACCAACGATAACATCGTGGCCTTCTGGACGCCGGAGAGCCTGCCAGAGCCAGGCAAAGAGATGAACTTCAAATACCGTCTGCACTTTACGCGTGATGAAAACCAGCTGCACCAGGACGATGTGGCCTGGGTGAAAGACACGCTGCGTTCTGCGGGCGATGTGAAGCAGTCTAACCTGGTGCGTCAGCCGGATGGTTCCATCGCCTTTACCGTGGACTTTGTCGGTAAAGCGATGAGCAAGCTGCCGGAAAACACCCAGGTGGCGCCGCAGGTCAGCGTCGGTAACAACGCCGACGTGGTCGAGCAGAGCGTACGCTACAACCCGGTCACCAAAGGCTGGCGTCTGGTGCTGCGTCTGCGCGTCAAAGACAACAAGCAGCCGACCGAAATGCGTGCGGCGCTGGTAAGCGGCGACAAGACATTGACGGAAACCTGGAGCTATCAGTTACCTGCCAATGAATAAATCGACTTATTTACCTCAATCTTATGTGGAGGCGCTGCCGCTTGATGCGGCAGCACGCGCCACGCTCAGCGCCTCGCTGCAGAATGCGCAGGCGTTTCATGCCATTCACAGCGCGCTGGGGCAGGATATCGCCGCCAGCGAACGGCCGGACGATGCGCCGCTGAAATCGGTCTCGTCGCGCGTATCCATGGCGTGGCCGGATTCGCTCGCCGATGGCCAGCAGCTCAGTAAAGATTACCTCGACCGCACCACGCTGAAGGCGATGCCGCCGGTGAAGCGTTCGCTGATGTTCCCGGAAGCCTGGCGTACTAACCCGATCGCGCGCGCCTGGGATTCACTGCGCGGGCAAAAAGGCAACCCACGCTATGCCACGGTGGAAGAGCAGAAAGCGGAAGACAAATGGCGCCACGTAGGTTCCATGCGTCGCTATGTGCTGCTGATTCTGACCATTCTGCAGACCGTGGTCGCCACCTGGTACATGAAAACCATTCTGCCGTATCAGGGCTGGACGCTGCTCGATCCGGTCGAGCTGTTTAACCAGAACTGGCTGCAGTCGGTGGAGCTGATCCTGCCGTATATTCTGCAGACCGGCATCCTGTTCCTGTTTGCCATCCTGTTCTGCTGGGTATCGGCCGGTTTCTGGACCGCGCTGATGGGCTTCCTGCAGCTGCTGATCGGCCGCGATAAGTACAGCATCTCGTACTCGACCACCGGTGATGAGCCGCTCAATCCGGAACATCGCACCGCGCTGATCATGCCAATCTGTAACGAAGACGTGGAACGCGTGTTCGCCGGTCTGCGCGCCACCTGGGAGTCGGTGAAACGCACCGGTAACGCGGAGCATTTCGATGTTTACATCCTGAGCGACAGCTACGATGCCGACATCGCCATCGCCGAGCAAAAAGCGTGGATGGAGCTGGTGCGGGATGTCGGTGGGGCAGGCAAGATCTTCTATCGCCGTCGTCGCCGCCGCGTGAAGCGTAAAAGCGGCAACATCGATGACTTCTGCCGTCGCTGGGGCAGCAACTACAGCTACATGGTGGTGCTGGACGCCGACAGCGTGATGAGCGGTGAGTGTCTTACCGGTCTGGTGCGCATGATGGAAGCGAACCCGAACGCCGGTATTATCCAGTCCTCGCCAAAAGCGTCAGGCATGGATACGCTGTATGCGCGCTGTCAGCAGTTCGCCACCCGCGTTTACGGGCCGCTGTTTACCGCCGGTCTGCACTTCTGGCAGCTGGGCGAATCGCACTATTGGGGGCACAACGCCATCATTCGCGTGCAGCCGTTTATTGAACACTGTGCGCTGGCGCCGCTGCCGGGTGAAGGCTCCTTCGCCGGTTCGATTCTGTCACATGACTTCGTGGAAGCGGCGCTGATGCGTCGTGCCGGCTGGGGCGTGTGGATCGCCTACGATCTGCCGGGTTCTTATGAAGAACTGCCGCCGAACCTGCTGGACGAGCTGAAGCGTGACCGTCGCTGGTGCCACGGCAACCTGATGAACTTCCGTCTGTTCCTGGTAAAAGGCATGCACCCGGTGCACCGCGCGGTGTTCCTGACCGGCGTGATGTCCTACCTGTCGGCGCCGCTGTGGTTTATGTTCCTTGCGTTGTCGACCGCCCTGCAGGTGGTGCATACGCTGATGGAACCGACCTACTTCCTGCAGCCGCGTCAGCTGTTCCCGGTGTGGCCGCAGTGGCGTCCGGATTTGGCGATTGCGCTGTTCTCCACCACGCTGGTGTTGCTGTTCCTGCCAAAACTGCTCAGCGTGGTGCTGATCTGGTTTAAAGGGGCGAAACCGTACGGTGGCGCATTCCGCCTGTTCCTCTCGCTGCTGCTTGAGATGCTGTTCTCGGTGCTGCTGGCACCGGTGCGCATGCTGTTCCACACCGTGTTTGTGGTCAGCGCCTTCCTCGGCTGGGAAGTGGTGTGGAACTCGCCGCAGCGTGACGATGACGCCACGCCGTGGAGCGAAGCGTTCCGTCGCCATGGTTCACAGATGCTGCTGGGGATTGTCTGGGCCGTCGGGATGGGCGTGCTCGATCTCAACTTCCTGTGGTGGCTGGCGCCAATCGTCTTCTCGCTGATTCTGTCGCCGTTTGTCTCGGTGATGTCGAGTCGCGCCACGGTCGGGCTGAAGAGTAAGCGTGCCAGGCTGTTCCTGATCCCGGAAGAGTATGAGCCGCCGAAAGAGCTGGTCGACACCGATCACTATCTGCAGCTGAACCGGGAACGTGCGCTGAAGCATGGCTTTATGCATGCGCTGTTCAATCCGGCGTTCAACGCGCTGGCGACGGCGATGGCGACATCGCGCCATAAGCAGAGCGCACTGCTGGATCACGCACGCGATCGCCGCGTCGATCAGGCATTGAGCGATGCACCGGAAAAACTGAATCGCGAACAGCGTCTGCAGCTGATCAGCGATCCGGTGGTGCTGGCGCGCGTGCACACGCGTTTGTGGGAAAGTGCGGATAAATATCATCAGTGGGTAGAGAGTTATCAGAAACTCACGCTTAACCCGCAGGCGCTGCCTCAGCGCGCCTGACAGGCTAACGGTGATGAAAAAGCGGCAGCGATGCCGCTTTTTTTATGCCTGCGCTTCAGCGAAGTGCTTAACGCGCCTCACACAATCTTTACGCATAAAGACATAGCGGTTTAGCTGCACCCGCAGCTAAAATGGCTCGATGACACGTGCCAGTGTTCCTGAGCACATTTAAACAGTCACTGACGCACATCAGAATCAGGGGTGTCAGTTCAGGGTGAGTAAATGCAGTGAAATATTGCCTGAAGTTAATCGCGCTGTGCGCCGCCATTTTGCTGCTGACGGGCTGTGGCAGCATTATCAGCCGCACCGTACCCGGACAGGGGCACGGCAACCAGTACTATCCAGGCGTGCAGTGGGATGTGCGTGACGGGCCGTGGCGCGTGCTGACCATTCTCGATCTGCCGCTGTCGCTGGTGATGGACACGCTGCTACTGCCGGTTGACGCACAGCACGGCCCGTACGAGTAACTTACGCCCAGTTGTCTGACGGACTGTCGTCGTCTTCCCACTCTTCGGCCGCTGCTTCGCCTTCTTCCAGGTCGCGCGGCGGCTCCAGCTGAAATTCGCCTTCATCCCATTCGTGCAGGGTATTTTCCGACTGCCACTCCTGGCGCAGCTCAATTTCATCGAAATTACCGTCGAACACCGCCTGCGCCGCTTCACCGCTGCAGATTGGCAGGCATTCGCCCTGGCCGTCTTCGTCAGCGAAAAACTCCGCCTGCCACATAATGTCGCCATCCTGCATCACGTACTTCTGCAGCGCAAACTGGCTGACACTGGCGTCATCCTGCTCCAGCTCAGGCTGGCTGGCGAGGAACTCTTCGCGTGCGGCTTCAATGGCTTCTTCTAACGTACTATACAGGCTCATCTGCAACTCCTTGTCAGTGCAAAAAGGGATTTCACAGAAGAATAGACGAAAATTGGCGGCTGTCAGGGCGGGAGAGAACAATGACGGGGTGGATGCGTAAAAAGTCATCCACCCGCGCCGGTTACATCATTTTTTGCGGAAAGTGCAGAACCGGTCGTACCGACTCGCGTAACACGGGTGCAGAATAACGGATGCAGCATTTAATACAGGGCTTCACCTTTTTAAAATTAATTCGTGCGGTGGCCAAAGCCTGATTTAAATTATAGAGCGTACCGATGAACACCATATCCTCCTTAACCGGCAGACGTTTACACTCTTTCCGATGCAGCAGATGGTAACCCTCCTGATCGGTACTGATCGTCACGTAGTAGTAGATACCTTTATTCATATTATGTGTCCTGAATATATTTGCTGTGTGTAATCTTTTTATATTTTTAAACGCGCAGTTAACGAGCTAACTGTCAGGGTCGAAACTAACTGGATTCGATCGGGCTAACCAATTCCATAAAGATATATTAAAGATGAATTTTTAATCAAAAAAGAATATGGCAGTTAACTTTCAGACAAATACTTGTTTAATCAGTAAAATTTATTAGATAAGTAAACAAGACGGCAAGCCTGAGTAAAATTAAATAGGAAAAGGCCTGGAAGTCATCAAAATCAGATCCGCACCCGTCATATTTACGCATATTGCCGTACAAACTCAGGCAATGAAAAGCAGCGGCGGGCGAGGGAGAACGCGTCGGCGTAGCAGCGAAAAACCGTGATTAATTCGTAAGATAGCAGCAGTCAGCGTAAAGGGTGTCGTTGACTTGAGTGTCGCCGTGTGGAAGGCATAGCAGTTCAGGCTGGGCCTTTTTTTGCGTGCCACTGCGCAGACAATCACGTGAATTAAGGCAAATGTGCGGTAAATAACGCGGGGCATTGATAATACCCCGCAACCGATTAATAGCGTGAAGGCTGCCCTTCAGGCCGGGTTTTAAAGCGGCGATGCAGCCACATATACTGCTCAGGCGCCAGCAGCACCGTCTCTTCCACCACTTTATTCATTACGATAGCGGTATCCAGTTCACTCTCCAGTGAGAATTTGTGGCGGATATCCGGCATCATTTTCAGTTCGTAGCCGCGGCCGTGCGGCAGGCGGCGTGCCAGGAACGGCACCACGCTCGGATTAGCCAGACGAATCAGCATATGCGTGCCGGTGGTGGTCGCGGCTTCCTGAACGGCAAAGAACGGGGCGAATACACTGCTGCGCGGGCCGTAGTCGTGATCGGGCGCATACCAGATGATGTCGTTGTTCTTCATGGCGCGGATCATGCCTTTCAGATCTTTGCGATCCAGCATGCTTTTATTGGAACGCATGCGTCCCCAGGTTTGCAGCCAGTCCAGTAACTTGTTGTCGTTAGGGCGATACACGCCAATGCCCGGGTTGTACATGCCAAACACGCGCGCACCCAGTTCCAGCGTCAGGAAGTGCATGCCAATCAGCAGGATGCCGCGCTTTTGGGCCAGCGCCTCGGTAACGTGCTCCAGGCCGCTGGTGCTGACCCATTTACGAATACGCCAGTCCGGCCAGAACCACGCCATGCCGGTCTCAATCAGCCCCATTCCCACCGATTCGAAATTGTGCTTCACCATGGCTTCACGTTCGCTGGTCGGCATATCCGGGAAGCACAGCGCCAGATTGCGTTGCGCGACCTGAACACGACGCTTCATAAAACGCATGGCAAGGCGTCCCAGCCCGCAGCCAGTCACGTACAGCAGCGGGTAGGGCAACAGCACCAGCACATAGAGGAAACCGATGCCCAGCCAGGTCAGCCAGTAGCGTGGATGAAGGAGTTCGCGGGTAAATTGCGGAAGTTGCGTCATGGAAATATCAATGTCCTGCGTCGTGTACCAGAGAGTCCGGTTTCTGTAATTGGCCGGGATTATGCCATTTTTTCTCTCTGACTGAAATCAACCATCCGTGCGTCAGCGCACGACGAACAGCATTTCTGCGCAGATATTGGCGAGCATGACGCAGAACCCCGTCGATTGTGGCTGACGGCAGGAGAATTGCACCAGAGGCTTTGCATCACGCTCAATTCAGGTATCATATGCGCGCTAAATTTCTCTGATTGCTAACAGGTGTTCACCATGCCAGTGTTACACAACCTCGTTTCCAATAAAGAGCTGAAAGAACGTATGCTGGCCGAAACCGAGCCGCGTACCACAGTCTCTTTTTATAAATACTTCCAGATTGCCGATCCACAGGCATTCCGCGACCGTCTCTATGTTGCCTTAACCCAGCTGAAGGTGTTCGGCCGCGTCTACGTGGCGCAGGAAGGGATTAATGCACAAATCAGCGTGCCGGCCAGTCGCTATGAGGCGATGAAGGCGATGCTCTATGCCTTTGACCCGGCGCTCGACAATCTGCGCATGAACATCGCGCTGGATGACGACGGCAAATCGTTCTGGGTGCTGCGCCTGAAAGTGCGCGATCGCATCGTGGCTGACGGTATTGAAGACGGTAGCTTCGACGCCAGTAACGTCGGTAACTATCTCAAAGCGGCCGAAGTCAACGCCATGCTCGACGATCCGGATGCGGTGTTTGTGGATATGCGTAACCACTACGAATACGAAGTGGGCCACTTCGACAACGCGCTGGAAGTGCCAGCCGATACGTTCCGCGATCAGCTGCCGATGGCGGTGGATATGCTGCAGGCGCAGAAAGACAAAAAAATCGTCATGTACTGTACTGGCGGCATCCGCTGTGAAAAAGCCAGTGCGTGGATGAAGCACAACGGTTTTGATGATGTTTACCACATTGAAGGGGGCATCATCGAATATACCCGTCGCGCGCGCGAGCAGGGTTTACCGGTGCGCTTCAAAGGCAAAAACTTCGTGTTTGACGAGCGTATGGGCGAGCGTATCTCTGACGATATTCTCTCCAGCTGCCACCAGTGTGGTGCGCCGTGCGACAGCCACACCAACTGCGTCAATGACGGCTGCCATCTGCTGTTTATTCAGTGCCCGAGCTGTGCGGAAAAATATCAGAACTGCTGCAGCCCGCTGTGCATGGAAGAGTCGAAACTGGCGCCGGAAGAGCAGCGCGCGCGCCGCGCTGGCCGTGAAAATGGCAACAAAGTGTTCAATAAATCGCGCGGTTTACTCAACATGACCATGGCGATCCCCGTGCCGGACAAAAAGTAACGGCTTAACAGCCTGGCGTATTGCCGCCAGGCTGTACTGCCCATTACTGACGCACACCTTCCACTGAAATGATCAGCTCGGCTTTTTGTGAGGCCGGACCGAGATCTTTGCTGATGTTGAACTCTTTCAGCACAATTTCGCCGCTGGCGGCAAAGCCGGCGCGATAACCGCCCCACGGATCCTTGCCTTCCCCAATCAGCTGCGCATCCAGCGTGATCGGCTTCGTTACGCCGTTGAGCGTCAGGTTGCCGGTGATCTTATAATCCTTGCCCTGTTTTTTAACCTCAGTCGAGCTGAAGCTGGCCTGCGGGAATTTGCCGGTATTGAGGAAATCCGCGCTGCGCAAATGCTTGTCGCGCTCGGCATGGTTGGTATCGAGGCTGTTGGTATTGATGGTCACGTTGACCTTGTCCGCGGCCGGATTGGCTTCATCAAAGGTAAAGCTGCCATCAAAATCTTTAAAGCTGCCGTACAGCCAGCTGTAGCCAAGATGCTGAATGCGGAACTGAACAAACGCGTGCTGACCCTCTTTATCAAACTTATACTCAGCCGCGCTGGCACTCAGGCTGGTCGAAAAGAGGGCAGCGGCGCTGAGCGCCAGCAGGGTTTTCCTGATCATATTACTTTTCCTTTTCAGAGGTTAAGGGGATGCGGTAACCGAGCATCCGTTTCAGCGTCATGTCGCGATCGACAAAATGGTGTTTCAGCGCGGCCAGGGTGTGCAGGGCAGACAACAGCACCAGAGCCCACGCCAGCCATAAATGGACCTCACCGGCGACATCGGCCTGCTCACCCGCGCCGCTAAACAGTGCCGGTACCTCAAACCAGCCAAACACTGAGACCGGCTTGCCGTCTGCGGTAGAGATCAGATAGCCGCTGATCAGCAACACCAGCAGCAGGCCATACAGCAGCCAGTGCGCAGCATGGGCGGCACGGCGTACGTGCGGCGAGTAACTGTTGAGCGGTGCCGGCGGCGGCGATATCACACGCCAGCACAGGCGCAGCAGCAGAGCGCCAAACAGTAAGATGCCGATGCCTTTGTGAATCTCAGGGGCGCTGTGATACCAGCCGTCGTAATAGCCAAGTCCGACCATCCATAAACCCAGCGCGAACATACCGTAAATCGTCAGCGCCATCAGCCAGTGCAACGCAATGGTTAACGCACCGTAATGCCGTGGAGAATTACGCCACATAGTTAAGCCGTTATCAGGAAATAAGTGGTAATGAGAATCTACAACCTGAAATAGAAAATCAATCGTCCTTACTTTTCTATAACTTTGAATTTAGGGGTTCGATATATATGGCGAAAGGCTGGCGGTGTAATTCAATAATTCTGAATAGATAAGCAAAAAGCAGTTTTAGCCCTGGCGGCAATGGGTATTGCTTCACCAAATGCGCCATAAACGCGGGAGGAAAGTAAATCTGTGTCAGGAAAGGTCAATAACTGCCAGTGCGCTCCGCACCGGCAGCAACAAAATCAGGCAAAACGCGTAAGTGAGAAGGGCGTGAGGTCAAAGGAGAACGGTTTATTCTGCGCAAATTCGCTGGCCAGTTCACCCAGCACGCTGGCGAATTTAAACCCGTGGCCGCTCAGGCCGGTGATAATCAGTCGGTCAGGCTCGCCGGGCAGGGTATCGATAATAAAATCTTCATCCGGCGTGTTGTCATAGCTGCAGGCTTCACCATGCAGGCACACGCCTACGCCTGGCAGAAACTGGCGCAGGAAGCTAAAGGCTTCGTTACCGTCAGCGGCGATGCTGCCGAACGGTTTGCGGTCCGCTGGCGTCTGCATCGGCTGACCGCCATCGTGGCGTCCCACTTTCAGGGCATTATTGTCTGCCGGGAAACCGTAGAAATGGCTGCCATCCGGCATCTCTACCGTAAAGCCGGGGAACTGGTTATTTTCGCTGTAGCGCCCATCGGCCTGATACCAGGCAAACACCTTGCGCACCGGCGTAACGGGCAGATTGTCCACCAGCTGACTGACCCAGGTGCCGGCGCTGATCAGTAGCTTGCGCGCGCGGAATACGCCATCGCTGGTGGTGACCTGCTGCAGATCGCCCTCGCGGCCAATCGCGCTGACCGGGCAGTTAAACAGCTGCGCGCAGCCAGCCTGTTCCGCCAGCTGCACCCAGCTGCGCACCGCCTGTTCGCATTTCAGGAAGCCAGAGTTGGGCTCAAACACGCCGACGTAGCCGTCCGGTACGCTAAGCTGCGGCCAGCGTTTACGCACCTCATCGGCCTGTAACACCTGCACCGCTAACTGCCAGCGGTTAGCACTGTCGATTACGTTGTGAATGAAATCCGAGCTGGCCGGCGCCAGATTAAGAATGCCGCTGCGGTGCATAATGCGTTCGCCGCTCTGGCGCTCCAGCTCATCCCATAACGTCTGGGCGCGCAGCACCAGCGGCACGTAGCGTTCACCTTCGCCGTAAGCATGACGAATCAGGCGGGTTTCGCCGTGATGCGTCCCCTGGCTGTGGGGCGGGTGCACGCTGTCGATCATCAGCACCGACAGGCCCGCCTGGGTTGCGTAGAAACCCGCGGCAGCTCCGACGGAACCACCCCCCACCACAATCAGATCATAAACCATGACGACATCACTCCTGCAAAACGGCGATTTTTTTCAATAGCATATCAAAAGAGTGCGCCCATGAAAAAGGCACCCTGTAGGGTGCCTTTTCACGCGATGGTGATGATTAGTGCTTGCGATTATCGCGTAGGTATTGCTCAGTGGACTCGATCTTTGCAATGCCAGCTTCGAGGATAGAGATAAACTGTCTGGCTACGTCAGTTGTCAGCCAGTATGTTGGGCCCACGTCAGCTTCTTCTTCTTTCTGGTCCTGCGATGATAGCGAGTGCAGGCGGATCATCATGGCGTCATAGCTGTCAACGGTGCTGATATCCCATCCCACCAGCGGATGGGTCTGGATGACGTCTTTACTTCTGTCCATTATAACCTCCTTATTACTCGTTAAACGAAGTGCTTTCGAGGTTCAATGCGTCTGTATCTTGCACTAGCGAGATAATTATAACATGGAATTAACAGTACAGTAGTTAAAAAGTGTGGTGACTAAAAACACAGCAAAATAAAAGCAGCCAAAAGCCGGTTTTCAACGAATAAATAAACGCCTTACGCAGCTGGGTATTTATTGTCGCAGCGCAACGTGTCGTCATACCGATTATCGGCATCCCAGCATTAAAACTTTAACGGGCTGAACGCCAGGGTAAAAATCTGAAATTATCCCTGCGACTCGGCAGGCAACTGCCCTTTGCGCCGGTGGATCTCGTCCGCCAGCCGGGCAAAATGCTGCTGTAACTGAGCGTCATGATTCTGGTTTTGCGCTTCGAGCGTCAGATTGTGAGCCAGCAGCTGGCTGGCGCGATCGTCCAGACAGAAGGTCAGCGTAGCAAAGGCATTTTCCAGCACGGTCAAACGGCGTTGCTGTTCAGCAATGAAGGCCAGTAATTCCCCAAACGTCATTGCCTCTTCTGGTTTTTCAGTAGTCATGTGCAACACACCTCCTGTAAGCACGACGAGGCAAGAATAGGACATCGTTTAATCAGAGTCTAGCTGGCGCGGGTTTTTCTGGCGAGCGGGAAATAAAAACAAAAAAGCCGGGCGGCGGGCCCGGCAAAAACGGCACAGTGGCGGTTAATCGGTAATAAACCAGTCGTCAGCGCTTTCCCAGGTTTCCTGCAAAATATCGCTGATGCGGTCGCGTGATTCTTTACAGCCGCCAAACACGCTGAGCTGGTTACCACCGGCATAGCGCACTTTGACGTGATGATTGTCGTCGGGAAAATCGCGGGAGATACGGCGAGTGAGTTCAGCGCTCAGTGCATCCAGTGCACCGGCGGGAAGGGGCTGAGTCTTTGCTACGGTAATTTCAACACGCATAAACGCCTCCGGGATAATATACTGGTTATTTGTACAGTATAAAATTCCCGAAGGCAAGCGGCAGATGATTATTCTTTGATGCGCCAGTTAAGGGTTTCACCGGCGAGGAACGGAACCAGCGTATCGTCAGCGACCGTGATGCTCTCCTGCACCGTCCACGGCTCACGCACCAGCGTCAGGGTACCGTCGTTGAGCGGCAGGCCGTAGAACCTGGGGCCGTTCTCAGAGCAGAAGGCTTCAAAATGCTCCAGTGCGCCAAGCTCTTCAAACACGGTCAGATAAGCGGGCAGCGACGTCGGCGCATTAAATACGCCGGCACAGCCGCAGCTGGCTTCTTTCAGATGGCGCAGGTGCGGTGCCGTGTCGGTGCCCAGGAAGACACGACGGTTGCCGCTTGCCACCAGGTTACGCAGCGCTTCCTGATGAATGTTGCGCTTCAGAATGGGCAGACAGTAGAGATGCGGGCGCACGCCGCCCACCAGCATGTGGTTGCGGTTGAACATCAGATGCTGTGGCGTAATGGTGGCGCCAAGCAGTTCATTGCCGGCGGCAACATACTCCGCAGCTTCCTTCGTGGTGATGTGTTCCATCACCACTTTCAGGCCCGGGAACTGCTGGCGCAGCGGCTGCAGCACGGTTTCGATGAAGCGCGCTTCACGATCAAAGATATCAATGTACGCATCGGTGACTTCGCCGTGCACCAGCATCGGCATGCCGATTTCCTGCATGCGCTCCAGCACGCTGGCAATTGAGGCAATGTTGGTGACGCCATGGCTGGAGTTGGTGGTGGCGTGTGCCGGATAGAGTTTTGCCGCCGTAAAAATACCGCTGCGGAAGCCGCGTTCAATTTCGTCCGCATCAAGCGAATCGGTGAGGTAACAGGTCATCAGCGGCGTGAAGTGATGCCCAGCAGGCAGCGCCGCCATGATGCGTGCGCGATACGCTTCGGCAGCCGCAACGCTGGTGACCGGCGGAACCAGATTTGGCATGACAATCGCACGACCATTCACCGCGCTGGTATAGGGCAGCACTGCATTGAGCATCGCGCCATCGCGCAGGTGGATGTGCCAGTCGTCAGGGCGGCGAATCGTGATTTGCTGGGGTTGGGCTGTCATTCAAAAAGGCTCCGGCTGAGGTGAAAACGAAATGGCTCGTTTAGGCCGGGGACTAATCATAAGGGGGCGGGCAACCGTTTGCACGGGATTTTGCAGTGCGGGAGAGAAATAACCACAGGCGCGGCAGGTTGCGCGGCAGGCGCGGGCGGAATAATGCCGGCATCCTGCCACGCTATGCAGGGCCGCCACTGAGAACGGCCGCTTGCAACGTTAATCGGTAAACGGAATCACCAGCTGGCCAGGCTTCACTTCCAGCCCTTTAGCCAGTTTCTTCGCCAGCGCCTCGCCCTTGCTGCGGTCGGCACTCAGCACGTAGGCGGGTTTTTCATTGAAATAGCGCTTGAGGGATTCGTTCAGATACGGCGTAAGGGTTTTCATGATCGACGCCATCTTCTCAGGTTGCACCTGCGCGTCGACGATTTCGAGGTCCTGCAGATAGATGGCGCCCTGCTGCGCGTTGTACACCGGTTGCGCTTTCATCTTCAGCTGCATTTCGGCCTGCTGCGGACCAAACAGCGAGCTGACGTTGATGTTGGCTTTACCAGACAGCGTCACTTTGCCGGGTTCTTCACGGCCAATCTGGCTGCTCAGGTCGGTCAGTACAATATGGGCATTCACCAGCCCGGACACGCCGATGTCTTTCTCGTAGTTGTTGCGCTTTTGCAGCGCCTGATTCACTTCCTGCTCGCTGATGGTGTATTGCGTCAATTGGTTACAGCCGCTGAGCAGCACGGCAAAAAACAGGGCAAACAGCCCGGGAAACGCCTTCTTCATCATTTCTTCTTCCTGGTTGATACGGCCAAACAGCCTTAAGCCTGCCTGATTCAGGGCCAGGTGTCACCAGGAGAGAGATGAGAAACGCAGCCGCGCGCTTCTCATCACAGCGCCATCAGGCCGCAATCGACGACAGCAGATTCACCTGCGTCTGTTTCGCCATATTATCGCGGTAGTCGGCGACGCGGCTCGGCCATTCGATACCGGAAACCAGCGTCAGCGAGCGCAGCAGCGGAAACAGATGAATGTCATCCTCAGACAACTCGCCGTTCACCGCGTTGGGTTTGACGATCAATTTATCCAGCTGGCGCAGATCATCACTGATATTTTTGATGAAACCCGGGGCATGCTTACGCAGTTCGGCAAAGTCACCGAGGCTGGCCTGTTTCTTTTCGCGGAAGTAATCACGTGCTTCGGGGGTGGCGAATTCAGCAAACGCGGCCTCGGCGATGCGCGGCAGCAGCAGCTTGTTGATGTAGCCATTGACCCGTCGCAGCCAGTCGGCGATGGCGGGATTTTGCTTGCCGGTCAGCAGCGGCTGGCGATCCTGATTATCGACAAAGCGCACAATATCCATGCTCTCTGGCATCGCACTGCCATCGGCTTTTTGCAGAATCGGCGCCATTTTCTGGCCAATCAGCTTTTTCGGCGTTGCTTCATCGTCATTGAGCATCACAATCAGCTCAACCGGCAGGTTTTTCAGGCCAAATATCATGCGTGCTTTGACGCAGAAAGGGCAGTGATCGTAGATGTAAAGTTTCATCCCGTTTCTCCTGTGATTCTCAGGGTGACGGAGGTCACCCTTTTTCCGGACGTGCGGGAAGTATGGAAGAGAACGCCTGAACCGGCAAACTAGCTGCTGAAGATCGCTGGTGCCACCTGGCGCGGCTGGAACTGCCACCATAGCGCCAGCAGCGTGATCATACCGACGGTGCTGAGCAGCATCCACGGCAGCTCCGGCAGGGCCAGCTGCTGGCCCATATCGAACATCCAGCCGCCACCGGAGTAGCCAATCAGCCCGCCAATTGCCAGACCGAGCCGGCTGAACCCCATGTAGCTGCCGCGTGCCCGGGCGCTGGCCAGGGAGGCACTCAGGGTTTCACGCGCCGGTTCAGCGATGATCGATCCGAGATAGAAGACGGCGATCAGCAAAAACAGCGACGGCAGCGAATCGGTCATGCCAACCGGCAGCAGGCTGAAGGTCATCAGAAACAGTCCGGCCATCAGGCGTGTTTCCAGGCGGAAGCGCTTTTCACTCCAGCGCGCCAGCGGATAGAGCAGGCTGAGTGACAGCAGCGCTTCAATCGCGTACATCCACTTCACCGCCGCCGGTGCGCCCGCCACCTGATTGACCATGACCGGCAGCATCAGCATCACCTGCACGGCGAGAATGTAATAGCCGGTCAGGGTAAAGACATACAGGCGGAAACGGCGGTCGCGCCACACGCGCTGCATTCCCTCGCGCATGGCGATACGCTCCGTAGAGATGCGCCATGCTGGCAGCCACACGGCGTTAAAGATGGCGGCGACGACAAACACCGCCGCACCGACCCAGCACACCAGACGGAAATCCCACGCCAGCAGCCAGCTGCCAATCAGCGCGCCCAGCACCGCGCCGGCGCTGTCCTGCATCATCAGCAGCGAAAAGAAGCGTCCGCGCTCGCGTGCCCGCACCAGTTTCACCACCAGCGCGCTGCGTGGCGGATCGAACAGCGTGCCGCCCAGTCCGGACAGCAGGCAGGCCAGCCACAGCAGCCACGGCTGATGCGCCAGCGCCATACAGGCGAAACCAGCGGCACGCATCAGCATGCCGGTGACAATCAGCGGCCGCGCGCCAAAACGGTCAGCAATCGCCCCACCGAAGATACCAAGCCCCTGCTGCATCAGCTGACGCAGGCCGAGCGCAATGCCCACCAGCAGCGCGGCCCAGCCAAGCTGTTCCACAAAGTGAATGGAGATCAGGGGAAACACCACAAAGAATCCCATTACCACCAGCATGTTATCGACTAACAGAAACGTTTTTCCAAGGCGTCGTGCCCGCGCAACCCGTGACATGCTGAATCCTGAGCAAGTGAGAAGGAAAAGTGACCAGCTGGTCTATTTTCTGCCTGCTCCGGCGGGAAAAATAGCGTTTTCAGGATGATATTTTTTTATCCAGCCTGAAGAGAAATTAATCCTTAATCGGAATCAATTGCCGTGAGCGATGCGCGGGGTTTTACCGCAGCCGGGGTGACGGTTATAGTGAGAAGTAACGCCGCTGGCGTACATCTTTCTTTCGTTATGGATTTCAGGAGTCATGATGTTTGGCTATCGCTCTGCTGGCCCGCGCGTGCGGCTTACCACCGATCGTCTGGTGGTGCGTTTAGTACATGAACGCGATGCCTGGCGTCTGGCGGATTACTACGCCGAAAACCGCGCCTTTCTTAAACCCTGGGAACCGGTGCGCGATGAGAGCCACTGTTATCCTTCCGGCTGGCAGGCGCGCCTGGGTTTAATTGCCGACATGCATAAACAGGGCTCCGCGTTCTATTTTGTGCTGATGGACCCGGAAGAGCATGAAGTGCGCGGCGTCGCCAACTTCAGCAATGTGCTGCGCGGATCGTTTCATGCCTGCTATCTCGGCTACTCGCTGGGAGAGAAGTGGCAGGGGCAGGGCATGATGTTTGAGGCGCTGCAGGCGGCGATTCGCTATATGCAACGCCAGCAGCGCATTCATCGCATCATGGCCAACTATATGCCGCACAATCAGCGCAGTGGTGATTTGCTGGCGCGCCTCGGTTTTGAAAAAGAGGGCTACGCCAAAGACTATTTACTGATTGATGGCCGCTGGCAGGATCATGTGCTGACGGCGCTTACCTGGCGCGAATGGAACCCGGATCGTCGCGGACAATAATAAAAGGAACACGTAATGAAGATGGCTCTCTCCGCGCAGGCATTGCGCGTGATCGGCTGCCTGCTGGAGAAGCAGGTCACCACGCCGGATCAATATCCGTTATCCCTCAATGGCGTGGTCACCGCCTGTAATCAGAAATCTAACCGTGAGCCGGTAATGAACCTGAGCGAAAGCGAGGTGCAGGCTCAGCTCGATGAGCTGGTGAAAAAGCATCTGGTCACCGCTAACAGCGGTTTCGGTCAGCGTGTCAGCAAATATGAACAGCGTTTCTGCAACTCGGCGTTTGGCAATCTGCAGCTGAATGCCGCCGAAGTGGCGGTGCTGACGCTGCTGTTCCTGCGCGGCGTGCAGACGCCGGGCGAACTGCGTACCCGCAGTGGTCGTCTGCATGAGTTTCAGGACATGGCCGAGGTGGAACGCACGCTGGAGGGGCTGACAACGCGCGACGACGGCCCCATGGTGGTGCGTCTGGCGCGCGAGCCGGGCAAGCGTGAAAGCCGCTATATGCACCTGTTTGGCGGCGAGGTGGCGGACGAACTACCCGCCAGCCACACAGCGTCGCCTGAATCAGACGATCTGGCCGTGCGCGTTGCTCAGTTGGAAGCGCAGGTGGCGCGCCTTGATGCTCAGCTGCAGCAACTGCTGCAGCGGGAGGCGTGAAATGACGCTGCGTATTGGTGTGGTGGGGCTTGGCGGTATCGCGCAGAAAGCCTGGCTGCCGGTGCTGGCGCAGGCCAGCGGCTGGCAGCTGGTGGGCGCGTTCTCGCCCAGCCAGGCGCGGGCGCAGCCGGTCTGCGACAGTTACCGTATTCCTTATTTTAGTCAGCTGGATGCGCTGGCGGCGGCCAGCGATGCGGTGTTTGTACACAGCAGCACCGCCAGCCATTTTGAGGTAGTGCAGGCGCTGCTGCTGGCCGGTAAAGATGTTTGTGTCGATAAGCCGCTGGCCGAAACGCTGCAGCAGGCAGAGACGCTGGTGGCGCTGGCGGAAAAGCGCAAACGCAAACTGATGGTGGCCTTCAACCGGCGCTTTGCACCGCGCTACCAGCAGCTGAAAGCGCAGCTGCCGGGCGCGTCCTCGCTGCGCATTGAGAAACACCGGGCAGACAGCGTCGGCCCGCACGACCTGCGCTTTACCCTGCTGGATGACTATCTGCACGTGGTCGATACTGCGCTGTGGCTGGCCGGCGGCAAGCTCAGGCTGGAGCTCGGCCATATCGACACCCATGATGACGGCGCAATGCTCTACGGTGAGCACCATTTCTCAGCCGGATCGCTGCAAATTACCACCAGTATGCATCGCCGCGCGGGCACGCAGCGTGAAGTGGTCAGCGCCATCTGCGATGGGCGTTACATCGAAATTAATGAGATGCGCGACTGGCGTGAAGAGACGCTTAGTGGCCTGCGCAGTGATGTCCCGCCGGCGTGGCAAAGTCATCTGACCCAGCGTGGCTTCAGCGGTGCGGCACACCATTTTATCCAGTGCGTGGAAAATCAGACGATGCCTGAAACCAGCGGTGAACAGGCGCTGGCGGCGCAGCGTCTGGTGGAAAAACTGTGGCGCGACGCCGTACAGGAATAATCCCTTGTAACACTCAATGCTGGTCATTTCCCACCGCAGCAGTAGACTATCGCCGGACATCGCAGGATGTCCGCGCTAAGTTGCTCATTTATCCGACACTTTTCAGGATGCGCCACTCATTATGAATTTGCTGAAATCGCTGGCTGCGGTCAGTTCGATGACCCTGTTTTCCCGCGTGCTGGGCTTTGCCCGCGACGCCATTGTGGCGCGCGTTTTCGGGGCTGGCATGGCCACCGATGCCTTTTTCGTGGCGTTCAAACTGCCCAATCTGCTGCGCCGTATTTTCGCCGAAGGCGCCTTTTCACAGGCCTTCGTGCCAATTCTTGCCGAATATAAAAGCAAGCAGGGCGAAGACGCCACGCGGGTGTTTGTTGCCTATGTATCAGGCCTGCTGACGCTGGTGCTGGCAGTGGTGACAGTGCTGGGCATGGTCGCTGCGCCCTGGGTGATTGTGGTGACGGCGCCGGGTTTTGCCGATACAGCCGACAAGTTCGCCTTAACCAGTTCGCTGCTGCGCGTCACCTTTCCTTATATTCTGCTGATCTCGCTGGCGTCGCTGGCCGGGGCGATTCTTAATACCTGGAACCGCTTCTCCGTCCCGGCGTTCGCGCCCACGCTGCTGAATATCAGCATGATCGGCTTTGCGCTGTTTGCCGCGCCGCACTTCCATCCGCCGGTGATGGCGCTGGCGTGGGCAGTGGTCGTGGGCGGGCTGCTGCAGCTGTTTTATCAACTGCCGCACCTGAAAAAGATTGGCATGCTGGTACTGCCGCGCGTCAACCTGCGCGATGCCGGCGTGTGGCGGGTGATGCGCCAGATGGGCCCGGCGATTCTCGGCGTATCGGTGAGCCAGATCTCGCTGATCATCAATACCATTTTCGCCTCGTTTCTGGTCTCCGGCTCGGTGTCGTGGATGTACTACGCCGATCGTCTGATGGAGTTTCCCTCTGGCGTGCTGGGCGTGGCGCTCGGCACCATCCTGCTGCCGTCGCTGGCGAAGAGTTTTGCCAGCGGCAACCACGATGAATATTCCCGTCTGATGGACTGGGGCCTGCGTCTGTGCTTCCTGCTGGCGCTGCCGAGCGCGGTTGCGCTGGGCATTCTTTCCGGTCCGCTCACCGTGGCGCTGTTCCAGTACGGCAAATTTACCGCTTTTGATGCGGCGATGACCCAGCGCGCGCTGATTGCCTATTCGGTTGGGCTGATGGGGCTGATCGTGGTGAAAGTGCTGGCGCCGGGCTTTTATTCGCGGCAGGACATCAAAACGCCGGTAAAGATTGCTATCGCCACCTTGATCATGACGCAGCTGATGAACCTGGCGTTTATCGGCCCGCTGAAGCACGCCGGTCTGTCGCTGTCGATTGGTCTGGCTGCCTGCCTGAATGCGGCGCTGCTCTACTGGCAGCTGCGCAAACAGCAAATCTTTCAGCCGCAGCCGGGCTGGCACGCTTTCCTGCTGCGTCTGCTGGTCGCCGTCGCGGTGATGGCTGCTGCGCTGCTGGGCATTCTGCAGGTGATGCCGGCGTGGGAAGAGGGGCAGATGTGGTGGCGGTTACTGCGGCTGGCGGCGGTGTGCGCCATTGGCGGCGGCGCTTACTTCGTGATGCTCGGTTTACTGGGCTTCCGCCCGCGCGATTTTGCCCGCCGCACGGCGGTGTGAGCGCACAATAAAAAAGGGTCGCCCGGCGCGGGCGACCCTGATTCAGTGGACCTGCAGCGCGGCTGCGTTTAGCCTTTGCGGCTCAGCGTGGTCTGGCCTAAACCACGACCGTCCGGACCGTAGAACGACTGGGTCTGATGCGGTTTCAGCACCGACAGCGCCTGTTCGGTAAAGGTCATCTGATGCTGCAACAGCATGCCATTGTGCTGATTGGCGTCGCGCAGACGCTGGGTATGTTGCTGAATACTGTGCCAGCGGCGTGCGATATCACTGTGACCACGATAAGGCGCTTTGGTACCCAGCGACAGCTCGGTTTTGCGGCGCATCTCGTCCAGATAATTCAACGTCGTCAGCAGCGCGCTTTTATCTTCTGTAATGCGCTGCAGCAGGTTGCCATTAATCCGTCCGGCAGAAAGTTGCTGCTGCTCTTCATCCATCACGACGTTAAGCGAACTCAGCACATCCTGCATTTTATCTAAGGTGGTCAGCAGATTATCCATCGGGACTATTTACCCTCTAAAAACGCCCTGGTATCGGCGATCAGCGCATCGGCGATCTTACCGGTATCCATTTTCAATTCACCATTACGAATGGCGGTCTTCAGCTGCTCTACGCGCGCTGTGTTAATATCTTTGCTGCCCGGCTGCATCAGCTGCGCCTGAGCGGGACTCAGCGTCACTTCCGCACCATTCTGGCTGGTGCTGGTGGCCGGTGCGCTGTTCTGACGCACTTTTGCCTGGTTGTCGCTGCTGTCACGGGTTTGTACAGTGCTCACCGGTTTTAAAGGCTGCGTTCTGTCGATACTCATGGTGTGGCTCCTGTTAGGGTCAGTTGGGGATCAGCCAACTGAGTCAGCATAGGGTAATATCATTGTTGATATCTCTATCGGCAGAACAACAGCGTTCTTTAACGCTTTATAGCGATATCAGAATATTCCCATCCTCGCTGACACGACCGCTTACCACCTGGCCATTGCTCATGCGCACGCGCACCGTCTGCGCCGCGCTGGCGTTGTTTAACGCACGACCTTCACTGCTGGCATTAAAGCCGTTGCCGCTGGCAATTACCATCACATTCTGACCGGCTTTCACCCGCCACGGCTGGCGCAGCATGGTGGCCGTCACCGGCTGGCCTGGCGCAATGTCACGCAGGGCAATGGCGTCCGCCAGATTGCTGCTGCTGAGCAGCGCGCGCGCCGGCAGCGTATCCAGCCGGCCACTCTCCAGGCGGAAGTCACTGGCGCTGACGTTGCTGCCACGCGCCAGCTGACGATTGGCCACCAGATACTCGCCGGTCACCTGCACCTGCACCTGCAGATAGCGACGATTCTGGCCGCAGCTGGCGGCAATGCTCAGATTGCCCCACTGGCGACTGTTACCCGGCAGCAGCAGCTGCGGTGTGTCGCAGGCGGGCCACTGCGTCTGCGGCGTGCGGACCACCACCGTCATACCGGCGGCGTGCTGCGGATCGCGCGCCTGAAAGAACTGAGTCAGCTGCGCGCTGAGATCGGCGGCATAGCCGGGCGTCGCGAAGGCCAGCCACAGCAGGGCCAGCAGGGAAGAAGTTGTACGCATCAACGCCTCCTGTCGAAAAGATGGCACTGAGTCTACTCCGCGCACCAAAAATTCAAGGTGAAAAATAGCCACGATTTTTGCTGCTATTCAGACGATAGCCCTTGCTTTTGTCCCATTAAGCTGTCAGCTCGAAATTCTCATTCGCGGAGGAAGCATGCTCGACAAACTCGATGCCGCGCTGCGATTTGGTACAGAAGCATTAAACCTGCGGGCGCAGCGCCAGGAGATTCTGGCGTCTAACATTGCCAACGCCGATACCCCGGGCTACCAGGCGCGGGATATCGACTTTGCCAGCCAGCTGAGCAAGGTGATGCAGAACGGCCGTGCCGAAGGCAGCAGCCTGGCGCTCAATGTCACGTCATCACGTCACATTGAAGCGCAGACCAACTCACAGCCCGCACTGGATCTGCTGTACCGCATTCCCGATCAGCCTGCCGCGGATGGTAACACCGTGGATATGGATCGCGAGCGTACGCAGTTTGCGGATAACAGCCTGAAATACCAAACCGATCTCACCCTCATCAGTAGCCAGATCAAAGGCATGATGAGCGTTCTGCAGGGGCAATAATCATGGCATTGCTGAATATCTTTGATATCGCCGGTTCTGCGATGACCGCACAGTCACAGCGGCTCAACGTCAGCGCCAGTAACCTGGCCAACGCCGACAGCGTCACCGGGCCGGACGGCCAGCCGTACGTGGCGAAGCAGGTGATTTTCCAGACCGATGCCGCTCAGGGCGCGGCCACCGGCGGCGTCAAAGTGGCCGGTGTCGTGAACGACCCGACGCCCGCCAAACTGGTGTATGACCCGGGTAATCCGCTGGCTGACCAGAAAGGCTACGTCAAAATGCCTAACGTCGACGTGGTCGCCGAAACCGTTAACACCATGTCCGCGTCGCGCAGCTATCAGGCCAACGTCGAAGTGCTGAACACGGTGAAGTCAATGATGATGAAAACCCTCACCATGGGTCAGTAACGGAGACGCATTATGAGCCTTGCAGTAGGGATTAAAGACAACCTCGACCCCACGGTCCTCAGCTCCAGCAGCAGCACCGGCAGCGGCAACAGCGCGCAGGATCTGCAAAACCAGTTCCTGAACATGCTGGTGACGCAGCTGAAAAATCAGGACCCGACTAACCCAATGGACAACAGTCAGCTGACAACCCAGCTGACGCAGATCAACACCCTGAGCGGCATTGAAAAACTCAATACCACGCTGGGATCGATCTCCGGTCAGATCAGCACCAGCCAGTCGCTGCAGAGCTCAACGCTGATCGGCCATGGCGTGATGGTGAAGGGCAGCCAGGTGCTGGTCGGCAGCGGCACCAGCACGCCGTTTGGCGTGGAGCTGGGCACCGCGTCGACCGCCACCAGCGTCACCATCAAAGATGGCAACGGCAGCGTAGTGCGCTCCATCGATCTCGGCGGTCTCAGCGCCGGCGTTCACACCTTCTCGTGGGACGGCAAGATGGACGATGGCAGCGCCGCACCGGACGGCAAATATACGGTTTCACTCGCCGCCAGCAATGGCAGCACCCAACTGGTGGCACAGCCGCTGAACTACGCCTATGTCAACGGCGTCAGCACCGTGAATAACACCGCAAAACTGGATCTCGGCACCATGGGCTCCGCGACCCTCGATGAAATTCGTCAGATTCTCTGACTAACCTCTTAGCAGGAGAAATAGCATGTCATTTTCACAAGCGGTGAGCGGCCTGGGCGCTGCCTCCAGCAACCTCGACGTTATTGGTAACAACATCGCCAACTCGGCGACGGCCGGCTTTAAATCCAGCACCATCGCGTTTGCCGATATGTTCGCCGGTTCGAACGTGGGTATGGGTACCAAAGTCGCAGCGGTGATTCAGAACTTTAACGACGGTACCACCACCTCTACCAGCCGTGGGCTGGACGTGGCGCTGAGCGGCAACGGTTTCTTCCGTCTGACCGACGCCAGCGGCGGCGTGTTCTATTCGCGTAACGGCCAGTTCACGCTGGACGAAAACCGTAACCTGGTGAACACCCAGGGCCTGACCGTAACCGGCTATCCGGCTAACGGCACCCCGCCAACCATTCAGGCCGGTGCCAACCCGGTCGCGCTGAGCATTCCGACCACCCAGATGTCGGCACGTGCCACCACCACCGCCACCATGGTATCCAACCTGAACTCAACCGATGCGGTGCCAACCGGCGGTGCGTTCACGGCAACCAACGTGGATACTTACAACGCCAAAAGCACCGTGACCGTGTACGACTCGCAGGGTAACGACCACGCGCTGGATCTGTACTACGTCAAAACGGCCGACAACAACTGGACGGTGCACGCGATTGATTCCACCACCGGTCAGGCTGCCGGTAACTTCAACATGGTATTCGATACCAGCGGTAACCTGACCTCGGCCAGCACCGTGGCGCTGACCATTCAGGGTGCGAACGGTGCTGCGGCCAACCAGGCGGTCAGCCTCAGCGTGCTCGGCAGCCTGCAGCAGAACACCGGCAAAACCAACTTCGGTAACCCAACCCAGGATGGCTATGCACCGGGCGATCTGACCAGCTACACCATCAACGACGACGGCACCATCACCGGGACTTACTCCAACCAGAAAACCCAGCTGCTGGGTCAGATTGTGCTGGCGAGTTTCTCTAACCCGGAAGGGCTGAAGTCCGAAGGCGATAACGTCTGGTCGGCAACCAACTCCTCGGGCCAGGCGGCAGTCGGTCTGGCAGGCACCGGTACCTACGGCAACCTGACCTCCGGCGCGCTGGAAGCGTCCAACGTCGACCTGAGTAAAGAGCTGGTGAATATGATCGTTGCCCAGCGTAACTATCAGGCCAACAGCCAGACCATCAAAACGCAGGACCAGATTCTTAACACCCTGGTCAACCTTCGTTAATACGCTAACGGGATTGCTTTATGGATCACGCAATATATACCGCGATGGGCGCGGCCAGTCAGACGATGGAGCAACAGTCTGTCACCGCCAGCAACCTCGCCAACGCCTCGACGCCGGGCTTTCGCGCTCAGCTCAATGCGCTGCGCGCGGTGCCGGTCAACGGCTGGTCGCTGCCAACACGTACGCTGGTGGCCGCTTCGACGCCGGGTGCCGATATGTCGCAGGGCTCGCTCGATTACACCGAGCGTCCGCTCGATGTGGCGGTGCAGCAGGATGGCTGGCTGGCGGTGCGTACCGCTGACGGCAGCGAAGCTTATACCCGCAACGGTAACATGCAGATTAGCCCGACCGGCCAGCTGACCATTCAGGGCAATCCCGTGATGGGCGATGGCGGTCCGATTGCCGTACCGCAGGGCGCGCAACTGACCATCGCCGCCGACGGCTCCATCACCGCGCTTAACGCCGGTGACGCGCCGAACGCCACGGTGCAGCTCGGACGGCTGAAGCTGGTACGTGCCACAGGCCAGGAACTGACGCGCGGTGATGACGGCATGTTCCGTCCCAGCGCCGCCACTCAGGCACAGCGCGGCGCGGCGCTGCCGAATGACGCGACCGTGCAGGTGATGCCGGGCGTGCTGGAGGGCAGCAACGTGAAGCCCGTGGAAACCATGGTCGACATGATCGCCAACGCCCGACGTTTTGAGATGCAGATGAAAGTGATCTCCAACGTCGATGAAAACGAACAGCGGGCTAATCAGCTACTCAATATGAGCAGCTAAGGCTTAAGGAAAACACAATGATTCGTTCTTTATGGATCGCGAAAACCGGTCTTGACGCACAGCAGACCAACATGGACGTCATCGCCAACAACCTGGCGAACGTCAGCACCAACGGCTTTAAGCGTTCACGCGCGGTGTTCGAAGATCTGATGTACCAGACCCTGCGTCAGCCGGGTGCGCAGTCGTCAGAACAGACCACGCTGCCGTCGGGCCTGCAGATCGGTACCGGTGTGCGTCCGGTGACCACCGAACGTCTGCACAACCAGGGCAACCTGTCGCAGACCAGCAACTCAAAAGATGTGGCGATTAATGGTCAGGGCTATTTCCAGGTGCAGATGCCGGACGGTACGTCGGCGTATACCCGCGACGGCTCGTTCCAGGTGGATCAGAACGGCCAGCTGGTGACCAACGCCGGTTTCCCGGTGCAGCCAGGCATCACTATTCCGGCGAACGCCACCAGCATCACCATTGCGCGTGACGGCGTGGTGACGGTGACACAGCAGGGGCAGACGCAGCCGGCGCAGGTTGGCCAGCTGACGCTCAGCACCTTCATGAACGATGCCGGCCTGGATAGCGTCGGGGAAAACCTCTATCAGGAAACCCAGGCTTCTGGCGCACCAACCGAAAGCACGCCGGGCCAGAACGGGGCCGGTCTGCTGTATCAGGGTTACGTAGAAACCTCCAACGTCAACGTGGCGGAAGAGCTGGTGACCATGATCCAGACGCAGCGCGCTTATGAGATCAACAGCAAAGCGATCAGCACCTCCGATCAGATGCTGCAGAAGTTAACCCAGCTGTAATGCCGGGATCGTTGGGCCAGCGCGTCTGGCCCGATTAAGAACATGAAAAAGGTCAGAACTCCGTGGCGAAGCAAGTGATTCTCAAGCCTGGGCATTGGTTAGTAGCCACGCTGCTACTGACCCTTAACGGTTGTGCGCTGGTGCCGCGCACGCCACTGGTACAGGGCGCGACGACGGCTGAGCCGACGCCATCCGCACCGCCGGTGGTGAACGGTTCCATTTTTCAGGGCGTGGCGCCGCTCAACTACGGCTATCAGCCGCTGTTTGAGGATCGTCGTCCACGTAACATTGGTGACACCCTGACCATTACGCTGCAGGAAAACGTCAGCGCCAGCAAAAGCTCTTCAGCCAATGCCAGCCGCGACGGCAGCAACAGCTTTGGCCTGAGCGCCATCCCAACCGGCCTGGCCGGACTGGTGGGCGCCGGCGGCGAAAAAGCCGCGCTCGATGCCAACGGCAAAAACGATTTCGCTGGCAAAGGTGGCGCAACCGCCAACAACACCTTTACCGGCACCATCACCGTCACCGTTAACCAGGTGCTGTCGAACGGCAACCTGCGCGTGGTCGGCGAGAAACAGATTGAAATCAACCAGGGCACCGAATTTATTCGCTTCTCTGGCGTAGTGAACCCGCGCACTATCAGCGCCAGCAACGCGGTGCTATCAACGCAGGTCGCCGATGCACGTATTGAGTACGTCGGTAACGGTTATATCAATGAGGCGCAGACCATGGGCTGGTTCCAGCGCTTCTTCCTGAACGTCTCGCCGATGTAAGAGGTCATGATGAAAAACACTACACTGCTGCGTTTGGGCCTGGGCCTGTTGCTCGGCATCAGCAGCCTGATGGCGCAGGCCGATCGCATCCGCGATCTCACCAGCGTGCAGGGCGTACGCGATAACCAGCTGATTGGTTACGGTCTGGTGGTTGGCCTTGATGGCACCGGTGACCAGACCACCCAGACGCCGTTCACCACGCAAACGGTGAGTAACATGCTGTCGCAGCTGGGCATCACCGTGCCTGCCGGCACCAACATGCAGCTGAAAAACGTGGCGGCGGTGATGGTCACCGCCAAACTGCCGTCGTTTGCCCGTCAGGGACAGACGGTTGACGTGGTGGTGTCCTCACTGGGTAACGCCAAAAGCTTGCGCGGCGGTACGCTGCTGATGACGCCGCTGAAGGGCGTCGATAACCAGGTTTACGCGCTGGCGCAGGGTAACATTCTGGTCGGCGGGGCGGGTGCCTCGGCCGGCGGCAGCAGCGTGCAGGTTAACCAGCTCAACGGCGGCCGTATTACCGGTGGCGCCACCGTGGAGCGTGAGCTGCAGAGCAACTTCGGCAGCCAGAACACCATCAACCTGCAGCTTAACAACGAAGATTTCACCATGGCGCAGCGCATCGCCGATGCCATCAACAGCCGTGGCGTGGGGTCAGCGCTGCCGCTGGACGCCCGTACCGTGCAAATCCGCGTGTCGCCGAATAACAGCTCGCAGGTACGTCTGCTGGCGGAGATCCAGAACATCGACGTGTCGGTACCGCTGGAAGACGCCAAAGTGATCATCAACTCGCGCACCGGTTCGGTGGTGATGAATCGCGAAGTGACGCTCAATACCTGTGCGGTGGCGCAGGGCAACCTGTCGGTCACGGTTAATCAGCAGCAGAACGTCAGCCAGCCGGATACGCCGTTTGCCGGTGGTCAGACGGTTGCCACCACGCAAACGCAGATCGATCTGCGTCAGAGCGGTGGCGCGCTGCAGCGGGTTAACGCCAGTGCCAACCTGAACAACGTAGTGCGGGCGCTGAATGCGCTGGGTGCGACACCGATTGAGCTGATGTCGATTCTGCAATCGATGGAGAGCGCGGGCTGCCTGCGCGCGAAGCTGGAAATTATCTGATGACCGATACGCAATCGCTGATGAACGCGGCGTATGACAGCCGCTCGCTGAACGAACTGAAACGCCAGGCTGCCGTGGACCCGAAAGGCAAAGCGCTGCAGGTGGCGAAGCAGGTCGAAGGGATGTTCGTGCAGATGATGCTGAAAAGCATGCGTGAAGCGCTGCCGCAGGATGGCATGCTGAGCAACGATCAGACGCGGCTTTACACCTCGCTTTACGATCAGCAGATTGCGCAGGAAATCGGCAAGCGCGGGCTGGGTCTGGCCGACACCATTGTCAAACAGATGCAGCCGGCGCAGGCACCGGACGAAAGCGCCGGTACCGTGCCGATGAAACTGGATAACAGCTTCATCTATAGCAGCATGGCGCCCACGCAGCTGGAGCAGATGGTGCGCAAAGCGGTGCCGCGTCTGCCGGTCTCGCCGGCCAGCCTGCCGGGTGACAGCAATGAGTTTATCGCCCAGCTGGCGCAGCCGGCGAAAGTGGCCAGCCAGCAGAGCGGCATTCCTCACCATCTGATTCTGGCGCAGGCGGCACTGGAGTCCGGCTGGGGCCAGCGGCAGATCCTGACGCGCGACGGCAAGCCGAGCTACAACGTGTTCGGGATCAAAGCCAGCGGCGACTGGAAGGGCGAAACCACCGACATCATGACCACGGAATACGAGGGCGGTGAAGCGAAGAAAGTGCGCGCCACCTTCCGCGTTTATGGCTCCTATTTCGAAGCGCTCAGCGACTACGTCCGGTTGATTTCCAGTAACCCGCGCTATGCGGCAGTAGCGAACGCACCGAGCGCCGAGCAGGGGGCGCGCGCGCTGCAGGCAGCCGGCTACGCGACTGACCCGAAATATGCGCAGAAACTGGTAGGAATGATCCAGCAATTCAAAAACATGGGCGAAAAAGTGGTTAAGGCTTACAGCCAGGATTTCACCGACCTGTTCTGATTTTTCCGCTCAAGTTTCGCTTAAGCACGCCGATAACCTTCACATGCCGCGGGCGTTGTGGCCCGCGCAATCGCACTGATGACTGCCAGCCCGGTTAACGGGAAAAAGGAACCGAGATGTCCAGCATAATTAACTCCGCGATGAGCGGGCTGAGCGCCGCACAGGCCGCATTAAGCACCACCAGTAACAACATCAGTAATTACACCGTGGCCGGTTATTCGCGCCAGACGATTTTGCTGTCGCAGGCCAACAGCACGCTGCAGGGCAGCAACTATTATGGCAACGGCGTCAATGTGACCGGCGTGCAGCGTGAATACGATGAGTTTATTACCGCCCAGTTGCGCGGTAACAGCGCCAACTACAGCGCGGTCAATTCACAGTACAACCAGATTTCGAATATTGATGATCTGCTGTCGACTTCGACCACCAGCCTGTCTGACTCGATTCAGAGCTTTTTCACTAACGTGCAGAACGTGGTGAGTAACGCCGACGATCCTTCTGCGCGTCAGTCTATGCTGAGCTATGCGCAGGGACTGGTAAACCAGTTCCAGACCACCGCTCAGTATCTGACCAGCATGCAAAACAGCGTCAATACGGACATCAAAGCCAGCGTCGAGCAGATCAACACTTACTCCAGCCAGATTGCCGATCTCAATACGCAGATCGCCAAGCTGACCACCGGCGGCGGCTCTGCGCCTAACGATCTGCTCGATCAGCGCGATCAGCTGGTCAATAACCTGAATGGCCTGGTCGGCGTGAACGTTTCGCAGCAGGACGGTAACTACATCGTCTCGATGGGCAACACCACGCTGGTCAACGGCAGCAAAACCACCTCGCTGATCGCCATGCCTTCCAGCAGCGATGCGTCGCGCATTACCGTGGGCTATGTCGATAAGCAGGCCGGTAACGTTGAGATCCCGGAAAAAACGCTGACCACCGGTTCGCTCGGGGGCCTGCTGGCGTTCCGTACCCAGGATCTGGATAACGCGCAGAACCAGCTCGGGCAGCTGGCAGCGGCATTCACCACCAGCTTCAACCAGGTGCACAGCCAGGGCTATGACAGCAAAGGCAACACCGGCATCAACTTCTTCAATATTGGTAGCCCGACAGTGGTGACCAACAGCAAAAACACCTCTGCCGCTACCGTCAGTGCCAGCTGGACCGACACCGGGGCGATGAAAGCCTCTAACTACAGCGTGAGCTATGACGGCAGCAACTGGTCGGTGACGCGTCTTTCCGACAACGTGAAAGTGACGCCGACCATGGGCAGTGACGGTGCCGGCAATACCACCATGAGCTTTGACGGACTGTCATTAACGGTAAATGGAACGGCTAACGCCAAAGACAGCTTCCTGGTCAAACCGGTGCAGGATGTGATTAGCGGCATGTCAGTGGCTATCACCAGTGAATCGCAGATCGCGGCAGCTTCGGCTGCGGGTGGCGCCAGCGATAACCGTAACGCGCAAAAGCTGCTTGACCTGCAGGATGCCAAACTGATTAACGGTAACGCCACGCTGGCGCAGGGTTATGCCAGCCTGGTGAGCACCGTCGGCAACAAAACCAAAAACCTCGAAACCGCCGCCACCACCCAGAAGGGCGTGGTGACGCAGCTGACCGAACGTCAGCAGTCGGTTTCTGGCGTAAACCTCGACGAAGAGTACGCCAACCTGAGCAAATATCAGCAATTTTACATGGCGAACGCGCAGGTACTGCAAACCGCCAATACCATTTTCGATGCTCTGATGAGCATTCGCGGTTAATACGGGAGGCCTGACCGATGAGACTCAGTACCAATATGATTTTCGACCAGCAGGTGCGCGGCGTCACTGACGCGCAATCCTCCTGGCTGAAAGCGGGTGAACAACTGTCAACCGGTCGCCGCGTGACCAATCCGTCTGACGATCCGATCGCCGCTTCGCGCGCCGTAGTGCTGTCGCAGACGCAGGCGCGCGACAGCCAGTTCGCGCTGGCGCGTTCGTTCGCGAATCAGGGACTGTCGCTGGAAGAGAGCACGCTGAGTGATGTCACGACGGCGATTCAGTCGGCGCAATCCACGCTGATCAGCGCCGGTAACGGCTCGCTGAGTGACGATGACCGCGCGTCTTATGCTACCCAGCTGGAGGGCATTCGCTCGCAGCTGCTCAACCTGGCCAACAGCAAAGACGGCAACGGCCGCTACCTGTTTGCCGGCTATGCGTCCGACAAGCCGCCGTTCACCGAAGATGCCAGCGGTAAAATCATCTATAGCGGTGGCGGCGACGCGATCACCCAGAAAGTCGACAGCGAACGCACTATGACGGTGGGCCATACCGGTAATTCAATTTTTGACCAGCTGACCAGCAACGCCAAGCCGGAGCCGGATGGCAGCCCCAGCCAGACTAACCTGTTCGATATGCTGGATGACGCCATTGCGGCGCTGAAAGTGCCGCAGAATGACGCTGACGATGCCACTAAACAGACCTTCAGCGCGGCGATGGACAAGGCCAACCGTGGCTTCAGCAACTCGCTGAACAACGTGCTGGCGGTGCGTTCTGAGATTGGTACCCAGCTGGACGAACTGGATACGCTGGATGCAAAAGGTGACGACCGCAAGGTGACGCTGAAAGATCAGATGAGCACGCTGGTTAACGTCGATTACACCGAAGCCATTTCTACCTACACCATGCAGCAGCAGCTGCTGCAGGCGTCGTACACCACCTTCAGCGATATGTCGAAGATGTCGCTGTTCCAGATGAATAAATAAACCTGACTGTTTGAGCGTACTTAAACCGGGTACGCTTAGTTTTTCCCACTGCCTGCGAGGGCCGTGGGATTTTTTTTGGCGTTTAATCAGGGTGTTCAGTCAGGTGGGGAGGGGAGAATGCGGGCAATAAAAAACCCCGGACCAGCCGGGGTTTGGAGACGGTAGTGCTCTACAGCAGAGACTTACGCGCTTTCCGGACGGGTAGCCGGTGCGGTAGCCTGATGCGTGGCGCTGTGACCACCGGCTGAACCGCGTCCTTCGAAGTTGAAGGCCGGACGGACCCAGTCACTGTGGCGCACGGGCTCAGGTTCCCATGCCGGTGCCGGTGCTTTGGTCATCGGCGCCGTAGCGTGATGCTTAAAGCGGGTCTCAGCATGGCTGACACCGGTATCACGGGCGGCAACCGGTGCGTGCGGTTCGGTGACCGGCGCGACAGGTGCTTCGGCCGCGACCGGCGCGGACAGCACTTCTTCTACCTGCGCTTCGATTGCGGGTGCCACCTCGATTGGAGCCTGTTCCGCTGCGCTAACCGCTTCGGTAACCACTGGCTGCGTCTCTTCGGCAGGCGTAACAGCCGGTTGCGCTTCTGCTGCGGTTTCCTGTGCAACCGCTTCATCGGCTGCGGAAATCACTGCTGGCTGGTGATCAACCGGTGCCGCCACTGGCGTCAGGTCATCAGTATTCACCACCGGCACCTCAGTGTGCGCCTGCGGTTCAGCCTGATGCACCACTTCTGGCGCTGGCGTTTCGGGCTGTGCCACGGCAGCGGCTTCAACAGCCACAGGCAGTTCTTCCGCCGGCGCGGCATCCTGATAGCCATAGTCTGGCATTTCGTTCAGCGCCTGGTTAGAAGTGAAGTGCTCGTGAGTCTGCGTGACCGGATAGGTGATCCACACTTTGCCTGACGCCATCTCTGGTGAGGCAGCTGCTGTTTCCAGCGGCATCGCAGACTGCGTAGGGTAACGCTCGTCACGATAGCGACGACGACGCTGACCGCTGACGCGCAGATGACGCGGTGAGCGACGTGAACGGCGCGGCATGTTGGCCCCGTCACGGTTCTCGCTGTCATCCTGCTCATCCTGAGCGGTTTCAGCTTGCTCTTTCAGCTGGGCGCGCTGGCTGTTTTCCTGCACCGCTTCAGTAACGGCAGCGGCAGGCAGCTCAGCAGGGATCGCGTCAGCGTTGTCATCTACGCGCACGCGCTGACTGAGCTGGCGCTGTTTGCGACGCGGCATAACCTGAACGCGTTCGTCTTCTTGCGCAACGCTGTCATCAACGCTATCAACAACAGGCACCTGCTCAGCAACTTGCGGTTCCTGCTGCGCACGCTTCTCTTCCTGACGACGACGCTGGCGCTCAGCACGCTGTTCGCGACGCTGTTGCTGCTGCTCATCACGCTGCTGCAGTTGCTCTTCAGTCAGCGCCGGACGCTCGCCGCGCGCGTCATTCTGACGCTTGTTACGGCGGTTATCCTGATCGCGTGGCTCGCGGGCTTCACGAGGCTCACGGGGTTCACGCGGCTCGCGCGCTTCACGTGGCTCACGGCCTTCACGGTTCTGCGCATGCTCACCGTTACGCGGCGTGCGCTCGCGGCGATTGTTGTTGCGACGGTTGTTACGACGCTCACCACGCTGCTGCGTATTCTCACCGTCAGCCGTTTTCGCTTCGGTCTTCTCTTCAGCAGGGGCCGCGGCGGGGGCATCACCAGCAAACAGTTTTTTCAGGCCACCCAGCAGGCGCGCAACAAAACCGGTGCTGACCGCCGCGGGTGCTGCGACCGCCGGTTTGGTTTTGACGTCAACCGCTGCCGGCTGGCTCTGTTCGCTCACTTCAACCGGAGCCGGTGGTGCATCCGGCATCACGAAGGCGGCCAGTGCTGGCTGCTCCGGACGACGACGCTCAGCGTGCTCTTCTTCCGAAGGCAGCGCCATCTCAGCTTCATGCAGTTTCGGCAGGTGATAGGAGAGGGTCTGCGTCTCTTCACCTTTGCGCACGCGCAGCACCGAGTAGTGCGGCGTTTCCATCTGATCGTTTGGCACGATGATGGCACGCACGCCGCCCTGACGTTTCTCAATCGCACTGACCGCTTCACGTTTTTCGTTCAGCAGGTATGAGGCCACCTGAACCGGCACAATGGCGTGCACTTCTTTGGTGTTGTCTTTCAGCGCTTCTTCTTCAATCAGACGCAGGATCGACAGCGACAGCGATTCGTTATCACGAATGGTGCCGGTGCCGCTACAGCGCGGGCAGACGTGATGGCTGGACTCACCCAGTGACGGGCTGAGGCGCTGACGCGACATCTCCAGCAGACCAAAGCGTGAAATATGGCTGATCTGGATACGCGCCCGATCCTGACGTACCGCTTCACGCAGACGGTTTTCCACGGCGCGCTGATGGCGCACAGGCGTCATATCGATGAAGTCGATAACAATCAGACCACCGAGGTCGCGCAGACGCAGCTGACGGGCAATCTCGTCGGCGGCTTCCAGGTTAGTGTTGAAGGCGGTCTCTTCGATATCGCCACCGCGTGTCGCGCGGGCGGAGTTGATATCGATGGCGGTCAGTGCTTCGGTGCTGTCGATAACAATAGAACCGCCGGACGGCAGACGCACTTCGCGCTGGAACGCCGATTCAATCTGCGATTCGATCTGGTAATGGCTGAACAGCGGAATTTCACCGGTGTACAGTTTGATTTTGCTGCTGAAGTCCGGACGGCCGAGCGCGGCGATGTGCTGACGCGCCAGCTCCAGCACTTTGGGGTTATCGATAAGGATTTCACCGATATCCTGGCGCAGGTAGTCGCGGAAGGCGCGCACAATCACGTTACTTTCCTGATGAATCAGGAACGGTGCCGGGCGGCTGTCTGCGGCTTTTTTGATGGCTTCCCAGTGCTTCAGACGGAAGCTGAGGTCCCACTGCAGCGATTCGGCAGATTTGCCAACGCCAGCGGTACGCACGATCAGGCCCATGCCGTCCGGCAGCTCCAGCGCTGACAGCGCCTCTTTCAGCTCGGTACGGTCGTCACCTTCGATACGGCGGGAAATGCCGCCGGCGCGCGGGTTGTTGGGCATCAGCACCAGATAGCTACCGGCCAGCGAAATAAAGGTGGTCAGTGCTGCCCCTTTATTACCGCGCTCCTCTTTATCGATTTGTACGATCACTTCCTGGCCTTCACGCAGCACATCTTTGATGTTCGGACGGCCATGCGCGTTGTAATTAGCAGGGAAGTATTCGCGGGAAATTTCTTTCAGAGGGAGGAAACCGTGACGCTCGGCACCGTAATCAACAAACGCAGCTTCGAGGCTGGGTTCAATACGGGTGATTTTACCTTTGTAGATGTTGGCTTTTTTCTGCTCGTGTCCGGGGCTTTCGATATCCAGATCGTACAGACGTTGTCCGTCAACAAGGGCAACGCGCAACTCCTCCTGCTGAGTTGCGTTGATTAACATTCTTTTCATCGTGACTTACTCGTTATTCTCACATGAGTGATAAAGCTGCGGGCATCGTTACCCTGGACGAGAATCAACCGATGGCCCCGTGTCTGCATGCACTGACGTCAACCTCACGGTTGTCGGCGGCTAAAGGGGCGCAAATCTTGTCGGTGGCCTGTTTTTCATAAGGAAAACCAGCGCCTGAAGGTGGAAGTGCTACAGAGTATTCAAAAATCCACACATCCCAGTCTGTCGTCCAGGCCGCAACCCGCAGCCCGCTAAGTGCCTGATTAAACATCACGTCTTACGCCATTGCTGCGTGTCCGTTTCATCCGGCAAAATACCTTAATTTCGCTCTTTTTCCTGCCTGACTCTTTCCAGGACAGAAACCTCTGCATTATTCCATTGCTTAGCAACTTATAGCAAGGCGACTTTTACCGAGCTGTGAAGTTTGTTCATCCTTAACCTGTTCATTTGCAGGGGTAATCATCGCATCGTTGAAAAAGCCAGCATTCTGGCCGCGTAACGCGGCGATAAAGTCAGAGTTAAGCACAGAAAAAGGGGTGGCGCTATCCGGGGACACTATTTAGAATCGCCGCCATGAAAACAGAGAATCCCGGCGTACAATTTGTCGCCATTACGGCTGAAAATGCCGGTCAACGCATTGATAACTTTTTGCGCACCCAGCTGAAAGGGGTGCCGAAAAGCATGATTTACCGCATTCTGCGTAAAGGCGAAGTGCGGGTGAATAAGAAGCGCGTAAAACCTGAATATAAGCTGGAAGACGGCGACGAAGTGCGCGTGCCGCCGGTGCGCGTGGCCGAGCGTGAAGAGCAGGCAGTGTCGCCCAAACTGGATAAAGTAGCGGCGCTGGAGTCGTGCATTCTGTATGAAGACGATTATCTGCTGGTGCTGAACAAACCGTCCGGCACCGCGGTGCACGGCGGCAGCGGGCTGAGCTTCGGCGTGATTGAAGGGCTGCGCGCGCTGCGCCCGGAGGCGCGTTTCCTTGAACTGGTGCACCGTCTCGATCGTGACACGTCCGGCATTTTGCTGGTGGCGAAGAAGCGCTCGGCGCTGCGTTCACTGCACGAGCAGCTGCGTGAGAAGGGCATGCAGAAGGATTATCTGGCGCTGGTGCGCGGCGACTGGCCATCGCACCTGAAAGTGGTGCAGGCACCGCTGCTGAAAAACATTCTGCAAAGCGGCGAGCGCGTGGTGCGGGTCAGCGCCGAGGGCAAGCCCTCAGAAACGCGCTTTAAAGTTGAAGAACGTTTTGGCCTGGCAACTTTAGTTAAAGCCAGTCCGGTGACCGGACGTACGCATCAGATTCGCGTGCATACCCTGCATGGCGGGCACCCGATTGCTTTTGACGATCGCTATGGCGATCGCGAATTCGATCGCCAGCTGGCACCAACCGGTCTGGCGCGGCTGTTCCTGCATGCTGCCGCGCTGACGTTTACCCATCCCAACACCGGCGAAAGCCTGCGTATGGAAGCGCCGCTGGATAAGGCACTGAAGCACTGCCTGTCCCAGCTGCGCCAGCAGAAAAAAGCCTGACAGCGTGGCATCAGCCCAGCGGATTGATGCCTGCCTGCCTTAACAGGCCATTCAGCGCGATCAGCGGTAAGCCAATCAGGCTATTGGGATCGCGCCCCTCCAGCCGTTCGAACAGACAAATCCCCAGTCCCTCACTTTTGAAACTGCCGGCGCACTGCAGCGGCTGCTCCAGCTCGACGTAGCGCGCAATCTCTGCCGCGCTCAGTTGCCGAAAATGCACGGTAAAGGGTTCACACAGCACATGCTGCTGCGCGCTGGCGGGGTGAATCAGCGCCAGGCCGGTGTAAAAGGTAATGGCTTTGCCGCTCGCCAGCGCCAGCTGCTGGCAGGCGTTCTCGGTGGTATGCGGCTTGCCGGCGATGCGGCCATCCAGTACACAGACCTGATCGGACCCAATGATCCAGCGCGCAGGATAGCGCGCGGCCAGTGCCTGCGCTTTGGCAATGGCCAGACGCTGCACCAGCTGCGGCGCGGCTTCTCCCGGCAGCGGCGTTTCATCACTTTCAGGGGCGGCAGTGATAAACGGCAGGCCGAGCTTGCGCAGCAGCGCCTGACGGAACGGAGAGGTTGAGGCTAAAACCAGCGGTGTCATCATTTTTTTGCAGAAGTGATAGCGTAAAGATGACAGGCATTTTAAACTATGCGCCGCACTGGATGCGACTAACGGGTGAAAGATGCTGTAAACCGGCCTTTTTCTTTGACTCTATGACGTTACAAAGTTAATATGCGCGCCCTATGCAAAAGGTAAAATTACCCCTGACGCTCGATCCGGTCCGCGCCGCGCAAAAACGCCTGGATTATCACGGTGTTTACGCACCTGAATTGGTGGCGCGCCTGGCCGAAACGGTCGTGAGTGTGGACAGTGATGTGGAATGTGCCATGTCGTTTGCGGTTGACAACCAGCGCCTCGCGGTTCTGCAAGGAACAGCCGATGTGCAGGTAACGTTGTTATGTCAACGCTGCAACCAACCGTTCCCGCATGCTGTGCACGTAAGCTATTGCTTCAGTCCTGTCTCTTCTGATGAGCAGGCCGAGGCACTGCCGGAAGCCTACGAGCCGGTCGATGTCAACGATTTCGGTGAAATCGACCTGCTGGCGGTGATCGAAGATGAACTCATCCTCGCGCTGCCGGTCGTTCCGGTGCATGATTCTGAACACTGTGAAGTGTCCGACGCGGACATGGTCTTTGGCCAGCTGCCTGAAGAGGTGGAAAAACCAAACCCATTTGCCGTATTAGCCAGTTTAAAGCGTAAGTAATAGGAGTAAGGTCCATGGCCGTACAACAGAATAAACCAACCCGTTCTAAGCGTGGTATGCGTCGTTCGCACGATGCGCTGACCACTACCACTCTGTCAGTAGATAAAGTTTCTGGTGAAACTCATCTGCGTCACCATATCACTGCGGATGGTTACTACCGCGGTCGCAAGGTTATCACCAAGTAATTCTTTGCGGTTACGCAAGGCGATACCTTGACACGTTTGACCCTGGCAGTTGATGCCATGGGCGGGGACTTCGGTCCCTGCGTGACAGTGCCTGCAGCCTTGCAGGCACTGGCCTCTCATTCGCAGCTGGTTCTTCTTCTGGTCGGCGATCCCGACATCATCTCGTCATTTCTTGCCAAAGCGGATTCCTCGTTACTGGGGCGTGTGCAGGTAATCCCTGCCGAATCGGTTATTGCAAGTGATGCCAAACCCTCGCAGGCGATTCGTAACAGCCGCGGCAGCTCCATGCGCGTGGCGTTAGAGCTGGTAAAAGAGGGGAAAGCGCAGGCGTGCGTCAGTGCCGGCAATACCGGTGCGCTGATGGGCCTGGCAAAATTATTACTGAAGCCGCTGGATAGCATTGAGCGTCCGGCGTTGATGACCGTGCTGCCGCATCAGCAGCACGGCAAGACGGTGGTGCTGGATCTGGGCGCTAACGTCGATTCCGACAGTGAAATGCTGGTGCAGTTTGCAGTGATGGGTGCGGTGATGGCGGAAGAAGTGCTGGAAATCAGCCAGCCGCGCGTCGCGCTGCTCAACATCGGTCAGGAAGAGACGAAGGGGCTGGAGACGATCCGCGCCGCATCGGCGGTGCTGCGGGCCTCGCCGCAGATCAACTATATTGGTTACCTTGAGGGGAACGATCTCCTCACCGGCAAGACGGATGTGCTGGTCTGTGATGGCTTCGTGGGTAATGTCACGTTGAAGACCATGGAAGGCGTGGTAAGAATGTTTCTTTCTCTGCTCAAATCGTCAGGTGAAGGAAAAAAACGGGCCTGGTGGCTGAAATGGCTGGGACGCTGGATCCAAAAGCGTCTGGCTAAACGTTTCGGTCATCTCAACCCCGACCAGTACAATGGCGCTTGTCTGTTAGGATTGCGCGGGACAGTGATCAAGAGCCACGGCGCGGCGAATCAACGCGCGTTTGCCGTGGCGATAGAACAGGCAGAGCAGGCGGTGCGCAAGCAAGTTCCCGAGAGAATTGCCGCGCGCCTTGACGCTGTATTAGCCAGGAGTGACAAAGCGTAGATGTTTACCAAAATTATCGGTACGGGCAGCTATTTGCCTGAGCAGGTTCGCAGCAACGCGGACCTGGAAAAAATGGTGGAGACTTCGGACGAGTGGATTGTCACCCGGACCGGTATTCGTGAACGTCGCATTGCGGCACCGGATGAAACGGTAGCCAGCATGGGCTTCACCGCTGCCCAGCGTGCGCTGGAGATGGCGGGCGTGGCAGCCAGCGACGTTGGCCTGATCATCGTGGCAACCACCTCGTCCAGCCACGCCTTCCCGAGCTCAGCGTGCATGATTCAGCAGATGCTGGAAATCAACGATTGCGCCGCCTTCGATCTCGCAGCTGCCTGTGCCGGTTTTACCTATGCACTGAGCGTGGCCGATCAATACATCAAAAACGGTGCGGTGAAGCATGCGCTGGTGATCGGCGCGGATGTGCTGGCACGCACCCTCGATCCTGACGATCGCGGCACCATCATCCTGTTTGGTGATGGCGCGGGTGCCGTGGTGCTCGGCGCAAGTGAAGAAGCGGGCATCCTCTCCACGCATCTGCATGCCGATGGCCGCTACGGTAAGCTGCTGACGCTGCCGTACCAGGATCGCGCGCATCAGGATGAGCCGGCTTACCTCACCATGGCCGGCAACGAAGTGTTTAAGGTCGCGGTCACTGAACTGGCGCATATCGTCGATGAAACGCTGCAGGCGAATAATCTCGATCGTGAACAGCTTGACTGGCTGGTGCCGCATCAGGCCAACCTGCGCATCATCAGCGCCACCGCCAAAAAGCTCGGCATGGGCATGGATAAAGTGGTGGTGACGCTGGATCGACACGGCAACACCTCGGCAGCGTCGGTGCCAAGCGCGCTGGACGAAGCGGTACGTGATGGCCGCATCAAGCCCGGACACCTGATTTTGCTCGAGGCCTTTGGTGGCGGTTTCACCTGGGGCTCGGCGCTGGTTCGCTTTTGATTGACAGGAACGCAAGATGACGCAAATTGCTTTTGTTTTCCCGGGACAGGGATCGCAGACCGTCGGCATGCTGGCCGATCTGGCAGCGGAAAATCCACAGGTTGAAGCCACTTTCCGTGAAGCTTCTGACGCGCTGGGTTACGACTTATGGCAGCTGGTCCAGCAGGGTCCGGCTGAAGAGCTGAATAAAACCTGGCAGACCCAGCCGGCGCTGCTGGCAGCCTCGGTCGCGATTTATCGCGTCTGGCAGAGCAAAAATGGCGCACAGCCCGCGCTGATGGCCGGACACAGCCTCGGTGAATACTCTGCGCTGGTGTGTGCGGGCGTACTGAATTTTGCTGACGCCATCAAGCTGGTTGAACTGCGCGGTAAACTGATGCAGGAAGCGGTGCCGGAAGGTACGGGCGCCATGCAGGCGATTATCGGTCTCGACGACGCGGCAATTCGCAAAGCCTGTGAAGAAAGCGCGCAGGGCCAGGTGGTTTCGCCGGTCAACTTCAACTCGCCGGGTCAGGTGGTTATCGCCGGCAATAAAGAAGCGGTTGAACGTGCTGGTGCCGCCTGTAAAGCGGCCGGCGCCAAGCGCGCGCTGCCGCTGCCGGTCAGCGTGCCGTCACACTGCGCACTGATGAAACCTGCGGCGGATAAGCTGGCGGTGGCGCTGGAAAGCGTGACCTTCAATGCGCCGTCGGTACCGGTGGTCAATAACGTTGACGTTAAGTGCGAAAGCGACGCCGCGGCGATTCGCAGCGCGCTGGTGCGTCAGCTGTACAGCCCGGTGCGCTGGACTGAGGCGGTTGAATTTATTGCTGCACAGGGCGTGACTGAACTGCTGGAAATCGGTCCGGGTAAAGTGCTGACCGGCCTGACCAAACGAATTGTGGACAGCCTGACGGCTGCAGCGGTGAACGATCCGTCGTCACTGGCTGCGGCGCCTGGCCAGGAATAAGAGGAAAATCATGAGCTTTGAAGGTAAAGTAGCGCTGGTGACCGGCGCCAGCCGCGGTATCGGACGTGCCATCGCGGAAACGCTGGCGGCACGCGGTGCAAAAGTGGTGGGTACTGCCACCAGCGAAAGCGGCGCGGAAGCCATCAGTGCTTACCTCGGCGACAAGGGCAAAGGTCTGCTGCTGAACGTGACCGATGCGGCCTCTATTGAGAGCGTGCTCGAGAAAGTTCGCGCCGAATTTGGCGAAGTTGACATTTTGGTCAATAATGCAGGCATTACGCGTGACAATCTGCTGATGCGCATGAAAGACGATGAGTGGGCGGATATCCTCGATACCAACCTGACATCGGTGTTCCGCCTGTCGAAGGCGGTCATGCGTGCCATGATGAAAAAGCGCGTGGGCCGTATCATTACCATCGGTTCGGTAGTTGGAACCATGGGTAACGCGGGTCAGGCAAACTATGCGGCAGCAAAAGCAGGTTTGATTGGCTTTAGCAAATCACTGGCGCGAGAAGTTGCGTCACGTGGCATTACCGTAAACGTCGTGGCTCCGGGCTTTATTGAGACGGACATGACGCGTGCACTGAACGAAGATCAGCGCTCGGGCATTCTGGCAGAAGTGCCGGCAGGTCGTTTAGGCGACCCGCAGGAGATTGCCAATGCTGTTGCATTCTTAGCCTCTGACGAAGCCGCCTACATCACGGGTGAGACGCTGCACGTCAATGGCGGCATGTACATGGTCTGATAATCACGAAATCATTTGCATTATCTGCGGTAAACACCGCAGAATAACGCAAAATCGTGGTTCGACCAGCCGGGATTTTGTTGCATCTTTTTCAACATTTTATACACTACGAAAACCATCGCGAAAGCGAGTTTTGATAGGAAATTAAATAGTATGAGCGATATCGAACAACGCGTTAAGAAAATCGTAGCTGAGCAGCTGGGCGTTAAAGAAGACGAAGTGGTTAACGGCGCTTCTTTCGTTGAAGACCTGGGTGCAGATTCTCTTGACACCGTTGAGCTGGTAATGGCTCTGGAAGAAGAGTTTGATACTGAAATTCCAGACGAAGAAGCTGAGAAAATCACTACCGTTCAGGCAGCGATCGACTATATCAATAACCATAAAGGTTAATGAATATCTTCAGGCGGTCATTCGACCGCCTGAGTTTTATGTTTGCCCCACATAGCGTCATTATTTCCCTCCCTGGAGGACGAACGTGTCTAAGCGTCGTGTAGTTGTGACCGGTCTTGGCATGTTGTCTCCTGTCGGCAATACCGTAGAGTCTACCTGGCGTGCTCTCCTTGCCGGTCAGAGCGGCATTAACCTGATCGACCATTTTGATACCAGTGCCTACGCAACGCGTTTTGCGGGTCTGGTCAAAGATTTTAATTGCGATGAATACATCTCGCGCAAAGATCAACGCAAGATGGATGACTTCATCCAGTACGGCGTTGTGGCCGGTATTCAGGCTATGGCGGACTCCGGTCTGGTCGTAACTGATGAGAATGCCGGACGTATCGGTGCGGCTATCGGTTCCGGCATCGGCGGTCTGGGTTTGATCGAAGATAACCATACTTCGCTGGTCAATGGTGGTCCGCGCAAAATCAGTCCATTCTTCGTGCCTTCAACCATCGTTAACATGGTCGCTGGCCACCTGACCATCATGTACGGCCTGAAAGGTCCGAGCATCTCGATTGCGACCGCCTGTACTTCCGGCGTGCACAATATTGGTCATGCGGCGCGCATCATCGCGTATAACGACGCGGATGTGATGCTGGCCGGCGGTGCTGAGAAAGCCAGTACGCCACTGGGCGTGGGCGGTTTCGGCGCGGCGCGTGCGCTCTCTACCCGTAACGATAATCCGCAGGCGGCGAGCCGTCCGTGGGATAAAGATCGTGACGGTTTCGTACTGGGCGACGGTGCCGGTATCGTGGTGCTGGAAGAGTACGAACACGCGAAAAAACGCGGTGCGAAGATTTATGCGGAAATCGTTGGTTTCGGCATGAGCAGCGACGCTTACCACATGACATCACCACCGGAAGACGGTTCAGGTGCAGCCGCAGCGATGGTTAACGCGCTGCGTGACGCGCAACTGGATCCGGCGCAGATTGGCTATGTTAACGCGCACGGCACCTCAACGCCGGCCGGTGACAAAGCAGAAGCGCAGGCGGTGAAGTCGGTGTTTGGTGCGTCAGCGCACAGCGTGATGGTCAGCTCGACCAAGTCGATGACCGGTCACCTGCTGGGTGCGGCGGGCGCGGTAGAGGCGATTTATTCGATTCTGGCGCTGCGCGACCAGGCGGTTCCGCCCACCATCAACCTCGACAATCCTGACGAAGGTTGCGATCTGGACTTTGTGCCGCACACGGCGCGCCAGGTCAGCGGACTGGAGTACACGTTGTGTAACTCCTTTGGATTCGGCGGCACCAACGGCTCGCTGATCTTCCGCAAGGTATAAGCGCTATCCAGCCGAACAGAGGCCCGCAATGCGGGCCTTTTTTATATTTTGTCACGCAGTGGCGTGGAATGTTACGCGCCACAGTGCTATTCAACGCTGACGCCAGCGGCAGAGGAGAAGCGCATGTGGATTAACGGAGTGGCACAGGACACCCTCTCTGCCCGCGATCGCGCGGTGCAGTTTGGTGACGGCTGTTTCACCACGGCGGCAGTCAGAGAGGGCCGTATCCAGCTGCTGGAGGCGCATCTGCAGCGTCTGCAGGACGGCTGCCAGCGTTTGCTGATGGCCGCGCCGGATCGCGCCTTACTGGCGGAAGAGATGCGCCGCGCGGCGGCGGGCCAGCGCGAAGCAGTGCTCAAAGTGATCCTGACGCCCGGCGCGGGTGGACGCGGCTACAGTCGCGCCGGCTGCACACAACCCACGCGTATCATCGCGCTCGCCCCCTGGCCACAGCACTACGCCACGCTGCAGCAGCAGGGCGCGCGGCTGGTGACCAGCCCGGTGCGGCTGGCGCAGAACCCGCTGCTGGCCGGCATCAAACACCTCAACCGGCTGGAGCAGGTGCTGATTCGCCAGCAGCTGGACGCGTGCGACGCTGACGAAGCGCTGGTGCTTGACACCGCCGGGACGGTAGTGGAATGCTGTGCGGCCAATTTATTCTGGCGCAGCGGTGAGGCCATTTTCACGCCGCGCCTCGCGCAGGCCGGCGTTGATGGCATCATGCGTCGTTATCTGCTGGCGCAGCTGGCCCAGGCCGGTCACGACTGCCAGCAGGTGGAGGCCAGCCGAACGGCGGTGCTGAGCGCTGATGAAGTGGTGATCTGTAACGCGCTGATGCCAGTATTACCCGTGCGGCAAATTGACGACGTCACCTTTTCCGCACGCACGCTGTACCAGCAACTGCTCGCCAGTTGCCAGACGATGGAAGCATCATGACCCGAATGAAAAAAATGGTTGCCGGCGCCGTAGTCATCGCTGGCCTGGCTGCCGCATTTTGCTACTGGCAGATTGAACGCTTTGCCGCGACGCCATTAACCATTCACCAGGAAACCCTGTACACCCTGCCGGCCGGCAGCGGTCGCGTGGTGCTGGAAGCGCAGCTGGAGAGCCAGCACATCATTCAGCAAAGCATCTGGTTTGGCCCGTTGCTGAAGCTGGAGCCCGATCTGGCTAACTTCAAAGCCGGGACGTATCGGCTTGAGACCGGCATGACGGTGCGCCAGCTACTGCAACTGCTGGCCAGCGGCAAAGAGGCGCAATTTCCGCTGCGCTTTGTCGAGGGTTCCCGGCTGAAAGAGTGGCTGGCTGAGCTGCGTAAAGCGCCATACCTTAAACACACGCTGCCGGATGATGAATTTGCCAGCGTTGCGGCCGCGCTTAAGCTTGATGTCAGCCAACTGGAAGGCGGTTTCTATCCGGATACCTATCTGTATACTGCCAACACCAGCGATGTGGCACTGCTGGAGCGGGCGCACGCGCGCATGAACAAGCTGGTGGATGAGATCTGGCAGGGGCGGATGGCCAGTCTGCCGTATAAAACGCCGCAGCAGATGGTCACCATGGCGTCGATTATCGAAAAAGAGACCGGCGTCAGTGAAGAGCGCGCGCGCGTTGCCTCGGTATTTATCAATCGACTGCGCACCGGTATGAAACTGCAGACCGATCCCACGGTGATCTACGGGATGGGCGACAGCTATACCGGTACGCTGACGCGTAAGGATCTTGAGACTCCGACCGCGTACAATACCTATACCATCAGCGGTCTGCCGCCGGGACCGATTGCCATGCCGGGGCGCGCCTCGCTGGAAGCTGCGGCCCATCCGGAGAAGACCAATTACCTCTATTTCGTCGCGGATGGCAAAGGCGGTCACACCTTTACCACCAATCTGGCCAGTCATAATAAAGCCGTGCAGGTTTACCGGCTGGCGATGAAGGAAAAAAATGAAAAGTAAGTTTATCGTCATCGAAGGGCTGGAAGGCGCCGGCAAAACCACCGCGCGTGAGGCGGTGGTTGCGGTCCTGCATGAGCAGGGCATTAAAGACGTGGTCTTTACCCGTGAGCCGGGCGGCACGCCTTTGGCCGAACAGCTGCGCGTGCTGGTGAAGCAGGGCATTGATGGCGAACAGGTGAGTGATAAAGCCGAGCTGCTGATGCTGTATGCCGCGCGGGTGCAGCTGGTAGAAAACGTCATCAAACCGGCGCTGGCACGCGGTGCCTGGGTGGTGGGCGATCGTCATGATCTTTCGTCACAGGCGTATCAGGGCGGTGGTCGCGGGCTCGACACCCAGCTGATGACCACGCTACGCGATGCGGTGCTGGGCGATTTTCGTCCCGACCTGACGCTCTATCTCGACGTCACGCCGGAGATTGGCCTGCAGCGTGCCCGGGCGCGCGGCGAACTGGATCGCATTGAGCAGGAGTCGCTGAACTTTTTTACCCGCACACGCGAACGCTATCAGGCGCTGGCCGCTGCCGATCCGACCATCAAAACCATCGATGCGACACAGCCGATTGATAATGTGACAGCGTCACTTAAAACCGTGCTGCGTCAGTGGCTGGCGGGTCAGGCGGCATGAACTGGTATCCGTGGCTGAACCAGCCATACCGACAGATCATTGCCCGCCATCAGAGTGGACAGGCACATCATGCGCTGCTGATTCAGGCCATCGACGGCATGGGCGACGATGCGCTGGTGTGGGGCGTCAGCCGCTGGCTGATGTGTCAGCAGCCGCAGGGACTGAAAAGCTGCGGCGAGTGTCATGGCTGTCAGCTGATGCAGGCGCACACCCATCCGGACTGGTATCGGCTGGAAGCGGAAAAGGGCAAAGCCTCGCTCGGCATTGATGCAGTTCGCGACGTCAGTGAGAAGCTGTACCATTTTGCCCAGCAGGGTGGCGCGAAAATTGTCTGGCTGCCGGATGCGGCGCAACTGACCGAAGCTGCTGCCAACGCGCTACTGAAAACGCTGGAAGAGCCGCCCGCCAACTGCTGGTTTTTCCTCAGCGTGCGCGAGCCGTCGCGACTGCTGGCCACGCTGCGCAGCCGCTGTATGACATGGCATTTGTCGCCGCCGGAAGAGACGCACAGCCTGCAATGGCTGCAGAAACAGCAGCCGCAGCCGGAAGCGATTCTGCGTGCGGCGCTGCGTCTGAGCAACGGTGCACCCGCTGCGGCGCTGGCCTTGTTACAGCCGGACCGCTGGCAGGCACGGCAAACGCTGTGCGACAGCCTGAACAGCGCACTGAGCGGCGATATTCTGCAGCTGTTGCCGGCGCTTAACGGCGACGATGTGGCGATTCGCCTCGGCTGGCTGCTTTCGCTACTGGTGGATGCGATGAAGGTGCAGCAGGGCGCCAGCAACTGGCTGAGTAATGGCGATCGCCCGGACGTGGTGACGCAGCTGGCGCAGCAGTTCAGCAGCAGCGCGCTGAATGCGAGCGTGCAGCAGTGGCTGCAGTGTCGCGAGCAGCTGCTGCACGTGGCGGCGCTTAATCGTGAACTGATTCTGACCGACCGTCTGCTTGCCTGGGGACGTTTGCTGTCTCCCGCGACGGTCGGTTAAGGGTAAAAGAGAGATCTATGTTTATTGTTGATTCGCACTGCCATCTTGATGGCCTTGATTATGAAACCCAGCACCGCGATCTGGATGACGTGATTGCCAAAGCGGCGGCGCGGGATGTGAAATTCATGCTGGCGATTGCCACCACGCTGCCGGATTACTACAAAATCAAACAGCTGGTTGGCGATCGTGACAACATCGCGCTGGCCTGCGGCGTGCATCCGCTCAATCAGGAAACGCCGTATGACGTGGAAGAGTTTCGCCGTCTGGCGGCGGAAGAGCAGGTGATTGCACTGGGCGAAACCGGGCTGGATTATTTTTACCAGCAGGAGACCAAAGCCCAGCAGCAGGCCTCGTTCCGTGAGCACATCCGCACCGGCATTGCGCTGAATAAGCCGATTATTGTCCACACCCGCGATGCGCGTGAGGATACGCTGGCCATTCTGCGTGAAGAGCAGGTAGAGCGGTGCGGCGGCGTGCTGCACTGTTTCACGGAAGACAAAGAGACGGCGGCGCAGCTGCTGGATCTTGGGTTCTACATCTCCTTCTCCGGCATTGTGACCTTCCGCAACGCTGAACAGATTCGCGAAGCAGCGCGCTATGTACCGCTGGATCGCATTCTGGTTGAAACCGATTCACCCTATCTGGCGCCAGTACCGCATCGCGGCAAAGAAAACCAGCCTGCCTTCACCCGCGACGTGGCTGAGTATATGGCGGTGGTGAAGGGCGTCGATCTCGCTACACTGGCGGCCGCCACCACGGAAAACTTCTCCCGCCTGTTTAAGGTGCCGATGAGCCGACTCGGCGGCTAACGCGCTTTATTTCAAACTCTGTAATTAATCTGAAATTACTCATCTGCGCTGCGTGTTTCGCGGCGCAGGCAGTGATTTATTGCTGTTTATAGCAGCAAGTCAGTAAGAAATGACTGAAATTTCAGCGCTGTGTTTGGTGAAACGTGATAGCCGTCAAAGTAACGTGTCGTCATTTATTTTACCCTTCGTAATAAATCAAAAGACGCTCAGCGTCACCCCGGCTAAGGATCCTCCCCCTTTGCCATGCGCACTGCGCTAAAAAATGCACTCATACTCAGGAGCTTCTATGTTCAAGAACGCATTTGCGAACCTGCAAAAGGTAGGTAAATCGCTGATGTTGCCGGTATCGGTTCTGCCGATTGCCGGTATTTTGTTAGGTGTTGGTTCTGCTAACTTCAGCTGGCTGCCGGAAGTGGTTTCCCACGTGATGGCCGAAGCGGGTGGTTCGGTGTTTGCTAACATGCCGCTGATCTTTGCGATCGGTGTGGCACTGGGCTTTACCAATAACGACGGCGTGTCGGCGCTGGCCGCCGTGGTCGCCTACGGCATTATGGTGAAAACCCTGGCTGTGGTCGCGCCGCTGGTGCTGCATCTGCCGGCAGCCGAGATCGAAGCCAAACACCTCGCCGATACCGGGGTGCTGGGCGGCATTATTGCTGGTTCGATTGCGGCCTACATGTTCAACCGTTTCTACCGCATCAAGCTGCCGGAATACCTCGGCTTCTTCGCCGGTAAGCGCTTTGTGCCAATCATTTCCGGTCTGACCGCGATTTTCACCGGTGTGGTGCTGTCCTTCATCTGGCCACCTATTGGTACCGCGATTCAGGACTTCTCGCAGTGGGCGGCCTATCAGAACCCGGTGGTGGCGTTCGGTATTTACGGTGTAGTTGAGCGTGCGCTGGTGCCGTTTGGTCTGCATCACATCTGGAACGTTCCTTTCCAGATGCAGATTGGTGAATTCACCAACGCGGCTGGTCAGGTCTTCCACGGTGACATTCCGCGCTACATGGCGGGTGACCCGACTGCCGGTAAACTGTCTGGCGGCTTCCTGTTCAAGATGTACGGTCTGCCGGCTGCGGCTATCGCCATCTGGCATTCTGCTAAACCTGAAAACCGTGCCAAAGTGGGCGGCATCATGATCTCCGCCGCGCTGACCTCGTTCCTGACCGGTATCACCGAGCCGATCGAGTTCTCGTTCATGTTCGTGGCACCGATCCTGTACGTGATCCACGCCATCCTGGCGGGCCTGGCGTTCCCAATCTGTATTCTGCTGGGCATGCGTGATGGCACCAGCTTCTCACACGGTCTGATCGACTTCATCGTGCTGAGCGGCAACAGCAGCAAAATCTGGCTGTTCCCGATTGTCGGTATCATCTACGGTCTGGTGTACTACACCGTGTTCCGCGTGCTGATCGCAAAACTGAATCTGAAAACCCCGGGTCGTGAAGATACGGCCATGGAGCAGAGCAGCGCGACCGGCAGTGAAATGGCGGGCAAGCTGGTCACGGCGTTCGGTGGTAAAGAGAACATCACTAACCTTGATGCCTGTATTACCCGTCTGCGCGTCAGCGTGGCGGACGTAGCGAAGGTGGATCAGGCTGAACTGAAAAACCTCGGCGCGCGTGGTGTGGTGGTGGCCGGTTCCGGTGTGCAGGCGATTTTCGGCACCAAGTCCGATAACCTGAAAACTGAGATGGATGACTATATCCGCAGTATGTAAGTGACATGACGGCAGGCCGGGCCGGTGCGGTGAAGCGGCGTCAGATCGTAAAGACGCCAAAACCATCCCTGGGGCTCGGCCCGCGACATCCCTGTCGCGGGACGCTTTACTCCTCTGCCGCCGCTTCACCGCACTGCAACTTCGGTGCGACAAAACCCCTCATCCGAGGGGTTTTTTATTTTACCGCCGCCAAAAACCGCCCGCCGCGCCGCGCCAGCGTGAAAAAGTGATGCAAAGGCAGCCATTTAATGAAGAAAAGTGGTCCTGAGGTTGAAAGAAACGGAATTCCTCACGCATACTGCCTGACTGAACTCAGGCTTAAGGAACTGCACCATGGCTGAAGAAACCATTTTCAGTAAAATCATTCGTCGCGAAATTCCCGCCGACGTGGTTTATCAGGACGAACTGGTCACCGCCTTCCGCGATATCGCGCCCAAAGCGCCTACCCATATACTGATTGTCCCCAATGTACTGATTCCGACCGCCAACGATGTGCAGGCGGCGCATGAGCAGGCGCTGGGCCGCATGGTGACCGCCGCCGCAAAAATTGCCCGTGATGAAGGCATCGCCGAAGATGGCTATCGCCTGATCATCAACTGCAACCGTCACGGTGGGCAGGAGGTTTACCACATTCATATGCACCTGGTCGGCGGACAGCCGCTGGGCCCGATGCTGGCCATCTAACCTCAGGCGGACCTTGTGATGCGTCAATGGCTGAGCGGCTTGCTGTTGCTGACCCTGGTGGGCTGCAGCAGCGATAAGCCGATGATCAACACCTCCCAGTCGCTGGTGATGGAGTCTGCCGTACTGTCGGCGGGCATCATCACCGATGAGCCCGCGCTGACCAGCCGAGACGGCCAGCAACGCGCTGCCAGCGTGCTGCAAAATCTGCGTGAAACGCCGGTCACCGTGCACTATCGTTTCTACTGGTACGATGACAAAGGGCTGGAGATTGAGCCGCAGGAGCCGGCGCAGACTCAAACCGTACCGGCGCACGGCAGCGTAGAAGTGGCCTCGCAAATGGGTAACCCGACCGCCAGCAAGGTGCGTCTCTATCTTTATCTTTGAGGAGTAACCTGTGATTCGCAGTGTACAACGTTCCGGCGCGCTACTGTTTGCGCTGATGCTCACCGGTTGTGTGGTGAAACAACAAACCCCGGCGCCGGTTGAACCGACGCAGCCGACCACGCCAACCCAGCCAGAACAACCGCCCGCGCAGCCAGTGCCGCCGCCGCAAACTGTGCCGCAGCCGCCGAAACTGAAAACCATCAACTGGAACGCCAGCGTCCAGCCGTTAGTCGCCAATATGGTGCAGTCGGCGGGCGTCAATCCGGGCAGCGTGCTGCTGGTGGATCGCATCAAAAACAGCACCAACGGCTCGCTGCAAACGGAAAAAGCCACGGCAGCGATTGAGAACGCGCTGGCGAATAACGGCAAGTTCAGCCTGGTCTCAAACGATCAGCTTAATCAGGCGAAGCAAACGCTCGGCCTGTCGCCAGAGGATAGCCTCAACTCGCGCAGCAAAGCGATTGGCCTGGCGCGCATCGTCAACGCGCAGTATGTGCTGTACAGCAACGCGCAGGGCGATGTGAAAGCCCCTGCGCTGCAAATGCAGCTGATGCTGGTGCAGACCGGCGAAATCATCTGGTCGGGCAACGGCGTTGCACAACCCTGATCCCCGGCTGCAGCATCTGGTTCAGCAACAATGGCCGACGGCGCAAGCTGCCGGTCATTTTTTCGCGCTGCCAGGACTGAGCGGTAACAGCGTGCAGGTACGCAGCGAGCAGGGCGATCTGCTGGCGCGCCGGACGCCGTCGCAGCCCATCCCGTTTGTCGATCGTCAGCGCGAATACCGCATCCTGCGTCAGTTGCGTACTACGGCGCTGGCGCCGCAGCCGCTGACGTGGCAGGCGCCGTGGCTGCTGCAGCGCTGGCTGCCGGGCGAGGTGCTTTCGCCGGATCAGTTCAGCGCGCAGCGCGCAGCGGTGCTGACGCTGCTGCTGCGCCTGCATCACCAGCCGCTGACCGGTTATCGCTTACGGCTGGCACCGTTGCTGCAGCGCTACTGGCAGCTGTGTCAGCAGCGGCACTGGCGCTGGCAGCGGCGCTTAAACCAGTTGCTGCAGCGCGGCGAACCGTCGCCGCTGCGGCTGGCACCGCTGCACATGGACGTCCACCCTGGCAATCTGATTGCCACGCCGGATGGCCTGCGTTTAATTGACTGGGAATATGCTGCGGATGGCGACGTGGCGCTGGAGCTGGCCGCTATCGGCGCGGTGGATGGCGCTGAACACGATTACTGGATAACCGACTATGCCGCCGAGGCGCGGCTGTCGGCCACGGCGCTGCGGCGTCAAAGCCGGCGCTGGCAGCCGTGGCTGCAGCTGCTGATGGCCAGCTGGTATCAGCTGCGCGCCGAGCAGAGCCATGACCAAACATTGCAACGGCTGGCGCAGGCCAGCTGGCAGGATCTTTAATTCAGGAACCGAAACATGACGATGACAACGCCCGGACCGCTGATGCTGGACGTCGAAGGCTACGAGCTGGACGCCGAAGAGCGCGAAATTCTGCAACATCCGCTGACAGGCGGACTGATCCTGTTCGCCCGCAACTTCCATGATGTTGCGCAGCTGGCGGAGCTGGTGCGCCAGATTCGCGCGGCGTCGCGCAACCGGCTGCTGGTGGCGGTCGATCAGGAAGGCGGGCGCGTGCAGCGCTTCCGCGACGGTTTTACTCAGCTGCCGGCGATGCAATCCTTCGCCGCGCTGCATGACATGGCGCGCGCCGGCGAGCTGGCGCAGCAGGCCGGCTGGCAAATGGCGGCGGAAATGATCGCCATGGATATCGATATCAGCTTTGCGCCGGTGCTGGATATCGGCCACATCAGCGCGGCCATCGGCGATCGCGCTTTCCACGCCGATCCGGTGATTGCGCTGCAGATGGCGCGCCAATTTATCCACGGCATGCACGAAGCCGGCATGAAAACCACCGGCAAGCACTTCCCGGGCCACGGCGCGGTCAGCGCGGATTCGCACAAAGAGACGCCGCGCGACACGCGCGATGCGGCCACGCTGCGCCAGCACGACATGGCAATCTTCCAGCAGCTGATTGATGAGCAGCTGCTGGATGCGGTGATGCCCGCGCATGTTATCTATACTGAAGTGGACCCGCTGCCGGCCAGTGGTTCGCCTTACTGGCTGCAAACGGTGCTCCGGCAGGAGCTGGGCTTCAACGGGGTGATCTTCTCAGACGATCTGTCGATGGAGGGCGCGGCGGTGATGGGCAGCTATGCGGAACGGGCTCAGCAGTCGCTGAATGCCGGCTGCGATATGATCCTGGTGTGCAATCAGCGTGCTGGCGCGGTGAGCGTGCTGGATAATTTGACGCCGATCCAGGCGACGCGCGTCACGCAGTTATACCATCAGGGACGTTTTGACCGTCAGAGTTTGCAGGCCAGCGAGCGCTGGCGGCAAAATCACCGTCAGCTCAGTGACCTGCAGGATCGCTGGCTGGCGCACAAAGCGTCGGGCAGATAATCGCCGCTGCCCGGATCTCACTCCACGCTGAGGATAATCATGATCATCTATCTGCACGGTTTTGATTCCAACAGTCCGGGCAACCATGAAAAGGTGCTGCAGCTGCAGTTTATTGACCCGGACGTCAGACTTATCAGCTACAGCACCCGCCATCCGAAACACGACATGCAGTTTCTGCTGAAAGAGTGCGACAAACTGCTCCAGCAGGGCAGCGATGCGCATCCGTTGATTTGTGGCGTCGGCCTGGGCGGCTACTGGGCGGAACGCATCGGCTTCCTTTGCGGCATGCGCCAGGCGATATTCAATCCCAACCTGTTTCCTGATGAAAACATGGAAGGCAAGATCGACCGGCCGGAAGAGTATCTTGATATCGCCACCAAATGCGTCAGCAACTTCCGTGAAAAGAACCGCGACCGCTGCCTGACCATTTTGTCACGTCACGATGAAGCGCTGGATAATCAGCGCAGCGCGGCCGCATTGCACCCGTACTACGAAATCGTGTGGGACGAGGAGGCCAGCCACAAATTCAAAAATATTGCCCCGCATCTGCAACGCATCAAAGCGTTCAAAACCCTTGCCTGAGTGCTGCTGCGCCGTGTGATGCGGCGCACAAAACGTGTAACATTCTGATAATGCAGTGCAAAGATTGATGTACATCAATTTTCTTATGTCCGGATGATTATGCCGTGCTATTCTGCCCTCAGCTCGCGATTAAATGTCGCCAACCCTATGTTTATTAAGGTTTTATATAACCATTAATTAACTTTTGGTTTACAACTTTGAGGGGGTCTTCATTGACTACAAGCATGGAAAAAATCGTCATCGTCGGTGGCGGTGCCGGAGGGCTGGAGCTGGCAACACAGCTCGGCCATAAACTCGGCCGCAAAAAAAAGGCGGAGATCATCCTGGTCGATCGTAACCACAGCCATCTGTGGAAACCGCTGCTGCATGAAGTGGCGACCGGCTCGATGGATGAAGGTATTGATGCGCTCAGCTATCTGGCGCATGCGCGCAACCACGGTTTCCAGTTCCAGCTGGGTTCGCTGACGCAAATTAATCGCGACACAAAAACCATTGAACTGGCGGAGATCCGCGACGCGGAGGGTGGGCTGCTGGTACCGCAGCGCGAGCTGGCGTATGACCGTCTGGTGATGGCGCTGGGCAGCACCTCGAACGATTTCGGCACGCCAGGCGTGAAAGATCACTGCATCTTCCTCGACAACCCGCATCAGGCGCGTCGGTTCCATAATGAGATGCTCAACCTGTTCCTGCGCTTCTCTGCCAGCGAAGGGCAGCTGCAGAAAGTCAATATCGCCATTGTCGGCGGCGGCGCGACCGGCGTCGAGCTGTCGGCAGAACTGTATAACGCAGTGAAACAGCTGCACAGCTACGGCTATAAAGGTCTCGATAGCAGCGCGCTCAACGTTACGCTGGTGGAAGCCGGCGAGCGTATTCTGCCTGCGTTGCCACCGCGCATCTCCGCAGCGGCGCATCAGGAGCTGAGCAAGCTTGGCGTGCGCGTACTGACGCAAACCATGGTCACCAGCGCAGCAGCCAACGGTCTGAATACCAAAGGGGGCGAATTCATCGAAGCCGATCTGATGGTGTGGGCGGCGGGTATTAAAGCGCCAGACTTCATGAAAGAGATTGGCGGGCTGGAGACCAACCGCATTAATCAGCTGGTGGTCAAAGAGACGCTGCAGACCACGCTGGACGACGATATTTACGCCATCGGCGACTGCGCCTCCTGCGCGCTGCCGGGCGGCGGATTCGTGCCGCCGCGCGCGCAGTCGGCGCATCAGATGGCGTCGCGTGCGCTGGAAAACATCCTCGCCCAGCGCAAAGGCAAGCCGCTCAAAGCCTACGTGTATAAAGATCACGGCTCGCTGGTGTCGCTGTCCCGCTTCAGTACCGTCGGCAGCCTGATGGGGAACCTGATGCGCGGTTCGATGATGGTGGAAGGGCGTATTGCGCGTTTTGTCTACATCTCCTTGTACCGTATGCACCAGATTGCGCTCCATGGATACTTCAAGACCGGTCTGATGATGCTGGTCGGCAGCCTCAACCGCGTGCTGCGTCCGCGTCTCAAACTGCATTGATGGCTGGCGGGCGGTCATCCCCGCCCGCTGCGCGCCCGGCTGCCGTAACCGGCTGATTGCCGTTCAATCAGCGCCAGATTACGGCGCAATGACACTGCCGCTCAGAACTCTCCTAAAAGCTGGTCCTGCTGGCTTTCCGCTGCGTTTCCTCCATTAATCTGATGTTGCATTTTGGGACCATCTGTAAAACTTATGCCAACGAACACGGCGCGGCGCGCACGCCGGTTATGCCTCGGTAACCCGGGATCGGGTTGCGGCAGGAATGCGCGGTAACAACTTCAGGAGGACATTCCTGTGAATAAATCAATGTTAGCGGGTATTGGAATCGGCGTAGCAGCAGCGTTGGGCGTGGCCGCCGTCGCCAGCATGGATGTGTTTGATCGTGGCCCGCAGTATGCTCAGGTGCTTTCGGCAACGCCAATCAAAGAGAGCATTAAGCAACCGCGTCAGGAGTGCCGCAACGTTACCCTCACGCACCGTCGTCCGGTGCAGGATGAGAACCGCATCGCCGGTTCCGTACTGGGTGCCGTGGCCGGTGGGGTGATTGGTCACCAGTTCGGCGGTGGCCGCGGCCGGGATATCGCGACCGTGGCCGGTGCGCTGGCAGGCGGCTACGGTGGTAACCAGGTGCAGGGTGCGCTGCAGGATCGTGACACTTACACCACCAGCGAGCAGCGCTGCAAAACCGTGTACGATAAACAGGAAAAAATGCTGGGTTATGACGTGACCTATAAAATAGGCGACCAGCAGGGCAAAATCCGCATGGAGAATGACCCTGGCACCCGCATCCCGCTCGACCGTAATGGTCAGCTGATCCTGAATTCGAATCAGGCCTGATTGGGCAAAGCTACTTCACAGCAGCAGTAACAAAAAAAGCGCCGCAAGGCGCTTTTTTTATACTCTGGCTCCCGCACCGTACGCAGCAGCGCGTCGCATAGCGCTGCTGCGTAAAGGCTGGGCGATCAAACCCGGTTCTTCGCCAGTTCGGCGACGAAATTCTGCACCCATTCCATGCGCGTTTTGCGTTCGCTGAGATCGCGGGTGAATTTCAGTCGCGTCGGGCCATCCAGCTTCCACTGCTTGGCATCTTTCTGCAGCAGGCCGATCAGCCAGCCGGGATCGACCTGATTCTGCGGCGCGAACTCAAAAAAGCCGCCTTTTTCGCTGGCTTCGATTTTACGCAGCCCCAGCTGGCGCGCCACCAGACGCAGCGCGGCGATGTCCAGCAGGTTACGCGCGGCGTCGGGCAGCTTGCCGAAGCGGTCAATCATCTCAATTTTCAGCTCAGCCAGCTCCTGTTCATCGGCCGCACTGGCGATGCGTTTATACAGCGACAGGCGCGTATTGACGTCCGGAATAAAATCATCCGGCAACAGGGCAGGCATGCGCAGCTCAATCTCCGTCTGATTGCTGGTGAGATCTTCCAGCGACGGCTCACGTCCGGCTTTGAGTGCATCCACCGCGTTTTCCAGCAGCTCCATGTAGAGCGTGAAGCCAATGGTCTCCATCTGACCGCTCTGATCTTCACCCAGTAGCTCACCGGCACCGCGAATCTCCAGGTCGTGCGTCGCCAGCGCAAAGCCAGCGCCCAGATCCTCCAGCGAGGCAATCGCTTCCAGTCGCTTCTGGGCATCGGTGGTCATCGCCTTCGGATGCGGCGTCAGCAGCCAGGCATAGGCCTGATGATGTGAACGGCCGACGCGGCCACGCAGCTGATGCAGCTGCGCCAGACCGAAATGGTCGGCGCGCTCAATGATGATGGTATTGGCGCTCGGCACATCGATCCCGGTTTCGATGATGGTGGTGCACACCAGCACGTTGAAACGCTGGTGGTGGAAATCGTTCATCACCCGTTCCAGATCGCGCTCGCGCATCTGACCGTGGCCGATGGCGATGCGCGCTTCTGGCACCAGCTCGGCCAGCCGCTGCGCTGCTTTCTCGATGTTCTCGACGTCGTTATAGAGATAGTAAACCTGGCCGCCGCGCAGCACTTCACGCAGGATCGCTTCGCGCACCACCAGGCTGTCATACTCGCGCACGAAGGTTTTCACCGCCAGACGGCGCGCTGGTGGCGTGGCGATAATCGATAGATCGCGCATGCCGCTCATCGCCATGTTCAGAGTACGCGGAATCGGCGTTGCGGTGAGCGTCAGAATATCGACGTCAGCGCGCATCGCTTTGATGCGCTCTTTGTGACGCACGCCGAAACGGTGCTCTTCATCGACGATCAGCAAACCGAGATCGCGCCACTTCAGATCGCTCATCAGCAGCTTGTGGGTGCCGATCAGAATATCAATTTTGCCCTCGCTGGCCTGCTCCAGCACCTGCGCCTGCTCTTTGGCGCTGCGGAAGCGCGACAGCATCTCAATGCGCACCGGCCAGTTGGCGAAGCGGTCGCGGAAGTTGTCATAGTGCTGCTGCGCCAGCAGGGTGGTTGGCACCAGCACCGCCACCTGTTTGCCATTCTCCACCGCAAGGAAGGCGGCACGCATCGCCACTTCGGTTTTACCAAAGCCAACGTCGCCGCACACCAGGCGGTCCATGGCCAGCGGCTGGCACATATCGCTGAGCACGGCGTTAATTGCCTGCGCCTGATCCGGCGTGGTTTCAAACGGGAAACCTTCGCAGAACAGCTGATACTGCTCGCGGTCGTGCTTAAAGGCAAAGCCGGCCTTGGCCGCGCGCTGGGCATAGATATCCAGCAGCTCAGCGGCCACGTCGCGGACTTTCTCCGCCGCTTTCTGGCGCGCGCGTGACCAGGCATCGCTGCCCAGTTTGTGCAGCGGCGCATTTTCATCGGCGCCGCCGGCGTAACGGCTGATCAGATGCAGCGATGACACCGGAACGTAAAGTTTGGCATCGCCGGCATAGGAGAGCATCAGATACTCGGCCACGATACCGCCGGCTTCCAGCGTGGTCAGGCCGATGTAGCGGCCCACACCGTGTTCAAGATGCACCACCGGCTGGCCCGGGTGCAGCTCGGCGAGGTTACGAATCAGTACATCCGGATTGATGGTGCGGCGATTGTCCTGACGCCGCCGGCTGACGCGCTCGCCGAGCAGATCGCTTTCGCAAATCAGCGCGCGCTGGCGCTGGGTGTCGATAAAACCGCGCTCGCTGGCGCCAATCATCAGACTGTACGGCTGCTCATCGGCCTGCTCGAAGCGATCAATCGGCTGCGGGCGCAGTTTGATGCGGGACAGCAGCTCCTGCAGGCTCTCGCGGCGACCTTCGCTTTCTACTGAGAAAATCACCTGACCGGTAAACTGTTCGAGGAACTGGCGCAGCAGATCGAGCGGCGCTTTGGCCTGCGCCTGCACCGTCAGCTCCGGCAATGGCTGATAACCCAGATTACTGTTCGCAGCTTTCTCCGGCAGCGTCTCAGCGCTGAGCTGCATGCGCGGCCAGTTTTTCAACTCGCTCAGCAGCGCATCCGGGCGCAGCCACAGCGTGGCCGGCTCCAGCAGCGGGCGCATAGGATCGATGCGGCGATTTTCATAGCGTGCGTTAGCATCCTGCCAGAAACGCTCAGCGCTGGCGTGCAGATCGCCGCTGTTCAGCACCAGCGTACTGGCGGGCAGATAGCTAAACAGGGTAGGCAGTTCCTGCTCGAAAAACAGCGGCTGCCAGTACTCAATCCCGGCCGGCAGCGTGCCTTTGCTCACCTGCTGATAGACGTGCTCGGGTTCGCGCCGCACGTCGAAGGTTTCACGCCAGCGGCTGCGGAACAGCTCAATGGCCGCTTTGTCGGTGGGAAATTCATGCGCCGGCAGCAGGTTGATGGCGCTCACCGCCTCCAGCGTGCGCTGTGAGTCGACGTCAAACAGGCGCAGGCTGTCGATCTCATCATCAAAGAAATCGATGCGGTAAGGCTGATCGCTGCCCATCGGGAACAGGTCGAGCAGCGCGCCGCGCGTCGCGTACTCGCCATGCTCCATCACCTGATCGACATGGCGATAACCGGCCTGCTCCAGCTGGTCGCGCAGCGCATCGCGCGATAGCTTCTGGCCCTGCTGCATCACCAGCGCATGGCCGTGCAGGAAGCTGTGCGGGCAAACGCGCTGCATCAGCGTATTGACCGGCAGAATCAGCATGCCGCGCGTCAGGGTGGGCAGCTGGTACAGCGTAGAAAGACGGGCGGAAATAATGTCCTGATGGGGCGAGAAGCTGTCGTAGGGCAGTGTTTCCCAGTCAGCAAGATTGGTGACCGGCAGATCGGTAAACTGCCTGATCTCCTCCTGCAGCCGCAGGGCCGATTGCATATCCGGGGTGATCATTAACACCGGACCGCTGTGGCGTTCGGTGATGCTGGCACACTCAACCGCCTGCGCGGCGCCGACCAGCTGACCGAGCTGACGATGGTCGCCTGCTTTAGCAGGCAGGGTATAACGACGCTGTTCCGACATAAGGTCCGACATTCTCTCCTCAGTTTCCAGGGCGTCATCATTCCACATTCCGCCGTGAGGATCATCTCTCCTTTCTGAGTTTATGTCAGGGTGCATGAATGCGCACCTTACCTCAGCGGCACCCTGAAGGGCCGCCAGTATGGCCGGTTGCCAGGTCGTCATTGATGGCGACCTGGCCACGTCACGTTATTTACTGGATTGCTGTGTGTAGTGCATGCGAGGACGATCCACATTGGCCCATGACAGCTCGCGCTCGACATGGTAGCTGTTGTTGCCATCGTCCCACTTCACATAATAACCGGTTAGCGCGTCTCCCTGCTCAAAGACATTGACCACTTCGCCTTTGATCTCGCCAGATTTATGTTTAACGATACTGCCTTTAGGAAACCTGCTCATGGTAAGAACCTCCGTACTGCGCTTACTGTGATGCGAAAACCGGTACTGCAAGCTAAGTCTAACCCACCTGATGACGAATAATCGTACTAATAGCGTCACTATTTTGTCGTAATTTTGTGCATTGTCGCGCAGGAGGACGCATTTTGACGCAACTTTGCAACTGACTCAGCGGGTTAGAGGTTTCATAAAGCAGACGGCTCCTTTATCATCGCTCTACTTAATTTTGAGCAACGGCCAAGACGGATCTCATGTATCAACCAGTCGCGTTATTCATCGGTTTGCGCTACATGCGTGGACGTGCTTCAGACCGTTTCGGTCGTTTCGTCTCCTGGCTCTCGACTATTGGTATCACGCTCGGCGTACTGGCACTGGTGACGGTGCTGTCGGTGATGAACGGCTTTGAGCGCGAGCTGGAAGGCAACATTCTCGGCCTGATGCCGCAGGCGCTGGTGACCAGCGACACCGGCAGCATCAATCCGCAGCAGATGCGCGCGCAGGATCTCAAACTGCAGGGCGTGACGCGGATCGCACCGCTGACCACCGCCGATGTGGTGTTGCAGAGTGCGCGCAACGTGTCGGTGGGCGTGATGCTGGGCATCAATCCCGACGAACAGGATCCGCTGACGCCTTATCTGGTCAACACCCAGCAGAGCGTGCTGCAGCCGGGGCAGTATAAGGTCATTCTCGGTGAACTGCTGGCCTCGCAGCTGGGCGTGAAGCGCGGCGATCAGCTGCGCCTGATGGTGCCATCGGTCAGTCAGTTTACCCCAGTGGGGCGCGTGCCGAGCCAGCGCATCTTTACCGTTGCCGGTACCTACGCAGCCAATAGCGAAGTCGATGGCTATCAGATTCTGGTGAACCAGCAGGATGCCTCGCGCGTGATGCGCTATCCGCTCGGCAACATTACCGGCTGGCGCCTGTGGCTGGATAAGCCGCTGAATGTCGATGCGCTCAGCCAGCAGCCGCTGCCGCAGGGGCTGACGTGGAAAGACTGGCGCGAACGCAAGGGCGACCTGTTCCAGGCGGTGCGCATGGAGAAAAACATGATGGGGCTGCTGCTCAGCCTGATCATCGCCGTGGCCGCTTTTAACATCATCACCTCGCTGGGCCTGCTGATCATGGAGAAGCAGGCGGAAGTGGCGATCCTGCAAACCCAGGGCTTAACGCGGCGGCAAATCGTCGCGGTATTTATGGTGCAGGGCGCCAGCGCCGGCATTATCGGCGCGCTGCTCGGTACGCTGCTGGGCGTGCTGCTGGCCAGCCAGCTCAATAATTTAATGCCGGTGATCGGCCTGTTCCTTGATGGCGCGGCGCTGCCGGTGGATATCAATGTCTGGCAGGTGATCACCATTGCGCTGGTCTCGATGGCCGTCGCGCTGCTCTCTACTCTCTATCCGTCATGGCGCGCTGCCGCCGTTCAACCCGCTGAGGCTTTACGTTATGAGTAATACCCCTTTGTTGCAGTGTCGTGACCTGTGCAAACGCTATCAGGAAGGCAGCGTGCAGACCGATGTGCTGCGCAATGTGGCTTTTAGCCTGCAGCCGGGCGAACTGACGGCGATTGTCGGCAGCTCCGGCTCCGGCAAAAGTACCTTACTGCACCTGCTGGGCGGGCTGGATGCGCCGACCTCCGGCGATGTGGTGTTTGACGGGAAATCGCTCAACGCCATGTCATCGGCGGCCAAAGCAGAGCTGCGCAACCGGGAACTCGGCTTCATTTATCAGTTTCACCATTTGCTGCCTGACTTCAGCGCGCTGGAGAACGTAGCCATGCCGCTGCTGATTGGCAAAACCGGCAAAGCCGAAGCGGAAGCGCGCGCGCGCGAGATGCTGGCGGCGGTTGGCCTGGAAAAGCGCGCGGCGCACCGGCCTTCTGAGCTGTCGGGCGGTGAGCGTCAGCGCGTGGCGATTGCCAGGGCGCTGGTGAACCGGCCGCGGCTGGTGATGGCCGATGAGCCCACCGGTAACCTCGATGCGCGCAACGCCGATGCCATTTTTGAACTGCTCGGCGAGCTCAACGTGCAGCAGGGCACCGCGTTTCTGGTGGTGACGCACGACCTCAACCTGGCGAAGCGCCTGAGCCGGCAGATGGAAATGCGCGACGGCCAGCTGAGCGATCACCTGACGCTGGGAGCGATCTAATGGCGTCCTCTTTATCCCTGCTGCTCGGGCTGCGCTTCAGCCGCGGCCGGCGGCGCGGCGGCATGGTGTCGCTGATCTCCATCATCTCGACCATCGGCATTGCGCTTGGCGTGGCGGTGCTGATCATCGGGCTGAGCGCGATGAACGGTTTTGAGCGGGAGCTCAACAACCGCATTCTGGCCGTGGTGCCGCACGGCGAAATTGAGGCGGTTAACCAGCCCTTTCGCAACTGGCAGCCGATGATTGCGCCCATCGAACAGGTGCCGGGCATCGCCGCAGCGGCGCCTTACGTTAACTTTACCGGATTGATTGAGAGCGGTGCGAAGCTGCAGGCGCTGCAGGTGAAGGGCGTTGATCCGCAGCAGGAACCGCGGCTCAGCGCGCTGCCGCGTTTTGTCAGCGGTGATGCCTGGTCGCAGTTCAGCGCCGGCAGGCAGCAGATCATTCTGGGCGGCGGTATCGCCAGATCGCTCAACGTGAAGCAGGGCGACTGGATCACCATCATGATCCCGAATAATGATGGCGAGAACAAACTGCTGCAGCCAAAACGCATTCGTCTGCAGGTGAGCGGTATTCTGCAGCTGAGCGGCATGCTGGATCACAGTCTGGCGCTGGTGCCGCTGGCCGATGCGCAAAAGTATCTGGATCTGGGCGACAGCGTCAGCGGCATTGCGCTGAAGATGAGCGATCCGTTCCAGGCACAGAAGCTGGTGCGCGATGCCGGCGAAGCCACCCACTCCTATGTCACCATCCGCAGCTGGATTGGCACTTACGGCTACATGTATCGTGACATCCAGATGATTCGCGCCATTATGTATCTGGCGATGGTGCTGGTGATTGGCGTGGCCTGCTTTAATATCGTGTCGACGCTGGTGATGGCGGTGAAGGACAAGAGCAGCGATATCGCCGTGCTGCGCACGCTGGGCGCGAAAGACGGCCTGATCCGTGCCATCTTTATCTGGTATGGCCTGCTGGCCGGGCTGCTGGGCAGCGTCAGCGGTGTGGTGGTCGGCGTGCTGGTGGCGCTCAATCTGACGCCGGTGATGCGCGTAGTGGAGCACCTTACCGGGCATCAGCTGCTGGCGGGCGATATCTACTTTATCGACTTTCTGCCGTCCGAGCTGCACTGGCTGGATGTGGCCATCGTGCTGGCGACGGCGATTGGCCTGAGCCTGATTGCCAGCTGGTATCCGGCGCGGCGCGCCAGCCGCATCGATCCTGCCCGCGTGCTGAGCGGTCAGTAAAGACAAAACACGCAGCCGCCTTCGCGGCTGCGCACATTTTCAGCGTCTGCGGCATGCAGCCGTCATACCCAGCCGCTATTATCGGGTCTGAGTAACCCGGAAAACACCCGCAGCGCGGCGTTCAGCGCCGCAGATTAAGGAGCCTTTATGCGCCAACCGCGCCGCCGCCTTCGACTCGCCCGCTACAAAAAGAACCGCCGCAAAGTGCATCAGCGCTTTCGCCAGCGCATCTTTGAGCGCGATCGTCAGGTCGAACTTGCCGCCCATCCGCAGCCGCACGTGGTGGTGCTGACCGGTGCCGGAATTTCGGCAGAATCCGGCATTCGCACGTTCCGCGCGGAAGATGGCCTGTGGGAAGAGCATCGCGTGGAAGATGTGGCGACGCCCGAAGGCTTTCGCCGCGATCCGGCGCTGGTGCAGGGCTTCTACAATGCGCGCCGGCGTCAGCTGCAGCAGCCAGAAATCCAGCCTAACGCGGCGCACAAAGCGCTGGCCGAACTGGAGCAGGTGCTGGGCGATAATTTCCTGCTGGTTACGCAGAATATCGATAACCTGCACGAGCGCGCCGGCAGCCAGCGCGTGCTGCATATGCACGGTGAATTGCTGAAGGTGCGCTGTGAGCACAGCGGTCAGGTGCTGACGTGGACAGAGGACGTCGGTCCGGACGACCGTTGTACCTGCTGCCAGTTCCCGTCGCGGCTGCGTCCGCACGTGGTGTGGTTTGGTGAAATGCCGCTCGGCATGGAGGAGATTTATCAGGCGCTGGAACAGGCCGATCTGTTTATCGCCATTGGCACCTCAGGCCACGTCTACCCGGCGGCAGGCTTTGTACATGAAGCGAAACTGCAGGGTGCGCACACCGTGGAGCTGAATCTGGCGCCCAGTCAGGTCGGTAACGAATTCGCTGAAGCGCATTACGGCTTAGCCAGCGAAGTGGTGCCCGAATTCGTGCATACTTTTTTGCGCGGCTTGTATAAATAGTCAGCGTACTGCGCGTTTCCCCTCATCCCGGCCTTCTCCCGGCGGGAGAAGGGGAAAAACGCGCCCGACTGAAACTCAGCTAAAACCGGCACGAATGAACCCTCTCCCTCTGGGAGAGGGCAGGGTGAGGGCCAGGCCGCACAACTTCCACCCCAGAACCTCACCGCCCCGCTTTCAGCTTCTGGAACAGCGTTTCGTACTGCACGCTGGCGGCACCGACATCGTTCTGCCACTCGCCGTTTTTGATCACGTCAGCCGGCGGATAGAGTGACGGATCGCTGGCCACCTCGGGCGGCAGCAGCTTTCTTGCCGCCAGGTTGGGCGTCGGATAACCGATGGTTTCCGCCACTTTAGCCGCCACATCCGGGCGCAGCAGGAAGTTAATCAGCTTCAGCGCGCCCGCTTTATTTTTCGCATTCGCCGGGATCGCCAGGTTATCCATCCAGAAAATTCCGCCCTCTTTCGGCCAGATAATCTGCAGCGGCGTGCCAGCCTGGCGCGCCACCCAGGCGGAGCCATTCCAGATCATGCCGACGTTGACTTCGCCTTCCATAAACGGATTACCGGGATTATCCGAGTTGAACGCCAGCACGTTCGGCATCAGCTTTTTCAGCTCTTCATAGGCGGCTTCAATCTGTTTTGGATCCTGCGTATTACCGGAGTAGCCGAGCTTGCGCAACGCCATCTGGAACACTTCACGCGCGTCATCGGTCAGCAGCAGGCTCTGCTTATACTGTGGTTTCCACAGATCGGCCCATTGGGTCAGGGTTTTTGGATCCACCTCGTCGGTATTCACGCCAATGGCGGTTGCGCCCCAGATATAGGGAATGGAATAGTCGTTGTTCGGATCAAACGGCTTGTTCAGCAGGTCAGGATCGAGGTTGCGGAAGTTGCTCAGCTGTGACTTGTCGATCTTCTGCAGCATGCCCTCGTTGCGCATTTTGGCGATGAAGTAGGTCGACGGCACCACCAGATCGTAAGCGCCTGCTTTCCAGGTTTTCAGCTTGGCGTACATGCTTTCATTGGATTCATAGGTGGAATAAATCACTTTGATGCCGGTCTCTTTGGTGAACTGCTCCAGCAGTCCGGGCGGCACATATTCGGTCCAGTTATAGAAGTAAAGCGTGTTGTTGTCATCCGCCTGAGCGCTTTGCATACCCAGTGCCAGCGCCCCAGCCGCCAGCCAGTGAGACCACTTTTTCATCGGTTATCCTCTATTTGGTTTTATCACGCAGCAACAGCTGACTGACTGCCACCAGCAGCAGCGACAGCAGCATCAAAATGGTAGCCAGCGCGTTCACTTCCGGCGACACGCCCACTTTCACCATGGAATAAATTTTCAGCGGCAAAATTTCGAAGCCGGGACCGGTGACAAATGACGACACCACCACATCATCCATCGACAGGGTGAAACTCAGCAGCCAGCCCGCGGCCACTGCCGGCAGCGCCAGCGGCAGCAAAATTTTACGCAGAATAGTCACTTCGCTGGCGCCGAGATCTTTTGCCGCCTCCAGCATGCGCACGTCAAAGCCTTTCAGGCGCGAATAGACGGTAATCACCACAAACGGCAGGCAGAAAGTGATGTGGGAAAACAGCAGCGACCAGAAGCCGAGCGAAATCCCCAGCAGCATAAACAGCACCAGCAGCGAAATCGCCATCACGATATCCGGCGACATCATCACCACAAATAGCATACCGCTGACAAACGGCTTGCCGCGAAAACGGTAGCGGTACAGCGCCACGGCGGTGAGCGAGCCGATCAGCGTCGCGCAACTGGCCGATAGCACGCCCATGATCAGCGAATGCTGCGCCGCCTGAATCAGGCTGTCGTTATTGACCAGCAGGCGATACCACTGGGTGCTGAAGCCCTGCCAGTTGATGCCGAAGCGCGAGGCATTGAAGGAGTTGACGATCAGGATGATGATCGGAATGTAGAACCAGGCATAAATCACGGCTATGAAGCCGTAGCGTAATCCGCGCGCCATCATTGCAACGCCGCCTTGTGATTCAGCAGACGCGCTGCGCGCCAGTAAACCAGCAGCATCAGCCCCATCAGCAGCGTCATGACAATGCTGGTGGCGGCACCAAACGGCCAGTCACGAATATTGAGGAACTGGCTTTTGATTACGTTACCGATCAACAGGTTCTTTGCTCCGCCCATTAAATCCGCTACGTAGAACAACCCCATCGCCGGGATAAATACCAGTAGCGCGCCGGCAACGATACCGGGCAGGGTCAGCGGCAAAATGATATGGATGAAGGTCTGTAGCCTGCTGGCGCCAAGATCGCGCGCCGCTTCCAGGCAGGATTTATCCAGCTTCTCAAGACTGGAGTAGAGCGGCAGTACCATAAACGGCAGCAGAATATAGATCAGCCCGAGGATCACCGCTTCCGGGGTAAACATGATGCGAAACGGCTTGTCGATGACGCCGAGCCACAGCAGAAATTCATTGAGCCAGCCGCGCGTGCTGAGAAAAATTTTCAGACCATAAATGCGAATCAGAGAGTTGGTCCAGAACGGCACAATCAGCAGAAACAGCATCAGCGGACGCAGACGCGCTGGTAGTCTGGTCAGGCACCAGGCAAAAGGGTAGCCGAGCAGCAGGCAGCACAGCGTGGCGATGCAGGCCATGTTGAGCGAGTGCAGTAGCACGTCGGCATACAGCGGATCGAGGAGCCGGCCATAGTTGTTCAGGGTGAACACCATGCTGACAAAGTGCGCGTCGTCGCGCGTCAGAAAGCTGGTGACGAAGATCATCAGATTCGGCAGCAACACGAACAGCGTCAGCCAGCCGACGATCAGTGCCACAATGGCTTTCTGCAGACGATTAAGCATCCGTTTCATACGGCAGCACCACCTCCCAGTTTGGCACCCAGCTGACCGCCATTTTCTGGTTCAGCGAGTGGTCAAAATCCGGATCGTCCTCATTAAAGAACTCGCTGACGGTGAGCAGCTTGCCGTTCTCCAGTTCGACGGTGGATTCCAGCGTCATGCCTTTATAGTTGCGTTCGCGCACATAGCCGATCAGGTTTTCGCTGCGGCTGTCGTGATCGATCTCCTCGACGCGCAAATCTTCCGGTCGCAGCAGGACATGCAGCCGATCACCGGGTTTGACCGGGAACGGGCAGTGAATATCACACTCGCGGCCTTCGACGCGAGCGCGTACCTGCGGCGCGTGCGCGCTGCCGATCACTTCCGCATCAAACACATTGATTTCGCCAATGAAGCGCGCCACAAACAGGTTCGCGGGCTCTTCGTAGATCTCGCGCGGCGTGCCGTCCTGCTCGATGCGCCCGTCGCGCATCACCACGATGCGGTCAGACATGGTCAGCGCTTCTTCCTGATCGTGCGTGACAAACACAAACGTGATGCCCAGCTTGCGCTGCAGCGCTTTCAACTCGTTTTGCATCTGGCGGCGCAGTTTGTAATCCAGCGCGGAGAGCGACTCATCAAGCAGCAGCACTTTGGGCCGGTTGACCACCGCCCGCGCAATCGCCACGCGCTGCTGCTGGCCGCCGGAGAGCTGATGTGGCCGACGCGCGGCAAAGCTTTCCAGCTGCACCATCGCCAGCGCCTCGTTGACGCGCTGCGTCAGCTCTGCCGCCGGGGTTTTCTGCATGCGCAGGCCAAACGCGACGTTTTCAAACACCGACATGTGCGGAAACAGCGCGTAGCTCTGAAACACGGTATTGATATGGCGATGCTCGGCGGGCGTTTCAGTGATGTCGCTCTCATCCAGATGGATACGTCCGCTGTCGGCGTTTTCCAGCCCGGCGATCAGGCGCAGAATCGTGGTCTTACCGCAGCCGGAGGGGCCAAGCAGGGTGATAAATTCGCCATGACCGATGGTCAGGTCGAAATCCGGGATGATGGTTTTGCCATCGAAAGCTTTACTGATGCCAGAAAGCGTAACCAGCGCCTGCTGCGCGCGTGTTTGCGTCATTTTAGTCACTCAGTCTGATGAGAATCAGGTTACAGCATAGCCGCCGGCGACAGCTTGCCGTGATGAAGGGCGCGATAATACCTGAAAAATGCGCCATTGCCATGTTCAGACACGGAATAACCTTGAAAAGTCTGCAAATTGCTGGAGTATGCTCATCGGGCCAGCCGGACGGGTGGCTGGCAGGGCGAATTTCAGCGCACGATTGGGCTGAGAGGGCTAACCTGAAGGATAATGATTTGACGCAACATGGCGATAATCAGGCCCCATGATAATAATGCAGGTTCTTTAGAGGGATGACAGATGGATCAATTACTTGAGCGTTTTCTCAGTTATGTGGCAGTAGAAACCCAGGCAAAACCTCAGGCGCGGCAGGTGCCGAGCAGCGAAGGGCAGTGGACGCTGGCGCGTCAGTTACAGGAAGAGCTTATTGCGCTGGGTTTTGTGGACGTCACCTTAAGCGATCATTGCTGTGTGATGGGCACTCTGCCAGCAAACGTCGACTGGCCGACGCCGGTGATCGGTTTTATTTCCCACATGGATACCTCGCCGGATTTCACCGCGAAAAATGTCAATCCGCAGATCATTGAAAACTATCGTGGCGGCGATATCGCGCTGGGCAACGGGGATGAAGTGCTCTCGCCGGTGATGTTCCCGGTGCTGCACAAGCTGACCGGGCATACGCTGATCACCACCGACGGTAAAACGCTGCTGGGCGCTGATGATAAAGCCGGTATCGCTGAGATCATGACGGCGATGGCCGAGCTGGCCAAAGGGGATGTGCCGCACGGCGCCATTCGCGTAGCCTTTACCCCGGATGAAGAGATTGGTCGCGGCACGTCGCACTTCGACGTTGAGGGGTTTGCGGCTGACTGGGCTTATACCGTTGACGGCAGCGATCTCGGCGAGTTTGAGTTCGAGAACTTTAATGCCGCGACGGCGCTGGTCAAAATCACCGGTAACAATGTGCATCCCGGAAGTGCGAAAAACGTGATGGTGAACGCGCTGGACCTGGCGATGCGCTTCCACGCCGAGCTGCCGGCCAAAGAGAAGCCGCAGTTTACCGACGGCTATGAAGGCTTTTTCCACCTGCACACTATTAAGGGATCGGTTGAGCACGCCGAGCTGATGTACCTGATTCGTGATTTTGATGCCGACAGCTACGAACAGCGTAAGCAGCTGCTGCAGGAGATTGGCCGCCGCGTCAGTAAAGGTCTGCAGGCTGAGTGCTCCATCAAGGTGGAGATCAGCGACAGCTATCGCAATATGCGGGAGAAGGTGGAACCGCATCCGCACATCATTGAGCTGGCGCTGCAGGCGATGCGCGACTGCGGTATCGAACCGAACGTGAAGCCAATTCGCGGCGGCACCGACGGATCGGCGCTGTCATGGAAAGGACTGCCGTGTCCGAATCTGTTTACCGGCGGCTACAATTACCACGGTAAACATGAGTTTGCGTCGCTGAATGTGATGGCGAAGTCGGTTGAGGTGATTGTGCGCCTGGCCGCGCTCGCGGCGGAGAAGAAGTAGGGCGGAGAGGGGCTTGCCCTCACCCTAACCCTCTCTCGCCCACGGGAGAGGGGACCGATCGAGCTGGAATAAGGCTTTGTTTATTGCCTTAACTCCTGTTTATGCCCCTGTTTTCTTACGCATCTTATGGTTTGCGCTTTACTGCAATCGTCGCGCGGTTTTCTCCCTCTCCCGCGGGCGGGAGAGGGCCGGGGTGAGGGAAACGGGCGCAGAGGACCTGATCAACTCAATCAGCAAAAAACCAGTACCCGCTGTTCACCAGTGCCGCCAGTTGAGCCAGCAGCGAAGGATCGTCCAGCGCATCGCCGAAATCTTCCAGCGTCAATACGTGTTTGTGGGCCAGCGCAGCCAGAACCGACGGATGCGCGCACTCGACGCGTTCACCGTTGACGTACACCGCGTCGCCCAGCGTCAGCACGCGCAGGCCGCCGAGGCGCGTCAGCGCATCACCCTGCTGCAGCGCGTCATAAATCTCATCCGGCTGATACGGCGGTTCCGGCGGAGCCACATCCAGTTCGTGACGCGACTGAGAAATAAATTCGCCAAACCACTGGTTAAACTGCTCCGGCTGATTAATCACATCCAGCATCACCTTGCGGATCCCTTCTACTTCTGACGGCAGAATCTGCGACGGGCAATCGCGCGCCGGCACATCCGGATCGCTGAAGCGGTAGCTGCCCAGTTCATGCGCCAGCATGTAATCCGCAAAGCCGCTAATCAGCTCGCGTCCGTTAGGTGCGCGGAAGCCGACTGAATAGTTGAGCGCGTTCTCCAGCGAATAACCTTCGTGCGGGAAACCCGGTGGAATATAGAGAATGTCGCCCGGTTCCAGCTCTTCATCGATGATGGCGTCGAACGGTTCAACCTGCAGCAGGTCCGGATGCGGGCAGTGCTGTTTCATCGGCACTTTTTCGCCCACGCGCCAGCGACGGCGGCCAGTGCCCTGAATAATAAACACGTCATATTGATCAAAGTGCGGGCCTACGCCGCCGCCCGGCACTGCGAACGAGATCATCAGGTCGTCGATACGCCAGTCGGGCAGAAAGCGGAACGGGCGCATCAGCGCAGCAGAAGGTTCATGCCAGTGGTTCACCGCCTGTACCAGCAGCGACCAGTTGCTTTCACCCAGGTGATCGTAGCTTTCAAACGGACCATGGCTGACCTGCCACTTGCCGTTGTTGTGGCTGACGAGGCGGCTGTCCACCTCGTTTTCCATTGCCAGACCGGCCAGCTCATCCGGAGAAATCGGATCAATGAAGTTTTTGAAACCCCGTTTCAGCACCACCGGGCGTTTTTGCCAGTAGCGCTGAATAAAGTCGGGCCAGTTGATGTCGAGCTGATAGTCCATGCGAGGATTCCGGTTAGGGCCATAATTGCTGCCAAGTATAACAGCCCGCGCCCGGTTCTACTCGCGGTGATGTTCAACTTCCTGCCGCTGAAAAATCACCTCCATGCGGGCGCCGCCGAGCGGGCTGGTCGTGGCGATCACCTGACCGGCATACTGCTCGAGAATATCGCGCACTACCGCCAGTCCCAGTCCCTGACCGGGACGCAGCGTGTCGGCACGCTGGCCGCGCACAAAGATCAGATCGCGCTTGCTTTCGGGAATACCGGGGCCGTCGTCGTCAATGAACAGATGCAGCGCGTTTTCCGTCTGGCGCGCGCTGACCTCAATAAATTCGAGGCAGTATTTGCAGGCGTTATCCAGCACGTTGCCCAGCACTTCCATAAAGTCATTTTGATCGCCGATAAAGGTCAGCTCCGGCGAAATATCCAGCGTGATCTCAACGCCCTTGCGCTGATACACCTTATTGAGCGCGGAACACAGGCTATCCAGCAAGGCCGAGACCGAGTGCAGATCGCGCTGCAGCGGGTTGTGATCCGCCTGCATACTGGCGCGATGCAGGTAGTAACCAATCTGCTGCGAGATGCGGCTGATCTGCTCGAGCATGACCGGCTCAGCCTGTTCGATGGTCAGCTCTTTGCCACCGCGCAGCGAGCGCAGCGTGCTTTGCAGCACCGCCAGCGGCGTTTTCAGGCTGTGCGTCAAATCCGACAGCGTGGTGCGATAGCGCGTGTAGCGCTGCCGTTCGTTGGTGAGCAACAGATTGAGGTTGCGCACCAGACTGCGCAGCTCCTGCGGCGGGTTGTCGTCAAGATTTTCCCTGTGGCCGGTTTCCAGCTCGCGCACCTGCGAAGTCAGGTGGCCAATCGGACGCAGGCTCCAGTGTGCCGCCAGCCACAGCAGCGGAATCACCAGCAGTAGATTGGCTGCCAGCACATAGCTGAACCACGACCACACCACGTCTGAGTGCTGCAGCTCCTGCGGGATCGAGTCCACCACCACAATGGTCAGCGCCGGCAGATTGGTGGTGGCGTCGTAGCGGTTGACCGCCACCGAGTGGGTGAAGGTGTCGTTGCTGTCACTGTCCAGCGCGTGCAGCCGCTGCTGTGCCTGCGGATTGTTACCCATCGCCGCCATACTGGTGCGATTGCTGGTATCGATCTCGTAAAAATCTGGCTTCATCAGCCAGTCGCGGCGAATGTTTTTGCGAATTTCCGGCACGTCACGCTGCTGCCACAGCAGCTTACCGCGCTCGTCATAGATGAACACCAGCGTCGGGAAATTGAGCGTCATGCGTTCCGGCTGGGCGATGGTGAGCTTGTTGTCTTTCCACTGCGCGAGGGTGAAAAACAAATTGCTCTCGCCGCGCATCACGCGATAGGTATTTTTATCAAAGCTGACGACATAGCCAATGACCGCCACCATGCCATACGACAGCGACAAAAACAGCACGATCGCCGCCGTCGCCAGCAGGAAACGCGCGCGTAAGGAGAAAGGGCGCTGACGGCGGAGCAGCTTCATAAATCAGAGATCAAAGCGGTATCCCTGGCCACGCACGGTGTTGATCACTTCGGTCGGGTGCAGCGCGAGAATTTTTTTGCGCAGCCGGCCCATCAGTACATCAATGGTGTGGCTTTCGCGCAGTTCCGCATCGGGATACAGCTGCAGCATCAGCGAGTCTTTGCTGACCACTTTACCGGCATTGCGGATCAGCGTTTCAACAATGGTGTACTCAAACGCGGTCAGCTTGACCGGTGCGTCGTTCACCGTAAGCTCGCGGCGCGACAGGTCAACCTGGAACGGCGGCATGGAGATAATTTGTGAGGCGTGTCCGCTGTTGCGGCGCATCAGCGCCTGTAAGCGGGCGGCGACCTCTTCAATGTGGAACGGCTTGGTCACGTAGTCATCGGCACCGGCTTCCAGCGCTTCAACTTTCGCCTGCCAGCCTTCGCGCGCGGTCAGCACCAGAATCGGCTGACGAATGGCATCGCCACGCCAGCGGCGAATCAGCGACATGCCGTCTTCGTCGGGCAGGCCGAGATCGACCAGCGCGATATCGGGAATGTGTTCCTGCAGGAAATAGTCGGCTTCTTTGGCGTCTTCGGCGGCATCCACCTGATGACCCATGTCACGTAACTGGACTGCGAGGTGATGGCGCAGCAGGGCATTATCTTCCACAACCAGAACACGCATAGAATTTCCTTACCTTCAACTCAGTGATGATGGCGAAAAGTATACGCTACGCCAGCTAAACCGCAGATTAACACTCCGCTGTGATGCACTGGCAGGGGAACCTCAGCCACCACGTGACGTGCGTGACTGAGGTAACACCAACTTGCCATAGCCTGAGTTTTCAGAGCAAGGAATTACTTCAGGTCGTCAACCATCTGAATCGCGCGGCCGAGGTAGTTGGCTGGCGTCATCTGCTTCAGGCGCACTTTCTCTGCTTCCGGCAGCTCCAGGCTGTCGATAAACGCCTGCATACCGGCTGCGTCCACGCGCTTGCCGCGCGTCAGCTCTTTCAGCTTCTCGTACGGCTTTTCAATGCCGTAGCGGCGCATCACGGTCTGGATCGGCTCTGCCAGGACTTCCCAGTTGTGATCCAGCTCGTCCAGCAGGCGATCGCGGTTCACTTCCAGCTTGGAGATACCTTTGAGCGTGGCCTGATAGGCGATCAATGCATAGCCGACGCCGACGCCGAGGTTACGCAGCACGGTAGAATCGGTCAGATCGCGCTGCCAGCGTGATACCGGCAGTTTGCTGGCCAGGTGCTGCATCACCGCATTGGCCAGCCCCAGATTCCCTTCGGAGTTTTCGAAGTCGATAGGGTTAACCTTGTGCGGCATGGTTGAAGAGCCAATTTCGCCAGCAATGGTTTTCTGTTTGAAATGGTTCAGGGCGATGTAACCCCAGATGTCGCGGTCAAAATCAATCAGGATGGTATTGAAGCGCGCGATGCAGTCAAACAGCTCGGCGATGTAGTCATGCGGCTCGATCTGCGTGGTGTACGGGTTCCAACTGATGCCCAGTGAGGTCACAAACTGCTCGCTCAGCTGATGCCAGTCCACTTCCGGATACGCGGCGATGTGCGCATTGTAGTTGCCCACCGCGCCGTTGATTTTGCCCAGCACGTCCACCTTGCTCAGCTGACGCAGCTGGCGTTCCATGCGGTAGGCCACGTTGGCCATCTCTTTGCCCATGGTGGACGGCGTTGCCGGCTGACCGTGGGTGCGCGACAGCAGCGGAATGTCGCGATACTCCTGCGCCAGGCCCTTCACGGCGGTGATGATCTGGTTCCAGAACGGCACGATCACGTCGCGGCGTGCGGTTTCCAGCATCAGCGCGTGTGACAGGTTATTGATATCTTCGGAGGTGCAGGCGAAATGGATAAACTCAGACACCGCGTGCAGCGCCGGCACGTTGGCCACTTTCTCTTTCAGAAAGTATTCGACGGCTTTCACGTCATGGTTGGTGGTGCGCTCAATGGTTTTGATGCGCGCCGCATCTTCTTCGCTGAAACCGGCGACAATTGCATCAAGGAAAGCGTTTGCGTCGGCATCAAATGCAGGAACTTCCTTGATCTCTGCGGTCGCGGCCAGTTTCTGTAACCAGCGAACTTCAACCTCAACGCGGAATTTCAGCAAACCGAACTCGCTGAAAATCGCACGCAGCGGGCTGACTTTATCGCCGTAACGACCATCGACAGGTGAGACGGCGGTCAGAGAGGATAATTCCATCAGTGCAACTCCTGAATCGTTAACAATATAGGGCAGGGCGGCGCTTAATACGCCGGACCCAGCCGGGATAAAAGGGTTTTCGCTTCGCGCAGCAGACGCTGGCGCGCAAACATCAGCTGCAGACGACCGCCGCCGACCTGCTGCCACAGCACCGCCGCGCGGATACCGGCCAGCAGCGTAGCGCGAACTTTGCTCTGCACCTGCGAATTCTGCAGCACCTGCGGTGAGCCGGTCACCTGAATGCGCGGGCCGAGCGGGCTAATCACATCAACGTAAATGCCGGCCATGGCGCTGGTAATGGTGTCTGATTCCAGTTCGTAATGCGCCAGCTGACGATCAAGCTGGCTGATGCGCTGTGCCAGGGTGTTTAGCGCGGTTTTGTTACCGTGCAGTTTACGCTCCAGCACCATCAGGCTCAGGGTATAACGCGTCAAATCGGCACTGGCACTCTGCCGGCTGCCGCTGTTCAGCACCGCCATCAGTGCTTCCAGCCCGGGGCGCAGGTTGGCTTCATCGTTGCCAAACACCGCCAGCGTTGAGCCTGGATTTAAATCCAGCAGGCTGCGCAGCGACACCTGCAGCGCCGCGTTGTTGCAGTGCCCCTGGTGTGCCAGCTGCTGCACCAGATGGGCTGCCTGGCAAACGCCGGCCAGCGCCAGCGTTATCTCATAATAGTTTTTAGCCACGCTTCACTCCTGTAGACGCGTCGGCAGTGCCGACTCAGGCCTCTGTCAGCGGCAGGCGCTGTTCAATAATACCGCCACCAAGGCACACGTCACCGAGGTAAAATACCGCGGACTGGCCCGGAGTGACGGCCGCGACCGGCTCATCGAAACGCACTTCAATGCGATCGTCGCCGTGCGGAATGATCTCGCAGGGAATGTCGCTCTGACGATAGCGGGTTTTCACCGTGCAGCGTAGCGCAGTGGTTACTGGCTGGCGATCGACCCAGTGCAGCTGCTGTGCTATCAGGCCCACCGACATCAGGCGCGGATGATCGCCGCCCTGTGCCACAATCAGCGTATTGCGCGCGACATCTTTGTCGACCACATACCACGGATCGTCATTGCTCTCTTTGCGTCCGCCGATGCCCAGCCCTTTACGCTGACCCAGGGTGTGATACATCAGCCCCTGGTGTTCACCGACCACTTCACCGTCAACGGTTTCGATGACGCCCGGCTGGGCCGGCAGGTAACGACCGAGGAAGTCGCGGAATTTACGCTCGCCGATAAAGCAAATACCAGTGGAATCTTTTTTCTTCGCCGTAATCAGATCGAGCTGTTCGGCGATGCGGCGCACCTCAGGCTTCTCCAGTTCGCCGACCGGGAACAGGCTCTGTGCAATCTGCTGGTGGCTGAGCGTGTAGAGGAAATAGCTCTGATCTTTGTTGCCGTCGAGACCGCGCAGCAGCTGACTGGTGCCGTTGACATCGGCACGGCGCACATAGTGGCCGGTGGCAATGTAGTCTGCGCCGAGATCGTCTGCAGCGAATTCGAGAAACGCTTTGAACTTGATCTCTTTGTTACACAGAATATCCGGGTTCGGCGTGCGTCCGGCCTTGTACTCTTCCAGAAAGTGCTCGAACACGTTGTCCCAGTACTCAGCGGCGAAATTGATTTTGTGCAGTTTGATGCCGAGCTTGTCACACACGGCCTGTGCGTCAGCCAGATCGTCAGCGGCGGTGCAATACTCCTCGCCATCGTCTTCCTCCCAGTTCTTCATGAACAGGCCTTCAACCTGATAGCCCTGCTGCTGCAGTAACCAGGCGGAAACGGAAGAATCGACGCCGCCGGACATCCCGACGATCACTTTTTTCTGGCTGTTGTCAGACATGACGCACTCTTGATTACGATAAAAACAGGCGGCGCATTCTATCACGCGGAAGCGTTGTGCGCACCCTCATGAAACGGCCACTGATACGGGGCTATCAGCTGCAGCGGATAGCGGGCCCCCTGCTGCCACAGCCGCACGCTTTCGGCCACCAGCGGCGAACGCAGCGTCTCTGCGCTGAGAATCTGCGCGGGCGACAGCCACCAGCAGCAGTCAATATCGCTGTCGTGTGGCGTGGTGGTAACGGTGGCAGGCAGATCGAGGCCAAACAGAAAACGCACAAAAGGTGTATGGTCCGGGGCGATCCACTGCTGCACGCCGAGAAAATAGTCGGGCTGCGCGCTGATGCCGGTCTCTTCGTACAGCTCACGTTGCGCGGCTTCCAGTAGCGTTTCATCGGCCTCAAGATGACCGGCCGGCTGATTCCAGGTAACGCGGCCGTCGACGCGCTCTTCCACCACCAGTAATTTGCCCTGCGCGTGCACCATACAGGCGACGGTTACATGAGGTTTAAAAATCGTTCCTCCCAAATAGTTAACCTGACGTTATCGAAATGTATAAACTACGTCCGGTCGCTGATGTCGCGCCATTCGCCCGGTGCCAAATCCTGCAGCTGGTAATCACCCATGGCAAAACGGATCAGGCGTAACGTTGGAAAGCCAATGTGCGCCGTCATCCTTCGGACCTGGCGATTGCGCCCTTCATACAGCGTGATTTTCAGCCAGCAGGTGGGGATGGCTTTACGCTCGCGAATCGGCGGGGTGCGCGGCCACAGCCATGCAGGTTCAGGCACCACTTCTGCGCCCGCCGGCAACGTTGGGCCATCGTTGAGGGTGATGCCACTGCGCAGGCGGGATAAATCTGATTCCTGCGGCACGCCCTCCACCTGAACGTAATAGATTTTGCCGGTGCGCTTGCCCGGCTGCGTCAGCTGCGCCTGCAGTGCGCCATCGTTGGTCAGAATCATTAACCCTTCGCTGTCGCGGTCAAGACGGCCTGCGGCATACACCTCGCTCACCGGCACAAAATCTTTCAGCGTGCGGCGGCCAGCCTCATCGCTGAACTGCGGCAGAACATCGAAAGGTTTGTTAAAGAGTATGACGCGACGCGGACCTTTTGGCCGCGTGTCACGCCGCGCGGGCTGGCGCGCCGGGGCAGCAGGGCGCTTATGCTGGTGAATTCGTTGAGAAGTTTTTCGCATGGGCTTTGCAGTTGGTAACAATCGGCGCATTATAGCGCGAAACTGCGGTGATTGGCGTGGCGGAAATATTCAAGTAGTATTGACGCGCATCTTACAAATCATTAACAAAAAATCGCTCGAAGGAGAGGTTAATGGAAAGCAAAGTAGTTGTTCCGGCGGAAGGTCAAAAAATCACCCTGGATCAGGGCAAACTGAATGTCCCGAATAACCCGATCATCCCCTACATTGAAGGTGACGGTATTGGGGTTGACGTTTCCCCGGTGATGCTGAAAGTGGTTGATGCCGCTGTGAAGAAAGCCTACAACGGCGAGCGAAAAATTTCCTGGATGGAAATTTACACCGGCGAAAAATCCGTCGAACTCTATGGCCAGGATGTCTGGCTGCCGCAGGAAACCCTCGATTTAATCAAAGAGTACCGCGTGGCCATTAAAGGCCCACTGACTACCCCGGTAGGTGGCGGTATTCGTTCCCTGAACGTGGCACTGCGCCAGGAACTGGACCTGTACGTGTGTCTGCGTCCGGTACGTTACTACAAAGGTACGCCAAGCCCGGTTAAACGTCCTGAAGATACCGACATGGTGATCTTCCGCGAAAACTCCGAAGATATCTATGCTGGTATCGAGTGGAAAGCCGGTACGCCGGAAGCGGACAAAGTGATCAAATTCCTGCGTGAAGAGATGGGCGTGAAGAAAATTCGCTTCCCGCAGCAGTGTGGTATTGGCGTGAAGCCATGTTCAGAAGAGGGCACGAAACGTCTGGTGCGTGCCGCGGTTGAATACACCATCACCAATGACCGTGATTCCCTGACGCTGGTGCACAAAGGCAACATCATGAAGTTCACCGAAGGCTCTTTCAAAGACTGGGGCTACCAGCTGGTGAAAGAAGAGTTCGGCGGCGAGCTGATCGATGGCGGTCCGTGGATGAAGTTCAAAAACCCGAACACCGGTAAAGAGATCATCGTTAAAGATGTGATCGCCGACGCCTTCCTGCAGCAGATCCTGCTGCGTCCAGCCGAGTATGACGTTATCGCCTGTATGAACCTGAACGGTGACTACATTTCTGATGCCCTGGCGGCACAGGTAGGTGGTATTGGTATCGCACCGGGCGCCAACATCGGTGACGAGTGCGCACTGTTCGAAGCTACCCACGGTACGGCACCGAAGTATGCGGGCCAGGATAAAGTGAACCCAGGTTCCGTGATCCTGTCTGCAGAAATGATGCTGCGTCACCTGGAGTGGTTCGAAGCGGCTGACCTGATTGTTAAAGGCATGGAAGGCGCAATCGCTGCCAAAACCGTGACCTACGACTTTGAGCGTCTGATGGACGGCGCTAAGCTGCTGAAATGTTCTGAGTTTGGTGACGCGATCATCGCGAACATGTAATAACTGATGTTATTGTCACCCCGTTTTCTCATGAAGAAAGCGGGGTGAATTTATATTTAAGCCCCCTAATAACCGCTTCGTGTCACCAGGCTGTATCGGAAAAGCAACCGATCTCTGGCTTAGTTTTTGAGGGCCTCCGATGAAGGCCACTCATTGATCATCGCCCGTTAATCTTCAGCCCCTCCATTACAACGTTGGGAGTCAGGCAGAGGTTTTCCAGCTCTGCAATAAAGCGTTTTGCTACGGCCTGAATGGTCTCATCTCCAACTTCACGGCAGTCATAGAACACAATAAAACTAAAATGCTTAGCATCAGGTAACAGACAGATTACCGTTTGGTGGTTACTGCCGCTGGATCCACCATACGGCTGCAGAGTAAAAGGAACGTCGTCGCCGATTTCCGGTGCCGGCATGCTTTCAAAGACCAGCAGGCTACCAAACGGTGACGTAGGCCGCCAGACGTCGTCATAGTGATTGAGTTCGTGGAAAGCGTACTGCTGTCTGTCCGGCTGGCTGCTGGCGATCTCAGCCAGCAACGCTTCATTACTTCGGCTGTGGATGCCTTGCAGCCTCAGTACCGGGCTTGCGACAAACATCCCTGCCAGCCTGTCAACCTGTTCAATCCCGGCAGGACGCTCGCTCATGGTGGTGCCAATAACAATATCATCGCCTGGAATGTGCGCAGCCAGCGCTTTCATCCACGCTAACTGGGTTAACTGATTAACGGTATAACCTGTTTTGCTTGCAAACCGGTATAGCGAGGCAGTCAGTGTATCGCGAAGCTTGTACTGAATCTGACGCATGCGCTTTTCCTGCTGAAGCTGAACAGGCGGCAATTTTTCTACGGGCAGACGTTGGTTCATGGGGGCCCCCGCCAGATAGGTGGACCAGAACGTTTCAGCCGCAGAGTGATCGGTCCCGCGCAGCCATGTTATGAAAGGTTCAAAGCCTGACGGCGTCACATTCACAGCCTGTTGAGTCTGTAGTGCACGGTAGTCTTTTATCAGGGTGGTAATGATATTACTGTTTGACCAGCCATCGATGAGCACGTGATTAAAGGTTTGCATCATATAGTGTTTATTGTCCGGGCCGATAATAATCACCACACGAATAAGGGGTGGCTGCTCCGGATTAAACGGTTTGAGGCGGTCTTCAAGTAAACGTTGCTCGAGAGCCTCCGGCAAGTTTTGACGTGGTAACTCACGCCAGTCTTCGATAACAACAGGAATTGCGGTCTGCCTGCAAATAAAGGCAACCGGCTCACCCGGGCAGGCGCGGTCGCTGTAGCCAGTGCGGAATACGTCATAACGCTGAGCGGCATATTGCCAGCTCTGACGCATGATTTCAGGATCGAAATCACCCTCTATCACCACCATGCTCTGGTCAATCTGATAATCGCTGTTGATGCGGTTGAAGTAGAGCTGCTCGCGCTGAGTTGGCGTTACCGGATAGGCATTATCCAGCCTGTGCAGCCGCTGCAATCGATCCAGCTCCTGTAATGTCAATGCACAATGAGGAAAATCAGCCGGGCTGAACCAGCTCTCGCCAGCGGCCTGTACCTCCTGACAGTGCGTGATAAGTGCCAGCAGCTGTTGCTGATATTCATCGACAAGTTTGTCCAGCGCTTCCTCAGGCAGCAGGGCACTGAAGATGAGCGTCAATTGTCCGCCTCTTACCCGACCAGTTACATCCAGTACGTTACTGCTGCCGTTTTCCGCCGCTACCGTTTCTCCGCATTTCGTCTGGTCAATTTGCCAGCTCCCGCTTCCCTCTTCAGTCGTAAACTGACCCAGGTAGTTAAAGCTGATGGCCGGTAAATCATGGTGCTTCAGGGCTGTCGCCTGTTCACTGTATTTTAATGCGGAGTAACCGAGGCCTTTATCAGGTACCTGTCGCAGCGTATCCTTCACATGGCGCAGTGTTGCTGCAGGCGAGGCAGACAGCTTCAGTTTCACCGGGTACATCACTGTGAACCAGCCAACGGTGCGATTGATTTCAACATCGCTGGTTATTGCTTCACGCCCATGACCTTCCAGGGTGATGAAGCTCTCATTGCCGCCGTGCCAGCTGGACAGGGCGTAAGCCAGTGGCGTGAGCAGCAGGTCATTGATTTCCGTTTTATAAGCATCATGCACCTGGGTAAGCAGGGCGCGCGTTTTCGCCTGTGTTAGCGTCAGCGAGCGCGCGATACGCGATGAGTTAGTCGTCTTCGCCGTGAGCATCCTCCGGTAATCCGGCTGTCCAGCAATCACCTGGTCCCAGTAACGCTGTTGCAGAGGAATCGTGTTGGCATAATCACGTAGTTTCTGTGCCCATTGTCGGTAGCTGGTACCTTTATTTCCCAGCTTCCGCCCTTCACACAGGGTTTGCAGGTCATCCGCGAGTATGCGCCATGACACCGCATCAATAATCAGGTGATGGAAGGCGCAAAACAGGGATGGAGGTGCATCCGTACGGCTATCATGCAGCATGACGAAACGGAATAGCGGCCCTTCTGACAAACAAAAATCGCTCTGCCAGTGGGTGAGGTTCTGTGTGAGCTCAGAGGCTGTCGCACAGGCAGCAGTGTCAAAGACGCTAAAGGGAATATCAACTGTGACAGAACTATAGCTCTGCTCTGCGTAGCCCTTTCTGACCTTATAACGGGCGCGCAGTAGATCATGATGGGCAATGAGCTTATGCAGGCTGGCCCGCAGAATCTCAGTGTCAGTTCCTGCCGGCAGTGACAGTGTGAAGGCCTGATTAAACCAGTTTGGCTGTATCAGTTGCTGCGCAAAAAACCATTGTTGCACCGGCAGCAACGGGCAGGGCCCTGTCAGCGCTCCCTGTTCACTTAGGGTTTCTGACTGGACGTTGCTTTCCAGAAGCCGGGCGAGCTGTTGCACGCTTTTGGCGTTAAAGATATCCCGGGTGGTGCAGTGAATTCCCTGCTTACGCAAAGCGGTTGTAACAAGGATGCTCTGAATAGAATCGCCACCAATGCGGAAAAAATTGTCAGTCACGCTAATCTGTTCGGTCTTCAAAATTTGCTGCCAGACGGCGGTGATCGTTTTCTCTAATGACGTAACAGGGGCCTGATAATGCACTTCACGTGCCTGCGTTGCCTGCGGAAGTCTTTCACGGGCCAGCTTCCCGTTTATCGTCAGGGGAATCTCTGCAATCGGGATGATGCTAGCAGGCAACATATACTCAGGCAGGCGGCTTTCCAGTGCGATAAACAGCGCCGGGACAGATGTCTCTTCTGAAGGATGCGGGACATACCAGGCGCATAACTGCGGTGCACCCCCAGTATCCTGCAGCAACACCACGGACTGTTGCACACCAGGCTGCTGATTAAGCACGGCTTCAATTTCCTGCAGTTCCACGCGGTAGCCGCGAATTTTCACCTGCTGGTCTTTACGTCCTAAATACTCCAGCTGGCCATCAGGCCTTATCCGCACCTGATCGCCGGTTTTATACAATCGTCCGCTAATCCTCGGCGAGGTGACAAACTGTTTTGCGGTCAAATCCGGACGATTCAGATAGCCCCGGGCGAGGCCGCGTCCGCCAACGTACAGCTCACCTATTGCTCCCTGAGGAACAGGCTGCATGTGGCTATCCAGCACGTACAGTTGCCGACCGGCAATGGCACGGCCAATAGGAAGACTGCCGCTCGTATCTGTGGCAAAAATTTCAGCGGTAGTAGTAAAGGTGGTGCATTCTGTTGGGCCATAGCCGTTAATGATGTGCTGTGGCCGGGGTGACTGGTTGGCCAGCGCTAACATTATTTCCGGTGTTAACGCTTCACCGCCGACTAACAGGTAGCTGAGGCTATCAAACAGGTGGTTATCCCGTTTCCACAGATTATCAAACAGCGCCCTCGTCACCCACATGACGCTCACCCGTTGATGTTGCATCAATGACTGGAATGCCCGGGTATCACTGGCCAGATCCTGCGTACTGAGCTCAGGTATCACTAATTTCCCGCCATTGAGTAAGGCCCCCCAGATTTCAAAAGTGGCGGCGTCAAAGACCGGGCTTGAAAGAAAGAGCAGGCTGTCCTCTTCAGTGAGGGGCAGCGACGGGTTGTCTACAACCAGCTCGACCATCGCGGCCTGCTCAATCAGAACGCCTTTCGGTGTGCCGGTCGTTCCGGATGTATATATGATCGCGCCCAGACTCTCTGCGTCTGCGGATGCATTCACGCTTTTGCACGCTTGCGGGATGAGTGTGTCCACGCACAGTGCATTATATTTTGTGACCAGCGCAAGGTGATCAGCCTGCGTCAATACCAGTGGGGCGGCGGTATCATCCAGCATCCAGCTGATTCGCTCTGCCGGGTATTCCGTTGAGAGCGGTACATAGCAACCCCCGGCTTTAACAATGGCGAGCATGGCAATAACAAAATCAGCGCTTTTATCCATCAGCAGGGCTATTGGCGTGTCCGGCTTTAGCTCACCCAGTTGCCCGGTGATAACGCTGGCCAGATAGCTGGCACGCTGATCCAATTGTTGGTAGTTCAGCGACGTATTACCCCAGGACAGCGCGGTAGAAGTGGCGTATTGCTGGACGCACCAGTCAAAGCGCGTCGCCAGTGATGATGTGCAGACAGAGGGCAACAGCGGTGCCTGCGGTGCTTCTTCCTCCAGCCATAATTGCGTGTGTGCACAGGAAACATTCTGCAGAGCCTGGGTCATTAACTTCAATACCGAGGCCAGTAAGGTGGAGGCATGAGCGGCGCTTAGCCAGTCCGTGTGATAGTCCAGTTGCAGCGTGAGGCCGCTGTTCAGTTCATAAGCCATCAACACTAACGGATAGTCGAGCTTTCCATACACTTTCAGCAGCGTCGAGGCGGCGGCAATGCCGTCTTTATCACGACTTTGCGGGTAGTTTTCACACACCACCAGGCTTTGAAAGAGTGAAATGCCTTCATCCTGCAGCGCACTCAGAGAAATATTGCTATGGCTATTGAAATCAACCACCGTCTGCTGGATAGCGGTGAGCACGTGTGCGCAGCTGTGGTCTGATGCCCAATCCACGGTGAGCGGTAGGGTATTGATGAACGGTCCGACGCAGTTTTCAATCTCAGCCAGTGGCATACCGCGGCCCGAGACAACTAACCCGGCCTGTGTCTGGGCATCCTGAGTATAAATCTGCATAAGTTTGTGCCAGGCGAATTGCAGCACGGTGTTGAGGGTGTAGCCATTTTCAACCAGCAACTGTTTAAACGCACCAAACTCAGTGGGTGTCAGAATATGCTGCACGAATGCTGCCGGAGGACACGTTTTATCCGTTTCCGGACGTGCCAGAACCTGAAGGTTATTAGGCGTTGCAAACCGCTGCTTTTGTTGTTGCCAGAATTCTGCAGTGATTGATTTCCGACGCTGCAGCCACTGGAGTGCCTGCGGCCAGCTCTGTTGTTCAATTATCTCAGGCTGCTCGCCCTTTATCAGAAGATCGTAAAAGCGATGCACCTGTTCAAAGAGCAAAGTCATGCTCCAGCCATCGCATATGGCATGGTGCTCACTTTTGAGCAGGTAAAATTCCTCCTGCTGGCATTTCACGATTAGCAGCCGGAATAGCGCAGGCTGGGACAGGTCAAAGCGCTGCAATCTATCCTGCTGCTGCAGACGCGTAATTTCTGCCTGTTGCTCCGATTCACTGCAGTCACTGAGGTCAACAACCTTAAGCCATTGCGTAGTCAGCGTTGCGCTATTCATTTCGATCTGCAGGATATTCTCGCCCTGCCAGTCAAATGCGGTTCGCAGTATTGGATACATTTGAACTGCCAGCACCCATGCCTTTTTATAGCAGGTGATGTCCAGCGCACAGTGATAGTGCATCAATTGCTGCACGTGATAGGCATCATCATCTGGCGAACGTAAAGCATTAAACAGCATACCCTGTTGCAGGGGCGTGGCCGTGTACAGGGCTTTCATCTGCGGATAACGTGCTCTCAGCCGAACAATCTCGTCCTGCGCAAGAGGTTGAGTGCCATAATCACTGGCCGTTTTGCCTGAGTGATTGGCCAGCGCAGGGACAGCAAGTTCAGCAATCTCTGCAAGTGCGTTGTGTAACGCCTGCGCAAAAGCCTCTGTTTGTTCGGAAGACAGTTGGCTTTCAATGATGAAGCTAAGTTGCCCGCGGTCCACCACGCCGTTGATGGTCAGCATCTGGCTCGATGCGTTAGCGCTGTGAATCCACTCGCCCGTGTTTTTATACGATAAGGTCCAGGGTTTTTCGCTCGTGAGCGTTAACTGCCCAAGGTAGTTGAAGCTTATTGCGGGCAGGGTAATATCCGCCAGTTGATTCTGCTGATGCAAAATCCCAAACCCAACGCCTTTCGCTGGAATCTGTCGTAGCCCCTCTTTGGTCCCGATAATGGTTTCGGCTAGCGTGGTTTCCGCCGTGAGAACAAGTGGGTAAAGCGAAGTAAAACAACCTATGGTCCGGGAAAAGTCCATCGTGTCCTGCCAGGCTTCACGGCCATGCCCTTCCATCAGAATGCAGTGTTGGCGCTGGCCTGAAATAGCCTGTAGCGCCAGCGCCAGGGCGCTGAGTAACAGATCGTTAATCTCTGTTCCCCAGGCCTCATTTGCCGCTCCCAGCAGTTGCTCTGTTTGTGTTGATGATAAAATCACCTCGATCTTCAGGTCAGATTTCGTGGCGACCAGCGAGCTAGCTGGCAGGTTACGTAGTGCATTTCTCCACCATAGCACGTCGTCAGGCCAGCTTTCGGCATAGCCCGCCAGCGAGTCCGCCCACTGCTGATAGCTGCTGCTGGGTGAGGGCAGAGACTTATGCTGGAGAAAATGCTCAATGTCCTGCGCCAGGATGCGCCAGGAAAACATGTCAATCACCAGGTGGTGAAAGGCAAACCACAGAAAATCCCCACCAGCAGGATGCTGGCGAATGATGGCCGCGCGCCACAATGGTCCGCGCTCTAAATCAAAATCTGACTGCAATTGGGTGAGCTGTTGTGTCAGTTCAGTTATCGATCCCGGGTGCAGGGTCAGCAGAGTCTGGCATGGGTAATCGTCAACATCGTGTACGTAAGGCGTTGACTGCGGAAAGCTTGCGCGCAACATGTCATGTTGCCCGACAAGGGCGTTAATCGCTTCCTGTAACATCAGAACAGAAATATCTTCAGGTAAATGCAGCGTAAACGCCTGATTAAAGTGCTGTGGCTGAGGATAGCGCTGGCTGAAAAACCACTGCTGCACGGGAAGCAACGGTACAGTTCCCCGCATCGGCTTATGGACTCCCTCTGCGCCGCCATTAGCCCCTACGCTGCGCGACTGAAGCAGTTGCGCCATTGCGCGTACGGTTGGATGCTGATTTAGTTCATAAAGCGAAAGCGTATGACCCAGCTTACGCAGGGCGGCAATCAGCAAAATGGCCTGCACCGAGTCACCGCCCACCCGGTAGAAGTTATCATCCAGCCCGACAGAAGCGACCGGCAGCAGCCTGAGCCACTCTTTAAGTACCAGCGCCTCCCATAATGTACTGGTCTGCGACACGTCACCCGCCTTGCCTTGATGCGTGGCCAGAAGTGCCTTACGGTCCAGCTTACCGTTAATATTGACCGGTATTTCATCAATCAGATGGAATATGGCAGGGATCATGTACTCCGGCAGCAGCGCCAGTAGATTTTCACGCAAAACATCTGGCGTTACCGCACTATCCGTTTTGCATACGTACCAGGCAACAAGATAATGATTCTCCGGTTCGACAATGTTTAACACAGCTGCCTGTTGTACGCCTGCAGACTGGAGTAATGCGCCCTCAATCTCGCTTAAATCTATGCGGTAGCCGCGTATTTTTACCTGAGTATCATGGCGCCCGTGATAGACGAGGTTGCCATCGGCAAGTCGCGTAACCTGATCCCCGGTTTTATACAAGCGCCCGTTACCGAAAGGGTCAGGAATAAATTTACGCTCTGTAAGCGCGGGATCACCGAGATAGCCTTTAGCCAGGCCATGACCACCGATATACAGCTCGCCCTGCGCACCATCTGGCTGGAGCTGCAGCTGATCATTCAGCACATACAAGGTGCGCCCTGTTACGGCTTTCCCGATCGGGATGCTCTTCTGCTCCCGATCGGGCAGGATTTCATACCAGCAACTGAAAGTGGTGCACTCCGTCGGACCATAGGCATTCAGCACCTTTTCCGGTCTCGGCGACTGGCACACGATAGCCTGCATGATGTCAGGAGTAAGCGCTTCTCCTCCCACCATCAGCTGACGGACAGAATCAAAAATATGGTTGTCGATCAAATAGAGCGTATCGAACAGTGTTCGGGTCACAAATAGCGCCGATACCTGTTCATCCATCAACAGTCGTTTAAAGCCTTCCGGATCGCTTACCAGTTGTTGCGAAGTCGCCGGAATGATGAGGCGCGCACCATTGAGTAACGCTCCCCAGACTTCAAATGTTGCTGCATCGAAGGACGGACTGGCGAGAAATAGCAGCGTATCCTGCGGGCTGAGGCTAACATAGTTAGTCTCCTGTACAAGTCCGGCGATAGCCTGTTGTGTGACAATCACTCCCTTAGGATTTCCGGTGGTTCCGGACGTAAAGAAAATCGCTGCGGTTGGATCGTCATGACAGGGGATACGTGGATTATCCATTTCCGGCATGGCCAGGAGTTCTTCAACGTCACACAACAGGATGTCAACCGGATGTTTACAGCCTGCTGTCAATGCGCCGTTCCCGGTGACGAAATGAGCCTGGCTAATCATTATCTGCACTGCGGCATGTTCCAGCTGATAGTGCTTCCTCGCCGTAGGTGCGGCAATGTCCACTGGCATATAGCTGCCGCCCGCTTTTATTATTGCCAGCATAGCGACAACAAATTCGCGCCCTTTTTCACAGTGCAGAGCCACAGGAATATCAGAGTCAAGACCTCTTTGCCGAAGCTGGTGGGCCAGCACATTCGCACAATGGTTAAGCTGAAGATAGCTTAGCGGGCAGCCTGCACCTGATACCGCGGGCATATTCGGGCGCTGGGTAACCTGTAGCTCAAATTGTTCAGCCAGAGAACGGAAAGTCTTTACCGGATGGTCGCTCGGTGCGGTCAAACGGCAGATTTCTTCATCGCTCAGTAACGGCAGTGACAGTAGTGGAGCGTCCGGTTGCTGAATGGCAGACATTAATAAGTGAAGGAAGTACTCACCACAGCGACATACGGTAGAGTGGTCAAACAAAGCGCGCCGGTAGCGCAGACGAAAATTGAAGTGCTGCTCCGTTTCTTCATACTCCAGCGACAAATCAGCGCCGGCCAGATCATAATACTGTCCATGCACCGGCTGAGCCTGGCAACCTTCAAAAGCAAACAAATATTCCCGCTGTGGCGTCTGAGCGAAGCTAAAACGCAAATCCGTGCAACCGCTTAACGCCACAATATTGTCGGTTGGCAAGTAGTTATAGTAAACACCCTCTTTATTTTTCATCAGACTGAAACGATTCTCGCGCTGACATAAATCCCGCAGTGTTGTATCCGCCAGAACCTCTACAAGCATTACACTGCTGTTAACCTGAGCCCCCATCTCGAGCCCTGATAACTGCCTGATAGCAATGGGGTAAAATAACGCTATGGCGTGTTGAGCTGAGCATCTTGCAAGCAATGTGCCCCAGACCTGAGAAAATACGATGAAGGGGCGCTGGGAAATTTTTCGCTTATTGTTGAAATCGGTTTTTGATAACGAGAAACGTATTTCATCAACAATATCATGTGATGCTGCTGCGTTTTTTTTCTCAGACGCGAAGGGCAGAGTGACCGCTTCAGGCAAACGGGGCGTTAACGCTTTCCAGTGCAGCAGAGTATCTTCTGTGTCAAGGCTGGCTACCCTCTCTTTCGCTTGCATGACTTTGTCAGTTATTTGCTCAGCAGTGACAGCTTTAATAATATCTGCACCGTTATAATAACCGCTGATTTTATCGAAAAACTCACGTTGTATTCTCCCATCCATAATTAAATGGTGGAAAACAATGGTGAAAATTACTTTTTCGGCTGAGAGTGTTTGCAGAGCAATGCGATAAAGGGGGGCCGATAACAGGTCAAAGGGTTGTTTTATGAATTCGTCAAGCTCTTTATCATTTGCAATCTTCTGTAAGGTGTTTCTTCTTTTATTTCTTGTCCAGAATGGCTGCCCGTCACGTAATGATAAATGGCTATCGAAAATAATGTGGTCGTCGAGGAAACGCGTCAGGCTTGATTCAAACCTGTCTGCATCAAACTTACCTGAAAGTTGTTGTGAAATGGAGATGTTATAGTCTGCGCTATCAGGTCTGCGAACGAACTCATTCCAGAATAACATAGAGTAAGGGCTAAGAGGAAGTTGATTCATTTTTCAGTCCTTTGGAAAAATTTAAGGAAAAATTGATTATCTGATGTAATTAACGACGGTCCAGTCGGCAGATCCAGGTATTATCAATATCGAACGTATATTTAGCTTCGGTGTACCAGGACACCATCAGGTTAAGCGGTTTAGTTTCAAGCAATTCACCGGTTGCATGACACAGTAAAGCTGTTCGGGAACGAGGTAATAATATTTTGCATACTGTATGAAATGCGTTACTGGCGCGGATAGCCCAGAGAAAGTGTTCATTGCTTGTTCCGGATATATCCAGGACCTCTACGAAGTCATCTGTTACACCTAAAATTGCAGTAAATTGTGTGTTTTGAATGGCGAGAATATCACGATAACAAGGGTGTTTTTCTAAATAAGATAAATAGTTTTTGTCTTTGCTTCTTCCCAGATGATTTCTGAAATTCTGAAAATCAACTTTATCTAACGGGCATGTAGTATAAGCTTGATCTGTTGAGAAAGTTTTAATGGTCACATCTTCATAAGCAATGTTCTGATTAATGGTTTTCAGATTGCGCTTGAATATAGCATTGTAAATGGCAATCTTCCTGTCATCTGAAAAACACAAGCTTGCGTCGGATTCAAAACAGTGTGCTGACAACAGGAGGTTTTTAACCAGGCTGGGTGATTTTATGCTGTCATTGACTCCAAGATCACCAATTAGATTGACGGTTAGTGAGCCATGATTACTGGAGAACTGATATTGTGTGGTGAATATGATGCCAATCTTTTCACCATTATCTTCGCAATAAATTACTCTTTTTTTATTATTAAGTGTAGTGTCTTTTCGGTGTTTCCATTCAAAATAGCGCTCTCCGCCTAAGTCACGACCATAAAAGTTTCGTAATAAATAGTAGTCAGAGCATGCAATACGAGAAGAGTGATAAAAGTCCATGAGTGGTAGATATCCCTGGTGCTGAATAGTCACATCCCGTGACAATATCACGCAGCTGGAATCAAATAAATGATGGCACCAGTCTATGGCAATTTGAAAAAATAGATTTACGTTATTTTAAAATATTATCTGGAATTTTATGATGATTTATAAGCGGATGTCGTCCTGTTTTTTTATTTTTTTTATCAACTGCTTATATTGAGTGGTCTGGCATTGCTCGTTTGTCCTCCTTTAATAAATGTCAATAAAGTGAATGTCATCTGATGGACACTTTTGAACAAAAAATGAGAATCCTTTACTGTGAGAGAACAACCTGCGCCAGGGACATTGCCCCACTTTATTTTCCTGTGGGGCAATGTACGTGCCTTAGTAACGTTGGTCTTCCTGGGCGCTTGTCTGGTTAAGCGTTGCATCGCGCGCCTGCGACAAACGCCAGAAATCATTGCCGGCCGGATGCTGGTAAATCCGCAGCGAAAACTGACCGACGATGGCGTAGATGAATTCAAATATCGCTGACTGGGAATTCTCGTAATCAACCCACAGCACCGAGGAGGTAAAGCAATAAACCTCTACCGGCAATCCCTCGGGTGAGGGTTTCATCGCGCGCACCACGATATACATATCTTTTTTAATATCGTCGCGCTGTGCCAGCCAGGCGGTGAGATAGTGACGGAACACCGTGAGGTTGGTAATGCCGTTTTCCGCAAACCAGCGGTCACCGACCACGCTGCTATCACGGCCATCCATCAGGATTGAAAGCTGCTCACTGACGCCGCGAATCTGGCTCATCTGCTGCACCATTTGCTGATCGAGAAAGCGAATCGAGGTCTGGTCGAGATGAAAGCTGCGCATGATACGCCGCGCGCCGGAGGAGAACATCGCCTGCCAGTTGGTGTAGGTTTCGGTCAGGAAATTTTTGGTCGGAATTCGCGACAGCGTATTGTCCCAGTTGCGGATGGTAATGGTATGCAGAGCGATATCAATCACTTCACCGCTGATGCCGTTATCCGGCATTTCAATCCAGTCGCCGAGCTGCAGCACATCGTTCGATGACACCTGAATATTGGCCACCAGCGACAGCAGGGTGTGCTGAAACACTAACATCAATACCGCCGCGACCGCACCCAGACTGGAGATAATGATCACTGGCGATTTGTTCGACATGATAGCCAGAATCATGATGGCGGAGATGATGTGCACCAGGATCTTACCGATCTGGATATAACCTTTTATCGAGTGGTTCTTACGCTTCGACTTACGCGAATAGGAGTTATTAACGATCTCCAGCACTTCGTTAAAGAACAGCGACAGATAAACAAAAAACAGAATGCCGCAGATGGTTTTCACCGCGATCAGCAGATGCTCGGGCAAATCCGGCATAAACTGCAGCAGGTAATAGACGGTGATCACCGGAATAAAATTCGACAGCTTTTCTGAGAGCCGGACGTCTTTATCCAGCGGCACCTGGTTTTTATGCGTGCTAAAGAACACGCGGCGCACCACTTTTACCACGAAGAACTTGCAGATCAGATGGGTGACCATACCGGCAACCAGTAACAGCAGCAGGCTGAAGGTGGCGGAGAGCACCGTGTTGCCTTCAATAAACGTTTGTATGTCGCGTAAGTAATTCATTTTAACCACATGCCGGCCGGTTGAGGCGGGAATTCAAACATAAAGCGGCCACGGACGATAAGCGACGCGTGCGCAATAGTGTTGCTACGAGACCAGCGCTTTGCGTGCCGCCTCGGCAAGAAAATGGCTGCGGCTGCTGTAGCGCGCGTTATTACTGACCATCTTATCGATCTTCTCAATCAGCAGATGCGGCATAGTGATATTGATGCGCTCGGATTTGCCCAGATAGCGGGTGACATCAATATCAACGTAGATCCACACGCCGGGCTGGCTAAATTCCTGCTGCCAGTGCTGCGCCGGCTCCGGAATCAACAAGCCTTTCTCCGCCATCAGTTCAAAGTGGGCATGCAGCGCAGATTGCGCATCCTGCAGCGTTTGCTCGGGCGTATCACCGGCAAAATAACAGCCGGTGACATCCGGGAAATAACCACTGGCCGAGCCGTCAGCGTCAATCTCTACCAAAGCGGGAAACAGCATCATGTCACCTCTGAGCAAGCGGAATAAAACCAGCATGGATCAATCCAGCCTGGCGTCTTTCAGAATCTGCATCAGCGTGCCTTTCTTCATATCCTTCTGCGGATGCGGCACGGTGATCAGATGAGCAAAATCCGGATGTGAGAACTGATGATGACTGCCGCGTATGCGCTCCAGCTTCCAGCCATTCTTTTGCAGCAGTTTAATCAGCGTCGCGCTCTTCATCGGACTTCCTGTAGGTGAAATTATACACACAATACACACTAATGCAAGGCGGTCTCTGCCATCACATCGGCGGGTCATGGCCAAACTAACCGGGACGGCCATGACAGGCACCCGTTGATGCTGCGTTCTGCGTGCTGTTTTCCACGGCTTTTTCCCGCTGCGATAGTGGTTTGCGTAAAACTTTGAAACAGTTAACATCCCGGCACCGGCGCGCGTGCCATTTGCTGGCTGAACCGCTATCTTCAGCCTTCATCAATCCGGAGGTGCTATGCAAGGTGTGATCAAGTTTGTGAAAGGCTGGCTGATTTTTTCCCTGCTGTGGGGCATTTTTATGTGGTTTGTTTCCTGGCAGGCACAGGGCAAAACGCCGGGCATGATGATTGTCATGAGCCTGTATGCCGGTTTGATTTATCAGGCATTAATGACCATGGTGGCGCGTTACAAAGCGCGGCGCGCACAGGCCTGATTATTCACAACTGCCGACATAGCTTTGCGTCGCGCTGACGCTAATTTGCATGACATCCGGCAAGCTGAGCGCTCACTAATCAGCGTGTAAGGCGGGCAGGATGGGAAGAACGTTACTGACGGGATGGTTTTTATTGCTGCTATCACTGGCGGCCAGTGCACAATTACCGGTGGGGCCTGTGGTGATAGCGGGGCAGCATGGGCGCCACCTGGCCGGGCACAGCAGTACGGCAGATGTCGCCGAGACGCCGGATGAACATATTCAGGAACGACGGGACGGCGTGCCGCAGCGGCATTGAGTATCGGGGCCATATGGGCCCCGATCGCCGGGGATTATTTACGGCCCAGCAGGAAACCGACAATCACGCCGATGCTGGCGGCAACGGCCAGTCCGGTCGCCGGGTTGTCGCGTACCGATCTCACCACGCAGTCTGCTGCATCCTGCACCGCATAGCTGGCCTGCGCCGGATAGCGTCGCGCGGCACCGCGTGCCTGATGGCGGCGTGAACCGGTGAACTCGCCAAATTTTTCCTGTACGGCACCCGCCGCTTCATTCAATTTTGCTTCCGCTTTATCGGTCATATTAACTCCCTGAGAGTGGTGAATGTCTCTTTCAGCGTAGACAGAGAAGTGCAGACCAGCAACCTGGTGGCTTTTCAGGATGTAACAGTGGTTTGCAGGAATCGGCATTGCTGTCCATACCTGGTAAGGACCACGCTAAGCTGTGCTAACCTCACGCAGCGCTCACTGAATGGAGGAGAAATGAAACGCGATATCCTGAATGAAGACGATTACGATGAAGTTTGCCGGGTGATTGGCGATGCGGTGATTGTCCTTTCCGAGTGCGGTCATGAAACCAGACGGGAGGAGATTGCCCGTTTGCTGCAGCGTACGCGCCACGATCGCGCCCACGACGAACGCGATGAACAGCGTATGCTGGAGCACGCGATTCGTCTGGTACGGCCTTGAGCGCAGGGCGTCACGCGGACGCCCTCACTGCTGGCCGCGATACGCCGGGTACCAGCTCACCAGGAAGTGGCGCAGATGATCAAAACACCATTCGGCATCGTCTGCCTGCTGGCAGTAATAGCGAATGGTGACCTTCTCATAGCGACGATGGCGCTGCTGCAGCGGCGACCAGCTCCAGTCCAGCACCGCGCGCGCATAGTTGACCAGCGCGTCGCGCGGCATGCTGTGCTGCTGCTCCTGGCGGCGCAGATACATCTCAAAGAACTGATCGAGGCTCAGTGTCTCTTCGCTGCTACAGTCCAGCGTGGGGCGGAACGCCACATCGAGAAAGCCGCACACGCCGTCTGCGCGCTGCTGCCAGTCACAGGCCAGCGTCATAAACAGGCCATCCTGCAGATTGACCTCTTCCAGCAGACGACGCAAATTTTCAGAATGTTTACCGGCGGTGATCTCATCAATGCGATCGGTTTCCAGCGTCAGGTCAAAACCGCACGGGTTGACCGAGCCATCCGCGTCTCGGGTGGCCGGAAAGGGGAAATCGATATAACCGTTATTGTCCAGACTCTTTTCCATAATGCAGGTCCGCAGCATGACAAACGCTGACAATAAACCATCTGCGCGCGTCACGCACGGCTTATGGACACGTCCAGGTAATCATGGTGTTACGCGCCGGGTTGATCAGGCGGAACTGCTTGTCGCTGAGCCGCTGTGCATAAAAGCCTTCCGGCGTCACGGCAGAAGGGACATAGCGGAAACGGTCAGTGGAGTGCAGTGCGCCGCTGCTCAGCGTTACGCCATCGCGCGCCACCGAAAACGAATTCACTAAATCGAAAATGCGCCCTTCGGTGTGGCCCAGCGACTGACCATAGAGCGTTGCGACCTCGCCGGGGCAATCGACGCCTTTCGGCGTGGAGCTGCAGCCAGCCAGCAGGATAAGTGTGAGTAGAAAACTGAGTCTTAGCATGGTCCTGTTCCTGGTGCATTCCCTGATTTATGCTGGCCTGACGATGCGCGCCACTGATCCGATCATAGCATGTCTGACGCCACTGCCCATTTGCCATTTGTTTAATCGTTAAGCGGTAAGCATGTAAAGGGGTGACTTTGCTAGCAGATAAACGTTATTCTTGCCAGCGTTGCGCACCAGGTAAGCAAAACAAGGGTAAATCCATGAGAGAAGAAGAAGCCAGTTTAATGATTCTTCAGCACGCGATTGATAAGTTAGACGCCGACAAAAAACAGCAGGTGATGAACTGCGTGACGGCGATCCATGAAGTTATGCAGCGTTTCGATCCAGACGATGCCGGACTGGCGCTGATGCTGGTGGCCGCGCAGGTCGCGGCAGAGTAGTTCCATCCCATCCAGGTCTTAACCATTTATTTCACCCACCAGCCAGCGGTGAATCACCCGCACCATATATTGCTGCTGCTCTGCCGTTAACGGCTGATGCGCAGCAATGCCATGCCATTTTGCCAGACAGCCGCGGCAGCAGGTTGCCGTGGCGTGCTGGGCGATAAATACCGGATGGCCGCGCATTGGCGTCTGTTTGCCATCATTCTTTGGTTCGGCTGCGGCCAGTCTTTGCTGGATAAAATCGGCCGCGTGTTGGTCGATCACCGCCGGGCCTTTCTCAATACAGTACTGTCGCTCTTTCGCGCCTAAATGGAAGCGGCGGCGAAACGGCGATTGCGCCAGCCGCGCGAATAATGCCTGTTCATCTCGCATAACATCCTCCTGACGCGATCTTAGCGCATTTTACTTAACTCGTTACAAAGATATCCCGAACGCATAAAACCTCACAAAATCAGTGATGTGGAGGTGTTCTTCCTGCCCGCACTGGCTGACCCGCAGTCGCAGATTACCGCACCGGCGGCGGTTGTATGTTACCCTCTGGCCAATTAAATTCCTGTAAAATCATGATCTAACCTCAGTGGAGAACCCCCCATGAAGGCGATAACCCTTGCCGCGCTCCTGATGGCCTGCCAGATTGCCCCCGCGTGGAGCGAAAGCGAATTCCAGATCACCTGCCCGGGCCGCCCCACCATGACGGTATCGCGTGCCGCTTACGGGCTTAGCACGCTGATGTGGCCAACCCGGCATTTCCAGATTGCCGCCGGGCAGCAGCGCACGCATCTGCAGGACGGCAATAAGGTCGCCATTACCCGTTTCCGCAATGGCGATCAGCTGATCGTGAATAAAAACAGCGGCGAAACCTTTTTCGTCTACGCCGACAGCGATAAGCTGTTGCCCTGCAACCGCACGGAAAAACGCGATGCTGATATTCTGTCGCTGGAGCGCTACGACGACCGCCAGCACCCCTCTTCATAATGCCGCCACAAGGAGCCGACCATGCAATTAAGCGTTACGGATAGCGTCACGCATCAGGATCTGGATGAAATGCGCCTCGGCCTGAACGCCTTCAACAGCCGCTTTATTGACGTCAATGAGATGAAAGCCATCGGTGTGTTCATTAAAGACGGCGCCGGGAAAAAGCTGGCGGGACTGACGGGCTCAACCTATGGCAACTGGTTACGCATTGATATGCTGTGGGTCAGCGATGGGTTACGCGGGCAGGGCGCCGGCAGCCAGCTGATTCAGGCAGCCGAACAGGAAGCCCGCGCACGCGGCTGCCGTTACGCCCAGGTGGATACCGCCAGCTTTCAGGCGCGGCCGTTTTATGAAAAGCTTGGCTATACGCTACGTTTTAGCCTTGATCACTATCATTGAAGCGCTGCTGAATGGCCCGCGCGCCCGGCGCGGCTTCGTGCCAGTGGGTAAAATAGTGGCGAATCACGCCGCCCGCGTCCGCGAGCACTTCATGATCCAGCAGCTGCTCAACGCGGCCAATCAACAGGTTGCCGCGCGGATGGCGCAGCATAAACCCGTGCATCATTAAATCATTAGCCGTCTCTTCGGCGGGAAATTCCGGCGTGGAGATCCACAAGTCTTCGTACAGCGGCTTCAATAGCGGTCTCCTGCGGCAACACGTCAGCGCAACGTCGGATGGCCGGTAAAGGCTAACCGCGCGGCGCCCTGGTCAATCTCAAGCGTGGCGCTGGCGCCGAGCGGCAGCGTCACGGTATCGGCATCATGGCCAAACGGCAGATCGCTGATCACCGCAATCTGGTACTCGTCACGCAACCGCTGCCACACCGTGGCGAAATCAAAGCCGTTGTCGTAATCGGACAGGGCGGTGCTGGTGAAGCTGCCGGTGACAATGGCGCGCTGGCGCGCCAGAATACCGCTCTGCTGCAGCTGAATCAGCATACGCTCAATGCGGAACGGATGCTCATTCACATCCTCGATCACCAGAATGCCGTCTTCAATCTGCGGCAGCCACGGCGTGCCAATCAGGGAGCAGATCATCGCCAGATTGCCACCCCACAGCGTGCCCTGCCAGCGGCCGCGATCCGGACTGGCACTGTGCCACGCCAGATTGACTGTAGGAGATGTTAGCGCCTGCCAAAAGTGGCTGACGGTAAATTCAGATAAAGCCTCCGCGCCAAAATTGCCGGCCAGCATCGGTCCGCTGAAGGTGATTAGCCCGGTTTGCGCCAGCAGCGCCAGCTGAATAGCGGTGAAATCACTGTGGCCGCACAGCGCAATAGGCTGATTAAGCAGGCGACGCTGCAGCGCCACATAGTCGAGGTGATCGAGCAGGCGTGAGGCACCATAGCCGCCGCGCACCGCCAGTACGATATCCGGCAGCGACGCCAGTGACGCCAGCGCATTCACATCCTGCAGGCGCTGCACGTCATCACCGGCAAAACGCTGCCAGCGGCGCGTAATGGCTTCCGGGTTTTGCAGTTGATGGCCTTCCGCCTTCAGGCGCTCCACCGCGCGGCGGGCGGCGTCCTGATTGTGACAATAACCGGAAGGGGCGATGAGGCGTATTGAACGAGGGGCGAGCATAACTTCCATCCTGCTGTCTGTTGGCCTGCCGATGATGACGAAATGCGTTACCGAAGTCACGGTAGCACAAGGTTTTTTACGTATTTAGGATAAACGGTAATTTTACCTTTTACCGTCATGGTTATGATAGCTTGCGCCAATCTTATAGCGGAACCAAAAATCAGTGAAAATTCGACTACTTATGCTGTCTGCTTTGCTGCTGGCTGGCTGTGCCAGCGAGCCGGAAAAACCGGTGACGCCGGAGAGAAATACGCCATTAACCCAGGCGCCGCCGTCGAAAGTGAATGATGCATGGTCACTGTTTACCGAAGATGCTGCCAGTCATTATGGCGTTGATGAGAAGCTGATCAGCGCCATTATTAGTGTCGAATCCGGGGGCAACCCAACCGTGGTAAGCCGTTCTAACGCGGTCGGGCTGATGCAGATCAAAGCCGCCACCGCCGGACGCGAGGTGTATCGCGCACAGGGACGCCACGGCCAGCCGAGTAATTCCGAACTGCGCGACCCGGCGAAAAATATTGATATCGGCGCGGCCTATATCCGGATTCTGCAGGATTCCGCACTGGCGGGCATTCGCGATCCGCTGACGCTGCGCTATGCCACTATTGTTTCCTATGCCAACGGCGCCGGCGCGCTGCTGCGCACCTTCTCCCGCGACCGCGATCGCGCCATTGCAATGATCAACGCCATGACGCCGGATGAGTTCTACCAGCACGTGCAGAACAAGCATCCGGCCGCCCAGGCGCCGCGCTACCTGTGGAAAGTCACCACCGCCTATCGCACCATCGGCTAATGCCGCTGGCGGGACTCAGTGCTGTGCGCGCTCTGCCGCAGCCTCATTTGAGGCATCGCTGAGGTTAATGCGCGGCAGCACGCCGCCGGTGAACTCCACGCGGCGCATCGGGAAGGCGAAACGAATCTGTTTCTGCTCCAGCTGCGCCATCAGTTGCAGGTTAATCTCCTGCTGAATGTCCATGTATTTGTTGTAATCGGCGCTCAGCACGAAATAGACCACCTCAAACGTCAGCTGCGATTCGTCAAACGACAGGAAATGGGCGCGATCAAAACGCGTGTCCGGCACGCCTTCAATGATGCGTTGCACCATGCCGCCAATCTGCCGCACTTTCTCCGCCGGCGTGCCGTAATTAATCCCGAACTTAAACACGATGCGTCGCTGCTGCATGCGTTTGTAGTTGTGGATGGTTTGCTGCAGCAGAATGGTGTTGGAGCAGACAATCTGTTCGCCGCCGAGACTGCGCAGCCGGGTGGTTTTCAGGCCAATGTGCTCAATGGAGCCAGCGATGTCGCCGAACACAATAAAGTCGCCGTGCTCAAAGGGCTTATCGAAGCCAATCGCCAGCGAAGCGAACACATCGCTCAGCACCGTCTGAATCGCCAGCGCGATGGCAATACCGCCGACGCCGAGGCTGGCCACCAGCGCGGTGATATTGATCCCCATATTGGAGAGGATCGCCAGCAGCATCATCACCCACACCACGACGCGCAGCAGAATGCCGAGGATCACCGTGGTGACCGGATTGCGCACGTGCAGCGGATCGCGCAGCAACGAGTGCAGCCACAGGCGAATGCCGCCGTCGATCCACAGCGTGAGCTGCAGAATCAGCGCCAGGAACCAGCCGTGGGCGATGGCGACGCTCCAGCTGTCCGGCAGATCGACAAATTTCAGCGTGATTAGCAGCGAGAAGATCAGCAGCAGTAGCTGACTGGTGCTGCGCAGAATCTCCACCAGAATGCCGGTGAAGCGCACGTGGCGCTGTTCGCTGTAGTGGGCGATACGGTTAGAGACAAAGCGAATGACGGTGCGCAGCAGCCAGTAAACAATCAGCGTGCCAAACACAATGATGGCGCTATTAATCCAGAAGTTTTGATTGAGAAAGATAAGTTGCAAATGGTGGGCAGAAAGCCAGTTTTCCATTGGGGAGCATCTCCTTGCTGGGAGCCGGTGAAAAGAATGTGCAAGGAGAAAGCATAGACTACGCTGGCGCCGCGCGGGACGCCGGCGGTTTACTGGAAGCGATTGGCCTTGTCGCGCGCCAGCCGCTCCAGCGCAAAAATCACCTGCTGCAGCTGACGCTCCTGCACCGGTTCGATGGCGGTAAAACGGAAGCTGAGCCGCGGCGTGATGCGGGTTTCGTTCTTGCTGGTCACGGTGCTGCGCTCGCCGATGTGCAGCAGCTGTGCGGTCACTTCGAACTGGCCATATTCGCCCAGCTCAACGCGCAGCTTTTTGAAGGTATCGCCACGGTTAAGACCTTCCGGCAGCGCCTCATCCAGCAACACGCCGACGCCGCCGAGCGACAGATCCTGCAGGCGAAAGCGCGCTGTGCTGCCGTCCGGCCACTGGCTGTGGCAGTAAAATACCGGTTCGAGCGGCGCGTTGACGCGAAAGAATTCCCGGCGCTGAATCTGCCACACCAGGTCGGGCAGCGCGGCGGCAAAGGCGGGCAGGCCGTCATAATCGATGCGGGTTAATCCCTGCAGCCCAAACTCCACTTTGGCACCGTGGGTTTCGGCCGCAATATTCACTTCGCCACCCTGCAGTGCCAAATCATTGTCCAGCGCGTTGCTGCCGAGATCAAAAATCACCCGATCTTCATCCGCGGCCAGCAGCCGGCTGATGAACTGACCACGGGAGAAATTGACCATCAGCAGGGTTTGATAACGCAACAAATCCTTCATCACGTTCAACACCGCCAGCGTACCGCGCTTGAGATATTGTTCTTTATCGGCGTCTTTCACGTCCTGCTCCACCTGTCCGATTGCTATTTTACGAGTGCCACTGCTCTTCGTCGGTTATCGACCGGGGCGGTAAAAGCTTTAGCCGGCGTGAACGAATTCATCATGATGTTGATGTAGCAGAGAAAAAATTCCCGGCTATACTTAGCGCGATGAACACCTTGATTCATAACGTAAGGAGCAGCAAATGGGTATTCTTTCATGGATTATTTTTGGTCTGATTGCCGGGGTTATCGCTAAATGGATCATGCCAGGTAAAGATGGCGGCGGATTTATTTTGACCGTGGTACTCGGGATTGTCGGTGCGGTGGTGGGCGGCTGGATCAGTACCCTGTTCGGCTTTGGCCGGGTCGACGGCTTCAACTTTGGCAGCTTTGTGGTCGCGGTGATCGGTGCCATTGTGGTGCTGTGGATCTACCGTAAAGTCCGCAGCTGACGCCAAATCACGATTCAACAAGATCCGCAGCCCCGTCCGGGGCTGCGGATTTTTTTATGTCGTCAGAAATCGTAGCCGATTGTGGCGGTCAGCGTCCGCTCCGCGCCGCGATAGCAGTAACCGGTGCCGTAGCAGGCTGCCAGATACTTTTTATCCGTCAGATTGCGGGCATTCAGCTGCAGCCAGGCACCTTTCAGATTCGACTGCCACGCGCCCAGATCGGCGCGCAGTGAGGCGTCAAACAGGGTCACCGACGGCAAACGGGTGGTGTTTTCGTTATCGGCCCACTGGCGGCCAATATAGCGCACCCCGGCACCCGCGCTCAGGCCGTAATCAAACTGATAATGCCCCCACAGTGACGCCATGCTATTTGGCGTGACGTACGGCGTATGGCCATCGTTGCCGTCCACGGAATCCTTAAAGCGCAGATGGTTGAGCGTATAACCGGCGACGGTGCTGAACCGTTCGGTCAGCTGGCTGCGCGCCTCCAGTTCAATGCCCTGTGCATGCACTTTGCCGGACGGGGTGTAGGTGCCGTCCTGCACGTTACGGTTGGCCACATCGTTCTGCGTCAGATCGTACAGGGCCACGCTGTAGAGATCGCGCGTGCCGTTCGGCTGGTATTTCACCCCGGCTTCATACTGTTCTGAGGTGGTCGGTTTTAGCTGATTCCCGTCGGGATCGGTCAGCGAAGCCGGGGTAATCGCCTGGCTCCAGCTGACGTACGGCGACACGCCATTATCAAAGGCGTACAGCAGCGCGGCGCGGCCGCTGACGTGATCGTCCTGACGACGACTATTGCCATTCTCTGACACGATGCGGTCATAGCGACCAGACAGATCCAGATGCCAGCGCTGCCACGCCATCTCATCCTGCAGATAGAGGCCGCTCTGATAGTAGCGGCGCGTCTGCGCTGTCCAGAGGTAATCCGGCTGGCTGCCGATGGCCTCGCCGTTCCAGGCATTCAGCGGTGAGGCAGCACCGCTGGCGTCGCTCAAATCATTTTTGTAGCGGTGATACTCCGCGCCAAGCGTGACGCGATGCTGCAGCGCACCGCTGGCAAACTCCGCCTGCAGCTGGTTATCGGTCGCCCACGCGCTGAGCGAAGAGCGCTCACCGGAGTAGTAGCGATTAAGCAGGTCCGGATTGTCGCTGTTCCAGCCAATCTGGTAAACCTGGTCGAGCGCCACGCTGGAATGGCTGTAGCTGCCGGTGCTGTGCACCGACCATACCTCATCGAAACGGTGCGAGAAGTCGTAGCCGTAAATCTGCTCATGACGTTTGAACTGATCCAGCGCGCTGTCGCCCTCATAAAAGCCGTCGCTCAGCCAGCGGCCATTGTGGCTGTACAGCGTGCCTTCCGCCGGCACCGAGCCATGATAGCCGCCTGAGGGATCTTTTTGCAGATAAGCACGCAGCAGCAGGCTGGTGTCTTCATCCGGCTGCCACAGCAACTGGGGTGACAGCGCGTATTTCTCTTCGCGCGTGTGATCGTACTGGGTATTGCTGTTGCGCGTGATGCCGGTCAGGCGATACGCCCATTGATCGTTAATTGCGTCGGTGTAATCAAAGGCGGCGCTGTTACTGGCATTGCTGCCGGTGGCGAAGCGTAAATGGCCCTGTGAAGCAAACTGCGGCCGCTTCGTGACCATGTTCACCAGCCCGCCCGGCACCGTCTGGCCATAAAGGGCAGAAGAGGGGCCTTTAATTACGTCGATGCGGTCAAGGAACCAGTTATCCACCTGCAGGATGTTGAAGCTGCCGCCGTCGCTCATCACGCGCAGACCGTCAAGGAAGGTGTTGTCGACATCACCGCCGTGGAAACCGCGCAGCGAAATGGTGTCGTAACGCGTGGCCGCGCCACCAAAGTTGGTGAAAACCCCCGGGGTATAGCCCAGCGCCTGGTTCAGATCCTGCGCACCCTGATCGTCAATCTGCTGACGCGTCACCACGGAAATGGACTGCGGCGTGGTGACGAGTGGACGATCGCTTTTCGTGGCGCCGCTGCGGGTGGCGAGATAGCCCGCCGTAGGCGAGGTGGCGCTCTCCTGCGGCTGTGCGGTGACCACCAGAGAGGGTTCGGCTACGCCGAGTGCCGGAAACGCCAGCGCCAGCGCGCACAGCAGCCGGCCACGGTTGAGGGGGAACAGCGCGGTCATAATGATTCCTTTGGCTGAGAACAAAAGCCGCACCACACCAGCGCGGCGGTTAATGATGAGAAAAAGAGTCATTTTAAGATTGAGAATTATTATCTTTTAGTAAGGGGTGTTTCAAGATGTAAAAGATAAGTAATGGAAAAGTGTGATGCGCAGGGGGATGCCGCAGCGCCGGGCGTGGCCATCGCCTGGCTGTGGCATCGGGCCTGAGAAGCAGGTGCGCACGGCGGCGCACCTGACGTCAGGGTTATTTCGCCGCGTTTAGCGTCGGCATTGAGGGGATGTCGCGTGTGCTGTTACAGGTTTTATCTTTCGGACAATACTTATCCAGCAGCTTCAGCGTTACGCCGTTGGTCCAGCCAAAACCGTCCTGCAGCGGATACTCGCCGCCACCACCACCGCCCAGCTGGGCGCCGTCGACCACATACTTCTCAACCAGCTTGTGCTCGCGATCGTAAGTATGCTGCACATTTTGCAGGAAGCGCTGACCAATCTGCTGCGCCAGCTGGTTCTGCTTATAGTGCTCCAGACCTTCGACCGCTACCCACTGCAGCGGGGCCCAGCCGTTAGGCGCATCCCACTGCTGGCCGTTGTTTACCGTGGTGGTGACCAGCCCGCCTGGTTTCAGCAGCTGTTTTTCCACTGCGGCAGCGGTGCGTTCCGCCTGTTTGTCGCCCGCCAGCTGCATATACAGCGGGAACAGCGTGGCGGCGGTGAGCTGATTGTGCACCTGCTTTTTCTGGAAATCGTAGTCGGCATACCAGCCCTGTTTGTCATCCCACAGGTAACGATTGATCGCCGCCTGGCGCTTCTCTGCATCCGCCGCAAACTGCTGCGCTTTGTCATTCTGCTTTGCCAGCTTCGCGGCTTTCGCCAGCGTCTGCTCCAGGTGGAACAGCAGGCTGTTGAGGTCCACCGGGGCCAGCTGGGTGGTGCGAATCGAGGCCAGATTGTGCGCATCGGTGAACCAGCGTGAGCTGAAGTCCCAGCCCGAGGCGGCGCCCGCGCGCAGATCGCGATACACCTGCTGTTTATTGCGCTCAGGCGCTTTTTTCGCGGTGTTGACATCGTCCAGCCAGGATTCGGTGCGCGGCACGTCACGGTCATCCCAGTAGCGATTGAGCAGGGTGCCGTCGCTGAGCTTCACCACGCGCTTGCTCGCCTGGCCGGCAGCCACCTTGTCACTGTCCGCCATCCAGTAGTCATACTCTTTTTGCAGCTGTGGCAGATACTGGCGGTAGACGTCGTCTCCCTTGTGGCTGGCCAGCAAATCCACCATCAGGCTGAAGAACGGCGGCTGCGAGCGGCTGAGATAGTAGCTGCGGTTACCGTTAGGGATGTGGCCGTACTTGTCCAGCTCGCTGGCGAAGTTGTCCACCATATCCTGCACCCGATCCCAGTGGCCGCTCTCTGCCAGCCCGAGCATGGTGAAGTAGCTGTCCCAGTAATAGACTTCGCGGAAACGCCCGCCTGGCACCACGTACGGTTTCGGCAGTGGCAGCAGCGAATCGTACTGGCTGGCCGTTGGCGTGCTGCGCGTCAGCACCGGCCACAGGCCATTGATGTGCGCGCGCAGGCTCTGGCCGGCGGGCGGCACGTATTTAACCTGCGCTTTGGGCAGGATGAAGTTGGTGTCCACGAAGCGCCTGAGATCGAAATTACGCTGATTTTTCTGCATCTGCCAGTCGGCGAGAATCGACGCCGGATCATATTTGGGGACCGCATCGGCAAAGGTTTTCTGGTCCGGATAAAATCTGGCCTGCTGCACGGCACTGAATAGTGGGCCGAGTCGCACATCCGGCGGCTGCGGCTGGGCGCTGAGCATGCGGCTGTTATCCTCAGCGTGCACAGCAGACGCGCTCAGCAGCGCCGCGCTGAGCAACAGGGTAAGACGCGCAGGCGTAAACACTACATTTTTTATCATCGGTTTTTCTCCTTGTCCGAAAAGGTGGTGCGCTAACGCATTGACCACCCGAACAACTTTAGACGTTAACGCGCCGCTTAGCCTTTTGCAGCGGCGGAAATGTGAAGCCTTCGCGATTAATCGCCGGAAAATTGCGGTGCCGCGCGGGTTTTTACTTGCCCTGCGCCGCTATTTGACTGAGGCTGAAAGAAAAAAAGGAGAGCAGTATGGAGATCATCTGGTATCACCCGTCGCTGAATCCGCAGCCGTGGCTGGACGGCATGCGCCAGCGACTGCCGGAAGTGCGCATCCGCCAGTGGCAGCCGGGCGACAGTGCGCCTGCCGACTACGCCATTGTGCGATCGCCGCCGGTGGAGATGCTGGCGGGACGGGCGCTGCGTGGCGTATTCGCCATGGGGGCCGGCGTGGACGAAATTTTGCGGCAGCTGCGCACGCACCCTGAGATGCTGGCTGACGCGGTGCCGCTCTACCGGCTGGAAGACACCGGCATGGCACGCCAGATGCAGGAGTATGCGAACTGGTGCGTGCTGGGCTGGTTCCGCCGCTTCGCCGACTATCACCAGCAGCAGCGACAGGCGCTATGGCAGCCGCTGCCGGACCGCGAACGTGCTAATTTTACCATTGGCGTGCTGGGGGCCGGCGTGCTCGGCCGCAGCGTACTGGAGAGCCTGCAGCAGTGGGGCTTCCCGCTGCGCTGCTGGAGCCGCTCGCCGAAGCAGATAGCCGGTGTCACCACCTTTCACGGCCGCGACCAGCTGGCGGATTTTCTCGCTGACAGTCAGGTATTAATTGATTTGCTGCCCGCCACGCCGGAAACCAGCAACCTGATCGATAGCGCGTTTCTTAGCGCGCTACCGCGCGGCGCCTGTTTCCTCAACCTCGCGCGCGGTGCGCACGTGGTAGAGGCCGATCTGCTGGCGGCGCTGGAGAGCGGTCAGCTGGCCGCCGCCGCGCTGGACGTATTCCAGGTGGAACCGCTGCCGGCCGCGAGTCCGCTGTGGTCTCATCCACATGTAATGATTACCCCGCATAATGCCGCCACCACCTTGCCGCATGAGGCGATGGACTATATCGCCGGTGCCATCACGGCACTGGAGCAGGGCCAACAGCCGCGCGGTCTGGTCGATCGCCAGCGCGGCTATTAATTCAGCAGAGGAGAAGAGGATGTATCCCGTCGATTTACATATGCACACCGTGGCCAGCACCCATGCTTACAGCACGCTGCACGATTACGTCGCGCAGGCGAAACAGAACGGCCTGAAGCTGTTCGCCATTACCGATCACGGTCCGGACATGGCCGATGCGCCGCACTACTGGCATTTTGTGAATATGCGCATCTGGCCGCGCGTGATTGACGGCGTCGGCGTGCTGCGCGGCATTGAAGCCAACATCAAAAATCAGCAGGGTGAGATTGATTGCAGCGGGCCGATGCTGGATGCGCTGGATTTGATCGTCGCCGGCTTCCACGAGCCGGTCTATGCGCCGCGCGACAAGGCTCACCACACCGAAGCGATGATCGCCACCATGGCCAGCGGACTGGTGCACATCATCAGCCATCCGGGCAACCCGAAATTCCCGGTGGATATTCGCGCCATCGCGGAAGCCGCCACGCACTACGATGTGGCGCTGGAGATCAACAACTCGTCGTTTACCCATTCGCGTCCGGGCAGTGAACCTAACTGCCGTGCGATTGCGGAAGCGGTGCGTGACGCCGGTGGCCGGCTGGCGTTTGGCTCCGATTCGCACACTGCCTTTACGCTTGGCCATTTCGAACACTGCCTGCGTATTACGCGCGAAGTGGATTTTCCGCAGGATCGCGTGTTAAATGTCACGCCGCGTCGCCTGCTCGACTTTCTCGAACAGCGCACCGGCAAACACATTGCGGAATTTGCCGACTTTTAACTTTTTTGCCTCAAGGAATTCTGTTGCATGAATGAGTTTTCCATTCTCTGCCGCGTCATCGGCTCGCTGTTTAATCGCCAGCCGCAGGACCCGCTGCTGGTGCCGCTGTTCACCCTGCTGCGTGAAGGCAAACTGAAAGAACAGTGGCCGCTGGAGCAGGATGAACTGCTGACCCGGCTGCAGCAGAATAGCGATCCGCAGGCGCTGGCGGCGGATTACAACGCGCTGTTCGTCGGCAGCGACTGCAGCGTGCCGCCGTACGCCTCACAGTGGCCGAACGGACCGCAGGAAGCCGAGGTGCGGGCGTTTTTAACCTCACGCGGTATGCCACTGAGCGAGTCGCCGGCCGATCACTTTGGCGTGCTGCTGCTGGCGGCCTCCTGGCTGGAAGATCAGTCTGCAGAAGATGAGGCGGCGGCCCAGCTGGCGCTGTTCGATGACTACCTGCTGCCGTGGTGCGGCGCCTTCCTCGGTAAAGTGGAAGCCCACGCCACCACCGCGTTTTATCGCACGCTGGCGGCGCTGAGCCGTGAGGCGATTCAGGCGATGTATGACGAACTGCGTGAAGAGGGCGACGACGCCTGAGTCGTCACCAGCAGGGATGGCTGCTGCCGGGCAGCTGCGCCGGTGCCGCGCACAGCATCGGCGTACCGGGCAGATAAGCCGCGGCGCGCAGGCGCTCGCCAATCCCCCAGCGATTGATCTCCAGCGCGCTCAGCGCATCGTGCGGCTGCGGCGTAATGCCGCGCTGTTCGCCTTGTGGCGCTGCGCCGTGCTGCTGAAGCAGCAGCGCGGTACGCGCCAGCGACAAACGCGCCTGCCAGCCGGTGCCGTTAATTCGGCGCTGGCGTAATCCTTCCAGCACCGCGGCCGCCATCATATAGCCGGTGGCGTGATCCAGCGCCTGCACCGGCAGCGGCGTCGGTTTAACGCCTGCCTGCCAGCGCATACCCTGTTCGGCGATGCCGCAGGCCATCTGCACCAGGCTGTCAAAACCGCGCCGGTTGCGCTACGGCCCGTGCCAGCCCCAGGCGTTGAGGCTGACATCCACCAGCCCCGGCGCCAGCCGCTGACGGCTCTCCGCATCCAGTCCCAGCTTTTCCAGTGCATCCGCGCGGTAGCCGTGCACCAGCACATCCGCATGTTGTAGCAGCGTAATCAGCCGATCGCGCCCGGCGCGGGTTTTGATATCCAGCTGCGTGCAGCGTTTGCCGCAGTTGATCTCCTCTTCCAGCGTCGGTTCACGCCAGCCGGGCGGATCGATGCGCAGCACCTGCGCGCCGAGGCTGGCCAGAAAGCGGGTCGCTACCGGTCCGGCAATGATGCGCGTCAGATCCAGCACCCGCACGCCCAGCAGCGGTCGCGCCGGCAGCAGCGCCCAGCCCGGCGTGGGCGCTTCGCCGGTTGCCCGTTGGGCAATCAGCGCTTCTTCGCTTACCGCCAGCCCCTGCGCGTGCTGCTGCCACTGTTGTGAGCTGCGCATCCAGGCGGCACAGCCGCCGGCGTCGACCACGGCCTGCTCCAGCGCGTGTCCCTGCCAGCGTGCCACCACCGCCGCCAGCGATGATCGTTCGGCGTGCTCGCCCAGCACGCGCGCCATGGCGGCGCGATGATGCGGTGCGTTGGTGTGCAGGCGGATCCAGCCATCCTCGCACGGATAGTCACCGGCCAGCGCATCCCACTGGGCGGCTGGCGGACGGTTCAGCGGCGTCAGGCTGTGCTGAAACCAGCGCGAGGCCAGGCGGACGTTGACGCTGACCGGGGCCGGACGCCCCAGCAGATCGCTCAGCGCCTGGCTGGCGAGGCCGATGCTGGTGGCGGCGAGTTCGCTAACGGCAAAAGCCGAGGGGAAGCTGTCGGTCTGAATAAAGTGGATCGTTGGCGCGTGTTCCGCACCTCGCAATCCCTGCCACAGTTGCTGCCACAATGCGGCAGTGCGTTGAGAATCCATGCTAAACCTCCGGAAAACACGCGAGCTTCAAGCATAGCAGAGTGGATTAGCGGCGGCGCAGACGCGGAAAGCGGGCATGCATGCGCAGGTTACGCAGGTTAATCACCGCAATCGCCGTCCCCAGCACCACCAGCGACGCACCCAGAATTTTGAAGCTGTTCATGCTGTCGCCCAGCACCAGCACGCCCATCAGTACCGCCAGCACCGGCGTCAGCAGCGAGTAGGGCATGATCAGGTTGACGTTATATTTTTTCAGCAGCGCGTACCACAGCGTGTAGGCGACAATTGACGAGGCGAGGGCGCTGTACAGGATGCCAAACCAGCCGCGCCAGCCGGCGTGGCTCAGCGCGGTAAACTGCTGCGATTCGGTCAGCCACGAGGCCGCGCCGACAATCGGCACCGCAAGGAAAGAGATCCAGCCGGTGAGCGTCAGCGGTTTAATCGGCGGTGACTTTTTCACAATCATGTTGCTCACCGCCCAGCCAGTGGCGCTGCACAGCAGAATACACAGCACCCACCACGCCGGAATTGTCGGGCTGCCGGAGAGCACTACCACCCCGGCCAGCGAGATGGCGATACCGCACAGCTGCACCAGCCGCAGTTTCTCCTTCAGCACTACCATCGCCAGCAGCATGGCAATCGGCGTGCCCAGCTGGACCACAATGGCCCCGGTGCCGGCATCGGTATAGCGCATGCCGACAAACAGCAGCGAAAAGTGCATGAAGCCAAAGGTAAACGCCAGCGTCAGCAGCCACGGCAGCTGGGCGCGCGTGATGCGGCAAAACGGCACCAGCACAATAGCCACCACCACAAAGCGCATCCAGGTCAGAAACAGTGGCGGAAGCTCCAGCAATCCCCACTTTATCGCCACGTTATTGAACGCCCAGATGCACACCACCATCAGAACCAGAAAAAAATGCCGCACCGCCACGCTGCTGTCCTTTGTTTTATCGATGTTGTCACCGTCTAATGATGGCACGAAGGCGATCGGTTGGCGCACGCGGGCGACGCTTTTTTTCGTAATGGCATTAGCTTATGCCGAAAAATCCAGGACAGGGGGCAAATTTACTGTCAGAGTGGATGTCCGAAACACGATCATTTGAGGACCGTATTCGGCATGACACAGACCCGCACCTTACCCCTTGCTTTGATTCAACTCGAAACGCCGCCGCCGCAGGTGGTGGCAAAAATTGGTGAACAACCACAGTGGTTTATTGAAGCCCTGGCGCTACAGCCGGATGATTATGTCATTGTGCGGCCGCATCTCGGGGAAGAGCTGCCGGCTTTCTCTGGCATCAGCGGTGCGATTTTCAGCGGTTCGTGGGCGATGGTGACCGATCACGCCGACTGGAGCGAGCGCACCGCCGCCTGGATTCGTGCGGCCATCGACGCGCAACTGCCGCTGCTCGGCGTTTGCTATGGTCATCAGCTGATGGCCTATGCGCTGGGCGGTAAAGTGGGCGATAACCCGAACGGCTGGGAGCGCGGGCTGAAAACCCTGACGCGCACCCCGCACCGCGATCCGTGGCTGGCACAGTTGCCGGAGGCCTTCCCGGCGTGGTTGTCGCACCGCCAGTCGGTGCTGGTACCGCCGCCGCAGGCACAGGTGCTGGCGCGTTCAGCGCTGGATGGTTGTCAGATCCTGCGCTATTCGCCGCAGGCGCTGTCGGTGCAGTTCCATCCGGAGTTCGACCATAACATCATGACCGCCTGTCTGCCTTCCGGCGTTAGCGATGATGGCGCGCAGCTGTCAGGCGAAGACTGGGCGCGCGAGCTGCTGCAGCGTTTCTGGCAGCAAACGCGCCCGCAGGCGCAGGCTCAGGGCGCGTAATGCCGCGTGCAGCGATAAACCCAGGCGGGTGGCATATTTTTCAGCACCCGCTGGCGCTGCCAGGTGAAGTAGCGTGACAGGCTGGGCTGCGTCAGCGAGGTGTACTGAAACTGGACAAACACGCCGCGCGGCCCCAGTCCTTCATGCACTGCGCTGAGAATGGCGTCGCGCGTTACGGGCGGCAGCGACAGCAGCGGCAGGCCGGAAAAAATCACGTCGTACTCCCCGGACAGATACTCTGCGGAGCAGGCGCGCACCTGCATGCGCGCATCGTTCCAGCGACGTAACCCTTTCACCAGCTCGGGACTGATTTCAAACACATCCAGCTGCGCCTGCGGTGCCATATGTGCCAGCAGATGACGGGTCAGCACGCCGTCGCCGGCGCCCAGCTCGGCAATGCGCAGGCTGTGCTCCCAGTTGACCGTTTCACACATGGCGCGACACAGGGCGGCTGAGGAGGGCGTGATGCTGCCCATTTTGCGCGGATTGCGGATAAATTGCTGAACGAAGTTCGCTTTGGCGCGCATTACCATCAGGGCTGAAGCCAGCATCTTGTTCTCCTGTTCACGGGTCTGCTTCATATTGACCGCACAAATCGCACATGTTCCGCTTTTCATCACGCTTATGGCCAAACTCGGAATTATCTGTCTGCGACAGGCGCAGGTTATGGCGTGACGGCAGGGCAGTTTCTTAATGCCCTCTTTTCCTTCGATGCGGTCACAGTTTCCCGCTGAGCGATCTGACAGGCTGGCATTGTTCGCTCAATGTTAATAACAAGTTTAAATGTTGTTAATCGCCACTCTGTCCCGCAAGGAGAAACACCATGCGTTACGCTGCTCCGGGAGAAACCGGTTCTCTCATCCACCTGCAATCGCGTTATGGCAACTTCATCAACGGCGAATTTGTTCCGCCGGTAAACGGTAACTATTTTGTTAACACCACGCCGATCAACGGCTCGACCATCGGCGAATTCCCGCGCTCGGATAAACAGGATATCGACAACGCCGTCGCCGCCGCACAGGCTGCTGCGGACGCATGGGGCAAAACCTCGCCGCAGGCGCGTTCGCTGCTGCTGCTGAAAATTGCCGACCGGCTGGAAGCCAATCTGGAAGCCATCGCGGTCAATGAAACCTGGGATAACGGTAAGCCGGTGCGTGAAACCCTGGCGGCTGATTTACCGCTGGCGGTTGACCACTTCCGCTACTTTGCCGGCTGCGTGCGCGCCCAGGAAGGCAGCGCGGCAGAGATCGACGAATTCACCGCCGCCTACCACTTTCATGAGCCGCTTGGGGTCGTCGGACAAATTATCCCGTGGAACTTCCCGCTGCTGATGGCGGCGTGGAAACTGGCGCCGGCGCTGGGTGCCGGTAACTGCGTGGTGCTGAAGCCCGCTGAACAGACGCCGCTCTCCATTACCCTGTTGATGGAGCTGATTAAAGACCTGGTGCCGCCGGGCGTGATTAACGTTGTGCACGGCTACGGCAAAGAGGCCGGCGAGGCGCTGGCTTCGCATCCGGGTATCGCCAAAATCGCCTTTACCGGATCGACCGCCACCGGCGGCCACATTCTTGAGCTGGCGGCAAAAAGCCTGATCCCGTCCACCGTCGAGCTGGGCGGCAAGTCGCCCAACATTTTCTTCGAAGACATCATGCAGGCGGAGGAGAGCTTCATCGAAAAAGCGGCCGAAGGCGTGGTGCTGGGCTTCCTTAATCAGGGCGAAGTCTGTACCTGTCCGTCACGCGCGCTGGTGCAGGAGTCGATTTTTGAGCCGTTTATGGCGGCGGTGATGAAGCGCATCCAGACCATTAAGCGTGGCGATCCGCTCGACACTGAGACCATGATCGGCGCGCAGGCGTCGCAGCAGCAGTTCGACAAAATTCTCTCTTACCTGGAGATTGCGCAGCAGGAGGGCGCGCAGGTGCTGCACGGCGGCGGGGTGGAGAAAATCGGTGAGGCGTTTGCCAGCGGTTACTACATTCAGCCGACGCTGCTGAAAGGTGATAACAGCATGCGCGTCTTCCAGGAGGAGATTTTTGGACCGGTGGTCGGCGTGCTGACCTTTAAAGATGAAGCGGAAGCGATTACCATCGCCAACGATTCGATTTACGGCCTCGGTGCGGGCGTGTGGACGCGCGATATCAACCGTGCTTACCGCGTAGGTCGCGCGATCAAAGCCGGTCGCGTCTGGACCAACTGCTATCACCTCTATCCGGCGCACGCCGCGTTTGGCGGCTATAAAAAATCCGGTATTGGCCGTGAAACCCACAAAATGATGCTCGATCACTATCAGCAGACCAAAAATTTGCTGGTCAGCTACAGCACGCAACCTCTCGGCTTTTTCTGATTTAACCGGCAGCGGTGCGCGCCGCTGCCGCCTTCATGGCAACGTCACACAGCCCTGTCACAGTGCTGACAGAAAAAACAGATTATTCCCCCTGTTATTAAGACGCGTCTTGTCGATATTAAGAGACGTGAGTTTATACAGTAACGCACCATTTTTAAGGAGAGAAGATGAACACCCTGTACCACTTTCAGGAGCAGCACGACGAAGTGCTGGATGCGGTCGAAGAGAATATCATTACCGTAAATCTGCCGGGCCGCCAGGCAATCTACGTGATTGGCCAGAACGACGACGATGCCGATCTGTTGCTGGATGTGCAGCTGCGCGGTGTGTGAGCGCCGCAGGGGCTGGCAGACAAAAAAAATCCGCAGCTTTTACGCCGCGGATTTTTTTATTGCAGGCCGGCTTATTTCACGCAGGCAGCACACTGGTTGTGGATCTGCTGGAAGAAGTCGTTGCCTTTGTCATCCACCAGGATGAACGCCGGGAAGTTCTCCACTTCAATTTTCCAGATCGCTTCCATGCCCAGTTCGGCATACTCCACGCACTCCAGACTCTTAATGCTCTGCTGCGCCAGCACCGCCGCCGGGCCGCCAATACTGCCCAGATAGAAGCCGCCGTGTTTATGGCAGGCATCCGTGACCTGCTGGCTGCGGTTACCTTTGGCCAGCATCACCATGCTGCCGCCGTTAGCCTGCAGCAGATCGACGTAGGAGTCCATGCGGCCAGCAGTGGTCGGACCGAGTGAACCGGACGCGTAACCTTCCGGCGTTTTCGCCGGGCCCGCATAGTACACCGGATGATCTTTGATGTACTGCGGCAGACCTTCGCCGTTGTCGATGCGCTCTTTCAGTTTGGCGTGCGCAATATCACGCGCCACGATGATGGTGCCGTTCAGCGACAGACGCGTTGCCACCGGGTAAGCGGAGAGCTGGGCGAGGATCTCGCTCATTGGGCGATTGAGATCGACGCTGACCACTTCGCCTTCGCCCTGCTGACGCAGCGCTTCCGGGATATAGCGGCCTGGGTTGTCTTCCAGCTTCTCGATCCAGATGCCTTCGCGGTTAATTTTGGCTTTGATGTTGCGGTCAGCCGAGCAGGAAACGCCCATGCCCACCGGGCAGGATGCGCCGTGACGCGGCAGACGCACCACGCGGATATCGTGAGCAAAATACTTACCGCCAAACTGCGCGCCGAGGCCGAGTTTCTGCGAGGCTTCCAGCAGTTCCTGTTCCAGCTGCACGTCGCGGAACGCCTGACCGTGTTCGTTGCCTTCGGTCGGCAGCGAATCGTAATAGTGGGTTGACGCCAGTTTCACGGTTTTCAGCGTGCTCTCAGCGGAAGTGCCGCCGATGACAAATGCAATGTGGTACGGCGGACAGGCCGCCGTGCCGAGCGACATCATTTTATCAATCAGGTAGTTTTTCAGCTTCGCTGGTGTGATCAGCGCTTTGGTTTCCTGATACAGATAGGTTTTGTTAGCAGAACCGCCACCTTTGGCGATGCACAGGAATTTGTATTCGTCGCCGTCAACGCTGTAGAGATCGATCTGCGCCGGCAGGTTGGTGCCGGTGTTGACCTCTTTGTACATATCGAGCGGCGCATTCTGCGAGTAGCGCAGGTTATCTTCGATAAAGGTGTTGTAAACGCCCTGAGACAGCGCGGCTTCATCGCCGCCACCGGTCCAGACGCGCTGGCCTTTTTTACCCATGATGATGGCGGTACCGGTGTCCTGGCAGGTCGGCAGCACGCCCTTAGCGGCGATTTCCGAGTTGCGCAGGAACTGCAGCGCCACGTATTTGTCGTTCTGGCTGGCTTCATCGTCCGCCAGAATCGACGCCACCTGCTGCTGATGTGACGCGCGCAGCATAAAAGAGGCATCGTGGAACGCCTGCTGCGCCAGCAGCGTCAGCGCTTTCGGGTCGACTTTCAGGACTTCTTCGCCGTCAAAGTTGGCCACCGAAACATGGTCGCGGCTCAGCAGATAGTACTCGGTATCATCTTTGGCGAGAGGAAAGGGATTCTGGTAGTAGAAGGGTTTGTTCGACATGTTGGCTCACTTAGCTTCGTGTTGCCCGCCAGCATGACGGGCGACAAATTAGGCGATCTGTTATTCGATTTTCTCTCGCCAGTCCGCGGCAAGAGCTGACTGGCGAGTATCATACCACTTTAACGTTGTTACGCGGCTGCGTTTTTAACATCAAAGCAACATCATCAGAACATCATCACCATCCACGGATAGGCAATGACCATCAGCGCCACCAGGAACAGGGCACCAAAGATGGTACCGAGACGCCAGTAGTCTTTGGTTGGCAGGTAGCCGCTACCGTAGTAAATCGGGCTTGGGCCCGTGCCGTACGGGGTGATAATGCCCATCACACCCAGTGAGGTACACATCATCAGACAGAACACCGGCATGTTGATGCCCGGAATCGAGGCGGCAATGGTCAGCATGGCAGGCAGCAGGGCGGTGGTGTGCGCCGTGGTGCTGGCGAACAGATAGTGCAGCAGGTAGAAGGCCACCAGCAGTACCACCGCAGACACCTGCGGGTCGTAGCCGTGCAGCAGCAGCGCACCCTCTTTACCCAGCCAGGCGATGAAGCCTACGCGCGCCAGACCATCAGCCAGCGCGACCAGCGTGGCAAACCAGGCAAAGGTGTTCCAGGCGGCTTTGTTGCTGGTGATGTCGTTCCAGTTCAGCACGCCGGTCCACAGCATCAGCACGATAACCAGCAGGGCGGCCATCGCCGGTTCAATCCACGCAGTGGCGAAGATCCACATCATCAGCGCAGCGACCACGAACACCAGCAGCAGAATTTCATTGCGCGACAGCGGACCCAGTTTCTCCAGCTCGGCTTTGGCCCAGCGTGGCACTTCGTCATTCACTTTTACTTCTGGTGGATAGAGCCAGTAAGCCAGCAGCGGCATGGTGAGAATCAGCAGGATACCCAGCGGCAGGAAGGCGAGGAACCACATGCCCCACGAGATATCAAAGCCAACCACGCTTTTTACCAGCGCCAGCGCCAGCAGGTTAGGGGCCAGCGCGGAGAGGAACATTGAGCTGGTGATACAGGCGGCGGTGATAGCAACCCACATCAGGTAAGAACCAATTTTGCGTGCGCTTGGGTCGTTAGGTTTAGAACCGTACAGCGGCGGCAGGTTGGCAATGATGGGATAGATCGTCCCGCCGCTGCGCGCGGTGTTGGACGGCGTAAACGGTGCCAGCAGCAGGTCGGCAAAGGTGATGGCATAGCCGAGCGTCAGGCTGCGACGGCCGAGATATTTCACCAGAATCAGCGCCAGGCGGCGACCGAACTGGGTTTTATCGTAGCCGGCGGCAAACATGAAGGCGCCGAAAATCAGCCACACGGTGGAGTTGCCGAAGCCGCTCACCGCCCATTTAAACGCCTGTCCGGCCGTTTTGAACTTCGGATCGGTCAGTTCTGCCGGGCTGAACAGCACGTACTGGCTGAACAGCGCGATGATCACCACACCGGTCAGGCCGATGACCGCGCCCGGCAGCGGTTCGAAGATCAGGCCGACAATCACCCCGACGAAGATGGCGAAGAAGTGCCACGCGTACGGCTCCAGCCCGGCAGGGGTGGGCACCAGCAGCAACAGCACGGCAACCACGATCGGCAGGCACAACATGACTAGCCGGTTCTTTTTCCCCGGTGCGGCAGGTGGCGCCTTTAGGGGTTCACTCTGGGTTGTTTGTGTATTCATAGTTTTGGTCTGCAAGTTATGGGAATGCGATTGACGGCCCGGTCGGGTTGATTTTTTTAGTTACGAAACGCTTGTAGCAGATCAACCGGGACGTTTTAAAGTGTCTTTTACATGAATCTTCGTTATTGCAATTTTGCTTCGCGAATTATCAATTGAATGACGCTATGATGCGATTAATTAAAATATCTATTTTGATCTGGATCAATAAAATTATTAGCGGGTTTTTTGTTTTAACGTTTTGCGCCGTAATAAATGAACCAACAGGTGTAAAATATGTGTTAAAAGTGAACGGAACGGCAAAAATACCGCCAGAATCGGTCGAAAGGTGCTTTTTATCTCTTTGATATTACGTCATTTGTTTTAAATGTAAGGAAAAAGTTGATTTTTGTCAAGTATTGGTTAAAACTTAGCGGAGCGCGGATTTCAGCAATGAGCAATAAAAAGTATTTTCACGCGTAAAACTTATATAACTAACATTCTGGGTTATGTAACTAAATAAAATGGTATATTTATACCATGAAGTCGGACCACTTAAATTAATTATAAAGACCTCCGAACTGCCAAAGAATTGAATACACGATTTCTTAATTCTGGAGTTGCTCATCATGAATACGCTCACCCCGATTCTTAATCCGCTGACATTACCGAAAGGGGCGGTGCTGAAAAACCGCCTGGTGATGGCCCCGATGACCACCTGTACCGGCTATTACGACGGCGGCGTGACCAGCGATCTCGTTGAGTATTATCGCGTGCGTGCCGGCAGCATCGGCACCGTGATCGTCGAGTGCGCCTTTATCGATAACCGCGGTCCGGCGTTCCCGGGCGCTATCGGCATCGACAGCGACAACAAAATTCCTGGCCTGGCCAGAATCGCGCACGCCATCAAGTCTCAGGGTTCCAAAGCCATTCTGCAGATTTACCACGGCGGCCGCATGGTTGAGCCCGCGCTGATCGGCGGGAAAACCCCGGTCGCGCCCAGCGCTATCGCCGCGCCGCGTGAAGGTGCCAGCACCCCGCAGGCGCTGACGGCGGAAGAAGTGGAGGTGATGATCACCAAGTTTGGTGATGCGGTGAACCGCGCCATCAAAGCCGGCTTCGACGGCGTGGAGATCCACGGCGCTAACACCTACCTGATTCAGCAGTTCTACTCGCCGAACTCTAACCAGCGCGACGACAAATGGGGCGGCAGCCGCGACAACCGCGCGCGCTTCCCGCTGGAAGTGCTGGAAATCACCCACAAAATGGCGGAGCGCTTCGCCGCAGCGGATTTCATCATCGGCTATCGCTTCTCGCCGGAAGAGCTGGAAGTGCCCGGTATCCGCTGGGACGACACGCTGTACCTGCTGGAAAAACTGGCGGCGCGCGGGCTGGATTACGTGCACTTCTCCGTCGGCCAGCTGCTGCGTCCGTCGATTGTCGACACCCAGGATCCGACGCCGTTAATCAGCAAATACATTGAACAGCGCTCGGCGACGCTGGCGAAAGTGCCGGTGATTGGCGTTGGCGGCGTGGTGAACAAAGAGGATGCCGAACTGGCGCTGGCCTCGGGCTTCGATCTGGTGGCGATTGGTAAAGCCTGTATTGCCTATCCAGACTGGGCCGATCGCATCATCAAAAATGAGCACATGGATCTGTACATCGACAGCACCAAACGCGAAGCGCTGACCATTCCGGAACCGCTGTGGCGCTTCTCGCTGGTGGATGCGATGATCCGTGACGTCAGCGATGGCCATCGTAAGTACAAAGCCGGCGTTTACCAGGCGAAAGTGGAAGCCGAAGCGCTGAAGCTGAAAATCAACGTAACGCTCGACACCGACCGTATCACCGACATTTCGCTGGTGCCGGATCCTAACCTCGACGTCGATTTCACCAGCACCTTTGAAAGCCTGCGTGAACGTATTCTGGTGGCGAACAGCCCGCACGTCGATGCCATTACCGGCGCTACCACGCAGAGTGAGGCGCTGAAGAAAGCGGTATCGCGCGCGCTCACCACCTCCAGCAAAGAGTATGTGATTGAAGAGGGCGGTAACCCGAATGCGCCGGTCAATTACGATGTGGTGGTGGTGGGTACCGGCGGGGCCGGTCTGGCGGCGGCGATTCAGGCGCACGATGACGGCGCGCGCGTGGTGATCATTGAGAAGATGCCCACCATTGGCGGTAACACCATCAAAGCGTCGGTGGGGATGAACGCGGCGGAAACCCGTTATCAGAAACTGAAAGGCATCGAAGACAGCAAAGAGCTGTTCTACGAGGAAACGCTGAAAGGCGGCAAATTCAAAAACAACCCGGTGCTGCTGCGTGAGTTCGTTGAGCGTGCGCCAGAAGCCATTGAGTGGCTGGCGGCGAAAGACATTGAGCTGAGCGATATCACCATCACCGGCGGCATGAGCATTGACCGTACGCACCGTCCGGAAGATCGCTCGGCGGTGGGCGGCTTCCTGATTAGCGGCCTGGTGAAAAATGTTAACCAGCGCAACATCGAAGTGCTGCTGGAAACCTCAGTGGCCGAGATCCTGTTTGAAAACGGTGCGGTGACCGGCGTGAAAGTGGTCGATGAGTACAACGACAGCCGCATCCTGAATGCGAAAAGCGTGATTGTGGCCACCGGTGGCTTCAGCGCCAACCGCGAGATGGTGGTGAAATACCGTCCGGAGCTGGATGGTTTCGTCACCACCAACCACAAAGGCGCCACCGGCAGCGGTATCGCCATGCTGCAGAAAATTGGCGCCGAGACTGTCGACATGGGCGAAATCCAGATTCACCCAACCGTTGAGCAGACCACCTCGTACCTGATTTCCGAAGCGATGCGCGGCGGCGGGGCGATTCTGGTCAGCCAGGCCGGTAAGCGTTTCTACAATGAAATGGAAACCCGTGACAAAGTTTCTGCCGAGATTATCGCGCTGCCGGAAAAAAGCGCGTGGATCGTGTTCGATGAGCAGGTACGTGCCAACAACAAAGCGGCGGACGAATACATCGCCAAAGGCTTTGTGATTAGCGCGCCAACACCTCATGAGCTGGCGGTGAAACTCAACATGGATCAGGAAACGCTGCAAAGCACGCTGGGCCGTTACAATGAGTTTGTGATTAACCAGAAAGACGAAGACTTTGGCCGTGCCACCGCGCTGCGTCATCCGCTCAATCAGGGGCCGTTCTTCGCGATTCGTATCGCACCGGGCGTGCACCACACTATGGGCGGCGTGACCATCAACACCGAGACCGCGGTGCTTGACGCGCAGAAACAGGTGATTCCTGGTGCCTGGGCGGCGGGTGAAGTGGTCGGCGGCATCCACGGTGCGAACCGCATCGGCGGTAACGCCGTCGCCGATATCATTATCTTTGGTATCAAAGCGGGCCGTAATGCCGCTAAACTGGCGTTAGGTAACTAAGCTATCACGATGCCCGCGCCCTGCGGGCATCGTTCTCTTGCGGGGCCACAATGACAAGCGACGCTGGCGTCCATTCCTATTCTGCCGTCCTCATGGGTTCGCCCATTCTGCTCAAACTGTTCGAAGACAATCCTACGCTGGCCAGCCAGGTCTTTCGCCTGATCAAACAGCAGGAAAACCTGTTTACCGTCAACCGCGCCGAATCCGAAGTGATGGCCATTAATCACGCCGCCGGACGCCATCCGGTGGTGGTGAGCGCGCCGGTTTTTGCGCTGATTAGCGTGGCGCACGCGGTGAGCATCCTGCCGGACAGCGCGTTTAACTTCACCATCGGTCCGGTGGTGAAACGCTGGAAGATTGGTTTTCAGGGGCGTGAAGTGCCGCCCGCAGCGGAGATTGAGACGCTGCTGCGCCTGACCGATCCGCATCAGGTAGTGCTGGATGCCGAACAGCGCTCGGTGTTTCTGCCGCTGCCGGGCATGGAGATCGATCTGGGCGCCATCGCGAAAGGCTACATCGCCGATGTGGTGCAGGCATTTCTGCGTCAGCAGGGTGTTGCGCAGGCGCTGATTAATCTCGGTGGCAATGTGCAGACGCTCGGCAGCCCGCCGCATCAGCCGCAGGGCTGGGGCATCGGGCTCAAAAAACCGTTTGGCCGGGACGATGAGCTGCTGGGGACGCTGCAGGTGCAGGGCAAATCGGTGGTGACGTCCGGGATTTATGAGCGCTACTTTGAACGCGACGGCCGCTGCTGGCATCACATCTTTGATCCGCGCACCGGCTATCCGCTGGACAATGCGTTATTGAGCGTGACGGTGATTGCCGATCGCTCGCTGGATGGCGATATCTATACCACGCTGCTGTACGGCATGGGCGTAGAGCAGGGGCTGGCGTATCTCGCCGGCCAGTCTGATATCGACGCGGTGTTTGTCACCCGCGATCGGCAGATTATCTGCTCGCCGGCGCGCCATTTCCGCTTCAGCCAGCTGGATTTCAGCTGGCAGCTGCGTCACTGACAGTACTGCTGCAGCAGCGAATGGTACTCCGGCTGCAGGCGATAGCGATAGACCGGGCGGCCGGTGGCACCGTAGTGAATGCTGGTGAACAGGATATTAATCTGCGCCAGCCAGATCAGGTATTTGCGACACGAAACGCGCGAAATGTTCACCTCTGCCGCCAGCTCGTCGGTGGAAAACTCATGGCCGGGATGGGCGTCAATCCACTGACACAGCGTGCGCAGCGTCTGCGGCGTTAAGCCTTTCGGCAGCCGTTTGTTGTCGTGCTGGGTGGCCGGGCTGCCGTGCATCAGCAGATCGAGGTCCGACTGCTGATAGTAGTGCTGATTGTCCATCAGCGATTTTTTCTGCCGCCAGCCGGTCAGCGCCTCTTCAAAACGCGGGAACTGGAACGGTTTGATCAGGTAGTCGACTACGCCGTAGTGCAGCGAGGTTTTGATGTTCTCCGCGTCGGCCGCTGACGAAATGATGATCACTTCTACTGAACTCTGCGCCTGGCGCAGCTCCGGCAGCAGATCGAGCCCGTTCTCCTGCTGCATATAGATATCCAGCAGCACCAGGTCGATCGGCGTTTCGCTATTAAACAGGAACTCGCGCGCCTGTTGCAGCGTCGCGGCGGTACCCACGCAGTGAAAGCCCGGCACCTGGCCGATAAAGCTGCGGTTCAGCTCGGCCACCATGGCGTCATCGTCGACCACTAACACGTTAATCATGCGGTTTGGTTCCTCCATCCCACGGAAGTTGGACTAAAAATTGGGTGAACACGCCGGGCTCGGACTCCACGCTGACGCTGCCGCCGAGGTGCTCCGTCTGCTGTTTCAGCAGGAACAGGCCGACCCCGCGATCCTCGCCTTTGGTAGAGAAGCCCTTGTCGAACACGGTTGCCAGATGCTGCGGCGCAATACCCGGTCCGTCATCGCTCACTTCACAGGTCAGCCAGCCGTTCTGATAGTGCAGCATGACGTGGATTTCGCCCTCGGTCTGCTCACTCATCGCATCCAGCGCATTCTCCACCAGGTTGCCGACCACGGTGATCAGCGCCGCCATTTGCTGCTCGTTGCCGCTGTCCGGCAGGTAACTGGCATCGCTGATGGTCAGACGATGGCCGCAATCAGAGGCGCGGTTAATTTTGCTGAGCAGAAAACCGGCAATCACCGGTGATTTGATCTTCTCCAGCAGGAAGCCGATTTCCGTCTGATAGTTATTAGCGGTCTTCAGAATATAGGCTTCTACCTGCGCATAATTTTTCATGTGCAGCAGGCCAAGGATCACGTGCAGCTTATTCATGAACTCGTGCGAGCGCTCACGCAGGGCATCAACATAGTTTACCATGCCGGTCAGACGCTGCATCAGCTGGCTGATTTCGGTCTTGTCCCTGAAGGTGCAGACCGCGCCGATAATGCGTCCCTGACTGCGCACCGGCACAGTGTTGCTCAGCAGCAGTCGGCCATTGACGTTGAGCTCCTCATCGCGCCGTGCGCGACCGCCGTTGAGCACTTCCTGCAGATGCTGGTCGATCACCGAGGCATCATAAATGCGCGCGGTACTCACTACGCTGCTGCCCATTTTATCGCTCAGCAGCTGGCGCGCCGTCTGATTGACCAGCGTCACCTCGCCCTGATCGTCCATCGCCACAACGCCTTCCTTGACGGAGTTAAGGATCGCCTGGCGCTGCTCAAACAGGGTGGAAATTTCGTATGGCTCGAGGCCGAACAGGATACGCTTCAGCACGCGCACCAGAATGAAGGTGCCAACCGCGCCGGCAAAAGTGCCGATCAGAATGGTCCACAGAATGCTCCAGCGACTCTGGTTGATCTGGTCGGTGACCGCCTCCAGCGAGATGCCGATAGCCACCACGCCAATCTGCCGCTGCTGGGCGTCGTACACCGGGGTAAACACGCGCAGCGATTTGGCCAGCGAGCCCTGATTCACGGAGACATTCTCGTTGCCACGCAGCGCCGGTTCGATGTCCGGGCCGATAAAGTGTTTGCCCACCAGCTCCGGATTACGGTGTGAGTAGCGGATGCCATCCATGTTGGTGATGCTGATAAACAGCAGATGGTTGCTCTCCTCCACCGCTTTGGCGATGGGCTGGATAGCGGCCCGGTCGGGCGGCAGGCGCAGCGCCTGCTGAATTTCGGGTGATTTCGCCAGCGTGCGCGCCACCGCCATGGCTTTATCCTCCAGCTGGCTGCGCGTCGCGGCGCCAATCTGGAAGAAATAAAACATGTGTACGCTCAGCAGCACCAGCACAATCACCGCGCTGAGCATCAGCGTCACCAGGGTGTTGAGCTTCATCGGTCGCCTGCGCGCCGGCGTGGCTTGCTGTGGAGAGGTCATGATCGTGCTCTGCGGAAAACGGGGGGCTATTATGACGGATAATCCGCAGCGGGTCGCGCTAAATGCAGGAAGGCCGTCAGCGATGACGACCTTCCGTGGGGGAGAGCGGGCGGGTTAACCCTGTTTCACCCGGTTAGCGAAGCTTTTCCGCAGTTTCTGCAGCTTCGGCGGGATCACCGCCAGGCAGTAACCGTTGCGCTGACCAGCGCCATCCCAGTAATCCTGATGATAATCTTCTGCCGGGTACCAGGCTTTCAGCGGCTCGATGGTGGTCACCACCGGCACGCTGTGATCTTCCTGCGCGCGGGCAATTGCCGCAATCGCTTCGGCTTCCTGTTCCGCGTTAGCCGGGAAAATCGCCGAACGGTACTGGGTGCCGACATCATTACCCTGACGGTTCAGCTGGGTAGGATCGTGGGTGGCAAAGCTGATGTCCAGCAGATCGCCGTAGCTCACTTTCTCCGGATCGAAGCCTACGCGAATCGCTTCGGCGTGGCCGGTCGCACCGCTGCACACCTGCTCGTAGGTGGGATTAGGACGTTCACCGCCGGTGTAACCACTTTCGACTGACTCGACGCCAATCACATCTTTGAATACTGCTTCGGTGCACCAGAAACAGCCACCCGCGATAATCGCATATTCGGTTGCCATTGTTTTACTCCTGTCAGGGCGAAAGCGTTAGAGTGGGGGTTCAGCACGCTGAATTCAAGCCGCTTTCTGTTAACATTTTGGGCGCAACCTGGCACAACCTGGCGCGGCTTAGCCCGTAGCGCCTTGCCATTGCGCGCAGACGATTTGCGCCGCACGGGTGCAGCATTGATGCACACGCCAGTTGATCTGCCAGCGGCGCTTTTACCTGCGCGATAAAACGTTATTCAGCGGTGAGATGTCGTGGTTTATTTGCGCGTAATAGCCCGGATGATACGAAGCAGATAATATTCTTGTTTAAATAGAATAATGCGGCTCAGCTGAGCCGCATCAGGTAAATTACTTTCTTTCGGCGCGGATTAACGGATACTCCAGTAATCTACAATATCGCTATTATTAAAAGTGATATAGAGTCTATTACCGTGTATTTCGGTATTTCCACTACGTTTATCTGCCATTTTGCCTGCCGTAGAGGATACTTCACTTGCTGAGTTTGCCATACCTAACGCGCCGGATACGGCTCCCGCTCCCGGGATGTAGCCCAGCAGCGAAGAGGCGCTGCTGTAATCCGCATTTTTCTCGTAAATCCAGGTAGTGCCCTGAGAGGATTTTTGATTATCATCCGGGACACCATAAAGCTGCTGCACTTCCGCCTTGGTGGTTTTCCCTTCTTTAATGTGTGACTGAACGTAGGTCGCGCTGTATTTATCCTCACCCCCCGTCGACGAACATCCACTTAACAGGATAACGAGCATCACCATCAAACCCATAAGGTTAATTTTCATTTTTCCCTCTTTGTAAGTTTATTGTAAAGTCCAGATTTAAATATCACGGCCTTAATGGTTGCGCAATATTATAATGGTGCGCTTTATCTCATTTTGCTGATGCGGCAATTTTAATTATGGCTAACCTTTTGATATGGATTTGTTTTTGTTGTGATGCGCCGGCAATAAATTTTCATTGATTTTAAAATAGCGTCGGCCATTTAGGGCAGTGAGGTTTAAGCATTAAGTGCTGTATTCGTCAGCGCCCGATATTGATCAATTATCTGTAAATTAATTTCATCATTAATCGCGTATCGATTGGTGTGAATTATCAATTTTCTCTCCCGCCGCCTTGCGATTATTCCGAGTAGCGTGACAGGTTCAGGGTCGCCGCGGGAGAGAGATTAAGTCACTTTGCCTTCACGCGCGGCACGTCACTAATACGCGTGGTGTAAGCCGGAGACAGCATGTCGCGTTTCATCGCCCAGGGTTTCTGGATGCCCTGACCGGCAAACCACAAGGCACCGCGCTGGTGGGCGTTGATCTTATCCATCAGCGCCATCAGCTGATCGCTGTTACGGCGCGGCTGATAGTCAGCAAACAGATCAAGCTGCGCCACCCCGTCGCTGAAAAAGTCGCCCAGCATTACGCCGCCTTTCAGGTAGCGCTTGCCGGGGATCCAGATGCGATCCAGGCAGTTGAGCGTGGCCTGAATGATGTCGCGGCTGTCGGCGGTAGGGGTAATCAGCGTCTGGCTGGCGGCGTTGGCATAGTAGGGTTGATGCGGATCGTGCGGGCTGGTGCGGATAAAGGTGCCGATGTAGCGGCAATACTGACGCTCGCTGCGCAGTTTCTCCGCTGCGCGTGCCGCATAGCTGGCGATGGCTTCGCGCATATCCTGATAATCGGTAATGCGATCGCCAAACGAGCGCGAGCAGAGGATATTTTGCCGGTGCGGAATCACCTCTTCAAACGCCAGGCAGGGTTCGCCGCGCAGCTCGCGCACGGTGCGCTCCAGCACCACGCCGAAATGCTTGCGGATCAGCGCAGTGGGCGTCTCCGCCAGCTGCAGAGCGGTTTGAATGCCCATCAGGTTCAGCTTGTTCGATAAACGGCGGCCGACGCCCCACACTTCCTCTACGCCCACCCGCTGCATCAGGCCGCGCTGGCGCGCCGGATCAGAGAGGTCCATGACGTTTTCGGCTTTGGTCCAGCGTTTGGCCGCCCAGTTAGCCAGCTTGGCGAGGGTTTTCGTTGGCGCGATGCCGACGCCCACTTTCAGGTGCGTCTCTTTCCACAGGCAGTCACGTACCTGCTGTCCAAAGCGCGTCAGCGAGGTGTAGCCTTCAATTCCGCTGACATCAAGAAAGGCCTCATCAATCGAATAGACGTCTACGCGCGGCGCCAGCCGGTCGAGCGTCTCCATCACGCGCGCCGACATGTTGCCGTACAGCGCATAGTTAGATGAAAACACCACCACCTGATGACGCATCAGCTCGTCGCGATGTTTAAACCAGGGCGCACCCATTTTGATGCCGAGCGCCTTCGCTTCGCGGCTCAGCGAGATAATGCAGCCATCATTGTTTGACAGCACCACGATCGGCCTGCCGCGCAGATCCGGGCGAAACACGGTTTCGCAGCTGGCGTAGAAAGAGTTTACGTCGACCAATGCATACATCATCGGCACCCTGAAAATACTGTATATAAAAACAGTATAGGTCAGATGCAGGAAAAATGAGAAGCAGAAATCGATCTGTCCGGCCAGGTTGCTGGTGGGGAAAAGAACAGGGTGGTTACAGACAGCAGGACGAAAAAAACGGCGTTCCCGTCAGGGAAACGCCGTGGGCCAGGGGCCAGTTACTGCGCGAGAAAAAACGTGTCACTGCCTGGTCTGACTGAACGTCAGGGCGACTTCTTGCTGCCCGCTTCCGCGCCGGTGATCGGATCGATCAGCGGATCGGATGCGGTGCGTGCGGCCAGTGCGTCAATGTCGCGCTGCTCATCCGGCGACAGTGTCACAGAAGGCAGACCATCGCCGCCATCCACCGCTGGTTGCGGATCGGCCACATAATCGAAGTTGTCATCGGAGTTCCAGCTACCACGCACGTCATCACCTTCCGACATGTTGTAGTAGTTGTGCGCATACTGCTCAATTGGCGGCAGCTTGCCCGGTGGGAAGTTGTCGCGAATGGAGTACAGCGCTTTCTCAAATGAAAGCTGGTGCGCGGCTTCACGCGTCATCAGGAAGCCTAACGCATCCTTTACGCCAACATCGTCAGTGACGTTGATCAGGCGTTCATAGATGATTTTGGCGCGCGCTTCGGCGGCGATATTAGAACGCAAATCCGCCGTCACTTCGCCGATGGTATCCACGTAAGCCGCGGTCCACGGCACGCCGCCGGAGTTGGTCAGCGGCGGACCACCGCCATAAAGAATCGAAGTCAGATGGCTATCGTTACCGGCACCCGTGATTGAGCGATACAGTTCGCCTTCCTCTTCAGTGCCTTCGGCCAGCTTGCCTTTGGCACCTTTATTAAGCATGCCAACCAGCGAGCCGATAATCTCAAGATGGCTGAGCTCCTCGGTAGCGATATCCATCAGCAGGTCGCGGCGTCCTAAATCCTCATCGCCGAGGCCCTGGGTAAAATAGCGCATGGCCGCAGCCAGTTCGCCCTGCGGACCGCCAAACTGCTCTAACAGCAGATTGGCCAGGCCCGGGTTCGGCGCACTGACGCGCACCGTGTACTGCAGTTTCTTAACGTGTCGAAACATAGCTCACCTCAAAAAGTCTCTTACGAAAAGAGAAAATCAGCGTTTCGCTTTCGCGTCCGGGTCTTCGCTGCGCAGCAGGAACTGATCGGTCAGTTCAGGCATGTGCGTTAACATCCAGTCCGCCATCGCGATCTCCTGTTCACAGATCTGTTTGAGAATGGCCACGCTCTCCTGATCCCCGGCACGCGTGGCGGCGCTAATCAGGCTGGTGTAGCTGCCAATCTCGGCATTCTCGAACACGTAGCCGCTGATAGCGCCTTTCACCACTTCGTCTTCCGCGAAGGTACCGCCAAAGGCCTGGCCCATGGCGGCCATTTTCCCCATGACGTCTTTCACGCTGGAGTGGGAAATGCCGTGACGGTCGAGAATGGATTCCAGCAAAGACTGCTGCTGGCGGGTTTCTTCGATGTGCTGCTCAATACGTGCACGCAGCTGCGGGTAGTTTTCCAGGCGTTTTGCCATCTGTTCGAGCATGGTTTCGGCCTGTTTTTCCATGGCATGAGCGTCGCGCAGCCAGTCGTGATAATGCGAAAGTGCGGATGTGGTCGTCATATATACCTCCGTTGTACGGCAGTCGCGTTACTGCTTTTCCGCGATATCCGTGAGTTTTTCATCGGTGGATTTTTCTTCGGCTAATGTGGCGGCCAGCAGCTCTGCGGCCTGGTTGAGCTCCAGCTTTTTCGCCATGGCCACCAGCGTGCCGTAGGTGGCGATTTCATAGTGCTCAACCTTCTGCGCCGCGCCGATCAGGCCAGCATCGCGCACCGGGCCGGCTTCGGTGGATTCAATCAGCTCCTGCGCTTCTTCTACCAGGCCTTCCAGCGCATGGCACTTCATACGCATGATACGCAGCTCATCGTGGCTCTCTACGACCTGATCGAGGCGCTCAATTTGTCCCTGGGTCTCTTCCAGATGTTGCTGAAAAGCGTTTTTTAAACTTTCATCGGAGGCTGCCCGGACCAGTTTGGGTAACGCACGGGTGATCTGTTTCTCCGCGCTGTAAACGTCCGAAAGATCGTGAATAAAAAGATCGAGTAGCGATTTAACTTTCATGGAATATTCTCCGAATCGGTGATTAACGGGAGGCTGAAGCCATTAAGTGATAACGCGATTAAGAGAGGGAATGAAACGAAGCAATAAATCCCTGTCATCCTGTTGATGACGGAGCATTCCCTGCTCCGAGACATTCCTTACTCTGCGTTACAGCGCATCAGGAATCGCGATGGCTATTCTGTCCGCCTTTTTTGCCGGCTTCGGACGCTTTCTCACGGTCGTTTTTGAAATTACCGCCGCTGTTTTGTCCGCCTTTTTTACCCGCTTCAGATGCTTTCTCTTTGTCTTCTGCGAAATTACCTGAACCGCCTCTATGCTCTGTCATACTATTACCTCGTGATGAGTAATAAATAACATGACGCATCTGCCGCCATGCATGTTTTGCACACTTAATACTAATGCAGGCTGCCTCACTGACAAGCGCGACGGTTATATTTTTCACGCCTCGCTAACGCTATATTAATGAGAAGGCTGGAGATTGTGGTGTAAAATAACCACGCTATTTTTAGCGAGCCGGTCTATATTACGGTCTCGCTTTTAACCCGCCTGATGATTATTTATGCTCAACACATTTTCCTCCGGTGGGAATTTTATCCGCCCGGCTTATTTATTTACGTTTAATCATTGAACGGCGAAGCGGCGCTAAATAGCGTCGAGCAGACGGTTCAATTCCGCCAGACTAAAAAGGGTTGCTTTGCGCACCACTTCTTCACCTTCACCTGAAAACCACTGCCGGCTGGTGTGCACGCTGCCATCTGCCAGACACCATGCAAACCACACGGTGCCGGCTGGCGTGCCGTCCTCACCGCCGTCCGGGCCGGCATAGCCACTGACGGCAATAGCCAGCGTATCCCCGGAGAGCTTTTTCGCGCCGCAGGCCATCTCCCGTACCGCGGCTTCACTGACGGCGGTATCACGCGCCAGCGTCTCTGCGCTGACGCCCAGCACGCGCTGCTTCGCCTGATTGGTGTAAGTAATAAAGCCACTGCTGTAAAAGCGGCTACTGTCGCTGGCGGCCGCCAGCGCGGAACCGACCCAGCCAGAGGTGCAGGATTCGGCGGTGGTGACGCTCAGGCCGGCGGCCAGTAATTTATTACCCACTTCGGTCGCTAAATTAACCAGTTCTTCATCCATATTCTGTATCCCTTGTCAGAGTGAAATTAATAAACGCCGTCTCTGCCGCTGCTCATATGCATTGCCAGCGGCGTGCATCCGAATTATAGGAGTAATTTCTGCACCGCTGCTCAGCCGAATTAAACTGTTACCGAAGCTCCCGGCGTTTACCGCTAAGCTTAAAATTCAGAACGAAGAGGGAATAACCGGAGCGACATGATGTCAGCTAATTAACTGCAAGAGGAATAACACCATGAAGAAAGATGAGTTAGCCAGCCGTGATTATCCGGTGCAGGAGGATATGCGCTGGCAACGCAGGGAGAGCGTTATACAGCGTATCGGTGAATACGTGCTAATGGTGATTGTGATCCTGGGTGCCTGCGGGTTGTTTTCCAAAGGCATATTAAGCGACGGGCAGGCGCAGTCGGCTGATGGTTCCGTCAGCATTCGCTATGAACGTTTTGGTCGCATCGACAGCAATATGAACCTGCGGATTCGCGTGGCACCGCAGAGCGGCGAGCATTTCACCGTCACGCTAGGCAGCGGCGCGTTAGACGATTTGCAGATCCAGACGCTACAGCCACAGCCACAGCAGGCCATCACGCGGGATAACACGCTGCAGCTTACTTACGCCAGCGAGGCGGCAGAAGGTCATGTGATCTGGCTGGGGATTCAGCCGCAGGCGGCGGGACGGGTTGCGCTAAGCGTGCACGTCAATCATCAGGTACCGGTAAAGGTATCGCAGTGGATTTACCCATAAAAGGAGAGCGTTATGGAAACGGTATTACGCGCAGCCGCCATTTATCTGTTGTTAATGGTGGTATTTAAAATTGCCGGTCGACGCACACTGCTGCAAATGACCTCATTCGATTTGATTCTGCTGCTGATTATTAGCGAAGCCACACAGCAGGCATTGCTGGGTGATGACTTTTCCGTTACCGGTGCCAGCCTCACCATCATCACCTTAATCACTATTGATATTGTGCTGGGCAAACTCAAAGCGCGCTTTCCGCTATTCGAACAAATGGCGGAGGGAGGACCGCTGATTTTGGTGGAGCATGGCCGGATATTAACGCAGCGGCTAAAAATGTCGGGCATCAGTCGGGAAGATATCCTCGAGGCCGCGCGTTCAGGTCAGGGGCTGGAACGCATCGATCAAATTAAATACGCGGTGCTGGAAGTGAGCGGTCATATTTCCATCATCCCGGAAAATTCAGATAAAACTGAAAAATAGCAACAATCTCTCAATACTTGTTTGTGATAAAGATCACACTTTTGTTAATTAATTGATTTTATACCACTAAAATTATTTTGTACAAGTTTGAAAAAAAAATCTTTACAAGCAACCCGCTATAAGCGCAGCGGTGAAAATAACCATTTGCGCATGGCTTTTTGTCAGCGCAAATATGCATATTAAATGTTGTTTTATCTCCAATCCCATCCATATTGTTCCTGTGTGGAGATATTCTGTCGTTTAACTACTTAATTATTTTTATCAATGGGGTGACATATGACACAACGACGTGGTGGTGCAGGTAATTTTGCAGAAAATACCGAGCGTGCTCGCGAAGCGGGTAAAAAAGGCGGCAGCGTCAGCAGCGGGAATTTTAAAAACTGTCCTGAAAGGGCAGTAGAAGCGGGCAGACGCGGTGGAAAAGTAAGTCGTCGCGGCAAAACCGCAGCGGCGGAAGCTTAAACCGCCTTCTTTAATATAAATGCAGTCAGCGTAATCAGTTAAGCTACCCTGAGGCGGCTTAATCGGTAACGCAGCGGCGCAATTCAGGGAGTGGTCCATTGCGCCGCACGCATTTTATATCACCAGCTGCCGTGCTGCAGGGAACGAAAAAATGACGTGCGGTAATATCTGATAAGCGCAGCGGCTGCAACCACCAATAACGATTGTTAGCGCGAGAGGAAATAAGTAACAGGCAGATTAGGTGGCACTGATAACGAAGCGATACGTTATCGACTCATTATTAATGTGGACCTGATCGGGCGTTGGCGATGTTAAAAAATTTCAATTTATGCATGGGTTAATAACTTTTCGGTAGCACTTTTTGCAACAAAAAAACCCCATTCTCTTGTTTATCCTCTTGTACAGATTTTGAAAAACTTGTACAACTTAGCCAGAACATTTTTCTGACAATTTAATGTTAACGGGAGTCACTTATGCGCCAGAACGGATACACTCCGAACTCAGTCGAGGCGATTGCCAACTATTTTAGCAAAGCCACGCTGCCTTCGCAGCAGGAGACGCTGGGCCAGGTCGTGGTCGAAATCCTGCGTGAAGGCCGTAATCTGAACCGTAAATCGCTGTGTACTAAGCTGCTGCGTCGTCTGGAGCTCGCTTCTACCACGGAAGAAGAGCACCATTATCACCAGCTGATTGGCCTGCTATTTGAACGCGAGAGCTGAGAGCGAAGCGAAAGCGTCCAGGTTGTACACACGAAAACGCCATTCTGATAACGTATCACTGCATGTATGACTTGTGACGGGCTGTATCGCGCCGCAGGATAGCGGCGCTGTTTTTCTGTCGCGTTCCCGGTCGGGGCAGGCAGCATGCAGAGATTTATTATGTTATGAACAGAAGAGAACACCAGACTCTTATTGATGAGATCATCGGCGAAGCGGCGTTAACGCTGCTGCAGCGCTCCGGGCCGGTCACCACCCAGGCGTTGCTTGATGAGCTCCACATTATGCAGCAGCAGGCCAGCGATGATGCGCAGGCGGCTGCGATTCGCACTGCAATCGATGAAGTCCGGTCGAGCATGACGGCTGGACAAAAGCGGCGTGGCGAACAATCGGATCGCGATAATGTGCATCCGCTGTTTGGCCACAACGGTCAGGGTGGCGGCAGCCGCAAGCACTGACTGACCGTTAAATTATAATCTGACTGTATTGCTCACAGTACGGGAAAAGAACGATGTCGGAGAATCACTCTCTCTATTCTGCGCTGCCGGACACGGAACTGGCGGCGCATTTTCGCGATGCCGGAGTGGCATTGAGTGAAGAGGCCGCGGTACTGAATGATGTCATTCGTAGCGTGCTGGCCAGCGAAGGCCGCGTCAGTAACAAATCCATCATTCTATGTCTGATTATGGCGCTGGAAGCGACACAGGACGAAGCGCAGGCAAGTGTGCTGCGCAGAACGCTGGAAATTGTGGTGGGTTATACGCCAGACGACGCCTGAGGTAGTGGTCCCCGCGCAGGCGGGGATCGGTTCAGTGCATAAGATCTGCCAGTAGCCTTATTGCGGCATCGCAGCGATGCCGGAAATCCTCATCACGCGCTTCTGCTTTCATCGTATGCAGCACCTGCGTCACGTCATGTATCCTGAATACGCTACCTTCCCTGATAAATTCCGTCACCGCGATGCCTATCAGCGCATACAGATCCGGTGCAGGACGGTTAACTTGTTTCACGTCACCTCCGGGACTTGTATATCCGTACAGTGTTGCACAGGTGATAACAACTCAACACCTTTTTCTGCTGTCAGTGAAAATGGCCCAGGTTATTCGTCAGACAGATTGCCAGGCGTTATCACGCTGCGCGAATAGTAATACGCTGCTGTAGCAGATTCATGCAACTAAAAAATGGTTAAGCATGCCGATAACTCTATTTTAGCGCTGCGCTTATTGCGCCCGGAACATTCACCGACACGCTGCGCGGCGGGCGGGAATTATCGCGCCTGCTGCGACCGAGATTAAATTTATGCAGCCAGCTGCGATACTGCCTGATTAATTCCTGCGCATTTTTTTCATCACTGACGCGACAAATAAACAGCTGGCTCATGGTCTGGTGCTCAGCCGCCGTGGCGTAGATCTCGCAGGCCATCTCGCGTTGCTGCAGTTCAATCGCCGTAAAATGTAACTGCGGCCACTGCTGCAGTCGGTTAGCGAACATTTTATAGTCCATTTTAGGATCCTTTTATTTTTCTATTTTCTACTGGTATTACCTGTAAAGGCACAATAGACCAAAAGTGAAAAAGCGCCAGTTTTGCGGGTCACGACCCATTAAATAGTGCACAAAATGAAAAAAATATTAACGTGTACAGCTTTTACCGCTGCGCTTATATTTTCGTGAAAGATTGAATAAGCGCAGCGGCTAATAGCGACAGTGCAGAAATACCGTCTGGCTCGCAGCATCGCCTATCCTCTATTAGGGTTAACTGATGGCTAACCAAAGGAGAAGAGGGCATGACCAATCCGAGTGCCGCCGATGAACTGGCGCTGATCGATCGCTACTGGCGCGCCGCCAATTATCTGTCCGTCGGGCAAATCTACCTGATGGCCAATCCGCTGTTACGCGAACCACTGCAGCCCGGGCATATCAAGCCACGTCTGCTCGGCCACTGGGGCACGACGCCCGGCCTGAACTTTATCTATGCGCACCTCAACCGCATCATCCGCCAGCGCGAGGTGGATCTGCTGTACGTCTGCGGCCCGGGGCACGGCGGGCCGGGGATGGTGGCGAACAGCTGGCTCGAAGGCAGCTACAGCGAAATCTATCCGCACGTCAGTGAAGATGCCGCCGGTATGCAGCGCCTGTTTAAGCAGTTTTCGTTTCCCGGAGGTATTCCCAGCCATGCGGCACCAGAAACGCCGGGCTCGATTAATGAAGGCGGCGAGCTGGGCTATTCGCTGTCGCATGCGTTTGGCGCGGTTTTCGATCATCCGCAGCTGATCGTACCCTGCGTGATTGGTGACGGCGAAGCCGAAACCGGGCCGCTTGCCGCCAGCTGGCACGGCATCAAATTCCTCAATCCGCAGCGTGATGGTGCAGTGCTACCCATTCTGCATCTGAACGGCTACAAAATTGCTAACCCGACGCTGCTGGGGCGCAGCAGTGATGACGATCTGCAGCAGCTGTTCAGCGGTTACGGTTATGAGCCGCTGTTTGTCTGCGGGCACGAGCCGGCCGACATGCACCAGCAGATGGCGGCAGCGCTGGATAATGCGTTCGATAAGATTGCTGCGTACCAGCAGCAGGCGCGCAGCGGCCAGGCGCAGCAGACAATTCCGCGCTGGCCGATGATTGTGCTGCGCAGCCCAAAGGGCTGGACCGGTCCAAAAGAAGTGGACGGTAAAAAGGTGGAGGATTTCTGGCGCGCGCACCAGGTGCCGGTGGCGGCGTGTCGCGAAGATGCATCGCATCGTCAGCTGTTAGAGCAGTGGTTGCGCAGCTATCAGCCGGAAGATCTGTTTGACGAGGCGGGTAAACTCAGGCCGGAACTGCGTGCGCTGGCGCCGCAGGGGGATAAACGCATGAGCGCCTCACCCTATGCCAACGGCGGACGGCTGCGCCGCACGCTCAACACGCCTGACATCCGCGAGTTTGCGCTCGACACCGGCGCGCCGGGCAGCCAGCGCGGCGAAGCCACTAAGCAGTTCGGCCACTACCTCAGCGCGATTTTTCAGCGCAACGCCGATAACTTCCGTCTGTTCGGGCCAGATGAGACCGCCTCGAATCGCCTGACGCCGGTCTTTGACGTCACCAGCCGCAGCTGGATGGCAGACATCGAACCGTATGATGAGCAGCTGGCGCGTGACGGTCGGGTGATGGAAATTCTCAGCGAGCATCAGTGTCAGGGCTGGCTGGAGGGCTATCTGCTCACCGGACGACACGGGCTGTTTAACTGCTATGAAGCCTTTATTCATATCATCGATTCGATGTTCAATCAGCACGCCAAATGGCTGAAGGTGACGCGCAAGCTGGGCTGGCGTCAGCCGATCTCCTCGCTCAACTATCTGTTGTCTTCACATGTCTGGCGCCAGGATCACAACGGTTACAGCCATCAGGATCCCGGTTTTATCGATCACGTGGCGAACAAAAAGGCGGATATCGTGCGCATTTATCTGCCGCCAGACGCGAACACCCTGCTGTGGGTGGGCGATCACTGTCTGCGCACCTGGGATCGCATCAACGTGATTGTCGCTGGCAAGCAGCCGTCACCGCAGTGGCTGGACATCGACAGCGCCATTGCCCACTGCGAGGCGGGTATGGGCGAATGGCGCTGGGCGAGCGATGACGGCGAGCCGGACGTGGTGATGGCCTGTGCTGGCGATGTGCCCACCATGGAGACGCTGGCGGCGGTGGATTTGCTGCGAAACTACCTGCCCACGCTGCGCATTCGCGTGGTCAACGTGGTGGATCTGCTGGCGCTGCAGACGCAGCAGCAGCACCCGCACGGCAAGTCGGAAGAGGATTTCGATGCGCTGTTTACCCGCGACAAACCGGTAATTTTCGCCTTTCATGGCTATCCCAGCCTGATTCATCGTCTGACCTATCAGCGCAGCAATCACGCCAATTTCCACGTGCACGGCTTCAACGAAGAGGGCACCACCACCACGCCGTTTGATATGACGGTGCTCAACGAGCTGGACCGCTATCATCTGGCGCAGGCGGCGATTTTGCATGTGCCGGGCCTGGCCGATCGCCATCCTGAATTGCTCGACGACCTGCAGCAGCGCATCGCGGAGCACCATCGCTATGTGCGCGAATACGGTGAAGACCTGCCGGAAGTACGTAACTGGCTGTGGCCGGGCTAAACCCGACCCGGGCGCAAAAAAAACCGCCTGAAAAGGCGGTTTATGGTTTATTCGGCCTGTTTATCCCCGGATTCAGGCGCGCTGGTTTCGTCATCTTTCGGCTTCTGGTCGGGGCTGTTTTTACGCGGATCGTAATCCGGCTGGTCGCCGTGAACGGGACGATCGGTCATTATATACTCCTTAACGGTTACCATGTGAACCCGCGCCACCGTTGCCAGCTGCGCGGATGTAAAGGGTGGCTGCGCGGCTCAGCCCGGAACATTCTGCCGCTTCTCTGTGTGCTGAGGTTTCCCCATAGCCAGTGCGCTGGCGCTGGCCGGATCGAACAGCGACAGGCTTTCAATCTGGTCGACCATCAGCACCTTACGGAACTCCAGCGCGCTTTTGGGTTTGGAGACAAAGCTAATCTCGTGCTGGTGATACCAGCGACTGTAGTTATGCTCAATCGCCAGATTCAGCGTGCGCGAATCGCGGTAGCCGCTGAGCATCGGAATCAGCACGATATTGGCGGTGCTGGGATATTCAAAGGTGGCAGCGTGAATCATGCCGATGTAGATACGGCGCGATTTCAGCGTGACCCATGCCAGTTCGCCTTCTTCCATGCAGTGCAGCAGCAATTGTTCAATACCGTTAGAGCGGGACAGGCGCTGATACAGCTCTTTGCGACTGCCGGCGGTCAGCCGCGCGCTGCCGGAATTGGAACGATACACACAAAACAGCACGGCAAACGCCAGCATGATCACCACCGGTGCCTGAATGCCGAGAAAACTCCATGTCATGAAATCGACGTGCCAGCGCGCATGGAGATCGGCAGACAGCGCCAGGCTGTTATTGATGGCCGAGGCCGCCAGCAGCAGCAGCCAGACCATGCCGGTGGCGACCACGCCCTGAACGACAAAAATGCAGCCGTACAGCGCAATGAGAAAATAGACGTCCCAGCCAAAGGATCGTTTTATTTTCAGGCGGCTGGACATATCACGACTGGTGTACCAGTAGCCGCAGACCATCAGCACCATAAATATCGCGGTTCCCATCAGATATCCTTTAAGCGCTTAATATGATCGGCGAAGTCCTGCTGTACCTGTGGACTAAGAGGATTAACCGAAGCGTTACCGTCTTCGTCAATAATAATCCGGTCACCTTCCTGAATGGATTCACGAATATCCTGGCGGCTCATCACCTGCAGTAATGATTCCGGACTGGAAAAAAGAGAGGTAAAATAGCGCAATATCACGTCAGGCTGTTCCTGTAAGGCAATAAATAGTTAATTGATCATATAACGTTTTCTGCCAGATTCAGGCGGTTTCAGAGTTATCTGTTAAACGTGAGGAAAGTCAGCGCAGGGTAAGATAATAATCCGGGGGTAACGGCGCGCTCCCTGCGCCATGGCCGCCTCATCCTGTGCTGGCCGGCTAATCACGAGCCGCGATTGCTGCTCTGACCGCCTTTTTTACCGGCTTCGGACGCTTTTTCGCGGTCGTTTTTAAAGTTGCCGCCGCTGTGCTGTCCGCCTTTTTTACCGGCTTCTGATGCTTTCTGTTTATCTTCTGCGAAATTACCTGAACCGCCTCGATGCTGAGTCATAATATATCCTCTTCATGAGTAATAAATAACATGACGTTGTTGCGATGTCATGTGCGTGTTGCGTATTTAATACTAATCGCTGGTGCTATTTCTGCAAGCGTGACGGCGCATAAAAAAGGGCGTTTTTATTTTTTATCTTAGTTTGTTGAAATAACAATAGTTCTGCGCTGTCGCTGCGCTTATTTAAAACTTTTGCGGCGGTGAAGTAATAAAATGAAACACTCCAGTGCACCCAACCGGCCGGGCCAGACAGCTGACCCGGCGCCGTGAGCCACGCTAAATAACCATGCCTAAAATCTGCAGGATGCTCTGCTGCGAAGCAGTAATAAAAGGAATGTCTTTGATGTGCTGCATGCCAAAGGCTTCATAAAATTTGCGTGCGCGCACGTTCTCGCCCATCACTTCCAGCCACAGATAGCCTTCCTGCTTATCGCGCGCGGCGTGGATAATGCTTTCGAACATGCGCCGGCCATAGTTTTTACCGGTTTCCTGCGGATTGAGGTAGAGCTTATTCAGCTGGGCACCGCTCATGCCGGAGTCCGGTACCGGCGTATTCCAGGTCACTTTGGCAAAGCCGATGGGTTTGTTGGTTTCGGCAATCAGCCAGCTTTCGTTGGGGGCTACCAGGCTGCTGCGCAGTTCGGCCAGGCCGTACTCTTTGTCGATGAATTCATCCAGCTCGGCTTCGGAGACCCACATATGTTTGAAGTGGGCGCTGTAGGTCATGCGCCCCAGCTGATGCAGCAGTTCGGCATCATCAGGCTGCGCGTTGCGTATGGTGAATTCCATGCCAGTCTTCCTTCAGTTTTTATGTTTTATCCTGCGTTACGGCAGAGTGGGGGTGTCAGCGGGCATCCTGCCCGTACAGGTGACCCGTCATTATGCGCGAATCAAACCGGGTGTCATCCCTTTTGCGGTAAGGAAGTTGGCTGAATGTCTTGATTTTTTAACAGGAAAGGAGGCAGGCGCAGGATGTCCAGCGGGCTGAACATCCTGAATTGAGGCGGGAGGCGCGAATTAAAAGCCGTAGCTGGTGAGGCGATGGTAAAAATCCATGTGGTTTTTACACCCCAGCTTGCGTGAGATGGTGTTCTTGTAGTGGCTGATGGTCTTATTGCTGAGGTGCAGCGCATGCCCGATCTCAGTCATGCGGCGCGGACCCGCCAGCCAGCGCAGCAGCGTGAACTCGCGCTCGGTCAGCACATCGGCGTTGCCGTGCGGTGCGGCGACGGTGGCAACGTTTTCCGGCGTCAGCACCGCACTGACCAGCGTCGCCAGCGGGCATTTTTTACTCAGGATCAGCGCTTTCTTCAGGTAGCGGGCGACGTAATTCAGCACGGCTTCATCGCTGATGTCGGTGAGAATCACCAGCTCGACGCCCGGTGTTTTGAGCTGCATCAGCAGCAGGCTACGCAGCGTCTCTTCCAGGTTTTTATTGGCAAAATGCAGCTCGCTGATTACCACGTTACGCCCGCGTCCGGTGGGGATCGGGTCATCCGGCGAGGTGAGCGTCAGGCAGCTTATCATCTGCCCGGAAAAATAGAGGCGCAGACCTTCCGTAATCCAGCGGTCGCTATCCATAGTGAAGATGTTCAGCATTGTTTCCTCCTGTGCTCGCGGTTAACCCATTTGAACGGAAACCGCGCTGAGCCGATATCAGACGGCCTGCGTCAGGTTGTAGGAAAAGGCTGAGAAATGTCTGGCAGGGCTGAGCTGCAGGAGGACAACAGGAAAGCCGGTTCCTGATGAATGAAGCAAAACCGCTGCGGTTGCGAACCGGGGAGATTGCCCGGGATGAGGTCAGCCGCCACTGTTGCTCTGCCATTTCATTTTCCTGTCATTTTTAGTCTTTAGGGTGTCAGCTCCTCTGTATGGACATGAATAATATGAAAAGAAAAACGCTTCCCCTGATTCTCGGTTGTACCCTCTCGTTATCCACGCTGGCGGCGCAGCCGCCAACCGAACACTATAGCGTCACTTTTCCTGAGAGGACGCGCGTCAGCTACAGCGGTGCGTTCGCCAGCGCGTTTCCGGAGGGTTTGCCGGTAGGCATCGGTTCCGGTTTGCTGTTTACCGGCAGGCAGGGAGATACGCTCAACTTTGTGACCGTCACCGATCGCGGACCGAATGCCGACTCGCCTGACATGGGTAAACAGGAGTCGAAAATTTTCGTCACGCCGGACTTCGCGCCGCTGCTGATGAATATCCAGGTGAAGAACGGCAAAGCGCAGGCGACGGACGCCCGACCGCTGCACGACGCAAAGGGCAATATTAACGGCTTGCCGCTGCAGAATGGCGTCATCGGGTCAACCAATGAAATCGCGCTAAGCGATAAGTTGCACGTGCTGCAGGGCGATAACCGGGGTCTGGATACGGAAGGCATTACGCTGGACGGGAAGGGCGGATACTGGCTGTGCGATGAGTATGGTCCGTTCCTGATTAACGTTGATAAGCAGGGCAGGATCCTGGCGATTCACGGGCCGCAGGCCATGGAAGGGGAAAAATCGATCGCGGGTGGTCTGCCGAACGTTCTTAAATGGCGCCAGCCAAATCGTGGCTTTGAAGGGATCACGCGCATGCCGGATGGACGCATCATCGCCGCGGTGCAGAGTACGCTGGATATCAACGGGAAAAGTAAAAAGCAGGCACGCTTTACCCGCCTGGTGAGCTTCGATCCGGCCACCGGTAAAACCGCGATGTATGGTTACCCTATCGACAGCGAGGCGTACAGTAAAAACAGCGACGCGAAAATTGGCGATATCGTGGCGATCGATAATCAGCACATCCTGCTGATTGAGCAGGGCAGTGACAAAGACGACGCGATGCGTAACCTTATCTATAAGGTGGATCTCAGTCAGGCCACCGATCTGGCCACATTCGATAAGGCCGGTGACTACCCAGAGTTTGACGACGCAAAAACGCTGGCGCAGCGCGGCATCGTGCTGGCAACGAAAACGCGGGTGGTGGATCTGCGTCAACTCGGCTGGCAGCAGGAGAAGGCCGAAGGGCTGGCGCTGATCGACAGCAACACGCTGGCGGTCATCAATGACAATGACTTCGGCGTGAAAATGGTGCTGCAAAATCCGGTGGAAGGTAAGAAGCGCAAGGATTATCGGGTCAACGACCAGGGCAGGCTGACGGTAGATGGTAAGCCGGTTGCCACCACCATCAGCGTGAAACCGCTGGATAAAGCCAGCTCGGACAGTGAGTTGTTTATCATAACGCTGGCGGAACCGGTGAAATCCTAGAGGCTGCCGTGCTGGCGCTGAACACCGGTGCCAGCACGAAAATGCTAAAGGCTGAATGACCCCGTTGCTTCATCGGGGGGGCATCGCGGACCCGGGTTTAATATGTAAAAGAATGAGTGAGCAATAATTCAACTGTACCAGGCTGGAGCAAGCCTGATTTTTCCCCACTCTTCAGGGTCATGACCGGGTATTAATGTCGCGTTAAATCGTTCGGTTAGCTGACGCAGTTTTCGGACGGACTGAGCGACATCCGTGGCTGACGTCATCAGTCCAGGGAGCGCCCTCTCATGGTAATGATCTAAGGTATAAGCCGCATCAATCGCCAGCATAAAATGTTTACCGCTGGGTAAGCTGATAAGAAAAGATTGATGCCCCGGGGAATGCCCTGGCGTGAAAACACACTTTATCGTGCCATCACCGTAAAGGTCATAGTTATCTTCAGGCAATCCGTTGAGAAAAAGCCAGTTGAGTTCAGGACGATCGTAATCGTGTCGGCAATAGGCGTCCGATGTAAACCAGTCAGGAGCTAAGGCATATTCAAACTCTCGCTTCTGAACCACATGAGTGGCATGGGGGAAGTGACCGATTGCGCCAGTGTGATCAGCGTGCAAATGGGACAGCACCACATAGCGGATCTTCTCTGGAGCGATGCCAAGCCTTTTAAGCTGTTCCAGACAGCCCTGTTCTTCTGACATCACCGGTTTAAACTGCTCTATACCCTTTCCCCAATAGGCAGCAGGGTTTTTCAATCCTGCTACAGCCAGACCACCGTCAATCAGGGTAAAACCCTCCGGATGGGTCAGCAGAAACCAGGGAACCGGAATTTCATAACGTTCGCCTGCGCCCTGATTCATCCGAATATGCTGATATTTACATTGCTGCGTTCCTGACTGGAACATGAAAAGTTTGATATCTGACATGGTTGTATTCCATTTAAAAATCAATTTTATAGATCAACATTTGCTGAATCCTTACCTGAACGATGAGTTTTCATCATCTCGTAGAAGAGCAGTAGATACCTGTATCGAATTACATTTATCGGCAAAACCAATATAATCGCTACATGGATCTCTTCTCTGCAATGCGCATATTCATCAGGGTGGTTGAGCGGGGCAGCATGTCGGCTGCAGCCCGCGATCTCGGCATTGGCCAGCCTGCCGTCAGTGAAAGAATTGAAAAACTGGAAGCACATCTTGGTACGCGTTTACTAAGGCGCAACACGCGGAATATGTCTCTGACACATAGCGGTAATGTGTTTTATGAGCGAAGTAAAACAGCGATTCAGGCGGCAGAGCACGCTCTTTCTGTGAATGAAGAAAATCAGGCTTTGCAAGGCAAAATCCGTATCGCGGCGCCTTCTTCTGCCGGAGAAAGCTTGCTGATGCCTGCGTTGTTACAGCTTCAGATCAAACATCCGGAGCTGCAGATCGATGTCATTTTTAACGACCGTATCATCGATCCCGTCACTGAGGGGGTGGATATATCCCTGAGGCTGGGAGAGATCTCAGAAGGATTTTTTGTCGCACGTCCACTTGGTAGCGTGCACAGAGTGTTGCTGGCCTCTCCATCTTTGCTGGCTAAAATCGGTTATCCACGCTCTCCGGATGCGCTGGCTGATTATCCATTTGCTGCTGTTTCTGGTGTATTTGCCAGTAATCGCATTCCAATGCTCACCTCTGAAGCCCAACTCGTTAATGTTCCCGTCAACGTTAAATTTCAGTCCACGCACTGGAGAAGTGTACTCTCCTATTTATTAGCAGGACATGCCATTGGTGTTTTGCAATTTCCGGTATGCAGAAATGAAATTGCACAGGGTTCGCTCATCCCCATTTTAAGTCACTATCCGATCCCGCCTTTTAACGCCTGGTTGCTCCATCCACCGGCTGGCATGATGTCATATGAAACGCGAATTTGTGCAGGTCTGCTGGAGCGTTATCTAAAAACTTCTCTGTCTGAAATGATGGAATATGAATAACGTCTGCGCCTGGCACAAAGCAGATATGCTGGCAGGATAAGGTTCCGCTTTGAGCGGGAAGCAGTCATAACAACCTCACGCGTTGCACGGGTGAGTAAACCCACCCGGCCAGCGGCGTTAATGATCAAAGACCATAATTAAGGTTATGGTCCTGCCAGATATTCAACTGCCCGGCGCAGGACCGATTCCGCCGGAGCGTTACTTCAGGTCCAGAGCGGCTATCACTGCTGCTACTTCTGCCACCTCTGCGGCCGATAAGGGTAACAGGGGACGGGGCAGACAGTCGGCATCGGTCAGCCCCAGTATGCCTGCTGCCGCTGCAATCACGCGGATACTTCCGCCATGCTTACGGAACAAATCCCATAAAGGTTTCAGGCGGTGAGTTAGGGCAGTAACGTGTTCAGCGTCGTTAATGGCTGCGGCCTGCGTAATTTGTTTGGCGGTTTCCGGGAAGATACCGCCACAAACGGAATACCAGACTTCACAACCGGCATTCAGCCCCAGCCCGGCACTGGCGTCACCACTAATACCCAGGGTCACGCCAGGACGAAGATGTTGTCGTAATGCAGCGACGCGTTCAGCTGCAGCGATGGGGGTATCCGGTACTCCCGGAATTTTAATTGAGCGAATCCCTTTCAGTGACGACAGCTGCCCGAGCAGTTCGTCGGTAAAGCGGAAATGCGTGGTGCCGGGGTTGTCATAAACACAAACCGGTACTGAAGCATGTCGGGTAACCGTCTCAAAGAGGGCATACACCTCTTCATTACGCAGCGGCTGGTAACTCATCGCCGGCAGCAGCAGCGCAGCAGCGCCTGCGGACTGCGCATCTTCAGCCAGATGCAGTACGGCATCGGTACTGATAGCACCCACGCAAACCATCACGGGAATCTCCCCGGCAACCTGACGGGCCAGCGTTGCGCTGCGTTTGCGCTGTTCCCTGCTCAGGTAAGCATAGCTGCCGGTTGAACCCAGAACCCCCAAAGAATCGACACGGGCTGCCGTCAGGCGAGCCAGGATCTTCGTGAATCCCTGTTCATCGACACCACGCGCGGTGACAGGCGTTAACGGGAAAGCAGACAAGCCGGTGAACATGCAGAGTCTCCAGAACTGAGTTAAAGGTGTTACTCGCCGATGAGGGTGACGTTACACTGCCGTCCGGGCATCATTTCTTCAAGGCCGTCGGTCAGCATCTTTCCGGCTTCATGCAGCTGATCGGGCGGCATCTGCGGCAGACTTTCCAGAATAAACCACATGTGTTGCGCTTCAACGCTTAAGCGAGTCCTGATTCCCTGCCGCCAGTTCCAGCGACGGCAGGTTACGCCGGCATCATCACACCAGACGACTTCGCCAGGCGCAGGATATTCCACCGCCATAACCCCTTCTTTCATGGTATCAAAGGGTTCCGTGCCTGTTGCCACCGTCAGGCGAGGTGCACCCCGGTACGCGGCAATATTTTCTCCCCCTACGGGCACGGCATAACGCAGACTGACAGCGTTATAAAGATCAACGACCGGATCGAGCGCGGGCAGGGTGCCATCGCGAAGCACGCGTTTGCGTAGCGCATCAGCAGAACAGGGCGTGCGTTTTGGTTTGGCACCAAACTTCTGAAACACACCTGCCCATGCGGCCAGATGGGATTCAGCCCAGGCGGGGGAATCTGACAGCACCGCTTCACAGGCCGCCTTCAGTGCCGTTACCCCGACGTGCGGATCCACGACAGGCGCTGCCTGTACACTGATGCTGAGCGCCCGAAAACCGGGGGCGATTTGATAGACTTCAGGGGAAATTGACGCAGATACGATTAACACGCGATAATCCTGTAATGACCATTTTATTTCATAATAGCGACCAATGACCAAAAAAGTCAATTTAGTGACCTTCGCCGGCGCAGATGTCAACACGGTTAATGAAGCCGTATCCCTGCGGATTAAGCAGTTTCGTAAACAAAGAAAAATTTCTCTCGATGAGTTATCCCGCAAAGCCAGTGTCAGTAAGGGGATGCTGGTTGAGATAGAAGGGTGCAAGGCTAATCCCAGCATTGCGCTGTTATGCCGGCTTGCTGCTGCCATGGGCGTGTCCGTGGCGGATTTTGTTGATGTCAGCGCCAGGCCAGATGTGCACATCATCGCTGATACGGACATCCCCGAACTCTGGACAGGAGACAAAGGGGGAAGCGCCAGGCTGCTGGCCGGCTCAGGTGGACCCGATATGCTTGAGCTGTGGCTGTGGGAAATGCGGCCAGGCGAAAAGTTTGAATCACCCGGGCATACCTCAGGCACGCTGGAGCTACTGCACGTAAAATCCGGAACCCTCACGCTTGGCGTGAAAGAGAGTGTATTTCAGGTAACGGCGGGATTTTCCGTTACAGCCAAAACCGATGTTCCACACTTCTATGCAAACCAGGGAGAAAACACGCTGAACTTTATCATGACGGTAAATGAAAAAGCGTCATAAACGTTTTTCAATGGACGGCCAAAGAAGCCCTGATTTGTGCGCAAATAATCATCCTTGGTTTTCGCTATTCATGTCCGTTTCTGCCACCAGGCGGACTGTGTATTCGCCATGAGCGAGGAGCGGATATTAGCGACAAAGAGCCGGGGAATATCACATAGCGGCCAGGTCGATATCGCACATGGCTTGATCTAATAGCCGCTGGCGCCTTATTAAGGTGTATAAAATATCCGGATCGCTACCAGAATGGATCGATGAGGATATCTGACTACACCGTTGGAATAGTGCCGCCATCGATGACAAATTCAGTACCGGTGATCGCGGCAGCATAAGATGATGCGAGGAAGACAATGAGATTTGCTACCTCAATGGGTTGAGAAGGGCGTCCCAGCGGAATACCGCCAAGTGCCTTCATGATGATCTGCTTACCGCCTTCGTAATCTGTTCCTGCCTGCTGCGCCAGCCGTTCCGCCATGGCCACGGAAGCTTCGGTTTCGATCCAGCCGGGTGCCACGCGAACCACCCGAACCCCCTGCGACGCAACCTCTTTCGACAGGCTTTTACTGTAGGCTGACAGCGCCGCTTTCGCTGCTGCATAACCCGTGGTTGATTCTGGTAAGGGCAGTTCTCGCTGGATAGAAGTGACATGGATGATCACTCCGCCCCCCTGCTGCAGCATGGCAGGCAACAGCGCACGATCTAAACGTACCGCGGGCAACAGATTAAGATTGAGCTCCTGTTGCCACTCCTCTTCACCCAATGCTGCAAAGCCACCACCGGGTGCAGTAGAACCGCCAGCCACATGAACAATGATGTCGACGCCTCCCAGATGTGTCTGAACGGCTTCCGCGACTGAGTTACACCCTTTAACCGTGGTCAGGTCTGCCGTTACGAAAGCGTCTGCTCTACATTCTGCAGATGCGTGGCGTGCGGTTGTTAATACTGTTGCACCCAGCTGTTTGAATAGCCCAACTACCGCTTTACCCACACCTTTGGTACCCGCAGTGACCAATATGCGTTTACCGTGGAAATCGAGATCACATGGCATTGGAGAATCTCCGGTCTGTTGATGTGGCAGTACAATAATCAGTAATGCTGGCAATATCGCCACCCTTGCTGAGCGCGAAGTCGTCATAAATAGCGAGCAGTAATGTAAATGGCATAGACCTGTACTCCCTTTGTTTACAGTACGGTCATATTCCACATAGACTGTTAAATTGACAAGTACGCACAAAAAAGTGAGTTACTGAATGATGAGTAAGTTATACAGTCCGGAATCAGCCGCAAGCGGAGTGGCGCAGGTTATTCAACTGCTGGAAGGGCGCTGGAAATTAATCATCCTTTTTCATCTGTTCGACGGCAAAGTACAGCGCTATTCAGATTTTGAAAAATTAATTCCCGGTATTTCGCAGAAGATGCTGGCGCAACAACTGAGACAGCTGGAAGCCGACGGTATAGTGTCGCGGATGGTGTATCCTCAGGTGCCACCGAAAGTGGAATATCGACTCACTGAATGGGGACAGGCACTTTGTCCTGCTCTTGATGCCATGCTGAAATGGGCGGAAAGGCGCCCGACTTAACCAGCCTCCCGCCGGATGCTATCAATTTCCGCCGTGCTCTAAAATTAATGCTGCGAATCCGGCAACGCTCCACCTTAAAGTGCAGCGATTATCGCGGCTTCCATTTTTTCCGGGGACGTGATCGGTGCAAAGCGTTTCAGCGGCTGGCCGTCGCGTCCGATGAGAAACTTGGTGAAATTCCACTTAATCCGTCCGCCCAGCACGCCGGGGAGTTCCGCTTTCAGATAGCGAAATAGCGGGTGCGCTGCGCTGCCGTTAACCTCGACTTTGCCGAACATCGGGAAGCTCACCCCGTAATTAACATGACAGGTTTGTGAGATGTCATCAGCGTTTCCCGGTTCCTGCTTACCGAATTGATTGCAGGGATAGCCAAGCACCACCAGACCCTGTGCGGCATATTTCTGATAGAGCGCTTCAAGGCCGGCGTACTGGGGCGTAAAGCCGCAATGACTGGCGGTATTCACCACCAGAACCACCTTGCCAGCGTAGTCGGCCATAGAGATAGGTTGACCGGTCAGGCTGGTGGCCGAAAACTGATAAAAAGAAGGGGGCATGTCAGTGTCCTCAAAACAGCACAGGTTCGATGTTGATGTTGCCACGCGGGCCCAATAGCGGGCTTCATAGCCTGGCGCGCACAGCATAACTTTCTGCGCGCCGTGGTCACAATAACACTGACATCTAACCTTGCAGACAGAGCCTGGTCGCTGGCACAAAACTCTGTCTGCCAGTCTCACTCAGACGCCTCTGCCATCAGTGCCGCCTGCACAGCAGGGCGCGCATTGATCCGTGCCATATACGCCAGTAGCGCAGGCCAGCGATTCAGCGTCAGTTTGGTCTGGTGTGTTCGCCATCCGGTCAGTCTTCTGTTGCTGCGCAGTCACTGCTGACGACGCTGCGTAAAGAAAGATAAGCGGCGGTCCGGAGGTCACTTCATCGGCTGGCTAACCGTCAGTTTCATAATGAAGGGCCTCGCCGCAATCTGTCAGCCGCATGAAAACCGGGAGGTTAATAAAAATCCGTGGCATCCGTGTGTTATGCCATCATGGCGCAATGACCGCCGACATCTGCTTCAACACTTCGTCACGTGCTCTCAGGCCAGCATTCGGCGTTAACACCTGTTCATCCTGAATCAGTTTGGCAAAAACAATTTTTTTCCTGCCTTTGGTCGCCCAGCCGACATACCAGCCATAGGCATGGTGCGGATCGTATTGATTATTTTTCCCCGGTGAGCCGGTTCCTGTTTTGCCGTGCACCGTCCAGCCCTTAACGCTGACGTCGTAGCGGGTAATATTATCTGTCATGTCATAGGCATGCTTGTTTACGTGCAGCTCACGGTTAACGACTTTCCTTAAAAAGCCAATCTGCTGAACCGGTGAGATCTGCAGGGATGACATAACCCACACCCCATTCTGACCGGGGGCGCTGACGTCAACGGCGGAAACATCTTCGTTTCCATAAGCAAACGCCTTTACATAGTCTTCAAAGCGATGCTGTCCGATTTTTTTTACAACCTGCTGCGAATACCAGAAGACCGAATATTTTAGCCACGCCGTAGGATCGATTTTATTCATCCAGTTTTTACCGCCCCAGTCCGGGTATCCTTGTTGGTAATCCCAGGCGGGTTCCTTTTCATTTTTCAGCACGCCGGCATCAAATCCCATCAGGCTGATGGCTATTTTAAAGGTGGATGCGGGTGTGACTTCTCTACTGCAGTCGTTGCCACTCTCCAGCAGGACTTTGCCTGATTCAGCGTCAACAATCAGGGTGCACAGATTTTTGGCTAATGTCTGCTGTGAAAATAATATCGCAGCAACAGAGGCCATAACGGCCAGACGGGTTTTCATTGATGATTGAATCCAAAGTTAAATGCTAACGTAATTTACACCCTGAGAAAGGGCACTGAGCGCGGTCAGGCCGTGCATAAAGAGACTGGTCACGCCACATCCCTTTATCATCTGCAAATTATCGCGTCCGGTGTGCTTATTAATAACCCTGAGCGGGGGTAAATAAAAACGATTTAATCTGCGCCTGTTTTTTAGGAAAACTAAACGATATGAAACCGTATTTCCGGATGACAAACGGCGCGAAAACGACGCTATTGCGATCTGCACACCTGCGGCATTTTTCGTCTCGACGGTGATATAAGCGGTAATTAATGGATTGTAGTCCTGCGCCTACATAACCGGTAAGCACATCCGATGGTCAGGGATATTAATACGTGACAAGCTTATCCCCAGTTCACGGCAATCCTCTGCCAGGCATAATGAGAATAAATTTTCAGGAGTGGTTATGCAGCCGGTTAAACGTTGGCAACGCGATATCTGTCATTTAAATACCCGGGCGTTAACCTGGGTGGCGGCGGGCGCATTTTGCGCGGGCTGCTGGTTATTGATCAGCGTGCTGGTGCTAACCCTGTAACGCGTAGCCAGTGCGAAGAGAATTAGCGCCAGCCGGAAGGGAACCCGCACCAGGGCGTCAGGGATGAAATTTTTGTAGTGGTTGGGGGCGCGTTGCCCCTTTTTTTTGCCTGCAGACAGGGGTAATGCAATGCGCAGCCCGTGCGATTACGGCCCGAGACGCAGCGTTTCGGCGCGTTTTGCTGTCTCGTAAACGTATTGCAGCATCGGTTCTAAATCGGCATCCGGTCCGGCGCTGATAATTTTGCCGCGCAGCCATTCAATTTCACTGGTGATATCAGGATGAAAGATGGTGTTGTTTTGCGCGTTGCGTAACCACTTCAGCAAAAAGTTATTTTTCCCGCGTACGCCGCCGGACTTCTTGCTGTTCACATAGAGTTTTAACGCAACCAGAATGCAGTAATAGAAATGGACGCGCTGACTATAATTCTGCAACATCTCTTGGCTCTTCATCTGCCGTTTTTCACGCCCGCCAGTGTGCATTGATGTGAAAAGCAGGTCAAACACAATTGGCCGCGCGCCTGTCACAATTGCGAGCGCAACCAACATTTTAAGAATTTCTTTAGCAGCAGATAAATTGTGCCCGTCAGCAGCTGGATGCTTTACCGGGCAGAATAGCCTGTGATTATTTGTTAATAATCACAAAAAAGCACAGCCGTATCTGATAATTAGATAGATCCGATTCTCTAAATGAATTTCCCCTCCGCATCGCCATCTGCAACTCTGTTCTCCGCGCTGGCCACCCTTGCGTTTTACCGGCCGGTGAAATTTTTATTTGCATCAACATGGCTGTCATAAACAGGAGGTGAATTATGACAAAACCTGCTCTGGCGTTCGCTGCGGCCTTACTGGCGCTCAATGCCACCGCATCCATTGCGGCTCAGCCGCATCACGTTTATACCAATAAAGATTTCTATAAAAATGGCGTCTTCCAGAAAGAGGTGGCGAAAGATGCAATAGCGCAACTGCTCGCCTCTTATGGTCATACGCTGACGCCGGCCATGCGCCAGCAGCTGTGGGTCAATGATTTCGGGCTGGGCGATTATCAGCATGTTGGCCTGGCCAGCATCACCTGGGTCAATAATCTGGATTACGGTTATTACGCTATGACCATGTATCTGCTGCCGAACCAGATGATTCCGGAGCATCGACACATGCCGATTAGCGCGCCGCCGGCACGTCCGGCAAAACATGAATCATGGCGCGTCCTCGATGGCTGGGTATATAACTTCTCAGAAATTGGCGCCGCATCAGCGGATATTCCGCCGACGCCGAAAAGTTTTGGTCCGGTGCAAAGCCACAATGTCGTCATTCAGCATCAGGGCGAAACGCTGTCGCTGAAAAAACTGGAGAGTTATCATTTCCTGATGGCCAACAGTAAAGGGGCGATTGTGGATGAATATGGCAACTGGCAGGATCGCCGCGGCTGGTTCAGCTCCAATCCTAAAGTCGCCCCTACGCCGTAAACCGTGCCCCATAATAAATAGTTGATGTGATTTCCCTGTAGCCACCGGAGGCGTTCGCGCCTCCTTTTTAATTAATGACCTTTACCGGGATGCGCAGAGAGCCGCTCAGCCGCGGCGATTTACCCGGTGCAGACGAATATCACGCTGTTTCATCTCTTCAACGGCAGCACAGGGGCAATCGTCATCGGTGATCACACCGTCCAGCTGCTGCAGCTTACACACGGAATACACGCTGTAACGACCATATTTGCTGCTGTCAGCCACCAGATAACGCTGCGCTGAGGCGGCCAGCACCGCCTGATTCACCAGCAAGGTGTTTTCGTCGGGTGTCGAGAGGCCGTGCGTGACATCCCACGCGCTGGCGCTGAGGAAAGCCAGATCAATATTGAACGCGGCAAGGGCGGTCGCCGCCATGGCACCCACGCTGGCAATATGCCGTTTATCAACTTTGCCACCCGTATGAAATAGCGTGATGTGGCTGTGGCGCATCAGCCAGGCGGCAATCGTAAAGTCGTTAGTCAGCACGGTGAGACTTGCCTTATCGCCTAACGCACGCGCAATTTCATAGCTGGTGGTACCGGCATCGAGGTAGACCACCTGGCCATCCTGTACCAGCGATGCGGCATAGCGGCCAAGGCTTTGTTTGGCGTGCACGTTCAGCTGCGCCTTCTCCACATACGGCAATGCCTGATGGACCACGGCAGGCAGCCTGGCGCCGCCGTGTATGCCGACCACCAGGCCGGCGTCCTGCATGAGTTTAATATCGCGGCGGATGGTCATCGCCGACACCGCCATCAGCGTGGCCAGTTCGTGAATGGTGGCCGATCGTTTCGCAAACAGGTAGCGATAAATAGCGTCTTTTCGGTCTTCGGGCAGCATCATGAGCTCGGGGTTAACAGTGACGTTTTGCCTGCCATGCCACGCGCGCATAGCGTCCGGTACGGCAGCTTCGCTATGATAACTCATCTGAAGTTGAATCAGATTCAACGAGGCAATGAGTCAGGAGACACGAAAATGCCCGCCCTGCAACGTAATGAACTGGCCGATCTGAATGTTTTTCTGCTGATTTGCCGGCGCAAGAGTTTCCGCCTCGCCGCGCTGGAACTCGGGGTCACCACGTCGGCCATCAGCCACACGTTGCGCAGTCTTGAAGCGCGTCTTGGCGTACGCCTGCTCAACCGCACCAGCCGGGCGGTGGTGCCGACGGACGCCGGTGCCGCTTTTTTGCGCCATCTGGAAACCGGCATTGCGCAGATTGAGCTGGCGCTGAACGATCTGCACCTGTATCGCGAATCACCCAGCGGCCGCCTGCGGCTGAACATCCCGCGTGATGCCGGGCAGCTGCTGTTTCGACCGATCCTGGCGCGCTTTATGGCGACCTATCCGGAGCTCAGTCTGGAAATTACGGTGGATAACAATCTGGTGGATATCATCGGCAGCGGCTATGACGCCGGGATTCGCTACGGCGCCAGCGTACCGAAAGATATGATCGCCATGCCGCTGACGCCCAAACTGCGCTGGATCGTGGTGGCGTCACCCGATTACCTGCGCGACGCGCCGCCGCTGCAGCATCCGGACGATCTGCGCAACCATCGCTGTATTCGCATGCGCCTTGGCAATGGCACGCTGTATAAGTGGCCGCTGGCGCAGGGCAAGGTGACGTATGAGGTCGATGTGCCGGGCACGCTGACGCTCAATGAGAGCGACATGATTATTGATGCGGTCGCCGGCGGTTACGGTCTCGGCTACTGCCCGGAGCGCTACGTACAGGCGCAGCTGGCGAGCGGGCAGCTGGTGCGCGTGCTGACGGACTGGTGCAGCGAAGACGAACCGCTGGTGATGTATTACCCCGACCGTCGCCAGCTGCACCCAGGTTTACGCCGGCTGATTGAGATGATCCGTGCCGAAACGATGCGCTAACGCTGGATGCGTGCGGCGTAAATAATAAACGTCACTACGCCAAAAATTTCTAACTCCTCCTCTTCACGCAGCCGGATGGGCTGATAGCGCGGATTCATCGGCACCAGCTGGATGCAGGGATGCGTCTGCAGCCGTTTGACGGTGAACTCGCCGTTAATGGCGGCGATCACGATGTCGTCGTGCCGGGCATTGAGTGAGCTGTCGACCACCAGCAGGTCGCCTTCGCGGATATTGGCATCGCGCATCGAGTCGCCTTCGACGCGCACAAAATAGGTGGCGCTGGGGCGGGTCACCAGCAGCTCATTGAGATCAATCTGGCGCTCAATGTAGTCCTGAGCGGGCGAGGGGAAACCGCCGTGCACCGCGTCAAGGAATAGCGGGCGGGAGCGCGAAGGCGGTGAAAGCTGTGGCAAAAAGAAACGCGTCATAGCGAACATTCCATAGATACTGTTTTTATATACAGTATCAGGCGGTTTTTGCTATGATCAAGTCTGCCCGCGGTAAAAAAAGCGAAGCGTATGAAAAACAGCAGAATTCAGTTTTTTGCCGCGCAAACCGCTGAAAAGTGCACTCTTCGCTAAGCACTCTGTGCGCCCGTCTGGCGAAACTTCAATTGTTGTCTACACTTAATGTTGCCGATGTTCGTAGTGCGGTTGCAGTGTTGATGAAAATTTCGTTTAGTTCTGGAGCGTTACCCTTTCGATTCCCGTGTTTACGGAAAAACCTCCTCACTTCCTGCCTGCCTGCGAACAGACTGCCCGTTTACGTTCAGATACAGGAGGAGACGTGACCCCTGCGGTTAATGAGAACAGCACCCTGCCGTCGCTAAGTGGCGGACTTTACGCCTTCTTTTTTGATGTTGACGGCACGCTGGCCGCGCTTCAGTCGCAGCCCGAGTCGGTTTCCATCCCCGCATCGGTGCGCCAGCATCTGCAACAAATTTCTAATTTAAGTCACGGCGCGCTGGCGCTGGTTTCCGGCCGTCCGATCAGCCAGCTGGATGAGCTGGTCGCGCCGCTGGAAGCCCCGGCAGCGGGCGTGCACGGCGCTGAGCGCCGCGATGCCAGCGGACATCTGCATCGTCAGTCGCTGCCCGATGAGGTGGCGCAAACGCTGCAGGTTGAACTGCAGCAGACCCTTGACCAGTGGCCCGGTACGCTGCTGGAAGTAAAAGGTATGGCCTTTGCGCTGCACTACCGCAACGCGCCAGAGTATGAAAACGCCATCATGCAGCTGGCCGAAGAGGCGGTAACCCGCTTTCCGGCGCTGGCGCTGCAGCCAGGTAAATGCGTGGTGGAACTGAAACCGCAGGGCATCGATAAAGGTGCTGCGGTACGCGAATTTATGCAGGAAGCGCCATTTACCGGTCGCATTCCGGTATTTGTGGGCGACGATCTGACCGATGAGAAAGGCTTTCTTGCAGTCAATGCCATGCATGGCATCTCGGTCAAGGTCGGTGAAGGTCCAAGCCAGGCGCGCTATCGTCTGCCCGATGTGGCAGCAGTCTGGCACTGGCTGGAACAACTATTATTACAACTAGAACATGACAACGTCGGTAAGGAGTTTAGGTTATGAGTCGTTTAGTCGTCGTATCTAACCGTATCGCTATTCCTGATGGAAGCAAAACCAACGCAGGCGGTCTCGCCGTCGGCATTCTGGATGCGCTGCAGACCACCGGAGGATTGTGGTTTGGCTGGAACGGAGAGATCAGTGAGTTTTCCGGTGAAGAAGATGAGGAACTTACCCAGATCGAACAAGACGGCATTACCTATGCCTCATTCCCCCTCAATCAAAACGATTACGATCAGTACTACTGCCAGTTTTCTAATACGGTGATCTGGCCCGCGTTCCACTATCGCCTCGATCTGGTGCAGTACCAGCGTGAAGCCTGGGAAGGTTACTGCCGCGTGAATACCCTGCTGGCGCAGCGGCTGAAACCGCTGATCAAGCCGGACGATATCCTGTGGATCCACGATTACCACCTGCTGCCGTTTGCCGCTGAACTGCGTAAACAGGGCATCAATAACCGAATCGGATTCTTTCTGCATATCCCGTTCCCGACGCCGGAAATTTTCAATGCGCTGCCGCCGCATCAGGAACTGCTGGAAATGCTGTGTGAATACGATCTGCTGGGTTTCCAGACAGAATCCGATCGCGTGGCGTTTCTCGACAGCCTGAGCCAGCTGACGCAGCTGCAGAATAAAGGCGAGAAGAAGCATCGCGCCTTTGGCAATACCTTTATGACCGAGGTTTACCCTATCGGTATCGAGCCGGACAGCATTAAAGAGATGGCGGAAGGGCCGCTGCCACCGAAGATGGCCGCGATGAAGCGTGAGCTGGGCGATTTGCAGAATATCATCGCCTGTGAGCGTCTCGACTATTCCAAAGGCTTGCCGGAGCGTTTCCTTGCCTATGAGGCACTGCTGGAAAACTTCCCGCAGCACCGCGGCAAAATCCGCTACTCACAGATTGCGCCGACCTCGCGCGGCGACGTGCAGGCCTATCAGGATATTCGTCACCAGCTGGAGACGGAAGCGGGGCGCATTAACGGTAAATACGGCACGCTGGGCTGGACGCCGCTCTATTATCTCAACCAGCATTTTGACCGCCGCCTGCTGATGAAGATTTTCCGCCTGACCGACGTGGGGCTGGTTACGCCGCTGCGTGACGGCATGAACCTGGTGGCGAAAGAGTATGTCGCGGCGCAGGATCCGGACGATCCGGGCGTGCTGGTGCTGTCGCGCTTTGCCGGAGCGGCTAACGAGCTGACTTCTGCGCTGATCGTCAACCCGTACGATCGTGATGATGTGGCGGCGGCGCTGGACCGCGCACTGACCATGCCGCGCACCGAGCGTATTTCGCGCTATAACGACATGATGGCCGTACTGCGTAAGCAGGACATTTCGCACTGGCGCGAAAGCTTCCTGAACGATCTGAACACGCTGCCGGCGCGCAGCGCCAGCCACGGTAGCGATAACAAGGTCGCGACGTTTCAGAAGCTGGCGTAATTAGCCCCGCAAGGCGCGATTTTCCCCTCAGGCAATGCCTCTCCCGTACGCGGGAGAGGTATCCGTCAGACGACGCAGGCAGGACCGTGCTGCGTAGCGTTTTCACGCGACACCCTCGCCGGATGAAATCGATTTCATTTTGTTAAGCGCTAACCCGCTGACCCGGCACCAAAAAACGCACGAATTGGTTAAAATTAAGCCAGTTAAGCACTGAAACGCTGAATTTTTTCTTCCGACCCTAAAGATTTGGCTGGCCAGGCCGATAGTTCTAATACATCAGTGTGTTAGTTAGTCAATTCATTCATATCGCTAATGTAACGTGCTGTTACATCCCTTGTGACTCGCTAAACCCTCCCTACAAACTCTTTACACACCACAAGCGCGCCGCATCCACTCTTCACGCTTCGCTAGCACAGCGCCATTAGTCCTGTGTGGCAATATTCCCTGTAAGTGATTAATTTAAAAGCGAATAATTACAGCGATTTTTGGTGTTTTATGCTGCCTTTTTGGTTTATTTCGGGGTCTTGTCTTTGCCTAAAGCCAACGTAGCAGATAAAAGATCGTCCCATGGCGGCGATCTGCGACACACTTCAAAATTCAGACTTTTCCTGTGAAATATTAGCGAAACGTTTCAAAATCGCTCAAAAAAAGAACAACAGAAAAGCATTACTGAAGCTTCACTTGAAAAATTTGCCTTAAAAGTGTGACGCAGATCACACTTTATCTAAAATTTCATACCAATCACGTTGTATGTCGAAATCAGACGATATAGATTTGCCTTGTTTTCGGATTAGTCTTAAAAAACTGTAAGCAGACGTCACGGAAGATGGTTACAACTCAAGAAAAGATTGGCCTGGAGTTTTGACTACTACTGATCAATATCCCGGTGGGAAGTGAAACAGTTCAGTACGCGTTGGCTTATGCCTGATTATTTTTTGCCATCTTTAGATTTACCAACCAGCAACCCGAACCATAGAACACATAATTCTGTGGCCGTATATATGTCGCGTCTATCAGGATGGAAAAAAATGGGTACATCAGAATTACTAAAACACATATATGACATCAATCTGTCATATTTATTGCTTGCACAGCGTTTGATAAACCAGGAAAAAGCTTCAGCAATGTTTCGTTTAGGTATCGATGAGCCAATGGCGGATGCATTGCAGCAATTGACTTTACCTGAGATGGTAAAATTAGCGGAAACCAATCAACTGGTTTGCCAGTTCCGCTTTACCGATCACAATCTTATTAACCGTTTAACGCAGGAATCACGTGTGGATGATTTGCAGCAAATCCACACCGGTATTTTATTATCCAGCCGTTTATTGCGCAGCGCATCGAAAGATGATGTCTCTGCTAAAAAGAGGGCGGTATAATGACCGAAAAAAGTATCGTTCAGGAAGCGCGTGATATTCAGCTGGCAATGGAGCTGATTACATTGGGCGCACGACTGCAGATGCTGGAAAGTGAAACCCAGCTGAGCCGCGGTCGCCTGATTAAACTGTACAAAGAGCTGCGTGGTGCACCACCACCGAAAGGCATGCTGCCATTCTCTACCGACTGGTTCATGACCTGGGAACAAAATATTCATGCGTCGATGTTCTGCAACGCCTGGCAGTTTCTGCTGAAAACCCGGCTGAGCAGTGGCGTAGAGGCGGTTATCAAAGCGTATCGCCTGTATCTTGAGCAGTGTCCGCAATCGGACGAGGGCCCGCTGTTGGCGCTGACCCGCGCCTGGACCCTGGTGCGATTTGTTGAAAGTGGCATGCTGGAATTGTCTGACTGTAAATGCTGTGGCGGAAGCTTCATCAACCACGCGCATCAGCCGCCGGGCAGCTTTGTTTGCAGCCTGTGCCAGCCGCCATCACGTGCCGTAAAAAGACGTAAACTTTCTGCAGATTCTGCCGATACCTTTCCACAACTGCTGGATGAACAGGTTAAACGCGCCGTTTAAGTTTGTTCGCATCGTGGAAAGCATCCAGCAGCGGTTAATACCGCTGCTTTTTTTTTGCCCACACCCTGTGAATAACACCTGCGGCTCTCTGGCTTAACTTCCACCAACACGTTACGGACGTAAGGATGTTTTTGTGCTGATTATTGTGGGTTATATCGTAGTCCTCGGTTCCGTGCTGGGCGGTTACATGATGGTAGGCGGCCATCTGGGCGCGCTTTACCAGCCGTCGGAGTTGCTGATTATTGGCGGCGCCGGCATTGGTGCGTTTCTGGTGGGCAACAACGGCAAATCGATTAAAAAGACGCTAAAAGCGCTGCCCTTGTTAATGCGCGGCTCAAAATATAACAAAGCCGTATACATGGATTTAATGGCACTGCTGTATCGCCTGATGGCGAAATCACGTCAGCAGGGCATGCTGTCGCTGGAACGCGATATTGAAGATCCCAGCCAGAGCGAAATTTTCGCTAACTATCCGCGTATTTTGTCCGATAAACCTTTAGTGGATTTTATTACCGACTATTTACGTCTGATGGTGAGCGGAAATATGAATGCTTTCGAGATCGAAGCCCTGATGGATGAAGAGATCGAAACCTATGAACACGAGTGCGAAGTACCAGCACAAAGCTTAGCGGCAGTCGGTGATGGCCTGCCGGCGTTTGGTATCGTCGCCGCGGTAATGGGCGTGGTGCACGCGCTGGCCTCCGCGGACCGCCCGGCGGCAGAACTGGGCGCGCTGATTGCGCATGCCATGGTGGGAACCTTCCTCGGTATTCTGCTGGCTTACGGCTTTATTTCGCCGCTGGCTTCCGTGCTGCGCCAGAAGTGCGCGGAAACCACCAAGATGATGCAGTGCGTCAAAGTCACGCTGCTCTCCAGCCTGAACGGTTATGCGCCGCAGATCGCCGTCGAGTTTGGTCGTAAAACCCTGTATTCCACCGAGCGTCCGTCCTTTACCGAGCTGGAAGAGCACGTACGTAACGCGAAAAACCCGGCTAAGCAGACTTCGGATACGCCTTCATGAAGCACGGTAATCGCCCGATTGTGCTGGTCAAACGGCGCAAACATAAAAAGCATGAAGGCAGCCATGGCTCATGGAAGATTGCCTATGCCGACTTTATGACGGCGATGATGGCGTTCTTCATGGTGATGTGGCTGATCTCGATCGCCAATCCGCAGGAGCTGGTGCAGATTGCCGAATATTTTAAAACGCCGCTCAAGGTCGCCCTGACCGGCGGTCAGCGTAGCAGCGACAGCGAAAGTCCGATTCCCGGCGGCGGCGATGATCCGACGCAGAAGAAAGGCGAAGTGCAAAAACAGGTCGATATGGATGCGCAAAAGCGCCAGCTGGATGACATTCGCCTGAACCGGCTGCGTGAAAAACTCGACCAGTTGATTGAGGCCGATCCTCGCCTGAAAGCGCTGCGTCCGCATCTGATCATCAACATGGTGGAAGAGGGGCTGCGCATTCAGATTATCGATAGCCAGAACCGCCCGATGTTTAAAACCGGCAGCGCGGAAGTGGAGCCCTACATGCGCGATATCCTGCGCGCCATTGCGCCGCTGCTGAATGATATTCCTAACAAAATCAGTTTGTCCGGCCATACCGATGACTTCCAGTACGCCAGCGGCGATCGCGGCTACAGCAACTGGGAACTGTCGGCAGATCGTGCCAATGCCTCACGCCGTGAGCTGGTGGCGGGCGGGCTGGACGGCGGCAAAATGCTGCGCGTGGTCGGTATGGCCGACACCATGAAACTGAAAAACCGCGGCGCCAACGACGCGGTGAACCGTCGTATCAGCCTGCTGGTGTTGAACCATGACACCGAAGCGGCGATTGAAAAAGAGAATGCCGAGAGCGATGCCGTTCAGGTGAGTGACCCGGCGCAGATTTTACCTAGCATTACCGCACCGGCTGGTCCGGCGGCGCCAACTGCCCCCACGGGTTCTACCGCAGCACCGGCCACACCGGCAGCCGCGGCGAATCCGCCGGCAGCGGCACCGCCCGCCGCCAGCGCGGTGACACCAGACCAACCCTCACAGCCGAGGTGATCCCGTGAGCATGGACATCAGCGATTTTTACCAGACGTTTTTTGATGAAGCCGATGAGCTGTTAGCGGATATGGAGCAACACCTGTTGGGACTGGATCCCCAGGAGCCCGATTCCGAGCAGTTGAATGCCATCTTCCGCGCCGCCCACTCCATTAAGGGCGGAGCCGGTACGTTTGGCTTTACGGTTTTACAGGAAACCACCCACATCCTGGAAAACATTCTGGATGGTGCGCGCCGTGGCGAAATGCAGCTCAGCACCGACATCATCAACCTGTTTTTGGAAACCAAAGATATTATGCAGGAACAGCTCGATGCCTATAAAACCGCGCAGGAGCCAAACGCAGAAAGCTTTAACTACATCTGTGAAGCCCTGCGCCAGCTGGCGCTGGAAGCCAAAGGAATAGCCCCGCAAGCCGCCGCACCGGTGGTGGCGCTCGCCGACGTGGCAGCACCTGCCGCACCTGCCAGCAGCGGCCTGCGCCTGCAGCTGATCAATCTGAAAGAGAAAGAGCCTGATCTGCTGCTGGAAGAGCTGGGCAACCTCGGCACCCTGACCGATGTGGTGAAAGGCGCCAGCTCGCTGGAAGCCACCATCGACGGAGTCGGCAAAGACGATATTGTGGCGGTGCTGTGTTTCGTGATTGATGAAGCGCAGATTCAGTTCCCGCAGGACGCCGCACCCGCCGCCGTTGCCGCCGCGCCAGTCGCTGAGGCTGAAGCCGAAGCGCCGGTGCAGCAAACGGCGACCGTCACCGACATTACCCCGGCGGTGAAGCGTGAAAGCAAACGTGCGGCCGCGCCCGCCAAAAGCAGCGAATCCAGCAGTATTCGCGTGGCGGTGGAAAAAGTTGACCAGCTGATCAACCTGGTCGGCGAGCTGGTGATTACCCAGTCGATGCTGGCGCAGCGCTCCGGTGCGCTGGATCCGGTGGCACATGGTGACCTGCTCAACAGCATGGGTCAGCTGGAGCGTAACGCCCGCGACCTGCAGGAATCGGTGATGTCGATTCGTATGATGCCGATGGAGTACGTGTTCAGCCGCTTCCCGCGTCTGGTGCGCGATCTGGCCAGCAAGCTGGGCAAAGAGGTTGAACTGACGCTGCTCGGCAGCTCAACCGAACTGGATAAGAGCCTGATCGAACGCATCATCGATCCGTTAACGCACCTGGTGCGTAACAGCCTCGACCACGGCATCGAAACCCCGGAAAAACGGCTGGCCGCCAGCAAAACGGCGGTCGGCAATCTGACGCTGTCAGCGGAACATCAGGGCGGCAACATCTGCATCGAAGTGATCGATGACGGTGCCGGCCTCAACCGTGAACGTATCCTGGCGAAAGCGCTCTCGTCCGGCCTGCCGGTCAGCGACAGCATGAGTGATGAAGAAGTCGGCATGCTGATCTTCGCGCCAGGCTTCTCGACCGCCGAGCAGGTGACCGACGTATCAGGCCGCGGCGTCGGCATGGACGTGGTGAAACGTAATATCCAGGAGATGGGCGGTCACGTCGAAATCTCCTCGAAGCAGGGCAAAGGCACCACCATTCGCATTCTGCTGCCGCTGACGCTGGCGATCCTCGACGGGATGTCGGTGCGCGTGGCAGACGAAGTGTTCATCCTGCCACTGAACGCGGTGATGGAGTCACTGCAGCCCACGGCTGAAGAGCTGAAACCGCTGGCCGGTGGCGAGCGTGTACTGGAAGTGCGCGGCGAGTACCTGCCGCTGGTTGAGCTGTGGAACGTGTTTGACGTGCAGAACGCCAAAACCGACGCCACGCAGGGCATCGTGGTGATCCTGCAGAGCGCAGGACGTCGCTATGCGCTGCTGGTCGATCAGCTGATTGGTCAGCATCAGGTGGTGGTGAAGAACCTGGAAAGCAACTACCGCAAAGTGCCGGGCATTTCCGCCGCCACCATCCTCGGCGATGGCAGCGTTGCGCTGATTGTCGACGTATCGGCACTGCAATCATTGAACCGTGAGAAGCGTGTGGCCGGTGCCGCAGCGTAACAGATAACGAAAGGGTAAAAAAATGACTGACATGGCAACCGTGACGAAAATCGCCGGCGAAACCGTCGGCCAGGAGTTCCTGGTTTTCACCCTCGGTGACGAAGAGTACGGCATCGATATCCTTAAAGTGCAGGAGATTCGTGGTTACGATCAGGTAACGCGTATCGCTAACACGCCGGAGTTCATCAAGGGCGTGACTAACCTGCGTGGTGTGATTGTGCCGATTATCGACCTGCGCGTGAAGTTCTCGCAGCCGGACGTGGAGTACAACGAAAACACCGTGGTGATCGTGCTGAATCTTGAGCATCGCGTGGTCGGCATCGTGGTGGATGGCGTGTCTGACGTGCTGTCGCTGACGCAGGATCAGATCCGTCCGGCACCGGAATTTGCCGTCACCATGTCGACCGAGTACCTCACCGGTCTCGGTGCGCTGGGCGAGCGTATGCTGATTCTGGTCGACATCGAAAAACTGCTGAGCAGTGAAGAGATGGCGCTGGTGGATACGCTGCGTAGCGCATAATCGTTCGCAGAGAGTCACGGGTCGCTGATGCGGCCCGTGACTATTACATCCTTTATTAAATCGTTATAAATCAATAGCAAAGCCCACAAATATTTCCTGCCCTCGCTCAATATTCCCGCCGCCAGGTCGATAACTGTATTGCACGATTTTTCTTCATTTCCCAGGGCAAACTATGTTTACGAAAATCCGCGTTGTGACCAGCCTGTTGCTGGTGTTGTTGGTGTTTGGCGTACTGCAGCTGGCTTCCGGCTCGCTGTTTTTTAAAGCGCTGAGTGACGACAAAAAAAGTTTCAATACCTCTCAGCTGGCGAGCAAAAACATTGCCGCCATCAATGATGCTTACATGAGCCTTAACCAAAGCCGCGTGATCCTGACGCGCATCCAGCTGCGTATTGCCACCAGTAAACTGACAGGCACCGAAGCTGACATCAGTACGCTGTTCGGGCAGAGCAGGACGTTCCAGCAGACGGCGCAGGACAAATTCACGCTGTTTAAAAACACGCCGGACACGCCGGGCCAGAACCTGCAGCTCAATCAGCAGCTGGAACAGACCTATAAAGCTTACGCCAGCGCACTGGCTGAGATGCAGCAGGTACTGCAGCACAACGATACCGCCGCAGCCGGCAAAGTACCGGTGGCCCCGACGCAAAGTGCCTTTCTGGAAAACTACACCCAGTGGCGCGCCGATCAGGATCGTCTGACGGCGGCCGGCGTGGCGGCGAACAGCGCCGCTTACGAACACATGATGTGGCTGCTGGGGCTGGTACTGGCGCTGGTGGTGGGCGTGATCGTGCTGTGCTGGTTCGGCCTGCGCAAGGTGCTGATTAAGCCGCTCAACGACAGCATCCAGCACATTGAACACATTGCGCAGGGCGATTTAACCCAGACCATCACCGTCGAAGGACGTAATGAAATGAGCCAGCTGGCGAGCAAGCTGCAGGAGATGCAGCAGGCGCTGGTGCGCACCGTCAGCAACGTGCGCGACGGCTCGGACGCCATTTTTACCGGCGCCAGCGAAATCTCCGCCGGCAATAACGATCTCTCGGCGCGTACCGAACAGCAGGCGGCGTCGCTGGAGCAAACTGCGGCCAGCATGGAGCAGCTCACCGCCACGGTGAAGCAGAACGCCGAGAACGCGCGGCAGGCCTCGCAGCTGGCGCTCAGTGCATCGGAAACCGCGCAGAAAGGCGGAGAAGTGGTGGAAGGCGTGGTGCGCACCATGCACGATATCGCCGGCAGTTCGAAGAAGATTGCCGACATTACCAGCGTGATTGACGGTATCGCTTTCCAGACCAACATCCTCGCGCTCAACGCCGCAGTCGAAGCGGCGCGCGCCGGGGAACAGGGCCGTGGCTTCGCGGTGGTGGCCGGTGAAGTGCGCAACCTTGCCCAGCGCAGCGCGCAGGCGGCGAAGGAGATCAAAGGGCTGATTGAAGACTCGGTGCGTCGCGTTGACAGCGGCCCACAGCTGGTCGGCACGGCGGGCGATACCATGGGCGAAATCGTCAATGCGGTGACGCGCGTCACCGACATCATGGGCGAGATCGCCTCGGCGTCGGACGAGCAGAGTCGCGGTATCGATCAGGTCGGCCAGGCGGTGACCGAGATGGACCGCGTCACGCAGCAGAACGCCTCGCTGGTGGAAGAGTCGGCGGCGGCGGCGGCCTCGCTGGAGGAGCAGGCCAGCCGTCTCAGCCAGTCGGTGGCGGTGTTCCGCATTCCACGTGGCGCTCAGCCTGCCAGCAGCACGGGCGTGCGCCATCCGCAGATCGCCCCTCCGCAGGCCAGTGCGCCACGCAAAGCGCTGACCGCGCCGGTCAGCGACGCCAACTGGGAAACGTTCTAAGCTGAAACGGGAGCGGACAACGCGCCGCTCCCTCATCGCCTGCTTTCTTTACTTATAAAACGCTGTAAAAAAGCTTTAATTCAGCATTATCCCTCGTAAAGTCCGGTAAACCCTCTCAAATATTCAGCGCAGCGGTCGATAAACAGGGCGTAACCCCCCTTTTTGGAGACACCATGTTAAAACGAATCAATGTCGTCACCAGCCTGATCGCAGTCCTGCTGGTGTTCGGTGCTATGCAATTACTGTCCGGCGGGCTGTTCTGGTCGGCATTACAAAAAGATAAAGAGGCGTTTGCTGTGGCACAAACGTCAAGTAATAACGTCGCTGCCATGTCCGATGCCTGGATTGAACTCAACCAGACCCGTACCGTGCTCAACCGCGCCATGCTGCGCATGCAGGGCAGCATGGCATCACAAACCAACGGCGGCCAGCTTAATGCGCTGATCGCGCAGACGGAGAAACAGCTCGACACCGCGGCCGGCCACTATCAGCGCTATTACGATCTGCCGGCGACGCCGGGGCTGCCGGATGCGCTGCGCGACCGGCTGGAAGCGGATTATGCCGCATTCAATAACGGCCTGAAGGCGATGCTGGCCCGGCTGAAAGCCAACGATCTGCAGGGCATGTTTGATCAGAACATTGAAGCCAAACAGGTCAAAATGAAAGCCACCTATGAAGAGTGGCGCAGCGCGCAGAGTGCTTTAGCCGCTGAGGGCGTGGCGCAGAACCAGCGTGCCTTCCACACCATGATGTGGCTGCTGGCGATTGTTGCCGTGATGGTGATCGCGGTAATCGTCGCCTGCTGGTTTGGCCTGCGCACGGTGCTGATTCAGCCGCTGCATCAGTTGCTCGGCCACATTCGCCATATCGCCGCAGGCGATCTGACGCAGACCATCACCGTTGAAGGGCGTAACGAAATGAGCCAGCTGGCCAGCAGTCTGCATGAAATGCAGCAGTCGCTGGTGCACACCGTCGGCAACGTACGCGACGGCTCGGACGCCATCTTTACCGGCGCCAGCGAAATCTCCGCCGGCAACAACGATCTCTCGGCGCGCACCGAGCAGCAGGCGGCGTCGCTGGAGCAGACCGCAGCCAGCATGGAGCAGCTCACCGCCACGGTGAAGCAGAACGCCGAGAACGCCCGGCAGGCCTCGCAGCTGGCGCTCAGCGCGTCGGAGACCGCACGCAAAGGTGGCGATGTGGTCGAAGGCGTGGTGCGCACCATGCATGACATCGCCGGCAGTTCGAAGAAGATCGCGGATATCACCAGCGTGATCGACGGCATTGCCTTCCAGACCAATATCCTGGCGCTTAACGCGGCGGTCGAAGCGGCGCGCGCCGGCGAGCAGGGCCGTGGTTTTGCCGTGGTAGCGGGCGAGGTGCGTAACCTGGCGCAGCGCAGCGCGCAGGCAGCGAAGGAGATCAAAGGACTGATTGACGATTCGGTCAGCCGGGTTAACGCCGGTTCGCAGCTGGTCGGCACCGCAGGTGACACCATGCAGGATATCGTCGGTGCGGTGACGCGCGTGACTGACATCATGGGCGAAATCGCTTCGGCCTCGGATGAGCAGAGCCGTGGCATCGACCAGGTGGGCCAGGCGGTGACCGAGATGGACCGCGTCACGCAGCAGAACGCCTCGCTGGTAGAAGAGTCGGCCGCCGCCGCGGCCTCGCTGGAGGAGCAGGCCAGCCGCCTGAGCCAGTCGGTGTCGGTGTTCCGCATTCCGCGCGCGTCGGCAGCGGCCCCTGTGCGTCCCCCGCTGACCACGACACCGCCGCGGCGCGCAAAGCCGCTGCGGCCCCGGTGAGTGACGGAAACTGGGAAACGTTTTAATCACTGCCTGAATCGTCCCCTCTCCCGCCGCGGGAGAGGGTCGCATGGCTGGCCCTTCACCGGTTTGCTGCTGGTCTTACCCCTTTCACCTCACATAAAGATCCGCGCCTGCGCGCCGATAACACCAGCGATCCGCCAATTAATGAGGTGTTTATGTTTAGTCGTGTTCGAGTGGTATCCGGCCTGCTGTGCGTGCTGGCGTTATTTGCCTTACTGCAGCTGTTTTCCGGAGGAATGTTTTTTTCAACGGTGAAAGCCGATAAAGATAATTTTGCGTACAACCAACGTCTTAGCACCCTGCAGCGGGCGATGGGCACCTCATGGGTTTCGCTGGTACAGGCGCGTAACACGCTGAACCGTGCCGGTATCCGCTATCTGCTGGACAGTCAGCAGGCCGGCTCCGGTGCCACGGTAAAAGATCTGGTGGCGCTGGCCAATACGGAGCTGAAAACCGCCGATCAGAGCTTTGCCGAGTTCAACGCTAACCTGTCGGAAAAGGGCAAAAGCGCGGAGAACGTGCTGACGCTGCAGGCCAACTACAACGCGTTTCGCGGGGCGCTGGCCGAGCTGATTGATTTTCTCAGTGCCGGTAACTTTAAAGGCTTTGTCGATCAGCCAACGCAGGGTTTTCAGGACAAATTTGAAAAGGATTACAACGCCTGGCTCGCCTACAACATTGTGCTGGCAAAACAGGGCATTGACGCCAACGAGAGCGCTTACCAACACGCGATTATGCTGGTGGTCGGTACGCTGCTGGTGACGCTGCTGGTGATTGCGCTGGTGTGGAGCGGCATGCGTACGGCGCTGATCCGTCCGCTGCAGCAGAGCATTGAGCACATCCGCCATATTGCGCGCGGCGATCTGACCCAGCCGGTCGATCTCAGCGTGCGCAACGAAATGGGCGACCTGCTCAGTTCGCTGCAGCACATGCAGCAGGAGCTGGCGCGCACCGTACGCATCGTGCGCGACGGTTCGGACGCCATCTACACCGGCGCCAGCGAAATCGCCATGGGCAACAACGATCTCTCTTCGCGTACCGAACAGCAGGCCGCATCGCTGGAGCAGACTGCGGCCAGCATGGAGCAGTTGACCGCCACCGTGAAGCAGAACGCGGAAAACGCCCGTCAGGCGTCGCAGCTGGCGCTGAACGCGTCCGAAACGGCGCTGCAGGGCGGCAAAGTGGTCGATGGCGTGGTCAGTACCATGAAGGACATCGCCGGCAGCTCGAAGAAGATTGCCGATATCACCAGCGTGATTGACGGTATCGCCTTCCAGACCAATATCCTCGCGCTGAACGCCGCGGTGGAAGCGGCACGCGCCGGTGAGCAGGGGCGTGGTTTCGCCGTGGTCGCGGGCGAGGTGCGCAGTCTGGCCCAGCGCAGCGCGCAGGCGGCGAAGGAGATCAAAGGCCTGATTGAAGATTCGGTCAGCCGCGTCAATACCGGTTCGGTGCTGGTAGAGAGCGCGGGCGAAACCATGAGCGAGATCGTCAACGCGGTGACCCGCGTGACCGACATCATGGGCGAAATCGCCTCGGCTTCCGATGAGCAGAGCCGCGGTATCGACCAGGTTGGCCTGGCGGTGAACGAGATGGACCGCGTCACCCAGCAGAACGCGGCGCTGGTGGAAGAGTCCGCGACGGCGGCAGCGGCGCTGGAAGATCAGGCCAGCCGACTGAAACAGTCGGTGGCGGTGTTCAATATTGGTAAAGAATTTGTCGCCCAGGCCGTTAACGTAACTACAGCGCCAAAAATTGCGCGTCCGTCTGCACCGCAGGCGCTGGCGCCAGCGGCAGGAGCTCGTGGCGCTGACGATAACTGGGAAACCTTTTAACCCTTGTGGCCGCCGCAGGGCGGCCCGTGTGAATGGTGTGCACTGGCAGCACAGTAGCAACCGCAGTATCACAATTTAATCAGTTTGTTGCCGGGTGACCCGAAATGAAGAAATCGACGTTATTGGATCAAAATGAAGCCACGACGCTGCTCTCACAAATGGTGCAGCGCCTGCCGCTTTCCGATACACATTTTCGTCGTATCAGCCAGCTGATCTATCAGCGTGCGGGCATCGTGCTGGCCGACCACAAACGCGAGATGGTTTACAACCGTCTGGTACGTCGGCTGCGCATGCTGAATATTGATGATTTTGGTCGCTATCTGGCGCTGCTGGAGCAGGACCCGAACAGTGCTGAGTGGCAGGCGTTTATTAACGCACTGACCACCAACCTGACCTCATTTTTCCGTGAGGCGCACCACTTCCCGATTCTGGCAGAGCATGCGCGCAAACGCAGCGGCAACTACAGCGTGTGGAGCACCGCCGCTTCAACCGGTGAAGAGCCGTACTCGATTGCCATGACGCTGGCAGAAACGCTGGGCACCGGACCGGGGAAATTTTCCGTCCACGCCAGTGATATTGATACGCAGGTGCTGGAGAAAGCGGTAGCGGGCGTTTATCGCCAGGAGGAGCTGCGCACCTTATCGCAGTCGCAGCTGCAGCGCTTCTTCCTGCGCGGCACCGGCCCGCACGCCGGCATGGTGCGCGTGCGCAGCGAGCTGGCCAACATGGTGAACTATGCGCAGCTCAATTTACTGGCGCACGACTGGGCATTGCCGGGGCCGTTCGACGCGATTTTCTGTCGTAACGTGATGATCTATTTCGATAAAGAGACGCAGGAACAAATCCTGCGCCGTTTTGTCCCCCTGCTGAAGCCGGGCGGTCTGCTGTTTGCCGGGCATTCGGAAAACTTCAGTCAGATCAGTAAAGAGTTCTGGCTGCGTGGACAGACTGTCTATGGACTGACCAAGGAAAGACGATGAGCAAAATCACCGTGATGTGCGTGGATGATTCCGCGCTGATGCGCCAGTTGATGACGGAGATCATCAACAGCCATCCCGATATGGAGATGGTCGCGACGGCGCCGGACCCGCTGGTAGCGCGGGATTTGATCAAACAGTACAACCCGCAGGTGCTGACGCTGGATGTCGAAATGCCGCGTATGGATGGCCTCGACTTCCTCGAAAAACTGATGCGCCTGCGGCCGATGCCGGTGGTGATGGTTTCGTCGCTGACCGGTAAAGGATCGGAAGTGACGCTGCGTGCGCTGGAGTTAGGCGCGGTGGATTTCGTCACCAAGCCGCAGCTCGGCATTCGTGAAGGCATGCTGGCCTACAGCCAGATGATCGCCGACAAGATTCGCGCCGCCGCGCGCGCCAAACTGCATGCGCGTGCCGCCACGCCGCAGCCGGTGATGCTGAAAGCGGGGCCGCTGCTGAGCAGCGAAAAGCTGATCGCCATCGGCTCCTCAACCGGTGGCACCGAGGCGATTCGCCATGTGCTGCAGCCGCTGCCGGCCACCAGCCCGGCGCTGCTGATTACGCAGCATATGCCGCCCGGTTTTACCCGCTCGTTTGCCGAGCGGCTGAACAAGCTGTGCCAGATCACCGTAAAAGAGGCGGAAGACGGCGAGCGTATTTTGCCCGGCCACGCCTATATCGCGCCGGGCGCGATGCACATGGAGCTGGCGCGCAGCGGTGCCAACTACGTGGTGAAACTGAACGACGGACCGCCGGTGAACCGCCATAAGCCGTCGGTGGACGTCCTGTTCCGCTCGGTTGCGGTCAACGCCGGGCGAAATGCAGTGGGGGTCATTCTGACCGGCATGGGCAACGACGGCGCGGCCGGGATGCTGGAAATGCACCGTGCCGGCGCGTGGACCATCGCCCAGGATGAAGCCAGCTGTGTGGTATTTGGTATGCCGCGCGAAGCGATAGCGATGGGCGGCACCAGTGAAGTGGTCGATCTGGGCCACATCAGCCAGCATATGCTGGCCAAAATTAGCGCCGGACAGGCATTGCGAATTTAACGAGCCGGTCCTGCCGGACAAGACAACACAGGAGTAGATATGGCTGATAAAAATATGCGCTTTTTGGTAGTGGACGACTTCAACACGATGCGTCGTATCGTCCGTAACCTGCTGAAAGAGCTGGGATTCAATAACGTGGAAGAGGCCGAGGATGGCGTCGACGCCCTGACCAAACTGCGTGCAGGCGGCTTCGATTTCGTTATCTCTGACTGGAACATGCCGAACATGGACGGTCTGGAACTGCTGCAGACCATTCGCGCCGACGCCACGCTGGGCAAACTGCCGGTGCTGATGGTCACTGCCGAAGCCAAGAAAGAGAACATCATCGCCGCCGCGCAGGCCGGTGCCAGCGGTTACGTGGTGAAGCCTTTCACCGCCGCCACGCTGGAAGAGAAGTTGGGCAAAATCTTCGAAAAACTGGGTATGTAAGGAGATGTGATGAGCGACCTTCCGAAACCAACTGAAGAAGCTTCGGCACACGAGATTATTGCCCGGATTGGCTCTTTGACACGTATGCTGCGTGACAGCCTGCGCGAACTGGGGCTGGATCAGGCCATTGCCGAAGCGGCAGAAGCGATTCCGGACGCGCGTGACCGTCTGGATTATGTGGTGCAGATGACCGCACAGGCAGCGGAACGTGCGCTGAACTGTGTGGAAGCGGCGCAGCCACACCAGGACCAGATGGAAGCCGGCGCCACCCAGCTGAAAGGCCGCTGGGATGCCTGGTTTGAAAACCCGATCGAGCTGGCGGATGCACGCGAGTTGGTTTCGGATACGCGCCAGTTCCTTGACGACGTTCCGTCTCACACGGCGTACACCAACAAGCAGCTGCTGGAAATCATGATGGCGCAGGATTTCCAGGACCTGACCGGTCAGGTAATCAAGCGCATGATGGATGTGATCCAGGAGATCGAACGTCAGCTGCTGATGGTACTGCTGGAGAACATGCCGGAAGCCAATGCGGCGGCCCGTAAAGAGGGCAACAGCCTGCTGAACGGTCCGCAGATCCATGCTAACGCGCCAGGTGTGGTATCCAGCCAGGACCAGGTTGACGACCTGCTGGACAGTTTAGGTTTTTAATGCTGAGCGGGTGTTCAACCCGCATCCGAACCCTCTCCCGCCCGGGAGAGGGGACCGCACGACGTGTTTTCCCGTCTGCTCGCCCTGCATGCCCTTAGGTGGCGTAAATTCTGAAACATAGCAAGACAAGTCCTACGTTGGCGCGAGGATATGTTAAGGTAACCTCGTACAGTTTTGTGAGCTACTTCAAATTCTAAACTGAAACGACTACTCTTTTGCTATGCTGCCATTGGTTCTGACCCGCAAAATTTTCGCTGCTGTAACCTTCGGGGCCCCTGTACTGGTGGCCGTTGCGCCTGCGCAGGCCTTCACCGGCAACAGCGACGTCTCCGCAACACCGTTTGCCGATCCGGCACGTTTCCAGAAAATCGCTGATGGATTACCGGCGCTGGGCTATCAGGACGATACGTCGGCGTTCAGTAAAAAGCTGGCGGGCATTGCCAAAAGCATCGGCGAGGCCAGCCAGAACAGCGACAGCGATACCACGCTGGGTCAGCAGGCCGGAATCTGGGCGTTTAACCATTTTCGTGATGAGGTTGCTACCCGGGTGGCGGATGAAGGGCAGTCGCTGCTGTCGCCTTATGGCCAGGCACAGATCGATCTCAACGTCGATATGGAAGGTAACTTCAGCGGCAGCGGGGCTTCGCTGCTGACGCCATGGGCCGATCGCTACAATTACCTCACGTTCAGCCAGCTGGGCGTGCACCAGACTGATGACGGGCTGGTGGGCAATGCCGGGCTGGGACAGCGCTGGGTGGCCGGCAGCTGGCTGCTGGGCTATAACGGCTTCGTTGATCGGCTGTTTGACAGCGGCTTGCAGCGCGCTTCGCTGGGCACCGAGGCCTGGAGCGACTTCCTGCGTTTATCCGCCAACTACTACACGCCGCTGTCCGGCTGGCGCAATCGCAACCCGTTCCAGCAGCAGCGGCTGGCGCGTGGGTATGATGTCACTACCCAGGGCTATCTGCCGTTTTACCGCCAGCTGGGCGTGTCGGTCAGCTGGCAGCAGTATCTCGGCAACAATGTCGATCTGTTTAATTCCGGCAACAGCTATCACAATCCTTCAGCGCTGACGCTGGGCGTCTCCTACACGCCAGTGCCGCTGGTTACCGTATCGGCCAGCCGCAAAACCAGTAACGAAGGCGAGAGCCAGGATCAGCTCGGTTTACGCCTCAATTACCGCTTTGGCGTGGCGCTCAGTCAGCAGCTCAATCCGGATAACGTCGCCGCCGCGCGTTCGCTGCGCGGTAGCCGCTATGATTTGGTCACGCGCAGCAATACGCCGGTGCTGGAGTTCCGCCAGCGTAAAACCCTGTCGGTATTCCTCGCCACGCCGCCGTGGCAGCTTAATGCGGGCGAGAGTTTGCCGCTGAAACTGCAGATCCGCAGTGCTCATCCAATCAGTAAAGTCAGCTGGCAGGGCGATACGCAGGCGCTGAGCCTGACGCCGGGAGCCGATCCCAACGATCCACAGGGCTGGAGTATCATTATGCCGGCGTGGGATGCGTCGCCTGAGGCGAACAACAGTTATCGCCTGTCAGTGACACTGGAGGACAGCAAGCAAAATCGCGTGACTTCCAACTGGATTACGCTGCAGGTGCAGCCGCCGGTGATGCTGGAGCAGGGGGGCGAAAACCGCTTCGACCTGCTGGCACCATAATCAGCGCGGCACCAGAGAAAAAGGGCAGCCGGAGCTGCCCTTTGCTGCATCCTCAGCCGACACTTGCCGGGATGCCATGAGGGTAAATCATCATCAGAACTGGTACACCAGACCGACCGCGGTAATATCGTCGGTTTTCAGGCGCAGCGCGTTGTCATCTTTCAGCAGGTTGATGCGGTATTCGCTGTAGACCGACATGTTCTTGTTGAAGTAGTAGGTGGCACCCACGGACGCGTATTTGAACAGCCAGGCGTCGCCGACGTTTTCAATATTTTTGCCCTTTGAGCTCACGTAGCCCAGCGACGGACGGAAACCGTTCAGGAACTGATACTGCGCCACGGCTTCAAAATTCACCGCTTTGTTGGCGAACCCGCTGTTACCGATTGGCGTAGCGTTGTGGGATTCGCCGTAGATGGTCGCCAGATAGAGCTGGTTAGCATCATATTTCACCCCGGTTTCCCAGTGTTCGGCTTTATCACCTCTGCCGTAGGTGGCAAGGTTTTGCGCGCTGACGCGATTGAGGCTGGCATAGGCGGCAACCGCGCTCAGGCCAAAGTCGGTGTCATACGAGGTGGAAAGGGCGAAACCATCACCGTTGGAGCGGCGTACCGCCAGGTTTGGCATTGCCGCGCTGTCGCTGCGCTCGTTCTTGCCTTCGTACTGCGCTGCGACGTTCCAGCCTTTAACCAGACCGAAGAAATCTTTGTTACGCCAGGTCAGCACGCCGGTGGAGCGACCGGACAGGAAAGCATCGACATAACCGGAATCACCGCCGAAGAAAGGCAGCATATCGGTATAGCCCAGCACGTCATAAATCAGACCATAGTTACGGCCATAGTCAATCGAACCAAACTGCGCGAACTTCAGACCCGCATAGCCGAGGCGGGTTTTGTTACCGGCCTGCGCATCGGCACCTTCCGTGTTACGCAGGCTGAACTGCGATTGCCAGAAACCGTAGCCGGTCAGCTTATCGGTAATTTTGGTTTCGCCCTTAAAACCGATACGGACATACGATGAGGTATCACCATCATTGGTGGTGTCATCGGAGAACAGGTGCGACACGTTAATTTTGCCGACCAGATCCAGCTTGTTACCATCCTTATTATAGATTTCAGCGGCCTGAGCCACAGAAAATCCCAGCAGCAATGGCATGACTGCTGCCAGTAAAGTGCGCTTCATCATTTATATTTTTACCCTGTGTTATTTTTTAATTTTTTAAGCCCCTGGTGGGGTGACAAGAAAATGACACAAAAGGATAAAGATCAGTAGTGCAATAGTTGTAACAAATAATTTCTTATTGGCTACTTGTGCGATTTTCATACGCCAATTCCATTATTCGGAAATGGGAATCGCTTTTACTTATCATGATTAAGTGAGCGTTTAATCGACGATTAATATTTATATTATTGATAAGTAATGATTAAAGTAAGAGGGATATGACTTAATAAAAATAGCGTTTTATTGCCTTAAATAGCACAAGCCTATGCCTTAAAGTTCAATGCTTATGAATCAAAGCAGGCTGATAGTCACCCCGTAAATTATCCGCATTGACGCACTGTGTCGGTTTATTTCAGGCTAAATAATATCCCGATCTTTAATACGTTTAATTACCGGCCAGCCTGGCACAAGGTAGCCAAAATAAGTTAATCAGTTGTTACTAATAAACGGCTGACATGCACCATGCCGATGCCTGAACCGGACTGTCACTTGCACCCGTTAAGCGCAGTGCGCCCCAAAATGGCGCAGCAGACGCCTCATTTTGGCGAAATATCCGCTGTGCGATCACAAAAGCAATATTTCATTTTGCGAATGCATAAATCCGCTAAATAAATTACTGCGGTGCCGCTGTCATCGGATGGTTATTCACTTTTTATGCATTAAATGTGCATAGCGAAAGGGTGTAACTTATTGATATTTCGTTAACGAACCTGATTTATGCATTTTTTCCTCTGGCTGGCACGTTAACTGCACTCTATAGTCGAGCTGCAACTCAGCAACTTTTAACAATTTTAAAACAAAAGCTTCACCCGAAGTGAGGCAGGAGAAATGGCTATGTCACTGCAGGTTTCACGTCACGATTTCGATCAATGGATGATGCCGGTTTATGCCCCTGCGGCTTTTGTGCCGGTGCGTGCCGAGGGTTCTACGCTGTGGGATCAGCAGGGCAAAGAGTACATCGATTTTGCCGGTGGCATCGCGGTGAACGCGCTTGGCCATGCCCATCCCGCGCTGCAGCAGGCACTGACTGAGCAGGCCGGTAAACTGTGGCACACCGGCAACGGCTACACCAACGAACCGATTCTGCGCCTGGCGAAGCAGTTGATTGATGCCACCTTTGCCGACCGCGTGTTCTTCTGTAACTCCGGGGCGGAAGCCAACGAGGCCGCGCTGAAGCTGGCGCGTAAAGTGGCGCACGACCGTTTCGGTGCCGAAAAAAACGGTATCGTCGCCTTCACCAATGCCTTCCACGGCCGCACCCTGTTCACCGTTTCAGCCGGCGGCCAGCCCGCCTATTCGCGCGATTTCGCCCCGTTACCGCCAGCCATTCAGCATGCCACCTTTAACGATCTGGCCTCGGCGGCGGCCTTAATTAATGACCAGACCTGCGCGGTCATCGTCGAGCCGATTCAGGGCGAAGGCGGTGTATTACCGGCCGATCCGGCGTTCCTGCGCGGACTGCGCGAATTGTGCGACCGCCATCAGGCGCTGCTGATTTTTGATGAAGTGCAGAGCGGCGTCGGCCGTACCGGCTCGCTGTATGCCTATATGCATTACGGCGTCACGCCTGATGTGCTGAGCACCGCCAAGGCGCTGGGCGGCGGCTTCCCCATCGGTGCGATGCTGACGCGTGAAGATCTGGCGCAGGTGATGGGCGTCGGCACGCACGGCACCACTTACGGCGGCAACCCGCTGGCCGGTGCGGTGGCCGGTAAAGTGCTGGAGCTGATCAATCAGCCTGAGTTTATGGCTGGCGTCGCCGAGCGGCACCAGTGGTTTGTCACGGCGCTGCAGGAGATCAACCAGCGGCTGCCGGTGTTTAAAGAGATTCGCGGCCTGGGCCTGCTGATTGGCGCGGTACTGAATGACGATTTTGCCGGTAAAGCCAAACAGTTCAACCTGACGGCGGCGGAAGAGGGCGTGATGGTTCTGATCGCCGGTGCCAGCGTGGTGCGCTTTGCCCCGGCGCTGAACATCAGCGAGCGTGAAGTAAAAGAAGGGCTGGCGCGCTTCGAACGCGCCTGCGCACGCGTGCTCAAAGGAGCCACATCATGATGGTGATTCGCCCCGTCGAACGTGACGATCTGCCGCAGCTGCTGGCGCTGGCGGGGAAAACCGGCGGCGGTCTGACCTCGCTGCCTGCTGACAGCGAGACGCTGAAGGCGCGCATTGAGCGCTCGCTGCAAACCTGGCAGGACGCGCTGCCGCGCGCTGAACAGGGCTACGTGTTTGTACTGGCGGATAGCAGTGACAATCGCGCCGTCGGCATCTGCGCCATTGAAGTAGCGGTAGGTTTGCAGGATCCCTGGTACAACTTCCGCGTCGGTACCCAGGTGCACGCCTCGAAAGAGCTGAACGTCTACGCCAGTTTGCCGACGCTGTCGCTGAGTAACGATCACACCGGCAGCAGCGAACTGTGCACGCTGTTCCTCGATCCTGACTACCGCGACGGTAAAAACGGCCATCTGCTGTCCAAGTCGCGCTTTCTGTTTATGGCGAATTTCCGCGAGCGCTTCATGAAGCACGTGGTTGCGGAGATGCGCGGCGTCAGCGACGAGCAGGGACATTCCCCATTCTGGGACAGCGTGGGCAGCCGTTTCTTCTCTATGGAGTTTCGCCAGGCCGATTTTCTCAGCGGCACCGGGCAAAAAGCTTTTATCGCAGAACTGATGCCCAAGCATCCGCTGTATATCCACTATCTGTCGGAAGCGGCACAGCAGGTGATTGGCGAAGTCCACCCGAAAACCGCGCCGGCGCGCGCGGTGCTGGAAGCCGAGGGTTTCCGCTATCTCAACTATATCGACATCTTTGACGGCGGCCCGACGCTGGAGTGTGAGATCGACCGCATCCGCGCCATCCGCAAGAGCAGAGTGCTGACCGCCAGCGAGGGCGAAGCTGAGGCGCACTGGCCGCTGTGTCTGGTGGCGAACTGCGACTATCAGCAGTTCCGCGTGGCGCTGCTGCCGGTCGATATCGCATCCGGACAGGTTCTGATTAATCAGCAGCAGCGCACCGCGCTGCGCTGCGACTATGGCGATTCGCTGCGGGTGGTTACCCTGGGTCGCGAGGAGAATAACGCATGACGCATTTTATCAACGGTGAATGGCAGCCGGGCAGCGCGGAGACGCTGAGTAAACACAATCCGGTGAGCGGCGAGATCTTATGGCAGGGCAACGCCGCTTCTGCGGCGCAGGTAGCGGCGGCCTGTGAGGCGGCTCGCGCGGCGTTCCCGGCTTGGGCACGTCTGCCGTTTGCTGCCCGTCAGGCGCGGGTAGAGGACTTTGCCCGTCTGCTGGAGCGGGATAAAACCGAGCTGGCGGCAATCATCGCCCGTGAGACCGGCAAGCCGCGCTGGGAAACGCTGACCGAAGTGCAGGCGATGATCAATAAAGTGGCCATTTCGGTTAAGGCCTATCACACCCGCACCGGCGAGCAGGCGGAGGGTGAGAGTTCACTGCGCCACCGGCCGCACGGCGTGCTGGCGGTGTTCGGCCCGTATAACTTCCCCGGCCATCTGCCGAACGGACATATCGTGCCGGCGCTGCTGGCGGGCAACTGCGTGTTGTTTAAACCGAGCGAACTGACCCCCGCCACCGCAGAGAAAACCGTGCAGCTGTGGCAGGAAGCGGGCCTGCCGGCGGGTACGCTGGCGCTGTTACAGGGCGGACGTGATACCGGCCAGGCGCTGGCGCAGGCGGAGCAGATTGACGGCCTGCTGTTTACCGGTAGCGCGGCCACCGGCTATCACCTGCATCGCCAGTTCGCCGGCCAGCCGGAGAAAATGCTGGCGCTGGAGATGGGCGGCAACAATGCGCTGATTGTGGAAGATCCGGCCGACATTGATGGCGCGGTGCATATCGCTATTCAGTCGGCGTTCATTACCGCCGGCCAGCGCTGCACCTGCGCGCGTCGTTTGCTGGTGAAACGCGGTGCGGCGGGCGATGCCTTCCTGCAGCGCCTGGTCGAAGTGAGTGCGCGCCTCAAACCGGCAGCGTGGGATGCCGAACCGCAGCCATTTATGGGCAGCGTGATTTCGCCCGCCGCCGCCGGGCAGATCTTCGCTGCCTGGCAGCAGCGGATTGCGCTGGGTGGCAAGGAGTTGCTGGCGATGCGCTGGCCGGATCGCGACAGCGCCATTATCACGCCCGGCATCATCGACATGACCGGCGTCGCCGGACTGCCTGACGAAGAGGTGTTCGGACCACTGCTGCAGGTCATCCGCTACGACCATTACGCGCAGGCGATTGGCCTCGCCAACGACACGCGCTACGGATTGTCGTGCGGGCTGGTGTCACCGCAGCGTGACCAGTTTGATCAGCTGCTGCTGGAAGCGCGCGCCGGCATCGTGAACTGGAATAAACCGCTGACCGGCGCCGCCAGTTCGGCACCGTTTGGCGGCGTGGGCGCCTCCGGTAATCACCGTGCCAGCGCCTGGTACGCGGCGGATTACTGCGCCTGGCCGATGGCCTCGCTGGAGAGCAGCAGCTTAGCGCTGCCGGGCAGCCTGTCGCCAGGGCTCGATTTTGCTGCTTCAGGAGCGACATCATGAAGGCGTTTGAAGCAAACTTTGATGGTCTGGTCGGCCTGACGCACCACTACGCTGGCCTGTCGTTTGGCAACGAAGCCTCCACGCGCAATCAGCTGCAGCCCTCCAATCCGCGGCTGGCGGCTAAACAGGGGCTGCTGAAAATGAAGGCGCTGGCCGACATGGGCTATGTGCAGGGCGTTATCCCTCCGCACGAGCGGCCTAATCTGCCGCTGCTGCGCCAGCTGGGATTCAGCGGCAGCGATGCGCAGGTGCTGGCCAAAGCAGCCCGGCAGGCACCGCAGCTGCTGTCAGCGGCCAGTTCGGCGTCGGCGATGTGGGTGGCCAATGCGGCCACGGTTTCGCCATCGGCCGACAGCGCCGACGGCAAAGTGCATTTTACCGTTGCCAACCTCAACAATAAGTTCCACCGGGCGATTGAAGCGCCGGAAACCGCCGACCTGCTGCGCGCCATCTTCCGCGATGGCCGCCACTTCAGCGTACACGACGCGCTGCCGCAGGTGGCGCTGTTTGGTGACGAAGGCGCAGCCAACCATAACCGCTTCGGCGCTGACTATGGCGCGCCCGGCGTTCAGCTGTTTGTCTACGGTCGTGACGGCCAGCAGCAGGGCAGCGCACCGGCGCGCTATCCGGCGCGTCAGACGCGTGAAGCCAGCGCGGCGGTGGCGAGATTGCATCAGCTGGATGACGCGCGCACGCTGTTCGCGCAGCAAAATCCGGCGGTGATCGATCAGGGGGTGTTCCACAATGATGTAATCGCCGTCAGCAATCAGCAGGTGTTTTTCTGCCACGAAGAGGCGTTTGTCGACCAGCCCCAGCTGCTGCAACAGCTGGCGGCGCAGGTGCCGGGCTTCCAGCCGGTTGTGGTACCGCGCGATCGGGTGTCAGTGGCCGATGCGGTGAACACCTATCTGTTTAACAGCCAGCTGCTACAGCATCCGGACGGCGGCATGCGGCTGGTGCTGCCGGAAGAGTCGCGCCAGCATCCCGGCGTGTGGCGCTACCTGAGCGAGCTGGTGGAGAGCGGCGGCCCGATTCGCGCGCTGCAGGTGTTTGATCTGCGTGAGAGCATGTGCAACGGCGGCGGACCGGCTTGTCTGCGTCTGCGCGTAGTGTTAACCGAGGCGGAGCGTCAGGCCGTCAATCCGGCCGTGCTGATGAACGATCGCCTGTTTACGCGTCTGAATGACTGGGTGGATCGTCACTATCGCGACCGCCTGACGCAGGCCGACCTGGCCGATCCGCAGCTGCTGAGCGAAGGGCGAAGCGCGCTGGACGAGCTGACACAGCTGCTAGACTTAGGCAGTGTCTACGCGTTTCAGCGTTAACGCCGGGGGCAAATGTGTTGCCCCCTGTGTCAGAAAGGAGTGAACATGCAGGACTTTTTACAGCAAACCCTGTCAGGCAGGCCGCCCGCGCAGCGGCAGGGCAGTAACGCCCACCTGCACTGGCAGTGGCATGATGAGGGCATACTATCCCTGACACCGCATACGCCCACGCAGCAGGCGCTGGTCCTCTCCGCCGGGATTCACGGCAACGAGACCGCCCCGGTGGAGATCCTCAACCTGTTGCTGACGCCGCTGCTGCAGGGGGAAAAACCGCTGGCCGTGCGCCTGCTGGTGATCCTCGGCAACCCGGCGGCGCTGCGCAGCGGCAAACGCTACCAGCATTATGATATCAACCGGCTGTTCGGTGGCCGTTGGCAACAGGTGGCCGACGTACCGGAGGCGCAGCGCGCGCTCCAGCTGGAGCAGGCGCTGGAGAACTTCTGGTGTGAGTGCCTCGATCACGAAATTCGCTGGCATCTCGATTTGCACACCGCGATTCGCGGTTCGTGGCATACGCGCTTTGGCGTGATGCCGCTCAACAGCCAGCCGTGGCCTGCGGATTTTTTACACTGGCTGGCAGCGGCCGAACTGGAAGCGCTGGTGTTCCACCGTGCGCCGGGCGGTACTTTTACCCACTTCAGCTGTGAACACTACGCGGCAGCCAGCTGTACGCTGGAGCTGGGAAAGGCGCTGCCGTTTGGCGAGAACGATCTTACTCAGTTCAGCGGCGTGCAGCGTGCGCTGGCGGCGCTGCTGTACGGTGAGGCGCTGCCGGCGGTGCGCGAAACGCCGCGCCATTACCGCGTGGCGCAGCAAATCACCCGGCACGGCGAACAGTTTGTTCTGCATATGGGCCCGGAAACTCTCAACTTCACGGCTTTCCCGCAGGGCACGCTGCTGGCGGAAGAGGGTGAGCGGCGCTATTACGTGCAGCAGGCGCGTGAATATGTGCTGTTCCCCAATCCCAACGTGGCACCGGGCCTGCGCGCCGGGCTGATGCTGGTGGAGGAGAGTGAGCAGACCCAGGCGCTGGAGTTGTAATCGAAAGCTTTACCCGGCAATCCCTCCTCTCCCTGTGACGGGAGAGGTCACGGGTGAGCAGAGAACGTGCGCAAATTAACGACATTTTCCCTTCCGCAAAACCGACAAAGCCATTACACTCCTCCTTAATTCCTGCGCTTTCCCCTTGATCGTCATACTCTTTTGCAATTCCTCACGCATTTCTTCGCAATCTCTCCATGATTGCCCGATAACTGTCTTTTATGCTTGCAGGGCTTTACTCAGCCTCTGAGTAGTTGACGTTCAGCGTCGTATGCTTGTTTCCGAAGACGCGACACAGGCTGTCGTCATTAAACTGAAAAGTAAGGACAATATTATGCGTAAACTGACCTCCCTGTTTCTGGCTACCGCAATGGCTTTCGGTGCCGCCAATATCGTCCATGCTGCGGCTGACAACCTGACGCCGCCGCCAGCGGGCAGTGAAAAACCGATGCACAAGCCGATGCGCCACCACGGCATGGACATGATGTTCAAAGACCTCAACCTGACCGACGCGCAGAAAACCCAGATTCGCGACATCCTGCGTGACAGCCACAAAGACATGAAGCGTCCATCGCTGGAAGAGCGTCGTGCTAACCACAGCATCATCGCATCCGACACCTTTGACCGTGCCAAAGCAGAAGCGCAGGCAGACAAAATGAGCGCCAATGCGAAAGAGCATGCGCTGAAGATGCTGGAAACCCAGAACAAGATCTATAACGTGCTGACGCCAGACCAGAAGAAGCAGTACAACGCCAACTTTGAGAAACGTCTGACAGAAAAAGGCCCGCATGACGGGAAAATGCCGCCACCGCCGGCTGATGGTGAATAAGCCGTTTAGCTCACCGGTTTGAGACCGCCGACGTTGTCCATTGCACACGCTGCTTTGGGCAGCGTCGGCGGTTTTGCGTTACAGCTCAATCAGCGGATAAACGCCGGACAGCAGCGGTCGGCAGAGAATTTTGTAGCCGTCATGGTCGAAGCCGTGACGCGCACGCTGCAGCTGACGCGCTTCCTGCTCACTGCTGACCGATCCCAGCCAGAACCAGTGATCGATGACGTGAATCTGCGTCATCTCCGTCCCGCGCTCCACCATACCCACCGGGCCCTGCCACGGCCAGCACACCACGCGCAGCTGCTCCAGCCCTGTCAGCAGGCGCTGCTGATGCGCCGCCAGCGGTTCCGCCCCGCAGCAGGCACCGGCACAGCGTTTAAGCGCCGCGCGGAAACAGCCGCGCCCCGGCTGCAGGCGCTCTAATCCCAGCAGGCCGTGACACAGGCGCAGCTCATCGGCGAGGCTTTTCAGCTTCTCTAACGCGGCAAAGCGGCTGCGGAATAGCCCGTACAGGTCAGGCGAGGAGGAGAAATCGAGATCGCGCGCGTAAACCACCTGCGGTGCGCCATCGCCCAGCTGCAGCGAGCACAGCTGGCGGTTTTTGCGCAGGCGCTTATTGAACAGCGGCTGCTGTGTTTTGATCATCTGCGCTTCGAGCAGCTGTGCGCCCACGTCCCCGGCGGTGGGGATCCAGCTGACGCGTCGCGCCTGGCGCAGCATGCTGGCTTCATCCGCCGTGCGAAAATGGGCCATCACCCGGCTGCGCAGGTTGATACTCTTGCCGATGTACAGCGGCAGGTTGTCGTTATCACCGTGGAAAGTGTAAACGCCCGGCTGATTAGGCAAGCCTTCCAGCCACTGACGCAGATGTTCGGGATATTGATAGATAGCCGCCGCATCAAATTCGAGGCGATGGCGGTTTGCTCGTCTGACCAAAGAACGCTCCGCTTACTGGTTGTGCATACAGTATATCAGCGTGCGCGTTTTCTCGCCAGCGGGGACGTGAAGAGGCAGGCTTCCCGCAAGGGGAGCGGGAAGCCGCAGGGATTACTTCTTCCAGAAATCGTCGAACACGGTGATCGGCGGACGACGTTTATGCTCGGTTTTGGTATACCAGCCTTCAATGATTTTCGCCGCGTCGGCGTCGATGGTTTTGCCTTCGAGGAAATCATCAATCTGCTGATAGGTCACGCCCAGCGCCACTTCATCCTGCAGACCGGGACGCTCGTCCTCCAGATCGGCGGTGGGGTGTTTGAGATAGAGGTGTTCCGGGCAGCCGAGCGCTTTCAGCAGCTGTTTGCCCTGGCCTTTGTTGAGGCGGAAAATCGGGTTGATGTCGCTGCCGCCGTCGCCGTACTTGGTAAAGAAGCCGGTCACTGCTTCTGCGGCGTGATCGGTGCCGACCACGACACCTTTGGTCATGCCGGCAATACTGTACTGGGCTTTCATGCGTTCGCGCGCTTTCTCGTTGCCGCGCACAAAATCCGACAGGGCAATGCCCGCCTCCTGCAGTGCGCGCTCGCTGGCCAGCACCGCTTCTTTGATGTTGACCACCAGCGTGCGATCCGGCTGGATGAATGCCAGCGCATCCTGACAATCCTGCTCGTCAGCCTGCACGCCATACGGCAGGCGCACGGCGATAAAGCTGTAGTCGTGATCGCCGGTCTCTTCACGCAGTTCAGTAATGGCAGTCTGCGCCAGCTTGCCGGTCAGCGTTGAGTCCTGACCGCCGCTGATGCCGAGCACCAGGGTTTTGATAAACGGATGGGCTTTCAGATAGGACTTCAGAAAATCGACGCTGACGCGGATCTCCTGCTGCGGGTCGATAACCGGTTTAACACCCAGGGCCTGAATGATTTCCTGCTGCAGTGACATGAACCTCTCCTCAAGTCGGTAGCCTGACGGCACAATGCGAATCATGTGCTAAAGCTAACGCCTCCGCAGAAAAACAACAAGCCGAACGGCTTGTTGTCCGGTGTTTCTGTTGGCAATTCAGGCGCTTTTTGGTTTCTGCGCCAGCAGCATGAACATCACGATGGCCAGCATAAAGCAGCCAAAGATGGTGGCGGTCATGCTGATTACCGAGGTGCCGCCGAGGCCGGTGATTGGTACGCTGAGCGCGCCGAGCGAGAACATCGCAACGCCGATCACCGCCGAGGCGCTGCCGGCGCGGTGGCCCTGGCTCTGCATCGCCAGCGATGACGCGGTGGTGGCGATCACGCCGTTACTGGCGATGGTGAAGAACAGCGCCACCAGCACCAGCGGCAGCGGCGCGCCGCTCACGCCGGCCAGCAGCAGGCAGCTGGAGGCGACAAACGCCAGCGTCAGGCCGCCCTTCAGCACGCGATATTCGCCCCACAGCGGACAGAGCCGGGCGCTGGTCTGGGAAGCAATCACCAGGCCAATACCGTTCGCCGCAAAGCACAAGCTGAACGCCTGCGGTGACAGGCCGTAAATCTGCTGCAGTACAAACGGCGAGGCGCCGATATAAGCAAACATGCCGGACATCATGAAGCCCTGCGTCAGGCAGAAGCCCATAAACGGCCGGTGGGTGATGACCTGGCCGAGCGCCGCCCAGGCGGAGAAGATCGATCCCTGGCTACGGCGTTCGGCCGGCAGGGTTTCGCGCAGCTTCCAGCGCGCCAGCAGAATCAGCAGCACGGCAATCGCGCCCAGCACTACAAAGATGCCGCGCCAGTTCAGCACCGTCATCAGCGCACCGCCCAGCACCGGCGCACCAATCGGTGCCAGGCCATTCACCAGCATCAGCAGGGCAAAAAAGCGCGTCAGCTCATGGCCGCTATACATATCGCGGGCAATGGCACGCGACAGCACCGCGCCGCCGGCACCGGCCAGCCCTTCAAACAGGCGTGCCACCAGCAGAGCGTGAATATCCTTTGCCAGCGCACAGCCAATCGAGGCGATGAACAGCAGCGCCAGCGACAGCAGCAGCGGACGAATACGACCAAACTTATCGCTCATCGGACCAAACAGCAGCTGTCCGGCGCCCAGCCCCAGCAGACCGGCGGTCAGACTTAGCTGGGCGGTGGCGGTTTCGCTACCGAGGTCGCGCGCCAGTTCAGGCAGGGCAGGCAGATAGAGATCGATACAAAGCGGCCCGAGCGCGGCGAGCAGGCCGAGCGTGATGGCATAAACCAGCCGGTTAGGGTGTGCAGGTGTCATTGATCCTCTGTGTTATTTTTGGCTTTAAGATGTATCTTGCGCCGCGATTATACGGAGCCGGTGACGGCAACACAGCATCTTTACGTAATCCTGACGCTTCAGAACTGACCGAAAGCACCGCCATTGAGTTGATAAATCTGGAATTATGTTCCAGGCTTAGTGGGACATGGACAAAGTATGAGGAACAACAAGATGAATAAAGTGCTGGGATGTATCGCTGCCGCTATGACGCTGGCAGCCCTGTCTGGTTGTACAACTTACGATCGTGCGGAAAGCTACGTGACTAAGCCTGTGGTGAAGGATGTGAAAAAAGGCATGACGCGTGAACAGGTGCGCCAGATTGCCGGACCGGCGTCAACCGAAATCACCATGGTTCACGCACGGGGTACCTGCCAGACCTACGTGATTGGTGAGCGTGATGGCAAACAGCAGACTTACTTTGTGAGCTATAACGACACCGGTCGCGTCATGAACTACGGCTTCCAGAGCTGTAAGGATTACGATACCGATCCGCAAGCCGCGCAGTAACGGCAGCAGAATAACAAACGGCCCGTCTCAGACGGGCCGTTTTTCTTTGTGCGCTTACAGCCCATACGGCCGCGGCACCTCAGTGTAGCTGCCGCTGATCTCGCGCTGATAGTAGTGACCATCCTGCACGTAATAGCGTTTGCCGTTGTAATCCAGAACGCGCATGGCGCTGGCCGGTGGGCCATCCGGTGGCTGGACCACCACGTAGGTATCGCCCTGCCGCTGGTAGTAGCTACCGTTCAGCAGATAGTAGGTCAGTCCGCCAATCAGCACGGCGGTCGCGGCCTCCGGCAGAAAACGCAGCGGTCCGGGATGGCCCCAGCGGGGTCCCGGACCACCCCAGTGCGGGCCGGGGCCCGGCCCCCAGCCATACGGATGAGCAAAACTTACGGTTGGCGCTATCAGGGTTAACGCCAGCATTGAGGCGATAACGTTTCTCATGAGGGTTCTCCTGCGGTAACTCCCCGCAGCATTCGCCTTTCAGCGCGCAAACTCAAGCAAAAAACCGTCGATTTTGCCTCCGTTTACCATGCTTAACGTTTTCCTGACGTTAGCGCCATGATTGCGGAAAAAAGTGCAGAAAACGGCAAAAAAAACGGCAGGCTTTGCGGCCTGCCGTTACGGGAAAACGGGTTAATTAGCGGTGCGCCAGTTCCGCGTGTTCGTCGCTCTCCAGCACTTTTTTGTCGGTCATACCCAGCCAGCGGCTGGTCAGTGAACCGGCGGTCATCGAGCCGTTAACGTTGAGCGCGGTACGGCCCATATCAATCAGCGGTTCGATGGAGATCAGCAATGCCACCAGCGTGACCGGCAGTCCCATCGCCGGCAGGACGATCAGCGCGGCAAAAGTCGCGCCGCCACCGACGCCCGCCACACCGGCTGAGCTCAGCGTGACAATACCGACCAGCGTGGCGATCCATACCGGGTCAAACGGGTTGATGCCCACGGTCGGCGCTACCATCACCGCCAGCATGGTGGGGTAGAGGCCGGCACAGCCGTTCTGGCCGATAGTCGCGCCAAACGAGGCCGAGAAGCTGGCGATGGATTCCGGTACGCCCAGACGGCGCGTCTGTGTCTCCACGTTCAGCGGAATACTGGCGGCGCTGGAGCGGCTGGTGAAAGCGAAGGTGATCACCGGCCAGACTTTACGGAAGAAGCGCAGCGGGTTGATACCGTTGATCGACAGCAGCAGCGCGTGGACGCCAAACATAATCGCGAGGCCGAGATACGAGGCCACCACGAAACCGCCCAGCTTGATAATGTCCTGCAGGTTGGAACCGGCAACCACTTTGGTCATCAGCGCCAGCACGCCGTACGGCGTCAGCTTCATGATCAGACGCACCAGCTTCATGACCCAGGATTGCAGGGTATCGATCGCCACCAGCACGCGCTCGCCTTTGGCTTTGTCATCTTTCAGCAGCTGCAGTGCCGCCACGCCGAGGAAGGCGGCGAAAATCACTACGCTGATGATCGACGTCGGATTGGCACCGGCCAGATCGGCAAACGGGTTTTTCGGGATAAAGGAGAGCAGCAGCTGCGGCGTACTCAGATCGGCGACTTTACCGACGTAGTTGCTCTGGATGGCGCTGAGACGCGCGGTTTCCTGCGCGCCCTGTACCAGGCCTTCCGCACTCAGGTGGAACAGACCGGTTACCAGCACGCCCACCAGCGCGGAAATGGCGGTGGTGAACAGCAGCACGCCGATGGTCAGCACGCTGATTTTGCCCAGCGACGAGGCGTTATGCAGCCGCGCGACCGCACTGAGAATCGAGGCAAACACCAGTGGCATGACAATCATCTGCAGCAGCTGAACATAGCCGTTACCGACGATGTTAAACCAGCCAATCGACTCTTTCACCACCGGGCTGTTTTCGCCATAAATGGCCTGCAGTGCCAGGCCAAAGATCACCCCCAGCACCAGGCCGGTCAGCACGCGCTTCGACAGGCTCCAGCTCTGGTTGCCGACGCGGTTTAGCGCAATCAGCAGCGCGACAAATGCCACGATATTGATGATCAGAGGAATATTCATTGTTAACTCCTGAAGGTCGCCACGCGATCGCGCCGCGTAACCGAAAATAGCAGAGGGATCCTCTGTAACTGTCGCGGCATGGTACCAGTTGGCCCTGCGGGAACAATATATCTAAATCGTCTGGGTTATAACTAAATGGAATTTAAGGCGATTATTTCAGCAATCGCTGGCAAAAGGAAAAACACTTCAGCGCGTACTGCCGTTCACCAGCCGGCCAATGCCGTTCTGCAGATTATTGAACAGCTGCTCCGGCCAGCCGTTGGCGCCAAACGACGGCATACCCGGCGGAAACCACAGCGCGTAACCCACCAGCGCCAGGCACAGCGCACGTTCCAGCTGATTGCCTTTCTGACTGTTCAGTAAAGGCAGGCGGAAGCGCCAGCGGCACGGCCACAGCAGCGGCACGCCGGCGGGCGTCAGCATATCGGCGACAATGTGGCTCAGATAGCCGAGCGTCATGCCCTGCAGGACATCCGCTGGCAGGAACCAGTCAGCCGGCACGTTAATCTGAAACAACCAAAGGCTGACCGCCACCGCCAGCAGGCTATGGGTAAAGCCGCGATGGCCAAAAGCGCGGGCTATCGGCTGCGATAGCCACTTTAGTCGCTGGCCCAGCACCGATTTAGGGTGATCGATATCCGGCAGCAGGCAGGTCAGCAGCGCAGCCGGCACCAGATGCCACCAGTCGGCACTGGCCATCACCGGCGTCAGTTCGGTGCGTTTGGCAAATATCGCACTGGCGATGGCAAAAATGATATGGCCTTCGGCCGTCATGATGGAACCTGGCTGCAAAAACTGTCGATGCATCCAGTATAGGGATTTATCCAGTAAATGAGAACGGTGACGCTGTAACGAAGAGTGAATTTTTTGCTGACCCGCGCCTGAAAAAAGCGCGGGAAATTAACGGTCTGGCTTACTTTTGCACCTGGCAACCGGGCGAACCATCCGCCAGGCGTAACGCGCGATGTACACCGATCAGTTAAATAGATGTTCCGCCTGCAGCTGCGTCAGGTTTTCCAGTTGCACATTGGCCAGTGCCCAGCGCGCATCGTGGCGATGTTCGGCGGCAGGCACCACAATGGAACGCATGCGCGCGGCTTTGCTGGCGATCATGCCGTTGAACGAGTCTTCCAGCGCCACGCAGTTGAGCGGATCAACCCCCAGCTTTGCCGCAGCATCCAGATACACCTGCGGATGCGGTTTGCTGTAAGGCAGCGCTTCAGCCGAAGCGAGGGCGCTAAAGTAGTGACGCAGATTGAACATCTCCAGCACGCGTTCCAGCATCGCCAGCGGAGACGCCGAGGCCAGCGCAATCGCCATGCCCTGTTGCTGACACAGCTGCAGCGCCTGCTCAACGCCGGGCAACAGCGGCCGCGTCTCTTCGACCAGCGCCAGCGCGCGGGCAATAATGCGCTGAGTGACTTCGGCCTGATCCGGCCCGTTCCACGGCAGCGCTTCGTACCACATGCGTACGGTTTGATCGATGCGCAGGCCGAGCGTATCCGGCAGCTCGTGGCGGCGGCTAATATCCACATTCAGGCTGGCAAACACCTCCAGCTCGGCGCGATCCCATAGCGGTTCAGAATCAATCAGTAAGCCATCCATATCAAAAATAGCGGCCAGCACAGGGCGACGATAGGTCATACAACAGCTCCATTGACAGTTTGCCCTACCTTAACATGGGCGGCGGCGAAAACCGACTTACGGCAGGTTACGCATTTTTCAGGAAAATTTGCTGTAGTGCAGGTAGACTTAGGGCAAAACTACTGTTTGTGAAGGGAAGACACCATGACGTATCAACAGGCTGGCCGCATCGCCATCCTCAAGCGAGTGGCTGGCTGGGTGATTTTTATCCCGGCGCTGTTATCCACCCTTATCTCCATCTTAGGCTTCATGTTTAAACACAGCGAAAAGCAGCCCGGCATCGACGCCGTGATGCTCGACTTCGTGCATGTGATGGTGGATATGATTAAGTTCAACACGCCGTTTCTCAATGTGTTCTGGAACAATTCGCCGGTGCCGGAATTCAACGGCGGGGCCAATATTGGCTTCTGGCTGATCTATATCCTGATATTCGTGGGCATCGCTTTGCAGGCCTCGGGCGCACGCATGTGGCGTCAGGCGCGCCATATCAAAGAAGGCATTGAAGACCAGATGATCCTGGAACAGGCGAAGGGCAGCGAAGGGCGCACGCGGGCGCAGCTGGAAGAGAAAATCCATGTGCCGCGCCACACCATTTTGCTGCAGATTTTTCCGCTGTATATTCTGCCGGTGATCATCGCCGTGGCCGGTTACTTCGTGTTGAAACTGCTCGGCATGCTGTAAAGCGTCAGGCCGGTCTGACCTGGCGCTGGCCCAGCGCATCCTCCTCCAGCAACTGGCCGATAGCGAACTGCGCTTCGCCGGCCCAGTTGCCGCCAAAGACGTTGGCGCGGTTTAGCAGATAGTAGAGCTGATACACCGGCTGACGCTGCGAGAAGCCTTCCGGCAGCGGCCACACCGCATGATACCCTTCATAAATCTGGCGCGGCAGATCGGCGTAATAGCTGAGCATCGCCAGGTCGCATTCGCGATCGCCCCAGTAGCAGGCGGGATCGAACAGCCACGGGCCGCTGGCGCTGCCGGCGCAGTTGGCTGGCCACAAATCACCATGCAGTAACGACGGTTGCGGATGGTGATTAGCGAGGCTGCGCTGCACGCAATCCACGATCAACTCCATGTCACCGTAGTGCACGCCTTTCTCCGCCGCCAGCTGCAGCTGCCAGCCAATGCGCTGTTCGGCGAAAAACACCGACCATTTGCGTAACCAGCTGTTGGGTTGCGGCGTGGTGGTGATGTTGTTGTCGAAGTCGAGACCAAACTGCGGTTGCTCGCTCCACTGGTGCAGATGGGCCAGCTGCTGGCCGAGCTGGAATGCGCTTTGGGCGTCGAGTGGCTGCGGGGGAATGTATTCCAGCAGCAGAAAGCTGGTGTCACGATCGTTACCGACGCCGTAGACCTTCGGCACGCGCACCGTGTGGGTACGCGCCAGCAGATCAAGCTGGTCGGCTTCCCAGCTGAACAGCGTCAGCATGTCGCGCGTGTTGCATTTGACGAACACCTCCAGCTCACCGTAGCGCAGGCGCCACGCCGGATGAATATCGCCACCGGGCAACTCATGACGTTCCGTGATTTCGGCATCGCCGGCGTACTCGCTTAACAGACGACTAATGGCTGACCACATCGGGTAATCCTCTTTATTCGCTGCGTAAGGTCGATTGTAACGCGCAAAACTTGCACAACTCCAGCGGCAATGCGCAATTTGCGGATTGCGTCAGGCTTGCGCTTTGAGAAACGCTTCCAGCGTGGTGACATCAGCATCCGGCTGCTGATCAAGCGCCACTGCCGCCAGCCCGGCGGCGTGTTCCGCCAGCGCCTGCTCCTCCAGCGCACTGACAATGCCAAAGCTGTTAGTGCCCAGCTCGTGCGGATGGCCGTCCGCATCGTGTAATGTGGTGCTGTAACCGCCGTTAACCATCGCGCTATTCAGCGCCTGCAGATCGCCAAGACCCCTTTCCTGATAACGGAAGGTGACAACGTAACGCTTGAGATCATGATCGCCCATCTTTTCACCTCATTGTTATCGAACAGATTTCAGCGTAGACCAGCGCCTGCGATAGAGCGAATTCTGCACAATCACCCGGCGGCGCACAGCGTAAAGTCCTGTCAGGGGCGCCAGAAAATTCTTGTAGCATTTAAGCTGATATTTGGTTATTTGCCGCCTATAATGCGCGCCGGAAATGGGAAGATTCCCAATCCACACGCGGTGCCAGCGCAAAACCTGGCGATTCTGGTGCTTTCATACTTTTTTACAAAACTTACCGTAAATTGCATTGATTGCCCGGGAAAATTCTCCAGACTCATCTCTTTTTCAACTGTCGTACGGGTTACCTTTTAATGAAAGCCTTCAATAAGCTGTCCGCTGTTTTGTTGCTCTCCGCCGGAGCATTTTGTCACCAGGCCTTTGCAGATAACGCTGTCTTCACCTCAATGGATGACCCTTCTACGGCAAAAAAACCGTTTGAAGGCACCGCGTCAGCCGGTTACCTGGCACAGACCGGTAACACCACCAGCTCATCGCTGACCGCGTCAACCAGCATGACCTGGTATCAGACCTCAACGGCGTACAGCCTGTGGGGTAACGCCGCGAATACCTCATCCAACGATGAGCGCTCGTCGGAAACCTATAACATCGGTGGCCGTAGCCGTTACAACCTCAACAGCGCTGACTACCTGTTCGGTCAGGCGAGCTGGCTGAGCGACCGCCTGAACGGTTATGATTCACGCGATGTCCTGACCGCCGGTTATGGTCGTCAGATCCTCAACGGTCCGGTGCACTCGCTGCGTGCTGAATTCGGTCCGGGTGTACGTTACGATGACTTCCACGATGGCGGCCACGAAACCAAAGCACTGGGCTACGGCGCGCTGAGCTATCAGTGGCAGCTGACTGACACCACCAAATTTATCCAGGGTGTGTCGGTGCTGAGCAGCTTTGGTGAAGACACCACGCTGAACTCCGAAACCGCACTGCAGGTGGCGATCAACGACCACTTCGCGCTGAAACTGGGCTACAACGTCACCTGGAATAACAATCCGCCAGAATCTGCGCCAGACCGTACCGACACCAAAACCACGGTCCAGCTCTCTTACGCGATGTAAACCAGAGCGCATTGTTACACCGTCGCCCGGCCTGTGCCGCGCGGCGGTTTTTTTTGATCTCTCTTTGGCTTAGCGCATTTCTTCGCGGGTTTTGCTCACTGCGGAAAGCTGTTATCATCGTTGCCGCTTTACGCGCCTGGCGTCATTCCGACAGTGTGGGTCTGACATCGCGCCAGGTTAACCAAACAAAACTCAGTGTTGCATGTAGGCTTTCGTGTGGCTTACCACTGCAATTAAGGATATGAAATGCCAGTAATTACTCTTCCTGATGGCAGCCAGCGCGTATTTGACCGTCCGGTCAGCGTGATGGACATTGCGCTGGATATCGGTCCGGGTCTGGCGAAAGCCTGCATTGCCGGTCGCGTCAATGGCGAACTGGTGGATGCGGTTGATCCGATCACCAGCGATGCGCAGGTCGCTATCATCACCGCGAAAGATGAAGCCGGTCTGGAAATTATTCGTCACTCCTGTGCGCACCTGTTAGGGCATGCGATCAAACAGCTGTGGCCGAATACCAAAATGGCCATCGGTCCGGTTATCGATAACGGCTTCTATTATGATGTCGATCTCGACCATACGCTGACCCAGGAAGATCTTGAGCTGCTGGAAAAGCGCATGCACCAGCTGGCTGAGACCAATTACGACGTCGTGAAGAAGAAGGTGAGCTGGCAGGAAGCGCGTGACGTGTTTGCCGCGCGGGGCGAAAGCTACAAAACCACTATTCTCGACGAAAACATCAGCCATGACGATCGTCCTGGCCTGTATCACCATGAAGAATACATCGACATGTGCCGCGGTCCGCACGTGCCGAATATGCGTTTCTGCCATCATTTTAAACTGCAGAAAATCTCCGGAGCCTACTGGCGCGGCAACAGCGACAACAAAATGCTGCAGCGTATTTACGGTACGGCCTGGGCAGATAAGAAACAGCTGGCGGCGTATCTGCAGCGTCTGGAAGAGGCCGCGAAGCGCGATCACCGTAAAATCGGTAAGCAGCTCGATCTCTACCATATGCAGGAAGAAGCACCGGGTATGGTATTCTGGCACAATGACGGCTGGACTATCTTCCGCGAGCTGGAAGTGTTTGTGCGCACCAAGCTTAAAGAGTACGACTACCAGGAAGTGAAAGGTCCGTTCATGATGGACCGCGTGCTGTGGGAAAAAACCGGGCACTGGGACAACTACAAAGAAGCGATGTTCACCACCTCTTCCGAGAACCGTGAGTACTGCATCAAACCGATGAACTGTCCGGGTCACGTGCAGATCTTTAACCAGGGTCTGAAATCGTACCGCGACCTGCCGCTGCGTATGGCGGAGTTCGGTAGCTGTCACCGTAACGAACCGTCAGGTGCGCTGCACGGTCTGATGCGCGTGCGCGGCTTTACCCAGGATGATGCCCATATCTTCTGTACTGAAGATCAGGTGCGTGATGAAGTGAACAGCTGCATCCGCATGGTCTATGACATGTACAGCACCTTCGGTTTTGAAAAAATCGTGGTGAAACTGTCGACGCGCCCTGAGAAGCGCATTGGCAGCGATGAGATGTGGAATCGTGCCGAAGTGGACCTCGCCGAAGCGCTGAAAGAGAACAACATTCCGTTCGAATATCAGCCGGGTGAAGGCGCCTTCTACGGCCCGAAAATTGAGTTTACGCTGCACGATTGTCTTGACCGCGCCTGGCAGTGCGGCACCGTTCAGCTAGACTTCTCCCTGCCGAAACGTCTGGACGCCACCTACGTGGGCGAAACCAACGATCGTCAGACGCCAGTGATGATTCACCGTGCGATTCTGGGTTCGATGGAGCGCTTCATCGGGATTCTGACCGAAGAGTTCGCTGGTTTCTTCCCGAGCTGGCTGGCGCCGGTACAGGCAGTGGTGATGAATATCACCGACGGCCAGGCAGAATATGTCAGTGAATTGACGAAGAAATTGCAGAATGCTGGCATTCGTGTCAAAGCAGACTTGAGAAACGAGAAGATAGGCTTTAAAATCCGCGAGCACACATTACGTCGCGTCCCTTACATGCTGGTCTGCGGTGAGAAAGAGGTGGAAGCAGGCAAAGTTGCCGTGCGCACCCGCCGTGGTAAAGACCTCGGGAGCATGGACGTAGATGTGTTTGTTGAGAAGCTGCAACAAGAGATTCGCAGCCGACATCTTCACCAATTAGAGGAATAAGGTTATTAAAGGCGGAAAACGAGTACAACCGACGCGTCCGAACCGTATCAACGGCGAAATCCGTGCCACCGAAGTGCGCTTAACTGGCGTAGATGGCGAGCAACTTGGCATTGTCTCACTGCGCGAAGCGATTGAGAAAGCAGAAGAAGCTGGCGTAGATTTAGTTGAAATTAGCCCGAACGCCGAACCGCCGGTTTGCCGCATTATGGATTACGGCAAGTTCCTTTATGAAAAGAGCAAATCTTCTAAGGAACAGAAGAAGAAGCAAAAAGTTATCCAGGTCAAGGAAATCAAATTCCGTCCTGGTACCGATGAAGGCGACTATCAGGTAAAACTCCGCAGCCTGATTCGTTTTCTGGAAGAGGGCGATAAAGCCAAAATCACGCTGCGTTTCCGTGGTCGTGAGATGGCGCACCAACAGATCGGTATGGAAGTGCTTAACCGCGTGAAAGAAGATCTGAATGAACTGGCAGTGGTCGAATCCTTCCCGACGAAGATCGAAGGCCGCCAGATGATTATGGTGCTCGCACCTAAGAAGAAACAGTAGGCTTTCAAGTAATAATGCCGCGTAGCGTTCGCGCTGCGCGGATTTTTATTCGCCTGTCTGGTTCATTTTATTAACAATGCGAAGTGGATATTTGTAAAAATGCCAAAGATTAAAACTGTACGTGGCGCCGCAAAGCGCTTCAAGAAGACCGCTTCTGGCGGCTTCAAGCGTAAGCACGCAAACCTGCGTCATATTCTGACTAAAAAGTCTACTAAGCGTAAACGTCACCTGCGTCCAAAAGGCATGGTGTCTAAAGGCGATCTGGGTCTGGTTGTTGCCTGCCTGCCGTACGCATAAGTTAACCCTTTTTTAAATTCCCCGATAGATTTCGGGTTGCAGTCAGGTGGCAACGGAATGAATCCTGGAGCTTACATCAGTAAGTGACTGGGATGAATGAAGGCAGCCAACGCCACTGCGGCACGAGAGATGATGGGGAAATCACAGAATATGATATAGGAGAGCTCACATGGCTCGCGTAAAACGTGGTGTAATTGCTCGCGCACGTCACAAGAAAATCTTAAAACAAGCTAAAGGCTACTATGGTGCACGTTCACGTGTTTACCGCGTTGCCTTCCAGGCTGTTATCAAAGCTGGTCAGTATGCTTACCGCGACCGTCGTCAGCGTAAGCGTCAGTTCCGTCAGCTGTGGATCGCACGTATCAACGCTGCGGCGCGTCAGAACGGTATCTCTTACAGCCGTTTCATCAATGGCCTGAAAAAAGCGTCCATTGAAATCGACCGTAAAATCCTCGCTGACATCGCTGTATTCGACAAAGTGGCATTCACTGCACTGGTTGAAAAAGCAAAATCAGCTCTGGCGTAAGTCAGGTAAAAAAGGGAGCTTGCTCCCTTTTTTATTGCCTGCAACCCACGCAAATGATTGACATTTTAGCCGCAGGGCATTTCAATAGTGCGGTTTCTATCAAGACAAGGTAACGCAAGCATGCACGCTGCTATTTTCCGTTTCTTTTTTTACTTTAGCGCCTGATCGTCAGGGGCTTTTGCGCATAAGAAAAGAAACGAAAAATCGCGCTGAAAGCCTCCCTCGTGGAGGCTTTTTTGTTTCCGGCGACACTTAATCGGATCGCACGATCCCAACGAGAACTGACCAGCCCGGCTGGAAGAAGAGGAAATCATGTCCCAACTCGCAGACCTGGTGGCCCGTGCCACGGCCGCCATCGACGAGGCGTCGGATATCGCCGCCCTGGACGCCGTGCGCGTCGAATTTCTGGGTAAAAAAGGGCACCTGACGCTGCAAATGACCACCCTGCGTGAACTGCCGGCGGAAGAGCGCCCGGCGGCCGGTGCGGTCATCAACGACGCCAAACAGCAGGTACAGGACCGTCTCAACGCGCGTAAAGATACGCTGGAAAGCGCGGCGCTGAATGCCCGCCTGGCGGCAGAGACTATCGACGTGTCGCTGCCGGGACGCCGTATCGAGAACGGCGGTCTGCATCCGGTGACCCGCACCATCGATCGTATCGAAACCTTTTTCGGCGAGTTGGGTTTCGCGGTGGCGACCGGTCCGGAAATTGAAGACGATTATCACAACTTTGATGCGCTGAATATTCCGGGGCATCACCCGGCGCGCGCCGATCACGACACCTTCTGGTTCGATGCCACGCGCCTGCTGCGCACCCAGACTTCCGGCGTGCAGATCCGCACCATGAAAAATCAGCAGCCGCCGATTCGTATCATCGCGCCGGGCCGCGTTTACCGTAACGATTACGATCAGACGCACACCCCGATGTTCCATCAGATGGAAGGTCTGATTGTCGATAAAGACATCAGCTTCACCAATCTGAAAGGCACGCTGCATGACTTCCTGAACAACTTCTTCGAAGAGAACCTGCAGATTCGCTTCCGCCCGTCCTATTTCCCGTTCACCGAACCGTCAGCGGAAGTGGACGTGATGGGTAAAAACGGCAAATGGCTGGAAGTGCTGGGCTGCGGCATGGTGCATCCGAACGTACTGCGCAACGTGGGCATCGATCCGGAAATCTACTCCGGCTTCGCCTTCGGTATGGGCATGGAGCGTCTGACCATGCTGCGCTACGGTGTGACCGATCTGCGCGCCTTCTTCGAAAACGATTTACGTTTCCTCAAACAATTTAAATAAGGGCAGGTTATCCAATGAAATTCAGTGAACTCTGGTTACGCGAATGGGTAAATCCAGCCCTGGACAGCGCCGCGCTGTCTGAGCAAATCACCATGGCCGGTCTGGAAGTCGACGGCGTCGACCCGGTGGCAGGCGCGTTTCATGGCGTTGTGGTGGGTGAAGTGGTGGAGTGCGGCCAGCACCCGAACGCCGACAAACTGCGCGTCACCAAAATCAGCGTCGGTGGCGATCGCCTGCTGGATATCGTCTGCGGCGCGCCAAACTGCCGTCAGGGGCTGAAAGTGGCGGTGGCGACCGTTGGTGCGGTACTGCCGGGCGATTTCAAAATCAAAGCGGCAAAACTGCGCGGTGAGCCGTCAGAAGGCATGCTGTGCTCGTTCTCCGAGCTGGGGATTTCTGACGATCACAACGGTATTATCGAGCTGCCAGCCGATGCGCCGGTGGGCACCGATATTCGCCAGTACCTGCAGCTGGATGACAACACCATCGAAATCAGCGTGACGCCGAACCGTGCCGACTGTCTGGGCATCATCGGTATCGCGCGTGACGTGGCGGTGATCAATAGCCTGCCGCTGCAGGCGCCGGTCATCGAGCCGGTTAAAGCCACCATTAGCGACACCTTCCCGATTCGTGTTGACGCCACCGATGCCTGCCCGCGCTACCTGGGCCGCGTGGTAAAAGGCGTAAACGTGAAAGCAGAAACGCCGCTGTGGATGCGCGAAAAACTGCGCCGCTGCGGTATCCGCTCGATCGATCCGGTAGTGGATATCACTAACTACGTGCTGCTGGAGCTCGGCCAGCCGATGCACGCCTTCGATCTCGACCGCATTGACGGCGGTATCGTGGTGCGCATGGCGAAAGAGGGGGAAACCCTGACGCTGCTCGACGGCAGCGAAGCGACCCTCCATAGCGATACGCTGGTGATTGCTGATCACTACAAAGCGCTGGCGATGGGGGGCATCTTCGGCGGTGAGCACTCCGGCGTTAACGAAGCGACGCAGAACGTACTGTTTGAGTGCGCCTTCTTCGATCCGCTGGCGATCACCGGTCGTGCGCGTCGTCATGGTCTGCATACCGATGCTTCCCACCGCTACGAGCGCGGTGTCGATCCGGCGCTGCAGCATAAGGCGCTGGAGCGCGCCACTCAGCTGCTGCTGGCGATTTGCGGCGGCGAAGCCGGCCCGGTTATCGATCAGACCGATGCCAGCAAACTGCCGGCGCGCGCCACCATTACGCTGCGCCGTGAGAAGCTGGACCGCCTGATTGGCCACGTCATTGCGGATGAGCAGGTGACCGATATCCTGACCCGTCTCGGCTGTGACGTCACCGTCGGCAACGGCGAATGGCAGGCCGTCGCCCCGAGCTGGCGCTTCGATATGGCCATCGAAGAAGACCTGGTCGAAGAAGTGGCGCGCGTATACGGCTACAACAACATTCCGGATGTGCCGGTGAAAGCCAGCCTGCTGATGACCCAGCACCGTGAAGCCGATCTGTCGCTGAAGCGTGCCAAAAACCTGCTGGTGGATAAAGGCTATCAGGAAGCGATTACCTACAGCTTTGTCGATCCGAAAGTGCAGCAGCTGCTGCATCCGGGCGAAGAAGCGCTGATTCTGCCCAGCCCGATTTCCAGCGATATGTCGGCGATGCGCCTGTCGCTGTGGACCGGTCTGCTCGGCGCCGTGGTGTATAACCAGAACCGTCAGCAGAGCCGCGTGCGCCTGTTTGAGAGCGGTTTACGCTTTGTGCCTGATACGCAGGCCGATCTCGGCATCCGTCAGGATCTTATGCTGGCAGGCGTGCTGAGCGGTAACCGCTACGAAGAGCACTGGGATCTGGCGCGCCAGACGGTTGACTTCTATGATTTGAAAGGCGATTTAGAGTCGCTGCTGGATTTGACCGGTAAACTCGACGCGATTTCGTTCCGTGCAGAAGCCAATCCGGCGCTGCATCCGGGACAGAGTGCAGGCATTTATTTAGCCGGCGAACGAATCGGATTTATCGGGGTGGTTCATCCGGAGCTGGAACGTAAGCTGGATCTTAACGGCCGCACCTTAGTGTTTGAACTGCTTTGGAATAAGGTCGCAGACCGCGTCCTGCCTGACGCGCGCGAGATCTCACGCTTCCCGGCAAACCGCCGTGACATCGCTGTGGTAGTGGCTGAAAATGTGCCCGCAGCAGATATCATCGCGGAGTGTAAGAAAGTTGGCGTAAATCAGGTAGTTGGCGTAAACTTGTTTGACGTGTACCGTGGTAAGGGCGTAAACGAGGGTGAAAAGAGCCTCGCGATTAGCCTGATTTTGCAGGATACCAGCCGGACACTCGAAGAAGAGGAGATTGCTGCGACCGTTGCCAAATGCGTTGCAGCATTAAAAGAGCGATTCCAGGCAACCTTGAGGGATTGAACCTATGGCGCTTACAAAAGCTGAAATGTCAGAGTACCTGTTTGAAAAACTCGGGTTGAGCAAACGCGATGCCAAAGAGTTGGTAGAGCTTTTTTTCGAAGAAGTTCGCCGCGCGTTGGAAAACGGAGAACAGGTAAAACTGTCCGGATTTGGTAATTTTGATCTGCGTGACAAAAACCAGCGTCCGGGCCGTAACCCAAAGACGGGGGAAGATATTCCAATCACCGCCCGCCGCGTGGTGACATTCCGTCCGGGGCAGAAGTTGAAAAGTCGCGTGGAGAACGCGTCACCCAAGGATGCTGACTGATTTCAGTATGACAAAAAGGCCGCTCAGCGGCCTTTTTTATGCGCGCAATCCCGGCAGCACGCTGCAGGCGCGGCTTTCTTTTTAGCGTAATCTCTCTACAATCAAATCTCTGTTTTCTCAGCCAATCTTACTTATGACTCTGCTGGATCAGCTGGCCCAACAGGCCGACCGTCGCAGCCGGCGCTGGCTCGGCGCGCTTACTGCCGCAGTGCTGCTGCTGCTGGTGCTCAGTCTGTGCACGGGCGACAGCTGGATTTCTCCGCTGCAATGGTTTTCTGCCAGCGGCGATCTGTTCGTCTGGCAGCTTCGCCTGCCGCGCACCCTGGCGGTGCTGCTGGTGGGCGCGGCGCTGGCAGTCTGCGGCGTGGTGATGCAGGCGCTGTTCAACAATCCGCTGGCGGAGCCCGGGCTGCTGGGCGTATCGAACGGCGCCGGCATCGGCCTGGTGCTGGCGGTGCTGCTGGGTAACGGCGCACTGTGGAGCCTGGCGCTGGCAGCGATGGCGGGCGCGCTGCTGATCACGCTGATCCTGCTGCATTTTGCCCATCGTCAGCTGTCGGTCAGCCGTCTGCTGCTGACCGGCGTGGCGCTCGGCATTATCTGTAGCGCCATCATGACGTGGGCGGTGTACTTTAGCACTAGCCTCGATCTGCGCCAGCTGATGTACTGGATGATGGGTGGATTTAGCGGTATCGACTGGCGCTACGGCTGGATGATGCTGGCGCTGCTGCCGGTGACGCTGGCGCTGCTGGCCAGTGCCCGGACGCTTAATCTGCTGGCGCTGGGGGAGGTGTCGGCGCGGCAGCTCGGCCTGCCACTGCTGCTGTGGCGTAATCTGCTGGTGCTGGCGATGGGCTGGCTGGTGGGCGTCAGCGTGGCGATGGCCGGTGCGATTGGATTTGTCGGACTGGTTATCCCCCATCTGCTGCGCCTCAGCGGCCTGAGCGATCATCGCTACCTGCTGCCGGCCGCGGCGCTGGCGGGCGCGGCGGTACTGCTGGGGGCGGACATTCTGGCACGGCTGGTGCTCACCTCAGCCGAGCTGCCGATTGGGGTGGTCACTGCCACGCTCGGCGCGCCGCTGTTTATCATGTTATTAGTAAAGTCTTCGCGCTAGCTGCGGCTGGCACAGTGCAATCAACAACGGGAATCGACGATGAGCCTTTATCAGACAGAACTGGTTACGCTGGACGGTGAAAAAACCACGCTGGCACAGTATCAGGGCAAGGTGCTGCTGGTGGTTAACGTAGCATCAAAATGCGGCCTGACGCCGCAGTATGAACAGCTGGAGTCGCTGCAGAAGGCCTGGCAGGACAAAGATTTCAGCGTGCTGGGCTTCCCCTGCAATCAGTTTCTCGAGCAGGAACCGGGCAGCAATGAAGAGATCAAAACCTTCTGCAGCACCACGTACGGCGTAACCTTCCCGCTGTTCGACAAAACGGACGTCAACGGCGAGCAGCGGCATCCACTGTACCGTCAGCTGGTCGCCGCGCAGCCGGAAGCCGAACGCCCGGCAGGCAGCGGTTTCCTTGAGCGCATGGAGAGCAAAGGCCGCGCGCCAAAAGCGCCGGGCGATATCCTGTGGAATTTCGAAAAATTCCTCATCAATAAACAGGGTGAGGTGATCGCGCGCTTCTCGCCGGACATGACGCCGGACGATCCGATCATTCTGAAGCGCATTGAGCAGGCGCTGGCGGCGTAATGCTGCTGCAGTGCCACGACCTGCGCGTGCCCGGACGGCTGAGCGCTGGGGAGCTGACGCTCTGCCGCGGTGAGCGCGTGCACGTGGTCGGCCCTAACGGCGCCGGGAAGAGCACGCTGCTGACCGCGCTCGCTGGCCTGCTCGACGCCGAAGGGCAGCTGACGCTGGCCGGCCAGCCGCTGCGAAACTGGTCGGGTGCCGCACTGGCGCAGCAGCGCGCCTGGCTCCCCCAGCAGCAGCCGGCGCCTGCGGCGCTGCCGGTGTGGCACTATCTGCGGCTGCACAGCCCGCCGGGCGGCGATAACGCGCAGGCGACGCTCACTGACCTGCTGCTGCAGCTTGGCTTGCAGGACAAGCTGACGCGTCCGCTGGCGCAGCTCTCCGGCGGTGAGTGGCAGCGGGTGCGCCTGGCGGCGGTGGTGCTGCAGATCCATCCGGCAATTAATCCGCGCGGTGCGTTACTGATTCTGGATGAGCCGCTCACCGCGCTCGACATCGCACAGCAGCGCGCGGTGGATAAGCTGCTGTTGCAGCTCAGCGAGGCCGGCATCGCCATTGTCGCCAGCGGACACGATCTCAACCACAGCCTGCGCCATGCCGACCGCGTCTGGCTGATGCATCAGGGCCGCGTAGTCAGTCAGGGCGGGGCGCGCGAGGTGCTGACTGCCGGGCGACTGGAACCGCTTTATCAGGCCGAATTCGTGCAGCTGGAGACGCCACAGGGGCCGCTGCTTTATCTTCCCTGACTTGCGCGCCGCGCCGCTTTGTCGCTACAGTGTCAGCCGGACGACGTTTTTAAGGACTATTCTGATGCGGCTGACCCTGTTTCTCCTCGTGTTGCTGCTGGCGGGCTGTAGCCATCATGCGCCGCCGCCCAATGGCCGTCTGTCTGACTCCATCACCGTGATTGCGCAACTTAACGATCAGCTCAGCCGCTGGCGCGGTACGCCTTATCGCTATGGCGGGTTAAGCCGCGGTGGCGTGGATTGCTCGGGTTTTGTCTACCTGACCTTTCGTGACCGCTTTGACCTGCAGCTGCCGCGCTCAACGATTGATCAGACTGATATCGGTACGCGCATCGATAAAAGCGATCTGCTGCCCGGCGACCTGGTATTTTTCAAAACCGGCAGCGGCGAAAATGGTCTGCACGTAGGCATCTATGACACCGACAATACCTTCATTCACGCCTCCACCAGCCAGGGCGTGATCCGCTCCTCGCTGGATAATGTTTACTGGCGCAAAGTATTCTGGCAGGCGCGTCGCATCTAATCCGCTTAACCCATTAGTGTTAAAAAAAGGCGTAATAATCAGATGGGTTTTGATCCGATTTATTTGTTTTTTCCGCCAGATATAACTCTCATTTAAAATGGCACTTTACCGCAATCGGGTTTGCGACTAAAAATAGACGTCAGTGAATTTAATCAGTATGGACATTAACCTGGATCATTTGGCTTAAGTATTATTTGATGCAGAAAAGTCGGTAATTAGACAGAAAACGGCGTCTCTTCTAACGTTTGGTCCTATTGCCTGACCGTTTTCATTGATATACGATGCGCCAATTGCCACTGCATCTGGCTGTAAAAAATGAAAGTCCATTTATCTGCCGACTATCAGTCGGAAACCTGGTTTTATCCTGCCTATTCTCTGGCGGGCCAGCTGACTGCGGTTGAGCTGGTCACCCAGTTTGTTCATGACAGTGCGCCGATTACGCTGCCGCAGGACTTGCTGTTGCCGCAGCTTGACGATGCCCAGCAATTACGTTTGCTGCAGAGCCAGTTAGTGCTGCTGGAAAAGTACCGTGACTTTTTTGAGTTACATCAAATTATCGCGCTGGTTCGTATTGATGAATCTATGGCCACGACGCTATTGGCCAGTGAGTTTCTCTTAAGGAAATTTAAACAACTTCCCTTTATTGTTTTGGATATCAGTGAAACGTTTCCGCAATTATCTGCTGGCAAAAAGCAGCCGCTGTTAGCACGCCTGCAACAGGAATTTCGCTTATCGCTTTCTCAATTTGGGGCAGGAAAAGCACCGGCTACGGCAGTATACGAAAATCTGTTTAGCGTGTTAAAAATGGACAAAGCGTTTATTCATGCGCTGGCGAAACGTGCCTCATTTACGCCATTTATTCAGACTGTTATCGATAATTTTTCCGCTTACGCCCCGCAAATAATTATTTGTGGCGTTGACGATAATGCCCTGCTGGAGAAAGTCAGTTCCCTGAGCGGCGCGCAGCTGCAGGGTAGTCTGTTCCCGGTGGTTAAAGCGGAACGGTTAAGCGATCTCATCTATCCGCACGTCACGCTCACCACGCCTTCACAGCAGTAACCTTTCATCTGTCTTCTCCGTCACCCCGACGGTAGACTACGCTTTATCTTTAAACGCAATGCGGGTGGCGCACCGTTGCGCACCTTCCGGAGTGTCGATGCAATTTATTAATAGCTGGCAGCAGACGTTGCCAGGATTCTATACCGCGCTGGACCCAACGCCGCTTGCCGGCGGGCGGCTGTGTTATCACAATGCCGCGCTGGCGCAGGAGATGGGCCTGGATGCCGCGCTGTTTGCTGGCCAGGGCCACGGCGTGTGGTATGGCGCAGCGTTGCTTCCCGGCATGTCGCCGCTGGCGCAGGTCTACAGCGGGCACCAGTTTGGCGTGTGGGCCGGTCAGCTGGGTGACGGACGCGGTCTGCTGCTGGGCGAACAGCAACTGGCCGACGGCCGCAAACTTGACTGGCATCTGAAAGGCGCGGGCCTGACCCCCTATTCACGCATGGGTGATGGCCGCGCGGTGATCCGCTCCAGCGTGCGCGAGTTTCTCGCCTCGGAAGCGCTGCACCATCTTGGCATCCCGACCACGCGCGCGCTGGCGCTGGCCATTGGCGACGAACCGGTCCAGCGTGAAACCCGCGAGCGCGGCGCGATGCTGATGCGCATCGCCGACAGCCATCTGCGTTTTGGTCACTTCGAGCATTTCTATTACGGCGGTGAGCCGGAGAAAGTACGCCAGCTGGCGGACTACGCAATTCATCATCACTGGCCGCAGCTGGAGCAGGAGGCCGATCGTTATCTGTTGTGGTTTACCGATATCGTCAAACGTACCGCCAGCCTGATTGCCCAGTGGCAGAGCGTCGGCTTCGCGCATGGCGTGATGAATACCGACAATATGTCGATCCTCGGCCTGACGCTCGATTACGGGCCATACGGTTTCCTTGATGACTACGATGCGGATTTCATCTGTAATCACAGCGATTATCAGGGGCGCTACGCCTTCAGCAACCAGCCGATGATCGGCTTGTGGAATCTTAACCGCCTGGCGCATGCGCTGTCCGGTTTGCTGAGCACGGAACAGTTGAAACAGGCGCTCAGCCATTACGAAAGCGAGCTGATGCGGGTGTGGGGCGAGAAAATGCGCGCGAAGCTCGGGTTGCTGACCGCCGATGCGGGGGATAACGCCATCCTCACTGACCTGCTGGCGCTGATGACCGCAGAGCACAGCGATTACACCCTGACGTTCCGCCTGCTGAGCGAGACGCAGCAGGCAGAGACGCGTTCACCGCTGCGCGATGAGTTTATCGACCGTGACGCCTTCGACCGCTGGTATCACGGCTATCGCCAGCGCCTGCTGCAGGATGGCGTCAGCGATGCGCAGCGTCAGGCAGTCATGAAAGCGGCTAACCCGGCGCTGGTGTTGCGCAACTATCTGGCCCAGCAGGTGATCGATGAGGTTGAGCAGGGGAAAACGGCGGCGCTGGCCAGATTACATCTGGCGCTGCAGCAGCCGTTTAACGAGGCGGCTATCAGCCCGGAACTGCGCCAGCGGCCGCCGGAGTGGGGAAAAACGCTGGAGGTAAGCTGCTCCAGCTAGCAGGCATCAGAAGCGGCTGTCCACGGCAGCCGCCAGCAGCGCCAGCACCTCCGCGCTGTCATCCCAGCCGAGGCACGGATCGGTAATCGACTGGCCGTAGGTCAGCGGCTGGCCGCTCACCACTTTCTGATTTCCCTCCTGCAGGAAACTCTCAATCATCACTCCCGCCACTGCCCGCGAACCGGCCCGGATCTGTGCCGCCACGTCCTGCGCCACATCGCGCTGGCGGCGATGCTGCTTCAGGCAGTTGCCGTGGCTGAAGTCGATCACCAGCTGTTCCGGCAGGTTGAAGTCGCGCAGGTTGGCTGCCGCAGCGGCGACATCTTCAGCGTGATAATTCGGCTGACGCCCGCCGCGCAGGATCACGTGACCGTGCGGATTGCCGCTGGTCTGATAAATCGTCATCTGCCCGGTTTTGTCGGGTGACAGGAACATATGGCTGACGCGCGCGGCACGAATCGCATCAACCGCGATCTGCACGTTGCCGTCGGTGCCATTCTTGAAGCCCACCGGGCAGGAGAGCGCCGAGGCCATTTCACGGTGAATCTGGCTCTCGGTGGTGCGCGCGCCAATCGCGCCCCAGCTGATCAGGTCGGCAATAAACTGGCCGATCACCATATCGAGAAACTCCGTGGCGGTTGGCATGCCGATGGCGTTGATATCCAGCAGCAGCTGGCGCGCGATAGCGATGCCGCGGTTGACGTCGAAGCTGCCATCGAGATCCGGATCGGAAATCAGACCCTTCCAGCCGACCACGGTGCGCGGCTTCTCAAAGTAGGCGCGCATCACAATTTCCAGCCGGTCCTTGTGCTGTTCACGCAGCAGACTGAGACGCTCTGCGTACTCCAGTGCGGCCTTTGGGTCGTGCAGCGAGCAGGGGCCGATAATCACCAGCAGGCGTGGATCTTCACCGGTCAGGATGCGCGCGATGCGCTGACGCGCGGCGGTAACGTTAGCGGCAATCGCCGCCGAAATGGGGTGTTGTTGCGCCAGCGCGGCCGGCGTCAGCAGCGTGCCGATGCGCGCGGTGCGCAGTTCATCAGTTTTGTTCATTGGGATTCTCAAAATCTGTTCTTCGCAGCGGTGAAATACCGGGAAGTGATGATGATCACAATAAACCATTAGCCCGTGAATTCAACCAGCTAAATCAAAAGGCTATTCATTACTGACGGCAGCCAGGCTTTACAACCTGGCAGGTGAGGTCAGTACATGCTGCGGCGCAGGCCCATGATGTCGAGGATTTTGGTGGCGATCTCTTCGACAGAGTAATTGGTGCTGTTGAGATAGCGAATCTGATGGGTGCGGAACAGCGCCTCCACTTCACCGACCTCCAGCCGGCATTGACGCATTGACGCATAGCGGGTATTTTCGGCGCGCTCCTGACGAATCGCCGCCAGCCGTTCCGGATCGATGGTCAGGCCAAACAGCTTGTGCTGATGGGCGCGCAGCGCAGGCGGCAGCTTCAGATTATCCATGTCATCAGCGATGAACGGATAGTTAGCCGCGCGGACGCCAAACTGCATCGCCAGATATAGGCTGGTCGGGGTTTTGCCGCAGCGCGATACCCCCAGCAGAATCACCTGCGCATCTTCCAGCCCGCGCAGCGAAATACCGTCATCGTGCGCCAGGGTGTAATCAATCGCGGCGATGCGGGCATCGTATTTGCCTAAGTTACTGGCGGTCAGGCCGTGGGTGCGGTGCGCCACCGGCATGGAGGCCACGCCCAGTTCGCTCTGCAGCGGTGCCACCAGCGCCTGCACAATGTCCTGGCAGAACCCTTCGCTCTCCAGAATGATGTCGCGCACCTCTGGTGTGACAATCGAGAAAAACACCAGCGGGCGCACGCCGCTCTGCTGGTAGAGCGCATTGATCTGGGCTTTCACCGCCTGGGCGCGCTGCACATTCTCCACGAACGGCAGCGTCACGCTGTTGGTATTCACCGGAAACTGTGACAGCACCGCGTGGCCCAGCACTTCCGCGGTGATGGCGGTGCCGTCAGAGATATAGAATACGCTGCGTTCAGTGCTCATGGTTGACCTCATGCTTTTGTTTACTTTTGCGTAACATTATCGCCTAAAATATTTCATTTTCACTAAGGGTAAAATGAAATATCCATATCTGGCCGGCGAATAATCTATTTTTACGCTGCGCTGATTACCCATCATAGATGAAAAGCCGGGTTGTTCAGCGCTAATTTCTCGCTTTTGCCCGCGCGGGCGCAAAATAAAAACGGTAAGCGTTGCGCAACAAAAAACGCGTCTAACCTCATGAAAAAGTGAAAAATATCGCATTGCCAATAGGTTGGAAAAAATAGCTGCGTTGCGCAACAAGGCGCTTTTCGGGGAGTAATCCGATTTTAACGCTGATTTTCTGCTTTAACGATTCAACACTTAGTCTTTATTAATTGATTGTGCCAGGCTGATTTGGCGAATAGCAAAATGTTCCATGTGCTCCAATCATTTAAAAGGATAATCTCAATGTCCAATCAAGACCAACAGTCGCTAGTGCTCTGGTACAACCAGCTTGGCATGCATGATGTTGATCGGGTAGGGGGCAAGAATGCTTCCCTGGGAGAAATGATTACCAATTTGTCGTCGCTCGGGGTATCCGTGCCAAACGGCTACGCGACGACATCTTACGCTTTTAATCAGTTTCTCGACCAAAGCGGACTGAACCAGCGTATTTATGCATTGCTGGACAACACGGATATTGATGATGTTGCAGCGCTGGCGCAGGCCGGCAAACAGATTCGTCAATGGGTGGTGGATACGCCTTTCCAGCCAGAGCTGGAAGCGGCGATCCGCAGCGCCTATGAACAACTTTCTGCTGATGACGCCGAAGCCTCCTTTGCGGTGCGCTCTTCGGCCACCGCCGAGGATATGCCCGATGCCTCGTTTGCCGGCCAGCAGGAAACTTTCCTTAACGTGCAGGGCTTCGACGCGGTGCTGGTGGCCGTGAAGCACGTATTCGCCTCGCTGTTTAACGATCGCGCCATTTCATACCGCGTGCACCAGGGCTACGACCACCGTGGCGTGGCGCTCTCGGCAGGTGTGCAGCGCATGGTACGTTCCGATCTCGCCTCCTCCGGCGTGATGTTCACCATTGATACCGAATCCGGCTTCGACCAGGTGGTGTTCATCACCTCGGCGTTCGGTCTTGGCGAAATGGTGGTGCAGGGCGCGGTTAACCCGGATGAGTTTTACGTGCACAAACCGACGCTGGCCGCTAATCGCCCGGCGATTGTGCGCCGTACCCTGGGCTCGAAGAAGATCCGCATGGTGTATGCCGATTCGCAGGAGCACGGCGAACAGGTGCGCATTGAGGACGTGGAACAGGAACAGCGAGATCGCTTTAGCCTGACCGATGACGAAGTGCAGGCACTGGCGCGCCAGGCGGTGCTGATTGAGCAGCACTACAAGCGTCCGATGGATATTGAGTGGGCCAAAGATGGCCACACCGGCAAACTGTTCATCGTGCAGGCGCGGCCGGAAACGGTGCGTTCCAACGGACAGGTGATGGAACGCTACAGCCTGCAGGGCAAAGGCAGCGTGCTGGTGGAAGGTCGGGCCATCGGCCATCGCATCGGTGCGGGTGAAGTGAAGGTGATTCACGACATCAGCGAGATGCACCGCATCGAAAAAGGCGATGTGCTGGTCACCGACATGACCGACCCGGACTGGGAACCGATCATGAAGAAGGCGTCGGCGATCGTCACCAACCGTGGCGGGCGGACCTGTCACGCGGCAATCATTGCGCGCGAGCTGGGCATTCCGGCGGTGGTGGGCTGTGGTGACGCCACCGAGCACCTGAAGGACGGTCATAAGGTCACGGTGTCCTGCGCTGAAGGCGATACCGGCTATGTGTATAACGATCTGCTGGACTTTGAAGTCACCAGCTCGCAGGTTGATACCATGCCGGATCTGCCGCTGAAAATTATGATGAACGTCGGTAACCCGGATCGCGCGTTTGACTTTGCCTGCCTGCCCAACGAGGGCGTTGGTCTGGCGCGGCTGGAGTTCATCATCAACCGCATGATTGGCGTGCACCCGAAAGCCCTGCTGGAGTTTGATCAGCAGACGCCGGAACTGCAGGCGCAGATTGGTCAGATGATGAAAGGCTTTGACGATCCGGTGGAGTTCTACATCGCGCGGCTGACCGAAGGGATCGCCACGCTGGGTGCGGCATTTGCGCCGAAGCGGGTGATTGTGCGGTTGTCGGATTTCAAAACCAACGAGTATGCCAACCTGGTCGGCGGCGAGCGTTACGAGCCGGAAGAGGAAAACCCGATGCTGGGCTTCCGCGGCGCCGGACGTTACGTGGCGGACAGCTTCCGCGACTGCTTTGCGCTGGAGTGTGAAGCCGTGAAGCGCGTGCGCAACGAGATGGGGCTGACCAACGTTGAGATCATGGTGCCGTTTGTACGCACCGTCGATCAGGCCGAGGCCGTAGTGGCCGAGCTGGCGAAGCAGGGCCTGAAACGCGGCGAGAACGGACTGAAGGTGATCATGATGTGCGAGATCCCGTCCAACGCGCTGCTGGCAGAGCAGTTCCTGCAGCACTTTGACGGCTTCTCTATCGGCTCCAACGACATGACGCAGCTGGCGCTGGGGTTGGATCGCGACTCCGGCGTAGTGTCGGCGCTGTTTGATGAGCGTAACGATGCGGTGAAGGCGCTGCTGTCGATGTCGATTCAGGCAGCGAAGAAGCAGGGCAAATACGTCGGTATCTGCGGCCAGGGGCCTTCCGATCATCAGGACTTTGCTGCCTGGCTGATGGAGCAGGGCATCGACAGCCTGTCGCTCAACCCGGATACCGTGGTGGAAACCTGGCTGAGCCTCGCTGAGCTGGACGCGGCCAAAGCGTAATCTGTTATACCTGCCTGGTGCCCGGCAATCGTCGGGCACCTGTCTGTTCTGCCATCCCACTTTTCATCACTTAAGATTGCCATAAACCCAGCGCTGACGGCGTTCACCGCCGGGCCGCTCTGTTTATCGCTGAATTGCAGACAAAAAAAAGCCCATCACAGGGGATGGGCAAAGACTACACACAGCAATTCTTCACTTTACTCAGGGGAAAAAGGTTGTTTAAAAATCAGTGGCTTGATTTAAAACATAATGAACATGTTATTCACCGCCGCCGCTGGCGTCTTTAAGAATCCTCTTATTAGTTTAAAGCTGATAATCTTTCATTACGTTTTATGACCCATCCGGCACAGGAATCAGTGCGAAAAATAATCATTTTATCGGTGCGATCGGGCTTAAACGCTGAAAAGTGCGTTTTTTCTTAAAAATCACTAATGGAAAAAATTATTGTGCCGCGAAATTAAGTGGTACGGATTAATGAGTGTTAACCACGGCTGACTAATTCAAATCGCGTTGGGTGATGTGAGGGAAAAGCGGATAAGCAAACCGGGCTGGACGCCCGGTTATGCGCCGGAAGCGCGTTACGGCTGCGGCTCTTCGTGTTCCGCCAGTGCTTCGATGGCCGTTTCCGGATCGTCATCCGGCGCCGGCGCTTCATGCATCCACACCGAAACCAGCCGGTAAGAGACCGCCAGCACGACCGGACCGATAAACAGTCCAATCATACCGAAGGCGATCAGCCCGCCGATGACGCCGGAAAGTATCAGAATCATCGGTAAATCGGCGCCCATGCGAATCAGCATCGGACGCAGCACGTTATCCAGCGTGCCGACTACGCAACTCCACACTAACAGCACCGTGCCCCAGGTGGTGTCACCGCTCCAGTAGAGCCAGATAATTGCCGGCACCAGCACAATCAACGGTCCAAGCTGCACCAGGCAGGTAAGAATCATTAATACGGTCAGCAGCGTGGCATACGGAATGCCGGAAATCGCCAGGCCGATGCCGCCCAGCACGCCCTGCACCAGCGCGGTCACCACCACGCCGAGCGCCACGGCGCGGATCGCCTGACCGGCCAGCAGCACGGCGGCGTCACCGCGCCGTCCGCCCATGCGGTAGGCAAAGTGCCGGATGCCGAGACCGACCTGCTCACCGCGCCAGTACAGCAGCACGCTGAACAACAGCATCAGAGCAAGGTGCAGCATGAAACGGCCAAAGTGTCCGGCCTGGGCGACAAAGAAGCCGGTGGTGCGGCCAATATAAGGCTGAACCTGGCTCATGATCGCCGCGCCGCCGCCGTCGATCAGTTTATGGTAGCTGGAATAGAGTTTGCGTCCGGCATAGGGAATATCGCGCAGCCAGGCAAGATCCGGCAGCACCAGATGGCGCTGGGTCGCCCAGGCGATGACCGGCGCGCTGTTATCAATCAGGCTGCTGACCAGCAGCGCGATAGGAATAATAAACAGCAGCAACAGCAGAATCGTCATGGCAATCACCGCCAGCGAACGGCGACCCCACAGCAGTTGCTGCAGACGAATCATCAGCGGCCAGGTGGCAATCACCACCATGCTGGCCCAGGCGAAGCCGAGAATGAACGGCTGCACCACCCACAGACAGGCAATGATCATCAGCAAAATAAACATCAGCGAGAACAACATTTGCGGTAAGTCCACACCGCGTTGCAGGCTTTTCATCACAACACAGACCTCAGTAATCCTTCAGGAGGGCGCTCCGCGGCGCCTTCACAATGATGATCTATTTCCTGAAAATTAAACAGAAAAAGCAGCGCGACGCGGCCGTTTTCCTGAAAAAACAGCGGGCGGCAAAAAAATGTGATACAACCAAGAGCTGAAAAAAATTAACCACGCAAACGTTTACAACATCCCGGTCACGAAATAATGATCCCACAGATTTCTCAGGCGCCAGGCCTCGTTCAACTGGTGCTGACATTCCTGCAGTCGCTGAAAGAACAAGGTTTTACCGGCGACACCGCGACCAGCTATGCCGACCGCCTCACGCTCTCCACCGATAACAGCATCTATCAGCTCCTGCCGGATGCGGCGCTGTTTCCGCGTTCAACGGCGGACGTGGCGCTGATCGCCCGACTGGCTGGAGAGCCGCGTTTCAACAGCCTGGTGTTTACCCCGCGCGGCGGCGGCACCGGCACTAACGGGCAGTCGCTCAATCAGGGCATTGTGGTCGACATGTCGCGCTACATGAACCGCATCCTCGAGATCAACACCGAGCAGGGCTGGGTGCGGGTAGAAGCCGGCGTGGTGAAGGACCAGCTCAACGCCTGGCTCAGGCCGTACGGCTTTTTCTTCTCTCCGGAGCTGTCGACCAGTAACCGCGCCACGCTGGGCGGCATGATCAATACCGATGCCTCCGGTCAGGGATCGCTGGTGTATGGCAAAACCTCCGATCACGTCGAAGGCCTGCGTGCCGTGCTGCTGGGCGGCGAGATTCTTGATACGCGCGCCATGCCCACCGCGCTGGCGGAACAGCTGGCCACGACGCCGACCGCTGAAGGGCGCATCTATAAAGCAGTGCTTAACCGCTGCCGCGAGCAGCGTGAGCTGATTCTGGCAAAATTCCCCAAACTGAACCGCTTCCTCACCGGTTATGACCTGCGCCATGTGTTCAGTGATGATTTGCAAACTTTCGACCTGACGCGCCTGTTGTGCGGCGCCGAAGGTACGCTGGCCTTTATCACCGAAGCCCGGCTGGATATCACACCCATTCCCAAAGTGCGCCGGCTGGTGAACATTAAGTACGATTCATTCGATTCCGCACTGCGTAATGCGCCTTTTATGGTCGAGGCGCAGGCCCTGTCGGTGGAGACGGTGGATTCGAAAGTGCTGAACCTGGCGCGCGAGGATATTGTCTGGCATTCAGTCAGCGAGCTGATCACCGATGTGCCAGGCAAAGAGATGCTCGGCCTGAATATTGTCGAGTTTGCCGGCGACGATGCCGCGCTGATTGCGCAGCAGGTGACCACGCTGTGCGCGCGGCTGGATGAGCTGATGGCGCAGCAGCAGGGCGGCGTGATGGGCTATCAGCTGTGTGACGATCTGGCGGGCATTGAGCGCATCTATAACATGCGTAAAAAAGCGGTAGGTCTGCTTGGCAACGCCAAAGGGCGCGCCAAACCGATTCCGTTCGTGGAGGATACCGCCGTGCCGCCGGAGCATCTGGCGGATTACATTGTGGATTTTCGTGCGCTGCTCGACAGCCACGGCCTGAGCTACGGCATGTTTGGTCACGTGGATGCCGGCGTGCTGCACGTGCGTCCGGCGCTGGACATGTGCGATCCGCAGCAGGAGATGCTGATGAAGCAGATCTCGGACGAAGTGGTGGCGCTTACCGCGCGCTACGGCGGTCTGCTGTGGGGCGAGCACGGCAAAGGCTTCCGCGCCCAGTACAGTCCGGCGTTCTTTGGCGAAACGCTGTTTAATGAGCTGCGCCGCATCAAAGCGGCGTTTGATCCGGATAACCGTCTCAACCCCGGCAAAATCTGTACGCCGCTGGGTAACGACGAACCCATGATGCAGGTCGATGCGGCAACGCGCGGCAGCTGGGATCGCCAGATTCCGCTGACGGTACGCAATGACTGGCGCGGCGCGATGGAGTGTAACGGCAACGGACTGTGCTTTAACTTTGACGTGCGCAGCCCGATGTGCCCGTCGATGAAAATTACCCGCAATCGTATCCATTCGCCAAAAGGACGTGCCACGCTAACGCGTGAGTGGCTGCGCCTGCTGGCGGAGCAGGGCGTTGACCCGCTTAAGCTGGAGCAGGCCTTGCCAGCACAGGGCGCCAGCCTGCGCAGTCTGATTCAGCGCACGCGCAATTCGTGGCATGCGAAGCAGGGCGAATATGACTTCTCGCATGAAGTGAAAGAGGCGATGTCCGGCTGCCTGGCGTGTAAAGCCTGCTCGACCCAGTGCCCGATTAAAATCGATGTGCCGAACTTCCGATCGCGCTTCCTGCAGCTTTATCACACCCGCTATCTGCGCCCGGTCAGCGACCATCTGGTGGCGTCGGTTGAAAGCTATGCGCCGCTGATGGCGAAAGCACCGCGAGTGTTCAACTTCTTCCTGAAACAGCCGTGGATGCGCGACCTCAGCCAGCGCCACATCGGCATGGTGGATCTGCCGCTGCTCTCCTCGCCGAGCCTGAAGCAGCAGCTGAGCGGCCACCCGGCGATGCGGGTCACGCTTGAGCAGCTGGAAGCCATGGATGCGGCCCAGCGCGAACAGCACGTGCTGGTGGTGCAGGATCCGTTTACCAGCTATTACGAAGCGCAGCTGGTGACCGATTTCATCCGGCTGATTGAAAAACTCGGCTACCGGCCGGTGCTGCTGCCGTTCTCACCTAACGGGAAAGCGCAGCACGTGAAAGGTTTTCTGCAGCGCTTTGCCCGCACCGCCGGCAAAACCGCTGAATTCCTCAACCGGGTGGCGCAGCTCGGTGTGCCGATGGTCGGTGTCGATCCGGCCACGGTATTGTGCTATCGCGACGAATATCAGCAGGTGCTGGGCGAGCAGCGCGGCACGTTCAGTGTGCAGCTGGTGCATGAATGGCTCCACGGCGTGCTGGCCGGGCGCGAGGAGCAGATCGCCAGCGGCGAAGCCTGGTATCTGTTTGCCCACTGCACCGAGGTCACGGCGCTGCCGTCAACGCCCAATCAGTGGCAGGCTATTTTTGCCCGTTTTGGCGCGAAGCTGGAGAACATCAACGTGGGCTGCTGTGGCATGGCCGGCACTTATGGTCACGAGAGTAAAAACCTGGCCAACTCGCTGGGCATTTATGAACTGTCGTGGCATCCGCAACTGCAGAAGCTGCCGCGTCAGCGCTGTCTGGCGACCGGCTTCTCCTGCCGCAGCCAGGTGAAACGCGCCGAGGGCAACGGTATGCGCCATCCGCTACAGGCTTTGCTGGAATTGATGTAAACAAATTGTAGGAGCCGTCACAAAGCTGGATTAGAATATCCAGCCTGCGTGGCGGACGAAATCACTTTGCAGGCGGGTCGCCTGGTCCCAGTCGCCGCTGAGCGCCAGTTGATGACACAAACGGGTCAGCGACAGGCGCGCCAGCTGGTAAGCCTGAATACGGAACAGGCGATCGCGATCGGCATTGCCCATCTCCTGCACTAAGCGGTGGTGCAGCTTGCCCATCGCATGCAGGTAGCTGTGATCGTCGCCGTTCAGCTGGCAGATTTCGGCCATGTCGAGACAGGTATCGTTAAAACGACGCAGTTGTTCAATGGAACAATCGGTGCGGTTGAGCTTTGCCTGAGCCAGATAGAAGTCGACGGTGATATCGCGGACCGAAAACTTATATTCGTCGATTTTGTGTTGTAACCAGGCTGAGACGGAAAGCGTCATGTCGCCACCCAAAGTAGGTTAATGATAATCATTATCATATTAAACCGCGCCAGGAATGCAATTCCCGCCGTGAAATTTTATTGATTTCCTTTGCCTGTTACAAAAATCGGCAATAACAATCTCTTTACATTCAGCAAAGGCGTAACCTATCAATCAGAGCATAAACGTAAAAAGCGAACTGGAAAATTTACGGCTTATGAACAGGTTACGTTTTGACGGCGCGCGCGGGAATGGCGCGCACAAGCTGGTGGGAAGGGACTATGCTTAATAAAGCAGCAGTAAAAAACAGCACGAGATGATTATCCCTGCAAAACAAGAGGTTGAAGTGATATCTGATATCACTACCATAGGGGGATAGCCTGAAAAGGCCCAGACTTACGAGGTAGCACTATGTCATCAGTAAATGCAGCGTCTTTTTCACCTGACGAATTCGTCTGGAAAGGGCTCACGCTGACCGAGTCGGCAGCGAAACAGATTCTCAGCCTGGTGGAACAGGACCCGGAAGTTAAGGGCCTGAAACTGGGTGTGAAACAGTCCGGCTGTGCCGGTTTTGGGTACGTTATGGACCTGGTGAAAGCGCCTGCCGATGACGACCTGCAGTTCGAGCAATATGGCGCAAAACTGTTTGTGCCGCTTCAGGCGATGCCGTTTGTTGACGGTACCGAGCTGGATTATGTCCGCGAAGGCCTGAACCAGATTTTTAAATTCAACAACCCTAAAGCTCAGCACGCCTGCGGGTGCGGTGAAAGCTTTGGCGTCGAGTAAGTGAAATATGTCACGACACAGCGAAGCATCTGGCGATGTACAAACCTGGGAAGGCAGCCTGAACTACAAAGAAGGCTTCTTCACCCAGCTGCAAACCGACGAACTGGCACACGGCATCAATGAAGATGTGGTGCGTGCCATTTCGGCCAAACGTAACGAACCCGAGTGGATGCTGGAGTTCCGTCTCAAGGCGTTTCGCGCCTGGCTGGAGATGGAAGAGCCACACTGGCTGAAAGCGCACTACGACAAGCTCGATTATCAGGATTACAGCTACTATTCCGCGCCGTCCTGCGGCAATTGCGATGACAGCTGTGCCTCTGAACCGGGTGCCACCCAGACGTCCGGCAGCGTCGCCTCCAGCGATTACCTGACCAAAGAAGTGGAAGACGCGTTTAACCAGCTGGGCGTGCCGGTGCGTGAAGGCAGAGAAGTGGCGGTGGACGCCATTTTCGACTCGGTGTCCGTGTCGACCACTTATCGCGACAAGCTGGCTGAGCAGGGCATTATTTTCTGCTCCTTCGGTGAAGCGATCCACGATCATCCGGAGCTGGTACAGAAGTATCTTGGCACCGTGGTGCCGCACAACGATAACTTCTTTGCCGCGCTCAACTCGGCGGTGGCGTCCGACGGTACCTTCGTCTACATCCCGAAAGGCGTGCGTTGCCCAATGGAACTGTCGACCTACTTCCGCATCAACGCGGCGAAAACCGGCCAGTTCGAACGTACCATTCTGATTGCTGATGAAGACAGCTACGTCAGCTACATCGAAGGCTGTTCAGCACCGGTGCGCGACACCTACCAGCTGCACGCAGCGGTCGTCGAAGTGATCATTCACAAAAACGCCGAAGTGAAATACTCCACGGTGCAGAACTGGTTCCCGGGCGGTGAAGGCGAGGGCGGTATCCTCAACTTCGTGACCAAGCGTGCGCTGTGTGAAGGCGAGCACAGCAAGATGTCGTGGACGCAGTCCGAGACCGGCTCAGCCATCACCTGGAAATACCCGAGCTGCATCCTGCGCGGTGATTACTCAGTTGGCGAATTCTACTCCGTCGCGCTGACCAGCGGTCGCCAGCAGGCCGATACCGGTACCAAGATGATTCACATTGGTAAAAACACCAAATCGACCATCATCTCGAAAGGTATCTCGGCCGGTAAGAGCCAGAACACCTACCGCGGCCTGGTGAAAATCATGCCGACCGCGACTAACGCGCGTAACTTCACCCAGTGTGACTCGATGCTGATTGGGCCGGACTGCGGTGCGCACACCTTCCCGTACGTGGAAACGCGCAACAACAGCGCGCAGCTTGAGCACGAAGCCACGACGTCGCGCATCGGTGAAGATCAGATGTTCTACTGCCTGCAGCGCGGCATTAGCGAAGAAGATGCGATCTCGATGATCGTCAACGGCTTCTGTAAAGACGTTTTCTCCGAGCTGCCACTGGAATTCGCCGTGGAAGCGCAAAAATTGTTAGCGATCAGCCTTGAGCACAGTGTCGGCTGATGCCACACGCGTTGCCGGAAGCAATGTGAAGGAAAGAGTATGTTAAGCATTAAAGATTTACAGGTTAGCGTTGAAGACAAAGAGATTTTGCGCGGTCTGAACCTCGAGGTTAAGCCGGGCGAAGTGCATGCCATCATGGGCCCGAACGGCTCCGGCAAGAGCACCCTGTCTGCCACGCTGGCCGGTCGTGAAGATTATGAAATCACCGGCGGTTCCGTGACCTTTAAAGGCAAAGACCTGCTGGAGCTGGAGCCGGAAGAGCGTGCCGGTGAAGGCATCTTCATGGCGTTTCAGTACCCGGTCGAGATCCCGGGCGTCAGCAACCAGTTTTTCCTGCAGACTTCGGTCAATGCGGTGCGTAAATACCGTGAGCAGGAAGAGCTGGACCGTTTCGACTTCCAGGACTTCATTGAAGACAAGATCAAGCTGCTGAAGATGCCGGAAGATCTGCTGACCCGTTCCGTCAACGTCGGCTTTTCCGGCGGTGAGAAGAAGCGTAACGACATCCTGCAGATGGCGGCGCTTGAGCCTGAGCTGTGCATCCTCGATGAAACCGACTCCGGTCTGGATATCGATGCGCTGAAAATTGTTGCAGAAGGCGTGAACAGCCTGCGCGACGGCAAGCGCTCATTCATCATCGTAACGCACTACCAGCGCATCCTGGATTACATCAAGCCAGATCACGTGCACGTGCTGTATCAGGGCAAAATCGTGAAGTCTGGCGACTTTACGCTGGTGAAACAGCTGGAGGAGCAAGGCTATGGCTGGCTTACCGACCAGGAGTGATAACGCGCTGCAGCAGTGGCATCACCTGTTTGAGTCACGCGGCGAACAGCGTTCGCTGCAGGCACAGCAGCACTGGCAGCAATTGATGCGTGTCGGCCTGCCGACGCGCAAGCATGAAAACTGGAAATACACCGCGCTGGACAGCCTGCTGGCACAGCAGTTCGTGCAGGCGGACGCGCCAGGCGTGAGCGCTGAGCAGGTGGCTGCGCTGGCGCTGCCGCTGGACGCGATTTGCCTGGTGTTCGTCGACGGTCGCTTCCAGCCTGAGCTGAGCGCGCGTGACACCGGTCTGTTTGACGTGCAGCACAGCCGTGCCGCTGAGCGCCGTCCGTTACCGGCTGCGGTACAGCCGGAGGTGTTCCTGCACCTGACGGAAAGTCTGGCGGAAGAGGTGACCTCGATTCGTCTGCCGCGCGGCAAAGCTGCGGCGCAGCCGCTCTATCTGCTGCACATTACCAGCGGCCAGGCGGATGCGCTCAACACGGTGCATCATCGTCACCATCTGGAGCTGGAGTCCGGCGCGGAAGCGCAGGTGATCGAGCATTACGTGACGCTGAATGGCAGCGCCCACTTTACCGGCGCGCGCTTTACCTTTGCGGTGGGCGACAATGCGCAGCTGAAGCACACCAAGCTGGCGTTTGAAGAGAGCAGCAGCTACCACTTTGCGCACAACGACATCGTGATTGGCCGTGACGCGCAGGTGAGCAGCACCAGCTTCCTGCTGGGTGCCGGTTTGTCGCGTCACAACACCAGCGTGCAGCTGAACGGTGAGAACACCCAGCTGTCGCTGAATAGCCTGGTGCTGCCGGTAGGCAGCGAAGTGGCGGATACGCGCAGCTATCTGGAGCACAACAAAGGCCACTGCCTGAGTCGCCAGCTGCACAAAACCATTTCGCGTGACAAAGGGCGCTCGGTGTTTAACGGCCACATTAAAGTGGCGCAGCACGCGCTGAAAACTGACGGCCAGATGACCAACAACAACCTGTTGCTCGGTCGCCTGGCAGAAGTGGACACCAAGCCGCAGCTGGAAATCTACGCCGATGACGTCAAGTGCAGCCACGGCGCGACTATCGGTCGCATCGACGACGAGCAGATGTTCTACCTGCGCTCGCGCGGCATCGCCGAGGACGCGGCGCAGCAGATGATCATCCATGCTTTCGCCGCTGAACTGACGGAAGCGCTGGAAGATGACGCGCTGCGCCAGGTGGTACTGCAACGTATTACCGACCGTTTCCCGGGAGTTGAGTCATGAGTTTCGATCTCGAACGAGTCAGAGCGGAGTTTCCGATTCTGAGTCGTGAGGTCAACGGACATCCGCTGGCCTACCTTGACAGCGCGGCCAGCGCACAGCGCCCGCTCGCGGTGATCAACGCGGAAAGTCACTTCTATCAGCACGGCTATGCGGCCGTGCACCGTGGTATTCACTCGCTGAGCGCGCAGGCAACCAGCGATATGGAAAACGTGCGCGCCCAGGCGGCGCGTTTTCTGCATGCTGCCGCGCCGGAAGAGATTATTTTCGTGAAAGGCACCACCGAAGGCATCAATCTGGTGGCCAACAGCTGGGGCGGCAGTCAGCTGCAGCAGGGCGATAACCTGATCGTCACTGAGATGGAGCACCACGCCAATATCGTGCCGTGGCAAATGGTGGCGCAGCGTACCGGTGCGGAAATCCGTGTGCTGCCACTTAACGACAACGGCGAGCTGGCGCTGGAGCAGCTGGCGGGGCTGATCGACAGCCGTACGCGCCTGCTGGCCGTGACGCACGTTTCCAACGTGCTCGGCACGCTTAACCCGGTGAAAGCCATCGTGGCGCAGGCGAAAGCCGCGGGCGTGGTGACGCTGGTGGACGGAGCCCAGGCTGTGATGCACCACCCCGTTGACGTACAGGATATCGGCTGCGATTTCTACGTGTTCTCCGGCCATAAAATCTATGGGCCGACCGGGATTGGCGTGCTGTACGCGCGTAAAGCGCTGCAGGAGATCATGCCACCGTGGGAAGGCGGCGGTTCAATGATCGATCAGGTCATGCTGCCTACCGGCACCACCTGGAATGGCGCACCGTGGCGCTTTGAGGCCGGCACGCCGAACACCGGCGGCATCATTGGTCTCGGCGCGGCGCTGACGTGGATCAGCGAACTCGGTCTGGAGACCATCCATCAGCGCGAGAGCCAGCTGATGCGTTACGCGCTGGACAAGCTGGCGTCGGTGCCGGACCTGGTTATTTACGGCCCGGCCGAGCGCAGCGGCGTGGTGGCGTTTAACCTCGGTAAGCACCACGCGTTTGACGTTGGCAGCTTCCTCGACCAGTACGGCATTGCCATCCGCACCGGCCACCACTGTGCCATGCCGCTGATGCGTCATTATGCGGTGCCCGCGATGTGTCGCGCCTCTTTCGCGCTCTACAACAGCGAAGAGGAAGCCGATCGCCTGGCGGCTGGCCTGACGCGCATTCATCGTCTGCTGGGCGGTTGAGCAGATTTCAGGAGTTATGCATGGCAAACCTGCCAGAAAAAGAGAAACTGGTGCGCAACTTCAATCGTTGCGCCAACTGGGAAGAGAAGTACCTCTACATCATTGAACTCGGGGCAAAATTACCAGAATCCTCTGAAAGCTTGCATCAGCCGCAGTACGTCATTTCCGGCTGTCAGAGTCAGGTATGGATTCGCATGACCCCACAGGCAGACGGCACCATTGCTTTTGAAGGTGACAGCGATGCCGCCATCGTTAAAGGCTTGATTGCCGTGGTATTTAGCCTGTATCAGGGCCTGAAAGCGCCAGAGATTCTGGCACTGGATGTCGCCCACTGGTTTGGCGAACTGGCCCTGACGCAACACCTCACCCCTTCGCGTTCGCAGGGGCTGGAAGCGATGATTCGCGCGATCCGGCATAACGCACAGTCTCTCAGCTAAGTTACACTCTCCAGACCCCGGCCATGACCGGGGTCTGTTCCATCCGACAAAGAGAAAATTGCATGAAACCTGCGCTTCGTTTAGCCGGTGCATTGCTGTTGTCCTGTTTCGGACTGTCTGCACCTGCGTTTGCTACGGAATACCCCCTGCCAGCCGCTGATAGCCGTTTGATTGGCGAAAACACCCTGACCACCGTCCCGGATGACAAACGGCCGCTGGAGAGCATTGCCGCGCGTTATAAGATAGGCATGCTCGGCATGCTGGAAGCCAACCCGGGCGTCGACCCCTGGCTGCCGAAAGCCGGCACGCAGCTTACCGTGCCGCTGCAGATGCTGCTGCCGGATGCGCCGCGCGAAGGCATCGTGATCAACCTGGCCGAACTGCGTCTCTACTACTATCCCAAAGGGGAAGATCGCGTCGTGGTTTATCCGATCGGCATCGGTCAGTTGGGTGCCGCCACGCCGGCTATGGTGACGAGTATCAGCCAGAAAATCCCTAACCCCACCTGGACGCCCACCGTCAATATCCGCAAACGCTACGCCAAAGAGGGCATCACGCTTCCCGCGATGGTGCCTGCCGGGCCGGATAACCCGATGGGGCTGTTTGCGCTGCGTCTGGCGCGCGGCAGCGGCCAGTATCTGATTCACGGTACCAACGCCGACTTCGGCATCGGGATGCGCGTCAGCTCCGGCTGTATTCGTTTGCGTCCGGACGATATCGAAGCGCTGTTCAACAGCGTGCCGCAGGGTACGCGCGTACAGGTGATTAACCAGCCGATCAAATATGCCATCGAACCCGACGGCAAACGCTACATCGAGGTACACCAGCCGCTGTCACGTAATGAACAGGACGATCCGCAGACCATGCCAATTGCGCTGAGCGCGCCGCTGAAAGCTTTTATAAAGAGTGCGAAGAGCGACAGTGCGCTGATAAAGGCGGCGATTGAACGTCGTTCAGGCATGCCGGTGCTGGTGAGCAGTGGGGAACCGGTGAGTGAGGCGACGCCACTGCCGGCAGTGCTGCAGACGCAGCAGGGGGCAACAGGCGGTGCGCAAGCCACCATCAGTCAGGCGCAGGGCGAAGCCGCTGCGACACCGTGATTCAGGGCCAGCGGACGGCAGAATCCGGGCAAAAAAAATGGTGCCACAAGGGCACCATTTTTCAAACCAGAACTCTTACTTACGGTAAGAGTGAGCCTGGTTGTCCAGACGCTGGTTAGCGCGAGCTGCGTCGTCTTTAGCAGCCTGAACGTCAGAACGGATTGCGTTCACGTCGTTGCTCAGCTGGTCAACTTTAGCGTTCAGAGTCTGAACGTCTGAAGACAGCTGGTCGATTTTAGCGTTGCTTGAGCAACCAGCCAGCAGAGTTGAACCCAGGATTACCGCGCCCAGTACCAGTTTAGTACGATTCATTATTTATACCCTCTAGATTGAGTTAATCTCCATGTAGCGTTACAAGTATTACACAAAGCTTTTTAAGTTGAGAATAAATTTTTGATGAGAACATGCTTAAATTTGATCGTTCGCTCAAAGAAGCAGCGTTTCGCAGAACATGATGAAAATATTTAGCGAAAACAGAGAGATTTAATCGGATTAACCTTAATTCTGCGGGATATTGAATAGTTATTATCGATTGGAATTTTCCGCTTTCTGTCTCAGGCGCGGAATAAAAAAAAACGCCCCGAAAGGCGCTCTTTTAAATAAACATCACCGGCTCGATCAGAGTACATGCACCGACGCGGTGTTGGTGGTTCCGCTCGGTACCAGCGCACCCGAAACCATCACCACGACATCGCCTTTCTGCGCGTAGCCACTCTGCAGCGCCATCTCTTTGCCGATGCGGTAGAAATCATCGGTCGAGGCGATTTCGCTCACCAGACGCGTTTCAATCCCTTTGCTGAGGATCAGCTGACGCGCGGTGGTCTGGTTAGTGGTCAGGGCCAGAATGGTGGCATCCGGGAAGTATTTACGCACGGATTTAGCTGACTTACCGCCTTCGGTCGCCACCACAATCACCGGCGCTTCCAGTTTCTCAGCGGTCTCAACGGCGCCACGGCACACTGCTTCAGTGATACGCAGCTTGCGCGAATCCTGCAGGGAATCGATGCGCGATTTCATCACGCGATCGGTACGCTCGCAGATAGTCGCCATGATGGTGACCGACTCCAGCGGGTATTTACCCTTAGCGCTCTCACCGGACAGCATCACCGCGTCGGTACCGTCGAGGATGGCGTTGGCCACGTCGCCGGCTTCAGCACGGGTAGGGCGCGGGTTCTTGATCATCGAATCCAGCATCTGCGTCGCGGTGATCACCACTTTGCGCGCTTTATTACACTTCTTGATCATCATCTTCTGCGCGAAGATCACTTCTTCAACCGGGATTTCCACACCGAGGTCACCACGCGCGACCATGATGCCGTCAGAGGCTTCCAGGATCTCATCGAAGTTGTTCAGGCCTTCCTGGTTTTCGATCTTGGAGATGATCTGAATGTGCTCACCGCCGTGGGCTTTCAGGTGCTCACGGATTTCCAGCACGTCAGAACGTTTACGGATGAAGGAAGCCGCAACAAAATCCACGCCTTGCTCGCAGCCGAAGATCAGATCGCGCTTGTCTTTTTCCGCCAGTGCCGGCAGCTGAATGGACACGCCTGGCAGGTTGACGCCTTTGTTTTCGCCAAGGTCGCCATTGTTCAGCACTTTACACACCACGGTGTTTTCGGTGACTTCGGTGACTTCCATGCCGATCAGACCATCGTCGACCAGCACGGTGTTACCAATTTTCAGGTCTTCGGTGAAACCGGCGTAAGTAACGGCAACGCGCTCGCTGTTACCAATCACTGACTGATCGGTGGTGAAGGTGAAGGTCTGGCCAGCTTTCAGGGACACATCATTGCCACCGTCCAGTTTCATGGTACGGATTTCCGGGCCTTTGGTGTCCAGCAGAATCGCGGCCTGGCGACCGGTTTTTTCCATGACGGCACGCATGTTGGTGATGCGCTGACCATGTTCGGCATAATCCCCGTGAGAGAAGTTCAGGCGCATGACGTTCATGCCCGCTTCCAGCAGTTGAGTCAGCATCTCTTCGGATTCGGTTTTCGGACCGATAGTACAAACGATCTTGGTCTTTTTCATGTCAGATTTCTGTAAGTTGTGATGGATGATAAAGGTCGGGGTTCGATGCGCCTGGCACCGAAGTAAAAATCTGTTTGGTGTTGGTACGTTTGACACAGAAGTAAGAATAGGTGACGACGGCTAAGCGTGCAGAGAAGTTATGCGCCGGGCGGAGAGACCGTAGCGACGGCGTTGCGCAAATGATGTAAGTGGCTGGCATAGGCACGTTAGCGCTGAAACCTTTCAGGTGGAACAACGCGGCATAGTATAGTCGCTAAGTATGCGAAAACCAATATAAAAGCAGAGGGAGAAAACCGACTCAGATCAAGTAAAGGCGAGTTGCGCAAGGGAGATAACAGCAAAAGTGGTGCGCTCTAATGGACTCGAACCATCGACCCCCACCATGTCAAGGTGGTGCTCTAACCAACTGAGCTAAGAGCGCATTTCAGAAATCTGGTGCGTCCGAGTGGACTCGAACCACCGACCCCCACCATGTCAAGGTGGTGCTCTAACCAACTGAGCTACGGACGCACTTGGTGCGCTCTAATGGACTCGAACCATCGACCCCCACCATGTCAAGGTGGTGCTCTAACCAACTGAGCTAAGAGCGCAACACGCTGTCAGGGCGACAGCGGGGACGAATATTAACGGCAGGCCGTGATGCTGGCAAGCGGAAAAGTGATTTTTCCTGACGACTGACCAGCAACTGTGCTATGCGTCGTTTTTTTCGCCATTGCGGGCCAAATAAACGCCCGCTCAGCCACTTAGCGCGCGGCGCGTGCCAGAATCACCTGCGCCGGTAAACGCTGCAGACGGCGGATGCGCCAGATCATCATCACCGCCGCCGACGTCAGGCCGACGATAAATCCGCACCAGAAACCGGCCGGCCCCAGCGGTGCCACCACCCAGTCGGTCAGCGCCAGCACGTAACCCACCGGCAGCCCCAGCACCCAGTAGGCTATCAGGGTAATAAAGAAGATCGAGCGCGTGTCCTTATAGCCGCGCAGGATACCGCTGCCGATCACCTGAATCGAATCAGAGAACTGGTAGATGGCCGCCAGCAGCATCAGCTGCGCCGCCAGGGTAATCACTTCCGGATTAGCGGTGTAGAGCGCGGCAATATCGTGGCGGAAGGTTACGGTAAACAGCGCGGTGATCGCCGCCATGGTGATACCCACGCCCTGACCGGTCCACGCGGCGATGCGGGCCTGTTCGGCCGAGCCCTGGCCCAGACGGTAGCCGACGCGAATGGTAGTGGCGACGCCGAGCGACAGCGGCAGCACAAACATCAGCGAGCTGAAGTTGAGCGCGATCTGATGACCAGCCACTTTCACAATGCCGAGCGGCGACACCAGCAGCGCCACCACGGCAAACAGCGTGACCTCGAAAAACAGCGCCAGCGCGACCGGTAATCCCAGCGTGAACAGGCGCGTCAGAATGGCGCGCGACGGTGGCGACCAGCGGCTATGCATGCGGATATCGCGCATGGCCGGCATGCGCTTCAGCCAGAAGCGCATCACCAGATACATCACCCAGTAAACCGACGCGGTGGCGACGCCACAGCCCACGCCGCCCAGCGCAGGCATACCGAAATGGCCGTAAATAAACACATAGTTCAGCGGAATGTTGGTCAGCAGGCCGAGGAAACCCAGCAGCATCGCTGGCTTAGTCTTCGACAGCCCTTCACACTGATTACGTGCCACCTGGAAAAACAGGTAGCCCGGTGCGCCCCACAGCAGCGCGTGCAGATAACCTTCTGCTTTGGCCGCCAGCTGAGGATCAATGTCATGCATGGTGTGAATCAGGTAGCCGGCGTTCCACAGCACCACCATAATCAGCAGCGCCACGCCCGCCGCCAGCCAGTAACCCTGGCGCACCTGTTCTGCGATGCGTTCGCGTCGCCCGGAACCGTTGAGTTGCGCAACGGTTGGCGTCAATGCCAGCAGCAGACCATGACCAAACAAAATGGCGGGAAGCCAGATAGAGGTGCCGACAGCAACGGCGGCCATATCCGTGGCGCTCACCGCACCGGCCATTATGGTATCCACAAATCCCATCGCGGTCTGTGCCACCTGAGCAAGGATGACCGGGATCGCGAGGGCCAGCAATTGACGCGCTTCTGTTAAATACTTCTGCACGTATCACCTGCGTAATTTAAGAAGAGAGCGGGGTGAAATCCCCAAAGAATGCGCGACCTAGTGTAGCGGTAGCCCGCACTTCCACCAAACATTGATCGCATTTGGCTGCGCCATTTGTGTAAAGTTTGCGCGCCGGCAAATTAAACCTTGCGGCGCAAGCTGTGATAAACTGCCACAAACTTCGCAGAGGCTGAAATTATGTTTACCGGAATTGTGCAGGGCACGGCAGAAATTGTCGCCATTGAAGAAAAAGAGTTGTTCCGCACCCACACCGTGCGCTTGCCTGCTGAGCTGCTGCCCGGCCTGGCGCTGGGCGCCTCGGTGGCGCACAACGGGTGCTGCCTGACGGTGACCGCCATTGACGGCGATCGCGTCAGCTTCGATCTCATCAAAGAGACGCTGCGCATCACCAACCTTGGTGAATTACAGGTTGGTGACATCGTGAATATTGAGCGCGCCGCGAAATTCAGCGATGAAATTGGCGGACACCTGATGTCCGGCCATATTATGACCACCGCCGAAATCTGTAAAATTATCCAGTCAGAGAATAACCGCGAAGTGTGGTTTAAATTACAGGACGCTGAGCAGATCAAATATATTCTGCATAAAGGATTCGTCGGCATCGATGGTATCAGCCTGACGGTTGGTGATGTCACCAAAAGTAAGTTCTGCGTGCACCTGATCCCGGAAACGCTGGAGCGCACCACGCTGGGCGCGAAGAAGCTGGGGCACCGGGTCAATATCGAAATCGATCCGCATACCCAGGCGATTGTCGACACCGTCGAACGTGTGCTGGCGCAGCGTGATGCCGCGGCCGCACTGGTGGCACAAACGCTGCCGGACGCGGAGTAATCGCGAATAAAAAAGGCGCGGTAAGCGCCTTTTAGCGTTGCACGGAAATCAACGCGCCACACGCAAACCGCCTTCAGCGCCGCGGCTGAAAACTACCTGCCACAGCTGAATATCGCGCGCGCGAAACGCACCGGCGCAGGCGTTGAGGTAATAGCTGAACATCCGTTCGAAACGCTCGCCATACTTCTCTGCCAGCTGCGGCCATGCCGCCTGAAATCGCTCGTACCAGGCCATCAGCGTGGTGTCATAATCCGCGCCGAAGTTGTGCCAGTCTTCCATGATGAAGTGGGATTCGCTGGCATCGGCGATCTGCCGTACCGACGGTAAACAGCCGTTGGGGAAAATGTATTTATCGATCCACGGGTCGACGTTCATGTCGGTTCTGATCGCCCCAATGGTGTGCAGCAAAAACAGGCCTTCCGGTTTCAGGTTACGATCAACCACATCGAAGTAGGTGGCATAGTTTTTAGGCCCGACGTGTTCGAACATGCCCACCGACACGATGCGGTCAAATTGCTGGTTCAAATCACGGTAATCCTGCAGCAGAATGGTCACATCCAGACCGGCACAGCGCTGCTGCGCCATTTTCTGCTGCTCGGCAGAGATAGTCACGCCATGCACTTTCACCCCGTAATGACGCGCGGCGAATTCCGCCAGTCCGCCCCAGCCGCAGCCGATATCCAGCAGCGTCATGCCCGGCTCAAGCTGCAGCTTGCGGCAGATCATATCCAGCTTGTCCTGCTGTGCCTGCTCCAGCGTTTCCGCGCTTTTCCAGTAGCCGCAGGAGTACTGCATAAACGGATCGAGCATCAGTGAAAACAGGTCGTTGCCAAGATCGTAGTGCTCTTTACCAACAATCCAGGCGCGTTTCTTTGACTGCAGATTGGTGAGGCGCGCCGCAGCAATGCGCAGCGTGTCTTTAAAATGGTGCGGTAACTGCTTATCCAGATGATGTTTCAGCACGCGGTGGAAGAACATATCCAGACGTTCACACTCCCACCAGCCGTCCATGTAGCTTTCACCGAGGCCCAGCGATCCCTCCTGCAGGACCCGTTTGAAAAAATCCCCATGTCTGACCTGAATATCCCAGGGACGTGTGCCGTTGATGTGAATGTCCGCCCGCTCCAGTAATTCATGGGCGATACGAAACCATTGGTTTTCTTCAAGGCTCACTTCTTCTATACACGATGAACTCATAGCTTCTCCATCACCTTTCCGATTTGAACCTGAGAAAAAGAATAGTCAAATTCCTCAGGCCTGTGAGAGAACTCACGGAAAATCCGTGCGCCAGATAGCCGACGTACTACAGAGGTATGAATCTTAATAGAAATGTCTGCCACAACTCCGGAGGTGAATATCGTGCAGACGCCATCCCAGCGACAGTGTCGCTAAAAAATACGATCATTATGTTATTGATTTGTTGCAGAAATGCTGACCCACTGAGTATATGCTCACGCAGGTCAGTATTCAATGGCTTATCGTTAGTTTGCTAACGATAATCGTTGCCTTAGCAATTATCTTCGCAGGGACGGGAAGCGTGAGCAATATCACTTTGTGCGCTGGCGCTGCGCTGCCACAGGAAACCGGCCCAGGCGAGGATCACTGTCGCCACCATGACCAGCGTGGTATGCAACAGTGCCTGCTGCAGACCGGCGGAAACAATCAGGCTGGCGAGGAAGCATAAGCCCAGCTGCAGCAGATTCTGCAGGCCGGCCGCTTTGCCGGTGGCCTGCGGGAACGGGGCGAGGGCGCTGGACACTACAATCGGGTAAATCGCACCATTAGCCAGCGCCATGCCGCAGAACGGCAGCAGCAGAGCCACCAGCGGCGGCGTGGTGATCAGCGCCACCGCAAACAGACCCAGAATGCTCAGGCTGTAAATCATCAGTAACCACGGCAGCAGCTGCGCACCCTGAAAACGGTTCAGCAGTGCGCGACAGCCAAATCCGCCCAGCAGGAAGGCGATGGTCTGCGGAATATAGCTCAGGCCAATGTCCGCCGGGCTCAGACCCGCGGCGGCGAGGATAAACGGCGAGCCGGTCAGCCAGGCGAAGAAACTGGCGGAGCAGGCGGCATAAATCACTACGTTACCGCTGTAAATACGCGTCGCCAGCAGCGTCAGCCAGCCCGGCTGCGGCGTGCTGTCGTGGCGCGCACGCGGCGCGCTGGTCAGTTTCAGCGTGCCAAACAGCAGCACCAGCGTCACCAGCGTGAGCGCGAGGAAGATGGCGCGCCAGTGAAAATGGGCCATCAGCCAGGCTCCCAGCAGCGGTGCCAGCGCCGGTGACAGCGCCACCAGCGGCATAATCGTGGCAAACACTTTGTTGGCTTTGGCCTGCGGATAGCGATCAACCACCAGCGCCTGCCAGCTCACCGCCGCGGCGCACACGCCTACCGCCTGCACAAAGCGCAGCGCCAGCATCAGCCAGACGTTAGTCACCCACAGCATGGCAAGACAGCTCAGCGCAAACAGGCTCAGGCCGGCCAGTAAAATCGGCTTACGGCCAAAGCGATCCGACAGCACACCCCACAGCACCTGCGCACAGGCAAAGCCGCCCAGAAACAGGCTCAGGCTGGCGCTGATGGTGCCCGGTGCGGAAGCAAAGTCGCGCTGCATGGCGCCGAAGGCGGGTAAATACATATCGGTGGCCAGAAAGCCGAGCATGCTCAGCACGGCAAGGTAAGGCAGAAATCCTTTGGATGACAGCATGGTTTTTCTCATTCGGCAGGTTGAACGGTGGGGAGTGTAAAAGGGTGCAGCGGGCTTTGTGAAACGCTAATATTTGCAGAGTGTTGTTAAAATTTTTGATGGGAAAACTATGTGGTCGGAATATGCACTTGAGGTGGTGGACGCGGTAGCGCGCACCGGCAGTTTTAGCGCGGCGGCGCATGAGCTGCACCGCGTGCCCTCTGCCATCAGCTATACCGTGCGCCAGCTGGAAGGCTGGCTGGCGGTACCGCTGTTTGAGCGGCAGCATCGCGAAGTGGTGCTGACGGCAGCAGGCGAGCATTTTGTGCGCGAAGGGCGTTCTGTTATCAAAAAAATGCTGGCCACGCGCCATCAGTGTCAGCAGCTGGCTAATGGCTGGCGCGGTCAGCTCAGCATCGCGGTAGATTGCATCGTCAAACCGCAGCGCACCCGCCAGCTGGTAAAGGATTTTTACCGCCATTTCCCCGATATGGAGCTGATCATCAGCTACGAAGTATTTAACGGCGTGTGGGACGCGCTGGCTGATGGTCGTGTCGATGTGGCGATTGGTGCCACCCAGGCCATTCCGGTCGGCGGCCGCTTCGCCTTTCAGGATATGGGCGCGCTCAACTGGCGCTGTGTGGTAAGTCCGCAGCATGCGCTGGCTTACAGTCCGCAGCTGGACGACGAAACCCTGCGCGCCTGGCCGTCGCTGGTGCTGGAAGATACATCGCGCGCGCTGCCGCGCCGCATGACATGGACGCTGGATAACCAGCGGCGTCTGGTGGTGCCGGAGTGGGAAACCGGGCTGGATTGCCTGCAGGCCGGATTGTGCGTGGGCATGGTGCCGGGCCACCTGGCGCGCCCGCTGCTGGACAGCGGCGCACTGGTGGAGCTGGCGTTGCCGCAGCCGTTTCCGGACAGCCCGTGTTGCGTCAGCTGGTCTGAGCAGCGCGCGTCACCGGCGCTGGCGTGGTTACTGGAATATCTGGGCGATGCGGAGACGCTGAACCACGAGTGGCTCAGCGAGAAGGTGGCTTAACGGCGGTAATCGCGGAACGGGCCATCGGCCACGGAGCGGCGCTCAATCAGCGTGGGCTGCACTTCAATGGTCTGCGGCTCTTCGCGTTTGCTGGTGATGCGGTCCAGCAGCATTTCCAGTGCCTTTTCCCCCAGCTGCGCTTTCGGCTGGTGCACGGTTGTCAGCGCCGGGGTGAAGTAGCGCGCGTTGCGCACATTATCATAGCCAATCACCGAAATATCCTGCGGCACGCGCAGTCCCATCTCATCGGCCGCGCAAATCGCGCCCATCGCCATGATATCGCCGCCGCAGAACACCGCCGTCGGGCGCTGTTTCTGGTTCAGGATCTGCTGCATTGCCTGATAACCTGACTCCGGTTCGAAGTCACCCTGCACAATCCACTCGGGACGGACGCTGATGCCCGCTTCCTGCATCGCCTGCAGAAAACCCGCATGACGGCCACCACCGGTGTTGCGCTCCATCTGGCCGGGGATAGCACCGATATCGCGATGGCCGCGCTCAATCAGGTAACGCCCGGCGAGGTAACCGCCGTGGAACGCATTGTCCTGCACGGTATCGGTAAAGTCCCCGCGCGATTCGCCCCAGTCCATGACCACCATCGGGATATTGCGGTTCTCTTCCAGCATCTGCAGCAGATCGTCGGGATATTCGGAGCACATGACCAGCAGGCCATCGACGCGCTTTTGCGCCATCATCGACAAATAGGCACGCTGTTTTTGCAGATCGTTGTGTGCGTTGCCGAGAATCAGCGTGTAACCACGCTCAAAGCAGTGATTCTCCACGGCTTCAATAATTTCGGCGAAGTAGGGCGCTTCGCTGGAGGTCGCCAGCAGGCCCAGCGTCTTGGTGTGATTCACCTTCAGGCTGCGGGCCACCGCGCTCGGTGAGTAATGCAGCGCTTTAATCGCTTCCCATACGGCGTTACGCGTCTCTTCCGCGACAAAACGCGTTTTGTTGATGACATGCGAAACCGTGGTGGTTGAGACCCCGGCGCGTTTCGCCACATCTTTAATGGTTGCCATGAAAATGGTACTCCTGGGCTTATCGCAACTTACTGATAAGTATATTGTTAAACGTTTGCGTCTGCTAATGGTTTTGCGCCCTGAATATCAGGGCTAATCTGCTTAATCGGGCAGGGAAACATCCTTCAGCAGGCTGTCAATGCAGCATGCGCTAAATCTGTTGCGCAACGAAAGGCGGCGATTCTAGCAAGCCGGGGCGGATAACACGAGATTTTTGCCCATCACTGTGCGAAAATTATTTAACCATGCAAACTGTGTGACTAAGGAGTTGTGATGAGTACCGATTTAAAACTGGCATTGACCACCACTGCCGCTGCTCTGCTGATGATTATTGCCTTTAGCTTTACCGCCATTCTGCATTAATAAAAAAGCCGGTGCTGCTGAACAGCCACCGGCTTTTTTGTTGCGCAACGCTGAGATTAGCGCACGGTTTTCGGCGTCATCATACGGCGTGCGCCAACGTAATGCTTCTGCCAGTAATCCTCGCCCAGCGCGCTAATCTGGATATCCTTACCGGTGCGCGGAGACTGAATGAATTTACCATTGCCCAGATAAACCCCGACATGGTCGGCGGTGCCGCGGTTGTTGATGCGGAAGAACACCAGATCGCCTTTCTCCAGCATCTCGCGCTTGATCGGCGCGGCGTCGCGCAGGTGATACATCTCATTGGCGGTGCGGGGAAATTTAAACTTCACCAGGTCTTTGTAGGCGTACCACACTAAACCACTGCAGTCGAAACCGGTGTGCGGTGAGGTGCCTCCCCACTGATACGGTTTACCCAGCTGGCCCATCAGTTTCGTCATCGCGGTTTCACGTGCTTTTTGATAGCGCAGGCGGTGGGCCTTGCTCATTTTAATGCCGCTCAGCTGCTGCACTTCATCATCAACGGCAACGTCACGCGATTTTTTCGCCAGCCGCTGATGACCATATTTTTTCGCACTGAGCTTAAGTGAGGATTTGCGCTGGGTGGTGTGCTGAAGTACCGTTTCGCTTTTCTGCTGTTTTTTCAGCCTGAACTTCTGTACCGACGTCAGGCGTGACTTTTTGCTGGTGGTTTTCACCGGGCGTCGTTTGCGACGCTCATCTTCACGCGCGTTCTTTTTCTCCGCTTTCTGCAAACTGGCATTAACCGGCGCATGCGGAGAAGCCGCCGCCACATTAAAGAACAGTTGGGCAAAAGCCAGTATGAAAAGCGTAATCAGTAAACGCATAGTCCGGTTACAGGTTAAGCCGTCGGCAGGAAGCCAGACCGCAGTAAAGTTAGAAAAATCTGATCGACGATCAGCACCGGGGCAATTCTAATCCACTTTTTTTGCAAAAGGTAAGGTCTTTTTCCATTAATCTGTCACGGTACTGAAAGTGGGGCAAAAATGAGCGATTTCAGCTGTTTAACCCAGCGGAATTATTGCTAATTATTAATTGATTAATGCTTATTAATGATACGAAAATGTTATTCGTGGCGCGCAAACTTAACAAACATGGCGATATGCGCCGGCTAAGGCAAAATCCCGTTTTCAGTCGCGGGGCGAAGTCGCTACAATAAACAAACACGAAGTGAAGGATTAAGGAAGGCAAAAATGAGTACTGTTGAAAAAATTCAGCGCCAGATCGCAGAAAATCCGATCCTGCTGTACATGAAAGGTTCGCCGAAACTGCCAAGCTGCGGTTTCTCTGCGCAGGCGGTACAGGCGCTGTCTGCCTGTGGTGAGCGCTTTGCGTACGTAGACATTCTGCAAAATCCGGATATCCGCGCTGAGTTACCGAAATACGCCAACTGGCCAACTTTCCCGCAGCTGTGGGTGGATGGCGAGCTGGTCGGCGGCTGTGACATCATCGTTGAGATGTTCCAGCGCGGCGAACTGCAACCGCTGATCAAAGAGACCGCTGAGAAGCACAAAGAAGCAGAATAAGAAAAAGGCCGACAGCAGTGTCGGCCTTTTTTTTGGCTGCGGTCTGACGGGCCTCAGGCGGAGGCATCGTCTTCGGCCGGCTCTTCACTCACCGCCAGCGGCCAGCCGCCGAGGCGTTTCCAGCGATTCACCAGTTCGCAAAACAGCGTGGCGGTCTGTTCGGTATCATACAGCGCCGAGTGCGCCTGAGTGCTGTCAAAATCTATCCCCGCCGCTTTACAGGCCTTCGCCAGCACCGTTTGTCCCAGCACCAGCCCGCTCAGCGCGGCGGTGTCAAAGGTGGCGAACGGGTGGAACGGGTTACGCTTCATGCCGGTGCGCTCTGCTGCCGCCATCAGAAAATTATGATCAAAGGTGGCATTGTGCGCCACGATAATCGCCCGGTTACAGCCGCTGTCTTTGGTGCCTTTACGCACCATTTTGAAAATGGCGTGCAGCGCCTCATATTCACTCACCGCGCCGCGCAGCGGATTGCTGGGGTCGATACCGGTAAACGCCAGCGCTTCGGGATTGAGAATCGCCCCTTCGAACGGCTCCACGTGGAAATGCAGGGTTTCATCGCGGTGCAGCCAGCCATCCTCATCCATTTTTAACGTAGTGGCGGCGATTTCCAGCAGCGCATCGGTTTGCGCATTGAAACCGGCGGTTTCAACGTCAATCACCACAGGATAAAAACCACGGAAGCGTTGATGGAGAGCGTTTAAGGCGTTCGATTCAGACATCAGGATCTCATTGCAGGAAATGGGGCAGCGCGCATTATGGCAAAAATCGGCGCAGGGTGCAGCAGGAGAGGGAAGTCAGCCCGCAAATTAGCAGGCTGACTAACGGCATTAGTTGCCGAGGCCGTGACCGGCGTGTTTGTTTTCGATCAGCTCGATTTTGTAGCCGTCCGGATCTTCCACGAAAGCGATGATGGTGCTGCCGCCTTTTACCGGGCCGGCTTCACGCGTGACGTTACCGCCCGCCTGACGGATGCGGTCGCAGGTCGCCGCGACATCATCCACGCCCAGCGCGATGTGGCCGTAGGCATTGCCGAGGTCGTATTTATCCACGCCCCAGTTGTAGGTCAGCTCAATGACCGCACCTTCGCTCTCTTCGGTGTAACCCACGAAAGCCAGGGTGTATTTGTATTCGGTGTTTTCGCTCTGACGCAGCACGCGCATGCCCAGCACGCGGGTGTAAAAATCGATGGAGCGCTGCAGATCGCCAACGCGTAACATAGTGTGAAGTAAACGCATAACATCCTCTTTTCAAAAGTCATCAGGGAACCCGCTTAGTATAGCGAGGGAATGCCCTGAAGAAAGCACGCGGCCGCACATCCGCTGCGGCCGCGTTTGACTTACAGTGTCGGGTAGTCGGTGTAACCTTCCGCGCCGCCGCCGTAGAAGCTCTCCGGGCGCTGCGGGTTAAGCGGTGCATCCTGCTGCAGGCGTGCTACCAGATCCGGGTTGGCGATGAAGTCACGGCCAAAGGCCACCGCGTCAATCAGGCCACGCGCGATCAGGTCGTCCGCTTTTTCCACGGTGTAGGCACCGGCACCGATAATCACGCCCGGGAAGGCGGCACGCACTTTCTGGCGGAACTCATCGGTGTAAGGCTTACCGCCCGCCCAGTCTGGCTCAGACAGGTGCAGGTAGGCGAGGCCGCGCTTGCCCAGTTCGCTGATGTACCACAGTGCCGCTTCTTCTTCATCCGGACCGTTTTCCAGATTCTGGAAGGCGCCAATTGGCGAGATGCGGATACCGATGCGATCGGCTGACCAGTTAGCAATTGACGCATCGACCACTTCCAGCGCGAAACGGCCGCGCTTCTCAATCGAACCGCCGTATTCATCGGTACGCTGGTTAGAACCCGGTGCGAGGAACTGATGCATCAGATAGCCGTGCGCAGAGTGCAGTTCCAGCAGATCAAAGTCGGCGTCGCGCGCATTGGCTGCCGCCTGACCGAAGTCTTTAACGATCTGCTGAATTTCTGCCACGCTCAGTTCACGCGGCATGGAGGTATCTTCGCGGTATACGCTGCCGTCGGCGGCGCGCAGCGAGGTACGAGTGCCTGCGGCGATCGCGGACGGTGCGACCGGCGCTTTGCCATCCGGCTGCACGCTATTATGCGAGATACGGCCGGTGTGCCACAGCTGAACGGCGCTATGACCGTGCGCGGCGTGAATGCCTTCGTTAATCATTTTCCACGCAGCAATTTGCTCCGCGGTGTGTAAACCCGGCGCACCAGCGTAGCCTTTCGCCTGGAACGAAACCTGGGTGGCCTCGGTAATGATCAGACCCGCGCTGGCGCGCTGCTGATAATACTCCGCCATCAGCGGGGTAGGAATATCGCCCGGTTCAATGCTGCGCAGACGCGTCAGCGGCGCCATAAATACACGGTTAGGTACGGTAATCGCGCCCACTTTCAGCGGGGTGAACAGCTGTTTACTCGCCATGATGACTCCTGTAATAGACCGGTCGTCTAGAAATTGCCGTTTTTAAAAATCAGCGGTGATTAAGCCACTGTTCGATGGTGTCGAGCGCCAGGCTAATCGGCCCGGGCTCACGTGAAATCTTGCTCTGCAGACTGGCACCCAGCCACAGCAGATAACAGCGTTGCGCCAGCTGCTGCGGGCTTTGCCCATAGGGCAGCGGCTGTTCGGCTGCGACCTCCGTCAGACAGCGTGCGTAAGCCGCCGTAATGGCCGTGGCACCGCGCTGCAGCGCATCGCGCATCGGCTCTGACAGATCGCACACTTCGCCGGAAAGCTTAACGCCCAGACAGCCGACGATGTGACCCTGCTCAATAAACAGCCGTTCCGCGTAGCGAAAATGCTGCAATAAGCGTTCGCGTGCAGTAACGCCGGGCTGGGTCAGCTGCTGTTCAACCTGCTGCTGATAGTTGACGAAATAGCGCTCCAGCAGCGCCACACCGAACGCTTCTTTCGAGCGGAAGTAGTGGTAAAACGAGCCTTTAGGCACTTCCGCCAGCGCCAGCATTTCGCTCAATCCCATGCCGGTGAAACCGCGCTGCAGGCAGACCTGCTCGCCGGTGGCGAGCAGATGTTCACGGGTTTCGTTGCGTTGCACTGTCTTGTTCATGGCAGGCAGAGTATTAGACCAGTCGGTCTAATGCAATCCTCAGGCGCGATTCTGGCACGATTTGATCATATCCAGCTGCGGCTGATACTGCTGCGTCTGGATGTTGAACAGTCCGAGCACCGTGTGGAACAGATTATCCTGCGACACCGCTGTCTCTGCCGCCTGCTGGCGCAGACAGGCCTGATCAATGTGATACGCCGCGGCGTAGCCCGGCGACATCCACAGCAGCAGCGGGATGTGCGTCTGCTGCGACGGCGCAAACAGGTACGGCGCACCGTGCAGGTACATGCCGTGTTCGCCCAGCGATTCGCCATGGTCGGACAGGTACACCAGCGCCACGTTAAAGCGATCGCTCAGGCCCTTCAGCTTATCGATGGTGCGACTCAGCATATCGTCGGTATACAGCAGCGAGTTATCGTAGGTGTTAACCAGCGCCTGGTGATCGCAATCCTGAATCTGATTGCTGTCGCAGGTAGGCGTAAAGCGCTGGAACGCGGCCGGATAGCGCTTAAAGTAAGCCGGACCGTGGCTGCCCATCTGGTGCAGTACAATGATGCCGTCATTGTGCAGGCTGTCGACATAGTTATCAAAGCGATGCAGCAAGACGTCATCGAGGCAGAAGCCATCGTGGCAGTATTGTGGCAGCTGCCACTGCGTCATATCGGTATGCGGCACGCGGTCGCAGGCACCCTTGCAGCCGCCGTCGTTTTCGCGCCACAGCACGCTGACTCCGGCATGGGCCAGCACATCCAGTACGCCTTCCTGATGATGGGCGAGGTTCGCGTCATAATGCTCGCGTGGCATATTCGAGAACATGCACGGCACCGAAATGGCGGTTTCCGTGCCGCAGGAGCTGGCGTTGGGATAATAAATCACCTGCTGCTTTTTCAGCTGGGGGTTGGTGTCGCGCGCATAGCCGCCGAGGGAGAAGTTCTCCGCGCGCGCAGTTTCGCCCACCACCAGCACCACCAGCGTCTTCTTCGGCTCGGCGGTGATCAGCGGACCTTTCTTCGCATCTTCGCCAATCTTTACCAGCGCCTGGCTGCCCTGCAGATAGCGCTGATCGACATAATGGCCGGTGCCACTGACAATATTGGCAGGGGTGATCATCTTCACCAGGCCTTTGTTATTGCGGATCAGCGAAGCGTAGTCTTTGTAGAACAGCACGGCCATCAGCAGAATCACCAGTACGGCACCGAGCGCACTGGCGAGGCGCTGCAGCAGGTTCCACCACCAGCGCTGGCGATTGCTGATACGGACGCTGCACACCAGCGCCACCGGAAGAATGCCCATCAGCAGCATCCAGATGACATAGTTGCGGCTCATCAGCGCGCCGGTTTCCTGCGCATTCGACTCAAACACGTTTTCGATCATGTTGGTGTCGATGACCGTACCAAAGCTGTGCATAAAGTAGTTGGCGGCGGCGCTGGCGAGAATCAGCACAATCAGCAGCGGTTTGCGTATCCACGGCCAGGCCAGCAGCGAAAAGAGCAGATAAAACGCCGCGACCAGCACCACCGGCATGCTGGCGGCGAACAGATAATCATGCACGCGGGTGTAGGGGATAATTTCCCACGCGCGCAGTAAAAACAGGGCATTGAGGACAAAGACAAAGAACAACGCGGCCAGTAAATTAAAGCTGTTGTCGTGACACTGTAACTTAGAGGTCAGTTTCATGGAGACTCATCGGAATAACGGAATATGACAATCGTATGAATTGAAGATGAGGAAAACCTTAACCGCGTCTCCTTACCTGATTGATTCCCTGACTATTGCCACGGTGACGGAAGCTGGCGTGGTTGTCGCCGTGTACAGTACCAGTAATAACGGTTTATGCCTTGCACTATGTCACTAAGCTGTTATCAATAAGAGTGGATAGGTTCATTGCGGAGGTGATGTGGCTGAGCAATTAGAGTTTTTTCCGGTTCCGAGCCCCTGTCGCGGTATCTGCCAGAGCGATGCGCGCGGCTATTGCCGTGGCTGTCTGCGCAGCCGGGAGGAGCGCTTCAACTGGATGAAATTCAGCGATGCGCAAAAACGCGAGGTGCTGCGCCTGTGTCGCCAGCGCCTGTTGCGCCTGCAGCGTCAGCAAAAAGTGGATGAAAATCCTGATCCACAGCAACCGGAGCTGTTTTAAGAAAACGCGGCGTACGCATTTGGTTATACTCGCGCTTTCGCTATTGCGCAGAAGGGAGTTTAACCATGTTACAACCGCAACCTATTGCCCCGCAGGGACCCGCTTTTTCGCCGCTGATTGCCGGTTACTGGCGGCTGATGGAGTGGGGCATGACGCCGCAGCAGCTGGTGCAGTTCATTGAGCATCATCTGGCATTGGGCATCACCACCGTTGACCACGCCGACATCTACGGCGACTATCGTTGTGAAGCCGCGTTCGGCGAAGCGCTGCGCCTGGCACCGCAGCTGCGCCAGCAGTTGCAAATCGTCACTAAGTGCGGCATTGCCACCCGCGCGAAACCGGAACATAAAATCGGTCACTACATCACCGAAGCCAGCCACATCCTGCAGAGTGCGGAAAATTCGCTGCGCCACTTTGCCACCGATTATCTCGATCTGCTGTTGATTCACCGTCCGGATCCGTTAATGGATGCGGATGAAATCGCCGACGCCTTCCTGCAGCTGCACCAGAGTGGCAAGGTGCGTTATTTTGGCGTCTCCAACTTTACCGCTGCGCAGTTCACGCTGCTGCAATCCCGCCTGCCGTTTAGCCTGGTTACCAACCAGCTGGAAATCTCACCGCTGGAGCAGTCAGCGCTGCTCGACGGCACGCTCGACCAGTGCCAGCAGACGCGTATGCGCCCGATGGCGTGGTCGTGCCTCGGTGGCGGCCGCCTGTTTAACGATCCGCACTACCAGCCGCTGCGCGATGAGCTGGAACAGGTGCGTCAGGAGATCGGTGCCAGCAATATCGAGCAGGTGGTGTATGCCTGGGTAATGAAGCTGCCCAGTCGTCCGCTGCCGATTATCGGTTCCGGTAAAACCGCGCGCGTCAGCGACGCAGTGAAAGCCTGTGAACTGACGCTGGATCGTCAGCAGTGGTTCCGTATTCGCAAGGCGGCACTCGGCTACGATGTGCCCTGAAGCGTAAATCTGCGTCAAACTACGGCAGCCTGGGCAAAAGCGGTCCAGGCTTAGAGGGAATCTGAACCGTAAGGAGACGTTATGAAAAAAACCATTATGGCCGTGCTGACGCTGGCGTGTGCTGCCGGTGCACACGCGGCGTCAGAAGACGTGACGCTGCATCAGGTGACGGCGCAGGGTATCGGTGAGTCGATCGGTAAGGTGACCATCAGCGAAACCCCGTATGGTCTGCAGTTCGCGCCGGCGCTGAGCGGGCTGAAACCTGGCATTCATGGCTTCCACGTCCATGCCAAAGGCAGCTGTGAGCCCGGCGAATCCGCCGGCAAAACCGTGGCGGCCGGCGCGGCGGGCGGTCACCTCGATCCGCACAACAGTGGCAAGCACCTCGGTCCGTACGCTGACGGTCACCTCGGCGATTTGCCCGCGCTGTATGTCACCGACGACGGCAAAGCCAGCTATCCCGTGGTGGCGCCCCGCCTGAAATCGCTGAGCGAGATCAAAGGCAAAGCGTTGATGGTGCACGTCGGCGGCGATAACCATGCTGACCATCCGCAACCGCTTGGCGGTGGCGGGGCACGTCTGGCCTGCGGCGTGATCTGACTACCGGGCGGCGACGGGCCTGACCCGCCGCCGCCGCGCAGAAAAATTCTGACCCATTTTCGTGCTACTCAGCGGCAACATTCCATCCTATGATGTTGATTCAGGAACGGAACCGCTCAGGGGCAGGCATGAAAACGCGTGGGATTTTGCTGTTGTGTTTAGCGCTGGTGGGCTGTGATCGCCCGAATGATACCCAGCTGCGACTGGAGGCCAGCCGTCAGCTGCAGCGCGATATAGATACCAATCCGCTGCGCGCCAGTTGTGAAAATATTGCCCGCGGCCGCGAATGGCTGACGCAGCATACCCTGCAGCGGCTGCAAGCTAAAGGCTGTCAGAACGTCCTGCGCAGCGCCACCGAAACCAATTTCACCCATACCGAAATCCGCCGTCACAGCATCACCGTGGTGTGCGGCGGCATTCAGGGCACCAGTTTTACCGGCAGCACGCTGGCACGGCGCTTTATCTACTCGTCGGATGAGAAAGCGCTGGTGATCGAACCGATGTCCGAGCAGGATAAAACCCGCTTTGAAGGGCAGAAGACCCTGCAGCAGTTGCACGATGACTTTGATCGTCAGTTTACCCAATACTGTGAATGATCAATCCGGCACCGCCTGACGCAGCTGCGCCAGCGAACAGCGCAGGCGCCACAACATACCCGCCAGGGTATTCGCGTCGCTCTCCGGCTGCCCCTGAAGCTGATCAATGGCCTGCTGCAGCGTATCCAGCGCGGTCTGCAGCGAGTCGTGACGCACACCGCGCAAACTCATAATACGCTGCAAGTCCTGCAGACTGCTGTCGCGCAGCTGCGCCAGCGCCGGTGAGCGGGGTTGCCAGGCGCGCAGCTGCCAGACAATGTGCGAACAGTTCAGCAGCACCACGCCCCAGCGCAGCAGCCACAGGCGCGCCTGCTCATCACGGCTGTGGCTCAGCTGGCTGATGTGATGATAAATCTGCGATTCAAACCGGCTTTCACTCAGGCGCGGCTGGCGACGTAGCTGATCGAGAAAAGCGTGGCGCAGCGCCCGGATATGGCGCCGGCTGCGGCGCGCATCAGAACCCGGCTGTAACACCTGAAACGCCAGCCACGCCAGCAGGACACCACACACTTTTGCCAGGTTATCGTTAAGGAAGCTCTGGAAATCCCAGTCTGGCGGATTACTTACCGCGATAAACGATCCCATAAACACAATAAACTGGCCCCACAGCGCGGCGCGTTGCTTCTGTTGCAGCTTAAGCAGTTGCAGCGTCAGCAGCAGCGGGAACAGCAGCAGCAAAAACTGCCACAGCGCGCTGATTTGTACCATCAGGCCAAACTGCAGCACAAAGCTGAACAGCGACAGCCACAGCAGCGTTTTCAGCAGCAGCGACACGCTGCCGCCGGGCGAAGGCGATGACGAGTAGAGCACGCAGGCAATAGCGGTAAGCGTCAGCGCGGCGGCGCCAGCGTCCCACTGGGTCCCGATCCAGAACGCGCAGCCCAGCATGATCACGCTAAACGTGCGCAGCGCACTCCAGCCAGCTTCGGCACTGTCGCTGGCACGTGCCAGTGCCGGCGCGTACGGTGGCTGGAAACGGGTGTCAGCGTCGGCGCGCTCGATCAGGCGAATCCAGCGCTCCACATTCAGCCACACCCAGCAGAAGTAGCGCAGCCGCTGGACAAAAGCACGCTGGCGGAAATCACCGTGCACGTCCGGTGTGATGCTGCGCAGAATCTGCGCCAGCCGGTATTTATCACACTGCGGCTGCGCCAGTTCGTGCAGCAGCTGTTGCATTGCGCTGTACAGCACCGGCGGCGCGTCGGGCCAGTTAAGCAGCATGCGCCGCAGGCTGGAGAGCACGCTGGTCAGGCGCAGCTGCTGATGCAGCACGTAGTTAAGCACGTTATTTTGCCGGCGGAAGCGATAGTAGCTCCAGAAGGCCTGAATGCGCAGCAGATTCATGGTGAGGATTTGGCTGATCACCGTTTCGTGGGCGGTGCGCACATTTTCCGTGCTGCTCTGCTGCAACAGTAGCACGGCGTGGTCGAGCAGGCGGGTGTGCATCTGGCGCAGCGATAGCATCAGTGCGCTGCCGTCCGAGGTGCTGGGCAGGATCATCATCATCAGCCCGGCACAGAGAATCCCGACGATCACTTCGCACACGCGCGCCTGGGTGATGTCCCACAGCTGGCTGACGTCGCTAACGTTAACGCTGCTGAAGGCGATAATCGCGGCGGTGTAACCGGCCAGTGAAAAGGCGTAGGCCACATTGTTCTGAAAATGGCTGGCGACCCAGGTGCAGAGAGCCAGCCAGCCGGCCATGAAAAAGGCAAACAGCCACGGTTCGTTGAGCGTATGGCCGGCAATCAGCAGCGCGGCGCTGGCACCGAGCAGGCTGCCGACGATGCGGCCCAGGCTTTTGCTGATGGCGCCGCCGACGGTGGGAAAACTCACCACCGCGGCGGACGTCATGGCCCAGTAAGGCTGATCCAATTGCAGCGCATACGCCAGGGTGAGCGCCAGACACATCGCGATAGCGTTACGCAACGCATAGCGCCACTCGCCGCCGGTTGCCTTTATCCACGGCAGATTGTGCCAGGCCAGCCACTGCAGATTCATGCCGGCCTCAGTGCGCGACAGAGATGGTGCAGGTGGTACCGGCCACCAGCGGCACATTATCCGGTACCGCGTTTAGCCGGATACGCACCGGGACGCGCTGCGCCAGCCTGACCCACGGCACGTTGGGTTTGATATCGGGCACCAGACCGCCGTCGCTGGCGATGCTTTGATCGTAAATGGCACGTCCGATGCTCTCCACCTGGCCCTGCAGTCGTGCGCCGTTGCTATACAGCACGATTTGCGCCGCCGCGCCGGGCTGGATATGGCGCAGTTTGGTCTCTTCGAAATAGCCCATCACATAGTAAGAGTGGCTGTCGACCAGCGCGAACAGTGGCGTACCGGCGGTCGCGTAATTGCCGGCACGCAGCGTCAGGTTACTGACCCAGCCGTCGGTCGGGGCCGTCACCGTGGTTTGCTGCAGGTTCCAGCGCGCCTGATCGAGCATCGCCTGTGCGGCTTTCGCTGTGGCGGCCGCCGCATTCGCGTTGAGGCGCGCCGCGTCCATATCTTCAGCGGAGATCACGTTACGCGGCAGGCTGGCACGGCGATCCGCCTCATGCTGCGCTTTGGCGAGGTCGGCCTGCGCCTTCGCCAGCTGGGCCTGCGCATTGGCCAGCGCAATCTGCCACGGCACCGGATCCAGCGTCAGCAGCTCCTCGCCTTTATGCACGAACTGATTGTCGCGCACGGCCAGCGTGCTGATACGGCCGGAGACCTCGGGCGTCACGTCCACCAGTTCAGCGCGCACTTTGCCATCGCGCGTCCACGGGGCCTGCATGTAGTAGTTCCACATCCACCAGCCTGCGAGCAGCGCCAGGGTAAACACCACAAGGGTAGAAAAGTACTTAAAGGGGTTGAATTTCATGGTGATTTATCCGAGGCTCAGTATCCACAGTGCGCCGCTCACGCACAGAACAAACAGTGAGAGATCCATTAAGGTGGGGTGCCAGACATCGCCGGAGTAGATCCAGCCGCGCAGCAGCGGATGAATCAGCAGCCAGAAAAAGAAGCCCAGCAGCACCGCTTTGAACAGCGGCGGGAAGAACAGTGAGGCACCGAACACCAGATCGGTCAGCGGTGCCGTCGCGGTGAGCGCGAAGATTGACACGTGGCATCATCCTTTTTACCCGGGCACGGTTAAATCAAGTGTAGACAGCGGGCGTGCCGTCTGGCCCGGGATTTGTAATTTGTCCTGTAAACTCGCAGAATAGTGTAAAATCTGGCTTGATAGCTAGCAAGCTAATTATAAGGAGATGAAATGGATACGCCGCTTGGAACAGATCTGTCTCGCCTGGTGCGCATCTGGCGCGCGTTGATCGACCAGCGTCTGAAGCCGCTTGAGTTGACACAAACCCACTGGGTGACGTTGCACAATATTCATCAACTCCCGCCAGAGCAGTCGCAGATTCAGCTGGCGAAAGCCATCGGTATTGAGCAGCCGTCGCTGGTGCGTACGCTGGATCAGCTGGAAGAGAAGGGGCTCATCACCCGCGCCACCTGCGCTAACGATCGCCGCGCCAAGCGCATCAAGCTGACCCGTCAGGCTGAACCGATCATTGAGCAGGTCGAAAACGTGATCGACGCGACGCGTGACGATATCCTCTCCGGCATCAGCCTCGAAGAGATCAATCAGATGGTGACGCTGATTGCCCGGCTGGAAAAAAACATTCTCGAGTTGCAGAACCGCGAGAAATAAAAAAACCGACGCACTGGCGTCGGTTTTTTTTATCTGCGCGCTTAGCGCGGAGAGACGGTGACCTGGCTGCCGTTGGAGGCCATCACCACGCGCTGGCCGACCGAGTAACGACTGGCGGACTGCTTCTGCACCACCATAATGGTATTGCCGTCATCCTTACGGATCTCCAGCTCTACGCCGTCAGATTTGTTGAGCGCACCCTGCACGCCCTGACCGGCTACGCCGCCCAGAACCGCACCGCCGGCTGTTGCCAGACTGCGCCCCGCGCCGCCGCCGATGGTGTTACCGAGGAAACCACCCAGCACCGCACCGCCAATGGCACCGATCACATTACTGTCATCGCCGCCCTGAATTTTTACCGGACGCACGGATACCAGCGTACCGTATGAGACGCTTTGAACCTGCTTGGCTTCGCTGGCGCTGTAAACATCGCCGGAAAGGGTATCGTTATTAACACAGCCAGCCAGCGTGATACCCGCCAGGGCTACGGCTACGAAACGCTTAATCATGAGAAAGCTCCTTAATGCAAAAAAACGCCATATTCTCGTCCTGTACTGCAACAGTATAAGTCAGAAAATGGTCAATTGACGCGATGTCCGAACAATATGCGGCTGGGCCGAAGCATAGACCACCGCCCATCAACAAAAATTCAATTGCCGGATGAAAATAGTTTGCTGCCGGAATGCGTGTCGCAGCGCAGTTGAAAAGCGGAAATTTATCATAGAATTAGCCCCGGTAATTTGCCAGGCTAAACACAGATGCATTGCAGGCCCGCAAACGGGTAAGGAAGCGCTATGAAATCAGGACGCTATATCGGCGTGATGTCCGGCACCAGTCTGGACGGCGTAGACGTCGTGCTGGCCGCGATCGACCAGCATATGGTGGCGCAACAGGCCAGCTACTGCCATCCCATCCCGCTGGCGCTGCGTCAGCAGGTGCTGGCGATTTGTCAGGGACAGACGCTGACGCTGTCGCAGCTCGGTCAGCTTGATACCCGGCTCGGCCAGCTGTTTGCGGAAGCCGTACTGACGCTGATGCAGCAGCAGGCGCTGGAGGCCAGCGATATCATGGCGATTGGCTGCCACGGCCAGACGGTGTGGCACGAGCCGCAGTCGGCGGCACCAAATACGCTGCAAATTGGCGACAATAACCAGATCGCTGCCGCGACCGGCGTCACGGTGGTGGGCGATTTTCGCCGCCGCGACATGGCGCTGGGCGGCCAGGGCGCACCGCTGGTACCGGCTTTTCACCAGGCGTTGCTGATGGACAGCGTTGAACGGCGCATGGTGCTGAATATTGGCGGCATCGCCAATCTGTCGCTGCTGATCCCCGGTCAGCCGGTGCGCGGCTTTGATACCGGACCGGGCAATATGCTGATGGATGCGTGGATCTGGCGCCACAAAGGCCTGCCGTTTGATAAAGATGCCGGCTGGGCGCGCAGTGGCCAGGTCGTGCCCGCGCTGCTGGAGCAGATGCTCGGCGATCCGTGGTTTGCGCTGCCGCCACCCAAAAGCACCGGTCGGGAATACTTCAACCTGGGCTGGGTGGAACAGCAGCTGCAGCGCTTCCCGGCACTGGCCCCGCAGGATGTGCAGGCAACGCTGTGCGAGCTGACCGCGCTGACCATCGCCCATCAGGTACAGCTCAACGATGGCTGCGATCGTCTGCTGGTGTGCGGCGGCGGCAGTCGCAATCCGCTGCTGATGGCGCGGCTGGCCGCGCATCTGTCTGGCACTGAGGTGGGCACCACCGATCAGGCCGGTATCAGCGGTGATGATATGGAGGCGCTGGCCTTTGCCTGGCTGGCGTTCCGCACCCTGTCCGGGCTGCCGGGCAATCTGCCGGCGGTAACCGGCGCGCGCGAAATGAGCGTGCTGGGTGCCATCTATCCCGCCAATCCCCATGCAATACGTTAAGGAGCAAACATGAAGAAGATGATCGTGCTGGCCGGCACCCTGACCTTACTCAGCGGCTGTGGTATCTGGCATAAGCCTGCACCCGCGCCAGAGACGTTACATTACCAGTGTGGCACGCTGCCGCTGACGGTCACGCTGGACAACGCGAAGCAGCAGGTGAGCTTTATTCTGGACGGCAAACCGCTCACGCTGACCCAGACGGTGTCTGCCTCCGGCGCGCGTTACAGCGATGGGACCTACGTTTTCTGGTCAAAAGGCAATGGCGCCTTTGTTGAACGCAACGATAAAATCGTGATTAATGATTGTGAACTGCAGAACGCGGATGCCTCCGCACAGTAAGAGAGAACCGGGATACCAGCATGAGCGACAGTGACAGCTTGCAACAAATTGCCCACCTGCGTCGGGAGTACACGCGCGGCGGGCTGCGGCGCAAAGATTTGCCAGATACTCCTCTGGCGCTGTTTGAGCAGTGGCTGCAGCAGGCGTGCGCCGCGCAGCTGCCCGATCCCACCGCTATGACGGTGGCGACGGTGGACAGCAGCGGCCAGCCCTATCAGCGCATCGTCCTGCTTAAACACTACGATGAGCAGGGCATGGTGTTTTACACCAACCTCGGCAGCCGTAAAGCGCTGCAGCTGGCGGACAATCCGCGCATTTCCCTGCATTTCCCCTGGCACTTCCTTGAGCGTCAGGTGATGGTGCTGGGCGAAGTGGAGAAACTGTCGCCGCTGGAAGTGCTGAAGTACTTCCACAGCCGTCCGCGTGACAGCCAGATTGGCGCCTGGGTATCGAAACAGTCGAGCCGGATTTCCGCGCGCGGCGTGCTCGAGGGCAAATTCCTTGAGCTGAAGCAGAAGTTTCAGCAGGGGGAAGTGCCGCTGCCGAGTTTCTGGGGCGGATTCCGCGTCAGATTCCACACCATGGAGTTCTGGCAGGGCGGCGAACATCGCCTGCATGACCGCTTCCTTTATCAGCGTGATGGCAGCGGCTGGACAATCGACCGTTTAGCACCGTAAAACTGCGTTTTATCCCCTTTCAGCGCTGGCGCACGGCTCGTCAGCGCTTTATGCTATAGCCCTCATTTTTTTCGTATCCGCACGTCAGCGGACAGCTGTGTACCAGCATAGGTGCAGTCTGATCAATTTGGAGTCAGTGATGACCAGCAGTAACCTGATACAACAATTGCAAGAGAGAGGCTTAGTAGCCCAGGTAACGGACGAGGAAGCGTTAGCAGAGCGGCTGGCGCAAGGGCCAATTGCACTCTATTGCGGCTTTGATCCCACCGCTGATAGCTTGCACTTGGGCCATCTGGTGCCGCTGCTGTGCCTGAAACGTTTCCAGGATGCCGGCCACAAGCCGGTGGCCCTGGTCGGCGGTGCCACCGGCCTGATTGGCGATCCCAGCTTTAAAGCGGCCGAACGTAAACTCAACACCACGGAAACCGTTAACGAGTGGGTAGAGAAGATCCGCAAACAGGTTGCGCCTTTCCTCGATTTTGACTGCGGCGACAACAGCGCCATCGCGGCCAACAACTATGACTGGTTTGGCGGCATGAACGTGCTGACCTTCCTGCGCGATATCGGTAAGCACTTCTCGGTCAACCAGATGATCAACCGTGAAGCGGTGAAGATGCGCCTGAACCGTGAAGATCAGGGCATCTCCTACACCGAGTTTTCCTACAACCTGCTGCAGGGTTACGACTTTGCCGAACTGAACAAGCGCTACGACGTGGTGCTGCAGATTGGCGGCTCCGACCAGTGGGGGAACATCACCTCCGGCATCGATCTGACGCGTCGTCTGCATCAGCAGCAGGCGTGGGGACTGACTGTGCCACTGATCACCAAGTCGGACGGCACCAAATTTGGTAAAACCGAAGGTGGCGCGGTATGGCTGGATGCGAAGAAAACCAGTCCGTACAAGTTCTACCAGTTCTGGATCAACACCGCCGACGCGGACGTCTATCGCTTCCTGAAGTTCTTCACCTTCATGAGCATTGAAGAGATCAATGCGCTGGAAGAAGAAGACAAAACCAGTGGCAAAGCGCCGCGCGCGCAGTATGTGCTGGCAGAGCAGGTGACGCGTCTGGTGCACGGCGAAAGCGGTCTGAGCGCGGCGAAGCGCATCACTGACAGCCTGTTCTCCGGCAGTCTGAGCGACATGACCGAAGCGGACTTTGAGCAGCTGGCACAGGATGGCATGCCGACCATTAGCCTGAAGGCGGACGACGATCTGCAACAGGCGCTGGTGGCGGCGGAACTGGTGCCGTCACGCGGCCAGGCGCGCACCATGATTGGCTCCAACGCGGTGTCTGTCAACGGTGAGAAACAGTCTGATGCCGAGTATCGTTTCAGCGACAGCGACAAACTGTTTGGTCGTTACACGCTGCTGCGTCGCGGCAAAAAACACTACTGCCTGATTAGCTGGCAGTAAGGTGCAAGGGCCGGTCTCCGGCCCTTTTTTATGGCAAGCAGTACAGGGCAATAATGAAAAATATCCTCGCAATCCAGTCTCACGTGGTTTATGGCCACGCCGGTAACAGCGCGGCCGAATTCCCGATGCGACGCATGGGCGCCAACGTCTGGCCGTTAAACACCGTGCAGTTTTCCAATCACACCCAGTATGGTCACTGGACCGGCACCGTGATGCCCGCCACCCATCTGACCGATATCGTCAGCGGGATCGCCGCCATCGATCGTCTGAAAACCTGCGATGCGGTGCTGAGCGGCTATCTCGGCTCGGCGGAGCAGGGCGAACAGATCCTGGAAATTGTGCGTATGGTGAAGGCGGCAAATCCTGACGCCTGGTATTTCTGTGACCCGGTGATGGGCCATCCGGAAAAAGGCTGTATCGTCGCGCCCGGCGTGGCGGAGTTTCACTGCAAGCAGGCGATGCCGGCCAGCGATCTTATCGCGCCGAACCTGCTGGAGCTGGAGATGCTCAGTGGCCAGACGGTCGCAAACGTGGAACAGGCGGTGGTAGCCGCCCGCGCATTGATTGCGCAGGGGCCGCGCGTGGTGCTGGTGAAACACCTGGCGCGCGCCGGACGCCGTAGCGACCGCTTTGAAATGCTGCTGGTCACCGCCGATCAGTGCTGGCACATCAGCCGTCCGCTGGTGGATTTTGGTGTGCGTCAGCCGGTGGGGGTTGGCGATCTGACCAGTGGCCTGTTGCTGGTTGACCTGCTGCACGGCAAATCGCTGCAGGATGCGCTGGAACATGTGACGGCGGCAGTATATGAAGTGATGCTGAAAACCCACGAGATGGGCGAGTATGAACTGCAACTGGTGGCGGCGCAGGATGCGATTGCGCAACCCACGCAGCACTTTGCGGCAGAACAGCTGTAATCGCTGCTAATTAACAGGCCGGCCAGCACGCCGGCCTGTGGCGTCAGACCAGACCTTCAGCCTTCAGTGCGGCCTGAACCGCCGGCCGCGCGGCCACCCGCGCAAACCATGCCTCCAGCGCGCTCAAACCTTCCAGATTCAGTTTGATGGCTTTTGCCCAGCGTGTAACCACAAACAGATAGACATCGGCGACGGTAAAGCGTAACCCCATCAGCCACTGTTTATCCTGCAGCGCGTCGTTAACGCGCTGAAATTTCTGCTCCAGCTGTGCACGCACTATGGCTTTGTACTCTTCCGGCGTATCCGGACGGAACAGCGGGGAAAAGGTTTTGTGCAATTCGCTGCTGATGTAGCTCAGCCACTCCAGCGTGTGATAGCGCGTCAGGCTGCCGGTCGGTGCCAGCAGGTTGCGATCCGGCTTGAGATCCGCCAGATACTGCACAATCGCCACGCCTTCCGTCAGTATGCTGCCGTCATCAAACTGCAGCGCGGGAACCTGTCCTTTGGGGTTTATCTGCCAGTAATCTTCTCCGCGCTCGGTGACTTTCTTCTGCAGATCGACATTGACCTGCGTAAAATCCAGCCCGCATTCGCGCGCAACGATATGCGGCGAGAGCGAACAGGCACCGGGCTTACAATAGAGTTTCATCATGGCCTCTCCTGATGAGTTGTTGTGATGACAGCAGCATAAAACTGCCAGAAATTTTTACCAGTGACAGCGATCAGGAATTGCGGGCGGGCGCGGGAAATTCAGCGGCCGCCTGCAGTCGCGGCGGTAGCGCCGTGAGCGCGAAATCCCAGAAACAGCGTACCTTGGGCGCCATGTTTTTCACCCGCTGCGCCACCAGATGCACCGGCAGCGGTGCCGGCTCCCACTCGCTCAGCAGGCGGATCAGCGTGCCAGCCTGCAGTTCATCTATCACCTGATAAGACAACAGACGGCCAATGCCCTGGCCACTGCGCAATGCATCCAGCTGGCTGGCGATATCATTGACGCGCAGGCGTGGGGTGATGCGCACACGCAGGTCGTGCGCGAAGCGCCACTCACGGGTATGGCGCACGCCTGCCACCAGCGCATGCATGCTGAGCTCAGCCGGATGGGCCGGTATTCCGGCATGGCGAAGGTAGTCCGGGCTGGCGACCAGCATCGAGCGTACGCTGCCGACGTTGCGCGCCACCATCGACGAATCCTGCAGCTCGCCAATGCGCACTGCAATATCCAGCCCGTTTTCAATCAGGTCCTGATAGCTGTCGCTAAGAATCAGTTCGATTTGCATTTCCGGATGCTGTTGCAGAAAGGCATTGACCAGCGGCATCACGTGGCGACGGCCACACATCACCGGGGCGGTGATGCGCAGCAGGCCGTGCAGTCCGCTGTGGTGGGCGCTGTCGAGCGCGCTCTGGTAATCGTTAAGCAAGCGCTGCGCCTGCTCAAACAGCTGCCAGCCGCTCTCGGTTGGAGCCAGCTGGCGCGTGGTGCGTTCAATCAGGGTGGTGCCAAAACGTGCTTCCAGCGCATTCAGCGTGCGGGTAATGACCGGCGGCGAACGCTGCAATACGCGCGCCGCGCCAGCCAGGCTGCCCTGCTGAATCACCGCAACAAACACCTGCAGCTCGTCAAATCTGTCCATGAGCCATTCCCGATCTCAGCCGTGCAAGGCGAGCATAAAAAGCGTGTTGCTTAAACTACAGCGGAAAGCGGGGGTTGTGAAGGGGGATAAAAAAAGCCGGGCTTAGCCCGGCTCAGAAACGATTACTGGTTAGCGCTGGCGCGCTTCAGTTCTGCCTGCGCGTCATCCTGCGTCATGCGGTTGAGCAGCGGGGCGGTAATCAGCATCAGCAGGGCGATTACGCCAGTGGCGATACCAATCTGCTGGAACACCTGGCTATACACGGCCAGTGAGGCGTGAGGATCGGTGACGTTTTCCGGCACCGCCATCAGGTTCGCTACCTTACCGGCAATCATCGCGGCGCCAGCGGTGGTGAGGAACCAGGAGCCCATAATAAAGCCCATCAGACGCTGCGGCACCAGCTGCGCCACCATCGCCAGGCCGAGACCAGAGATCATCAGCTCACCGATACTTTGCAGCGCATAGCTCAGAATCAGCCAGTTCACCGAAACGATACCTGCCTGGTTCGCGAATTTCGCGCCAAACGGCAGCACCAGGAACGCTGCAGAGCACAGCACCATGCCAATGGCAAACTTGTGCGGCATCGGCAGCTTATCGCCAAGCTTGTTATAGACTGCCGCCAGAATCGGGCTGGCCACCATGATCCAGAATGGATTGAGCGCCTGGAACTGTTCCGGCTCAAAGGTAATACCGAGAATCGCGTGCTCAACGTTACGGATGGCGAAGAAGTTCAGCGAGGTTGGCATCTGCATGTACAGCACGAAGAACACAATAGCTTCGACCATCAGCAGGAATGCAACGATCATTTTGCGGCGTGCCGCACCGTGCAGCGCAAAGGCTTCTTTGGCAAACACCAGCACGATACCGATCGCGATCACGCCCAGCGTCATGCGGGCAATGCTCTGATGATGCAGCAGCCAGGTGGCCAGTGCGATCAGCGCAACCACGCCGACAAGGGTCATCAGCAGCTTACCGACCTGCAGCGGCGCAAAGTCTGGTTTGGAGCCGTAATTCTTCACCAGGCGCTGGCAGAACAGGAAGTTCAGCAGGGTGATCACCAGGCCCACCACCGACAGCGAAAACGCCGCGCCCCAGCCATATTTGGCCGCCAGCCACGGAGTCAGCATCATGGAGAACAGCGAACCGATGTTGATCGACATGTAGAACATGGTGAAGGCACCGTCGATGCGCGGATCGTCTTTCTCGTAGCAGGTCGACAGCAGTGAAGAAGGGTTAGCCTTAAACAGCCCGCTACCCACGGCGATGGTCGCCATGCCCACATACACCATGGTGGTGTCATGACCGGAGAAGGCAATCATCGCATAGCCCAGCGCCAGCACAATGACGCCGAGAATAATCACGCGTTTGGTGCCGAGCACTTTGTCGCCCAGCCAGCCGCCAATGGCAACCAGGCCGTAAACCAGTGCGCTGAACGAAGTGAACAGGGTGATGGAGTCCGCTTCGGACATCCCCAGCTGTTTCACCAGATAGACCGCCATGATGGCTTGCAGACCGTAGTAGCCAAAACGCTCCCACAGTTCGATGGAGAAGATCAAATAGAACGCTTTCGGCTGACGGAAGGCGTTAAGGCTTACCGCCTCATCAGTGTGTTTGTTTGCAGTTGACACGTATACCTCAGTTTATACATCGCCTGTTTTACAACAGGAATTAAGTCTGCGTCGGGCTGGGTAATCCCGCGCAACATTGTTATTAGAAAGGAAAAACGGCGCCTAATTTGGCTGAATCAGGCCAACAGGGCAAGCATTTTCTGCACGCTGAAATACTTGTTACAGGCAGGGTTATAACCAGGATAATAACTTGTAAATCAGTGTTAAATATCACTGCGTGACATTATAGCAGGATAATTGTTCTTGTTGCAGATCGGTTGATGGATTTTCCTGAGATAAACTGCTTTTCCTGCTCCGGGCAGGACATAATATTATCCAGCCCATTAAGCTGGATGATTCCCCTGATTTTTTCCGAAGAAGTAAGCGCAATTGTCTGATTGTTGAGCACAATAAGCGGTTGACAGTTCGCCGCAGGCTAATTTGTTGATCCTGCGCACAAAATTATCAATTAATTAGAAATGTAAAAAAAGAAAACGATTGCTGCTCTCCCGTTTGCCGACAATTTCACCACTTAATCGTGGCTTTCATTGTATAAGCTCTGCAACGCCCCCGGCGGCAGTGACCTGTTGCGCCAGGTAGGGGGAGGATCGATAGCCGATCGCCAGCCCTTAGACAGCCTGAAGAAATTGCTGTAACCTCGTTTTTTCCCTGCAAGGAACTCATCATGAAGCAGTCCGTTCGTGTCGCTCTCGTGGGCGATTACCGTGCCAGTGCTGTCGCGCACCAGGCTATTCCTCCCGCTGTTCAGCTTGCCGCAACCTCTCTCTCACTTAACGTAACCGCCGACTGGATCGCGACGCCGGAAATCGATCTGCCGCGTCTGCACGACTATGATGCCGTCTGGGTGGTGCCTGGCAGTCCCTTCCTGAATGATGCCGGCGTGTTCGACGTCATTCGCTGGGCGCGTGAAAGCGGTAAACCCTTTTTAGGCTCGTGCGCCGGCTTTCAGTATGCGGTGGTGGAGTACGCGCGCAACGTGCTGGGCTGGGAAGATGCTGGTCATGCCGAGACCGACCCTGACGCGCGTTGGGTGATTGCGCCACTGGCCTGCTCGCTGGTCGAGCAGCGCGGTGAGGTCACGTTTGAGCCGGGTTCGCGTATTGCTCAGGCCTACGGCGCGCTGCAGAGTAACGAAGGCTATCACTGCAACTTTGGCGTTAACGCTGAGTTCAGCGAGGCGCTGGCCACGCGCAATCTGCGTATTACCTCATGGGATCTGCAGGGGGATGTGCGCGGGGTAGAGCTGACCGATCATCCGTTCTTTGTCGCCACGCTGTTCCAGTCTGAACGCGCCGCGCTACAAAACCAGCTGTCGCCGCTGGTCGTAGCGTGGCTGCAGGCGGCGCGATAACGGTTAATAAGCGATCTACGGCGCGCAGCGTCGCGCCGTTACCGATCAGTCGGTCTTTTCCGTGAACTCACACAAATCTTCAATCAGGCAGGAGCCGCAGCGCGGTTTACGCGCCACGCAGGTGTAGCGACCGTGCAGAATCAGCCAGTGATGGCAGTCAACCTTAAAGTCGGCCGGCACCACCTTGAGCAGCTTCTGCTCCACTTCCTCAACGTTTTTACCCGGCGCAAAGCGGGTGCGATTGCTGACGCGGAAAATGTGGGTATCCACGGCAATGGTGGGCCAGCCAAAAGCGGTATTGAGCACCACGTTGGCGGTTTTACGCCCGACGCCGGGCAGGGCTTCCAGTGCCGCGCGGTCTTCCGGCACCACACCGCCGTGCTGCTCCAGCAGAATGCGGCAGGTTTTGATGACGTTTTCCGCTTTGCTGTTAAACAGGCCAATGGTCTTGATGTACTCTTTAACGCCTTCCACGCCGAGCGCCAGCATTGCCGCTGGCGTATTGGCCACCGGATAGAGTCGGGCGGTGGCTTTGTTGACGCTGACATCGGTTGCCTGTGCCGACAGCAGCACAGCGATCAGCAGCTCAAACGGTGAGCTGAAATTCAGTTCGGTGGTCGGATGGGGATTGGCGTCACGCAGCCGCGTGAGGATCTGCAGGCGTTTATCCTTATTCACACAGCCTTCCCGGTTTCGCCCTGCGGCGCGGCAGCAGCAGCCTCCAGCTGACGTGCGGCGCGCTGCTTCATTTTCTGATCGATCAGGTATTTGCCGGCCAGCAGCATACCGAGGCCGATAAACGCACCCGGCGGCAGCATCGCCAGCAGCATCGGTGAATCAAAATGCACCACTTCAATGCGCAGCGCTTTAGCCCATGGCCCCAGCAGCTGGTCAGCGCCGTTGAACAGCGTGCCGTTACCAATCAGTTCACGAATCGAACCCAGCGTCACCATGGCGCAGGTAGCGCCCATACCGATGGCAAAGCCATCCAGCGCGGAGAGGGGAATGCTGCTTTTCGATGCCACCGCTTCCGCACGTCCCACCACAATGCAGTTGGTGACGATCAGCGGGATAAAGATGCCCAGCGACTGATACAGGCCATAGGCATAGGCGTTGATCAGCATCTGCACGCAGCTCACCACCGAGGCGATGATCATCACGTAGATCGGAATACGAATTTCACCCGGCACCCAGCGGCGCGAAGCGGAAATCGCACTGTTGGTGATGGTCAGTACCAGCGTGGTTGCCAGTCCAAGGCCCAGCGCGTTAGTGGCGGTTGAGGTCACCGCCAGCAGCGGACAGAGCCCCAGTAGCTGCACCAGCGCCGAGTTATTCTTCCACAGTCCGCCAATCAGTAAATTTTTCGCTTCACTCATGGTGCATCTCCACATTCAGGCAGCGAAGCGAGCTTCGCTGGCAGCGTTTCAATCAGCAGCGCCGTGCGTTTGGTGGCGTTGACCACCGCGCGCGGCGTGATGGTCGCGCCGGTAAACTGGTCAAATTCGCCACCATCTTTTTTCACGGCAAAGGCTTTATCGTCGGCACCGCGCACCACTTTGCCGTTAAAACTGTTGATCCAGTCGGAAATTCGCAGCTCGATTTTATCACCCAGACCCGGCGTTTCATGATGTTCAATCACGCGTACGCCCAGCACTTTGCCGTGGAAATCGGCGCCGACCAGCATCTGTATTGCGCCAGAATAGCCGTCAGGGGCGGTGGTCTCAAGTGCGGCGGCCACCGGTTGATCCCCTTTGCGCGCCACATACAGATGATGCGGTTTGTCGTTGCCGAGCGCGCGGGCATCGGTCACCAGCAGACACTCCTGCTGAATATTGTTGTCGTACAAATCGGTGGGCACCACCTGGTCGAGCAGGTTTTTCTGCTGCAACGCGGTCTGGTGATCGACCGTCGGTTTGGTGACATAGTTGACCACCGCCGTCACGCCGGTGGTGATCACGGCAAACATGCCCAGCGTGAACGCGTTTTTACGAATGGTTTCGATCATCATCAATCCCTGCGATGTCCATACACGCGCGGCTGCGTGTAGTAGTCAATCAGCGGCACGCAGATGTTGGCGAGCAGCACCGCGAAGGCGACGCCATCCGGATAGCCACCGAAGCTGCGAATCAGCCACACCAGCAGGCCAATCAGCGCACCGTAAATCAGCCGGCCACGGTTGGTGGTGGACGCGGTGACCGGATCGGTGGCAATAAAGAACGCACCGAGCATGGTCGCCCCGGAGAACAGATGCACCAGCGGCGAGTTCAGCGACTGCGGCGCGAACAGCCAGCCGAGCGTGGCGCACAGCGCCAGCGACAGCAGGAAGCTGAACGGGATATGCCAGCGAATGGCGTTCTTCGCCAGCAGCAGCATGCCGCCGAGCAGATAGCCGAGATTGACCCACTGCCAGCCGAGACCGGCCAGTACGCCGCCGTAAATCGGCTGGGCCAGCAGCTGTTCGGCGCTGTGTCCGGCGCGCAGGCCGGTTTTAAAGGTATCCAGCGGCGTGGCCTGGCTCACGCCATCCACACCCAGCTGCAACTGCTGCATGGTGTCACCGGCCAGCGTGTGGCCGGTAAAAATCATACTGAGTGAGTCCATCAGGCCAGGTTTAATGGCCTGCAGGACATCCGGCGGCAGCCAGCTGGTCATCTGCACCGGGAAGGAGATCAGCAGTACCACATAACCGACCATGGCCGGATTGAACGGGTTCTGGCCGAGGCCGCCGTACAGTTGCTTGGCGATAACCACGGCAAATACGGTACCGAGCACCACCAGCCACCACGGCGCCAGCGGCGGCAGGCTGATGCCCAGCAGCAGCGCCGTCAGCAGGGCAGAGTTATCCGCCAGCGTCGGCACTACCGGCGCGTGACGCAGGCGCAGAATCGCGCCTTCGGTGATCCATGCGGTAGCGACCGCCAGCAGCACCTGAATCAGGAAGCCGATGCCAAAGAAATACCACTGTGCCGCCATACCGGGCAGGGCGGCCAGCACCACCAGCAGCATGATGTTGCCGGTGCTGCGGCGGTTATGGGTATAAGGCGAACTTGCAATACGAAAAGCCATTTAGTCCTCAGTCGTCGAAGGCTGCTGCTGCGCTTTACGCGCTTTGGCACGGGCGACCGCTGCGGCAATCGCCGCTTTGCGTGGGTCGGCGGAGTCAGGAGAGGCAGCAGCCTCCACTTCAGGGGATGCGGCGGGCGCGTCGGTTGTCTGCTGCGCTGCGGCCGCGGCTTTCTTCGCTTTGGCACGGGCAATCGCCGCTTCAACCGCCGCTTTGCGCGGATCGACCTCAGCCGCTGGCGTTTCCGCTGCAGGCTCAGCGTCCGTCGGCACCTGTGCCGCCGCAGCTTTCTTCGCTTTGGCACGGGCAATCGCCGCTTCAACCGCCGCTTTGCGCGGATCGACCTCAGCCGCCGGTGTTTCCGTTGCCGGCTCAGCATCAGCCGGCGTCTGCGCGGCCGCAGCTTTCTTCGCTTTGGCACGGGCGATAGCGGCTTCGACCGCCGCTTTGCGCGGATCGACCTCAGCCGCTGGCGTTTCCGCTACCGGCTCAGCGTCCGTCGACACCTGTGCTGCAGCGGCTTTCTTCGCTTTGGCACGCGCAATAGCCGCTTCAACCGCCGCTTTGCGCGGATCGCTTTCTGCGGTCGTGGTGTCAGCGGCTGGCTGTGCCGGCGCGGCCACTTTTTTCGCTTTAGCACGCGCAATGGCGGCTTCCACGGCGGCCTTGCGCGGGTCAATGGCCTGGCGGCTTAGCGGTTCTGTTTCAGCCTGCTTCTCAGCCTGCTGCGCCAGCGCCTGCGCATGGCGCGCTTCGCGTTCTGCCGCTTCCTGTTCCGGCGTTTTGGCCTGCCGCGCTTTCACGCGCCCGGTTGCCGCTTCCAGCTCGGCTTTATCGCTGCGCGCAACCCGCTGTTTGGCCTGCTCGTGGCGCGCTTCCCGCGCCAGTTTTTCCCGCTCAAGGCGTGCCTGACGCGCTTCAAAGCGTGCTTTGGCTTCGGCGGTGCGTTTGGCCTCCAGATCGATGGCGCGCAGTTCGGCTTTTTCCTGGCGGTAATACTGCACCAGCGGAATATTGCTGGGACAGACATACGCACAGGCACCGCACTCAATGCAGTCATCAATGTGATGGGCGCGCGCTTTGTCATGATCGCCACCCTGGCTGTACCAGTACAGCTGCTGCGGCAGCAGTTTTGCCGGGCAGGCGTCAGCGCAGGCGCTGCAACGGATGCAGGACTGTTCTTCCAGCGGTTGCCCCATCTCGCTGGCCGACGGTGCCAGAATACAGTTGGTGATCTTCACCACCGGCACGTTGAGGGACGGCAGGGTAAAGCCCATCAGCGGCCCGCCCATGATCACCATCTGGCGCGCACCCGGCGTGAAACCGACCTGTTGCAACAGATGGCTTACCGGGGTACCGAGACGGCCCCAGACATTACGCGGCCGGGCAATGGCCTCGCCGGTCAGCGTCACCACGCGCTCCGTAATCGGTTCGCCATCGACAATGGCGCGCTTCACCGCCCAGGCGGTGCCGACGTTCTGCATCAGCACGCCAATGTCGGTGGAGCGTCCGCCGTGCGGCACTTCCCGCCCGGTGAGAATTTTGGTCAGCTGTTTGGCGCCGCCGGAAGGGTACTTGGTTGGGATCACCCGCAGCTGCAGCTCGCGGTCACCGGCCAGCGCCTGTTTCAGCGCGGCAATCGCCTCCGGTTTATTGTCTTCGATGCCAATCAGCACGCGCTCCGCCTGCAGCACCCAGGCGAGGATGCGGCAGCCTTCCAGCACTTCCGCCGCACAATCCTGCATCAGGCGATCGTCCGCCGTGATGTAAGGTTCGCACTCGGCGGCGTTGATGATCAGCGTGTTGACGCCGCGCAGTCCGCCACGCAGTTTGGTGGCGGTCGGGAAGCCCGCGCCGCCGAGGCCTGCAATACCGGCTTCGTGGATGCGTTTCACTACCGCGTCCCGACCCAGCGCGCGATAGTCCGGCTGCGGATCGAGCGGCATCCAGCGGTCTTCGCCATCGGCGCGCAGGAAAACGCACAGCTCGGACAGGCCGGAAGGGTGCGCCGTCATGTGTGGCGCGATGGCTTCAATGGTGCCGGAAGTGGGCGCGTGCACCGGCAGCATCCGGCCGCTGCCAAAGGTCAGCGGCTGGCCGCGCAGTACCTTATCGCCCGGCGCCACACAGATTTCGCCTTCGTGGCCGATATGCTGTTTCAACGGAATAATGAACTGTTCAGGCAGCGGGAGCTGGCTGAGCGGCGTGCCGCTGGACTGGGTTTTCATTTCCGGCGGGTGAATGCCGCCTTCGAAATCCCATAGCTTCTCTTTGCGCAGCAGCGATAACAGATTAAGCATGATGTTCTACCGGGATCACCCGTACAGGTATGGTGTCGAGATCCCACTTCCAGTTGGCCGTGGTGGTGGCAACCGGGCGCATCTCAATACAGTCGGTGGGACAGGGCGCGACGCACAGGTCGCAGCCGGTGCAGACATCGCTCAGCACGGTGTGCATGGCGCGCGTCGCACCGACGATGGCGTCAACCGGGCATGCCTGAATACATTTGGTGCAGCCAATGCAGTTGGCTTCGTCAATCCACGCCACGGTGCGAACCGGCGTCAGCACTTCCGCGCCGCCGTCCAGCGGCTGCGGTTCAACGTTGAGCAGTTCGGCCAGCTTCAGCATGGTCTGTTCGCCGCCCGGCGCACATTTGTTAATGGCTTCACCGTTATTGCCCACCGCATCGGCGTACGGACGGCAGCCGGGATAGCCACACTGGCCGCACTGACTCTGCGGCAGAATCGCATCGATCTGCTCAACAATCGGGTCTTCTTCTACTTCAAAGCGGCGCGAGGCGTAGCCCAGCAGGGCACCAAACACCAGTGCCAGCGCCGCCAGAACAGCAATAGCAATCCAAATCGCGGTCATATCAGAATTTCACCAGACCGGTAAAGCCCATGAACGCCAGCGCCATCAGGCCAGCGGTGATCAGGGCAATGGAGTTTCCTTTGAACGGTGCCGGCACGTTGGCCAGCACCAGACGTTCACGCATGCCAGCGAACAGCACCATCACCAGCGAAAAGCCGAGTGACGCACTGAAGCCGTACAGCGCCGCCTGCAGGAACGTGTGGTTGAGGTTGACGCTCAGCAGCGGCACGCCCAGTACAGCGCAGTTGGTGGTGATCAGCGGCAAAAAGATACCGAGCAGGCGATACAGCGACGGGCTGGTTTTACGCACCACCATTTCGGTGAACTGCACCACTACCGCAATCACCAGGATATAGGCCATGGTACGCAGGTACACCAGATCAAGCGGCAGCAGAATCAGGTGATTCACCAGCCAGGCGCAAATCGACGCCAGCGTAATGACGAACGTGGTGGCAAGTCCCATGCCAATGGCCGTTTCCAGTTTTTTTGACACGCCCATAAAAGGGCAAAGGCCGAGGAATTTGACCAACACGAAGTTGTTCACCAGCACTGTGCCAATAAAGAGCAGTAAGTAATCGGTCATTTTTTAACCTGGGAAGCCGAAAGGCGTTTATTATCCGGAATTGAGAGGTGCATCTCAACCTTTGCGCGATTCGTGCGCTGGCTGAGAGCACTCAGAATTAAATTCCTGACGAAAAGAGCGTCATCAGGGCTGAATAAAGGTCTGTTTGACCCGCTGTGAGCGTTTGAAGTAGGGCACAAAGACCGCCGCCGAGAGCAGGGCCAGCAGCAGTGTCTGGATCGCTTTCCCATCAGCCACCGGCGTAAAAGCGAAGGTTTTCAGCGCCAGCAATACGGTCATCAGCAGCCAGAGAATGTAGTGACGTGGCAGACGGCGCGAGCGCTGACAAAAGATCCAGCACACCCAGATGCTGTACAGCCACACCGCGGCGGCGGTGAGTAAGGACACCAGCCACTGCGTCATTAAAATACTGGCGTGAGAAAACAGCGTGGTGCGCAGTTCCGTGTCAAACAGCGGCCGCAGATAGAGCGCCACCACCAGCGCGCTGGTCAGCATCGTCATAATCAGCCAGGCAAGCGGCAGCAGCAGCCAGCCGGCAATACGCGGCGGGTTTACCGATTCGGACATGTTGTTCATCCTGATGTAAGAAAAAAGACGAGGCAGAGCGTACCATGTCCAAACGGGTCACGCCCGATTCGGACAGCGCACCAGGGGCAGAAACAGAGATAAGCGCGCTTTACACCACGTAGCGCCAGACGGATTTCGGCACACAGCCGAGGTCATACAGACGGCCACCTGAGGCGAGTTCAGCACGGCGGTGATCGGCGGCGCGGTACATATTAATGATCTCGTTATCATCAGTGAGCGAATAATTGAGGTGATCGTAGAGTTTTTCCAGACTCTCAAGATTATTCACTTTACGAAATTTCAGCAGGTAATCGAGCGCAGTCATGATTGCCATAAAAGATAGAGAACGGGGAAGTGCTCAAGTATAGGGAGCACGCGGCCAGAGTCCAGACACCGCGGTTAAAAAAATTCAAAATTCAGACAACGTGCGCTAATTCGCTCATCAAATGGGACTTTTTTACGCTTTTATCTTTTTTAACGCGCATTTTCCTGCGCGTCAGGCGCGTTTTTGGCCCCGTTAACCGGGGGCTGGTGAGAAAATTTAACAGCTGCCTTAAACGGTATTCCAGACGCTATTTTTCGCACTTTTGTTGCGCTTATTTTGAAACGCAGCAGGCGCGAAAAAGCGATTTATCTGTAACGGGTGACGCACAAGGGTGCAGCTGTGATGAAACGTCAAATCGCAAGTGTGCGAATTATCACAAAACAGAACATTGCCTGCCGCCCGCATGAATAACCATTCTTTACGTGTCCGTTGTAATCGTTTCCAGTGCCTGCGGTCATAACCGCTTCTGTTTATTACAGTTATTTAACCTCCGCTGACATAAAGTTCAGGCGTTTTGTCCATAAGCTGAGTCAGCTGCCTGACACGCTGATACGCGTAACCCCTTTAATTCATTCTGTTTTGTGAGGTGTGTCGCGCTTGTTTTAGCGCAATTGCGCCAGGCTTGAAGCGCGTTTGTACCCCTACAGCACACTCCCTTCAGAGGAATGAAAATTATGTGGAAACGTTTACTCTTGACCACCATGGTCAGCGCCGCACTCAGCACATCGGTTCTGGCTGCCGACATGACGGTGGGCTTCTCACAGGTCGGTTCTGAATCCGGCTGGCGTTCAGCCGAAACCAACGTGGCAAAAAGTGAGGCGCAAAAGCGCGGTATCACCCTGAAAATTGCCGATGGTCAGCAGAAGCAGGAGAACCAGATCAAAGCGGTGCGCTCGTTCATCGCTCAGGGCGTTGATGCCATCTTTATCGCGCCAGTGGTACAGACTGGCTGGGAACCGGTGCTGGAAGAGGCCAAAGACGCCAAAATTCCGGTGTTCCTGCTGGACCGCGCCATCGTGGTGAAAGATAAATCGCTGTACATGGCGGTGGTGACGGCCGACAACGTGCTGGAAGGCAAACTGATTGGTGACTGGCTGGTGAAAACCGTCGGTGACAAGCAGTGTAACGTGGTGGAACTGCAGGGTACCGTTGGTGCCAGCGTAGCGATCGACCGTAAGAAAGGCTTTGCCGAAGCCATCGCCGGCCACAACAACATCAAAGTGATTCGCTCGCAGTCCGGTGACTTTACCCGCAGTAAGGGTAAAGAGGTGATGGAGAGCTTCATCAAAGCCGAGAACAACGGCAAAAACATCTGCATGGTGTATGCGCATAACGATGACATGGCGATCGGCGCCATCCAGGCAATTAAAGAAGCCGGCCTGAAACCGGGCAAAGATATTCTCACCGGTTCGATTGATGGCGTGCCGGATATCTATAAAGCGATGCTGGCCGGCGAGGCCAACGCTAACGTTGAGCTGACGCCGGACATGGCTGGCCCGGCGTTTGACGCGCTGGAGAAATTCAAAAAAGACGGCACGCTGCCGCCGAAAATCATCAAAACCGAATCAAAACTGTTCTTACCGGCTGACGCTCAGGCGGAGCTGGATAAGAAAAAGGGCATGGGTTACTGATCCCCGCAACCGCCCTTCGGGGCGGTTTTTATGACGTAAGCGAGGCAGAATCTGATGAGCAGCTACGATGAAACACCCCTGCTGAGCCTCAACGGCATCAGCAAAGGCTTTCCCGGCGTCAAAGCGCTGGATAACGTGTCGTTCAGTATCCGCAAGGGCGAAATTATGGCGCTGCTGGGTGAGAACGGCGCGGGGAAATCGACCCTGATTAAAGTGCTGACCGGCGTCTACACGCGGGATGCCGGCACCATTACCCTCAACGGCGCGGTAATTGCGCCGCACAGTACCGCCGATGCGCAGCAGATGGGCATTGGCACCGTTTATCAGGAAGTGAATCTGCTGCCGAATATGTCGGTGGCGGATAACCTCTACATTGGCCGCGAGCCGCGCCGCTTCGGCATGATCGATCGCAAGCGCATGGTGCGCGACGCCGATGCGCTGATGCGCAACTACGGCTTCGCGCTGGATGTGACGCGTCCGCTCGGCCACTACTCGGTGGCGATGCAGCAGATCATTGCGATCTGCCGCGCGGTCGATCTCTCCGCGCAGGTACTGATTCTGGATGAACCAACTGCCAGCCTTGATGCCAGCGAAGTGGAGATGCTGTTTACCCTGATGGCGCAGCTGAAAGCCAAAGGCATGAGTCTGATTTTCGTCACCCACTTTCTCGACCAGGTGTACCGTATTACCGACCGGATTACCGTACTGCGCAACGGCCAGTTTATCGCCACGCGGGACACCGCCTCGCTGCCGCAGATTGAGCTGATCAAGCTGATGCTGGGGCGAGAGCTGCTGGAAACCGCACTGCAGCGCCAGGGCAGCACGTTACGCAGCAATCAGCCGGTGGTGTCGTTTGAGGATTACGGCAAGAAAGGCACCATTGAACCGTTTAGCCTGCAGGTACGGCCGGGCGAAGTGGTGGGGCTGGCCGGGCTGCTCGGCTCCGGGCGCACCGAGACCGCCGAGGTGCTGTTTGGTATCCGCCGTGCCGATCGTGGTACCGCCACCATCAAAGGCAAAGTGCAGCACATCCGCACGCCGGCCAAAGCCTCGCGTCTCGGCATGGGCTTCTGCCCGGAAGATCGTAAAACTGACGGCATCATCGGCGCGGCCTCGGTGCGGGAAAACATCATTCTGGCGCTGCAGGCGCAGCGTGGCTGGCTGCGGCCGATCAAACGCCGTGAGCAGCAGGCGATAGCCGAGCGTTTTATCAAGAGCCTGGGGATTCGCACACCGCACGCCGACCAGCCGGTGGAGCTGCTGTCGGGTGGCAACCAGCAGAAGGTGCTGCTGTCACGCTGGCTGGTGACTAAACCACAGTTTCTGATTCTGGATGAGCCGACGCGCGGTATCGACGTGGGCGCCCACGCCGAGATCATTCGGCTGATTGAGTCCCTGTGCGCCGACGGACTGGCGCTGCTGGTCATCTCCTCTGAACTGGAAGAGCTGGTGGGCTATGCCGATCGCGTGCTGATCATGCGCGATCTGAAGCAGGTCGCCGAAATTCCGCTGGAGCAGCTGTCGGTGGCATCAATCGTCAACGCCATCGCGGACGGAGGAGCACAACATGCTTGAATCGCCTATGACACACGAAAAACCGGAACGGCGGAAGCCGAAGCTGCCGCCGGGCATGCCGCAGATCGTCGCGCTGATTCTGGTGCTGCTGATCGACAGCCTGGTGGCGAATAACTTTTTTGCTATTCACATTCAGGACGGGCGGTTATTCGGCAGCCCGATTGACATTCTCAACCGCGCCGCGCCGGTGGCGCTGCTGGCGATTGGTATGACGCTGGTGATCGCCACCGGCGGGATCGATCTGTCGGTGGGGGCGGTAATGGCGATTGCCGGCGCGACGGCGGCGACGCTGACGGTGGCGGGGCACAGCCTGAGTTTTATTATTCTGGCTACGCTCGGGACCGGGCTGCTGTGCGGCCTGTGGAACGGCGTGCTGGTGGCCCTGCTGAAGATTCAGCCGTTTGTCGCCACGCTGATTCTGATGGTGGCCGGGCGCGGCATCGCGCAGCTGATTACCCAGGGACAGATCGTCACCTTCAACAGTGATAGCCTCGCGTGGTTTGGCAGTGGTTCGCTGTGGCTGCTGCCGGTACCGGTGTGGATTACCCTGCTGGTGGCCGTGGCGGTGTGGCTGCTGACGCGCAAAACCGCGCTTGGCCTGTTCATCGAAGCGGTAGGCATCAACCTGCGTGCGGCGCGCAATGCCGGGGTGACCGGCTGGCTGGTGGTGATGTCCACCTATGTCATCAGCGGCGTGTGTGCGGCGGTAGCCGGGCTGATTGTCGCCGCCGATATTCGCGGTGCCGATGCCAATAATGCCGGGTTGTGGCTCGAGCTGGACGCCATTCTGGCGGTGGTGATTGGTGGCGCCTCGCTGATGGGCGGGCGTTTTAACCTGGTGCTGTCGCTGGTTGGCGCGCTGATTATCCAGTCAATGAATACCGGCATCCTGCTGTCAGGTTTTCCGCCGGAGCTGAACCAGGTGGTGAAAGCGGTGGTGGTGATGTGCGTACTGCTGCTGCAGTCGCCGCGCTTTATCGCCATGCTGAAGGGGAGACGTAAACCATGATCAAGCGTCATTTACCGTTAATGATTACCCTGCTGGTGTTTGTCGCGGGTTACCTGTTCTGCCTCAGCCAGTTTCCCGGCTTTGCCTCAACGCGGGTGATTTGCAACATCCTCACGGATAATGCGTTTCTCGGCATCATCGCCGTCGGCATGACCTTTGTGATTTTGTCCGGCGGCATCGATTTGTCGGTGGGCGCGGTGATTGCCTTCACCGGCGTGTTTCTGGCACGCATCATCGGCGATTATCATGTCGATCCGCTGCTGGCCTTTGCGCTGATTCTGGCGGCAGGTGCGCTGTTTGGTGCCATGATGGGCTGGCTGATTGATGCGTTAAAGATCCCGGCCTTTATCATCACGCTCGCCGGGATGTTTTTCCTGCGCGGCTGCAGCTATCTGGTGTCGGAGAACTCGATTCCTATCGATCATCCGCTGTATACCACGTTGTCGAGCCTGGCGTGGAAAATTCCGGGCGGCGGACGTCTCAGCCTGCTGGCGGTGATTATGCTGGTGGTGGTGGCGGGGGGCATTCTGCTGGCGCACCGTACGCGCTTCGGTAATCAGGTGTACGCCATTGGCGGCAGTCTGACGTCGGCTCAGCTGATGGGCGTGTCGACGCGCGCCACCACGATTAAGATTTATATGCTGTCGACCACGCTGGCGACGCTGGCAGGCATCGTATTTTCCATTTACACCTCGGCCGGCTACGCGCTGGCCGGGCTGGGCGTCGAGCTGGATGCCATCGCTTCGGTGGTGATTGGCGGCACGCTGCTGTCGGGTGGCGTCGGTACGGTGCTGGGCACGCTGTTTGGGGTGCTGATTCAGGGGTTGATTCAGACATGGATTAACTTCGACGGCACGCTGAGTTCGTGGTGGACCAAAATTGCCATTGGCATCCTGCTGTTTGCCTTTATTGCGCTGCAGCGTCTGCTGACGGTGATGTGGGACCGCCAGCAGAACGCGCCGGTTAAGCGTTTAACGTCGTCATCGTAATTGCCTGTGTGTTTTGAGAGGTGCGCAAATTTGCGCGCCTTTTTTTATGCTAAGCGTCGTGGATGTTTGGTGGGGTTGCTGTTAATCGGGTGCCCGGCCCATCAAGCCCAGCCCAACCGCAAAGAAACCCCGCATCCATGCCGATCGGCCGCGCCATTCCTGGCGCGGACGCTTTGCTATTCGGGCTGGTCTTGATGGGGCAAGTGGGACTGTCATTGCTGTAGTCAGTACGACGCTTAATGGCTGATGCAAATTCGGCTCCGGTAAAAGCGCAACCAACCTGCATTAAGGAGATCAAGGCGGACGGGGCGACAGGGAGGTATTCACGCCGGCTTTACGTAACGCCTGCCGTTGTTGACTGGACCGCAGTTTCGCCATAAAAAAGCCGCGATACACTCGCGGCTTGCTTCAAAATTTCAGACTATTAACGTTTCAGGCGGTAGTACGCGTCGTTCCAGCGCAGCGCATCTTTGAAGGCCGGCAGGCGCGTCTCGTCATCAATCACCAGCACTTCAATGCCGTGCAGTTCGCCGTACAGGTACATATCCTCAACATCCAGCGCCTGGCTGAACACCGTATGGTGTGCGCCACCCGCCAGGATCCACGCTTCAGAAGCGGTGGCCAGCGAAGGCTGTGCGCGCCACAGCGCACGTGCCACCGGCAGCTTCGGCAGCGCCTGCGGCTGTTCAATGGTATCGACCACGTTGACCAGCAGACGGAAGCGATCGCCCATGTCGATGACGCTGGCGTTCACCGCGCGACCCGCCGGCGTCGAGAAAATCAGACGCGCCGGATCGGCTTTACCGCCAATGCCGAGGAACTGCACATCAATCAGCGGCTTCTCCTCTTTGGCGATCGACGGGCACACTTCCAGCATGTGCGAGCCCAGTACCAGCTCGTTGCCCGGCGCGAAGTGGTAGGTGTAATCCTCCATAAACGAGGTGCCACCGGCGCGCGTGCCGGCCTGTACTTTCAGGATGTGCAGCAGCGCGGCGGTTTTCCAGTCGCCTTCACCGGCGAAACCGTAGCCCTGAGCCATCAGGCGCTGAACCGCCAGACCGGGCAGCTGGGTCATACCGTGCAGCGTCTGGAAATTGGTGGTAAAGGCTTTACAGCCTTCGCTATCGAGGAAGCGCTTCAGGCCCAGCTCAATGCGTGCGGCATCCAGCACATTCTGCCGCTTGTCGCCGTTTACAGACGCCGCTGCGCTGAACAGATACTGGCTCTCGTATTCGTCGACCAGCGCGTTGACATCACCGTCGCTGACGCTGTTCACCACCTCAACCAGATCGCCGACGCCCCAGCCGTTAACCGCATAGCCAAACTGAATCTGCGCTGCCACTTTATCGCCTTCGGTGACCGCCACTTCGCGCATATTGTCACCGAAGCGCGCCACTTTCAGCTGCTGGCTGGCCTGCTTCGCCAGCGCGGCATTGATCCAGCGCGCGATACGCTGCTGGCTGGTTTTATCCTGCCAGTGACCGGTCACTACGCTGTGCTGCAGACCCATGCGCGCGCCAATGAAGCCGAACTCACGGCCGCCGTGCGCGGTCTGGTTCAGGTTCATGAAGTCCATGTCCATGCTGTCCCACGGAATTTCCGCATTGAACTGGGTATGAAACTGCAGCAGCGGTTTATGCAAAATACTCAGTCCGCCAATCCACATTTTTGCCGGCGAAAAGGTATGCAGCCAGGTAATGATACCGACGCACTGGCTGTCGTGATTGGCCTCGCGGCACAGCGCCAGCGCTTCATCCGGTGATTTCACCAGCGGCTTCAGCTCAAGCGGCACCGGCAGGGTACCGGCCTGGTTGAGGCCGTCCATCACCTGGCGCGCATGCTGCTCAACCTGGCGCAGGGTTTCCGCTCCGTAGAGATGCTGTGTACCAATCACAAACCAGACTTTCTGTTCCATTCATCGCTCCTTTACTTAGCGGATGCGGCGCGCGCGGCGTACTGCGGTTCAGCCGCCTGGCACCAGTGTTGATAACGTTGATAAAGCTGCTGATAAGTCGCCACGCGCGCGCTGTCCGGCTGCAGGGTGACGGCAATCGGACTGGCCATCACCTGCTGCGCCGCCGGCACATCGGGGTAAACGCCGGCGGCAACGGCGGCAAAAATCGCCGCGCCCAGCGCGCAGCACTCATCGGAAGCGACAATGTCCAGCGGCCGGTTCATCACATCGCAGCAGGCCTGCATGATGGCAGGGGATTTGCGCGCAATGCCGCCGAGCGTCAGGATGTTCTGCACCGGAATCTGCTGCTGCTCGAAGCACTCCATGATGGCGCGTGCGCCAAAGGCGGTGGCGGCAATCAGGCCACCGAACAGCGCCGGCGCATCGGTGCCGAGGTTGAGGTCGGTAATCACGCCTTTCAGGCGCTGGTTGGCGTCCGGCGTGCGGCGACCGTTAAACCAGTCCAGCACCACCGGCAGGTGATCGAGTTGCGGATTTGCCGCCCAGGCGTCGGTCAGCTGGCGGATCAGATCCTGCTGCAGCGCGGCCAGCTGCGGCTGTAATTCAGGATGGCGCTGCGCCGCCTGCTGCAAAGGCCAGCCGAGCAGGCGACTGAACCAGGCATAGATGTCGCCGAACGCCGATTGTCCGGCCTCGCAGCCGATGGCGCCCGGCATCACGCTGCCGTCGACCTGACCGCAGATACCTTTGATCGCGCGATCGCCAACCTGTTCGCTGTCGGCGATCAGGATGTCGCAGGTCGAGGTGCCGATGACTTTCACCAGCGTGTACGGCTGTGCGCCCGCGCCAACCGCGCCCATGTGACAGTCAAAGGCGCCACCGGACAGCACCACCTGTTCTGACAGCCCGAGGCGCTGCGCCCATTCGCCCGACAGCGTGCCGACCGGCACATCGGCCGTGTAAGTGTCGGTGAACAGCGGCGAATCGAGCTGTTCCACCAGCATGGGATCGAGCGCGCGAAAGAACGCCGCCGGCGGTAAACCCTGCCACTCCGGATGCCACAGTGATTTGTGCCCGGCGGCGCAGCGTCCGCGCCGCAGATCGGCCGGTGCGGTTGTACCGCTCAGCAGCGCGGGCACCCAGTCGCACAGCTCTACCCACGACACCGCTGCCTCTCGCACCGCGGCATCGGCACGCGATACGTGCAAAATTTTGGCCCAGAACCATTCGGAGGAGTAAACGCCGCCGATGTAGCGGGTATAGTCGGTGAACTGGCCGCTGCGGCACAGGCGGTTGATCTCTTCGGCTTCTTCTATGGCGGTGTGATCTTTCCACAGCACAAACATAGCGTTGGGATTGCTGGCGAATTCCGGACGCAGTGCCAGAACGTTGCCGTCGCGATCGATGGGGGCCGGCGTCGAGCCGGTAGAATCGACGCCAATACCCACCACCGCGGCGCGCTGCGCCGGACTTAACGCCTGCACCACGCTGACGATGGCCTGCTCCAGCGCATCAATATAATCCTGAGGATGATGACGAAAGCGGTTGGCGTGGGCATCGCAGAATTCACCCTTTGCCCAGCGCGGATAGTTGACCACCGCCTTTTCCAGCTCTTTACCGCTGTGGCACTCCACGGCCAGCGCTCGTACCGAGTCACTGCCGAAATCCAGCCCAATTGTTATGGCACCCGCGCTCATCGGGATTCTCCTGTGTGAGTTGTCTCGCTCTATCCTGGAATGGGGCGCGGGCGGCGGTTAGTCATCAGCGGCTGAGAATATGCACTTTTCTGTCATCGGCGGGGTTGTGTGATCGACAGCAAAAGTTAATGTCCGGTTAATTTTGCTGAATATATGGAGGATTTAGTCATCGTTTTGGGATGTGATACCGCTCTACATTTTTCCGCGCTTTTCCCGCTACAACTAGCCCAGCGTTTGCACAGCCTTTGTACAACCTTTGAGCTAACGCGCTGATTTTGCGCTGTACCCGAACGTGAAATCTGATTGGTAGCGTTTACACCGATTCGTTGATAACAGCGATAAAACACCATTGTGCCGGAGAGCATCATGCATAAATTCACTAAAGCACTGGCGGTCGCAGGCCTCGCCGCGCTTATGTCACAATCCGCTATCGCCGAGACCATGAAGCTCGGTTTTCTCGTCAAACAGCCGGAGGAACCCTGGTTCCAGACCGAGTGGAAATTCGCCGATAAGGCCGGCAAAGATCTCGGCTTTGAAGTGATCAAAATTGCCGTGCCGGACGGTGAAAAAACCCTGAACGCTATCGATAGCCTGGCGGCGAGCGGCGCCAAAGGCTTTGTCATCTGTACCCCGGATCCCAAGCTGGGCTCGGCTATCGTCGCCAAAGCACGCAGCTATGACCTGAAAGTGATTGCCGTGGACGACCAGTTTGTCACCGCCAAAGGCAAGCCAATGGATACCGTACCGCTGGTGATGATGGCGGCGACCAAAATCGGCGAGCGTCAGGGCCAGGAGCTGTACAAAGAGATGCAGAAACGCGGCTGGGATGTGAAGCAAACCGCCGTGATGGCGATTACTGCTAACGAACTGGATACCGCACGCCGCCGCACCGGTGGCTCAATGGCCGCGCTGAAAGCCGCCGGCTTCCCGGAGAAGCAGATTTATCAGGTGCCGACCAAATCTAACGATATCCCGGGCGCGTTTGACGCCGGTAACTCGCTGCTGGTGCAGCATCCGGAAGTGAAGCACTGGCTGATTGTCGGCATGAACGACAACACCGTGCTGGGCGGCGTGCGCGCCACCGAAGGCCAGGGCTTCAAGGCCCCGGACGTGATCGGCATCGGCATCAACGGCGTGGATGCGGTAAGCGAGCTGTCGAAAGGCGCGCCAACCGGCTTCTACGGTTCCCTGCTGCCGAGCCCGGACGTGCACGGCTATAAGAGCAGCGAAATGCTCTACAACTGGGTGACCAAAGGGCAGGAGCCAGCGAAATTCACCGAAGTGACCGACGTGGTGCTGATCACCCGCGACAATTTCAAAACCGAGCTGGCGAAGAAAGGGCTGATGTAAGTCGGTTTTAAGCCGTCCTCAATGTGATGTTAATTAACAGGCAGCCGGCATAGTTCGTGCTGTAGCAAGGCGGCAAACACGTTTATCCCCGGGAGCTTACTGAGGTCAGTGACCGGGGTAAATGTGCGCAGCCAACGCCGCTACGGTGCGAAACATAGAGGCTCAGGAGTTCCCATGAACACGGATCCAGCATTTCTGTCATTTCATGGCATCAGCAAAACCTTCCCTGGCGTGAAAGCGCTGCAGGATATCTCTTTTCAGTGCCGCGCCGGGGAAGTGCACGCGCTGATGGGAGAAAACGGCGCGGGCAAATCCACGCTGCTGAAAATCCTTAGCGGCAGCTATCAGCCCAGCGGCGGCGAAATCCGCATCAAAGGCACAGCGAAAAGCTTCAGCAATACCGTTGAGGCGCTGGATGCCGGTGTAGCGATCATTTACCAGGAGCTGCATCTGGTACCGGAAATGAGCGTGGCGGAGAACATCTATCTTGGCCAGCTGCCGCACAAGCGCGGGCTGGTTAACCGCAAGCTGCTGCGCTACGAAGCCGGTCTGCAGCTGAAAAATCTTGGCATGGATATCGATCCCGACATGCCGCTGAAATACCTGTCGCTCGGTCAGTGGCAGATGGTCGAAATCGCCAAAGCGCTGGCGCGCAACGCGCGCATCATCGCCTTTGATGAGCCGACCAGTTCGCTGTCGGCGCGCGAAATTGAGCATCTGTTCCGCGTGATTCGCCAGCTGCGCGAGCAGGGCCGGGTGGTGCTGTACGTGTCGCATCGCATGGAAGAAATTTTCGCGCTGAGCGATGCCATTACCGTGTTTAAGGATGGGCGCTACGTGCGCACCTTCACGGATATGGCCAATACCCACCATGACGATCTGGTGGAGGCGATGGTCGGACGCAACCTCGGAGATATCTATGGCTACGCGCCACGTGAGCTGGGCCCCGTGCGTCTGCAGCTGGACCAGGTGGAAGCGAAAGGCGTGCGGATGCCGATATCGCTGACGGTGCGCGCCGGAGAAATTGTCGGTCTGTTTGGACTGGTCGGTGCCGGCCGCAGCGAACTGATGAAAGGGCTGTTTGGTGCCACCCGGCTGCGCGCAGGCACGGTCACGCTGGACGGTAAGCAGCTCAACATCCGCGAACCGATTGATGCCATCCGCGCCGGTATCATGCTGTGCCCGGAAGATCGCAAAGCCGAAGGCATCATCCCGGTGCACTCGGTGCGCGAAAACATCAATATCAGCGCGCGCCGCCACAACCTGAGTGCCGGCTGTCTGATCAAGCCGGGCTGGGAAGCGAAAAACGCGGACCACCACATTCGCTCGCTGAACATTAAAACGCCGGGCGCTCATCAGCTGATCATGAATCTGTCCGGTGGCAACCAGCAGAAGGCAATTCTGGGCCGCTGGCTGTCGGAGGAGATGAACGTGATCCTGCTCGACGAACCGACGCGCGGCATTGATGTCGGCGCCAAACATGAAATCTATAACCTGATTTATCAGCTGGCGAACAAAGGGATCGCGGTGCTGTTTGCCTCCAGCGATCTGCCCGAAGTGATGGGACTGGCCGACCGCATCGTGGTGATGCGCGAAGGTGAGATTGCCGGTGAACTGCCCCACGACGCCGCCACGGAGCAGCTGACGCTGAGCCTGGCCATGCCGAAAACCACTCAAGCGGCCGCCGTGGCCTGAGGTAAAGGAGAGTAAAAATGGCTTCATCTACCACGTCCAATACGCCACCGGTGCAGCGCAGTGGCCTGCAGCTCGGGCGCATCTGGGACAACTTCGGCATGCTGGTGGTGTTTGCGCTGCTGTTTATCGTCTGCGCCATCTTCGTGCCTAATTTTGGCACCTTTATCAACATGAAAGGGCTGGGCCTGGCGATGTCGATGTCCGGCATGGTGGCGTGCGGCATGCTGTTCTGCCTCGCCTCCGGCGATTTCGACCTGTCGGTGGCGTCGGTGATTGCCTGCGCTGGCGTCGTCACCGCCGTGGTGATCAACATGACCGAAAGCCTGTGGATCGGCGTCGCCGCCGGCCTGCTGCTCGGTATGGCCACCGGCTTCGTTAACGGCTTCGTGATTGCGCGCCTCAAAATTAACGCGCTGATCACCACGCTGGCGACCATGCAGATTGTGCGCGGCCTGGCTTATATCTTCTCCGACGGTAAAGCGGTGGGGATTGAGGATGAGCGCTTTTTCACCCTCGGCTACACCAATTGGCTGGGCGTGCCGGCACCGATCTGGCTGACCATCGCCACCATGATCGTGTTTGGTTTCCTGCTGAACAAAACCACCTTTGGCCGCAACACGCTGGCGATTGGTGGCAACGAGGAAGCGGCGCGACTGGCCGGGGTGCCGGTGGTGCGCACGCGCATCATCATCTTTATCCTCTCCGGGCTGGTGTCAGCGGCGGCCGGCATTATTCTGGCTTCACGCATGACCAGCGGTCAGCCGATGACCTCGCTCGGCTATGAGCTGATCGTCATCTCCGCCTGCGTGCTGGGCGGCGTGTCGCTGAAGGGCGGTATTGGCAAGATCTCCTACGTGGTCGCCGGGGTACTGATTCTGGGTACCGTCGAGAATGCGATGAATTTATTGAATATCTCGCCATTCTCACAGTATGTGGTGCGCGGTTTGATACTGTTAGCGGCGGTGATCTTTGACCGTTACAAACAAAAAAGCAGAACCGCCTGATCCCGCGGGCGCAGCCGCAACGCTGCGCCCCAACGTCACGCGAACCGGGAGATCCTTATGTACCACCGCGAAGCGCCGAGTGAACAGCAAAATCCGTTACTGCCGGGCTATCCGTTTAACGCCTGGCTGGTGGCCGGCCTGACGCCAATCAACGCCGGCGATCAGCTCGATTTTTTTATCGATCGCCCGCACGGCATGAAAGGTTACATCCTCAATCTGACCATCAAAGGTCAGGGACGGGTGTTTGACGGGGCGTCAGCGTTTGACTGCGAGCCGGGCGACCTGCTGCTGTTTCAGCCAAAAACGCCGCACTACTATGGCCGCGCGCCGGACAGTCCGTGCTGGCATCATCGCTGGGTCTATTTCCGTCCGCGCGCCTACTGGACCGACTGGCTGCAGTGGCAGGATCAGAACCAGGGCGTTGGCCGGCTGCGGCTGCCGGATGCGCTGCGCGCCGAATTTGACCGTCTGTTTGCCAGCATCGAACAGACGCACAACTCCGGACGTCGCTTTGCCGAAGAGCTGGCGATGAATCTGCTGGAGCGCCTGCTGCTGCGTGCGGTGGAAGAGGATCCGCGCAGCCATCAGCAAATTCGCGACCCGCGCGTGATTGAAGCCTGCCAGTACGTCACCAATCATCTGGCCAGCGAGGTGAAAATCGAGGAAGTGGCGCGCCACGTCTGTCTGTCGCCGTCGCGTCTGGCCCACCTGTTCCGCGAGCAGATGGGAATCAACCTGTTGCGCTGGCGCGAAGATCAGCGGGTGATCCGCGCCAAGCTGCTGCTGCAAACCACTCAGGAACCGATCGCCTCGGTGGGACGCGAGGTCGGCTACGACGACCAGCTCTACTTCTCGCGCGTGTTCCGCAAGCGGGTGGGCGTCAGTCCGAGCGATTTCCGCCGCCGCAGTCAGGATGCGCACGACGCGCTGGTGGCCCAGGAGAGCTGGCAACCGGCACGGAGTGCGATCTCCTGAGCTTTCAGGTGATTCCGCCTTGTTCTTACTGACTGATTCGTCTTAAATCAGTCAGGTCACGAACAAGAGGAATGAGAATGAGCGATAAACTACGTGTCGGCCTGATCGGCTACGGATTTGCCAGCAAAACCTTCCATGCGCCGCTGATCGCCGGTACGCCAGACGTTGAGCTGGCGGCGATCTCCAGCAGCGATGCCAGTAAAGTGCACGCTGACTGGCCGTCGGTGCAGGTGGTGGCCGATCCTCAGGCACTGCTGGATGACCCGACGCTGCACCTGATTGTAATTCCTACCCCTAACGACACCCATTTCCCGCTCGCCAAAGCGGCACTCAATGCCGGCAAGCATGTGGTGGTCGATAAACCGTTTACCGTGACACTGTCACAGGCACGTGAGCTCGATCAGCTGGCCAAAGCCAAAGGGCTGCTGCTGTCTGTGTTCCATAACCGCCGCTGGGACAGCGATTTCCTGACGCTGAAAACGCTGCTGAACGACGGCACGCTGGGCGAGGTGCGCTATCTGGAGTCGCACTTTGACCGTTTCCGTCCGGAAGTGCGTCAGCGCTGGCGCGAAATGAAAGGCCCGGGCAGCGGGATTTGGTTCGATCTTGGACCGCACGTGCTGGACCAGGCGTTGCAGCTGTTTGGACCGCCGGTGGCGATCAACGTCGACATGGCTGAACTGCGTCCCGGCGCGCAAACCACCGATTACTTCCACGCGGTGCTGACTTATCCCACCCGGCGCGTGGTGCTGCACGCCAGCATGCTGGTGGCGGCGGAATCGGCGCGTTTTGTGGTGCACGGCACGCGCGGCAGCTACGTTAAGTACGGGCTCGATCCGCAGGAGGACCGTCTGAAAGCGGGTGAACGTCCGCCGCGTGAAGAGTGGGGCTACGACATGCGCAACGGCACGCTGACGCTGGCCGAGGGCGACGTGATGGTGGAGAAAGAGTTGCTGACGCTGCCGGGGAACTATCCGGCCTATTATGCGGCAATCCGCGACGCCATTGCCGGTAACGGTGCCAACCCGGTTACGGCGGAAGAGGCGATTCAGGTGATGGAGCTGATTGAGCTTGGCCTGCAGTCGGCGGAGAAACGCCAGACTCTGTCACTGAAGTAAACCGGACGGCGTTATCGCCAGCCGATCAACAAGGAGCGCAATCTGCGCTCCTTTTTTATGGCTTATGCCGCCACGCGCTGGCGCAGCGCGGCTTTCTCTGCCTCGGTTAAAAAGGCGATGGCAATACCGTTCTCCTGCGCCTGGCGAATCTCAGCGGCGCTCAGGCCCGCCTGTGGCGCAGCCACCTCATATTCATGCGCCAGCTCAATGCACTGTACCGCCGGATCGTCAGTGTTGATGGTTGCCAGAATACCGTGCTGCAGGAACGCCTTCAGCGGATGGCTGGCCAGCGAGGCTACGGTACTGGTCTGAATGTTCGACGTCAGGCAGGATTCAATGCCAATGCGCTGTTCGGCGAGGAAATCCATCAGCGCGCGGTCTTCAATCGCTTTGACACCGTGACCGATGCGCTCAGCGCCCAGTTCGCGGATCGCCTGCCAGATGCTCTCCGGTCCGGCGGCTTCACCGGCATGCACGGTAATGCGGAATCCGGCGTCGCGGGCGCGGTTAAAGTGGCTGAGAAACTCGCTGCCCGGGAAGCCCAGTTCGTCACCGGCCAGATCGACGGCAGTGATGCCGTCGCGGTGCGCCAGCAGACCTTCCAGCTCGCGCAGGCAGGCTTCTTCGCCGAAGGTGCGGCTCATGATGCCAATCAGCTTCACCTCAACGCCGTACTGCTGCACGCCCGCGCGCACGCCATCAATCACCGCTTCCACCACGCCAGCAATCGGCAGCTGATGGTTCATCGCCATGTAGCCCGGGGAGAAGCGCAGCTCAGCGTAATGGATACCGGCCTGCGCGGCGTCAGCGACGTTTTCCAGCGCTATGCGGCGGCAGGCGTCGAGATCGCCCAGCACTTTGACGCCCCAGTCAAGCTTCTGCAGGAAGCTCACCAGGTCCGGCTGGTTGGCGGTCACCTGCACGTGTGGACGCAGCGTATCCAGCGTATCGGCGGGCAGCGCAAGATTGAACTGGCGACCTAAATCAAGGATGGTCTGGGCGCGGATATTGCCATCGAGGTGGCGGTGAAGGTCGGTGAGGGGAAGTTTCGCATCAATCATGTCGCACTCGCTGAATTAACGTAAAGTGCAAACCATTATAAAAACATCTTGCGCAACCGCGCCAGTGATTTGCGCAAAGCGGGCAGCGGATGCTGAATTAATCAGCATCCGCTGCAGGTCAGAACGATTGCAGTGCGGCAATCAGCCGGTCCAGCCCGTCATCCAGCTTGCTGCGCGGGCAGCCGGCGTTGAGACGCAGATAGCTGCGGCTGGCGCTGCCGTAGGTGCTGCCTGGCATAATCGCCACCTTATGCTGCTGGATCAGTCGCTGCTGCAGCGCGACGTCATCAATGGCCAGCGGCGCGGTGTCAATCCATGCCAGATAAGTAGCCTGCGGCGGTTGCCAGTTGAGCCCGGCAAACGCCGCGTTGAGCCGTTGCGCAATGTGCTGCATATTGGCGCGCAGATAATCGCGCAGCGCGTCGAGCCAGGGTGCGCCGTGACGGTAGGCGGCAATAGTCGCAGCCAGCGCCATCACCGCCGGTGACGACAGCCCGTCCTGCTGCTTCAGCGCGTGAAACCACGCCCGGCGATCGTCCGCGTCCGGAATAATGCCCCAGGCGCCGGTCAGCGCCGGAATATTGAAGCTCTTCGAGGCCGAGGTAAACAGCGCCCAGCGGCCTTGTGCCACCTCGCACCACGGCGTGTGGCGCGCCGCGCTCAGCACCATATCCATATGGATTTCGTCGCTGATCACGCTCACGCCATGCCGTGCGCATAGTGCCGCCATCTGCTGCAGCTCTGCGCGCTGCCACACTTTGCCGGTGGGATTGTGCGGGCTGCACAGTAACATCACCTTACAGCGCGGCCGCGCCAGCAGGGTTTCCAGCTGAGCCATATCACAGCGCCATGTGTCGCCAGCGCGCTGCAACGGCAGTTCCAGCACCCTGCGCTGATTCCCGATGATTGTCTGGTAAAACGCATCATAGGCGGGCGTGTGAATCAGCACTTCATCCTCCGGCTGTGTCCAGTGGCGCAGTAGCTGCGCCACCATATAAATCACCGACGGGCCGTACACCAGCGACTCTGCCACGATCTCGCTGGCAAAGCGGCTATGCATCCAGTGCTGCAGGGCGGAGAGGAAATCCTCGTGCTGCCAGCGGCTGTAGCCCAGCACGCCGTGATTCAGCCGCTGCTGCAACGCGTCAATGATGCAGGGAGCGGTGGCGAAATCCATGTCCGAGATGGTGAAAGGCAGCAGATCTGGCACGCCGAAGCGGTCGGCGACAAAATCCCACTGCGTGCACCAGCTGCCGTGGCGATCCACCACCCGATCAAAATTAAACGCCTGCATGTTTACACCGTCGCGCTCATCAGATGGGCCATTTCATCTTTAACCGACTGCACCTGCGGGCCAATGACTACCTGCAGATTGGTCTGGTTCAGGTGCACCACGCCGATGGCGCCGTTGGCTTTCAGCGCGGCATCGTCGACCTTGCTCATGTCGGCCACCGACAGGCGCAGGCGCGTCAGGCAGTTATCCAGCGAGGTGATGTTGTCAACGCCACCCAGCGCCGCGAGAATCGCTGGCGTGTTGTAGCCGGATTTGCCCACGCCGGCGCGGCTGACCTGCTGCTCAACGCGGCTGGTTTCTGCTTCGCGGCCTGGTGTTTTGATGTTGAAGCGGGTGATGGCGAAACGGAAGATGGCGTAGTAACCCACAAACCACACGGCGGCAATCACCGGCACCCAGTACCATTTGGTAGAAAGGCCGTGCAGCACGCCAAACACGAAGAAGTCGATCACGTTACCGTCGGTATTACCGATGGTAACGCCAAGCATCGCCATCACGGTGAAGCCGAGACCGGTCAGCAGCGCGTGGATCAGATACAGCACCGGTGCGACAAACAGGAACAGGAACTCGATCGGTTCGGTGGTGCCGCCGACCACGCAGGCAACCACGCCTGAAATCAGCAGGCCTTTAATTTTGTGACGATTTTCCGGGCGTGCGCAGTGGTAAATCGCCAGCGCCGCTCCCGGCAGGCCGCCAAGGAATGCCGGCATTTTACCCTGCGACAGGAAGCGGGTGGCGCTTTCCGCGAAGCCGTGAGTTTCCGGACACGCCAGCTGCGCCTGGAAGATGGTCAGCGCGCCGCTGACGCTGTGACCACACACCTCCATGGTGCCACCGGCATCGGTGAAGCGAATAATCGCCACCAGAATATGCTGCAGGCCAAACGGCAGCAGCAGACGTTCACCGGTGCCGAAGATCATCGGGCCGAATTCGCCCGCGCTGTTGATCATCCAGCCAAGACCGGTAATCGCGCGCGCAAAGAATGGCCAGATCAGCGGTACCACCAGCCCCAGCAGACCCATCACCACGGTGGTGATAATCGGCACAAAGCGCGTGCCGCCGAAGAATGCCAGCGCATCCGGCAGGCGAATATTGTGAAAACGCTCGTGCAGCCAGAACACCACAATGCCGACAATCACCGCGCCGAGAATACCGGTGTCGATGGACTGAATGCCGAGAATGTTCTGCACGTTATTGGCTTTCAGCACCGCCGCATCGGTAGTCGGCAGAATCCCGTTGATGTTCAGCCAGAAATTAACGCTGAGATTGAGCACCGCAAAGCCGACGAAGCCGGCAAATGCCGCCACGCCTTTGTTTTCCCGCGCCATGCCCAGCGGGATGGCGATGGCAAACATCACCGGCAAATAGCTAAAGGCAAAGGAGCCGATTTTCGCCATCCAGATAAACAGGTATTGCAGGAACGGCTGGTCGAGCAGCGGGATCAACGTCAGTACATCATGGCTGCTGAGTGAACTGCCGATCCCTAACATGATGCCGCAAAACGACAGTAGCGCCACGGGTAGCATGAAGGTTTTCCCCAGGCTCTGGAAAAATTCCCAGAGCGACATTTTGGGTTGGCTGTGAGGCATAGTCTCTCCTGGCTAAAAAGTAACAAGCGGGTAAAGTGGTGGGGGATGATAAAACGTTTTATCACGGCTTTTTGTGGTGATAATCACAAAGCGTGACGAGCATCAGGCTTTATTTTTATGTGAATCAGTGTAACGTTTTACCTCTTTGAACTTTCCGGCAACGAATAGCGTCACACTATGTCCCAGCAAAAAATCACCATCCATGATGTCGCGCAGGCTGCTGGCGTATCGGTCAGCACGGTATCGCTGGTGCTGTCCGGCAAAGGGCGTATTTCACCCGCCACCGCCGCGCGGGTGAATCAGGCGATTGAGCAACTCGGCTATGTGCGTAACCGCTCAGCCTCCATGCTGCGCGGTGGTGAAAGCGGGGTGATTGGCCTGATCGTGCGCGATCTCAGCCAGCCCTTTTATGCGGCAATGACGGCGGGACTGAGCGAGGTGCTGGAGCAGCAGGGCAAAGTGCTGGTGCTGACGCAGAGTGGCCAGCACGGCCAGCATCTGCAGCGCTGTTTTGATTCGCTGGCGGCGCAGGGTGCCGATGGCATTGTGCTGGGCGGCGCGGTGGCGCAGGCGGAATCGCTGCGGTTACAGGCGCAGGAGCAAAATATTGCGCTGATCTGCGCCGCGCGCGCCAGCAGTCTGGAAAAAGTCGATTCGCTGCGTCCGGATAACAGCCAGGCGGCGCGGATGGCCACCGAGTATCTGATCAAACAGGGGCATCAGCGCATTGCCTGGGTGGGCGGTCTGGGTTCCTCACTGACGCGCGCCGAACGTATCGGCGGCTATTGCGCCACGCTGCTGCAGTACGGTTTGCCGTTTCGTCCGGACTGGATTATCGAATGTGACGATCGCCAGCAGAGTGTCTCTGCGCTGACGCAGGCGCTGCTGCATCAGCATCCGCGTATTACCGCTATCCTGGCGCACAATGCCAGCACCACGCTCGGCTGCTATTTCGGCGCGCTGCGCAGCGGCCGCACCCTCGGGGAAGATGCCGTGGACAGTTACTACACCCAGCAGCTGGCGCTGGTCGGGTTCAACGACGATCCGCAGCCTGAGCTGAACGATCCGGCATTGACGTTTGTCAGCAGTGAAGCGCGCATCGTCGGGCGGCGCGCGGCAGAACGCATATTACAGCGCCTGGCGCAGCCACAGGCCGATGTGCAGACGTTAATCGTGCCGCCGCAGCTGGTGCAGGGCCGCTAAGCCTGTCGCCCGCCCGGCGTCAGATCATTACTCGCCACGTTTCTGTTACCGCTGCTTACCGATTGTCAGCCGTCCTGTGATCATCGTTCTGCTTATGCATTGCGGGCCAGCAGAAAATAAAGATTAAACTTCGGCATCAAATCCTGACACGAAATTGTCATAATATGGTCAGCGTTAAATAAAAATCAACGCGTTAGCCATTTTTATAAATTACGCGAATTTTGTATTGATTAATATTCTTTACCGGCCGCACCTGAATTTTATTCAGGCTGGCTGATGTTATTACCTGTCACAAAATGTGTATTTTCTTATTGTTTAGCGCGGGTTTACTTGCTCACTGGATTTGTGACAGGCGAGGAATATACTGCCAGCTATGCTTATTTTTCCTGTGCCGGGGCACGTATGAAAATAATCGTAAACGGGAAAGGTTATCCGGAAAAGAGAAATATCATCGTCAACGATTCACACCATTATCTCAATCTGAAATATAAAAATATCTGGTTTTATCGTAACGCCGTCAGGCAGAAAATCCGCAAAGCCAATAAGTTGTTTATTTTCGCGCCGCTACCGTTCTCGGTGCCGGACGATGCGCAAATCATCCATCTTTTTAATGAAGTGGCCTGCACAAAAAAACGCTGGATGGCGACATTTGAAACCGAAATTCCGCGCGTGCTGCCGGTGCCGGGCGTGGCCAAACTGCATAATCCACAATTGCAGAAACAACTCAAACTGATCGCGGCACCGCAGTGTACGGTGCTGCTGGCTATTTCCGACGCGACGAAAAAGATTCAAATCAAGCTGTTACAGGCGTTTCCGCAGCAGGCTGCAGCCATTTTGCCCAAACTGCATACGCTGCATCCGCCGCAGGCAATTATCTGTGATCGGGTCAGGCCGGTGAATCAGGCGAAGCTGACGTTCAGCTTTGTCGGCAATGAGTTTTATCGTAAAGGTGGGGCGGAAGTGGTGCTGGCCTTTAGCGAGTTGCTGGCAGAAGGCATCATTCACCCCGACAGCGTGCAGGTGAATTTAACGGGCAACCTGAAGCATCGCTATAATATCGCGCACGGCGCGCAGCAGGATGACGCGCAATTTCATCAGCGGATTGAAGACCTGATTAATCAGCAGGCAATCTTCAGGCATGAAACATTTCTGCAAAATGATCGGCTGATGAAAATGCTAGAACAGACCGATGTCGGATTATTACCGACCTGGCAGGATACCTACGGCTTTTCAGTGCTGGAAATGCAGGCGTGCGGCTGTCCGGTCATTACCACCAATGTGCGCGCACTACCGGAAATAAACCCGGCTTCGGCCGGCTGGCTTATTGATTGTCCGCTGAATGCTATGTTTGAAATCGCTATCGGTTCAGCGCAGGAGAAACTGGCGATCAGAGACAGAATTATTGCGCAGCTCAAACAGATCATCACGCAGATGATGGCGCAGCGCGAGGCGATCAGCACCCGCTCGGCGCGGGCGCTGCAAAGAATTAAAGACCAGCACGATCCGGCGCGCTTTCGCGCCCGTCTCGACGCCTTTTATCAGCAGACAGCACAGGTGAATCGTGCCCCGGGCGTCAGCGCTAAAGAGATTTGACGCATTAATCACGCCGGGTGGAGGAAGCGGATCCCCGGTTATCGCCGGTGGCGCTGACGCAACGGCCAGCGCGCACGGCATTAGCGGGCTCTGGCCGTCAGACTAAAATAGGGATGTTTTCCTGCCAGCAGCAGCAAAAACTCATATTCTCCCTGACTGAGCGGCGACGGTTTTGCTGCGGACTCCTTCATCTGCCAGACCCGCAGGCTGAGGTCGAAGCGCTCCGCGGCAAGCAGTTGTGTCATGCCTGCGGCAATACGCAAGTCGCGGACATCGGTTTGAACCGGTACAAGGTGCTGCAATAATTGATGACTCATAAATTTTTCTCTTATTGTGGCCTTTCCCTGGCGGTGTTGTTATGTGCTGCACGCAGCGTCGGTCAGAGGCTGGCAAGGCTGGCCGCAACAGCAGCGGTGCCGGTGCCGGATGCTGTTAACCCGGATTGAGCCCCGGGCGGTGGGCTGTCAGAAAAGTTAAAATGACTGATCACCGCAGCCAGCGTTCCGGTACGGCCATTCAGGCTGCCGGCCGAGGCGGCAATCTCTTTCACCAGGGCGGCATTCTGCTGGGTGACGCGATCCAGATCGGTCACGGCCAGCGTAACCTGGGCAATGCCTTTACTCTGTTCGTCTGACGCCAGCGCAATCTGGCCAATCAGCGAGGTGACGGCAGAAACGCTTTGCGTGGCGCTGTCCATGATGGCGCCGGCGCGCTGCGCGGTCTGCGCGCCCTCGCCTACGCGCGTCACGGTGCCATTAATCAGCCCTTCGATCTCCTTCGCGGCGCTGGCGCTGCGTTGTGCCAGCGTGCGCACTTCAGCTGCCACCACGGCAAAGCCGCGTCCCTGCTCGCCGGCGCGGGCGGCTTCAACAGCCGCGTTCAGTGCCAGAATATTGGTCTGAAACGCGATGCTGTTAACCGTGGCGGTGAACTGACGGATTTTATCGGCTTCGGCGGCGATATCGGCCATCATCGCTGACACGCTTTTGACCAGCGCTTCGCCGTCACGCGTGGTGCGCGCCGCATCCTCAGCCAGCTCGCGCGCTTCGCCGGCGCTGTGGGCATTTTTCTCTACGGTGGCGCTGAGCTGCTCCATGCTGGCCGAGGTCTGCTCGAGCGCGGCCGCCTGGCGGGTGGTGCGATCGGACAGATCGGCATTGCCGCTGGCGATATCCGCAGACTCTTTGCGCAGCACGTCGGTGTTGTCATGCACGGCGCGCACCGTGGTCAGCAGGCTCTGCTGCATCAGCCTGACCAGCGGAATCAGCTGACCCACACAGTTGCGGCCAAAATCCTGCGGTTCCCGCGTAAGATCGCCAGCGGCGATGCCGCGGAAATGTTCCCGCAGCGCCCCCAGCGGCCGTACCAGATGCGTGACCAGAAAACGGTCACAGAACAACAGCAGCGCGAGCATCAGCAGTGCAGCAATGCCAAAGGCCATTTGCAGACGCTGGCGATCGGACTGGTCGGCATGGTTATTCGCTGCGATGTCGCGCTGCAGCAACTGCAGGCGCTCAGCCGCAGGCACCGCAAAGTCAGCCGGCGATGCGGTGAGGGCGGTACGCAGCGACGCCCAGTCGCTATCGACCGGCGCATCGGCCGCTACGGCCGCTTTTGCCGCCGTGGTTCCCGATGCCATCACTAAACTGGCGCGATTGAGAAACAGCAGCTGGCTGGTCAGGGTGGCGTTATGCAGTTCGCGCTGATGCATGTCGCGCAGCACCGTGCTGCCATAGATCCCGGCCAGCGCCACAATCAGCAGCGCCGCGACCAGGATGCACTGCACAACCCGGCGAATGGTGAAGTTTTTAAGAAATTGCATGGTGAGTTTCCCCGGTGTCGTTTAAGACACAATGGTGTCGAGCGTTATTATTTATTGTTCGCGATAATATCGCGTACTATGGTTTAGCGTTTTAAGCATGGCAGGGAATTCTGAAAAAGAAAATGAATCGTCGATAAAATATTTCTTTCCCGAAGACACGCCAGACTAATTTATAAAAGGGTTATTTCGCCGGACCGCGGCAGCCAGGCTCGCCGGCGGATAAATAAACATTCATTGTTTTTACCGTTTGCTGAAATTGAGCGTTCATTGCCCGTTAATTTAGCTTAAGTCACGTTGCAATGATTAATGGCACTCCGCCTGCAACACGCTGGGCGTCATCAAATAATAAACGCTGCCGCGTTAGCGCTAATTTCACCCGTGACCATCACCGATTATAAATTCACGCTGTAAAGCACCGGACCCGTTGGACGTCCGGTTGGCGAACCGCCGTGCGGCTCGAGACTGATCGCCAGCGTCGCCTTAACCAGCGACTGCTGTTTCTCAATCGGATACTGCTGCGGCGCACTTCCGGTGACCAGACCGAGTGAAACGGGCGCCCGGCCAGGCGGAATCAGCCACAGTTCCAGACTCTGATCCGCCCTGACCGCGCTGACCTGCAGCGGCGCCAGACTGATCACGTCCTGCCGGCGGCTGGCGCTCACCACCCATTGCTGACTGTGTTGTGCATCGGTCAGCACGGCCAGCGGCGTCATAACCGGCTCGCGCAGCCAGTAAGCCGACAGCGCGAAGCCCAGCGCGACGCAGGCGGCAGCCAGCCACGGCAGCGTCCGGCGTGCGGGCGCGACGCGCTTGTCGGGCGGCAGGGAAAGGGCAATTTTTTTCCACAGCGTTTCCGGCGGCGTGACGGGCGGCTGAACCTGGTCGAGACCCGCCAGCAGCGTCTGCCAGCGGGCGACCTGCGCCGCCAGCACCGGCTCGGCCTGCAGTCTGCGCTGAAAGCGCAATCGCGCGCTGCCGCGCAGCGTGCCGAGGGCGTACTCCGCCGCCAGGGCGTCATCCCGCTGCACTTTTTCACTCATCGTCCAACACACTCCCGCAGATGGTCCAGGCCACGTCGAATCCAGCTTTTAACCGAGCCGACCGGCTGCTGCAGCCACCCGGCAATGTCGCTATGTGATAAGCCCTGATAATAGGCCAGCGCGATCGACTGGCGCTGTTCACTGCTCAAATGCTGCAGACAGTGATGCAGGCGGGCAACCTCGCGATCGTGCTGCTCATCCAGACTGACGTCACCCGGCGTGCTGCTTAAATCGTCGAGCCAGGCTTCATCGGCATGGAATTGTCTGGCATAGCCGCTGCGCAGCCAGTCAATACAGCGGTTGCGTACAATGTGCGTCATCCAGGTCAGGGGAGAACTGAGCGCGCTATTAAATGACGCGGCGTTGTGCCAGACCGTGATGTAGCATTCATGCAGAATCTCTTCCGCCCACGCCCGCTGGCGTAACATGCGCAGCGCTACCGCAAACAGGTGCGGTGAAGTCAGCCGGTACAGTTGTTCAAACGCAGGGCGATCGCCACTGGCGACCGCCCTGATTAAGGCTATTTGTTGCTCAGCCTGAGACGCGTCCATAATACTCCTGGCGGGTTTATTTAACCTTACCGAGTATAGACAGTTATTCAGGCATCAAAACAGTATCAATAACATCAATCACGCCATTTTTCTGGTTAACATCATAAGTGCTGATATTCGCCACATTACCCTGACCATCTTTCAGCTGAATATTGTGTGGCCCGTTGCTCATAATCCACAGCGGCTGACCATTCACCGTTTTCAATTCGGCTTTACCGCCACCCTGTTTAATTTTTTGCTCCAGCGCTTTCATATCATATTTACCGGCGACCACATGGTAGGTCAGCACGCTGGTGAGTTTGGCTTTGTTTTCCGGTTTGAGAAGTGCATCAACGGTGCCGGCAGGCATTTTGGCAAAGGCGGCGTTAGTCGGCGCAAACACCGTAAACGGGCCTTTGCCCTGTAAGGTATCGACCAGACCCGCGGCTTTAACGGCAGCGACCAGCGTAGTGTGATCCTTCGAGTTCAGGGCATTTTCAATAATGTTTTTTTGTGGATACATTGCCGCGCCGCCCACCATCACCGAATCGGCGTGCATGGCCGCCATCGAAGCGTTCGCGCCAAGCAGGGCGGCAGACAGGACGGCATAACTGATTAACTTTTTCATCATATATCCTCATTGAAGGAGCAGAAGAGTGCTCACAAAGGGATATACGTACGGTGCGGCTGAACGGATGCAGAAAAGGGTGAAATTTTTTTGCCGGGGGAAAACGGCAGCCCGGAGCGGGCTGCCGCGGGGATTACTCTGGCATGCCTTCGCTGGTTGGCGCGCCTAACATGTAGCGCGACAGGAACTGCTCCAGCGTCATTTTGTCGCCATTCATGGTGACCTGACCGTTAGCGTATTGCAGGCTGGTAGTGATGTTATCGTCCTGCTGCTGCGTCAGACGGAACATCTGGCCCATCGCCGCCAGACCTTTCACCTGCTGATCGGCCAGCTTCTGCGCATCATCACCCTGATAACCTTCCGCCAGCCCGACGTGACGCATCACTTCGGTCGCCATCGGCATATTGATGCTCAGCTTGCCGTCGAGCGTTTTCAGCACGCGATCCACGGCGGCACCCAGACTCTGCGGTTCACCGGTGACGATCGCCGGATCGTTGAAACCGACGTTAAGGTTAAACGTGCTCTCGCCCTTGTCATTTTTCCAGCTCAGCGGCGCGACGCTCACGGTCGGCGAACCTTTCAGCAGGGTCGGCAGGTTATTTCTCAGGATGGTCTGCACGCTGGCCTGGTAGCGGATAGGATCGTCCACCACGCCAGGCTGGTTCAGCAGATCCTGCATCTGCGCATTGTACTGGTCAGAGAAGGTTTTCACCGCCTGAGCATCAAACTGCGCAAATTTCATCGCCAGTTTGGCTTTGCCGAACGGCTGTTTTTGCAGGCTGATGCTATCAACCTGATAATCAATCTGGCCGCCAATCTTGCCGTCTTTGTTGTCGAACGAGGACTTCCCGTCCAGCTTCTCCAGCGTCAGGCCTTCCTGACCGTTGATGCTGGCGTCGAGCTTATCCAGCGTGATGGTCTGGTCGCCGACGCGCACGCCTTCCGGACTCAGGTGGGTGTCACCGCCCAGCTTCAGACCGTTAAGGGTAAACAGCACCGGCTGCTGCAACTGGTTTTTGCTGGTGACGGCGATGCTGGAGAAGTCGCCCTGCAGACTGATTTTGTCGCCTTTGCTGTCCGCGCTGACGTTGAGCGTGCCGCCGTTGGTGGCGAGGCGATCACCGGTCTGCGCATTGCTGTAATCCACCGGCAGCAGGTGCAGCGCGGTATCGGTCGCGCCGCTGTAACCAACGCGGGTATCGGCATTAACCAGCGATTTGCCCTGGGTCAGTTCAAACAGTTTCTTCACCGCATCGGTGTTTTCCAGTTCGGTGTGCACCGAGGCCATGCTGGGGATCAGGTTGCCGCGTTTCAGCTGAGCAAACGGGAAAGGACCGTGGTCGATGGTTTCGTTGAGCACGATGCTTTGACCCGGCTTCAGCAGCGGATTGTCTTCGGTCTGCGAACTGGCCTGAATTACCAGTTTGGTTTTGCTGCTGAATACGCCACGCTGGTAATCCTGATAGCTGAGCGTCAGACGGCTATTCGGCGCGTACGCGTTGATCTGGCTGTTGGCATTTTGCAGCATCTCATCCATGTGGCTTTCCAGCTGTTTACCGGTAAACCACGCTGCGCCAGTCCAGATTACGCCGAGCGCCACAATCACACCTACGGCAACCTTGGTCTTTTTCATCGCTGAGTCGTCCTTATCCTTGCGTGCGCATACCGTTGGGCCGCGCGACGGGTGAAGAAAAACGCCCGCAGGCGTTTTTTAATTAATAGTTTGAAATAATAGCAGTTAATGCTGCAGGCGTCAGCCGCCTCACGTCAGCGCGTTGTACACCCGCGCCAGACGACCGGTCCCCGCCGCGCTCACCGGCGACTCGCTGGCTGCGACAAAGCAGGATTCGCCCGGTTGCAGTACCAGCTGCTGTCCGGCCTTTTCAATCACCGCCTGGCCTTCAATGCAGAACAGCAGGGCGGCACTGTGCTGTGCCAGCGTTTGCGGCGTGGCCGAGAGCGTATGGATGGCGAAGGCAAAATCCTCTACCGGAATCGGGAAGTTCAGGCTGTCGCCCTGCGTCTGCGGCTGCGTGAGCAGCGTCGCCGCCGGTTTGGCCTCGAACTTCAGGTTGGCCAGCAGTTCCGGAATATCAATGAATTTCGGCGTCAGGCCGGCGCGCAGCACGTTATCCGAATTGGCCATCACTTCCAGCGCCACGCCTTTCAGATAGGCATGCGGCGTTTCGGCGAACAGGAACATCGCCTCACCCGGTTGCAGGGTGATGACATTCAGCAGCAGCGGTGAGAACAGGCCATTATCGTCCGGATAGTCGCTGGCGATCGTTTTGATGGTCTGCCACGGTTCGCCTTCGCGCGCGTTCAGCGCGGATTTCAGCACGCCGAGCGCGCGGGTTTTGCTCTCGTCTTTCAGCGACAGCAGGGTAGCGAACAGTTTAGCCAGCGCGGCTTCGCTGGCGTTTTCAAGGAAATGGGCGATCTGCGGATGCGCGCCCGCGACCGGCTCCAGCAGCGAGACAATCTCCAACAGTTCGCGAAAGCCGTTCATCGCCTGGAACGGCGTCAGGGCATAAACCAGTTCGGGCTTGTGGTTAGCATCTTTATAGTTGCGCTCGGCGGCGCTGAGCGGAATGCCCGCCGCGTTTTCACGCGCGAAACCGGCTTCTGCGGCAGTTTTACTGGGATGCACCTGAATCGATAACGGCTGATCGGCGCACAGCACTTTAAACAGAAACGGCAGCTCACCGAAACGCTGCGCTACCGCAGCCCCCAGCGTCGCGACCTGATCGTCATTGATCACGTCACGCAGCGAACGGGTGATGCCATTCACTTCAACGGTAGAGGGGCTTTTCGGGTGCGCGCCCATCCATAATTCCGCCATCGGCAATCCCTGCGGGTTTTCGATGCCGTAGAGTTCGGTCAGCGCGGTTTTGCTGCCCCATGCATAATTTTGCAGCGAATTGTTCAATTTTTGCATCGTTTACCCTTAATAACGGTAAGTAAATAAGCGTATTAAAGCAGAAAGTGCCATAGAAAATACACGAACAAGTGCAATAAACGCGATGGGCTCGCATAATGTTAATTTCTTGTATGTGACAATCTTGCTCGCTCTAAGGCGTCGCGGGAAGACGACTTAGGCGGAAACCTCAAAATCTGAGCTAAGGAGACGTAGTCATGGCAGCCAACCGCATTGAAAAAGATTCAATGGGTCCGATCGAAGTTCCGGCAGATAAGTTGTGGGGCGCACAAACGCAGCGTTCGCTGGAGCACTTCCGTATCTCCACCGAGAAGATGCCCGTGGCGCTGGTGCACGCGCTGGCGCTGACCAAGCGCGCCGCCGCCCAGGTTAACCGCGATCTGGGGCTGCTGCCGGCTGAACGGGCCGGGGCGATTATCGACGCCGCTGACGAGGTGCTGGCCGACCAGCACAGCGACGAGTTCCCGCTGGCCATCTGGCAGACCGGCTCCGGCACCCAGACCAACATGAACATGAATGAAGTGCTGGCGAACCGCGCCAGCGAACTGCTGGGCGGCGAGCGCGGCATGTCACGCAAAGTGCATCCGAATGATGATGTTAACAAGAGCCAGAGCTCCAACGATGTGTTCCCGACGGCGATGCACGTTGCTGCGGTGATTGCGCTGCGCGAACAGCTGATCCCGCAAATTGAGGTGCTGAAAAACACCCTGAGCGAGAAGTCCGCCGCGTTTAAAGACATCGTTAAAATTGGTCGTACCCACCTGCAGGACGCCACACCGCTGACGCTCGGCCAGGAGATTTCCGGCTGGGTTGCCATGCTGGAGCACAATCTGAAGCACATCGAACACAGTATTTCGCACGTCGCCGAGCTGGCGCTGGGCGGCACGGCGGTCGGTACCGGCCTGAATACCCATCCGGAATATGCGGTGCGCGTGGCGAAAGCGCTGGCCGACCTGACGCAGCAACCTTTTGTCACCGCGCCCAACAAGTTTGAAGCGCTGGCGACCTGCGACGCGCTGGTGCATGCGCACGGCGCGCTGAAAGGCCTGGCCGCCTCGCTGATGAAAATCGCTAACGACGTGCGCTGGCTGTCGTCCGGTCCGCGTTGCGGCATCGGTGAAATCAGCATCCCGGAAAATGAGCCCGGCAGCTCGATCATGCCAGGCAAAGTCAATCCTACCCAGTGTGAAGCGCTGACCATGCTGTGCTGCCAGGTGATGGGCAATGACGTGGCGGTGAACATGGGCGGTGCGTCCGGTAACTTCGAACTCAACGTCTACCGGCCAATGGTGATCCACAACTTCCTGCAGTCGGTACGGCTGCTGGCCGACGGCATGGACAGCTTCAATCACCATTGCGCGGTGGGCATTGAGCCCAACCGCGAGCGCATCGATCAGCTGCTCAACGAGTCGCTGATGCTGGTTACCGCGCTGAATACCCATATCGGCTATGACAAAGCGGCGGAAATTGCCAAGCAGGCGCACAAACAGGGGCTGACGCTGAAAGCCTCGGCGTTGCAGCTCGGCTACCTGACCGAAGCGCAGTTTGACGAATGGGTGCGGCCGGAAGAGATGGTTGGCAGCATGAAGCAATAGCTTTACTGCCGGACACTACAGCGCGACCTGTCGCGCTGTTTTTTTTGCCTTACAGACGGTCACTCCATAAATGCAGCCGCGGGATGATCAGATGCAGCGGCTGCGCCAGCGGCTTGTAACGGTGCGTGATGTTTTCAGCATCGTAATCCAGCAGTTCACCCAGCGTCGGCACCTGCGTACGATCGCGGCACAACACCAGCAGCGGCGAAGGGCAGGCCAGCTGCAGCTGTTTTTTCTCGCTGGCGCGCCACAGCCGCGCGATAGGTTGCACTTTGACTGGCCGCTTGATCTTCAGCTGCGCGCCGTCCGGCAATGACCGCACCCGCTCCAGCTCCTGCTGCACTTTCTCTGCCCACTGTTCGCGCGTCCACGGCGCCTGCGCGCGGTTCGCCTTCAGGCTGCGCTCCAGCTGCTCGACGATGGCCTCGCGCGTCACCTTCTTGATGATGTTTTTATTCGCCCAGCCAAAACGCAGCGTATCCGGCGCCTGCAGTAGCGTGACGCTGCGGTAGGCATTGAGCGTGATCAGGCCACGCAGATGCTGGTGCACAAACTCAAAACGCGCCTCGCTCGGCAGGCCGGAGTCGACGGTGATCAATTGCTCCAGCCGCTGTTTAAGGGTGTTGATGGTCGTGACCTGCTGCTCCAGTCGCTGGCTGGCCGCCTCATCCGCCTCAATGCAGAGGGCGCCAGGCAGACGCACCGCCGCTTTGGTGCTGAGTTTTTCTGACTGATGCTGCATAAACAGGCGACAATAGTGGGCGAGGGCCATTTCGCGCGCGCGTTTACCGAGATGCTGGGTCACCGCGATGCGGTTGATTTCATCATGCTCTTTGCCTTTCTCGATCTCCGGCAGGCTGAACACGCGCGCCAGCAACAGCGGCTGCTGTTCAACCGCCGCCCGCAGTGCAGTGAGTTCGCGCTCCAGCGTATTCACGCATTCGTGTAAATCAGCCACTAAATCATAGCGAGCCATCGCGGTTCTCCATAGTTACAACATACCAAAGGGTGGCACTGAATGACGCGGCGAGCAAGCAAGCATACTAGTTACAACATACTACAATAAAGTTTATCCATCCGATCGCTGAAACCCCGGCGTGGAATTCGGCTCAACAGGGCGCGCGGGCATTTTTCCTGTCGGATGAACATGTTATAACCGTGATTTACCTGTTAACGGATATTAGCTGTGGAGTATCAGCCAAAACCGGGCGCGCCCGCTATCGTCACGCTCGGCGCCGTGCAGATCCTGTCATGGGGCGGATCGTTTTATCTGATGGCCGTGATGGCTAACCCGATCATCGCGGAAACCGGCTGGTCGCAGCAGTGGGTGTATGGCGCACTTTCGCTCGGCATTCTGGTCTCCGGCCTGCTGGCACCGCTGTGCGGCCGGCTGATTGCCCGCGCACAGGGTCGCCGGCTGCTGGCGGCGAGCGGGGCGGTGATGGCGCTCGGGCTGGTGATCATGGCGCTGAGCCACAGTTTGCCGCTGTTTCTGTTCGCCTGGCTGATTATCGGCGCCGGCATGGCGATGGGCCTGTATGACGCGCTGTTCGCCACACTGGGAACCTTATATGGCGGCCAGGCGCGTGGCGCGATTACCGGTATTACGCTGATCTCAGGATTCTGTACCTCGCTGGTGTGGCCCGGCATCGCGCTGCTGATCCACTGGCTGGAGTGGCGCGGTGCCTGTCTGGCCATTGCCGCGCTGCTGTGCCTGGCGGTGCTGCCGGCTTACCTGTATGCGCTGCCAGCGCCGCGCACGCCATCCAGACCAAAAGCCACGCAACAGCATACCGCACAGAATTCGCTGGCCCCCACGCTGTTCTGGCTGCTGTGCAGCATCTTTACCCTCGCGTCGGTGATCATGACGGCGATATCGGTGCAGCTGATTAACCTGCTACAGGCGAGCGGGCATTCGCTGAGCGCCGCGCTGGCGATCAGTACGCTGCTGGGGCCGTGCCAGGTGGCGTCGCGCATTGTCGATATGGCGTTTAAGCGCGGCCATCCCATCTGGACCACTTTCTTCTCAGTCGGGCTGGTGGCGCTGGGATTACTGCTGCTGGCCTGTTATCCCGCGTGGGCGCTGGTGAGTATGGTGCTGTACGGTGCAGGAAATGGCTTGCGGGCTATCGTGCGCGGAACCCTGCCGCTGGCGATGGTAAAACCGGAAGAGTACGCCATTGTGGTTGGCCGCATGGCGCGACCGGCGCTGATTGGTCAGGCCCTCACACCGCTGATTGGCGGCTATATTTTCCAGCATTCCGGCGCGCAGGCTACGCTGTGGCTGTTATGTGCGCTGGCGCTTATTAACGTGCTTTTGGTGGTGGTGCTGAAGCGGAAATTGCCGGCAGGCGCTCCGGAATCCGCAGGTTGAAATCGCCACTGACGGCTAACGGGCAGAGATGGCCGCAGCTGCGCTTTAGTGGCGATCCGTCAGATATTGCAGCAGGCAACACAACGCGCTTAATAGCAGAGTGCAGCCAGCCGAGACAACGAAAGGCAGCGGTGCCATCCGCACGCATTGCCATAAGGTTGGCGCGTTCAGGCAGCTGGTTGCCGCCGTGATGATGCCCACCGTCAGCGGGAGAACGGTCAGCAATAATGCGCCAACGACCGGGGATAATACAGACATTATTTCGCGCCTCGAAAATAGTAACGGCGCGCATTTTGTGCAAAAAATAGCAAGGGAATCATGACCCGGATCAATATTATTCCTTTCAGAAGACGGTTTATCGACCCTGACGCAGCCCCCTTGGCCGGCGTGTTTTTGTTTCTTACTCAGAAACAATGGTTTGTCTGAGAGTAGGTTGCGCACACGGCGCACCACGCGTGCAGAAATTATCTTCCCTTTGTCACAACATCCTTTGCCAGCCCGCAGCTACAGCGGTGGGGGCAAAAAAGTGACACATCGCGCATATTGTTGCGCAAGGCTCAGAGTGCTAAAGCGGCCAGCGGCATGCCTTATTGGATTCTTTTTATTTAAATTCAATGCTTTAATTCGATATCAAGGCGGGTAATAGCGCAGGTTAGTCACGGGCGGAAAGCATTTTCGGTATTCTAAAAAGCAACAGTGTTTGTTATATTTATTGCTCATTGATTATTCACTGCCGCGGTATGAAAACAAGAAGATAGGCCGCAACTCAGGAAACAGAAATGCTAGATTACCGCTTCCCGACAGCTTTGCAGATGGTTTTGAGCGTAGCGATGGCGGAGCAACTGGGTAAACGCTCGACCAGTGCCATTCTGGCGTACGGTCTTGAAGCGAACCCCAGTTTCATTCGGAAACTCATGGTTCCGTTAACGCGCGATGGCATCATTGTCTCGACGCTTGGCCGTACCGGCTCGATCCATCTGGGTCGTCCGGCCGCTGAGATCACGCTGCGCGATATCTACACCTCAGTGATTGAAGACAAAAAACTGTGGGCGTCGCGCCCCGATGTCGCACCGCGCTGCCTGGTCAGCGCCAACCTGTGCTGGTACTTCAAATCGATCGCGGAGCAAGCGGAAGAGGCGTCGCTTAAAGTGCTGGAAACCCGCACCGTCGCCGATGCCCTTAACGAGCTGAAAAAGCACGATACCAGCAACTGCGAACCGCTGCCTGACCTCGAAATCGCCGAACTCTGCAAAAAAGACCGCTAACCTCCCGTGCGCATCGCTGATGCGCACCTTTCCATTCCGCTTCTGTACGCGCAATCTACCCCTGTAAATCCTGTGAAATCCCGCTGCTGTGCTCTGGTGCAGAGGCGCGCTGTTGCTGTGTAACATCATCATGCCGCGCCAGGCAAAAAAAATCCGGGCACGATGGCCCGGATGGGTTTTACTCCTTAGCGTTTACACCGTCTGCGTTTCCACCGCCGGCTGCTGCTTGCGCGTCACCAGCTTACGCAGCGTCACGTAAAATACCGGCGTCAGGAACAGGCCAAACAGCGTAACCCCCAGCATGCCCGAGAACACGGTGATGCCGGTGACGCCACGCACTTCGGCGCCCGCACCTTCGCCCAGAATCAGCGGCACGGTGCCGGCAATAAAGGCGATGGAGGTCATAACGATAGGGCGCAGACGCAGGCGACAGGCTTCCAGCGCTGACTCCACAATCCCTTTGCCCTGCATCTCCAGTTCGCGGGCGAACTCGACGATCAGGATGGCGTTCTTGCATGCCAGCCCCATCAGCACCACCAGACCGACCTGGACAAACACGTTGTTATCGCCGCCGGTCAGCCACACGCCGACCAGTGCGGAGAGCATCGTCACCGGTACGATCAGGATCACCGCCAGCGGCAGCGTCCAGCTCTCATACAGCGCCGCCAGTACCAGGAACGCCAGCAGCACCGCCACCGGGAACACGATAAACGCGGTGTTGCCCTGGGTTGCCTGCTGATAGCTCAGGTCGGTCCATTCGATATTCATGCCGTTCGGCAGCACCTGGCTGGACATCGCCTCGAGTTTTTCCATCGCCTGCGCAGAAGAGAGCACGCGCGGATCGGCATCGCCAATCAGGTCAGCCGCCGGATAGCCGTTATAGCGAATCACCGGGTCCGGACCGTAGGTGGTGGTGATGTTCACCATGCTGCCAATCGGCACCATCTCACCGCGATCGTTACGGGTGCGCAGGTTCGCGATATCCTGCACGCTGTCGCGGAAATCCCCGTCAGCCTGCGCCATCACACGCCATGTACGACCAAACTTGTTGAAGTCGTTGACGTAAGACGAACCCAGATACACCTGCAGCGTCGTGAACAGATCGGTCAGCGATACGCCCTGTGCTTTGGCTTTGTCGCGATCGACCTGCACATCCAGCTGCGGCACGTTGGCCTGATAGGAGGAGATCGGGAACATCATGCCAGGCGTCTGCATCACCGCACCGGACAGGGTATTAATCGCGGTTTGCAGTGCGCCATAGCCCAGGCCCGCACGGTCCTGCACATACAGCGAATAGCCCGATCCCTGGCCCAGACCGAGGATCGGCGGTGGCATGATGGAGAAACCGAAGCCCTGCTGGATTTTGGAAATTTTCGCGTTGATCTCAGCATTGATTTCCGCCGCAGTGCGGCTGCGCTCGCTGAACGGCTTCAGACCGAAGAACACCGTGCCGGTATTGGGCGTATTGGTGAACTGCAGCGCATTCAGGCCGGGGAAGGCGACGGAGTAGGCCACGCCTTCGGTGTTCATGCCGATTTCGCTCATCTTACGAATCACTTCATCGGTACGCGCCAGCGATGAGCCTTCCGGCATCTTCACGCCACCAATCAGGTACAGCTTATCCTGCGTCGGAATAAAGCCGCCTGGCACGGTATGGAACATGAAGCCGGCACCGGCCAGCAGCAGCACGTACACGCCAAACACCGCACCGCGCCGGCGCAGGGTTTTGCCGACCATCGATTCATAGCCGTCTGAGCTGCGCTGGAAGAAGCGGTTAAACGGCCGGAACACCCAGCCCAGCAGGCGATCGATCAGGCGCGTCGGCAGGTCCTTCGGCGCACCGTGCGCCTTCAGCAGTTTCGCCGCCAGCGCCGGAGAGAGCGTCAGCGAGTTAATCGCCGAAATCACCGTCGAAATGGCAATGGTCACGGCAAACTGCTTATAGAACTGACCGGTTACGCCGGAGAGGAAGGCCATCGGCACAAATACCGCACACAGCACCAGCGCGATGGCGATAATCGGCCCGGAGACCTCGCGCATCGCCTGGTGAGCCGCCGCCACTGGTGTTAAGCCCTGTTCAATGTTACGCTCGACGTTCTCCACCACCACGATGGCGTCATCGACCACGATCCCAATCGCCAGCACCAGCCCGAACAGGCTCAGGGTATTGAGCGAAAAGCCCAGCAGGTAGAGCACGCTGAAGGTACCGACCACCGACACCGGCACGGCCAGCAGCGGGATAATCGAGGCGCGCCACGTCTGCAGGAACAGAATCACCACCAGCACCACCAGCACGATGGCTTCGAACAGCGTCTGGACCACGGCGCGGATCGAGTCACGCACGAACACCGTCGGGTCATAAGGCGCGGCCCACTGCACGTCATCCGGGAAGCGCGTTGCCAGCTCAGCCATTTTGGCGCGTACCGCATTTGACAGGTCGATGGCGTTTGCGCCCGGCGACTGGAAGATACCGATACCGACCGCATCCTTGTTGTTCAGCTGCGAACGCAGGGCATAGCTGCCGGAGCCCATCTCGATGCGCGCTACGTCACGCAGGCGCACCAGCGTGCCGTCGTCGGCGGTTTTCAGGATGATGTTGCCAAACTGCGCCTCATCTTCCAGCCGCCCCTGGGTGTTGATCGACAGCAGGAAATCGCTCTCTTTCTTCGTCGGCTCTGCGCCCAGCTGGCCGGCAGAAACCTGCACGTTCTGCTCCTGCATGGCGCTGACCACGTCGCCGGCGGTCATGCCGCGCGCCGCCACTTTGTTCGGGTCGAGCCAGACGCGCATCGCGTAGTCACCGGCACCGAAGATCTGAATCTGGCCGACGCCTGGCAGGCGCGCCAGCTCATCTTTCACCTTCAGCGTGGCGTAGTTACGCAGATAGAGCGAATCGTACTTGCCGTGGGGCGAGAACAGATGCACCACCAGCGTCAGGGTAGGTGACTGCTTCTGGGTGGTCAGGCCGAGCTGACGCACCTCTTCCGGCAGACGCGCTTCAGCCTGTGCCACGCGGTTTTGCACCTGGACCTGCGCCTGATCGGGATCGGTCCCCGGGCGGAAGGTCACGGTGGTAACCAGCACGCCATCTGAGCCGGCCACCGACTTCATGTACATCATGTTTTCCACCCCGTTGATCGCTTCTTCCAGCGGCGTTGCCACCGAATCAGCAATCACTTTGGGGTTGGCACCGGGATATTCTGCGCGCACCTGCACGCTGGGTGGCACCACGTTGGGGTATTCACTGATCGGCAACAGCGGAATGGCGATCAGTCCGGTGGTAAATATCAAAATCGACAGCACCGCGGCGAAAATCGGTCGGTCGATAAAAAAGCGGGAGAAATCCATAACGGGCAGTCTCGATTATTATTGAGCGGAGCGCATGGCCACCGGCTGCGCTTTTACCGGCATACCGGGCATGAACACTTTCTGCAGACCGTTGACAATGACCTTGTCACCTGGCTTCAGACCCTGCTGCACAATACGCAGGCCGTTAGCCAGATCGCCCAGCTGAACATCGCGGCGTTCGGCTTTGCCCTGCGCATCAACCACGTAAACGTATTTACGATCCTGGTCGGTTAGTACCGCGCGGTCGTCGACCAGCAGCGCGTTGAATTCTGCGCTGCCCGGCAGCCGCACGCGGGCAAACAGGCCTGGGGTAAACTGACGCTGCTGATTGTCGAGCGTGGCGCGCATGCGAATGGTGCCGGTGCTGGCGGTCAGCTGGTTATCGAGAAAATCGACGGTGCCGCGGTGCGGATAACCCTGTTCGCCGGTCAGCGCAATCTCTACCGGCAGCGAACCGCGGTTCTGGCCCTGACGCGCCATCGCCTGGTACTGCAGATAAATCGCTTCGTCGACGTCAAAGTAGACGTACATGCGGTCCTGCGAAACCAGCGTGGTGAGAACGCTGGCGCTGTCGCCGGCAGTCACCAGGTTACCGGTGGTGATCATCGCCCGGCTGGCGCGACCATCAATCGGCGCGGTGACGCGGGTAAAGTCGAGGTTCAGCTGCGCCATATCGACTGCCGCCTGGGCGGCCAGCACGCTGGCCTGCGCCTGACTGGCGGTCGAACGCCGCTGTTCCCACTCTTCGCGCGACACCACCTGGGTGCCGATCAGCTTGTCGGTACGGGCCGACTCGCTGCGGGCCAGCGCCGCCTGGCTACGCGCGCTGGCCAGTTCGGCCTGCGCCTGCTCCAGCGTGGCGCGGTAGGTGCGGTCATCAATGGTAAACAGCACCTGACCTTTCTTCACCTCATCGCCTTCGCGATAGTTAACCTGATCGATGTAGCCCGAAACGCGCGGACGCAGCTGCACGCTTTGCACCGCTTCAATGCGGCCATTGAAGCTATCCCACTGGCTGACTTTTTGTTGCACCACCTGCGCGACACTCACTTCGGGCGGAGGCGGCGGCGCATTTTGCGCCACACCGCGATCACAACCGGCCAGCAGGCTTCCCAGCAACATCACTCCTGACAGGCTTACGGCCCGACGAACCCCATATGTTTGCAGATGCATTGTTGTTATTCCGCGTTGGTGAAAAAGAAAGGAGACGTACGAAAAATCTGCAACTTTTAAGATTGCATTAAAACCACAGGAGTGTAGGCTTGGGCGAACTGCATCTGCAAGAATATCTGATACACTTTATGTGCGGTTTTGATCAATTCGTAACAGGTAGCGAAAGCCCCTACGGCGAGTGCGGCATTTAATGCAATAATAAAACTTGCATTAAGTGCGATAGTCAGTCACCCTTAAAGTGTAATTGCAACTGATACTGATACTGTTCGCCATGGCGACGGGAGAGAATGGGATGATGAGCGACGCTTTTATTCACGATCTGATCGACTGGATTGATAACAACATTGAAGCACGTCTGGATCTGGACACCGTAGCGGGGCGCGCCGGCTATTCGAAGTGGCACCTGCAGCGCATGTTCAAAGAGCACACCGGCTATCCGCTGGGTGAGTACATCCGGGCCAAGAAGCTGAAAAAATCGGCCGACCGCCTGACCACCACCAACGAACCGATCCTCAACGTGGCCATTTCGCTGGGCTTCGATTCACAGCAGTCGTTTAACCGCAGCTTCAAGCGCCAGTATGGCGTGGCACCGGGCGCATGGCGTCGTCACGCCGCGCACACCCCGAGCGCGATGCAGCAGTAAACCTCCGCCAGGGCCAGCCATGCTGGCCCGCGTTTTTCCCCGCCTGAAACCTGCTATTATCGGCGTCCTGCTTTTCAGGATGTCACTATGTCGAAAAAACTCTGGATTGGATTACTGTTTGCGCTGGTGGTTTGCTGGATCGGGCTGAAGCCCCATCTGAGCGGTACTGCGCCAGAAAAACAGACGGATATTGCACAACTGACCGATGCCCATCGCGTGGCGCGCTGGCTGCAGCAGCATCACCGTTTGCCTGATTTTTATCTCACCAAAAGCGCGGCACGTCGTCAGGGCTGGAACCCGGCGCAGGGCAACCTGTGTGAGGTGTTGCCAGGGCGGGCGATTGGCGGCGATCGCTTCAGTAACCGCGAACGGCGGCTGCCGATGCAGGCGGGGCGCCAGTGGTATGAGGCGGACGTCAATTATAACTGCGGCCACCGCGATGCCGATCGTCTGCTTTACTCTTCTGATGGGCTGATCTTTCTCACCACCGATCACTATCGCAGCTTCACGCCGGTACCCTGACTATGCTGACACTCCATTTTGATTTTCGCACGCTGGGCACGCGCCAGGCCTTTTATCAGGCGCTGGTCGAACAGAGCGGCTGCGGTGAATGCTTTGGCTACAATCTGGATGCGCTGTGGGACTGGCTAACCGGCGGCATGGCGCTGCCGGCAACGCTGCATCTGCAGCATGTCGCCGAGGTCAGCGCCAGTGCGGAGTTTGCCCCGGTGCTGGCGCTGCTGGAAGAGGCGGCGCAGCAGCTGGCGGGCGAGCTGCGCCTGATTACTCACTGACTACGCGTGCAGCGGCAGCAGCATAATCGCCAGCGTCTGACGTGCGCTGGCCGGTAAATCGCCGCCGCCGGTGTAGCCGTTATTCTCGACGATCAGCGAATTTAACCCCACCAGCCAGTCATAAATGTAATAGGCGGTGTGGTTAGCCGGCGCGGCAGACAGCCGCGTCAGACGCTGGCCTGACGAAAAGCTGACGCTGGGCGCCGGCGGGCGGGCGAAAATCGGGCTGCCGCGATTGACGCGACTCTGTGGCCGTTCACGTTCATCCCGCTGCAGGAAGCCGAGCCAGGCGACAAAGTCACCCAGCACCGTCATGGCACGCGACACCTGGCGATCGGTGCGCGCTTCATGGGCACTGGCCTGCGTCTCCGTTTCGTTGAGCGCGCTTTGCAGTTTGCTCAGCACCTGCAGACGGAAGCTGGCGGTAATCAGCTCCTCCACCAGCAGTTCCAGCGTTGGCTTGTCCACGTTGAGCAGCGCCAGCAGGCTCTGGCTCTCCGGCAGCTGACGCAGGTGCGCCAGCCACAGCGCGAACACCTGCTGAGGAAACTGCTGATCGCGCTGGCCGCTGCTGCTGCGCGGTTCGGCGGTGGTTACCGGCTCATCGTTAAACAGGTCAAACTCAAAACCAATACCAAAATAGCTCTGCTCCACCGCGGCCGGCTGACCGCCGGTGGACGGCGTGCTGCCGTGGCTCTGACTCAGCCACAGCTGGCGCACCGCTTCGCGCGACGGCTGCAGACGCTCAAGCAGCTCGCCATGCAGGCCGGTGCGATGCTGTAAACACTTCAGCAGCGTATCGGCGATGGCCTGTTTCCGCGCGGCCTGTTCCGGCGTGGCGCTGGCTTCGGTCCACGGCTGCAGACGCTCCACCAGTTTCTGCTGCAGCGTGCTGAGCTGTAGCGCCAGCCGGTCGCGCCGTGCCTCCGGCTGCATCTCATCCTGCAGCCAACTGCTCATGCGGTCGACGCCGGCGCGATCGCGCGCCAGCATGGAACCCCAGCTCTGGCCAGGCTGACCAATCTGCCGCTGTACCGCTTCATCGACGTTGATTTGCGACTGCTGATAGCGCGCATCGTGCGGCGTAATCGCCCAAATCAGGCGCGGCTTGTCTGCGCTGGCCGTCGCGCTCTGTTGCAGTTGCCACTCGCGCAGCGCGCTGGCGGCGAGATCCGCATCCTGACGCTGGCTGGCGGCGGTACAAATCAGCATTAAATCGATGCCCTGACGGGCGGCATAGAAGCCCGGCAGCAGGGCACGTTTCTGCTCCAGCAGACTGGCGCGCAGCGCATCACGCGCCTGCAGCCTTGCGCGCTCATCCTGCTGATCGCGATCGGCGGGCGTGCCCGGCGCGGGCAGTTCCAGCATATCGGCTTCGTCATACAGCGCCTGACGCGGCGTCGAACTGAGCGGCAGGGTGATTTCCAGCGTCAGCAGCGCCAGCCAGCCGAGCGGTACCGACTGCGGTTTGCCCACGCGGTTGGCGACAACCGGACACACTTCAATCAATTCGTTCAGGTCGGCGTCATGGCCGATGAGCTTTTCAGCGGGCAGCGAGGCGTCATCCACCAGCAGGCTGAGCGGCGCCAGCACGCGCGGCGCGTGCCGCAGCTGATGGCGCAGATGCAGCAGGCTGCGCAGGGTTTCATTTAGCGCCGGACGCTGCGGCCACAGCAGCGCAAACAGCTGCACGCGGTCGTCCACGTTGAGCCACGGTGCCAGCTCAATCGCCTGCGGCCAGAAATGACGGTCCAGCACCTCGGCGTGGTCGGGCTGGCGGCGATGCCACGCCCACAGCGTCACCAGCGCGTCGCTGTCGAGGCCGGGCTGCACCTCGCTCTGGCGATGGCGCTGCAGGCGCTGCAGCGCGGCATCAATCGCCGCGCTGTCCGGCTGGGTGTCCGCGCTGGCACAGGCCAGCATCAGACGAATCAGCTCGGCTTCGCTCAGCAGCGTCATCTCCAGCGGCCACGCGCCAGACTGCGCTTCACGCTGATGGCTGAAACGGGTGGCGATGGCAAAATCGAGATTGCCGGGATTGATGTGCTGAAAATAGTTCAGGGTTTTGTCGCCGAGACGGGCGATCAGCTGGCCCTGCGCGTCGCCGACCATTTCACTCAGCAGCCAGGCTTTACCCGCCTGCGACTGACCAAACAGCGCCAGGGTGACCGGCCGCGCCAGCTGTCGCGCCAGCGCGTGGCTTTCAACGCGGGCGCGCCGCAGCTGGAGCCGCAGCGTATCGGCTTCCAGCGCCAGACGCGGTGAGTGCGCCTGGTGGCTCTCCACCCAGTTCAGCGCGCCGTCAACCGTCTCCTGCAGCAGGCCCAGGCGTTTAGCAGGCGTCGCCGGCGTGGCTTTTTTGGCAGTTCTCATCGTTTACACACGCTCCCGCTGTCGATCCAGTATTGCGCATTGGCGTTGCCGGTGGCCGACAGCGTATTCAGTTTCAGACTCAGTTGCTCCAGCGGCACGCGCGTGCCATCGTCCATGCGCGCCTCGCTCAGCACCAGCCGCTCCGGGCCGAGGTTATCCGGGCCCGGTTGTACCGCCAGCCTGATGCGCAGCACGCTTTCGCCCGCTACCTGGCGCGCCAGCTGCGGATCGGTAATGCTCAGGCTGTAGAGCGGTGTCGCCGGCCAGCGGTCGTTCTCCAGCTGGCGGAAACCGAGGCAGACGTTACCGCGAATGCGGAAGCTGCTTTTACGGTCCAGCGCGAAGCTGTGGCTGTCGAGATCAATCTCGCTGTAGCACAGATTGTCATCGCTCAGCGTGGCGTTTTCATCCAGCACGCCAAGATAGCGAATGGTCGAGTAGGGTTCAAAATCGCCGGCGCGGAACCAGAAGCTGCTGAGACGCAGATCAAGTGCCAGCAGACACAGCATGGCACCGACCGCCGCGGTGGATTTCGGGTTATCAATGCGTCCCTGTTTGTTGAACGGATACCAGTCGCTGGTGTGATACCCCTCCAGCGACAAAATGCGGCTGCCCGGCAGCGGCTGCAAATGACGCACCAGCGCCTGAATGCCCGGGAAGCGCGACGGGCGACCGGTCAGCAGCAGCACATCGCACTGATAGAGGGAAACCACTTCGCACATGGCGCGCAGCGCCGGGATGATCGCCATCCGGTGCTGCAGAAACTCAGCATGCAGCTGCGCCATGCTCACCACCAGCGGCACGTCAAGCAGGTCGAAACGGCTGTCGCCGCCGAGCGTGCGCTGAATCTCTCCGTTGACAAACGCCAGCACGCTGCTGGCTGGCTTCTGCGGCACCAGCTCGCCAAACAGCGCGTTAATTTCGCTGTGGCTGTCGAGTGGATTCCAGTTTTCATAGCGTTCCAGTACCGCCTGCGCCAGCGGAATAAACAGCTGCAGGGTGACCTGCTGACGCAGCGTGGCCTGACCGTCCATGCGACTGTCGTGTCCAAACAGCTTGTTCATCAGCGGTTCCGCCAGCGCCAGGCCGGCTTTTTGCAGACTCTGCTGTAGCGCGGGCAGGATCCACAGCTGAATCACGTCCAGCAGAATGTCATCGCCGGCCACTTTAAACCCTTCCCGGAACAGCAGACGCGGGGTGATTTTCACGTTGTTGCCCTGACCATCATCCAGACGATACTGGGTGATGGCGAGATCGGTGGTGCCGCCGCCGATATCAATCGAGGCGATGCGCAGGCTTTTGCCCGGCAGCTCATCCGCTTCGCGCGGGCGATCCGGGCGCGCCATGCTGCTGAAGAAATCTTCCGCGCGACCGGCAAAGTTCACCTGGGTTTCGTTGAACAGCCACACCATCTGACCGCAGGTGGCTTCATCCCACTCCATCTGCACATCTGGTACCGGCCGCAGGCTGTGCGCCTGGCTGGCGGCGTCAAACGCGGCGTCGGCCGGATGCCAGCCTTCGGCTTTCCACACCAGCGCGATGGCTTCCTGCATGCGGCGACGGAAAATTTCCCGCTCCGGCTTCGGCATGGCCGACGGCAGCGTCAGGATCACATGACGCAGCTGGCGCGGCGCCTGGCTTTGCGGCATACGCTGGCGCTGGGCCACGCTGTTCATCTGCATCATGGCCTGCGCCAGCAGTTCACACAGCATAAAGGTCATCAGCGAGCTGCGGCTGTAGCTGGCAGAAAACACCGGCAGGCGGTCATCTTCCGGCAGGGCATGCAGCGGCTGCCCCTCATCGTTGAGCAACAGGGTAAACGGCAGCGCGGTGGCCTGCGGCTCGTCGCTGCCGCCGCTGGCGTTGAAGCGCCAGCCGGGCTGATAACGCGCTTCGTCCCATAAGTAGCGGCGCGGGCTGGAAAGGCCGGTGCTGCCCTCGGTGCCGGCGCGCTGCAGCGCCAGGCGGCTGGCTTCGCGACCGACGCGGGTCAGCGAGGGCCACATAAACGCGTTTTCGCGGCCGCTCTCAAGCGAGAAGTTGGCTTTGCCAAAGTGCGTTTCGGCAAACTCCAGTCGGCTGTCGAACAGCTCGTTGTAGACCTGATGCGGCTGCGACAGATCGCGCAGCTGCAGCTCATAGGTCTGGCGCAGGCCGTTGCTCTCTTCGGGGTGATCTTCCACCAGAATGCCGCAGGTGTGCGAGTTGCCGACGTCGAGAATGATATCCACGTTGACCGCCGGCGTTTGCGGTGAGGCCGCCTGGATAGTGATTTCTGCCAGATCGAGCTGTTCTCCCAGCAGTTCCAGCACGTTGAGATAGTGCGCCTGATATTCAAATTCGCGCAGCGCCTGGTTCACTTCCTGCTCGCGGCGTGATTCCAGCGCATACACCTGCTGGCTGAACGTCTCGCGCAGCCAGCCGTCAACCCAGGTGAGGTCGAGGAACTCGCCCAGTTCATAGTTATGCCACGCCAGCGCAAAGCTGACGCCGTTCTGCGCATCGGCTTTGCTCAACCCCAGCTGCTCACCGCCGTCCGCGTCGGCCACCAGGCGCGTATCGAAGGCGAGGGTGATGCGATGGGTATTGCCCGCCGCGTCGGGCTGGCTGAGCGGCGCAAGGCGCAGACGCGCCCAGTTATCCGGGCCACCGATAAAACGACGGCCGCTGGAACAGCGCAGCACCGGCAGCGGCAGCCACTGCCCGGCCAGCAGCGTCAGGGAATCGGCCAGCGCGATATCGGTCTCCGGGCGCACTACCTCAGCGGCACCGCCATCCTGCGGATAGAGCAGAAACTTGCCGCTGTTGCCATCAACGTTGAGGCGCAGCAGCGGACCATTGGCGGTCTGGCGCACAAACTGCCGCCGCGCCTGCAGCGCGGGCAGGCGCAAACCAAAATCAAGAAACTGCACACCGCTGTCTTCGATCAGCGTGATTTTCTGTTTGTCATCAATCAGGGGAGCCAACATGGTTACTTACTCTCACGCTTAATCGTCAACGGGAACACCTGATCGGCGCCATACTGCGCCGTACAGCTGGCAATGCCATCACCGGCTTTGCACACCAGCTCCGGCATGCGATAGCGTGATTTATCGCTGCAGCTGGCAGTATAGCGGCTGCGCACTACCATGGTGCCGGCGCTGGTCATGGCGGCGGTGACATCGGCTTTACAGCGAATATTGTCGCCCTGGGTAATCACTGCGCTGCCTTTACCGTTGCGGATCTGATAGCGCAGGCTCGGCGGCTTGCCGGTCGGCAGATTGGTCTGACGCAGCGTCACGCGCCAGGTACCATTGATAAATTTCACCGAGCCGAGGCGCGCGTCATCGGCCGTCATCACCAGATCGTCCGCTTTGGCCGGTTCGGTATGTTCCGCTACGACCTCCGGCGGTGCCGGTGGGGCAGCCGGTGCCGGCGCAGGCGTCACCGTCGCACTGCTGTGCGGCAGCGTGGCGGCCAGCGTCTGTGCTTTCGCCAGCATCGCCGGGGCCAGCGCGGGCGCGGCGCTGACCACAGGCGCGGTTTCGGTTTCTGCCGGCTGGACCGGCGCGTTGTGTAACCAGAAGGCCACACCCGCTGCGGCGGCAGCGGCCAGAGGCAGCACCAGCAGCAGCGGGCGCAGTGCGGATTTCTTCCGCGCGGGCGCGTCGGCGACAACGCTCAGCGGTGCGGGTTCGGGCTGTGGTTCGGGTTCCGCCAGCAGTTCCGGCTCGGGCTCCGCCACAACGGGGGCCTCAACCGGTTCAGGCGCAGCAGCCCTTTCTGGCTCCGGCGCGGGCACCACCAGCGGCGGCAGTTCTTCATCAAGGCTGTCGCGCAGGCAGGCCAGCGCATCATCACGCGTGCGCGCCTGCGGGTCGACAAAGCCCCAGAAGGTGATCACCGGCTTGCCATCCACCAGATAGACGTATTGCTGATCGGGAAACTGCAGCGTCTTCGCCAGCAGCGCCCCAAACAGACGCATCGCCGGATTGTCGGCATCCCGGGCGCGCAGGCTGAGCGCCTGCAAATCCTGCTGATTAAGGGTGAGCTGATCCAGAGCCTGACGCTTTTCGCGATCGCTGGCTGCCAGCCAGGATTTCACTTTGCCGCTGAATGGCGCGTACCAGTCAAGGCGGTCACCGCGCTCGTTGGCCTGCGGGATCGCGAGGCAGTTGGCCAGTGTCGTCTGGCGGCGCAAACGTAACGTTTCGCGAATTTGCAGGGCAGAAGCCCAGACCGGCTGGCCGTTCTCCCCCAGTGCCAGTAACGCGTCGAGATTACCGCTGCGCAGAAAAGTTTTTGCCACTCGTTGGGCCCTTATCGGTGGTTATCTGAAGCCAAACATCGGGTGTGATGGGCGATGGTAGTGATCTTAAGCCAAATGCGCCGCAATCAAACGGGGGAAAAAGGGGGGAAAACAGGGCGTTATTCCCCCACGGTACGCGGGGTGGTGAAATGTTAACCGTTCCGGCGCGGGCTGAGCAGCAAATGGGTGAGGACGCCCCCGATCAGGCCCCAGAACGCCGAGCCGACGCCGAGCAGGGAGATGCCGCTGGCGGTGATCAGAAATGCCACGATGGCGCTGTCGCGCTGCGCGGGTTCCGCCAGCGCGCGCTGCAGGCTGCCCGCCAGCGTGGCCAGCAGTGCCAGACCGGCCAGCGTAGCGATCAGCACCGGCGGCAAGGCGCTGAGCATCACGGCGATCAGCGCGCCGGTAAAGCCGGTCAGCAGATAGAACACGCCCGCCAGCGCGGAAGCCACCCAGCGGCGCGCCGGGTCCGGATCGACATCATCGCCCATGCAGATCGCGGCGGTGATCGCCGCAATACACACCGAAAAGCCACCGAACGGCGACAGCAGTAGCGCGATCAGGCCGGTCCAGCCGGTGAGCGCGGAGACCGGCGGCCGGTAACCATGCGCCTGCAGCGTGGCAATACCGGGCGCATTCTGCGACGCCATGGTCACCAGGAAGTAGGGCAAGCCGACGCCAATCAGCGCGGCAGGATTAAAGTGCGGCATGATAAATTCCGGCACGCTCAGCGTTAGCGCATGAGGCGGAAAGTGGATGGCGCGCTGACCCAGCGCCACCAGCACGCCCGTCACCAGCGCCAGCAGAATGGCATAACGCGGCAGCCAGCGGCGGCCCAGCAGCCATACCAGACACATGCTGCCGCACAGGGCAAAATGATCCGGTAAGCCGCTGAAGGTGCCGATGCCAAATCGCAGCAGAATCCCCGCCAGCATCGCGGCCGCCAGCGACTGGGGAATGTGGTTCATCAGCCGGGCAAACAGGCCGGTCACGCCGCTCAGCACAATCAGCAGATTGGTCGCGACAAACACCCCGACCACTTCATTCAGCGTCAGGCCGTGCACGCTGGTGGCCAGCAGCGCGGCACCTGGCGTCGACCAGGCGGCGAGCACCGGCATCCGCGTCCACAGCGACAGGCCGAGTGACGCCAGTCCCATGCCCACGCCCAGCATCGACAGCCAGCCGCCAATCTGCGCCGGTGAGGCGCCTGCAGCCTGCGCCGCCTGAAAGATCAGCGCCGCGGTGCTGCTGTAGCCGACCAGCACGGCGATCAGGCCGGAAATCAACATTGGAAAGGAAAAAGCCGGACGAACAGTTGCAGTGGTCATGGAATCACATCCTGTTGTGCGTTATAACGCACATTGTGGCACGCACGGTATGGCGCGCACAAGTGGTACACTGCGCGCCCGCTTTTCAGGAGAATTCATGGAAAATCTGCATCAACATCTCAGCCAGGCGCTGAAGCAGCTGCGTCAGGCCAATGGCTGGAGCCTGACGCTGGCGGCGGCGCGCACCGGCGTGAGTAAAGCCATGCTCGGTCAGATTGAGCGCGGCGAGTCGAGTCCAACGATCGCCACGCTATGGAAAATCGCCACCGGCTTTAATGTGCCGTTCTCCTTTTTTGTGCAGAGCGGGGCGCAGCCGTCGGGCGATGTGGCGACCTTCAGCCAGCCCAATGCACAAATGCAGGTGAAGCCGCTGCTGCCGTATGACGCGCGTTTGCGCTTCGATCTGCTGGAAGTGACGCTGGCAGCGGGCGCGCAAAGCGATTCGTCAGCGCACGAAAGCGGGGTGATTGAGCAGGTGGTGGTGCTGGAAGGTGAGCTGTTGCTGGGCATGGCGGGCAGCTGGCGTCGCCTGCAGGCCGGCGAGGCCAGCCAGTTCGCCGCCGATCAGCCGCACAGCTACCGCAATCCGCTGGCCAGCGCGTTGCGCTTTCATAGCCTGATACACTATTTGCAGCGCAGCTGAGCGGCGGGATGCGCAATTACAAATTGATACGAAGGCAAACTACACAGTTTACCTGCGTATTTATATACTGCGGTCTCATCTGTAAAGGAGAAGGGCGATGAGCGAGCTGATTAGCGCCGCTGCCGCGTTACGCAGCATCAATGGCAAACTGATGCGCCGCCTGCGTGAATCGGCCCCGCCGGGCGATCTCACCTGGCCGCAGGTTTCCGTGCTGGGGTATCTGGTGCGCGACGGCGCAATGACGGTGACCGAGCTGGCCGCGCGCGAAGGGGTGCGCAGCCAGTCGATGAGTGCCACGGTCGCCAGCCTGCAGACGCTGGGGTTGGTACAGGGCGTGGCCGATGCGCAGGATGGCCGCAAAACCCGTTATCAGCCTACCGCTGCCTGCCTGCAGCTCATCGCCAGCAATCGCGCCCAGCGTGACGACTGGCTGCTGCACAGTATCAGCAGCCTGCTCAGCCCGCAGGAGCAGCAAACGCTGCTGGCCGCCATTCCCTTACTGCAACGACTCGCTGACCACTAATTTGAGAGGACTCACCATGGCTGTCACCACGTTAGATGCCCAAACCGCCCTGATTGTCATCGACCTGCAGTACGGCATCGTCCGCCTGCCGGTTACGCCGCGCCATCCGGATGAAGTGATTGCACGCGCCACGCAGCTGACGCAGGCGTTTCGCGCGAAACAGCTGCCGGTGGTGCTGGTGAACGTGGCGGGCGGCGCGCCGGGCCGCAATCAGCAGCCGCGTCACGATGCTGCTCTGCCGGCAGACTGGGCGGTGCTGGTGCCGGAAATGACACCGCAGCCGGGCGATATCAGCGTAACGAAAAAAACCTGGGGCGCGTTCCACAATACCGATCTGCACCAGCAGCTGCAGCAGCGTGGCGTGACGCAGGTGGTGGTGTGCGGGATTGCCACCAGTATCGGCGTGGAATCCACGGCGCGTCAGGCATACGAGCTGGGCTACAACGTTACGCTGGCGACCGATGCGATGAGCTGCCTGAACGCTGAAACCCACCACAACAGCATTGAGCGCATCTTCCCGCGCCTCGGCGAAACCGGCACCACTGAGGAAATCCTCGCGCTGCTGAACTGATCTTTTCCCTCCAGGGCTGGTACTGCCGGCCCTGTTCTCAATATTTTCCTGCCGCAGCCAACCGTCTTCTGGCGGATGTCATCCTGCTGTTAAGCATTCTCTGTTACGGGAATGCTGCATCAGGTCTGAATCAGAAATCGGTCCTGCTATGGAAAAAATCTCGCTTTTAACTCAAGTGCAGCACCCAGGAGGGCTATCAATACACCACAGATGAAACTGGTGATATGTGCGTAATAAAGCGCAGATATCCAGCCGATAGATTTGCCCTTGTTATCATCAAAAAAATCATAGGCGCTACTATCGCGGTTAAGGAAAAAAACTTTCTTTTTTTTCATAATGCCCATAAAGAAATATGACATTGGCGCAGCGCCAAAAAAACCCACGAGACAATGAAACGAATAGGGGGCCGGGAATACGTGTCTTTTTTGGAAGTCTTCCAAAAGCGTGTAATATTTCTTTCTGTTATAAGCATAAATCAGTATGGATAATAAGAAGCTGGCTAAACATAGCCCAATGATAAATATGCCAAGAAATTTTATTGTCATTTATAAGCCCATATGATTATAAAAAGCGTCGACACCCCAGTTCATAAACTCCCCGGCTGCATAACCAGCAGCAACTGAACCGACCGCTGCGCAGGCAACGCCTCCCACTCCTGCCGTGGCTATCCCGATAGCCGTGCAAAAACCCAGGCCAATCGCCGATCCTGCAGCGCCAGCGCCAATACCCGCAGCGGTTGAAAGTCCAAATTTCGAATATTCCCTAAACGCAGATCTACTGCACTCACCCTCACGTCCAACCGTACAGGCCTTCATAACATCATTCGTCGCCCCGGCAAAAGAAAACGCAATACCCACATAGCCGCCCATCTTTAGAAAACGTGCCGCTTGGGCGGCATTGCCGACATAGGTTGAATAGCCTGGTATGCCTCCCAAACCCACAGTCGACCACTCATGTACTATTGAGCGGCTTGAAAGATTTAGCGCTCGTTTCATATTTTCGTACTGCTGGAATTTAATGGTATAGCGGGAGAGGTTTTTGAGTACAGGCTTATTGACTAGTTCTTTTAATTGATTCAGCAATTGATTACGCTCAACAAAGAACTGCTGGCTAATGAGGGTTCCCTGCGCGCGAAACTGATTCTGATAACTGGCCTCTATTTTTATCAACGTCTGCTCTATTGCACTGAAATATTTTGCTCCGGCATCCCCTGTGATACCAAAAATCTGATTGCCAGCACTCGTTAATGCAGCAATGGTGCCATAATGTTTTTGCATAAAATCCGCTTCATTAACACTGACGCCAATTAATGCATTGTTGATTCTGTGCTTAGCCTGTCTCAATGCTGTTAAGGCATGCAGCGTAAGAGGAGCCTGAGTTTCAGGATCGGCGACGATTAATATCTGCCCCGGCCTTAACCAGGGCGTGTCAGCGTTCAACTGCATAAACATGGTAACTGCTGGAGCACGGGTGTCGCGAAACAATTCTCTGGCCTGGTGCTCCAGTGATCCAGCGCGTTCGACAACACAATATCCCGGGGCGATGTTACGTGTCATGAATCCTTTCTCCCTTACCTGACTAACATCCTGCACGCCTGACTGCAGCAAACAATATAAGTAATTCTATTGCGCGGCGCAAAATGTGTTGGCTAACAAATGAGGTGTGAGTGCTCAGATGCGTAAACGCGAAACCGGTACCACTGACGAAATCCTCGCGCTGCTGAACTGATCTTTTCCCTCCAGGGCTGGTACTGCCGGCCCTTATCTTTGCCGCTCGCTGCCACTGGTTATTCTGCTGCGCCTCGCTTTCCCTGCCGCCGTTGAGAGTTGGTTGTAACAGCGCTGGTTACTGTCACAGTATGCACAGCAACACGATAACCAATATTTAGCCTGACTTTACGTTTTTATTAACACCAGAGAGCAGCAGGATCGGGTAGAGAAATACAGCGATATTCTGCTGCAGGGAGGTAGGGATGCTAAAAAAATTAAACGTGCTTTATCTCATCGCCAGCCTGTTTTTTCTGGGCACCGGTATTACCTTAGGTCTGGTGTTGTCACCGTTAATTACCGCGGAAGTGAATGCCACGCAAAAGGAGGTTGATCTGGCGAAACAGCAGGCGCTATATAGCGGCGAGTTTGATCGCCATCAGCCGGGCAGTGATGCGATGTACTGGGCCAGCGGCAAGGTCTATCTCAATGAAAACGTCATCGCTTTTGAGGGGGAAATTGCCCCCGGGCCACACTATAAAATTTACCTCACCAAAACTCAGGCGTTTGATCAGCATTCATTTCTGCAAATAAAGCATCAGTCGGCGTTAATTGGCGATTTAAATAACTTTGGTGATTTTATTAAATCACTGCCGGAAGGCATCGATCCGCAGGAATATTGCGCCGTGCAAATCTGGAGTGAGCAATTTTCGAAATTTGTCGGTTCAGCACGTTATCGCACCTGAATAAGGCACCGACGTGCGCCGGTGCCCGCTTTAGATTACTGGAAAGCGTAGCTCAGCGTCAGGCCGACGCTGTAATTACGCCCCGGTGCGGGTTCGTAATACCGGCCATTGCTCTCATTAACGATGACTGAGCCGATATAGTGGCGATCGAGCAGATTATCCACGCGACCAAACAGATCCAGCGTCCAGTTCTGCACCAGCCATTTATAGCCGCTGTTCAGTCCCACCACCGTATACGCCGGCGCTTTGACATCATTCTGGTCGTTGGCCGCAATGTCGCTCAGGTAGCGCAGGTCGCCGCCGGCATACCAGCCTTGCTCCGGCGCGTAGGCCAGTCCGGCGTAGGCCATATTGCGCGCAATACCGGGGATGCGCTTGCCGTCACAGCTGTCGCTGCCGCAGGCGTTACTGCGGTAGCGCGCGTCGAGCAGCGTCCACGCGGCTTTCAGGTGCCAGTCATAGCCAAACTGCTGATCGAGCCCGAGTTCCAGGCCACGGCGGCGCGTCTCACCGGCGTTTTTGTAGCTGGTGCGGCCTTCGTAACTGCTGTCTGACACGATCTCGTTTTTGGTATCGGTCTGAAACAGCGCAGCGGTCAGCAGGCCGTTGCCGAGGCGTTTTTTGCTGCCGAGCTCAACGGTATTGCTGGTGGCCGGCTGCAGGTTTAGATTGAGCCCGGCCTGATCCGCCGCACGGTAGGAGAGTTCATTGAGCGTCGGCGTTTCAAAGCCGCGACCGGCGGAAACATAGGCATTCCAGCCATCATCAATCGCGTATTTGAGCGAGGCCGCAGGCAGCCAGCGGTGATAGCGGCGATTGCCGCTGTCATCCGGGTCGCTGGCGGTCACGTAATAGTCGTTAGCATCGAAATTGACCGTGCTGAAGCGCACGCCGGCGTCCAGCGACCAGCGATCGCTCAGCTGCCAGGCGGTCTGCAGATAGGGATCGATGTTCCACATCAGGTTGCGCTCGTTGCGCCGCAGATCACCCTGCACGCCGTAGTCGGTGGCGCCGTCACTGCGGGTGAAATTCTGATAGCCTTTGCGCTTCTCGCTCATGGTTTCATAGTCGAGGCCGCCGGTCAGGGTCACCGGCAGCGTCAACAGCGTCGCGCGGTGCGTCCAGCGCGTATCAATGCCCTGGTAGTGGCGCGCCAGTGAAATGACACCGCCGGGATAGCCGGCTTTCAGCTGGGTCGCCAGCGGGATGGACTGATACTGGGTGGTTTCGCGTTCACCGGCATAGAGCATCACGCTGAGGTCGTCGTTATCGCTCATCTGGCGCTGGTAGTGCAGGCCCGCCTGGGTCTGGTCGACGGTTTTACGCGCGTTGTACAGCGTGACGTTGCTGGCCACCTGGCGCGGATTATCATGCCACTGATCCGGCGTCAGGCCGCCCGGATCCTGCGCCTCAACGTGAACGCTGTTGAACAGCAGCGTCAGGGTGCTGACATCGTCAATGCGCACGCCAAGCCTGGCATTGCCGAGGTTTTTCTGCGCGGCGCTGTGGTCGCGATAGCCGTGGGTGGTGAAGCGCGAAGCCGACACCGTATAGTCAACATCGCCGGCATGGCTGCCATCACCGGTGGCTCCGCTCGCTTTCACGCTGTTGCGCCAGCTGCCGTAGCTGCCGTACCAGCTGCTGGCTGCCAGCGTGGTCGGCTGCTGGCCGCGCTGGGTTTCCACATTGATCACGCCGCCCGATGCGTTACCGTACAGCGCGGAGAACGGACCGCGCAGCACTTCCACGCGTTCGATGGAACCGATATCGATATTCGAGGTTTGCCCCTGGCCATCCGGCATGCTGGCCGGAATGCCGTCAACGTAGAGGCGAATGCCGCGCAGGCCGAAGGTGGAACGCGAACCAAAGCCGCGTACTGAAATCTGCAGGTCCTGCGCATAATTCTGGCGGTTCTGGATTTGCAGACCGGGCACGCTGGTGAGGTTTTCAGACAGGTTAACGCGCGGTGCGGCGTGGCGCATATCGTCGCCGCTGACAACGCTGACCGCCGCCGGGGTATCCAGCCCGGAGAGCCCACTGGCCGCGGGCGCGGCGCTTACCACCAGGGTATTGCTGGCATTGTCCGCCGCCAATAGCGGCAGCGGCAGGAGTGCAGGCAGCATCAGCAACGGTGCCTGTCGCAAAAGAGCAATTTTCATTTTAATAACCGTAAAAGACGTGAAATGAACCAATAGGGACATTTATTGCGCGTATGTTAATCGTTTTAGCGCGGGTTTGAAAAGCGTTAATAGTAGGGTAGAACCCTGTTAAGTGTGGCGTGAAAAATGTCCTTTCACCGCACCTCTGGCCTGGCTGTCAGCCCCGATTTCTGTCAGTGTGATCGTTTTGCCTGCGGTAAGAAGAAGGAGAAAACATGAGTCAGCAACCTGTAGTGGCGGTACTGGGATTAGGCGCGATGGGGCACGCATTTGCCGCCAATCTGTTGAAGAAGGGCTTTACCGTGCGTGGCTGGAACCGCACGCGTGCCAAAGGCGAAGATCTGGTGGCCGCAGGCCTGACGCTGAGCGACAGCGCCGCGCAGGCTGTGGAAGGCGCAGACGTGGTGATTACTATGCTGGCGGACGGCGCTACCACGCGCGCCACGCTAAACCAGGTGCAGAACACGCTGCAGCAGGGGGCTACCGTGGCGCAGATGGGCACCATCGGCGTTGAAGCGACCGACGCGCTGATCGCCGGGCTGGCGGCCGCACGGCCGGACGTGGTGTTTATTGATGCGCCGGTCTCCGGTACCAAAGCGCCGGCTGAGAACGCGCAGATTCTGGTGATGGCAAGCGGCGACCGGCAGCGCGCCCAGGCGGCGGAGCAGGTGTTTGCCGCAATTGGTAAAGGGACGCAGTGGCTGGGGGCCGCCGGTGCCAGCTCGCGCATGAAGCTGGTGGTGAATAGCTGGCTGATTGGCCTGATGCAGAGTCTTGCCGAAAGCACCCGGCTGGCAGAGCAGTTTGGTTTCACTACCGACGATCTCTGGCAGGTGCTGGAGGGCGGTCCGCTGGCAGCCCCGTACGCCAAAATGAAACTCGGCATGATTGCCAGCGGCGACTTTACGCCGCAGATGCATCTGGTCTGGGCGCTGAAGGATGCGCGGCTGGCGCTGGACGCCGCTGGCGACGCCTCACTGCCGGCGCTGGAAAACATCGTCGATGTCTGGCAGCAGGCGGTCGATGCCGGTTACGGCGAGCAGGATCTGGCGGCGGTTTATCAGTACCTGAAACGCTAAATGAGTCAGCGGCTCGACTTTGACTTCTCTCAGCGTCCGCTGGTGCCGTATGCGCACGATTACGCGCACGGCGATGCGGAGCCGTGGCACTATCACCACTGCGCGCAGCTGATCCATACCCTGAGCGGCGTGGTGAAAGTGGAAACACAACACGGCAGCTGGATTGTGCCGCCCAGCCGCGGCGTGTGGCTGCCGGCCGGCACGCGTCATGCGCTGCACATCGTTGGCAGCGTGGCGGCGCGCACGCTGTTTGTCGATCCGCTGGCGCGCGCCGATCTGCCCGCCAGCTGTCAGGTGGTGCAGATATCGCCGCTGCTGCGGGAGCTGATTGTCAGCGCGCTCACGCTGCCGGAGCATTACGCGTCTGGCAGTCGCGCCGAGCGCATTTACGAGCTGATTCTCGATGAAATTCGCGTGATGGACGTGCTGCCGTTTGGCCTGCCACTGCCACACAGCGACCGGCTGCTGGCGCTGTGCCAGCAGATTCAGCAGGCGCCGGGCGAGAGCTGGACGCTGGCGCGCGCGGCAGCGCAGCTGTGTGTGGCGGAACGCACGCTGGCGCGCCATTTCAGTCGCGAAACCGGTTTGCAGTTTAGCGACTGGCTGCGGCGTGCCCGGCTGAGCGTGGCGCTGACCCGGCTGGCGCAGGGCGATACGGTGCTGGCCGTGGCGCTCGATCTCGGTTATGACAGCCCGAGCGCCTTTAGCGCCATGTTTCGTCGCGTGCTGGGCGTTACGCCAGCTAACTACTTTCCGGCGGCAGAAAAGCGCCCGCCGCGTTAAGCAACGCCTGCAGCGAGGCGCGCGTCACGTCATTATCAATACCCACCCCCCACGCACGCTCGCCACGCGGCGTGATGCAGCTGATATAGCACACCGAACGGCTGTCGCTGCGTTTGCCCAGCGTGTGTTCATGGTAATCCTCAATGGTTACGGCCAGATCGAAGCGCTGACGCAGCGCGGCCACCGCCGCTGACAGCAGACCGTTGCCGCGGCCTTCCAGGGTCAGCAGCTGCGGACCCTGCTGCAGGCGCGCTTTAATCCGCGTCTCGCCCTGATCATCGCTATGGCTCTCCGACTGCAGCAGGCGACACCGCGGCTGTTGCAGGCCGTACTGCTGACAGAACAGCTGCCACAGCGCGTGGTGCGTCATCTCCTGGCCGTGAGCATCGGTGTGCTGCTGCACGCAGCGGCTGAAATCCTGCTGCAGGCCGCGCGGCAGTTGCAGGCCGTGATTTTGTTCCAGCAGCCAGGCGGCACCGCCTTTACCGGACTGGCTGTTCACGCGGATCACCGCTTCATAGCTGCAGCCGATGTCCAGCGGATCGAGCGGCAGGTAGGGCATTTGCCATACCACTTCATTACGCGCGCTGCGTTCGGTAAAGCCTTTGCGAATGGCATCCTGATGCGAGCCGGAGAAGGCGGTAAACACCAGTTCGCCGGCGTAAGGATGGCGCGGATGGACTGGCAGCTGGTTACAGCGCGTCACCACTTCCAGCACCTCGCGCATATCGCTAAAGTCCAGCTCAGGCGTCACGCCCTGGGTATAGAGATTCAGCGCCAGCGTCACCAGATCGACGTTGCCGGTGCGCTCGCCGTTACCAAACAGACAGCCTTCAACGCGATCGGCCCCGGCCAGCAGCGCCAGCTCGGCGCAGGCGGTGCCGGTGCCGCGATCGTTATGTGGATGGACGCTGATGGCCACCTGCGAGCGCTGGCTGAAGTGGCGACAGAAATACTCGATCTGGTCGGCATACACGTTAGGCGTATTGACTTCCACCGTGGCGGGCAGGTTGATGATCATCGGCCGCTGCGGTCCCGGCTGCCAGATGGCGGCGACCGCTTCACAGATTTCCAGCGCAAACTCCGGCTCGGTAAAGCAGAAGGTTTCCGGCGAGTACTGAAAGGTCCAGCGCGTGGCGGGCTGCGCCGCACAGCGTGCGCGGATTTGCCGCGCGGCGGCGCAGGCCAGCTCGACGATTTCAGCTTTGCTCTGACGAAATACGCGCTCACGGAACAGCGGGGCGGTGGCGTTATACAGATGGACAATCGCCTGCGGCGCGTCACGCAGCGCTGCAAAGGTGCGATCGATTAAATCGTCGCGCGCCTGGGTTAATACCTGAATAGTGACGTCGTGAGGGATGTGCTGCTGTTCAATCAGCAGGCGCACAAAGTCATAATCGGTTTGCGAGGCGGCGGGAAACGCCACTTCAATCTCTTTAAAGCCGCAGCGCAGCAGCAGTTGCCAGAATGCTAATTTGCGCGCGCTGTCCATCGGCGTAGCCAGCGCCTGATTGCCATCACGCAAATCGGTTGAGAGCCAGCGCGGCGTGCGGGTGATCTGGCGAGACGGCCACTGGCGATCCGCCAGATTGATGACAGGCCACGGGCGATATTTTTCAGCAGGTTGAGTCAGCATGGGGGTCTCCTTGAGGTCTGCCTGTAGTCTGCAGTAACCTGCCGGACGCGGCTCACGCATAGCTGACAACCCGGCGTGCAAAACTGACAGCTGCCGCAGCGATACCCGTCAGTTAAACCCTACTGTGCTTCGATCCCGTGTTTTTTCATCATCGCGCGCAGCTGATGATAAGTGACGCGCAACAGTTCAGCGGCGCGGCGCTGGTTGTATCGCGCCTGTTGCAGACTGGCTTCGACCAGTGCGCGCTCCTGCTGGTTTTGCCACTGGCGTAAATCCAGCGGCAGCGCCGGCAGGGTATTTTCACGCTGTTCTGCTTCCGCTTCGGTTACCGCAGGAGCGCCGCGTGGCGCAAACGGATTGATGATGATGGTGTCGAGCGCCTGTTCGGTGCTGTGATGACGGTACACCGAGCGCTCCACCACGTTTTTAAGTTCACGCACGTTGCCCGGCCAGCTGTGCTGCAACAGGGTGAGCTGAGCGCGCTCGCTAAAGCCGGGAAACAGCGCCAGGCCCAGCTCGCGGCACATCTGAATGGCAAAATGCTCGGCCATCACCAGGATATCGCTGCGGCGCTCGCGCAGCGGCGGCAGCTGGACGACATCGAACGCCAGCCGATCGAGCAGGTCGGCGCGAAAACGGCCGGCGGCGGCCAGCGCGGGCAGATCCTCATTGGCGGCGCACACCAGCCGCACGTTAACCTGCAGCGACTGATTGCCGCCAACGCGTTCCAGCTGGCCATACTCAATCACGCGCAGCAGTTTCTCCTGCACCAGCATCGGCGCAGTGGCAAGCTCATCCAGAAACAGCGTGCCACCATCGGCGCGCTCAAAGCGGCCAAGGTGGCGCTTCTGGGCACCGGTAAAGGCTCCGGCTTCATGGCCGAACAGCTCGGAATCCAGCAGGTTTTCATTTAACGCGGCGCAGTTGAGCGAAATAAACGGCCCCTGCCAGCGGTCGGAGAGGTAGTGCAGGCGGCTGGCAATCAGCTCTTTACCGGTACCGCGTTCGCCAGTCACCAGCACCGGTTTCTCCAGCGGTGCCAGTTTCGATACCTGTTCCAGCACCTCTAAAAAGTTATTCGACTCGCCCAGCAGATTGTCTTTACCGTTTGCCATGATGAAATTCACCACTGATTAATTAATTTCACTACTTTAACGGATTGCGCCGCGCGTGTAAAACAGTCAAATCCAGTAAAATCAGCATATTAAAAACTGGCACGCATCTTGTATTAGTTATGGGCGTAAAGACATGACAACCAGAGGAACATCATTATGGGTATTTTTTCTCGTTTCGCCGATATCGTGAACGCTAACATCAACTCGCTGCTGGAGCGTGCCGAAGATCCGCAGAAACTGGTACGCCTGATGATTCAGGAAATGGAAGACACGCTGGTGGAAGTGCGTTCCACCTCGGCCCGCGCGCTGGCAGAAAAGAAACAGCTGCTGCGCCGTATTGAGCAGGCCGAAACTCAGCAGGCCGAATGGCAGGAAAAAGCTGAGCTGGCGCTGAGTAAAGAGAAAGAAGATTTAGCCCGTTCGGCGCTGATTGAGAAACAGAAGCTGACCGACCTGATCGCTGCGCTGCAGCAGGAAGCTAGCCATGTTGAAGAGACGCTGGATCGCATGAAAGGCGAGATTGGCGAGCTGGAGAAAAAACTGAGCGAAACCCGCGCCCGCCAGCAGGCCCTGACGCTGCGTCACCAGGCGGCTTCATCGTCACGCGATGTGCGTCGTCAGCTCGACAGCGGCAAGCTGGATGAGGCGATGGCACGCTTCGAATCGTTTGAGCGCCGCATCGATCATATGGAAGCAGAAGCGGAAAGCCAGCGCTTCGGTAAAAGCAAAACGCTGGACCAGCAGTTTGCCGATCTGAAAGCTGATGACGAAATCAGCCAGCAGCTGGCTGCGCTGAAAGCCAAAATGAACCGCAGCGAGTGATCGCCCCGGGCCTGCTAACGGGCCCGGATTGCCGGGTGTACTGAAAAAGGAGAGTCAATGAGCGCACTATTTCTGGCCATACCGTTAACGATCTTCGTGCTGTTTGTGGCACCGATCTGGTTATGGCTGCACTACAGCAACAAACGCAACGGCGGGGCGCTTTCGTCCGGTGACCTGCAGCGCCTGCAGCAGCTGACGCAGGAAGCGCGCCGCATGCGTGACCGGGTCGAGGCGCTGGAAGCGATCCTCGATGCCGAACACCCGAACTGGAGGCAGCCATGATGAACGGACGCAAACTGTGGCGTATTCCGCAGCAGGGCAAAGTGCGCGGCGTGTGTGCCGGGCTGGCCGAGTACCTGGATATTCCGGTGCGGCTGCTGCGTGTGATTGTGGTGCTGTCACTGTTTTTCGGTCTGTTTATGATCACCGTGACCGCCTATTTTATTCTTGGCTACGTGCTGGATGAAAAACCGCTGGATGCACCCTCTGAGCGCACACCAACGGCGCGCGAACTGCTGGATGAGCTGGAGAGCACGCTCACCGCGGATGAGCGTAACGTACGCGATATTGAGCGTTACGTGACCTCAGAAACCTTCAGCGTACGCAGCCGTTTCCGCCAGATTTAATCCCTGTCGCGGGCCCGTCAGCGGGTCCGCTGCTCTAAGAGAGGCGCTATGCATACGCAACGTTTAACTGCTCTGCGCCGCCGCGCAACGCCTGCGTTGAAGTCGGCGGGAAAATTCATCATCATCAGTGCAGTAACCTATGCGCCCGGCGGCCTGGCCGGCTGGGCAGTGAAATCGGTGGCGCGCCGTCCGCTGCGCCTGTTGCTGGCGGCCGCCCTGGAACCGTTGCTGAGCAAGGCGTTTAACCGCCTGTCAGCACGTTTCATCAGGGAGAGCGATGAAAAGACTGCAAAATGAGTTGATGGGGCTGATGAACCGCGGCGTGGATCGTCATCTGCGCCTCGCCGTCACCGGCCTGAGCCGCAGCGGCAAAACCGCATTTATCACCTCGCTGGTTAACCAGCTGCTCAATGTCCACAGCGGCGCGCGTCTGCCGCTGTTTTCCGTGGTGCGCGAAGAGCGGCTGCTGGGCGTGAAGCGCGTTCCCCAGCGTGAGCTGGGCACGCCGCGCTTTACCTATGACGAAGGGCTGGCCCAGCTGTACGGTACGCCGCCGATGTGGCCGACCCCGACGCGTGGCGTCAGCGAAATGCGCCTGGCGCTGCGCTACCGGCCGGATCAGTCTCTGCTGCGCCATTTCAAAGATACCGCCACCCTTTACCTCGAAATTGTCGATTATCCCGGCGAGTGGCTGCTCGACTTGCCGATGCTGGCGCAGGATTATCTCAGCTGGTCACGCCAGATGGTCGGCCTGCTGCAGGGCGATCGTCAGCAGTGGGCCGCGCGCTGGCACAGCCTGAGCGCCGATCTCGACCCGTTCGCGCCCGCCGATGAAAACCGCCTGGCGGAGATCGCTGCGGCCTGGACCGACTACCTGCATCAGTGCAAAACCGAAGGATTACACTTCATCCAGCCGGGACGTTTTGTGTTGCCGGGTGACATGGCTGGCGCGCCGGCACTGCAGTTTTTCCCGTGGCCCAACGTCGATGAACAGCAGGCCGGCAAGCTGCTGCAGGCGCCGGCCGGCAGCAATTTCGCCATGCTGCAGCAGCGTTTCCACTACTACTGTCAGCATGTGGTGAAAGGGTTTTATAAAAATCACTTCCTGGGCTTCGATCGTCAGATCGTGCTGGTCGATTGCCTGCAGCCGCTCAACAGTGGACCGCAGGCGTTCAATGATATGCGGCTGGCGCTGACCCAGCTGATGCAAAGTTTTCACTATGGCCAGCGCACGCTGTTCCGCCGTCTGTTCTCGCCGGTCATCGATAAGTTGCTGTTTGCCGCCACTAAGGCCGATCACATCACTGCCGATCAGCACGCCAATATGGTGTCGCTGCTGCAGCAGTTGGTACAGGACGCGTGGCAGAACGCCGCGTTTGAAGGCATCAGCATGGATTGTCTGGGGCTGGCGTCGGTGCAGGCGACCGAGAGCGGGCTGGTGGATCATCGCGGAGAAAAATTACCGGCGCTGCGCGGTCATCGCCTTGCCGACGGTGAGCCGCTGACCTTTTACCCGGGCGAAGTACCGCCGCGCCTGCCGGGCAACAGCTTCTGGCAGCAGCAGGGGTTTCAGTTTGAACAGTTCCGGCCGCAGCAGCTGGATGTCGATCGGCCGTTGCCGCATATCCGCATGGATGCTGCGCTGGAATTTTTACTGGGAGATAAATTGCGATGAGCGATGAAACGCCACTCAAACCTCGGATAGATTTTGCCCGCCCGCTGCAGGAGCCTGTGGAGCCGACCCTGCGCGCGGCGCACAACTTTAGCAGCGACGCGCAACAGGGGTTTCTGGTGACGCCTGACGCGGAGCCGCTGGAAGAGGGCGCCGGCGAGAAAGTGGTGGAAGCCGCGCTGCGGCCAAAGCGCAGCCTGTGGCGCAAAATGGTGGGCGTCGGGCTGGGTATTTTTGGCATCAGCGTGGTGGCGCAGGGCGCCCAGTGGCTGCACGATGCCTGGCTGACGCGCGACTGGTTTGCACTGGGCAGCGGCGTGGCCGGTGGGCTGATTGTCGCCGCTGGCGCGGGCGCGCTGATTGGCGAATGGCGTCGGCTGTATCGTCTGCGTCAGCGGGCGGAAGAGCGGGACGTGGGCCGTGAGCTGTTGGCCAGCCACGGCATCGGCAAAGGCCGGGCGTTCTGTGAAAAGCTTGCGCGCCAGGCGCAGCTGGATCAGGCGCATCCGGCACTGCAGCGCTGGCACGCGGCACTGCACGAAACCCATAACGACCGCGAAATTGTCACGCTGTATGCCCAGCTGGTGCAGCCGGTGCTGGACCGTCAGGCGCGGCGCGAAATCAGCCGCCACGCGGCAGAATCGACGCTGATGATTGCCGTCAGTCCGCTGGCGCTGGTGGACATGGCGTTTATCGCCTGGCGTAACCTGCGGCTGGTGAACCGCATCGCGGCCATCTACGGCATTGAACTCGGCTACTTCAGCCGCATCCGGCTGTTCCGGCTGGTATTGCTGAATATGGCGTTTGCCGGTGCGTCAGAGTTGGTGCGCGAAGTCGGTATGGACTGGATGTCGCAGGACATCGCTGCCCGTCTCTCGGCGCGTGCGGCGCAGGGCATCGGTGCCGGGCTGCTCACCGCCCGGCTGGGGATCAAAGCGATGGAATTATGCCGTCCGCTGCCGTGGCTGGCAGAGGACAAACCGCGGCTCGGCGATTTCCGCCGTGAACTGGTGGGACAGCTTAAAGAATCGCTGGCCAAAAGCGGTGAGAAAGCAGGTCAGGCTGCTAAATAATCTCACCTTGTCTGCCTTTCACGCTGCCGATGGCGTGAAAGGTGAAATTATCTGTGCTCAGAGTGATTTCTGGCGGGATTATTGTTGGTTGTTCCGCTACACTTCTCTTCGTAACCGGCCTCAGAGTGTCAACTTTTCATGACAGAACCCTTCTGAGGCGCTGCAAGTTAGCGTATTATCTCTAAAATCAAAACCTGACTAAGGCTCATCGCAATGCGTTTGGAAGTTTTCTGCCAGGACCGTATCGGTCTGGCGCGCGAGCTACTCGACCTGCTGGTTGCCCGTAATATTGACCTGCGCGGCATTGAAATTGCCTCGCTGGGCCGCATCTACCTCAACTTTTCTGCGCTGGAATTTGACGCATTCAGTAACCTGATGGCGGAGATTCGCCGTACACCGGGCGTGACAGATGTCCGTACCGTGTCATTCATGCCGTCTGAACGTGAACATCGCGCGCTGAGCGCGCTGCTGGTGGCGATGCCCGAGCCGGTGTTCTCCCTCGACCTGAAAGGTAAAGTCGAACTGGCGAATCCGGCGGCGCAGAACCTGTTTAATCTCGACGAACAGAAGATCCGTAATCAGAACGCCGGCACGCTGATTGCCGGCTTTAATTTCCAGCGCTGGCTGGAGAGTGAACGTGTTGACGCGCAGGCGCAGCATGTGGTGATCCAGGGGCGTGATTTCCTCATGGAAGCGCGCCCGATCTATCTGGCGCAGGAAGATGAGCAGAACGACCAGCCGGTAGGCGCGATGATCACCCTGAAATCCACCGCGCGCATGGGGCGGCAGTTGCAGAACCTCAGCGTCACCGATGACTCCGAATTCGATCACATCGTGGCGGTGACGCCGAAAATGCGTCAGGTGATCGACCAGGCGCGCAAGCTGGCGATGCACGATGCGCCGCTGCTGATTGTCGGCGACACCGGCACCGGTAAAGATATGCTGGCGCGCGCCTGCCACCTGCGCAGCGCTCGCGGTAAAAAACCGTTCCTGGCACTCAACTGCGGCTCGATCCCGGATGACGTTGCTGAGAGCGAGCTGTTTGGTCACGCGGCGGGCGCGTATCCCAACGCGCTGGAAGGGAAGAAGGGCTTCTTTGAGCAGGCGAACGGCGGCTCGGTGCTGCTGGATGAAATCGGCGAGATGTCGCCGCGCATGCAGACTAAACTGCTGCGCTTCCTGAACGATGGCACCTTCCGCCGCGTCGGCGAAGATCATGAAGTGCATGTGGATGTGCGCGTGATCTGCGCCACGCAAAAGAACCTGATTGAGCTGGTGCAGCGCGGTGAGTTCCGCGAAGACCTGTTCTATCGTCTGAACGTGCTGACGCTGAATCTGCCGCCGCTGCGCGAACGTCCGCTGGATATTCTGCCGCTTACCGAAATGTTTGTGGCGCGCTTCGCGGATGAGCAGGGGCTGCCGCGCCCACGTTTGTCTCCGCAGCTGACGCCGTTCCTGACGCGCTATAACTGGCCGGGCAACGTGCGCCAGTTGAAAAATGCGCTGTATCGCGCGCTCACGCAGCTGGAAGGTTATGAACTGCGTCCGCAGGATATCGTGCTGCCGGAGCAGGCGCTGGATGTGTCGCTGGGCGAAGAGGCAATGGAAGGGTCGCTGGATGAAATCACCAGCCGTTTCGAGCGTTCAGTGCTGACTCGTCTCTATCTGTCGTATCCCAGCACGCGTAAACTGGCGAAACGCCTTGGGGTGTCACACACCGCGATTGCCAACAAGCTGCGCGAATATGGCCTCGGTCAGAAACGCAGCGAAGGCGAATAATCCGCGTTCTGCATGAACAAGCCGTCTGTGACAGACGGCTTTTTTATCAGCAGTAGCCTTACTTCAGCGCTGCCAGTGCCGCTTCATAGTTTGGCTCTTCGGTGATTTCATTCACCAGCTCGCTGTACAGCACCTTGTCGTTCTCATCCAGCACCACCACCGCGCGGGCGGTCAGGCCTTTCAGCGGGCCATCGGCAATCGCGACGCCGTAATTTTCAATAAATTCTGCACCGCGCAGTGTAGACAGGGTCACTACGTTGTTGACGTTTTCGGCGCCGCAGAAGCGCGACTGCGCAAACGGCAGATCGGCAGAGATGCACAGCACCACGGTGTTGTCAGCTTCGCCAGAACGCTCGTTGAATTTGCGCACCGACGCGGCACACACGCCGGTATCAATGCTTGGGAAAATGTTCAGAACTTTGCGTTTGCCTGCATACTGAGAAAGGGACACATCACTGAGATCTTTCGCTACCAGGTTGAACGGTTTTGCCTGCTCGCCAGCCTGCGGGAAGTGGCCGGCAACCGGCACCGGATTGCCCTGAAAGTGAACATTCTGCGACATACAATTTCCTTTTAACGATGAAATATCTGGCGTTAACCCCACCAGAACAGGTATAGCGTTTGTTTATGACATAAATTTTAAGGGTTTACGAGCCTAATTCAACGTGGAGCTGCACCAGCACGTTATGACGTCATGGATTTGAGGAGTCAGTATGAGAACAGTGAAAAGTTATCCGGAAGCCTGGCCGCTGCACTCGCCGTTTGTTATTTCGCGCGGCAGCCGCACCGAGGCGCACGTGGTGGTGGTGGAGATTGAGCAGGATGGCCTCAAAGGGATTGGCGAGGCCACGCCCTATGCGCGCTATGGCGAAAGTGAGGCTTCGGTGCTGCAGCAGATTGCTTCACAGCTTGGTGCGTTACAAAACGGCATGACGCGTGCGGCGCTGCAACAGGCGTTGCCGGCCGGTGCCGCGCGCAACGCGATTGATTGCGCGCTGTGGGATCTGGAGCGCCAGCAGCAGCGCACCAGCCTGGCGGCGCTGTGTGAAGCGGTGCCGGCACAGGAGATCGTCACGGCGCATACCGTCAGCATTGATACGCCAGAAGCGATGGCCAGCAGCGCGCTGGCGCTGTGGCAGCACGGCGCGCGCCTGCTGAAAATTAAGCTGGATAACCATCTGATCAGCGAACGGCTGGTGGCGATCCGCAGTGCGGTGCCGGACGCCACGCTGATCGTCGATGCCAATGAGTCCTGGCAGGCAGAAGGGCTGGCGGCGCGCTGCCAGCTGCTGGCGGATTTGCAGGTGGCGATGCTGGAGCAGCCGCTGCCTGCCGCGCAGGATGCGGCGCTGGCCCATTTTATCCATCCGCTACCGATCTGTGCGGATGAGAGCTGCCACACGCGCGACAGTCTGGCAGCCCTGCACGGGCACTATGACATGGTGAATATCAAACTGGATAAAACCGGTGGGCTGACCGAAGCGCTGGCACTGGCCACGGCCGCGCGCGCGCAGGGATTTGCCATCATGCTGGGCTGTATGTTGTGTACCTCGCGCGCCATTCGCGCCGCGCTACCGTTAACGCCGCAGGCTACGTTTGCTGACCTCGACGGTCCGACGTGGCTGGCGGCCGATGTGGAACCGTCGCTGCACTTCTCGCACGGCGTGCTTAAGACGACGGCTGCCAGCGCAGCAGGTTGATCATCGCATCAAGATACACCTCGGTGGCTTCGTCCACCGAGATGGCGGGCATTTCGGCGGTGATGCAGGGCAGACTGAGATCGGCGCACCAGCTGCCAAACGAGCCCGGCGTGGCGTAGCCGACGCTGCTCACCACCGGCAGACCGGTTTGTTCCGCCAGCCAGCTGGCCAGCGGGCTATGGTGTGGATCGTCAATACAGGCCAGCGGTTCGTGCCAGGAGACGACCCAGCGCGGCCGGATACGATGAATCAGCTGGCACAGTGCGGCGGTTTCCGGCTCTGACGCCGGTGCGTTTCCGGTTGAGAGCAGCACATCGCGCGCGTCGGCCATGCTGTTCCAGCGATAGACAGTATCGCCCGCTTGCCAGTTGGCGGCAGGGAAGTTGCGGTTGAGATCAACACCGTTGACATTGGCGCGCAGCCCGAGCTGGCAGCCATCCGGATTGACCGCCAGAATCACATGATGACGCCGCAGCGTGTCCGGCAGCGTGCGCATGGCGGCAGAGAGCGTGGCCACCGCCGCGTTTTCATCGCCGTGGGTGCCGGCGATAATCAGTCCGCTGTCCTCGTCGGCCGCCGGTGCCGGAAACCACAGCAGCGGCGCACCCAGCACCGAATGTCCATATTGTTGCCAGACGGCGTCCAGCTTACCGCGCAGCGGGCGCGGGTGGTGTGTCGACATAACTTTCCTCTCTGTCATGCATCGCGTTCAGCCGCAAAAATTGTGAGCTGCCATCCAGCCTCAACATAACGGTAAACAGCAGACGGGGAAATAGCTATTTATCAATCAGCGATTTGCGATAAAGTGCGAAAAGTTGCTGGCGACGCATTGGTTTGGCCGTCGCCCTTTTTTCGGGTCAAGGAGTCGTGATGAAACTAACTTTCCGCACCACGCTGGCCGCGCTCATCATCAGCAGCGCTCTCTCATCCGCCTATGCCGCCAGTGTGCCAGCCGGGGCGCAACTGGCCAGCAGCCAGGAAATCGTGCGCCATATCAAAGATGAACCAGCCTCGCTTGATCCGCTCAAAGCGGTCGGTCTGCCGGAGATTCAGGTGTTGCGCGATCTGTTTGAAGGGCTGACCAACCAGGACGCGCAGGGTAAAATCGTGCCGGGCGTTGCGCAGAGCTGGAGCAGCAATGACAACAAAACCTGGCTGTTTACGCTGCGCAAAGATGCGCGCTGGTCCAGCGGTGAACCGGTGACCGCACAGGATTTTGTCTACAGCTGGCAACGTCTGGTCGATCCCAAAAATAGCTCGCCTTTCGCCTGGTTTGCCGCGCTGAGCGGCATTGAGAATGCTGAAGCCATCACCAAAGGGCAGATGAGCCCGGACAAACTGGGCGTGGTGGCGACCGATGAAACGCACCTGAAGGTGACATTGTCACGTCCGCTGCCGTGGTTCCCCAGCATGGTGGCTAACGTGGCCATGTTCCCGGTGCCGCAAAAGGTCATCGGGCAAAACGGCGATGGCTGGACTGCGCCGGGTAAGCTGGTAGGCAACGGCGCTTATCAATTGCAGGAGCGCGTGGTTAACGAAAAGATTGTGCTGGTGCGTAACCCGCACTACTGGGATAACGCCCATTCGGTACTGACGAAAGTGACCTTTATTCCCATCAATGAAGAATCCAGCGCCACCAAGCGTTACCGCGCCGGGGATATCGATATCACGGAATCCTTCCCGAAAAATATGTACGGCCTGCTGAAAAAAGAGCTGCCGGGGCAGGTGTATACGCCGGATCAGCTTGGCACCTACTACTACGCGTTTAATACCCAGAAAGGGCCGACGGCGGATGTGCGGGTGCGTAAGGCGCTGTCATGGAGCATTGACCGCCGCATCATCGCGGAAAAAGTGCTGGGCACCGGCGAGAAACCGGCATGGCACTTCACACCGGACGTCACCGCCGGCTTCACGCCGCAGCAGAGCTATCTGCAGCAGCACAGCCAGCAGGAACTGAATGCGCAGGCCAAAGCCCTGCTGACCGCCGCCGGTTACGGCCCGGCTAAACCGCTGCACCTGACGCTGCTGTATAACACCTCTGAAAGTCACCAGAAAATTGCGATTGCGGTGGCCTCGATGTGGAAAAAGAATCTCGGCGTTGACGTGACATTGCAGAACCAGGAGTGGAAAACCTATATCGACAGCCGCAACAGCGGTAATTTCGATGTGATTCGCGCTTCGTGGGTGGGCGATTACAATGAGCCGTCGACCTTCCTCAGCCTGCTGACCGCCAGCCACAGCGGCAATATTTCCCGCTTCAGTAACGCGGAATATGATGCGGTGCTCAGTAAAGCCAGCAATGAAACCAGCGTGGCGGCGCGTAATGCCGATTACAACAAAGCCGAGCAGATCATCGCTAACCAGGCGCCGATTGCGCCGATCTACCAGTACACCAACGGGCGGCTGATCAAGCCATGGGTTAAGGGCTATCCCATCACTAATCCGGAAGACGTTGCCTACAGCCGGGAATTGTGGATTGAGAAACACTGACGCTGAACCGCCACGGAGGGCGGTGAACGACCCGGTTGCGCTGTCATTTTTACTCACACCCTGGTAATTGCAACTGTCCCGCGCCGCGCTAGACTGTATCGTATTGTTTTTGCTAGTGAGGCGAGTACGTGAACGTCATTGAAGGAAAAGCGCTGCAGGTGTCGGATGCGATTGTCGCCTGCCAGTTCGACGGCAAGGGTGGCGTTATCGCCATTGAAGATAAAGATGTCATCAACTGCGAGCGTCACTGCTGGCTGCATCTGAACTACACCCAGCGGCAGAGCGCTGACTGGTTGCAGCATACGCCCCTGATCCCTGATGCGGTGCGGGATGCGCTGGCCGGTGACAGCATGCGACCGCGCGTGACGCGCCTCGGTGACGGCTTTATGATCGTGCTGCGCAGCGTGAATCATAACGCCGATTCGCGCCCGGACCAGCTGGTGGCGATGCGGGTATTTATCAATGACAAGCTGATTGTCTCTACCCGCCGTCGCAAAGTGTATGCCATCGATGAAGTGCTGACCGATCTGCAAAACGGCAACGGCCCGGTGGACGGCGGCAGCTGGCTGGTGGACGTCTGCGATGCGCTCACCGATCACGCCAGCGAATTCATTGAAGAGATGCACGATAAAATTATCGCGCTGGAAGATGCGCTAATGGATCAGCAGGTCCCGGCGCGCGGTGAACTGGCGCTGCTGCGCAAACAGCTGATCGTGATGCGCCGCTATATGGCGCCGCAGCGTGATGTCTATGCGCGGCTGGCAAGCGAGAAACTGCCGTGGATGAGCGATGACGATCGCCGCCGCATGCAGGATGTCGCGGACCGGCTGGGGCGCGGGCTGGATGACCTCAATGCGGGCGTGGCGCGTACCGGCATTCTGGCGGATGAAGTGGCCTCGCTGCTGGCGGAATCCATGAACCGGCGCACTTACACCATGTCGCTGATGGCGATGATTTTCCTGCCCGCCACGTTTCTCACCGGGCTGTTTGGCGTCAATCTCGGTGGCATTCCCGGTGGCAGCTGGCCGCACGGCTTTACCATGTTCTGCGGGTTGTTACTGGTGATGGTGCTGGGGGTCGCGCTGTGGCTGAAACGCCGCAACTGGCTGTGATGTTATCAGGGGGTTATCTGCAGCTCATGAACGGATAATTGTGGCGGTGCAGGGGAGAAAAGCGGAAAAAACCTGATCGACATCAATAAGCGCATAGCCCAACCGGGGCAAACTCTCTCCCGCAGGTGAATGCAACGTCAAGCGATGGGCGTTGCGCTCCATATTGTCTTACTTCCTTTTTTTGAATTACTGCATAGCACATTTGATTCGTACGACGCCGGCTTATCCGCCGGCTTTTTTTTGCCGTTTGGCTTGCTGCCGCATCCTTTCCTATGCTTAACAGACATTCAGCGAACAGGAGAACGGCATGCGCATGATTCACGCCAGCGAACCTATCCCGACCGATCCGCCACCGATTCCCGAACCCGTGCCGCAACCGCAGCCCATTCCCGAGCCTGAGCCGCCGCACGATCCTGAATTTCCGCCGATTAGCGATCCTCCGCCGCACCGCTAATAAAAAAGGCGCGTTGCCGGAGCGACGCGCCTCTATGTTGCAAAGTCACCGCGTTATTTAATTTCCAGCACGTCGAGGCGAGCACTCAGGTCCGGCTGATCGTCCTCGTCAGCCTGCCAGCCGACTGGCTGCGCTGGCAGCGATTCGCGATCGAAACCAATGTCCCCGCCGTCAACCACCGCATCACCATGCTTAACGCCTTTAAAATCAAACAGATTAATATCAGCCATATGTGATGGCACGATGTTCTGCATGGCGCTGAACATGGTTTCAATGCGGCCTGGATAGCGCTTGTCCCAGTCACGCAGCATATCGGCAACCACCTGGCGCTGCAGGTTCGGCTGTGAACCACACAGGTTGCACGGAATGATAGGGTACTGGCGCGCTTCGGCGAATCGCACGATATCTTTTTCGCGGCAGTAGGCCAGCGGGCGAATCACGATATGTTTACCGTCATCGCTCATCAGTTTTGGCGGCATGCCTTTCATCTTGCCGCCGTAAAACATGTTGAGGAACAGCGTCTGCAGGATGTCATCGCGGTGGTGACCTAAGGCTATCTTGGTGCAGCCCAGTTCAGTGGCGGTACGGTAAAGAATACCGCGACGCAGGCGCGAACAGAGCGAGCAGGTGGTTTTGCCTTCCGGGATCTTCTCTTTAACGATGGAGTAAGTGTCTTCGTTGACGATCTGATACTCCACGCCCAGCGTGTCGAGGTAAGCCGGCAGCACGTGTGCCGGGAATCCCGGCTGTTTCTGGTCAAGATTCACTGCCACCAGCGAAAAGTTGACCGGCGCGCTCTGCTGCAGGTTACGCAGAATTTCCAGCATGGTGTAGCTGTCTTTACCGCCGGACAGGCACACCATGATGCGATCGCCTTCCTCAATCATGTTGAAATCCGCAATCGCTTCACCGACGTTACGGCGCAGGCGCTTCTGCAGTTTGTTCAGGTTGTACTGCTCTTTTTTATTAACTTCTTGATGTTCAGACATGAATTTCGGTCTCGGTGATCGCTGGTCAGCTGCGGATGTCGCGTTGATGCGGCCCTGGTCAGGCCTGCATTAACCGTGTCCGCGCACGCTGTGGGTCGCTGCGCTGGCCTTTATGGGTGCCGGCTGACCGCAGTCAGCAGGAAAAGTCTGTGGCGTATGGTACGGATTACAGCGCCAAATTCCAGCACGATTTATGGGTTTGCCAGTGATGCGCTCTGTGCGCCGCGCGATCGCGCTCAGAGACCTGTTGCGCTATTCACAATTTTTAGTTTGTCGCGGATTTGGCAAGCGGTACACTGCCTGCTTCCCCAGGGAGGAATAAGCGATGAAAAATGTTGTGTTAAGCATGCTGGCGAAGATTTCACAAATTGATGCCACCACCAAGCAGTTGACCGCGCGCGTTGAGGCTCAGTCGCTGCTGATCGGTGCGCTGGTACTGGCCGTCAGTAAGAAAGGCGGTGTCACTGAAGTTATTGAAAGCGCCAACAAAGCCATCAACATGGTGATTGAGTCAGCCGAGGCTGACGATATGCTTAAGTCGGACGCCGCTATTCTGCTGAGCGAGTTCCAGGATCTGTTGACGATTTCGCGTGCGGTTGACAGCGCCGATGATGTCATCAACCAGCAGGCGCTGGAAGGTATTACCGGTGTGAGCAGCGCCAGCGATGACGACAAAAAGGATCCGTCTTAATCACGCAGCGCCGCAGTCGGCTACCATTGCGCACATTTTGCCAGCGGTAACTGCATATTTATTGATCTGGGTAAAGATTTCTTCTCACTGCGCTGACAGGATGGATTCAGCGCTTTTTTTAGTTTTTAAAGGTGAGGAGAGGAATAATGCAAACGTACGATATGGTGTTTGAGGAGGCGTGCCGGCTGGTGGGGCAATGCTATCTGGAACTGGCGCAGCGCGGTGCCGCTACCGAAAAAGAGGTGCTGGCCAGCGAGTTGCGGAACCTGCAACTGCGCTATCGGGAATTAACCGGCGCGCCCAATCGCGCTGTTGAAATGGCGATTGGACAACTCAAACCCTGCTAACCCAGCCGCCCGGCCTTCAGTGCCGGGCTTTTTATCTTCCCTCCACGGCAGCGGTTAACCCGCCAGCGCCAGCGCAGTCAAACCATTTCCAGCGACTGCACGCCTTTGATTTCCATCACTTTGTCATAAATGCTGTGCATAGGAAATCTGCGTGACAACGTCACCTCAACGCTCAGCTCGCACAGGCCGCTCTCTTCGTTACGATTGACTACAGCGATGTGGCCATAGCGCAAATTTTCGCGCTGCAGTACCAGCAACACCAGCGGTACGCTTTTGGCTTTGAGATGGACGATAAGAGTGTGATGGCGGCCAATCAGCCAGTGGCTGATTCGGCGGAACGTTTCCAGCACCACCAGCGCCAGCACCGTGCCGTAAATACCGATTTCGTACATGCCGCTACCGATCACCAGGCCAATCGCGGCGGTCACCCACAGGCCGGCGGCGGTCGTCAGGCCTTTCACAATCTGCTTTTGAATGATGATGGTGCCGGCGCCAAGAAAGCCCATGCCGCTGACCACCTGCGCCGCAATACGGCTGGGATCCAGCGCCACATGGTCGTTAGTCAGCATATCGGCAAAGCCATATTTTGACACCAGCATGAACATGGCGCTGCCAATGCCGACCAGAATGTGGGTGCGCAGGCCCGCTTCTTTAGCGCGCATCTGGCGCTCCAGGCCAATCAGTCCGCCCAGTATTCCGGCTAACGCGATGCGGATGAGCATGTCGGCTAACATCCTTCCTCCTTATTGATTGATGTTGCGTATGAACAGGCAGAGAAAGAGGCAAAACGCTGCAATCAGGATAATTCTGCTTGCCAACGACGATATTAAATTTTGTAAAAAGCTGTGTCGCCTATCGATCGCGCACCGCTGCTGACATATGCTGGTGCGACTTTTCCGCTCACACTCCCGGAGCCCGACCGATGAAAGCCGCAACTTTACTGCTGGCCGGCGCAGCGCTGTTACTCTCTGCCTGCAGCAGCAACAGCGACAATGAACCGCCGCAACAGGCCACCGCCGCGCACGTGCAGCCGCACGTCGTGATGTCGTCCATGGCAGAAGCCAACTGCAACAGCGCAGGCGGCACACTGGCGTTCTCGCGTCAGTTAGACGGTTCACGCATCGGGATGTGTCAGCTGGCTAACGGTCGTCGCTGCGATGAACAGGCACTGATCGGCGGTGCCTGCGCCCGCTAACGCAGGCGCAGAACGTTACGCCTTCACCTGATTTGCACAGGTTTCCCCGCGCGCCAGCTGCTGTAAATTGCTGAGCGTGGTTTCTGAAATCGCCGTCAGCGCTTCGGCGGTGAGAAAGGCCTGATGGCCGGTAAATAACACGTTGTGACAGGCCGACAGGCGGCGGAACACGTCGTCCTGAATCACGTCATTCGACTTGTCTTCAAAAAACAGGTCGCGTTCGTTCTCATACACGTCCATGCCGAGCGAGCCGATTTTCTGCTGTTTCAGCGCCTCAATCGCCGCCTGTGAATCAATCAGCCCACCGCGGCTGGTATTGATAATCATCACCCCATCTTTCATCTGGCTAAACGCCTGCGCATTGAGCAGATGGTGGTTTTCCGGCGTCAGCGGACAGTGCAGGGTGATGACATCGGACTCCGCCAGCAGCGTTTTCAAATCAACATATTCCGCCCCGAGCGCCAGCGCGGCGTCACTTGGGTACGGATCGTACGCCAGCAGACGCATACCAAAACCTTTCAGGATGCGCATCGTCGCCACACCAATCTTGCCGGTGCCGACCACGCCAGCGGTTTTATTGTGCATGTTGAAGCCGGTCAGGCCGTCCAGCGAGAAGTTGGCATCGCGCGTGCGCTGGTAAGCGCGGTGAATGCGACGGTTAAGCGTCATCATCAGGCCTACCGCGTGTTCCGCTACCGCTTCCGGCGAGTAAGCGGGCACGCGCACCACCTGCAGTCCCAGCGCGGCTGCGGCGTCGAGGTCGACGTTGTTGAAACCGGCACAGCGCAGCGCGATATATTTCACGCCCAGCGCCGCCAGCTCCTCCAGCACCGCTTTGCTGCCGTCATCGTTAACGAAGATACAGACCGCATCACAGCCAGCGGCGTTTTTCGCCGTGGTTTCGCTCAGCAGGAAGTCAAAAAACTGCAGCTCAAATCCGTAGCCTTCGTTAACGTGCTCGAGGTATTTCTGGTCGTAATGCTTGGTGCTGTAAACCGCAACTTTCATTGTTTCGCTCCTGAAAAATGTTACGTCGGTATCACATCAGGATAACGTTTTCCGCGTCATTTTGCTGTTCTTCAGCCAGACTAAAGCGGTAACGCCTTCATTTGCCGGGCGTAACATGCCATCATCTCTGTCAGGATTGGGTAAAGAACAGGAACGTTAACAGCCATGACGCGGGGCCTCCGTCGACTACTTGCTGCGCTACTGGCGCTGATACTGCTGCTGCTGGGATTGCTGCTGACGCTGACGCACTGGCTGCCGCGGCTGGCAGGTATCTGGCTGCCGGAAAACACCCGCGTCGAGCTACACGGCGCGCCGCACTGGCAGCAGGGCCGGCTGGTATTTCCTGATGTGCGCTATCTGGCCGGTGACTGCCTGCTGGCGCAGGTCGCCGACGTGGGGCTTGGCCGGACGCAACAGCGCTGGCAGCTTGATGCGCGCGAGGTGGCGCTCAACAGCGATTGTCTGCAGGCGCTGCCGCACAGTGCCACGCGCGATGCGCCGCGCAGCCTCGCAGAGTGGCAGCAGATGCTGCCCGGCGCGGATATCCATCTGCAACAGCTCAGTATTTTGCCATGGCAGCAATATGCCGGCCGCTTCGATCTGACTTTAGACAAAGACCTTCAGCAGCTGCGTTATCAGGGCGACAACCTGCGCGTCGCCGCGCGCCTGCAGGGGCAGCAGCTGCACATTGATCAGCTGCAGCTCAGCCATCCCATACTGCCGCAACCGGTCGAACTGCATGGCAATCTGACGCTGCCGACTTTTGCCGATGGCCTGCCGGTGGCGGGTGAGCTCAGCGGTGCGCTTAACCTGACGCAGTGGCCGCAGCCGCTGGCGCTGACGCTTAACTGGCAGCAGCAGCAGGGCGAACTGGTGGTGCGCCAGCAACAGGAACCACAGCCGTTGTTGCAGCTGCCGTGGCAGGTCGATGCGCAGCAAATCCGCATCACTGCCGGTCACTGGCGCTGGCCGTTCGGGTCGCAGCCGCTGTCGGGCGGCGTGGCGCTGACACTGGATGACTGGCAGCAGGGGCTGGAACAGACGCAGATCCGCGGCCGCTTCAATTTACTGACCGCCGGACGCGGCGGGAAAGGCAACCTGGTACTGAGCGTTGGGCCGGGCAAGCTGAGCCTGACTGACAGCGCACTGCCGTTCCAGTTAACCGGCGAAAGCAAGTTTGCCGACCTGCAACTGTACGGCACCATTCCCGGACAATTACATGGCATGCTCAGCGATCCGCAGCTCAGCCTGCAGCCGGGCGCACTGCTGCGCCTGCGCGGACGCTTACTCTCGACGCTGGAAGTAGATGAAGCGCGCTGGCCGCTGGCCGGCGTCAGCGTGGCCTCGAGCGGCATCAACGGCCGGTTACAGGCGATTCTCAACGCGCACGACCCCAGTTTCGGCCGCTTCAGGCTGCACCTCGACGGGCGCGCCAGCGACTTCTGGCCAGACAGCGGACGCTGGAACTGGCGTTACTGGGGCGAAGGCGTGATGGCGCCGCTTAGCGCCAAATGGGATGTGAAGGGCACCGGTAGCTGGTACGACACCCTGATCAGCCTCGATACGCTGAACACCGGGTTCGATCAGCTGGCGTACGGCATGGTGCAGGTGGATAAGCCGCGCCTGACGCTGACCGCGCCGGTGCGCTGGCAGCGCGATGTGGCACAGCCGGCGTTTAACGGCGGGTTTGCGCTGCGTTCCGGCCAGACGCGCTTCAGCTACGGTGGCTGGCTGCCGCCGTCCGAACTGCGTTTCGATGCCAAAGGGCGCGATCCAGGACATTTTCTGTGGCGCGGTCAGCTCACCGCGGAAGACATCGGACCGCTGCGCGTGCATGGCCGCTGGGACGGCGAGCGGCTGCGCGGCGAAGCCTGGTGGCCGGCGCAGTCGCTCAGCGTCTTTCAGCCGCTGCTGAGCAGCGATCTGAAGATGCGTATCCAGTCTGGCGAGCTGCGCGCGCAGATGGCCTTTTCCGCCGCCAGCGGCCAGGGGTTTGAGGCGGGCGGTTTCTGGGCGGTGAAACAGGGCAGCGTGTGGATGCCGGACAGTGAAATCAACGGCATCGATTTTACCCTGCCGTTCCGCCTGAAAGATCATCAGTGGCAGCTGGGGCGCCGCGGGCCGGTGTCGCTGCGCATCGCCGAAGTGAAGAACCAGTTTGCGCTGCAGAACATTACCGCGGATCTGCAGGGCCACTATCCGTGGCAGGAGCGCCAGCCGCTGACGCTCAGCAACGTCAATCTCGATCTGCTCGGCGGGCACGTCAGCATGCCAGCATTGCGTTTACCGCAGCATCAGCCGGCGCGGATTTCGCTGCGTGACATTGATCTCAGCCGGCTGGTGACGGCGCTCAAGCCGAAGCAGTTTGCCATGTCCGGTAAAGTGAATGGCGAATTGCCGCTGTGGGTGAACAATCCGCACTGGCTGATCGAAAAGGGCTGGATCGCCAACAGTGGCCCGCTGACATTCCGCATGGACAAAGACATGGCGGATGCGATTGTCAGCAATAACGTGGCCGCCGGGGCGGCGATGGACTGGCTGCGCTACATGGAGATTGCCCGTTCGTGGGCGACGCTGGATCTGGATAACTTCGGTAACCTGATTCTGCAAAGCGAGGTGAAAGGCACCAGCCAGTTCAGTAACCGCCGCCAGTCCGTCAATCTTAATTACCGTCATCAGGAAAACCTGTTCCAGCTGTGGCGCAGTCTGCGCTTTGGCGATAATTTGCAATCCTGGGTGGAGCAAAACGCCACCCTGCCATCCAACAAGGACCCGAAACCATGAGCCTGAGGGCATTACTGGTGCTGACAGCGGGACTGCCGCTGCTGGGCTGTGTGCCGCGCATCGAAGTCGCCGCACCCAAAGAGCCAATCACCATCAACATGAACGTAAAAATCGAACATGAAATCCACATCAAGGTGGATAAAGACGTCGAAGCGCTGCTGAAGAATCAGAGCGGACTGTTTTGAGGAGAGGCTCGATGAAACGCAAGGGGATAGCACTGTTGCTGGCGTTTTTGCTGGTGCCGTCGGCCTGGGCGCTGACGCTGGATCAGGCGCGCCAGCAGGGGCGCGTGGGCGAAACGCTGAGCGGTTACATCGCCGCCCGTCAGCAGGATGACGAGACGCTGGCGCTGGTTAAGCGCATCAATGACGGCCGCAGCCAGCAGTATCAGCGCGTGGCGCAGCAGAACAACCTCACCACCGCCGAGGTGGCGCGCATCGCCGGCGAGAAGCTGGTTAACCGTGCCGGCAGCGGCGAATATGTGCGCGGGATAAATGGCCAGTGGGTGCAGAAATAACTGCTTCCACGACAGCGCAGGCATAAAAAAGCCGGGCACTCGGGCCCGGCAAGACAGATAGCATTGTTTTAATGATGATTACGCAGCAACAATCTGTTTGATGGCGTCTTTGGCATCGCTGGCGGCTTTGGTTGCCACTTCCGGACCGTAAGCAATGCCTTCGGCGAACACGAAGTCAACGTCGGTGATGCCGATGAAGCCGAGGAACAGTTTCACGTAAGGGGTCAGCAGATCAGTCGGGGTGTCTTTGTGAATGCCGCCACGGCTGGAGAGGATCACCGCACGTTTGCCTTTCACCAGACCTTCCGGGCCTGCTTCGGTGTAGCGGAAGGTGACGCCGGCACGGGCAATCAGGTCAAAGTAGTTTTTCAGCTGAGTAGGAATGTTGAAGTTGTACATCGGAGCGGCGATAACCACGGTATCGTGCGCCTGCAGTTCAGCAATCAGTTCATCGGACAGGGCCAGCGCGTCCTGCTGACGTGGCGACAGCGGCGCGTCTGAAGGACGCAGGGCGCCAACCAGTTCACCGTCCAGTACCGGAATCGGCTGGGCAGCCAGATCGCGTACCGTGACTTCGTCGCCTTTGGCGCGGGCTTCATCAGCGTAGAAGTCTGCCAGCTGGTTAGACTGTGAGTAACCGGCAAGGATGCTTGATTTCAGAACTAAAACTTTGCTCATGGTATTTTCCTGTACGTTACGCGGTTGGCTTACCGCTCAATGCGTTACACTCTACGGAGTTCATCCCGCAGGTAAAAGCGCAATATTTCGAGGCCTATGTTCGAAATTATTGAATAAGGTGGCACGTCCGGTCAGGTGAGATGTTCCAATCTGTGCTAAGATGGCGGGCATTAATCGATTGAATCCGCCGGAAAATTCTGCCCGGCGCCGAGCCGCAGTGCCGGCTCACTGCAACAACAGGTAATTCATCACTATGTCATCATCCGTTACGTCACCTCTGGCCCCCCTCTGGTCGCGGCTCGATAACCTGATGCTGCGCGACCGCAAAGCGCTGCAGCGTCGTCTGCACGGTGCGGCAAAGGTGAAAAATCCCGCTGCGCAGCAGGAAATTATGGCTGAGCTGGAGCCGGTGTTTGCCGCGGCAGAACAGCGCGTGGCGCAGCGCGCCGCCGCGACGCCGCGCATTACGTTTCCGGACAATCTGCCGGTCAGCCAGAAGCAGCAGGACATCGCCGACGCGATTCGCGATCATCAGGTAGTGATTGTCGCCGGTGAGACCGGCTCAGGTAAAACCACCCAGCTGCCAAAGATCTGTCTGGCGCTCGGGCGCGGTGTGAAAGGGCTGATTGGGCATACGCAGCCGCGTCGCCTGGCGGCACGCACCGTGGCGAACCGCATTGCCGAAGAGCTGGAAACCACGCCCGGCGGCACCGTCGGTTATAAGGTGCGGTTTAACGATCAGGTCAGCGAAACTACCCAGGTCAAACTGATGACCGACGGTATTCTGCTGGCGGAAATTCAGCAGGATCGTCTGCTGCTGCAGTATGACACCATCATCATCGATGAAGCGCATGAACGCAGTCTGAACATCGATTTCCTGCTGGGTTACCTGCGCGAGCTGCTGCCGCGTCGTCCCGATCTGAAAGTGATCATCACCTCCGCGACCATCGATCCGCAGCGCTTTTCGCGCCACTTCAATAATGCCCCGGTAATCGAGGTTTCGGGCCGCACTTATCCGGTCGATGTACGCTATCGTCCGGTGGTAGAAGATGCCGAAGACACCGAGCGCGATCAGCTGCAGGCAATTTTCGATGCGGTTGACGAACTGAGCAGCGAAGGGCGCGGCGATATCCTAATCTTCATGAGCGGTGAGCGCGAAATTCGCGATACCGCCGATGCGCTGATGAAGCGCGATTTACCGCACACCGAGATTCTGCCGCTCTATGCGCGCCTGTCCAACGCCGAACAGAACCGGGTGTTCCAGGCGCACAGCGGCCGCCGCATTGTGCTGGCGACCAACGTCGCTGAGACCTCGCTCACCGTGCCGGGCATTAAATATGTCATCGATCCCGGCACCGCGCGCATTAGCCGTTACAGCTACCGCACCAAAGTGCAGCGACTGCCGATCGAGCCGATCTCGCAGGCGTCGGCTAACCAGCGCAAAGGGCGCTGCGGCCGCGTGTCGGAAGGGATCTGTATCCGCCTTTATTCAGAGGATGATTTCCTCAGCCGCCCGGCGTTTACTGACCCGGAAATTCTGCGTACCAACCTGGCGTCGGTAATTTTGCAGATGACGGCGCTTGGACTGGGCGACATCGCCGCATTCCCGTTCGTCGAAGCGCCGGATAAGCGCAATATTCAGGACGGCGTGCGCCTGCTGGAGGAGCTCGGCGCGATCACCCTGAGCGAGGAAGGTGCGTACAAACTGACGCCGTCCGGGCGCAGTCTGGCGCAGCTGCCGGTCGATCCGCGCCTGGCGCGCATGGTGCTGGAAGCGCAGAAATTTGGCTGCGTGCGCGAAGTGATGATTATTGCCGCTGCGCTGTCGATTCAGGATCCGCGCGAGCGTCCGGTGGAGAAACAGCAGGCATCTGACGAGAAACACCGGCGTTTTGCTGACAAAGAGTCGGATTTTCTCGCCTTTGTTAATCTGTGGAACTACCTGCAGGAACAGCAGAAAGCGCTGTCCGGCAACCAGTTCCGCCGCCAGTGTAAAAGCGATTATCTCAATTACCTGCGCGTGCGCGAATGGCAGGACATCTACACCCAGCTGCGTCAGGTGGTGCGGGAACTGGGCATGCCGCTTAACAGCGAGCCGGCACCGTATCGCGAAGTGCATTGCGCGCTGCTCACCGGTCTACTGTCACACATCGGTCAGAAAGATGCGGAAAAGCAGGAGTTTACCGGCGCACGCAACGCGCGTTTCGCTATTTTCCCCGGTTCCGGGCTGTTTAAGAAGCCACCAAAATGGACCGTGGTGGCGGAACTGGTGGAAACCAGTCGCCTGTGGGGCCGCGTTGCGGCGCGCATCGATCCGGAGTGGATCGAACCGCTGGCCCAGCATCTGCTGAAGCGCAGCTACAGTGAACCGCACTGGGAGAAAGCGCAGGGCGCAGTCATGGCCACCGAGAAAGTCACGCTGTACGGGCTGCCGATTGTGCAGGCGCGTAAGGTCAATTACAGCCGCATCGATCCACAACTCAGCCGGGAGCTGTTTATCCGTCATGCGCTGGTGGAAGGCGACTGGCAGACGCGTCACGCCTTCTTCCGCAATAACCTGAAACTGCGCAGTGAAATCGAGGATCTGGAGCACAAATCGCGGCGGCGCGACATTTTAGTCGATGACGAGACGCTGTTTGCGTTTTACGATCGCCGCATTGGCAGCGAGGTGGTCTCAGCGCGGCACTTTGACAGCTGGTGGAAACAGGCCAGTAAGGACAATCCGGATCTGCTGAGCTTTGATAAGCAAATGCTGATCAAAGACGGCGCGGAGAAGGTCAGCCAGCTGGATTACCCGAACTTCTGGTATCAGGGCAACCTGAAACTGAAGCTCAGCTACCAGTTCGAACCGGGGGCCGATGCGGATGGTGTGACGGTGCACATCCCGCTGCCGCTGCTTAACCAGGTCGACGAAGCCGGTTTCGAGTGGCAGATCCCTGGCGTGCGCCGCGAGCTGATCATCGCGCTAATCAAGTCGCTGCCCAAGCCGGTGCGACGCAACTTTGTGCCGGCACCCAACTACGCCGAAGCCTTTCTTGGCCGCGTGACGGCGCTGGAGCAGCCGCTGCTGGATGCGCTGGAGCGTGAGTTCCGCCGCATGTCTGGCGTCACCATTGAGCGCGACGCCTGGCAGTGGGATCAGGTGCCCGATCACCTGAAAATGACCTTCCGCGTGGTGGATGAGCACAACCGGAAGCTGCAGGAAGGCAAAGACCTGCATCAGCTGAAGCAGGTGCTGAAGGGCAAGGTGCAGGAAACGCTGTCCAACGTGGCGGATGACGGGCTGGAACAGCGCGGGCTGCATCTGTGGAGCTTCGGCGATCTGCCGCAAAGCTACGAGCAGAAGCGCGGCAACTATCAGGTCAAAGCCTGGCCGGCGCTGGTGGATGAAAAAGACAGCGTCGCGATTCGCCTGTTTGACAGTGAACGCGAGCAGCAGAAGATGATGTGGCGCGGCCAGCGGCGGTTATTGCTGCTGAACATCCCTTCGCCGATCAAGTATCTGCACGAGAAGCTGCCAAACAAAGCCAAGCTCGGACTCTATTTTAATCCGTACGGCAAAGTGCTGGAGCTGATTGATGACTGTATCGCCTGCGGCGTGGACAAGCTGATGGCGGACGCCGGTGGCCCGGCGTGGCAGCAGGAAAACTTCGAGCAGCTGCGCGATAAAGTACGCGCTGAACTGAACGACACGGTGGTGACCATCGCCAGCCAGGTCGAGCAGATTCTCACCAGCGTGTTCAACATCAACAAGTTCCTTAAGGGACGGGTGGACATGACGCTGGCACTGGCGCTGGCGGATATCAAAACGCAGCTGAGCGGCCTGGTGTATCGCGGTTTTGTCACCGGCAACGGCTATCAGCGGCTGGGCGACACACTGCGCTATCTGCACGGTATTGAGCGCCGGCTGGAGAAGCTGCCGGTTGATCCGCACAGCGATCGGGCGCGGATGCTGAAAGTGCAGGCGGTAGAGCAGGCGTGGCAAAGCTGGCGTAACAAGCTGCCGCCGCAGCGTCAGGACGATGAAGAGGTACAGGCGATCCGCTGGATGCTGGAAGAGCTGCGCATCAGTTATTTTGCGCAGCAGCTGGGCACGCCGTATCCCATCTCCGACAAACGTATTCTGCAGGCGATGGAGCAGCTGAGCTGACTTATTGCGCCAGCGCTTCCAGCTTGTCTTTAAAGGATGTAACGGCGATGGCGCGGTTATCGGCGCGATAGCGATCGGCCGGTGCCGGCGCCGAGCTCTGTACCGCAATCAGCTGCCACTCGCCGTCGCGCTTCAGCAGCAGCGGAGAGCCGCTGTCGCCGGGCAGGGTGTCGCACTGGTGCGACAGCACGGCACGCTGCGCCCAGCCGGTGATCAGGCAATCGCTGTGCGAGTAGAGCGTATCCAGATGGTCAGCGGGATAACCGGCCTGTGTCACTTTGCGGTCGGTGGTTTTCAGCGCGGCGGTTAAATCGCTGCGCGAACCGTCAAACAGCGGAATCGGCACGATACCGGACGGCGGATTGTGCAGAATCACCAGGCCGTAATCGTAAGGTGCCGCGTCTGGCGGCACGATCCAGCCTTCACCATCCGCCTGCAGACGCCGCGCCAGCGAAGGCTCAACGCGCGCGTCGATATCATGAATTTCGTAGCGCCAGCCTTTGGCACCTGCCATAAAGCGCAGCGCGACCGGCTTGTCGAATTTGCCCGGGGGCGTCAGTAAGCAGTGTCCGGCCGTTAGCGCCAGATGGGCCGAAATCAAAGTGGCACTGCATAGATTGCCGCTTTCCGTCTCTAACTGACCAATGGCATCCCACGGCGCCGCACTGACGTCGGTAATGGCTTTACGATGATCTTTGCCGAAGAACAGGGTCTTAATCTCTTCCGGGCTGGGGCCGTCTTCATCATCGGCATGTGCTGTGAGGTTAAAGCTAAAAAGACCTACAAATAACAGGATAGCCAGGCGCATAGTTCTCTCAATGGCGAGAATAAATAGAGGTTATGGTCATCACGCTTGAGCGATAACTATAGTCGGTGAGCGGTAAAAAAGGGAGAAATATTGGAGTAATCAGCACGCTACAACGACTAGATAAAAAAGCTGGCCGCAATAATGCCGCACAGAATCATGACAATCAGGATAATTTCGAAGCGATAGCGACGCACCATTTTTCGCTACTCCAGTAAATAAACACCCGGCAGAACCGGGTGTTTTCAATCATTAATGCGGTGTTGGCGCGCAAGGCAACCTTATTTAGCAGCTTTTTTCGCTTTGTGGTGCTTTTTAGCAGCCTGAGCTTTCTGAGCAGCTGGTTTGGTTACTTTTTTGTGGTGCTTTTTAGCAGCCTGAGCTTTCTGTGCAGCTGGCTTAGTGGCTTTGTGGTGTTTTTTAGCAGCCTGGGCTTTCTGAGCCGCTGGCTTGGTGGCTTTCTTGTGGTGCTTTTTAGCGGCCTGGGCTTTCTGAGCAGCTGGTTTGGTGGCTTTCTTGTGGTGCTTTTTAGCCGCCTGCGCTTTCTGAGCCGCTGGTGCTTTCTTCTCTACTTTCTTGTGCTTTTTGGCAGCCTGCGCTTTCTGAGCAGCGGCTTTTTTGTGGTGAACAGCTTTGTGCTTAGCCGGTGCAGCGGTAGTTGCAGCAGCAGCAGGAGCAGCAGTTGTTGTCTCAGCAGCGAAGGCTACAGAAGACAGACCCATAGCAGCGGCGATCACCAACGCAAATAATTTTTTCATTGCAAAACCCTCGAACTATTTTTTCATGTGTAGCCCACTGCGGGGCCGGTGAATGCACTATATGTAAAACAATTCGCGCCTTCAGTGAGGGAATGGTATCGGCGTGTAACGGATTGTACAAAGCAGGAAAACCGGGCAGGGCGGGGATAAGTGCGGATCACTCTCCGTGGAAAAAACGGCGGCCGGGCAGGCCGCCGCACGGATCAGGCAGAGAGATAACGCTGTTCCAGATGCTGACGGAAATAGTGTGGATTAAGCGCTTCGCCAGTGGCATTGATCAGCAGCTGCTGCGTCGGGAAGCGGCTGCCGTGCTGCCAGATGTTCTGCTGCAGCCAGTCAAACACCGGTTGCAGTTCACCCTGCTGAATCAATTCGTCCACCTGCGGAATGGCGCGCTTTACCGCCTGGAACAGCTGAGCGGCGTACATCGCGCCCAGCGTGTAGGTCGGGAAGTAGCCGAAGGCACCGTCGGTCCAGTGAATATCCTGCATACAGCCGTCGCGATAGTTGCCGCGCGTATCAATACCCAGCGACTGCTGCATTTTTTCATCCCACAGCGCCGGAATATCCTCGACTTCAATCTCGCCTTCAATCAGCGCCCGCTCGATTTCGTAACGTAAAATCACGTGGGCCGGATAGCTCAGCTCATCGGCATCGACGCGAATAAAGCCCGGCTTCACGCGCTGTGTCAGCCGAATAAAGTTGTTGCGCTCCAGCGCCGGCTGGTCGCCCATCAGCGCCACCACCTGGGGATGAATATGCTGCAGGAAGGCGTGACTGCGCCCCAGCTGCATCTCCATAAACAGGCTCTGCGATTCATGCATCGCGGTCGAGCGCGCCAGCGCCACCGGCTGTCCGCGCCACTGCTGTGGCAGATTCTGCTCATAGCGCGCATGGCCGGTTTCGTGGATCACGCCCATCAGCGCGCTGAGAAAATCGTTTTCGTTGTAGCGTGTGGTGATACGCACATCTTCCGGTACGCCGCCGCAGAACGGGTGCGCGCTCACGTCCAGTCGGCCGTGATTAAAATCAAACCCTAATGTCGCCATCACGCTCAGGCCGAGCTGCTTTTGTGATTCGATGGCGAAGGGGCCGACCGGCTGGGCAATCGGCGTTGCCTGCTGGCGGGCTACCGCTTTTTGCAGCAGATCCGGCAGCCAGCTTTTCAGATCGCCAAAAGTACTGTCGAGCTGCGCGCTGGTCATGCCTGGCTCAAACACATCCAGCAGCGCATCGTAGCGTGATACGCCGAGCGCATCGGCGCGCAGCTGAGCCTCTTCGCGGCTCAGCTTCACCACTTCTTTCAGGTTAGCGCTGAAGCCCTGCCAGTCATTGGCCGGACGCTGACTGCGCCACGCGTGTTCACAGCGCGAGCCGGCCAGCGATTTGGCTTCCACCAGCGAGGCCGGCAGCAGCGTTGCCTGGCGCCACGCGCGCTGCATTTCGCCCAGATTGGCCTGTTCCACATCGTTCAGCGACTCCTGCCCGGCGGCGTCAAACAGCCCGCCGAGGCGCTTGTCGGTCAGCAGCTCGTGCATAAATACGCTCAGCTCCGCCATCGCTTCTCCACGCGCCTGGCTGCCGCCCGGCGGCATGGTGGTTTGCATATCCACGCCGGCAATCGCGCCCAGATGGCCAAAACGCGCCAGGCGCTGAAAAGTGCGGCTAAGTTCCTGATAAGCTGCAGTCATGTAACAAGCTCCTTATGAAGGTAAGCGCGACGTCACGTCGCGCAGGGGGAGATCAACCGGCCAGCAGAAGCGCACGCAGGCGCCGCCCAGCGGACTGCTCTCAATCGAGACCTGGCCCTGCAGCGCCTGGGCTATCGAGTGCACAATCGCCAGACCGAGTCCGCAGCCGCCGGTGGCGCGATCGCGGCTGGGATCGAGCCGTACGAAAGGCTCGAATACCCGCTGGCGTTCATCCGGCGGAATGCCCGGACCATCATCTTCAACCTGCAGATTGCCGATGGCGTCGTCAAACCACAGGCTGACGCGCAGCCGCTGCTGCGCATAGCGCAGGGCGTTATTAACGAGGTTATCCAGCACCCGCTCCATCAGGCGCGTATCTGCCGCGCCAATGTTTTCCAGCTGCGGAATATCCAGCGTAATGTGCGTCTGCGGATTCATGGTCTGCACGTCAGCGATGTGCACGCGCAGCCACTGGGCCAGATCGAAAGATTGCAGATTGAGGTCAACGCGCGGCCGGTCGAGGCGCGCATAGGTCAGCAGCTCCTCAATCAGGCTCTCCAGCTGGCCGACGTCACGGTTCAGCGCTGCGGATTCTGCCGCGCTGAGGTTTTCACTCATCTCCAGCCGGTAACGCAGCCGGACCAGCGGCGTGCGCAGTTCGTGCGCGATACCGTCAATCAGCTGTTTTTTACTCGCCACCAGCGTATTGATGTTGTCCGCCATCTGGTTGAACGCCACGCCAAGGCTGTGCAGGCTGGAGGTATTTTCAAAATGGGTGCGCACGTCAAGCTCGCCGCGACCAAAGCGCTGAGCCGCTTTCTCCAGCCGCTGCATCTCCTGCCAGTGCGGGCGCAGCCAGATGAACACCGGCAGCGCCAGCGACATACCAATAAACGCCAGCAGGGCGATATCAAGGATGCGCATCTGGTGCAGATAAAACAGGTAAGGAATCGGTCCGACCGACAGCACATAGTGGCTGCGCGGGATGTGCTGCAGGAAGGTGTACTGATCGTCGAGGGCGACGATTTCACCGGCGCGCAGCCGCTTCATGTCGGCTTCGTCCAGCTGATACTTGCTCATCGGTTCGATGTGCAGCTCAAAGGATAAATCGAGATCGAGGTTGCGGATGGTTTTATTCCAGTCGCGCGGCGGGATCTCACGCAGTTCGCTGCGCATCAGAAACAGCGAGCTGGCCATCAGGTCGTTCATCGACTGGCGTCCGGCGCGCTCGGCGGTGAATTTGTACACCAGACCCACCAGCAGCGTCATCACCAGGAAGCAGACGAACAGCAGCAGATAGAACTGAATGAAGAGCTTTCTCATCAGGAGCGGGTATCCCAGGCCTGCGGCGCGAACAGATAGCCTTTGTTACGGATGGTTTTGATGCGGAACGGCTCGGTGGCGCTGTCGTACAGTTTCTTGCGCAGGCGTGAAATGGCGACGTCGATGCTGCGATCCATGCCGTCATAGCTCACGCCGCGCAGGGTTTTCAGCAGCGCGTCACGGTCGAGAATTTCTCCGGCGTGGCTCGCCAGCTCCCACAGCAGATCAAAATCGGCGGTCGAAAGGGTTATGGGTTCGTCGAACAGGATCACCTGGCGGTTGAGCGCATCAATGGTGAGCGAACCAAACCGCAGCACCTTTTGCGAGCTCTGCACGGCGGGTGCGGCTTCCGGTTTGGCCACGTGCGCCTGGCGCAGATGCAGCCGCAGACGCGCCAGCAGCACCGCCGGCGGCGTGGTTTTCAGAATATAGTCATTGGCGCCCATCTCCAGCGCCAGAATGTGGTTCATGTCGCTGTCGAGCGAGGTCAGCAGCACAATCGGTCCCTGCCAGTGCGCACGCAAATCGCGGCACAGCGTCATGCCATCTTTGCCCGGCAGCATGATATCCAGTAATACCAGATCCGGATCGGCGGCGAGAATGGTCGCTTCCGCGCGATCGCCGCGCGTCTCAACCAGCACCTCAATATCGTGGCGGCCAAGATAAGCCGCAATCAGTTCGCCGACTTCCGGCTCATCTTCCACATAGACAATTTTGTTCATAATGCTCTGTCATGGCTGAGAATGTCAGCAGCATAGCTTTTCCTGGTCCTGAGCTCTACGCTACCGCACGAATTATCCTTGTCTTACTGGTATGTACACCGTGAAATGTGCCATTATTACCGGCGCGTTCTGGCGCAAGGTTCGGAATCGTACTGAAAACAGGAGGAGTGCGAGGGTGTCTGATAAAGAGCTGGCTTCAGCCGGATACAGTGACCGCATCTGCTTCAACTACAGTGACTTCCTTTCCGCTTCCTGCAAAAAACGCTGGAGCTTTGTCGATGCCATTTACGGCGTGATGCCAATTTTTGGCATGGTGACGCGCAAGTCCGGGCACAGTTTACAGGCCAGCGACGACCATCTGAAAGAATTAGCATTACAAATCATTTCAACCCAGGTCAGCGACGAAATTAACATCGCCCGACTGATCACTCTGGCCGAACAGCAGCACATTAGCCGCTTCGATATTCAGCTGCCTTATCCGCTGTCCGCTGAGCAGCTTGACGCCATCCATCTGGAATACCGCAAGCCACTCAATCTGACACAGCAGAATGATCTGCTGTGCGTTTCCATTCCTTTACAACCACACTGATTAGCGCGTCAGCTGCCACAGCGCGGGCAGTGAGGCGGCAATTAACAGCACGATGGCGATGCGCTCCAGCGCAAACAGCGGTTGATCGCCGCGGCCACCGCGTCGTGCATACAGGAACAGCAGCAGACCCGGCGCGTAAAGCACCACTGACAACAGCAGATGCAGCGGCCCCGAGGCGTAGAGCAGCCACAGTCCATAGGCGCTGGCACCGAGACCGGTCAGCAGGGCCAGCGGTTTGTGCTGACCACGTACCACTTTGACCAGATACAGACCGACCAGCAAATAGGGCACGAGGATCATTTCTGAGGCGATAGTCAGCAGCGTGTTGTAATCCGCGCCGGTAACCGCGATCAGAATCAGGCACACCTGCACGCTGCCGTTAGTCAGCCACAGTGACGCCGCCGGCGCGTTATGGCGGTTCTGCCGGGCAATGCTGCGCGGAAACGCACCCTGCTGCGCGGCGAGGAACGGGACTTCCGCCGCCATAATGGTCCAGCTGAGATAGGCCCCGCACACCGAGATAATCAGGCCAACCGCAATCACCGCATCGCCCCAGTGACCGAGCAGCCGTTCCATCAGACCGGCCATCGACGGATTGCGCATCTGCGCCAGTTCCGCACGCGGCACCACGCCAAGCGACAGCAACGTCACCAGCAGGTAGACCAGCAGCGCGGCCAGCACCGCCAGCAGCGTGGCGCGCCCAACATCTTTCTTGTGGCGCGCGCGGGCAGAGACCACCACTGCGCCTTCCACGCCAATAAATACCCACAGGGTGATCAGCATGGTCTGTTTAACCTGCTGCCACAGCGGCTGGCCGAGCGCTGCGCCGTCAAAGTCAAAACGGAAGCGATCGTAATTAAACGCCAGCAGCGCCAGCACCACGAACAGCAGCAGCGGCACCAGTTTGCCCAGCGTCGCCAGCAGGTTGATGCTGGCCGCGGTCTGTACACCGCGCAGCACCAGCCAGTGCACCAGCCACAGCAGCACGGAAGCGCCAAGCATCGCCTGCCAGGTGTTGCCATCGCCAAACACGATGCGATCCGGCGTATCGGTAAAGAAGCTCAGCGCTGAAAACACAATTACCAGATACGAGACGTTGGCAATCACCGCGCACAGCCAGTAGCCCCATGCCGAGCAGAAGCCGGTCAGCTCGCCGAAGCCGGCGCGCGCGTAGGTGAAGATGCCGCCATCCAGTTCCGGCCGCAGGCGCGTCAGCAGCAACATGGCCAGCGACAGAAAGAGGATACCGACACCGGTGATCAGCCAGCCGATCAGCAGCGCCGCCGGACCGGCAACCGCCGCCATATTTTGTGGCAGGCTAAAGACGCCCGCGCCGAGCATCGAGCTGAGCACCAGCGTAGTGAGCGCGCTAAGACCTAATTTTTTATCCAAAACGCCATTCCTGAGCAGCAGAGTGTGCTGGGTAGTAGTTGTTCAGCCAGAGTGTAACGTGGCAATCAGTCCCGTTTAAAACGGAATACCCTGAAAACAGGCGGCAGATTTTACGGAGAGCGAACGGTGAAGGCAATGCAAGACTATGCAGATTTGCACACGGATTATGCAAACGGCAGGGCGACGGGCGCCGCCCTGCGCGGGGATTATTTAAACAGGTCAGCAGTGACGGTCAGGTTGCCGCCGCTCTGGTTCTGCCACTGGCGCGTAATGTGATAATACTTCGCGCCTTTGGCGATGGCGCGTTTGCCCACGGCTTCTGAGATCTCGGTTGGCGTGCCGAAGTGATCGGAGAAGGAGATGGTGTCAAACGGCTGCATCTGTGCGGCCGTGATCGCATTGACTTCCTGCACGCTGCGGCCATCCGGCTGCGTCACAGTATAACGCTGACCGGTAGAGCTTTGGGTTTCAAAGAAACGACCCACGCTGGTGCTCGGCGTATCCGAGGAAGCAACGCCAGGGATTGCCACTTTCTTCGCCGCTGCGCCGCCCGCAGCCAGGGCTGCTTTGCCGGCTTCAGAATCAGCCGGAATCGAGTCAGACGTATCCTGCACCACGCGCGCTTTGGCATCGGCTTTATACACGTAGGCGGTCACGTACTGGTTGCCACCGTTGTTAGCATCCACCTGACGCACAATAAAGAAGGAGGCCGCACCTTTGTTTTTCGCCGCTTTGGCGATGGCTTCGTTCACGTCCGGCTGGCTGGAGAAGAAGCCGCTGACGGAGACGGTGTCAAACGGCTCAAGGCGATATGCTTCCGCCTTAGGCAGCTCTTTCACGCCGTTGAACATCCGGTATTGCGTGCTTTGTTCCACTTTCGCTGCATTGGCTTTGTACAGATCGGCGGTAACGCGCCAGTTGCCACCGTTACCGTTGCTGTCGTTGATGCCCTGCACGTAGAAAGAGTCCGCGCCTTTGGCGTCGGCGGCTTTAGACACGGCGTCTGTTGCATCGCCAATTGCATTAAAACGGCCGCTAATATTGATGCGTTCGAATGGTTTTAACGCGGCCGCTTGTTCTGGCGTTAACTCTTTGGCAGCAAACGCATTGGCTGCCAGCAGTGATAACAGGGTTGACGCCAGAATGGTGTTCTTCAGCTTCATAAAAATGATCCTTCGCCTTACGCAAATTGAGTACGAAAACGTGCTGGACTCTTGATGTATAACAGATTAGCCGCTGATTATTGCATGTAATAATCGGCCTGTCTCAGCCAATTTATGCGCATAACATTGACAATCCCAGCATTTTATTCATCGGCCTGTCATCTTTCGCTGTTATGGCTTTTTTTTGGTCAGCTTACCGCTTTAACCGGTATCGCTTAGTACCATAATAGTTAACGCATTGTTAAATATAGGTTTTTAAAAACAGTTAATTCGTCATGACACGATTAGGCACAGCAGATTATTTTCCATAATGCCGCAAACCTGGTCGCATCCCGCGGTATTCATCGCTGGCATCTGAATATCTGTGGGAATGTCATAAGTGTGCGTTATGGCGCTAGATCGTCCTGGGCATTTTCAGTAGGTTATAAAGACTTTGTTACATAGTGCATTTCGCTCATAAAAAGCTGAAACAGCGTTTCGGCTTTTAAGCATGTGCCCCTTACAGAACCTCATCCTTTAATCATGGAAAGGAAACAGTATGTTAATTGGGATACCCAAAGAGCGGTTAGCCAATGAGTCCCGCGTCGCAGCGACGCCAAAGACCGTTGAGCAGCTCATTAAGCTGGGATTCAGCGTCACCGTTGAGCAGGGTGCCGGGTTGCGCGCCAGCTTTGATGATGACAGTTTTATCGCCGCCGGTGCCAGCATCAGTCATCCGCAGGATGTCTGGCAGTCCGACATCGTGCTGAAGGTGAACGCGCCAGACGACAGCGAGATCGTCCTGATGCGCGCGGGCAGCACGCTGGTGAGCTTTATCTGGCCAGCGCAGAACCCGGCGCTGCTGGAGAAATTAGCCGCACGCAACATCACCGTAATGGCGATGGATTCCGTACCGCGTATTTCGCGCGCGCAGTCGCTGGATGCGCTCAGCTCGATGGCGAACATCGCCGGTTACCGTGCCATTGTCGAAGCAGCCCATGAGTTTGGCCGCTTCTTTACCGGGCAAATTACCGCCGCCGGTAAAGTGCCACCGGCAAAAGTGATGGTCATCGGGGCTGGCGTGGCCGGTCTGGCGGCGATTGGCGCGGCGGGCAGCCTCGGTGCCATCGTGCGCGCCTTCGATACCCGTCCGGAAGTGAAGGAGCAGGTGCAGAGTATGGGCGCCGAGTTCCTTGAACTCGACTTTCAAGAGGAAGCGGGCAGCGGCGACGGTTACGCCAAAGTGATGTCCGAGGCCTTTATCAAGGCGGAAATGGCGCTGTTCGCGGCGCAGGCGCAGGAAGTGGACATTATCGTCACCACCGCGCTGATCCCGGGCAAACCGGCACCGAAGCTGATCACCGCAGAGATGGTGGCCAGCATGAAGCCGGGCAGCGTGATTGTTGATCTCGCGGCAGCCACCGGCGGTAACTGCGATCTGACCGTCGCCGACCGCGTCACGCTGAGCGACAACGGCGTCAAAATCATCGGCTACACCGATCTGCCGAGCCGGCTGCCAACGCAGTCCTCGCAGCTGTACGGCACCAATCTTGTGAACCTGCTGAAGCTGCTGTGTAAAGAGAAAAACGGCGAGATCGTGGTTGATTTTGACGATGTCGTGGTGCGCGGCGTCACGGTAATTCGTGACGGAGAAGTGACCTGGCCTGCGCCACCGATTCAGGTCTCTGCTGCGCCACAGGCCGCAAAACCTGCCGCACAGCCGCAGGTAAAAGCGGCAGAGAAGCCCGCTACGCCGTGGCGCAAGTATCTGCTGCTGGCGCTGGCCGTGGTGCTGTTCGGCTGCCTGGCCAACGTCGCGCCAGCGGAATTCCTGTCGCACTTTACCGTGTTCGCGCTTGCCTGCGTCGTCGGGTATTACGTGGTGTGGAACGTCAGTCACGCGCTGCATACGCCGTTAATGTCCGTCACCAACGCCATCTCCGGCATTATTGTGGTGGGCGCGGTGCTGCAGATGGGGCATGGCGGCTGGGTCACCTTCCCGGGGCCGGGCGATGCGATGGGCAGCGCGCTGAGCGCATTGTGACTTAAATCTTCCTTCACCGCGCCGGATGGCACAAACCACACATAGTCATAACGCAGCGCCAGCTGGCGGGCCAGCGAGGTGGAAGAGGTTTCGACACAGTTGCCCGGCAGCGAGCAGCCTTGTTCATCCAGCATGTGCTGGGCAATACGCCGCGGCGCGGTGCCTTCAGGCGAAATCACCACTGGCCACTGCATGGCGCGGGAAAGTGTGACGTTGTCACTTAAGAGCGGATGCTCCGGTCGCACCACCAGCTTGAGCGATTCGAGAAACAGCAATTCGTAGGTCAGGCCGGTCATCATTTCGCTGTCCGCCATACGGCCAATGCCAATATCAAACTCCCCGGCGCGCAGGCCAGCCAGCAGCACATTATTGTGCAGCGTGGCCACCTGTACCGTGGTGTTCGGCTGCTGTTCGTGGAAGCGATCCAGGATCTGCGGCAGCATCCCCATGGCGGCGGTGGTGAGGGCGCCAAGGCGGATCACGATCGGGCGTCCGGAAACCGGCGAGTTGAAACTTTGTCCGGCGTGGTTAAGCGCATCCAGTACTTTCACCGCGTGGGTCAGGAACTGTTCTCCCAGTGTCGTCAGCTGAGCACCGAGGCGACCGCGCTCAAACAGACGGGCGCCCGCCAGTTCCTCCAGCTCATTCAGCGTTTTAGACAGCGCCGGCTGACTCAGATTGAGGGTTTCCGCCGCGCGGCCCAGCGTGCCCTGTTGCGCGACTGCCACAAAGGTGTGTAAATGGCGCAGACGAATGCGCTGATTAAAGAGATGATTTTTGTCCATAAACGCCAGCGTAATGAGTCAGAGCGGTCAGCGGCAAGTGGCTGACCGAGATTCTGTTAACTTACCTGCAAAATTATATTAACAAAAACGGTCAGCGTGAGAAGTTTTAGTAAGTGGCTGTATTGGTTGGCTTTATAAATAACCGGGCGTCCGGGCGCATCTATGCATTCAGCGTTATCAGTAGCTTAGCGGGAAAAACGTTGAATAATTCTCAATTTCACTTAAAAATCCTGCCCGTTATTGTTAACGATGCGCTATCATAAGCGCCGTTTTTTTTACCAAAACTGATGACCTATTCGTGATAATCCTGCAGGAGTGGTACCGTGACCAGCGCTGAAGCCATTGACGTCCGCCAGCTCATCAACCAGAGCGCGTTAAGCAGCTGGCAGAAGCGTTTAATTGCGCTGTGCTTTGTCGTGGTAGCGCTGGATGGCATGGATATCGCGCTAATGGGCTTTATCGCGCCGACGCTGAAAGCCAGCTGGGGCGTGACCAATCATCAGTTGGGGATGGTGATTAGCGCGGCGCTGATTGGCCTGGCGCTGGGTGCCATGGTGGCTGGACCGCTGGCCGATCGCTACGGCCGCCGCGTGATGATTCTGCTCAGCGTGCTGTTTTTTGGCCTCTGGACGCTGGCGACCGCCATGGCGCAAAACATCGAACAGATGATGCTGTTCCGCTTCCTCACCGGTCTGGGGCTGGGAGCGGCGATGCCCAACGTCGGCACGCTGGTGGCCGAATACGCGCCCGAGCGGCGTCGCTCGTTTATTATCACCGTGGTGTTCTGCGGCTTCACCTTTGGCGCGGCCTCCGGCGGTTTTGCCGCCTCGTGGCTGCTGCCGCGCTATGACTGGCATTCAGTGATGCTGATGGGCGGCGTGCTGCCGCTGCTGGTGCTGCCGTTTCTGCTGCGCGGCCTGCCGGAGTCGGTGCGCTTTCTCATCAGCCAGCGCGCGCCCGCTGCGCGCATTCACGCCATTCTGGCGCGCATGCTGCCGGGCAGCGTCCGGCCTGACAGCCATTTTCAAAGCAGTGAACCGCTGGCCGCGCGTCACGGTGCAGTGGCCACCGTCGTCTCACCCCGCTACCTGTTTGGCAGCCTGATGCTGTGGGGCGGCTACTTTATGGGGCTGTTTCTGGTCTACCTGATCGGCAGCTGGCTGCCATCGCTGATTAACACGCTGGGCATGTCTGTCACGGAAGCGGCCATCGTCACCGCCATGTATCAGGCGGGCGGCACCGTTGGCTCACTGTTTGCCGGCTGGCTGATGGACCGCATCAACGCCAATCTGGCGCTGGCCATCATTTACTTTTGCGGCGGGATCGCCATCGTGGCGCTCGGGTTTTCCCCGGCGCAGGTCGGGTTGATGAGCGCCATCGCCTTCTGCAGCGGCTTCTGTTTTAACGGTGCCAACACCGGCATGAATGCACTCTCGGCCAGTTACTATCCCACTCATGCCCGCGCGACCGGCTCCAGCTGGATGCATGGCGTTGGCCGCATCGGCGCGATCATCAGTGCCTTCGTCGGCGCTGAGCTACTGTCCCTCGGCTGGTCGTTTAGCCAGATCTTTCTGCTGCTGGCGTTGCCGGCGGCGCTGACCACGCTGATGCTGGTACTGAAATGCCGCTTTGGTGACCAGCCGCGCGCCACCGAGTGACAGGGCGATCACAGTTCCGCGAAAATGTTACCCGCCGCTAAAGGGTTGATCTACAGTAGCAGCAACCCTTTAGCCCAAGGTGATGACCATGGATAACTTTCTCACCCGCGATGCCATCCGCACGCTGTTCTCTCAGGCCATGTCGGCCATGTACCAGCAGGAGGTGCCGCAATATGGCACCCTGACGCAGCTGGTTACCGCCGTTAACGAACGCACCTTAGAAGCCCAGCCGGCGCTGAAAAACCGTCTGGCCGCCGCCGATGAGCTGAGCCGCCTCGGCGTGGAGCGTCACGGTGCCATTCGCGTCGGCACTGCCGCAGAGCTCAGCACGCTGCGGCAGATGTTTGCCGTGATGGGGATGGAGCCGGTGGGCTATTACGATCTGTCACAGGCGGGCGTGCCGGTGCACTCTACTGCCTTTCGCCCGGTCAGCGACAGCGCGCTGCGGCGCAATCCCTTCCGCGTTTTCACCTCGCTGCTGCGGCTGGAGCTGATCAACGATGCCGCACTGCGCGACAAAGCCGCGGCTATTCTGGCGGCGCGCGACATCTTCACGCCTGGCTGCCGGGCACTGATCGCGCAGCATCAGCAGCAGGGCGGTCTCAACGCTGCCGATGCCGCCCGCTTTGTTCAGGAGGCGCTGGAAACCTTTCGCTGGCATGCGCACACCACGGTGGACAGCGCCACCTACCGCGCGCTGAGCCAGCAGCATCGCCTGATTGCCGACGTCGTGTGCTTCCGCGGTTGCCACATCAATCACCTGACGCCACGCACGCTGGACATCGATCGCGTGCAGGCGCTGATGCCTTCGCGCGGCATCGAACCGAAAATCCTGATTGAGGGACCGCCGCCGCGCGCGGTGCCGATTCTGCTGCGCCAGACCAGCTTCAAAGCGCTGGAAGAGGCGGTGCATTTTAATGATGGCACGCCTGGCACCCATACCGCGCGCTTTGGTGAAATTGAGCAGCGCGGCGCGGCGCTTACGCCTAAAGGCCGCGCGCTGTACGACCGGCTGCTGGCGCAGGCCGGTACCGGCAGCGATAACCAGCAGCATCAGCAGCACCTCAGCGCGGTGTTTCGTGATTTTCCTGATGATGAACAGACGCTGCGCGAGCAGGAGCTGGCGTGGTTCCGCTACCGTCTGACGCCGCAGGGCGAGCATCAGCCGCCGCGCGCCGGGGAAACCGTGGCGCAGCTGCTGGCCGCCGGACGTTTAGAGGCGGAACCGATTGTCTACGAAGATTTTCTGCCGGTGAGCGCGGCTGGCATCTTCCAGTCGAATCTGGGCAACCAGACTCAGGCCCGCAGCGCCGGGAATGCCAGTCGTGCCGATTTTGAAGCCGCGCTCGGTGCCACCGTGCAGGATGAGATGGTGCTGTATCAGCAGACGCAACAGCGCAGTCTGGCCCGCTGCGGCGTGCAGGAATAGGGCGTAAAAAAGCGGCCTGAAAAGTGACAGGATCACTTTTACAGGCCGGCTGTTTTTCTTTCTAATGATTATTGCAGGCGTGCGTCGCGCACCAGCGTATATTTTCCGGCACCCAGGAACAGGATGGCCAGCGCGCCCAGCAGGTAAAGCGCTTCCGTTTCCAGCGACCAGGCGCCGACATCGGTGCGATGCCAGAGTGCGCCCATTTTCACCAGCAGCGTTGCGACTACCATGTTAACGGCAATGATAAAGGCCGCCGGGCGCGTAAGCAGGCCAACGATGACCATGATGGGTGCCACAATTTCCCCGATGTAAGCACCGTAAGCGATGAAACCTGGCATGCCTTTGACGCTGAGCAGATGGGCGATCCAGCCGACGCCATGAATCGCCTTAAACTCGCCATGAAACAGCAACAGCCCGCCGAAGGTTAAGCGTAACAGCAATTTACCGAAATCCGGGTGATCGCTCATCCGGGTGAACAGCTGATTGATGCCAGCAAACATCGCGTCTCTCCGTCACGCCAGGTTAACTTGCAACCATAAAACAGAATGCGCCGCTGCAGTTAACCAAAAAATTTGATGAAGTTGTTCAATGAATCGGTCGCTTATTCGGCTTAATCTGCAAATGCTTGCAGAACATAGACATTCCACTGAGGCCTGCAAATAATGGAATCAGGCTTTACCAGGAACCCGCAATGAAAAATGAACGACGTCTGAGGATCATGACGGCAGAAGGTGAACTCAGAGGCCTGATGGATGATGAACTGTTTACCTTTAAAGGAATACCTTATGCAGCGCCGCCGGTTGGCGCACTGCGCTGGCGTCCGCCGCAGCCGGTGGTACCGTGGCAAACGCTGCGCGACGCCACCGCGTGGGGCGATGCCAGCTGGCAAAATCGTGATTACTGCGTGGCGGCCGGCGGCGGCGATCCGGGCCGCTTCAGCGAAGATTGCCTCTATCTGAATGTCTGGACGCCTGATGTCGAACCCGTTACGCCGTTACCGGTGATGGTATGGCTGCACGGCGGCGGCTTCAGCATTGGTGCCGGCAGCCTTGATCCCTATCGCGGCAAAGCGCTGGCAGCGCAGGGCGTGGTGGTGGTGACACTCAATTACCGCCTTGGCCATTTCGGCTTTTTTGCGCATCCGGCGCTCGACGCCCAGTATCTGCCGGGCAAGGTGGTCAATAATTTTGCGCTGCTGGATCAGATTGCCGCGCTGCAGTGGATTCAGCGCAACATCCCGGCATTTGGCGGCGATCGCCATAACGTCACGCTGTTTGGCGAATCGTCCGGCGCGCGCAGCGTGCTGTCGCTGTGTTGCTCGCCGCTGGCCGAAGGGCTGTTTCATAAGGGCATCGTGCAAAGTGCCTACAGTCTGCCGGACGTGCCGCATAAGCAGGCGCAGCAAACCGGCCTGCAGGTGGCAGCGCATTTCAATCTGGCCGCGGATGCCAGTGCGGAACAGCTGCGCGCACTGCCGGCCGACAGTTTCTGGCCGCTGGAGCGACCGCTGGCGCTGGGGCCGGTGGCCATCAGCGGCGATGCGGTGCTACCCAGACCGATGCTCGACACCTTTATGGCGGGTAAACAGCATCGCGTGCCGTTGATGATTGGCAGCAACAGCGACGAAGCCAGCGTGCTGGACTACTTCGGCGTGGATGCCCGCAGCGTGTTACAGCAGCTGCGCAGCAAAAGTCGCCTGAGTTATCGCCTGCTGAAGTGGCTGTATGATATCCATGATGACAGTCTGCTGGGGCGCGCGGTGGCGCGCGACATGGCGTTTACCGTCATGCCGCTGCTGGTGGCGCAGTCGCAGCACAGCATCGGCATGCCTGCATGGCGTTACTGGTTTGATTATGTGTCAGAAAACGCGCGTCATCTCTACCCGCACGGCACCTGGCACGGCAATGAAATTCCTTATGTCTTCAATACGCTCGCGACGCTGCCGCCGCCGGGTGACTGGCATTACAGCGCCAGCGATATCGCCTTTGCCGGCCGCGTCAGCGCCTGGTGGGTGGCATTTGCACGTGATGCCAGTGAGTTCAGCCATCGGCTGCGGCTCGACGGGGAACCTGACTGGCCGGTATGGCGGCCAGGGGAAGATTTGACTCTTGCTTTTGGTCACGACGGTAAAGCGGAATCGGTGCTGAAGACGCGATTTATGCGCGGCCGTCTGCGTCTGTTTCGCCTGATGATGCGCAGCCACGTTAAACTTTAATAAGCCTGCTAATCATGTAAAAACATCAATGTTTTTTTAAGGCAAATTGGCCGCTATCTGCCTGATTTTACGATCGCTCAGCCGCTCCGCGCGGCACCTCATCCTGCAATTAATTAGCTTACAAAACATTTATCTTTTCCCGGTTCGCTGCCGATAAATACCCTAAGCCCTGTTTTATCCGGGCTGCCAGCGTTCACACCAGGGGATTATGTATGGGTATGTTAAAAAACTTCACGATTCGCGCCGTTATGCTGACCATTCTCGGGCTTTTCTGCCTGTTATGGTGTGGCGTAGGGCTGTTCAGCGTCCACTCGCTGAATGCGCTTGGCGAGGGTAACGAGATTGATCGTCAGCTGGTAAAGCAGATGACGGTGCTCAGCAAAGGCAACGATCAATATTTCCGCGTGGTCACGCGCCTGTCGCGGGTAATGGAAGGCCGCACCGCCGGTAACGCGCCGACCGCAGAAGCGTTCGCGCCGGTGCAGCAGGCACTGGATAACATGAAACAGCAGTTAACCCAGTTCAAAGCCATGGCGCCGGGTCCGATGGACAGCGAGACGGTGAACAGTGTGATCAGCAGCTGGCAGAAACTGCTGGATGAGGGTATCGCGCCACAGGTGGCGCTGGCGCAGCAGGCTTCACTGGATGCATGGCGCGCGCAGGCCAACAATGTCACGCCGCCGCTGAGCCGGGCGTTTGGTGCCAGCGCAGAAGCGTTTAATCAGGCCGCCAGCAGCAAGCTGGATGAGACCCGCGTGACCGTGGACACGCTTACCAGCATGACCAAAGTGATTATTGTGTCGGCGGTGGTGTTCGGCTTATTGATTCTGCTGTTCACTGACCGTTACCTGGTGACGATGCTGGTGAAACCGCTGGATCGCATCCGTAACCATTTTACCGTGATTGCGCAGGGCGATCTCAGCCAGCCGGTGGAAGAATTTGGCCGCAACTGCGTCGGCAAACTGGTGCCACTGCTGCGGGCGATGCAGGACAGCCTGCGTGAAGCAGTCAGCGCCATCCGCAGCGGCACGGAGAACATCTACCGCGGCGCAGCAGAAATTTCAGCCGGCAATAACGATCTTTCATCGCGCACCGAAGAGCAGGCGGCCGCGCTGGAACAGACCGCAGCCAGCATGGAGCAACTGACCGCCACGGTGAAATTCAACGCCGATAACGCGCGTCAGGCCAGCGCGCTGGCGGAGACCGCCACCGGAACCGCGCAGCAGGGCGGCCGTCTGGTTGGCGAAGTGGTGACCACCATGCAGGGCATTTCCGGCAGTTCGAAAAAGATTGCCGAAATCACCAGCGTGATCAACGGCATCGCCTTCCAGACCAACATCCTGGCGCTCAACGCGGCGGTCGAAGCGGCGCGTGCCGGTGAGCAGGGGCGCGGCTTTGCCGTGGTGGCCAGCGAAGTGCGCAACCTGGCGCAACGCAGCGCCGGCGCCGCAAAAGAGATCGCTACGCTGATTGAAGATTCCGTGTCACGCGTTGAAAAGGGCTCGGAGCTGGTCAGCAGCGCTGGCAGCACCATGCATGACATTCTGAAGTCGGTGCAGGATGTGAATGAGATCATGAAGCACATCGCTGCCGCGTCGGAAGAGCAGAGCAAAGGGATTTCGCAGGTCGGCACCGCCGTCACCGAAATGGACAGCGTCACCCAGCAGAACGCGTCGCTGGTGGAGCAGGTGTCAGCGGCGGCCAGTGCGCTGGAGCGTCAGACCGAAGAGCTGCAGGCGTCGGTGGCGAAGTTCCGTCTGTCTGACAGCGCGCCGCGCGCGCAGACCGTGGTATCCACTGCTGCGCCTGCGCTGCGCCGGCCGGTGTTATCTGCCGCCGCAGGCGCTCAGGGTAAACCCGCCAGCAGTGAAGAGTGGGTTTCATTCTGAGGCTGACACAACCACGCCACCAGCTGCGGCAAAAACGGTGGCGCATCTTTTTCCGCCCGCTGTAACAGGCTGTAGCTCGCCCCGGTTGCCACACTCGCGGCAAACGGGGCAATTAACCGCCCATTCGCCAAATCATTCTCCACCAGCGTAATATCCGCCACCGTCACGCCAAATCCCTGAATCGCCGCGCTGATCGCCAAATCCATGGTGGCGAAGTGCTGATTGCGCGCCATCGGCAACTGCTCCGCCTGGCCGGACAGCCACAGCTGCCAGTCGCGCGTATCGCCGGTCGGATGCAGGAAGGTGAATCTGGCCAGTTCGCTGACATGGCGTGGCGCCGGTACGCTGCTGGCCAGCACCGGCGTCAGGCGCTCGGCAAACAGCGGAATGGCACCGGCAGGCGGCGTGCCGAATACAATCGCCGCATCAAAGTTTTCCAGCTGCGACGCGTGATCGAGCGTGGTGGTGAGCGCCACGTGGATGTCTGGCCGCTGCTGCTCCAGCGCCACCAGACGCGGCACCAGCCAGCGCATGGCGCAGGTCGGGGCTTTCAGCCGAATCGAGGCGTTGCTGCGGCTGGCTTTCTCAGTGGCATTGACCAGCAGATTGAATCCCTGTTGCAGCTCCGGCAGTAGCGCCGCGCCCTGATCGGTGAGATGCAGACCGCGCGCGTGGCGTTCAAACAGGGCAAATCCCAGCCAGCTCTCCAGCGCCGCAATTTTGCGGCTCACCGCGCCCTGAGTGATGCACAGTTCGCTGGCGGCGCGCGTCAGGTTGAGATGACGGGCGGTGACCAGAAAGGCATGAATGGCGTTGAGCGGCAGAGCAGAGCGGGACATAACGGCCTCGAGCTATGATTTTTTATCATGGCTATTATGACAACAATTCGCTTGTCGACTCAAGCGTCGCGCCGTTGAATAGAAATCTACTTCCGATACGTGGTTATGCAACCTGTGGAGCAATGATGACCCTGAACAGCAGCGTGAAGCTCTCCTCCAAACAGCCGGACGTCGGCACCACCATTTTTAGCGTGATCGGCCAGCTGTCCGCACAGCACCAGGCCGTTAATCTCTCTCAGGGCGCACCCAATTTCCCGTGTGACCCGCAGCTGGTTGAGCTGGTCAGCCAGGCGATGCGCGACGGCCATAATCAGTACGCCGCCATGACCGGTTTACCGGCGCTGCGTGAAGCGCTGGCGGAGAAGGTGCACCGCCTGTATGGCCAGCAGTACGATGCCGCCAGCGAAGTCCTGATCACCGGCAGTGCCAGTCAGGGCATCTACATGGCGATTTCGGCGCTGGTGCATCCGGGTGATGAAGTGATCTTCTTTGAGCCAGCCTTTGACAGCTACGCGCCGGTGGTGCGGTTACAGGGTGCGACGCCGATCGGCCTCAAGCTGCAGGTGCCGGATTTTGCGATTGACTGGGACGAACTGCGTGCCGCGATCACGCCGCGTACGCGCATGATTATCATCAATACGCCACATAACCCGAGCGGACAGGTACTGAATGCCGCCGATCTCGACCAGCTGGCGGCCCTGACGCGTAATACCGACATCGTGGTGTTGTCTGATGAAGTCTACGAACACATCGTGTTTGACGGCCAGACGCACTGCGGCATGGCCACGCACGCGGAACTGGCACAGCGCAGCGTGGTGGTGTCCTCCTTCGGTAAAACCTTCCACGTCACCGGCTGGCGCGTCGGCTATGCGCTGGCGCCTGCTGCGCTGATGGCGGAGATCGTCAAGGTGCATCAGTTCATGATGTACGCCGCCGATACGCCAATGCAGGTTGGCTTCGCGCAGTATCTGCAGAACCCGCAAAACTATCTGCAGCTGTCGTCGTTTTATCAGGCGAAGCGCGATCGGCTGCAGACGCTGCTGCAGGATTCACCGTTCAGGCTGTTACCGAGCGCCGGTTCGTTCTTTATGTTGGCCAGCTACGGACATTTCAGTGACGAAAGCGACAGTGAAATGGTAAAACGTCTCATCGTCGATCACGGTGTGGCTACCATTCCGCTGTCGGCGTTTTATATGGATGGCACTGACAATAAATTAATCCGCCTTTCTTTTGCTAAAGACGACGCAACGCTCGAAGCCGGCGCGCAGGCGCTGTGCCGGGTTAAAGGGTAATTAGGGGAAAATAATGAAAAAACTGAACGCACTGTTTATCGCACTGGGCATGATCACCTCCGTGCAGGCGCTGGCGCAGGAGAGCCTGCGCTACGGTCTGGAATCACAATATCCACCGTTTGAAAGCCGCAACGCGCAGGGCGAGCTGGAGGGTTTTGACATCGAACTGGGCAAAGCCATCTGCCAGGTCGGCCATTTTGACTGTAAATGGGTTGAGAGCAGCTTTGATGCGCTGATCCCGGCGCTGCAGGCGAAAAAATTCGATGCGATTAACTCGGCGATGAACATCACCGAGGCGCGGGCGAAAAGTATCGACTTCACCAACCCGATCTACCGCATTCCCACCATGCTGATTGTGAAGCAGGGCGAGAAACTCGAGCCGACGGCGGCGTCGCTGAAAGGAAAAAATATCGGCGTGCTGCAGGGCTCAATCCAGGAAACCTACGCTAAAAAGCACTGGGAATCCCAGGGCGTGACGGTCACGTCGTATCAGGATCAGAACCAGGTATACAACGACATGGTCGCTGGCCGTCTTGACGGTACGCTGGTGATGTCCGCCGCCGGTCAGTCTGGTTTCCTCGATAAGCCGCAGGGCAAAGGTTTCGCCTTCGCCGGTAAGCCGGTGGAAGACGACACCATTCTCGGTTCCGGCATTGGTTTCGGTCTGCGCAAAGGCGATAGCAAGCTGAAAGGTGAACTGGATGCGGCCATCGCCAAAGTCCAGGCCGACGGCACCGTGACTAAACTGGCGGCGAAATTCTTCCCGGGCATTGACGTCAGCGTCAGCAAGTAAGCGGGTGTCAGCCTGACCGGCAGTCGCCGGTCAGGCATCTTCGGCGATTCCCTGCAACCACGCTTATTTAGCCGCCAGATAACAGAGCGCTTCCGCCACCTGATACGACTTCACAAACGACGGGATCGGCAGGAATTCAAAGCGCGAATGGAAATTGTGCGCGCCGGTGAAGAAATTCGGCGTCAGTAACCCTTTGGCCGACAGCGCAGACCCATCGGTGCCGCCGCGCATCGGAATCACTTTAGGTTCCACGCCCACCTGCTGCAGCGCAGCAAAAATCAGATCAATTGCCCGCCGGTCCTCACCTATCGCGTTACTGATGTTGCTATAGATATCATTGATCTTCAGCGCGACGTGACCTGTCGGATAGTGCGCGGCGATCTGATCGGCGACTTCCACCAGCTGCTGCTTCTTCGCATCAAAACCCTTCAAATCGAAATCGCGAATCGACGCTTTCAATACCGCGTGGCTGGCATTGGCCTGCATATCATTGAACCAGATATAGCCTTCGCGCCCGGCGGTATGCTCGGGCGTGGCAAGCCGGTCGAAGCGGGCGATGAAGTCGTGCGCCATCAGCAGCGGATTCACCAGCACGCCTTTGCCCGACATGGGATGCGCCGGCACGCCGGTGAAGGTAATTTCAGCGGAGGCGCCATTGAAGCACTCATACACCACTTCGCCCAGCTCGCAGCAGTCGATGGTCCAGGCGAAATCGACGTTAAAGCGCGTCTCCAGGTCCAGCGCCTTGGCGCCGCGCAGGCCAATCTCTTCATCCGGCACAAACGCCACCACCACATCACCGTGCTCGCCACGCAGGTTCTCCACCAGCGTCATCACCACGCTGACTGCCGCTTTGTTGTCGGCCCCCAGCACGCTGGTGCCGTCGCTGAACACAATCTCCTGACCGACATACGGCAGGATTTCCGGATGCTCCGCCACCCGCAACCAGATGTCCTGCTGCGCATTCAGACACAGATCCGCACCCTCAAAGCGCAGGGTTTGCGGATGGATATCCGGCGATAGCCCGACATCCACGGTATCAATATGGGTGATAAAGCCTACGCGCGGCGCGCCAGGCCGGTTGCCCGGTTTCACGGCGGTCACCGTGGCATGCTGATCAATCACCACATCCTGCAGACCGAGATCGCGCAACTCCTGCGCCAGCAGTTCCGCCATGGCGTGTTGCGACGGCGTACTGGGCAGCGTGCTGGATTTGGCATCGCTCTGGCTGGAGACCGCCAGATAACGGTAAAAACGCTGGGTCAGCTGACGGGCAAGTTGGTCTGTCATCACAATTCCTTATTAGCTTTGCGCCACTGGAGATACGCCAGACGGCTAAATCATGTTATTTATGAAATAAATACCGATGCTGGCTCATGGAAGTCAATAAAAAGCGAGAAGACGATGAAAAAGATGATAGGAAAACTGGCGCTTAGCGCACTGGGGTTAGCGGTTGCAGGCGGCGTCTCGGCGAAGACGCTGGTTTACTGTTCTGAAGGCTCGCCGGAGAACTTCAACCCGCAGCTCTACACCTCCGGTACCAGCGTGGACGCCAGCGCCGTGCCGATTTTTAACCGCCTGGTGGATTTCAAACCGGGCACCACCGAGCTGGTGCCCAGCCTGGCGGAGCGCTGGGAGATCAGCCCGGACGGCAAGGTCTATACCTTCCATCTGCGCAAAGGGGTTAAGTTCCAGAGCAATAAACTTTTTACGCCGTCGCGCGATCTCAACGCCGACGACGTGATCTTCTCGTTTATGCGCCAGCTGGATACGAAAAACCCGTATCACACCGTTTCGGGCGGTAACTATGCCAACTTTGAAAGCCTCGAGCTGGCAAAACTGATCACCCGTATCGATAAGGTGGATGATCTGACAGTGCGGATTACGCTGGCCCATGCCGAAGCGCCGTTTCTCGCCGATCTGGCGTGGTATTTCGCCTCGATTCACTCGGCGGAATATGCCGACCAGATGCTGAAAGCCGGTACGCCAGAAAAAGTGGACATGCAGCCGATTGGCACCGGACCGTTTGAGCTGGTGCAGTATCAAAAAGATTCCCGCATTCTCTACAAAGCCTTCCCGCAGTACTGGCAGGGCAAGGCCAAAATCGATCGTCTGGTGTTTTCCATCACCCCGGACGCCTCGGTGCGCTATGCCAAACTGGAGAAAAACGAGTGCCAGGTAATGCCGTTCCCTAATCCGGCCGATCTCGACAACATGCGCCACAACCCGAACATCACGCTGGAACAGAAATCTGGCCTCAACACCGGTTTCCTGTCGTTCAACACCACCAAAGCCCCGCTGGACAACGTGAAAGTGCGCCAGGCGCTGGCGATGGCCATCAATAAGCAGGCGATCATTGATGCCATCTTCAAAGGTACCGGCACGGTGGCGAAAAATATTCTGCCGCCGGATGTGTGGAGTGCTGATAAAGATCTGCAGGATTACGCCTACGATCCGCAACAGGCCAAAGCGCTGCTGCAGCAGGCCGGCATTCAGCCGGGCACCGAAATTTCGCTGTGGGCGATGCCGGTCCAGCGGCCGTATAACCCCAATGCCCGCCGCATGGCTGAGATGATTCAGGCCGACTGGGCAAAAGTGGGCATCAAAGCCAACATCGTCAGCTATGAGTGGGGCGAATACCTGAAGCGCGTCAAGGGCGGCGAGCATCAGGCGGCGCTGATGGGCTGGACCACCGCCACCGGCGATCCGGATAACTTCTTCGGGCCATTGTACAGCTGCACCTCGGCGAACGGCGGCTCCAACTCGTCCAAATGGTGCTATGCGCCGTTTGAGAAGATCATCACCGAGGCGCGCGCCGAGCAAAATCACGACAAGCGCGTGGCGTTATACCGCGAGGCGCAGCAGATGATGCATGACCAGATGCCGGCAGTCATGATTGCGCACTCAACGATTTTTGAGCCGGTGCGTAAATCGGTCAGCGGCTACCAGGTGGATCCGTTCGGCAAGCATATCTTCTATCCGGTGGATATCACGCCTTAATCGCAGCGGACAGCGCGCTGAGCTGCTGTTGCAGAAAGGTCAGAAACAGAGTCAGGGCGGCGCTGCGGGGTCGCCCTGACTGCGTCTGCAGCTGCAGCGTACGCTGGCTCAGCTGATCGATATTGACCGCGCGCATCACCAGACCCTGCTGCTGCGCTTCCTCCGCCAGGGTAAAACTGCTGCAAATGGTCACCGCCAGCGGCGTGCGCAGTAAAAAATGGAACAGGGTGGAGAAGTTGTCGCAGGTCAGCACCGGTTCAATCAGGTGGCCACTCATGTGGCTGGCCAGCTCAAACAGCTGGCGTACCGTGGTGTTTTGCTGCGGCAGCGCCAGCGGATAGTGGCTGAGATCGGCCAGCGCCACCTGCGGCACGCCCGCCAGCGGATGGCTGTCATGCATCACCAGCAGCACTGGTGCCGGCCATGAGCCCACCACCTCAACGGCTCGTTCTGCATGCAGGCTGAATTGTAATGCCACGTCGCACTCGCCGCTGCGCAACAGTTCAGCCACGCCCTGTGCGCTCGCCACCCGTACGTCAAACAGCACGCCGGGATGATCGCGGCGAAAGGCGGCAATCAGCCGGGGCAGCAGGGTAAACGCCAGCCCGTCGGTGCAGGCGACACGAATCAGCGTGCGCCGCACCGCCTTCAGCCCTTTGATCTCCGCCAGCGCATACTCCATATCCAGCAGATTTTTGCGCACGTGATGGGCAAAAATCTCGCCGGCCTCGGTCAGCACCATGCCGCGCGCATGACGCGCAAACAGCATCACGCCCAGCTGCTGCTCCAGCCGCTGAATCTGGCGGCTGATGGCAGAGACCGCCACAAACAGCTGGGCGCTGGCTGCGCTGAGCGAACCGCAATCGGCTACCGCGAGAAAATAACGCATTTCGGTGCTTAACATGCCATGGCCTCCGTCTGTGCCTGCCTCGAAATCGGGCAACGCAGCTTTGCTTTAAAGGCAAATCTTACTCGATAAATTGATAATTGTGGCAAAGCTGCCTTTCCGCAAAGATGAAAAAACAGCAGACCTATAACAGGCAGGGCAAACATGACAGCACAACAGGCGGTTCAGCAGGCCACCGCATATTTCGACAGCGGGGAATTTCAACGTATCCTGGCGCGCCGCGTGGCATGGCGCACCGAGAGCCAGCGCGACGATCGCGATGCGGCACTACAGGACTATTTGCAGCAGGAGATTGCGCCGCAACTGCAGGCGCTGGGCTTCACGCTACAGCTCATCGATAACCCGCACGCCGCCGGCCGGCCATTCCTTGTGGCGGTGCGCATGGAAGATCCCGCCTTACCGACCTTGCTGAGCTACGGGCACGGTGATGTGGTATTCGGCGATGACGAAAACTGGCGCAGCGGGCTGTCGCCGTGGCAGCTGACCGAAGAGGGCGATCGCTGGTACGGACGCGGCAGCGCCGACAACAAAGGTCAACACTGCGTCAATCTTGCGGCGCTGGAGCAGGTGTACCAGGCGCGCGGCGGCCGTCTCGGCTTTAACTGCAAATGGCTGTTTGAGATGGGCGAAGAGATCAGCTCGCCGGGGCTGGCGCAGCTGTGTCAGCAGCAGGCGGAACTGTTGCAGGCTGACCTGTTCATTGCCTCAGACGGTCCGCGGCTCAACGCCGTGCGGCCGACGCTGTTCCTCGGTTCGCGCGGTGCGGTAAATTTCCGCCTGACCATCAACGCGCGTGACAATGCTTATCACTCCGGCAACTGGGGCGGACTGCTGAGCAATCCCGGCACCCGGCTGGCCAGCGCCATCGCCACGCTGGTGGACGCGCAGGGCGTGCTGCAGGTGGAGGCGCTGCGGCCCGACTCGCTGACGCCGCAGGTGCGCGCCATTCTCAGCGATATCGAGGTGGGTGGCATGCCAGGCGATCCCGCGATTGACACCAACTGGGGCGAGCCAGGCCTGACGCCTGCCGAACGCCTGTACGGCTGGAACACGCTGGAAGTGCTGTCGTTTCTCACCGGTAATCCGGCGCGCCCGATGAATGCCATTCCCGGCAGCGCGACGGCGGTGTGCCAGCTGCGTTTTGTGGTCGGTACCGACTGGCAGCGGCTGGCGCAGCACGTCAGCGCGCATCTGGCGCAGCACGGCTTCCATGATGTTGAGGTTGAGTTTTTGCGTGGTTCACCCGCCACGCGTCTTGATCCTGACGATCCGCTGGTGCACTGGGTGCTGAACAGCATGGCGGCAACCAGCGGCAAAAAACCGGCGCTGCTGCCCAACCTTGGTGGATCGCTGCCAAATGAGGTGTTCGCGGAGATTCTGGGCCTGCCAACGCTGTGGGTGCCACATTCGTATCCCGCCTGCGGTCAACATGGCGTGAATGAGCACATGCTGAAATCGATTGCCCGCGAAGGGCTGCAGATCATGACGCAGCTGCTGTGGGAGCTGGGCGAGCAGGGCACGGAATGGCTGGCGCAACACCGCGCCTATGCCGGAGGTGGCGCATGAGCAGCCTCAGCCATAGCGCGCCGCTGAGCGGCGTGAAGCCAAACCTGCACAAAACGCTGTTTGCGACCTGCATTGGTAATGCGCTGGAGTGGTTCGACATTGCGGTATATGGCTTCTTCGCCAGCTATATCGCCCACGCCTTCTTTCCCACCAGCGATGCGTCGGTCTCGCTGCTGCTGACCTTTGGCAGCTTCGGCGTCTCCTTTCTGATTCGCCCGCTGGGTGCGGTGGTGCTGGGCAACTATGCCGATCGCCACGGGCGTAAAAAAGCGCTGCTGCTCTCCATCAACCTGATGATGCTTGGCGGAGCCATCATCACGTTTATGCCGGGCTACGACAGCATCGGCCTGCTCGCACCGCTGCTGATCCTGCTGGCGCGCCTGGTGCAGGGCTTTTCTGCCGGTGGCGAGTTTGGCAGCTCCACGGCGTTTCTGGTCGAGCATTTTCCCGAGCGCAAAGCCTTTATCGCCAGCTGGCAGTTCGCCACCCAGGGCGCCAGCACGCTAATGGCTTCGGCGTTTGGTCTCGGTCTGACGCAGATCCTGAGCGAAAGCCAGATTCAGGCGTGGGGCTGGCGTATTCCGTTTGCCTTCGGCCTGCTGATTGGCCCGCTCGGGCTGTATATCCGCCGCCACGTGCATGAGCCCGCCAGCTTTGCCGCACAGACGCCGGAAGCGGCCCCGCTGAAACGGCTGTTTGGCCGGCAAAAAGCGCTGATGCTGCTGGCGATTGGCCTGATGGTGATCTCCACGGCGGTCAACTACATGCTCAACTACGTGCCGACCTACGCAACCAAAAACCTGCATCTGCCGGGCTCGGTGGCCTTTACTGCCACGCTGCTGGCCGGGGTGATTCTGACGGTAGTGACGCCGCTGATGGGATTGTGGGCGGAGCGCATTGGCCGCCTGCCGCTGATGTGGGGATCGCTCATACTGCTGATGGTCACCATCTATCCGGCCTTTCGGCTGGTGGTCAATCACACTACGCCGACCACGCTGATTGTGCTGGTATGCTGGATGGCGCTGCTGAAATCGATCTATTTTTCTACCGTACCCTCGGTGATGGCGGATCTGTTCCCGATTGGTACGCGCGCCAGCGGCATGGCCATCAGCTATAACATTGCGGTTACGGTGTTTGGCGGTTTTGCACCGCTGATTTGCACGCTGCTGATCAGTGCCACCGGCACCAGTCTGGCGCCGGGCTACTACCTGATGGCGATGTCGCTCTTTAGCGGGGTAGCGCTGCTGCGCAGTCAGAAACGGATACGCTAAGTGGCAACCGGTGCGCGCTGCGCACCGGTGTTTACGCATCAGGCAAACTGCAGATAGGCGACGTGCGTTTGCAGATACTCCTCCAGCCCGTGGCGGCCATCGGCACCGCCGATGCCGGATTTGCGCCAGCCGGCATGGAATCCCTGCATCGCTTCAAAATTTTCGCGATTAATGTAGGTTTCCCCGAATTTCAGCCGGCGCAGCGCGATCATCGCGGTGTTCAGATCGCGGGTATACAGCGATGAGGTCAGGCCATAGTCGCAGTCGTTAGCCAGCGCGATGGCTTCATCCAGCGTGTTAAAGCGCATCACCGGCAGCACCGGGCCAAAGATTTCCTCACGCATGATCGCCATCTCCTGACGTACCCCGGTGATGATGGTCGGTTCAAAATAAAAGCCGCGTTCACCGGCGCGTTTGCCGCCCAGCACCACCTTGCCGCCCTGCGCAACGGCGCTGGCGACCTTTTGCCCGACGCGGTCGCACGCGGCTGCGCTAATCAGCGGCCCCATATCCACATCGGCCTGCTGCGCCGGATCGCCAAATTTCACCTGCTGCATCGCCCCGGTCAGGGCGCTGATAAAGCGATCGTAAATGCCGTCTTGCACATACACGCGCTCGGCGCAGTTACACACCTGACCGCTGTTAATAATGCGCGAACTGACGATAGCCCTGACGGCCAGATCGAGGTCGGCGTCGTCCATGACAATTGCCGGTGCTTTACCGCCCAACTCCAGCGACACTTTGGTCACATTCGGTGCCGCGGCGGCCATGGTGGCGATGCCGGCGTTGACGCTGCCGGTCAGGCTCACTAACCCGACTTTCGGGTTGGCGGCCAGTTCCTGTCCCACCTCCGGGCCATAGCCGTAAACGATGTTAATTACCCCGGGCGGCAGGCCGATGTCGTCGATAATGGCGGCGAACAGGGCGGCGTTATTCGGGGTGATCTCACTCGGCTTCAGCACGATAGTGTTGCCGGTGATCAGCGCCGGTGCCGCTTTGCGCGCAATCAGGAAAAAGGGAAAATTCCACGGCAGAATGCCGGTGGTCACGCCAATCGCTTTCTTAAACACAAAGATGTTTTCGTTTGGGCGATCGCTGTTGACGATTTCCCCTTCGTAGCGTCGCGCCCATTCCGCCATGTAGTCGAGGTAGTCAGCGGTAAACAGCACTTCGGTTTGCGCCAGCGCCTGGGTTTTGCCGCCCTCCGCGACGAGGGTGGCGCTCAGCTCAGGCTCGCGCTGGCGAATTGCCGTGGCGATGCGGTGCAGCCAGTCGCCGCGCGTCACCGCCGGTAACGCTTCCCAGCCGGGCTGAGCGGCTTCTGCGGCGGCAATGGCTGCCGCCGCCTGCTGTTTGCTGCCCTGGGGCACGCGTGACAGCAGGGTCTCCGTCGCCGGGTTAATCACTTCAATCCAGCTATCGTTATGCGCCTCGACAAACGCGCCATTAATGTAGTGTTGATGATGAAGGGTCATGTGCAGGGGCTCCACGCTCGGTTTTGTTAAACTGATGTGAAGGAAGAGTGAAGCAGATGAACGCTGGCGACCTTTTTATCACTGCCAGCACCGGCAGGGCGCTGGCAATAGCGGCAAGAATCACGCGACCGACGCAGCATTCTGCGTCAGTGGACCGTTTCAGGAACCGGGCATCATGGCGCCGCTGGCAATAAACCAGACCAGAAAACTGACACCGGCAACAATAATGGCGATGGGGAACAGCAGACCGATTTTCATATGCATCCTGAGCGTTAAGCGAGCTGGATTAGCGCGCGGTGGGTTTTCATCATACTGAATAGCTGAAATTGTGTCGCGTCATCGACCTGACGCAGATGTTCGCCTTTCTGATACTGAATCTGATGCACATGGCCGAGCTGACGCCACACCACAATGGCTGACGCCAGCAGCGCGCAGTTCTCTTCGCTCTGCACGCAGTCCAGCGTGGCGTAGTGAGTAGTATCTAAGCCATTAATGAACACATTCAGCGCCTCGGGCGGCACGATGGCGCGGATGTCATCCAGCATCACGCGGCTCACCGCCTGCGACAGCACCAGCGTTAACCGTTTGCTCTTCATCTCAATCCCTGGTTCCGATGATTTTTCCCACGTTATACGGATTTAACCCCGTCGGGGGAAGTGATTCGCGCAGCTTTGTGTGAGTGCCATGTTAAGCGGCGCGCTGGCAACAGATGAAAAACTGTGCCGATCAACACAACATAAATCAAAAATATGCCGAATAATAAGCAACTTAAAGAACTCGCCCGGCATAACAGCGGCAAATGCGAATTTGTGATCCTTATGTTGCATACCCCCCCGATTTTGCCAGTCAGCCTGGCTTTACGGCAACTATCCAAAGGCTGAGTCCACGTAGTGCGCCATAGACTGCCACTAATCGGAAACCGCAGGTGTTTCCGTCTGGCCTCAACCTTACGAAGGAATAACAATGAACAGTGCCATTCTTGCAGGTATCTTCTGGCATCTGGTGGGTGCCGCCAGCGCCGCCTGTTTTTATGCTCCGTTTAAACAGGTTAAAAAGTGGTCATGGGAAACCATGTGGTCGGTCGGCGGCGTGATGTCGTGGCTGATTCTGCCCTGGGCAGTCAGTGCCGCGCTGTTACCGAACTTCTGGGCGTACTACAGCAGTTTCAGTTTATCGCAGCTGCTGCCGGTGTTTCTGTTCGGTGCCATGTGGGGTATCGGCAACATCAACTATGGCCTCACCATGCGCTATCTGGGGATGTCGATGGGGATTGGCATCGCCATTGGCATTACGCTGGTGGTGGGGACGCTGATGACGCCGCTGTTGCAGGGCCGATTCGTTGAACTGTTCAGCTCCGCCGGCGGCCGGATGACGCTGCTGGGCGTACTGGTTGCGCTGCTGGGTGTGGCGATTGTGTCGCGCGCCGGGCTGCTAAAGGAACGGGCGCTGGGGATTAACGCCGAAGATTTCAACCTGAAGAAAGGCCTGGTGCTGGCGGTGCTGTGCGGCATCTTCTCGGCTGGCATGTCGTTTGCCATGGATGCGGCGAAGCCGATGCATGAAGCCGCTGCCAGTCTGGGCATCAATCCGCTGTATGTGGCATTGCCGAGTTACGTGGTGATCATGGGCGGTGGCGCGCTGATCAACCTCGCGTACTGCTTTATCCGCCTGGCGGTGAAGCCGGAGCTTTCGCTGCGCCGTGACTTTTCCGTAGCAAAACCGCTGCTGATCGCCAACATTGCTTTCGCCGTGCTGGGGGGAACCATGTGGTATCTGCAGTTCTTCTTCTATGCCTGGGGCCACGCAAAAATTCCTCCGCAGTACGACTTCGTTAGCTGGATGCTGCACATGAGCCTGTACGTGCTGTGCGGCGGCCTGGTGGGACTGGTGCTGAAGGAGTGGAAATCGGTGGGGCGTCGACCGGTAAGCGTGTTGTCGATTGGCTGCGTGGTGATCATTATCGCGGCAAACATTGTCGGTCTCGGTATGGCTGCCTGACCGCGCTTAACCTCGCACCGCCTGACGCGTCTCTGCGCGCGTCAGGCTTTTTCTTTGTCTGCCATCGGTTCGCGCGGCGACAAAAAACGCTGACGCCACGCGCTGGGCGTTAACCCGGTTTCGCGCGTAAACACCACGGAAAAGTAGTTGCTGTCATCAAACCCGCAGCGCGCCGCCACTTCGCTAATCAGGCATGCCTGCGTGCGCAACAGATATTTTGCCTGACACAGCTGCAGCTGACGCAGGTAGTGGCCGATGGTCATGCCGGTTTGCTGACGGAACAGCTGTTTCAGCGACCGTTCGCTGAGCTGATTTTGCTGGCAGAAATGGGACAGATCGAAGGGGCGGCTGATATCGCCGAGCAGCGCCGACATCAGCAGATCGAGCTGTTCGCCCTCCGGCAGCACCCACGGCCGATCGGCGGCGTAGCCGTGACGGCGCAATATCAGTGCCAGCTGCAAAAACAGCGCTTCCGACAGCTGAATCGATAGCGAATCGCTTTTGCGACTTTCGCGCTCCAGCTGGCTGATGACGCCGCGCGCCAGCGCCATGCCGCGCGTGGTCAGACGCCAGCTGGCGGGTGTCTCTTCATCCTGTGGCGGCAGCAGCTGCTGCCAGTCGAGCGCCAGGCTGAAGCGATCGCGGCAGTAGAGAATATTGTCGAGCGCCAGTTCGTTGACGCTATCAAAGCTGTGGCAATCACTGTCACGAATGTAAAACACATCGCCGCAGGTGATCAGCCACGGCCGATCGTTGAGGATATGCAGGCCATTACCGCGCCAGACAATCACAATCTCGCTGAACTCATGCCGGTGCGGTGGGAAAGAGGGCTGCGGCATGCGTTCTGCCACGGCTATGGGCAAATTGCTGGCCGGGAAGTAATCCTCGCGCGTCAGTAACAGCGGCATGTCAGCCCTCCGGTTACCCCATCTGCTGGCGCGCCATGCGCGGCGCGCAGCCAAATTCCCGCCGGAACAGGGTGGAGAAGTGATTACTGTCACCAAACCCACACTGATAGGCGATGTCCGTGATGCGCATCTCGCTGTGGCGCAACAGGTGCCGCGCCTGCAATAAACGCAGCCGATTGAGATAGCGCTGCGGCGTGCTGCCGGTCTGCTGCTTCATCTGGCGATGCAGGGTACGCAGCGACAAACAGAAGCGATCGGCCAGCGCTTCCCACGCAATCTCCTCACTGTAGTGCGCATTCAGCCAGTCCAGCAAGCGGTGCAGGCGGGCATCCTGATCCTGCGCCTGATCGTTGTGCGCCGCCTCGCGCAGCAGCACCAGCAGCTGCAAAAAGTGCTGTTCCTGCTGCGCCTGACGTTCCAGCGACCAGCTGGCCGGCTGCTTCATCTGCGTCACCAGCTGCAGCGCCTGCGCCATCACTTTATGGTTAATCCGCCAGTGTGAAACGTACTGGCCGTCCTGTTCGCGCGGCAGCAGCGCCTGCAGGCCTGACAGAAAGCGGAACGCCGCCGGACTGCGATACAACACATTCGTCAGGCACAGATTGTCGGTTTGCTCGTACAGATGGCGATCGTGATCGCGCACAAAACAGACGCAGCCGGCGCTGAGCGCCTGCGGCTGACCATTAAATACGTGGATGCCCGAGCCCTGTTCCACCAGCACAATTTCGTGAAAATCATGGTGATGCTCCGGAAACGCCGACTGCGGCACACGTGGCTCAATGGCTATCGTGTAATCGCCGGCCGGAAAGAAATCAGCACTGTGTAATACCGTCATCATGCGCCCTCAGTTAACAAAACCGTAACCGAGTCTACGCAGCCGCCTGCCACCTTACCTTGAATTTTGCACCGGGCAGCGCAGGAAAATCGCCAATTATTCAAGATCGCCTAAGTGATTGATGGAATTGCGGCAAGGCTCACAACTCTGCCGTTATGCGGTTCTGTGAGCTCACTCACGAACATCTTTGCAAACCTGCCAGCAGTGATGACCCGCTGGCACTCGCGGGAAGGTGTCTGCGGCGCAGGATTTCTACTCTGTCGCCATGTCTTCACAGGGAGTACTCGCCATGAGTCTGCGTAATATTGTTGCCATCGATTTAGGCGCATCCAGTGGCCGCGTCATGCTGGCCAGCTGGCAGGCTGACCGTCAGCAGCTCAGCCTGCGCGAAGTGCGGCGTTTCGCCAACCCGCGCGTGCAGCGCGGCGATTATGACTGCTGGGATTTGGACCGGCTGGAACAGGAGATTCGCGCCGGGCTGCAGCAGCTGGATGAGGAGGACATTGTGCCGGACAGCCTCGGCATTGATACCTGGGGCGTGGATCTGGTGCTGCTGGACGCGCACGGCGAGCGGGTGGGCGAAGCGGTCAGCTACCGTGATAAACGCACCGACGGCCTGATGGCCCAGGCGATGCGTGAGCTCGGGAAACCGGCGTTGTATCAGCGTACCGGCATTCAGTTTCTGCCGTTCAACACGCTGTATCAGCTGCGCGCGCTGCATCTGCAGCAGCCGGACTGGCAGGCGCAGGTGAAGCACGCGCTGATGATTCCGGATTATCTGCACTATCGCCTGACCGGTGAACTCAACTGGGAATACACCAACGCCACCACCACCCAGCTGCTAAATATTCACAGCGGCGAATGGGATCGCGAGCTGCTGGCCTGGGCGGGCGCAGACACCAGCTGGTTCGGCACGCCGCGTGCGCCGGGCAATACCGTCGGTTACTGGCGCAACGCCAGCGGCCAGCGCATTCCGGTGATCGCCGTCGCCACCCATGATACCGCCAGTGCGGTGCTGGCCACGCCGCTGGAGCAGGACGATGCTGCCTATCTCAGCTCCGGCACCTGGTCGCTGATCGGCATCGAAAGCCTGCAGCCCTGTGTCAGCGAGGCGGCGCTGCAGGCTAATCTGACCAATGAAGGCGGTGCGGAAGGCTATCGGGTGCTGAAAAACATCATGGGCCTGTGGCTGTTGCAGCGGGTGTGCAGCGAACTGCACATCAGCGATCTCACTGCGCTGATCGCCGACGCCGCGCGGGAACCGGCCTGCCGCGCCCTGATTCACCCTAATCATCACCGCTTCATCAATCCGGCCAGTATGGTGCAGGAGATCCAGAACGCCTGCGCCGAACAGGCGATGCCCGTGCCGCACAGCCCGGCGGCGCTGGCGCGCACCATTTTTGACAGCCTGGCGCTGCTCTATTCGCAGACGCTGCAGGAGCTTAGCCACCTGCGCGGCACTGCGCTGCGGCAGTTACATATCGTCGGTGGTGGCTGCCAGAATCCGCTGCTTAACCAGCTGTGCGCCGATGCCTGTCGGCTGCCGGTGTTTGCCGGCCCGGTGGAAGCCTCGACACTGGGCAACATCGGCTGCCAGCTGATCGCGCTGGGTGAGTTGCGCGACGTGGCCGATTTACGCCGCTGCATTCGCCACAATTTCCCGTTAGAAAAATTTATCCCGCTGAATCACAGCGTCTTTGCGGCCCATCAGGCTCGCTTTGCGGCGCTGAGCCTACCTGCTAAGGAACTTGCATATGACAAAGCTGATTGAACAGGCCTTTGAACTGGCCAGACAACGCTACGCCGCCATTGGGGTGGATGTGGAACAGGTGATGGCACAACTGGATACCATTCCGGTGTCGATGCACTGCTGGCAGGGCGACGATGTACGTGGGTTTGAGAATCCGCAGGGGGCGCTCACCGGCGGCATTCAGGCGACCGGCAACTATCCGGGGCGGGCGCGCAACGCGGTTGAACTGCGTGCCGATCTCGACAAAGCGATGTCGCTGATTCCCGGCGCCAAACGCCTCAACCTGCATGCCATCTACCTCGAGAGCGACCGCCCGGTGGAACGTGATGCGATTGAACCGCAGCACTTCAGCAACTGGCTGGAGTGGGCGAAAAGCAAAAAGCTGGGGCTGGATTTTAACCCAACCTGTTTTTCTCATGCGCTCAGCGCAGACGGGTTTACGCTGTCGCATGCCGATCCGGGCATTCGCCAGTTCTGGATCGACCACTGCACCGCCAGCCGCCGTATTTCCGCCTGGTTTGGCGAGCAGCTGGGCACGCCGTCAGTCATGAATATCTGGGTGCCGGACGGCATGAAAGATCTCACCGTCGATCGCCTCGCGCCGCGCCAGCGTCTCGCCAGCGCGCTGGATGAGATCATCCGCGAACCGCTGAATCCGCAGCACCACATTGATGCGGTAGAAAGCAAACTGTTTGGCATTGGCGCGGAGAGTTACACCGTGGGTTCCAGTGAGTTCTGCCTCGGTTACGCCACCAGCCGCCAGACCGCGCTGACGCTGGATGCCGGCCACTTCCATCCTACCGAAGTGATCTCCGACAAAATCTCCAGCGCCATGCTGTTTGTGCCGCGCCTGCTGTTGCACGTCAGCCGTCCGGTCCGCTGGGACAGCGATCACGTGGTGCTGCTGGATGATGAAACCCAGGCGATTGCCAGTGAGATCGCCCGACAAAAATTGTTCGACAGGGTGCACATCGGTCTCGACTTCTTCGATGCCTCGATCAACCGCATTGCCGCCTGGGTGATCGGCACGCGCAATACCCAAAAAGCCCTGTTGCGGGCGCTGCTGGAGCCGGGCGAACAGCTGCGTCAGCGGGAGCGTGATGGGGATTTCACCGCCCGTCTGGCGCTGCTTGAAGAGCAGAAGTCGCTGCCGTGGCAGGCGGTATGGGAAGCGTGGTGCCTGCGCCACGATGTGCCAGCCGATGCCAGCTGGCTAAGCGAAGTCCGTCACTACGAACAACACGTGCTGCGTCAACGTTAAGGAATCGATTCATGCAAACAATTCTCTCCGCGTGGTTTGTGCGCGACATGGTTAAAGCCACCAGTGACATGTGGCTGAAAGGCTGGGATGAACGTAACGGCGGCAACGTCAGTCTGCGTCTGTTGCCGGAAGAGGTCAGCGCGTATGCCAGCGATTTTTATCCGGCACCGCGCTGTATTGAACTGAGCAAGCCGGCGCCCGCGCTGGCCAACGACTGGTTCCTGGTGACCGGCTCCGGTAAGTTCTTTCGCAACGTGCAGCTCGATCCGTCAGACAGTCTGGTGCTGCTGCAGGTGGATGACAAAGGGCTGTCGTTCAAAATTCACTGGGGGCTCAGCAACGGAGGGCTGCCAACGTCCGAGCTGGCGGCGCACTTTCAGTCACACAGCGTACGCAAGGCACTGAGCCACGGCGCGGACCGGGTGATTATGCACTGTCACGCCACCCACTTCATGGCGCTCAGCTATGTGGTGGATCTGGATGCGGCGCGCTTTACCCGCCTGCTGTGGGAGGGCAGCACCGAGTGCCTGGTGGTGTTCCCCGATGGCGTCGGCATTTTGCCCTGGATGGTACCGGGTACCGATGGCATTGGTCAGGCGACGGCAGAAGCGATGGCCAGCCATAGCCTGGTGATGTGGCCTTTCCACGGAATCTTTGGCGCCGGACCGACGCTCGACGAAACCTTTGGTCTGATTGATACCGCTGAGAAGTCATCGCAGGTGGTGGTTATGGCGCTGTCGATGGGCGGCATTCGTCAGAGCATCACCACCGAACAGCTGATCGCGCTGGGCGAACGCTTTAACGTGAAGCCGTGGCCGGCGGCGCTGCAGGCGGAGCGCAGTGATGTTGCGTAAAGCGTTCGTCATGCAGGTCTATGCGCACTGCCATGCGGAGTATCAGCGCCGTCACACGCCAATCTGGCCGGAGCTGGAACGGACGCTGAAAGCGCATGGCGCGCACAACTACGCGATCTGGCTGGATGCTGAACGCAACCTGCTGTTTGCCAGCGTCGAAATTGAATCCGAAGCGCGCTGGCAGGCTGTAGCGCAAACTGAGGTGTGTCAGCGCTGGTGGGCGTCAATGCGTGACCTGATGCCATCAAATCCCGACAACAGCCCGGTGAGCAAAGCACTACAGCCGATGTTTTTCCTGCCTTAGCCGGCCATGTCAGCAGCGGTGCCGCCAGGGGCGCCGCTGCCTGTGAAACGCACTAGCCGTTGGAGCGCAGCTGCGGATAACGGCGGAAAATAGCGATGCACCAGAACAGTCCCGCCAGGCCAATGATGGCGCCCACGTTGCCCACGTCTGCCATTTGCAGATGCAGACTGACCTGGTTACCGAGTAGCGCGCCTGCGCCGATGCCGATGTTATAAATACCGGAAAACAGCGACATGGCGACGTCGGTGGCGTCCGGTGCCAGCGATAGCACGCGCACCTGCATCGCCAGGCCGATCATCATCATTGCCATGCCCCAGATAATACACAGCACGGTAATTGCTGCCGGGCGTACTGCAGCAAACACCAGCAGACCCATACACAGGGTGATCAGCGCAATGGCGGCGATCAGCAGCGCGGACGGGAATTTATTGCCCAGCGTACTGAACAGAATGCTGCCCAGAATGCCGGCTGAGCCGAACAGCAGCAGTAACAGGGTGGTGAAGTTCTCATCAGCGCTGGCTACCACCTGCATAAACGGCTCGATATAGCTGTAAGCGGTGTAGTGCGCGGTCACCACGACGGTGACCAGAATGTACATCGCCACCAGCGCCGGGCGGCGAAACAGCATCGGCACGCTGCTGAGTGAACCGGTGTGCTCACTCGGCAGGCGCGGCAGTATCCGCACCAGCATAATCAGCAGTACCAGCGCTGACAGGCCGATCATACCAAAGGTGGTACGCCAGCCCAGATACTGACCCACAATACGACCAATCGGTACGCCCAGCACCATCGCCAGCGCCGTGCCCGTGGCCAGCATACTCAACGCCTGGGTTTTCTTGCCGGCCGGCGCAACGCGAATCGCCAGCGAGGCGGTGATCGACCAGAACACCGCATGCGCCAGCGCAATACCAATGCGCGACAGCACCAGCGACGTGAAATCCCACGCCACGGCCGATAACAGGTGGCTGGCAACAAACAGAATAAACAGGATGGCCAGCAGCAGGCGGCGCTCGACGTTGCGCGTCAGCAGCATTAACGGCAGCGATAACAGCGCCACGACCCAGGCATAGATGGTCAGCATGATACCGACATCAGCGGTTTTCATTGCAAAGCTGCTGGCGATGTCCGACAGCAGGCCAACCGGCACAAATTCGGTGGTATTGAAGACAAAAGCAGCGATAGCCAGCAGCACCACACGCAGCCAGGCTGTTTTACGGGAAACGGTTGTTGATTGCATTGAATTCAAATCGGCTAAACGACGAGTGAGGGGGGCAGGAACGCACCCGGTAAAGTGACCTCGATCACAAATTTCCGCTATTGTGGAGCATTAGTCAGCCGATGAAAACCGTTAACCGGGGTTTTATCACTGAATATTTCTTATCGCGCTGAGCGTGGTAAATAGCCTGCGGTTATGGGGAACTGCTGCGCCAGCGTGCTGCCGGCCCGCGAGTCTGCCGTACCAGCACAGGCTAAGTCAGGTGTTTCTGTAATAGAAAAATCGCTTAGCCGTGCTGAGGGCGGGTACCGTGTAGACGGGTGCGGTTCAGACCAGGATTATCAGAGTCACGCCATATGCTTTAGTGCCACGCTAAAGTTGTGGGTCGGATTTTTTTTTACGCCCACCGGGCAGCACTGTTCGCAGCCCAACGCAGTGGCGTAAAATTTACGCGCCTGCTGGATTGCGGCCCCGGGCGTGTAAAAAGTCCCCAGAAAACGACGACCGCCGTCGGATGGCAGGAACGGACAGCCCTTCGCATGCACCACATGATTGTCGTTATAACCGGCATGCTTATCGACATAATAGTAAAGCTCCATCTGACTACCTCATTGCTGTGTAAAAAATAAGTCTATGTATTATTGGAATAGAACGAATTATAGCGATGAATTGCTATTTTGTTTTAAGTGGTACGGTGCGAATGCCTTATTATTCGAATCCAGCGGAGCAGGCGGGACGCTGAGGTCCCGCGCTAACGATGAAGGGTATTACAGTTTGCGGCCCTGTAAACGCAGGCCAACCAGCAGTGCCAGCACCAGCAGGGCGCTGATAAACAGGGTCACGCCCGGCCAGCCGTAGCGGTGCCAGAACACGCCGCCGAGGGTGCCGGCCACGCTGGAGCCCACGTAGTAGCTGAACAGGTAAAGTGATGATGCCTGGCCTTTCGCCCGGCGCGCGCTCGGTCCAATCCAGCCGCTGGCCACCGAATGGGCGGCAAAGAAGCCGGCAGTAAACAGCATCATGCCCGGCAAAATCAGCCACAGCGAACTAAAGGCGGTCAGCAGCAGACCGGCCAGCATGATCGCCGTGGCGCCCGTCATCACCGGACCGCGACCAAAGCGGCTGGTCATCGCGCCAGCTTTCGGCGAACTCCACGAACCGGTGAGATACACCACAGACAGCAGCCCGACCACCGCCTGGCTCAGTGACCACGGCGCGCTCAGTAAACGGTAGCCAATGTAGTTAAACAGCGTGACAAACGCGCCCATCAGCAGAAAGCCTTCGGCAAACAGCAGCGGCAACCCTTTGTCGCGCCAGTGCAGGCGGAAGTTGATCAGCAGACTGCGTGGCCGCAGCGAGGCAGGGCGAAAATGGCGCGACGCGGGCAGAATTTTCCAGAACATCAGCGCGCCAGCCAGCGCGCAGCAGCCAATGACGCCAATGGCAATACGCCACGAGAAAAAGTCGGTCAGCACACCGGAGAGTAAACGACCGCTCATGCCGCCAATCGAGTTGCCGCTGATGTACAGACCCATGGAGAAGGCGATGACCCGCGGATGCATCTCTTCGCTCAGGTAAGTCATGCCCACCGCCGCGACGCCACTGAGCGACAGACCGGTCAGCGCGCGCATCAGCAGAATCCCCTGCCAGCTGCTCATGGTGGCGGAGATTAGCGTACAAATCGCCGCCAGCATCAGCGCGGTCACCATCACCGATTTACGCCCAATCGCATCTGACAGCGGGCCGGTGAACAGCAGGCCCAGCGCCATCAGCCCGGTGGAGAGCGACAGCGAAATACTGCTTTCGGCAGGCGTCACGCCAAACTGCTGTGACAGCACCGGCAGAATCGGTTGTACACAATAGAGCAGGGCGAAAGTGGCAAGACCGGCAGAGAACAGCGCCAGCGTCACGCGCATAAACTGCGGCGATCCACGTTCAATCCATTCAGTAGCGGTATCGGCGGTAACAGGCTTCGTGGACAAGCTGTCCTCATCAAGCGTCACAGCCTGGGAAGAGCGACTCACAGTACATCCTCAATTCAGCAAATGTCTGAATACTGTAGGAAAGGCTAAATAGGTTGTACAATATATTAATAATCTCAAATGAGACGTTTAAGATATGATGATTGAGCTGCGCCATCTGCGCTACTTTATTGCCGTTGCGGAAGAGCTGCACTTTGGCCGCGCCGCGCAGCGGCTGCACATTTCTCAGCCGCCGCTCAGTCAGCAGATTCTTCAACTGGAACAGGCGCTGGATGCGCAGCTGTTCACCCGCACTAATCGCAGCGTACAGCTCACGCCGGCCGGCCAGTCGTTTTTACAGGATGCGCGCGCGGTTTTATTGCAGGTAGAGCAGGCGGCCGGGCGCGCGGCGCGCATTCATCACGGTCAGCAGGGAGAGTTGCGTATTGGCTTTACCTCCTCGGCGCCGTTTACCGGACTGGTGTCGGATGCGCTGTATCACTATCGGCAGCGCTGGCCGGACGTGCATATTCAGATGCAGGAGTACAACACGCGGCAGCAATTGGCACCGCTGCACGAGGGGCGACTCGATCTGGGCGTCATGCGCAATACGCCGCTGCCGGAGGATCTTCAGCACCGCCTGTTGCTGCGTGAACCGCTGTGCGCGGTGGTGCACCACGCGCATCCGCTGGCACAGGCCACGTCAATTAGCATCCGGGCGTTAGCCAGCGAACCTTTTGTTTTCTTTGATGCGCAGGGCGGCACGGCCCTGTACGGTGAAATTCTGGCGCTGCTGCATCGCTACCAAATCAAACCTTACATTACCCAGGAAGTGGGTGAAGCCATGACGATACTCGGCCTGGTGGCAACCGGCCTTGGCGTGTCGATTTTACCCGCCTCGTTTGCCCGCGCGCGACTGGCGGAAGTCGCCTGGATTCCGCTACAGGAAAGCGATGCCATTTCTGAGGTGTGGCTGGTGTGGTCAGCGCTGCGCCAGCCGAGTGCGCAGATGAGCAATATGATGGCGCTGCTGCTGCACCATGCCGAGGATTGAACCCACGGGTACAGAAAACCGCGTTCTTTGTGTGCGATAAATCACATTTCTAATCAAATATTTGACGCTGCGAGCCAATCTGCATCACCATAGCTGCTGTTTATTTAGAAGCGCGAAAATATCCGGGAGCAGGGCGTGAATCTGGACAGTCAGCCTGGCCATATTGACCAAATAAAACAGACCAATGCCGGTGCAGTGTATCGTCTGATTGACCATTACGGTCCGATTTCGCGGATTGAGCTGTCGAAACGTGCCCAGCTGGCCCCGGCCAGCATCACCAAAATTGTGCGCGAAATGCTGGATGCGCATCTGGTGCAGGAGACCGAGTTTCAGGAGCCAGGCAGTCGCGGACGGCCGGCGATAGGGCTGATCCTCGATACCCTGGCCTGGCACTATCTGGCTGTTCGCCTCCAGCCGGGGTTCATCACCCTGACACTGCGCGATCTCAGCAGCCGCGCGCTACAGGAAGATCGCCTGCCGCTGCCCGCCAGCGCCGACACGCCGCTACTGCAGACGCTGCAGGAGCTGGTCAACGCCTTTTTCATTCGCCATCAGCAAAAACTTGAGCGTCTCACCGCTATCGCCATTACCCTGCCGGGACTGATCAACGCCGCCTCCGGCGTGGTGCACCGTATGCCGGGCTATGACGTACAGGATATGCCGCTGGGCGAAACCCTGGCGCAGCGCACCGGGCTGCCGGTATTCGTCCAGCACGATATCTCCGCATGGACGCTGGCAGAGGCACTGTTTGGTGCCTCACGGGGTGCGCAGGACGTGATTCAGATTGTTATTGACGAAACGGTGGGCGCCGGGGTGATCAGCGGTGGCCAGCTGTTGCACAAAAGCGGACGCGCGCTGGTGGAGATCGGTCATACGCAGATCGATCCTTACGGCCAGCAGTGCTACTGCGGCAACCATGGCTGTCTGGAAACGGTGGCCAGCACCGGCAGCCTGCTGCAGCTGGCGGCACAGCGTTTATCGTCGCAGCCGGACAGCCAGCTGCACCAGCAGCCGCTGACGCTGGCCTCGCTGTGTGCCGCTGCGCAGCAGGGCGACCGGCTGGCGCGTGACGTCATTGCCGGCGTCGGTCATCATATCGGACGCATGCTGGCGATGATGGTCAACATTTTTAATCCTCAACAAATTCTTATCGGTTCACCGCTTAACCAGGCGGCGGACGTGCTGTTCCCGGCAGTCAGCAGCACCATTCGCCAGCAGGCCCTGCCGGCATACAGTCACGCTATCCAGCTAACCCCCGCGGCTTTCAACGATCCCGGCACGCTGGGCGGCGCGGCGCTGATCAAAGACGCGCTCTATAGCGGCCATTTACTGATAAAACTGTTGCAGGGTTAACGCCAGCCCGCCTTAAGTTTGCGCTAACGCAAGCTCTCGCCTGGGACAAATCCTTAAACTGCCTCCTTTGCAGGTTACACATCGCTTTAATGAAGGAGGAGAAAGGTGAAAACGATTTTTGTCACCGGTACCGACACCGCGGTGGGTAAGACCGTGGTTTCCCGCGCACTATTACAGTGCTTTGCCAAAGCGAATCTGTGTGCCGCTGGCTACAAGCCGGTTGCCAAAAGCGCGCAGCACACGCCGGAAGGGCTCCGTAATAAAGATGCCGTACTGCTGCAGCAGGCATCAGGCCTCACGCTGAACTACAGCGACGTCAATCCCGTGACGCTGGAAGAGGATGAAATCAGCACCAGCCCGGCGCAGCGCATCGATTATCCATTACTCAATCGCGGGCTGGCTGGCTTACAGGATCGCGCTGCACGCGTGGTGGTGGAAGGCACGGGCGGCTGGCGCAGCCTGATGAACGACTTACGGCCGCTGTCGCAGTGGGTGCAGCAGGCGCAACTGCCGGTGGTGCTGGTGGTGGGCATTAAAGAGGGTTGCATTAGCCACGCTTTACTGACCGCCGAAGCGATTGCCGCCGATGGCCTGACGCTGGCGGGCTGGGTCGCCAATCGTATCAATCCAGGTCTGGCGCACTATGCTGAAATCATTGATGTTCTGCGCGATAAGCTGAACGCGCCGCTGTTGGGTGAACTGCCTTATCTGCCGCGCGCCGAACAGCGTGATTTGAGTGGTTATCTGGATATTACGTTACTCGGGGGGGATGCGCTGCACAGCGAGAGTGCAAAGCCCGCCGCCTGATGAAACAAAATGCGGCATATCGCACGCAGCTGAATCCGAAGTTTCAGGAGCGGCTGCTTTTTTTTATGCCTTAAACCTGTTTATATTCAATCATCTGTCCTGAATTCTTCCTGCCCGCTGTCGCCCTGGCGCGTTTCATGCATCAGGCAAACTGATAAATCGTTTGCCGGAGCCCTGCTATGTCGCACCCAGAAGAAGAGAAAGGTTTGTTGTACGGGCTGGATGCCCGCATCGGTCCTGCACCGGCGTTCTTTGCCGCCCTGCAGCACGTGCTGGCCAGCGTGGTCGGTATCATCACGCCGCCGCTGATTATCGGTTCCGTGCTGGGGTTACAGGCCTGGATTCCGTATCTCATCAGCATGTCGCTGCTGGTTTCCGGACTCGGTACCTTTCTGCAGGCGCGCCGTTTCTGCGGCATTGGCGCAGGCATGATCTGTCTGCAGGGCACCAGCTTCGCCTTTCTCGGCGTCATTCTCTCTGCGGGGATGACGGTGAAAGCGCAGGGCGGTTCACCGCAGGCGATCCTCGCCATGATCTTTGGCTGCAACCTGGTGGCGGCGCTGATCCCGATGCTGATTAGCCGCTGCATCACACCGCTGCGAAAAGTGCTGACCCCGGTGGTAACCGGTACGGTGATCACCCTGATTGGTATCAGCCTGATAAAAGTCAGTATTACCGACTGGGCGGGCGGGCATAACGCCCGCGATTTTGGCGCGCCGGGTAATCTGGCGCTGGGGGCGGTGACCCTGCTGGTGATTATCGTGCTTAACCGCTCCCACTCGCGCTGGGCGCGGCTGGTGGCGGTGGTCGCCGGCATTGGTGCGGGCTGCATCGCGGCGGCGCTGAGCGGTCATCTGCCGCTGAAGCCGATGGCGGAGACGCACTGGCTGGTGCTGCCTTCGCTGCTGCATTTTGGCTTTGATTTTAGCTGGACGCTGTTTGTGCCGATTGCGCTGGTCTCGGTGATCTGCGTGATTGAGGCGGTGGGCGATCTGACCGCCAACTGTCTGATTTCACGCCAGCCGCTGGAAGGCGACGGGTTTCAGCGCCGGCTGCAGGGCGGGATTCTGGCCGATGGCCTCAGCTGTCTGCTGGCGGCATTGTTCTCGGCGTTTCCCAATACCACCTTTGCGCAGAACAACGGGGTGATTCAGATGACCGGCGTCGCCAGTCGCTACGTGGGGATGGTGATTGGCCTGATGCTGGTGCTGCTGGGCATCTTCCCGCTGGTGGGCAACCTGCTACAGCAGATTCCGCCGCCGGTGCTGGGCGGGGCAACGCTGGTGATGTTTGGCAGCGTGGTCGCCGCCGGTATTCGCGTGATGACGCAGGCCCCGCTGGGGCGGCGTGAGATGCTGATTGTGGCGGTGTCGTTTGGCATTGGCCTCGGGGTGGAGGCGGTTCCGGACGTGCTGAAACAGTTCCCGCCGCTGGTCAGCAACCTGTTTGGTCATGCAGTCACCACCGGTGGAATTCTCGCTATGCTGCTGAACGTGGTGCTGCCGAATGAAGCTAAAACGGTTGCGGCGGTCGGCGCGGTCGAAGAGAGCAACTGACGCACAGTTTACCTTCAGAATCGCGCCCTCCGTGGCGCGGTTCGGTCGGGATTACGGGTTAAGACGACGGCGCGTGCGGCCGGAGCTGAGGTAATCCGCGATGTAATCCTGCGAAATTTCGCCGCTGTAGCGACCTTCCTCATCGACAATCGGCATCCATACCGTGTTGTGTTCATACAGCTTCGACAACACCACGCGCAGGTTCTCCTCCGCTTTGCCGGTGACCTTAAAGGTGTGCAGCATCTCCTCGCAGCGGCCGGTGGCGCCGCGCGCTTCTCGACGTTTGACAAAGCCCAGCGGTTTGCCATCTTCGTCGACCACCGTGACCGAACGCATGTCGTTGTCGTCCATGGTCGCGAACGCCTCCTGCAGCGGGGTACTGCGCTGCACGGTGATGGTCGGCTGCTGATCGGTGACGTCGCCCGCCTGCACCAGCAGCAGGCGTTTCAGCGTTCGGTCCTGACCGACGAACGAGCCGACAAATTCGTTGGCCGGCTGCGCCAGCAGTTCGTCCGGGCTGGCGCACTGCACGATTTTGCCCTGGCCAAACACCGCGATGCGGTCACCGAGTTTCAGCGCCTCATCAATATCGTGGCTCACCAGCATCACGGTTTTCTTCAGCTGGCGCTGCATATCGAGGAACTCGTTCTGAATCACCTCGCGGTTGATCGGATCGACGGCACCGAACGGTTCATCCATCAGCAGTACCGGTGGATCCGCCGCCAGCGCGCGGATCACGCCGATGCGCTGCTGCTGGCCGCCCGACATCTCACGCGGGTAGCGATGCAGAAACTTCGTCGGGTCAAGCGCCACCATGCTCATCAGCTCCGTCGCCCGTTCCCGACAGCGTTTTTTGTCCCAGCCCAGCATGCGCGGCACCACGGTAATGTTCTCTTCAATGGTCATGTTCGGGAACAGACCAATCTGCTGAATCACATAGCCGATGTTGCGGCGCAGCGTGACGGTATCCTGGCCGCTGGTGTCTTCGCCATTAATTAAAATCCGCCCGCTACTGGCGGGGATCAAACGGTTAATCATCTTCAGCGTGGTGGTTTTGCCGCAGCCGGACGGGCCCAGCAGCACACACATCTCCCCGGCAGGCACTTCCAGGCTGACGTTATCGACGGCATTGAATGTGGTGCCGTTTTTTTGCGTAAAGGTTTTCGTCAGGTTTTCCAGTTTTATCATTATCGAATCCCCTTAGGAGTCAGCGCCGACTGCAGACGGTGCAGCAGCCAGTCAAGAATAATCGCCAGTAAACAGATCATCAGTGCGCCAGCAATCAGCATGCGCACGTCGCTGCCGCTGATGCCGTCCAGCAGTTGCAGGCCCAGGCCGCCGGCACCGATCACCGCCGCAATCGCCATCACGCCCACGTTCATCACCACCGCGGTGCGGATGCCGCCAAAAATCACCGGCAGCGCCATCGGAATTTCCACCCAGCGCAGGCGCTGCCAGAAGGTCATGCCGATACCGCGACCGGCTTCGCGCAGCCCGGGCGGCAGATTTTCCAGCGCGGTATGGGTATTACGCACAATCGGCAGCAGTGAATAGAGGAACACCGCGGTAATCGCCGGCAGGGCGCCAATCCCCTGACCGATCAGTGAAAACAGCGGAATCATCAGACCAAACAGCGCAATGGTCGGGATGGTCAGCACGATGGTGGCGATGCCCAGCACCGGTGTTGCCAGCCATTTGAAGCGGACAATCAGAATGCCCAGCGGCACACCGACGAGGATGGCAAAACCTACTGCCACCAACACCAGCCAGGTATGCTGCCAGGTCAGCGCCAGCAGGGTGTTCCAGTTATCCATGATGTAATGCAGGGTATCCATTGCGCCTCCTTACAGCATGTTTTTGGATTTGAGGAAATCACGCGCCACCTGCTGCGGCGACAGGTGATCGATATCGACGCGCTTGTTCATCTCGGTGATCGCCTCATCGGTGATCAGCGGTGACAGCTGATTAAGCGCAGCCTCAAGGCCGGGATGGCTTTCCAGCACATCCTGACGCACCACCGGCGTGACGTTGTAACTTGGGAAGAAGTGCTTATCATCCTCCAGTACTTTCAAATCAAAGCCTTTTACCCGGCCATCGGTGGTGTAAATCAGTCCGGCGTCAACAAAGCCGTCGCGCACCGCGTTATACACCAGGCCGGGGTCCATCTGACGTATCTGCGGGCGATCCAGCGGCATGTTGTAAGCTTTCTGCAGCGGTTTCAGACCATCCGAGCGGCCGGCAAATTCCAGATCGAGACCGAGTTTCCAGTTGTGATCCGGATCGGTGTTGCGTACCTGTTCCAGCTTCGCCACCAGCTGCGACATGGTGCTGATGCCTTCGGCGTCAGCGCGCTGGCGCTGCATGGCAAACGCGTAGGTGTTATTCATCGGGGCAGGATTGAGCCAAACCAGTCCCAGCTTCGCGTCCAGCTGTTTAACGGTTTTGTACGCCTCTTCGGACGACATCGGCTTGTTGATATGGTTGAAAATAATCAGCGAGGTGCCGGTATATTCCCACGTCATATCAATCTGCTTGTTGATCATCGCGTTACGCCCGATGGTGGTGGCGATGTTGGTTTTCGGGATGACCTGAAAACCTTTCTTTTGCAGCCACATCACCGTCATGGCAGACAGGATATGTTGCTCGGTAAAACTTTTGGTCGCCATCACGATGGGCGTGGCGGCGAGCGCGCTGTGACTGAGGGTTAAGGTGGCGGTCAGGACCAGCGCGGTGCGTTTGACCCAGCGCGCCAGCAGATTAGCAGTGGCCATAATTACATGCTCCGGGTTAAGCCGCAGAGTGCGGGCTGAGGACGCGTCCCAATGCTGCCAGCAGCATGTCGAGGATCAGGGCAAACAGGGCGGTGGCCACTGCGCCGAGGATCAGCGTCGGGAAGTCGTTGAGATAAATACCGGGGAAAATCAGCTCGCCGTAGCTGCTGGCACCAATTAAAAAGGCCAGCGGCGCGGTGCCGACGTTAATCGCGGTCGCGATGCGTACCCCGGCCAGGATCACCGGCAGCGCATTCGGCAGTTCAACCCGGCGCAGCCGCTGCAGTTTGGTCATGCCGATACCGTTGGCGGCTTCAATCAGCGACGGCGGCACCGCGCTCAGACCGGCATAGGTGTTGCGCACAATCGGCAGCAGCGAGGCGAGGAACAAGGCGATCAGCGCCGGGCGATCGCCAATGCCGACAATCACCATCGCCAGCGCCAGCACAGCCAGCGGTGGCAGCGTGTTACCGACGTTGAAGATTTGCATCACATATTCAGCCCAGCGACGGGCGAAGGGACGGCTGAGCAAAATCCCGCTCGGGATGCCAACCAGTAAAGCGCATAACATCGACCAGAACACTAAGTACAGGTGTTGCTGCCCAAGGTAGAGTAAATCCACCTTGCGGTCGCGCAGCGTATCCAGCCCTAATCCCCACACCAGCAGGGCTATCACCACCACGATGGCGAGCAGTGCCAGCCCGGCACGTCGGGCGAGCGATGCATTGTGCATAGCGTGCGTCTCCCTGATTGAAAAAATCGATTGATTTTATGACGTTATTTTCAGCGTACCGGCGTTATGCGGTGCAATACACAGACGAAAATCCAGCACGCTGTCAAATTGCAGTTAAAATGACTGTTTCCCGGCTTTTTCACAGTGAAAAACCAGAAACTGCCTTTAGAGCTATAGCAACGCTTGATGATCATTGCCAGTTTTCACGGCAAAATCAGGTAGATACAAAAGCGGTAAAACTAAGCGAAACCCGCATGAAATAAGGTGTCGCTCTACAATAAAAAAATTTCATCAAGATAGGTGACATTGTCACAAATAGGCGCACACAGAGGAAACTGAGTCGGCGAAATTTCGACTAGCCTTGTAAGAAAAAGGGAGACGTATGACTGAAAGCGCACAAATACAAACGGAACATCGCCACTGGATTCTGATTGCCTGCATGCTGGCGATGTTTATGGCTGCCATTGAGGTCACCATTGTGGCCACGGCCATGCCAACCATCATTGCCGATCTTGGCGGTTTCGCGCAGTTTGGCTGGGTGTTTTCTATTTATCTGCTGACGCAGGCGGTAAGCGTCCCGTTGTACGGAAGACTGGCGGATATCTGGGGCCGCAAACGATTATTTTTCATCGGCGTAACGCTGTTTTTGCTGGGCTCGGTGCTGTGCGGTTTTGCCCATAGTATGACGTGGCTGATTGTATTTCGTGCCTTTCAGGGCCTGGGTGCCGGGGCGATCATGCCGCTGACCACCACCATCGTGGCGGACATTTACTCGCCGCGCGAGCGCGCCAGCGTGCAGGGCTGGCTCTCCAGCGTCTGGGGTGTCGCGGCCGTCATCGGTCCGCTCAGCGGCGCCTGGCTGGTTCAGCACTTTAACTGGTCGGTGATTTTCTGGGTAAACGTGCCGATTGGTTTGCTCTCCATGCTGCTGCTGGCGCGTTTTCTGCCGGCGCGCGAACAGCATCAGGGCGCAACGCTGAATCTGACCGGCAGCTGCTGGTTGATGATCAGCGTCACCGCACTGCTGGTGGCGCTGTTACAGGCGGAAGCGCTGGGTTTCTGGCTGGTGCCGTTCCTGGCGCTGGCGCTGCTGGCCGGCTGGCGGCTGAAACATCACGAGCAGCGGGCCGATGCGCCGCTGTTTCCGCTGGCGCTGTGGCGCAGCCGCCTGATTGTGGCCGGTAATGCCGGGAACCTGATTATCGGGGCCACCATGATGGGCATCAGCGCGTTTCTGCCGACGTGGATTCAGGGCATTACTGGCGGCACGCCGCTGCAGGCGGGCAGCGCGCTGGCGATGATGTCAATTGGCTGGCCGCTGGCCAGTACGCTCAGCGGGCGCCTGATGCTGATCACCTCGTATCGTTTTACCGCGCAGCTCGGCGCGTTTTTACTGATTGCCGGCAGCGCGCTGTTACTGCTGCTGCGCGCCGACAGCAGCATCATGCAGGCCGGGCTGACGGCGTTTGTTATTGGCACCGGGATGGGCATGACCAGCACCACCTTTCTGGTTTCGGTACAAAATCATGCGCACTATGAAATTCGCGGCATCTGCACCGCCTCGATCATGTTCAGCCGTATGCTGGGTTCAGCCATCGGCACCGCGATAATGGGCGCGGTGCTCAATCTCAACCTGTCGCTGCGGCTGCCGCAGGCCAGCGATCCGATGCAGAAAATTATGGCACCGGAGAGCCGTCAGGCGCTGCCGCAGGAACAGTTACACTTTTGGACCGGACAGATTGCCAGTTCGCTGCACTGGGTATTTGTGGTGGCATTGCTGATTGCGCTGCTGACGTTGTGGATTGCGTGGCTGATGCCGCGTCAGCGGCCGGAGGCGGAATAAAGCAGGGCGGCCGACCAGCCGCCCGAAGAGGTTACTGTGCGGGAGCATCCTGCGAGCTGCCCGCGCTGTCCGGCACGCTGCTATCCGCATCGCGGCCGTTTTTCTTGTAAACGATTTTCTGCGTGTCGTTTTCACAGTGGCCAACGACCTGACCGCCTGCCTGATCAACCTGATCGTTCGGCACGATATCCAGCGTAAAATCCGATTCCGCCACGCCATTGTTGATGATCTTTTTGCTGATGTCGGCGCGCACGCTTTCGCAGGACGCCTGCACCGCCAGCGGTAGCGCCAGCGCCATTAGCAACACAACTGCATTACGTTTTTTCATCACTCACTCCTTGTTGCGTCATTCCCGTGAAAACTATAGCAGCTGGCGCGCATTACGGCGCCAGCGGACGGCCGGTGCGGCGATCGAGGCAGCGCAGGGTGTTCGGTTCCCAGTACGCATTAACGTTGTAGCTTTTTTCGCAGGCGTCGCGGGTATCAAAGGCCCGGTCTGCCTTATCGAACTCTTTCTCCACGCGGGTATTCACCTTGTTACGCAGGTTGCGCGTATCGTTCCACTGCTCTTTGCTCTGACGCGCCGCCTCGTTACTGGCCGCGTTGTTGCCATCTTCAATAATCAGGCGATCCGTCTTAGCGACAGCCAGCGGCGCAGTCAGCATTACGCTGGCGGTCAGCGTGGTAGCCAGCAGGGCGGAAAACAGTTTTTTCATCGTCATTTCCTTTCGTTAACTCCAGCACAGCGCGCAGGGCGGCTGTCACAACACTGTCTGCCAGTATATCATCGCTGCTTCTTTGCTCACCAGCGGTGAGCGGTTTGTTTAACGATCAGAGAGACTTTGTATGCTGGTGAAAACCGCGCTGCTGTTTTTTATCACTGCGATTGCCGAGATCACCGGCTGTTTTCTGCCGTGGCTGTGGCTGAAGCGCGGCATGAGCGCCTGGCTATTATTACCGGCCGCAGCCAGCCTGGCGCTGTTTGTCTGGCTGCTGACCCTGCATCCGGCAGCCAGTGGCCGGGTGTATGCGGCTTATGGCGGCGTGTATGTGTTAACGGCGCTAATCTGGCTGCGGCTGGTCGATGGCGTCAAACTGAGTGCGTGGGATTGGGTCGGTGCGCTGGTGGCGTTCAGCGGCATGCTGATTATCGTTATCGGCTGGGGCAAGGCCTGAACCGGCCGTGCAGGGCGACCCGACGGGCCGCCACGCGCAGCTTGCTTATCCTTTAAACACTTTCAGTCCGGCGGTGGTTTGCGTCACCGGCATAATTTCCAGCGTGTTGATGTTGACGTGCTTCGGCAGCGTGGTCACCCAATAGACCGCTTCCGTCACGTCTTCCGCCGTCAGCGCGGTGGTGCCTTCATACACCGCATCCGCGCGGCCATCGTCACCTTTGAAGCGCACGTTCGAAAACTCGGTGCCGCCCACCAGGCCAGGCTCGATATCGGTAACGCGCAGCGCGGTGCCGTGCAGGTCGGTGCGCAGGTTGAGGCTGAACTGGCGCACAAACGCCTTGGTTGCCCCGTACACGTTGCCACCGGCGTACGGCCAGCTGCCGGCTATCGAGCCAATATTGACGATGTGACCGACGTTGCGCTCTACCATGGCAGGCAGCACGGCGCGCGTCATATACACCAGCCCTTTGTTGTTGGTGTCGATCATATTTTCCCAGTCTTCAACGCTGGCTTTATGCGCCGGTTCGACGCCCAGCGCCAGCCCGGCATTGTTAACCAGCACATCGATATCACGCCATTCGGCGGGCAGGGCGGCGATGGCTTCTTCGATAGCCGCGCGGTTACGCACATCCAGCTGCACGGTGTACAGGTTGTCGCCCAGTTCCTGTTTTAATTCCTGCAAACGCTCAGCACGGCGTCCGCTGGCGATCACTTTGTGACCTTTAGCAATGAAGCGGCGGGTGATACTTTGACCAAAACCGGCAGTAGCACCGGTAACAAAAATAATCATCTCACTGTTCCTTATACAATTTCAGGTTCTCTGCCACACCTTAGCATTAACCCCGCAGCGGCGCTCATGAAAAGCGTGAGCGGCGTGTTGCAGAATCTTTCCTGCACGTTTTCGGTGCGGCCCTGCACCATGAGCGTGCCCGATCAGGCACATTTTCCCGGCGTATAACGCCAGCGCAATGCGCAAGCGCAATACCACGAACAGGCAATCGGTTACGCATACGATTGCCTGCAATTTTTGCGACGATAATCGCGCTGAAATTGGGTATTTATCTGAATTTAAAGTGATTGTTGGGTGGACTTGCCTGGCATGCGGTTTGCAATATCTTTGCTATATCTATCTGAAACCTGCATTACACCCTGAAGGAAGCGTCATGTCTGACTCTGTTGTAATCCGCCTGCGCGCCAGTTTTTTTGATTTCCCCGCGCTGGCTGACCAGCCCGATGGTTTCGCCGACCAGGCACGCTATATTGAAGACGGTCTGCTGACGCTGCGCGACGGTAAAGTGGTGAGTCTGGAGCGCTGGCAGCCGGCACATCAACACCTGGAATCAACGCAGGTGATCGATCTGCGCGGCAAGCTGATCCTGCCGGGGTTTGTGGATACCCATATTCACTATCCGCAGACCGAAATGATCGGCGCATTCGGTGAACAGCTGCTGGAGTGGCTCAATCAGTACACTTTTCCGGTCGAGAGCCAGTATCACTGTGCGGCGCACGCGGCGCGCATGTCAGCGTTTTTCCTGCAACAGCTGCTGGCCAACGGCACCACGACTGCGCTGGTGTTTGGTACGGTGCATCCGCAATCGGTAGACGCGCTGTTCAGCGCCGCCGAACAGCTGGAGATGCGGCTGATCGCCGGCAAGGTAATGATGGATCGTCACGCACCGCCGGAACTGACCGAAACGCCGGCGCAAAGTTATCAGCAGACGCGTGAGCTGATTCAGCGCTGGCACCAGCGCGGGCGTCTCGGTTATGCGCTGACGCCGCGCTTTGCGCCGACCTCATCGCCGCAGCTGCTGGAGAAAGTGCAGCAGCTGAAAAACGAGTTTCCCGACACCTGGCTGCATACCCATCTCAGCGAAAATCAGCAGGAGATCGCCTGGGTAAAAACGCTGTTTCCCGCCCATGACGGTTATCTTGATGTGTATCACCAGCATCAGCTCACCGGCAAACGCAGCGTATTTGCCCACTGCCTGCATCTGGAGGATCGCGAATGGCAGTGCCTGCACGACACCGACTCGGCGATGGCCTTCTGTCCGACCTCCAACCTGTTCCTCGGCAGCGGACTGTTCAATCTTAAACGCCGCTGGCAGCAGCGCGTGCGCATGGGCATGGGCACCGATGTCGGCGCCGGCACCACCTTCAATATGCTGCAGACGCTGGGTGAAGCCTATAAGGTGGGGCAGCTGCAGCAGTACAAACTCAGTGCCGCAGAAGCGATTTACCACGCCACGCTGGGCGGCGCCCATGCGCTGGATCTTGATGACAAAATCGGCAACTTCAACCCCGGTAAAGAGGCGGATTTTGTGGTGATCGATCCTGCCGTATCACCGCTGCAGCAGCTGCGCATGGCCAACAGCGACGATATCCATCAGCGTTTGTTTGTCCTGATGACGCTGGGTGATGACCGTAACATCGCGCAAACCTGGGTCAACGGTAAGTGCGTGTGGCAGCGCGAAAGCCATACGCACGCGCAAGGTTGTTGCCAGGCGACGAAACTGCCAGGATAAAAGCATCCCGCCGCAGGTGGCTGCGGCGTTGCTGATTATCAGGAGCGATAATGACTTCACGTGCCAATCCGTTTTTTAACGTCAGCCCGTTGCCGTACCAGACACCGCCGTTTGATCTGATCGACGAAGCGCATTTCCTGCCGGCGCTGGAAGCCGGAATCGTCGAAAAGCGCCAGGAAGTGGCGGCCATTGCCAGCAACCCCGAGCCGGCAACCTTTGCTAATACCTATGAAGCGCTGGAGCGCAGCGGTAGCCTGCTAAATCGGGTGTACCCCGTTTTTGCCGCGATGACCTCAGCCAATACCAGCGAGCGACTCCAGCAGGTTGACGAGCTGATCACCCCGCAGCTGACGGCGCTCAATGACGAAATCTACCTTAACCCGGCGCTGTTTGCGCGGCTCGACAGCGTCTATCAGCAGCGCGGTTCGCAGTGCCCGGATGCCGAAGCGATGCGTCTGGTGGAAGTCACCTGGCAGCGCTTCCAGCTGGCCGGTGCCAGCCTGAGTGAGAGCGATAAAGCGCAACTGCGCGCCTGCAATCAGGAGCTGGCCAGTCTGGGCACGCGTTTCGGTAACCGGCTGCTGGCAGCAACTAACGCTGCGGCTTATACCGTCAGCAGCGCGGCGGCGCTGGACGGCCTGTCGCCGGCGGCGCTGGCACAGGCGAAGGATGCCGCCGAGGCGCGCGGGCTGCACGACGCATGGCTAATCCCTCTGCAAAATACCACCCAGCAGCCGGTGCTGCAGTCGCTGACGGTGCGCGCCACGCGCGAAGCGCTGTTTCAGCAGGCGCTGACGCGCAGCGAACAGGGTGACGACAACGACACGCGCGCCATCGTCTCGCGTATGGCGCAACTGCGTGCGCAGCAGGCCAGTCTGCTGGGCTTCGACAGCTTTGCAGCATGGAGCCTGCAGGATCAGATGGCGAAAACGCCGGAAGCCGCCCAGTCCTTTATGCGCAACATTGTGCCCGCCGCGACGGCGCGCGCCGGGCGAGAAGCGGCGGATATTCAGCAGCTGATCGCCGACCAAAACCACAGCTTCCCGCTGCGCGCCTGGGACTGGAATTACTACGCGGAGCAGGTACGCACCGCGCAATACGCGCTGGACGAAGGGCAAATCCGCCCCTATTTTGAGCTCAACACTGTACTGGAAAAGGGCTTGTTCTGGTGTGCCAGCCAGCTGTATGGCATTCGCTTTGAACAGCGCCACGATCTGCCGGTCTACCATCCGGACGTCAACGTTTATGAGATTTTCGATGCCGACGGTGCGCCGTTAGCGCTGTTCTACACCGATTTCTTCACGCGGGATAACAAGAGCGGTGGCGCATGGATGGGCAATTTCGTCGACCAGTCGACGCTGCTGGAAAGCCGGCCGGTGATTTACAACGTCTGCAATTACAGCAAGCCGCAGCCCGGTCAGCCGGCACTGCTCAGCTGGGATGAGGTGATCACGCTGTTCCATGAGTTTGGCCACACGCTGCACGGCCTGTTCGCCACCCAGCGCTATGCCAGCCTGTCCGGCACCGCCACACCGCGTGATTTTGTCGAGTTTCCGTCGCAAATCAACGAACACTGGGCCAGTCAGGATCAGGTGTTTGCCCACTATGCACGTCATTATCAGACCGGTGAAGCGATGCCCGCTGCGCTGCGCGACAAAATGGTGCGCGCAGCGAAATTCAACAAAGGCTATGACATGACCGAACTGCTGGCGGCGGCACTGCTTGATTTGCAGTGGCACTCGCTGTCACCGCACGATAATCCGCAGGATGTCAGCCATTTTGAGCAGCAGGCGCTGGCGGCGGAGAATATTGCCCTGAGTGCCGTGCCGCCGCGCTATCGCTCCAGCTACTTCCGTCATATCTGGGGTGGCGGCTACGCGGCCGGGTATTACGCCTATATCTGGACGCAGATGCTGGCCGACGATGGTTATCAGGCGTTTGTCGAGCGGGGCGGTCTGACGCGCGAAAATGGTCAGCGCTTCCGTGAGCAGATTCTGTCGCGCGGTAACAGCAGCGATCTGCAGCATCTGTGGCTGGCCTGGCGCGGTAAAGCGCCGGACATCGGGCCGATGCTGAAACACCGCGGCCTCGACGAGGCGTAACGCGCCGTAACCGAAGGGCCAGCCAGCGGTGCAGCTGGCTGGCCTGCACGCTTATCCCAGCGGACCGCCTTCAATGGTGTCACACATGCCGGCCAGCACGCGTTCGCCGGTTTCCTCTTTCAGTCCGGCATACCATTCCGCGGTGACCGCCGCATCTTTGGCGTGGGTGACATCACAACGCTTGCGCGCTTTCAGCACCAAATCACGGGTGCGCGCCACGCGCCGCGCCTCATAGCGCAGCAGGCCATCCTCAATGCCCAGCGAATGTGCAGTCAGGGTTTGCGCCAGTACCACCGCATCTTCCATGGCCGCACAGCCGCCCTGACCGATATCCGGCGTGGTGCTGTGTGCCGCATCCCCCAGCAGCGCCACACGTCCTCTGACAAAGCGGCTGAAGGGTTCGATATCATGAATCTCCACGCGATTGGTGGTTTGTGCGTCAATGCTGGCGATCAGCCGCTGAACCGGCTCGGCCCAGCCGGCAAAATAGCCGCGCAGATCGTCTTTCACCGTTGCGCGATCCTGCGCCAGCCCTTTCGGCAGCGGGACATCAAAGAAAAAGTAGAAGCGGTTACCGCTCACCGGCATCAGCGAGACGCGCTTGCCCTCGCCGACAAACGTGGTCCACTGATCGGCGGGCGCGATGCTTTCATCGATAGTGACCAGGCCATTCCAGTTGACGTAGCCTGCGTAGCGGCGCTCGACGTGTTCGCCCAGCACGTGATGGCGAATCACCGAGTGGGTGCCGTCGGCGGCCACCATAAAATCCCCTTCAGCCTGGCTGCCGTCATCAAACCAGGCGGTCACGCCGCTGGCATGCTGCTCCACTCGCACAACGCGTTTGCCAAAGCGAATGCGTTCGCGGCCGTAGCTGTCGATCAGCAGCGCCTGTAACTCTGCGCGTGCGACCGGATAAGGATACTCGCCGACCTGCTGCACCAGCGGTGACAAACTGAAGCGGGTCAGGGTGCTGCCGCTGTGGCCATCGTTGTAAGCCATAAACGCCATATTGCCGCCGAGCGCGCGCAGCTGTGCCTTGAGACCCAGCGCATTGAGGCACTTCACGCCGTTAGGCCAGATAGAGATGGCCGCGCCGACCGGTTTCATCTCTTTCACCGCTTCATACACTGCGGTGCTGAAACCCGCTTTTTCCAGCGCCAGCGCCGCGCTCATGCCGCCGATACCCGCTCCAATCACAATCGCTTTCATTACCGTCTCCTTTACTGTGCACCCTAAGCCCTGCAACTTTTGTACCATCTTGCAGGGTCAGGATGATGGTGAGTTAAAGTATTGAAAATAATGATTTCTATTCTGGTTGGGTCAGACGCTGCTTCGGCAATGGGCACAGATGCTGCACCTTAACAGGGCGTCATCCGGGGGAAGGTGAACCAAAGGTTTCACGCTGGCAATCATCCGGCCAGCGTTCATACTCTCTACATCCATCCTGCGAGGACTGAATGATGAAGTGGATAACGATGTTATTTCTGCTGGGCAGCCTGAGCGCAGCGGCGCAAACACCGTGGCAGCCGGAGAGAAAAGGGGATGTGCCGCAGCTCACGCCGGTAGCAGCGAAGTGTGATGTCTCTTCCTGTCAGCAGAACTGTTACGTGCAGCAATCGCAGTGCAAGAATGACAACGGCGGCGGCTGTGGCTCGCTGGCGCAGATTTGCGTACAAAACTGTGCCAGCCAGTGCCGCTAGAGCGTTTACGGATCGTCTTTGATACGGCGATCGATGGCGAAGGGTGCGGAGGTCGCTGTGGCAATCAGCGCGGCCGCGCCCGGATGATCGGGGTTAAACAGCGCATTATCTTCGCCGGTGAGGATGCTGGGTACCGTCATCAGCAGGGGAAAGCCGTTGTGCGGATCGAGAAACGCCGCGCCGATGGCCTGCGTCTCCTCCTGCTGCTGATATTTTTCCCAGCCGGCCGGCAGTTTACTGCTGTCGAGGGCGATGATGTCGGACTCGGGTACCGCCACGGTAAACACCACAAAGCGGCTTTGCTCCAGCAGCGTTTTCCCGGCGTGCACCACCAGTTCCAGCGTCGCCAGCGCTTTTGAGCTGCTGAGGTAAACCGCTTTCATCCCGGGCGGATTCCAGCGGCCACCCCATTTTTCTGCGCCAGCACCGTTAAACGCCTGGCTGGCGTACTCCGCTTTGACAATTCGATAGAACACCCTGACGGGTGCGGCCGGATCCTTCCGTCGTGTCATCAGACAATCACTCCGTGCTCAAGGCGGCCAATCAGCGTCAGCACCGCATCGCAGCCGGCGGGCGTACTGAGCATGTTAATCGGCTGCGCGTTGTCGAGCGCCAGTGCAGGCTGATACATCCAGTGCATCGCCACTTCCGGATCGCCAGCGAACAGCTGGATCACCGCATCCAGCACTTCAAACACCTGATAGATGCGTGCACCCTGTTCGACCGAGAGCTGCGATCCAGACTTCTCGCGGCGCCGGTAGGTGTTGCGGTCAATCGAGACCATTTGCGCGATGTCGATCGGCGTCGCTTTCAGAATCGTGGCGGCGCGTTCGACAATGCCGACATCCATGCCGTCGGTGATCAACTTATGCGCCTTAAGCCGGTTACGCGGCAGTCCCATCTGATCCATAAAAGAGGGGCGGGCGTGCTGAATCAGCGACGGATCAAAGATGCGCGATCCGCTGGTGGGATTAAAAGCCGATGCGGTGGACATCACAACCTCCTGATAATGTTCATGTGAACATTTTTATGCATCAAGTGTACAGCATTTGCCCGCCGGTGTCATGGTTTGTTCACGCCGCACCGCCATTAACTGGCGGTGCGCCAGATGTCGCTCATCGCCAGCTCAAGTTTTTTAAACAGCCGGTAGCGTGTGTCATGGAACGCGAAGCGCGCCGCGCGGGGCTGCAGCGCCTCCGGCGCAAGGGTGACCGCCTGCTGCACGGCGGCAGCCAGATTCGGCCACTGACCCACGCCCACGCCCGCACACAGGGCCGCACCCAGCGCCCCGGTTTCGTGGCAGGTTGCGACGCGAATCGGCATCCCCAGCACATCGGCAAACATTTGCGGCCAGACACTGCTGCGTGTCGCGCCGCCGGAGAGCGTGGCCTGGTTGACCGTAATGCCGGCCGCGCGCAGCCGGTCAATGTGCGCCCGGTGGGCAAAGGTCACGCCTTCAAACAGGGCAAACAGCATGTCAGCGCGCGTATGCCATCCGCCGAGGCCGTAAAAGCCGGCTTTGGCAGGTTCGGCTTTCCGCCCTGAATAGAGGTAAGGGTGATACAGCGGCAGCTGCGCGTCAGGCCTGACCTGTGCCACGCTGTCGCTGCTGCGCGCCGCGCCCTGGCCGGCGCGGCCATCATCAAATTCACGCAGGAACCAGTCAAGATTGGCGGCAGAAGTGGCGCTGGCCTCGATCGCCATGTAGCGGTCGCGTTCGATGATCGAATTCATAAACACCGGGCGCAGATAGTCAGGTTTGTCGACCACCACCTGATTGATGCTCCAGGTACCGGCGACAATGGAGGCCTCACCGCAGTTCACTACGCCCGAGCCGACCGCGCTGGCAACCACGTCAAACATGCCGGCCACCACCGGGATGCCGGCCGGTAAACCGGTGAGCAGTGCTGCGCGGGCCGACACCACGCCGGTAACCTCGCAGGATTCACGCAGCGGTGGTAGGAGGGCGAGCGCCTCTTCGATGCCGTACAGCGCCAGCAATTCACGACTGTAGCTGCGCTGGCGATAATCAATCAGCCCGGCACCGGCGGCATCCGAATAGTCCGCGCTGACGTTGCCGCACAGAAAATGGGCGATGACATCTTTGGCACACAGCAGATGGCCGATCTGCGCCCAGCGTTCCGGCTGATGCTGCCGCATCCAGCTGATCAGCACCGGCGTGGCGGCGGGCCACGGTTTCTGCAATGACAGCGCGTAAATCTGCTGCGCCGCACCGCTGGATTCCAGCGCCTGCACCGTGGCGCTGGCGCGATGATCAATCGACTGGATACCAAACAGTGGGCGCTGCTGACGATCCAGCGCATACAACCCGTTGCCGTGACCGGCGGCCCCGACGGCAATCACTTCGCTGCCACGCGTGCCGGCTTGCTGCAGGCAGCGACTCACCGCGTTGCTGACGCCGCGCCAGATATCTTCAACTGGCCGTTCAGCATAGCCTTCCTGCGGCTGATGCGTTTCGCCGGCGCACTCCGCTACCGACAGCACGCGGCCGCTCAGGTCAAACAGTACCGCTTTGATCATGGTGTTTCCGGCATCGATGCCGAGAATCTGGCTCATATCCGACTCCGTTTCAGGCGAAGACGGCGCACCGCTTAAGCGCCGGTGCAGGTCACGCTTAACCCTGCTGGTAGATGTCCAGCGCATCCGTGCCGCTGACACCCTGATGAATAATCGCCATCAGCGCGCTGACCACGCGTGACGGATTATCATGTTGATAAACGTTGCGGCCATACACCATGCCGCTGGCACCCTGCGCCATCAGCGCGGCGCTTTTCGCCAGCACCGCGCCCAATTCCCCTTTGCCGCCGCCGCGCACCAGCGTCGGACAGCGCGCCGCCTCCACCACACGATGGAAATCCTCTGTGTTATCCGTGGGGTCGGCTTTAATGATGTCGGCGCCCAGCTCCCGCGCCAGCCGCACCAGCGGCACGATTTGTCTGACGTCACCGAGCGAGCCGTACGCCGCGCCCTGGCCGGCGGGGGCCATCACCAGCGGCTCCACCATCAGCGGCATGGCATAGCGATCGCAGGCCTGGCGCAGGCGGCCAATGTTCTCCACGCACATGCGAAAAATGCCCGGTTCATCCGGGATCTGATAGAGATTGACCACCACCGCGGCGGCATCCATCTGCAGCGCGGCAAGAATCGGTGCCTCCGGATTGTGCAGCACCGCCCACATCTCGCGGTGGCGCGCCGCGTTATAGGCATTGCCGACGTCGGTGCGCATCACCAGCGCCGGTTTGCGTCCGGCAACGCGCTGCAGCAGATCGGCCTGACCATAATTGACCTGGATCGCATCCGGCTGTGCGGCAATCAGGTTGCGCATCACGCTTTCAATATCTTCCAGCCCCAGCAGAAAATCGGGCTCGTTGGCGATGCCGTGGTCGATCGCCACATCCAGGCACTTGCCGTGGTGAAATAACCGGTTGAGGCGAACTTTAGGGGTGAGTGACATCCTGAACTTCCTCCTGTGAAAACGCGGATGCGAGCGCGTGCAGCCCATGGCGCTGCGCCAGGCTGATTGCGGTGTGCTGCAGATGTTTAGCGCGCTGGCTGTCCTGCCAGCCGAGCGAGTCGGCCAGCAGCTGCGAAATTTCCTGCATGAGCGGCGGCGTTAATTCACCGCAGATAGCCAGTGACGTGCGGCGCACCAGCACATCTTCCAGCTGGCACACCTGTTCATGCTCAATCAGATAGCGCAGTTCGGTGGCGCTGTAACCGGCATGATGCTGCAGCGGCTGTTCGCCGTGCTGCTGAATCTGCTGCAGCAGCGGCAGGGCCCGGCTGCCGTAGCGTTTCGCCAGTTGCGTCACGCGTGCCAGCGGAATGTCATAGTGCTGCGCCAGCGCACTGAGCCAGGCGGGCTGGGCGGACGGCGCCGGAAAATCCCGGCCGCCGCCAATCGGCAGGTCGCTGCTGGAGACGCGACGCTTTTCTCCCAGCAGGCGCAACACGCGGTCGGCGGCCTCTTCCCCGAAGCGGCGGAAGGTGGTCCATTTACCGCCGACCAGACATAGCGTGCTCCAGGCACGCGCGTGGTCAGGCGGCAGCAGCACCAGCGAATGGTTACGCGAAATCTGACCATTAACTTTGGCCTCGCTGGCCGGTAGCGGGCGCACGCCGCAGAAGGTGTAAACCACCGCGGATGCTGGCACCACAATGTCAGGAAACACAAAGCGCAGCGACTCAAGGATGTAAGCCTGCTCTTCGGCTTCGCATACCACGCTATCAGGGTCATCAACGCGGATATCGGTGGAGCCCACCAGCACTTTGCCGAACCAGGGAAACATGATGCACACCCGGCCTTCCTGGTTTTCGAAATAGACCATTTCACCGTCCAGCATCTGTAACAGCTGGGGATGATCGAGGATCAGGTGCGATCCTTTGGTGCCGCCTATCAGTCTGGTGGGTTGTGAATGCACGGCCAGCTGCTGATTCAGCTGGTCGATCCACGCGCCGCCGGCATTGACCAGCACGTGCGGCTGCAGGCTAAAGCGCTCACCGCTCAGCGTATCTTCCAGCAGCACCGTCTCGTCGCTAGCGCTGACCACCCGCAGATAATTGAGCGCCAGCGCCTCCGGGCAGGCGCGTTCCGCATCTTCAATCAGCTCAAACCCGAGTCGCTCCGGCGCGCTGATCCACGCATCGTAGTAGCTGGCGCTGTATTTCACCCAGGGCGCGAAGCCAGGCCAGCGATCGCGCGTGGCGGCTTCGTTACGCAGCTGGTGGCGCGGCATAGCGCCATACTGTCGCGTGTAGAGGTCGTACAGGCTCAGGCCGGTTTTGATCAGCAGCGCGCCGCGCCGGGTGGGCTTATCGCTCAGGCGCAGGAAACGTCGCGTGGCGTTAACCAGTCCACCGCCGAGATTATCGATCGGTACGGTGGTACGCAGCGGAAACACATAGTGCGCGGCGTTTTTCAGCAGGCGATCGCGCTCCATCACCGACTCCTTCACCAGGCCAAACTCGCCGGTCTCCAGATAGCGCAGGCCGCCGTGAATCATGCGCGACAGCGCGCCGCTGGCCGCCTGGCACCAGTCACCTTTCTCCACCAGCACCGCAGGAATGCCCTGTAATGCCAGCTCACGAAAAGTACTGATGCCGTTGATGCCGCCGCCGACGATCAGCACCGGCAGCGAACTGCGCGCGCGCAGGCGGCTAAGCCGTTGTTCGCGGGTCAAAACCTGTTCCATTGTCAGCTCCTTGCGATGAACGCTTACTTGTCAAAGGTATAGGAGCGGGCGCAGCAAACGGCAAATCAGGTCCTGCAGGATGTGATTTTGTTCACTTCAAACAAGAATTGTCGGGAAGCCTGGCTGGGGTAACGATATACTGCCGGTCAGACATCATGGTTAACCTGCAGGAAAAGGAATTTTCATGTTTTCATGGGCCCGATTAAGCGCACTTGCGCTGCTGGTCAGCGGCAGTGCGCTGGCAACGACATCACCAGACAGCATCATCAAACCGCTGATGCAGCAGTATCAGATTCCCGGAATGGCGGTGGCGATTCTGCACGACGGCAAAACCGAATTTTATAACTACGGCGTGGCATCGAAAGAGAGCGGACAGCCGATCAACGAGCAGACGCTGTTTGAAATCGGCTCGCTGAGTAAAACGTTTACCGCCACCTTAGCCAGCTATGCGGCGCAGCAGAACAAACTGAAATTCAGCGACGCGGCCAGCCAGTGGCTGCCGGAACTGAAAGGCAGCGCTTTTGATCGCGTCTCGCTGCTGAATCTGGCGACGCACACCAGCGGCACGCCGCTGTTCGTACCGGATGACGTAACCAATACCCGCGAGCTGATGCGCTGGTACAAACAGTGGCAGCCAGAGGCCCAGCCGGGCACGGTGCGCGTTTATTCCAACCTCGGTATCGGTATGCTTGGCATGATTGCGGCTAAAAGTCTGCATCAGCCATTCATTAGCGCGATGGAAAAGCAGCTGCTGCCGGCGATGGGCATGACGCACAGCTATGTGCAGGTGCCTGCATCACAGATGGGGCGCTACGCCCAGGGTTATAACAAGCAGGATCGCCCGGTGCGGGTCACGCCAGGCCCGCTGGATGCGGAATCCTATGGCCTGAAATCCACCTCTGCCGATCTGATTCGCTGGCTGGCCATTCAGCTGCAGCAACAGCCGGTCGCGCCCGCATGGCAACAGGCGGTGGCCGCGACGCATCAGGGCTATTACCACACCGAGGCCGCTTTTACTCAGGCGATGATGTGGGAATATTACCCGCTGCCGGTAACCACGCAGCAGCTGGTGGACGGCAACAGCGGCGCGCGCATCATGAAGGGCATGAAAGCCACGCGGATTACGCCGCCGCAGGCTGCGCCGCAGCAGGCGTGGTACAACAAAACCGGCTCCACCAACGGATTCGCCACCTACGCCGTCTTTATTCCGTCGCAGCGGGTTGCGCTGATTATGCTGGCAAATAAGTGGTTCCCGAATGACGATCGGGTGGTGGCTGCGGAAAAAATCATCAGCAACATCGGGAAAGGCGAATGATCACCATCAGAGCGCTGCGCGCCGAAGATTTCATGCCGTGGCTGGCGCTGTGGCAGGGCTATCAGCGCTTTTATCAGACCACCATTGACGATAACACCACCGGCGAGAGCTTTCGCCGCTTGCTGTCCCGCGCGGAACCCATGCACTGTCTGGTGGCCGAGCAGGACGGCGCGATGGTCGGGCTGGTGCATTTTCTTACCCACCGCTCAACCTGGACTCAGGGCGACTACTGCTATTTGCAGGACCTCTACGTCAGCGAAGCCGCGCGCGGTCTGGGCGCCGGCAAGGCACTGATTCTGGCGGTCTATGAACAGGCAGAGAAGCTCGGCTGTTCGCGCGTTTACTGGCTGACGCAGGCGTCTAATAGCCACGCGCGGGCGCTGTACGATCGGCTGGCGCAACAAACCGACTTTGTGCAGTACCGTCATTTATTCGATCAGCCGTAATTTTCCCGGGCTGCCATGGAGGGCAGCCCCGCGTGCCTGATCCAGGCGCGCTTGCGTTATTCATCCCACCGTGTCGCTCCCTGGATACTTTCAAACGATAACCCCACAGATAAATAACTGTGATCATGCTCGCTATTTTCTGCCTGCGTGCTGTCTTTTTGTTCGCTCGATGTTATGAATGAATATGTAATGTGTTTCGAATGAAACTAAAGCGTAAACAGACGGAGTGCGAGATGAACACCACTTTTACCTCAGAACAACAACCCGACGATTTTAAACAGCATGTGCGCCTGATGAAGCAGGCGCTCAGAGCACAGATTGGCGATGTCGAAGGCCTGTTTGAGCAGGTCAGAAGTAAGATTGTCAGTGAAATCGCGGCCGCGCGCGCCGAAGAGAAGCAGCACGGAACGGCGTGGCCGCAGGTCAGCTTCGCGGATCTGGCCGCTGGCCGCATCAGCGAACAGACCAAAGATCATATCCGCCGCCGCGGCTGCGTGGTGGTAAAGCAAACCTTTAGCCGCGAGCAGGCGCTGGCGTGGGATGCTGACATGCTCAACTACCTCGACGACAATGATTTTGACCGCGTCTATCAGGGGCCGGGTGACAACTTCTTTGGCAACCTCGACGCCTCGCGGCCGGAGATCTATCCCATTTACTGGAGCGATGCGCAGATGTCGGCCCGCCAGAGCGAGGCCATGGCGCAAACCCAGGCGTTCCTCAATCGCCTGTGGAAATTCGAATCCGCCGGTACGCGCTGGTTTGATCCAGACGTGAGCATCATCTATCCGGATCGCATCCGGCGCCGGCTGCCGGGCACCACCTCAAAAGGGCTGGGCGCGCACACCGATTCCGGCGCGCTGGAGCGCTGGCTGTTGCCGGCCTATCAGCAGGTGTTCAGCAAGATCTTTTCTAACCAGTTCGATCAGTACGATCCGTGGGATGCGGCGCACCGCACGGATGTGCAGGAGTATCAGTCTGGCACCACCACCAAATGTTCGGTGTTCCGCACTTTCCAGGGCTGGACCGCACTCTCTGATATGCAGCCCGGTCAGGGACTGCTGCACGTGGTGCCGGTGCCGGAAGCCATGGCTTATCTGCTGCTGCGTCCGTTACTGAAGGATGTGCCGGAAGAGGAACTGTGCGGCGTGGCGCCCGGCAAAGTGCTGCCGGTATCGGAGCGCTGGCATCCGGAATTAATTACCGGCCTGTGTTCGATCCCGGCGCTGCAGGCGGGCGATTCGGTGTGGTGGCACTGCGATGTGATTCATGCGGTGGCGCCGGTAGAAAATCAGCAGGGCTGGGGCAACGTGATGTACATTCCCGCCGCGCCGATGTGCGGTAAAAACGCCGACTATGCGCAGCAGGTGGCGCAGGCGCTGGCGACCGGTGTCTCGCCGGGCGATTTCCCCAAAGAGGATTACGAAGCCAGCTGGCGCGGCCGTTTTACGCCGCAGGATCTGAATGAAAACGGCCGGCGCAGTCTGGGATTAGCGTGATTTCTGCTAAGCTGGGCAAAAACTTTTTAACAGCAGGCTCTATGAACGCACGTCATCAGCACATTATTCAACTGGTCAGCGAGCGCGGCAGCGTCAGCGTCAATGAACTGGCGCAAACCACCGGCGTTTCGGAGGTGACGGTGCGCCAGGATTTGAACCTGCTGGAGAAGGGCGGCTTTCTGCGCCGCGTGCACGGTTCCGCCGTGGCGCCGGAAAGTGATGACGTAGGCGCGCGCATGCAAACCCGCTTTGCGGTGAAAAAACGCCTGGCGGAGTACGCCGCCGGGCTGGTTAACCCCGGCGAAACGGTGTTTATTGAAGGTGGCAGCACCAATGCGCTGCTGGCGCGAGAGCTCAGCCATCGGCAGGATATCACCATCATCACTGTCAGCCATTACATCGCCGGACTGCTGCGTGAGCAGGGCGGCGATGTGATTATCCTCGGTGGGCTGTTTCAGAAAAGCAGTGAGTCAGTGGTCGGGCCGTTAACGCGGCTGTGCATTCAGCACCTCAACTTCCATAAGGCGTTTATTGGCATTGACGGCTGGGATGAGGCGACCGGTTTCACCAGCCGCGACATGCTGCGCTGCGATGTGGTGAACGCCATCATGGAAAAGCCCACCCACACCGTCGCGCTCACCGACTCCTCCAAATTTGGTCAGATTCATCCCTATGCGCTGGCGCCGCTACAGCCGTTTAAGCAGGTGATCACCGACGCGGAACTCGCCGCAGGCTGGCAGCAGCAGCTGCGTGCGCAGTCGCTGCAGCTCAGTCTGGTTTAACCTTTATTGCGTTCAATCTCTCCCTCAGGCTTAGCGTTATCAGCCATTGATTGCATCGACGCACTATTCATGTAATAAATAAAGTTACATGATGACAACCGATCGGGACAATGATGACGCAAAATACCAACGATATCTTCAACGAAGAGTTTGCGCGGCAGTACGACGCGTATAACGGCAAACATCAGCCAATCGCCGATAATCTGCATCTGCTGATTTCACTGGTGCTGGACAACGCGCCGCCGCAGGCGCGGGTGCTGTGTGTGGGCGTCGGGACCGGCAGCGAAATTATCCGGCTGGCGCAGCAGCACCCGGAATGGCAGTTTACCGGTGTCGATCCTTCACCGGACATGCTGGCGGTCTGCACAGAAAAACTCACCGCCGCCGGGATACGGGCGCGCTGCCAGCTGCATCAGGGCTACCTTAACGACGTGCCGGTTACCGCCAATTACGATGTGGTGCTATGCCTGCTGGTGACGCATTTTATCCAGCATCCGCAGCGGGCGGGTATTTATCAGCAGATGCAGCAGCAGCTCAAACCGGGCGGACGCTTAGTGACGGCAGAAATTGTCGGCGATGTGCAGGATACCGGCTTTGATGAACAACTGCTGTTCTGGAAAACCATGCATGAGAGCGCCAGCGGCAGGGCGCAAAATCTGGATGAGATGAAGCAGATGCTGACGCAGCGGCTGCTGTTACTGCCTGCTGCCCAGACCGAAGCGCTGATGGCGCAGGCCGGGTTCACGCCGCCGCAGCGCTTCTTTCAGTCGCTGCTGATACATGGCTGGACGGCGCGCAAGCGCTAAACCGCTTAATAAGGTTGAGTGAGCTGACGATTCAATAAGATAGCAGCGCCTGCGCCGTCAGCTCGTCGGTGATCAAACCGGTGACGAGTCCGCTGGCCAGCACCGCGCGGATCGCCGCCACTTTACTCGGTCCGCCGGTCAGCGCCACGATCTCTGCGCGCTGCGCCAGATCCAGCGGCACCGACAGCGTGCGTGCCGTCAGCGAATTGTGAATCATCTGCCCGTCGGCGGCAAAAAAGTGCCCCAGCAGTTCGCCCACCGCGCCGGCTTCCGACAGGGCGCGGATCTCGGCTGCATCGATCATCCCGGCTTCCACCAGCTGGGCGGCCGGTTCCACGGTGCCAATGCCCACCAACTTCACTTCACTGTGCGCGGCCATGCTGAACACTTCGCTGACGCCACGCTGCGCCAGCAGCACATCGCGATCCTCTTCGGTGTTGGCAAAAAACGGTACCGGCATCATGTAGGCCTGCGCACCGGTTTTTTCGGCGATGCGATGCATCACGTCATGCGGATTGAGCGCGTAGTTGCGCGTCAGACAGCCGAGCAGGGAGACAAAGCGCAGGTGCGGCGCGTCGATGCGTGCCAGCTGGTGAATTGCTGCCGACAGCGTCCGGCCGTGGCCGAGACCCAGCGTGATCGCCGGCGTGGAGGCCAGCAGATTACGCAAATAGTCGGCACCGGCCATGCCCAGCGCGCGCACCGGCAGGCCTTCTTCACCGAGATCGGGTGCCACCTGACAAAAGTTCAGGCCGTAGCGGCTGCGCAACTGCTCTTCCAGCGTCACGCAGGCGACAATCGCGCCGTCGATGGTGACTTTCACCGCGCCTTCGGCCACCATGCGCGCAATCAGCCGATGGGTTTTCACCGACGGCAGGCCGAGCCGTTTGGCTACTTCAGCCTGCGTCAGGCCGCCGACATAGTGCAGCCAGGCCGCCCTCAGGGCCAGAGAGTCATCGCGTTCAGCGGAAGTCGGTGCGGATTTCATCGGGTTGTCCCTGTCTGGTTGAGGGGTGCTGCGGGCTGACGAAAGCCCTCAGCACGGCATGCTCACGCGAGATGCAAATCCTGCACCCCGGTATCAATATGGTCGGCCCAGAACGCCACGCTTTCGGCAATCTCCGCCACCACATTGCTGTCAGTGGGTTCGCGCTCTTTGAAGCTTAGCTCGAGGCAAATCTCGTTATCCTGCGCGCCGCCGCGCGCCAGCGCCTCAAGCAGCGGCAGCGGCTGAATGCGACCGCCGGCATTGTACTGCAATGTAAAGGGCCTGTGCCCGCCTTTATCCATCATGCTCTGCTTTATATGGATGATGGGCGAAAAGCGCGGCGCCGCTTCAGCCCACGCGTAAGGATCGTAGTCACGCGGATCGTCAGAGGTGACATCGCCATGATCGATATCCGCCATCATCCACATCGGCAGGGCAAACTGTGCCGCGCTCAGCCGCTGTTGCAGCGCCATACAGGCGGGAATGGTTTCGCCAAATTCGCGTCCGACGCTCATCGGTTCCCAGAACAGGTAACGCAGACCGGCCGCTTTGGCGTGTTCCGCCACTTCCGCCCAGCAGTCAATGGCGATGGCAATCAGCGCTTCACGCCGCGCTGCATCGTTAAAATCCCGCTGGGTGAAGATGGCAAACTGCGAGCCCACCGCGACGCCGCCCAGTTCCGCGGTGATGTCGGCAAAGGTTTTGAACCAGTCAATGTAGTAGCGACGTACCGCCGCATCCGGATGACCAAAATGGTTGAGGCGGCCATACGGGCCGGTCATGCCGGAGGTGACGCGCACGCCGGTGGCACGCAGCGCCTGCTGCATGCGGCGCGTCATGTGGGTGAGCGTTGCAGCAGGCCAGCCGGGATTGATAAACTCATGCGTCAGCTGCAGATCGCGGATGCGGATCTGCTGCGCCACGGTGTGAATTAAATCGCCGGGATCGGCGAAGCGGTTCACCAGCGGATTGGTATTCAGCGAAAGCGTTAATGGCATGCGGCACCTCTCAGCCAGCGTGGGCGCGCAGCGGCGCGGCAGGGTGGAAAGTCTGTTCGAACCACTGGCTGAACGCGGTGCGCTGTGCAGCGCTCAGGTGCAGCTGATGTTTGGTGCGACGCCAGAGAATGTCTTCCGGCTGCTGCGCCCATTCGTACTGCACCAGATAACGCACCTCGGCCTCGTACAGCTGGCCGCCAAAATGCTCACCGAGATCGCTCAGCGAACCGGCGGTGCCCAGCAGCGTGCTCATACGCGCACCGTACAGTCGCGCATAGTGCTTGCGCAGCGGCTGCGGCAGCCACGGCCAGCGCGTTTTGATCTCCTCCAGGAAGCTGTCAAAATCGGCATGGGCGATCTCGCCGCCCGGCAGCGTGGCGCTGCGCGTCCAGTCCGCGCCCATGTTGGGGAAAAACGGCGCCAGCTGTTGCAGCGCATGCTCGGCCAGCTTGCGGAACGTGGTAATTTTGCCGCCGAACACGTGCAGCAGCGGGGCATCCTGTTGATTATCGAGGTCGAACACATAATCCCGCGTCACCGCCGAGGGATTGCCTTTACCGTCGTCAAACAGCGGCCGTACGCCGGAGAAGCGGGTAATCACATCGCTGGCGCGCAGCTTAACCTTGAAGTAGCGATTCACCACGTCGATCAGGTACTGCTGCTCACTATCATCCGCACTGACATCTTCCGCTTTGCCCTGCCAGGGAATGTCGGTGGTGCCGATTAACGCTTTATCACCCTCATAAGGATTGATAAAAATCACCCGCTTGTCGGTGTTTTGCACCAGATAGGCCTGCTGGCCCTCCCAGAATTTCGGCACGATGAGGTGCGAGCCTTTCACCAGCCGCACGCTGCGCTGGCTTTGCGTGTGGCTAACCTGATTGACGATATCCAGCACCCACGGCCCGGCGGCATTCACCAGCGCGCGGGCGAACACCGTGCGCTGCGCGCCGCTGGCCTGATCCTGCAGGGTAATCTGCCATTTGCCCGGCAGACGCTGCGCTGACACGCAGCGGGTGCGCGGCAGAATGGTGGCGCCGCGCTCGGCGGCATCCAGCGCATTGAGCGTCACCAGCCGGGCATCGTCCACCCAGCAATCGGAATACTCAAAGCCTTTCTGGTAGCTGTCCAGCAGCGGTGCGCCTTCAGGATCGCGCGTCAGATCGAGCACGCGCGTGCCCGGCAGTTTTTTGCGTCCGCCAAGGTGGTCATACAGAAACAGGCCCAGCCGCACCAGCCACGCCGGGCGATCGGACGGGCTGTGCGGCAGCACAAAGCGCATCGGCCAGATAATGTGCGGCGCCGCGTTCAGCAGCACCTCGCGTTCAATCAGCGCCTCGCGCACCAGGCGGAATTCGTAGTACTCCAGATAGCGCAGGCCGCCGTGCACCAGTTTACCGGAGCGTGAGGAGGTGCCTGCGGCAAGATCGTCTTTTTCACACATCATCACCGACAGCCCGCGCCCGGCGGCATCGCGCGCGATACCGGCACCGTTAATGCCACCGCCGATCACAAACAGATCCAACGTGTTGTCACTCATGCGTTACTCCTTAAAACTGTTTAATGCCTGCCAGGCGGCAGGAAGATCGCGGCGGATCTGCTGATACTGGGGGAACAGCTGCTGGTAGCGCTGCATCAGCGCAGGCGACGGTGCTTCGGCGTCGTCCAGCAGCGGACGCACCCAGCGTTCAACGCACTGCGCCATGTCCGGATACGCGCCAATCGCCACCGCCGCCATCATGGCCGCACCCGCTGCGCCGGCTTCCTCGCGCTGGCTGATGCGCACCGGCGCGCCGATGCAGGCAGCAAGGATTTGTCTGAGCGGCTGCGATCGCACCGCACCGCCGGTAAGGCGAATTTCTCCCGGCAGCGTAGCGCCCATCGCCTGATAACAGTCGCGAGCTGCCATGCCGATGCCTTCAATCACGCCGCGCACCAGGTCGCCAAAGTTGTGCTGGTAGTTGAGGCCGGTGAAACTGGCGCGCGCGTCGGCGTTGACGAACGGTCCGCGCTCACCGGCCAGCGAAATGTAAGGATGGAACAGCAGGGTGCCCGGCTGCGCGTCGTTGAGCCAGCGATCGATCTGCTGCACCAGCCGCGCATGATCGGTTTCACAACCAAAACTGCTCAGCAGATCGCTGGCCACGTTCAGCAGCCAGTCGAGATTGAGCGTGGAGGCCATGTTGGTTTGCACCTGAGTGACATAACCTGGCCAGGGCAGCGGGATCACGTAGCCGGTTTGCGCCGGGTTGAGCCATACCTCGTCAATGGTGACGCTGCGCAGATGCACGCCGGTTGAGCCGACAATCGAACAGGCGGTATTGGCTTCACCGGTGTGCACCCCGGCACCGAGCGCGGTCATCGCCATATCGACATAGCCGAGACACACCGGCGTGCCAGCCAGCAGGCCGGTTTGCCGGGCGGCGTCAGCGGTGAGGCCATGGGTGATTTGCGTACCGTCGATAATCTCCGGCAGCAGGTGGCGCCGGTGGTTAAGCCCCAGCGCGTCAATCACCGTATCGTCATAGCGCTGGTGGCGATAGTTGCCAAAGGTAAAGCTGGCTTCAGACGGGTCGGTGGCGCGCACGCCAGTCAGATTGAGATAGAGCCAGTCCTTGCAGTGCAGCGCCACTTCGGCGCGCGCCAGCAGTTCGGGATAGTGCTGGTCCATGTGCGCCAGCTGCGCACCCTGCTGGCAGGTGTTAAGACCGGTGCCGGTGGCCTGAAAGCGTGCGGCGGCCAGCGGCTGCTGATTGAGTTTTTCCACCGTGGCGGCGGCGCGGGCATCCAGCCAGATCCACGCATCATCCACCGGCTGATTATCAGCACCGACCAGCCAGCTGCCATCGCCCTGGGCGGTCACCGCCACGGCCACCACGCGCGCCGCCAGATTCTCCACCCGATCGCCGAGCTTGTGAATCGCACTGACCGCATCCTGCCAGGTTTGCGTCATTGACTGCTGGGCGGCACCGCCTGCGCTGCGGTAATAGCGATTGCGCGCCGACGCGCACGCCAGCTGGTTACCTTCCAGATCAAACGCCACCGCTTTAACCACCGAGGTGCCGGAATCCAGACCCAGAATGATATCGCCACTCTCCACATACACCTCCGTTCGCTGCTCCCGGTGCGGGAACCCCTGTTTGGTTTATCCGCAGCCTTGTTAATTAGCTGTGATGATTTTGCTAAATACTGTCTTACACCACTTCTCATGGAGATAACACATCTGTTGTATTATTTTTCTCAAAAAAGAATAAATTTCACTCCGGATGGCGAGTCCGATCACAAAATCAGCGGGGATTGTGGATGTAATTAAACACTGTGAAAGGTTTTTAATGATTGTATTAAAGGGCTTTTTAAACGGATTAAGGGTGATCGTGGGCAAATAAGCGATCCAGATCGCGCTGTGCGAAAAATTGCGCGTCACCTGTTGACAATTTAGTCACAACAGCACAATTCTCATCACACAAGTTATCACATTTATAACATTGCACGGCGATGAATATCGTCGCTGTTCACCCTGAGAGGTCACGTTATGTCCGAGGTCTCAATCTTAACGCAGCAGCTGGCACGCAAACGTCGGCGGCGCTACACACTCAGCGGCGTGGTGATCGTGGCGCTGGTAGCCGCCATGGCGCTGGATACCAAAGTAGTGCGCATCGGTTCGGCGGACGACGCGCGTCAGCAGGGCTTCTCCGCAGACAGCTACGGGCAGAAAACCTTTCCCGGCATCCAGCAGGATGTTGAAGCGCGCGCGGTGGATGCCGCCACGCTGGCGGCCGCACTGAACAGCGATCGGCAGCAGGCGGTGGCCAGATACGGCGTCGGCTCGCCGCTGCCGGTGCTGCCGGTCAAACTGCAGGGCGTGGTGCAGCCGGGGCAGATGGGTGTTTTCCCGTTACAGGTCGCCGGTCTGCCGGCGGGTACGCAGCTGCGGTTGCAAACCGGCCCGGCGATTACCGGCACCGATTTGCGTGATGCCAGCGGCAAAATTCAGTTTGGTGATTTTACTAATCAGATCGAATACCAGAACGCCGGGGCGGCGATTAACCGCGCCATGAAAGCGGCGGTGCTGGAGAAACTGGACCGCGACGCGCTGCCGGGCAAAACCGTGCAGGTGGTCGGCGTGTTCCGCCTGCTCAGTCCGACCAACTGGCTGATTACGCCGGTGCGCGTGGAGGTGCAATGAAACCGTTCAACGTCAATCCGGCGCTGCTGAAAGGAGAAGTGATTCTGCAGGCGCGCAACGTCAGCAAAGTATATGGCTCCACCCATGCGCTGAAAGGCGTCAATTTTGAAATCCGCCGCGGCGAAGTTACCACGCTGTTTGGTGAAAACGGCGCCGGTAAATCGACGCTGATGAAAATTCTTTCTGGCGTGATTACGCCAACATCCGGGGAAATTCTGTTAAACGGCGAAGCAAAGGTGTTCCGTTCGGCCACCGAGGCGCGCGACTGTGGTATCTCGATTATTCATCAGGAGCTGAATCTCGCGCCCAACATGAACGTGCGCGACAACATTTTTATGGGGCGGGAAATCATGCGGCCCGGCGGGGTGGATTACGCCGAAGAGGCGCGGCTGACCCGCCATCTGATGGCGGCGCTGGAGGAGGATATTGATCCGCTGACGCCGGTGGAGAACCTGCGTCTCGGGCAGCAGCAGATTGTGGAAATCGCCCGCGCGCTGTCGGTGAATTCACAAATCCTGATCATGGATGAACCGACCTCGGCGCTCAGCGCGGCGGAAGTGGCGGTGCTGTTCCAGGTCATCCGCGATCTGACCAGTCAGGGCGTGGCGATTGTGTATATCTCACACCATCTGGAGGAAGCACTGGAGATCACCGATCGCGCTGTGGTGCTGCGTGACGGCGTGATGACCGCTTATGCCCGGCGCGACGAGATCGACCTCGAATGGATCGTGCGCAACATGGTGGGAGAGCACTTCGACCTCGGTTCACCGCCCGGCGGCTATGCCTTCGGCGGTGACGCGCTGACGGTGCAGGCGTTAACCGTGAAAAGCAAAACCGGCATCCGGCTGGTGGATCAGCTGTCGCTGACGGTGCAGGCAGGTGAGATTGTCTGCATTTATGGCCTGATGGGCGCGGGGCGCACCGAGCTGCTGGAGTGTCTCGCCGGACGGCTGAAGCAGAGCAGCGGGCACATCCTGCTGCAGGATACCGAGATCTCCGCGCTGTCGCTGTCGCAACGCATCAAAATGGGCCTGGCGCTGGTTCCGGAGGATCGTCAGCGCGACGGGCTGGTGCAGACCATGACGGTGGGCGAGAACCTGTCGCTGGCCAGCATCAGCGAGTTTGTGCGCGGACTGGTGCTGTCAACGCGACGGGAGAAACAGCTGATTAGTGACAGCATTCGTAACGTGACGGTCAAGACTGCCGGCGGTGAGGCGGCTATCGGTTCCCTGTCCGGCGGCAATCAGCAAAAGGTGGTGATCGGCAAAATGCTCGCCACCCGACCCAAAGTGATTCTGCTGGATGAACCGAGCCGTGGCATCGATATCGGTGCCAAAGCCGAAGTGTTTCGTCTGCTGGCGGAGAATGCCAGCAAAGGGCTGGCGGTGGTTTACACCACCTCAGAAGTGGGCGAGTGCCTGAGTATCGCGCACCGCATCGTGGTGATGAGCAAAGGGCGCATCTCGGCCATCTTCGACGCCAGCGTGAGCAAAGAACGCATTATGGCCGCTTCGGGCGAGTCTCTGGTGGCATGACATGAAAAACGGAGCAAACGGTATGACTGACAGAACCCAAACGCTGGATAGCGCACCGCGGGTGGCGAAACCGGCCAGCGGCAAGCGCCTCAACCTGGCGCGGCTGCTGCTGGAAGGGCGTGCCTTTATCGCGCTGCTGGTGATTATCGCCACTTTCTCCCTGCTATCGCCCAACTACTTTACCGGCGCGAACTTCCTCACCATGGCATCGCATGTGGCCATCTTCGGTTTGCCGGCGATCGGCATGCTGCTGGTGATCCTCAACGGCGGGATTGATTTGTCAGTCGGCTCGACGCTGGGACTGGCTGGGGTGATGGCCGGCTTTATGATGCAGGGCATCAACCTTGAAGCGCTGGGCGTGGTGCTCTATCTGCCGGTGTGGGCAGTGGCAATTCTGACGCTGGTGCTGGGTGCACTGGTAGGGCTGGTCAACGGCGTGCTGATTGCGATTTTTCGCGTCCCGGCGTTTGTCGCCACGCTCGGCACCATGTATGTGGCGCGCGGTATCGCGCTACTGATAACTAACGGTCTGACCTACAATAAACTCTCCGGCAGCGAAGCGCTGGGCAATACCGGTTTCGACTGGCTCGGTTTTAACCGCCTGTTCAACATCCCGGTCGGCGTGCTGGTGCTCGGCGCAGTGGCACTGGCCTGCGGCTTCATGCTGAGTCGCTCGGCGTTTGGCCGCTGGCTGTATGCCTCGGGCGGTAACGAGCGCGCCGCCGATCTCTCCGGCGTGCCGGTAAAACGCATCAAAATCAGCGTCTACGTGCTGTCGGGTATCTGTGCGGCGATGGCCGGACTGGTGCTCTCTTCGCAGCTGACCTCCGCCGGTCCGACCGCGGGCACCACCTACGAGCTGACCGCCATTGCTGCGGTGGTGATTGGCGGTGCGGCGCTGACCGGAGGACGCGGTAACGTGCGCGGCACGCTACTGGGCGCGTTCGTGATTGGCTTTCTCTCTGATGGCTTAGTGATTATCGGCGTTTCTGCCTACTGGCAGACGGTGTTCACTGGCGCCGTGATTGTACTGGCGGTATTGCTCAACACCCTGCAATACGGCCGGCGCGGTCGCTAACCCTGTGCGCGCTGGCCGGCTGGCGCGCGAGTAACCGTAAAACAAACCTGTACCCTAATAATAACGGAGCACCTATGTTCACTAAACGTCTGTTTATCGCCGCCGCCGCGATGGCCATCTCCACCTTTGCCTTACCCAGCTGGGCCAACAACGGCCTGATGACCATCATCGTCAACGATCCCTCCAACCCTTACTGGCTGACTGAGGGCCAGGTCGCGCAGAAGGCGGCGGAGAAGCTGGGCTACAGTGCCAAAGTCAGCGCGCACAAAGGGGATACCAACACCGAAAGCCAGCTGATTGATACGGCGATCACCAATAAATCGAAGGCGATCATTCTCGATCCGGCTAACGCCGACGGCTCGATTGGCTCGGTGAAGAAAGCCATTGCCGCCAATATTCCGGTGTTCGTGATCAATGCCGAACTGAACCAGAGCGGGCTGGCTAAAGCGCAGCTGGTGTCGAATAACGCGCAGGGCGCGGCAGTAGGCGCGATGGAGTGGGTGAAGCAGGTGGGTGGCAGTGCCAGCTATGTCGAGCTGGTGGGACCGCCGTCGGATAACAACGCCGCCACGCGCGCCAACGGTTTCGATACCGTGCTGTCTCAGTACCCGACGCTGAAGAAAGTCGGCCAGGAAGTGGCGAACTGGGATCGCACCCAGGGCTTTAACAAAATGCAGTCGCTGCTGCAGGCTAATCCGAACATCAAAGGGGTGATCAGCGGTAACGATGAGATGGCGCTGGGTGCTATCGCCGCCCTGAAGGAAGCCGGCAAACTCAGTCAGGTGAAAGTGGGTGGGTTTGACGGTTCACCGGATGCGGTCGACGCGGTTAAAGCCGGTACGCTGGCCTATACCGTGATGCAGCCGGTAGCGCAGTTTGCGCAGAAGGCGGTAGAGCAGGCGGACACTTTCCTCAAAACCGGCAAAACCGGGGTAGCACAGGAGAAGCAGCTGTTTGACTGTATCCTGATCACCAAAGACAACGCCGGTGATTTCGTTTCGCCGTTTGTCCTGAAGCAGTAAGTCAGATCACCGATGGCGGCATTCTGGCCGTCATCGGTTGCCTGCTGCGCGCCTGATTTGCAAAAGAAACGTTTACGCGCTGTAATCAAAGCCGAAACTGCATTTCCGCTTCACTTTCCGGACGAAACATGGCGCATAACCCGCAAGAGACCTCCGCTGGTCACTTCCTGAATGAAACCTTACCGGGCGACAGCCGTCAGGCGCGTCAGCTGGCACGACGCCAGCTCATAGCCGAAGCCGTGATGGCCGAAGGCGCGGTGCGTATCGAAGATATTACTGAGCGCTTCGGGATCAGCCTGATGACCGCCCATCGTGATATTGATGAGATGGTCGAGCGCGGGCTGCTGCATAAATCACGCGGCGTGGTCTCTGCCACACCAACCAGCCTGGTGGAATCCAGCGATCTCTACCGTGCCACGCGCCAGCTGGAAGAGAAACAGGCGATTGCCGAAGTGGCCGCTGGCTACCTTGAACCCGGCCAGGCGCTGTTTCTGGATGATTCCACCACCGTGCTGCAGATGGCGCGGCTGCTGCCGGCCAAAGCGCCGCTCACGGTGATCACCAATTCGCTGACGTTAATGAATGAATTACGCAACGGTCGCGATATCACTCTGATGGGGCTCGGCGGCCAGTTTCATCACTGGTGTAACGCCTTTATGGGGCGCATGACGCGAGACGAAATCGCCAGCCTGCGCGCCGATGTGTTTTTTGTCAGCATGTCGGCGATTATTGATGATGCGGTGTTTCACCAGTCGGCCGAGACGGTGGAAACCAAGCGCGCGATGTTCGAGGCGGCGCAGAAGCGCATCCTGATGATGGATAACACCAAGTTTGAGCGGCGCGCGCTGCATCGCTTTGCTCACCTGAGCGAGTTTGATGTGGTGATCGTTAATCAGGGCACGCCGGTGCCGGTGCTGCGTCGCCTGCAGGAGTTGGGGGTGAATGTGGTGGTGGCACCGATGAAAACCGGGCAGGGACGCACAGAGGCGTAATGCCCGGTTCGCGCGTTAGCCAAGGCCGATGAAGAAGCCGGCGATGGTGGCGCTCATCAGATTGGAGAGCGTTGCGGCGATCAGCGCGCGCAGGCCCAGCCGCGCGATTTCCGGGGTGCGCTCCGGTGCGACGGCAGAAAAGGCGCCGACCACCACGCCAATCGAACCAAAGTTAGCAAAGCCGCACAGGGCGAACGAGACGATGGCGATGGTTTTGCCGTCGAGCGCGCCCGCCTGATGCAGATAAGGTGAAAAGCTGATGTAGGCGACAAACTCGTTCACCACCAGTTTCTGACCTATCAGGCTGCCCGCCAGCGCCGCATCGTGCCACGCCACGCCCATCAGCCACGCCAGCGGGGCCAGCGCGAAGCCGAGTATTCCCTGCAGGCTGATGTCGCCGTGACCAAACCAGCCGCCGATGCCGCCAAGTATGCCGTTGAGCATCGCGATGATACCGACAAACGCCATCACCACCGTCGCCAGACCGGCGGCTATTTTCATCCCGGTAATCGCTCCGCTGGCGGCGGCTTCAATCAGGCTGCGTGCCGGCGTGTCGCTAAACGACAGGTTGGTAAAAGTCACCTGCGATGCTTCCGTTGCCGGACTGAGCAGCCGGGCGAACAGAATGCCGCCAGGAATGGCCATCAGCGAGGCGGCCAGCAGATATTCAATCGGTACCCCCAGCCCGGCATAGCCGAGCATAGTGGAACCGGCTATTGAAGCCATGCCGCTGCAGATGGCGGTGAACAGTTCGTTGCGATTGAGACGGTTGACGAAGGGTTTGACGATGGCCGGGATCTCATTCTGGCCGAGGAAAATGGTGGTGACCGCCACGAAGGATTCGATCTTACTGATATTGAGCGCGCGCTGAAAGATGCCGCCCAACAGGCGAATGATGGCGCCCATCACGCCAATATAGTAGAGCACGCTAACCAGCGCGGTGATAAAGATGATGGCCGGCAGAACGTGAAAAGCAAACACAAAGCCGGCGCCGTTAAACACCTTGTCCATTTGCGGTCCGGCCAGCGCGCCAAATAGAAACGCGCTGCCCGCATCACTGTAAGCCAGCGCCTGATGCACGCCGCTGGCGACTTTTTCCGCCAGCCATTTGCCCGGCGGCAAATAAAGGATCGCGCCGCCGAGGGCAATCTGAATCAGTAACGCGGCACCGGTGGTGCGCAGACTGATGTGCTTTTTATTTACTGACAGCAGAAACGCGATCGCCAGTAATACCACCATACCCAGAACACTTCTCATTATATCCATCATGATATTTCCTGATATCAGCCTGGTGAGGTTGCATAGCGGTATGGGCGACCACTTTCTGCCCATATTGTGGGGTTAAATGATTAGCGGTACCTGCGCACGCAGTCTTCGACTAAATCCCAGAACCAGGCGGTATCCAGCGTGATGCCCACTTTGGTGTTTGCCGGTTTCCCCAGCACGCCCAGCGCATCACACACCGTGCGGCCATAGCAGGGACCGCTGTTGACATCGATTTCGACAAACATCGGCTGAACGTTGAAGGCGTCCGGATTGATCAGATAGGCGACACAGGTGGCGTCATGCACCGGGCCGCCTGCCAGACCGTAATTGTCGTGCTGGGTTTTCAGCGTAAAATTCATCATATCGCTGAACAGCTTTCCGGCCGGGCCGCCGGCCTTTTCCATGCGGGTTATAATGTCCGGCGTGCACACCGTCTGGTGCGTTAAGTCGAGGCCCATCATCACCAGCGGGGCGCCGGCGGTAAATACCACGCGCGCGGCTTCCGGGTCGGCAAAAATATTGAACTCCGCCGACGGGGTAAAATTACCGGTGCCGTAAGCGCCGCCCATCAGCACGATTTCACGGATTTTAGGAATGATTTTCGGCTGCATGCGCATCGCTACCGCAATATTAGTGAGCGGGCCGACCGGCACCAGCGTGATATCCCCGTCGCTGTTCATCAGCGTATCGATAATAAAGTTCACCGCGTGCTTTGTTTCCGCTTTACGCGTCAGCGGGCCGAACACCGGGCCGTCAAGACCGGTTTCGCCGTGAATATTATCGGCGACGATCTGCTGGCGCATAATCGGCTGCGGCATGCCGGCATAAACTGGCGTGTCAATATTCAGCGTCTGGCAAACGTTCAGGCCATTAACCAGCGTTTTGTCCAGAATTTGATTGCCCGCCACGATACTTATGCCGAGCAGTTCTATCGAAGGATGTTTCGCGGCCAGCATGATGGCGATGGCATCATCATGACCGGGATCACAGTCCAGAATAATTTTACGTGCTGTCATGGTTTACTCCTCAGCTTCTTTATTATCACCTTAATTTCATTGCAGAAATTTTCCGGTGCGGTAGGGTAGAGGCCTTCACCTTAGCAGCGGCGTGACACGCCAGAGTATGAGAAATCTCATAGTGGACAACGAATGATGAAAGAAATAAATAATGACGCGCTGAAGCAGCAGTTAATAATGGCGTCCGGCTATTGCGATAAATTTTCAGCCGATGTGATACCGCACACACATTTATTTCATATTCTTGCCGGGGACTATATTGTGCGCGAGGGGGCTCTGCCGGCGTATATGTTTTATCTGGCGCGCGGTCGCACCAAACTGTATGTCACGCTGGCCAATGGCCGTATTTCGCTGGTGGATTTCTTTAATGCGCCCTGTTTTATTGGCGAGATTGAAGTGCTGGATGAAACGCATGCTTCACGCGCGGTGCAGGCGATTGAAGCCTGCTGGTGCCTGGCGCTGCCGGTGAAAACCTGCCGCACGCTATTGTTAAATGATGCACAGTTCCTGCGCCACGCCTGTCTCGGCCTGGTGAAAAAGAATTTCCGCAATATTGTCACCTCAACGCGTAATCAGGCGTTTCCGCTGGTTAACCGGCTGGCGGCCTTTATCTTGCTGACCCAGCATGATGGTGTATATAAAGAGAAGCATACGCAGGTAGCGGAGTACCTTGGCGTGACTTATCGCCACCTGCTGTATGTGTTTGCGCAGTTCAGCGCAGAAGGGGTGCTGCGTAAGCAGCAGGGGGGGTATGCGATCGCTAACCGCGCGGCGCTGATGGCCTTAGCCGAAGAGATGGAGCCCGGCGCAGCGCTGCCGGGTCACTGAGGTTTATGCGCCCTGGCGGGTGGCCGCCAGCACGATTTCCCGCACGCAAACCGACTGCGGCTGCGAATAGGCGTAATCGATGGCGCTGGCCACGTCGTCTGCGCTGAGCACCTTGCCGCCCATTTCGGCTTTCCACGCGTGATAACCGTCCTTGATTGCTTCGCTGGTGGTGTGACTCAACAGCTCGGTTTCAACTGCGCCCGGCGCGATAACGATCACGCGTACATTGTGCGGCGACAGCTCTTCGCGCAGGTTCTCTGACATGCCATGCACAGCGAATTTAGTGCCAACATACACAGCGTGATTAGGAAACGTCTTCCGTCCGGCCACTGAGCTGATATTAATGATCGTGCCACTTTTACGGTCAATCATGCCTGCGGTGACCGCCTGCACGCCATTGAGCAGGCCTTTCACGTTGACGTCGAACATCTTATCCCATTCGCTGGCATCCTGTTGTTCAATCGCGCCGAGCAGCATCACGCCCGCATTGTTAATCAGCGCATCGACCGGGCCAAACTGCTGCTCAGCATCATGCACTGCGGTGGTAAATGCGTGGCGATCGGTCACATCAACCGCGCGGCACAGGGCGTTGGGCAGATTCAGTGCCGTCATACGATCGATACGGCGAGCCAGCAGCAGCAGGGCATGTCCACGCGCCGAAAGCAGTTTCGCCGTGGCAAGACCGATACCGGAGCTGGCACCGGTGATGACGATTAAAGGTTTAACATTCTGCGTCATAATGACTTCCTCATAGATAAAATTAATGGCGAAGCTGAGGCGTGCACTTTAAATCGCGCAGCGATTGGTGAAAAATGGTTTATTTCTTTCGCCGATATAATGATTTTCTATGGATAAGCGACAGCTAAAAGCTTTTATCTGCGTGTTTGAGGAGCGCAACATCACGCGCGCCGCACAGTTACTCAATCTGACGCAGCCCGCGCTCTCGGCCACGATCAAGCTAATGGAAGAGGAGCTGGCCACCACGCTTTTTATCCGCAGGCCGCGCGGCGTGGAGGTCACGGAGGACGCTCGTGTCCTTTATCCGCAGGCGCGCAAGATGCTCAGCGATATGCAGGCGCTGGTCACACGCTTTCGGCAGCCGTCGGATTGCCTGCCGCTGAAGATTGGCGTCGAAGGGGATGTCGCCCCCGCCCAGCTGGCGCAACTGCTGACGGCCATCCGGCAACATTTTCCCACGGTGCTGCTTAACGTCGAGCCCGGTTGCGTGGGCGATATCCGGCTGGCGTGTGAAAGACTGCGCTGCGAAGACGAGCTGTTTATGCCGCTGTTTGAAGAGCACTACGTGCTGGCGTATCCCGCCAGTCATGCGCTAAGTCAGCTGGAGACGCTGACCCATGACCAGTTGCATCCGCTGCCGTGGGTGATGGTGCCGACTGATGAGTCACATCAGCGGCTGCTGCCGTTTTACGGTGCGGGTGCGGCCGCGGCCAACGCCGGCAGCTACGCGCTGGCGCTGGATCTGGCGGAAGCCGGCTTTGGCGTCACCATTGCGCCGGCGCCGCTGGTTGCCGCGCGGCATCGCCTGGCCTGGCGCGCTTTACCCGGTCAGCCGCTGATGCGGCGTGTCGGCATTTGCTATGCGGTTCAGGCTCAGGCCAATCCGGCGGTAGAACGGGTGCTGGCGCACTTCAGCCACGGCGCGCCTTTGCGTACTTCGTGATAGATCCGGTGCGCTGCAGGGCGCACCGGATCAAAGCGGATTAGCGCGGGTTCATCATGTCAAATATGGCGTCAAAATTGCCGTCGCGTTCGGCCCAGCGCCGCGCATGGTCACGCTCCAGCAGCAGTTCGCCGCGCGCGACCGGGCCATTTTCCAGCATCTGCAGAATCTGCGCGATATAGTCGTCCAGCGGCATGGCGCGGGGATCGCTGAGCTGTTGATTACCGGTCAGCGCCGTCTGTAAATACGGCGGCAGCATTTCCAGCACCTCGACCGGGGTATTACGCAGCTGATGACGCAGCGAAACCAGCCAGGAATGCAGAAAGGCTTTGCTGGCGCAGTAGGTGGGAAAACTGGCCAGCGGCATGAAGGCCAGCTCGGAACTGGTTGCCATCAGCGTGGCCTGCGGCTGACGGCGCAGCAGCGGCAAAAACGCGGCGGTGACGCGAATCACACCGAGGATGTTGGTCATCACGATTTGCTCAGAAATATCACTGGTCCATTCGTCCGCCGTCACCGTTTCCGGCTGCGAGATACCGGCGTTGGCGATCAGCACGTATTGCCGCTTTCAAATGGAATCTTATTGCAGGTGATCAGAGTATGTTCAGTGGAGCCGACACAAGCTCAGGGAAGCAAAGTTTGAAGCATGAACTCACGGCAATGCTTGCAGAATTTATACAGGTATTTCAGAATTTTCAGCAGGTAGCCTAAAGCGGCCTGGTCAGCTTTGCCCCTGTGATCAAATGGCGCATAATGTATATTATGTTAAATAAGGTATCTGATCACGTATCTCAATCCTTCAGTTTCGCCCTTCACGCCTCTTACCAGGCCTACAACGCATTCCACTTATCCCACCGGTCTGTTTGATGGACACCACGGCGTTATCCTGGTGCGCATCAATGCGCACCCTACAACAGACTGCCCGGTTAGCTTCAGCTATCTCTTTCGCTCATCCACAATGACAACGAATCACGCGACACCATGGCGATATCCTGGTGCGCATCAATGCGCACCCTACAACTGAATACCCGGTTAGCTTCGCCCGGTGGCTTTCCATGTCTTTAGCTCATCCAGCATGACAACGCTACGTGAAAATTTCCCGGTTATCCCTCAGCGCTTTTGTCAGATTTCACGTAGCGCGATCGGTCTGTTTGCTGAATATGGCGATGTCATCCAGGTGCGCATCAATGCGCACCTTGCAATGCCACTCCGCACTGCACAATCGCAGGGGCGCCATTCATGGCGACCGAACCCGGCGCCGTCAGCGGATTGCCACCCTCATTTATCTTTAAAATAATCTTCCGGCATTTGTCCCGGCGGCATGTTGATTACGGCATCATTATCCGGACCTTCATTCTTCATGTAGGTCACTTTGGCAAACTCAGGAATCACCACGTACGGATACGCTGGCCCTTCATCACGGAAACGATGCATATCTTCGATAAATTCATTCTGATAGCAGATGGTTTTTTCCGGATGCTGTCCTTCGCCGGCAATCCACTGCGGGAAAAAGATGGTGCCGTGAATCACCTTGCGGTTGATATCAAACAGCAGACTGACGCAGGTGCCGGTCGGCTCGTGCCAGTCGACTTTATAAATGCCCGGTGCGAACTGCACCGCATTCATACTTTGGTTGGTCACCCAACGGCCACCAACCAATCCCTGATGGATACGATAATCACAGGTTGTTGCGTTGCGCGCGTACCACTCATATTTCCAGCCATTATCATAGGTATAAACAAAATGCGTCCCGACAAACGCAGACAAATCTTTGGAAAATTCATCCGTTATCATGGTGTTATCCATTGTTTTACCTCATCAGCAGTTTGTTGAAGCAGGAATAGTAAGTTATAGCGCCTGTGAGAAAACCAGACGGCAAATTAACAAAAAAATCCGCTTCCTGAGCGTGCAGCCGGCTTGACAGCGCCCGTCCCCCTGCTCTTTTATCTCCTCTGCACGCCGGGCCAACTGTCGCTGTTACATTCTGAAGGCGTCATCGGGCCGTTTTCCTGCTAAATCTCGCTGCAATCTTTGCAACAGCGAGGTCAAACGTTCGGCGATGTAATCGGTAAATTCTGCACGCCCCAGCGTTCTGGCAAATACCTGCTGGGGTATAAAACGGCGCATTTCGTTGTAAAAACGTCCGTCTTTGACGATGTTTTCGATACCAGCCAGTCGCTGTTTTAATAACTTTTCATAGTCAGGAATCCGGTAATCCTCGATTTTTTGCCGAATCCAGCCCACATCATACGCAGCGCCTTGCTGCATCAGCCAGGGTAAATCCCAGACATCGCGGTAACGAAGGTATTTGGTGGTCGCAACCAGGGAAATGAGCTTGTCACTCATGATCTCGTCGAGACTTTCACACATCACCAGCGTATCGCTGTAGCCATCCGGCAACACCGGATAATTGCGGCTCAGCGGTAACGGTTTGCGACTGTAAGCGGGAATATTAGCAACTTCGACCTTGATGCGTTGCTTAGGCATATCGCGTTTTTCGGGTGCCGTCGTCACGGAGACCTGCCATTTATCGACTCTGATCTCTTCATAGCCCGGCTGGCGGCGAAGTTCTGCCGGCTCTTTGACCGTAACTTCTAAACCGTAACGCGTGCCGAGATAGTCTTCGATACAGACCTTCATGTTTTTTAAATCTGCACCGGAAAAATTGATGCCGCCGGCGAAATCCAGGTCCTCGCTAAACCGATTGCCGTCATAACATAGCCGCAAAGAGGTACCGCCCTGAAACGTCAGATTTTGCAGCAGACCCGCTTTATCCAGACAGTAAAGGATGTCGTAGTGTAAAAGCTCTTTTTCCACTACGTTACGCATACCCTCGAGTTGCGCTGAAGCCATGGCCTTAGCGACCAGTTCAGTGAAACTGACTTTCTGATTCATCGTTCGTTTCCGCCTCATCAATCAGATGCGTATTACGCCCCACCCGACGTAAATCGCGCAGTGCGGCTTTTTTGGTTGCCAGGCGCAAAGGTGACTCGCCCAAAATGGTGTCCTGCAAAATTTGTTCAGGCGATCGTTTGGTATGCGTGAATTCGATCACGCCATAAGGCGTAATGTGTTCTTCAGAACGGCCCGTGGTCATAACGGTAAGACGCCCCATCGGGATTTGTGAAATTACACCGTAAGCCGATAACGCCGATTCCAGGCTCAGGTAGTTGTATTCTCCTCTGCGCAACGTCTGTACGATTCTTTCCAGCGTGTAAGCGTCTTTACTTCTCGCATAGGCGTAAACATAGACGCCACGGCTTGCGCGCTGCAGGATGCCGTCCTTCACCAGACGGTTCAGGCCAGCATTGAAAGCCTTGTCACTGTCGTCATAAAAGACTTTGGCTAAATCACGCACAGCAAAGACATAGCGCCCCTGCCTGTCAAACGCATTAAGCCGCTCGATTGCCGTCATTTTGTTCATATAAGTCTACGGGAAAACCACATTTATAGGGTATTCATGTGTACATGATTTGCCCTGCACTTTCAAGTGCACATGAATACCAGCAATAAGTAGTATTCATGTGCACTTACTCCATCGGCTTCAATTCGGAAAACTCTCCGTCGGTGTTACCAAAATCGCATGCCGGTTAAATGCAGGGTTCTGGCGATGCCACCGACGGCGATCAGCGCCAGCACAATGCCCAACCCCGCCATCGCTTCAAATCCAAGGTGTCTGAACAACAGGTAACCGACAACGCAGCCGGACAGAAATGAGAAGATCGTAACCAGGTGAGTAAAAAGTACGGTTCGGTGGCCATCGCGATCGGCAGCCTCGCTTTGACTGAAGGATGCGCGCAGCCAGGAGCCTAACGCGATGCCGGCGTCGGTCAGTGTGCCGGTCACGTGCGTGGAGCGAACGCGACCGGAGGAAAGCTGGGTCGAGGTTGAGTTATGGATGCCCATCAGCAGACTCAGCGTAACCAGTATTTCGCCGTTGTTTCGTTCGGAATACCACAGGATTTCTACCAGGGAGGTCAGCAGCAGGAAAATACCCTCGGCCAGCAGCACCAGACAGTAAATGGTGCGCAGATTCCGCTTCAGGCCGTAAGCTACCGTCAAACGCGCCAGCATGGCACCGCAGACAAAAGCAAAAATCAGCACGGCCAGAAACAGCAGATCGTGCAGGTCAGAACCATTTACCTCTGCCGAAATTTGCGAGGTATTGCCGGTCATATGGGAAGGGAAAAAACCGAATGCGCCAAACGCCATGGCGTTGAGGATACCGGCCGTGGTGGCCAGCGTTAACGCCAGCAGGCGATCTTCGCTGTGAGAGCGGATTTTCTTCTTGCGCAACAGCATAATCTATTCAGCACTCCTTTGAGAGATTCTCGGGTTGGTCGGGTCTCATCCTTATCAAGCATAGCGGCTATGCTCCGACTCACGGCTAATCCTCTGCTTTTATTACTTTTAAATCCTCCGCTGCCACATTGTGTCGCTGTCATTTTTTTGTCATTTCCACGTCAGCGGAATTTTGGTCCCCGGCGCTTACAGTGGTGCATGAACCCCGATTAATTATGAGGACCGATCATGACATTACGCAAAATCACGGCGCTGACGGCGCTGGTAATCTCTGCCCTGAGTGCCGGACTGGCGCACGCCGACAGCGCTGCCGCGCCGCAGGAAGTAAAAAATATTGTGCTGGTCCATGGCCTGTACGCTGATGGCTCCAGCTGGGGCAAAGTCATCCCACTGTTGCAGGCGAAAGGTCTGCACGTCACCGCGGTACAAAACCCAACGACGTCGCTGAATGATGACGTGGCGGCGGTGAAACGCGCGCTGGCACAGCAGAACGGACCGGTGATTCTGGTTGCGCACTCTTATGGCGGCATGGTTATCAGCCAGGCGGGCGATGAACCTGAAGTGAAGGGGCTGGTGTACATCGCGGCGCGCGCGCCGGAGGCCGGTGAAGATTATCCGGCGCTCACCAAAAAGTTCCCTGCAGCACCGGTTGCCGCTGGCCTGAAGTGGCGTGACGACGGTTTTGGCGCGCTCAGTGAACAGGCGTTTATCCACGACTTTGCCGGCGATCTGCCAGAAAGCGAAGCGCGGGCTTATTACGCCGTTCAGCAGCCGATGGGTAAAGCCATTACCCAGGCGAAAACCAGCGTGGCGGCCTGGCATAGCAAACCGAGCTGGTATGCGGTGTCTACGGAGGATCACACTATCAATCCGGATCTGCAGCGCTTTATGGCGAAACGCATGCATGCGCAGACCATCGAACTCAAGGCCAGCCATGTGTCGCTGATTTCCCAGCCGCAGGCGGTGGCAAATCTGATCATGAAAGCCGCGCACGTACCAGGGTATTGAGCGCACCCTTACCGGGTGCATGTTTGATAGCGGCGCAATTTATTGCGTGATAAATCGCGCCGCTACCAGAGGTGCGCGCCCTGCCTCATGAATGCGCTGGGGCACTCTTCATATCCAGTTCATAAACCACACAGGGCTGGTCGTAATGCTGCTCGATACCGCGATAGCGCATACCCAGCCGCTGCATCACCCGATGGGATGCAAGGTTTTCCGGATGTGCCACCGCCACCAGATAATCCACGCCAATCTGCCCGGTAGCAAACTGCACAATCGCCGTGGCGGCTTCGGTGGCATATCCTTTCCCCTGACTGCTGCGCAACAGTCGCCAGCCAATTTCCAGCGGCGCCTGTTCCTGATGGGCCAGATGCTGCAGACAAGCCGCTCCGACGATGTCATCGCTGCTCTTCTCGCGCAGCGCCCACCAGGAAAAACCATAGCGCTGCCAGCGTTGCTGCACGCGCTCAATGGTCGCCAGCGTCTCGTCCTCGCTCTTCACCTGTCCCTCATTGATATAACGCATGATTTCCGGGTCATCATCCATCGCGCGCAAGCCGGCGAGGTGGCTTAGCGCAAAGGGTTCCAGTCGTAAGCGTTCTGTTTCAATCACTGCCTGCATGATTCCCTCCCCGGGTTGTCCTGATCGCCACAGTTAGTGGGTCTGTAGTTAGCGCATCATCGCCTTTGTGCGCGTCCGTTACCGGCCAGGCTCCTGACATTAACGGACAACATTGCCAGCGTCATCACAATTTCCAATGACCGGTCAGCTTGTAACCTCATCAACCTCGTGACAATATCGCTACATGTATATACATGTATGTTTCGTGACATTTACCACTGACTAACAAGAAAAATCAATGACTAACCACCTTTAGCCGTTCCAGCGAGGAAACTATGTCCGCTCAGATACCTGCCGCAGATTATTCAGGTGCAGAGAAACAGCGCCTGTCAGAAACACGTTCCATTGATTACATCCCGCTCAGCGAGCGTCACGGGCATCCGTTCAGCCAGTTCACGTTGTGGTTTGGTGGCAATTTGCAGATTACCGCCATTGTTACCGGTGCGCTGGCGGTGGTGCTGGGTGGCGATGTTGTGTGGTCGATTGTCGGTCTACTGGTGGGACAGATCGTCGGCGCGGCCATCATGTCGCTGCACGCGATTCAGGGCCCGCGACTTGGCCTGCCGCAGATGATCACCAGCCGTATGCAGTTTGGCGTGTTTGGCGCGGTGATCCCGCTGGTGCTGGTGTGCATTATGTATGTGGGCTTCTCGGCCAGCGGCACGGTACTGGCCGGCCAGGCGCTGGCGAAGCTGGTCAACGTCAGCAATGCAGCCGGCATGATCATCTTCAGCGCCATCATCATTGTGATTGCGGTGCTCGGCTATCGGGTGATTCATAAACTCGGCAAAGTGGCTAGCGTCATAGGCGTGCTGGCCTTTGTTTACCTGTTCATCACCCTGCTCTCCAGCCACGATTTAGCGGCCGTCTGGCAAAATCAGCACTTCAGCGTTGCCAGTTTTCTGCTGGCGGTATCGCTCTCCTCGTCATGGCAGATTGCGTTTTGCCCTTATGTGTCGGACTACTCGCGCTATCTGCCGGTGGATGTCTCTGCGAAAAAGCTGTTCAGTTCGGTGTTTTTTGGCACCGTGCTGGGCACGCAGGCATCCATGACGCTGGGCGTCATTGTAGCAGCGATTGCGGGTAAAGCGTTCTCCGGTAATGAAGTGGGCTATATCGTCGGGCTGGGCAGCAGCGCCACCATGGCGATGGTTATCTACTTCGCCATCTGTTTTGGCAAAATCACCTTCACCACGCTCAATGCCTACGGCAGCTTTATGTCGCTGACCACCATTGTGTCCGGTTTTCGCCAGCAAACCGCGATCAGCCGTGGCGGACGTATCCTGTTTGTAGTGCTGATGGTGACGCTCTCCTGCATCATTGCGCTGCTCAGCGAACCGGCGTTTCTCAAATCATTTACCCACTTCCTGCTGTTCCTGCTGGCCTTTTTTGTGCCGTGGAGCGCCATCAGCCTGACGGATTTTTATCTGATTACCAAAGGGAAAGTCGATGTGCCCGCGCTGTCGCAACCGGATGGCCGCTACGGTCGCTGGAACTGGGCCGGCATTATCATCTACTTCCTCGGGGTGCTGGTACAGCTGCCGTTCATTGATAACCCGCTGCATCATGGTTCCCTGACGTGGATTTTTGCCGGCAATGATGTGTCATGGATCATCGGCTGGTTTGTTACCGCATTGCTGTGGCTGGCCGCACGTCGCTTTGATCGACGCGGGAAACTGGCCGACTCGGTTTACCCTCAGTGACGTTGTCACATATTATTGCTGCGGCGCGTGTTTTCGCGCCGCCCTCATCGGCAATATCCTGATAATGCCGTAAACGCTGCGGCACGCTACACTGCTGATCGCCCTTTCGAGAATGCAGGAGTCATGGATGCCAGCCTCAGCGCTTTCACTGTTCACCCCGGCCACGCAACAGTGGTTTCGCCGCACTTTCCCGGCGGCGACCCCCGTACAACAGGAAGCCTGGCGCGCCATCGCCAGCGGACAACACTGCCTGGTGATTGCCCCGACCGGCTCCGGCAAAACGCTGGCGGCATTTCTGCATGCGATCGACGCGCTGTTTCGCGAGCGCAGCCGGGACGAACCCGTAACGCGCAGTCATAAGACGCGCATTCTGTATATTTCACCGGTTAAAGCGCTTGCGGCTGACGTGCAGCGTAACCTGGCGCTACCGCTGGCGGGCGTTGCTGCTGAGCGCACGGAATTGGGTGAGGCGGAAATCACGCTGGAGGTCGGCATGCGCTCCGGCGACACGCTCAGCGCCGAACGGGCAAAGCTGCAGCGCCGGCCGCCGGACATCCTGATTACTACCCCGGAATCGCTTTTCCTGCTGCTGACGTCAAAAGCCCGCGAAACGCTGCGTGGCATCTCGACCGTGATTATTGACGAAGTGCACGCGGTGGCCGGAAGTAAACGCGGCGCCCATCTGGCGCTCAGCCTGGAACGGCTCGATGTATTGCTGGCGCAGCCTGCTCAGCGCATTGGCCTGTCGGCCACCGTGCGACCGCCAGAAGCGGTGGCAGCTTTTCTCGGTGGCGCGGGCGCTACGCGCATCGTCAACCCGCCGGCGCAGCGGCCGCTGCAGCTGACAATTACTGTGCCGGTAGAGGACATGACGGATATCCAGCAGCGTCCCGATGCGCGCGCCGCGCAGGAGAGCAGCCTCGCCGCCGGTTCCATCTGGCCGCATATTGAAGCCGGCATCCTAGATGAGGTATTGCGCCATCGCGCGACTTTGGTGTTTACCAATTCGCGTGGGCTGGCGGAGAAACTCACCGCACGGCTCAACGAACTGTATGCGCGACGCGCCGCGCCAGAGCATGGCGTAGCAGAGCCAGCCCTCGCCTATGGCTCTTTTAGCGGTGGAACCGAAAAACGCGCCACGCCTGCTGAAGCGTATATTGCCCGTTCGCATCATGGCTCGGTGTCGAAAGAGCAGCGGCTGGAGATTGAGAACGCCCTGAAAGCCGGCGAGCTGCGCTGCGTGGTGGCGACATCCAGTCTTGAACTGGGAATTGACATGGGTGATATCGATCTGGTGATTCAGGTCGGGGCACCGCCTTCGGTGGCCAGCGCGCTACAGCGTATTGGCCGGGCCGGCCACCAGGTCGGCGGTACGCCGAAAGGCATTATCTGGCCGCGCACGCGCCGCGATCTGGTTGATGCGGCCGTGACGGTGGACGCGATGCTGGCAGGCGAACTGGATGCTATCGCTTTGCCACACAATCCGCTCGATATTCTCGCCCAGCATACGGTGGCGGCGGCGGCCATGGACACCCTGTCAATCGAGGCGTGGTATCAACAGGTACGCCGTGCCGATCCGTTCAAAACGTTACCGCGTAACGCCTTCGATGCGGTGCTGGACATGCTGTCTGGCCGCTACCCTTCGGACGAGTTTGCTAACCTGCGCCCGCGCATCATCTGGGATCGACAACAGCAAACCTTAAGCGGTCGCCCGGGCGCGCAGCATCTGGCCGTCACCAGCGGTGGCACCATTCCGGACCGCGGGATGTTCAGTGTGATGCTGCCGGAGGGCGAAGAACAGTCCGGTGCGCGCCGGGTCGGCGAACTGGATGAGGAGATGGTGTATGAGTCGCGAATTAACGACATCATCACGCTTGGCGCCACCTCGTGGCGCATCCAGCAAATTACGCACGATCAGGTGGTAGTGGTGCCGGCACCCGGTCGCTCGGCGCGCCTGCCCTTCTGGCACGGCGACAGTCTCGGGCGTTCGGCGACACTCGGCGAAGCCATTGGCCGCTATTTGCGACATGCCGCCAGCGGAGTGTTGCCCGGCAGCGACAACCTTGACGCCAATGCCCGACACAACATTCGTGCGCTCATCGACGAACAGTTTGCCGCCACAGGCCTGGTGCCTGACGATCGCAATTTGCTGATTGAGCGCTGTCGCGATGAAACCGGCGACTGGCGCGTGATTTTGCATTCCCCTTATGGTCAGCGCGTGCATGCGCCGTGGGCGCTGGCCATCGCTGAGCGGATTGGCCGCCAGATGGGGCTCGATCCGGCCGTGGTCGCCAGCGATGATGGGATTGTCGCGCGCTTCCCTGACAGCGAAGGCCGGGTGCCAGGCGCTGAACTGTTTTTGTTTGCGCCGGACGAACTCCAGCGACAGGTGACGGCTGCGGTGGGACAGTCTGCGCTGTTTGCCGCCCGCTTCCGCGAATGCGCCGCGCGCGCCCTGCTGCTGCCGCGCCGCAATCCCGGTAAACGTTCTCCGCTGTGGCAGCAGCGGCTGCGTGCCGGGCAGCTGCTGGAAGTGGCGCGGCAGTTCGACGATTTCCCGATTTTGATCGAAACCGCGCGTGAATGTCTGCAGGACGTGTATGACCTGCCGGCACTGCATCAGCTGATGGCACGGATACAACAGGGCGAGGTTAAGCTGACTGAAGTTACCACCGATACGCCCTCGCCGTTTGCTGCGCCGCTGCTGTTTGGCTATGTCGCCGAATTCATGTATGCCAGCGATGCGCCGCAGGCGGAACGGCGCGCCTCAATGCTGGCGCTCGACAGCACGCTGCTGAGCGATCTGCTGGGCCAGGTTGAGATGCACGAGCTGCTGGCGCCCGAGGTGGTGGTACGCGTTGAGCAGGAGCTTCAGCGCACCGTTTCCGATTATCAGGCCAGCACTCAGGAAGCCGTGGTTGATCTGCTGCGCGAGCTGGGGCCGCTCACTGTGCCGGAAATCACGGCGCGCTACAACGGCGAGGCGGCGCTGATGCCGCTGCTAACCACGCTGCAACAGGCGCAACGCATCATTCAGGTTACGATTGCGGCAGAGGCGCGCTGGGCTGTCGCCGAAGATGGCGTGCGGCTGCGCGACGCGCTGGGCACGGCGCTGCCAGCTGATCTGCCCGCCGGGCTGCTCGCGCCGGTGGCCCGTCCGCTGCATGACTTACTTAATCGCTATCTGCGCACCCACGCTGTCGCCACCAGTCTGCAAATCGCTGTCCGCTTTGGCCTGGGCCGGGTCGTGGTCGACGACACGCTGGAAGAGCTGCGTCAGCAGCAACGCGTACTGAAAGGCGATTTCCTCTCGCCTGCGGTCGATGCGTCAACGCAGTGGGTAGCGGAAAGCGTATTTCGTCGTTTGCGCGTGCGATCGCTGCAGGCGGCGCGTGAGGCCACCCGACCGGTCGAAGCGCCGGCGTACGTGGCTTTTCTGCTTGAGCGCCAGGGATTGCTGAGCGACGTCGCGGCATCTGCGGCACAGGGCGCCTTTGCCGGTATCAACGGCGTGGTGCGGGTGATTGAACAGCTGGCTGGCGTGGCGCTGCCGGTTTCGCTGTGGGAAAGCCAGATTTTGCCGGCGCGGGTGCGTGATTATCAGCCAGCGATGCTGGATGAGCTGCTCTCTTCCGGTGAAGTCATCTGGAGTGGCCAGCGGGCACCTGGCGCACAGGAGGGACTGGTCTCCCTGCACCTGAGCGAGTTTGCCAGTGAAACGTTACCGTTGCCTGATGAGGGTAATAATGTGACATTGTCACCTTTGCAGCACGCGATTCTGGCGCAGTTACAGGACGGCGGCGGCTGGTTCGCCCGCGAGCTGCTGCCGCGCGTGATGGCGCAGCCTGAACAATCTGTCGATCCCGGCGAAGTCTTTGCCGCGATGTGGGAACTGGTATGGCGCGGCTATCTGACCATGGATACCTGGGCCGCGCTGCGCCAGCTCAGCACCACCAGCCACACGCCGCGTCCACGCCCGGCCCGTCCTGCGCGCAGTCGCCACAGTCGGGCCAGTTTCGCGGCCAGCCGCAGTGCTGCTGCGCAGCCCTCGCTCAACAGCATGGCCGGACGCTGGTCGCTGATTGTGCGGCAGCCGCTGGCCGATACCGAGCGCGCCCTGGCGCTGACTGAAAATATGCTCGACCGCTTTGGCGTGATCACGCGCGGTGCCGCCGTGGCAGAGCAGATTCCCGGTGGCTTTCCGGCGCTGCAGCCGCTCTTGCGCGGTATGGAGGATGCCGGACGGCTGCTACGCGGCCGCTTTGTTGCTGGCATGGGTGGCGCGCAGTTTGCTGAAAATCCGGCCATCGATCGGCTGCGCCAGCTCGGCAGTGCGCAGGCCACGCATCCGCCGGTGGCGCTGGCAGTGCTGGATCCCGCCAATCCCTTTGGCGTGCAGCTGGCGTGGCCGCTCAGCGTCGGTGGCGTGCGGCCTACCCGCCGCAGCGGCGCACTGGTGGTGATTGGCAATGGGTGCGTTATGCTGTGGCTGCCGCCGGGTGGTAAAGAGCTGTTAACTTTTGGCGACATTAGTGAGGAGCAACGCCAGGCCGCGATCGTGGCGCTGGGCCAGGCCTTACGCCGGGAGAAGACCCACAGCTTCATTCTCGAACGGGTGGACGATCAGCCGGCCAGCCAGTCATCACTGCTACCGGCCCTGAAAGCCATCGGCTTTTCCCGCGTGCCGAAAGGTTACAGCTGGTATGGCTAAGCCTGCAGGCGGTAACGATGCTGCTGCAGGCGTTCGGCCTGACGCGGCGTGGCCACCGGCCAGCTAAGTTGCGGAAACAGGTATAACCGGATGCTGAACAGATGAAACAGCGGCAGCAGCAGCGCCTCGTCACGCTGCGCCAGCTGTTCCAGCTGCATCAGCAGCACATCGAGCTCCTCCTGCAAATCCTCATGCGGCGGCGTCTGCAGCGACTTCAGCCTGCGCTTAAGAAACAGTCCCAGCTCGTGAAACATCTGCCCGCTGTCCAGCTGATAACGGCTCAGCAGCGCCTGATGGCGCGCGTAGTAGTCAAAGCTATTAACCCCCAGCCACACCTCGGTCAGCAGCATTCCTGCCGGCGCCATATCGGACTGCGGATCAAGGTGCAGGCGTGGCAGCACCACGTTGACCTTATCCAGCATCAGGCCAATAAAACGCTGGCGTCCCAGCAGCGATGAGCCGTTGCGCTCAATCTCCTTGATAAAGCGCAGCAGTTCACGCAGGCCGTGACGCACGGCACGGCGCGCGGTCCACGATGGCCGCTTGTTGCGCATCAGCGCGGTCAGGATCACCGCAAACAGCACGCCGGCCATTGAAGCAATCGCGTTATTCACCAGCAGCACCAGATCGGGTTTCAGATGATGCCCGAGCCCGATAAAGCCGGGGATCTGAATCGCCACGCTCAGACCGATCATGTTGCTGGCCGGTCGCGCAATCATCAGCCCGAGTAGCAGCAAACCCGGAGCCAGACAGAGGATCAGCGCCTCGAACGAGGTTGCCTGCGGCAGCAGCAGCGCGACATAAATCACGCTGATAAAGATCGCCACGATCACCCCACGAATAAACAGCTTCATTGAGGTCAGCGGCGTATCGAGGCTGGCGAAGAAGGAGCTGAGAATCGCGGCCATCACTGGCGCTGATGCCCCGTCGCGCCAGCCGGTCGCCATCCATAGCAGGCAGGAACCAAAGGTGGCGCAAAATGCCGTCAGCGCCGACAGCCGAATCAGCCCTTTGTCGAAAAAGCGATGCGTGCGTTTGCCGCGCGCCAGCGTGGTGTCGCCTGACAGATCGCTTACCAGCCCGCCCACGCTCTGGTAAGCCCCGGCGATACGCACAAAATCCACCAGCCGCTCAAGCAGGCCGGTAAACAGCAGACAGTGTTCGGTAGACAATTCGCCGTTGCGCCACGCTGCATTCAGCCGATCCTGACAAAGGCTCAGTTCCAGCTGAATACCAATGACATCGCCCACCGCTTCGCCATCATTCAGCCACAGCAGGAACTGCTGCAGGGTCTGCTCAACCCAGGCAGGAAAAGCAATCTGGCGCGCCGCCAGCCGCTGCAGCCGCATCTCAATCGCCGTCAGCGTGGGGATTAAGTATGAAAGATGCTGATACTGCGTGCTGACCAGGCGAATCAGACGCCGGGCCGCGTCGCCCTCGTACACGCAATGAGTAATCAGGATCTCGACCTGCTGCGGATTAGTGGCCATGCGGGTCAGGATTTCGTCGCGTTCTGGCGATCGGTCAGCGGAAATACCAGAGAGTAAATCGCGGCACAGCTTGCGCCCGTTGAGATACCACTGGCTGACGCTCTGCTCCAGCAGACTGCGCATCGAGACCGGAAACAACAGCGCGTGCACCAGGCTGCTACACACAATGCCTAAAGTAATTTCCTCAATGCGCGACAGCACGGTGCTGGTGATACCGAGCGGCGTCGTCACTTCCGGGAAACCCATAATCGCGGCGCTGTAGCCCGCCAGCATAAAAACATAGCTTTTCGGTGTGCGGTCGTGCAGCGACAGATAGAGACACAGGCTCACCCACAGTGAGATACACAGGCTGAACAGCAGCGGATGCGCCACGGTGAGCGGAAAGATAAAAAAGATGAAGACGCCACCGAGCAGCGTGCCGAGCAGGCGGAACAGCGATTTGGAGATGGTGGATGCCGAATAAAGCTGCGATGCCACAAACACCGTGGTCAGCGCCCAGGCGGGACGATCAACATTCAGTTCAAGAGCCAGATACAATGCCAGAAAGGCGGCCAGACAGGTTTTTACAGCAAAAAAAACGGCGTTTTTCGAAAACCACTGCATGTCACGGAGACCAGAAGGCGCTAAGTGCGGCGTATCCTGCCAGAATCTGGCGGGCGCTCATCCCGATAACTACGACAAATTGTTTCGTAATCGAAAACGGTGTTCATACGCGCCTGACATCAGGCACAGAATGCTTTAAGGAAACTAATCGAATGCAGCGATCGGCGGGTCGCCGGCGGGATATCTGCGCTGTCACTGCCGCAGAAAGCAGCAATCTGCCTTCAGCGGCAGAAATGTGTCGCAGATCACACTTTGCTGCCGGACGATGCTATCCATAAAATAATTTCGCGCAATAAGGCGCAGTTTCCTGCGCCCGATCATTTTAATAGCTGACGATGGTCACCCAGTTCGCGTCCCGGCCGGCTGGCGCCTCGCCCACCCGCTGCAACGCCCCGCTGCGCGCCTCAATCGCGTAGCTGCCAATAACCGCACTCTTCTCACCGCTCACCACCAGCCAGCGGCCATCGGCGCTGATCGCCATGCCGCGCGGCTGTTTCTCCACCGGCCAGCTGCCGATCAGCGTCAGTTTGCCATCCTGCTGGTTAACACGATAACCGCTCACGGTACTGCTGGTGCGCTCGCTGACATACAGAAAACGCCCGTCCGGCGTCAGCTGGATATCCGCTGACCAGATGCGCGGCGTGCTGTCGCTGTAACCCGGCGGCCGTTCACGCCCATGTTGCAGATGATACTGTGCCGCCACCGCGTTGGGCGTTTCCGCCACTTTCATCAGTTCGCCGCTGGTTTCGCGCCGGAACTGGGTAATGATGCCGCCCATTTCACCAATGTTGTACAGATAGCGATTATCCGGCGACAACACTGAGTGACGCGGACCGTTATCGGCGGCGGTTACTACCTCCCCCTTGCCGAGGGCGCTGAGCGTGCCGTCTGCGCCCAGCCTGAGCTGCAGCACGCGATCGGTGCCAAGATTGCCCACATAAGCGTGACGACCGCTGGCATCGATAATCACCGAATGCGCCGCATGACCGGTTTTATAGCTGCCGACCGGCGGCGTAGCGATGGTGCCGCTGGCTGTCAGGCGGTAAACCTGCACCACGTCGCCATCATAAGAGGCCCCCAGCAGAAAGCGTCCCTGACGGTCAGTGCTGATGTAGGGGTAACTGGCCGCAGCCGGCACGGTGCGCCGGTTGTTCAGCTCGCCGCTCTGCGAGTCAATCTGCCAGCTCGCCAGCTGCAGCGGTTTACTGCGAATCGCCGCGTACAGCGTTTTGTGATCCGCACTGAGCGCCATCGGCATCACTTTGCCCCCGGCCTCAGTGTGGCCAAGCAGCTGCAAAGCGCCGCTGCGTGCGTCCAGCGTATAGCGCGCGATGGTGCCGTCGTCTGCGGCGGATACGTAAACAAAGGTCTGCGCCAGCAGTGGCGCGCTCACCGTCATTGCCGCCAGCAGCGTAACGGTGCGCAGGCTGTTTATCATGGTGTTCTCCTTGATGAGGGGTAATCAGACCCGGTTATACGCAGTAAAGCATGCGCCTGTTATGTGTGATTGCCCGACGTCACCTGGGCACTTCTCCAGCAAGCCATGCTAATCAGGCAATTAGCGCGCCGGCGAACCTGATGTTTTGTCCGGGTTTGTGCGCGGGCTCACCTGGCGTGGCCGCGATGTGGTGCAGGATTTTGCGGTGATGATTCTGGCTACGGTGGGTATACCACACAACTGGCTGAACACCTGACAGCGCGTCAGGTGTTCACCGTGTCACAGGTTTTAACCTGCCGATTGCGCGACAGGTGCACAGCTTACTGCAACTTCACGCCTTTGGTTTCTGGCGCTAACCAGACCACCACCATCGCGGCAAGAAAGGCGATCACCGTGGTGGCCAGCCCGGCGGTGAATCCTCCAACGCTGGCCACAAAGCCAATCAGCAGCGGCGCGATAAAGCCGCCCAGGCGCCCGCCGTTATACGCCAGCCCCATTAAAAAGCCGCGTGACTGCGTGTCGCCAATGATCTCGGCGAGAAAAGGACCGGAGCCGGCAAAAATACCGTTTACGCCAAACCCTGCCATAAAGATGGCGACCATCAGAATCAGCGGCTGAGTGGTCGCCAGATACATGCCGACCGCCACCGCACCGATAAACAGGTAGAGCAGAAACATCGGCCTGCGCCCCCACTTATCGGCCAGCAGTGAGAACACCAGGAAGCCAGCAATGGCACCTGTTTGCAGGGCCAGCACAAATTTCAGGCTGTGAAGAAAATCGAGATGCTTAACTTCACGAAGATAGGTTGGCGTCCAGGTGAATACGCCCCAGAACAGGTACTGAATGAAAAAGATAAAGGTAAATGCCAGCAGCAATCCTTTAAGGTTGATTTTGCCGGTACCTGCTGTTTTGCTCTGGCGGTGAGCGCGTTCCTGCTGGCGCGCCAGCCAGACGGGTGATTCAGGCGTGATATAAGCAATGACCATCATGATAAACACCGGCAGTGCGCCAATCATGAAAAGGTAGCGCCAGCCGCCGTTTTCCAGCCCGCCGGTCAGGGCCGTCACCAGCGCCGTCAGGCCAATCGCCAGAATCGCTCCCACCGGTAACCCCATCTGCATCAGCGCGCCACCACGTGCACGACGTTCCGGACGCCATGTTTCGGCGATCAGTGCCGCTCCTGACGTCCACATGCCGCCCATACCCAGCGCACCGCAGAATCGCAGCGCAGCAAACGCCTGAGGATTGTGGGAGAACGCCAGCAGTCCGGAGAAAAGTGAATAGATGGCGATACAGATAAAGGCCGTTCTGACGCGTCCGATCTTATCGGCAACCAGCCCAAACAGAATGCCACCAATAATCTGCCCGCCTGCCGTGGTGCTGATAAACACGCCAAGTTCCGTTTTGCTGACATCAAATACCACGCCCAGTACCGGTAGTAACAGCGAGAGCAAAAACGAGTCATAGCTTTCAAACGTCCATCCTACCCCGCCCAGCGCCAGCGTCCTTTTTTCTGCCGATGTATACGAGATCGCTGCAGCGGACGCATCCTGCGCCAGGGGAGGCGCTTCATGCAGTCTTGATTTGATATTCATCCATATTCTCCAGGGAGGATAAGCGATAGCGTGCAGCCGCGGTGCGCCAGAACAGCTGTTCTCTTTCGGTCGGCGAAGCGTGCTCAGCCAGCCTTTTACAGGCATTCCAGAATACGCCGTAGCTGAACATCCCTTTGTCGACAGGGAAGTTGCTGGCGAACATACAGCGCCCGACGCCAAATGCGTCAACCAGGGTTTCAAACTGCGGCCGCCAGGCCTGCGAAAGCGTCAGAGAGTCGGGTGGCATGGCATGCTGGGCGAAGGAGTAGCCCATGACGGTCATGCCGAAACCGCTGATTTTGATGCTCACGTTTGGCAACGCCGCCAGCGCAATGATGGCCTTTTTCCATTCATGGAAGGTGGCATCCCGTTTGCCGGCATACGGCCCGCTACCGATCGGCCCGCCGCAATGGTCCACAATAATATGCAGTTCGGGTAGCGCCCGTGCCAGCTCAGCGATTTCATCGAGTTGGGTGTGATAAACCCAGACATCCAGCGACAGTCCTTTGCGGGCCAGGCATGCGGCACCGCGCCGGAATGCGGCACTGGCCGCCAGACCGGCGGGCGGCGTCGCGGGACTGGATACCACGCGTGGGTCATCGTGCCAGGCCAGCGGATTACGCATCCCGCGTAATCGTCCCCCTGAACGTTCCGTCATGGTTTCAATCACCGGCAGCAGGTCATCGCCAGTCAGCAGGCTGGCACCGCCGACAATCGCTTCACAGCCTGCCGCCGCGCCGTAATGGCCGCTGTTAAACATTGCCGCGACGCCGCTGGCAAACTCCACCTCACCGACGGGTTTGAAGGCCTCCGGTCCGTTGCGGCGCAGCATTGAACGGCACTGAATGTAGACGGTAGAGAGTATCCGGTGGCCGGATGTTTCGATATCGTGGCTGAATTCAGGTGCCAGATAACGCCCTGACTGGCGGTCCCATAAGTGATGATGCGCATCGACCATCGGCAGGTCGGGCATCAAAGCGGGTTCACGATGCAATGCCAGCCAGTTTTCTCTGACAGGCAGATGCGGTGCGTTAACAATCTCCATAGTATCCCCTCTTAACTGCCTGATTTAAATCAGGTCTGAAACGCTGCTGGCGTGCCTCATCGCCAAAGTCATGAGTTGCACCAGATAAAACACGGTTTTACATAGTAAATTGACTATAGATTCACCGCATAACTGATAGCCAGCAAAAAGGGGATGTTAATGATGTAAATAAGATGTTAATCACAAATGTCCTGCTACACCGTCAGGTTTCAATCTTTGGCAGCAGCGTCACCCTCAATGTGTGTCGCCTCGCCCTGACGAACAAGACTACGCCTCTCGGGTTTTAAGCGCTTTCAGGCGCGCTGGAAGCGCCCGCTCTGTCGCTTTGCGATGGTAAGGCGAAAGCTTGCGCCAGCTTTGGGTTTCACCACGGGTGCGTCCGCATCCTTCGCACCAGCCGGTTTTCGTATCAAACACACAGAGATCGATGCACGGCGATTTTGCGGACATATCCAGCCTCCTGGGATTTGGATGTCAATGTCGGGGTAATCAGTTGCAGGCGGCCCGAAAGCGCCGTAAAGTGAGTTATATACTATACCCCAGTATAGAACATGATCAACCGGAGGCAGTAATGGCCCATACCCTGAGAAATCAGAAAAGCTTGCTCACCCGCATTCGACGTATAAAAGGTCAGGCGGCGTCGCTGGAAACCGCCGTCGAATCGGATGAAGAGTGCCTCAAGGTACTGCAGCAGGTCGCGGCAGTGCGCGGCGCTATTAATGGCCTGATGAGCGAATTGCTCGAAGGCCATATACGCGAACATTTGATGAACGCAGAGGCTACGCCGCAGGCGCGAAGTGAGGATCTGGAAGAGATCGTGGCGGTCATTCGTTCTTACCTGAAATAGAACCTCAGGCACGCAGTCGGCTTAATGATAATTATCGGGAACAACGATGCTCTGGCTAATCTCAAAATACGCGTTAACCGCCTTTATGGTGGTACTGATCTCAGAAGCAGCGAAACGCAGCGATCGTCTGGGCGGCCTGCTCGCCGCTTTACCGCTGGTCACCTTGCTGGTGCTTATCTGGATGAAAATAGAAGGACAAACGCAGGAAAAGATTGCCGCTCACGCATGGTATACGTTTTGGTATGTGGTGCCGACACTGCCGATGTTTATCCTGTTTCCGTTTTTTTACCAGCGCGCCGGCTTCTGGCTCACGCTGTTACTCTCCTGCGTGATTACCGTGGTGTTGTTCGCCCTCTGGGCGCTGTTGCTGAAGCGGTTTGGTATCATTCTGATGTAGGCGCAAGCCGCATCAATCATCCATTCCATGCCCGGTCATTGGCTACACTTGCTGTTTTACCCGCGCAGAAACAAGGAAATGCTATGACTCAACACGCTTCACTCAATCACGCCTGGCTGCTGGCGTCACGCCCGGACGGCGAGCCGGTGAAAGAGAACTTCCGCTTTGTCGAACAACCGCTGCCGCAGGTGCAGGCGGGACAGATGCTGCTGCGCACCCACTATCTGTCGCTCGACCCATATATGCGTGGCCGCATGGATGACAGCAAATCCTACGCGCCGCCGGCGCAACTCGACCAGCCGATGGTCGGCGGCACCGTATGCCAGGTGGCGGAATCGCAGCATCCGGATTTCAGCGCCGGCGACTGGGTACTGGCGGCCAGCGGCTGGCAGAGCTATGCCCTGTCCGATGGCACTGGCGTGACTAAAATCGGTCATCTGCCCCATCCATCCTGGGCGCTGGGTATTCTGGGTATGCCGGGCTTTACCGCCTACATGGGCCTGATGGATATCGGTCAGCCCAAAGCCGGTGAAACGCTGGTTGTCGCCGCCGCCACCGGACCGGTGGGTGCCACGGTCGGTCAGCTCGGTAAGCTGAATGGCTGCCGCGTCGTCGGCGTGGCCGGCGGTGAGGAGAAGTGCCGCTACGCGATTGACACCCTCGGTTTTTCCGCCTGTATCGATCATCATCGTGACGATTTCGCAGAACAGCTGGCGGCCGCCTGCCCGGACGGTATCGACATCTATTTTGAAAACGTCGGCGGCAAAGTATTCGATGCCGTCTTCCCGCTGCTCAACACCGCCGCGCGCGTGCCGGTGTGTGGCCTGGTGTCGGGCTACAGCAGTCGCGAACTGCCACCCGGCCCCGATCGCACGCCGCTGATCATGGGCGGGATTCTGAAACGCCGCATCCGTATGCAGGGCTTCATCATCTTCCAGGATTATGGCGATCGCTATCCGGAATTCCTGCAGGCGATGACGCCGCTGGTCGAGCAACAAAAAGTGTTGTACCGCGAACACATGGTAGAAGGGCTGGAGCATGCGCCGCAGGCGTTTATTGACATGCTGAAAGGCAAAAACTTCGGCAAAACCGTGGTGAAAGTGGCGTAGCCAGCGGTTCTCTCCCCGACTGTAAATCCGGCCTTAGTGTGCGAGCACTAAGGCTTTTTTGCGCTTTGCTTAACCGCTATTGAGATATAAGCCCTCCGCGTGCGCATGCGATGATGCCCTCCTCTATCCTCTTCTACCGGAGAAGTCATTATGTCGCTGACCTTAGCCGACTCCGCGGCGCTGCCGCGTAAAGTCAATACGCAACAGACGGAAGCACCGGTGCCATTACCGGCTGGCGCCGCGCATATCATTCGCGACGATGCGGAAGCTATCGCCGTAGCCCATCAGTTGGCGGCCAGCTTCGCGCGCGAGGCGGCACTGCGCGATCGTGAGGGCATTCTGCCCCTCAAAGAGCTGGATGCGTTCTCGCAAAGCGGCCTGTGGGCAATGGCCATCCCCAAAGCCTGGGGCGGAGCGGGCGTGTCGTGGACCACCGTGGCCAGGGTGATCGCCATCATTTCAGCTGCCGATCCGGCGCTCGGTCAGCTGCCGCAAAACCATCTGGCCGGTGTGGCCCATCTGCTGGAAGACGGTAGCGAAGCACAAAAACAGGTACTGCTGAGCGAGGTACTGGCCGGGCTGCGCTGGGGTAACGCCTTTTCGGAGAAGCATGGCCGCACGGTCGCCGATTTTCAGACGCGCTTTCGGCGTGACGGTGATGAGGTGGTGATTAACGGGGAAAAATTTTATGCCACTGGCGCGCTGCTGGCGCATCGAATCCATGCCGTGGCGCTGGACGAGCAGGACCGGGCGCATCTGATTGTGCTCGATCGCGACACGCCAGGCATCAGCGTCATTAATAACTGGTCGGCCTTTGGTCAGCGCACGACGGCCTCCGGTACCGTACTGCTGGAGAATGTCCGCGCCCCGCTGTCGCGCGTTATTCCAACCTGGCAGGCGTTTGAGCGGCCAACCGCTGCCGGGCCGATTTCACAGATCATTCAGGCGGCGGTGGATGTCGGTATTGCGCGCGGCACCATTGAAGACACCCTGCAATTTGTTCGCGAACGCTCGCGGCCGTGGATTGACAGTGGCCAGGCGCGCGCTGCCGATGACCACTTCACGCTGGCGGCAGTCGGTGATTTGAAAATCCGCCTGCACGCTGCCGAAGCGCTGCTGTGGCAGGCCGGTGCAGCGATTGACGCCGCGCTGACGCAGCCCGATGAGACCAGCGTGGCACGCGCGACCGTGGCCACCGCCGAGGCCAAAGTGCTGACGACGGAGATCGCTCTGCTTGCCGGTAACAAACTGTTTGAGCTGGCTGGCACCCGCGCCACGCTGCAGGAGTTTAATCTGGACCGCCACTGGCGCAACGCGCGCACCCATACGCTGCACGATCCGGTGCGCTGGAAGTATTACCACGTGGGTAATTATTATCTCAACGGCACGCCGCCGCGCCATGCGTGGAGCTAAGGGCGGCGGAAGCGCGTTGCCGGATGGTCAGCTGCCAGGCGCGGCTGACCCGTGAGACGTTCACGCAAGGTTAACGGCTGTGCTGGCTGAGGACGCACCCGCCCGCGCTGGCGCAGCACCGGCATGACCCAGGCAATGAAATCGTTGAAGCTGCCCGGGCTAATAGCCCAGCCCAGATTAAAGCCGTCCACGCCCGATTCTGCCGCAAACTGATCCAGCCGATCGGCAATGGTTTCGCCGCCGCCCACCAGCAACGGATGCAGACCACCGATACCGATGTAGCGTGCTGCCTCACGCAGCGTCCAGCGTTTTTGATCGTCAATTCGCGTCAGGCTGGCCAGCGCCGAACGGCAGGCGTCGGTTGCGCGAAAGGCCAGCGGCATGTCCGGATCCTCCTGCGACCAGTCGATACCGGTCCACGCCGAGAAGAGCGCCAGCGCAGCATCTTCACTGATGTATTGCTGATAATCCTCAAGTTTGGCCCGGGCGGCGGCATCATCTTCGGCCGTGATCACCGTGATGGCTGTGACAAAACGCAGCGACGCCGGATCGCGCCCTTCTGCCACGGCCAGCTGACGAATGCGCTGAATATCGCTGGCAATCGCCTGCGCGGTGACGCCACCGAGGAAAATGACTTCTGCGTTACGGGCAGCAAACTGCGCACCGCGTGCCGAAGTGCCAGCCTGAAACAGCACCGGGGTGCGCTGTGGGCTGGGCTCACTGAGATGTGCATCCGGCACCTGATACCAGCGACCATAATGCTGAATAGCGTGCACTTTTTGCGGATCGCTAGACAGGCTGTTGGCTTTATCGCGGCTAACCGCATCTTCCTCCCATGAGCCTTCCCACAGCTTCGCGGTCACATCCAGAAACTCCTGTGCGCGATCGTAACGCTCATCATGCGGCAGCTGCCGGGTCAAACCCAGATTGCGCGCCGCGGAATCAAGCATGGAAGTCACCACGTTCCAGGCGATACGCCCGCGGGTGAGATGATCAAGCGTCGTGAACTTGCGCGCCAGCAAATAAGGATGTTCGTACGTGGCAGAGACCGTAATACCGAAACCGAGGTGCTGCGTGACGGCTGCCATGGCTGAGACCAGCAGCAGCGGATCGTTCACCGGCATCTGAGCGGCCAGGCGCAACGCCGCGTCCGGCTTGCCCTGCCATACATCCAATTGTCCCAGCGCATCAGCAATAAACAGCGCATCAAAACCTGCGGTATCAAGCTGCCGCGCGAGGGTCGTCCAGTAATCCAGCTCGGTATAGCGGTGCGCCTGATCCTGGGGATGTCGCCACAATCCGGCAGAGAGATGACCAGGGACATTCATCATGAACGCAAACAGCAAAAACGGTGAAGGCATCCGTTACTCTCCTCAGACAGGGCGACGCGCACGCAGCGCACCCACGGTCAGTACCACAAAGATCAGTGCGCCGGTTGCCACCTGCTGCCAGTAAAAGTTCCAGCCGACCAGCAACAGTCCGTTGGCGATGAAACTCAGCAGCACGACACCCAGCAGCGTACCCGGCACATTCGGGCGGCGCGAAGGCGTGAAGGTCGCGCCAATAAAGCTGGCACCGATGGCATTCAGCAGATAGGCATTGCCCGATAACGGTACCCAGGCTTTGACATTGGCGGCGAGAATTAACCCGACGATACCGGCGACCAGTGCACTGAATATGAATGCCAGCGCGGTGAGACGTTTGACCGCCACGCCAGAATGATGCGCTACGCTGAGCTGTTCACCCATCATGCGCAGTGCGCGACCGCTGGCGCTGCGGTGCAACAGTTGATACAGCACCAGCACCACGCCCAGCAACAGCCAGAGCGGTAGTGGAACGCCAAGTAGCGTGCCGTGACCAATAGCGGTAAAACCCGCCGGCAGCGTCTGGCTTAGCAGATAGACCGGCTGCCCACCGTTGGAAGACAGTTGCTGTACGCTCTGACCAATAAACAGCGTGCCAAGCGTGGCGAGAAACGGCTCAACGCCGAGTTGTGTCACCAGAAAAGCGTTGAACACGCCTACCAGCAGTGCCGCCGTCAGCGCACCCAACAGCGCCAGCGGCAGCGCGACCTGATGCAGTACCAGCGTCACCAGCACCAGGCAGGCGACATCAATCGCCGTACCGACGGACAGATCGATCGCGCCGATACGCGTGACCAGCGTCATGGCCAGCGCCACAATCGCCAGCGGTGCGACATTATTCAGCAGCACGCTACGAATGTTGGCGACAGTGGCAAACGCGGGCGCGGCGATGATGAAAAACAGCAGCAGCGCAACAAAGGTCAGCACCATCAGGCTGCGCAACAGCCCCGGCACTTTTTTACCGCTCAGGCTCAGTTCAGACATGAGATGCCCTCCCCGCCTGACGGCGCCGCAGTAGCGCGGTCAGCGCCACAACCAGCAGGATGAGCACACCCTCGACGCCGTTAATCCAGTAACTTGAGACGTTAACCAATTGAAAGCCGTTGGCTATCAGACTCAGAAACAGCGCGCTGATCAGTGCACCGCCCAGGGTCGGCACCAGGCGACGCGAAAACACCACGCCGAGCAGCGCGGCGGCAATCACCATCAGCAGATTGTCGTTAGCGCCCGGCGAACTGCCGCTGAGCAGCGCCACCGAGGCAATGGCTGCCAGTGCAGCGCTGAAGCCGCACAGCACATAACTCAGACTTTGATAGCGCGCCACGCTAATGCCCGCCGCGTTGGCGGCCTGCGGATGGCTGCCCACCGCCTGCAGGCGCAGGCCAAACGCGGTGAAACGACTGAGCCCGAGTGCACTCAACGCCAGCAGCAGAAATCCCCAGCCGAGCCAGGAAACGCCCAGCGGTCCGCTGGCTATCAGCAAGTTTTGCAGCGCGCTGCTGGCGGAAATCGACGCGTTTCCGCTCAGCACCATCTCCAGTCCCATGGCGATGTTCATGCTGGTCAGCGTCGCCAGCAGGGGCAAAATACCAAGCCAGACAATCGCCAGGGCATTGAATATCCCCACGGCGATGCCGGTGAGCAGCGTGAGCAGCAGCGCATAAGTGACAGAGTGTTGCTCAGCGATCTGCTCCGCGAATACCGCGGCACACAACCCCATATTAGCGGCAATGGATAAATCAATGCCGCCGCTAATCCCCTGAACACCGCCACCGCTTAGCACCAGCGTCAGACCCAGCGCCAGCGTTCCCACCACCGCCGTTTGCTGCAATACGTTACCAAGGTTGATCACGCTGAGGAAAATAGGCGACAGCCAGGCAAATACCGCCAGCACCAGTACAATAATCAGCAGCGCGACGTGCTGCAGCCACGGCTGCCCCTGCGGTTTGCCTGCCGCCGTCACCACCGCCGGTTGGCTCAGTTCACTCATAGGATTTGCTCCGTCAATGCGCCCGTGCCGGAAGCCAGGGACAGAATCTCCTGGTGACTGGTGTGCCGGGCGGACAGCGTGGCGACCTGCTCGCCGCGCGCCAGCACAATAATGCGGTCGGCGAGCGTTTGCAGTTCCAGCAGATCGGTGGAAAACAGGATAATCACCGCCCCGGCGGCCGCCAGCTGCTGCAGGGTTTGATAAATGGCGGCCTTGGCGGCAATGTCGACGCCAACCGTGGGCTCATCCAGCAGATAGAGCGTGGCGTGGGTGTTGAGCCATTTCGCCAGCACCGCTTTTTGCTGATTTCCGCCGGATAGCTGACGCAGCGGTGCCAGCTGGCCCGGTGTGCGGATCGCCAGCTGGCAGATGTTGTCCGCCACCAGCGCGGTCTCGGCGGTTGCAGAGACGCCGCCCCAGCGCAGCAGGCGCTGCACGGTCGTCAGGGTGATATTGTCGCGCAGGCTCACATCGAGCGCGATGCCGTTGGCGCGGCGATCTTCCGGCACCAGCGCGATGCCACGTTTCACCGCGGCATGTGGCGAAGCCGGTACGCCGTGCGTCTCACCTACGCGCAGCGTCCCGCTCACGCCACGTTCCAGACCAAACAGTGCGCTGATTAACGCCTTCCCTCCGGAGCCCAGCAGGCCGGTAATGCCAACGATCTCGCCACGTCGTGCGCTGAAACAAACATTGTGAAAGCGACCCGGCGCGCTCAGGGCGTCTACGGTCAGCACCGGCTCGCCGTCAGGTGGCAGACCGCGCGGTGCAATCGCCTGCTGCGTCTCACCGATCATGGCATTAACCAGCGCCTGCGGAGAAAGGGCGTCGCCGGTAAAATGCGCGACGTCTTTACCATCGCGCAGCACCGTAACCCGCTGGCACAGCGCCTGTATTTCATCGAGATAGTGAGAAACGTAGATCAGTGCGATCCCCTGCTGACGCATACGTTCGATAACGCGAAACAGCGCCTGCACCTCGTGGCGCGCCAGCGCGGCGGTCGGTTCATCCAGCACCACCACGCGCGGCGCGCGCTGTAATACGCGACAGATCTGCACCAGTTGCTGTTCCGCCACGCTTAACCCGGCGATCAGCGCATCGGGATCGATCTGCAGATCGAAGTGCTGTTGCAGTAGCTGCCGCGCCTGCTGCCGCATACGCCGGCGATCGATAAACGGTGTGCTGCCAATCCGTGGCTCATTACCGAGCAGCAGCGCTTCCGCCACCGTCAGCGTGCCGGGCAATAGCCGCTCCTGATGAACAATGGCGATGCCCTGCTGTTGTGCCTGAGCCGGACTGGTCAACACCAGTAGCCGGCCTTCCAGCGTCACGCTGCCCTCATCGGCGGCGTGGATGCCGCCCAGCACTTTGATCAGCGTCGATTTTCCGGCTCCGTTATGCCCAATCAGCCCATGCACTTCGCCGGCGTGGACATCAAGCGATACCGCTTGCAGCGCGGGAATGCCGTCAAAGGCTTTACTGATCTGGCGCAGTTGCAGTCGCACTGTCTTATTTATCATCGCTCTGGCCCAGCGTTTGCTGCGCCTGCGCCGCATTCTCTTTGGTGACCAGAATGGCCGGAACATAGGTGGCAGGCGGAAGTGAACGATCGCCGGCAAGGTATTTCGCCACATTTTGTACCGCAGTCTGTCCGATCAGATAGGGTTGCTGCGCCACCACCGCCGCCGCGCTGGATTTCGGATCTTTCACCAGCGAGACCACGTCCGGGCTGCCGTCCACGGCGTAAGTTTTGATTTCACTGCGACCGGCAGCATCAACCGCCTGAGTGGCACCAATCTGCGGTACGTCCCATGCCGCCCAGATAGCCTGTACTGACCCTTGCGGATACTTGTTAAGCAGCTGACTAATCTGCGCATAGGCATCCTGCACGGTATTGGGAATTACGTCGCGCAGTTCGGGCTGAATGATTTTAATTTTCGGATACCATTTCAGCACGGCTTTTAACTGGTCATAGCGCATCGCCACCACCGGCACGCCATAAAAACCATTAAACACCAGAATATTGCCTTCGCCGCGCAGATCATTGACCAGTTTTAATGCCAGCTGCTCGCCAATATAAAAGTTATCGGAGGTCGTGACGTTAATACTGGATGGGCTGGCGGTATCCACGGTAAATAAGGGAATGCCGGCGTCGCGAATTTTTTTCAGCCAGGGTTCCAGCACTGAGGCGGTGCCCAGCGTTTCAATAATGGCATCCGGTTTTTGTGCAATCAGCGTTTGAATTTGCGCGATCTGCTGTGACTCTTTGCGTCCGCCATCCAGCGCGATAGGCGTGCCACCCAGCCGCTTTACTTCATCAATTTGTCCCTGATAGGCTTTCAGATCCCAGTAGTGATCGGTACCGGCCACGGTAATACCGATACGTTTACCGGCCAGTGAGGGAATGGATGCATCAGCGGCGCGAGCGTGCAGCGACAAGCCGGCGAGCAGCGATGCAGAGGCCAGTAATAGTCCGGCCAGGCGGTGTTTATGCATTGTTTATATCCCTGGAAAAGGTTCAGCTAAATAAGGTGAGTGACGCCTGCTATTCGGCGTATAGCTGAAAATTATCACAGTCACTATTTATCCCTAATGCCATTTTCTCCTTTGGATATGCAGCGGATTTGCATATTGATTGCGTGAAAAAGCATGACCGGGCGCAGATATTCTGACGCCCGGTTATAAATAATAAAAACGTGGCTGGAATGAAGGCGTGCGGCGCTAAAGATACGTGATGGTCGCGGGCGCCGCGGGTGTGATTTTAACGCCCTTTTTTCTTGCGTCCCGGCTGGGTAAAGCGCTTGCGGTTAGCGCCCTGACCCGCTTTGTCACTCTGTTTCGGTGCGCTGACGGCCGGTTTTTTCGCGGCGGGCGTCGCCGCTTTCTTCTTCGCCTGCGCCTGCTGCGTTTTTTGATCTTCTGACGACGAATCCTCAATCAGCTTAAACAGGTCGATCAGTTCATCGTCCGTCAGATCGCGCCACTCACCGAGCGGGATACCTTTCAGGCTCACGTTCATGATCCGCGTGCGCTCCAGCTTCGTCACTTCATAGCCAAAGTGTTTGGCCATGCGGCGAATCTGCCGGTTCAGTCCCTGCACCAGGATAATACGAAATACAAAGGTCGACTCCCGCTTCACTTTGCATTTTTTCGTCACTGTGCCGAGCATCGGTACGCCCGCCGCCATACCGGCAATAAACTCGTCGGTGATCGGCTTATCCACCGTGACCACGTACTCTTTTTCGTGATTGTTACAGGCGCGCAGGATTTTATTCACCAGATCGCCTTGATTGGTGAGGAAAATCAGCCCCTGCGAGTCTTTATCCAGCCGGCCAATCGGGAACACGCGCTTACTGTGGTTGACGAAGTCACCAATGTTGTCACGCTCGCCCTCTTCCATGGTAGTGACAATGCCCACCGGCTTGTTGAGGGCGATTAATACCAGATCGTCTTCGTTGCGCGGTTCAATCAGCCGCCCGTTGACTTTGACCTCATCCCCGGCGAACACCTGCGCACCGACGCTGGCGCGTTTGCCGTTAATGAAAACGTTGCCTTGTTCGATGTAACGATCGGCGTCACGGCGCGAGCAGATTCCGCTCTCGCTGATGTATTTATTCAGGCGCGTGGATGAGTTGGGCAGCATGGTTCCTCCGAAAAAAAACGGACTATACAGCATGTGCGCGCGTTGCGTAAGGCTGGGTTAAGCGTCCGGTGGCGGTTGTTCTTTGCGGTGTGATAGGGCGAAAAAGCGGTGCCGGGTGTCATAGCGATTTATGGCACATAAAAATCCCTCCTGTCGGTTAAAATAGCCCGCACGCCCCTGAGCAAACTCCGGGTATTCTGAACACCTCTCCGTTAACCAGGCATGAAAATGTACAACGTAAATCATCTTTTCGTCAGCCGGGAAATGAATGTGAAAAAGCTGCTGGCTTACGGTTTCCGCAAGGATGGGCAGGATTACGGCTACCGCTGTGATGTGATGAATAAGCAGTTCACCCTGCATGTAAACATCACTACTCAGGGTGACATTGCCGCCACCATTATCGATAAAGTCACAGGAGAAGATTACATTCTTCACCGTATTACTTCTGCCACCGGTGCCTTTGTGGGGCAGGTTCGTGAAGAACATGACGCTATCTTGCTGGATATCGCAGAAAAATGTTTCCCGCAGAAGCATTTCAAAACAGCGCAGGCCGATGCGATTGTTCAGCACTTAAAACAGCAATATCAGAGTGAGCTGGAATTCTTATGGCCGCGCTTTCCTGAAAACGCCATCTTTCGCCGCAAAGATAATCAAAAGTGGTTCGGCGCGCTGTTGACGATTCACAGCAGCAAGCTGGGCCGACCGGATGATAGCCTGATTGAAATCGTCAATATTAAAGTCTCGCCGCAGGCGATCGCTTCGCTGGTCGATGGCGAGGTATATTTCCCGGGCTACCATATGAACAAAAAGCATTGGGTCACCCTTTGTCTGGATGGATCAGTCCCGACGGCCGAGGTTTTGTTGCGCATTGACAACAGTTTTAACCTGGCCGGCTAGCCATCGGCGCGGCACCGTATACCTCTTCGCGGCTGATTTCGCCGCCCCATCCGCTCAGCCGCAACGTCTCGCCCGTCAGTTCCACCACCGCAAAGGGCACGCGCGACGGGCCATCCAGCATCCCCTGCAGGGTTATAAACACGGTATCCGCACGGCGGTGATAGCCGCCACGGTGATCGTGGCCGGCAAAACAGGCGCGCACGTCATAGCGGCAGAACAGCTCTGCCAGCTGCGCACCGTTGAGCAGACTGTGGCTGTAGCCCGGTGCCAGCGGATAATGCCCGAACACCACCACCTGCTGGCCGCAGGTGCGGGCCTCAATAAGCTGCGTTTCCAGCCACGCCAGCTGCGTCGCACCGACTGCGCCATTCCACGGCTGCGCCTGCGGTTGCTGGCGCGCCTGTAAATCAGCCAGCAGTGCGGCCGCGCGCTGGCGATCGTCGCCGTTGTGTTGATTGCAGTACAGGCTGATATCGTTGCCGTCGTAGACAATAAAGCGCCAGCCCGGCAGCTGAAAGGCATAGTAACTTTTTGGCAGCGGCAGCGCGTCATCGAGGTGCTGCGCGATGGTCTGGGCGTCGTGATTCCCCAGCACCACGGCATGCGGATGGAGTAGCCGATCGTAGAGCGGCAGCAGCGTGGCATAGCTGGCCCAGTGGCGATCCACCAGATCGCCGAGCGTAACGACAAAATCCAGCGGCTGCTGATTGAGCGCGGTTATCGCCTGCGGCAGCTTATGCAGCGCATGACGATAGTAGAGATTCGCCGCGACATCCGCCTCAACGTCAGCATATTGCGGATCGGCCAGCAGCCCGAAGCGCAGCGTGCCGTCGAGCGGTGCCGCGCGTAAATCCGGTAACTGATACAGCTCAGCGACATCACCCAGCCGCTGGCGTTGCGCTGCGGTTAGCGCATGGGCATATCCCATCTCTGGCTCTCCTTAGCGAATACCGGCACGCATGAATGAATGAATAAACTGTCGCTGGAACAGCAAAAACAGCAGCAGCAACGGCAAGGTGGTCATCAGCGTTGCTGCCCCAATCAGCGCCCACTGCACGCCCTGCTCCGGCGCGGAAAACAGCTGCAGCCCGACGGTTAACGGACGCACCTGAACCGAGTCGGTGATCACCAGCGGCCAGAGAAAATCGTTCCAGTGGAAGCTGATCGAGACCAGCGCGAATGCCGCATAGATTGGCTTTGCCAGCGGAATGTAGATGTGGCGCAGAATGTAAAACCGGCTGGCTCCTTCAACGGTTGCCGCCTCTTCCAGCACCAGCGGAATGCTTTTGAACGTCTGCCGCAGCAGAAAGATGGCGAACGCCGAGGCAAAGTACGGCAGCGCAATGCCGGTCAGGGTATCGCGCAGCCCGAGCGCGCTGATGGTGCGGTAATTATTCAGAATCAGCACATCCGGGCTGATCATCAGCTGCAGCAGAATCAGCGCGAAGAGGAAACCGGAAAATTTCAGGCGGAACCGCACCAGTGCATAAGCGGCCAGCGTGGCCAGCACCAGCTGGACCACCACAATCATCAGCACCAGCAGCGTGGTATTGAGGAAGTAGCGGGCAAACGGTGCCGCGTGCCAGGCATTGATGAAGTTCTCCAGCGTCAGCGGCGCCAGCAGTGAAAAGTGCCCCTGGCCGGCGGCCGGATGAATGGCAATCCACAGCGCTACCAGCATCGGCATGCTCCACAACAGCGCGGCCAGCCAAATCAGCAGGTTGAGCGCAAAACCGCCCGGAGAGGATGCAGCTTTCATTGATAATGGGCTCGCTTATCCAGCAGATGAAATTTGATCAACGCAATCGATCCGAGGATCACCAGCAGCACCACCGTCATGGCCGACGCGGCTGGCATGTCCCAGAAACTGAACGCGGTACGATAGATATAAAACAGCAGCAGGCTACTGCTGTTGTTCGGGCCGCCGTTGGTCATAGCAATCACCTGATCGACAATGCGGAAGGCGTTCATCGAGGCGTTGATCAGCACAAACAACGTGGTAGGCAGCAGTAGCGGCCACTGCACGCGGCGGAAAAAGTAACGGCGCGATGCGCCTTCAATCGCGGCGGCTTCGCTGAGGCGCGGATCGATCTGCTGCAGGGCGGCGAGATAAAAGATCATGAAAAAGCCCGCCTCGCGCCATACCGAAACCGCCATCAGGCAGTACAGCGTGGTATCCGGCTCGCCGAGCCAGTTGACCGCCGGTAGCGAAAACCATGCCAGCAGGCTATTCAGGATGCCAAGCTGCGGCGTGTAGAAAAACAGCCACAGGTTGGCGATGGCGATCATCGGCAGCAGCGACGGAATGAAGAAGGCCGCACGCACCAGCGCGTTGCCGCGCAGCCGACGATTGACCGCCAGCGCCATCAGCAGCGCCAGCGTCACCGCCAGCGGAATGGTGATCAGCGCATACAGCAGGTTATTCCACAGCGACTGCATAAAATGTCGTCATCCAGCAGCGCGCGATAGTTATCCAGCCCGACAAAATGGGCCGGATGCGAAGCGCGCGCGGCGCTGAACAGGCTCTGCCACAGCGTGGCCAGCGCCGGATAATGGGTAAACAGTAGCAGGAAGCTGAGCGCGGGCAGCAGCAGCAAATAACCGCTGAGCTGCAGTGACCACCCGCGCGGGCGCAGCGTGGCGGCGCTGCCAGAGAATGAACTCATCACGCGGCCGTCACTGATAGTTTTTCAGCAGGCGGTCAGCCTGTTTCTGCGCATCGGCCAGCGCCTGGGCCGGGGTTTTGCTCTGCGTCACCGCTGCTTCTATGGCGTGATTGAGCGCGTCCTGAATCTGCACGCTGTTGTAGGTCGAGAGCTCCGGCTGAGCATATTTCAGCTGCTCACGCGCCACCAGTGCCTGAGGCACCTGCTGCACATAGGCTTTCATTGCCGCCGTGTCCCACGCTGCTGGCGAGGTGGCGACATAGCCGGTAGCGATACTCCAGCGCGCGGCCTGTTCCGGTGCGGTGACCCAGCGGATGAAGCGCATCGCCGCCTGCTGCTGCGCCGGTGAGGCGCTTTTGAACACGTACAGGTTGCCGCCACCGGTCGGGCTGCCGCGCTGGGTTTTCTCCGGCAGCATGGCGACGCCAAACGGGAAGGTCGCGTTGTCACGCACGTTGGTCAGGTTGCCGGTGGTGGTGACCATCATGGCCGTTTTACCACTGATAAAGTCCTGCGGCGTGGTGCCCCAGGCAATCGCGCCTTTCGGCGAGACTTCCTCTTTCTGGCCGAGGTCGGTCAGCCACTGCAGGGTTTCCACGTTGCCCGGCGTGTTGAAATACACGGCGTTGCCCTTGCCGTTATCCAGCCGTCCGCCATTGGTGGCTGCCAGCCCCTGGAAATTCCAGTAGCCGTTCGGCGTGGAAGGGATCTCAATGCCCCACTGGCTGACGCCGCTGGCCTGTTTCAGCGTCAGTTTTTTGCTGAATGCCACCACCTGCTGCCAGGTGGCGGGCGGTGTATTCGGATCGAGACCGGCTTTCTCAAATGCCTGTTTGTTCCAGTACATCACCACAGTTGAGCGCTGAAAAGGCACGCCCCACACTTTGCCCTCAATGCGACGCAAAAAGGCCGGATAGAAGCTGTCGATCCACTGTTTGCCCTCTTCACCCGTGGCTAAATCACTGGCGGCGACAATGGCACCGGCATCCATCAGCGACCAGGCTTCAATATCGCCCATCACCGCCAGCTGCGGTGCGTTACCGCCGCGAAACGCCGTCAGCGCTTTGGTCACGGTGGTGGCGTAATCGCCGGTGTAGACCGGCTGAATGCTGATCTCAGGGTGCTGTTTTTCAAAATCCGCCACCAGGGCTTCCACGGTGTGGCTGACTTTACCGCCGACCGCAATCGGATAGTACATCTGTAACTTCACCGGCTCAGCAGCAAACACTGACGCGGAGGCACACAGCATAACGACACAAGCCAGAGGCGAGAAACGGATCGCAGACATGATTTTCCCTTGAATAAACGACAACGGTTAAACAGCGTATTTTTTCTCAGCGAGCAACATCGGGTGTTCAGCAGCGACACAGCGCTGGCCGCTGGTGGTGGAAAACAGGTATTGCCGGCTGGTGGACCACTGCAGGCCGACCAGGCTGTCATCCGTGAAGCGCTGCAGGCCGGGCACTTTGACGGTCAGTGATTCCGTGATGCCGGGCAACCGACAGACCAGCAGCGTGTCCGCGCCCATGTATTCGTAGCTCACTACCCGCGCACTCAGCGCGGCCTGCTGCGGGGCGACCAGCTGGATATCCTCCGCGCGCAGGCCCAGACTCAGCGCCGTTTCGCCGGCATAGCTCAGCAGCGGTGTGCTGAGATGGCTGAGGTAGTGATGCGCGCCTTTGCTGTGCAGTGGCAGGATATTCATTGGCGGTGCGCCAATAAACTGCGCGGCAAAACAGCTCGCCGGCTGGTTGTAGAGCTGGTCTGGCGTGCCGTGTTGCTCAATGCGGCCATCGTTGAGCAGAATGATGTGATCGGCCATGCTCATCGCTTCGGTCTGATCGTGGGTGACGTACAACATGGTCAGCCCGAGCTGCTTTTGCAGCGCGCGGATTTCGCGCCGCATGCTCTGGCGCAGTTTGGCATCCAGGTTGGATAACGGCTCATCCATCAGACACAGAGTATTGTTGGCGATCACCGCCCTGCCCAGCGCCACGCGCTGCTGCTGGCCGCCGGAGAGCTGTGAAGGCAGGCGCGCCAGCAGCGGTTCCAGCTCAAGCAGTGCGCTGACCTGCGCCAGCCGGGCGGCAAACTGTTGCTTATCTTCACCGCGCGCCTTCAGGCCAAACAGCAGATTCTCCCGCACGCTCAGGTGAGGAAACAGCGCGTAAGACTGAAACACCATCGACAGATTGCGCTGCGCCGGTGGCAGAGGCGTGACGTCGGTGTGATTGAAATAAATGCGGCCGCTGTCGGCCGTTTCCAGCCCGGCGAGGGTGCGCAACAGCGTCGATTTACCGCAGCCTGAAGGCCCCAGCAGTGCGACGAAACTGCCTTGCGCCACGTCGAAGCTGATATCCTGCAGTGCGATTTTATCGCCCCAGGTTTTGGTGATGTGTTGCAGCGAGAGATGGCTCATGCATCCGCAGTCCTGAAATCAGAATGGCGGTAAGCTAGCTGAGGCGGATGAAAGATTTATGGCGCTGACGTGACGGTTGAGTGATGGACGGCGACCTGGCGCAGAATCCCCCTCACCCGGCGCACCCGCAGGCCGCGCCGGGCAGGCGCTTATGCGTTACTGCGACATGCTCAGAATGGTGCGGATGTTCTGCGCCGTGGTGGCAATGATGTCGATAGCGCCGGTGCGCAGCGCGCCGAGGATCGCCATGGCTTTGGTGTTTTCAGCGGCAATGGCAATCACGCAGGGAATTTTACGCAGCTCATCGATACTCAGGCCAATTACCCGGTCGTTCATCACCGTATCCACGTGCTGGCCCTGGGCATTAAAAAAATCATAGCCGGCCACATCACCGGTCACGCCCTGATTGACGCTGGCATCAATGATCTCATGCGGTGTGAACCAGCCGAGCTTCACCATATAGCTGTTTTCGTTCATGTCGCCGATGCCCACCAGTGCCACATCCGCTTTGCGCGCGCGGTCGAGCGTCTCTTTGATGGTGCCGTTTTGCATGAAAGCGTCGCGCAGCGCCCGGTTTTCGACGTAAGCCGGGGCGTACAGGGTTTCGCTGATGCCGCCAAACTTTTTGGCCAGCCGGCGGCTGATGTGGTCCGCGTTGATGGCATCCCCCGGACGATGGGTGCCGCCGATGCCGCTGATAAACAGGCAGTTGCGCGTCGGCACCTGACCGGGATAATCGGCGACGGCCGCCACGTTGCGCCCCTGACCCACGGCGACAATGGCGTTGTCTTTCAGCGACTGCGCGAGATGCGCCGACACCAGCGCCGCCACCTGACGCCGCTGCTCGTCGCTGTCTGGCGAATCGAGGGCAATCAGCGCGCGCTGCAGATGAGGAAAGCGCGTCTGCAACTGCTGTTCCAGCCGCGTACTGAACACCGGATGGTAGCGCACATTGATCTCGACGATGCCCTCTTCACGCGCGCGTTTCAGCAGTCGCCCCACCTTAATACGGGAAATCCCAAACTTACGCGCAATCTCCTCCTGGGTGATTTCGTCCTGATAGTAGGCGACGGCAATTTCCGTCAGCAGCTCGGAGTCCTGAGAAAGCGTGTTTTTTTCCATCCGTTACCTGTCTTGTATCGTCGTGCGGAGTGCTCAGCAGGGAGTTATATCATTGATGCGACTCGCTTCGCCAGCCAGCAACGCCGCGAGTCGCCGCTGCTGTCACGCTTAACGCTGAATGGCGTCAATTTTCAGCATGCGGGCAATAACCTTATCCAGCTCTTGCTGATCGAAGATCTGTTTCCAGTCCGGTTTGATGATCTTCTCGCGGCCATACTCCATGGCGATCATGCAGGCATCCGAGAACGGGTTGGTGGCGCGGAAAGCGACCGCCAGCGCAATCTGAATATGACCGTACAGCATGGCCTTCGCTGCCTCTTCCGGGACGCCGCTGTGTTTTACCGTTTCATCCAGCGCCTCTTTCATGAAGGCACCGACCATGCAGGCGACGGTTTCGACCAGCGTCGGTTCCAGATACGCCAGTTGCGTCACCGTGACCCAGTGCACCTGATCAACCGGGCCGTACATCACGCTAATCACCTTACTCAGCTCTGCCTTCTGCTCAGCGCTGCCGCTTTCCCAGGCTGCCGCGACGTGCTGAACGGCAGCGACGCCACCAAACGCATCGGCGTGCTCCTCTTTGGTGTAGCGGGCAAGAAATACCGACGGATGGCACGGGTGCGCGACCGCGTATTCGATGCCGTCACGCTGGGCGATCAGGTTGGCGTAGGCCGCGGCCGGATCGAGCGTCAGCAGCACCGCACCGCTTTGCATCTGTGGCACCACGCTTTGCGAGACTTTACCCAGTACGATATCCGGCACGGCGAGGATCACCACGTCACTCAGCGGCACCACCGACGCGGCATCCGACAGCTCGCGTCCTTGTGCAATCACCTGCTGCTGCGCCTGCGGTGAATTCTCGCAGTAAAACACCTGATAAGCGCTGTGCTGCAAATTAGCGGAAATACGCATGCCCATTTTGCCGCCTGCGCCGATCACGGTGATGGTTTTCAATGCCTTGCTCATGTTAACGACTCCTGATCTTGTTTACTGCGTAGGAATTCAACGGCGCGGCGGGTCCATTCAGCTTCCCGCGCGCAGGTCTGCGCGGCATCGTCCTGCCACGGCAACCAGTGTTCGATGATTTGGTTGATGTCGCGATCGGCTGGCCGCACGCTGGCGATCAGCCGGTCATAATCCAGCTTCCCTTCGCCCATCGGACAGCCGGCCAGGGTAAAACCGACCCAGCCGGCACGGCGGGTAAAGGCGAAATCTTTGATGTGCAGATTGCCGACGCGCGCAGCGGTATTGGCGATCACCTGCTCCTGCAGTTCCAGTCCGGCGACGCAGTTGGCCGGATCGAGACAGACGCACAGCCACGGCGAGAGAAAGCGGTTGATCACCGACATCATCGCCGCGCTGCTGACCTGCTCGTAGGTTTCCAGGCACAGCCGCACCTGCTGGCGGGCAAAATCCGTCAGCACGGCAGCAATCAGATTGGCCGCTTCATCCAGCGATGGCCGGTGATCGGCGGTGTTGAACATTGAGCGCACCACGCGCGCGTCGAGAATAGCGGCGATATGCAGATAGCGGCGCAGATGCGCGCTGCCGAGACCACGCGTGCCCAGCTCCAGCGTGATGCCAAGCGCATCCGCCTGCTGACGCAGCGCCAGCAGCTGTTCATCTGACCACTGCTCAATCGCCGGGTAGTCGCAAATCTGAAATACCGACACGTCGAGATCGGCGGTGTGCTGCAGCATCTGCGCCAGCGTGAGCGGCTGTGGCACCTGGGGCGACATGCGCCAGAAAAACGCATAGGTACTGAGTCCGATGCGGCTCATGACGGCAGCTCCTCAGCCAGCGCACTGGCTTCCTGCACGATTTGCGCCAGCGCCTGCGGATCGTGGGCAAAGCGGCCGAGGAACAGGCCGTTGACGTCGCCGCCGAGGCGCTGAATCAGACCCGGACCGGCGCTGCCGCCGTAAATCACCCGCAGCGTGATGCCGTCTGGCGTCGTCAGCTGCTGTAGCCCGCTGCACACCGCGCGGATGTAGCTGTCCGGCGCCGGCTGCGGTGCGCCAATGGCCCACTGCGGTTCGTAAGCAAACAACACCTCACCGCTGAGCGCGTGTTGCGCGGCCTCCGCCAGCGCCTCCTGCAGCTGCTGCTGACACAGCGCAATCGCCTGCTCAGGCGTGCCCTGCTGCGGTTCACCGATGCACAGCACCGGGGTCAGGCGATAACGCAGCGCCATCGCCACTTTGGCGGCAATCTGCGTTTTATCTTCATGAAAATGGCGACGGCGTTCGGCGTGACCGATCTCTGCCAGTGAGCACCCCAGCTCCTGCAGCATGCTGGCGCTGACCTCACCGGTCCAGGCGCCGTTTTCCGCCTGACACACGTCCTGCGCGCCGACGCGCACCGGCGTGCCGGCAAAAATCTCCCGCACCGCCGGGATGGCCGGATAGGCAGGCAGCACAAACAGCCCGACGTCACCGCGCTGCACCGCCGGATGCCGCGCCAGCGTCGCAACCTCGCGACACCACGCCAGCGTTTGCTGATAGCCGAAATACATTTTCAGGCTGACGCCAAGCCAGATTTTAGGCTGAGCCATAATTACGCTCCCTGTTCAGATGCACTGTGTTCTTTTAACAGATTGCCAACGGTGTTGACGATCATCGCCAGTGAAACCGCACCGGCGTCCGGCGTGCCAACGCTTTTTTCTGCCAGCGGCCGTGCACGCCCCACTTTCGGTACCAGCTGCGCGGTGGCCTGCGCGGCCTGCTCCGCCACCGCTGCCGCACGTAACCAGGCTTCGGTGAGTGATGCGCCCTGCGCGACCGCAGCGCTCAGCGTGTCGCTAAACGGAACCAGCACGTCAACCATGGTTTTATCACCGACGCGCGCTTTGCCGAAGTGCATAATGCCCTCTTTGGCATCCCGGACGCCGGCAGCGACGCGTGGTGCATCCGCTGCCGCGCTGTCGCCCAGCGCGGTGCCGAGCGCGGTCAGTGCCACGCCCCACAGGGCTCCGGACGTGCCGCCCGCTTTATCCGCCCAGGCATCGGCGGCGCGACACAGCAGACTGCCAGCGCCGGCGCCACGCGCGGCCACCTCACGCGCCTTTTCCACCGCGCCGAGTACGCCGCGCTCCATACCAATGCCGTGATCGCCGTCGCCCGCTACCGCATCAATGTCGCCCAGTTGGCCGGCATGACGCTGAATCATCACCGCCACCGCTTCCAGCAGTTCAAGAACGCGCCGTGCGCTGTGTTGTGATGCAGTGCTGGCCTGCGGTAACGTCTCTTCACGGATCTCTTCGCACTCGGCGGCGCTGAGCGGCTCGGCAATCAGGACGCTGCCTTTGCGGTAGGCTGGCGTATTGGCCGGCGCGCGCCACAGCGTTTCCAGTTCATCATCGAGCCACATCAGCGTCAGCGAGACGCCTGCCATGTTAAAACTGGTGACGAATTCGCCGACATCCGGCTCCACCACCTGCAACTGCGCCGCCGACAGCAGCTGGGCGATGCGGCGATACACCACAAACAGCTCTTCATACTTGACTGAACCGAGACCGTTGAGGATTACCGCCACGCGCTGTCCCGCCACCTGCGCCACATCCGCTGGCCGCTCACTCAGCAGTCGGTCGACAAAGATTTCTGCCAGCTCGTCGGCGCGCGGCACCGCCGTTTCGCTGATGCCCGGCTCACCGTGGATGCCCAGCCCGAGCGCCATGCGCCCTTTCTCTACCTCAAACAGCGGATGCGAAGCGCCCGGCAGCGTGCAGCCGGAAAATGCCACGCCGAAGGTGCGGGTGCGATCGTTGGCGTGCTGCGCTTTTTTCAGCACCGTAGCCAGATCGTCACCCGCTTCTGCCGCGGCCGCCGCCACTTTAAACACACACAGATCGCCGGCGACGCCGCGTCGCTTCAGACGCTCATCGTGGCTGGCGCTGGACACATCATCCGTTACCGCCAGCACCTCACAGGCAATACCTTCAGCGCGCAGCCGCTCGCACGCCTGACCAAAATGCAGCACGTCACCGGCATAGTTTCCAAACAGCAACAGCACACCCGCGCCGTTATGCGCCGCGCGCGCGACGTTGTAGATTTGCTGCGCCGACGGCGAAGCGAACAGATTGCCCATTGCCGCCCCGTGCGCCAGGCCCTGGCCGACCAATCCGGCAAAGGCGGGATAGTGACCGGAACCGCCACCGACAATCACCGCCACGGTATCCGGCTGGCTGCGCGTGCTGCGCACCACGCCACCGCTCACCTGGCGTACTTTATCGGCGTTGGCGGCCACAAAGCCTTCGATCAGTTCCGCGGCAAACGCGGATGGCTGGTTAAACAGGTACGTCATGTTATTGCTCCTGTACAAATGAGGCTGGCAGAGGCTGCGCGCGACGGCGATTGAGGAACAGCATCAATACAGCGGAGAGCAGCATAAAACCGCCGACCACGAACATCGGTAACACATAACTGTGAGTGGCATCATGCAGTGCGCCGGTGATGTAACCGGCGGAGAAACCCGCCACGTTGCCCAGGGTGTTAATCAGCGCAATCGCCGCCGCTGCCGATGCGCCGGTCAGGAACTGCGTCGGCAGCGTCCAGAAATTGGGCAACGCGGCGAAGATGGCGCTGGCCGTTACGGCGATCACCAGGATGGTGGTAAACGGTGAATCCATGTAGAGCGCCAGCGGTACGCTGACGCCGCCCGCGACCGCAGGAATCGCGATGTGCCAGGTTTTACAGCCACGCCGCGCGGCATCCCGCGACCAGAAAAACATCACGACGGCGGCGATCAGGTACGGCACGCCGGTGATCAGCCCTTTCTGCATCACGTTGAAGGTGGTGCCAAACTGCTGCTGGAAGCCGGCGATAATGGTCGGCAGGAAGAACGCCAGCGCGTACAGGCCGTAAATAAAGCCGAAGTAGATCAGGCACAGCATCCACACGCGGCTGTTGCCCATCACCGAACGCACGCTGTGCGGGTGCTGGCCCTGCTTGTGCTGATGTTCCGCTTCCAGTTCGGCTATCAGCCAGTTTTTCTCGTCGTCATTAAGCCACTTCGCCTGACGCGGCGAGTCCACCAGCCAGAACAGCGCCACAATCCCGATGAGGATTGCTGGCAGCGATACGCCCATAAACATTACGCGCCAGCCCTCCAGGCCAAACAGCCCGTGCTGCTCAATCAGCGAGGCAGCCAGCGGTGCGCCAAATACCACCGTCAGCGGTTGTGCCAGGTAGAACAGCGAGAGAATTTTGCTGCGGTGGCGCGCCGGCACCCACAGGCTGAGATAAAGGATGGCGCCCGGGAAGAAACCGGCCTCGGCAATCCCCAGCAGCAGGCGCAGCGTGTACAGCCCTTCGACACTGCTGACCCAGGTAAACAGCAGCGAGACGATGCCCCAGCTGATCATGATGCGCGCCAGCCAGCGCCGCGCGCCGAACTTATGCAGCGCCAGGTTGCTGGGCACTTCCAGCAGGATGTAACCAATAAAGAAGATGCCGGAGGCGAGACCAAACTGCAGCGCACTGAGGCCGAGGTCCTGCGTCATGCCGTTTGGGCCGGCAAAGGAAATGGCGGTGCGATCGAGGAAGTTGATAAAGAACATCAGCGCCACAAACGGTACCAGGCGCCAGGAGATTTTGCGGATTGCGGTCTGCTCAACCGCGCTGACAGCAGAGTGATTCATAACGCACCTCCGAAACGTGCGCAGTGAGACGGTGTTGGCCAGGCGCAAAACCGGCGCTGGCGACAGACAAAATGCGAGGTAAGAAGCAAATGACACATGTTCGAGTCCTCAATGGTTCTTCTTGTACATGGATAGGGTCATGCGAACAAATGAACACTACACGGATATTTGCTCACTCCTCAAGCGCAGTTGGCGAAAGTGTGACAGTGCGCATGAGATTTGATTTCGGTGGCGTTTTCAGGATTTTTCGCAGCAGAGCGGCGCTGCGCGATCATACTGGCAGGGGTTGGCACGAGATTTTGCGCAATCGATCGCTAAATCATATGAACATGTATTGAACATATGTTTGTTTTTGTGGCAGGCTGTCAGTGAACATCTAATCACCTGACGAACATATGTGCAGGTGTCAGACCCTGTATCACTGGAGAGACGTGATGAAAACTATCGCTATTGGTGCCGATGATGCGGCTATCGATTTGAAAAACATCATTAAAAAGCTGCTGGAAGAGCAGGATTATCAGGTAACTGATTACAGTAACGACGCGCAAAATGACCGCCCGATGTATCCGGACGTGGCGTTTGCGCTCGCTACGGCGGTGCAGCAAAAGCAGTTTGAGCGCGGCATTTTGCTGTGTGGCACCGGCATTGGCGTCGCGATTGTTGCCAATAAAGTGGAAGGCGTGCGCGCCGCGCAGTGCCATGACACCTTCTCCGCCGAGCGCGCGCGCAAAAGTAACAATGCGCAGATCATGACCATGGGCTCACGCGTAATTGGGCCGGAGCTGGCGAAAAACATCGTTAACGCCTGGCTGGCATCCGAGTTTGAAGGTGGCGGTTCGACCGCCAAAGTGGAGAAGATCGGTTACTACGAACAGGTGTCACACGCGAAATAATGGTTATCGGGCGCTGAGTTGCAGAGCCGGCAGCGCCTGAGTGCGTGACATCGCCAGCGGCACGCTGACACGACTGGCCACTTTGGTGCGTGCCAGCCGTGTCATAGCCGGTGTTTTAACTGCCGCTTAGCGTACCGCTCAGCACCGCAGGCGCATCCTGCTGCACCAGAAAGGCGACCAGCAGGGCGTCGCGTTCACCGTGGATAGCCGGCAAGGCAGCGCTATCGCTCACCGCATCGCCTTTTTGCAGCCGCACATCCCCGGTGCGTGCAATGCCCTCCAGCACCGTGACCCAGCTGGCATAACCCGGCAAATGCGGCACCTCGATCTGTGCGCCACGATCCAGCCTGACGTCATAGATGTAAACGGCCTGACGCAGCGTCAAAGGTGCCGCGCTGTGCTGCGGACCGGCCAGCAGCGTCCACTGGTTAAGTGCCGCCCCTTCTGCCCGGTACACACTCTGCACCTGCCCTTCACCGCCACCGGATGCCGGGCGGATGTACGCCTGCAGCATTTCGCTTTCAATCAGCGGTGCTGACTCTTCATGACGTACCCCACTGCCCGCATTCACCAGCAGTGAGCGTTTGCCGTTGAGAGCGAGAGTCTCTCCCTCCTCGCATCGGTACTGCACCGAGCCGCGCCAGACATAGCTGAAAATCTCATCATCCTGATGGCGGCGCATCGGTACCACCGCGCCGGGCTTCAGCGTCATCTGGTCGACAATCGCCAGCGCGCCCAGTGGTTCTCCCGGCCGCTGCCGGCGAATGGTAAAGGGACCGTATTCAAACAGCTGGTCGCGCTGCGCTTTAATCACGTTCATCAGTGGCTTCCTCAAAAATCAGGTTCTGATGACCATCATAAAGGCTGCAAAATTGCGTAACAGTAGGGCTTTTTGTTGCCTTAAATCAGTGGTTTTGAATGACCTTCGTCCGCGCCTTTAGCCTGCTGCAGTACGAAGCTGAGCGCCAGGTGCGGGCTGGTAAGTGGCCGCTGTGGCGCAGGAAAACGCGACGCGGCCCCGGCCATCGACACCTGCGCTAACGCCACCTGAACCGCGCCCTGCTGCTGTCCCTGAGCGACCGCATCGGCGATCAGCGTGTAATAGTCGTCCAGCCGGCCAGCTTTGAATGCGGCCCAGGCATCCGGGATAAGCCTGACTTGCGGACGCTGGTCAGGTGCCAGACTCTCCGGGCAAAACAGCTGGCGCGTACTGTGCAGCGTAGACTCCGCGGCACACAGCACCAGCGCGGGTGCGCCACGGCGATGCACTTCGTCCGCCAGCATACGGTCAGTGCGATAAACCGCACAGCGCTGTTGTGGATCGCGCAGGCTGTCTGCGGCGGCGCCTAAGGTAGAGCAGGTAATCAGTATCGCGTCGAACCACGGCGTCAGGCTGAGTAACAGCTGCTCCAGACGCTTCTGCTGGGCCGGCGTCATGCCACCGCTGAGCTCTGCTTCTGCCAGCAGATGTGGCATCACCAGATGGCTGATTTGCTGAGGCGGAATGCCGAGCGACTGCGCGGCGTCATCAAAAATAGCAATATTACTGGCGGCGGTATGCAGGCAGGCAATGGTCACAACGATTCCTTATCGCTTCAGGTTCAGTACGTTGCACTATAGCCATAATCGGTGACGGAATGCAGCTTTACCGCTGGCTGGCAGGCTTCGTCGGATGCGGTGCGAGGCATTTTTCAACGCCTCGCACCGTGCAACCTTCCTTCAGCCGGTCAGCGCGAAGTGCGATCTCAGAACCACACTTCTGCCTGTACGCCAAAGTTCCAGCTACCGCCAGCGGTAAAGCCCGCGCTGCCGAAATCATCGTTCAGCGCATAGTTGTCCAGCGCTTTAGACCAGTTCATCCAGGTCGCGAACAGGCGAATCTCCGGTCGCACCAACATGTCGTTGATGTTGCCGACTTTAAACGTTGGCGCAAAGGTCAGCTTATACACATCGCCCTTCACCGCGTTGTACGTCGCGATGCTGCCGCCATCCTGATAGCTGCGGCCATTGGGTTTGAGGTCCATATACAGCCACGACGCTTCATATTGCAGCGCAAAGTTTTCCGTAATCGCCTGGGATGCGCGCAGGTTGATGGTTGCCCAGTCATAGCGATCGCCTTTGCGGTAGCGATCCTCGCTGTGCTGCGCCAGCAGCGATGGGGCCACCGACCAGCTATCGCTCAGTGGCATCACGCCAAAAGTGGCCAGTCGCAGCGCGCTGGCGTTGCGCGTTAAGTCGCCGTCGCCACCGATCTGCCGGGTTTCTGCGCCCAGGCCTTTCCCCCACTGAATGGCGTGAGTGCTGCTGCCCGGTGCCAGTCCGTAGAAGCGGTTTTTATCGTGCCAGGCCAGCATGGTAAACACGCCGTGCTTTGCCGTATCGTCACTGCGCAGCGCATAGCTGCCGGTGGTCGATGCGCGCCCTTTCAGCTCGTCGTTGCCGTTTGCGCTCATGCCGGTCAGCATCCACTGCCAGTTACCGTAAAACTGGTTCGAGGTCAGCAGCAGGTTTTGCACGTTGTTATCGTCGTAGCGGCTGCTGCCCAGGTCGCCAAAACTGCGGCCATAAATGGAGAAATCGCTGCGCCATTGCTCGTTCCATTGCAGGTTGCTGATGCCGCCGCCGGTGCCGCCAAGAAAGACGATATCGGTATCAGTGAAGTGCAGATCAAAATTGTCGCCGTCAAAGCGTTTACCTGCCCACAGCGAGGCATGTTGCGCGGCGCCCCCAAAGCTGGGCAGATCCCCCATTTCGACATACACCTGGCGGATATTCAGATTATTGTCGTTATTCTGCACCCACGGGTCCGGACTGGATGAGCCATCTGCCAGCAGCGCTTTGAAATTGGCCCACGAACCATTACTGAACCGGGTTTGGTTATGAAAGCCCAGCTCGATGTAGTGATCTTTTTCATTACCTAACCGGCCAATATGCGCATCGCCGCCGATCGAACTGGCAGGCGAAATAGCAGGTCCGGCACGTCCACCGCGCCCTTTATCATTAATCAGCAGGCCGGAACGGGCGTAGCCGGAAAAGCGGAACGTGTTGGTTGTTCCGGCACTCGCCTCCTTTTGCTGCTGCTCATCGCGCGCGATTTTCTCTTCCAGCTGGGCCAGACGCTGCTCCAGCGTTAATGACTGTGCCGCTGCACTGCCACCCACCATCATCCCCGCGATAGCCAGCGCCAGGCGCGCGGTTTTAGCCTTATGCATCACCATATTTATCTCTCTTATTATGTCCATTCATTAATTACAACGGGATTGCCTTTGACGCAGCGAGAGCATAAATAAGCGGATTGTGGTTCTTTTTGATCAATATCATTAAATTAAAAAGTGATATTTTACATGAAGTTATAAGATGATTGATTAATTCGATGTCTGTTTTTACTTAAATGGAAAAATCCTTTGCGACCTGTCTTAAAAGACTGGCGAATTAATTTTTCTTTTCCGATCCCATTCGCAGAATGGCGCTTTTACCGGCACGGAAAATCTGCTTAGCCTGCAGCAGAAATAAAAAACAAATTTGCGAGCTGTGCCGCATCGCTTAATGCGGCAGCCAGATGAGACGGCGCAATTATTCGGGCAAGCCTGCGCCTCGCTGCTACGCTTAGTGGTTGGATTATCCTTACAAAAGCTGGAGATATTATGAGCAATGACGATCGCAAGCCGACCACCACGGATGCTGGCATTCCGGTAGCCAGCGACGAACACTCTTTGTCCGTCGGTCCTGACGGCCCGCTGATGCTGCACGATCACTACCTGATTGAGCAGATGGCTAACTTCAACCGCGAACGTATTCCAGAGCGTCAACCGCACGCCAAAGGCAGCGGTGCGTTTGGCTATTTTCAGGTGACAGAAGATGTCAGCCGTTACACCAAAGCGGCGGTTTTTCAGCCCGGCACCAAAACCGATGTGGTAATGCGCTTCTCCACCGTGGCCGGCGAGCGTGGCAGCCCGGACACCTGGCGCGATCCGCGCGGCTTCGCGATCAAGTTTTACACCAGCGAAGGCAACTACGACATGGTGGGCAATAACACGCCGGTGTTCTTTATTCGTGACCCGATGAAGTTCCAGCACTTTATCCGTTCGCAGAAGCGCCGTGCCGACAACAATCTGCGCGATAACGATATGCAGTGGGATTTCTGGACGCTGTCGCCAGAGTCGGCGCACCAGGTCACCTGGCTGATGGGCGACCGCGGCATTCCGAAAAGCTGGCGCCACATGAACGGTTACTCGAGCCATACCTATATGTGGGTTAACGCCTCCGGGGAAAAGTTCTGGGTTAAATACCACTTCAAAACCGATCAGGGTGTGGAGTTCCTGACGCAGGATAACGCCGATCTGCTGGCCGGCCAGGACGGTGATTACCACACGCGCGATCTGTTCACCGCCATCAAAAATGGTGATTTCCCCAGCTGGACGCTGTACATGCAGATCATGCCGTTCGCCGAGGCGGAAACCTACCGCTTCAACCCGTTTGATCTGACCAAGGTCTGGCCACACAGCGATTATCCGCTGATTAAAGTCGGCAAACTGATGCTGAATCGTAACCCGACCGACAACCACGCGCAGATTGAACAGGCGGCGTTTGAACCAAACAACCTGGTGCCCGGCATCGGGCTGAGCCCGGATAAAATGCTGATTGGCCGGGTGTTTGCCTATGCCGATGCCCACCGCGCCCGTCTTGGCGTTAACTACAAGCAGATTCCGGTCAACGCCCCGCAGGCACCGGTGCACAGCTACAGCAAGGATGGCGCGATGCGCATCAATCCGGTCAGCGATCCGGTTTATGCGCCGAATTCGAAAGGCGGTCCGGTGGCAGACGGCGAGCGCTACCCGACGGATTCCACCTGGGAAGCGCACGGCAACATGGTGCGCGCGCCCTACACGCTGCGTCAGGATGATGATGACTTTGGCCAGGCCAATACGCTGGTCAATAAAGTGCTGGATGAGGCGGCACGTGACCGTCTGGTAAATAACGTCAGCGGTCATCTGCTCAACGGCGTGGAGGAGCCAGTGCTGTCGCGCGCGTTTGAATACTGGCGCAACATCGACCAGACGATTGGCGATCGCATTGCCCAGCGGGTGCAAACCGAGCGCGCAAAGCGTTAATGAGCTGATTTATAAATATAAAAAAGGCGCCCGCGGGCGCCTTTTTTGCATCAACAGGATTATTTCAGACGGAACGCCACCACGCTGTCGCCGGCTTTGGTGCCGAGCGAACCGTGACCGCCTGCGGCAATCACCACGTACTGCTTACCGTCGCTGCCCATGTAAGTGGATGGTGTCGCCTGTGCGCCGGCGCTAAGCTCCTGCTGCCACAGCAGTTCGCCGGTGGTGCTGTCATAGGCGCGAATGAAGTTATCTGCGGTCGCACCGTGGAACACCAGATCGCCGGCCGTCAGCAGTGGCCCGCCGTGCGCCACCATGCCCATCGGGAAGCCAATCGGGAAGCGGCCCGGCAGGAAGCTGGTTTTCAGGTTTTTCGTGGTGCCAACGCGACGCAGCCATTCGGTTTTGCCGGTTTTCAAATCCACGCCGACCATGCGGCCCCACGGCGGTGCAATGCACGGAATGCCGAGACCGGAGGCCAGCTGCTGGATGTGGATGGCGTAATCACCGTGGAAGTTTTCGTTCCAGTAAGGCTGGCCATCTTTGGTGAACAGGCGCTCCGTCGCCGTGGCGGGCGTACGCTTGATCAGGTTGTATTTGTAGGCGAGGCGCACCGGTGCGGCAATCAGCATCTGACGTTGCGGATCAACCGCCACCGATCCCCAGTTAAACACCCCGATATTGCCCGGGAACACCAGCGAGCCGCCTTCTGTGGCTGGCGTCCACGGATTGCCGTCATAGCGCAGGCTACGGAAATCCATACGGCAGGCCATTTGATCAAACGGTGTGATGCCCCACATTGACTTCTCAGTCAGCGGCTGCGGAATAAAGTTCAGACTGGATACCGGCTGGGTGGCGGCGAATTTCTCGCCCGGCACGCCGCCTTCCGTCGAAACCTTCACGTCGTTAACCGGATAAACCGGCTGGCCGGTCAGGCGATTGAGCACAAACAGGTTGCCGGTTTTGGTCGGCAGGATCACCACCGGCTGTTTCTGGCCCTGATAATCGATATCGACCAGCGACGGCTGTGACGGGTTATCGCGGTCCCACAGATCGTGATGGGAGCTCTGATAGCGCCATTTGAATGCACCGGTCTGCAGATCGAGCGCCACTAACGCATCACGGAATTTCTCTGTATTGCTATTGGCATCGCGCTCGATGCCCAGTTCATCCGGCGAGGCGTTGCCAAACGGCACATACACCAGGCCGTTTTTCAGGTCAGCGCTCAGCGTACCCCAGGCCACCGGCGTATCCTGCGGATAGGCCTGGCCAGCAGCAATCGGCGCGGTATTTTGCGGATTAGCCGGATCAAAGTTCCACACCAGACGACCACTTTGCACATCATAGGCGCGAATTACGCCAGAGGGGTTACCGCTGTTGAAGCCGTTATCCATAACCGAGCCGCCGACAATCACCAGATTGCCCGCGACCAGCGGCGCGGCGGTCTGCATCAACGCGTGTGGACGAACCTCACCCATATTGGCATGCAGATCCACCACTCCGTTGTTGCCAAAATCGGCGCACGGTTTGCCGCTGTCGGCATCCAGCGCAATCAGCCGGGCGTCAGTGGTGGCGTTAAAGATGCGCTTGCGGCACATCGCCGGCGTCGCCGCCGTGTCCTGTGCGGCAGCCGGTGCGCCCGCGTAATAGCTGACGCCACGGCAGGTCTGATGCTGCTGCAGATAAGAACGATCTTTCGCCGGCGTGTATTTCCACTTCACCGCACCACTCTGCGGATCGAGCGCGTGGACCTCATTGTGCGGCGTACAGAAATAGAGCATGCCGTTGGCTTTCAGCGGCGTGGCTTCGAAGGTGTATTCGGTGGCATCGTTATCCTGACGCAGATCGCCGGTGTGATAGGTCCAGGCCACTTCGAGATTGCGCACGTTCTCTTTGGTGATCTGATTCAGGGCGGAGAAACGCAGGCCGTCGGCGGTGCCGCCGTAGGCGGTCCAGTCAGCGCTCGCGCCCTGCTCGCTGTTTTGTTCACGCGCATTGGTGATGGTGCCGGCCTGCGGCAGCGGATCGTAAAAGCACAATCCAATCACCAGTACAATCATGATGGCCACCGTGCTGCCGAGCAGGCCGTGGAAGCGACGCTGTCCCTGATACAGCGGTTTGACCACCCACGGCATCGCCAGCCACAGGCCGATTACGCCAAACAGATCGCCGCGCGGGATCCACTGCCACTTGTCGAAGCCGACTTCCCAGATCATCCATGCCAGCGTGATCCACATCAGCACCGCATACAGGCTCAGCGCGCTGCGCTGATTGCGGAACAGTAAAATGGCGGTGATCAGTAATCCCACCGCCATCAATGCGTAAAATGCGCTGCCGCCCATCATCAGCAGCTTGCCGCCCATATAGAGCAGCGCAACACCCAGAATCGCCAGCACGAGACTGGTCAGTTTGTTTATCATGCGAATCCCTCAACGCTCATCATTATTAACCACCCCAAACTAAAGACACATAAACTCAACAAAATCTTAACTTACGTAACCGTTAGTTAAAAATCTGCCTGGCGGCGTGTCGTTAGTGCCGCTTATCAATGTAGCTCTGCTCCTTCCTGCTGCGCCCCGCTTCGCTCGTAGTGTGAGTGAAATCACGTTTCAATTTTGTTGGAGGAAATTAATCAATCATCAGGAAAATCCGCATTTTTTGATAACGCAGCGTGCGATATGACTCAAGGCGCGACAGGCGTGCTGCCGGGCAGCCTGCAATTTGTCGGCGCATGTATTTCTGGTGAAATTATTTAATTGATTAGTGGCGTACAAATGCGATTTGTCCTGGTCATGTCAGAACCTGATGCTAAAAAAGCAGGCAACGCTGCGCTTTGCCCTAAAAATAGCGTCTTTCCGGCGCGGTGACATTGATAAATGAAATAGCGTATTTATTATTTTGAGAGTTTCCTTAGCCTGTCTGCCAAATTAATCGGTGATATATATTATCTGACTGCTCTGCGGCAAAGCCGCTTATAAAAAGAAGGTTATTATGATTAGCGCAGACGCTTTTTATCGCAAATTACGTTTTCCATTTAAACTCACACATGCTGCCATTAAATTTCCCGTGGCCAATGCGCACGCCCGGCAATATCAGGTCCTGTCAGCAGAACAGACCATCGATCTGCTGCTCAGCGATGACCGGCTCTCAGTGTGCCGCTATGGGGATGGGGAACTGGAAATGACGCTATTTAAGAATATAGGCTTTCAGTCTTTTGATGAACGCCTCTCCATTCGCCTGAAAGAGATCATGCGCCGTGGCACGCAGAGCGATAATCGCTGTCTGTTGTGTATGCCTGATGCCTTTCGCGGCACCGGGAATATGCGTTTTGGCTCAGCGCTATTCTGGTTTTTTCATAAAGCGTTTTTCTTTCGCCACTATGAGCATTTATTAAAGAAAGGCTATCGCTATGGTAATACGTCGGTAACGCGACCTTATCATGATTATAAAGATAAACAGCCGGCGGCACGTATTTTTGCCAAATTTAAACAGCTGTTTCATGATAAAAAAATTCTGATTGTTGAGGGTAGCGGCACGCGCCTTGGTCTCGGTAACGATCTGCTGGATGGCGCACGGCAGATCCGGCGCATTACCACCCTCAACCGTAACGCGTTTTCGGTTTATAACGAGCTATACAGTAATGTGCTGGCGCACGCGCGCGAGTTCGACATGGTATTGATCTCCCTTGGCCCGACGGCAACCGTGCTGGCTTACGACCTCAGTCAGCACGGCATTCGCTGCATTGATACCGGCCATATCGATATTGAGTATGAGTGGATGCGCAGCGCGGCACGCACTAAGGTGCAGGTCGCGGGGAAAAATGTGAATGAGGTCGGTTTATTACAGAGTGACGAACAGCAGGAAGCGGATGCGCATTACCGCAGCCAGATTCTGCTGCACGTCGGTTTAGGTCAGGAGCCACTGCGCAGTGCCGCGGTGGTCACGCAGCCGGTAGTGTGATGCAGCGCACCGTAACCGATCGTGCCGGCGATCGGTTTGGTGCAGCACACTCAGATAGCGACTATTTATTAGCCAGCGCGATGGTTCCCACTGCGGCGGCGCGGGCACTATGGCATAGCGGACACTAATTAGTTAGCAGCCTTAGCAATCTGGCATTACCTTTGCTTAATGATTCCTGTGTTCATTTTCAGGAGTCGCATGATGAAAGCGTCCTCAACCCGCTACACCATTTTCTCGCTGCTGTTTCTCATCGCACTGATTAACTACATCGACCGCGGTGCGCTGTCGTTCGCCGCCAACGCCATCTCGCAGGAATTTCACTTCAGTAAAGTGCAGCTCGGTGCCGTGCTGGGCTACTTTGGCTTTGGCTATCTGTTCGGGTCGCTGTGCGGCGGCTTCCTTGCCGATCGGCTGGGCACCAAAAAGGTCTGGCTGATGGCTGGCATTCTGTGGTCGCTGCTGGAGATCGCCACCGCCTGGGCCGGAGAGCTGGGTATGGCGCTGTTTGGCGGCTCGGCGATCATGGGGTTTGCTGCACTGCGCGTGCTGTTTGGCTTCAGCGAAGGGCCGGCCTACGCGTTGATGAACAAAACCATCGCCCACTGGGCGCCGGATAACGAACGCGGTTTCGCGCTGGGAATTGGCCTGCTGAGCACCCAGGTGGGCTCGCTGCTGACCGCACCGATTGCCGTCGGACTGCTGCTGCTCACCAACGACTGGCGCATGATGTTTATGCTGCTCGGCGCGTTTTCACTGCTGGCGATGCTGCTGTTTGCCCGCCACTTTACTGATACGCCACAGCAGCATCCCCGTGCCAATGCCGTCGAGCGTCAGCTGATCATTGCCGGGCAACGCCAGCAGCCGCAGGACGAAGGCGCGCTGCCGTGGTGGCGCTTCTTCACCAGCCGCACGCTGGTGTGCAACGCGCTGGGCTATTTCAGTTTCCTCTACATCACCTTTACCCTGGTGACCTGGCTGCCGAAATATCTGCAGGATAATTTCCACTATGACCTGCACTCGCTGTGGTATGTGGCGATGATCCCGTGGAGCGGTGCCTGCCTGACGGTGCTGCTGGGCGGGCGCATCGCCGATCGCCTGCTGGCGCGCTTTAACAATCTGCGGCTGGCGCGCAACCTGTTTGCCGCCGTGACGCTGTGCGCCACCGCCTGCTGCTTTATGGCCATTCCCTGGGTCGGATCTGCTGCCGGCATTATCGCGCTGATGACGCTCGGCAACGCGCTCAATGCGCTGGTGAATAACGTCTACTGGTCGGTCGTGATTGACGTGACGCCGAAGGCATCGGTCGGCACCTTCAGCGGCATGACACTGGCCATCGCCAACCTCGCGTCGATCATTTCACCGATGCTGTGCGGCTGGCTGGCGCAGTACTACGGTTATAACGCCATGTTTACCGTCACCGCCTGTATCGCCTTTGGCAGCATGCTGGCCATGACGCTGCTGCAGCCGGAGAAACGCCTGCAAGCCGATGCGCCGCCAGCCGCCGCGCAGCAGGCTGTGTAAGCGTTATCGTCCGTGCCGCTGGCAGAAGGCGGCGATATCCGGCGACTGAAAATCCGCCAGGTGCGCCATCAGCTTCTCCAGCGGCCAGTTCCACCAGGCAATCGCCTGCAGCTGCGCCGCGATATCGGCGCTGAAACGGGCGCGAATCGGTTTCGCCGGCACACCTCCGACGATGGTGTAAGGCGGCACATCTTTACTCACCACCGCCCCGGCCGCCAGCACGGCGCCGTCACCGACCGTCACGCCAGGCAGGACAATCACGCCGTGACCGATCCACACATCGTGACCAATGATCACCCGATCGGCACGGCGTCCGGCGAAGAAACCGGCATCGCGCTGCGCGCGGCTGTCGTAATACTCCGGGCAGTAGGTGAAGCGATGCTGTGAGGCGCGATCCATCGGATGATTCGGTGCCCCGATACGCACCTGATTGGCGATGGCCGTGAAGCGGCCAATCTGCGCATCCGCCACGCAGCAGTGTTCCCCAAGGTAGGAAAAATCACCCAGTTCGCTGTATTCCAGATAACTGTGCGCCAGAATTTCACACTGCTGGCCAATCTGCGTGTCGCGCAGACGGACGCTGGGATCGATCGCGGTGTGTTGCAGTTTAGCGGGATGCTGTGTGGCAGAAATCATAAAGCAGGTGCTCCGTTGTGGTCAGATGTCTGGATGAGTGGTTGCCTCAACGCAACCGCGAGCCACAACACTAGAGCGGGAAGATGACAGGAATGCTATCGTGTTGCTCCACCGGGAGATCTTCAGGAGAAAATGGAATGAAAGCGTCCCTGCCGTTATTAGCCTTGCTATTCAGTACCGCCCCCGCCTTTGCCGCCCTGCCGCCCGACATCAAAGCCGGAGAAATTGTGCAGGTCGAACTGGCGCAGCTGCATCCCACTCAGGCCGCCATTGGTTATCGCCAGCTGGATTACAAGCAGCATCGTTATCAGGCCGATCCGGAAAAGCTGTTCGATGACTATTGCGAAAGTATGGGACAAAAAGGGGTGAAAAGTTTCACGCCGCGCTCCACCCTGCGCGATCCGGCCAGTTTCAGCTGTAAGGCGCCGGTCGGCAGCGAACCCGGCCCGATGAAAACCGCGGTGATCGGCCCGGATAATCAACTGTACCTGACTGATGGCCACCATACGTTCAGCAACTTTGCTGACATAGCCGGCCTGTCAACGCCGGTGCAGGTGCGCATTACCGATGATTTCCGCCCGCTGAAAAGCCAGGCTGCTTTCTGGCAGAAAATGGCGTCGGCACATCTGGTGTGGCTGGAGACGCCAAACGGTAAGATCGCCCCCGAAGCACTGCCGCAGGAGCTGGGTCGCCAGCATATGCAGGATGATGAGTATCGTTCGCTGATCTATTTTGTGCGCGATATCGGCTTCGATAAGCCAGGCAACCCGCCGCCGTTCCTGGAGTTCTTCTGGGGACAGTGGCTGAGCCGGGAACTGCCGCTGAAAGCGTTCAACCTGCGCGATCGCGACGGCTACGCCGCAGCAGTGAAAAAGGTGGCGGAGAAGATGGTGAGCGTGCCGAAGGATACGGTGATTGCGCAGAGTGATAGCGGTCCGCTGACGGCGCAGGCGCTCGGTGCCAGAGACGCGGTGAACCAGAAGGCGCTGAACAAGTTAAGCGCCGATAACGGTAAGCTGAGCTGGGCGTTTAAACGTTAAGCGGGCTGGGTAGTGTTGGGTTTATCCAGGTGCGCATCAATGCGCACCCGACAAAATCACACACCATTGTTGCTGGTGCACGGGCATGCGTCTTTCACCGTTGTGGCAGGGTCGCCATGGATGGCGACCGAAAACGGCGGTTATGCCAGCTCGCTGTTTTTAACATCCGCGGACGGTGCCAGCAGGTTTTGATCGAAGGCGCGCAGCGGCTGGCCGTGGCGAACGCGCTGTGGCCAGTCCGGATTGGCTAGCGCGCTTTTGCCCAGCGCCACATAATCTGCGCCCTGATACAACGCCATGCCGGCGCGTTCGGCATCTGACAGCGATCCGTTGATCACCACCGGCAACTGTGGCGCAGCCTGGCGCGCCAGCTGTAGCAACGACTCCGTCGCGTCCGCAAACGCCGGCTGCAACGCATCGTGCTCGGTCAGGTGCAGATAATCGATACCTGAGTCAGCCAGCAGCGCAAACACCTGGCGCGCTCCGGCAGCGCCCTCCTGCCATTTATGCGTAAAATCATTCACTTTCCCCTGAGAAATCCGCACGCCCAGCGTGACGTTGGCACCGATGCGCTGCCGCACCGCGGCGATCACCTCCCGCGTCAGCGTCAGTCTTGCGATAATATCGCCGCCCCAGCGGTCGCTGCGCTGGTTGGTGTAATCGGTAAAGAACTGATCGAGCAGATAACCGTTGGCCGCGTGAATTTCAATGCCGTCAAAACCGGCTGCCTCAATGGCGCGCGCCGCGCTGTCAGCAAAGGCGTCAATCACCTGCTCAATCTGTTCATCACTCATGGCGCGCGGCAACGGATAAGCGCCGTGGCCATGGTAAAACCGCAGTTGTTCGCCACGTGGCGGGATCGCCGAAGGCGCCAGCGTATCGCGCCGGTAAATATTGCCCTGCGATATCGCACCGGCGTGCATCAGCTGTGCAATGATTTTGCTGCCGTGCTGGTGCACGCTGTTGGTGATGGCCCGCCAGCCGGCGATCTGCTGGCGATTGACCAGCCCGGCCTGAAAAGCGTAAGTCTGTGACCAGGCTTCATCGATGTAGAGACCTTCGGTGATTATCGCGCCAAAGCCACCGCGGGCAAAACGCGTGTAGTACTGCTGCATACGCTCGCCCGGGACACCGTCTACGCTGGCGGAGATGCGCGTCATCGGTGCCACCATCAGGCGATTGGTTAAATCGAGGTGGTTAAGCGTACTGCTCTGAAACAGGTGATTGTCGGACATTTGGCGCTCTGAAATAAATTATCATCAGGAGCCATTATAGTGAGTCGCCATTGTGGCAAAAATGACCGATTATGATACGTCTGCTTAACGGAAACCGTTACAATGAATTCCCGGGATATTGATGTTTTTCTGATGGTGTCACAAACCCGCAGTCTGACGCAGGCGGCGCGGCGGCTCGGCACCACCACTATGACCGTGTCGCGCCGGCTGGCCTCACTGGAGGAAGATCTCGGCGTACGGCTGCTGCATCGCACCACGCGCGCCATTGCCCTTACCGATGAAGGCGAAGAGTTTCTTCCCTATGCCAGAACGCTGGCCGAGACCGAACAGAGCGCACGCAACCTGTTCGCGCCCGATAAACAGGGCGCCACCGGCCAGCTGCGCATCACCGCGCCCACGGGGTTTGGCCGCCGCACCATCATTCCGCTGCTGCCGTCACTGATGGAGCAAAACCCCGGTCTGCGCGTTGAGTTTCAGCTCAGCGACGATGTCACGGACATTGTCGGGCTGGGCTTTGATGTCGCGATTCGCATTGCCCCGCTGCGCGATTCCCGCCTGGTGGCACACCGCCTGGCCGATAACCCGCGCCGGCTGTGTGCGGCTCCGGGCTATCTGCAACGCTTCGGCACGCCGCGTCATCTGGCGGATCTGCATCAACACCACTGTCTGCGCCTGTCGAATGTGGTGCAGTGGAGTTTTATGGTGGACGGTCATCTCTCCAGCCTGAGTGTTGACGGCCGCTTTAGCGGCAGCAATGTCGAAGGGGTGCGTGCGCTGTGCGTGGCCGGCAGCGGCATCGCGCAGCTATCCGAATGGGATGTGCGGGAAGAGCTGGCATCCGGCGAACTGGTGGCGCTGGAGCTGGAGGACGCGCAGCCGCAGATGCTGGGCGTGTGGGCGCTGTTTCCCACCACGCGCCACCTGCCGGCGCGCGTCAGCGTATTTGTTGCGGCGCTCAGGCAGGCGATACAACAGCAAAGCCGGCCCGGCGCGTGACGCGGACGTACGAAAAAAGGCGGAGGGGTGAGCTCCGCCTTGTTTCAAGTTCCGGTCAGTGCGCCTGACCGGTCAGTTGCAAAAGGGCAACGATGATTTGCAGGATCACCCGGACCAGGTCCAGGAGTAATCGAACAAGTTCCATCACTTTCCTTCTCCTCTGACAGGAGCGCGCTGTTCAGCTTTCGGGGCCCTGACTCTACCCGCCGACCGCCTAAGCACATCTGTGAGGAGCGCTGAGCGGCACTCATTGTGAAAGCCACAGGCCAGCACCACCTGAAACCTGCCGGGGTTTGACTATCCGCGCCCCTGGAGTCATCAGAAAACAATAAGCATCCGCCGCGCTCAACACCTGTATAACCATACAGTATTTTAGCGAAACTTGAAATCTTTCGCTGCACATTTTATCATTCCTTTTGTGAGGAGTGCTGAGCACCCCGTTCCGAGCGCGGTTACCAGCCGGGTGACGAACATAAAAAAAGGATTTGGCGACCTGGCCAAATCCTTTTTTATTGCCTGCGATTATCCTACTGCGCGGCGCTGATACGCCAGATCGCGTTGCCGGCATCGTCGGCAATCAACACCCCGCCCTGATTATCCGTCGCCAGTCCTACCGGCAAACCGCGTACCTGCTTCTGATCGTCGGTGAGGAATCCTGACACCACCGTCTGCGGTTGCCCGACCGGTTTGCCGTTTTCAAATTTCACCCAAATCACTTTATAGCCGTTGAGCGGCGTGCGGTTCCAGCTGCCGTGTTCACTGATGAACGCGCCGCCGCGGTACTGCGGCATATTATCCGCGCCATAGAACAGCAGGCCGAGCGGTGCCACGTGTGAGCTCAGCGCATAGTCCGGTTTGATGGCTTTCTCGACCAGATCCGGCCGCTGCGGCTGTGCGCGCTCGTCGACGTGCTGACCAAAGTAGCTGTACGGCCAGCCGTAGAAACCTTTGTCCTGTACGGAGGTCAGGTAATCCGGCACCAGATCCGACCCGATTTCGTCACGCTCGTTGGCGATGGCCCACAGCTTGCCACTTTGCGGCTCCCACTGCAGACCGGTAGGATTGCGGATGCCGCTGGCATAAATGCGGCTGGCACCGGTTGCGGCGTCCACTTCCCACACCGCCGCGCGGCCATACTCTGCGCCGATACCGTTCTCGGTGATGTTACTGTTGGAGCCGACACCGACGTACAGTTTGCTGCCGTCCGGACTGGCGAGCAGCGCTTTGGTCCAGTGGTGATTCAGCTCACCGCCCGGCAGCGACGTCACCTCTTCCGGCGGCGTACGGATTTCGGTTTCGCCGGTCTGGTAAGGGAATTTCACCAGGCTGTCGGCGTTAGCCACATACAGCGTATTGCCAATCAGCTGCATGCCAAACGGCGCATTGAGGTTTTCGATAAACCGGTGCTGTTCCCACTTGCCGTTAACGTTGCGTAGCAGCGTGATGCGGTTGCCGCCCGGGCCACCTTTGCCGGAAGATTTCTGCACCAGGCTCATGATCAATTCTTTCGGTGCCGTGACCGGGTTTTTAACCCCGTTGGCTTCTGCCACCAGCACGTCGCCATTCGGCAGCACATACAGCTGGCGCGGGTGCATCAGGCTGGCCGGGATTTTCTCGATCTTCAGGCCGTCGGCCACTTTTGGTGTCTCGCCCTCTTTCCACGCGGTGCCTTCCGGCACCTGCATCGGCGGCATAAAGAAGTTTTTAGCCTGCGGCAGCTGCGGATCAGGGCCGATTTGCCGTTGCGGATCGAGGTCCGATCCGCTGTCGCAGGCGCTCAGCAGTACCGCAATCCCCAGCGCACTCATTACACGAAATTTCATGAGCGACCTCCCTGTAAACGACGCTCGCGCAGCGCCAGCTGCAGATTCGCTATCAGCAACACCACCACCACCAGGGTGGAGAGCGTTACGCCCATCGGCACCACCGCATAGGCATCGCGGCTGTGAATGAATGCGTTGACGATGGCCAGCACGATCGCCAGCAGCGACAGCCAGAAATGAGTTTTCTCTGCGGCAGGTGCGCCACGGAATAAATGAATCAGGCTGATTAGTCGCGGCACAATCGCCAGCACCAGCCCGATGGCTATCAGCCAGCTGGCGGCTTTGGTCCACATGACGATGAAGGTTTGCAGATAGATAATATCAAACAGCCAGGCAGCAAAGAAAAAGCCCAGCGGCAACGGCTCAAGCAGGGTAAACAGCGTCACGCCAACAACCGAGCGTCCCGAGGTATGGTACATCGCACTCTCCCTATCACAGTTTTTCCAGGCGAGAGCGATCCGGCCAGGCATCGCTTCGCACGCCTGAGAAATATTAGTAAAGATAAAGAGTCATGCGCACAGCCCGCACAAAAAGTTAACCGTGCCGACGGAACTGGTTCAGTTCCTGCGCGTCGTGGCTGCAGAACAGTTGCACCTCTTGCGCGTGCTGCAGTGACAGCTCACGCAGCCGCTGCTGATTGCTGTGCCAGGCGGCGCGGTCACTGCACATCAGGCGCTGATAGGCGCGCAGGCCCGGCGTACAGTGGCGCTGGCTGTGGTACATTTCACCGCGATAAAACCAGGCGTCGCCGCCATGCAGCAGCCAGCCGCCCTGGTGACGAATCGCCACGCCCGCATGGCCCAGCGTATGTCCCGGCAGCGGCACCAGCAGAATCTCATCGCTGAGATCGTCGACCGCCTTCACCGCATCAAAGCCATACCAGCGCTCGCCGCCGCTGGCGTAACCGCGCCATCCATCGTGCGCAGTCCACTGCTGCGGGCGAAACCGCTGACGCGCCAGCCAGCTGCTATCGCCCGCCTGGGTTACGGTATCCAGCTCACGCTGCAGCAGATGAATGCGGGCGGCCGGAAAATCACTGATGCCGCCGGCGTGGTCAAAATCGAGGTGGGTCAGAATAATGTGGCGCACATCTTCCGGGCGAAAACCCAGCAGCTGAATCTGTGCCAGCGCGCTGAGCTGCTCGTTATAGCGAATATTATTCAGCGCGCGAAAAAAGTCCGACAGGCGGCGGTCAGGATGGCGCATGTCCTGCGTGCCCAGACCGGTATCCACAAGGATTAAACCGTGACGGTCAGTTTCCAGCAGTAAGCAGTGGCACACCAGTTCAGCAAACGGACCTTTGCTGAAACCGTCGAATAGTGCGCCACCGAGCGGGCACATGCAGCCACAGTTGAGGTGATGAATTCGCATTGTTCTCCCCCAAAATAAAATGGCGCGAGCGCGCCGTTATTAAATGAATAAATAAAAAAGTGATTTAACATATATGTGCCATGATGATGGCAATTGCAAACAATCCAGAGTCATTCATTTATCGCTTTATTTATTACTCATTTAATTTCAATGCATTGAAATATTGAATGCGGATTTTTAATGAGCAAAAAAATAACCGCAGCGCAAGGTTATTCACGCTACGGTTATTTATCGCGGTCGGTTAACCGTTAATGATTAATCAGGCAGCGCGTGCCGCCCACCACAGGCGCAGCTTCAGCCCCCAGCTGCTGGTCCAGCCGCTGCTGGTGCTGACCACCTTGCCCTGATGCAGCACGATGAACGTCGGCGTGGCGCTGATTTGCCAGCGCTGTCCCAGCGCCCCGCTTTCATCATTGACGGCGAATCCCCGTACTCCTTTTTTATCCAGCCAGGTGGCAACGCGCGCATCGCTGCCGGATCGCAGAGCCACACTGACCACCTGCGTGCCGTGCTGACTGAGCGCGGCCACCGTCGGTGTGGTGAGTTTGCACACGCCACACCAGCTGGCCCAGACGTAAACCAGCACCGGCCGTTGCTGGCTCAGCGTCGCCAGGTTCACCTCGCCCTGCAGCGCGCTGAGCGGCTGCCGGGCCACATCCGCGGGCAGTTGCGGTGCACGCAGCCAGTCCATGGCCAGCAGCAGCGCCGCTGCCATCAGCACCAATAGCACGCCTTCACGCAGCCAGCGCGTTACCCGGCTCATGGCTGAGCCTGCAGCGCACCTTTCACCGCGGCTTCCAGCTGTGCATAAGGCACTGCCCCGCTGATCAGCTGATTGCCCACCAGCGTGGCGGGCGTACCCTGCACACCCAGCTGCTGCGCCAGCGTCAGGTTAAGGTTGATGGTGTCGAGGCTGGCGGTGCTCGGCGCCGATAAGCTGATACCACTTTTGTCGAGCGCGGCGGCGATGCTGGCTTCATCATGGTTGCCTTTCTTTGCCATCAGCCGTTCATGCAGCTTAAGAAAGTTATTCGGCTGCTGCTCCCACACCGTCAGCGCCAGACGCGCCGAACTGAGCGAGCTTTCAGCGCGGTACGGCAGCGGCTTCAGCACCACCGCCACCTGCGGATAGTTGTGCAGCAGTTTTTCGATATCCGCCTCAAACTTTTTGCAAAAGACGCAGTTGTAGTCGGTGAAATAGACCAGCGTCAGTGCCGGTTTTTTGGCACCGATGCGCGGCGAGCCGGCATCGTCAAACAGCGCCGCGCGGTTTTTCTCTACCATCTGCGCGACCACGTTTTGCTGCTGGCGCGCGGCTTCTTTATCAAATGCGTCGGCGGCTTCCGCCAGAATCGCCGGATTTTGCACCAGGGTTTCGCGAATCAGCTGTTTGATGCGCGCCTCCTGCTCAGGGGTAAATGGCGCGGCGGCCAGGGCGGGTGCCGCCAGCAACATCAGCGAAAGTAACAGGGATTTTTTCATCATTTTTTTGCCTCAGAGAGTGTTGAAATCACCGCATCACGACTTAATAACGGCGATAAAATCTGGCCGTGCGGCAGTGCCGGGCCATAAATCTGGTTAAAGGGGATCGCTACGCGATCGCGGCGGCGCAGGAACTCGCCGATGGCCGGATCCGGTTGTGTCCAGTCACCGCGCAGCAGCACCACATCCTCTGCGCCGAGTGCGGCACGCACGTCAGGCTGATTCAGCACCCGCGATTTATTCACTTTGCAGGTGATGCACCAGTCAGCGGTGACATCGACGAATACGCGCTTATCCTGCTCCAGCGCCTGATTGATGGCGGCTTCGGTCAGCGGTTGCCACACCAGCGATTCTTCTTCCGGGGAGAGGCGCGTCAGCAGTAACAGCGCGCCCGCCAGCGTCACGGTAATGAACACCAGACCTGCCTGCGGCAGCGCGCGGCGTGCGATTAGCCAGCCCGTCAGCGCCAGCATAAGGATGGCCGCCAGCAGAATGGCGACGGTGCTGCCCCAGTGTGGAATCAGCAGCGTCACCAGCCACAGCGTTGCCAGCAGCATCAGCAGCCCCAGCAGCGTGCGCAGATGCAGCATCCAGCGCCCCGGACGTGGCAGGCAGCGCGCCATGCCCGGCAGCGCCGCAACCAGCAGCCACGGCAGACTCATGCCGACGCCGAGCGCGACAAACAGCAGCCACAGCTGCGGCAGCGGCGCGGTCAGCGCATAGGCGACGGCGGTGCCAAGAAACGGTGCGCTGCACGGCGTCGCCAGCAGCGTAGCAAAGGCCCCCTGGCCAAAATGCCCTGCCAGACCGGCACCGCCGTGCGTCGCCAGCCGGGTAGTCAGGCCGGAAGGCAGGCGAAAATGCAGCAGATCGAACAGACTGGCGCTGAACAGGAACATCACCAGCACCATCACCAGCAGAAAGCCGCTGCTCTGAAACTGAATGCCCCAGCCCAGCGCCTGACCGCTGAGCCGTAGCACGGTCATCAGCAGCGCCAGCAGCAGGAAAGAGAACAGAATGCCGGCGCTGGACGCGAGAAACTGCTGACGCGTCTGGCTTTGCGTCTGTCCCTGCTGCTGCACCAGACTGCTCAGTTTGATCGCCAGCACCGGCAGCACACATGGCATCAGGTTGAGAATCAGCCCGCCGAGCAGCGCCAGCAGCACTACCGACCACAGCGTGGCGTTTCCGGCAGAGGGAGAAAACAGCGGCTGATGACCAAGGGTCAGCTGGCTTTGCTGAGCGATACCGGCGTCAGCGATAACCAGCGACAGCGCTTTACCGCGCAGGTCCGGCGCAGCCTCGCCCCATTCATCGGTCACCGCCACGCGGGCCGTCAGCGTCTCGCCCTGCACGCTGATTTGCGGCGCCGCCAGCATGCTGCCCTGCGGATAATCAAAGAACAGTTCCGGCTGCTGCCAGCCCTGCTGACGCTGCGCCCGGATTTGCAGCGTGCCATCAACGAAGCTGGCATCAAGCTGATCGGTCAGCCCGCTGTCAGCCGGGATCTGCCCCATCGCCTGGGCGAAATCACGTGCAAAATCCGGACTGGCGGGCTGCGAGAGATCGAGCTGGAACGGAAAATCCGTCAGGATGCAGACGTCGCTACAGGTGGACAGCGTCAGCGTGCCGGCCAGCGTGCCCTGCGGGGCAGATTCGAGCACGATGGGCAGCGTAACGTTGCCTTTGTAGCCCTGCGTGGTGAGGCCGCTGACGTCAAAGCGCGCTGGCACTGGCCACGACCAGCGGGCGTTGACATCCGGCGTTTGCCAGCGGATTTCCGGCGCGACGCCGCCTTCCCCCGGCGAGCGCCAGTAGGTTTTCCAGCCCGGCTGCAGGCGAATATCCAGCAGCAGTTGCAGGTGATCGCCCTGCGGCGCGGCGCGCAGGCGCACTTCGGCGTGGCTGTTTTGCGCATTGCGCAGCCAGCCCGTATCGGCGGCTTGCACGGTCAGCGCGCAGCTCGCCACGAGGAGCAGCAGGCTCCTGATCAGGAATGTCATAATCGTTTCTCCGGTGAATAACAGGGTTTACGCGGTGGATCGCGTGGTGTTATTCCCGGAAGACGCAGAGCGTGAGATGGCGCCGTCGCAGCGGCACAAACAGCGGTTCACGTCGACAGACAGTGGCAGACGAGGTCTGGAAGAGCGTGGCGATCAACGCCAGCAGCAGTACGAGGAATGGCAGCGCGGTATCGAGCAGCGGCGCGCTGCCGCTGAGTGACTTAGCGCCCAGCGCACAGGGTTTATCACTGCTGGCACCGTCATCAACGGCGGCGCTGTGAGCAGTAATGCTAACGACAGGCTGGGTCGGGAGATTGAAGCTGCGCTGGACGAGACAAAATGCCAGCACCAGACAAACCAGTGCCAGAATCCATTTTGCGCGTTGGGGCGATATCGTCATGCCACAGCCTCAGAGAAAAGTGCGGCCAGTTTATGCAAAAGCAGCAGAAACACCAACCCCTGCTGTGTAAACTTTTGTCTTTATGCCAGCGGGAGCAGGCTGACTGCAGAGAAGGAGAAATTATTCACGTTGATTAATCAGTAAACGCCAGCGGCGGCGTTCGCGCAGCAGGCGCTGATGCAGCCGCTGCAGCTGGGGTAACGTGAGCGCGGCGACCGCTTCTGGCGTAAGCACCGGCAGTCCCTGCTGTTTTCGCAGTGCCTCACTGGCGGCGTCGGCGTTCTGGTGTGGCTGGCACTGCGCCAGCAGCGTTGCCTGCCAGCCCCGCAGCGTTTCATCGTTGATGGCGGCGAGTTCACTCACCATGTCGCGCAAAAACGCTTTGCAGTGTTGCAGCAGCGTGCGCCAGCCAATGGACGGGGATTGCAGCGCCAGCTGGAGTCCATCCACATCCGCCACGCGCTGGTAGCGCGCTGACACCACGTAGCCAATCTGTTGCTCAACCCGCATGCGCTGAAAGAAGCGTGGTTCAAACATCAGCGCCAGCGCACGCAGCGCCGCGAGGCTGGCATCATCGGCAGCGGGCAGCGGAATAAACAGCAACAAGGCCTGTTCGTTCGCCGCACAGCGCAGCGCGCTGACGCCGTGCTGCAGCGCAGCCGCGCGCGCCGGCGCAGGCTGAGTCTGAACCACCTCGCTCAACCCGTGCGCGGCGTGCTGACTGACGCTTTCGCTGTGGCCGCACCAGGCGGCCTGCCATGCAGGATGCGCAGCCGGGGCCAGCAGCTGCTGCGGTAGCGCTTCCAGCAACTGACGAATCACAACACTTTGTGCAGCGCGGTGCGGTTGCGGCAGCACCGGTGCATTCAGCGCCGCCAGCACGCCAGGCAGCTGTTGCAGCGCGGGCATTGCATCGTCAGGCAGATCAATCACCAGTTGCCAGACGCCCTGCTGCTGTTGCCAGCGTCCGCTGCCACCGGCATGGCGCAGTGCGGCCAGCCGTGGGCGCAGCTTCTGCTGCCAGCTTAACGCCGCCTCGTCACTCAGGGTGTGATAAAACGCCGGGCGCACCAGCAGCGTTTCCCGCGGCTGCACCGGATTTGCGCGCAGCAACGGCGCGCAATTTGCCGGGAGTTCCGGCAAATGCAGGACGTCAGCGCACGGATAAAATGACCAGTTAACCGGCGCAACCGGGCCAGCCGCGGTCTGTGGCCATGGCGCGCGCTGCAGGCAGAATCCCTGCGTGGTATAAGGCACGGCGGACAGCTGTCGCTGCGTCAGCAGCCGCGTGCACGAGGCCTGTGACAGCGCGGCGATAAAACCGGTGAAATCTGCGGGAACGTCAGCTGCCGGCGCCGATCCCAGCGCCTGTCCGCGCAGCTGCGTCAGCGGCGACAGCGCAGCGAAATCCTGCTGGGCCAGTTGCAAATAGTGACGATACTGCGCTGGCGTGGCGGCGCGCACCGCACGCAAATGCTGCCAGAAGAGCTGTTCAATGCGTCTTGCCGCCAACGCTGACAGCGCTGGCGCACTGAAGCGCAACGTCAGCCAGCTATGATCGGCGCTCTGCCACAGCCATTCACACTGCAGCGATGCGCACAATTGCTCGCTGCGCAGCTGCGCCATCAGGCTGCCAGGGGCTTCATCCTGCCAGAAAGCCTCCAGCAATGTGACATTGTCACGCAAAGCGTTCTCTTCGCCGGTGATAAACAGGCTAAGCCAGAATGACTCTTCATCGGCAAGCTGGATGAGCGTTTCAACTGGCTCCGGCGCGGAAATGGCTGGTAATGAGGAGTGCACCGTACCGCCTGACTGGCGAACAGCAAACGCCTCGGCCAGCTGCTGTAATTCATCCAGCGATTGCGGTCCGCTCAGCCACAGCTGCTGGTTGGCGGCGACAAAATGCTGCTGATGAAACAGCCGCAGCGCCTGCTGCAGTTCCGTTACGTTGTCACTAAAACACGCTGCACTCCCGACGCGAAAGCGGCGCAGTGCGCCACCGGCCGCGTCGAGCAGCGCTGCTTCACTCAGCGTCTCGGCATGATGCCGCAGCAGCTGATATTCTGCCTCAATGACCGCCGCTTCCTGCGTAATCGCCGTACCGGTCAGCAAGGGCGCAGCCAGCATATCTGCCAGCCTTGCCACGCCCGCCGCCAGCGCCAGCGCCGGCAGCTGGAAGAACCAGGCACTGCGGCTGAGTTGCGTGGTGGCATTCACCTGACCACCCTGCTGCTGCAGCCACGGCATCAGGCGCTCATCGCCGGTAAAGCCCGCGCTGCCGCAAAACAGCAGATGTTCCAGCAGATGCGCCAGGCCGGGCCAGCGATCGGGTTCGTGCAGGCTGCCTGCGCCGACGCGCACCAGCGCCGCGCTTTCCCGCGCGTCGGGCTGGTGCGACAGATGACAGCGCAGACCGTTGGCCAGCGTCAGGCTGCGTTCGCACATCAGGTGACCCGCTGTTTGAAAATCAGCTCAGAATTGCTGCGGTTGCGGAACTGCAGCTGGGCGATTTTGATATCGCTGCCGCTGGCTTCGCGGCGTGCCTCAAGAATTTTTCCATGATGCGGCGACTTGCTGCATACCGGGTCGGTGTTGTCGGCATTGCCGGTCAGCATGTATGCCTGGCAGCGGCAACCGCCGAAATCTTTCTCTTTCTCATCACATGAGCGGCACGGTTCCGGCATCCAGTCGAAGCCGCGATAGCGATTGAAGCCAAACGAGTTGTACCAGATATCCTCCAGGCTCTGCTCCAACACTGAGGGAAACTGCACCGGCAACTGGCGCGCGCTGTGACAGGGTAACGCCGTACCTTCCGGCGTCACGCTGAGAAATATCGATCCCCAGCCGCCCATACAGGGTTTGGGCCGCTCTTCGTAGTAATCCGGCGTGACAAACAACAGATTGGTGAGATTGCCGCTGCTGCCCATGCGCTCACGGTAGCGCGCAACCACCGCTTCGGCGCGGGCAATCTGCTCGCGCGTTGGCAGCAACCCCTGGCGGTTAAGATGCGCCCAGCCGTAAAACTGACAGGTGGCCAGCTCGACATCATCCGCCTCCAGCTCAATACACAGATCGATGATTTTATCGATCTGGTCGATGTTATGGCGGTGCAGCACGAAGTTCAGCACCATCGGGTAGCCGTGCTTTTTCACCGCTTTTGCCATCGCCAGCTTCTGCTGAAACGCCTTCTGCGAACCGGCCAGCGCGGCGTTCAGCGTTTCATCACTCGCCTGGAAACTGATCTGGATGTGATCCAGCCCGGCGTCGGCGAAGGCATCAAGCTTTTTCTCCGTCAGGCCAATGCCGGAGGTGATCAGGTTGGTGTAAAAGCCCAGATCGCGCGCGGCGCGAATCAGCTCCGGCAGATCTTTGCGCGTCAGCGGTTCACCGCCGGAAAAGCCCAGCTGCACGCTGCCCATGGCGCGTGCCTGGCGGAACACCTCGATCCACTGTTCGGTGCTCAGCTCTTGTTCCTGCTGCGAAAAATCCAGCGGGTTCGAGCAGTAAGGACACTGCAGCGGGCAGCGATAAGTCAGCTCCGCCAGCAGCCACAGCGGCGCATTCACGCCAGGTTTATTCGGGTTCACGACACTGGATCCACTTCTGTTCAATGGCCGATTGCAGGAAGTCTTTGACGTCATCATCGACGCCGCCCGCCTCCGGAAAACGCGCATTGAGCGTGGCGATAATGGCCGCCACATCCTGCTTGCCGGTCACCAGTTCCAGAATGGCGGCAGCGGTTTCATTCAGCTTCGCCATCCCTTCCGGGTAAAGCACCACGTGGCTGTCCTGCGCGGCTTCCCACTGCAGACGATAGCCGCGGCGAAACGCCGGAATCAGAGTCTCTTTCATGTGATTACACCAGTCTTGTACTGTGCCAGGCGACCTGATCGGTCACCGTGTGGTACGGCGGACGCTGCAGTGCGTATGCCATGGTCATGGCATCCAGCATGGTCCAGAGAATGTCGAGTTTAAACTGCAGGATCTCCAGCATACGGTTCTGCTGCTCAGCGCTGGTAAAGACTTCCAGCGCCAGCGCCAGGCCATGTTCCACATCGCGGTTCGCCTGGCTCAGGCGGCTGCGGAAGTAGAAATAGCCTTCCTCTTTGATCCACGGATAGTGCTGCGGCCAGCTGTCGAGGCGTGACTGATGAATCTGCGGGGCAAACAGCTCGGTGAGCGAGCTGCACGCCGCTTCCTGCCAGTTGGCGCGACGCGCAAAGTTGACATAGGCATCAACGGCAAACCGTACGCCTGGCAACACCAGCTTCTCTGACAGCAAGACTTTGCGATCGAGACCGACCGCTTCTCCCAGCTGCAGCCAGGCTTCAATGCCGCCTTCCTCACCGTTACGACCGTCGTGATCGAGGATACGCTGTACCCATTTACGGCGCGTTGCCGGATCCGGACAGTTGGCCATGATCGCCGCATCTTTCAGCGGAATATTGGTCTGATAGTAAAAACGGTTCGCCACCCAGCCCTGAATCTGCTCGCGCGTCGCGGCACCGTTGTGCATCGCGATATGGTAAGGATGGTGAATATGGTAATACGCGCCTTTGGCACGCAGCGCCTGTTCAAAGGCTTCGGGTGACAACGCCTCGGTAATGATCACGATGCGGACTCCTGCAAATAAATCGCCATGCCGTCCCAGCTCACTTCAATGCCCTGCTGCGTCAGGAACTGGCGCTGCGGCGAATGCTCGTTGAGGATCGGATTGGTGTTGTTAATGTGAATCAGAATTTTGCGTCTGGCCGGCAGCGCGGCCAGCAGCGCCATCAGCCCCTGCTCTTCCGCCAGCGCCAGATGGCCCATGGCTTTGCCGGTATTTTTGCCGACGCCGGTGGTCAGCAGCTCATCATCCTGCCACACGGTGCCGTCGATCAGCAGGCAGTCGGCTTTTTGCAGCCACGGCATAATCACCGCATCCGGTTCGCCGAGGCCTGGCGCATACAGCAGCGTCTGCCCGCTGGCGGTGTTTTCGATAAACAGCGCCACGTTATGTCCCGGCAGCGGACGATCGCGATACGGCGAATACGGTGGCGCATTGCTGAGAATCGGAATGGCGGTGAATTGCAGGCTGGCGCAGACGTCAACGCGAAACGGCTCAAGCGGCGTGAGCGCGCGATGCTGCAGGCCGCCGTTCCAGTGCTGCAGCATGGTAAAAATCGGGAAGCCGCTGGTGAGGTCGGCATGCACTTCCGGCGTGCACCATACCTGATGCGGGCAGCCCTCACGCAGGCTCAGCAGACCGGTGGTGTGATCGATCTGGCTATCGGTCAAAATAATGCTGCCAATCGCCGTTCCGCGCAGCACGCCGTGTTTCACCAGTTCCGGTGTCCGGGCGATTTGCTGGCTGATGTCCGGCGAAGCGTTGCACAACACCCAGTCGGTACCGTTATCGCTGACAATGATTGAGGATTGGGTGCGCGCCTGCGCCTGGAGCGTGCCGTTACGCAGCCCGCTGCAGTTGGCGCAGTTACAGTTCCACTGCGGAAAGCCACCGCCAGCCGCCGAACCGAGGACTTTAATAAACATGTGAAGGACCGAAGCAGGAAAAGAAAATGCCCGCACGAACGGCGGGCAGGACGTCTTAGCGGTTGGAGATGTACAGCGTTACTTCCAGGCCCAGACGCAGGTCAACAAACTCAGGTTTTTTCCACATAATATTCTTCCTCATAGTCTTAAAACGCAGAGCAGGCTCTGCTAAAAACATTGCGACAGAAACAAAGCTTCCGCCAGCAATGGATAACGCGGGGCGATGTTGCGCCAATGTAGCGAGCAGATCAACCCTGATTGCGTAAGGAAATACACTTACGCCTGCCAGATTTGGTGCAATACCCGCTGCCAGTTGCCCCAGGCAAGTTGTTCCAGCAATGCCTGATCATAGTTGAGACTGCGCATCAGCGCATACAGCCGCGGCAAACCGGTGACATCTTTAAGCTCTGCGGGCACGCTGATGCCGTCAAAATCCGACCCCAGCGCGACGTGATCGCTTCCCATAATAGTCATCAGATGCTCACAGTGTTTAACAATTTCGATCAAGCCGCCATCATCGTCGCGCTTACCGTCGGCGCGCAGAAAGGCGTTGCCGAAATTAATGCCGACCACGCCACCGCTATCGCGTATCGCCCGCAGCTGGTCGTCGGTAAGGTTGCGCGGCTGCGCGCACAGCGCGTGCGCATTCGAGTGACTGGCGACCAGCGGCGCGGATGAGAGCCGGGCCGTGTCCCAGAATGCTTTTTCATTCATGTGCGACACGTCGATCATCATGCGCTGCTGATTTGCCAGCGTGATCAGCCGCTCGCCGTCGGCGGTCAGTCCCGGACCGCTATCCGGCGAACCGGGAAACGCGCCAGTGACGCCAGCGCCAAAGCGATTTTCCAGATTCCAGAACGGACCGATGCTGCGCACGCCCGCCTGCCAGAAGGCGGCAAGGTCGGCGCCGTCGCCGTCAAAACCGTCCGCGCCCTCAATGTGCGCCACCATCGCCAGCACGCCGTCGCGCCGGCAGGCGGCGATATCGGCGGTGCTGAGGCACAGGCGCGCCCGGCCGTCAGAACGGGCAACCAGCGTTTTCAGAATCTCCAGCTGCTGCCACAGGATCTCCAGCGGCTGCCACGCTTCACCGGCCAGCTGAGGTGCTACTTCGCTGACGTAGCGCTGCGGCGGCACAAACAGCGCAAACAATCCGCCGTAAAAGCCGCCCTGCTGCATGCGCGGAAAATCGAGGTGTCCTTTTTCGATACCGGTAAAGAAGGCAGTGGCCGGATCGTCGCGATGATGCAACCACAGGTTGAGCAACAGGTCATTATGACCATCAAAGGTTTTGATTAACATTGGGTTATCCGCCCGGGAATTCATGGCGTTATGCTACGCGTGTCGCGCAGGTTCGCCAAATACCGGCGCACAAAGCGTGTGTTCAGTCTGGCCAGCACAAAAAAAAGCCCGCAACACGAGGTGCGGGCAACGTAATACTGGAAGCAATGTGAGCAATGTCGTGCTCTTCTTCGGTAGAGCCACCGTCGAAGCGCAGAAGAATAATAATCATTCCTATTATCATCTGTAAAGCTCTAATTGAGAATTTTTCTCATTTCCACACTAATGTTGTGCTTACCACCGTTGCCCGCTGGGTAAAAAAAGCGCAGATACGCGGCGGATTTGGGGAGTACGCTTGCTTTGCGATACACTCTCGCTATTGCCCGAGAATCGTTGAGTTCTATGCCAAAATTATTCCCCGCGCTGCTGCTTGGTCTCAGCGTCCTGAGTGCCTCTGCGCTCGCCGCGCCCGCGGACTCTATCCGCCACAGCGGCTTTGTTTATTGCGTCAACGGCACGGTTAACACCTTCAACCCGCAGATGGTCAGCAGCGGGCTGGTGGTCGATACGCTGGCGGCACAGTTGTATGACCGCCTGCTCGACGTCGACCCTTATACCTATCGCCTGATCCCCGATCTGGCGCAGAGCTGGGAAGTGCGCGATAACGGCGCGACTTACCGCTTCCACTTGCGCAAAGATGTTTCGTTCCAGCATACCAACTGGTTTACGCCGACGCGCAAAATGAACGCCGACGATGTGGTCTTCAGCTTTGCCCGCATGTTCGATCGCCAGCATCCGTGGCATAACGTCAACGGCGGCAGCTATCCCTACTTCGACAGCCTGCAGTTTGCCGACTCGGTGCAGAGCGTGAAGAAGCTGGATAACGACACGGTAGAGATCCGCCTCAACAGCCCGGACGCTTCGTTCCTGTGGCATATCGCCACCCACTACGCGCCGGTGCTGTCGCAGGAGTACGCCAGCCAGCTGAGCGCGGCAGGCCAGCAGGAACAGCTGGATCGCCAGCCGGTGGGCACCGGCCCGTTCCAGCTGAGTGAGTACCGCACCGGACAATATCTGCGTCTGGCGCGCAATCCGCACTACTGGAAAGGCGTGCCGCGTCTGCAACAGGTGGTGATCGACCTCGGCGTGGGCGGCACTGGTCGCCTGTCGAAATTGCTGACCGGCGAGTGTGACGTACTGGCCTACCCGGCCGCCAGCCAGCTGTCGATTCTGCGCGACGATCCGCGCCTGCGCATGACGCTGCGTCCCGGCATGAACATCGCCTATCTGGCGTTTAACACCCGCAAACCGCCGCTCGACCGGCCGGAAGTGCGCCACGCGCTGGCGCTGGCAATCAACAACGAGCGGCTGATGGAGTCGATTTATTACGGCACGGCGGAAACCGCAGCCTCGATTCTGCCGCGCGCCTCGTGGGCTTACGATAATGATGCGCGCGTGACGGAATACAATCCGGCAAAAGCGCGTGAAGCATTAAAAGCGCTGGGCATTGAAGATTTGCATCTGCGTCTGGTGGTGCCGACCACCTCGATGTCGTGGAACCCCAGCCCGCTTAAAACCGCCGAGCTGTTGCAGGCGGATCTGGCGCAGGTGGGCGTGCGCGTCACCATCGCGCCAGTCGAGGGGCGTTTTCAGGAAGCACAGCTGATGGCCATGAATCACGATTTAACCCTGACCGGCTGGGCCACCGACAGTAACGATCCGGACAGTTTCTTCCGCCCGTTGCTGAGTTGCGCGGCGATTCGTTCGCAGACCAACTACGCGCACTGGTGTTCGCCGGCGTTTGATGAGGCGCTGCAGCGCGCGCTGCTGTCGCAGCAGCTGTCGGCACGTATCGACAGCTACGATCGCGCCCAGCAGATGCTGGCGCAGGCGCTGCCGGTGCTGCCGCTGGCGTCGTCGCTGCGCCTGCAGGCTTACCGGCACGATATTAAAGGCCTGGTGCTGAGTCCCTTCGGTAACGCCTCGTTCGCCGGGGTTTACCGCGATGAGCACGGCGAGGAGTAAGCATGATCATCTATCTGTTGCGTCGCATGCTGTTGCTGATCATCACCCTGTTCTTACTCTCGCTGGTGAGTTTCAGCCCGAGCTATTTCACCCCTAACGCGCCGCTGGAAGGCGCCTCGCTGTTCGATGCCTGGTGGTTCTGGTTTAAGGGGCTGCTGCAGTTTGATTTCGGTGTCTCCAGCACCAACGGTCAGGCAATTGATATACAGCTGCGCGAGGTGTTTCCCGCCACGCTGGAACTGTGCGTGCTGGCGTTTATGCTGGCGCTGCTGGTTGGTATTCCGCTCGGCATCTGCGCCGGCGTAATGCGCAATAAATGGCAGGATAAAGCCATCAGCGCGCTGGCGCTGCTGGGCTTCTCAATGCCGGTGTTCTGGCTGGCGCTGCTGTTTACCCTGCTGTTCTCGCTGACGCTGGGCTGGCTGCCGGTTTCCGGCCGTTTCGACCTGCTCTATCCGGTGCAGAACATTACTGGGTTTGCCCTGATTGACGCCTGGCTTAGCCCTTCACCGTGGCGGCATGAGATGCTGGTCAGCGCGCTGACGCACCTGATTCTGCCGGTGATCGTGCTGGCTGTGGCACCGACTACCGAAGTGATTCGCCTGCTGCGCAACAGCACCAGCGACGTGATGGATAAAAATTACGTCAAGGCAGCGGCAACGCGCGGCTTGTCGCGCTTCACCGTGATTCGCCGTCACGTGTTGCACAACGCACTGCCGCCGGTGATCCCGCGTCTTGGCCTGCAATTCTCCACCATGCTGACGCTGGCGATGATCACCGAAGTGGTGTTCAACTGGCCCGGACTGGGACGCTGGCTGATTAACGCCATCCGTCAGCAGGATTACGCGGCGATCTCCGCGGGCGTGATGGTGGTTGGCGGGCTGGTAATTCTGGTCAGCGTACTGTCGGATATTATCGGTGCGGCGCTCAATCCGCTGAAACACAAGGAGTGGTATGCCCTCAGATAACATCTACGCCGAGAAGCGGCTGCCGAGTGCGTTTCGCCTCAGCTGGCAGCGCTTTTATCGCGATACCAGCGCCATGATTGGCCTGTACGGCTTCGGCATCCTGCTGTTTCTCTGCCTGTTCGGCGGGCTGCTGTCCCCTTACGGTATCGACCAGCAGTTTCTCGGCTATCAGCTGTTGCCGCCGTCGTGGTCGCGCTACGGCGATGTCTCCTTCTTTCTCGGCACTGACGATCTCGGGCGCGATGTGCTAAGCCGTTTACTGAGCGGCGTGGCGCCGACGGTTGGCTCTGCGCTGCTGGTTACGGTGCTGGCAGCAATCTGCGCGCTGCTGCTGGGCGTGCTGGCGGGAATTACCCACGGTTTGCGCTCGGCGGTGATGAATCACGTGCTGGATACGCTGCTGTCGATTCCCTCTCTGCTGCTGGCGATTATCGTGGTGGCCTTTCTTGGCCCGCGGCTGGAGCATGCGATGCTGGCGGTACTGCTGGCGCTGATCCCGCGTCTGGTGCGCGAAATCTACACGGCAGTGCATGACGAGATGGAAAAAGAGTATGTGGTGGCGCTGCGGCTGGATGGCGCGCGCAACCTGAATATTCTGTGGAATGCGGTGCTGCCAAACGTCCTGCCGCTGCTGGTCAGTGAATTTACCCGCTCGCTGTCGATGGCGATCCTCGACATCGCCGCGCTCGGCTTTCTTGACCTCGGCGCGCAGCTGCCCTCGCCCGAATGGGGTGCGATGTTGGGTGACGCGCTGGAGCTGATTTACGTGGCGCCGTGGACGGTAATGCTGCCGGGTGCCGCGCTGATGGTAAGCGTATTGATTGTTAACCTGCTGGGCGATGGCATCCGTCGCGCCGTCGCTGCGGGAGTGGAATAATGCCGTTACTGGACATCCGAAATCTGACCATAGAATTCATGACCGCTGAAGGTCCGGTGAAAGCGGTCGATCGCATCAATCTGACGCTAAACGAGGGCGAAGTGCGTGGCCTGGTGGGCGAATCCGGCTCGGGGAAAAGTCTGGTGGCGAAAGCCATCTGCGGCGTGACCAAAGATAACTGGCGTGTCACCGCCGATCGCATGGTGTTCGATGATATCGATCTGCTGCGCCTGTCGCCGCGCGAACGGCGGCGCATCGTTGGCCATAACGTGTCGATGATTTTTCAGGAGCCGCAATCCTGCCTCGATCCTTCTGAAAGTGTCGGCCGCCAGCTGATGCAGGCCATTCCACGCTGGACCTTTAAGGGCCGCTGGTATCAGCGCCTGTGGTTCTGGCGCAAAGAGCGCGCCATTGAGCTGCTGCACCGCGTCGGCATTAAAGATCACAAAGACATTATGCGCAGCTTCCCGTATGAGCTGACCGAGGGCGAATGTCAGAAGGTGATGATCGCCATCGCGCTGGCCAATCAGCCGCGCCTGCTGATTGCCGATGAGCCGACCAATGCCATGGAGCCCACCACCCAGGCGCAGATTTTCCGTCTGCTGAGCCGCCTCAATCAGAATAACAACACCACGATTTTGCTGATCAGCCATGACCTGCGCACCATGAGTCAGTGGGCGGACCGCATCAACGTGATGTACTGCGGACAAACGGTGGAAACCGCGCAGAGTGACGATCTGATGGAAACGCCGCACCATCCGTATACGCAGGCGCTGATCCGCGCCATGCCCGACTTTGGCCGCGCGCTGCCGCATAAAAGCCGCCTGAATACGCTGTCCGGCGCGATACCGTCGCTGGAACATCTGCCGATTGGCTGCCGTCTCGGTCCGCGCTGTCCTTACGCGCAGCGTAAATGCATCGAAACGCCGCGCCTGAGCGGCACTAAAGCGCATCTTTATGCCTGCCACTTCCCGCTGAATATGGAGAGCCAATAATGGAAACCCTGCTGGAAGTGCGCAACCTGAGCAAAACCTACCGCTACCGCACCGGGCTGTTCCGGCGCCAGCATGTTGAAGCGGTGAAAAACGTCAGTTTTACCCTGCGCGAAAAGCAGACGCTGGCCATTATCGGCGAAAACGGTTCGGGCAAATCCACGCTGGCGAAGATGCTGAGCGGCATGGTGGCGCCAAGCGAAGGCGAGATGCTGATCGACGACCACCCGCTCTCTTATGGCGATTACGGCTACCGCAGCCAGCGGATTCGCATGATTTTTCAGGATCCGTCGACGTCGCTCAATCCGCGCCAGCGCGTCAGCCAGATCCTTGATTTTCCGCTGCGGCTGAATACCGGGCTTGATGATGAAGCACGCGAAAAGCGCATCATTGCCACGCTGCGTCAGGTCGGGCTGCTGCGCGACCACGCCGGCTACTATCCGCACATGCTGGCCCCCGGCCAGAAGCAGCGTCTGGCGCTGGCGCGCGCGTTGATTCTGCAGCCGAAGGTGATTGTCGCTGATGAAGCCCTCGCCTCGCTGGACATGACCATGCGTTCGCAGCTGGTGAACCTGATGCTGGAGCTGCAGGAGAAACACGGCATCGCCTATATTTATGTTACTCAGCATCTTGGCATGATGAAGCACATCAGCGACCAGGTGCTGGTGATGCATCAGGGCGAAGTGGTGGAGCGAGGCGGCACCGCTGACGTGCTGGCCTCGCCGCTGCACGACTTAACCAAACGGCTGATTGCCAGCCATTTTGGCGAAGCGTTAACCGCCGAGGCGTGGCGGCGCGAGCGTTGAGTGCTACGGCCGTAGCGGAAAACGCGGTGCGATTTACCCCATTTGATACAGACGTGCTAGAATCCGCACGTCGATTAACGTCGGTCGCACAATTTTTAATCATCGCGACCGCCAACAACAATGACCATAAGGATTACAGCTATGGGTTTTCTTTCCGGTAAGCGCATTCTGATTACTGGCGTTGCCAGTAAACTTTCCATCGCCTACGGTATTGCGCAGGCGATGCACAAACAGGGCGCAGAACTGGCTTTCACCTACCAGAACGACAAACTGAAAGGTCGCGTGGAAGAGTTCGCTAAAGAACTGGGTTCAGACATTGTTCTGCCATGCGATGTGGCAGAAGACGAGAGCATCACTGCCCTGTTCACTGAACTGGCAAAAACCTGGCCGAAATTTGACGGCTTTGTTCACTCCATCGGCTTCGCCCCGGGCGACCAGCTGGATGGCGACTACGTGAACGCCGTTACCCGTGAAGGCTTCAAAATCGCGCACGACATCAGCGCCTACAGCTTTGTGGCGATGGCCAAAGAGTGCCGCGCGATGCTGAACCCGAACGCAGCACTGCTGACCCTCTCTTACCTGGGTGCAGAGCGCGCTATCCCGAACTACAACGTGATGGGTCTGGCGAAAGCGTCGCTGGAAGCCAACGTGCGTTACATGGCGAACGCGATGGGTCCGGAAGGCGTGCGTGTTAACGCCGTGTCTGCCGGTCCAATCCGTACCCTGGCCGCATCAGGCATTAAAGATTTCCGTAAGATGCTGGCACACTGCGAAGCGGTAACCCCGATTCGTCGTACCGTCACCATCGAAGACGTAGGCAACTCTGCGGCCTTCCTGTGCTCAGACCTGGCGGGTGGTATCACCGGTGAAGTGGTGCACGTGGATGGCGGCTTCAGCATTGCCGCAATGAACGAGCTGGAACTGAAATAAGTTCTGCGGGCGAGCCAGGTGCTCGCCCTTTTTCTTTTCTCTCCCCCGCCTTATAGCCACACGCTATTAATTATTCCCCATCATTCTTTTGCCCTGGACAGCCGTTCAGCGACGATAAGCTAGCCCTTGAGTGGCGATGCGCTTTTCAGATTTGCCCGTTGTGCACTCAGTCCGTTTTTTGCGAAAGGAATGACCATGGAACACCGCCGTTCTCCCGGCCATGACCACTGGTTTTATGAAAGCCAGACTCGCCCGCATACGTCCGCTGCTGCTCCCCTGGTTCCCGAAGCCGCTCATATTGATGACCGTTTTCTGCTCGGCCTGCAGCAGGAAGCCAGCGCCCTGAAGCCGTTGCTGCAGCGCTTTCAGCCAGTGCTACAGGCGGCACGCGACCTGAGCCATACCCTGCTGCCCGATGCAGTCAGCACCTCGCTGACTCACACGCTAACGCTGTACGATCGTCTCAGCACCGCACTCACGGTGGCGCAGGTGGCTGGCGTGCAGCGGCTGTGCAATCACTACTCGGCGCGGCTAAATCCGCTGCCGGGACCGGATTCTTCGCGCGAAAGCAATAATCGCCTGACGCAAATCACGCAGTATGCGCGCCAGCTGGCGATGCAGCCGGAGCTGATTACCGCCAGCAGCATCAGCGCGCTGGATGCGGTAGGCCTGACTGAACCCGATATCGTTACGCTCAACCAGCTAGTAGGCTACGTCAGCTATCAGGCGCGCGTAGTCGCCGCGGTTCAGGCGATGATGGGCCTGCCGGTGCGCTGGATCCCTGGCGTCACGCCGCCCGCCGACGCCGATGCTGCGCTGTTCAGTCAGGCCGTTGCCTGGCAGCACGCCATCAAGCCGGTTGAGCTGCGTTATGCCAGCGCTGATCAGCTGGCAGCGGTGACCTTTTGTCAGGGCATGGCCGGACTCGACGACGCTGTCTGGCTGCTGGTGCACGATGCCCAGGCGCTGTATGGCTGGGCGACGCTGCGTCAGCGGCTTGAGGCTTATGGTGGGGAAGAGGAACAGCTGGCGCAGGCAGTCAGCGCGCGCGTGCTGGGCTGCCGACGCCAGTTCGCGCAGCTGGCGAACGGCTGGCGCAGGCGTTTGCTGCACGATGTGGATCAGGCCAGCGATGACAGCCTGACGCAGCAGGTAATCGCGCTGAGCGCCCAGCTTACCCGGCTGCCGGAGCGCTTCAGTGCTGCCCATCTGCAGCCGCTGTTAAACGCGGGCTGGGGCAGCGAGCGCCTGTTCACGCTGATGCAGGCGGTGGCATTTGCCAGCTGGCAGGATCGACTGCTGATGGCGCTGGGCGAAGCGCGCTAATCTGCCAGGTGGCGGCGTGCTTCGTCAAAGAAGTGCTGCGACAGCGGCGACGCCCTGCCCGGCTCAGCAATCACCAGCGCCGCCTGACGTCCCATCGGCGCGATATCAATCGGCCGGCGCGCCAGATGGTGCAACATTTCCGGTAGCAGATGGCCGCAGGGCGACACCATGACGCCCAGGCCAACCTGCGCACTCTGAATCAACTGCATCACCGAGGCGCTTTCCACAATCACCCGCGGCAGCACGCCGGTTTCACGCAGCTGTCCGTCGAGGTAACGCCGGAAATAGCGCGTGGGCTCGGCCAGGCACAGCGGCTGGCTCGCCAGCGTGTGCAGCGACAGCCGCTCATGCTGCAGCAGCGCCGGGAAGTGGTCGGGATGGAAAATCGCTTCCACGCCGCGATCGTTGAGCAGCGCGGTCTGGAAATGCAGTTCCCGCAGTGACGTCAGCTCAAAAAAGCCGATACCGCCGTCCACGGTGTGGCTGTTAAGCGCTTCCAGCAGTTGATCGGCGCTCATGGCAGAAACGCGATAGTCGAGCTGCGGATAGCGCGCTTCCACCGCTTTCAGTAACGCCGGCAGCGCTACGCTGCACTGTGGCATCACACCCAGCCGCAGCGTGCCGTTGACGCCGTGTTTGAGCGACTCCACTTCCAGCTTCAGTCCCTGATACACCGAAACAATTTCGCGCGCCCACGTCAGCACGCGTTCCCCTTCTGGGGTGAAGCCGTCAAAGTTGTTGCTGCGATTGATCAGCGACAGCCCCAGCTCGCGCTCAAGGTTTTTAAGCCGCATCGAGAGCGTGGGCTGGCTGACGAAGCTGGCCTCCGCCGCGCGGCCAAAATGGCGCTCGCGTTCCAGATTGCACAGATAGATCAATTGTTTGATGTCGATTTTCTTATCCGCCGTCGAATTTTTATCGCGTTATGGTAGCAAAACTCGTCGCGCCCCAACGCGCACTTAGCGAAGAAATTTCTGCGTTGTCAGGCGGATTGCTCAGGCGGATAGCGGGTGATGCATGCGCGGAGACGCGGCGGGTCGCCACCGACCGCGCCCCGCATGATTAACGGTTACGCCCGGCATCAGGCGACGCCGAGCGCACTTTTCACCTCGTTAGCGATCTTCTCGACCTGCGGCCCGTAGATCACCTGCACATCGTGTTCGCTGACGCGATTAACCCCGTTAGCGCCGGTCGACAGCAGCGTTTGATCCACCACTTCTTTCATCTCTTTGACCCGCACGCGCAGGCGAGTGAAGCAGCAATCGACGTCCTCTATATTGGCCTCACCGCCCAGCCCGCTGATGATCACGCGGGTGCGTTCATCCGCCGCCACCTGCTGCGGTTTGGCTTCCTCTTCGGATTCGCGCCCCGGCGTTTCGACCTGCATCCGGGTAATCACCAGGCGAAAGCCCCAGTAATAAACCGGCGCATAAATGGCGCCCAGCACCAGCGTCCACCACCAGTGGGTTTTGCTGCCGCCGAGAATGCCAAACACCAGCAGATCAATCGCGCCGCCCTGCACGTTACCGATCATCAGGTGCAGCATCGACATCAGCATAAATGACAGGCCGGTCAGCAGCGCGTGCATCACGTACAGCACCGGTGAGACGAAGATGAAGCAGAACTCCAGCGGTTCGGTGATGCCGGTGGTAAACGAGGTCAGCGCACCGGCCAGCACCAGCGCTTTGACCCGCTGCTTATGTTCAGGTTTGGCGGTGTGGTAGATGGCCAGCGCGGCGGCGGGCAGACCGAACATCATCACCGGAATTTTGCCCTGGGCGAGAAACTGCGTGGCGGTACGCACGGTGTCGTCCGGAATCGCGCCGGGATGGGTCAGCGAAGTGTTAAAAATATTCAGCGCGCCGACGATGGTCTGGCCGTCCACCGTCGCCATGCCGCCAATCGGCGTAAAGCGCACGGTTTCATTGAGGATGTGATGCAGGCCGGTCGGGATCAGCAGGCGCTCGCAGGCGCCGAGCAAAAAGGCACCGTACTGACCGCTTTTACCGATCATCTGACCGACCCACGCAATGCCCTGGCCGATGGTTGGCCAGATTAGTGCCAGCAGCACGCCCGTCAGCGGCAGCACCACCACCGTCACGATGGGCACAAAGCGACGCCCGCCAAAAAAGCTGATCGCCGTGGGCAACGGCTGGGTATAGAAGCGGTTGTGCAGCATCACAGTGAGCAGGCCGGCAATCACCCCGCCCAGCACGCTCATGTTGTAGGTAAAAATGCCGAGCATGTCGATGTACTCGGCTGACGTCATCATGGCGCTGGTCTGGTCCATGCCCGCCTGCTGCAGCGCCTCAGGCGTGGTGGTGGCTGCCGTCAGCCCTTTCGCCGCCAGCGTGGCGCTGATCCCCACATTCATGGCGATATAGCCAATCACTGCCGCAAACGCGGCGGTGGGTTTCTCCGCTTTGGCCAGCCCAATTGCGCTGGCGACGGCAAAAAATACCGGCAGGTTGGCAAACAGCGCGCCCGCCACTTTACGAATAAAACCGATGATCAACTGCGGCACCTGCAAACTGGCAAATGCTTCACCGGTGATCGCCGGATTCTGCAACGCGGCGGCCAGACCGAGAAAGATACCGGCGGCAGCAATGATGGAGATCGGCATCATTAAGGCTTTGCCGAATGCGTGAACCTGACTGGCAAGTTGCTTCATGGAGCGCGCCCTTTTGCTAACGGAAAGAGCAATTATTAGCCACTATTTGGCCGCACACTTACCCGCCGGCGCGCGGCAGCGGATAATTTATGATGCCGATCACGCTTTTATCCCTGGCGCGCGATAAACGTTAACTATCGCACCATTAAGTCAATCAATTAGACAACTTTTGCCGTCAGTCGCACACTTCTCACCAACAGAAGTCATATTCTGATAACAATTCATAAACAATAAGCCTGCGACTATCATGAAATTTAAACGTAAGATTCAGCCCTATCGCGCCGCTGCTGGCGGCTGGGGCTCGCTGGAAGCCACCACCCGTTTTGTCCTTGACAGTAAAGCTGCCCTGAAAAACATGCGTAACCTGATGCGCATGAACAAAGCGCGCGGCTTTGACTGCCCGGGCTGTGCCTGGGGCGATGATAACAAGAGCACCTTTAGCTTCTGCGAAAACGGCGCGAAAGCCGTGACCTGGGAAGCGACACGCCGCGTCGTCGAGCCAGAATTTTTTGCCCAGCACAGCGTCAGCACTCTGTATCAGCAGAGCGACTATTTCCTTGAGTATCAGGGCCGCCTGACCCACCCGATGCGCTACAACAGCGCGACCGATCACTATGAACCGATTAGCTGGGATGACGCCTTTGCGCTGATCGCGCAGCATCTGCAGGCGATGGACCATCCAAACCAGCTGGAGCTGTACACCTCCGGTCGCGCCAGCAATGAAGCCTCCTGGCTGTACCAGCTGTTTGGCCGCGTGCTGGGCACCAACAATTTCCCTGACTGTTCCAACATGTGCCACGAAGCCAGCGGCACCGGACTGAAACGCAGCATTGGCGTCGGTAAAGGCACCATTCGCCTGGACGATTTCGACCATGCTGATGCGATTTTTGTCTTTGGCCAGAATCCCGGCACCAACCATCCGCGCATGCTGCACAGCCTGCGTCACGCCGCCGATCACGGCGCCAGAATCGTGACCTTTAATACCCTGCGCGAGCGCGGCCTGGAACGTTTTGCCGATCCGCAGAAGCCGCTGGAAGTGGTGACGTCGATGGCCGGCAACATCAGTTCTGCCTATTATCAGCCCAACCTCGGCGGCGATATGGCGGCGGTGCGCGGCATGGTCAAAGCGCTACTGGAAGAGCAGCGTAAACGGCTGGCCGCCGGTGAAAAAGGCATATTCGATCAGGCCTTTATTGACGCCAACACCCAGGGCGTTGAGCAGTATCTGGCGGCCGTCGACGACACCCGCTGGGAGCAGATTGTGCAGCAGTCGGGCCTGAGCGAAGCGCAGATTCGCGAAGCCGCCGCCATTTACCAGAGCGCCGAACGGGTGATCATCACCTGGGCGATGGGCATTACTCAGCACAAACACTCGGTCGATACCGTACGGGAAATCGTTAACCTGCAGCTGCTGTTTGGCCAGCTCGGCAAACAAGGCGCGGGTCTGTGTCCGGTGCGCGGCCACAGTAACGTGCAGGGCAACCGCACCATGGGCATCGACGAGAAACCGTCGAAAGCGTTCCTCGATGCACTGGGCGCACATTTTGCTTTTGAACCGCCGCGCGAACACGGTCATAACACGGTTGAAGCGCTCAACGCCATGCTGCGTGATGAAGTCAAAGTGCTGATTGCGCTGGGCGGTAACCTCGCCGCGGCGGCGCCGGACTCACCGGTTACCGAAGAAGCGCTGCAGCATTGTGGTCTGACGGTACACATCAGCACCAAGCTGAACCGCAGCCATCTGGTACCGGGCCACGAAGGCCTGATTCTGCCGACGCTGGGCCGTACCGAGCGCGATCGCCAGGCCAGCGGCAACCAGTTCATCACCGTAGAAGATTCGTTTAGCATGGTGCATGCCTCAGAAGGTGTCGGCATTCCGCTGGCGGAAACGCAGCGTTCGGAAACAGCCATTGTGGCCGGTATCGCGCACGCGACGCTGGGCAGCGACCACATCGACTGGCTCGGCATGGCCGCTGATTACAACGTCATTCGCGATCACATTGCGGCGACCATCCCCGGCTTCGCTGATTTTAACCGTCAGTGTGATATTCCCGGCGGCTTTTACCTCGGTAACGCTGCCGCAGAACTGCGTTTCAATACGCCATCGCGTCAGGCAGAATTCAGCGCGGCGGCACTGCCGACCTCGCTGTTCCCGCAGCTGGGCAATGACGTTGAAGTGCCATTCACGTTGCAGACGCTGCGCTCGCATGACCAGTACAACACCACCATTTATGGCCTGGATGACCGCTATCGCGGCGTGTATGGTCAGCGTGAAGTGGTATTTATCCACCCGGACGACATGGCGTCCCTCGGCTTCAGCGAAGGGCAGCTGGTCGATATTGAAACCCTGTGGAATGACGGTCTGACGCGTCGCGTCAGCGGCTTTAAGCTGGTGCCGTATAATATTCCGCGCGGTAACCTCGCCGCCTACTATCCGGAGACCAATCCGCTGGTACCGCTCTCCAGCTACGGTGACGGCAGCGGTACGCCCACCTCCAAATCGGTACCGGTGAAGCTGGCGCTGACCGCCGCCGCGCCGACCCAGCGTATCGCCTGAGTTCTCCGCGTTACCAGAAAGTAAAAAGCCGCGTAAAGCGGCTTTTTCGCCTGTTTTAGCCTTGCCGCGCGGACCTGATTCGCGTAAAACTGTCCACCGCTCTTAGGCCACGAAACTAAATATATTATGTTCCAGGATAACCCGCTGCTCGCGCAGCTGAAAGAGAAGCTTCACGCGCAGACCCCGCGCGCCGAAGGTGTTGTGAAAGGCACGGAAAAAGGCTTTGGCTTCCTCGAAGTTGACGCTCAGAAAAGCTACTTCATTCCCCCTCCGCAGATGAAGAAAGTGATGCACGGCGACCGCATTTCCGCCGTGATCCACACTGATAAAGACCGCGAGAGCGCGGAGCCGGAAACCCTGATTGAGCCGTTCCTGACGCGCTTTGTCGGCCGCGTGCAGAAAAAAGATGACCGCCTGTCTATCGTGCCGGATCATCCGCTGCTGAAAGACGCGATTCAGTGCCGTGCGGTGCGTGGCCTGACCCACGATTTCCAGAACGGTGACTGGGCCGTGGCAGAGATGCGCCGCCATCCGCTGAAAGGCGATCGCGGTTTCTATGCCGAACTGACCGAATTTGTTGTCACCGCGGACGATCACCTCGCGCCGTGGTGGGTCACGCTGTCACGCCACAATCTGGAGCGCGAAGCGCCGGAAGTGGGCTTTGGCGAGATGCTGGACGAACAGCTGCAGCGTGAAGATCTCACCGCGCTGAACTTTGTCACCATCGACAGCGCCAGCACCGAAGATATGGACGATGCGCTGTATGTTGAAGAGCTGGCAGAAGGCAAGCTGGCGCTGACCATCGCCATTGCCGACCCGACCGCTTACGTTGCCGCCGGCAGCGAACTCGACCAGCTGGCCTCCAGACGCGCCTTCACCAACTATCTGCCGGGCTTTAACATCCCGATGCTGCCGCGCGAACTGTCAGATGATGTCTGCTCGCTGCGCCCTAACGTCAGGCGTCCGGCGCTGGTGTGTCGCGTCACTGTACTGCCGGATGGCAGCCTGGCTGACGATGCCCACTTCTTTGCCGCGTGGATCGAATCCAAAGCCAAGCTGGTGTACGACGAAGTGTCGGACTGGCTGGAGAACAGCGGCAGCTGGCAGCCGGAAAATGACACCATCGCGCAGCAGATTCGCCTGCTGCATCGCCTGTGCCTGGCGCGCGGCGAGTGGCGTCAGACGCACGCGCTGGTGTTTAAAGATCGCCCTGACTACCGCTTCGTGCTGGGTGAGAAAGGCGAAGTGCTGGATATTATTGCGGAACCGCGCCGCATCGCTAACCGCATCGTGGAAGAAGCGATGATCCTCGCCAACGTCTGCGCCGCTAAAGTGCTGCAGGAGAAGCTTGGCTTCGGTATCTACAACCTGCACACCGGTTTCGACCAGGCGAACGCGGAACAGGCGGCTGGGGTACTGGCTGGTCACGGTATCACGGTTGATCCGCAGGCCATTACCACGCTGGAAGGCTTCCGTCAGCTGCGTCGTCAGCTTGATGCGCAGCCAACCCAGTATCTCGACAGCCGCATTCGTCGTTTCCAGAGTTTCGCCGAAATCAGCACCGAACCGGGCCCGCACTTTGGCCTCGGCCTCGACGCCTACGCGACCTGGACGTCACCGATTCGTAAATTCGGCGATATGATCAACCATCGTCTGCTGAAGGCTATCGTGCGCGGCGAAAGCATTGCGCGGCCACAGGATGACGTGACCCTGATCATGAGTGAGCGTCGCCGTCTCAACCGCATGGCCGAGCGCGATGTCGGTGACTGGCTGTACGCGCGCTTCCTCGCGCCGTTTGCCGGCACTGACCGCAAATTCAGTGCCGAGATCATCGACGTTTCGCGCGGCGGCATGCGCGTGCGCCTGCTGGAGAACGGTGCGGTCGCCTTTATCCCTGCCCCGTTCATTCACGCCGTGCGTGACGAACTGGTGTGCTCGCAGGAGAGCGGGACCGTGCAGATCAAAGGTGAAGTGGCCTACCGCGTGACCGATGTGATTGATGTGACCATCGCCGAAGTGCGCATGGAAACACGCAGCGTGGTGGCCCGTCCGGCCGCCTGAGCATGAAATCGTGCGGGATAACAGCCGTTATCCCGCATTTTTCCCCGCCCGCCTGAACAGTTGTTAAATTTGTTTCCCGCTTCACACTTCTGATCCGATTCCCTGTCGTTAACAATTCATTACATTACTTTTAACTTGTTGTATTCCGATCGCCTTTTTCCCGGTCCCTACAAGGAGTTAACTCATGAACAACGTCAGAACCGGATTGATCTGGTTAGCGGTGGCGTTAATTGGTGCGGCTGCGTTCGCCATACTGGCACTCAGTCGCGGCGAGCACGTTAATGCCGTCTGGCTGGTGATCGCCTCCGTCGCCTGCTATAGCATCGCGTATCGCTTCTACAGCCTGTTTATCGCCAGGCGCATTTTTGAGCTGGACGACCGGCGCCGCACGCCGGCAGAGCGCTTCAATGACGGGCTGGACTATGTTCCCACCAACAAATGGGTGCTGTTTGGCCACCACTTTGCCGCGATCGCCGGTGCCGGTCCGCTGGTCGGGCCGATCCTGGCGGCGCAGATGGGTTTTCTGCCCGGCACCATCTGGATTCTGGTTGGCGTGATGCTGGCCGGCGCGGTGCAGGATTTTCTGGTGCTGTTTATCTCCACGCGCCGCGACGGTCGTTCGCTGGGTGAGATGGCGCGCCAGGAACTGGGCTCGTTCGCCGGCGTGGTCACCATGCTCGGTGCGCTCGGTGTGATGATCATTATTCTCTCCGCGCTGGCGCTGGTGGTGGTGAAAGCGCTGGCTAACAGTCCGTGGGGGCTGTTTACCATCGCCGCCACCATTCCGATTGCCCTGTTCATGGGCGTGTATATGCGCTTTCTGCGTCCGGGCAAAATCGCCGAAGTGTCGATCATCGGCTTTGTGCTGATGATGGCGGCGATCATTTACGGCGGTGACGTGGCGGCCGATCCGTACTGGGGACCGATTTTTACCCTGAAAGGCACCGAGCTGACGTGGGTGCTGGTGATCTACGGTTTTGTTGCCTCGTCGCTGCCGGTGTGGCTGCTGCTGGCGCCGCGTGATTACCTCTCCACCTTCCTGAAAATCGGCGTAATCATCGGGCTGGCGGTGGGCATTCTGTTCGCCATGCCGGAACTGAAGATGCCGGCGGTGACGCGCTTTATCGACGGCACGGGCCCGGTGTTCTCCGGCGCGCTGTTCCCGTTCCTGTTTATCACCATTGCCTGCGGCGCGATCTCCGGCTTCCACGCGCTGGTGTCGAGCGGTACCACGCCAAAACTGGTGGAGCGCGAAAGCCATATTCGCTTTATCGGCTATGGCGCCATGCTGATGGAGTCCTTTGTGGCGATCATGGCGCTGATTTGTGCCTCGGTGCTCGATCCGGGCGTCTACTTTGCCATGAACTCACCGGCGGCGCTGATTGGCACCACGGTGGAGAACGCGTCTCAGGTAATTAACGGCTGGGGCTTTGTGGTGACGCCGGAGATGCTGAGCGGTATTGCCGGCGAAGTACACCGGCCTGAAAGAGCAGGAAGTAATTGGCCGCAATGTGTTTCAGCTGTTTATGACCAAACAGGAAGCGCAGGCGTCGCGCCGCAATATCGCCGGCTTCTTTCGCGACGGCAACTCCTACGAAGTGGAGCGCTGGGTTAAAACCCGAAAAGGTCAGCGACTGTTTCTGTTTCGTAATAAGTTCGTCCACAGCGGTAGCGGAAAAAATGAAATTTTCCTCATCTGTTCCGGAACCGACATCACAGAAGAGCGTCGGGCGCAGGAGCGCTTACGCGTTATGGCCAATACCGACACGGTGACGGGCCTGCCGAATCGCAACGCTATCCATCAGCAAATTAGCCTGGCACTGGAGCTGGCTAACGGCAGCCAGACCGGCGTGGTTTACCTCGATCTCGACAATTTCAAGAAGGTAAACGATGCCTACGGCCATATGTTTGGCGACCAGCTGCTGCAGGCGGTGTCGCTGGCGATCCTCAGCTGTCTCGGCAAGGATCAGACGCTGGCACGTCTCGGCGGTGATGAATTTGTGGTGCTGGCTGAGCACACCAGTCAGGCGGCGCTGGAGGCGATGGCCTCACGCATTCTGGAGCGGCTGCGTCAGCCGTTCCGTATCGGGCTGATCGAAGTCTACAGCGGCTGCTCGATTGGTATCGCCCTCGCCCCGCTGCATGGTGAAGATCGCGAAAGTCTGATTCGTAACGCCGATACCGCGATGTACCACGCTAAAGAGAACGGGCGCGGCAAATTCTGCGTGTTCGCCAGCGAGATGAACCAGCGCGTATTTGAATATCTGTGGCTGGATACCAATCTGCGCAAAGCGCTGGAGCAGGATCATCTGGTGGTGCACTATCAGCCGAAGATCGATCGCGACGGTGAAGTGCGCAGTGCCGAGGCGCTGGTGCGCTGGAATTCACCTGAACGCGGCCTGGTGCCGCCTGGCGATTTCATCTCTTACGCGGAAGAGTCCGGACTGATTGTGCCGCTCGGGCGCTGGGTAATGCTGAACGTGTTGCAGCAAATCGTAAAATGGCGCAGCGAAGGCATTTACCTGCGTGTCGCAGTGAACGTTTCCGCCAAGCAGCTGATCGACCAGAGCATCTACAGCGACCTGAAACAGGCGCTGAGCGAAGCGGGCATCAGTGAGTGCCCGATAGACATCGAGCTGACGGAAAGCTGCCTGATCGAGAACGAGGCCGGTGCGCTGAAGCTGATGAAACAGTTTCAGGAGTTAGGCGCACAGGTGCATCTGGATGATTTCGGCACGGGCTACTCCTCGCTCTCCCAGCTGGCGCGCGTGCCGATCGATGCGATTAAGCTGGATCAAAGTTTTGTGCGCAATATTAACAAGCAACCGGTATCGCAGTCGCTGGTGCGCGCGATCGTTGCCGTGGCGAAAGCCCTGGATTTACAGGTCATTGCCGAAGGCATCGAAACCAAAGCCGAAGAGAAGTTTGTGCTGACCAACGGTGTCGATGGGCGTCAGGGTTATTATTATGCGAAACCAATGCCCGCAGAGCAGCTCGGGCATTGGCTGGCTAAGCATCCTGCCCGCGTTTAACGTCTTAGCGTACTGCTAACCGGCTTTACGCAATGATGCGCTGTGACGATTTTGCAGCTGTACCAGACGTTCCATGTAGGCAATATCTTTCGGTTCCAGCGTGAAAGCATAGTCGACCCAATCCTCAGTAATATCCATCAGTTCTGCCCGTGACAGCTGCAGCACGCGCTGTCGCGCTTTCAGCATGGCACGGACTCCATTCAGTTTTGGCCGCAGCGTATCGATGAAGGTACGCGTGGTGCGGTAGCTGTCACCGGGCTGGAATACTTTATCGACCAGACCACGGGTTTCATACCACTCTGCGCTGTGCGACTCCCCTTCACAGATCAGCTCTTCGGCCAGCTTCATCCCGGAGCGGCGCGCGACCAGCGAGTAGCCGCCCATGCCGGGGAACAGGTTGAAGGCAATTTCCGGGAAGCCCATACGTGCACTGTTCTGCGCCAGAATGAAGTGGTGCGCCAGCGCTGCTTCAAAACCGCCGCCTAAGGCACTGCCCTCAATCATCGCCAGCGTCACTGCGCCGGTATCAAACCCCCGAGCCGCTGAATGGATGCAGTCAACACAGGCGCGGGCGTAGGCGCGCAGTGCTTCACGGCGGTTGTTGCGAATGCATTCGACAAAGAAACGCAAATCGCCCCCGGCGTTAAACATCTGCGGCACCAGCGATCCGGTCACCCAGAAATCAATCGGCAGACCGGAACGCTGGGCTGCGTAGCTCAGGTTCATGATCTCCTCAATTAATTCGTGGTTGAAACTGGGGCGCGGCTGAGCGCGCAGCATCATCCACATGGTGTGTCGACCTTCCTCATAATAGGCGGCGAGCTGTGTGGTTTGGCCGACTTCGGTAAACAGGCGGCAGGTTGGTTGGTTAATTACTGTCATCGTCTCATCCTCTATTTATGTGATGCGTTAAACGCCACATCAGCGTAATGCAGAGTGAGGCCAGACCAAATGAGAGTTTGATTTATAACGTAAAATCCAGAGAGATCCCCGAGCCCCTGCCTGAGGAAAGATTAGCGGGCTTACTTAATGACGGCGCAACAGCCGGCAAGCGCATAAATACGCTTAACGCATAGTGAATAAATCACAGCATTAACAGTCCCCGTCTCGTCCGGGCACGCAATCCCCTTAAATAAAAAAGGCACCCGCCGGTGCCTTGAGAAAACATCACGCGCTCAGCCTTGCCCGTACCAGGCGCTCTTCCCGTGCTTGCGCAGATAGTGCAGGTCAAGCAGGGTCTGAGCGATAGGCGGCAGCTCCGCGCGCAGCTGCTCAGTGTGCAGCGCCATATAGGCCACCTCTTCCAGCACCACCGCACTGTGCACCGCGCTATGTGCATCTTTACCCCAGGCAAACGGCCCGTGGGAGTTCACCAGCGCAGCAGGAATCGCGCCGGGCTCGATGCCGCGCTGCGCAAAGGTTTCAATGATGACCTGGCCGGTGTGCCATTCATATTCCTGCTCAATCTCTGCCCGCTGCATGGCACGGGTGCAGGGAATGGTGCCATAAAAATCATCAGCGTGCGTGGTGCCCCACGCCGGAATGTCCCTGCCCGCCTGCGCCCAGATGGTGGCGTGGCGCGAATGGGTATGCACGATGCCGCCAATCTCCGGCCACGCCAGATACAGTGCGCGGTGTGTCGCGGTATCCGAGGATGGCCGCAGCTGGCCCTCCACGACATTGCCGCTTTCCAGTTCGACCACCACCATGTCGTCGCGCTGCATCTGCTCATATTTAACGCCCGAGGGTTTGATCACCAGCAGCCCGCGCTCGCGGTCTACCGCGCTGACATTGCCCCACGTAAAGGTCACCAGGTTGTAACGCGGCAGGTCGAGATTGGCCTCCAGAACCTGCTGTTTCAGCGCTTCCAGCATTGTGTTTTCTCCGCCATACAGTCATCACTGAATTGTGCGGAGCCACCGGTAAAAACGTTATGGAGGGAATGGCTGGATTAGCAGCGGAAAGTGGCTAAAGCGGGCAAAGTGTGGGGTTTGATACGGGATCCGGATGCGGACACCACGTCAGGATTTCAGAGTTTTCTTTCTGCATACACATCCGCTTACGCCTAGAATTATCTCAAGCCTGCGGCGGTACCAAAATGGTCTTTGCCAGCAGCGTGAACAACGCGCGCTAAGGGCTGCGCGCCAGCGTGCAGGCTGAAGGAAAAGCACCGCCTGAGTGCATTGGGCGAACAACTTCAGGGCGTAACATCTATACTTAACGAGTTGCCTCTGAGCAAACCATCAAGGAGATGTCCATGACTACAACAATGAAACGCGTGACGGTTGCCGTGCTGGCAACGGCGTTAGTGGTGGCCCTGAGCGGCTGTTCCAACTGGTCAAAACGTGACCGCAACACGGCGATTGGCGCCGGTGCCGGTGCTATTGGTGGATCGGTGCTCACCAACGGCAGCGCGCTGGGTACCGTCGGTGGCGCTGCGGTGGGCGGCATTATTGGCCATCAGGTTGATTAATAATAATATTGTAGCAGGCTACGCAGCGCATCTACGTCACATCGGGCCACCTTGCGTGGCCCGCTTTCATTAACCACCCGCCAGCTTAACCTTCATGCCTTTGGCTTCCAGCAGCGTTTTAAGCAAATCGCGCTTATCGCCCTGAATCTCAATCACGCCCTCTTTCAGCGCCCCGCCGCAGCCGCACTTCTTCTTAAGCTCGGCCGCCAGCTTTGCCAGCGCGTCATCATCGAGATCGATGCCGGTGATCAGGCACACGCCTTTACCTTTACGCCCGCTGGTCTGGCGCTGAATGCGCACGATGCCATCGCTTTTCGGTCGCTGCGGTTTCTCTTCGCTATGTGTAATACGGCCGGTTTCGGTGGAGTAAACCAGCGGATTGTCCTGAGCCATTAGCCCTCCTGTAAACTGTGCAGGATTTGCTGCAGCGTCTGCGCCGGATCGGCAGATTGGGTGATCGGTCGCCCAATCACCATGTAATCCACGCCGGCCTGTTGTGCCTGCTGCGGCGTCATGATGCGACGCTGATCGCCGGCCTCGCTACCCGCCGGGCGAATACCCGGCGTGACCAGCGCAAAATCCTGCCCGATAACCTGTTTGAAGTGCGCGGCTTCCTGCGCCGAGCACACCACACCATCAAGACCACACTCGCGCGTCAGCCGTGCCAGACGCTCAGCCTGCTGCGCCGGCGATAAGGTGATGCCAAGACCTTTGAGATCGTCTTCGTCCATGCTGGTCAGCACCGTAACCGCAATCAGCAAGGGCGCATCACTGCCAAACGGCAGTAGCGCTTCGCGCGCCGCATTCATCATCCGCGCCCCGCCGCTGGCATGCACGTTGACCATCCACACACCGAGATCTGCTGCCGCCGCGACCGCATGCGCCGTCGTGTTCGGGATGTCATGAAATTTGAGATCGAGGAATACCTCGAAACCGCGCGCCTGCAACGTCTTCACCAGCGACGGTCCAAACAGGGTAAACATCTCTTTACCCACTTTCAGACGGCACTGGCCCGGATCGATACGGTCAACGAACTGCAGTGCGCTATTGAGATCATGATAGTCGAGTGCCACCAGAATCGGTGAGTGAGTAACAGGCATAACGTTTCCTCAGAGGCTGGCACCCGCAGGCGCGATGGACAAACGGCAAGCATTCTACCCGTGCAACCCGGCCACGACAACGTTGCGACGGTGATTGCCTTGCTGATTGACGAGCTGATGCACAGTGTTTATGCGTGGATGATAATCCCTCTATTAGTATGTTGTAACTACTATGCGTTATGAATAATCACCGAACGCGGCCAGCTTACTGGCCGTCGAGCCCGCGAATCGGTTTAACGGAAGACCAGGCGCGGCACGATGGGCAGTGCCAGTAGAGGGCGTGCGCGGTGAAGCCACACTTCTGGCAGCGGTAGCGCGGTTTAGTGCGAATCTGTTCGCCAACCATGTCGCGCAGCACCATCAGACTCTCTTTGGCGCGGCCATCTTCTGCCTCGTGCAGGTGGAAATCCATCAGACGATGGAACACGCGCATGGTGGGATGGCGTTGCAGCTGACGGTTAATGTAAAGCTGAGCCGCTTCCGGCCCCTGCTGCTGCTCCAGAATGTCCGCCAGATAGAGTTCCGCCGCGGCACCGGTGTTCTCTTCAACGCAGCGTTGCAGGAACTGCGCCCAGCTGTCAGGCTGCTCCAGTCGCTGATAGCAGGTTTCGAGCATCGGCAGCGTTTCGCTCACCAGTTCTTTGTCCTGCTCCAGCACGCGCTGCAGCCGCTGCGCCGCTTTCGCGTATTCGCCCTGCTCCATCAGAATACGTCCCATCATGATGGAAACGCGCGCGCTTTGGTGGTCGGCCGCTTCACCCTTTTTCAACAGGCTCATGGCACGATCGAGGTCGTCACTGCTCAGCGCCTGCAGCGCCAGCTCGCAGTAGAAGTGGGCGATTTCGCCCTTTTGCTTATCTTTGCCGAGTTTTACCAGCCGCTCCGCCACCTCGATCGCTTTCTGCCAGTCACTGGTCGCCTGATGAATCAGCAGCAGTTGCTGCAGCGCGCTGATGCGAAAATCGGTTTCATCGATCAGCTGACTGAACATGTCTTCGGCGCGATCGTACAAGCCGGCGGCCATGTAGTCGCGTCCCAGCTGCTGAATGGCCAGCAAACGCTGATCGTAGGTAAGCGACGCGCTTTCCATTAACGACTGGTGGATGCGAATGGCGCGGTCGACTTCGCCGCGCGAACGGAACAGGTTACCGAGCGTCAGATGGGCTTCAACGGTGCCGCTGTCCTCTTTCAACATATCGAGGAACAGATCGACCGCTTTATCCTGCTGATTAGAAAGGAGAAAGTTGACCCCTGCCACGTATTCGCGTGACAGACGGTTAGCTTCCTGTTGCTTATCCTGTTGCGCACTGCGGCGGCCCATATACCAGCCGTACGCCGCCGCGACAGGAAGAAGCAGAAACAGCAATTCAAGCATCGAACATTAATCCCGACGCACTGCAGTGGAGGTGCTATTTACCGCAGCAGATTGTTCATTTTGCGCCTGCATACGTTTCAGTTTGCGCTGTGCATGCGCCAGCGAAACACGAATGCGCAGCCAGAACAGGCCACAGATCGCCCAGCCCAGCAAAAATCCGGCACCAAACAGGCAGGCCAGCAAGGTTGAAATGCGGAATTCGCCCTGCGCCAGCAGATAGTTGAAGGTGACAATCTGGTCATTATGCGCTCCGAGCGTGACGGAGATGATGAAAATGACCAAAACCACGAGAAAAATCAGCAAATATTTCACAATGCGTCCTGTCGTGAGGTTATCCGGTAGAGTATGCCAAAAAAGTGCCGCCGTTGCTGCTTATCCGCGCAGCAGTTAGTGCCCTTTCTGCAAGTACAATCAATCATATGGGGGCAAAGGGAGAAATTACAATCCGTCATCGCGCCCGGCAATCTCACGCTGCTCTTCCGGCGGCACGCTGAGCGGGCCACAAAAGCGCTGCGCCAGCCAGGTTGCCAGCGTCACCAGCAGCCACGAGATTAGCGTCGCGACCACCAGATCGCGCGGCCAGTGCATGCCCAGTACCAGCCGGCTGCCCATGACCAGCGTAGCCCAGACAAACAGCACCACCACTGTGACAACGTGCCGGCGCGGCCATAACAGGCCAATCACCAGCAGCGCCCAGCTGGCGGCAAACATGGTATGGCCAGACGGAAAAGCAAAGCCCGTCTCAAACGCCCAGTGATTTTTTAACCAGGCGGGCAGCTTTGTGTCATTGGCGAGCAAGGCGGACACCATTTCGCCGCGCTGCTGCCGTTTCAGCTGATAAAACTGCTGTTCGTTGACGCCGTGGCTGTGCTCAAGCCAGATCACATACGGCCGCGGCTCCTGCACCTGCTCTTTAATAAAGGTTTTGGTCGACTGACCAGCAAGAATCGCGCCGTTCATGATAATCAACAACAGAATGGCCGGCCGGAGGCGAAAGCGCAGGCACCACAATACCCAGCCGCTCAGAATCAGGCTGGTCAGCGTGCCCCACGGACTGGTGACGGTTTCGGTGATCCAGAACAGCACGCGCAACAGATGCCCGCTCTCCCCCGGTTGCCACTGCCAGCCGGAAAGCCATACGCCCAGCGGCATCAGCAGTAATAAAAACGCGCCCAGCGTGGTGCGTTGCACAATTTTTAACATTTCGTCCCTTTATTGTTTCACGACCTGACAGGCGTATTGCATAACTTTAGTTGAAAAAAGAATAACATACCCGTTGCGGCTTAGATAATTGTGCTTTATCACTACAATCACTCTGACTGATTAGCGGCCCTGGTTCAGGTTGTGGCACAATATCGGCAGTTTCGTCGGGCCAGTCGGGCCCGTGCGTTATCATGATGATAGCGCATCCTCTGAAGGTTCTGGAGAGTCACATGCAGCTGAAACGGGTAGCAGAAGCCAAACTGCCCACGCCATGGGGAGATTTCCTGATGGTTGGTTTTGAAGAACTGGCAACCGGCCACGACCACGTCGCGCTGGTTTATGGTGATATTAGCGATCACAATCCGGTGCTGGCGCGCGTCCACTCCGAATGTCTCACCGGCGATGCGCTGTTCAGCCTGCGCTGCGACTGCGGCTTCCAGCTGGAAGCGGCGCTGACCGCCATTGCGGAAGAAGGACGCGGCGTGCTGCTGTACCATCGTCAGGAAGGCCGTAACATCGGGCTGCTGAACAAAATTCGCGCCTATGCGTTGCAGGACAAAGGCTACGACACGGTGGAAGCAAACCATCAGCTGGGCTTTGCCGCCGATGAGCGTGATTTCACCCTGTGCGCCGACATGTTTAAACTGCTGGGCATCAATGAAGTGCGTTTGCTGACCAACAATCCGCGCAAAGTGGAGATCCTGTCAGAAGCGGGTATCAATATCGTTGAGCGCGTGCCGCTGATCGTTGGCCGTAACCCAAAAAATGCGCACTATCTCGATACGAAAGCCGAGAAGATGGGACATCTGCTGCCGAAATCGTAACGCGGCGGTGCGCGCACGCCATAGCGCCCTCGCATCATGCATTTTCAGCGTCAATTAATAAAGCCGGGCATGCCCGGCTTTGTTTTTTAGTTGAGCATATTGCGTATCACGTAATGCAGGATGCCGTCGTTCTGGTAATAGGTCAGCTCATTACCGGTATCGATACGACAGCGGGTTTCCAGCGTCTGCTGACTGCCGTCAGCCCGCGTCAGCGTTACCGGGACGCTGCAGCCGGGCTGTAGCTGCGCCAGATTTGCCACGTCGATCCGCTCTTCCCCGGTCAGCTGTAGCGTCTTACGCGTCACGCCCGCCGGGAACTCCAGCGGTAAAATGCCCATGCCGATCAGGTTAGAGCGGTGAATACGCTCGAACGATTCGGCAATCACCACGCGCACGCCCTGCAGACGCGGACCTTTCGCCGCCCAGTCGCGGCTGGAGCCGGAGCCGTACTCTTTCCCGGCGATCACTGCCAGCGGCACGCCCTCCTCCTGATACTTCATCGCCGCATCGTAGATAGCCAGCTGTTCCTGGCTCGGATAGTGCCGGGTATAACCGCCCTCGACACCAGGCACCATTTCGTTGCGAATACGGATGTTAGCGAAAGTACCGCGCATCATGACTTCGTGGTTGCCGCGTCGTGAGCCATACGAGTTGAAGTCGTTACGCTCAACGCCGTGCGCCAGCAGATAACGCCCCGCCGGACTCTCCGCTTTAATGCTGCCAGCCGGGGAGATATGGTCGGTTGTCACCGAATCACCGAGCATCGCCAGGATGCGCGCGCCGTGAATGTCCTGCACCGGCTGCGGCGTTTTTTCCATATCGTCAAAGAACGGTGACAGACGAATATAGGTGGAGCCTTCGTCCCAGTCATAGGTAGCGGCTTCGCTGACTTTGATCTGCTGCCACTCGGGCGTGCCGTCGAACACCTCGGCGTACTCTTTATGGAACATGTCGCTGGTAACTTTCTGCACCGAGGCGGCAATCTCTTCCGGCGATGGCCAGATATCCTTCAGATAGACGTCATTGCCCTGTTGATCCTGACCGATCGGATCAGTCTGCAGGTTGATCTTCATATTGCCCGCCAGCGCATACGCCACCACTAGCGGCGGAGACGCCAGCCAGTTGGTTTTCACCAGCGGATGGATGCGCCCTTCGAAGTTACGGTTGCCGGACAACACGGCACCCACCGTCAAATCGCCCGCTTTGATCGCGCTTTCGATCTCATCCGGCAGCGGGCCGGAGTTACCGATGCAGGTAGTGCAGCCGTAACCCACCAGGTTAAAGCCCAGCTCATCAAGATACGGGGTCAGTTGCGCCACGGCGAGATAATCCGACACCACTTTTGATCCTGGTGCCAGCGAGGCTTTTACCCAGGGTTTGCGCATCAGCCCGCGCTCGACGGCTTTTTTCGCCAGCAGGCCAGCCGCCATCAATACGCTGGGGTTGGAGGTGTTGGTACAGGACGTAATCGCCGAAATCACCACGGCGCCATCATCCAGCTGGATGCGGTCGCCGGTTTCACTGTCCAGATAGCTGACCGTTTTATGCGGCTTCTGCGCGTGATTCACTTCCAGCTCGTTACTGGCTTCAAAGGCCGCCGGTACGTCGCCGAGGGAGACGCGGTCCTGCGGACGTTTCGGACCGGCGAGGCTCGACTCTACCTCTGCCATATCCAGCGCCAGCGTGCTGGTGAAGATGGGCTCATCGCCCGGTTTACGCCACAGCCCCTGCTGTTTTGCATAGGCTTCCACCAGCTCAACCTGCTGCGCATCGCGCCCGGTGAGCGTCATGTAGCTGAGCGTTACTTCATCAATCGGGAAGAAACCGCAGGTTGCGCCATATTCCGGTGCCATGTTGGCGATGGTTGCGCGATCCGCCAGCGGCAGATCGGCCAGTCCGTCACCGTAGAATTCGACAAACTTACCGACCACCCCGTGCTTGCGCAGCATCTGCGTCACGGTTAATACCAGGTCGGTGGCGGTGATACCGGGGCGCAGTTTGCCGGTCAGCTTGAAACCCACCACATCGGGAATCAGCATTGAAACCGGCTGGCCCAGCATGGCGGCCTCAGCTTCAATGCCGCCTACGCCCCAGCCAAGCACGCCCAGGGCGTTAATCATGGTGGTATGAGAATCGGTGCCGACCAGCGTATCCGGATAAGCCACTTCTTTGCCGTCCAGCGTTTCATGCCAGATGGCTTTACCGAGGTACTCCAGATTGACCTGATGACAGATACCGGTGCCCGGCGGCACGACGCGGAAACGGTTAAAGGCTTTTTGCCCCCAGCGCAGGAAAACGTAGCGTTCGTGGTTGCGTTCCATCTCCAGGCGCACGTTTTCTTCAAACGCATCGTCATCGCCAAAGTGGTCGACCGTGACCGAGTGGTCAATCACCAGATCGACCGGTGACAGCGGGTTAACTTTCGCCACATCACCGCCCAGCCGCTTAACGGCTTCACGCATCGCCGCCAGGTCAACCACGGCCGGTACGCCGGTGAAATCCTGCATTAACACGCGCGCCGGACGATAAGCAATTTCGCGATCGGCATGTGCAGTTTGCTGCCACGCCACCAGCGCCTGAATATCTGCTGCCGTTACGGAATCTTCATCCTGCCAGCGCAGCAGGTTTTCCAGCAGAACCTTAAGGGATTTTGGTAAGCGATCGATATCACCGACCTGCTGAGCGGCTTTCGGCAAGCTGTAGTAATGATATTTTTTTGCCCCTACTTCCAGCGCATCCTGACTCTGCTCACGTAACGTTAACGACATAACTCCTCCTTTTATGGGCTCTTCTGCTAAACCTCAGAGAGTGCAAGGTTTAGCTTAAAGATAGACCACATTTTCGTTAACGTTTTGATAACAACACGAATTGACACACAAAACCGCAACGAAAAATGCCCTGACTAGTGTCAGGGCATTCAGAAAGCGTTAACTGGCAGGATTAGCGAATTACAGGACGGCCCAGACGGCCGCAGCCCAAAAGGCCATTGAGAAGGCATAAACGCTGAGCCATGAAAAAGTTGTGGTATTCATCTGTCACTCCTCCCGGATCGCGGGCAACAAAAAGCCATCGTCTTCAGCGTTGTACTGATGACACCGTTTTTTTAGATGCTGAGTGTTAAAGGACGGGCTTTTAACGTGCCCACCGGAGAGTCCGGTAAAAATGCGCGACAGTATGTCTTAATAAGAATTGGACGCAGACTGCGTTATTTAGACTTCGGATCCATGAATGATTCAATAAAGCTGCGCTGCTGTTCACTCAGTTCCCAGGAAGCCGGGATTGCCACTTGCGGTTCAGCAGGCGCTTCTTTGGCTTTGCACACCGGTGCTTTGGGCTGACGCGCAGCGACCGGAAATTTACGACTGAGTGTATTTGCCCACATTGCTTAACCCCACATACGCCAAATCATTAACGCCACCACTACCCAGAACAGTGCTGAAGCAGCGAAGACAGTCAACCAGGCTTTGCGACGGATGTTACCTGAACGCTCTACCTTAGTGCTTTTAGCCCGGAAGTCCGGTTGTACAGTTAATCTCGTAGTCATAGTTTTTGATAATCACTCTCAATAAAACGATTGATAACAACGATGAAGATTTAGGACGAATCCTAAACTTGTTAAGTCCAAAAATCCAGTTATTTTTATTGAGCACAACGATTAACGCTATTTATCAAAACCGCCAAAACTGATGAGATAAATTTAAGCACGCTGCAAACTATTAATTTAATAGTTACATTGTAAATTTGGCTTAAACCAAAATTAGATCCACTCTAAATTTGAGTTTAATTTAACGAGCCAGTTAAAAAGCCCTTTCTCATCAGCTCTTAACTGGAGTATGGGAATATTCCTGGCAGTCCGCAAAGCGGCAAAGTAAAAATTGTGTACTGATTCGCATTTAATAAATAACAATGAAAAAACATGTGACGTATGTTTCATTTACAAAAAAATAATGGAATTTTTTGAGGTTCTGCTGGTGCTAAGCGGCGGGAGGTGTGCGGGAAGTCGCTGGACATCCCGCAAAAATAATGAGTTAGGTGATTACCTGAAAGGAAGCTTGATATCACGGAACATCGCTTCGATATCTTCGTTTGAACGCAGCGCCACAGCGGCGTCCACCACGTCTCGCGTCAGATGCGGTGCGAAGCGCTGAATGAAATCATACATATAGCTGCGCAGGAAGGTGCTGCGCCGGAAACCAATCTTGGTGGTGCTATTGGTGAAGATTTCTGAAGCTTCAATGCGCACCAGATCCGGATCGGAAACCGGGTCCACCGCCATGCTGGCAATCACCCCAACCCCCAGGCCTAAACGCACGTAGGTTTTGATCACGTCGGCATCGGTTGCGGTAAAAACAATACGCGGCGTTAAACCGGCACGGTTAAACGCAGTATCCAGTTCTGAGCGGCCGGTAAAACCGAAGGTGTAAGTTACCAGCGGGAAATCAGCCAGCTCCTCAATCGACACATTGGATTTCCCCGCCAGCGGATGATCCGGCGTGACCACAATGGCACGGTTCCAGTGATAGCACGGCAGCATAATCAAGTCGTCGTACAGGTGCAGCGCTTCGGTGGCAATGGCGAAATCGGCATTGCCTTTGGAGACCGCCTCAGCAATTTGTGTGGGCGAGCCCTGATGCATATGCAGGGAAACGCGCGGATAGCGTTCGATAAAACCTTTGATTACGCCAGGCAGTGCATAACGCGCCTGAGTATGGGTCGTGGCCACGTACAGCGATCCTTTATCTGGCCAGGTGTGTTCACCGGCAACCGATTTGATCGCATCCACTTTGGACAAAACTTCGCGGGCAATACGGATAATCTCTTCACCCGCTGGCGTCACCTGCGTCAGATGTTTGCCGCTGCGGGCAAAAATCTGCACGCCCAGCTCATCTTCCAGCATGCGCACCTGCTTACTGATGCCCGGTTGCGAGGTATACAGCCCCTCTGCCGTGGAGGAGACATTGAGGTTGTGGTTAACGACTTCAACGATGTAACGCAACTGCTGCAATTTCATAGTTATATCTTCCCGATAGCGACAGAGGTGCATTCCCTGCAGGCGTGTATCCGCCCTGATGGCGTAATAATGAGGGAAAGCGAGTCAGCAAAATGCAATAAGCTATAACTACTATATCAGTTAACGTAAGAATGTAGAACGATTAGCTATAAGGATGGGAAAAAGGCCAGCGAACGCTGGCCTGTAGGGGTGATTACTTCTTCGCTTCCTGCCACTTACCGTCGATATAGAAAACCGACCAGCCGGTCGCTTTGCCCTCTTTTTCTGAGGCAACATACTGCTGTTTGGTCTTACGGCTAAAACGCACCAGCGTTTTATTGCCTTCCGGGTCCACTGCCGGCGCTTCGGCCAGATACTTCAGTTTCTCCGGCAGACGATCAGCAAAGCGCTGCAGTTCTTCCACCAGCGGCGCACGGGTTTCACGCGATTTCGGGAAGGTATTAGCGGCCAGGAACACGCCTGCAGCTCCGTCACGCAGCACAAAATACGCATCCGATTTCTCGCACGGCAGCTCCGGCAGCGGTACCGGATCTTCTTTCGGCGGCGCAACTTCGCCGTTACGCAGAATCTTACGTGTATTTTTACACTCGTCGTTAGTACAGGCCATGTACTTACCAAAACGCCCCATCTTCAGGTGCATTTCAGAGCCACATTTTTCGCACTCAACAATCGGACCGTCATAACCTTTAATACGGAATTCACCCTGCTCGATTTCATAACCGTCACACTCCGGGTTATTACCACAGACGTGCAGTTTACGGCCGTTATCGATCAGGTAGCTGTCCATCGCGGTGCCGCACTTCTGGCAGCGACGACGGGCGCGCAGCGCGTTGGTTTCGGCATCATCGCCTTCCAGCACGTTAAGCACTTCGTTTTCCGGGATCAGGTTAATGGTCTGCTTGCAGCGCTCTTTCGGCGGCAGTGCATAACCGGAACAGCCCAGGAACACGCCGGTGCTGGCGGTACGAATCCCCATTTTGCGTCCGCAGGTTGGGCAGTCGATGGAGGTCAGCACCATCTGGTTCGGCTGCATGCCGCCCTCTTCCGGATCTTTCTCCGCCTGCTCCAGCTGCTGGCTGAAATCACTGAAGAATGAATCCAGCACCGCTTTCCATTGCGCTTCGTTATTCGCAACCTGGTCGAGACTGTCTTCCATGTGCGCGGTGAAATCATAATTCATCAGCTCACGGAAGTTCTCTTCCAGACGATCGGTAACAATCTCCCCCATCTTCTCGGCGTAGAAACGGCGGTTTTCCACCCGCACGTAACCGCGATCCTGAATGGTGGAAATGATCGAAGCATAGGTAGACGGACGGCCAATGCCACGCTTCTCCAGCTCGCGTACCAGCGAAGCTTCGCTGAAGCGCGCCGGTGGCTTGGTAAAGTGCTGGCCCGGCAGCAGGGATTTCAGATCCAGCGTGTCGCCTACGTTCACCGGCGGCAGCGTCAAATCTTCATCATTTTTACGCAGCGCCGGCATCACTTTGGTCCAGCCGTCAAAACGCAGCGTACGCCCTTTCGCTTTCAGTTTGAAATCTGCCGCGCCGACGGTCAGCGTGGTGGAATCATATTGCGCAGGCACCATCTGGCAGGCCACGAACTGGCGCCAGATCAGCTGATACAGCTTCTGCGCATCCGCTTCCATATCCTTCAGCTGCTCGGCGGCAACGTTGACATCAGAAGGACGAATCGCTTCGTGTGCTTCCTGTGAATTCTCTTTGCTGGCGTAGGTGTTGGGCGCATCCGGCAGGTAGTTCTTACCGAATTTTTTCTCCACGTAGCCACGCGCCATCGCCACCGCATCCTGACTCAGGTTGGTGGAATCGGTACGCATATAGGTGATGTGACCCGCTTCATACAGACGCTGCGCCATCATCATGGTTTTCTTCACGCCAAAACCAAGGCGGGTGCTCGCCGCCTGCTGCAGCGTCGAGGTGATAAACGGCGCCGACGGTTTGCTGCTGGTCGGCTTGTCTTCACGATCCAGAACGGCGTAACGCGCCTTTTCCAGGATGGCCACGGCCGCTTCGGTTTGCTCGCGGTTCACCGGGCGGAACGCTTTATCGCCCTGATGCGTCACCCTGACCGCCAGCGCATCGCCTTTCGGCGTCGACAGATCGGCGTCAATTTCCCAGTACTCTTCCGGTACGAAGGCTTTGATTTCGCGCTCGCGCTCCACCACCAGGCGCACGGCAACCGACTGCACGCGTCCGGCCGACAGGCCACGGGCAATTTTTTTCCACAGCAGCGGTGAGACCATATAGCCCACCACGCGGTCCATAAAACGACGCGCCTGCTGCGCATTGACGCGCTCAATATTCAGTTCGCCCGGCTTCTCGAACGCCTGACGGATCGCATTTTTGGTGATTTCGTTAAACACCACGCGGCTGAAGCGTTTGTCATCGCCGCCGATCACTTCCCGCAGGTGCCAGGCAATGGCTTCCCCTTCGCGGTCAAGGTCGGTTGCGAGATAGATGTGGTCGGCATCGGCAGCCAGGTTCTTCAGTTCGGAGACGACTTTTTCCTTGCCGGGCAGAATCTGATAGTCCGCTTCCCAGCCGTGCCACGGGTCAACGCCCATGCGATTAACCAGCGCGGCCTTTTCATCTTTCTTTACTTTCTTGCCGGTTTTCGCCTTTTCCCCGTCGGCACTTTTACGGGCCGTTGAACCACTGGTCGGCAAATCACGGATATGACCGACGCTGGATTTCACCACGTAGTCATTACCGAGGTATTTATTGATTGTTTTGGCCTTTGCCGGGGACTCAACGATGACGAGTGCTTTACCCATATGTACCTTTACCTAATTGAAACGTCCTGATAAACGGGAGAGGATTGGCAGCCCCAAAACCCAATGGGTTCAATATTGCTGCTGACTTTTTGCTTTTCAAGCCAGCGGGGACAATCTCTGGTCAGATTGCATCGGCATTTGCAACTTGATGATTAAGAGCGAGTTTTCCGTCTGACGGTATCACACATCCTGGTGTGATCTCCCTGAAAGCTGAATCGCCCACACTCTACCTGATAAAATCTGTTACGCAACTTAATTAGCATTCTGTTTAATTTCTCGCCAGTTTTCTGACCGAACGCTGATTTGCTGAACGCACCGACAGGCAAGTAATATAGAAGGAGAAAATTCGCTGTCAAAAAAGAGGTGAAAAATGTCAGCAGAAACGGAATCCATTTCACGCCAGGCGCTACTGGAAATCGCTAATCAGCTCATTCAGCAGCACGATGAATATTTTGCTGGCATGGAAGCCACTGAGGTGATTCAGCAGGGCGAGGTTCTGGTGTTTCGCGGCCCGTGGTTCCTCGACGATGAAGGGTTGCCGACCGCCAAAACCACGGCGGTGTTTAACGTGTTTAAGCACCTTGCCGTGGTGCTCTCCGCGCAGTATCACCTGGCATAAAAAAACCCGGCCTTCGCCGGGTTGCTTCACAACAGCGGTTTATCACCGCGCTGCCAGATTTTCAGAATCAGCCGCTCGGCTGCAACGCTCGCACTGTGGGTCACGCGATCAATCATCTTTTTCTTACGCGCGAAGTGCACGCCCAGCACGCTAAAACGGTCCATACGCGCAATGATCAGCGCATCGCTGGTACCAATCTCATCAATTAGCCCCAGATCCAGCGCCTGACGGCCATACCAGTGTTCGCCCGTCGCCACTTTGTCCAGATCCAGCGCCGGACGCATCTGATGCACAAAATCTTTAAACAGCTGATGGGTTTCATTCAGGTCTTCCTGAAACTTCTCCCGCCCTTCCTCGGTATTCTCACCAAACAGCGTCAGCGTACGCTTGTACTGGCCGGCAGTGTGCAGCTCCACATCAATATCGTTGCGCTTCAGCAGACGGTTAAAGTTGGGGATTTGCGCCACCACGCCGATAGAACCAATGATGGAGAACGGCGCCGCCACGATGCGATCCGCGACACAGGCCATCATGTAGCCACCGCTGGCGGCAACTTTATCCACTACCGCCGTCAGCTGCAGCCCCGCATCACGCAGACGTTGTAGCTGCGACGCGGCCAGGCCATAACCGTGCACCACGCCACCGGGACTTTCCAGCCGCAGCAGCACTTCATCACCCGGCTGTGCCACCGCCAGCACCGCAGAGATCTCTTCGCGCAGCGAGCTGACTTCGCCGGCGTCCATACTGCCTTTGAACTCCAGCACATAGAGAGTCGGCTTCGCCGCTTCAGTTACACCGGTTTTGGCATTGCGCTTTTCGGCTTTGGCTTTCTGTTTCTCTTCTTTCTTATGCTGCTTCAGCCACACTTTTTGCGCCTGCGGCTTCATCTTCGCCAGCTGCAGGTCCTCTTTCATCTCACGATAGGCTTCGTCGAGATGGGTTAAGCGCAGCTGACCGCCGCTGTGACGTTTACGCAGCGCGGCATTTAGCACAATCAGTACAATAGCTGCGATCGCCACCACGACGGTGACGGCCTTGGCCAGAAATAATCCATAGCTGGAGAGTAAATCCATTCTGCCGCCTTATTAAACAGTGAATTACAGTCAAACCCTGAGTTTACCCGCTTTGATGCCATTCGTCGCCTGAAATGCCGGCAGGCGGCACAGAATGCGCGTTGCGGCGATTGCACCTTGCGCCAAATTGAGGCATAAAGCCAAAAAACCCTCTGACCTGCAAAGGACATCGCTGTGCATTATCAACCGAAAAGCGACCTGCTGGACAATCGCATCATTCTCGTGACCGGTGCTTCCGACGGCATCGGCCGTGAAGCCGCCCTGACCTATGCGCGCTACGGTGCGCGCGTGATTCTGCTCGGCCGCAATGCCACCACGCTGCAGCAAACCGCTGAGGCGATTAGTCAGCTCAATAAACAGCCCGCGGCTACGCTGCTGCTGGATCTGGCGCACGCCACACCGGAAAGCTGCCAGCAGCTGGCACAACAGGTTGCCGCGCTGGTGCCGCGGCTGGATGGTGTGCTGCATAACGCCGGCATTCTCGGTGAGATCGTGCCGCTGGCGGAACTCGATCCGGCGGTCTGGCAGCAGGTGATGCAAATCAATCTCGACGCCACCTTCTATTTAACGCAGGCGCTGCTGCCGCTGCTGCTGAAATCCGACGCCGGTTCGCTGGTGTTCACCACCTCCAGCGTGGGCCGCACCGGCCGCGCAGGCTGGGGCGCGTATGCCGTGTCGAAATTCGCCACCGAAGGCATGATGCAGGTGCTGGCCGATGAGTATAAAAACCGCCATCTTCGGGTGAACTGCATCAATCCCGGCGGCACGCGCACCAAAATGCGTGCCAGCGCCTTCCCGGAGGAGAATGCCAGCCTGCTGAAAACCCCGGCCGACCTGATGCCGCTCTACCTCTATCTGATGGGCGATGACAGCCGCCGTAAAACCGGCATCAGCTACGATGCACAACCGGGGCGCAAGCCGGGACCGGCCAGCGCATGAGCGATCGTCACCAGCAACGCCAGCAGCGGCTGAAAGAACAGGTTGACGCCCGCATCGCCGCCGCCACCGAAACGCGCGGCATCCTGATGGTGTTTACCGGCAACGGCAAAGGTAAAACCACCGCCGCTTTTGGCACCGCGCTGCGCGCCTGCGGCCACGGTAAAAACGTGGCTGCCGTGCAGTTTATTAAGGGCGAATGGCCCAATGGTGAACGTAATCTGCTGGCGCAGCACGGCGTGGAGTTTCAGGTGATGGCCACCGGCTTTACCTGGGAGACGCAAAACCGTGCCAGCGATACGGCCGCCTGCCAGCAGGTGTGGCAACACGCCAGACGCATGCTGCAAGACGCGTCGCTGGATCTGGTGATACTGGATGAAATCACCTACATGGTGAGTATGGATTATCTCGATCTGGATGAGCTGGTCACTGCACTGCAGCAGCGTCCGCCGCAGCAAAGTGTGATCATAACCGGGCGCGGCTGTCACCGCACGCTACTGGAACTGGCGGATACCGTCAGCGAGATGCGTCCGGTCAAACACGCGTTCGACGCTGGAATTCAGGCACAGCAGGGAATCGACTGGTAAAACTGACGCCGCAGGCGCGGCGTCAGGGAGCATCAGGAACCGCGTTTATTACTGTTGCGACGCGGGCTGTTATTGCTTACCGCGCTATGACGTTTCACCGCCCGGCGGATTTGGTTCGCTTTGGTGCGGCGACGATCTTTCTCGACCGCCACTTTGGTCACCGTCTCTTCCGGCAGTCCCACCAGCTTACGCAGGTAGTTGACCGCCGGCAGTTCCATCTCCATCCAGCCGCCGCGCGGCAGACCTTTTGGCAGCTGAATATCGCCGTAGCGCACGCGCATCAGACGGCTAACCTGCACGCCAACCGCTTCCCACAGACGACGCACCTCACGGTTACGCCCTTCCGTCAGGGTGACGTTGTACCACTGGTTAATGCCTTCGCCGCCGGCGAATTTGATGGTTTTGAACGCTGCCGGGCCGTCTTCCAGCTGCACGCCCTTGCTCAGCTGACGCACTTTTTCGTCATCCACTTCACCGAATACGCGCACTGCGTATTCACGCTCAACTTCGCGGCTTGGGTGCATCAGGCGGTTGGCCAGCTCACCGTCGGTGGTGAACAACATCAGACCGCAGGTGTTCACGTCCAGACGGCCGACGGCAATCCAGCGTGAACCGCGCAGGCGCGGCAGACGATCAAATACTGTTGGGCGCCCTTCCGGATCGTTGCGCGTGCATAGCTCACCTTCCGGTTTGTAATACGCGAGTACGCGACACACCTCGGTGGCCGATTCAGCAATCGATACCAGATGGCCATCAATACGGATTTTCAGGGTTTTGTCATTTTCGATGCGATCGCCCAGCGTCGCCAGTTTGCCATCGACGCTGATGCGTCCGGCTGAAATCATTGCTTCGATTTCACGGCGAGAACCGTGTCCGGCGCGCGCTAATACTTTTTGTAATTTCTCGCTCATGGAGCTGCCTCGTTGTCGCCTTCCCAGGCGTCGTGGTAATGAAGAGGTAAGATACCGGCGTTACCAGGTCCCGTATCAGAATCTGTGACCGCTTCGCGCCAGGTGCCAGCGCGGACGGCCGGAGATTTTACACCAGCTACAGTTTCGTTAACACCTTTTCCTTTTCTGCCGATAATAAAGCGCCTGTGATCCGGAGGCTGAAGCGGGCAGCAAGGTCATTGATTCAGATTTCTGATTGATTTGCGTAAAGAGCGTAATGATAGCCTGCGCAACCCGCTGAAATTACGCCGTTTTGCCTGAGACCGTTTATTTATTTAATGTTGCGCCGATTAGTGCCGCAATAGATTAAAGAGGCTCACCAGTCTGTTACCCGCAGCGTTCCCGGCCATGCCGCAGTTGTGCAAACAGAAAATCGGCACAAAACACCAAAATCAGCACAAAGAACTAAACAATGGTGTTAGTAAAGCTTATTGCAGCCAGCAGAACCAGCTATACAGCGGATTGGCGCTGCAGGTTGGATTAAGTCTGTATTTTCGCTTTTATTTGATAAAGATTAAATATGATGAATTGTTCTGCCGCGAAAACTGTGTAAAATTTAATCCTGAATTCGGCTAAGCAGTATCAGAAATTATTTTAATTACTTTTTATAAGCTTCCAAACAACAAGCCATTAACAAATAATGGTACAGCTGGCCTGATAATATAATCCGGCGCGCACGGGAAATGGCGCGCTAATCGTTTCACGGATTGAATTTAATTTGTCTGTCGAAAGTCTTCACCAGGGATTTTGCTGACGGACATTAAATGAAGACCGCCATCATGAGAACCTCCCTGCTTTGGCCGGCGCTTGCAGCGCTGGCACTGAGCGGCTGTTCCGTGGGCCATACTGAGTACAGTCGTACGGCGCTGCAGCACGTGGATATGAGCGTGACCGGCATCCCGACGGTACTGGGTTTGGGCATCCTCGGTACAACCATTCCGTTAACGCCGGAATACAGTCTGACTGCCGCGCACGTGGCCAAAACCGCCGTGCAGCGCGTGAAGGCTTATCACCCCTATTGCGACGTCGCGATTATTTATCATAAAAACAGCCCGGATACGCTGGCGAAATTCCGCAGCAGCGCGGTGGGCGAGCCAATTAAAATGTATGGCTACAGTTTTATTTCCGCGATGCCGGTCGAGTCGAGCGGCGTTAATCTGGCGCGCACCGCCATTAATAATCGCTGGAATAAAAAGCCCTGCATGGCAATGGCTTCCGATGCCGGTGTCGTTCAGGGGATGTCAGGCGGCGCTGTCTATAATGCCGACCAGACAATCAGCGGGGTGATTGTGGGTTACAGCCATGAAATTGCTAACGTACGCAGCAAAAAAGTCATCTTAAAAGATGTCTCGCTGTACATTCCGTACGGCGATTTCAAACGCTGGCTGGAAGCCAATATTGGCCAGACGCCACAAACAGCGCCCGGCCCGGCGTAATTACAGGAACGGGCGGGTATCGCCTGCCCCTTCACGCACGATGACGGGCGCATCGCTGGTGAGATCGATCACGGTGGTTGGCTGCTGGCCCAGCGTGCCGCCATCGATAATTAAATCCACCAGCTTGCCGATGCTGTGCTGGATCTCTTCCGGATCGGATTCAGTGAAGTCATTACCTGGCAGCATCAGTGAGGTCGACATCATCGGCTCATTGAGGCGTTCCAGCAGCGCCAGCGCCACCGGATTTGACGGTACGCGCAGGCCGATGGTTTTACGTTTGTCGTTCATCAGACGACGCGGCACTTCTTTGGTGGCCTTCAGAATGAAGGTGTAATTGCCTGGCGTATTGTTTTTCAGAATGCGAAACGCGCTGTTATCCACCTGCGAATAGGTCGACAGCTCAGAAAGATCGCGGCACATCAGGGTAAAGTTATGGTTACCATCGAGCTGACGAATGCGGCAGATACGCTCCATGGCATTCTTCTCTTCCAGACGGCATCCCAGCGCGTAGCCGGAATCGGTCGGATAGACAATAACGCTGCCTTTATTGAGATAATCCACCGCCTGATTAACCAGACGCGGCTGCGGATTTTCCGGATGAATGTGAAAAAGTTGACTCATAAAAACCTCATATCACCCATCAACGTGCGATCTGACCGGCGCTAAAGCGGGAAAACGCTCCCAGACCGGCTCCACGCCGCCCGGCAGCCATAGCTTGCGCCCCAGTTCAATCCACGGACAGGGTTGGTGAAAATCGGACCCCTGCGAAGCCGCCAGCTGATTATCGCGCGCATAGCTCGCCAGCTGGGTACGTTCATTCGGTGCCTGCTGACACTGCGCCACTTCCATCGCATCGCCGCCTTCTGCGGCAAAATGCGCAATCAGTCGCTTCAGCCATTTGGCCGACAGCCCGTAGCGCGCAGGATGGGCCAGTACCGCCACGCCACCAGAATGATGAATAGCATCAATGGCTTGTTTAATTGTACACCATTGTGGTGGCACGTAGCCGGTTTTGCCGCGCGCCAGATAGTTTTTAAATACCTGCGCCATGTTATCGGCTTTGCCCAGCTCTACCAGATAGCGGGCAAAATGCCCGCGGGTAATCACCCCGCCCTGCGCCAGACGCTGAGCGCCGGCCAGTGCGTCAGGAATGCGCGCGCGCTCCAGCCGTTCGGCAATCAGTTCTGCACGTGCCATACGGCACTGGTGCTGCTGCGCCAGAAAAGCAGTTAACGCCGGATGCTGCGTATCAACGTTGAGTCCGACAATATGAATTTCGTGGTTTTCCCACAGCGTCGACGCTTCCACACCGGCCAGTACCCGCAGCGGTAGCTGAAGCTGCTGCACCGCCGCCTGCGCTTCGGCAACGCCCGCCACGCTGTCGTGATCGGTAATCGCCAGCACGCCGACGTGCATCTCAACGGCGCGCTGCACCAGCGCGGTCGGCGTCAGCAAACCGTCAGAAGCCTGGGTATGGCTGTGTAAATCATAAAGTGGAAAACGGGCGATATCTGACAAGGTCACTCCAGCGACTGCATTAAACCGGCTGGCATGATAACGATTTTGCCCGTAACTGAAAAAGGGTATTGACTTTTTTCACCCGAACCAGTTAACTAGTACACAAGTTCACACGTAACGGGTATTTAATCATGGCTCTTATCGGTACGCATGTTAATGGTTGGTGGCGCGATGATCCCTTTCACGGGCGACGTCGTCATGCACATTTTGCGTAACCGCAGTGCAGATACCTGAGCCCGCCACCGAGCGGGCTTTTTTTTGAGCGAAATTCAGAGAATCCATTATGGCTAATGCGAAACCTACATTGAAGTTGATTACCGGTACCGCGCCCTACCGCGAAGATCCGGCCGCAGTGTTTCATCAATTATGCGGCGCACGTCCGGCAACTCTGCTGCTTGAATCTGCCGATATCGACAGCAAGCAGAACCTGAAAAGCCTGCTGATTGTCGACAGCGCGCTGCGCATCAGCGCCCTGGGCAATGTTGTTACCCTGCAGGCGCTGTCGGAAAATGGCCGCGCGCTGCTGCCGCTGCTGGACGAAGCACTGCCCCCCGAGGTGCGCATCGCCGTTCGCCCGGACGGACGTGAGCTGCATTTCACGCCGGTTGAGGGTCTGCATGATGAAGACTCCCGCCTGAAGGCGCTGTCGGTGTTTGATGCGCTGCGTCTGATTCCGCATCTGGTAAACAGCCCGGCCGAAGAACGTGAAGCCATGCTGCTGGGCGGCCTGTTTGCCTACGATCTGGTGGCGGGATTTGAAGATCTGCCGCCGCTGCGCAATGACCAAAGCTGCCCGGACTACTGTTTCTACCTCGCCGAAACGTTACTGGTGATCGATCATCAGCAGCGCAGCGCCCGTCTGCAGGCCAGCCTGTTTGCGCCGTCCACCAGCGAGTTTCAGCGTCTGCAGAGCCGTATTGAACAGCTGCACGGTCAGATGACGCAGCCAGCGCCAGCGCTGCCGGTGCAGCGCGTCGAGCAAATGACGCTGAGCACCAGCCAGAGCGATGAAGCTTACTGCAACGTGGTAAGCGAACTGCAGCAGGCCATTCGCATCGGCGAAATCTTCCAGGTGGTACCGTCGCGCCGCTTCTCGCTACCGTGCCCGTCACCGCTGGCGGCTTACGATACGCTGAAAAACAGCAATCCCAGCCCGTACATGTTCTTTATGCAGGATCAGGATTTTGCGCTGTTCGGCGCTTCGCCGGAAAGCTCGCTGAAGTATGACGCCAGCTCACGCCAGATCGAAATCTACCCGATTGCCGGTACGCGTCCGCGCGGTCGCCATGCGGATGGCTCGCTGGATCGCGACCTGGACAGCCGTATTGAACTGGAAATGCGCACCGATCATAAAGAGCTGGCTGAGCACCTGATGCTGGTGGATCTGGCGCGCAACGACCTGGCGCGTATCTGTGTGCCCGGCAGCCGTTACGTGGCGGATTTAACCAAAGTGGACCGCTACTCGTTTGTGATGCATCTGGTGTCCCGCGTGGTAGGCACGCTGCGCAACGATCTTGATGTGCTACACGCCTATCGCGCCTGCATGAACATGGGCACGCTAAGTGGTGCACCGAAAGTGCGTGCGATGCAGCTGATTGCGGAAAAAGAAGGCACGCGGCGCGGCAGCTACGGCGGCGCGGTCGGCTACTTCACCGCCAGCGGCGACCTTGATACCTGCATCGTCATCCGCTCCGCCTGGGTGGAAGGTGGCGTCGCCACCGTGCAGGCTGGTGCCGGCGTGGTGCTGGATTCTCAGCCTCAGGCTGAAGCGGATGAGAGCCGCAACAAAGCCCGCGCGGTATTGCGCGCCATCGCTACTGCCCATCACTGCAAGGAGATTTTCTGATGGCCGATATCCTGCTGCTCGATAATATCGACTCCTTTACCTACAACCTCGTTGATCAGCTGCGTACTTTTGGCCACAACGTGGTGATTTACCGCAACAACGTCCCGGCAGAAGTGCTGATCGACCGCCTGCAGCAGATGGAAAACCCGGTGCTGATGCTCTCACCCGGCCCTGGCGCACCGAAAGATGCCGGCTGCATGCCGCAGCTGTTACAGGCGCTGCGCGGTCAGCTGCCGATCATTGGTATCTGTCTCGGCCATCAGGCCATTGTCGAAGCTTACGGCGGGCACGTCGGCCAGGCGGGCGAAATTCTGCATGGTAAAGCCTCCGCCATTACCCATGATGGCGAGGCAATGTTTACCGGCCTCAGCAACCCGCTGCCGGTGGCGCGTTACCACTCGCTGGTGGGCAGCAATACGCCGGCGGAACTGACGGTTAACGCCAGCTACAACGGCATGGTGATGGCGGTGCGTCACGAAACGGACCGCGTGTGCGGCTTCCAGTTCCATCCTGAGTCGATTCTCACCACGCAGGGCGCACGTCTGCTGGAGCAAACACTGGCCTGGGCGCTGGCGAAATAACAGGGAGATGATGATGCAAACTATTCTGGAAAAACTGTATCAGGCGCAAACGCTGAGCCAGGCCGAGAGCCACCAGCTGTTCAGCGCGATTATTACCGGACAGCTGGAGCCGACGCAGCTGGCAGCGGCGCTGATCGCCATGAAAGTGCGTGGCGAGCGCCCGGAAGAGATCGCCGGTGCCGCCTCTGCGCTGCTGGCCGATGCCAGACCTTTCCCGCGTCCGGACTATACCTTTGCCGATATCGTTGGCACCGGCGGTGATGGCAGCAACAGCATTAATATTTCAACGGCCAGCGCCTTTGTCGCCGCCACCTGCGGGCTGAAAGTGGCCAAGCACGGCAACCGCAGCGTCTCCAGCAAATCCGGATCTTCCGATCTGCTGGCCGCTTTCGGTATCAATCTCGACATGCCGGCACAGCAGGCACGGCAGGCGCTGGACGATCTCAACGTCTGCTTCCTGTTTGCGCCGCAGTATCACAGCGGTTTCCGCCACGCGATGCCGGTGCGCCAGCAGCTGAAAACCCGCACGCTGTTTAACGTGCTGGGTCCGCTGATTAACCCGGCGCGCCCACCGCTGGCGGTGATTGGCGTCTACAGTCCGGAACTGGTGCTGCCCATCGCCCAGACGCTGAAAGTGCTGGGCTACCAGCGTGCTGCCGTGGTGCACGGTGGCGGCATGGATGAAGTGGCGCTGCACAGTGCGACCCAGGTCGCTGAGCTGCGTGACGGCGAGATCACCAGCTACCAGCTGACGCCGGAAGACTTTGGCTTCAGCTTCCAGCCGAAAGAGGCGCTGGCCGGCGGCACACCGGAAGAAAACCGTGACATTCTGACGCGTTTGCTCCAGGGTAAAGGCCAGCCCGCCCACGAGCAGGCCGTTGCGGTAAATGTCGCAATGTTGCTGAAAGTATTCGGAAATGAAGATTTGCGCGATAACGCTGAGCGCGCCATGGCTGCCATTCGCAGCGGTCAGGCGTACGAGCGCGTTGTGGCACTGGCAGCGAGAGGATGAAATGAGTATCAAGGGCACCGTATTAGAGAAAATTGTGCAGGATAAAGCCCTGTGGGTTGAAGCACGTAAATCGCAGCAGCCGCTGGCCTCCTTCCAGAACGATCTGCAGCCGGCGGAGCGTCATTTTTACGAGGCGCTGCGTGGCACGCGCACCGTCTTCATTCTGGAGTGTAAAAAAGCCTCCCCGTCTAAAGGACTGATTCGCGCCGATTTTGATCCCGCGACTATCGCCGGGATCTACCGCCATTACGCCTCTGCGGTGTCAGTGCTGACCGATGAGAAATATTTCCAGGGCAGCTTTGATTTCCTGCCGGTGGTCAGCGCCGCCATCACGCAGCCGGTGCTGTGCAAAGACTTTATTATTGATCCCTACCAGATTTACCTGGCGCGCCATTATCAGGCCGATGCCATTCTGCTGATGCTGTCCGTACTGGATGATGAGCAGTACCGTCAGCTGGCTGCGGTGGCGCACAGCCTGAAAATGGGCGTGCTGACCGAAGTCAGTAACGAAGAAGAGCTGGAGCGCGCTATCGCGCTGGAAGCTAAAGTGGTCGGCATCAACAACCGCGATCTGCGTGATTTGTCGATTGACCTGAATCGCACGCGTCAGCTGGCCCCGCGTCTCAGCCATGGCGTCACCGTGATCAGCGAGTCCGGCATCCATAATTACGCCCAGGTACGCGAGCTGAGCCATTTTGCTAACGGCTTTTTAATTGGCTCGGCGCTGATGGAAGAGCACGACCTCGACGCCGGTGTGCGCCGCGTGCTACTGGGCGATAACAAGGTGTGCGGCCTGACCCGCCCGGAAGATGCGCAGGCCGCGCATCAGGCTGGCGCGCTGTATGGCGGCGTGATCTTTGCCGCCGGTTCGCCGCGCCAGGTTAACGAGGCGCAGGCGCAGGCGGTGATCGCCGCTGCGCCACTGAAGTATGTCGGCGTGTTCCGCAATCAGACTACCAGTGACGTTGTCACGTCAGCCTCGCGTTTATCGCTTGCGGCCGTTCAGCTGCACGGCGACGAAGACAAAGCCTACGTCGCGGAACTGCGCCAGGCGCTGCCAGCCAGCGTGCGCATCTGGAAGGCACTGAGCATTAAAGATCGGTTGCCGCCACGCGACTGGCCGCACGTTGATCGCTACGTGCTGGATAATGGCCAGGGTGGCAGCGGTCAGCGCTTTGACTGGTCGCTGCTGCAGGGTGAAGACCTGGCTGATGTGCTGCTGGCCGGTGGCCTGAGCGCCGATAACTGCGTCGAAGCCGCTCAGCTCGGCTGTGCCGGCCTCGACTTCAACTCCGGCGTGGAGTCCGCGCCGGGCATCAAAGATGCCAGCAAAGTCGCGGCGGTATTCCGCACGCTGCGCGCCTATTAATTGCGTCTGCCCGCCTGCGGGCGGGCCGGATAAGGAAGAGGACACGATGACGACATTACTTAATCCCTACTTTGGCGAATTCGGCGGCCAGTATGTGCCGCAGATTTTGATGCCAGCACTGCGTCAGCTGGAAACGGCCTTTGTTGAAGCACAGCGCGATCCGGCGTTTCAGGCAGAATTTACTGACCTGCTGAAAAATTACGCCGGTCGCCCGACGGCCCTGACGCTGTGCAGCAACCTGACCAAAGGCAGCAAAACCCGCCTGTACCTGAAGCGCGAAGACCTGCTGCACGGCGGCGCACACAAAACTAACCAGGTGCTGGGCCAGGCGCTGCTGGCAAAACGCATGGGCAAAAACGAGATCATCGCGGAAACCGGCGCCGGTCAGCACGGCGTGGCGTCGGCACTGGCGTGTGCCCTGCTCGGCATGAAATGCCGTATTTACATGGGCGCAAAAGACGTTGAACGTCAGTCACCCAACGTGTTCCGTATGCGGCTGATGGGCGCGGAGGTGATTCCGGTACACAGCGGCTCGGCCACGCTGAAAGATGCCTGTAACGAGGCGCTGCGCGACTGGTCCGGCAGCTACGAAACCGCGCACTACATGCTTGGCACTGCCGCAGGCCCGCATCCGTTCCCGACCATTGTGCGTGAATTCCAGCGCATGATTGGCGAAGAGACCAAAGCGCAGATTCTGGAAAAAGAGGGTCGCCTGCCGGATGCGGTACTGGCGTGCGTCGGCGGCGGTTCTAACGCCATCGGCATGTTTGCGGACTTCATCGAAGAGAGCAGCGTGCGCCTGATCGGCGTGGAGCCTGCGGGTCATGGTATTGACACCGGTGAGCACGGTGCGCCGCTCAAGCACGGTCGCGTCGGCATCTATTTCGGCATGAAGGCGCCGATGATGCAGACCGAAGAGGGACAGATCGAAGAGTCCTACTCCATCTCTGCCGGTCTCGATTTCCCGTCGGTCGGTCCGCAGCATGCGCACCTGAACAGCACCGGCCGCGCTGACTACGTGTCAATCACGGATGATGAAGCGCTGGATGCCTTTAAAACGCTGTGTCGTGCCGAAGGCATCATTCCGGCACTGGAGTCATCGCACGCGCTGGCGTATGCGCTGAAGATGATCCGCGAAAACCCGGACAAAGAGCAGCTGCTGGTGGTGAACCTTTCCGGCCGCGGCGACAAAGACATCTTTACCGTTCACGATATTCTGAAAGCTAAGGGAGAGATCTGATGGAGCGTTATAATCAGCTGTTTCAACGTCTGTCCGCGAAACAGGAAGGCGCGTTTGTGCCCTTCGTCACCCTTGGCGATCCGTCGCCGGCGCTGTCGCTCAAAATTATTGATGCGCTGGTCGCGGGCGGTGCGGATGCGCTGGAGCTGGGCATTCCGTTCTCCGATCCGCTGGCCGATGGACCAACCATTCAGGGCGCTACGCTGCGCGCCTTTGCCGCCGGCACCACCGTAGCGCAGTGTTTTGAAATGCTCGCCACCGTGCGCCAGAAATACCCCGATCTGCCGATTGGCCTGCTGATGTACGCCAACCTGGTGTTCAGCAGAGGTATCGACAACTTCTACGCGCAGTGCGCTGCGGTGGGCGTTGACTCGGTGCTGGTGGCAGACGTGCCGGTGGAGGAGTCGGCCCCATTCCGCCAGGCGGCGATGCGTCACAACATTGCGCCGATCTTTATCTGTCCGCCCAACGCGGATGACGATCTGCTGCGCGAAATCGCCTCGCACGGCCGTGGCTACACCTATCTGCTGTCACGCGCCGGCGTTACCGGTGCGGAAAATCGCGCCAGCCTGCCGCTGCATCATCTGATCGAGAAGCTGCGCGAATATCATGCTGCGCCGCCGCTGCAGGGCTTCGGCATCTCTGAGCCGGGTCAGGTGAAAGAGGCCGTTGCCGCCGGAGCCGCCGGAGCCATCTCCGGCTCGGCCATCGTAAAAATCATCGAGCGTAATCAGAACGACCCAACGGCGCTGCTTAGCGAACTGCAAACGTTCGTCAGCGATCTCAAAGCGGCTACCCGCTGAGTTGGCACGGCCCTGCACAAGCTGCAGGGCCCTTCTTACTTCCTGCCCCCTTTTTTCTCCCCTGCGACAAACTTTTTCATCGCGCCTGAGTTGCCGAAATGCGAGGCACGGCCCACACTTAAGCGTGCCGTCACGTTACGGTGCACCACCATCTATGACAGGGAGATAACCAATGAAATTGTTCAAAGTCGTTGCGGGTTTTTTAGTGGCTGCAGTGATGGCGCTCACCTTAAGTGCCTGTGCACCAACAGCAACAAAGGAAGGGACCGGCGGTTACATCGATGACACGGTCATTACCACCAAAGTGAAGGCTCAGCTGCTGAATGACGAGGCGCTGAAATCGACAGAAATTAACGTTGAGACCTTCAAAGGGAAAGTACAGCTGAGCGGCTTTGTCAGCTCGCCGCAGATGGCCAACCGTGCGGTTGCGGTAACGCGTAACGTGGCGGGGGTAAAATCCGTCGTCAACAATATGCAGATTAAGTAACTAAACGGGCGACCTGCGGGTCGCCCTTTTTCTTTCTGGTGTAAAAATCAGAAACGGTAGCCCGCGCCAAAGAAGAACACCCACGGATCGATGCGGGTATTGATATTCTGCTGTTCGCCCGCCGCTTTGAATTTCACCTCGGTATCGATGTCCATGTACCACAATGACGCGTTGAGCATCCAGTCGCGGTTGATCTGATAATCCAGCCCGACCTGACCCGCCACGCCCCATGAATCTTTCACGCTCAAATCGCTCAGCTGCGCATCCTGCCCGGTCTGGTTGAACTTCGCATCGTAGAAGGTGGTGTAGTTGATCCCGACGCCAACGTAAGGGCGCAGCGCGCTTTGGCTGTCGAAAAAGTAGTACTGCGCCATCAGGGTGGGCGGCAGCTGACGCACGGTAGCGAGGTTGCCGGTCGGGCCAAGTCCCACTTTGTGGCGGAACGGCGTGGCCGCCAGCAGCTCAACGCCGATATTGTCGGTCGCCATCCAGGTAAACGTCAGACCCAGCTGGGTATCATTACTGACGCTGAAGCCGCCCATACCCAGCACATTATCAGAGCCTTCGGTCGGACGAACGGTCGCGCTACCGGCGCGCACAAAAAAATCACCGGCCTGGTGAGCCAGTGCCAGTTGCGGGATCGCCAGCGCCAGCAGCAGCGCGCATTTAGCCAGTTTCATAATCACTCCTTTGCCGGAAAACAGGGTATTGAGGTTAATCGCGGCACAAGATTTACCCCTTTTTTGCGAAAAGATCATCAGCATCAATTCAAATTAATCACTTATAAAACAATGAATTGATTCAGATCAATTTTGCCTTTACAAGCGGACATAAAAATCCTGTTGCCGCCATGACACGGCGTGATTATGTTGCTATTCCCCTTTTGTGATTTTGGTTCGAAGCCTCAGGAGTGGCGGGCGATCAGATGAGCGATTTACTTAACCCCTGTATGACCTGTGGCGCCTGCTGCGCCCATTTTCGCGTTTCTTTTTACTGGGCCGAAGCCGACGACGGCGGTGGCGCGGTGCCGGTTGAACTGACAGAACCCCTGAGCCTGATGATGCGCAACATGCGCGGCACCAACGATCGTGCCCCGCGCTGCGTGGCGCTGCAGGGTGAAATTGGCGGCTGTGTTTCCTGTGGGATTTATGCGCAGCGGCCGTCACCGTGCCGGGAGTTCGCCATGTCCGGCGAAAATGGCGTGCCGAATGACGCCTGCGATCGCGCGCGGGCGCGCTATGGTTTACCCGCGCTTTTTCACCCTTCTTTACCTGAGATGACAGAAAGTTATGGGATTCCGGGTGCCAGCCTGCCTGCAGAACATGTACAATCGCCGGGTTAATTAACCCGGTTCCTTCAAGGAGTGTACATGTCTATCACGGCAAGCTCGTTATACCGTGACACAGGAAATTTTCTGCGCCATCAGCTGGTCACCATCGTGCTGATGGCTTTGCTGACCTCGTTTATTACCGTGATTGTTGGCCACGCCCTGACGCCGGGCGAGGATCAGTTATCCCTGCTCAGCCAGACCGACAGCAGCGCCTCATCGCTGTTTGAAATCGTCCAGAACATGTCACCGGATCAGCAACGCATTCTGCTGCGCGCCTCTGCCGCCGGCACTTTTGCTGCCCTGATTGGCAACACGCTGCTGCTGGGCGGCATGCTGTGCCTGCTGCCGATGGTATCCAGTGGACAGCGCGTCAGCGCGCTGCGCGCGATTGGCGCCTCTGCACCGCTGCTGCCGAAACTGCTGGTGCAGACCTTCCTGATCACCCTGCTGGTTCAGCTGGGCTTTATGGTACTGATGGTGCCGGGTGTGATTCTGGCGATTCTGCTGTCGCTGGCGCCGGTGATGCTGGCAAGTGAAAAAATGGGCATTTTCAGTGCGATGCGCGCCAGTATGCGTCTGGCATGGAAGAACATTAAGGTGATCGCCCCGGCGATTATTCTGTGGCTGCTGGCGAAAATTGCGCTGATGTTCTTCTTCTCCTCGCTGACCGTGCTGCCTGCCAATATCGCTTCGGTGGTGCTCAACGCGCTGGGCAACCTGGTATCAGCCATTCTGATTATCTATTTGTACCGGCTGTATATGCTGTTACGTTAAGCGTTACGGCGCCCGCGGCGGCGCCGTAACTCAACGCTCCTGCCCCTGACTGGAAACGCTATGAAGCAGTTACTCGATTTTCTTCCCCTGGTAGTTTTCTTTATTTTCTACAAGCTGTACGACATTTTCGTCGCCTCCGGCGCGCTGGTAGTGGCGACCGGTATCGCGCTGGTGGTCAGCTGGGTGCTGTACCGCAAGCTGGAAAAGATGACCATTTTCACCTTTGTGCTGGTTGCGGTGTTCGGCACCCTGACCTATGTGTTCCACAACGATGAGTTCATCAAGTGGAAAGTCACGGTGATTTACTCGCTGTTCGCGCTGGCGCTGCTGTACAGCCAGTGGTTTATGCAGCAACCGCTGATCCAGACCATGCTTGGCAAAGAGCTGCAGCTGCCGGGTGCGGTATGGCGTCGGCTGAATATCGCCTGGGCCCTGTTCTTCCTGGCCTGCGGACTGGCGAATATTTATGTTGCGTTTTGGTTATCCCAGGCGTTTTGGGTTAACTTTAAGGTGTTCGGTCTTACCGGCCTGACCCTGCTGTTTACGCTGTTAAGCGGCCTGTATATCTGGCGACAGATGCCGCAACAAGAACAAAAATAATCGATGCAGCCTGGTCTCCGCCGGGCTTGTCTTCACCTGCAGAAGAACTGAGCAATGGACGAAAAACATAAGTTGCCGCAAGGCGAGATGGTCTCGCGCACCCTGGCGATGCCGGCAGATACCAATGCCAACGGTGATATCTTCGGCGGCTGGCTGATGTCGCAGATGGATATGGGCGGCGCGATACTGGCTAAAGAAATTGCCAAAGGTCGCGTGGTAACGGTGCGCGTGGATGGTATGACCTTCCTCAAGCCCGTCGCCGTCGGCGATGTGGTGAGCTGCTACGCGCGCTGCATCCGCACCGGCAATAGCTCGATGACCATCAACGTGGAAGTGTGGATTAAAAAAGTGTCGTCCGAACCGATCGGCCAGACTTACTGCGCCACCGAAGCGGTGTTTGTTTACGTGGCGGTCGATAACAGCGGGAAATCCCGCCCGCTGCCGGAAGGCCAGGCCAATCTGAGCAATTAAGCGTATAAAAAAGCGGCCCGGAATGGCCGCTTTTTCTTTGCCTGTCTGGCTTTACTCGATGTTCGCGCCGCCGTTAATGCGGAACACGATGTTCATCGTCAGCCCTTTGCCCGGCCGCCCTGGCTGATAGCGCCATTTCTTCATCGCCTGCTTCACTTCGCGCTCAAACATGTTGCGCGGCTCGGCAGACAAAATCTCGACGTTATCGACGCGCCCATCGCTGTCCACGTCAAACTTCACCCGCACCCGCCCTTCAACGCGCAGCGCGAACGCACGCGCCGGATACGCCGGCTTGCTGACGCTCATCGCTTTCGGTCCATCCGACACCGTCTGCGTCGGGGCCGGGTTACTCTTCGGTGCCGTCGAGGGGCGCGTTTGCGCGGCAGGCGCGTCCTGTTTAAACGGATTCTCCTGCGGCTTCACCTGCTGGCGCGGCTTCGGCTCTGCCTTTTTCTCCACCTTTGGCTTCGGTTTCGGTTTTGGCTTCGGTTTAGGTTTCGGTTCCGGCTTAGGGATCGGCACCGGCTCGGCTTTTGGTGGCTCTGGCGCGACTTCCGGCTCGGGTTCCGGCTCGGGCGGCGGCGGCGGGGTTACTGCTGCCGGTGCCGGTTCAGGCTGCACTTCGGGGGCTACCATACTAATGCTGATAGGCTGAGACGCTTTAGGAACCTCAATGGTCTGATGAAATGAAGCATAAAGAATGCCGGCGATTACCGAACCGTGAAGGAGCACGGATAAAATCACGGACACAGGCGTTCGGGTTGGAAAAGGCGTAGTCAACGTCGTCATATCAGTCATGTTCATTGAGTGAAGCGCTGATTTTAAATGCAAATAGCAATCAGTTTCAATAAGCACACTACTGAAGGCTAAAAGAAAGGCGCTTTTTAACCCTGCCTGCGTTGCAGCGCACGCCCATTATCTTTCGTTTGCACTCTGTTTAGCGATCACTTAACGTGTCTCGCAAATTCGGCAAGTCTAACGGGAGTATCCCATCGTGCTTTACGTCATTTATGCGGAAGATACCGCAGATTCACTGGAAAAACGTAACTCTGTGCGCCCGGCACACCTGGCGCGTCTGCAATTGCTGCAGGATGAGGGGCGTCTGATTGTCGCCGGTCCTCTGCCTGCCGTCGACAGTAATGAGCCGGGCCCGGCTGGTTTCACCGGTTCTGTGATTGTTGCCGAGTTCTCATCGCTGGAAACGGCCCAGTCGTGGGCCAATGACGATCCGTATATCGCCGCGGGCGTGTACGATAAAGTCACGGTTAAACCGTTTAAACGGGTGTTCTGATGCAGTGGCAGCCCCTTCTGTTGTTAGTGCTGGTGCTGCTGCTGATTGGTCGTGCGCTGTGGCTGTGGCGCCGTCAGGGCTGGCGTCAGGCGCGCCAGCACATCGTCATGCTGGTGGTACTGGCGGCGGCCCTGCAGATAGTAAATGTTTCACTGGTATTACGCGGCCACTGACGACCGCGCTAATTGCTCAGGTATTCTGCGTGATAAACAGGATGGAGCGGCGCTGCTGCTGCGCTATCTGATGACGAATCGCATGGATGCGCTTATAACGACGTGACTGCCCTTCCAGCCAGCGGGCACGACGGCGATGCGCCTGGCGTAACATTCTCCAGCGGGCCACTTCATTTCTGCTGCGTCTCATCACATCCTCTCTGACTGGCTAAACCCGCGACGAATTATAGTGATCTGGCTAAAAATGCCAAATCGAAACCTTCATCGAAACGTCATCAACGATTAAAGGTTTCGCTGGCGCAGATCAACACGTAAACTTTGCCCATCAAAGCGCGAACGGGACGTCCACTTTATGACCACATTTTATACCCTTATCAGTTGGTTGCTGCTGTTTGGCTACTGGCTGCTGATTGCCGGGGTTACGCTGCGCATCCTGATGAAGCGGCGTGCGGTGACCTCAGCGATGGCCTGGCTGCTGATCATCTACATTCTGCCGCTGGTGGGTATTATCGCCTATCTGTCGTTTGGCGAACTGCATTTAGGTAAACGTCGCGCAGAACGCGCCCGCACCATGTGGCCCTCGACCGCCAAATGGCTCAACGACCTGAAACAGTGTCGTCACATTTTCGCGACTGAACACAGCGACGTGGCGCGTTCCCTGTTCGAGCTGTGCCGTCATCGTCAGGGTATTGCCGGCGTTAAAGGCAATCAGCTGCAGCTGCTGACCAGCGCCGATGACGTGATGCAGGCGCTGATCCGCGATATCCAGCTGGCGCGCCATAATATTGAGATGGTGTTTTACATCTGGCAGCCGGGTGGTCTGGCTGATGATGTAGCGGAATCGCTGATGGCTGCCTCACGGCGCGGCGTGCACTGCCGCCTGATGCTGGACTCCGCCGGCAGCGTGGCGTTCTTCCGCAGTCCGTGGGTGGGCATGATGCGCAACGCCGGTATTGATGTGGTCGAGGCATTGCAGGTTAGCCTGTGGCGTGTATTCCTGCGCCGCATGGATTTGCGTCAGCACCGCAAAGTGGTGCTGATCGATAACTATATTGCTTATACCGGCAGCATGAATCTGGTGGATCCGCGCTTCTTTAAACAGGAGGCTGGCGTGGGTCAGTGGATTGATCTGATGGCGCGCATGGAGGGCCCGGTGGCCACCACCATGGGCATCGTCTACGCCTGCGACTGGGAAATCGAAACCGGCAAACGCATTCTGCCGCCGGCGCCGGACGGCAATGTGATGCCGTTTGAGCAGGAGAGCGGTCACACCATTCAGGTGATCGCCTCAGGTCCGGGCTTCCCGGAGGACATGATTCATCAGGCGCTGCTGACGGCGGTGTATTCGGCGCGCGAGCAGCTGATCATGACCACGCCCTACTTCGTGCCGAGCGACGACTTACTGCACGCCATCTGTACCGCCGCGCTGCGTGGCGTTGAGGTGAGCATTGTGGTACCGCGCCACAATGACTCGCTGCTGGTCGGCTGGGCCAGCCGCGCCTTCTTCACTGAACTGCTGGAAGCCGGGGTGAAAATCTATCAGTTTGAAGATGGCCTGTTGCACACCAAGAGCGTGCTGGTAGACGGTCAGCTCAGCCTGGTGGGCACGGTGAACCTGGATATGCGCAGCCTGTGGCTCAACTTCGAGATCACGCTGGTGGTGGATGATGATGGCTTTGGTAGCGATCTCGCCACCGTCCAGGATGATTATATCGCCCGTTCACGTCTGCTGGACGGCGCGCGCTGGGCAAAACGTGCCTGGTGGCAGCGCATCGTCGAACGACTGTTTTACTTCTTTAGCCCTTTACTGTAAAACGAGCGAAAATATTACCGCCTCAGGGCAAGCAGGAATGACCATGGATTTAAATAATCGCCTTACTGAAGATGAAACGCTGGAACAGGCTTACGATATTTTTCTTGAGCTGGCAGGCGATAACCTCGATCCGGCAGACATCATTCTGTTCAATCTGCAATTTGAAGAGCGCGGCGGCGCCGAGCTGTTTGATCCATCCGAAGACTGGCAGGAACATGTGGATTTCGATCTCAACCCTGACTTCTTCTCAGAAGTGGTGATCGGCCTCGGTGAAGCGGACGGCGAACCGATTACCGATGTGTTCGCGCGCATCCTGCTGTGCCGCGAGAAAGACCATAAGCTGTGTCATATTCTGTGGCGTGAATAAGCCGCAGCGCATAAAAAACGCCGGGCACTGCCCGGCGTTGTTGTTTATGGCACCGCTCTTATAGCGGATCAACCTTCAGACAGGACACCGCATGGCGGAAACTGCCTTCCAGTAGCGGTCGGGTTTTGGCGCACTCCGGGCCGGCAATCGGGCAGCGGGTACGGAATACGCAGCCTGATGGCGGATTGATCGGCGACGGCAGTTCCCCTTCCAGCAGCTGAATCTGCTTGTTCTTCTCCAGGTCCGGATCAGGAATCGGCACCGCCGACATCAGCGCTTTGGTATACGGATGCTGCGGATCGTTATATACCGCATCATAGGTCCCCAGCTCAACCGCGTGGCCGAGATACATCACCAGTACGCGATCAGAGATGTGCTTCACCACCGCCAGGTCATGCGCGATGAAAATCAGCGACAGGCCCATTTCACGCTGCAGTTTCTGCAGCAGGTTGACCACCTGCGCCTGAATCGATACGTCGAGCGCCGACACCGGCTCATCACAGATAATCAGCTTCGGCTCAAGAATCAGTGCACGGGCGATACCGATACGCTGGCACTGGCCACCGGAGAACTCGTGCGGATAGCGGTTGATGAGGTTCGGCAACAAACCGACCTTCATCATCATGGTTTTAACCTTATCCTTCACTTCCTGACGCGGCATCTTTGGATAGTAGGTGCGCAGCGGTTCGGCAATGATGTCACCAATGGTCATACGCGGGTTGAGCGAGGCCAGCGGGTCCTGGAAGATCATCTGAATGTCACTGCGCGCCTGACGCCACTCTTCCTGGCTCTGGCCCAGCAGATCGCGCCCCAGCCACGCCACGCGCCCATCGGTAGCTTTCACCAGGCCGATAATGGCGCGCGCCAGCGTGGATTTGCCGCAGCCGGATTCACCGACCACGCCGAGGGTTTCGCCTTCATACAGGCGCAGGCTGACACCATCCACCGCTTTCAGGGTTTTCGGCGGCTGCCAGAACCACTGCTTGCCGTCTTTGATATCGAAATGCACCTTGAGATCGGCGATTTCCAGCAACACTTTTTTCTCTTCAGTTACGGTGCTCATACTAACTCCTCCACCGGTTTGAAGCAGGCGCGCAGGCGCCCTTCGGCAAACGGTTCAAGCGGCGGTGATTTGGCACAAATATCCATGGCATATGCGCAGCGCGGCTGGAACGGACAGCCCTGCGGCAGACGCAACAGGTTGGGCGGGTTGCCGGGAATGGTGGTCAGCGACTCTCCCTCCGCGTCAAGACGCGGCACCGCGCTCAGCAAACCGATCGAGTACGGATGGGCCGGCTGGTAGAACACATCGCGCGCACGGCCATATTCCATGGTGCGCCCGGCATACATCACCAGCACCTTGTCACAGATCCCGGCAACAACGCCGAGATCGTGAGTGATCATGATAATGGCGGTGTTGAATTCACGCTTCAGCTCATTCAGCAGCGTCATGATTTGCGCCTGCACGGTGACATCCAGCGCGGTGGTTGGCTCATCGGCAATCAGCAGCTTTGGCCGGCACAGCAGCGCCATGGCGATCATTACGCGCTGACGCATGCCACCGGAAAACTCGTGCGGGAACATCTTCATGCGCTTGCGCGCTTCCGGCATTTTCACCGCATCCAGCATGCGCACCGACTCTTCAAACGCCTGGGCGCTGCTCATGCCTTTGTGCAGTTTCAGCACCTCCATCAGCTGTTCGCCGACGCGCATGTACGGATTGAGCGATGTCATCGGGTCCTGGAAAATCATCGCAATCTGTTCCGCGCGCAGCTTGTTCAGTTTGCTTTCCGGCAGATTGAGGATTTCGCTGCCGTTGAACTGCGCCGAGCCGCCAATGCGACCATTTTTCGCCAGCAGTCCCATCAGTGCAAACGCGGTTTGCGATTTTCCGGAGCCGGATTCACCGACAATGCCCAGCGTTTCACCGGCGCGCAGGGAAAAGTTGAGGTCGTTCACAGCGGTCACGTCGCCGTCGTGAGTACTGAAGGTGACGCGCAGATCTTTAACGTCCAGCAGCAGGTTAGCGTTTCCCGCAGGTGCAGCCGCCAGCGGCTGCTGAGTATCATGATGGGTCATCGGGAAACTCCTTAACGATCTTTCGGGTCGAGGGCGTCACGCAGGCCATCGCCGATAAAGTTGAAACAGAACAACGTCACCACCAGGAAGCCCGCCGGGAACATCAGCAGCCACGGTGATACTTCCATCGAGTTGGCGCCGTCGCTCAACAGCGCGCCCCAGCTGCTCAGTGGCTCCTGGGTGCCGAGGCCAAGGAAACTCAGGAAGGATTCAAACAGGATCATGCTTGGCACCAGCAGCGAGGCATACACCACCACCACACCCAGCACGTTCGGCACGATGTGACGCAGCACGATATTGCCGGTTGAAACGCCGCCGACCTGCGCTGCTTCGATGAACTCTTTGCGCTTCAGTCCCAGCGTCTGGCCGCGCACGATACGCGCCATATCCAGCCATGACACCATGCCAATGGCAACAAAGATCAGCAGGATATTGCGGCCAAAGAAGGTCACCAGCAGGATGACGAAGAACATAAACGGGAACGAGTTGAGGATTTCCAGGATACGCATCATCACCGAGTCAATCTTGCCGCCAAGGTAGCCGGCCAGCGAACCGTACAGCGTGCCCACCAGCACCGCGATCAGCGCTGAAGCGATGCCAACCATTAGTGAGATACGGCCGCCAATCGCCACGCGCACCAGCAGGTCACGTCCCGAGGAGTCGGTGCCAAACCAGTGCCCTGAGGTGGTGTCCGGCGGTGCAGACATCATCGCCCAGTCGGTATCATCATATTTGAACTGCGCCAGCATCGGGGCGAACACCACGAACAGCGCAATCACCAGCAGCACCAGCAGGCTGATGAGGGCCGCACGGTTATGAATAAAGCGGCGACGTGCGTCCTGCCACAGGCTGCGCCCTTCCACTTCCAGCTTTTCGCTGAACGCGTCCAGAGCTTCGCTATTTTTCTTACTTAACATCATGAGCGAGCTCCACCATCAGTAACGAATTTTCGGATCGATAACGGCGTACAGCACGTCAACGATCGCGTTGAACAGGATGGTCAGCACGCCGACCAGAATGGTCAGGCTCATCACCAGTGAGTAGTCACGGTTTAGCGCGCCGTTGACGAACAGCTGACCGATGCCCGGCAGACCGTAAATTGATTCGATTACCATCGAACCGGTGATGATGCCAACAAACGCCGGCCCCATATAGGAGAGCACCGGCAGCAGCGCCGGCTTCAGCGCGTGGCGCAGCACAGTACGGCGCAGCGGCAGACCTTTCGCACGCGCGGTGCGGATGAAGTTGGAGTGCATCACTTCAATCATCGAGCCGCGGGTAATACGGGCGATACTGGCGATGTAAGCCAGTGACAGCGCCACCATCGGCAGCAGCATGTAGTTCCACTGCCCGCCATTCCAGCCGCCGCCCGGCAGCCAGCGCAGGGTGATGGCAAAGATCAGTACCAGCAACGGTGCCACCACGAAGCTGGGAATGACCACCCCGGTCATCGCCACCCCCATGACCGCATAATCCCACAAACTGTTTTGCTTCAGCGCGGCGATAACCCCTGCCGTGACGCCCAGCACCACCGCAAGGAAGAAGGCTGCCAGCCCCAGTTTGGCCGATACCGGAAACGCATGACCGACCAGGTAGTTAACCGAGTAGTCTTTATATTTAAACGACGGCCCGAAATCGCCGTGTGCCAGCTGCACCAGGTAGCTGAGATACTGTTTGCCGATCGGGTCGTTGAGGTGATATTTGGCCTCAATGTTGGCCATGACTTCCGGCGCCAGCGCACGCTCGCCGGTGAACGGACTGCCGGGTGCCAGTCGCATCATAAAGAAGGAGATGGTGATCAGAATGAATAGCGTCGGGATGGCTTCAAGGAGCCGACGCAGGATGAATTTTAACATTGCCGTACCTACCAGGCTGTTGCTTCACAAAGTCAAAAAGGCGGCGCCGCAGCACCGCCACTGTCGATAGCCTGAGTGCTATTAATGCTTAATGATGTACAGGTTCTTATCCAGGGTTTTATCCAGCGGATCGTTGCCGGTGTAGCCGCCAACGTACGGTTTCACCAGACGCGCGTTCACGTAGTAGTAAACCGGCACGATGGTGCTGTCTTTATCCAGGATCTGCTCTGCTTTCTGATAATCGGCCACGCGCGCTTTGTCATCCGCCGCTTTCACCGCATCGTGAATCACTTTGTCGAAGTCCGCGCTCTTATAGTGCGAGGTGTTACTGCTGCTGTCCGACAGCATGATGTTCAGGAAGGAAGTCGGTTCGTTATAGTCGGCACACCATGCTGCGCGGGAGACATCGAAGTTGCCCTGATGACGGGTATCCAGGAAGGTTTTCCACTCCTGGTTTTCCAGCTTGATGTTCACGCCGATGTTCTTTTTCCAGATAGACGAAGCGGCAATCGCCAGTTTTTTGTGCAGATCGGAGGTGTTGTACAGCAGGTTGAAGGTCAGCGGTTTGTCGGCGGTATAACCGGCTTCGGCCAGCAGTTTCTTCGCTTCTTCGTTACGCTTGTTCTGATCCCACTTGTACCAGTCCGGCGGCAGCAGTTCCATGCCGTCAGTGGCTGGCGGTGTGAAGCTGTAGGCCGGCTGTTGACCCTGCGCCAGCACTTTGTTCACCATGATGTCGCGATCCAGACCCAGCTTCAGCGCGGTACGCACGCGAACATCGGTAAACGGTGCTTTCTGGTTGTTGATTTCATAGTAGTAGGTGCACAGATACGGTTTCACCATCAGCTCTTTACCGTTATCACGCTGCAGTTTTTTAAACAGCTCGATCGGCATGTTGTTGTAAGTGATGTCGCTGCCGTTCTCGGAGAAATAACGGTTCACATCGCTGACTTCGGAGTTGATTGGCAGGAAGGTGACTTTATTCAGTACGGTATGTTCGTTGTCCCAGTATTCCGGGTTACGCACCAGCGTCACGCGTTCGTTGATCACGTGAGATTCCAGTTTAAATGCACCGTTGCCGACCCAGTTCTGCGGCTGCGTCCACTGGTCGCCAAACTTCTCAATGGCGGGCTTATACACCGGTGACATCACCGCGTTGATCAGCAGCTTATCGAAGTACGGTACCGGCTCGCTCAGCGTCACTTCCAGCGTGTGGTCATCCAGTGCTTTCACGCCAAGATCGGAGGTCGGTTTTTTACCGGCGATGATGTCATCCACGTTGAGGATGTGGCCATACTGCGGGTAGCTCGCATAAGGCGAGGCGGTTTTTGGATCGACCAGACGCTGCCAGCTGTAGACGAAGTCCTGCGCGGTGACCGGCTCGCCGTTTGACCATTTGGCATTTTTACGCAGATGGAAGGTCCAGACTTTGTAGTCTTTGTTTTCCCAGCTTTCCGCGACGCCCGGAACCGGCTTGCCGTTGCTGTCGCTCACGATCAGACCTTCATACAGGTCACGGGCGATATTATCTTCCGGCACGCCTTCGATTTTGTGCGGATCCAGCGACTGCACTTCATCGCCATTGCCGCGCACCAGTTCCTGTTTCGCTGCCAATTCGGTATCCGCCGGTACGTTGGCCGCCAGTGCAGCATTCCCTGCCAGCGCGCCGATGGCCGCCAGTACGCCTGCGGCGATCAGGCTTTTTTTCGTGATGTTGTTCATTATTACGCTCCAGTTTTATTATCGTCACCGGGTCGGCTGACCGCCCGGCGTACCCCGTTTCCGGGAGATCTCCGCCTGTCTGCGCGAAGATCACTACCACCCTGCAGGGTTACCACGGCAACGTGACGCCCGACTGTAGCGCCGGATCGTCACATTACTCAATGTTTCTTTATGTAATAGTATTTCAGCGCCAGCATATCCTGCGGATCTTTGCCGCTGAAACCGCCCACCCACGGCTTCACCAGCCGCACGCTAACGCGGTAGTAAACCGGGATGATCGGTGAATCCTGATCCAGCTGTTGTTCCGCCTGCTGATAGAGCTGCGCGCGCTGCGCGTCATCAGCGGTGTTGAGCGTTTGCGCCATCAGCGCATCAAATGCGGCGCTGTGATAAAACGCGGTGTTGATGGAGGAGCCACTCAGCAGCAGATTGAGGAAGCTGGATGGCTCGTTGTAATCCGCACACCAGGTGGCGCGCACCACGTCAAACTGTGCCTGATGACGGGTCTCCAGTAGCGTTTTCCACTCCTGATTTTGCAGCGTCACCTGCGCACCGAGATTCTTTTGCCACATTGAGGCAGCCGCAATCGCCTGACGCTTGTTCTGTTCTGAGGTGTTATACAGCAGAGTAAAACGCAGCGGATGCCGGGCATTGAAGCCAGCTTCCGCCAGCAGCTGCTTCGCTGCCGCGTTACGTTGCGCCTGCGTCTGCTGCGCCCACGCTGGCGTATTGAGGGAAATACCGTGAATAAAGGGCGGCGTCAGGCCGTAGGCCGGGATCTGTCCCTGCCCCATAATTTTCTGCGCGATGATGTCGCGGTCGAGCGTTAACTTCAGCGCGCTGCGTACGCGGACGTCGTCAAACGGCGCTTTCTTGTTATTGATTTCGTAATAGAAGGTGCACAGTAGCGGGCTGACTTTTACTTCATCTCCCAGCGCCTGCTGCAGTTTTTTGAACATATCGGGCGGCACCACGCTGTTGGTCATGTCGGTGCCGCCACTGCGATAGCGGTTTATATCGCTATTCTCAGAGGTGAGCGCCAGAAACACGCCTTCGTCCAGCGTGGTATGGGCATTGTCCCAGTAGTGCGGATTACGCTTCACCACGATCTGCTCGTTCACCACCCAATCTGCCAGCGTGTAAGCACCATTACCCACGTAGTGCTGCGGCTGTGTCCAGGCATCGCCCCACTGCTCTACCGCCGGACGATACACCGGTTTCATCGAAGTATGAGCCAGCATATCAACAAAATACGGGACCGGTTCAGAGAGCGTAACCTGCAAATGATGATCGTCCAGCGCTTTCACGCCGAGCTGGGAAGGCGCAGCTTTACCGGCGAGGATGGCATCAATGTTGCTGATGTGCGCAGCCTGCAAATAGCTGGCGTACGGCGAGGCGGTGCAGGGATCGGCCAGACGCTGCCAGCTGTAGACAAAATCCTGCGCGGTGACCGGCTCACCATTGCTCCAGCGGGCGTCTTTACGCAGCGTGAACGTCCAGATGCGGCCCTGCTGATTTTGCCACTGCTGCGCCACGCCGGGCACCAGTTGACCGTTGTTGTCGGTCTCAACCAGTCCTTCCAGCAGATTGCGAATCACATTGGATTCCGGCACACCCTCGACTTTTTGTGGATCAAGCGAGGACACTTCGCTGCCGTTGTTAATAACGATGCGTTGCGTATCCGCTAATGACGTCCCGGCTGGGATCTCAGCGGCCTGACTTTGCGCCAGCGCACTGGAGAGGCAAAGCGCCAGAAACGTGCGCGCTGCCGTTTTCGCTACCAAGCTTTTCATCAACCAATATCAACCTTCAACATAAACCTGATAGCAGTAAGCAAGAAGCGTACACATTTGTTGCTAGCAGATAAAAAATTTTGCGGTGAGCCGAAAATTATCAGAAGCGTTGCCCGCACGCCAAAGCTAAACCACAAAAATGTTAGCTGATTCTCTTTTATCACGTTGCCGCGCACAGGAAAAGTGTTAATTCTTGAGCAGAATTATCGATTAAGCCACTGATAAATAATATTTTACAGCCTGATTTGCACGTTAATTATTCGTTAATCAACTAACTTTATAATATTTACGAATATTGCTGCTTTTAATGCTGAAGCCCGGATATTTATTCGGATTTATAGCGCAAGCTATAGAATGATACTGCGGATTATTTGCAGAGCAGAGGGATGTACTGTGACAATTATCACAGTATTTTGCGGCTCAGGCTATGTGCAGGATGGCATAAGTAGTAAAACTGATGAGGTTAAGCCGATATTAAGCGCGACAAATAAAATCACTATAATGGTGCAATATTCCGTTTAATTGCACCATTCTGGTTCATAAAGCGCTTAGCGATAAAAAATAACCGCCGTTAATTCAGTAATCCTGGAAACAGGGCTTTCATTCCGGTCACGACAAATTCAATGCCCAGCGCCATGAGCAGCAGCCCCATGATACGCGTAATGACGTTGATACCGGTTTGTCCCAATACGCGCACCATCAGCGGTGCGGCCCGGAACAATAACCAGCAGCAGAAGGCAAATATCGCAATCGCCAGGGTAAAGCCCAGCAGATTTGGCCAGCTGTGATAACGCGAGCTCCAGACAATGGTCGAACTGATCGCGCCCGGCCCTGCCATCAGCGGCAGCGCCAGCGGCACCACGCCGATGCTTTCACGAATCGCCGTTTCTGACTTCTCCTGCTTGTTCTGTTTGTCTTCACCCAGCTTGCCGCTGATCATCGACATGGCGATGGTGACCACCAGAATGCCGCCGGCGATGCGGAAAGAGTCAATCGAGATACCAAACAGATGCAGGATACCGTCGCCAAGGAACAGCGAGGTCCAGAGGATAATCGCCACCGCCAGGTTCGCGGTCAGGTTGGTTTTATTGCGCTCCGCCACCGCCTGGTAGCTGGTCATGCTGATAAATACCGGAATAATGCCGACCGGGTTAACCAGCGCGAACAAACCCACAAAAAATTTAATGTAGCCAGAAAGATCGAGTAGCGCAGGGGTCACGGTGGGCTCCAGGTGATGGCGAAAAAATCGCGCTTAATGTAGTGCAAAAGCCTGGCGAAACACCAGAGGCTAACGCAGAAATAAATGCTGCACTTAAAGCACTATCCCAGTTTATTCCGCTACTGTTAGCGCGATGTTATCGGCCTGCAGCCGGTCAGATCGGCTTCTGTAGCCGTCGACGCTAACTTTACTTGCAAAAGTGAGCGCTGAAAGGTGTCAGCTGATAGTTAAATTGATCTGCATCATAAATCGCCTACCCCATCAGGGGTAATCTTAGCCCATCGGAACTCAACCCTGTGACACAGGTCATCCTGGCGGAAAAACCTTTTTAGTAAGCAACGGCACAGACATCGCCATCCTAACCCATCCATAAGCGTAACGAGACTATACTTCTGGATTCAGGCTTGTTTACTAAAAAAGTTTAACTTCCTTAGGAGAGTATTATGGCCGTTACTAATGTTGCCGAGCTTAACGCACTGGTAGAACGTGTTAAAAAGGCACAGCGCGAATACGCCAATTTTAGTCAGGAACAAGTTGATACCATTTTCCGTGCAGCCGCCCTCGCCGCTGCCGATGCCCGTATCCCTCTCGCCAAAATGGCCGTTGCCGAATCCGGCATGGGTATCGTTGAAGATAAAGTCATCAAAAACCACTTCGCTTCCGAATATATTTATAACGCTTACAAAGACGAAAAAACCTGTGGCGTGCTGGACACCGATGATACCTTTGGCACCATCACCATCGCTGAGCCGATTGGCCTGATTTGTGGCATCGTGCCCACCACCAACCCGACCTCTACCGCCATCTTCAAGGCCCTGATTAGCCTGAAAACCCGTAACGGTATTATCTTCTCTCCTCATCCACGTGCCAAAGATGCCACCAACAAAGCGGCAGATATCGTACTGCAGGCTGCTATCGCGGCCGGCGCGCCAAAAGACATTATTGGCTGGATTGATGCGCCATCGGTTGAGCTCTCTAACCAGCTGATGCATCACCCGGATATCAACCTGATTCTCGCCACCGGTGGTCCGGGCATGGTGAAAGCGGCTTACAGCTCCGGCAAACCAGCGATTGGTGTGGGCGCGGGTAACACCCCGGTGGTGATTGACGAAACGGCCGATATCAAACGCGCGGTTGCTTCAATCCTGATGTCAAAAACCTTCGACAACGGCGTGATTTGTGCGTCTGAACAGTCAGTGATTGTCGTGGATTCTGTCTATGATGCCGTGCGTGAGCGCTTCGCCAGCCACGGTGGCTACCTGCTGCAGGGCAAAGAGCTGAAAGCGGTGCAGGATATCATCCTGAAAAATGGCGCGCTGAACGCGGCGATTGTCGGTCAGCCGGCTTACAAAATTGCTGAACTGGCAGGGATTAGCGTGCCGGTGAGCACCAAGATTCTGATTGGTGAAGTGAAACTGGTGGATGAGTCTGAGCCGTTCGCCCATGAGAAGCTCTCGCCAACGCTGGCCATGTACCGCGCGAAAGACTATTACGATGCGGTGGATAAAGCAGAAAAACTGGTGGCAATGGGCGGTATCGGCCACACCTCCTGTCTTTATACCGACCAGGATAACCAGCGCGAGCGCGTTAACTTCTTCGGCGACAAAATGAAAACCGCGCGCATCCTGATCAACACCCCGGCTTCACAGGGCGGGATCGGTGACCTGTATAACTTCAAGCTGGCCCCTTCACTCACGCTGGGCTGCGGTTCATGGGGTGGTAACTCTATCTCTGAAAACGTGGGTCCAAAACACCTGATCAACAAGAAAACCGTGGCCAAGCGAGCTGAAAATATGTTGTGGCATAAACTTCCGAAGTCTATCTACTTCCGCCGCGGTTCTCTGCCAATTGCGCTGGAAGAAGTGGCGACTGACGGTGCAAAACGCGCCTTTATCGTCACCGACCGCTTCCTGTTCAACAACGGTTATGCTGACCAGGTCACCCGCGTGCTCAAATCACACGGGATTGAAACCGAAGTGTTCTTTGAAGTAGAAGCAGACCCAACGCTGAGCATCGTACGTAAAGGTGCCGAGCAGATGAACAGCTTCAAACCTGACGTGATCATTGCCCTGGGCGGGGGTTCACCGATGGATGCGGCTAAGATTATGTGGGTGATGTACGAGCATCCGGAAACCCATTTTGAAGAACTGGCGCTGCGCTTTATGGACATCCGTAAACGTATCTACAAGTTCCCGAAAATGGGTGTCAAAGCGCGCATGGTGGCCATTACCACCACTTCCGGTACCGGTTCAGAAGTTACGCCGTTTGCGGTAGTAACCGACGATGCCACCGGCCAGAAATATCCGCTGGCAGACTATGCCCTGACGCCGGATATGGCGATTGTCGATGCCAACCTGGTAATGGAGATGCCGCGTTCGCTGTGCGCCTTTGGGGGTCTGGATGCCGTCACCCATGCGCTGGAAGCCTACGTATCGGTACTGGCCAACGAATACTCCGATGGTCAGGCGCTGCAGGCACTGAAGCTGTTGAAAGAGAATCTGCCTGCCAGCTACCGCGACGGCGCGAAAAATCCTGTGGCGCGTGAGCGTGTTCACAATGCGGCGACCATTGCCGGTATCGCTTTCGCCAACGCCTTCCTCGGCGTGTGTCACTCCATGGCGCATAAACTGGGCTCTGAGTTCCACATTCCACACGGTCTGGCCAACGCCCTGCTGATTTGTAACGTGATTCGCTACAACGCGAATGACAATCCAACCAAGCAGACTGCCTTCAGCCAGTACGACCGTCCGCAGGCACGCCGCCGCTATGCTGAGATTGCTGACCATCTCGGTCTGAGCGCAGCCGGTGACCGTACCGCGCAGAAAATTGAAAAACTGCTGGCATGGCTGGAAGAGATGAAAACTCAGCTGGGCATCCCAACTTCTATCCGCGAAGCGGGCGTGCAGGAAGCTGACTTCCTGGCGAAAGTCGACAAGCTAGCGGATGATGCGTTCGATGACCAGTGTACCGGTGCTAACCCACGCTATCCGCTGATTGCCGAACTGAAACAAATCATGCTGGATACCTTCTATGGACGTGAGTTCTCAGAAGCAGATAACAGTGTTGCTGCTGAGGGTGAAGCTAAAGCCGTAAAGAGTGAGAAGAAAACCAAGAAGGCCTGACTGGCCTGATACAAAAAAACCCGCTGCGGCGGGTTTTTTTATGCTGCGGCTATTCAGGCGTGAGGCAGTTGTGAACCGTAAATGGCGTTTAGCGAGCCGTCATTAATCGCCTGTTTATAGTGCTTGCGGCACACAGAGATATAACGCTCATTACCACCGATCACCACCTGCTCCCCTTCGCTGAACGGTTTACCCTTAGCATCCAGTCGTAACACCATGCTGGCTTTGCGTCCACAGTGACACACGGTTTTCAATTCCACCAGCTTATCGGCCCAGGCCAGTAAATACTGACTGCCGGTAAATAACTCACCGCGAAAGTCGGTACGCAGACCATAACACAGCACCGGAATATCCAGATTATCTACCACGTCCGACAGGGCTTTCACCTGCTCCCGCGTCAGAAACTGGCTCTCATCCACCAGTACACAGTGAACCGTCTGCTTCGCGTGCTGTTCCGCTATTTCACTTTCCAGGTTGGTCTGCGCGTTATATAAAAAAGCCGGAGACGAAAGACCAATACGCGAGCTGACTTTTCCGGCGCCGAAGCGGTCGTCAATTTCCGCGGTATACACCAGCGTACGCATGCCGCGCTCGTGGTAATTGTAGGAAGACTGCAGCAGTGCGGTGGATTTTCCCGCGTTCATCGCTGAGTAATAAAAATAGAGTTGCGCCATAAAATGTCTCTTGTCACTGCCCGAAACTGTTGCGCGGGAGTCTATCATAAAGCTGCTGCACTGTTGCGATGCATTATTTTATCAACTGCTCAAATTAACGCCATCGTCATAGATCAGCAGCATCCTTATCAACATTTCGCACGTTATGTCAAAGCCGTGATCATGCAGCAATTTTATTCAGCATTAATAGCGCTGATGCCCGGGCGAAAGGCGCGCAGCGGTATTTATCCCTGCAAAACCTGTGCTATCAAATCTATAAAAAGAATAATAAATAGCGCCTTAAAAAGCTTAACAACATTAACTTTACGTTTTGCTTTTTAATCTGGCTATTGCAGTTATTTTTCACCGCCACTATTATGAGGCGGCAGAACAACTCCATTTATTATATTTTGAGATTAGGACAATGAGCGAAGCACTTAAAATTCTTAATAATATCCGTACATTGCGCGCGCAGGCTCGGGAATGCTCTCTGGAAACACTGGAAGAGATGCTGGAAAAGCTTGAGGTTGTGGTGAATGAACGTCGTGAAGAAGAATCTCTTGCCCAGGCGGAAAATGCCGAGCGCAGCCGTAAGCTGGAACAATATCGTGAAATGCTGATGGCAGACGGTATTGATCCAAACGAACTGCTGCAGGCATTAGCGGAAACCAAAGCGCCAGGTAAAGCCAAACGCGCGGCACGTCCGGCGAAGTATGGTTACGTCGACGAGAACGGTGAGAACCGTACCTGGACCGGCCAGGGACGTACGCCAGCCGTGATTAAAAAAGCGATTGAAGAACAAGGTAAACAACTGGACGATTTCCTGCTGTAAGGAACCAGTGCTTCGCAGCATGCCAGCCCTGGCGCTGTGCTCTGTTTTACACCGGGTAAGAAAAAAGGAAGCCGCTGGCTTCCTTTTTTTTATCGCGACTTATTGCTGATAGAAGTCGCGGTACCAGTCAACAAAACGCTGCACGCCCTGCTCTACGCTGGTCTGCGGGCGGAAATTTATCGCGTCATACAGCGGCTGCGTGTCTGCGCTGGTGCCTAATACATCGCCGGGCTGCATCGGCAGCATATTTTTCTTCGCCTCAATCCCCAGCGCTTTTTCCAGCGACTCAATGTAAGTCATCAGGCTGGTAGGCTGACTATTGCCAATATTGTACACACGATACGGCGCCGAACTGGTGGCAGGCGAGCCGTTTTCCACCGTCCAGTTTTCATCTGCCTGCGGAATCACGTCCTGCAAACGCACAATCGCTTCGGCAATATCATCAATATAGGTAAAGTCACGTGTCATCTGGCCGCGGTTATACACATCAATCGCATCACCGGCCAGCATCGCGCGGGTGAACTTAAACAGCGCCATATCCGGGCGGCCCCACGGACCATAAACGGTAAAGAAGCGCAATCCGGTGGTGGGTAATTGGTAAAGATGTGAATAGGTATGCGACATTAATTCGTTGGCTTTTTTCGTCGCAGCATAAAGTGATACCGGATGGTCAACGGAATCATCCGTGGAGAACGGCATTTTACGGTTCAGGCCATAAACCGAACTCGATGAAGCATACAGCAGGTGGCCAATCTTATGATGACGGCAACCTTCCAGAATATTTAAGTGACCAATCAGGTTGGCATCAGCGTAGGCGTGCGGATTCTCGATGGAATAGCGAACACCCGCCTGTGCACCTAAATGGATCACACGCGCAAACGCATGCTGTTCAAACAGGGAAGAAATGGCCTGGCGATCTGCCAGGTCCATTTTAAGAAAAGTAAACGCGGGATGTGCGGTAATCTGGTCGAGGCGCGCCTGTTTCAGGCTGACATCGTAGTAATCATTCAGGTTATCGATACCAACAACCTGGTGACCGGCAGCCAGCAAACGCTGACTAACGTGAAAACCAATAAATCCTGCCGCGCCGGTGACCAGAAAATTCATACATCCCTCATTTATTACACAATTTGAATAGACGCTCCGCGGCCGATTGCATAATAAACGAAACCGCGTTTGCTGATACGCTCCGGATCATACAGGTTACGACCATCAAAAATCACGGGTTGTTTTAACGAGGATTTAATCACGTCGAAATCCGGAGCACGGAAGTTCTGCCACTCGGTGCAGATCACCAGACCATCGGCGCCCTGCAGCGCAGCTTCTTTAGTGCCGCACAGCTTCAGATCGTCACGATGGCCGTAGATGCGCTGAGCTTCTTCCATCGCTTCCGGATCAAACGCCTGCACCGTTGCACCCGCCTGCCACAGTGCTTCCATCAGCACGCGGCTTGAGGCTTCACGCATGTCGTCGGTGTTCGGTTTGAACGCCAGACCCCACAGCGCAAACGTCTTGCCACGCAGATCGTCGCCAAAGTGACGTTTAATAAACGTCGGCAGCTTGTTCTTCTGCGAATCATTGACGTCTTCTACCGCCTGCAACAGGCGCGGGGTGTAGCCGATTGACTCTGCAGTGCGAATCAGCGCCTGCACGTCTTTCGGGAAGCAGGAACCGCCGTAACCACAGCCCGGATAAATAAAGTGATAACCGATGCGTGAATCAGAACCGATGCCCTGACGTACTTTTTCCACGTCAGCACCCAGGCGTTCCGCAAGGTTGGAAATCTCGTTCATGAAGCTGATTTTGGTCGCCAGCATGCAGTTAGCTGCATATTTGGTCAGCTCTGCACTGCGGATATCCATCAGAATCATGCGATCGTGATTACGGTTAAACGGCTCGTACAGTTCACGCAGCAGTTCGACCACTTCATCATTATCGGTGCCCACCACGATACGTTCCGGACGCATGCAATCGTTAACTGCGGCGCCCTCTTTCAGGAACTCCGGGTTGGAGACCACATCGAACGCGATATTGGCATCACGCTGCTTCAGCGTTTCGCTCATCACCGCGCGCACGCGGTCAGCGGTGCCTACCGGTACGGTAGATTTGTCGATGACGACTTTGTGATCGTTCATGTGCTGCGCGATAGTACGCGCAACCGCAGTCACATATTTCAGGTCGGCAGAGCCATCCTCATCCGGCGGCGTGCCCACAGCAATAAACTGCATTACGCCATGGTTTACGCCCTCTTCTGCGTTGGTGCTGAATTTCAGGCGCCCCGCTTCATAGTTCGACATAACCAGCGGCGTCAGGCCCGGTTCAAAAATTGGGATGATGCCCTTTTTCAGGTTTTCGACTTTCTTTTCGTCGACATCAATACAGAGAACGTCATGTCCGACTTCGGCCAACACCGCAGCCTGAACCAGACCGACATAGCCGATACCAAATACAGTGACTTTCATTGAATTATCCTGTGCTTAATGAATTACTTTTTGTTGCCTGCAACGCCGTCGAGCCACTGAGCGAAATCTTTGCCCAGCACCGGATGACGCACGCCATACTCAACAAAAGCTTGCATATAACCCAGTTTGTTACCGCAGTCGTGGCTCACGCCGGTCAGGTGGTAAGCTTCTACGGTCTCTTTTTCCATCAGCATGGCGATGGAGTCGGTCAGCTGTACTTCGCCGCCAGCACCCGGAGGGGTTTTCGCCAGCAGAGGCCAGATGTCCGCAGACAGCACGTAACGACCGACTACCGCCAGGTTAGATGGCGCTTCCGAGGCTTTTGGCTTCTCAACCACGCCCACCATCGGTGCGCTCTGGCCCGGTGCCAGCTCTGCGCCCTGGCAGTCAACCACGCCGTAAGCGGTGACATCGGCAACTGGCTCAACCATGATCTGGCTGCGACCGCTCTCTTCGAAGCGCGTCAGCATTTCTGCCAGGTTATCTTTGGTTGGGTTAGATTCGTACTCATCAATGATCACGTCTGGCAGAATCACCGCGACTGGCTCATCACCGACCAGCGGATGAGCACACATCACGGCGTGACCGAGGCCCTTGGCGATACCCTGACGTACCTGCATGATGGTGACGTGTGGCGGGCAGATTGACTGGATTTCATCCAGCAGCTGACGCTTCACGCGTTTTTCCAGCATCGCTTCCAGTTCGAAACTGGTATCAAAATGGTTTTCGATGGAGTTTTTAGAGGAGTGCGTAACCAGCACGATCTCATTAATACCCGCAGCAATACACTCGTTCACGACATACTGGATCAACGGCTTATCGACCAGCGGTAACATTTCTTTTGGAATAGCTTTGGTGGCAGGCAGCATACGCGTACCCAGACCTGCAACCGGGATTACCGCTTTTTTTACTTTAGACTTATAGGCAGACATCAAATACCTCTCTTAATAGGCCGTTCAAGTTAATACTTGATATGTCGGTTTAAAAACGAAATGAGTATATCAGTTAGTGTCAGACGGATTTATCCTGGATGGAGTTAATCCGCGGAATTTAAGACTATTACCCAAGTGTAAAGCTAAGCTTTGGCCCTGTCTTTAACCCGCGGAAAATATAAATCTGAGTGGCTATTCTTCGGACGATAACATCAGGCGAAGCCGGCCGCCGGCTCCCCAGACGTGACATTGCCAGGCATCGGCGCGCTGGCTGATTTGATTAAGATGGGTGCTGCCCATAGTGCCAAGCGGCACGCCGTTACTGAGCTGGATTTGCTGAGTATTGATGTGTAGCGTGGCATTCAGACCGGCTGAAACCAGAATCAGATTTTTCAACTGACGATGGTAGTAGCCCACCAGCAGCGGGAACTGACCGTTCAGGTTGGCCTGACGCAACAGCATATTCACCTGGCGCAGCAGCCCATTGAGTTCCGGCAGACGCTGCTTTTGCCCGGACAGTTGCTCCTGCAATAAACCGTTAAACAGTGCTCTGAGCAATAATGCAGCCAGCACGCCGTTGTCGCCGGCACGCGTTACGTCCAGGCAATAAAACGCCAGATCTTTGTCCGACAGCGCGGCGATATCCAGCACCAGCCCCGGCTGTTCCGCCATGGTGAGTTGACGATAGTTTATGCGGCAGCTGGCGATGGTTTGCTGGACTGGCGGTTGCAGCTGTTTGAGCAGCTTGGCGGCAGCGAGCGGATCGCGCACCAGGGCATCCCAGTCCTGAAAGAGCTGTTCATCTTCTTCCACTTTCGAGGTGAACATCGAAGGATAGAGGCACTCAAACACCGCTTCACGGAAACGTTCCAGGTTTTTTAGCGGCTTGAGCAGCACATCCTGCACGCCAAGGCGCAGCACGTGGGCAATATCGGCCATGTTCTGCGTGGCGGAGATGATCAGGATGGGCACGCTATTACCGCGTGTACGAATTCGCTCGACAAACTCAATACCGCCCATGCGCGGCATTTCCAGATCGCAAATGACCAGGTCCACCGACTGCGCGGCGAGTAAATTCAGGCCGTCGAGTCCGTCGCCCGCTTCGAACGTGCTGGCTCCAAGGCCAGTTAACAATGTGTCCAGCAATGAACGGAAAACGACCTCATCTTCGACAATGAGTATCTTTTTGCCGATTAGCGGTTTTTCCATTCTCTCCCCCTGCGTACCAGATATTTCAATAGTGGTTCATAAAACGCCGTTGCGCCTTTCAGAATTGGCTGAAGTCACAACCCCCGTGAATGAACAACTGATTATCTGCTACGGACCAGCGGTAATAGTTCATCCATTTTTTTCTCCACGGCGGCCTTGCCTGCCGCAATGGCCTCTTCAGCCCGATGAAAGTCCAGCGTTGAAATCTGCGGACAAAAAGGCTGAATCAGCACATCCGGCGGATCGCCTGCCATACGGTTACGTTTCAGGCGATTTTCCAATACCTGGATTGACGTTGACATAATTTCCATCGCGCCTGGAGACTGGCTGGCGCGCCGATGGGTCAACCCCATCAGACGCTGGCGCAGTTTTTTGCCCCAGCTCAGTGCTTCTGCCGCTGCCGCCTCTTCACCGCTCTGCGGCGTGACCGACAGCAGATCCTGCTGCATCAGGTGCGCATCATGTTGCAGGTCAACGGCAATCACAATGTCAGCGCCCAGCGCGCGGGTCAGCGAAATCGGCACCGGGTTGACCACCGCACCATCCACCAGCCAATAACCATTGTAGCCAACCGGAGGCAATAAGCCTGGCATACTACACGATGCACGCACCGCCTGGTGCAAATCCCCTTCGGTCAGCCACAGCTCGCGTCCGGTGCTGAGGTTGGTTGCCACCACGCCAAAGCGCTTATCCGCGTCTTCGATGAGCTCGTTAGGGATCAACTGACGGATATGGCTAAACACCCTGTCGCCGCGCAGCAGGCCACCACGCTGCCATGAGAGATCCATCAGACGGATAACATCCCAGTAGCGAAACGCGCTGACCCACTTCTCCATCAACGCCAGACGGCCGTTGACGTAGGCAGAACCCACCAGTGCGCCGACGGAACAGCCAGCCACGACATCCACCTCAATACCGGCGCGCTCCAGCGCGTTAATGACACCGATATGCGCCCAGCCTTTGGCAGCGCCCGATCCCAGGGCCAGCCCAATCCTGACTTTTCTCATCTCACCTCGTGATCAACCTGATGCGTAGCTTCACGCTGGCCAGTCGGCTAACATAGCGCACACTTCCATTAACTTTAATCACTCTCAGGAGATGATGTGTCCGAAAAGTGCCCCTGCTGCAGCGGAGAGCAGTATAGCCTATGTTGTCAGCCCTTTCTGAACGGGCAACAAACGCCACAGCGCGCTGAACAGTTAATGCGCTCGCGTTACAGCGCTTACGTTAAGCAAAACGCCGCCTGGCTGGTAGAAACCTGGCATCCCAGCCAGCGCGTGGCCGGACTGGAGACGCTATTATCCGAAAGTTTCGCCACCACAGAATGGCTTGGCCTGAATGTAACCCGTTGTAATCACGGAAGCCATGAGAATGAAGCCTTCGTGACTTTTTTTGCGCGTTATCTCGAAAAAGGCCGTACCTGCAGCCTGTATGAATGTTCACGCTTTCTTCGCGAGGATCAACGCTGGTACTATGTCGACGGAACAACGCCGGAGTTAGGGCGTAACGATCGCTGTCCTTGTGGCTCCGATAAAAAATACAAAAAATGTTGTGGCTAATCTGGACAGATGCCCAACAGCTTCACCATTCATCGCTTTGACAGGACTCTGATCGAGATGCAAGCGCAAACCATGCAACGAAAAGTTTTACGGACCATTTGCCCCGATGCCAAAGGTCTGATCGCCAAGATCACCAACATTTGCTACAAGCACGAACTGAACATTGTGCAGAACAATGAGTTCGTCGATCACCGTACCGGGCGCTTTTTCATGCGCACAGAGCTGGAAGGCATTTTCAACGACAACACGCTGCTGGCTGACCTCGACAGCGCGCTGCCGACCGGTTCAGTACGTGAGCTGCACAGCGCCGGACGTCGCCGCGTGGTGATTCTGGTCACCAAAGAGGCGCATTGCCTGGGCGATCTGCTGATGAAGAGTGCCTTTGGTGGTCTGGACATGGAAATCGCCGCCGTTATTGGTAACCATGAAACGCTGCGTTCGCTGGTCGAGCGTTTTGACATCCCGTTCGTGCTGGTCAGCCATGAAGGCCTGACGCGCGAAGAGCACGATAACCGCATGGCGGATGAGATCGATCGCTATCAGCCGGATTACGTGGTGCTGGCGAAATACATGCGCGTGCTGACGCCGGCGTTTGTGCAGCGTTATCCCAACCAGATCATCAATATTCACCACTCGTTCCTGCCAGCCTTTATTGGCGCCCGTCCTTATCATCAGGCCTATGAGCGCGGCGTGAAGATCATCGGTGCCACAGCGCACTACGTGAACGACAACCTGGATGAAGGCCCGATCATCATGCAGGACGTGATTAACGTCGATCACAGCTATACCGCTGAAGAGATGATGCGTGCCGGACGCGACGTGGAGAAGAATGTACTGAGCCGCGCGCTGTATAAAGTGCTGGGCCAGCGCGTATTTGTTTACGGCAACCGCACGATCATTCTTTAACCACTGCGGCGCTGATTTGCGCAACTCTTCAGCGCCACGCGTAAAAAGTGGGCAAACGATTGAGTTTTTTACTGCGGGCGCTTTACAGACTGAACGCATTTGGTATGATGCGCCCCGCTTTCAGGCATAAAGATTCAGGCCAGTGGCGGGATTCCCGAGCGGCCAAAGGGAGCAGACTGTAAATCTGCCGTCATCGACTTCGAAGGTTCGAATCCTTCTCCCGCCACCATCTGAATCCATTCTGCGCCTGAATCTTCTGAGCTTCATATCCCTGGCGGGATTCCCGAGCGGCCAAAGGGAGCAGACTGTAAATCTGCCGTCATCGACTTCGAAGGTTCGAATCCTTCTCCCGCCACCATTCTATGCTGCACTCTTCTTCCAGCCAGTCAACAAAGCCAGTTAATAACACCTGGAGAAGGATGAGAAGCTTCGACCGAAGCTTCGGGTCGAACGCAGTGAGACAACGCGCGCAGCGCGGCCCGCAGGGTGAGCCGCTTGCGGCGAATAATCCTTCTCCCGCCACCATTTCATGCTGCACTTTTCACCAGACCGACATCTGAATTTACGCGATGCCAGGTCGCCATCAATGGCGCCCCTACAGTGGTGCGTACTGATATCTTACCTATGAGACTGGCTGGTAGGGTGCGCATTAATGCGCACCTGGTTCAGCGCACAAGGTGAGCCGCTTGCGGCGAATAATCCTTCTCCCGCCACCATTTCATTTTGCACTTCTCCTCCAGTTGTCATCTGAATTCAGGCAATGCAAGGTCGCCATCAATGGCGCCCCTACAGTGACACGGACTCAAGTGTTACCCATGTGACCGGTTTGTACCCACATGCCACCCCTGCAGTGATACGGCCTGAAATGTTACCCATGTGACCGGTTTATATTCTCATCGTCCCAGTTGTCACCCGGATTGTAGGGTGCGCATTAATGCGCACCTGGATATTCACATCAACGCCCCTAAGCTAAACGGCATCGCCTGTCTTACCCCGCTCTCCAGCGTCTCCCACCACAAATCACCTGCGTTCTGCCTCTTGCTCTTATCGGCACGCCCTTATGACGCAAGCCATGACTTTTGCCGCAAACCTGGTTACCATCGCCGCAACCTTTTGCGACGAAAAATGGCAGCGAAATGAAATTTGTCTCTTTTAACATCAACGGTTTGCGCGCACGCCCTCATCAGCTGGCGGCGCTGGTTGAACAGCATCAACCGGATGTCATCGGCCTGCAGGAAACCAAAGTGCACGATGACATGTTCCCGCTGGAAGAGGTCAGCAAGCTCGGTTACAACGTGTTTTATCACGGCCAGAAAGGCCATTACGGCGTGGCGCTGCTGACCAAGACGCAGCCGGTGGCAGTTCGACGCGGTTTTCCTGATGACGGCGAAGATTCCCAGCGACGTCTGATCATGGCAGAAATTCCCAGCCCGATTGGCGATATCACCGTCATCAACGGTTACTTCCCGCAGGGGGAAAGCCGTGACCATCCCATCAAGTTCCCGGCCAAAGAGAAGTTCTATCGCGACCTGCAAAGCTATCTCGAGCAGCAACTGGCGGCCGACAAGCCGGTGCTGATCATGGGCGATATGAACATCAGCAGTACCGACCTGGACATTGGTATTGGTGAAGAGAACCGCAAGCGCTGGCTGCGCACCGGCAAATGCTCATTCCTGCCGGAAGAGCGCGAGTGGATGGATCGTTTGCTGCAGTGGGGGCTGGTCGATACGTGGCGTGAGAAAAACCCGAAAACCGCAGATCGCTTCTCGTGGTTCGACTATCGCTCGAAAGGATTTGATGACAACCGCGGTCTGCGCATCGATCTGCTGCTGGCCAGCCCACCGCTGGCATCACGCTGCATCGACAGCGGCATCGACTACGACATTCGCAGTATGGAAAAGCCGTCCGATCACGCGCCAGTGTGGTCCAGTTTCAAGCTGTAACTGAACAGCGTGGCGCCTGCGCGCCACGCCCGCTTATTTAATGATTTTCCAGATCAGCGGATTGGTACCCAGCACTTTTTCGTCACGCGCACACTGCAGCAATACGCCCTCTGCTTTCACCACGGCGCCTTCGGAGTAGCTGCGGTTTTCATAGATACAGCACTGCAGGCAGTTGTTCTGCTGACGATTCTGCCCCTGCGTCCACACTTCCGGCGGCATATCCACCACCACATCGGTATTGCCCATTCGCGCGGGCTCCGGCTGGCGATTAGCCAGCGCGGCATGGCTGCACAACAGCAGCCCACTCAGCAACAGCGTTGCGTAACGCATTATTCCGTCTCCTTCGTTTTGCGCCGGGGCGTTTTGCCTTTACTGCGCGTCTTCGCTCCGGTCGCGGCTAATCCACGAAAAGCCTGCAGCGACGGCCTCTGGCGCGCCTCACCGATCAAACCAATTAAGGTACTGACCAGCGGCTGCATAAACTCATCATAGCGACAGGCTTTTTCACTGATGCGGGTAAGCGTTGACTCCCAGTGCGCCGTCATATCCGGCCGCGCGGCCATCTCAGGTAACGCATGAATCAGCGCCCTGCCCGCCTCGGTTGAGTGAATATAGCGACCTTTTTTCACCAGAAATGTACGGCGGAACAGCAATTCTATGATGCCGGCGCGCGTCGCTTCCGTTCCTAAACCATCGGTCGCACGCAGCACTTTCTTTAATTCTTTATCCTGCACAAAGCGGGCAATACCGGTCATGGCCGACAGCAGCGTGGCGTCGGTGAACGGCCGCGGCGGCTGAGTCTGCTTCGCCAGCACCTCACCACGCTCACACAACAGCTCATCGCCTTTACTCACCACTGGCAGCGGCGTGCCATCATTCTCTTCATCGCGCTCTTTACTGCCCAGCAGCGCACGCCAGCCGGCTTCGGCAAGAAAACGTGCTTTGGCGACGAACTTGCCACCGCCGATATCGAGGTCGATGACGCATTTGCGAAATACCGCGTCGGGACAAAACTGCATCAGATACTGGCGCGCAATCAGACCGTAAATATTGGCTTCATTGTCGCTCAGGTTCACCTTGCTGGCGCGCGCCGTAGGAACGATGGCATGGTGCGCATCCACTTTTTTATCGTCCCAGCAGCGATTTTTCTGATCCGCATTGAAATCCGCTGGCAGCGACACGTCCGGCTGATGCGCCTGAATGGCGTTCAGCACCGCATGACGTCCGGCAAAATGTTCATCCGGCAGATAGCGGCTGTCCGAACGCGGATACGTAATCAGCTTATGGGTTTCATACAAACGCTGACAGCAGTCCAGTACCGTCTGGGCACTCAGGCCAAAACGCTTCGCCGCCTCGATTTGCAGGCTGGAGAGGGAAAATGGCAGCGGCGCCGTTTCTGACTCCCGCTTATCGTTGTAGCCGGTAACCCACGCCGGTTTGCCGTTGATACGTTCAAGCACGTGGTCAGCGAGAGGACGATGCAGTAAACGGCCCTCGTCATCCTGCCACGGTTCACAGGCATCGCTGGGGATCCAGCTGGCAACGAAGCGCTCCTCTTTCGGGGTGACAATGTGCGCCTTCACTTCGAAGTAATCCTTCGGCACAAAGTTTTCGATCTCTTCATCGCGCCTCACCACCAGCCCCAGCACCGGCGTCTGAACGCGTCCCACCGAGAGCACGCCGTCGTAACCGGCGTTGCGGCCCAGCAGCGTCCAGGCGCGGGTCATGTTGATGCCATACAGCCAGTCAGCGCGCGCCCGGGCCAGCGCCGAGACACACAATGGAATGAATTCACGGTTCTCGCGCAGACGGCTCACCGCGCGCTCGACCGCCGCAGGATTCAGGTCGTTAATCAGGCAGCGCTGCACCTGCTGGCGCTTTTCAGCCGGCAGCTGCAGATAATCGAGCACTTCGTCGACCAGCAATTGTCCTTCGCGATCCGGGTCACCGGCGTGCACCACCACGCTGGCCTGCTGCAGTAAGCCCTCGATCACTTTGAGCTGCTTCGCCACCGACGGGCGCGGCTGCAGGCGCCATTTATCCGGGATGATGGGTAAATCCGCCAGATTCCAGCGCGCATAGCGGCTGTCATAGCTGTCAGGCTGCGCCTGCTCCAGCAGATGCCCGACACACCAGGTCACAACCTGGTCATTACCACAGGCAATATAGCCGTCGCCACGTCGATGCGGTTTGGGTAGCACATCGGCGATGGCGCGCGCCAGACTGGGTTTTTCAGCAATAAACAAACGCATGAATGGCGTCGTTCCTTTACGTCAGGTGACTACAGTAATCAGTGGATGGGCGCGGTCGGCCGGCAGCAGCGAGCCAATCGCCGTGGCCTCGACGCCAGCCTGCACGGCGCACGCGTGAAACGCCGCAATAGCGTTAGGCTGCACCGCCACCAGCAGCCCGCCGGAAGTTTGCGGATCGCACAGCAGTGCGCGCGTGGCCTCATCCATCGCAGAAATGTGCTCGCCGTAGCTGGCGAAGTTGCGGCTGGTGCCGCCCGGCACCGCGCCGGCCGCAATGTACTGGTCCACGCCGGGCAGACGCGGTACCTGTGCGGCCTGCACATGTGCGCGCAGGCCGGAGCCCAGACAGATTTCACTCAGGTGCCCCAGCAGACCAAAGCCGGTGACATCGGTCATGGCGCTGACACCGGGCAGTTTAGCAAATTCCGCGCCTGCGCTATTGAGCTGGCACATCACCTGCGCCGCCAGCGTCTGATGCTCCGCACGCAGCAGCCCTTTTTTCTCTGCGGTAGTCAGAATTCCGATGCCGAGCGGTTTGGTGAGGAACAGCTCGCAGCCCGCCTGCGCGGCGCTGTTCTTTTTCACGCGCGCCACGTCAACGATGCCGGTAACGGCAAGGCCAAAAATCGGCTCCGGCGCATCGATTGAGTGGCCCCCCGCCAGCGCGATGCCGGCCGCCTGGCAGGCCGCGCGACCGCCTTCAATCACCTGCTGTGCCACTTTCGCGTCCAGCACATTAACCGGCCAGCCGAGAATAGCGATGGCCATGATCGGTTTGCCGCCCATGGCGTAAATATCACTGATGGCGTTGGTGGCCGCGATACGGCCAAAGGTGTGCGGATCGTCAACGATGGGCATAAAGAAGTCAGTGGTGCTGACCACCGCCGTGCCGTTACCAAGATCGTACACGGCAGCATCGTCACGGGTTTCATTGCCGACCAGCAGTCGCGGATCGTGAAAGGCAGCCAGTTCGCTGTGCAGAATGGTCTCAAGCACCTGAGGTGAAATTTTACAGCCGCAGCCAGCGCCGTGGCTGTATTGCGTCAAACGAAGCGGTTCGCTCATGGCGGGTTCCTTGTGCGCTGAACAGAGAGGGCTATGTTAGCCTGGCTGCCCGCTGCTGGTAAGCGCTGTCGCCGCTAAGCGCGATCTTTCGCACAGCGACTGTGCAATCAGTGTCGTTGCATGCACCTTGCCGCAGAAACCCGCTGCTGTCTGTCAGAAATAACTGACAAACGCCTCGCTGTCGGGCGCAACCACGGTGGTATTGGCTTTCAGCTGCGGCGTTCCGAGGTAGAGGAAACCCACAATCGCATCCTGCTCGCGGCAGCCAAAGGCGGCGCGTACCTGCGGATGGTCGGTCCATGGCCCGCTGCGCCAGATGCCGTTAAAGCCCTGCGCGACAGCCGCCATTTGCATCGCCATCACCGCGCAGCCAGCGGACACGACCTGCTCCCAGCGCGGGACTTTAGCGGAGGCTTCGCAGTGTGCGACAACGGTGATGATCATCGGCGCGCGGAACGGTGACGTCCGGGCCTTCTCAATGGCTTTGTCATCCAGCTGGCTGTCGCGTGCGGCCTGCTCCAGCAGATGACTGAAGCGTTCGCGCCCCTCATTTTCAATAATGATGAAGCGCCACGGCTGCAGCGTGCCGTGATCCGGTGCGCGCATACCCGCGTGCAGAATATTCTGCAGCACTTCACCGGCGGGTGCCGGCTCGGTCAGGCGCGACGCTGAACGACGGTTTACCAGTAATTCCAGTGCATCCATCTTGATTCTCCCGTGATTAACAAAGCGTGGGCTAATCCTGGCACAGCGCGATCTTTTGTAACAGTCTGGCGCGATTTCCTGCTGACTTTTCGCACGCTGCTCTTTAGGATGAACCCGACATCGGGGCAGACCGCATACCGGCTGCCCTGGCTACGTGAATATGGAGAGTTTATGCGCACATTGTGGCGAATTATTGCTGGCCTGTTCCGCTGGAGCTGGCGGGTGCTGAATTTTATCCGGGAATTTATCCTGAATCTGTTCCTGATTGTGTTAATTCTGGCCGGCGTCGGCATCTGGCTGCAGCTATCCAGCGCCAGCAGCAGTGAACCAGTACAGCAGGGTGCGCTGAAAGTCGATCTGAGCGGCGTGCTGGTGGACAAACCGTCGGTCAGCAATCGTCTGAGCCGTATCAGCCGCCAGCTGCTGGGTGCCAGCAGCGATCGTTTGCAGGAAAACTCGTTGTTTGATGTGGTCGATGCGATTCGTCAGGCAAAGAGCGATAAAAATATCACCGGCATGGTGCTGGATCTGCGCGATTTTGCCGGCGGCGATCAGCCTTCGCTGCAGTACGTGGGTAAGGCGCTGCGCGAATTCCGCGACGCGGGCAAACCCATTTTTGCCCTCGGCGACAGCTATAGCCAGGCGCAATACTATCTCGCCAGCTACGCCACGAAGGTCTATCTGTCCCCGCAGGGCACGGTAGATCTGCACGGTTTCGCCACCAACGGCCTGTATTACAAATCCCTGCTGGATAAGCTGAAAGTCAGCTCACACGTGTTCCGTGTCGGCACCTATAAGTCCGCGGTTGAACCTTTCCTGCGTGATGATATGTCGCCGGAAGCGCGCGATGCTGATGGCCGCTGGGTCGGCCAGCTGTGGCAGAACTACCTCAACACGGTGTCCGCCAACCGGCAAATCACGCCGCAGCAGCTGTTCCCGGGAGCGGCGGGCATCATCAGCGGTCTGCAGGCCGTTCAGGGCGATACCGCTAAATATGCCCTGGATAACAAACTGGTGGATGTGCTGGATTCGCGCGCTGCCGCCGATCGCGAGCTGGTAAAAACCTTTGGCTGGGATAAAGCCAGCAACGACTACCGCAACGTCAGCATCTATGACTACAACGTCAAACAACCGACGCAGCAGGATGGCAACATTGCGGTGATTCTCGCCAGCGGCGCCATCATGGACGGCGAAGAGAGCGCCGGCAATGTCGGTGGCGACACCACCGCTGCGCAAATCCGTGACGCCCGCCTCGACGACAAAATCAAAGCCATTGTGCTGCGCGTCAACAGCCCGGGCGGCAGCGTAACGGCCTCTGAGGCCATCCGCGAAGAGCTGGCGGCGGCGCACGATGCCGGTAAGCCGGTGGTGGTGTCGATGGGCGGCATGGCGGCATCGGGCGGCTACTGGATCTCCACGCCGGCCGACTACATCGTTGCTGCGCCGAGCACCCTGACCGGGTCGATCGGCATCTTTGGCGTGATCAATACGGTGGAGAACAGCCTGAGCAGCATCGGCGTGCACAGCGATGGCGTTGCCACCTCGCCGCTGGCGGATGTGTCGACCACCAAAGCGCTGCCGACTGAAGTGCAGCAGCTGATGCAGCTGACCATTGAAAACGGTTATCGCAACTTTGTCGGTCTGGTCGCGGCGTCACGCCATAAAACGCCACAGCAGATTGATGCCATTGCGCAGGGTCACGTCTGGACCGGTAGCGATGCCAAAGCCAACGGGCTGGTGGATGCGCTGGGCGACTTCGACGATGCGGTGGCCAAAGCCGCCGAGCTAGCGAAGGTCGCGAAACCTGAACTGAGCTGGTATCAGGACGATCCGGGGATGATCGACCTGCTGCTGAACCAGATGAACGCGTCAGTGCAGGCCGTGCTGCCGGCCGCGCTGAAAGTGTGGCTGCCGGCACCGGTCAGCGAAGTGATGGGCGCGCTGCAGGCGCAGCCGGGCCTGATGAATAATCTCAACGATCCGCAAAACCGTTACGCGTTCTGCCTGACCTGCGGCAACGTACGCTAATCTTTACAGCCCGGCCGCTGGTCGGGCTGCTTTTCCCCGCTAATCCCCTTATACTGCGCGTTTTACGGCAAGTCTGAGTCCATTCATGCAAAAGAAAAATATCTATGTAGCCTACACGGGCGGGACCATCGGTATGCAACGCTCCGCGCAGGGTTACATTCCGGTCTCTGGCCATCTGCAGCAGCAGCTGGCGATGATGCCAGAGTTTCACCGTCCGGAAATGCCGGATTTCACCATCCACGAATACCATCCGCTGATTGACTCCTCGGATATGACGCCGCAGGACTGGCAGTCAATCGCTGACGACATCCAGCTGAACTACGATCGCTATGACGGTTTCGTCATTCTGCATGGCACCGATACCATGGCGTTCACCGCGTCGGCGCTGTCGTTCATGCTGGAGAATCTGGCCAAGCCGGTGATCGTCACCGGGTCGCAGATCCCGCTGGCCGAGCTGCGCTCAGACGGTCAGCAAAATTTGCTGAACTCGCTGTACGTCGCGGCCAACTATCCGATTAATGAAGTGGCGCTGTTCTTCAACAACACGCTGTTTCGCGGTAACCGCACCACCAAAGCCCACGCCGACGGTTTTAATGCGTTTGCGTCACCGAACCTGTCGCCGCTGCTGGAAGCGGGCATCCATATTCGCCGTCTCAATACGCCGCCGGCACCGCGCGGCAGCGGTGAGCTGATCGTCCATCCGATCACCCCTCAGCCGATTGGCGTGGTGACCATTTATCCGGGCATCTCTGCCGACGTGGTGCGCAATTTCCTGCGTCAGCCGGTGAAAGCGCTGATTCTGCGCTCTTACGGTGTGGGCAACGCGCCACAAAACGCCGAGTTTCTTGCCGAACTGCAGCAGGCCAGCGAGCGCGGCATTGTGGTGGTGAACCTGACGCAGTGCATGTCCGGCAAGGTCAACATGGGCGGTTATGCCACCGGCAACGCACTGGAACACGCCGGCGTGATCAGTGGTTTTGATCTCACCGTCGAGGCCACCCTGACTAAACTGCACTTTTTGTTAAGCCAGAACCTCACCAGCGCTGAAATTCGTGCCAAAATGCAGCAGAATTTACGTGGCGAACTGACCGAAGACTGATACGGAGCAAAATCCCATGAAGCGGGCATTGATAATCATCGATATTCAGAACGATTTTTGCCCCGGCGGCCCGATGGCCGTGCGTGAAGGTGACCAGACGGTTGCCGTTGCTAATCGCTATGCACGCGAATTCCGCGCGCGCGGTGAATGCGTGGTGGCGTTGCAGGACTGGCATCCGGCCAATCACGGCAGCTTTGCCTCGGTCTCTGGCGAGCCGGTGTATACCCTCGGTGAACTGAATGGCCTGGCGCAGATCTGGTGGCCGGATCACGGCGTGCAGCACTCACACGGCGCGGATTTCCATCCGGATCTCGATCGCAGCCTGATTGATGCGGTGTTCCATAAAGGCGGCGATGTGGATGTGGATAGCTACAGCGCCTTTTTCGATAACGGGCACCGCCGCAAAACCGAGCTCGACAGCTGGCTGCGCGAGCGCGGCATTACTCACCTGGTGATGCTCGGCCTGGCGACCGATTATTGCGTGAAGTACAGCGTGCTGGATGCGCTGGAACTGGGATATCACGTTGAGGTGGTGCAGGAAGGCTGCCGTGGCGTCAATCTCAATCCGGACGACAGCGAGATCGCGATCGCGCAGATGCAGGCGCAGGGTGCGGTCATTATCTGAAAATCAGGGCTGGAACTCTCCAGCCCTGCAGCCGGTTAATGCAGGTTGATGCGCGTCACGTCGGACTCGATTCCCCACTCTTCCTTCAGCTGTTTTTTCGACTTCATCACCATCTCGCCGCCTTTACCGATGGTCATGTGCTGCGGTTCGTCGTTGTGCCGCGCCTGCCACAGCATCACCAGCTGCAGGCAGTTATCTTTCTGATCCTGCGTCAGCGCCACGCCGTCTGGCCACTTGCCGGTTTCCACCGCAGTGGCGAGGCGCTCGTAGACTTCCGGCGTCATCGCTGCCAGCATTGCTTCCAGTTCCTGCTTCATGCTCAGCCCTCGTGCTGATTGCCCTGCTCGTCGGTAAAGTTCAGCGACGCTGAGTTGACACAATAGCGCTCGCCGGTTGGCTGCGGGCCATCCGGGAAGACGTGGCCCAGATGGGCGTCGCAGTTACCGCAGCGGATTTCGACGCGGTGCATACCGTGCGAGTCATCTTCCAGATAGCGGATAGCTTCATCGTTATACGGCTGGTAAAAGCTCGGCCAGCCGCAGCCGGAGTCATACTTGGTTTCGGAGAGAAACAGCGGTGCGTTGCAGACCAGGCAGTGATAGATACCCTCCTGCTTGTTGTGCAACAGCGCGCCGGTGAAAGGCGGTTCGGTTCCACGATGCTGAGTGACGTAGCGCTGCATTTCCGACAGCTGGGCAATTTTTGCCTCGGGTGCGGTGTCTTTAGCCATTTTGAGTTCCGGAGTGTCATTCTGTAAAAATCGTCTAGTATTCTAACAAACGAACAACATCTTCCGGGTCTTTTTTCGTGCGGATGCTTTTGCCCCGACCAGCACTGCGCAATTTTGTGATGACGATCACTCTTTGCAACAGTCATCCCTTTTTAGTCTGCATTCGGCGTAAGATAGGTGCGCAATAAGGGCGCTGCGCAAGCGTTTGCGCACCCAATTATTCCTGGCGCTGGAATTGACCTGTCGCAACAATTGACACGATTCCGCTTGACGCCTGGTAAGGTTTTTGTAATTTTACAGCCAACCTTTTATTCACTAACAAATAGCTGGTGGAATATATGACTATCAAAGTAGGTATCAACGGTTTTGGCCGTATCGGTCGCATCGTTTTCCGTGCTGCTCAGCAGCGTTCTGACATCGAAATCGTCGCGATCAACGACCTGCTCGACGCCGATTACATGGCTTACATGCTGAAGTATGACTCTACACACGGTCGTTTCGACGGCACCGTAGAAGTGAAAGATGGCGCGCTGATCGTTAACGGTAAAAAAATCCGTGTTACCGCTGAGAAAGACCCGGCTAACCTGAAATGGGACGAAGTGGGCGTTGACGTTGTTGCTGAAGCAACCGGTATCTTCCTGACCGACGAAACCGCACGTAAACACATCACTGCCGGCGCGAAGAAAGTGGTTCTGACTGGCCCGTCTAAAGATGACACCCCAATGTTCGTTCGTGGTGCCAACTTCGACAAATATGCCGGCCAGGACATCGTGTCTAACGCTTCCTGCACCACCAACTGCCTGGCACCGCTGGCTAAAGTAATCAACGACAAGTTCGGTATCGTTGAAGGTCTGATGACCACTGTTCACGCCACCACCGCCACCCAGAAAACCGTTGATGGCCCGTCTCACAAAGACTGGCGCGGCGGCCGCGGTGCAGCGCAGAACATCATCCCATCTTCTACTGGCGCAGCGAAAGCAGTAGGCAAAGTTCTGCCAGAGCTGAACGGTAAACTGACCGGTATGGCGTTCCGCGTACCAACGCCAAACGTGTCTGTGGTTGACCTGACCGTTCGTCTGGAAAAACCAGCGTCTTATAAAGACATCTGTGCAGCCATCAAAGCCGCTGCTGAAGGTGACATGAAAGACGTGCTGGGCTACATCGAAGACGACGTGGTTTCTACCGACTTCAACGGCGAAACCCTGACTTCCGTGTTCGACGCGAAAGCCGGTATCGCTCTGAACGACAACTTTGTGAAACTGGTTTCCTGGTACGATAACGAAACCGGTTACTCCAACAAGGTTCTGGATCTGATTGCACTGGTTGCTGCTAAGTAAGCTAACCGGCTAAACAGACAAGGGGTGACTTCGGTCGCCCCTTTTTTTTCGATTGGATGAGAGAAGGTCTGACAATGCACAATTCGCTCTTTAACTTGCCCGTGGTGACGCAGATCACCCCTTACCTGTCGCAGCGTCAGATGGGTGAATTGCCAATTCTGGTGATCAGCCATCCGAAAGTGCGCGCCGCCATTGCCCTGCAGGGTGCGCACCTGCTGGCATGGCAGCCGGCCGGTCAGCAGCCCGCCATCTGGCTCAGCGACAAGACGCCGTTCGTCAGCGGCAAAGCCATTCGCGGCGGCGTGCCGGTCTGCTGGCCGTGGTTTGGTCCGGCAGGTGAACCTGCGCATGGCTTTGCCCGTAATCAGCCATGGACGCTGACGGCGCATGATGAGAACGAAGATGCGGTCATGCTGACGTTCACGCTGGAAAGTAATACACAAACGAAAAAACTGTGGCCGCACGACTTCACGCTGCTGGCGCGCTTTCGCATTGCTGAACACTGTGAGATTGAGCTGGAAGCCTGGGGCGATTATGAAGCCACGGCCGCGCTGCACAGCTATTTTCAGGTGGCGGACATTGCGCAGGTTGAAGTCAGCGGGCTCGGCAACAGCTACATCGATAAGGTGCAGGACAATGCCATCGGTAGCGCAGCGGACGGTAAACAAACCTATCCCGATCGGGTTGATCGCATTCATACCGCAGCGGAAGACTGCAGCGTGATTCACGATCGCGCCGGTAAGCGCCAGATTGAAGTCTATCACCATTATCAAAGTGACGTTGTCACCTGGAACCCCGGTCCGGCGCTGTCCTGCAGCATGGCCGATATGCCTAATGATGGTTATAAAACGATGGTGTGCGTGGAGACGGCGCGGATTAACAAACCGATGAAAAGTGCCGGAGAAACCCCTGCCCGCCTTGGCGTCACGCTGAGAATCCGCAATAAGTAATGCTGAACGGCGCGTGCGCGCCGTTTACACCACATCCAGCGCCAGTTTGTGCTGCGGCGGCGGAAAAGCGCGATCCAGCAGCGCCAGTTCATCGCTGGTCAGGGTGATCTTCAGGGCCGCCGCATTCTCCTGCACGTGCGCCACGCTGCCCGCCTTGGGAATGGCCATTACGCCCGGCTGGCGAATCACCCAGCTCAGCAGCAACTGAGCGATGCTGATGCCCTTCTGTTGTGCAATCTGCTGCAGAGTCGCATCGTCAAACAGCGCCTGACGCAGCCGTCCGGCCTGCGCCAGCGGACAGTAAGCCATGACGGGCGTATGGTGTTGCTGACAGAGCGGCAGTAAATCGAATTCAATACCGCGCGAAGCCAGATGGTACAGCACCTGATTAGTCGCGCAGCCCATCCCTCCGGCTTCACTCCACAACTCCTGCAGATCGTCGCTATCGAAATTGGAGACGCCCCAGTGGCGGATTTTGCCCTGCTGCTGCAGCGTTTGCATGGCGCGCACGGTCTCTTCCAGCGGTACATTACCGCGCCAGTGCAACAGATAAAGATCGAGATAGTCCGTCTGCAGACGGCGCAGGCTGCGCTCACAGGCGTCAATCGCATCGACCTCACCGGCGTTCCACGGGTAAACTTTTGATACCAGCCAGGCTTGATCGCGCCGGCCGCGCAGCGCTGCGCCGACCACCTCTTCCGCGCCGCCTTTGGCATACATCTCAGCGGTATCGATCAGTTTCAGTCCGGCGTCCAGTCCAGCCTGCAGCGCAGCGATTTCCTGCGCCCGCTGTGCAGAATTCTCGCCCATATACCAGGTGCCCTGGCCGATAGCCGCTAACGGCGTATCGTCGTTAAACTGAATCGTCTTCATCTCACCTCCCGTTGCGCCATTACGGGGCGCAATATTGGTGCAAGGTAACAGAAACGCCTCATTATGAGGCGTTCGTGCGGTCATCAGAAGCTGTAGCTGACGCCGGTCCACAGCGTAAACTGACCGTCTTTATCCACCATCGGACTGTCTTTAATTTCGCTGGCGAAGCGGGTGTAACGGCCTGACAGGCTGGCGTTCCAGCTCTCGCTAATCTGATAGCTGGCGTTCATCTCGACGTAAGGCGACCAGCTGTCGTCCGGGTGATAGCGATCAATGCCGGTACGCGCGCTTTCGTGGCCGGAAACGCCGTAGTAATAGCGGTTTTGGTTGGCACTGTTCCACATTGCGCCAATGCCCGGTGTCAGGCTGAACGCGCCGAAATCAAAGCGGTACAGGTAGGTCAGGTCCCAGATCATGCCGTTGCTGTTATTCAGCACATCGCCCAGCAGCGCGGTACGCACAATTCCCCAGTCAGCAACGTGACGATAAGTCGCGCCGGCCATCAGCGTCATACGACGCTTGTCCAGCCCTTTCATATCGCCCAGATCGTTATCTTTCGGGTCATACTGCTGCGGCGAGCCCAGCAGCGTTAACGACAGCTGATTCTGCGGGTCTTTCCACAGGTAATAACCGCCCTGTAGGCTGCGGAACCAAAAGTTTTCCCCCTCATAATTGATGACCGGGATCGGCAGATAACGGTCCTGGCCGCCGCGGTACGGCGACTGGGCATAAATAACCGAAGCCCCAAGTGACACGGGTTCAGCGTAAGTGCTGAACGCCGCAAAATAGCAAGGACACATCAGAGCAAGCGCTTTAAGTTTGAAATGGTTCACAATTTATTCATTCCATTAATATAACAATCACACGCAGAGTCTAACCAAATTTTGCCACTGGTTTAACTTTTAATGTTGATTTCCTTTTTATCCTGTCAGAAGCGTCTGAGACGCAGCGCACCTGTTGCCGCAAGGGCGTGACGGCCTTAGCGCTTATGAGACTTTGTTATTGATATATCGCTAAATAAGGAGAAAAGACGGAGCAATTTTTCTGATTGCCTTCTACAGTAAAAGTAAGACGAGAATTTTTTGTACGAGCAGAGTAACCATAAGAATTGTGAATCCCGATAAAAAATCGTCAGGTTGGCATAAGGGTTGCTGTACTCAATAAAGAATATCTTCCGGGAGCTGCAAGAGCATCTTATTACGCTCCTTTACCTGTGCTAAAAACGAAAGGACGGGCATCGCTATGAATATATTCGATCACTATCGTCAGCGTTATGAAGCTGCCAAGGACGAAGAGTTCACACTGCAGGAATTCCTCACCATCTGTAAGCAGGATCGCAGTGCATACGCCAACGCGGCAGAACGACTATTGATGGCCATCGGTGAGCCTGTGATGGTCGATACTGCCCAGGAGCCTCGCCTTTCCCGTATCTTCTCTAACCGCGTCATCGGACGCTATCCGGCCTTTGAAGAGTTTTACGGTATGGAGGAAGCGATTGAGCAGATCGTCTCCTACCTGAAACACGCCGCGCAGGGGCTGGAGGAGAAGAAACAGATTCTGTATCTGCTCGGCCCGGTGGGCGGCGGTAAATCCTCGCTGGCCGAACGGCTTAAAGCGTTGATGCAGCGCGTGCCGATCTATGTGCTGAGTGCCGACGGTGAACGCAGCCCGGTCAATGACCATCCGCTGTGCCTGTTTAATCCGCAGGAAGACGCCAATATTCTGGAAAAAGAGTACGGCGTGCCGCGGCGTTACCTTGGCACTATCATGTCGCCGTGGGCGGCAAAACGGTTGCATGACTTTGGCGGCGACATCACCCGCTTCAAAGTGGTGAAAGTGTGGCCGTCGATTCTGGAACAGCTGGCTATCGCCAAAACCGAACCGGGTGATGAGAACAACCAGGATATTTCAGCGCTGGTGGGTAAAGTGGATATCCGTAAGCTGGAAAACCACGCGCAGAACGATCCGGATGCCTACGGCTATTCAGGTGCGCTGTGCCGCGCCAACCAGGGCATCATGGAATTCGTGGAGATGTTCAAAGCACCCATTAAAGTGCTGCATCCGCTGCTGACCGCCACTCAGGAAGGTAACTATAACGGTACCGAAGGGATTTCCGCCCTGCCGTTTAACGGCATCATTCTGGCGCACTCCAACGAATCAGAGTGGGTGACGTTCCGTAACAACAAGAACAACGAAGCTTTCCTTGACCGTGTATACATCGTGAAGGTGCCTTACTGCCTGCGCGTATCCGAGGAGATCAAAATTTATGAAAAACTGCTCAACCACAGTGAGCTGACCACCGCGCCTTGCGCACCCGGCACGCTGGAAACGCTGGCGCGCTTCTCGATTCTGTCGCGCCTGAAAGAGCCGGAAAACTCCAGTATCTACTCGAAGATGCGCGTCTATGACGGTGAAAGCCTTAAAGACACCGATCCGAAAGCGAAATCGTGGCAGGAGTATCACGATTACGCCGGTGTGGATGAAGGCATGAACGGCCTGTCGACCCGCTTCGCGTTTAAGATTTTGTCACGCGTGTTTAACTTCGACCATGCCGAAGTAGCGGCTAACCCGGTGCACCTGTTTTACGTGCTGGAACAGCAGATCGAGCGCGAGCAGTTCCCGCAGGATCAGGCGGAGAAGTATCTGGAACACCTGAAAGGCTATCTGATTCCGAAATATGCGGAGTTCATTGGCAAAGAGATTCAGACCGCTTACCTAGAATCCTATTCGGAGTATGGTCAGAACATCTTCGACCGCTACGTCACTTACGCAGATTTCTGGATTCAGGATCAGGAGTACCGCGATCCGGATACCGGCCAGCTGTTCGATCGTGAATCACTCAACGCCGAGCTGGAAAAGATTGAGAAACCTGCCGGGATCAGTAACCCGAAAGATTTCCGTAACGAGATTGTCAACTTTGTGCTGCGCGCACGGGCGCAGAATAACGGACGTAATCCAAACTGGACCAGCTACGAAAAACTCCGCACGGTGATCGAGAAGAAAATGTTCTCCAACACCGAGGAGTTGTTGCCGGTGATTTCGTTCAACACCAAAACATCCACGGACGAACAGAAAAAACACGACGATTTTGTCGATCGCATGATGGAAAAAGGCTATACCCGCAAGCAGGTGCGTCTGCTGTGCGAATGGTATCTGCGCGTGCGCAAATCGTCATAATCGACAGCGGTAAGCTACGCGGCATCCACATGCCGCCTGAGGAGGCCGGACCCGTTCCGGCCTGGCTTACAGCGTAGTTTGGGGGAATTTATGGCCTATTTCATCGATCGGCGTCTTAACGGCAAGAATAAAAGTGCGGTCAACCGGCAGCGCTTTTTGCGCCGTTATAAGTCGCAAATCAAACAGTCGATCTCTGAGGCCATCAACAAGCGTTCGGTCACCGACGTGGAGAGTGGCGAATCGGTGTCGATTCCTGTTGACGACATCAACGAGCCGATTTTCCATCAGGGGCGCGGCGGCAGCCGCCATCGCGTGCATCCCGGGAACGACCACTTTGTGCAAAACGACCGCATTGAGCGGCCGCAGGGCGGCGGTGGCGGCGGCAGCGGCCAGGGCAATGCCAGCCAGGACGGAGAAGGTCAGGACGAGTTCGTGTTTCAGATATCGAAGGATGAATACCTCGATCTGCTGTTTGAGGATTTAGCGCTGCCTAACCTGCGCAAAAATCAGCATCGCCAGCTCAATGAGTACAAAACTCACCGCGCGGGCTTTACCTCGAATGGCGTGCCGGCCAATATCAGCGTGGTACGCTCGCTGCAAAACTCGCTGGCGCGACGAACCGCCATGACCGCAGGCAAACGTCGTATGCTGCACGAACTGGAAGCCACACTGAGTGAAGTCGAAAACAGCGAGCCGGCGCAACTGCTGGAAGAGGAGCGGCTGCGTAAAGAGATTGCGGAACTGCGGGCGCGCATTGAGCGTGTGCCGTTTATCGACACCTTTGACCTGCGTTACAAGAATTTCGAGAAGCGGCCTGAACCGTCCAGCCAGGCGGTAATGTTCTGCTTAATGGACGTTTCCGGCTCGATGGACCAGGCGACCAAGGATATGGCGAAACGCTTTTATATCCTGCTTTATCTGTTCCTCAGCCGGACTTACAAAAACGTCGATGTAGTGTATATTCGTCACCATACTCAGGCGAAAGAAGTCGATGAACAGGAGTTCTTCTACTCGCAGGAGACCGGCGGCACTATCGTCTCCAGCGCGCTTAAGCTGATGGACGAAGTGGTGAAAGAGCGTTATGACCCGTCGCAGTGGAATATTTATGCGGCGCAGGCCTCGGACGGCGATAACTGGGCGGATGACTCACCATTGTGTCATGAAATTCTGGCGAAGCATATTCTGCCGGTGGTGCGCTACTACAGCTACATTGAGATTACCCGACGGGCGCACCAAACCCTGTGGCGCGAGTATGAGCATCTGCAGGCGATGTTTGATAACTTTGCCATTCAGCACATCCGCGAGCCGGAAGACATCTACCCGGTATTTCGTGAGCTTTTCCACAAACAGGTCGCTGAAGCCTGAGTTTACCAGCCGGTCACCGACCGGCTTTTTCTTTACCCCGCCCGGCTTAACCCCTCTGAAAACCCTGCTGTTTTTCTGTGCGGATTTAACCTTCTATGGGATAGCACGCCACAGAATGAAAAAATGTGCAATTAACCGCTGACAAGCTATTGATAAGGCATTATCTTTTCACCTTGTCTGTGTGAATTGCCCGCAATTTGCTTTTTTATGCCCCGCCGCAGGAGAACGCCGTTGAATGCCAGCATGATTTACAGTTTGTTCATTATTGGTTCCGTGCTGGTCGCAGCAAGTATTCTGCTGAGTTCCTTCTCGTCGCGTCTCGGTATCCCGATTCTGGTGATCTTCCTGGCGCTGGGGATGCTGACCGGCGTGGACGGCATCGGCGGTATTGCCTTTGATAACTATCCGGTGGCCTATCTGGTGTCCAACCTGGCGCTGGCGATTATTCTGCTCGACGGCGGCATGCGCACCAAGGCCAGCTCGTTCAAGGTGGCGCTTGGTCCGGCGCTGTCGCTGGCCACCGTTGGCGTGATGATTACCGCCGGCCTCACCGGTCTGGCTGCCGCCTGGCTGTTTAAGCTCGATCTGATGCAGGGCTTCCTGATTGGCGCCATTATCGGCTCGACCGACGCCGCAGCGGTGTTTTCACTGCTGGGCGACAAAGGGCTTAACGAGCGCGTCAGTTCCACGCTGGAGATTGAATCAGGCAGCAACGATCCGATGGCGGTGTTTCTTACCATTACGCTAATCGACATGATCCAGCAGGGGCAGAGCGGCCTGAGCTGGATGTTTGTGGTGCATCTGGTGCAGCAGTTCGGCCTTGGCATTGTGCTCGGACTGGGCGGCGGCTGGGCGCTGCAGCAACTGATCAACCGCATCAGCCTGGCACAAGGGCTCTATCCGCTGCTGGCGCTGAGCGGCGGCATCATTGTGTTTGCCCTGACCACGGTGATGGAAGGCAGCGGCATTCTGGCGGTCTATCTGTGTGGTTTTCTGCTGGGCAACAGCCCGATTCGTAACCGCCACGGCATTCTGCAGACTTTCGACGGCATGGCCTGGCTGAGCCAGATTGGTATGTTTATCGTGCTCGGCCTGCTGGTGACGCCGTCTGACCTGTGGCATATCGCGCTGCCGGCGATGATTCTCTCACTGTGGCTGATTCTGGTGGCGCGTCCGCTGTCGATTCTGGTCGGGCTGCTGCCGTTTAAAGGCTTTACCGGACGTGAACGCATCTTTATCAGCTGGGTAGGCCTGCGCGGTGCGGTGCCGATTATCCTCGCGGTGTTCCCGATGATGGCCGGGCTGGAGAATTCAAAACTCTACTTCAATATCGCCTTCTTCGTGGTTCTGGTATCTCTGATGCTGCAGGGCACGTCGCTGGGCTATGCCGCTAAACGGGCTAAGGTGGTGGTACCGCCGACCGCGTCGCCCATCAGCCGCGTCGGGCTGGATATCCATCCGGAAAATCCGTGGGAACAGTTCGTTTATCAGCTCAGCGCCGACAAATGGTGCGTCGGCGCCGCGCTGCGCGATTTGCAAATGCCGCGCGAAACGCGCATTGCCGCCCTGTTCCGCGATAACGCGCTGATGCACCCCAACGGCAATACGTGTCTGAAAGAGGGTGACGTGCTGTGCGTTATTGGCCGTGAGCGCGATTTGCCGGCGTTGGGCAAGATGTTCAGCCAGACGCCGCCGGTGGCGCTGGATCAGCGCTTCTTTGGTGACTTTATCCTTGATGCCGAGGCGCGCCTGCGCGATGTCGCGCAGATCTATGGCCTGGAGCTCGATGAAGAGACCAACGATCAGCAGTCGCTCGGCCAGTTGATTATGGGTCTGCTCGGCAGCACGCCGGTGGTGGGAGATCAGGTCGAGTGGAACCAGCTGACGTGGACGGTGGCGGAAAAAGAGGATAACCAAATCGTCAAAATCGGGGTACGCGTGCGGGAAGAGAAGGAATAATCCGAGGCCGTATCGCTCGTAAACTGCGTGTCAGCGTCTATGATCACTATTCCACCCAGCAAACGGGAGAAGATGATGGGACACGTGGTGAAGATTGGTCGTTACGAGATCGTCGATGCAGTAATGGATGTGGAGAAGCTGGATACCGTCGGCATCCCCTGCCATACCAACCCCGGCCTGAGTTATCAGCTCGACGGCTGGGATCATGAAACCAGCGTACCGGCGTGGATTGATGGCGAACCGGTCGATCTGCAGATCGGCCACTATGACAAGCAGCAAGACCGCTGGGTATTGAAAAAACCGGCCTGATATTTTCCTCACCGCCATTCACTTTGACTGGCGGTCATTCCGAAAAGTAGTCTTAAAATAGTCTGTTATTTCGTGGCACCTTTTACTTTTATTATTATTTTTCAATAAATTAGCTGACCTGTACTTTAATCAAATATTGTTTTTTCAGACTCTTTCCATATTAACTCTGTCAAATAACTCCTGCATACTCTTAAACGTTGCTGCAGCTTTTCGTGACGTAAATCACGTCTCAAACGGCCCTTTCCATGCAGCGCTTATGGCAGCACTGACTCATATCTCGCTGAATATTATTTTATTTCTGCTTTCAGCGGACGACTCCTGAGCGCGTACTTGATTCTGGTCAGGCCATCTTTTACTTAAGAAAAGAGAGCAGGTTTTATGGCAAGTACATTGGTAATGAACGATGCAACCCGCTCGTGGAGCGGACTGCGCAAAAATCTCATCGCGAAAGTGGCACTCAGCTTTTCGGATTTAATTGCACTGAACCTGGCATTATTTTTATCCGCGGCCACCGTCCAGGGTATTTGGGGAGAACTGGACAGTTTTATTCCGCCGCAGCAAATTGAATACCGCTTTGTCGCACAGTTAGGTCTGTCATTGCTGTGCACAGCCTGGTTCTGGGTGCGTATGCGCCACTACACCTACCGCAAACCGTTCTGGTTTGAGCTGAAAGAAATCGTCAAAACGCTGTTTGTGTTTTCGCTGCTGGATCTGGCGCTGATTGCCTTTTCCAAATGGGACTTCTCGCGCATGGTGTGGGTATTTAGCTGGACCTATGCCCTGCTGCTGCTGCCGCTGATGCGCGCCGGCGTGAAGCGTGCCATCAACCGCGCGGGCCAGTGGCAAAAAGAGACCATTATCATCGGCTCCGGTAAGAACGCCATGGAAGCCTACGCGGCGCTGCAGAGCGAGGAGATTCTGGGCTATAACGTGCAGGCGTTTATCTCGCTGGATGATGAGCCTCACCAGGAAAGTGTTAACGGCGTGCCGGTTATTACCTGGAAAGACATCAACTGGCAGACCATGGACCGTGACAACACGCAATTTATCGTCGCCACCGAATTTGAACAGCAGGTGGTGCGCGATAAATGGCTGAAGTTTCTGTCCAAGATGAAATGCCGCTCAATTTCGGTTATCCCTACGCTGCGCGGTGTGCCGCTGTATGGCACCGATATGTCGTTTATTTTCAGCCATGAAGTGATGATCCTGCGCGTCAGTAACAACCTGGCGAAACGCTCCTCGCGTTTCCTCAAGCGCACTTTCGACGTGGTGGTTGCCTCACTGCTGCTGCTGTTTCTTGCCCCGGTGTTCGGTCTGCTGTGCTGGATGGTGAAGCGCGATGGCGGGAATGCCATTTACGGCCACGAACGCGTCGGTCAGGATGGAGTGAAGTTTAAGTGCCTGAAGTTCCGTTCAATGGTGACCAACTCACAGGAAGTGCTGCAGAATCTGCTGGCCACCAGTGCCGAAGCGCGCGCTGAGTGGGATCGTGATTTCAAACTGAAGAACGATCCGCGCATCACCAAAATCGGTGGCTTCCTGCGCAAAACCAGCCTGGATGAACTGCCCCAGCTGTGGAACGTGATTCGTGGCGAAATGAGTCTGGTGGGACCGCGTCCGGTGATTGAAGCTGAGCTGGAACGCTACGCGGGCGATGTCGACTACTATCTGATGGCCAAACCGGGCATGACCGGCCTGTGGCAGGTCAGCGGGCGTAACGATATCGACTACGACACGCGCGTCTATTTTGACTCCTGGTACGTGAAGAACTGGGCGCTGTGGACCGACATCGCCATTCTGTTTAAAACCGCTGGCGTGGTGCTGCGCCGCGACGGTGCTTACTGATACCCTCGACGCGATGTCTGCGCTGTGCCGGCAGACATCGCCTTTTCGTTTTAGCCCTTTCTTTTTGGCCGCAGACTCATTACCCTTCTCGCCTGTTTAACAGGACGTTACTGGTTCGTAATGCAAAAGTTTACCCTACTTCTTTTGAGCCTGGTGCTGCTGGCACCGCTGGGCATCGATCTCTACCTCCCCACGCTGCCGCAGATTGCCGACGGTCTTAACAGCCCGGTCAGTCTGATCCAGACCACCATTCCGCTGTTTTTGCTGGTGATGGGTATCGGTCAGCTGGTTACTGGTCCGCTGGTGGATAATTTTGGCCGTAAGCCGATCGCGCTGATCGGCCTCGCGCTCTACATCATCGGCAGCGCAGTGGCCGCAACCGCCACCGTCTGGCCGGTGTTCTTCCTGGCGCGCCTGATTCAGGGCTGCGCGGTATGCTGTAGCGCGGTGGTGGCATTTAGCGGCGTGCGCGATCGACTGAGCGGCGATGCCGCGGCGCGCGCTTATGGTTTCCTTAATGGCGCGCTGAACATCGTGCCGGCGCTGGCACCGCTGCTCGGCGGTATTCTGGCGGAAGCCTATGGCTGGCGTGCGCCCTTCTGGTTCCTGTGCGGCTATGCGCTGGTGATTGCCATTATTGTGGTGGTCGCACTGCCGGAAACGCGTCCGGCGGACACGCTGCGCGTCAAAGGACTGCCGCTGGCGCAGTATGCTGCCATCGCCCGGCAGCCGCGCTTTCTCGCTTTCGCCTTTGCCAACGCGGGCGCGCTCGGCATGGTGCTGACCTACGTTTCGCTGGCGCCGCACGTGTTGATGACCGAAGGTGGCCTGACGCCGCTGCAGTTCTCGTTTGCCTTTGGCGCCAACGGTTTCTGGATCATGCTGGTCAGCGCCTTTGTTAATAAAACCATTCGCAAGGCGGGGCGCCCGTTTTGTCTGGCCATGGGGTTTGTCACCATGCTGCTCGGTGCGCTGCTGGTGGTGGCGGGGATGGCGCTGTTACCTGCGGCCTGGCAAACCCACTGGTCGCTGTACATGATTCCGGTGGCAATCTCGGTAGCCGGCCTGGCCTTCACCGTCGGTCCGGCCACCAGCTATGCGCTGGAGCCGTATCAGCAGCAGGCGGGTGTGGCGGCGGCGCTGCAGGGATTTATTCAGATGGCGGGCGGTGCGGGCGGCAGCCTGGCGATGGTGGCGCTGCCGGTGGCAGAGAAATCAGCGTTAGCGCTGATGATGCTGGTGGGTGCAGCGCTGGCGCTGATCGCCTGGCGCTGCAGTAAGAACATGCGTGGTACAGTGACGGCGCTTAACTAAGCGTGACCGGGACGCGCGGCGCGAGTGCACACATCAGCTCGTAGCCTACCGTTCCGGCGGCTTTCGCCACCTCATCAATTTTCACCTCGTTGCCCCACAGCTCCACGCGCGAACCGATACCCGCCTGCGGGCAGGGTTCGAGGTCAATCATCATCATGTCCATCGAGATCGCCCCAAGCGTTTGCGTGCGGATGCCGTCAACGCTGACCGGCGTACCGGTCGGCGCATGGCGCGGATAGCCGTCAGCATAGCCACAGGCCACAATACCGATACGTTGTGGCGCGGCCGCGTGGTAGCGATAACCGTAGCCAACGCCCTCGCCGGCACCGATCTGCTGTATGCCAATAATTTCACTGCTGAGCGTCATTACCGGCTGCAGACCGGTACTGGCGATATCCTGCCAGTCGCCGCTCGGTGACGCGCCGTAGAGAATAATGCCGGGCCGCACCCAGTCAAAATGCGCCTGCGGATGCCACAGCGTGGTCGCTGAGTTGGCAAGCGAACGCGGGCAGTTCAGCCCTTCCGCCGCCTGTTCAACGCGCTGCATCGGTTCCACCAGCCCCTGCGGGTTTTCCGCATCGGCAAAGTGCGCCATCAGCGTCATTTCCCCCACGTTGGGCAACGCACGCAGCTTGTGCCAGGCCGCCTGTGCCTGTTCCGGACGAAAACCGAGACGGTTCATGCCGCTGTTGATCTTCAGATAAACATCGACTGGCGCCGACAGCTGCGCCTTCGCCAGCGCCTGAATCTGCCAGTTACTATGTACGCTGGTGGTCAGGCGATAGCGATCGATCAGCGTCAGGTCATCGGCGTGAAAGAAGCCTTCCAGCAGCAGAATTGGCTTTTTCCAGCCCTGCTCGCGCAGCAGGATCGCCTCTTCCATATTCAGCAGCGCGAAACCGTCGGTCTCCGCCAGACTCTGCCATACGCGGGCAATGCCGTGGCCGTAGGCATTGGCCTTCACCACCGACCAGACGCGCGCGTGCGGTGCCGCCTGACGCACAATCGCCAGATTGTGGCGCAGCGCCTGTTGATTAATGGTGGCACCCGTAGGACGTGACATGTTTTTACTCTCCCTGAAGTATCAGCGCGTCGCGCTGGCATTACGCAGCGGCGATGCCGGGGCCGCAAAGCCCGGCAGATAACGCAGCACCGACAAGTCGTCGGCGGCGATGGCCGGTTTACGTCCCGAAATCAGATCGGCCAGCAACTGGCCGGAACCACAGGCCATCGTCCAGCCCAGCGTACCGTGCCCGGTGTTCAGCCAGAGATTGGTCAGCGGCGTGCGCCCGACAATGGGCGTGCCATCCGGCGTCATCGGGCGCAGTCCGGTCCAGAACGTAGCCTGTTCAACATACCCGCCTTCAGGATAGAGATCGCGGACCACCATCTCCAGCGTTTCACGTCGTGCCGGCAACAGTTTGGTGTTAAAACCAACGATTTCGGCCATGCCACCGACGCGAATGCGGTCATCAAACCGCGTCACCGCCACTTTATAGGTCTCATCCAGGATGGTGGAGACCGGCGCGCCCTGCGGATCTTTGATCGGGATAGTCAGGGAATAGCCTTTCAGCGGATAGACCGGAATCGACACGATGTCTTTCAGCAGCGCCGTGGAGTAAGAGCCAAACGCCACGACGTAAGCATCGGCTTTGATGACCTCATCGCCGCACTTCACGCCATAGATGCGATTGCCTTCGCGCAACAGCTGATCCACCGACGTGTCATAACGGAAAGTGACGCCGGCTGCGGCTGCCATCGCCGCCAGCCGCTGGGTAAACAGCTGGCAGTCACCGGTTTCGTCATTCGGCAGGCGCAGGCCGCCGGTCAGCTTGTGCGCGGTACCCGCCAGCGCCGGCTCCACGCTGTGCAGCTGATGCGCTTCCAGCAGCTCATAGGGCACCCCCGCTTCACGCAGTACCGCGATGTCTTTGCTGGCGCTGTCAAACTGTTGCTGCGTGCGGAACAGCTGCAAAGTGCCGCCCTGGCGCCCTTCATAGGCGATACCGGTGCTGCTGCGCAATGCCTTCAGGCAGTCGCGGCTGTATTCGGCGATGCGCACCATACGGCCCTTATTTTCCTGGTAGTGACGCATGTCGCAGTTGCGTAGCATGTTCCACATCCACTCCAGCTGGAATTTGCTACCGTCGAGTCGCACTGCCAGCGGCGCATGCTTCTGAAACATCCACTTTAACGCCTTGAGCGGTACACCGGGCGCCGCCCAGGGTGCCGCATAGCCGGGCGAAATTTGCCCGGCATTGCCGGCACTGGTTTCCAGCGCCGCGCCGGGCTGGCGATCGATTACGGTGACGTCATGCCCCGCCTGCGCCAGATACCACGCACTGGCTACCCCTACGACACCACTACCCAGAATGACTACGCGCATAAGCCCCTCATCGAGAAAAGCATAATTAACTGGTATCACCATCGGGTTTAGCATAACCCGATGGCTGAACTGATATTACATTCGACCCTTTCATTTCACATGTTTTTCACTTAACTGCACACTGAAATCATGCGGTCGCGCCAAAATCAGAGTTTTTTGTGCCTTAAAAGCGTTAACCAGCGAATTATTATGCGAAAGGCAGAGCATCTCACTTTTTTCAGGAGAAAGCGCCGCAGTCATATCGCGCGCTTATAAACAGGATTTAATGCTGCAATTTATCACTCAGATAACACATCACCTTATTAGCTACCAAAGCACGCCTATTATGATGATTTTGTACCAAAAGAATTCGATTGAGTTCCCGCATCGGATAAGCGACAGTGGACTATCATTGAAGTGTTCGCTCAGTTTTTTTGGGCTGTCTTTCTCAGGATGAAGCCTTAAACGATCGTGACAGGTGACACTCTGTTGCCTGCCGCTTGCAAAACAGAGGTGCGCTATGACGACAATGTTTGACGAGCCAACCCGCAACAGCAAACGACTCAGTGACGGTCCCGACTGGACCTTTGAGCTGCTTGATGTCTACCTGGCGGAGATCGACCGCGTGGCCAAAAGCTATGGGCTCGATACCTACCCGCACCAAATCGAAGTGATCACCTCCGAGCAGATGATGGATGCGTACTCCAGCGTGGGGATGCCCATCAATTATGCCCACTGGTCGTTCGGCAAGAAGTTCATCGAAACCGAGCAGCGCTATAAACATGGTCAGCAGGGACTGGCGTATGAAATCGTCATTAACTCGAATCCCTGTATCGCTTACCTGATGGAAGAGAACACCATGACCATGCAGGCGCTGGTGATGGCGCACGCCTGCTATGGCCACAACTCTTTCTTCAAAAACAACTACCTGTTCCGCAGCTGGACCGATGCCAGCTCAATTGTCGATTATCTGCTGTTCGCGCGTAACTACATCTCTGATTGCGAAGAGCGTTATGGCGTGGAAGAGGTCGAGCGACTGCTGGACTCCTGTCATGCGCTGATGAACTATGGCGTCGATCGCTATAAACGCCCGCAAAAGATTTCGCTGCAGGAAGAGAAAGCGCGGCAGAAAAGCCGGGAAGAATATCTGCAAAGCCAGGTCAATACGCTGTGGCGCACCCTGCCACGCAAAGAGAAAGAGTTAACTCAGGTCGAGGCGGCGCGCTATCCCTCTGAGCCGCAGGAAAACCTGCTGTACTTTATGGAAAAGAACGCGCCACTGCTGGAGTCGTGGCAGCGTGAAGTGCTGCGCATTGTGCGTAAAGTCAGCCAGTATTTTTACCCGCAGAAACAGACCCAGGTGATGAATGAAGGCTGGGCGACCTTCTGGCACTACACCATCCTGAATCACCTGTACGATGAGGGCAAAGTGTCGGAGCGCTTTATGATGGAGTTCCTGCACAGTCATACCAACGTGGTGTATCAGCCGCCGTATAACAGCCAGTGGTATAACGGTATCAACCCGTATGCGCTGGGCTTTGCCATGTTCCAGGATATCAAGCGCATCTGTCAGTCGCCAACCGAGGAAGATCGCTACTGGTTCCCGGACATCGCCGGCTCCGACTGGCTGAAGACGCTGCATTTCGCCATGCGCGAATTTAAAGACGAGAGTTTCATCAGCCAGTTCCTGTCGCCGAAAGTGATGCGGGATTTCCGTCTGTTTACGGTAATGGACGACGATCGTAATAACTATCTTGAGATTGCCGCCATTCATGATGAGGCGGGATATCGCGCGATTCGTCAGCAGCTGTCGGCGCAGTACAATCTGAGCAATCTGGAGCCGAATATTCAGGTGTACAACGTTGACCTGCGCGGTGACCGTTCGCTGACGCTACGCTATGTGCCGCAGCAGCGCGCCCCGCTCGATAAGAGCCGTCGCGATGTGCTGAAGCATGTGCATCGGCTGTGGGGTTTTGATGTCAATCTGGAACAGCAGAACGAAGATGGCAGCGTGGAGCTGCTGGATCGCTGTCCGGCGCGCGGACCGGCGCTTTAAACAAAATCTCCATGCTCAGGGACGAGCATTTATCATCCTGCGTTGTAAGCCCCTAATCTCACAGATAATCCTGCACCAACTTCACAGACAGTCAGTATCCGCTGATGCGGCGGGCTATTCGCAGCGCTGAGGCTTTTACGTTGCGCCAGGAGATTCCCGCGGGGAGGCGGGAATCAGGCCGGGCCGGTCAGGAAGACCGATACCGGCCGGTCCGTCAGGCGCAACGTGAACGCCGAAGGTACCGCGTAAGCGGCGCGAGGAGCAGCCCGGCAGCAGCGGATACTGGCTGTCCGGGACAGGAACCCGTAAAACGTTTGTACGCTGTTAACGCTTACTGCTCAAATCATCCGGCATGCTTTTCTGCATGCTGTGCCAGATTTCACCGCTGCGGCGGCCGTAGTTACGCACGCTGTCGACGATCTGATCCTGCGTTGGCTGTTTGCCACACAGATCCGCCAGCTGACGATAGAAGTTACGCGCCAGTTCACGCGCTTCCGGATTCGAGAAGTAATGGCGGCCAACGCGGGTGTACAGCCCTTTCAGACCGTTGAGAATCAGGCCGTAAATCGGGTTGCCGGAAGCAAAGGCCAGGCCGCGAAACACGCGATAATCCAGCTCGGTATAGGCTTCAGCCTGATCTTCCTCGCTCAGCGCACTCTCCAGCACTTCACGCGCCTTATTCGGATGATGGCGCAGCGCGCGGCTGATAAAGATCGACGCGATATTGGTGCGCACTGACAGCAGGTTATCAATTAACTGCGGCACACTGTCGTGGTCAAGACGGGCGAGCGTTTCGAGGATATTAAGACCAGACGTTTCCCAGAAATCATTAACGCGGGTGGGTTTACCATGCTGAATGGTCAGCCAGCCATCACGAGCCAGCCGCTGCAGCACTTCACGCAGAGTGGTGCGGGTCACGCCGATCAGTTCAGAAAGCTCACGTTCGGCAGGAAGAATCGATCCCGGCGGAAAACGGCTGTTCCAGATGCTTTCAATTATGTACTCTTCAGCGAATCCTGCAGGGCTCTGTGCCTTAATCACCATAGCATTTATTTCTCGTTGCTTTCTTTGTCGTAATGGCACTCATCATACCAGAGGGGTCATAGCGGAAATAGCCTGCCAGCGGATTAAAAGCGCGCGCTGGCGCAAAATTCAGCCGCTACGCAGCGAAAAAAGCTGTGGGTTACGCTGCGCTTACGTGTGCGCTTTTGATGCCGTGTGCTAAAAGCCACGATTTTTTGGCGTGGATCAGGGATAAGTCATTTTTATACATGATTTTTTCCCCCTGCCTGGCTGGCACGGGTACGCTTTTGGTTTACACTGCGATGCATTAACGGCTACGGGAAAAGCAATATGTTGCGATACTTGAATCAATGCTCACGCGGACGCGGTGCCTGGTTATTAATGGCCCTGACCGCCCTGGTTTTTGAACTGGTTGCGCTGTTCTTTCAGCACGTAATGGGACTGCAACCCTGCGTAATGTGTATCTATGAGCGTTGTGCGCTGTTTGGCGTCATGGGCGCCGGCCTGGTGGGTGCAATTGCGCCTAAAACGCCGCTGCGCTGGGCAGCCATCGCCATCTGGCTCTACAGCGCTTATGAAGGGGTACGCCTCTCTTATGAGCACACCATGATTCAGCTGCATCCCAATCCGTTTGTGACCTGCGATTTTGCTGCTCGCTTCCCGAGCTGGCTGCCGCTGGATAAATGGCTGCCGGCGGTATTTGTCGCCAGCGGTGACTGCGCCGAACGCGGATGGACTTTCCTGACCTGGAGCATGCCGCAGTGGATGATCGTGATTTTTGCCGCTTATCTGCTGGTGGGCATTCTGGTATTGATTGCGCAACCGTTCAAAGCAAAACGTCGCGATCTGTTTGGTCGCTGATTCCCAGTCAAACTACGTCTCAGACAAAACAGGCAGCCGCGGCTGCCTGTTGCGTTATCAGCCGTTCCGATCCGGCCGGTCAATAATGTGTTCTTCCCAGTCGCGCACTTCACTCTCGCGCACCGCGATGTATCGCACCGAAATGCGCTGAGCATGCATCGCCTTCTTCGACCCGGCAATCAGCGGGTGCCACGCCGGCAGCGTTTTGCCCTCCCCTAACAGCCGGTAAGCGCAGGTGCGCGGCAGCCAGTTAAAGGTGGTGAGATTCTCGCGCGTCAGCTTGATGCAATCTTCTTCGTACTCGAAGCGACGCTCATAATTGCGGCACTGACAGGTCTTGATGTTGAGCTGATTGCAGGCGACATTGGTGAAGTAAATCTCATCGGTATCCGCATCCTGCAACTTATTCAGACAGCACTGTCCACAGCCGTCGCACAGCGATTCCCACTCTGCGTCGTTCATTTGGTCCAGGCGTTTGGTCTGCCAGAAAGGTTGGTCGGTCATGATAGCGGTCCGGGTTGAGCAACAAGACCGCACCTTATAAAGCTTCAGGTGCGGTGATGCAAGTATTACAGTACGCGGGTGCTGATACCGTGACCGGCCAGCGACACTTCCAGCTTATCGCCGGAGCGCAGCGGGCCCACGCCTTCAGGCGTACCGGTCAGCACCACGTCACCGGCGCGCAGCGTGAAGTACTGGCTCATGTAAGCAATCAGCGGCAGAATTTTGTGGATCATATCTGCCGTAGTGCCGTGCTGGCGCACCTCGCCGTTAATGACCAGCTTGAGTTCGGCATCCTGCGGATCGACGCTGAATTCAGCCGCCGGGATAAACCCGGACAGCGGACAGGAGTTATCGAAACTCTTGGCGCGCTCCCATGGCTGACCGGCTTTCTTAAACCCGGCCTGCAGATCGCGCAGCGTCAAATCCAGCGCGACGCCATAACCGGCAATCGCTTTCGCCACGTGCTCCTCGCTGGCCTGCTTCAGGGTGGCGCCAATCAGCACCGCCAGCTCCACTTCATGATGCACCTCACCAAAGCTGGCCGGGATCGACAGTGGCTGCCGCAAATCGCACACTGCGGTTTCCGGTTTGATAAACACCACCGGCTCACTCGGGGTGGCGCTGCCCATCTCTTTAATATGCTTTGCATAGTTGCTGCCGACGCACACCACTTTGCTGACCGGATAATCCAACAGCGCGCCCTGCCAGTTACGATGCTGATACATGCTAATCCCCTGCTTGAGTTGTGTTTGGTGCCAGCCGCGCTGGCGAAGATGTCTCATCAGCCGCCGGAACGTGGCAGGCTGCTGAGCACTATATTAGCGGGTTTATCGCGGCGCACGTGACGGAAAGCGGCAAAAGCCGTTCCCCTGTTCATCAGGTCCGCCGCTTAAGACAACGATTATTGCCCACAATAATGGGTTAAGGTGAGCAATTAAATTAATGCCGAAGCACTGATTATATTTACAGGATATATTTTTACAGATGAATCTGAATTAAACTTTTTTACCCTGTTCAAGATGAATGTTGAGCAGACTTTCAACCGGTGGTGGGATCTGCAAATAATAACCTTGTTCGCTTAAACCCTGCTTCACTTTATTGATGTCAGCGTTGGCCAGCCTGTCGCGCTGGTCGAGCGACAGCACCATCGCCAGTTGCGGTTTACCAAAGCCGCGCAGCAATTCTTCCGGGACGCGCGAAAAATCGTCTTTTTTTTCTACATACAGATAAGTCTGGTCACGTTGCGGGCTTCTATAGATCACACAAAACATATTTTTTACTCGAATTAACTAAGGGCGTCACTTGCCTGAATATAGCAGTAACTATAACATGCTTGCAGAACTTCGAATATTGACCCGCGGATGTTAATGACGATTTTATCGGCGTTTACTTCAGGGTCGTAAAACAGGACTGAGTCAGGACAGATGTCGCAATCGCCAATCGAATTCAAGGGCAGCAGTTTTACCCTGTCAGTTGTTCATCTGCACCATTCGCAACCCGAGGTGATTCGTCAGGCGCTGCAGGACAAAATCGACCAGGCCCCGGCTTTTCTGCACAACGCGCCGGTGGTGCTGAACGTGTCAGCCCTGAACGGTGACATCAACTGGAAGCAGATGCAGCAGGCCGTCAGCGCCACCGGCTTACGCATTGTGGGCGTGAGCGGCTGTAAAGATGAAGCCCTGAAAAAGATGATTGCCCGCGCTGGCCTGCCGGTGCTGTCAGAGGGTAAAGAGAACCGCAAACGCGCTGATGCGCCCGCGCCGGAGCCGGAAGCGGTCGCGCCGCCGGTCAGCGAACCGGCCAGCAAAACGCGTATCATCAATACGCCAGTGCGTTCCGGTCAGCAGATTTACGCGCGCAACGCCGATTTGATCGTCACCAGCAGCGTCAGCGCCGGTGCCGAACTGGTGGCAGACGGCAACATTCATATTTACGGCATGATGCGCGGCCGCGCGCTGGCCGGTGCCAGCGGCGATCGCGACTGCCAGATTTTTTGCACCAACCTGTCAGCAGAGTTGGTCTCCATTGCCGGCGAATACTGGATCATGGACCAGATCCCGGCGGAATTCTTTGGTAAAGCTGCGCGCCTGTGCCTTAAAGAGGGCGCGCTCACCATCCAGACACTTAATTAGGCCCCTTTTCTTTCGTTAAGGAAATCAACATTTATGGCACGCATCATTGTAGTTACATCGGGTAAAGGGGGCGTTGGCAAGACCACGTCAAGCGCGGCCATCGCCACAGGGTTAGCGCAGAAAGGCAAAAAAACCGTGGTGATCGATTTCGATATCGGTCTGCGTAACCTCGACCTGATCATGGGCTGTGAACGCCGCGTGGTGTATGACTTTGTCAACGTTATCCAGGGCGATGCGACGCTGAATCAGGCGCTGATTCGCGACAAGCGCACCGAGCAGCTTTATATTCTGCCCGCCTCACAAACCCGTGATAAAGATGCCCTGACCCGCGAAGGCGTGGAAAAAGTGCTGAACGACCTGGCGGCAATGGACTTCGATTTTATCGTCTGCGACTCGCCGGCCGGTATCGAAACCGGTGCGCTGATGGCGCTGTACTTCGCGGATGAAGCGATCATTACCACCAACCCTGAAGTCTCTTCCGTGCGTGACTCAGACCGTATTCTCGGCATCATCTCGTCGAAATCACGTCGCGCTGAAAACAGCGAAGAGCCGGTAAAAGAGCACCTGTTACTGACCCGCTATAACCCGGGACGCGTAACGCGTGGCGACATGCTGAGCATGGAAGACGTGCTGGAAATCCTGCGCATTCCTCTGGTCGGCGTGATTCCGGAAGATCAGTCGGTGCTGCGCGCGTCTAACCAGGGTGAGCCCGTGATCCTCGATGCAAACTCTGACGCCGGTAAAGCTTACGCTGATACCGTAGATCGCCTGCTTGGCGAAGAACGCCCCTTCCGCTTTATCGAAGAAGAGAAGAAGGGTTTCCTGAAACGCCTGTTCGGGGGATAACCAATGGCATTACTTGATTTCTTTTTATCCCGTAAGAAGAACACAGCCAACATAGCCAAGGAAAGGCTGCAGATTATCGTGGCCGAACGCAGAAGGGGCGACAGTGAGCCCCACTATCTGCCGCAGCTGAAGCGCGATATCCTGGAAGTGATCTGTAAATACGTGAAAATTGACCCGGACATGGTCACGGTGCAGCTGGATCAGAAAGGGGATGACATCTCTATCCTTGAGCTCAACGTGACGCTGCCGGAGACGGAAGACGTTCCTAAATGATTGTAGCGGGTTCCTGATTTTCCCCTGCGTGGTTGCGCAGGGGAAAACGTTCCGCTTACAGCGTGTGTAAAATCTCGTCGATACCGGCTTTCAACACCTCACCCCGCCAGCCTGCCAGCAGTTCCGGCGGACGCGTGGCGCTCTTCAGTCCCCAGTGCACGCTCAGCACCTGATTAATCTGGCGCCGTGATGCTAACAGCTCCTGACTGTAACCGGTCTGCTCACTCACCTGCTGTACCAGCGCTTTAATCGCTTTAAACGCCTGCTTGTAATGCGCGTGGTCAATCAGATTAGGCAACGGCGGCGGTAATGCGGCCTCATCCAGCGCCTGCGCCTCTGCCACCATCGCCACCAGCGCCTTACCGTGGAAGCGGATTTCGTGACCGTTCAGGCCGAGATGATCCAGCTCGCCAAGGCTGCCGGGCATAAAGCGCGCGACTTTCCACAGGTTCTCTTCGCGCACCACAAAATTCACCGCCATGTCTTTCTGCCGGGCAAGATTGAGACGCCACGCGGCCAGACGCTGCAGCACCGCCAGCTGGCGCGGACGCAGCTGCCACGCGTTGGTGATATCGCGCCATGCCTCTTCCGGCTGCAGCACGTCAAGACGTCGCTGACACAACGTAGCGCACTCACTCAGCGCCGCCGCCATGTTGCCTGCCGCTTCGGTCTGCGCCACCAGCTGATGGGCAATCGGCAGCAGATAAGCCACATCGGCCGCAGCGTACTGGCACTGCCGCTCGGTAAGCGGACGCGCCAGCCAGTCGGTGCGCGCTTCGCTCTTATCCAGCTCAATCTGGTTGAAATGATTGACCATCGCGGCAAAGCCCCATGACAGCGGCTGCCCGGCGAAAGCGGCCAGAATCTGCGTATCGATCATCGGCTCCGGCAGACAGCCGAAACGATGCAGGAAGACTTCGAGGTCTTCCCCGCCGGCGTGCAGGAACTTGGTCAGCTGACGATCCTGCAGCAGCGCAATAAACGGTGCCCAGTCGCTGATGGTTAACGGATCGATCAGAACCAGTTGCTCGCCATCGAAGAGCTGGATCAGGCCAAGCTGCGGATAGTACGTGCGGGTGCGCACGAATTCGGTATCCAGCGCCACGGCGCGATGCTGGCGGGCCTGCTGGCATACGGCGGCCAGCTGGTCATTGTGGTCGATCAGGGTGTAATTCACGTTGTCTTTCTCGCTGCGACAAACCTCGCACAGCGCTCCATGTTAAAAGCAATAAAAACGCCGGACGGTGCCGGCGTTAACCTGAGCATTCAGCGGAAGCCAGTACTACGCTTCGCGCTTCGCCTCGTCGCGCAATTCGCGACGTAAAATTTTACCGACGTTGGTCTTCGGCAGCTCATCACGAAACTCGATAATCTTCGGCACTTTATAGCCGGTGAGCTGACGGCGACAATGATCCAGCACTTCCTCTTTCGTCAGCGACGGATCTTTTTTCACGATGCACACTTTCACCGCTTCGCCGGAGAGATCGCTCGGCACACCAATCGCCGCCGCTTCGCGCACCTTGGCGTGCTGCATCAGCACATCTTCGATTTCGTTAGGATACACGTTAAAGCCGGACACCAGTATCATGTCTTTTTTACGATCGACGATGCGGATAAACCCTTCCGCGTCCACGGTAACAATATCACCGGTGTGCAGCCAGCCATTTTTCAGCACTTCCTCGCTGGCATCCGGCCGCTGCCAGTAGCCAATCATGACCTGCGGCCCGCGAATGCACAGTTCGCCCGGTTCGCCCGGCGGCACGTCGCGATCTTCATCATCGACGATACGCACGTCGGTGGACGGAACCGGCAAACCGATGCTGCCGGTGTGGCAGGTAATATCATACGGATTAACCGACACCAGCGGTGAACATTCGGTGAGTCCGTAGCCCTCCAGCAGATAGTGCCCGGTGAGTTTCTCCCAGCGCTCGGCCACCGCTTTTTGCACCGCCATGCCGCCACCGGCAGACAGACGCAGCGTGGAGAAATCCAGCTGGTTAAAATTGGCATCGTTCAGCAGGGCGTTGAACAACGTATTAACACCGGTGATGGCGGTAAAGGGAAATTTGCTCAGCTCTTTAACGAAGCCGGGAATATCGCGCGGGTTGGTAATCAGCAGGTTGGTGCCGCCCAGGTCGAGGAACAGCAGACAGTTCACCGTCAGGGCAAAGATGTGATAAAGCGGCAGCGCGGTTACCACCTGCTCCTGACCGGCGCGCAGCAGTTTACCGTAGGTGGCTTTGGTCTGCTCCAGATTAGCCTGCATGTTGCCGTGGGTCAGCATGGCGCCTTTCGCCACGCCGGTGGTGCCACCGGTGTACTGCAGAAATGCCAGATCCTGATTACTGATCACAGGACGATGATAGCTCATCTGCTCGCCCTGCTGCAGCGCATGACGGAACGGTACCGCCCCTGGCAGATGGTATTTCGGTACCAGCTTTTTCACATATTTAACGACGAAATTGACCAGCGTGGCTTTCACCGGCGCCAGCTGATCGCCCATGCGCGTCAGCATCACGTGCTTAACCGGGGTTTCCGCGACCACTTTTTCCAGCGTATGGGCGAAGTTGGAGACAATGACAATCGCACTGGCACCGCTGTCGTTAAGCTGGTGCTTCAGCTCGCGCGGCGTGTACAACGGATTAACATTCACCACCACCATACCGGCACGCAGGACGCCAAACAGCGCCACCGGATACTGCAGCAGATTCGGCATCATCAGCGCGACGCGATCGCCCTGCTGCAAGCCTAATCCCTGTTGCAGCCAGGCCGCAAAAGCACGGCTCTGCTGCTCCAGCTGGCGGTAAGTCATTGGCTGGCCCATGTTAATGAAAGCCACCTGATCGGCATAACGTTGCGCTGCGTGTTCGAAAAGATCGACCAAAGAGGGATAACGGTCTGCGTTAATTTCCGCTGGTACATCTGGCGGATAGCGTTTCAGCCAAACCTTGTTCAAAGATTCACCCCGATATTCTTGTTGCGTAGCCATCGCCGCCTCTGCAATCAGTGTTGTTAACAATATTTTAACTGATTGTACCAGTTTGCCTGTTCCGGCATTTTCAGGTTGCGAGGCGCATCACTAAATTTCGCGCATCGGTTGCGCGCCCAATAAAAAGGCCCGTTCGCGAGCACCGCGACCGGGCCGTAAAAAAACCTGTTTAGCGCTATTCGGTAAGAATGGTCTCGACCTGCGCCGGACCGCCGGTGTTCATGCCCCAGTAGGGGTTAGGCCCCCAATAGCCGGGATGGCGACGCGTCGGCCCGTACCAAATCCATGGATCGATCGGCTGCGGCGGCGTCATCACCTGCTGAGTCAGATGCCAGCGCTGATAACCGCGCACATCAATCACCACAAAGTTGTAACTGGCTTTGCCAATTTCCCCTTTCTCGGTGCCTTTGATGTTGCCCAACACCGTGACGTACTGATTATTGACGTCGATCGGATCAACAAAGCCATGAATGTCCGCATAAATGCGGCCTATTGAGGCTGCACCGAGGCGCGGTCGCGCGCTGTCATCCAGCGGCTGAGTGGCAATTTCCAGCCGGGTCAGGCCGTTGAGGTTGGTCACCTTCACGACTTTGCCACCGAAGCGCGACTCCTGGCCGACATACAGCTGCGGCGCATTCATCACGCGTAATAAATCCTGCTGTGGAAGCTGAGAACTCCCTTTAATGGCATCCGGCACTGACACGCAGCCGCTGAGCAACAGCGCACAGGCTAACAGAGCGCCAGACATCCCTTTACGACTAATTGGCATAGCACTTCTCCTGTTATTTCTCCGTTAGACTGAAGGCGCAAAAATAAGTTGCGTGGGGGCCTAGCGTCCCGGCAATTTTTTCCATGCCACTTCATTGCGCAGATAAACCGGCTCAGCATTTTCCACCGCCACGCTGTCGCCGCGCTGCCAGGCGCTGAGCGCCAGCGGCAGCATATCTTCTGCGGCAGGCAGCGTGACCGTGGTGGTCAGCAGTTGTGCCCCGGTCGTGCCAGCCAGCAGCTGCGGATAAGCCTGCCAGCCGGTGCCGACGGTGGCCCACTCGCCGCTCAGCTGCGCGATGCGCGCCTGTGCCGCTTCCGGCTTGAGTACGGCTTCGCTCTCAGCGCCCTGCCACTCGCCCTGCTCATCACGCTGATACTCTGCCCAGTAGACTTCACCCATGCGCGCATCAATCGCCGCCAGCACGCGCGTTGCCCCGGTCAAACGCCAGGCGCCCTGCGCCATGGTTGCCAGCGAGGATACGCCAATCATCGGCAGATTTGCGCCCAGCGCCAGGCCCTGCGCGATGCCAATGCCGATGCGCACGCCGGTAAAACTGCCGGGCCCGCGGCCAAACGCCAGTGCGTCCAGCGCGCTCAGCGCCAGCGACTGCGCCTGCAGCAATTCCTGCACCAGCGGCAGAATACGTTGAGTATGATCGCGGGGCGCGATTTCGAAGCGGGCATCGATCTGCTGCTGATTCAGCAGCGCGGCAGAACAGGCTTCTGTCGCGGTGTCCAGGGCTAAAATTCGGGCGGACATAACAACCTCAGAGAATCAAAATGGCGCGCATCTTACCACAGCCTGGCACAAATTAGTGCTGCTCTGGCGGACGCACAAAGTCAATCGCACGCTGTAAATCGCGGGTGCGCGGTGTCGGCGGCAGGCTATTAAGGAACAGACCACCATACGGACGCGACACCAGCCGCTGGTCACAAATCACCAGCACGCCGCGATCGTCGGTATCGCGAATCAGACGGCCCACGCCCTGCTTGAGGGTGATCACCGCGTCCGGCAGCTGCACATCGTTGAACGGATCGCCGCCGCGCAGACGGCAATCCTCCATGCGCGCCTTCAGCAGCGGATCTTCCGGCGAGGTAAACGGCAGCTTGTCGATGATCACCAGCGACAGCGCATCACCGCGCACGTCAACGCCTTCCCAGAAGCTGCTGGTGGCCACCAGCAGTGCGTTGCCGGCATCAAGAAACTGTTTGAGCAGCTGCCCTTTGCTGGTTTCGCCCTGCAACAGCACCGGTAAGGTCATGGAGGCGCGGAACTCCGCCGCCAGCTCACGCATCATTTTGTGCGAGGTGCACAGGAAGAAACAGCGCCCTTTGTTGGCTTCAATCAGCGGTTTCATCATGCGTGCCAGCTGACGCGCACCGCCGGGATAGTTGGGTTCCGGCATGTTGCGCGGCACGCACAGCAAGGCCTGCTGCGCATAATCAAACGGACTTTCGAGGATCAGGGTGCGGGCATTATCCACGCCGAGCCGGCTGGCGAAGTGGCTCATCTGTTCGTTGACCGCCAGCGTCGCCGAGGTAAATACCCACGCCGCTTTGCGTCCGTCCATCACTTCGCGGAAGCGCTCCGCAACCGACAGCGGCGTCAGCGCCAGCGTAAAGTGCCGGCTGCTGCATTCGTACCAGTAGCTAAAGCCCGGTTCATCAATCGCACGTAAACGCTTGAGCCGGGTGCGATACAGCGCGGCACGCTCAAAGGCAGCGTCCAGCAGCGCGGAACGGCCCAACGACAGCTTAATCACGTCGTAACACAGCTCGAGCGCATCATCCAGCAGCGTAAACATGCGCATGATGTTGTTGTCGCTCAGCAGGTCACGCAGATTGCCGCGAAAACCGGGCTCGCCCAGCGTCAGGCGAAAATCCTGTGCGCACTGCGCCAGCCGGTCGGCGGATTTCTGCAGCTGCTGCACATCGCGCACCTCGGTGCGGTAGGCAAGGATAATGTCTTTGGCGAGATCCTGCAGTTGCCGGCTCGACAGCTGCTGGCCAAAATACTGGCTGGCAATATCCGGCAGCTGGTGCGCTTCGTCGAAGATCATCACGTCGGCTTCCGGGATCAGTTCGCCAAATCCCCCCTCTTTGACCACCAGGTCGGCGAGAAACAGGTGATGGTTCACCACCACCACATCCGCATCCATCGCTTTTTTGCGCGCCTTCACCACGAAGCAATCTTTATACAGCGGGCAATCGCTGCCGAGGCAGTTATCGTTGGTGCTGGTGACGTAAGGCCAGATCGGGCTGTCTTCCGCGACGCCAGCGCAGCTGCTGACGTCGCCATCAACGGTCTCCGATGACCAGCTGCGCACGTTAATCAGATCGCCGAGCGCCTGCACGCTGAGATCGCCGCCGGTCTGATTTTGCTGCTCCAGCCGTTCCAGGCACAGATAGTTGGAGCGCCCTTTCAGCAGCGCAGTTTTGCCGCTGAACGCCAGGGCGCGGGCAATGGTCGGCAGATCGCGGTTGTAGAGCTGATCCTGCAACGCTTTGGAACCGGTCGATACAATGACTTTTTTCTTCGCCCGCAACGCCGGTGCCAGATACGCATAGGTTTTACCGGTGCCGGTGCCGGCCTCGACCACCAGCTCGCCCGCCTGCTGCACCGCTTCGCTCACTGCCTGCGCCATTTCGCGCTGTGCCGCGCGCGGCTTAAAGCCGGGAATCGCCTGCGCTAACGCGCCATCCGCTGCAAAATCGTCTGCCACACATCCTCACCGATTGCTCTTAAAACTACTGTAATTATGTCAGGATTCACCGCAGGCGACCACAACAGATGACAGCCGGCCATGGGATATGGCAGGCTAACGCAGCAAAAATAAAGGAGAACAGTATGACCATTACGCGTATTGATGCCGAGCACCGCATGTCCGAAGCGGTTGTACATGACCAGACCGTGTATTACACCAGCGTGCCGGAGAATCTGGATGACGATGCGGAAGCGCAGACCGCCAACGCGCTGGCGGTGATTGACCGCATCCTGACGCGCGTGGGTTCGGATAAAAGCAAAATTCTCGACGCCACCATTTTCCTGGTGGACAAAGAGGACTTTGCCGCGATGAACCGCGCCTGGGATGCGTGGGTCTCGCCGGGTAATGCGCCGGTACGCTGCACGGTGCAGGCCGGCCTGATGAATCCGCGCTATAAAGTGGAAATCAAAATCATCGCCGCGCTATAACGCTCGCCGGGCGCTATTCGTCGTCTTCGTCCTCTTCGAAGCGCGCCCGAATCGCTTCGCCCTGATGGTTCTGGCGAATTTCCTGCGCCACCTGCGCAATCGCCTGCCCGCTGGACATGCCGCCGGCCATCAGTTCCTGAATACGTTCCACTGCCTGCTGCTGCTGTTCGTGCGATAAAGCCGGAAGACCTGAAAACATGATGCACTCCTGTAATGGGGGGACGCATTATTCCACGCTGAACAAACAGGTGCCAGCAGCAAAAAAATATGCCAGGCTACGCGCCTGCCTGCTGAACTGATTTAGCCAAACGAACGTGAAAACCCTCTCGCTACAGTATACGCCCGATACACTTTTACACCGTTTTTCCACGCTGGCGCACCGCCCGTGGGCGATGCTGCTGACCTCTGGTCACGCCGAGCACGCGGATAACCGTTTCGATATTCTCACCGCCGACCCGCGGGTGACCCTGACGACGCGCGGTGACAGCACCGCCATCGACGACGGCACAGGCATCAGCCACTCTAACGCCGATCCGCTGCAGCTGGTGCAGCAGCAGCTGGACGCGCTGGGCATCCGGCCGGCGTTTGATGCAAATCTGCCGTTTCAGGGCGGCGCGCTGGGTCTGTTTGGTTATGACCTCGGTCGCCGTTTCGAAACGCTGCCGCAGCGGGCGCAGCAGGATTTACACACGCCGGACATGGCGGTGGGCATTTATGACTGGGCGCTGATTGCCGATCACCATCGCCAGACGCTGACGCTGATTGCCCTGCACGACGCGGAGCAGCGCTGGCAGTGGCTACAGGCGCTGGCGGTGCCGCAGCCCAAACCCTTTGCCCTGACCAGCGACTGGCAGGCCAATATGAGCTATGCGCAGTACGCCGCGCGTTTCCAGGCAGTGCAGGCCTACATTCAGGCGGGCGACTGCTACCAGGTTAATCTGGCGCAGCGTTTCCAGGCCAGCTATCGCGGCGATGAGTGGCAGGCGTTTTTACGTCTCAACCGCGCCAACCGCGCGCCGTTCAGTGCCTTCCTTCGTCTGCCGCACAGTGCCGTGCTGAGCCTGTCGCCCGAGCGTTTTCTCTCGCTGCAGCAACAGCAGATTGAAACCCGCCCGATTAAAGGCACGCTGCCGCGCCTGGCCGATCCGCAGGCCGATCGGTTGCAGGCAGAGAAACTGGCCAGCGCCGAAAAAGATCGGGCGGAAAACCTGATGATTGTGGACCTGCTGCGTAATGATATTGGCCGCGTCGCCGAGCCGGGCAGCGTCAGCGTGCCGGAGCTATTTGTAGTGGAGCCGTTCCCGGCGGTGCATCACCTGGTGAGCACGGTGCGGGCCAGGCTGCCAGACGCGCTCTCCGCTACCGATTTGCTGCGCGCCTGTTTCCCCGGCGGCTCCATTACCGGCGCGCCCAAGATCCGTGCCATGGAGATTATCGAAGAACTCGAACCGCAGCGGCGCAATGCGTGGTGCGGCAGTATCGGCTACATCAGCCTGTGCGGGCGTATGGACAGCAGCATTACCATCCGCACGCTGATTGCCGAAAACCAGCAGCTGTACTGCGCGGCGGGCGGCGGTCTGGTGGCTGACAGCGAGGCTGAGGCGGAATATCAGGAGACGCTGCACAAGCTCAACCGTATTCTGCCCTGTCTGCGTGATGAGGCGTGATATGGAGCTGACGCTGGCGCAGTTTCTCAGTCGCTTTGTGCTGCAGCCGCCGCTGGCGAGCGCGCACAGCGTGATCAGCGGACGCCGTGCCGCGGTGCTGGTGCCGGTGATTGATGGCGACCGGCCCGAACTGCTGCTGACCCGCCGCTCCGCACTGCTGCGCAAACACGCCGGGCAGGTGGCGTTCCCCGGCGGCATGATGGATGCCACTGACGATTCGCTGATCGCCACCGCGCTGCGTGAAGCACAGGAAGAAGTGGGCATCGCGCCGCAGCAGGTGCGGGTGGTCGGCGTGTTACCGCCGGTCACCAGCAGTACCGGTTTCGCCGTTACGCCCGTGGTCGGCATCATTCCGCCGCACCTGCCGCTGCGGCTCAACCCGGATGAAGTTGAAAGCGCCTTTTCCATGCCGCTCGCAGAGGCGCTGCGGCTGGGGCGCTACAGCGGACTGACGCTGCGCCGCGGTCATCGCCAGCACCAGGTATGGCTGTCGTGGTATGAAGATTATTTTATCTGGGGCATGACCGCCGGTATTCTGCGCGCGCTCGGCCAGCAGATCGCCCTACCCTGATCCCCCGTCCCGTTTCACCCTGGCCGAAAAATTGATCCCGTTCACATCCGGGGATACGGATAACTATTTCTGTGGTTTATAATTAGTTTATTTCATGCGAAAAGCTGCTCGCTGCCGCCCGCTGGCGATTACTATTAGCCGCATTAACGGCCTGCGCCGTAGAAAAGAAGATTTGTGAGGAGCGTCACCGGTGATAAGTGTTTTTGACATGTTCAAAGTGGGTATCGGCCCGTCCAGTTCGCATACCGTTGGCCCGATGAAAGCGGGCAAGCAGTTTGTTGATCTGCTGATCGAGCAGGGCAAGCTGCAGGACGTGACGCGCGTGGCGGTGGACGTCTACGGCTCACTGTCGCTCACCGGGAAAGGACATCACACTGACATTGCCATCATTATGGGTCTGGCCGGCTTTGAGCCTGCCAGCGTCGACATAGACAGCATTCCGGCGTTTATCAAAGATGTCGAAACGCGTGAGCGGCTGCTGCTGGCACAGGGCGCGCGCGAGGTCGACTTCCCGCGTGACGGCGGCATGGTCTTCCGTAGCGAAAACCTGTCGCTGCATGAAAACGGCATGACTCTGTACGCTTTTGCCGGCGATCGTCTGCTTGAGCGCAAAACCTATTACTCAATTGGCGGCGGCTTTATCGTCGATGAAGCGCACTTTGGTCAGTCAGTACTGGATGAGGTCGCCGTACCCTACCCGTTCCATTCAGCCAAAGAGTTGCTCAGCCACTGCCGCGATACCGGCATGTCGCTTTCCGGGCTGGTGATGAAAAACGAACTGGCGCTGCACAGCCGTGACGAGATTTACGCCTATTTTGGCAACATCTGGCAAACCATGCAGGCGTGTATCGATCGTGGCCTGAATACCGAAGGCGTTTTGCCGGGCCCGCTGCGCGTGCCGCGTCGGGCGGCGTCGCTGCGACGTCTGCTGGTCTCCTCGACCAAACACTCCAACGATCCGATGAACGTCATCGACTGGGTCAATATGTTTGCGCTGGCGGTGAATGAAGAGAATGCGGCCGGTGGTCGTGTGGTCACCGCACCGACCAACGGTGCCTGCGGCATCGTGCCGGCGGTGCTGGCGTATTACGATCACTTCATCGAAACGGTCACGCCGGATATCTTTATCCGCTACTTCCTCGCCTCGGGCGCGATTGGCGTGTTGTACAAAATGAACGCTTCGATTTCCGGTGCCGAAGTCGGCTGCCAGGGCGAAGTAGGCGTGGCCTGCTCAATGGCCGCCGCTGGCCTCGCTGAACTGCTGGGAGCCAGCCCGGAGCAGGTGTGTGTTGCCGCTGAAATCGGCATGGAACACAACCTCGGACTGACCTGCGATCCGGTCGCCGGTCAGGTACAGGTGCCGTGCATTGAGCGTAACGCCATTGCTTCGGTGAAAGCGATCAACGCCGCGCGGATGGCGCTGCGCCGCACCAGCGAGCCGCGCGTATCGCTGGATAAGGTGATCGAGACGATGTACGAGACCGGCAAAGATATGAACGCTAAATATCGTGAGACCTCGCGTGGCGGTCTGGCGATCAAGGTGCAGTGCGACTGACCGGCAACGTCGCGTTTCGCTGCTGACAATTGCAGCGATCGGCCATTATTTCTGCAATGGCCTCTACCTCCGCGTTATCAAACCAGATACATTATTTTTGCGCGCGACCTCTACCGGTCGCGCGATTTTTTAGTGCCGCTTTTTTTCTCCAGCCGCGCTAAATTTGGCCGCCGCCATGCCGATAACCTTCACGTTAATTTGGCCTCATTCTTTGTCTTAGCAAGGTGGTTACTGATGCTCCTTCCCCAGCAATTTGTGGGTCAATTTCGCCGTAAGCGCCTGCTTATTGCGTTGGTGATCGCGTCGCTGGTTCTCATTCTTACGCTGACTTTTCGCTACATCGAAGAGAAGTCACGCATTGAGCAGCAGTCCCTTAACTTTGCCACCCGCGCGATTGAACGCTTTGACCGCATGTTTTCGCCGCTGGACGTCTCCGCCAACAACACGCTGGGGCTGGTGGGCGTGCCCTGCACGCAGGTGCGCTACCCGCTGATTGAGAAGATCGCCGCGCTGCAAACCGTGCGCACCGTGCTGCTGGTGCAGGACGATACCATCTACTGTTCGAGTATTTATGGCCCGCGCCACATCTCGTTCAGCCAGACCTATCCCGAGCTGGCGATCAACAACCAGCGCATGATGCTGTCCACCGACGACTACCTGCTGAAAGGTTCGCCGGTGCTGCTGCTGTGGACGCCAAAGTCGCTGGATAACCAGGACGGCCTGCTGCAGATCATCAACATTGAGCTGATGACCAACTATCTGCTGGAGCCGCAGCTGCCGTGGGTGGAACGCGCAATCTTCAACGTAGGCGGACAGAGCCTCGAGTACGGTAATCCGCTGATCGAGCATACCGTGCCGTCCGATGACGAAGTGGCGTACGATCAGGCCTCGCTGCGTTATCCCTACAGCATTACACTGTACGGTCCCTCTCCGGCGCGGCTGGCGCTCAACACGCTGCCGTCTCAGCTGCCGCTGGCGGTACTGCTGAGCCTGCTGCTGGGCTATATCGTCTGGCTGGCCACCGCCAATCGCATGAGTCTGAGCTGGCAAATCAGCTATGGCATCACCGCTAACGAATTTATGGTTTACTGCCAGCCGCTGATCAATGCCCGCAGCGGCGACTGCGATGGTATCGAGCTGCTGCTGCGCTGGCACAATCCGCGTCAGGGCTGGATTGCCCCGGACGTATTTATTCCGCTGGCCGAACGCCAGAATCTGATTGCACCGCTGACGCGCTTTGTGATTGCCAGAGTCGTCGCGGAGTTGCCTAATCTGCCACAGTGCCCGGCTTTCCATATCGCGATTAACGTCGCGGCCAGCCACTTCCGCGATCGCCTGATTGTTGAGGATTTACAGCGCTACTGGTGGCCCGCCAATCCCCTGCCGAAACTGGTGGTGGAGCTGACCGAGCGCGATGCGCTGCCGGTCATCGACCAGACGGTCGTGGCGCAGCTGCATGAAATTGGCGTGCGGCTGGCGATTGACGATTTCGGTACCGGCCACAGTTCGCTGGCCTATCTGAAAGACCTGAAGCCGGACGTACTGAAAATCGATAAAATTTTTACCGCCGCGATTGGTACTGACGCGATCAACGCCACGGTGACGGATATGGTGATTTCACTGGCGCAGCGGCTGAATATCGCGCTGGTCGCGGAGGGAGTGGAAACCGCCGAGCAGGCGCATTATCTGCGCGAGCGCGGCGTGGATCATCTGCAGGGTTACTACTATGCGCGCCCGATGCCGATTGAGGACTTCCCGCAATGGCTGGCGCAGCATCAGGCGCAGCTGGGCGCCTGATGCCGGACGACATCAGGCGTCGCCCTCTTCCTCGTCATGGTGCGGCTTGTCTTTGGTGACGCGCACCAGATCGATACGGTAATCCGTGGCTTCGATAATCTGGAAGTGCAGCGGTGGCAAATCGATAATCTCGCCCGGCAGCGGCAGCTGCCCCTTCTGCTCAATCAACAGGCCGGCCAGCGACGCGTGATCTTCATCCGGATCGACCAGCTCATGGTGGTCGAGCAGCTGCTGCAGCGAGTGCAAATCGGTACCGCCCTTCACCAGCCAGCCGTCGCCATCCGCCACCACATCCGGCGTTTCGTCTTCGTCCGGGAACTCACCGGCAATCGCTTCCAGCACGTCCAGCGGCGTAATCAGGCCCTGCACCACACCAAATTCGTTGGTAACGATGACGAAGCTCCCTTTAGCGCGACGCAATACGCCCAGCAGGTTGATCGGATCCAGTGTTTCCGGCACCACAATCGGCGGCGTGTTGGCCGCGAAGGTCGCGACATCCATACCGTGCTCCAGCGCCACCAGCAGCTCTTTCGCGCGCACCACACCGATGATCTCATCCAGCTCGCCGCGACACACCGGGAACAGACTGTGTGGCGTATCCAGCAGCTGAATGCGGATCTCATCCAGCGGACGCGAGACGTCAACCCACGAGATATCGCCGCGCGGCGTCATGATGCTGCGAATCGAACGCTGTGACAGCGTCAGCACACCGTTAATCATGTAACGCTCTTCGTCTTTAAACGCTTCCTGCGGCATCGCTTCCGTCAGTGACGCTTCTTCGGTATGCGCCGGCTGGTTACGCTGGCGCCCGCCCATCAGACGCAGAATCGCTTCGGCGGTACGTTCACGCATCGGACGGTGCGCCTGATGACGGATAAAGTTCCGGCGCGCAATCTGATTAAACAGCTCGATCAGAATCGAGAAGCCAATTGCCGCGTACAGATAGCCTTTCGGAATATGGAAACCAAAGCCTTCCGCCACCAGCGACAGACCGATCATCAGCAGGAAGCTCAGACACAGCACCACCACCGTTGGGTGCGCGTTGACGAAGCGGGTCAGCGGTTTTGAGGCCAGCAGCATCACGCCCATGGCAATCACCACCGCCGTCATCATCACCGGCAGATGGTTCACCATACCGACGGCGGTAATCACCGCATCCAGGGAGAACACCGCGTCCAGCACCACAATCTGCGTCACGACCGCCCAGAAGCTGGCATAAACTTTGTTGCCCTGATGCTCCATGCCGCGGTTTTCCAGCCGCTCGTGCAGTTCCATGGTGGCCTTAAACAACAGGAACAAACCACCAATCAACAGAATTAAATCTCGTCCGGAAAAGCTGAAATCGCCTACGCTGAATAGGGGTCGCGTTAGCGTCACCATCCAGGAGATCAGCGACAGCAGGCCGAGGCGCATCACCAGCGCCAGCGACAGACCAATCAGGCGCGCTTTATCGCGCTGTTTCGGTGGCAGCTTGTCGGCAAGAATGGCGATAAACACCAGGTTGTCGATGCCTAGCACAATCTCCAGCACGATCAGCGTCAGTAAACCCGCCCAGATTGAGGGGTCGAAGAGAAATTCCATCAATGACTCCTTGCTAAACGTAAGGGCGAACGCGACTGAGCCTGCGCCGGAAGGCGAGACGAGAGAGCGTTAACGGATGAGGCAACACCGGCAGGTGTCAGGGTGCGCGCTGAGCAGCGCGGGGAACAAGTGAAGCGACGTCGGTGACGGTCCATATAGGTGAGCTAAAGCCCGGTACTCCTGAGTAATAAACAGAAAGCTAATGTATCAGTTACATCAACAACGTCAAAAAATTTTCTTACATTTACAAATAACTGCGCCAGCGCAAGAAACTGCCATAAAAATGCCCGTTGCCGCCGGTACGCTCTGAATAGCAGAGCAACGTCACATATTTTATTTTTTCGCTCACTAAAATAAATCGCGACCTTACTGCTGCATCGCGGAATGTTTTGGGCCTTTTCCTGATGACTTTCTTCAATTTAGTCCCGGGCGATCCACAGAAAATAACAACGGTAATTCTCAATGATTCCCGGCCATGGTCGGGAACTCTCATGCGAACGGAGGTAGCAAGTGACCATTGCGCTTGTAATTGGTACACATGGCTGGGCGGCAGAACAGCTGCTGAAAACAGCAGAAATGCTGTTGGGCGAGCAGGAAAATGTCGGATGGATTGATTTCGTGCCCGGCGAGAATGCAGAAACGCTAATCGAAAAATATCAGGCGCAGCTCGCCCGACTCGACACGTCGAAAGGCGTGCTGTTTCTGGTGGACACCTGGGGCGGCAGCCCGTTTAACGCCGCCAGCCGCATCGTGGTGGATAAACCGGGCTATGACGTTATTGCCGGGGTCAACATTCCCATGCTGGTGGAAACCCTGATGGGGCGCGATGACGATCCATCGCTGGAAGAGCTGATCCACATCGCCGTCGAGGCCGGCCGCGAGGGGGTGAAAGCGCTCAAAACCGAATCCGCCGCGCCGGCAGCGGCCGCACCGGCCCCGAAAGCCCCTGCCCAGCCGCAGAAGCCGCTGGCACCGGGCGAGCACATGAAAATTGGCCTGGCCCGTATCGATGACCGTCTGATCCACGGCCAGGTGGCCACGCGCTGGACCAAAGAGACCAACGTGACGCGCATCATCGTCGTCAGTGATGAAGTGGCCAACGATCACGTTCGCAAAACCCTGCTGACTCAGGTGGCGCCGCCGGGCGTGACCGCCCACGTGGTGGATATCGCCAAGATGATCCGCGTGTGGAACAACCCGAAGTACGGTTCCGATCGCGTGATGCTGCTGTTTACCAATCCGACCGATGTTGAGCGCGTGGTGGAGCAAGGCGTGGATATCAAGTCGGTGAATATCGGCGGCATGGCCTTCCGTCAGGGGAAAACGCAGGTTAATAACGCGGTGTCGGTGGATGAGAAGGACATCGCTGCCTTCCGCAAGCTGAATGAGCGCGGTATCGAACTGGAAGTGCGTAAAGTCTCCAACGACCCGAAACTGAAAATGATGGACCTGATTGCGAAGGTCAATGCCTGATTCGCCTGTGCCTGCGCGCGTGGGCAAAAAGTTCTGATCTTGCTGAGGAAAAATGCAATGGAAATAACCTCGCTACAAATAGTGTTGATATTTATTGTGGCCTGTATTGCCGGGATGGGATCGATTCTCGATGAGTTCCAGTTCCACCGGCCGCTGGTGGCCTGTACCCTGATTGGTGCAGTGCTGGGTGATATGAAAACCGGCATCATCATCGGCGGTACGCTGGAGATGATCGCGCTGGGCTGGATGAACATCGGTGCGGCAGTGGCACCGGATGCGGCGCTGGCTTCCATCATCTCTACGATTCTGGTCATTGCCGGCGGTCAAAGCGTCGGTGCCGGTATTGCGCTGGCCATCCCGCTGGCCGCAGCTGGTCAGGTGCTGACCATCATCGTGCGTACCATCACTGTCGCCTTCCAGCACGCCGCGGATAAAGCTGCGGAGAAAGGCAATCTGACGGCGATTTCATGGATCCACGTCTCTGCCCTGCTGCTGCAGGCGATGCGTATCGCTATCCCGGCGCTGATTGTGGCGGTCTCGGTCGGTACCAGCGCGGTGCACAGCCTGCTGAGTTCGATTCCGGAAGTGGTCACCAATGGTCTGAACATCGCCGGCGGCATGATCGTGGTGGTCGGTTACGCGATGGTCATCAACATGATGCGTGCCGGTTACCTGATGCCGTTCTTCTATCTTGGCTTTGTCACCGCCGCGTTCACCAACTTTAACCTGGTGGCGCTGGGCGTGATTGGCGTGGTAATGGCGGTGCTGTACATCCAGCTGGCGCCAAAATACAACCGCGTCGCAGGCGCTGCCTCGGCGGGCCCGGCTAACAACGACCTCGACAACGAACTCGACTAGGAACAGGTGACATCATGGTAGATACAACCAATACTCCAAAGAAACTCACCCCCGGTGACGTGCGCGGTGTGTTCCTGCGCTCCAACCTGTTTCAGGGTTCGTGGAACTTTGAACGCATGCAGGCGCTGGGCTTCTGCTTCTCAATGGTGCCGGTGATCCGTCGCCTGTATCCGGAAAACAACGACGAGCGCAAGCAGGCGATTAAGCGTCACCTTGAATTCTTCAACACGCATCCTTACGTGGCAGCGCCGGTGCTCGGCGTGACCATGGCAATGGAAGAGCAGCGCGCCAACGGGGCAGCGATCGATGACGGTGCCATTAACGGGATCAAAGTGGGCCTGATGGGGCCGCTGGCTGGCGTGGGCGACCCGATTTTCTGGGGGACCGTGCGTCCGGTGTTCGCCGCACTGGGTGCCGGTATCGCGATGAGCGGCAGCCTGCTCGGTCCGCTGCTGTTCTTCTTCCTGTTTAACATTGCGCGCATGCTGACCCGCTATTACGGCGTGGCTTATGGCTATCGCAAAGGGGTGGATATCGTCAGCGATATGGGCGGCGGCTTCCTGCAAAAACTCACCGAGGGGGCATCGATACTCGGCCTGTTTGTCATGGGGGCGCTGGTCAATAAGTGGACACACGTCAACGTGCCGCTGGTGGTATCCCGCATCACCGACCAGACCGGCAAAACCACGGTCACCACCGTGCAGTCGATTCTCGACCAGCTGATGCCCGGCCTGATTCCACTGCTGCTGACCTTTGGCTGTATGTGGCTGCTGCGCCGTAAAGTTAACGCGCTGTGGATCATCGTTGGCTTCTTTGCCATCGGTATCTTTGGTTACTGGATCGGCCTGCTCGGTCTGTAATCTCACCGCCGGGAGTCAGACTCCCGGCGTTTTTTGAACGGCGTGACCTGAGCGCCAACGCTGAGGTCACTTCGGTTGAGGAAGAAGCCTGTATGTCACTGACTGACGCCCTGATTGCCCTGCTGATCGCCGCTCTCGCCCTGTTTGCGATTTACGACGATGTCATCCTGCCCCGCCGCAATGGACCGACCCGACTGCGCGTCACCCTGCGTCGCCGCCATAAAATCGACAGCGGCATCTTTATCGTGCTGCTACTGATTCTGCTGTGGAACAACGTCAGCCATCATGGCCCGCAGCTCACCACTACCCTGCTGATGGTGCTGTGCTTTATGGCTATCTGGCTGTTCTGGATCCGCAGCCCGCGGCTGCTGATGAAAAATGACGGCCTGTTTTTTGCCAGCGTGTGGATCGATTACCGGCGTATTCAGAGTATGAACCTGTCAGAGGATGGCATTCTGGTGATGCAGCTGGAGCAGCGTCGCCTGCTGATTGCGGTGAAACAGCTCGACGACCTGGAGAAAATCTACCATACGCTGGTGGAGGCGCGTTAAACGCGCTGCCACAGCGTCAGGGTGAAATCCGCGTCACAGCTAAAGGTGGCGCTGGAGGCCAGCTGCTGCCACACCGCTTCACGCGCACGCCAGGCAAAGGGGGTCATCTGCAGCAGGCTCACCGCTTCCGCCCCGTTCAGCGTCATCGTGTAGTGAAGGTTTTGCTGATCGATCTGCTCAAATCCCGCATAGTTTTTCTCTTCCACCGTATGCAGCTGCACTTCGCGATAGATCAACGCCTTAAACTGCTGCAGATGGTGCGGCCCCGGTGTCACCGTCAGCAAATAGCCGCCGGACCTGATAACGCGGCTCAGCTCCTGCTCGTTACAGGGCGCGTAAATGCGCACGATGGCGTCCAGTGAACCATCAGCAAACGGCAGGCGCTGGCTGGAGGCGACACAAAAGTTAACCGCGCGATAGCGCTTTGCCGCCATGCGCACCGCGGCTTTGGCCACATCCAGACCGTACAGCTGGCTGTCGGGCAACGCGGCAGCCAGGGCGGCGGTGTAATAGCCTTCGCCACAGCCGATATCCAGCAGCTGCGCGGGCCGGTTCGTGAGCGGCTGAGCCAGACATTGCGCCACCCGATCGCGCAGCGGCTGATAGTGTCCGGCATCCAGAAAGGCCCGACGCGCCTGAAGCATCTCTGCGCTGTCGCCCGGTTCCCGTGAACCTTTGTGCTGCACCGGCAGCAGGTTGACGTACCCCTCCTTCGCCCGATCGAACTGATGACCGGACGCACAGCGATAACTGCTGGCGTGCAGGTGCAAAGCGAGGTGGCAAAGTGGGCAAATCAACGACATAGATAACTCCGGGTTAGCGATTCGCGGCGCAGTTTACCCTGATCATCCGGTAACAGAAAGGATAAAGAAAAGCCCCGCTCATTGAGCAGGGCTTTTAAGATTCGATTCAGCGGTGCATGACACCGAGCCTGAGTGCGAAATCAGATAGCAGTAACGTTAACTGCTGCCGGGCCTTTCTGGCCGTCCTGAATTTCAAACTCAACTTGTTGACCTTCGGCCAGGGTTTTAAAACCGTTGCCCTGGATAGCAGAGAAGTGAACGAACACGTCTTTGCTGCCGTCAGCAGGAGTAATAAAACCAAAACCTTTAGACTCGTTGAACCACTTAACCTGACCTTTAATCTTTGCCATTTTTGCAAATTCCTTAGAGTGTTTATATTGCCCGCAGGCAGTCTTACAGAGAAACCAGAGACATTACTGAATGAGGCACTAATTTAAGGTTCGGCAAGGAAGCGGTATTCAACGTCAACGTCTTTACTCGTAACTTCTTTACTGAAGATGCCATACATAAACAGAACTGTACCTCGTTTGACCCACGATTCGTTATCACATATCCGCTAATTAATGGCAAGCCATTTTTAAACAGTGATCGACATGCCGCACATAATTGCCTGAAACCGGCAGCGAAAGGTGGATAACGTTATTGACAGCAACGCCTCAACGTGTGCAAAAAAAGTCTATGCGTCAGTATAGTTAGCGCCAGACTCGCGTTTCGTCAAGCGCAGCGGTAAACGCTGCCTTTTCACATTTAAACCGAATAAGTTTAGGCAAAAAATATTGCATTAATATGGCACAGATAAGCTATTTCACTGGCCGTTGTGCAATAAGCGACATAACTGCGCAGCGTTCAAATCTTGTACAATAAATGCCTGGCACTACAAGTTAAAAATAGTTTTGCACCAAAATCAGGAAAATATAATCGCCGTTGCCCCAAATATAGGCAGACTGCACGCTGGCATTTATCTCATTTTTTTCTAAACACCCAACAATTAAATGTTAAAAAAGCGCGGAAGCCGCTGGCATTTAACAAAAAGGGCTTAGGATAAATCTTAATCGTAATTCATCAGGCTGCGGCTCTCGCCAATTCGCCATGCGGCAAAAGGCGCATCGACCTCGCCCGCCTGCAGCAGTGCTTGCGCCAGTACCGTCGGCGGATCGTCAAGCGACTCGTCCGCCAGCTCAAATACGCCCCAGTGAATGGGAATCGCCAGCGGTCGCCCTATCTGCTGCCAGAGCTGTACCGCCTGATCCGGGTCCATGTGCTGGCCGCGCATGAACCATTTTGGTGCATAGGCACCTATCGGTAACGCAGCCAGATTAAACGGCCCCAGACGCTGCGCGATGGCAGAGAGATTATCGCTGTAGCCGCTATCGCCGGAGAACCAGAAATTGAGCTGCGCATTACGCACTACCCAGCCGCACCACAGCGACCGGTTGCGATCCCAGAAGGTACGCATGCTCCAGTGGCGCGCGGGAACCGCTGTGAAGCTGATGTCGTCCAGCTGCACCTGCTGCCACCAGTCCAGTTCGGTGACGGTGCGCACGCCACGGCGGCGACACCAGTCGGCCATCCCCAGCGGCACCAGAAAGTGCGCGGCAGGAAAGCGGCGGGCGATGCGTTTCACCGTAGGCCGATCAAGGTGATCGTAATGGTTATGCGAGATCAGCACATAATCAAGATGCGGCAGCTGCGCCACGCTGAGCGGCGCCGGGGTTTTACGCTGCGGCCCGGCAAACGGCAACGGCGAAGCGCGTGCCGACAGCGCCGGATCGATCAAAATATAACGCTGATTGAGACGCAGCAGGAGCGCGGCATGGCCCAGCCACCAGACACGGTCATCTTCACCGCTCAGGTCGGCCTGCTGGCACCAGCTGGCGGTAAAGGCCGCATAGCCGGACTGCGGTGGCAGCGGCAGATTCTGCTGCTTACGCTCGCGCCGCCAGCGCTGTAGATCGCCAGGCTGACGCAACTCCTCTTCCGGGTTACGAAAGCCGTGCGGCGTATGATGGGCCAGCGAAGCGTCATACCAGGGATTTTGCCAGGCCATGGCCTCTCCGTTGTGTGCTTAACGTTCCGGAATCAGGCGAATAAAGTCGCGCTTATCCCCGGCATCCTGCTCATCCTGCGCTTTTTCGGCCACCGGCTGCGCCTCAGCGATACGGCGCAGCAGCGCGTTCTGTTTCTTTTGCTCTTCCAGCAGCGCTTCCAGCAGCTGAAGCTGTTCACTGGCGCGCACGCTGGCCCGGTTAACAAAAAACCAGGCAATAAAGGCCACAACCACAATGACGGCCAGCACGCCATAGTTAAACAGCGGACCGGTACTGGCGGCTAATTCGTTCATAACTGCATCAATCCTCAAACATCATTCAGGTATATCGCCGCTGATTCTACTCGTTGCGTGCGGAAAAGATATGGTGGCGGAGATAAAGCAGATTATCCCGCCTGCGTGCCGCTTTCAGTTATCTCTGATCGATCCGGCGAGAAAAGCGAGGCATGCTGCTACTATAGAGTTCGCAGCAATGCGGGAACAGCTGCGTTATGTAACACAAGGAGATAAAAATGAAACTACTGATTCGTGCGGTGATGGTGCTGGCTGTCTTGTGGCTGGCGATGCTGTTTACCGGCTACGGCGTGTTAACCGGCAGCAATAAAAACGCAGCCGGGCTGGGCTTACAGTGCAGCTACCTGACCGCGCGCGGCATGATTACCGCACAGTATCTGCACACCGACAGCGGCATTGTTGGCGTTACCGATTGTCCACTGCTGAAGAAAAGCGGCGAAGTGGTCGATAACTAAGTTAAGCCGCCTGCCGGGCTGCGCGTCAGCCCGGCAGGATTCAGAACGGATAGTCGTAATAGCCCATTTGCTCCGACACCTTACGCGCGGCACGATGCAGCATCGCCACATACTCTTTTTTTGCCGGTTCGGAGAAGCGCACCGTCGGAAAAGAGAGGCTCATGCCGGCAATCACCACGCCGAAGCGATCAAACACCGGTACCGCCAGACAGCGAATCCCCGCTTCCTGCTCTTCATTATCCTCACCAAAGCCCTGTTGCCTGACCTGATCCAGCACCGGGAGCAGCGCCTGCGCGCTGACGATAGTGTTAGCGGTACTGCGACGGAATTCCACTTCACGCAGAATGTCGTTCACCTCCGTGCGCTCACGCCACGCCAGCAGCACTTTGCCAATGGCGGTACTGTGCAGCGGATTACGCCGGCCGATGCGCGAATACATGCGCAGGTTATACAGCGAGTCAATCTTGTGGATATAGACGATGCTGTCCTCTTCCAGCGCGCCGAGATGAATGGTCTCTTTGGTCTGGCGCGACAGTTCGCGCATCTCCACATCGGCGCTGCGAATCAAATCCACGTTCTGCAGCGCGTGCGCGCCAAGTTCAAACAGCTTGAGCGTCAGCGAATATTTTTCGCTCTCGCCCTCCTGCGCCACATAGCCGAGCGATTTCATGGTCTGCAGAAAGCGGTAGACCGTGCTTTTTGACATCATAACCCGCTGCGAAAGCTCGGTGATGCCGTGATCGCGCTCTTCACCCAGCGCCTGCAGAATGCCAAACACTTTTATCACTGATGATACGGCATCCGGCTGTTTATCGTTATCGCGGCTCGCCATGCGGGACTTCCTTAACGCTTTTGCAAAAAACGCCAGTATAGAGGTTACAGCCGGACGGCGGCAACGACACATCCACTTGTAATTTTTGTCCATTAATGCGGTGATTTCAGGCAGAAAATTGATTAGCATGATGATATTCACTTACTTCACTTCTCCCTGTTTATGTCTCCTACCGTGTCTCAGGATGGATTACCCGTTCCACAGCGCTACGGCGCAATAATTACCATTGCGCTTGGCATCATGATGGCAGTGCTGGACGGCGCGATTGCCAACGTGGCGCTGCCGACCATTGCGCGTGAGCTGAACGCCAGCCCGGCGGAATCGATCTGGATCGTCAACGCCTATCAAATCGCTATCGTGATTTCGCTGCTGTCGCTGTCGTTTCTTGGCGATATGTTCGGCTACCGGCGCGTCTATCAGGTCGGGCTGGTGCTGTTTGTGTTCACCTCGCTGTTCTGCGCCCTCTCCTCTTCGCTGAATATGCTCACCGTGGCGCGCGTGCTGCAGGGCTTCGGCGGTGCGGCGCTGATGAGCGTCAACACGGCGCTAATCCGTATTATTTACCCGCAGCGCTTTCTGGGACGCGGCATGGCCATCAACTCGCTGATCGTGGCGGTCTCCAGCGCCGCCGGTCCCACGGTGGCGGCGGCGATTCTCTCTATCGCCAGCTGGAAATGGCTGTTCCTGATCAACGTGCCGCTCGGTGTGGTGGCGCTGTGGCTGGCGCTGCGCTTCCTGCCAGATAACACGCAGAAAGCGAAGCAGCAGAAATTTGATGTGCCGAGCGCCATCATGAATGCGCTGTTTTTCGGCCTGCTGATTTCAGCGCTGACCGGCTTCGCGCAGGGAGAAAACGGCTGGCTGATTGCGGGTATGCTGCTGGCGCTGCTGCTGATCGGCGTGGTGTTTGTGCGGCGTCAGTTGGCGATGCCGGTGCCGCTGCTGCCAGTAGATTTGCTGCGCATTCCGGTGTTTTCGTTGTCGATCGGTACCTCGATCTGTTCGTTCTGCGCACAAATGCTGGCGATGGTGTCGCTGCCGTTTTTCCTGCAAAACGTTCTGGGCCGGGATGAGGTCGCGACCGGCCTGCTGCTGACGCCGTGGCCGCTGGCTACCATGGTGATGGCACCGATTGCCGGCCGTCTGATCGAGAAGTTTCATGCCGGGCTGCTGGGTGGGCTGGGGCTGGCGCTGTTTGCCGCCGGGCTGTTTCTGCTGGCGCTGCTGCCTGCACAACCCACGGATGCCGATATTATCTGGCGTATGATGCTGTGTGGTGCCGGCTTCGGGCTGTTCCAGTCACCCAACAATCACACCATCATCTCGTCGGCTCCGCGCCAGCGCAGCGGCGGTGCCAGCGGCATGCTCGGCACCGCGCGACTGGTCGGGCAAAGCACCGGCGCCGCGCTGGTGGCGCTGATGTTTAACCTGTTCAACGACAGCGGCACGCATGCTTCGCTGCTGCTGGCCGGGACCTTTGCCAGCGTGGCGGCGATCGTCAGTATGCTGCGCATGACGCAAAGCCGTCAGCCGGCAGAGTCATAAAAAAGGGCGCCCGCAGGCGCCCTGTTCATTTTCTATGTGGCTTACTTAAGGTAGGCACCGCTGCGCAGCGCTTCGATACGCTTGTCGAGCGGCGGGTGCGACATAAACAGCTCGCTCAGCGATTTACCTTTTCCGTTAATACAGAACGCCATCATGCTGCTGGGTTCCTGCGGTTCGTAGCTGGTTTTCAGGCGCTGCAGCGCGGCAATCATCTTTTCACGCCCCACCAGCTTCGCAGAACCGGCGTCGGCGTGGAATTCGCGATGGCGCGAGAACCACATGGTGATGATGCTGGCGAGAATACCAAACACCAGTTCCAGCACCGTCGCCACGGCAAAATAGACCAGCGGATTGCCGTTGCTGCTCTCTTCACCGTCGCGGTTGCCGGACAGGAAGCCAGACGCCACCTGCGCAATGATACGAGAAATGAAGATCACGAAGGTGTTCACGATGCCCTGAATCAGCGTCATGGTGACCATGTCACCGTTCGCGATGTGGGCGATCTCGTGCGCCAGCACCGCCTCCGCTTCGTCGCGGCTCATGTTCTGCAGCAAACCGGTGGAGACCGCTACCAGCGAGGCGTCACGGCGTGCGCCGGTGGCAAAGGCGTTGATATCGGGCGCGTGGTAAATCGCCACCTGCGGCATCGCAATGCCGACCTGCTGAGCCTGGCGGCCGACGGTTTCCATCAGCCAGCGTTCCGTCTCGTTACGGGGTTGTTCAATCACTTCACCGCCGACCGAGCGTAACGCCATCCATTTGGACATCAGCAGTGAAACAAACGCACCGCCAAAGCCAAACAGACCTGCCATAATCATCAGACCCTGAACACTGCTTGACTGGATTCCTGTCAGACTCAGAATCAGTCCGAATACCAACATCACCGCCAGGTTGGTGACCAGGAAAAGCGCAATACGCATCATAAACGTTAATCTTCCTCAGTTGTGCTCGCGCTCATGCGCGGATATACATCCTATGTCCATTGTGGCGCTTTTCAAGCGACCTTAATCTTTAAGTGCCTAAAAAGACATAACTTTACATTTGGTAATGTGAGCAGCTGCCGCCTGCCGGGCAGTGATTTCAAGGCAAAAAAAAGCACCGCCGCAGCGGTGCTGTGATTTCAGGCCGAAGGGTTACTTCGCTGCCGCCGGCGCTGGCTGATCTTTTTCCAGCTGGGCCAAATCGTTAGCAATTTTCACCGTTTCATCCAGATATGGATCCGGCTCTTTGTAGTCTTTCGGCAGATCGTCCAGGCTCTTCAGCGGCGCTTTGCCCTCCGCCTGGTAGCGCGCATTGATACGTTCCAGACGCAGCGCATCCTCTTCGTGGTTCTCTTTCTCGCGCTGGGCCAGATTGAGCGACACGATGTTACGCTTGTCCTTCATCGCGTTGAAACGCGCAATGTCTTTCATGATGTACTGGAACTCGCGATCTTTGGCGATGCGATCGGCGTGCTCTTTGGTCAGCTGCGGCACCAGCGGCGTGATATCGCCGGTTTTGGTGTAGGTCGCCGCGTTGATGCTGTCCCACGGCAGCGCGTTATCCTCAAACTTCTCGCCGGTCTCTGCTGCTTCCACACCGGTCGGCATCAGCAGGTCTGGCGTGACGCCTTTCCGCTGAGTACTGCCGCCGTTGATGCGGTAGAACTTCTGAATGGTGTACTGGACTGAGCCCAGCGCTGGCCATTCCGGACGCAGCATCTGATCGTAGATGCGGTTGAGTGAGCGATACTGCTGCACCGTGCCCTTACCAAAGGTCGGTTCGCCGACAATCAGCGCGCGGCCGTAATCCTGCATCGCCGCGGCAAAGATTTCCGACGCCGAGGCGCTGAAGCGATCGACCAGCACTACCAGCGGACCTTTGTAGTAAACGATGCCGTCGTTGTCGCTGTCCTCACGCACGCGACCATTATTGTCACGCACCTGCACCACCGGACCACTCGGAATAAACAGGCCGGAGAGCGATACCGCTTCGGTCAGCGCGCCGCCGCCGTTGGTACGCAGATCGATGACGATGCTGTCGACATTCTGCTTCTGCAGTTTCTGCAGCTGCACTTTCACATCATCGGTCAGGCCAACGTAGAAGCCCGGGATATCCAGCACGCCGACTTTCTCTTTGCCGACGTTGTGCACGGTGCCCTTCACCGCGCGATCTTCCAGACGGATTTTCTCACGCGTCAGCGTCACGGTACGGGTTTTGGTGCCCTTGCCGGCTGGCAGGATCTCGAGGCGCACTTTGCTGCCCTTCGGCCCTTTAATTTTGGACACCACGTCATCCAGACGCCAGCCAATCACATCTTCCATTGGCTTGCCCGGCTGGCCGACGCCCACAATGCGGTCGCCCACGCTGATGGATTTGCTCTTGGCCGCCGGACCACCGGCGACCATCGAGTTGATCACCGTGTAGTCATCATCCATCTGCAGCACGGCACCGATACCTTCCAGCGACAGGCTCATTTCGGTATTGAACTGCTCGGTGTTGCGCGGTGACAGATAGTTAGTATGCGGGTCGATTTCATGCGCGAACGCGGTCATAGCCAGCTGGAACACATCTTCGCTGTTGCTTTGTGCCAGACGACGGATGGCAAAGTTGTAGCGCTTGGTCAGCGTCTCGCGAATCTCTTTGTCATCTTTCCCGGCCAGCTTCAGGCTCAGCTCGTCATACTTCACCTTGGCATCCCACAGCGCGTTTAGCTCATCTGTGCTTTTCGGCCACGGTGCTTTGGCACGATCGATATCGATGGTGTCATTGCCGGTGAAGTTCATCGGGCGGTTCAGCACGCTGAGCGCATACTGATAGCGCTCGAAGCGGCGCTTCTGCGCCAGATTATAGAGATCGTAAAACACATCCAGCTTGCCGCTGCGCAGCTCATCACCGAGCGTGGTTTTCTTGTCGGCGAATTGTGCCACGTCCGACGCCAGCAGCACGTTATGGCTGTAATCGAGCAGATTCAGGTAGCGGTCAAAAATTTTCGCCGAAAAATCCTGATTCAGATCGAACTGACGATAGTGAGAGCGGGTGAAACGCGAAGTGACGCGTTCACTGACGGTAGGATGCTGTGCTTCTTCGTGTAACTGGGGAATCTGGTCGGCGCGGGTAATGTTGTCCGCGCCAAAGGTGGGGCCTGCCAGCAGCAGGCCCGCGATCATACCGATCTTAAAAATGCTGTTCATGCCAGGGTCGGGCCTCCGTTTCAGAACTGCAAGTGTTCTGCGCGCACAATCATTGCCAGGCCGGAAGCGAGCTGGACCCGGACGCCATCTTTGGTAATTTCCAGGATGGTAGCGTCCATTGCACTTTTGCCTGCTTTGACTTTGATGTTTTGACCCGCTTGCAACGTTGAAGTGTCAGTGACGGGTTTTGCCCGCGGTGGACGCGGAGCAGCCTGACGCTCACCGGCCGCAGCACGCGGTGCCTGTGGACGTGGCTTACGCGGTGCGTCACCCTCCGCCGCTTTACGGGCAGCAGGCTTGCGCGGACGACGCTCAGCGGTCTCTTCACCGGCTTCACGTTTTTTCGCTTTTTGCTGCTCGCGCTGCGCCTGCACGCGCGCTTTGGCTTCTTCCAGCTGCTTGCGCGCGTGTTCTACGTGCTGCTCATCCAGCACGCCACAGGCGTTGCCGTCGAGATCGACACGGGTGGCACCGGCTTTAATGCCGTAAAGATAACGCCAGCTTGAGGTATAAAGGCGTAAGGCCGAACGCAGTTGCGTCTTGCTCAGGCTGTTTTCGCCCTGAACGCGCTCCACCAGATCCTGAAAGATACCGATTTTGAGCGGACGCGCTTCACCTTCGGCGCTAAAGCAGTGCGGAAAACGCTGCGCCAGAAAGGCGATGACTTCTTTACTGCTGTTCAACTTAGGTTGATTTTCCATGAAATTTCCTGATTACAACGGGTTTGCCGACCAGAGCAGGCATGAACAGGCGACATTATAATGACAACATCGCCAAATGCTATGTGATCCAGTCGATTAGCTGCGCGTCAGCTGAAGAAATTTTTCAATGTCGCTGTTCGCCAGCACTGCACAAAGCCCGTCGGTAAGGGCTACCAGCCCCGCTTCATCCTCGCTATCGAAGCGAGAATAAACCGTACTGTCGATGTCGAGAACACCGACCATCGTGCCATTCACTTTCAGAGGAATCACGATTTCCGCGTTACTGGCGGCGTCGCAGGCAATGTGCCCCGGGAAAGCGTGCACGTCTTCAACCCGCTGCACGCTATCCTCCGCAACCGCGGTGCCACATACTCCTTTACCCACCGGAATGCGTACGCAGGCGATTTTGCCCTGGAACGGCCCCAGCACCAGTGTCTCCGGCTCGGTCAGCAGATAGAAGCCTGCCCAGTTAACCCCTTCCAGGCGTTCAAACAGCAGCGCACTGCAGTTGCCCAGCGCCGCCAGGAAAGAAGTTTCGCCCGCTAACAGTGCGCGGACATCGCGATTTAAATCCTCGTAAAAGGCTTTTTTGTTCATTGTTTAACCATAACTCATCACTGGCGTGACCTTGTTGTCACTCAGTTGTTAAAATAAGCACTAATAATCCAACCCCACAAGGTGAATCATTGTGTTAGTTACTATACCCTTAGCACGCTATGCTTGAGACTATTCTCGTACCATAGATTGATGCAGACAGACGAGCTCTGCTCCGCATGCCGGTAACTGTAACGAACAATGGGCCCCTTGCGTCATTTATGAAAATTCACGCCATCAGCCAGACGTTGCCCCACGCACGTTATCAGCGTTGCCCGCAATGCGATACCCTTTTTTCCTTACCGGATGTGAAATCGCATCAGTCGGCTTATTGCCCGCGCTGTCATGCCCGTATTCAGAACGGTCGCGACTGGTCAATGACGCGGCTCACCGCCATGGCCGTCACGATGATCGTACTAATGCCGTTCGCCTTCAGCCTGCCGCTGGTGGATATCCGCCTGCTTGGCATGCGCATCAACGCCAGCCTGCTGGAGGGCGTGCTGCAGATGGCGCAACAGGGCAACGTGCTGACAGCCGCCATGGTGGCGTTTTGCACGATTGGCGCGCCGGTGACGCTGGTGGCTGGCATTTGCTATTTGTGGATTGGCCACGCGCTCGGCATGAACCTGCGCCCGGTCCTGCTGATGCTGGAGAAACTCAAAGAGTGGGTCATGCTGGATATCTATCTGGTCGGCGTGGCGGTGGCATCGATTAAGGTGCAGGATTATGCCGCGCTGGAGGTCGGCTACGGGCTGGTCGCCTATATCGCGCTGACCATTATGAGCCTGCTGACGCTGATTCATCTCAACGTGGAGGAGCTGTGGGAACATTATTACCCGCAGTCGGTGCCGCACGAACCGCCCGAGCAGTGGCAGGTTTGCCTGAACTGCCACCATACCGGTATGCCCGATGAACGCGGACGCTGCACGCGCTGCCATACGCCGCTCGATTTTCGCCGCCGCCACAGCCTGCAAAAATCCTGGGCGGCGCTGATCGCCTCGATTGTGCTGCTGATCCCGGCTAACCTGCTGCCGATCTCGGTGGTGTACGTCAACGGTGCGCGGCGCGAAGACACCATTTTCTCCGGTATTCTCGGCCTCGCCTCCGGTAACGTGCCGGTGGCCGCGGTGGTGTTTATCGCCAGTATTCTGGTGCCGTTTACCAAGGTGTTAGTGATGCTGACGCTGTTGCTCAGCATCCATTTTAAGTGTGAACAGGGTTTGAAAACCCGCATCCGTCTGCTGCGCGCCGTCACCTGGGTGGGCCGCTGGTCGATGCTGGATCTGTTCGTCATTGCTTTAACCATGTCGCTGGTCAATCGTGACCAGCTGCTGGCTTTTACCATGGGACCTGCCGCCTTCTACTTTGGCGCGGCAGTCATCCTGACCATTATGGCCGTTGAGTGGCTCGATAGCCGCCTGATCTGGGATGCACATGCAACAGGAAACGCCGACTACACCGACTAGCGCTAATCTGCGTAATAAACGCAAGATTTCGCCGTTCTGGCTTTTGCCCATTATCGCCCTGCTGATTGCCGGCTGGCTGTTATGGACCAATTATCAGGAGCGCGGCACCACCATCACCATCAACTTCCAGACCGCGGACGGCATCGTGCCGGGCCGCACGCCGATTCGCTATCAGGGCGTGGAAGTGGGCACCGTGCAGGGCATTGTGCTGAGCGATGACTACCGCAGCATTCAGATCAAAGCCAGCATCAAGAGCGACATGCGCGATGCGCTACGGGAGAACACCCAGTTCTGGCTGGTGACGCCAAAAGCCTCGCTGGCGGGCGTCTCCGGGCTGGATGCGCTGGTGGGCGGTAACTACATCGGCATGATGCCCGGCGACGGCAAAGAGCGCGATCACTTCACCGCGCTGGACACCCAGCCAAAATACCGGGTAAACACCGGCGAACTGCTGATTCACCTGCACGCGCCCGATCTCGGCTCGCTCAACACCGGTTCGCTTGTCTATTACCGTAAAATTCCGGTCGGCCGCGTCTATGACTACAGCATCAACGGTAATACCGATGGCGTGACCATCGATGTGCTGATTGAGCGGCGCTTTACCAACCTGGTGAAAAAACAGAGCCGCTTCTGGAATGTCTCGGGCGTTGACGCCGATGTCAGCCTGAGCGGCGCCAAAGTGAAGCTGGAGAGCCTGGCCGCGCTGGTGAATGGCGCGATTGCCTTTGACTCGCCGGACAGCGGCGAACAGGCCAACAGCGATCAAAACTATCAGCTCTATTCGGATCTGGCACACAGCCAGCGCGGCGTGCTGATTTCGCTCGATCTGCCCAACGGCGACAACCTGAAAGCCGACAGTACGCCGCTGATGTATCAGGGGCTGGAAGTGGGCACCCTGACCAAACTGACGCTGCTGCCGGGCGGTAAAGTGTCCGGCGAGCTGACGATCGATCCCTCCGTCACCGGCCTGATGCGCAGCGGCACGCGGATTGAGATGCGCGCGCCGAAACTCAGCCTGACCGACACCAGCCTGAGCAGCCTGCTGACCGGCAATACGCTGGAACTGGTCCCGGGCGAAGGTGAGCCGCAGGATCACTTCAGCGTGCTGCCGGCCAGCGAAACGCTGTTGCAGAAGCCGGATGTGCTCACCGTTCAGCTCAGCGCGCCGGAAACCTACGGTATCGACGCCGGACAGCCGGTAATGCTGTATGGCGTGAAGATCGGCCAGGTCATTTCGCGCCGGCTGGATGAAAACGGCATCAGCTTTGTGGCGGCCATCAATCCGGAGCACCGCCAGCTGGTGCACGCCGACAGTAAGTTCATCGTTAACAGCCGTCTCGACGTTAAATTTGGCCTCGACGGCATGCAGGTGCTGGGCGCCAGCGCGCGCGAATGGGTCGACGGCGGTATCCGGCTGGTGCCGGGTGCGAAAGGTCAGCCGTCCAGCCGCTATCCGCTGTACGCCGATTCAGAGCGCGCGGCGGAAGGCATTACCGGCGATCAGCCGCCGACCACGCTCAAACTGACCGCCAACAGCCTGCCGGATGTGCAGGCCGGCTCGGTGGTGCTGTACCGCAAGTTCCAGGTCGGTGAAGTGGTGGATGTGGTGCCGCGCGCCGATGCGTTTGAGATTTCGGTCCATATCCAGCCGCAGTATCGCAAGCTGCTGACCAGCGAAAGCGTGTTCTGGGCCGAAGGCGGTGCCAAAGTCCAGCTCAACGGCAGCGGTCTGACCGTGCAGGCTTCGCCGCTGAACCGCGCGCTGAAAGGCGCAATCAGCTTTGATAACCTGACGGGCGCGCAGGCAGCGAAAGGCGTTAAACGCGTGCTCTATCCGTCAGAGAGCGCCGCGCGTGCGGTGGGCAGCCAGATTACCCTGCACACCTTTGATGCCAGCAAACTGTCGGCCGGCATGCCAATCCGCTATCTCGGCATCAACGTCGGTCAGGTGGAGTCGCTGGCACTGAGCCAGGATAACAACCAGGTGGTGGCGAAAGCGGTGCTCTATCCGGAGTATGTGCAGGACTTCGCGCGCATCGGCAGCCGCTTCTCTGTTGTCTCGCCGGAGATTTCGCCCGCCGGCGTCAATCACCTGGAAACGCTGCTGCAGCCGTATGTGAACGTGGACCCGGGCAAAGGCGCGCTGGCGCGCAGCTTTGAGCTGCAGGAGAGCACCATTACCGACTCGCGTTACCTCAATGGGCTGAACATCTATGTGGATACCACCGAAGCCGGTTCGCTGTCGATTGGCACGCCGGTGCTGTTCCGCGGTGTAGAAGTCGGCACGGTAACCGGCACTTCGCTGGGTAACATGGCCGACCGCGTGCAAATCGCGCTGCGCATCAGCAAGAAGTATCAGCATCTGGTGCGTAACAACTCGGTGTTCTGGCTGGCCTCCGGTTATAACCTCGACTTTGGTCTGATTGGCGGCGTGGTGAAAACCGGCACCTTCCAGCAGTTCATTCGCGGCGGCATCCAGTTTGCCACACCACCAACGGTGCCGCTGGCGCCGCAGGCCGGTGCCGACAAGCACTTCCTGCTGCAGGATGAAGCGCCAAAAGAGTGGCGCAACTGGGGCACGGCGATTCCATCGCCAAACTGAGACAACGGGCAGCCTGCGGGCTGCCCGACTTATTTGCGCCAGGGATATTGCGCACGGCTGTACCTGAGCCGGGCTCGGCGTTACACTTCGCCCTCACTTTGTTAGTCCGGTAGATATCCGTGTCCGATCGTTTTCCTGAAGATTTTCTCGCGCTGATGCGCGCCAGCCTGGCCGATGAGGCCGAACTCGAACGCTTTCTCGCCATCAGTCAGCAGCCGCTGCGCCGCAGTCTGCGCGTCAACACGCTGAAAATCAGCGTAGAGGATTTTCTCACGCGCGTGGCGGGCTACGGCTGGCAGCTGACGCCGATTCCGTGGTGTCGGGAAGGCTTCTGGATTGCGCGTGATGACGAATCGCTGCCGCTCGGCAGCGTCGCGGAACACCTCAGCGGTCTGTTCTATATTCAGGAAGCCAGCTCAATGCTGCCGGTCAGCGCGCTGTTTGACGCCGCGCCGGATGCCCGCCAGGTGATGGATGTGGCCGCTGCGCCAGGCTCTAAAACCACGCAGATGGCCGCACTGATGCGCAATCAGGGCGCGATCCTCGCCAATGAATACTCCGCCAGCCGGGTGAAAGTGCTGCATGCCAATATCAGCCGCTGCGGCGTCAGCAATGTGGCGCTGACCCATTTTGACGGGCGCGTCTTTGGTGCCGCGCTGCCGGAACAGTTCGATGCCATACTGCTGGATGCGCCCTGCTCCGGCGAAGGCGTGGTACGGAAAGATGCTGACGCGTTGCGCAACTGGACGCTGGCCAGCACCGAGGCCATCGCCGCCACCCAGCGCGATTTACTCGACAGCGCTTTTCACGCGCTGCAACCGGGCGGCACGCTGATTTACTCGACCTGTACGCTCAATACCATCGAAAACCAGCAGGTGATTGCCTGGCTGCAGCAGCGCTATCCGCAGGCGCTGGAAATTGTGCCGCTCAACGATTTGTTCGCTGGCGCCGAACGTGCGCTGACGCCGGAAGGCTTCCTGCACGTGTTTCCGCATATCTACGACAGCGAAGGCTTTTTCGTCGCGCGGCTGCGCAAAACTGCCAGCGTGCCGCCATTGCCGGCACCGACCTACAAACTCGGTAAGCTGCCCTTCTCACCCGCCAGCCGCAAGCTGGTGGCGGAGGTGGCGCAGGCCGCGCACAAGGTGGGACTGCATTGGGATGAGAGCCTGACGCTGTGGCAGCGCGACAAAGAGCTGTGGCTGTTCCCGGCGGCGCTGGAGAGCTGGCTCAGCAAAGTGCGTTTCTCGCGTATTGGTCTCAAACTGGCGGAAACCTTCCCGAAAGGCTTTCGCTGGCAGCATGAAGCGGTGGTGGCGCTGGCGCAACCGGACAGCGCGCTGGCGTTCGAACTGGACGAAGCGCAGGCGGAAAGCTGGTATCGCGGTCAGGATATCCATCCCGACACGCCGCCCGCGCGCGATGAGGTGATTGTCACTTACCAGCAGCAGCCGCTGGGCCTGGCGAAACGCGTCGGAAGCCGCGTTAAAAACAGCTATCCGCGTGAACTGGTGCGCGACGGCCGGCTGTTCCGCTAACATGCATTACTGCAATTGCACCAGCGTCAGCCTGTTGCCAAATACCGCGCCGGTATCAATGTAGTGCTGATTCGCGGCGTTAAGCGGCTGCTCCAGCGGCGTGTGGCCAAAGTAGAACGCACTGGCACCGGCGATCGGCTGCGAACGACCGCGCTGATGGCGAGCGAGCCGGTCGCGGCTCCAGACGACCTGATGCCAGTCGACATCCTGTCCCAGTGCATAGGCACTGGCAGGATAGTCAGCATGAGCAATGACGATGACGCGCTCCTCGAATTGCAGATGTAATATCAGCGGCAGTTCGGCACAGCGCTTCAGCGCATGACGCGCGGCAATCAGCCGCGCACCGCTCAGCTGCCAGAACCAGTCCCCGCCGTTCATCATCCACAGCATCGGATCGTCGCCCTGCAGCGCATCGAGCGCCATCTGCTCGTGATTACCGCGCACGCAGCGGAACCACGGCTCTTCCAGCAGTTGCAGACAGCCAAGGCTGTCCGGCCCGCGGTCGATTAAATCCCCGACCGATAGCAGCAGATCCTGTTGCCGATCAAAGCCCTGCCGCAGCAGCTGCGCATCAAGCTGCGCGCGGCAGCCGTGCAAATCACCGACCACCCAAATATTGCGCCAGTTATTTGCACGCAGCGTCTGATAAAACATGTAATCTGCCCCGGTTGACTGGAAGTTTAGTAAACCCGGCATAAAGTATAGTCCGGTGAGGGGTAGCCGCGGAGGCATCAGCGTGAGCAGTCGGAAACAGTTTGTTGGCATCCTCGTGATGATTTTTATTGGCAGCCTGCTACTGCTGGAGTCGCTCGCGCGCCTGGTGCATCTGCTTTTTGTTGGCTGAGCGGTGTTTCATACCGCGCTAAACGCTTACACTCCTTTGCGTCTTATTGAAAGGAGTCGCCATGAGTCAGAATATCTACGATAACCCCGATTTTTTTGCTGGCTACGCCACCCTGCCGCGTTCGGTCAACGGACTGGACGGCGCGCCCGAGTGGCCCGCGCTGCGGGCAATGCTGCCTGAACTGCGTGACCAGCGCGTGCTGGATTTGGGCTGCGGCTACGGCTGGTTTTGTCGTTATGCGCAGCAGCAAGGCGCGCGTGAAGTGCTGGGGCTGGATGTGTCAGAAAAAATGCTGGCGCAGGCCGCTGCCATGACCGATCGGCCCGGCATCACTTACCAGCGCGCTGACCTCGAAACCCTGCAGCTCAGCAGCACTTTTGATGTGGTGTACAGTTCGCTGGCGCTACACTATCTCAGCCATATCGACGCCCTGTTTGCCACGATTTTTCATGCGTTACGTCCCGGCGGCGCGCTGGTGTTTTCATGCGAGCATCCGATTTATACCGCTCCGCGTCAGCAGGAGTGGTTCATCGATGATGCCGGGCAGCGCAGCTGGCCAGTCAATCAGTATCAGCAGGAAGGGGAACGGATCAGCAACTGGTTTGCCGCCGGCGTGAAGAAGCAGCACCGCAAGCTGGCAACCTGGATTAACGCGCTGATTGCCGCCGGTCTGGTGATTGAACGGCTGGATGAGTGGGGTCCGGATGTACAGCAGGTAGCGGAGAATCCGGCGCTGGATGAGGAGCGCGAGCGTCCGATGCTGTTTTTGCTGGCGGCGCGCAGGCCGCTGTAAGGTTTTCAGCAGTGGCTGCATCCTGCAGCCCTGTGAAAATTCCCCCCGGCGCTTATCTCCGGCACTCAATCAAGGTGTTAGCTCTGTAAGGGACGGCACCTACTGTAACGCTTAAGATTATTCCGAACAAGTTAAATGATATTAACTATCATTCTCAACTATTGATCTGGTACGCTGTCTGGCTGAGTCAACGGTGCATACCACAATCACACTACTGCTATGGCCAATCTATGCCTAACGCGTGATTAAAAAGATCGCCAGCATAAAACCGACAAACAAACCGGCAAAGGTCAGCAATCCGGTGCGCGGCGTTTTGGCCTGACCGACAATCGCGCCGATAAAAATGCTCAGAATGGTGAGCGTGCCAATCATTACCCAGAGAAGATAGTGTGTATTTGCTGCCATGCGAAATCCTGTTAAGCGGCCATCAATCAATGCGCCCTGTTATACCATTTTTCGCTGTGGCTGGCTGCTGCAAATATCCGCTGCGTTGCGCTCAGCATGCCAATGCATCGTATGTGACAACGTCACTTGCGTATTATCTCACGCAATGTTATTGCGCTTAATAAATGCGCTAATTGAGCAAATAAAGTCCGGCAACAAGGGTACCGACGGAAATAATATGGAATAGCTCAGTCATGGTAGCGACCTCAATTTAAAGCCTGTACGACTCAGTCAAGAACAGCATCTGGCATTCGTCAAATCAGCACCTGCCTGCAATAAGCGCAGCCGATGGCATAAATACCAATCGATGCTTAACTGAATACGTACCCATAAGACAGGAGGAAAGCCATGAGCCAGTCTGCATTAGCCACCTACCTTGCGTTAAGCGACGACGACCTCAATGAGATGGGCATCCGTCCGGACACGCTGTTTAAAGCGCAGCCCGACGATAACGGCGCCGTCGGTTACTATTTCAACGTACCGGACACCACGCCGCAGCGCGTGCTGGGGCAGAAACGCTGGTCGCTGGGCGATCGCATCGACATTCCGGCCAGCGTGCTAAATAACGATTCAGCGTAACGGCTCCCGGGATGCGCGATCCTGTGCCAGGCTTAAGTTATTGTGGAATGTTGCAATCAAGAGGGAATGATTATGATGAAAAAAACGGTACTGGCGTCACTGCTGATGGTGTTTAGTCTGGGCGCTATCGCTGAACAGGGCGGCTTTGAGGGCGGTAAAACCCCGCCACCGCAGAAACAACAGGACGCCGGTTATAAAGGTTCTGAAGACACCGGTCAGACGCATATCGAACAAATTCGGGATTTTCGTCAGGGCGGCTATGTCACGCTGGAAGGTTATATCGTTAAAAAGCTAAGCGGTGATAATTATCAATTCCGCGACAGCACCGGCACCGTGACCATTAAGGCTGCAGCCGATACCTTCAAAGGCAAAACCTATAACGCCGAGGATCAGGTCCGGGTGAGCGGCAAAGTGTATGGCCGGGGCGAAAATACCCGCGTGGATGTTGCACGTATTGAAGAACCTTAATGCATTATTGTCCGGTCCGCCGTCGCGTGTGCGGCGGACGTTATCTTTCCCTTCGCAGGAAATCATCGCATGAAGAGCCTGTTTGCCAGTCTGTTAATCCTCTCCACCCTGACCGCGCTGGCTGGCTGTCAGCAACCTGAACGGCCAATAGGCCCGGACGGACGCCCTAATGTCCCTGCAGAACAACCGGTGCCCGGCGGTCCAATGAGTAAGGGGCCGGTAGGTCAGCCGCAGGCCTGACTGTTAGCGGCATCAGCACTTATCACGCCCTGCCCTGAAAATTTATCGTCCTTATTGCCGCCTGGTTTTATTCCCGGCGGCATTTTTACGTCTGGCTTAATTAAAGTTCACCGCCATTATCCTGATTAATTTTTCATAGCTATGCTTGGTTATTACGCTGAAATAAAGGATATGCTGATGCACAGTCTTGATCCACAAATGTTGCTGTTACTCTATTTTGTCTTACCGGTTTGGCTTATTGCTGGCTTTGCCGACTGGCTTTGCCATCGCGCAACCGAAATAGAGCACACCTCCGGCGTTAAAGAGACATGGATACATATTTTAATGTTTCTGGAGATGGGCACTCCGCTGCTGCTGGCATTATTTCTTGAGGTCAATGCGCTGATTATTGCGCTAATGATCGTGCTGTTTTTTTGTCATGAAGCCACTGCGTTATGGGACGTCAGCTTCGCGGTGAAAAGCAGAAAAGTGACGCCGGTCGAACAACACATCCACAGTTTTCTCGAAATGGTGCCGCTGATGGCGCTGCTACTGGTGATCTCCCGTCACTGGCCGCAATTTCTCGCGCTGTTTGGGGCCGGCAATGAAACGCCCCGGTTTACTCTTACGCTGCGTGCCGATCCGCTACCGCAGGGTTATATTATTGGCGTACTGTGCGCAATCGTGGTGTTTGAACTGCTACCTTATCTGGAAGAATATCTGCGTACCCGGCGCGCGAAGAAAAACGCCTCAACGTGAACAGCATAAACCACCGCGCTGAATGGAAATGTGGATGATTGGGGAAGCTATTGATTCCACCACAGCCAATACCCACATGATAAAAAAACCTCCCGCGGGAGGTTTATCGATTAGATCGGTTTTTGCCCATCGTCTTCAGGCAATCCGGTGTCGGTATCATCATCGTCATCAAGCGGCTCTTCGCCGGGTACCTGCGCATCGTCAGGCAGCGGAGTGACATCATCGGGTCGTTCTGACATAAGCACCTCCATACCCCACATTGGGTAATAACTATTTTAGTTGCGTTATCCTTCAGCCCGGCGGGTTTATCACGCATCTGTGAATTAAGCGTAAGAAGTAAATTAGTTATGGGTTAACGCTTTGCTTATCGCCTGCCCTCGGCTAACGCGATAAACAAAAAAGGCCACCCGAAGGCGACCAATAATAGGGTACTCGCTGCGTTAGTCATCAGGTGTGGTTATTAATTTATTTCGCCACATGAATAACACAACTGAATTAATTCGCTTCTTTCATCACATACAACGACGAGGCGATGGCAATCATAATCGACTTACAAAAAATACATTTTGCGCCGAGTGGATTTTGCCTGTTCCTGTCAAAAATGGACTGGCGATATTGAGAGCCCTGACATTGTGGGCATCTCATAGCATTAATTACTGTAATAATCAGAGACCTGTAACGTTAACAGCTGACGGACCTTTAGGGCCGTTTTCCACAGAGAATTCAACTTTCTGACCGTCATCGAGTGAACGGAAGTCAGTTCCCTGAATGGCAGAGAAATGGACGAAAACGTCTTTGCTGCCGTCTTCCGGAGAAATGAAGCCGAAACCTTTCTCAGCGTTGAACCATTTTACTGTACCGAGCATTTTATTTGACATGTTTATACCTTGATAATGAGCCATATGGCATTAGAGGCTGAACCGCAGCGACACATCAGAACCTGAGATAAAACTCAAAGAGAAAGGCACAGGAAAGGCACTAACACAGATGAGAGATACAAAACGAACTAACTATGGGACTGTCTGCTTATCAGACCGGAGACGCATTAACGCACGTCTGGCGGGTAAACACAAGGGGTAATAAAATTTAATGGTCAATTAAAGGCGTAACGAAACGGTCAACGCTCCGCGTTTAAAGTTTTAAGTGGATAGAATCAGTCACTATTTTAATCTCTGAAAGCCTTAGGCATTTAAAATAATTATTTTGCTGCGGCCACGACTGCCATTTTGCCAGGTAAAGAATAAGCCGAAAAAGAGACAAAAAAAGACCCAATACGATTCCTGTATCGGGTCCAGGGAAATGGCTCGTTGAGAGCCGTGCGCTAAAAGTTGGCATTTTTGCAGGCGAGGACGCCTTGCCTTTTAAAGGTAGACCAGCATCGGTGATTTTCCAGCCAGCGGGCTTCGCCGCCGGCAAAAGCTGCCAACTCTGTGATCGGGCTGGCACTAACGGCTGGCAGGCGCAGCGGCAAAAATGTGCGCTACGCCTGATAATGCACGAATTATTTACCGCACAACTGCTGCGCGCGATCGACGATCGGCTGCAGGCTCATCTTTTGTCCGGGATGCGCTTTATCGGCGGCAAGGATGGTATCGATGGACTGCAATGTGCCCTGCCCGGCATTGCCGCGCGCCAGCGCTTTATCATTAAGCGGATACTGCAGCAGTGTGCTGGGGTTGATGGCAAACAGCGCGCCATCTTTCTCGCAGGTCAGCATCACCTCTTCACGGGTGAACGGCCATTTATCTTTACCCATTTCAAAACGGCTGACGGTGATAATCTGCCCGGCGAAAGCCTGGCTGCACAACGCCATCATTAACCCAGCTGGAATCAGTTTCTTCAGCAAAATCTCGACCTCATCTCATCTTTTAACAGGTTCAGGCCGGCGACAGCGTGGCAAACACGCTCACCAGCCCGATAACAATCAACGCCAGCAGCAGCTCGAGCTGCGTCAGGCGGATAAAAAGTTTCGGTGCCCGGCTGGCGGCCAGGCGAAAACGCGGCACCAGCAGATAGCGATTAAGCAGCGCAATCAGCACCATCAGTGCCACCAGCAACGCTTTGCTCACCAGCAGCTCGCTCCACAGCGTGACGGCCCAGTTGAGCGGCGTACCGGCAATCAGCAGGCTGTTGACCGTGCCGGTAACAATCGCCAGCGCCACGGCCAGATGACCATAGCGTGAAAAGCGCATCATGCTGCGAATGGCATCGGTGCGCCAGGCAATGTTACGCGCCTCGCGCATTAATAGCAGTAGCGGCAGCAGACCACCGGCCCAGAAGGCGGCCGCGATCAGGTGCAGCGCATGATTCCCCTGCTGCAGCAGTCCCGGCATGCCGTCGCGCATCGCCGCATGGCCGACACCCGCCAGCGCCACCAGCTGCAACAGCGCAGTCGTCAGTAACGCCTGCTGGCGCAGATTACCTCGCAGGCGCAGCGCCAGCGTGCTGAGCAGGGCAAACAGGATAACCCAGCGCCACACCGCGCCGAAGCGCGTGCCCAGCACCGCCAGCCAGACGTCGATGCTGGCGATACTGCGCCAGTCGCCGCTCATCAGCCCGGTCTGCGTTGCCAGCATCAACAGCGCACTGAGTAAACTCAGCACGGCGCTGTATCCCATCAGCCGCCGCCAGCGCTGTGTCAGCACCGGTCGGTAGCGCGCCGGCGCCAGCAACGCGGTATAAAATGCACTGCCGGTCAGCAGAAACAGCGCCAGAAAATGCAGCGCCCGCAGGCCGATCCAGAACGCGCTAAGACTCATTACTTCACGCTGAAGCTGTAGCTACCTTTGGTTTTGTGGCCGTCCACTGACAGCACGTGCCAGTTGACCTGATACTGGCCCGACGCCAGCGGCTGGGCGATCGGCACAATCAGCTGATCGTGCTGCTGCGGATTCAGCTGGGCTTTCTCCAGCGCCACCGGCTGCTGCTGCGCGTTGGTCATTTCCACGCCGCTGAATGCCGGTTCAATATCTTCGGTAAATGTCAGGGTGAGTTGCTGCGGCGCGTGCTCCACCACGGCGTTATCCGCCGGCACCGGGGCTTTCAGGTGGGCATGTGCCAGAGCCAGCTGGCTGAAGCCCAGCGTCGCGCCCGCCAGCAGTAGCGCGATAACGCGCCTGGATGCAGTTTTCATCATCACGTCTTCCCTTTTAACTGCGGCACTGCGCCGCAAATGTGGCAGCAGGATACGCCGCTGCTTTTAGGCTGTCGAGACTTGCGGTGCGATCCAATTCCCTTGATCCAGCAGGGCGAAACCATTATTTTTGCCCCTGTTTATCAGGAGAAAAGCATGAGCCAAAACCTTGCCCTGCTGTCGCAGGAAGAGAAAGACAAAGTAAACGTCGATCTCGCCGCCGCTGGCGTGGCGTTTAAAGAGCGCTACAACATGCCGGTGATCGCCGAGATGGTTGAGCGCGAGCAGCCGGAAGCGCTGCGCGACTGGTTCCGTCAGCGCCTGATGGCCTATCGCCAGGCATCGCTCAGTCTCTCCCGCCTACCCTACGAACCTAAGCAGAAATAATTTATGTTACGCGTAATCGATACGGAAACCTGTGGCCTGCAGGGCGGCGTGGTGGAAGTGGCGTCGGTGGATGTCATTGACGGCCAGATCGTCAATCCGATGAGCGATCTGATCTGCCCGGATCGGCCCATCAGTCGTCAGGCGATGGCGGTGCACCGCATCACTGAAGCCATGGTGGTGGGCAAACCGACCATCGAAGAGGCGATTGGCCGCTATCACGGTAGCCCGCACTATGTGGCGCATAACGCCAGCTTTGACCGGCGCATGCTGCCGACGATGCCGGGCGAATGGATCTGCACCATGACGCTGGCGCGCCAGCTGTGGCCGGGCATTAAATACGGTAATCAGGCGCTGCGCCACAGCCTCAAACTCGAGGTGTCGCCGCCGGATGATCTGCACGCACACCGCGCGCTCTACGATTGCTACGTCACCGCCGCGCTGCTGATCCGCATTATCGAAACCTCCGGCTGGAGCGCCAGCGAGATGGTGAGTCGCTGCCAGCCGGCACCGGTCAGCGACGAGGTGTTCCCGTTTGGTAAGTATCGTGGTCAGAGCATCGGCAGCATCGCGCGTAAAGATCCGGGCTATCTGCGCTGGGTACTGGAAAACGTACGTGATTTGCGCGCGCCGCTGCGGCAGACGCTGCGCAAATACGTTAAGGACACTCAGTAATCGCTGCGTGGCGGCAGCGTGCCCTGCGCCAGGGCGATCAGGAAAGTGAACTCCTGCGCCACGCCTTCATAGGATTTATAACGTCCTGACTTGCCGCCGTGGCCGGAATCCATATCGGTGCAGAGTAACAGCAGCGCATCGTTGGTGCGCAGCTCACGCAGCTTTGCCACCCACTTCGCCGGCTCCCAGTACTGTACCTGCGAATCGTGCAGCCCGGTGGTTACAAGCAGGTGCGGATACGCCTGCGCCGTCACGTTGTCATAAGGGCTGTACTGGCGGATGTAGCGATAGAATTCCGCCTGCTCCGGATTGCCCCACTCATCATATTCACCGGTGGTCAGCGGAATCGACGGATCGAGCATGGTCGTGACCACATCGACAAACGGCACCTGAGCGATCACGCCGTGAAACAGCTGCGGCGCCATATTCAGCACGCCGCCCATCAGCAAGCCACCGGCACTGCCGCCCATGGCATACAGCTGCTGCGGGTTACCGTAACCTTTCGCCACCAGCGCTTCGGTAACATCAATGAAATCGGTGAAGCTATTCATTTTATGTTGCAGCCGGCCATCGTCATACCACTGCTGGCCCAGCTCGCCGCCGCCGCGCACGTGGATAATCGCGTAGATGAAACCGCGCTCCAGCAAACTGATGCGGCTGGTGCCAAAACTTGCCTCCATGCTGCTGCCATACGCGCCGTAGCCGTACGCCAGCAGCGGATTGGCGCCGCGCTGAAAGTGTTTACGGTGATAAACCAGTGAGACCGGCACTTCCGTGCCGTCGCGCACCGTGATCCACAGGTGTTCACTTTTGTAGTCGGCAGAGTCAAAGCCCGGCACCGGGGTTTGCTTGAGGATGCGCCGCTCGCCGGTCTCCATGTTCAGTTCGAACAGCGTGGTCGGCGTCGTCATCGACGAGTAGCCGTAGCGCAGCGTGTCACTTTCCGGCGTGGGGTTGTAGGCCAGCCAGGTGACATAGGCCGGATCGTCAAAGGCAATGCCGTAACTTTCACCGCTGGCCCAGTTAATCTGTCGCAGCGTGTTAACCCCGCGCTGACGCTCTTCTACCACCAGCCAGTTACGAAACAGCTGGAAATCTTCCATCACCACGTGGTCGCGCGGCGGAATCAGGGTTTGCCAGCGATCTTCAGCCAGCCAGGCGCTGCGGTACAGGCCGAAATTTTTGCCGTCGCGGTTGGAGCGAATGAAGAACTGGTGATCATAGTGATCGATGCTGTATTCATGATCGCGCCGCCGCGGACAAAACACCTGCGGCTGTGCGTCCGGATATTCCGCGTCAATCAGCAGAATTTCACTGGTGGTAGTGCTGAACAGCGCGATCAGGATGAAGTGTTCCGAGGTGGTTTTATGCACGCTGAGGTGGAAAGACTCATCCTGCTCTTCATACACCAGCTGATCTTCCGACTGCGGATGCCCCAGTTCGTGACGCCACACCTGATAAGCCAGCAGCGTTTTCGGATGCTTGCGTACGTAGTAGAGGGTGCGTGAGTCGTTGGCCCACGCCACGCTGGAGGACGCGTCGCGCAGCACCTCCGGATACCAGCTGCCGCTGTTGAGGTTACGAAAGCGGATGCCGTACTGGCGGCGCGACAAAAAATCTTCCGCCAGCGCCATCACCTGGTTATCCGGGCTGATATCCAGCGTGCCCATGGTGTAAAAATCACTGTGTGCGGCGCGCTGGTTGCCATCTAACAGCAGCTGCCACGGCTGGTCGGCGGGCGCATCCACCGGCTGGCGGAAATAGGCTGCGTACTCATTGCCGGCTTCGTAACGGCTTTGATAGCGATAGCCGCGTTTAACGTACGGTACCGAATGGTCCTGCGCCGGCAGCCGATCGATGATCTCTTTCAATACCCGATCCTGCAACGCATCCTGAGAAGCCATCATCGCTTTACCGTAGCGGTTTTCCGCCTCCAGATAAGCCAGTACCTCGGGGTTTTGCCGGTCATCATCACGCAGCCAGAAATAGTTATCGGTACGCGTTTCGCCGTGTAACGTCATGTGGTGGGGGATTTTTTTCGCTTGCGGCTGATTCATTACAGAGTTTCTCCCTGAAAGACGACATCCTGCAAGCGTGGCACTTCTGGCAGAGGAAGCCAAGCCGGAAACGCACGCGAAGTGTAACCGGAGGCCGCCGCAACCGCCTCCGGCGTGACTCAGGCCGCTTTTTCCGCCGCGATGTCGCGCTGAATACCGTCGCGCACGTCCTGCGGAATTTTTAGCGCATCGCCGAGCGCAGAGAGGTAACTGCGTTCCATGAAATGATCGACATCGATCGCCGCACAGCTAAGGAAATAGAGTTCCAGCGCTTCCTCTTCATTTTTCACGTCGGCGGCCAGCCACTGCGGATCGAGCGGACGGTTCATTGCCTGCTGAATCAGCGCTTCCGCCTGCGCCCCGTAACCGGCCTGATGGATATTCTGCCCGATGGCCGTGCGCTCGCGATCGTCAATGTGCCCGTCGCTTTTCGCAGCAAACACCAGCGCGGTGACCAGTCGCTCCGCGCGCTGGTCGAGCGGCGTCTGCAGCTGGCCAAACGCAGGCTCATCCTGATGGGTTTCACGCACGCGCTGCTTGTATTTATTCCACAGCACCGCGCCTGCCGCCGCCCCGCCGCCGACCAGCAGCGCGGTGCCGCCGTATTTGGTTAACAGCTTGCGTGACGATTTGCTGGCAACCAGTAAACCCGCCAGGCCACCCAGCGCGCCGGGTGCCAGCATATCGCTCAGGCCGCCTGATTTGCCGTCACCGCCCTTCTTTGCCAGAACCGATTGAATTTGCTGCAGCCAGTTACTCATCGTTTAACTCCTGTTTAAGTTTCCGCTCACTATGCTGCCGCACGCTGTGTCAGTTAACGTCAGAGCCGGCAAAGTATGGCAAAGCCGGACGTGCGCAATGCGTGAGTACGCAAACGTTTTCGTTTATACTGCGCGCGCATTTTGACTGCTAAGGTGAAATTATGACGACTCTCGGAACCGCGCTGCGTCCTGCCGCAACGCGTGTCATGCTGTTAGGTTCAGGTGAATTGGGCAAAGAGGTGGCGCTGGAGTGTCAGCGTCTCGGGGTGGAAGTGATCGCCGTCGATCGCTATGCCGATGCCCCGGCGATGCACGTTGCGCATCGCAGCCACGTCATTAACATGCTGGACGGTGACGCACTGGCGGCGCTGATTGCGCAGGAGCAGCCCCACTTTGTGGTGCCGGAAATCGAAGCCATCGCCACCGAAAAACTGCTGGAGCTGGAAGCACAGGGGCAAAAAGTGGTGCCGACGGCCCGTGCTGCACGTCTGACCATGAACCGTGAAGGCATTCGCCGTCTGGCGGCCGAAGAGCTGGCGTTACCAACCTCAACCTATCAGTTTGCGGATAGCAAAGCGCGTTTCGTCGCGGCCGCGCACGAGATCGGTTTTCCCTGCATCGTGAAACCGGTAATGAGCTCCTCCGGTAAAGGCCAGAGCTTCATTCGCGAAGCCAGCCAGCTGGATCACGCCTGGGATTATGCGCAGCAAGGCGGACGCGCGGGCGCGGGCCGGGTGATTGTCGAGGGCGTCGTGAAGTTCGATTTTGAAATCACCCTGCTGACCATCAGCGCGGTGGACGGCATCCACTTCTGCGCGCCAATTGGCCATCGTCAGGAAGACGGTGATTATCGTGAATCCTGGCAGCCACAGCAGATGAGCGAACTGGCCCTGCAGCGCGCGCAGGACATCGCCGCTAACGTGGTGAAAGCGCTTGGAGGTTACGGCCTGTTTGGCGTGGAGCTGTTTGTGTGCGGCGACGAGGTGGTGTTCAGCGAAGTCTCTCCGCGTCCGCACGATACCGGTATGGTGACACTGATTTCGCAGGATCTCTCTGAGTTCGCGCTGCACGTGCGCGCCTTCCTCGGCCTGCCGATTGGCGGCATTCGCCAGTATGGACCGGCTGCTTCGGCGGTGATCCTGCCACAGCTCGATAGCCACAACGTGCAGTTTGTGAATGTGGAAGCCGCACTCGGCGCCGGTTTGCAGCTGCGCCTGTTTGGTAAGCCGGAAATTGCGGGGCAGCGCCGTCTGGGTGTCGCGCTGGCGACCGGTGACAGCACCGATGATGCCGTGGCCCGCGCCATTGCCAGCGCCGCAGCCGTGCAGGTTCAGGGCTGATTGCCCGGGTGGTGACGCATCGCCATCACCACCCGCAAAAATTGACCGCTGCCGCGTAGCAGTTGCGCGGCAGCGCTATTCGCGATCAGCGGGGTGAAGCCGCACCTGCCACAGCCTCACGCGCCAGCTGCGTAATGCGATCCCAGTCGCCGCTCTCCAGCGCATCGTTTGGCACCAGCCACGAACCGCCAATACACAGCACGCTTTTCAGCGCCAGATAGTCACGATAGTTGGCCGGGGAAATACCGCCGGTCGGGCAAAAACGCACCTGCGGGAATGGACCACCAATCGCCGCCAGCGCTTTGACGCCACCGTTAGCCTCTGCCGGGAAGAACTTGAACTCGCGCAAACCATAATCCATGCCGACCATCAGTTCTGACACGGTGCTGATGCCTGGAATCAGCGGCACCGGGCCTTCCACCGCCGCCTTGAGCAGCGGTTCGGTGAGCCCCGGGCTAATGACAAACTGCGCGCCGGCGTCGGTCACTTCTTTCAGCTGCTGGGTATTGATCACCGTGCCGGCACCCACAATCGCTTCCGGAACTTCTTTGATCATTGCCCGCAGCGCATCCATTGCTACCGGCGTGCGCAGCGTCACTTCCAGCACGCGTACGCCACCTGCGACCAGCGCTTTGGCCATCGGCACCGCATGTTCCAGCTTGTTGACGACAATCACCGGCACAACCGGGCCGGTAGTCAGAATCTGTTCCGCACTCGTTTTCCAGTTCTTCATTACGTTTCCTCAGGAGAGACAGCCCGACGCGCGGTCCGGCTGTCAGAAAGAGAGCCCTACCATACAAGATCGGCCGGACGGACGTCTATTGGATATCATCAATTTTTGAAACCGCGGTTCATTTTCGAATGATTGCCTGGTGCGCATCATTCCGCATCCGTCTGCAGAGTCGCCATTCATGGCGACCATGGGTAAATCCTTCGCTGGCTAAAAACAAAACGCCCCTGGCGAACAGCGCAGGGGCGTTATCATGAACCTCTCAGTCAGCGATGCAGGAGCGGTTATTCAAACTCGTTCCACGAACGGCCGTCGCGGGTGATCATCGCTACCGACGCCACCGGGCCCCAGGTGCCGGCCTGATACGGTTTGGAGGCGTCGCCATCCGCATTCCACGCTTCAATAATCGAATCGACATAAGTCCACGCCGCTTCGACCTCATCGCGGCGCACAAACAGTGCCTGAATGCCGCGCATGGTTTCCAGCAGCAGACGCTCGTAAGCATCCGCCAGATGCGACTGATTGAAGGTTTCGGAGTAGCTCAGATCCAGCTTGGTGGTCTGCAGCTTGTGCTTGTGATCGAGACCCGGCACCTTGTTGAGGATCTCAATATCCACGCCTTCGTCCGGCTGCAGACGAATCGTCAGCTTGTTCTGCGGCAGCTCGGCGTAAGAGTCCTTAAACAGGTTCATCTCCGGATTTTTGAAGTACACCACCACTTCTGAGCACTTGGTCGGCAGACGCTTACCGGTGCGCAGGTAGAAAGGCACGCCCGCCCAGCGCCAGTTATCGATATCCACGCGGATGGCAACGAAGGTTTCGGTGCTGCTCTGCTTGTTAGCCCCCTCTTCTTCCAGGTAGCCCGGCACTTTTTTGCCCTGCACAAAACCGGCAGTGTACTGACCGCGTACGGTTTTCTCGCGCACGTTGGTCTGGTCGATGCGGCGCAGCGAGCGCAGCACTTTCACCTTCTCATCACGAATCGCGTCAGCGCTGAGATCGGACGGCGGCGACATGGCGATCATGGTCAGGATCTGCAGCAGGTGGTTCTGGATCATGTCACGCATCTGGCCGGCTTTGTCGAAGTAACCCCAGCGGCCTTCGATACCCACCTCTTCCGCCACGGTGATCTGCACGTGGTCGATGGTGCGGTTGTCCCAGTTATTGACGAAAATCGAGTTGGCAAAACGCAGCGCCAGCAGGTTGAGCACCGTCTCTTTACCGAGATAATGGTCGATACGGAACACCTGGCTTTCATCGAAGAATTTACCGACGCTGTCGTTAATCTCCTGCGAGGTCTCCAGTGAGGTGCCAAGCGGCTTCTCCATTACCACGCGCGCCGGTTTGGCGTTGAGTTTAGCGGCGCCCAGGCCTTCACAGATGGCGCCAAAGGTGCTCGGCGGCATGGCAAAGTAGTTGATGGTGACGCGGTTTTTCTGATCCAGCATCTTGCCCAGTTTCGAGAAGTGCGAGGTGTCGTTAACGTCGAGGTTGCAGAAGTCGAGACGGCCGCTGAGTTTGTCCCACAGCGCTTCGTCAATCTTCTCCTTCATGAAGGTTTCCAGCGCTTCACGCACCACTTTGGTGTAGGCCTCTTTGTCCCACTCCGCGCGACCCACGCCAATAATGCGCGTGGTATCGTGAATCTGACCGGCTTTCTCCAGCTGATACAGTGAAGGCAACAGTTTCCGGCGTGCAAGATCGCCTTTGGCACCGAAAATCACCAGATCGCATGCCTGGGCTGTTTGTGTTACCGCCATTTTCCTCTCCTCGTTGCAGGATATACCCGGCCTGAGCGTCCTCATCCTGCCGGGTCCTTATTGTAATTTTCTTACAGCACAATGTACTTTTTTCACCGCGCCAGGACAACCCGGCTGCGGTCGGTTACAGGTGATAATCCTGCACCGCCGGGGCGCATTTAACGTGTTGCGAAGTGCGCTAACGCGCCTTTTTCTGTTTCGATGTTTGTCGGGCGAAAACCCGGCAGCGATCAAAGTATGACAAAAAAAGCGCGGTTACATTTGTCCGCCGCTGCGTACGTCAAGCTATTACACGGTATATTCCGCATAATTGGCAGCGATTTCACGCACGGGTGAACGCAAAAAAGTGATTGATGGTCATCGGGTTAACAACATGCTGGATCAAATACAGGCGCAGCTGGCCGCGCTGAGCAAATCAGAACGCAAAGTGGCAGAACAGATTCTGGCCGCGCCGCAGCAGGCGATGCACTCGAGCATTGCCACGCTGGCACAGGCGGCCCAGGTCAGCGAACCGACGGTGAACCGCTTCTGTCACCGCATGGGCACGCGCGGCTTTCCCGATTTCAAGCTGCAGCTGGCACAGAGTCTGGCCAAAGGACCGAGCTGGGTCAGTCTCGATGTCGAAGAAAATGACAGCGTAGAACGCTACAGCCACAAGATTTTTGATTCCGCGCTGGCGGGACTCAGCCGCGTGCGTCAGCAACTGGATATGCAGGTGGTGGCTCAGGCGGTGCAGGCATTGTCACAGGCGCATAAAGTGGCCTTCTTTGGTCTTGGCGCCTCGGCGGTAGTGGCGCATGATGCCACCAATAAATTTCTGCGTTTTAATCTGCCGGTCATCTGGTCCGAGGATATTGTGATCCAGCGCATGAGTTGCATAAATAGTGGACCAAATGACGTGTTTGTTCTGATATCGCATACTGGCCGCACCAAAAATATGATAGAACTGGCTCGCCTGGCGCGTGTAAACGCTTCCACCGTGCTGGCTATCACCTCGCCTGGATCGCCGCTGGCTGAGGAAGCCACGCTGGCGCTGACGCTGGATGTACCGGAAGATACCGACATCTATCTGCCGATGGTTTCCCGCCTGGCGCAGCTCACCGTGGTTGACGTGCTGGCAACCGGTTTTACCCTGGAGCGCGGTACGGCTTTCCGTGAGAATCTGAAGCGGGTAAAAGAGGCGCTGAAAGCGTCGCGCCTCGAAAAGCCGGCACCCGAATCACGTGCACAGCAAAATAATTAACATCACATTCACAATGTGAGTCGAATCACAGCCCCTCGATCATATAGAATGAGTGACCATTGCGTGTCACTTGTGATCGACACGATACTTTGTCAACGGAGTCCTTCATGTCCAGACGTCTCAGAAGAACCAAGATCGTTACAACCCTCGGCCCCGCCACCGATCGCGACAACAACCTCGAAAAAATCATCGCGGCGGGCGCTAACGTTGTGCGACTCAATTTCTCCCACGGCACCCCGGAAGATCATCAACTGCGCGCCGATAAAGTGCGGCAGATTGCGGCCAAACTCGGTCGCCACGTCGCCATTCTTGGCGATCTTCAAGGCCCTAAAATTCGCGTATCAACCTTTAAAGAAGGCAAAGTTTTCCTCAATGTCGGTGACCGCTTTCTGCTGGATGCCAACCTGAGCAAAGGCGAAGGCGACAAAGAGAAAGTCGGTATCGACTATAAAGGCCTGCCGGAAGATGTGGTGCCGGGCGATATCCTGCTGCTGGACGACGGTCGTGTGCAGCTGAAGGTGCTGGAAGTTCAGGGGGTGAAAGTTTTCACCGAAGTGACCGTCGGTGGTCCGCTCTCCAACAATAAAGGCATCAACAAGCTCGGCGGCGGCCTGTCGGCTGAAGCGCTGACCGAAAAAGATAAGCTGGATATCATTACCGCGGCGAAAATTGGCGTCGACTATCTGGCGGTCTCGTTCCCGCGTAACGGCGAAGACATGAACTACGCACGCCGTCTGGCACGCGATGCCGGCTGCGACGCCAAACTGGTGGCGAAAGTGGAGCGCGCTGAAGCGGTGGCAACGCAGGAAGCGATGGACGACATCATCCTCGCCTCCGACGTGGTGATGGTGGCCCGTGGCGATCTCGGCGTGGAAATTGGCGATCCGGAGTTGGTGGGCATTCAGAAAGCATTAATTCGTCGTGCGCGTCAGCTGAACCGCACCATCATTACTGCTACCCAGATGATGGAGTCGATGATCACCAATCCGATGCCGACCCGCGCGGAAGTGATGGATGTGGCAAACGCCGTGCTGGACGGCACCGATGCGGTGATGCTGTCGGCGGAAACGGCGGCCGGTCAGTATCCGGCGGAAACCGTGTCAGCGATGGCGAAGGTGTGTCTCGGCGCGGAAAAAATTCCAAGCGTGAACGTATCCAAACACCGCCTGGACGTGCAGTTCGATAACATCGAAGAAGCGATTGCCATGTCGGCGATGTACGCCGCTAACCATTTGCAGGGCGTGTCGGCCATCATTACCATGACCGAATCTGGCCGTACCGCACTGATGACATCGCGCATCACTTCCGGTCTGCCGATCTTCGCAATGTCACGTCATGAACGTACCCTGAACCTGACCGCGCTGTACCGTGGCGTGACGCCGGTGTTCTTTGACAGCAACAACGATGGTGTCGCTGCCGCGCACGATGCGGTCAATCTGCTGCGCGACAAAGGGTTCCTCGTCTCCGGCGACCTGGTGATTGTCACCCAGGGCGACGTGATGGCGACCACCGGCACCACCAACACCAGCCGTGTCCTGCGCGTAGACTGAGTTTTACGCACCTCCTGACAGCGGCTGTAACAACATGGACAAACGCGACTGCCTGGCAGTCGCGTTTTATTTTTCACTGACAAGGAGGCCAGATGGCCCGCTATCAACCCATCAGTCAACTCACCGGACGCGTGCTGCTGTTTCCGCTCGCGCTGGTGCTGTTTGAGTTCGCGACTTACATCGCCCATGACATGATTCAGCCCGGCATGCTGCTGGTCACCGCCGAGTTTAACGTCGGCCCGGAATGGGTATCCACCTCACTCACTGCCTATCTGATGGGCGGCGTGGTGCTGCAGTGGCTGCTCGGTCCGCTATCGGATAAATATGGCCGGCGTCCGGTGTTGCTATTCGGCATTCTGTTCTTTGCCGCCGCCTGTGTTCTCACCACCTGGGTGAGCAACATCGAGCAGTTCGTTACGCTGCGCTTTATCCAGGGCATCAGCCTGTGCTTCATTGGCGCAGTAAGCTATGCCGCAGTGCAGGAGGCGTTTGACGAGGCGTTAGCTGTGCGCATGATGGCGCTGATGGCTAACGTGGCGCTGCTGGCACCGCTGGCGGGTCCGCTGGCCGGTGCCGCCTGGCTCACTGTGGGCGAATGGCGCAGCATGTTCTGGCTGTTTGCGGTTTGCAGCCTGCTGGCGTTTGTGGTGCTGTGGCGCATCATGCCGGAAACGGCCGGCGATCGCAGCCACTCCATTGCGTTACCGAACCTGGCGCGCGGATACGGACGGCTGGCGCGCGATAAGCAGGTGATGTACGGCTCCTTCGCTATCGGCCTGGTGTTCATCCCGATTCTTACCTGGGTGGCGCTGTCGCCGGTGATTCTGATGCATGAAGAGGGCTTATCCCGCCTGCAGTATGCATTGCTGCAATTACCGGTGTTTCTGGCGATGATCGCCGGTAACCTGACGCTGGGCAAACTGGCGGGACGCGTGGCCATCGAGCAACCGGTAAAATTTGCCGCCTGGCCGATTCTGCTCGGCCTGAGCATCGCGCTGGTGGCGAACCTGCTCAACAGCCACAGTTACCTGCTGCTCACCGCCGGCCTTAGCCTGTATGCGTTTGGTGCCGGGATGGTCAACGCCGGGCTGTACCGGCTGACGCTCTATTCCAGCAGCGAAGGTAAAGGCAGCATCGCCGCCATGCTGGGGATGATCAGCATTCTGACGCTGGCGGCGGGCATTGAAGTGGCGAAAAGCGGTTATTTCAGCGGCGGTACGCCGTGGTTCAGCGCGATCAACTTCGTCGCCGGCGTGTTGTGGTTTGGCCTGGTGACGCTGTTCCTGCGCGAGCGCAAGCGGCGCAGTTGCCTGACAAGCGTCGAATGAGTGATGACGAACCGTGCCGGGCGGCACGGTTCAGCACGCGTTAGCTATTTACGCGGGTACAAATCCTTACGCGCGTAAGGCTCAATATCCCCTTCTTTACGCGTCTTCAGCAGTTTGAGAATCCATGTGTACTGCTCCGGATGCGGGCGCACGAAGATTTCCACCTCTTCGTTCATGCGCCGCGCCAGCGTGGTGTCATCGGCATCCAGCAAATCGTCCATCGGCGGGCGCACATAAATCTCCAGCTTGTGCGTCGCGCTGTTATACACCGGGAACAGCGGCACTACGCGCGCACGGCACACTTTCATCAGACGGCCGACTGCCGGCAACGTCGCTTTATAGGTAGCAAAGAAATCGACAAACTCGCTGTGCTCAGCACCGTGGTCCTGGTCCGGCAGATAGTAGCCGTAATAGCCCTGACGCACCGAGGCGATAAACGGTTTAATGCCGTCGTTGCGCGCGTGCATGCGGCCACCAAAACGGCGACGCACGGTGTTCCAGATATAATCCATCAGCGGATCGCTTTGATTGTGGAACATCGCCGCCATCATCTGACCTTCCGAGGCCAGCAGCATCGCCGGAATATCCACGCCCCAGCCGTGCGGCACGAGGAAAATCACGTTCTCATGATTCTCCTGCAGCGCCGTGATGATCTCCCGGCCGTGCCACTCAACGCGCTGGCGCACGCGTTCAGGATTACGCATCCCCAGCTCGGCCATCATTACCATCGCCTGCGGCGCGGTGGCAAACATACGATCAGCAATCTCTTCGCGCTGCGCTTCGCTGAGCTCCGGCAGGCAATAGTAGAGATTGATCAGCGCACGGCGGCGCGCACTTTTCGCCAGCTTGCCGGCAAACTTACCCAGCCCGCCCAGCACCGGATCGCGCACCTTTGCCGGCAGCATCGCCATACCGGCCAGCGCACCAATCGCCAGCCAGCTGCCCCAGTATTTCGGCTTTAAGAAAGAACGTTGAAAAAGGGGAATAAATTCACTGTTATTTTTTTTTCGGGTTTCCATGCACTCGCCTCTGACAATGACGGCTCAATAATAGTGACGGCAGGTAATTTTGCAATCTTCACAGGCCAGATAGCAAAAAACCGACGAAGAATCCGTCGGTTTTTGCGCGTTTGCCCGGAAATTAACGTTATTTCAGCGTCAGCTGTGGCAGATAACTCTTCACCTGCGCCAGATAGGTGCTGCGATCTTTACCAGTCAGCCCTTCCATGCGCGGCAGCTTCGCCGTCAGCGGGTTGACCGCCTGGTTGTTGATCCACACTTCATAATGCAGATGCGGTCCGGTGGAGCGACCGGTGTTACCGGAAAGCGCGATGCGATCGCCGCGTTTCACTTTCTGTCCCGGTTTCACCAGCGCTTTGCTCAGATGCATGTAGCGGGTCATGTACTGGCGACCGTGACGGATCGCGACGTAGTTACCGGCGGCTCCGCCGTTTTTCGCGATCACCACTTCGCCATCGCCGACGGCCAGTACAGGCGTACCAATCGGCAGCGCAAAATCGACGCCTTTGTGCGGCGCGATGCGCCCGGTTACCGGATTGAGACGGCGCGGATTGAAGTTTGACGAGACGCGGTACTGTTTCACCGTCGGGAAGCGCATGAAGCCACGCGCAAGACCGGAGCCGTTGCGGTCGTAGAACTTGCCGTCTTCCGCGCGGAACGCGTAGTAATCTTTACCGCCGGTGCGCAGCCGCACGCCGAGCAGCTGGCTCTGCGCACTTTTACCGTCCAGCATCTCGCGCGACATCAGTACGCTAAAGTCATCGCCGGCGCGCAGTTTGCGGAAATCCATCTGCCACTGCATGGCTTTAATCACGCTGCTGGTTTCGGCGCTGGTCAGGCCGGCGCGCTGGGCGCTGGCGGCGAAACTGCCGCGCACTTCGCCTTTCAGAACGCTGTTCTGCCATTCACCCTTCTGCATCTCCTGCTGCATCTTAAAGCTGCCGTTCGGCTGACGCGCATAGGTGCGGGTTTCACGCCGATCGATCTCCCAGGTGAAATCCTGCAGCGCGCCATCGGCATCCAGCGTCCAGCTCAGCTGCTGCCCCACGCGCAGATTACGCAAACTCTTGTCGCTGCTGACCAGCGCGTTGATGTCACCGAGATCGATACCGTACTGATTAAGCGCGCTGCTCAGCGTATCGCCTGAGGAAACGGTGTAATCATGCTGATCGGGATTGACCGGCACGTCTTTATCGATGTCATCCGACGGGATCTCGTCTTCCGGTTCCGCCGTGGTTTGATCGATCGGTTCACTGGCTTCCGGCAGCAGCGTGCGCAGTTCGTTTTTGTCCAGCGTGATGTCTTTCACGATGGGCGCAACATCGCGGGGATGATAGACGTAAGGCCGCCAGACAGCGACGGCCAGTGTAACAACGGTGAGTGACCCCAGCATAACGCGGTGGGGGCGCGGCAAATTATTAAATGCGAGGGCGACAGAGCGGGCTATCTGCTGCACTTTTACCTATTCCTCTATGCTCCATTCAGGCAGCTCGCATACTGGCTTGACAGCTGTGAGAGGAATTTCACGTAGCTGTCTTTGGTTAAGCTGATTCCCATGCCTAACGGGTCGAGGGTGCCTTTACGCACGCTGGTTCCGCGAGACACGGCATCGATGACCGCCGGCCTGAATTGTGGTTCAGCAAAAACGCAGACTGCTTTCTGCTCAACCAACTGTGTTCGTATTTGATGTAAACGCTGGGCGCCCGGCTGGATCTCAGGATTGACGGTAAAATGACCTAATGGTGATAAACCGTAATGTTTCTCAAAGTAGCTGTAAGCGTCGTGAAAAACGAAATAACCCTTGTTCCGTACCGGCGCGAGTTGTGCGCCAATCCGTTTGTCTGTGTCCGCCAATTGTGCCTCAAACTGCTGCAGGTTGGCGTCAAGTTTGGCTTTGCTTTGCGGCATAAGTTCCAATAATTTTCCGTGGATTGCAACAGCAGATTGTTTCGCAATCTCCGGCGACATCCACAGGTGCATATTAAACTCGCCGTGGTGATGATGAGTATGAGACGGGTCCTGGTTCTCAGAATTGTCTGAGTCATGGTCGTGATCGTGACCGTGCTCATGTTCGTCCTCATCTTCACCACCGCTAATCAATAGCGGTTTTACGCCAGGCAAGGCGGCAATTTCGAGGTTCTTACTGGCCGGTAACTCCCCGGCGGACTTCGTCAGAAAGGCTTCCATCTCCGGACCGGTCCATACTACTAAGTCAGCGTTTTTAATACGTTTTACATCGGATGGCCGTAAGGCATAATCGTGCTCTGAGGCACCGTCCGGCAGCAATACTTCAACCGGCGTAATGCCATCGGCAATGGCGGCTGCGATAAATCCGAGAGGCTTGATTGAAGCCACCACCGCAGACTGCGCGGAAAACGTGGTGGCGAGGCCGATCGCCGCCGCAGAAAGGGTAAAAGCCAGGCGCTTTTTATTGTGTAACATAATGCGTCATTCCATCGTGACCAGGTGATGGAATGTGATATTATAACATTCGAAATTCAATGCAACCCGTAAATATCATGTCGTCACTTGTTACACTCGAAAACATTTCGGTGAAGTTTGGCCAGCGTGCGGTGCTGGCAGGCATCAGCCTGGCGCTGCAGCCGGGCAAAATTCTCACCCTGCTGGGTCCCAACGGAGCCGGCAAGTCCACGCTGGTGCGCACGGTACTCGGCCTGCTCGCGCCAGACAGCGGCAGCGTCCGCCGCGCGCCGGGGCTGCGTATTGGCTATGTACCGCAAAAGCTGCACATCGATCCGACGCTGCCGATCAGCGTTGAGCGCTTTATGCGTCTGACGCGCGGCAGTCGCCGTGACGATATTCTGCCGGCGCTGAAGCGGGTGCAGGCCGGCCATCTGCTGCAGTCACCGCTGCAAAAACTGTCTGGCGGCGAAACGCAGCGCGTGCTGCTGGCGCGCGCCCTGCTCAACCAGCCGCAGCTGCTGGTACTGGACGAACCGACGCAGGGCGTGGATGTTAACGGCCAGGTGGCGCTCTACGACTTGATCGATCAACTGCGACGCGAGCTCAACTGCGGCGTGCTGATGGTCTCGCACGACCTGCATCTGGTGATGGCAAAGACCGACGAAGTGCTGTGCCTCAACCATCACATCTGCTGTTCCGGCACGCCGGAAGCCGTCTCGCAGCACCCGGAATTCATCGCCATGTTTGGCCCGCGCGGCGCACAGCAGTTGGCGATTTACCGTCATCACCATAATCACCGTCACGATTTACAGGGACGCATTGTTCTGCGCAAAGGAAACGGCCCGTCATGATTGAACTGTTATTACCCGGCTGGCTGGGCGGCGTATTGCTGGCCCTGGCGGCCGGTCCGCTCGGCTCTTTTGTCGTCTGGCGCCGCATGTCCTATTTCGGCGATACCCTCGCCCACGCCTCTCTGCTTGGCGTGGCGTTTGGTCTGCTGCTGAATGTGAACCCCTATTATGCGGTGATTCTGGTCACTGTCTGTCTGGCGCTCGGGCTGGTGTGGCTGGAGCGACGCCCGCATCTGGCGATCGACACGCTGTTAGGGATTATGGCGCACAGCGCGCTGTCGCTGGGTCTGGTGGTGGTCAGTTTGATGCAGGGCGTGCGCGTTGATTTGATGGCCTATCTGTTTGGCGATTTGCTGGCGATCACCCCGGATGATTTGTCGCTGATGGCGGGCGGCGTGGCAATCGTGCTGGTGGTGATGGCGTGGCAATGGCGTTCGCTACTGTCGATGACCATCAGTCCGGAGCTGGCGCAGGTGGACGGCGTAAACATTCAGCGTACCCGCCTGATGCTGATGCTGGTAACCGCGCTGACCATTGGTGTGGCGATGAAATTTGTTGGCGCGCTGATCATTACTTCACTGCTGATCATCCCGGCCGCCACGGCGCGACGCTTCTCGCGTTCGCCAGAACAGATGGCCGGCTTTGCGGTGCTCATCGGCATCATTGCCGTCACCGGTGGCCTGACCTTTTCTGCCAGCTACGACACTCCGGCCGGTCCGTCGGTGGTGCTGTGTGCTGCGGTACTGTTCATTATCAGCATGGCAAAAAAACCGGCGGCGTGACGCCGGTTACTCTTCGCGGCTGATGCCGAAATGCTTATAGGCGTGCTGCGTGGCCATCCGGCCGCGCGGCGTGCGCTGAATAAAGCCCTGCTGGATCAGGAAGGGTTCGATAACGTCCTCGATGGTTTCACGCTCCTCACCAATCGCCGCCGCCAGATTATCCAGCCCCACCGGACCGCCCATGAACTTGTCGATGATCGCCAGCAGCAGCTTGCGGTCCATATAGTCGAAGCCCTGATTGTCCACATTGAGCATATCCAGCGCGCTGGCGGCCACTTCGCCACTCATGTTGCCGCTGGCGCGCACTTCGGCGAAGTCACGTACACGGCGCAGCAGGCGGTTGGCGATACGCGGTGTGCCGCGCGCGCGACGCGCCACTTCCAGCGCGCCCTCTTCGCTCAGCGTCAGCCCCAGGCAGGCGGCGCTGCGTCCGACGATGTGCTGCAGATCCGGCACATTGTAGAACTCCAGGCGCTGCACAATCCCAAAGCGATCGCGCAGTGGTGAGGTGAGCGAGCCTGCGCGGGTGGTGGCACCAATCAGGGTAAACGGCGGCAAATCCAGTTTGATCGAGCGCGCTGCGGGTCCGTCGCCGATCATGATATCCAGCTGATAATCTTCCATCGCCGGATACAGCACCTCTTCCACTACCGGCGACAGGCGATGAATTTCATCGATAAACAAGACGTCGTGCGGTTCAAGGTTGGTGAGCATCGCCGCCAGGTCACCGGCCTTTTCCAGCACCGGACCGGACGTGGTGCGCAGATTGACGCCCATCTCATTAGCTACGATGTTGGCCAGCGTGGTTTTACCCAGCCCGGGCGGACCAAAGATCAGCAGGTGGTCCAGCGCATCGCCGCGCAGTTTGGCGGCCTGGATGAAAATCTCCATCTGCTCGCGCACCTGCGGCTGCCCGACATATTCCGTCAGCAGTTTGGGGCGAATAGCGCGGTCGAGGCTCTCTTCCTCAGTGAAAGAACTGCCCGAGACCAGGCGGTCGGCTTCAATCATGCATTACCTCAAATAGCAGCGCGCAGGGCTTCGCGAATCAGGGTTTCACAATCCGCATCTGGTTTGCCAACCTTGCTGACCATACGGCTGGCTTCCTGCGGTTTATAACCCAGCGCTACCAGCGCCGCAACTGCTTCAGCCTCGGCGTCGTTGTTATCCTGCTGTGCCGACGGCGTGGTCAGGGTAAACGCCGAGTCGCCGCCAAACAGGTCGCCGTGCATGCCTTTGAAGCGATCTTTCATCTCAACCACCAGACGCTCAGCGGTTTTCTTGCCCACGCCCGGCAGCTTCACCAGCGAGGCGATCTCTTCGCGCTCCACCGCCGTGACAAACTGCTGCGCTGACATGCCGGAAAGAATCGCCAGCGCCAGTTTGGGCCCGACGCCGTTGACTTTGATCAGCTCACGGAACAGCGCCCGCTCCTGCTTACTGTTAAACCCGAACAGCAGCTGCGCATCTTCCCGCACCACAAACTGGGTGAAGATAATTGCTTCCTGGTTGATGTCCGGCAGCTCGTAAAAGCAGGTCATTGGCAGGTGCACTTCGTAACCCACACCGTGCGCCTCAATCAGCACCAGCGGCGGCTGTTTTTCCAGAATAATGCCTCGTAAACGACCAATCACCTGAGCAATTCCTTAGTGTATGTGTAAGCGTCTGAATCATCGGCCTCCTGCCACACCGCGCTCAACCGCGCGCCTGCTGGAGGTAAAATGTCGGCTATGTATATCATAAAAAAGGCTGGATGCATATCCAGCCTATTGAATGGCCACGCTTTTGCTAACCGGATCGCAAACGTCCGCGCGTCAGCACCAGTTTGCTGTCGCTCATGCGCGCCGCATTCTGGCTGACGTGGCAATGGGTGATGGCGATGGCCAGCGCATCGGCGGCATCCGCCTGCGGATTGGCCGGCAGTTTGAGCAGCGTGCGCACCATGTGCTGCACCTGGCTTTTTTCCGCGCTGCCGATGCCGGTTACCGTCTGCTTCACCTGACGGGCCGCATACTCAAACACCGGCAGATCAAGGTTGACTGCTGCGACAATTGCCGCGCCACGCGCCTGCCCCAGCTTGAGCGCCGAATCCGCGTTCTTCGCCATAAACACCTGCTCAATGGCGAAGTAATCCGGCGCGAACTGGGTGATGATTTCGCTGACGCCAGCGTAAATCAGTTTGAGGCGGGAAGGCAGATCGGTGACGTTAGTGCGGATACAGCCGCTGCCCAGATAGCTGAGCTGGCGGCCGGTCTGGCGGATGACACCGTAGCCGGTGACGCGCGAGCCGGGGTCAATCCCGAGTATTATCGCCATAGCGCGTCTCCGTATTGCAGGGATTTGCGTAACGCCATTACAGCGTTTCCGCTACCTCATCAGAAATTTCACCGTTATGGTAAACTTCCTGCACATCATCACAATCTTCCAGCATGTCGATCAGACGCAGCAGTTTAGGTGCCGTCTCGGCATCCAGTTCCGCTTTGGTTGATGGAATCATCGACACTTCAGCACTGTCGGCTTTCAGACCGGTGGCTTCCAGTGCATCGCGCACGCTGCCCAGCTCTTCCCACGCGGTGAAGACGTCAATCGCGCCATCATCATAGCTCACGACGTCTTCTGCACCGGCTTCCAGCGCCGCTTCCATCACGGCATCTTCGTCCTGGCCTGGTGCGAAGGAGATCACGCCTTTCTTGCTGAACAGGTAAGAGACCGAACCGTCGGTGCCGAGGTTACCGCCGGTTTTGCTGAAGGCGTGACGCACTTCGCCCACGGTACGGTTACGGTTATCACTCAAACACTCCACCATGACCGCAGAGCCGCCCGGACCGTAACCTTCATAGATGATGGTTTCCATGTTGCTGTCATCTTCACCGCCGACGCCGCGCGCGATAGCACGGTTCATGGTGTCACGCGTCATGTTGTTGGACAGTGCTTTGTCCATCGCTGCGCGCAAACGCGGGTTGGAGCCGGCATCGCCACCACCCAGCTTGGCCGCTGTCACCAGCTCGCGAATGATTTTGGTGAAGATTTTACCGCGCTTGGCGTCCTGAGCCGCTTTGCGGTGCTTCGTATTCGCCCATTTACTATGTCCAGCCATCTTACATATTCTCCGATCTTTAACAGGGTGCAGGCTATCTTGCTGGCAATCTTGTTCCCCGGCAGTGCGCGCAATCCTCACGTACTCATGTACGCTCCGGTTGCTGTGCGCTGGCGGTGAACAACCTTGCTGCGCCGATGACGCCTGACTGTTCTATTTTAGCGGTGCAAATCTTTCGACTTACACCGTATGTCTGTAATTTAACGATAAAACCACCGGAAAAACGCGCGGTGGCGGGCATTCAGATAAATTCGTCGATTGCCTGACGATTACTCCACGAGCGGGTTAGTGCGGCGGCGGCGGCCGGTGTCAGCCACTGTGCGGCGAGGTGCTCGCTCAGCACTGGCTGGCGTTCGGCGGGCAGCGCCAGCCGGAACCAGTGTTCCCGGTTATGCGTGATGCCCGGCGCATAACGATGGCGATAGTGCGGAAAGATCTCAAACTCAATCTGTTTGTGGCAATCTTCCAGCACCAGCCCCTCTGCGGCGATATCAATCGCCAGCTCTTCAGCCACTTCGCGCTGCGCCGTTTGCACCGGCGTTTCGCCCGGCTCCAGGCTGCCGGTAACCGACTGCCAGAAGCTGGGGTCATCGCGCCGCTGTAGCATTAACACCCGGCCGGTATCTTGCGCAAAAATCACCACCAGCACCGATACCGGGTGTTTATAGCCCATTATTTCGTCTCTGGAGTGACTTTCTTCGGCGCGATCTGGATACCGAGGTCAGCCAGCGCCGCCGGGTTGGCTTCGCTTGGCGCTTCAGTCATCAGACAGGCCGCCGCGGTGGTTTTCGGGAACGCAATCACATCGCGGATATTGTCGGTGCCGGTCAGCAGCATGGTCAGACGGTCAAGACCGAATGCCAGACCTGCGTGCGGCGGGGTACCGAACTTCAGCGCATCCAGCAGGAAGCCAAACTTCTCACGCTGCTCTTCTTCGCTGATGCCCAGAATGCTAAACACCGTCTGCTGCATATTGCCGCTGTGGATACGCACCGAACCGCCGCCCACTTCATAACCGTTGATCACCATATCGTAGGCGTTAGCCACCGCCTGCGTCGGATCGGCCGCCAGCTGTTCCGCCGTCAGCGCTTTTGGCGAGGTGAACGGATGGTGCATCGCCGCCAGGCCGCCCTCGTCGTCCTCTTCGAACATCGGGAAGTCGACCACCCACAGCGGGGCCCAGGCTTTATCATTGGTGATTTGCAGATCACGGCCCACTTTCAGGCGCAGTGCACCCAGCGCATCCGCCACCACTTTGGCACGGTCGGCGCCGAAGAAGATCAGGTCGCCGTCCTGCGCGTCGGTACGCTGCAGAATAGCTTCAACGATCTCCGGCGTCAGGAATTTGGCCACCGGGCTCTGCACGCCGTCGAAACCGCTGGCGCGCGCATTGATCTTCATCCACGCCAGACCTTTGGCACCGTAAATGCCGACAAAGCTGCCGTATTCGTCGATTTGCTTACGCGTCAGCGCGGCACCGCCCGGCACGCGCAGCGCCGCGACGCGACCTTTCGGGTCGTTTGCCGGGCCGGCGAACACCTGGAATTCGACGTTTTTCAGCAGGTCAGCAACGTCCACCAGCTCCATCGGGTTACGCAGGTCTGGCTTATCGGAACCATAGCGGTTCATCGCTTCGGCGAAGGTCATTTGCGGGAAGTCACCGAGGTCGACGCCTTTGATGTCCAGCCACAGTTCACGGATCATCTGCTCCATCACGCTGCGCACCTGCTCGGCGCTCATGAACGAGGTTTCCACGTCGATCTGGGTGAACTCCGGCTGACGGTCTGCGCGCAGGTCTTCGTCACGGAAGCATTTGACGATCTGATAGTAGCGGTCAAAACCAGACATCATCAGCAGCTGTTTAAACAGCTGCGGTGACTGCGGCAGCGCGTAGAATTTACCTTTGTGCACCCGGCTCGGCACCAGGTAGTCACGCGCGCCTTCCGGCGTGGCTTTGGTCAGCATCGGGGTTTCGATGTCGAGGAAGCCTTCACCGTCCATAAAGCGGCGCACGAAGCTGGTAATTCTGGCACGGGTTTTCAGACGCTGCGCCATTTCCGGACGACGCAGGTCGAGGTAGCGATAGGTCAGACGCGCTTCTTCGCTGTTGGTCTGGTTAGAATCCAGCGGCAGCGGTTCTGCGCGGTTGATGATGTTCAGCTCATGGGCGAACACTTCGATATCACCGGTTGCCATGTCGCTGTTGCGGTTTTTCTCTTCACGCGCACGCACAGTACCGGTGATCTGGATACAGAATTCATTACGCAGTTCAGACGCCAGCTGGAAAGCCTGCTGATGATCGGCATCGAAAAACACCTGCGCGATGCCTTCGCGGTCACGCATGTCGATAAAAATCAGGCTGCCGAGATCGCGACGGCGATTGACCCAGCCGCAGAGAGTAACTTGCTGACCCACATGAGACAGATTGAGCTGTCCGCAATATTCTGTACGCATAACGTATCCTTTTAACTTCGCCGCTGCTGCCAGACAGCATCAGGCCGCGTAACCTTCTGAGATGCTGCCGCAAAAAAGGCGGCTATTATAATGGAAAATGGCAGGCAGGATAAGCAGATCCCGCGCAAAGCGGACAAATCGTCAGCGTTTGCCGCGCGATCGGTTCCTGCCCGTGGCAAAACCGGGTAACGTACGGCGCATTTTCTGCGCCACAGCAGGCAGGAGCAGTTTTGACACTTCGTATTGGATTACCGCAGTGGCAGCACGCCAACTGGAGAGTATTGGGTATCGAAACCCTGGCGGATTACGCCCGGCTGTTCGGCTGCGTCGAAGGCAACACCACGCTTTACGCGCTGCCCAAACCGGAAGTGGTGCAGCGCTGGTATGACATGACTGACGACGCCTTTCGCTTCTGCTTTAAATTTCCTGACACCATCAGCCACAAAGCGGCGCTGAAGAACTGCGATGAGCTGGTGAATGAATTTCTGCGCCTGCTGGATCCGCTCAGCCAGCGCATCGGCCAGTACTGGCTGCAGCTGCCCGCCGCCTTTTCACCGGCGCAGCTGACAGATTTGTGGGCGTTTCTCGATCGCCTGCCGCGCAGCTTTCACTATGGCGTTGAAGTGCGCCATGCAGCCTTTTTTGCCAAAGGCGAGGCCGAGCGCGCGCTGAATCGCGGCCTGCATCAGCGCGGGGTTAATCGGGTGATACTCGACAGCCGTCCGGTGCACGCCTCTGCCTCGCTCAGCCCGGCCGCCGTGCATGCGCGCGCGCAAAAGCCGCGTGTGCCGACGCACGCGGTGCGCACTGCCGGTCAGCCGATGGTGCGCTTTATCGGCAGCGACAGCGTGGAGGAGAGCCTGCCGCTGTTTGATGTCTGGCAGCAAAAACTGGCGGACTGGCAGCACGACAGCGACCCGCTGCTGTTCATCCACACGCCGGATATGGGCGCGGTGTTTCCGCTGCTACAGGCGCTGTGGCCGCAACTGCAACAGCTGGAGCCGACGCTGCGCCCGCTGCCCGCCTGGCCACAGCAATCCAGCCTGTTCTAAACGCAGGGAAACGGGTGCAGCCTGCGGCAGTTTCTGCCAGAATAGCGCCCTTTCCGTTTTCTCTCCGGATAATTCATTATGTCTGACCGCGATACGCTATTCTCCGCGCCCATCGATAAACTGGGCGACTGGACCTTTGACGAGCGCGTGGCTGAAGTCTTTCCCGATATGATTCAGCGCTCGGTGCCGGGTTACTCCAACATCATTTCGATGATTGGCATGCTGGCAGAACGCTTTGTGCAGCCCAACAGCCAGGTTTACGATCTCGGCTGCTCGCTGGGCGCGGCCACGCTGGCGGTGCGCCGCAATATTCAGGCACCGGGTTGCCAGATTATTGCCGTCGATAATTCGCCGGCGATGGTGGAACGCTGCCGCCGGCACATCGACGCCTTCCGCGCCGCTACGCCGGTGCAGGTGCTGGAAGCGGATATCCGCGATATCCACATCGAAAACGCCTCACTGGTGGTGCTCAACTTTACCCTGCAGTTCCTTGAGCCGGACGCGCGCCTGACGCTGCTGCAGAAAATCGCCGCCGGCCTCAATCCGGGCGGTGCGCTGGTGCTGTCGGAAAAGTTCAGCTTTGAAGATGCCGACGTCGGCGAACTGCTGTTCAACATGCACCACGACTTTAAGCGCGCCAACGGCTACAGCGAGCTGGAGATCAGCCAGAAGCGCAGCATGCTGGAGAACGTGATGCTGACGGACAGCGTGGAAACGCATAAAGCCCGCCTGAAAAGCGCCGGCTTTGCCCATGCCGAATTGTGGTTCCAGTGCTTTAACTTTGGCTCACTGGTGGCGTTGAAATGATTGATTTTGGCCGTTTTTATCAGCAAATCGCCACCGGCCCGCTCGCCAGCTGGCTGGAAGTGTTGCCGGCGCAGGTCGCCGCCTGGCAGCGTGAAAACCTGCACGGACATTTTCGCAACTGGGAGAAGTCGGTCGACAATCTGCCGCTGCTGGTGCCGCAGCAGCTCGATCTGCTGCACAGCGTCAGCGCGCAGCATGACGCGTTAACCGATCGCCAGCGCGCCGGCATCGAAAAGCTGCTGCGTAACCTGATGCCGTGGCGCAAAGGGCCGTTTTCGCTCTACGGCTGCGACATCGACACCGAATGGCGCTCCGACTGGAAGTGGGACCGCGTGCTGCCGCATATCTCTTCGCTGGCCGGTCGAACCGTGCTGGATGTAGGCTGCGGCAGCGGTTATCACATGTGGCGCATGATTGGTGCCGGCGCGCAGCTGGTGGTCGGTATCGATCCGATGCAGCTGTTCCTGTGCCAGTTCGAAGCGGTGCGTAAGCTGCTGGGTGACGATCGCCGTGCGCATCTGCTGCCGCTGGGCATTGAGCAGTTGCCGGCGCTGCAGGCGTTCGATACCGTGTTCTCCATGGGCGTGCTCTATCACCGGCGTTCGCCGCTCGACCATCTGCTGCAACTGAAAAATCAGCTGGTCAGCGACGGCGAACTGGTACTGGAAACGCTGGTGATTGAAGGCGATGAAAACGCGGTGCTGGTGCCGGGTGAACGCTACGCGCAGATGCGCAACGTTTACTTCATTCCGTCTGCGGCGGCGCTGAAAAACTGGCTGGAGAAGTGCGGTTTTGTTGATGTGCGCATCGCCGATTACGCCATCACCTCGGTGGAAGAGCAGCGTCGCACCGACTGGATGACCAGCGAATCGCTGGCGGAGTTCCTCGATCCGCACGACAGCAGCAAAACGGTTGAAGGTTACCCCGCCCCGCTGCGTGCCGTGCTGGTGGCGCGCAAGCCGTAATACTTAACGCCGCGACAGCGCCAGCTTCGCGGCGAAACCAATAAACACGCAGCCGGTCAGGCGATCCATCACTTTTAACACTGCCGGACGGCGCAGATGATGAGCAAAGTACTGGCTGCCGCTAATCAATACCGCATTCCACACTAAGCCAATCACCATGTGGGTGAGCGCCATCAGCGTGCACCACAGTGCCACCGATCCGCCGGCCGGGATAAACTGCGGCAGAAAAGTGACGTAAAAAACCCCGACTTTGGGATTGAGCAGGTTACCGGTCAGGCCACGCGCGAAGCAGGTCAGATAGCGCTCTTCCCGCTTTTGCCCCTGCTGCCCGCTGGCCACCGTGCTGCGCGGGTTGAGCAGCAGTCTGACGCCGAGATACAGCAGGTACACGGCACCGATGCCTTTCAGCAGGTTATAAGCCATTTCCGAAGCCAGCAGCAGCGCGCCTAAGCCCAGCCCGACCGCCACACCCCACACCAGACAGCCGAGCGTAACGCCCAATGCCGTCGCCGAGGCACGCTGCCAGCCCTGCGCAGCCGCTGAACGCAGCACCAGCGCGGTATCGAAGCCGGGCGTCAGCGTAAGCAGGGTAATGGCGAAAAGGAATGAAATAATCAGTGTCATAATGGGCTCCCGGGTTGTGCACAGAACAGCATACGCGACGGCGCATCAATTGTCCGTCGCCGGACGATCCCAGTACTGATATTTGTAGGCCGAACTCAGATGCCGCTCAATGGTGCCTTTGGCAAACACTTCGGTCTCATGCAAATAGCTCAGCGTGCAATTGCCCACCTCGTCCCACAACTGGCACTCATCCACCGAGCGCAAAGTGCTGACCGGCGTGGTCGAGGTGCCGTGCAGCCGCAGTTCGCGCCACTGATTATCGTAGCTGTAGGTCTCTTTGCTGCGCGCGCTGGTGGATGCCACCACCAGCCCCTGCGGATTCCAGCGCCAGGTATTCTCGCCGTTGGTCAGAGCATCGCTGCCGCGCGCGATACTTTTTTCCAGTCGGAAGTGTTTATCGTAGCGGTAAGTGGTATCGGTAAAGCCCTCTTTTCCCATGCTGGTAAATTTGTCCGAGGCGCTGATGATGTTGCCGTGTTGCCCCATCTGCCAGCTGATAGTGCCCTGCCGGTTATCCACCACTTCCTCTTTGCCCGCGCGGGTCACTTTAACCAGATAAGCATAGTCAGCCACCCAGCCGCGCTGCACGCGCGCGATATGCTGCTCCATGCTCAGCACCACGTTGCCTTCGCTTTTGTCATAGGTGATGTCAGCCACCATCAGATCGCCGCACTGGTCAAACTGCCCGAGCACGCGCTTCTGCGAGTTGACGTCTTTACCAAACTCCCCGGCCACCACCTGGCGCACCGCGCCTTTGGCATCGCCGCCCAGCATAATCCAGTTGTTGCTGCTGGTGATGTTTTTGCTCAGCGGCGGGCAGGTGCTGCTGGCGGCCAGCGCCGCGCCGGCAACGGGGAACAGCAGAATCACAACAGCATAAGGGAGGGATTTCATCAGCGTTATCCGCGCGTTAAGCCATAGAGTAATCAAAGCATCTTTTTCACCAATGCGCTATTCATGGCGAAGCGGCAGACAAAAAGAACCCCAGCAAGGAATTGTGTAGTGATAACAGGAGCTTAAATGCAAATTTAGATAAATCAGCAACTTGTAATAGTGTGTTTATTTTTCAATTGCATGTTGCTGTATATTATTACAGTATTATCGAGCATTTTTGTGTGCTCAGGTCCCCCTGAAGGCCCCCCTAGGGAACCCATAATGAGATATTGAAATGGCTTACTACAGTATTGAAAAGCGTAAGACGTCCAAAGGCGATATCAGGTACCGCTGCACGGTTGCTGTTAAGAAAGAAGGCGCAATAGTTTATCGTGAACGAGATACGTTTCCAAAGATGTCGGAAGCGAAATCATGGGGAGTGATACGCGTTGCTGATATCGAAAAAAATGGCGTTCCTGTAGCGCAGCAGCAGCGCGTTACGCTTTTTGGCGAACTGCTCGAGCTTTATATGAATCATCCCAACATCAAATACAGCAAGAGCAAAGCGTCAACTTTGAGCCTGATTAGCCGCAGCGAAATTTGTGATGTGCCATTAAGCAACTTCACGCCACATACGCTGATTAATCATGCCAAGGTAAGGGCATCACAAGGTGCCGGCCCGTCTACAATCAGGAACGACATTACCTTTATAGGCTCTGTGCTTGGTTCGGCTGGTCCAATGTTCAATGTGGAAGTTGACCTGAGCTGCTACACGATTGCTAAGTACCAACTTAATAAACTTGGCATGATCTCAATGTCTCAGAAGAGGAGCCGCCGGCCTACTTCGGAGGAAGTTAGCCAGCTGCTCTCTGCTCTTGAGTATAGGGCTGAGCGCTCTTACAAAGCTATTCCATTTCACCGCATATTCCTTTTCTCAATTCTATCTTGCATGCGCATTGGTGAAGTGACCAGCCTGCGATGGGATGATATCGATCACAAGCAGAAAGCCATACTCGTAAGAGACAGAAAACACCCACTGAAAAAGATTGGCAACCACATGTATGTCGCTCTGCTCGGCGAAGCCTGGGACATTGTTCAAGAGCAACCAAAGGTCGGCGACCTGATTTTTCCTTATAAACAAAAACGAATTTCTATTGTTTTTGGAGAAGAGAGAAACAGGTTGGGTATTAGAGATTTACGTTATCACGACTTGCGAAGAGAGGGTGCGAGCAGGCTTTTCGAGGCGGGATTTGTTTTGGAAGAAGTGGCTCAGGTTACAGGGCACCAGTCACTCAAAACATTGTGGCAGATTTACACAGAGCTTTATCCTCGCTCTCTTCATGAAAGATACAAAGAACTGCAGGCAAAAGGCAGAGCTACTTAAGCATTCAATTTGAGGTAATTATGGCAGATCATAAAAATTCTAACGTGGGGCGCATGCCAGAGCTAACTGATTTCGGTATGATTTACATCACACGCGGTCGTTTGCTTGTGCTCGATCTCAGGATGAAGGACTCGATGACTGCCTAAATTGATGACCCGCAGCTGTTCCCCGATATGCAGCTAAGCATAAGGTCTGATATGGCTAGGGAATTGGCAGCAGAATTGTTGAAGTGCGCGGATGCGATTGACGTAGGGATGAGCCATCCCAATTTAAGGTTAATTGATTAGGAGTTTTTGTCATGGGCGCAACAGATAGTCAGGAGGAAGTTTCTGGGCACTCTGGTATGCCAAAGCACATTCAGAAGGCTATTGAATACTGGATTTATTCTTTAGGTGTATTTTTTTTGGCCGCAGTAATTTTTTTAGAAAGGTTCGGTGATCGACATAAATCCGCATGGATTGCCATTATCACTACAGCTTATGTAGGTTATTGTTATTTAATGGTTATCTATCTAACCTACGCGCGAGAGCCAAAATATCAAAAGAGGCTTAAGGCCATTGTTGATTCATCCGCAAACTTTTTGGCAATCTGCACGTTGATTGTAGCTTACATCTCAATGAAGTATTTTGGCACCGCAGGTAACCTATTCGAGATAATTGCACAATCTGGTGCGGGGAGTGTTTTGTCGGGGGTGATTTTCGGCGTTTTGCTATCAAGAGTATTGTTTCCTTTTTGGGATCTTTACTCAGTTTATCGGAAACTTTAACCCCTATATCATGGGTTTATTCAGAGGATAATGAAAGGATAAAAAATGAGAAAAAAAAAGGAGATTATTGCGGAGGGTATTTGTAAGCTAACCGGCAAAAAGGGTAAGTTTGTAGACTCCCATATACTTCCTCGCGCTTTAACTCTGCTAAGCAAAAAGGGAGAAAGAGCCATACAGAAATGGCATAATGGTCCGGAAACCAAGAGATTTCAAGGCTGGTATGACAACCAACTGGTTATCCAGGATGGTGAAAGTATACTTAGAGACATCGACGATAAAGCGATTAAAATTCTGAGAAGAAATCACTTGGTTTGGAGTGGTTGGCCAACATTTCAGCGCAGTTTACTAGATGAAGAGTTATCGGTTCCGATGAGTGCTGATGGATTTAGCTTTAGAATTTTCAATAACATTGATACATCAGCTTTAAAAGTATTCTTTTTAAGTATTGTTTGGCGCGCTGCAGCATCAACCAGAGAGGACATGAGTGAGGTAGTATTGCATCCTGATTTGTTAGAGAGGCTACGAATAGCCACCTTAACAAAGAGTCCTCTTAACTATAATGATTTTCCAATTAGACTCCATCAGATATACGATAGAGGCATTCCCCACAATCGTACGCCTATCATTGAACGGCAGGAGTTTGATTTAGGACCTCCTTATGCATACATGTCTTATTTATTTTGTAGAATTTATCTAGATGGATTAATTGCACACGTCGCTCTTGATGCTGATGATAACTATTGCAGCAGTCTAGGTAATTTACTTTTAGGTAATGGTAAAGAGCTAGGTGTCATAGTTAATCCCTTCAACACTTCAAGGTCCTTTTCTAATCTAAAGGAAGTTATGCTTTAAATCGTAGCGATATACAGTCTATTCTTTACAATAAATAATTTATAATTTTTCCACACGATCATGGGGTGTCAATGGGGTCGGAGGTTCAAATCCTCTCGTGCCGACCAAAATCCCAAAGAAAAGCAGCCATTTACGGCTGCTTTTTATTGCCTACATTTTACGATGGTGAAATAATGGTATAACGATGGCAAAACCCACCGTATAAACATCAAATTGGCAAGTCGTCCGAACTTCCCTGCATGGTACTGATTTCGTGCGTCACCACTCCCACTATCGCAATATCTTCAAGCAGATCGCTTTCAAGAATCATTCCCTCATCTGTGATAACGCGGCGAGGATGCAGAAAAATCTGTGCCCATTCCAGAAAGCCTGACATGTCCAGCAAGACGGTATCGCCGCTTTGTGGCATCCTCATCGCATCAACAATACATGTCCGCCCTTTAAGTTCTCTGACGAAGCATGATCTGCTCGTTGGCAATATCTGATGAAGCGGCTGCATCACAAATGTCACTTCGCAACGGGTAGGTCCGAATACCTTGTGGTGTATGCCGGCGACAGCATTTCGCGCTTCATCGCCCAGGATTTCTGTATGCCCTGTCCTGCGAACCATAGTTTCCCCTTCCCGCTTTGGTTGAGCCCGTCAACAACACGCATCAGCGCCTCGCTGTTAGGCTGTGGCTGAAATTCATCAAACAGATTGAGCTGTGCGACGCCCTGACTGAAAAAATCGCCCAGCATCACACCTGCTTTCATATAACGGTGGCCGTCAAGCCAGATGCGGTCCAGCGCCTCCATAGCGATGCGTATGATGTCGCGGGAGTCATTCGACGGGGTCAGCAGCTTACCCATCGCCTGATTGCCGTAGAACACCTCATCCACCGCGTGCGGGCTGGTCCTGACAAACACAGCAATCTGGCGGCAGTACTGACGCTCTCCGCGCAGCTTCTCAGCAGCTCGCGCTGCGAAATTGCATACGGCCTCGCGCATATCCTCATATTTTGTTATCCGGCTGCCGAACGAACGTGAACAGACGATCTGCTGCTTTGTCGGCGCAAACTCTTCCAGCTCAAGACACGGCTCTCCGCGCAGCTCCCTGACAGTACGCTCAAGCACAACGTTAAAATGCTTCCTGATTATCCAGGTGCTCTGCTCTGCCAGGTCTTTCGCGGTATCAATGCCCATCGCGTTAAGCTTCTTGCTGATGCGCCGGCCAACGCCCCAGACATCCTCTACCGGTACCAGCGCCATCAATTTACGCTGGCGCTCAACGTTGGACAGATCAACTACGCCGCCGGTCTGCGTCCACTTTTTGGCCGCGTGATTAGCCAGCTTCGCCAGCGTCTTGGTCTGCGCGATACCAACGCCTACGGTCAGGTGCGTTTCACGATATACGCGCTCGCGAATCTCGCGCCCGTATCCCTCCAGCGGCTTATAGCGGCGCATGCCCGTCAGGTTCATGAAAGCTTCGTCAATCGAGTAGATTTCAACGGCTGGCGCCATATCCTCCAGCGTGGTCATCACCCGGTTACTCATGTCAGCGTAAAGCGCGTAGTTAGAGCTGAACACCTGCACTCTGTGCCGGCGCAGTTCATCCTTCATCTTGAAGAAGGGATCGCCCATTTTGATGCCAATTTTCTTTGCCTCTGCAGAGCGCGCGATAACGCAGCCGTCATTGTTGCTCAGCACAACTACCGGCCTTCCGCGCAGGTCTGGTCTAAACACCGTTTCGCAGCTGGCGTAGAACGAGTTAACGTCCACCAGGGCGAACATCTACTGGCCTATATTTTTGATTGCGTGACGGACCACACCGAACACTTCGAACTGATCAGCATCATCTATAGGAATTATGGAGTGCGCCGAATTCATCGGCTTGAGATGCAGGAAGGGGCGCAGCATAAGCTGCTTCACGGTGAATTCACCGGCGAGGGAGGCAACCACAACGTCGCCGTGACCGGCTTTAAGTGAGCTGTCTACAACCAGCATGTCGCCATCGTTGATGCCCCCTTCAATCATCGAATCCCCGCTGACCTTGATGAAATATGTCGCGCTGGGATGCTGCACCAGAAGATTGTTGAGATCGATCCTCTGCTCAACGTAGTCCTGCGCAGGCGATGGGAAGCCGCATGGCACGCGACTTACATAAAGTGGCAACTCCAGAATGGCGCGGATTTCCGCTGGTCTTAAAAGCTCCATTTTCGTTATCTCAAAAAGTTACTGTATATAAATACAGTAATATCAATCACTGAAAATGATCAAGCCGCTGCGGTTGAGGTTTTTGTAAAGCCTTTGGCGGGTAAGGAGATTTAGTTTGGTGGGTGCGGTGCGAGTGACTAAGCTTTAATCACCCACCCCGTAGCCTGCTCAGATCGGCGCGGTATACCTCTGCCCCGTCGCCGGGGCTTTTTTATGCATCCAGACCGTCGATAGCTTTCATGCGTTTCTGCAGATCAGTAGTAGCGCCATCACTTCCTTCGATTTTGTCCATCAATGCTAGGATAGTTGCATGATGAAAGGCGAAGAATCTGGCAAGTTTCTAATTTACTGAAAATATATATTTGCCGTATACTTAAGCTTACCTTATCATATTAGATGCGATTTTATCAAAAGATAAAAAAGGATAATTGTGATTAAATCTCTGTACAGATTAATAAGAAATAGAATCAACAGCATCCCAAACGGAAGAATCAATGAATTGCAAAATGAAATACGAGAACTCAGAGCAAGTCTTGAGAGGAACGATTTCGACATAACCCCTTATAACGACATTGATAATGTTTATTCAAGAGATTTTATTGAACAGCATGGATTAATTACATCCGAAGCAGTTCAAATAATAAAAAGAGGCTCTTTTGTGAAAAAGGGCGTCAGCATTGGCAAGTTTACCTACATTAGGGAAAATTCTCACATTGATAGCTGCGTAAAAATTGGCTCGTATTGCTCTATAGCTGCAAATGTCACTATCGGACCTGACAACCACCCTTTAAACTGGCTTTCTACACATCCATTTCAGTGCGTTAATACGCCAAGACTGGATTATATGCACGGAAATGACAATACCCCAACCATCATAGGCAATGATGTGTGGATAGGCCGAGGCGCATTGATACTAAAGGGTGTTTCCGTTGGACACGGGGCCATCATTGGTGGTGGTGCGGTGGTAACAAAAGATGTTCCGCCTTATGCAATAGTTGGTGGAAACCCTGCCAGGATAATAAAGTACAGATTTAATAAAGATACCATAAGAGAGTTAATGGAATTGAAGTGGTGGGATATGGATGTTTCCCTTCTTCATGGAATAAGCTTTGATGAAATTGAAAAAGCAATATCTGAAATAAAGTCCATCAAGAAAAAGAATAACCCGGCGTGATATGCCGGGGTTGTTTCTATGGTTTTTTCGGCAAAGTTATATCTGGGGCGGTTGATGTATCGATTCTGTTCAGTAAAACTCTATATTTTTTCCACGCTACAAGTTCTGTTTTTTCATCATCAGTTGCCATATCAAGATCTACAGCATCCTGCAGCGTTGAGATTTTGTCCGCAGCCTCCGCCATGAGAGATGACTTCAACGCTTCCGCTTCAGCTACATATTCTTCATAAGTTGGATTAGGAATTGGGGCTCTGTCGAACACGCCATCCTTGTGCGTACCGCCAATTTCGCATATTGAGTCTCCGCATCGAATCGCTGCCAGGCCATCTTCTGGCGACCATGTATCAGTTTCACCATCCCATAACACGGTGTTAACTATATATCCATCAGAATTAATCAGTGCGTAGGTTTCAATGCTCATTATGCATACTCCCAAATAATGCAAAGCCCACCAGTGCCGGCACCGCCTTCGTCACCTCCGTAAGCGGAGAATTCAACTCCACCTCCTCCACCAGCCCCATAACCACTCCCTGCCGTTGGCGAGCCATTAACAACACCACCACCGCCATTTCCACCCACTCCAAATGGAGATGACCCGCCAATACCTCCTACACCTTGGTTGGGGGCTGATCCGACAAGCACTGACCCAGACGCAGATTGCCCACGCATTGAAGAAATAAGTACAGCACCAGTTGGTAGGTTTATAGTTGGTGGAGTTTGTAGCGTCATTCCTCGATAAAATGGTGAGCCGTATGTGGCTGCGTTACCAACCCCGCCCCCAGTACCACCCGGACAAGTTATGTAGTTTCCAAATACAGAGCTTCCTCCAGCGGACCCTGCTGTTGGGCCAGTTCGACTTCCTCCAGACCCAGCAGCGCCAACCGTCAACGCTACCGATGTAGCAGGCACTGGCATATAAGCTTCTACATAAGCACCGCCACACCCCCCGCCAGCACACGACGCCTGCCCTGCCGATGTTGCCTGGGCGCCGCCGCCGCCCCCACCACCACCTACGATTTGAACGCGGATGTTTTTAGTCATCGCACTGAATGTTACAGTAGTATTTGCGGTGAATACTCGAACATTAAGTAATCGACCGGGCGTCAATGTCCTCATAGCTAAAAGCAACTGATTATTTGCTGCTTTGTTTAATGTAATGCCAGCAGACTCAATGACGGCAGCTAACTCTTCCTGTAGAGTGTCAAAATAATCAGCATCCAGAGCTGTAGGTAATACGCCTGTTTGCGGATTCCCTCCCGTGAAGCCATTTTTGCCCGAGCCGAATTTATCCACCTGAGCGGTGGATGTATCTATGCGATGCATAATTACTCCGTGTAAAGAAAAATAACGTAGGTATGGGAAGGGGCCAGTTTATTCATAACACATTCAACAACCGTGTCGCCCCACGTCCTGATCGAATCGGTGCAGTTACCAACGCAGGTCATTGGGTTAACCTGTGCAGATGCAGGAATGTTTACGCGCCAGTAATAGCGCCACTCGTCGCTGTAAAGTGAATCAGTGCAAAGAGAGTTACAGTTGAAACTACTCTTTGGGTATCGAGTAATCGTCGCCTCGGTGTAACCAAGCGCATCAAGCTGCGCCCTGTAAAACGCCTCGTTGATTCCTCCAGCGAGGTTTGTCTTCGCATCAAGCCGCTGGCGGCGCTGCTGAAGGGTTTGCGCATCGGCTGGGGTACAGCTATCAGGGAGCCCGGTAATGCTTTCATACCGATCTATTAGCTCGGTAACAGAGCGCGGGTCGATTTCAAGCATCAACGCATCCCCACGCAGATGTGCTCGTGAAAGAGCTGGAGCGCATCCCAGCAATAAAGGCTCTCTGTCATCCCATGCCGGACCACGAGGCAATAACGCACCCAGCATTTGCTCATATTGCACTGTTAGGTCCATGTAAAATCTCCAACAACCCCCACCTCACCGATTGCAATTGGTATTTCATCAGTCGGGCTGACAAGAACATGGCTGTATTCACCTGTCGCCAGGCTGATCGCTTCGCTGATTCTGGATGGATTAAGCGCGCCCTCTGGCACACCGTCACGCAAATTCATGGCCCTGATCTCCGCTTCAACCGCCAGTCTGATTTCTTCAGTATCTGGTGTTAAACGGATATGGTAATCAACCACCTTTTCAGCGGCAGCAAACGCATAGATGTCAGCACCAGCAATCGGCGAAAGTGGTTCTATATGAGCCTGAGCGGCGGCAACAACCGCAGCATCTGGAACTGGGTTATAGAGATCGCTATTTGCCAGCATAATTCCTACAGTCCCACGCCCAGCCCAGTGGCGGCGGGTCCACGCTCTTGTTACGCCCGGTACCTCTTTTGCCCACACTTCATAATCGGCATCTGCTCCACCCTGTGGCGTGTAATACCATCGCTCAATGATTCTGGCTCGCCACACCTCAAGGTCTTCGATATCGGTTCCGCCCAGAATTGCGTCGGCCACTCCTGAAGAAGACAGACCAGATACAGGGCTGGTGAGTCGCATCGTAATACCGTCATCCGTGTTGCCCGTTACGCCTGCTGTATTACAAATGACAGGAACACGAAGCACACCACCGGAAGGCGTAGCGCTGGCGGTCGTGGTGAATGACACCAAATCATCTCGCTGAATGATCACATCAGCATCAATACCCGTACTGCTTGTTACGCCATCCCAGCGAACATAGCCACCAGCATAAGTGGCTGTCTTACGCGGGGCTCGCTTCATATTGCCGTGGCGGGTCAGCCAGTCTTCGTCCGCAAGGTCGGGAAGCAGATTTCGGGCAAGGTAATCGATGTAGCCATACACGGTGTGGACCGATGCAGCCAGCACCCGGCTATACACCTCAGCATCCGTTCGGCGCAGCTCTGCCAGGGTTGTATTAGCCGCAAGTCGGGTAAGAATGTCGCTACGTACTGCGGTGATCAGCTGCGGGAGTGTCGGGCGGGAAAATCCGCTATCAGCCATTGAGTTCACTCCATAAATCATCAAATGAAAGCGACAATGTTGTTCCGTCGCGTTTGCTTATTACTGTGGTGGCTGACATGGCGTTGATACCCAGCCTTGCCGCAGTGACATCAACTCGCGCCGCAACACCATCAGTCGTCAGCCACAGTAGCGCTTCGGTGATGTACTCACGCGCTTTCAGTGGCGTCTTGTTGGTAAGTTTGGACCGCTTCAGCAGATAAAGACGGGAGCCGATTCGATCATTCTGAACGGTCGGGAACGTGTCGCCCCACCAGCCATTTGCCTCTTCAGGCGCATCGTCTTTACCTGCTTTTCTCCATGTGAAGAGGGAAATGACAACCGCGCGCGTGAGCGGGTCGGTGAGTTGGTAAACCGCCTGCTGCTTACCATTTATCGTAAGGATCATGATCCACCCATTTGTTGCAAGGTTGCGTCGGTTGTGCCGCCACCATCACCGTTTTCTTTATGTTTGTGACCGTTGTACGTCACACGCATCTGGGCCATAGAAATGCCGCCAGAATCACAGTTGTCGGTAATGTTCCCGGTTGATTCGATATCCATTTCGAAACGGGCTTTTGGTGAATTAATGAAGGTGATTATTTGCCCGCCGCCATCAACGACGATCCCCTTTCGCTTCAGGGTTATCGACTTCCCCTGGTCGTCGTAGATAGCGACTTCTCCCCCTTCCAATCCTTTAAGCCGGAAGCGGCGATCTGCCACCACCAGCACGACGCCATGAGAGCGGTCACCGTCAAAGTAAGCCGCAACGGCCTCCGCGCCGCTCAGTGCTGCTGACGTAAAGCCATAGGGCTCAAGGTGTTCGATATCGCTTTTGCCTTCATTGCCTGGCATGCTGATTTCCAGCATCTGGCACTTGCTGGCCGTGTCGATACCACGTAAAACCGCTCTGGCGAGAACATTTGAGAGTGCGCGGTTAAGCGCATTGAGAGGACCTGCCATCAGAAATCATCCTCCGCTGCGGCTTTTTTCTTACGCTTGCTGGGCTTAGCAGGCTCGGGCAGATAAGCATCTGCAGGGCCAACGCGGAGTTCACTGATGGTGCCGTTTTCATCCTGCTGATACGTCACTTCGGCGATCACCATTTCGCGGTTATCAAATCCCAGAACAGGATCGTGTACGTTCACCAGCATGTTGGGCTGCCACAACTTACCGTCTCCCTGATGCCACCCCTGAACGGTGTAAGTAACCTCGTCAGTTTTGGCAGCGCGCTGGCGCATTTCAAACTCGCTGCGCTCTGCGCAGGTTGCTGAGGTGGCATTACCGGTCTGTCTGACCAGCAGCGGCCTGTAACGTGCAATTCCTGTGTCTGTTGCCGTACCACGAATCGCTGTTGTGGTTGCTTCGCCAAAATCATTGTTGTTTCCGGCGCGCATGCCTGATACCTGATAACTACTGAAGCGGTCTTTAATACTCTGCTCGCTGTCACAGGTCAGAATGTTTTCCCCCAGCACTAGCGCGGTTGTTGCTTTGACGGTACCGATCCCGCCAATGACTAAATCACCCGCTGCGTTGTCATAGGCCAGCGCCTGCTGCAGGCCAAGCATCTTATTCAGCACATCCATAACGGATTCACCCTGGTCGGCCTGCACGCCCTGCAGTACGCCGGACACGCCGCCCGCATCCACAACGTTGACGCTGAATGGTTTGGCGAGGTCTGCGGCAACCTGAACGATTGACCGTCCGTTGTACTGCGAGGGCGCAGCTGAGCAATCAACCAGATCAGCTGTTTTACTGCGGCCAACAATACCCATTGAGATGCTGTTAGCGTCATACCGTACAGGCGTTGCCTCCACCCATCCGGTGATAACAAGATCATCACCGATCAGCACTTCAACCTTATCGGCCTTCTTTATGCGGCTGCGGCGGCTTACCTGCGATTCATCACCCGGCCATGAGCGGGTGATCTGGACGTTAAAATCCCTTGCTATACGTTCAATGCCGGCGGCAATGCGGACAGAAGTCCATCCGCCCCACTCACGGCCATTAACGCGAAGAAGTACGGTTGTATTCACTGGACGGGCACTCTCAGGGTTTTAACCGTAACAAAGCCGGGGTGCCGGATGGCGTTGCGCGCGGTAATGTCATATTCACGCCCGGCATCGTCGTACCAGTCAGCAGCAAGCACGACTGCGGGTAAAACTTCAGGCGGTATGCGCTCAACCGTTCTGGAAGTTTGCTCAAGGCGCGCAGTGATATCTTCATTCAGCGCAGTGCGCACCTGACGGAGTGCGAGAAACAGTCCGTCATCGTTTACGCGGCTCATCTCCTGATCGATGGCGGTATTGAGCGTGTCGCGTACTTCGTTTAAATCATCCCATGAGGGAACCATGTCAGTTGCTGTGGATGTGATTACCCCCACGGCTGTATCATTTTCGAGCACGTCATCAACCGCAGGGTGCGAAACAATGACTGTTGCAGATGGCTGTGCCGCCTGCATGGCCAGAGAGGTGGATTTGGGAAGGTTCGTTACCGTATTCACCGCCTCGCTAAGTGCTGAGGTCCGGATGGCCTGCGCGACGTAATTGCGCTGCTCCGTTCTCGCCTGAGTACTGGCACTGTCTGTTTTCCAGACTCCGCGCGGAGCAAGTCCTTTATCGAGGGTGATGCCGCTCAGACCTTTTACCATTGACATCAGGTCGGTGACATTTCCTGTCAGTTTGGTGCCTGCGCGCCACATGGTCTGAAGCTGATTGACGAAATTCATGCCACTGGACGGTGGCATCAGCAATACAGACAAATCACCCTGCATCAGACGGGATGCTGCGCTAATACCAGAATCTACGTACTGCATGGCGTCAGTAACGGTATTGAACATCTCCGTTGCATCATCCAGTACGCCGTTTTGTGTGAAATCTGGCAGGCCGTCCAGCCCAAACGCTTCAAATGCTGATGACAGGAAATCATCCATCAGCGCTGCGGCGCCCGTCAGCTTCGCTCCGGTTGCAATGCCAGCTTTGGGGAATGACAACTCGCCCGACTCGATGAAGCTGAAGCTGACGCGGCACATGCGGCCTTCGTCTTTGGTATGGCTTACGCGGACTTCATCCGTAACGGTGACGGTCATTTCGCCGTAAAAAGGATGAACGAGTGTGCAGCTTCCGGGCTTCTCAACCGCTTCGATCAGCCTGTTGCGCTGCTCAAAATAGTCATCACCGACAAGATACGCCTGAACACTAAAGCGCCGCGTTGCACGCCCCATATCTTCAGCCCATGGCTTATCGCGGTTGGGGTATTCATGGACTTGCACGCGTCTGCCGAAAGTGGCTTCATCCTCATCTACCTTAAACGGGACACCCCGCAGCGAGGCATCCTGCAGATTGTCTATCCAGCTCATGGTTACTCCGGGCTTTTAGCCTAACTGAACGCACTGGTCAAATGTCAGGATTAACGAAAAAAGGAATAGGTAGTATGTTGATGGCTCGGAATATTCTTATGAGAAAAATTAATGCAACACACCATCAACTTTTCTGCCTCTATAAATCAGTCCACTGTTAATGGCCTCATATCAAATTGCCTGAGCGCCATAAATCAAGGCGCGAGCGAACTAGTCATCCACATGTCAAGTCCGGGTGGTGAGCTTGTATCAGGCTTTACGGCATATCACTTTCTGAAGTCATTGCCAGTACAAGTACACACTCACAACCTCAGCAATATTGAGTCCGTCGCCAACATCATCTTTCTGGCGGGAAGTAAAAGGACCGGAACCACTGGTTGCCGATTCCTGTTTCACCCATTCCATTGGGGGTTAATGGGCACCAGTGTCGACCATAACCGGGTCAGCGAGTGGTCCGCCTCTCTCGACAATGATCTTGAGAGATACATCGATATCCTTGAGAGCGAGACCGATGGACTCAAGAGCAGAGATGAGTGGAAGAAGATCATTTCCTCCGCAACCATAGCAACGGCTACTACCGCCGTGGAGTGGGGACTGATGTCCGCTGCCGAGAACGCTAAGATGCCGCTGGCGCCCGGCACATACTGGTGGATTATGGGTTGACATATTAATCTCCAGGCAATAAAAAACCCGCCGGAGCGGGTTACTGGTTAGAGAAGCGGTTATATCCGACATCATAGTTAAGCCAGGGTAGTGAGTTACCCGCAGGCGCAACGCGCATGCCGGGCGGCGCATTATCGAATGTTACCTTCAGTTCACCCTGCTGTGGCCGCGAAAGTGGCACGGCTGACTGATAGCCCGACCCACCCTGCTGATTGTTATACCAGCCTCCGGCATTCCAGCGGTTTTTGAGGGATTGCCAGAAGGATGTTGTGCCGTCCTTTTCAGTAACTGCATCAGCGATATCGTTCAGCTTTTTGAAAATGTAAATCGCAACGCCGATGGACACTGTCAGCGCACCGAGTGATGCAATCTGCGCCAGCACGCCGGAAAGTGAAGTTGCTGTTGTGAGCGCGGTTTTAAGAGTGCCAACGGTGCGCACGGTGAATACGCCTGCCATAACGGCGCTGACACCTTCAATTGTGCTCTTCCAGCCCCCCGTCGCTTGCACGACATCATTCACGTCTTGCCATACCGCTTTAACAACCGGACCAACCTGGTCCCAGTTGCTGACAATAAGGCTCCCACCCAGCACCAGCAGCGAAACCAGTTTGCCCATGGTGGACATCTTCAGCACAGTTTCAAACATCTTCACCGCCTTAACGGCAATACCCACAGCAGAAGCAGTACCCAGCAACGTCAGGCCAAACTTAAAGGTGCCGCGAACCATCTCAGGATTTGCTTTGGTGAACTGCCTGAACTGTTCGACCATCGGCTGAACCTTCTGAGTCAGCCTGACGATATCGGGCAGGAACATATCACCGATGGTAATGCTGGCAGCACTGAACTGGTTTTTTAGCAACTGAACGGAGTTCGCCGTTGTGGCCGCGCGCGACTCATATTCCTTCTGCATCGACCCTGCATACTGCTGCGCATCCGCAACGCGATTGAAGTTGGTGCGCAGTAAGTCCAGATTCGTCAGCAGAGGGGCGATCGCACCAAGCGACTCTTTACCAAACAGCGCATTCATGACCGCTGCCTGTTTGTCTTTTGGCACCTTAGCCAGAGAGTCCAGCACCTTAAGCATCGCGGCGCGTGAATCCTTCTGCATGTCAGCGGCTAACTGGCCCGGATCAATCTTTATAAACTTCAGCGCTTTCTTCTGTGATGCCGTGGCTGATTTTCCGGAGGTAAGGGAAAGCATGAAGTTTTTGATGCCCGTTGCGGCTATCTCAGACTCCACGCCCATACCTGCGATGGTTGCGCCCATCGCGGCAATCTCACCTGACGCCACGCCTGCAACGCCACCAAGAGGACCGATGCGGGTAACGATGTCGGAAATCTTTTGTGCATTGGCAGGGCCAGTGTTACCCAGGTAGTTAATTTTATCGGCAAGAACCACCACGCCATCCTGCGTCATTTTGAACGCGGTTCGCCACTGTGCCATCATCTGGCCAGACTCTTCTGCAGTCTGGTCAAATGCCACGCCCATCTTCACCGCGTCGCTTGCAAACTGCATCAGGTCATTACGCGCAATACCCGCCTGGCCGCCAGCCGCTACGATCTGCGCAATGCCGTTTGCAGCCATTGGTAACCGAGTCGAGAGTTTGAGCACATCCTCACTCATCTCTTTAAACTGTTGCGGGGTGTCAAAGTTGACGACTTTGCGAACGTCTGCCATCTGCGATTCGAAATCCATCGCCTGGCTGATGGGTACTGCAAACGCGGAGGTTAGCGCGACGCCCATAGCCGCCGCGTTGACCATGATATTTTTGGCTTCCTTCTGAAAGCCTTTAAGGTTTCTGCTCATCCCCTTCAGTGGACCTGAAAGCTGGTCCACTGCCGTGATGATCGCCTTCAGCTGAAAACTATCTGCCACGGTTTATTTCCTCAGAGATGCGGACAGCCTCAGCTTCCATTTCCAGAAACTTGCTGAGGCTGACATTTTTCAGTTCAAGCGGATTTATGCGCCAGAAGTGGGCGGTGTTGTAGAGTCGCTTCCTGAACTCTCTCCCGCTTCCGACCCCGTAAAAAAACCCACGATCGTCATTGACGCCATAAAGATATCCTTAAGCGCCATTTTGGCCGCCGAAGAACGCGGGATGGCCGCAAGCACCGGGATATATTTCAGCGTGACGCGTGAATCCAGCTTCATTTCACCGGACTCGTTATAGCTGAAAGGGATACCAAACTGCTCAACTTCGTCGTAAGTTGGCTCGCGAATTTCCAGCACATGCAGCGTCTCATTTGCCGCCACAACAGGTTTAGAAAGCATCAATTCTTTCACTGGTAGAACCCTTCTGAGCCGTGGAATTCAAGGTCAACCGTGCCCTCTTCAGCGTTGTGGTTGGCCTCACCAAACAACCAGGCTTCGGTCAGGACATACACCTGACCGTTCGCCAGCTCCGCAGTACCGGTCATGCTGTCGGACTCTGTGATTTTGCTGAGTGGAAAACCCTTCGGCACTTTAAAAGTGCCTTTGATGTACGGGGCGCGGTGCGTTTCCTTACGGTCAACAGAACCATCAAGGCCGATCACATCATCGTTTACCTTAGTGTTCATCGGCACTTCAATGCCGCCAGTCAAAGAAAGCTGAAGGCCGTCGAGTTTGAAATACGTGGTACCAGCAATACGGGCCATTATTCGCTCTCCTCGCTGTATTGCAGACGGAACTGATTTACCAGCGCAAACACACGCAGCTGATTAACGTAGTCAGGTGGGAACAGCACATCTACGCGGTTTGGATTATCCGCATTGCGCTCAACCACCAGATAGGTTTTGAACAGGTCAAAGTTTTCAACGATGGCTGACCGCTCCATCTGTTTGTAAACGGAGCACATCTCACCTTTGATAACCGCTGGCGTCACCACGGCCTGACCGTCACCGAAGCGGGTTCCGTCATTGGCCAGTTTATGGCGCGGGTACTTTGAAGTGATCACGCTCTTCAGCTCGCGCAGTACATAAGCGCTGGTATGCAGGGTTTCACTGTCGAGATAGCTGTTATCAGCCACGCCGTAACTGTTCTGCTGATAGGTTGTGATATCGCGCTGAATGCGCAGCACACCGCCTTCAGCATAGGACGTTGCAATCCCATGCGTCAGCAGAGACTGCTGCTCAGAAAGAATGAAGCGGCTCCCCTTTGGTGCCGGCAATGCCCCGGTCAGCTCACCGGTTTGCGTCGGGCGCGCAGGATCGTTACGGATAAATACTGCATTGCGTGCTGTACGCATCGCCACCAGCTCATCGCAGCAGGTTTGCGTGGCCACTTCATAACCTGCAACGGTGATATGCTGGTTGTTCATGGTGTCGCCAAAGGCAACCAGCTCGGACAACGTACCGGTTTTAGCCGTATAAACGTGACCATATAGCTGACGCGCATAGCTCCAGCGGCCTGAACCATCATTCATTTCCAGCGCCATCGTAGCGAGAGAAGCTGAATCGCTGAACGGAAGCCCGATGAAATCAAATGGCTCATCGCCCATAGCAGCAATGGTGTCGGTAAGGTCCGGTGAACCAGTGCCGCCAGCCAGCGCGGTGATGGTCACGGTAATGCCGTCAGGTGTAGTTTCACCGCCAACTGTACCGTAATAATTCAGCATCAGCGGGATGTCGTTCCCGGTCAGCCCCTTATGGCGCGCTTTGACTGCAACTGTGCCGTCAGTAGCTGTCGCGGTTACAGGCAGGCTGGCATTTGCGTTGATAGCGGCTGCCAGCGTGGTGGCAACATCAGCAGCCTCATCGCCGATGACCACGGCGGCCTGCACGCGTTCAACCCCGATATACAGGCTGAGCGTCCCTGACGCCTGCGCGGTGCCTGCAATCACTACTGAGCCTGCAGCCTGCGCCCCAGTTGATTCACCCACAGCCAGAATCCACAATTCACCAAAGGGGTCAATGGCACGATAGCGCTTGACCATACGGTGCAACTGGCTGCCGAAGCCGCATATTTTACCGGCAAGATCGGCTGATGGCATTATAGTGAGCGTGTTCTTAACAATCGTGCCCGTGGTCGCCACGGTACCAATAAGCAGCGCCGGGCCGCCTGAACTCGCGCTGTTCGCCTGGCTGGCATCCATCTCTGCCCAGAACAGCGGCACGCGGATATCAGAAGGCACCTGATTAAAGCTGACAGTCATCACTCGCTGAACCGTACCGGTTTTGTGGGAGAGAGTTAAGTCCGGGAACTCAGGCTGCCAGATCCTTAT